>NZ_FNIE01000004.1 GCF_900103985.1 Actinacidiphila guanduensis | reverse complement strand
TTGTCGCTTTGGCCGTCGGGACTGTAATGCAACGGGTCGGCCGTGCTGCCGAAGTGGTGGCTGTTGTGCGTTCTCATCAGCCAGTAGTACGCACCGGCGGCGGGGTACCGGTCGGTGCTGACCGTGTACGTGGGGGTGTAGTTCTTGAACACGCACCCGGGGCTGCTGTTTCCCTTGGTCATGTCGTCGCACCTGATGTCCAGGTCGCCGTAGGTATTGCCGAGGCTGATCGGGGTGGTGACATCGGCGGCTTCCACCGCGCCCGCCAGGATCCAGCCGAGACCGACGTCCTCCTCGCCGGTGCCGTTCCAGAACGTCTGGAATGTCTGCGCGGCGACATGGAGGTCCTCGGGCCCGGTCCAGGCCATCTCACCCGTAGTGACCTTGGGCGATTGCGTGCAGTCGCGTGACGGCCGGCTGGCGCAACCTCGCCATCGGCACCCTCGGACTCACCTGCGCCACCAACATCGCATCCGCGCTGCGACACAACCCCCGCAACCCACCCGACGCCCCCTCACCCAGCTCGGCCTCGCATGAACACAAGACGTACGTCACCCGGGCTTCGCTGCCGCCCTGCCCCGGTGACCTACTTGGTGTCGGCGACGACGACGATCTGACGGATGTGGGCGTCTTCCACGGCCGAGCGGAGGAGGAAGTCGGCGACGTTCTCACGAGCGGTTGAGGGGAAGAGCGACAGCTTCTTGAGATCCTCGAGCACGGTCGCGGAGTAGCGGGTGTTGCTTCGGTTGCTCAACGGACCGGGGTATTCCACGGTCCATTTCAGGTCACTGGCCTTCAGGAGCGCTTCCGCCGCGACCTTGTCCTCGTATTTCTTCCGGAGCATGCTGCTCACAATGGCGTGTACGAGGAACGAGGTTTTGGGGAGGGAGTCGCCGACTCCGAAGGCGGACACGATGAGGAATCGGTCAACGCCGGAGATTTTCGCCGAGGCGATGACCGCGCGGACGGTGTCGGTGATCAGCGTCGGGGCTTCGCTGGCGTTTCCGAGCGTGCTGATGACAGCGTCGTGGCCCTCGGCCGCCGCCGCGATCACGGCGGCGTCAGTGACAGCTCCGCTGATGACCTGGGCGCGCGGGTCAACCTTGGCGTCGGCCCTCCGGACGAGGGCGGTGACCTGGTGTCCCTGATCGAGTGCCTTTTTGACGAAGTGGACGCCGGTACGACCGGTTGCTCCAAGGACAAGAAACTTCATGCCGTTCGCTCTCTGTCGAGGCTGAGTCGAACCTCCTCAGGTCGCCGCCGATGCCGGCGCGCCGCATGCGGTGAAGGTCCGATTGAACTTTAGTCATGGAAGCTGACTAAAGTCAAGGTGACACCGGGCCATGCCGACGCCCGCCGAGCCAGGTGGACCGGGCCGGCGTGAGCCGGTTGCGGACGCGGTTCGGTGCGGCTGGGATCAGCCCGCGTACGGGTCGGTGATCTCGCGGAGCTGCTCCAGGATCTGGTGCAGCAGGGCGAAGTTGCGGGTGCCCAGAGAGGACTTCCACTCGGCGAGGATTTCGTCGAGTGTGGCTGCGGCCACCTCGATGGCCCGCCGGCCGCCTTCCTCTAGGGGATGAACAACAGCACCCCGAGCTTCACCCGCTGCTCGTCGTCCATGCCGTCCCTGGCTCCGTCGCTCACCTGATCCCACGATGTCCATGCCAGGCGTCAGCACCGCCGTGCCCGATCGCCGCCGGCCCGGCCCCGGCGGCGCGAGCACGGTCTCCGCCCTCCGCGCCCGGCGTCCGCCCCCTTTCTGGAACCTCGCCCTCCAGGTCGTTGCTGCGGCGACGATACTAAGAGTAGCTGACTAATGTGGCGGCCGGATCGAAGGGCGCCGCCGCCGTCACCGGACAGCAATCGGCGGCATCCGGCCCCGCGCCGTCCGGATCGCCGGCGCGCGCCCCGGGCATGCGTCAGGCTGCGAAGGATCCGCGAATGGTGCACCCACCGGTGCGCGCTTGATTTCGACTTCCCGTTCCGCGGTTATTGGGCCCGTATCTTCATCAATTCGGGTTTTCAATGGGCCCTGTACGACAGTGACGACGAATTGACGAGTGGCACGTACTCGTCCAGCGCATTCGGCAATTACGGCTTCCGTGAATGCTTGTACGGCAATAAGGCCCACGCCGTGCGGATGGCCGCAGCCGGGTCGGCGCGACAGGCCCGGGCGGCCCCGGCCGGACAGGCGCGGCCACGGCTCCGGCTCGTCCGGCGGATGCATTGTGGGCAGCCGCCCTCTCGTTGTCGGGTTAATCAGCTCCTTTGACAAATGAGGTCAATGGAACTGCGTCACGGCGGCGTCGGCGCAGGTCTGCGGGGCGCGGGCGGTCCGGGATGAAGGGGAGCGAGGTGCGGACGATTCGGTGCCGCCGGGACTAGCGGGCGTACGGGTCGGTGATCTCGCGGAGCTGGTCCAGGATCTGGTGC
This sequence comes from Actinacidiphila guanduensis, assembly GCF_900103985.1. Classification (GTDB taxonomy): domain Bacteria; phylum Actinomycetota; class Actinomycetes; order Streptomycetales; family Streptomycetaceae; genus Actinacidiphila; species Actinacidiphila guanduensis. Next base: position 629,134 of record NZ_FNIE01000004.1, on the reverse strand, counting down.
AGCAACGTGAAGTTGCGGGTGCCCAGATACGCCTTCCACTCGGCGAGGATTTCGTCGAGTGTGGCTGCGGCCACCTCGATGGCCCGCCGGCCGCGTTCCTCGATCACGATCAGCCGGGCGCGGCCGTCAGTGGGGTCCGGCACCCGGCGGACGTAGCCCAGGCGTTCCAGTTGATCGACCAGTACGCCGGCGCTCTGCTTGGTCATTTGTGCCTGGTCGGCGAGGTCCGTGAGGCGTGAACCATCCGGGGCGATCCGCTGGAAGACCCGGCACTGGGCGAGCGTCCAGTCGTCGAACCCGGCGTCCTGGAGAGCCCGGAACATCCGGTCCTCGGAGTACCGGTAGGGGATGAACAACAGCACCCCGAGATTCACCCGCTGCTCGTCGTCCATGCCTCTCTCGGCCCCATCGCTCACCTGATCCCACGAGGTTCACACCCTACGCCAACGCCGCTGAGCCAGGCCGCCGCCGACCCCGTCGCGGCAGCGCGCGGACACCGCCGCGCGCGCCGCCTTCCGCGCACCGTGCTCCCCGCGCACCCTCCGCCCCTCGGCGACCTCGTACCTGCTCTCTTGTCAAGCGCGCCGCTCTGTACCTCTTGTGATAAAGAATCCTGACTGGAATGGCTGCCGAGAGAGCACGCGTGGGACGACGACATCGGCATCAAGCCCGACAGGGGAGCGGCCCGGTCACCGGCAGGTGAGCGGTTCGCCCTCGGCGAGGAGGGTTCGTGCGCCGCGTGCCGGCACGCCGGCGGCTGAAGGCGACCGGCACCGTAGCCCGCGCGGAGGTTCGGGGTGCGGTGTGGGTTCACCGGACGGTCAGCGGCGGATCGTGGCGGTTTCGCGGGTGAACTGGCGGTGGCCGATCAGCTTGTAGGCCAAGCGAGCTGGCGCCGGCACGACCTGCAGAAACGTCTGCCGTTCCGCGTCATCGGCTTCCTCGGTGATGTGGCCGAGCATGACCAGCCGCCGCGTGAGCGGAATCGCGCTCATCCCGTGCTTGCCGAGCGCGTCCCATTCGCTCTGCGTCACCGTGACGGAGACGATCGGGAGCAGTTTGTGCTCCTCCTCAGCCAGGTGATCGATCAGCGTCGGCATCATGGCCTCGATGAGGGCCGCCATCCGCTCGCCGGCGGCGGCGTCCGCGCTCGCCGTCCATCCGGGCAGTTCCGCGCTGATGCCGGTGACGGCATTGTCGACCTGCTCGTGCTGGGCGTCCATCCGGTCCATCAACTCCGGGTCGAGCGCGGCCCGTTCGCGGAGCAGGGGGAAGAGCAGCTCGTCCTCGCCGGAGTGGTGCGTGTGCAGGAAGCTCACCATCTCCCGGGCGTGCGCGCCGATGACCTTGGACCGTGCGCGGTCACCGGCCGCGGAGCGCAGCAGTCGGGGCAGCTGACCGAACTCGCGCCGGATGAGGCGGTGGATCAGGACCATCTCATGGGTGTCGACGCCAGGTCCGGAGGTGCTCACTGTGCCTCGTCGACAGTGGCGACGGTGTTCCGTACGGCTGCGCGCGCGGTGGCTGCCGGCCGGCCGACCACGGCCCGCCTGCCCGTCGGGCTTGATGGCGACGTCATAGCGCTACCTCTTTCTGTCTTCTCTGTGGGTGAACAGTCCTTGGGGCGCGCCGCGACGTGGCGCGCTTGCGAACGGCCGCGTCAGGTGACCCTGAAGTGACACCATTGGTCAGCGACTCTTACTACCGTACACCCGTGGCAATGGCGGACGGGCGTGAGGTCGCAAGAGGGCTGAGCCGTACGGAAGGAACGCGGCACGCGCGGCGCGGTGTGTCACCATGGTCAAAGGGGATCATCCGTCGCCGGACTCCCCTTCGTTGCGGCCCGTCGGCGCCCAGTGGCCACTCTCGGCGCCGCCTTGACGAAGTCAGTTTAGTTGACTAATCTCATCAATGATCCTGACGATCTGGTGATGGGTAATCGCGCAGCGACGCGCCTTGCGTACGTGGACGAGCGTCCATGTACGGACCGGTCCGTACGACGATCAGGGCCGTGGAGCAGCGGCGCGGCCCGGCAACTTCTCTCTCGGCGCCCGGCGAGTCCGGCCGGCTGCGTCCCCTCCCCGTTCGCCCTGGAACCCCGTATCAAGCAAAGGACCACAGGCCATGATTTTGATCACCGGAGCCACCGGCACCATCGGTTCGGAAGTCGTCAAAGCGCTTCTCCCCGCCCAGGCGGATCACCTTCGGGTCCTCACCCGCAATCCCGACGCGGTTTTCCCCGAAGGCACCGAGAAGGTCGTGGCCGATCTCGGTGACGGCGATCTGGCACCCGCGCTGGACGGCGTACGCACCGTGTTCTCGCTGACCGAAGGGCTCAACATAGCCGCGCACGGCCAGCGGCTCATCGACGCGGCGCAGCAAGCGGGCGTCGAGCGGATCGTCAAGCTGTCCGTACGCAATGTCGCACACGGCGCCACCGACCCGATCACCAGCCTGCACCGGGCCGACGAGGACGCCATTCGCGGCAGCGGCATCGGCTGGACGTTCCTGCGGCCCACCGGCTTCATGTCCAACGCGCTCAACTGGGTAGGAATGATCACGGGCGACCAGGTCGTGCACGCCCCGTTCGCCGCCGGCCGGGGCGCCTTCGTCGACCCGGCAGACATCGCCGCGGTCGCCGCGGCCTGCCTCACCCAGGACGGCCACAACCACCGGATCTACGAGCTCACGGGTCCCGATCCGCTCAGCCCCGCCGACCAGGTCGCCATCCTCGGCAAGGTGCTGGGCCGCGACCTGCAGTACGCCGAGGCCGACCCGATCGGCTGGGTCGCGCAGATGGTGTCCTCCGGCATGCCCGAGGAGCACGCGAACGCCATCGGGGAGCAATTCCGCTCCACCCTGGAACCGTGGAGCCCCGAGCCGACCAGCGACGTCACCGCCGTCACGAACCGCCCGGCGCGCAGCTTCACCCACTGGGCCGAGGCCCACCGCAACGAGCTGCTCACCCCCACCAGTTGGTGAAGTGATCCCGGCGACGGCCTACGCCGCTTTGCCCGGGTGACACCCGCGCGGTGAGTTGTCGGAGGTACGGCCAACTTGCGATGCTCGACCGGCTCTTGACAGCCCACCGGGTCCAACTGCGCGGTGCAGCAACCGAATCCGCCCCCCCCGTTGGCCCGGTCGGCCGGACCGTGCCCGGGCGGCAACGTTTCGAACGAGGAGTAGTGAGGCATGAACGACCACGTCGAGCAGAGTGATCCGGCGGCCATGCTGGAAGGTCAGCTGTGGGCACTGGCCGCGGTGGTCGTGACCTTGCGGGAGACCGGGACGGGCTCGTTGGAGGAGGCTCTGGCGGCGGACCCGGCGCGTACCGCGGTGCTGGAGGCGGCCGGAGTGGTGCGACGGGACGGGGAAAGCTGATACCCGCCCCCGTGCTGCAGCTCGGTCCCGCGGCTTCCAACATGGCGTCGGCCCGGCTCGTTCCAGGACCTCCCCCAATTCCCCACGGCACCCGGCGGCCCCATACTCGTAGCCGCCCGCCGCCCTGACCGCGCCACATCCCCGTCGTAACGGCTCGGCGGTAACACTTTCCTCCCCGGCATTCCCGGCTCGATAGGCGTGCCCATCATGCCGTGAACGGTGTGAGGCAGCTTCACGGAAGCTGCTTGAGGAAGTCGCCTGCGGGGCAGGGCTTCGGCGAAGCCGGGTGACGTACGTCTTGTGTTCATGCGAGGCCGAGCTGCGGGAGGGGCGTCGGGGGTCGCGGGGGTTGTGTCGCAGCGCGGATGCGACGGTGGTGGCGCAGGTGAGTCCGAGGATGCCGATGGCGAGGTTGCGCCAGCCGGCCGTCACGCGGGGCGCGTTGCCGGTCCGCAGCTGTGAGGCGTCTTCGGCGAAGGTGCCCGGCGGCTGGTCGCCGAGCTGGTCAACAGCGGGCCGGATCACTCCAGGGCTTCGGTGAAATCGTGTGAGGCCCGGTCCTGGCGGCACTACCCCGTGATCCGAGTGGAAGACCGCGTCTGCCGACGCGTCATCGCTGGTCCCGCCTGCCCGACAAGCCCTGCCGCTCGTGCCCACGGGCACCCTCACCCCCGCCGAATCCCCTGCTCAAGGGTGCCCTGTCGGCACGTCTCCTCAGCCGCCGTGGGTCGCCAGCCAGCGGTCCTCTTCCGCGTAGTCGTACGGGTTGTACGCCTTGGCGAGCTCGGCTGCTCTCGGGAAGGCCTCGCGCCAGTCCTTCGTGCGGAGCTGGTCGGCGATCCAGGCGACCGTGGTGGGGAGGGACGCTTCGTAGGTGGTGGGCGGCTGGTAGTCGAGGTCGCGGGCGGCCAGGGACATGTCGAGGACCATGGGGTGGGCCAGGGACCAGGGGGTGGCGCCGAGAGTCGGGGTGGGGGGCGGGCCGTCGATGGTGAACGTGGTGGCGGTGTGGCCGAGGACCTCGTCGATCGCGGTGGCGATCTCGGCGACCGTGGGGACGTGGGGGTCGCCCGCGTTCAGGACGCGGGTGCCGGGGCGGCGGGCGGCGAGGCGGATGAGCTCGGCGAGGTTCGAGGTGTGCACGGGGTGGAAGCGGCTGCGGCCCCCGTAGGCAAGGATGCGTACCTTGCGGCCGTCCAACGCCCTTTTGACGAAGTGGAGTTCGCGGGGGTACGTGCTGTGGGTGCCGTGGATCGCGCCGGCCCGCAGCAGCGTGGCGGGCAGGCGGTCGGCCGCCGCGAGGAGGGTCTGCTCCAGTTCGACCTTGCGGGTGCCGTAGGTGGACGGGCCCGGGGGGACCGTGAGGTTGGTCTCGGGGAGGGGCAGCGGGTAGCGCGGCTGGCCGTCGGGGTCGTCCTGGGTGTCGAAGCTGCGGCCCTGGTCGTCCAGGTACACCGCGGCGCTGGAGATCACCACGGCCGAGCCGATCCGGTCCGCGAGCGAGAGCAACTGCCCGGCGTCGGAGGCGTCGTAGGCCACCGTGTCCACCACGACGTCGTAGCCGTCGCCGAGCGCGTCCGCCAGCGCGGCGGTGTCCTTGCGGTCGACGCGCACCTCGCGGACGCCGTCGGGCAGGGCCTGCGGGTCGGCTCCCGTACGCGAGGCCGCCGTCACCTCCCAGCCGTCCTCGACGAGGGCCCGTACCGCCTGCCGTCCGATCTGGCCCGTGGCCCCGATCACCAATGCGCTCTGAGTCATGATCCCGAAGCTAGGGCATGTCTGCCAAATCCCGCCTGGGCGGCGGGGTCTGGCACGCTCCCCCTGCCTCCGGCGGGGGCGCCCCCAGCCGCGTTGTCGGTCGTCGGCGCAGCCCTCCCCCTGAGCCTGCGGCCAGGGAGGTACCCCCAGCGCTCTCCTCCCTCCGCCTTGCGATCCCGCCCCCGCCCTCACGGGCGGACGCCGCTATTTGCCAGACACACCCTAGGGCCGCCCGCGGGCGGCCACCAGTGCGGTTCGCCCTGCGCGGATTCGGCTCGCGGCGCAACCCGGCTGCGCGCGGCCAGGCCCCGATCGGGTGACATCAGCGGCTGCGCCTGACGGGAGTACGGCGCCGGTGGTCCACCATGGTGACCGCAGGACGATAACCGCCCGAATCAGGAGATAACGGCCCATGCACAAGGGTCCGCTGGCCCGGCACTACCCCGCGGTGGCGGCGATGGTCGTCTGCGCCCTGGTCCCGTACCTGGCCGTGTCCGCGGCCCTGGGGCCCATCACGCCGTTCGTCGCCGCCGACCTGCACATGAGCCTGCAGACCGTCGCCCTGACCTCCGGCATGGCCAACGCCGGGTACGCGGTCGGCACGGTGCTGGCCGTGCAGTGCGCCCAACTCCTGCCGCAGCGGCGGATGCTGCTCGTCTACGGCACGCTGCTCGTGATCGGCTCGGTGCTCGCCGCGGGCGCGACGGACGCGGCGATGTTCATCGTCGGGCACGTCCTGCAGGGCCTGTGCACCAGCCTGCTGCTGATCGCGGCCGTACCTCCGCTGATCATCGACTATCCCGCGACCAGGCTGCGCTCGACCGCCGTGATCATGAACGTGTGCGTCTTCGGCGCGGTCGCGCTCGGCCCGGTGCTCGGCGGGGTGCAGGCGTCGGGCCACGGCTGGCGGCCGCTCTTCTGGGTCAACGCGGGCATCGCCGTGGCGGCCCTCGCGCTGTCCGTCCTCACCTTCCGGGACACCCCGCCGGCCGCCCCCGGCACCCCTATCGACCAAATGGCGCTGGTGCTCGCCACCATCGGCTGCGTGGCCGCGTTCTTCGGCTCCGCCGAACTGCTCACGCACCCCTTCCTCGACGCCCGCACCATCGGGCCGCTGCTCGGCGGGCTGCTGCTGATCGCCGTCCTGTTCGTCCACGAGTACCTCGCCGCGCGGCCGCTGCTGTGCGTGCGCAGCCTGATCAGCACGCTCCCGGTGGCCGGCGTCGTCGCCGCCATCTGCGCGGCGGCCGCGTCGGTGTCGGCGATCGCGCTGACCCAGAGCGTGCTCGCTACCCGCCACACGCCGCTGCGCCTCGGGCTGCTCTACCTGCCGGAGTTCGGCGGCGCCGCCGTCGCCGCGGTCGTCTTCGGCATCGTCTTCCGCAGCCACCTGCTGCACTACTACGTGCTGCTCGGCCTGGTCCTGCTGACCGCGGGCATCGCGGTGCTGAACGGCGCCGTCCCGCCCACGCCCGCGCTCGTCGCGGTGGGCTCCGGACTGGTCGGCATCGGTGTCGGCGCCTCCGTGGTGCCCGCGCTGTTCATCGCCGGCTTCTCGCTGCGCTCCAGCAACGTCCAGCGCGTCTTCGCCATCATCGAGCTGCTGCGGGCGGTGGCCGCCTTCCTGATCGGGCCGGTCCTGCTGTACGTCGCCACCACCGTCGGCAGCAACGCCGACGAGGGCACCAGGACCGCGCTGTGGATCTGCTTCGCCATCGCTGCCCTGGGCGCGGTGATCGGCGTCGCCCTGTACGCGGCCGCCGGCGTCCGCCCGCCCGCGCCCTCGGTGGACGCCTGGATGAGCGGGCAGCAGACCGGATGGGACTCCCCGCCGCTGCTCGCCCGGCTCCGGCGGAGCACCTCAGCCGACGACGACTGCCTCTGAGGCGGCCACGCGCGGCACGCCCCGCGCGTTCGGCGGGGCGTGAGAAGGCCGCCCGCCCTGCGGCCGGCTACGCGTTTTCCGCCCTGTTCGTCGGCGAGGACGCGGCCATGGCCGCCTGGAGGTCCGCGGCCGCGCCGCGGGCGAAGGCGGTGGCGAAGTCCTCGTCGCCCAGCGCCGCGCGCGCGGTCTGCTCGCAGCGCTCCCGGACGGCGCGCAACTCCGGGGCGCCGCGCTGCGGGTGGCCGACGCTGCGCCAGTAGGCGCCGCCGGTGCCGTAGACCGACGCGGCGGCCTCCGCCCGGCCGTCGGCGGCGAGGGCCGCGGCCAGCAGGTCCAGGCCGAGCGCGATGCCGAAGGCGTCGCCCAGCAGCCGCTTGCTCTCCAGCATGGTGCGCGCGTACCCGATGGCCTCGGCGGGCGCCGAGGAGAAGAGCGCGACGACGGACAGCTGGTAGTCCAGATACGAGCGGGCCCACAACTCGCCCGCCCGCACGCACTGTTCCCGCAGGCGCAGGGCGCGGGTGCGGCCCCCCTCGAAGTCGCCGAGCGCGGTCAGCGACAGCACCTCCACCAGGCTGCAGCGCAGCCGGTCGGGGGAGTCGAAGGGCGAGCCGGGGGCGGCCGCGAGGGCGGCCCGCGCGGTGTCGACGGCCAGCTGCGCCTGCCCGGTGAGCATGCCGTGCAGCCCGGTCAGGCAGGCCGCGCCGATCCGGTCGTCGGGATCGCCGCTCGCCTCGGCCGCCGCCGCCACCTCGGCACCGACCTTGGCCGCGCCCGCGTGGTCGCCGTGCAGGGCGAGGGTGGCGCCGAGGCCGATGAGCGCGCGGGTGCGGGTGCCGTCCGGGACGGTGTGCCGGTCCAGGGCCCGCACCAGGTAGTCCCTGGCCTCCTTGAGATGGCCGCAGCAGGTCCAGAAGTAGACCAGCCGCCCGGCGAGTTCGGCGGCCCGGCGCGGATCGCGGTCGAGCCAGTGGTCCAGGGCCGCCCGCAGGTCGGTGTGGGCGTCCTCGACGGCGCGGTAGCCCTGCAGCTGGCCGGGACCCGCCCACGCCGCGTCCGCCCGGTGGGCCAGCGCGGCGAAGTGCTCGGCGTGCCGCTCCCGGGTGGCCGCCGTCTCGCCCAGCTCCCGCAGCCACGCGCCGCCGTACTCGCGGATGGTGTCGAGCATGCGGTAGCGCTCGGCCGCGGCGGTCCCGGTCCGGCGCAGCACCGACTGCGCGACCAGCCGCTCCAGCAGCGGCGCCACCTCCTCGGCGGCCAACGGGCCGCCCGCCGCGACCGCTTCGGCGGCCGGCAGGTCGAACGAGCCGCGGAAGACGCTGAGCCGCGCCCACAGCAGACGCTCCAGGGGCGCGCACAGCTCATGGCTCCAGCCGATCGTGGTGCGCAGCGCCTGGTGGCGGCGCGGCCAGACGAAGTCGGAGCGGGAGAGCACGTCGAAGCGCGAGTCCAGCCGCTCGGCGACCTCCGCCACCGGGGCGGGGCCGACCTGCGCCGCCGCCAGCTCGATGGCCAGCGGGATCCCCTCCAGGCGGCGGCAGATGGCTTCGGCGGCGGCCGCCGCGCCCGGCTCGGCCATGGGCCCGGGCCCGAGCCGGGCAGTGACGCGCGCGCCGAAGAGGGCGAGCGCGTCGGCGCCGCCGGCCGGCAGCGGGTCCACCTCCACGATCTCCTCCACGGTGTCGCCGAGCGGCCGCCGGCTGGTGGCGAGGACGGTCAGCCCCGGTGCGGAGGTGAGCAGTTCGCCCACCAGGTGGGCGCACTCCTCGACGACGTGCTCGCAGGAGTCCAGCACCAGCAGCAGCCGCTTGTCGGCCAGCCACTCGCACAGCGCCTCCACGGGCATCCGCGGGGAGTGGTCGGCGAGGTCGACGGCGTCGCTCACTGTGGGCAGCAGCAGATAGGAGCTGTCGAGCGTGGCGAGGTCGGCCCACCAGACCCCGTCGGGGAAGAGCGTGGCGGGGGGCGCGGCCGGGGCGCCGTCGAACCTTCGGGCCGGCAGCTCCTCGTCCAGCAGTTCGGCGTCCGCCAATTCGTCGTCCGGCAGTTCCTCGTCCGCGGCTCCCGCGCCCGCCGGTGCCTGCGTCCCGTCCGCCGGCTCCCCGCCCGAGGAGAACCGTTCCGGCGGTGCTCCGCCGGCCAGGGCCGCCGCGCGCTGCGCGAGGCGGGTCTTGCCGACGCCGCCGGGGCCGGTGAGGGTGACGAGCCGGTGGTGCTCCAAGGCGGCGCCCAGGCGCGCGAGTTCGGGCCCGCGACCGACGAAACTCGTGGTCTCGGGCGGGAGGTTGCCCTTCATGGGCACAGCCTGCCACCGTGCGACCACTCACGGAAGCCGTCATGCCCACTTTGTGATCACCGATCGTCCGCGCTGCACCACGCCCCGCGCACGCGGCCCGCGGCGTGCCTCGGGATGCGCGAAGAGAAAGGGCCCTTCCCCGGGGACATGTGCCGGGAAGGCCCCCTTGGCGTACCTGGAGAGCGGCGGCCTCAGCCGCGGGTGCCCCGGGACTGGAGCGAGGCCAGATAGGCGTTGTACGCCACCAGCTCCGCGTCGCCGTCGCGGTCGGCGGCCCGGTCCTTGCGGCGGGCCTGGCGCTGCTCGGAGGTGTACCACTGGAAGAGGAGCGCCACCAGGACGATCACCGAGGGCACCTCGCTGAACGCCCACGCGATGCCGCCGGCCGCCGTCTGGTCGCTGAGCGGGTCCACCCCGAGCGACGCCGCCGGGTGCTTGAACGTGCCGACCATCGGCTCGCTCGCCATCATCAGCGCGATGCCGAAGAAGGCGTGGAACGGCATCCCGGCGAACAGCTCCAGCATCCGCATCACATAGCCGGGCCGGTTCGGCCCCGGGTCCACGCCCATGATCGGCCAGAAAAAGATCAGGCCGACCGCGAGGAAGTGCACCATCATCGCGATGTGCCCGGCCTCGCTGCGCATCAGGCCGTCGAAGATCGGGGTGAAGTACAGCCCGTACAGGCTCGCCACGAACAGCGGGATGGTGAACGCCGGGTGGGTGATCACCTGCAGGTAGCGGCTGTGCAGCAGCTTCACCAGCAGCTCGCGCGGCCCGATCCGGCCCCGCCCGGCGGTCGGCAGGGCGCGCAGCGCCAGCGTCACCGGGGCGCCGAGCAGCAGCAGGATCGGCGAGACCATGCTGATGATCATGTGCTGCACCATGTGCACGCTGAACAGCACCATGCCGTAGTCGTTGAGCTTGGTGCACATCGTGACGCCGATGGTCACCACGCCGGCGGCGAAGGACACCGCGCGGCCGACCGGCCAGCGGTCGCCGCGCGACCACAGCCGCACCGCCCCCCAGCCGTAGAGGGCGAGCAGCACCACGCAGAGGACCAGGAAGAACGGGTCGCCGCCGAAGGCGAGGCCCCGGCCGAGGGTGAACGGCGGAAGGTCTGCGTCCATCCCCGGCATTCCGGGCATGGCGTACCCGCCGAATCCGCCCACATCCATCTGTCACTCCTTCGCCCGCCGCGGGGCCGTTGTCCCCGCACCAGACTAGAACCGCCCCCGTTCGGCGGACCGGGCGGGGGCGGGCAGGACGACCGGGCGCCGCTCGGGACCAGCCCGTTGCGGCCGGCTGCGGCCGCCTTCGAGGGGCGTCAGCCGCGCGGGCTCACAGCACGCACTCGGCCTCGGTGTAGCGCTCGGCCGGCACCGTCTTCAGCTGCTCGACCGCCTCGGCGAGCGGCACCAGCGAGATCTCGGTGCCGCGCAGGGCGGTCATCATGCCGAAGTGGCCGTTGTGCACGGCCTCCACCGCGTGCCAGCCGAAGCGGGTGGCGAGCACCCTGTCGTACGCGGTGGGGGTGCCGCCGCGCTGCACGTGACCGAGGATCACCGGGCGGGCCTCCTTGCCCAGCCGCTCCTCCAGCTCCATCGAGAGCTGGTTGGCGACGCCGGTGAACCGCTCGTGGCCGTAGATGTCCGTCTCGCCGGAGGTGAAGTCCATCGTGCCCGCCCGGGGCTTGGCCCCTTCGGAGACGACCACGATGGCGAACTTCTTGCCCGCCTCGAAGCGCTTGCCGACGACGTCGCTCAACTCCTGGACGTCGAAGGGGCGTTCGGGTACCAGGATGGCGTGCGCGCCGGCCGCCATGCCCGAGTGCAGCGCGATCCAGCCGGTGTGCCGGCCCATGACCTCCACGATCAGCACCCGCTGGTGCGACTCCGCGGTGGTCTTCAGCCGGTCCAGCGCCTCGGTGGCCACCGTGACCGCGGTGTCGAAGCCGAAGGTCACGTCGGTGGAGGCGATGTCGTTGTCGATCGTCTTCGGCACGCCGAGGATCGGCAGCCCGGCGTCCGACAGCAGCTTGGCGGCCTTCAGGGTGCCCTCGCCGCCGATCGGGATGATCGCGTCGAGGCCGAGGTCCTGCACATGGCCGCGGGCGCGCTCCACACCGCCGCGCAGATGCGCGGGCTGTACGCGGGAGGAGCCGAGGATGGTGCCGCCGCGGGCGAGGATGCCACCCACCGCGTCCAGGTCGAGCTTGCGGTAGTCGCATTCCAGCAGGCCCTTCCAGCCGTCGTGGAACCCGATCACCTCGTCGCCGTGGTCGACCACGGCGCGGTGCACGACGGACCGGATGACGGCGTTGAGTCCGGGGCAGTCGCCGCCGCTGGTCAGCACACCAATACGCATTGCTCTCGCTACTCCCGCAACTCAACCGGACGGCCGGACCCCTTCGTCCGGGTGGGCCGCGCCCCATGCTACCGAGACGGCCTCCGCGGCCTCCACGGAGACCGCTCTGCGGACGCCTGACCATTACCCGAACGGCAGGTGACGGCCGCACAGCGTGACGGCGGCCCCCACGCGTCCCCGGCGGCCCGACCTGCGGGGGACCGCCGGGAGCGGCGTATACGGGGGCGGCCGGAGGCGTGCCCCGGGGACGCGGGTGTCAGGCCGGCTGGCTCGCGGCGGCGATCCGCTCGGCCCGCAGCGCCTCGTACCACTGGTCGTCGACCGGCGGCAGCGCGTTGACGTCGAGGGCCAGCTTGATCAGCAGGTCGGCGATCTGCGGGTTGCGGGCCATGACGGGGCCGTGCATGTACGTGCCGAACACCGTCTCGTTGAAGGCGCCCTCGGTGCCGTCGCCGGTGCCGTTGCCCTTCCCGATTCGGGTACGGGCCAGCGGCCGCGCGCTCGGGCCCAGGTGCGTGACGCCCTGGTGGTTCTCGAACCCGGTCAGCGGCGGCAGGCCCAACTGCGGGTCGATGTCGGCCAGTACGTCGCCGACGCAGCGCTCGCCCTCGCCGCGCACGCTCACCACGTCCAGCAGGCCGAGGCCCGGCTCGGGGCGGCCCAGGTCGTTGACGAACTCGTGGCCCAGGATCTGGTAGCCGGCGCAGACCGAGAAGACGATGGCGCCGTTGGCCACCGCCCGCTCCAGGCCGCCGTCGCGGCGCAGCCGCTCGGCGGCCAGCCGCTGCGGGCGGTCCTCGCCGCCGCCGATCAGGTAGATGTCGCCCGACGTCGGGATCGCCTGGTCGGAGCGGACGTCCACCCGGCTGACCGGCACCCGGCGCTGCTGGGCCCGCCGCTCGACGACCAGCACGTTGCCCTGGTCGCCGTAGGTGCTGAGCAGGTCGGGGTAGACCCACACCAGACGCAGGCTGGAATCACTCATGCGTGCTTCTCCTCGGGTCCTCACGCGGTTCAGTTCCCCACCTTGCGGCGCAGGTCCTGGAAGGCCGTGTAGTTGGCGATGGCCTCGATCCGGCCGGGCGGGGCCGCGCCCACCGCCTCCTCCAGGTCCGCGCAGACCCGGAACCGCAGCCCGGCCACCTCCAGCCGCACCGCCAGGTCCAGCTTGCGGTCGCCGAGCACGAGGATCGGGTGGCCGGCCAGCCGGGTGTAGTCCACGTCCCACAGCCAGGAGGTGTCGGTGCCGTCGGCGCCGCGGGCGTTGACCGACAGGATCACCGGGGTGGGCGGGCCGTCGATGAGCGAGAAGGTCTCCAGCCAGCCCGCGGGGTTCTTCGCCAGCAGCAGCCGCAGTTCGCGCTGCCGGTAGGAGACCACGTCGTAGCGGCCGGCCACGGCCTGCACCTTGTACATCCGCTCCAGCGCGACCTTCGGGTCGATGCCGAAGGCCGCGGCGGCCACCGCGGTGGACATCGCGGCGTTGGACTTGTTGGCGCGGCCCGGCAGTTGGAGCTGGATCGGCCAGGCGACCCCGTGCGGGTCGATGACGTGGTCGCCGTGCAGGGCCCAGGTGGGCGTCGGGCGGCGGAAGCCGCACTCGCCGCAGTACCAGTCGTCCGAGGGGCGCTGCAGCACGCCGCCGCAGGACGGGCAGGACCAGGCGTCGTCCTTCCACGACTGGCCGCCGGCCACCCACACCACGGTGGGGCTGGAGGAGGCGGCCCAGGTGATCAGCGGGTCGTCGGCGTTCGCGATGATGATCGCGTCCGAACCGGCGAGGCCCTCGCGCCACTTCTCGGCGAGCATCCGCGTCTCGGCGGCGCGGTCCAGCTGGTCGCGGGAGAGGTTGAGCAGGGCGATCGCCTTGGGGGAGACGTCGCGGGCGACACCGGCCAGGTACTTCTCGTCCACCTCGATCACGCCGTAGCGCGCGTCGGAGCCGCCGGCCAGGGCGGAGGTGATGCCGGCCGGCATGTTGGCGCCCAGCGCGTTGGAGACGACCGGGCCGCCGGCCCGCAGCGCCTCGGCGAGCAGCCGGGTGGTGGTGGTCTTGCCGTTGGTGGCCGAGACGAGCACCACGTCGAGGTGGTGGGCCAACCGGGCGAGCAGGTCGGGGTCGAACCTGAGGGCGACCTTGCCGCCGATCACCGAACCGCTGCCCTTGCCCGCCGCCCGCGACACCGCCGCGGCGGCCTTGCCGGCCGTCACGGCCAGTTTGGCCCGCGGCGACAGCGGCTCCGAGTTGCCTGCCATCGTCTGTGCTCCTCCTCGACTTCGTCGCTGCTCAGCCTATCGACTCCGTCGGGTGCGGGGGCGGCTCCCCGCCGTGAGGGTTCGCCTCCGCCTCCGGCCGCAGGCCCGGGGTCCTTCTGCGGCTCCACGCCGCTGGGGTTCCTCTTGCGTTCCGGCCGCAGGCCGGGGGGCTTGTACGGCTCCCGCCGTCGGGGTTCTCCTCGTTTCCGGCCGCAGGCCGGCCGGTAGGGCGCCCTTCTACTGGGGGGCGGTGCGGTCGGGGGCGGTGGAGAGGCGGCCCCAGAGGAGGTCGGCGAGGGTGCGGACCAACTCGTCGCGGGGGCAGGGGCGTTCGCCGAGCCACCAGTCACCCGCCGCGTACATCATGCCGACGATGCCGTGGCCCCAGACGCGGGCGACGGTGCCGGCGTCGGGCCCGAGGTCGAGCTGCTCGGCGACGACGTCGCCGAGTTCCTCGCCCATGCGGCGCAGCAGCGGCACCTGGTGGCGGCCGAGGTCGAACCCCTTCTCGCCGTCGCCCGTCGGGGCTTCGGCCGGGTGCATCAGGAAGCGGTAGACCTGCGGGTTGCTCTCGATCGCGGACAGGTAGGCGTGCAGGGTGGCCTCGACCCGGTCCCGGCGGTCGCCGGGGGAGTCCAGGGCCGCGCGCAGGGTGGCGAGCAGCGCGTCGGTGTGCCGCTTGGCCAGCGCCCGGTAGAGCCCGGACTTGTCGCCGAAGTGCCGGTAGAGGATCGGCTTGGTGATGCCCGCCTCGGCCGCGATCGCGTTCATCGACGCCTCGGGCCCGTCCCGCAGCACGACCCGCTCGGCGGCCTCCAGGAGTTCGGTCCGCCGCCGCTCCGTGGCCGTCCGCTGGTCCTGCCGATGCCCGGTCTCCACCGCGCGCCTCCCGGTCTCTGCCTCGCCCCTGATCGGCTGCCGGTCCCGCAGCCGCGGCGGCACGCATATGCGCTCCGCCGTTGCCCCCGGCCGCAACGTAACACCTCACGAGCTCCGGGGGCGGCCCCGCCCGGGGCGGGCGGGGGCGGGTTGACATGCCCTACCCTCCGGTAACAGACTGCGGTTACCGCTAGTAACGTACGTGGAGGGGACGATGGGCGACTTCACGCTCGAACTCAACGACGAGCAGCAGTCGGTGCGCGAGTGGATCCACGGCTTCGCGGCCGACGTGATGCGCCCGGCCGCCGCGGAGTGGGACGAGCGCGAGGAGACACCCTGGCCGATCATCCAGGAGGCCGCCAAGATCGGCCTGTACTCCCTGGACTTCTACGCCCAGCAGTTCTTCGACCCCACCGGCCTGGGCATCCCCATGACGATGGAGGAGCTGTTCTGGGGCGACGCCGGCATCGCGCTGTCCATCGTCGGCACCGGCCTGGCCGCCGTCGGCGTGCTCGCCAACGGCACCGAGGAGCAGATCGGCACCTGGGTGCCGCAGATGTACGGTGACGCCGACGACGTGAAGGTCGCCGCCTTCTGCTCCTCCGAGCCCGACGCCGGCTCCGACGTCGGCTCGATGCGCACCCGCGCGGTCTACGACCAGGCCAAAGACGAGTGGGTGCTCAACGGCACCAAGACCTGGGCCACCAACGGCGGCATCGCCAACGTCCACGTGGTCGTCGCCGTGGTCGACCCCGACCTCGGCACCCGCGGCCACGCCTCCTTCATCGTGCCGCCGGGCACCGCGGGCCTCTCCCAGGGCCAGAAGTTCAAGAAGCACGGCATCCGCGCGTCGCACACCGCCGAAGTGGTGCTGGAGGACGTGCGCGTGCCCGGGCACTGCCTGCTCGGCGGCAAGGAGAAGCTGGACGAGCGGCTGGCCAGGGCCCGCGAGCGGGCCAAGTCGGCCGAAGGGGGCGAGAGGGTCAAGAACGCGGCGATGGCGACCTTCGAGGCGTCCCGCCCGGCGGTCGGCGCCATGGCCGTCGGCACCGCGCGGGCGGCCTACGAGTACGCCCTGGAGTACGCCAAGGGCCGCGAGCAGTTCGGCCGCCCGATCATCGACAACCAGGGCGTGGCCTTCCAACTGGCCGACATGCGCACGCAGATCGACGCTGCCCGGCTGCTGGTGTGGCGCGCCTCGTGGATGGCGACCGCCGGCCGCCCGTTCACCTCGGCCGAGGGCTCGATGTCCAAGCTGTTCGCCAGCGAGACCGCCAAGAAGGTCACCGCGCAGGCCATCCAGATCCTGGGCGGCAACGGCTACACCCGCGAGTACCCGGTCGAGCGGATGCACCGCGACAGCGCGATCTACACCATCTTCGAGGGCACCAGCGAGATCCAGCGGCTGGTCATCGCCCGTACCCTGTCCGGGCTGCCGATCCGCTGAGGCGGCACCGGCGGCCGCCGGAACGCGAGGGACGCCGCAGGAAGCGCGGGCACCAGCCCCGCGCTTCCTGCGGCGTCCCTTGTGCTGCGTGGGGGGCTGTGTGCTGCCCGCGCGCGCCGGTTCAGTCGTTGTCGCGGTAGCCGCGCAGCAGGAACCAGCCGAGGAACGCGGCGCCGACCACCGAGATCACGATGAGGCTGCGCATCACCGGGCCGGGGCCCGACGACTGGCTGACGGCCAGCGTCGTCAGCGCGTGGTGGATCTGCATGGCAACTCCTTATGCTCGACGCCCCAGCGTAGCCCCGCATCCGCCGCGCCCCGCGGCAGGGCCCCGGCTGCCCACGCGGGCGGCGCGGGAGTGACCGCGGACACGTCACCTCCTGTCCCCAACCCCTCACACCCGGCGGCCTTGGTCTGGTTCAATGGGGTCCATGGCCAGCACTACTGACACCGGGACAGGTCGCAACGACCTCGAGCCCTTCTGGCCGTCCCGGCAGGAGCACCACTTCGACCTCTGGTGTTGCCGCGCGATCCCCGCGCGGAACCGCACCTGCCGCTGATCCCTGCCGCACCGCCGCCCGACCGGCGGTGCCCACCCCAGGAGCAGGCACAGCGTTCCGGTCCGCGCACCACGGCGTCCACCGACCCCATCGCGCGAAAGAGCCGAAGCCATGTCGAACGTCTCTCCCGTTTCCCCTGTCCAGCCCCTGCCCGCGTCCGCCACCGCCCGCCAGCGGCTGCGTGCCGTGGGACCCGACGAGGTCCCGCCCGCACCGGACTTCCTGCCGCCCGGCGCCACCTGGCTGCCCGCCCCCGGACACGTGCTGCCCGCGGCACCCGGCGGCGCCCCGATGGTCGGCTACCTGGTCCTGGTGCCCGCCGACCAGGTCGAGCCGCCGATCACCGCCGAGCCCGAGCCCGCACCGCAGGCCGGTGAGGGCCCCCGGCTGCGGATCGACGGCGACCGCCGCACCGCCGTGGTCGACGGGCGCGCCCTGGACCTGACGTACCTGGAGTTCGAGCTGCTGGCCCACCTGGTCGCCCACCCGCACCGGGTGCACTCGCGCGACCAGCTCGTCACCACCGTCTGGGGCTACGGCCATGTCGGCGACGGCCGCACCGTGGACGTCCACATCGCCCGGCTGCGCCGCAAGCTGGGCGCCGAGCACCGCGCCAGCATCGTTACCGTCCGCCGGGTCGGCTACAAGTACGTCCCCGCCGCCGCCCTCGGCTGAGACCGGCGCCGGCCCGTCGGGGGCCCGTCGGGTCCGCGCCCGATCCGCTACGGCACCACCGTGACCGGCCAGCGGCCCGCCTTGACCAGGCGGACGGCGACGGACCCGACCAGCCGGTGCCCGGCCCGCTCCGAGGCGCCGACCACCACCGCGTCCGCGGTCAGCTGGTCGGCGGCCATCGCCAGGCCGTTGTACGGGTCGCCGCGGAAGGTGTGGAACTCCCAGCGGACCTGGAAGGCGTCCGACACCCGCCGCACCGACTCGCGGATCTCGGCGAGCAGCTGCTGGGCGACGCCGGTCTCCGCCTCGGAGACCGGCACCCCGAGGGCGGCGCCGCCGGCCATGAAAGGCTGCACGTAGACCAGGGCGAGCAGCGCGTTCTGCCGGCGGGCGAGCCCGCTGGCGTAGGCGGCCGCGCGCCACGAGGACTCCGAGCCGTCCAGCCCGGCGACGATCACTTTCGGTCCGTCGGTGCCGCGTTCGAACCGGGCCGGCAACTTCTGCTCTTCCACCTGGTCAGGCTATCGGCCCCGGACCCCTCCTGATCACCCCCGTGCGGGCGCCTGACTCACTCCAATGGCCGTATTGCCACGACATGTGACCTTTTGCGGGGCACGCTGTGGAAGAGGAGTGAAGCAGGCGGCCCCGCCCGGCCGGCGCACGCACCGTCGATTCGGTTCGCGCCCGCGCAGGCGGCTCGCCCACGCCGCTACCGGGGAGGTTTGTGATGCCGAGCGTGTCAACGAACGTGTTCGTGCGGCGGTCGCCGGCGGAGGTCTTCGACTTCCTCGCCGATGCCCGCAACCTCGCCCTCTGGAGCTCGGGGGTGGCCTCGGTCGATCCCGCGCAGGTGTGTCCGGGCCATGGCGCCGTCTACCGCTACCGCTTCCCCGGCCGGCGCCGGCCGCACCTGCTGGTGTGCGCCGAGTACGACCCCGCCCGCCGGATAGCATTCCGCGGCCGCCGGATGTGGAGCCCGCTGGGCACCCAGGTCCCGCTCTACTCCTTCGATCTGCTGCCGCACGCCGACGGCACCCTGGTGCGGCTGTCGGTGACCAGCACCCTCACCGCCGCGCTCCTCCTGCTCGCCCCGCTGGTGGCCATGGCCTGGCGCCGTGACCTGCCGGCCGACAGCCTGAAGCTGCGCGAACTGCTCGGCGACCCGGTCGCGCCGCCCACCGCGGCCACCGCCCCCGCAGCCCCCACGGCGCCCGCCCCGGCGGGAGAGCCCGAACCCCCCGTCCCGAGCGCGACCGCCATGCGCACGGCCCCGGCCCCGCACGGCTTCGACTACGCTCATTGAGTGTTAAACTAAGTTTCGCGAGAGGGTGCTTGCGCGCCCGCCTCCCGATGACCGCCCCGGCCTGGTCCCCCCGTCCCGGCCGGGGCTTCCTCATGTCCGGACCTGTTCCGGGGCCGCTCCGGGGGCCGGCACCGCCACCAGCGCCGTGAACGCCTCGGCCACGAGCAGCAGCCACTCCAGCTCCGCGTCGATCGTGCCGGGCGGCGCCGACGACGGGCCGGGGCCCACCGCCCCGCCCGCGAGGCGCCCCGAATCCACCGCGGCCGTCCCGGAGGCCCCGGCCGCCACCGGCGCTCGCACCCCCGCCCGCCGCGCCTCCAGGCCCGCCGCCAGCGAGGCGGCCTCCAGCAGCGCCGCCGAGGGCGGCTGCGAAGCCGCCTGCGGGCGGTGCTCCGCCAGCCACGCCGAGGCGTCGGCCGGGCAGTAGGGCCGCAGCGACAACCGCCCGTCGTGGATCTCGATCACCCGCCGGTAGAGCGCGAACCGCAACCGGCGCGGCCCCGGCAGCCACCCCGGCCGCCCGCGCCGGCCCGGCGTCAGCGCGATCCCCGGGTGCGCCTCGTACAGCGCCGACCACAGGGGCTCCAGCGTCCGGTAGGCCCGCAGGGCGCGCAGCGTGCGGGCCGGCACCTCCAGCGCGCGCCCCCACACCGCCGCGGTCGCCCCGCCCACCGCGAGCAGCGCGCAGGCCGCCGCGAGCAGTGCGGAGACCAGGTCCTCGGCGCTGTCCTGGCGGCCGTGCCGCAGCACGTCCACCACGTCGGGGAGCAGCCACAGCGTCCACACCACGGCGAGCGCGCCCGCGGCGGTCATCAGTCGCAGCCCCGTCCGCAGCGGGCTCGGCCCGATCCGGCGCGCGTGCCGGGCCACCAGCGTGCCGAAGAGCACCAGGCAGCGCACGGAATGGAAGACGAAGAGCAGGTCGTAGCCGGCCAGCAGGCACCGGCTCGGCACCGGCAGCGGGCCCGGGCCACGGGCGGCCGGCACCGCGGCGGTGAAGAGGACGGCCATCGCCGCGATCACCGCCAGCGCCTGGCGGCCGAACCGGCGGCCCGTGCCGTGCCCGGGGTCCTCCAGCTCCCGGGCGAACATGGCCAGCGAGGTCAGCCCCGCCAGCTTCAGCTCCGCGCCCGCCAGTACGGCCGCGTGCCGCAGCGGGCTCCAGCCGCCCAGCGCGGCCATGCTCGCCGGCGCGAGGACCGCGAGCGCCAGGCCGGTGCACACCGCGAACCAGCAGATCCAGCGCAGCGCGGGGTCGCGGGCGCGGCCGGTGTCGACCGCGAGGCGGTAGGGGGCGAAGCAGATCAGCAGGGCCGCCGCGGTGTAGGTGCCGGCGTCAGCCACGCCCGCGGCCCCACGGCACCCCGAACACCGAGCCCAGCCGCCGCTGCTGGCCCTCCGCCAGCGGCGGCGCCGCCGTGTCGCACGCGGCCCGCGTGCAGATCAGCGAGGCCAGCAACTCCGCCTCGTGCTCCTGCGGTTCGGAGTAGACGGTCCGGCCCAGCACCCGGCCGACCAGCGCGTCCGGCAGGTGGGGCAGCAGCGCGGCCGGGGAGGAGGCCGGCTGGCGGTCGTGGCCGCAGACCAGGTGCGCGGCCTCGTGCAGCAGGATGTGCCGGCGGTGCAGCGGGCTGGTGCCGCCGGCGTACAGGATGCAGTCGGCCTCGCCGGTGACCACCAGCAGGCCGCAGGGCAGGCCGGGCCGCTCGGGGACCGCGATCAGCTCGATCGGCCGCCCCCGCCGCTCGGCGAGCCGCCGGATCAGGGCCACCTCGTCGAAGGGCACGGGGAGGTCGGTGCCGCCCATGGCCCGGCGGTACTTCTCCCACAGCTCCCGGCGGGCCGAGTGCAGCAGCCGCACCTCTCCTCACCCCCATGCCTTGGCGCCCGGCCCAGCGGCGCCGCGAATCCGCCCATGCCCGATCGCAACGCTCCTCAGGGGGAGTTGCGGTCGGCCTCCCGCTTGGCGATCAGGTCGATCATGTCGCTGATCGTCCCCATCCCCTCCGGCGAGAGGTTGACCGCCCGCAGCGCCACGCTGCGCACGCCCGCGTCCCGCAGCGCCCCCAGCAGCTCCAACTCGGCGGAGATACGGGCACCTTGCTCGTCGTCGAAGAAGTACGCCACCGGTATCCGGAAGAACCCGGCGAGGGCTTCCAGGTGCCGCTTGGTCGGGTTGTCCCGGCGGCCGGTCCGCAACTGCCACAGATAGGTCGCCGAGAAGCTCTCGCCGGTGGCCTCCCGGCAGGCGCGGGCGACCTCCTCGTGCGTGTAGGGCTCGCGGTCGGGCCGGCGCACCACGCGGAACAGCGCGTCGATCTTCTCGGCCAGCGTCGCCGCCGTGCCGCCGCCCTCGCCCATGCCCGCCCCTCCGCCCGACCGGGCCCACATCCTAGCGGGGCAAGGGGGGTTGGAGGTGGACGGGGAACGAGAGGACGGCGCGGGAGAGGACGGATGCGGCGGGTCGGGGGACGCGGGCGCGGGGCAGGGGGACGGACCGGGAACGGCGGTGAGCACGGAACGCAGGTGCGGCGCTTGCGGGAGCGGGATCAGTAGCGCAGGACGGCGGCGATGTGGCCGGAGTCGGCCAGGCCCCCGTCCGGGACGAAGCGGACCTCGGCTCCGGTGTCCAGTGCCTGCTCGGCGATCTCGTCCACGATGTCGTCTCGGGCGCCGCGTTCCTCGGCGGAGGCGGGCACCAGGTGCTCGCCGTCGTCGCGGACCGTCGTGCGATAGCCGTCCTCGATCGCCACCAGCGCGACCCGGCCCTCGGTCACCGACTGCCACACCTCGTCCACGCCACCGGCGAACGCCTTGCGGCCCCTGGCCCGGTCCAGGTCGTCCAGCACCGCGGCCACCGCCGCCTCGTCCCGCTTGCGGTCCGCCTCGCGCACCGCCCTGCCCAGTGCCTCGGCCGGGCCCTCGGCCAGCCCGCCCTGGGGGATCCGGTCGACCGCCTCGCCGACCACCGGCCCCACCTCGTCGAGCGCGCTGAGCGCCTCCGTCTCGCCGACGACGTAGAGCGGCCGCGGGTCGGCGGCCAGTACCGCGCCGGTGGCCTCGGTGACCTCGCGCAGGAAGGTACGGGTGTCCTCGTCGTTGTAGATGCTCGGGGTGTCGCCGATCCGCTCCTGCCGCTCGGGGTCGAAGTCGATCTGCGGCCGGCGCACCGGGAAGAGGCCCGCGCCGTCCGCCCGCTCCAGGTTCTGCCGGCGGCTGCCGGACCACAGCGTGGCCACGTCGGCGGAGAAGGCCAGCACCCAGAACGGCTGGTTGGCGGCGTAGGCGGCCACCAGGTTGCGGGTCAGGAAGGTCTGCGCCAGCAGCACCCGCTCGGGCACCGAGCGGCCGAGCGACCACACCTGGTGCTCGCCGGGCGCCGCGAAGATCGCCAGGCCGTCCTCGGCGTGCACCAGGTCCACCTCGCCGAGCGCCTGGTCGAGCTGCCCGATGACGTCGATCCGGTCGCCCCGGGTGACCTCCGGGTCGTTGTGCACGGCGTTCTTGGCCTCCTCCAGGAGGTTGCGCAGCCGCACGGAGTCCTGGGCGTTGTCCGGCTCGCGCCGGTGCGTGGGCAGCAGCACCGACACGGCGGGGTACTTGCGGGGGCGGCGCAGGTCGGCGAGGGCGGCAGGGGTCAGCGGCTGGTGCATGGAAGGCATGGAACGACCTTTCCGGCGGGGCCCCCGATGTCTGTTTCCTGCTCTTTCCTGGATATATCAATCGGGCGGCATCCGCAGCCGCAGCCCGTGCCGGAGCGGGCTCAGGGCCGTCCGGCGGCCACGTCGGACGGGCTGTCCGCGGCCGGGGCGACGAGCGGGAAGTGGCACGCCGCGGTGTGGCCGGGGCCGAAGGAGCGCAGGGCGGGCTCCTCGCGGGCGCAGCGCTCCTGGGCCAGCGGGCAGCGGGTGCGGAAGCGGCAGCCCGACGGTGGCGCCGCCGGGTCGGGCAGCTCGCCGCCGATACCGGCGCCGCGCTTGGCGCGCTCCTGCGCCGGGTCGGGCACCGGCACGGCCGCCAGCAGGCCCGCGGTGTAGGGATGGGCGGGCCGCCGGTGCACCTCCGCCGCGGTGCCGACCTCGACCAGGCGGCCCAGGTACATCACCCCGATCCGGTCGGCCAGGTGCCGCACGACGGCCAGGTCGTGCGAGATGACGACGTAGGACAGCCCGTGCGCGGCCTGCAGCCGCTTCATCAGGTTGAGCACCTGGGCGCGCACCGAGACGTCCAGCGCGGAGACCGGCTCGTCGGCGACGATCACCTTCGGGGTCAGCGCCAGCGCGCGGGCCAGGCCCACCCGCTGCCGCTGGCCGCCGGAGAACTCGTGCGGGAACAGGTCGAGCCCCCGCTCGGGCAGCCCCACCTCGGCCATCAGCTCCGCGACGCGGGCGCGCTGCTCGCGCGCGGTGCCGATGCCCTGGATCCGCAGCGGCTCGCGCAGCACCGCGGAGACGCGCATCCGCGGGTCGAGCGAGGAGAAGGGGTCCTGGAAGACCATCTGCAGGTCGCGTCTGCGCCGCCGCAGCTCGCCGCCGCGCAGGGTGCCGATGTCGGTGCCCTCCAGCGTGACGGCCCCGGCGTCGGGGCGGTCCAGGCCGACCAGCAGCCGGCCCAGTGTGGTCTTGCCGCAGCCGGACTCGCCGACCAGACCGAAGGTCTCGCCGCGGGCCAGCGTGAAGGACACGTCCGAGACGGCGTGCACGACCCGCCGGTCCCGCCCCGGCAGCCAGGACCCGCGCAGCGGGTACTCCCGGACGAGCCCGCGCGCCTCCAGCAGCGGCGCCGCGGCGGCCGCCGGCTCCGGGGCGCGCGGCCGGACGACCGTGCCGGCGGCGGCCGGGCCCTCGGCGAGGCCGGTGGTGGCGGCAGCGCCCTCGCCGCCACCCGTGGCGGCGCCCGCGACCGCGTCCGCCACCTTTCCGCCGATCTCAGCGGGGGCGGGGCCGTCCACCGGGTGCCAGCAGGCGAAGCGGTGCTCGGCGGTGCCGTCCAGCTGCGGCTCCTCGGCCCGGCAGCGGGCCGTGGCGTACGGGCAGCGGTCGGCGAAGCGGCAGCCGGTCGGCGGGTCGGCGAGGTCGGGTGGCAGGCCCGGGATGGTGGGCAGCAGCAGGGCCGGGTCCTGGGTCAGGCGCGGCACCGAGGCGAGCAGCCGCTGGGTGTAGGGGTGGCGCATACGTGAGAAGAGCCGGTCGGTGCCGGTGCTCTCGGCGATGCGCCCGGCGTACATCACGTTGACCCGGTCGGTGTTGCCAGCCGTGACGCCCATGTCGTGGGTGATGAGGATCATCGCCATGCCCAGGCGCGCCCGCAGGTCGGCGAGCAGGGCGAGGATCTGCGCCTGGATGGTGACGTCGAGCGCGGTGGTCGGCTCGTCGGCGATGAGCACCCGCGGCTCGTTGGCCAGCGCCATGGCGATCAGGGCGCGCTGGCGCTGGCCGCCGGAGAGCTGGTGCGGGTAGTCCGAGAGGCGCCGGCGCGGCTGCGGCAGCCCGACCAGGCCCAGCACCTCCACGGCCCGCTCCCTGGCCGCGGCCCGGGAGACGCCGCGGTGCAGCAGCACCGGCTCGGCGACCTGGTGGCCGATGGTCTTGGTGGGGTCGAGCGAGGTCATCGGGTCCTGGAAGACCATCGCGATGTCGTTGCCGCGCACCGTGCGCAGTTCGCGGTCGGGCAGTCCCACCAGCTCGCGCCCGTCCAGCCGCACCGAGGAGCCCTCCACGAGGGTGCCGCCCGGCGGCAGCAGGCCCAGCAGCGACAGCCCCGTCATGGACTTGCCGCACCCCGACTCGCCGACCAGGCCGAGCGTCTCGCCCGCCTCCAGGGTGAAGGAGACGTCCTGGACGGCCCGTACGGTGCCGCGGCCGGTCCTGATGTGCGTGGTGAGGTTGCGTACGTCGAGCAGGGGAGGCATGCCTGGTCCTCGGGTCGTGGCCGCCGGCTGCACGGGGGGTGCTGCGCGGGTGCGGGCGGGGTCAGGTGCGCTGGAGGCGTACGTCCAGGGCGTCGTGGAGGGCGTCGCCGAGCAGGTTGAACGCCACCACGGTCGCGATGAGGATCACCGCCGGCGGGTACACCAGCCACCAGGAGCCGTCGTAGAGGAAGTCCAGGCCGCCGGTGAGCATGGTGCCCCAGTCGGCGTGCGGGGGCGGCAGGCCGAGGCCGAGGAAGCTCAGGGTGGAGAGCATCAGGATCGAGTCGGCGACGGTGAAGGTGGCGCTGACGATGACGACGCCCGCCGCGTTCGGCACCAGGTGGCGCAGCACGACCCGCGGTCCGGTGCCGCCCATCATCCGCGCGGCCTGCACGAACTCCCGTGTGCGCAGGGTCAGCACCTCGCCGCGGACCAGCCGGGCCGGGCTCAGCCAGGACAGCAGCGAGAGCAGCAGCACGATGCCCGGCAGGGTCGGGGTGAACATGCTGACCATGATCAGCAGCAGCACCAGGCCGGGGACGGCGAGGAAGGTGTCGACCGCGCGCATCATCAGCGCGTCGGCGATTCCGCCGAGGTAGCCGGCGAAGGCCCCGTACAGGGTGCCGAACACCGTGGTGGCCACCGCGACGGCCAGGCCGAGCTCCAGCGAGGAGCGCCCGCCGGCCATCAACCGGCCCAGCACGTCGTACCCGTTGGCGTCGGTGCCCAGCGGGTGGCCGCCGCCCGGGGGCAGCTGGGCCAGGTCGAGGTGCACGGTGACCTGGTCGGTGCGGTAGAGGAGCGGGCCGGCGAAACAGAACAGGGCGATCAGGGCGATCAGCACCAGTCCGGCCAGCGCGCGGCGGTTCCCGGCGAGCGCGGCGGCCCAGGGCCGGCGGGCGGCGGGGGCCGTCAGGGGCCCGGCCTCGGCGGGCCGGCCGGGTACGGGCGGGCCGGCCGCGACCGGTCCCGGGTCAGCCGCGGTCATAGCGGATCCGTGGGTCGAGGAGGGTGTAGGCGATGTCGGCGAGCAGGCTGCCGAGGACGGTGGCCACGCCGACCACCAGCGTCGAGGCGAGCAGGATCGGGTAGTCCTTGCTGGTGGCCGCCTGATAGAACAGCAGCCCCATACCGGGGTAGTTGAAGACCGACTCGGCGATCACCGCGCCGGTGACGATGGCCGGCGCGGCCAGGCCGAGGACGGTGATCACCGGCAGCAGGGCGTTGCGCAGCACGTGCCGCCGGAGCACCAAGTGCTCCGGCAGCCCCTTCGCGCGGGCCACCAGCACGTGGTCCTGGGCGAGGACGCCGATCGCCGAGGAGCGCATGTAGCGGCTGAAGCTCGCCAGGCTCACCAGCGCGAGCGTGACCACCGGCAGCACCAGGGCCTTCGGGTCGGCCAGGACACCGCCGACGGACTGCGCCTGCGGGGCCTGGGAGGGCAGCAGGTGCAGCTGGACGGAGAAGAGCGCCACCAGCAGCAGCCCGAAGAAGAAGTCCGGCATCGAGTACAGCACGAAGGACAGCACGGTCAGCATGTGGTCGCCGGCGCGGCCGCGGCGCACCGCCTGGTAGACGCCCATTGGCAGCGCCACCAGCAGGGCCAGCAG
Source organism: Actinacidiphila guanduensis (assembly GCF_900103985.1). GTDB lineage: Bacteria > Actinomycetota > Actinomycetes > Streptomycetales > Streptomycetaceae > Actinacidiphila > Actinacidiphila guanduensis. The sequence continues at coordinate 602,809 of NZ_FNIE01000004.1, read as the reverse complement.
CGTGGACAGGCCCAGCAGCACCGCGTCCCTGGGCAGCCGCTGCGCGATGAGCGTGGAGACCGGCTCGTGCAGGGAGTACGAGGTGCCGAAGTTGCCCTCCGCGGCCTGCTTGACGAAGGTCGCGAACTGCGCCGCCAACGGCCGGTTCAGGCCGTTGGCGGCGTTGAAGACCGCGATCCGCTCGGCGGTTGCCTTTGTGCCCAGCGTGGCGCGGGCGGCGCTGCCCGGCGCCAGGTGGATCAGCGCGAAGGTCAGCACCATCACGCCGATCACCACCACGATCGCCTGGCCGGTGCGGCGCAGCAGGTACGCGGTCATCGGGTGCCCGTCATGAGGTGTAGGACCAGTCCTCGTAGTTGAGGCCGCCGTTGAAGGGGTTCAGCGGCACCACGCCCTGCAGCTTGGATCGGTAGACCAGGATGCTGCTGCGCAACGGGATCCACAGCCACGGCAGTTGGCGGGCGGCGTAGTCCTCGTAGGCGAAGAACGCCTGCTTGTCCGAGCCGTATTCGGTGGCCTTGATCAGCTGGTCCATCTTCGGGTCGGAGTAGCCGCCGTAGTTGTTGGTGCCGCCGGTGTCGAAGAAGCCGGTGCCGTTGGGGTAGAGCGGGTACGGGTCGTAGCCGTAGCTCGCCAGCTGCCAACCGCAGCCGGAGGCGGGGTGCGAGGCCGCGGTGCAGGTGCCCAGCGTGCTGATGAGGGTGTTGAACGGCTCGGACTTCAGGTTCACCGTGATGCCCGCCTGCGCCTCGGAGGACTTGATGGCGGCGAACTGCTGGTCGGTGGTGGCCCGTCCGGAGGAGTACACCAGCTGGAAGGTGAGCGCCTGTCCCGCCTTGATACCCGCGCCGCACTGGGTGGGCCCGGTGCCCGGGCTTCGGCAGGTGGTCTTCCCGCTGGGCACGACCTTCCAGCCGTGCGCCCGCAGCAGCGAGGTGGCCTTGTCCGGCGCGTACGGGTAGGGGCCGCCGGACTTCTCCAGCGGGGTGGCCCAGGTGCCGGTCGCCTTCACCGGCACCGGCCCGTTGCCGGGGTCGGCGTAGCCGTTGTAGACCTTCGAGACCAGCTGCGGCCGGTCGATCAGGTACTCCAGTGCCTGGCGCACGTACAGCTGCCGCAGCAGCGGTCCGGCGGAGGCGTTGTAGAGGTTGGGGACGATCTCGGCCACGCCCGGGATGGGGACGCTGGCGATCGAGTAGCCGCTGGAGCGCAGCGCCTGGGCCTGCGCGATGTCGTTGAGCGGCAGGCCGGCCACGTCCAGCGAGCTGCCCGAGCGCAGCGCGTTGATCTCGGGGGTGTCGGTGGTGAAGGGGGTGACGACCAGCTTGTCGATGGCCGGCTTGGCGCCGGAGTAGTTCGGGTTGGGCACGTAGGAGTAGTAGCCGTTGCTGCGGAACTCCTTGAGCTGCCAGGGCCCGTCGACCACCTGCCACAGCGGGTTCGTGGCGAAGCCGCCGGTCTTGGCGCCCTCCTTCTGCAGGAAGGAGTAGACGGCCTTCGCGCCGGCTGCGGTGGTGTCGCTGTCGCCGACCGGGCCGCTGGCCGAGGTCTTGTCCCAGGCGTGCTGGGGCAGCAGCGGGATCGTGCTCAGCACGTCGTCGGTGTAGAAGTCGGGGTTGTAGGACCGGGTGAGGTCGAGGACGACGGTGTGGGCGTCGGGCGTGGCGACCTTGGCGACGTCCTCGGGGAACAGGCCCTGCAGATGGGCGTTCCAGTTCTTGTAGTTCGCCTTGAGCAGGTTGTAGACGAAGGTGAAGTCCCGGCTGGTGACGGGCTTTCCGTCCGACCAGTTCCACGGCTTGAGGTGGATGGTCACCTGCTTGTCGCCGTTCGCCCAGTCCAGCGAGCTGAACAGGCTGCGGTCCTTGTTCACCTGCGCCTGGGCGCCGTCGCCGGCGACGACCAGGAAGGGCCACAGGCCCTCGGTGAGGTTGACGTTGTAGCCGTTCTCGTTGGTCGCCGGGGCGAGCGGGAAGACGAAGTCGGGCCGGGCGGACACCTCGGCGACGGTGACCGTGCCGCCGCGCTTGACCGGTCCGTGCGAGGCTGTCGCGCTCTGGCCGTCGCTGATCGAGCGGTGGCTGCCGCCGCCGCCCGTGCAGGCCGTTGCCGCCAGCGCGAGCACCGCGGCCACCGCGACACTCCTGGCCTGTCCGAGCACACGCATGCGTGCCATCGCCCTCCCCACTCGTACCGCGGCGGCCCCGACCGGGCCGCCGTCACTGCTGGCAGGTGCACGACACATCTGGAACCACAGGGGTCTACCCGCACCCCGGCCCCGCCACGCCTCGCCCACGCCAACTGCCCGCGGCTCGCCGTGCGTTCGCGTCCTGGATCGAAAACCGGCCTGCCTCCGGCGTGATCGAGACCAGCATGCCCGCCGATTGTTGCGGCAGTGCTTCGGGAGTGTGGAGTGATCGCCGGGCCGGATGCGCGGGGTGCGGCTGCGGCGGTCCGGGGGACGCCCCGGGCGCGGGGAGGTGAAGGGAGACGGCGGGGGCGGCGGGAAGGGTGGGGCGGAACGGGACCGGAACCGGGGCGGACCAGGGCGGAGTCGTAGGAAGGCCGTGGGAGGGCCGGGGGAGAATCGACACGCACAGGGTGATGTGCGAAGCTGCCGGGCAGGTGGGGGGCTCGGCCGGGCCGCGTGATGCCCGGCGCCCCGGGGTCCCGGGGCGGGCCGCGGGAACAGCACAGGAACGGTTCGGCAAACCGGTGCGCCCCCGGGAGGCGGGAAACCGCCAGGACGGCCTGGGAAGGGGCGTTTTCGTGGGGGCGCGGGAGCCGGCCGACCGGCACGCACAGGCGGCACGCGACGGGCAGCGCGCGGGACAGGCGGCGCTCGCCGTCCTCGTCGTCGCCGGACTCGCCGCCACCGCCCTGCTGCTGCGACCGGACGCGGACGCCCTCGTCCGCGGCAGGGGCCCGATCGGCCGGAACGGCGGCATCGTCGTACTCCTCGCCCTGGCCTGGGTGTGTGCCGCCCTCGTCGTCGGCAGCCGCTACCGCGACCGCGTCACCCCACCCGACCTGCACGCGGGCGCCGCCGCCCACCGCCTCGCCGACGTCGTCCGCCGCACCCTCTTCCTCGCTCCTCTCGTCGTGCCCGTCCTGCTGCTGGTGCTGCACCGCTTCTCGCCCGCCCCCGCGGACCACCGCACCGGCACCCGGCCCGCCGTGCCCCAACTCACCTGGTCCCAGGCGCCGCCACCGCCCACGCACTCGGCCGAGCCGACGCACAGCGGCGTCCACCTGCCCGGCTGGCTGCTGACCGCGCTCAGCGTCATCGGCATCGTGATCGCCCTGGCGGTGGTCGTCTTCGCCGCCTGGTACCTGTGGCGGCTGCTGCGCCGCCCCGCACCCGAGGAGTACGCGGCCACCTTCAGCGCCACCGACGACGACCGCGAGGTCCTCGCCCAGGCCGTCGCCGACGGCCGCCGCGCCCTGCTCGACGGCGACGACGCCCGCACCGCCGTGATCGCCTGCTACGTCGCCATGGAGCAGGCGCTCGCCGCGTCCGGCATCGCCCGGCTCGCCTCCGACAGCCCCACCGACCTGCTCGAACGCGCCACCTCCGGCGGCCTGTCGGGCGGCCCCGCCCGTGCGGCGGCCACCGAGCTGACCTTGCTGTTCCGCGAGGCCCGCTACTCCACCCACCCCATGGACGGCGGCCACCGCGACCGCGCGGCCGCGGCCCTGGCGGCCATCGCCGCCGCACTCGACGACCGCGCGGCCACCGCGGAGGCCGCCTCGTGAGCGGCGCTGGGAGCCGCCGGCCCGCACCGGGCGCGCGGGCCGCGGAAGCCGGCGACGGGAAGGCCACCGCCGCCGAGGGGACCTCCGCCGCCCGCCGCTCGCTCACCCTGCTGCTGCTCCTCGCCGTCGCCGCCAACGCGCTCGTCGCCCTGGCCGACGGGACCCGCGCGGCCGGCGTCTCACTCGTCCTCACCGTCGTCGCCGCCCTGGCCGCGGCCCGCTACGTCCTGGGCGCCGACGCGCAGGACAGCGGCCTCCGCTCCTCGGTGCGGCTGCTGGGCAGCAGGGCGCCCGCGCTGGGGGAGTGGCAGCGCATCGTGGAGCGCAGCCTGGGCCACGAGGGGGCCGTGCACTTCGCCACCACGCTGCGCCCGCAGCTGCAACGGCTGTTCGCCGCACGCCTGGCGGAGCGGCACGGCACCGACCTCCACCGCGACCCGCAGCGCGCCCGCACCCTGGTCGGCGCCGACCTGTGGCCCTGGCTCGACCCCGAGGCCGCGCCGCCGCAACCCGTGCCGCCCGAGCCCGTCCTGGCCGCGCTCCTGGACCGCCTCGATGCGCTGTGAGCCCGCACCGCGGCCCCGGGGTATCGCGCTGCCGCGCTGCCAAAAGCCGTACGAAGCCGTACGAAGCTACCCGACACCGTGTGAAGCCCTGCGCCCCCTACGAAGCCGCGCCGTACGAAGCCGACACGTCCGAGAAGTGAGGCCCCGCCCGTGACCAGCCCGCAGCCCAGCACCGCGTACGACGCCCTGACCCCGCGGCAGGCGGGGGAGCGGGCCGCGGCCGTGCTCGCCGAGATCCGCACCGCCGTCGTGGGCAAGCCCGAGCCGCTCGCGCTGGTGATGCTCGGCATCCTCGCCGGCGGCCATGTGCTCATCGAGGACCTGCCGGGCCTGGGCAAGACGCTGCTCGCCCGCTCCTTCGCCACCACCCTCGGCCTGGACTTCCGGCGCATCCAGTTCACCCCCGACCTGCTGCCCTCCGACGTCACCGGCGCGCCCTTCTACGACCAGCGCACGGGCGAGATGGTCTTCCGCCCCGGCCCGGTCTTCGCCCACCTGCTGCTCGCCGACGAGATCAACCGCACCCCGCCCAAGACCCAGGCCGCCCTGCTGGAGGCGATGGCCGAGTCGCAGGTGTCCATCGACGGCAGCACCCGCGCGCTGCCCGACCCCTTCGTCGTCGTCGCCACCGCCAACCCCATCGAGTACGAGGGCACCTACACCCTGCCCGAGGCCCAGCTCGACCGGTTCCTGCTGCGGGTGCGCATGGGCTACCTCACGCCCGCCGAGGAGACCGGCATGCTGCGCGCCCGCGTCGACCGGGCCGCCCCCGAGGCGCAGTTGCGCACCCTGACAGGACCCGGCGAGGTGCTCGCCATGCGGGCCGCCGTCGAACGGGTCGAGGTGGACGACGACCTGCTGGCGTACGTCGTCGCGCTGGTCGGCGCCACCCGCGGGCACCAGCACGTCCAGGTCGGCTCCTCCCCGCGCGGCGGCCTCGCCCTGGTGCAGCTCGCCCGCGCCCGGGCCGTGCTCGACCTGCGCGACTACGCCACGCCCGAGGACGTCAAGGCCGTCGCGGTGCCGGCGCTCGCCCACCGGATCAGCCTGAAGCCGGAGTTGTGGGTGCGGCAGATCGACGCCGACGAGGTGGTGCGCGAGATCGTCCGCGCCGTGCCCGCGCCGCAGACCCTGCCGCGCAGCACCGTCGCCTCATGACCGCGCCCACCCCGTCCACCCCGCCCGACGGGCCACCGGCTGCCTCCACGGTGGCCGGCACCCTCTCCGCCGCCGAGCGGCGGCGCCAGTCCGCCGCCGTGGAGCGCGCGTTGGGCGGGCGGCCGCCGCAGGAGGCGCCGAGCGGGCCGCCCCCGGTGCCGCCGGCCGGATGGCGGCCGGGCGAGCGCGTCCTCGGCTGGGCCACCGTCGCCGTCACCGCGCTGGCCGCCGCCCTGCTCAGCGGGCACGCCTGGCTGCTCGCGGCGGCCGCGGCCCCGCTCACCCTGCTCGCCCTGTCGCTGCCGCTGGGCCGCCCGCGGCGGATCGAGGCCGCCGCAGAGGTCGAGCCGCGCCGCTGCTTCGAGGGCGAGACCGTCACCGTGCGCGTCACCGTCGCCCACGACGGCGCCGCCGGCCGGCTCGACCCCGGCGTCACCCTGGGGCCCGGCGTCCACCTGGACCACCTCGGCGTCGCCGGCGGCCGCATCGACCTGGCCCTCACCCCGCGCCGCTGGGGCCGCTGGAGCCTGGGCACCCTCGACATCGACGTCTACGACACCGGTGGCGCCGCCCGCCGCACCCTGCGGGTCGACCTCGGCGAGGTCGCGGTCTTCCCGCGGCCCACCTCCTCCACGCTCACCCCGATCCCGGTCCGGCTGCCGCAGCGCCTCGGCGAGCACACCGCGGCCCAGCGGGGCGAGGGCGTCGAGGTGATCGGCGTCCACCCCTACGTCAGGGGCGAGCGCCAGCGCCGCATCCACTGGCCCGCCACCACCCGCCGCGGCTCCCTGCAACTGCACCGGTTCGCCGCCGAGCGGGCGTCCGACACCGTCGTGCTGCTCGACGCCTTCGGCGACGTGCGCGACCCGGCCACCGGCACCTCCTCGCTGGACGAGACCTTCCGTGCCGCGGCCGGCCTGGTCCGCGCCTACCTGCGCACCCACGACCGGATCGGCGTCGTCTCCGTCGGCGGCACCACCCGCTGGCTGCAACCCGGCAGCGGCGACGGCTACTTCTACCGGATCGTGGAGAGCGTCCTCGACGTCCGCAAGGACCTCGGCTACGGCGGCGCGGGCCTCGGTCGGCTGCCCGCGCCCGCCCTGCCCGAAGGCGCCCTCGTCTACGTCATCACCCCGCTCGCCGACCAGCGCATCCTCGACGTGCTGCACCAGGTGCGCACCCGGGCCAACCCCGTCGTGGTCGTGGCGATCCCCACCGGCGATCCGCCCGTCGAGCCCGGCGACCGCCGCGCCGCCCTCGCCCTGCGGCTGTGGCGGGCCAACCGCGACGCCATCCGCTTCGCCCTGACCGAGCGGGGCATCGCCGTGGTCGCCCACGAGCCCGGCCGGACCCTCGACCTCGCCCTGGCCCCGCTGCTGCGCACCCGCATCCACGGAGGCACCCGATGAACCCCCGTACGATCGCCGGCCTCGGGACCCGCCTGCTCGGCACCGCCCTCGCCGTCGCCGCCTGCGACCCCTCGGCGCTCGGTGGGGACAGCCCCGGGCGCTGGACGCTGACCGTGCTCGCCGCGGCCGCCGCCTGGTGGGCCGCGCCCATGGTGGACGAGCGGCCCGCCGCCACCACCGTGCGGTGGGCCGCGCTCGCCCTGCGCCGCCGCCCCACCCTGCTGGCCGCCGGAGCGGTCGCCCTGGCCGCGGTGTCCGGCCCGCCGGTCTGGATCGGCGCCTGTGTCACCGCGCTGCTGGCCGCCTACCTGCTGGTCACCGACCCCTGGACGTACGGGCTGACCGCCCCGCGGCCCCGGCCGCCCGCGACCGGCCGGGCGCTGGCGACCGCGGCCGCCTGCGCGGTGGTGTTCCTCGCCGCCGAGGTCCCGCTCGGCCGCACCGCGTGGGCCCGGCTGCCGGCCGCCCTCGCCGTGGCGGCCACGACCACCTGCCTCGCCCTGGCGCTGCGCTCCCGCCAGGGCGTCGACGCGCCGCCGCGGGAGCCCCCGGCCGCCCCGTCACCGCACCGGTACAGCGGCGGCCGGCCCCGCTGAAGGACCCCCTTCCTGCCGGTGGAAGGGGTGCCTTACGGTTTCACCGCGGGCCGGCAGTGATCACCGGCCGAGCGGCCGGCACCCCGAGGCCACCCGAGGCACCCCCGAGGCAAGGAGCACGGATGAAGGAGACCACGCCGGTCACCGACGGCTGGAGGCTGCGCCTTCCGGAGTCCGGCAGCGTGCCCGCCACCGTGCCGGGCTGCGTGCACACCGACCTGATGGCCGCCGGGCTGATCCCCGATCCCTTCCTGGACCGCAACGAGAAGGACGTCGCCTGGGTCGGCCGCGCGGACTGGACCTACGAGACGGTGCTGCCCGCCCGCGCGCCGGGCCACGAGCGCACCGACCTGGTCTTCGACGGCCTGGACACGGTGGCCGAGATCCGCCTCGGCGGCACCGTGCTCGGCACCACCCGCAACATGCACCGCTCGTACCGGTTCGACATCACCGGCGCGGAACCGGAAAGCACGCCGCTCACGGTGGCGTTCACCTCCGCCTACACCGAGGCCGAGCAGGTGCGCGCACAGCTCGGCGAGCGGCCCAACGCCTATCCCGAGCCCTTCCAGTACATCCGCAAGATGGCCTGCTCCTTCGGTTGGGACTGGGGCCCGACGCTGGTCACCGCCGGGGTGTGGAAGCCGGTCAGGATCGAGCAGTGGTCCACCGCGCGGCTGGCCGCCGTCACCCCGCTGGTCACCGTGGACGGCGCCACGGGCCGGGTCGAGGCGCGCGTGCGCGTCGAGCGCGCCGCCTCCGGGGCCGGCCGCGAGCTGACGGTGCGGCTGCGGCTGGGCGCCCTGACCGCCGAGGCCGTCCTCGCCCCGGGCACCGACGAGGCCGCGCCCGTGCTCACCGTGCCCGACGCCCCCCTGTGGTGGCCGCGCGGCTACGGCGAACAGCCGCTCCACGACTGCGAGGTGACCCTGCTCGCCGGACCTGAGGAACTGGACTCCTGGCAGCGCCGGATCGGCTTTCGCACCGTCGCCCTCGACACCTCCGCCGACGAGCGGGGCAGCGCCTTCACCCTCGTCGTCAACGGCACCCCGATCTTCGCCCGCGGCGTGAACTGGATCCCCGACGACGTGCTGCCCACCCGCCTGGACGCCGCCCGCTACCGCCGCCGCCTGGAGCAGGCCGCGGCCGCGGGCGTGGACCTGGTGCGGGTGTGGGGCGGCGGCCTGTACGAGAGCGACGACTTCTACGACGCCTGCGACGAACTCGGCCTGCTGGTCTGGCAGGACTTCCCCTTCGCGTGCGCCGCCTACCCCGAGGAGCAGCCGCTGCGCTCGGAGGTCGAGGCCGAGGCGCGCGAGAACGTCGCCCGCCTCGCCCCCCATCCCTCCCTCGCGCTGTGGAACGGCAACAACGAGAACCTGTGGGGCTTCCGCGACTGGGACTGGGAGCGGGAACTCGCCGGCGACTCCTGGGGCGAGGGCTACTACCTGGGGCTGCTGCCGCGGATCGTCGCCGAGACCGACCCCACCCGCCCGTACTGGGCCGGCAGCCCCTGGTCCGGCAGCTGGGACCACCACCCCAACGACCCGCGGCACGGCACCGCCCACTCCTGGGACGTGTGGAACCGCGACGACTACACCGCCTACCGGGCGAGCGTCCCGCGCTTCGTCGCCGAGTTCGGGTGGCAGGCGCCGCCCGCGTACGCCACGCTGCGCCGCGCGCTGGCCGACGACCCGCTCACCCCCGACGGGCCCGGCATGCTGCACCACCAGAAGGCCGGCGACGGCAACGGCAAGCTCGCCCGCGGCCTGTCCCACCACTTCCCGCCGCCCGCCGACTTCGACACCTGGCACTACCTCACCCAGGTCAACCAGGCCCGGGCGATCGCCACCGGCGTCGAGCACTGGCGCGCCCACTGGCCCACCTGCGCCGGCACGGTCGTCTGGCAGCTCAACGACTGCTGGCCGGTGACCTCCTGGGCCGCGATCGACGGCGACGAGCGCGAGAAGCCGCTCTACCACGAGCTGCGCCGCCTCTACGCCGACCGGCTCGCCACCCTCCAGCCCCGCGCCGGCGGCCTGGTCGCCGCCCTGGTCAACCAGGGCGGCAAGGAGTGGTCGGGCACCGCGGTGCTGCGCCGGCTCGCCGTGGACGGCGCCGTGCTGGCCGAGGCCCGGCTGCCCTTCACCGCGGCCGCCCGCGGTGTCGCCGACCTGGCCGTCCCCGAGGAGCTGCGCCCGCCGGAGAGCGGCTGCAAGGAACTGCTCACCTTGGAGGCCGACGGGCTGCGCGGCTACTGGTTCCCCGTCCGCGACAAGGACTTCGACTACCCGGCGCCCGTCTTCGAGCTGTCGCTTTCGGGTCCCGGCGGGTCGGCGGGGGACGCCGTGGAGGTCACGGTCACCGCCCGTACCCTGCTGCGGGACCTGCTGCTGCAGGCCGACCGGCTCGCCCCCGGGGCCGCCGCCGACCGCGGGCTGACCACGCTGCTGCCCGGCGAGAGCGCGGTGTTCACCGTCACGGGCTGGCCGCGGCCGGACGAACAGGCCGCGCGGGCGGCGCTGTTCACCGTCAACGCGGCCGTGCTCGCCGGGCGCGGGCCGCAGCCGGAGGGCGCGTGAGCGCCGATCCCGCGGTGGTGGCCGCGCTGCGGGTGGCAGGCTGCGTCTTCGCCGAGGACGAGGCCCGGCTGATCGCGGCGGCCGCGCGGACACCGGAGCAGACCGCCGCCATGGTGGCCCGGCGGTCGGCGGGCGAGCCGCTCGAACACGTGGTGGGTTTCGCGGAGTTCGCGGGCCTGCGGATCGGCGTCGGCCCGGGGGTGTTCGTGCCGCGGCGGCGCACCGAGTTCCTGGCCCGGCAGGCCGCCGCCCTGCTGCCGGCCCGCGGCGCGGTGGTGCTCGACCTGTGCTGCGGGAGCGGCGCCGTGGGCGCGTTCCTGGCCGCCTCGGCCGAAGGCGTCGAACTGCACGCGGCCGATGTCGATCCCGCCGCGGTCGCGTGCGCGCGCGGCAACGTGGCGGCGGCGGGCGGCAAGGTCCACCAGGGCGACCTGTTCGCGCCGCTGCCCGCGGCGCTGCGCGGCCGGGTGGACGTGCTGGCCGCCAACGTGCCCTATGTGCCGAGCGGCGCCATCGGCCTGCTGCCCGCCGAGGCCCGCGACCACGAGGCCCGGGTGGCGCTCGACGGCGGCGCCGACGGCCTGGACGTGCTGCGCCGGGTGGCCGCCGAGGCGCGCGGCTGGCTGGCCGCGGGCGGCAGCCTGCTCTCCGAGACGAGCCAGGAGCAGGCGCCGCTCGCGCTGGCGGCCCTGCGCGCGGGCGGGTTGGCCGCGCGCGAGGTCACGGACGAGGAGATGGGCGCCACCGTGGTGATCGGCACCCGGCCCGCGTGAGGCCGCGGGGCCGCGGGGCCGCGCGGCCGCGGCCACCGTGGGCCGGGCCTGCCTCACTCGGTGTTCTGCTCGGCCGGACGCAGCCCGGCGGTCCACTTCTCCTCGATGTTGCCGAACTTCCACACCGCCAGGGCGACGGCCCAGGTGAGGAAGAACAGCCCGACGATGACATAGCCGATGATGTTGAGGTCGAGGCCGCCGACCCAGTCCCAGAAGGCGCCGTGCAGCTTCGCCTTGTCCGCGACGAGGCCGAGGAGTTCGACGGTGCCGATGATGAGGGCGACGGCCACCGACAGCCCGGTGATCGTGAGGTTGTAGTAGACCTTGCGGACCGGCTTGGAGAACGCCCACTCGTAGGCGAAGTTCATGAACGAGCCGTCGATGGTGTCCAGCAGGCACATCCCGGCGGCGAACAGCACCGGCAGGCACAGGATCGCGTACCAGGGCAGGCCGGAGGCGGCGCCGGAGCCGGCCAGCACCAGCAGGGCAATCTCGGTGGCGGTGTCGAAGCCGAGGCCGAAGAGCAGGCCCAGCGGGTACATCTGCCAGGGCTTGGTGATGGACTTCATCACCCGGCCCAGCAGGCGGTTCATGAAACCGCGGTTGTTCAGGTGCTCCTCCAGCGCCGCCTCGTCGAAGTCGCCGCCGCGCATCCGCCGGAAGACCTTCCAGATCCCGCCGAGGATCAGCAGGTTGATGAAGGCGATCAGGTAGAGGAACGTGCCCGAGACGGTGGTGCCGATCCAGCCCGTCACGTCGTGCAGCCCGGAGTTGTCGTTCTCCACGGGGCTGGCCAGCGAGCGGACGCCGATCGAGAGCAGGAAGGCCAGCGCGAAGACGATCGAGGAGTGGCCGAGGGAGAACCAGAAGCCCACCGACAGCGGCCGCTTGCCCTGGTGCATGAGCTTGCGGGTGGTGTTGTCGATCGCGGCGATGTGGTCGGCGTCGAAGGCGTGCCGCATGCCGAGGGTGTAGGCGGTCACGCCGATGCCGACGCCGAACATGCCGGTGCCGACCTTGTAGTGCTGCGGCGCGACCACGCCGACCAGGGTGAACCAGCCGATGACGTGCAGGGCGATGATGAAGCCGGCCATACCGGCCAGCCGGGTCCACTCCGCCCGGGTCATCGATGCGGTGAACCGGCGCCGGCGGGACCCGGGAGCGGCCGGGCCCTGGACGATGGTGGTCATGCGGCTGCGTCCTTTGCGACGGGGACAGGAAGTATCTGCGGCACCATGCTTGTTGCAATTTAATCGCAACAAGCCTCGACCGTCACCCCCTGCCCCGTGCGACCAGCCCTCATGCCGGCCGCACCGCACGCCAACACGCCGCTGCCGCGCACCGGTTGGCGGTGCGCGGCAGCGGCGTCGCGGCTCTTGGGGACGCTACGGCCGGCGGACGGCGGCGGGCGGCACGCCGGCGGCGGGCTCCGGACCCGCCGCGGGCGCCGGCAGCGAGGCGCCCTCGATGTCCACCGCCGGCAGCACCCGGGCCAGCGGCCGCGGCAGCCACCAGGCGTACCGGCCGAGCAGCGCCAGCACCGCGGGCACCAGCGTCATCCGCACCACGAAGGCGTCGATGAGCACCCCGGCGGTCAGCGCGAAGCCGATGGACTTCACGATCGGGTCGCCGTCGAAGACGAAGCTGCCGAAGACCGCCGCCATGATCAGCGCGGCCGCGCACACCACGCGCCCGCTGCGCGTCACGCCCGCCACCACGGCCGCCCGGGGCTGGCCGTGCTGCGAGAAGTGCTCGCGCATCCGGCTGACCAGGAAGACCTCGTAGTCCATGGCCAGGCCGAAGAGCACCCCGATCAGCAGCACCGGCAGGAAGGCGATCACCGGGGCCGCCGCGGCCGCCTGGACCGCGCCGCCGAGGTGGCCGTCCTGGAAGACCCAGGTGACCAGGCCCAGGCTCGCGCCGATCGACAGCAGGAACCCGGCGACGGCCTTCAGCGGCACCAGCAGCGAGCGGAAGGCGATCATGAGCAGCAGCACCGCGAGCACCACGATGATGCCGACGTAGAGCGGCAGGGCGGCCGACAGCTTCGCCGAGACGTCGATCGCGGCGGCGGTGGTGCCGGTGACGTAGACGCGGCCGCCGGCCTTCTCCACCTGCTGCTTGCCGTCGGCGGCCGAGTGGCGGATGCGGTGCACGAGGTCGGCGGTCGCCTGGTCGTCGGGCCCGCTGCGGGGCACCACGTTGAGCGCGCCGAGGGTGCCGGCCGGGTTCGCCAGCGGCGGGGTGACGGCGGCGACGTCGGGGTCGTGGCGCAGCGCGGCGGCCAGGCCGGAGACGGCGGCGGACCGCTGCTGCCGCGGCATCTTCGAGGTGTCCACGGCGACGGTGAGGGCGGCGTTGAAGCCGGGGCCGAAGCCGCGGGTGAGCAGGTCGTAGCTGCGGTGCTGGGTGCTGGCGGCGGGCTGCGTCTCGTTGCTGGGCAGGCCGAGCCGCAGGTGCAGCGCGGGTGCGGCGAGCACCCCGAGGCCCACCACGGCGAGCAGCACCACGGCCACCGGGCGGCGGGTGACCGCCCGCGCCCATGCGGCGCCCCAGCGGCCCGGCTCGCCGCCGCCGATCCGGCCGCGGCCCGGCCCGGCGGCGCTCGCCGCACGCGGCTCCCCGGTGTCGCTCTGCGCGGCTGCCCCGCCGGTCCCGTGCGCACCCGCCGCCCGTGCGGCCCGCGCCTGCCGCGCCTGTTTCGGCCGCAGCCGCTCGCCCGCCCAGCCGAGCAGCGCGGGCAGCAGCGTGAGCGCCACCAGCACCGCGATGAGGACGGTTGCGGCCGCGGCCAGGCCCATCGTGCTCAGGAACGGGATGCCGGTCGCGGTGAGCGCGGCCAGGGCGACCACCACGGTGCCGCCGGCGAAGACGACGCTGCTGCCGGCTGTCGCGGTCGCGCGAGCGATCGAGTCGGCCACCTCGGTGCGGGGGTCGGCCAGTTGCTCGCGGTGCCGGGAGACGATGAAGAGCGCGTAGTCGATGCCCACGGCCAGGCCCAGCATGAGCGCGAGCACGGTCGCGGTGTCGGTCATCGTCACGAAGCGGGCGGTGAAGCCCACCCCGAGCACGCCGATCGCCACCCCGACCAGGGCCGTCACCAGCGGCAGCCCGGCCGCCAGCAGCGAGCCGAGGGCGAGCGCGAGGACCACGAACGCGATGGCCACGCCGACGATCTCGCTCGGCCCGCCGACATGGGTGGCCGGGTGCATGGCGGTGCCGCCGAACTCCACGGTCAGGCCCGCCTGGCGGACCGGCGCCATGGACGCCTGCAGCGCGTCCTGGGCGGACTTGGGCACGTCGTCGGGGATCTGCCGGAACTGCACGTCGGCATAGGCGACGGTGTGGTCGGGCGAGACGCCGCCGCCCTGGGCCGGCGGGCGCACCGCCACGACGCCGGGCACCTCGGCGGCCGCCCGCAGCCCCCGGTCGATGGCGGCCCGGTCGGCCGGCGCGTCGAGGGTGCTGCCCTTGGGCGCGGCGAAGACGACCCGGGCCACGCCCGCGGCGGCCTGCGGGAAGTCCGCGCGCAGCAGGTCCTGGGCGCGCTGGGACTCGATGCCGGGGACGGAGAACTCGGTGGTGTAGCTGCCGCCGAAGCCCGCGCCCAGGCCGCCGACCACCGCCACCAGCAGCAGCCAGACCGCCAGCACCCGCCCTCGCCGGCGGGCCGCCCACGCCCCCAACGCGTACAACCGACCGGCCATGGACCCTCCTTCGCGCCGGCGCCCCGCACGGGCGCCCGTAAGTGCAGTCCACGGCAAAAATGCAGTTAACTGCAAACTGACGCCCCACGGTAACATGAGGCCATGACCGAGCACGCGGCACAGGGGGCGGCCGTACCCGGCCTGCGGGAACGGGGCAAGGCGCGGCGCCGGGAGGCGATCACCCGCGCCGCCTTCGAGCTGTTCGCCGAGCGTGGTTACGACCGGACGACCGTCGCCGACATCGCCGAGCGCGCCGAAGTGGCGCCCCGCACGGTCACGCTCTACTTCCCCTCCAAGCAGGAGATCGCCCTGTCCGGCTTCACCGAGCGGGCCCAGCAGCTCGCCGACCGGCTGCGGGAGCGGGCGCCGGGGGAGTCGCTGACCGCGATCCTGGGCGCCTGGGTGGACGAGAAGCACGCCGAGCCCTGGCGGCAGGGCCTGGAGGAGGAGGCGCGGCTGATGTTCTGCGCCAACCCCGAGCTGCGCGCCCTGCAGATGGCCCGGATGGCCGACGCCGTCCAGGCCGGCACCGAGGCCGTCGCCAAGGACACCGGCACCCTGCCCACCGACCCCGGCCCGCGGATCGCCGCCGCGGCCGCCGTGGCGGTCATGCTCGCCGTCGGCGACAGCCCGTCCGGCACCGACATGCACGCGGCCCTCGCCACCGCCCTGCGGTTCCTCGACGGCGGCCTGTCCACCCTCTGACGCGGCCCCGACACGCCGATCCTGACCAGGCACTTCGCGAAACCCGCGGCCCGGGGGAGGCGCGCACGGCGGCAGCGGGGGATGATGGAGAGGATGCCCCTGGGGAGGTGTGTGCCCATGGACTATCCCGAATTCTACGAGCTGGTCTTCCAGGCCCCCGCCGTCGAGGACGACGTCGTGGTGGTCCACCGCACCGACGCGTCAGGCGCCGGCGGCTATCCCGTCTACGAGGACGACACCGGCATCGTGCGTGCCGAGATCAGCAGCGACGGCGAGGTGCGGATGATCGCCAGCGGCGGCCACCAGGAACCGGTGCCGCCCCTCGCGGTCCGCACCCCCTGACCCGGAAGATCCGCGACGACCCGCGGCCGTCGGCTGCGGGAGCGGCGGCATCCGTCACGAGTGGCGGGTGCTGCCGCTGTCGTTGCCGTCCACCAGGACCGCCCGGTCCCGCGCCGCCACCACGGCCTTCGACAGGCTCGCGATGTCGTAGGCACCGTGGTGGCGGCGGCCGTTGACGAAGAACGTCGGCGTGCCCGACACCCCGCTCAGGTCCGCCGACTCCACGTCCTGCGCGATCCGCGCCGCCCCCTTGCGCGCCTTGAGCGCGTGCTTGAACGCCTCGACGTCCAGGCCGATCTCGTCGGCGTAGCGCAGCAGGTCCTTCACGCCCAGCTGCTCCTGGCGGGAGATGAGCAGGTCCCGCATCGCCCAGAACTCGCCCTGCAGCGCCGCCGCCTCCGCCGCCTCGGCGGCCAGTTGCGCGTGCGGGTGCACATCGGTCAGCGGCAGGTGCCGCCAGACGTAGCGCACGTCGCCGAAGTCCGCGAGCAGTTCGCGCACCACCGACTCGGCCTGCCCGCAGTAGGGGCACTCGAAGTCCCCGTACTCCACCACCGTCACCGGCGCGTCCAGCGGCCCGCGCACGTGGTCGCGCTCGGGGTCCACCGGCTCGGCGAGGTCCACCAGCGAGGGCGAGGTGCCCAGCAGTGCCCGGGCCCGCCGGGCGTCGGGCAGCAGGGACGTCACGGCCGCGACAGCCGTGGTGCTCAGCATCGCGAAGACCACCGCGCTGAGCACGCCGATCTTCGCCTCGTCCAGCCGGGACCCGTGGAAGGCGAGGGTGGCGATCAGCAGCGAGACGGTGAAGCCGATCCCGGCGATGGTGCCGCCGCCGGTGACCGCCGCCCAGCCGACCGGCGGCCGGGTCCGCCCGCGGCTGGCCGCCGTCGCCAGCGCGGTGGAGCCCACGATGCCGATCGGCTTGCCCACCCCGTAGCCGATGAGGATGCCCAGCGTGATCGGCGAGGTGAAGGCGCGCGACAGCAGCGAGCCGTCGATCTGGATGCCCGCGTTGGCCAGCGCGAACAGCGGCACGATCGCGTAACTGGTCCAGGGGTGCCACAGCCGCTGCAACCGGTCGTTGGGCGACAGGGCGGAGGCGATGCCGAGGCGGGCCTCGCGCTCCAGCTCGGCGGTGGGCTGCTCGCGGAAGGAGCGGAACAGGCCGCTGGCCCGCTCCAGGGCGTCCCGCGGCGCCGGATAGGCGAACGCCAGCAGACCGATGATCAGGCCGACGACCACCGGGTCCACCCCCGAGTGCACGAACGCCACCCAGGCGACGATGCCCAGCACCGCGTACGGCCCGCCCCTGCGCACCCCGGCCCGCCGCACCGCCGCCGTCACCAGCAGCACCCCGATGCCCACCAGCAGCGGCGTCCACGAGATGTGCTCGCTGTAGGCGACGGCGATCACCGCGAGCGCCAGGAAGTCGTCCACCACCGCCACGGTGAGGATGAAGGTGTGCAGCCGGCGCGGGAAGCGCGAGCCGAGCAGCGCCAGCATGCCGAGCGCGAACGCGGTGTCGGTGGACATCGCGGCACCCCAGCCGTGCGCGGAGGACCGCCCGGCGTTGATCGCGAGGAAGATCGCCACCGGCACCACCATGCCGCTGACCCCGGCCAGCAGCGGCAGCGCGATCCGGCGCCGGTCGCGCAGCTCGCCCATGTCGAACTCGCGCCGCGCCTCCAGCCCCACCACCAGGAAGAACAGCGTCATCAGCCCGCTGTTGACCCATGCACGCAGGTCCATGGCCACCCCGTGGCCGCCCAGTTCCACCGACAGGCGGGTGGCCCACACCTTCGCGTAGCTGCCAGGTGCGGCGTTCACCCAGACGAGGGCCGCGACGGTGCCGGCCAGCAGCACCGCGGCGCTGCCGGTCTCGGTGCGGATGTACGCCCAGGGCGACGCGGTGCTGTCGCGGTCGTGCTCGCTCTGGTCGCCCTCGCGCTCGCTCCGCTGGTCCACCGCGTCGTCCGGCAGGGGAGTCGACCAACCCCGGAACATCCAGCCTCCCACTGTCCGCACGGCGTGCCGGCGCCGTGCCGCAGCCTTGTACCGTCCGATCATCCCACCAGCCGGGGGACCCGGCCGGAAATCCCCGGCGCGCCCGGCGGAACCGCCGCCGTCCGGCAGGCGTATTCCGTAGCGGCCATCGCAGGTCCCCGGGCGTGCACCGGTGGGAGGATGGTCACGGTCGGAAATCGCACCACCACGACGACAAAGGGGGGCGGCCGTTGATGGCACGGGACGATGCCGTGATCGGCTGCACGGGGGAGTTGCTGGTCGGCACCCGCGGGCCCGAGGGGCCCGGCGAGGTGCTGGTCCGCGTCAGAGGCGGCTCCGAAGCCTTTATCGCCTGGTCGGACGAGCCCCTGCCGAAGGGGAGGACCGTGCTCGTGGTGGAATCCCGCGGCAGCCGGCAGGTGGACGTGATCGAGTGGGCGGACCCGCTGGACGCTCCGGCCGGCTGAGCCGCGCTCGAGAAGGAGACGAAGGATGTTCGGATACCGCGTTCCCGCGCCCGACGAGGCGATGCTGATCTCCGGGGGCCGGCGCGGGCTCGGCGGTGCGCCGTTCCGGGTCGTGACCGGCCACGGGAAGTTCGTGCTGCCGGTGTTCCGCAAGACCCGGTTCCTCACCTTGGCGATGTGCGAGGCGGAGGTCTCCGAGCGCTGCGTGACCCGGCAGGGCATCGGGCTGACGGTGAAGGCAGTGATCGCGTTCAAGGTCGGCAACGACCACGAGAGCATCGTCAACGCCGGCCAGCGCTTCCTGTCGGACCAGGACCAGATGGCCATCCTCACCGGGCGGATCTTCGCCGGCCACCTGCGCTCGATCATCGGCTCGATGACGGTGGAGGAGATCGTCACCGAGCGGCAGAAGCTCGCCACCGAGGTGCTGGAGACCTCCAAGGCGGAGATGGCCAAGATCGGGCTGACCGTCGACTCGCTGCAGATCCAGTCGATCGACGACGGCGACACCGGCTACATCGAGGCGATGTCCGCCCCGCACAAGGCCGCCATCCAGCGGCAGGCGCAGATCGCGCAGGCCCAGGCCACGCAGGCGTCGGTGGAGGCCCAGCAGGTCGCGGCCCGCAACCAGGCCGAGTACGCCCGGCAGACCGCGATCGTGCAGGCCGAGTACAACGCCGAGGTGGACCGGGCACAGGCCCAGGCCGCCCAGGCCGGGCCGCTCGCCCAGGCGCACGCCCAGCAGGAGGTGCTCGCCGCCCAGACCGAACTGGCGCTGCGCGCGGCCGAGCTGCGCCAGCAGCAGCTGGTGGCCGAGATCGTCAAGCCGGCCGAGGCAGAGGCCGAGCGGATCAGGGTGCTGGCCGTCGCCGACGCCGAGCGGATGCGCATCCAGGCCGAGGCGGCCGCCTCGCACGACCGGGTCGCCCTGGACCGGATGCTCATCGACCAGCTGCCGCTGATCGTCAAGGAGGCGTCGGCGGGCCTGTCGGGCGCCAACGTGAACGTGCTCAACGGCGCCGACGGCCTCAGCGAGATCGCCGCGGGCCTGGTCAGCCAGGGCCTGACGATCCTGGACTCGGTCCGCAAGAACCTCGGCGGCGAGCAGAACGGCGAGGCGCCCGGCACCGCCCTGACGCTGCGCGGCAAGAACGGCAAGAACGCCTCGGGCGACGGCCCGGTCACCGTCGACTGACCGGGGCGGGCCCGGCCCGGTGTGCGCGCCCCCTTCGGCGCCCGCCGGGCCGCCGCCGCCCCCCGCGGGACCGGCCTGCCGGCCCCGCCGTCCCCGAGGCGTGCGTCGTCAGGCGCGGTCGCGCAGGTCGCGTACCCGCTGGATCTTGCCGACCGAGCGCTCCAGCGACTCCGGATCGACCACCTCGACCTGGACGCTCACGCCCACGCCGTCCTTGACCGCGCGGGCGATCTGCCCGGCTGCCGCGGCCCGCTCGGCGGCTGCCGCCTGCGGGCGGGCCTCCACCAGGACCGCCATGTGGTCCAGCCGGCCGCGCCTGCTCAGCTCGATCCGGAAGTGCGGCGCCACCGTCGGCACCCGCAGCACGATCTCCTCGATCTGGCTCGGGAAGACGTTCACCCCGCGCAGCACGATCATGTCGTCGCAGCGGCCGGTGACCTTCTCCATCCGGCGGAAGGCGGGCCGCACCGTGCCGGGCAGCAGCCGGGTCAGGTCCCGGGTGCGGTAGCGGATCACCGGCAGCGCCTGCTTGGTCAGCGAGGTGAAGACCAGCTCACCGCTCTCCCCGGGCGCCAGCACCGCGTCGGTGAAGGGGTCCACCACCTCCGGCAGGAAGTGGTCCTCCCAGATGTGCAGGCCGTCTTTGGTCTCGGCGTACTCCTGCGCCACGCCCGGCCCCATGACCTCCGACAGACCGTAAATGTCCACCGCGTCGATGCCGAACCGCTCCTCGATCTCGGCCCGCATCGCCTCCGTCCACGGCTCGGCCCCGAAGATCCCCACCCGCAGCGAGGTGCCGCGCGGGTCGACGCCCTGCCGCTCGAACTCCTCCAGCAGCGTCAGCATGTAGGAGGGCGTGACCATGATGATCTCGGGGCCGAAGTCGCGGATGATCTGCACCTGCCGGGCGGTCATGCCGCCCGAGGCCGGGATCACGGTGCAGCCCGCGCGCTCGGCGCCGTAGTGCGCGCCCAGCCCGCCGGTGAACAGCCCGTACCCGTACGCGACATGGACCTTGTGGCCGGGCCGCCCGCCGGCCGCCCTGATCGACCGCGCCACCACCTCGGCCCACACCGACAGGTCGTCCTCGGTGTACCCGACGACGGTGGGGCGGCCGGTCGTGCCGCTCGACGCGTGCAGCCGCCGCACCCGCTCCATCGGCACCGCGAACATCCCGAACGGGTACGCCTCGCGCAGGTCCGCCTTGGTGGTGAACGGGAAGTGCGCCAGGTCGGCCAGGCTGCGGCAGTCCTCGGGCCGCACCCCGGCGGCGTCGAACTTCCGGCGGTAGGTCTCCACGTGCGCGTACGCGTGCCGCAAGGTGGCCTGCAGTCGCTCCAGTTGGAGGGCCGCCAGCTCCTCGGCGCCCATTCGCTCCGCGGGGTCGAGCAGCCCGTCCGGAACCGGCGCCACCCGTGCCGCACCTCCGCCGCCCATGCCGCCTCCGCCTCGCACGCCTGTGTGCCGACCGACCGTTCGGTCGTATCCCTGGAGGCCAACGAACCAGCAAGCACGCCGGGTGTCAAGGACGAACCTTCGAGGACGAACCTTCAAGGACGCACCCGAACCCGCCCCGCCCCCCGTCCGCGCTGCGGCGGCCGCGCCACCCGGCGCCTGCGGTGCCGGGGTTCGCCGTTCCGCTGGCGTGCGCGTCGGGCGCGGGGTAGGACAGAAGTGCGGAGCCGCGATCAGCGGGCAGGCGCACCCGGAGAGCACGATCCCCGGCCGCGCAGAAGGGACCAACATCGTGGCACGACCGAAGATCCTCGTGGTGGGTGCCGGATTCGCCGGTGTGGAGTGCGTCCGCAGGCTGGAGCGCAGACTCGCCCCCGGCGAAGCCGATGTCTGCCTCGTGACGCCGTTCTCCTACCAGCTCTACCTGCCGCTGCTGCCGCAGGTGGCCTCCGGCATGCTCACCCCGCAGTCCATCGCGGTCTCGCTGCGCCGCAGCCGCCGGCACCGCACCCGGATCGTGCCCGGCGGGGCGATCGGCGTGGACACCAAGGCCAAGGTGTGCGTGATCCGCAAGATCACCGGCGAGGAGGTCGACGAGCACTACGACTACCTCGTCCTCGCCCCCGGCAGCGTCACCCGCACCTTCGACATCCCCGGCTTGGCCGAGCACGCCCGCGGCATGAAGACCCTCGCCGAGGCCGCCTACGTGCGCGACCACGTCATCGCCCAGCTCGACCTCGCCGACGCCAGCGAGGACCCGGCCGAGCGCGCCTCCCGGCTGCAGTTCGTGGTCGTCGGCGGCGGCTACGCAGGCACCGAGACCGCGGCCTGCCTGCAGCGGCTGACCAGCAACGCCGCCAAGCGCTACCCCCGGCTGGACCCGCGCGAGATCAAGTGGCACCTGATCGACATCGCCCCGCGGCTGATGCCCGAACTCGGCGAGAAGCTGGGCCTGAGCGCGCTGAAGATCCTGCGCGACCGCGGCATCGACATCTCGCTCGGGGTGTCGGTGGCCAAGGCCGCACCGGAGGAGGTCACCTTCACCGACGGCCGCGTGGTGCCCTCGCGCACGCTGATCTGGACCGCCGGGGTTGTCGCCAGCCCGCTGATCGCGACGCTGGACGCCGAGACGCTCAAGGGCCGCCTCGCGGTGACGGCGCAGATGACGGTGCCGGGCCGGGACGGGGTGTTCGCGCTCGGCGACGCCGCCGCGGTGCCCGACCTCACCAAGGACGACGAGGGCGCCGTCTGCCCGCCCACCGCCCAGCACGCCATGCGCCAGGGCCGCCGGGTCGCCGACAACGTCATCGCCACCCTGCGCGAGCAGCCGCTGCAGCCGTACGTCCACAAGGACCTCGGCCTGGTCGTCGACCTCGGCGGCCGCGACGCGGTCTCCAAGCCGCTGGGCATCGAGCTGCGCGGCATGCCCGCCCAGGCCGTCGCCCGCGGCTACCACTGGTCGGCCCTGCGCACGAACGTCGCCAAGGCCCGCGTCATGACCAACTGGCTGCTCAACGCGGTGGCCGGTGACGACTTCGTCCGCACCGGCTTCCAGTCCCGGACACCGGCCGCGCTGCGCGACTTCGAGTACACCGACTCCTACCTCACCCCGGAGGAGGTCCGCGAGCACACCCGGGCCGCGCACTTCCAGGGCTGAGGCGGCCCGCGGCCTGCGCGGTTCCCCGGCCGGCGGGAGCGGGTGGCATGATCGGGGGGTGGCAGACCGCATCATCGCCGCCTGTGACGGCGCGTCCAAAGGCAATCCCGGCCCCGCCGGCTGGGCCTGGGTCATGGCGGACGGCTCGGGTGAGCCGGACCGCTGGGAGGCCGGCCCGCTCGGCACGGCGACCAACAACGTCGCCGAACTGACCGCTCTGGAGCGGCTGTTGACAGCCGCCGGGCCGGACACGGCGCTGGAGGTCCGGATGGACTCCCAGTACGCGATGAAGGCCGTCACCACCTGGCTGCCCAACTGGAAGCGCAACGGCTGGAAGAACGCGGCCGGCAAGCCGGTGGCGAACCAGGAGCTGGTGGTGCGGATCGACGCGCTGCTGTCGGGCCGCAGCGTGGAGTTCCGCTACGTGCCGGCCCACCAGGTGGGCGGCGACCGGCTCAACGACTTCGCCGACCGCGCCGCCAGCCAGGCCGCCCGCGTCCAGCAGCCGGCCGGCAGCGACCAGGGCTCCCCGGTGCCGCCGCCGGCCCCGGAGAGCAGCCGCAAGCCCCCGAAGACGCCGCGCTCGGGAGGGTCGGGCGCGGGCGCCTCGCGCGGCGGCTCCACGGGCCCGGCCCGCACCCTGAAGGCGAAGTTCCCGGGCCGCTGCCGCTGCGGCCGCCCCTACGCTGCGGGCGAGCCCATCTCCAAGAACCCGGACGGCTGGGGCCACCCGGACTGCTGACGGCGCGGCCCGCGGGTGTCGTCACGAGGGCGCCCGCCGGTGCGGGGCCCGAAGCCGCCCGCGAGGGCTGCGCGCTGCCGCGGGAAGCGAGGGGCAGGTGCGCGCGGCACCTGAGGCCTCGCGGACCCGCCCCCGCCCTGGTGGCCGACCTGACCACGGCACGGAATGCCGGATGGACGTGGCCGCGCGGCCCGTGCGGCTCGCCGACCGCCCCGCGGGCCGGCACGCGTGGGGTGGCCGGCTGTGGGGAGCGCCGGCAGCCGGTCAGCCCGTCTGCTTCGGCTCCTCCTCGCGCATGCGCGTTGCTCCGCCGCCTGCCTGGCCGTCGGCGGTCGCGGGGATCACCGCGGCGTCCGCTTCGAGGTCCGCGTCCTCGGGGCGCTCCGCGCCGTTCGCGGACGGGGGGTGCGGGGCGGGGTCGCGGTAGCGGAGCAGGAGCATGGCCGCGTCGTCGTGGAGGGGGCCCTCGGCGTGGCGGACCAGGTCGGCCCGCAGGGCCTCCAGGGCGCGCTGGGGGTCGCCGTCGGCCAGCAGCCGGGCCCGTTCGCGCAGCGGGTAGAACATGCCGGCCGCGTCGCGGGCCTCGGTGACGCCGTCGGTGTAGAGCAGCAGCTGGTCCCCGGGGCGGAAGTCCACCTCGAACGGGACGGCGGCCTCGGCCCGGTCCAGGCCGAGCCCGAGCGGCATCGAGTACTCCGGCGGCTCGGGCAGCTCCACCTGCCCGTCCGGCTTGACGAGCATCGGCGCCGGGTGCCCGTAGTTCAGCAGCCGTGTCCCGTGCACGGGGCTGATCTCGGCCATGATCGCGGTGACGAACTTCTCCCCGCCCAGCGCCCGGTCCGCGGCCCGCTGCACCCGCTCGCCCACGCCCTCCAGGCCCTTCTCGTCGTGCGCGGCCTCCCGGAAGGCGCCGAGCACCACCGCGGCGGTCTCCACCGCCTCCAGCCCCTTGCCCTGCACGTCGCCGATGATCACCCGCACCCCCGCCGGCGAGGGCACCACCTCGTACAGGTCCCCGCCGATACGCGCCTCGGCGACCGCGGAGGTGTACGAGACCGCGGCCCGCAGGTGCCCCGCGCTGCGCGGCACCGGGCGCAGCAGCACCCGCTGGGCGACCTCCGCGATCGAGCGCACGTTCGCCAGCTCGCGCTCGCTGCGCTGCCGGATGACCGCCGCCATGATGCCGGCGACGGTGACCCCCACCACGGCGCCGATCGCGGCGAACCCGCGCCGCTCGGCGAAGAGCCCGTCCACCACGCCCAGCGCGCACACCACGGCCACCGCGAGCACCCCGACCACGGCGGTACGCACCCAGGAGCCGACCAGTCCGGCGAACGCCGGGCCGAGGGCCACCAGTGGCAGCAGGCCGACGCTCTGGCCGCCGATGCCGTCCAGCAGCGCGACCAGCGCCATCACCGCGTACGGCAGCACGGTCAGCAGGACCGGAGCGGGTTCCTGCGGGGCGGTCCCCTCGTCCTGGCCGCCGCCGAGCAGCCGCGGCAGGGCGGGGACCGCGGCGGGGCGGCGGCCGCCGCCGGTGCGACGCAGCGCCATGGACCACTCCCTTCCCCGGTGCCCGAACGGTGGCCGGAACCGGCCGGGTCCCAGGCAACCACCGGCCCGGCCGGGCCTCACCGGCCGTTACCGCATTGAGGCCACCTTCAAAGCTTTCCACGGCATCGCCCGTGCGGCTCCCGCTCGGGAGCACCCCGCCCGCGCGCGAGGGCGCACACGGGGGCGCACGGCCCGGCGACGGCCGGCCGTGCGGCCCGGCCTGTCGACCAGCGGGTCCGCCGCGCCGCGGGCCTGGACTCGCGGCGCCGGCGGCCCGTGCCCCCGCAGCGCCGCGCGCCCCGCACCTCGCGGCGCCGCTCGACGCCACGGGTCGAGCAGCGCGGGCAGCTCCGGGCCCCGGCCAGGGGTCCGCCCGCCCCTTGCCTGGGCGGCGCGGGCCCAGTGGGGCGTGGCGTCGTCAGCTTCACGTCGCGCGGCGCGGGCGGCTCCCCGCGCCCACCGGCAGGTCTTCCCGTCCGGGACCCGCAGGGCCACTGTCTCCGGGCCCGTATCGGCGCCCGCCCCGCGCTTCGCGGCGCCGCCTGCCGCCAGCAGGACCCTGACCGGAGCCGTGGGGTCCAAAGCGCCACTGTCTCCGTCTCGCAGCGGCGCCCGCCCCGCCACGTCGTGCCCGCCGCCGGCAGGACCCGGACCGGGAGCCGCGCGGTCCGCCGGCGGTAAGCGGGCTCCGGAGCCGAGGGCGCGGCCGGGAGGTGCCGGGCGGGCCGCTAGGCGGGCGGGTTGCCCGTCCGGCCTGCGATGAACGGGGTGATCTCGAAGAGGCCGTCGCAGATGGTGATCGACCCCGGGAAGGTCAGCGACTGCCGGCTGCCCGGTGGGTAGATCCGCAGCCGCGTGGAGGGGGTCTCGCACGTGCCCTGCTGGTTCGCGGTGTGGATGGTGTCGCTCGCGCTGGCGCCCGGCCGCAGGACGACGGGCGAGTGGGCCAGCGGCCGGCGGGTGGCGGGCTGCCCGATCTGCTTGCCGTTCGCGTCCAGCAGGGACAGGCCGGGAAAGCCGTCGACCTGGCAGGCCGCGCTGCCGGTGTTGGTGACCACCAGGTAGCGGTAGAGGTTGCCCGCGCCCGCGTCGCCGCCGCCGAGCGCCACGCTCAGCTGCCCGGCCGTGCACATCGCGGTGCCGCCGGCCGAGGGCGAGGACGGCGTCCGGGTGCCGCCCGTGGCCGGCGCCGAGGAACCCTGCTCGCCCGCGACGGCCCCGGCGCTGCCGCTGCCCTGCCGGTCGGGCGTGTGGGGCGACGCGGTGACCGAGGGCGCGAGGGTGCCGGACGTACGGGTCGGCCCCGGCGACGTGCTCGCCTGCGTACTGTTCGCGGGCGGTCCGACCTCCCTGCCGCCGTCCCGCGGGGCGAGCACGCCGGCCGCGTAGAGCGACCCGGTGACCACGGCGAGCGCGGCCACCCCGCCCGCGGCCGCCCGCAACCGGCGCCGCCGGGCCGCCCGCCCGCGGATGCGCTCGAAGGCGCCGGGGGGCGCGGCCAGGTACCCGGGCCGAGGCCGCAGCACCCGCTCCAGCGGATCACCGGCCCCGTCGTACCCGTCGTACCCGTCGTACCCGTCGTCCGCGGCTCTGCCGGGCAGGCCGAAGGGCGCCCCGAGGCCCCCGTCCCCGCCCCCACCGCGGCCGAAGGACCCGAGGCCGTCCGGGCCGGGGCTGCCATCGGTGCCGCCTTCACGCGGACGACCGGCGCCGTCCACGGCGCCGAAGCCCTGGCCGCCGGACCTGCCGGTGCCGCTCGGGCCGCCGTCCTCGCCGGGGGCTTCCGGCTCGCCGGAGCCGCCGCGGCCGCCGTCGATGCCACCGCTCGGGTCCGGGCCGCGGCCTCCGCCGGGGCCCGCCGGCTTCCCGGCGCCGCCGTTTCCGGGCTGCTGCGGTTCCCGGTGGGCTTGCTCGCCGTGGCCGGCGGAGCCCTCGGCGGGGTCGTCAGGAAATCCGGTCATGGTGCTCCCCGAGCTTGGCGCGCAGCAGTTCGCGGGCGGCGTGCAGGTCGGCCTTGACGGTGCCCTCCCGGCGGCCCAGCAGGGCCGCTACCTCCCGGACCGGCAGGTCCGCGTAGTAGTAGAGCAGCGCGGGGCTGCGCAGCCGCTCCGGCAGCGACTGCACCAGCATCCGCACCGTGGGATCGGCGGTCTCCGGCTGCGGGCGCACCGCCTCCTCCGTGGCCGTGCGGCGCAGGGCGCGCCGCTCGCGCTCCAGTTTGCGCCAGTGGTCGCGCACCAGGTTCGCCGCCGTCACGTAGAGGAAGCCGCTGGGCTCCTCCACCTTCGTCCAGCGCGCCCACAGCCGGGTGAACGCCTCGGACGCGATCTCGTGCGCGGTCCCGTCGTCGTCCACCAGGCGGCGCACCCAGCCGGCCAGCCGCGGGTACAGCGCCGCGAACAGCTCGGCGGCGGCGCGCTCTTGAGACCGGATGGCGGTTCCCCTCACTCGTGGTCGTGACTGTCTCCCGGCCGGGACGCGGAAGGCGGATCACGATCCGGAGACGAGCGAGGCGTACACGATCACGTTGTCCGCGTAGCCGCCGCCCCCGGTGAGCCGGGTCCCGCCGCACGTGATGAGACGCAGCTCGGGCCGGTCGACGTTCCCGTACACCGCCGATGTCGGGAAGTGCGACTTCGCCACGGTCTGCACCCGGTCCACGCGGAACCGCGCGGTCGAGCCGTCCTTGCGGGTCACCGACACCGCGTCACCCGCGCGCAGCCGGTCGAGGTGGAGGAACACCCCGTCACCGTAGCGCCCCACGGTGACGTGGCCCAGGATCACCGAGGGCCCCAGCTGCCCCGGCGTCGGCGAGCCGTCGTACCACCCGGCGGGGGAGTGCGCGGCGATCGGCGGCACCTGGACGGTGCCGTCGCCGGCCAGGCCCAGCGCCATCACGGCGGTGTCGACGCCGATCGCGGGCACCTCCAGCCGGGTCGGGACGGAGCGGTCCATCGGGTGCGCGGGGGCGTCGGTGGCCGCCGGCGCCGAGGAGGTGGCGGCGGGGGCGGAGACGCTGGCCGCGCCGCTGCCGGAGGGCGCCTGCGCCTTGGCGGAGTCCGGGCCGCAACCGCACAGCAGGGCCAGGCCCGCCGCGGCGAGCGCCAGGGCGCTCCCGCGGCGGACCCGGCCGCCTGCCGCCGTCCGGCCGCCCGTGCGGCTCAACGGCCGGTCCGCACCCGGCGGCGCGCCAGCGCGAAGCCGGCGCCGCCGAGGACGAGCACGCCCGCGCCGGTCGCGGCGAGCACCTCGGAGTTGTCACTGTGCGCACCGGTCGCCGCGAGGCCGGTGTCAGGGGCGCCGGAGGGCACCACCGGCACCTGCGAGCCGCCGCCGGTGGAGCCCGTGGCGCCGGAGGAGCCCGCCGGGCGGCTCGGGGAGGCGGTGGGCGCCGACGCCCCGCCCGGGTTGCCGTCCTTGCCCGCGGCCAGCGGGGTGACCGAGAAGGTGTTGAAGCACTCGGTGATCGAGCCGGGGATGGTGACCGAGGCGGTGTTCCCCGGCGGGTACACCTTCAGCTTGGCCGAGGCGGGCAGGCAGGTGCCCTGGTGGTTGGCGGTGTGGATGGTGTCGCTCGCGGACGCGCCGGGCCGCAGCACGACCGGGGCATAGCTGCGCGGTTCGCGGGTGGCGGGCTGCCCGATCTGCTTGCCGCCGGCGTCCAGCATGGACAGGCCCGGGTAGCCGGTCAGGTGGCACGCGGTGGAGCCGGTGTTGGTGAAGACCAGGTACCGGTAGAGGTTGCCGGCGCCCGCGTCGCCGCCGCCCAGCGCGACGGACAGCTGCGAGGTGCCGCACATCGGTGTGGCCGAGCTGTCCCGCACGGGCGAGGACGCCATGGCCGGCGCCGCTCCGAGCACGGCCACCGCGAGGACCGCGGCCCCCGCGGCCAGTGAACTGCTGCGCATGTCTGCTCCCTTGACTTCCCTTGATTTCCCTCGACTGCTCGCGGCTCCCGGGGACCGCCGGCGGCGGGCCCGTTGACGGGAATCGCGGGGAGAGACGATCCGGCCCCCGCCCGGGTTGTAAAGAAACGTCAAAGTCCGCCCCATTGCGCCCAACCACCGTGCTGACCAGCCGACTTCGGGATTCGGCCGACCTTCACTACGATCCTGCGATGATCATCCGAAAGCTACTGGCCGCCGGTTCGGCCTGCGGACTGATGGCCGCACTCGCCTGCGGCCTCCTACCGGCCACCGCCCATGCCGGGGAGCCCGTGCCGGGGGCCACCCCCAAGGTCGAACTCGTCCTGGACGTCAGCGGGTCGATGAGCGCCAAGGACATCGACGGCCAGTCCCGGATGTCCGCCGCCAAGCAGGCGTTCGACGACGTACTGGACTCCACGCCCGAGGGCGTCGACCTCGGCATACGCACGCTCGGCGCCAACTACCCGGGGAACGACCGCAAGACCGGCTGCAAGGACACCGCGCAGCTCTACCCGGTCGGCCAGCTCAACCGCGACCAGGCCAAGTCGGCCGTCGCCACGCTGCAGCCCACCGGCTGGACGCCCATCGGCCCCGCCCTGCTCGCCGCCGCCGGCGACATCAAGGGCGGCGACGGCACCCATCGCCTGGTGCTCATCACCGACGGCGAGGACACCTGCAACGCCAACCCCTGCGACGTCGCCCGGCAGATCGCCGCCGAGGGCATCGACCTCACCATCGACACCCTCGGCCTGATCCCCGACGCCAAGACCCGCAACCAGCTCAGCTGCATCGCCGAGGCCACCGGCGGCACCTACACCACCGTCCAGCACCGCCAGCAGCTGACCACGAAGGTCAAGCAGCTCGTCGACCGCTCCACCGACACCGCGGTCACCCCCACCGCCACGCAGGGCGCCGGCAGCTGCACCGACGCGCCGGTCCTCAAGCAGGGCCTCTACAGCGACCGTGAGACCTTCTCGGAGAACCGCTGGTACCGCGTCCAGGTCGCGCCCGGCCAGGAGCTGCGGGCCGCCGTCACCGTCTCCGACGACCGCGCCGTCAACGCCGACTACGGGGTCCTGCTGCGCGGGGTCACCCTGCACGGCCGCGAGATCGTCCGCGACGACGAGAGCGGCACCGGCCGCACCGACGCCGTCTCGGCCGGCATCCGCTACCCCAAGCCCGACTCCGACGACGCGCCCGCCGAGACCGTCTGCCTGCAGGTCGGCAACTCCTTCTCCGCGCCCGCCTCGGTGAAGACCGAGCCCGGCCTGCCGGTCGAGCTCTCCCTCGACCTCGTCCCCGCCCCCCACAAGCCCTCCGACGTCGCCTTCCACGGCCTGGGCCGCGGCTGGTGGCTGCTCGGCCTGCTCGCCGTCATCGGCATCGTCGCCGGCCTGCTCACCGGCTGGGCCGCCCGCTGGCGCCTGACCTCCGGGAGGACCCGCTGATGCGCACCGTACGACTCCTGGGCACCGCCGCCCTCCTCGCGGCCACGGCCCTGGCGGCCCTGACCGGCAGCGCCGCCGCCGACGACAGCACCGACACCCCCACGCCCACTGCGACGGCCACCGGCAGCGACGCCCCGCCCACCGAGGCCGGCACCGACTTCCGCACCGCGACCGTCGTGGACCAGGGCGTCCAGGCCACCGCCTCGGCCTCGGCCGGCGACTACCTGTACTGGCAGTTCGCCGCCGACACCGGCCAGAACGTCACCGTGCACGCCACCGTCACCTTCCCCTCCACCGCGGTCCGGCACGGCCCCTCCACCTGGCAGGTCGACGTCTACGACGGCCTGCGCCGCCGCCAGCCGTGCCGCTTCGGGGTGCAGACCGCGACCGTGGCGGCCGACGCCGGCTCCGTGGACCTCGCCTGCCACCTGCGGACCATCCGCTCGTGGTCCGAGCCCTGGTCCAACGACCCGCTGCGCGGCACCTACTACGTGCGGCTGACCGTCCTCGACCTGCCGCAGGCCGACC
The DNA here is from genome assembly GCF_900103985.1 of Actinacidiphila guanduensis. GTDB lineage: Bacteria > Actinomycetota > Actinomycetes > Streptomycetales > Streptomycetaceae > Actinacidiphila > Actinacidiphila guanduensis. The sequence goes on along the minus strand of NZ_FNIE01000004.1, from coordinate 572,242 downwards.
TCGGCCAGCCCGTGCAGGCCGCGATGAAGGCGACCTCCTCGGGCACCGCGGGCAGCCAGGCCGTGGACGGCTCGGTCGCGCCCGTGGTCACCGCCAACGGCCCGCACGTCGCCCCCGCCGGCGGCTGGGCCGGCACCTGGTGGTCGCCGCGCTGGCTGTGGACGGGCGGCGGCGGCCTGCTCGCCGTCGCCCTGGCCCTGGGCGCGCACCGCCTCGCCCGCGGCCCGGTCGTCCCCGCGGCGCCGTCCCGCCCGGTCGGCTACGAGCGGCCCCGGGAGCCCGTCGGCTACGGCGACTGAACCGCGACCACGCCGCCGACACCCCACAGCCGCACCCGGAGGGGCCCGCGCGAACCCCCGCGCGCGCCCCTCCGGCTTCCCCGGGGTACCCCGGTCGACCGACCCGCCCGGTCACCCACCGCGCGCAGGCGGTAACGTCGTGCACAGGGCGGCCGGGCCGCGCGGCCGCGCGCCGGGCCCCGGCGGCGATCCGGCGTGATCCGGGGCGGTACGGCATGATCCGGCCGCACCGGGGAAGGCGACGGCTCGCACCATGTCCGCCCACGGCACCCGGCCACCGAACGAAACGGCACCGCAGTGACCAACGAGCAGCCGCCGCCCGCGCCCGCGGGCACCTCCGTCCCCGACGTCCCCCGCGGCGCGCCCTGCTGGGCCCAGCTGACCGCCCGCGACCTGCGGAGCGCCGAGAAGTTCTACGGCAGCGTGCTCGGCTGGGACTTCCGCAACACCACGCTGGGCGACCACTTCGCCGTCGCCCTCAGCAGCGGCCGGCCCGTCGCCGGCATCGCGGGCCTGGCCACCGACCTGCAGATCGCCGTCGGCTGGACCCCGTACTTCTTCGTCCCCCAGCTCGACGAGGCCGCCGCCCGCATCCGCGAGCGCAGCGCCACCGTGGCCCTCGGCCCGGTCGCCTTCGCCTCCGGGCGGGCGCTGCTGGCCGCCGACCGCGACGGCGCCGTCTTCGGCGTGTGGGACGGCCGGCTGCCCACCGGCTGGGAGACCTGGAACGACCAGGGCCCGATCACGCTGCGGCTGCGCACCCGCGACGCCTTCGAGGCCGCGATCTTCTACGGCGGGGTGCTCACCTGGGCGGACGGCAGCCCGGACCACTGCACGGTGGACTACGAGCACGAGGAGGTCGTGGTCCGCAGCCGGGGCGCCGTGGTGGCCCGGCTCTCCTCCGGCGCGGTCGAGGCCGCCCCCGACCCGGCGATCCGGCCGCACTGGGACGTGCAGTTCACCGTGGCCGACCTGGACGCCGCGGTGGCCGCCGCCCGCGATCTCGGCGGCGCCCTCGTCAAGCGCGGCACCTCCCCGGTCGGCGACTACGCCGAGCTGCGCGACCCCGAGGGCGGCCTGTTCACCGCCGTCCACCTGCTGCCGGGCTCGGCCGGGCCGGCCTGACCCGGCCTGACCCGGCCTGACCCGGCCTGACCCGGGGGCGGAGCGGGCCCGGGCGGGCTCAGAGGTACTTCTCGGCCCAGATCGTCTTGCCGGTGGGCGTGTAGCGGGTGCCCCAGCGGTCGGCGAGCTGCCCGACCAGGAACAGCCCGCGCCCGCTCTCCTCCCAGGGCTCGGCCCGCCGCGGGTGCGGCGAGGTGCTGCTGGCGTCGGAGACCTCGCAGACCAGCGCGTCGTCCAGGATCAGCCGCAGCCCGACCGGGGCGGCGGCGTGCTGCACGGCGTTCGTCACCAGCTCGCTGACGACCAGCTCCATGGTGAACGCCAGCTCGCCCAGGCCCCACTCCTCCATCCGCCCCACCAGCGCCGAGCGGGCCGCGGCGACCTCCTCCGGCTGCCCGGACAGGTGCCAGTCGGCCACGTGGTCCGCGTCCAGCACGCGGGTGCGGGCGAGCATCAGGGCCGCGTCGTCGTCGTGCTCGGGCGGCAGGGCCGCGTAGACGCGGTCGCACATCCGCTCGAGGCTGTCCGCGCCCGGGCCGGGGCCGGCGGGCTCGTGCGCGCCCCTGGCGCCCGGCAGGCGGCTGTGGTCCGAGTTGTCGTTCGGGTTGCCGTACCGGCTGTGGCTGGGGCTGCCGCCGCCGAGGAGCGCGGTGAGGGCGGCGACGGCGTCGTCGGCCTCGCGGTGCCGCAGGTCGAGCAGGCCGTCGGTGTAGAGGGCGATCACCGTGCCCTCGGGAAGGGACACCTCGACCGGTGCGAAGGGGGCGCTGCCGTAGCCGAGCGGCGGGTTCTGCGCCTGCGGCTGGACCTCGACCCGCCCGTCGGGGGAGACGAAGGCGGGCGGCGTGTGCCCGGCGTTGCCCATCGTGCAGGTGCCGGCCACCGGGTCGTAGACCATGTAGAGGCAGGAGGCGCCCGGCTCGCGGCCGACCTCGTCGTGGCCCATGCGCACCACCAGGTCGTCCATGCGGGCCAGCACCTCGTCCGGTGGCAGGTCCAGGTCGGCCAGGGTGTGCACGGCGGTGCGCAGCCGCCCCATGGTGGCCGCCGCGTGCAGGCCGTGGCCCACGACGTCGCCCATCACCAGCGCGACCCGCGCCCCGGACAGCGGGATGACGTCGAACCAGTCGCCGCCCACGCCCGCCGCGGTGTCCGCGGGGACGTACCGGTACCTGATCTCGGCGGCGCTGGTGGCCGGGAAGTCCCGTGGCAGCAGGCCGCGTTGGAGGGTCAGCGCGGTGTCGCGGCTGCGGTTCAGGGCCAGCTCGCGGACCCGCGCCTGGCTGATCAGCACCGCCACCGCGGCCGTCGCGGCCATCAGGCCCAGCTTGATCAGCCACACATCGGTGTCGTCCTCGGACTGCCAGTGCCGCAGCCCCGCGTACGTGCCGACGGTCAGCGCGCCGATCAGCGCGGTGGCCTGCACGCCGTGCACGGCCGCCGCCAGGAACGGCACGACGGCCAGCGCGAGGCCGAAGTGGCCGCCCGGGCTGGTCGCCACGATCACGGCCGCGGACAGCACGAGGACGACGGACGGAGCCGCCCGCAGGGCGATCAGCGCCCTGTGGCGCGCGGGATGCCCCGATATCGCCTCCGCGGCGAGTTCCATGTCCGCCCCTCCGTGATCGACCCCCCCGACAGTGCACAGCCTACGTCAAATGGGACATATCACCTGAAGGTGTTGTGGAGTCCCGGTGGAGGGTGGCCGCCCGGCGAACCCGGGGGACTGCCGGGGCTACCCACGGGTGAAGCGTTGGGGTAGAACTGCCGGACAAGCGGCGGGCGAGCACCTGCCCGAGGCGTTGCCGCAGGGGCCGGGGAGCCCCGCCGTGGCCCCCGCGCACGGCGACCCGGAGTCGTCCGGGAGCTGTCCGGGAGCCGTCGGCGCGGGAAAACCAGGGTGTGAGCCCGTGTAGGGTGTGACGCCAATCACGCCGTCAGTGCACATGAGTTGGGTGGTATTCAGTGGACCGTCACGAGTTCCTGCGGGGCCTGCACCGGGTCGCCGCCGTGCGCAACTACCTGGAGATCGGGGTCAACGACGGACGCAGCCTGGCGCTGTCCGCCGTGCCGAGCATCGGCATCGACCCGGCCTTCAAGGTCAATGTCTCGCTGCGCGGTGACATCCACCTGGTGAAGGCCACCAGCGACGACTTCTTCGCCGGCCGCGACCCGCTCGGCCACCTCAAGAGCGCCCGCAACCCGCTGAAGAACGTCCGCAAGGGCCGCCCGCTGTTCGCCCACTACCGCGGCGGCACCACCCTCGACCTCGCCTTCATCGACGGCATGCACCTCTTCGAGTACGTGCTGCGCGACTTCATGAACGTGGAGCGCTTCTCGCGCTGGGACACCGTCATCGTCCTCGACGACATGCTGCCGCGCGACGTCGACGAGGCCGCCCGCGACCGCCACACCAAGTTCTGGGCCGGCGACGTCTACAAGCTGATCCCCGTGCTGGAGCGCTACCGCCCGGACCTGACGATCCTGCCCGTGGACACCGAGCCCACCGGCGTGCTCATGGTGCTCGGCGCCGACCCGACCAGCACCGTGCTCAAGGACCACTACGAGGAGATCGTGCAGGAGTGGGTCGTGCCCGACCCGCAGAAGGTCCCCGAGTCCATCCTCGGCCGCACCGACGCCGTGCAGCCCGAGGCCCTGCTCGACGGCGCCTTCTGGCCCACCCTGGTCCGCGCCCGCAACCGCCGCGCCTCCCGCGGCCGGTACGAGGCGCTGCGCCGCGAGGTCGGCAAGGCCGCCGGCCGGCTCTGACACCGCCCGGGCGCCGGGTGGCTCGGGCGAGCGGTCCGGCCGACCGGTCAAGCCGGCGGTCCAGGCGAGCGGTTCGGCCGGCCGGATCGGTCGACGGGGTCAGCCGACCGGGTCTGCGAGGCCGGCGGCGGGTGCGGCCTCGCGCGGCGCCCCGAAGCGGGCCAGGCAGTGCCAGACCTTCTTCAGGTCCTGCGGGTCGTACCGCCCCGACCTGACCGCCGCGCCGATCACGGCCGGGTCAAGGACCCCGCCCGCCGCCACCTCCTCGGCCAGCTCCGCCACGCGCGGCCCCCGGAAGTCCCGATGGCCGCGCAACTCCCGCGCGGGCAGCCGGAAACCACCGTGCCACTCCAGCGGGCAGGGCAGCGCCCGGGCGGCCTCCTCCACGGCGGTCCCGCGGTAGCAGGGGTCCAGCACCAGCGCCTCCACGTCCCGCTCCAGCCGGACGGGGCCGTGCACGTGCGCCTCCACGTAGTCGTCCAGCGCGTCCCTGCCGCCCGCCAGCGCGAGCGCCTCCAGCGCCATCCGCCCGGCCACCCCGAAGTCGCGGGGCTCCTCGACGCTGTCGGGGTAGCAGAAGGTCGTGCGGGCCACCACGGACGCGGCCAGCCGGAAGTGCGCCGAGCCGAACCGCGGGGCCGCGCCCACCGCGCGCCGCCGGAAGTCCCAGGCGCCGTAGACCGGCCGCTCGTGCGGGGCCGCGTCGTCGTAGGCGCCGCCGAACATCCGGCTCTCCCAGCGCCATCGGTCACCGCCGGGGAAGGCGGTCAGCCCGCCGTTGCTCACTCCGGTGGCGAACTGCGAGCGGTACACGCCGTCGGCGGCCATCCGCCGCAGGATCTCCCGGCCGCCCACCAGGCGGTCGGGGTGGAAGTTGAGGGTCACGCGCAGCGCGGCATCCACCGGCCCGCCCGTGGCGAGGGCGGCGACGTGGCGCAGCGCCCGCGTGGCGCGGGGCTCGGGGTCCATCGGATCATGGTGCCCGCGCCGGCCCGGCGCGGGCACCCGGTTTTCCCGCCGCTCAGGACCGCGGGTCCGCCGCGAGGGTGTCGGCGACACTGGCCGCGAAGAGCGCGGTGCCGGCGCCGCCGCGGGGGTGGACGTGGTCGATCCACAGCAGGTCCTGGTGCGCCTGGATGGTGTCGTACCAGTCGTCCACCAGCACCTGCGGGTGGTCGTGGCGGTAGTCCAGGACGACGTTGTTCACCGTGTCCTGCCAGGAGAAGGGCCCGCGCACGGTCATCAGCACCATCCGCCGCTGCCCGATCACCGAGCGGATGTGGTCGAGCACGTCCGCGCCGAACTCGGCGTTGGTGCCGAGCGCCAGCACCACGGTGCCGCGCAGCTCGTGCCGGGCGAGGAGCTGCGCGCAGATGCCGGGCGCGTCCTCCATCATCCGGCCGACCTCGGCGTGCAGGTCGATGCCGGGCAGTACGCGGTGCAGGTCGGGCGCGGAGCCGAGGCTGATCGAGTCGCCGATCATCGTCACGTCGCTGCCGTCGGCCTTCGCCTCGCCGCCGCCGTCCGCCGGCGGGGCCGCAGACGCGGTCGCCGCGGGCGCGGAGGCTCCGGGCTGCGCGGATGCCCCTGCCGAGGGGCCGGGCGGGGCCGCGTGGCCGGTGCCGGAGCGGCCCGCAGGCGCGCGGCCGTCGTCGTGGGACAGCGCGGCCTCGTACCTGGCCGCGGCCCGCAGCTGGTTCTGCAGCGCGCTGGGCGCCGACACCGGGCTGACCACCAGCGCGGCGACCGCGGCCAGGCCCGCCACCGTGGCGATCGGCACCGCCGAGCGCGGCCGTCCTGTCGCCGGGCGCGGCCGCCGGACCAGGCCCGCCACCGGCCGCTGCACCAGGCGCCGCCCGGCCACCGCGAGCGGCAGCGGCGCCAGGATCTCCACGGCCCGCACCGGCGCGCCCGCGGTGGGCCACAGCGCGTTGCCCGCCACCACCAGCGGCCAGTGCCACAGGTAGAGCCCGTAGGAGTGGCGGCCCAGCACCCTCGGCACCGACCGCTCCAGCAGCCGCGGCGGCGCGCCGAGCGCGCACGCGGTGCACACCACCGCCGTGGCGAGTGCGAGGGCGGAAAACCCCCACCCGTACATCGCCGCGTCCCCGAAGCCGCCCACCGCGAGGACGGCGAGCACCACCAGCGCGGCCCGTGCCGCCATGACGCCGCGGCCGGGCAGCAGGGCGGCGGCTTTGCGCAGAGCCGGCAGCAGCAGTGCGGTCGCGCACCCGGTCAGCAGGGCGCCGCTGTGGGAGTCGGTGCCGAAGTAGGCCCGCGACACGCCCGAGGCGCCGTGCGCCAGCTCGTGCATGCGCCACAGCGAGGCGGCCGCGCCCGCCGCGGCCGCGGCGCCCAGCAGGCCGCGCACCCAGCGCTTGCCGCGCCCGGCGGCCAGGCACGCGGCCAGCACCAGCGGCCAGACCAGGTAGAACTGCTCCTCGACGCTGAGCGACCACAGGTGCTGCAGCAGCGGGGGAGTGCCCAGGTGGTGGAAGTAGTCGGCGCCCTCGTGGATCTGCCACCAGTTGTTGACGAACGCCAGGCAGGCCAGCGCGTCCCCGCGCAGCCCGTCGCCGATGCCGGTGCCGTCGCCGGCGGTGAGGCGGGCGGCCACCGCGCAGGCCAGCAGCACCAGCAGCAGCTCGGGCAGCAGCCGTACGGCCCTGCGGCGCCAGAAGCCGCCGAGCGCGATCCGGCCGGTGCGGGCGTGCTCGGCGAGCAGCAGGTGGGTGATGAGGAAGCCGCTGATGCCGAAGAAGACGTCCACGCCGACGTAGCCGCCGGGCAGCCAGCGGGCGTCGACGTGGTACGTGATCACCGCCGCGACGGCGAGCGCGCGCAGCCCGTCCAGCCCGGCGAGCCGGGCCCTGCCGGGTACGGCCGGCCCCGCCGCCGTCCCGTCGGTGCGATCCGGTTCGGGCACGCGTGGCCTCCTGTTGTCCCTGTCGGCGAGTCGTCCTGTGGGCGCGCTGGACAACCACACCGTAGGAAGGGGGTGTGCGGGGGCGCGCGGGGCGACGCGGGGGAAGGGGCCGAGTGAGTTAACGGATCATCTGAAAATCACCCGCATGTCTGACGCTGCATCAGAGGCGGGGGTCGGGTGTGTTCAGTGGCGACTCGGGTGCGCGGTGTGACGACCGCCCGGCTCGGCCGGGTCGTGGGATCCACCGGGCCGGGCGGGAATGCGCGGGGGAGCCGTGCCGTTGACGAGGGTGCACATGATAACCGTTACGTGAGCTGACGAGAGAGGGGTGGCCGCGATGGCCAGCAGCGAACTGCGTCCGGTGGTGAAGCTCCGCTCCACCGCAGGGACCGGGCACACCTACGTGACCCGCAAGAACCGGCGCAACGACCCCGACCGGCTCGAACTGCGCAAGTTCGACCCCGTGGCGCGCCGCCACGTGATCTTCCGCGAGGAGCGCTGACCGCGGCGTACGCGCCCCGGCACGCACCCGATCCGGCGACAACGAGAGGACGTCCTCCCATGAAGCACGGCATCCACCCCGAGACCCGTCCCGTCGTCTTCCGCGACAAGGCGGGCGGCTCGGCCTTCCTCACCCGCTCCACCGCGTCGAGCGACAAGACGGTGGTCTGGGAGGACGGCCGCACCTACCCCGTCATCGACGTGGAGGTCTCCTCGGCGAGCCACCCGTTTTACACGGGCCGCTCCCGTGAACTCGACACGGCCGGCCGCGTCGAGCGCTTCCGCCGCCGCTACGGCCGCGGCTGATCCCCCGCACGGCCCCGTAAGCCAAGAGCCCGCAGCAGGCACCCCTGCTGCGGGCTTTTTTGTGCAAGGGGGTTCCGCGTGGGCGGTGCGGGTGCGGCTCCCGCCGCGGGGGTTCCTGTGTGCGGCCGGGTTTCGGTCTGCTGTGGCTGGTCGCGCAGTTCCCCGCGCCCCTTCGGGGGCGTGTCTGCCCTACGCGGGCGGATCCCGGCCGCAGGCCGGTGGGCGGGCAGGGGGCCACCTGCCCGCGGGGGTTCCTGTGTGCGGCCGGGCTCCGGTCCGCGGTGGCCGGGCGCGCAGTTCCCGCGCGCCCCCAACGGCAACCCATCTGCCCCGCACAGCCCGATCCCGACGGCATGCCGGCCGGCAGCAGCGGCAACCCGCCGCAGGGGTTCTCGTGCGGGGCCGGGGTGCCGTCCGCTGGGGTGGGGGCGCGGTTCGCGCGGGGCTTCGGGGGTCTGGTCCGGTGAAGGCGGCGGGCTATTGCTTGGTGGGGTGGGTGGTGAGGGTGGAGAGGGCGGGCAGGGTGAGGGCGAGCCAGGCGGCTGCGAGGAGCCAGGAGCCGAGGATGTCGGTGGGCCAGTGGACGCCGAGGACGACGCGGCCGGCGCCGACAGCCAGTACCCAGAAGCCGCACACGGCGAGGCCCGTGGCGACCGCGGCCCGTGGGGCCCCGCTGCGTACGGCGGCCCAGCCGAGCAGACCCGCGGCGAGCGCGGCGGTCGTGGCGTGCCCGGAAGGGAAGGAGTAGTCGGCCGCGCCCGTCGCCCATGCGGAGACCGGCGGGCGGGGCCGGGCGAGCGCGTCGGTGGCGAGGATGCGGAGGCCCTGACCGGTGACGAGTACGGCGACGGCGGCCGTCGCGGCCAGCGCCTCCTTGCGGGCGGAGGCCGGCCGTGGGCAGGCGGTCCACCCGGCGAGCATCGCGGCGGCGTACGGGAGCGGCCCGGTGCCGGTCGTCGTCATGAACCGCGCCGCGGCGTCCACCCCGCCCCCGCGGTGCGCGGTCACCCAGTCGAGTACCTCGCGATCCGGCCAGACGGTGCCGCCGCCCTCGTCCACGGCCCACGCGAGCCCGACAAACGCGAACGCGGCAAGGGTGAACAGCGCGGCGGACCACAACGGCCAGGCATGCACTCCCCTCGCGACACCTGGGCGCGGCCACCACCGGGCCACGACGCCCACATGCGCGGCCCCCTTCCCGCTCATTGACCGAACCACCACCCCCACCGCCCTCCTTCCACCACCGTCCGTCTACAACCCTGTAGACGTTAACCCGGACCCTACCGTTCCCCCACCCGAAAACCGCCCTTCGCCCCCACCCGACCCCGCCGCCGGAGCACGAAACCCCCTGCGCCGCCCGCACCGCCCACCCCGCACCCCGTATCGGTCCGTGTAGGACAGATGGGTTCCCACAAGGAGCGCGGGGAACTGCGCGACCGGCCACGGCGGTCCGAATCCCGGCGGTGTACGGGAACCCTTGCGGCGGGTGGCCGCTGCCCGCCGACCGGCCTGCGGTCGGGATGGGGCTGTGCGGGGCAGACGCGCCCCCGAGGGGGCGCGGGGAACGGCGCGCCCAGCCACGACGGTCGGGAGCCCGGCGGCGTACGGGAACCCCCGCGGCGGGTAGCCGCTGCCGCCGACCGGCCTCGTGGCCGGGATCGGTCCGTGTGGGGCAGATGGGTTGCCGCGAGGGGCGCGGGGAACGGCGCGCCCAGCCACGACGGTCGGGAGCCCGGCGGCGTACAGGAACCCCTGCGGCGGGTGGCCGCTGCCGCCGACCGGCCTGCGGCCGGGATCGGGCTGGATGGGGCACCCGGGTTCCCGCAAGGGGCGCGGGGAACTGCGCGCCCAGCCACCGCGCTCGCGGTACCCGGCCGCGTATGGGAACCCCTGCGGCGGGCCGCCGCCCTCGCCCCGCGCCCGCGGAACCCGGCGGCCCAAAAGAACCCCTGCGGCGGGTAGCCGCCCCCGCCGCGCCCCCGGTGGGACGCCGCGCCAGAATGGGCGGCGTGAGTGAGTCTCGGGACACCGTTCCCCGCGATGGCGCCCCCGTAGGGGAAAACGGTGGCACCCCCGTAAGAGAAACCGGTGGGGACCCGTTCGCCGCCGACTGCGGCAACTGCTTCGGGCTCTGCTGCGTCGTCCTCCCCTTCACCGCCTCCGCGGACTTCGCCGCGGACAAGGCAGCCGGGCAGCCCTGCCCGCACCTGGGGGCGGACTTCGGCTGCGGGATCCACGCGCGGCTGCGCGCCGACGGGTACCGCGGCTGCACCGTGTTCGACTGCTTCGGGGCGGGACAGAAGGTCTCGCAGGTCACCTTCGGCGGCCGGGACTGGCGTACGTACCCCGGCACCGCGCGCCGCATGGGCGAGGTGTTCCGCGTGATGCGCGCGCTGCACGAGCTGATGAGCTACGTGCGCGAGGCCCTGGAACTGCCCGCGGCCCGGCCCGTTCACGCGGGGCTGCGCCGTGCGCTGCGGGAGACCGAGGAGCTGACGAGGAGCGACCCGGACACGCTGGCCGCCGTGGACCCCGACACCGTGCGCGGCGCCGTCAACCCGCTGCTGCTGGAGGCGAGCGAACTGGCCCGGGCCGCCGCTGTACCGGGCGGACGCCGGCGGAACCACCGCGGCGCGGACCTGATGGGCGCCCGCCTGAAGGGCGCCGACCTGCGCGGGGCGAGCCTGCGCGGCGCGCTGCTCGTGGCGGCCGATCTGCGCGGCGCGGACCTGCGCTCGGCCGACCTCATCGGTGCCGACCTGCGGGACGCGGACCTGCGCGGCGCCGACCTGACCGGTGCCCTCTTCCTCACCCGGCCCCAACTCACCGCCGCCCGCGGCGACTCCACGACGCTGCTGCCGCCGCACCGCGGCCGGCCCGCGCACTGGACCCGGTAGATCCGCCCTCACCCGGCGGGCGCCAGCTCCTTGCCGTACCAGACCTCCATGTACGGGCCCGTGCAGTAGGCCGGTATCTCCCGGTAGCCGCAGCCGGCGTACAGCGCGCGGGCCTCGGTCAGGTCGAGGCGGGTGTTGAGGACCATGCGGCGGGCGCCGAGCGCGCGGGCGGCGTCCTCGAGGGCGGCGAGCAGCAAGGGGGCGCCGCCGGTGCGGCGGTGGGCGGGGCGGACGAACACCCGGGTGAGTTCGGCCCGTTCGGCGTCGAGCAGCAGGACACCCCCGCACGCGGCCGCCGTACCGGCCCGGCGGCCGACGACGAACGCGCCCGTGGGCGGGGCGAGTTGCTCCACCCCGTCACCGCGCAGCCCGCCGTCGACCTCCTCCGCCGTCGCCGGCCGCTTCCAGTACCGCCCGGCCACCTCGGCGTAGTAGGCGCGGCGCAGCGCGGTGGCGTCGGCGGTGTCGAAAGGCTCGGGGCCGAAGGTCCAAAACGTCATGCCCCTTTCTGTAGCCGAGCCCCGCGGCCGCCGGCCACCGCTTTTGGGCCCGCCGCGGCCACCGCCGCACGCGCCCCGCGGCCCCGGATGCCATGATGGTCGCGCTCCACCGCCCCCCGAAGGGACACCACCGCACGTGCCCGAGCCCACCCCGACCTATACGCAGTTCGCCAGCCCCGACCTCATCGAGGCCATCGTCTACGGCGGCCACGACGCCGGCGACGACCCGAACTGGCCCGGCTCGGGCGCCCCGGACCAGGCCGAGTACGCGACCTGGTGCCGGCACATGTGCGGTGTCGCCTGCCTGGCGACGGCCCTGCACCACCTCGACGGCCGAACGCCCGCCCTGTTCGACCTGCTGGCCGGCTGCCGCAAGCACGGCGCCTACACCGTGGACGCCGACGGCGAGATCCACGGCCTGATCTACGACCCTTTCGCCGCCTACGTCCGCGCCGAACTCGGCCTGGACGCCACCGTGCACCGCCACCTGCCCGTCGCCGGCCTGCTCGCCGAACTCGACCGCGGCAGCCTGGTGATGGCCTCCGTGCACAAGGAGATCCGCCGCCCGGACGGCCCCGCGCCCGGCCGCGGCGGCGGCCACCTCGTCCTGGCCACCGCCCACGACGGCGGCGACATCCTCTTCCGCAACCCCTCCGGCCACACCCCGGCCGCCCGCACCGCGCGCCTGCCCGCCGGGCGCTTCGCGGACTTCTACGCCGAGCGCGGCATCGCGCTGCGCCGGGCGGCGGTCACGGGGTGAGAACGAGGCGGCCGCGGGCCGTGTGGTTCTCCATCCGCTCGTGCGCCATCGCCGCCTGCTCCAGCGGGAGCAGTTCGACCTCGACGTCGGCCAGCCCCGCCGCCACAGCCTGGAGGGCGGCGGCCGCGCCGGGGGCGACGGCCTCGGGGCGGGCGGGGATGTAACCGCCGGCGTTGAAGCCGGTGACGGTCGCGTTGGCCTGCCAGACGCGGTTGCCGTCGAGCCGGTGGCTCCAGTCGCCGCTGGCGTTGCCGACCAGCAGCAGCCGCCCGAAGGGGGCGAGCAGGTCGAGGCTCTGCTCGCGGACGAGGCCGCCCACGGGGTCGACGATGACATCGAACGTCTCGCCGCCGAGGGCACCGGGCAGCTCGGCGGAGTCCACGACGGCGTCGTACGGCAGCTTCGTCGCGGCGGCCGCCGCCATCCGGGACGAGCGGACCGTGCCGACCACCCGTGACGCGCCGAGCTGCCGTGCGATGCCGGGGAAGGCGGCCGCGAAGGCGCCCAGGGCCCCGTGGACCAGGACGCTCTCGCCCGCCGCCATGCGGACCGCGCCGGTGAGGGCGGCGTGCGCCATGATCGCGTTGGGGACGACGGCGACGGCGAGCGCCGGGTCGATGCCGTGCCCCTCAGTGGAGATGACGCGCGCCTGGTCGCCGACGTAGACGGAGGCGTAGCCGCCGGTCCCGTCGGTGGACAGGGCCACCACGTGTTCCCCGACGGCGAGCGAGGTGACGCCCTCGCCGAGCGCGCGCACGGTGCCGGCCACCTCGAGGCCGGGGACGTAGGGCGGCCGCGCCAGCCCGGGCACGTCCTTGAACAGCCCCTGCCGCAGATAGGCGTCGATGAGGCCGACGCTCGCATGGGTGACGTCGATCACGACCTGGCCCGGGCCGGGCTCGGGGTTGGCCAGCTCGACGGGCACCAGGACATCCGGCGCGCCGAAGCGGCCGGCCTGTACGGCCTTCATGAGGGGTCCCTTCGTCGTTAACGCACCTCGTGATGCGTTACGCCGAACGTACCACCGCGGGCGCGTTAGCGCATCTTCGGGTGCGTTAGGATTGCGGGCATGCAGAGGGCCCGCTCGGTCGAGGACAAGACGCGCCGCTCGGAGGACCTGCTGAACGCGGCCGAGGAGCTGGCCCGCGAACTCGGCGGCGTCCGGTACGTCACGCTGGCGCCGGTCACCGAGCGGGCCGGCCTGCACCGCACCGGCGTGCGGCGCTACTACGCCAGCAAGGAGGAACTGCTGCTGGAGCTGGCCGAGCGCGGCTGGTACCGGTGGCGGGACGCGGTCGCCGCCGAGGTGGCCGGCCGCAGCGGGCTCGGCCCCGCGCAGACCGCGCGGGTGGTGAGCCGCACGCTCATCGCCCTGCCGGTCTTCTGCGACCTCATGACCCATGTGCCGCTCAGCCTCGAAGGCGACGTCGACATGGAGCGGGCCCGCCGCTACAAGACGAACGCCTTCGCCGCGCACGACGAGATCGTGGCCGCCCTGGAGCAGTCGAGCACATTGACGGCCGAGCAGGTCACGAGTCTGCTGGCGACGGCGATCATCCTGGCCGCGGGCTTCTGGCAGGTCTCGCACCCCACTCCGAGCCTGGCCGCCCTCTACGAGCAGGTGCCGCGCTGGGGTCACGTCGCCCTTGACTTCGGCCCCCGCCTGGAGCGCTCCCTGACCGCCTTCGCCCTCGGCCTGACCTCGCCCGAGCTGGCCTGAGCTGCGCCGGGCCGGTCCGAGCCTCTTTCGGGCCGGTCCGGCTGGTCCGCCCTCGCCCGCCCTGGCCGACCTGGTCCGACGTTGCCCGGTGCCGCCTGATCGGGCCTCGGGGGCCGGGCTCAGCCCTGCCGCTCGCGTCCGTTTTACGGGGATACGCAACCAATAGCCGTATCAGCAGCAATTAAGCGGACATCGCATTACTTATCGTGCACACCGATGATTGGCTACGCTATATCGTCCGCACGTATTCCCGGAACGCCCGGCCTTTTCCCCGCACCGACGTGATGCACATCATAGGACCTAAATCACCTACGAAGGTGCTTAGTTCCGGGAACCGACGCGGCTCCGCCTGCGTCACCGGCCCGATCGGGCCCACGCGGCCGCTTTCTACTAAGCAGCTTCGGATATCGGTGGATTGTCGGCCGAATTCCCTGCTGCTAACAATGTGCTCGCCGCAGCGCACCGTTGGAGAACGGCGGAACTGATTGACATGGGGGATCGGCGACTGCGGACAAAGAAATCCGAGAACGAGGTCCGCACCATGCCCAAGCACGCTTTCAAACGCCCGGCCACCACCCGTCTGCGCTCGGCGCGCGGCGCCCTTGTCGTCGGCACCTTCGCCGCGCTTTCCTGCGCGGCGCTCTCCGGCACGGCGCACGCCGCCGCCCCCGAGACCGCCACCGCCTCCGCCGGCACCACGCCGCACACCACCACGGCCGCGAAGTCGCCGCGCACGTACACCGTGAAGCCCGGCGACACGCTCATCCACATCGCCCGCTCCCAGCAGGTGCGGGCCGGGTGGCGCGCCATCGCCCACCTCAACCGCATCGAGAGCCCGTACATCATCCACCCGGGCCAGGTGCTCAAGCTGCCGACCTGGCACCACGCGCGCCCCGGCTCGGCCACGGCGTCCTCGTCGTCCTCGACGGCGAGCGCGTCCACCGCCTCCGCCACCACGAAGTCCTCGGCGACCACCGCCACCCAGGCCGCCGTGACCACCAGCACCGCGACCTACACCGACGACCTCGACGGCTGGATCAAGCACTCGCTCGCGATCATGGCCCAGGACGGCATTCCGGGTACCTACAACGGCATTTACCGCAACATCATGCGGGAGTCCTCCGGAAACCCGAACGCCATCAACCTCTGGGACTCCAACGCCGCCGCCGGCACCCCCTCCATCGGCCTGCTCCAGGTGATCCAGCCGACTTTCGACGCCTATCACGTCGCGGGTACGTCGGAGAACATCTACGACCCGGTCGCGAACATCACCGCCGCGTGCAATTACGCCTACCACGTGTACGGTTCGATCGACAACGTCAACGGCCCTTACTAGGCCGCCCACTTCGGCCGCGGAATTCCACCGCACGGAGCACCGAGGGCTCCCCGTACCGCAGTTGCGCGGTCGGGGAGCCCTTTTCCCTGCCTCCGCGGCCTCTTGTGGCGCCCGCACCCTCCGGTGCTGTCAGCCTGGACTGACGGCGCTGAATCTGTCAGTCTGGGCTGACAGACATCGATCGGGGGGCGGCCATGCGCTGGCGAGGGATCAACTACGACGTGGGCATCGAGTTCGGCAGCCACCACTCCCGGCCGGACTTCGATCCGGCGCTCACCCGGCGGGAGTTGACGGTGATCAGGGATGAACTGCACTGCAACGCCGTCCGGATCTCCGGCACCGCTCCCGAGCGGCTGGCCACCGCCGCCCAGCACGCGCTCGACCTCGGACTGGAGGTCTGGCTCTCGCCCCACCTGCTCGACCACCCGCCCGCGCAGACCCGCGACCACCTCGTCGAATGCGCCCGCCGCGCCGAGCAGTTGCGCGGCGCCGGCCCCGACCTGGTCTTCGTCACCGGCTGCGAGCTGACCCTGTTCATGACCGGGATCATGAAGGGCCGCGACTTCATGCACCGCATCCGCAACCCGTTGAGCCTGCTGCGGCTCAAGGCCCTCGGCACCCACAACAAGCCGCTCAACGCCTTCCTCCACGAGACCGCCGACGCCGTGCGCGAGGTCTTCGGCGGGCCGCTCACCTACGCCTCCCTGCCGATCGAGGACGTCGACTGGAGCATCTTCGACATCGTCGGCATCGACTACTACCGGGGCCGGCAGAACCGCGCGGTCTACGGCGAGTCGCTCGCACCGCGCCTCGCTCTCGGCAAGCCGGTCGCCGTCACCGAGGTCGGCCTGTGCGCCTATCGCGGCGCCGAGGACCGCGGCGCCCGCGGCTTCATGATCGTGGAGCAGACCCGCACGCCGCCCGGGCTGCGGCTCGGCGGCGACTACGTCCGCGACGAAGCCCTCCAGGCGGGCGAACTGGTCGACATGCTCGGCATCCTGGAGTCGGCCGGCGTCGACGGCACCTTCGTCTTCACCTTCGCCACCCCGACCCTGACCCGCAGCACTCTGCCCCGCATGGACCTCGACCTCGCCGGATACGGCCTCGTCGCCACTCACGGTGAGCCCGGCGCGGCCACCCGACCCGGCTTCCCGTGGCAGCCGAAGCGCTCCTTCCACGCGGTGGCCGACTTCTACGGGGGAAGGGCCGGCACGGCCGGCTGACCGCAGCGGCGAACGACGAGGAGGCCCGTACGCGACGCGGCCGTGCGCCCGAGGAGTGGCCTCAGCTCCTGGCGTCCGCCGTGCGTGACGGGTCCGCGCCCCAGGAGGCGAGGATGCGCAGCGCGTTGTCCTCGGGGCTGCCGGGCTCGGCGGTGAGCACCACGAAGGTGAGGTCGGGGTCGTCCGGGGCGGTCCAGGTGTCGCAGTCGAGGGTCAGCGGCCCGACGACGGGGTGCCGGAAGCGCTTGCGGCCCCGGCTCGCCTCCGACACGATCCGGCCGTCCCACCACGCGCGGAACTCCGGGCTGCGCGCGGTCAGTTCGCCGACGAGGGCGGCCAGCCGCCGGTCGTCCGGGTGGCCCGCGGTCTCCCTGCGCAGGCGGGCCGCGCTGACCCGCCCGGCCTCCTCCCAATCGGGGAAGAGGCTGCGACTGGCCGGGTCGAGGAACAGCAGCCGCGTGTAGTTGCGCTCGGCCGGGGCCAGCCGGCCGAAGTCCTGGTAGAGGGCGGCGGCCGCGGCGTTCCAGGCGAGGATGTCGTTGTAGCGGCCGAAGATCATCGCGGGGCAGTGGCCCAGGGCGTCCAGCATCCGCTGCGCCGAGGGCGGCAGGCGGTGCACGGCGGGGCGACGGCGGGTGGCGGGCGCCTTCCCGGCGAGTTCGTGCAGGTAGGCCCGCTGCCCCTCGTCCAGCCGCAGCGCCCGGCCGAGCGAGGCGAGCACGGTGCCGGACGCCTGGAGGCGGCCCTGCTCGATGCGGGTGTAGTAGTCGACGCTGATCGTCGCCAGGCGCGCGACCTCCTCGCGGCGCAGCCCGGGGACCCGCCGGACGGTCCCGTCGTCGTCGAGGCCGACCGCCGCCGGGGTCAGCTCGGCGCGGCGCGCCTTGAGGAAGGCGCCGAGCTCGGCACGGGACGAGCGGGGGCCGTTGCCGGGGTCGCTGCTGGAGGCCGGATCGCGCATACCTGCCAGTGTCCCTCGCGCGAGGGGTCCGCGGGGGGCCGGACCGCCGTAGGTGAGGGGGAGAAAACCTTCCCCGGCACGCGGCCTCCCAGGAACGAACCGGCCTCTGCCGGGCGGCGCCGCCCGCGCGCAGGGTGGAGGGCATGCGAACCGATGTGACCTTCACCAGCGCCGGGATCCCCCTCGCCGGCCACCTGTACCTTCCCGACACCGCCGCGGCCGGGCCGCTGCCCGCGATCGTCGTCGGCCACCCCGGCAGCGGCGTCAAGGAGCAGACCGCCGGCGTCCACGCCCGGCACCTCGCCGACGCGGGTTTCGCGGCTCTGGCCTTCGACGCCGCCTACCAGGGCGAGAGCGGCGGCACCCCGCGCGGCGTCGAGGACCCCGCCCAGCGGGTCGAGGACATCAAGAACGCCGTCTCCTTCCTCGCCACCCACCCCGGCATCGACCCCGAGCGGATCGGGGCGCTCGGCATCTGCGCCTCGGGCGGCTACGTGGTCCCCGCCGCCGTCACCGACCACCGCGTCCGCGCGGTCGCCACCGTCAGCGCGGTGGACATCGCCCTGGCGAACCGGCTCGGCGCGGACGGCCGCCAGGACCCCGCGCTCATCCAGGGCGCGCTCGACGCGGCCGCCGCCGCCCGTACCGCCGAGGCCGCCGGGGAACCCGTCCGGATGGTGCCGATCTTCCCCGCCACCGAGGAGGAGGCCCGCGCGGGCGGACAGCACGTCTTCGACGGCTGGGAGTACTACTGCACCGACCGCGGCGGGCACCCGCGCTCCGCCAAGGAGTTCACCCTCACCAGCGTCGACCGGATCGTGAACTTCGACGCCTTTCACCTCGTCGGCCTGCTCGCCCCGCGCCCGCTGCTCATGGTCGTCGGCACCGAGGCGGTCACGGCGTGGATGTCCGAGCGGGCGATCGAGCAGGCCCGCGGGCCCAAGGAACTCCACCGCATCGAGGGGGCCACCCACGTGGACCTCTACGACCGCCGCGTCCCCGAAACGGTGGCCGCCCTCGTCCCGTTCTTCACCCGCCACCTGACCGCGACCCGAACGGCCGCCTAGCGGCGGGGAATCGGCGGCACCGACCAGGGGGAGCGTCACCCGCGGGTGGAAAACACGAAAGGCAAGGAGAGGGAACTCCTTGCCACTCTCAACCTATAGCGCACCGGGGGCCTTGCGGCAAGGCCCCCGTGGAGGCGCACAATCGGCGGCTCGGGACGGGGAACGAGAGGGAGCCGTAGGGTGCGTGTGCTGCTGACGACGTGGGGATCGCGCGGGGACGTCGAGCCGCTGGCCGGGCTGGCGGTGGCGCTGCGGGAGGCGGGGGCGCAGGCGCGGGTGTGCGCCCCGCCCGACGAGGAGTTCGTGGAGCTGCTGGCCCGCGCCGGGGTGGAGTCGGTGCCGCTCGGACCGCCCGTGCGCTCGGTGGTCGTCGGGAAGCGGCCGACCGCGCAGGACGCCTTCCGGCTCGCCCCGGCGCTGGTGGCCGCGCGGTTCGACACACTGACCCCGGCCGCCGCGGACTGCGACGTGCTGCTCGCCACCGGCCTGATGCCGGCCGGGGCCCGCGACGTGGCCGAGAAGCTGGGCATCCCCTACGTACTGGCCTGCTTCCACACCCTCGGACTGCCCTCGCGGCACTCCCGCCCGGGCGCCCGGCCGGGAACCCCCTCCCCGGAGGGCGAGACCGACAACCGCACGCTGTGGAAGCAGGACGCCGACCGGGTCGACGCGCTGTACGGCGACGCCCTCAACAGCCACCGGGCGGCGATCGGCCTGCCCCCGGTCTCAGGCGTCCGCGACCACGTCCTCACCGAGCGCCCCTGGCTCGCGGCCGACGCGACGCTGTGCCCGGCGCAGGGCATGACCGACCTCGACGTCGTGCAGACCGGCGCCTGGCTGCTGCCCGACGAACGCCCGCTGCCCGAAGGGCTGGAGGCGTTCCTGGACGCCGGCGAGCCGCCGGTGTACGTGGGCTTCGGCAGCATGGCCGCGTACGCCCCGGACGGCATCGCGCGCACCGCCGTCGAAGCCGCCCGCGCGCACGGGCGCCGTGTGGTCCTCGCCCGCGGCTGGGCCGAGTTGGCCCCGATCGACGACGCGGCTGACTGCTTCGCCGTCGGCGAGGTGAACCAGCAGGCCCTCTTCCGCCGGGTGGCCGCCGTCGTGCACCACGGCGGCGCGGGCACCACGACAGCCGCGGCCCGCGCGGGGGCGCCCCAGGCGGTGGTCCCCCTGATCGCCGACCAGCCGTACTGGGCGGCCCGCGTCGCCGAGTTGGGCATCGGAGCGGCCCACGACCGCCGGACGCCGACCGCCGACTCCCTTGCCGCCGTGCTCGGTTCGGCTCTGAGCCCTGTGGTGCGGGCACGGGCCGCGGTGGTGGCGGGCACCGTCCGCACCGACGGGGCCGCGGTGGCCGCGAAGCTGCTCATCGAGGAGGCGGGTAAGGGCGGTACGTCCGTCCGTACGTGAACCGGCCGCGGTCGCGGGGCGGTTGGGTGGCGCGAGGGGCCGCTTTCACGGAGCCTCGGAGCCGGGTGGCTGTCGTGGACCCGGGCACGGGCTCGGTCTCACCCGTCCCGGTCCCAGGCTCTGTTGTGCGCATCCCCGTCCCGGGGCCCGTTTCGACAAGTCCCGGCCTTTGGCTCGCTCTTGCGGACCCGGACCCGGACCCGGACCCGGAGGTGGAGGTGGAGGGGGAGGGGGAGGGGGAGGGGGAGGGGGGATGTGGAGGTGGACCCGGACGCGTTACCTGGGCTCACGGTGTCAGGACGATCCTGCCGAACACCTCGCCCGCGTCCATGGCCCGGTGCGCCCGCGCGGCCTGCGTCAGCGGCAGCACCTCGTGCACGACGGTCCGCAGGTCGCCGCGGGCGGCCTCGGCGAACTGCGCGGCGCGTACGGCCTGCCGGTCGGCGAGGGGCACCGCGTCGGAACTGAAGGTGGCGAACGACAGCGACTTGCGGAAGGCGGTCATCAGCCGCATCCCGAAGTCCGCAGGCGGCTGCCCGCCGACGACGCCCACGGCAACGTACCGCCCGCTCGGGTTCAACCGGTCCAGGTAGTCGAGGAGTTGCGGGCCGCCTACGACGTCGAACACCACGTCGTAGCCCGAAGGCGCGTCCGGGCCGCCCGATCCTGAGCGGTCCAGGACGTGGGTCGCGCCCAACTCCCGCAGGCGGGCCCCGCGTTCCGCCGAGGAGGTGGTGACCGCCACCGCGCCCGCCCCCGCCCTGGCGGCGAGTTGGACCGCGGCGATGCCGAGGCTGCCCGCCGCGCCCCGCACGAGCACCGCCTCGCCCGGTGCCGCCCGTGCGCGGTGCAGGGCGAAGTGGGCGGCCACTCCGGAGCCGCCCAGCGTCACCGCGGCGGCGCCGCTCAGTCCCTCCGGCAGTGCCAGGATTTCCCCGACCGAGGCGACGGCCTGCTCGGCGTACCCGCCGGACAGCCCGGTGAACGCCCACACCCGCCGCCCCAGCCACATGGGGTCCACACCGTCTCCCACCGCGGTGACGCTCCCGGCGACCTCGCTGCCCAGCAGATGCCCCTCCCGGAAGCCGTAGCCGGCCAGCGTCCCCCGGCGGATCACGGCGTCCACGCCGCCCACCCCGATCGCCTCCACGGCGATCAGCACCTGCCCCGGCCCGGGCGCGGGCGCGGCGGCGTCCACGACCTCAAGACCGTCCGGGCTCCCGAACGACCTGATCACAACGGCTTTCACCTGGGCTCCTCCCTCGGGCGCGGCCGCGGCCGCCCCAGTGCCTCGGTGGCGCCCACCGGGTGGCGCCACCGCCCCCGGAACGTAGCGGACGCCCCCGTCCGGTTGGCTAAAGTGAGAGGCGATGACCGACCGTTTGCCTCGGACCGCGCGCGCCGACGCCCGCGACAACCGGGCCCGCATCCTGGCCGCCGCCCGCACGGTGTTCGGCGAGGAGGGCCTGGCCGCGCCCATGCGCGAGGTCGCCCGCCACGCGGGAGTCGGCCCCGCCACCCTCTACCGGCACTTCCCGACCAAGCCGGACCTGATCGCGGAGACCTTCGCCGAGCAGCGGCGGGCCTGCCACGCCGCCGTCCGCGACGCCCTCGCCGAGCCCGACGCCTGGCAGGGCTTCTGCGGCCTGATCGAGCGGATCTGCGAACTGCACGCGCACAGCCGCGGGTTCGCCGACGCCTTCATGGCGGCCCACCCCGGGGCCATGGACTTCGCGGCCGACCGGCAGCGGACCCTGCGCGCCGTCGCCGAACTGGCCCGCCGCGCCCAGGGGACCGGCCGGCTGCGCCCCGGCTTCGTCGTGGACGACCTGGTCCTGATGCTGATGGCCCACCGCGGCGTCCAGGACGCGCCGCCCGCCGCGCGGCTCACCGCCTCCCGCCGCTTCGCCGCCTACGCGATCGAGGCGTTCCGCGCGGCCCCGGCCCCGAGCGCCCCGATGCCCCCGGCCCCCCGCCTCCACCTGGCCGGATCATGAGCCCGACGCGGCCGCAGACCGAGACCGCGCACTTCTGGCAGCCCGCCGCACTGCCCGGCGTGGACCTGCTGCGGGCGCGCTACATCGGCCACACCTTCGGGAAGCACACCCACGACGGCTACGTGCTGGCGGCCATCACCGGCGGGGTGGAGGCGTTCCACTACCGGGGCGGGCTGGAGGTCGCCCCGGCCGGCAGCGTCGCGCTGGTGGAACCGGACCGTGTGCACACCGGTCACGCCGGGGTGGCCGGCGGGTGGAGCTACCGCGTGCTGTACCCGGGGGCGGACCAGGTCGCGGCCGTCGCCGCGGAAATCGGGGCGGCGCCGGGCACACCGGGGTTCGCCGCGGCCGTCGTGGCGGACCCCGAACTGGTCGGGCTCATCGTGCGGACCCACCGGTCCGCCGAGCGCGACCAGGCGCTGGCCGCCGGGACCTTCCTCCGCCTCGCGCTCGCCCGGGCGGTGCGCCTGCACTCCTCGCAAAGATTCACAAGGACCGCGCCGCAGGCGGGGCGGGAGGCCGCGCGTGCGGCCCGGGACCTCCTCGCGGCGCGGCTCACGCAGCCGCCGGCACTGGAAGAGCTGGCCGCGGCGGTCGGCACCAGGCCGTTCCCGCTGCTGCGGGCCTTCCGCGCCGCCTACGGGCTGCCACCGCACGCCTGGCTTACACAGCACCGGGTGCGGACCGCCCGCGGCCTGCTCGACGCCGGTGAGCCGCCCGCGGCCGTGGCCGTGGCCGTCGGATTCGTCGACCAGGCACACCTGACCCGGCACTTCCGCCGGATCGTCGGCGTTCCTCCGGGCGCCTACCGCCGGGCGCGCCGGACCGCGTGAGCAGAGCGACGCCGCCTGCGGATTCGCGGGTCGCGGCGTCCGGCGAGGGAGGCGCCCGGCGTCCTCGTTCCGGTCGGTCGCGCGCGGTGCGGCGGGGGTCAGGGGCAGGACCTCTTGCGGTCGACGGCGGCCGTTGCGCGCGCGGTGGCGGCGAGTTCGGCGAACCGGCCGGCCAGGTTGCCGATGACCTCGGGGCGCAGCCGGTAGTACGTGAAGCGGCCGCAGGGTTCGGTGTCGACGACTCCCGCCTCCCGCAGCACGCGGAGGTGGTTGGAGAGGTTGGTCTGCCGGGCGCCGGTCTCCTCGACCAGGTGCGTGGTGCACAGGGTCTCCTGGGCGAGCAGGGTCACGATCCGCATCCTGAGCGGGTCCGCGAGGACGCGCATCAGGTCAGGGTCGGCTGACGTCATCATGGGCTGATACCGTCACATCAGTGGCGGCTGATGGCATCGGTTCCCGAAGCTCACGGGCCTGCTGCGCCGTCCGGAAGCCGCCGCACCATCCGAACGGAAGAGACCCGCCCATGCCCGACAAGCCGTCCGTGCTGTTCGTCTGCGTTCACAACGCCGGCCGGTCCCAGATGGCCGCCGCCTGGCTGACCCGCCTGGCCGGCGACCGGGTCGAGGTCCGTTCCGCGGGCTCCACCCCGGCGGACGAGGTCAACCCCGCGGTGGTCGAGGCGATGCGCGAGGTGGGCATCGACATCTCCGCCGAGACCCCGAAGATCCTGACGGCGGACGCGGTCCGCGAGTCGGACGTATGCGTCACGATGGGCTGCGGCGACACGTGCCCCGTCTTCCCCGGAAAGCGCTACCTGGACTGGCAGTTGGACGACCCGGCAGGCCAGGGCGTCGAGGCGGTGCGGCCGATCCGGGACGAGATCAAGACCCTGGTCGAGGGGCTCGTCGCGGAGATCGCACCGGCGTCGTGAGGCACGCGGGAACGGTGACCGGTTGCCGCGGGTCGGGGGACAGGGCGGTGCGGGGGACGGGCGGTACGGGGGTGACTGCCGCCGTGGCCGCGGGGTCGAAGCAGCGCCCCGACGCTGCGACTTGGGCCGTACGGTTTGCGGCTTGCTGTCTTGGGCCCGCGCTTTACGCGTCGGCGCTCAGCATCCCGGACATCGCCCCCAGCGCCGAAGGGGTCACGCGGTAGTAGACCCACGTGCCGCGGCGCTCGGAGGTGAGAAGGCCGGCCTCGCGGAGGCGCTTGAGGTGGTGACTGACGGTGGGCTGGGAGACGCCGACGTCGGAGATGTCGCAGACGCACGCCTCGCCGTCCGGATGCGAGGCGATCTTCGAGAAGAGCCGCAGCCGCACCGGGTCGCCGAGCGCCTTGAACATCGCCGCCATCAGCTCCGACTGCTCGACGGAGAGCTCCTGGCCGACCAGGGGCGTGCAGCATGCCTCGACCGGTGACCGGGCCGGCTCCCGCAGCTTCGACATGCGTCTATGTTGGCACCGGGCCGCGAGGAACGCCAAAAGCCCTCTGGCCGGGTGATCGCCTACCGGATCGCTGATCAGCTTGTATAGATGATTCTCGAAGTTGCCCTTCCTTGTCCTTGGTGCCATGCTGGCCTGAGGGCACATCGATGAACGTCGAATCAAGCATCGACCCGAGGGGAAACCGTGATGGACGCGGATGCCGCCGAGCTGCGAACCGAGCCGTCGACCCAGCCGTCGAGCGAACTGCTCGCCGAGCCGCCCACCGTCGTGATCGGGGCGGGACCTGTCGGTCTTGCAGCGGCCGCCCACCTGGTGGAGCGCGGTGAGGACGTGGTGGTGCTGGAGGCCGGTGCCGCCGCCGGGGCGGCCGTGCGCGAGTGGGGTCACGTACGCCTCTTCTCGCCCTGGTCCGAGCTGACCGACCCCGCGGCCGAGAAGCTGCTCGCCCCCACGGGATGGGTCCGGCCCGACGGTTCGGCGTACCCCACCGGCGCCGACTGGGTCCGCGCCTACCTCCAGCCCCTCGCGGACGCGCTCGGCGCCCGGGTGCGCTACGGCTCGCGCGTCACGGGCGTCTCGCGCAGCGGACGGGACCGCGTGGTGGACGCCGACCGGGAGCGGCAACCCTTCACCGTCCACGTCGAGTCGGCCGGCGGCGCGGAGCAACGGCTCCTGGCCCGCGCGGTGATCGACGCCTCGGGCACCTGGTCGCTACCGGCCCCGCTCGGCGCCGACGGCCTGCCTGCCCTCGGTGAACGCGCGGCGGCCGACCGCGTCTCGTACCGCGTGCCGGACCTCGACGACCCGGCGACCAGGGCCCGTTACGCCGGGAAGCGGATCGCCGTGGTGGGCTCGGGCGCGTCCGCCTTCACCGCGCTGTCCTCCTTCGCGGAACTGGCCGGGCAGGAGCGCGGCACGCACACCGTGTGGGTCCTGCGCCGCGGGATCGGCGGGAGCACCTTCGGCGGCGGCGAGGCGGACGAGCTGCCCGCGCGCGGAGCCCTCGGGCTGCGGGCGAAGGCGGCCGTGGACAGTGGCCATGTCGAGGCCGCAACCGCCTTCCGCACGGTCGCGGTCGAGCGCGAGGGCGACCGCCTCGTGCTGGTCGCGGAGGACGGCCGCCGGCTGGACCCCGTCGACGAGGTCGTGGTCCTCACCGGCCTCCGCCCTGACCTGTCCTTCCTCGCCGAACTACGGCTTGCCCTCGACGAGCGTCTGCAGGCACCCCTGGCCCTCGCCCCGCTGATCGACCCCAACCAGCACTCGTGCGGCACCGTTTCCCCGCACGGAGTCCGCGAACTCTCCCACCCCGAACAGGGCTTCCACCTCGCCGGGATGAAGAGCTACGGCCGCGCCCCGACCTTCCTCGCCCTCACCGGATACGAGCAGGTCCGCTCGATCGCGGCGTCGATCGCGGGCGACCAAGAGGCGGCGGAGCGAGTCGAGTTGACCCTGCCGGAGACGGGCGTCTGCGGTGGGGCCGGGCTCTACGGCGAGGAGGGCGCGGGTGGCGGTTGCTGCGCGGCGCCCGCGACCCTGCAGATCGGCTTCGGCGTGCCGTCGACGGCGGGCGGCGGTTGCTGAGCGGCGGTGCTCGGGGGTAGCGTTCCAACCTGCTCTCGAGCGACGGCACTTGAGCCCTGACCGAGGGGCGTTGGTGCGGGGGACGTCGCCTCGGCCGCAGGCGGTAGTTCTCGGCCGGCCCGCAGGCGTCACGTCACGTCGCGTCGTGGAAGACGAGCCCCAGTGTGTGGCGGCGCCCTCCGCGAACGGTGCTCACGCCGTGGCGCATCGGGCCATTGGACCAGCCCCTCTTGGTGGCGACAGGCCGGTCGCGCGTGGTGAAGACCAGGGCGTGGCCCTGGGGGAGCGTCGTGGCCGAGGCCCTGGACTGTGCCCGGGGCCGCTGCTCCGTCATGATGAACTCGCCGCCGGTGAAGTCCGCTCCGGGCACGTCGAGGCCGATGACGACCTGGAGCGGGAAGAACATCTCGCCGAACACGTCGCGGTGCAGGGCGTTCCAGTCGCCGGGCCCGTAGCGCAGCAGGATCTGCGCGGACCTGTCCTGCCCCGCTTCGTGGCACATCGCCGTCCACTCCGCGAGGCTGTCCGGCCACGGCGCCGGCCGGCCCAGCTTCCCGGCCCAGTCGCGGGCGATCGGCAGAACCGGCCTTCGGAGAGCGGTACTTGCGATCGGCGCTGATGCTCTTACGCCATGCCGGACGGGTTCACCAGCCAGTCGGGCCGGCGAGCCGACCAACCCGCGCGCCGTGAGAGCCGATTCGGTGCGCGGCCCTTATGCCCGCGTGGTGAGCAGGCTGGCCAGGAGGCGCAGGCGTTCCTCGTCCGGGGTTCCCGCTTCTGCTGTGTACGTGATCAGGACGGGGCCCGGCGCGCCCGGGACGGGGTACGCGTCCCAGTCCAGGGTCAACTCGCCGACCAGGGGATGGTCGAGGCGCATGCGGCCGCGGGTGGTCTCCGACACGTCGTGGCGTGCCCACAGCGTGGCGAACTCGTCGCTGTGGACGGCGAGTTCGCCGACGAGTTCGATGCCGCGCGGGTGGCTGGGGTCCGCCGCGACCTGCGTGCGCAGCATCGCCGTCAACTCGGCGACCGTCGCCGTCCGGTCCGCACAGGACCGGTCCGCCTCCGGGTGCAACAGCAGCTTGAGCAAGTTGCGTTCGGCCCGGGGGAGCCGGGCGAACTCGTCCAGCAGCACACCCGCCAGCGGGTTCCACGCCAGGACGTCCAGGAAGCGGCCGACGACCATCGTCGGCGTCGTCATGGTGTGCAGCAGCCGCAGCGTGGTGGGAGGAACCTCCTCCGGCTCGTGGTGGCGGGGAGCACGGGCAGGCGTACGAGCGGCCGCCGCGAGCGTGTGCAGGTGCCGGGTCTCCTCCGCGGAGAAGTTGAGCGCCCGCGCGAGAGCGTCCAGGACCTGCTCGGAGGGCCGCACGTCGCGTCCCTGCTCCATCCGCTGGTAATAGTCCGAGCTCACCCCGGCCAGCAGCGCCAACTCCTCACGCCGCAGCCCCGCGACACGCCGCCGCGGTCCCGGTTCGAGACCGACGTCCCGCGGCAGCACCCGAGTTCGACGGGTACGCAGGAACTCCGCCAGCTCCCGGCGTGGATCGTCGCTCAAGGCGGCCAGAGCGGTTGAGGCAGTCGGATTTTCCGTGCCCGCCGAACCAGGCGGGGCGGTCGGACCGGCCGCGGCAGCCGAAGCGCTCGCGGTTGCCGAAGTGTTCAAGGCCGCCGAACTGCTCGAAGCGGCCGAACCGCCCGCGGCAGCGGTCGGGGCCACCGAACCGCTCGCGGCACCCGAAGTGCTCCGGGCCACCGAGGTGTTCGGGTTGTTCAAGGAGCCGGAAGCCGTCGGGAAACGGGAGTCGTCGGTCACGGCGCCAGTATGCCGCGCCCCCGGCTCGCGAAGGTGGGTCTGCCGGACCCAGGAAAAGCGCAACGACCCCGCCGCCCCTCGTAGCGGGCAGCATCGGAGTCACCCCAGCCGCCACGGAAGGAAACGACAATGAAGGCTGTCCAGTTCATGAGCTACGGCGCCGCCGACGTCCTGCGGATCAACGAGGTCGACCGCCCGGCTCCCGCCGCCGGCGAGGTGCTCGTGGCGGTCGAGGCGTCCAGCGTGAACGGGCACGACGTGATCGTCCGTTCGGGCGGCCTCAAGATGGTCTCGGGCCGCCGGTTCCCGATCGGCGTGGGGCTGGACTTCGCCGGTGTCGTCGCCGACATCGGTGCGGGCGTGGCGGGTTACCGGGCCGGCGACCGGGTGTGGGGCACCGTGCACCCGCGGCAGCGGCACACCACCGCCGGCGCGGCTGAGTACGTCGTGGTGGCCGCGGACCGCCTCGCGCCCATGCCCGCGGGCCTCTCGCCGGTGGAGGCCGCATCCCTGGTCGTCGCAGGCACCACCGCGCTGATCGCGCTGCGCGACAGCGTGCAACTCGCGGCAGGGGAGCGGGTATTGGTCCGGGGAGCGGCCGGCGGTGTCGGTACGGCCGCCGTGCAGCTCGCCCATTCGATGGGTGGCCACGTCACCGCTCTGGCCCGCGACCGCCACGCCCACATCCTCACCGCCCTCGGCGCCGACGAGGTCCGCGACTACGGTTCCACCACCTCCGACCAGATCGGGCCCTTCGACGTCATCCTCGACACCGTCGGTACCGAACTGCACTGCTACCGCGGACGGTTGACCCGGACCGGCCGCATGGTCACCGTCGGGCTCTCCGGTCCCGCCCTGGCCGCGATCGCCGCGTCGAGCGTCCACGGCTCCCGCCGCATCCGCACCTTCAGTGCCAATCCCGACACCGCGATGCTCCGCGACCTGGCCGCTCACGTCGACTCGGGCGCCCTGCGCCCCGTCATCGACGGCGTCCACCCCCTCGCGGACGCCCCCGCTGCCCACCAGGCGTTCGAACGGGGCGGCGTGGTGGGCAAGCAGGTGATCGAGGTGGCGGCGTAGAGCGCGTCCCGCCAAGGCCCGCCCACTCGGTGCACCCGGACCTCGCCAGGGTCCGCCGCGCGGTACGGCATGGCCTCGGTATGTCCCGATCGCTGGGTGCGAGCCTGGCGGCGGCACGGTCTGACAGCTCGGCGTAGCCGGACTTGGGCTTCGGTGCGCTCGCTGGGTCGGCCCGGTCTCGGAGCCCCCGATCAGTCGGTGCGGCTTGGCCTCGGCTGGCCTGGCCGCTCGGTACGGCCTGGCCTCGGCGTGGCCCGCCCGCTCGGCCCGACCTCGGAGCGGGCCGATCACCCGGCGCACCCCGCCTGCGGGACCGCGCCCCCCCGGCTGTGCGATCGCCCGCCTGCTGCACTTTGCCCGCCCGGCCAGCCCCGCCCCCTATCCGGTCGGCCGTACTCCACCGGCCGCGGCCGTACTCCACCGGCCGCCGCCGCACTCCGCCGGCCGACAGCGCCCGCGGCAGCCCGCCGCTTCGCGCCCCCCTACACCCCGTCGCACCCGCAGCATCCCGCCACGTCGCCCCCACCCATCCCACCGCGCCCCCGCACCCCACCCCAACTCACCCTCGTCACCCCCCACCCCGTTGTGGTCCCCCGCCCCGTTGCGAAAGCATGGTCCCCGGCTGGGCCGCTTCTGGGCCGCTTCTGGGCCGGTGGAGGGGAGGCAACGTGGGGGACGACGACTCGGCCGCCGAGCTGCGGCGCCGCGCCGGCGTGCTGCGCGACGCGGCGCGCCGGGCGCGCAACGCGGCGGCGGGGCTGGGCACTTACCTGGACGGGCCGGTGAAGAAGGCGTCCGCGACGGGCAAGGACCAGATCTGGAAGGGACCCTGGGCCGAGTCCACGACGAAGACGCTGAGTTCGCGCAGCAGCACCCTGCACACGATGGCTGCCGACCTGCTCGCGGACGCCAAGCGCTGGGTGACCGAGGCGGGCAGGCTCGAGGACCGGGCCAAGGACGCCGACAAGAAGGGCGGCCACTGATGGGCTTCTCAGGCTTCGACCCGGACAAGGTGACATCTCTCGGGTCGGACCTGAAGAAGGCCGGCGACGGCGCCGCCGCCCTGCACCGGTCCATCGGCGCGATCCTCGCCGACGCCCAGGGCGCGCTGGACCCGGGGGTGAAGGCCACCACCAACCCGCAGTTGGAAAACGTGCTGCGGACCTCGGCCGGCAACGGCGTGCTCAAGCCGAACGCCCCCGTCCCGGCCGGCGCCGGGCTGCCGGGGTCACTCGGCCCCGAACTCGACGGCGTCGCCCGGGAGATCACCCGACGGCTGGCGCTGTTCGACAAGGCCAGGCAGCCGCACGCGTTCGGTGACGGCCTGTCCCCGGTCGACGCGTTCAACGGCATCACCACCCGCGCGAAGCCGCAGCCGAAGCCCAAGAAGCGCCCCTGGTGGAAGAAATGGGTGCTGGACCCGCTGGAGGACGCCGCCTACGACGTCGCCAACGTCATGCACGTGGTGTGCAGCCTGGAGTCGCTGAAGGCCATAGGGGAGACGGCCCTGGGCATCGGCCTGCTCTTCCTGGGCGCGGCCGGCGAGATCGGCGGCGGCGCGCTGGACATCACCGTCGTCGGCGCGGGCGTCGGTCTGACGCTCAACGTCGGGGGCGTCGTCGCGATCACCGGCGGCGGCGCCCTGGCGGCCAAGGGCCTCGGCGACTTCATGAACGCCATGGCCAACGGCGACTACAACGCCTGGAGCCGGGACCGCCGCAAAGGGCCGCAGCCGAAGCAGCCGCGCGAGGCCGACCCGCTGAAGGACGAGGGCTACGGCGGCCACGGCGTCACCAAGCATGTCGGCCGCAGCGACCAGCAGCTGGGCGACCGCCTCGCCCAGGAACCGGGGGTCCAGGAAGCCTCGACCTTCGAGAAGACCGGCGACGCCCAGCGCTTCTCCCAGCAGGCGATCGACGCCAACAAGCAGCAGGTCAGCAACTGGCTCACCGGCGCCAAGGAGGGCAGCACCAAGGAGTTCACCCTCAAGGACACCGGCGAGGTGACCGGCCGCGCCCTGTCCAGGACCGACTGGCGCGACGGCACCGGCTCCCGGCCGGTCAACGGCGTGCAGGTCGTGCTGCGGGCCGATCCCGACGCGCCCGGCGGCTACTACATCCTCACCACCTACCCCGTAGGCTGACCTGGCCCGTTCCGGCCGGCGCGCCGCCGCACAGGGCGCACGCGAGACGAGAAGGTGCGAGCGAAACCCATGACGCAGCCGAACATCTTCGACGACGACGCCCCGTGGGCGGAGTGGCTCCCCGAACTGCGCATGCTGCTGGAGGCGTACGCCGCGGTGCCGCGCGAGGAGCGCTTCACCGACACCGACGAGACGCCCTCCCCGGCCATGCGCGCCTACCTGCGCATCGCCGCCTACTACCCCGGGCGCGCCTACCGGGCCACCCACGAGATCCTCGACGTCCTCAAGTACGGCCTGGACGAGGCCGACGTGGCCGACAACCTCGCGTCCATGCCGCCGATCGTCGCCCCGCCCGGCCGCACCCGCGAGGACTGCCTCATCGCGATGCTCCCGCACCTGGCGGCCTTCACCGAGGACCGCGAACGGGCCGAGCCCGCCGTGCCCGAGACGACCTGGGAGTACCGCGAGCGGCTGCCCAACCTCGCCCACCTGCTCGGCTCGTACTTCCACCAGGACGCCGAACCCCCCTACGAGGCCGCGGTGGACGACTACCTGGCCCACACCTGGGACCACCAGGTGGCCGCCGCCGCCCGCGAGGCCCGCGAACTGCTGTCCCTGTGCGGGTCGGAGGAGGACACCGCCGAGGGCGTCCGCATGCTCGGGGCCGCCGTCCTGCCCGAACCCGACGCCGTACGTGGCTGGCTCGACCGGCTCGCCGGCCGGCTGGACGCCCACCTGAGCGCGCAGGGCTACCGGCCGCACCCCACCCGCGACCTCGCCTATCCCCTGCACGACCTCCGCTCTGTCGTACGGTAGGCGGCGTGGCCAAGAAACAAGCCCCGCTGCCCAACCGCCTGGCCCGCCTGGCCACCCGCCTCAGCCGCTCCACCACCGTCGCTGTCCTGCGGCCGGCGGATCACCGCCGCCCGCTCGCCGACGTCTGCTGGGACGTCCTCGACGGGCAGCCGGGCGTGACCCTCGCCGTGTCCGGACCGGGCGACCTCGCCGAACGGCTCGCCCGCCACCCGTCCTTCACCACCGCCGAGGCCGACGGCTGGATCACCGGCACCCTCCTCACCGACCTCGCCTCCGCCGCCGGCCCGCCCGCCGGGGATCCCCAGGCGGACGCCGTCGAGCAGGAGGTCCTGGCCGCTCTCGGCCCCGACGCCCGCTGGCAGACCAACAGCACGCACCCGCGGGCTTCGCCGTCCGGCCGCAGCTGGGACGTGGTGACCACCGCGACCTTCGACCTCCTGGTCACCGCCCGGGGCCCCGCGTACGACCTCGTCCTCCTGCGCTCGCAGGACGACTGACCGCCGGGCGGGCACGGCGGCGGGCGTACGCGGCCGCCGCCACGGCGGTGACACCGAGGAAGCCGAGCGCGAGCAGGAACGTGGGGGAGGTCGGCGAGGCCGCCCGGGCCCCGGCGACGACATAGGCGGCCGTGTTCGCCGTACTGCCCGCGGCTGTCGCCGTCAGGAACGGGGTGAGGCGCACCGTGGAGACGGCGGCGGCGTAGTTCGCCGCGGCGAACGGGACACCGGGGAAGAGCCGCAGCGCGAGGGTGCTGCGGAAGCCGTGCCGGCTGAGCTGCCGGTCGAGCGAGAGCGCGAACCGCCCCCGCAGCAGGGTGCGCAGCGCGTCGCGGCCGAGCGCCCGCCCGAGCACGAAGGACAGCCCGGCGCCCAGGACGGTGCCGCCGACCGCCGCGGGCAGCCCGGCCTGGATGCCGTAGAGCGCGCCGGCGGCGGCGTTGAGCAGCGGCCGCGGCACGAAGGCGACGGTCGCCAGCCCGTACGCGAGGGCGAACACCAGGACGGCCGTGGCGCCGGAACCGTGCGGCCCCCACCCCCGGGTCAGCAGCCGCTCCAGCCGGTACGCCAGCACGACCGCGACGCCCACCCCGAGCAGGACGACCAGCAGCGCGAACCGACCCCACGGCGAGAGCAGCCGCCGCAGCGAGCGCACAACGGGCGAAGAGGGCGGAAGGCGGCCGATCCAGGGCGGTTCCCGCCCCGTACTGCCCGACTGTGACCCTGAAGTGAAGGGTGAGACTTCACTCGCGGTGACGTCCACCGGCGCATCGACGGACGCCCCGTCGGCCGCTTCCACCGAGGCTTCTGCGGCCACGTCCGCGACCGCCTCCGCGCGCGCCATCGGCCCCGGCCCCACTACCCCCAGCCCCGGCTCGTCCACCCCGCGAGCCTAACGGAGCCGCCGCGCAACAGCGCTGCCCGACGGCCGGCTGCGGGTCCCGAAGCCCGCGGGCTCGAAACTCGTACGTCCTGAGCCTGCACGCCCGAAGCCCGTACGAGCCGGTGCCGACGACAGGCGGGCGGCGCCCGGAAGAACCCGGGGCTCACCCTTCCTTGCCGCCCGGGCCCGGTGCCGTTCAGGCCCTTTCCACCACCCGCTCGCGCGGGCCGCCCTCCGCCACCACCGGGGAGACCGTCACGGGGGCGGGGGAGCGGCGGTCCAGGATGCCGGCTGTCACCGCGATGGCCAGGCCCACGACGGCCAGGACCGCGCCGACCAGGGACGGGGAGGTCCAGCCCCAGCCCGCGGAGATCGCCGCACCGCCGAGCCAGGCGCCGCCGGCGTTCGCCAGGTTGAAGGCCGAGTGGTTGGAGGCCGAGGCCAGGGTGGGGGCGTGGCGGGCCTTGTTCATCACCAGCATCTGCAGCGGAGTCGTGGTCATGAAGCCCACCGCGCCCAGGAGCACCACGCCGATGGGGGCCGCCACCTTGGAGCCCGCCATCGCGTGGAAGGCGACCAGCACCACGGCGAGCGCGGCCAGGGAGCCGTAGAGGGTCGGGCGCAGGGCACGGTCGGTGAGCGGCCCGGCCGCCAGCGCGCCCAGCGTCATGCCGATGCCGAACAGGGCGAGCAGCAGCGTCACCGAGGAGTCGGAGAAGCCGGTCACCTTCGTCATCATCGAGGCCAGGTAGCTGTAGACGGCGAAGACACCACCGAAGCCGAAGACCGCCGTGAGCAGGCCCAGGACCACCTGCGGTTCGCGCAGCGCGCGCAACTCCTGCCCGACGCCGCCGTGTTCCTCCATCGGCTGGTGCGGGATCAGCAGCGACAGCGCCGCCAGCGAGAGCAGGCCGACCACCGAGACGACCACGAACGTCGCCCGCCAGCCCAGGTGCTGGCCGAGCGCGGTGGCCGCGGGCACCCCGACGATGTTGGCGACGGTCAGTCCGAGGAACATCGCCGCGACCGCCCGCGCCCGCCGGTCCTCGGCGACCATCCGCGAGGCCACGACTGCCCCGACGCCGAAGAACGCCCCGTGCGGCAGCCCCGCGAGGAAGCGGCCGCCCAGCAGCCACCAGTAGCCGGGCGCGAAGGCGGAGAAGAGGTTGCCGACGGTGAACAGGCCCATGAGCAGGAGCAGCATGCGGCGGCGCGGGATGCGCGCGCCCACGGCGGTGAGCAGCGGGGCGCCGACGACGACGCCGAGCGCGTACGCCGAGACGAGGTAACCCGCGGTCGGCACGGACGTACCGAGGTCGCCCGCGACGTCGGGCAGCAGGCCCATCATCACGAACTCGGTGGTGCCGATGCCGAAGGCGCTCACCGCCAGGGCGAGGATGGCCAGGGGCATGGAAGGTCCTTAACGGGTGAGGGTGGGTCCTGACGGGGGGACGGGGCGGGGACGGGGCGGAGCAGCGGGCGGTACGGGGAGGGGCGGAGCGGCTGGAGCGCGGGCCGACCTGCGACCCGCATAAGTTTAGCAACGGAACAAAGTCTTGCACCCCTCGGATTCCCGCACGTCACCAACGGGTGAAGTTCGCTGGACGATTGCGTCACCCCGGGGTGGGGTGCGGATCGGCCGGCGGGGACGTTCGGCACTGGCCGCGCGGCGCCGGGAGAGCGACGGTGGAAGTGCGGGCCGGTCCGGCCTGCGACAGGCGCGACCCGAGGAGGAAGCATGACCGCGAAGGCCGAACGACGGCAGGGCTGGGCACCCAACCTCCCGGACCTGCTCGACTGGGTGGGCACGGTGCCGGGGCTGCGCATTCCGGGCGGGCCGCACGGCATCGCCGTCGAGGAGCGGCTGTCCGACGACGCCTACACCGTCAGCGCGGAGCTGCCGGGCATCGACCCCGACGAGGACGTCGAGATCACGGTCGAGGACGAGTTGCTGACCATCCGCGCCGAGCGCACCGAGAAGACCGAGGACCGGCAGCGCTCGGAGTTCCGCTACGGCCAGTTCACCCGCGCCGTCCGGCTCCCCGCCGGCGCCCGCACCAAGGAGGCCAGGGCCACCTACGACCAGGGCATCCTCACCGTGACGGTCCCGCTCGCGGCGGCCAAGGAGACCGCGCGGACGATCAAGGTCGAACGCAAGGAGCCCTGAGGGGCTCACGAAGAGGGTTCGCCGTATCCGCCGCCGCCCGGGGTCTCGATCACCAGGACGTCCCCGGCGGCCACGTCCACCCCCGCGCACCCCGGCAGGTGCCGCACGGTGCCGTCCGCCCGCTCCACGCGGTCCCGGCCGAGGGCGCCCGGGCGGCCGCCGGCCATGCCGTACGGCGGCACCCTGCGGTGCGAGGACAGGGTGCTGACCCGCATCGGCTCGCGGAAGCGGATACGGCGCACCACCCCGTCGCCGCCGCGCCAGCGGCCCGCTCCGCCGCTGCCGCGCCGCACCGCGAACTCCTCGACCAGCACCGGGTGCCGCCACTCCAGCACCTCGGGGTCGGTCAGGCGCGAGTTCGTCATGTGGGTCTGCACGGCGTCGGCGCCGTCGAATCCGTCGCCCGCGCCCGAGCCGGAGGCGACTGTCTCGTAGTACTGGTGCCGCTCGTTGCCGAAGGTGACGTTGTTCATCGTGCCCGAGCCCTCGGCCTGCACGCCCAGAGCCGCGTAGAGGGCGCCGGTGACCGCCTGTGAGGTCTCCACATTGCCCGCGACCACGGCGGCCGGGCGCTGCGGGGCGAGCATGGAGCCCGGCGGCAGGACGAGCGTCAGCGGGCGCAGGCAGCCGTCGTTGAGCGGGATGTCGTCGGCGACCAGGGTGCGGAAGACGTACAGGGCGGCGGCGCTCGCCACCGAGGCGGGCGCGTTGAAGTTGCTGTCCAGCTGGGGCGAGGTGCCGGTGAAGTCGAGCGTGGCGGACCGGCGTTCGCGGTCGACGCGGACCTTGACGCGGATGACGGCGCCGGAGTCCGTCTCGTAGGCGCACGAGCCCTCGCCGAGCGTGTCCACCGCCCGCCGGACGGCCTCCTCGGCGTTGCGCTGCACGTGCCGCATGTAGGACTGCACCACGTCGAGCCCGAAGTGCCCGATCATGCGGGTCACCTCCTCGACGCCCTTGTGGTTGGCGGCGATCTGGGCGCGCAGGTCCGCGAGGTTGGTGGCCGGGTCGCGCGAGGGGTGCGGGCCCGCGGTGAGCAGGTCATGCGTCTCGCGCTCGCGCAGCCGGCCGCCCTGCACCAGCAGCCAGTTGTCGAAGAGCACCCCTTCGTCCTCGATCCGGCGGCTGCCGGCCGGCATGGAGCCGGGCGCGATGCCGCCGATCTCGGCGTGGTGGCCGCGCGAGGCGACGAAGAACAGCAGTTCCGGATCGGCGCCGGAGCCGAAGACGGGGGTGATCACGGTGACGTCGGGCAGGTGGGTGCCGCCATGGTACGGGTCGTTGACCGCGTAGGCGTCGCCGGGCCGCAGGGCGCCCGCCCGGCGGCGCACCACCTCCTTGACGCTGGTGCCCATCGAGCCGAGGTGCACCGGGATGTGGGGCGCGTTGGCCACCAGGTTGCCCTCGGGGTCGAACAGGGCGCAGGAGAAGTCCAGCCGCTCCTTGATGTTCACCGACTGCGCGGTGGACTCCAGCCGGGCGCCCATCTGCTCGGCGATCGACATGAAGAGGTTGTTGAAGACCTCCAGCAGCACCGGGTCGGCGGCGGTGCTCACCCGGTCCTCGCGCGGGGCCGCGACCCGCCGCATCAGCAGGTGCCCGGCCCGCGTCACCGACGCCTGCCAGCCGCGGTCCACCACCGTGGTCGCGTTGTCCTCGGCGAGGATCGCCGGGCCGTCGACCACCTCGCCCGGCCGCAGCGCCGCGCGCCGGTGCAGCGGGACCTCGCGCCAGGCCCCGCCCTCGTGCATCCGCACCTGCTCGGGGCGGGCGGCGGCCCTGGGCGGCGGCCCGGCCGCGAGGTCGGGCTGCTCGGTGACGCCGACGGCCTCCACCGACAGCGCCTCCACCACGACCGGCCGGTCCATCAGGAAGGAGTAGCGGGCGCGGTGGGCGGACTCGAAGGCGGCCGCCATGGCGTCGGGGGAGTCGAGATCGACGGTCAGGGCGGTGTCGGTGCCGTCGTAGCGCAGGTGGGCGCGGCGGGCGACGCGGATACGGGCCGCGGGCACGCCCTCGTCGGCGAGTTCGCCCCGGGCGGCGGCCTCCAGCTCGCCGGCGGCCGACTCCACCGCGGGCATCGCACCCTGCCCCAGGGGGAGTTCGACGGAGCGCTCGCGCATCGCGGTGGTATCCGCCAGGCCGATGCCGAGGGCGGAGAGCACCCCGGCCATGGGCGGCACCAGGACTGTGCGGATGCCGAGCGCGTCGGCGACCGCGCAGGCGTGCTGGCCGCCGGCACCGCCGAAGGTGGTCAGCGCGTACTGCGTGATGTCGTGGCCCTTCTGGACCGAGATCCGCTTCACCGCGCCCGCGATGTCGGCCACCGCGATCCGCAGGAACCCTTCCGCAACCTGCTCGGGCGTGCGGGTATCGCCGCTCTCGCGCCGGATGGCGGCCGCGAGATCGGTGAAGCCGCGCCGGACGGCCTCGGTGTCGAGCCGCTGGTCGCCGCGGGGACCGAAGACGGCCGGGAAGTGGGCGGCCTGGACCCGGCCGAGCATCACATTGGCGTCGGTGACGGTGAGCGGGCCGCCCGCCCGGTAGCAGGCCGGGCCGGGATCGGCGCCGGCGGACTGCGGGCCCACCCGGTAGCGGCCGCCGTCGAAGCGCAGCACCGAGCCGCCGCCCGCGGCCACCGTGCGGATGTCGAGCATGGGGGCGCGCAGCCGCACCCCGGCCACCTGGGTGGCGAACACCCGCTCGTAGGAGCCGGCGTAGTGCGAGACGTCGGTGGAGGTGCCGCCCATGTCGAAGCCGATCACCTTGTCCAGCCCGGCCAGTTCGGACATGCGGACCATGCCGACGATGCCGCCGGCCGGACCCGACAGCACCGCGTCCTTGCCGCGGAAGTGGCCCGCCTCGGCGAGGCCGCCGTTGGACTGCATGAACA
This sequence comes from Actinacidiphila guanduensis, assembly GCF_900103985.1. Taxonomy (GTDB): domain Bacteria; phylum Actinomycetota; class Actinomycetes; order Streptomycetales; family Streptomycetaceae; genus Actinacidiphila; species Actinacidiphila guanduensis. The sequence goes on along the minus strand of NZ_FNIE01000004.1, from coordinate 534,285 downwards.
TCAGCCGCACACCCGGCAGTTCGCCGGCGACCTGGGCGACGTAGCGGCGCAGCACGGGGGAGAGGTAGGCGTCGACCACGGTGGTGTCGCCGCGCGGCACCACCTTCATCAGCGGGCTGACCTCGCTGGACAGCGACACCTGCGGGAAGCCGATCCGGCGGGCGAGTTCGCCGATGCGCTGCTCGTGCGCGGGGTGCAGATGGCTGTGCAGGCACACCACGGCCAGCGCGCGGATGCCGTCGTCGTAGGCGGCCCGCAGGTCCGCGGCCAGCCGCTCCAGGTCGGGCGGGCGCAGCACCTCGCCCTGCGCGGTGATCCGCTCGTCCACCTCCACCACGCGCTCGTGCACCTGCTCGGGCAGCACGATGCGGCGGTCGAAGATGCGCGGGCGGTTCTGGTAGCCGATCCGCAGGGCGTCGGCGAAGCCGCGGGTGACCACCAGGGCGACCCGCTCGCCTGTGCGCTCCAGCAGCGCGTTGGTGGCCACGGTGGTGCCCATCCGCACCGCCTCGATGCGCTCGGTCGGCACCGGGTCGCCGGGGCGGGTGCCGAGCAGGTGGCGGATGCCGGCCACGGCGGCGTCCGGGTAGCGGGCCGGGTTGTCCGAGAGCAGCTTGTGGGTGCGCAGACGGCCGTCGGGCCCGCGGGCGACGACGTCGGTGAAGGTGCCGCCGCGATCGATCCAGAACTGCCATCCCTGGTCGGCCATGGCCCCCAGTATCCGGGGACCGGGCAATACGCCGCAAACAGGGCGATCCCCCACTGCGGGCGGCGATGCCTGCGCCCGTTCGCCGGTGGCACGATACTTGCGGCAGGTGTCATCCAGGCCAACACGGGCGCGGGTGCCCGTACGACTCCGAGGAGGGCGGCGATGGGCCGCACGAACCACCGCGTCGCCGTGCTGGTGCTGGAGGGCGCGAAGCCCCTCGACGTCGGCATCCCGGCGCAGGTGTTCTCCAACCGGCCGAGCATGCCCTACGAGGTGCGGATGTGCGGGGCCGCGCCCGGGCCGGTGACCGGCGGCGACGGGCTGTCCTACCACGTGGCCGAGGGCCTGGACGCCGTCGCCCAGGCCGACACCGTCTTCATCCCCGGCTACCGCGAGCCCGCGACGACCGAGCCGCCCGCCGCGGTCGTCGGCGCCCTGCTCGCCGCCCACGAGCGCGGCACCCGGCTCGCCGCGATCTCCACCGGCGCCTTCGCGCTGGCCGCCACCGGCCTGCTCGACGGCAAGCGGGCCACCACGCACTGGCACTACACCAAGGCGCTCGCCCGGCGGCACCCGCTGGTGCGGGTGGACGAGAACGTGCTCTTCGTCGACGAGGGCGACGTGCTCACCTCCGCGGGCGCCGCCTCCGGGATCGACCTGTGCCTGCACCTCGTCCGGCGCGACCACGGCGTGGGCCTGTCCAACCACGTGGCCCGGCGGCTGGTGGCCGCGCCCTACCGCAGCGGCGGGCAGGCCCAGTACGTACCGCGCAGCGTGCCCGAACCGCTGGGCGAGGTCTTCGCGCGCACCCGCGAGTGGGCCCTTGAGCACCTGGCCGAGCCGCTGACCCTGGAGGCGCTCGCGCGCAACGCCCGGGTCTCCGCGCGGACCTTCTCGCGCCGCTTCGTGGAGGACACCGGCTACACGCCCATGCAGTGGGTGCTGCGGGCGCGGGTGGACCTCGCCCGCGAGCTGCTGGAGCGCACCGAGCTGGGGGTGGAGCAGATCGCGGTGCGGGTCGGGCTCGGCACCGGGGCGAACCTGCGGCTGCACTTCCAGCGCATCCTGGGCACCTCGCCGACGGAGTACCGGCACACCTTCTCGGCCTGAGGCCGCCCCTGGGGGCGGCCGCCACGGGCTGCGAGAGCCTGGCGAGATCCTTGCGGGCCGTGGCGAAAGGTCTGGCGGGATGCTTGCGCACCATGGCGGCCCGGCCAATGTCGGAACGGCGGCCGGGCGCCGACCATGGGGAGCGAGAACGAAAGGAACCCCCATGACCCGCATCGCCGTCAACGGATTCGGCCGCATCGGGCGCAACACGCTGCGCGCCCTCCTCGCCCGCAAGAGCGACCTCGAAGTCGTCGCCGTCAACGACCTCACCGCCCCCGAGACCCTCGCGCACCTGCTGAAGTACGACAGCGCCCTCGGCCGGCTCGACGAGAGCGTCGAGGTCGACGGGACCGACCTGGTGGTCGGCGGGCGGCCGCTGAAGGTGCTCGCCGAGCGCGACCCCGCGGCACTGCCGTGGGCCGACCTCGGCGTCGACATCGTGCTGGAGTCCACCGGCCGCTTCACCGCCGCGAGCGCCGCGGCCGCCCACATCGAGGCCGGCGCCAAGCGCGTCCTGGTCAGCGCCCCCTCCGAGGGCGCCGACGTCACCCTCGCCTACGGCGTCAACACCGAGGTCTACGATCCGGCCGCCCACGTCATCGTCTCCAACGCCTCCTGCACCACCAACGCGCTCGCGCCGCTCGCCTCCGTCCTGGACGACCTGGCCGGCATCGAGCACGGCTTCATGACCACCGTGCACGCCTACACCCAGGAGCAGAACCTCCAGGACGGCCCGCACCGCGACCTGCGCCGGGCCCGCGCCGCCGGCGTCAACATCGTGCCCACCACCACCGGCGCCGCCAAGGCGATCGGCAAGGTGCTGCCCAACCTCGATGGCAAGCTTTCCGGCGACTCCATCCGGGTGCCGGTCCCGGTCGGCTCGATCGTGGAACTCAACACCACCGTCTCCCGCGACGTCACCCGCGACGAGGTGCTGGCCGCCTACCGCGCCGCCGCCGACGGACCCCTGCTCGGCATCCTGGAGTACGCCGACGAGCCGCTGGTCTCCAGCGACATCACCGGCCGCCCCGCCTCCGCCGTCTTCGACGCGGCCCTCACCCGCGTCGACGGGCGCCACGTGAAGGTCGTCGCCTGGTACGACAACGAGTGGGGCTTCTCCAACCGCGTCGTGGACACCCTCGAACTGCTCGCGCGCGACTGAGCCGGCTCCTTCGCGCGTCGGCGTCCCGCCTCGTCCCCCTCGCCCCGGCCGTCCGGAGGGGGGACGGCCGCGGCAAAGTGCGGGATGGTGGACGAGGGGGGACGGACGCGGAGAGGACGGGACGATGAGCGTGAAGGTGCTGCTGGTCGCCGGGGACGCGGCGGAGTCGCTGGAGGTGATGTACCCCTACCAGCGGCTGCTGGAGGAGGGGTACGCGGTCGAGGTCGCCGCGCCGGCCAGGAAGAAACTGCAGTTCGTGGTGCACGACTTCGTGGACGGGTTCGACACCTACACCGAGAAGCCGGGCTACACCTGGCCGGCCGACGTGGCCTTCGAGGACGTCGAGCCCGACGCGTACGCGGCCCTGGTGATCCCCGGCGGGCGCGCGCCGGAATACCTGCGCAACGACCCCGCGCTCCAGCGGATCGTCCGGCACTTCTTCGACGCGGGCAAACCCGTGGCGCAGATCTGCCACGGACCGCTGATCACCGCTGCCGCGGGCGCCCTGGCCGGCCGGACGACGGCCGCCTACCCGGCGCTCGCACCGGACGTCGCCGCGGCCGGCGCGACCTTCGAGGACGGCGACGGCGTGGTGGACGGCAGCCTCGTCTCCGCCCGCGCCTGGCCGGACCACCCCACGTGGATGCGGGCGTTCATCGAGGTGCTGCGCAAGGCGGCGCCGCCCGCCTGACCGGCACGGTATGAGCCAAGGGCCCCCTGCGCGGGGGCCCTTCGCGCTGTCCGGGGGCTGCCGGGGAGCTGTCCCCTGCCTGTCCTGTGCCTGTTCTGGGGCTGTCCGGGGCGCGGCAGCCGACCCCGGCTGCGGGACGTGGCGCGCGCCACTGGAGAATCGGGAATCGGGCCGCCCCCCGTACGGCTGAACGAGCGGGAGGGCCACACCCTGTGAGACCCGCCGGACCTTTTCGGACAAGGAAGTTGATCCGCATGTACAAGAAGATCCTCGCCGCCGTGGACGGCTCGGCGCACGGTAACGCCGTCCTGGACTCGGTCGCCGAGCTCGCCAAGCTGACCGGCGGCACCGTGCACGTCATCCACATCCGCCCGTCCCTGGTCTACGACGCCGGGCTCGCCACCTCCGTGGTGCCCACCGAGGACGCCGCCGAGGGGCAGACGGTGGTCGACGAGGCGCTGGCCGTGCTGCGCGAGAAGGGCATCACCGCCGAGGGCGAGGTGGACGAGGGCCTGCGCGAGGACCTGGCCGCGATCCTCGTGGAGCGGGCCGAGGCCCTGGGCAGCGACCTGATAGCCGTCGGCCCGGGCCACTACAGCGGCATCTCCGCGCTGCTGCACCCGAGCGTCAGCCGCGGCGTGGCCAAGACGGCCCGCGTCTCGGTGCTCCTGGTGCACAGCGAGGGCTGAGCCTGCGGGGCCGCGGGGCCGCGCTGCGGCGGCACCGGCCCGTACCGCTCGCCCGGTCCGAAGAGGTCCGCGCCATGTGTCACGGCCCCCGCGGGGCCCCGGTCCAAGGGGCCCCGCGGGGGCCGTCGCATGCGTACGGGCGCCCGCAGGGGGCGCACCCCGCGGTGCCGCGCGCCCGCTCGTGCCTTCCGCTCGCGCCTTCCGTTCACGCCTCCGGGTGGTAGCGGGCGATCGCCGCCGCAGAGACGGCCGCGCCCAGCGAGAGCAGCACCGCGAAGCCCAGCATCACCGGGTCCAGGCTCGCGTGGTCCGTGATCACGCTGAACAGGATCGAGGGACCGCCGAGCCCGACGTAGCCGGCGATGAAGTACACCGCGAGGACGCCCGCCCGCGAGCGCGGCTGCGCGGCGGCCCCGGCCTCCATCACCCCGCCCTTGAAGAGCACCCCGGCGCCCGCGCCCGCCACGGCGACCGCCACCAGGAAGAGCCACAGCCGCGGGTCGCGGGTCGCCACGACGACCAGGGCGAGGCCCACCGGGAAGACGACCGCGCCCACCACCGCCGTCGGCACCGGCCGCAGCCGCCCGATCAGCAGCTGGCCCACCGCGGCCGCGGCGAACATCAGCGCCGGCGCCAGCCCCGCGAGGAAGTGCGAGCCGATCCCGAGGTCGGTGTGCAGGATGATCGCGCCGAGCGAGCTGACCAGGCCGAGCAGCGCGAAGGAGAAGAAGCCCAGCCCGCACGCGGCCGCGAAGACCTTCGCCGCCCCCGGGCGCAGCGCGAACCGCGCCGGGCGGTCGGCCGAGCGGCGGCCGCGGTCCACCGTCTCGGGCGTGCACAGCGCCAGCACCAGGCACACCGCCATGGCCGCGGCGAAGCCGAGCTGGGTGGCCGGCAACGGGTGCGGCGCCCACTGCGCGACGATGCCGGCCGCCAGCGGGCCGAGCGCCAGCCCGCCGAGGTTCGCCATGGTGGCCACCACCCCGGGCACCGCGGAGACCGGCCGGTCCGGGTGCGCGCGGCGGTGCAGGTCGTACAGGTAGGTCGTCGCGGTGGAGGCCATCAGGCCGATGCCGACGCCGTTGAGCACCCGGCCCGCCAGCAGGCCGCCCAGGCCGGTCCAGAAGGCGAGCACGAGCGCCGCGACGATCGCCACCGCCAGCGCGGCCACCACCACCCGGCGCCGGCCCAGCCGGTCCGACAGGTGGCCGAGCGCCGCGAAGCCGAAGGCCGCGCCGATGACGAGCACCGCGTAGGCGACGGTCACCGTGGTCGCGCCGAAGCCGTCCCTCGCCTCGTAGAGCGGCCACAGCGGGGTGGGGGCGGTGCCGAAGGCCATCAGGACCGCGAAGGCGGTGGCCGTGAACCAGAAGCCGGTCCCGGGCGGGACCCGCACCGCCGGCCGTACCGAGCGGGCACGGCCGGCGGCCGCGGCCCGCTCGGCCTGCGCGCTCCTGGACGCCATGGAACCGCCCTTCCCGCCGGGACACCTGCCCCTCCAGGGTGGACGCCGCACCCCGCCGCGTCCAACGTGGCCGGGCGCGCCCTACGGGCCGGTCCGGCTGCCCGGGGCGGTCGGTCCGGGCGGGGCGGACACGCGGCGGCGCACGTCGGTCAGCAGCGTGTCCAACAGGCCGATCAGCAAGGTCCGTTCCTGCGGGGACAGGCCCGCGACCAGGGTGGCCTCGCGGCCGAGGACGGCGTCGACGGACCGCTCGATCAGCGCGTGGCCCTCCTCGGTCAGCTCCACCAGGACACTGCGGCGGCCGGTGCCGGGTGTGCGGCGGACCAGGCCCTCGCGTTCGGCCCGGGCCACGCGCTGGGAGATCGCGCCCGCGGTCACCAGGGTGCGGTGGGCGAGCTGACGGGTGCTCAGCGCGTAGGGCGGGCCGGAACGGCGCACGACCGAGAGCAGGTCGAGGGTGGCGGCGTCGATGCCCGCTCCGCGCAGCACCCGGGCGCGGTCGTCGGCGAAGAGCTTGGCCAGCCGCCAGATCGGCGTGACGACCTCGATCGACGCGGTGGGCGTGCCCGGCCGCTCCCGCTGCCAGGCCGCGGCGATCTCGGCGGCGGACGGTACGGGTCCTGGGTCCTGCTCCTCGGCCACGGTGGGGTTCCCCGCTCTCCTCGACTATGTTTAGGTCTAAACGTAGCAGCGACGGCGCCGCTCGCCCCGACCGCCAGGATCGTCCCACCAGGAGGACCGCCGTGACCCGCTCGACCCGTACCGTGCTCGTCACCGGAGGCAGCAGCGGCATCGGCCGCGCGGTCGCCGCGCGTTTCGCCGCCGACGGCGACCGCGTCGTCATCACCGGACGGAACGCCGCCACCGTCGCCTCGGCGGCGGCGGAACTGGGTGTGGAGGGGGCGGTGTGCGACGCGGCCGACCCCGGCCGGGCGGCGGCGCTGGCCGCCCGGTTCACGACCGTGGACGTGGTGGTCAACGCGGCCGGCGGACTGCCCGGCGCACCCGCGGACAGCCCGGCGCTCGCGGCCCTGCTCGCCCAGTGGCAGGACAGCCTCGCGCAGAACCTGCTCACGGCCGTGGTGACCACCGGCTCGGTGCGCGACAAGCTCGCCCCCGGCGGGGCGGTGATCAGCATCGGCTCGATCGGCGCCGAGCGGCGCGGCGGCTCCTACGGCGCGGCCAAGGCCGCCCTCGCGGCCTGGAACGCCTTCCTGTCCGCCGAACTCGCACCCGGCGGCGTCACCTGCAACGTCATCTCCGCCGGCTTCGTCGAGGGCACCGGCTTCTTCGGCGGCGCACTCACGAAGGCCCGTTACGCCGACCTGGTGGCGGAGACCCACAACAAGCGCCCGGGCACGGTGGACGACATCGCCGGGACCGCCCACTTCCTGGCCTCGCCCGCGGCCCGCCACATCACCGGCCAGACCCTCCACGTCAACGGCGGGGCCTTCACCACACGCTAGGAACAGCCGGAACACGGCCGGACACGGCTGGAGGCGCCTCGATCGCGCCTCGACGGGCCGGGGTCCGGCGAAGAGCCCCGGACATGCGAAAAGCAGGGAGACCTCTCCCCGCCACTTTCAACTTATAGCGCACTGGGGGGCTTGCGGCAAGGCCCCGGGGGTGCTGCACAATCGCTGACCTGATGCGGAAAACCGGGGAAACAGGTGGATTGCGAAGTGCGCGGGTGTATGCGAGGACTTGGCAGGGTTCGCGGATCGAAGGGGGCGGGGCGGTGACCGGGACCCGTAGCAGCGTCTTCGACCTGCCCGAGCGGCTCGCGGCCAAGGCCGAGCCCGCGCTCATCGCCCGCGACGAGCGGCACTTCGCCGAGATCGCGCGGAGCCTGGAGCGGTCGGTGGCCGAACTCTCCGCGCACCTGGACGCCGTGCGCAAGGCGCCCGGCGGCATCGGCCGCGCCGCCATGGACCGCGACACCGAAGTGCACCGCCTGACCGGCAGGCTGCGTGCCCTGCGCCGCTTCGGGCTCGACCTGTGCCTGGGCCGCATCGTCGGCGAGGACGGCGAGCCCGTCTACATCGGGCGCCTCGGCCTCACCGACGGCGACGGGCGCCGGCTGCTGCTCGACTGGCGCTCGCCGGCCGCCGAGCCCTTCTTCGCCGCCACCCACGCCAACCCCATGGGCCTGACCAGCCGCCGCCGCTACCGCTGGACCGGCGGCCGGATCAGCGACTACTGGGACGAGGCGTTCACCGCCGACGCCCTGGAGCAGCACGCTGCCCTGGACGACCAGTCCGCCTTCATCGCGAGTCTGGGCAGCAGCCGTTCGGCCCGGATGCGCGACGTGCTCACCACCATCCAGGCCGACCAGGACGCGGTGATCCGGGCCGGCTCGCGCGGCGCCCTCGTCGTGGACGGCGGGCCCGGCACCGGCAAGACCGTCGTCGCCCTGCACCGCGCGGCCTACCTGCTCTACTCCGACCCGCGGCTGAAGGGCCGTCACCGGCGCGGCGGCGTCCTGTTCGTCGGCCCGCACCAGCCCTACCTCGCCTACGTCTCCGAGGTCCTGCCGAGCCTGGGCGAGGAGGGCGTGCAGACCTGCACCCTCGGCGACCTGCTGCCCGAGGGCGCCAAGGCGCGGCCCGAGGACGACCCGGAGGTCGAGCGCCTGAAGTCGACGGCGGACATGGTCAAGGCGATCGAGGCGGCCGTGCGCATCTACGAGGAGCCGCCCACCGAGGGCATGGCGGTCGCGACCGACTGGGGCGAGCTGTGGATCGGCCCCGACGACTGGGGCGAGGCGTTCGACGCCCCGGGCCCCGGCACCCCGCACAACGAGGCGCGCGAACAGATCTGGGAGGAACTGGCCGCGATCCTGGCCGACCGGCTCGACGGCGAGGTGCCGCCCGAACTCCTGCGCCGCTCCCTGCAGTACGAGGAGGAGCTGGTCGCCACCCTCCACCGGGCCTGGCCGCTGATCGACGCGGCCGACCTCGTCGGCGACCTGTGGTCGGTGCCCGCCTACTTGCGCACGTGCGCGCCCTGGCTGAGCCCCGACGAGGTGCGCGCCCTCCAGCGCAAGCAGGACCCGCAGGCATGGACGACGGCCGACCTGCCGCTGCTGGACGCGGCCCGCCGGCGGCTCGGCGACCCGCGGGCCGCGCGGCTGGAGCAGCGCCGGCAGGCCGCGGCGGACGCCGAACGCGCCCGGATGGCCCGCGTCATCGAGGAGATCGTCACGGCCGCCGACACCGACTCGGCCGGCGACGACAGCGAGGGCGCGGTGCGGATGCTGCGCGGACGGGACCTGCAGGAGGCGCTGGTCGACCAGGCCGCGCTGCCCACCGCCGACCCGGACCGACTCGCCGGGCCCTTCGTGCACGTCGTGGTGGACGAGGCGCAGGAACTCACCGACGCCCAGTGGCAGATGCTGCTGGCGCGCTGCCCCTCGCGCAGCTTCACCATCGTGGGCGACCGGGCGCAGGCCCGGCAGGGCTTCACCGAGTCCTGGCAGGAGCGGCTGGAGCGGGTCGGCTTCGACCGGATCACCGTGGCCTCGCTCGGCATCAACTACCGCACCCCCGAAGAGGTGATGGCCGAGGCCGAGCCCGTCATCCGGGCCGTGCTGCCCGACGCCAACGTGCCGGCCGCCGTGCGCAGCAGCGGCATCCCGGTACGGCACGGGACCGTCGCCGAACTCGACACGGTCCTGGACGGCTGGCTCGCCGCCCACGCCGAGGGCACCGCCTGCGTCATCGGCGCCCGAGGCCCGGCACCGGCCTCGCTCCGGGTACGGGCGCTGCCCCCCGAACTCACCAAGGGCCTGGAGTTCGACCTGGTCGTCCTGGTCGACCCCGAATCCTTCGGCGAGGGCACCCAGGGAGCGGTGGACCGCTACGTCGCGATGACCCGGGCAACCCGGCAACTCGTCGTCCTCACCGCCGAGTAGCGGGGGCGCCCCAGTCGGCCGGCTCCGGGGACGCGGCGCTCCCGTTCCGGCGGACGGGGCGCCGCAGGACGGGAGCGGTGCGGGGCTCCGGCCGCCGGGGACCCGTGTCGCGGCACCCGGTCCGTACAACGATGTAAAGCACCGCCCGGCCCCGGGGAAAGAATCCTGTCATGCCCACCCTCGGCCCGCGCGGGACCGTTCGTGGGTGCTCCGGCCTGCCTCGCAGGTCGCACGCCGTCTGACGGGCATTCAGTTCGGTCACCTGTGAAGCAGCCATGCGGAGAGCGCTCCGGCCGGGCGGCTGTGCAACGTCGTAACGAACGGACCCTTGACACCCCTTCAGTCACAGGAGGAGCATCACATCCCGGTTTCCCGACAACGTTGTCGAGTCCGGCTGTGGAGGGTGAGATGGACCGTACGACAAGGGCGCGCGGGAGAACGCGCAGGGCGGCCGCGGCCGTGGCGGTCGCGTTCGCCACGGCGGCCGCCGCCGTCGCCGCGCTGCTGCCCGCGCAGGACGCCGCCGCGCTCGATTCGGCCCCGCACGGCGGCGACCTCACGCACCTGGTCAACCCGTTCATCGGCACGCAGAACGACGGCAACACCTACCCGGGCGCCGCCGTGCCCTTCGGCATGGTCCAGCTCTCGCCCGACACCGGCCACAACACCGGCTACGACTACAACCAGAACCGCATCCTCGGCTTCAGCTCCGTGCACCTGTCCGGCGTCGGCTGCGGTCTGGGCGGCGACCTGCCCGTGCTGCCGACCACCGGCGCCATCACCAGCACCGACGACGCCACCTACGCGGCGGCCTTCAGCCACGACGACGAGAGCGCCTCGCCCGGCGCCTACAGCGTCAAGCTCTCCACCGGCATCACCGCCGAGCTGACCGCGACCAGGAGGACCGGCTGGCAGCGCTACACCTTCCCCGCCACCGGCCAGGCGAACGTGATGCTGGACGCGGGCCAGGCGCTGCACCAGGTCACCAGCAGCACCGTCACCGTCCTCGACGACCGCACCGTGCTCACCTCCATCACCGGCCGCGGCTTCTGCCAGGACACCCAGCCCTACACGCTCTACACCGAGACCCGCTTCGACCGGCCGTTCGCCTCCTTCGGCACCTGGAAGGGCAGCACGGTCACCGCCGGCAGCCGCACCAGCACCTCCACCGGCCTCGGCGGCGCCTACGCGCGCTTCGACACCACCGAGGACCGCACCGTCACCGCGGTCACCGCGCTGTCCTGGACCGGCCCGGCCGGCGCCGCGGAGAACCTCGCCGCCGAGGGCAGGGGCAGCTTCGACGCCGCCCGCGACGCCGCCCGGCAGGCATGGCAGCAGCGGCTGTCGCAGATCCGCGTGCAGGGCGGCACCGACGAGCAGCAGCGCACCTTCTACTCCTCGCTCTACCGCTCCTTCCTCGCCCCGAACATCGGCAGCGACGTGGACGGCCGCTACAAGGGCTGGGACGGCAAGGTGCACCCCGCCGACGGGATCACCTACTACCAGAACTGGTCGCTGTGGGACACCTACCGCACCCAGCAGCAGCTCCTCTCGCTCCTCGCGCCGCACGAGGCACGGGACATGGCGCTGTCCCTGCTGCGGGTCGGCGAGCAGAGCGGCCAACTGCCGCGCTGGGGCTACGCGACGGTGGAGACCAACATCATGACCGGCGACCCGGTCACCCCGTTCCTGGTGGACGCCTGGCGGCAGGGCCTGCTCAAGGGGCACGAGGAGGAGGCGTACCAGGCGCTGAAGAAGCACGTGGACCACGCCGCGCCGGACTCCTCGCCCTCCGCGGTGCGCCAGGCCGACCCCGAGTACCTCAAGAACGGCTTCGTGCCCTACGACCCGGCCCGCCCGCAGCCCAAGCCCGGTGACGACGACTACCAGCACGGCCCCTCGGCCACCCTGGAGTACGCGCTGGCCGACGCCGCCCTCGGCGGCATGGCCCGCGACCTCGGGCACACCAAGGACGCGGCCACCTACCTGACGCGCGGCCAGAACTACCGCAGCATCCTCAACCCGGCCACCGGCTTCTTCCAGGCCCGCGACGACGACGGGCTGTTCACCGGCCCCACCGACCCCGCCTCCAGCGTCGGCTTCCACGAGGGCACGGCCTGGCAGTACATGTGGCTGGTGCCGCAGGACGTGCCCGGCCTGGTCGGCCTGATCGGCGGCCAGGACACCGCGAACTCCCGGCTGGACTCCTTCTTCGCCTACGACCAGCTGCTGAAGGACCCGGCCGGCACCGCCCGCAACGTGTGGGTCAACGGCCCCTACTCGTACTACAACCAGGACAAGTACAACCCGCAGAACGAGCCCGACCTCAACGCGCCCTACACCTACCTGTCCACCGGGCAGCCGTGGAAGACCACCGACGTGGTGCACGCGGCGCTGACCCTGTTCACCGACGCGCCCGACGGCGTCACCGGCAACGACGACCTCGGCACGATGTCCGCCTGGCAGGTGCTCTCCGCGATCGGCCTGTACCCGCTGGCGCCCGGCACTGCCGAATGGGGCATCTCCACCCCCGAGTTCAGCCGGGTGGACCTCACCCTGGACCGGGCGTACTACCCGCACGGCACGCTCACCGTGACCGCCCGCGGCAGCAGCGACACCGACCGCTACATCCAGACCGCCGCCCTGGGCGGCAAGCGGCTCGACGACACCTACCTCACCACCGCGGACATCAAGGCCGGCAAGGACCTCGCCCTCACCGTCGGCGCCGCGCCCTCCCGTTGGGGCACCGCCGCCGCGGACGCGCCGCCCGCCCTGGACCACGTCGCCGACAACCGGCGGCACACCTCGGCCGGCATCACCCCGGCCGCCCCCGGCATGCTCGCCGGCGGCAGCGGCGTGGACGTCACCGCCTCCGGGGTGCTGACCGGACCGGGCCACGTCTCGGGCACCCTGACCGTCAGTGCGGGCGGCCCGCTCACCGCGACCCCGGCGAGCACCGCGCTGCACGCCGACTCCGGGTCGCTGCCGGCCACCACCGCCGTGCCGGTGCACATCACCGCCCCGGCCGGCACACCGCCCGGCACCTACCCGCTGACCGTGCGGGTGCGGCAGAACGGCGGGCCGAGCGCCAGCAGGACGGTGCAGGTCTCCGTCGCCGCGGCCGACTGCAAGGCGGCGGCCGGCGACTGCCCGCAGGACCTGACCGCCCTCTACGACACCGACGGCGTCGGCACCTCGGGCAGCCCGCAGGGCGCCGGCTTCGACGGCGGTGGGTTCGCCTTCCCCGCCGAGCAGTTGCCCGCGCCCGGCACCGGAGTGCTCGCCGGCCACGCCTACACCTTCCCGGACACCGCCGGCGACGCGAAGAACTTCGCCACCGCGCACGGCCAGACCCTGGACCTGGTGCCGCGGGCCTACTCGGGCCTGGACGTCCTGCTCTCCGCGCACAACGGCGACGTCACCGCGAACGCCACCGTCCACTACGCCGACGGCACCTCGGCGCCCGTCACCCTGAAGGCCACCGACTGGGCGGCCGGCTCGCCGCGGCTCGGCGAGGACACCGCGATCCGCGCCGACAGCCGCTACGACGCCCAGGGCCGGCCGGACGGCGTCGCGGTCAGCATCTGGCACCTGGCCGTCCCGCTCGACGCGAGCCGGACCGCGGTGTCGCTGACCCTGCCCGACAACGACCACCTCGCCCTGTACGCGGTCAGCGGCCGCGACGCCTGAGACCCGCGGGCGCCGGCCCGTCCGGCGGCGCCCGCACATCCCCCCGCACCGCAACTGGCGCGCCCGCCCCCTGTCCACACCCGGGGGCGGGCGCGCCGACCACCACCCGCCGAGCCACAACCCGAAAGGCAGTACGCATGAGAAGTGGCCGACCACGCCGCCTCCTGGCCAGACCCCTGCTGGCCGCAGCGGTCTCCGTGGCCCTGACCGTGCCGCTGTCGGCGGTCGCGCACGCGGCCACCGGCACAGCAGGGCAGGGCCACGCGCCCGCCCCCGCCTTCAGCACGTCCTTCGAGGACGGGCAGGCGCAGCCGGCCGCCGACACGGCCGAGACCCTGGGGGACGGCAAGCCCTGGGTCTCGGGCGTGACCGCGGGCACCCTGCCCGTGCTGCCCGGCAGCATCAAGGACAAGATCACGGCGGTCACCGCCAACTCCGACAACCCGCCGAACGAGACCGCGCAGAAGGCCGCCGACGAGGACCCCAACACCAAGTGGCTGACCTTCAACTCCACCGGCTGGCTGCAATACCGGCTCAGCGGTGACGTGACGGTCAAGAAGTACGCACTGACCTCCGCGAACGACTCCCCGGGCCGCGACCCGAAGGACTTCCAGCTCCAGGGTTCGCAGGACGGCAGCCACTGGACGACCGTCGACAGCCGCACCGGCCAGGACTTCCCCGGCCGGTTCAAGTCCCATGTGTACGACGTGGCGAACCCGGGTGCGTACTCCTATTACCGGCTCAACGTCAGCCTCAACCACGGCGACCCGATCGTGCAGCTCGCCGACCTGATCCTCTCCGACGGCTCCACCGGGCCCGCCCCGGCCGCCGGGATGACCACCGAGGTCGGCACCGGCCCCTCCTCGGGCCCCAACGTCACGCCCAACGTGGGCTTCACCGGCCTCAAGGCGCTGGAGTACGCCGGCACCCACACCGCCGACGGCGCCGTGCACGCCTACAACAAGCTCTACGACGTGCACATCAAGGTCGCCCGCGACACGCAGCTGTCGTACGACATCTTCCCCGAGCTGACCGGCGGCGACCTCGCCTACCCGAGCACCTACGCCGCCATCGACCTGCACTTCACCGACGGCACCTACCTCAGCCAGTCGAGGAACCCCGCCGACGACCAGAACGGCGTGCCGCTCACCCCGCGCGAGCAGGGCGACAGCAAGATCCTCTACGCCTCGCAATGGAACGCGCAGAGCGCCGACATCGGCAAGGTCGCGGCCGGCAAGACCATCGACCGCATCCTGCTCGGCTACGACAACCCCAAGGGCAGCGCGGCCGAGGGCGCCCAGACCCAGTTCAAGGGCTGGATCGACGACCTGGCGATCGGCTCGGCCCCCGCGGCCGACCCGCACGCGACCTACGCCGACCACGTCGACACCCGGCGCGGCACCAACGCCTCCGGCTCCTTCTCCCGCGGCAACAACCTGCCGGCGACCGCCGTACCCAACGGCTTCAACTTCTACACGCCGGTCACCGACGCGGGCAGCGACAGCTGGGAGTACTCCTACGCGGCCCAGAACAACGCCGACAACCTGCCCACCCTGCAGGCGCTCGGCATCAGCCACGAGCCGAGCCCGTGGATGGGCGACCGCGACCTGTTCCAGGTGATGCCCTCGGCGGCCACCGGCACGCCCAGCCTGGACCGCGCCAAGCGCGCGCTGCCCTTCAAACACTCCGACGAGACGGCCAAGCCGCAGTACTACGGCGTGACCTTCACCGACGGCATCAAGGCCGAGATCGCACCCGCCGACCACTCGGCGGACTTCCGGTTCACCTTCACCGGTGACACCGGCGACCTGCTCTTCGACAACATCGACAACAACGGCGGCCTCACCTTCGACCCCGCCGACGGCACCCTGCAGGGCTGGGCCGAGCACAAGAGCGGCCTGTCCACCGGCGCCTCGCGGATGTTCGTCTACGCCGAGTTCGACCAGAAGCCCACCACCGCGCAGAAGGTCACCGGCTACGGCCGCGACAACGTCACCGGCTACGCGCAGTTCGACACCTCGAAGTCCAAGACCGTCACCATGCGGATCGCGACCTCGTTCATCAGCGTCGACCAGGCGAAGAAGAACCTGTCCCTGGAGATCCCGCAGGGCACGTCCTTCGGCACCGTGGAGAAGCGCGCCGCCCAGCAGTGGAACGCCAAGCTCGGCAAGGTCGAGGTGCAGGGCGCCAGCAGCGACCAGCTCACCACGCTCTACTCCGACCTGTACCGGATGAACCTCTACCCGAACAACGGGTCGGAGAACACCGGCACCGCCGCGCACCCGGTCTGGCAGTACGCCAGCGCCTACCAGCCGCAGGGCACCAGCACCGCCACCCAGACCGGCGCCAAGGTCGTGGACGGCAAGGTGTACGTCAACAACGGCTTCTGGGACACCTACCGCAGCGAATGGCCCGCCTACTCCCTGCTGGAGTCCAAGACGGCAGGTCAGCTCGTCAACGGGTTCGTGCAGCAGTACAAGGACGGCGGCTGGACCGCCCGCTGGTCCTCGCCCGGTTACGCCGACCTGATGACCGGCACCAGCTCGGACGTCGCCTTCGCCGACGCCTACGCCAAGGGCGTCACCGGCTTCGACGCCCAGGCGGCCTACGAGGCGGCAGTGAAGAACGCCACCGTGGTGCCCACCAACTCCGGTGTGGGCCGCAAGGGCCTGTCGACCTCGGAGTTCACCGGCTACACCGACACCTCCGTGGACGGCAGCATCTCCTGGTCGCTGGACGGCTACGTCAACGACTACGGCATCGGCACCATGGCGGCCAAGCTCGCCAAGGACCCGAAGACGCCCAAGGCCGACCGCGAGCGGTACAAGGAGGAGTCCGCGTACTTCCTCGCCCGCGCCCAGGACTACACAGAAGTCTTCAACAAGAACACCGGCTTCTTCGAGGGCCGCAACCCCGACGGCAGCTGGCGGGTCCCGGACAGCTCGTACGACCCGCAGACCTGGGGCTATGAGTACACCGAGTCCAACGGCTGGAACTACGCCTTCACCGTGCCGCAGGACCCGGCGGGCCTGGCCTCGATCTACGGCGGCCAGAAGAACCTGGAGAAGAAGCTCGACACGTTCTTCTCCACCCAGGAGACCGCCGACGGCGACACCGGCTCCTACGGCGGCACCATCCACGAGATGATCGAGGCCCGCGACGTGCGGATGGGCGAGCTGGGCATGAGCAACCAGCCCTCCTACGCCATCCCGTACATGTACGACTACGCGGGCGCCCCGGCCAAGACCCAGGCCGTCGTCCGGCAGATCGAGCAGCGCCTCTACACCGGCAGCTCCATCGGCGAGGGCTACCCCGGCGACGAGGACAACGGCGCCGCCTCCACCTGGCAGATCTTCGGTGCGCTCGGCTTCTACCCGCTCCAGGTCGGCAGCGACAACTACGTGATCGGCTCGCCGCTGTTCACCAAGGCCACCATCCACCTGGACAACGGCCGCAGCATCGTCGTCAACGCACCCGGCAACAGCGGCAAGAACGTCTACGTGCAGTCGCTGAAGGTGAACGGCAAGCCGTACGACAAGGTCTACCTGACCCAGGACCAGCTGTCGGCCGGCGCCGTGCTGGACTTCACCATGGGGTCCCAGCCGTCGTCCTGGGGCACCGGCAAGGACGCCCTGCCGACCTCGCTGACGCCCAAGGGCGGCACCCCCAGCCCGCTCACCGACACCACCGGCAGCGGCCTGGGCACCGCCACCGCCTCGGACGGCACCGCCACCGCGGCGCTGTTCGACAACACCTCCGCCACGCAGGCGACCTTCACCACCGCCACGCCGCAGATCACCTACACCTACAGCGGGAGCGGCCAGAAGGCCACCTTCTACACCCTGACCTCCGGCAGGACCGCGGGCCAGGATCCGACCGCGTGGCGGCTCGAGGGCTCCACCGACGGCACCCACTGGAAGACCGTCGACTCCCGCACCGGCCAGTCCTTCGACAACCGGCTGCAGACCCGGCCCTTCGAGATCGCCCACCCGGGCACCTACACCTCCTACCGGCTGGTGGTGACCGCGGGCAGCGGTGACACCACCACCCTGGCGGAGGTCGAGCTGCTGCACTGACCCACGGGGCCGGCAAGCAGCGGGGGCGCGGCCGTTCGGCCGCGCCCCCTTCGTGCTGTGCTCCCTGCGCCCGCCTCAGTGGTACGTGACCACCAGCGCGCTGTGCACGCTGTGCGCGGGCAGCGTGACCGTCAGCCGCCCGGAGGCGGCGTCGTAGCTCCAGGCGTGCCGGGCGAGCGGCACCCCCGAGGCGGTCACGGTGTGCGGGGCCGAGGTGGCGCCGAGGAAGGACACCGTCCAGGACCGGCTGGCCGGTTGCCCGGCGTAGGAGCCCTTGGCGGGGTCGATCCGGACCTGGCGCACCGCGCCGTGCTGCTGGACGTGCACGGTGGTGGTGGCGTGCCGGGCGGCCGAGGTGCCGTTGTCCTCGTAGAGGGTGAACGACGCCGCGGACGACGGGGACGAGGAGGAGCCGGGGGCGACCGTCAGCGTCATCGCGGCCGGCTTGGCCTGCTGGTCGTTGGCCGGGTCGCCGGTGCGGGTGACGAGCGCGGCACCGGCCCGCACGAACACCGGCATGGTGTCCAGCGTGGTGGTGACGTTCTGCGTGGTGCCGCCCGCGTAGGTCTTGCCGGTGAAGTAGTCCGTCCACTGCCCCGGCGGGAACCACACCGAGGTGGTGGCCGTGGTGCCCGGTGTGGTCACCGGCGCCACCAGCATGTCCGGGCCGTACAGGTACTCGCTGCCGGCCGTGGCGTACGCCTGGGCCTCCTCCGGGTACTGCAGGTACGTCGGGCGGACCACCGGCACGCCGGTGGCGTTGGCCTGCTGGGCGAGGGTGTAGGTGTAGGGCACCAGGTCCTCGCGCAGCCGCAGGAACTTCTCCGCGGAGTCCTTCGCCGCCGTGCCGTACTGCCACGGCAGCCGGTCGCTGTGGTTGCCGTGCAGGCGGTCCACGGGCTGGAAGGTGCCCAGCTGCACCCAGCGCGCGTACAGGTCGTCGGGCAGCTTGTTGGTGTGCTGCCCGTTGCCGTAGGTCTCCGAACCGGTCAGCCCCGTCGCGTCGTTGAAGCCGCCGATGTCGTGGCTGACGGCCGACAGGCCGGTCGAGGCGGACTCGCCCGGGGTGTAACCGACCTCCATCTTCAAGGTGCCCCACGTCGAGGAGGTGTCACCGGTGAAGTGGACGGTGGTGCGCTTGTCCGCCCACGGCCCGGTGGCGACCCCGGTCGGGCTGGAGTAGCCGCCGGACTGCAGCGAGCCGAACGCGCGGGAGAGCACGAAGCCGCGCCCGACCGTCTTGTCCGCGTCCGTCGCGTACTGCTGGTTGATCCACGCGTCCGGGGTCGTACCGGCCTGCGAGGACAGCGAGTTGTCGCAGCACCAGTCCAGCCACCAGAAGTCGGCGCCGGCCTGCTCCATGTCCTGGTGCAGGTCCATGTACGCCTTCAGCTGGTCCGGGTCGCCCCAGTCGAAGGTGTAGGTGCACACGCTGCCGCTGCAACTGCCCTTGGTCAGCTTGTTCTTGGCGGTCGCCATGGCCGCCGCGAACTGCGGGTCGTTGCTCTGGATGCTCGGGTGGATGTTCAGGGTGTTGTGCAGGCCCTGGCTCGCCGCCCAGTCGTAGAACGCCTTGGGGTCGGGGAACTTCGAGGGGTCCATCTCCCACCCGTTCCAGGTGGCCGGGGACTTGAAGTCGGTGTCGGTCACCAGCACGTCCAGCGGCACCCCCTCGGAGCGGAAGGCCGGCAGGATCGTGTTCTCGTAGTCGGCCGCGGTGCGGTCCATGTACTCCGAGTACCACACGCCGTACGCCCAGCGGGGCAGCAGCTCCGGCGGGCCGGTGAGGGTGGCGAGATCGGTCAGGCCCTGCTCGTAGTCGTGGCCGTAGCCGAACAGGTAGCCGTCCTGGTACGGCGCGCCGCCGTGGCCGGGCCGCGGGGTCGGCTTGCCGGCCGACGGGTCGTACAGCGCCGAGGTGGTGTCGTCCAGCAGGTACCAGCCGTCCTTGTAGGTCAGGCCCGGGGTGATCGGCGGGTTGCCGTTGTCGCCGTTGACGCCGTCCAGGCCGCGCCGGTAGCCGCCCAGGGCCAGGTGCGGCTGGGGGGCGGCGGCGCCGGTCGCGGTGACGGCCACGGTGTCGGCGTTGACGTGGCAGCTGTCGGCCTGCGGGCAGCCCAGGGTGATGTCGTCCGCGCCCGCCTTGAGCGTGACGGGGACGGACGCGGTGCCCCAGGTGTCCCAGTCGGTGGTGGCGGGCAGGCTCAGCGTGGACGTGGCGCCGCCGGCGGTGACCGTGGCGGTGCGGGTCTGGTGCAGGCCGTCGCCGCCCACGCCGTTGGCGTAGCGCAGGTGCAGGGTGTAGGTGCCGTCCGCGGGAACGCCGGTGACATGCTCGGTCAGGCCCGCGTTCTGGTTGAGCTCGGCGACGAACCCGGAGCCGGAGTAGCCCTGGTGGTCGGTGGCGACCTTCGCCGAGCCGGCCGCGCGGCCGCTCTCGGCCTCGCAGCTCGTGCCGAAGGCGCAGTCGGGGATCGCGGTGGCCGACACCGGCGGGTAGCCGGCGCCGGGGGCGACCACGGCCACGCTGTCCACGTTGACGTTGCCGGAGTCCGAGGCGCCCTTGGCCAGGGTGATCGTGTGCCGGCCCGCGGTGAGCTGGAGCGGCACCCGGACCGTGCTCCAGGTGTTCCAGTCCGCGGTGGTCGGCAGGGTCACCGTCTGCGGGGAGCCGCCGTCCACCGTGAGCGACAGGGTGCGGGTGGTGTCCTGGCCGTCGCCGCCGACCGCGTTGGCGTAGCGGGCGGCGAACTCGTAGGAGCCCGCGGTGGCCACGTCCACCTGCGCGGTGGCCGCGTCGCCGGTGGACTGGAAGCCGGCCAGGAAGCCGGTGCCGGTGGCGCCGGTGTGGTCCGAGGCGGTGCTCACGCCGGTGGCGGCGAGGTTCTCGGCCTCGCAGAGCGCGCCGACCGGGCAGGCCAGCGGGTTCCAGGGGGCCGCGGTCACCGCGGCGGGCCCGGCGTTCAGGGACACCGACAGGTTCTGCGCCGTGAAGGGGCCCGAGCCGACCTTGTAACGCAGCGTCAGCTTCGAGGTGGTCAGGGTGAACCAGCCGCCCGCGGTGCTGCTGGTGTACGGCGTGGTGGTGAAGTCGTCGCGGCCGATGGCGTTGAAGGTCGCCTGGTCGGTGAACTTCCCGTCGCCCGCGTACTCGGTGCGCACCAGGGTGGGGGAGAGCACCTCGAACCGGGCGTCGTTCGACACCGTCACCGAGGGCAGCCGCGGGTGGGCGGCCGCGTGCGCGGGCCCTCCGGTACCGACCAGGGCCAGGGCCGCGGTACTCAGGGCCACCAGGGCGGCCAGCCGGCGCCGCGGCGCGCGGAAGCGCCGCGGCCGCGGTGGCGGGACGGGCGCGAGTGGTGGGGCGATGAGGGGCCCGGTACGCCCCGGGCGTGCTGCGTGCATGGCGGTCGTCCTCCGCTTCGTCGTCGAGATGCTCGGTCGTGCCGTCCCCCGTGCGTGCGGTGCCGCGTGGGCGGCCCCGTGCCCGCACACGCGTGCGTCCGGCCCGCGGGCGGCGGCATGACACCGCTTCCGCCCGCGGACCGGACAGCTCTGATCCCCCCGTGAGTTGCTGTGCTAGTGCTCCACCCGCCAGGCCAGCAGCCCGCCGGACACGCCTGGCTGCAGTTGCACCCGGACCCTGACCGATGTGGTCGTCACCGGGTGCACGGCCGCCCGGTTGAAGGCGTCCTTCGCCGTGCCGTACTGCGGGTCGCCCCCGCCGGGCTGCCAACTGCCGTCCGGCGCAAGGTACTCCAGCACCCAGGACTGCGGCACCCGGCAGGCGCCGTGGCCGGTGTCGTCGTACCAGTAGACGGAGACCGCGCTCACCCGCACCGGCTCGGCCCAGGTGTAGGACACCCACTCCTGGCTGCCGGTGTGGTCCCACCAGGTGAAGCGCGGCAGGTCCTGGTCGTAGGAGTCGCTGGGCTGCGCGGTGGTGTTCATCAGCAGCGCCTGCGGGCTGTCCACGCCGCTGAAGGAGGCCGCCACCGCCGCCCACTCGGTGCCGGACTTCGTGGCCGCGGTGGGGAAGGCGGTGATCCGCAGCCGGGCCGCGGCCGCCGGGATCAAGGTGATCTGCTCCAGCGTCTCGCTGGTGCGGGCAGGGCCCGGCTGGAGCGGCGCGGTGACGTTCTGGTCGTCGACCTGCCAGGCGGGCAGCCGGCGGCCCTTGGCGCGCATCCGCACGGGGGTGCCCTCGTGGGTGAAGGGGTCGGTGCCGCTCGCCCGGGTGCGCTCCAGGGTGAAGGAGCGGGCCGGGTCCTTGGCGTCCACCTGGAGCGCGTAGTTCCACGGCGAGGCGGGCCGCACCTCGTACTGCGGCCAGTCGGCGGTGCCGTCGAACTGCCGCCAGTCCTCCTGGATCTGCAGCGAGTACGTCAGCGGGCCGTGCGCGACCGAGACGGCGTCGTCGTTGACGCCCCAGCTGCGGACCTCGGTGCGCATGGGCAGGCGCAGCCGCAGGGTGTCGTGGTGGTGCCAGGTGCGCTCCACGACGAGGTAGCCGCCCTCGCGCACGGCCTTCACCGGCCGGCCGCCGAGCTCCACCTCCGGGTCCGCGCACCAGCCGGGCACCCGCAGGTACAGCGGGAAGCGCACCGGGGCGGGCGTGCCCACCACCAGGGTGACCGTGTCCTGGAACGGGTAGCCGGTCCGCTCGGTCACGGTGACCTCGGTGCCGGCGCCCGGGCCGACCTTCGCGCGCACCTCGGACTCGGCGTACAGCGAGGCGGCGAGCCCGCCGTCGCGGCTCGCCAGCCACAGCTCCTCGGCGTAGTACGGCCAGCCCATCCCGTAGTTGTGCGGGCAGCAGCGGTACTGGTGGATGCCGGGCATGTACGCCTGCATGGCGAAGGAGTTGTTGAACTGGCCATGCGACTTGGGCACGTTGTCCAGCTGGGCGGTGTTGGCGCCGGTGACGTAGTGGGTGCCCTTCTGCCGCGGGTCGAAGGCGGCCGGCAGGGTGTTGAGGGCCAGCTCCTCGCAGCGGTCGGTCCACACCGTGTCGCCGGTGATGCGGGTGAGCAGTTCGTGGCTGTGCATGAACTCCACGACGCCGCAGGTCTCGAAGCCCTGCCGCGGGTCGTGGAAGCCGAAGCGGACGTTCTCGTCGCCGGCGAACCCGCCGCCGGGGAACTGCCCGTAGGTGCCCATCACCGTGTCGTAGACCCGGTGGGTGGCCGCCAGGAAGGACGGGTCGCCGGCCAGCACGCCGTACTGCGCCGGCTCCCGGAAGCCCTGGGCGAGGTTGACGTTGTGCCAGGTCGGGATGGTGTGGGTGTAGTCGGCGCTGTTGGCGTGCATCGCGCGCACCAGGTCCAGCAGGAAGGCGTCGCCGGTGCGGTTGTAGAGCCAGTACGCGGTGTCGATGGTGTCGCCGACCCGGGCCGAGCCCCAGCCCTGGCCGAACTGCGAGCCGGGCAGGGCGTTGAGGAAGCGCAGCCAGCCGGTGAGCGCGTCGATGATCCGCTCGTCGCCGCTGTACTCGTACCAGGTCCGCATCGCGTCCAGGACCGGCATGTAGGGCCAGAAGTCCGGCAGGCCGTTCAGCGAGGTGCGCAGGGAGGTCGGGCCGAAGAAGCCGTCGGGCTGCCGGGTGGCCAGGATGCGGTCCATCCAGGTCTTCGTCAGCTCCAGCGTGGCCGCGTCCCCGGTGACGTAGCCGAGGTCGCCGAACCCGCGCAGCCAGTACGGCAGTTCCTCCCAGCCGACACCGGAGGGGACCGCCCAGCCGCTGTCGGCGGTCAGGTAGTCGGAGACCTCGGGCATCCGGCCGTTCAGGCCGTCCAGCTGGAGGTCGAGCTGGGTGCGCAGCCAGCCCTTGGGGGTGATGCTGCCGGGCGGCAGCCGCAGGAACGCCTCCTGCTGCAGCGGCGCCCGGTTGGCGGGGTAGTGGGGGCCGGCGGGTCCGCCGGCGGCACCGGCGGGTGCGGCGGTGTCCGCGGTGCCGGCGGCCGCGGCGGGCAGCGCCGTGGCGCCGGCGACCGCGGCCGAGCCGGTGACGGCGAGCGAGGTGGCGAGGAAGGTGCGCCGCTCCATGCGGGTGCTCCTATCGGGCGGGCAGGACGGGCGGGACGGCCGCGGGGGCCGGGCGGGGAGGTGCCGGCGGTGGAGGCACCACCGCCGGCACCGGCCTCGGGGCGCCCGGCCGCGGGGAGGCGGCCGGGCGCGGCGCTGGTTCGCCTACTTGCGCAGGCTCACCAGCGCGAAGATCCCGCCGACCACCGGGCGGGCCTGGAAGCCGTTCTGGGTGTCGGCGGCCGTGTCGTACCAGTCGGTGAACGGCACCCGCGACGGCGAGGAGTTGACGAAGTCGTAGAGCGCGGAGACCAGGTAGCCGCTGACCGGGTGGCCGTGCAGCCAGGCCGCCGTCCACATCTCCCAGTCGCCCTTGGTGTAGGAGTGCCGCAGGTCCAGCGGGATGCCGAACTGGTTGACCTGGGACAGGTACCAGTCGGCCTCCTCCTGGGCCACCGACTTGGGCACCAGGCCGAGGCCCAGCAGCGCGTCCGGGTAGCCGTTGTACTTCAGGCTCCAGGTACCCGGCTGGTCGTAGGCGAGCTTGAGGTGGTCGCCACCGGTGTCCTGGGCCTTGTCCACCCACTGCGCGATGTAGCTCTTGGCGGTGGCGGTGTACGAGGCCGCGTCCGCGGAGTTGCCCGCCGCGGTGGCGATCCGGCCCATGGCGCCGATGGCCAGGATGCCCTTGAGCGCGAGGTTCGCGCTGTGCGCGATGAAGCCGGTGAAGTCGTCGGTCTGGTTCTGGTAGCCCGGGTCCAGCGCGTTGGCCACCAGGTAGTCGGCCCACTTCTTCAGGATGGCGTAGTGGGCGGTGGCGAAGGACTTCGCCGAGGAGGAACCGGTGCGCGCCAGGTACCCCGCCGTCATGAGCAGCATGTTGGCGGACTCCTCGACGGGCATGTCCTCCTCGTTGCCGTCGTTGTGGCCGGTGGCGTTGGGGTAGCTGGAGCCCAGGTCGTGCTCGGCGAACTCCTTGGGCCAGCCGCCGTTCTCCGGGTAGTCGAAGAGCGGCTGGAGGATCAGCGCCAGGTACTCCGGGTCCAGGTAGAGGAAGACCGGCATCGCCGGGTAGGTCACGTCGATGGTGGAGACGTTGCCGTCGGAGGAGATCTCCTTCAGGAACGCCCACGGCTTGCCGTTCCGGCTGACCAGCTCGGTGCCGGCGTATGCCTGGCGCAGCGCCAGCGCGCACAGCGCCGCGTACTTCTCGCCGCCGGCCGCCGTCGCGTCCTGGCGCACCTTGCGGTCCAGGGCGGCGGTGCGCTGCTGGGCCGCGGCCGCGTCGCCGTGGAAGAAGGCGGCCATGTCCTGCCAGCTCGACCAGTAGGACTTCCACAGCGGCGGCAGCTGCTCGCCGAGGTAGCTCACCGCGGGCTCGCGGACGTGGCCGACCGAGAGCACCGCGCTGGTGGTGGCGCGGACCGTGCCGAGGTCGAAGCGGAAGGCGAAGACCGGCCAGCTGTCGTTGATCGCCCGCGGCTGGCGGGTGTCGGCGGAGTTCGACAGCGCCGTGCCGTCCAGGGCGGCGGCGCGGGCCGCGGTGTCGGCGCTGATCTGCCAGCTGAGCCCGGAGCGCTTGGTGGCGCTGAAGACGACCGTGCCCCACGCGGCCATGTCGCCGTTCTCGCGCAGCACCTGGGGGCTGTCCGCCGCGAACGACAGCGTTGTCAGGGAGGCGCCGGCGCCGGACAGGTCCTGCTGCTTCCAGCCGATCTTCGTGCCGGAGTCGCCCGAGGCCCACTCGCCGGAGATGTCGAAGTAGAGCGCGACGTCGTGCGCCTTGCCGTCGCCGCTGCGCACATCGGCCAGGATGTAGGACATCGGGACCGACTGGCGGCGCAGGTCGGCGGGCTCCACCGGCGACAGGAAGGTGAGCGTCAGCTCCGCGCCGCCGGCCTCCAGGACGAACCGGGAGCGGGTCGCGGTCACGTCGAGGGCGCGCTGCACCGCGCCCCGGGAGATGGTGTGGTCCGGGACGCTCGGGTTGCCCAGGAACAGGTAGTTGGTGCCGTCCACCCGCAGCAGGCCGGTGATGGCGGTGGTCCGCCCGGTCCAGAAGTTCGCCCAGTGCCCGGCGCCGACATCGGCGTTGAGCCAGGTGCTCAGGTACGGCGAGCGGACGGCCAGCGGGACGGACGGCGGCCGGATCGGGTCGAAGTCCGGGACCAGCGGCACGGTGGCGGCGGTGCCCGGCGCGGCGGCCGGCAGCGGCGCCGCCTGCGCGCTCTGGACGGTGCCCGGCAGCAGGCTCGCGCCGGCGGCGGCCAGGCCGGCCGTGCCGGTCCACCGGATGAGGCCCCGGCGGGTGAGGCGGGCGGCCGGGGCGCTCTCCGCGTCGGGGGTGCCCGGACCGCCCGCGGGCAGGTGGGCGTCGTCGTTCCTTGGGGTCATCGCTTCTCCTGAAAGAGCCGCTCATGGCAGCGGCGGGGGACAGGGAGGGTGCACGCGCGGGCCGGCGGGGTGCGCCGGGCAGGACGAAGCAGCCGCGGTGGGGGAGCGCGAGGTCGCGGAGGGGGGAGGCGCAGCAGGGGGTCCGACGGGGTCCGGCAGCGGCCCGCCGTGGCGGGTGCGGCCGAGCGTTCCTACAACGATGTAAAAGCGGGGCAGGACGATGACAGCACAGCCCGGATGTCATGTCCACCCTTCGGGTCCAACATATTTCGCAGGTGTTTCCACCCCCGTCATGCGCCACTGGCGGGCCCTCAAAATCCCACCTGAGCAGGCATTTTGATGCCGGATCAGGTGCCGCCGGGCACGTTCACGCCCGGTCCGCGCGGCTCTTCGCGCGCTCTCGGCCGCCCTCGCCCGGGGCGTCGACGGCGGTGCGCCGGCGCCGATCCCGACGAACCCCGACCGACGTCTTGACAGCGTTCGACGCCGTACTCCACTGTCCTTCTACATCGTTGTAACAACCTGTCAGGCCAGGTCGCTCCACAAGCCCGCCCGGCCGGTTCCCTCTTCGCTGTTCCACCAGAACCCGCACGCTCCGACCGAATCGACGAGGATGTGATCGGCGCATGTACGCCTCCCTCCGGGCCAAGGCCGTCTCGGCCGCGGTGCTCACCGCCGGCCTGTGCCTGACCGCGACCGCCTGCACCAACTCCGGCAACGACTCCTCGAAGTCCGACGCCGCTCCCAGCAGCAACAACACGGCGGCCGCCCAGCAGTTGGCCACGCCCACCGACTCCGCGGCGGGCCCGGGCTGCACCTATCGGACGTACGGCGGCGGGGTGCCCAAGCTCGACATCACCGACGGCAAGACCGTGGTCGGCTTCTCGCAGTCGGAGTCCACCAGCAACCCCTTCCGGGCCACCGAGACCAAGAGCA
Source organism: Actinacidiphila guanduensis (assembly GCF_900103985.1). GTDB lineage: Bacteria > Actinomycetota > Actinomycetes > Streptomycetales > Streptomycetaceae > Actinacidiphila > Actinacidiphila guanduensis. The sequence goes on along the minus strand of NZ_FNIE01000004.1, from coordinate 507,426 downwards.
TCGAGGCGCAGGCCAAGCAGCTGGGTGTCAAGCTCATCGAGCGCAACGCCAACGCCGACGTCAACGCGCAGAACTCGCAGATCGAGGACATGATCGCGCAGGGCGCCAAGGTGCTGATCGTGGCGCCGGAGAACTCCGACGGCCTCGGCCCGGCGCTCGCCCAGGCCAAGGCGAAGAAGATCCCGGTGCTCACCATCGACCGCACCGTGACCGGCACCGCCTGCAGCGACTTCATCGCCTTCATCGGCTCCGACTTCTACGGCCAGGCGCAGATCGCCGCCGACGACCTGGCCGGCGCCACCGGCGGCTCCGCCCACGTGGCGATCCTGACCGGCACGCCGGGCAACAACGTCACCACCGACCGCACCAAGGGCTTCGAGGACCGGGTCAAGGCCAAGTACCCGAACGTGAAGATCGTCGCCTCGCAGACCGGCAACTTCGCCCAGACCGACGGCCAGAAGGTGATGGAGCAGCTGCTCCAGGCGCACTCCGACATCAACGCGGTCTACGCCGAGAACGACGAGATGGCCCTGGGCGCCATCCAGGCCATCAAGTCCGCGGGCAAGACCCCTGGCAAGGACGTCAAGATCGTCACCATCGACGGCATCTCGCAGATGGTGCAGAACGTCGCCGCCGGCCAGGCCGTCGCCGACATCGAGACCAACCCGCGCTTCGGCCCGCTCGCCTTCCAGTCGCTGCAGGCCTTCTACGGCACCACCGGCGTGCAGCCCAAGGTGATCATCAAGGACGGGCACTTCACGTCGAGCAACGCCAAGCAGGCGCTCTCCCAGGGCCTGGTGTACTGACCGAGCCGCCGGGTCCGGCGGCCGCGGGGGAACGCCCTCCCGCGGCCGCCGGGCCCGCCGCACCGGCCGCCGCGGGCCTGCCCGCCCGGGCGGTCCCGTAGGAGGAGGCAGACGTGGTCCAGCAGGACCCCGAGCCCGCGGGCGACCCCGTACTGGAGGTCGCCGGGGTGAACAAGAGCTTCGCGGGCGTGCACGCGCTGCGCGACGTGCACTTCGCGCTGCGCCCCGCCGAGGTGCACGCGCTCATCGGCGAGAACGGCGCGGGCAAGTCCACCCTGATCAAGGTGATGACCGGGGTCTACCGGCCGGACGCCGGCACCGTGCGACTGGCGGGCCGGGCCCGCGACTTCCGCAACCCCCTGGAGGCCCAGGCGGCCGGGATCTCCACCATCTACCAGGAGGTCAACCTCGTCCCCCTGATGTCGGTGGCCCGCAACCTCCATCTCGGCCGCGAGCCGCGCCGCTTCGGCCTGGTCGACGTCGCCCGGATGAACCGGCAGGCCACCGAGGTGCTCGGCCGCTACGGCGTGCACGTCGATGTCACCCGCCCGCTGCGCAGCCTGGGCCTGGGCGCCCAGCAGATGGTGGCGCTGGCCCGCGCGGTGCAGGTCGACGCCCGCGTGGTCATCATGGACGAGCCGACCTCCTCGCTGGAACCGCGCGAGGTGGAGACGCTCTTCTCGGTGATCCGCTCCCTGAAGGAGCAGGGCATCGCCGTGGTCTACGTCAGCCACCGGCTCGACGAGCTCTACGCGATCTGCGACCGGGTCACGGTGATGCGCGACGGCGCCGTGGTGCACACCGGGCCGATCGCCGAACTGCAGCGGCTGCGGCTGGTGTCGCTGATGCTCGGCCGCGAGATGGCGACCGTGCGCGAGAAGGGCACCACCGCCTTCGACGCCGACCGGCACAACCGGCAGGAGGGCCGGCCCGCCCTGCGCGCGACGGGGCTGACAGTCCGCCACCGGCTGCACGGCGTCTCGCTCGACGTCCACCCCGGCGAGGTCGTCGGCCTCGGCGGGCTGCTGGGCGCGGGCCGCAGCGAGACCGCCAAGGCGATCGTCGGCGCGCTCGCCACCGAGGAGGGCGAGGTCGAGGTCGAGGGGCGGCCCCTGCACCGGCGCAGCCCGGCCGCCGCGATCCGGGCCGGCGTGGTGATGCTGCCGGAGGACCGCAAGATCGAGGGCATCATCCCCAACCTGTCGGTCCGCGAGAACATCTCGCTGGCCGCGCTGCCGCGCCTGTCGCGGGCCGGCCTGGTCTCGCAGGCCAAGCAGGACGAGGTGGTGCGGTTCTTCATGGACCGGCTGCGGATCAAGGCGTCCGGGCCGGACCAGAAGGTCTCCGACCTCTCGGGCGGCAACCAGCAGAAGGTGCTGCTCGCCCGCTGGCTGTGCCTGAATCCCAAGGTGCTGCTGCTGGACGAGCCGACCCGCGGCATCGACGTCGGCGCCAAGGCCGAGGTGCAGGCCCTCATCGACGAACTCGCCGGCGAGGGCCTGGGCGTGCTGCTCATCTCCTCCGACCTGGAGGAGCTGATCGAGGGCTCGGACCGGGTGGTGATCCTCAAGGACGGCAGCGTCGTCGGCCACCTGGCCGGAGAGGACGTCACCGAGGAGGGCCTGCTCGACGCGCTGGCCACGGCCCCCGAGGACCCGGCCGAGGAGCCGGCCGCAGGAACAGTGGGGGACTCTTCTGCGGAACCCGGCCCGGCGCAGCAGGCCGCCGGAGCAACCGATCCCGCAGGGCCGCAGGGGCCCGCACCCGTCAAGGAGAACCAGCGATGACCTCGCTCACCTGGTCAGGACCCGTCGCCGACCGGGCCCGGCTGCTGCGCATGCTCCAGGAGTACGGCGTGTACGCCGCCCTGGTCGTGCTCTTCCTGGTGGCCGTCGGGCTGGACACCTCGTTCGTCGAGATGAGCAACATCCGCGTCCAGCTCTTCCAGGTCGCCCCCACCCTGCTCGTCGCCCTCGGCATGGCCCTGGTCATCGGCACCGAGGGCATCGACCTGTCGGTGGGCGCCGTCATCGCGCTGGCCGCCTCGGTGGTGCCGCTCTACGCCGGGTACGGGCTCGGCGGCGTGATCGCGGCCGCCCTGCTGCTCGGCGCGGCCTCCGGCGCGATCGGCGGCGCCATGGTCGCCTTCGCCCGCATCCAGCCGATCGTGGCCACCTTGTCGCTGATGATCGGCGTGCGCGGCCTGGCGGAGATCATCAACGGCAACTCCGCCAAGCCGGTGACCCAGTCCGGCATCCTCGACCTCGGCTCGCGCAACATTGCGAGCCTGCCCGAGATGGCCTGGATCGCCGCCGCGTGCGCGCTGCTCACCGGCCTGCTGGTGCGCCGTACGACCTTCGGCCGGCACCTGGTGGCCGTCGGCGACAACCGCCAGGCCAGCCGGCTGTCCGGACTGCCGGTGCGCCGGGTGCTGATGACCGTCTACATGATCTCCGGCGTGCTGGCGGCGCTGGCCGGCGTGCTCATCGTCGGCCACGGCGCCGAGGCCGACCCGGCCAACCAGGGCCTCAACATGGAACTCGACGCGATCACCGCGGTCGTCGTCGGCGGCACCCCGCTGTCCGGCGGCCGGGTCCGCGTGCTCGGCACGGTGGCCGGCGCGCTGTTCATGCAGCTGATCACCGCGGTGCTCACCCAGCACAACGTGCACACCTCGTACACCCAGATCGTCGAGGCGGCCATCATCTGCTTCGCCGTGTACGCCTCCCAGGAGCGTGGTACCCGATGACCTCCACCGCCGTGACGACCGCGGGCGCCGCGACCGGCACCGCGCGCGCCACCCTCGGCGAGCGGATCGCCCCGCAGATCCAGCGGCGCGGCGCGCTGGCCGTGCTCGTGCTGGTCGTCGTCATCGCCTCGGCGACCTCCTCCACCTTCCCGACCTGGTCCAACATCAGCAGCATCCTCGGCAACAACGCCTTCGTGTGGGTGCTCGCGCTCGGCATGACCTTCGTCATCATCACCGGCGGCATCGACCTGTCCGTCGGCTCGATGTACGCGCTCGGCGGCGTCCTCGGCGCCTACGGCGCCACCCACGGCACATGGCTCGCGATCCTGCTGCCGCTGGCGGTCGGCGCCGCCTGGGGCACCGTGCAGGGCCTGCTGGTCGCCAAGGCGCGGATGGCGCCCTTCATCGTCACCCTGGTCGGCCTGCTCGGCCTGCGCGGGCTGCTCCAGGCCGTCACCGACGAGGGCGCCACCACCTACCTGGTGCCCCGGCACTCGCACTTCCGCTCGCTGGGGGCAGGCACCTGGACGCCCGTGCTGATCGTGGCCGCCCTGTTCGCGCTCGGGGCGCTGCTGCTCACCCGCACCCGCTTCGGCGCCACCCTGACCGCCATGGGCGGCAACGAGAACGCGGCCGTGCTGCTCGGCCTGCCCGTCGCCCGCGCCAAGGTGCTGGTCTACCTGCTCTCCGGCACCCTGGCCGCGGCCGCCGGCGCCCTGGGCGGCGCCCGCCTCGGCTCGGGCGTCACGACCATCGGCGTCGGCTACGAACTGACCGCCATCGCCTCGGTCGTCATCGGCGGCACCCTGCTCACCGGCGGCAGCGGCTCGGTCAGCGGCACCGTCAGCGGCGTGCTGCTGCTCGCCGTCATCCACAACCTCATCGACCACTACTTCTCCCAGTACGGCTCCGCCTTCACCGACACCGTGAACGGCGGCTTCCTCGCTGTGGTAGTCCTCATGCAGACCCTGCTCAGCCGGACCCAGCAGCTGGAGTGAGCAGTTCCCGTCGCCGGACCTGGCGCGCCCGCACGGCCGCCCAGCACCCGGCCGGAGCCACCCTCCGGCCCCCTGAGAAAGGAATGCCGTGGGCGTCAGCCTGAAGGATGTCGCGCTGCGCGCCGGCGTGTCGGTCAAGACCGTCTCCAACGTCGTCAACGACTACCCGCACGTCACCCCGCGCACCCGCGAGCGGGTCCAGCGGGCCATCGACGAGCTGGGCTACCGGCCGAACCTGACCGCCCGGCACCTGCGCAAGGGCCGCACCGGCCTGATCACGCTCGCCATCCCCGAACTGGGCAACCCCTACTTCGCGGAGGTGGCGGGCGCGGTCATCGACGCGGCCGCCCGGCACGAGCTGACGGTCCTGCTCGACCACACCGCGGGCCTGCGGGAGAAGGAGGTGCTGGTCTCCCAGGGCTTCCGCTCGCACGTCATCGACGGGCTGATCCTCAGCCCCATCCGGCTGGAACAGGAGGACCTGCTGGCCCGCCCCGAGGGCCCGCCGATGGTGCTGCTCGGCGAGCGCGAGTACGACGCGCCCTACGACCACATCATGATCGACAACGTGGGCGCCGCCCGGATCGCGGTGCGCCACCTGCTCGACCTCGGGCGGCGCCGGGTGGCCTTCCTCGGCGCCCGCCGCGAGAGCGCCCGCCAGCCCGCCCACCTGCGGCTGCGCGGCTGGCGCGAGGCGATCGTTGCGGCCGGCCTGGTGCCCGACGAGTCCATGGTGGTGGCCACCGAGGGCTACGACCGGGCCGACGGGGCCGCCGCCATGGCGCTGCTGCTCGACCGCGACAAGCGCCCCGACGCCGTCTTCGCCTACAACGACCTGATCGCGCTGGGCGCCATGCGCACCCTGGTCGAACGCGGCCTGCGGGTCCCGGAGGACATCGCCGTCGTCGGCTTCGACGACATCGAGGAGGGCCGCTACGGGGCGGTCTCGCTCAGCACGGTCGCCCCCGACAAGACCGCGCTGGCGCACATGGCGGTGGACTGCCTGGTCGAGCGGATCGCCGCGCGGGCGGAGGAGGGCGAACTCGCACCGCGCCGGATCAGCCCCGGCTACCGGCTGATCGTGCGCGAGTCCACCGCGATCCGAAGAGCCTGACCGGCCGCCCCTGCCGGCCCCCGGCCGGTACCGGCCAGGCGCCCCCGCACCCGCCCGCATCCCTCCTGCGACCGAGGACGACGATGTCGATGCCCCGCGCCACCCTGACCGGAACACCGTTCGGCACCGCCCCCGGCGGCAGACCGGTGCACCGCTGGCGCCTGGACTCCGGTACCGGCGTCACCGCGGACGTGCTCACCTTCGGCGGGGTGCTGCACAGCCTGCGGGTGCCCGACCCGGCCGGGCGCAGCGCCGACATCGTGCTCGGCCTGCCCACCCTGGCCGCCTACGCCGCCCCCGGCCAGCCCTTCCTCGGCGCCCTCGTCGGCCGCTACGCCAACCGCCTGGCGCACGGCCGCTTCACCCTCGACGGGCACCCCCACCAGGTCCCCGCGACGGATCGCGGCCACGCCCTGCACGGCGGGCCCGAGGGATTCCACCGCCGGGTGTGGCAGGCCGCGGCCGACCCGGAGGCGGGCCCCGAACTGGCCGCGCTGCGGCTGGAGTTGCACAGCCCGGACGGCGAGATGGGCTTCCCCGGCGCGCTGGACGCCCGCGTCACCTACACCCTGGACGCCGAGGGCACGCTGGCGCTGGAGTACCGGGCCCGCGCCGACCGCGCCACGGTCGTCAACCTCACCAACCACGCCTACTTCAACCTCGCGGGGGCCGGCAGCGGCGACGTCCTCGGCCACACCCTGGCGCTGGACTCCGGCGCCTACCTGCCGGTGACCGCCGAGGCCATTCCGCTCGGCCCGCCCGTCCCGACCGCAGGCACCCCCTTCGACTTCCGCGAGCCGCACCCGATCGGCGAGCGGATCACCGCGGACGACGGCCAGTTGGCCGACGCCGGCGGCTACGACCACTGCTGGGTGCTCGACCCTGCCCCGCGGCGGGCGGTGGGCGGGCTGCGCCGGGCCGCCCGGCTGGCCGACCCGGCCGCGGGCCGCCGGATGGAGGTGTGGACCACCGAACCGGGCATCCAGGTCTACACCGGCAACGCGCTGGACGGCTCGCTCGCCGGGCCCGACGGCAAGCCCTTCGAACGGCACGGCGCGGTCTGCCTGGAGACCCAGCACTTCCCCGACGCCCCGAACCGGCCGCAGTACCCGAGCACGGTGCTGCGGCCCGGCCAGGAGTACCGCAGCCGCACCGAGTTCCGCTTCCCGCACCTCAAGGACGACTGACCGGCGGCGCATTGCCCAGCCTTGCCACCGGTGTCGGCACCTGGGCCCCCGCCGTTCACCGCACCGTTGCCCCGGCGGGATCGGATGCGGAGGATCCACGGCCAGGACAGGCGTGTTCGAGCGCCGTACCGTACGAGAGAGGAAGGGCACGCATGCTCAGCGTCCCCACCAGGCGGCGACCGTGGCGGGCCGGAGCGGGCGGTCTGGTCCTGGCCGCGCTCCTGGCCGGCGGCCTGACCGCCTCGCCCGCGCAGGCCGCCCCGCCGGGCGACCCGACCTCCGACGTCGACGTCTTCATCGGCACCCAGGACCGCGCGTCGGCCAACACCACGGAGAGCGCCTACGGCGACACGAGCCCCGGCGCCACCACCCCGTTCGGGATGGTGAACTTCAACCCGAACACGTACAACACCAAGGGCGGCGGGCAGACCAACCAGGGCGGCTACGAGTACGACGCCGACCAGATCCGCGGCTTCTCGCTCAACCGCGTCTCCGGCACCGGCTGCGCCACCCACAACGGCGCCGAGGACTTCCCGGTCTTCCCGTACTCCGGGCAGCTGGCCGGCGGGGTGCTGCCGAGCGACCCGGCCGCCGACATCAAGCCCTACTACGCCGGCTTCTCCCACGACCAGGAGAGCGCGAGCCCCGGCTCCTACCGGGTGACGCTCGCCGACGGCATCACGAGCGAACTGACGGCGACCACCCGCACCGCCGACGGCCGCTTCACCTTCCCCGCGGACGCCGCCTCCGGCACCCTCCTCTTCGACACCGCCGGTTCGCTGAACGGCAGTTCCGACTCGACCGTGCGCATCCTCGGCAACGATGTCATCGAGGGCAGCACCACCGTCCAGGCCACCTGCAAGCAGGGCCCGGCCTACACCTACACCGCGTACTTCCACGCCGTGTTCGACCAGCCGTTCACCTCGGCCGGCACCTGGCAGGACAGCACGATGAGCCCGGTCGCCGACCTCGGCCCGGCCACCGACGTCTCGGCGGCCTCCACCGCGGCCAACGGCACCGGCGCCTTCGTCGGCTTCGCCCCCGGCTCGAAGGTCACCGCGCGGATCGGCCTGTCCTACGTCTCCACGGCCGACGCCGCGCAGAACCTTGCCGCGGAGGCCGGCCCGAAGAAGAGCTTCGACGCCCTGCGCGACGCCGCCCACGACACCTGGCGCGACACCCTGCGCCGGGTCGCGGTCACCAGCTCCAAGCCCACCGAGGCCGCCCGCGAGGAGCAGCTGACCACCTTCTACACCGCGCTCTACCACGCGCTGCTGCACCCGAACGTCTTCGACGACGTCAACGGCGAGTACACCGGCTACGACAAGAAGACGCACACCGTGCGCCCCGGCCACCACGAGTACACCACCTACTCCGGCTGGGACGTCTACCGCGACGAGGCGCAGCTGATCGCGCTGCTCTTCCCGGACCGCGCCTCCGACATGAACCAGTCGATCACCGACATGGCCACGCAGGTCGGCGTCTACAACTGGCCGATGCTCGACGCCGGCCAGAACAAGATGGACGGCGACTCGCTGGACTCCGTGCTGGCCAGCATGGACGCGTTCGGCGCCACCGACTACGACCGGGCCGGCGCGCTGGCCGCCCTGAAGACCGCCCAGACGCTCGTGCCCAACGAAGCGCCGGGCGCCCCCGCCGGCGGTGTGCCCGCCGCCAACCACCGGGCCGGCTTCTACCAGTACGCCGCCCTCGGCTTCGAGCCCGACACCGCCGGCATCCAGTGGCCCACCTCCACCAGCCTGGAGTACGCGGTCGACGACTTCGGCATCGCCCAACTCGCCCGCAGCCAGGGTGACTCGGCGGCGTACGCCACCTTCATGCAGCGCGCCCAGAGCTGGCAGAACCTCTTCGATCCGGGCAAGAACGCGCTCACCCCGCGCAACAAGAACGGCTTCGACCGGGGCGTCGACCTCACCGTCAACACCGGCCAGTTCGCCGAGGCGAGTGGCGCCCAGTACGGCTGGATGGTGCCGCAGGACATCGCGGGCCTGGTCGCCAAGAAGGGCGGCACCGCCCAGGCCGAGGCCCAACTCGACGCCCTGTTCGCCAACTTCGCCCCCGGCGGGCCCGGCAGCGTCAACCCCGGCTCCAACAGCACCTACGCCTACATGTCCAACGAGATCGACTCCCAGGACCCCGAACTCTACGACTGGATCGGCCGCCCGGACCGCACCGCGGAGGTCAACCAGGAGATCCGCGACGCCCTGTGGACCTCCAACGCCCCCGACGGGCTCTACGGCAACGACGACCTCGGCGCCCTGTCCGCCTGGTACGTCTGGTCCTCCATCGGCCTCTTCCCGGCCGTCTACGGCCGCTCCGAACTCGCTGTCTCCGGCCCGGCGTTCCGCTCGGTGAAGATCACCAGCTCGGGCGGCGGCCGCACTTACACCCTGAGCGCGCCCCGGCAGAGCGACAAGGACCTGTACGTCACCGGCATGCGGGTGAACGGCCGTGCCACCAGCGCCACCTGGCTGCCGGAGTCCTTCGCGCAGCACGGCGGCACCGTGGACTTCACCATGGCCGCCGCGCCCGGCAGTTGGGGCACCGGACCGGAGGACGCCCCGCCGTCCTTCACCACCGGCACCGACGCCTACAACAACATCGGCGCCACCCCGGCCGGCGAGGGCGCCACCGGCAGCTTCGACGCCTCCAGCAACACCTACCAGACCGGCCTGCTGCCGCAGCCCGGCGCGAGCGTCGCGCTGCCCGGCACCCCGATCACCTACACCTGGCCCGAGACCGCGCCGGGCGCCCCCGACAACTGGGTGCCGCACGGCCAGGTCATCGACATGCACGGGCAGCGCGCGAGCGCCGTCTCCTTCCTCGGCGCCGCCACCAACGGCCCCGCGGCCGGCACCGCCTCGGTGGACTACACCGACGGCACCCACCAGGTCGTGCCGGTGAACCTCAACGACTGGACCACGCCCACCCTCCCCTCGGGCACGAACACCGCGGTGCTGACCACCGCCCACCGCAACAACGCCAACGGCAGCCAGGACAACACCACCGCCGCCATCTACGGCACCGCGCCCGAGCAGCTCGACAGCTGGAAGGCCATCGCGAGCATCACCCTGCCCAAGGTCACCAACCAGGGCATCATGCACATCTTCGCGATCGGCACTGCCCCGGCCGCGGCGAGCGCCCTGACCGCGACGGACGCCGTGCCCGCCACCAGCGGCACATCCTTCGCCGCCGACGTCGCCGACCTGGCCGGCGGCGCGGCCACCACCCCCGCCGGCTACACCGTCCACGTGGACTGGGGCGACCACCGCGCCTCCGCCGCGACCGTGCTCGCCCTGGACGACACCGGCCACTACTCGGCCTTCGGCACCCACCGCTACGCCCGCCCCGGGAGCTACCGTGTGACCGTGCGGATCTCCGACGGGACCAGCGACAAGACCACCGCCGGCACCGTGAAGGTGTCCTGACATGGCCGACACGATGGAGACCACCATGCGTTCCGCAGCCCGCTCCCGGCGCCCGGCCCGGCGGCTGGCCGTCCCACTCGCCGCGATCGTGCTGACGGCCGCCGCCGCCACCGCGGTGGGGCCCGCGAGCACCGCCTCGGCCGCGGAGCCCGCGACCGCCACCCCGATCAAGCACGTCGTCGTCCTCTTCGACGAGAACGTGTCCTACGACCACTACTTCGGCACCTACCCCGAGGCCGCCAACACCGACGGCACCCGCTTCACCGCGGCCGCCGGCACCCCCGCCCCGGTGAACCTGCTCAGCGACGGCTCCAAGCTGCTGGTGCACAACCCGAACCAGTACCAGCCCCGGCGGCTCGGCCCCGCCGAGGCCCTGACCTGCGACCAGAACCACTCCTACGGCCCCGAGCAGCAGGCGTTCGACAACGGCGCCATGGACCAGTTCGTCCAGCACACCAGCAGCGACACCTGCAGCGGCCTGTACGGCAGCCCGGGTCTGACGATGGACTACTTCGACGGCAACACCGTCACCGCGCTCTGGAACTATGCCCAGAACTACGCCATGAGCGACAACAGCTTCGGCGACGTCTTCGGGCCCTCCACGCCCGGCGCCCTGAACCTGGTCTCCGGGCAGACCCACGGCGGCATCTCCGTGGACCCCGCCACCGGCAAGCAGGTCGCCCCCGGCGCCTCCGCCACCGTGCGCAGCCCCGACCCGACGACAGGTGTGGGCACCGTCTACGGCGACTCCGACCCCGCCTACGACGACTGCTCGGACAACAACCACACCGCGAGCAGCCTGGTCACCGCCGTGCAGGGCCGCACCATCGGCGACCTGCTCAACGCCAGGGGCGTCACCTGGGGCTGGTTCCAGGGCGGCTTCGCGCCGACCTCCTCGCCCGGCGGCACCGCGGTGTGCGGCGCCACCCACGCCAACGTCGGCGGCGCCTCGTCGGTGGACTACTCCCCGCACCACGAGCCGTTCCAGTACTACAAGTCCACGGCCAACCCGCACCACCTGCCGCCGACGTCCACCGCGATGATCGGCCACCAGGACCAGGCCAACCACCAGTACGACCTCACCGACTTCGACAAGGCGCTGGCCGCGGGCGACCTCCCGGCGGTGTCCTTCCTCAAGGCCGGCGAGTACCAGGACGGCCACGCCGGCTACTCCGACCCGCTGGACGAGCAGAACTTCCTGACCAGCAGGATCAATGCGATCGAGAAGTCGCCGCAGTGGTCGAGCACCGCCGTGGTCGTCGCCTACGACGACTCCGACGGCTGGTACGACCAGGTGGCGGCCCCGGTGGGCAACGGCTCGACCGACACCGCGTCCGGCGGCGACACCGCCCGCTGCGTCAACGGCCCGGCGGCGGCCGGCGGCTATCTCGACCGCTGCGGGCCCGGCCCGCGCCTGCCGCTGCTGGTCGTCTCGCCCTACAGCAGGCGCAACTACGTGGACCACACCCGAACCACGCAGACGTCCGTGCTGCGCTTCATCGAGGACAACTGGGGGACCGGCCGGATCGGCGACTCCTCCTTCGACGCGACCGCGGGCTCGCTGGCCGGGATGTTCGACTTCGCGCATCCGCAGCAGCGCGAGGTGCTGCTCGCGTCGAACGGCTCGGTCGCGCTCACCCCGCAGGTGGCTGTGGCACCAGGCCGCGCTTCCGCCGCCGCCGCCGTCGCCGCGGCGCCCGGCACCGCGGGGCACCTCACCGCGGCGGCACCGGGCGGCACCCCCGCCGGCAAGGCCACGGCGCTCGCCGGTCCGTCCCCCGCGCACGGCGGCACCGGCCTGACCGCGGCCGAGGTCGGCGGCGGCAGCGCGGCCCTGGTGGCCGTGCTCGCGGCAGCCGGCGGCGGCTACGTGTACACCCGCCGCCTGCGCCGCCGCGGCGCCTGACCCCACGCCCGCCTCCGTGGGCCGGTTGCGCGCAGCAACCGGCCCACGGCTGTCTTTTCCGCGGCTTCTGCCGAATCCCCTTGCGCGTGGACCTTTTCGGCTCAGCCCGCGGAGCGGGCGGCGACCTCGTGGGCGATGGCCAGCGCCCAGGTGCGGACCTGTTCGCGGTCGCGGAAGTCGCCGGCCCGGCCGCTGCGGACGAGCATCCGGGCCAGGAACCCCCGCGTCCCCTCCCTCAGGCGGCCGCCGAAGGTCGTGTTGGCGCGGGCGTCCACCCGGTCGGCCACCCGGGTCGCCTCCGGCACCGGCGGAACCTCGTGCGTGCTCGCCGAGTCGTCCAGCGGGCCGCTGCTGAACAGCCACACCGGCATCCGCAGCAGCTCCCTGCGGTTGCGCCGGGCGAACCGTACCGTGTCGCGCAGCCAGCGGCCCTCGTGCAGGCCCGAGCCGAGCACGACCGCGTCGTACCCGTGCACGTCGGTGACCGCCGCGGCGGCGCGCACCTCGGCCCCCAGCCCCTCGGCGGCGATCGTGTCGCCGATCCAGTGCGCCATCTGCGCGGTGCCGCGGTTCTTCGAGGCGTAGGCGACGAGCACGGTCGGCACGTGGGGTCCGGGCTCCTGCTCCACCGTCCGGCCGCTCTCGTCCTGTTGCTCTCGCACGGCAGCCTCCGGGTGCCGGGACATCGCTTCCCTCCACCGTGCAGGTGGCCGTGCGCGGGGGTGAGGGCCGAGCGGACCCCGGCGCGGGGCCGAAGGTCCCCGCCCTGCGCAGGAGAACCGGCAGTGCCGCCCCGCCCCATTGGCACGACAAGGCAGTAATAAAAATGCCGACGTTGTGCGCATGCCCGAAAACGCACCCCCCAAGGCGCTCACCCATACGGCTGACTATGGTTCGCGCACCTTGCGCTGTTAATCACCCCAATGGATTAATTCTCTTATCCGCATCAGCGGACAACCGTCCTCGGCAGGCGCGAACCGGCCGCTTTTCCGGGACGCCGGGAAAGCCGCCATTCCGCAGGGGAACCACCTGCACCGCAAGCGGCCGGCACCGCTCGCAGGGCACGCGCTTCTCTCTCCGGCCACGTCCGGCCATGTTCGGCCACATCCGGTCACACGGAACGGAAAACCGGTCCACACCTGCTCCGGGGTCACTCCAGTCCCATCACTTCGAGTGCCGCTCGGGAATGTACCGCATTCCGAGCGAGGAGGATTCCATGCCCATCAGCCCCAACCAGGGTTCCAGCGGCGGCGGAACGCTCGTCACCATCACCGGGACCAACCTCAGCGGCACCACGGCGGTCCACTTCGGTACCCGCCTGGCGACCTCGGTCACCAATGTCTCGCCCACCCAGGTCACCGCCGTCTCCCCGTCCGGCAACGGCTCGGTCGGCGTCACCGTGACCACCCCCGGCGGGACCAGCAACCCGATCCCCTTCTTCTATGTTGGCGCGCCGTTCAAGCAGTCGCTCAGCCCCACCACCGGGTCGACGGCCGGCGGCGGGACCGTCACCATCACCGGCACCGGGCTGTCCACGGCCACCAGCGTCGCCTTCGGCGCCAACTCGGCGACGCCCACGGTCGTCTCGGACAGTGTGATCACCGTGGCGGCGCCCGCCGGCACCGCCGGCTCGGTCGGGGTCAGCGTGACCACGGCCGGCGGCACCAACAACGGGCTGTCGTACACCTACATCGAAGCGCCGACGATCACCACCGTCGCCCCCGCAGAGGGTTCCACCTCCGGCGGCACCGCGGTGACCATCACCGGCACCGGCCTGACCAGCACCGACCAGGTCGCCTTCGACGGCAACCCGGCGCCCTTCACAGTGATCTCCGACACCGCGGTGTCGGCGGTCACCCCGCCCGGCACGGCCGGCGCGGTCGACGTGACCGTGACCAACGGCGCCGGCACCGCCACCGCCACCGACGGCTTCACCTACGTCGCCGGACCCGGCATCTGACACCCGGCCCCAGCGCCGGACAGGCGCCGCCCGCCGGGGTGCGGCATGGCGACCCCGGCGGGCGGCGCGACCCCACGGCTCCCGGCCCGGCACCCCCGGGCCGGGAGTCCCGCCCCGGCCGCGCCCGCCCGCCGCCGGAGCACCCGCACCATCTCGCACGTTTGGAGTCACCCGTGGAACACACCGACCTCGCGGCGGGCGCCGTACGCCCGTCGGCTGCGGCCGCCGCACCGGCCCTCACCTCGCTCGTCCCCAGCGGCGGGCCCGCGGCGGGCGGCACCTCCGTCGCCCTGAACGGCAGCAGCCTCACCGGCGCCACCTCCGTGACCTTCGGCGCCAACCCCGCGCTGACCTACACGGTCAACTCCGCGTCGCTGATCACCGCCACGGCCCCGCCGGGCAGCGGGACCGTCACCGTCACCGTGCGGACCCCGGGCGGCCTCAGCAACGGCCTGCCCTACACCTACGCAGCCCTGCCCGTGCTGACCGCCGTCTCGCCCAACCAGGGGCCGGCCTCCGGCGGCACCGTGGTCACGCTGGCGGGCACCGGGCTGAGCGGCGCCACCGCCGTCACCTTCGGCACCAACCCCGCCGCCTCGTTCACGGTGAACTCCAGTACGCAGATCACCGCCACGACCCCGGCCGGCACCGGCGCGGTCGCCGTGACCGTCACGACCGCGGGCGGCACCAGCGGCCCGGTCTTCTTCTACTACGTGAGCGCCCCGGCGCTCGCCGCCATCACGCCGACCCTCGGTCCGGCCGCGGGCGGCACCACCGTCACGCTCACCGGCGGCGGCCTGACCGGCGCCACGGCCGTCACCTTCGGGGCGACACCCGCGGCCTCGTTCACGGTGAACTCCAGTACGCAGATCACCGCGACCACCCCGGCCGGCACCGGCTCGGTGCCCGTCACCGTCACCACCCCCGGTGGCACCGGGAACGCCGTCGTCTACACCTACGTGCCCGCACCCGTGCTGACCGCCCTGACCCCGAACCAGGGGCCCACCGACTCCGGGGCCGGGGTCACCCTGACCGGCAGCGGGCTGACCACGACCACCGCGGTGCTCTTCGGCGCCGTGCCGGCGGCCTTCACCGTCCTGTCCGACACCACCGTCGCCGCCCTGGCCCCCGCGGGGCCGGCCGGAGCCGTGGCGGTCCATGTCACCTCCCTCGGCGGCAGCAGCGGCTCGCTCACCTACACCCGGCTGGCGCCGCCCGCGATCTGAGGCCGCGAATCCGGGGAGCGGGCCCGTGCGCGGGCGGCCCGGCCATCCGGACGAGTCGATGGGCCACCGGAGTTGAACGCTCCGCGGCCGACCGGAAAGTCCGCACACGGAACCGTATGGTGACCGTTGTCACACATTCGGTGACCATCCGTGTCGGATTCTGGATCAAGGAGTCGATCCCGTGAAGCAGTGGCTGGAGTTCCGCGCCTGGAAACTGGCGCCCGTGGCGGCGGTCGCCGCAGTGGTCACGTTCGCCTCGTCCGCGCTCGCGGCGGTGCCGTCCACGACCACCGTCCAGGCGAACCCCTCGTCGGCGACCGTCGGACAGACGGTGACCCTGACCGCGGACGTCACCTGCTCCGAGGACCCCACCGGGGGCCTGGGCGTGACGTTCTTCGACGGCGGGGACATCCTCGACACCGTGCCGGTCGACGCTTCCGGCCAGGCGCAGTACGCCGCGTCCTTCGCCACCACCGGCACCCACACCATCACCGCCGCCTACAACGGCAATGACAACTGCGGCGCCTCCAACGACGAGACCGACGTGACCGTCTCCTCGGCCCCGACACCGCCCACCCCGCCGTCGGGCGGATTCTGCCTGCTGGTGTGCGGCAGCCTCGTCGGCTTCACCACCGGCGACATCCACAACGTCGTCATCATCCATTAGCGCGCCGGTCCGTTTCGGCCGGGGCCCGGAATTCCACACCGGATTTTCCGGGCCTCACTCCGAAGAGGGGCCGCCCTTTTCGGCCACCCCCGCCACCGGAACAGGTGACGGCCCTTTTCGGCCATATTTGCCGCGCGGCCCCTTTCGGCCGAATGGCGGGCCGAACCGGTGGGCAGCACACGTGCACGGCGCATATTCTTTCCGGTCTCGCCCGGCACGCGAGACCGAGGAGGGGGATCGCCGAGATGGCTGCCCGACGCGCTGCCGCCCGCCCGCCCAACGAGCGGCTGCGGGCCCTCATCGAGGAGGCGGGCTGCTCGAACGTCGGGCTGGCCCGCCTGGTCAACAGGGACGGCGCCGAGCGCGGCCTCGACCTGCGCTACGACAAGACCTCCGTGACCCGCTGGCTGCGCGGCCAGCAGCCGCGCGGCACCGCCCCGCTCGTCATCGCCGCCGTCCTCAGCCGGGAGCTGGGGCGCGAGGTGTCCGTCCAGGACATCGGGATGGCCCGGGGTCGCGGCCCGGAGGTGTCCGAGACCGGCCTGCTGTTCGCGCCGACCCCGGCCGAGGCGCGCGAGCGGGCGATCGAGCTGTGGCGCGGCGACGCCGAGGGCCGCACCGCGCAGAACGGCACCCGGTTGTCGGTGGCCGCGCTGCTCGGGCCCAGCCGCGACTGGCTGATCGCCGCGCGCGACCCCGACCCGGCGCACATCGGCGCCCCGCCCGTGGACGCCGCCGACGTCGAGCTGGTCGACGCCGCCACCCGCCACATCGCCGACCTGGACCACCGGTTCGGCGGCGGCCATGTCCGCCCACTCGCCGTGCAGTACCTCGCGGGCACCGTCACCGAACTGCTCAAGGGCGGCTACGACGGCGCCGTCGGCCGCCAGCTGTACGCCGCGGCGGCCCGGCTGACCGAGCTGGCCGGCTACACGGCCTACGACTGCGGGCGGCCCGGCCTCGCCCAGCGCCACTACATCCAGGCGCTGCGGCTCTCCCAGGCGGCCCACGACCGCGGCTACGGCGGCTACGTGCTGGCCGCCGGGATGAGCCACCTCGCGGCCGCCCTCGGGCACCCGCGGGAAGTCGCCCAGCTCGCCCGGGCCGCCCAGGAGGGCGCCAGGGGCCGCATCGGACCGCAGCTGCAGGCGTGCCTGCACGCCGCCGAGGCGCGCGGCCACGCGCTGCTCGGCGACGCCCGCGCCTGCAATCAGGCCGCAGGTCGGGCCGTCGAGGCCCTGGCCCGGCCCGGCTCCGGCGAGCCCCCGCACTGGATCGCCCACTTCGACCGCGCTCGCCTCGCCGGCGAGCTGGCCCACTGCCACCTGGACCTGCGCCAGCCGGGATCCGCCGCACGCCGCGCCGAGGAGGCGCTGGCCGGGACCCCGGAGCACCGGCCGAGGCGCCGGGCGGTGAACCTGTTGCTGCTCGCGACCGCGCAGGTGCAGACGGGGGAGGTGGAGCGGGGCTGCGCGACGGCCCGGCAGGCGGTGGCCCTGCTGTTCCGGCTGCGCTCGGCGCTCGCCACCGCGCACCTCAACGCCTTCCGGGCCCGGCTGCGGGACTTCCCCGGTGTGCCCGCCGTGCGGGACTTCGAGGACCGGCTGCACGACGCCGCCGGCCGCTCCGTCCTCGCCCGCCCCGCAGGACCGGTGCCAGGTGCCTGACGGGCGGTCGGGAAGTCTGCCGGCGGCAGGGGTTCACGCGTCCGCCACGGGCAGGCGGTCGAGCAGGGCGCGCTGGGCGGCGACCACCTTCTCGCGGGCCTCGGCGAGCGGCAGCCAGGCCGCGCGGTCCAGCTCCGGGAACTCGCGCAGCACGCCCGAGCCGCGCGGCCACTCCATGCTGAAGGTGCCGAAGACCGCCCGCGCCGGGTCGAGATCGCCCTCGACCGCCCACGCGACGACGGTCTTCCCGCCCGACTGCTTCACCTCGCCCAGCGGCAGCAGCGGCCCGGCGGGCAGCGGCAGGCCCAGCTCCTCGGTGAACTCCCGCCGGGCCGCATCCAGTTCGTCCTCGCCCGGCTCGCACTCGCCCTTGACCACCGTCCACGCCCCGGCGTCCTTGCGAGCCCAGAACGGCCCGCCCATGTGCCCGAGCAGCACATCGACGCCCCCGCCGTCCGCCCGGCGGAACGGCACGATCCCGGCACTGCGCTTGGCCACCACGCCCCCAGTGTGCCCGCCGGCCGCCGGATGCGGGCGCCGGGCCGCGCCGAGGGAGGGGGATCAGTCGCCGAGGCGGTCGATCTGGCGGATCTTGTTGGTGACGTCGAGCGCAGCCACCTTGTAGGACTCGGCGAGCGTCGGGTAGTTGAAGACGGCGTCCACCAGGTAGTCCACGGTGCCGCCGCAGCCCATCACCGCGTGGCCGATGTGGATCAGCTCGGTGGCGCCGGTGCCGAAGCAGTGCACGCCCAGCAGCTTGCGGTCGCCGGGGGAGACCAGCAGCTTCAGCATGCCGTGCGCGTCGCCGATGATCTGGCCGCGGGCCAGCTCCCGGTAGCGCGAGACGCCCACCTCGAAGGGGACCAGGGCGTCGGTCAGCTCGTCCTCGGTGCGGCCGACGAAGCTGATCTCGGGGATGGTGTAGATGCCGATCGGCTGGAGGTCCTGCAGCCCGTGCACCGGCTCGCCGAAGGCGTGGTAGGCCGCGGTGCGGCCCTGCTCCATCGAGGTCGCCGCGAGGGCGGGGAAGCCGATCACGTCGCCGACGGCGTAGATGTGCGGCACCGCCGTGCGGTAGTCGGCGTCCACCGCGATCCGGCCCCGCCCGTCCGCGCTCAGGCCGGCCTTCTCCAGGTCCAGCCCCTCGGTGAGGCCCTGCCGTCCGGCGGAGTACATCACCGCGTCCGCCGCGATCTTCTTGCCGCTCGCCAGGACCGTCAGCGTGCCCCGCTCGTGGCGTTCGACGGCCGCCACGGTCTCGCCGAAGCGGAAGGTGACCGCGAGGTCCCGCAGGTGGTAGCGGAGCGCCTCCACGACCTCGGCGTCGCAGAAGCCCAGCATGCCCTCGCGCTGCTCGACCACCGTCACCTTGCTGCCGAGCGCGGCGAACATCGAGGCGTACTCCATGCCGATCACCCCGGCGCCCACGATCACCATCGAGCGCGGCACCCGCTCCATCCGCAGCACGCTGTCGGAGTCCAGCACGGTGCGGTCGTCGAACTCCACGCTCGCCGGGCGGGCCGGCCGGGTGCCGGTGGCGATCACCACGAAGTCGGCGGTGACCGCCCGGTCCTGCCCGCTCGCGTCGCGCACGGCCACGGTGTGCTCGTCCAGGAACCGGCCGGTGCCCGGCAGGTGGGCGACCCGGTTGCGGGAGAGCTGGCTGCGGATCACGTCGACCTCGCGGCCCACCACGTGCTCGGTGCGCGAGGTCAGGTCCCCGATGGTGATGTCGTCCTTGAGCCGGTAGCTCTGCCCGTACATGTCGCGCTGGTTGATGCCCGTGAGGTAGAGCACCGCCTCGCGCAGCGTCTTCGAAGGGATGGTGCCGGTGTGCAGGGAGACCCCGCCCAGGCTGTCGGCACGGTCCACGACCGCCGCCCGCCTGCCCAGCTTCGCCGCCGCGATCGCGGCTTTCTGCCCGCCCGGGCCCGAACCGATGACCAGTATGTCGTAGTCGCGCACGCGAGGAAGTGTGTCATCCGCGGCCGCCCGGCGGGAAGGCGGTCCGGGAGGCGCGCTGCGGCGTTGGGAGTACCTCCCGATAGCGCAACGCGGCACCGAGGAAGGGATGTGCACGTGATCGTCGACTGCGCGGTGTACGAGGCGGGCCGCCGGACCCGGACGCCGGCCGACCTGTCGGATGCCCTGGCGGAGGTGCGCGCGGCCGGCGACGCCTTCGTGTGGGTCGGGCTGTACGAGCCCACCAAGGAGGAGTTCGACCACCTGACCGAGGAGTTCGCGCTGCACCCCCTGGCCGTCGAGGACGCGCTCAAGGCCCACCAGCGGCCCAAGCTGGAGGTCTACCACGAGTCGCTGTTCGCCGTCGTCAAGCCGCTGCGCTACGACGACGCGGCCGGCAGCGTGACCGCCAGCGAGCTGATGGTCTTCGTCGGCAACTCCTACGTCGTCACCGTCCGGCACGGCGAGGCGAACACCGCGGCCGCCGTGCGCGAGCTGATGGAGCAGCGCCCGGAGGTGCTGCGGCACGGGCCGGTCGCCGTGCTCTACGCGCTGTGCGACGCGGTCGTCGACGAGTACCTGGACATCGCCGGCGAACTCCAGTTGGACCTTGAGGAGTTGGAGGAGAAGGTGTTCGACCCCAGCGGCGGCGGCTCGTCCGGCACCGCCGCGGTCATCTACGCCTTCAAGCGCCAGGTGCTGGAGTTCCGCCGGGCCACCCACCCCCTGTCCGCCCCGATGGAGCGGCTGGCGGCCGGCGCCGTCCCTTACGTCGACCGCCGCACCCGCCCGTTCTTCCGCGACGTCGCCGACCACCTCAGCCGGGTCGGCGACGCCTGCGACGCCCTGGACCGACTGGTCTCCGACATCCTGGCCGCGCACCTGACCCAGGTCGGGGTGCGGCAGAACGACGACATGCGCAAGATCTCCGCCTGGGCGGCCATGGCCGCGGTGCCCACCATGATCGCCGGGATCTACGGCATGAACTTCCAGCACATGCCCGAGCTGCGCCAGGTGTGGGGCTACCCGGCGGCGATCGCGCTGATGGCCGCCAGCGTGCTGGTGCTCTACCGCCTCTTCAAGCGGCGCGGCTGGCTGTGAGCCGCGCGCGGCCGGGAGTGGGGGCGGGTGCGTGTCCGGACATGTGGTCCTGTCCGTGACCGGGCTCGCGATGGGCTCGTGGCGGGGCTCCGGTACCGGCACCGGCCGCCGCGCCTGCCCGGGAGCGGGCGCGGCCGCCGGTGCCGTCCTCGTGGCTCTGCCGGGCGCGGTCTCCTCAGCCCGCCCGGTGGCCTCCGACCCGCACGGTCGCCGGCGGCGCAGCCCGGCGCCGCGGTGCCCGTCCGGGCGGCTGCTCCGCCTGGCCGGAGTGCGGCACTTCCGGCACGTCGCGCACCACCGGGTGGTCCGCGCTCAGCACGAACGGCTCCTCGTAGTGCAGCACCTCCAGCGGCTCGCCCTCGGCGAGGGTGTACGTCGCCGAGCCGTGCCGGACCTCCACCAGCAGCAGCCGGCCGCGGAACATCAGCCGGAAGGCGATCCGGCTCAGCGCCTCCGGCAGCCGGGGCGCGAAGCGGATCGAGTCGCGGTCGAACAGGCGCATGCCGCCGAGCCCCGCCACCAGCGCCGTCCAGGTCCCGGCGAGCGCGGCGATGTGCAGCCCGTCGCGCGCGTTGTTCTCCAGGTCCTCCAGGTCCATCATCGCCGACTCGCCGAGGTAGTCGTACGCCAGCTGCAGGTGCCCCACCTCGGCGGCGATCACCGACTGGCAGTAGGCCGACAGCGAGGAGTCGCGCACGGTCAGCGGCTCGTAGTAGGCGAAGTTGCGGGCCTTCTGCTCCGGGGTGAAGGCGTCGCCGCGCAGGTACATCGCCAGCACCAGGTCGGCCTGCTTGACGACCTGCTTGCGGTACAGGTCGAAGTACGGGTAGTGCAGCATCAGCGGGTAGTGGTCGACGTCGGTGGCGTCGAAGTCCCAGCGCTGATGGCGGGTGTAGCCGGCGGACTGCTCGTGCACGCCGAGCGCGTCGTCGTAGGGCACCGTCATCGCGGCCGCCGCGTCCCGCCAGGCCGCGGTCTCCTCGTCGCTGACGCCGAGCTTGCCGGCGTGCCGCGGGTGGCGCTCGGCGGCGTCGGCGGCCGCCACCAGGTTCGCCTGCGCCATCAGGTTGGTGTAGACGTTGTCGTCGCTGACCGCGCTGTACTCGTCGGGGCCGGTCACCCCGTCGATGTGGAAGGCGCCCGCGTGGTCGTGGTGGCCGAGCGAGCGCCACAGCCGGGCGGTCTCCACCAGCAGTTCCAGCCCGGTTTCGGCCTCGAAGACCTCGTCGCCGGTGGCCGCCACGTAGCGGACGGCGGCGTCGGCGATGTCGGCGTTGATGTGGAAGGCGGCGGTACCGGCCGGCCAGTAGCTGGACGCCTCGTCGCCGTTGATGGTCCGCCACGGGAACGTGGCGCCCTCCAGGCCCAGCTGGCGGGCCCGCTCGCGCGCCACCGGCAGCATGTTGTGCCGCCAGCGCAGCACCTCGGCGGCCGCCCGGGGCGAGGTGAACGTCAGCAGCGGCAGCACCACCGTCTCGGCGTCCCAGAAGGTGTGCCCGTCGTACCCCGAGCCGGTCAGCCCCTTGGCGGGGATGGCCCGCTCCTCGGCGCGGGCCGCGGTCTGCAGCACGTGGAAGAGCGCGAAGCGCACCGCCTGCTGGATCTCGGTGTCGCCGTCCACCTCGACGTCCGAGCGCTGCCAGAACCTGTCCAGGTAGGCGCGCTGCTGGTCCAGCAGCCCCTTCCAGCCGGTGTCGCGGGCGCCGACCAGGGCGGCGTCGGCCTGGTCGCGCAGCGCGGGCAGCGACCGCGCGGCCGACCAGCCGTAGGCCACGAACTTCTCCAGCCGCAGCCGCTCGCCCTTGTCCAGCACCGAGGTGACCGTCAGCCGGCTCACGTCGTCCCCGGACTCCGAGGAGATCTGCGTGGTCGCGCGCGGCCCGTCCACGCGGTGGTCGGCGGCGGCCGCGACCCGCAGGCCGCTGCGGGTGGTGGAGTGGATCAGGCCGAGCCGGGTGCCGCCGGCGAAGTGCTCCTCGGCGCGCAGCGGCGACTCCAGGGCGGCCGCCACACGCGGGTCGCCGGTCGCCCGGGGCAGCTCCTCGTTGGCCGCCAGCTCCGACTGCACGACGACGCGCACCTGCTCGTCCAGCGGCTCCACCTCGTAGGAGATCGCCGCGACCGCGCGCTGTTGGAAGGAGACCATGCGGGTGGAGCGCACCCGTACCACCCGGCCGGCCGGCGAGACCCACACGCACGCGCGGCGCAGTACGCCCGCCCGCATGTCCAGCTCGCGGGTGTGCGAGCGGATCGTGCCGTAGCGCAGGTCGAAGGGCTCGTCGTCCACCAGCAGCCGGATCAGCTTGCCGTTGGTGACGTTGATGACCGTCTGGCCCGACTCCGGGTATCCGTAGCCGGCCTCGGCGTACGGCAGCGGGTGCAGCTCGTGCACGCCGTTGAGGTAGGAGCCGGGCAGGCCGTTGGGCTCGCCCTCGTCGAGGTTGCCGCGCCAGCCGATGTGCCCGTTGGACAGCGCGAAGACCGACTCGCTCTGCGGCAGCAGGTCCATGTTCAGCTCGGACTCGCGCAGCGACCAGGGGGCCACCTCGTAGGCCGGGTCGGTGATCACGCGCGCGCTCCGATCAGGTCGGCCAGGTCCTTCACCACGGTGTCGGCGCCGTGCCGGTGCAGCTCCTCGGCCTGACCGACCCGGTCCACGCCCACGACGTACCCGAAGTGGCCCTCGCGCCCGGCGTCCATGCCGACCAGGGCGTCCTCGAAGACGGCGGCCTCGCCCGGGGCCACCCCCAGCTCCTGGGCCGCGGCGAGGAAGGTGTCCGGTTTGGGCTTGCCGCGCAGGCCGCGCTCCTTGGCGACCAGGCCGTCCACCCGCACGTCCAGCATCTGCTCGATGCCCGCCGAGGCCACCACGTCGCGGCAGTTCGCGCTGGAGGAGACCACGGCGGTGCGCAGTCCCGCGGCCCGGACCGCCTCCAGGTAGCGGACCGAGCCGGGGTAGGGCTTGACGCCCTCCTCGCGGATCTTCGCCAGCACCAGGTCGTTCTTGCGGTTGCCCAGGCCGTGCACGGTCCGGGCGGTCGGCGGGTCGTCCTCCTCGCCCTCGGGCAGCTCGATGTCCCGCGAGGCTAGGAAGGTGCGCACCCCGTCGGCGCGCGGCCGGCCGTCGACGTAGGCGTCGTAGTCCGCGGTCGCGTCGAAGGGGCGGTACCCGTCGCCGTCCAGGTCGTGCAGGAAGGCGTCGAACATCTCCTTCCAGGCCGCCGCGTGGATCAGCGCGGTGGGGGTCAGGACGCCGTCGAGGTCGAAGAGGCAGGCGCGTACGCCTTCGGGCAGGCCGATCTGCGTCATGACGCACCTAGTGCCCCGAACGGCCCGCGCCCATGCGCGCCCGCGGCGAAGTCCCCCGAGTCGCCGAACCGCGCTCACGCCCCCAGGCGGTTGATGTCGGGGCTGTGCAGCACGTGCGGGCCCTCGCCGGCCAGCCGCACGGTCGCGAGCATCGCCCGGCCCAGCGCCTCGGTCGTCGTCACGTGCTTGGGGGCCATCCGGCGCAGCAGCGGGTAGGCCCATCCGGTGGCGGCGTAGGCCACCCGGTACCAGGCGGTGCGGGACCGCTCGCCGTGCATCGGCTGGATCCAGGCCGGGCGGAACATGTACGCGCGCATGTCCATGGCGAGCAGGGCGTTCTCGGTGCGGCCCTTGACGCGGGCCCAGCCGGTGCGGCCCTGCTCGGTGCTGTCGGTGCCCTCGCCGGAGACGTAGGTGAAGGTCAGCCGGGGGTTGCCGGCGGCGACCGTGCGGGCGGCGGCGAGCGTGCAGTCGTAGGTGATGCGGGTGTAGTCCTGCGGGCTGTGGCCCGCCGAGGAGACGCCCAGGCAGTAGAAGCAGGCGTCGGCGCCGGACAGTTCGTCGGCGACGCGGGAGAAGTCGGTGAAGTCGTCGTGGAAGACCTGCCGCACCTTGGGCTCGGTGCGGCCCAGGGGGCTGCGGGCGACCGCGAGGATCTCGGTCACCTCCGGATCGAGCAGGCACTCGCGCAGCACGCCCTGCCCGACCATCCCCGAGGCACCGAAGAGGATCACCTTCATCGCCGTCCGCTCCCGCCTTCCGCTCGCCCCTGCGGCCCCACCCGGGACCCCGGGAGGAAGTCTGCCGCACCGGAGCCCCCATGATCCCCGCCACCGCCGCGGGCACAAACCCCGGGGCGGGCCGGACGGCGCGGTGCCCGACCCACCCCGGGAGCCCAACAGCCGCCCCGCTACCGGGACCTGGCCCCGGGGCGCCGCACGGGCGTCACGGGAGGACCTGGATCTTGCGGCCCTGGCCGGCCTTGAAGCGGTCGAGGGCGGCGGCGTAGTCGACCAGGGGGAGGCGGTCGCTGATGAAGATCTCCGGGTCCAGGACGCCGCCGGCGAAGAGTTCGGCGGCGCGCTCGTAGGAGTGGAGCACCGCCATGGAGCCGGTGATGGTGATCTCCTGGTTGTAGATGCGGTACGGCTCGATGGTGGCGCGGGTGGCGTAGTCGGCGACGCCGAACTGCAGGAAGGTGCCGCCCTTGCCGACCCGGCCCAGGCCGTCCTGGATCGCGGCCGCGTTCCCCGTGGCATCCACCACGACGTCCCAGCCGCGCGGCCGCTCCAGCTCGTCGGCCGAGGCGGCGGTGGCCGAGCAGCCCAGCAGCCGCGCGGTGGACAGCCGGTCGGGGTTGAGGTCGACCATGTCCACGGCGGCGGCGCCGGTGCGCTTGGCCAGCTCCAGCATCATCAGGCCCATCGTGCCCGAGCCGTAGATGAGCACATGGGCGCCGAGCGTGGAGCGCAGCACGTCGTAGCCGCGCACCGCGCAGGACAGCGGCTCGATCAGGGCCGCGTCACGGGTCGCCACCGACTCCGGCAGCTTCACGCAGTTCGCCTCCGGCGCCACCGCGTACTCCGCGGCGCCGCCCGCCGTGGTGACGCCGATCGCCGCCCATCGCTCGCACAGGTTGTTGCGGCCGATCCGGCAGTAGTGGCACTCGTGGCAGTACAGCGACGGGTCGACCGCCACCTGGTCGCCGACCGCCAGCTCACGCACCCCCGAGCCGACGGCCACCACCTCGCCGGCGAACTCGTGGCCCGGCACGATCGGCAGTGTCGGCGCGAACTCGCCCTGCAGGATGTGCAGGTCGGTGCCGCACAGCCCGCACGCGGCGACCTGCACGACGACCTCGCCGGGACCGGGCGCCGGGTCGTCGACGTTCTCCACGCCGACCTGTCCGGGGGCGCTGATGACGGCTGCTTTCACTTGACGGCTCCAAGAGACAGGCCCTGGACCAGCTTGTCCTGGGCGGCGAACCCGGCGGCGAGCACGGGCAGGGAGATGCAGACGGCCGCTGCGCACACCTTCGCCAGGAACAGGCCCTGGCTGGTGACGAAGGACGTCAGGAACACCGGGGCGGTGTCGGCGACCACCCCCGTGAGCACTCGCGCGAAGAGCAGCTCGTTCCAGCTGAAGATGAACGAGATCAGCGCGGTGGCCGCGATGCCCGGCGCCACCACCGGCGCCACGATGCGGGTGAGGATCGTCGGCAGCCCGGCGCCGTCGATCGAGGCGGCCTCGATGATCGCCACCGGCACGTCGGCGAGGAAGGACCGCATCATCCACACCGCGATCGGCAGGTTCATCGAGGTGTAGAGGATGACCAGGGTCCAGATGTTGTCCAGCATCCCGGCGTTCTTGGCGATCAGGTACACCGGCAGCAGACCGGCCACGGCCGGCAGCATCTTCGTGGACAGGAAGAAGAACATCACATCCGTCCACTTGCGCACCGGCCGGATGGACAGCGCGTAGGCGGCCGGGATCGCCAGCACCAGCACCAGCAGCGTTGCGGCAACGCTCGCGGTCAGCGAGTTCTCCAGCGGCGGCCAGGGGCTCACCCCGGTGCCCGAGCCGAAGAACTCCCGGTAGCCGTGCAGCGTCAGCGGCGCGGCCAGGCTCGGCGGGTTCGTCGCCGCGTCCTGCTCGCTGTGGAAGGAGGTCAGGACCATCCAGGCGAACGGCAGGAAGAAGACGATCCCGCAGATCCAGGCGGCAAGGCCCAGCAGCCGGCGGTTGCGCCGCTCCCGGCGCTCGTGCGGGGCGCGGCCGGCGCGCGCAGTGCGAATACGCGGTCCGGCGGCAGTCGGGGCGGTTGCGGCGGCCATCACAAGGTCTCCTCTCGGAAGAGCGAGGACACGGTGCGCAGCGCGAAGGTCGCCACGATGATCGACAGCACCACCACGATCACGCCCTCTGCGGACGCCTGTCCGTAGTCGTGCGCCTGGTAGAAGGTGGTGTAGACGGCGTACGGCAGGTTCGCCGTGCCCAGGCCGCCGGAGGTGATGGTGAAGACCGCGTCGAAGTTCTGCACCACGTAGACGGTGCCGAGCAGCGCGGCCAGCTCCAGGTAGCGGCGCAGGTGCGGGAAGGTCAGGTAGCGGAAGATCTGCCAGTTGGTCGCGCCGTCCACCCGGGCCGCCTCCACCACGTCGGAGGGGCGGCTCTGCAGCCCGGCGAGCAGGATCAGCATCATGAACGGCGTCCACTGCCAGATCAGCGACGCCTCCACGGCCAGCTTCGGCACCTGCGACAGCCAGTCCGGCTGCGGCGCGGAGTGGCTGCCGAACAGCCGCCACACCCAGGTGAGCACGCCGTTGATCAGCCCGTAGGAGGCGTTGTAGAGGGCGTGCTTCCACAGGAGCGCCGAGGCGACCGGCACCACCAGGAACGGCGTGATCAGCAAGGTGCGCACCACGCCCCGGCCGAGGAACTTGCGGTCCATCAGCAGCGCCAGGCCCAGCCCCAGCGCGAGGCTGACCAGCACCACGGTGACGGTGAGCACCACCGTGGTGGACAGCGCCGAGCGCAGCTGCGGATCGGTGAACTCCTCGCGGTAGTTGTCGAAGCCGGTGAAGCCCTTGTCCCCGGGGTCGAGGGCGTTCCAGCGCATGAAGGAGATCACCAGGGTGCCCACGAAGGGCAGTTGGGTGACGACGACCATGAAGATCAGCGCGGGCAGCAGCGGCGCCCGCCGCGCCCAGGCGCCGCGCGGGCGGCGCGGGGCGGCGGCCGGTGCCGGGCGGAGGCGGCCGGGCGGAGCGTGCAGGCGCCCGGTGACCTGCGGGGTGCTCATGACGTCCCCGCTCACTGGCCGGCGTACTTGTCGGCGACCTTCTCGGCGAGCTTCTGGCTCGCCGACAGCGCGCTGCTCACGCTGGTGCGCCCGGCGATCGCCGAGGACAGCTGCTGCGAGACCTGCGTGCCCAGGTCGGTGAACTCCGGTATGCCGACGAACTGGATGCCGGGCGCGGGCCGCGGCTGCACCCCGGGGTTCGACGGGTTCGCCGCCTCCAGCGCGGTCAGGGTCGGCTGCGCGAAGGCCGAGGACGCCTTGTCGTAGGCGGCGTTGGAGTACGTGGAGGTGCGCTTGCCCGCGGGCACCCGGGACCAGCCGAGCTTGGTGCCCACCAGGTTCTCGTAGCCCTTGCCGGAGGCCCAGGAGATGAACTTCCAGGCGTCGTCCTGCTTCTTGCTCGCCTTCTGCACGCCCCAGGCCCAGGTGTAGAGCCACCCCGAGCTCTTCGTCTGCTCCACCGGGGCCGGCACGTAGCCGATCTTGCCGGCGACGGGGGAGTCGGACGCCTCCAGGGAGCCGGCCGCGGAGGTGGCGTCGTACCACATGGCGACCTTGCCCTGCTCCAAGTCGTTGAGGCACTCGGTGAAGCCGGACTGCGCCGCTCCGGGCTCGCCGTGCTTGCGCACCAGGTCCACGTAGAAGTTCGTCGCCTTGGTGAAGGCCGGGCTGGTCAACTGGGCCTTCCAGTCCTTGGTGAACCACGTGCCGCCCATGGTGTTGACCACCGTGGTCAGCGGGGCGATCATCTCGCCCCAACCGGGCTGGCCGCGCAGGCAGATGCCCTTCATGCCGGACTGGGCGCCGTCGGCCTTCGCGGCGAGCGAGGCCACCTGGTCCCACGTCGGGTGCGCGGGCATCGTCAGGCCCTTCGCCGCGAACACGTCCTTGCGGTACATCAGGAACGAGGACTCGCCGTAGAACGGCTCGGCGTACAACTGCCCGTTGTAGCTGAGCGACTGCTGCATCGCGGGCAGGATGTCGCTCTGGTCGAAGGCGGTGTCCGCCTTGGCCTTGGCGGTCAGCGGGGCGAGCCAGCCGTTCTTGGCGTAGATCGGGGCCTCGTAGTTGCTGATGGTGGCCACGTCGTACTGGCCGGCCTGGCTGGAGAAGTCCTGGGTGATCTTGTCCCGGACGTCGTCCTCGGGCAGCACGGTGAAGTTCACGTGGATGCCGGTGGACTTGGTGAAGTTGGCCGCGGTCAGCTTCTGCAGGTCCACCATCTGCGGGTTGTTGACCATCAGCACGTTGATCGAGTGACCGCCGGAACCGCCCGCACCACCGGCACCGGAACAGGCGGCGAGCAGGGCGCCGCAGAGGGCGAGGGCCAGGGGTGCGGCCGCGCGGCGGGCGGTGCGCCCGGTGCTTCTGCCGGCAGTGGGGCTGGTGGGGTTCACAGGGGTGGAGGGTGTCATGATGCGTCCCTTTCATGACCGGTCGTGAGGGTGAATGGGGAACGGGGAGAGACGGCTCGACGGCGGGATATGTGAGTGGACGGGGGACAGGTGGGGAGAGGGATGGGCGAGTGACGGATATGGACGGATGAACGGATGGCGGGATCGGGGGCGGACGGATGAGCGGGCGGCCGGCGGGCCGGGAAGGGTCGGTCAGACCCTGAACACGCGGGGGCCGAGCAGCGCGTACCGGTGCGCCTCGGCGCTGGACAGGCCGGTGTCGGTGACGATCGCCTCGAAGTCGGCGACCTCGGCGAAGCGGCAGAAGCTGCTCGCGCCGAACTTGCTGTGGTGGCCCATGAAGACCTTGCGGCGCGAGACGGACAGTGCCTTGGCCTTGACGTCGGCGACGACCGGATCGGGCGTGGTCAGCCCGAGTTCGCGGGAGATACCGTTGGAGCCGACGAACGCCAGGTCGATGACGAAGCCGGCGAGCATGTCGCAGGCCCATGAGCCCACGGTGGCCAGGGTCCGGGCCCGGACCCGGCCGCCGAGCAGCAGCACGGTGATGTGCGGGGAGTCCACGATGGCCGCGGCCGTGGTCAGGGAGGCCGTGACCACGGTCAGCGGGCGGTCGCCCGGCAGCAGCGCGGCCAGCAACTGCGGGGTGTAGCCCTCGTCGACGAAGACGGTCTCCGCATCGCCGAGCAGCTTCACCGCCTCCGCGGCGATCCGGCGCTTGTCGGGGACGTGCAGGGTCACCCGCTGGGCGAGGTCCGTCTCGAACCCGGCGCCCTCGACGGGGTACGCGCCCCCGTATGTGCGGCGCACCAGGCCGCGGCGCTCCAGGACCCCCAGGTCACGCCGGATGGTCTCCGGCGCGACCGACAGGTCCGCGGCCATGGCGGTCACCTCCACCTGCCCGTGGTGGCGCGCCATGGCGAGGATGTGGTGCTGGCGCTCCTCCGCACGCACCGGCTCCACCCCTCTTCCGCGCTCCGGTCCGGGCAGCGGCCTGCCCGGTGATGACCGTAGAAGAGTTATACCGCCGCCCGTTTGCCCGGCCCCTGCCCATAACGGACAACAAACAGTCCGGTTCGGCCCGTTGGTGGTTGCTGTTTCAGCAGGTGGAGCAGGTGTGCCGCTATTCGGTGCGGATCCCGGCACCCATTGGGGCTGCCTGACTGCCCGCTTCGGACTGTGCCCGAATGTGTTCACAAGGGTGGGGCGAGCGGGGCGGGTGGGGTGGAAGAAGCCGGTACGTGCCCGGTCCCACCGAAGCCCCGCCGAAGCCCGGGCGGTTGACCGCGCGGGGCCGGTCCCCGATCGTGGGCGCCTTCGCGAGGTTCCGAAACGGAGCGGTGATGCGGCACTTTGTCCGGCCGGAGGGAAGCCCGCCGGTGAACGGCTACAGCCATGCGGTGGCGGGCACCGGACCGCTCGTCGCGGTGTCCGGCCAAGTCCCGGTGGACGGTGAGGGGCGCTTGGTGGGCGAGGGGGACGCCGAGGCGCAGGTGCGCCAGGTGTACGCGAATCCGGCCACCGCGCCGGCGGCGGCCGGCTCCGGCCTCGACCAGGTGGTCAAGCTCACCGTCTACCTGACCGACATGCAGGACCTGCCGGCCTTCCGCCGGGTGCGCGACGAGCACCAGGACCGCGCCCGTCCCCCCCGCGTGCTCGCTGGTGCAGGTGGGTGGCCGGCCTGGCGCACCCGGCCTTCCGCGTCGAGATCGAGGCATGGGCGGTGGCGCCGGGACAGCCGTGAGGGCGGTCCCGCGCCGGGTGTCGCGGCCGGGCGGGCGGCCCTGGCTCAGGCGGCCGGCGGCTGCCCGGTGGTGAGAGCGGCCAGGACGGTACGGGCGCGGGCGCGCAGGCGCTCGTCGGCGCGGACGATGACGGTCTCCACGCCGTGGTCGACCACCCGCAGGTCGCGCTCGGCCAGGGCGGCCAGGCGGCCCCGCCGTACGGGGTCGAGCGCGGCGGGGCCCACCGCGAGCAGCGCGTCGCACGCCTCGAGCGCGTTCAGCCCGTGTTCGGCGGCGTCCAGGGCGCGGTCGGCGAGCGCGGCGGTGTCGAGCGAGCCGGGCTCCGCCACGGCGGTCAGGGCGAGCACCGCGTCGGGGGCCGCCTCGGGTATCTCCAGCAGCCGCAGCAACCGCGGTACGAGCGGGCGTCCGGCGGGGCCGAGCAGCGCGGCCGCGCGGGCGGCCCGGACCACCTGCCACTGGGCCCACCGCATGGACAGGGCCCGTGCCAGCACCGAGTCGAGCACCCGTACGGCGGTGTCCGCGTCGCCGTCGGCCAGCCACAGCGCGCGGGCGAGCGCGGTGTCGGCGTCGAGCACGGGGGTGGTCTCCTTGGCGCCGGGGCCGCTGAGGGCGGCCCGCATCGCCGGCGCCAGACCGGCTCCGGCCCTTCCCAACGAGGCGGCGGCCGCGGCGGCTTCCGCGACATCCTGCGGCTGACCGGTCAGCCGCGCGGCCACGTACTGCGTCAAGGGGCGGCTGTCGCCGGTGAGTTCGTACAGGGCCTGTGCGGCGGCGAGCGAACCGCCCGCCACCTCACGCAGGGCCGCTGCTGCCGCCGCGCGCTCCTCGGGTGCGCCCGCGGGCGCGACAGCACCGATCGCCGCGGCGGCAGCGTGCGTCGTCCGCGGCAGCACCGCGAGGAGTTCGGCCAGCGCGGGCAGCCCCTGGGCACCCCACATGCGCACGATCCGGCACAGCTCCGCCGCCTGGGGTCCCTGCGCCTTGCCCGACCGCGCCACCTGGGCCGCGAGCGGTACCGCGGGCACCGCGGGCGCCGCCGCGGCCTCGCGGAGCCGCCCGCGGACGGCCGCCAGCAGCCCGGGCTCAAAGGGCACGGGCCGCTCCTCGTCGGCGAAGTAGCCCCCCGCGGCGTCAAGGGGCCGCCCTCGCAGCCGCCTCGCGAGCAACGGCGCTGCCCGATCGGGCGCCACCCGCACCAGGGCGGCCAACGCGTGCTCGGCGATCTCGTCCTGGTCATCCGGCGCCGCGTCCACGCGTCCGGTCCCGCTGTCCGCGGGTCCGGTCCCGGCCGGAGCGGCGGCGGACGGCGACGGGACCGCGCCCGCCGGTTCGCGCGCGGCCAGTGCGGCGAGCACGTCCGTTGCCTGCGCCGCTGCTTCACCCAGCCGCTCCAGCAGGGAGAGCGCTCGCGCCGCCTCCTTCGGGGCGGCGCCCGGGAGCACGGACAGGAGAGCCGGCAGGATGCGGGGTGCTGCGGTGCGGGACAGGCGGCAGGCGTGGTCGGCTGCCCACAGCGCTTCCTCGCGGACCTCCGGGCGGGGATCGGCCAGCGCCGCCGCCAGCAGCGAGCCCGCCGCCGCGCGGTCCTGCTCCGTGTCGCGCAGCAGCAGCGCCTCGGCGACGGCGTTCAGCGGCTCGTGGCGGTCCAGATCGAGGCGGCCGGCGAAGTGCGGGCCGAGCGGGAGCAGGCCGACCAGCGCGGTTTGCTGGGCGTCGCCCCAGGGCAGCCCGGCGTCCAGCCAGGCGAAGGCGGCGGCGACGACCACCGGGCCCGGCTGGTCCCGCGGGGTGGCCAGCACCTCACGGGCCGCCGGCACCGTGCCCGCGGGGTCCAACCGGGAGAGCGCGCCGAGGAGTTCGGCCCGCACCACGGGCACCTGCTCGTGCGTCCGGCGTGCCCGCAGCTCCGGCAGGACCGCCCCGGCCGCACCGGTGTGCGAGGCGGCCCAGGCCGCGGCCTGGCGTACTTCGGCGTCGGGTGCGGCCAGCAGCGGGAGGATCAGGGGGAGTTGGGCCGCGACGGCGGAGCGCACCGCCTCGGGCGGGACGCCGTGCACGTCCCGGCTCCCGGCCATGCCGCCCAGCAGCGCCAGCAGATCGGCCGCACGGCACCCGGCGGCGGCCAAGCGGGCGAGGAAGGGGGCGATCTCGGCACTGGCCGCGTACACCGTGCCCTGGTGCAGCACGGAGCCGTACAACTCGGTGACCGCCTCGCGCGCGGCCTCCTCGTCGGGGCCCGCGAGCGCGTGCAGCACGGCGGGAAGGTCCTCGGCGCTGCCGTAGGCATGGGACGTCCGTGCCCACGGGTGTTCGTCGACCCCGGCGAGGGCCTGTGCAAAATCCATGACCGCATGCTCGCACGGGGGTACGACAGCGGTCCGGGCCCCGTCGAACGGCTGATGCCTTTCGGGTATCACAGCGCACGGAAGAGGTGTTGGACGCCGTTGCCGCGCGGGGGCGACGCTGGTGGTGCGCCGTCGGAAAAGGCGGCGACGAACCCCTCGACCAGCTCATCGGAAGGGCCCTGACATGCGTGTCTTCCTCACCGGCGGTTCCGGCTACATCGGCCGGTCGGTCCTGCGGATCCTGGCCGCACAGGGCGCGGAGGTCACCGCGCTGGCCCGCTCGGACCGCTCCGCCCGCACCGTGGCCGACCTCGGCGCCACCCCCGTGCGCGGCGACCTCACCGACACCGCCGTCCTGCGCGAGGCCGCCGCGAACGCCGACGGCGTCATCCACCTCGGCTCCGACGTGACCGCCGAGACCGCCCGCGTGGACCTGGCGGCGGCCCGCGCGCTGCAGGCGGGCCTGGCCGGGCGCGGGACCTACGTGCACACCGGCGGCGTGTGGGTCTACGGCGACACCGACGGCGTCGTCGACGAGGACGCGCCGCAGAAGCCCCCGGCCATCACCGCCTGGCGCCGCGCCAACGAGGACGCCGTCCTCGCCGACACCGGCTCCGGCGGCCGCCCCGTGCTCGTCATGCCCGGTGTGGTCTACGGCGGCAGCGGCGGCCTCACCCGGTTCTTCTACACCGACCCGGGCCGTACGAACGGCGCGGTGCCGCTCATCGGGGACGGCGCCAACCACTGGGCGCTGGTGCACGTCGAGGACATCGCCGACCTCTACGTGCGGGCCCTGGGCGCCGCACCCGGCTCCGTCTACGCCGGGGTCAGCGGCGTCAACCCCACCCAGGCGGAGATCGCCCACGCCCTCTCGCAGGCGGCGGGCTGCCCCGGCAGCATCGACAAGCTCACGAGGGCCGAGGCGCTGGAGCGGATGGGCCCGATCGCGGAGGCGTTCGCGCTGGACCAGCAGATGACCCCCGAGCGGGCCCGGCGCGAGCTCGGCTGGACCCCGGCGCACACGGACCCGCTGGCCGAACTGGCCACCGAGCAGGCCGCCTGAGCACCGGAGGGCCGCAAGCGGCGCAGGGGAGTGGCGGCCCGGCCGGGCCGCCACTCGCCGTCCGCACGGAGCCGGGCCCCACGTCGTAAGGGACCGGACTCTTGCGTCGAACAGCCGGGCCCAGGGGGCAGGGTGCGCTCAGCCCGCCTCCGGGCCGGCCTCCTCCACCAGGTCGCCGAACTCCCGCACCAGCGGGCGCTCGCGCCGCTCGCTCCAGGCCAGGCAGACCCGGCTCGGCGGGATGTCCTCCACGGGGACGTGGCACACGTCGGGACGCGTGTAGTACGTGGCGGCCGACTCCGGGACGATCACGACGCCCTGGAGCGCGGCCACGTACTCCAGCTTCTCCTCGGCCGAGTTGAGGGGCGGCCGGCCGCCCGCCTCGGTCAGGGACTCGCGGCGGTGCGGCAGGTCGCGCCACTCGGGCACCATGTCGGGGTCCTGGAGCAGCACGTCGTCGGCGAGGTCGGCGACCGCGAGGGCGGCCTTGCCCGCCTGGCGGTGCGTGCGGGGCAGGACGGCGACCCGCCCCTCCTCGTAGAGCGGGCGCAGCCGCAGTCCGCGGTGGTCCGCGGGCAGCCGTACGACGCTGACGTCGGCGCGGCCGTCGCGGACCACCTGCGTCTGGTCGTCCCAGCCGCAGCGCAGCACCTCCACCCGCAGGCCAGGGTGACGGGCCGTCAGCGCGTGCACGGCGGCGGCCACGGTGATGCCGGGCATGAAGGCGACGGTGAAGCGCTCCACGGGGGCGGCCGCCGCGCGGACCCGGCGGGTCAGCGCCTCGGCCTCGGCGAGCAGCCCGGGGGCGTCGCTCAGCAGTTGCTCGCCGGCGCGGGTGAGGCGGGCGCCGCGCCGGTCGCGTTCGAAGAGCCGCACGTGCAGTTCGTCCTCGAGGGCGCGGATCTGCCGGGACAGGACGGGCTGGGCGATGTGCAGCCGGGCGGCCGCGCGGCCGAAGTGCGACTCCTCGGCGGCCGCGACGAAGTAGCGCAGCTTGCGCAGGTCGACGTCCGCTCCGGGCATGGCCGACGCCCCCTCAGACCGCGGCCGCGCGGGCCGATCGCAGGGAGCGGAAGGGCCGCGGGCCGGACTGCGGCTCGGTGGGGGGCCCGGTGGGGGGCTCGGCCTGCGGTTCGCTCCGGGACTCGCTCCCGCCGGGGCCGGGGATCTCCGCAACGGCGGCGACCAGCGGGGCGAGCTGCGGGTCGGCGGCCGCGGCGTCCAGCGCCTCGCGCAGGGCCGCGTTGTTGGTCGGGCGGGCGGCGTCCAGCAGCTCGCGGCCGGCGGGGGTCACGTCGGTGTAGATGCCGCGCCGGTCGGTCGGGCACAGGTACCGCGAGAGCAGGCCGCGCTCCTCCAGCCGCGTCACCAGGCGGGTGGTCGCGGACTGGCTGAGCACCACCGCGTCGGCGACCTGCTTCATCTGGAGGTGGCCGCCGTCGCCGTCGTGCTGGCGGCTGAGGACGTCGAGCAGGGAGAACTCCCGGACGCTGAGCTTGTGCCCGGACTGCAGCGCCCGCTCCAGGTGCGCCTCGATCCGGCCGTGCAGCAGCGACAGGGCGCACCAGCTGTCGGCGAGTGCGGTCATCGCCGGATCGGTGGCGGTCATGGTCCCTCCGTAAGGGCGGATGGTCGCGCGCCCGGGGCGGCCGGGGCCCTTCCAGGATAGCGCGTATTCCGCGTTTGCAATTAACCCGCGTCTGCAACTATTGTCGACGCCTGTTGGATGCGTGCGCCGTACGTATGCCCCGTGGATCGCGTGCCTCGTCGATCACGGTGGATCACGGCGAATACCGGCGCACGCGTGCTGTCCACCGGGCGCGGATACCCGCGCCCTGCGCCGGAAAGGTCCTCCGTCATGCCTCTCGCGCTCCTGGCCCTCGCCATCGGGGCCTTCGGGATCGGCACCACCGAGTTCGTCATGGTGGGGCTGCTGCCCCAGGTGGCGGGCGACTTCGGGGTCTCGGTGCCCACGGCCGGCTTCCTGGTCACCGGCTACGCGCTCGGCGTGGTGGCCGGCGCCCCGCTGATGTCCGTCCTGGGCACCAAGGTGCCGCGCAAGCGGATGCTGCTCCTGCTGATGGGCCTGTTCACCCTCGGCAACCTGATATCGGCGCTCGCCCCCGTCTTCGCGGTGATGCTCGCCGGACGCGTGGTCGCCTCCCTGGCCCACGGCGCCTTCTTCGGCATCGGCTCCGTGGTCGCCTCCGAACTGGTCGCGCCCCACAAGCGGGCCGGCGCCATCGCCACGATGTTCACCGGTCTGACCGTCGCCAACGTCGTGGGCGTCCCCTTGGGCACCTACGTCGGGCAGAGCGCCGGCTGGCGGGTGACCTTCCTGATCGTCGCCGGGCTCGGCGTCCTCGGCCTGCTCGGCGTCGCCCGGCTCGTCCCCGACCTGCCCCGCTCTGAGGGCGTCCGGCTCCGCCACGAGCTGGCCGTCTTCCGCAACGCGCAGGTGCTGCTCGCCATGGCGATGACCGTGCTCGGCTTCGGCGGCGTCTTCGCCGCGATCACCTACATCGCGCCCATGCTCACCGACGTCACCGGCTACGCGGACAGCTCGGTGACCTGGCTGCTGGTCCTCTTCGGCCTCGGCATGGTGGCCGGCAACCTCGTCGGCGGGCGGTTCGCCGACCGCCGCCTGATGCCGATGCTCCGCACGGCGCTGGCTGCGCTGGCCGCGACACTCGCGCTGTTCACCGTGACCGCGCACAGCAAGCCGGCCGCCGCCGTCACCGTGCTCCTCATCGGCGCCCTGGGGTTCGCCACGGTGCCGCCCCTGCAGAAGCGCGTCCTCGACCAGGCGGCCGGCGCGCCCACCCTCGCCTCGGCGGTCAACATCGGCGCCTTCAACCTGGGCAACGCGCTCGCGGCCTGGCTCGGCGGCCTGGTGATCGCCGCGGGCCACGCCTACACGTCGGCGAACTGGGTCGGCGCCGTGCTCACCGTCTCGGCGCTCGGGCTGGCCGTGGTCTCGTCCACCCTTGAGCGGCGGGCGAAGCAGGGGTCCTACAACGACGGCGACGGCGGCGCCGCGGCCGGGGGCCGGACGGAGACGTCCAAGGAGAGCGCGATGCTGTAGGTGCCGAAGCCGAGCGCGCGGTAAAGGGACTCGGCCTGCTCGGTCGCGTGCAGGTCGACCCGGCTGACGCCCGCGGCGGCGAACCACTCCAGCAGGGCCGCGGTGGTCGCCCGGGCGTAACCGCGGCCGCGGTGGGCCTTGTCGGTGCAGACGTTGAAGACGAAGCCGAACAGCCCGGTGGGCCCGATGGGCGAGGGCAGCCGCTGCTCGATGGTGCCGATGGCGCAGGCGGCGAGCCCGCCGCCGGGGGCGTCCACCACGAAGGCGGCCGTCGTCGCGTGCTCCATGGCGTCGGGGGCCAGCCGCTCGCGCAGCATCCGGACCGCGTCCGCCTCCCAGGGGCCGGGCAGATCCTCGCCCGTCATCGCCTCGAACATCAGCCGCCGCAGCCGCACCAGTTCGGCCGCGTCCGCACCCCCGGCCGCGCGCACGGTGATCCGGGCGCCGGCCGTCTCCTCTGCTGTCGTCACGCCCTCAACGTAGCCTGCGGCCCGGGCGGTCCACCTCCGGTTTTCCCGCGGCCCGCCGCGCCCGGCGCAGCTAAGGCCGCGGCTTCTCCACGCCGTAGCCGAGGGCCTGCACGACCGCTTGGACATTGGGGAAGACCTCGTCCGACGGCAGGGCGGAGACGCGGTCCACCAGGGCGTCGGGCGCCTGGTGGCGGTGGAGGGCAGCCAGCAGCGCGCCCCGGCGCGCGGGGTAGACGCTGCGGTCGAGGTGCCTGGCCAGGTCGCTGCGGAGGCTGACGCCCTCCGGGGTCATGCCGGCCGGCACGGCCGCGGCCGGCGCGCTCTCGGCGAGGGGCTGGTCCTCGCCCGAGGGCTGCGGCTCCATCTCCTCCTCGACCCGCACCGCCCGGCTGGCCTTGAGCTCGCCCTGCATCTCCCTCTTGAGCTCGTCGTCGCGGGCGAAGCCGGTCTTGTTGGTTCCCTGGTCCGTCATGGAAGCTGCTTCCTCCCTGGTCGAACGGGCTTCGGCCCGATCGGGTACCCAGGCGGCACGCGCCGAAACGGGGGTACGGCGGCCCGCCGCCGGGTCCCGGGCGCAGGCACGCCGGCGGCCCCGCTCGCGCAGGGGCGGGCGGGGCCGTCGGATGGGGGGCTACACGCGTAGCGGGGTCAGCTGTGGTTCCAGGTGACCGAGAAGTTGGTGCCGCCCGACAGGGAGGAGGTCGTGGCCTTGGTGGTGCTGCCCGAGGCCATGTTGATCTTGTCGGGCGAGAAGTTGCCGATGGCCTGGCCGTTCGCCTGCGAGTTGGTGAAGTTCGCGGTGCTGAAGTGGGCGAGCGGCAGGACGCCGGTGTTGCTGGAGGGCGCCTCGGCGATGATCTCGGCGGAGGAGTTCGACAGCCCGCTCTGGTTCTTGGTGGTGGTCTTCGTCCAGCCCTTGGTCGTGTCGGACAGCACCAAGGTGTAGGTGGTGCCCGAGACGCTGACCGAGGCGGTGAAGTGGTCGCCCGGGCTGACCGTGTTGCTGTAGTTCACCGGGTACGCCGGGTACATCTCGTACCACGAGGAGTACTCCGCCCGGCCGCCGTAGCAGTCCGCCTCGGTGCCCGTCTGCTCCACGGAGTTGCTGCCGTCGCCGTCGATGCCGACCCAGAACGAGGAGTAGGTCGTGGCGCTGGTGCAGGAGACCGACGGCTGCACCCAGCTCGCCGAGACGCTGGTGAACGTGCGGCCGGTGGCCGCGTAGCCGGCCCAGTTGCCGCTGGTGCTGTGCTGGATGCCGCCCACCAGGTGGTGGCTCGCGATGTGCCCGTCCACCGGCGCCATGCGGAAGACGGGTGCCGCCGTCGCGGGCGCGGTCGCCAGCGCGGACAGGACCGCGGCGGTCACGGCGGTGGCGGCGGTGAAGCGAATGGTTGCCGACATGCTGCTCCTTCTCGTGCATCTCGCGGTGCAGAGGGAACTGGCGGATGCCAATGGGGTCCCCGTGCCGCCAGTGATTGTCAGTGTGCAGACAATGATCGGCCTGCCGGCACAGGGAAGTCCCAACGATCGGCAAAGGTCGTGCCAAGTACCAGGGAGAAAAGGGGCGTTGGAGGGCAGTGCGGGCACCCGGCATGGGATACGCGGGTAGACCGGCTGCCCGATCGCACGCGTCCGTCGCCCGGTCCGGTGGGCCGACGGCCGAATGGGGGCGGCCGAACGGGGGCGCCCGAAAGGCACGGCTCCGCCCGCCCGTTCGGCCCACTCCCGGCGGGTCGGCCCCGCCCTCGCGGCTCCTGATGCGCTTTCATCCTCCTGGGCCCCGCCGGCGCCCGCACCCGCCCTCACCCCGACCCGGAGGCGCCCCGTGACGACCATGAACGCCGTACGCGCGCACGAGCGCGGTGGCCCTGAGACGCTGCGCCTCGAGACCGCGCCCCGGCCCGAACCCGGGCCCGGCGAGGTGCTGGTGGCCGTGCGCTCGGCCTCGATCACGCCCGGCGAACTCGACTGGGACGCCACCTGGACCGACGCCGTCGACGGCACCGGCACACCGCGGCTGCCGATCGTGCCGGCCAAGGAGTTCTCCGGCATCGTCGCCGTGGCCGGTCCGGGAGTCGCGGACCTCGACATCGGCGACGAGGTGTACGGGCTGGTCCCCTTCACGAGCGACGGCGCCGCCGCCGAGTACGTCCGCGTACCCGCCGCCGTCGTCGCCACCAAGCCCGCCGGCCTCGACCACGACCACACGGCCGCTCTCCCGCTGGCCGGGCTGACCGCCTGGCAGGGGCTGGTGGAGCAGGGCGGGCTGCACGAGGGCACCCGCGTGCTGGTGCACGGCGGGGCCGGCGGCGTCGGCTCGCTGGCCGTCCAGATCGCCGCGGCCCTGGGCGCCGAGGTCGCCGCCACGGCCGCCGCCCGCGACGCCGACTTCGTCCGCTCGCTCGGCGCCGCCCGGGTCCTGGACTACGCCGCCGAGCCGTTCGAGGAGCAACTGGACGGCCTCGACCTCGTCTTCGACACCGTCGGCGGCGCGACCCAGGAGCGCTCCTGGAAGGTGCTGCGGCCCGGGGGCGTACTGGTCAGTGTGGCCGCGCCGCCGCCCGCCGAGGGCCCCGGCAGCACCCGGGGCGCCTTCTTCGTCGTGGAGCCCGACCGTGCCGGTCTGGAGCAGCTCTCCCGCCTGGTGGCCCAGGGCCGCCTCCGCCCGCCGATCGCCGAGGTCTTCCCGCTCGCGGACACGGCCGCCGCCTACACCGCCCTGACCCGCCCCCACCGGCGCGGCAAGGTGGTCGTCCACGTCTCCTGACCGCCCGCACCCCGCCCGGGCGGACCCGCCGCAAACCCGCTGGAAGCCGCCCCCCGCCCTCTGTTAGCGTCCCCGCAGCCGGCCGCGGGACTCCGGTGCGACTTCCGGAACCTGCCTTTGAAGCAACGATTCGCAGCTCGTGCCCCCATTCCCCGGCCGGCGTCCGGCAGCCGGGGGAGGGAATCGGGGCATGGAGCGCGACGAGACCATCGGCGACCTGATCGCCGCCGACGACGTCCTGCTGTTCGTCAACGCGGCCATCACCTCCACCGGCCAGCGCGAGTTCCACAGCGACGCCGGCGAGCAGCACCTGTCGCTGGACTTCCTGCACGCCTACATGCTCGGCAACTACCGCCCCCTGTACGCGGGCGTGCTCGCCCTGGACATCAACGACCACAACGCCGCCCGCATCATCCGCGGCCTGCTGCGCACCGCCGGTGAGGCCGCGCCCGAGCAGCGCCCCCGTGAAGGCCGCCTGATCGCCGCCAAGCTCGCCGCCATGCCGCCGCAGCGCGTCTACGCCCTCTTCGCGGACCTGCGCCGGGACCGGGTGAACAACCGCCGCACCCGCGCGATCATCCGCGACTGGCTCGCCGCCCGCCCCGATCCCGCCTTCGACGCCGTGAAGTACCGCGGTGGCCTGAAGAGCGTCCTGCGCCACACCCATCTGCCGCCGATCACCGCCGAGTTGGGCGCCTTCCTGTTCGCCCCGGGCACGCGCGCCCGCTACGCCGCACCCCTGCTGGAGACCTGGCGCCGCGCCCACCACGAGCAGTCGGCCCTGTACGAACTCCCCTACACCGTCGCCGAAGGGCTCGCCGCGAAGCACGGCATCCCCCGGGCCCGCTTCCTGGAGCGCGCCGCAGGCAGCATGACCCGCCTGGAGACCCTGCGCCTGCAGAAGGCCGCCGGCGCCGCCGTACGCACCGACCTGGCCGCCATGCCGCTGACCCGGCTGGCCTCCTACGTACTCGGCCTGCCACCCGACGAACGAGCCGGGCGCCGCGCCGAGTTGACCGCCGCGCTGCGTACGGCGGCCGGGCGGGCCGCCGGGGCCCACCGCGGGCGCTGGGGCAAGGTCGCCGCCGTGCTGGACGACAGCTACTCCGCCCACGGCTCCGGCGCCAAGCGCCGCCGTCCGCTCGCGGTCGCCCTTGCCTGCCACTACCTGCTCGCGGCGGTCGCCGGGCAGTACACCGCGCTGTGGACCTCCGGCCGCACCGACGCCCTGCTCGTCCGCCCCCACGGCGCGACGCCGCTCGGCCACCGCATCCTCGACGCCCTGGAGAGCGCCCCCGAGCGCCTGGTGATCGTCTCCGACGGCTGGGACAACGCGCCGCCCGGCCTGGCCGGCGAGGTGCTGCGGATCTGGCGCACCCGGCTCGACCCGGACCGCCGCACCAGCGTCGTCCACCTCAACCCCGTGTACGACGCCGCCGACTTCGACGTGCGCCGCCTCGCACCCA
Source organism: Actinacidiphila guanduensis (assembly GCF_900103985.1). GTDB lineage: Bacteria > Actinomycetota > Actinomycetes > Streptomycetales > Streptomycetaceae > Actinacidiphila > Actinacidiphila guanduensis. The sequence goes on along the minus strand of NZ_FNIE01000004.1, from coordinate 465,161 downwards.
CCGTCCCCACCGCGGGCATCCGCGACGCCGAGGACCTTCCCGCGCTCGTCGAACTCGCCCAGTTCGCCGAGGGCCGCACCGGGATCGAGGAGCTGACCTCCTACCTCGCCGCCCGCGCCGCCCACCTCCTGGAGCCCCGGCCATGACCGTTCGCAGCCCGGCCGCCCTCGACCTCACGGGCCTGCGCACCCTGCCCTCGCAGGTGTGGGGCGGCATCCGCCTGGTGCCGCTGGTGCGCGAGGAGCCGCTGACCGACCTGCGCCTGCACCCGCGCTTCTTCGGCGACGGCGCCGGGCCCGTGCTCGGCCACGTCGCCGTCGCGCCCCGCACGGCGTACACCGCCTACATCCCGCACGCCTTCGTCGCCACCTGGACGCGTGACGGCTCCCCGGCAGCCGCCTACGGCACCCAACTGTCGACGGCCGGACCCGCCGGACCCCCGGAGCACACCGTGCGACTGCACCTCCACCGCCGCCTCGCCCGCCGCGAGGACCGGGACCGGCTGCGTTTCCTGCCGCTGCACCTCGCCCTGGAGGGCTACCTGGCCCTGCACTTCGGCGGTCCCTCGGTGATGTGGGAGGAGTGGTCCCGGCGGGCCGCCGCCAAAGGCCTCTCGCCGCGCACCGAGGAGGCGTACACCGGCGCCGAGGTGGCCGGACTCGCCGACGCCCTGCGGGTGTTCGAGATCCACCCCGGCCAGTGCGGTGTCCTCCTCCACACCGGTGACACCCTGGCCGCCGCCTTCGTGGTGCCCCACCCCGAGGACTACCGGCTGCTCCACCCGACCCTCGTCCAGGACCTGTTCGGGGAACTGGTCCACCACCACGCCCTGTTCGCGGGGCCGTTGCCGGACTTCCGGGCCCGTATCCCCGGCCCCGGCATCGGCTCGCTCGCCGACCTGCGGGCAGCCGCCCAAGAGGAGGAGCGCCGGTGGGCGCGGTTCCACGACGCCACCATGGCGGCCGGACTGCTGGGCCCCGCGTACACCTGGCAGCGCGTGTACCGGATGGGCCGCTTCACCCTGTCCCGCTTCCTGCCGGCCTTCGTGCCCAAGGAGGAGAACCACATCGGCGAGACCATCACCGACGAGCGCGGCCGCACCGCCTACCTGAAGACCTTCCGCCTCTCCGAGACCCAGGTGCGCCGCGGCCACCTGCTCGACCGGCTCGCCGCGCAGGACTGGCACCTCGGTGCCACCGCCGCCGCGATGGGGCTGCGCGAGGGGGAGTTGGGCCTGCGGCTGGAGCACGCCGGCTTCGGCGCGCTGCTGCGGCAGGACGTGCTGGACCGCTACCGCAAGGAGAACAGGCGTCGCGCGGAACGCAGCTGACGCACAGTCACACCGGCGGGGTCCTCCCGCTCGGCGGCTCGGCCCCCTTGCCGTCCTGCGCCGGACCGTCCTGCCCCGGACCGCCCGGGCCCGCGGCCTGCTCGCCCGGGCCCTGCGTGCCGTGCGTGCCCTGTGTGCCCGGCCCGGCCGCTCCGCCCGGCTCGCCCGCCGCCTCCGTGCCCTCCTCCTCGGCCTGCAGGCCCCGCTCGAGTCCGATCCACGCCACGATCGCGGCCGCCGCCATGATCCCGGCCATCACGTAGAAGACCGTGCGGGTCGCGTACGCGAAGTCCAGGCGGATGAAGTGCGGGATCGAGGAGGTGCCGCCGCCCGCGGACTGGTGCGCCTGGGCGATGGTGTGCGCCTGGTCGCCCGCCTGGTCAGGCGGGGTACCGCGGGCGATCAGCGAGGAGCGCACGTGGGACTCGAAGCGGCTGACCGAGATCGTGCCGAGGACGGCCAGGCCCAGGCTCGCCGCGTAGTTGCGCACGGTCTGCGTGATGCCGGTGGCCTCGCCGTACGACAGCCGCGAGGCGCGGTTGACCGCGTCCGTGCTCGCCGGGGTGAGCATCATGCCCATCCCGGCGCCGGCCAGCACGATCGACCACTGCTGGCTGGCGAAGTCCAGGTGCGTCACCTCGCCCGCCAGCAGGTAGAAGCCGACCGCCGACAGCGCGCACCCCCACACCACGGGCCGCTTGGCGCCGCCGCGGTCCAGCATCCGCCCGCCGATCTGCGAGGCGATGACGAAGCCGAGGAAGAAGTACAGCAGGTACAGGCCCGCGCCCGAGGCGGACTTGCCGAGCGAGATCTGCGCGTACTCGCTGGCGAAGAAGAACAGCGGGACGAAGACCAGCATGGCGATGCCCAGCACCAGGTTCTCCACCAGGAAGGCCCGCACCCGGAAGATGCGGACCTGGATCAGCGGGGAGGCGGTGCGCAGCTCCACCCGGTGGAAGAGCGCCAGCAGCACCAGGCCGGCCGCGATGCACAGCGCGATCGCCGGGTTGGACCAGTGCCAGATCTGCGATTGCTGGAAGCCGAAGACGCTCAGCCCGATGCCGGCCGCGATGAGCGCCAGGCCGCGGTAGTCCATGGGCGCGGGACGGTGCTCGGTCACCGGGTCCGACAGTGCGATCAGCACCAGCGCGATCACGGCGACGGGGATGTTCACCCAGAAGATGGCCCGCCAGGTCCACTCCGTCAGCCAGCCGCCCAGCACCGGCCCCACCGCGGTCAGCCCGCCCGCGATGCCGAAGAACAGCGCCAGCGCCTTGCCCCGCTCACGCAGCGCGAACGTCTGCACCACGATGCCGAGCGCCGCCGGGAACAGCAGCGCGCCGCCCACGCCCTGCACCGCCCGGAACACCACGATCCACGCCTGGGCCGCGCCGCCCTTCGGGGTGAGCCCGCACAGCAGCGAGGCGGCGGCGAAGAGCACCACCCCCGCCACCACCACCCGGCGGTGGCCCGCCGTGTCGGCGAGCCGGCCGCCGTAGGCGAAGAACGCCGCGAGCGCCAGCAGGTAGGCGTTGACGGCCCACTGCACGCCGGTGTTGGACAGGTCCAGCTCGTCCTGGATCTGGGGTACCGCGATCGACACGATCGTCTGGTCGATGAAGGTCATGGCGACGGCGAAGATCATCGCCGCGAGCACCAGGTTCCGCGACCGCCCGCCGCTGCCGGCCGTGACTGCCATCCGCCCTCCTCGACTGCCGTGTCCCGACTGCCGTGACCGCGGCACCCGCGTGCCCGGCCGTGTCCCCCGCCGTCCCCCACACTCGGGCACAGCGGCCGCGCCTGCCAGCCGCAGCGGCCCGTACGGGCGCGGCCCGGGCCGACCGCGGACGGGGCGGTGGTCACGCGCGGGCCGGGGGGATGCCAGGATGGAGCCCATGAGCAACAAGGACAACGTCTTTTTCGACATCTCCATCGACGGTGCGCCCGCCGGGCGGATCGTCTTCCGCCTCTTCGACGACGTGGTGCCGAAGACCGCTCGCAACTTCCGCGAGCTGGCCACCGGCGAGCACGGCTTCGGTTACGCGGGCTCCGCCTTCCACCGGGTGATCCCGGACTTCATGCTCCAGGGCGGCGACTTCACCAGCGGCGACGGCCGCGGCGGCAAGAGCATCTACGGCAACAAGTTCGAGGACGAGAACTTCCAGCTCAAGCACGACCGGCCGTTCCTGCTCTCGATGGCCAACGCGGGCCCGAACACCAACGGTTCGCAGTTCTTCATCACCACCGTGGTGACCTCCTGGCTGGACGGCAAGCACGTCGTCTTCGGCGAGGTCGTCGAGGGCGAGGACCTGGTCCGCACGATCGAGTCCAAGGGCTCGCGCAGCGGTTCCACCACCTCAAAGGTGGTCATCACCGAGTCCGGCACGGTCCCGGCCTGACCCCTCCCGCCCGCGTTCCCACCACGCCGGCGCGCCCCCGTCCTCCGCGGACTTCCGCGGGGCGGGGGCGCTTCGCGTGCGCCGCGGCGGGCGGTTCCGGCCGGGGCCCGGGTCAGCGGCCCGGCTGCTCGGCACGCAGGGCGGTCACCAGGTCGCGCGGCAGGCCGTGCGTGTCGTGCAGGTAGGCCAGGTCCTCCTCGCCGAGCGGCCCGGCGAACCGCCGCTGCGACAGCACCCGGCGCCCGCGCTCCAGCAGCGCGGCGAACTTCCGCTCCTCGGCGAGCAGCACCTCGCGCGCCAGCGGGCCCCGCTCCGGGGGCAGGGCGAAGCGGTGCAGCGTCTCGTCCACCAGCGGCCGCGGCAGGCCGGCGAGCGTGGCGCCCGGCTCGTCGCGCCACAGCAGGGTGAGCACGCGCCGCACCAGCCGGCGCAGCACATAGCCGTGGGCGGTGGCCGCGGGCCGTACGCCGTCGCCGATCAGGGCGATCGAGGAGCGCAGGTGGTCGGTGACGATCCGCCGGGACACGTCGTCGCGGCCCCACTCGCGCGGCAGCAGCCGCCGCCACAGGGCGAAGACGTCACTGTCGTACACCGACCGCTCGCCCTGCAGGACCGTCACCAGCCGCTCCAGGCCCATGCCGGTGTCGACGCTGCCGCGCGGCAGGTCCGTCAGGCTGCCGTCCTCGTGCCGCCGGTAGCGCATGTGGACGTGGTTCCACACCTCGACCCAGCGCGGGTCGGTGCCCGGCGTCCCCGTCGGGTCGCCGTCGCCGGTCCACACGAAGATCTCCGAGTCGGGGCCGCATGGCCCGGTGGGGCCGTTGGACCACCAGTTGTCCGCGGCCGTCCGCTCCACCGGGACGCCCAGCTCCCGCCAGGTCTCCAGGGCGGCGGTATCGGGTCCGACCTGGCCGTCGCCGCCGAAGACGGTGGCGTGCAGCCGTTCGGGGGCGATGCCGTACTCGCCGGTCAGCAGCTCGTAGCCCCAGGTCAGGCTCTGCGGGCTGCCGTAGTCGCCCAGCGACCAGGAGCCGAGCATCTGGAAGGCGGTCAGGTGGGTGAGGTCGCCGACCTCGTCCAGGTCGGTGGTGCGCAGGCAGCGCTGCACGTCGGCGAGGCGGGCGCCCTCGGGGTGGGGGCGGCCGGTCAGGTACGGGGTGAGCGGGTGCATGCCCGAGGTGGTGAAGAGCACCGGGTCGTCGTGCGGGCGGACCAGCGGGGAGCTGGGCAGGACGTGGTGGCCGCGGTCGCGGAAGAAGCGGAGGAAGGTTCCGGCGATCTGCTCCGTGGTCCGCTCTGTGTTCATGGTGTTCATGGGATCGGGTGCCTTTCCGGTGGCTGCGGGTGTGGCGGCCGGCGGTCGCGGCGGGGGAGGGGCCGCCGGTGGGGCCGCGTGACACGCGGAGCACTTCCGGAAGAGGGGCCGCCCGGCGGACCGTGTCCGGTCGCCGGGGAGGGGTGAGATCAGACGGCGGCAACCGGCGAGCTGGTCGCTCGCGCGGTCGCGGTGGTGCGGTCGATGACCTTCATGTCCTCGACGGTAACAGGGCGGCCGCACGGGTGCCGCCGCATTTTCCGCGGCTGCGGACCGCGGTCGCGCCGCAGCCGGCCGTAACGCCCATATCATTGCAAATCAGGCATTTACTGTTGTTCGGGCATATGTGGCAGAGTGGGAATCTGTGTGCAGGACCGCGACTCGACCGCGAGGGGAGTCCCGCCGATGACCGCTCGCACCGCCCACGGCAGCCGCGGCCCCGAGGGGCGTTCGGCCCGGCGGCCCGCACCGGGCGCGTCCACCGGCCCCGGCGCTTCCCCCGAGCCGCACGAGATGCCCGGTGACGTCCCCGCCGACATGGGCTACGACGCTTCCGGCGAGCCCCCCGTCGAGATCCCGCTCGACGTCCCGCTCGACCTGGCCTCCGCCGAGTCCCACGGTCGCGACGGCGCCGGGTCCTCCGGGCCCGACACCTCCCGGGCCCGCAGCCCCGCCCCCCTTGCCGGCATCGACGCCGACGCGCCTGACGCTCTCTTCGGTCGCTCCACCGCCGTGCTCGCCCTCCTGGAAGGACCCGAGCACCGGTTGCTGGTGGCCAACCACGCCTTCCACAAGGTCTTCGGCACGGGCCCCTCCGCCGTCGGCAGCCCGCTCGCCCGCAGCATGCCCGAACCCGCCGGCCGGCACCTGCTCGCCCTCCTCGACCAGGTCTACCGCTCCGGCGCCCCCCGCTCCGGCCAGGACCTCCCGGTCCGGCTGGAGTGCGGCGGCCGCAGCACCGAGGCGTACCTGGACCTCACCGTCGAGCCCCGCAGGGACGCCGGGGGACGGGTGCTCGGCGTGCGCGTCCTCGGTATCGACACCACCCCGCTCAAGCACACCCAGGCGCTCGCCGCCGAGCAGCGCGCCCTGCTGGAGCAGATCGCCCGGCACGCCCCGGTCCAGGAGGTGCTGGACGCCCTGACCCGTGTCATCGAGGAACTCGCGCCCGGCGTCCTGGCCTCCGTGCTGCTCGCCGACCCCGACGGCACCCACCTGCGGCACGGCGCCGCGCCCAGCCTGCCCCGCTTCTACAACGACGCCATGGACGGCATCGCCATCGGCGAGGGCATGGGCTCGTGCGGCACCGCCGCCCACCGGCGCGAGCCCGTCGTCGTCGCCGACATCGCGGCCGACCCGTTCTGGAACGGCTACCACGAGGTCGCCCGCCGGGCCGGAGTCGCCTCCTGCTGGTCCACCCCGATCCTGTCCGCGTCCGGCGAACTGCTCGGCACCTTCGCCCTGTACCACCGTGTCCCGCACACCCCCGACGCGGCCGACCTCGCGCTGAGCGCGTCCTTCGCCCGCATCGCGGGCCTGGCCGTCGAACGGCACCGCGCCGAGGAGGCCCGCGCGCAGGCCGAGGAGAAGGAGAAGGCGGCCCGCGAGGATCTGGCCTTCCTGCTGGAGGCCGGCACCGCGCTCACCCGCGACCTCGACTACGAGCAGACGCTCCAGCACCTGGCCCGGCTCTGCGTGCCCGGTCTCGCCCCCGTCTGCGTCATCGACGCCGTCTCCGGCGGACGGCTGCGGCGGATCGCGGCCGTCGCCGCCGACGGCAGGCAGCAGGACCTGCTGGCCTCCGGCGGGCACGGCGTCGGAGCCGTCGTGGGCTCCGGGGACCGCAACGAACCCGAGGCCACCCGGATCGGCCGCGGCGCACCGCCGGTCCCCGGCCACTGGCAGGCCCTCGACGTCAGCGGCCACGTCCGCATCCCGCTGCGCGAACGCGCCCGCACCTACGGCACACTCACCCTGCTCAGCACCGGCGCCGACGTGCTCGACTGGCGCCGCATCGCGCTCGCCGAGGAGCTGGCCCACCGGGCCTCCACCGTGGCCCGCAACGCCCGCCAGTACCACGACCGGGCCCGCCTGGCCCACGACCTCCAGGCCGGCCTGCTGCTCACCGACATGCCCGAGCTGCCCGGCGGCGAACTGGCCGCCTACTACCGCCCGGCCGGCGAAGGGCTCGACATCGGCGGCGACTTCTACGACGTCTTCCCGCTGCCGGGCGACCGCTGGGCCTTCATGATCGGCGACGTCTGCGGGCGCGGCGCCCTGGCCGCCACGATCACCGCCCTCGTACGGCACACCGCGCGGGCCGTCGCGCCGCTGCTGCCCGACCCCGTCGCCGTCACCGCGGCCATCAACAAGGCGCTGCTGGACCGCGCGCCCGGCGGGGCCGGCGGCGACTTCGTCACCCTCGTCTACGGCCACCTCGCGCCGCGGCCGGACCACCTCGCGATCGACCTCGTCCGAGCCGGCCACGTGATGCCCGTCCATCACCGCCCCGGCCGCGACCCCACCCAGCTCGCCACGGCGGGCATGCTGCTGGGCGCCTTCCCCGACGCCGCTCCCGAACCGTTCGGCCTGCCGCTGCTGCCCGGCGAGTCCCTGGTCCTCACCACCGACGGCATCACCGAGGCGCGCGACCGCACGGGCGCCGAGTTCGGCGACGACGGAATCACCCGCGCCCTCGCCGCGCCGCCGCCCCCGGCGGCGGCCCGCGAGGTCCTCGCCGCCCTCATCCGCGCGGTCACCCACCACACCAGCGGCGTCCCCACGGACGACGACCAAGCGGTCCTGATCCTCACAGCCCGCCCGCCCTCCCTTTGAGCAGGACGGCTCCGCGTCCGCCCCGCTGTGCCGGTGCCGGTCCGTGCGCCGGGAAGGGGCCGGCCACGCAGTGGCTTCGTCCGGGGCGGCACCCCTGGGCGGTACGGGGGACCGCTCGCGCGAAGGGCAAGGTGCACAGAGGCGCTGGGGGTACCTCCCAGGCGGGGCTTTGGGGGGAGAAACTGGGTGAGCAACCGTCCACCGGGGGAGGTCCGGGGCCCGGACTGGGGGCAGGCGGGGCGGTAGCCCGGCACCAGCGAGGCCGTGGGGCGGCGGGGCGTCCCCCGTCGCAGGACGGCGCCGTGAGCACGGGGTGCGGGGGACCCTCCGGACAGGGTGCCGTGGGCGCGGGAGCACGGTGGGGCCCGTCACTTGCAGCGAGCAGGGCCCGCACCCCAGCGGTAGCGTTGCCGTATGGACCCGACCGGCGCGGACACGCGGCCCGGCGTGTCGCAGGTGATCAGGTCCCGGGCAATGCGGCTGGCCGTCCCGCTGGCGATCCTGGCCGCGCTGGTCGCCGTGGACCTGCTCGGCGGCCGCGACATCCGGATCAGCGGGCTGGTGGTCGCGGTACCCGCGCTCTCCGCTGTGTTCCTCGGCCCCCTCCCCGTCCTCTTCCTCGGCGTCCTCGCCCTCGGCGGCGCCGTCGTGACGGCGTGGGAGAACCGCACGCTCGACACCGTGAACTTCCCCGTCGTGCTCGCCACCGTCGTCCTCGTCAGCGGCGCCTCCGTGCTGGCCGCTCGCCTCCGCAACCGGCGCGAGCACGAACTCGCGCAGGCCCGCAAGGTCGCCGAGGTCACCCAGCGGGCCCTGCTGCGCCCGCTGCCGGAACGCATGGGCCGGGTCACCATCTCCTCGATGTACCTCGCGGCCGAGGAGGAGGCCGCGATCGGCGGCGACCTGTACGCGGCCGCGCCCACCGGCCGCTGCGGCGCCCGCGTCCTCGTGGGCGACGTGCAGGGCAAGGGCCTTGGCGCCGTGGAGGTCGTCAGCCTCCTGCTGAGCGCGTTCCGCCGCGCCGCCCGCGTACGGGCCCCGCTTTCGGAGCTGATGGGGTACCTCGACTCCGGCCTGCGTGCCGACCTGCACGAGCTGTCGGCGTACCCCGAGCCGGTGACCCTCACCGCGCCCGGCGCGGCCCCTGTCCCGACGCCCGTCGTCGAGGGGATGGACGATCCGGCGGAGATCGAGAGCGCCTACGACGAGCGCTTCGTGACCGCCGTGGCGGTGGACGTCTCCGACGACGGCGAGCAGGTCCGCATCGCCAACTGCGGGCACCCGCCGCCGCTGCTCATCCGCGGCGGCACCGTACGGCAGCTCTTCCCCAGCACCCCCGACCTGCCGCTCGGCCTCGGCGACCTCACCTGGCAGGCGCAGCACATCGACACCCACGACCTGGCCGTCGGCGACATCCTGCTGCTCTACACCGACGGCGTCATCGAGGCCCGCGACCGCGACGGCGTCTTCTACCCGCTCGCCGAGCGCCTGGTGCGCTGGACCGCCGACCGGCCCGACACCCTGCTGGCCGACATCCGTGCCGACGTGCTGCGCCACACCCGGTCCCGGCTGGCCGACGACCTCGCCATGGTGGCCCTCCAGCGCGTCGTGTGACCGCCGGGCCCGCCGTCTGGAACCACCCAGGGCGCCAGGAAGTCCGCCGCGCGGCCGCCCCGGGGCGCCGGACCAGGCGCTCGTCGTCTTTTTCCGGTACAGGACGGACACCCCGGCTGCCGGGCGGCCGGCGCTCGTCGCCGGGCGCCGAGCAGGGGCGTCCGGCGACGAGGAGCCCGCCGGGCCCTGAGGCGCCCGCGCGTTCACGTGCCTCCCCGCCGGGGCTTTCGAGCCGGCGTCCGGCAGCGCGCGACACCGCCGTACGAGTGACAGACTGAAACTCCGGAGCCGAATCGACGCGGAGGCGGTCCCCATGGCAGTGGCGCACTGCGGCCCTCCGGAGATCCCGCGGTACAGCGTGGGTGTGCGGGCGGGCGCCGGCCCGAGGACGCGATGAGCGGCGAGGCGCGCTACCCGCCGCGAGAGACCGCCCTGCTGGTCGTCGACCCCTACAACGACTTCCTGTCCGACGGGGGCAAGCTGTGGCCCCGGGCGAAGGAGGTCGCGGAAGGGGTCGGGCTGCTGGACCACATGCGCCAGGTGCTCGCCGCCGCACGTGAGCGGGGCTTGCGCGTGCTCATCGTGCCGCACCACCGGACGGCGCCGGCCGACTACACCACCTGGGAGCACCTGTCGCCCACGCAGCACCGCGTGCGGCAGGCGCAGGTCTTCGCGGAGGGCAGCTGGGGCGCCCAGTGGCACCCCGACTTCCGGCCCCGCGAGGGGGAGTTCGTGGCGGCGCAGCACTGGGCGTCGAGCGGCTTCGCCCACACCGACCTGGACCTGCTGCTCAGACAGCACGGCGTCCGCAGGGTCGTCCTCATCGGGATGCGCGCGAACACCTGCGTGGACACCACCGCGCGCTTCGCCCAGGAGCTCGGCTACCACGTGACCCTCGTCCGCGACGCCATCGCCTCCTTCACCTGGGAGGAGATGACCGCGACCTTCGAACTCAACGCGCCCCTGTACGCGCACGCCGTCCTGACCACCGAGGAGTGGCTGGCGGCGGTGGGTGAGGGGAGCCGGACGGCCCTGCCGTGACCAGGGTTCGCCAACCGCCGGGTTCCCAGGGGCACTTCGAAGGGCGCTGCCCGCACACACCGACATCCGACAACCGCCTGGAGGCGATCATGCAGGACGAGCGGAGGGACGTACGGAGGCCGAGCCGGAGGGACGGTGACCAGTGATGAGCGCCGTGAGCGGGAACGCGGCCGCCGAGGCGGGCGGCGCCCTGGCCGGGCAGACGGTCGTGGTGGTCGGGGGCAGCGCGGGCATGGGCCTGGAGACGGCGCGGCAGGTGCGCGCGGCCGGCGGCGAGGTGGTGCTGGTGGCGCGCAACGCCGAACGGCTGGAGCGGGCCGCCCGCGAGCTGAAGCCGGTGAGCACGGCCGCCTTCGACGCCGCGGACCCCGAACGCCTGGAGGGCTACCTGCGGGAGCTGCCCGGTCCGATCGACCATGTGATGGTCACCGCCGGCAGCCCGTCGTACACGCCGCTGGCGGAGCTGGATCTCGGCCGGGCCGGGCAGGAGTTCGGCGGGCGGATCGCCACGACGCTGGCGGTGGCGCGGGCGGGCCGGGAGAAGGTCAGGCCCGGCGGCAGCCTGTTGTTCGTCGGCGGCACCGGCGGCCGGCGGCCCGCCCGCGGCATGGCGGTGATGGGCGCGGTGACCGCGGCCCTGCCCGCGCTGACCGCGAACCTCGCCCTGGAGACCGCGCCGGTGCGGGTGAACCTGATCGCGGCCGGATTCGTGGACACCCCGCTGTCGGCCACGCTGCTGGGCGACCGACTGGAGGAGCGGCGCGAGCAGTTGCGCAGGACGCTGCCCATCGGGCGGGTGGTCGAGCCGGCCGACGTCGCCGCCCTCGCGGTGCACCTGATGGTCAACGAGGCACTGACCGGGGCCACGTACGACATCGACGGCGGGCAGCAGTTCGTGCCGGCCTGATCACGGCTGCTGCTCGGGGGCCCGCCCGGCAGCCGTCTCCTGGTCCGGCGGGTCCTGGTCGGGCCGAGTGCCCGGCGCCGGTGCGGAGTTGTCGGCCTCCGGGTCCGACTGCGGCGGGGGCGGCAGCAGTTCGCGGACGAGGAGGGTCGCGCCCGCCACCGCGCCGGGCATCAGCACGACCGCGACGATCGGCAGCAGGAAGACCAGGACGAGCGGTACACCGAAGCCGAGTACGAGGGGCAACCGGCGGCGCAGCAGCCGCAGTTGGTCGGTGAGGGGAATGTCGCGGCGCTGGAGGGCGACGCCGGCGAGTTCGAGGGTGAGGAAGAAACCGGAGACGCAGAAGCCGAGCGCGGGCACGACCGTCTGGCCCGCCACGGGTATGAAGCCGGCCGCGAAGAGCACGATCCCGAAGGCCGCCACGCGCAGCAGGACGCGGACGCTGTCGCGCGCGGAGATCCACAGCTCGCGCCACAGCGGCCGCTCGGGCGGCAAGGGCGCGCCGCCCTCGGCGTCCTCGACCCGTCCGGCCAGCGCCTCGTAGAAGGGCTGGCCGACCAGCAGGGTGACCGCGGTGAAGGAGAGGACGGCCAGCAGCAGGCCGCCGCCGACCAGCACGGCGGTGAGCAGGTCGCGGAAGGCGCCGCGCCAGGCGGACTGCCAGTGGTCGGCGAACGGCGTGGCCCAGGCCACCAGGTCCCCGGCCCACAGCACCAGCGCGGTGAGCGCGGCCGCGTATCCCAGCAGGGTGAGCAGGGCGGGCACCATGCCGAACCGCCAGTCCCGCGGGTGCCGCACCATCCATCGCTGCCCCGCGACGAGGAGTCGCAGGCCGTTGATCAGCTCGCCCATGCCGGGATCGTAGCGGGGGGTGGCTACTCGCCGTTGGGCTTCTGTCTCGTGCCCGGCCGCCGGCCGGTGGGGGGCTTGTCGCGCAGTTCCTCGCGCCCCCAAGAAGCGGCAACTCGTCTGCCCTACCCGCGCCGTGCCCGGCTGCGGGCCGGTGGGTGCTTCTCGCGCAGTTCCCCGCGCCCCCAAGAGCGGCGACCCGTGTGCCCTCGCCTGTCCGTGCCCGGCCGTCGGCCGGTCGGGGCTTGCCGCGCGGTTCCTCGCGCTTCTGGTGGGGCTTGGCCTTCGGGGGCGGTGGGCGGGTGGTTGACAGGGGGGTGGGGGGCGGCGGAGACTGCGCAGCAGTTGTGAACAAAAGTTCACCTGGCGAACAGGGCGGCATCGTGGACAAGGTCGTGGCCACCGCAGACGAGGCGGTGGCGGACGTCGGGGCCGGGGCGTCGCTCGCGGTCGGCGGGTTCGGGCTGAGTGGTGTGCCCAACGTGCTGATCGCCGCGCTGCTGCGGCAGGGCGCGGACCGGCTCGCGGTCGTGTCCAACAACTGCGGGGTGGACGGCGGCGGGCTCGGCACACTGCTGGCCGCCGGGCGGATCGTCCGCGTCACCGGCAGCTACATCGGCTCGAACAAGGAGTTCGCCCGCCGATACCTGGGCGGCGAACTGGAGTTGGAGCTCACCCCGCAGGGCACCCTCGCGGAGCGGCTGCGGGCCGGCGGCGCCGGGATACCCGCGTTCTTCACCCCGGCCGGTGTCGGCACCCTGGTCGCCGAGGGCGGCCTGCCCTGGCGGTACACCGCGGACGGGGAGGTGGCGACGGCCTCGCCGCCCAAGGAGGTCAGGGAGTTCGACGGCCGCCCGTACGTCATGGAGCGCGCCATCACCACCGACTTCGCCCTCGTGCGGGCCGCCCGCGGCGACCGCCACGGCAACCTCGTCTTCGCCAAGGCCGCGCGGAACTTCAACCCGTTGGCCGCGATGGCCGGCCGGGTGACGATCGCCGAGGTGGAGGAGCTGGTGGAGCCCGGCGAACTGGACCCGGACGGCGTCCACCTGCCCGGCGTGTTCGTCCAGCGCGTGCTGCAATTGACCCCGGAGCAAGCCGCGGACAAGGCGATCGAGCGGCGTACGGTCGCGCCCCGGCCCGGGCAGGTGCGGCACTGATGGCCTGGACCCGCGAGGAGATGGCCGCCCGCGCGGCCCTGGAGCTGGCCGACGGCTCGTACGTGAACCTCGGCATCGGCCTGCCCACGCTGATCCCGGGCCACCTGCCGCCCGGCGTCCAGGTCCTGCTGCACTCCGAGAACGGCATCCTCGGTGTCGGCCCCTACCCGCAGGAGGACGCGGTCGACCCCGACCTCGTCAACGCCGGGAAGGAGACCGTCACGGTGCTGCCCGGCGCCTCCTTCTTCGACTCCGCGCTGTCCTTCGCGATGATCCGCGGCGGCCACATCGACACCGCCGTGCTCGGTGCCATGCAGGTCTCGGCTGCGGGCGACCTCGCCAACTGGATGGTGCCCGGCCGCACGGTGAAGGGCATGGGCGGCGCGATGGACCTCGTGCACGGCGCCCGGCGCGTCATCGTGCTGATGGAGCACACCACCAAGGACGGCGCGCCGAAGATCCTGCCCGCCTGCACCCTTCCGCTGACCGGCCGCGCCTGCGTGGACCGGATCGTCACCGACCTCGCCGTCCTCGACGTGACCCCGCACGGGCTGCGGCTGGCCGACCTGGCGCCGGGCGTCACCGCCGACGAGGTGCGGGCGCGCACGGCGGCGCCGGTGAACGGCTGAGCCCCCTGCCCGAAGCGGCCCCCGCGACGCCCAGAAAGGACCACCCCATGGCAGCCCCGCCCGCCCTGTCCAGCCAGGCCGACATCGACGCCGAGATCGCCGCCGCGGTCCCCGGCGGCGGCCCCCACCCGGACCGCGGCTACGCCCCCTACCGCAGCAGCGCCCTGCGCCACCCGCACCAGCGCCTGGCCGCCGTGCGCGACCCCGAGGCCGTCGAGCTCTCGGGACCCGTCTTCGGCGCCACCGACGTCACCGCCCTCGACCACGACCTCACTCGCCAGCACCTCGGTGAACCCCTCGGCGAGCGCATCACCGTCACCGGCCGGGTGACGGACCGCCAAGGGCGGCCGGTACGGCACCAGTTGGTGGAGATCTGGCAGGCCAACGCCGCCGGCCGCTACGCCCACCAGCGCGACGACCACCCCGCCCCGCTCGACCCGAACTTCACCGGCGTGGGCCGCTGCCTCACCGACGGCGAGGGGCGCTACTCCTTCACCACGATCAAGCCGGGCGCCTACCCGTGGCGGAACCACCTCAACGCCTGGCGGCCCGCCCACATCCACTTCTCGCTCTTCGGAACCGCCTTCACCCAGCGCCTGGTCACCCAGATGTACTTCCCCGGCGACCCGCTCTTCCCCTACGACCCGATCCTGCACTCGGTGACCGACCCGGCCGCCCGGCGCCGCCTGGTCGCCGACTACGTGCACGCCCTGTCCCAGCCGGAGTTCTCCCTCGGCTACCGCTTCGACATCGTGCTCGACGGCCCCGCCGCCACCTGGACCGAGCCGGAGGAGCAGCGGTGAACGAGCAAGCCGCGCACGGCACTTCATGCACCGGGACCGGCAACCGGACGGTGCCGCCCACCCCTTCGCAGACCGTCGGCCCCTTCTACGGCCACGCGCTGCCCTTCCCGCGCGGCGGCGCCCTCGCCCCCGAAGGCGACCTGCGGGCCCTCACCCTGCACGGCCGCGTGTTCGACGGCGCAGGGCAGCCCGTCCCCGACGCCCTGCTGGAGTTCTGGCAGGCCGCCCCCGACGGCTCGCGCACCGGCGCGCCCGGCTCGCTGCGCCGCGACCCGGCCGACGGCTCCGTACTCGGCCGCGACGGCGTGGAGTTCACCGGCTTCGGCCGGGTCTCCACCGACGCCGACGGGCACTGGGCGGTGCGCACCCTGCCGCCGCCGCAGTCGGCGCCCTACGTGGCGGTGTGCGTCTTCGCCCGCGGGCTGCTGCACCACCTCTACACCCGCGCCTACCTCGCCGAGCCCGCGGCCGACCCGCTGCTCGACGCCCTTCCCGCCCACCGGCGCGCCACCCTGCTCGCCCCCGCGGAACGCCCCGGCGTGCACAGGTTCGACATCACCCTGCAGGGCGAGCCGGACCGCGAGACGGTGTTCCTCGACTTCGGATGACCCGCTTCGGACACCGCGCCGAATGACCGGGCGAACACACCACGACAGGCGAGGAGTTGCCGGATGAGGCTGCACCACCGCAGCGACGGGCCCGCCACCGGGCCGGTGCTGCTGCTCGGACCGTCCCTGGGCACGTCGCTGCGCCTGTGGGACGCGCACGTGCCGCGGCTCGCCGCCGGACGGCGGGTGGTGCGCTGGGACCTGCCCGGCCACGGCGGCAGCCCCGCGGCGGACACCCCCGCGACCGTCGCCGCTCTCGCCGCCCTCGTGCTGGAACTGGCCGACGAGCTGGGCGTGGCGCGCTTCGACTACGCCGGGGTGTCACTGGGCGGCGCCGTGGGCGCCTGGCTCGCCGTGCACCACCCGGACCGGGTCGGCTCCCTCGCCCTGCTGTGCTCCTCGGCCCGCTTCGGCACCCCCGGCGGCTGGCAGGAGCGCGCCCGGGCCGTACGGGCCGGCGGGCTCGGCGAGTTGGCCGACTCGGCGCCCGGACGCTGGTTCAGCCCGAGGTCCGGATTCGCCGCGACCGCCGCCGCCCGGGCGCTCGTCGACGACCACCGGACCGCCGACCCCGAAGCGTACGCGGCCTGCTGCGACGCGCTCGCCGGATACGACCTGCGCGCGGACCTGCACCGGATCACCGCGCCCACCCTCGTCCTGGCCGGCCGCGACGACACCGGCACCCCGCCCGCGTACGCCCGCGAACTGGCCGACGGCATCGCGGACTCCGCGCTCGTGGAGGTGCCGCGGGCCGGCCACCTCGCGGTCGCCGAGCAGCCGTCGGCGGTGCTCGCGGCCCTGCGTGCGCACCTCCGCCGCGACGAGGACGCCCCCGCACCCGAAGCCGCCCTGCCGGACCGCGCGGCGACCCGGGCCGACGTCCACCGCGCCGGCACCGCCGTACGCCGCGAAGTCCTCGGCGACGCCTGGGTGGACCGCGCGGCCGCGGCCGCCACCGACTTCACCGCGCCCTTCCAGGACCTGATCTCCCGCTACGCCTGGGGCGAGATCTGGACCCGGCCGGGCCTCGACCGCCGCACCCGCTCCTGCATGACGCTGACCGCGATGGTCGCCGGCGGCCACCACGACGAACTCGCCATGCACGTGCGCGCCGCCCTCACCAACGGCCTGACACGGGCCGAGATCCGCGAGGTGCTGCTCCAGTCGGCGGTCTACTGCGGGGTCCCCGCCGCCAACACCGCCTTCGCCATCGCCTCCCGCGTCCTGGCGGACCTCGACAACGAAAACTGACGGCCCGTCACATGCGCGCGTGCGCCTCGATGTCCTCGGCGAACTCCGCGAGCGCCCGCTCGGTCAGCGTCGTGCGGGTCTGCACGATGGAGACCAGGTAGTCGCCGGTGGAGGCGGGCGTGCCGAGGTGGTCGGCGACCTCGCGCTCGAAAGCCGCGTGCGCGCCCTTGCGGGCGGCGAACTCGATGTCGGCGGGCGTGAACATCTCGCTCGCCGCCACCAGGCGCGCCAGCTCCACACCGTCGGCGGCGGGCCCGAGGTAGCGGCGCCAGATCGCCGAGCGGGCCGCGGCGTCCGGCGGGCCGACCGGGATCACGTAGTCGAACCGGCCGGGCCGCAGGAACGCCGGGTCCAGGGACCGTACGGAGTTGGTGGCGCAGATCAGCAGCCGGTCGTCGCCGTCGCGAAAGCCCGGGATGAGCTTGAGCAGCTCGTTGGTGACGCCGTGGCCCGGGTCCACCGCCCGGCCCGATCGCACCCCAGCGATCTCCTCGACCTCGTCGATGAAGAGCACCACCGTCTCCAACTCGGCGAGTTCGGCGAAGGTGTCCCGCAGCGAGGCGGCCAGGCCGCCCGAGGACGAGGCGGCCAGGCGCGAGGGGAACAACTCCACGAACGGCCAGTCCAGCCGGGAGGCGACCGCCTTGGCGAAGCTGGTCTTGCCGGTGCCGGGCGGCCCGAACAGGATGACGGCCTTCGGCGGCGACACCCCGTACCGCTCGGCGAGCGCCGGCTCGGCCAGCGGCAGGACGATCCGCCGCTCGATGGCCTCCTTCTCGCGCTCCATCCCGGCCAGCGCCTCCCACAGCCCGCGCGGCTGCACCCGCCCGCCCAGCTCGGCGAGCAGCCCGGCGTCGCCCGCGCCCAGGTGGTCGACCTTCTCGTGCAGCACCAGGCCCTCGCGGCGGGTGTAGCCGGAGTTCTCCAGCGCGGTGTCGCCGGTGGCGCCCGGCGGCAGCAGCGCGCTGATCCGGCGCACGCCCTGCGGCCGCAACCGGCGCTCCAGCTCGCCGACCAGCGCGCTGCCGATGCCGCGGTTGCGCCACCGGGCCGCGAGCGCCACCAGCGTGATCCACGCCCGCTCGCCCTGCACCTGCGCCACCGCCATGCCGACCAGGTCGTCGCCGACCAGCGCGACCACCGCGGGCGCGCCCGCCCTCGCGGCGGCCATCACCTCCGAGACGGGGAAGACCGGTGGGGCGTCGTCCGCCAGCCGGCTCTGGTCCCAGATCTGGACGGCCCGGTCCAGGTCGTCGTCATGGAATTCGCGCAGTCGCCACGAGGGCATGGCCACCATCCCGCCGGCAGGCGCCGCGCCGCCCGCGTGCCGGGCCACTCGCGGCCCGGGGGGCCGCTCCGCCGCCGGCTCCCATTGTCGGCCGGGCCCACCGCCCCCGTCGACCGGAAGAGCGCGACGACCCCCGGACGAGCGCCGGGACCTGTGCGGAACGAGCGGGCGGCAGAGCGGCGGGAGAGCGGGGGAGGGTCACACCTTGCGGGCCACCCCGCCGTAGAAGCCGATCTCCGCCGAGCCCTTGGGCGCGGTGCCGTCCGGCCGCCAGAAGGGCACTTGGACCAGGCCCGGCTCGACCAGCTCGAAGCCCGCGAAGAAGCGTTCCACCGCGGCCCGTTCGCGCAGGTTGAGGGTCGCGGTCGCATTGTTGTAGACGGCCTCGGCCTCGACGCGGTCGGCGAAGTCCCCGGTGGCGTGCGAGAGCACCAGGTAGCTGCCCGCGGGCAGCGCGTCACGCAGCTCGGCGACGACCCGCTCGGGCTCATCGGCCTCGGTCAGGAAGTGCAGGATCGCCACCAGCAGCAGGGCCACCGGCTGCGTGAAGTCGATGACCCGCCGCACCTCGGGGTCGGCCAGCACCGCCGCCGGCTCGCGCAGGTCGCCCAGGACCACAGCGGTCGGCGCCGACGTGCGCAGCAGCGCGTTGGCGTAGGTGTGGACGATCGGGTCGTTGTCGACGTAGGCGATGCTCACGCCGGGGTCGAGGGCGCGGGCGACCTCGTGCACGTTGGGCGAGGTGGGCAGGCCCGTGCCGATGTCCAGGATCTGCCGCACGCCGCTGCCGACCACGTACCGCACGGCCCGCTGCAGGAACGCGCGGTTGGCCTGCACCCCGACGCGCACCTCGGGCGCCCGGTCCGCCAGCAGGTCGCCGGCCGCGCGGTCCACCTCGTAGTTGTCCTTGCCGCCGAGCAGGTAGTCGTAGATGCGGGCCGGGTGCGGCCTGCTGGTGTCGATCTCCTCGGCGCGGAAGCCGTTCTGCGTCACGTCGTGCTCCATCCCCTCGCTGACCGCCGCGCCCGGACCCGCCCCGGCCGGCACCCCCCGATCGAGCACAGCTTCCCACATCAACTGCCCAGCCCACGCCCCCTGTTC
Source organism: Actinacidiphila guanduensis (assembly GCF_900103985.1). Lineage (GTDB taxonomy): Bacteria > Actinomycetota > Actinomycetes > Streptomycetales > Streptomycetaceae > Actinacidiphila > Actinacidiphila guanduensis. Next base: position 446,031 of record NZ_FNIE01000004.1, on the reverse strand, counting down.
CGCCACGATCGTCCGCAGCGGACGAGACATCGGCCACGTCTCCCGGCCCTTCCGGTCACCGCACGGGACCGGCCCCGCACACGGCGTGTCAGCCTGCGGCGGTCAAGGCGTCCACGACGCCCGCGATGTCCGGCGCGACGATGTCGGGCCGCGGCCCCAGCGGGCTGAGCACCTGGCCGGGCCGGCTCACGAAGGCCGCGCGGCAGCCCGCCTCCAGCGCACCGGCCACGTCCCACCAGTGCGCGGCCACCAGTCGCACCTCGGCGGCCGGCACCCCGCAGACCTCGGCCACGTGCAGATAGGGCTGTGGCGCGGGCTTCAAGTGGCGTACGGCGTCGGCCGAGACCACCCGGTCGAAGAGGTCCGACAGCCCCGCGTACGCCAGTTGGGCCCGGGCCACCGCCTCCGGCGAGTTGGTGAGCGCCACCACCTGCACCCCGGTGCCCCGCAACCGGCCCAGCGCGGCGGCGACTTCCGGGTACGCCGGCAGCTCGGTCATCCCGCGCACGATGCGTTCGGCGGCCGCGTCGCCGAGCTCGGTGCCCTCGCGTTCGGCGAGCATGCGCAGCGCGGCGTGCTGGGCGGTGGTGAAGTCGGTGTAGGCGCCGGTCAGTCCGCCCGCGAACGACAGCTGCAGCATGAGCGCGAACCACTGGGGCCGCAGCGCGGCCGAGCCGAAGGCGGCGGTGAACGGCCCGTCCAGGCCCCGCAGGTCGAGCAGCGTCTCGTTGACGTCGAAGGCGATCACCCGGCTCATCGCTGTCCTTCCCTCGGGCGGCGGTCGGTGTCCCCGGGCGCCGTTCGCCGCGGTGCGGCCGACGCCCTGACGGTGAGCATAGCCCCGAAGGTACGATGAGTGACGTACCTTGAGCGGACGGGAGACGGCGGGACCCATGGCCGAGGGCGCGCTGCACCACCCGGCGGCCGAGGAGATCGACCTCGGCGCCGTGCTCTCCGCGCTCGCCGACCCGCTGCGCCGCCGCGTGGTCGTGGAGCTGGCCGAGCGGCCCGACGAGGAGCGGCTGTGCGCCTCCTTCCGCCTCTCGGTCGGCAAGTCGACCCGTACGCACCACTGGCGGGTGCTGCGCGAGGCCGGCCTGGTGTACCAGCGCGACGCCGGCAACCGGCTATGGATGCGCCTGCGGTCCGAGGACCTCGACCGCCGCTTCCCGGGACTCATCGCGGCCGTGGCCGCCGCTTCCCGCCCCTCCTAGGGCCCGCCCGGGGCCGTCCCGGAGGGCCGTGCGGCCCCGGGGGAAGTGCCGCACGGCCCCTGTGCCGGGCCGGCGGCGGAGCCGAAGGTGGGGGTGGCAGGCGCAGGGGGGCAGGAAAGGACGGCATCCGATGGGCAGCCCAGGAACGGCGGGCGCCGCGGCGGCGAGGCGGCCGGACGCGGCGGACCTGCACCGGCTCGTATCGGCGGCGGTGGCCGCCCCCTCGATCCACAACACCCAGCCGTGGCGCTACCGCTTCGACCCCGACACCGCGACCGTCCAGGTCCGCGCGGCGGCCGACCGGGTCCTGCCGCGCACCGACCCCGACGGGCGGGCGCTGCACATCTCCGTCGGCGCCGCCGTGTTCAACCTGCGGATCGCCTGCGAGCAGCAGGGCCGGCAGCCCCTCGTCCGGCTGCTGCCCCGGGCCGACGAACCCGACCTTGTGGCGAGCCTCGACCTCGCCTCTGCACCCGGCCGCACCTCGCGCGAGGATCTCGACGACCTGTACGGCGCGATCTGGCGCCGGCACAGCAGCCGCCGCCCCTATGCCGCCCGGCCGGTCCCCGAGCAGGTCCGCGCCGAACTGGCCCGCGCCGCAGCCGAGGAGGGCGCCCTCCTGCACTTCCCCGGCCGCACCGAGACCACCCGCGTCCTGCAGCTCACCGCCATGGCCGAGCAGGACAACAACGCCGACCCCGGCCGCAGGGGCGAGAGCCACGCCTGGGTGCGCGACGGCATACCCGCCGAGGCGCTCGGTCCGCGCGACGCCAACGGCACCGTGCCGCTGCGCGACTTCACCGCCGCGAGCCCGGCCGACCGGCGGCCCCGCGAGGCTTTCGAGGCCCACCCGCTGGTCGCGGTGCTCGCCACCGCCGGCGACCGGCCCGCCGACTGGGTCCGCGCGGGGCAGGCACTGGAACACGTCCTGCTCACCGCCACGGCCCGCGGCCTGCGCGCCTCCCTCCTCCACCAGGCCCTGGAGTGGCCCGACCTGCGCTGGGCCCTGCGCGACGTCCGCGAGGGCGTCGAGCACCCGCAGATGCTGCTGCGCCTGGGCTACGGGCCCGAGGGCAGCGCGACCCCGCGCCGCCCGGTGGCGGAGGTGCTGGACGAGGAGTAGACCCGGGGAGGTCCCGGCGGCGGGCGGGACCGCGCGTGCGGCCGGGGGAACGCCGTGCGGCCTGCCGCACGCGGTCGGGCGGTTCCGCCATGCGTCAGCGTGCGCGCGGCTCTGCGCGCCCCCGAACGTGGTCTGCGCGCCGGGCCTTACGCGGTCGGGTGGTTCCGCCGTACGGCGCTGTCCGCGCGGCCGGGGTCGTACGGTGCCGGGTGCGGCTGGCCCCCCGCGCGCAACTGCTCACATGGCCAGCGCCGGGCCTACGCGGGCGGGCGGTTCCACCGTGCGCCGCTGTCCGCGCGGCCGGAGGGCGTACGGCGTCGGCTGCGGCCTGCCCGCCTCCGTACGCAATCGCTCACGTGGCCAGCGCCGGGCCTACGCGGGCGGGCGGTTCCACCGTGCGCCGCTGTCCGCGCGGCCAGGGCCGTACGGCGTCGGCCAGCCGCCTCTTCGCGCCCGCGCGCAACCCCTCACGTGGTCCGCGCGCTGTCCCGGATGCCCGACGGGACCTCCCACACCAGGCGGGTGCCGCCCTTCGGGGCCGGACCCGCGGTGAAGGTGCCGCCCAGGCGCTCGGCGCGCTCCGCCAGGTTGCGCAGGCCGCTGCGGGGGGTCTCCGCCGGCAGGCCGCGGCCGTTGTCGGTGACCGCCAGGGTCAGCGCTCCGGACTCCACCGTGACCGACACCTCGACCGCGCTCGCCTGCGCGTGCCGGGCCGCGTTGGACAGCGCCTCCTCCAGCACCGCGGCGGCTTCCTGCGCCACCGCGGGCGCCACCTCGTTGTCGATCAGGCCCTGCATCCGCAGCGCCGGGGTGAAGCCCAGTGTGCGCGCGGCCTGCTCCACGCTCGCCGCGATCCTGGCCCGCAGCCCCGCGTGACCGCGCTCGGCCTCCCGGGCGCGCAGCCCGAAGATCGTGGACCGGATGATCTTGATGGTCTCGTCCAGGTCGTCCACCGCGCGCATCAGCCGCTCGGTCGCCTGGGGGTGCTCCACGAAGCGCAGCGCGCTCTGCAGCGTCATCCCCGTGGCGAACAGCCGCTGGATCGCCAGGTCGTGCAGGTCGCGGGCGATACGGTCGCGGTCCTCCAGGACGGCGAGCTGCTCGGTGGTGCGCCGCTGCTCCGCCAGCGCCATCGCCAGGGCCGCCTGCCCGGCGAAGGCCAGCAGCGGCGCGGTCTCGTCCTCGCCGAAGGAGGCCGCCCGCTCGGGCCGGCCGAGCAGCAGCACCCCGCGCGGCCCCGCGTCGGTGATCATCGGCACCGCCGCCACCGGGCCCAGGCCGCTCCAGCGCGGCGGCCCCGCCGAGGCCCGCTCGTCCTTCTGGATCTGCGAGGTGGTGATCGGGCGGCCGGCCGTGAGTGCCGCGCCCATGAACGAGCCCTCGTACGGCAGCACCAGGCCGCGGTGCGCGTCGGCGTCCATGCCGACGGCGATCATCACCTGCAGTTCCTTCCCGCCGGGCGCCGGGAGGGCCAGCACGCCGAGGTCCGCGCCCAGGATCCGCCGGGCGTGCTCCACGATGGCCTGGAGCACGTCCATCTCGTTCTCGCCCGACAGCAGGCGGGCGACGATGTCGGAGTTCGCCTCCAGCCAGTCCTGGCGGCGGCGGCTCGCCTCGTACAGGCGGGCGTTCTCGATCGCGACGCCCGCGGCGACGGCGAGGGTCTGCAGCACCGTCTCGTCCTCGCCGTCGAAGGTGCCGCCGCCGTGCTTCTCGGTGAGGTAGAGGTTGCCGAACACCTCGTCGCGCACCCGGATCGGCACGCCGAGGAAGGTGTGCATCGGCGGGTGATGCGGCGGGAAACCGCAGGAGGAGGGGTGATCGGCCAGTTCGGGCAGGCGCAGCGCGCGCGGGTGGCGGATCAGCTCGCCGAGCAGGCCGTGGCCGGTGGGCAGCGGGCCGATCGCCTTCGCCTGCTCCTCGTCGACACCGACGGTCAGGAACTGGCTGAGCGAGTCGCCGTCCACGACGGCCAGCGCCCCGTACTCGGCGTCCACCAGCGCGACCGCCGCCTCGACGATCCGCCGCAGCACCTGCTCCAGGTCCAGCTCGCGGCCGACCGACAGCACCGCCTCCAGCAGGCTGTGCACGCGGTCCTGGGTGGCGCGGACCGCGTCCACGCGGTTCTGCAGCTCGTCCAGGAGCTCGTCCAGTCGCAGCCGGGGCAGATGGCTCTCCCGCCGCTCGCTCCCGTCGCCCACCTGAACCTCCGCCTCGCGGTCCGGCCCGGACACCACGCTTCCAGGCTACCGGCCGGGCGGCGGGGGAGAGGGGGGAAGCGGACATGTGGGGGGCATATGCGGGGTCTTTCTCACGGGGGCCGTCGGGTGGCTGGCTTCTTTTGTATTGGGCGCCCATTTCCCCCTTTTTTTTGAGACGCCCTTCCGCCTCCGGGCGCTGGAGTCACTGTCGACGGTCCACCGTGCTCAGTTTCTTCGTTCCTCAGAAACTTCCGCGCGCTCTCCCTTTCGACAGCGACGCGCCCTTCGGCTCCAGGGCTTTTCGACCTCCCGCTGGTTCTCGCTCACGGGCACCCCCGCTGGGAACCCTTTGTGCCTACGCGGGCCCCGGACGGAGCCCCTTGTAGTCGGTGGGGTCAGGTGGGTTCGGGGGGGTCGCGGAGGGTGACCGTGTCGTGGGTGGGGCCGCCGAGGACGACCTTCAGGGCGCCCGTTTCGGCGCCGCGGCCGAAGACGTCGTAGGCGTCCTCCATGGCGCCCAGCTCGAAGGTGTGGGTGACCAGGGAGGAGGTCGGCAGGCGGCCGTCGATCAGCATGCGCAGCAGGACCGGGGTGGAGGAGGTATCCACCAGGCCGGTGCGGATGGTGACGTTCCTGGACCACAGGTCCTCCAGGTGCAAGGCGGCCGGGCCGCCGTGGACGCCGATGTTGGCCACCGTGCCGCCCGGCCGCACCATGCGGGTGCACTGCTCGAAGGAGGCCGCCACCCCGACCGCCTCCATGGCGACGTCCACGCCGAGGCCGCCGGTCAGGTCCGCCACCAGGGGTTCGGCCTCGCCGGCGACGGCGATGGCGTCTGCGCCCAGGCGCTTGGCCGCCTCCAGCCGCGAGGCGTCCACGTCCACGGCGACGATGCGCGCGGGGGAGTACAACTGGGCCGTCGCGATGGCGGCCAGCCCGATCGGGCCGGCGCCGACCACGGCCACGGTGTCGCCCGGCCGGACCCCGCCGCCGAGCACCCCGACCTCGTAGGCGGTGGGGAAGATGTCGGCGAGCAGGACGGCGTCCGCGGCGTCCACGGAGGCGGGGAGGGCGTGCAGCGACATGTCGGCGAAGGGCACCCGCACGTATTCGGCCTGGGTGCCGTCGACCGTGTGGCCGAGGATCCAGCCGCCGCCCTCCAGGCACTGCCCGTAGGCGCCCTCGCGGCAGTAGCGGCAGCGGCCGCACGCGCTGATGCAGGAGACGAGGACGCGGTCGCCGGGCCGTACGCCCTGGACGGCGCTGCCGACCTCCACGACCTCGCCGACGGCCTCGTGGCCCAGGACGGTGCCGGGCCGCACGTCGGGCACGTCGCCCTTGAGGATGTGCAGGTCGGTGCCGCAGATGGTGACGGCCTCGACGCGGACGATCGCGTCCGTCGGTTCCCGCAGCGCGGGATCGGGCGCGTCCTGCCAGGTGGCCTCGCCGGGACCGTGGAAAACCAGTGCCTTCATGGGGGACCTCCCCCTGCCGTGGGTGCGCGGGCCGCGGGCCCGCCCTGCCCTTCCAGCCTCGCTCCGCGGCCGCCTGCCCGCACGGGCGGAGCGGTCCCCGCATCCTGGGCCGTTCGGCTCGTTCCGGTCGCAGGCACCGCCGGGCGTGAAGGCCCGGCACGGTGGGGGCCGGGAGGACGTGCCTGCGGGTGTCAGGTCCCGGCGGTCGGGGGGAGTGCCGTGCCCTCGTCGGGGTCGACGCAGTGCGCGCCGGCCGCGTCGCAGATCCTGACGCCCTTGGAGGAGACGGGTGCCGGGGACGTCCAGCTCAGCAGGGTGACCGGGCGGGCGGGGTCGAGGACGGCGCGGGCCTGGTGGAGGACGACCTCGTGGGCGCGGTCCCCGACGACGCGGTAGGGGCCCGCGTCGCCGACGACGGCCACGGAGATCTGCGGCTGGTCCCGGTCTTTCGACCCGGCCGAGAAGCTGTCCACGGCGATCAGTGGTCCGAGCACCTTGACGGGCGCCTTGGCGGTGGTGTGGTAGGAGCCGCAGGCCACGGTGGTGTACGCCGTGCGGTAGTAGCCGAGGCAGAAGTCGTCGCCGGAGAGCCAGCCCACCTCCCCGCCGTCGCCTCGGACGCGGTGGATCACCACCACGGCGTCCTGCGCGGGCCGCGGCCGCTCCTCGGGCAGGGACGTGCTGCCCATCAGGGTGATCAGCTCGTCGTCCGCGCGCCCGAGCCGGGCCGCCTCGCCGACCGGGTGCGCGGGTCCCGCGACGGGGGACGGGTGCGGGCGCGGGGTCCGGGTGGGCGGCGGCGCCTTGTGCGCCGGGCTCTGCGTGCAGCCCGCGGTCAGTGCCGCCAGCGCCGCCAGTGAGGTGCCGAACAGCGCGGTCCTGCCGACCGACGTTTTCCTGGCCATGCCGTCCCCCCGGGCCGAGCCGTCGTTGCCCTCACTGAACCAGCTGTGCGGCCCCTGTGGGCGGCCGCCCGGGCGTTCGTAGCAGGAGCCGGACATTCCGCCGGCGACGGCGCGGGGTGATACCGCGGAGGCGGCCTCGCCTCCATGGCGGCTGGAGCGGCCTCGCCTCCATGGCGGCTGGAGCGGCCTCGCGTCCCTGGTGACGGGAGTGGCCCCGCGTCCATGGTGACGGGGGTGGTCCCGCGTCTATGGCGGCGCCTCCCAAGTGCTCGGCGTGGGCCCCTCACCAGGGCGTCGTTCTCCCGAGTCGCGGAACGGGGGAGGCGTGGTGCCATGGAAGGGGCGAGTGGAGGGACCTCGGATGGAGCCGCACTGGGTTTGGCGCTACGAGGGGTACGAACCGGAGCAGGAGCGGCTGCGCGAGGCCCTGTGCACCCTGGGGAACGGGTACTTCGCCACCAGGGGCGCGGCCGCCGAGGCGCGGCCAGGTGACGTGCACTATCCCGGCACCTATGCGGCCGGCGTCTACAACCGCCTGGCCTCCACTGTCGCGGGGCGGACCGTCGAGAACGAGGACATGGTCAACCTGCCGAACTGGCTGCCGTTGCGCGCCCGGGTCAGCGGCGGCACCTGGTTCGGCCCCGACACCTGCGCGGTGCTCCACTACGAGCAAATACTCGACCTGCGCGCCGGCACCCTCACCCGCCTGATGCGGCTGAGGGACCCCGCCGGGCACGAGGCCACCTTGGAGGAGCGGCGGCTGGTGCACATGGGCGACCCGCACCTGGCCGGGCAGCAGGTGCGGGTCACGGCGCACGGCTGGTCCGGCGAGCTGGAGGTCGAGGCGGGCGTGGACACCGACACCGTCAACGCCGGTGTCGCCCGCTACGCCCAGCTCGACGGCCGCCACCTCACCGGCATCACCACCGGCGAGGCGGGCGACGGCACCTTGTGGGCGAGCTGCCGCACCTCCCGCTCCGACATCCGCGTCGCCCTGGCCGTCCGCGTCCGCTCGGCCGCCGCCGACCCCGGCCCGGTGCTCCGCGGGCCCAGGGGTGTGCACCGGGTGCTCACCGTGCCGCTCGCCGACGGCGTCCCCGTCGAGGTGGACAAGACCGCGGCCCTTCACACCTCCCGCGACCCGGCCATCGGCGACCCCCTGCAGGCCGCCCTGGACGCCGCCGCACGGGCCCCGGACACCGCGGACCTGTTCGCCTCCCATACCGCCGCCTGGGCGCGCCTGTGGCGGCGGGCCGAGATCGGGGTGGCCGGCGAGGCCGGGCACGTCGTGCGGCTGCACCTCTTCCACGTCCTGCAGACCCTCTCCCCGCACACGGCCGACCTCGACGCCGGCGTGCCCGCCCGGGGCCTGCACGGCGAGGCGTACCGCGGGCACGTCTTCTGGGACGAGCTGTTCGTGCTGCCCTTCCTCGACCTGCACCTGCCCGAGGTCTCCCGCGCCCTGCTCGGCTACCGCCACCGCCGGCTCGGCGCCGCCTGCCGGGCCGCCCGCGAGGCGGGGCTGCCGGGCGCGATGTACCCGTGGCAGAGCGGCAGCGACGGCCGCGAGGAGACCCAGTCGCTGCACCTCAACCCCCGCTCCGGCCGCTGGCTGCCGGACCACACCCGCCTGCAGCACCACGTCGGCTCCGCGGTCGCCTACAACGTCTGGCAGTACGCCGAGGCCACCGGCGACACCGACTTCCTGCACGGCCCGGGCGCCGAGATGGTCCTGCAGATCGCCCGCTTCTGGGCGCACCGGGCGCGGTGGGACGACGCCACGGCCCGCTACCGCATCCGCGGCGTCGTCGGCCCCGACGAGTACCACGACGCCTACCCCGGCGCCCAGGAGCCCGGCCTGGACGACAACGCCTACACCAACGTCACCGCCGCCTGGGTGCTCGCCCGAGCCGTCGAACTCGCCGCGGCCCTGCCCGCCGCCCGGCGCGCCGAACTCTTCGAGCGGATCGGCATGGCGGCGGACGAGCCGGCGCTGTGGGAGGACGTCTCGCGGCGCCTGCGCGTCCCCTTCCACCGCGGTGTGATCAGCCAGTTCGACGGCTACGGCGACCTGCTGGAACTCGACTGGGAGGGCTACCGGAGGCGCTACGGCGACATCCGCCGCCTGGACCGCATCCTGGAGGCGGAGGGCGACACCCCCAACCGCTACCAGGCGTCCAAGCAGGCCGACGTGCTGATGCTCGGCTACCTCTTCCCGCCCGCCCGGCTCGCCGAACTCTTCGCCCGATTGGGCCACCGGCTCGACGACGACGCCTGGAGCGGCACCGTCGAGCACTACCTGCGCCGCACCAGCCACGGCTCGACGCTCAGCGAACTCGTCCACGGCTGGGTGCTGGCCCGCTCCAAGGGCCGCGCCGACGCCTGGCCGTACATCCAGAATGCGCTCCTGGGCGACGTCGCCGACCTGCACGGCGGCACCACCGGGGAGGGCATCCACCTGGGCGCCATGGCGGGCACCCTCGACCTCGTCCAGCGCGGCATCACCGGCCTGGAACCGCGTGCCGACGCCCTGCACCTGGACCCCGTCGCCGTGCCCGAACTCTCCCGCTTCCGTGTCGCGTTGCGCTACCGCGGCCACTGGGGCGTGCGGCTCACCCTCAGCGACGGCCGGCTCCAGGCCGCGGTGCCCGCCCACGGCCCCGGCCCCCTGCGGATCGCGCTCCCCGGCGGCACCCGCACCTTGTCGCCCGGCGACGCGCTCGACATCGACCTGGGGCCGACCGACCCGCGGCGGGGACGAGTGGCCCCTGCCGGCGGGCGCGGCCGGGAGACAAGGGTGGAAGACGACACCCATTGAGGAGGCCACCGATGCGTCGCAATGTCACTGTCGGAGTCGACGGCTCGGCCGCGGGCGGGGCGGCCGCCGAGTGGGCGGCCCGCGAGGCGGCCAGGCGCGGGGTGGCCCTGCGCCTGCTGCACGCCCAGCCGCCGCTGCCCGGCCGCACCACCGTCACCACCCCCACCGACCCCGCACCCCGCCCGCGCACCTCGGCCCGCGCGGCCATGGAGACCGAGGCCCGCCTGCGGGCCGAGTACGAGGACCTGCCCGTGGTCGCCGACGAGGTGGCCGCCCGCCCGGCCGACGCCCTGCTCGCCGCCGCCTCGCAGGCCGACCTGCTGGTCGTCGGCACCCGCGGCGAGGGCGCGCTCGCGGGCACGCTGCTCGGCTCCGTGGGCCGGGCCGTCGCCGGCCACGCGCCCTGCCCTGTCGTCCTGGTACCCGCCGAGGCCGGCGAGCCCGCGGACGGCGACGAAGAGGACGCCGGGAGCGTCGTCCTCGGGCTCGACGTCGCCCGGCCCGCGGACCCCGCCATCGCCTTCGCCTTCGAGGCCGCCGACGCCCGGCGGGAGAACCTGCGGATCGTGCACGGCAGCAGCGCGGACGCGGACCCCACCGCGCCCGTCGAGGCGGTCGGCCCCGACGCCGAGGATGCCGCCCTCGCGGCCGAACTCGCGCCCTGGCAGGCCCGGTTCCCCGCAGTGGACGTGATCGGTGAGGAAGCCGTCGGCGGAGTGGGACGCCACCTCGCCGACGCCGCCGAGCACGCCTGCCTGGTCGTCCTGGGCCACCGCGCGGGCCACGGCCGCAACCCCCGCCTGGGCCCGGTCGCCCAGCGGGTCCTCCACGGCACCCCGACCCCCGTAGCCCTGATCCCCCACAACGGCCCGACCGCCGCCTGAGCGACAAGGGGGCCGCGCCTGGGCCCCGATGCCGATGCCGACTGGCCACCGGTCTGGGGTCGGCGTGGGGCCTGAGTGGGAAGGCGGGTGCCCGCAAGGGGCGCAGGTGGCTCCCCCAGAGGGGGCCACCGGCCGGGGACGGCGTGGGGCCCGCGTGGGGCAAGCGGGTGGCCGAAAGGGGCGTGGGGATCGGCTCCCCAGAGGGGTGACCCGCCACAAGAGACCCACGGTCCGGGGTCGGAGTGGGAATTGCGTGGGCCGGTGGGCCCGCGAGGGGCGCGGGGAGCGACTCCCCCAGGGGTGACCCCCACAAGGGGCCCACGGCCGGGCGCGGCGTGGGGCCTGCGTGGGCAGACGGGTGCGCGCCGGCCCCGGGGAACTCCCGCGGCCGGGGACCGTCCGGGTAGGGGCCGGCGCCCGGCGGCAGCCGCCCGCTGGCGGGCAGGGCCCCGCCGGAGGCGACCGCCGAGGGTCAGCGGGAGGCGTTGGCCGCCGTGTCCGTGGTGGCCTCGCCCAGGAGGCGGCGGCCCATTTCGAGAAGGGCCCGCCCGGCCGCGTACTCGTCGCCGATCTCCGGGGCGGGCGGGTCGTGCGGGTTGCGCCGGGCCGTCGCCCGGGAGTCCAGGACGTTGTCGCCGGTGTCGAGCACCGCGTGCGCGGTGGTGGCGTCGTCGTTCTCCTCGAAGATGTCCAGGCGCAGCCGCCACGTCCTGGTGTGCGGGGGCCGGACCGTCGACTGGTCCATCTGCTGCGTCATCGTCTGCGCTCCTCTCGGGTGTCGTAGCCCCGGGGCGCGGGCAGGGGGAGCGCGCCCTGGGTGGCCGGGCCGCCACTCGCCGCGGGCCCGGCCGGTCCTGCCGGGGTGCGACGGCGGCGTGAGCCTGCCCGCCGCGGTCCGGCTCCTGGTTGCCACCCTGCCCCGAGCCGCGCGGGCACCGCCGCCGTCGCCTCCGTCCAGCCTCCCGCCGGTCGGCCCGGCGCCGATAGGGCCGAGTGGGGCACTGTCCGCCGCGGTGCCCGCGGGCGGCCCGGGCCGTCCCCGAACGGCGGGCCCGTTCGGCCCTTGTGGCGTGCTCGTGGCGGAGCGACGATCGTAGAGCCGGGATGGATGGGACGGATGGGGCGGACGAGACGGCGAGGCGATGATGGGCCAGACACGGACATTCTCCGCGGAGTCCCCGATCCGGGTGTTTCTCCTGGACGACCACGAGGTCGTCCGGCGCGGGGTGCACGACCTGCTGGACGCCGAGCCCGACATCGAGGTGGTGGGTGAGGCGGGGACGGCCGGCCGGGCCCTTGCCCGCGGACCCGCGCTGCGGCCGGACGTGGCCGTGCTCGATGTGCGGCTGCCCGACGGCGACGGCATCACCGTCTGCCGCGAACTGCGGTCGGCGACACCGGGGTTGGCGTGCCTGATGCTGACTTCGTTCGATGACGACGACGCGCTGCTGGATGCCATCATGGCCGGGGCGTCGGGCTATGTGCTCAAGCAGATCAAGGGCTCCGACCTGGTCTCGGCGGTCCGCACGGTGGCCTCCGGGCAATCGATGCTCGACCCCGCCACCACCGCCCGGCTCATGACGAGCCTGCGCGGCGACGGGACGGGCGGTGCGCCCGAACCGGACCCGCTGGCCGACCTGACACCCCGCGAGCGGCAGATCCTCGCGCTGATCGGCGAGGGGCTCACCAACCGCCAGATCGGCAAGCGCCTCTACCTGTCGGAGAAGACGGTCAAGAACAATGTCTCGCGCCTGCTGGCCAAGCTCGGCGTCGAACGCCGCATCCAGGCCGCGGTGATCGCCACGCACGGCGAGCCGCAGTAGCGCACGGCGGTTACGCCGCCGGAGCCGGGCGGGCGCGTTGCCAGGCGGAGTCGGCGAGCAGCCGCAGTCCGTTGAGGCCGACGATCACCGTGGAGCCCTCGTGGCCCGCCACGCCCAGCGGCAGTGGCAGGTGGGCGGCCAGGTCCCAGGCGACCAGGGCGGCGATGAACACCCCGGCGATCACCAGGTTCTGCCGCACCAGGCGGCGGGCCCGGCGGGACAGGGCGATCACGGCGGGGACGGTGGCCAGCTCGTCGCGCACCACCACCGCGTCGGCGCTCTCCAGCGCGAGGTCCGAACCCACCCGGCCCATGGCGACCCCGGTATGGGCGGCGGCCAGCGCGGGCGCGTCGTTGACGCCGTCGCCGACCACCAGCACGCGCGCCCCGCCCGCGGCCAGCTCCCCGACCGCCCGCACCTTGTCCTGCGGCAGCATCCCCGCCCGCACGTCGGCGATGCCCGTCTGCGCGGCCAGGGCGGCGGCCGCCCGCTCGTTGTCACCCGTGAGGAGTACGGGGCCGCGGCCGGTGAGCGCGGCCAGGGCCGCGACGGTGGCGGCGGCCTCCTCGCGCAGCCGGTCGGCGATGCCGAGCACCCCGGCGGGCACACCGTCCACGGTGACGAGGACGGCGGTACGGCCCGCGGCCTCCAGCCCGGCCGCGGCCTTTGCCGCGGGCCCGTCCGCGCCGCCCGCCAGCCGCGCGGGGCTGCCCACCGAGACCGTGCGGCCCTCCACCTCCGCGGTCACCCCCGCCCCGGGCGCCGAGGCGAAGCCGCTCGCCTCGGGCAGGTCCAGCCCGCGGGCGCGCGCGGCCGCCACGATCGCCCGCGCGAGCGGGTGCTCGCTGGGGAGTTCGGCCGCAGCGGCGAGCCGCAGCAGGGCGGGCTCCGAGAACGCCGGGCCGGTCAGGTCGGCGACCGCGCCACCCGTCGTACCACCGACGTGGTCCGCGACCGCGCCACCGAGCGGACCGCCGGTGCGGGCCGCTACCGTTCCGGCGGCAGGATCGCCGGTACGGGCCCCGCTCGTGCCGCCCCCAGGCGCTCCACCCGTACGGCCCGCGGTCACCAGCGGCAGGACCTCGGTGACCCGCGGCACCCCTTCCGTCAATGTGCCCGTCTTGTCCAGGGCGACGGCGTCCACCTGGCCGATGCGCTCCATGACCACCGCGGACTTCACCAGGACGCCGTGGCGGCCGGCATTGGCCACCGCGGACAGCAGGGGCGGCATGGTGGCCAGCACCACCGCGCAGGGGGAGGCCACGATCATGAACGTCATCGCCCGCAGCAGCGAGGGCTGGAGGGCGGCGCCGAAGGCCGGCGGGATCGCGAACAGCGCGAGGGTGGCCGCCACCATGCCGAGGGCGTAGCGCTGCTCGACGCGCTCCACGAACAGCTGCGTTGGCGCCTTGGTGCGCGACGCCTCCTCCACCATGGACACGATGCGCGCGATCACGGAGTCCGAGGGGTCGCGCCCGACCCGCACCCGCAGCGCCCCGGTGCCGTTGAGCGTGCCCGCGAACACCTCGTCGCCCGCCTCCTTGGCGACGGGCAGCGGCTCGCCGGTGATGGTGGCCTGGTCGACCTCGCTCGCGCCGGACAGCACCCGCCCGTCGGCGCCGATCCGCTCGCCGGGCCGCACCAGGACCGTCTCGCCCACGGCGAGCGTGCCTGCGGGCACCTGCTCCTCGGTGCCGTCCGCGCGCAGCCGGGTCGCGGTCGCCGGGGCCAGGTCGAGCAGCCCGCGCACCGAGTCGGCGGTGCGGGCGGTCGCCAGGGCCTCCAGGGCGCCGGAGGTGGCGAAGATGACGATCAGCAGGGCACCGTCCAGGACCTGGCCGATCGCGGCCGCGCCCAGGGCGGCGACGACCATCAGCAGGTCCACGTCGAGGGTGCGCTCGCGCAGTGCCCGCAGGCCCGCCTGGCCCGGCTCCCAGCCGCCGGCCGCGTACACGGCGGCGAACAGCGGGCCCCACGACCAGGCCGGCGCGCCCAGCAGGTACAGCGGCAGCGCCGTCAGGAACAGCACCAGGGCCGCCAGCGCCCAGCGGGCCTCGGGCAGCACCAGCACCCGGGTCCTGCGGTGCGGCGCGGCCGCGGCCGCAGCGGCGGCGGGCGGGCGTACGTCCGGGCGGGTGGCGGTGGCGGACATGGCGGGGGCGGGCTCCTTCACGGCAGGCGTCCGGTGCGCGGCGACGCGGCCGGGGCGAGGGGGAGGCCCGGCGCGCCCTCCCACCGTACAGGAACGCTTGAACAGTCATTCATGTGTGGGGCTCCGTAGGATGGTCGTATGGGCCATGGAGCGAACTCCTACGACGACGGCGTCCCGCGCACCCCGCTGACCGCGGAGACCGCGCCGAAGGTCGCCGCGACGCTCCAGGCGCTGGCCACCCCCTCGCGGCTGCTGATCCTCGCCCGGCTGCGCGAAGGCCCCTGCCCCGCAACCGAGTTGGCCGACGCGGTGGGCATGGAGCAGTCGGCCTGCTCGCACCAGCTGCGGCTGCTGCGCAACCTCGGCCTGGTCACCGGCACCCGCAGCGGCCGCTCGGTCGTCTACGCTCTCTACGACAACCACGTCGCCCAGCTCCTCGACCAGGCCCTCTACCACGTGGAGCACCTGCGCCTCGGCATGACGGACACGCCTCCGCGGCAGGCGGACGAGGTGGCGGTGCCGCCGGCGGTCTGAAGCGCCGGGGCGGCAGTCCCGTGCGTGGAGCCGATGCGTACGCTCCAGGCATGGCACGGATGGCGGTCGTCGGGGTGGGGCGGATGGGCGCGCCGATATGCGCGCGGTTGGCCGGAGCGGGGCACGAGGTGGCCGCCTTCGACCTGCTGCCCGAACGGGTGGACGCCGTGGGCGGCGGGGTGCGCCGGGCCGGCTCGGCGGCCGACGCCGCCACGGGTGCGGACGTGCTGCTGACCGTGCTGCCCGGGCCCGAGGAGGTCGGCGCCGCACTCGGCGACGAGGTGTTCGCCGCCATGGCGCCGGGCGCCTTGTGGCTCGACCTCAGCAGCAACACCCCCGCGGGGTCGGCACCCTTGCGCGCACTGGCCGGCGCCCATGGCGTCCAGGTGCTCGAAGCGCCCATGGGAGGCGGTCCCGATGAGGCCGCCCGAGGGCGGCTGCGCCTGTTCGCCGCAGGGGACGCGGACCTGCTCGACGCCCACCGGCCGCTGCTGGAGCAGCTGGCCGACCGCATCGTGCACACCGGCGGCTCCGGCACCGGCTACACCGCCAAGCTGCTGGTGAACCTGCTGTGGTTCGGCCAGGCCGCGGCCACCGCCGAGGCCCTGCTGCTGGGCACCAGGGCGGGCATCGCCCTCGACACCCTGCACGCCGTTCTCGCCGACAGCGCGGCCGGCAGCGACTTCATCCGCCGCGACCTGCCCGCCCTCTACGGCGGCGACTACCTCGCCTCCTACGCCATCGACCGCGTCCACCGCCAACTCGCCGCCCTGACCGCCATGGCCCGCGACCTGGGCACCCCGCACGACGTCTCCGAGGCGGTCCGCAGCCTCTACGAGCAGACCGTCGCCCGCTTCGGCCCGGCCGACGGCGAACTCCTGGCGGTGGCCCTCCTGGAGGAGCTGGCGGGCACGCAGTTGCGCACGACCTTGTGAAGGTCGCCGCGGAAGGGCCGGCTCCCGCGCCCCGAGCGCCATGGGCTTCGGGTGGACGGCGCTCGCGCCCTGCCGCACGGTGTCCGGGCCGCTCGCGCCGCCGAGTCACCGCCCACCGTGCCGGCAGCCATGGGGTTGCCCGCCGCCTGCCGCACCGCGGGCAACGAGCCGTGGGCGCAACGGCGTTCGGCCGACACCGCGAGTCGGGCGCCCCAGCGGAAACCCGGAACTGCTAAGCGGCGCCCCGCGGTCGGGCACATCGGCCGCAAGGGCGCCGCGCAGGGACTCAGTTGGGGACGGACCGGTGGGCGGTCACCGGGGTGGTCGGCGTCTGCTCGCCCGCCTCGATGGCGACCGCGAGGCGGTTCTCGGCCGGAGGCAGCGGGCAGGTGGCCAACTCGGTGTAGGCGCAGGGCAGATTGGTGGCGCGGTTGAAGTCGATCGGCACGGTGCCGTCGGCGGCCGGGGCGGGCAGCGACAGCGAGCGGTTGGCGGCGTAGGTGGTGACACCGGAGGTGGCGTCGGTGAGCAGGATCATCAGGCTGCCCGGGGTCCGGCCGTTGAAGGCGGTGAGCGCCAGCTCCTCGCCGTCCAGGTCGAACTCGACCCGGCCCACGGCGTCGTAGACGTGCTGCAGGCCCTCGACGGCAGCGCCCACCGTGGTCGGGCGCGGGGTCTCGAAGGGCACGAAGCGGGCGGTGCGGGCCCAGCGAGGGTCCGGGGCGTAGGCGGGGGTGCCGGTGTAGGCGAGCAGCAGCGGGTTGTCGGGGTGGCGGGGGCGGACGATGTCGTACCCGCCGCGCTTGGCGACCTCGATCACGGCGTCGCCCGCGGCCGGGAAGATGCTGCTGCGCTCGGCCAGCACCCCGAAGTCGTGCCGCCCGCGCAGCACTTCACCGTCCAGGACCAGCTCCTCGTCCTCGGCCAGCTCGACCACGACGCCCTCGGGCCTGCTCGACCAGGCACCGGGGGCGTCGTCGAAGCGGGTGGGGGTGGCGTCCAGCCAGTGCAGGCCGGTGATGGCAAGGAAGCCGTGCGCGTCGGCGCGGATCTTCTCGTGGCGGGCGTGCCACTCCTGCCACTCCCGGGCGAAGGCCGCGCGGGCCTCCTCGGTGGTGGTCTCCTCGGTGCGGACGGTCATGGTGACTCCTTCAAGGGAGGTGCGTGGGGATGCGCGCGGGGCCGCGGGAGGGCGGGGCGCGGTGGCCGAAGGGTCCCGACGGGGTGCCGAAGGGTGCGGGCGCGGTGCCCGTGCGCGCCGTACGGCGGTGGGCCTGCCGGAGCCGGGGGGGCCGACGTGTGGCGACGTCCGCCCGGCGAGCAGGCAGGACGGGCCGGACAGGTCCTAGCCGACGGCGCGGGTGGCAGCCGCGGGCACGGCGGCCGGAGCACCCGGAGCGCCGGTACACAGGGCGCCGGCGACGCGCTGGAGGTCGATGTGGCGTCGCGAGAACGTGGCGAGGGTGTGCAGCGGGCGGACTCCGCTCTCGCGCATGACGCCGCCTCCCGCCCTGCTCGCGGCCGTCCCCGGCCCGTCCCCGCTCCTGGGAACGGTAACTCCGCCGCCCGGCCGCGCACAATGGCCGCCCCGGGGGTGTCGGCAGGGCCGGGGAGCGGGCTACTTGTGGGTGTGCGAGCCGATGTAGAAGAAGAACCAGAGGATCGCGGCCAGCAGGTGGGTCCCCGCGACGTAGAAGATCACCCGCAGCCGGGTGGCCTTCTCCTTCCACCGCTCGGACTGGTCGCCCGTGGGGAGGGCCGGCCCGGCGGTGAGGGGCGCTGCGACGGGTGCGGCGGGCGCCGGCGGCGCCCCGGCAGGAGTCTCGGCGCCGCTCGCCGTGCCGTCCGCAGCGCCGCCTTCCGTACCCGTCCCCGTACCGCTCGTCTCCCCGCTCGCCCCGCTCGTCCCGGTCACCTCGCGCCGCCGGCGCCCGGGTCGGACTCGGTGAGCTGGTCCAGCAGGTCCTGGCGGCCGGCCAGCAGCTCGGTGAGGATGCGGCGGGCGGCCCGCAGCAGCTCGGCGACGTCCCCGCCGGCCAGCGTGTAGACCACGGTGGAGCCCTCGCGGGTGGCCGTCACGATGCCGGAGCGGCGCAGCACCGCCAGCTGCTGGGAGAGGCTGGAGGGCTCGATCCCGATCGCGGCCAGCAGGTCGCGCACCGCCATCGGGCCGTCCTGCAACAGCTCCAGCACCCGGATGCGCACCGGGTGGCCGAGCATCCGGAAGAACTCCGCCTTCGCCTGGTAGAGCGGGACCCCGACGGCCTTCACCGCTGCTCCTCCTCCGGCTCGCCGATCGGCTCCGCGACCGGCCCGGCGCCCGTTTCCGTGACCGCCCCGGCGGCGGGCTCGACGACCGCCTCCGTGCCGATGCCGTGCTGATCCGCCACGCGCACCGCGTCGTCCAACTCGTCGGCGGCCACCGCCGCCTCGTAGGGGTCACCGGACGCGCGGGCCGCGGCGAGCCGCGCCCGGGCCAGCCGGACCCGCTCCAGGACCGCCGCCACGAATCCGTCCTCGGCCACGCCCACCGATCCCCTCACTGTGCCGATCGACACCTGATAAATTGCAGAACTCTTCAAGAGTACGCGCGACGGCCGCACATTCCCCCGACCGGGTCGGCGCGTGCTCCGCCGGGCACTCCGGGTGAGCGAGAGGCCCTAGGGTGGACCCCGGCTCTCCGGCGCCGGGGGCCGGGCGCGCAGGGAGGGGTGGGGCCGGGTGACGATCGAACTTCCGCCGGCGGCGGTGCACTTCGTGAACCGGGATGCGGAGAAGGCGGTGGTCCGCCGGGAGTTCGAGGGCCGCGGTGACCGCGGCAGGCCGCTGGTGATCGCCCTGAGCGGCCCGGCCGGCGCCGGCAGCACCGAGCTGGCCAACGAGGTGGCGCGCGGGATCGGCGCCGGCTTCGCGGACGTCCTCTGCGTCGACCTGGACGAGTTCCGCACCCAGGGCCCGGCCGACACCGCCGACGCGCTGACCCAGCTGCTGATCTCCCTCGGGGTCGAACCTGCCTTCGTGAAGGGCTCGTTCAAGGCCCGGTGCACGCAGTACTGGTCGGTGACGGCCCGCCATGAGATCGTCCTCGTCGTGGACAACGCGCGTTACGCCGCCGAGGTGGAGCCGCTCGTCCCGGCCTCCGGCGGCAGCGTCGTGATCGTGACCAGCCGCAGCCCGCTGCCCGGCCTGGAGGACGGCACCGCCCTCGAACTTCCGCTGGCGCCGCTGGACGAGGCCGCCTCGCTGGACCTGCTCGGCCGGATCGCCGGGCCCGAACGGCTCGCGGCGGACCCCGAGGCGGCGCGCGCGGCGGCCGCGCTGTGCGCCGGGCTGCCCGCGGCGCTGCGCACCGCGGGCGCCTGGATCAGGAGCCACCCACTGCGCCCCCTGCCGCGGCTGCTCGACGAGCTGCGGGCCCGGATCGGCACCGACGTGATCCCGGTGGTCGAGCAGGTCTGGGACGCAGCGCTGGACGAACTCCCGCCGTCGGCCGGGCTGTTGTACCGGTTGCTCGGCGAGCACCCCGGCCCCGCCTTCACCCGCGCCTCCGCGACCGCGCTGCTCGGCCTCGGCCCCGACGCCTGCGACGACGCACTGGAGCAGCTGGCCGCCGCAGGGCTGGCCGATCTGCGCGGCACCCTCGACGACCGGGGTGCCCGGGTGCGCCTGCCCGAGCTGCGGCGCGCCCACGCCAGGCGGCGGGCCCGGCAGGACCTGCGCGCCGAGGAGGTGGCGGCCGCGCAGGTGAGGGTGCTGACCTGGATCACCCGGCAGGGACAGCGCGCCGACCGCTTCGCGGCAGGCGACCGCCTGATCGTGGCCGCATCGGTGGACCCGGTCGAGGGCGCCCCCGACCTTCCGCTGCCCGACCCGGAGCAGGCCGCCGGCGAGGAGCGCACCGCCCGCAGGACCCGCGCGGTTCGCTGGCTGCGCGACGAACGGCACACCCTGCTCGCCTGCGTGCGGCTGGCCCACGATCGCGAACTCGACGCGCTCACCGTCGCGTTGTGCGAGACGGTGTGGACGCTCGCCCTCGACCACCCGCGGCAGCCCGGCGTCACCGAGGCGTTCCGGCTCGGCCGCGACAGCGCGGTGCGCTCCGGCGACGTGCCCGCGATGGTGCGCATGCGCTGCCAACTCGCCCGCCGCCTCTGGGAGTCCGGCGACACCGAGGCCGCCGCCGCGGAGATCCGCGGCGCCTTCGCGGGACTTGAGCTGCTGGGGGAGGAGCACACGAAACTGCGGGCCTCCGCCGTCGAGTTCCGCGGCATGCTCGCCTCCGCGACGGGCGACTGGGCCGCGGCGGCAGCCGACTTCGCCCGCTCCCGCGACCTCCACCTCTCGATCGGCAACGCCTACGGCGCCCTGCTCCAGACCTACCGCCTCGGCCAGGCGCAGTCCGAACTCGGCGATCGGGAAGCCGCGTTGACGTTGCTCGCCGATGCCCACAACACGGCGACGGCGATGGAACGCGAACGGATCACCGCCCGGATCGCCCTCGCACTGGGCCGCGTCCTCGCCGCTGCGGACCGCCGCCGTGAGGCGGCCCGCCTCTACCGCGAGGCGCTGGAATCGGCCCGCCGCCGGGGCTCGGGCTTCGAGGAGGCCCGCGTCCTGGACGCCTTGGCCGCCCTGGAAAGCGCCCACGACCCTGAGCAGGCAGCGACGTACGCGGCGGCCGCGGCTGCCATCCGCGAACGCAACGGCGTGGAGTAGCCCGTACCGGCCCGGGCGGCGCCCGGAGAAGGGCCGGGTCGCCGATCTGTGCGCGGCGCGATGCCCGCCCGGCCGTCATCCCCGCGAGCCGATCCACCCGCCGAGGCCGACACCCCCCGCTCGCGGCGGGGTGTGCGGGCCCGCTCAGACGGGGTGGGCGCGGTCGTGCGCCGTGGGCTGTTCCAGGGTGAGGCGGAAGGCATGCTCGCCCAGGAGGCAGTCCAGACGGCCTGCCGGGAGGGCGCCGTGCAGCGTGTGCCAGGCGTGGAGGGCGGAGACGGCGGCTGCGGGGTCCGCGTACTCCAGGCGGCCGTTGTGCGTGTGCGGGGCGAGCCGCAGGGTGTGGAGCGAGCCGTCGCGCAGCCGCAACAGGCCGCGGCCGGCGTCCAGGAGGGCGGCCGCGACCCGGGCGGCGGGGTAGGAGTCCAGTACGTGGGCCGTCCACGCGTCGGCGCGCCAGGCCGAGGCGTGCGGTGCGGCAGGCGCCGGCTGCGGGCGGCGATAGAGGACCGCGGCCGTACGGGTCGCCCGCTCGCCCGCCGCCCCGTGCTCCGCGGCCAAGTGGTGCCCCGCCGGGCCCAGACCCCCCGGGACGCGGGTGACGCGGACCGCGCCCCCGGTCACCTCGGCGTGGACGTCGAAGGCCGCCACGGTGCGCGGCGCCGGACCGGGGACCGGGAGCGGCCGGGCCTCCACAGGGCCCGGCGGCGGAGTGAGACCGAGCAGGGCGTACAGCTCACGTTGCAGGTGCGACAGGGCGCGGCCCTGCTCGGCGAACGCCGCCCGCGCCGCCGCGGCAGCCGTACCCGGGCGGTAGGCGGCCAGCGCCTGCCGCAGGTCGGACGGGTGGCGCAGGTGCGGCACCTGTTCCAGCAAGGTGGCGACGGGACTGCCCGGCAGCAGTTCGCCGCCGCCGTCGTAGGCGCCCACGAGCGGCCGGTCGCCGCCCACCGCCGCGAAGTACAAGGCGGTCGAGCCGTGGTCGCAGACGGCCGCGTCGGCGGCGACGAGGACGGCGGCCCACTCCTCGTACGGCCCGGGCAGCACGAGTCCGGCGTCCAGCGCGGGCGCGAGGTGCTGGCGCAGCTCGTAACGGCCCATGCGGCTGCGCTCGTTGGGGTGGACGATCAGCGCCACCTGGTACTCGTCGCAGGGCAGGTGCGCCAGCAGGTCGCGGGCCAGCTCCGGGCGGCGGCGCAGCAGCGACTCCGGGCCCCAGGTGGAGGTGAGCACGACCAGCCGGCGCCCGCCCGTGCCGAGCGCCGCCCGGTAGCGGTCGCGCAACGGCCGCGCGGCCAGCAGCCGTTCGAGCGTCGGATCGCCGGTCACGCGGGCCCGATCGGCCAGGGCGGGGCTGCGCGCGGCGAGGTCGGCGACCTGGTCGGGGTGGGCGAGGGCGTACAGGGCGAGGGCGCCGTCGCCGGTGTCGAGATAGGCCGGGTCCAGGCCGGAGGCGAAGGCGGCCGAGCCCTCGGACGGCACGGTCTTGCCGAAGCCGGCGCCGTGCGGGAGGAGCACGCGCTCGCCGCGCAGCAGTTGCAGCGCCCCCTTGGGGCTCGCGGTCAGCACCAGGTCGAAGGAGCGCCGCCGGGCCGCGTCCCACGGGAGTGTACGGGCCCCGGCCGCATCGACGGCCGCCAGCGCGTCCACGTCGAACTCCGAGCCGGGCACGAGGGTGAAGTGCCGGTGCACGCGGGGGTCGCCGGCGAAGACGGGCAGGACGTCGAGCAGCCGGTACAGCGCCACCGCCGACCGTACTGCGACGAGCACGGACCGCTCGCCCGTCGCCCTTCGCATGCCGCGATCGTACCCCGCGGCATCCCCGCACCCCCGGAAGCCGGCCCCCCGGCGCGGTCGCCGGGTCTGCCCATCGGGCAATAGCCGCCGGGGTGGGTGCCGTGATCCGCGCGGCCGGGGCGTCGCCGCTGTCCGCGCCGGGGAGGGCGGGCACGGGACGCAACCGTTGGTCGGGCACGTCCGCCGGTGCGTCCGCCGGGCGGGTGCGGCAGTCCGCGTGGCCAGAGCGTCGCCGCCCGACGCGCCGCGCCCGCGGCGGCCCATGCGGTCGCCCCCCGCCCGTGGCCGTCCCCGCCGCTGGACCCTGCGGCACGCGCGCCCGCGGGCCGGGGACAGCCCGCGGCGGCGCCCCCCGGCTCCGTGCGGCCGCACTCGCTCCCGCAGGCGCTCGCGTGCGAAGCTAACAGCTGTTACATTCGACGCGTGACGAGCTGCCGGGCGGGAAGGAGGAGGGTGCCGTGACCGCAGTGTTCCTGCTGGTGTCGGTGTTCCTCGCCTGCGCCGTGGAGGCCGTCGAGGCGTTGACGATCGTGCTCGCCGCAGGCGTCTCGCGCGGGTGGCGGTCCGCGCTGAAGGGCGTGGCTGCCGGGCTGGCGCTGCTCGCCGTGCTCGTCGCGGCGCTCGGGCCGGCGCTGACCCGGGTGCCGCTGGACGCGCTGCGGCTGGTCGTGGGCGGGCTGCTGCTCGTCTTCGGGCTGCAGTGGCTGCGCAAGGCGGTGCTGCGCGCCTCGGGCTTCAAGGCGGTCCGCGACGAGGAGGCGAGCTTCGCCAAGCACGTCGGCCGCGCCACGCAGGCGGGCGAGCGCCCGGCGGAGGGCACCGACTGGTACGCCTTCACCCTGGCGTTCAAGGGTGTCGTCCTCGAAGGGCTCGAAGTCGTCTTCATCGTGCTGACCTTCGGCGCCAACCAGGGGAATGTCCCGCTGGCCGCCCTGGGTGCCGCCGCCGCGGTGCTCGCCGTGTCGGTCGCCGGGTTCGCCGTGCGGGCGCCGCTGGCCCGGGTGCCGGAGAACACGATGAAGTTCGCCGTGGCGGTCATGCTGACCACCTTCGGCAGCTTCTGGGGCGCCGAAGGCGCGGGCGCGCACTGGCCGGGCCAGGACGCCGCCCTGCTGGTGGTCCTCGCCTTCACCGCCGCCGCCTCGGCGACCGCGGTCGCCGTCCTGCGCCGCGTGCGCGCCCGCCGCGAGCCCGGCGTCCGCACCGGCGTGCCCACGGTGGGGGTCGGCTGATGCGCGCGCTGCGGGCGTTCGGCGCCTTCTGGTACGACTTCGTGGTCGGTGACGACTGGCGGCTGTTCGCCGGCGTCGTCGTGGCCCTGGCCGCCACCGCCGCGCTCGCGGGCGCGGGCGTGCCCGCCTGGTGGTTCATGCCGCCCGCCGCGATCGGGCTGCTCGCCTGGTCGCTGGCCCGCGCAGTGCGCCGCAAGGACGGCGACCGATCCCGCGCCGGATAGGGTGACGGCGTGACGAGTGGGAGCGGCGGCAGCGGCGCAGCACAGGTGCGGGACGGCGCCGCCGAAGAGGTGCGCTGGCTGGTCCTCGTCTACAAGATCCCCGCGGAGCCGAGCCGGCTGCGGGCCGGGGTGTGGCGGCGGATCAAGACGCTGGGCGCGGTGTACCTGCAGAACGCGGTGGCCGCCATGCCCTACAGCGCGGGCGCCGAGCGGGCGCTGCGGGTGCTGCGCAACGAGATCACCGAGATGGGCGGCACGGCCTTCCTGCTCGGTTCCGAGGTGCTCTCGGGGAGCGCGGACGCGGCCGACGCCTTCAACGCCGCGCGGGACGCGGAGTACGAGGAGATCGTCGACAAGTGCCAGGACTTCCGGCGGGAGATCGAGAAGGAGGAGCGCGCCGCGCACTTCACCTTCGCCGAGCTGGAGGAGAACGACGAGGACCTGACGAAGCTGCGCACCTGGCTGGCCAAGGTGGAGGCGCGCGACGTGCTCGGCGCCTCGGGCCGGGCCGAGGCCAAGGAGGCGGTGCAGGGCTGCGAGCAGATCCTGGAGCGCTACGCGGCCCGGGTCTACGCCGAGGAGGAAGGCGCGCACTGAGCCGCCGCCCCACGGTGCCGGGCTCCCCCGCGGCGAGGGGTGCCCGCCGCCGCAGGACCTCTCGGCCCACCGTGAAGTGTCAGGCGCCCACGCAGTAGGCGGCAGGACCGGCCGCGCACCCGGCCGCCCGGCCGGAGCACCGGGACGCGCACGAGCGCCGTGGCGTCGGCCGGCACCGTGACCGCGAGACGCGGGGTGCGGCTCAGGCACCCCAGCCGGCCTGCCGGCCGCCGACGCGCTCGGCTGCGATGCGCTCGCCGTACCCGGAGCGGGCGTAAGCGGCCATCGGGTCCGGGTCCAGGCCCATCTCCTCGCGCAGTTCGGCGAGCAGCGGGCGCACATCGGTGTTGTAGGCGTCCATCAGCACCCCGTTGGCGCCGAGCACGTCGCCGGCCGCCTGGGCGGCGGCCAGCGCGTCGGTGTCCACCAGCAGCGCCTTGGCGGTGGCTTCCTGGACGTTCATCACCGAGCGGATCTGGCCGGGGATCTTCGGCTCGATGTTGTGGCACTGGTCGAGCATGAACGCGATGCCCGCCTCGGCCGCCAGGCCGCCCGCGGTGCGCACCTCGAACAGGATGCGGAAGAGCTGGAACGGGTCGGCGGCGCCCACGATCAGGTCGTCGTCGGCGTAGAAGCGGGAGTTGAAGTCGAAGGCGCCGAGCTTCCCCTCCCGCAGCAGGAACGCCACGATGAACTCGATGTTGGTGCCGGGCGCGTGGTGCCCGGTGTCCACGCACACCTTGGCCCGCTCGCCCAGCCGCAGGCAGTGCGCGTAGGCGGTGCCCCAGTCCGGCACGTCGGTGGTGTAGAAGGCCGGCTCGAAGAGCTTGTACTCCAGGATCAGCCGCTGCTCTCCGGACAGCCGCTCGTAGACCGCGGCCAGCGCCTCGGCGAGCCGGTCCTGGCGGGCCCTGATGTCGTCCTGGCCGGGGTAGTTGGTGCCGTCGGAGAACCACAGCTTCAGGTCCCGCGAGCCGGTCCGGTCCATGATGTCGACGCAGGCGAACAGGTGGTCGAGCGCCTTGCGGCGGACCGCCGGGTCGGGGTTGGTGACGCTGCCGAGCCGGTAGTCGTCGTCCTGGAAGACGTTGGCGTTCACCGTGCCCAGCCGGATGCCCGCGTCGGCCGCGGCCCGGCCGAGGGCCCCGTAGTCGTCCACGGCGTCCCACGGGATGTGCAGGGCGACGCTGGGGGCGACCCCGGTGTGCGCGTGGACCCGCGCCGCGTCGGCGATCTTCTCGAACGGGTCGCGCGGGACGCCCTGCTGGGCGAACACCTTGAACCTGGTGCCGGAGTTGCCGAACGCCCACGACGGCAACTCGATCTCCTGCGCGCGAAGGGCGTTCTTGGCTGCCTCACGACCGGCCATGGGCGGACCTGCTTTCCAGTTGCGACAGTTCGGCCGCGGCGGCGTCGAGCGGCCGGGCGCTGCGGGGGGACGGTACGGGGGAGGGGCGGCAGAAGGGGGAGGAGGGCGCGGAAACGGGGGAGCCGGCGGCGGCCCGGTGAGCGGTGCGCGGGCGGCCGGGCAGGTCCGGCGCGGTCATGGCGCGACCTCCACCAGTTCGACGCCGAGCAGGTCCGCCGTCGCCCTCAGCCGCGGCCGAAGATCGCCGACGCCCAGCGCCCAGTGGTGCGAGATGCCGGTGGCGCTCCAGGCGTCGGTCCACTCGCCCGGGTCGCAGCCGAAGTCGACCCGCGAGGTGGTGTTGCCGATCTCCAGCAGCGGCCCCGGCACCACCTCCCCTGCGGCCGTGACGAAGGTGAAGGCGCCGTCGCGCTGCTGGGCGATGCCGAACAGGGTGACCGGGCCGTGCGCGACGTCGAACTCCACCGACACGCCCCAGCCGCGCTTGCCGTGGTAGACGCCCAGCCCCCGCAGCAGCGGCCGCCTGCCGCTGATCGCCAGGTGCGCCGGGCCGTCGTGGCCCATCTCCACCACGTTGTCGCGGAAATTGAGCGCCTGCAGCTCGGTGAAGGACCCGCCGCCGCCCAGCCGGTCGGTGATCAGCATCGCCAGCGACGTCCGCAACTCGTACTCGCCGACGGCCGGCACGCCGCGGGCGGTGAGCAGCGAGGCGCCCAGGATCATCCCCGCGCCCAGCCGCTCGTGCTGCTCGCCCTCCAGGCCGCGGTGGTAGTAGGCGAGGCTGTCCAGCGAGAAGTCGTCGACCAGACGGTCCAGGCCCACCGAGACCCGGGCCGCCCAGCGGAAGTCCTCCTCCTGGACGCTCGGATCGAGGTCGAAGACCTGCCGGGCCAGCGCGAGGCGCTCGTCCACCTGGGCGTCGGTCACGGCGGCCACCCGCACTCGCAGGTCGTCGAACTCCAGCACCTCCATGTGGCCGCCGAAGTTCGCCGGCACCAGCGTCAGGTCGGTGGACACGTCCAGCATGCCCGGGTAGAGGTGCCCCATCAGCCCGTGCCGGCCGTGCCGCAGCGCACCGCGCACCCCGGCCGCCGCGATCCAGCGGCTGATCCGCTCCCAGGCCCGCTCGTCCTCCAGATGGCCCGACACCGAGCGGAAGTCGATGCCGCAGCGGCGGAAGGCATTGGCCATCTCCGGCAGCGGGCAGGCCCCGCAGTAGGCGAGCCACTGGCCGGTGTCGAAGGAGGCGTGGTCCATCGCCTCGGTGGGCTGGAGGTTGATCAGCAGCACCGGGGCGCCGCTGCGCTGGGCGATCGGCACCAGCATGGAGGCGGTCATGTAGGTGGTCAGGAAGCCGACGACGAGGTCGCAGCCGGCCACCCGCAACTTCTCGGCGGCGCGGGCGCCCTCCTCGGCGTCGGAGACGAAGCCGGCGTCCACCACCTCGCAGTCGAGCGCCTGCATGCGCGTCGCCACGCGGGCCGCGCAGCGCCGCAGTTGGGGCAGCAGCTCGGGGAACTGGGGCCAGTAGGCGCCCAGTCCGCCGGCGACCAGGCCCACCTTCGTCCGCCGGGCGGTGACGCGCTCCAGGCCGGGGGCGGGCGGCGGGGCACCGAGTGTCGTGGTCATCAGGGGGGTCCTTCGTCCGGTGCGGGGTCCGGTGCGTGGCCGGGCGCGGGATCTGGTGCGGGGACGGGTGTCGGTCGGGGTGCCGGTCGGTATGCCGGTGGTGGTGCCAAGGTTCGCGACGGTGCCCGCGGCGGTTCGGCGGACGGCCGACCCCGGTACGCGGGGCCGGCCGCCGGGCCGGTCAGAAGTCGAATCTGTCGACGTTGGCGGCGTCGAACACGGTGGGCGGGCCGAGCACGACCGACGGGCCGATGCCGGCGGCGGGGCCGAGCACCTTGTAACTGCCGAGCGTGCCGGCCTTGAAGGTCGAGCCGGCCTGCAGACTGGCGCTTCCCGAGGCGAGCGACGCGGCCGCGTACCCGGCGAGGTAGCCCAGGTTGCTGGGGTTCCACAGCTCGAAGGACTTCACGGTGCCGTCGTGCACGTAGGACTTCATCTGCGACGGCAGGCCGAGGCCGGTGAGCGTCACCTTCGCGGCGACGTCCTTGTGGCTGGACAGGTACTGGGCCGCGGTCGATATGCCCACCGTGGTCGGCGAGATGATGCCCTTGAGGTTCGGGTACGCCGACAGCAGGCCCTGCAGCACGGTGAGCGAGGTGGCCGGGTCGTCGTTGCCGTACACGGTGCTGACCAGCTTCATGTTCGGGTACTTGGCCAGCTCCTGCTTCATGTATCCGATCCACGCGTTCTGGTTGGTCGCGCTCGCCGCGGCCGACAGGATCGCGATCTGGCCGGTGCTGTGGATCTCCTTGGCCAGCAGGTCCACCTCGGAGGTGCCGATCACCTTGGTGTCGGCCTGGTTGATGAACAGGTGGTTCGGGCTGGTGCCGCAGGAGATGTCGGAGTCGAAGGAGACGATCTTGATACCGGCGGCGGAGGCCTGGTTGAGCGAGGGGCACAGCGCCGACGGGTCGTTGCCCGCGATCACGATGGCGTCGGCGTGCGCCTGGATCGCGGCCTGGATCGAGGGGATCTGCGCGGCCGCGGTGTCCGCGGTGCCGCTGCTGACCACCACCTTCCCGCCGAGCTCCCGCAGCGCCTTCTTGCCGCCGGCGTCGGCCAGCACCTCGTAGGGGTTCTGGGTGTCCTTGGGGATGAAGTAGACCGTCAGGCCCTTCTTCACCCCGGTCGCGGTGGGCTTCCCGGTCGGGTCGGCGCCGGCGCTGTTCGACGAGCCGCACGCCGCGAGGGTGATGCAGGCGACGACGAGGGACAGCAGCGCGGTCGCCCGGCGGCGTGCCGTGGTGCGGATGGTCACGTCAGTTGTCTTTCTGCAGTGGGTGGACGGGAACGACAACGATCGGCGCGGCCGCCGATCACCCGGCGCGGCGCAGGCGGTCCCGCATCCGGCGGACCGCCGCACCGCCGTTCGGCACGACGACGCTGATCAGCAGCAGTCCGCCGGTGACGATGTTCTGCACCTCGGGCTTGACGCCCATCTGGGTGAGCGCCTGCTGGAGGCAGCCGACGATGGCCACCGCGAGGACGACGCCGGCGACCGTGCCGCGGCCGCCGAAGACGGACACCCCGCCCAGCAGCACGATCGCCACCACGTTCAGCTCCAGGCCGGTGCCCGCGTCGTAGCTGACGGAGGAGTTCTTCAGGGTGAACAGGATTCCGGCGAAGGCGCAGAAGACGCCGGAGACCACGTAGAGGCCGAACGTGATGCGGTCCACCCGGATGCCGGAGAAGCGCGCGGCCTCCGGCTGCAGGCCGATCGCCGTGATCGAGCGGCCCAGCGGGGTGGCGTGCAGCACCACCCCGAAGACCACCGCGAGCACCAGGAAGATCAGCGCCGACCACGCGATCTGCGTGCCCTGGACCGGCACCACGCCGATCTTCGTCAGCGAGATCGGGAAGCCGGTGACCGTCCGCGGCGCCAGCACGACCTCGGCCAGGCCGCGGAAGAGCGTCAGGGTGCCGATGGTGACCGCGATCGAGGGCAGCCCCATCTTCGCGACCAGCAGCCCGTTGAGCGCGCCGCCGGCCGCGCCGACCACCAGCGCGGCCGCCATCGCCGCCCACACCGACCAGCCGTCGTGGAAGAGCGAGCCCATCACGGCGCCGGACAGGCCCAGCATCGAGGCGACCGACAGGTCCATCTCGCCGGTCATCACGATCAGCGTGAGCGGCAGCGCCATGATGGCGATCTCGCCCATGTTGAGGCCGATGTAGAAGAAGTTGGTGCCGTCCAGGAACGTCGAGGAGTGCACCGAGCCGAAGACGATCACCGCGACCAGGACGAGCACCAGGGCGCTCTCCCAGCGCAGCAGCGCGCGCCGCAGCGGCTGCCCGCCGCCCTCGCCCCCGCGCAGGACGGTGCGGGCGGCCGGCTTGGTGGTCAGGTCAGGCGTCACGGTGGGCTCCCTGCACGGACTGGAGGCTGCGGGCGACCCGCAGGCCCAGCCACCGGTCGAAGGCGATGGCCGCCAGCAGCAGTCCGCCGGCGACGGCCTCGTTCCAGAAGGACGAGATCTTGGCGGCGACCAGCGCCTGGTTGATCGTGTTGAGCAGCAGCGCGCCCAGGGCCGCGCCGAGGACGGTGCCGCTGCCGCCGAAGATCGCCACGCCGCCGACGACCACGGCCGAGACCACCGTCAGCTCGTAGCCGTTGCCGCCGGTGACGTCGACTTGAGCGTGCAGGGCCAGGAACAGCGAGCCGGCCAGTCCCGCCAGTGCGCCGCTGATCACGAAGGCGCTGAACACCCGCCGCCCGGCGGGGATGCCGGCCAGCGCTGCCGCCTCGGGGTTGGAGCCGATCGCGTACAGGTCGCGGCTGGCCCGGAACGAGCGCATCGCGTACCCGGCGGCCGCCACCACCACGGCCACGATCAGCGCCAGCCACGGGACGCCGAGGAAGGTGCGGTAGCCGACCTCGGTGTAGGACTTCGGGATCGCGCCCGGATCGATGGTCCTGCCGTCCACGACGACGCCGTCCACACCCCGCACCACGTAGAGCATCGCGAGGGTGACCACCAGGCTCGGCACGCGGGTGACGGTGGTGATCGCGCCGTTGACGGCGCCGACGGCGGCCCCGATCGCGATGCCCAGCACGTAGCCGAGCAGCACCGGGAAGCCGGAGTGGTGCTTGAAGACGTCGCCGACGACGTAGGCCGACAGGCCCACCACCGAGCCGACCGACAGGTCGACGTTGCGGGTGACGACGACCATCGTCTCGCCGACGCCGAGCAGCGCGATCAGCGAGGCGCCGGTGAGCAGCTGCTGGATGCTGTGGGCGTTCGCGAAGGCATGGTTGCTGATCGTGGTGGCCGCGAAGACCAGCAGGACAGCGATCGCGATGCCCAGTTCGCGGGCCCGCAGCAGCGCGGCGCCGCGGGCGAACCGCTCGGTCGGCAGAGCGGGGGCGGTGGCCTGCGCGGTCATGACGCCACCGCCGCATAGCCGGTGGCGGCCCGCATGATGGTGTCCTCGTCGGCCTCGGCGCGGCTCAGCTCGGCGGTGATCCGCCCCTCGTGCAGCACCAGGACGCGGTCGGCCATGCCGAGCACCTCCGGCAGCTCCGAGGAGATCATCAGCACCGCCATGCCCTCGGCGACCAGGCCGTCCAGGATGCGGTGCACCTCGGCCTTGGTGCCGACGTCGATACCGCGCGTCGGCTCGTCGATGATCAGCAGCGACGGCCCGCGGGCCAGCCACTTGCCGAGCACCGCCTTCTGCTGGTTGCCGCCGGACAAGGTGGCCACCGGGTCGCCCATCCCGCCGAACTTCAGCTGCAGCCGGCCCGCCCAGTCCGAGGCCAGCTCCCGCTCGGTGCCGCGCCGGATCAGGCCCAGACGGCGCAGCCGCGGCAGCGAGGCGAGCGCGATGTTGCGGTCGATCGCCATGTCCATCACCAGGCCCTGCTGGCGCCGGTCCTCGGGCACCAGAGCGACGCCCGCCGCCATGGCCGCCGCCGGCACGCCGTTGGGCAGCTGCCGGCCGCGCACCCGCACCGTGCCCGCGTCACGCCGGTCGATGCCGAAGACGGCCCGGGCGACCTCGCTGCGGCCGGCCCCCACCAGCCCGGCCAGCGCGACGATCTCGCCGCCGCGCACGTGGAAACCGATGTCCTCGAACACGCCCTCGCGGGTGAGGTGTTCGACCTCCAGCACCACCTCGCCCGGCGCCGTCCGCGTCTTCGGGAACAGGGCGTCCAGGTCGCGGCCGACCATCGAGCGGATGACGGAGTCCACGGTGACCTCGCCGATCGGCGCGGTGCTCACGAAGCGCCCGTCGCGCATCACCGTCACCCGCTGGCAGGAGGCGAAGACCTCCTCCAGGCGGTGCGAGATGAACAGCACGGCCGCGCCCTGCTCGCGCAGGGTGCGCATCACGTCGAAGAGGCGCTCGACCTCCACCGCGGTCAGTGCCGCCGTCGGCTCGTCCATCACCAGCACTTTGGCGTCCAGCGACAGCGCCTTGGCGATCTCCACGATCTGCTGGTCGGCCACCGACAGGCCGCGGGCCTGGCGCTGCGGGTCCAGCCGCACCCCGAGGCGGGCGAACACCTCGGCCGCGGCCCGGTTCATCGCGCCCCGGTCGATCCGGCGGCCGGCCCGGCGCGGCTGGCGGCCCATGAAGATGTTCTCCGCCACCGTCAGGTCCGGGAAGAGGGTGGGCTCCTGATAGATGATCGACACGCCGGCCGCGCGCGAGTCGGCCGGGCCGGCGAACACCACCGGGCGGCCCTCGATCAGCAGTGTGCCGCTGTCGGGCCGGTGCACGCCGGCGAGGATCTTCACCAGCGTGGACTTGCCCGCGCCGTTCTCGCCGAGCAGGGCGTGCGCCTCGCCCGGGTAGAGGGTCACCGACCCGTCCGCCAGGGCGTGCACCGCGCCGAAGCGCTTGGCCGCCCGGTCCAGGACGAGCAGCGGGTCCTTGTCCGGGGCGCCCAGGGGGCCCGGGGATGTGCCCAGGGGATCGTTCATCGCGCCAGGTCCTCGCCTCGGGGTGCCGCTCTTCCGCGGTGGGCTCCACGACCCACGGTGAAACGATTCATCGGGGTCGACTGTGGCGAGAGTATGTCCTGCGTCACGCGGGCGTCCAGTGCCGGGAACGAAATATCCGCCGCCCCGCGGGGCGGTCCGCGCACGCAGGGGCAGCCTTTGAAATGGGGCTGTCACAACCGTTGCGCCCCCGCGTGGGTGCCGCTAATCTGACCGCCGTTTGAAACGAATCAGCGCCGTCCTGGCGAGCCGGGGAAGTTGCGGCGTGACCGCCGCCCGGCGTACGGCGGCGGGGCCGGCGGGTCGGCGCGGCCCGTATGGTCAGCGGCGCAGGCTGGACCCGCGCACCACCAGCTCCGGCTGGAGCACCACCTGCCGGTGCTCGTGCCTTCCGGCGTCCGGCCCGGTCTCGTCCATCAGCATCTCGGCGGCCAACCGGCCCATCGCGACGGCCGGTTGGCGCACCGAGGTGAGCGGCACCGCGGCCGCGGCGGCGAACTCGATGTCGTCGTACCCCACGAGGGCGATCTCGTCCGGCACGCCGACGCCGGCGGCGAACAGCGCCTGCAGAACGCCCAGCGCCAGCAGGTCGTTGGCGCAGAAGACCGCGGTGGGGCGGGGGGACAGGCCGAGCAGCCGGGCGCCGGCGTCGCGGCCGGCCGCCACGTCCAGCCGCTCGGCGGTGACGTCGATCAGCGCCTCGGCCGGCAGGCCCGCCTCGGCGAGCGCGGCGAGCACGCCGGCCCGCCGGTCGCGCACCTGCGGCAGCTCCGGCGGCCCGCCGACGTAGACGACCGCGCGGTGCCCGGCCGCGACCAGGTGCCGGGCGGCCAGCCGGCCGCCGGCCACGTCGTCCACCGAGACCGAGCAGCCCGTGTCGTCCAGGCCGCCGACCCGGTCGACCAGCACGAAGGGGATGTTCTGGCCGCGCAGGACGTCCAGGCTGCGGCCGGTGGGGTCGGCGGGCGTGACCAGGACGCCGCGCACCCGGTGCTCGGCGAAGAGCGAGAGGTAGTCCATCTCCTCGCTGACGCTCTGGGCGCTGTTGCACACCATGACCACGAGCCCGGCCTGGCGGGCGGCCCGCTCGGCGCCGCTCGCGACGGCAACGAAGAAGGGGTTGCCCATGTCGAGGACGAGCAGGGCCATCAACCGGCTGGCGCCCGCACGCAGTTGGCGGGCGGACTCGCTGCGGACGTAGTGCAGCCGGGCGATGACCGACTGGACGCGGGTGCGGGTCTCCTCGGCCACCGTCTCGGGCCGGTTGATGACGTTGGAGACGGTGCCGACCGACACGCCGGCCTGGCGCGCGACCTCTTTGATCCCCACCATGGACCCACACTCCGTCCCACCGGCCGCGCCCCTTTGAACCTATTCAATCACACGCACGTGCATTGACACCGGGTACGGGGCCCACTACGGTGGGTGCGAATAATGAAACGATTCATGCGTGCTGCCCCGATCCCCGCGTGAGTCACCCCCGTGATACCCGCCGGCGTCGCAAAGGACATCTCATGGCTCCCGCCTCGAAGCCCCACCCCGCCGTCGGCGCGTTGATCGCCCGCTCGCACCGGCTCGGCGCCGACCCGCGCAACACCAACTACGCCGGCGGCAACACCTCCGCCAAGGGCACCGCGCCCGACCCGGTGACCGGCGCCGAGATCGAGCTGATGTGGGTCAAGGGCTCCGGCGGGGACCTCGGCACCCTCACCGAACCGGGCCTGGCGGTGCTGCGGCTGGACCGGCTGCGCGCGCTCACCGGCGTCTACCCCGGGGTGGACCGCGAGGACGAGATGGTCGCCGCCTTCGACTTCTGCGCCCACGGCAAGGGCGGCGCCGCCCCCTCCATCGACACCGCCATGCACGGCCTGCTGGACGCCGCCCACGTCGACCACCTGCACCCCGACTCCGGGATCGCGCTCGCCTGCGCGGCCGACGGCGAGGCGCTGACCAAGGAGTGCTTCGGCGACGCGGTGGTCTGGGTGCCCTGGCGCCGCCCCGGCTTCCGACTCGGCCTGGACATCGCCGCGGTGCACAAGGCCCACCCCGAGGCGATCGGCTGCGTGCTGGGCGGCCACGGCATCACCGCCTGGGGCGCCACCTCCGAGGAGTGCGAGGCCAACTCGCTGCGCATCATCCGCACCGCCGAGACCTTCCTCGCCCAGCGCGGCAAGGCCGAGCCCTTCGGCCCCGAACTGCCCGGCTACGTGCCCCTGCCCGCCGCCGAGCGCCGCTCCCGGGCCGCCGCGCTGGCCCCCCTGCTGCGCGGCCTGGCCTCCACCGACCGCCCCCAGGTCGGCCACTTCACCGACAGCGACACCGTGCTGGACTTCCTCGCCCGCGCCGAGCACCCGCGCCTGGCCGCGCTCGGCACCTCCTGCCCCGACCACTTCCTGCGCACCAAGGTCCGCCCCCTCGTGCTCGACCTGCCGCCCACCGCGCCCCTGGCGGAGGTCGCGACCCGCCTGAAGGAGCTGCACGCGCGGTACCGGGCCGAGTACGCCGCCTACTACCGGCGGCACGCCGCCCCCGACTCCCCAGCGATGCGCGGCGCCGACCCCGCGATCGTCCTCGTCCCGGGCGTCGGCATGTTCTCCTACGGCAAGGACAAGCAGACCGCCCGGGTGGCCGGC
Organism: Actinacidiphila guanduensis; assembly: GCF_900103985.1. Lineage (GTDB taxonomy): Bacteria > Actinomycetota > Actinomycetes > Streptomycetales > Streptomycetaceae > Actinacidiphila > Actinacidiphila guanduensis. The sequence continues at coordinate 410,824 of NZ_FNIE01000004.1, read as the reverse complement.
GAGTTCTACGTCAACGCCGTCAATGTCATGCGCGGCGCCGAGGCCGTCTCCAGCTACCGGCCGATCGAGGAGGCCGAGAAGTTCCGCATCGAGTACTGGGAGCTGGAGGAGGCCAAGCTGCGCCGGATGCCCGCCCCCAAACCGCTCGCGACCAGGATCGCGCTGGTCACCGGCGCCGGGTCCGGCATCGGCAGGGCGATCGCGCGGCGGCTGGCGGCCGAGGGCGCCTGCGTCGTCGTCGCCGACCTGGACGGGGACAGCGCGGCAGCCGTCGCGCAGGAGCTGGGCGGGCCGGACACGGCGGTGCCCGTCACGGTGGACGTCACCTCCGAGGAGCAGGTCGAAGCCGCCCTGGAGCAGGCCCTGCTGGCCTTCGGCGGCGTGGACCTCGTCGTCAACAACGCCGGCATCTCCATCTCCAAGCCGCTGCTGGAGACCACCGCCGCGGACTGGGACAGGCAGCACGCCATCATGGCCCGCGGCTCCTTCCTCGTCTCCCGCGAGGCCGCCCGCGCCATGATCGCGCAAGGCATGGGCGGCGACATCGTCTACATCGCCTCCAAGAACGCGGTGTTCGCCGGCCCCAACAACATCGCCTACTCCGCGACGAAGGCCGACCAGGCGCACCAGGTGCGGCTGCTGGCCGCGGAGCTGGGCGAGCACGGCATCCGCGTCAACGGCGTCAACCCGGACGGCGTGGTGCGCGGCTCGGGCATCTTCGCCGGCGGCTGGGGCGCCCAGCGGGCCGCGGTCTACGGCGTGCCGGAGGAGAAACTCGGCGAGTTCTACGCGCAACGCACCCTGCTCAAGCGGGAGGTGCTGCCCGAGCACGTGGCCAACGCGGTCTTCGCCCTCACCGGCGGCGACCTGACGCACACGACCGGCCTGCACGTGCCGGTGGACGCGGGCGTCGCGGCGGCCTTCCTGCGGTGAGGCGGCGCCCCGGCTCCGCGCGGCCGGTTCCTGCGACGGCCGGGACCGGCCGGACGTCGGCCACTTCGCCGGAGCCGGTCCACCCGCCCGCCGTTCCGCCCGCGCCGCCGGACTCCGCCGTCCCGCCCGCCCCCTCGTATGCCCCCTCGGAGAGGAGACGCATGACCGGCACGATGCCGACCGCCCCCGCCGCACCCGCAGGACGCGGCGCCGTGGCGGCGTTCGCCGCGGCGGACCTCGGGGCGAGCAGCGGGCGGGTGGTCGTCGGACGGGTCGGGCACATGGAGTTGGCGCTGACCGAGGTGGCCCGCTTCCCCAACGCCCCGCTGCGCCTGCCCGACGGCCTGCACTGGAACGTGCCCGCGCTCTACGAGGCCGTCCTCGCCGGGCTGCGCGCCGCCGGCCCTGTCGCCTCCGTCGGCATCGACACCTGGGCGGTGGACTACGCCCTGCTCGACGCCGACGGCGCCCTGCTCGGCCTGCCCTTCCACTACCGCGACACCCGCACCGCGCAGGTCGCCCCGCGGGTGCGGGACGAGATCGGCGCCGACGCCCTCTACGCCGTGAACGGGCTGCAGCACCTGCCGTTCAACACCGTCTTCCAGCTCGCGGCCGCCCGCGGCAGCGCGGCCCTGGCCGCCGCGCGCACCCTGCTGCTCGTCCCGGACCTGCTCGCCCACTGGTTGGGCGGCACCTTGGGCGCCGAGACCACCAACGCCTCCACCACCGGCCTGCTCGACGCCCGCACCGGCACCTGGTCCGCCGCACTCGCCCGCCGTATCGGCCTGGACACCTCGGTGCTGCCGCCGCTGCGCGAACCCGGCACCCCCGCGGGCACCCTCCTGCCGCACGTCGCCGCCGCGACCGGGCTGCCGGCCGCCACGGCCGTCACCACCGTGGCCTCCCACGACACCGCCTCGGCGGTGGCCGCCGTGCCCGCGACCGGCCCCGGCGCCGCCTACATCTCCTGCGGCACCTGGTCGCTCGCCGGACTCGAACTCGACGCGCCCGTGCTCACCGAGGCGTCCCGCGCGGCGAACTTCACCAACGAGCGCGGCATCGACGGCACCGTCCGCTACCTGCGCAACATCATGGGCATGTGGCTGCTGGAGGAGTGCCGCCGCACCTGGGCCGCGCAAGGCCGGCCCGTCGAACTGCCCGCGCTGCTCGCCGAAGCGGAGCGGGCCGCACCCTTCGCCGCCCTGATCGACCCGGACGCGCCGGAGTTGCTCGCCCCTGAGGACATGCCCGCCGCCATCGCCGCGGCCTGCGTCCGCACCGGCCAGCGCCCGCCGCGGTCGCGAGGCGCGCTCGTGCGCTGCGTCCTGGAGAGCCTCGCGCTCGCCCACCGCCGGGTGCTGCGGCTGGCCGCCGAACTCTCCGGGCGCGACATCACCCGCGTCCACCTCGTCGGCGGCGGCAGCCGCAACGCCCTGCTGTGCCAACTCACGGCGAATGCCACCGGGCTACCCGTCATCGCCGGACCCGCCGAGGCGACCGCCATCGGCAATGTCCTGGTCCAGGCCCGCACCCGCGGCCTCGTCGGCGACCTCGCCGACATGCGCCGCCTGGTCGCCGCGACCCAGGAGCTGCGCCACTACGCCCCCGGGGGCGACAGCCGGGCCTGGGACGCCGCGCAGGCGCGGCTCTTCCCCAGGGGGGCGGCGCTGCCGTAACCGGCGCCTGTGAGGGGGCTTGCGCCGGCGGCCGCGGCGAGGTGCGGGCAGGTGCGTCCATGGCTGCCGCTGGTAGGGTCCGCGGGAGGTGCACGACGCGATGGGGATGGGTCATGAAGCTGCTCCCGCTGTTCCTCCGGCGCCCGATCGAGGCGGTGTACGAGCGGCGGCTGGCCACCACGCTGGTGGGGCTGCCGCGGCCGCAGCACGTCGGGATCATGCTCGACGGCAACCGCCGCTGGGCCCGCCAGGAAGGCCACACCGACGTCCGTGAGGGCTACCGGGCGGGCGGCGCCAAGGCCGCCGAGTTCCTCGGCTGGTGCACCGCCGCCGGGATCGCCCACGTCACACTCTTCATGCTCTCCGACGACAACCTCGGCCGGCCCGCCGAGGAACTCGGCCCGCTGATCGAGATCATCGAGGAGACGGTGCGGGACATCACCGCCGAGGGCCGCCCCTGGGAGGTCCAGGTGATCGGCTCGCTCGACATGCTGCCCGGCCGCAGCGCCCGGGTCCTGAAGGAGGCCGCGCAGGCGACGGCCGGGCGCGGCGGCCTCAAGGTGGACGTCGCCGTCGGCTACGGCGGCCGGCGGGAGATCGTGGACGCGGTGAAGAGCGCGTTCGAGGCGCACATGGCCGCCGGGGGCGATCCCGCGGAGCTGGTCGAACGGTTCGACGTCGAGGACATCTCGCGGCACCTGTACTCGCCCGCCGCCGCGCACACCGACTTCATCATCCGCACCTCGGGGGAGCAGCGGCTGTCGGGCTTCCTGCTCTGGCAGTCCGCCTACGCGGAGATGCACTGGGTGGACTGCTACTGGCCGGCCTTCCGGCGGCTGGACTTCCTGCGGGCCCTGCGCTCGTACGCGAGCCGGGAGCGGCGGTTCGGCAAGTAGCCGCTCCTCGCGCGCGGCTGCCCCCACGAGCCGCCGCCCCCGGCTGCCCCTGTCACCCTTCCGGACCCTTCGGCCGGGGCTCCTCGGTTACGCCTCCGCCCCGCTGCGCGTGCCCGCGACGGCGGCGGCGGACACGAGCGTCGCCGCGGCGAGGCCGCCCCAGAGGGCGGCCGGGCCGTGGGGCGCCAGTGCGGTGATGGCCGCGGGGGAGACAGCGAGGCCGAAGCCCGTGGAGAGCTGGAAGCGGGCGAGGGCGCGGCCCAGGACATGGGCCGGGGCGAGGGCGGCGACGAGCGCGGTGGCGCTGCCGGCGTAGACGATCTCGCCGAGCGTGCACACCACGGACACCGCCGCGACGGCCGGGACACTCCAGCCGTGGTGCCACGCGGTGGCGGCGAGGAAGCAGAGGTAGGACGCGGTCAGGACCACGCCGGACAGCGCCAGCACGCTGCGCCGGGAGAAGCGGGCCGTGAAGGCGGTGACCGGCACCTGGAGGGTGACGACCAGCGCCGTGTTGGCCACGAAGACGGCGGCCGGCCACACCGGGGACGCGTGCAACTGCGTCACCAGGACCGCGGGCAGGGCGACTTCGGGGACGTTGAGGCAGAACGCGTAGACCACGTTGGCGGCGAGCAGCGCGCGCATCCGGGGCGCCGGCCCCACGCCGGGAGCCTCGGTGCGCGAAGGCCCCGCCGGCCGCGCGCGCACATGAACCGACCACGCCAGCGCGGCCGCGGTCAGGTAGGCGAGCGCGGTGGCGACCGCCAGGGCCCGCAGCGCGGTGGTGCCGCCCGCCAGGCAGAGGGCGGCGAGGAGTGCCCCGACGCCGAGGGCCCCGTTGCGCAGGGCGCGGGCCCCGGCGAGGGCGGTGTCGCGGTCGCGGCCGTGGGCGACCGTGGCCACCAGGGCCGCGTGGGCGGCGGGCCAGGCCTGGTTGCCGATCCCGAGGAAGAGCGCCGCCGCGGCGAACAACTGGACGTGGCCGCGCGGCGCGGCCAGCAGCAGCGCCACGCCCAGCACCCGCACCAGCATCGACGCCGCCACGACCGTGCTGCGGGCGCCCCGGTCCAGCCATCGTCCCACCATGGGCACGCACACGAGGCCGGCGACGATGCCGGCCGTCATGGCGGCACCCGTGACGGGCGCGGACAGCCGCAGCACGGTCACGCCGTAGAGCAGGAGGAAAGGGCGCAGCAGGCCGGTGCCGAGCGCGTCCACGGCCAGGGCTACGGCGTAGCGGGGGCCGCCGGAGGCACGGACGAGGACGCGGCGGCGCAGCCGCGGGTGGGGCGTTGTGGTTGCCATGCCGCCAAAGGTGCGTGGGGACCGCCCGGCAGGCCGTGCCGGTTGACGGACACCGTCAACCGGCACGGCGGGCGTCCGTACGACCGGCGATGATGAGGGGATGACGCTGAGGATCGACATCGGCGGCCCGCCGTCCGGGCGGCTGCGGTTCGCCGTTTCCCCGCTGGCCGAGCTGACCGCGATGCTGCACGTGCTGGCAGAGCCCGGCCACCACCCGCAGCTCGCCGGCTGGGCCGCGGACGTCCGGTCCGGGCTGCCGCCGGAGCTGGCCGAGCGGCTCAGCGAGGCGGAGTTCCTCTGGCGCTCCTCGCGGGCCGACTTCCTCGTCCCCGCCCGCCCCCGGCCGACGCTCGCCGAGGAGCTGGACGACGTGGACCGGATCGACGACGAGACCTACGTGGCCGCCGCGCTCATCACCACCTGCGGCAGCAACCGGCTCCACTTCGGCGCGCCCTCCCCGCTCGCCGACGCCACCGCGCGCGAGCGGGCCCTGGACCTGGCGCAGGCCCGCGGCGCGCTCCAGGAGGCCTTCGCGGAGCGGCTCCTCGCGGACCCGGCCGCCGTACGGGCAAGGGTGCGCGACACGCTCCAGCAGTGCGCCGAGGCGTTCTTCGACGCGGCCTGGACGGGCGTCGCCGCGCAACTCGCCGCCGACCTGCGGCTGAAGAACGACCTGCTCAGGCGCCAAGGCCCCGCGGCGGCGCTCGCGTCGGTCTCCGGCGCCGTCACCCTGGCGCCGGACGGCACCCGCATCCTCGTGGACAAGCTCCAGGACAACGCCACCTCCGTCCGCGGCGGCGCGGTCACCTTCCTGCCCAGTGTCTTCGGCCGCCCGCACCTGGTGGCGGTCCACGCGCCCGGGTGGCTGCCGGTGCTGCAGTACCCGGTGGCCGAGGCGGGTCCGGCCGAGCCGGTGCCGCTGGAGACGGTCACGCTGCGGCTGGAGGCGCTCGCCCATCCGGTACGGCTGCGGCTGCTGCGCACCCTGGCCCGCGGTCCGCACACCACGGGTGAGCTGGCCGACGCCTGGGCGCTGTCGGCCCCCGAGGTCTCCCGCCACCTCGCCGTGCTGCGCCGCGCGGGCCTGCTCACTTCCCGGCGGGACGGGCGCTACGTCCGCTACAGCCTCAGCCTGCCCGACCTCTCGGGACTGGGCACCGACCTGCTGGCCGCCGTGCTGCGCTGAACGGTCGTCGCGCCGTCCGCCGTCCGTCCCGGGCGCGGGTCACCGGGCCGGCCGGGGGCCCTGTGCATCGTTCACGCGCGCTGCGTGCAGGGCGGATCGACCCGCGTGGGGCGGCGCCACCACCGTGCGCCCCGCGCCGAGTGGGACGGACGCGGTCACCAACGCCCGCAGGACGCCCGGAGGTTGGGCGCCCGTCGGGCGGTCCGCCGTTGCGGCGCCGTGCGGTCAAGGGGCCCCGCCTCAGCGTGCCGGGCGGACGACCACCGTGTGCGTGCCCGCGCCGAGCCCCCGGAGGAGCATCCGGCCGCCCGCCGAAGTCGCCCGGTACGCCGTCGCCTCGGTGCCGTTCCACGCCGTCCTGCCGTCGACGTGGACCGTGACCCGGCGGCCGGAGTCCGGGACGGCCACGGTGCCGCGGGTGCCCTTCGGGGCGTGCACGGTGAGCGTGAAGGTGCCGTCGCCCAGCTGCCGCCAGTCCGCGCCGATCGGTCCGTGCGGGGTGGGCACCTGGCCCCGCGCCCAGGCGACGGAGCCCGGGGTGGGCGCCACCGTCCACTGCGCGAAGCCCGGCGCGGTGGGCCGCACACCCAGCAACTCGTTGGTGAGGGCGGGCAGTACCCCCGTGGACCAGCCGTGCGCCATGCTCGTGTAGGCGCCCTCGTAGGGCGAGCCGCCGGGGCCGACGCCCTCCCAGTGCGTCGTGCCCGGGTCGTTGCGGTCCATCCAGCCGTAGGTACGGCGGATCTGGTCCAAGGCGCTGTCCGCGCGCCCGGAGCGGAAGCGGGCGACCAGCTCCGGGTAGGAGGTGAAGGCGTAGACCCGCTGGGAGGCGCCGTCGAAGATCGTGTCGTTGTCCATGAAGGCGTTGCCGTAGGGCAGCACCGTGGTGGCGTCGAGGTGGGCGAGCGCGGCGGCCGCGCGGCTCGCGTCGGCGACCCCGGCGGTGATGGCGAGGGCGTTGCCGTCCTGGGCGTGCCGGACCGGGCCGGTGGAGGAGTCCAGGTAGGCGCCCGAAGCGGCGTCCCACAGGCGGGAGTTGATCGCGGCGGCCACGGTCGCGGCCCGCGCGGCCCAGCGGTCGGCGTCGGCGTCGCGGCCGAGAACGCGGGCCAGCGCGGCACCGTCGGTGAGGGCCTGCACGTAGCAGGCGTTGTAGTAGGTGACCTGGCCGGTGCGGCCGAGGAAGGCGTAGTCGCCGTACCCCGAGGTGCCGTTCAGTCCCTTGCTGAGCAGGCCGTCGCTGTCGGTCACCGACGGGTACCAGCCGTCGAGCACGCGGGTCAACTGCGGGTGGTACGCGGCCGCGTAGCCGGTGTCGCCGGTGTGGAGGACGTAGTCCCAGCTGCAGGTGACCCACCAGAGCGGGTAGTCGAAGAGCGGCAGCGTGTACGAGTTGATCGAGGCGGGCGGTATCCAGCCGTCGGCGCGCTGGTGGTCGGCGAGGTCGGCGAGCACCGTGCGGGCGGCCGCGGCGGCGTCGGGGTGCGTGAGGTAGAGGGTGCGGGCGGAGACGGCGAGGTCGCCGACGTACGGGTCGCGGTCGCGCTTGGCGCCGTCGTGCAGCACCGGCTTGCCGTCCAGGGTGGGGGAGTCGGCGCCGCGCGGGTCCACGTCGTCGGGCCGGAAGGTGTCGGTGACCAGCTCGTTGGTGTAGGCGGCGCCGAACCAGTAGCGGTTCAGGTCGTCGTCGGAGGACAGGAACCAGCCGCCGTAGGAGGCGGGCGTGCCGAGGTAGGCGGTGAAGTCCAGCCACACCGCGTCGATGGCGACCTCGCCGTAGGGCTGGGCGGCCGGCGCGTCGGAGGCGAGGGCGTCCAGGCTGATCTGCAGGTAGCGGAAGCCGTGCAGACCGTCGGCGTAGACCTGGGTGCCGCTCTGGTAGCCCTTGGTGTCCTGCCAGTCCGCGCCGCCGGCCGGCACCGCGAACTGGTCGGTGCCCTGCGAGGGCGTGCCGGACTGGTCGGCGCGGGTGAAGTCGCTGCGGTCGGTGAGGAATTGGAGGGTCTCGGAGAACGCGAGGCGCACCCCCGGGTTGCCGGCCGAGGCCGAGGCGAAGCGCAGGTGCGGGTGGCCGACGACGACCTTGCCGAAGTCCACGACCACGCGCGGGATCCCGTCGTCGGGCAGCAGCCCCGGGTACACCTCGTTGATCCGGGTGAACTCGCCCTGGGGCGTGGCCTGGTCGGCGGTCACGGTGATGCGCACTTGTGTGGTGGAGACCGTGCTCGCGAACGGGACCGCGCGGCGCACCTCGGTGTTGCCGGTGACGCTCGCGGCCTGCTGCCACGAACTGCCGTCCCATGTCTCGACGGTGAAGGCGGTGGGCACCCCGTCGGCGTTCGACAGCACTGTGATGCCGGGGAGTCGGAGGGCGGCGGGCGCGGTCACGGTGAGCGTGTCGGGGTAGGCCGCGATGGTGTCGTCGTTCCAGAAGGTGCCGGTGTCGCCGTCGATGGCGTTGGCCGCGTCGTAGGTGCGCGGGCGGCCGTCGTCGCCGTTGTTGGGGGCGTGCGCGCTGGAGGCGGCGGCCGTGGTGCCGTCCGGCCAGCGCGGCGGGGCGGCGGGCTGCTTGCGGCGCAGCACCGTGGTGCCGCCGCCCGGCTTCAGCAGCGCGTCCGGGCGGGTCACGTCGCCGGAGGTGCGCAGCACTGCGACCGGCCGCACGGTGCGGCTGCTCGGGCCCTGGACGTAGGAGGCCCAACTCCCGCCGCCCTGCGGGGGCGTGCCGCCGTTCGCGGCGGCGGGCCCGGCGCCCAGGCCGAGCCCGGTCGCGGCGAGGGCGGCGCCGCCGAGGCCGGCTCGCAGGACGGTGCGGCGGGGGGTGCCCGGGGTGCGGGGCTCTTCTCCGGTGGGGCTGGACGGCATGTGCGGCTCCCGGCGAGATCGATTAAAACGATTCAATCGCTCATTGCGGGGGCAGATTATCTTTACGGGAGTGGGGCGTCCATCCTCGTGCGCGCACGTTCGTTCCGAGCAGGGCGTGGAATCCCGCCGCGGGGCTCCCCGCCGCCGCCGTCCGCCGGGCGGGACCTGGCGGCGTACGGGGAGCCTGGCGGCGGGTTGCCGAAAGCCCTCAGTTCAGCGCGAGTTGGCGTTCGGCGTCGCGTTCGGCGACGCCCGCGCGGACCAGGGGGATGACGTGGCGGCCGAAGTCGATCGCGTCGCCGAGGAGGTCGTAGCCGCGGGCGGAGATGATGTCCACGCCGATGTCGATGTAGTCCAGCAGCGCTTGGGCGACCGTCTCGGGCGTGCCCACCAGCGCGTTGGAGTTGCCCGCGCCGCCAGTGGCCGCCGCCGTGGGGGTCCACAGCGCGCGGTCGTAGCGCTCGCCCCGCTCGGCGATGGCGATCAGCCGCTGCGAGCCGGTGTTCTCGGGTGAGTCCACATTGCGGCGCCGCTTCCAGGCGCCGGAGGCGCGGCGCTCGCGGATCGCCCCGACCGTGCGGTGTGCCTTCTCCCAGGCCAGCTCCTCGGTGGGGGCGATGATCGGGCGGAAGGCGACCTGGATGCGCGGCGGGGTGGTGCGTCCGGCGGCGCGCGCGGCCGCCTTCACCGCGTCGATCTGCCGGGCGGTCTCGGCCAGCGGCTCGCCCCACAGCGCGTAGATGTCGGCGACGGCGCCGCCGGCGGCGTAGGCGGCGGCCGAGGAGCCGCCGAACGAGACGTCGGGACGCGGCAGTTGGACCGGGAAGACATCGGAGACGAAGTCGTTGAAGCGGTAGTGCGGGCCCTCGTGGTCGAAGGGCTCGTGCTCGGTCCACACCCGCTTGACGATCTCGATGTACTCGCGGGTGCGGGCGTAGCGCTCGTCCTTGGTGAGGAAGTCGCCCTCGCGCTGCTGCTCGTGGTCGTTGCCGCCGGTGATGAAGTGGACGGTCAGCCGGCCGTCGCTGATCTGGTCGAGGGTGGCGAACTGCTTGGCGGCGAAGGTGGGGTAGGACACGTTCGGCCGGTGCGCGAGCAGGATCTGCAGCCGCTCGGTGCGGGCGGCGATGTACGCGGCGGCGGCCCCCGGCTCCGGCGAGCCCGAGCTGTAGGCGAACAGCACCCGGTCCCAGCCGTGGTCCTCGTGCGCGCGGGCGAGCTTGAGCGTGTACTCCTTGTCGAACGACCCGCCGCTGCGCGGGACGGTCTCCGACTGGTCGTTGGTGGCGGCGATACCGAGGAACTCCACGGGCATGGTGGTGCCTTTCTGCGGGACGGGCAGACGTGTGGTGCGGGGCGGCGCGGGCGTGCGTGGGCACGGTCCGGTACGGCCGCGACCTCCCGGCCGCAGCAAGGCTCGTACGGGGGAAGGCGGGTGGCCGGCCGCGGCGGACGGCGGACGGGCGGGGCGCGCGATGTCGCGTCGGGCCGGGAAGCCGCCTCACCGGCCGGCTGGCCGCGTCGCCGCAGGCGAAGCCCCCTGCGTCGAAGGACGCGAGGCGCCGTACGGGGAGCGGGCCTCGTACGGGCGGGTCTCAGGCGGACGGCAGGCGCCGGGCGGAGAAGCGCGGACTCAGACGCGCGGAGGGCGGCCCGAACACAGGGCGCTGCTGACCCGGAGCAGGTCGATGTGCCGCCGGGCGGCCCGCAGTTCGAAGCAACCGGACGGCCGGAGCACGCTGCGTGAGCGGCGCATCGGCACGTGATCACCTCGTGGACTCGTCGGGGCGGACCCTCGCCCCTCACGGTAGCCGCCTGGCGTGGTGCGGGCAACGGCCCCTGTCAGGCGCCCTGTCGCCGCAGTCCACAGCGCGTGTCGAACGGCGCCGCGCATGCTCCCGCGGCACCTACGGCTCGCAGCGCTACAACTGGCAGGTGGTGTAGATCACGGTGGCGACCATCGTCGTCATCGTGCAGGCCGGGCAGTTCCTGGGCAACTGGCCGGCCCGGCGGGCGCTGCGGCGCTGACCCGGGATCATCTTCGGGGGGTGGCTCCCGCGGGCCGGGGCAGGGGGTCGGTATCGTCCACCGCGATGCACCCGGCCCGCGGAGGCCAGGTGCGCGAGGGAGAGGCGGACCATGGCGGAGCAGCCGGACGGGAACGGCGCAGAGGCGGCGCCGCACGGGAGCGGCGTGCGCGACACGGCCCGGTTGGCGATGGTCGTCGGCGCGCTCGGCGTCGTCTTCGGCGACATCGGCACCAGCCCGCTGTACACCCTGCAGACCGTCTTCGACCCCAACGACCCGCACCCGGTGCCGGTCAGTACGCAGAACGTGTACGGCGTGGTGTCGCTGGTGTTCTGGTCGGTGGTGGTGATCGTGCTGGTCACCTACGTGCTGCTGGCGATGCGCGCCGACAACGAGGGCGAGGGCGGCATCATGGCGCTCATCACCCTGCTGCGCCGGCTCGGCACCAAGCGCGGCGCCAAGACCACCGCCGTGCTGGCCGCCCTCGGCATCTTCGGCGCCTCGCTGTTCTTCGGCGACAGCATGATCACCCCGGCCATCTCGGTGCTCTCCGCGGTCGAGGGTCTGAAGGTGGTGGAGCCGTCACTGAAGGACGCCGTGGTGCCGATCACCGCGGCCATCATCGTGGTGCTCTTCCTGGTGCAGCGCCGCGGGACCGCCGCGGTGGGCCGGGTGTTCGGGCCGGTGATGATCCTGTGGTTCACCGCCATCGGCGCCTTCGGCATCGTCGGCATCACCCACCACCCGCAGATCCTGCGCGCCCTGTCGCCGACATACGCGCTCGGCTTCTTCTTCGGCCACTTCGGCACCGCGTTCTTCGCCCTGGCCGCGGTGGTGCTCGCCGTCACCGGCGCCGAGGCGCTCTACGCCGACATGGGCCACTTCGGGCGCCGCTCGATCACCCGCGCCTGGCTCGTCCTGGTCTTCCCCGCCTGCATCCTCAGCTACTTCGGCCAGGGCGCGCTCATCCTCGGCAACCCGCAGCACATCAGCAGCCCCTTCTTCCTGCTGGTGCCCGGCTGGGGACGGCTGCCGATGGTGGTGCTGGCCACCGCCGCCACCGTCATCGCCTCCCAGGCGGTCATCACCGGCGCCTACTCGGTGACCTCCCAGGCCGCCCAGCTCGGCTACCTGCCGCGGCTGCGGATCGCGCACACCTCGGAGTCCACCGTCGGCCAGATCTACGTCCCGTGGATCAACTGGCTGCTGATGATCTCCGTGCTCACCCTGATCTTCGCCTTCCGCAGCTCCACCTCGCTCGCCTTCGCCTACGGCATGGCGGTCACCGCGACCATCACCATCACCACGCTGCTCTTCTTCTACGTCGCGCACGCCAAGTGGGGCACCCCGCTGTGGGTGGTGATCGGCGGCGGGGGCGCCCTGCTCCTGGTGGACCTGCTGTTCGTGGCGGTGAACCTGACGAAGTTCGTGCACGGCGCCTGGCTGCCGCTGCTGATCGGGCTCGCGGTGTTCACCGTCATGACCACCTGGCAGCGCGGCCGCAAGGTGGTCACCGCCGAGCGGGCCAGGCACGAGGGCTCGCTGCGCGAGTTCATCGACCAGCTGCGGGCCAAGGAACTGCCCGTCATCGAGGTGCCGGGCACCGCGGTCTTCCTCAACCGCGGCAAGCAGACCGCGCCGCTGGCGATGCGCGCCAACGTCGAGCACAACCACGTGCGCCACCAGCACGTGGTGATCCTGTCCATCGTCACCGTCCCGGTGCCGCGGGTGCCCGCCGACCAGCGGGTCACCGTGGACAGTCTGGGCTACGCCGACGACGGGATCATCCACGTCACCGCCCGGTTCGGCTACATGGAGACCCCGGACGTGCCCGGCGCGCTCGCCGCGGTCGACCCCTCGCTCACCGAGGGGCGGCTCGACCTGGACCACGCCTCCTACTTCCTGTCGAAGATCGCGCTGCGGCGCGGCACGGCGCCCACGATGGCCGCCTGGCGCAAGCGGCTGTTCATCGCCACCTCCTACATCACCGCGGACGCCGCCGAGCACTTCGGGCTGCCCCGCGACCGCACGGTCATCATGGGCTCGCACATCGAGGTGTAGGCCGGCTCACCCCCGCCGGGGGTTCACCCCCGCGCTGGTGGTTCGCCCGCGCCGGGGGCGCTCACCCTTGCTCGGGGCCCAGCCTGATCCCGTACGCCGTGACCTTGCGGTAGATCGTCGCCCGCGAGATGCCCAGTGCCCGGGCCGCCTTGGACTTGTCGCCGCCGTTCTCCAGCAGCGCCTGCACGATCATGTCGCGCTCGGCGGACTCCCAGGGCGACAGCGGGTGCTGGGCATGGGAGAGGAGGGCGGGCGGCAGGTCGGCGTCGTCGATCACCGGACCCGGGCGGTGGGCCGCGGCATAGCGCAGCGACCCCTCCAGCTGGCGGACGTTGCCCGGCCACGGGGCCCGGCACAGCGCCCGCAGGGCCGCGTCGCTGAGCTGCACCCCGCCGTCGCGGCTGTGGCGGGCCAGCAGGGTGGCGGCCAGCGCCGGGATGTCGGCGGTGCGGTGGCGCAGCGGCGGCACGGTCACCTCCGCGCTGAACCGCCCGGCCAGCGCCGCGACCGCGGGGACGGCCTGCGCCTGCGGCAGTTCGCCGGCCGGGTACGGGCCCGCGTCCGCGCCGCCCGGCGCGCCGCCGGCGGGCCGCCGGTCGCGGGTGAGCAGCGCCGCCACCCAGCCCGAGCGGCCTGCCGTCGCCCGCAGCGCCCCGTCCAGGCGCAGCAGGTCGCCGGGGGAGAGCAGGTCGAGGTGGCGCAGCACCACCGTGCCGTGGTCGTCGGCGAGGTCGCGGAAGACGGCCTGGAGCCACTGCGAGGAGCCGCCGCGGGTGCCCGCCGCGTCGTGCACGGCGAGCGCGCCGGCGGGGTTGACGTGGCGGTGGGCGGCCCGGACCAGCTCCAGCTTGCCGGTGCCCGCCTCGCCGTCCACCAGTGTCCAGCGGGCCTGCTCGCACAGCCGCACCAACTGGGCGGCGGCCGCGCGGAAGACCGGCGCGGAGCCGCTGACGCCGGGCAGCCGCAGCGGGCGGGCGGCGGGCCGGGCGGCCGGCTCGCGCCGCTCGGCGACCACCCGCAGCTCCATGAGGTAGCCCGCGGGCGCCCCGCCGCGGCCCGTGCCGGCCACCGGCTCGCCGCGCACCTGCACCGTGCGGCCGTCGCTGAGCAGCAGCCGCCGCTCCGGGCGGGCGGCGAGGTCCGCGGCGATCTCCCGCAGCCTGCGGTGGTCGGCCGGGCCGAGCATCTCGGTGGCGGCAGCGTCGGCGAGCAGCATCCCGTCGGTGAGGGTGACCAGCGCCCGCCGCGAGTTGGGGCGCGAGGTCAGGAAGGCTCGCAGCGCGGCGCGTTCGCGCTGCGAGCCGATCTCCAGCAGCCGCTCCTCGATGTCGGCGGCGGCCTCCCGTACCAGCGCGCCCATCAGAGGAGAAGCCGAGTGCTGCCAGGAGGTGAGGTCGATCAGGCCCAGCACCCGGCCGCTGGAGGGGTTGCGGATGGGCGCGGCCGCGCAGGAGACCCGCTGCAGCCGCTCGGAGAAGTGCTCGGAGCCGAAGACGTGCGAGGTGCGGCCCTCCTCGGCGGCGGTCCCGATGCCGTTGGTGCCCACGTGCTCCTCGGCGTAGCTGAAGCCCGGCGCCAGGCAGATGTCGTCCAGGTGCCGGTGCAGCGCCCGGTCACCGGTGCGCCGGTCGCGCACCCGGCCCCGGGAGTCGGTGAGGATCAGGCACATCGGGGTGCCGTCGAGGGCGTCGGAGAGCCGGTCGAGGACCGGCCCCGCGGCGGTGGCCAGCCGCGAGTGCGGGTCGAAGTCGGCGTTGTAGGGGGCCTGTATACGGTCGGCGTCCACGCCCCAGAAGCGCGAGCGCTGCCAGGAGTCGAGGATGGGGGAGCGCACCTCGGCCTGCGAGACGCTGCCCCCTTCCATGAAGACCGCCCGCGCCCGCACCGGGTTCAGGTGCGGGACGGGCCGTTCCAGGCCGAGCCGGGGCCGCGCCGGTGCTGCGGCGTCCGCGGCCCCCTGCGCTGCCTGTGCTGCCGGGTGTGCGGCCCCTTGTGCTGCCTCTCGTGCGGGAAGGTCGGCGGGTTCCATCGGTCGGCGTCCCCCTCTGCCGTTCGGTGACGCTTCGGATCCGGGGATGTCCTGCACGTTAGGACCGGGTGTCCTCCGGTGGCCAGACCCGTGCCGGGACGCCTGTCTCAACTTGAGACGGAAGGGGCGGCCCGGCGGCCCAACGATGGTCCGCACACCGGCCGTCGACGGCAGTGCGCCGCCGGAGCCGGCCGGCCGCACCTCCCCTGCCCGGTCCGCCGCAACACCCGCAAGGAGATCGTTCGTGAGCCGACAGAGCCTGAGCAAGGCGCACAAGAAGATCACCGAGCTGTCGTGGGACCCGACGTTCGCCACGCCGGCCGACCGCTTCGCCACCGACTACCGCTTCGACAAGGCGCCCAAGAAGGACCCGCTCAAGCAGGTCCTGCGGTCCTACTTCCCGATGGAGGAGGAGAAGGACAACCGGGTCTACGGCGCGATGGACGGCGCGATCCGCGGCAACATGTTCCGCCAGGTCCAGCAGCGCTGGATGGAGTGGCAGAAGCTGTTCCTGTCGATCATCCCGTTCCCCGAGATCAGCGCCGCCCGCGCGATGCCGATGGCGATCGGCGCGGTGCCCAACCCGCAGCTGCACAACGGCCTCGCCGTCCAGATGATCGACGAGGTCCGGCACTCCACGATCCAGATGAACCTCAAGCGCCTCTACATGAACCACTACATCGACCCCGCCGGGTTCGACATCTCCGAGAAGGCGTTCGCCAACTGCTACGCCGGCACCATCGGCCGCCAGTTCGGCGAGGGGTTCATCACCGGCGACGCGATCACCGCCGCCAACGTCTACCTGACGCTGGTCGCCGAGACCGCGTTCACCAACACCCTGTTCGTGGCGATGCCCGCCGAGGCCGCCGCCAACGGCGACTACCTGCTGCCGACGGTCTTCCACTCGGTCCAGTCCGACGAGTCCCGGCACATCTCCAACGGCTACTCGATCCTGCTGATGGCGCTGGCCGACGAGGACAACCGTCAGTTGCTGGAGCGCGACCTGCGGTACGCCTGGTGGAACAACCACTGCGTGGTGGACGCCGCCATCGGCACGTTCATCGAGTACGGCAGCAAGGACCGCCGCAAGGACCGCGACAGCTACGCCGAGATGTGGCGCCGGTGGATCTACGACGACTACTACCGGTCGTACCTGATGCCGCTGGAGAAGTACGGCCTGAAGATCCCGCACGACCTGGTCGAGCAGGCCTGGCACCGGATCTGGAACCAGGGCTACGTGCACAAGGTCGCCCAGTTCTTCGCCACCGGCTGGCCGGTCAACTTCTGGCGGATCGACGGCATGACCGACGACGACTTCGAGTGGTTCGAGTCCAAGTACCCGGGCTGGTACGCCGAGTACGGCGCCTGGTGGGAGGCGTACAACCGGCTGCGGCACCCGGGCGCCAACAAGCCGATCGCCTTCGAGGACGTCGGCTACCAGTACCCGCACCGCTGCTGGACCTGCATGGTGCCCTGCCTGATCCGGCAGGACATGGTGGTCGACAAGGTCGACGGCCAGTGGCGCACCTACTGCTCGGAGACCTGCGCCTGGACCGACACCACCGCCTTCCGGCCCGAGTACGAGGGCCGCGCCACCCCGTCGATGGGCCGGCTCACCGGCAGGCGCGAGTGGGAGACCTGCTACCACGGCCAGGACCTGGCCGACATCGTCAAGGACCTGGGCTACGTGCGCGACGACGGCAAAACGCTCGTGCCGCAGCCGCACCTGGACCTGGACGACCCGAAGAAGCTGTGGACGCTCGACGACGTGCGCGGCAACACCTTCCTCAGCCCCAACGTGACGCTCAACGAGATGTCCGACCAGGAGCGCGCGGAGCACATCGCGGACTACCGCGGCCGCTCCAACGTCACCCCGTCGATGTCCTGACCCGACGGTCCCGGCACCCTCCCGGCAGGGCCGCACCGCCGTCGCGGGCACCACCAGGTGCGACGCGGCCCTGCCGGAACGCCCCGGAAAGGCGAGGCCCCATGGGCGACAAGCACCGTATCCGCTTCGAACCCGTCGGCATCGAGATCGAGGCCGACGAGGAGGAGACCGTACTGGACGCCGCGTTCCGCCAGGGCGTCATGCTGATGCACGGCTGCAAGGAGGGCCAGTGCTCCTCCTGCAAGTCCTTCCTGCTCGACGGCGACCAGCAGATGGAGCGCTACTCCACCTTCGCGCTGGCCGACTACGAGAGCGAGGAGGGCTACGTCCTGCTCTGCCGCGTGCACGCCTTCGGCGACCTGAACGTCGAACTCATCAACTACGACGAGGAGATGCTGCTCTCCGGCATCCCGCCGCGCGAGGCCGGCGCCACCGTCGTGGAGGTGGTACCGGTCACCCGTGACATCGTGCGCCTCACGCTCGACCTGGACCCGGACGCCGAACTGCCCTACCGCACCGGGCAGTACGTGGACATCGAGGTGCCCGGCACCGGCCAGTGGCGGTCCTTCTCGATGGCCGGGCTGCCCGGCGAAGGACCCGGCGGGCGGCTGGAGTTCCTGATCAAACGCTACCCGGGCGGGATGTTCTCCGGGCTGCTCGGCGGCGGCGAGGGCGCACTCGAGCCGGGCCACCGGCTGACGGTCAAGGGCCCCTACGGCACCTGCGTGCTGCGCGAGGCCCCCGACCGGGACCTGCTGCTGCTCGCCGGCGGCGCCGGAATGGCCCCGATCCTGGCCCAGTTGCGCGCCCTGGCCGCGGCCCGCAGCACCCGCCGGGTGCGCTTCTACTACGGCGCCCGCACCGCGGCCGACCTCTTCGCGCTGGAGGAGATCGCCGAACTCGGCAGCCGGCTGGCCGACTTCGCCTTCACCGCGGCCCTGTCCGAGCCCGAGACCGCCGACGGCCCCTACGCCCGCGGGCTGATCACCGACGTGCTCGCCGAGCAGGAGGGCGACCTGTCGCGCTGCGACGCCTACCTGTGCGGGCCGCCCGGCATGTGCGACGCGGCCGGCGCGGTGCTCACCGCCAAGGGCGTGCCCGAGGAGCGCGTCTTCCTCGACCGCTTCACCACCTCGGCGGCGCCCTGAGCAGCAGCGCCCGCCGACCACTCGGGGACGCCCCCCATCACCCACGACCACCCACCACGAGGAGCGGGACGGCATGACCGACACCACCACGGCACCCGGCACTGCGCCGCGGACACCACGCAGCTTCCCCACACCGCACTTCACCGACGCCGAGGCCGGCGCGCTGGTCTTCCCCAGCTCCGGCAGCCGGTCCTTCAGCTACTACACCCCGCAGAAGATGCGGGCCAGCATGTACGAGGACGTCACCTTCGACGTCCAGCCCGACCCCGAGCGCCACCTGCTGCAGGGCTGGATCTACGGCTTCGCCGACGGCACCGCCGGGTACCCGCAGGACTGGACCCGGCTGCGCGCCACCGACTGGCACCGCTTCCGCGACCCCAACGAGGAGTGGGAGCAGACGATCTACCGCAACAACGCCAACGTGGTGCGGCAGATCCAGCAGAACCTCGCCAACGCCCGCAAAGCCGACGCCTACCAGCAGTGGACGCCCACCTGGACGCACTTCGTGGAGCACCACGTCGGCGCCTGGATGCACGCGGAACAGGGCCTGGGCATGCACGTGTTCGTGGCGATCCAGCGTTCGGCGCCCACCAACATGATCAACAACGCGCTCGCCGTCAACGGCACCCACAAGCTGCGCTTCGCCCAGGACCTGGCGCTGTACAACCTCGACATCGAGGAGCAGCTGCCCGGCTTCGACGGCACCGCGCACATCGCCGCCTGGCAGCAGGACCCGGCCTGGCAGGGCGTGCGCGAGACCGTGGAGCGGCTGACCGCGGTGGAGGACTGGGCGCAGGCCGCCTTCGCCGCCAACCTGGTCTTCGAACCGCTGGTCGGCGAGCTGTTCCGCAGCCACCTGGTGATGCAGATCGCCGCCCGCAACGGCGACTTCACCACCCCCTCGGTGATCGGCGCCGGCGAGGGCGACTACGACCGGGACCTGCGCTGGACCCGCGCCCTGTTCGAACTGCTGCTCACCGACGAGCAGTTCGCCGACGCCAACAGGCAGGTGGCCGCCGGCTGGCTGGAGACCTGGCTGCCGCGCGCCCTGGACGCCGCCCGCCGGCTCCAGCCGCTGTGGTCGCAGGCCGACGAGAAGCCGGTGCGCTTCGAGGACAGCCTGGACCGCGCCAAGGACCGCCTGGTCCGGCTGCTCGACGGCCTCGGCCTGAGCGCCCCCGCCCTGCACGGCACCCCGGAAGGAGACCGCTCATGAGCACCGCACCCACCCCCGCAGGCGGCTTCGCCACCGACCGCAGCTCCTCCAACCGCTGCGGGGTCACGCTGATGAACAACCAGAACGGGCACGTCGTGGCCGACGTGATGCGGGGCAAGCCGAACGTCACCGTCACCGACTACCCCTCCATGATCCGGGTGGACGGCGTGCGGCTGCTCACCTTCGACTTCGAGGAGATCTCCGAGGCGCTCGGCTTCGAGTTCGACGTCAGCGACTTCGAGGAGATCATGTCGACCCACTACGGCCGCATGGTGCACCTCGACGACCGCACCGTGCTCTTCGCCAACCCCGAGGACGCCGCGGAGTACATCGACTTCGACCTCGTCCCCGTCTCCGCCGACTGAACCGAGGGCAGACCATGTACCGCAAGGACGGCACCGACTACTTCGTCGTGGACGGCCACATCCACTACTGGGACGCAAGCGAGGCCAACACCGCCAACAAGTACGGCGAGGGCTTCATCCGCTGCTTCTACGACTACCAGCGCAACCTCAGCCCCAGCGAGTGGGTCTGGCCGCTGGAGAAGTTCCGCAAGTACAGCGAGCAGGACCTCGTGCACGACATCTTCGAGACGGGGTACGCGGACTGGGCCATCTTCCAGCCCACCTACCTCAGCGAGTTCTACACCGAGGGCTTCAACACCACCGAGCGCAACGGCGAGCTGGCCCGCAAGTACCCCGACCGGCTGATCGTCAACGGCGCCTTCGACCCGCGCGAGGGCGAGCCCGGGCTGGCCCGCCTGGAGCAGCTGCACGCCGAGTGGAACCTGCGCGGCGTCAAGCTCTACACCGCCGAGTGGCGCGGCTCCTCCAAGGGCTGGAAGCTCACCGACCCCGAGGCGCAGGAGTACCTGGCGCTGTGCGAGCAGCTGGGCATCCGCAACATCCACATCCACAAGGGCCCCACCATCTGGCCGCTCAACCGCGACGCCTTCGACGTCGCCGACGTCGACCACGCCGCCAGCGCCTTCCCGGGCCTGAACTTCATCGTGGAGCACGCGGGCCTGCCGCGGCTGGACGACTTCTGCTGGATCGCCACCCAGGAGCCCAACGTCTACGCCGGCCTGTCGGTGGTCATCCCGCTCATCCACACCCGGCCCCGCTACTTCGCCCAGGTCATCGGCGAACTGCTGTACTGGCTGGACGAGGATCGGATCGTGTTCGGCAGCGACTACGCGATCTGGAGCCCCAAGTGGCTGATCGAGAAGTTCGTGGACTTCCAGATACCGCAGGACATGCAGGGCGAGTACGGGGTGCTCACCACCGCGGTCAAACGCAAGATCCTCGGCCTCACCCACGCCCGGCTCTACGATCTGAAGGTCCCCGAGACCGCCCAGCTGCCGGTGGACGAGCCGGCCGGCGGCCTCTCGGCGGGCCCGAACACCGGGTCGGCGGCGGCATGACGGCCGCGGTCTCGGTCGCGGTGGACCGGGTCACCGCCGTCAACGCCGCCCTCGCCACGGTGCTCGACCCGGAACTCGACCGGCCCATCACCGACCTCGGTTTCGTCCGCTCGGTGAGCGTGGCCGCCGACGGCTCGGTGGCGGCCGCGCTGCGGCTGCCCACGTACTTCTGCGCGCCCAATTTCGCCTGGCTGATGGTCGAGGACGCCAGAAGGGCGCTGGCCACCCTGGACTGGGCGCCCTCGTGCACGGTGGTGCTGGAGGACCACTTCGCCTCCGAGGAGATCAACGAGGGCGTGGCCTGCGGCCGGGACTTCGCCGACGCCTTCCCCGGCCTCGCCGACGGCGAGGCGATGGCGCAGCTGCGGGCGACCTTCCTGCGCAAGGGCCACCTGGCGGCGCAGGGCCGGCTCGGGAAGAGGCTGCTGGAGCGCGGCTGGACCCTCCAGCAGCTCTCCGAGGCCGCCCTGCAGGACCTGCCCGAGCGCCTGACCGTCACCCTGCGCCGACGGCGCGCCCTGCTCGGCCTGCCCACCGGGCCCGGCACCCCGCTGTTCGCCGACGAGGAGGGCCGCGCGGTGCCGGCCGCCGCCCTGGAGTGGCACCTGCGCCGGGCGCGCACCGCCGGGGTGGGCATCAGCGCGAACACAGAGGTCTGCGAGGGCCTGCTCGCCGCCCGCTACGGGCCCGGTGGCACGGCCGGACCCGAGCGCGGGGAGGTGGCGCCGTGAAGGCTGTACGCCTGCACGCCTACGACCGGCGGCCGGTCCTGGACGAGGTGCCCGAGCCGGTGGTCTCCGGGCCGCTCGACGTGGTGGTGCGCGTCGGCGGCGCCGGGGTGTGCCGCACCGACCTGCACATCATCGAGGGCCAGTGGGAGCAGAAGAGCGGCGTCGCGCTGCCCTACGTCCAGGGGCACGAGAACGCCGGATGGGTCGCCGAGGTCGGCCCGGCGGTCACCGGGCTGGCCGTCGGCGACCCGGTGATCCTGCACCCGCTGGCCACCTGCGGGCTCTGCCCGGCCTGCCGCAGGGGCGACGACGTGCACTGCGCCGACAGCTCCTTCCCCGGCATCGACGCCGACGGCGGCTTCGCCGAGTACCTGCGCACCAACGCCCGCGCGGTGGTGCCGCTGGACCCGGCGCTGGCCCCGGCCGACGTCGCCGCGCTCGCCGACGCGGGGCTCACCGCCTACCACGCGGCCAAGAAGGCCGCCCGGCGGCTCACCCCCGGCGACAAGGCCGTGGTCATCGGTGCCGGCGGGCTCGGGCACATCGGCATCCAGGCGCTGCGGGCCCTCACCCCCGCCGAGCTGATCATGGTGGACACCTCGCCCGACGCGCTCAAGCTCGCCGCCCGGCTCGGCGCCCACCACACCGTCCTCGCCGACGGCGGCCAGGTCGATCAGGTCGCCGACCTGACGGGTGGTCAGGGCGCCGAGACCGTCGTGGACTTCGTCGGCGAGGGCGGCGCCCTGGAGGACGGGGTGCGGATGCTGCGCCGGGCCGGCGACTACCACGTCGTCGGGTACGGCGGCACGTTGTCGGTGCCGACCATCGACATCATCTCCGCCGAGATCAACTTCGTGGGCAACCTGGTCGGCTCCTACACCGACCTGGTGGAGCTGATGGACCTCGCCGCCCGCGGCCTGGTCGCCCTGCACACCGCCACCTACCCGCTGGACGCCTTCGGGCAGGCCCTGGACGACCTCGACCAGGGGCGGGTACGCGGCCGCGCCGTCCTCGTGCCCTGACGCGGAGCCCGCCCGGCCCCTCGCCCGGGCCGGGCGGCCCGCCCCCTGACAGGTGGCGGCGGCCGTTCCGCGGACCGGCACCCCCGGCCTTCGTGCCCGGGGGAGCCGGTCGGCGCACCGCGGATCCTGCACCCGGCCGCCGCCACCGCCCCACCCGTGCCCCTCATCCCCCCACACCTTTCGCATCTTTGAGCGCCGCAACCCGGCGTACCGGCCGCACCTCGAAGGGACGACACCGCCATGGCGAAGGAACTGCGCTTCGACGCCGAAGCGCGCGCACTGCTGGAGAGCGGGGTGAACGCGCTGGCGAACGCAGTGCGCGTCACCCTGGGCCCCAAGGGCCGCAACGCCGTGCTGGAAAAGCTCACCGGACCGCCGACCATCACCAACGACGGCGTCACCATCGCCCGCGAGATCCAGCTGAAGGACCCCTTCGCCAACATGGGCGCCCAACTCGTCAAGGAGGTGGCCACCCGTACCAACGGCGATGTCGGCGACGGCACCACCACCGCGACCGTGCTCGCCCAGGCGATCGTCCGCGAGGGACTCAAGGCGGTGTCCGCCGGCGCCAACCCGGTGCTGCTGAAGAACGGCATCGAGCAGGCCGTGGCCGCCACCGTCGCCTCGCTCGCCGCCCAGTCCCGCCCGGTCGGCTCCGACGAGGAACTGGTCCGGGTGGCCGCCCTGTCCGCCAACAACGACCCCGCCATCGGCGAGGCCATCGCGCAGGCGGTGGCGCGGGTCGGCCGCAGCGGCGTCGTCACCGTCGAGGAGTCGGCCGCCTACGGGCTGAGCGTGGAGTACGCCGAGGGCCTGGAGTTCGACAACGGCTGGACCTCGCCCTACATGGTCACCGACCAGGGCCGCATGGAGGCCGTGCTGGAGCAGCCGTACCTGCTCTACTGCGACACGAAGATCTCCCGGGTGCAGGAGCTGATGCCGGTCCTGGAGCAGGTCACCCGCACCGGCTCGCCGCTGGTCGTCGTGGCCGAGAACGTGGACGGGCCCGCGCTCGGCATGCTCGTCACCAACGCCGCCCACGGCACCTTCCGCTCGCTCGCCGTGCGCGCCCCAGGCTTCGGCTTCCGCCGGATCGCCGAACTGGAGGACATGGCCGCCCTCACCGGCGGCCGGGTGATCACCGGCACCGCCGGGCGCACCCTGGAGGGCGCCACCCTGGACGACCTCGGCCGGGCCGAGAAGGTCGTCGCCACCGAGCGAACCACCACCATCCTCGGCGGCGCCGGCAGCACCGAGCAGGTCACCGAGCGCATCGAGAACCTCAAGGTCGAGCTGGAGCGGGCGGTCAACGACCACGACCGCGACAAGCTCGGCGAGCGCATCGCCAAGCTCTCCGGCGGCGTGGCCGTCATCCGGGTCGGCGCCGCGAGTGGCGTGGAGCTGAAGGAGAAGCAGATGCGGCTGGAGGACTCGCTGGCCGCGACCCGCGCGGCCGCCGAGGAGGGTGTGGTCGCCGGCGGCGGCGCCGCCCTCGTGCACGCCCGGCCCGACATCGCCGCCCTCGGCGACGCCTCCGACGCCTCCGACACGGTGCCGGTGCTGTCAGCGCTCTCGGACGACACCGCCACCGGCCGCCTCATCGTCGCCAAGTCCCTTGCCGAGCCGCTGCGCTGGATCGCCATCAACGCCGGACTCGACCCGGACGAGGCCGAGCGCCGGGTGGCGGAGCTGCCGGCCGGCTGCGGCCTGGACGCCCTGCGCGGCGACTACGCCGACCTGCACGTGCGCGGCGTCATCGACCCGGTGAAGGTCACCCGCAGCGCCCTGCTCAGCGCCGCCTCGATCGCCGCGCTGATCCTCACCACCGAGACCCTCGTCGTCGAGGAGGTGATCGGCCACCCCGGCGCGATCCCCTCGCACGAGATCGGCGACCTCGCCGAGGGCCTGCCGCGCCCCTCCAACATCCCCTGACCCCACCGGAGTTCCGCGCACCCGAGCCCCTCGTGACGGAGAGCCAAGGAGAGCAGCGACGATGACGGCCGAACCCTCCCCCGCCCGCTCCTGGCCGCTGGTCCCCGCCCCCGCCCCCGCGCCGGCGGGGGAGGGGGCCGCCCGTCCGGCCGGACCCCGGCGCACCCCCGGCGAACGCCGCCCCCGGCTGCGCTCGGGTATCTCCTACACGTTGCTCGGCCCGGCCTTCGTCGCCGCCATCGCCTACGTGGACCCCGGCAACTTCGCCACCAACGTGCAGGCCGGCGCCACCTACGGGCCGCTGCTGCTGTGGGTGCTGGTCGCCGCCAACGCGGTCGCGGTCCTGCTGCAGTACCTGTCGGCCAAGCTCGGCACCGCCACCGGCGCGAGCCTGCCGCAGCTGTGCCGGGACCGCTACCCCGGGCCGGTGGTGTGGGGGCTGTGGGGGCAGGCCGAGGCGGTGGTGATGATGACCGACCTCGCCGAGGTGGTCGGCGGCGCCCTCGCCATGCAGCTGCTCTTCGGGCTGCCGCTGTGGCTCGGCGGGACCGCAGTCGGGGCCGCCTCGCTGCTGCTGATGCCGATGCGCGGCAGCGGCCGGCGCCGCTTCGAGGTGCTGATGGCCGCGGGGCTCGCCTGCCTGCTCGGCGCCTTCCTCGGCCAAGTGCTCGGCGCCGGCGCCCCCTTGGGGGCCACCGCCGGCGGGCTCGTGCCGGGCCTGTCCGGCGGGGAGAGCCTGGTCACGGCCGGCGGGATCGTCGGCGCCACGGTGATGCCGCACGTGATCTACCTGCACTCCGCCCTCACCAGCGACCGCTACAGCCTCTCCCTCGACCCCGCCGCGGCCGGACCGGGCCCGGCCGGCGACCCGGACCGGCCGCTGCGCCACCGGCTGCTGCGGCACATCCGGGCCGACCTCGCCGTCGCCATGGGCCTGGCCGGCGTTGTCAACATCGCGCTGCTCGTCTCGGCGGCGAGCCTCTTCCACACCGGCGCCCCCGAGGCCGCGCACTCGCTGGCCGCCGCCCACGCCGCCTACGGGCGGCTCGTCGGCCCCGCCGCCGCGCTCGCCTTCGCCCTCGCCCTGCTCGTCTCCGGCCTGGCCGGCACCAGCGTCGGCATGTACGCGGGCGAGGTCGTCATGGGCGGCTTCCTCGGCCGCCGCATCCCGGTGCTGCTGCGCCGGCTGCTCACCATGGCACCGGCGGTCGCGCTGCTCGCCGCGGGCGCCGGGCCCACCCGGAGCCTGGTGGTCAGCCAGGTCGTCCTCTCCTTCGGCATCCCCTTCGCCCTGGTCCCGCTCGTCCTGCTCACCCGCGACCCGGCGGTGATGGGCCGCTGGGTGAACCGCAGGTCCACCACGTGGTCCGCGTGGGCGGTGACCGCCGTGGTCGCCGGGCTCAACGCCGCCTTGCTGGCGGAGGTGTTCATGGGCTGAGCCCGAAGCACCCGCTCCGTGCCAGGTGCCCGCCCGCCCGGTCCTGCCCGGTCCGCCGCCCTCCGACGGCCCGCCCGCCGCCTGTCCGCCCCCGTCCGCACCCGCCCTCGAAGGAACCCCGCATGATCTTCATCGCCGTCCGCTTCACCGTCCGCCCCCAGTACCGCGGCCAATGGCTGGACCGGGTGGCGGAGTTCACCGCCGCGACCCGGTCCGAGCCGGGCAACCTCTTCTTCGACTGGTCCCAGGACACCGCAGACCCCGACCGCTACGTCCTGCTGGAGGCGTTCGCCTCACCCGCAGCCGGCGAGGCGCACGTCGCCTCCGAGCACTTCAAGAAGGCCATGGCCTGGATGCCCGACGTGGTGGCGACCACCCCCGACATCATCAACGTCCGCACCGACCAGCAGGGATGGGGCGCCATGGCCGAAGTCACCCCACACCCGTAGGCGTTGGGCCCCGCTGCTGCGAAGACCTCTACAGCAGCGCGGCATTCTGCCGTTCCAGGAGCTTGGCGGGGCCGGCGTGCCAGGCGTCCGCCAGGGTGCGCGCGAGCGGGTCGGGGAAGATCTCCTCCTCTCCCTTCTCCACCCCGCCGAGCACGGCGGCCGCCACCGGTCCCGGGGCCGCCTTGCCGATCGGCAGGTCCCGGGACATGTCGGTGTCCAAAGGCCCGGCCAGCACCGCGTGGACGCTCACGCCCCGCCCGGCGAGCAGTGCCCGCAGCGACTGGGAGAGCGAGAACGCCGCCGCCTTCGAGACGGAGTACGCCGGCATCACCGGCACGGCCGCCACCGCCGACAGCGAGGAGACGTTCACGATCGCGCCCCTGGCGGCGAGCAGCAGCGGCAGGAACGCCTGCGTCACGTCGTAGGTGCCGAACAGATTGACCGTCAGATGCCGTTCGAGCACGGCGCGGTCGCCCAGGCCGTCGAAGTCCCCGACGCCGGCGTTGTTGACGAGCACGTCCAGCGCCCGGACCTGCTGCCGGGCCGCCCGGATCTGACCGGTGTCGGTGACGTCCAGGGCGAGCGGGACCACCCGCGGGTCCGGGTGGTCCACCGGGCGGCGCATTGCCGCGTACACCCGCCCCGCTCCGCGCGCCAACGCCTCCTCCACCAGTGCCTTTCCGAGCCCCCTGCTCGCGCCCGTGACCATGACCGTGCTGCCTGCGATGTCCATTGCCCCACTCCTGACCGAGGACGGCGGGCCCCCGTGGCGCCCGCCCGGAGGCGACCGGCCGGCGCGCTTCCCCCGGCCGGTCACGGCGGGCCCGGTGCTGTCCGGTCCCGCCGCAGGTGCAGACACCGCCGTGCGAGGGAACCGGGCGCACCACGCGGGTCCCGTTCAGGCAAAGCACTGGATGAAAGCGCTCTCAAGCGTATTGACGTTTGTCATGTCTAGACCTTCAATCGTTGTCGCCCCACTCCCGCACGCCCCCATACCCCCACCCCACCCGGGAGTACGCCGATGATCGCCCCACCCCCGCACCCCCGCCGCACCGCCGGCTTCCGCAGACTCTGGTCGGCGGCCGCGCTGGCCGCCCTGTGTCTCCTCGCCGTCTTCGGCGCGGGGGCACCCGCCGCCCAGGCCGTCACCGTGCCGCCGCCGCCCTCGGGCTGGTCGACGGTCTTCAGCGACGACTTCTCCGGCGCGTCCGGCAGCGCCCCCAACAGCTCGAAGTGGACCTACGACACCGGCCCCGGCTCGAACTTCGGCACCGGCGAGATCGAGACGATGACCAACTCGACCTCCAACGTCCACCTCGACGGCAACGGCCACCTGGACATCACCGCGCTCGGCAGCGGCAGCAACTGGACCTCGGGCCGCATCCACACCCCCAACGCCGTGGCCGGCGCGCCGGCCGGCGGCAAGCTGGAGGTCACCGCCTCCATCCAGCAGCCCAGCCCCGGCAACGGCCTCGGCTACTGGCCCGCGTTCTGGATGCTCGGCCAGGGCCAGTGGCCCGAGAACGGCGAGATCGACATCATGGAGGACGTCAACGCCCTGTCCGAGGTGGCCGGCACCGTCCACTGCGGCACCTATCCCGGCGGCGTGTGCAACGAGGGCAACGGGATCGGCAGCGGCCTGCGCGCCTGCTCCGGCTGCCAGAGCGGTTACCACACGTACTCGATGATCCTCGACCGCACCAACACCTCCAACGAGTCGATCACCTTCTACCTCGACGGCAGCGCGTACTTCACCGTCACCGAGGGCCAGGTCGGCGCGGCCACCTGGCAGCAGGCGTTCGACCACAACCTGATGATCATCTTCGACCTCGCCATGGGCGGCGGCTTCCCCAACGGCGTGTGCAACTGCACCTCGCCCGGTTCGGGCACCACCTCCGGCGGCACCATGAGCGTCGGCTACGTCGCCGCCTACACCACCACCGGCGGGGGCGGCACCACCCCGCCGCCCACCGGCGGCAGCGCCATCACCGGCTACGGCGGCCTCTGCCTGGACGACCGCTCGGCCAGCACCGCCAACTACAACCCGATCCAGGTCTACACGTGCAACGGCACCGCAGCCCAGCAGTGGACCGTCGTGCAGGCCGGCAGCACCCTGCACGTCCTGGGCAAGTGCCTGGACGTCTACGCGGCCGGCACCGCCAACGGCACACCGGTCGACCTGTACGACTGCAACGGCACCGGATCGCAGGTGTTCATCCCGGAGTCGGACGGTTCGCTCTACAACCCGCAGTCCAACAAGTGCCTGGACGACACGGGCTGGTCGACCACACCGGGCACCCAGGTGGAGATCTGGGACTGCACCGGGGGCGCCAACCAGAAGTGGGACCTGCCCTGACCGGCTGACCCCGCTCGCCGGCCGGTCCGGCACCCCGCCCGTCCCGCGGCCCGCGCCGCGGGACGGGCGGCTCGTGTCCTGGGGCGGTCCGCGCGCGAGGCGGCCCCGCCGCGTCGTACCGCCGCCCGCCCCGCGCCGTGCCCTAAGGTCACCCGGGTGCGGACACCAGGGGAGCGAGCGGGACGGCGGGCATGAGCACCCCCGGCAGCGAGGACGGCGGCGGGCGCGACGAGCGGGCCCAGGTGCTGCTCACGCTGACCGCGGGAGCGGTCAACGCCTTCGGGTTCCTCTCCCTGGGCGGGGTGTTCACCAGCGTGGTGACCGCCAACTCGGCCCTGATCGGCATCGGCCTGGGCAGCGGGCACCTGTCGGTCGGCGGCCTGGCCGCTCTCGCCGTGCTGGGCTACATCGCGGGCGCGGCGGGCGGCAGTTGGCTCGCCGCGCACCGCGGGGATTCCTACCTGGCCGCCGAACTGCTGGTGCTGTGGGCGGTGGCGGCCGGCTGGGCCGCGGCCGGCGGCCACCCGCACGGCGCCGCCCGCACCGCCCTGCTCGCGGCGGTCGCGGCCGCGATGGGCTGCCAGAGCGCCGGCCTGCGGGTGACCGCGGGCGCGGGTGTCACCACCGCCTACCTGACCGGACTGCTGACCGGAGCCGTCGCCGAACTCGTCACCGCCCGCCGGCTGCAGACCCGTTCGCTGCTCGTCGTCGCCGCCCTCGTCGCGGGCGCCGCCGCCTTCGCCCTCACCGAGCGCGGGCTGCGCGGGGCGGCCGCGGCCCTGCCCGCGCTGCTGGCCACCGCGGCCTGGCTGGAGCAGCGAAGGGCCCGGCGGCGGTCTTCGGGCGGCGGGTGATCAGCGGTCGCCGAGCGCGGCCTCCTCGCGGTCCAGGTCGTGCTGGAGGCGGCGCCTGGTGGTGTCGCTGATCTCGTGGCCCTCGTACATCCGGCGCAACTCGGCGCCCTGCACGGCGATCAGATCGCGGCGCAGGTCGCGGTAGGCGGCCTCCAGGGCGGCGGCGGCCGGGTCGTCGCTGTCGCGCTCCAGGCGGGCGGCCAGGCCGCGTTGGGTGCGGGCGAGCACCGCCTCGGGCAGCGCCTCAAGACCGGAGAGCCGGTCGAGGTGGCCGAGCGCGGCCCTGGTGAGCGCGTCCCGCGCGGCCGACTCCTCCTGCGCGGTGTGCTCCGGCTCCAGCGCGAGCCCGGAGCGGCGCACCACCGGCGCCAGCGTCAGGCCCTGCACGACCAGGGTCAGGACGACGACGGCGGTGGTGAGCACCAGCACCAGCGCGCGCCCGGGCAGCGCGCTGCCGTCGTCGGCGGTCAGCGGGATGGACAGGGCGGCGGCCAGCGGCATGACCCCGCGGGTGCCGGCCCAGCTCACCACGGCCGCCGTCCGCCACGACGGCTGACCGCGGGCGGGGCGGACGACCGCGGACAGCGGCAGCACCCACAGCACCCGGGTGCCGACCAGCACCACCGCGAGCAGCAGCGCCTGCGCCGGCCAGCCGCTGGTGCCGGCCGGCAGATCCCGGACGAGCGCAGGCAGTTCGAGGCCGACGATGCCGAAGACGACGCTCTCCAGCACGAACACCACCACCGCGTACACCGCGTGCACCTGGAGCCGGATGCGCGCGTCGGTCAGCCGGTGCGCGGAGCGGCCGAGCAGCACGCCGGCCACGACGACCGCGGTCACGCCCGAGGTGTGCGCCGACTCGCCGAGCACGTAGGCGGCGTACGGGGTGACCAGCGCGGTCACGGCCTCCAGGACCGGGTCCTCGGTACGGCGACGCACGAGGGCGACCAGCCCGGCGACGGCCGCGCCCACCGCGGTGCCGCCGCCCGCGAGCAGGAGGAACTGGCCGCCGGCGGCGGGCCAGTGCACGGCGGAGGCGGCGACCGCGACGCCGACGGCGACCTTGAAGAGCACCAGGGAGGTCGCGTCGTTGAACAGGCTCTCGGCCTGCACCAGCGCCTGGACCCGGCCGGGCAGCGACAGCCGTCGGCCGAGCGCGGTCACCGCAACGGGGTCGGTGCTGGCGAGCACGGCGCCCAGCACGAAGGCCATCGGCCCCGGCAGCGGGGTCAGGGCGGCCGCGACGGCCGCCGCGGCCGCCGCCGAGGCGAGCACGAGGCCGAAGGCGAGCACCGTCACCGGGCGCCAGACCAGGCGCAGGTCGCGCGGCGACATCTCCTCGGCGGAGGCGTAGAGCAGCGGGGGCAGCACGACCAGGGCGATGGCCTGCGGCGGGACGTGCAGTTCGGGGGTGCCGGGGACGAGGGCGACGGTGAGGCCGACGAGGACGAGCAGCGAGGGCGCCGGTACGCGCAGCCGGCGGGCGGAGGCGGCGACCGCGGTGGCGACCACCACGAGGAAGAGGACCGTTCCCACCGCGCGCATGAACCGACTCCCGGCCGTCACCGAAGGGGGACGGTCGCCCTGCTGCGACAGCCCGCCCCTGTGCCGACCAGACTTCCCGGCTCACCGCGGCCAGTTTATCGACTTCCTTACGCGCCCTGACCGTGGAACGGGCGGACGGTATCGGAACCGGCGCGTCAGCCCCCGCCTCCCCACGGCCGGGGCAACGGCCGCCCCGCACGGCTGCCGGCGCCGGGAACCGCCGGCAGGCGACGGCTCGCACGGCGACGGCCCCGCCGGAACGTGGACGGCGAACTCGCCGTACACGTCCTGCGGGGCCGGGGCGCGGAGGACTGCCGCTGTGCCGCCGCGTGCCGGGGTCCGGGGCGAGCCGGCGGTCAGGCCGCGGCCCGGGCCGACTCCGCGTGGACGCGCGTGATGAGGTCCGCGTAGGCGGCGATCATGCGGGTGCGGGAGAAGACCTCGCGGGCCAGCCCCAGCGCCGGGGCGAAGTCCGTACGGCGGGCCAGCGCCGTCGACCAGGCCGCGGCTATCGCGTCGGCGTCCGGCGGCGTCACCAGGCCGCGCCCGTCGACCAGGGCGGCGGCGTCGCCCACCGCGGTCGTCACCGGCACCGCCCCGCACATCATGCCCTCGATCAGGCACAGCGGCGCCGCCTCGCCCCAGGACGAGGTGAGCGACACCACGTCGCCGGCCGCGTACACCGCCTCCATGTCCGGCCGCACACCGAGCAGGCCGATCCGCCGGGCGAGCTGCGGCTCGCCCGCGAAGACCTCGGCGATGGCGGCGGTGAGCCCGTCGTTGTGCTCCGTCATGCCCGCCCCGCACATCAGCACCCGGCCCGCGGGCTGCTCGCGCAGGAAGCGCAGGGCCGCGGCGAGGAAGAGCGGCACGTTCTTCATCGCGTCCCAGCGCGCGGCGAAGACGACCACCGGGGCGTCGGGCGCGATGCCGTGGTCGGCACGCACCCGGGCCCGCCGCAGCGGGTCGGGCCGGAAGCGCTCCAGGTCCACCCCGTTGGGGATGACGTGCAGCAGCCCGGCCGGCACGCCCGCGGCCGCGTAGGCGTCACGGGTGGACTCCGCGCAGCACACGCAGGCCCGCACCCGGCCCGAGGCGATCCCGGCGAGCAGCGCCTCCAGCGCCCCGCCCTGGTTGTGCGGATCGGAGCGGTGCAGGCACACCACGACCGGGCGGAAGGGCATCCGCGGGTGGTTGAGCAGCGACAGGGGCTGCTCCTTGAGCGACAGGACGACATCGGCCCCGGCGGCCGCCCGCGTGGCCGCCGCGAGGTCGGCCTCGGTGTGGACCTCGGGGTGGGCCCCGGCGGGGGCCGCCGGGTGGTCCCCGGGACCGTCCGGGACCGCCGCCACCGCGCCGCGCAGCGCGCTGACCGGCACCCCCGCGCCGGTCAGCGCCCGGTAGCAGGCGTCGTCCTCCATGCGCTGCCGGGTGGCCTCCCGGTGCACCTCGCCGCGCAGGCTGAGCACACTGTGCCGCTGCGCGGGGCCGTGCAGGCCGCGCACCACGTCGCTGTGCAGGATCCGGGCACCGCCGGAGAAGAAGCCCTCGTAGACCGAAAGCACACGCACTTCACGCATCACGCGCACCTCATCGCATGGTTCTGGCCGGAATCGGCCGATTCGGGGGTCGGAGGGCCCGACGGGCCTCCGTGATCTGCGGATTAGCCGCGATCACATCCCGTGAAACCCATTCCTGGGTGAATTCGGCATTTCCGAACGATGTCGATCGCGGTACTGCGGTCAGTCATCACTGGTCGCGAGCCGTGCGGCGGCCTCGGCGGCGTGCTCGGAAAGCCCCGCGCGATCCGGGTGGCCGGTCTTCGCCAGCAGGCTCGCCACGTGCTTCTCCACCGTGCGCGGCGAGATGTGCAGCCGCCGGGCGATGTCCTGGTTGCCGTAGCGGTGGGCGATCAGCTGGAAGACCTCGTACTCCCGCGCGGTCAGCCCCAGCCCCCGCAGCTCGGCCGGAACCGCCGCCGAATCCGCCCGGCGCTGCGGGATACGGGCCCCCGCCCGCCGGATCAGCCGCCGGCAGGCGCCCGCCACCGGCGCGACCCCCGCGGTGTGGAAGTGCTCCTCGGCGGTGCGCAGCCACGCCACCGGGTCGCCCCAGCCGTCCTCCAGCGCCGCCTCGGCCACCAGCCGCAGCCCCAGGTGGCGGGCCATGGCGAACGGCTCGGCGGCCTCCTGCGCCTCCTCGAAGGCCCGCACCGCCTCCCGCTGCCGCCCGGCCCGCCCCTCCCGCACGGCCAGCGCCAGCCGCTCGAACTGCCGGTTCCAGCGCAGGCCCGCCGCCGGGTCGGCGCCGACCGCCGCCGGCTCGCCCGGCTCCAGGGTGCCCGCGAGCGCCCGCAGCAGCGGCCGCAGCCCGTAGCGGCCGTTGAGGTAGAAGACGATCGGGTTCTCCTCCTCCCACGACCAGGCCCGGTCCAGCTCGGCCAGCGCCCGGTCGCGGTCCTCCTCCAGTAGCGCGCACACCGCCTGGCAGTTGCCGTGCACGAGCGGCACGTGCAGCGAGCGGTCGCCCTCCCAGCGGCGGAACTCCGCCAACTCCCGCTCCATCTCCCGGCGCCGCCCCTGGTGGGCGGCCATCGCCGCCCGCGTGACCAGCACGAACTGGTGGGTCTCCACGCTGCCCAGCCGCGCGGTCGCCTCCCCGCAGCGGTCGGCCAGGTCGCGCGCCTGCGCGTACTCCCCGCGGAAGACGGCCTGGATCGCCAGCGACGCCTCGGTGGTGTGCATGAGCGCGAGGGCGCCCAGGCCGAGCGCCGCCCGGTGGGCCAGCTCCAGTTGGGCGGAGGAGCCGGTGCGCATGACGTCGTTTGCCCCCAGGCGCATCAGGGCGTCCACCCGCCAGGTCGGCAGGTCGTGGCGGGTGGCCAGGGCGAGCAGGCGCTCCAGGCAGGCGTCGGCCCGGTCGAAGCCGTGCCGTCGCTCCAGCAGCGCCAGCAGCTGCCAGGACTGGCAGGCCACCTCGATCAGGCCCGCCTCCTCGGCGTGCTCGGCCGCCCGCCGGGCCAGCCGCTCGGCCTCGGCGGTGCGGTCGGCGGTGCCGCCGGAGTCGCCGGCCAGCACCAGGTGGGCGGCCACGATGTCCAGCGCGGGGGCGGGGGCCGAGCCGCCGGAGCGGGCCAGTAGCGCCCGCACCTGCGCGGCCTGCGCCGCCGCCTCGCCGAGCCGGCCCGCGGTGACCGCCGCCCACGCCAGGTGCACGTGCAAGTCGACGGCCCGCGCGTCGCCCAGCGCGCCGGGACCGCTCAGCGGGAAGTCGCCGGCGAGCGCGACCGCCTGGTCCAGCCGGCCGGTCTCGGCGAGCGCGTGCACCAGGCTCTCCCGCACCTCGGTGCAGACCGCGGCCTCGACCGGGTCGGCCGCGTCGCAGCCCGCGGTCAGCTCGTGCGCGCGCTCCAGCAGGCTCACCGCCGAGCCCACCGCGCCGGAGGCGAGCGCGGTGCGGCCCGCCTCCGCGAAGAGCAGGGCGGCCGCCATCGGCTGGCCCGCGGCGATCCGCAGCATCGCCACCTGGTGCCGCCAGTCGCCGGGCAGCCCGGGGTAGGCGCGCTCGATCGCGTCGGCCGCCCGCCGGGCCAGGGCGGCGCGCTCGAAGGGGAGCAGCCCGGCGAGCAGCGCCTCGGCGGTGAGCGTGTGCTGGAACTCGTAGCGCTCGGCGTCCGGGCCGCTCGGCGCCACCAGCCGGGCGGCGATACCGGCCTTGAGATGGGTCAGCAGCGCGGGGCCGTCCAGGCCGGTGACCAGGGCCAGCACCGGCAGGGTGAAACGGCGGCCGAGGACGGCCGCGGCGATGAGCATTTCCCGGCCGCCGGGCCCGAGGCGGTCCACGCGCTGGGCCACGCTGTGCACGACCGTCTGGGGCACTTCGAGGGTGCCGAGGTCTTCGAGGCCGGCGAGCGCGGGGGTGGCGGTGTCCGCGGTGTTCCGGGTGGCCCCGGTGGGGCCGGTGCCGCCGAAGGCTTCGGCGCCTGGGGTGGTTGCGGCGTCTGTGCGGACTGGTCCGCCTGGGGCGTCCTCGGAGCTCTGAGCGCCGACGTCCTCGGCTGTCTGCCAGCCGCTCTCGTCCGAGCCGCGCAGCGAGCCCGCCGCGGCCATGCCACTGAGCAGTTCCTCGATGACGAACGGGTTGCCGTCGCTGACCCGGGCCAGCCGGTCGACCAGACTCTCGGGCAGCCGGCCGGGCTCGGCGCCCAGGCAGTGGTGAGCGAGGGCGCCCACTTCGGCGCGGCCCAGCGGATGCAGTTCGGCGAGCACGGCCGAGCGGCGCCGCCCGGCCGAGCGGACCAGGTCGGCGGCCGGGCCGTCCTCCGGGCGCAGGGTGGCGAGCAGCACCACCGGCAGGGCCCCGCAGTTGTCGGCCAGGTACTCGATGACGGCGAGCGTCTCGGCGTCGGCGTCGTGCAGATCCTCCACGACGAGCAGGCAGCCGGACGCGGGGCTGTGCGTCGAGCCGGGTGCGGCCGCGAACGCAGGGCCGGGCATGAGTCCAGGCGTCGAGCCGGGAGTGGCGCTGTCCGTCGAATCGGCGGAAGGGTCGGACGGCGAACCGGACATGGGGCCGGACGCGGGGCGGGGCGCGGGTCCGGGCGTCGAACCGGACGCCGGGCCGGGCGCGGAGCTGTGCGCCGAGCCGGCGGAGGGGTTTGCCGTCGAGTCGGGTACGCGGTCGGGCGTGGGCCCGCGGGCGGTCGCGGCCAGTACCCGCAGAAACGCTTCTGCGATCTCGATCGTCGAGGGGGCCGGGCCCGCGGGGGCGCCGTCGCGCCACTCGGGCACCAGGCCGGCCAGCGCCGAGCGGTAGGGCGCGAGCGAGGCGTCCTGCGCCGGTCCGCCGGCCCGGAACAGCGACAGCAGCGCCTCGGCGACCGGCCGGAAGGGCACCGCGCCGCCGGTGACGCTCGCGCGTCCGCGCAGCACCGCCATACCGGCGGCCTGGGCGCGCCGCGCGCACTCCTCGGCGAGGCGGGACTTGCCCAGTCCCGCCTCGCCGAGGAGGAAGACCGCGCGGCCCTCTCCGCTCCGGGCGCCGGCCAGGGCGCCGTCGAGCAGCGCCAGCTCCTGGCGCCGCCCGACGACCACCGGCGAGGAGAAGATCATGGCGCGAGGCTACCCGAGGTATCCGGGTCGAACCACAGGGCCACCGCTACCGCGGGTGACCGTGGGTCAGATGAAGCTGATGGTGCCACCGGTTTGGATGTCGCAGGTCAGCGCGGCCGCGACGACGCCCACCGCGAGGCCGCCGATGCCCAGCAGCACCGCGTTGCGGCGGGCCCGGCGGGCGGCCGCACCGGGGTCGATCTCGCCCGCCGGGTGCGGGACGTCCGCGTCGGCGCGGGCCTCGGGGTCCTTCCAGAGCCGGACCAGGTCCTCGCCCTGCAGCTCTCTCTCGTGCTCGTGCATGCTCGTCCTCCTGTGAAGTGGGGTGTCGGACGTGGCGGTTGGGTGCCGGTGGGCACCGGACCGCCCTTGCGGGTGGTACCGGGAGGGTTCAGGGGCCGCCGCTCCGGCGGCGGGGCCAGCGGCTGCTGGTTCAGGGCCGACCGCCGGCCGACGGGCCGAGCCGCAGCACGGAGGGGACCGCGCCGGGGGCCGCGAGCCGCAGCAACTGGTGGCCCACGCCGGCCAGTCCGGTGAGCAGCCCCGGGGTGGCGACCCCGTCGGGGGTGGCGCACCGTGGGCCGTCCCGGCCGATCGCGACCAGCAGCCGGCGGGCGCGCGCGGCTGTCCGGCCGGACCGGTCGGGTCCGGCCGACAGCAGGTCGAGGGCCGCCGCTTCGCCGTGGCCCAGGCTGTGGTCGGGCAGTGACCCGGGGCTGTCGAGCGCGTGGCCGGTACGGGACAGGTGGGCGTCGAGGTCCGGGTGCCCGCCGCTGCCCGACGCCAGCGCGGTGCCGAGGAGTTCGGCCGGCGCGGCATTCCCGGGCAGGCCGGCGAGGCACCCGCGGAGCAGCCGCACGCCGTATTCCTCGTAGCCCTCGCCGCCACCGGCGGCGGCGAAGCGGCGCAGCGCCCAGCCGGCCCCGGCGGCGCCGGTGAGGAGCCCGCCGGAGGCGGCGGGGGATGGGTGGTGCACGGGGCCGGAGGCGGGGTCGTGCTCAACGGGTCCGCGGGGGGCGGGACGTGAGGTGTGGGCCGCGTGCGGTGGGGGAGTGGCGTCGTCGGTGCGGTGGCCCGCTGCCGGCGGTGCGGGGCGGGCGCCGGTGCGGCGCGAGCCGGGCTGGGTGGCGAACTCGCCCACGGGCGCTGCCTCGTGCCCAACGGCGGCCGTGCGTACGGCCGTACCGCCCGGCTCTACGGCAACCCGCCCGCCGGGTACGAACATTGCGGCGAGCCGCTCCGCGCAGGCTGCGGCCACTGTCCATACGGGTGTCGAACCCGCCTCGTTGAGGGCGACCATGGCCGCGAGGCAGCCCGCGTCGCCGCTCGCGACGTTCCACTCCCCGCCGGGCGGCACCGCCGCGGCCAGCGCGACGGCCTGCTCGGCCCAGCCGGCCACCTCCTTGTCGTCCAGCACATGGGCGAGGCGGGTGAGCGCCCAGGCGATGCCGCCGAGGCCGGTGAAGGCACCGTTGCCCACTACGTCGAGGTGGTCGGGGACTTCGGCGAGCAGGTCGAGCAGTTCGGGTACGGGAGCGATCGCGCTGCGTGCCGCTTCGGCGTGCCGCTCGGTGCCGGCCAGCGCGGCGGTCTCGGCGAGGAACAGCGCGGTCCCGGTGTACCCGTCGCCGAGCCCCGCTCCCTGGGGGGCGACCGTCAGGTGCCCGTCCTCGTCCCGCTCCAGCCCCAGCCAGTTGATCCGCCGCCCGTTGCGGTGGGCGCTTACGAGCAGGTCGTCGGCCAGCCGGGTTGCGGCGGCGAGGAGTTGCGCGGGGTCGGGCGCGGTGACCGTGCCGGCGGCAGGTACTGCGTCTGTGGGCGGGCGCCCTCGGCCGGATGCGGCGGGCCGGGGCCGGACGGGGGAGGGCGCGTCAGGCGGGGTGTGCGGGGGCCGGGCCGGGCTGTGTCGCGGGTCACCGCCCTGCCGCGGGGCCGCGGTTCCCGAAGCGGGTTCGCCGCTGTGTGCCTTGGAGACGGACGCCGGGTACGGCACTTCGTCGGCTGCCGCGGTGGGTTGCGGGCTTCCCCCGCTGCCGGGCGTCCGGGCAGCGGTCCCCGGTGCGGACTTCGGCCGGGACGGTTCTCCGCGCGTAGCCCCCTTCGCCGGACCTTCCGCCAGGCGGTGCACCGCGGCAACGGGTTGTGCGGGGAGCGGTCCCGGCTCGGCTTCGAGTTGCGCGGAGAAGGGTGCCGGGGAGGCGTCGGATCGGGGGGGAAGTGGCACGGGGTCGGTCCCGGGCTGTGCGGGGGACGCTGCCGCGTCAGTTTCGGGTCGTACGACGTGCGGTGCCGAGCCGGGCTGCGCCGGGAGGAGCGCCGACTCGGCTGCGGGGCGCGCAAGAAGCGGTGCCGGGTCCATCTCCGGCTGGGCGTCCGTCCCGGGCCGGGCGGGGAGCGGGCGGTCGGCGTTGCGGGTGGCGAGGCTGGCGCGGATGATCCACTCCTGCGTGCGCAGGTCCGGCTCGCCCATCGCGGCCAGGCGCCGCCGGGCCTGGTCGAGTCCGGACTCGCGCCAGTGGCGACCCGCGTGGCCGGTGAGGGCGGGGGCGGCCGGAGTGGCGGAGAAGAGGGGGATGTCGCCCGCCCAGAGCTGGGCCGTCTCATCGGGAACGAGGTGCCAGCGCAGGGGGTCGCCCACCGACTCGCGCCACAGCAGGTCGAAGAGCCGGTCACGGTCGAGCGCGTCCCGCAGGACGTCCGGGTGCGTGGACTCCTCCAGCAGGACGGCGTAGCGGGAGCTGCTGCGGGCCACCACGCGGATGGTGTCGTCGGCGAAAGCCGCCAGCAGCCCCGCGGGCGCGGCGAGTTCGTCGCGGTGGGCGGCGATCGTCCGGTAGGCGGAGCCGAACCCCTCGATCAGCGCGGCCGCATGGGCGCCCGGGTCGGCGTCCACGCCGTTCAGGCGCGGGCGGTTGGCCGAGCCGGCGAACATGCCGGTGCCGCGCACCAGGGCCATCCGGTCGGTGCCGGGCGCCGCCCAGTCCACCACCTCGGCCGGCAGCGCCGTGTCCTTGTCCCCGCCGAGTCCGGAAGGGTCCAGCGCCCCGCGCTCGCCGACGACCAGGAAAGGCAGCAGGGCGACCCGGCGTACGGAGTCTCCGAGCGCGTCGAGCGCGGGGTCCGCGCCGAGGGCGGCCGGGGGGACGAGCGAGGGGTGGAAGAGCGTCTCCAGGTCGACCAGGACGGGCCGGTCGCCGGCCGCGACGAGGTTCTCGCAGTGGATGTCGGTGGCGCCGAGCACGTGGAGCAGCGCGAGCAGGGCGCCGAGCCGCCGGTAGAAGCGGTCCACCTGCGCGGTGTCGGCGCACTCGTCGGCGGCGACGAACTCCGCCCAGCCGTAGCCGGGCCGGTCCAGCACGGCCGGTGTCGTCAACTCCGCGTCCGGCAGGCGGGAGTTGAGCCAGTCCACGGCCGCGCGGAAGTGCCGGTGCGCGGTGAGCGGGCGCGGCTTGTGGACCAGACGGGCGCCCGAGGCGAAGCGCAGCAGCGCCACCCCGCGGCCGCCCTGGTGGCGGTCCCCGGCGTCCAGCCGCACCTCGGTGAGCGCGCCCGGGTCCTTCCCGCCGAGGATGTCCCGGACGACGTCGGCCCGGTCGCGCTCCCAGTGCTCCAGCAGTTCGGCCCACACGGTGACCGCCTGCGTGCACGCCTGAGCCAGCAGCCGGGCCAGCACGGGGTACTCCGCGAGCAGTTCGGCGAGCGCCTGCGGCTCGGCCGCCTGCCGTACGTAGTCGGCGAACCGCTCCTCGGGAGTGGCCCCGCTCAGCCGTCCGGTGACCCTGCGGACATTGAGCTCGAGGACGAGGGTGCGGCGGGCGAGGGCGACGAGGCGCGCGCCGAGCTGGCGGGTGAAGCAGGACCGTAACTCCGCCAGCGGGCCCACGCGTTCGGTCAGGCGGTCGGCCGCGTCCTGGACGAAGGGAGCGAGGATCACGGCGAAGCCTTCGCGCCAATCCTCCGCGGGATGCGAGGCGTTGGCCGGGGCGGCGGCCAGAACGCGGCGGACGTCGCAGACCCACGCGGGTTCGGGGATCCGGGCGGCGAGGGAGTCGGCCGACTCGGCGAGGAGCGCGGTGAGTCGATCCGTGTCCAGCCCGGCGGTGGCCAGGCGGCCCGCGAACCACTCGGGGGGCAGGGCGGACCAGTCGGCCTGCCAGCGTCTCAGCCGGCGTTCGGCGAGGTCGGTCGTCGGACCGGTGGCGTGGGCGAAGTCGCCTGTGAGGTCTGCGGATTCGGGGGAGCGGGGCAGGGAAGGACCGGCGCTTGGGCACGAGGGGGCGGTGCCCGTGGCGGTGGGCGGGGTTTCGGCCGGGTCGACGCCGGTGGCGTCCCGTCCCGAGCCCGAAGTGGCGCTGCCACTGCCCTCGGCGGGAACCGTGGCACCGGTGGAGCCGGGCGCGCTGCTCGTGTCCGCGGGTTCCCGGGTCGGCCGAGCGGGGTGGGCGCCCTCGCTCCCGGCGTCGGCCGGGCAGCCCGGGTCCTGCGGGTCCCACGTTGTGGGATCCGTGGGGTTGTGGTGCACGGGTGTGACTGCCGTGGTCGTGGGTATCGTACGGGCGGCACCGGTCGCGCAGTCGTCGCGCCCGTCGCGGCCGCTGTCCGCCGGGGCCCGGCGCCCCTCGGCCGCCGGCCTTTCGGTCGCGTCCGCCGCCGGCGCGGGCCGCTGCGGCGCGGCCAGCCGCTCGGCCAGGGTGAGCGCGCCGGTCCACCACAGGCCGTGGTGGGCGTCGCGGTCGGTACGGTGCCCTTGATCCATGCGGCAGAGCCTGCCCAGGGAACGCGCGGACTAAATATGGGTACGCAGCCCCCAGTCGGCCCGCGCCGCTGTCCAGGTCATACGTGCCGCGGCCGGGAAACGGGGGACCGGACCCACCCCATTTCGGGGGTGGGCGGTGGGGAACGGGCGGGACTGCGTACCCGAACATGCGGGGCGGCTCCCGATGCCGCGTGCCCCGCCGCTCGGCAGGATCGTCGTCGGTCGGAACGCCGACCACGACGGGAGGGTCCCTTGGGTGAGTGGATGCAGGCCACGGCGCGGTTCGGTGTGCTGGGGCCGCTGCGGGTGGAGATCGGCGGGCGGCCGGTGCCGTTGGGGCCGCTCAAGCAGCAGCTGGTCCTGGCGACGCTGCTGTGCCACGCCAACCGGCCGGTCCCCGTCGACGTGCTGACCGAGGCGGTCTGGCAGGACGACCCCCCGCGCACCGCCCGCAAGAACCTCCAGGTCTACGTGTCGGCGCTGCGCAAGCTGCTCGGGGACGAGGGGGCAGCCGAGGGGCCGGACACCCCTGCCGGGGCAAGGGTGTCCGACCCCTCCGCTCTGCCGCCCCTGCCCCTGGCCGGCCGAGCTGCCCCGTCCGCCCCGGCGACCGCGCCCACGGCCGAGGAGTTCCCGGGGGCTGTGGCGCACCCGGTTGCCCCGGTCGTCCCGTTCCCCGCGGCCGCTTCGGTCCCCCCGTACTCTCCCGCCGCTCCGACCGGCGTACCCGGCCGCACGGCCGCCCGCGCCCTGCCCGTACCGCACCTGACCATGGCCCCCGAGCCGCCGACGCCGTACGCCGGCCCCGAGAGCGCCCCCTACGCCCGGCCCGCGCAGGCCCCGTCCCCGACCGCACCCCGCATCACCCGCGAATCCGGCGGCTACCGCCTGCGCGTCTCGCCCGGCGAACTCGACGCCGGCCGCTTCCAGGACCTCGCCCGCTCCGCACGCGCCCGCGCTACGCGCGGAGAACACGCGGCGGCAGCCGAGCAGTTGCGCCAGGCGCTGGAGCTGTGGCGGGGCAGACCCCTGGCCGGGCTGCTCGACTCCCCCGTGGTGCGGGTCGAGGCCGAGCGGCTGGAGGAGCGGTGCCTGGCGGGCTACGAGGACTGGGCCGAGGCGGAGTTGGCGGGCGGCAGCGACGCCGCGGCGCTCGCGGAGGCCGTGGCCGACGTCGCCGAACGGCACCCGCTGCGCGAACGGCTCCAGGCCGCCCGGATGAGCGCCCTGCAGCAGGCCGGCCGCCCCGCCGAGGCGCTGGCCGTCTACGACGGTCACCGCCGGCTCCTGGCCCGCGAGTTGGGGCTGGCCCCCGGCCCCGCCCTGGAGGCGCGCTACCGCACCCTGCTCGCCGGCCGCGCCACCCGCCCGGCCGCGCCGGCCCGTACCGTCCTGCCCCCGGACACCGCCGACTTCACCGGGCGGGTCGCGCAGGTCGGCGAGCTGGCCGAAGCGGTGCGCGGCGGCGGGCGGGTGGCGGTGCTGTCCGGGCCCGCCGGAATCGGCAAGACCGCGCTCGCCGTCCGCGTCGCCCACCTGCTGCGTGCCCACTTCCCCGACGGCCGGCTGCTGGTGCGCACCCGAGAGGCGGACGGCTCCGCGCGGCCGCACGAGGCGGTGCTCGCCGAACTGGCGGCGCTCGCCGGGCTCGACGGCCACGCGGGCGACGACTTCCGCGGCACTGCGGCCCGTTGGCGCGACTGGCTCGCCGCCCGGCGGGTACTGCTGATCCTGGACGACGTCCCCTGCGAGGCCGTCGTCCGCGAACTGCTGCCCGCCGAGGGGGCCGGCGCCGCCCTCGTCACTTCGCGTGCCCGCCTCGCCGGCCTCGCCCCCGTCCACCGTGTGGACCCGCCGCCCTACGACGTGCCCGAAGCGCTCGACCTGCTCGGCCGCATCATCGGCACCCCCCGCCTGCGGAGCGACCCCGCCGCCGCGGAGGCGATCGTCACCGCGGGCGGGCTGCTGCCGCTGGCCGTGCGGGCGAGCGGCCTGAAGCTGGCGATGCTGCGGCACCTGCCCCTGCGCGAGTACGCCGCCCGCCTGGCCGACCCGCACGCCGTTCTGGACGAACTCGCCGCCGGGGACGTGGCCGTACGCCCCCGGCTCGACCGCGCCTGGCAGGACCTCCCGGCCCCGCAGCGCGCCGCCCTGCGCCGCCTGTCCCGCCTGCCGCTGTCCCGCCCCTTCACCCTCGCGCAGGCGGCAGCGGCCCTGGAGTGCGAAGAGGCCGCCGCCCTCAGGCAGTTGGAGGCGCTGATCCTCGCCGGCCCGGTCACCTCGCCGCCGCGCGAGACCACCGCCACCTGCACGGTCTACACCCAGCCGCACCTGATCCAGCTCTACGCCCGCGAGGCCGCCGCCCCGCAGGGCCGCACCGCGGCCCGCCTGACCGCCTGAAACAGCCCCACCCCGCCGGGGAGTCCCGCCCGCCGCGGCGCCGCCGGGCCAACGCCGAACCGACAGCGCGGAACCGGCGGCCGTGTGTCCGGCGGCGAAGTGGCCGAAACACTACCGCGGCCAAAATAACGGCGCGTAACCGGCCGGTGTGCTGGGCAGGAACACAGCGCCCTTGAGGCCGGGGCACGCGAGCGGGCGCCGTGCGGCGCCCGCGGATCGCGCCGCACGCGCATCCCGGCCTCCTGGACCGGGCCCGTGCGCCCGCCACCTGACGGGAGCGTGCAGATGACGGGAACACCCGCGGTCGAGGTGCGGTCCGTGCGCATGGTCTACGGGTCCGGGCCCAGCGCGACGTTCGCCCTGGACGACGTCGGCCTGACCGTCGAACCCGGCCGCTTCGTCGCCCTCATCGGACCCAGCGGCTGCGGCAAGTCGACCCTGCTGCGCCTGGTCGCCGGCCTCGAACAGCCCGAGCGCGGCGACATCCGGGTGCACGGCGTGACACCCGCCGAGGCGTGCGCCGCCAAGCTGATCGGCCTGGTCCCGCAGAGCCCGGCCCTGCTGCCCTGGATGTCCGTCCTGCGCAACGTCACCCTGCCGCAGAAGGTGAACCGCCGTGCCGCCGCCCGCCGCGCCCGCATCGCCGGCCTCACCGGGCGGCAGCCGCCCGCGGCCGGGCCCGACATGCGCGAACTCCTGCGCCGGGCCGGTCTCGGCGACGTGGCGCGCAAGCTGCCGGGTCAGCTGTCCGGCGGCATGCGGCAGCGCGTCGCCATCGTGCGCGCCTTCGGCCTGCGGCCCGACGTCCTCGTCATGGACGAGCCCTTCTCCGCGCTGGACGAGTTCACCCGCGAGAGCCTGCAGGACCAACTGCTCGA
Organism: Actinacidiphila guanduensis; assembly: GCF_900103985.1. Taxonomy (GTDB): domain Bacteria; phylum Actinomycetota; class Actinomycetes; order Streptomycetales; family Streptomycetaceae; genus Actinacidiphila; species Actinacidiphila guanduensis. The sequence continues at coordinate 366,698 of NZ_FNIE01000004.1, read as the reverse complement.
CCTGTGGGAGGAGTCGGAGACCACGGTCCTGTTCGTCACCCACTCCGTGACCGAGGCCGTGCGGCTCGCCGACACCGTGGTCGTCATGGCCTCGGGACCCGGCCGCATCGTGGAGGGCATCGAGGTCGACCTGCCCCGGCCGCGCCGCGGGCAGCTCCTCGGGGAGCGCCGCTTCCACGCCTACGAGGACCTGATCAGGGACCGGCTGCGCCGCGCCTGGCACCATGACGCCGCCTGAAGGGGAGGCCGAGGAGATGACCGCCACCGAGGGGCGCGCCGTCCCGGCGACCGGGGAGGAGCCGCCCGCCCGGCGCCGCAGACCCGGCCGCCGGCCGTCCGTGCCGGCCTGGCTCCGCCCCGCCGTGTGGCTCCCCCTGGTGGTGATGCTGGCCGGGCTCGCCGCCCTGTGGCAGTACGGGGCCAGGAGGCTGCCCTACCTGCTGCCGCCGCTGCGGGACGTCGGCAGGTCGCTGCTCGACAACCCCGGCTACTACGTCCACAACGCCCTGGTCACCCTGGGCGAGGCGGTCGCCGGGCTCGCGATGGGGTTCGCCGCCGCCTTCGTGCTGGCGGTGCTCACCAGCGAGTTCCCGCTGGTGCGCCGGGCGGTGATGCCGGTCGCGACCGTCCTCAACGTCACGCCCCTGGTCGCGGTGGCCCCGGCGCTGGTGGTGGCCTTCGGCTTCGGCCCCCTGCCCAAGCTGGTCATCACCGGCCTGATCTGCTTCTTCCCCATCCTCATCAACACCGCGACCGGCCTGCGGTCCGTGCCGCGCGAGGTGCTCCAGGTGTACCGGACGGTGGACGCGAGCCGTGTCGAGCTGCTGTGGCACCTGCGGGTGCCGAGCGCCCTGCCCTTCGTCTTCGCGGCGCTGCGCATCGTCTTCCCCCTGTCCGTCATCGGGGCCGTGGTGGCCGAGATGTCGGCGTCGGGGTCGGCGAGTGGCCTCGGTACGGCGATCAGCGTGGCCTCCTCCATGAACCAGCTGCCGGTCGTGTACGCCTCGATCCTCGTCCTCGCGCTCATGGGCGTCCTGCTGCTGTCCGCCGTCACGGTGGCCGAGCGCCGCGCCCTGCACTGGCACGACAGCACCCGGGACTGACCCGCCACCGATCGCCCCCGCGCGCCCTCGGCGCGTCCACGCCCACCCCGCGCCGCCCACGCCCTTCCGGCTTCGCCCGACAACCCACGGAGAACCCCATGCCGCACCGCCCCGCCCGCATCGGCCCGGTCCTCGCCGCCGCCCTGGCCGTCGCCGTCGCCGGATGCAGCTCGGGCGGCGGCGACCCCGCGGACGCCAAGGGCTCGGCGGTCTCCGCGGCGCGCTGCGCCGAGAACGAGGCCGCCGGCCCGATCACCTACCTGTCCGGCTACCAGTACCAGTCCTCGGTCTCGATCCTGGAGTACGTCGCCGCCGCGAAGCTGGGCTATTTCAAGGACCTGTGCCTCGACGTCAAGCTGAGGCCCGGCACCGGCGACACCGCGCAGAACACCAAGCTGCTGGCCGCCGGGAAGGCGACCGTGTCCGCGGTTGCCGAACAGGACGTCATCCAGACCCGGGCCAACGGCATCGCCATCGAGGGGATCTCGTCCTACTCGAACGCGGGCCTGGACATCCTGATGACGAACAAGGACATCACCGATCTCACCCAGCTCGATGGCAAGGTCGTCGGCGACAAGGGCTACGTGCCCGCCGCAGTGGAGGCGATGCTCGTCAAGGCCGGGGTGAGATGGGACTCGCTGAAACTGGTCAAGGAGGGCTACGACCCCTCCGTGCTGCCCCGCCGGCAGGGGGGCCTCGCGGCGCTCACCGGATTCGTCTCCAACGAGCCCAACCAGTTGAAGGCGGCAGGCAAGCAGGTCACTGTGTGGCAGCCCGTCGACTACGGCATCCCCAGCTCCATCGGCGCGATGGCCGTCAACCCGGCGTTCGCCCGGGCCCACCCGCACGCGGTCGAGGACGTCCTGCGCGCGGCACTGCACGCCTACGCCTACTGCTCCGCGAGCCCGGCCCGCACCACCGAGTGCGTCGGCTACGCGGCGAAGCTGTCCGGCCCGACCTACGACAAGAAGCTCAACGCCACCATCTGGCGGACCGAGACCCAGGTCGTCGCGGACAACCCGACGCCGGGACAGCCGCTGGGCGGCATCGACCCCGGCAACGTCACCCGGCTCGTCGGCATGCTGCACCGGTTCGGCATCGTGCCCGCCGGCGTGACCGCCGCGAAGGCCGCGGGATGGTTCGACACCTCGTACGTGAGCACCCTCTACTCCGACGGCAAGCTCATCTGGCCCGCCCCGTAGAAAGGCCGCAACGTGCCCGCGAAAGAGTACGGAGTCTTCCTCCCCATCGGGAACGGCGGCTGGATGCTGTCCACGACGGCGCCGCACCCCGAGGCGAGCTACGCGTGGAACCGGCGCGCGGCCCTCCACGCGGAGCGCATCGGCCTGGACTTCGTCATGTCGATGGCCAAGTGGCGCGGCTTCGGCGGGACCACCGACCACTGGGGCCGCTCGCTGGAGTCGATGACGATGATGGCGGCGCTCGCCGAGGCCACCAGCCGGGTCGGGATCTGGGCCACCCTGCACGCGAACGTGCACAACCCCGCCGTCGCGGCCAAGATGCTCACCACCCTCCAGGACATCTCCGGCGGCCGGGCCGGGCTGAACATCGTGGGCGGCTCCTACGCCGGGGAGTTCGAGCAGTTCGGCCTCTGGGACGCCGGCCTCGGCCACCACGACCGCTACCGGATGACGGAGCTATGGACGGAGGCGGTCACCCGGCTGTGGAGCGAGCCGTCCGTCACCATGCACACGCCGTACTTCGACCTCGTGGACTGCCGGTCCCACCCGCAGCCGGCCCGCCGCCCCACGATCATCAGCGCCGGCACGTCCGAGGACGCGCGCCGCTTCCAGGCCCGCTACGCCGACGGCGCCTTCCTCGCCGCCGAGAGCCTTGCGGAGATGCGGGCCCTGTCGGCCGACGTCCACGCGCGGGCGGCGGCCAACGGCCGGGTCTGCCGGACGTACTCCATGCTCACCGTGGTCCAGGACGAGACCGACGACCTGGCGGCCAGGAAGGTCCGGGAGTGGGGGGCGGGGCTGGACCGCGAGGCGCTGGCGCGCATGCGCAGCACCTGGGGCGTGCCCGATGACCAGGCCCGGGCGTGGGCGCAGGGCGCCGAGGGCGAGGCGGCGTTCCAGACCGCGTACGTCGCCGGTTCGGCGGCCACCGTCACCGAGCACATCGCCTACATCGTGCGGGAGGCCGACCTGGACGGGCTCATGCTGATCTTCCCGGAGTACGACGAGGACATGCTCCGCTTCGGCGAGACCGTGCTGCCCGCGCTGCGCGCCCGCGACGAGGCCGCGGTGTGATGGCGCGGCGTGATGGCGCAAAGGGCCCCCGCTCACGGGGCCAGCGCGCGGTAGCCGCCGGCGTGGAAGACCAGGGGCCGGGGGTCCGGGGCGGCGGACATGGCGTGCAGCCGCAGCAGGGCGATGACATGGTCGCCCGCCGGGAGTTCCCGCACCGGGGAGCACTCGAACCAGGCGGCCGCCCCGTCGAGGAGGACGGCGCCCGAGGGGGTGGAGCGCCAGCCGAGGCCGGCGAAGCGGTCGGCGCCCGCCGACGAGAGCCGGCGGCTCGCGCTCTCCTGGCCGGCGCTCAGCACGCTGACGCCCAGGCGGTCGGCGGTGCGCAGCCGGGGCCACGTCGTGGAGGTGAGGGCAGCGCACACCGACACCAGCGGCGGGTCGAGCGAGACGGGCACGAAGGTGGAGGCGGCCATGCCGACCGGCGCGCCGTCGCGCAGCGCGGCCAGCGCCGTCACGCCCGTCGGGAAGGCCCCGAACACCCGCCGCAGCGCGAGGGGTTCGAAGTCCGCGGTGCGGGGTTCACCGGGATCCGGCGGCGCGTCGGCTGCGGGCCCCTTCACCGGGCGGCCGCTCTCGCGAACAGGGCCGCCGCTGCCGCGTGGTCGCTGTCCGCGCGGGCCGTGTCCAGGATGAACGTGGTGACCCCGGCGTCCAGGTAGCGGGCGATTTCGGCGGCGACACGCGCGTGGGTGCCCACCAGGTAGGGGCAGAAGGTGGCGTGGGTGAGGAAGGGGCGCATCCAGTAGGGGCCGTCGGGCCCGGCGGGGAACTCCTCGGCCGACGACAGCCGCGCGACCCAGTGCGAGTCCGAGGCGGTACGGGCGGCGCGCTGGGTCAGACGGCCCGCGCGGCTGTCGGGGAACCGGGCGCGGGCCGCCTGCCATGCCTCCTCCGCGGTGTCGCGGGCGATGACGCCGATGCGGATGCCGCCGCCCTTGAGTGCGGCCGGGTCGCCCTCGCGCGGGTCCGGGTAGCTCACCGGGAGCGCGCCGAGCGCTTCGGCGGCCGCGCGCCCGGCGGGGGAGGAGCCCGACACGAACAGCTCGGGCACGCAGCCCGGCGGCGCGGGCGGGACGAGGGGCAGGGCGCGCACCCGGTAGTGGCGCCCCTCGTACGTCACCGGGCCGCGCCCGGCCAGCAGCCGCACGACCACCTGCGCGTACTCCGTCAGCCGCGCGTACCGCTCGTCGTGCGCGGCGGTGTCGCCGAGGGCGGTCAGGTCGCCGACGGCGCCGCCGGCCACCAGGTTCAGCGCGACGCGGCGGCCGTGCAGGGCCGCGTGGGCGGCGATCCGCTTGGCCAGCGCGTACGGGTGGGCGAAGAGCGGCTGGACGGCCACCAGGGGCACGAAGTCACGGGTGGCCGCGAGCAGTTCGTGGGTGACGACCCACGGATCGACGGTGTTGTTGTCGGAGTAGACCAGGGCGCCGGTGAACCCGGCGGCCTCGGCGAGCCGCCCGGTGCGGCGCACCGCCTCGACGTAGGGGACCTGGGTCCCCTCCGGGGAGGCGCCCGGCCCGGCGGGCGGCGGGATCGTCGCGAACAGCCGGTACCCCGGCGCGCGGTCGGCCACGGCACCCCCCTCTCCTCGTCGGCCCCTCGGCAGGGCCCAGCGCGGCCCGGCCGCGTGGGATCGCGGGCCGACACCCACGGTGGGTGCCCGGCCACGGCCCCGTCCAGGCAGGGCGCGGGCAACTTCCTGCCTGCCGGGCGCGCCCCCGAAGCTGCCGCCCGCTTGCCTGTTCCGGCGCCGCCGCCCGCTCCTACGCTGACGCCGCGTCCCCCGTGCCGCCCCGCCGCCGTGCGATCCGAACGGAGCCGTCCGTGAACGATGCCGCCCCTCTCACCTACGGCCAGCTCTCCGTCTGGCGCGACGTCCGGGGGCTGCGCCGGGACCGCCGGCACGAGGCCAACACCCAGGCGATCTGGCCGATTCCGGACTGCGCGGGCCACACCGCCGAGCAGGTCGCCGCCGCCGTGCTCACCTTGCCGGACCGGCACGAGTCGCTGCGCACGGCCTACGACCTCACCGACCCCTATGCCCCGACGCAGCACGTCCTGCCCGCGCTCGAGCACGTGGACGGCAGCATCACCGAGTGCGCCCCCGAGGAGTTCGACGCCCTCGTCGCCGCCCTGGCCGCCGAACCCTTCGACCTGGGCACCGCCCCCACCTGGCGGTTCCGCGTCGTCACCCGCGACGGGGCGCCCAGGGCGGTGGTGCTGATCCAGCACCACATCACCGCCGACGGCTGGAGCAACGGCCGCCTGGAGGCGGACTTCCGCGAGGCCCTGGCCACGCCCGGGCACCGGCCCGCAGACGCGGCCGTCACCCCCCGGCGCCTCGCACTGTGGCAGCGCGAGCCCGCCCGCCGCGCCCGCCACGAAGCCCTGACCGCCTACTGGGAGCGCGTCTTCACCGCCGACGCCGCCACCCTGCACACCCCTGCGAACGCCGGGCCGCCGGAGAGCGCCGTCCAGTTCTCCGCCCGCTCCCGGGCGGCGTACGCGGGTGCCCGCCGCCAAGCCGAGGCGCTGTCGATCCCCGTCTCCAGCCTGGTGCTCGCCGCCTTCGCGCGCAGCGTCGCCGAGGCAGCGGGCGAGGGCACGGTGATCGCGCAGCTCATGTCGTCCAACCGCTTCGTGCCGCCGTGGAACACCCTGGTCAGCTCCATGAACCAGTGGACGGCCGCCGCGCTCAACGAGGGTGCTCTCGCCGCCCCGTCCACTCCGTTCCCCTCGTTCGCCGCCCACGTCCACACCCGCGGCCTGCTGGCCTACCGGCACGGCATGTACGACGTGGACGAGATGGACGCCCTGCGCGACAAGCTCCGCGGCGGCCGCACCCCCTACGAGGCCACCTGCGCCTTCAACTTCCTCACCGGCGCCGCCCCGCCGCCCGGCACCGGCCCGGAGTCGGGCCCCGACCCCGAGGTGCCCTTCTCCCGCATCGGCCACCCCTGCTACCTGCGGGCCACCGACGAGGGCGGCGACACCCTCCACCTGCGCCTGCGCACCATGGGGCTCACGGACACCGCCACCCGGGACGTCCTGCTCGGCACCCTCGCCCGCCTGGACGGCAACCGCTCCTGATCCCGCCCGCAACCGCCCCGGAGGCCCCCGTGCCCGCCCACGTCATCGTGCTGCACCGCTGGACCGACGCCTACGCCGACTACGCCGCCTACCTCGACCACACCGCCCTGACGGTCGGCTACGTGACCACGGCCCGGGCCCGCGCGGGGCTGCCCGACGCGGCGGCCGGCGTCGAGGTCGTGCCCAGCACCGAGGACCGCGCGGCGGTGCGGGCGGCCGTCGCCCGGCTCGCCGAGAAGCACGGCGCCCCCGAGCGCATCGTCGCCCTGCACGAGGTGGACCTGGACGTCGCCGCCGAGCTCCGCGCCGAACTGGGCATACCGGGCGAGACACCCGAGCAGCTGCACCCGTTCCGCGACAAGCTGGCGATGGCCCGGCGGCTCGCCGAGCACGGCGTGCCGGTCCCGGCCGCGGCCGCCGCCCCCGACCGCGCCGCGGTGGCCGCCTTCGCCGGCCGGCACGGCTGGCCGCTGCTGCTCAAACCGGTGCGCGGCACGGCAAGTTCGCACGTCACCCGGCTCGACGGGCCCGAGCAGCTGGCCGCCTTCGCGTTCCCGCCCGGGGTGCCGCTGATGGTGCAGCCCTACCTGCCGCACGACATCCTGCACGTCGACGGCTTCGCCGCCGGCGGCGACCTGCGGGCCTGGCGCGCCTCCCGCTACGTCAACACCTGCCTGGACTTCACCCGCGGTGACGCGCTCGGCTCCGTGGAGATCGACGACCCGGCGCTGCTGAAGACGGTCGGCGAGTTCGCCCGCCGCGCCGTGCTCGCGATGTCCCGCGAACCCTGGGTCTTCCACCTCGAACTCTTCGCGGACGGCGACGGCAGCGAACCCGATCTGTGCGTCCTGGAGGTCGGCGCGCGGCCCGGCGGCGCCGAAGTGCCCTTCGTGTGGCGCGAGGTGCACGGCACGGACCTGATGGCCGCGACGGTGGACGTCCAGATGGGCCGCCCGCTGCCCGCCCCCGCCCTGCCCCAGGAGCCCGCTGCGGGCGAGGAGTTCGGCGGCTGGCTGCTCGTCCCCTTCCCCACGGCCCGCCCCTGCCGCGTCCTCGCCGCCACCTCGCAGACCGGGTACGGCGACGGCCCCTACGCCGAGCACCTGCCGCTGCCCGGCGCCCGGTTGGCCGACCTGCCCGGCTACGAGCACTCCGGCGCCCGGTTCCGCTTCCGCGGCCGCACCTCCGCCGAGGTGGAAGCCGCCCTCACCCGCACCCTGGAACGGCTCGACCTGCGCTGCGCGTCCCTCGACCCCGCGCTTCCGCCCCGGGTGGCCGTCGTCGGCACCGGAGGGCGCCCGTACCGCGAGTACGCGCTGCGCGACGCCGCCGCCCATGGCGCCCTCGCCACCGTCAACGACACCCCGGCCGGCTGGGAGCAGCCCTACACCGGCGCCCACCGCACCGCGGACACCTCCGACACCGGCGCGCTGACCGCGGCCGTCGCCGACGTCCTGTCCGGCGACGGCCCGGCCGGGCTGCTCACCTGGAGCGAGGCGCTGCTGGAGCGCACCGCCGAGGCGGCCGCCCGGCTCGGCCTGCCGCACATGAGCCCGCAGGCCGTGCGCAACTGCCGGGACAAGCTGCGCACCCGGCGGCTGCTGGAGCGCGCCGGGCTCCCCTCGGCCCGGCACGCCGTCGTGCACGGCCTGGACCAGGCGCGCGAGGCCGCCGACCGGATCGGCTACCCCGTCGTCCTCAAGCCGCGGGGGCTGGCCGGCAGCAGCGGCGTGGCCCTGGCTCGCACCCCCGCCGACCTCGCGGCCGCCCATCGGCACGCCGGCACCGCCGCCTTCCCCGGCCTGGACGCCCTGGACGGGCTGATCGTCGAGGAGTACCTGGACGGACCCGAGGTCAGCCTGGACAGCGTGGCGGTCGGCGGCGCGGTGCACTGCGTCAACCTCGCCCGCAAACGCCTCGGCTACGGTGGGTACTTCGAGGAGGTCGGCCACCTCGTCTCGCCCTGGCGGCACGAGCCCTGGGCGGCGGAGCTTGTCGACATGGTGACAAAGGTCCACGCGGTGCTCGGTGTCACCGACGGCGTCACCCACGCCGAGGTCCGCCTCACCGACCGCGGCCCCCGCCTGGTCGAGCTCAACGGCCGCCTCGGCGGCGACTTCATCCCGCTGCTGGGCCGCCTGGCCACCGGCGTGGACCTCACCGCGGCCGCGATGGACGCCGCCCTCGGCGTCCTGCCCGACCTGCGGCCCACCCGCGACGCCTGCGCCGCCGTCCGCTTCCTCTACCCCGAACACGACGGCACCGTCGAGGAGCTGGACCTCTCCGGCGCCCTGGCGGTGCCCGGTGTCGAGCGCGTCGTGCCGCTGGCCGAGCCCGGGCAGCAGCTCCTGCTGCCGCCGCGCGGTGTCGTGCAGCGGCTGGCCGCCGTGATCGCCGTCGCCGAGGACACCGCCGCCACCGACCGCGCGCTGGCCGAGGCGGCGGAGCGCGTCCATGTCCGCGTCGGCCCCGCCCGGGTGGGATGAGCCCATGACCGAACAGCGGTTCGCCGCCGTGACCCATGTGGTGCCGGGCTACGGCAGCCACGTCCGTGACAGCTCCGCCCGGGAGGGATGAACCCATGACCGAACCGCAGTTCGCCGCCGTCACCCATGTCGTGCTCGGCTACAGCATCGGCGTCCTCGGCCAGTTGGACCGGGTGCTGCCCGCCGGCTCCGTCCTGGTCCTCGAAGAGCCCGGCATCTGCGCCGCCCGCGATGTCGCCGCGCAGCTCGAACGGTTCTCCTGCGCCGCCGGCCTGGTCGAGGCGCCGGTCCAGGACGACGCCCGGGCGGGCGAGTTGGCCGGGCGCCTCCAACGGCCCGCCGGCGTACGGGCGGTGCTGCCGGGGCTGGAGTACACCGTGATCGCCGCCGCCGAACTCGCTGCCGCCTGGGGCCTGCCGGGCGCGGGCCCGCTGGCCGCGCGCTCCTTCCGGGACAAGGCGCTGCTGCGCGAGACCGCCGCCGCCCACGGCATCGCCCAGCCCGACTGGGCCTACGTCCGCGACGCCGCCGCCGTCGCCGACTTCCGCGCCGCCCACGGCGGCGAGTGCGTCCTCAAACCCACCCACCTGCAGGGCAGCGTCGGCATCCGCCTGCTCGGCCCCGGCGACGACACCGGGCGGGCCTGGCAGGCGACGACCGCCGCCGACGAGGCCCACCTGCGCACCCCCGGCGCCGGCACCGCGCGCTACGTCGCCGAGGAGTGGCTGCACGGCACCGAGGTGAGTGTCGAGGCGCTGGTGCACCAGGGCCGCGTCGCCTTCGCCAACACCACGCGGACCCAGCTCTTCCCGGGGCCGCACCCCGTCGAACTCGGCCATGTCGTCCCCGCGTTGCCCGACGACGCGGCCGCCGCCGAGAAGGCGCTCGACGCCCTGGTCGCCGCCACCGGCTTCCGCAGCGGCATCCTGCACGCCGAGTGGATCATCCGCGACGGCACGCCTCACCTGCTGGAGTGCGCCGCCCGGCTGCCCGGCGACTACCTGCCGCTGCTCCTCGCCCTTGCCTACGACAGCGACCTGGTCCGCGGCTTCCTCGACGTCCTCGAAGGCCGCGCCCCCTCGATGGCCGCGGCCCCCGCCCAGGCCGCCGCGATCCGCTACCTGGAGGCCGTCCCAGGCACGGTCCGCGAGATCCGCGGCCTGGCGGCGGCGCAGGACATGCCGGGCGTGATCGGCGTCTGGATGTCCGTCGCGCCCGGCGACACCGTGCCGGAGGTGACGAGTTCGTGGTCGCGGGCGGGCGAGGTCGTGGTGGTCGGCGCCGACCGCGAGGAGGCGGCGGCCCGCGCGCTCGCGGCGGCGGCGGCCGTCCGGGTCGTCACGGACCCGTCCTGACCGGGCGGCCGGCGGACCGCTGAGGTACGCGCTGCCGTGCCCGCGAAACGTCGCCGCCGCGGACATCGGGCAACTGCCGTGCCTCGTGGGCCGACTGGGGACCACCGGCAGTTGCGCGCTGTGGTGAATGGCCGTGGGTGGACCGGATGCCGGGCCGGAGGAACCGGTGTCCGGGCTACTACGCCGCGGGAGCGCGCGCGGTGAGCACGGGCTGGTAGTACCCGTTGGACGCCGGGCTGTGCCAGGTGACGTCGGTGAAGCCGGCTTCGGTCACGAACCCGGTCAGCTGCGCGGGCGTCAGCGCCCAGTAGGTGCTCCGGTGAACGCGGACACGCCAGGTGCCCTCCGCGGGGACGAGCTGGAAGTGCTCCAGGTCGTAGCGTTCGCCGTCCTCGTGCCAATGCCACAACTGGAAGGTGATCACGCGGCCTTCGGGTGTCTGCGACACCTGGGGAGGTGCCCCCGTGGGCCTGGTCCGGCGCATCTCGTCGTAGGCCCGGACGGTGATCAGCAACAGGCCGTCGTCGCGGAGCACCCGTCGCATGCCGACGAGCGCCGCCCGAACGTCCTCCCCGGAGAGCAGGTGGGGAAGGGAGTTGTCCGCGCAGAGCACGACGTCGAACGAGGTGTCCTTGAACGGCAGCCGGCGCATGTCGGCCGCGGCGGCCGGAAGCCGGCTTCCCCTGGCCGCCGCCTCGGCGGCGGCGCGGGCGGCGGCGACCGGGCTCAGGTCGCTGCCGACGACCCGGTGCCCGGCCAGCGCCAGCCCGATGGCCTGGGTCCCGATCCCGCACGAGCAGTCCAGCACTTCGTGCGGCCCGGCGCCGAGAGTCCGGCGGACGAGCCCGCCCAGTACCTCCGCCTGGTGGGCCATGCTCACGTCCCAGTCCCGGAACATCGTGTGGTAGTCGCGGGCCAGGTCGTCGTAGAAATCCCGCACGGAGGATTCGGGCATGCGCCCCACCGTAGTGCGCGCCCGCCAGGGGAGATAGCCGTCGACGCGGACGCCCCCGGCGGTCCCGGCGGGCCCCGTGCCTTTGGGATGTGGACCGGTGCGGCTCGCCGATCCCCGGAGTGACCATTCCGGTCAAATCTGGCGAATACCTCACCCGTGGCTAAACTGATTCGTGCCGTGGCCTGGCGACCGTCGCAGGCGCCGGCGGTCATAACCGCGTGTTATGGCGGCATTCCCCATCGGCCGGTACCGGCCCGGACGCACGCGGGCAACGATGGGCTCCGCGGGCCCTCGGACCGCATCGAACACCGGCCCGCGCCAGCCACGGCCTGTCCGGGAACGCCCCCACTCGAACAGTCAGGAACGACATCCTCATGTCCCACCACCTCGACACCCCGCTGGCCGCCGAGAACGGACAGCTCTTCCTCGACGACCTGTACGTCTTCCAGGGCGAGAACGCGACCGTCCTGATGATGGACGTCAATTCGAACGTCACCGGCGTGTACGCCGAACCCGGCTTCCACCCCGAGGCGCGGTACGAGTTCAAGATCCACCTCGACGGCGAGGCCGTCGAAAGCCTCACCTACCGGCTCGCGTTCGGCGAGCCCGACCCCGCCGGGCGCCAGAGCCTGCGGCTGGAATCCCTGTCCGGTGCCGACGCGCACGAGGACGGCGCCGACGGCAGTGTCCTGCTCCAGGGCCGCACCGGCGAGACCGCGACCGCCGAGGACGGGATCCGGGTCTGGGCGGGACGGATCTCCGACGCCTTCTACATCGACCTGTCGCTGCTCTCCGTCATCAACGCGGCGGTCGGCGAGGGCGGCAAGGTCGACCTGGCCGGATGGAAGCCGGGAGAGGCGAAGAACACCTTCGCCGGCACCACCGTGGAAACCATCGTGCTCGAGATCCCGCACACCCACCCCGTACTGCGCCCCGGCACCCGCATCGGCGTGTGGGCGGCGACCAAGCTGGCCACCGACGCCGGCGGGTGGCGGCAGATCAACCGGGCCGGACACCCGATGATGTGGCCGATCTTCTGGCCGACCGACACCGATTTCAGCAACCCGGCCAACACCCGGCACCCCTCGAAGGACGTCGCCGAAGCCGGTTCGTTCATCGCCGAGCGGGTCTCCGCGGTCGTCGCCGCCACCGGGACCTCGGCCGACCCCGACGCCTACGGACAGGAAGTCGCGCGGCAGTTGTTGCCCGATGTCCTGTCCTACACCGTCGGCACCCCCGCCCAGTTCGGCTTCGCGACCCGCAACGGCCGCACCCAGGCCGACAACGCCCCCGAAGCGATGCTCTCCCTGGTCACCAACAGCGCCGTCCCCACCGGACTCACCCAGGCCGTGGCCGCGGACCAGCGCACACCGCGATTCCCCTACATCGTGGAAGCCACGTCCTAGACACCAGGGCCCGCCCGCCGCCGGTCTTCCGCGGCGGGCCCGGCCCCGCCGCGGAAGACCCGGCTCCGCTGACCACCCGCTTCATGGAAGTGCGGGGCGTCGCCGAGACAATGGTTGATGTGCCACAATAATCATCATGACCGCGAGCCCACCGAGCGACCTCCCACCGCGCGCCCGCACCATCGTGCTGCTCACCTGCTGCCTGAGCGTCTTCGTCGCCGGGCTCGACGTGACGATCGTGAACGTCGCGCTCCCGTCGATCCAAAGAGCGCTGCACACCTCGGTCAGCGGCCTGCAATGGGCGACGGACGCCTACACGCTGGTCATCGCCTGCCTCCTGCTGCTGTCCGGCTCCCTCGCCGACCGCTTCGGCCGCCGCCGCGTCTTCACCACCGGCCTCGCCGTCTTCACCGTGGGCTCCCTCCTGTGCAGCCTGGCCCCCTCGCTGGGGGCGCTGGTCGCCTTCCGGGCACTGCAGGCCGTGGGGGGATCGATGCTCAACCCGGTCGCGATGTCGATCATCGCGACCACCTTCACCGAGCCGGCCGCCCGCGCCAAGGCCGTCGGGGCGTGGGGCGCGGTGGCGGGCCTGAGCCTGGCGAGCGGGCCGGTCCTGGGCGGCTTCCTGGTGAGCGGCCTGGGCTGGCGCTCGATCTTCTGGATCACGGTGCCGTTCGGTGTGCTGGCGATGGTGCTGACGACGAGGTACGTCCCGGAGTCCAGGGCGGCCCGCGGCAAGAGGTTCGACCCGCTGGGGCAGGTGCTGGTCGTGGCCCTCCTCGGTCCCGTCACGGCCGCGGTGATCGAAGGGCCGCGGCAGGGCTGGGGCTCGCCACTGATCGTCGGGCTGTTCGCGGTGGCGGCAGCCTCGGGCGCGGGGCTGGTGGCGGCCGAGGGCCGCCGGGCCGACCCGCTGGTGGACATCCGGTTCTTCCGGAGCCCGGCGTTCTCGGGCGCGACCCTCATCGCCCTGGTCGCACTGGCGGCATCCGGCGGCTTCCTGCTGCTCAACACGCTCTACCTGCAGGACGTCCGCGGCTTCAGCGCCCTGCACGCGGGCGTGGTCACGATCCCGATGCCGCTCGCGCTCGGGGTGTTCTCCACCGTCTCGGGCCGCCTGGTGGCCGCGAAGGGCCCGCGGCCCGCCCTGCTGCTCGCGGGACTGCTGCTGGCGGCGGGCGCCGGATTGATGGCGGGGACCGGGGACAGGACGGGTACGTGGTACCTGGTGCTCGCCTACGTGGTGTTCGGTGCCGGATGCGGCCTGGTCGGCACGCCGATCACGAACACCGCGCTGGCGGGCCTGCCGCGGGACCAGGCCGGGGTGGCCGGGGCGATCGCCTCGACCTGCCGGCAGACGGGAGCGGCGATCGGCGTGGCGGTGTGCGGGTCGATCGTCGCGGGCGGCTCGGGCGGGTTCCTCGCCTCGGGCCGCGCCGCCTGGGCCGTCCTCGCCGGGTGCGGGGGTGCGACCGTACTGTTCGGCCTGGTCTCGACCGGTCGGTGGGCGACGGCCCGTGCCGAGCGGAACGGCCGGCAGTCGAGTACGCAGGAGATGGAGGTGGCCCGATGAATTCCGAGGCGGACCCGGTGGGCGGCAAGGACCCGGCGGCCCAGGCGTGGGCGGGGATGCAGAGGTTCCTCGCCGGGGAGGACCGGCGGCACGCGCTGCGCGTGCAACTGGACCTGGGCGCCGGGAAGGCCGAGTTGCTGGTCCGGCTCGCCGAGGCCCCGATGACGCTGCGGGACATCGCGCAGGTCTTCGAGGTGGACCCCTCGGCGGCCACCGTGACGGTGGACCGGCTGGAGCGGCGCGGCTTCGTCCGCCGCGGACCGCACCCGGAGGACAACCGCCGCAAGCTCGTCCACCTCACCGACGCCGGGCGGCAGGCCGCCGCCACCGCCCACCGCATCCTCACCGACCCGCCGCCCGCGCTCACCGCGCTCGACGCGGCCGACATCGCGGCACTGACCCGTATCTTCGCGACCCTCAACGGCGAGCCGCCGCCGGCCGGTTCGGGGCAGTGACCCGGCAACCCGACCGGACGACCGGACGGGCCGGACCCGATCCGATCCGGCCGATCCGACCGGACGGACCTGACAGGCCCGATCCGGCCAGACCAGACCAGACCAGAACCGACCCGGCCCGAGCGGGCCGGACCCGACGGCAAGGCAGACCGCATGGCACTCCTGGGCACCCTCCTGCGCAACAGCCGCCCCGACGAGCAGCACCACACCTGGAACCGGCCCCACCTGTCCGCCCCGGAGACGCTCCGGCTCACCAGCACCGAGTTCACCGACGGCGGGTCGCTCGCGCCCCGGCACACCGGGAAGCGGGTCGGCGGCGAGAACCTCTCGCCGCAGCTGTCCTGGAGCGAGCCGCCACAGGGCACCGCCGAACTCCTGCTGCTCATCGAGGACATCGACATCCCGCTGGGGAGCAAGCCGGCCGTCCACTGCCTCGCGGTCCTCGACGAGGCCGCCCTCGAGCAGCCGCGCGAACTGCCGGCCGGCGCCCTCGCCAAGCAGCACCCGGCCCCCGGCGTCACCCTGCTGCGCTCGGTCGTCGGCCGCGGCTACCACGGGGCCGAACCCCTCAAGGGCCACGGCCCGCACCGCTACGTCGTCCAGCTCTTCGCCCTCGGGCGCCCCCTGCTGGGCGGCCCCGACCATCGAGCTGTGCTCAAGACCCGGCCGCACGCGCTGCTCGCCGCCCTCGACACCCCGGTGCTGGCCCGCGGCCGCATCACGGGCACCTACGAGCGCTGACCGCCCACCGGGGACGAGCCGGTGATCCGCCCGCCTCGCCCGCCGGACCCGCCGACCCCACGGGGACGGACCGGCGACCGCCCAGGAAGGCGGTCAGGCAAGGAAGTTGACCGCTGTGGCGAACAGCGCCGGGAAGCGGGCCGCCGCCGGGACGATGCGCGGACCGAGGGCGGGGTGCGCGCGGGCCCGTACCAGGCTTGCCGTCAGCGCGCGTTGGGGGCGGGACATCCGGCGCCAGCGGGAGTCGTAGTCCTGGGGGCGGTCCGCCCGGACGCAGGCGACCAGGTGGGCGGCGGCCCGCAGGGACAGGGAGATGCCCTCGCCGGTCAGCGCGTCGATGTAGCCGGCGGCATCGCCGACCAGCAGGACCCGGCCGAGGGCGCGGCTGCGGGCGCTCTGCCGCAGCGGCCCGGCCCCGCGGGTGGCGGTCGCGGCGGTGGCGGGCAGCCGGGCCGCGAGGGCGGGAAAGGCGGCGAGGTGCTGCTCGAAGGGCGCGCGGTCACTGGTGAGCAGCGCGATGCCGACCAGCCGCGGACCCACGGGCGTGACATACGCCTCCGCGCGGGCCGACCAGTGCACCTCGACGCAGTCCGTCCACGGCGGCACCGCGAAGTGCCGGCGCAGCCCGTAGCGGGCCGGGCCAGGGCCGGCCGGCGCCGACAGGCCGAGGGCGCGGCGGATGGGGGAGTGCAGGCCGTCGGCGGCGGCGAGGTAGCGCGCGGTGAGGCCGGCCGCGGCCACCCGGTCCTCGTCCTGCCGGATCGTGCCGACCCGCAACGGCAGGACGGGGACGCCGAGTTCGGCGACGCGCCGGGACAGGGCCGCGTGCAGTTCGGTGCGCCGCACCCCGCGTCCGTGGCCGGCGCGGAAATGCGCCTCGGCCTGGTGGCGGTCGTCCACGTAGCGGATACCGCGTAGCGGGCTGCCGTCCGGGACGACGCCGAGTTCGGCGAGGGCGCGGACCGCCGTGGGCATCAGCCCCTCGCCGCACGCCTTGTCCACCGGGCCGGGACGGGGCTCGGCGACCACGACGTCGAGCCCCGCGCGGGCCGCGTGCAGGGCGGTGGCCAGCCCGGCCGGGCCGCCGCCCGCGACCAGCAGGTCGATCACCGCGCCGGCGCGACCAGGGCCGCCGGGGGCGCGGGGCGGGCGAGGGCGGCGTTCTCGCAGCGCAGCCGGACGGCGAGCAGCGGAACGTCGAGCGCGGTGAAGCAGACCGCGGTGATCCAGGCGCCGTGCACCAGGGGCAGCGCCGCGCCCTCGACCACGACCGCCACGTAGTTGGGGTGGCGCATGAGCCGGTAGGGGCCGCGCGCGACCAGCGGCAGCCCCGGCACCACGATGACCCGGGTGTTCCAGCGCGGCCCGAGGGTGAGGACGCACCAGTAGCGCACCGCGTTCGCGGCCGCCACCAGGGCGAGCATCGGCCAGCCGAGCGCGGGGGTGAACGACCGCCCCGCCAAAGCCGGTTCGGCCAGGCACCCCGCCAGCAGCCCGGTGTGCAGGGCCACCATGACCGGGTAGTGGCCGCGCCCGTACTCGGTGCCGCCGCGCGCCAGGCTCCAGGCCGCGTTCCGCCGGGCGATGACCAACTCGCAGAGCCGCTCGGCGGCCACCAGCAGCACCAGCGCGGTCCAGGGGACGGACAGGGATGTCATCGGCGGCCTACCAGCGCAGGAGGACGAGTTCGGAGCTGAACCCCGGGCCCATGGCGAGCATCAGGCCGGGCGTGCCGGGCAGCGGCCGCTCCCGGTCCAGGGTGTCGCGCAGGATGTGCAGGACGGACGCCGAGGAGAGGTTGCCGACCTCCGCGAGCGAGCGCCACGTCGTCTCCAGGGCGCGCGCGGGCAGGTCGAGGCTGTCCCGGACCGCCTCCAGGACCTTCGGGCCGCCCGGGTGGCAGATCCAGTGCTCGACGTCGTGCGGCTTGAGGTCGTGGTCGGCCAGGAACTCCCGTGCCTCCGCGCCGAGATGGCGCAGCACCGTGTCGGGCAGGTCGCTGCCGAGCAGGATGCGGAAGCCGCCGTCGCCGACGTCCCAGCCGAGGAGATGACCGGTGTCCGGGTAGAGCCTGCTGCGGGTCGCCACCGTGGCCGGGCCCCGCGCGCCCCGGGCGGCCGGGTGGTCGCGGCCCACGACGACCGCGGCGGCCGCGCCGTCCCCGAACAGCGAGCCCGCGACGAGGTTCGCCGGCGAGGAGTCGGAGCGCTGGATCGTCAGCGAGCACAGCTCGACGGCCAGCAGCACCGCCACCTCGCCGGGGTGGCCCGCCAGGTAGTCGTGCACCCGGGCGAGGCCCGCCGCGCCCGCCAGGCAGCCCAGCCCGAAGACCGGCAGCCGCTTCACGTCCGCGCGCAGCCCGAGCCGCCCCGACAGCCGCGCCTCGATCGAGGGCACCGCGAGGCCGGTCACCGACGTGGACACCACGAGGTCCACCTCGCTCGCCGCCACCCCGGCGTCCGCCAGCGCGCCCCGCAGCGCCGCCTCGCCCAGCTCCAGCGCGGCCGCCACATAGGCGTCGTTCGCCGCGCCGAAGCCGCCGAGGTCCGCGTACCGCTCCAGCGGCAGCGCCAGATGCCTGCCGCGCACGGTGGACCCCTCGTGCAGCCGGGCCAGCAGGCCGCGGGCCTCGGGCCGTACCGCCCCTATCGCCACGAGAGCGTCCCTGATCTCGTGCTGCTCGTACCGGTGGGGCGGCAGCACCTTGTGGACGCCCGCGAGTTGACCCATTTCGTCAGGATAGGGGTGATACGGACGAATCGGTGGACGTCACGCGGGGATCCGGCGCCGTGTCGGGGAGCGGGGTCGCGACGGCGAGGCGCGGCGGAACGCGGGCCACCACGCCGTATATTCCGGACATGTCCAGTGATGAGGCCGAGGCGGCGGGACGCGGCGGCGCAGCGGCGGCCGCGAGCTTCAGGGGCCTGGTCCGCGCGAGCCACCCGGAGCCGGCGGCCGCCGTGACGGTCCTGGTGACGGCGCTGGCCGCCGCCTCCGGGCGCGGCCTCGGCGGGTGCGTGCTGGTGGCGGTCGCGGTCCTCGCCGGGCAGGCGTCGGTCGGCTGGTGCAACGACGTCGTGGACCTCGCCCGCGACACCGCGGCCGGCCGCACCGACAAACCACTGGTGGCGGGCGTGCCGCAGGCCGGGACGGTGGCGGCCGCGGCCGGCTGTGCGCTGGCCCTGTGCGTCGTGGCCTCGCTCGCCTGCGGGCTCGCCGCCGGGGCCGCGCACCTGACGGGCGTGGCGGCGGCCTGGGCGTACGACCTCGGCCTCAAGCGCACACTGCTGTCCTGGCTGCCCTACGCACTCGGTTTCGGCCTGCTGCCCGCCTTCGTCACCCTCGGGCTGCCCGGCCGCCCGGGACCGCCGGGCTGGGCCGTCGCGGCGGGCGCGCTGCTCGGCGTGGGCGGCCACTTCACCAATGTGCTGCCGGACATCGAGCAGGACCTCGCCGCGGGAGTGCGGGGCCTGCCGCAGCGACTGGGCAGGCGCCGCAGCCGGCTGCTGGCCCCGCTGCCGCTGCTGGCCGCGGCGGGTGTCCTGGTCCTGGGCCCGCCGGGACCGGTCGGCCCGTCCGGCTGGGCCGCCCTTGCCGTGACCGGCGCCCTGGCGGTGGCGACGGTCCGCACCAGCGGCGCCGACCCGCGCAGCCGCGTGCCCTTCCTGGCCACCCTGGCGATGGCGGCGACCGCGGTGGCCCTGCTCCTGCTGCACGGCGAGGCGCTGGCATGAGGGGGCAGCCGCCGGGATCCGGCGGATCGCAGCCCAGGCGCAGGGGCGGGGCGGCACGCGCGGCCGGCGCCACCGCGGCCCTGCTGGCCCCCTTCGCCGCCGGGGTCGGCGTCTACCTGTTCGGTTCCCGGCACACCCCCGACTACGCCACCGGCCTGTTCGGGCAGCACGGCAACGCCGCGGTGGACCTCAAGGCCCGCCTCGGCACCGCCCTGCTCGCCCTGGCCGTGCTCCAACTCGGCCTCGCCGCCTGGATGTACGGGCGGGTGCCCGGCGCCGCCGCCGGCGGCCGCCCGGTGCGGCTCGGCCACCGCGCCACCGGCTGGCTCGCCTTCCTGCTCTCGCTCCCCATCGCCTACCACTGCCTGGTCACCTACGGCATCGAGACCACCAGCACACGGGTGGAGATCCACTCGGTGACCGGCTGCGTCCTCTACGGCGCCTTCGTGGCCAAGGTGGTCGTCGTACGCTCCCGCCGGCTGCCCGGCCTGCTGCTGCCGGTGCTGGGCGGAGTGCTCTTCTTCTCCATCGCGCTGCTCTGGTACACCGCCGCGCTGTGGGCCCTGAACGACTTCTCCGTACCCGGGCTGTCCTGACCCCGTCACCCGGCGACCCCACAGACGCGGGGCCCCGCGGCCCCGGCTCGCCCGGATGCCCCGCTCCTGTGGCCGTGGCGGGGCACCGGACGTCTAGTGGACGTGGGCGGCCCCGGTCGGCGGGCCGCCGTGCCCGCGTCCGGAACGGACGGAATCCCAGGAGTCGTTGTGAAGCACCGCACCACGGCCGCCGCCGCAGTGGCCGCAGCCCTGATGACCGCCGCCGCGACGGCCTGCTCCGGCGGGTCGGCCGGGTCCACCGCCGCCTCGCCGGCCGCCGCCGGGACCCGCACCCCCGAACAGGCCGCGCAGACCTCCTCGGCGACGGTCTCCACCGCGAAGGCCGGCAAGCTCGGCACGATCCTCGTGGACAGCAAGGGGATGACCCTCTACCTCTTCCAGGCGGACAAGAACGGCAAGCCCACCTGCAACGGATCCTGCGCCAAGGCATGGCCGCCGCTCGTGGTGACCGGCAAGGCTGGCGGGGCGGGCGGGGTGCAGAGCGCGAAGCTGTCCACCGCCAAGCGCAGCGACGGCAGCACCCAGGTGGTGTACAACGGGCACCCGCTCTACCACTTCGCCGGCGACTCCAAGGCGGGCAACACCAATGGGCAGGGCCTGGACAACTTCGGCGCCAAGTGGTACGTGCTCGGCACGAACGGCAAGCAGATCACCACCAAGGTGTCGCAGCCGTCCACCCCGGGCGGCGGCGGTTACTGAGCAGTCCTGACCGGCCCTGACCGGCTCTGGTCGGTCCTTGGCCGACCAAGAGGCAGGGGGCGCGGGGGGACGCGGAGGAGCCGCGCTCGCTCGCGCGCCCCCCTTGTCGCCCGTCGGCCGGGGGCGCCTGTCAGCCGGCGGCGGTGCCGCTCTCGGCCGAACGGCCCGTCAGGCGCGGCGCGTCGGCGAGCCCGGCCGGGGACTCGGGGATGTCCGGCGGCCGGATGCCGATGAGGCGCAGCAGCGGGCCGGCCATCGCGGTGGTGAGCAGCGCCATGATGACCATGATCGAGAAGAGCCGGTCGTCGATGACGCCCAGGTCGTGGCCGACGCCCAGCACGACGAGCTCGGTCAGGCCGCGGGTGTTCATAAGGATGCCGAGCGCGCCGGCCTCGCGCCAGGGGATGCCGAAGGAGCGGGCGGGCACCACCGCGCCGACGAACTTGCCGCCCACGGCCACCGCCATGATCAGGCACAGCTCGCCGAGGCCCGCCCAGCCGACCGTCGTGAGGTCCACCGTCAGGCCGGTGACGATGAAGTAGACCGGCAGCAGCAGGGTGGCGGTGCGGGCGAGCGGGACCTCCACGGCCTCGCGCAGCCGCGGGCCGACCGTGCGCGGCATGACCAGGCCGGCGACGAAGGAGCCCAGGATCGGGTGGATGCCGATCCAGGCGGTGGCGCAGCCGCACAGCAGCGCGAAGGAACCCGCCAGCAGGAAGGCCCGGTTGCCCGCGGTGTCGACCGCCATGTCCGGGCGCCGCTCGCCGGGGACGTCCTCCTCCGGCTCCTCCTTCTCGGTGCTCGCCGCCCAGCGCGCCAGCAGTGGCTTGACCACGCCGAAGAGCACCGCGCCCAGTACCGCGGCCATCAGCAGGGTGTGCCAGATCTGGGCCGTCCCGTCCGACCCCACGACCGCCACGACCACGATCAGCATGCACCAGGCGACGCCGTCGCCCACCGCCGCACAGGCCATGGAGAGCACCCCGACCGGGGTGCGGTCCAGACCGGTGTCGCGCAGGATGCGGGCCAGCACCGGGAAGGCCGTGATCGCCATCGTGGTGCCGAAGTAGAGGACGAAGGCGGAGGTCGAGGTGTGGCCGCGGTGGTCGGAGGCGAGCGCGAAGGCGAGCGCGCCGCCCGCCACGAAGGGCACCGCCATCGCGGACAGGGCCGTGGCGATCACCGCGGACCTGCCGCTGCGCAGCATCTTCGGGTTCATCTCCCAGCCGGCCAGGAACATGAAGAACACCAGGCCGAGCTCCGACATCGCGGTGAGCGTGGGGCGTTGGGCCACCGGGAACAGCCGCACGTCCAGGTGGCCGGGGAGCAGGCCCAGCACGCTGGGGCCGAGGATGATGCCGGTGGCGATCTCCCAGATCACCGCGGGCTGGCGCAGCCTGCGGGTGATCCGGATCAGGGCGGCGCCGGCGATGACCGCCACCGCCACGTCGGCCAGCGCCACACAGTCGGGCGGAAGGTCTCGGAACCACGCGGACATCGGTGCTCCTGCCTGAGGGGAAACGGGAACCTGGTGCGGGGAGCGGGGGGATGCGGAGGCGATCCGGGCGGCCGCGGCGCGGCGGCACAACGGGCCTCCTGCGACTCTGCTCGCTCCGGCGGCCCGCCCGCATCCGTAGTTGGGATGAAATCCCGGCCGCGCGGCCGCGCGGACCGGTCCCCGGGGCGCAGGGGTGGGCCGAAAGGGGGAGGCGGGCCGCGCAAGGGTGCTCCCACCCCCGTTCGGGGGAGTGTCCGCGCATCACCGCGCGCCCGGCGGTGCGCCGCCACCAGGGCCCGTTGCATATCTGCACGCCGGTCCTCGAGAGTTACTCAAGTTTTGGCGCAGAAGTGTCTCGGGAATATCTTCGGCCGCAACGCGGGGTGAAACCCCTTTCTTGTGTAAATTCTGGTCATCCGCCGCACGCGCGGCCGGCCCGCTGTCGTCCCCAAGGGCCCGCCGGACGGTGCTGACCAGGCCGGACGGGTCCGGTGCCGGGTTCGGCGAGCAGGTCAATTCAGCCATCAACTTTGGCCGACCGGACAGTAGTCATTCGAATGTCCGTGGTTGTAGGCGGAGTGCTGCCATGCTAGTGTCGGGTACCGCTTGTAGGCAGCTGAAGTTCGGGGGCTAACGATGCTTCAGGAGGAAGCCACCAGAATTCTTCTGGTGGATTCGAGAGCCGTTTCGAGAGTGGGTCTCACTGTCCTGTTAAACCGGGAGGCGGGTCTGGAAGTGATCGGCGAGGCAGCCGATCTGGAAAGTGCCGTGTCGCATGTCGGCCGGCTCGCACCGAGCGTGGTGATCGTCGACTGCCCGGACGCCGAACCCTGTTCGTCGGCCGAATTGCGGCTGCTCATCGGCGCCGGCGCGACCGACTGCCCGAAAGTGCTGGCCATCGTGCCGCGACTGGAACAGGCGGCGCGCTGCTGGCAGATGGCGGGTGCATGGGGTGTGCTGGACAACCAGGCCACCCCGGAGCACATCGTCGCCGCGGTCCGGATGATCGCGGCCGGCTACCGGCTCGTCGTGCCGCCCTGGGAAAACGAGGAACCGGTTGCCGAGGGGTCCGCCGAAGTGGTGAGGGCGGACTCCTCGGAACAGGACCTGGAATCCAGTGGAATTACCAGGCGGGAACGGGACGTGCTGGAACTCATCATCCGCGGGTACTCGAACGCCGAGATATCCGAGGCGTTGTTCCTGAGTGAAAGCACGGTTAAATCGCATGTTCAGCGCATGCTGGAGAAACTCGCCCTGCGCAACCGGGTGCACGCCGTCATCTACGCGTACGAGAAGGGCATCGTACGGGCCGGCGGAAACCTGCACTCAGCCCTGGGGGCCGCCGGATAGCACCGACTCCGCGAGCAGGCGGCGGTTCGTCTTGCCGTTGTCGGTGCGCGGGAGTTCGGCCACCAGGCTCATGGCGTCCACGAGCATGTAGGACGGCAGCCGCTCCGAGCTCCACCTCTTCAGTTCCAGGAGGTCGGGCTCGGAGTGCGGTTCCGGGACCACGACGGCGTGCAGCCGGGCGTCGAGTCCGGTGCCGTCCACCAGCACCGCCACCTCGCGCACCTTCGGGTGCAGCCCCAACGCGGCCTCGATCTCGCCGAGTTCGACCCGGTTGCCGCGGATCTTGACCATGTGGTCGCGCCGGCCCACGTACTCCAGACGCCCCCGCGCGTCGGGTTCGACCAGGTCGCCGGTCGGGTACGGGCCCTGCTGCGGCGGGCGGCCCCAGTAGCCGAGCATCACCGTCGGCCCCGACACCAGCAGTTCGCGGCCGCGTCGGCCGGGCTCGGCGTCCCCGAAATGCAGGGTGTCGCCGGAGCAGGCGGTGCCGATCGGCAGCGCGCGCCCGCTCGCCAGATCGGCGTCGAGCACCTCGTAGGAGGTGCACACGTTGGTCTCGGTGGGCCCGTACCAGTTGAACAGCCGCACCCGCGGCCAGGCGGTGCGCAGTTGGCGCACCTGCGCGGGCGGGAACGGCTCGCCGGCGAACACGCACACCCGCAGAGCGGGCGGCGCGGGCCGCTCCAGCAGGCCCCCGCGGGTGGCCATCAAGGTGAGTGCGGAGGGCACCGAGTACCAGACGGTCAGCGCGTGGTCGCTGATGAAGCGCAGCAACTGCGGGGGAGCGTAGGCGAGTTGCTCGGGCACCAGATGGACGCTGGCGCCGGCGAGGAAGGCCGCGTACAGGTCGAAGACCGACAGGTCGAAGTTGAAGGGAGCGTGGTTGGACAGCCGGTCCTGCGGCCCGAGGCCGAGTTCGGCCACCGCCCAGCGGACGAAGGACAGCGCGTTGCGGTGGCTCAGGCACACCCCCTTGGGCTCGCCGGTGGAGCCGGAGGTGAACAGGATGTACGCGGCCGCGTCCGGCGAACCGGCCACGGGGGCGGGCACCGGCCGGCCCTCGGCGGCGGCCAGCAGCCGCTCGAACGTCGTCACTTCCGGCTCCTGCCCGCCGGACTCCGCGACGTTCTCGGCGCCCTCCTTGTCGGTCACCACCAGCGCGGCGGTGCAGGCGGTGGCGATCCGGGCCAGCCGCGAGGGCGGATTGGTGGAGGACACCGGCACGTACAGCGCCCCCGCCCGCAGGCACCCCTGCATCAGCGCCACCACGTGCAGGCCCTTGGGCGCCCACAGCACCACCCGGTCGCCGGGCCGCACCCCGAGCGCCCCGAGGGCGGCGGCGTAGCGGCCGGCCAGCTCGTCCAGCCCGGCGTAGTCCAGCCGCCCGTCGGGCGCGTCGACCGCCAGGGCGTGCGGGGTGGCGTGGGCAGCCTCGATCACGGGCTCGTACAGCAGCCGGGCACCGGTTTCCGCGGCGCCGTCACCTCCCGCCGGCACGCCGCCGCCCGCTCCGCCCACGACTCCGTGTCCCGTGCTCACAGTCCCATCTCCTTCGCCGCGATCTCCTTCTGCATCTCCGAGGTGCCCGAGAACAGCACGGTGGGCACCGAGTCGCGCAGCGCGGCCTCGATGCCGTGCTCCGCGAGGTAGCCGCGGCCGCCGAAGACCCGCACCGCGTCCAGCGCACTCCGCACGGCCGCCTCGGAGACCGCGAGCTTGGCCAGCGCCACCGGCAGTACCGCGCGGCCGCCGGAGTCCATCTCCGCGCAGGCCCGGTAGAGCAGCAGCCGGGCGCTCTCCAGCCGCAGCTTCATGTCCACGATCCGGTGCGAGACCGCCTGGAAGGAGCCGATCGGCCGGCCGGACTGGCGGCGCTCGCGGGCGAAGGCCGCGCACTGCCCGACCAGCCGGTCCAGCAGCCCGACGTACCCGGCGAACAGGCAGGCCCGCTCCCAGCCCATGGACCCCTGGAAGATCGCCGCGCCCATCCCGGGCCGCCCGAGCACCTGCTCGTCGGGCACGAAGCAGTCCTCGAAGTCCACCGAGCCGGCCCGGCAGGTCCACAGCCCCATCTTGTCGAAGGGCTCGCTCCTGCGGACGCCGTCGGCGGTCGCGTCCACCACGAAGGCGGTCTGCCCGAGGTAGCCCATGTCCGGGTCGCTCGTGGCGTAGGTGACCAGGACATCGCAGACGGGGCCGTTGCTGACGAAGCTCTTGGTGCCGTTCAGCACCCAGCCGCCCTGCACCTGGCGGGCCGTCACCTGCAAGTGGGAGACATCGGAGCCGGAGTCCGGCTCGGTCATCGCGTTGCCCGCGATCGCGGCGCCCGAGGCGAGGTCGGGCAGCCGGCTCTTGCGCACCGCGTCCGAACCGTACTCGGCGATCGGCACCGCGCAGGCGAACTGGTGGGCACTGGCCGCGAAGACCAGGCCGGTGTCGGTGCAGGCCCGGCCGAACGCCTCGATCACCAGCGCGGTGTCCAGCGCGCCGAGCCCGCCGCCGCCGTACTCCGCGGGCAGGCAGGTGCCCAGCAGGCCCAGCTCGCCCATTGTCCGCCAGTCGGCGCGGGCGAAGCCGTCCGGTGGCCGCCCGGCGGGGAACGCCTCGGCGGCGTCCTTCAACGTGCGCTCGACACGCGCGGACTGCTCCGCGCTCAGGTGGAAGTCCACTGCTGCTCCTGGGAGTTCGGGAAGAACGGGTCAGCGGGCGTCGAGCGCGAACAGGGCGTCCACGCACGCGTGCAGGGCGGGGGAGTCGAGGATCATGTGGCCGCCGCGCACCCGCTGCACCCGGCAGGGCCCCGTCGTCTCGTCCTGCCAGGCGGCCAGCCCCGCGTCGTCCACCACCGGGTCGAGGTCGCCGGCCACCACCTGCACCGGGCAGGACAGCGGCGGCAGTTCGGGCCGCCGGTAGGTCTCGGTCATCCGCAGGTCGGCGCGCAGCGGCGGCAGGAACACCTCCAGCAGCTCCGGGCTCTGCTCCACCGCGGGCAGGGTGCCCTGCAGGGCACGCAGGCCGTGCAGCAGCGCCGGGGTGGGCGCGTCGTGCAGCGCAGCGAGCGGGTGCGGGACCGCGGGGGCGTTGCGGCCGGAGACGATCAGGGCCAGCGGCGGGCCGGCCGCTGTGGCGGCCAGCCGGTGCGCCAGCTCGAAGGCGACCAGCGCGCCGAAGCTGTGGCCGAACAGGACGTAGGGGCCGTCGGCGGCGGCCGCCAGCTCGGCGGTGAGCACGTCGAGGAGGGCGCCGGGCTCGTGGAGCAGCGGCTCGCGCCGCCGGGTGCCGTGGCCGGGCAGTTCCACCGGGGTCACCCGGGCGGAAGCGGCGAACCGCCCGCGCCAGGGGTGGAACGCCACCGCGCTGCCGCCGGCGTGCGGCAGGCACAGCAGTCGGGGAAGGGCCGGGTCGAGGAGCACTGCTTCGGCCTCCAGGAAGTTCCGGGCGCGTGCGCCCGACTCCCCGGCAGCTCCCGGGAGCCGGGCGGACGCGCAGGTCGCAGGGCATGCCCGGGGCCTTGGCGGCGGCGGGCGGAGGCGTCCTCGGCCGCCGCGGCGACACCGCCGCGGGCCCGGGAGCGCCCGCGTCGATCCTTGCCGCTGAAGGGGCCGCGCTGCGACGGCCGCGGGTACTCATCCTTTCTGCCCGCGCCCCGCGCGGGCGCGCCCGCGCACCTCCCCCTTGGGTACCGGATCGGCCCGGACGGCCCGTCACGCAATTCATCACGTGTGGTGAAGCACGAGGCAGGGCCCGCTGATTACGGTTGGGCCCCGGGCCGACCGCGATCCGAACCCGTGGCCGGCCCGCCAGGAACGGCCGAAGGAACACCCGACCCGCCCTCACCTGCTCAGCCCGGCCCCGCCGCCCCAGCCCCGCACCGCGACCGCACCGACCGCACCGCGGACCGCGGCGGGCGCCCCCGGCGGGCACCCACGGCGGCGCGTCCGGCCGTCACGCCCCATCCCGCCCGCACCCCGGAGGCCGCCGCATGCCCGAAGAGACCGTCGCCCTGGAGGAGATCCTCGCCGAACTGAAGGCGTTCGTGGAGAAGCGCTTCCTGCCCGAGGGCACGGCCGGCCTCGACACCGACGCCCCGCTGCTCCAGCTCGGCATCCTCACCTCGCTCAACACCACCGAGCTGATCGCCCACATACAGGACCAGTACCGGCTCTACATCCCGCCCGAGCACATCGTCGGCCGCAACTTCAAGACGCTGGACGCCATCAGCGGCCTGGTCTTCCGGCTGCAGGGCGACCCCGCCGCGATGGCCTGATCCACCCACACCGACCGTATGAGGAGCAGTCTTGTCCGCAGTCGACTACGACATCGGAATCATCGGCGGGGGCCCGGCGGGCTCCACCGCGGCCAGCTACCTTGCCCGGGCCGGCCTGTCCGTGGCGGTCTTCGAGGGTGAAACCTTCCCCCGGCCGCACGTCGGGGAGTCCCTGGTGCCCGCCACCACCCCGGTGCTGCGCGACATCG
The DNA here is from genome assembly GCF_900103985.1 of Actinacidiphila guanduensis. Taxonomy (GTDB): domain Bacteria; phylum Actinomycetota; class Actinomycetes; order Streptomycetales; family Streptomycetaceae; genus Actinacidiphila; species Actinacidiphila guanduensis. Next base: position 338,884 of record NZ_FNIE01000004.1, on the reverse strand, counting down.
GCGCCCTGGAGCTGGTCGAGAAGGCCGGCTTCCCCCGCAAGTTCGGCGCGGCCTGGACCTCGGCCGCCCCCAAGGGCATCCCCACCCTCGGCTTCTCCGGCCTGTCCCACGGACTGGGCGCCGCCGAGATCGAGTTCGACGAGCGCGACCAGCCCGGCGTCGAGCAGGCCCACACCTACCACGTGGACCGCGGCAAGTTCGACCAGCTGCTGCTCCAGCACGCCAACTCCTGCGGCGCCAAGGTGCTGGAGGACACCCGCATCGGCAGCGTCGACTTCTCCGGCGAGCACCCGGTGCTGCGCCCCGTGCGCGGCAAGGACGACGGCTGGACCGTGCGCATGGTGGTCGACGCCAGCGGCCGCGGCACCATGCTCGGCCGCCAGCTGAAGCTGAAGGTGCCCGACCCGGTCTTCAACCAGTACGCCGTGCACGCCTGGTTCGACGGCCTGGACCGCACCGCGCTCTCGCACGACAAGAAGAAGGCCGACTACATCTTCATCCACTTCCTGCCCATCACCGACACCTGGGTGTGGCAGATCCCGATCACCGACACCATCACCAGCGTCGGGGTCGTCACGCAGAAGAAGCACTTCACCGCCTCCAAGGACGACCTGGAGGGCTTCTTCTGGGAGTGCGTCGGCAGCCGCCCCGAACTGCGCAGCGCCCTGCGGGACTCCGAGCGGGTCCGCCCGTTCAAGGCCGAGGGCGACTACAGCTACGGCATGAAGGAGATCACCGGCGACAAGTGGGTGCTGATCGGCGACGCCGCCCGCTTCGTCGACCCGATCTTCTCCAGCGGGGTCAGCGTCGCGCTCAACAGCGCCCGCATCGCCACCAAGGACATCATCGCCGCCGCCGCGGCCGGCGACTTCACCAAGCCGCGGTTCGCCGAGTACGAGCGCACCCTGCGCCGCGGGGTCAGCAACTGGTACGAGTTCATCTCCATCTACTACCGCCTCAACATCCTGTTCACGGCCTTCGTGCAGGACCCGCGGTACCGGCTGGACGTGCTGAAGATGCTCCAGGGCGACGTCTACGACGACGACGAGCCGCGGGCGCTGGCCGCGATGCGCAAGATCGTCACGGCGGTCGAGAGCGATCCCGACCACCTGTGGCACCAGCACCTGGGCAGCATGACCACCCCCTCCGGGGCGGCGCTGCTGAAATGACCTCCACAGCAGCCGACGCGGTGGCGATCGTCGGGGCGGGCTGCCGCTTCCCCGGCGGAGCGGCGGGCCCGGACGCCTTCTGGCGCCTGCTGCGGGACGGGACGGACGTCATCACCGAGGTCCCCCCGTCCCGCTGGGACCTGGCCCGCACCTACGATCCCGACCCGGACGCGCCCGGCCGGTCCTACGCCCGCTGGGGCGGATTCCTGCCGGACGTCACCCGCTTCGACGCGGGCTTCTTCGGCATCGCGCCGCGCGAGGCCCGCCAGATCGACCCACAGCAGCGGCTGCTGATCGAGGTCGCCTGGGAGGCGCTGGAGGACGCCGGCATCGTGCCGGGCACGCTGGCCGGCACCCGCACCTCGGTGTGGTCCGGCGGCCTCGGCGTCGACTACTTCCTGCGGCACGCCCAGGAAGCCGGCCGCAACGGCATCGACCCCTGGTACGCCTCGGGGAAGGAGGCGAGCTTCGGGCCCGGCCGGCTGTCCTACCTGCTGGGCCTGAACGGGCCCAGCGTCGCGCTGAGCACCGCCTGCTCCTCCTCGCTGGTGGCCGCCCACCTGGCCCGGCAGAGCCTGCTGGCCGGCGAGTCGGACACCGCGCTGGTCGCCGGTGTGAACGTGCTGCTCGCACCGGAGCTGACCATCTTCATGTCCAAGGTCGGCGCCATGGCCAGGGACGGCCGCTGCAAGACCTTCGACGCCTCGGCCGACGGCATCGTCCGCGGCGACGGCTGCGTCGTCCTGGTCCTCAAGCGCCTGTCCGACGCCCTCGCCGACGGCGACCGGGTGATCGCCGTGGTCCGCGGCTCCGCGGTCAACCACGACGGGCACAGCGCGGGCCTGACCGTGCCCAGCGCCGCGGCCCAGCAGGCGCTGCTGCGCGACGCGCTGGCCTCGGCCGGTGCGGCGCCCGCCGACATCGGCTTCGTGGAGGCGCACGGCACCGGCACCCCGCTCGGCGACCCGCTGGAGATGAGCGCCCTGGCCCGCGTGCTGGGCGAGGGCCGCGACGCCGAACATCCGCTGCTGGTCGGCTCCTTGAAGACCAACTTCGGCCACACCGACGCCGCCGCCGGCGCCGCCGGGCTGCTCAAGGCGGCCCTCGCGGTACGGCACGGCCAGATCCCCCCGCACCTGCACCTGCGCCGCCCCACCCCCGCGATCCGCTGGGACCGCTGGCCCGTGCGGGTGCCCACCGAACTGACCGACTGGCCGCAGGACACCCCGCGGCTGGCCGGGGTGAGCGCCTTCGGCCTGAGCGGCACCAACGCGCACGTCGTGGTCGAGGCGCCCCCGGAGCGGGCGCCGGCCGCCGATTCCGGCGCCCGCTCCGGCGCGGCCACCCGTGTCCTCGCGCTGTCCGCCCGCTCCGGCGAGGCGCTGCGGGCCCTGGCCCGCGCCCACCGCGACCGCCTGCACGCCGAGCCGGACGCCGACGCGGCGCCCTGGACCGCCGGCGCCGCACGGCTGCGCACCCACCACGCCGAGCACCGCCTCGCCGTCACCGGCGCCACCCGCGCCGAACTCGCCGCCCGCCTCGCGGACTTCCTCGACGCGCCCGCCCCGGCGGACGACGAGGACCGGCCGCTTCCGGACGAGGACGCCGAACGCCTGCCGGTCTGCTTCGTGTTCTCCGGGCAGGGCGGCCAGTGGCCCGGCATGGGCCGCGAACTCCTCACCGCCGAACCCGTGTTCGCCGCGGCCCTGGCCGAGGTGGACGCGGCGGTGCGCGAGGAGGCCGGATGGTCGCCCGCCGAGGAGCTGACGGCCGCCCCCGGGCGGTCCCGGCTCACCGACACCGCGGTCGCCCAGCCCGTCGTCTTCGCCCTCCAGGTCGCCGCCGCCGCGCTGTGGCGGTCCTGGGGCATCGAGCCGGCCGCCGTGATCGGCCACAGCATGGGCGAGATCGCCGCCGCGCACGTCGCCGGGGCGCTGAGCCTGCCCGACGCGGTCCGGATCGTCGTCCACCGCGGCCGCCTCCTGCACCGGTCCGCCGACAAGGGCCGGATGGCCGCCGTCGCTCTGCCCGAGGCCGAACTGCTGCCACTGCTGGCCCGCTTCGGCGACGACCTCGCGCTCGCCGCCGTCAACGGCCCCTCGTCCAGCGTGGTGTCGGGCACCGACGCCGCCGTCACCTCGCTCACCGCCGACCTCGCCGCCCGCGGGGTCACCTGCCGCGACATGCCCGGCGGCTACGCCTTCCACAGCCCGCAGATGGCCCCGCACCAGGCCGAGCTGACGAAGCTGCTCGCCGATCTGCGGCCGGCGGCCCCGGCCGTGCCGGTGCTGCGGACGAGCGGCGCCGTCGGGGAGGGGGCCGAGGCTGCCTTCGACGCGGACTACTGGGGCCGCAACGTGCGCGAGCCGGTGCGGTTCGCCGACGCCATGGCCCGCGCCCTGGACGCCGGGCACCGCGTCTTCCTGGAGATCGGTCCGCACCCGGTGCTCGCCCAGCCGATCGTGCAGGCCATGGCGGCGGCGGGCGTCGAGGGGCAGGTCGTGCCGACCCTGCGGCGCGACACCGACGCGGTGCGGACCTCGCGCGCCGCGCTCGCCGAACTGTACGCGGCGGGGGCCGAGATCGCGTGGCGCGAGGTCGAGCCCGACCCCGAGCCCGCACGCGACCTGCCGCGCTACCCCTGGCAGGGGGAGCCGCTGTGGTTCGAGGTGCCCGAGGGGGCGCGGGGCGAGGGGGTCGCCGCGGCAGACGCGGCGACCGGGCCCATGAGCGCCGCCACCGAGGCCGCTGCCGCAACCACGGCCGGGACCGCTGCCGCTTACGCCGCGAACGGCGCCCCCGAGGCAGCCGCGGGCGGGACCGGGCCCAACGGGACGGCTTACGCCACGCGGGCCGCCGGCGGCTCTGGCGCCGGAGCGCCTGCCACGGGCGCCTGGCCGGCCGCTGGAGCCACCGCTGTGGGCGCCGTCGCTGCCGGCGACACCGCCGCGGCGCCCGGTCCCCTCGGTGCCGCCCTGCCCGGCGAACTCCGGGGCGAGCTGCGGCTGTTCGACGCCGCGGGGAATCTCGTCGCCGAGTCCGCCGAGCTGCGGCTGCGCACAGACGGGCAGCCTGCGGCCGTACCCGCGCAGCGCCGGGCCGCTGCGCCCGCCCCCGCACACGCCGCCTCCGCCGAGGCCCCGGCCGTCACGCCGCGCATGGACAACGGCGCGCTGGCCGACCTCGTCGCCTCCGCCGCCGCAAAGGTGCTCGGGCTCGCCTCCGCCGCCAAGGTCGGGCGCGCCCGCGGCTTCTCCGACCTCGGCATGGACAGCCTCGGCGCCGTCGAGCTGTGCAAGGTCCTGGAACGCTCGCTCGGCCTGCGGCTGCCCAAGACCGCGGCCTTCGACCACCCGACGGTGCAGCGCCTGGCCGCCCACCTCGGCGACCTCCTCGACCGGCAGCAGCCCGCCCCCGCCGCGCCCGCGGCCCTGGCACCCGCCGCCCCGGCGGCTCCGGAGCCGATCGCGATCGTCGGCGTCGGCTGCCGCTTCCCGGGCGCCGCGGACGGCCCCGACGCCTACTGGCGGCTGCTCACCGACGCCGAGGACGCCGTCACCCGCGCCCCCGAGGGCCGCTTCGACGACTCCCGCCTGTGGTGGGGCGGCTTCCTTGCGGACGCCGACGGCTTCGACGCCCCCTTCTTCCGCATCCCGCCGCGCGAGGCCAAGGTCATGGACCCGCAGCAGCGGATGTTCCTGGAGGTCGCCTGGGAGGCCCTGGAGCACGCGGGCATCCCGCCGGCCGGACTGGAGGGCAGCCGCACCGGGGTGTTCCTCGGCATCAACTCCACCGACTACGCCCAGCGCGTGGCCGCCCGCAGCGTGGACGCCTTCTACGGCACAGGAACCTCCTTCAGCGCCGCCGCCGGGCGCCTGTCCTACCTGCTCGGCCTGCGCGGACCCAGCATCGCCGTGGACACCGCCTGCTCCTCCTCGCTGGTCGCGATCCACCTGGCCGCCGCCAGCCTGCGCAGGGGCGAGAGCGACCTGGCCGTCGCCGCGGGTGTCAACCTCATCCTGGACACCACCATCCACCGTGCCAGCGGCGCGGCCGGCGCCCTGGCCGCCGACGGCCGCTGCAAGACCTTCGACGCGGCCGCCGACGGCTACACCCGTGGCGAGGGCTGCGGCGCCGTCGTCCTCAAGCCGCTGTCGGCCGCCCGCCGCGACGGCGACCGGGTGCTGGCCCTCGTGCTCGGCTCCGCGGTCAACCAGGACGGCGCGAGCAGCGGCTTCACCGCCCCCAACGGCCCGGCCCAGGAGGAGCTGCTGCGCACCGCCTTCGCCGACGCCCGCGTCACCCCCGCCGACCTCGACTACGTGGAGGCCCACGGCACCGGCACCCCGCTCGGCGACCCGATCGAACTGCGCGCCCTGGGCGCCGCGTTGAGCGAGCGCCCGGCCGGCCTGGACGCCTGCCTGGTCGGCTCGGTGAAGACCAACATCGGCCACCTGGAGGCCGCTTCGGGGATCGCGGGCGTGATCAAGACAGTGCTGGCGCTGCACCACGAAGCCCTCCCCGCCCACCTGCACTTCCACCGGCCGAGCCCGGACATCCCCTGGTCCGAACTGCCCCTCCGGGTGCCCACGCGGCTGCGTCCCTGGCGCCGCGGAACCCGCCGCCGCGTCGCGGGCGTGAGCGCCTTCGGCTTCAGCGGCACGAACGCGCACGTGGTCCTCGCCGAGGCGCCGCAGGAGGCGGGGGAGCCGGGCACGGGCTCGCGCGGACCGGCCGGCCAGGCGGTCCCGCCCGACGCCACGGCCTCAGGCGGGCGGTCCGGTGCCCCCGGACGGCCCTACGGGGCCGCGGAGGTGCCCGCTGCCCGCGCACACGCGCCGGCAGATGGCGCCGGGGCCGCCGGGAGCAGCGAAGGCGCCGCCCCGACCGCCGAGCCGGCGTCCGGCGGCCACGACCACCCCGCCACACCTGGCGGGAGCCCGTCCGCGAGCCGCGAACTCCCCTCCGGCGGGGCCGAGCCGGCGTCCCGGAACCCCGAACGCCCCCACGTGCTCGCCCTGTCCGCCGCCTCCGCACGTTCGCTGCGGGCGCGGGCCGCCGCCCACCGCGACCTGCTCGCCGGCACTGGAGCGCCCGAGCCGGCGGACCTCGCCGCGACCCTCGCGCTGCGCCGCTCGCACCTGGATCATCGCCTCGTCGTCGTCGGCAGCGACCGCGCCGAACTCGCCGAGCGGCTCGACGCGTTCGCCGAAGGGCGCGACGCCCCCGGCACGGCGTTCGCCCGGGCGGCCGAGCGGGCCCGCGGGCCGGTGTTCGTCTTCTCCGGGCACGGCTCGTACTGGCCCGGCATGGCGCAGCCGCTCGCCCACCGCAACCCGGCCTTCCGCGAGGCGCTCGCCGCCTGCGACCGCGCGCTGTCCGCCTTCCTGGACTGGTCGCCCGCCGAGGTGATCGCCGCCGGCACCGAGCCCGCCGACGAACTCGACCGCCAGATCCTGCTGTTCGCCGTGCAGTACGCCCTGGTGGCCGCCTGGCGCGACCTCGGCGTGGAGCCCGCGGCCGTCGTCGGCCACAGCATGGGCGAGGTGTCGGCCGCGCTGTGCGCGGGCGTCCTGGAACTGCCGCAGGCCGCCGAGGTCATGGTGCGCCGCACCCGGCTGCTGCGCGCCCTGGTCGGCCAGGGCGGCATGGCCGTCGTCGGCCTCGACGCCGATCAGACCGAGCACGAGATCGCCCCCTACGGCCGCCGGTTGTGCGTCGCCATCGTCAACTCCCGTGCCTCCACGGTCGTCTCCGGTGAGAGCGCCGCCTTGAAGGAACTCGGCGCGGGCCTGAAGCAGCGCAACGTCTTCTTCCGCGCGGTGGACGCGGGCGGCCCCGCGCACAGCCCCTGGGCCGAGCCGCTGCGCGCCGAACTCGTCGAGGCCCTGACCGGGCGACTGCGACCGGCCGCGCCCAAGGTGCCGATGTACTCCTCGGTGGACGGCGCCCTCGTCGCCGCCAGGCCGCTGGATGCCGCCTACTGGGGCGACAACCTGCGGTTGCCCGTACGGTTCGCCGACGCGGTGCGGGCCGCCGCGGGCGACGGCCACGACACCTTCGTGGAACTCTCCGCGCACCCGATCCAGCTCACCCCCATCGAGCAGGAGCTGCGGGCCGAGGGCACCGATGGGCTGCTCGTGCCCTCGCTGCTGCGCCGCGTCGACGGCGAAGTCGCCCTGCTCACCGCCTTCGGCGCCCTGCACGCGGGCGGCGCGACCGTGGACTGGCGGCGGCTGCACCCGAGCCCCGGCGCCCCGGTCACCACCCCCGCCTACCCGTGGGAGCACCGCCGCTACTGGGTGGAGGACCGGCCCGCGGTGGTCGGCACCGGCGGCGGCCACCCGCTGACCGCGCGTACGGTGCGGGCCGGCGGCGCCACCGTCGTGGAGTGCGACCTGGACGCCGACCTGGTGGCCGCCCTCGGCGGCGACGCCGGCCCCCAGGTGCCCGCGGCTGCCTGGCTGGAGCTTGCGGTGGCCGCCGCCCGCACCGCGCTCGGCCCCGGCCGCGCCGTCCGGCTGACCGACGTCGCCTTCGACGCGCCCCTGCCGCTGCCCGCGGACGGCACCGCCACCGTCCAACTCGTTCTGACCCGCGCGGCCGACGCCCCCGGCGCCCACCGCTTCGCGATCACCGCCCCGGACGGCGCCCGCACCCTGACCCTCGCCACGGGCACCGCCCGCCCGTCGGGCCCCCGCGAGGCCGCCCCGGCGCTTCCCCGCACGGAAGTCGACGCGGGCGTGCGCGAGCGGATCGCCGAACTCGCGGCCCCGGCCGAGGTGGTGGGCGCGTGGTCCGAAGGGGGCCGCCTGGCAGTGGAGTTGCGCTGCCCCCCGCCCACCATGCGCTGGCACCTCACCCCCGCCGTTGTCGAACTCGCCCTGCGTGCAGCGCGATTCCTCGACGCCCAGGTCTCCGCGAAGGACGGCTCCGCCGCGAGTGGCGGTGCCCCCGGCGGCGGTACGGACGCACTCGCGGCCCCCGCGCTGTCCGCCACAGGCAGCAACGGCGGTTCCAGCGCCCGTACGCAGGAGCCCCGGCCCGCCAACGTCGGCGCTTCCGGCGGCCGTACGAACGGAGCGGCGGATTCCGACGTATCCCGTGCAGGTGGGAAGGGCGGCTCCGGCGACCGTGGGGAGAGCTCCCCGGCTGCCGCGGCCTCCGGCGGAGCCGCCGCGGTGAACGGTTCCGGTGCGCGTACGGACGGCTCGGCGAGCGCCGAGGGTTCCCCGGCCGCAGCCGGCGGTTCCGGTGCGCGTACGAAGGGCGTGGCAGAGGGCCCGGGTGCGTCCCGAACCGCGGCCAACGGGTCGGATGGACGTACGAACGGCTCCTCGGGCGCCGTGGCCTCTGGTGCCGCCGCGCGATCGGCGTCGGCCGCACTGGCTGCATCGGGCGCAAGCGGTACCGGCGCAGACAGTGCCGCCGCCGACAGCCCGGCCGGCAGCGCTTCGGGCGTCGCCTACGACGCCACCGCGCTGCCCGTGGCGATCGGGGCCGTCACCGTCCACGCGGTGCCCGGCGAGCACGTCATCCTGCACATCGGGCCCGCCGCGGACGGCGACCCCACGACGGCCGATGTCCTGATCGCCGATCCGGACGGCCGCCCGCTGGTCGACCTCGCCGGTATCCGCTCGGCCGCACCGGCCGGGCGCCCGCTGGACCAGGACGCGGCCCGCCGCTATGCCGCACGCGTCCACGTCCCCGGCTGGGAGGAGTTGCCGGCCGACCTCGCCGCACCGGACGGGAGCGCCCCGCGCGGCGGGCAGGCAGGAGCGACGGCGCCGGCCACGTCGGGCGCAACCGCCGTACACGGGACGTCCGTTGGCACCGACCTGACGGCGAAGCCCGCCGCTTCCGCCCGGCGCGGCACGTCCGCGGCTGCCGACCGCGGCACTCCTGCGGGCACCGCGACCCCAGCCCTCGGCACCCTCCTGCTCGTCGCCGACGCCGGCGGTGTCGGCGAGGCGCTTGCCGCGGCTCTGGAGGAGCGGGGAGCGTCCCCGCGGATCGTACGGTCCGGGCCCGCGACCACGCTGCGGGAGCGGCTGGCCGCCGCACTCAAGGAACTGGGCGCCGGGGAAGGGTGCGCCGCCGTCGTGCACCTGGCCGGACTCGACCTGCCCGCCGGGCTGCCGGACCCGGCGGGGATCGCGCAGGCGTGCGCGGCCGCCGCCGAGGTCACCGGGGCTGTCGCGGCGGCCGGGGCCGGGGCCCGCCTGTGGTGGGTGACCCGGGGCGCCGTCGCCGTGGACGACCTGGAGGAAGCCGGGCCCGGACCGGCCGCGCTGCGCCGGGCGGCCGTCGTCGCCGGTGTGGAGCAGCCCACCGCGTGGGGCGGGGCGCTCGACCTGGACCCGCTGTCCGCGGGGCCCGCCGCCGACGCGGCCGCCGTCCTCGCCGAGATCGAGCGGCGCCTCACACCGGACCAGGCCCCCGAGGACCGGATCGCGCTGCGCGCCGGGCGGCGCCTGGCCGAGCGGGTGCTGCCCGCCCCGGCCGCCCCGGCGCTGCCGCCTCCGCTGCGGCTGGACGCCGGGCGCAGCTACCTGGTCGCCGGGGCCGCGGGCCCGCTCGCCGAGCAGGTCACGACATGGCTGACCGCCCGCGGCGCCGGACAGGTCGTCGGCGTCCCACAGGTCGAGGACGCCGGGCACGCGGCAAAACTGATCACGGGTCAGGATCTACCTGTCGGCGGCGTCGTCTGGCTCGGCGCGGACTGGAACCTGCCGGCCGGCGGCACGCCCGACGCCGACGCGCTGGAGGCCGCCCTGACCGAGCGCGCGAGCGGCGCCTGGCTGCTGCACCAGGCGTGCCAGGAGACCGGCACGCGGCCGGAGCTGTTCCAGGTGTGGAGCACGGTGGCCGGCAGCTGGGGCGCCATCGGCGCCGGGGCGCAGGCCCCCGTGGACGCGGCCCTGACCGCGCTCGTCGCCCACCGCAGGGCCCGCGGGCTGCCCGCGACGTCCGTGGCGTGGGCGCCCTGGGGCGAAGTCGGCCGGCTCGACCGGGACAGCGCCCAGCGCCTGAACCGCAGCGGTATGACCCCGCTCACCACCGCCGAGGGCACCGAACTCCTCGACCAAGTCACGGCGTTCGGCCCGGCCGCCGTCGAGATCGCCGACGTCGACTGGGGGTTGCTGCTGCCGCTCTACCGGCAGGCACTGCCTTTCCCGCTGTTCGACGTGCTCGCGGCCCGGAACGAGGCCGCGCCCGGCGACGCCGACGCCCTGCTGGAGCGGCTGCGCGCGCTGCCCGCCGAGGGCCGCGCCGAACTGGTCCTGGAATGCGTGCTGGAGGAGGTCGCGGTGGTGCTCGGCCTGGACGGGCCGGACGAACTCGAGCCGCGGCAGGGCTTCTTCGAGCTGGGCCTGAACTCCATCACGGCCCTGGAGATGAAGGTCAGGCTGGAACGCAGGTTCGGCTGCCCGCTGCCGGCGACGCTGGCCTTCGAGCACCCCAACGGGCAGGCGCTCGCCGCCTTCCTGGCCACCGAGGCGCTGGGCGCGGACACCCCGCCCGCCGCCGGCCCCACCGACCGCGCTGCCGGAGGTCTCCCATCAGGCGGCTCACCCTCCGGCAGCGCGACCGCCCCGGCCGCCGCGCCCGCGACGGGGGCCGCGCGCGACCTGACGGCAGCCCCGGCCCAGGACGGCGGCACCCAGGAGAGCAGCCCCGAGATCACCGACGAGAGCACGGACGAGCTCGCCGCCCGGCTGGACGCCGAACTGGCCGCCGTCACCTCGCTGTTCGAGCAGGAGGAGCGATGAACCAGCCCACCGCCGCGGCCGACGCCGACCTGCGCGGCCGCTTCGCCCAGGCCGTGCAGACCATCACCCGTCTGCGCACCCTGGTCGAGGACCAGCGCGCGGCCCTGCACGCGCCCGTCGCCGTCGTCGGCATCGGCTGCCGCTTCCCCGGCGGCGCCGACTCGCCCGAGGCCATGTGGCGGCTGCTGAGCGAGGGCGTGGACGCCATCGGCCCCTTCCCGGCGGACCGCTGGGACACCGCCCCCTACTACGACCCGGACCCGGAGGTCCCCGCCACCGCGTACGTGCTGGACGGCGGCTTCCTGGACCGTGTCGACACCTTCGACGCCCAGCTGTTCGGCATCGCCCCGGCCGAGGCCACCGGCATGGACCCCCAGCAGCGCATCGCCCTGGAGGTCGCCTGGGAGGCGCTGGAGGACGCCGGAATACCGCCGGACTCCCTGGACGGCTCACGCACCGGGGTGTTCATGGGCGCCAGCACCGGCGACTACGTGCGCATGCGCCAGCAGTTCGGCGCCCCCGAGGGCATCGACGGCTACCAGATCCTCGGCGAGAACAGCTTCATCGCCGGCCGCATCGCCCACACCTTCGGGCTGCGCGGCCCCGCCCAGGTGGTCGACACCGCCTGCTCGTCCTCGCTGCTCGCGGTCCGCCAGGCGTGCCAGTCGCTGCGCCTGGGCGAGACCGACCTCGCGCTGGCCGGCGGCGTGAACGTGATCCTGTCGCCCTACGGCTTCGTGCTGGTCAGCAAGGCGGGCGCGGTGGCCCGCGACGGGCGCTGCAAGGCGTTCGACGCCGCCGCTGACGGCTACGGGCGCGGCGAGGGCTGCGGCGTGGTCGTGCTCAAGCGCCTGTCCGACGCGCTCGCCGACGGCGACCGGGTGCTGGCCGTCGTCCGCGGCGGCGCCGTCAACCACGACGGGCGCGCCAGCGGCATCTCCGTACCCAGCGCGCAGGCCCAGCAGGAGGTGATCCGGGCCGCCCTGGCGGACGCCGGGCTGCCGGCCGGGCGGGTCGGCTACGTGGAGGCCCACGGCACCGGCACCGCGCTCGGCGACCCCATCGAACTGCGCAGCCTGGAACGGGTGCTGGGCGCAGAGCGCCCGAAGGACCGGCCCCTGCTGGTGGGTTCGGTGAAGACCAACATGGGCCACCTGGAGGCCGCCGCCGGCATTGCCGGGCTGATCAAGGCGGTGCTCGCGGTGCGGCACGGCGAGATCCCGGCCAGCCTGCACTTCCGCACCCCCAACCCCAACATCGAATGGGAGCGGCTGCACCTCGCCGTCGCCGCCGAGCACACCGCCTGGCCCTCCGACGGGCAGCCGCGCGTGGCGGGCCTGAGCTCCTTCGGCGCCAGCGGCACCAACGTGCACCTGCTCATCGAGGAGCCGCCGCCGGTACCGGCACCGGCCGGGCAGGACGCGCCGGCCCGCCCGGCCGAACTCGTCGTCGCCTCCGCCCGCGGCGAGGCCGCCCTGCACGTCCAGGCGAGCCGCTGGGCCGACCACCTGGCCGCCCACCCGGGCACGCCGCTGCCCGCTCTCGCCCGCACCGCCGCCACCGGACGGGCCGCCCAGCAGGTCCGCGCCGCCTTCACCGCCACCAGTACGGCCGAACTCAGCGAGCAGCTGCGGGCGTTCGCCGACGGCCACGGACCCGCTCCGCGCCGGGCGCTGCCCGCCCACCGGGCCAGGACCGCCCTGCTCTTCCCCGGCCAGGGCGCTCAGTTCGCCGGCATGGGCCGCCAACTCCACGCCACAGAACCGGTCTTCCGCGACGCCCTGGACACCTGCGCGGACCTGCTGGCCGGCCAGCTCGAACGGCCGCTGCTGGACGTGCTGTTCGGCTCGGATGACGGCGCGGACGGCGCAGGCGGTGCTGGCGACAAGAACGGCGCGGGCGACGGCCGCGCGGGCGGCGAGCTGGGCCGCACCGCCTTCACCCAGCCCGCCCTCTTCGCCGTCGAGTACGCCCTGGCCGCGCTGTGGCGCTCCTGGGGCCTGCGGCCCGCCGCCCTGATCGGCCACAGCGTGGGGGAGTATGCGGCCGTGTGCGTCGCGGGCGCCGTCGAACTCCCCGACGCCCTGCGGCTGATCGCCCTGCGCGCCCGCCTGATGGACTCCGTGCGCACCCCCGGCGCCATGCTCGCCCTGCCGCTGGGCGAGGAGGCCGCCCTGCGCGCCATCGGCGACCGCACCGACCGCGTCGCCCTGGCCGCGCTCAACGGCCCCCAGGACACGGTGATCTCCGGCGCCGCCGACGCCGTCGAGGAGATCGCGGCGGAACTGGCCGCAGCAGGTGTCGAGGGCCGCCGCCTCGCCGTCTCGCACGCCTTCCACTCGCCGCTGCTCGACCCGGTGCTCGCGCCCCTCGAAGAGGCCGCCGCCGCGGTGGAGTTCCGCGAGCCGGCCATCCCGGTGTACTCCAACCTCACCGGCGAGAAGCTGGACCGCGCCACCCTCTCCGACCCCGCCTACTGGTCCCGGCACGCCCGCCGGCCGGTCCGCTTCCACCAGGGGCTGCTGGCCCTCGCCCGCTCCGGCGCCGGCGCCTTCGTGGAGGTGGGTCCAGGCCGCACCCTGCTCGGCCTGGGCAGCCGCGTGCTGCCCGGCCAGGACCTGCTGTGGCTGCCCTCGCTGCGGCGCGGCAGGCAGGAGAACGCCCAGCTCCTCGACAGCCTCGGCACCCTCTTCACCTGGGGCGCCCCCGTGGACCTCCGCGCCCTGCACGGCCCCGCCACCCCGCGGCACGTGCCCCTGCCGACCTACGCCTTCCAGCGCCGCCCGCTCGCCTTCCCCCTCGCCGAGGACGGCAGGACCGGCCTGGCCGGACCGGCGGCCGGGCAGCGCGCCGCCGAGGAGGACACCGGCACCCTGCGCTACACCGTCCGCTGGCAGCAGGCCCCCGCCTCCGCCGCCCCCGAGGCCCCCGCCGGGCGCACCCTCCTGCTCGCCGGCGCCGAAGCCGGCTCCCGCGACCTCGCCGCGGACCTCGCCGCCCGCCTCACCGCCCGCGGCGGCACCGCCGTCACCCTCCATCTCGCCCCGGACGCGGACGCGGCGGACGACCCCGCCGTGCTGCCTCCAGGCGACCCCGCCCGGCTGCGCGCCCTGCTCGCCGAGCACGCCCCCCTGGACCGGATCGTGCACCTGGCCTCGCTCGACACGCCCTTGGGCGACGAGGCCACCGCGGGCGACCTCGCCCGCGCCCGGGTCACCGGCCCCGAGACCGCCGTCCACCTGCTCCAGGCCCTCGCCGAGGGTGCCGGGGCGGGCCCCGCGGGCAGCCCGAAGCTGTGGCTGGTCACCCGCGGCGCCCAGGCCACCGGCGAGAAGGACCCGGCCGACGGGCTCGCCGGCGGCATGCTCACCGGCCTCGGCAAGGTCGCCGCCCTGGAGCAGTCCGCGCTGTGGGGCGGCAGCGTCGACCTGGACCCGGCGGGCGGCGGCGCCGGCGACCTGCTCGCCGAACTGCTGCACGCCGACGCGGAGGACGAGGTCGCCCTGCGGGCCGGCGAGCGATGGGTGCCCCGGCTCGTGCCCGAGCCCGGCGCCCCCGCCGCACCGCCCGCGCTGCGCCCCGACGCCTCCTACCTGATCACCGGCGGTCTCGGCGGGCTCGGCCTGACCCTGGCCGGCTGGCTCGCCGACCGCGGCGCCCGCCACGTCGTCCTCACCGGCCGCTCGGGCCTGCCGCCGCGCGAGCAGTGGGACGCCCTGGTCACGGAAACCGGGGGCGCCGGGGGAGCCGGGGAGGCAGCGGTAGCGGCGGAGGCCCCCGGAGCCGAGGGCGGGAACCCGGCCGCCGCACGCCTACGGGCCGTCCGCGAGCTGGAGGGCCGCGGCGTACAGGTCACCGTGGCCCGCGCCGACGTCACCGACGAGGACGCCATGCGCGAGGTGCTGGCCGCCGCGGCGGCCGCCGGCCACCCCGTGCGGGGCGTCATCCACGCCGCCGGGCTCGCCGGCGCCCGGAACATCGACGAGGCCGAGCCCGGCGAGCTCCACGCCGTGCTGCAACCCAAGGTCGAGGGCGCCTGGACACTGCACCGCCTGCTGGCGGGGGCCGAACCGGACTTCCTGGTCCTGATGTCCTCCATCGCGGCCGTCTGGGGCTCCGCGCACCTGGCCGGATACGCCGCGGCCAACCGCTTCCTGGACGGCCTGGCCGCCTACCGCCGGGCCACCGGCCGCCCCGCGCTCAGCGTCGCCTGGGGCCCGTGGAACGTCGCCAGCGGCCTGGGCGGCGACGACCTGCTCGCCCGCCTCGAAGCCCTCGGCCTGCGCGCCCTCGACGCCCCCACCGGCCTCGCCGAACTCGGCGGCCTGCTGGCGGCCGACGGCACCCGGGGCGGCCACGCGGTCGTCTCCGGCGCCGACTGGCAGACCCTCAAGCCGCTGCTGGAGTCCCGCCGCGCCCGCCCCCTGCTCGCCGGCATCGAGGCCGCCGGGCCCGGCGAGGACGGCGGAGCCCCCTCCACGCAGCTCACCGCAGTGCTCGCCGCCCCCGCCGAGGGCCGCGAGGCCCTGCTCGACGGCTACGTACGCGATGCTCTGGCCGCCCAACTAGGCGTGCCCCGCGCTGAGATCACCGACGACATCGACCTGTTGGAGATGGGGCTGGACTCCCTCGGCGTCAGCCAGCTCATCGCCCGCTACCGCAAGGAGCTGGCCCTCCGCCTGGAGCCGCGGCCCTTCTTCGAGGTGCCCGCCATCGGCTGGGGGCGGCTGCTCGCCGAGGAGGTGGCCCGCCAGCACCCGGCCCCGCAGGAGCACTGAGCCCCGAAAGGGCCGCAACCGCCGCCACCGCCGCCGCACCAGCGCCCGCGATCGCCGCACCCGCGTCCCCGCCGTACCGCGCCCACCGCTCGGAACGCCCGCACCCCCCGCACCCCCCCCGCCCGCACCGCACCACCGGGACCCGCCCCGCCCGGGGACGAGCCCCGCGACCGGCCCCCGTACCACCCGACCGGCAGCACAAGGACAAGAGAGGCATCAGATGACCGAACGCCATGACGTCGCCATCCTGGGGGCCGGCATCGCCGGCTCGATCCTGGCGTCGGTGCTCGCCCGCAACGGGGCCAAGGTGCTGCTGCTGGACGCCGGCAGCCACCCGCGGTTCGCCATCGGCGAGTCCACGATCCCCTACACCTCCGTGCTGCTGAAGGTCGTCGCCGCCCGCTACGGCGTGCCCGAGATCGGGCACCTGTCGAGCTTCGCGAGCGTGCGCAAGCACGTCACCGGCGCCTGCGGCGTCAAGCGCAACTTCGGCTTCGTCTACCAGCGCGAGGGCGAGGCCCAACGGCCCGAAGAGGTCAACCAGTTCGTCATCCCGAAGATGCTGCACACCGAGAACCACTTCTTCCGCCAGGACATCGACGCCTACATGACCTACGTCGCCGCCCGCTACGGCGCGGTGGTGCGGCAGAACACCCGCATCGAGTCGATCGACATCGACGGGTCGGGCGTCACCCTGGAGGCGGCCCGCGGGGAGAAGTTCCTGGCCCGCTACGTGGTCGACGCCAGCGGCCACAAGGCCCCGGTCGCCGCCCGGTTCGGGCTGCGCGAGGAGCCGACGCGCTTCCGCCACCACTCCCGCTCGCTGTTCACGCACATGGTCGACGTCACGCCCTACGACGAGGTCGTGCGCACCCCCGCCGCCTACGGCAATCCCAGCCCCTGGCACCAGGGCACCCTGCACCACGTCTTCGACGGCGGCTGGCTGTGGGTGATCCCCTTCGACAACACCAAGGACGGCACCAACCCGCTGGTCAGCGTGGGCCTGACCCTCGACCCGCGGCGCCACCCGCGCCCCGACGGGCCGCCGCAGCAGGAGTTCGACGACTTCCTGCGCCGATTCCCCGACATCGCCCCGCAGTTCAGGAACGCGCGCCCGGTGCGCGAGTGGGTCTCCACGGGCCGGCTGCAGTACTCGGCGTCCGGCACGGTGGGCGACCGCTACTGCGTGACCGCGCACGCCGCCGGCTTCATCGACGCCCTCTACTCGCGCGGCATGACCAACACCCTGGAGGTCGTCAACGTCCTGGGCCACCGGCTGCTGGCCGCGATCCGCGACGACGACTTCTCCCGCGAACGCTTCGCCCTGGTCGAGCAGTTGGAGCAGCGCCTGCTGGACGCCAACGACGACCTCGTGCACAGCTCCTTCACCGCCTTCCGCGACTACGACCTGTGGAACGCGGTCTTCAGGGTCTGGGCGATCTCCACGGTGCTGGGCACCTTCAGCCTGCAGACCGCCTACGACCGGCTGCGCCGCTTCGGCGACGTCCAGCCGCTGCTGGAGCTGGAGGACGCCAAGTACCTCGGCTCGCCCTTCCCCACCCACGACGGCACCAACGAGCTGCTGCGTGCCTCCACGTCGCTCAGCGACCAGGTCGAGGACGGCACCCTGGAGCCGCGCGAGGCGTCCCGGCGCATCTTCGACCTGCTCGGCCAGGCCGACTTCCTGCCGCCGCCGCTGCAACTCGCCCGCCCGGAGAACCACTTCTTCCACGCCACCCCGCCGCGGATGGCCCGCACCGCGGCGTGGGCCCGCACCAAGGCGCCCGCGCACATCGCCGGCACCATCACCGGCGCCATGTCCGCCTTCGCCCGCGAGCACGTGCCCAGCCGCGGCT
Source organism: Actinacidiphila guanduensis (assembly GCF_900103985.1). Lineage (GTDB taxonomy): Bacteria > Actinomycetota > Actinomycetes > Streptomycetales > Streptomycetaceae > Actinacidiphila > Actinacidiphila guanduensis. The sequence goes on along the minus strand of NZ_FNIE01000004.1, from coordinate 321,308 downwards.
GACCCGAGCCCGGGTGCGGCCGCGCCCGAGACCCCTTCCGCGCGACCGCACCCGACCGACCATGCGACCCGCGCCCGAACCGAGCAGGTGATGGGGAAGATGACCAGCCAACCCGACAACCACGGCGCCACCGCCGGCGGCCGCGCGGCCAGCCACGCGGACGTGACGATCCTGGGCACCGGGATCACCGGCACCCTGCTGGCCGCCGCCCTCGCCCGCAACGGCCTGAGCGTCCAGCTCCTCGGCGAGGACCACCACCCGCGCATCGCGGGCGGCGAGGCCACCCTGCCGTGCACCTCGTTCCTCTACGAGCTGATCGCCGCCCGCTACCGGCTGCCCGAGGCCGCCCTGCTCGCCGACGCGGGCCGGGTGCGCACCGAGGTCTCGCACGCCTCCGGCATCCACCGCACCTGGGGCTTCGTCCACCACGAGGCCGGCCACGAGCACCGGGCCGGGCGCAGCCTGCAGTTCAACGTGCCCTCCGAGCACGGCGAGAGCCACTTCCACCGGCCCGACCTGGACGCCTGGCTGCTGGCGGCCGCCGCCAGGCGCGGCGTGCGGGTGCGCCAGCGGACCCGGGTGGACAAGGCCGTGACCGAGGACGGCTTCGTCCGCCTCGCCCTGGAGTCCGGCGGCGAACTGCGCACCGGCCTCGTCATCGACACCCAGGGCCCCGACTCCGCGGTCGCCCGCGCCATCGGCGCCGAGCGGGTCAGCACCCGCGCCACCCGCACCTACGGCTTCCACGCCGTCGGCGTGCAGCCCTACGAACGCCTCGCCGCGCCCCGGCCCGGCTCCCACCCCTGGTCGCAGGGCACCCTCACGCACGTCTTCGACGGCGGCTGGCTCCAGGTCGGCCACTTCCGCAACGCCGAGGGCACCCCGCCGCCCACCGTGCCCGCCGTCGTCACCCTCTCCCTGGACGCCGCCCACCACCCCGCCCCGGCCGGACACGGCACCCAGGAACTGTGGCGCGAGGTGCTGCGCCACGCCGAGCGCCACCCCGCGATCGCCGCCCAACTCGCCGGCGCCCAGCCGCTGACCGGCTGGATCGAGCAGGACCCGCACTGGCGCGCCTCGCACACCGTCGGCGACCGCATGCTGCTGCTGGACCGCGCCGCCCTCGGCGGCGACCCGCTGCTCGGCCGCGACCTGTACGCCTCCGCGCAACTCGTCCTGGTCGCCGCGGGCGACATACTCGCCGGCGCCCGCGACGGCGACTTCTCGCCGGGCCGCTTCCGCTACCTCGAACGCCTCCAGCACGGCATGGCCGACCGGCACGACGCCCTGGTCGCCGCCGCGCTCACCGCCAGCGGCTCCTTCGACCTGTGGAGCGCGCTGGCGCGGGTCTGGCTGCTCGGCACGATGTTCGACGCGCTCTCCCTCAAGCGCAGCGCCAAGGAACTGGCCGCGGGCGGCTCGGAAGCGGCCCTCGCGGGGCTGCGCGCCGACCCCGCGACCGGCGCCTGCCACCAGAGCATCCCCGAGTACCGCGACCTGCTCGACTTCACCCTCGCGCTGTGCCGGGCCGCGGCCGAGGGCGACCAGAGCCCCCGCCGGGCCGCCGACCGCATCCTGCTGCGGCTGCGCCACGACCGGATCGTCCCGCCGATCTACGGCTTCGGCGACCCCGACGACCTGGAGTACGTGCTGAGCCTGCAGGGCCGGCTGCGCACCCTGCGCTGGGTGCGCGGCCAGGCACTGCCCTCGGTCCGGCGCCTGGTGCGCCCCTACGGCCTGCGCGGCGGCGGGAAGGACCTCGGCCATGACGAGTGAGCAGGGCGCCCCCGCCGGGACCCTCGACGGCACCCGGGACGGCGCGGCCTTCCCCGGCGAGGCCCTCGTCCCCGACCCGGCCGCCATGCGCCGGGTGTGCGGCCACTTCGCCACCGGCGTCACCGTGGTCACCGCGCTCGCCGAGGGCCGGTGGATCGGCGCCACCGTCAACTCCTTCACCTCCGTCTCCCTCGACCCGCCCTGGGTGCTGTTCTGCCTGCGGCACGACTCGCGGCTGCTGACCGCGATCCGGGCCGGCGGCCGGTTCGCGGTGAGCATCCTGGCCGCCGGACAGGGCGGCGTGGCCATGGACTTCGCCGCCGAGGGACTGCCGGCCTTCGACGGCCTGGACTGCCTGACCGGCGCCACCGGCGCGCCCATCCTGCGCGGCAGCGTCGGCTACCTGGAGTGCAGGCTCGCCGAAGAGTACGCCGGCGGCGACCACCGGATCGTCGTCGGCGCCGTCACCGCGCTCGGCGTCCTCGACGACGACGCGGCCGGCCGCCGGGGCCCCCTGACCTTCTACCGCGGGCGGCTCGCCCGGCTCGACAAGGAGTGCGAACGATGAGCACCGAGACCACCGAGCGCGTCGCCGAGGGGGTCTGCACCCTGGTCGACGCCCTCTCCGCCCGCGGTGAGAAGCAGCCCGACCGGACCGCCTACGTCTTCCTGCGCGACGGCGAGCACCCCGAAGCGCCGCTCACCTACGGCGGGCTGGCCGACGCCGCCGCCTCGCGCGCGGCCGCCTTCGTCGCCTTCGGGCTCGCCGGACGCCCCGCGGTGCTGCTCTACCCCTCGGGGCTGGAGTTCGTCCGGACCCTGCTCGGCTGCATGCGCGCCGGGGTGGTGGCCGCGCCCATGCAGGTGCCCACCCGGGCCCGCTCGCTCGCCCGGATGCGGCGGATCGCCGAGGACGCCGGCACCCGGGCCGTCCTGACCACCGCCGCCGTGCGCGCCGACCTGCTGGCCCGGTTCGGCGACGGCCCAGAACTCGCCGGGCTCGACCTGGTCGCCACCGACACCCTGCCGGTCGCCTCCGGCATCGACACCGCGATGCTGCCGCCCCCGCCGGAGCCCTCGGCACCCGCGCTGCTGCAGTACACCTCCGGCTCCACCGGCGACCCCAAGGGCGTGGTCGTCTCCCACGCCAACTTCCTGCACAACGCGCAGGAGACCGAGGAGCTGTGGCCCTGCCGCCCGGGCGGCGTGACCGTCTCCTGGCTGCCGCTCTTCCACGACATGGGCATGCTCTTCGGCGTGGTGCTGCCGCTGCTGGCCGGCGTGCCCGCCTACCTGATGGCGCCCGACGCCTTCATCCGCCGCCCCGCCCGCTGGCTGGAGGCGCTCACCCGGTTCCGCGGCACCCACGCGGCCGCGCCCAGCTTCGCCTACGAGCTGTGCGTGAAGGCCGCGCGCGCCGGCGCCGTGCCCGACTGGGTGGACCTGTCCTCCTGGCGGGTGGCCGCCAACAGGGCCGAACCCGTGCGCTGGCGCACCATCGAGGCGTTCACCGCCGCCTTCGCCCCCTACGGCTTCGACCCGCGCGCGATGTGCCCCGGCTTCGGCCTGGCCGAGAACACCCTGAAGGCCACCGGCGACCGCGGCGACAAGCCGCCCACCGTGCTGTGGCTGTCCGACGACGCCCGCCGCGACGGCCTCGTCGTCCCCGTGCCCGCCGAGGCGCCCGGCGCGACCCCGCTGGTCGGCTGCGGCACGGCGGTGGGCGACACCCTGGTGCGGATCGTGGACCCGGAAGACCTCACCGTGCTCGGCGAGGACCGGGTCGGCGAGATCTGGGTGAGCGGGCCGTGCGTGGCCGGCGGCTACCGCGGCCGGCCCGAGCTGAGCGAGGAGGTCTTCCGCGCCCGCCCGGCCGGCGCCGACGACGGCCGCACCTACCTGCGCACCGGCGACCTCGGCTTCCTGCACGGCGGCGAGCTGTTCGTCAACGGCCGGCTGAAGGACGTCATCGTGCGCACCGGGCGCAACTACTACCCGCAGGACATCGAGCTGTCCGCCGAGACCTGCGCGCCGGGCCTGCACCCCAACTGCGCCGCCGCCTTCTCCGTGGAGGACGGCACCGCCGAGCGCCTGGTCGTCGTGGTCGAGGCCGACGGGCGCACCACCCGCGCGGTGGGCCCCGCCCGGCTGCGCCGCCTGGTGCAGGACGCGGTGTGGGACAACCACCGCCTGGAGGCCGACGACGTGCTGCTGGTGCGGCGCGGCAGCCTGCCCAAGACCACCAGCGGCAAGGTCCAGCGCCGCGCCGCCCGGGGCCTGTACGAGGACGGCACCCTCGCCGCGGCGGCCGTCGGCCCGCGGGAACCGGGGGTCTGACCACCGCCCCCATCCCCGCCGCGGCCACCCCTGCGAGCCCTGTCCCCGCCGTCCCCTGCCGTCCGCGTACCCAGGGAGGTACCAGCCCCGTGTCGGTCACCCCAGCAGCACCCCAAGCGGCCCCGGCCGCGGACGCCGCACAGCCCGCCCGGGACGCACCGGGCGGAGAGCCCGCCGCTTCCGCCGGCACCGCCGCCCGCCTGGCCGAACTCGAGCGCCGCCGCGAGGAGTTGCGCGCCGCCGCGCAGGACACCCCCGGCGTGCGCAAGCAGCACGAGAAGGGCAAGCTCACCGCCCGCGAGCGCATCGAGGCGCTGGTGGACCCCGGCAGCTTCGTGGAGCTGGACGCGATGGCCCGCCACCGCAGCCACGACTTCGGCATGGAGCGGCACCGCCCGCTCGGCGACGGCGTCGTCACCGGCCACGCCACCGTCGACGGCCGCCGGGTGTGCCTGTTCGCCCAGGACTTCACCGTCTTCGGCGGCGCCCTCGGCGAGGTCTACGGCGAGAAGATCCTCAAGGTGATGGACCTCGCGCTGCGGACCGGCTGCCCCATCATCGGCATCAACGACTCCGGCGGCGCCCGGATCCAGGAGGGCGTGGTCTCGCTCGCCTACTACGCCGAACTGGTCAAGCGCCACGTGCAGGGCTCCGGGGTGATCCCGCAGATCTCGCTGATGACAGGGCCCTGCGCGGGAGGCGCCGTCTACGCCCCGGCCATCACCGACTTCGTCGTCATGGTCGACGGCATCTCGCACATGTTCGTCACCGGGCCCGAGGTGCTGCACGCCGTCACCGGCCACCGGATCGACCGCGAGGAGCTGGGCGGCGCCGGCGTGCACAGCACCGTCTCCGGCAACGCCCACCACCTGGCCCGCGACGAGAAGGACGCCTTCGAGTACGTCCGGCTGCTGCTGGGCCACCTGCCGAGCAACAACATGGCCGAGGCCCCGGTCTACGAGCCCGCCGAGCCGGTGGACCTGGACACCTTCCGCGAGGCCGACCTCGCGCTCGACACCCTGGTGCCCGACGAGCAGAACCGGCCCTACGACATGCACAAGGTGCTCGCCGCCGTCCTCGACGACGGCGAACTGCTGGAGGTGCAGCCGCTGTTCGCCCGCAACATGATCTGCGGCTTCGGCCGCGTCGAGGGCCGCAGCGTGGGCGTCGTCGCCAACCAGCCGCAGGTGATGGCCGGCGCCCTCGACATCGACGCCAGCGAGAAGGCCGCCCGCTTCATCCGCACCTGCGACGCCTTCCACGTGCCCGTGCTCTCGTTCGTGGACGTCCCCGGCTTCCTGCCCGGCCTGGACCAGGAACGCGGCGGCATCATCCGCCGCGGCGCCAAGCTGATCTACGCCTACGCCGAGGCCACCGTCCCCACCGTCACCGTCGTCACCCGCAAGGCGTACGGCGGCGGCTACGGCGTGATGGGCTCCAAGCACCTGGGCATCGACGTCAACCTCGCCTGGCCCACCGCGGAGATCGCCGTCATGGGCGGGCAGAGCGCCGTCACGGTCCTGCACCGCAAGGCCGTCGAGCAGGCCGCCGACCCCGAGGCGACCCGCGAACGGCTGCGCGCGGAGTACGAGGAGGCGCTGTGCAACCCCTACCGGGCGGCCGAGCGGGGATACGTGGACGTGGTGGTCATGCCGCGCGAGACGCGCCGCGAAGTGGCCCTGGCGCTGCGGGCGCTGGCCGACAAGCGGGTCACCCGGCTGCCCCGCAAGCACGGGAACATCCCGCTGTGAGCGGCCCGGAGATGCGCGTGGTGCGCGGCGAGCCGGGCGTGGAGGAGCTGGCCGCGCTCGTGGTGGTCTGGGCCCGGCTCACCGCGGCCGCCGGCCTCGCCGCGGCGGGGGAGCGGCGGCCCGGCCGCGGCCCGGCCGGGCGCCCCTTCGTGATGACGGCGACGCCGGTCCCGGGCGCCGACGCCTGGCGCAGGAGCGGCTGGACAGCCTGACGGTACGTCAGGTAGCCACGGTGACGGCGCCAATGGTCCGGTCCTCATTTGTCGGGCTCGGGAGCCAGGGACCGGAGCGGCTTCCACGCGACCGGCAGGATGTTCCCAGGGCCGGTTGTTGATGCGCCGTCAGGAGTGCGCTGTGGCACGGTCGATGACCGTCATCTTCTCCTCCAAGGTGGCCGGCACCTCGTGCACCTGCGCGCTGATGCCCGCCGCGGTCAGCGCCGTGCGGACCGTCTCCGGCGGGGTGTCGGCCAGGCGGACCTGGCGGCCGGCGAGCGTGACCGGCAGCTCGGCCCGGTCGAGGGCGTCGAAGGCGGTGGACCACTGGTCGGTGTCGACCTCGCAGGCGGTCGTGGTGCCGATGATGTCCTTCTCGGTGCCCTCCGCCACCGCCCTGCCGCGCGACATCAGCACCAGCCGGTCGCACTGCTGGGCCTCCTGCATGTAGTGGGTGGTGACGAGGATGCCGGCGCCGCGGTCGGCCTCGGCGTGCACGGCGTCCCACAGCCGGGCCCGGGAGAGCGGATCCACCCCGGAGGTCGGCTCGTCGAGCACCAGCAGTTCGGGGGTGTGCGCCAGCGCGATGGTGAAGGCCAGTTGGCGCTGCAGGCCGAGGCCGATCGCGGAGACCGGCCGGTCGCGGACGGCCTCCAGAGCCGGGGTCAGGTGCGAGTCGGCGGCGCCGAAGGCCGCGTTGGCGAAGTGCAGGTTCTGCGCGACGGTCAGCGCCTCCCAGAGCCCGAGCCCCTGCGGTACGTAGCCCAGGCGCCTGCGGGTGGCGCGGTCGGGGGCCTGCCCGAAGAGCGTGGCCGTGCCGGAGGTGGGCACCGCGAGGCCCAGCAGCAGCTTGATCAGGGTGGTCTTGCCGGCCCCGTTCGCGCCGAGCAGGCCGACGATCTCGCCGGGCCGCACCTGCATGCTCACCTCGTCCACCGCGGCGAAGGAGCCGTAGCGCTTGCTCACGGACGCGGCCTCGGCCAGGGGCCGCGGGCCGGACCCGGCGCTCACGACGCGTCCCCGGAGTGCTGTGCGGCCAGGGTGTAGGCGATCACGCTGTCCTCCATGTCGGCGCTGATCGGCTCCTCGCCGTCGCGGGGCGGTCCGGGGTGCCAGGAGCGTGTCTCGTAGCCGCGCCGCCAGGACAGCTCGGCGGGGCCCGCGGGGGCGCGGCCGGTGGTCAGCGTGCCCGGGGTGCCGGCCAGGATCGCGGCGGGCGCGCCGGACGCGAGGGTGGCGCCGTGGTCCAGGACGAGGCAGGTGGTGGCGCGTTCGGCCTCGTCCAGGTAGGTGGTGGCCATGACGACGGCGGTGTCCTCGGCGGCGGCCCGCGAGATCAGCCGCCACAGGTCGACCCGGCTGACCGGGTCGACGCCGGTGCTGGGCTCGTCGAGCACCAGCAGGTCGGGGCGGTGCAGGATCGCCAGGCAGAAGGCGAGCTTTTGCCGCATGCCGCCGGAGAGGTCCTGCGCCAGGCGGTCCACGGCGCCGGCGAGGCCGGCGGCCGCGAGGAGTTCGGCCCGTCGGTCGGCCAGCGCCCGGCCGCCGATCCGGTGGGCGGCCGCGACGAAGTCGAGGTTCTCGGCCACCGACAGGTCCAGCCACACCCCGGACGCGCCGGTGGGCATGAAGCCGCAGCGCACCGGCGGCGGGGCGGACACCCGGCCCGCGCTGACCCGCACCCGGCCGACCAGGGTGCGCAGCAGCGTCGTCTTGCCGGCCCCGTCGCCGCCGACCACGGCGGTCACCTCGCCACGCGGGGTGGCCAGCGTGACATCGTCCAGCGCGGTGGTGCGGTCCAGCACCACCGTGGCGCCGAAGACGCCCCAGCCCTCCGGCGGGGCCTGCCGCGCCGGGCTCGCCTCCTCGCCGCGCTCGCCGGGGACGGTGCGGCTCATCGGGCCTCTCCCGCCAGCGCCGGGGCCTTGGCGGGCACGGCCCTGGGCGCGCTGGGCGCCAGGTCCCGGCGGAAGCGCAGCACCGCGCCGGAGAAGACCAGCACCGCCATGAAGGCCAGCACCCCCAGCGGCAGGGCGAGCGAGGAGATGGGCGCGTTCCGCAGCATGACCCCGTTGGAGATCATGTTGAAGTACGTCAGCGGCAGGACGTAGCCGATCCAGCGCACCCCGGCCGCCATCGCGGTCAGCGGGAAGATCATGCCGGAGAGCAGGATCTGCGGCATCACCGTCATCAGCGCCATCTGCATCGCCTGCCCCTGGTTCTGCGACAGCGTGGAGATCAGCACGCCCAGGCCCAGGACGACGAAGAGGAAGAGCGCGGCACCCAGCGCGAAGACCGCGACGTTGCCGCTGAACGGCACGCCGAACAGCAGGCAGCCGATCACCGTGACCAGCACCATGTCGACGGCGGCCAGCACGAAGTAGGGCGCGATCTTGCCCGCGATCACATCCGAGGGCCGGAAGGGCATCACCGCCAGCTGCTCCAGTGTGCCGGCCTGCCGCTCGCGCACCAGGCCGATCGCGGTGACGATCGTGCCGATGAAGGCCATGATCATGCCGACCAGGCCGGGCACCATCACCCACGAGGTCTTCAGGTGCGGGTTGAAGAGCACCTGGGGCCTGAGGGCGCCGTTGCTCGCGGCCGCGGCGGCCGAGGCGGACTGCGCGGAGAACAGCTGCGAGCCGTCGATCAGCGCGGTGGGCGGGCCGGGACGGGCCGAGGTGACGACCACGACGGCCGCCTTCTCCGACCGCAGCGCCTTCTCACCGTCCGCGCGCCCCTCGGCGGGCCGCACGGACGTGACGTCAAAGGGCGGCTCGAGCTGCTGCGCCACCTGTGCGGCCTGCGGGCCGACCACCCGCGTCTTGAGGTCGTCCACCCGGAAGTTCGCGGCATAGCCGAAGATCACCAGGAGCAGCAGCGGCAGCGCGATGATCATCGCCATCGTGCGCCGGTCCCGCCGCAACTCCAGGAATTCCTTGAGGATCATCGCCCACATGGCGTCACCAGCCGTTCGTACGGCGGCCGGGGCGGCGTCGAGCCCGTGGCCGCGAAGGATGCCCGCCCGGGTGCCGCCCGTGGACACGCGGGGGGACGGGACCGACCGCGCTTACCGTAGGGGTTCGCGGACCAGAAATGCAACACGTGTTTATTATCGCTAGGCTGACCATGTGACAGGCACAGAACCCGCAGCTCGGAGCGGCTCCAGGCGCGGCCCCGGACGGCCCGCGGGAAGCCGCTCGGGCGACACCGCGACCCGCGCCCGCATCCTGGAGGCCGCGCGGGAGCTGTTCGCCACCCGCACCTACGGCGCGACGACGATCCGCGCCGTCGCCGCGGCCGCCGACGTCAACCCGGCGCTGGTGCACCACTTCTTCGGCACCAAGCGCGACCTGTTCGCGGCCACCGTGCAGCTGCCGGAGGAACTGACGGCTCAGCTCCCCGAGTTGGTGTCCGGTGCCGCGGACTCCGCGGACGACGTCGGCCGGCGCATCGTGCGGCTGTACCTGACGATGTGGCAGGAGCCCGCCACCGGGCACCCGCTGGCCGCCATGGTCCGCACCGGGATGTCCGACCCGGAGGCCGCCGACATCCTCAAGCAGGTGCTGACCCGCACCATCCTCGGTCCCCTGGTGGCCGCCTCGGGCCGCGACCAGCCGGGCCTGCGGATCACCCTGGCCGCCACCCACCTGGTGGGCCTGGCGATGGGCCGGCACATCCTCGCGCTCCCGCCGCTCACCGAGGCGGGCATCGAGCACCTCACCGCGTGCGTGGCACCTGCGATCCAGCACTACCTGACGGGGCCGCTGCCGCCGCCCCCCGAGGCGCCCGCGAGGTGAACGGGGCCTGGGGGGACGGCGGTTCGCGCGGCCCCGAGGTCAGGACGCCGCGTCGCGGAAGGCGCGGATGTCCTGCCAGAGGGTGCGCGGGGTACGGAACATGTCGATGATCTGGAAGTCGTCGGGCAGCACGAGGTCGTAGAGCTGCTCGATCGCCACCATCAGGCCGACCGTGGCCATCGAGCCCAACCCGGCGTCGGCGAGCGGGACATCGGGATCGAGGTCCCCCGTCCAGGCCGTCTCGGCGAGCGCGCCCCTCAGCAGCGCCCCGAACTCCTCGTCCCAGGGCTCGCCTTGTGCGGCGGCTGCCGGGTCCACCGACTCGGCGGCCTCATCCGGTGCGGGGAGCAGGGCGCCGTCCACGGTGCCGGCGGCGTTCAGCGGCCACTGCGCCACCTGGACCAGCACGTCCGGGATGAGCGGGCGGGGCAGTCTGCGCTCGGCGAGGCGGCGGCGGATCGCGTCGGGGTCCCACTGGGCGCCGGGCAGGGTCCGCACATGGGCGACCAGCCGCCGCTCGCCCGCCGTTGACGCGGCCTCGGCGACCCGGCAGTCCAGCACGGAGTGGTCCAGGGCCAGCAACTCCCGCGTCCGATACGGACCGAGCGGCCCCATCGGATCGAGGCGGCCGTCCGGGCGGACACGGGCGAGGCGGCCGGTACGCAAGGGGGTGCCGGCGTGGAGAAGGGCGCCGGTGCGGAGCGAGGTGCCGACGCGGACCCGTACCTCGCCCACGACGCCGACCGGGAGGGGCCGGCCGCGGTCGTCCACCACGTCCAGGGACACCCCGGGCGGCGGGGTGCCGTCGCAGACCGGCGGGACGCCGAGCCCGGCCGGCAGCAGGGTCTCGACGGCCCGGACCTTCGAGCGCAGCAGGTCCACGAGCGCGGGGCCCGCCCCGTCGTCACCGCCGAGGACGACCGCGAGCGGCAAGGGGCCCTCGCCGAGCAGCCGTTCGGCGACGAGCGGGGTGGCCGACAGGTGGGTCACCTCGCCCGTGCCGACGATCCGGGCCAGTTCGGGCAGCGCGCCGGGCAGGGGGCCGCCGGCGAGGACGGCGGTGGCGCCGGAGGCGAGCGCGGCCAGCAGGGCGAGCAGTCCGTCGGGCGACGCGGCGCCGTGGGCGCACAGCCACACCGAGCCGGGCGCCGGGGCAACTCCCCGGTCGGAGAGGGCCGTTCGGAGACGGGCGGCGGCCGCGGCTGCGCCGGTGGGGGAGAACGACAGGTGCGGGGCGGCCGGCGGGGCGTACGGAATGCCGGCCCGCGAGGCCGCGAGGACGGCCGCGGCAAGGTCGAGCGGAGTGGGGGTCCCCGTCGCGGGAGTTGGGGCCGCGGCAGGGTCGCCGGTGGCGTCCGGAACGGCGCGCGCGGTCCCGCCGGGAACGGCCGAAACAGCCGAAGCCGCCTCGCCCGCAACCGTGTTGCCCGCTGCCACCGTCAACGCCCTTACGCGGTCGTCCAATGCGGCGTACGTGACGCGCTGCTCCCCGTACCGCAGCGCGACCGCGTCCGGGTTGGCCCGGACCGCCGCGGTGAACGCGTCGAAAAGCGGCGGCACGTGCGGTGCCGGGTCCCCCGAGCGGTCGAGGGTCGCCAGGACACCGCGTTCGGCTGCCGGGAGGCACGCGGCCTGTGCGCTGCCCTCGGGGCCGCGGGACATGTGCTCCAGCACCGAGCGGTAGAGGGCCAGCAGGCGGCGGGCGGCGGCGCGGCTGAGGCGGTGGCTGGTGGTGTTGACCTTGAGGATGCCGGAGATGGTGAAGACGTGCAGCGCGAACTCGTTGTCGTTGTCGTTGTACGTGGCGTCCCAGTCGAAGAGCGACTGGTCGACCTGCCGGAAGTCCAGGTAGTTGAAGAACACGTCGAGCAGGCGGCCGCCGGGGCCGAACTCCTGCTGCACCATCTGCATGGGGAAGACCCGGTGCGGCCACAGCGCGGTGAGCGCGTCGTGGACCGCGCGGACCAGGTCGCCCCAGGTGCGGGCGCCCGAAGGCATCGCGAACGGCAGGGTGTTGAGGTACATGCCGAGCACCTGGTCGGCGCCCACGGCCTCGGGCCGCGCGTCGCACACCAGGCCGGTGTAGAAGTCCTCGGTGGCGGTGACCGCGCTCATCACCTTCATGTGCGCGGCCAGCAGCACTGCCTTCAGGGAGGTGCCGGTGGCGGTGGCGAGCCGGCGCAGGTCGTCCTCCAGGTCGCGGAAGTCGACCAGGTCCTGGTAGCGCTCGCGCGGCAGCGAGCGGTCGCCCTGCCAGGACGCGGGCAGCGCGGTGTCGCTGCGGCCGGCCACCACCGCACGCCAGAAGTCGCGGTGCTCCTCCGACGCGCGGGCGGCGTGCTCGGCGGCCACGTAGTCCGCGTACCGGAAGGGCACCGGGGCGGGTTCGGCGGGCGCGTGCCCCGCGGTCAGCTCGCGGTAGCCGGTGAGGATCTCCATCAGCATCGTATGGAAGCTCCACCCCTCCAGGATGGGGTGGCACTCGGTGATGGTGATCCACCACTCGCCGGCGCCGGTCGCGGTGTGGGCGTGCACGCGGATCAGCGGGGCCCGCGCGATGTCCATCGGGGAGCTGCGCTCGGCGGCGGCGTACTCCTCCAGCAGCGGCCGCCAGCCGCCGGGTCCGAGCGGGCCGTGGGCGGAGCGCCCCACTTCGATCCGGGCGGCGGCGTGCACGAGTTGGAGCGGCACCGAGTAGGTGCCGAGGTCGAATCCGGTGCGCAGCACCTCGTGCCGGTCCACGACGCGCTGGGTCGCCTGCTGGAGCGCCGCGTGGTCCAGCGGCTCGGGGTCGCGGACGAGGTAGGAGGTGGTGTCCTGATAGGTGTTGACGTCCGGGCGGGCCCGCAGCTCGATGATCATGCCGAGCTGGGTCGCGGTCAGCGGATAGGCGTCCACCACGTCGGCGGGCAGGGCCGCCCGATCCTGCGGGGCCAGCAGTGCGAACGGCTCGACGGCCGGGGGGAGTACGGCGGCGCCGTCCGCGCCGGCGGGCCGCCGCGCGCACCAGGCGGCCAGTTCCTCGGCGGTCTGGTGGGCGAAGACATCGGCGGCCGAGACGTCGAAGCCCTCCGCGCGAAGGGCGCCGGCCAGTGCGACGGCGCGCAGGGAGTCGCCGCCGGCGTCGAAGAAGTTGTCCTGCGGCCCGGCGGCGCCGAGTTCGAGCACCTCGGCCCAGATGCGGTGCACGGTACGGGCGGTGGCGTCGTCGGGCACGGCGTCCGCGGAGCCGGGCGCCGCAACGGCCTGCGCGGGCACGGGTGTCGGCGCGGGGTCCTCGGCGTCCTCCGGCAGAGGCGCCAGCGGCGCGTCCGGGTGCGCCACCAGGTCGGCGATCAGCGTGGACCAGTCGTCCGCCCAGGCGCGGGCCGTGGGCTCCTCGACGAGCGCGGCCGCGTACTCCAGCCGGGCGTGCAGGCCGGCCCCGTCGGTGGCCGCGTGCAGGGTGAGGTCGAACTTCACGTCGGGCGGCAGCGCCGGGCCGACCCGCTCCACCTCCAGCCCGGCCAGGCGGAAGCCGCCCGGGCCGCCCGCGTCCTCCATGTCGAACGCGGCCTGGAACAGCGGGTTCTCGTCCAGCCCACGCGAGGGGTTGACCTCCTCGACCACCCGCTCGAAGGGCGCGAAGCGGTGGTCCATGGCGTCGAGCACCGCGGTCCTGGCCTCCCGGACCACGTCGGCGAAGGTCTGGCCGGGGGCGCGCTGCGAGCGGACCGCCACGGTGTTGACGGTGTAGCCGATCAGGCCGTCCATGTCAGGCGTGCGGGTGGAGACCGGCACGCCCACCGTCACGTCGCCGCAGCCGGTCAGCCGGCCGAGCATCACGTGGTACGCAGCGAGCAGCACCATGTACGGGGTGGCGCGGTGCGCCGCGGCCAGCGCGCGCACCCCGGCGGCGGTCCCCGGGGCGATGGCGAGGGCCACTTCGGCGCCGCGCCGGTCCGCGCGCCCCTCGCGCGGGTGGTCCAGCGGCAGCGGCCGCCCCCGCGCGCCGCCGAGCACCTTGCGCCAGTGGTCCAGATGCGGCCGCAACGCCGCCTCCGTGCCGCGCTGCTGCTCCCGGAGGGCGAAGTCGGCGTACTGCGGCGGCGGTTCGGGCAGCCGCGCCGCGACTCCCGCCGTCTCGGCGGCGTACAGCGCGTCGAGTTCGGCGGCCAGCACGCGGTAGGAGTCCTCGTCGCAGGCGATGTGGTGGACCGAGACGACCATCAGGTGCGACGTCGGGGACAGCCGCAGCAGCGTCACCCGCAGCGGGTGGTGGCGGGTGAGGTCGAAGGGCCGGCCGCGCTCCCAGGCCGCGATCTGCTCGGCCCGCGCCCACGGGTCGGCGGCCTCCTCGTCGGCCAGGTCCACCGTCCGCAGCGCGAACGGGCCCGGCGGGTCCACGAGTTGGTGCGGCTGCGCGCCGGTCTGCGCGTAGCGGGTGCGCAGGATCCCGTGCCGCTCGGTGACGCGCTCCCAGGCGCGGCGCAGCGCCTCGGTGTCCAGCGGGCCGGACAGCCGCAGGGTCCAGGTCATCAGGTAGGCGCGGTCGGCGGGGGCGAGCTGGTGCAGCAACCACATCTGCCGCTGGCCGGAGGACAGCGGCAGTGGGCCGCTCGGCTCGGCCCGCTCGGTCGTCCGCGGCCGCCGGGTGGGTGCGGACACCATCACGCGTCCCTCTCTGTCGGTCCGCCGGGTGCGGCGGGGGAGTCCACCAGGGCGGCCACGGGCTCGCGGCCGTCCTCCTCGCCGCCGGTGCCGGGCGGGCCGGCCGGCAGCAGGTCGCCGACCCTGGCGGCGAGGTCGGCCGCCGTCGGCCGGTCGAAGAAGGCGCGCATGGACACCTCCACGCCGAAGGCGTTCTGCACGCCCCACAGCAGCCGCGCCGCGAGCAGCGAGGTGCCGCCGGCGGCCATGAAGTCGTCGCCGGGACCGAGCGCGGGCTGCTCCAGCAGCTCGCGGACCAGCCCGAGCACGGTCTCAAGACGGCCGTCGTCCACTTCCACGTCGGGCCCTTCCGCCGCGGTGCCCGCGGCGCTCTCGGCCGCCTCGGCGGCGGTGGTCGGCAGGGTCACCGAGCCGATCGGCAGCCGCGGGTCGGCGGCGAACCGCGCGGCCAGGTCCCGCAGCCGTGTCGCCAAGTCGGCGGCCACCGCGGTGCCGTACAGCTCGGTGGAGAACTCCAGCGCGCCCCCGTAGCCGCCGTCCGGCCGCGGCCACAGGGTCAGCGCGAGGTCGGTGCGGGCGACCTTCCAGGCCCGGCCGAGGATGCCGAGGTCGCGCTCGCGCGGCACCTGGCCGATCATGCCGTCGCCGACCAGCGCGAAGAGGTTCTGGAAGAGCGGGGTGCGCGAGGGGTCGCGGGCGGGCAGCACGGCGTCGGCCACCGCCTCGAAGGGCGCGGCGTGGCGGGCGAACGCCTCGCGGCAGACGCCGTCCACGGCGGCCACCGCCTCGGCGAAGGTCGCATCGGGGGCCAACTGGGTCCGCAGCACGACCGTGTTGAGGAACAGCCCCACCACGTCGTGCAGTTCGGGACGGGTGCGGCCCGCGTGCGGGGTGCCGACGGTGAGGTCCCAGGCCCCGGAGGTCCGGGCGAGCGCCACCGCCCACAGCGTCAGCAGCACCACGTACGGGGTGGTGCCCGCGCGGCGGCCGAGCGCGAGCAGCGCTTCCGCGGATGCGGCGGGCAGGTCCACCACGACCGCGTCGCCCTCGATGCCGCGGACCGCGGGACGCGGCCGCATCCCGGGCAGCTCCAGCTCGGGGGCGTCCGCCAGCGTCTTGCGCCAGTAGGCGAGTTGGTCTGCGAGCACGTCCGCGGTCAGCTCCGCGCGCTGCCAGGCAACCGCGTCGGTGTAGCGCACCGCGGGTGCGGGCAGGTCGGGCACGCCCCCGTCCGCCAAGGCGGCCACGCTCGCCCGCAGTTCGCGCTCCAGCAGGTGGGAGGACCATCCGTCGCCCACGATGTGGTGGCACACCACGAGCAGCAACTGCTCGGCCCCGCCGTCCCGGATCAGCGCCGCCCGCAGCAGCGGCGCCGCCGCCAGGTCGAAGCCGCTGCCCAACTGCTCGGCTACCGCGTCCGCGACCTGCTCCGGCGACGTGTCCACCCGGCGCAGCACCACCGGCACGTGCCCGGGCGGCTCCACCACCGCGAACAGCCCCTCGCCGTCCATCGCGTACCGGGTGCGCAGCACCTCGTGCCGGGCCACCGTCCGCTCCACCGCGTCCTCCACCACCGCGGCGGGCACCTCCGCGGGCAGCCACACCAGGATCGGCAGCAGGTACTCCCGGCTGCGCGGGTTCATCCGGTCCAGCACCCAGAACCGCTCCTGCGCGTGCGACAGCGGCAGCCGGGCCCCCTCGGCGAGCGCGGCCACCGGCGCGGCCTTCCCCGCGCGGGCCAGCAGCTCCGCCTGCTCGCGTACGGTCGCGGTCCGGTGCAGCTCGGCCAGGGGGACGTCCCGTCCGGACGCCTGCCCCAACAGGGCCGCCAGGCGGGTGAGCTGGAGGGAGTGGCCGCCCAGCCGGAAGAAGTCGTCGTCCAGGGTGAGGGGCGGGTCCGCGGCGGGAAGGCCGAGCAGGGTGCGCCAGGCGTCCAGCACCATGCGCTGCTCGGCCGTCGGCCCGCCGGCGTCCTCCGAGGCGTTCTCGCCGGTACCCGCGCCGGCCCGCGGGGCGCCCGACCAGTCGGGGGCGGGCAGCCGGCGGTGGTCCGTCTTGCCGCTGCTCGTACGGGGCAGCGCGGCCACCTCGGTGACGACCGCGGGCACCAGCGCGGGCGGCAGCCGGTCCCGCAGGTACGCGGGCAGCGCCGCCGCGGTGCCGGGCGCCGAGACGACCGCCCAAGCGGCGAGCCGGCGGATGCCGCCGGGTCCCTCCACCGCGCGCACGGCCGCCGCCACCACCGCGGGGTGGGCCTCCAGCGCGGCCTCCACCTCGCCGGGCTCGACCCGGACCCCGTTCACCTTCACCTGCTGGTCGGCCCGCCCGGCGAACTCGTACCCCCCGTCCGGGCGCCTGCGCACGAGGTCCCCGGTGCGGAACATCCGCGCCCCGGGCGGCCCTTCGGGATCGGGCACGAACCGCTCGGCGGTCCGCACCGGGTCCCCGTGGTAGCCGCGCGCGACCCCGGGCCCGCCCAGGTACAGCTCGTAGAGCCGATCGGCTCCGGCGGGGCCGGGGAAGCCCGCCGCGTCCCCCGAGAGGGCCCCCGTCGGGCGGGTGGCACCGGTATCCCCAGCGGCACCGGCATGCCCCGCGTCCCGCGCCGCCTCCGCGGCTCCACTGTCGCACGCCGCGTCTCCCTCGCCCCCGACCTCGCTCCCCACCGGCACCGCCACCACCCGGGACCGGCCGAGCGGGCGGCCGATCGGGACCGGGCCCGCGGTCTGTGCGGGGTCGTAGCGGTGGGCCAGGGCGTCGATCGAGCACTCGGTGGGGCCGTAGGTGTTCCAGATCTCGACGTCCACCCGGTCCAGGACCCGGCGGCACAGCTCCGCGCCCAGCGGCTCGCCCGCCGAGCAGACCGTCCGCAGCTCGGTGCAGGCCGACAGCTCGGGCTCGGCGGCCAGCAGGCGCAGCATCGTGGGGACGACCTGCACCACCGTGGCGCGCTGCTCGCGCAGGGAGGCGGCGAGTTCGGCCGGGTCGCGGCCCGCGCCGGGGCGGCCGTAGACGACCGGGGCCCCGCACACCAGCGGGCCGAACAGCTCCCAGCCGGCCGCGTCGAAGGTCAGCGGCGTCTTCTGCAGTACCCGGTCGCGCGGGGTCAGCCCCAGCGCCTCCACCCCCCACAGCACCCGGTGGGCGATCCCCGCGTGCTCGACGACGACGCCCTTGGGCGTGCCCGTGGAGCCCGAGGTGAAGATCACATACGCGGCCTGGCGCTCGCCGGTGGGCAGCGCCGGGGTCCGCGGGTCGCCGACGGCCAGCAGTTCGGCCACCGGGTGGGCGGGCGCGCCCAGGTCGTGGCCGGGGACCTCGTCCACCACGACGGCCCGCGCGCCGGCCGCGAGGACCGTCTCGCGCTGCCGGGCGGGCGGCGCGAAGGGGTCGAGCGGGAGGTAGCAGGCGCCGGCCAGCCAGATGCCCAGCAGCGCGGCCACCAGGTCCGGGCCGGGCGGCACGAGGAGGGCCACCACGGACTCGCGGCCGGCGCCCATCCCGCCGAGGGCGCCCGCGATCCGGCGGGCCGAGTCCTCCAACTCGCCGTAGGAGAGCGCGCCGGAAGGCGCGAGGACGGCGGGCGCGTCGGGGTGCGCGGCGGCCCGGGCGAGGAACAGCCCCGGCAGCAGCGCGGGCCCCAGGGGCGGCAGCAGGGTGTCCACCGGCTACCGCCGCCCGTCCGCGGACGGCCGCGCGCTGCACGGGCGGATGTCCTTCCAGACGCCCGCGATGTGCTCCAGGCACTGCTCGCGGCCGCCGCTGAAGCCGCTGGGGCGCCAGCCCGCGGGCGGCTCGCGCCGCGCGTCCCACAGGGAGAACTGCTCCTCGTCGTTGACCACCACTTGGTACGTCCTGTCCGCAGCCGATTCGCTCACCGGGTCCTGCTCTCCTGGGGCTTGGCATCCGTGGGGAAGGGGGGCGCCGCTCACGCGCGGGCCAGCAGCGCGCGGGTGTCGGCCTTGCCGTTGGCGGTCAGCGGGATCTCCGCGACCGTGACGATCTCGGCGGGCACCATGTACGGGGGCAGCTCGCGCGCCAGGGCGGCCCGCAACCGCGCCGGGTCGGGGGCCGCCCCGGGCGCGGGCACCACGAAGGCGGCCAACTGCTGCGCCCCCGAGGGGGCCTGGCGGGCGACCACCACCGCGTCGGCCACCTCGGGCCTGCGCTGGAGCACCGCGCGCACCTCGCCCGGCTCGACCCGGTGGCCCCGGATCTTCACCTGGTGGTCGGTGCGGCCGAGGAACTCCAGCCGCCCGCCGCGCCACCGCCCGCGGTCCCCCGTGCGGTACAGCCGGGCGCCGGGCGGGCCGTAGGGGTCGGGGACGAACCGCTCGGCGGTGCGGGCCGGGGCGCCGAGGTAGCCGTGGGCGACCCCCGCGCCGCCCACGCACACCTCGCCGGGCACGCCCTCGGGCACCGGTTCGAGGCGGTCGTCCAGCACGTACATCGTGGTGTTGGGGATCGGCAGGCCGAGCGGCACGAGGCCGTCGTCGCCGAGCCGGGTGACCAGCTGGCCGGAGTTGCCGACGGTGATCTCCGTCGGGCCGTACTCGGTGGCCACCGGGGTGCCGCCCGGGCCGGCCAGCCGGTCCCAGCGGCGGGCCAGTTCGACCGGGAAGGCGTCGCCCGCGGCGATGGCGAGCCCGGCCAGGCCGCGTGCCTCGGCCGGCTCCAGATCGGTGCTGAGCAGGTTCAGGTGCCCAGGCGTCATCTTCACGAAGCTGTACGGGGCGCCCTCGACGAGCAGCGCGCCCAGGTCCGCCGGGTCCAGCGGGTCGGGCAGCAGGTCCACCCGCTGGCCGACCACGAGGGGCGCGAACAGGCTCGGCACGCCGAGGTCGAAGCCGATCGAGCTGAAGTGCGGGGAGCCGCCGGTGCCGCGCGCGGCGTACTCCAGGGCGGTCCACAGCACGTAGTTGGCGAGACCGGCGTGGTGCACCAGCACGCCCTTGGGGTCGCCGGTCGAGCCCGAGGTGTAGATGACGTAGGCGACGTCGGCCGGGCCGCCGCGCGTCCCCGGCGGTACGTCGGGCGCGGCCTCGATCGCGGCCTGCTCGCGGTCCAGCACCACCGGCCGCGCGCCCTCGGGGTCCAGCAGCGGCAGGTGCTCGGCGCGGGTGACGGTCAGCGCGCAGCCCGCGGCCGCCGCCATCCGGCGCAGCCGTGCGACGGGCAGGTCCGGGTCGAGCGGCAGGTAGGGCGCCCCGCACTTCCACACCGCGAGCAGGGCCGGCAGCAGGTCGGGCCCGCGGCGCAGGCACACCCCGACCGGCACCCCGCCGCCCGCCCCCCGCGCGAGCAGGTGGTGGGCCAACCGGCTGGAGCGAGCGTCGAGTTCGCGGTAGGTGAGGGTGGTGCCGTCCGCGCGGACCGCGGGGGCGCCCGGTGTACGGGCGGCCTGGGCGGCGAACAGGTCGAGCACGCCGGCGACGTCGCGCTCCACGGTGCGGCCCGCGGCCCACCGGCGCAGCACGTCGTCGCGCTCCCCGGCGGCGAGCACCGCGGCCACCGCGTCCCCGTCGGGTCCCGCGGCCATCGCCGCCAGCACCCCCCGGTACATGCCGGCCAGCCGCTCCAGCCGTCCGGCGTCGAGGAAGCCCCCGGTCCGCAGGGTCAGGACGCCGTCGTGTGCCTCCACCCGCAGTCCGTGGACATGTGCGGCGCCCGACGCGCCATCAGCGGCGCCGGGTTCGCACGGTTCGGCGACGAAGACCGCGTGGTCGGCGTGCAGTGGGTCGCCCGCTTCCTCGCGGGGCCCGGCGGGGGCACCCGGAAGAGCGCCGGCCGCCAGCGTGGCCAGCTCCCGCCAGGTGGCGGCGGCTCCCGGGTCCAGTGTCACCCGCCGTACGTCGCCGGCCGCGTCCAGCAGATCGGTGGCGAACTCCGCCTCCTCGACCAGGGTGTTGAGCACCTTGGCGTGCGCGGCCAGTAGCACCGCCGGCCGCTCGCAGCCGGCGGCCTTCGCCAGCGCGTCCAACTCCGGGGCGATGTCGGCGAAGTGGGCCTCGCTTCGGCGCGCAGGCGCGCCGAGGGCGTCGGCCGCACGCCAGGCGCTCGGCAGCCGGAAGTCCCCGGCGCTCACCGGCCGGCCCCGCTCTCCAGCAGCTCGCCGGCGATCCTGCCCATCAGCGGCCCCGCGGGCTCCAGTACGTAGTGCGCGGCGTCCAGCAGGTGCAAGGTGAACCCCCGGGTGGTCTCGGTGCTCCAGGCGGCCATCGCGGCCGCGGCCACGAACTCGTCACGCAGGCCGCCGATGACGGTCAGCGGCAGGTCGAGCGGTGCGCCGGGGGAGTAGGCCAGGGTCTCCACGAGCTGGTAGTCCGCGCGCAGGATGCGCTCGAACATCGCCATCAGGTCGGCGTCGTCGAGGACTTGGGCGGCCATCCCGCCGTACTTCACGACCCGGGCGAGCAGTTCGGCCCGCGGTAGCCGGTGCAGCGGCGGGTCCTCCACCACCCGCGCCCGCGGTCCCTCGGCGGAGGAGAGCACCAAGGCGTGCGGGGGAGCGCCCGCGGCGGCCAGACGCCGGGCCAACTCGTAGGCGAGCACGCTGCCCGAGCAGTGCCCGACCACGACGAGCGGCACCTCCCGCAGCGCGGCGACCCGCGGCTCCAGCGCGTCCAGCAGCGCCCGCGGATCGGTGAGCAGTGGTTCGCCCAGCCGGTTCTCGCGGCCCGGGGCGCGCACCGCGCACAGCTCGACGCCCTCGGGCAGATGGGCCAGCCACGGGCGGAACGCGGCGGCGCCCGCGCCGACATGGGGCACGCACAGCAGCCGCAGCCGGGCGGGCGCGGCGGTCCGCAGCCGGGCGATCCAGCGGTCGGCGGCGGGGTGGGCGGGGTGGGCGGTCATGGGCGCAGCGCCTTCCTCATCGTCTCCGCGGTCCCGGGGTCGCGCAGCAGCGCCAGCGGGGAGCGCAGCCCGTGCCCGAGCCGGTGCGCCCGCGCCTCGGCGCCGCTCAGCGCGGCCTCGACCGGAATCCGGCCCAGGCCGTCGGCGACGAGCAACGCCCGCCCCTCGTACGGCGGATGGCCGTACCGGGCGACCGCGTGCGCCAGGCGCGCCCAGCCCGCCTGCAGCGCGGCGAGGTCGGCGGGCGCCGCGTCCTCGTACCAGCCGGCCGCGCGGAAGCGGGCGTGCACCTCGGCCGCGCTCTCCCCGCCCTCCAGGGCGAACCGCCCCGCGAGGTCCGCGAGTCTCGCGGTCAGCAACTCCTCGGCGTCCGGGGTGGGTTCGTCTGCGGCGGGCGGCGGGGCGAGCAGCGCCAGCAGCGCCACCTCGGCGCCCTCCGCCCGCAGCCGCCGGGCCGCCTCCAGGGCGACCACGGCACCGTGGCCGAAGCCGAGCAGCCGGTAGGGGCCCTGCGGCGGGTGCGCGCGCAGCGCCGGCAGCAGCCGCTCGGCCAGGTCCTCCACGGTGCCCCCCGCGCCCGGCAGCGGGAAGCCGAAGGCCGCCCGCCCCTGCGCCCAGGCGGCCACCGCCTCGCGCTCGGCCCGCACATGGCTCTCGGAGTGCACCACGTGCAGCGGCCCGCCCTCGTCGCCGGCCGCGATCGGCAGCGCCCGCAGCGGGCCGCCGCCGGGGGCGGGCGCGGGCAGCGGGCCCGGGTCGAGGGCGGCAGGGCGCACCGGGCGCGGCGGCGTGAGGTGCTCGGCGAGCCGGGCGGGCGTCGGATGCCGCAGCGCGGCCGAACTGCGCACCGGCAGGCCGCGCTCGCGCAGTTCGGCGGTGACCTCCACGACGGTGAGCGAGTCGCCGCCGAGGTCGAAGAAGTCGTCGTAGGGCGTCACCGCCCGGCCGAAACGCGCGCTCCACACCTCGCCCACCAACTGCTCGACAGCAAGGCAGGAAAGGGCTGTCCGATCCGGGATCTTCGGGTGCACGGCGGGCTCCGTCTCTTGAATCGAGCGTGCCGGAAATCCTCCACGTATCGGCCCGCCGCGGAACAGGCATCCGGCAGGCAAATAGCCGAAAGGGCAATTGCCGGTGCCCTGCCTGGAGTTCGTATCCGCGGCCGGAAAGACTCGCCCTCGGTCGTCGAATCGGCGATGAGCGCGGACGAGTGCACTCGCCATTCGGAATTCGCGGACGAGAGAGGCAGTCGTGACCTCAGCGATGGCGCGCACGAACACCGGCTCCGACACGGACGTCCTCGCGGTGCGGCTCACCGCGCCCGAGCGGGCCGGACTGCAGGCGCTGGCCGACGGCCTCGCCGGGCCGGCCCTCGTGGACGACCCCGGATGGCAGCGGCAGGCCCGCGACGCCGGCGGCCGGCTGCCACCCCGGCTCGCCGCCGCCCTGCGGTCCTTCCGCCACGACCCCGGCCCCGAGGGCACGTTCACCGTCGGCAACCTGCCCGTGCCCGCCGCCCTGCCGCCCACCCCGGCCGTCCCGGAGTCCGTGGAGCGTGCCGCCACCGTGCCCGCCGCCCTCGCGGTGCTGCTGGGCGCCGAGCTGGGCGCGGTGATCGCCTACCGCGAGGAGAAGCACGGCGCGCTGGTGCAGAACGTGGTGCCCGTGCCCGCGCTCGCCGGCTCGCAGAGCAACGGCGGCTCGGTGCGGCTGGAGTTCCACACCGAGAACGCCTTCCACCCCCACCGCCCCGACTACGTCGGCCTGCTGTGCCTGCGGCCCGCGCACGAGGACCAGGTCGGCACCCAGGTCGCGAGCATCCGCCGGGCCCTGCCGCTGATGGACGAGGGCTGCGCGGCCGCCCTGCGCGAGGCGCGCTACCTCACCGAGGCCCCGCCCTCCTTCGCCGGCGCGGGCCTCTCGCGCCCGCACCCCGTCCTTTCCGGCGCGCCCGAGGACCCCGACCTGCGGGTGGACTTCCACGCCACCCGCGCCCTGGACGAGGGCGCGCAGAAGGCGCTGGCGCAGCTGCGCGAGGCGCTGTGGGCGGTGCGCGCGGACGTGGTGCTGCGCCCGGGCGACATGGTCTTCGTCGACAACCGGCTCGTCGTGCACGGCCGGGTCGCCTTCACACCGCGCTACGACGGCACCGACCGCTGGCTGCACCGCGTCTTCGTCCACCTCGACCACCGGCGCACCCGCGCCAGCCGCCCCGGCAACGGGGCCGTCCTCGACTGACGGGGACCGGCCGGCGCGGCGGCGGAAGCGAGGCGGGTCCGGGACGGGAGCGGGGGAGCCCCGGCGGACCGCGGCGGCACATCCGTACCGCTGAACGGCCGCCATACCCGGGCCATACCGCCGCCATACCGTCTCCGAATCGGGTGCGCCTAGCGTCGGTGGAAGCGGCCGCCCGCGACGACGGGCGGCGGCCCGCACCCGCCATGCCCCCGCACACCCGGAACCCTCCACACGTCCGCCCCGGCGCCCGCACGGCCCTGCCGACCGGGCAGCCCCCGCACCCGGTGCGCCCCGGAGCCCGCTTGCGCGCCGGCTCCCGCACGACCGCTCGTCCCGGCGGCCCGCACGATCCGCTCGTCCCGGCACCACCTCGACAGGAAGAGTGCTCACGACCATGCCACTCCTGCGTGCTCCCGCGAGCCGAAGGCCGAAGCTGCCCCCCACCCTGCACGGCATCCTCGCCCTGGTCCGCCTGCTGCCCCACGTCGACCGCGCGAAGGCCGCCTTCGGGCTGCTCGGGGTGCTGGCCGCCGCGGTGCTGCCGGTGGCCGGGGCGGTGGTCTCCGGCCTGCTCGTCGGCTCGATCGGGGCGACGCTGCGGGCGGGCCTGGACTCCCCGCAGGGCCGGCACACCCTGGTGCTGCTCGCCGCGGCGGGCGCCCTGGTGCTGGTCCAGCAGACCCTCACCCCGGTGCTGGCCGCCCTCGGCGAGACGCTGGGCCGCGAGGTCGACGCCGAACTGCAGCAGCGGGTGATGGCCGCCGTCGGCCGCCCCGAGGGCACCGCCCACTTCACCGACGAGCGGGTGCTGGACGCCCTGCGGGTGGTGCGCGGCCTCGGCATGACCGAGACCGACCGGCCCAGCCAGGCCGTCGCCGCCCTCGCCACGGTGCTGCCCGCCTGGCTGCGGGCGGTCGCCGCGGCCCTGGTGCTGCTCGCCTTCCACTGGTGGATCGGCCTGCTGTGGCTGGCCACCTGGCCGGTCGTGGTGCACTTCATGCAGCGCGAGTACTTCCGCGTCGGCCAGGCCGGCGGCGCCCGCAGCGGCGCGCTGCGCCGCGCCGAATACCTGCGCGACCTCGTGCTGGAGCGGCCCGCCGCCAAGGAGGTGCGGATCTGGGGGCTGCTGGACTGGCTGCTGGAGCGCTTCACGGCCGCCTGGCGCGAGGCCACCGAGCCCGTCTGGCGCGAGCGCCGCCCGCGCGCCCGGGTCGTCCTGGGCTCCACCGGCGCCGTCGTCGCGGTCAACCTCGCCTCCTACGGCACGCTCGCCTGGGCCGCCGTCCACCACGACGTGGGCCTGGGCACCGTCGCCGTCTTCACCCAGGCGCTCGCCCTTGCCAACACCTACACCGCCTTCGACGACAACAACGCCTACCTGTCCTTCGCCGGCGCCTCCGTCCCCCGCGTCCTGTCCCTGGACGCGACGCTGGCCGCCGAGCGGCCACCGGGGCCGCGCACGGAGCACCTGCCACCCGAACTGCCGGCCCACGCCATCGCGTTCGAAGGGGTGCGCTTCCGCTACCCCGGCACCGCGCGCGAGGCGCTGCGCGGGGTGGACCTGCGGATCGCCGCGGGCCGCTCGCTGGCCGTCGTCGGCGACAACGGCGCGGGCAAGAGCTCGCTGGTCAAGCTGCTGTGCGGGCTGCACGCCCCGACCGCGGGCACCGTGCGGATCGACGGTCACGACCTGACCGCGATCGACCCGGCCGCCTGGCGCGAGCGGATCGGCGTCCTCTTCCAGGACTTCGCCCGCTACCACCTCACCGCCGCCGAGAACATCGCCATGGGCGCCCCCCGCCACGCCGGCGACCGCGACCGGCTGCGCGAGGCCGCCCGCAGGGCCGGCGCGCTGCCGCTGATCGAGGGCCTGCCGCACGGCTGGGACACCGTGCTCTCCCCGGAGTACACCGGCGGCACCGACCTGTCCGGCGGCCAGTGGCAGCGGATCGCCCTGGCCCGCGCGCTGTTCGCGGTGGACGCCGGCGCCCGCGTGCTGATCCTCGACGAGCCGACCGCCGCACTCGACGTGCGGGCCGAGGCCGAGATCTACGAGCGGTTCCTGGAACTGACCGAGGGGCTGACCACCATCCTCATCTCGCACCGCTTCTCCACCGTCCGGCGCGCGGAGCGCATCGTCGTCCTGGAGGGCGGCGCGGTGGTCGAGGACGGCCGGCACGAGGAGCTGATGGAGCGCGGCGGCCGCTACGCCGCGATGTTCGGCCTGCAGGCCGCCCGTTTCACCGGCGGCACCCCGGCGGCCGGTCGCGCGGCGGCGGAGGCGGGCCATGCGTAGGACACTCCGGGCCTACCGCGAGCTGATGCGCATCGGCTTCGGCGCCGCCCCCTGGCACGCGGCCGCGCAGTTCCTGACCGGCATCGTCTTCGAGGTGTCGGTGCCGGTGGGCGGGCTGGGCGCCAAGATGATCGTGGACGCCGCCGTCTCCGGCGACACCGAGCAGGGCATGGCCGCGGCCGTCCTGCTCGCCCTGACCGTCGGGGCCGCGCTGGCCTGCGTCTTCTTCTACGTGCACTGCCTGTTCACCGTGCAGGAGCGCGCGACGGCCGCGGCCGGCCGGCGCCTGATGCGCCTGATCGGCGGCGCCGAGGGCCTGGCCCACCACGAGTACCCCGAGTACCTCGACCAGGTGCAGCGCGTCCGCGAGCACCAGGCGCAGCTGTCCGGCATGGTCAACGCCACCGCGGGCGTGCTGCGGGTGGGCGCCACCCTGATCGTCAGCGCCGTGCTGCTCGCCCGCGTCGACCCGCTGCTGCTGTGCCTGCCGGTGCTCGCCGCCGTCTCCTTCTGGCTCGGCAAGATCAGCCGCGACCTGACCGTGCGCGCCCAGGAGGCCACCAGCGAGCCCGAGCGGCTGCGCCGCCACCTCTTCGAACTCGGCACCTCCACCGCGGCCGCCGGCGAACTGCGTGTCTTCGGCGTCACCGCCCTGCTCGGCGAGCGGCACCGCCGGGCCGCGGCCGCCGTCATCTCCGAACGCAACCGGGCCAGTTGGCGCGGCGCCGCCCTCCAGGCACTGGACGCGCTGGTCACCGCACTCGGCTACGTGGCCGCCATCGTGCTGTCCATCTGGCTCGCCGTCCACGGCCACGCCACCGCCGGCGACGTCGTCCTCGTCCTCGGCCTGGCCGCCCAGCTCAGCGCCACCGTGGGCACCGCCGTGCGCTACGGCACCTACTTCCTGCTGGTGCTGCGGGTCGGCCGCCGCTTCGTGTGGCTGCGGGACTACGTCGCCGCCGAGCGCCGCACCCCGGCCGAGCCCGCCGCCCTGCCCGACACCCTGCGCACCGGCATCGACCTGGAGGACGTCCGCTTCGGCTACCCCGGCGGGGGCGGCGTGCTCGACGGGGTGAGCCTGCACCTGCCGCCCGGTGCCGTCGTCGCCCTCGTCGGCGAGAACGGCGCGGGCAAGACCACCCTGATCAAGCTGCTGGCCGGCTTCCACCGGCCCGACGCCGGCCGCATCCTCGTGGACGGCGCCGACCTCGCCGGCTGCGACACCGCCGACTGGCGCTCGCGCACCGCGGCCACCTTCCAGGACCACGCCCGCCTCGAATTCCCCGTGCTGGAATCCGTGGGCGTCGGCGACCTGCCGCGGGCCGGCGACCGCGCGGCCGTGACCGAGGCGCTGGAGCGGGCCGACGCGGCAGGCGTTGTCGCCGGGCTGCCGGACGGCCTGGACACCGCCCTCGGCGGCCGCTGGGACGGCGGCGTGGAGCTGTCCGGCGGCCAGTGGCAGCGCCTCGCCCTGGGCCGCGGCCTGATGCGGCAGGCCCCGCTGCTCGCCGTCTTCGACGAGCCCACCGCGGCGCTCGACGCCCACACCGAGCACGCGCTCTTCGAACGCTTCGCCGCCGCGGCCCGCGACGGGCGCGAGCGCGGCACCGTCACCCTCCTGGTCTCCCACCGCTTCTCCACGGTGGCGACGGCCGACCTGATCGTCGTCCTGGACGGCGGCCGGATCAGGGAGCAGGGCAGCCACCGGGAGCTGATGGCCCGGGGCGGCCTGTACGCCGAGCTGTTCGAACTCCAATCCAGGGGGTACCGATGACGCTTGACCACACCGAAGGACTCGGCCTGCTCGGCGGGCAGGTGCCCGCCTGGAGCGCCCGGCGCATCGCCGCCCTGCGCGCCCAGCGCGGCTGGACCCAGGAGGAGCTGGCCGAGCACTCCGGGCTCAGCGTGCGCACCATCCGCAACCTGGAGCTCGGCCATGTGCAGAACCCCCGCCGCTCCTCGCTGGACCTGCTGGTCAGCGCGCTGGGCGGCGCCGGCGGGCGGCCGCCGGACGCCGAACGCGCGGCCCTGGGCCACCTGCCCGACCTCCGGGAGCCGCACACCGCGCCCGTAGGCAGCCCCTCGGTGGTCGAACACCTCGCCCACACCGTGCGGGCGAACCGGCTGACGACCTTCCTCGGCCCCGGCGGCGTGGGCAAGACCCGCATGGCGCTGGACGTGGCCGCGCACCTCGGGCCCGGCTTCCGCGACGGGGTGCACGCCGTCGAACTCGGCGACCTGCCGCCCGGCGGCGGGCCCGAGCAGCAGACCGCGGCCGTCCTGGACCGGGTGCGCCGCCGCCTGACCCGCGGCAGGAGCGCCGCGCAGGGCGCCGGCGCCGAGATCGACACCGGCACCCAGGCGCTGCTCGTGCTGGACAACGCCGAGCACGTCCCCGACGGCGTCATGGGCGCCACCCGCGAGCTGCAGGCCGCCCTGCCCGGCGTGCACATCCTGGTCACCGCCCGCCGCCGGCTCACCGAACGCCTGGGCGCCAACCGGGAGATCCGCCCGCTGCCGCTGGAGCAGGCGCCCGGCGAACCGCTGTCGGCCGCGCCCGCCGTCGCCCTCTTCCTGCGCCACCTGGGCGCCGGCTCGCCGGCCGCCGCCGAGCTGGACAAGGACCTGCCGCTCGTCGCCGAACTGTGCCGCAGGCTCGGCGGCCTGCCCCGCTACATCGAGTTCGCCGCCGAGTGCCTGCGCGCCATCCCCATCCGCCTGATGCTCTCCTACGGGCCCACCCCGGAGATGCTGTGGTCCAACGACCACGCGCTCCTGCGCCACCAGCGCTCGGTCACCGACAGCATCCTGTGGAGCATCGATCTGCTCGGCGCCGACCACCGGCTGCTGCTGGAGGCGGTCGCCGAACTGCCCGCGCGCAGCTTCGTGCTGGAGGAGGCCACCGCCGGCTACGGCAGACGCGGCCCCAACCCGCTCACCCTGGTCTCCGACCTGCTGGACACCTCGCTGCTGCTGCCCGACGAGGCGCACCCCTACCACTACCGGGCCGCGCCCTTCGTGGCCGAGGTGGTACGCCGCTCGGGCCGTACGACGCCGGAGCCCGGCGGCCCAGCCTGCGACTGAACCACCGGGCGCCAACTCTGTTTCGAGCCCTTCCCACCGGAATTCCGGCCAGAACTCCGACCGGAACTCCAGCCGGAAGTCCCCTCAGAACTCCGGCCAGTTGGCCGGGTCGTCCCCGTGCGCGTGGATCAGCGCGCCCACCGTGCGCTCCAGGCCGAAGGCCATGCACGAGCTGTGCGCGGGGCCCTGGTCGGCGAAGCCGATGCCGAACCGTTCGCCCAGGTGGTCCTTGTGGCAGTTCGCCGAGGCGATGGCGGTGCCGGGGTCGCCGTCGTACAGCTCGGCGTGGAACTCGTACTTCAGCGACTGCTGGAGCTGGCTGCTGCGCATGAAGCGGTCGCCAGGGCCGAAGAACGGGTCGGAGGCCGGCTGCACCGTGACCTTCACGCCGAGCCGGCCGAACAGCGCCTCGGTGCGGGCGATCCAGTCCTCCCGCCACTGCCACGCCTCGTCCGCGCCGGCCACCACCACGAACTCGCGCATCCGGAAGGACCGGAACCGCCCGTACTCGCTGGTCGCCTCGTGCCGGTAGCAGTGGCCGGCCGCGTCGAAGTGGCGGGCCGCGGTCAGCACGGTGTCGGCGATCCGCGGGTAGACGCCGTAGCAGACCGCGGGGGCGAGCACCACGTCCGCCTCCTCGGGCACGGCCGAGGTGTCGGCGGGGTCGGTGCCGGTGCGCAGCGCGTGCACGGTGCCCAGCAGCTGGGGGAAGGACTCGGCGTACTGCGCGCGGTCGATGTGGGCGCGCGGCACCACCGGCGGATACCAGTCGGGCCCGGTCGAGGGCGAGGGGTCGGCAGCGGTCAGGGCGGCCTGCAGGCGCGCCAGTACCGCCTCGTGGGCGCCGGTGAAGCCCAGCAGCCCGGGCACGCCGGTGGGCAGCAGCCAGCCGGACTCGGTCGTCGTCGCGGTCATAGCGGAAGTCACGCTCCTTGCACGCTCCTTGGGGGAAGGCGGGGGGTTCTGGGGCCGGTCCGGGGGCCGGGCGGCGTCCGCCCGTGCGGGCCCGGCGGGTCCGCCGTGAGCCTGGGGCGGGTCTGCAGCGGGCCCGGCGGGTCCGCCTGGCCGGTTCTGCCGCGCTACCAGCCGGCGGTCCTGGCGATCTCGTCGTAGGCGCGGTCCAGGCCCGACATCAGGCGGGGGATCTGCTCGACCTCCAGCGGCACGCCGAGCGCCTTCTCCAGCTCCACCACGAACTCCACGGCGAGCAGCGAGTCGGCGTCCAGGTCGTGCTCGAAGTCGGTGGCCGCCTCCACCGCGGCCGGGTCCGCGGAGAAGACCGCGGCGGCGACGTCCCGGATGCGGGTGCGCCGCTCGGCGCGGCCGGCTTCGCCGGGGCCGGTGCCGGACTGCGGGTCGGCGCTCGTACGGGGGGCGGAGCGGGTGCCGGTGTCGGTGCCCGTGCTTGCGTGCGTGCCGGTGTCCATGCTGCTCTCGCTTTCTACGGGTCCGGGCCGCGCGGTTCCCGACCGGCGCGGCCCGTGCGGGACCTGCCTGCGGTCAGGCGGGCGCGGGGGAGGCAGCGGGCACGAGGGTGCCGGCCACCGCCGCCCGCAGCAGGCGCACGTACTCCTCGGCGAGCGCACCCGCCGCGCCCGCGGTGAACAGGGACGTGTGGTACTTCAGCACCGCCTGGAAACCGGCGGCGTGCCGGGTCAGCTGCAGTGTCAGCTCGAACTGCCCGTGCTGCTGCGGCAGGGCGAACTCCGCGACGCGCAGCCCGGCGTGCTCCACCACCGCGCCGGGGGTCAGGGCCCCGGCGATCGGGTCGGCGCCGCCGGGCTCGTTGAGCACGAAGAGGACCTGCACCGGCCCCGGCCGCGACGGGTCGCGCGGCAGGCCGGTGAGCCCGGCCAGCAGCGCGAACGGGTAGTCGCGGTGCAGCAGGCCCTGCCACAGGCGCAGCGAGGTGCGGCGCAGCACCGCCTCGAAGGAGTCGCCGGGGTCCACCCGGGCCCGCAGCGGCAGGGTGTTGACGAAGTAGCCCATCGCGTCGCGCCAACGGGCGCCCTGCCGCTGCGAGACGGGGTAGCCGACCAGGAACTCCCGCTGCCCGCTCGCCCGGTGCAGCAGCACCGCGAAGACCGACAGCAGGAGGGCGAAGGCCGTCACGTTGCGCTCGGCGGCCGCCGCGTCGAGGTCCGCCACCAGGCCGGCGGGCAGGTCGACGCGGACCTCGGCGCCCGCCTGCCGCCACAGCGCGGGGCGCGGCAGGTCGGTGGGCAGCTGCAAGTGCGCGGTGACGCCGCCGAGTTCGCGCGCCCAGTAGGCGCGCGCCCGCTCGGCCCGCGACGAGGCCAGGTACGCGCGCTGGACCTGCGCGAAGTCCTCGAAGGCCGCCCCGGTGTCCCGCGCCGTGTACGGGCGGCCCGCGCGCAGCGCCGCGTACCGCGACAGGATCTCCCGGCACAGCAGCAGCTGGGAGATGTTGTCGGCGGCGATGTGGTGGGCGGTGGCCAGCAGCACATCCGGGCCGGTGCGCGGGCGGATCAGGGCGATCCGCACCGGGCGCTCGTGCGCGGGCCGGAAGGGCCGGCGGGAGAGGCGCAGCGCGAACGCCCGCAACTCCTCGCCCGCCAGGCCCGGTTCGTAGCGCTCCAGGGCGAAGGGGGTGGGCGCGGGCGTGCGGCGGATCCGCCCGTCGTCGCCTTGCGCGAACAGCGAACCGAGCAGGGCGTGCCCGGTCACCGCGGCGCCGGCCGCCTGCTCCAGCACGGTGGCGTCCACCGTGAAGAGCAGGTCCAGGGCGGCCGTCACGTTGTAGGCGGCGCCCTGCGGGTCCAGGTGCTGCACCAGCCAGAGCGCCTCCTGGCCGGGTGTCAGCGTGCCCCCGGCCGCGGGAGTGGAATTCCGCCGCGTCATGTGCCCAGTACGGCAGATACGTCGGCACCGCGGCAAGGAATCGCGTCGGCAACTTTCCTGCCTGCCGGAAAGTGCCGGGCAGTTGCCTGTCGTGCGCGCCGATTCCACTTCTACGCTGGGCCCGTGACGACCGGCCGCCTTGAATTCTCCTCTGCGGGGTTGACGAGCATTGATATATGAAAACGTGTACGAGATGATCCAGGACGACGTATTCCTGCATCTCGACGGCGCGGCACGGAATATCGACCTCCATCTGAAGATGGAGGGTCTCAACCCCGCCGGGTCGATCAAGCTGAAGACAGCGCTGGGCATGGTCGAGGACGCGGAGCGGCGCGGTGTGCTGCGGCCGGGCTGCCGCCTGGTCGAGTCCTCCTCCGGCAGCCTCGGCATCGCCCTGGCGGTGATCTCCGCCGCCAAGGGCTACCGCTTCCTGTGCGTCACCGACCCCAACACCTCGGCGCTGAGCGCGGCCGCCATGCGCGCGCTGGGCGCGGACGTGGTGGAGGTGGGCGGCCCCGACGCCAACGGCGGCTACCTCGGCAGCCGCATCGCCTACATCCACGAGCGGCTGGCCGCCGACCCGGAGCTGGTCTGGCTCAACCAGTACGCCAACCCGGCGAACTGGGAGGTGCACGCCCGCCGTACCGCCGCCGCCATCACCGCCGCCCTGCCCGACACCGACTACCTCTTCGTCGGCACCGGCACCACCGGCACCCTGATGGGCTGCGTCCACCACTTCCGCCGGCACGCGCCGCACACCCGCATCATCGCCGTGGACGCCGTCGGCTCGGTCACCTTCGACGCCCGCGCCGCACCCCGCTACATCCCCGGCATCGGCACCAGCCGCCGCCCGGAGATCCTGCGTCGCGACCTGGTGGACGACGTCGAGCTGGTCGAGGAGGCCGACACCGTGCGCACCTGCCGCTGGCTGGCCCGCCGCTACGGCCTGTTCGCCGGCGGCTCCACCGGCTCCGTGGTGCACGCCGTGCTCCGCCGCGCCCCTCAACTGCCGCCCGGCTCCCGGGTGGTGGCCATCTCGCCCGACTTCGGCGAGCGCTACGTGCGCACCATCTACGACGACGACTGGGTGGCCGGTACCTACGGTCCCGACGCCCTCGTCGAGCCGCACACGCCCCTGTCCGCGCTGACCACGGTGAGGAACTGACCCGATGTTCTCCTTCGAGGTGATGGGCGGCCGCGCCGTCCGCGCGGTCATCGAGGGCCACCGCCCGCAGATCGCCGAGCAGGTCCGCCGGACCTACCTGGACCACCACCGCGGCGCCACGGTCAACCCCGACAGCTACTTCCTGCGCTTCCCCGACCGGCCCGAGGCCCGCATCATCGCGCTGCCCGCCTCGCTGCGCGGCGAGGACGGCGTGGCCGGCATCAAGTGGATCGCCAGCTACCCGGGCAACATCGCCCGCAACATCCCGCGCGCCTCGGCCGTCCTGCTGCTCAACGACCCCGAAACCGGCTACCCGTTCGCCTGCCTGGAGGCCGCGCAGATCAGCGCCGCCCGCACCGCCGCCTCGGCCGTGCTCGGCGCCGAGCAGCTGCACGGCTCGCGCACCGCGGACCGGCTCGCGGTCGTCGGCGCCGGCGTCATCTCCCGCGCGATCCTGGACTTCTTCCACGCCCTCGAATGGAGCATCGGGGACGTCGTGGTCCACGACACGGTGGAGGAGTACGCCAAGAACTCCGCCGCCCACGCCGCCGGCCTCGGCTACCGGTCCGGCACCGCCGCCGGCCTCGCCGAGGCGGTGGACGGCGCCGACGTGGTCGTCCTGGCCACCACCGCCGCCACCCCGTACATCACCCGGCCCGGCGCCTTCGCGCCCGGCCAGACGGTGCTGAACATCTCGCTGCGCGACATCGCCCCCGAGCTGATCGCCGCCGCCCACAACGTCCTGGACGATGTGGAGCACTGCCTGAAGGCGAACACCTCCCCGCACCTGGCCGAGCAGAAGTACGGCCACCGCGACTTCATCGACGGCACCCTCGCCCAGGTGATCCTCGGGGAGGTCGCGCCCGGCCCTGACAAGCCGCGGATCTTCTCCCCGTTCGGCCTCGGCGTGCTCGACCTCGCGGTCGGCCGGGAGGTCTTCGGCATCGGCCGCGAGCGCGGCCTGGTGCTGCCCGTCCCCGACTTCTTCGCCGAACTCGACCGATGGTGACGGCGGCCACCCCCGACGCGACCGAAAGGCGGCACCCATGGCGCAGCGCACAGCCAGGCACCTGATCTCCCTGGACGACCTCGGCGACACCGACCTGCGCGGCATCGTCGCCCGCGGCGCGCAGCTCTCGCGCGGCGCCGCACCCGACGCCACCGCGCTGCGCGGCGACGTCGTCGGCGTCTACTTCCGCAAGACCTCCACCCGCACCCGCACCGCCTTCTCCTCCGGCGCCCTGCGGCTGGGCGCGGGCCTGATCGCCTACGGCCCCGCCGACCTCCAGCTCAACACCGGCGAGACCACCGAGGACACCGGCCGGGTGATGTCCCGCATGCTCGACGTCCTGGTCGCCCGCACCGCCGGCGACCCGGGGGAGATGCGGGCCTGGGCCGCCCAGGAGCGCATGTCCGTCGTCAACGCGATGAGCGCGCGGGAGCACCCCACCCAGGCGCTGGCCGACCTGACCACCCTCACCGTCCACTTCGGCGCCGTCGAGGGCCTGAGCGTGCTGTACGTCGGCGAGGGCAACAACTCCGCCGCGGCCCTCGCCCTGGGCCTGGCCCGCCACCGCGGCGCCCGCCTGGAGCTGCGCACCCCGCCCGGCTACGGCCTGGACCCCGCCGTCCTGGAGCGCAGCCTGCGGTCCGCCGCCGAGCACGGCGCGCACATCGCCGAACGCCACGACCTGGACGCGCTGCCCGGCGAGGTGGACGCCGTCTACACCACCCGCTGGCAGACCACCGGCACCAGCAAGCCCGACCCGAACTGGCGGGCCGTCTTCGCCCCCTTCCAGGTCACGCCCGCCCTGATGGACGCCTGGCCCAAGGCCGTCTTCCTGCACGACCTGCCCGCCCACCGCGGCGAGGAGGTCGCCGCCGAGGTGCTGGACGGGCCGGCCAGCCTCGCCTTCGACCAGGCGGAGAACAAACTGCACAGCGCCATGGCCGTCCTGGAGTGGTGCCGTGCTGTACCTGCGTAGGGTCGTCCCCCGCATCCCCGCCCACAGCGTCGCGATCGCCGACCTCGGGCAGGCGCTGGAGGTCCCCGACTCCGAGATCCGGCTGCTGACCCGCTTCCTCGGCCTGGACCGGATCGTCACCGCCGAGGGTCGGTCCACCCTGGACATGCTGCTCGCCCTCGGCCACGACGCGCTGGCCGGCGCCGACCGCGCCAAGGTCCGCCACCTCGTGCACGCCCACACCGTGCAGCACCTCGCGCCGCCCGCACTGCGCTGGATGGACGTGCTGCGCGACAAGCTCGGGCTGCACGAGGCGAGCGCCTTCTCGCTGTCCCACCAGGGCTGCGTGATCGGCCTGTCGGCGCTGAAGACCGCCGAGAGCCTGCTGACCGGCGAGCCCGCGGGCAGCCAGGCGCTGCTGCTGATCGGCGAGAAGGCCCTGTCGCCGGTGATGCAGCACATCCCCGGCACCTCCGTCCTCGGTGACGCCACCGCCGCCGTCCTCGCCGACCTCGAAGGCCCGGGGGACGCCGTGCTGAGCGTCGCCCACCGCACCCTCGGCGAGTTCCACCAGGCCCGGCACATGTCGCCCGAACTCCAGCACCGCTACCGGCAGCAGTACACCCCGACGCTGGCCGCGGTGATGCTGGAGGCCGTGGCGGCCGCGGGGCTCGACCTGGACGCGATCGACCTGGTGCTGCCGCACAACGTCAACCGCTACTCCTGGACCACCACCGCCCGCCGGCTCGGGCTGCCGCCGGAGCGGATCTACCTGGACAACGTGCCGCGGACCGGCCACTGCTTCTGCGCCGACTCCTTCATGAACCTCGCCACGGCCCGCGCCGAGCAGGCGCTGCCACCCGGCCGGACCGCGCTGATGGTCTCCGCCGGGCAGGGCGGCACCTTCGCCGCCGCGGCCGTACGGACCGCCACCGGAAGGGAGTGAGATGACATCCCCCCAGCACGCCCCGGCCGCCACGGGCTTCACCGCCCGGCTCAAGCAGGCCCTGGTCGGCGACCCGGCCGCCCGCTTCGTCTACCTCAACAACTTCGAGGTCGAGCGGGTCTGGGGCCGCGGGGAGCCCGCGCTGCCCGGCACCGGCCTGTCCTTCTCGGCCGCGACCGTGGGCCGCATCGAGGAGGTCGGTGTGCTGCTCGCCGACGAGCACGACGTGGTCGTCCTCAAGGAGCCCGTCGACGGCGAGTACGCCGCCTACCTCGCCGGGCTCGGCGCCGCCGCCGGCACCCACCTCGCCGTGGACCGCAACGAGCCCGAGCGCTCGGTCACCCTGGACGCCCTGGACTCGCCGCGCCTGCTGGAGCGCCTGCGCGCCCTGGCCGACGGCCGCACCTACCTGATGCCGCTGGGCACCTCCGCCGACGAGGAACGCCTGGCCGAGGCCGCCGGGCTGCCGCTGGCCGGACCCGGCGCCGAGACGTCCAAGCACGTCAACGGCAAGGTGTTCAGCCGCGAACTGGTCGACGCCGCCGGGCTGACCGCCGTGCCCGGCGCGGTCTGCCGCACGGTGGACGAGCTGGCCGCGGCGCTCGCCGAGCACCTGGTGGAGGACGGCCCGAAGGTCGTCGTCAAGGAGTCGCTGGGCGTCTCCGGGCGCGGCATGGTGGTCCTGGACGGGCCCACGCGCGGCGAGCGGCTGCTGCGGATGGTGGAGCGGCGGGCGCGCGCCGACCGGCGGCTGCCGGTCGTGGTGGAGCGCTGGATCGACAAGGAGGCCGACCTCAACTACCAGTTCCTGGTGGGCCGCGACGGGCAGGTCGCCTTCGAGACGGTCAAGACCGCGCTCACCGAGAACGGCGTCCACCGCGGCCACCTCTTCCCCCCGGCGCTGCGCCCCGACCAGGTCGACGCCCTGCACGCCGCCGCCGAGGTGATCGGCAAGGAACTGCACGCCGAGGGCTACGCGGGCCTGGCCGGGGTGGACGCCCTGCTCGCCGCCGACGGCACGCTCTACCCGTGCCTGGAGATCAACGCCCGCTTCAACATGGCGACCTACCAGAACCGGCTGGCCGAACGGCTGCTCGGCGGCGGCACCACCACCGCCCTGGCCACCACCTTCGACCTGCGCCCGCATCGCCCGCACACCTTCGCCGAGGTCCGCGCGGCCCTCGGCGACCTGCTGCTCACCGACCCGGACCCGCACCCGCGCGGTGTCCTGGTCAACAACTTCGCCACCCTGAACGCCGCCCTCAACGCCGGCGCCACGTCCTACGGCCGCCTCTACGCGATCTGCGCCGGCGCCGACGAAAGGGACGTCCGCCTTCTCCGGGCGCAAGCGCAGACCCGACTCGAGGAAATGGCAGGCCGGCCGTGACCGAAACCCCGAACCGCGAAGCCCCCGGCGCCCACGCGTCCGCCGGCCCCGACTGGAACGGCCTCGCCGAGCGCTTCGGCACCCCCACCTACGTCTACGACGGCGACTGGCTCGCCGCCAACCTCCGCTCCCTGCGCGCCGCCCTGCACCCCGCGCTGGAGGTCTTCTACTCCCTGAAGGCCAACCCCAACCGCGGGGTCTACCAGGTGCTGCACGCCGCCGGCGCCCGCGCCGAGGTCTCCTCGCTCGCCGAACTGCGGCTGGTCCTGGACGCCGGCACCGACCCCGCCGACATCGTCTTCCTCGGCCCTGGCAAGAGCGGCGAGGAGATCGACGCCTGCGTGGCCGCCGGGATCTACGCGGTGGTCTGCGAGTCCTTCGCCGAACTGCGCGCCATCGAGGCGGCCGCGGCCGCCCGCGGGGTGCGCCAGCGGGTGCTGCTGCGGGTCAACCCGGCGCTGTCCATCGCCGGTTCGCGGCTGACGATGGGCGGCAAGCCCCGCCAGTTCGGCATCGACGAGGCCGCCGTGCTGGCCGCGGGCCCCGAACTCGCCGGGCTGCGGCACGCCGACGTCGCCGGCGTCCACGTCTACCTCGGCACCCGCATCCTGGACGCCGAGGTCGTGGTGAAGAACACCGCCTACATCCTCGACCTCGCCGAACGCGTCGCCGAGGCCACCGGCATCCGCCTGGACGCGGTGGACATCGGCGGCGGCCTGGGCGCGGCCTACTTCGACAACGAGCACGACCTGGACATCGCCGCCCTCGCCAAGGACCTCAACCCGCTGCTCGACCGCTTCGCCGCCGCCCACCCCGGCACCCGCCTGCTCATGGAGTCCGGCCGCCATCTGACGGCACTCGGCGGCACCTACCTGATGCGGGTCCGCTACACCAAGCAGTCCATGGGGGAGCAGTTCGCGGTCGCCGACGGCGGCACCCACCACCACATGGCCGCCGTCGGCATCGGCTCCTTCGTCAAGCGCAACTTCCCGCTCGCCCTGCTCTCGCGCGCCCCCGAACCCGGCGAGGAGCCCGGCCCCTGGAACATCGCCGGGCCGCTCTGCACGCCCAACGACACCATCGCCAAGAACGCCCTCCTGCCCGCGCTGCGCCCCGGCGACCTCGTCGGCGTGCTGCGCTCGGGCGCCTACGGCCCCTCGGCCTCACCGGTGTACTTCCTCAGCCACGGCCACCCCGCCGAGGTCGTGCTGCGGCACGGCCGGGCCTACCTGGTGCGCCGCCGCGACACGGTCGAGGACGTGCTCGGCCGCCAGTCCACCCACCCGGACCTGGGCCGCGACGAACCGCTGGAGTGAACCCGGCGGCTGCTGCCGTGAGCACGGCCATGACCACCCGCCAAGAGCCCCTGCCGTGAGCACCCGGCGGCCGCACCCGACCCCGCACCCACCTGGCACTGCCCGCCATTCCACGAGGAGCAACGAGACGATGACCGGCACCGACGGCGCCACCACCGGCGCGCTCCAGGACGCGCTCGCGGAGGTCCTCAACAAGGACCTGCCCGACCTCACGCCCACCACCCGCCTCTTCGGCGACCTCGGGCTGGACTCCACCAGTGTCATCGAGCTGCTGATGGCGCTGGAGGACCGACTCGGGCTCGTGATCGACCCCGACGAGCTGACCCCGGAGGCGTTCGAGACGGTGGGCGCCCTCACCGGCTACCTCGACGCCTGCCGGCCCGGCCACGAGCCGGCGCGCTGACCGATGGCCCCCGCCACCCCCTTGGGCTCCGGGGCCGCCACCGCGGCGGCCCCGGCCCGCTCCCGCCCCGGCCCGCTGCGGCTCGGCCGCCCGGTCGCCCTCGTGCCGGCCCGCCGCGAGCCCGCCCCGCTCGACGGCACCGAACTGCGCTTTTTCACCGACTTCCTGGCCGCCTTCGGCGAACGCCCCGACCACGACCGGTACGCCCGCGGCGGCGGGCCCGGCTTCATCGACCTGGCCGGCGCCCTCCTGGACGGCCTGCCCCACCCGCCGCCCCCGCTCGACACCGTCGTGCTCGCCTACCACCTGCCGGACCGCGACGTCGTGGAGGTCGCCGGCTGCTACCTCGCCGACCGCCTGCCCGGCACCCCCGAGGTGCTCTCGCTGGCCGGCCAGGGCGTCGGCGCCCCCTTCACCGCGCTGCGCCTGCTGGACCGCATGCGCGCGGCCGGCCACTCCGCCGCCGGCGCCGTCCTCGTTCTCGACCAGACCACCGTCCCCTACGCCGACCCCGACGTGCGCACCGGCCCCGGCAGCGACGCCGCCGTACTGCTCCACGACGACGGCGGGCCCGCCATGGAACTCCTCGCCGTGGACGAGCAGCAGGCCGACCCGCGGGCCGCGCTGCGCTCCCTGACCCGCAGGTATCCGGACACCCGGATCGTCGCCGGCCGTATGCTCGCCGAACGCCTCGACCCGCGGGAGAGCGCCGAGGTGGTGCGGGGGCCGGCCAACGCCCTGTGCACCAGCGCCTGGTCGCCGCTCGCCGACGCCTGGGACGCCGAACGCCCGACGCTCGTCGCCGACTTCGACCCCCACGCGGGCCGCCTCTTCACCGCGCTGCTCGCTCCGGCGGCCGCGCGATGACCGCCCTGGAGCGCTACCGGGACCTCGGCCGCGAGCAGGGCCTCGCAGCCGGGCTCACCGCCGTGCTGGAGGGCATCGACCCGGCGGACACCGCGCCGGGAAGCGCCGCCGTCCTGCCCGCCCGCCTGGTGCGCCCCTCCCACCGGGTGGTGCCGCACCCCTTCGCCGCGCTGGAGAGCCTGGCCGTGGTCCGCTTCCCGCGCCCCGGCAGCCATCCGTCCCCGGGCGTCGGGGCGTCGGCCGCCACCCGGGCCGGCGGCGGCCTGCCGGGGCCGTACGCGGCACGCCTGGCCGCCGTGCGGATCGGTGTCCTCGCCCGGCTGCTGGACGCGGCCGTCGAACGGCTGGCGCAGCGCCGGTTCGGCGGTGTCCCGCTGCTCGACCAGCAGCTCGTGCGGGCCGCGCTCGCCGACGTCACCGCCGAGATCGAGACCGCCACCGCCGCCGCCCGCTGGGCCCACACCACCCCCGAGGCCGCCTGGGCGTGGCACGAGCGGCTCACCGAGGCCGGCTGGAAGACCGCCCGGCTCTTCGGCGCCGAGGGCTACCTCACCGACCACCCGGCCCGCGGCCTCCACCTGTCCGCCCTCACCGCCGACCTCTGGCTCGCCCGGCCGCCGGCCCGGGAAGGAGCCCGCACACCGTGACCGACACCCTGACCGACGCCCTGCCGGAGCTGGACGGGCGCCTCGCCGCCCTGCGCGGCGCCGCCGCCGAGACCGCACCCGAACTGCGCGCCCACGCCCTCGCGTTGGACGCCGACCCCCACGACATGGCGCCCCACCTCGGCGTCGAGGGCTTCGACCTGGTCCGCCGCCTCACCGTCCCCGAGCGCTACGGCGGCCGGCCGCTGCGGATCGGCCCCTTCACCTACACCGCGGGCTCCAGCCTGCAGACGCTGGTGTGGATGACCGAACTCGCCCGCGGCGACGCCGGGATGGTGATGGCCGCGCCCGGCCCGAGCCTGGCCGGCATCCTGCTGGACCACCTCGGCGACGAGGAGCAACGCGCCCACTTCCACCGCCGCCAGGCAGACGGCGCCGCCTGGGCGTTCTTCGCCGTCACCGAGCCCGGCCGCGGCAGCGACGCGGCCGCCATGCAGACCGCGCTGGGGCCGGGGCCCGGCGGGCAGCGGCTGCTGACGGGCACCAAGAAGTACATCGGCAACG
Organism: Actinacidiphila guanduensis; assembly: GCF_900103985.1. GTDB lineage: Bacteria > Actinomycetota > Actinomycetes > Streptomycetales > Streptomycetaceae > Actinacidiphila > Actinacidiphila guanduensis. The sequence continues at coordinate 280,227 of NZ_FNIE01000004.1, read as the reverse complement.
GGGCCCGCGGCGGCATCGGCGTCGTCTTCGCCCGCACCGGACCCGGGCCGCTCGGCATCCGCGCCGCCCTCGTCGAGGCGAGCGCGCCCGGCTTCTCCACCACCGCGCTGGACACCGCGGGGCTGCGCGGCGCCGCGCTCGGCGAGATCCGCCTCGCCGGCGTGCCCGTCCCCGAGGAGCACCTGCTCGCCCGCCACCTGCCCGCCACCCGGCGCGGACTGTGGGGCGCGGTACGGGTGTTCACCACCGTCCGCCCCCAGGTCGCCGCGCTCGCCGCCGGCACCGGCCTGGCCTGCCTGGACCTGGTGCGCGCCGAGCGCCCCGGCGCCCCCGGCCTCGCCGCGCTGGACAGCCGCCTGGCCGGCTGCCTGCGGCTCGTCCACGAGGCGGGCGCCGCCCTGGACGCGGGGCGTGACGCCTCGCTGCTGTCGAGCGCGGCGAAGCTGTCCGCCGTGGCCGCCGCCCGCGAGGCGTCCCGCTTCGCCGTGCGCGCGCTGGGCCCGGCCGCCCTCGTGGACCACCCGCTGCTGGAGAAGTGGTGCCGGGACGTGGCCGCCTTCGAGTTCATGGAGGGCACCAGCGACATCCAGCGGCTGCACGTGGCACGCGAGCGGGTGCGGGCGGGCGGCCGGGGGTGAGAGTCGGTGTGGACCTGATGGAGATCGCCCGTGTCGCGCGCATCGCCGCCCACCCGGCCGGGCGACGGATCGTGTTCTGCGCGGCCGAACTCGCCCGCGCCGAAGGGCTCGGCCCGCAGCGGCGCCAGGAGTACCTGGCCGGGCGGTTCTGCGCGAAGGAGGCCGTGGCCAAGGCGCTCGGCAGCGGCCTCGGCCAGGGCCTGGTGTGGCGGGACATCGAGGTGCTGGCCGACGAGCGGGGCGCCCCCCGGGTCCGCCTGAGCGGCGGCGCGCGGGCCGTCGCCGAGCGGGCCGGGGTCGCCCGGTTTGACCTGTCGTTGAGCCACCAGGCCGGTCTGGTGGTCTGCGTGGCCGTGGCAACGTGAGACTTTCCCAGGGGGATGGACGATGGACCTGAGCTTGTTCTTCTTCGCCGACAGCTCGCAGGGCGCGGGCGCGGGCGGGGGCGCCGAGGGTGCCGTGGCCGCCGGTGCCGCCGTGGACGCGGGAGGCTCCGGCGCTTCGGGCTCCGCCCCTGCCGCCCCCGCCGTCGTTCCGCAGGAGGAGCCCGCGGGCCGGGACCGCTACCGGCTGCTGCTGGACAGCGCCCGCTTCGCCGACGCCCACGGCTTCACCGCCGTGTGGACGCCCGAGCGGCACTTCCACCGCTTCGGCGGGCAGTACCCCAACCCCGCGCTCACCGGAGCCGCCCTGGCCGCCGTCACCGAGCGGATCGGCATCCGGGCGGGCAGTGTCGTCGCGCCCCTGCACCACCCGATCCGCATCGCGGAGGAGTGGGCGGTCGTGGACAACCTCTCGGGGGGCCGCGCCGGCATCTCCGTCGCCTCCGGCTGGCACGCCCGCGACTTCGTGCTGCGCCCGGAGAACTTCAAGGACCGCAGGGACATCATGGTGGAGACCGCGACCGCCGTGCAGCGGCTGTGGCGCGGCGAGGAGGTCGAGTTCGAGGGCGCCGAGGGGGAGCGGCGCGGGGTGCGGCTGTATCCGCGGCCGGTGCAGCGGGAGTTGCCGCTGTGGATCACCGCGGCCGGCTCCCCGCAGAGCTTCCGCGTCGCGGGCCGGCTCGGCGCGGGCGTCCTCACCCACCGACTCGGCCAGGCCGACGACGCGTTGGAGCGCAACATCGCCGGCTACCGCGAGGCGCTGGCCGCCGAGCACGGCCCGCGGGCCCGCGGCCATGTCGTCGTCATGCTGCACACCCTGCTCGGCGCCGACCGGGCCCGCGTCCGCGCCCTGGCCGAGGGCCCCCTCACCGGATACCTGCGCAGCTCCATGGAGTTGATCGCGGCGGCCCCCAGCGCCGACGGCTTCTCGCTGGACCGGATGTCCGCCGACGACCGGGACTTCATGGTGGCCCGCCAGTTCGACCGCCTCTTCACCCGCGCGGGCCTGTTCGGCACGGTGGCCGACGCCGTCCCCGTCGTCGCGCGCCTGGCGGCCATGGGCGTGGACGAGATCGCCTGCCTCATCGACTTCGGTGTCCCGCCGGAGGAGGTCCTGGACTCTCTGCACCACCTGGCCGCCCTGCGCGAGGCATGCGCCACGGCGTAGCGCGGCACGTGGTATCTCTGGGACGGCCGCGGCGCCCCCGGCAGTGGCGGGACACCCCGAGCGGCCCCGGTACGGTGGCTCGCCCGCGGTGGCCCGTCAACCAGGCGGGACCGCCCGCCCGTACGACCCCGCACCGCACGCCACCGAAACGCACCACCGCCCTCGCCAGGAGCCCGGCCATGCACGACGACCGCACACTGACCGAGGGCCGCCTGCGGCGCGTCCTCGACGAGCGCATCCGCCCCGCGATCCACCCGGACACGGTGCCGCTGGAGGTGTCGGTGTGGACCGCGCCGGGCGAGCCGGTGCCCGTGGCCGAAGGGCTCGCCGCCCCGCGCACGCCGATCGCGACCGGCGACGCGTGGGGCGCGCCCTGGGGTACCAGCTGGTTCACCGTGGCGGGCACGGTGCCGCGGGAGTGGGCCGGACGCACCGTCGAGGCCCTGCTCGACCTCGGCTTCGACGAGCGCATGACCGGCTTCCAGTGCGAAGGGCTCGTTCACGACCGCGACGGCGCACCCGTCAAGGGCCTGCACCCGCGCAGCTCCTGGGTCCGTATCGGCGCTCCGGTCGCGGGCGGCGAGCAGGTGCTGCTCCACGTCGAGGCGGCCTCGAACCCGGTGATCCTCCAGCCGCACCCCTTCCTGCCCACCGCGCTGGGCGACCCGGCGACCGCGGGCGGCGAGCCGCAGTACCGGCTGGGCCGCATGGAGCTGGCCGTCTTCGACCAGGAGGTGTGGGAGCTGGTGCAGGACCTGGAGGTCCTGGGCGAACTGGCCGCCGAGCTGCCCGCCGACCAGGCCCGCCGGTGGGAGGTGCTGCACGCGGTGTCGGCCGCGCTGGACGCCCTGGACCTGGCGGACGTCGGCGGCACCGCCGCCCGCGCCCGCGCCTGCCTGACCGGGGTGCTGGCCGCCCCGGCCGCGCCCTCCGCGCACCGGATCAGCGCGGTCGGCCACGCCCACATCGACTCCGCGTGGCTGTGGCCGCTGCGCGAGACCGTCCGCAAGGTCGCCCGCACCACCGCGAACATGACCGCGCTGCTGGCGCAGGAGCCCGACTTCGTCTACGCGATGTCGCAGGCCCAGCAGTACGCCTGGATCAAGGAGCACCGCCCGGACGTCTACGCCCGGGTCAAGGCCGCCGTCGCCGAGGGGCGGTTCGTGCCCGCGGGCGGCATGTGGGTGGAGTCCGACACCAACATGCCCGGCTCGGAGGCGATGGCGCGGCAGTTCGTGCACGGCAAGCGGTTCTTCCTGGCGGAGTTCGGCGTCGAGAACGAGGAGGTGTGGCTGCCGGACACCTTCGGCTTCGCCGCCGGGCTGCCGCAGATCATCCGCGCGGCCGGCGCGAAGTGGCTGCTCACCCAGAAGATCTCCTGGAGCCGCACCAACGCCTTCCCGCACCACACGTTCTTCTGGGAGGGCATCGACGGCTCGCGCGTCTTCACCCACTTCCCGCCGATCGACACCTACAACAACGCGATGACCGGCCACGAGATCGCCCACGCCGCCCGGAACTTCAAGGAGATGGGCCGCGCCCGCCACTCGCTGGCCCCCACCGGGTACGGCGACGGCGGGGGCGGCACCACCCGCGAGATGGTCGCCAAGGCGGCACGGCTGCGCAGCCTGGAGGGCTCGGCGGCCGTGGTCTGGGAGAAGCCGGCCGACTTCTTCGCCCGCGCCGAGGCCGAGTACCCGGACGCGCCCGTGTGGGCGGGCGAGCTGTACCTGGAGCTGCACCGCGGCACCCTGACCAGCCAGGCCCGCACCAAGCAGGGCAACCGCCGCAACGAGCACCTGCTCTACGAGGCCGAGCTGTGGTCCGCCACCGCCGCCGTGCGCACCGGCGCCGCCTACCCGTACGAGCAGCTGGACCGGCTGTGGAAGACGGTGCTGCTGCACCAGTTCCACGACATCCTGCCCGGCTCCTCGATCGCCTGGGTGCACCAGGAGGCCGAGCGCACCCACGCGGCGGTCACGCGGGAGCTGACCGGCCTGGTCGCCGCCGCGCAGGAGGCGCTCGCCGGCGATCCGGCGGCAGGCGGCGAGACCGTGTTCAACGCCGCGCCCCACGCCCGCGGCGGCGTCCCGGCCCTCGGCGCCGCCCCCGCCGGGCCGCCGCAGGACGGCTGCACGCTCACCTCGGCGCCCGGCGGCGGCCACGTCCTGGACAACGGCCTGCTGCGCGTCACCCTCGACGCCCGCGGCCTGGTCGTCTCGGCCGTCGAGACCGCCTCGGGGCGCGACGCCGTCGCCCCCGGCGCCGTCGCCGGCCTGCTCCAGTTCCACCCGGACTTCCCCGTGATGTGGGACGCCTGGGACGTGGACGCCTTCTACCGCAACACGGTCACCGACCTCGACGGCGCCGACGAGGTCGCCGTCGCCGCGGACGGCCCGGACGCCGTCGCCGTGCGTGTCGCCCGCTCCTTCGGCTCCTCCACGGCCGTGCAGACCTTCACCCTGCGGGCGGGCGCCCGGCAGCTGGACATCGCGACCGAGGTGGACTGGCACGAGACGGAGAAGTTCCTCAAGCTCGCCTTCCCGCTCGACCTGCACACCGACCGCTACGCCGCCGAGACGCAGTTCGGCCACCTGTTCCGCCCCACCCACACCAACACCAGCTGGGAGGCGGCCCGCTTCGAGAGCTGCAACCACCGCTTCGTCCACATCGAGGAGCCCGGCTGGGGCGTCTCGCTGACCACCGCCTCCACCTACGGCCACGACGTCACCAGGACCGTGCGCGCCGGCGGCCCGGCGCCCGGCACCACCACGACGCTGCGCGCCTCCCTGCTACGCGCGCCCCGCTTCCCCGACCCGGCGACCGACCAGGGCGTCCACCGCTTCCGGCACGCCCTGCTCGTCGGCTCCGGGATCGGCGACGCGGTGCGCGAGGGCCACCGGATCAACCTGCCCGAGCGGCGCGTCCCCGGCACCGCGACCGTCGCCCCGCTGGTCGCGGTGGACGACGAGGCGGTGGCGGTCAGCGCGGTCAAGCTCGCCGACGACGCGAGCGGCGACGTCGTGGTGCGGCTCTACGAGTCCCGCGGCGCCCGCACGCGGACCCGCCTCACCGCGGGCTTCCCCGTGGCGCGGGCGGAACGCTGCGACCTGCTGGAACGGCCCCTTGAGCCGCGTGAGCCGCTCGCGCACCCCGGCGACGCGATCGCACTGTCCCTGCGCCCCTTCGAGCTGGCGACGATCCGGCTGGTCCGGGGGGCCGGCTGAGCGCGAGCCGAGGCCGTCGGCGGCGACCGGTACGCGCGAGAGCGGTCGCGGGGGCGCCGTCGGCCGGCCCGGCCCGCCCCTGTGCGGCGTCCCCGGCCATGGCGGCGCCCGGCCGGCACCGCCGCCGGGTGCGTCCGTGACCGGTGACGCCCGCGCGCACCTGCTGGGGCCCGTGGCCGAGGTGCCCTGCCCCGGGCGCCGCGGCGCGCACGCTCCGGCCCGGGTCCCGCTGTCCGCTCGCCCGCGCCCTGCTGCCGCCGCCCGCGCCCGGCAGCCTGCCCGCGGTCACCGTGCTCAGCGCGCCCGGCCCGGGCTCCGGCCCGGCCGTGTGGGCCGAGGACCGGTGCCCGGATCGCCCGGCGCGCCGTCCGCGCGCGCATGGCCGCGGCGGCAGCGGGCAGCCGCAAGGACATGACGACCACGCAACCTGAACGAGAGGCGAAATTCGAGGGAGCCGGCCAGTTCGACCCGCAGGACCTGTGTACGCTGCCCGCGGTGGCCCGGGTCCGGGAGGAGGCGCCCGAAGAGCTGGACGCCGTCTACTACGACACCGCGGACCTGCGCCTGCTGCTCGACGGCGTCACGCTGCGCCACGGGAGCGGCGGCACCGACACCGGCTGGCGTGTCGAACTCCCGCAGGAGACACGGCACATGGCGGTGCCGGGGAAAGCCGGTGACGTTCCCGGCGAACTGCGCCGCCGCACCGCGGTGTTCACCCGCGGCCGCGACGTCGTGCCCGTCGCCCACCTGCGCACCCACCGGCGGCGGCACGTACTGCTCGACGAAAACGGCCGGGAGCTGGCCGAGTTGACGCAGGACACCGTGGCCGCCCAGACGCTGGACGGGGAACCGGCCGGGGCCGCGCCGCTGCACGCCGGCGGCCAGGAGGGCACCTGCACCCGGATCACCCAATGGTCCGAGATCGACGTCGAGTTGGCCGACGGCGGCCCCGAACTGCTGCGCGCCGCCCGCAAACAGCTGGCCGCCGCCGGGTGGCGCCCCTCCGGCAGCGCCCACAAGCTGCAGCACGCCCTGACCGAGGAACTGCGGGCTGTGGAGGCCGGGTCGGCGCCCGCGGGTGACGACCGCCGGCTGCGACCCGGCTCCGCCGGAGCCGCCGTCATGGACCGGCTCGCCCGGCAGACCACGGCCCTGGTGCAGGCCGACCCGGGCACCCGCTTCGACGAGCCCGACGCCCTGCACCGGATGCGTTCCGCGGCCCGTCGCCTGCGCAGCCTGCTGCGCGGCCAGAGGAAGGTGCTCGACCGGCGCCGCACCGACCCCGTCGTCCGCGAACTCCACTGGCTCACCGGACTGCTGGCCGCCCCGCGCGACCACGAAGTGCTCGCCGAGCGGCTGCCCGCGCAGGCCCGGCGGCTGGAGCGGCGCGCCCCGGAGCTGCGCCCGGCCCTGCGCGGCCTGGCCGAGCGGATCGGCGAGCAGGAGCGGGCCCGGCACGACCCCGCCTGGCAGGCGGCCGTGGAAGCGCTGGACAGCCCGCGCTACTTCGCCTTGCTGGACGCCCTGGACGCACTGCTGGCCGACCCGCCGCTGCGGCCGGCCGCAGCCAAGCCCGCGGCCAAGCAGCTGCGCAAGGCCGCCGAGCACGACCGGCGCCGGCTGCTGAAGCGGATCGCCGCCGTCGAGAACGCCCCCGAGGGGCCGGCCCGCGAGCGCGCCCTGCACGGCGTCCGCAAGGCCGCCCGGCGCGCCCGGCACACCGCCGAGACCGCCCGCCCCGTCACGGGCAAGCCGGCCCGGCGGCTGCTGAAGCGCACCAAGGCGCTGCAGAAGCTGCTCGGCGAGCACCAGGACGCCGTCGTCGCCCGCGGCGCCCTCCTGTCCCTGTCCGCGGCGGCCCACCGCTCGGGCGCGGACACCTTCGGCTACGGCCTCCTCCACGCCGAGCAGGAGGCAGCGATCGCCGACCTCCAGCAGCACTTCCCGAAGGCGGCCCGCCGCGCCGTGAAGCGCGGGGTGAGCCGGCTGCACTGAGGGTGCCGTTGCGTGGCGGGTGCCGTTGCGTGGCGCCCACGGGCCGGTGGGTGGCGCCCGCGGGTCGGCGGAGCACGCCCGCGGGTCGGCGGAGCACGGGGCCGTTGCGCGAGGCCGGAGGTTGCCTGCGAGGCACGGGCGGCAGCCCGCCGCCCGGTGCCCGAAGCGCCGTGACAGCGCCGCCCGAGGGCCCCGTCTGCGGCGCCCGCAGCGCTCTGCGCCTGGGAGCCGTCGCCGCCTGCTCTCGCCCACTGCCCCTTCGCAGGGCGCCGTGTCCCCGTCCCGCGCCCGGAACTGTCACCGTCCGAGGGCGCTTGTGCACCGGGTGCACCCCGGCACTTCCCTGTACCCGCTCCACGGCCGCAGGCGCCGCCCTCCGAGACCCCTCGGGTGACCGTCCCGCCTGCTCCTGCGGGCCCCGTACCGTTCCGTGTTCGCGTGCGCACTGCCCGTATCCGGTCCGCTCGGACCCCAGTGGCGCCCGGGTGCGGGCGGCGCGGGGGCGGAGGAGAGTGGGGAGAGCGGGCAGGCGGCGGGACGGCCGGTGCCGCGCGTGTGGGGCGCGCGGGCCAGGGAGGCGGTCTGGTGGACGAGGTGGACGAGTACGACGTCGACTCCGCCCTCCAGCAGGCGCTGGACCGCCTCACGGTCGTGGCGGACGTCAACTCGGCCCTGGCCAGCACCATGGACGCCCGCGAGGGTCTTGCCCGGACCAGCCGGCTGCTCGCCCAGCGGGTGGGGGACTGGTGCGCGGTGGACCTGCTCGCGGCGGCCGGCGGGGTGCGGCGCGCATGCACGGCGACCAGGGACGGCGTGGACGCCCCGGCCGCCGACAGCGCCCGCCTGCCGCCGACGCCCGTGCGGGGCGACGGCCCGCTGGCCCGGGTGCTGCGCGGCGCGGGACCGGTCCTCGTCACGTCCGAGGACCTGCGCTCCGGCGGCGGGCTCGCCCCCTGGGACGCGGCGGCCGCGGCCTTCATCGACCGGCACGGCGCCAACAGCGCCATCGCCGCCCCGCTGTGCGCCCGCCGCGAGGTGCTGGGGGCGCTCACCGTCATGCGCGGCGACGGGCACCCGCCGCTGAGCACGGACGAACTCGCGCTCGTGGAGGACGTCGGCCAGCGCGTCGGCCTCGCCGTCGACAACGCCCGCCTGCACCGCGAGGTCGAGCACGTCGCCGAGCGCCTCCAGCGCTCCCTGCTGCCCGCCCTGCCCGGTGTGGACCACCTCGACATGGCCGCGCGCTACGTCACCTCGCAGCGCACCGCCGAGGTCGGCGGCGACTGGTACGACTGCTTCAAGCTGCCCGGTGGCGGCACCGCGGTGATCATCGGGGACGTCACCGGCCACGACCTGAGGGCCGCGGTCAGCATGAGCCAGCTGCGCAACATGCTCCGCGGCATCGCCTGCGACCGCCAGGAACCCCCCGAGATGATCCTGCACCGCCTGGACCTCGCCCAGCACACGCTCTACCCGACCACCACCGCGACCTGCGTCTACGGCATCATCGACGGGCCCGGCAGCGGCCTGTGGCACGTCGAGTTCTCCTCGGCCGGGCACCTGCCGCCGCTGCTGGTCACCGGGGACGGCGAGACGCGCTACCTGGACCAGGCGAACGGGCTCCTGCTGGGCGTCGACACGCGCCTGCCCCGCACCAGCGCGACCGTCGCGCTGCCCGCGGGCTCCACACTGCTGCTCTACACCGACGGGCTGATCGAGCGGCGCGGCGAGGGGCTGGACCACGGCATGACCCGGCTGCGCCGGGAGGCCGCCACGCTCGCCCGCGAGACCCCGGACGCCTTCTGCGACGGGCTCCTGGCCGGCCTCTCCCAGGCCCCGGCCGACGACGTGGCGCTGCTGGCCGTGAGCGTCCCTGACGACGCACCCGATCCAGAGAGCTGATGACGGGACGTCACTTCACCTGCGTGGCAGCCGAGTCGGCGTGAATCCCGCCGACACCCGGGCGGTACGGATCGACGGGCCGTCATGCCGGCGCCGTGGACGGCGGGTTCAGCGGTGGAGCAGGCCGACGATGAGCACGACGAGCAGCACGAGCAGGGCGAGGCCGAGGAAGACCACCGCGCCGGTCCTCGCGCCCCGCGGCTCGTCCGCCGGCTCCTGGACCGGCAGCGGCGTACGGCCCCACTGCTCGCCGTACTCCTCGGGCCGCGGCGCCGGATCGGGCGCGGTCTGCCAGGTCAGCGGGACATCGCGCTCGTAGACCTGCTCGGGGGCGAGCGGGTGCTCCCGCCCGGCCGCTCCCGTACCGCCGGGCGCGGCCACCCCTTCGTCCGGGCGCTGCGGCTCGTGGCCGTAGTCCGTCCCGTCGGTGCTGTCCGTCCCGCCGGTGTGCTCCTGCGCCGCCTCGGACGTGTGCGCGTGCCTGGCCATCGAAACCTCCCTGGGGCAGAGCCTCCTGAAGCCTCGGCTGCCCCCGCCCCGGCGGAGGAAACGGCACCGCCCGCCGGCCCGGCCCCTCGGCAAGCTGCCGGAGCTAACCCTTCAGAACGATGAACGCCACGGCGGCGGCCACGCCGAGCACCACGAAGATGATCACCATCGACACGACGCAGCACGCCGCCAGTTCGGCCGCGCGGACTGCGGCGCCGCGCGGGCCGCCGGCGTCCGGCTGCGGCCGTCCGGGCGGCTCGCGCCTCGCACGGCGCGGGCCGGGCACGCCCGGGGAGGGCGCGGTCACACCGGGGCCGGCGGGGGCGCCGGGGGTGCGGCGGTGGGTCATGGTGATCTCCTGGCGTTCGCTGGTGTGCAGAACGTCTGCGCACATCGCAAGGGTTCCCGCACGCCAGAGCCTGCCACGCCCGTCCCGCCAGTACCGCATCGGGTCGCCCGCAAAGGGCCCGTGGCCGGCCCGCCGCGCCCGTCCGGCCGGGCCCCAGGGGGTGCGGGGCCCCGGCCGGTCCGGCCCGGTCAGGCGGTTGACGCGGCGCCCCGCGCGGCCGCCCGTTCCGGGCCGACCGTCACCACGAGCTTGCCGGAGTGGCCACCGAGCTCCAAGGCGGTGTGCGCCGCCACGATGTCGTACAAGTTGAACACCTGGCCCACCGTGGGCCGCACCTCCGGCGTGGAGGCTCCGATCCGCGACATCGCCGCCGCGGCGGGCGTCGGCACGGCCACGATCTACCGCCACTTCCCGACCCGGGCCGATCTGATCATCGCCCTCTACCGGCACCAGGTCGAGGCCCTTGCCGAGGCGGGGCCCGCCCTGCTCGCGCAGAGCCCGTCGCCGCACGCGGCGCTGGCCCGCTGGATCGCCCGCTTCGTGGACTTCCTGGTCACCAAGCACGGCCTGGCGGCCGTCCTGCAGTCCGAAGATCCCTGCTTCGACCCGCTGCACGCCTGCTTCCTCGACCGTCTCGTCCCCGTCTGCGCGACCCTGCTCGCCGCCGCGGCCGCCGCGGGCGAGGTCACCGCGGACATCGACGCGATCCAGCTCGTGCACGGCGTGGGCAAGCTCTGCATCGGCGCGGAACACGGCACGACATACGACGCCCGCCGCCTGGTCACTCTCCTGATCGCAGGCCTGAAGCAACCCCAGTAGCGACGCGCGCGCCCTTGGCACGAGCCTGTGCCGCCTCGCGAAGAAAAGCCGTCGCTGAGACGGGGTCAGTAAACGGCAGGCATCGTGGGGAGGCGTGGGGTGCCGCTGAGGGTGAGGGCGGTGCCCGGGGAGCGGCCCAGGAGCCAGGCGAGCAGGGCGTGGGCGGGGCCCTCGACGGTGGCTGCCGGCGCGGTGCCGAGGGTGTGGGCGGCGCCGGTGTCCGTGGCGCGCAGCCGCACCGCCGGGGTCTGCTCGCGGGTGCTCAGCGAGGTGACGACGCGGGGGAGCATCATGCGGACGAAGGGGGCCGGCCACCGGGCGGAGGTGTAGCCGGCGGCCAGGTCGACGTGGTGGATCAGCACCTCGGACAGCCGGGCGTCGGCGGCACGGGCGGCGGGGTGCTGCTGCCCGCGGGTCCAGCGCACGGTACGGTGCCACGCCTCGGCCGGCATTCTGCGGTACTCCGCCGCGAACCGCTCGGCGCTGTCCCGCAGATCGGCAAGCAGCTCGGTGGCGCCGCGGCCGGCGCCCGCCTCGATCTCGGCCGCCCGTGCCTCCAGGCTCGCGTACTCGTGCGTCTCCACCCCCGTCCTCGCCCACACCAGCAGCCGCCGCCCCCCATCGGCGTTCCGCGCGAGGTGTGTCAGCACGTGCCCCCGCGACCACCCGGGCAGCAGGGACGCTCCCCGCACCTCGTCCTCCCCGAACCGCCCCGCCGTCTCCAGCACTTCCGCGGTCGCCCCACTGATCCACCCCAACAGAGCCGCGGCATCAAAACCGTGTTCACCCATCCCGACCTCCCCGCACAAGACGGTACGCGAGCCGCCGATACTGGGGGCGTGGACATCCATGAGGGCCCGGCCGTGCTCGAGTGGTGGGCCAACCGCTCGACCTGCCTCGGCAGTTACCCGGTCGACGTCACCGTAGCCGGCAGCGGGTCCGGCTGGAGCTGCCGGGCCGTCCACGCCGAAGCGCTCTCCGCGGAGCACCAGGAGGGGTTCGACTTCCTGATGGAGCTGGGCCCCGTCTTCACCCTCCGCTTCCCCGACGAGAGCACCATCGAGGTCGACGTCGTCGCCGAACCGGCGGGGCACCTCACCCTCACCGCCTGGGAGCCGACGACCCCCCACGTGCCTCCGCCCGCATGAGAACCGCGTCGGTCGGCGGGCGTTCGCCCTCACGCCGTGGAGCGGGGGCACGCTAGCCTGCCCGCATGGAGCGACTGGAACTCGCCGACGGGCGGACGCTGGAGTACCTCGTGGCCGGGGCGCCCGACGCCCTGCCGCTCGTCGTGCACAACGGAACCCCTTCCGCGGCCGTGCTGTTCGAGCCGATCGTCGCCAGTGCCGCGCGGCACGGCATGAAGGTCGTGGCCTACAGCCGCGCCGGGTACGGCGGTTCGTCGCCCCGGCCCGGCCGCAGCGTGGCCGACGTCGCCGGCGACATCACCGCGCTGCTGGACGCGCTGGGCGACGAGGAGTTCGTGACCGTGGGATGGTCCGGCGGCGGCCCGCACGCCCTCGCGAGCGCCGCGCTGCTCCCCGGGAGGTGCCTGGCGGCCGCCACCCTCGCGGGAGTGGCGCCCTATGAGGCGGACGGGCTCGACTGGCTCGACGGCATGGGCGAGGAGAACATCGAGGAGTTCGGCGCCGTCGTCGCGGGCGAGGAGCCGCTGACACGTTTCCTGACCGCCCAGCTCCCCGCCCTCGCCGACGTGCAGGCCGCCGAGATCGCCGCCGCCCTCGGCGGCCTCGTCTCCGAGGTCGACCGCCGCGCCCTCACCGACGACTTCGCCGCGTACACGGCCGCGATGTTCCGCGCCTCCGTCGCGACCGGCATCGCCGGCTGGCGGGACGACGACCTCGCCTTCGTCCGGCCCTGGGGCTTCGACCTCGCCTCGATCACGCCGCCGGTCTCGGTGTGGCAGGGCGCCGAGGACCGCATGGTGCCCTACGCCCACGGCCGGTGGCTTGCCGCCCACCTGCCGGGAGCCGCCGTCCACTTGGAGCCGGCCGAAGGCCATCTCTCCCTGGTGGTCACCGCGTTCGACGCCGTCGTGGCCGAACTCGCCGCGAACAGCGGCAGGTAGCCGGGACCGCGACCGTCCCGCTCGTGCCGGCGCCCCCTATCGCGCACTCGTGGACGCCCTGCCCACCCACGGGACCCGCGCGGCCCCTCGGGCCGTGGCTCGCTCGGGGTGAACGGGGCAGCCCGCGCGAGCCGCACGTCATGCCCGGGTGCCCCGGGGAGCGCGTGCCGCCTCCGCCGGAGATCCGCACGTCACACGCACGTCGCGGCCCGGGAGAGGGTGGCGAAGCCGACAGCCCGCCACATTGACGGCAGGGCGCCCGGCATGGTGCCATGAAGCGCATTTCCGATTCAGCAGGCAGGGGAAGCCGGTCCGAGTCCGGCGCTGACCCGCAACCGTAGGCCCGCCGCGCGGCGGGCGAGCCGGAACACCTGCGCTGAACCGCCAGTCACGATCGCCGTCGAGGACTACGGCACGGACGCACCGGCCGGCACGCCCCGCGCTGCCGGCCGTACCTCCGCGGCCGCTCCTCGACGGCCGGAAACGGGGGGCCACCGTGCTTCGTACCGCCGGGCGCAGACCGCGCGCCACCGCAACGGCGGCATCCGCCGTCCTCGCGCTGGGCGCCCTCGCCGCGAGCCTGGTCACGGCCGCCACCCCCGCGCACGCCGCCCCTGCCGGCGCCTGCACGCCGGCGGCCGGCGCGGTCGTCGCCGTGGACTTCGGGCCCTGGCACGGCCCCGTGCTGACCGGCTGCGACGCCCACCCGGCCACCGGCCTCGACCTGCTCCACGACACCGGGTTCGCCACCACCGGCACGCTCCATGACGGCCCCGGCTTCGTCTGCCGGATCGGCAGCGCGGGCTTCGACGGCGGCACCGCGTACCCGACCCCCGCCGACGACCCCTGCACGACGGCGGCCACGGGCGCCCACTGGTCGTACTGGACCGCCCCGGCCGGGCAGGACACCTGGACCGCGAGCCCGCTCGGGCCCCTCGACGACCACCCGGCCGCAGGCGAGGCCCAGGCATGGGTGTACGGCACGACGGACACGGGCGGTACGACGGGCGGACCGTCCTTCCCACCGGACTCGGTACGGGCCGGTGCGGCACCCACGGGCACACCGACCGGGACACCTACCGGGACGCCGACCGGCACGGCCACCGCGACGCCGACGGGCACTTCGACGACGACCCCTCCCACGACGGCCACCCCTTCACCCACGGGCGGTTCGCCGACCGGCACCGCCACCACCGCGCCCACCGGCCCGGCCCCGGCCCCCGACATCGCCAAGGCCGTCGCCTACCTCACCGGCCGCGGCACACTGGTCGACGGCCGCTTCTACGAGGCCGGTCCGGGCACCGGCTCCGCCGACTTCGGCCTGACCCTCGACGGCGTCCTCGCCCTGGCCGCCACCGGCGGCGCCGACACCGCCCTCACCTCGATGACGGACTTCCTTCAGCACGGCAAGGACGCGAGCGGCCGCACCATCGACTCCTGGACCCTGATCGGCACCCCCACCGCACAGGGCGGCGCCCTCGCCGAGGAGGCGCTGGCCGCCGAGGCCACCGGCGCCGACCCCCGCTCCTACGGCGGCCACGATCTGATCGCCGCACTCGACGGCACCCTCTGCACGCACACCGGCACCGCCACCGGATGCGCCGCCGAGGGCGAATACGCCTACGCGGGCTCGGTGTTCGCGCAGTCCCTCGGCGTCATCGCGGCGGCCCGGGCGGGGGCGGACACCGAGGCGGCCGCGGCCTTCCTGCAGAGCCTGCAGGACCCCAGCGGCGCCTGGCCGAGCCTGATCCCGGCCACGGGGGACCGCGACGTGGACAGCACGGCCGCCGCCGTCATGGCGCTCGACCTGCTGCCCGGCGACACGGCCGCGCACGCCGTCAGCAAGGGCCTGGCCTGGCTCGCCGGCCGGCAGCTGGCCGACGGCGGGTTCCCCGGCGCGGCCGGCGACTCGGTCGACTCCGCGGCCCTGGCCGTCCAAGCCCTCGGCCTGGACGCCGCGGCGTACGCTCCCCAACTCGCCGAGGCCCGCGCCTTCCTGGCCGCGGAGCAGAACCGCGACGGCGGCTTCCGCGTCGCGGCGGGCAGCAGCGCCTCCGACCTGCGCGCCTCACTCCAGGCCGCCGGCGGCGCGGCCGGCACGTCCTTCGGCACCCTGCTGCGGGACCTGCCCGACCAGAAGGCCGCCGCCTCCGGCGCCGCCTACCTCGCCCGGCAACTCGGCGGCTCCGACCACCTGTCCAACGACTACGGCCCCGACGACGGCCTGACCGCCGACCTTTCCCTCGCGCTCGCCTCGACCGGCAGCCAGAACAAGGCACTTGCCCGCACCACCGCCTATCTCGCCGGGCACGTCGCCGACTACGCCGACCCGGCCGGCACGTCGGACTTCCCCGGCCCCTACAGCGGCGCCGCCGCCAAACTCGCCCTGCTCGCCGAGGTGATGGGGCAGGACCCGCGCCACTTCGGCGGCTTCGACCTGCTCGGCACCCTCACCGGCCACGTCTGCGCGGCCGCCGCCGCGGACGGCTCCTGCTCCGCCGCGGGCGACTTCGACCAGGCGTACTCCACCGTCTCCCAGGCCCTCGGCGTCCTCGCCCTGGCCCGCGGCGGTGCCACCCCGCCCGCCGCGACTGTCGAGCGGCTGCTGCAACTCCAGTGCGCGGACGGCGGGTTCTCCTCGACACTGATCGCCGAGGGCGCCGACTGCACCTCGGACGTGGACACCACCGGGTACGCCGTGCAGGCCCTCGCGGTGCTGCCCGGCCACGCCGACGCGGTGGCCGCGGCCCGCGCGTACCTGGCCAAGGCGCAGCAGAAGAGCGGCGGTTACCAGGGCGCGGCCGGTGTGAACAGCAACTCGACCGGCCTGGCGGTGCAGGCGCTGCTCGCCACCGACCGGTTGCGGCCGCGACAGGCCCGCGACGGGCAGGAGTTCCTGCGCGGGGTGCAGAACACCGACGGCGGCTTCCGCGTCACCGAGGCCGCGGGCGGCTCCGACATCCGCTCCACCACCCAGGCCGTCCCCGCCCTCGCGGGCACCCCGCTGGCCACCCTCACCCGCGCCCTCGGCCCCATCACCCCCGCGCCGGGCGGCGGTTCACCGACCGCGACATCGTCCTCGGGCCCGGGCAGCGCCACTTCTGCGTCCGGCACGTCGGGCCCGCACGGCGGCATCCTGGCCGCGACGGGCTCAAGCGCGCTCACCGTGGCCCTTCTCGCGCTGCTCCTCGCCGGTTCGGGCGCCGTCGCGCTGGCCGCGGGCCGGCGCAGGAGCCCGGGGCGCACGGGGAGCCACCGGTGAGCCGGGCGTCGTCCCGCCGCAGGTCCGCGGACTCCGCCGTATCGTGCGCCGTCGCGGTGGCCAAGGGCGGTGACCGAGGCCTGGGTGGATCAGTGAGCCGCGCCTTCCCGCGCCGTACGCTCGGGGGCCTCGCCCTCCTGGGGGCGCTGCTCCTGGCCGCCGTGTCCTTCGGTGCCGTACCCGCGGCCGCCTCGGCCGAGCCGATGAGCGCGTGCACGGGGGCGTCCGGCGCCGTGGTCGCCGTCGACTTCGGCCACTGGGGCGGGCCGGTGCTGCGCTCCTGCGGCGGCACGCCCACCACCGGCTACGCCCTGCTCAACCAGGGCGGTTGGGCCACCACCGGCACCCAGCACGACGGACCGACCTTCATCTGCCGCATCGGGTACGCGGGTTGGCACGGCGGCACGCAGTACCCCACGGCCAAGGACGACGCCTGCGTGGTCACGCCGCCTGCCACCGCGTACTGGTCCTCCTGGTACGCCGCTCCCGGCAGTAACACCTGGACCTACGCCACCTCGGGCCCGACCGCCCAGCACCCGGCCCCGGGCAGTGTGGACCTGTGGACCTTCGGCGCGACCTCCGCGAACGGCTCCCAGGGCCGCCCGGCCATCTCCCCGGACACCCTGCGCGCCCACCCGGCGGCCTCCGGCGCGGGTACGCCGCCGCGTCGCGCGACCTCCGGCAGCGCGGCGAAGCCGCCCGTGAAGGCAAGCCACCCCGCATCGAAGCAGGCGGCCACCCCGCGGCACACCGCAACTCCGGCGCGGACGAGCGCTTCGCCGACGCCTGCCGCGCCCACGACCGCACCCACGACGGCACCCGCCGCCACGGCCGCCGCCCAGCCCACCGTGCAGAACGCCGACCCGGCGCCGGCGGCCCACCACTCCTCGGGCTCCCTGGCCCCGGCGGCCATCGCCGCGGCGGCCGTCGCCGTCATCGCGGGAGCGGTGGCCCTGCGGGTCCGCCACCGCCGAAGGACCGGGTGAAGGGGGTGCGCAAGCACCCGGGCGAGCCCACCGCGGGCGGCGACCTACGGCCCGTGCCTGCGCGGAGCGCTCCGCGGCTCGCGCGCGGGCTCCACCCCGTCGCCTGGTGGATCTGGGGGCTCGCGCTCGCCGTCGCCGTCAGCCGGACCACGAACCCGCTGCTGCTCGCGCTCGTGCCCGCCGTGCTCGGGGCCGTGGTGAGCGAGCGGCGGAGCGACGCCCCTTGGGCCCGCGGCTTCCGCTATTACCTGTGGCTCGCCCTGACCGTCGTGGCGCTGCGCGTCCTCTTCCGGTGCGTGTTCACCGGCGCCGACGCCCCGGGCGACCACGTCCTGCTCACGCTGCCGCACGTGCCCCTGCCGCGCTGGTACTCCGGCGTCCGCGTCGGCGGGCCCGTCGCCCTGGAGGCCGTCCTCTCCGCGGCGGTCGACGGGCTGCGGCTGGCCTGCCTGCTGTGCTGCGTCGGCGCCGCCGGCACCCTCGCCAACCCCAAGCGCGCCCTGCGGGTGCTGCCCGGCGCGCTGTACGAACTCGGCGTCGCCGTCACGGTCGCCATGAGCGTCGCACCCCAACTCGTGGAATCCGTCCAGCGCGTCGCCCGGGCGCGGCGGCTGCGGCCGGACCCGGCCACGGGGCCGCGGGCCGTGCGGGCGATCCTCGTCCCCGTCCTGGAGGACGCGCTGGAACGCTCGTTGCGGCTCGCCGCCGCCATGGACGCGCGCGGCTACGGGCGCGCCGGCACCGCGACCCGCCGGGACCGGCGGACGACGGCCGCGCTCATGCTGCTCGGCATGCTCGGCCTGTGCACGGGCGCCTACGGACTGCTCGACGCCTCGGCGCCCCCCGCCTTCGGCCTGCCCGCCCTCCTCGCCGGCTCCCTGCTGTGCTGCGCGGGCCTCGCCCTCGGCGGCCGCCGGGTACGGCGCACCGCGTACCGCCCCGACCCCTGGCGGGCACCGGAGTGGTCGGTCGCGCTGGGCGGCTGCCTGTGCGCGGGCGTACTGGTCGCCGCCGCGCGGCAGGACCCGGCCGCCCTGAACCCGGGCCTGTACCCGCTGGCGTGGCCGCCGCTGCCGTGGCTGCCCGCGGCGGCGATCCTGCTGGCGGGGGCGGCGGCGTTCGCGGCTCCGCCGCCGGTACGGACGGTGCCGTCGCCCGGCAGTGAGGCGGTCGCCACCAGGGTGTCCGGCGAGAAGGCGCCCGGCGACAAGGGATCCAGCGACACGGCATCCGGCGGTAAGGCGCCGAGCAGCGAGGTGCCTGCCGACAGGGCGCCCACCCACGGAAAGTCCCCGCGCAAGGCGCCGGCAGCCCTCGATCCCGCCCCGGTGAGCAAGCCCGCGGCCCTCGCAAGCCCCGCACCCGCCACCCCCGAGGACCCGACGTGATCCGTTTCGACCAGGTGAGCGTCCGCTACGCCGACGCCGCCGCGCCCGTGCTGCGCGATGTCGACCTGCACATCGAGGAAGGGGAGTTGTGCCTGGTGGTCGGCCGCACCGGCGTCGGCAAATCGACGCTCCTGGGCGCCGTCAACGGGCTCGTCCCGCACTTCACCGGCGGCACCCTCGCGGGCCGGGTCACCGTGGACGGCCGCGACACCGCGCACCATCCGCCGCGCGAACTCGCCGACGTGGTGGGCGTGGTGGGCCAGGACCCCGCCGCGGGCTTCGTCACCGACACCGTGGAGGAGGAACTCGCCTACACCATGGAGCAGCTGGCGATCCCCGCGGACGTGATGCGCAAGCGCGTGGAGGAGACGCTCGACCTGCTGGGCCTGGCCGACCTGCGGCACCGCCCGCTCGCCGGCCTGTCCGGCGGCCAGCAGCAGCGCGTGGCCATCGGGTCCGTCCTCACCGCGCACCCGCGCGTCCTCGTCCTCGACGAGCCCACCTCCGCGCTCGACCCGACCGCCGCCGAGGAGGTGCTCGCGACTGTCACGCGCCTCGTGCACGACCTCGGCGTCACCGTGCTGCTCGCCGAGCACCGTCTGGAGCGGGTCGTGCAGTACGCCGACCGTATCGTCCACCTCACCGGCGACGGCGGCGTGACCAGCGGCGATCCCGCGACCGTCTTCCGTACCGCGGACGTCGCGCCGCCCGTGGTCGACCTCGGCCGGCTCGCCGGCTGGGACCCGCTGCCGCTGTCGGTGCGCGACGCCCGCCGGGCCGCCCGGCCGCTGCGGGAACGGCTCGCCGGGCAGCCCGTACCGCCCGCCCGGCCCGAGCGGCCCCCGACCGGGTCCGGCGGCGGACCGCTGCTGTCCGCCCGGGGCGTCGTCGTGCGCCACGGCCAGACGGTCGCCGTCCGCGAGGCGAACCTCGACCTGTACGCCGGCGAGGTGACCGCGCTGATGGGGCGCAACGGCTCCGGCAAGTCCTCGCTGCTGTGGGCGCTGCACGGCGCAGGACCGCGGCAGGCCGGGACGGTACGGGTCGCCCCTCGTACGGAGGATGCGCCCGGCGCGGCGCAACAGGCCGCCCGGCGAGGGCTGTTCGGCGGACGACGGAACCGTGGGCCCCGCGGCGCCGTCGCCCTCGTCCCGCAGACGCCGGCCGACCTGCTCCACCTGGAGACCGTCGCGGCCGAACTCGCCCAGGCGGACCGGGAGTCGGGCACCGCGGCCGGTCACGCCCGCGGCATCCTGGACCGCCTCGCGCCCGGCATCGAGGGCGCCACCCACCCGCGCGACCTGTCCGAGGGAAGGCGGCTCGCCCTCGTCCTCGCCGTCCAACTCGCCGCCGCCCCCTCGGTCGTCCTGCTCGACGAGCCCACACGCGGCCTCGACTACCCCGCCAAGCAGGCCCTGACCGGCATCGTGAACGCGCTGGCCGCGCAGGGCCGCACCGTGGTGATCTCCACCCACGACGTGGAGTTCGCCGCCGCGGCAGCCGACCGGGTCGCCGTGATGGCCGAGGGCGAGATCGTCGCCGACGGCCCGACGGCGCAGATCATCGTGTCCTCACCCGCGTTCGCCCCGCAACCGGCCAAGATCCTGGCCCCGCTGGCGTTCCTGACGGTGGATCAGGTCAAGCGCGCCCTGGCGCAGTTGGCGGGTGCGCGGTGAGCCCCGCGGAGCGCCGGCGGGCGCGCAGCCGAGCCGGCACCCCGGCCTCGCGCACGGCCGGCCGACCCGGCCCCGTACCCGGTGCCGCCTCGTGAGCGCCGCACCCCGTACGGGATCTGCCCCGCATCGCTCAACACCCCGTGCCGGCGGGGCCGTTCGCGTGCACGCCACCGCCGTCGTCGCCATGGCGCTCGCCGCCTTCCTCGGCGCCGTCGCGTTCTTCTGGCCGTTCGTGGTCGCGCCCGGGCGGTTCGGGGCCTCCTACGCGCCGCCGCTGATCTTCGGCGTGCTGCTGGTGCTCGTCCTGGCCGTGGTGTTCGCGCAGATCGCCGACGGGGGGATCGATGCCAAGGCGCTGGCGATGCTCGGCGTGCTCTCGGCCGTCAACGCGGCCCTGCGGCCGCTGAGCGCGGGCACCGCGGGGGTGGAGACGGTGTTCTTCCTGCTCGTGCTCGCCGGGCGGGTCTTCGGGCCCGGCTTCGGCTTCGCGCTGGGCTGCACCTCGATGTTCTCCTCCGCGCTGCTCACCGGCGGGGTCGGGCCATGGATGCCGTACCAGATGTTCGGCTGCGCCTTCGTCGGCATGCTCGCCGGGCTGCTGCCGCGGGCGCGCGGCAAGGCGGAGATCGCGATGCTCGCGGTGTACGGCTCCGCGTCGGGCTATCTCTTCGGTTTCCTGCTCAACCTCTCCTTCTGGCCGTTCTCCACCGACCCCGGCAGCTCGATCGCCTACCTCCCCGGCCTGCCCTTCACCCAGCAGTGGCACCGCTACCTCGCCTACGACGCGGCCACCTCCCTCGGCTGGGACACCGGCCGCGCGGCCACCACCTTCGTCTGCGTCCTCCTCGCGGGCCCACCCGCCCTCACCACCCTCCGCCGCGCCGCCCGCCGCGCAGCCTTCACCACCCCCGCGACATTCACCCCACCACCGCCCGCGGCATGATGCCCGGATGACACGGAGCGAAGCGGATCTGCTCACCCTGTTGCGCAGGCTCGACGACCCGGAGTGGCTGGAGTGGCCGCGCGGCTACGACCGCCAGGCAACCGCCGACCTGTTCGGCGAGCTGGTGGCACGCCTGGAGACTGACTTCGCCACTCGCTGCGGGACAGAGCAGGACACCCAGGACTCCAGCGAGTACGGACGCGTCACCGTTCCCGCGGAAGCGACCCTGTGCGGGACGCGGATCGTGATCTGTGTCAGCAAGTTCGGATCGCTCGCCCTTGTCTGCGCCGACAACCCCGGCGCGTTCCTCGGCACCGACGAGGCCCAGGCCGAAGGTGAGCTGGACCCCGCTGACCTCGCCAAGGCCCACCGAGCCCTGACCGACCTCGGCTACGCCGTCGTCCCCGAAGAACTGATCGAGGCCGACTACGACGGCCCTACCCCGCTCCCCAGCCACGCCCACCGCCCCAGCTGGTGGCACCGCTTCTTCGGCATCTTCTGAGGTCTGTTGCGCTGCTGCTCACTGCCGGACGCCGCCACGGCAGTCCGCAGTGAACCCTTCGGTGATCAGCCTCGTTTTGCCATGTGACGACTCACTCGTCCGCGTCCTCACCCACGGCGTCCGGCAGATGAGCGACCAGAAGCGCGGCAGCCTCTTCCGGGGTCGCGGCTTCCCCGAGGAGTTCGCCGTAGTCGGGCGTGTAGATCTTGTACGGCTGTTCACCACAGACGATGAAGGGCAGGCGATCCCTGTCCGACCCAGGCCATGGCGGCGGTGCGGCACACAGGAAGTGCAACGTGCCGTGAGTCGGAAAGGGGAAGAGGGCACGCAGTCGGGACTGAGCGTATGCCGCCTCGACGACCAGAGGATCCCCCTGCCGGGTTCCGGGAGTGCCTTCCAGCAGTTGGAGCCAGGCCGTCTCAATGTCAGGGGCTTCGGGCATGGGATGATCTTCCAGACTCACGGCGACTGCGGGCAAGCCTTCGCCCTTGAAAGGGACTTTCCCAGAGCGTCGTAGTGCCCCGAGCGGCAATGAGGGCCGAGTTGTGCGCACGCCTCGGCGGACATCAGGCTTCGGACCCGGCGCGCCCGGACGGGTGACCGTTGGGTGCGGGGGGATGAATCGAGGCGGCGGGGGAGTTGGGGTGGGGCGACGGGCTGTCCGGTGACGGCCCCCCTGTGGTGACACCGGACCACTGCCGAAAGGACACCCCGTGCCCCTGCTGCGCCTCGGCGTCTCCCTCCAGCCGCGTTGGCCGCTCGATGACGGAAGCAGCGTGCTCCGTGCCGCGCGCCGTGCCGAGGACCTGGGCTTCGATCACGTCGCGGTCGGCAACCGGCTCCTGGAGAGCGGGTTCGGCCTCGACACCGACCCGCTCGTGCTGCTGTCGGCCGTCGCGGGCGCCACGACGCGGCTACGGCTGCTGACGTCCGTCCTCGTCGCGCCCTACTACCCGGCGCTGGTGCTCGCCAACCAGGCGGCCACCTTGGACGTCGTGTCCGGCGGGCGGCTGATCCTGGGCGTCGGCGCCGGCTGGAATCCCGACGAGTTCGACGCCGTCGGCGTCCCCGCCGGCGAACGCGGCGCCCGCACCGACGACCACCTGGCGGCGGCCAAGGCTCTGTGGATGCGGCGGCCCGCCGACTTCGACGGGCCGTTCACCACGCTGCGCGCCGCGCGCCTGGGAACCCCTCCGGCCACCCCGGGCGGCCCGCCCGTATGGGTCGGCGGCCACAGCGACGCGGCCCTTCGCCGCGTGCTGCGGTTCGGCGACGGCTGGTACGGCACCGGTGCCGACGCCGCGGAGGTCACCGATGTGCGACGTCGTCTGCACGCGCTGGCGGCCGACGCGAGTGCCGACCACCTCACCCTCGCCTCGGCCGCGTTCCTCACTCCGCCCGGTGTGCCGTCGGCCGCACCACCCCCGGGGCGGCCGCTCGGCGGCGCCCAGCCGACCGCGGCGAGCGTCGCCGACGACCTCGGGCAGCTCGCCGAGGCGGGGCTCACCGCCTGCACCCTGTGGCTGCCCGTCGCGGCCGAGCACGTCGGAGAGGCGATGGAGTGGATCGCGGCCGAGGTCGCACCACAACTGGCCTGAGGTGAAGCACCCTTCGACCAGGGGCACGCACGTGACGCAGCGGCCGTTTATCCCGTTGCCGCCGGCTCCGTCGGTGGGGGAGGGTCGGCGGCATGATCGAACTGCGGTTTCTGGAATCGGACGACTGGCCGCTGTGGCGTGAGCTGCGGCTGGCCGCCTTGGCGGAGGCGCCGTACGCGTTCGGGTCGACGCTGGCGCAGTGGCAGGGGGACGGGGATCGCGAGGAGCGCTGGCGCGGGCGGCTGGAGGCCGGTGGCGCGCACAACGTGGTGGCAGTGCTCGACGGGCGGCCGGCAGGGATGGCCAGTGGCATGCCGGTCGAGGAGATGGCGGACAGTGTCGAGCTGATCTCGATGTGGGTCAGCCCCGAGGCCCGGGGCAGAGGGGTCGGCGACAGCCTGATCGGTGAGGTCGCCCGGTGGGCCACCGAGCGGGGCGCCAGGACCCTGCTCCTGTCGGTGATGCCGGCCAACTCCAGGGCCATCGCCCTCTACGAGCGCCACGGCTTCACCGACACCGACATCCCGGGCGACCCCCTCCCCGACGGCACCGGCCGGGAACGTGTCATGGCCAAGGACCTGACACAAGGTCAGATAAACCACCCGGGGAACCGGTAATTCCGCCCACTCGCCGCATCCTGGAATTCCGGAATGTTCAAGTCCATTCACCGAGGTGTCATGAACGGAAGTCGGTACGCCCTTGCCGGGAATTCGAAAGGGCTGACAGAATCAGGCGTCCTCACCGAGTAATTGAGAAAGGGCGTTCCATGTTCCCGACTTTCCGTACTCTCGCTGCTGCCGCCGTGTCGGCCCTCGCGCTCAGCGCGGTCGCCGTGACGTCGGCGTCCGCCACCGAGCCGAGCACCCCGAAGCGCATGCCGGCCGACTCAGTCCTGGCGAAGGCCGTGCAGGGCACCATCACCTCCGGCCTGGTGAACGGCTGGGGCCTGTGCCTGTCCGTGGACAACGGCGGCAGCACCGCGGACGGCACCCCGATCATCCAGTACACCTGCAACAACAGCCCGTCGCAGGCGTGGTGGCCGTACAGCGACGGCACGATCCGCAACGGCTACGGGAAGTGCCTGGCGCTGCCCGGTGCCAGCACCAAAGAGGGTTCGCAGCTCATCGAGTACACCTGCAACGGAAATCTCGACCAGGAGTGGGCCGGATACGGGGACGGCAGCATTCAGAACCTGAATTCCGGTTACTACATTTCCGTGGGCAACGGCGACAGCACCGCCCTGAAGACCCCCATAGTCCAGTGGTCCTACAACGGTGACAACGGCCAGACGTGGGGCTTCGTGGGCTGATTCCGTTTACGAGCGCCGCATAGGAAAACCAGGCGGGGCGGCCCGTCCGACCCCCGGCCGGCAGCCGCCCCGCCCCCCCGGAAACGGAGCCCGTGCGGTCGAAAACGCCTTGCGGGCGCGGCCGTTCACCCCGCAGTCTCCCGGCCATGGAGACCACCGCCACCGACGGCGTCCGCATCGCCTACGAGACCGCCGGCCGCGGCGGCATCCCCCTCGTGCTCCTGCACGGCTTCTTCGGCGACCGCACCACCTGGCGCTCCGCCGGATACGTGGACGCGCTCACCGACTTCCGCCTGGTCCTGGTCGATGCGCGCGGGCACGGCGGAAGCGACGCTCCCCACGACCCGGCGGCGTACCGGATCGAGCGCCAGGCTGAGGACGTCGTCGCCGTGATGGACGCCCTCGGCGTCCAACGGGCGGCGGTGTGGGGCGCGTCGATGGGCGGCATCGTCGCGCTGCACCTCATGGCGCGGCACCCCGCGCGGCTGCTCGGGGTGGTGGCGGGGGCCGCGCACGCCGAAGCGGTGTCCGACCGGGCGTCGGCCGAGGAGGAGGCCGCGATCCTGCGCACGCAGGGCGTGGGGCCGTTCGTCACCGGGCTGGAGCGGCAGGGCCCGCTGCCGGGGTGGATGCGTACGGCGATGGAGCGGGCCGACCCGCACGCCTTGGCCGCGCTCACCCTCGCACTGGACGAGCGGGACGGCGTCCTGGGAGCGCTGGCCGCCACCGTCGTGCCGTCGTTGTTCCTCGCCGGCTCCCGTGACGCCGCGCTGCCGGCGATCCGGCGGAGCGTCGCCGGGACACCGGGCGCTCGCCTGCGGGAGCTTGCGGGGTGCGGTCACTTCGAGACGTTCGCCCGCGCCGACTTGGCGGTGCCGGTGGTGCGGCCGTTCCTGGAGACGTGGACGGCCCACCGCTGACGCTCCGACCCGCCCGGGTGAATGTCCGTGAGGGCAGGGGCGGGTCGGGCCGGCGGGTGGACGGGGTGGTCTACGGTCGGCGGGTGGACGGGGTGGTCTACGGTCGGCGGGTGGGGGCCGGTCGTGAGGGGCGGAAGGGCACGGGCATGGCGGGTGCGGTGGTCATCGGGGCGGGAGCGGGGATCGGGCAGGCGGTCGCGCGGCGGTTCGCCAAGGGCGGGCTGCCGGTCACGCTGGTGGCCCGTAGCGAGGGGACACTGCGGGCGGCGCAGGAGGCGATCGCTCCTCTCGGCGTGCCCACTCTCGCGCTGCGCGCCGACAGTACGGACCGGGCCGCGCTGGACGCCGCCCTCGACGAGGCCGTCGCCGCACACGGCGTGCCGGAGGTCGCCGTCTACAACGCCGCGCTCATCAGGGCCGACGCGATCGGCGAACTGTCGGTGCGCGCGCACCTGGACGCCTGGGCGGTGAACGTCCTGGGCGCCGTCAACGCGGCCGCGAAGCTCGCCCCGGCGATGGCCGCCCGCGGCAGCGGCACCTTCCTGGTCACCGGCGGCATGCCCGAGCCCGATCCGCGCTACGTCAGCCTCTCGCTGGGCAAGGCAGGCGTCCGCACCCTCGTCGCCCTCCTCGCCAGGCAGTACGGCCCCGACGGTGTCCACGTGGCGAGCGTGACAGTGGACGGCCCCGTGGCACCGGGCACGGACTTCGACCCCGACGACATCGCCGAGCACTACTGGGACCTCCACCACCAGCCCCGCGCCCAATGGACCCAGGAAGCGCTGCACACCGGCCGCCCGGCCCAAGGCTAGGTATCGGGCCCGCACCGAGCACCCGCGCCACGGCCGCTCGGCCCCGCGCCAAGCCCCCGCGCCACACCCGGTATCCGTGGCGCGGCCGACACAGGCGCCGCAGAAGCAGCCGCGGACCCCCGGCCGCGGCTCAGGCGAGCGGAATGTCGTGGCCCGGTCCGCGCTCGTCCTCCGGGCGGGGACCGAAGTAGCGGCGGTCGGCCTCGGTGATCGCCACGTCGTTGATGCTCGCCTCGCGCCGCCGCATCAGCCCGTTCTCGGCGAACTCCCACAACTCGTTGCCGTAGGAGCGGAACCAGTTGCCCCCGGCGTCGTGCCACTCGTACTGGAAGCGCACCGCGATGCGGTTCTCGCGGAAGCCCCACAGGCTCTTGCGCAGCACGTAGTCCAGCTCGCGCTCCCACTTGCCGGTGAGGAACTCGACGATCTCCGCGCGGCCGGTGACGAAGGTGTCGCGGTTCCGCCAGACGGAGTCCTCGGTGTAGGCGAGGGCGACCTTGTGCGGGTCGCGGGTGTTCCAGGCGTCCTCGGCGGCCTGCACCTTGGTCAGGGCGCTGTCGAGGTCGAACGGCGGGAAGGGCGGGCGCGCGTCGCTCATGGCGGAGTTGTCCTCCATCGTGCGGAGAAGCGGTTCGGTGCCGAACTGCCGGTCGCGGGGCCCGTACAGTGCGCGAGGGGCCCGGCGACCAGCACGATGGCACGCCCGCCCCACCTGCGTCAACGTTGTCCCGCGTCTGCAACCGTTAGAAACAGCCGGATGGCACCAGGCGGCCCCGCACACGCGGATCGGGCGGGCCCCGCTGGGGAGCCCGCCCGACCGACCGGACGGCCGCACGCGGCCGTCACCCCCGGGTCACACCGTGCCGACCCCGTTGGAGTAGGACCTCATGTTGTACGTGCCGAACCCGTTCTGCACCGGGTCGCCGGTGTTGTTGATGCAGTGCAGGATGCCGCCGCCGCCCGCGCCGTTGAGGCACACCGTCATCAGGTCGGTGAAGACGACGCCGGGCGTGTCCGGCACCTCGTAGGCGCGGTCGGTGTAGATGTCCGCGTTCAGGTCGAAGAAGCAGTACGAGCCCAGGCCCCAGGCGTGGTGCTCGGTGACGTGGTCGCCGACCTTGTAGGCCGCGTACCCCTTCGTGGAGCCGTGTACCCAGGCGGTCTGGGTCGGCACGTCGTAGGGGTGCTCGTTCTGGAAGAAGTAGGTGGCGCCGTGGTTGCCCTGCCAGAGGACCTCGTACTTCTGGTAGTGCTCGACGGCCAGCGCGTACGCGGTGACGTGGTCGCCGTTGACGAGGATGCCGGTGTCGGCCGGGTTCACCGACCAGCCCACGGTGCCGTCCAGGCCGTGGTCGGCCCGCCACAGCCACAGGTTGTCCAGGATGACGTCGTTGCTGTCGATCTGCACACTGGTGCCGGCGCCCCCGGCCAGAGCGCCGCCGATGCGTGCGTAGACGTCGAAGAGCGCGGTCGGGTCGGCGGTGTGGCGGCGCCGGGTGGTCCCGCGGCCGACCTGGAGCAGCACCGGGGTGTGGGCCGAGGCGGCCTCGAAGAGCACGCCGGCGATGCTGACGCCGTCCACGTCGGCGACCTCCAGCACGGTGTTGCCGCGCGTGGACTGCAGCGTGGCCAGGCCCAGACCGAGCACCACGGTGCCGGGCCGGGTGACGTGCAGCGGCGCGTCGATCCGGTAGACGCCCGGGGTGAGCAGCAGGTGCTTGCCCAGCGCGAGCGCGAGGTCGATCGAGGCGGCGGACTCGCCGGGGTGGGCCACGTGGAAGGCCGACAGCGGGATGCTGCGGCCCTGGGCGCGCCCGTGCGCCCAGGTGGTGCCGGTGCTGCCGCGGCGCAGCGCGGGCACGAAGACGTGGTAGGCGCCGTGCCGGTCCACCGTCAGGAACGGCTTCTCGCGCACCACGGGCGTGGTGTCCACGGTGGTGTACGGCGGTGTCGGGAAGGACTGGGCGGGCGCGCCCTGGACGCCGACGAAGACCATGTTCCAGTTGGAACCGGTCCAGCTGCCGAAGGTGTCGTTGCGCGAGAGCCACTGCTGCTGTGAGCCGGACTCCACATTGCCGTCCACCACGCTGTCGGCCAGGAAGCCGCCGCTGGACCACTGGTTGCCGGGCGGGCTCGGCCACAGCGTCATGTTGCCGCGGACGTGCACCCGCCGCATCGGCCCGGCCTGGGCCACCGCCCAGCGCTCCAGGCCGTCCGGCGGCACGATGCTCAGGTTCTCCGCCGCGCGCCAGAAGTTCTGGGTGCCGTTGCCCTGCAGCCACTGGGCGTCGACGGTGACGTGGCCGTTGATGACCACGTCGTCCGGGCTGTCCCCGAGCCCGAGGACGTGGGTGTAGAACCCGACGTTGATGTCGACGTTGTAGCTGCCCGGCCGGAACGCCAGCGCGAACCGCTCGGTGCCGAACTGGTTCGACTGCTGCGTGGCGAACACGGCGTCGACCTGCGCCTGGATCGCCGCGTCGCCCATGGACGGGTCGAAGACCAGCACGTTGGGGCCGAGGCCGGCCGGGCCGTGGCCGTGCGGGGCGGCGCCCGGTCTCGGCGAGGAGGCGAGGGCAGTACCTGCGGAGATGCCGCCGACCAGCGGCACCGCGGCGGCGACTGCGGCCCCGCGGAGCATGGCGCGGCGAGTGGGAATCACGGACACGGCTCTCCCTGAACGAGGGTGGACGGTACGGACCGCGGCTGGTCCCCAACCGCGAGAGAGCGCTCTCAGCCACGAAGTGAATCATTGCGGGTATGCAGCGTCAATAACCGTGAATGCGTCCGCTCGCTCTGCCGCCGGCGGGCCCGCCGACCGCCGTCGCGCACCCCGGGGACGGGGCGGGCAGGCGCGGACAGCGCGGGCCCGGCGGACAACTGCGGTTGCGCGTAGGCGAGTTCGCGGCGCGGTCGTGCCCCGGCGCGGGGCGGCGCGATAGGGGCCGGGAGGGCGCCGCTTTCCCGTGCGGGCGCGGTGCTTTCCCGCCAGTTCGCGCCCCCGCACAGGCCCGCCGAGCAGGCCCTCCGGGGGCGCGTCACAGGTTACGGCGCGGTGCGGCCGCTGCAAGTGCAGCTACGCCGCGGGCCGTTGGGGGAGCCGTGACAGGCCCAGGGGGAGCGGGCCCGCCGGTCGCCGCCGCCGCGTTTCCGGCAGGCAGCGGGCCTGCCGGCGGCCATGTGCGCACCGTAGCAAGGCGATTGCACCGGGCCACGACGATCACGGTGCGTTGCGACGGCGGCGTTACGTCGAGGTGACGAGGCGTCATCGCCCGTTCTCCGGTTGGACATCGCGGGCGCGGCCGCGCCGTGGCGGCGAAGCGTCGGCGCCAGGGGCCGGATCGCGCCACGGTAGATATGACGGAGCGTCAGCTTTCTTCTCAACTCCTGCGCTGACCAGGGAAGTCGGCGATTTCCGAGAGGTCTTCGGGGCCCTTTGAGCGGCCTTGCACGCCCCTGGGGCCGCATGTATCGTAACGGCCTAACTGAGCTACAGCCCGTTAGGTGTGTGCCATTTCCGGAACCTCCGGTTCCGATGCAGGCCGAGAGCGGCGCACCCCTGGGCACCCCGCGTTCGTCGCCCAGCGCACACGTCTGTCCCTGGAAGGAAGCGGTATGCGGCTTTTCGTCAGCGCGAGAGGCGTCGAGGAGGCCATGGTCTGCACGGCCGTGTCGGACCAGGTGGACATGGTGGACGTGGAGGACCCCCGCGAGGGCCCGCTGGGCGCCCCGCCGCCCTGGGTGGTCCGGGCCGTGCGGGAGATGACACCGCGCGGGAAGCAGGTCTCGGCGACCGTGGGGGGCGCCCCCTTCCGCCCGGGGGCCGCGGCCCTTGCCGCGCTCGGCGCCGCCGCCTCCGGCGCGGACCAGGTCAGGGTCGGTCTGTTCGGCACCGCCACCCCGGACCAGGCGGTCGAGTTGGTGCGCGGGGTGGTGCGCGCGGTCAAGGAGCACGACCCGGCGCTCACCGTCGTCGCCCTCGGATACGCCGACGCCCGGCGTATCGGCAGCGTCAACCCGCTCTCGGTGCCCTACGTGGCACACGAGTCGGGGGCCGACGGGGCCATGCTCGACACCGCGGTCAAGGGCGGCCCCGGCCTCTTCGACCTCCTCGAACCCTCCCTGTGCGGCGAGTTCGCCGCCGCCGCCCACGGCTTCGGCCTGACCGCCGTCCTGGCCGGCGGACTCACCGCCGCGGACGCGCCCGACCTCGCGGCCACCGGCGCGGACGCCCTCGCCGTCCGCGGTGCCGTCTGCGCCGGTGGCGACCGCGAGAGCGGCGCGCTGCGCGGCGAGTCGGTGACCGCCCTGCGCCAGGCCCTGGACGCGCAGCTGGGCGGCTCCCCCTACCCCAGCGGCCTGCCGCTCGCCGGCGGTGCCGCGCTCTCCTGATCGGCTCCACCCGGGCAGGGCCGTCTCGGCCCTGCCGCTGAACCAGCGTCAGAGGAGGCCAACCGATGTCCCATGCCACGGCGCCGGGTGTCCCCGGCGCGGCCGGGTCCGCTCCGGCGGCCGGACCCGCAAGCCGGGAGCTCTCACTGACCGCAGCACTGCGGATGCTCCACCGCTTCGAAGTCGGCCCGATCTACCTGTTCGTCCTGCTCTGGGGAATGTTCGTCGCGGCCCGGCACCCCAGCGACCTGTGGTCCGCCGCCGCGATCCTCGCCCTGTTCATCAATGGGCTGTCCCTGTTCTCCGGATTCGTCCTCAACAACTACTCCGACTACCCGATAGACCGGCGCAGCCCCATCAAGGGATATGTGGCCGACGCCGTCGAACGCGTCGGACTGCGCCGCACCCTCGCCCTCTACTGGTTCGAGCAGGCGCTCACCGTCGCCGCCGCGGTCGTCGTGTCGATCCTGCTCGGCAACTGGATGTTCGTCGTGGTGAAACTCGCCGGAATCGTCTCCGGAATCCTCTACAACGGCGAGCCGTTCCGGATGAAGCGGCGCGGGATCTGGAATCCCGTCATGCTCTCGATACGGTTCGGATTCGTCCCCGGAATGATCGCCTACTTCGCCGTCCACGAGGGGAAGATCGACGGCGGCGGCTGGGTGATCCTGATCGGCGCCACCCTGCTGAGCTTCAGCCGGGGATTCTGGAACGCCGTCTCCGACACCGAGGAGGACCGCGCCGAGGGCATCAACACCCCCGCGGTGCTGCACGGCCCGCGCACGGCGATGGCCAGCGCGGTCGCGGCCCTGGTGCCGGCCTGCGTGCTGATCGCCGCCGGGCTGTGGATGCTGCTCGGCCCCTGGTACGCCTTCGGCGCCGCCGGCGCCGTGGGCGCGACCGCCTTCCGCTACCGGCTGCTGCGCGAGGCGCGCGACGACAAGGCCGCCGTCGCCCTGCTCAGCGGCCCTGTCCGGCGCACCGACGGCCAGTGGAGCAAGGCCACCTACTGGGTGATCACGCTCGCCGGCCTGGTGCACGTCCTCCTCGCCGCGTGACCACCGCCGAGCCCCTGTGAGACCCGGAGACAGATGATGATCACACTGGTGAAAATCGGCGGCAGCGTGCTCACCGACAAGCAGCGCCCGCTGGTCTTCCAGGAGGAGTACGCCCGCCAGGTGGCGGCCGATATCCGCCTGTCGGGCACGGTCCCCGTGATCGTGCACGGCACCGGCTCCTGGGCGAAGGCCGTCGGCCGCCACTTCCGCACCGAGGGCGGCTGGGCCCGCGACGCGACCGGCTTCCAGATGACCGCCCTGCGCATCCGCCGCCTCCAGGAGGCCCTTGCCGCGGCCCTGCGCGACGAGGGCGTCATGTGCAGCCCGATGCAGGCCAACGCGCTCTTCCACCGCACCGGCGGTGTCCTCGACCTGTACGGCACCGGCCCGCTGGAGCACCTCGTCGCCGCGGGTGTCTCGCCGCTGCTGTGCGGCGACGTCCTGGTGGAGGGCCCGGGCACCTTCCGCGTGGTGTCCTCCGACACGGTCCTGCTCACGCTCGCCCGCCGGCTCGAGGTCGGCGACTGCGTGCTCGCCACCGACGTGGACGGGGTCTGGGACGAGGACGGCACGCTCCTGCCCGAGGTCGCCCGGCCCGCCGCCGCGGCCGACGACAACGACCGCCGGGACGTCACCGGCGGCATGTCGGCGAAGGTCACCGCCGCGCTGGACATCGCCGCCACCGGCGCGCGCACCACCATCGTCAACGGCCGGGTGCGCGGCCGGCTCCGCGACGCCCTGGCCCGGCGGCCCGTCACCGGCACCCGCGTCCTGGCCCCGGGGGCGCGCCCACCGGAACCCGGCGGGCCCGGAGCCGCACCGGGCCGGCAGGACCGGGCGGACCAGGAGGACCGGCCGCAGGACCCGGAGCAGCCCCGGGCGGCCGCCCTGCACCCGGCGGGCGCCCAGTGACCCGCACCGGCGCGGACATCCGCGCCCTGCCGCCCGGCGCCGACGCCTCGCTGGACCGGCTCTCGCCCCGCGAGCGAGAGGTCGCCGCCCTGGTGACGCTCGGCCTGAGCGACCGGGAGATCTCCGACCGGCTGGTCATTTCCCGGCGCACCGCGGAATCCCATGTCGCCCATATCCTCGCCAAACTCGGATTCACCTCCCGGGTCCAGGTCGCCGCGCACATGACGCGCTGCCTCGAAGGGCTGCCGAAGCGATGAACCGCCACCACGGCAACGCCGCCGGGACCGGTACGGAAAATCCGGCGGAATCCGTAGTCCTACGGATTCCGGATTTCCCGGCGGAACCCATACTCGATACCACGATCAGTCTCTCGCCCCGGCAGAAAACGAGCCGGGCGACGAGCTGGAAAAGGAGTTGACGACATGACGGAAACTGTCGCGCACGTTCCTCCCGTGGATATCCAGGGATTCCTCTCCGAGCGGACCGGGCACTTCGTCCTGCCGCGTCAGTGGGCCTCCATGCGGAAGGCCGAGAAGCTGGAGCGGGAAACCGGTAAGCGCGTCATCCACCTCGAAAAGGGCGACTTCCAGGGCGACGAGTTCCGCCCGGCCCCGCACATCGCCGAGGCGTGCGCCAAGGCCATCTCCGACGGCCACGTGCGCTACGTGCCCGGCCCCGGCCTGCCGGAGCTGCGGGACGCCATCGCGGAGGAGGCCACCCGCCGCGGCCGGCCCACCGTCCGCGAGGAGGTCCTGGTGACGATGGGCGCCAAGCACGCCCTGACCCAGAGCCTGCTGACCCTGATCGGCCCCGGCGACGAGGTCATCTTCCCGAACCCGGGCTACCCGCCGGACGAGTTCTGGATCACCTACGCGGGCGGCAAGGTCGTCTACGCGCCGCTGGTCGAGCCCGACTTCCACTTCGACCTCGACGCGCTGGACTCCCTGATCACCCCGCGCACCAAGCTGCTGATCATCAACACCCCGCAGCGGCCCAACGGCATGGCCGTGGGCTACCTGGAGGAGCTCAGCCGGATCTGCATCGAGCGCAACATCCTGGTGCTCACCGACGAGATCTTCAGCCACATGGTCTACCCGCCGGCCGAGCACCGGACCATCGCCGCGGTGCCCGGCATGGCCGACCGCTCGCTGCTGGTGGACACCTTCAGCAAGACCTACGTGATGACCGGCTTCCGCATCGGCTGGGTGGTGGCCAACAAGGAACTCATCACGGCCATGGACATCTTCCAGCAGAACTCGGTCACCAACGTGCCCGCGTTCGTGCAGCTGGCCGCGCACGCCGCGCTGACCGGCCCGCAGGACCACGTCACCGAGCGGCTGGCGCTGCTGCAGGCCAAGCGGGACAAGGTCGTCTCCGCCCTCGCCAAGCTGCCCGGCATCGACTGCCCCACCCCCGACGGCTCCTTCTACGTCTTCCCCGACATCCGCGGGACGGGCATGAGCGCCCAGCAGTTCACCGACTACCTCATCGACGAGTACTCGGTGGGCGTCGTCGCCGGCACCGCCTTCGGCGACCGCGGCGAGGGCCACGTCCGCATCACCTACGCCGCCCCCGACGAGGTCCTCGACGAGGGCCTGGACCGCATCCGCCGGGCGGTGGAGAACCTCTGACCGCCTCCCGCGCGACCGCCTGACGTGCGCTCGCCGGCCCCTTCCGGGCCGGCGGGCGCACAGCGCGTCGCCCACCCCCTCCGACCAGCTCTCTTTCCGCACCGGTTTCCGCACAGTTCCATGGACAAGGGAAGAACCCATGATCATCCGCAGTCCGTTCCCCGACATCAAGGTCCCGGAGGTCCCGCTCGCCGAGATCCTCCTGGGGCGGGCCGACGAGCGGGGCGACGCCCCCGCCGTCATCGACGGGCTCACCGGCCGCACGCTGACCTACCGCGAACTCGCCGCGGAGGTACGGCTGGTGGCCGCCGGGTTGCTGGCACAGGGCGTGGCCAAGGGCGACGTACTGGCGCTCAGCAGCCCCAACAGCCCCGAGTTCGTCACCGCCTACTTCGCCGCGGCCGCCGCCGGCGCCGTCATCACCACCATGAACCCGCTGCTCACCGGCGCCGAGATGGCCGCCCAGCTCGCCGACTCCGGCGCCCGCTGGCTCGTCACCACCCCCGAGGTCTTCGCCGGGAAGGCCGGCGAGGCGGCCGCCGTGACCGGTGTGGAGCAATCCTTCGTGCTCGGCGCCGCCGAGGGGGCGGCCGTGCCGTTATCCGCACTGCGTGCCGCCGGGCGCGGCCACGACGCCCCGCTGCCCGAGATCGCCCCCGACGACCTGGCGCTGCTGCCGTACTCCAGCGGCACCAGCGGCCGCCCCAAGGGCGTCATGCTGACCCATCGTCAGATGGTCTCCGGCATCCACCAGTCGCACGTGCCGCACGCCGTACGCGAGGACGACGTGGTGGGCGCGGTGCTGCCGCTCTTCCACATCTTCGGCATGCAGGTGACGATGAACCTCGCCTTCCATGCCGGCGCGACCCTCGTCACCCTGCCCCGCTACACCCTGGAGGGCTTCCTGTCGGCGGTCGCCACCTACCGGGTGACGCGCACCGAACTCGTGCCCCCGATCGTCCTCGCGCTCGCCAAGCGGCCCGAGGTGGACGCCTACGACCTGTCCAGCCTGCGGGTGATCACCTCGGGCGCGGCCCCGCTCGGCCCCGACCTCTTCCAGGCCGCCGCCAAGCGGCTGGGCTGCCGGATCAAGCAGGGCTACGGCATGACCGAGCTGTCCGGCGCCTCCCACCTGGCCCCGGACACCGGGCGCAACGACCCGGAGTTCATCGCCCCGGGCATGCCCAGCGTGGAGTCCCGCGTGGTGGACGCGGCCACCGGGCGGGACGTGCCCGTGGGCGAACGCGGCGAGCTGCTGGTGCGCGGGCCCAACGCGATGTCCGGCTACCGCAACAACCCGCAGGCCACCGAGGACACGCTGGACGCCGACGGCTGGGTGCACACCGGCGACATCGCCATCGCCGACGAGCACGGCTGGATCCGGGTGGTCGACCGGCTCAAGGAGCTGATCAAGTACAAGGGCTACCAGGTCGCGCCCGCCGAGCTGGAGGACATCCTCGTCACGCACCCGGGCGTCGCCGACTGCGCGGTGATCGGCAGCCCCGACCCCGAGGCCGGCGAAGTGCCCAAGGCGTTCGTGGTCCTCAGGCCCGGCCACAGCGCCCAGGGCCTGCTCGGCTGGGTCGCCGAACGCGTCGCGCCCTACCAGCGGATCCGGCTGCTCGACGTGGTGGACGAGATCCCCAAGTCGGCCTCGGGGAAGATCCTGCGCCGGGTGCTGGTGAACGCCGAGCGGGAGCGGATAGCGAATTCGGATGCGCACTCAGGCGCGAGCACGGTCGCGGACTCGGATGCGAACTCAGGCGCGGGCACGTCCGCGAGTACGGGCGCCTCGACCGCCGCCGTGGCCCTGGCCGCCGGCGCCGAGCCGCGGCTGGCGGGCCAGGTGGCCTTCGTGACCGGGGCGAGCCGGGGCCTGGGCCGGCTGATCGCCCACCGGTTCGCCGGCTCCGGGGCCGCGGTCGCCTTCGTGGCGCGCTCCGCCGACGCGCTCGCCGAGGCCGTCGCCGAGGTGACCGCGGAGGGCGGCACGGCGCTGGC
The DNA here is from genome assembly GCF_900103985.1 of Actinacidiphila guanduensis. GTDB lineage: Bacteria > Actinomycetota > Actinomycetes > Streptomycetales > Streptomycetaceae > Actinacidiphila > Actinacidiphila guanduensis. The sequence continues at coordinate 243,778 of NZ_FNIE01000004.1, read as the reverse complement.
GGTGCGGGCCGACATCGACGACCGCGCGGCCATGGCGGCCGCCGTCCGGCAGGTCACCGAGGAGCTGGGCCCGATCGACATCCTGGTCAACAACGCGGGCATGACCGGCCCGATGGGACCGCTGTGGGAGGTCGACGCCGACGCCTGGTGGGAGTCGATGCGGGTGAACCTGTTCAGCATGGTCACCGCCGTGCAGCTCGTCGTCCCCGGCATGATCGCCCGCGGCCGCGGCCGCATCCTGAACATCACCACCGTGGCGGGCGTCTTCCGCTGGCCGCTGGTCACCTCCTACGCGGTCTCCAAGGGCGCGATGATCAAGCTCACCGAGAACCTGTCGGTGGAGTTGCGCGGCACCGGCGTCCGGGTCTTCAGCATCCACCCCGGGCTGCTGCCGCTCGGGCTGAGCGAGCCGGCGATGAACCACCAGGAGCCCGAAAGCTCCGCCCAGGCATCGGTGTTCGACTGGATCCGCCGCTCGCTGGCCTCCGGCGAGGGCGTCGAGCCGGACGTCGCGACCGAGTTCCTGCTCCGTGTGGCGGCCGGCGACGCCGACCACATGACGGGCCGTCACCTCTCCGTCCACGACGACCTCGACGAACTGGCCGCGCACGCCGAGGAGATCAGGAAGCAGGACCTCTACATGGTGCGGCGGCGCGAACCGCGCGGGTAGCGCGGGCGCGGCCGGGTGACGTCCGGGGCCGCGGCGGGATGGGTCCCCGCCGCGCCCCGGACGGCCGAACGGGCGCGGGGAGCTGAGGTGTTACGGGACGACCCGCACGGCCGACCGTTCGGCCGCGGGCCCTACATCTCCCCGGTGCCGCATTCCACCGCAGAGCCACAGGGCCGACTTTCCGGCGCGGCTCCTGCACCCTACGGCCCCGGCGCCGCATGCCACGGCGGGCCGCGGGCGTCACACGGTGACGGGCTTCTCCGCCGTGCTCGCCGTGTCCTCCGCGGCCCCGGTCATCCTGCGCCAGCGGTCCTGCCGCTCGCGCAGCCCGCAGGGCGACTCGCTGTGCCAGCGCTGGTTGCGCGACCGCGTCGTGTCGTAGAAGAGCAGGTCGCACGCCTCGCGGGCGCAGTAGCGCAGCCGGGCCGGATCGAGGCGGCCGAGTTCGGTGACGATCCGGCACGCCAACTCGGCGAGCGCGGTGTCCGCGTGCCAGCGGATGTCGGCGGTCAGCGAGCCGTCCGGCGCCACCTGGAGCGTCTGCGTGGCGCGGGCCTGCTCGGCGAGGCGGTTGAGCGCGGTGGCGGCGGGCGGGCGGCGCCCGGCGACCAGGGCGTCGGTGATCGCCCGCGTCTCGTCGGCCAGTGCCCGCAGCGGCTCCAGGTCCCCCGCCGCCAACTCGTGTGCGAGGCCGAGCGGTTCGAGCAGGGCGCGGGCCGCGCCGCAGGAGACGAAGTGGTCCACCGTGATCTGCCGCCGCACCCCGGCGGGCCGCCGCGCCCGCGTGGCGTTGGACAGGGCGATCAGCGCCGGCACGGGACGGCGCTGGGGCGTCGGCTGCGCCGCGGGCTGCGGTATCGGCTGGGCGGGGGCCGGTCGGGACGGTGTGGCAGACATGTGCTCATCCTTCGCTTCGCGGCGGCTGCTGCCGCGGCACGGCGGTCGGACCGCCCGCGCGTAGGGGAATCCTGCTGGGGCGCTGCGCGGGTGGGCAGCGCCGCGCCGGCGGGGTGTGCCGGTGACGATCGCGGAGGCCATGTGCGGGGCGGGGCGGTACCGTACGGAGCCGGGCTCAGGGGGATTCTACCCGCCGGTACCGCGCCTTGACCTGAACCGCATGTGCGCAGGGCCAGGTCGGACACGCCTTGGGGCCCGTCGGGCAACCTGGGCCGCCCTTCCGCTTGCCAGGCGGTGACCGCCGGAGCCGCCTCAGCCGCCCACTCGGCCCTGCGGTGCCCGGACGCCGAAGGTCGCGGTGTCCACCGGGCGCTGGCGGCGTGGCAGTTTGGCGACGACCAGCCGGTACGACTCGTCCACCAAGTCCTCCACCAGCTCCTCTTCGAGTGCGCCACCGGGCGCGAGCGTGATCCAGTGCCGCTTGTTCATGTGGTACCCGGGCGTGATCTCCGGGTACGCCTCCCGCAGCGCCACCGCCTCGCCCGGGTCCGACTTCAGGATCACCACAGGCGACGCGCGGAGCGCGGTGAGCAGGGCGAACACCTTCCCGCGGACCTTGTACACCTCCCACTCGGGCCCGAACGGCTGCTCCCACACCACCGCGGGCAGCCCCTCCGCCTTCAGCCGCACGACCGCCTGCAGCTCAGCCCCGTCCATGCCCCGTCCGCTCCTCCTCCGCCGCCGTGCCCTCGCCTTGCGGCCGGGGAACAGCCTAGGAGCTCTCCACCGCCGCGGTGCGGACGGCCGCGCCGGGGGAGCGGACGTATCACCGCAACTGCCCCGTACGCGGGCGCGGTAGCGTGGAGCGCATGCACGTCACGCACCCTCTCGCCTCGGTGCTGTGGGACCCCGGCGGCGGCCAGGGCCTGCGGCAGCTGGGCGAACTCGGCCTCGCCCTGCTGCTGTCCACGCTCATCGGCCTGGAGCGCGCGGTCCAGCAGAAGAGCGCGGGGCTGCGCACGCACACCCTCGTCGGCGTCGGCGCTGCGCTGTTCATGGAGGTCTCCCAGCACGGCTTCGGCACCGTCCTCGGCCACCCGGGCGTCGTGCTGGACCCCTCGCGCATCGCCGCGCAGGTGGTCAGCGGCATCGGCTTCATCGGCGGCGGGCTGATCTTCGTCCGGCGCGACGCCGTACGGGGCCTGACCACCGCCGCCACGATCTGGCTCACCGCCGCGATCGGCATGGCCTGCGGGGGCGGGCTCGTGCTGCTCGCCGTCGTGGCCACCGCGGGCCACTTCCTCGTGGTGCGCGTCTTCCCGCTCGTCACCGGCCGCTTCCCGGCCCTCGCCGGCCCCGGCCAGACCGACCTGCAGATCTCCTACCGCGTCGGCGCCGGTGTCCTGGCCCGCATCCTCGAACGCTGCACCGGCTCCGGCTTCCGCGTCACCTCGCTGCGGGTGGACCGGGCGCCCTGGTCGGAGGACGGCGACGAGCGCCCGGCCGCCGCCGGCAGCGCCCAGGTCCAGCTGTCCATCGAGGGCACCGGCGACGTCCCCGTCCTGGTCACCGACATCGCCGAGGTCGACGGCGTCCTCGGCGTGTGGTCGCCCACCGAGGACGCCGCCTACTGGCGCTGACCGACGGCGGCCGGCCCCACGCCACTTCGGGGGGACCGGCCGTCATCTCGGCACCCGCGGGGGGCGGGTCGCTCAGTTGCCGCGCCTGCTCACGGCAGCTGCCAGGACTGGTTCGCCCCGCCGGTGCAGTCCCAGATCTGCACCTGGGTGCCCGGTGTCGTGGACTGGTCCGTGTCGTCCAGGCACCGACCCGACGAGGGGTTGCGCAGCGCGCCGTTCGCCTGCGGCTGCCACACCTGCGCCCCGGTCCCGTTGCACGTGTAGAGCTGCACCTTCGTGCCGTTCGCCGTGCCCGCCGCGGTGACGTCCAGGCACTTGCCGAGCGCGCGGACCGTCTGGTCGGCGCCCACCGTCCACTGCTGGGCGGCGGTGCCGTTGCACGTGTAGACGTCGACCTTCGTGCCGTCGGCGGAGTTGGCGCCCGCCACGTCCAGGCACAGGCCCTGGTAGCCGGTGATCGGCCCGGCGAGGGCCGCGTTCGCGGGCACGACCGTCCACACGAAGGTGGCGCTCGCGCTCGCGCCCGCACTGTCGTGCGCGGTCACCGTCACCGTGCTGGTCCCGGCCGTGGTCGGGGTGCCGGTCACGGCGCCGGAGGACGAGATCGACGTGCCGGCCGGCAGCCCGGTCGCGGTGAACGTCGGGGTCTGGCCCGAGGTGGTGTCGTGGGCGGCGACCTGGAAGGAGACCTGGGCGCCCGTCAGCCCCTCCTGCGGCCCGGGGCCGGTGAGGGTGAGCGGTGTGCCGAGCTGGGCGGCGGTCACGGCGAGCGTGCCGGTCAGCGGCAGGTTCCGCTCGGAGTCGCCGACCGCGATGCTGTAGGAGCCCGCGGCCGTCTTCCAGGAGGAGGACGCCGTGTCGTAGGCGGCGAGGTTCTGCTGGGTGAGCGGGAAGCTGACGGTCTGGCTGGCGCCGGGCTGCAGGTCCACCCGGGCGAAGCCCTCCAGCTCGTGCGGCGGCTCACCCGCGCCCGACGGCTTGCCGACGTAGAGCTGGGCGATGTCCGCCCCGGCCCGGCTGCCGGTGTTGGTGATCGTCGCGGTCACCGTGGCCGCGCCGCCCGCAGGCAGGGTGCCGACGTGCAGGTCGCTGAAGGCGAAGGACGTGTAGGACAGGCCGTAGCCGAAGGGGAAGAGCGGGGTGAGGTTGTTGGCGTCGTAGTAGCGGTACCCGACGTCCACACCCTCGGAGTACTGCACCTGCCCGCCACTGCCCGGCCACTGCGCGGTGGTGTGCGCCGGCACCTGCGACAGCGAGGTCGGGAAGGTCACCGGCAGGTGGCCCGAGGGGTCGGTGTCGCCGAAGAGCAGCGAGGCGATGGCGGTGCCGTCGCCCTGCCCCGGGTACCACGCCTCCAGCACGCCCTTCACGGAGTTCAGCCACGGCATCGTCACCGCCGAGCCGGTGTTGAGCACCACCACCGTGTTCGGGTTGGCCGCGGCCACCGCCGAGATGAGGTTGTTCTCGCTCGACGGCAGGTCGATGCCGCTCAGGTCGCTGCCCTCGGACTCGAAGTCGCTGGCGAAGACCACGGCCACCGAGGAGGACGCGGCCAGCGAGGCGGCCGAGGAGGTGGACGAGCCGCTGTCGTACTTCACGCTCACGCCGCTGCCGGCCCGCGCGGTGATGCCCTGCAACGGGGTTGTGGTGCCGCTGGAGTTGACGGCCGCGCTGCCGCCGCCCGCGGTCTGCGCGCTGCCCGAGGCGTCGGCGCCGATCACGGCGATGGAGGAGACCGAGGAGCCGAACGGCAGCACATTGCCGCTGTTCTTCAGCAGCACCGTGCCCTCGGCCGACAGCTTGGTGCCCGTCGACTGGTGGGCGGTGCTCGTCGCGGTGGCGCCGGGGGAGCCGCTGGGCGCGCGGTCGAACAGGCCGAAGGCGAACATCTGGCCGAGGACGTTCCCGGCCATCGTGTTGAGCGTCGCGGCGCTGACCGCACCGGAGTTGACGGCGTTGGTGAGCGCGGTGCCGTAGTAGCCGTCGTTGCCCGGCATGTCCTGGTCCAGGCCGGCGTTGGCGGAGGCGGCCGTGGAGTGGGTGGCGCCCCAGTCGGAGGTGACGAAGCCCTGGAAGCCGAACTGCTGGCGCAGCGTGGTGTTCAGCAGGTAGGGGTTCTGGCAGGCGTAGGTGCCGTTGACCGTGCTGTAGGAGCACATCACCGAGGAGGCCGCGCCCTGCTGCACCGCGTCGCGGAAGGCCGGCAGGTAGATCTCCTGGAGCGCCTTGTCGCCGATCTGGGCATTGTCGGACGGAGTGTTGCGGTTGGTCTCCTGGTTGTAGACGGCCAGGTGCTTGACCTGGGCCATCACCCCGGTGGACTGCACGCCGCGGATGTCGGCGGCGCCCAACTGCCCGTTGAGGTAGGGGTCCTCGCCGATGGACTCGAAGGCGCGGCCCCATCGTGGGTCGCGGTCGATGTTGATCGTCGGGCCGAGGTCCACCGTGGTGCCCTTGGCGGCCTGCTCGGCGCCGATCACCTGGCCGTAGCTCTGCTCGGCGGCGGTGTCCCAGGTGGCGGCCACGTTCACCGGCGCGGGCAGCTGGGTCACGTTGCCCATGCCGTCGCCGACGCCGGCCGGGCCGTCCTCCATCGTCAGCGACGGGATGCACAGCGCGGGGATGGCCGGGATGAAGCCGGCGTAGCTGGAGCCGCCGCTGCCGGTGGCCAGTGTGACCTTCTGCGCGGTCGTCATCTGGGCGAGCACCTGGCTGACGCGCTGCGGGATGGGGGCGCTGGAGTGCACCCAGGGGCAGGAGGCGGCCGCCGCGGCGGGGGCCGCCGCGTGGGCCGCGCCGGCGTCGGTGGTCGCGCCGATCAGTCCTGGCGCTCCGGCGAGCAGCGCGAGCGCGGCGATGTACGGCGTGCGCCGTCTCGCCGCGGGGGTACGGAACATGTGCACGATGCCTCCAAGCATCTGCCGAGGGGGGTGTTCCGGTGGTGCCGGGTTCGTGGCGGCGCTCCCGGGGCCGCGGGAGGGGGCGGTTCCGGGACGCGGTGGGGCGGGTTCCCGGAAGCGATTACGGGTGGGTGGACCTGTGGTGCGGGTGTGATTGAACCCGCCTCCTGAGGCCCGGTCAAGGTCTATACCACTTTCCCGACCAGCCTTTGACCCGGCCGCCGGTGCCGGGGCGCCCGCGCCGTGCGGACATGGCGGCGGGGCCGGGCGCCCGCCATGGCACCCGGCCCCGCCGCGGGCCCGGTTACGAGACGCCGGGCGCCGCGGCCGCCGCGGGCCGCAGTGTCCGCGCCCACTCGTCGGTGGTGGTCACCTCGCCGCGCCGGGGCAGGACTTTGCCGATCAGCATGTCGTGCAGCGCCGGGTCGGGGTCGGCGCAGGCATCGGACAGGACGGTCAGGCCGTAGTCGAGGTCGGCCGCCTGCAGCGCGGTGGACAACACGACCCCGCCGGTGGCGATTCCGGCCAGCACCAGGTGGTCGACACCCTGGGCATCCAGGATCTGCCGCAGGTTGTTGCCGGCGAAGGCGCTCACCCGGTTCTTGTGGACGACGATCTCGCCCTCGATCGGGGCCACGTCAGGGTGGATGGCGCCGCCGGGGTCGCCCGCGGTGTAGAGGTGGTGCGGCACCGCGCCGAAGACCTTGTTGCGGGGGTGGGCGTCGACGTGGCCGTCGCGCAGCCGCAGCGCCACGTGGATCACGAGGACCCCGGCGCCGCGCGCCACGTCGAGGGCGTGCACGGCACGCGGCAGGTAGTCGTCGGGCACGTGGCCGAGGTGGTTGGGCTGAAGGTCCATCAGCAGCAGTGCGGAACGGGACACGAGGGGTGCCTTTCGTGAGCGGGGTGGTGCGGTGAATACGCGGCGGATGCGCGCGGTGGAATACGGTCAGCGGTCTGCGGGACGGGCCCGCAGCGTGCCGTCGGCGAGCGTCGTCGCGACGACGGCCAGGCTCACGCCGATCATGATCCAGCCGATGGTGTGCACGCCGTGATCGGTGACCCGGGTGTGGAAGACGATGCCGGTGACGGCCGAGGCGGCGATCGACCCGACGTAGCCGAAAGTGCGCAACAGGCCCGAGGCGGTGCCGAGTTGCTCGGCGGGAGCGTGGGCGTACAGCGCCGTCTGGTTGCCCGCCGCGGCCGCCCCCATGCAGATCCCGAAGACGACCGTGATGGCGACCACCCAGCCCAGCGACGCCGACGAGCTGAGCAGCAGGACACCCGAGGAGGCGATCAGGCAGGTCACGGCGGCGGCGATGACCGGGCCGCGCACGAGATTGCGCCGCGAGACGGGCGCGATGACGATGCCCGACACCAGCGTCATCGGGAGCAGCAGCAGACCGGATTCCGTCTCGGACAGGCCGCGGACGGTCTCCACCCACTGGGTCAGGCCGTACAGGACGACGTAGACGCACAGCAGCACCAGGCCGTAGCGCAGATAGGTGCGGGTCAGGGCGCGGTTGGTCACCAGCAGCCGGACGTCCAGGAAGGGTACGCGCGCCCGCAGTTCCCAGCCGGCCAGCGCGGCGAACAGCACCACCGATATGCCGAGGACGTACCAGTGCGCGGTGGGCAGGTCGAAGAGGAAGAGCAGCAGCGCGATCATCGCGGCCGCGAAGCCGGCGATGCCGATCGCGTCGAGCCGGCTCGCGATCTCCCGCGCGCTGAGCGGGCGGGAGACGGGGCCGTCCTTGGCGACCCAGGCGAGGGTGGCGGCCAGGGCCAGCACGGCGACGGGCACGTTGAGGAAGAACACCGCCCGCCAGCCCGCGGCGCCGACCAGCACACCGCCGACCGGCAGCCCCAGGGAGGCGGTCGCCGTGCCGGCGATCTGCAGCCCGCCGAGCACGCCGCCCGGCGGCCGGTCCAGCCCGGCCTCGCGGGCCCGGCCGCGGATCAGCAGCATCGCGGTCGGATACGCGCAGGAGGTACCCAGGCCGATCAGCACCCGGCTGACCAGCAGCGTGAACAGGTCCTGCGCCGCGCCGCCGACGACGCCGCCGACCGCGACGAGGACGATCCCGGTCAGGAAGACCCGGCGCGGCCCGAAGACCTCGGCGGCCTTGCCCGCGGTGGGCTGCGCGATGGCACTCGCCAGGTAGAGCGCGGTGACCAGGGCGGCGGTCTGCCCGATCGGCACGCCGAGCCCGTGGGCGATCGGCACCAGCGCGGTGGCGATCACCGAGCTGTTGATCGGGTTGAGGGCCGAGCCGATGAACAGCGGCGTGGTGAACCGCCAGGAGAACGGCCGCTCCGGTGGCACGCCGGCCGAGGCCGTGGCGGGCGTGGTCGGAAGTCCCGAGGTGGGCATCAGATGCTCCGGCGGTCGGATGCGGAGGTCACAGCTGCCCGGCCAGGCGCTCGATCAGCGCGGCGGCGGAGTCGAGGGTGGCAATCTCCTCCTCGGTGAAGGACGCCGCCAGCGCGTGCGCCACCTTGTCGACGATCGCGCTGCGGCCCGAGCCGAGGGCGTCCCGGCCGGCCGGGGTCGGCTTGAGGATCGAGCGCCGCCCGTCCTCCGGGTCGGGGCTGCGCTCCACCATGCCGCGCTTCTCCAGGGCCGCGACGGTGGCACCCATGGCCTGCGGGGTGATCTGCTCGCGCCGGGCCAGCTCGGCGGTGGAGGCGGGGCCGAAGCGGTCCAGCCGGGACAGCACGGTCAGCTGCGGGTTGGTGACGTCGCCCGCGGCCAGCGTCTCCTGGACGCGGCGCCGGAACGCCCCGATGGAGATCCGCAGCTTCGTCGCCGTCGCGCGGATCTCCGCGCTCGGGGGGTCGCTCTTCGTATCGCCGGTCATATTTGGAAGGCTAGCCTTCTCAGGCTCAGCTTGCAAAGTCAGCCTTCCAATGTGGGCGCACTCCGGGCGCGCGGGGTGCAGGCGCGGGGTGCTCGTCCGGGTGCGGACGGGGGGGATTCAGGGGCGGATACGGCGTGGACGGGGTCCGCGGCGTGAGCGGAAGCGGCGCCGAACGGAATCGGGGCCGAACGGAGTTGGCGCTGGGACGGAATCGGGGCCGCCCCGGCGAGGGCGGCCCCGGTAGGTCGGGGGAGGGGCGGGCCGTACGGGACGGTCCCGGCCGTCCTCCCTCGACCTGCGGTGTTCTCCCACGTCCTACGAGGTGGGACGGCTGCCGTGGTTGGCCCGCTTCTTGCGCAGGATCTTCTTCTTGCGACGGCGCTTGGACGACATGTCCGCTCCTTTCGCCGGCTCCGATCCGGTTCTCCATGCTTCCACGGCCCGCCCGCCCCGGCATGTCGCCCGAGCCGCACCGCCCGGCCGGCCGGTACCCGGTGCTCAGCGCCCGGCGGCCGGGTCCACGAGCCGGTCGCCGGCCAGCAGGGTGCCCGCCTGCTTGACGTGCTGGAGGATCGGCGAGACCTCCATGCTCTGCAGCCCGGGCAGGGAGCCGACGCGGTCGGTGGTGAACTCGAACAGCTCGTCCAGGTCCCGGCAGTGCGCCACCGCGTGGAGGTTGTGCGGCCCGGAGACGGCCGCCGCGAAAGCGATCTCGGGTTCCCGCGCCAGCGTGCGGCCGACGCTCTTGACCGCCGAGGGGTGCACCCGCAGCCACAGGTTCGCCCGGGCCCGGTAGCCGAGCGCGGCCGCGGCGATCTCGACGTCGATGTGCACCACACGGTGCTCCAGCAGCCACCGCAGCCGGCGCGCGGCGCGGCCCGGGGTCAGCCCCGCTGCCGCCGCGAGGTCCACCGGGCCCGCCCGGCCGTCCGCCGCCAGCGCGCCGAGCAGCTTCTCGTCCGCGTCGCCGAGGTCCACCGGCTCGCGCGCGACCACCGGCGCCTCGGCGAACGGCTCGCCGCCGTCGCCGAGCGCCGCCTCCTGCTCCGCGGTGAGCGTGCCGCGCAGCGCGGCCCAGTAGTGGCCGCGGCCGCCGACGAACTGCCGCAGCATCGCCGAGGCGTTGATGTCCAGCACCGCAGCCGTGCGGGGCAGCCGCCGCCCCAGCAGGTCGTCGCGCTGCTCGGGCGTACGGGAGCGGACCGCGCAGGTCACCTCCGAGCCCGCGGCCGTCAGCGCCACCCAGCTGACGTCGTCGCGCCTGGTCAACGCGTCGGCGATGGCCGTCACGCTGCCCGGGCGGCAGCGCAGCCGCACCAGCCACTTGCTCTGCCCGAGCGCGCCCGGATCGAGTACGCCGGCCACCCGCAGCACACCGTCGGCCCGCATCCTGCGGTAGCGGCGGGCGACCGAGCCCTCGCTCCGGCCGAGCACGGCCGCGATCGAGGCGAAGGAGGCCCGCGGGGCGACCTGGAGCGCGCGAATGATCCGCACATCCTCGGGCCCCACATCGACGGATTCACTCATCGGTACCCCTCTCCTGAGGGCAATCCTACGAAACCGCTGCTCGCAGGCGTGCTCGCGGCCGTCGGGCGGTGAGACTCGTCAGGTGGCCGCGTTCCGCACCGTACGCGGCGCCCGCGCCCACCTCGGGCGGGGAAACCGAACCACAGGAAGGGATGACGCGACGTGTCATCACACGAGTCGGGCCGGCAGGCGCCGACCGCACTCATCGTCGGAGCGTCGCGCGGCCTCGGCCACGCGCTGGCGGCCGAACTCCTCGGCCGCGGCTGGGACGTCGTCGGCACCGTCCGCGACACCGCGGGCCGCACGCTCCTGCACGACCTCGCCGACCGCTTCCCCGGCCGGGTCACCGTCGAGCACCTCGACATCAACGAACCCGCCGGGCTGCCGCCCCTGCACGAGCGCCTGGCCGCCCGCACCCTCGACATCCTCTTCGTCAACGCCGGCACCGCCAAGGCCGTGGACACCCCCATCGGCGCGGTGACCACCGAGGAGTTCGTGGAGGTCATGGTCACCAACGCGCTCAGCCCGATGCGCGTGATCGAAGGGCTCGAAGACCTCGTGCCCGCGAGCGGGCTGATCGGCGTGATGTCCTCCGGGCAGGGCAGCCTGACGAACAACGTGAGGGGCCTGCGCGAGCTCTACCGCGGCAGCAAGGCGGCGGTGAACATGTTCATGCGCAGCTACGCGGCCCGCCGCCCGGACCGCGCCCTCGTCCTGATCGCCCCCGGCTGGGTCCGCACCGCCCTCGGCGGCGACCAGGCACCACTGACCATCGAGGACAGCATCCCCGGCGTGGCGGACGTCCTGCTGTCCAAACTCGGCAAGCCGGGCCTGGAGTACCGGAACCACAAGGGCGAAACCGTACCGTGGTGACCCGCGACTGATCCGCCGAGCGGCCCCTTATCCGCTGGCCGCCTGCCGCGGACGCGCGGGCTCGCCCTGGCTTGTCGGGCCGGGCTCCGCCTGCGCTGCCGCTCGGTCAGGCTCATGCCACGCCGAAGCTCAGGGCCGCAGGCATTCACCCTGCGGGTCGTAACAGACCAGCCCGTGCAGGGGGGCATTCGCGTGGGGCACTCGTCGTCCTCTCGAAGTCGGACGACAGCAGGCGCGACACCTGTCGTGCGCGCCTGCCGCATTGCGGCCTTTCAGTCCCGCGGTGCGACGCGGATACGGTTCCCGTCAGGATCGACTGCGAGGAAGGTCAGCCCGAACCCCGCATCATGAGGCTCCTGCAGGATCGTGACACCCTTGGACTGCCACTGCTTGAAGATCGCGTTGACCTCGTCGGGCCCGCCGTCGGTGGCCAGACACACCTCACCGGTGCGCGGGACGTCCGCCGACAGATCCTCGAACTGGCCGGACCACACGGCGAGGTCAGCGCCTGGCCCGAGGTCGAAGGTGATGTATCCCGGAGTCTCGAACGACGGGCTCATGCCGAGGAGGTCTCCGTAGAAGCGCGCTGCGGCGGGAGCGTCGTTCACGTAGACGATGGACACGACGGATGTGGTCATGGTTCTTCCTTCTCGCAAGCCGTGGGTACGCATCCGCCAGCCTGACCGGGATATGCGCCTCATCATGTCGCAATTCCTGAAAAGCTTTATGCGTGACCCCGGACCGCTTCTTCTCCCTGATGCTGCTGCTGGCATCGAAGAATGCCGTGACCACACAGGAACTTGCCTCGGCCCTGGGGGTGTCCCTTCGAACCGTCACCCGGGACCTGAACTGGCTCCGCGAGGCCGGTCTGCCGGTGACCGCGCAACGGGGGCGCCTCGGAGGCGTGACCATGCTGCCCGGGTCCGGGCCCGACCTCACGCGACTCACGCCCGGCGAGCGTGATCACCTGTCGCTCACCGGGCTGGACGAGAAGCAACGTGCGGAACTCGACGCATCGGTCGAAAGCCGCCGCGCGCTCTCCAAGATCGCCGCTGCACAGGCACGTCGAGCCGATGAGCTCCTGCCGCTCACCGACGCAGTGCACGTGGACAGCCGTCCCTGGGATCAGGCACGAGTTTCCGGCACGACTCCGGCTTCGCTGATCGGCCCGGTGCGGCGGGGCCACCGGCTACGGATCGAGTACGACAGCACACGCGAGTCACGTCCACGCGACCTCGTCGTGGATCCCTACGGGCTGTTCGCCAAGGCCGGCATCTGGTACCTCGTCGCCGACTGTGCCCGAGTGCCGCGTATGTACCGACTCGAACGGATCACGACGTGGACAGAAGTCGACCGGCCACGACGGATCCGCGAGAACCAGACCCTGGCCACCGTCGCCGCGGCGCTCGTTGACCAGTGGGAACACGACCATGCGATAGAGGTCAGCGCCACCATCGACCGGACCCAGATCGAGCGAGCGCGACGGATCCTCGGCCGACGACTCGTCCAGGACGACCCTGAGGAATCCACCACCGGTCACAGGGTGAGGATCCGCTTCCTGCACCTGGAGGACGTGCGAACACTACTGCCATTCGGGAGCACCATCACTGTGCACGGCCCCACCGAAGCCAGGGCTCACCTTCGCGACCTCGCCACTGACCTTGCCCACCACTATGCGCCGCCACCAACGTCCTGACTCGCAACAATCGCTGGCGTCCGAGGAGGTTGAAGTCGTGCTTCAAGGCGACGCAGTGGTGCGGGCCCTTCTGGCAGCCGTGGCGACGCTGGAGGATCTCGTCAAGGGGCGGTGAAGCCGTCGACACCCTGCGAGCCAGGACACCGTCCGCTCGACCACCCACCGGCGGCGGCCCAGGCGCCCGGACGGGTCGATCCCGCGGCGGGCGATTCGGTGCTGGATCCCCCGCCCTCGAAGCCAGGCGACCCCCTCATCGACGTCGTCCGCCTCGACGCCTTCTCCATGAGCGGCAACTCCGCCGAACTCGTGGTTCTCCTCACCGGTTACGGCGCCCCCACCGCGGCCGGCCCCGTGGCAATCCCGGCTCGCCCTCTACCGCGTCGTCCTGACCCTCGAACTCCACAACTGGTTCGCCATGTCGGCCCAGTCCCACCTGCTGCCGCCCTTGGGAGCCGACCTGCGCCGCATGATCACCGCTGCGGAATGCGCCAGCCGGACGCGCGGCCCGAAGTGGTCCCCACCGGGCAGCGGCGCGGATGCGCCAGGCCTGCGGCGGTTGCGGTACGTGCCCACCGGCCTCTCGGGTCACGCGGGGGCCGCGGGTGGGGGGCGTTCGCCCAGCCATTGGGGGGCCTGCCAAGCCTCGAAACGCTCCAGTTCGGTGAAACCGAGGCGGGCGGCCAGGCGCATCGCGGGGGGTGTTGGCCGTCAGTGCGGTGAGGACGACCGGTTCGCCGGGGTGGGTGGCGTCGAACCAGGCGAGCGCCACCGCGCAGGCCTCCGCGGCGTAGCCGGCGCCCCACGCGCGCGGGAGGAAGAGGTAGCCGAGGTCGGCCTTGCCCGCGGCGACCGGGCGGCGGTGGCCCGTTGCCCGGCGGAGCAGGATGTGGCCGATCATCTCCCCGTCGAGGTCGGCCACGAAGCTGCCCGGCCACCGCTCGGGCAGTTCGCGCTCGACTGCGTGGCGGGGGCGCGGACCGCCGAGGTAGGTGTGCGCCCGCGGCGGGGTGAGTGGTTCGGTGAAGTACGGGGGCGCGCCTGGGGTGCGCGCAGCACCTGCCTCCTGCTCGGTGCGGGCCGCCGGCTCGTGGGGCGAGAACGTCCATCCGCGCACGCGGACAAATGGCCGCAGCGGCCCCCACCCCGAACGGTGGGGGTGGGGGCCGCTGCGTGCGGACTCCGTTACGGGTGGGACTTGTTGACCACCGGCAGCTTCACCGTCGATCCCGCGACGTAGAAGTCCCTCGGCGCCGTGCGCAGCACGAACCTGTCGTCCTGGCTCCTCACCCGCACCGACAGCACGAACGTGCCGTCGTCCTCCGTCTCGGTCTTCACGTGGGACTCCGACTCCCAGTAGGTCTGCAGGAAGATCTCCGTGCCCTCGGGCTCCACGCCGCGCGGCACGGTCACCTTGCCGTCGATGGTGAGGATGTCGCCCGCCTTCACCTTCTTCTTGTTGAGGTGGTACGTCACGGTGCTGGCCTCGGGTGTGGCGGCGACCGTCGTGTCCGTGTAGTAGCCGTCCTGCGGGGTGTCGGGGTCGCCGTCCACGTCGTAGCTCGCCGTGATCTGCACGTCGTGCTCGACGTTGAGCAGGCTGCTGCCGCCCACGTGGTCGATCGACACGTCCGGGATCGTGAAGTGCCCCTCGGCGTCGGTGACCGGGACGCCCAACTCGCGCGGTTCGTAGTCATGGGGGTCGATCGGGTCGCCCCAGGGGTTCCAGGTGGTGAACAGGACCACCTCGTCCACCGTCACGGGAATGCCCGCCGCCGGGGCGCCGTCGGCCGTGGTGACGGTACCGGTGACGTCGACGCGGCGGTTGTCGTAGTCGGTGCTCGCCGGGTCGGTGTGCACGCTCAGCACATAACCGCCGTCGTCGGCGGCGCTGCCGGGCGCGGCGGTGGACGCGGAGGCGGCGGGGGCGGACAGCGCGCCGGCCGCCAGCAGCAGGGCGGCGCCGGCGGCAAGCCGCGTCAGGTTCTTCGCAGTCACGATCGGACTCCAACTTCGGTCGTTGACACAGGAGGTGCGCCGGGCGGCACCGGTTCCGCCACGGCGCCGAGGTGTGCGACGCACAGGCTTCGACCGGCGCGGCACTGCGGGAGTTGTCCGCTGTGGGCCCGCTGTTACGCGGCTGTGTCATCCAACCCTTTTGTCCGGGTTGCGCGTTCACCGGAAATTTGTGCCGCGGCCATGTCCCGGTACCGCGGATCGGTGGCCCGCCCCGCCGGGCGGGCTCGCCCGGCACCGCGTCAGAACTCGGTGCGCGTCTCGCTCCTGCCGTCACCGCGGACAACATGCCGGTCGTACAGGCCCGTCCGCGCGGTGCGGCGCCACGGTCGGGCGAGGCGGAGGGCCGCGTCGATGTCGGGGTCCGGTGTGTCCAGGTCGATGTCGGCGACGGCGAGGCCGGGACGGTTCGCGGCGGGGCAGCGGGCGAGCGGCCGGCCCCCGGGTGCGATGACCGTCGCGGGAGCGGTCGCGCCGAACTGGGCCGGAACGGAGTAGGCCACCCAGTAGTTGTAGAGGGTCGCGTACGCCTGCGCGACGACGGCCCGGGCCGCGTCGTCGACCATCACCGACACCAGCACGCAGTCCACGCCGAGTTGCTCGTACGCGTCGAAGACCTCGGGGAAGTTGACCTCGATGCACAGTGCGGTGCCGAACCGGATGCCGTCGACCTCGAAGACCAGCGGCTGCGTGCCCGGGGTGTACATGTACGAGACCTCGGCGTGGGACAGGTAGCGCTTGTCGTAGCGGGAGACGAGGGCGCCCTTGTCCGAGACGACGTACAGGCTGTTGTGCGGCCGATGCGGCGGCGTCAGGGCATGGGGCGCCCCGAAGACCACCCACAGGCCCAACTCGCCCGCCGACTCGGCGACGGCCGCCGCTTCGGCCCGCAGCACATCCCAGTCGACCCGGCTCCAGTCCGAGGGACCCAGCGTGCCGCGCGGTCCGGACGACATCACGCGCTTGCCAGGGTAGGTGATCGCGCCCTCGGGGAACTGCACGAGCCGCGCTCCCGCGTCGCGCGCCTCGCGCATCAGGGCGCGGATCTGCCGGCCGCTCGCTCGTAGGTTCTCCGGGTCGGTGGGGTCCTCCGGAACGGTGCTCTGCGCGACCGCCAGCCGCAATCTCCTTGCCACCAGGGCACCCTAGCGAGTGCGCGGCCCCCACAGGCAGGGCGTGCGGCGTGCCGGTGCCGACGGGAAGCGGGTGCGGGAGCGGACGGTGCCCGCGGGGAATTCCGACGCCCTTGCCCTCCCGCCCGCCTCACCCCTCCCCTGCGGAGCTCACCGCGTTCCTTCACCGCACGCCGTGCGCCGACAGGCGGCACAGTTCCGTACCCACCCCGTCGCGGAAAGCGGCAGCCACCGCCGGGCTGAAGCATCCCGTCCAGTACGGGAATTCGACCGCGAGGCGGCCGTCGAACGTCGTGACGCAGGCCAGCACCGGGCTGCGGCCCGCCTCGGGGTGGTACTGCTCGCGGGCGGGCACCAGGCGGAGGTCGAGCAGGTCCAGGTCGGACGGCAGCGGCGGCCCGTCCACCGCGCCCATGTTCGTGGCGATCACCGTGCCGAGCATGAGCGCGGGCACCTGCGCGACGCGCGACATAACCCGCGTGGTGCGGAAGGGCTCGCCGTCCGCCAGCGCCCGTTTGAAGCTGTCGGTCACCGCGCGGGCCCGCGCGAACGTGTCGTCGCCGGGCGCGATGTCGAACACGTCGGTGTGGAAGGTCACCGCCGCGACCATCGTCTCGGCCGGCAGCGGCGGCTCCAGCCGCGTACGGAGGTCCACCGGCGACAGGCAGCCCAGGGTGCGCGGGCCCTCGCCGCCGAGCCGCTGCCGCGCGGTCGCGAGCAGCGCGGCGGCCACCAGGCCCTGCACGGAGACCCCGCCCGCGGATGCGGCCCGGCGCAGCGCGGCCGTGCGGGTGCGGTCCAGCAGCAGCCGCGCCACCTCGATCCGGCCGGTACCGATCGAGACGGGCGCCCCGTCGTGCGGCAGCATCTCCAATGGACGGGCGCACGCCACCAGTTGCTCGAAGTGCCGCACGGCCTCGTCCTCCTGGCACGGCGGCAGCAGTTCGCTGACGGGTACGGGCCAGTCGGTGCAGTAGGGCTCGGGCGCGGCACCGGCGAGCAGTTGGGCGTAGCGCGCCCACAACGCGTGGTGCAGGGCGATGGCGCTGTGCCCGTCGGCGATCGCGTGGTCGACGGAGAGCACGAGGGTGGCGGTGGAGTCCGCGCCCTCCAGCAGGGCGGCGCGGACCAGGGGACCGCTCAGCGGCAACGGGGTGTTGAGCTCGTCGGCGTACGTACGGGTCCCCGCGGCGTGGTGCGCCAGCCGCGGCGGTACGTCGAGCTCCTGGAGGGCGAAGCCCGCCCCCGGGCCAGCGGGGCTCCAGTGGACCGACTCCGGCACGTCCGCCGCGGCGATGACGCAGCGCAGCGGCGGGTGGCGGGCCGTGAGGTCGGCGAAGGCGGTGGCGAGCAGATCGGCGTCGAGGGCGCCGCGGACGGTGCAGGAGACGACGGCCCGGCTTCGTTGGCCGGCGAAGAGCGTTTCCACCGGGCACAGCAGGCGCTGCATGGCTGGCCTTTCCGAACGGAGAGGACGGGCGCGGAGACCGCGCGGTGGGCGCGTGGGCGAGGGGATGCGGGGAGCGTAGGGGGGCGCAGTTGGGGGCGTACGGGGCGGCGTTCGCGGGACGAGGACAACACCGCGGGGGTCCCGCGAACGGTGGATGCGGTCCCCGAGCGTCCCGGGATCCAAACCGCGGCGTGGCGATCGGGTGGCGCTCGACGGCCATTCGGTGCGGGCGCGCATTCTCCGCCCGACACAGGATGATGCCCGCCCTACCCGCCGTGGCCCGTCGCCTTGCCCGCCACGGCAGCGCCCGGGTGACCCTCCGACGCCGTTTGACCTTGACACGGTGACAAGGTCTTGACTGCTTCCCGAGGAGGTGGTCCCGATGACCATGATGAGAGGGGACACGGACGCCGTACGAGCGCTCCAGGGGCTGGAGGACAGTCGCTCGTCCGTGCGGCTGCGGGCCGCTCTGGCGGTCGGTACGGCGCCCGACCCGTGCTTCGTCGACAAGCTCATCGAACGATGCGCGATCGAGCCCGAGTTCTTCGTCCGCGACATGCTGACCTGGGCACTCACCCGTCACCGGGTGTCGCTGACGCTCCCCTTGCTGCTCCGCGAGGTCCGCTCCGAGCGTGCGCAGGCACGCAGCCAGGCGCTGCACACACTGTCCAAGATCGGGGACCGGCGGGCGTGGCCGGCGATCACCCCGGCACTGTTGTCCGACGCCGACGACGAGGTGGCGCGCAGCGCCTGGCGGGCCGCGGTCGTGCTCGTCCCGGAAGGCGCGGAGCCTGCCCTGGCCACGAGCCTGGCGACGCAACTCGGGCGCGGTGAGCGGGAGACGCAGCTGAGCCTCAGCCAGGCGCTGGCGGCACTGGGTGAAGTGGTCGGGCCCGCTCTGCACGCCGCGACGACGGCTGAAGACCCGCGCGTGCGTGCACACGCGCTCGCCACCCAACGGCTGCTGCGGGACCCCGACGCCGGATTCGCCCCGGCGATCAAGGAGGCCAAGCGCGTCGCGGCCCTCGACGGATCCCCCACGGCAGACGATTGACCTGTGTTGATCGGTGAGGTGGCCAAACGGTCCGGGGTCAGTGCCCGCATGCTCCGGCATTACGAGTCGCTGGGCCTCGTGCGGCCTTCGGGCCGTACGGGATCCGGTTACCGGGAGTACTCCGCGGGGGATATCCGGCGGATCTTCCACATCGAGAGCCTGCGGTCGCTGGGCCTGTCGCTGCGTGAGATCGGGCGCGCGCTCGACGATCCCGAATTCAGGCCTTCGGCGCTCGTGGGCGACCTCATCCGCCAGACGCGCGATCGCATCGCGGCTGAGACCGAGCTGCTCACGCTGCTCCGCCGGATCAATGCCGCGGACCCGGTCGGCTGGGAGGACGTGCTCCAGGTCGTTGCGCTCCTCCAAGCGCTGGGGGCGAAGAGCGCCGACACGCGTCAGCGAGCGGTCCTTTCCTCGGGCGACGAGGTTCCGGTGCCGGTGGAGGCCCTGGTCGAGGCGGCACTCAGAGAGACGGAGCCGAACGTCGCCGGGGCCCTGCGATGGGCGTTGGCGCGATCCGACGGCGACGCCCTGTCGCTGCTGGCAGAGGGCCTCGACTCACCGGTGGCCGCGGTGCGGGAGCGTGCCGTTCAGGCCCTCGTCGAGATGCCTGGTGATGAAGCTGCCGCGCAGCTGCGGGATGCCCTTGCGAACCCCGACGCCGTGGTCCGCGGGTATGCGGCTTTGGCGCTCGGTACATGTGGTGTGGCTGATGCGGTCCCGGCGCTCATCGACCTGATCGTGGAGGGAAGGAACGACACCGACGCAGCCGACGCACTGAGCGTGGTGGCGAGCGACACCGGGACGGCAGATCAGATCGCGACCAGGCTTGTCGACCGCCTCGCCGACGACACAACCACGGCACCCGCACGCGGGCGGCTGACTCAAGCGCTGGCGGACATTCCGGGGACGGCAGCGTCACGTGCCCTCGTGGAGCTGTCGCATGACGAGGACCGTGCTGTTGCGCTGACCGCCGCATACCTTCTTCGGCTCCGCGACGTGAGATGCGAGTCGACCGAACCGAACCGGGGCGGTCCTGAAACGCCCTCGTGAAACGCTCCGTGAGCGACGACGTCAAGCGCGTGGAATCGCGAGACTGCCCGATGTCCACCTGTGCGGCCCCCCGCAGGCTCCCCCAGGAAGTTTCTGGTCCATGGCCGCCGGCGGGTGCCCGGCGGTGTCCGCCCCGGGAGTCGGGGCGGCCCCCCCAACCCGCCTCCACCCGACTCCCGTTGTGCCGCACGACCTGGCCCGGAGAGTCTGCGCGGCGGGTGCGAGCCTGCGGTGATCGTATTCAGAGTCCTCGGGGGACGTGGCCCAGGTGTGGGTCGGTGGCTGCGTGCAAGGCCCTGACCTCGGCTGATCGTAGAGGACCGGATCGGATCGTCCCCTGACCAGGGATTTTCATACTTATGTGGATTGGCTGCGCTCTCGCTTCCCTGGCTCATAGCCTGCTCTCGAAAGGGCTCTGAGCAACGGAAGGTAGGAGACCGGCATGGACGTGGCGGAGGACGAACTGCCCGAGGCTTCGTGGTTGCGCTTCTTCGGGGAGGAGCTGCGCCTGATGCGGGAGGCGAGGGGGCTGACCCTGCGGGAGTTGTCGGCGATGACGACGTACAGCTTCCAGCAGATCTCGAACGTGGAGGCGGCACGGCGTACTCCGTCGGAGGCGCTGGCCCGGGAGTTGGACCGCGCGCTCGGCACGGGCGACCGCTTCCAGCGCATCCTCAAGCGGGTCCTCGCCAACCCGTACCCGGACTGGTTCAAGGGCGCGGCGGTGGAGGAGCAGCGGGCGACGGAGATCCGCATCTACGAGGCCCGGGTGGTGCCCGGTCTGTTCCAGACGGAGGAGTACACGCGGGCACAGACACAGTGGATGCAACCGCGTATGCCGGTTGGGCGGGTGGACTCCGTGGTGGCCGGTCGAGCGGCGCGGCAGGAGGCGTTGGCCCGCGAGCAAGGACCCTACGTCTGGGTCATCCTTGACGAGTCGGTACTGCGAAGGCCCATCGGCGGTCCGGAGGTTATGGCAGCCCAGCTTGAACGTCTACTTCTGGAAGCAGAGAAGCCGAAGATCGTGCTCCAGATCGTTCCCTTAAGCATTCCGAACCACGCGGGACTCGACGGCTCATTCACGATCTGGAGCTACAGCGATCGCAGCGATGTCGTGTACGGCGACGGCTGGCACTCCGGGCGGTTGTTCGAGCGTAAGGAGGACATCGCCTTCGCGAACCTGTCCTACGATCTTCTTACGGCGGTGGCCCTGGACCCGGCCAAGTCGCTTGACCTCATCCGCACTCTTGTGAAGGACGAGTACAGCACATGATTGATCGGACCCTGCACGGCGTTGAGTGGTACAAGTCCAGTTACAGTGACAGCTCTGGCGGCGCCTGCGTCGAGGTAGGTCGTTGGCGCAAGTCCAGCTACAGCGACAGCTCCGGCGGCAACTGCATCGAAGTCCAGGACGGCGTGCCCTACCTCGTCCCCGTACGCGACAGCAAGGACCCGCAGGGGCCCGCACTCGCCTTCTCGCGTGAGGCGTGGTCCGCCTTCGTGGGTGCCGTCAAGGACGGCCGCTTCGAGGTCTGAACCTCGTACGTACGCAACCGCCGCCCCCGGCAGGCCCGTTGGCCCGCGTGGGGGCGGCGTCGTATGCGGCACCATGGTCAACGGGCCAGGCGGTGCAGCCAGTCGCGGAGCAGCGCCGTCTCGGTCGGGCGCAGCGGCAGGTCGTCGGCGTCGGCCTGGGTGAGTGCCGCGTCGAGGGCAAGGGCCTTGGGGGCGAGGGCCGTTGGGGAGGCCGGACGCGCTTCGGTCCCCTTCGCCGTACGCTTCCCGGCACCCGTACCGGCTTCGGCTGCCGCGTCCGTGGTGAGCGTGGCGATGACGGCGTCGCGCATCCGCGCGGAGGTCTGCGGGTCGCGGTCCTCGGCGGGCGTGCCGATCAGGGTGAACGTGACGCCCGTGGCGGCGGCAAGCAGGAGCCGGGCGGCCTCGGCGGACGGCACCCGCAGGCGGCCCGCGGCGGCGGTCCGGTCGAGGAAGGCCATCAGCAGGCGGTGCGCCTCCTCGGCCGCGGGCGGGCGGCGGCCGGGCCGGTCGGTGCCGTACATCAGCAGGTAGAACGCCGGGTGGCGGAGCCCGAAGTCGACATGGGCGTCCCAGCCGCGGGCGAGGTCGGCGACGGGGTCGTCGGTGTGCGCGAGCGCCTGCTTCTCGGTGAGGTAGGTCTCGAAGGCGTGGATGGCCAGGGCCGTGAGCAGGCCGTCCTTGTCGCCGAAGAGCTGGTAGAGCGAGGCGGCGCGGATGCCGGCGGCCGCCGCGACCGAGCGCGTCGAGACCGCCTGCGCGCCCTCCCGCTCCAGGAGGTCCGCCGCCACGTCGAGGATCTGCCGCCGGGTCCGGGTCTTCACATCGTCCACGGTTGCGATGCTACGGCATTCCGCGTAACACTGATACGGGGCAGTGCTACGCGATCCAGTGAGGCACTGATACGCCCAGGTGCTTTCGACGACTGAGGAGCAAGCCGTGAACCGGATCGGGTACGGAGCCATGCAGCTGGCCGGGCCGAACGTGTGGGGGCCGCCCGCCGACCCCGAGGCAGCCCGGGGGGTGCTGCGGCTGGCCGTCGAGCTGGGCGTCACCTTCTTCGACACCGCGAACGCCTACGGGCCGCGTGTCGTGAACCGGCTGATCGGGGAGGCGCTGCGGCCCTTCCCCGAGGACGTGATCGTGGGCAACAAGGTCGGCGCCGGGCGCGGCCCCGACGGCTCCTGGCTCATCACCGGCCACCCCGACACCGTCCGCCGCCAGGTGCACGAGGCGCTGGCCGATATGGGCACCGAGACAAGCGAGTTGACGTATCTGCGGCTGTGGGGCGACGCGCCCGTGCCGCCCAGCGACGTGCCGATGGAGGAATCGCTGGGCGTCCTGGTCGAGTTGCGCGAGCAGGGACTGATCCGGCGGATCGGCCTGTCGGGGGCGACCCCGGAGATGCTCGCCCGCGCACAGGACATGACGCCGATCGCGGCCGTGCAGAACCGCTTCAACCTGCTCGACCGCAGCGGTGTCCAGGTCCTCGCGGACTGCGAGGCCCAAGGCATCATGTTCGTGCCGTACTTCCCGCTCGGCGCCGGCAAACTCACCGCGCACGACGCCCTGTCGGGGCCTGCCGCCCGCCTGGGCGCCACCCCGGCGCAGGTCGCGCTGGCGTGGCTGCTGCGGCGGTCCCCTTCGGTCGTGGCGATCCCGGGTACGGCCTCTCCGGACCACCTGCGGTCCAACGTGGCGGCTTCCTCGTTCGCCGAGGAGCTGACCTCGGCGGAGGTGGCGGCGCTGACCGCCCTGGCCGACGAGTCGGCCGCCACGCTGTCCGGGGCCGACTCGTCGGCGAACTAGCCCCGTTGGGCGGCCTTCGCCGCAACCGCGCCTGCGTTTCCACGGGTCGGCTGCGCCGGTGCCCCCGCTTGTGCCGCCGCCCCCGTTTCTGCCCGCGCCGTCGCTTCTGCCTCGGCGGTGCGGGCCAGGCGCTCGACCCAGTCCTGGTGGTAGCGGTAGAGGGCCCCCGGGCGCTTGTGGCCCAACTCCTCCAGGAAGAAGGGGCCTTGCTGAGTCTCCTCGGTCAGCACATGGCAGCCGTCCGCCGTGGGCGTGATCACCCAGCCGTGATACGCGCTGGACCCCGTCTCGTCGCCGTCGACCACCGTCTCCCACGAGAGCCTGCGGTACGGCTCGAACTCCGTCACGTGCAGGCTCATCGGGAAGCCGACCGTCACCCGCGTGTAACGCGTGCCGAGCGCCAGTTCCGTACCTCCGCCCAGGACCTTCACCTGGTCCTCGGGCGGGAACCACCCGGCCCACTGCTCGGCCTCGACCAGCAGCTTCCACACGACCTCGGCCGGCGCGGCCACGTCGATGTCATTGAGCGCGTAGATCGCCGAAGTCTCCGGCCTGTACCGCTCGGGCCACACGACCTTCTCGTACACGGCTCGCCTCTCCTCGTAGCTCCACCCCCGGCCACCGCGGCCGAAAGGGTCCTGCCGAAAAGAGCAACCGCGGCCCGCCGGGCCATCCCTCCACGCCATTCATGTTCCAAGGGCAAGCGATAGATCCAGCGAATACCCTGCTCAGTCCCACCAGAAGGACCACACCTCGTGGTCCAGCACCTGGTTGGCCGCGTAATCGCGGAGGGTTTCGTCGTCGCCCTGGGTGATGGTGTCCGAGGAGAAAGCGAAGTGCTCGGCGGCGACCGCCTCGGCCTGCGCCGGAGTGCGGGGCGGGGCCGCCACCGAGACGGCGAGGCGATCGCCGTCCAGGGTGACGAGCCGTGCCCCGTAACGCTCCTCCCACGAGCGCAGGATCACGCGCAGCTCCTCGGTCTCGAAGAGCCAGCCGCCGGCGAGGCCCAGCTCGTCCAGGAGCCGGGGCACGTCCTCGCTGCGGTACGGGCGGTCCAGGAGGAACGTCAACTCCTCTTGGCGAAGTCCGGCGTGAACGCGGACGGCAACCCGTTCGGCGATCTCCTCCGCGTCCGCTCCGAGTTCGCCGGCGGCGGGCGCGAGTCCGGGCCAGCGCTCGCCGAAGGGCGCGACCACCTCGCCGAACTCCAAGGGCTCCCCGAAGAGTTCGACCACACGTTCCCGCCCGGGGTAGTCCTGCCCCGCCGCTGCGATCGCCTCCCGCGCGTACCGCTCCCAACTTTCGCCCAGCACCTCGTCCGCGCTGCGCACGCCCATGTGTCCTCCCGCCATCCCTCCCACCATCGCCCCACACGCTAACCGCACCCACCGACACCGCCCGCCTCTCGTGGGGCCATCTCAGCGCGCGCTCATGGGCTGTGCCGACGGAATGACCGGCAGGGGCGCGGGTGCCCTTGGTACGGTGCTCCGATGCCGGCGATCAAGAAGTTCCAAGTGACCTTCGACTGCGCGGAACCCGAGCGTCTCGCCCGTTTCTGGTGCGAGGTGCTGGGGTACGTCGTGCCGCCGCCACCGGAGGGCTTTGCCACCTGGGACGACTACCAGCAATCGCAGCCGCCCGAGCAGCGGGGTTCATGGTTCGCCTGCGTGGACCCCTCAGGCGTGGGACCTCGGCTGTACTTCCAGCGCGTCCCCGAGGGGAAGGCCGTCAAGAACCGGGTGCACCTTGATGTGCGGGTCGGTACCGGGCTCGTGGGCGCGGAACGCCTGGCTGCACTGGAAGCCGAATGCGCACGGCTGCTGCCGCTCGGCGCAGTCCACGTGCGCACGCTGTACGACGGCGAGGATTCCTGCATCCCGATGCTGGACATCGAGGGCAACGAGTTCTGCATCGACTGAGCGCACGGCTTCCCTCGGCCGGCGACGGAGGCACCGATGAGTATCGAGTTCACGATGTGGCGCATCAGCCCGGCGACGTACGCCCAGGCGGTGGCGGCCGGCGAACTGGGTCCGGATCACGTCGCCGAGAACCTGCGCGTGGGGAAGGAGTGGGATGTCCTGGCCCGCATCCTCGCGGACGGCCCGGTGCCGGTGCCGGTCACGGGACCGGCGCGGGCCGTCGCCGGAGGCGAGGTGCTGCCGGAGGACCTTCCCGACTACGGAGGCACCCGGGTGCTGTCACCCGCCCTGGTACGGGAAGTGGCCGCACAGCTGTCCGCACTCGGCGACACCGACATCGAGGACCGCTACCGCACCCTCGACTTCACCGGCAGCTACGGCGCGCGCAACGGCGTCCATACACGGCCGGTCGAACAGTATGTGGCGGCCTTCCGGGAGGTCCGAGACTTCTACGCCGCGGCGGCGGAGGCCGGGGACGCGATGGCCGTCTGGCTGGGCTGAGCCGCCGCCGGGAGCGAGCGCGGGACCCGTGCCCGTGTCGGCGGCCTACTCCAACCCGTCAACCGGAACGTTCCGCCTGTTCGGAGCGCCGGCGCAGCTCGTCCAGGTATGCCGCGACGGCGTCGCGGTTGCGCGTCAGCACCTCGATCCGCGCGGTCAGCCGGTCCCGCTCCCGCTCCAGTCTCGCCGTCGTCTCGGGCAGGACCCCCTCGAAGACGATCGGGTCCCGCGGTGACTCCAGGCACGGCAGGATCGCGGCGATCACCTGCGTCGACAGCCCCGCGGAGAGCAGTTCGCGGATCTGCTGGACCCGCCCCAGTGTGGCCTCGCTGTAGTCGCGGTAGTTGTTCGCCCCGCGCCGCGAGGTGATCAGGCCCTTCGCCTCGTAGAACCGCACCTGCCGGGTGGAGGCGCCCGCCCGCGCGGCCAGTTCGCCGATTCGCATACCGATCATCGTACGGCTTGACCTTGACGCACGTGTCAAGGTCGGAGCCTGCTGCCATGACCGAACTGAACGGAACCGTCAGCACCCGTTTCGCGCCTGTCCGCGACGCGGTGGAAAAGCAGCTGCTCAGCGGGGCGGAGGTGGGGCTCTCGCTGGTCGTGGACGTCGACGGCCGGCAGGAGGTGGACCTGTGGGGCGGCCACCGGGACGCCGCCCGTACGCAGCCCTGGGAGCGCGACACGATCACCAACGTGTGGTCCCTCACCAAGACCGTGACGAGCCTGGCCGCCCTGCTGCTCGTCGATGCCGGCGAACTGGACGTCCACGCGCCGGTCGCCCGCTACTGGCCCGAGTTCGCGGCGAACGGCAAGCGGGACGTCGAGGTGCGGCACCTGCTCTCCCACACCTCCGGCCTCTCCGGCCTGGAGCAGCCCGCGCGCATCGAGGACCTGTACGACACGCGCGCGGCCGCGGCCCGGCTGGCCGCGCAAGCGCCCTGGTGGCGGCCCGGTTCGGCGTCCGGATACCACCTGCTCACCTACGGCCACCTCATCGGCGAGCTGGTGCACCGCCTGACCGGCCTGCCGCTGCGCGACTTCGTGGAGCGGCACCTGGCGCGGCCGCTCGGCGCCGACTTCCGGATCGGGGTGGGGGACGCGGATCTGCCGCGGGTCGCGGACGTCGTCCCTCCGGCGGTCGCCTTCGACCCCTCGGCGCTCGATCCCGGTTCCGTCGCCCACCGGACGCTCACCGGGCCGCCGATCGAGGCCGGTGCCGCGAACACGCGGGCGTGGCGGACCGCGGACCTGGGGGCGGCGAACGGGCACGGGAACGCGCGGGCGCTCGCGCGGATCCTGGCCCCGCTCGCCCTGGAGGGCGCCACGCCGGGCGGCCGGCTGCTCGGGCCCGACACCATCGCACTCGTCTTCGACCGGCAGTCCGCGGGGGTGGACCTCGTCAACGGCCTCCCCCTGACGTGGGGCATCGGGTTCGCCCTGGCCTCGGGGCGCACACTGCCGTGGATACCCGAGGGGCGGATCGCCTTCTGGGGCGGATGGGGCGGCTCGATGGCGATCGTGGACCTGGACCGCCGTATGACGATCACCTATGTGATGAACGATATGGGGGCGGACATTCTGGGCTCGGCGCGGGCGGCGGCTTACGTGAGGGCCGTGTACGAGGCGATGGGGGTTGCGTCCGGGCAGGGGTGAGGGTGGTACCGGGGTCGGGGGTGGGCCTGCTGTGGGGCGGCGGCCCCGTAGCGCCTGGTGGGGGCCCGTACCGGGGTCAGGGGCGAGCCCCCCCGTGGGGCCGCGACCCGGCCAGCCCGAGAGGAGCGAGCGCCGTACGAGGGTTGCTGCCGACGCCGACGGGTGGCCCCCGGGACAGGGCCGCGGCCTCCTTCGGGCTGCTCGCCGCGGCCGCCCGCGGGGCCAGGGCCGCCGTCACGGCCGCCCACCCCAAGCGCCCCGCTTGCCACCCCGCCGTCACCGCCGCCCAACCCCGGAGCGCGCGGCTCGGCGCCTCCTCGCTTCCGGGCGCGGCAGCGACACGCGCCTGCCGCCCGTTTGCCGAAGCGGAGGTCTCTCCGTTACCTTGGAGGAACAAGCGGAGAACCCTCCACTTGTTTGCCGAATTGATCGTCCGAGGAGGACGCACCCATGGCTGAAGTGCTGGTGACGGGCGGGTCGGGCTACATCGGAAGCTGGTGCATCCTCGCACTGCTGGAGGCCGGGCACTCCGTGCGCACCACCGTCCGCAGTCTGTCGCGCGAGCCGGAGCTGCGGGCGATGCTGCGGCACGGTGGCGCCGCGCCGGACGCGCCCGTACGCGTCCTGACCGCCGATCTCACGAAGGACGCGGGCTGGCCGGAGGCGGTGAAGGGGTGCGACGCCGTCCTGCACGTCGCCTCGCCGACGCTGACCAGCGTCCCGCGCTCCGACGACGAGATGGTCGGCCCGGCCCGCGACGGTGTGCTGCGCGTCCTGCGCGCGGCCCGCGACGCGGGCGTACGGCGGGTGGTCCTCACCTCGGCGATCGGCGCCGTCGCCTACGGCCACCCGGAGCGGGACACACCGTTCACGGAGGAGGACTGGACGGACGTCGACGCGGGCATCCAGCCGTACCAGAAGTCCAAGACGCTTGCGGAGCGCGCCGCTTGGGACTTCGTCAGGACGCAGGGTGAAGGGCTGGAGCTGGCCACCGTGAACCCCACCGGCGTCCTCGGCCCCGTGCTGGGCCCCGACTACTCCCCGTCCCTCGGGCTCGTCAAGCGCATGCTGGACGGTGCGATGCCGGCGACGCTGAAGTTCGCCACCGGGTACGTGGACGTGCGCGACGTGGCCGACCTGCACCTGCGCGCGATGACCGATCCGGCGGCCGCGGGGGAGCGGTTCATCGCGACCTCGGGGCGGAGCCTTTGGCTGCGCGAGGTCGCCGAGATCCTCCGCGAGCGCCTCGGCGAGCGTGCCGCGGGGGTGCCCACGAGGGAGCTTCCCGTCTGGGCGACCCGGGGCCTGTCCCTGGTCAACTCCGAGCTGCGTCCGCTGCGTTCGATCCTCGGCAAGAACCTCGACGCCACCTCGGCGAAGGCCCAGCGGGTGCTGGGCTGGAAGCCGCGCCCGATCGCGGACACGATCACCGAGACCGCCGAGAGCCTGCTCGCCCTGAACGTGGCCCAAGCGGTCTGACCCGGAAGGAACGGAGCCGAAATGAGCGAGCCCATCGGCCGGTTGGGATCGGTGTCCCTGGACTGCGACGACCCCCGCGCCCTCGCGGAGTTCTGGGTGTCGGTGCTGGGCGGCACGATCACCGTCGAGACGGATTCCTTCTGCGGCGTCGACCTCGGTGGCCTCCTGCTGGTCACGGTCCGCGTCCCCGACCACAAACCCCCGCGGTGGCCCGACGGGGAGCCCAAACAGTTCCATCTGGACGTGGCGGTAGCCGACTTGGACAAGGCAGAGCACCAGGCCCTGGCAGCGGGCGCCACGAAGCCGTCCCACCAGCCGAACCCGGCCGGCTGGCGCGTCCTCCTCGACCCCGCCGGCCACCCCTTCTGCCTCACCACCCTCCTCCCGGCGTAGCGGCGCGGGCCGCTCCGGCGAAGGAGGGCATGCCGGGAGCGACGGAGCACCCCGTCGGTTAGGGTGATGATCATGGTGGAGTGGGGGATGCAGGCTGCCGTCGCGGGGGATGTCGAGGCGGTGGCCGCGTTGAAGGCCGTGGTGATGCGGGGGGATCTGGAGCGGCTGGGGCGGTGGGACGAGGACCGGGCGCGGCAGCGGGTTCGTGAGCGGTTCGATCCGGCGTGGACGTGGATCATCGAGGTGGACGGGGCGTTCGGCGGGTCCGTGGCGCTGCGCCCCGAGGGGGACGCCCACTGGCTCGAGCACTTCTACCTTGACCCGCGGTACCAGGGCGCGGGCATAGGGGCGGCCGTGCTGCGCCGGCTGCTGGACCGCTGCGACCGCGACGGCACCCTGGTCCGGCTGGACGTCCTCCAAGGCAGCGCGGCCCGGCGCCTCTACGAACGCCACGGCTTCGTCTTCGTATCCGAGGACCCCATCGACGTCTTCATGGCCCGCACACCACGGACCGTGACCCCGCAGCGATGATCGTACGGTCGACCCATGGATGAGCCGTCACAGCGGAAGGTCCGCCCCCGTCTCCGTATCCACCAGCCCGACGCCCGTGACGTGCCCGGTGATCAGGGGCAGCGGATGCAGTAACGCGACGGCCTCGCCCTGGGCCGGACCGTCCAGTCCGGTGGCCAGCGTGCAGTGCGGGACCCAGATGTCCGGCCGGAAGTGGCCGAACGGACCGCCCGCGTCACCCCCGATTGCCGCGTGGACGGCCGCGTGCGCCTCCAGCAGCGCCCGCGTGACGGTCACCCCGAGGAACAGCACCCCCTGCGCCCCGCCGAACACGCCGACCGACTCCATCCGCACGGCCAGCGTCTGATCGGCGATCTGCCCCGGCACCCCAGGTTCGCCCAGCACGATCCGCTCGGCCACGGCCACGGTGATGTGCGGCCGCCCCAGGACCGGCGAGCCGCCCGCCCCGAGAACCCCGCCCCCCACCAACCGCTCCCGCAGCCCCTCGACAGCAGCCTCGGCCGAGCCGTCAAGAAACATCACCAGCGCCTGCCCCACGACCGGCCACCCTCCCACACCCCTGCCGACCCGCGCACAAGGAACCTCTGTCGGTGGGGTGTTGTACGTTCGGTGAGGTGATCGTCGGCGAACAGGACCGGCGTTTTACGGAACGGGGGACGGGGCCCGGTGAGCATCGAGCTGACCCTGTGGGGCGTGACTCCGGCGGCATTCGAGGACTGGCTCGAGGGGAATCCGTCACGCGCGGGCCTCACCCGCGAGTGCCAGGAGATCGCCAAGGGATGGGCGGTCCTCCACCACGTCCTGGAATCCGGCAGTTTCCACCCGGGCCTGGCCGCTGTCGCCCTCGGCGGCGGCCTCCCCCTGCTCGACGGCCACGCGGACTACGGCGGGACCTTCGGCATCACGCCCCGCGTCGTGCGGGCCATCGCCGAGGAGTTGCGCGGCGGCGCAGCCGGGAGCTACGAGGACGACGACATCCGCGAGAGGTACGAGAAGCGGCGCGCATCCCTGCGCGGCCTGTACGGCGCGGCCCCGGAGGACCCGCACGAAGTCGAGGTGGTGGTGGACAACTTCCACACCTTGCGCGACTTCTACGCCGCGTGCGCCGCGTCCGGCGATGCCGTGGTGAAGTGGCTCGGCTGACCGCAAGCCGCGCCCCGGGCCGCAGCAGACGCGGCACCGGTGGCCTATTGGTCGTTTCGGAATCACGAGGCCGCTGAAAGGGACCGGGGACAGGTCGGCTCATCGGTCACGGGTGGCTCAGCTTGTTATTTAACCTTTGCGAGCCTTTGATCCGATTACGTTCGGCGATGGAGTCAGGGCGCCTGGTCGTTCTGCCCACGTCGTGACGGGTGGCCGGGTGTCGGTTCTTCGAGCCGACTGGCCTGCCTGGTCCGGGAGTTGAGAGTTTCGGCGCACGGGCCGGGCCCGGGTGGGTGATCCAGTGCGAGCCCCGTTCGGGACCGGATCGGCTCGTGGTCGTAGGTCCGATGGCCAGTCGCTCCTGAAGCTCGGGGCCGATGCCGTGGCGGGTCCCCGCGCATACGCTGCCACAGCCAGAACATGATCACTGACGAGGAGCATTCCATGCCTGCCACCGGCCAGAGCCACATCCGCATCGCCCGGCCGTCGCGCGACCTGGTCGCTGCAGAAGACTTCTGGGTCGGTGGGCTCGGACTGAGCGTTCTGTTCCGCGCGGAAAGCGCAGGAAGGCCGGACCACCACGATCTGTTGATGATCGGCTGGCCGGACGCCTCCTGGCACCTGGAACTCGTCCACGACGCCGCCGTAAAACCGCGGCCTACCGAGGAGGACCTGCTCGTCGTCTACCTCGACGGCCAGGTACCGGAAACGCTTCTCTCACGTCTGGAAGCCCACGGCGGCAAGCGTGTGCAGGCTCGTAATCCGTACTGGGACAACTGGGGCGCCAGCATCGAAGATCCAGATGGCTACCGATTGGTTCTCAGCACCCGCAGCTGGACCAACTCCTGACCTTCGGAAGGTCGAGGTCGTAGAGCCCTTGACGCCGATCTCGATGTAGATCCGCCGCAGGAGTGCGGGCAGC
Organism: Actinacidiphila guanduensis; assembly: GCF_900103985.1. Classification (GTDB taxonomy): domain Bacteria; phylum Actinomycetota; class Actinomycetes; order Streptomycetales; family Streptomycetaceae; genus Actinacidiphila; species Actinacidiphila guanduensis. The sequence continues at coordinate 212,122 of NZ_FNIE01000004.1, read as the reverse complement.
GGACGTCCGATGACGTGCTCCGCAGCGTCGACGTCCCGTGGCGTGATCGGCGGGAACAACGGGCCGCGCGCCGCGTCCACGAAGTAGGCCGTCACCTCCTCGGCTTGCGACCTGAGCGTGATCGTCCCGTTGCTGCCGTACGCGACGATCCGGCTTCGAAGGTGTTCCAGGCGCTCAACGCCGAAGCGCTCCTCGATCCACGCCCGGGGGACAACCGCAGTGTCGAACCGCCGCCCCGGGTCCCATGCTAAAGGGCTCGCTCGTAGCGGACTTCGGGGATGGGGACTCCGTCGTAGGACTCCGTCTGGGCGGTGCCGTCCGGTGTGTAACCCGCTCGCTCGTAGAAGCGGCGGGCCCGGGTGTTGTCGCGGAGGACCCACAGGCGGATCGAGGTGAAGCCGTGGGTACGGGCGTGGGTGTGGGCCGTGTCCATCAGGGCGCGGCCGATTCCGGAGCCGATCAGCGGGGGCCGTACGTAGAGGGCGTACAACTCGCCCGGGGCCACCTCGCCCCGATAGGGGCCGACGCACGCCCACCCCACCACCTCGCCGGCACCGTCCACCGCGACGAAGTCGGCCACCCCCTCCCGCGCATGCGCGAACCGTCGGTGGCGCTCCCGCGCATCCCCCTCCACCGTCATACCGTCCAGGTACGACTGCGGAAGGAGCCCGGCGTACGCCGCCTGCCACCCTGCCACCCGCAGCGCCGACACCGCGCGGACATCGGCCTGCGTCATCACCCGTACGGTCGTCATACCGGCACCGTAGAGGGCGCGGCGGCGAGCGCGCCTCCGGAATAAGGGTGAGCGCCCCCGACAAGGATGCGCCCTCGGGAATCAGGCGGCCGACCGTTCACCCAGGAAGCGCCGCCGCAGGCCCGGGACCGTGAGGGGCGGCGGCGCGTAGGACTGGTCGAGGGCGCCGACATCCGTACCCGGCGGGACGATCGCGTCGATCCGGTCGAGGAGATCGTCGGTGAGGGCGACGTCGAGCCCGGCGAGCAGGGCGTCGAGATGGGACATCGTCCGGGCGCCGACGAGTGCGCTGGTCACGCCCGGGTGGGCGATCACGAACGCCAGGGCGAGCTGCGCCGGGGCCAGCCCCGCCTCCTGGGCGAGCGCGGCGAACCGCCCCGCGGTCTCGATCCGGTGCTCGTCGTTGAGGTGGCGGAGGAACTTCGCACGCCGCAGCCCGTTCGCCTCGCCCGCGCGGACCCGCCCGGTGAGCAGCCCCTGCGCGAGCGGACCCCACACCAGCGTGCCCATCCCGTAGCGCTGCGCGACCGGCAGTACCTCGCGCTCGGCACCGCGGTTGAGCAGCGAGTACGCCGGCTGCTCGGTGCGGAAGCGGACGAGGGCGCGCCGCTCGGCCGCCCACTGGGCCGCCACCATGTCGGACGCGGGCATCCCCGAGGTGCCGATCGCCCGCACCTTCCCGGCGCGGACCAGGTCCGTGAGCACCGACAGGGTCTCCTCGACATCCGTGTCGGGGTCGGGGCGGTGGATCTGGTAGAGGTCGATGTGGTCGGTCTGCAGGCGGCGCAGCGAGTTCTCGACGGCGGTGGTGATCCAGCGCCGCGAGGCACCCTGCTGGTTCGGGTCCTCGCCCACCGGGCGGCCGCACTTGGTGGCGAGGACGACGTGCTCGCGCCGCCCCTTGAGCGCCCTGCCGACGATCTCCTCGGAGTCCGCGTAGGCGTCGGCGGTGTCGATGAGGTTGATCCCGGCGTCCAGCGCCTTGTGGATGACACGGACCGAGTCCGCGGGGTCGGGGTTGCCGACGGACGTGGCGAACATCAGCGCGCCGAGCCCGTAGGGGCTCACCTTGATCCCGGTCCGGCCGAGTGAACGGTACTGCATGCGAAAACGCCTCTCCTCGCAGGTGAAGGGGGGTGGATACCGCTCCGGGGCCACCGCCGGCGCAAGCCGTACGGCGGTCTGCCCGCAGCCCGGCGGCAGCCCCGCCGGTGGTCGGGCCCCGTACGGACCCCGGTCCGCCTCCCAGCCTGCGGCAGCTCCCGCGCCCCCGGGAGGGACGTCCTTGTCCAGGGACCCGCTCTCCCTGGCTGGGCCCGCCGCCGCGCGGCATGGTGGAGGTGTGGACAGAAACGAGCTGGCCGGCTTCCTGCGCCGCTGCCGCACCCGACTCGCCCCCTCCGACGTGGGCCTCCCGCAGGGCGCCCGCCGCCGCACCCCGGGGCTGCGCCGGGAAGAGGTCGCGCAGCTCGCGGGGATGTCCACCGACCACTACACCCGGCTGGAGCAGGCCAGGGGCTCCCGTCCCTCCCGCCAGATGCTCACCGCCGTCGCCCGCGCACTGCGGCTGAGCGACGACGAGCGCGACCACCTCTTCCACCTGGCCGGCGAGGAGCCGCCGAGCAACCGCGCGCCCACCGAGCACGTCCGCCCCGGCCTGCTCCTCGTCCTCGACCGGCTCACCGACTCGCCCGCGCAGGTGGTCAGCGACCGCGGTGACGTCCTCGCGCAGAACGCCATGGCCAAGGCGCTGCACGGCGACGCCTCCGCCCGGCCCGAAGCCGAACGCAACGTCGTGTGGCGTTACTTCACCGACCCGGAGGCCCGTGAACTCTTCCCGCCCGAGGAGCGCGACCGCGGCGTCCGCGCGGCCGTGGCCGACCTTCGCGCCACCCTCGCCCGCCGCCCCGACGACGCGCGGCTGGCCGCGCTCGTCCGCCGACTGCGCGCCCGCAGCGAGGAGTTCGCGGCACTGTGGGACACCCACGATGTCGCCGTACGCCGCTCCGACGTCAAACGCTTCCAGCACCCGGTCGTCGGCCCGCTGGAACTCGACTGCGAGGTCATGCTCAGCCCCGAGCACGACCAGCGGCTGGTCCTCTACACCGCGCGCCCGGGCTCGGAGTCGTACGATCGCCTCCAACTCCTGCGCGTGATCGGGCTGCAGAGCCTGACGAGTTGACACCACCGTGCCGCGGTCCGCGGGTCCGGGCGGGGGCGGGGAAAAACAGTGGAACGGCGCCTCGTACGCCCTTATGGTGCTGCCCGCCGGAGTCGTCGGAGGAAGGGTCGGCCGTTGTACACCAAGTGAGACCTCCCGAGTGCTGAATCGTCGCGCGTCGCGCCCTGTGCGCCGCGCTGCTTTTTGCTGCGGACTTCTCACTGAAACGGTGTATCCCTGTGCTCCACAGCTGGGTGGTCATGCCCACCTGCCTTCCGCTCGTCCGCCGCCGCTGCCATGCCTGCGGCTGCGAGCGCTTCCGCACCGGCGGAAAGTTCCGGATCAACGCCCACCGCAAACTCCTCGACGTCTGGCTCCTCGTGCTGTGCACGACCTGCGAGGACACCGTCAAGCTCACCGTCCTGGACCGCACGAGCGTGCGCGCGGTGCGGCCCGCGCTGCTGGACCGCCTGCACGCCAACGACATCGGCCTCGCCGTCGAACTCCTCCAGGACCCGGCCCTGCTCCACCGCAATCGCGTCGCCCTCGACTGGCAGGACGCCTGGCGCCTGGAGACGGGCGGCACCGCCCACCTCGACCAGGAGTCGATCGACGTCTCGGTCCGCTTCGCCGCCGCGATCCCCATCCGGCCGCTCCGCCTGATCGCCGAGGGCTGCGCCCTCACCCGCGCGCAGGCCGACCGTCTGGCGAAGGAGGGAAAACTGGTCTCGGCCGTCCGCCTCAACACCAGATCGGCAGGTGACTTCACCTTCACCCTGAAACGCTGAGGCGGCTGTTCACCAAGGGGGCCGGGCGGGCCCAGTACGGCGCCCGGCCCGCTCCCGGGCCCGGCCGCTGTCCGCCGGGACGGTCATCGGAACGAGGCGCACCGGCCTCGCGCTCAGGGGTGCCGCCGTGGCAGGGTGGCCCCTGTGACGCGTCGGCGTGCGGTCGACCGGTGACGCGTGCGGGCAGCGTTGGGAAGGACACGATGAAGCTTCTCCTCACCGACTCCGGCATCAAGAACGCGAGCATCCAGGCGGCGCTGGTCGACCTCCTCGGCAAGCCGATCGCCGAGTCCTCCGCTCTGTGCATTCCCACCGCCGGGTACGGCGGTCCCTACGCCGATCCGGGCGGGCCCTGGCGGTTCGTCAGCGGACAGTCCCCGAACCCCATGACCGGGCTGGGGTGGAAGTCGGTGGGCGTACTGGAACTCACCGCCCTGCCCAGCCTCGACGAGGCGCTCTGGGTCTCCTGGGTCCGCGAGGCCGACGTCCTGCTGGCCAACGGGGGAGACGCGCTGTACCTGTGCCACTGGATGCGGGAGTCCGGGCTGGCCGAACTCCTGCCGTCACTGCCGGACACGGTCTACGTGGGGCTGAGCGCCGGGAGCATGGTGATGACCCCGCGCGTGGGGGAGGAGTTCGTGGGGTGGAAGCCGCCCACAGGCGGCGACAGCGCGCTGGGCGCAGTCGGTTTCTCGATCTTCCCGCACCTGGACCATCCCTCCTGCCCGGAGAACACCATGGCCGACGCGGAACGCTGGGCGGCCCGCATCGGCGGCCCCGCGTACGCGATTGACGAACAGACCGCCATCAAGGTGGCCGACGGCACCGTGGACGTGATCTCCGAAGGCCACTGGCGGCTGTTCCAGTGAGCCGGCGTCCTGTGTGATGCGAGGGGCGTTTGGAGCCGCGGTGTTTGTCGAAGCCTTGGCCTCGGGCAGCGCACAAGCGTCGGCTTGCGGCGGGCGGTCCCGCAGCAAGTGCCCGCACATCCGCTGAGAGGTCCGCGACGACGCGCACGAGGCAGTCCGCAAGCTCGCCTGCCCGCCGACCTACTGTGACAACGATGTCGAAGGGGGCTCACCGGCCCCGTACCCGCCCCGAGGAACCGCCGCACGCCCAACTCCCGCCCCCCGTCGAAGGGTTGCCCATGGTCCGACAGTGGCGCTCCGCCCTCCTCAGCGTGCTCGCCCTGCTCGCCGCTCTCCTCGCGGCCGTTCCCGCCGCCGCCCAGGCGGCCCCCGAGCGCTCGCCCCACGCCGCAGGCACGCAGATCACCCTCAACGGGACCAAGGGCGGGCGGACCTTCGACGGGATCGGGGCCATCAGCGGGGGAGGGGGCAACTCCCGGCTGCTGAGCGACTATCCGCCCGCCCAGCGCGCGCAGATCCTCGACTACCTGTTCAAGCCCGGGTACGGCGCCGACCTTCAGTTGCTGAAGCTGGAGATCGGCGGCGACGCCAACTCCACCGACGGGTCCGAGCCTTCGATCGAGCACACCAAGGGGCAGATCAACTGCGACGCGGGGTACGAGTTCCAGCTCGCCGAGCAGGCCGAGGCCCGCAACCCGCACCTCAAGCTGTACGGCCTGGCGTGGGCCGCGCCCGGCTGGATCAACGGCGGCTTCTGGTCCACCGACACCATCGACTACCTGATCTCGTGGCTGGGGTGCGCCAAGCAGCACGGCCTGACGATCAGCTACCTCGGCGGCTGGAACGAGCGCGGCCACGACGCCGACTGGTACGTCCAGTTGCGCTCCGCGCTCGACGCCGCCGGCTACCGCTCGGTGCAGATCGTCGCCGACGACAGCGGCTGGAGCGTGGCCGACGACATGGCCGCCGACCCCGCGTTCAACGACGCCGTCTCGGTCATCGGCGCCCACTACCCCTGCGCGGGCGGCGACGGCGGCAGCGCCGACACCTGCTCCAGCACCGACACCGCGAAGAACAACGGCAAACCGCTGTGGGCCTCGGAGAACGGCTCCCAGGACATGGACTCCGGCGCGCCCGCCCTCGTCCGCTCCATCGTCCGCGGTTACGTGGACGCCAAGATGACCGCCTACCTCAACTGGCCCCTCGTCGCGGCGATCTACCCCAACCTCCCCTACGCGACCGTCGGATTGGCGACCGCCGGATCGCCCTGGTCGGGCCACTACACCATCGGCGAGAACACGTGGGCGACCGCGCAGTTCACTCAATTCGCCCAGCCCGGCTGGACGTTCGTGGACTCCGCCTCCGGCTACCTCGGTGGCGCCGAGAGCAACGGCTCCTACGTCAGCCTGAAGTCGCCCGACGGCACGGACTGGTCGACGGTGCTGGAGACCACCACCGCGACCACCGCGCAGACGGCGAGCATCCACGTCGAGGGCGGCCTGTCGGCCGGCACCGTCCACGTGTGGGCGACCGATGTCGACCACCCCAGCGCCGCAACGGACTTCGTGCACACCGCCGACCTCACGCCCACCGGCGGCACCTACGCGCTGACCCTCCAGCCGGGCTGGGTCTACACGCTCACCACCACGACCGGCCAGGGCAAGGGCACCGCGACCGCACCGGCCGACCACGCCCTCGCGCTGCCGTACTCCGACAGCTACGACAGCGACGCGACCGCCACCGAGGCCCGCTACCTCTCCGACATGCAGGGCTCGTTCGAGGTCCGGCCGTGCGCCGCGGGCCGCTCCGGGCAGTGCGTGCAGCAGGTGACACCGGTCAAACCCATCGAGTGGCAGGACGACTCCGACGCCTTCACCCTCGGCGGCGACCCCACCTGGTCGGACTACACGGTGAAGACCGACGTGGACCTCCAGCAGGCCGGCACCGTCGAGTTGATCGGCCGCGCGGGCACCCAGCAGCGCCCGCAGAGCCACCAGGCCGCCTACGAGCTGCGGATCAGCGACACCGGCTCCTGGTCGATCGCGCGCAGCTCCACCGCCGGCACCCTCACCACCCTGGCGTCCGGCAGCCGCGCCGCCCTCGGCCTGAACTCCTGGCACACCCTCGGCCTCGGCTTCTCCGGCGACACCATCACCGCCACCGCCGACGGCGCCACCCTCGGCACCGCCACCGACAGCGCCTACCACCGCGGCCAGATCGGCTTCGGCACCGCCGGCTACCAGACCGACCAGTTCGACAACCTGTCGGTGACCGCGAACCCGCCCGGCGACATCGGCGGCGTTCTCAAGGGCCGCCAGTCCGGCCTGTGCGCGGACGTCACCGGCGCGAGCCGGGCCGCGGGCACGGCCGTCGAGCTGTGGGACTGCAACGGCGGCGGCAACCAGCACTGGACGGCCACCCCCGCGGGCCAGTTGACCGTCTACGACGACAGCACCTGCCTGACGCCCGCCGGCGGCGCCACCGCGGACGGCACCGCCGTGCAGATCGCCCCCTGCACCGGCAGCGCCGCCCAGAAGTGGACGGTCGAGGACGACGGCAGCGTCGTCAACGGCGCCTCCGGCACCTGCCTGGACGCCACCGGCCAGGCCACCGCCCCCGGCACCGCGCTGGAACTGTGGGGCTGCAACGGCGGCCCCAACCAGCTGTGGGACCGCGGCGACACGACCGCCCTGCTGCGCGGCCGGCAGTCGGGGCGCTGCGTGGACGTGCCCGCGCTCAGGCAGGACGACGGCACGCAGCCCGCGCTGTGGGACTGCAACGGCGGCGCCAACCAGCTGTGGACCTCCACCGCGACGAACCAGCTCACCGTCTACGGCACCAAGTGCCTCGGCACGGTCGGCGGCGCCACCGCGGACGGCACCGGCGTGGAGATCCGCACCTGCTCCGGGACGGCCACCCAGCAGTGGCGGGTGCGCTCCGACGGGACGGTGCAGAACGTCGGCTCCGGCACCTGCCTGGAGGTGACCGGCGGCGCGACCGCGAACAGCAGCCCGCTGGAGATCTCCGGCTGCACCGGGGCCACGAACCAGGAATGGGACCGCGCCTGAGCCGGCCCGGCCGGTGAGCCTGACGCAAGGACTGCCGCACGCCGGCGGGGCCGCGGCCGGGTGGTCGCGGCCCCGCGCGCGTGGGCGTGGGGTCAGGAACTGGCGTAGAGCGCGGCGACCTGGCTCGCGGTGAGCGCGCCGGGGTAGGCGCGCACGTCGCTGACGCTGCCGGTGAGCTGGTTGTACAGGCTGTTCGGCGCGCTCGCGGTGGCGATGGCGCCGATGGTCAGCGGACCGCCGGGGCTGTACTGGGGTGTGGTGTTGGTGGCGGTGTCGGCCAGGGAGCCGTCCAGGTAGAGCTGCATGGTGCCGCTGCCCGCGGTGTAGACGCCCGTCAGGTGCTCCCAGGTGCCGATCAGAGCCGGAGCCGAGGTGGTGATGATGGTGGCTGTGGTGCTCGGGTCGTTGGTGGTGGTGCGGAAGACCCAGCCGTCGGTGGAGCTGAAACCGAGGTAGAACGCCTGGTGGTACGTGGTGCCCTGGCCCGCGCAGAACTGGGTGGTGTCCAGGGTCTGCACCTCGATCCAGCACGAGACGGTGTAGCTCTTGGTGGTGTCCATTGCGGGCGCGGTGGCGCGGATGACGCCGTCGCTGCCGTCGAAGACCGCGGCCGCGCCCGGGGTGCCCTTGTGGTTCGGGCCCCATGTGACGCTCGCCGAGGGGCTGGAGGGGTTGAGGCCGGCGGCATCGTCGCCGCCCGAGGCACTGGTGAGCGTCCACTGGTCGGCGTAGTCGTACGCGGTGCCGGTCGCCCACACCGGCATGCCGTCGTCGAGGTAGATGACGAGGTTGCCGTCGGGTTGCAGCAGCATCGCCCCGCCCTGCCCGAAGTTGGTGTTGCTCGCCCACAGGGCGCCGCTCTGGGTGGTGGCGTCGGGGTAGGCGACGAGGTTGCCGTCGGTCTGGAAGCTCAGCGTGGCGGCCGGGGTGGTGGCGGTGCCCTTGGTCCACATCGGGGTGCCGGCGACCGTGACGGTCAACCGGCCCTGGTCGAAGGCGACCGTGGTGGCGTTGCGGGTCCAGCTGCTGCCGCTGGCGTAGCGGGTGGAGTCGTTGGGGAACAGGGTGAAGTTGCCGTTCGTCTCGGTGCCCGCGACCTGGGTGGGTGTCAGCACCTGTTTCCAGGTCCGCAGTTGGGAGACCGCGCCGTCCAGGAAGGCGGTCATGGCGCCGTTGCTGAGGTAACCGCCGATCACCAGGGCGCCGTTGAAGGCGGCGGTGGTCGGGGTGTGGGCGATGCTTCCGGCGTCCACACCGTTGACGTACAGGGCCATCATCTTGTTGGCGGCGTCGTAGGTGACCGTCAGGTGGGTCCAGGTGCCGAGGTCGACGTGGGAGCCGCGGGCGCAGTCCGTCGTCGGGCTCGCGACATCGCTGGCCGCCATGCAGAAGTACCACTCGCCGGTGGCCTTGTCGGCGTAGACCTTCATGCCCGCGGTGTGGGTGCCGCTCTGGGAGACGATCGCGTCGCCGGCGATGGTGGGCTTGGCCCACAGCGAGAGGCTGAAGCTGCCGGAGAGGTCGAGCGGGGCCGCCGAGGAGGTCAGGGTTGCGGTGGTCGCGCTCACCCCGGTGTTCAGCTGGATGTCGGGGCTGAACAGGTCGCCGGTGGACCACATCGCGGCGCTGCTCGCCGAGGTGATCACCGGGCCGGTGGGCGAGGTCTGGTCGGCGGAGCCGGCGGTGGAGCCGACCGTGCCGTCGGTCTGCTCGTCCAGGTCCCAGATGTGGCTCTGGGCGGCGAGGGTGTCCTGGGTGACGGCGCTGCGGAAGCCGCTGTCGTCGGCCGCCATCAGCCCCGCGGTCACCTTGCCCGAGGCGTCGGTGCTCCACAGGTCGGGGGTGCCGTCGCCGTCGATGTCGGCCGCCTGCAGGGTGCGGCTCGCGCCGGTGTTCCAGTCGGTGGAGACGTGGTGCGAGGTGAAGGAGAAGGCGCCGGTGTCCGGGTCGTAGGACAGGCCGGTCCACAGGTAGAGGTCGCCGGTGGCGCTGTCCCACAGGTAGAGCGCGGTGCCCGGGGTGGGGCTGCTCGCGGGCAGCACAGTGCTCGCCAGCGTCCAGTCCTGCCAGTCGGTGCCGCCGGTGGGGGTCGCAGTCGTCAGCAGCGGAAGGGAGTTGTCGACGCCGCCGGGGCCGCTGCCGTAGGAGCCGACGGTGCCGGTGTCGCCGGTGTAGAGGTTGAGGTAGTAACCGTTGGTGGTGTCGCCGGAGATGCCGATCAGGTCCGGATAGGCGCTCTGGCCGCCGGAGTTGTCGCCCGTGACGCCGTCGGCGTCGGCGAGTTGGAGTGGCGCGTCGCCGAACGGGTCGTCCAGCGAGCCGGAGAGGATGTCGGCGGGGTTGCCGGCGTCCAGCGCGGAGCCGTCGCCGTTGCCGTGCAGGATCTCGCCGGTGCCCGCGTGCGGGCCGGAGGGGTAGTAGACCAGCACGTCCTGGAGGTTGTCGCGGGTGAACAGCCCGGTGAAGGCGATCGCCCCGTCGTAGTCGGCCGGGGTGCCGAATCCGGTGGCGCTGTCGGCGTCGACGCCGCTGCCGTACATGCCGATGTCCGTGGCGGCGGAGTCCACGTGGCCGTTGCCGCTGTGGCCGGGACCGGCCTGGCCGGTGGCCATCCACAGCCCCGAGGGCAGCCCGTTGACGGACTTGGCGCCCACCTCCAGCAGGTCGGGGGTGCCCTGGCCGGTCAGGTCGCCGTCGGCGGCCGCGCTCTGCGGCGTCGCGGAGTCGAAGACCAGGCTCGCGGTGTCGCCGTAGTTCGCGCCGGCCGAAAGGCTCGTGACCGTGAGGGTGTTGGTGAACCGCTCGGGGGTCAGCACGATCCGCCCGCTGGAGGCGCCGAGCGTGTGCGCGGGCCCGCCGTTGAGCTGGTAGACGTACGCCGTCGGGGTGACGGCGCCGCCCGGGTCGGGGCTGATCGTGAACGAGCAGTGGCTGCCGATGGTGCCGACCGTCGGCGGGTCGGTGCTGTCGTCGGCTGGCGGCGTCACCGGGCACTCGGCCGAGGTGTTCGGCAGGGTGATCACGGGTGCGCCGGGCCTGCTGGGGTCGAAGGTGAAGGAGCAGGTCCTGCTCCAGGCGCTGGTGAAGTGGAAGTCGGTGTCCTGGGCCTTCCAGTCGATCTGCAGCGCCTTGATGCTCGCGGTGCTCTCCAGTGTCGCCTTGGGGATCTTCAGCGAGAAGGTGCTGCCCGAGGACGCGGTCAGCGAACCGGAGCTGCTGCTCGCCACGGTGGCGCCGGTGGCGTGGTTCACCGCGGAGAACGCCACGCCGACCGTGCCGCCGTCCGGGTCGGACGCCTTGACATGCAGCGTCACATCGCCGTCGCCGACCGTGCTGGTGGTGCAGGAGGTGACTGGCGAGGTGCTCATGGTGTTGGGCACGGTGGGCGCGTGGTCGTAGGTGGTGCTGACGCTCACCTTGTCGGAGAACTCCTTCCAGCCGTACGCGTCCGACTCGTCCGAGGCGCGCAGGCCGAAGGTCAGGCTCGCCGACTTCGCGGTGGCCGCGCTCTGCATGGCGCTGCCGATGTCGAAGCCGACACCCGCCGCGGGGCAGGAGGAGTCATGGCCGTGCGCGACCGTCGCGCTGTCGATCTCGCTGCTCAGCGTCGGCGGGTTGTCGTACGTGGTGCCCGAGGAGATGCCGGAGGACTTCCACAGCTGCACGCCGGTGGCGGTGCAGGAGGGCGACCACTCCTCGGTGAAGTTCAGCTGCGAGGACAGCACGGTGGCGCCGTAGATCTTCGAGGGCACCGAGATCTGCACGAACGAGCGGGCCTTGAAGGTCGGCTCCTGCCAGTCCTGGTAGCCGACCCGCAGCAGGTCGCCCGACTTCCAGTAACTCGCGCTGTGGTAGTAGGAGTTGGTCTGCGTCCAGGCCTGCAGCGAGCTGCTTGCGGAGGGCGCGGTGAAGGTGGGGTCGATGTAGACCGGGTACACCGTGGAGGGGGCGCCGAGCAGAGCGGCCGGGGGAGTCAGGGTGATGCCCGCGGTCTTCGCGGCGAGCTTCAGGGCGGCGGTGTGGGCGTGCTCGCCGGGCGCGGCGGGGGAGGAGCGCAGCGGCAGGCCGCTGGCGGCATCGACGGCGGTGCCGGTCAGGGGGTCGGTCACGGCCTGTCCCGTCGGGGGGCCCGCCGACGTGCTCGCGGCGGACCCCTTGGCCGGGTCGCCGGCGGCGCTCTTGCCGGTGCTCGTCGGTGCCTGGGGCGCGGCGGCGTCCGTTGCCGAGTCCCACACGCGCGGAGCGGTGGCCGTGAACACCGGGCGTCCGGTGCGGTCCTTGGCGGCGACGTTCCCGGTGGCGTCCGCCGAGAGGCGCACGCCGTGCGCCTTGGTGGCCAGCGTCAGCGAGCGCAGCTCGGGGTCGGCCGCCGCGGCGGCGTCCTTCACGACCAGGACCTCGGAGAAGCCGCCCTGCTCGTCCGCGGTGACCGACAGGTCCACGCCGTCGAGGACGTCCGGGTAGGTGGCCGTCGCACCGGAGAGCCGGGGCGCGGGCAGGCGCATCGGCAGCGTGAAGGACAGCGAGGACGTGCCCGCGCTCATCGTCGCCAGCGGCCCGCTGCCGCCGGGCGAGAAGTCGATCCCGCCGGTCGAGACCGCGGGTGAAATCCGCCCGTCCGCGGTACGCCGCAAAGTCGGGTCGAGGCCCTTCCACTTTCCGCCGATCTTCTTGCGAACCGGAATCGTGAATTGGCGCACGGTCAGGGTGCCATTCGGATTCGCGGTGACCGTACTTGTCGCGGTTGTCGCGGAAGTGACCGCAACGGCTTTTCCGGAAGCGGAAGCACGGGCGAGCGCCGCCTGCGTGCCGATTCCGTCCTCCGCCGCGCGGGCGGAGGCGCGCGGTGCGTTACGGCCGGCGTGGCCGCCGGGCGCGGTGGCGCCCGCGGGTGCGGCGAGCGCCGAGGCACCCCCGGTGAGCAGGCCGAACACGGCAAGTGCGCCAAGCAGGCGGCGGCCGCGGGATGTTCTGCGGCGGCTGCGGAGTCCGTTCACGGAAAGTCGCCCCCCTTCCATCGGGGGCCCGACGCCCCCGGACAGTCGGCAACGGTAAGGGAGCGGCCCGTCCGCCTCCAGTGTCAATTTCCCCTCGGCCGTTCCGCGAGTGGCGGATGGGACGATCGGCTGCCGTCTTGTGGTGACTTGTCAGGTATTCGGGCGGGGACGTTGCCAGCTTTTTGCCATTCCCCGAGTGGCCGCCGCTGCCGCACTCGTGAAATCTTGCTCATCGCTGCCCTCGTGGGCATGCGGTGCACTTCTTGCGTCACTTCTGTGTTCGGCCGCTTTGTGTTGGCTATGGGGGAGTCCAGTTGATGTCGTGGGGTGGGGAAGTGCGCGCGCTGCGCCGTGCGCGGTCGCGCTGGCTGGTCGTCCTGCTGGCCGTGATGGCCTTCTGCACAGGGGGTGCTGCCTACGCGGAGACCGCCTCGGCGGCCGCCGTGCAGCAGGCGCACACCGCGGCGCCCCCGGCGCCGCGGGCGCCGTCGGTCAGGCATGTCACGTCCGTGGTGCCGCACATCGCCCCGGCGAGGAACACGAAGGGCACGCCCTACCGGGCGACGAGGACGCACTTCCCGGCGGTGGGGACAGCGCGGGTGCCGGTGGCCGACTCGGCGACGTCCTCGGGGAGTTCGGCCGCAGCCGGCGGGACTTCCCCGAAGGCGCCGGGCCGTTCGGCGCCGCCCGCCACCACCGCCGTGCCCGTCACGCTTCGCGCCGCCACGCCGAAGCACGCCGCCTACGCCGGCCCGGCGAGCGCCGACGTCGCGATGCGCACCCGCACCGCCGCCACCCGCGCCGGCGTGGACGTCCTGTTCACGGTCACCCCCGTCGGCGCCGGCCATGGCACGGCCCGAGTCGGCCTCGACTACTCCTCGTTCGCCCAGGCGTACGGCGGCGATTACGGCTCCCGCCTGCACCTCGTACAACTCCCGGCCTGCGCCCTGACCACGCCGCAGCTCGCCGCCTGCCGCACCCAGAAGCCGCTCGACTCCCGCAACGACACGGCGGGCAAGGCGCTTTCGGCAACCATCGCGCTGACGGGTGCAGTTGACGCCACGTCACACGCGAGCCCCCTCGTCCTGGCCGCCGTCTCCGGCACCGGGGAGGGCGACGGCGGCGGCCCGTCCGGCACCTACGGGGCCACCACGCTCAAGCCGTCCGGCTCCTGGTCCAGCGGCGGCTCCTCCGGCTCCTTCACCTACACCTATCCGCTCACCACACCGCCGGCCGCCTCCAGCCTCGTGCCCAAGGCCGAACTGAGCTACGACTCCGGCTCGGTGGACGGCCAGACCTCCGCCACACAGGCGCAGTCGTCCTGGGTGGGCGACGGCTGGAACACGCCGCAGTCCTACATCGAGCAGAGCTTCACCTCCTGCAGCGACAGCCCGGAGGGCACCGCCTCGCCGGTCTCGACCCCCGACGAGTGCTACGACGGCCCGGTGCTGACCATCTCGCTCAACGGCTCGTCCTCCTCGCTGGTGTGGGACGCGGCCAAGAAGGTGTGGAAGCCGCAGGACGACAACGGCGAGGTCGTCAAGCACGTCACCGGCTCCGGCCTCGGCCAGGGCACGTACAACACCGACTACTGGACGGTGACCGAACAGGACGGCACCGCCTACACCTTCGGCCGCAACGAACTGCCCGGCTGGTCGGCGGGCAAGCCCACCACCGACTCGGTGGACTGGATGCCGGTCTACTCCGCGCACTCCGGCGACCCCTGCTACGACTCCGCCGGATTCACCTCGTCCGTCTGCGACATGGCCTACCGCTGGAACCTCGACTACGTCACCGATGTCCATGGCGACGCGATGGCGTACTACTACAAGCAGAACACCAACTACTACGGCGAGGACAAGGGCGCGCACAACGTCGCCTACATCCGCGACTCCCACCTCGACCACATCGACTACGGGTTCACCGATCCCGGCGCCTACGGCACCGTGCCCGACCGCGTCCAGTTCACCACCGGCGACCGCTGCACGACCGGCACCTGCGACCCGCTCGGCAGCAGCACGAAGGCCAACTGGCCCGACGTGCCCTACGACCTGGTGTGCGCCTCCGGCGCCACCTGCACCGCCCACGCCCCCTCGTTCTTCTCCACGGTGCGTCTGACCACCATCGCCACCCTCCAGTACTCCACTGCCACCTCCGCGCTCGCGCCCGTCGACTCCTGGGCGCTGAGTCAGACCCTGCCGGTCTCCGGCGACGGCAACGCCACCTTGTGGCTGTCCTCGATCACCCACACCGGCCAGGACACCGGCGGCGGCGGACCGAGCACCGCGAAGGCGCTGCCGCCCGTGCAGTTCGGCATGCAGGACCTGCAGAACCGGGTGGACACCGTCACCGACGGCCTCCCGCCGCTCTACCGGTACCGGATCGGCACCGTGACCACCGAGACCGGCTCGGTGATCGGCGTGCAGTACGGCAGGACCGCCGCCTGCTCCGCCCCGGTCACCGTCACCCCCTCGGCCAACACCTCCTCCTGCTACCCGGTGTACTGGACCCCCCAGGGCTACAGCGCCCCGATCCTGGACTGGTTCAACAAGTACGACGTGGAGAAGGTCACCCAGACCGACCCCACCGGCGGTGCCCCGATCGAGGCCACCTCCTACCACTACGCGCACCCCGCCTGGCACTTCGACGACGACGAGGTCGTGAAGGCCAAGTACCGCACCTACGGCCAGTTCCGCGGCTTCCAGGACGTGCAGACCCGCACCGGCGACGGCGTCAACGACCCGCAGACCCTCGACGAGACGACGTACTACCAGGGGATGTCGGACGACAACGACTCCACCGACGTCACCCTCACCGACTCCCAGGGCGGCAAGCACGAGGACGCCGACCAACTCCAGGGCGAGACACTGGAGTCCACCGCCCGCCTCGGCGACGGCGGTCCTGTCGACCACTCCACCATCACCTCGTACTGGATCTCCGCGCCCACCGCGACCCGCGACCGCACCGGACTGCCCGATCTCGTGGCCACCATGGTCCAGCCCGCCGAGACCTTCACCCGCCAGGCCGTCACCGACGGTGGCACCACGACCTGGCAGGACACCGAGACCGACACCACCTACGACACCGGCGTCACCGACCCCGACTTCGGCCTGGCCACCACCGTGTACACCCACACCGTCCCGGTCAGCCCCGCCTACGACACCTGCACCCGCACCACCTACGCCCCGGTGAACACCGCCGAGAACCTCGCCGGGCTCACCGCGAGCACCGAGAAGGACTCCGTCGCCTGCGGCGGCTTCACCGAGGGCGCCACCCCCAGCGTCCCCGCCGCCCTCAACTCCCTGACCGCGCCCACCGACGTGGACCGCCCCGCGCAGGTGGTCTCCGCGACCCGCACCTTCTACGACGACGCCGCGCTCGCCACCACCTGGCCGCAGCCGGCCACCCCCGCCTTCCCGCAGACCACCGCCCCCACCACCGGCGAGGTCTCCGTCCAGCAGACCGCCTCGGACTACACCGGCGGCGCCTTCACCTGGCAGACCACCAAGGCCGCCGTCTACGACGCGCGCGGCCGCGCCACCGCCTCCTACGACGCGGCGGGCAACAAGACCGGCACCGTCTACACCGACAACAGCGTTGGCGTGCCCACCGCGACGACCACCACCAACCCCCTCGGCCAGAGCTCCGCCACCACCCTGGACCCCGCCCGCGGCCTGACCCGCACCGCCACCGACGCCAACGGCGTGGTCACCACCGTCCAGTACGACACGCTGGGCCGCACCACCGCCGTGTGGAACCACTCGCGGGCCACCACCCTGCCCGCCGACGACACCTACGCCTACACCGTCTCCAACACCGGCGACACCGCGGTGACCACCGAGAAGCTCAACGACGCCTCCGGCTACACCGCCTCCACCACGATCTACGACGCCCTGCTGCGCACCCGGCAGACCCAGACCGCGACCCCGCAGGGCGGCCGCCTGGTCACCGACACCTTCTACGACACCCGCGGCTGGAAGTACGCCACCTACAACGGCTGGTGGGACCCCGCGACCGGCCCCGGCACCACCCTCGCCTCGGCCGCCGACCTGAAGGACGAGGTCCCCAACCAGGACTACTTCTCCTACGACGGCCTCGGCCGCACCGTCCTGGACCAGTCCGAGAAGGACAACCAGCCCGTCTCCGCTACCCGCACCGTCTACAACGGCGACCGCACCACCACCATCCCGCCGGCCGGCGGCATCACTGAGGCCACCGTCACCGACCCGCTCGGCCGCACCGCCGAACTCGACGAGTACACCGCCGCGCCCACCCTGCACCCGGCCGCCGACCCCTTCGACGGCGTCTCCTACCTCACCGGCGGCACCCGGCAGGCCACCGTCTACGGCTTCGACGGCCACGGCAACCAGTCCGCCACCACCACCGGCGGCTCCACCTGGACCAACACCTACGACCTGCTCGGGCAGATCACCACCAAGCAGGACCCCGACGCCGGCACCACCCACCTGCGCTACGACCGGGCCGGCAACATCAGCCAGACCACCGACGCCCGCGGCGACACCGTCAGCTACAGCTACGACGCCCTCGGCCGCAAGACCGGCAGCTTCGACTCCGACACCGACCATCAGGTGCCCGGCGTAACCGGCAACGAGATCGCCGCCTGGGTGTACGACAACTCCGATGGCGCCGTGCCCGGCATGAGCGACCCGGTCGGCGAGGTCACCACGCAGACCGCGTACTCCGGCGGGCAGGCCTACACCACGCAGGCCAAGGGCTTCAACGTCTTCGGTGAATCCCTCGGCGAGACGGTCACCGTGCCGGCCTCGGCGGCGACCGGCGCGCTCGCCGGGACGTACAGCTTCTCCGACACTTACAGCACCACCGCCGGGCTGCCCGCCAAGAGCACCTTCCAGGCCGCCGGCGGCCTGGGCGCCGAGACCGTCTCGCACGGCTACACCGGCGCCCTCGACCTGCCCAGCGCCATCGGCGGCCTCAACACCTACGCCGCGTCCACCTCCTACGACGCCTTCAGCCGCGCCACACAGGAGACGCTGGGCACCGGGACCAGCACCGCGGCCGTCACCCAGACCTACGACCCGCACACCGGCAAGGCCACCGACCAGCTCGTCACCCGGACCGTCGGCACGCCCTCCGCCGTGGACGAGACGCACTACACCTACGACCTGTCGGGCAACATCACCCAGCAGTCCGACACCCGGATGGCCTCGCCGAGCAGCGCCGAGACGCAGTGCTACCAGTTCGACGGCCTCGACCGGCTCACCCAGGCCTGGACCGCCACCGACTCCTGCTCCGCCACTCCGACCCCGGGGGCCAGCGCCACCGTCGGCGACAACGCCGACCCCTCCGGCGCCTACTGGACCCAGTGGAGCCTGGACGCGCTCGGCAACCGCATGGGCGAGACCGACCACTCCACCACCGGCGGCGCCGACACCACCACCGGCTACGCCTACGACGGCAACGGCGGCGGCCAGCCGCACACCCTGACCTCCACCAGCGGCGCGCCCACCGGCGCCACCTCCTACGGCTACGACGCCGACGGCGACATGACGACCCGCACGGCGCCGGGCACCGGCACCCAGACGCTCACCTGGAACGACGCCCAGCAGCTCACCGGCATCACCGGTGGCACCAAGGGCGACAGCCACTTCGTCCACGACGCCGACGGCAGTGTCCTGCTGGAGCAGGACCCGGGCGCCACCACGCTCTACCTGCCCGGCGAGCAGCTCACCCTGGACACCGGGACCGGCACTGTCTCCGGCACCCGCTACTACCAGCTGCCCGGCGGCGGCACGGCGGTGCGCACCGGCAGCACAGGCGGCGGCTCCGCCTCCTACGGCTACGAGTTCGCCGACCAGCACGGCACGAACGGCTTCTACCTCGACTCGACGTTCCAGCACCCGCAGTGGCGGCTGCTCACGCCCTACGGCGCACCACGCGGCACCACGACCGGCTGGGTGGACAACCGCGGGTTCCTCGACAAGCCCACCGACGCCGACACCGGGCTGACGATCGTAGGCGCGCGCCAGTACGACCCCGCGACCGGGCGGTTCATCAGCCTGGACCCGCTCTTCGAGGCCACGAGCCCGCAGGAGCTCAACGGCTACGGCTACGCCGGCGACAACCCGGTCACCAACAGCGACCCGACCGGCAAGCGGCTGTACGACCCGGACACCGGGTGCAACGGCTCCACCGCGGAGGTCGAGCAGTGCATCCGGCAGCAGGAGGGCGGCGGGCACAGCGGCGGCAGCGGCGGTGGCGGAGGGGGCGGAGGCGGCGGAAACAGTGGCGGCGGTGGCGGCGGGAGCTACCCCATCAACAGCAACGGCGGTGTGGGCTCCACCCCGTACGGGCCCTTCGCCCCGCCCGCCGCGGCACCGGGCAACGGCTGCGACTACGTCCTCATCGACCCGTGCGGCACCCACAGCTCGCACCTGACCTCGCCCGCAGCGCAGAACGGCACCGTCCCCTGGTACCTGTCGCCCTACTGCACCGGGCCCGGCTGCACCATCGCCAACGTCACCGACATCGCCAGCAGCGTGGGCGTCTCGCTGGTGCCGGCCGCCCGCGGAGCCGCCAAGGGACCGCTGCTGTCCCCGCTGTACCGTGCCGCCTCCCAACCGCCGCCCGACAGCGGGCTGATGAAGAACATGAGCCAGGAGGCGGCCGACCGGCTCGCCGCGAGCACCCTGCAGAAGAGCCAGGGCCTGTCCAGCGCGGGCAAGTACGTGAAGACGGGCGGCTACGGGCTGTCCCTGCTGGGCGGCGGCGTGTCGGCCTACGGCGAGTGGAACTCCTCGCACGACGCCTTCCGCACCGCGGCGGTCGGCGTCGGGGACTCCGGGGTCAACGCCGGTGCCGGTCTGTTCGGCGGAACGATGGGCGGTATGTTGGTCGGCGGCGAGACAGGGGCGGAACTGGGCGTATGGGCCGGACCGGTGGGCGTCGTGGCCGGGGCGCTGATCGGCGCGGGCGCCGCCTACGTCGGCGACGACCTCCTCAACAAGGGCATCGACACGGTGTCCCACCTCTTCCACTGGTAAGGCGCTGATGAACGTCGTCGACCTGCTCGGCACCGCGGCATTCGCGGTGATGGGGACCGTCTTCCTCCGGCTCGCCCGGCGCAGCTGGCGGGAGCGGTTCTCCTACGCGTACCGGATGCGCCTGGTGCCGCTGCCCGACGAGTTCAAGACCGGTATGGAGCGGGCCTTCGCCGTCGCCTCGGCCTTCTTCTACCTGCTCTGCGGGACCGGGGTCGCGGTCCTGGCGACCCCGTCCGGCGCCTCCTCCACCCCCCTGTGGGCCGCCGTCCTGCTCGCCGTCCTCATCGTCCTGGTCCTGCTCAGCGTGGCCCTGATGTTCGCGATCATCTGGTTCAACCGCCCCCGCTTCCTGGTCCCGCCCCACATGCGGCAGCAGCCGGGGACGGTGGGGCCGCGCCGCCGCTAGTCCTCCGGGTCAGGAGCCCCACCGCTCGGAGACCTTCAAGTCCTGGCACCGGGTCGTCACCCGGCTCCAGTCCCTGGCACCGGGTCCGAGCCCGGTGATCACGGGCGGGGCCTTGGCGCGGCGGGGGTACACCACGACGCTGCAACCGTTGAGCAGGGGCGAAGCCCATGCCGATCGTGGTGAAAGGCATCGCGCCGTGGCCACGAGATACCGCAAGCTCGCGGTCCGCCATGAGGCGACCGTCCTCGTCGCAGCCGGCAACGAGTGGCCGTGGCCACGCGCGCGCACCGCCTCTTCGATAATCCGTTGCCCAGGCGCCAATCGGCCGGCTAGGTTCACCCAGCCGCCTGCATCGGTGCAGGTCGGCGCTGTCGACGAGGAGGTGTGGAGCACATGCGCAGGAGTGCCCAGGTGTTGAGCTCGCGTACTGACCTTCGCCACCTCCTCACGACGGAGACATCTTGTTCCTTCGCATCACCCCACTGACCGACCCCGCTCACAGGGCGCACGGCCGGCGCCTTGCCTGGCTGGCATCGGACGCGGATTCCATCCCCGCCGGGACGGCCTTTCTGCGCCTGTTCGATGGCGGACAAGAGCACCTGGCCGAACTCGACCTCCGTGTTCATCCCGCGGAGCGCCGCAAGGGCATCGGCTCCCGGCTCCTCGACGCCGCCGTGGCCACCGCCCGGGACAATGCCCGACGCTGCGTTGTCGCGCAGGCAGAAGCCGGATCGCCCGGCGACCACTTCCTGGCAGCACGCGGTTTCCGGAAGGTCCTCACCCTGAGGTTCACCCGCTTGCCACTGGCTGACGTGGATACCGCCGTCCTCGCCGAGATCATCGAGCGTCCGCATCCCGGCTACCGGCTGATGTCATGGCGGGGAACCGTCCCCGACGACCTCGCCCGGACGTTCGCCGCCTCACGCCGCGCCATGGACGACATGCCCATGGACGACACCGACTACGGCACCGCGAGCTGGGACGTGGACCGCGTGCGGGCCGCGGCGAAGGCCGTCGAACAGCGCGGCGACCATTTGCACACCGTCGTCGCCATCGACGTCACCAATGGCTCGATCGCCGGGTTCACCGAACTCGTCATCCCCGGTGACGGCGCAGGTGACGGCCAGCACTACGGTACCGGTGTGCTGCCCGAGCACCGGGGACACGGCCTCGGCCGATGGATGAAGGCCGAGTCGATCAGACAGGCCCGTAGGGACTATCCGGACCTCGGTGGCCTCCTGACCGACACCGCCGACAGCAACGTGCACATGCGACGGATCAACGACGGTCTCGGCTACACGCCCACGCACACGACACACCAGCATCAGCTCGACCTTTAGCAGAGAGCGGACGGGCCGGACCGGGGGCATCACCCCACCCGGCCCGTCCGCGCTTTCGATACACACCCGAGGTGTTCTGTCCGGGGGCGCCGGCCCCAGCCGCGGGAGAGCGCGAGACCGTGCGTGGGGCGTACGGTGTTCGTGCATCGGCGAACGGTGTTCGTGTTCTTCGGTATGCTGTTCGTCAGTGCGTAGGCGGAGCCGCGACGAGGAACGGAGCCCACAGGTGAAGGCAGCTTGCTTCAGCAGGTTCGGTGGGCCGGAGGTCCTGGAGATCGTGGAACTCGCCGATCCGCACCCCGGTCCCGGGCAGGTGCGGATCGCGGTACGGGCGGCGGGGGTCAACGCGAGCGACTGGAGGAAGCGCGCGGGCCTGATGGACGAGGGGCTGCCGCAGACCCTCGGGTACGAGGCGGCCGGCGTCGTGGACGAGGTCGGCGCGGGCGTCACCGACGCGGTCGTCGGCGACCGCGTGTTCGGCCTGTCCGCCGACGGGGCGGCCCAGGCCGAACTCGCGGTGCTCTCCTTCTACGCCCCGATCCCGCCGTCTCTGGACTTCGCCCGGGCCGCGGCCCTGCCGGCGGCTGTGGAGACGGCCACCCGCGCGCTCGACCGGCTCGGCGTCGGCAGCGGTGACACGCTGCTGGTCAACGGGGCTTCCGGGAGTGTCGGCAGTGCCGCGGTCCAGCTCGCCGTGGTGCGCGGCGCGCGCGTCATCGGCACCGCGAGCCCCGTCAACCACGCGTACCTGCGCTCGCTGGGGGCCGAGCCCGTCGCGTACGGGGCCGGTATGGCCGAGCGGGTGCGGGCCCTCGCACCGGACGGTGCCGACCGCGCGCTCGACGTCGCCGGCAGCGGCGTCCTGCCCGAACTCATCGCACTCGCCGGCGGCGCCGACCATGTGGTCACCCTTGCCGACTTTGCCGGCGCCGAGCGCTACGGGGTGACCTTCAGCCGGGGCGACACCGGCCGCGCGCTGCACGCGCTGAGCGGGATCGGCGAGTTGATCGCCTCCGGCCGCTTCGCGCTCCCGGTGGTACGGACCTTCCCGCTCGCCGGGATCGCCGCGGCCCACCGCTTCGGCGAGAACGGCCATGCGCGCGGCAAGCTCGTCCTGGTCGTCGGCTGAGGGCCCCTCGACGAAGCGCGCGGTTCGCGGCCGGGCCGGCGGCATCGTTCGGGCGGGGCGAGTCAGGGTGCCCGGCCGGAGCCGCCCCGCAACGGCGCGCCGCAGGGTGATCGCGGCGGGTGGTGATCGCCTGGCGGGTCAGGCCCGCAGGCGCGCCCCCGGGGCGAGTTCGGCCGCGCGCGTCTGCACCTCGTCCAGGGCCGCCGCGGCATGGAGCCCGAACGGCTCGTCCTCCCGTGCCCTCATCCAGCGCTCCACGGCGACCCGGAAGGCGAGCATCGCCACTTCCGCGCCCAGCCGGGCGGTCAGCTCGTCGGTCCCCCGTGCGCGCAGGGCGGCGCTGATCGCCGCGGCGATCCTGGCGTGCTTGAGCAGACCCCGCTCCTGGACCTCCGAGTTCGCCGCCAGCACCTGGACGCGCTTGGCGGCCTTCGCCCGCTGCGCCGGGGTCATCACGGCGTCGGCCGCCGCGAACGCGGCCCGCAGGCACTCGGTGGGCGTCGCCTGCGCCGGGGCGTCCCGGACGGCGTCGCCGAAGAGGCCGGCGAGCACGTCCTCGCCGCCGAACAGCACCTCCCGCTTGTCGGCGAAGTGCCGGAAGAACGTGGCCCGGTTGAGGCCGGCGCGCTCCGCGATCTGCGCGACGGTCGTCGCCTCGTACCCGTTCTCCACGAACAGGTCCAAGGCGGCGCTCTCCAGGCGTTCCCGCGCGTCCGGTGCCCATCTGCTCACGGCCACAGCATAGGCGAGGCGACCGGGTCGCATCATCCGCGACGGGTGATGCGACGCCGTCGCATAACTGTGTTAGCTTGATGCGACCGGGTCGCATCGCTGTCCCGGCCGCGGCCTGTGCCGCGCGTTTCTCGCACTCCACGCCCGACCAAGGAGATCTTTCATGCGCATCTTCGTCACCGGTGCCTCCGGCTGGATCGGCTCGGCGGTCGTTCCCGAGCTCCTGGCCGCCGGCCACCAGGTCCTGGGCCTGGCCCGCTCGGACGCCGCCGCCGAAACCGTTGCCGCCCTCGGCGCCGAGGTGCTGCGCGGCGACCTGACCGACACCGGCGTCCTGCGCGCCGGCGCCCTCGACAGCGACGGCGTCATCCACCTCGCCTTCCTCGTGCCCAGCACGAGCGAGGCCGCGACACGGGCCGACGCCGGCGCGATCGAGGCGTTCACCGCCGCCCTGGCCGGCTCGGGCAAGCCCCTGGTCGTCTCCGGCGGCACCCTCGTCAGGCCCGGCCGTCCCGCGACCGAGCGCGACGAACTCATCGCCGCCGGGCCGATCGCCGCCCGCATCACCAACATGCGCGCCGCCCTCGCCGCGGCCGACGCAGGGGTGCGCGCCTGCCTGGTCATGCTGCCCCGCTCGGTGCACGGCGAAGGTGAACGGCACGGCTTCGTCCCGCAGTTGATCGCCAGGGCCCGGGCCAAGGGCGTCTGCGGCTACATCGGCGACGGGGCGAGCCGCTGGCCCGCCGTCCATGTGAAGGACGCCGCCGCCCTCTACCGGCTGGCGGTCGAGCAGGCGCCCGCCGGCGCGGTGCTCAACGCCGTCGGCGACGAGGGCGTGCCCGTCCGCGAGATCGCCGAGGCGATCGGCAAGCAGCTCGGCCTGCCCGCGCGGTCCCTGCCCGCCGCGGAGTTCGAGGGCATGCTCGTCCACCTGCTCGGCACGGACATGCCCGCCTCCAGCGCCCTCACCCAGGAACTCATGGGCTGGAAGCCGACCCACCCCGGCCTCATCGAGGACATCGAACAGGGCCACTACTTCCGCTGACCGGCTCCGACCCTGCCGGCTCTGCCCAACCGGCAGGGTCGGAGCCGGTGCGGCGAGGCCGTCGCCGGCGGCAACCCGGCCGCGCTCGGGCTCCGGGCGCGCTGTCCAGGCGGGTGCCGTGTCAGCGCGTGAGGGGGACGACCATCTGCGGCAGCACCCTGCCGGCGATGGAGCCCGAGGGGACGCTGCCCACCCGGACGGCACCCATCGCGCGGTAGAAGGGCTCGGCGTTCGGGTCCGCGTCGATCGTGAGGCGGGTGAACCCCAGGTCCCGTCCAGCGGCGACGGTGCGTTCGAACAGCAGGCGGCCGATCCCCTGGCCGATGGCGTCCGGCTCGACGAACATCATGCCCAGCACACCGCTGGGCGGCTCGCCCTCCAGCGTGGTGAAGCCGAGGACGCGGCCGTCCCTGTCGGCCACCATGGCCCGTCGGCGTGCGACCTCGTGCGGGGCAACGGTGAGCTCGTCGCGACACGCTTCCAGGAAGTCGGCGCCGTAGCCCCAATGCCCCTTGGACCGAAGCGCCAGCTCGCTGAGCATCCCGGCTTCGGCGGCCCGTGCGGGCCTGACCACCACGTCCACGTACGCCCCCGTTCCGGTGTGAGTCCTGCGATCTTCGCACCCGGCGGGCGGCCCGGAACAGTGGGCGACGGCGTTTCCGCACAGGCGGTCCCGCCCGCGCTCGGCAGTCGGGCCGCGACAGCTTGCGGCCGGCCCACTGCGGGCGAGGTCGGCTCGCGATGACCGCAGCCTCGGCTATTCACCTGCCCATGGGGCCGTGGGGACTTCGCGGGCGGCCCATGAATCGAAGGACGTGGGCGGGCGGGAGAGGACGCGGGCCACTCCGTCGGACAGATAGGCGTCCGCACCGGAGCGGATGCCGTCCAACATGGCCATCCGCCACCGGATGTAGCCCTCGGGGGTGCCCGCCGCACGCAGGGCGGCCTCGTGGTCCGCCGGGGACTGCGGGACGAAGCGGATACGGCGGCCCGAGGCCGAGGAGAGGACGGCGGCGGCCTCGGCGAAGGTCAGGGCGGTGGGGCCGGACAGGGCGAGGTGCTCGCCGGTGAAGGACGTCGCGGACAGGACGCGGGCGGCCACCTCGGCGACATCGAGGACGTCCACGAAGGGCTCGGCGCCGGTGCCCACCGGGGCGGTGACCAGGCCGTCGACGGGGGCGAACATCGCCTCGGTGAAGTTCTGCGCGAAGTGCGCGGGCCGCAGCACCGTCCACGGCACGGGCCCCGCCGCCAGCGCCCGCTCGGCGAGGTCGACCGCGCCGCCCGGCAGGAACTCCACCCCGCGCGCCGACAGCAGGACCGCGTGCTCCACTCCGGCCGTCGCGGCGGTGCCGAGGAAGCCGGTGAGCGCCCCGCTCCAGTCCCGCGCGGAGCCCGGCCCCACGACGAACACCCCCTTCGCACCTGCGAGCGCGGGCTCCCAGGTCGAGGTGTCCTGCCAGTCGAACCGCACCGACGAACCGCGGCTCGCGGCCACCCCTTCGTGCCCGTACTCCGCCAGCGCGGCCACCAGACGGCGCCCGACTTTGCCGCTCCCACCGAGAACAACGAAACGTGTCATACATCCCACGCTAAGAGCAGGGCGAGGGACGATGGATAGGCGATCTGCCGGAGAACATTCGTGATCGTCTAGCCTGGGAGAGGTGGACGTCCTCAGTGACCAACTCGCCCGCGCCCGGGCCCGCGGCGCCGTCTTCTCCACGCTGCGCCGGACCGCCCCCTGGGGCCTGGAGTTCTCCGGCCGCCGCCCGCTGACCGCGCACATCCTCTTCGACGGCCCCGGCTGGCTGAGCCCGGCCCGGGCCGAGCCCTTCCCGCTCGCCGCGGGCGACCTGGTGCTCGCCACGGCCGGAGACCCGTACCGGCTGGTCAGCGAGGTCGGCGCGCCGGCCGAGACGATCGGCGACGCCCGCCGCCGCGGCAGCGACGACAGCCAGGGGCCGGCGGTGCGCGTGCTGTGCGGGTCCTACGTCGTGGAGGGCAGCGTGGGCAGGAGCCTGCTGACCGCGCTGCCCCAGTTCACCCGCATCCCGTCAGCGGCGCAGCACCCCCTGCACCGCGACGCCATCGCCCTGCTCGCCGCGGAGGCCGGCGGCAGCGGCGCCGGGCAGCAGGTCCTGCTCGACCGGCTCCTCGACCTCAACCTCGTCTACGCCCTGCGCGCCCGGTGGCAGCAGGACGAAGGGCGGGCCCCCGGCTGGTACCGGGCCCTGGCCCACCCCGGCCTCGCCCGCGTGATCGAGGCCGTCCACCGCCGGCCCGCCGACCGGTGGACGCTGGAGGCGATGGCGCAGACCGCGGCGATGTCCCGGGCCGCCTTCGCCGCCGCCTTCAAGACGGTCGTCGGCCGGAGTCCCGGCGCCTACCTCACCGACCTGCGGATGGGCCTGGCCGAGGACGCGCTGCTGCGTACGGACGCCACGGTGTCCACGGTCGCCACGAGCGTCGGCTACACGAACGAGTTCGCCTTCGCCACCGCCTTCCGCCGCGCGCACGGGCTGGCGCCCGGGCGGTGGCGGGCCGAGCAGCGTACGGCGGCCGCGGGGGACAGGGCACAGGACCCGACGGCGTAAACGGCCACCCCTCAACGGCCCTCGTGCACACGGAGTTGGCCAACCGGCTCCCGTGAGCGGGGAGTTCGGCAGGGCGGCCGCGCGCGGCCACGGGATTCCGGGCCTTGCGCGGGCGGACGTCGGAGAAGCAACACCGCTGTGCTGCCCGGGACATGCGCGCGAAACGGCGTCAACAGATTGTTGATCCCCGTTCCCGACCTCGCGTCCGCGCCCGACCTTCCGGAGGCCGCCGTGTCCCAGCCCCCTGGCCCCGCCATGCCCGCGCAGCCGTCAACTCCCGCACCTGAGGAGGCAGAAGAAGCCGCGACCAAGGCCGTACCCGAACCGGCACCGGACCCGGCGGCCCCCGCCCGCCACCCCGTCGACCAACTCCTTCCCCCCACCCGCCTCGGACTGCTCGGCCTCCAGCACGTCCTGGTGATGTACACCGGCTGCGTCACCGTCCCCCTCGTCTTCGGCTCCGCGGCCAAGCTCGACACCTCCACCATCGGCCTGCTGATCAACGCCGACCTCCTCGTCGCCGGCCTCATCACGCTCCTGCAGGCCTTGGGCCTGGGCAAGGTGGCCGGTGTGCGGCTGCCGGTCGTCGCCGGCGCCACCTTCACCGCGGTCAGCCCGATGATCCTCATCGCCGGCGACTACGGCATCCAGGCCGTCTACGGCGCCATGATCGCCGCGGGCGTCTTCGGGCTGCTCGTCGCGGTGCCCTTCGCCCGCGCGGTGCGCTTCTTCCCGCCGCTGGTCAGCGGCACCGTCATCACCGTCATCGGGCTCTCGCTGATCGGCGTGGCCGCCGGCCTCATCGCCGGGCAGGACCCCGCCGCCAAGGACTACGCCCGGCCCAGCCACCTCGCGCTGGCCGGCGGCATCGTGCTGCTCATCGTCCTCGTGCAGCGCCTCACCCGGGGCTTCCTCGCCCAACTCGGTGTGCTGATCGGCCTGGTGGCCGGCACGCTGGTCGCCGTGCCGATGGGGCTCACCGACTTCTCCTCCGTCGGCGGCGCCGACTGGTTCGGCCTCGCCTCGCCCTTCCACTTCGGCGCCCCGCACTTCCCCGTCGCCGCAGTGATCTCCATGTGCGTGGTCATGCTCGTCACGTACACCGAGTCCACCGCCGACATGCTCGCCGTCGCGGAGATGACCGGCCGCGACCTCTCGCGCGGCGACCTGGCCCGCGGACTGGCGGCCGACGGCCTCTCCGGCATCTTCGGCGGCGTCATGAACGGCTTCCTGGACACCGCCTTCGCGCAGAACGTCGGCCTGGTCGGCATGACGAAGGTCCGCAGCCGCTACGTCGCCGCCGTCGCGGGCGCGATCCTGCTCGCGCTCGCCCTGATCCCCAAACTCGGCCAGATCGTGGCCTCACTGCCGGGCCCGGTCATCGGCGGCGCGGGCCTGGTCATGTTCGCCACCGTCACCGCGGTCGGCATCGCGACCCTGCGGACCGTGGAGTTCGACGGCACGGGCAACCTGCTGATCGTCGCCGTCTCCATCGGCCTCGGCATGCTCCCCGTCGTGGCGCCGTCCTTCTACCACGCCTTCCCGACGTGGGTGCAGATCATCGGCGGCAGCGCCATCACCAGCGCGACGATCGCGGCCTTCGCCCTCAACCTGCTCTTCCACCACACCCCGTCCCGCACACAGCGCCCGGCGCCACCGGCCGAGGCACCGGCATCCTGACGGGCGCCCCCAACTCCGGTGCGGCTACGAGCAGATGCCGCCCAGGTCGGAGTTGCCCGGGTCGCAGTGCTCGCCCCCGGGCGGCCCGTCGTAGGCGCGGGCGACGAGCACGCCGAGCACGGCAAGGATCAGGGCTGCGACGGCCAGCACCGCGAACCGCCGCCACGATCTGTTCACTCCGGGTCCCGACATGGCACCTCCTCCTGGCTGCGAGGGCGTGTCTGACAAATAGCGGCGTCCGCCGTGAGGGCGGGGGCGGCGGGGTCTGGTGCGTGCTCTCGGAAGGCGGAGGGTGGGGGTACCTCCCGGGCCGCAAGGCCCAGGGGGAGAGAGCGCAGCGGGCTGCGCCGACGACCGACAACGCGGCGAGAGTGCGTGCCAGGGCCCGCCGCCCAGGCGGGATTTGTCAGACGCGCCCCGGGACCCCGCCGGCCCGCCATCGGTTCCGGCCGCACCCGGCCCGCGTCCAGCAGCCGCACGGCATGGGCGGCCGGCGGCGAGAGCACGGCGTCGAACAGCTCCGCCCTCGGCACCCAAGCGGCCGCCTCGCAGGAGCCGTTGCTCTCGGCCACCAGCGTGCCGGCGGCGAGGTCCATGGCGTAGAAGAGCGCGGTCAGGCTCCACGTCGCCCCGCCGCGGCGGGCGGTGTACGTACGGGCGTCGAGCAGGCGAACGGAGACGGGGCTCAGCCCCGTCTCCTCGCGCACCTCCCGTACGAGTGCGTCCGCGGGCTGCTCACCGGGATCGATCCCGCCGCCCGGAAGGTGCCACAGGCCGGGCGCGAAGACCGGCGAGGACCCCGACAGCCGCACCAGCAGCAGCCGTTCGGCCTCGGCGGCCATCCCGTACGCCGAAATCCTGCTCCGCACAGCTCCGTTCACAGGTCCCCCGTTCGCCCTGCACGCACTCTATGCGCCCGCGGGCCGCCGTCAAGGCAACGGACGCAGCACCGTGAAGCGGCGGGAGCCGGAAGCCCAGGACGTGCTGAACCGCCAGCCGCCGGCGGCGGCGTGCCGCAGCAGGGCGCCCGGGCCCACCCGCGCCCAGGGGAAGGGCTCGCCGCGGGGGCCGGAGCCGTCGTCGAAACGGGCCTCGAAGCGCTCGTCGAGGTCGTCCGGCAGGCCGGGCGCCACCGACTCGGCGATCAGCCGGCCCCGCGGGTGCACCAGCCGGCGGGCCCGCGCCAGCAGGGCGGCCGGGTCGCCGCCGATGCCGATGTTGCCGTCGAGCAGCAGCACCGTGTGCCAGGCGCCCTCGCCGGGCAGCGGCTCGAACACCGAGCGGCGCAGCGCTCGGCCGCCCGCGGCCACCGTCCGCCGGACGGCCTCGGCGCTGACGTCCACGCCGAGCGCGGGCCGGCCGCCGGCGGCCAGCGCGGCCACCATGCGGCCGGGGCCGCAGCCGACGTCGAGTACGGCTCCCCGGCAGGCGGACAGCACGCGCCGGTCGTCGGCGTCCGGCGGTGCGCACCAGCGGGCGACGTCCAGCGGGTGCCGGCGGCCGTCGCCCTGCCGCAGGTAGAGGGGACCGTGCCCGGAGCGCAGGGCCGCGGCGTACGCGTCACCGCCGGACCAGGGATCAGCCTCGCCGGGTGCCGTCCGCCGGCCCGGAACCGTGACGAGCAGGCCGCCGGGGGACGGGGGCGCCGACGAGCCGTGGACGTGGGCGAGTGAGGCGTGAGGGTGCATGTCGTGCGGTTCGTCGGGTTGGTGGTCGAGGTGGACGGTGTGGGGGTGGGCGCGTGAGGCGTGCATGTGGTGCGGTTCGTCGGGCTGGAGGTCGACGTGGACGCCGTGGGGGAGGGCGTGTCGGGGGTCGCGTTGCCCGTCGAGCAAGGGGCCGGGTTCCGCGGCGGGTTCCGGGCCGAGTTCTGCGCCGGGAGGCTGGGCAGGCGAGGGGCGGAGCTGTACGTCGTGCGGCTCATCGGGCCGGGGACCGCCTGGCGCGTCGCGCTGTCCGTCGAGCAAAGGGGTGAGGTGTGCACCGATCGACGGCGCCGCCGCCGTCACGCCGCCGCCCCGGGTGCACAGTGCGCGACCGCCGCCGCGAACCTGCTGCCAGGAACCAGCCGGGCGACCTCCTCGGCGTCGGCGGGCGTGTCCACGTCCCGCAGTTGGGGCAGCAGCCGCACCGACAGGCCCGCGCCGGCCAGCCGCTCGTACTGGACCCGGCCGGTCTGCGGCGTCGACATCGGTACGCCGCGCAGGAGTTCGGGGTCGGGCCGGGTCAGGCCGAGCGCCCAGAATCCGCCGTCCGCGGCGGGGCCGAGCCAGGCGTCGGCCCGGCCGGTTCCCTCCAGCGCGGGCGCCAGGAGCGCCGGCGTGACCTGCGGGGTGTCCATGCCGACGAGCAAGGCCGGGCCGCGGCAGGCGCCGAAGGCCGCGGCCAGCCGCTCGTCCAGCCCGCCCGCCACCTGCGGCACCACGTCGAACCCGGGTGGGAGCCAGGGCCCGGGGCGGCCGTCGAGCACCAGGACGTGCCGTTCGGCGGGACATCGCAGCACCGCGTCGAGCGTGTCGGCGAGTGCGGCCTCGGCGAGAGCGGCGGCCTGCTCGGGGGAGTAGTGCGGCGTCAGCCGCGTCTTGACGCGCCCGGGCACGGGTTCCTTGGCAATGACGAGGAGCGTGGTCATCGGGCACCCGCCTCTGCGGTTCGTACGGCTGTGGGGCGTACCGGCGGGGCCGCCGGCGCCTGATTTGTGGGCTGTTCGGGGGCGTGCCGGGTCGGCCGGATCGTGGGCCGCTCGCGTGCGGGTTCTTTTGCGGTCACCAGCTGTGTGGTCATCGGGCACCTGCCTCCACTGCTCGCACGCCCGTCGCCCGCACGGGCGGAGCCGCCAGGACCTGGCGCATGTCGGCCACCGCCTGCCACGTGCCCCGCCAGGTGCCCGTGACCTTCGAGCGGCCCTCGCGCGGGTGGTACGGCACGTCCCGCTCGGCGACGCGCCAGCCCGCGTCGGCCGCCCGGACCACCGCCTCCAGCGGGTAGCCGCTGCGCCGGTCGCGCAGGTCCAGGCCGAGCAGGTCGGTGCGGCGGGCGGCCCGCAGCGGGCCCAGGTCGCGCAGGCGCAGGCCCGTGCGGCGGCGCAGCATGCGGGTGAGGGCGAGGTTGCCGGCCCTGGCGTGCGCGGGGAAGGCGCCGCGGGCGGTGGGGCGGCGCCGGCCGAGGACGAGGTCGGCCTCGCCGTCGGCGATCCGCCGGACGAAGTCGGGCAGCAGCGCCGGGTCGAGGGAGGCGTCGCAGTCGCAGAAGCAGACGAACTCGGCTTCCGCGGCGAGGAGTCCGGCGTGGCAGGCGGCGCCGAAGCCGCGCCGGGGCTCGCGCACCACGGTGGCGCCCAGTGTCGCGGCCAGCTCGGCCGAGCCGTCCGTGGAGCCGTTGTCCACGACGATCGCCCGCCACCCGGGCGGGATGCGGCCGATCACCCAGGGCAGGGCGGCCGCCTCGTCGAGGCAGGGGAGTACGACATCGGCTGTGGGGGTCATCGGAAGTCCCGTGGTGGTGTGGGTGGTCGGGCGGGGTATCGGTTGCGCGGCCGCCCGCACGAAGGCGTGCGCGACCGCCTCGCGGACCGCTCGGGGGCGGGCGAGTCATCGGTTTGCTGTGGGATCAGGGGCGGTCGGCCGCGTGCGGCGACAACCGGCGGACAGGGGCGGGGTGTTCAGGCGGTTGGCCGTACCCGGTGGCAAGCGGTGGGTACGGACGGGGACGTGGGCGGGCCGGTCGGCGGCAAGCAACGGATACGGACGGGGAGTCGGTGCTGGTCCGGGGCGGGGGTCTGGTCCCGCCCCGGACGGCTCGGGTGGGTGCCCGGACTACACCTGCGACGGCTTCGCCCGCGGCACCCGGGCGCTCGCCTGCCGCTGCGGCGCCCTCGCGAACTCCGCGACACCGTCCGCGAATTCGACCTGCGGCCGCCATCCCAGTTCGGTGCGCAGCCGCTGGGAGGACGCGGTGATGTGCCGCACGTCCCCCAGCCGGTAGCCGCCCGTCACCACCGGCGCCGGGCCGCCGTACGCCTCGGCGAGCGCCGCGGCCATCTCGCCGACCGTACGGGGGCTGCCGCTGCCGGTGTTGTACGCCCGCAAGGTGCCGGGCGGGCGGCCCGCGACGGCCTCCAGTGCCGTGACGGTGGCCGCCGCCACGTCCCGGACATGGACGAAGTCCCGCCGCTGGGCGCCGTCTTCGAACACCTGCGGCGCCTCGCCGCGGGCGAGGCTGGAACGGAAGAACGAGGCGACCCCCGCGTACGGGGTGTCGGAGGGCATGCCGGGGCCGTACACGTTGTGGTAGCGCAGCGCGATCGCGCGGCTGCCCGTGGCGCGGGCCCAGGAGCCGGCCAGGTGCTCCTGCGCGAGCTTGGTCGCGGCGTAGACGTTGCGCGGGTCCGTGGGCGCGTCCTCCTCGACCAGGCCGGGCACGAGGTCGGCGCCGCAGTCCGGGCAGCGCGGCTCGAACCTTCCTGCGGCCAGGTCGGCTTCGGCGCGCGGGCCCGGCCGGGTGCGGCCGTGCACGGGGCAGTCGTAGCGGCCCTCGCCGTAGACCACCATCGAGCCGGCCAGCACCAGGTCGGCGACGCCCGCGCGGGCCATCGCGGCCAGCAACTCCGCCGTTCCCAGGTCGTTGCAGCCCACGTAGGCGGGCGCGTCGGCGAAGTCCCGGCCCAGGCCGACCATCGCGGCCAGGTGGCAGACGGCGTCCACGCCGCGCAGCGCCCGGTCGAGCACCACCGCGTCGCGGACGTCGGCGTGCACGAAGTCCCGGTCCGGCCGGCGGGGCGGCGGTACGGGGTGGGCGGTGGGCAGCAGGGCGTCGTAGACCACCACGTGGTGGCCGCGGGCGGCCAGGGCCGGGACGACGTGCGAGCCGATGAAGCCCGCGCCGCCGGTGACGAGAACGCGCATGCGGCGACCTTAGGCGCGCACCGGCCACCACAGGCGCCCAGCGCGCCTCACGCCACGGGTTCGTAAGGAATTCGGCTCGCCGGTGGGCGCCCGGCGCGCGTAGCGCCGGTCACCCCGTGGGGGCGAGGTCCCCGGCCGGCTCGGACTCGGTGAGTCCGACGCGGTCGTGCAGGCGCCGCAGCGGGCGGGGGGCGGTCCATGCGTGGCGGCCGAGGACCCGCATCGCTGCCGGGACGAGGATGCCGCGGATCAGCAGGGCGTCCAGCAGGATGGCCAGACCGCAGCCGAGGCCGAACATCTGCAGGAAACTCACCGACGCGGTGCCGAAGGCGAAGAAGCTGACCGCGAGCAGCCCGGCCGCGGTCGACACGATCCGCCCGGTGCGCGCGAGCCCTTGGGTGACGGCCTCGGTGTTGCCGGCGCCGCCGTCGCGCAGCTCCTTGATGCGGCTGGTCAGGAACACCTCGTAGTCCATGGACAGGCCGAAGGCGATGCAGAACAGGGCCACCGTCATCGCCGTGTCCATCGGGCGCGGGGTGAACCCGAGGAGCGAGGAGAAGTGGCCGTCCTGGAAGATCCACACCATCGCGCCCACGGACGCCGATATTCCGAGCGAGTTGAGGATCAGGGCGCGCAGCGGCTGGGCCACGCTGCCGGTGAACAGGAACAGCACCAGCAGTGTGGTGAGCCCGACCAGGCCGGCGGCGTAGGGGAGCCGGGTGCCGATCGCGTGATTGGTGTCGACCAGCCGGGCGGCGTCGCCGGTGACCAGGAAGGTGGCGCCGTGGGGCGCGGGCAGGGCGCGGATGTCGCGGACGAGGTGCTGGGCGGCCGTCGAGTGGCTGCTCAGGTCGGTGGAGACGGTCAGCAGGTCGGTTCCGGCCGCCGTGCCCGTGCCGGGGCGGTCCGTGACGCGGACGACGTGCGGGAGGTCCCCGATGCGTTGGGGCAGTGCGGCCGGGGCGCCCTGGACGACGACCTGGAGGGTGGTGGCCTGGTCGCCGGTGAACTCGGTGCGCAGCGCGTCGGAGGTCTGACGGGCCGGGGCGGAGGAGGGCAGCACGCCCTCGTCCGGGGTGCCGAAGACGGCGTGGGTCAGCGGGCCTGCCATGGCCAGCAGCAGGGCCAGGGGCGCGAGGGCCACCAGGGGGCGGCGCATGACGCCGCCGGCCAGCCGTCCCCAGAACGGCGCCTCGCTGCCGCGCCGGTTCCTCGACCACGGCAGCCGGCCCGCCTCCACACGTGGGCCGAGGACGGTCAGCAGCGCGGGCATGAGCACCAAGGCGGCGAGCGCGGCGACGGCGACCACGCCGATGCCCGCGTAGGCGAAGGAGCGCAGGAAGTACAGCGGGAAGATCAGCAGGGCGGCCAACGCGGCGATCACCGTCGCGGCGGAGAACAGGATGGTCCGGCCGGCGGTGCGCACTGTGGTCACCACGGCGGTGCGCGGGTCCGCTCCCTGGGCGGCGAGTTCCCGGTAGCGGGCCACCATCAGCAACGCGTAGTCCACGCCGAGGGCGAGGGCGAGAGCGGTGGTGAGGTTGATCGCGTACACGGCCACGTCGGTCACGCGGCCGAGCAGCGACAGTTCGGCGAAGGTGCCGAGGACGGCCACCAGGCCCACCGCGAGCGGCAGTGTGGCGGCCACGAGGCCGCCGAAGGCGAGGACCAGCAGGAGCAGCGTCAGGGGGACGGCTATCGCCTCGGCGCGGCCGAGGTCGCTCTTCACGTGGGCGTTGACGGTGCGGTTGACGACGGCCGCGCCGCCGGCTCGGACGGTGACGGCGCCCGTGTCGCGGGCGTAGGTGTCCACGAGGTGGTCGACCAGCGTGTTGTCGTCGTCATCGATGGTGGCGACGATCTCGGCGGCGGTGCCGTCCTTCGACTTCAGGGCGGCGCTGCGGGTCTGCCAGTAGGAGGTGACCTCGTGGACCCCGCGCTCCTTGGCGAGCGAGGCGGCAAGGGAGGTGCCTGTGGCGGTCGTGGCGGCGGAATCGACGGTTCCGCTGCGTGCGCCGACCAGCAGGACCAGATTGGGGGAGCCGCCGAAGGTGTCGTCCACGATGCGGGTCGCGCGGGTGGACTCGGCGCCCTCGGCGTCGAAGCCGCCGGACTTGAGCCGGCTGAACGCCCCGGCGCCGAGGGCGCCCATGACGACGAGCACGACCGCGGACAGCACCAGGACGAGTCTGGCTCTGCGATGGATGAGGGTGGCGAAAGCAGTCAACATGATCGAACTCCTGTTCGAATGAAGGGGTGGGCCGAGGCCCTGCCCGGACGTGGGGGCGGCCCGCCCGCCTGTGCGGACAGAGGCGGCCCGCCTGCTCATCGGCGGCGGGCCGCGGACGGCTCAGGCGGTGGCGGCCGCCTTCGCGTTGTGGACGCGCAGCGTGAAGGCCGCCGCCTCCAGGCGCGGCACGGCGAGGCCGAACCCGCCGGCCCGGTGGATCAGGTCGCCGAGGACGTTCTCCACCTCCGTGTGCCCGCCCGCGAGGAGTTCGCGGGACAGGGACGAGGTGATCGGGGCGCCGGCCGCAGTGACCAGGCCGCGGTAGGCGGTGAGCGCGCCCTCGTCCAGCGGGTGCCCGGCCGAGGCGGCGACGGACGCCGCCTCGTCGAGGGTCGCCGTGGCGAAGGCGGCGCCGCCCTCGACGGCGGCGGCGTCCCCGATGGTGCCGCGGGCCAGCGAGGTGACGGCGCCGATCGTCGCGATCATCACCCACTTGGACCACATGGCGGCCAGGATGTCGTCAGACACCGTCACCGTGAAGCCGGGGATCGACAGCGCCTGCGCCACAGCGGCAGCGCGGTCGGACGCGGGGCCAGGGGTCTTGCCGACCTCGCCGACCTCGATCTGCCCGCCCGGCGTGAACTGGCGGATGGCGCCGTCCGGGTCGAGCTGGGTGACGACCCTGAGCGTGCCGCCGAGGACCGCGCCGCCGAATCGCTCGGTGAGCAGTTCCAGGTGCCGCATCCCGTTGAGGAAGGGCACCACGGCGGTGTCCTCCCCGATGGCCGGCGCCAGGTCGTCCGCCACCGCGGGCAGGGCGTCCGGTTTGACGGACACCAGGACGAGGTCGTACGGGCCGGTCAGCTCGCCGGCCGTGCGGCAGGCGACGTCGATCGTCTCCACCTGCGTGCCGTCCGTGATGCGCAGCCCCTCGGCGCGCAGCCGCTTCGCCCGCCCGGGCCGGACGAGGAAGTCGACGTCACGGCCGGCCTGCGCGAGCCGCCCCCCGACGAAACCGCCGACGGCACCCGCGCCGGCCACCAGAATCTTCATGACGTGTTTCCTTGCAGACGTACGGTGAACGAAATCGGACAAAAGTGAAGAGATAGGGGTGGGGGAAGCATCGGCCCACCGGTGGTGGACGCGCTGTTCAACACGCCGTGTCGGCGCGGGAATCCCGAGGGCGCCGGGCCGCTCCCTGCCGTCCGGCGCCCCTCGGCGGTCACCGCTGGTGACCAGCGGCGGACCCGGCCTGCTCCCGGTCCCGTGCGGCCTGCTCGGACGGCACGTCCGCGGCGGGCTGCTGCGGGGGCTGCGCGGGAAGGAAGGCCGCGGCGACCAGCGCGCCGGCGACCGCGACCAGGCCCGCCACCACGCAGCCGACGCTGAGGCCGTGGTCGAAGGCGGCGATGGCGGTCTGCCGGACGGCGTCGCCGACCGCGGGCTGCCCCTGCTTCGCCAGCTGGTCGGAGACGCCGAACGCGGCCCCGACGGACTGGTGGGTGAGGTCGGCGAGCCGGGCGGGCAGCGCGGACGGCAGGGCGCTGTCGAGCCGGGTGCCGTAGACCGTGGCGTAGATGCTGCCGATGACCGCGACGCCGAGGGTGCCGCCCAGCAGCCGGGTGGAGTCGTTGACGGCGGACCCGACGCCGGCCTTGTCGGCCGGGACGGCTCCCATGATCGCCTCGGTGGCCGGCGCCGAGGTCAGGCCCATGCCCAGCCCGTACACCACCATCTGCAGGGCGATCACGCCGTAGCCGAGCGTCGGGGAGATGGTGCCCGCGGCCCAGAAGTAGAAGGCCGCCTGGAGCGCCAGCCCGGCGGTGACGATCGCCTTGGTGCCGATGCGGACCGCCAGCCGGGTGCCGAGAGTGGAGCCCACGGCGACGGAGACGGCGACCGGCAGCAGGTGGACGCCGGTGGACAGGGGGCTGTAGGTGCGGATGAACTGGAAGAACTGCGTGATCAGGAAGATGAAGCCGAGCAGGGTGAAGAACGCCACCGTGACCGCGGCGCTCGCGGCGCTGAAGCGCATGTTGCGGAAGAGCCGCACGTCCAGCATCGGCTCGGCGGACCGGCGCTCCCCGACGACGAAGCCGGCCAGCAGGACCACGGCGCCGGCGAAACCGGCGAGCGAGGCGGCCGAGGACCAGCCGCGGGTCGGGGCCTCGATGACGGTGTAGACGAGCAGCCCCATGAAGCCGGCCGACAGCACCAGGCCCGGGTAGTCCAGCCGGTGCGGGGCGGGGTTGCGGGACCTGCGGACGAAGAGGGCCACCAGGGCGATGCAGGCCGCCGCGACCGGGCCGAGCACGTAGAAGATGCTCGACCAGCTGTAGTGCTCCAGCAGGAAGCCGCCCACGATCGGCCCGAGCGCGATGGCGACGCCGGCGGTCGCGCCCCACAACCCGATGGACAGGGCGCGTTCCTTGCGGCTGGTGAAGACGCCGGTGAGCAGGGCGAGGGTGGCGGGGAAGGTCATCGCGGCGCCGAGGCCCATCACGGCGCGGGCCGTGATCAGCTCCCCGGGCGAGGTCGCGTAGCCGCCGACGAAGCTGGCCGCGCCGAAGACGAACAGGCCCGCCATGAGCATGCCCTTGCGGCCGAACCGGTCCGAAAGGCTGCCCGCGGTCAGCAGCAGCGCGGCGAAGACAAGGTTGTAGGCATCCACCACCCACTGCAACTGCGAGGTGGAGGTGCCCAGTTCGCGGGTGAGCGTCGGCAGGGCGACGTTCACCAGCGTCGTGTCCAGGTTGATCAGGAACGACGCCAGCAGCAGGGCGACGAGCAGAAGGGGTTTGGATGTCGAACGCGTCATGCTTGAAGAATAGACACAGCTGGTTGATTTTTTCCACTCAATGCTTGAATCGATGGCGTACGCTGTGTCCATGCGTAGTTATGGTCAGTACTGCTCGATCGCCCGTGCCCTCGATGTGGTGGGGGACCGGTGGACGCTGCTGATCGCCAGGGAGCTGCTGCTGCAGGGGTCCTGCCGGTTCACGGACCTCAAGAACGGGCTGCCGGGGATCGCCACCAACCTGCTGTCGAACCGCCTGAAGGAGCTGGAGGAGGCCGGGCTGGTCACCCGCGAGGACGCGCCGCCCCCGGTCGCGACCGTCCTGTACTCGCTCAGCGACAGCGGCCGCGCCCTGGAGCCGGTGCTCCAGGCGCTCGGGCTGTTCGGGCTGCGGTTCATGGCCGAGGAGCGGGCGGACGACGCGTTCCAGGCGCGGTGGCTCGCCTACGCGCCCGAGTGGTTCGTCACCGACGCCGACCCCGACGGCCCGCCCGCCGTCATCCAGCTGGCCGCCGGCGGCGAACTCGCCGTCATCGAGCTGCGGGACGGCGAGGCGCACAGCCGCCTCGGCCGCGCCGACGACCCCGACCTGGTCCTGGAGGGGCCGCCGCGCGCCGTGCTCGGCCTCGTCAACGGCCTGATCGACCTCCAACGCGCCGAGCGGATCGGCCTGACCGCCACCGGACAGCGCGACCTGCTCGCCCGGCTCCGCCCTGCGGCGCGGGAAGCGGTCCCGGCCCGGTAGCGGGGACCGCGTCCCGCGGGCGGGTCCGCCACAGGCGCCAGCACAGGTGCAGGGCGGACAGCGCGAAGAGCACCGCGGTGACGGCCAGCCAGCGGGTCCGGAAGACGTCCAGGGAGCGACCGGTCGCGTTGTGGTAGCGGGCCGCGCCCACGTCCCGCGAGACCAGCGGCCAATAGACGAGCAGGAGCAGCAGCGAGACGAAGGCCGGCACCCGGATGTGGTTCACCACCGCGATCCGCCGCGGCGAGGAGGGCGCGCCGAGCCGCAGCACGCGGTGCAGCACCCAGTCGGCGCCGCCGTACAGCGGCACCAGGACCAGGTCGTGCAGGAGCGCGGCGCCGACGATCCACTTCGCCACGCCGTACCAGTCGTCGGCGAGCAGCCGGTCCAGCGCGTAGCCGCACAGCGCGAACGAGGCGAGCAGCAGTGCCAGATGGAGCGGCGACTCGCCGTACAGCGCGCGGAAGGCGCGCAGGACGCGGGACTTGACGCCGCGCAGTGCGTGGCGGGCGCGGGCCGCTGCCGCCCGCGGTGTCGGGCCCTTCATGCCCGCTCCTCGAAGTACGTGGCGCCGAAGGTGAGTTGGCGCACCCACTTGGTGTTC
This sequence comes from Actinacidiphila guanduensis, assembly GCF_900103985.1. Taxonomy (GTDB): domain Bacteria; phylum Actinomycetota; class Actinomycetes; order Streptomycetales; family Streptomycetaceae; genus Actinacidiphila; species Actinacidiphila guanduensis. The sequence continues at coordinate 172,257 of NZ_FNIE01000004.1, read as the reverse complement.
ATCACGCCCGGCGCGTCGGGCACGATGACCCGCGCCGGGTAGCCGTGGTCGGGGGAGAGGTCGGCGCCGTTGACCCGCAGCGCGAGCAGCGAGCGCGGGTCGCGCACCTGGTTGGCGCGCAGGGCCACCGCCCGGAAGGAGCCCGCGAGTTGGGCCGACTCCACGAACACCCCGGGCGGGTCGTCGTGGAAGCCGACGAGAGCCGCCAGGTCACGAAGCCGCACTCCCTCCCAGTGCTGGTCGCCGGAGGACCAGCCCTCAACGCACGCGATCGGCAGGGCCGCGCCGTGCCGGGCCATCGCCGCCAGCTCCGTCCGGCTGAGCTGCACACTGCGCCCGTTGCTGCCGCGCACGGTCAGCCGCCAGTCCTCGCCGACGTCCTGCGGGCGGATGTGGGCCAGCGCGGCCGTCTTGTTCACCTGGAAGTCCGAAGGCCCGGTGCCCTGTTCGCCGCCGTGCGGCGCCAGCAGCGCCGCGCGCCGCAGCGGACCGCCGATGCTCTGCCCGCCCGTGACGACGAACAGCACCAGGGAGCCGAGCCCTACCATGCCGAGGGCGCCGCGCCGCGAGACGGTCGGCTCGGCGGGCTCCGCGGCCACCAGCCCGCTCTCGTCGGCCGGTTCGGGACGGGTGCGCGAGCGCGGGGTGCGCAGCTCCTCGCGGAAACTGCGGCTGCGCAACGACCGTACGGCCAGGGGCAGTTTGAGAGCCACATGGGCGAGGACCGCGCCGAAGAACACCCAGGCGCCGTAGAAGTGCAGCGGGTAGAAGGAGCCCGGGAAGATGTAGTCCAGCTGGGTGTTGAGGATGCCGGTGGCGAACTCGAAGATGCCGCCGCCGACCAGGAGCAGCAGCGACAGCCGCTCCAGCGCGTGCCCCACCGAACGCACCGGCGGCAGCGCGAACAGCTTGGGCACCACCGACCACAGCTTCGCCAGCAGCACCGGCACCAGCACCACGCCGAGCGTGACGTGCACCCCTTGCGTGACCCGGTACAGCCAGTACGGGTGGGTCGGCCAGGAGAACAGGTAGAAGCCGAGCAGCCCCTTGCCGGGCGTCTTGTCGTTGATCCGCGACAGGTCCGGGTTGTACGCGGCGTACGACAGCAGGCCGGTGACGAACAGCACGGGGATGCCGACGAGCAGCACCGTGCCCAGCACCGAGGTCAGCCAGGGCCCCCGCAGCGGGCTGCGGAACGGGCTGCGGACCCGGGGGAGTGGCACGGGCGGGCGGAGGCGGGGCGGCACCAGGCGTGCGGCACCGCGGCGGGGGCCGCCGGACGGGCCCCCGCCGGACGGGAGGGAGGTCATGCCACGCGACCCTAGGCGCACCACCGGCCGTACAGGGGGTGGCGACTCATGACGAAAGTCTGACGTCCTGCCGCGCCGCAGGTCCGGGCCCCTGCCCGCTCCCTAGGGTGTCGGACGTGAACGTCCCCCCGCCCTCCTCGCTCCCGCCCGCCCGAGCCGGCACGCCGTCCCCCCCGCCGGCGGCCACCGCGGACGGCACTCCGCCCGTTGCGACGGGCACGCAGGCCCCCGACGGCACCGGGCCGGCCCCCGCGGGCACGCTGCCTGTCGCGACAGGCACACCGCTCCCGACCGGCACCCCGCCGTCCCCGACCGACAACTCGCCCGTCCCCTTGCCCGCCGCCGCGCCCCTCACCCCCGCGGTCCCTGGCCCGCCCGCTCCCGCAAGCCCCGCCGAGCCCGCCACGGCCACCGGCCGCGCCCGCCGCCGCGACCTGGCAGCCGGCCTCGGCGCCGTCCTGTTCTTCCTCGCCCTGGCCGGACTCGGTGGCCTGCTCCAGCGCGACCACCAGGTGCTCCAGTCGCCCTTCCCGCCGCTGGAGGCATGGTGGCGCCCGCACACGGGCCCGGGCACCCCTTTCGCGATCACTGTCGCCGTGCTCGCCGTCGCCTACGGCCCCGCCCTGGCCGCGCGGCTGCCCTGGCGGGCGGTGCCCTGGGCGGCCTGGGCCGCTGCCATGGCCTGGACGTGGTCGCTGGCGCTGGTCGACGGCTGGCAGCGCGGCATCGCCGGGCAACTGACGGCGAACGGCGAGTATTTGACGCAGCTCAACCGGTTCGATCCCCTCGGCCCGGCCCTGCGCACCTACACCGACCACATCCTGATCAACTCCCCGGAGCACTGGACCACCCACATCGCGGGCCACCCGGCCGGCGCCGTGCTCACCTTCGTGGTCCTGGACCGGATCGGCCTCGGCGGCGGCGTCGCCGCCTCGGTCTTCGTCCTGACCACCGCCACCTCCACCGCGGCCGCCGTCCTGGTCGCCCTGTGGCTGCTCGCCGGGGAGGAGCGGGCCCGGGCGGCAGCCCCGTTCGCGGCGCTCGCCCCCGGCGCCGTATGGGTCGGGGTCTCCGGCGACGGCTACTTCGCGGCCGTGGCCGCCTGGGGGCTGGCGCTGCTCGCGCTCGCCGCCACCCGCACCTCCCGCGCGGCCACCGCCGCCGCGGGCCTGGCCGCGGGTGTGCTGCTGGGCTGGGCCTGCTACCTCTCCTACGGGCTGACGCTGCTGGCCGTGCCCGCGGCCGTGGTCCTGCTCTGCGCGCGCTCGGCCCGCCCGCTGCCGTACGCGCTGGCCGGCGTGGCGGCCGTGGCGGCGGCCTTCACCGCGGCGGGCTTCGACTGGCTCCAGGCCTACGGCCTGCTGCACACCCGCTACTACCAGGGCGTGGGCGGCCGCCGCCCCTACAGCTACTGGATCTTCGGCGATCTCGCCACGGTGGTCGCCGCCGCGGGCCCGGCCGCCATGGCGGGACTGCGGCGCTCGACGGCCGCGCTGCCCGCCGGGGTCCGGGCCCTGCGGACCGGACGCGACCGCGCCGCAACGGCGGCCGTCCTGCTGCCGTACGGCTTCCTGCTCGCGATGCTCGCTGCCGACCTGTCGGGGATGAGCAAGGCGGAGACCGAGCGGATCTGGCTGCCGTTCACCCTGTGGCTGCCCGCCGCGGCCGCCTTCCTGCCCCGCCGGGACGCCCGCTGGTGGCTGGCCGCCCAGGTGGCCGCGGGCCTGTTCCTCAACCACCTGCTGCACACCGTGTGGTGAGCGGCGCGCCACTCCCCGGGCCCCGCGGCCGGCGGCCGCGTGCAGCCGCCGGCGGACGGGGGTTCAGTGGTGGCCGCCGTGGTGCCTTCCGGGCTCAGCGGCCGGAGAGCCGTGCTCCCCGTGGCCGGCGTGGTCGTCGCCGTCGCCGGGTGAGCCGCCCATCATGCGCAGCATCCCCGCGCCGCCGGTGCGGAAGAACCGCCACAGCAGGGCCGCGGCCAGGACCAGGAAGACGATGTTCAGAACGGTCGTGTAGTTCCAGGTGACGCCTTCGGCGGGGAGGGTGGCATCGGCCTGGTCGGGGACGAGGCCGAGACCGCCGAAGACCAGCTCGACCGCGTAGCCGGCCACGACCATGGCGGCGTAGAAGGTGCCGAGCAGGAACAGCGCCATGCGGGCCCCGTAGTACTTCCGGTAGATGTTCAGGATCGGCAGGATCAGCAGGTCGGCGAAGACGAACGCCACCACGCCGCCGAAGCTGATGCCGCCCTTCCAGAGCACGACGGCCAGCGGCACGTTGCCGATCGAGCACACGAACGAGGCGATCGCCACCAGCGGCCCGACCAGCGGGCCCCACACCTTGGACGCCAGCGGGTGGCCGGAGAAGAAGAAGTGCTGCCAGAAGGCGTCCGGCACCCAGGCCGCGATCGCCCCGGCGATGAGCAGCCCGACCACCAGGTCGCGCAGGATGGCGGCCCACTCCATGACGAAGACGTGGCTGGTGGAGGTGAAGCCCTCGCGGGAGAGCAGGCGGTGGGTGAAGGAGCCCTGGCGCCGGACCGACATGTCCATCGCCGCGTGCCCCTCCATGGACCCGGCAACGCCCCGCTCGGCCTGCTCGCGGGCCCGGCGCAGCAGCCGCTCGCTCAGCAGCAGCCGGAACAGCACCGCCAGCACCACGATCATGACCGGGCCGCCGGCGAACTCCGCCAGCGTGAACTGCCAGCCCATCAACAGCGCGAGGATCACGCCGAGTTCGACCACCAGGTTGGTGGAGGCGATCTCGAAGGCCATCGCGGCCGTGAAGTCGGCGCCCTTGCGGAACAGCGAGCGCGCCAGCGCCACCGCGGCGTAGGAGCACGAGGACGAGGCGGCGCCCAGCCCGGCGGCGACCGCCAGCGTGCGGGGTCGGTCGTCACCCAGCAACGAGACGACGGTGGACTTGCGCACGACCGCCTGCACTACTGCGGACAGGGCGAAGCCCAGGATGAGCGCCCAGGTGATCTCCCAGGTCATCGCACCGGTGATCGACAGCGCGTGCAAGATCGCGTGCATACGTCCCAGCCTTCCCTCCGCACACCGCTGCAACCCGTCCGCCGCGCGGCCCCGGAGCCGGACGGAGCACGGCATGCGCGCGGATTGCGCCGAGCCGTGGACATGGCCACCCCGCGGCCCGGCGCCGGCCAAGCGGGGCACCGCACCGATGCGGCGGGCGGGTCAGGACGGGGCCGTGATCACGGTCAGGTGTTCGCGTGTGCGGAAGCCGAGGGAGGCGTAGACCGACGCGCCCATCTCGCTCGCGTAGAGGTACGCGGTGGTTCCGCCCGCCGCGAACCCCGCGCGGACCAGCTCGGCGGTGACGGCCCGGCCGTAGCCGCGGCGGCGGTGGGCCGGGAGCGTGGTGACGTTGAAGATGCCGGTGAGGCCGCCGGAGACGGCCGTCATGCCCGTGCCCACCGGTATGCCGTCCACCTCCGCCAGGTGGAAGGCGACCCCGTCGAGCTTCGCCAGCACCGGGTCGGCCAGCAGCTCGAACGTCCCCGCCGGCGCCTGGAATCCCTCGGTGACCGCCTCGGCGTAGCGGCCGAACTCCTCGACCGGCACCGCCCGTACCCGCAGGTCCCCGGTGGCGGGCGGCTCGGGCGGGCCCAGTTCGGCCGGCCGGACCATCAGCGGCTCGCTGCTGAACGCGGTCAGGCCGTACCCGGCGGCGACCGCCGCGAGCCGCGGCCCCGGCACCCCGCGCACCTGGATGCTCCACGGGACCTCCCACGGGGTCCCGGCCGCCGCGAGCAGCGCCACCTCCTCCGGGTCCGGCACCAGGGCCGGGCTGACCACGAGGTTCAGCGCGGAGACCGCGGAGCCGGAGACCGCGAGCACCGTGCCGCCCGGGCCCCTGCGGAACCGGCCGGTCGTCACCGCGGCCAGCTGCTCGAACAGCGCCGCGTACGCCCCCACGACCGGACGCAGCGGATCATCGATGTCGTTCATGGGGTGATCGTAGGCGGGAGCGCCGGCAGCGCCGTGAACAGGGCGGACCACCCAGGATCTCTCACGGGGAACGTCGGCCCGGACCCGGCGGGCCGCGGCGCTTGGCTCGGACGGGGTGCCCGGTCGACGACCCGCCGGCGGGCGACCACTGCCCGCCCGAGCGGTCCCCCGGGGTCACATCGTGGTGATGCGGCGGCCCGACAGGGTCTGCGGCTGGATGCGGATCCACAAGGGGCGCTTGCCGCCCGCCCACGGGCGGGTCAGGTGCCGGTCGGTGAGCTCGCGGATGGTGGCCGCGTCCTCGATGCGCTCGGCGGTGCCGGTGACCAGAACGCTCCAGCCCTGGCCGAGCCGGTCGTCCAGCCGGTCGACCTGGAAGGACACCGCGGTGCCGGTGGCGGCGGCCGCGCTGCCGTCCGGTGCGGTGCGGTAGAGGATCGTGCCCGCCTCCACGGCGTAGTTGACGGGCAGCACGGCGGGCCCGGGGTGCACCGGCAGCGCGATGCGGCCCACGCCGTGGGTACCGAGCCGGTCCCAGCACTCCTCCTCCGACAGGTGCACCAGCACCGGGCGCGGCCCCGGCCCCGGCCCCGTCCGACCCGGCGGCATGTCCTCGCGCCCTTCGAGCAGTTCGCGGTAGGTCAGCCCGAGGGCGGTGGCGATCCGCACGAAACCGCCCTCGTCGAAGCCGGGCCCGGCGCCGAGCACCTGCTGCAGATAGCGCGGCGACATGCCCACGCGGGTGGCCAGAGCGCCCTCGCTCAGGCCGAGCCGGGTCCGCCGCTCGGCCGTACGGCGCCGCACCGCCTTCGGGTCGAACCGCCCGCTGCCGGTTCCTGCGTGCTCGCCCACGAGGGTTGCTCCCTCCGTCGCCCCACCTCTCCCGCCCTTCCAGGCTCGCTCGGCCGGCCGCGGAACGCCAGGCGGGAGCGGAAAAGACCCCTGCCGGACCGCGCGCGACGCGTCCGCCGCGCCCCCAGGAGGGCAGGACGATCTTCCCGACGTGGCCCGGCGGGCCGGCTCCTCCTGGACGCGGGCCGCCTGGCCCAGGGGGAAGGCGGCGGCGATCACCGGCCGCAACCCGGCCTTGCGGGCCAGGCTCATCAGCAGGCCGACGTGCGCGGGGGTGTGCATCGAGGACCCGACCAGCCGCGCGTTGGGCAGAGAGAGCCGGCGCACGGCGAAGGCCGCTCCGTAGCCGCCGAGCGCACCGGCCGCGACCCACCGGCCGCCCTCGCGCGGCAGCGGCAGCCCCTCGCCCGTCAGCGCGCCCGCCACCGCGCCCTGCCCGACGGCGAGACCCCGCGGAGCGGCTGCGCGGACCTGCCCGGCGATATCCCCGGCACGGTCGGCCACCTCGTCCGCGCCGGCCGCGCGCACCGCGTCTGCCTTGCCCGCCCCGCTGAGCGCGAGCACCCGCGCGCCGCGGAACCAGGCCGGTGCCCCGCCCTGGGCAGGGACCGCCCCGGTCACTCCTGCCCGGTGCCCTCCGGGACGATCGCCACGGGGGAGGGCGTGTGATGGATCGCCGCGTGGGCGACCGGGCCGAGACGGGGTGCCGCCCGGGGCCCGCGGTGGCGGCGGCCGACCACCAGCAGACGCGCCCCGGTGGCCGCGTCCACCAGGCGGATCGCCGCATGGCCGCGGGCGAGCGTCGTCGTGATCGGCACCGCGGGGTAGCGGCGGCGCCACGGGTCCACCGCGGCGTCGAGACCCGCGGCCTCCGCCGCGGCCAGCTCGTCCTCCGGGGCGCCGACTGTCCCGAAGGCCACGTACTCGCTGCCCGGCGGCGGGCCCCAGGTGTGCACCACGTGCAGCGGCAGCGCCCGCAACTCGGCCTCCTTGCAGGCGAAGTCCAGGACGTCCGCGGAGTAACGCAGATCGACACCCGCGACGACACCGGGCGCCCCACCGCCGTCGGGCAGCCCCTCGGGCGGCTCCGCGCTCGCCGCCCGGACCAGCACCGCCGGGCAGGCGCCGCGGGCGAGTACGTCCTGGCTGACCGAGCCGACGACGAAGCCGCGCAGCGCGCCGAGCCCGCGCGAGCCCAGCACCAGCAGGCTCCCCCTGCCCGCGGCCGCGATGAGTGCCGCAACCGGCGGGTCGCCGACATCCAGGACCGTCAGCGGCACCTCCGGGTGCGTCAGCCCCAGCTCCTGCGCGCACACCTCCAGCAGCCGCTCGGCCCGCACGTGCTCGGCGCCGTCCGGCGCGGTCCCCGCGTGCAGCAGCTCCAGTGGCAGGCCCCGCCGCTCCGCCTCCCGGGACGCCCACTCCACGGCGGCCCGGCTCTGCGGGGTGCCGTCGTAGCCCACGACGACCGTCGCGTCACTCATCGCTGCTCCCGTCGTGTACGGTCCGCGGCGACACGCTGTCCGACCTGTGCGGACGCGGTCTGCCCGCAAACGCGGTGCCCGCCGCCTCCCGACCGGGCCCGCCTGCGCGGCCGACCCGCCGGAAGCGCCGTCCCCTCCATGGGAGCCCGCCGCGCCCCCTCGACGGCAGGGCCGTCCGGCCCCGGAGGCCGGGGTCCCCCTTCCCGAGTGCCGAAGGAAGCACCGCGCCGGTTCCTCGACGTGCCGGACCGGGCCGCCGGTGCGGTGCGGGCGTTCCGGACCCTGTGCGGCAGGGGCTCGGGGACGGCGGCCTCACCTCGCCGGTGCGGTCCGGCGGCCGGCCGGCAGTGGCCGCGCGGAGTGCGGGACCTGCTGGCGCAGTTGCCGGGACGGGGAGAGGGGGAGGTGCCGCTTTGTGCCGGGGCCGGTCCGGGACCGGCGTCGCGGCGGGCCGCGGTGGGCCGGCACGACCGGCGGGCTTCGCGTGAGGGCGCGTTCGGCGCCGCCTTCTCGGCGCGGTCCGGTCGGGCTGTCGGTGCGGCGGGGCGCGCGCGGGCCCCACGTCGGAGGCGGCCGCCGTGCCTTGCCGGGGGGATACGGCCCGACGCCGCACGCTGAAGCGGCGAACCGTCCGTACCCACCCTGGCTCCGCGGGCCGGGGGCCCAGCCGGGCTGCCTCCCACGCCGAAGCGCCGCAGCGCCGAACCGCCGCTACCCGCCCGGGCTCCGCGGGCCGGGCCCACCCGGCTGCTGGGCCGACCCGGGCGGGCGTTACTCGCGGACCGGCGCCCCCGCCGGGCGCGCAGGCGCGCTCTCCTCGCGGCGACACGCCGTCCGACCTGCGCCGACCCGTCCGTCTTCCGGCTCGTCCAGGCTCGCCAGCAGCCGCAACCCGTCCTCCGCCGGGGTGCCCGGCGGGGCGGAGAGGACCAGCAGTTCCATGCCGGGGGCGTCCGGGAGCGCGAAGTTCTCCTGGTGCAGGTCCAGGACGCCGACCAGCGGGTGGCGGTAGGACTTGCGGCCGTGCGTGCGGGCGCGGACATCGGCCCGGGCCCACAGGCGGCGGAAGCGCTCGCTGCCCATCGCCAGCTCGCCGATGAGCGAGGCGAGGCGGGGGTCGTCGGGGTACTGGCCGGCGGCCAGCCGCAGATGGCCGACCACGTCGAGGGTGCACGCCTCCCAGTCCGCGTACAGGCCGCGCTCGGCCTCCTCCAGGAAGAGGTGCCGCGCGGTGTTCAGGCCCGGTATCGGGCGGCCGAAGAGCAGCGCAGCCAGCCGGTTGCCCGCCAGGACGTCGAGCCGGTGGTCCATGATCAGCGCGGGCGCGCCGGCCACCAGGTCGAGGACGCGCAGCACCTCGGGCCTGATCCGCCCGCCCGGCGCCTTCGCGCGGCGGCGCGGCTGGCGGGCGAGCCGGTGGAGGTGGCCGCGCTCGGTGTCGTCCAGGCCGAGGACACGCGCGAGCGCGTCGAGGACCTGTTCGGAGGGCTGCGTGGCGCGGCCCTGCTCCAGGCGGACGTAGTAGTCGACGCTGACGCCCGACAGGTGAGCGACCTCCTCGCGGCGCAGCCCCTTCACCCGGCGGCGGCTGTCGGCGGGGATGCCCGCGGCGGCCGGGTCGACCCGGGAGCGCCGGGTGCGCAGGAAGCCGGCGAGATCGTCCATGGCGCCAATTATGGCCGTGGCGGCACCCGGTGAGGGTGGTCCTGCCATTACCAGGAAGTCCCGTCCGACGGAAGAGGCGCCCCTGAACGAGGGGCGCCGCGGCGCCCAGGATCGAAGGCACCCGATCCGGAGGAGTCCTCATGAAGACACTGATCGTCCACGCCCACCCCGAGCCGAAGTCCCTGAACGGCGCGCTGAAGGACCTCGCGGTCGCCACACTGGAGGGCGCCGGCCACGAGGTGCGGGTGAGCGACCTGTACGCGATGAAGTGGAAGGCCGTCGTGGACGCGGCGGACTACGGCCCGCACGCGTCCAGCCCGTTGCGGGTCGCCGCCGACTCCGGCCGTGCCTTCGACGCCGGGACGCTCACCGACGACGTCCGCGCCGAGCAGGAGAAGCTGCTGTGGGCGGACACGGTGATCCTCCAGTTCCCGCTGTGGTGGTACGCGATGCCGGCAATCCTCAAGGGCTGGGTGGACCGCGTGTTCACCTACCACTTCGCCTACGGCGTCGGCGAGCACAGCGACACCCGGTACGGCGACCGCTTCGGCGAGGGCACTCTCGCCGGCCGGCGGGCGCTGCTGTCGGTGACCGCCGGCGGTCCCCGCTCCCACTACGAGGCCCGCGGTATCAACGGCCCCATCGACGACCTGCTCTTCCCGATCCAGCACGGCATCCTCTACTACCCGGGCATCGAGGTGCTGCCGCCCTTCGTGCTCTACGGCACCGACCGGATGACCGACGAGGACTACCGCGAGGCCGCCGAGGCGTGGCGGCAGCGCCTGCTCACCCTGGAGACGACCGAGCCCATCGCCTTCCGGCGGCAGAACCTCGGCGACTACGAGATCCCCTCGCTGCACCTGAAGGAGGGGCTGGAGGCCGCGGGCCGTACGGGTTTCGGGCTCCACGTGCGCGGCTGACCGCACCCGTGTCCACGGATCACGTGCGGGGCGGCAGGCGGTGCAGGGCCACCTCCGACAGGGTCCCGTCGAGCGCCGTCGCCGTCATGTACGTGCAGAAGGGCTGGCGGCGGCGGTCGGTGGGGGAGCCGGGGTTGAGCAGGCGCAGGCCGCCCGGGGCCATGGTGTCCCAGGGGATGTGGCTGTGCCCGAAGACGAGGACGCCGGCCTCGGGGAAACGGCGGGCGCAGCGCTCCTCGCGGCCCTGCGCGGCGCCCGTCTCGTGCACCACCGCGAACCGCACGCCCGCCACCTCGGCCGCGGCCACCTCGGGAAGGCGCGCCCGCAGGCCCGGCCCGTCGTTGTTGCCGTACACCGCCACCAGCCGCCGCGAGCGGGCCGCCAGCAGGTCCAGCGTGGCCTCGTCCACCCAGTCGCCCGCGTGGAAGACGACGTCGGCCGCCTCGATCGCGGCCAGCAGCTCGCCGGGCAACTCCCGCGCCCGCTTGGGCACATGCGTGTCGGTGGTCAGCAGCAGGCGCACGGCAGGCGACCTCCCGTCTCGTCGGGCCGGGTGCTCCTGCGCACGCTAGTGCGCCCGGCGCGGGAGTGCCCGCGGACGCTCCGCGCCGGGGCGCGCGGCTCAGAGTTCGTCGGTGACGTCCCAGATCCGCCCGGTCTCCTCGCGGCGCACGAGGTGGGCGACCAGCGCCGCGCCGGACTGCTCGGCGGTCAGCAGCGTCCCCGACTCCCGGTAGCCGATGAAGCGCTCGTGCAGGCGCCTGCCGATCGCCTCCGGGTCCTGGGCGCGGATCCACTCCTGCATCGCGGTGTCGACCGGACCCGGCCGGTAGACGTTGATGTGGACGCCGGTGTCCGCGTACTCGGCGGCCATGCTCACGGTCTGCGCCTCCAGCGCCGCCTTCGTGGCCGCGTACACGCCGCCGCCGGGCATCGTCTCCGGGCGGGCGACCACGCCGCTGGAGACGTTCACGATCCGGCCCCAGCTGCGGTCCCTCATGCCGTCCGCGACGGCGCCGGCGAGCAGGATCGGGGCCACCACGTTCAGCCGCAGCGCGGCCAGGACGTCGGCGGCGTCGAGCTTCGCGGTCGCCCCCAGCGGCGCCACGGTGCCGGCGTTGTTGACCAGGATGTCCACCTGCCCCAACTGCCGCTCGGCGGCCTCGACGGCAGTGCGCACGGAGTCGCTGTCGGCGAGGTCGGCGGTGACGGCGACCGGCTGGGCCCCGGCCGCCTCGATCGCCCGCGCCGTCTCGTCGAGCTGCGCGGCGGTGCGCGCCACGAGCGCGATCCTCGCGACACCGGCCCCGGCCAGGGCGACCGCCGTCGCGCGCCCGATGCCGCGTCCGCCGCCCGTGACGATGGCGGTGCGCCCGGCCAGGCCCTGCTCTGTCGTGTCAGCCACGGACGCCTCCCTGGATGCCGAGCCCGTCGAGCGCATCGAGGACCTGGTGCGGCTCGGTACGGGTGGCGTAGTCGGGGTGGACGTCGATCCAGACGAGCCGGCCGGCGCCGTCGACGATCGCGGTCGTCGGCATCGGCAGCCCGGTCGTCCCGTCCGCGTTCACCGCCTCCAGGTCCAGGCCGAGGGCCAGTTGCGCCTCCCGGGCCTCGGGGGAGGGGGCGGTGAGAACGCCGAGGGAGATCGCGAGGCGGTTCCCGGGGTCGGACAGGACGGCGAAGTCCAGGTCGTGCTTCTCCCGCATGGTCAGTGAGCCGTCCGGGTGCTGGGGGCTGACCGCGATCAACGCGATGCCGCGGGCGAGCAGTTCGGGCTGGAGCTGCTCCCGGTACACCCGGAGGGCGACGTTGCAGAAGGGGCACCAGGCTCCCCGGTAGAGCACGACGACCGCGGGCCGTCCGGCGCGCGCCGCCGAGACGGAGGTCGCCGTGCCGCCAGCGTCGAGCATCGGCGGGTCGGGGAGGTCCGTTCCCGGTACGGCGGTCACGGGCGCTGCGGCGGCACGCAGCCCGGCGCGTTCCTGGGAGAACGGGTCCGCCGGATCGCCGCCGCCCATCTCGCCGACGGCTCGGGCGATCGGGGCGTTTGCTTGAGGTGTCATATCATTAACGTTAACGAGAAAATTTACCGTTATGCAAGCGCCGAAGGTCCGGGCGCCGAAGGCCGCCGCGGGCAGGGGAGAATCGAGGGGCGGGCCGTGCCGGCGCGGATCGCGATGAGGCAGCGCGGACAGGCCGCAGAAAGGACGGGGGAAGTGCCATGGCCGACAGCACCGTCGAGGCACCGCCCGGCGAGGACGAATGGCTCCCCCTGGCGCTGGTGAACACCCGCGTGACCGGCTCACGGGGCGTCTTCGAGCGGCTTCCCGACGACGACGCGGTGACGTCGTGGCTGCTCGGGCACGGCGTGGCCGGTGGCGCCGGGCGCCACGGCATCGTGTCCCTGCGCTCGGACGTACGGACGGTGCTCGAAGCCCTCCCCGCGGCCGGCGCACTGCCCGACCAGGCACTCGCCCGCGTCAACGCAGCCGCGGCGGACCCGGTCACCCCCCGCCTGACCGCCGACCGCACCCTGCGCTGGGAGCCGGTCGGTCCGTGTTCCGCGACGGCGCTGATCGCCCGCGAGGCGATCCGCCTGGCCGTCTCCGACGCGGCACCGCGGCTGCGGGTCTGCGCCGCGGACGACTGCGACCGCATGTTCGTCCAGGATCACGGCCGCCGGATCTGGTGCACCCCGAGGTGCGGCACCCGGATGCGGGTGCAGCGCCACCTCGCCCGCCGGCAGGACGTCGCACAGTGACGGAGCGCGCAGCTAGCCCGCGGTGATACGGCGGCCCGTGATGTGGTCCGGGCGGATGCGGATCCACGTGGGGCGGTCACCGCCCGCCCAGGGGGTGGTGGCGGCCGCGGCCGCCAGCGCCGCGATCCCGGCGGGGTCGGTGACCTGCTCGGCCGGGCCGGTCACCAGGACGCTCCAGCCCTCGCTCCGCGCCTCGTCGAAGTGGTCCACCTCGAAGGCGACGGTCTGGCCGGCCGCGAGCGCGGGCGCGCCCGCCGCGGTGCGGAAGACGACGGCGCCGTCCACCACGTCGTAGTTCACCGGCAGGATCGAGGGGGCCCCGGCGACGGTGAGGGCGAGGCGGCCGACCCCGTGGCCGGCCAGCAGCTCCCTGCACGCCTCGGGCGCGAGCGCGGAGAGCACCGGGTGCCCGGCGGCCTCGCCCCGGCCGGTGGGCAGCTCCGTGCCGGCACCGTGCAGCCGCGGCACCGTGGTCTCCAGTACGTCGGCCACCCGCAGCAGGAACGCCAGGCCGGGCGAGGCCGTCGCCTCCTCCTCCACGTACGCCAGATAGCCGGGAGCCACGCCCGCGCGCTCGGCCACCTGCGCCCGGCTCAGGCCCAACTCCTCGCGCCGCCGCACCAGTCGCCGGCCGATGTCGCTGCCGGGAGCCGACTGCCGAGTCATGTGTGCCCCTTCCACCGGGAGACCACCGGGCCCGCGCCGGAGCCCGCCGACGGCCCGCGGCAGCGGGCCGCCCCTCATCCTTGCAGCCTCGCCCGTCCCGCCCGAGGGCGGCAGGGCCGCTCGGCCCGAGCGGTCAGGGGCTCTCGGCCTGTGCGCGCGGCGGCACCGGACTCCACGGGCTCGCTCGCCCCGGCGCCGTGGCCTCCGCCGCGCCGCGGGCTCAGTCGAACCGGATGTGCTTGATCCCCGTCCACGCCCGCCGCGCCCGGCCGCGCAGGGCGCCGTCCGTATTGGGCGCCAGCGCCAGGCCCGCCGACGCGGCGATGTGCTCGGCGACCTGCGGAACGCCGATGTCGTCGGTCCACAGGTGCTCGGCGAACTCCTCGCCGCGCAGGCGCTCCAGGCACAGGTCCAGGCGCGAGACGGCGAAGCTCTCCCGGCGCAGCTGGGTGTCCTTGCCGGCGGCGAACCGCAGCACCTGTCCGAGGCCGCGTTCGCGCAACCGCCGCAGCACGGTCTCCCGCCGGGCGAGCAGGGCGAAGTGCCGTACGTCGTGGCCGCGTTCGCGCAGCCGCCCGACCGTCTCGCGGAAGTACGCCGGCTCCACCACCGTCATCGGCGCGATCACCGGCCCCTCGTACGCGGCCAGCACCCGGTCCAGCACCTCGAACACCCCCTGCCGCCAGGCCGGGAGGTCCTGGAAGTCACCGCGCAGCCGCGGCGGCGTCATCCGGTGCAGCCCGAACCCGACGTGCTCGGGGTCGCAGACGACACTGCCCGCCAGCCGCCGCCGCAACTCGTGGGCCGTCTGCGTCTTGCCGCCCCCGAAGGGCCCGTTGATCCACAGCAGCATGCCCCCGACCCTACGGGACCCGCACCCGCCGGAGCCCGGGCCGCTCCGGCAGAGGAGCCGCCCGGGCCGCAAGCCCCGGCGTCAGGCGCTCAGCTCGCCAGGAAGTCCAGCAGATCCTTGTGGAACCGCTCCTTGTACGGCTCCACCGACATCAGTCCGTGCGGGGCGCCCTCGTACACCTTCAACTCGGCGTCCTTGACGAGCTTCACCGACTTCTCGCCGGCCGAGACGATCGGCACGATCTGGTCGTCGTCGCCGTGGATGATCAGCGTCGGGACGGTGAGGCGTTTGAGGTCCTCGGTCAGATCGGTCTCCGAGAACGCCTTCACACAGTCGTAGGCACCCTTGAGGCCGACCGTCATGCTCCACAGCCAGAACTGGTCGCGCACCCCCTGCGAGACGGTGCTGCCCTCGCGGTTGGCACCGTAGAAGGGGGCGCTGAGGTCCTCGTAGAACTGCGAGCGGTCGGCGAGCAGGCCGTTGCGGATGTCGTCGAACGCCTCGATGGGCGTGCCCTCCGGGTTGGCGTCCGTCTTGAGCATCAGCGGCGGGATCGCGCTGAGCAGCAGCAGTTTCGACACCCGCGGTGCGCCCCGGCCCGCGGCGCACCGCGTCACCTCGCCGCCGCCGGTGGAGTGCCCGACCAGCACGACGTCCTGCAGGTCCAGATGCTCCAGCAGTTGCGCGAGGTCGTCGGCGTAGGTGTCCAGATCGTTGCCGCCCCACGGCTGCCCGGACCGGCCGCCGCCCCTGCGGTCGTGGGCGATCGCCCGGTACCCCTGCCCCGCCACCAGGTTCAGCTGGTCGTCCCATGCGTCCGCGGTCAGCGGCCAGCCGTGACTGAACACGACGGGACGGCCGCTTCCCCAGTCCTTGTAGAAGATCTCGGTGCCGTCGGAGGTGGTGAAAGTACCCATCTGCGCATCCGTCCTGTCCTGTGTGTGGTGAGAGGACCGGCCTCGTCGTGCTTGTGCCCGCCCGCCGAGCCCCCGTTCGCCCCCGTGAGCTCCCGCCCGATCAGGCCCGGCGCCGATCCGCCCCGGCCCGCCCGGCCCCTGGCACCGGCGCCCGCGCCCACCCGCCACCCCCGCGCACCGGCCCGTCCCTCCACTCTGCGCCGACTTCCCCCGCCTCGCATCACCAGCGCGGGGCCCGTGCCCCGCCGGGCCGCAAGTGCCGCATGGGGTACGGGGGGCCGTGGGGCGGGGGTGGGTGTCGGTAGGGTTGGGGCGGCGGGACTCGGTGGCGGCGTCGGTGTCCATTGGCAGGGCCGGCGGGGGCCGGCAGGGACCGGGCGGGGGCGCGGTGCTGGGCGGGGTGGGCGAGCGGGATGTGGAGACCCATGGTGCGGTGGACGCTGGGGCGGCTCACGGACGCGGCCGGGGCGGGGCAGTGAGCGCGGCGACCGGCCGGGACACGGCGGAGCGGACGCGCAGTGCCCCGTCGGCCGGCGAGCGGAGCGACCTGTCGCGGCTGGCCGTGCTGGAGGTGCTGCGCGCGGTGGGCAGCGGCCCACGCGGCCTGCTGGAGTCGCAGGCCGAGGAGCGCCTGCTCCGCCACGGCGAGAACGTCGTCCCGGCGCTGCGCGCGGTGCCGTGGCTACGCCGCGTGGTGCGCAGCCTGCGCGACCCGTTCACCGCCGTCCTGTTCTGCCTCGCCCTGGTCTCCTGCCTCGTCGCCGCCTGGACGACCGCCTGCGTGATCGCCGCCCTGGTCGCGGTGAGCTGCGTGCTGCGGGCCAGCGGCGAGTACCGGGCGGACCGCTCGGCGGCGGCCCTGCGCGAGATGGTGGCTGCGACTGCCACCGTACGGCGCAGGTCGGACCCGGACGCGGCGCCCGTGACCCGCGAGATACCGGTCGACCAGCTGGTGCCCGGCGACGTGGTCACCCTCGCCCCCGGCGACGTGGTCCCCGCCGACCTGCGGCTGCTGCGGGCCGGCGGGCTGACGGTCGATCAGGCGCTGCTGACCGGCGAGTCGGCGCCCGTGCCGAAGCTGCCGGTGGACGTGCCCGGCGGGAACAAGGAGAACGAGGAATCCCACCTGTGCTTCCAGGGCAGCAGCGTGGCCTCGGGCAGCGGCACCGGCGTCGTCGTCGCCACCGGCTCCCGCACGCGCTTCGCCGCCACCATCCGCGGGGTCGCGGCCCGGCGCGAGGGCACCGCCTTCGACCGCTCGGTGCGCGGCATCTCCTGGGCCCTGATCCGCTTCATGCTGCTGACGCCCCCACTGGTGCTGATGGCCAACGCCGCGCTGCGCGGCCGCGGCCTGGAGACCGTCCCCTTCGCGGTCGCCGTCGCGGTGGGCCTCACCCCCGAGATGCTGCCCGTCATCGTCACCACCGCGCTCGCCCGCGGCGCCTCCCGACTGGCCCGCAACGCACGGGTGATCGTCAAACGGCTGCCCGCGCTGCACGACCTCGGCGCCGTGGACGTGCTGTGCACCGACAAGACCGGCACCCTCACCGAGGACCGCCCCGTCGTGGAGTACGCCACCGATCCCGACGGGACACCGGCCCCCGACGTGCTGCGCTGGGCCGCGCTCAACAGCCTCTGGATGCTCCAACTCGCCGAGGTCCCCGCCTCCGACGCGCTCGACGAGGCACTGCTCGCCGCCGCCGTCGCGAGCGAGGACGACCTCGACTGCGACGCCGTCGCCGCCCTGCCCTTCGACCCCGCACGGCGGCTGTCGACCGTCGTCGCCCGCGCCCCCGGCCGGCCGGGCACCCACATCCTGGTCGCCAAGGGCGCGCCCGAGGCCGTCCTGGAGCGGTGCGCCGCCGTACGCGGCGGCGGGGGCGAGCGGCTGCTGGACGACCGCGAGCGCGCCCGCCTGCTGGCCGCGTGGGCCGAACAGGCGGCCGACGGCCTGCGGGTGCTCGCCGTCGCCGTCGCCGAACGCCCGGCGCGCAAGGCCCCCTCGGCGTACTCCGCCCGCGACGAGCGCGGCCTGGTCCTGCTCGGCACCGTCGCCCTGCGCGACCGGACCACCGACACCGCGGCCGGCGCCCTCGCCGCGCTCGCCGGCCGCGGGGTCGAGGTCAAGGTCCTCACCGGCGACCACGCCGGCACCGCCGCCCGGGCCTGCCGCGACCTCGGCGTGGACCCCGGCCGGCCGGTCACCGGCGCCGAGGTGGACGCCCTGACCGAGCCCGAACTGGTCGAGGCGGCCGGGCGGACCACGGTCTTCGCCCGCTGCTCCCCGGAGCAGAAGGCCCGCGTGGTGCGGGCGCTGCGCTCGGCCGGGCACGTCACCGGCTTCCTCGGCGACGGCGCCAACGACCTGCCCGCGCTGCGCGCCGCGGACGTCGGGATCTGCCCGCGCGAGGCCGCGGACGTCACCCGCGACGCCGCCGATGTCGTGCTCGCCGCCAAGGACCTGACCGCGATCGACGAGGCCATCACCGCGGGCCGCGCCAGCAGCGCCAACATCGCCTCCTATCTGCGGATCGCCCTGTCCTCCAACCTCGGCAACGTCATCGCCATGCTGGCCGCGGGCCTGCTGATGCCCTTCCTGCCGATGCTGCCCGCCCAGGTGCTGCTGCAGAACCTGTGCTTCGACGCCGCCCAGCTCGCCTTCGCCTACGACCGGCCCGCCCCGTCCCGGCTGCGCGAGCCCGCGGTGCTGCGGCCGCGCGCCTTCCTGCGCTTCGTGGCCGCCTTCGGCCTGCTCAACGCTGCAGCCGACCTCGCCATCTTCGGGGTGCTCGCGCTGTCCGTGCGCGGCATCGGCGGCAACGAGGAAGCCTTCCACGCCGGGTGGTTCACCGAGAACCTGCTCACCCAGGCCCTGGTGATGGTCCTGCTGCGCGGCGGTCGGGCCGGCACCCGTATGCCGCGCCCGCTGCGCTACGGCACGGCCGCGCTCGCCGTCATCGGCCTGCTGGTGCCGCTCTCCCCGTTCGCCGGCGCCCTCGGCTTCACCGGCCTGCCGGTCTTCTTCTACGCGCTGCTCGCCGTGGTCCTCACCGCCTACGGCCTCGCCCTGCAGGCGTCCCAGGCTCGCTACGAGGAGGAGCTGGCGGCGGCGGAGCAGGAGCCCGAGCCCGAAGGGCCGCAGGAGGAAGGGCAGGACGGCGAAGGGCAGGCCGCGGCGGAGGAGCCGGCGGAGCGGGTCGCGGTCGGGGCGCGGTGACTCACACGCCCAGCTCGCGCACCTCCGCCACCGGCGCGGTCCGGTCCGCGAACTGACCGAGCATCACCCGTACGACGGTGACCAGCGCCGGGTCGTTGACGAAGTAGACCTGGCGGCGGCCCTCGCGGCGGGAGTGGACGAGCCCGGCGAGCTTGAGCTTGGCCAGGTGCTGGCTGACCGCGGGCAGACTCGCGCCGATCTCCTCGGCGAGGCTCGTGACGTCCCGGTCGCCCTGGGAGAGCAACCACACGATGTGCAGCCGCATCGGCGAGGCCAGCAGACCGAAGGCGCCCGCCGCGCTCTGCAGCGCCCTCGCCGTCGGGTCGCCGAGCGCTCCGGCGGACCTCGTCACGTCAACCTCCATGCCACCGGCCACTGTCGAAGCACCCAGGGTACGCGCCGCCCGCGGCCGGGTCGTACCGGCGAGCCCGCCGGTCCGCAACGGCCGCCCGTGGTGGGGGAGTAGGGGAGCAGGGCGCCCGGTTCGGGCAGGAGCCGCGGGAGTTGAGGCCCGCTCAGGGGCGTGCGCGGTGACGTCCTCGGGGGTGGGCTCGCGGGCTGGGTGAGGGGCCCGGGGAGCGGATCGGAGAGCGGCCCGCCCGTCGGCTCGGGGGCCGGCCCGGTCGGGGGCCGGCTCAGGGGCTGGCGGGGTCCCAGCCGTAGCGCGCGGGCTCACCGTGCGAGCGGCGGTAGACGTGGATGGCGGCCACCCGGACGCCCTGGGCGTTGTCCTCCACCGGGCAGTCGGCCGTGACCTGGAGCACTCTCGCCCGCTCGGGCACCCGCGCGCGTATGCCGTCCGCGGGTCCGCCTTCCAGTACCGCCCACTCCCAGACCACTGCTTCCTCCGCCTTTCGCCAGGGACGGGTCAGGACTTTATCAGTTGCGCAAACCGCAGATCATGACGCGCGGGTGGGCCGCCGCCCCGCTGTGCGGCCCCGGTGAATCCCGTGAAGGGCTCCCAGCGCGATGACCTATCCTTGCGGCATTGCGCAACCTTGAAAGCAGTGCGGGACCGCCACGTCACCCACCGTGAGCGGCACCGAACCAGGCCTGAGGGAGTGGGGAATGAGCGACCTCCGCGACGACCGGCCCGGCAGGGGGCGGCACGGCGGCCCGCCGCCGGCCGGCCCGTCCGGGCCTGCCGCAGGCGTGCCCGCACCCCGCGGCGGGCGGGCCGCGGCGCGGGAAGCCGCCCGCGCCCAGAGCCGCGGCGGCCGCCGCAAGGGCAGCAGGCGCGCCCGGCCCAGCCGCGGCCGCCGCTACCTGAAGATCGCCGCCATCTCGCTGTCGCTGCTGGTGCTGGCCACCGCAGGCGCCGGCTACTGGTTCTACCAGCACCTGAACGGCAACCTCACCAGCGTCTCGCTCACCGACGGCGCCGGGAAGAACGCCTCGGGCAAGGAGAAGCCCGACGCCTTCGGCCGCACCCCCATCAACATCCTGGTGATGGGCAGCGACGGCCGCGACAGCGCCGAGGACTGCAAGCTCGGCGGCGGCTGCGCGAAGACCGGTGTGCAGAGCGGCGGCAACGCCGACGTCGAGATGGTCCTGCACATATCCGCGGACCGCTCCAACGCCACCGTGATGAGCATCCCCCGCGACACCGAGACCGACATCCCCGCCTGCACCGACCCGAAGACGGGTGCCCACACCGCCGGCTACCACGGCATGATCAACAGCGCGCTCGCGTACGGGCAGGCGTGCCAGGTGGCCACCGTCCACAAGCTGACCGGCATCCCCATCGACCACTTCATCCAGGTCGACTTCTCCGGCGTGGTGAAGATGTCCGACGCGGTGGGCGGGGTGTCGGTGTGCGTGTCGGGCGACGTGTACGACACGTACTCCCACCTGAAGCTCTCCGGCGGCACACACACCCTCAAGGGGGTGGCCGCGCTGGAGTTCCTGCGCTCGCGGCACGGCTTCGGCGACGGCAGCGACCTCGGCCGCACCTACGCCCAGCACATCTTCCTCAGCTCGCTGATCCGCAAGTTCAAGTCCGCCGGAACTCTCACCAACCCCGCGGCCGTCTACAAGCTGGCGAACGCCGCCACCAGCGCGCTCACGGTCGACACCGGCCTCGGCAGTATCCGCAAGCTGATCGACCTGGCCGGCGACCTGAACAAGGTGCCCTCCAAGCGCATCACGTTCACCACCATGCAGACGGCCGCCGACCCGAACAACGCCAACCGGGTCCTGCCCGGCCCCGGCTCGCAGACGCTGTTCGCCACCATCGCCGGCGACCAGTCGCTCACCACCGCCTCGGGCGGCAAGTCCGCCGCGTCCAAGGCCACCGGGGCGCCCACGGTGCCGGCCGGACAGGTCACGGTGACGGTGGAGAACGGCACCGGCGTCCCCGGCCGCGCCTCGGCGATCGCCACGAAGCTCATCGACGGCGGCTTCAACCCCGCCACCTCCGGCGCCAACGCGCCCGCCCCCGCCGCGACCACCACCCTCACCTACGGCCCCGGGCAGCAGGGCCAGGCGCAGACCGCCGCCCGCGCCCTCGGCCTGCCCTCCTCGCACCTGAAGCAGGGCACGGCGGCGGGCCTGACCCTGGTGATCGGCGCCGACTGGCCCTCGGGCACCGCCTTCCCCGGCGGCACCAAGCCGGCCCCCGCCGACACCCAGGCCGCCCTGAACAACTCCCACTCCGAGACCGCCGACCAGTCGGGCACGTGCGCGAAGGTCAGCCCCTACAAGACGGTGGAGATCAACGGCGTCCCCATGACCCCGGCCCAGGCCTACGCGGCCAGCCCCACCAAGAAGGACTCGGACGCCTGAGCCTCCCCGCCGCCCGAATCGGGCCCACCGCGCGGGACGCGGATCGTCACGGACGCCCGGCCTCGCGACGCGGTTGACCCTCACGTGGCGTCATGCCCGATAGTCGGCGGCATGGAGGAGCACCTGCCCGTGGGACGGGTGGCCGCGCTGACCGGCGTCACCGTCCGCACGCTGCACCACTACGACGAGATCGGCCTGGTGCGGCCGTCCGCCCGGACCGCGGCCGGGTACCGGGCCTACGCGGCGGCCGACGTGGAGCGGCTGCGCGAGGTGCTCGCCTACCGCCGGCTGGGCTTCGGGCTGCGTGAGATCGCGGACCTCGTCGACGACCCGGCCACCGACGCGGTCGCGCACCTGCGGCGGCTGCGCGGCCTGCTGCTGGAGCAGCGCGACCGCGCCGCCGCCCTGGTGACGGCCATCGACAGGGAACTGGGGGCACGTGCGATGGGGATCAGGACGACACCGCAGGAGCAACTGCAGGTGTTCGGTGCGCAGTTGTACGACGTCATCGGGTCCGCGTACCCGGCGACCCGGCGCACCGAGCCGCGCATCGCCGCGCAGGTGTGGGACGCACTCGGCGACGCGCGCACCGTGCTGAACGTCGGCGCCGGGACCGGCTCCTACGAGCCGCCCGACCGCGAGGTCACCGCCGTGGAGCCCTCGGCGGTGATGCGAGCGCAGCGCCCGGCCGGAGCGGCACCGTGTGTGGCCGCCGCGGCGGAGAGCCTGCCGTTCCCGGACGACTCCTTCGATGCCGCGATGGCCTTCAGCACGGTGCACCACTGGCGGGACCCGATCGCAGGCCTGCGCGAGATGCGGCGGGTCGCCAGGCGGGTGGTGGTGTTCACCTACGACGCGAGCGAGGCCGGCTGGCGGGACCGCTTCTGGCTCGCCCGCGACTACCTGCCCGAGTTCGCCGCCCTCCTCACCGACTGGCCGTCGCTGGCGGACCTCACCCGGGCGATCGGCGGCCGCGCCGAGCCGGTGCTCATCCCGTGGGACTGCGCGGACGGCTTCTTCGAGGCGTACTGGCGGCGGCCCGAGGCGTATCTGGACGAGCACGTGCGCCGGGCCATCTCGGTCTGGACCCGCGTCGGACCGCAGGCCGAGCAGCGTGCGGTGACCGCCCTGCGCGACGACCTCACCTCGGGTCGCTGGTCCGACCGCAACCGCGACCTCGTGGCCCTGGACGCAGCCGAACTGGGCCTGCGCCTGCTCGTGGCCTGAGACTTCCGCGGGCCTGGCCGCCCTTTGCCTCACCGCGCCGACATCGCCGGGCCCCGGGCCGCGTACGGCGGCGCGCATCCGGAGTGCGGTATCCGGCCCGCGTTGACAGCGAGCAGCGCGGCGAA
This sequence comes from Actinacidiphila guanduensis, assembly GCF_900103985.1. GTDB lineage: Bacteria > Actinomycetota > Actinomycetes > Streptomycetales > Streptomycetaceae > Actinacidiphila > Actinacidiphila guanduensis. The sequence goes on along the minus strand of NZ_FNIE01000004.1, from coordinate 149,505 downwards.
GGCGGGCCTTGCAGCGATGGCGAGCGCGGCCCGCACCGCGCCGTAGCGCCACTCGTGCCGGCGTGACGGGTAGCGCGCCCACCCGGTGTGCGCCGTTTTCCCGGGCGGGTCCCGTATGTGCGCTGCCTTCGGGGATTCGGAGCCAGGTCGTACGATGGAGTGCATGCCCGAAGCGCTGCAGAACACCCCGCCCGGCGAGGAGGTCATCACCCTCGCCGGGGCCTTCGCCGACCGCGACGCCTGGACCGCGGAGGGATGGTGCTCGATCGAGCGGGCGCTCGAAGTCGTCGGCACCCGCTCGGCCATGATCCTGCTGCGCGAGGTCTACTACGGGGCCACCCGCTTCGAGGATCTCGTCCGCCGCACCGGCCTCAGCGAGGCGTCCACCGCCGGCCGGCTCAAGCAGATGGTCGCCGACGGGCTGCTCGCACGCCGCCCCTACCAGGAGCCGGGCGTGCGCACCCGCAACGAGTACGTGCTCACCCCACGCGGCCGCACCCTCTTCCCGGTGGTCGTGGCCCTGGTGGAGTGGGGCAGCAGTCTGAAGGACAAGCCCTCGGGTGTCAGGCTCGTCCACACCGGCTGCGGTGCCCCCCTCGTCGCCGGCGTGCGCTGCGAGAAGGGCCACGACGTGTCGCTGCCCGAGACCGAGGCGCGGCTGGCCCGCGAGGTGTAGGCGCCGGGAGCTACGGCGGGGGCGCGGGCACCGCAACGGCCGGTCGAGCCGGGCAACCCTGGTGTCGCGTGGAGCCGCGCGCTACAGTCATCTGGCTACGTGAAAGCAAAGCCAGCGGGCCGAGCCGGTGGCGCTCCGCCGCGCCGCATGCAAGCCGTCCCGCTCGCCGGAAGGGACGGCACGTGCCCCGAACCCGCACCTACACCTGGCAGGACCCCTCCGTCAGCGCCTCCGCCGTCGGCGGCACGACGGGCCTGGAGTTCATGCGCGGCATCCTCGAAGGGCGGCTGCCCGCGCCGCCGTTCGCCGCCACGCTCGGGGTGGACCTGGAGGAGGTGGCGCCCGGCCGGGCCGTCTTCGCGCTGACCCCGGGGGAGGAGCACTACAACCCGCTCGGCGGCGTGCACGGCGGCGTGTTCGCCACGCTGCTGGACTCCGCCGCAGGCTGCGCCGTGCACACCCTCCTGCCCGCAGGCGCCGGCTACACCTCGATCGACCTCACCGTGAAGTTCCTGCGCCCGGTCACCGCGGCCACCGGCCGGGTCCGCGCCGTCGGCACCGTGCTCAACAGCGGGCGGCGCACCGCCCTCGCCGAGGCGCGCCTGCTCGACGCCGGCGACCGGCTCCTCGCCCACGCCACGAGCAGCTGCATGATCATGCCCCTGCCCGGTGCGGGCAACGGCTCCGGCCCGGCGCCTTCGTCGTAGCGCGCCCGGGCCGCCCCGCGTCCGTCCCCGCCGCGCACCGGGACGGCCGAGCGGCCCGCGCGGCTGCACCCAGGCGTCCTGGCGGGGCCCCGCCCGTCGCCTCCCGTCGTGGCGGGAGCCCCGTCAGGACTTCGCATTGCTGGCTCCGGATTACTTGAGTCAGCGCGTACGCTCGACGGCATGGTGGATCTCCTCAAGGACCGCGACGCGTGGTCCACGGACAACTGCTCGGTGACCCGCACCCTCGAAGTCGTGGGCACCCGCTCGGCCCTGCTCGTCATGCGCGAGGCGTTCCTCGGCACCAGCAGGTTCCACGACTTCGCCCGCCGGATCGGCATCGGCGAGCCCGCTGTGGCCGCGCGGCTGAAGGAGCTCACGGCGGCGGGGCTGCTGGAGCGCACGCCCTACCGCGAGCCCGGCCGGCGCACGCGTGACGAGTACCGGCTCACACCCAAGGGGTGCGACTTCTACCGGGTGATCCTTGCCCTGCGCGAGTGGGGCGACACCTGGGCCACCGACGAGCAGGGGCCGCCCTGGAGGTCCGCCCACCGCGGCTGCGGCGCCGAGGTGCACACCGTGATGCGCTGCGCCGAGGGGCACGACGTACAGGTGGGGGAGACCACCCCCGTACCGGGGCCGGGGCTCGTCCTGCGCGGGTGAGCGTCGCCGCCCGGCATGGGGCGACGGCGATCCCCGCCGTCGCCCGGACCCGCCGGGTGCGCATCAAGCGCTGACTAGTGAATTGCAGAGCCAGCGTGCTAGCGTGCTGGCTATGGAAATCCAAAGTCAGCAGGCGGTCGTCCGCCCTGCCTCCACCGCGCCCGCCGCCGGTCCCGCCGCCCCGGAGACCGGCCGGCGCCGGTGGTTCGGCCTCCTCGTGGTGTGCCTGGGCGTGATGATGGCCTTCGTCGACGTCTCCTCGACCATCACCGCGCTCGGCCACATCCAGGACGACCTGCACGTGACCGCGAGCATGCTGGTCTGGATCACCAGCGCCTACAGCCTCGCCGTGGTGAGCCTGGTGATGTCGGCCGGGACGCTCGGCGACCTGGTCGGGCGCCGGCTGGTGTTCGCCGGCGGGACCACCGTCTTCGTCGCCGGCAGCCTGCTCGCCTTCCTCGCCGGCAGCCCCGGCGTCCTGATCGCGGCGCAGGCGGTCATGGGCGCGGGCAGCGCCGCGGTGCTGCCCACCAGCCTCGGCATCGTCAGCACCTCCTTCACCGACCCCCACGAGCGCACCACCGCCATCAGCACCTGGGCCTCCTGCTCCGGTCTCGGGCTCGCCATCGGGCCCGTGCTCGCCGGCGCCCTGCTGGAGCACTTCTCCTGGCACTCGGTCTTCCTGATCAACCTCGTCATAGGCGCCCTGGCCCTCGTGCTGACCCCCCTCTTCGTCACCGAGTCCCGCCACCCCTCGCGCAAGCTCGACCCGGTCGGGGTGGTCCTCGGCACCGTGATGACCGGCTCGGCCACGTACGCGATCATCGAGGGCGGCGCCACCGGCTACACCAAGGCGCCCGTGGTCGCGATGTACGCCGTCTTCGCCGTCTCCCTCGTGCTCTTCCTGCGGGCCGAACTGCGCCACCACGACCCGATGCTGGACCTGCGGCTCTTCCGCAGCTCCTCCTTCTCGGCCGTGATGGGCGTGGCGGCCGCCTCCATGTTCGGGTTCGTGGGCGTCTCGCTGCTCGGCGTGCTCTACATGGAGCGGGTCGGGCTGGTCAGCCCGCTCGGCGTCGGGGTGCGGCTGCTGACGATGTTCGGGCCCTACATCCTGCTCAGCGCGGTGGCCTCGCGGCTGGTGCGGCGGCTCGGCTTCGCCGCGACGCTCACCGCCGGCCTGCTGCTCATGGGCGCGGGCGCGCTGGCGCTCCTGGCGACCGGCCCCTCCGGCGGATTCGGCGCCACCTGGCCGGGGCTGCTGCTGGCCGGCTGCGGCGCGGCGCTGCTGGCGGCGCCCTCGACGGCGGCCGCGGTCAACAGCGTCTCCGCGCTCCAGGCGAGCATGGCCGCCTCCGCGGTCAACATGGCCCGCCAGCTGGGCGGTGTGCTCGGCCCCAGCGTCCTCGGCACGATCGTCACCAGCCACTTCCCGCGCAACCTGCACCACCGCCTGGTCGACGCCGGTGTGCCCGGCGCGCAGGCGGACAAGGTCGTGGCGGGCGCCACCCACGGCGGCAGCACGGCGGGCCTGCCCGCGCCGCTCGCCCGCGTCCTGGGCACGGCGGTCCCGGGCGGCTTCACCGACGCGGTCCACCTCGGCCTGCTCGTCGGCGGCATCGCCCTGCTGGTGATGGCGGTCCCGACGGCGCTCTTCGTCCGCCACAAGGCCCCGAGCCGGTAGGCCGCGCCCGCGCACTGGCGGTCGCCCACCGGAATGCCCCGCCGACCCCCAGGGCCACCGCCCCGCGGCAGCCGTTCCCGTCCGCGTACCGCCCGGTCGTCCGTGGCCGGGAAGCCCGGCCGAGCGGCGTCCCCCCTGCGGCCGGGTGCGCTGCCGGCGGGGTACGGACAGGTCAGAGGCGTGGCGGGGGATGTGGCAGCATGCACCCATGCCCGACACACCGCCACCGCCCGTCCGCCGCGGTCCGGGACGCCCGGGCTACGACCAGGAGACCGTCCTGCGGCGCGCCGTCGAGCTGTTCAACCGGCAGGGCTACGACGCCACCTCGATGGGCGACCTCGCCCGGGAACTCGGCCTGACCAAGTCGGCGATCTACCACCACGTGTCGGCCAAGTCCGACCTGCTCGCCCAGGCGCTCGACGAAGCGCTCGGCGCCCTCGAAGCGGTCATCGCGCGGGCCGGCGCGGACGACCACCGCAGCGCCTACGAGCGGCTGCGCGCCACCGTGTCCGGCAGCGTCGAGGTCCTGATCGCCCACCTGCCCGCCGTCACGCTGCTGCTGCGGGTGCGCGGCAACAGCGAGGTCGAACTGGCCGCCCTGGAGCGGCGGCGGCGCATCGACGACGACTTCGCCGCGATGGTCGCCGCCGCGGTGGACGAGGGCGCGCTGCGCACCGACCTGCCGCCCGACCTGATCAGCCGGTTCCTGTTCGGCATGGTCAACTCGCTGGCCGAATGGGTGCGGCCGGAGGGCCGCTACGACGCCACCGTCATCGCGGCCTCCCTGACGACGATGGTCTTCGACGGGCTGGCGCGCGACGGCCGCGCCGGCTGAGCGTTCATGCCGGGGCGATCGGCCGCCCCAGCGAGCGGCTGCGGCCCCGGAAGGCCGCCACCACCGTCTCCCCGCGCAGGATCGCCACGTCGTAGACCCCGCTGCGGCCGCGCCGGGCCACCTCGACTGCCTCCGCCACCAACTCCTCGCCCACGTGCGCCGGTTCGAGGAAATCGATGGAGAAGCCCGCCGCGACCGTCGCCTCGCCGTAGGAGTTGCAGGCCACCGCGAAGGCGCTGTCGGCGAAGGCGGCGAGGAAGCCGCCGTGGGCGGTGCCGTGGCCGTTCACCATGTCCGCCCGCACGGTCATCGCGAGCCGCGCCCGGCCGGGCCCGACGTCGAGCAGGGTGATGTCCAGTCCCTTGGTCGCCGTGTCGTCGCGCCACAGCAGCTCGGCCGCCTCCCTCGGCGTCACCACGGGAAGAACCCCTGCCCGGGCGCGCGGACCGGTTCGCGACGACCGCGCGCGACCTTCCTCCGCTCGTGCCCGTCCGCCGTCCCGAACAGGACCGCCCGGGCGCAGTCGCCGACGAGGGGGTGCCCGTCCGCGGCACCGATGACGCAACTCTCCCGCATGGCCCTCCTCCGGGGCGTCCGGCCGGCGTGCCGCTCTGCCGGACGGGGGGCGCGCGGGCCGCCGCGGGCATGTCCCGCGCCCGGATCGGGTGAGCCGGGGCGAAGGTGCTTGGCGGAGAACGGCCGCGGTCCGGCAGCGCGCGCTATTTACCGACCGATAGGTCTGTAATAGATTGGCACGGCTCCCCGCCGACCGCAACGGTGAGTGGGCCGAAGGGCATGCCGCCGGCCGGAAAGCGGGTGGGCCACCCGCACCGGCGGCCGGGTGGAGCGAACCGGGCCCCGGAAGAGGACGAAGGCGAAGGGATCGGACCATGGCGAGCGCGTTGCTCGAAAGCTATGCCGCAGGACGCTGGTTCCGCGCCCAGGACGAGGGCCGGCCGCTGCTGGACGCCGCCACCGGCGAGGAGGTCGCCCGGATCTCCAGCCGCGGCCTGGACCTGGGCGCGATGACCGATCACGCGCGCAGCGTCGGCGGCCCGGCCGTGCGCGCCCTGACCTTCCACCAGCGCGCGGGGCTGCTCAAGCAGCTCGCGCTCCACCTCAGCGCCGACAAGGACGAGTTCTACGCGCTCTCCTACCGCACCGGCGCCACCCTGCGCGACTCGCAGGTCGACATCGACGGCGGCTTCGGCACCCTGTTCAGCTACGCCTCCAAGGGCCGCCGCGAACTGCCCGACGACACCGTCGTGATCGACGGCGGCCTGGAGCAGCTCGGCAAGGGCGGCCGCTTCCTCGGCCGCCACGTCCACACTTCGCGGCCCGGCGTCGCCGTGCAGATCAACGCCTTCAACTTCCCCGTGTGGGGCATGCTGGAGAAATTCGCCCCCGCCTTCCTCGCCGGGCTGCCCACCATCGTGAAGCCGGCCAGCCAGACCGCCTATCTCACCGAGGCGGTCGTGCGGCGCATCATCGCCTCCGGCATCCTGCCCGAAGGCGCGCTCCAGCTCCTGTCCGGAGACGTCGGCGACCTGCTCGCCCACCTCGGCACCCAGGACTCGGTGGCCTTCACCGGCTCCGCCCACACCGCCGACCTGCTGCGCGCCCACCCCTCGGTGCTGCACGGCGGCCTGGCCCTCAACGTCGAAGCCGACTCCCTCAACTGCTCGGTCCTCGGCCCCGACGTCACCGCGGACGACCCGGAGTTCGACCTCTTCGTCAAGGGCGTCGTCACCGAGATGACCGTCAAGGCCGGCCAGAAGTGCACCGCCATCCGCCGCGCCCTGGTGCCCGCCGCCATGGCCGGCACCGTGGCCGAGGCGATCTCGGCGCGGCTGGCGAAGACGACCGTCGGAAACCCCGCCGACCCGGCCGTGCGCATGGGCGCCCTGGCGAGCCTCGGCCAGCGCGAGGAGGTGCGCAAGGCGATCGAGGCGCTGCGCACCTCGGCCGACATCGTCCACGGCGACCCGCAGCGGGTCGCGGTGGTCGGCGCCGACGCCGAGCGCGGTGCCTTCCTGTCGCCGGTGCTGCTGCGCGCCCACGAGGGCGCCGCCGCCGTGCACGACGTCGAGCCCTTCGGCCCCGTCAGCACCCTGGTCTCCTACAGCACGGTGGACGAGGCGATCGCCCTGGCCGCGCGCGGCCGGGGCAGCCTCGTCGGCTCGCTGGTCACCAACGACCCCGCCGTCGCCCGCGACCTCACGATCGGCCTCGCCCCCTGGCACGGCCGCATCCTCGTCCTCAACCGCGACGACGCCGCCGAGTCCACCGGCCACGGCAGCCCGCTGCCGGTCCTCGTGCACGGCGGCCCCGGCCGGGCCGGCGGCGGCGAGGAACTGGGCGGCATCCGCGGGGTGCTGCACCACATGCAGCGCACCGCGATCCAGGCGTCCCCCGACATGCTCACCGCGATCACCCGCCAGTGGACGGCCGGCTCGGCCCGCAGGGTGGAGGAAGTGCACCCCTTCCGGAAGAGCCTGGCCGAACTGGCCGTCGGCGACACGGTGGAGACCGGCTGGCGGGAGATCACCCTCGCGGACATCGGCCACTTCGCGGAGTTCACCGGCGACACCTTCTACGCGCACACCGACCCCGAGGCCGCGGCCGCCAACCCCCTCTTCGGCGGCATCGTCGCCCACGGCTACCTGGTGGTCTCGCTGGCGGCCGGCCTCTTCGTGGAGCCGAACCCGGGACCGGTGCTCGCCAACTTCGGCGTGGACAACCTGCGCTTCCTCACCCCCGTGAAGGCCGGCGACGCCATCCGGGTGCTGCTGACCGTCAAGCAGATCACCCCGCGCTCCTCGGCCGACTACGGCGAGGTCCGCTGGGACGCGACCGTCCTCAACCGCGAGGAGCAGCCCGTCGCCGCCTACGACGTGCTCACCCTCGTCGCCAAGACCCGGCCCGGAGCCGCGGACAACGGCTGACCACGCCCGGGCCCTGCCCGGCGGCGGCGCCATGGGACCCGCCCCCTACCGGAGCTGCCCCCGGCTCCGGGCAACGGGGCCGCCGGTGCAGCGGGTTCGGCCCTGAGCCGCGGGGGCCGGGGCGGATCGGGGCCCCCACCCGCGGGCCCGCGGCGCCGCGCGGGTCAGGGCGATCCGCGGGGGCCGGGCCCCCGTGCACCCGCGGCGCCGCAGCGGCCTCCCGGCCGCCGGACCTCAGGCTGCCGCGCGGGCGGACAGCTCCTTGAGGACGGCCTGCGCGGCCTCGGCCGCCGAGGCCGGGTTCTGGCCCGTGACCAGGTTGCCGTCCACGATGACGTGCGAGGACCAGGCCGGGCCGGGGACGAAGTCGGCGCCCGCGGCCGTCAGCCGGCTGCCCAGCAGCCAGGGGGCGTTGGCGGCCAGGCCGGTCTGGGTCTCCTCCTCGTCGGTGAAGGAGGTGATGCGGCGGCCCTTGAAGAGCCACTGCCCGTCGGGGCCGCCGGCGCTCAGGAAGGCCGCCTGGCCGTGGCAGAGCGAGGCCACCACCTTGGAGTCGTCGGGCAGCAGGGTCTCCAGGACACGGGCGACGTCCTCGTTGACCGCCAGGTCCTGCATCGGGCCGTGGCCGCCGGGGATGAAGACGCCGTCGAACGCCCTGGGGTCGACGTCCTCCAGCCGGCCCGGGTGGGCGAGCAGGTCCCGCACGCCGTCCAGGTACGCGCGCAGCTCCGCGGCCTTCGCCTCGTCGCCGTTGTTGGCCTGCGCCGTCAGGCTCAGCTCGTCCACCACCGCGGGGCGGCCGCCCGGGGTGACGACGGTCAGCTCCACGCCGGCCGCGATGAACGCCTTGTGCGGTTCCACGAACTCCTCGCTCCAGAAACCGGTGGGCCGCTGGGAGCCGTCCTTCTGGGTCCAGCGGGTGGCCGCGGTCAGGATCACCAGCAGTGAGGGCATGACTACCTCCCATACGCGGCGCCGCCCCATGAGCGGCCCGGACGGGCCTCAGCGGCGCAACGAGATGGACCGTAACACGTTTGGTCATGACGGAAGCAAGACGAAGTGCATCCATGTGATGTGCTACATGGGAACGAACATGACGCCGGGTGTGGGGTGAAGTACCGTAGGATGGTCACTCGGGGGAGAGAGGCGGACGATCATGCAGCAGGCCACGGCGGAGACGTGCGCGCCTTCGGTGTGCGAGAGTTCCGACCTGCTCCTGGGCTTCGTGAACACCGGGCCGCTGGGCGGCAGCCCCGACACGCTGACCGGCCCGGACGACCTGACCGCCTGGCTGGCCCGCACCGGGCTGGCCGGCAGCGGCACGGCCGCCGCGGTCACCGGCGCCGACGCGGTGGCCGCGCGCGAGCTGCGCGACGCCCTGGTGATGATCTTCCGCGCCCACTCCGGCTGCGAGGACGGCGAGAGCGCCCTGCCCGCCGCCGAGGCGTACCTGCAGGCCGTCGCCCACCGCTACCCGCTCACCCCGCGGGTCACCGCCGACGGCGTCCGCATGGTCCCCGCCCAGGACGGCGTGCTCGGCGCCTTCGGCGCCCTCTTCGCCGCCGCCGCCGACCTCGCCGCACGCGGCGGCTGGGCCCGGCTGAAGATGTGCAAGGACCCCTCGTGCCACACCGGGTTCTTCGACAAGACCCGCAACTCCTCCGGCCTTTACTGCAGCAGCGCCTGCAGTACCCGGATGGCGGCCCGCGCCTACCGCAGCCGCGCGAAGACGGCGGCAGCCGAAGCCCGCTGACGCGCACGGCGGTTCACGTGCGGCGGGCGACACGGCTCACGTCGGGTGTTCCAAGGGCCGGGCGCGCCAAGGCCGTTCAGGCGGAGGGCGGCGGCGCGTCGTGCGGGCGCGGGGCAGCTGCCCTCGTTTCGGCGTCCTCGGCTCCACCCCTCGCGGTCCCGGCGCGGCCATGGTTGGCGGCCCACGCCGACAGCACCTGAAGCGCCTCGTCCGAGGGGGAGCCGGGGTCGGCGAGGAAGGTGAACAGAGTCTGGTCCGGGTCGCCCGGGAAGGTCAGCGCCTCGGTGCGCATCGTCAGCGCGCCGACGATCGGGTGGTGCAGGTGCTTGACGTCGTGGCCGATCTGGACCACCTTCTGCCCGGCCCACCAGCGGCGGAAGGACTCGCTCTTCATCGACAGCTCGCCCACCAGCTCGGCGGTGCGGGTGTCGTCGGGGTGCCGGGCGGCATCCATCCGCAGGGTGCCGACGAACACCGAGGCGACCTGCTCCCAGCTGTCCGCGAAGAGCGAACGCGCCGCCTCGTCGAGCATCACCCACCGCACGGCGTTGCGCTCCCGGACCGGCAGCGCGTCAAAGTCGGCGAGCAGCGCGCGGGCCATACGGTTCGTCGCCAGGATGTCGGTGCGGCGGCCCAGCACCAGGGCCGGCGCGTCACCGAGCCGGGCCAGCAGCGCGTGCACGCCGGGTCGCACCTTCTGCACGGTGCGCGGCGAGCGGCGGCGGGGCGAGGCGGAGCGGCGGGCCACCGTGTGCAGGTAGCTGCGCTCGGCCGGGTCGAGCCGAAGTGCGCTCGCCAGGGCGTCCAGGACCGACTCCGAGGGTGTGATCGGCCGGCCCTGCTCCAGGCGCGTGTAGTAGTCCACACTCACCCCGGCCAGCGCGGCCAGCTCCTCGCGGCGCAGCCCCGGCACCCGGCGCGGCGCCGGGTCGTGGATACCGACGTGCTCGGGATCGATGGCCGCGCGGCGGGCGCGCAGGAAGTCGCTCAGGCCCTCGTTCCGCTCCATGCCCTCATCGTCGCGTACGGGACGTCGGGGTGTCGCGGCGAAGGTGGCCCTGCGCATCCCAGGAAGCAGCGGGCCCGCTCCGCGGTCCGCGGGCCCGGTGCGCGGCGGTTGGCTGGAGAGCGGGACGCCGACCGGCGGTCCCCGTGTCCACCACCCGCCGTGCGCGCACCGCACGGCCCACCCCAGGGAGCCCGCCCCATGCCTGCCACGTCTTCCACGTCCACTACGTCTTCCACCTGGCTCATCACCGGTGCCACCTCCGGCTTCGGCCGCCTCGTCGCCGACCGCGCGCTCGCCGAGGGCGCCCACGTGATCGCCGTCGGCCGCCGCGCCGACCGGCTCGCCGACCTCGTCTCCTCCGCCCCGCAGGGCCGGGTCACCCCGCTCGCCCTCGACGTCACCGCCCCCGAGGCCGAGCAGGTCCTGGCCGGCGCGGTCGAGGCCGCCGGGCGCCTGGACGTGCTGGTCAACAACGCCGGCTACGGCCTGTTCGGGTCCGTCGAGCAGATCGGCGCCGAGGAGGCCCGCGCGATCTTCGACACCAATGTGCTGGCGAACCTCGCGGTGCTGCGCGCCACGCTGCCCGCGCTGCGGGCCGCGCGCGGCCGTATCGTGCAGACCTCCTCGCTCATCGGCCAGTTCGCCTGGCCCTCCTCGGGCCTGTACGCGGGGTCCAAGGGCGCGGTGGAACTGATCAGCGAAGCCCTTGCCATCGAACTCGCGCCCACCGGCGTCAAGGTGACCGTCCTCGAACCGGGCGTCTTCGGTACCGACTTCGCCACGAGCGCGCACGTCGTCGCCCCCGACGAGGTCTACGCCCCGACCGTCGGCGCGTTCCTCACCGAGGTCACCTCGCTGCCGCCGGAGGCCGTGGGCGACCCGGCGCTCGTCGCGGACGCCGTCCTCGCGGTCGTCGCCCTGGACGAGCCCCCGCTGCGCCTGGCCGTGGGCGCCGACGCGATCGAGGGCATCCGCGCCTCGCTTCAGTCGCGCCTGGCGGAGCTGGAGAAGTGGGCGTCCTTCCCGGCGGCCCGTTCCTCCGCTGCGGCCTGACCCGGGCCCACCCCGAGGGCGCCCCGACGCCGGTACGGCCCGGCCCCGCCCTTGCGGAGAGGCAGGAACCCGGCCGCACCGGGACGGGCGCGGTCCGGAGCCCACCTCGCGGCAAGGACGGCCGCAGGGCCCCGACCGGTCCCGCTTCGAGACGATGAAGGGCGACGCGGCCCGAAAAAAGACCGGCCGGCGGCCCCTGGCGAAGAGCGACTTCGCCAGGCGCCGCCGGCAGCGTCGGGCCCCGACCGGTCCGGCCGCGACGTCGGGCGTTACGAGGCCGGCGAGGCCGACCGTGTGGTGGCGGTGGGCGTCGGCGTGCCCGGCGGGGGACCGAAGGTGACGGTGACCTTGGTGAATCCCAGCGAGGTCAGCATCCGCTCCAGCATGCTGCGGGTGTTGGCCTCGGCCCGGCCGGCCAGGTTGGTCTGCTTCGCGGCGGTCTGGATCTTGGACACGGCCAGCTCGTTCAGCTGCTGCATGTTGCCCGGGTTGCCGCTGAAGAAGTCGCCGATCCGGTCGAACAGGCCGCGCTGCTGCGAGACCACGTAGGAGTTCTTGGTGTCCAGCGACGCCCGCTCCAGGGCCGCGTGCGGCAGCCGCACGGTTGCGGCCTTGCGGTCGTCGGAGACCTGCACGGCGTCGTCGCCGACCTTGCCGAAGTCCACGTAGGCGTCCACACTGCCGGCGCCGACGTAGAGGGTGCGCTTGCCGCGGATGGCGTCCGGCAGGAACTTCGCGTCCTTGTCGAGGTCCACCACGACCTGGAAGTTGCCGCTCGCCCCCTCGAAGCGGTTGAGGTCCTGGATCGATTTCAGCAGCACCGGCCCGCTGCGGACGGTCGTCTTCTCCTCGAAGGGGTTCGGGATGCCCGGCAGCAGGTCCGCCCTCCCCAGGAGGAAGAACAGCAGCCCCAGCACGACCACGCCGACGACGACGCGCGCCCACCACGGTGTGGTCCGCACCACCCCGACCTGTTGCGTCCTCATAACGCACCTCCTCGCCGGGTCGGCTACCCCGGGTCGGCGGTGTCATGGACGTGACGCGGCCTCAACTCCCTTGCATGTATACGAAATCCGGTGTCCCGGCGACGCGCTCACGCCGACGCGAATGCCGCCTGGGCGGCCAGCGCCACCGACTGGTCCTGCTCGCCCGAGCCACCGCTCACCCCCACGGCGCCGACCACGGTGCCGCCGCGGGTCAGGGGGAGGCCGCCGGCGAAGATGGCGACCTTGCCGCCGTTGGTCGTGTGGATGCCGAAGAACTGCTGTCCCGGCTGGGAGTTGTCGCCCAGGTCCTTGGTCGCGATGTCGAAGGCGCGGGCCGTCCACGCCTTGCTGATCGAGATGTCGACGCTGCCGATCCAGGCCCCGTCCTGGCGCACATGGGCGACGAGGTTGCCGCCGGCGTCCACGACTGCGATGTTCATCGGCTGCCCGATCTCGTCCGCCTTCCTCTCGCCTGCGGCGATGATCGTCCGGGCGTCGGCGAGCGTGAGTGTCGACATGGTCTGCTCCTGAGCCGTCGGTTTTATCTCGTTGTGGGGCATTCGCGCCGTCATGCTAGCGGCGGTCCCGCCCGCTCCGGCGTACGTCGGGCGGGGCCATCGGTGGGAAATCCGGCGCCTGCGGGGTGGGGCGGAAGCCCCCGTCCGGCGCTGCGGCGCGCGCACCCCGGACCGGCGCTGCCCGCCGCCGAACGGGTGCACTGCCGGGCACGGGCCGCAGGTCGGGCGCGTACAACCTGGCCCGCGGGCCCGCGGCGGTTAGCGTCGGTAACCGCCGGAACGAGCCGGTCCGCCGACCCGCACCGGCCCCGGAGCCAAGGACGACGCGCGGAGGCGACGATGAGCGGTTGCGGCAATGGCGGCAAGGAAGTCGGAGGGACGGCGGCGCCGGGGCTCGGGCGCAGAACGCTGCTGGCCTCCGCGGCGGCCGCCGCGGTCGCCGCCCCGCTCGCGTCCCCCGCGGCGCCCGCGCAGGCCGCCGTTCCGATGGAGGGGGCGGTGGCGCGGCTGCTCGCGGTCGGCGCGCAGGACCGGGACCTGGACTGGATCAAGAACGCCCTGCGGACCGCGGTGGCCCTCGAACTGTCCACCATCCCGCCCTACCTGTGCGGCTGGTGGTCGGTGAAGGACCGCAGCAGCGAGGCCGCGCGGCTGATCCGCCGGATCGTGGACGACGAGATGTTCCACCTCGGCGTGGTGTGCAATCTACTGGTCGCCGTGGGCGGCCGCCCGCAGGTCGGCGCGTCGGCGCCGATCTACCCCGGCCCGCTGCCCGGCGGGGTGCGGCCCGAGGTGACGGTGTGCCTGTCGGGCCTGACCCCCACCTTCGTGCACGACGTCATGATGGGCATCGAGGCCCCCGAGTCCCCGCTGGCCCGCGCGGCGGGCGGACCCACCCTGGGCTCCTTCTACGGCAACCTGCTGGACGCCTTCCGCAGCGTGGACCCGCCGCTGTCGGCCGACGGCCAGCTCGCCGAGCCGATCGGCTCCGACCGCCTGGTGCCCATCACCGACCTCGACGGCGTGACCGCCGCCATCGAGACCGTCAAGGAGCAGGGCGAGGGCACCGACGCGTCCCCGGACGACGCCTTCCAGGACGACCACCCGGCGCACTACTACGCCTTCGCCGAGATCTACCACGGCCGCCGCCTCCAGCAGACCGGCGGCACCTGGGGCTTCACCGGCGAGGCCGTCCCCTTCCCCGACGCCCGCCCCATGGCCGAGGTCCCGGCCGGCGGCTGGCCCGATCCGCCCGCCCAAGTCGCCCAGCTCCTCCAGCAGTTCGACACGACCTACCACGCCGTCCTCGCCGGTCTCGACAGCGCGTGGTCGGGCGCGGGCGCCCGCGGCCTCAACGCCGCCATCCACTCCATGCGCGGCCTGGAGTCGAGCGCCCTCAGCCTGATGGAAACCCCCATCGAGGGCACGGCGGCCACCTACGGCCCCCAGTTCACCCCGCCGCCCCCCTCCGCCGAGGGCACCCCCGCGACCTGACCCCGACGCCCCGAGGCGCCGGCACGGCAGCCCGCCGGCGCCTTCACAGCGCCGTGTGGGTGCCGAAGGTACGGGCGTGGTAGGTCAGCGGGGGAAGCGGGGCGGACTCCGCGGTCAGGACGCGGCCGAAGACGACCACGTGGTCGCCGCCGGTCACCAGCTCGGTCACCTCGCAGGCCAGGAAGCCGCTCGCGGTGGGGAGGCGGGGCACGCCGGAGTGCAGGAGCCACTCGACGCCGTCGAACTTCGCCGGGCCCCCCTTGCGGGCGAAGTTCAGCGCCAGGTCCACGTGCCCGGTGCCCAGCACGTTGACGCCGAAGCGGCGGCCGCCGTCCACGACGGCCAGCAGGTCGGAGGTGCGGTCCAGCGAGACCAGGACCATCGGCGGCTCCATCGACAGCGAGGCGAACGCGCTGACCGTCGTGCCGTGGGGCGCGCCGCCGGCCATCGCGGTCACCACCGAGACGGGCGTGCACACCCCGGCCATCGTCGCCCGGAAAGCGGCCTTCAGGTCCGCGGCGGTGTCCTCGGCGAACTCGGTACGGAACTCGGTGCCGGTCATCAGGGCCCTCCCCATTTCCGTTGTGCCCACTTCCGTTGCGCGGCAAAGGCGGCTCGTGCCGCCCGTACCCGTACCTCCCGGACTTCCCCCGGAGACCCCTCAGCCCTCCTCGACGCCGAGCGCGTACAGCCCCGGCAGGTTGACCACGACGGCCTCCTGGGTGCTGCGGGCGATGACGACCACCGCCTCGTCGTCCGGGTCCGGGTTCTCCTCCCGGTGCGGCACGAACGGCGGGACGAAGACGTAGTCGCCCGGCGACGTCTTCAGCCGCACCTCCTGCACGGCGCCGCCCGAGTCGTCCGCGAAGACGAACTCGGGGTGGCCGCTGACCACGTAGATGGCGGTCTCGGACTCCCCGTGGTGGTGGTCGGAGGACGCGGTCGCGGGCGCCACGTGGGTCTGGCCCATCCACAGCTTCTCCGAGCCGACGGTCCGCCCGCTCACGGCCGCGAAGCGGCGCATCCCCCCGGTCTGCGCGGTGTCGCCGTCCAGGGCGCCGGCCCGGATGTGGTGCAGCCGTGAGCGCAGGGGCGCTGCCGGCTCGTCAGGAGACTGGTGGAGATGGGGATGGAAGCCTTCACCCGGGTTCGTCGGCGGCGTGCTCATGCTCAGGACGCTAGGCGCTCCCCGAAAAGGGCGTCAAGAGGTGTCCATTGTCGTTCACCTGCGGCAACGTTGCCGCAATGGGCCGCAAAAGAGCCGATCCCGCCGGTCCCGGGCGGCCTGTCGGGCATGATGGGCGCATGCATATCTCCGCGAAGGCGGACTACGCCGTGCGGGCCCTGCTGGAGCTCGCCGCAGAACCGGACCGCCCGCTCAGCTGCGAGGCCATCGCCTCCGCGCAGGAGATCCCGTTCCGGTTCCTGAAGTCCGTGGTGGCCGAGCTGCGCAAGGCGGGGCTCGTGCGCAGCCAGCGCGGCTGCGAGGGCGGCTACTGGCTGGGCCGGGCGGCCGGCGAGATCACGCTGCTGGACGTCTCGCGCGCCGTGGACGGCGAACTGCTCACCCTGCGCGGCGAAGCGGTCGCCGAACTGGCCTACCCCGGCGCCGCCGCCGGGCTGCCCTCGGTGTGGCGGCAGGTCGAGGCGCAGGCCGCCGCCGTGCTGGGCGGGGTGACCCTGGCCGCGCTGGCGGCCGCCGGGGAGCGCGGGGTGCCGGCCCGCAAGGGCGCCGCGTGAGCGCTGCGCCCGGACCGGCGGTGGAGGTCGTGGAGTACACCGACCCCTTGTGCCCGTGGTCCTGGGGTGCCGAACCGGTGCTGCGCGCCCTGCGTGCCGCCCTCGCCGGAAGGGTGCGCTGGCGCCGCGTCCAGGCGATCCTCTTCGACCACGACGACGACCCTCCGCCCGACCCCGCCGCCGAGACCGCCTGGTATGCCCGCTACGTCGCCGACATCGCCGCCCACACCGGCGCGCCCCGCCCATTGCGCCTCAGCCGCGTCGCGGCCGGTTCGTGGCCGGCCGCGCTGGTGGCGAAGGCCGCCGAACTCCAGGGCGACCGCGTCGCCGAGCTCGTGCTGCGCCGGCTGCGCGAGACCGTCTTCGTGCTCGGCGAACCCGCCGACACCCCCGAGGCGGCCCTGGCGGCGGCCCGCGGCACGCCCGGTCTCGACCCGCACCGGCTGGCCGCCGACGCGGCCTCGGACCGGGTGCTCGCGCGGGTCCGCGCCGACCACGCCGAGGCGCGCCGCCCGGTGCCCGAGGTCTGCCGTACGCGCGAGGGCTCGCCGCACCCCGGCACCGCCAAGGAGACCGCCGACGGCCGACGCCGCTACGCCCTGCCCACGCTGCTGCTGCGGACCCCCGACGGCCGCCGTACGGTGCCGG
The DNA here is from genome assembly GCF_900103985.1 of Actinacidiphila guanduensis. Taxonomy (GTDB): domain Bacteria; phylum Actinomycetota; class Actinomycetes; order Streptomycetales; family Streptomycetaceae; genus Actinacidiphila; species Actinacidiphila guanduensis. Next base: position 132,797 of record NZ_FNIE01000004.1, on the reverse strand, counting down.
GTTGGCGGACCTACGAGGAGTACGCGGCGGCCCTGGCCGAGCTGAGCCCCGGGCTGCTGCCCCCGCTCGGCCGGCTCGCCCCTGCGGTGGCGCTGGAGCGCTACCGGAGCATGACCGAGCCGGAGCGGCTGCTGCTCACGGAGGGGGAGTGGCCGCCACCGCACGCCGTGCGGGTCGATACCGGGAACGGGCCGCTGTGGCTGCACCCGGCCGAGGCGGCGGTGCACCCTGCCGTACATACCTGACGCATCGTCAATCTCTCTTGCCGGTGGGTCATTTGCGGGCGCAGGCCACGCGGTGCCGTCCTCCCGGACGGGTGCGGGCGCCGCTGCCCGTACGACCCGGCGCGGGGCGGACGGCACTGTTCCGCCGAATGAGACACCAAAAAGTAGCCATTGACAGTCGCTCGCCGAAACCCACAAGATGGGCGCCATGCTCACGACGCACCCTGGTGTGGTGTGCCGCTACGTGGACCTGCGGCGCACGTGCAGCGCCCTCTGTCGCTGACCTTCCGCCGTCCACGACGCACCGGCGCCTGACCGCCCCCGGCGGCACCGGCCCGTTCCCGTGGCGCCGTTCCGCGCCCGCCGTTCCGCGTCACTGACGCCGCGCATCAGCGTGCGCCCCCTCCTGCCCGGGCCCGTCCGGGACCTTCCCCGGGACACCCCCGGCACCGACATGCCCTGCCCGCCCGCGCCCTGAGCGCGGCGGCGCGACGGCGTGCGCCACGACCCCCTCCGGCAGCCCGCCGTGCCCGCGCCACCGGTCGGCGCGGCGACCGCGCCTGCCCTCCGCCCGCTCCTCCTGCCGCACAGGACGCGAGCCGCACCCGAGAAAGCGTGAGATGCCCGTGCCCTTCGCCAGCCTCCGCCCCGCCCCGTCCGCCCCGTCTGCCCGTCCGCCGCGCCGCACCCGCCTGGCCGCCGTCTCCGCCGTCCTCGCCACCGCCGCCGCGGTGACCCTGACCGCCTGCGGCGGCGGGGAGTCCGCGGCCGGAAGCGGCGGCGACACCCTGAAATGGGCCACCTCCTCCTTCCCCGCCCACTGGGACCCGGTGGTCGGCGGCAGCGGCGCCCAGTTCCGCGAACTCGCCCTCGTCTACGCCTCGTTGACGCGCACCGACGCCACCGGCAAGGCGGTTCCCGACCTCGCCGAGAGCTGGCACTACAACACCGCGGGCGACCAGGTCACCTTCCACCTGCGGTCCGGCCTGAAGTTCAGCGACGGCACCCCGCTGGACGCCGCCGCCGTCAAGGACGCGATCCTGCGCGCCAAGACGCAGAAGGACTCCGCGCTCTTCGGCGACCTCACCTCGATCACGTCCGTGGACGCGCGAGGGCTCGACGTGATCGTCCACCTCGGCCAGGTGGACTACCAGATCCCGCAACTCCTCGGCGAACGCGTCCTGCAGGTCGCGAGCCCCAAGGCGGCGGCGGACCCGAAGAAGCTCGACCGGTCCCCGGTCGGCGCGGGCCCCTTCACCGTCACCCAGCTGGTGCCCGGCACCAAGGTGCTGCTGAAGAAGAACCCCGACTACTGGGACGCCAAGGACATCCACATCGACACGGTGGAGCTGACCTCCGCCCCCGACGCCGCCACCGTCGTCTCCGGTCTGCAGACCGGCGTCTACAACTTCGCCGACATCGAGCCCAGTCAGGCGAGCGCGGCGAAGAAGGCGGGCCTGGACGTCTTCGTCCAGCCGGGCTTCAACGCCGAGAACATCAGCCTCAACGTCAACAAGGCCCCGTTCGACGACTCCCGCGTGGTGGACGCCGTCCGCTACGCCGTCAACCGGCAGGAGTTCGTCGACAAGCTGACCTTCAGCTACGGCCAGGCCACCGACCAGCCCTTCCCGCCCGGCTACGTCGCCTACGACCCGAAGTCCGCCGACCTCTACCCCTACAACCCCGCCAAGTCACGGCAGTTGCTGGCCGCGGCCGGCTACAAGCCGGGGCAGATCAAGCTGTCGCTGGTGATCCCGGCCGCCGACCCGCAGGCCGAGATCGTCCAGTCGCAGCTGGCGAAGGTCGGCATCACGGTCACCATCAAGGTGGACAAGAACTGGGCCACCCCGTTCTTCGCCAAGGACCTCACCTTCTCCCTGTACGGGACCACCGGGCGCGACTCGGCGGTGCAGACCCTCACCGCCCACTTCGGCCCCAACGGCCCGCTGAACCTCTCCACGCCGTACGAGCCGGCCGGCTTCGAGGCGGCCGTCGCCAAGGTCCGCCGCACCCGCATCGACGCGCCCGACTACGCCTCCGTCCTGCAGGCTGCCACCCGCGCCGGACTGCGCAGCAAGGCCCTGGTCTTCACCTACTCCGCGCCGAACCTCTTCGCCAAGAGCAAGGCGATCTCCGCGCTGCCGAAGAACCCCGGCCACATCGACTGGACCGGCGTGACCATCGGCCGCTGACCCCACCGGCCCCACCGATCCACCGCACCAGGCCCGCACCACCCACACACCACCCACCACAGAGAGGAGGTACCCCCATGACGACGACCCTCGCGCCGCCGGCCGCGCCCGCGCGCCGTCGCGGGCCCACCGCGGCCCGGGCCCGGCACGCCCTCGGCCGGGTCCTGGCCACCCTCGCCCGCTCCGCCGCGATCTTCGTACCGGTCTTCCTGGTGGCGACCTTCGTGACGTTCGCACTGCGGTCGCTGAGCGGACTCAGCCCCGCGCGCGTCCAGTTGGGCGAGGACGCGACACCCGAGGCGATCCACCGCGTGGAGGCCCAGTGGGGGCTCGACCGGCCGTTCCTGGTCCAGTACGGGCACTGGTTCGGCGGCCTCCTGCACGGCGACCTCGGCACCAGCTGGACCAACGGCGCCGACATCTCCACGCTCATCGGCCTGGGCCTGGGCGTCAGCCTGTCGGTCGCGAGCCTCGCCCTGGTCATCGGCGTCCTGGCCGGCTTCGTCCTCGGCACCACGGCCGCGCTGCGGCAGACCACCTGGGTGGACCGCGCGATCACCGGGTTCGTCACGCTGATCTCGGTGATGCCCGCCTTCGTGGTCGGCATCGTGCTCGTGGAGGCGTTCGCCGTCGGACTGCACGTGTTCCCCTCGGCCGGCTACGTGCCCATGGCGCAGGGCCTCACCCCGTGGCTGGAGCACATCACGCTGCCGGCGCTCGCCCTGAGCTTCGACGTGGTCGCCGACGTGGCCCGCCAGTTGCGCACCAGCCTCGTCGCCGCCTACCGGGAGAACTACGTCACGGGCGCCGTGGTGCGGGGCCTGAGCCCGCAGCGGATCTTCCTCGGCCACGTCCTGCGCAACGGACTCGGACCCGCGCTCGCCACCCTGGGCCTGAAGTTCCCCGCGCTGGTGGGCGCCTCGGTGGTCACCGAGTGGGTCTTCGGCCTCCAGGGCTTCGGCCGCTTCGCCAACGACTCCGCGCAGTCCGGCGACGTGCCCGCCGTGCAGGGCGTGCTGGTGGTCTCGATCGTGCTGGTCGTCGTCTTCAACCTGCTGGTCAACCTGGTGCTGGCACGCGTGACGCCGGCCTCGCAGCGGGGGGTGTGAGCGATGCTCCGCCGTGTCCTGTCGCTGCCGGCCGGCCGGATCGCCGTGGCGATCCTCACCGTCGTCGCGCTGCTCGCCGTCCTCGGCCCGGTGCTCGCCCCCCACGACCCGCTGGCCACCAGCGCCCGCACGCTCGCGCCCGGCTCCGGCACCCACCCGCTGGGCACCGACTACCTCGGCCGCGACGTGCTCAGCCGGCTGCTGGCCGGCTCCCGGGTCAGCGTCCTGGGCTCCCTCGAAGTCGCGCTGACCGCGCTGGTGGTCGGGGTCGTGCCCGGCATCCTGTCGGTCTACCTCGGCCGGGCCTTCGAGTGGGTCACCCTGCGCGTGGTGGACACCCTCGTCGCGCTGCCCTTCCTGCTCTTCGCCGTCGCGGTCATCGCCCTGCTCGGTAACGGCATCACCCAGGCCATGCTGGTCACCGGCGTGCTCGTCTCGCCGCTGTTCTACCGCGTCTCGCGCGCCGCCACCTTGACCGTGGCGCGCTCGCAGTACGTCGAGGCCGCGCTGATCGCGGGTGCCTCGGTGGGCTGGGTGGTGCGCCGCCACGTGTGGGTCAAGGTGCTCCCGCCGATCGCGGTGGCGCTCGCGCAGACCATCGGTGTCGGCTTCGTCATCGTCTCCAGCCTGACCTTCCTCGGCATCGGTGTGCAGCCGCCCGAGCCCACCTGGGGCGGCCTGCTCGCCTCCGACCTCGGCTACCTCAGCTACCAGCCCTGGGCGCCGGTCGCCCCCGCCCTGCTGATCATGGCCACCGTGTGGGCCTGCAACCTGCTCGCCGACGCGATCCGCGACGTCTCCGGCGAGGCGGGCCGCGCGCTCGTCGCCCACCGCAGGCTGCGGGCCGGGCGCCGCGGCCGCACCGAGCCCGCACCGACCGGAGGCGCGTCATGACGGCCCTGTCCGAGAAACGGTCCCAGCAACGGTCCCAGCAACAGTCCCAGCAGCAGTCCGAGCAGCAGCCGGGCCACCTGAACGCGTCCGCGCGGGCGGGGAGTTCACCCGGGCGGACCGACGCGGCCGGCGGGAGCGATCGATCCGCGGCTGAGGCCGCGGCCGCGACCGGCCCGGACGGCACCGCGCCCGGACCGGAGGCTCCCGTCCTCAGCGTGCGCGACCTGCGCATCACCGACCGGGCCGGCGACCGCGAGATCGTGCACGGCGTCGGCTTCGAGCTGACCCCCGGCAAGGCGGTCGGCATCGTCGGCGAGTCCGGCAGCGGCAAGACGCTGACCTGCCGGGCCGCGCTCGGCATCCTGCCGCCGCACGTCGAGGTCTCCGGCGGCTCGGTGCACATCGCCGGCACCGACATCGCCGACCTGACCCCTCGGCAGTGGACGGCCCTGCGCGGCAGCACCGTCAGCGCCGTCTTCCAGGACCCGGCCTCCTACCTCAACCCCTCGATCCGGGTGGGCGCGCAGATCGCCGAGGTGGTCCGGGTCAAGACCGGGCGCGGGCGGCGCGAGGCCCGCCGGCGCGGCCTGGACCTGCTGCGAGCCGTCCACCTGCGCGACCCCGAACTCGTCTACAGCCAGTACCCGTTCGAGCTGTCCGGCGGGATGCTCCAGCGCGTCCTGATCGCCGCGGCCATCGCCGCCGGCCCGCGGGTCCTGATCGCCGACGAGGCCACCACCGCGCTCGACGTCACCGTGCAGGCCGAGATCCTCGACCTGCTGGCCGACCTGCGCGAGCAGACCGGCCTGGCGCTGGTCGTCGTCTCACACGACCTGGCCGTGATCGCCCAGGTCTGCGACGAGGTGCTGGTGATGCGGCAGGGCGAGGTCGTCGAGCACGGCCCGACCGCTCAGGTGCTGCACGACCCGCGGCACGAGTACACCCGGCTGCTGGTCGCCGAGCACGAGCAGTACGGCCTGGACCGGTTCCGCGCGCCGGAGGAGGAGACGCGATGACACACCCCGGAAGCGCCCCGCGCGCGGACGGCCCGGAGCCGCAGGACACTCGACGTGACGATCCGTCACCCGCCCGCCCCGTCCTCGCCATCACGGGCCTCGACGTCCACTACGGCCTGCGCCGGCGCCGCCGCAAGGTGCTGCACGACGTCACCTTGAGCGTCGCCCCCGGCGAGACCGTCGGCATCGTCGGTGAGACCGGCTCCGGCAAGTCCACTCTGGCCCGCGCCGTCCTCGGCCTGGTCCGCGCCTCGGCGGGCACGGTCACGGTGGCGGGGGAGGACGTGACCGGCCACAGCGAGGCCAAGTGGCGCCGGCTGCGCCGCCGGGGCACCGTCCAGTACGTCTTCCAGGACCCGCTGCGCAGCCTCGACCCCGACCTCACCGTCGCCGACTCGCTCGCCGAACCGCTGCTGCTGCGCGGCGTCCCCCGCGGCGAGGCCCTGGCCCGGATCCGCCCCCTGCTGGAGCGGGTCCGGCTGCCCGGGGAACTGCTGGACCGGCTGCCGGGAGAGATCTCCGGCGGGCAGCGCCAGCGGGTCGCGGTCGCCCGCGCGCTGGTCACCGAGCCCGAACTGGTCATCCTGGACGAGCCGGTCAGCGCCCTGGACTCGGCCAACCGGGTCCAGGTCCTGCAGATCCTCAAGGAGCTGCGCACCACCGGCGTCGCCATCGTGCTCATCTCCCACGACCTCGGCTCGGTCGCCGGGATCGCCGACCGCATCGCCGTCCTCTACCGGGGCGAACTGGTCGAGACCGGCACCGCCCGCGACGTCATCCGGCGGCCGCGGCACCCCTACACGCGCCTGCTCGTCAGCTCCGCGCCCACCCTGCACACCGCCCCCGCCGACCGGGCCGAGCGCGCCGCCCTGCGCGCGGCGCTCACCACCTGAGCCGGGCCGGACCCGCCGCCCGCAACCAGCCCGCAGCAACCCGCAGCAACCCGCAGTCACGAAGAGGGAGAAGCATGTCCCGCACGATCCACCTCGCCCTGCACCCCTACGGCGTCGGCGGCCCCGGCCAGCACGGCCTGTGGAAGGACCCGAGCATCGCCAAGAACGCCAGCATCGACATCGACTACTACATCCGGCAGGCCGAGCTCGCCGAAGAGGCCCTGTTCGACGCTCTGTTCATCGTCGACAGCCAGTTCATCAACGCCACCTACCCCGCGCACTACCTCAACCGGCTGGAGCCGCTCACCCTGCTGTCGGCGGTTGCCACCCACACCCGGCACCTCGGCCTGGTCGGCACGGCCAGCTCCACGTACAACTCGCCCTTCAACCTCGCCCGCCGCTTCGCCTCCCTGGACCACATCAGCCGCGGCCGGGCCGGCTGGAACGTCGTGACCAGCTTCGACACCGGCGCCGCACAGAACTTCGGGCTGGACGAGCACCTCGACTACGCCGCCCGCTACGGCCGCGCCCTGGAGTTCGTCCAGGTCGCCCGCGGCCTGTGGGACTCCTACGAGGACGACGCCTTCCCCGCCGACGTCGAGCGCAACGTGTTCCTCGACCCCTCGAAGCTGCACGCGCTCGACCACGTCGGCGAGCACCTGAAGGTGGCGGGCCCGCTCAACATCTCCCGCTCCCCGCAGGGCCAGCCGGTCATCTTCCAGGCCGGCGTCTCCGAGGAGGGCCGCGACCTGGCCGCGCGGGTCGCCGAGGGCATCTACGCGCCCGGCGGCGGCCTCGCCCAAGCCCAGGAGTACTACGCCGACATCAAGAAGCGCACCGCCGCCTACGGCCGCGACCCCGACCACATCAAGATCTTCATCCACGGCGGCCCGATCGTCGCCCCCACCGAGGAGGCCGCCCGCCGCCGCGAGCGGGAGATCTTCGCCGAGGACGACGACTTCGACCGCAACCTCGCGCTGCTCGGCCGCTCCTTCGGCGCCTACGACTTCAGCGGGCACGATCTGGACGCGCCCTTCCCCGACGTCGCGCACCTGGCCGAGCGCGGCGGGCGCACCGGGGCGCAGAAGATCATCGACCGGGCCAGGGCGGAGAACCTGACACTGCGCCAAGTCGCGCAGTCCGTACGGGAGTTCCGCCGCTCGCCCTTCGTCGGCACCCCGCAGCAGGTCGCCGGCACCATCGAGGAGTGGTTCGCGGCCGGCACCTTCGACGGCATCAACCTCGCCTTCCGCACCGAGGCCGAACTGACCGCCTTCGTCGAGGGCGTGGTGCCGCTGCTGCAGAAGCGCGGCCTGTTCCGCACCGCGTACGAGGCCGACACGCTGCGCGGCAACCTCGGCCTGCCGATCCCGGAGAACCGCTACACCCGCGAGCGCAGGCTCGCGAACGAGCCGGAAGGGGCGGCTCGTTGACCGGGACCGCCGCCACGCGCATCGCCCCGCCGGCCGCAGCGACCGCCCCGCCGGAGGCACAAGTACCCCCGCCCGCAGCGGAGGCGCCCGCGCCGGCAGCGCAACTACCCTCGCCTGCGAGCAAGGTGACCGCACCGGCGGCGCACACGGCCCCGTCCGCGGCGGAGGCGGCCCCGCCGGCAGCACACGTGCCCCTGCCCGCAGCGGAAGTCCCCTCCCCGACCGGCGGGCGCGACGTGCACACTGTCCGCTTCCCCGTCGCCGTGCCGCCGCGCACGGTGGACGTGCTGATCGTCGGCGCCGGGCCGGTCGGCCTCGCCGCCGCGGTCGAACTCACCTCGCGCGGCGTGCGGGTGGCCGTCGTGGAGCGCGCCCGCACGGCCACGCTGGTGCGGGCGGGCGCGATGGGCCACACCCCGCGCGTCGTGGAGCATCTGCGCCGCTGGGGCCTGCTGCAACAGGTCCGCGACGCCTGGACCTTCCCACCGGAGTGGAACCAGGGCATCCGCCTGGTGACCTCGCTGGCCGGGCACGAACTCGTGCCGGTGCCGCCGCCCGCCTTCCGCGGCCCGCTCGGCGCCGGTGTCTCGGCGGGCGAGGCCCTGCGCCGGCCGCAGACCGTCTTCCAGCACGTCTTCCTGGAGTACCTGCGCGAGCGCGAGGTGACCGCGGCCGGCGGCTGGGAGCTGGTCGCCCTGCACGAGGACGCCGACGCGGTCGCGGCGGAGGTGGTGGAGGTGGACTCCGGTGAGCGGCGTACCGTCCGCGCCGCCTACGTGCTCGGCACCGACGGCGGCCGCAGCACCACCCGCCGCCTTGCCGGCATCGAACGGGACGGCGGGCACGCCACCGAGAAGCGGCTGCGGCTCATCGTGCGCACCGGCGACATCTCCGCGCGGGTGGGCGCCGCCCCCAGCGGCACGAACATCGTCCTCAACGCCCGGGCGTCCGGCTTCCTCGCCGCGGTGAGCACCCGCGAGTGGCGGGTCTACGCCGGGCCCTTCCCGCTGGAGTACGAGCCCGGCGAGGAGGAACTGCTCGCCACCGCCCGCGCGGCCTTCGGCTTCGACCTCGACCTGGAACTCGTCTCGGCCACGACCTTCCACCACGCCACCCGCATCGCCCGGACCTTCCGTCGCGGCCGCGTCCTGCTCGCCGGCGACGCCGCCCACGTGCGCACCCCCGGCGGCAACCTCGGCGAAGGCATCGGCGACGTGGTCAACCTCGGCTGGAAGCTCGCCGCCGTCCTCGCCGGCCACGCCCCGCCCGCGCTCCTGGACTCCTACGACGAGGAGCGGCGCCCCCACAACGCGCGCGTGGCCGAGCACGCCCTCGAGCGGGCCCGCCGGAGCCAGGCCACCCTCGCCGAGATCCGCCGCGGGGGCATCCCGCACGACGCCGACCTCAGCCCCGAGGCCGCGGCCCGCCGCTCCGCCATCGGCGAGCGGCTGCGCCGGGACCGCCCGGGCACGGACGGCATCACCTTCGACGAGCGCTACGACGGCTCCTCGGCGATCTGGTACGAGCCGGGGCAGCGCGGCACCGAACCCCCGTGGCGGCCTGACGTCTACGAGGACGACGCCCGCCCGGGCCACCGCGCCCCGGACGGCCTGGTCGACCCCTACGGCGGCACCCTCTACGACCGCATCGGCACGTCCTTCGCCCTCCTGGTCCTCACCGGGGACCGCTCGGTGGAGCACGCCTTCGCCCGCGAGGCGGCGGCCCGTTCGCTGCCCTTCACGGTGGTCCACCTGACCGACCCGGCAGCGCGCGCCCTCTACGCCGCTCCGAACGTCCTGGTCCGCCCGGACCAGCATGTCGCCTGGCGCGGCGCGTCCCTGCCGGCGGGGGGAGCCGAAGCGGTCCTGGACCACGTCCTGGGCGGCGCCACCGGGCCGTCCGCGGCGGGCCCGGGCGAAGGCCGGGCCGGGAAGGAGAGCCGGTAGCGGGCGACGCCCCGGCCCTCCTGCGCGCGCGTCACCCGGAGAGCCAGGGCGACCCCGAGCGGCCTGCGGCGCCCCAGGAGCGGACACCCCGCCGACCGCCGGGTGACCGGCATCTCGTAGCCGGCCGTCCGCCCGAAAGGCGCGGCCCTCCAGCGCGGGCCGCGATCACGGCCGGCTACCGGGCGCCATACGCGCGCAGCCGTACCGCGGCATGCCGCAGCGAGTGCCAGGCGACGGCCGCCCAAGCGGCCACCAGGACCGCGTACAGCGGCACGGCGAGCCAGACGAACATCTCGGAGCCGGTGCGGTGGGCCAGCGCGGAGGTGGCGGTGACGCAGGCGCCCAGCGGGAAGATGAAGGACCACCAGGTGGGGGCGAAGGGCAGCCCCACGCGGAACTCCCGCACGGTGAGGGCGACCGCCAGCACCAGCCACAGCAGCGCGAAGCCCCACAGGCCCACGCCGCCGAGCAGCGCCAGCACTCCCGCGCCCCGCGCGGACGACTCCGGCAGCACGCCCTGGGCGGCGGTCGCCAGCGAGCCGAGCGCGGTGACCGCCTGGCCGAGCGCTCCCAGGCCGATCCACACCGTGGGCACCGTGGCGCCGGCGGGCGCGTCGTGGTGCACCAGGCGGCTGTAGATCATGGCCAGCACCAGGAAGACCGCCACCAGCCCGAGGCCGAGCAGGGCGTAGCAGCCCAGCAGGAGGGCCAGCCGCGGCTGGCCGGCGGCGGCGTGCGGGACGAGCAGCGCGCCCGTCGCCGCCGAGACCAGCGGCGGCACCACCGGCAGCAGCCAGCCGCCGTGTGCCGCGTCGGGCGCGAAGCGGTGCCGGGTGACCATCAGGTACGGCACCGCGCACGTCGCGGCCAGCCCGAACGCCGTGCCGAGCGACCACAGCACCCAGTCCGCGTCCACCGCGGCCCGCGTCCCGATCACCCTGCCGCCCAGCAGCAGCGTCCCCGCGCCGACGGTGAGCAGCGCCATCGGGGGCGCCCCGAGGAACTGCGCCGCCACCGGGTCGACCGCGTGCCCGCGCAGCCCCCACCGCCTGATGTACCCGGCGCCGAGCACGGCGAGCAGCAGCGCGGCTGCCAGCCACACCACCGTGGCCCCGTCCCGCAGCGCCGAGGAGCCGCGGGGCAGGGTGACGGCGGCGTCGGCGACGATGCCGGTGCCCATCACGGCGGCGAACCAGCCCGGCGCGAGCGCCCGTGGGCGGCCGCCACCGGGTTCGCCCCGGGTGGCGGGGAGCGGGACGGCTCGGGTACTGGCGGGCTGGGGTGTCACGGGCTTCTTTCCTGGTCCACGGGATCACCGGTGCGGGCCGGTGCCCTGCGAACCTACGGTCCCGGCGGGCCCGACCCGCACCCCCGCACGTGCCACAACAGCCTCACATCGGGACACGGCCGCGCCGGCTCCCTCGGCGGGCGGCCCGGTTCAGGACGCGCGCTGCTCCGGTGCCTGCCCGGCCGTGCCCGTGGTCCGGAAGCGGGCGCGGTAGGCGCCGGGGGTGGTGGACAGGTGACGGGCGAAGGCGCGGCGCAGCGACTCGGGGGAGCCGAAGCCGGTGCGGCGGGCGACGGCGGGCAGCGGGTCGTCGCCCGACTCCAGCAGCGCCTGCGCCGCTTCGACGCGGACCTGCTCGACGTAGCGGGCCGGGGTCGTGCCCAGCTCGTCGTGGAAGAGGCGGGCCGTGTGGCGGGGGCTCAGCCCGGCCCGTCGGGCCATCGCGGTCAGCGTGTGCTCGCCGCCCGGGTCCTGCACGACGGCGTCCAGGGCCCGGCGCAGCGCGTCCTGGCGGGTCCGCGGAGCGCGGGCACGGACGCTGAACTGCGACTGGCCGCCCGGGCGCTGCATGAAGACGACGAGGTCCTTGGCGACCGAGCGGGCGGTTTCACCGCCGAAGTGCTCCTCCACCAGGGCCAGCGAGAGGTCGATGCCGGCGCTGACGCCCGCCGAGGTCATCACCGCGCCGTCCCGCACGAACAGCGCGTCGGGCTCGACCCGGACCGCGGGGAAGCGCAGCGCGAGGTCGCGGGCCTGCCGCCAATGGGTGGTCGCGCGGCGGCCGTCGAGCAGCCCGGCCGCGGCCAGCAGGAAGGCGCCGGTGCACACCGAGGCGGTGCGGCGGGAGCGGGCATGCAGGGTGCGCACGAGGTCCAGCAGCGCGTCGTCCTTGATCAGCCGCTCCCACCCGGGGCCGCCGGGGACCACCAGCACGTCGCTGGTGTCCGTGGCCTCGGCCGCGGCCAGGTCGGCGCCGATACGGGTGCCCGCGGAGGTCGTCACCTCGCGGCCGTCCGCGGAGACGGTCCGGATCCGGTAGCGCCCGCCGAACCCGTCGGCCGCGGTGAACACCTCGATGGGCCCGGTCACGTCCAGCAGCCGCACTCCGGGAAAGAGAAGAACGGTCACGAGCAGGGGGCTCGCGCCCGCGCGTGTGGGGTCCATGGGCTTCCTCCGACGTTCCGAACCCCTGCCGCAACCCTAGTCACGGGCGGGGCGGGAGCCCAAACCGGGCGGGTGACGGGGGAGGCCACCGGGGGAGCGGGGTTCGGGACTTCCCACCTGGTTGTACGCCCGGCCTGTCCATGACAATCCCCCCGAGCGGGAAAGATCACATGGGGGCGGGCTGTCTTGTGGCCGCCGGACACCCGCTTCTATGGTGGGCGGGCCGTGGTGCTCGGGAAGACCGGTGACCACCCCTCGGGGTGCAGGCCGGAGCGGCCCTCGCCACTGTGATCGGGGAGTGCCCGACCCATCCGCCGTTCGTTCGGCGGTGCCACTGGCCGCGAGGCCGGGAAGGCAGGGACGGGCATGATGATCCGTCAGCCAGGAGACCGGCCACGGCATCTCACGAAGTGATCCACGAGGTGCTGGAGCGTGAACCGTATGACCCTGCCCGAGTCCCCCCATGTCCCGATCCGGTCCGCCTTCCGCTGGCGGCGCGAGGACACCCTGCGAACGGCCGGCCTGCTGGCGGCGATCCTCGCCCTGCACGTCGTGGCGTTCGGCGTCCTGATCGTGCTGGTGGTGCCCGACCACTACCGCGTCGGCGCGCAGGCGTTCGGCGTCGGGCTGGGGGTGACCGCGTACACGCTCGGCATGCGGCACGCCTTCGACGCCGACCACATCGCGGCCATCGACAACACCACCCGCAAGCTGATGGCCGACGGCAAGCGGCCGGTCTCGGTCGGCTTCTGGTTCGCCCTCGGCCACTCCAGCGTCGTGGTCGTGATGGCCGCCCTCGTCGTCGGCGGGGCGCGGCTGGCCGGCACGCTGATGAACCAGCAGTCCGGCACCCACCAGGTGCTCGGCACGGTCGGCACGAGCGTGTCGGGCACCTTCCTCTATGTCATCGCGGCCCTCAACCTCGTTGCCTTGCTGGGCATTCTTCGGGTCTTCCGGGCGATGCGGGCCGGACAGTACGACGAGGCCGCGCTCGAAGCGCACCTGGACTCGCGGGGGTTCATGAACCGCATCCTCGGCCGGCTCACCAAGTCCGTCACCAGGCCGGGCCAGATGTTCCCGATCGGCCTGATCTTCGGGCTCGGCTTCGACACCGCCACCGAGGTCACGCTGATGGTGATGGCGGGCTCGGGAGCGGCGGCCGGGCTGCCCTGGTACGCGGTGCTGTGCCTGCCGCTGCTGTTCGCCGCCGGGATGAGCCTGTTCGACACGCTCGACGGCACGTTCATGAACTTCGCCTACCAGTGGGCCTTCTCCAACCCGGTGCGCAAGGTCTTCTACAACCTCACCATCACCGGCCTGTCCATAGCGGTCGCCTTCGTGATCGGCACGATCGAGCTGATCGGGGTGCTGCACGACAAGCTCGACCTCACCGACTCGGTCACCGGCTGGGTGGCGGACCTCGACATGGACAACGTCGGGTACGTGATCGTCGGCCTGTTCGTCGTGGTGTGGGCGGCCGCCCTCGCCTACTGGCGCCTGGCGCGGGTGGAGGAGCGCTGGGCGGCCCGGGCGGCCCGGAGCGGCTGAACGGCCGCATCGTGGCCCGGCCGGGGCCGCCCTCGGCCGGGCCCGGCCCCCGCTGCGAAGCCCCGCGGGGCCACCGCGCACGGTCGGGGCCAAGCTCGCGTAAAGCGCGGGGAAAAGCCGCGACCGCGAGCCCGTCTTCGGTGCGACGGGGGAACGCGCCAGGGTCCTGCGGCCTCTAGGAAGCGGGGACCGTCGGCGGCGACGTGCCGCGGACGACGGCGAGCCCCCTCCGCCGCACGCCAGGAGACCGGCATGACCATGCCCGACGACACCCATGTCCGCTGTTCCACGATCGTCTTCCGCGGCCAGTCCGTCCTGCTGGTGCACCGCACCGCGGGCGGGCTGGACCACTGGGCGCTGCCCGGCGGCAGCCCACGCGCGGGCGAGAGCATGGCGGCGTGCGCGCGCCGCGAGGTCCGCGAGGGGACCGGGCTCGCCGTCGAGCCCACCCGGGTCGCCTTCGTCCTGGAGGCGGTCGACCCCGACTGCGGGCGCCGCACCGTGGACCTGGTCTTCGCCGCCGACGGGCCCGCCCGGGGGCAGACGCCCACGACGTGCGAGCCGGGCCTGGAACCGGAGTTCGTCCCCTTCCCCGAGCTGCGCGGACTCGATCTGCGCCCGGCGCTCGCCGGCCACCTGCCCGGCTTCTTCCACCGCGGCGCCAAGCGCTACGCCCCCTACCTCGGCACCCTCTGGCGCCCGGCCCGCCGCCCCGCCGCGACGGCCGCCGCCCCCGGCGAGGCGCAGGCGTAGCGGCCGCTCCCACCCGCCCGGGCTCCGGGGCTGGGCCGAACGGAGGATTGGCCCAGCCGCCGGACCAGCACGGCGGCCCCCGCCCCGGGGGCCGCGCCGATACTGGCCGAATGACACAGGAGCCGCCCGACGGCAGCGAGGAGGAGGGCCACCCGGCACCGGGGATCTCCGAGCTGCGGTCGCGGATGGACGCCGAGCTGGACGAGCTCGCCGAGCAGTTGCGCGTCCTGGCCGGCGCCAAGGACCGGCTGCGGGACCTGCTGGAGGCGGTGCTCGCCGTCAGCCGCGAGACCGACCTGCCGGTCGTCCTGCACCGCATCGTCACCACCGCGATGAAGCTGGTCGGCGCCCGCTACGGGGCCCTCGGGGTGCTGGACGACTCCGGCGAGCAACTGGAGCAGTTCATCACCGAGGGCCTGTCCGAGCAGGAGCGCACCGACCTGCTCGGGGTCGAACTGCCGCGCGGCCGCGGCGTGCTGGGCCACCTCATCCACCACCCCGAGCCGCTGCGCGTGCCGGACATCCCCTCCCACCCGAGCTCGGCCGGCTTCCCGCCCGGCCACCCGCCCATGCGCACCCTGCTCGGCGTGGCGATCAGCGTCCGCGGCGTCATCTACGGCGACCTGTACGTCTCCGAGCGCCACGACGGGCGGTCCTTCGACCGGGACGACGAGGACATCCTCGTCTCGCTGGCCGGCGCCGCCGGCATCGCCATCGAGAACGCCCGGCTCTTCCAGCAGATCCGCGGCAGCGCCGAGCGCTTCCAGCGGCTGCTGCTGCCCACCCTCCCCGACCTGCGCCCCTTCGAGGCCGCCGCCATCTACCGGCCCGCCGCCGCCCCCGGCTACCTCGGCGGCGACTGGTACGACGCGATCCTGCTGCCCGACGACGCCTGCGCGGCCGTCATCGGCGACGTCGTCGGCCACGACCTGCGCGCGGCCGCCGCCATGGCCCAGACCCGCAGCATGCTGCGCGCCCTGCTCTACGACCGCCTCACCCCGCCCAGCGCCGTCCTCCACCAGCTCGACCGCACCTTGCAGGCCATGGCCGAGCTTCCCCTGGCGACTGCGTGCCTGGCCAGGATCGAGCCCGAGCCGCAGGGCTGGACGCTGCGCTGGAGCACTGCCGGGCACCTGCCCCCGCTGGTGCTCACCCCCGACGGACAGGCCCGCTACCTCCAGGCCGAGCCGGGCCTGCCGCTCGCCGTCAGCACCGACTTCCGCCGCCCCGACCACGTCTTCCGGCTGCCGCCGCAGGCCACCGTCGTCTTCTTCACCGACGGGCTGGTCGAGGACCCGGGGCGCTCCCTGGACGAGGGCATGGCCGAACTGGCCGCCGTCGCGCGGACGCACGCCGGTCTGCCCCTGTCGGACCTCGTCCGCACCCTCGCCGACCGCGCCCCCGGCGACGGCCACGACGACCTCGCGGTCCTCGCCCTGCGCATCCCGGAACTGCCGGTGCGGTGACGCGTCCGGCCCGGGCGCGGGCGAGGACACGGGCGCCGATCCGGTGCTGCTTCGAGGCGCCCGCGGCGGTCGCGGGCAGCCCTGCGCCGGTGCCTCACCCCTGGCGCCCGCCCGGTCAGCTCGCCTTCGGCGTCCCGGTCAGCCGCGGGTTGTCCGGGGCCGCCACGACGGTGTCGGCCCGCAGGGGCAGCAGACGGCCCGCCACCAGGTGCTCGGGGGTGAAGCGCACGCGGCGGCCGGTGCCGTCGTCGTCGCCGGGGGCGCCCGGGTCGGTCCACTCCAGGGTGGCGCGGCCGGACAGGTGCAGCGTGCGGCCGGTGGCGAAGTCGAGGAAGAGCAGCGCGGCGGCCGGGTCGGTCTGGAGGTTGCCCAAGGTGGTGAACATGTTGTTGCCCCAGTAGTCGGGCCACCACAGCTGCCCGTCCTCGACCCGGACGAAGCCGGGGGCGCCGCCGCGGTGCGAGGCGTCGTTGCCGCGGGTGGGGTGGGCGGTGCCGATCAGGAAGGTGTCGGCGCCGCGGATCAGCGCGGTGTCCTCCGCGGTGAGGGCGGTGCCGTGCCGGACGGGCTCGCCTGTGTCCGGCACGGACGGCGCCGCGCGCAGGCGGCGGGCCTGGATGTACTGCGGGCAGTTGCCGTACGCCTGCTCGACCTCGACGCGCAGCCCGCCGTCCGTACCGGACACGGTGCCGTTGATCCGCAGCCGCCTGCGGATGGCGAACTCCACGGCGATCAGCCCGGCGGGCAGGTCGCCCGGCGGGTCCTGGAGCACGTCGTGGAGGGGGTCGCCGGCGGCGGGCAGCGCGTGCACGTCCAGCGTCGTGGGCGAGGTGACGTCGAGGAAGCCGGTCGGGCCCGTGAGCGGGGAGATCCACAGCCGCCCGCCGCCGTCGCGCGCGGTGACGGCGGCGAAGGTCCGCTCGGCCAGGAAGCGGGTGACCCCGCCGCGCAACTGGGCGGGCGCGAGCATGCCGGTGAGCCGGGCGGCGTCCTGCGCCACGCCGGCCCGCCGCTGGACGGCCAGCTCGCCCTCGTGGAAGCCGGTGCCGGTGGGGCGCGCCGGGCGGTTCGCCGAGTCGGTCATGAGGAGGTGCTCCTTCGCTCGGGCCGGTCGCGGTCGGTCGCGGTCGAGAGGAATCTTACGCTTGGAATGCCAATCAACCGTTAGGACAAGAGTCGCACGCCGGACGGCCCGTGTCAAACGGATGGGGATGCTGGCAAGCATTAGAACCTGCGGTAGCCTCGACCCCATGGACACCAAGGCGCCACTGCTGGGCGAGCCACTGCCCGTGGAGCTGATGAACACCGTCTGGGCGGACCGGGACGGCGTGCACGACGCCCTGCGTGACCCCGACGGCCCCCGGTCCTGGCTGCGCGCCGTCGCCCCGCGCACGGACCTGCTGACGCCGGCCGACCTCGACGCGCTCACCGGCCCCGATCTCGACCGTCTCGGCCGACAGCTGACCTCCCTGCGTGACGCGCTGCGCCGGCTCGCCGCCGAAGCCACCGCCGACCCACGCGCGGCGGCCGCCTCCGCCATCCGCGACCTACCGGAAGCCGTCACCGTGCTCAACCGGGCCGCGGCCGGCACACCCCACTGGGCCGAACTGTCCTGGCCGCCCGGCCGTGCCCCCGCCCGCCGCACCCGCACCGCCGGGCAGCCGGCATCCGCCGCCGTCTCGGCGATCGCCGCGGAGGCCGTCGCGCTCTTCGCCGGGGACACCCGGACGCTGCTGCGCCCCTGCCTGGCCCCCTCCTGCGTCCTGTACTTCGTCAAGAACCACCCGCGCCGGGAGTGGTCCTCGCCCGCCTGCGGCAACCGCGTCCGCGCCGCCCGCCACTACCGCCGCACCCGCGGCACCGCGTGAGCGCGCACCGCGCACGTGCCCGTTCCGGCGGCCGGCGCAGCGACCGGGCGCCTGGTGCCCGCACCCGCGTCCGCCCCGTACCGGCCGCGCCCCCCGCCCGCACCCACCGGGCCCCGGCCCGACCGGCACCGCCCGCCCCACCATCCGCACCGGAGCCGTCATGACGCGCCAGAGCGCCGCCGCCTACCGCCACCTGTCCGCCGACCCCGTCCTGGCCGGGCTCGTCGCGCGCGTCGGGCGGCCCGACCCGTACGACTGGGCCGCCCGCGAGTTCCCCGCCGCCACCAACTTCGAGGCCATGGCGTTGCACATCGTCGGCCAGCAGATCTCCGTGGCCGCCGCGCTCACGATCTTCGCCCGCGTCACCGCCCGCGCGGGCGGCGCCGTCACCCCGGCCGCGCTGCTCCGCCTCGACGAGGACGACCTGCGCTCCTGCGGCCTGTCCCGCGCCAAGGCCCGCTACCTCCACGACCTGGCCCGCCGCCAGGCCGACGGGACCATCGACCTGGAGCACATGGACGACGTGGACGACACCACCGCGCTCGCCGACCTCACCGCCGTGCACGGCGTCGGCCTGTGGTCAGCGCAGATGTTCCTCATCCACCAGCTCAAGCGCGCCGACATCCTGCCCGCGGGCGACATCGGCATCCGCCGCGCCGTGCAGTACGCCTGGCACCTGCCCGAGGCCCCCACCGTGGAGGACACCCGCCGTCGCGCCCTGCCGTGGGCGCCGTACCGCACCTACGCCTCGGCCCTGCTGTGGACGTCCCTGCGCGCCCGCACGCCCCCGGCGGAACCCGCTTCCTGACCGGACGGCCTCATGTGACCGGCACCCGCGGGCAGGTGCGGCCCGATCGGCCTGCCCGTGCCCGGCGGCCGGATTGCCGCGGGGCTCAGGACGGCGGGACCGTTGTGTCGGCGCTGCGGGGCCCGACAGCCGAGGGCGGGGCGCGGCTGCTGGGGGCGGGCGCCGCCCTCAGCAGCCGCGCCCCGGCGGACGAGGGTCAGGCGCGGCCGAGTTCGCCGCGGACCGTGCGGGCCGCTGCCACCAGGTTCTCCAGCGAGGAGCGGGTCTCGGGCCAGCCGCGGGTCTTCAGGCCGCAGTCGGGGTTGACCCACAGCCGCTCGGCCGGGATCGCGGTCAGGCCCGTGCGCAGCAGCGCGGCCGCCTCGTCGCGGCTCGGCACGCGCGGCGAGTGGATGTCGTAGACGCCCGGGCCCGCCTCACGCGGATAGCCGTGCGCGGCCAGCTCGTGGGCGACCTGCATGTGCGAGCGGGCGGCCTCCAGGCTGATCACGTCGGCGTCCAGGTCGTCGATGGCCTGGACGATGTCGCCGAACTCCGCGTAGCACATGTGGGTGTGGACCTGGGTGTCCGGCCGCACCCTGCCGGTGGCCAGGCGGAACGCCTCGGTGGCCCAGGCCAGGTAGGCCGGGCGGTCGGCGGCCCGCAGCGGCAGGGTCTCGCGCAGCGCCGGCTCGTCCACCTGGATGACGGACGTGCCCGCGGCCTCCAGGTCGGCGACCTCGTCGCGCAGGGCGAGGGCGACCTGGCGGGCGGTGTCGCCGAGCGGCTGGTCGTCGCGGACGAAGGACCAGGCGAGCATGGTGACCGGGCCGGTGAGCATGCCCTTGACCGGCCGCCGGGTCAGCGACTGGGCGTAGGCGGTCCAGCGCACCGTCATCGGCCCGGGCCGGGAGACGTCTCCGGCCAGGATCGGCGGGCGCACGTACCGGGTGCCGTAGGACTGCACCCAGCCGTGCCGCGTGGCGAGGAAGCCCGTCAGCTGCTCGGCGAAGTACTGCACCATGTCGTTGCGCTCGGGCTCGCCGTGCACCAGGACGTCCAGGCCCGCCTTCTCCTGGAAGGCGATCACCTCGCGGATCTCGGCCCTGATCCGCTCCTCGTACTCTCCGGCACCGATCCGCCCTGCCCGCAGGTCCGCGCGGGCCGCGCGCAGGTCCCCGGTCTGCGGGAAAGAGCCGATCGTCGTGGTCGGCAGCAGCGGCAGGGCGAGCTGCGCCCGCTGCGCGGCCGCGCGTTCGGCGTAGGGCTGGGGACGGTGGGTCCCGGCGGCGGTGATGGCCGCGGCGCGGGCCCGTACCGCGGGGTCGAAGGTGATGGGGGAGCCGGCGCGGGAGGCGAGCGCGGCGCGGTTCGCCGCGAGCTCGCCGGCGATCGCGCCGGCGCCCGCGGACAGCGCGTGCGCGAGGGTGACGACCTCGCCGGTCTTCTGCCGCGCGAAGGCGAGCCAGCGCAGGATCTGCGGGTCGATGCCGTGCTCCACGGCGGCGTCCAGCGGCACGTGCAGCAGGGAGCAGGACGCGGCCACGTCGACCCGGTCGGCCAGGCCCAGCAGGGTGCCGAGGGTGGCCAGGGACTTCTCCAGGTCGTTCACCCAGATGTTGCGGCCGTCGACGACGCCGGCGACCAGGCGCTTGCCCGGCAGGCCGCCGGCCGCGGCGAGATCGGCGAGGTTGCCGGCGCCCGCCTCGGTGAAGTCCAGGGCGAGCCCCTCGACCGGGGTGCGGGCCAGCACCGGCAGCGCCTCGCCGAGCCGCCCGAAGTAGGTGGCCACCAGCAGCTCGGGCCGGTCGGTGAGTCCGCCCAGCTCGCGGTAGGCGCGCTCGGTGGCGGCAAGTTCGCCCGCGGTGCGGTCCTGCACCAGGGCGGGCTCGTCCAGCTGCACCCACCGCGCGCCCGCGGCCCGCAGGTCGGCGAGCACCTGGGCGTAGACGGGCAGCAGCCGGTCCAGCAGTGTCAGCGGGTCGAAGTCCGCGGGAACGCCCGGCGCGGGCTTGGCCAGCAGCAGGTAGGTGACCGGGCCGACCAGCACCGGCCGCGCCGCCAGGCCCATCGCCCGCGCCTCGGCCAGCTCGCCGAGCTGTTTGGCCGGATCGGCGGCGAAGACCGTACCCGGGCCCAACTCCGGCACGAGGTAGTGGTAGTTCGTGTCGAACCACTTCGTCATCTCCAGCGGCGCCGCGTCCTGCGTGCCGCGGGCCATGGCGAAACAGCCGTCCAGCGGGTCGGCGGCCACGGCCGCGCGGTGCCGCTCGGGGATCGCGCCCACCATGACGGTGGTGTCCAGGACGTGGTCGTAAAGGGAGAAGTCGCCGGTCGGCACCTCGTCGAGGCCGGCGTCGGCCAGCTGCCGCCAGGTGTCCCGGCGCAGGCCGGCGGCGGTCTCCCGGAGGGCGCCGGCGCCGACGCGGCCCTTCCAGTAGCCCTCGACGGCCTTCTTCAGTTCCCTGTCCGGCCCCTGGCGGGGGTAGCCGTACACGGTCGCCCGTGCTGCCGCGGCTGCGGACGTCGCTGTCACGGAGATCTCCTTCGCGAGATGAATCCCTGGTCTCCCGGTGGCGGGACGAAGGGGCGAAGGGTGACGGACCACGGACGGGTGGCCGGGCACGCGGCAGGTGCGGCGGCCCGTCCGATGTGTGCGCCGACCCGCCCTCGAGGTCACCGGGATGTCCGCGCGCGGGACGTCCCGGCGCGGGCAGGTGGCAGGTCTTCGGACTCGCGGGCGCGCCTCGTATCCCATGTATGCCACGAGGCACCTACTGGCCGTAGCTTCCCAGGCCCGCTGCGGGCCCAGTGCGTGTGACGGCGGTCGTTCCCGCTCACCGCTGCGGGGCAGTCCCGGATTCCCACCGGGTTCCCTCTTGCGACGCCTCCCGCCTGGCGGACGGGCGCGAACCAGCTGCGCCTCCCAGCATAGGAGGCCGCGCCGCCACCCGCGCAGTCTGCTGGTGGCGGCGGCTCCCCCTGGCTCCTAGGGTGGACGGGCATCGTTGCCGGGCCGGCGGAGGGGACGTGCTGGAGCGGGTCGAGATCGACGGGACCGAGGCGGGGGCGCGCCCCAGACGGACAGCGTGGAGCAGACGGTGACGGGACCGCACTGTCTGCCCCGCCGCCTGCTCGTCGTCGATCCGGCGCCAGGGGAGCAGGCGCTCGCGGAATTGAACGCCTTTGCCGCGCTCGGCCTGGAACCCGTGGTCAACCTGCGGCGGGTGGCAGACGCCGCGCTCCGCGCCCGGATCGAGGCGAGCTGGGAGACGGTGGACTTCGACGGCTTCCGTGAACCCGAGCTGGCCGCGCACTTGGAAGCGGAGGGCCACGGTTACGACGCTCTGAAGTGCCGGGCCGGGATCCCGCTCACCCGGACGGTACTGGAGCGGGCCACCCACCCCGGCCTACGCCACCGCTTGGTCCTGGCAGGCCGGGCAGCGGCAGGCTCCGACACGTTCGATCGGGCAGCGGCAACGCGCTTGGGCGTGGCCATTCGTACGACTCCGGGAGCCAACGCCGCCGCGGTGGCCGAACTGACCGTGGCGCTCGTGCTCGACGCGTTGCGCGGTGTCTCGCGGCGCGCCGCCGCGCTGCGCGAGGGGTCGTGGGGCGCGGCAGTCGAGGACCTGCCCACGGGCAGCCTTGCCGGGGCGCGGGTGGGACTCGTGGGCTCCGGGGCGATCGCCCGGCGGGTCGCGGGGTTGACGCGCGCCTTTGATGCGGAGGTGTGGGTGTGCGGGTCCCCGCGGTTCACTCCCGAGCGGGCGGTCGGCTGGCCCGGCCGGCGGGTGGAGTCGCTTGCCGAACTGCTGGCCGGTTGCGATGTGGTCTCCGTGCATGTGCCGGCCACGGCCGAGACAGTCGGGCTCATCGGTGCGGCAGAGTTGCGGCTGATGCGACCCGGCTCGGTCCTGGTCAACACATCGCGGGCGAGCGTCGTACGGGAAGAGGCCCTGCATCATGCGCTGCTCGATCCCAACCGCGGTCCGTGGCGAGCAGCGGTTGACGTCTTCGACACCGAGGGCCCACGGTTCTCCTCGCTGCTCGCGGGGAACCCGCACTGCACCGTTTCCCCGCACGCGGCGGGCATGACGCGCGCCGCGATGCGGGAGGCGTCCCAGCGGCTCTTGGGCGAGTTCGCCTCCTTCTTCGGCAGGCCCGAGGAGGGACCGCCGGCGACGGACCCGGAAGGCCGGTCCCGCCAGTCGAGTTGAGAGGCAGGGATGCCAGCCGGTGACGGTGTTGCCGACCGGGGAGAACAGCTAGGCCGGGGAGGGGGTCGGGGCGGGGGCCGGGGTGCGGTGGGGGAGGAGGAAGGGGGTGGCCAGGAGGAGGGCGCCCGACAGGGCAAGGGCCGGGCGGAGGCCGAGAAGGGCGCCCAAGCAGCCCCACAGGGCGGTGAGCAGGGCCGCGGAGGTCTTCGTGGTGACCGTCCAGGCGGTCAGGGTGCGGGCCACGCGGGCGGTGGGGGTGCGCTGGAGGCGGTAGGTGGCGTATACGGGGTTGAAGACACCGCAGCAGAAGATGAGGCCCGACTCGACCGCGATGACGAGCAGAAGGCCGCCCGTGCCGCGGCCGGTGAAGGCCAGGCCGATCGGCCACAGGGCGCGCAGGGTGCCGAAGACGAGCAGGACGCGGTGATCGCCGTGGCGGGCGGCGAGAGGGCGGGCCAGGCGTGAGCCGAGCAGGCCGCCGAGGGAGGGCGCGGCGAAGGCGAGGCCGTACTGCCAGGGGGCGAAGCCGAGCCGGCCGAGCATCAGCACGTCGAGCAGCGGCTGCGCGGCCACCACCAGGCCGTTGAAGACCGCGGTGTTGAAGAACAGCGGGCGCAGGGCGGGGTCGGCGAGGATGTACCGCCAGCCGTCGAGCAGATCCGAGGCTCGCAGCCGGGCGCCCGAGCGGCGTTCCGGCCGCGGCTCGTCGCCTCCCGTCGCGCGGATGCCCAGCGCCGAGAGCAGGTAGCTGACCGCGTCGGCGACGACCGTGGCCACCGGGCCGAGCAGGCCGATCGCCGCGCCGCCGAGCGGCGGCCCGACGATCGTGGTCGTCCACGCCGTGGACTCGAAGCGGGAGTTGGCGGTGAGCAGGTCCCCGGGCGGCACCAGCGACTTGAGGTGGACCCCGGACGCGGCGCGGAAGGTGATGTCGGCGGCCGCCACGACCACCGAGACCAGCAGCAGCTGGACGAAGCCGAGCACACCGAGCGCGTAGGCGGCCGGAATCGTCAGCAGCACCGCGAACCGCGCGAGGTCCATCGCCATCAGCACCGGCCGCTTGGGCCGGAACTCCACCCACGGGCCCAGCGGCACCGCCACGGCCGCGCCCACCGCGGCACCCACCGAGGACAGCGCGGCCACCTCGACGGGCCCGGCGTGCAGCACCCGGATGGCGATCAACGGGAACGCGCCGAAGGCGAGCCACGTACCGAGGGCGCTCGTGCCGTACGCTCCCCACAGCCACCCGAAGCGCGGCCCCAGCCGGCCCCCGAGCAGTGGTCCCAGCCCGCTCTTCATCCCCGAGAACTCCTCGCTCCACAACCGATCCGCGTGCAGGAGCATCAAAGCGAGTCCCGTGGCCTGGGATCAAACAACCATGAAGCCGTGAGCCACAACCAATGGTTGTGCGCGTAGGGTTGCGGGTATGGACCTCGATGCCGTACGGACCTTCGTCTCCGCCGCCGACGCGGGACGGTTCCAGGAGGCCGCCGCCGAACTGGGAGTCACGCAGCAGGCGGTCTCCAAACGCATCGCAGCACTCGAACGCGACCTCGCCGTACGGCTGTTCACCCGCACCCCGCGCGGCGCCGAACTCACCATCGACGGGCAGGCGTTCCTGCCCCACGCCCGCGAACTGCTGCGTGTCGCCCAGCGTGCGGCCGCCTCCGTGCAAGCCGGGCGCCGGCCGCTGAGGGTGGACGTCATCACCTCGCGCGGCGCCGGCTCGGGCCTGATGCGCGCCTTCCATCAGGCGCACCCCGACATCGAACTCGACGTGGTGACGCTCTTCGAGATCGACGCGGCCGTGGCCGCCATCCGCTCGGGCACGATCGACGCGTCCTTCCGGGCGGTCGGCGCGCCCGGGCACCCGCTGCCCGAGGACATCGTGTCCGCCCGCGTCGCCGACGAGACGCTGCACCTGCTCACCGGCCCCAAGCACGCGCTGGCCGGCGCCCGTTCGGTGACGCTGGACCAGCTCGTCGGGCACCGGATATGGATGCCGGGCATCGCCCCCGGCACCGAGTGGGCCGCCTACTACGACGACCTCGTCGCCGAGTTCGGCCTCACCATCGAGGCGACCGGCCCCAACTTCGGCTCGGACGCGCTGCTGGACACCGTCGCCGACACCCCGGCGCTGGCCACCTTCATGGGCGAGCACGCCCGCCTCGTCTGGCCCACGGCCCACGGCCTGCGCCGCATCCCGGTGACCGGCCCGACGCCGGTCTACCCGCACTCGCTTGTCTGGCACCGCGACAATCCGCACCCCGCCCTTCCGGTCCTGCGCGCCCACCTCGCCACGGCGGCGCCGGCGCCGAACGCGCCGGGCACGTGGATTCCGCAGTGGGCGGGCCGGGGGTGAGGAGCGGGCCGTCAGCGAGCGGGCCGTGTACGCGGCTCAGCCGCCGGGCGGGCGGGCCCGGCGCGGGCCGTGAGCTGTCAGCTCGGCTCGTCCACGAGGGCGGCCACCGCTTCGATCTCGACCAGCTGGTCGTGGTAGCCCAGCACCGTGACACCCATGAGCGTGCTGGGCACGTCGTGGTCGCCGAAGGCGTCGCGGACGACCTGCCAGGCGGTGACCAGGTCGGCCTGGCGTGTGGTCGTCACGAGGACGCGGGTGCTGATGACGTCCTGGAGCCCGGCGCCGGCCGCGTCGAGCGCGGTGACCAGGTTGGCCACCGCCTGGGCGGCCTGGCCCGCGTAGTCGCCGACGGCGACCGTGGCCCCGTCGGCGTCGAGCGGGCAGGCGCCCGCGAGGAAGACCAGCCGGGCCCCGGCGGGCGCGGTGGCCGCGTAGGCGTACTCGGCGACGTCGGAGAGGGCGGCGGAGCGGATGAGGGTGACGGCGGCGGCCACGGCGGTCCTTTCGCGGAGGGCAGGGCGCGCGCCATGCTGCCAGGCCGCGCCGGGGGAGCGCCCGCGGTTTTCGTACGGCCCGCGGGCAGGCCCCCACCCTCCGGCGCACACGCGTACTTGCCTGCCTGCGCACCCGCGCACCTGCTGCGTACCCGCGCACTTTGCGTGCCTGCGTGCCCGGGCACTGCTGCGTACCCGCGCACCGACAGCCGGGGCACTCGCCGGCCGCCGCGCCCGGGCACCGAGACCTCGCGCACCCTCCGTACGGGCTCCGTACCGGCTCCGCACGGGCGGCGCCGGGCTCTACGCGCCCGCTGCCCGCACCCCCGCCTCCGTCACCGTCCGGGCCGTGCGGACCACGCTCGCCACCGCCGACTCCTCGTCCAGTCCGCACAGGTCGGTGAGGGAGAACAGCGCCTCGGCGCTGACCACCACCGCCAGGTCCCGTTCGAGCTGGGTCAGCGCCTCCTGGGTGCGCGCGCTCGCGCGCAGGGGGGCCAGCGCCTGCTCGATCAGGCCGAACCGGATGCCCGGCCGCGCGGCGACCGTCTCGGGACGAAGGAGCGCGGCCGCCATCGTCGCGCGGACGGCGCCCTGCCGGGCAAGCACCCCGCGCAGCAGGAACTCGCAGGCGAACGCGACCCGTTCGACCGGATCGGGGTGGTCGGCGACCGGCGCGAGGGCTTCCTCGGGGGAGGGCCAGTCCCCGGCCAGCGCCTCCCCGATGAGCGAGGGCAGGTCGGGGAAGTAGCGGTAGGCCGTCGCCTCGGAGACCAGAGCCTCGCGCGCGATCTCCGGCATCGTCACCTCCCGCCCGGTGCCGATGAGCGTGCGCGCGGCGGCCACGATCGCCGTCCGCGTGCGCAGCTTCTGGTTGGTGCGGCCGGTGCCCGTCGTCATGCGTCGTCCTCCCTCTGTTCGTCCTCTCATGGTAGCCGAATCCTCGCGTTGTGAGAGTTGACTTGCATCACGGAGGTGAACGGTCTATCTTAATGAGAGTCCACTCTCACGAAGGAGCTCGACATGACCGACGTTTCCGTGGTCGGACCCACCGGTGGCGAGATGATCCCGCTCGGCGCGGTGCGGATGCGCATCCTCGAGGACGGCAGCACCACCGACCACCGCCTCGGCATCGGCGAAATCACCGTGCCGCCGCACACCGAGGGCCCGCAGCAGCACCGGCACGCCCAGCACGACGAGGGCTTCTACGTCGTCTCCGGCACCGTGCACTTCACCGTCGGCGACACCGTCCACGTCGCCCCGGCCGGCACGCTCGCCATGATCCCGCCCGGCGCCCCGCACACCTTCGCCAACCGCGGCGACGAGCCCGCCGTCCTGCTCAACACCTTCACCCCCGACCTGTACGTGCAGTACTTCCGCGACCTGCAGGAGCTGTTCGCCAAGGAGGGCAACCCGAGCCCGCAGGCCGCCGCCGAGGTGATGGGCCGCTACGCCACCGAGCCCGCCACCGACTTCGCCTGAGCCGCCCGGCCCGCCCCGCAGCCGAGCCACTCCCGCACCCCGCCACTGCCCCACCCCGCAAGGAAGACCAGGAGCACACGCATGACCGCCACCGTCCACACCCTCGCCCTCGGCGGCACCGAGCCCGGTGCCGATCTCACCGTCGATCTCACCGTCGACGACCAGGGCTCCGGCCGCCCCTTCCTCCTGCTCCACGGCGGCGGCGGACCCCAGACCGTCGCCGCCTTCGCCGGCCTGCTCGCCGAACAGCACGGCGCCCGCGTCCTCACCCCGGTCCACCCCGGCTTCGGCGGCACCGAACGGCCCGAGCAGCTGACCGACGTCGGCACCCTCGCCCGCCTCTACGCCGACCTGCTCGACACCCTCGACCTGCGCGACGTCATCGTCGTCGGCAACTCGATAGGCGGCTGGATCGCCGCCGAACTCGCGCTGCTCGGCAGCGAGCGGGTGAGCGGATACGTCCTGGTGGACGCCGCCGGCATCGAGGTGCCCGGCCACCCGGTCGTGGACATCTTCCCGCTCACGCCCCAGGAGCTGTCCGCGCTCTCCTTCCACAACCCCGCCCGCTTCGGCATCGACCCGGCGGCCCTGCCCGAGGCGGTGCGCGCCGCCGCGGCCGGCAACCGGGCCTCCCTCGCCGTCTACCAGGGCCCGTACAAGATGGCGGACCCCGGCCTGCGCGAGCGCCTGGCGAAGGTCACCAGCCCGGTGCTGGTGGTGTGGGGCGAGAGCGACCGGGTCGTGGACCGCGACTACGGCCGCGCGTACGCCGCCGCGATCCCAGGCGCCCGCTTCGTGCTGATCGCGGCGAGCGGTCACCTGCCGCAGATCGAGATGCCGTCCGAACTGCTGTGCATCGTCGCGGAGTTCGCGGAGGAGAACGCCTGACGGTCCTTGCCGGGAAGCGACGGCGGGCGGCGCGCTCCCGGCCGGTGGCCGGGAGCGCGCCGAGGTACCGCGGAAGGGGCCCGCGGGCCGTGCGGGGGCCGCGCGGACTGGTCCTGCCGAACGGGCGCTCGGGGACGGGCGGTTCGGAGTGGGGCGTTCGGAGCAGGACCCGTCCGGCTCAGAGCGCGGCGACCCAGTACGGCGAGAGGTTCATCCAGCCGTTGCCGCGGGCGCCGTAGAGGGTGCCGGAGGAGTTCTCCGTCAGCGTGTACCAGGAGTCCACGTAGTCGGGGTCGTTGGTCCACCACGAGTCCGGCATGGCGGCCAGGATCGCGTCCACGAGCGGCACGTAGGCGCCCTGGTCGGTGATGGTGAGCAGCGCGTCGGCGAGGGCCTGGGCCAGGGCCTCGTAGTTGGTGCTGCCGTCGTCCTCCATCATCACCAGGTCGGCCTCGTCGTACTTGTAGAGCGACCAGTTCACGATCAGCTGGTTCGGGTAGTAGGTGTGGTGGTCGTCATCCAGGTAGGGCATGTCGACGGTGTCCACGCGCACGACGCCGTCCAGGCCGAAGCCGCTGACGATCGAGAAGATCTCCGCGTCGCCCTCGATCCAGGGCTCCTCGTCGTCGTTGAGCCACACCGAGTTGAGCTTGGTGGCCCAGTAACCGCCGTCGGCCGGGGCGGCGTTCGGGGAGGTGCCGGCGGCGTCCGTACGAGCGGCCGGCTTGAGGCCCTTGGCCGCCAACTGGGCGTCCACCTGGGCGAGGCCGGTGCTCAGCGCCTTGGTCACGTCGATGTCCACGACGTAGACGGGCTGTTGGGGCGCGTGGCGGGTGCTGAGCCGGTGGGTCCGGCCCGAACTGTCGTACGCCGTCGCGGTGGTGGCGGCGTCGCCGTGATCGGCGACGGCCACCAGCGGCAGGGTGGCGGGCCTGAGCGCGGTGCGCATCGCGTCGGAGCCCAGCCGCAGGCGCAGCAGCGAACCGGTGCTCGCGGGAAGGCCCTTGGCGGCGGCGATGGCGCGGTCGGCCGAGCGGACGGCCGCCTTCAGCGCGGCCGGGGTGCGGCCCGAGCCGGTGAGTGCGGCCAGGTCCACTTGGTCGGAGCCGAGCGCGGCGATGCGTACCCGGGCCCGCCAGGCGGGGTCGGAGAGGGAGGCGGCCAGTGCCCGGGCGGTGGCGGACTCGGAGTCGGCGATCTGCGAGGCCGTCGCCGCGGTGGCCTTGTCCGCGGCGGCCTTGGTGGAGGCGGGGGCCGCGTCGCGGGCGTGGGCGACGGGCAGGGCCAGGCCCTGGACGGCCAGGGCTGAGGCGGCGGCGAGGGCGAAGCCGATGGCGGCGCGACGCGCGGGGCTGAGGCGCATGGGGGTTCCTCCTGGGGACGTGCCGGGGGCGCCCGCGGGCAAGCGCGGGCGGTGCCACGGCGATTGGGGGAGTCAGGTGGAGCCGGGGCACGGAGCCGTGCGGTACGGGGCCGAGCTGAGGAGCCGGTAACGGGCGGTGCTGTGCGGGCACATCGCAGATGATTGCGCTGTTCCGGGGCCGTGCGCGCCGGCGGGTGCTCTGCCGGATCTATGCGAGTAGACGCCCCGCACGGCATTGAGGATGAAGGGCCCGCGGGCAACGCACAAGCGCGATCTCCGGCCAGGTGGGGCGCGGGCGTGGCCGGAAAGCTGTGCCGTCTCCCACAGGCCCCATCCGTCCCTGGAGTCGCGCCCGCTTTATGGCCATCAGCGCTGTCCCCGCGGCAAACTCGACCTCCTGGCCGCCGCGGATGTCCCTCGAGGGACGGTGACACCACCTCCGGCGTCCGCCGGTGGAGCCCCCGGCCGGGCCCGCTCCTCGGCAGTCAGCCGCGCCGGGCGAAGAGGACCGCTTGCGATGCCGCCCGCCCCGGCGAGAGCAGCAGTTGCGCCTCGACCTCGAACCCGGCCTCGCGCAGCCAGCTGACCACCTGCTCCGGCTGACGCCGGTGGACATGGACCTGCATCGGGTGGCCGCCGTAGCCCTCGGTCTTGAGCCGCGACCCGGCACCGACGTGGAAGAGCAACTGCAGCGGTCCGCCCGGCCGCAGCACCCGGTGGAAGTGGCCGAACACCGCCGGCACCTCGTCGTCGGGGATGTGGATCAGCGACTGCCAGGCCACCAGGCCGGCCAGCGAGCCGTCAGGAAGGCGCAGGTCCGTCATGGAGCCGACCTCGAACCGCAGTCCGGGGTGGTCGCGCCGCGCGACGTCGACCATGCCGGGCGACAGGTCGACGCCGAAGGCGTCCACGCCCAGCGTGTGCAGGTGGGCGGTGACGTGCCCGGGGCCGCAGCCGACGTCCGCCACCGGGCCACCGCCCGCCGTGCGCACGGTGTCGGCGAACAGGGACAGGGCCGTGCGGATGTATTGCTCGCGCGCGATGGCGCCGCGGACGAGGTCGGCGTAGGCCACCGCCACCGTGTCGTACGACGTTCGGGTGTCGGTCAGCCAGTCGTGCGTCCACATGGCGCACACGCTAGTTCACGACCTTGCAGGGCTGCCGCTCAGAGGCCTGCCGGGTGCAGGACGTCGGCGACGACTGTGCTGACGTTGTCGGGGGCGCCGTTGGCGTTGGCCAGGGTGATCAGGTCGCGGACGGCGTCTTCGGGGGCGGGGGCGTCGGTCAGGACGCGGTGGATGTCGTCCGCCGGGACGGCTGCGGGCAGGCCGTCGGAGCACAGCAGGTAGCGGTCGCCCGGTCGGGCGTCGTGCAGGCGCAGGTCGGGGGTGCCGTGCGAGCCGCGGCCCAAGGCCCGTACCAGCAGGGAACGTTGAGGGTGCGAGACGGCCTCCTCGGGGCTGATGCGGCCCTCGTCCAGGAGTGACTGGACGACCGTGTGGTCGTGGGTGATCTGGAACAGCTCGCCGTCGCGCAGGAGGTGGACGCGCGAGTCGCCGATGTGGACGAGGGCGAGCTGCGCGCCCGTCCACAGCATCGCGGTGAGCGTCGTACCGGCGTCCTCGGGAGCCGCGCCCGCGACGGCCTGTGCCGCCCGATCGGCGGCGTCCTGAAGGACGTTGAGCAGGTCGCCGGCCGGAAAGGCGCCGCTCTCCAGCGACTTGAGCGCGTCGATGGCGGCGGCGCTCGCGGGCGCGCCCGCGCTGCCGAACCCGTCGGCCACGGCGAGCAGCCGCGAACCGGCGTACGCGGCGTCCTGGTTGCTCGCGCGGACCCGCCCGGTATCGGTACGGGCCGCGTAACGGATGTTCAGGGCAGGGGAGTCGGAGGTCATAGCAGGGTCCTTCCGGGACAGATGGTCGACGAGGAAGGCGGCCAGGTCCCGCCGCGCGGCGGCCTCGGCCTCGACCTGGGCCCAATACGCGCGGACCTCCCGCGCGGCGGCCCCGGCCTCCAGCGCGCACACCAGCCGGATACGCGCCAGCGGCATGCCCAGGCGGCGCAGCCACGCCACCAGCCGGGCCTGCTCCACCTGCTCCGGGGCGTAAAGGCGGTAGCCGCTCGCCGGGTCCACGCGGGCGGGGGTGAGCAGGCCCAACTCGTCATAGAGCCGCAGCGCCTTCGGCGACAGGCGCGACGCCTTCGCGAATGCCCCGATCGTCAGCCACCCCATGCCCCGCTCCCTCCTCGTACCGGGCCCGTCGCCCGGCCCTCCCGATGCTGCGGCTTCCCCCAAGGTAAAGGTCAACCAACCCCCGCCACGCGGCCCACCAGGACCGATCCCCGCAGGTCGCGGCAAGCGGGACGGGCGCCGGGCCGGCGATCGGCGTTCCCGTCGAGGTGCAGGCGGCGCCCGCACGCGGGGATGGCCCTGACCGCACTGCGGGCGGACGGGAGGCACTGCACCGGATCAGCGCGGCTCGACGGGCGGCTCGGCGTCAACTGCCGTCGCCAGGCACCGGAGATGCGGGAGCTGTTCCGGTTTGGGCGAGGGCGGTCCGCAGGAAGGTGCGGAGGTGGGTGCGGATTGCGGCCGGTGCTTCGAGCCAGGGCTCGTGGCCGGCTGCTTCGATCGCGATCAGGGGGATGTCGAGGCGGCGGGCGAGTGCCGCGAGGGCGGACACCGGGCGGGGATCGGCCACTCCGGCGAGGAGTTCGGTGCGCTGGGGCAGGCAGGCGCGCAACTCGTCGAGGCGGGCGTCGAGCGGGTCCGCGCGTGCGGCCGCGCCCAACTCGGCGTTCATGAACCAGTTGACGGGGCGGCGGCGCCCGGCGTCCCGCGCGGCCCGGGCCCGGCCGCGTTCGGGGTCGGCGTGGTCGGTAAACCACGCCAGCGTGAGCAGTTCGACCTCCTGGGCCTCCGTCCGCCGCGGCAACGACTCCAGAGCGCCCAAACGTTCACGCTCCCGCGCGGGCATCCGCCGATCGCGCTCCGCCCGGTAGGGCGCCCGCCAGTCGCCGACGAAGGGCCCGCACATCAGGAGCACGGCCGACGCCCGGCCCGGATGAGCGAGACAGAACCGGGCGGCCAGGTCCGTACCGTAGGAGTGCCCGACGAGAACCACCTCCGCGGCGCCCCAGTGCTCCACCAGCTCCGCGAGATCATCCACGTGCCGTTCGAGGGAATGCCGCCCCTCCCACGGAGAAGCCCCGGTGCCACGCTGGTCGTAGCGGTACACGGGCGCGAGGTCCGCGACCATCGGGGCGAGTTCGCCCAGGTAGTCCGGCAACCCCGGCCCACCGTGCAGCAGCACCACGGCAGGCTTCCGCCCCACACCACTGGGACGCGAACCCTCCTGACGGCCACCGTCCGAACCCGGCTCGCCGGCGCACCCGTTGCTCGCGCCGGCGTCGAACGAACCCGCGCCATCAGCACCCGCCCCGTCCGTACGCGCCTTGCCCCCGTCCGCGCCACCGGCACCAGCGCGACCCGGGCCCGCACCGTCCGCGCGCGTCCCGCCCGCTTCCGCGCCGCCCGGAACCGCGTCCCCGAGAGCCGCAGCCGCCAGTGTCCTCCACCGCACCCGCGCCCCGTCACTCATCACCGCGAGGCCCCGCGTCTCGATCAAGGTCACCGCGCCGAAGCTACTCCCGTCCGCCGGAGCCTGCCAGACACCGTACGACGGGCCGTACTCCGGGCGGAGCCGTGCTGCCGGCGTGCGGATGGGGCACCGCCGGGCGGCACCCGCAGCCGGGCCCTCCCACCCTGGGCCCCCGAAGCCCGCAGAATGGCTCGCGGTGCCCGCCGGCCGACGGTGCCGGGGGTCGGGAGGAGTACGGGATGCGGATCGGGATGCAGCTGGAGCACCGCCGGGGGTTCCTGGAGGCCGTCGCGGAGCTGCGGGACCTGGAGCGGGCCGGACTCGGCACCGTGTCCGTCGCCGAGCTGTACAGCTTCGACGCGGTCAGCCAGCTCGGCTACCTCGCCGCCGTCACCGACCACCTGGAGATCGCCTCCGGCATCCTGCCGATCTACTCGCGCACCCCCGCGCTGACCGCCATGACCGCGGCCGGTCTCGACTACGTCTCCGGCGGCCGGTTCACCCTCGGCCTCGGCGTGTCCGGGCCGCAGGTCATCGAGGGCTTCCACGGCGTGCCCTACGACGCCCCGCTGGCCCGCACCCGCGAGGTCGTGGAGATCTGCCGCGCGGTGTGGCGCCGCGAGACGCTGGCGTACGAGGGGCGGCACTACCGGCTGCCGCTCGGCCCCGGCGAAGGCACCGGCCTCGGCAAGCCGCTGAAGCTCCTCAACCGGCCGGTGCGCGAGCGCATCCCGGTGATGATCGCCGCGATCGGGCCCAGGAACACCGCGCTGGCCGCGGAGATCGCCGAGGTGTGGGAGCCGGCCTTCTTCCACCCCGAGCGGGCCGAGGAGGTCTTCGGCGCCGCCCTGGCGCAGGGCCTGGCCCGCCGCGCCCCCGAACTCGGCGCCCTGCGCGTGCACGTGGACGCCCCGGCCGCCATCGGCGAGGACGTCGCCGACGCCCTCGACCAGGCCCGGCTGCGCCTCGCCCACTACATCGGCGGCATGGGCGCGCGCGGCCGCAACTTCTACTTCGACCTCGCCTGCCGCTACGGCCACACCGAGCAGGCGGAGCGGATCCAGGACCTCTACCTCGACGGCCGCAGGCGCGAGGCCGCGGCCGCCGTCCCCGAAGCCCTCGTGCGGGGCGTGTCGTTGATCGGCACCTGCGCCGAAGTCGCCGACCGCGTGGCCGCGTTCGCGGCTGCGGGCGTCACCACCCTCTCGCTGAGCCCGATGGGCCGCGCCACGTCCACCCCCGAGGCCCGCGTCCGCCTGGTCGAGCAGATCGCCGCGATGGCCGGCTGACCCCGGCGGGGCCCACTCGCCGAGGGGACGAGCCCCCGTCCCAACGCCGGCTGGCCGGGCGCGGCTTCCCTATCCGCGTCCGCCTCGGCATGCTCACAGGTACGACCAGTGACGACACCACGTGCGACAGCCCGGACCCGGGCGAGGCCGCGGTGGGCCACGCAACCCGCAAGGACGCTCGTGAACGAACAGCCCCTCACCATCCCCTCGCCGGCCGACATCGAGGGCGCGGCCGGACGGATCCGCACGCTGGTGCGGCGCACGCCCGTCATCCACCTGGCGGCGGGGGAGTTGGACGTTCCCGTCCCCGTCACCTTGAAGCTGGAGTTCCTCCAGCACACCGGCTCTTTCAAGGTCCGCGGCGCGTCCAACGCCCTCGCCCTCGTGCGCGCCGGGGAGCACGGAGCTCCGACCGCCGGCGTGTGCTGCGCGTCGGGAGGGAACCACGGGGCCGCCGTCGCCTGGGCGGCGCGCGAGGCGAACGTGCCCGCCACCGCGTTCGTGCCCGATTTCTCGCCCAAGGCCAAGACCGACATCATCGAAGCCCTGGGCGCCCGCCTGCGCCTCGTCGAGGGCTTCTACGCCGACGCCCTGGCCGCCAGCCAGGACCACGCCCGGCGCGAGGGCGCCTCCCACATCGACGCCTACGACGACCCGCGGACGGTGGCGGGGCAGGGCACGCTCGGCCTGGAACTCGCCGAGCAGGTGCCGCAGGGCCAGCCCGTGCTCGTCGGATGCGGCGGGGGCGGCCTGTACGCCGGGGTCGCCCTGGCGCTGGCGGGACGCAACCGGGTGATCGCGGCGGAACCGTCCGCGGCATCCTCGCTCACCGCGGCCCTGGAAGCGGGGAGTCCGGTGGACGTGGAGGTCGGCGGGGTCGCCGTGGACAGCCTGGGCGCCCGACGGGCGGGCCGGATAGCCACCGCGGTCGGCCTCTCGCTCGGCATGAAGACCCTCACCGTCGCGGACGAGGAGATCACCGCCGCCCGCGCATTGCTGTGGCGGCGGCTGCGCATCGCGGCCGAACCCGGCGCGGTGACCGCGCTGGCTGCGCTCCTCGCACACGCCGAACAGTTCCCTGACGGGGCCACCGTCGTCGTCTCGGGAGCCAACGCGGCACCCCCGGCCGGCGGCTGAGCAGCGGCCGGAGAGGCTTCGAGCGGTGCGGGCCGCCGGCGGCCCGCACCGCCGGAAGCGCGGATACCCGCCGGCCCGCCCGGCGGACCACCGGACCGGGCGTACGCGGTGACGCGAAGGGCAGGCGACAGGAGGCCGGCCGGAGGCGCCGGGCTCCCGCGCCCCGGTCAACCAGGGGGCATCAGCAGCGACGTCACCAGCGGCGGTCCTGGGCCATCGGCGGGCGCGGGGCGGAGCCGGGGCGCCGGGCCAGCTCCACCAGATCCTGGATCGTGATCATTCCGAGCAGCCGCCGGTCGTCCTCCAGGACGAGGATCGGGCCGCCTCCCGCCGTTCCCGAGCGGTCCAGCAGGTCGGTGAGCAGGTCGTCGGGGGAGGCGAGGACGCAGCGGTCCAGGGAGGCGGCGACATCGCGGATGCGGACGCATCGCGTCGGAGGCGTGCAGGCCGCGCAGCGACTCCGTCAGGGTCGAGCGGCGCACCTCGGCCACGGCCGCCATCGACAGGAACCAGCCGAGCAGCACCAACCACAGCCCCGCCGTGGCGCCCGCGAAGAACTCCACCAGTCCGGCGCCGACCAGCAGCGCGCCGGCCACCTGGCCGCACCGCGCGGCGATCCGCGCGGCCCGCTCGCGGTCGCCGCGCGCCCGCCAGATCACCGCTTGCAGGACGCGGCCGCCGTCCAGTGGCGCGGCCGGCACCAGGTTGAAGGCCGCCAGCGCGATGTTCGCCCAGCCCGCCCACGCCAGGACGGCGCTGACCAGCGCCCAGTGGGCGACGTCATGGGTGAGCACCGCGGCGCCCAGGCCCACGCCCCCGCACACCAGGCTGGTGAGCGGACCAGCCGCCGCGATCACGCCCTCGTCCCGGGCGGTCGTGGCCTGCCCCATACGGGTGACCCCGCCGAGCGCGAAGACGGTCACGTCCTTGACCTTGATCCCGACCCGGCGCGCGACGAGCGCGTGCGCCCCCTCGTGCGCGATCAGACTGGCCCCGAGCAGCAGCGCGCCCGCGACCGCCCAGGCGCGGTAGGCGCCCTGCGAGTGGTTCGGCGCCCACTCCGGGAGTGTGCCGCCGCCCAGACCGACGGCCAGCACGATGATCAGCAGGGGCGCGCTCCAGTGGAACCGCAGGGGCACCCCTGCGATCCGTCCCATGGACAGCGATCCCTTCACCACACCTCCCCGCCACCGCGGGGGCATCGGTTGCTGCGCCCGGCCTTCTTCCAGTGTCCGCCCGCCGGGCGCGGAACGGGCGGCCCGACAGACCCGGAGACACCGGCCACCGGCCCCGGCCGGCGGGGGCCGAACGTCCCGGCGGGAGCGGGAGCGGGAGTGGGAGCGGGGGCGGCGGGGGGCGGAGCACGCCGATGGCCACTCGTGCCGCGACGGGGTGCGCCCGGTCGGACCGGAACCCTGGCGGAGCTCTGGGGGCGGCAGCCCTGCCCGCGGGACCCTCAGTCGTCGGTCCGGCGTGCCGGGCGGAGCCCTTCCAGTGAGTAGCGGGCCGTGGCGATGGCCTCCACGGTCTGCTCCTCGGTGAAGTCCTCAGAACCGGGGATGTGCGGGACGAAGCCGATGAGGACACCGTCGCGGAGCACCTCGGCGCCGAGCTCGACGGACTTCCGCACCGTCCAGAGCGCCTCGCTCCCGTCGGGGATCACCACGCGGATGCCGAACTCGTACACGCCCTCGTCGGCGCGGTGGGCCATGACGTCCCGCGCGCGCAGGGCGGAGACGATGCGGTCGATGCGGTCGCGTTCCATCGCCGGAAAACCTCCTGCGCGGCCTGGTCCGGAAAAGCCGGGCTTCCTGCCCCGGCTTTCCACCGTACCGCCGAGGCACGGTGCCCCTCGGGCGTACGACGGCGGGCCGGCGGGACCCCTTCCCGGAGTCCGGGCCCGGCCGCCCGGGAGCGGCCCGCTGCGAACAGAACCGCAATTCGCTCGCGGGTACGGGTGTTCATGGCCGCCGCGGGCCGTCCCACCGGCACCGCGGCGGAGTCAATTCTGTGAGCCGTTGAAAAAGCCCTGATCGGCCGGTACGCGGCTGTTTCGCGGCCAGGGCGCCGGGCAGCCGAAGGGCACGAGGACGCCGGCCTCACGGTCAACGCGCTGATCGACTCGGTCAGGTTCACCGGCGACATCGGCGTGGTCGGCGTGTTTCTGCCCGAGGATCCCGGCTGCGCGCCGACCTCCGGGGCGTTCAGCGGGGCCGGCCGAGTTCCGCCGCCGGACGCAGGTCGTCCTCCAGCCCCTCGCCCAAGGCCGCGCCGGCCAGCGCCCGCCCCAGCCGGGGCGCCTGCTTGAACAGGTTGTGCCCGGCGGCGAAGAAGATCCCGTCGGCTTCCCAGACCGCCATGCCGTCCTCGCTCCACGGCAGGCTCGTCACCCAGCAGTGCAGGTACTCCACCGGCTCGGGATCGAGGCCGGGCAGCGCGCGGGAGACGTATGCGCGGGCGCGCTCGTTGAGCGCCACCAGTTCGCCCGGGTCCGCGAAGCTGCCGTCCTCGCGCACTTCCACCGTTTGGCTCAGGCCCACGGCGTACCGGCCGTTGCCCGGGTAGGGGGCCGCGTAGACACCGGTCTCGCCGAAGTCGCCGCTGCTGTCCTGCAGGCACGCGACCCGTTCCGGCGGCGCTCCCCTGACCTGGAAGGTGAGGCGGACGTGGGCGGCCGGCCGCACGGGGAGCGAAAGCCCCACACCGCGCGCCATCCGCGCCGTGTGCAGGCCCGCGCACACCACGGCCGTCGCGTACTCCTCACGGCCGGCCGCACTGAGCACTTCCACCGTGCCGTGGTCCGTCGGATGCACGGAGATGACCTCCTCGGTGACCACCGCGTCCCCCAGCGCCCCGGCCAGAGTCTCGATCGCGGCACGCGTGCGGATGGCGCCGCCGCCCTCGTCCAGCATCGCGGGCCCCTCGTAGTCCGCCAGCATTGGCATACGGGCGCGCAGTTCCGCGCTGTCCACCGTCCTGACCGGTATGCCGCCGGCGTCCTGCAGGATGCGCAGTCGCCCGGGAACGGCGCTGCCCAGGGCGACCACCCCGTCCCGGGAGACCAGTTCCGTGCCCAGCCGGTCGGCCCACTCGTCCCAGACGGCGCGGCCCTGCCGTGTGAACTCGACCAGGCGGGGGTCGTCGTGCGCGTGGCGGAAGATGCGGGACTGGCCACTGGACTGCCCGTGGCCCGGAACACCGCTTTCGTAGACCCGCACCGACGCTCCGCGCTCGGCCAGCGCATAAGCCGTGCAGAGTCCGACGATGCCGGCCCCCACCACGGCCACTTCAGGAACCCGGTCCATCCGATCGCCTCACTTCGCGTCCCGGGGCGGTTCCCCTGCGGAGCAGGGAGGGAGTTCATCCGTCGCCGCCGCGAACCGGTGGGTGACCGGACCCGGCGGGCGGCACGGTCGGGCTCTACGTGACGCGACGGCGGAGCCGTGCCCCCCTCAGTCTCACATCGCCCCGAAATATGTCCAACCGGGCATCCGGGCGGCCGTCGTGCCCGGCCGGCGGGGAGCCGTCGGCTGACCGCGCGCGATGATCGGCCCGGCGGCACCCGGACGGGTCACGACGGCCGCCGCGGCTTGACTTCGAGCGCGCTCCAATCCATAGAGTTCCGAGCACGGATGTTCGCCCACTGCGTACGCCCTGCCGTCGAGGACCACGGTCGCGAACGGCGGCCGTGACCGCCGAGGTGAGCCCGACCGCCGACCCGGCCAGGCTGTTTCCCAGGGCATTCCCAGGACATTCCGAGGACAGAGGTGAACCGATGAAGGTGCTGGTGACCGGCGGGACGAGCGGGCTGGGACTCGCCATGGCCTCCGCCCTGGCCGCGACGGGGGCCTCCGTGGCGCTGACCGGGCGCTCCGGCGAGCGCGCGGAGTCCGTCGCCGCGGACCTGCCGGGGGCGATCGGCGTCGCGATGGACGTGCGCGACGAGTCGTCGGTGGCCAGGGCCGTCGACCTGGCGTGGTCGCGGCTCGGCGGCGTCGACATGCTGGTCAACAACGCAGGCATCGGCATGCGCACGGTCAACCCGCGCTTTATGACACAGCCGCAGGGCTTCTGGGAGGTGCCGTCCGACGCCTTCCGCGCGGTGATCGACACCAACTTGACCGGCTACTTCCTGGTCGCCCGCGAGATCACGACCCGGATGCTGGCATCCGGCGGTGGCCGCATCGTCAACATCTCGATGAATCACTCGACCATGCAGCGCGCCGGGTTCGTCCCCTACGGGCCGTCACGCGCGGGCAGCGAGGCGCTGTCCCGCATCATGGCGGCCGACCTGCGGGGCACGGGCGTCACCGTCAACCTGCTGCTGCCCGGAGGCGCGACGGTCACCGGGATGCTGCCCGAGGACGTCGCCGCCGAGGGCGACGGGTTCCTGAGCCCTACGGTGATGGGCCCGCCCATCGTCTGGCTCGCCTCCGACGCCGCGGCCGGCGTGCACGACGAGCGCATCGTCGCCGCCGAGTTCGGGCAGTGGCTGCGGGACCGGGAGAGCCACTAGCCGGCGGCCCGCCGCGCCCGCGGGGCCTCGCGCACCGGTGTCAGCTGTCCGGGGTAAGGTCCTGCGGCGCGCTGCCCAGCCAGGTGCTGATCGAGGACAGGGCGACCGGGCCGTAGTCCTCGTCCACGCTGCGGGCGAGATCGGCGATGGATATGCCGCGCAACGCGGCCCGCCAGGCGGCCTCGGCCGAGGCCATCGCCCGGGTGATCGCGCAGGGGCGGGTGCACTGGTCGGGGTGGGCGGCCAGCGGCCCGCGCTGCCGGATCTCGGTGCAGACGAATGCGGGCTGCGGGCCGTCCACCGCTTGGACGACGTCCAGCACGGTGATCAGTTCGGGGGCGCGGGTGAGCACGTAGCCGCCCGCCTTGCCCTGCACCGAGGTGACCAACTCCGCGCGGGAGAGCGCCTGGAGCTGCTTGGCCAGGTAGCTGGGGGAGACGTCGTGCAGCTCGGCCAGGCGCACCGCGGGCACCGGGTCGCTCGCCGTGGTGAGCACCACGCAGCAGTGCAGCGCCCACTCGACCCCGCCTGACAGCTTCATGCGTACGCCCCGGCCTCTCCCTGTTGACTCGGACACAGACTATCCGACTATGATTCCGGACAAGAATTATCCGGGTTAAGGCTCCGCTCGTCGCAGGGCGCGCGGCACACAGGGAGAAGGGGAGAGCGATGAAGCTCACCGTCGTCGGCGGCACCGGACTGATCGGCTCGCAGGTGGTGCGCATCCTGACCGGGGCCGGCCACGAGGCCGTCCCCGCGGCACCGTCCACCGGTGTCGACCTGCTCACCGGCGAGGGCCTGGACCAAGCGGTCAAGGGCGCCGACACCGTGGTCAACCTGGCCAACTCGCCCACCTTCGACGAGGCGTCGCTGGACTTCTTCCGCACCTCGATGACGAACCTGCTGGCCGCGGGCGAGCGGGCCGGCGTGCGCCACCAGGTGGTCCTGTCCATCGTCGGCGTGGACCAGGTGCCCCAGCTCGACTACTACCGGGCCAAGACGCTCCAGGAGGAGTTGCTGCGGCAGGGCCCTACCCCGTACTCGATCGTCCGGGCCACCCAGTTCTTCGAGTTCATGGACGCGACCATGTCCTGGACCTCCGACGAGAACACCGTCCGGCTGCCCGCCACCCGCATCCAGCCGATCGCCGCCGCCGACGTGGCCGCCGCGGTCGCGGAGGTCGCCACCGGCGCCCCGCTCGGCGGCATCCGCGAGATCGCCGGGCCCGAGGTCTTCCCGCTGGACGAACTCGGCCGGATCACCCTGGCCGCCGGGCACGACGAGCGCCCGGTCGTCACCGACCCCACCGCGGGCCTGTTCGCGGTCGTCGAGGGCGATGTCCTGATCGCGGGCCCGGACGCCCACCTCGCGCCCACCCGCTACCGCGACTGGCTGGCCGCCAAGTCCCGCTGACCGGGCCGCAGTTCACCCCCGTCACAGGCTGATCGCTGCGATGCCGGCGAGGACGATCACGGCACCGGCGAGCCGGCGGGGAAGGCCGCCCTCGTCGAAGAGCCGCCAGGCGAGCAGCGAGCCCAGGACGATGGACGACTCGCGCAGCGGCGCGACGAGGGCGACGGGGGCGCTGCGCATCGCGACGAGGACGAGGATGTAGGCGACCGGCGAGAGCACCGCGATCACGAGGATCGGCACCACGTCCGTGCGGACCTCGGCCGCGAGTTCCCTGCGCCGGGCGAGGCCCCGCGGCAGGAGTATCAGGGTCTGCAGCAGCATCGTGCCGACGTAGTACGCGACGGGGTCGAGGTGCAGGGCGGTGATGCTGTCGCTGTCCCAGAGGGTGTAGGCGACGATGGTCGCGCCGGTCGCGGCCCCCCAGGCGATGCCGGGCAGCGGGTTGCGGTGGCCGAAGGGGTTGCCGGTGACGACGAGGATGCCGCCGACGACGAGCCCGGCGCCGGC
This sequence comes from Actinacidiphila guanduensis, assembly GCF_900103985.1. Taxonomy (GTDB): domain Bacteria; phylum Actinomycetota; class Actinomycetes; order Streptomycetales; family Streptomycetaceae; genus Actinacidiphila; species Actinacidiphila guanduensis. Next base: position 90,943 of record NZ_FNIE01000004.1, on the reverse strand, counting down.
CGCCGCCGTGCCGGTGATGTGTTCGCCCAGCACGAGCAGCGCGCCGAGCATGGTGAGCACGGGGCCGGTGCCGCGCGCGACCGGGTAGACGACGCCGAGTTCGGCGCGGTCGTAGCCGGTCTGCAGCGTCAGCGAGTACGTCAGGTGCAAGGCGGCGGAGACCGCGCAGCCGGCCGCGAGTCGCCAGTCGAGGCGCTGCGCGCCGGTCGCGACGGACACGGCGCCCAGCGGGAGGAAGAGCGCGGCCGAGGCGATCGCGTAGGCCCAGACGAACAGGACCGTGTCGCCCCGCTTGTACTTGGAGGCGGTGTTCCACACCGCGTGGCACGCGGCGGCGACGAGGACGAGGGCTGCGGTGCCGGGCTGCATCGGCCCCGCTCAGCCGAGGTCGGGCAGGTCGATGCCCGCGTACTGCGCCCGGCGCCTGCGGTCCGGGTCCCGGATCGCGATCGCGGCCGCGAGGGCGTCGAGGACCGCGAGGTGGGCGATACGGCTGCCGGCGGCGGCCATCTGCTCCGTCAGCGGCGCGCCGCCGACGGCCAGGACGATGCCGGCGAGGTCGGTCAGCGGCGTGCCGTACTGGTTCGTGATGGCGACCAGCGTCGCCTCGGAGGAGGCCGCGGCGTCGGCGACGGCGAGCGTGGTCGCGGTGCGGCCGGTCGAACTGACGAGGAGGACGACATCGCCGGGACGCAGCAGCCGCATCGCGATCATCGCGGACTCGTGGTCGGTGATGCCGGCGGTTCGCGCGCCGAGCACGCGGAGCCGGAACACGGCGTCGGCGGCGACGGTCGCCGACGGCCCCGCCCCGAAGGCGACCACCTGCCCGGCCCGCAGCACCGCCTCCACGGCGGCGTCCAGCGCGTCCGCGTCGAGGGCCCCGCTGAGCGCGGTGAGGGCGTCGTGCCCCGCGCGGGCCGACGCCTCGATGATCGTACGGGTCGTCGCGTCCGGGCCCAGAGCGGGCGAGGGGTCGAAGAAGTCCGTGGTGCCCCGGGCGCGGGCGATCTCGAGCTTGAGGTCGGCGAACCCGCCGAGGCCCAGCGCGCGGGCCGCGCGGACCACGCTCGGCGCCGACACCCCCGCCCGGGCGGCGACCTGCGCCGTGGTCGCGCTGCCGACGAACAGCGGGTCCTCCAGCAGGAGGTGCACCACGCTCGCTTCGCTGGGAGCCAGCCCGCCGGCGCGCGCCTGGACGCTGCCGAGCCATTTCGCGAGGGAGTCGTCCATGTAAACGCAGTTACCTTCCTTGCCGGTTTCTCGTAACAGCGTAACCTCGTGGGATGGCAGAGAAGAAGACGGCAGAACAGAACACCTCGCCGGGCACGGGTGATCGGCGTCCGACCGTGGCGGTCGTCGGCCCTGGCGCCATCGGCACGACGATCGCCGCCGCGCTGCACGAGAGGGGAGCGCACCCGGTGCTGTGCGGCCGCACGGCCCGCGACCACGTCGAACTGCGCGACGGGGACGACGCCGTCGTCGTGCCGGGACCGGTGCGCGCGGACCCCGGCGGCGCACCCGGAACCGTCGACCTGGTCTTCCTCGCGGTGAAGACGACGCAGACGCAGGCCGCCGCCGGCTGGCTGGAGGCGCTGTGCGCACCCCGCACGGTGGTCTGCGTGCTCCAGAACGGCGTCGAGCAGGAGCAGGGCCTCGCCGGGCTCCTGCCCCACGGCCACGTCGTCCCGGCCGTCGTCTGGTTCCCCGCCCAGACACTGCCCGACGGCGCGGTGCGGCTGCGCGGCCGCGCGCGCCTCACCCTGCCCGAGGTGCCCGCCGCCGACGTCGTCCTGCGCGCCCTGGCCGGCAGCCGCTGCGCCGTGGACACCTCGGCGGACTTCGTCACGGAGGCGTGGCGCAAGCTGCTGCAGAACGCCGTGGCCGGGCTGATGGTCCTCGCGGGCCGCCGGGCGGGCATGTTCCAGCGGGCCGACATCGGCCGGCTGACGTCCGATTACCTCCGCGAATGCCTCGCCGTGGCGCGAGCGGAGGGCGCGGCCCTGGACGACACGGACGCGGCGGCGGTCCTGGAGACGTTCCGCGCCTTCCCCCGGGACCTGGGCACCTCGATCCTGGCCGACCGCGAGGCCGGGCGGCCGCTCGAATGGGACGTCCGCAACGGCGTCGTCCAGCGGCTCGGCAGGCGGCATGGGATCCCCACCCCCGTCAGCGACGTCCTCGTGCCGCTGCTCGCCGCCGCGAGCGAGGGCCCCGGGTGACCCTCCACTGCGGGTTCAGCCGCCGGGAAAGCGGTCGATGTTCTGCTCCACCCACGAGCGCAGGTGGGCAAGCGGCGCGCACGCGTCCGCGCCGAGCGGCGTGAGGCGGTACTCGACCCGCGCCGGCACCTCCGCGTACACCGTGCGGTCGACCAGGCCGTGCTCCTCCAAGCGGCGCAGCGTCTGGGTGAGCACCTTGGGGCTCACCCCCTGCAGCCGGGTGCGCAGGGCGCCGAAGCGCCGCGGGCCGTCCTCCAGGGCGCCGAGCGCCAGCGCGCTCCACTTGTTGGCCAGCAGGTCGAGCATGTCGCGGCACGGGCAGGCCGCGCGGTACACGCTCCTGGCGTCCCCGCAGCCCTCCTCGGACGTGTCGGCCGCTGTCGTCATGACTGCCATGGTACCCAATGGGTACCAGGAGATCTTGCGGGTAACCACCGTCCGTTGCGTACCGTCGCCTGCGAGCGGGCGCCGGCCGCCCGCCGCCCGTACCGCCCATTGACCAGGAAGCCGCACCCCATGAGCGAGATCCCGACCACGATGCCCGCGGTCGCCTACCGCCGCAGCCTGCCCGTCGACGACCCGGAGAGCCTGCTCGACATCGAGCTGCCCGTGCCGCAGCCCGGGCCGCGCGACCTGCTGGTCCGCATCGAGGCCGTCGCCGTCAACCCCGTCGACTACAAGGTCCGCCAGAGCGGCGACCCCGAGGGCGGGCAGCCCAAGGTGCTGGGCTGGGACGCGGCCGGCACGGTCGTCGCCGTCGGCGCCGAGGTCGAGCTGTTCGCGGTGGGCGACGAGGTCTACTACGCGGGCGCCCTGAACCGGCCCGGCACCAACGCCCGCTACCACGCCGTGGACGAGCGCGTGGTCGCCCGCAAGCCCGCGAAGCTCTCCTTCACCGAGGCCGCCGCGCTGCCGCTGACCGCGCTCACCGCGTGGGAGGGCCTCTTCGAACGCCTCGGCCTGCACACCGGCGCCCTGGACCAGGAGGGCGCCCTGCTGGTCACCGCTGCCGCCGGCGGCGTCGGCTCCTTCGTCGCCCAGCTCGCCCGCGCCCTGACCGGCCTGACCGTGATCGGCACCGCCTCGCGCCCGGAGACGGTCGAGTTCGCCCGCCGCATGGGCGCCGAGCACGTCGTGGACCACCACAAGCCGCTGGCCCCGCAGCTGGCCGAGGTGGCGCCGCGCGGCCTCGACCACGTCTTCAGCACCGCCGGCACCGACCGCAACCTGCCCGCCTACGCCGAAGCGCTCAACCCCTTCGGCAGCATCGTGGCCATCGACGACCACGACTCCCTGCCGGTCGGCGTCCTGAAGCCCAAGGGCATCTCCTTCCACTGGGAGTTCATGTTCACCCGCTCCCTGTTCCGGACCCCTGACCTGGACCGCCAGCACCGCATCCTCACCCGGGTCGCCCGCCTCGCCGACGCCGGCGTCCTCACCACCACGGCCACCCGCGACCTCGGCCCCATCACGGCCGCCAACCTCCGCGAGGCCCACCGCCTCCAGGAGTCGGGCTCCACCATCGGCAAGACCACGCTGACGGGCTTCTGACCCGGCCGTTCCGTGCGGCAGGCCCCGCGCCCGCGCGTGGTGTGGCTCACGAAACGGCCGGAAACGGAACTTCCTGCTCCGCATCGGCGTCATTCGGACGTCGGACATTCGAGGAGAAGGCAGGCGGGACAGGTCGGGCATGGGTGAGGGGCACGTCGGCGCGCAGACGGGGAAGGGGCGCCGGAAGCGGGAGAAGGACGGCGGGCTCGACCTGAACGTGCCGCAGGTCGCGGGCAGTGCCGTCGCCGCGGTCGTGGCCGCCAAGCTCGCGTCGAACCTCGGCGTGTACGGGACGATCACGGGCGCGGGCGTCGTCAGTGCGCTGGGCACCTGCGGCGGGACGATCCTGCAGCACGTCTTCCGCCGCACCGGCCGGCAGGTCCACGAGGCCGCCCTCCAGGCACTGCCCCGCACCCGCCAGATGCCGGTCCAGGCGGCGGGCACCAGCCCCGAGCGCTGGGCGGACGGCGAACGCGCCTACCTCCTGGAGGGCCCGCACCTCCCGACCCCCGAGCCCTCGGCGGCCGACCGGCCCGTCGCCTCCGCGCTGGACGGCGCGGCCCTCGACGCGGCCCTCGACCCGACGCAGTTGCTGCCACGGGACGCGTCGCAGAACGAGACGCTTTCCGCGGCCTTCGACTCGACGCGGCTCCTGCCGCAGGACGCCTCGGAGGAGCAGACGCGCCTGCTCGCGAGCGCGGCCGCGGACGCGAACGCGGATCCGGGCGAAGACGTGACTCCGGTCGCCAGCCCCGCCGCGACCTCGGCTGCGACCGGCAGCGACGGGACCCGCCTGCTGCCCCACCCCGGCGCCGCCGGCGTCCCCGCCGGCGCTTACAGCTCCACCACCCTCCACCGCGTCCGCCGCCCCGGCTGGAAGCGCCCCGCCGTGGCCGTCGCCCTCGCCTTCGGGCTGACCATGGGCGGCATCACCCTCTACGAGGCGGCCTCCGGCCACACCCTGAGCGGCCACGGCCGCGGCACCACGATCGGCAACGCCTTCACCGGCCACACCTCCTCCGGCTCCGGCCACCGCACCACCCCGGCGCCCTCCGAAACGGACACCCCCTCCACCGCGCCCACGTCGGGCACCGGCGCCCCCTCCACCCCGCCCACCGCCCCGCCGACCACCCCCGACCACCGGACCACCCCGCCCCCCTCGTCCCCGACGAACCCCGTCACCCGCACCCCGGGCACGGGCGGCGGCTCGTCCGGCGGTTCGACCGGCGGCACCGGTTCGGGCTCCGGCGGCGACCACACCGCCGGGCCCACCCCGTCGGTCACCCCCTCCACCTCGCCCTCCGCGGGCCCGGGCAGCGACTTCGACGGCACCGGCACCCTCCCGTAGCGCCCACCGCACAGCCCGTGCAGCACGTCCCCACAAGTCCCCGCACGAACCGGACTGTTCTCCCGGAATCATCGCCGATCTCGATCTCCTGACCGAGCCCGCACGCCACCGCTGATCCCGAACTCGCCCCGCAGGAAGCCCGGCGGCGGTCCGGGATGGCACCGTGCGGGTATGCACACGGCACTTCATCGCAATCCGACACGCCCCAGGGGCCATCGCAATCCCATATGCCCCACCGGCGCGCGGCGGACGCAGGCCCCCTCATGAGCACCACTCAGGAGGAGCCCACCCCCCTCGACGAGCAGGACCGGACCGGGAAGGGCCGCCTGCGCCGGATGGCCCCCGACACCCGCCCGCTCGCCCTCCCCACCTTCCGGCGGGTGTTCCTCGGCCAAGGCGCGTCCTCGATCGGCACGATGCTCACCCGCGTCGCGGTGAGCGTCCAGATCTACTCCCTGTCGCACTCCTCCCTCTACGTCGGCCTCGCCGGCATCTGCGGCTTCGCCCCGCTGGTCGTCTTCGGCCTCTACGGCGGCGCCGTCGCCGACCGCGTGGACCGCCGCGTCCTCTACCTGTGGTCCTCGCTGGCGACGTGGGCCGTCACGCTCCTGCTGCTCGTGCAGACCATGCTCGGCGTCGGCTCCGCGGCCCTCATCCTCGTCCTCGTCGCGATCCAGGGCGGCGGCTTCGCCGTCTCGTCCTCCACCCGCGGCGCCATCATCCCCGGCATCGTCCCCGCCCCCCTGATCCCCGCGGCCAACACCCTCAACTACGCGGCCGGCACCCTCGGCGACGTCCTCGGCCCCCTCCTCGCCGGCATCCTGGTCGCGCTGCCCCACGGCTTCGGCCTCGCCTACGGCGCCGACGCCCTGCTCTTCCTCGCCTCCCTCCACTCCACCTTCCGCCTCCCGGCCCTCAAACCCGCGGCGCCCGCCGCCACTTCGGCCGTGCGCTCCATCGCCCAGGGGCTCCGGTTCATCGGCGGCAATCCCGTCCTGCTGATGTCCTTCGGCGTGGACATCGCCGCCATGGTGCTGGCCATGCCCGAAGCGCTCTTCCCCCAGGTCGCCGACACCCGCTTCCACGGCGGCGTCGGCCCGCTGTACTCCGCCGTCGCCATCGGCTCCGTGCTGGCCGCCCTGCTCGGCGGCTGGATCGGCCGCGTCCGCCGGCAGGGCGTCGTGCTCACCTGCGCCGTACTCGGCTGGGCGCTGGCGATCGCCTTCGCCGGCTGGTCGCCCACCCTGTGGGGCGCCGTCGTCCTGCTCGCCGTGGCGGGCGCCGCCGACCTGGTGAGCGCGGTCATCCGGCAGACCCTCCTGCAGACCTACGCCGCCGACGGGATGCGCGGCCGCCTCCAGGGCGTCCACACCGTCGTCGTGAGCGGCGGCCCCCGCCTCGGCGACCTGCGCGCGGGCGCGATGGCGGCGGCGACGACGATGTCGCTGGCGTGGTCGGGCAGCGCGCTGCTGTGCGCGGTCCTGGTCGCGGTGGCCGCGAGCTGCGTACGGCCGTTCTGGCAGTACGACGCCGCGGCGGCGGAGGGCCCGCCCGCGCCGTGACCTGCTCGACGTTTCCCTGGGCGTTCGCCGTCCCTACGTGCGGGCTCCTCCGGCGAGCGCCAGCCGGGAGATCTCGGCCATGGGGGCGGCGGGGCCCAGCGAGCACAGCGCCTCTCCGTCGATGTGCTCCAGGCGCAGCCGGTTCACCGTGATGACATTGCCGCCCTGCCCGACGGCCGTGGACTTGGTGTACTCCACCACGCGCACCTCGCTCCACGGGCAGGCGGCGATGCCCTCCGGGCGGCTGAGCACGAGGCCGCCGTCGTAGAGGTGCAGCCGCGGGATGCGGCCGTCGCGGGACTTCAGCACGATCGGCGTCAGCACCACCAGCGCGACCGCCATGGCCAGGAAGACCGCGCCGAGCGCCGTCACCCCCGCCTGGTAGGACCCGGCGGTCAGGCCGATGCCCGGCGGCAGCAGCACCACCGCCAGGCCGACCATGAGGCAGCCCGGGTCGCCACCGCCGAGGGCGTGCGTGCCGCGCGGGGCGCCGAAGCCGATGCGCTCGGCGAGTTCGGCCGCCGAACGGGCGGTCGCCGGTCCGTCACCGCCGCCGGGTATGCCGCCGCCCGCCGCCGACCCGACGGTACCCGGTACCGTCACTTTCCTCGCGTCCCCCACCACCGCACCGTCCTCTCCCGTTGCGCGTTCCATACCCGCGGGGAGGGCGCCGCTCACCTGCGGGCCGCGTCGTGGCCGGCGCTGCCCGCGCCCAGGTGCTGCCGGGGCGTCCACTCCTGCGCCAGCAGGCCGAGGACAACCTCGTCCACGCGGCCGCCGTACACCCAGGCGGCGCTGCGCAGCGTGCCCTCCCGGACGAAACCGACCCTTTCCGCGGCGGCGAGCATGGACGCGTTGTCCGCGAGGGTGTCGACCTGCAGCCGGTGCAGCCCGCGGACGGTGAAGGCGTAGGCGCACAGCGTGTCCAGCACGTCGGCGCCGAGCCCGCGACCGCGGAACGACGGGCGCAGCGAAATGCCGATGTGGGCGGTGCGGTTGTGCGTGTCGATGGCCCACAGCAGGGCCTCGCCCGCCAGCTCCTGCGACGCCAGCTCCACCACGGAGAAGGACGCCAGCTCGTCCGAGGGCTCGACCATGGCGTGCGGGGCGTGGGCCGAGCCCGGCGAGATGGGCCGCCACGGACGGGAGTCCGTGCGCCACGTCGTCGTACAACTCGGCGTGCAGCACCGGAACGTCGCTCTCGTGCCGGGCCCGCAGCCCGATCCTCTCACCGCGTATCACGGGTGCATTGGTATCGGACCCGCACGACCTGATCAACCTGCTTTCGCCCCGCCCCCGTCCGCGGCGGCGCACTACCCTCGGACGTAGAGGCCGGCCGCCGAGGACGAAGGCGGCGCCGGCGCGCACCTCACGGAGGGAGCACCGCGATGCGCGCACACGTCGGAGACTGGCTCGTGGTGGAGTCCCGGCATCTGGACGAGCACGTGCGCCGGGGGCGCATCGTCCGCATGGACCACCCGGACGGCACCCCGCCGTACGTCGTCCACTGGACCGAGGACGACCGGGAGACGCTCTTCTTCCCGGGCCCGGAAACGCATGTGCAGCCCGAGGAGCGGGTGCGCCACACCGCCTGAGCCATCGAGCCCGCTCGGGTCCGCCGGAAGGCGCCCGCCGCGCCGCGCCGTGGGGACGCCGAGCGGGCCGATCGCGCCGGTGCGCCGCTGACCGACCGGCTCGCCGCGCTCCCGAAGCGACCCGTGCGTCCGCGCTCCCCGCGGGTATACAGGATGTGGGCCCGATTGCCGGCCCGGCGGCCTGTCCGGCGATGCGGGGGTTGCGATGCGCGTACGTCCCGGCGAAGAGCCGGCCGACGCCCTGGAGTTCGGCGCCGGCCGGCAGTGGAACATCGTCGGGGCGACGGCGGTGCTGGCCAGCGGGGCGGTCGTCGGACTGGCCTACGAGCGCGGCGTCGAATGGTGGCTGTCCCTGCTGCTCGCGGTGGCCGTCGCCTACGTCGCGGGCTCCTTCCTGCTGCGCCAGCGGCGGTGGCGGGCCAAGGGGGCGCTGGTGCGGATCGACGGCTACGGGCTCGCCGTCAGCGGGGGCCCGAGGGTGCCGTGGGGAGACATCGCGGCGGTGGAACGGACCGGCCGGGACGAGCGCGAAGGTGTCGTCTTCGTCGCCCGTCCGGGGGTGGCGGTTCCACCGCCCCCGGCGCGGATTCCGCTGCTCGCGGTGCGTCCGCCGGGGCGCTGCGGCTCCCAGGTGGTTTTCTTCCCGGCCCTTCTGGACGTCTCGGCGGAAGGGATCATGGCGGCGGTGCACCACTTCGGCGACGGGGTCCCGGTCAGGGGCGGGGGCACGCGCGACGTCAGTGGTTGAACACTTCGGGCGGTGACGGGGCGGGAATGCCGGGTGGTGTGGCCCGTCCCGGCGCGAGTGGGGCGGCAGGTGCCGGTGCCGAGGTGGTGGCGAGGGCGCTGGTAGCGCAGCGGTATCCGGGGGCGTCGGCGGATGCGTCGGGGAGTACGGCGCCGGGTACCGTCGCACCCGGCGGGACAGCCCACACAGAACAGGGACGCACGCATGCCCACTGACACCACGCCCGACCCCGGCACACCTTCCGACACGCCCTCCGGCACACCTCCCACCGCGGCTCCCGCATCGCCGGGCGCGCCTTCGGGTGCCGCCACGGACCCCGGCTCAAGTGTCGGCTCCGCCTCCGAGGACGTTCTCGGTCTGGTGGACGCGGGGCTGCTGGCACCGGTGTGGACGGGGACGGCCGCGGCGCGGGCGGTCTCGGACCTGGCGTGGCTGCAGGCGATGCTGGACGCCGAGGCCGGTCTGGCGCGGGCGCAGGCCCGGCTGGGGACGGTGCCGACGGAAGCCGCCCGGGTGATCGGGGAAGCGGCCAGAGCCGAGCGGCTGGACCTGGTGGCGGTGGCGCGGGCCTCGCGGGAGTCGGCGAACCCCGTGGTCGCGCTGGTACGCGAGTTCACCGCTGTGGTCGCGGCGGCCGACCCCGACGCCGCAGCCTACGTCCACCGGGGCTCGACCAGCCAGGACATCCTCGACACCGCCGCGGCCCTGGTCGTCTCCCGGGCGCTGAGGGCGGCCCGCGCGGACCTGGCGTTGGTGGAGCGGGCGCTGGCCGCGCTGGCCGCCGAGCACCGCGACACGCTGATGGCGGGGCGGACACTGGCGCTGCAGGCGGTGCCGACGACGTTCGGCCTGAAGGCGGCCGGCTGGCGGCACCTGGTCCTGGACGCCGTGCAGAAGGTCGACGCCCTCCTCGATCACGGCCTGCCGGTCGAGCTCGGCGGCGCCGCGGGCACCCTCGCGGGCTACCTGGAGTACGCTCCGGGCGCCGAACCCGCCGCCTACAGCCAGGAGTTGACGCGGGCGTTCGCCGGCGAGCTGGGCCTGTCGGTGCCGCTGCTGCCCTGGCACGTGCTGCGCACGCCGATGGCGGACGCGGCCACGGTGTGCGCGTTCGTGTGCGGGGCGCTGGGGAAGATCGCCGTCGACGTGCTGTCGCTGGCGCGCACCGAGGTCGGCGAGGTCCACGAGCCGGCGCCCGGCGGCCGGGGCGGCTCGTCGGCGATGCCCCACAAGCAAAACCCCGTCCTGGCGACCGCGATCCGCTCCGCGGCCCTGCAGGCGCCGCAGCTGGCCGCGAGCGTGCTGGCGTGCCTGCCCAGCGAGGACGAGCGCTCCGCGGGCGCCTGGCACGCCGAGTGGGAGCCGCTGCGCTCCCTGCTGCGGCTGGCCGGGGGAGCGGCCCACCAAGCGGTGGAACTCACCTCGCAGCTGTCGGTGGACGCGGCCCGGATGCGCGCCAACACCGAGTTGACGGGCGGCCAGATCGTCTCGGAGCGGATCGCCGCGGTGCTGGCGCCGCTGCTGGGCAAGGCCGAGGCCCGCGCCCTGCTCACCGAGGCGTCGGTGCGGGCCTCGCACACCGGCGAGCAACTGGCCGACGTCCTGCGCGCCGATCCCCGCTCGGCGAAGCTCCTGGCCGAGGAGCGCTTCGCGGACCTGTTCGACGCGGCGGCCTACACCGGCGCGGCGGGCGCGCTGACCGATCGGGCACTGGAGCGCAGCCTGCCCCCGGCACCGCCGGTGCCGGGGGAGTAGGGGCGGCCGCAGGCCGGGCGGAAGCGGCCGGACGGAGACGAGGGGGTGGGAACGCGGGCGGGGCTATGGGCAGGCGAACCGGGCTGCCCTGCGTGGGCCGACGCCGTACGGGTCCCCCCGAGCCGCCCTTGCTCCGCCGCCGCCCTTCCGGCCGCCCGACACCGACGTCCCGCCAGGCGGCACCGGGAAGCCCGTATGGGTACGGCGGGGCCCGTTGCCGCGGCTCCCGCCGTACCGTACGCGCTCAACCCGCCTGGTCCCGGGGCCACTTGGCGCCCGTACAGCAGCAGCACGGGGCAGTCCCGCGGCAGCCACCGGCCGCACCCGGCAGCCCGCGCACCGCCCGTAGGGCAGTTGCCCACGCCGCCCCGTGGTGCCGCCGCGCCGGGGCTACTTGGTGAAGGTGAACCAGTTGATGTTCACGAAGTCCGCCGTGCTGCCCGAGGCGAAGGTGAGGTAGACGTCGTGGACGCCGGTGACGCGGGTGGTGACGTTGGCGGGGACGGTCTGCCAGTTCTGCCAGCCGCCGCTGCTGCCGTAGTCGATCTCGGCGATCTTCGTGCCGCCCGCGCTGTCGATACGGACCTGGATCGCGCCGCTGACGCCCGCGGGCGCGCCCGAGGCCAGGCGGGCCACGAACTGCAGCGGCGAGGTCGAACCGAAGTCCACCGCCTGGTACTTGAGCCAGTCGCCGTTCGAGACGTAGCCGACGTCCTGGCCGCCGCCGGTGTCGGTGCAGCTCTCGGTCTGGGTGCCGCTCTGCGCGCTGTACGACTCCGCCTGGATCGTGCTGTACGCTCCCGTCCCGCCGCTGGGGGGCGGGGTGCTGCCCGAGCCCGCGCCGGGGCCGAGGGTGATCGTCCAGGAGGTGGGGGCGCCGTCCTGGATGTGGCCGTCGACGGGGGCGGCGCCGGTGGGGCCAACGTCGTCGTAGGGGAAGGCGTAGCCGATCGTGGCGTACTTGTGGACCAGCCGCGCGTAGTGGTTGGTGATGGCGTCGGTGTAGTAGCCGGAGGGCTGGACGCCGTCGGGCTGGTTGTTGCCGCCGGAGACCAGCAGGGAGCTGCGATTCAGGGCGGCGGCCAGGCGGGCGGCGACCGCGCCGCGCGCGTCGCCGCCGGAGTTGTAGAGCGGGCCGCTGGCGCAGCCGAAGATGTCGACGGCGCTGGGCTTGGTGAAGGGCACGCCGTTGGTGTTCAGTCCGGAGAAGACCAGGGTGTCGCCGGAGACGGTGCCGGTGTAGGAGCCGATGGAGCCCTGGCCGTTGATGGTCAGCGGGTGGGACTGGTAGTAGCTCCAGACCCGGTCCAGGTAGGAGTTCCAGTAGCCGCCGAAGTCGGTGGGGGAGTGGGCGGGGGCGAGGACGCGCAGCACTGCGCCTGAGGCGTCGGTGGCCACCAACTGGTTCCAGGGGGCGCCGTCCGCTGCCGCCTGGGCCTGCAGGCCGGAGGCGATGGAGGCCAGCGCGCCGGCGGGCAGGGGGCTGACGGACTGGTTCCCGCCGCTGCCGGTGGTGGCCATGGACACCGGCAGGGCGACCATGTCGACGTAGGAGATGTTGGCGTAGAGGTTGGCGCTGTTGTAGGTGAACTCGCAGAAGGTCCAGTTCGTCAGCCAGTTGGGGTCGCTGCTGGTGAAGCCGGGCTGGACCAGGCCGGGCACGCCGCCGCCCCCGCCGGGCGGGTTGACGAAGAACTGGATCTTCTTGCCCACGGAGAACCAGACGCGGCCGCCGATGACGTAGTCCTGCAGGGTGAACGTGGTGGCCGGCGAGCCGGAGGCGCCGAGCGCGATGGCGTAGTCGGGGGCGGGGGTCAGCACGGCCGAGGGGCTGGGCAGGCGCTGGAAGCGGCCGTCAGGGGTGACGAAGCCGGGCCAGCCGGTGCTGTCGGAGCCGCTGATGTAGGCGTAGACGGTGCCGCTGCCGGAGTTGTTGGCCAGCGAGACCGGCAGTGAGGCGCCGGCGGCCGCGGCCCTGGGCGTGATGCTGCTCGCCCACAGCGGCGAACTCGCCGCGGCGGCGGCCAGGGCGCCGGCCGCGGTGACGAAGGAACGTCGGGAGACCATGGGGTGCACTCCTCGGACGGGGCAAGCGGGCCGCGACCGCCGGCCGTTCGGCCGGGGGTGCTGCGCGGCCCTGGCGTGCCCGGTGTGTGGGGGGAAGGGGCGTCCCGGGGGCGCCCGCCAGCCTTGGAGCGCTGCGCGCGCTCGACGGTCTGCCGGGGCTCTGGCGGGAGCTGCCGGGGGACTGGGGGGTCTGCGGGATCTGCTGGTCTGCGGGAGGTTGTCGGGGAGGGGTGGACGGCGTGCGGAAGCGTGCAGTGCCCGCACGCGGGGGTGTGGACATCTGATCGACCCTGATTGAACTCGTGGGTACGGTCTGCCGTCAAGGCTCCAGAGAGCGCTCTCTCCGGAAGTGTGCGAGAGGGTCGGGCCTCGCGTTGGCGTCCCGGAGACCGGCCGGCTGCTGCCGCTGCCGTTGCTGCTGCTGCTGCCGGTACGGGCACCCGCCCGGCGGCAGTCCGGCCGCCGGCGTCCGGGACACGGGCCGACAAGGGCGACAGCCGGACTGGCAGTGTTCGGTACACGGGCCGACGGGGCCGACAGGGGTCGGCACGGGCGGGGCCTGAGCCGCGTCGGCCGCGTACGGGCCCTGAACCGTACGTGGCCGACGCCGCCCGACGCGGTACCGGAACCCGCCCGGCGGGCACGGTGCTTCAGGGGATGAGGTCCTCGTGGCGGCTGCCGCGCCACTCGGTGAGCAGGACGGTGGCGTCGTCGTCGAGGCTGCCGTGGTGGTGGTGCAGGACGGCGCGCATCAGGCGGCGCAGCGTCTCGTGGAGGGTCTGCTGCCCGGAGTGGTGGCGGACGACGAAGTCGGTGAAGCGGTCCAGGCCGAACTCGTTGCCGTCGGGGTCGCGCGCCTCGGTGATGCCGTCGGTGTGGAGCAGCACGCTGTCGCCGGGCTCCAGTTGCTCGCGGCACACGTGCACCGGCAGTCCGAGGCCGGCGCCCATCGGCCCGGCCGGCGGGCAGGCCAACGGCCGCGTCCAGCGTCCGCCGCGGACCAGGATCGGCGGGTGGTGGCCGCGGTTGACCCAGCCCAGCACCCCGGTGTCCAGGTCCAGGTCGGCGAAGATCCCCGTGACGTACCGGGTGTTGCCGAACTGGCCGATCAGGACCTCCTCGACGGCCTGGCTGATCTGCGCGAGCCCGAGGCCCTGGCGGCGGGCGTTGCGGGCGGCGGCGACGGCGACGTTCGCGGTGAGCCCTGCGGTCGTGTCGTGGCCCATGGCGTCGAGGACCGACAGGTGCAGCACGCGGCCGGCGACGGCGTAGTCGAAGGCGTCCCCGCCCACGGCGTAGGCGGGCTCCAGGGCGGCGCCCACGGTGACGTCGTGCCCGGCGTACGCGGGCGGCGGCATCAGGTTCCACTGCAGCTCGGCGGCCACATTCATCGGCGCGGTCCGCGTCAGACGGGCGTAGGAGTCGCTGAAGGAGCGTTTGCTGAGCAGCAGCAGCGCCGTCATGGAGGCGAGCGCGCGCAGGGCGCTTCGGGTCTGCTCGCTGTCGTCGGCGGTGTCGGCCCGCAGCACGCCCAGCCGCTCGACTCCGTCGGTGACCGCTGTCCACCACCGGTAGGAACCGCTGTTGCGGGTACCGGTCGGGCCGTTGCCGTTGCCGTTGCCGTTGCTGGTGCTGGTGCTGGTGCTGGTGCTGGTGCTGGTGTCGGCGGCGGTGTTGCTGCCGTTCCGGTCGTCGCCGCCTTTGTCGTCCTCGTCGTTCTTGCCGGTTCTGGTGTCGGTTCCGGTTCCGATTCGGGTGTCGGTGCAGGTGCCGGCGGCAGCGCCGCTGCCGTTCCAGTGGCCGCCGCCCACGCTGGCCTTGCCGCTTTTGCCGATGCCGTCACCGGCGCCGGTTCCGTTTCTGGTGCCGGCGCTGGTGCGGTTGACGGTGCCGTGGTTGGTGCCGCCAGTTTCGCGTAGCAGGTCGACCCGCTGGTAGGCGCGCCCCGGGAGCGAGCCCTCGACGGGGAACTCGAGCCCGCCCTCGCCCGCGTTCGCACCGCGCCCGGTCAACTCCCGCAGGATCACCTCCTGCAGGTCGACGACGAACAGCCGCACCTGCCACAGGCCCGCGTCTGCCGCGTGCGCGGCCACCAGCCCGGGCAGTTGCTCCAGCGTGGCCGTGTGTCCGGCCTGCATCAGGTCGCCGAGCATTCGTGCGACCTGCCGCTCATCGGTCATGACAGGTCCTCCCGCCTCAAGCAGGAAAGCGCCCACCGCCTCCCTCCTCTTCCGCTTGCCCACCTCCACCCGCGCCCCCACCTCCGACCTGCACCCCTGTCGCTTCCAGGCAGCGCAGCCTCGCACGGAAGCCAGCACCCACGCGACGCCATCAACACCCTCAGCAACGCGCTCGGCGACCCTGTCGTCGCGAGTGCACCCGCGACGACGGAAAGGACCTGCCACCGTGCGGAGCCGTCGTCCGCTGCCGTTGCCGCCAAATACTGAACTCATTCCAGCTTTGAGCGACAGCCCCCGATCCGCGCTGTGTCACGGACATCTGGTAGGCCCTGGCTATGACGTTCTTGGTGGTGGTCGAGGGTGATGTCAGCGGATGGCGCATCGATCGGGATGCGCTGACGGATGCGATCCGTGCTCGGTGGTCCGAGGTCGAGGTCGAGTCGATGCACCGTAGCAAAGTGCGCAGCCTCATATGGGAGTTCGAGACCGAGTACGGTCCGGGTGAGGCGTATCTGCACGAGGACGGGACATGCCTGTACATGGACGTTTGGGAGGAAGACGCGATCTGGTTGGCGATGGTCTTCCGCAGGCTGACACCCATGGACCTTGATCTGGTGTTCTGCGATGAGGGTTACACCTTCGACATTCGTCTGCGGGCTGGGACGACCGAGGCTGAATTGACGGACCTGGTGAATATTGCGGGTTGATCTCAACCCGTTGCAATGAGCAGGAGGACCAGGACGGCTTGGACGAGGCTCGTGATCCGGCTCGCCGAGCAGCGGAGTTTGCTGAGGAGGCGCCAGGGCTTGAGAGCGGCGATGGCCTGCTCGACCAGTGGACCGACGATCACGCTGCCTTCCAGGCACGTGACCTGTCAGATCGCGACTAGGTCTACGTCTGGGCAGACGGGATCCACCCGAAGGTCCGCCTCGGCCAGGCCCACTCCTGCGTCCTGTTCCTGCTCGGCGTCCGTCTGGACGGCACGAAGGAGCTGATCGCCCTGGCCGAGGGCCTGCGCGAGTCCACCGAGTCGTGGGCGGACCTGCCGCGCGACTGCCGCCGACGCGGCATGCGAGACCCCGAGCTGGTGGTCGGCGACGGCGCCATGGGCCTGTGGCGTGCGCTCGCCGAGGTGTTCCCGGCCGCACGGCCGCAGAGGTGCTGGGTTCACAAGGCCCGGAATGTCTCGAACTGCCTGCCGAAGTCCGCGCAGCCCGGCGCGGCGAAGGCCGTGCAGGAGATCTACAACGTGGAGTCCCGCACCCATGCCGAGAGAGCGAGCGAGGTGTTCGCGAGGACCTACGGAGCCAGGTTCCCCAAGGCCGTCGCGAAGATCACCGACGACCGGGACGAACTCCTCGCGTTCTACGAGTTCCCCGGCGAGCACTGGATCCACCTGCGGACCACGAACCCTATCGAGTCGACTTTCTCCCCCGTCGAACTGCGCGCCAAGGTCACCCGCGGTGCCGGCAGCTCCGCGGCCGCGCTCGCGCTGGTGTTCAAGCTGGTCGATTCAGCTCAGGCCCGGTGGCGCGCGATCACCGGCGCCCACCTGGTGTCCCTGGTCCGCGCCGGTGCGCGGTTCGAGAACGGCGTCTTGGTCGAGCGTGAGGAGCAGGCCGCGTGACCCTTTCACGACATCCTGGAGAACCCGGACGAGCAGGTTCGCTTCGCGCTTCCTCTACGAGCTACAGCAGGGCGCTGAGGCGGACGAGGTCAGCGAACGGCGGAAACGCCTGAGCGGGACCCCGAGCCGGCATGTCACCCTGAGGTCGCCCAAGGGCAGACCGCTGGACCAGCGCGGGAGTGAGCAATGAGGTATGTCGATCTCGATGCGCGAGTCGGCGAACTGACCGGGGTCCTCGACCCTGGCCCCTACCTTGAGCTTTTGCCTGCACTGAGCACCAGCCTGCCCCCGGGCGCCAGGACGTTCGCCACCGACCCGAGCCACTACGACTTCGCCGGGCGGCGCTGCGTCAAGGACCTGACGCTCCACCAGGCGACCTTCCTCCACGAGGGTCAAGCCCTGGACCTCCACCTCCGTCACAACTGCTGGAAGCACGAGGAGGACCTGGTCATCCGTTACGCGGGGGTGACAGCCGTCCAGATCGGTACTCCGAACGAGCCCTCGACCTGGGACAAGCTCGGCACGCTGATCCTGGACGAGATCCTTCCGCACGACCAGGGCTGCAGTCACGAGATGGCCTTCAGGCCCGGGTCCGTCATCGTCACGTGCAACGACATCACCGCTACCTGGGTCGCAGCGCACTGCCCCCAAGCCCACAGAGGCTGAGCAACCACAGTGCCTCACCCACAAGCCTTGACTATTGCTCGTGGGGTCGTAGTCCCGACGGCTCCCGCTGCAGGGCTTTGGGGCGGCCTCCGACCGCCGTCCCGGAAAGCCCGGCCCCAGAGCGGTCGAACCCCTGACTCCCGGCACTCGTTCCTACGGGGACGATGAACGCCTACGGGGAACAGGAGTTCCGCAGTTCGTGGCGACAGGGTCGAAACCGTTGCTGCGCACGGCTTACCTGCTCACCGGCGACGGTGTTGACCGTGCTCTCCAGACGCACGTCGAAACGGCGTATGTCGTCCAGGTCGTGTGCGGTGGGCGCGGGTAGGACGCGTGGCAGGGGGCGTCGGCCGGTGTGAGGTAGCGGTGATGCTCCGGTGAGGGCGTGCAGATCCCAGGGGACGGGAGAGCCGATTCCCCTGCCTCGCCGGTCTCGGACCGCTCCGAGCCCTTCCGGCAGGACGAGCCCGCACATGTCGGCCCCGAGGAAGAGCCGACTTCTGTCGACGCGTGAGCGATTCGTTGAGTGGTGGCGTGCGCGATCGGGATAGTGTGCGGGGCGTGGAGGTGGAGCGGTGCCTACGGAGGACGAGCTGTTCGGCGCGGTCGACGCGCTGCTGGAACACGTCTCCTCGGACAGCCTGCCGCCGCCCGCCGAGCGCAGGCGGCTGCGGGAGGCGGCGGGGCTGAGCCAGGCGCAGGTCGCCGCGGCGGTGGCGACGCGGCGGGAGGCGGTGGGGAATTGGGAGGCCGGGCGCAGCGAGCCCCGGCCGCCGCAGCGTGCCGCCTACGCCCGGCTGCTGGAGGGCCTGGCCGCACGGTTCCCCGCTCCCGCGAGCCCGGCCACGCCCCCACCGGCAGAACCTGAAGGACGAACGGCAGCCCCGGTCGCGTCCGACGGTCCCGCGCCGGTTGCCCTGCACCGCTCCGGGCCCGAACCACGTACGGCAGTCCCGGTTGCGTCCCACGGTCCCGCGCCCGCCGCCCCGCCTCGCTCCGGGTCCGAAGCGCCACCGGCAGCCTCGGCCGTAGCCTCCGCTACCGATGGTCTCGCCCCGGCTACCCAGCAGCGCTCCGGGTCCGAAAAACGAGCGGCTGCCCCGGCCACCTCTGACGGTCCTGCCCCGGTCACCCCGCCCCGCTACGCGCCCGAAGGGCGACCGGCAGCCCCGGCCGCGCCCAACGGTCTCGCCTCCGCTACCCCACCCCACCCCGCGGCGGCCCCCCACCGCTCCCCGCAGCAGCCGTCACCGCACCACCCCGCACCCCCGACACCCCCGGCGCCCGCCGTGAGCGCCACCTCGAGCGCCGCCCCGAGCGCCCACGTCACCGAGGAGCCGGCCCCGGCACCCCCCGCCCGGCGGGCAACGGCCCCGCGCCGCCCGGCGGCGCAGAAAGCCGCCCCGCCCGCCCCCCCGGCCACGGATCCGCGCTTCGCCCACGGCCCGCTCGGCGTACTCGACGGCGACGGCTCCGTGTACTGCGCGGGCGGGCTGGTGCTGGAGTGCCCCGCCAGCACGGTGCCGGACCTCGTGGAGTGGACGCTCGCCGAAGCGAAGCTCGGCGCGCCGCGGCTGCACCGCTCCGGCAAGGACTCCGACCCCCTGATCGTGGTCACCGCCGCGGCAGCACAACGGCTCGGGCTCCCCGAGCGCCTGGAGGACCGGCGCGGGATGCGGCTGCCGGAGGACCACCGGGCCGTCCGGCAGATCGCCAAGGCGAAATGGCAGCTCACCAAGCGCGGCTTCGGGCCGTGGACCCGGATCTACCGCCCTGTCAGGAGCGGCGAGCGGCAGTGCGTGCAGCTCGCGATCCTCCCGTGGGACGCCCTGGACGCCCGCGCCTGGGGCGACGCCGACCAGTTGCCCCCGGCAGAACTCGCCCGCGTCCTCGCCGCCTACGCCACCCGCGTGCTCACCCCCCGCGGCTCCACCGCGGTCGCGGGCCTGGAGCTGATGACGGCGCTGCGGCCGCCGACCCGCGCGGTGAAGGACGACGCCACCGGCACCTGGACGTCCGGGCCGGTCCCGGGCTCGCTGACCGCCCCGGTGGACCCCGCGCCGCCGGAGGCCCCCGACGAACACCCCGTCGTGGCCGCCCTGTTCCCCAGCACCCATCAGCGGACCCCGGCGGAAGTCCTCGACGAGGAGGCGTACGACTGGACCCGCCCCGTCGAACTCCTCACCGACGCCGAGTGCGGCAAGCCCTTCGCTGTCGGCATCGACGTCAACACCGCCTTCCTCGCGGCCGCGAACCGCCTGGCGGTCGGCCTCGGGGCGCCGGAGCACGTGAAGGAGCCCCGGTTCGACAGGACCACGCCCGGAGCGTGGCTGGTGGACCTGTCCGGCATCGAGATCGACCCGCGTCTGCCGTCGCCGTTCACCCCGCACGGCCACCGGCCCGACGGCCCGGCCTGGTACGCCACCCCGACCGTCGCCTACGCCGCCGAACTCAGCGACACCTTCCGGCTCCCGGTCGCCGTCGCGCCCATCGAGGCGTACATCCGGCGCGAGGCCGGCCCGTACCTGGACCCCTGGTACAAGCACCTGGCCGAGGCGTACAAGCAGACGATGGCCGACCTCGGGGTGACCGCCGACCTGACGCCCCAGCAGTTCCTGACCGCGATGGCCGGCCACAAGTCCGCCGACCCCGGCATGGCGATGGTGCTGTCGGCGATCAAGTCCACCGTGAAGGGCGGCATCGGCAAGCTGCGTGAGCGCCCCCAAGGCGCCAAGTACCGCCCCGGCGAGCGGTGGCCGGCCCTGGAGCGCCCCACCTGGCGCCCCGACATCCGCGCCGCGGTGATCGCCGCCGCCCGGGTCAACATGCACCGCAAGATGGTCAGGACCGCGCTCGCCACCGGCAGCACGCCGCCGCTGGCCGGCGCCGTGGTGTTCGGGGAGGACGCGCTGCTGCCGATCGCGCTGCTGTCGGACTGCGCCGTCTACCCCGGGGCCGGCCCGTCCCCGCTGGACGTCCTGCCCTACGACGCGGCCGGCAAGGCGGCGCCGGGCACCTTCCGGCTCGGGGTCTCGCCGGGGATGGTCAAGCACGAGGGCACCCAACCGCTGTACTGGGCCGTAGAGCTGATGGAGCAGCAGCACAACCCGGCCCGGCACATCAAGGGCGACGGCCACGACGCCGTCCTGGACGCGGGGGAGTAGCGGCATGGGCGGGGAGGGCGCGCGGCAGGCCCTCGCGGACCGGCCGGGGACCGTAGGCGCGGGGACGGCGGCCGAGCACGCCGCGGGGGAGGAATAGCGGCGTGGGCGAGATCGAGGACGCGCTGGCCCGGGCCACGGAGAGTACGGCGACCCGCCCGATCCCGAAGACCGCCCGCGCGCAGATGCGGTTCCTGGTCAAGGCGGAGAAGGGCTCCACCGCCGCGGCGGCGGCCCGCCTCGGCGTCACCCGGCGCACGGTCGAGCGCTACCTCAAGGGCACCCTGCGCCGCCCCCGCAAGGAACTGGCGGCGCGCCTGGAGCGCGAGGTCCGCCGGGACTGGCAGCCGCGCGTACGGCAGCGGGCCAGGAAGCGCGCCGCCACGGCCACCGGCATCGTCATCGAGACCCGGGCCCGCTTCGGCTTCACCGCGGCCCCCGGCTCCACCGACGACGCCCGGATGCGCCGCATCACCCAGCACCTGCCCCCCGGCTACGCGGCCCGCCTCTTCGACGCCCAGGCCGAAGGCGCCACCGAGCAGCAGCTCCGGCGCATCGCCGCCGAGGGACTGCAGGAGATCTACTTCAAGGACCGCGGCCGCCGCGCCCAGGGCCTGGAAGTGGAGTTCACCGACATCGACTACATCGAGCTGGACTTCTGAACCTTCCCGGCCGAACGGCCGCGGCGACCCCCGGTTTCCGAGCGGGGGCGCGCCACGGTCACAGTGCGGTGGCGGCGCGGACCAGCCCCGCGACCGCTGTCGAGCGGAGCTGCGGGGGCCAGGCGATGACCGTCGTGACGCGGGGGGCGTCGGAGACCGGAACGGCGGTGAGGTTCTCGGACAGGCCGGTACGGCCCGACTCCGGCACGACCGCGCAGGCGCGGCCCAGGACGATGAGCTGGGTGAGCTGCGTGTGGTCGCGCACCCGCGGTCCCGGGCCGTCCGGGAAAGTGCCGTCGGGCCGCGGCCAGCGGGGCAGCGGCAGGTCGGGCAGGCCGGTGACCTCGGCGAGCCGCACGTGCGGGCGGGCGCCCAGAGGGTGGCCCGCCGGGAGGATCACGACCTGGCCCTCGGAGCGCAGTTCCTCGGTGTCGAAGCCGGACGTGTCGTCGAACGGCCGATGCAGCAGGGCGACGTCGGCCCGGCCGTCGTGCAGGTACCGCGACTGCTCGCCCGGCCCGCACAGCACGACGTCCACGGCGGCGGCACCGGGCTCGGCGGCGTAGGCGTCGAGGAGCTTCGCCAGCAGTTCACTGGAGGCGCCCGCCTTCGCGGCCAGGACCACCGCGGGGCGGCCGGTCGCCGCGACGGCGGCCCGGCGGGTGCGCCGTTCGGCGGCCTCGACGGCGTCCAGCACCGCCCGCGCCTCCCGCAGCAGCACCGCCCCCGCCCCGGTCAGGGTGAGACCCCGGCTGCCGCGCTCCAGCAGGAGGGTGCCCAGACGCCGTTCGAGCCCGCCGATCGCCCGCGACAGCGGGGGCTGGGCCATCCCGAGCCGCCGCGCCGCCCGGCCGAAGTGCAGGTCCTCGGCCACCGCGACGAAGTACTTCAGCTCACGCGTCTCCACCTCGCCAGCGTAACCGGCACCTCCAGGAGCGATACCCGGCCGGTATCGCCGCCCACCCAGTCGGTCTTGGACGCACTGCCTGCTGGGGGAGAAGGATCGATGTCATGAGTGAGACGAACACCGTGAACCACCACAAGATCGCGCTGGTGACCGGCGCCAACAAGGGCATCGGGTACGAGATCGCCGCGGGGCTGGGCGCCCTCGGCTGGTCCGTGGGAGTCGGCGCGCGGAACGACGAGCGGCGCGAGGCCGCCCTGGACAAACTGCGCGCCGCCGGAGCCGACGCCTTCGGCGTGCCGCTGGACGTGACCGACGAGGCCAGCGTGACAGCGGCGGCCCGGCTGATCGAGGAGCGGGCCGGGCGGCTCGACGCGCTCGTCAACAACGCCGGGATCACCGGCGGCGGACCGCAGGAGCCCACCACGGTCGACGTGGACCGGGTACGGGCGGCCGTGGAAACCAACGTGATCGGCGTCATCCGCGTCACCAACGCCCTGCTCCCTCTGCTGCGCCGCTCGCCGTCGCCGCGGATCGTGAACGTCTCCAGCAGCGTCGGCTCCCTCACCCTCCAGACCACGCCCGGCGCCGAGACGGGCCCCATCTCCGTCGCCTACGCCCCGTCGAAGACGTTTCTCAACGCCGTCACCGTGCAGTACGCCAAGGAGCTGGCCGACACGCCCATCCTGATCAACGCCGTCTGCCCCGGCTACACGGCGACCGATCTCAACGCCTTCCGGGGGGTGCGCACCCCCCAGCAGGGCGCGGCCGTCGCGATCCGGCTGGCCACCGTACCCGCCGACGGGCCGACGGGCCGCTTCTTCGACGACGAGGGAGAGGTGCCCTGGTGACGTGCGCCCGGTCCGCGGCCCGGCCGGGGTGATCGTGCGGGTGCGTCCGCGTGACCGGCGCCGCCACGCCGTGCCGGTACGGCCGTCGCGCCCGACCCGGCCGCGGGCGGGGGACCCGGACGTGCTGACAGGCGTCAGGTAGCGGCGTCCAGGGGGTTGCCGGCCATCCTGGCGTCGAGGCCGGATCGGACCGCACGCGCCGCTGAGCTGTCGGGTTTGCGGTCGGCCTGGGACCGGAAGCACGCGAGGAACTGTTCGGTGAGGTCGAGCCGGGGGTGGCGTTCGAGCACTTCGGCACGGAAGTCCGCCGGGTAGGCGTCCACGTCCCTGCCGATGACCTCGGTGGCGGTGGCCGCCGCCAGCAGGTATCCCTCGGGGTCCGCGGCCACGTCGACACTCGGCCACATGTGGCGGACGATCACTTCCGACAGGCGGGCGCGCCGCTCCGGCGGCCATCCGGCGCCGGCGGCGAAGACACCGGCCAGATGGCCGCCGGCCTCCTCGAAAGCGACGGTGTGGCTGTCGAAGACCGGTACGAGGGCCAGGTCGTGGAACAGCGCGGCGACGTAGAGGAGTTCGGGGTCGAACCGGACGCCCTCCGCCGTGCCGCGGGCGGCCGCCCACAGGTAGGCGCGCAGCGAGTGGTTGAGCAGCGCGGGCGAGTGGTAGGCGGTCGCCACTTCCAGGGCGGCGGCCGGCACCGCGCCGGCGGGCACGGCCAGGGCGTCCGGACGCGGGTGGCTCATCGCGCACCGGCCTGCGAGGAGTCCTCCGGCACGACACGGATGATTGTCCTGCCGCGGCCGCGGCGGCCGGGTGCGAACGCCGCCGGCGTCTCCTCGAGCGGGCGCACCTCGCCGACGAGCAGGGTGAGCCGGCCGTCCCTGACCCGCTGCACGAGGTCGGCCAGGCGGGCCCGGTCGGGCTCGACGACGAAGAAGACCGCCCGGCCGCCTTCGGGCGTGACCGCCGGCGGCGCGGCGATGGTGACCAGGGTGCCGCCGGGACGTACCAGCGCGGCCGACCGTTCGGCGATGTCCCCGCCGATGACGTCGAAGACGACGTCCACCTGCCCGGCGTCCTCCAGCCGGTCCGCCTGGAGGTCCACGAACGTCTCGGCGCCCAGGCCCAGGGCGGTCTCCCGGTCGTGCGAGCGCCCGGTGGCGATCACGCGCGCTCCCGCCTCGCGGGCCAGTTGCACCGCGATCGACCCGACCGCTCCGGCGGCGCCGTGGACCAGCACCGTCTGCCCCGCGGCGAGCCGCCCGTGGTCGAACAGGCCCTGCCACGCGGTCAGTCCCGAGATCGGCAGCGCGGCCGCCCGGGTGTGGTCGACGTCCGCGGGAAGCGGCGCCAGGTTGCGGGCCTCGACGGCCGCGTACTGCGCCAGCGAGCCGTCGCGGGCCCAGTCGGCCATGCCGACGACCCGCTGGCCGATGGTGAGACCGGTGGTGCCGTACCCCAGCTCGACGACGACCCCGGACAGCTCGTGCCCGGGCACGCTCGGCGTGCGGTCGCGGCCCGCACGGTCGGTCCACGTGGCGGGCCAGTCGAGTTCCCCGCGGGTGAACCCCGCGGCATGCACCTGCACGATGACGTCGTTCTCGGCCGCGTGCGGATGGGGCAGTTCCGTCAGGGTGAGTCCGCCGGCACCGGCGTCCCGCTCGCGGACGGTGATGGCTTGCACGGGTGTTCCTCCCGGATAGTGGTCGGGCGACGGCGGCAGGGCCGGCGGTGGTCGGGCACACACGTGCCCGCCCGGGAGCACCACCCCAGGGACCAAGGCCGTCGCTTCGAACCTATGCCCCGGGCGGCCCCCGCGCGTGGGCCACTTCCGGGGCGAACGGATGAGCCACTTGCGCCCCCGCCGAGCGGGCACCGATCCGGGCGCCCCCGCTGTACACCCCGGCCCGGTACGCCATCTCGGCGACCCACCCCCACCGAACGCCGGGCCGGTCGGAGCGGGCTGCCGGCGGGCGAGCCGGTGCGACCCGCTCCCTGCCGACCAGAGCGCTCAGCTGCGTCCGAAACGGCTTGTCCCGAGGTCGGTTGTCGACCAGGATCACCTCATGACGACCAGAAAGGGCCATGCCCGCTAGGCACCCCGCCCCGCTCTCCAGCGCTCGCGCACCGCCGTCGCCGCAGTGCCTCGGCCGTGACCGTCCGCCCGCTCAGGAGAGCCCATCATGCAAAAGACCGCCCTCGTCCCCTACGCCCGTCTGCCCCATGCGCACCGCGACCGCCACGTTCTGACCAGCACCGTCGACGTTTTCGGCGCCGCTCACTGGTTGCTCGCCGAGCACGTTCCGCGGCCTGGCGACGACGTTCGGCCCTTCGACGGGCTGGTCGTCTCCGTCGATCCGGACGGCGACGCAGAACTCACCGAGCTGAGCGCCGTGCGAGCCCGCTGGCCGCACCTGGACCGCCTGCCCGACGGCGGGTTCGTAGTCGCCGCGTCTCGTGCCCGCCGATACGAGGACGCGAACCAGGTCCAGGTCTTCGACGCACTCGGCCGTGAGACCTCCTTCTTCTCCGTCGGGGACGCCATCGAGCACCTCCTCGTGGACGAGGCCGGCCGCATCTGGGTCGGGCACTTCGACGAGAACCCGGTGGGAATCCGCTGCTGGAGTGCCACGGGCCGACTCATTTGGACATCGGACGACGCCGGCATCCCCGGCCTCTTCGACTGCTACGCCCTGAACGTGTCGGGCACCACCGCCTGGGCGTGCACCTACACGGACTTCCCGCTCGTCGAGATACGCCCCGACCGCACCGACCAGCCCGTGAGGGTGTGGGCGAACCGGGTCCGGGGCGCCGAAGCGGTGGCCGTCCACGGTGAGCGGGTGGCCTTCTACAGCGGCTACCGCGAGGAGCGGGACCGACTCACGCACGGAGAGATCATGGAAACGTCCGTCGAGCCAACGGGTGTCGCCCTGCTCACCCTGCCCGACGGCTCTGTCCCCGGCCGTCGCCGGGTCGTCGGCCGAGGAAGCAGGATCTACGTCCAGGCCGAACCGTTCACCACCTGGGAGGTGTTCGACCTCAGCGGGTGACGCTTCTTTTGGCCGGGTGCGGGCAACGTGTCCGTGACTTTTGTCCACCGGGTGGCCGAGCGCGATCCGGTTGGTCGTGAGGGACGCGGTCACGGGGGCGGTCGTGGGGTCTTGAAGCGATGTACCTTGCCGCGGTTGCCGGCTTCGCGGCGGGCTGCGCCCGCCGCCCCGCCTCCCCCCCTTCCCATGTGGGACGTGGGGTCCGCGTACTGGCCTTTCGTTCAGCGCAGTTGTTCGGCCAGGCCGATGATGATGCCTTCCGGGCCGCGGAGGTAGCAGAGCAGGTAGCTGTCCTCGAAGCGGGCGATGCTGCCGAGGAGTTCGGCACCGTGGGGGCGCAGCCGGGCGACGGTGTCCTCGATGTCGTCGACGGCGAACATGACACGGTGCGTGCCGAGCACGTTGTGCGGCAGGTCGCGCGGCCCGGCGTCGATCACCGCGGGGCTGCGGTACCTCGCCAGTTCGAGCCGGCCGTGCCCGTCCGGGGTCCTGACCATCGCGATGTCGCAGCGGACGCCGTCGAGCCCGGTGCACTGGTCGGCGAAGGGGCCCTCGACCTGCGCCCTGCCCTCCAGCTCCATACCGAGTTCCACGAAGAACGCGACGGCGGCGTCCAGGTCCTCCACGACGATGCCGACGTTGCCCATCCGCTGGATCCCCACGCGCCTGCCTCCTGCCTCGTGCCTCATGCGGCCGACCGCGGCCGCCGATGCCCGCTCACCTCGTTGGGACGGGCCCGGCGGCGCGTTCTCGGCATCCGCGCCGGACACCCGAGGAACAGGATGCCCCGAACGGCGCCTCGGTGCCGTTCGGCCCGCCGCGCAGGGAGCGGTCGGGCGAAGTCGCCCAGGAGCGGCAGGGCTGGGGTGTCCCGGAGCGCGCGGCCCTCGTCTCGGTGCACACCGTGGGCCACGACGGCCTCGCCGCGGGAACCGTCCCCAGGTCCGGGTCGTGGGCCGCGGCAGTCCTGCGGCCGGGAGCGCGTACGCGATGGACCAGGGCTGCGGCGGTGGCCTGACGCCTCGGCGCTTCACCGTGGACCTCGATGCCGACCGCCCGGTCGCCCGACCGCGGGACGGCGTCGGCAGCGCGGGCACCGTGCACGCTGTGCAGTTCCCGTACTTGGTCTCCGCCGCGGACCCGGAGGTGCTGCTGGTCGACGCGACGACGCAGAGCGCCGACACCCGCTGGTACCTGGAACTCGACTGGTCCTGCGAGGGCCGCACCGGGACGGCCCGCATCGACGACCGGGGCCGCCCCTTCCGCACCACCAGCACCCGTGGGAAGGCCCGGTACTGGTACGGCAGAAAAGCGGGCGTCCCCGCCTGGGTTCCCTATCCGGACTGAGGGCGATCAGCAGGGGTCCGTGGGGGACTGGCAGGCGGGGGCGGTGGGCCCCGCCGGGCGGGGGCGGGCGGGGCCCCGGTTCGGTTCAGGCGAGTCCGAGTTGCTGGTTGAAGGTGAGGCTGTCCCAGAAGAGGAATTCTTCGTCCATCGTGCCGTTGCGGTTCCACAGGCCGACGGTGGCCATGTTGAGGGCGAAGGTGTGGCCGGTGGGCGGGATGAAGCCGCCCTTGCCGTCGGGCATGGGGCGGGTGAAGGTGCCGCGCATGACGCCGGTGACGGCGGTGAGGCTGCCCTGGGCGACGCGCAGGGGGTGCTCCGAGATGTGGGTGTCGGGCGCCCACACGAACTGCGCGGCCAGGTCGGCGATGTGGCGGTCGATGCCGTCGGTGTAGTGCCCGTCGGGCCAGTGGACGCGGACGGTCCGGGCGTGGCTGAGGTGGAGCCGGTCCCAGTCGGCGTGGCTGTAGACGTCGAAGTCGAGTTCGTCGAACGTTCGCAGGTGGGCGCGCTCCTCGGCGGTCAGGCCGTGGGGGTAGGGCGGGTTGGGCACGGGAGTGGTCGCGGGGTCGGGCAGCAGGTCGGGGTGCGGTGCGGGTGCGGCGGTGTGGCCGCCGAACGCGGTGGCGGCCGCGGCGCTGCCCCCGGTGGCGAAGGCGCCGAGCAGCGCGGATCCGAGGGCGACGGCGGCGCTGTCGCGCAGGACGGTACGGCGAGTGGTCATGGGGGCCTTCCGGCGTTAAGGACGTGAAAGACGTGAAGGACGTGAAGGAGGGGTCGGTGGAGCGGGTGGGCGGCGGCCGGCGTCCCGGTGCGCCACACCGTATTTACTTCAAGCTTGAAGTAATGGGTGACGTTACGCCCATTCACTTCAAGCGTCAAGTAAATTGGGGTGCATGACGTACGCCCCTGACGCCGACTCGGGCTCCGACTCCGCTCCCGACGCCGATCCTGGCGCCGGGCAACAGGAGGCGGCCCCGCAGTGGCTGGCGGAGGATCAGCGGACGGTGTGGCTGGGCCTGGTGCGCCTGCTCGCGACGCTGCCTGCCGCGCTCGACGCCCAGCTGGGCCGCGACGCTGGCCTGACCTTCTTCGAGTACAGCGTCATGGCGTTCCTGTCCGAGCGCCCGGAGGTCACGTTGCGGATGAGTGAGCTCGCCCGGCTGACCAACGCGTCGCAGTCGCGTCTGTCGAACGTCGTGAAGCGGTTGGAGCAGCGGGGTCTGGTCCGGCGGGTGCCGTGCCCGGACGACGGCCGCAGCACTCTGGCCGTCCTTACCGAGGAGGGGCTGCGCACGGTCGTGGAGGTCGCACCGCGCCACGTCCGTACCGTTCGCCACCTGGTCGTGGACGCGCTCACCCCCGAGCAGCTCGCCGAAATGGGCGCGGCGCACGAGTCGATCCTGCGGCGGCTGGACCCGGGCGCGCGGACCGACCCGCGGCGTCTGGACCGCCCGGGTACCTGACGGCAGCTGGCACGCTCTCCTCGGTTGGTGCGGCGACCGGGCGCGGCGGGGGAAACGCCGCGCACACCGGGGAAGGCGCCGGCGCTGGTGGGCCCCGCGGGTCGGGGTCCGGTGGCCGCCGAGGTCCCCAGCGGCCCACCGCTCGCCACAACTGGCTCCAAATGCGGTTCCTGGTGAAGCTCGTCTTCGACGAGAGGGGCGTCACCATCCAGCGGGTCGTACGCCGCCGGCGCTTCGCCTGGGCGGACATCGCCGGCCTGGTCTACTCCGAGCGCAGATCAGGAGTGGTCAACGGCCCTCCCACATACCATCTGCGCCTGGTGCTGCGCGGGCAGGAGCCCCCGCTGGGCCGGTTCCTGACGCAGGTGCAGCGCCAGGACTACTGCAACGGGCCGGTGCTGATGGCGCTGGCGACACTCGACGACGACGGCGAGAGCAAGGGCGACCACCAACGGCGCCGGGTGCTGGAAGAGTTGGCCAGGCACGGCTTTCCCGCTCCGGCGGCGAGGCCGTGGGAATTCCGCACACCGCGGTTCAGCGCGCGGGCGGTGACGGCGGCGGTCGCGATGGACCTGCGCGGCACCCATGCGGTGGCCGTACGGCACGGCGCGGAGGTCTCCGCGGAGGAAGAACCGCTGCTGGCCCGTACGTTGCCCGAGCTGGCCGCGGCGAACGGCGGGGCGGACACCACGTTGCGCGAACCGGACTTCGTCAGCTTCTTCTTCGAGGATCCGGCGGCGGCCGATGACGCGGCGGCGTTCCTGGCCGCGGCGCGCGAGGTTGTGCCCTCGCACTGGGGGGTGACGCCGGGGACGCTGCCGGCGGACGACGGCCCGCCGTCGGGCTCGGCGGTTGTGGCGGTGCCCCGTGCGGTGGGACCCGCCGGGACCGCGCCCGCGGCTGGCCCGCCCGCGGTTGAGCCCGACGCCCGGTGAACCGTCGCCTGCCGCGGTCCGGCGCTACGGGGCCGGACGTCGGCCGGTCGGGTCCCGGACGGGCCCGGCAGATCAAGGAGGTGCGGGGACGAACCGCGCCGCCGGTCGGCTGGTTGGGGGGTGGTGGCGGCGCGGCCGACGTCCTGTGGCGGCCGCTCCACTCCGGGTCGGCCAGTTCCCACAGCGCCATGAGGAGTCCCGGTAGCTGCCCCGCCAGGGCGCACAGCGTCTCGACGGCGTCGCGGGGCGCGAACTGCCGGCCGTTGAGGTAGCGCGCCCAGGAGGACTTGTTGTACGCGGTGCGGGGGTTCGCCGGTCCCGCGCGGAATAGCTGGCATGGGCGGCGTGGCCGGCATGGCTGACACGGTCGCGATAAGCGGTTGGTGCCCGCGGGGGCGGCTGGGAGCATGGCGGGCGTGCGCACATTGAGTGATGGTCTCGGGTACCTCTCCTACGATGTGGTCGGTGACGGGCCGCCGGTCGTGCTCGTACACGCCGGGGTGGCCGACCATCGCATGTGGGATGCGGTGGTGCCCGCTCTCGCGGAGCGGTACCGCGTGGTCCGCTACGACCTGCGTGGCTTCGGCGCGTCCGCGCCGCCGGCCGGGCCTTTCAGTGAGACCGACGACCTGCGGTGCCTGCTGGACCATCTCGGCCACGACCGTGTTCGGCTGGTCGGTGCGTCCTGGGGCGGCCGCGTGGCCGTGGACTTCACGCTCACCCACCCCGACCGGGTGCATTCCCTGGCGATCCTTGCCGCGCCCTGGCCGGGCTACCCGTGGTCGGGGGAGATGGTCGCCTACGACGAGGCCGAGACCGCCGCTTTGGAGGCCGGCGACCTGGACGCGGCCGTCCGCGTCAACCTGGACATGTGGCTGCGTGGGCCTGCCCGCGGCTGGGACGAGGTGCCGGACGGCCTGGCCGACCGGCTCCGCGGCCCGTTGCGGACCTCGTTGGCCAACCAGGCCGTCGTGGGGGAGTACTCGAAAGGCCCGGCGGGCGGCGACCTGGCCGCCGTGTCCGTGCCTGTGCTGGTGGGTGTGGGCGCCCTGGACGTCGAGGACTTCCGCGACATTGCCCGCCGCTATGCCGCCGGGATCCCCGGTGCCGTTCTGGTGGAGTTCCCCACTGCCGCCCACCTCGTGGCCCTGGACGCGCCGGCCGAACTCCTGGCCGCCCTGCAGCCATTCCTCGCCCGGTAGGGATGTCCGACGGGTAGCGGCGCGCCCGCATCCGGTCATCGAGGCGGCGTCCGGCGGGCCTGCTGCGGCCCTGACGGCGTCCTCTCTCGGTGCGGACCGGCGCGTCAGCCTCCGCCGGCGTCGTCTCGCCGGACGCCCCGGGCGTAGGCCTCCGCGGGTGCGCGGGTCATCGCTCGCCCTGGGGCACGGGCGCGGGCTCGCGTTGGGCGGTCGCGCGGGTTGGGGGCGGCCCCTTCGATACGGGATGAAGCAACGGCCTGCGGACCGTACGGCACCGGGCGCCGGGAGGGCCGCGGTGGGCGGTGCGTTGGGTGGTCACGTCCGCCGTTGCGCCGGCTGCTCCGGCTGGTGCGTCACCCTGCAAGCGGCCCGCCCCGGGAGGTCGGTGACCGCACGGCCTGCCAGCCAGACCCGGGCCGGGTGCAGATCGTCGTCGAGCTCCACCAGGTCGGCCCGCAGGCCCGGGCGCAGTGTTCCGCGGTCGGTGAGGCCGAGGAGGCGGGCGGCGGTGCCCGCGGCCATCCGGGCGGCGTCGGCCGTGGGCAGGCCGACGACGTCGACTGCCCGGCGGAATGCCTCGGCCACGAAGAGGGTGGATCCTGCGAGGGTGCCGGTGCCGGTGCCGGTGCCGGTGCCGGTGCCGCGCAGCCGCGCGACTCCGTCGCTCACGGTCACCTCCCGGTCGGCGAACCGGTAGTCGCCATCTCCGAGCCCCGCGGCCGGCATGGCGTCGCTGACCAGCATCAGCCGCTCCGCGCCGGCGATGCGGTGTGCCAGCCGGACGGTGTCGTCGGCGAGGTGCCGGCCGTCCAGGATCAGTTCGCAGCTCAGCCGGGGATCGAGCAGTGCCGCCGCTACGGGGCCCGGCGCCCGGTGCTCCAGTGGCGGCATCGCGTTGAACAGATGGGTGACCGAGCGGGCGCCCGCGTCCACTGCCCGGGTGAAGGTGTCCGCGGGTGCGTCGGTGTGCCCGAGGGACAGGACGAGTTGCCCGGCGTACTGCTCGATCAGCCGCAGCGCGCCCGGGAGTTCG
The DNA here is from genome assembly GCF_900103985.1 of Actinacidiphila guanduensis. Taxonomy (GTDB): domain Bacteria; phylum Actinomycetota; class Actinomycetes; order Streptomycetales; family Streptomycetaceae; genus Actinacidiphila; species Actinacidiphila guanduensis. Next base: position 59,014 of record NZ_FNIE01000004.1, on the reverse strand, counting down.
GGTGCCACGGTCATCGACACGGCGTGCCCGCGGGCCGCGGTCAGGAGCGGACGCAGCACGGCGGGATCCGGCGCGCGCAGCGCGGTGGCGGTCTGCGCGCCGCGCCGGGCGGGGGACAGGAAGGGCCCTTCCAGGTGGATGCCCACCAGGTTCGGTGCCGAGCCGTCCTCGATCACCTCGGCGACGGCCTGTACCGCGGCGGCCATCGCCGGCGGGTCGATGCTCGCCACCGAGGCCAGCATCGTGGTGGTGCCGCGTGCGAGGTGGGCGGCCGCGGCCGCCCGTACGTCGTCCGGGTTCCCGGTGTAGACGGAGTGGCCGGCCCCGCCGTGGCAGTGCGGGTCCACGAAGCCGGGCACGACCAGCCGCCCCGCGAGGTCCAGCGCCGGTTCGTCCACCGCGGGCGGTGGGCCGGCCCCCAGGGAGTGGATCAGCCCGCCGCGGACCAGCAGCCACCCGGACACCACCCCGTGTGCGGTCGCGAACCGCCCCCCGACGAGCAGGTGTCCGTCGCGGGCGCCGCCCGCGCGGGACCTGGCCGGGTCCGGCGCGGGCGGATCGCTCGGAGCCGTCACCGCCGTGCCAGCAGGGCGTCCACCGCCGCGGCGGTGCAGACCCGCGAGGCGCCGAAGGTGCGCACCCAGCCGCGGAATCCGGCGAAGTCGGTGCCGGGTACGCCCATGTCGACCACCACGCAGTCCGGGTGCCTGGCCAGCAGCTCGGCGAGGACCGGGGCCTGCCACGGGAAGCGGTGCGGGCTGCGGACCAGCAGCACCACGTCCGCCCCGGGCCCGAACTCCTCCAGGTACAGCCCGATCTCGGCCTTGATCATGCCTTCGGCGTTGTACGTGTCCCCGGCCACCGACAGCGCCTCCACCTCGACGCCCGCGGCGCGCAGCGGCTCCTCGACGCCCCATGCGGCGCCGCCCTGCGCGGGCGAGTGCGTCGGGTCGAGCCGGACCACCAGGGCGCGGTCGCCGCGCAGTACGGGGTCGCCGTGCACCTCCAGCACCTGCCGGGCGAGCCGGGCCCCCACCGAGTCGTCGTGGGCGGCTTTGGCCGGCCGCCGCCGGGTGCCGAGCTTCGCGATCCTGGCGTTGGCCTCGCGCAGCCGCTCCTCCGGCAAGGTGCCGTCCTCGACGGCCGTGACCAGGGCCGCCGCGGCGGCGTCCACGTCGTCGCCGAACGCCCACGCGCCCAGGCACAGGGCGTCCGCGCCCGCCGCGATCGCCCGGACCGCGGCCTCGGGCAGCTTGGCGACGTCGCTGATCCCGTGCATCTCCAGGGCGTCGGTGATGACCACCCCGTCGTAGCCGAGTTCGCCGCGCAGCAGCCCGGTGAGCACCGCCGGGCTGATCGTGGCCGGCACGGAGTCCAGTTGGGTGAGCAGCACGTGGGAGACCATGATGCTGTCCACACCGGCCGCGACGGCCGCCCGGAACGGGTCGAGGTAGTGGTCGACCAGCTCCTGCCGGGACAGGTCCACGGTCGGGGTGCCCAGGTGCGCGTCGGTGGAGCTGAGCCCGTGGCCGGGGAAGTGCTTGGCGCAGGCGCTGACGCCCGCCGCCTGGAGCCCCTCCACCCACGCGGCCGCGTGCCGGGCCACCAACGCGCGGTCCGCGCCGAAGCAGCGGATGCCGTTCGGGCTCAGCGGGTTGACGGCGGTGTCCACCGCGGGCGCCAGGTCCCAGTCGATGCCGGCCTCCACCAGGGAGAGCCCGATCTGGTGGGCGGCCTGCCGGGTGAGCTCGGGGTCGTCGAGCCGGCCGAGCGCGTGGTTGCCGGGCACCGACGTACCGCCGTACGCCTCCAGGCGGTTGACGTCGCCGCCCTCCTCGTCCACCGCGAGCAGGACGTGGTCGCGCAGCGCGTGCAGGCCGTCGGTGAGTTCGCGCAACTGCTCGGCGGAGGCGATGTCCTTGCCGAAGAGCACGAAGCCGCCCAGCCCTTCCGCGACCCGGGCGCGCGCCCACCGCGGCACGGTCCGGCGGCCCAGCGCGGGGAACAGCACGCCGTGGGCGAGGCGCGACAGTTCGGTCATGGAGTCCTCACTTCTCGGATCGGGGGATTCAGCGGGTACGGGGGTGCGAGGGGTGCAGGACGGTGCAGGACGGTGGAGGGGGGCCGGCGGGGGACGCGGACGGCCGGGCGCGGGCAGGGAGAGGGGGTGCCGTGGTCATCCCTTGACCGCGCCGTTGGTCATGCCGCCCACCAGCCGGCGCTGCACCAGGAGGAAGAAGACCAGTACCGGGAGCGAGAAGATGGTGGAGGCGGCGATCATGGCGCCGTAGTCCACGCTCTCGGCGGTTCTGAAGGACACCAGCCATACCGGCAGCGTGTAGTTGTTCTGCGACTTCATGATCACGTAGGCGAAGAGGTAGTCGTCCCACGCGTTGACGAAGGCGAAGATCGAGGTGGCCACGATGCCCGGCATGAGCAGCGGCAGCAGCACCCGGACGTACATCTGGAACCGGCCGCAGCCGTCCACCAGCGCCGCCTCCTCCAGTTCCACCGGGACCCCGTCCACGAAGCCGCGCAGCGTCCAGATCGTGAACGGCAGCACGAACGTCATGTAGGTGAGGATCAGGCCGGGCACGAAGTCCAGCGCGCCGATGGAGCGGAGCATGAGGTAGACGGGGATGACCATCGCCGCCGCCGGGATCATCTGCACCAGCACCAGGATCGCCAGCAGCACCTTCCGCCCGGCGAACCGGAAACGGGCGATGGCGATGGCGGCGAAGAGCGCGATGACGAGGGAGAGTGCCACCGAGGAGAGCGTCACCGTCAGCGAGTTGCGGACGAACACCCAGAAGTGCGGTTTGGCCAGCGCCCGCTGGAAGTTGCCGAGGCTGATCGGCCACGGGAAGAACTGCGGTACCGCACTGAGGATCTTCCCGCTCGGCTTGAACGCGGTGGCCACCATCCAGTAGACGGGGAACAGCATCACCGCCGAGACCGCCACTGCGATCGTGTTGTTGACGGCGCGGCGGCGCCGCGCCGGGGTCGGGTGCGCGCTCATGCCGGTCCTCCCTGCTCGTCCCCCTGGTCGGCGAGCCTGCGGACGTAGGCGATAGAGAGCACGGCGAGGATCAGCACGGTCACCACCGCGACGGACGCGCCGCTGCCGTAGTCGTTGCGGCTGAACGCGGTCACGTACGCGTACACCCCGAGGGTCGTGGTCCGGCCGTCCGGGCCGCCCTGGGTGAGCACCCAGATCGGGGTGAAGGAGTTCACCGACCAGATCACCTCAAGCAGCGTCAGGATGCCCAGCACCGGACGCAGGATCGGCACCGTGATGTGCCGGAACGTCTGCAGGGTGCCGGCACCGTCGAGCCGCGCCGCCTCGTACAGCGGCTCGGGGATCTGCCCGCGCGCCGCGAACAGGGTCAGCGCGACGAACGGCAGGCCCTTCCACACGGTGAGCAGGATCACCAGCCCGAGGGCCTGGTCGGGGTGGGAGAACCAGTCGTACGCGGTCAGGTCGCCGAACACCCGCAGCTTGGTCAGCAGCCAGTTGGCCACGCCGTACTGCGGCTGGTACATCCACTGCCACACCAAGGTGGCCGCCACCATCGGCATCGCCCACACCAGGACCAGCGAGACGGTGGTGACCACCCGCGCCCACGGCGAGACGCCGGTGAGCAGGTGGGACAGGAGGAAACCGAGCACCATCAGCAGCGCGACGCACACCACGGTGAAGACCAGCGTGCGCAGCAGCACCGCCCGGAAGTCGGGATCGCCGAACAGCGCGGTGAAGTTGTCCGCGCCGACGAAGTCCGCCTGCCCGGTGAACAGGGAGCGCGGACCGAAGTTCTGGGTGGACAGCACCAGCAGCCGCGCCAGGGGGTAGCCCTGGATGAGGATCAGGGCGGCCGCCGCGGGGGCGATCATCGCCCACGGCAGCATCCGCCGCCGGGCGCCGCCGGGCCGGCCCTTCGGCCGTGGGCGGGGCCGGCCCGGAGCGCGCGCCGCGCTCCGCTTCTCGGTGATTGCCATCGGGGTCCCAGGGGTGCTAGTGCAGCGCGTTGAAGGCGGCGGTGGCATGCTTGTCGTAGTCCGCGGACGCCTTGGCGATGTCGCCGCCGGCTGCGATCTTCGAGAAGAACTGCTCGTTGTACCGCTCGGTCTCCAGCGTCGCCTCGCCCGGACTGTTCGGCAGCGGGTGGCTGTTCTTCGCCGCCTGCGAGGCGACGGCCAGCTGCTCGGGCACTCCGGCCGGGGTGAAGTCCGGGGAGATCGGCAGCAGGTCGAGCTTGAGGGCCATCTCCTGCTGGAACGCCTTGCCGGTGATGATCCGCAGCCAGTCCTCGGCGGGCTTCTTGTCCGGGCTGTCGGCGGCTATGCCGATGGTCGAGCCGGAGACGATCACCGGCATGGGGGCGTCCGCGGTGTAGCCGGGCAGGGCGAAGAAGCCGATGTCGTCCTTGAGGGCGGGGTTCTTCTGCAGCACGGCGGCCGGTTCCCACGCCTTGACGTACTCCATTGCCGCCTTGCCGTCGGCGAACAGCTGGTCCTGGTCGGGGCTGTCGGTGTTGACGCCGACCGAGGACCTGGTGGAGCAGGTGTTCTGGAAGGTCCGCCAGGCCGCCAGGCCGGCCTGGTTCGCGGGCGAGGACATCTGCGCCTGCCAGGCGCCGTTCTTCCGGGTGGCGATCGTGCCGCCCTTGGCGAAGAGGAAGGGCATGCCGTTGAACCAGTACTGGCCCGGCAGGTAGAAGCCGGAGAAGTTCGCCACGTTCTTGTTCGCCGCGGCGAGCTTCCCGCAGTCCTGCTGGAGTTCGCCGATCGTCGTCGGCAACCGGGTGATGCCCGCGGCGGTGAAGAGCTTCTTGTTGTACATCACGACCTTGGTGCCGCCGTAGAGCGGAGCCGCGTAGAGCTTGCCGTCGTAGGTGGACGGGGTCGCGAGGCCGGACAGCCACCCTGCGGAGTCCTCGAAGGTGCTCTTGTCGGCGGTGAGGTCGGCCAGGCCCCCCGAGTAGGTCTGCAGCGGGGTCTGGGTGTTGCCCATCTCCACGATGTCCGGCGGGTTGCCGCCGGCCAGCGCGGTGGTGATCTTGGTGGCGATGCCGTCCCACTGCTGGATCTGGACGTCCACCTTCATGTCCGGGTACTTCTTGGCGAACTCCGCGTCGACGTCCTTGATCAGCGGGCTGTCGCCCGGCCCGCCGGTCATCATCCAGACCGTCAGCGTGCCGTCGGAGCTGGCCGAGCCGCCGCTGCCGCCGCCGCAGGCCGTGAGCGCGAGCGCCAGGACCGGGACCGCCGTGAGCGCGTGACGCCACCGTGCACGGTTCATCCTTCTCATCTTTGTCACCCTTCTCGCCTTTCGCTGTCTTCCGGGTCTTCTCCGTCGTCGGGGCCTGTGCGGTGCGCCGGGGGAGCCGGGGCATCCGTGGTGCGGCTCGGGGGGCCGGCCGGGTCCGTGTCGGCCGTGGGGCAGGCGGCGAGGCGCTCGACCACCGTGAGGCGGTCGACGTCGATGGTCGCGGCGTGCTCGGCGCTGATGCCGAGCTCGTCGTAGAGCCGGCCGAGCGAGGACGCCATCGCGCCCAGCAGCCCGGCCGAGTCGCCGAGGCCGGAGTGCCGGACGACGCTGCGGACCCCGACCGCGTCGGCGACCTCGTCGCCGATCGCGTTCAGCGTCCTGGCGTCGAAGGACGCCGAGAACCCGCCGGTCAGCACGACCGTGCGCGGCTCGTAGGCGAGCGCGACGATCGACACCAGGTGGGTCAGCGCCTCGCGGACCTCGGCGAGCAGCGCGGCGTGCTTCGCCGGCTCGGCGAACAGCTCCTGTGCCCGCGTCACTTCGGCACCGCGCCCGCGGGCCAGGGCCACCAGGTCGGCGCCGGAGAGCAGATCGCGCAGCCGCTCGTGGCGGCCGGGCAGCGGGAGCCGGCCGAACTCGCCGAGCAGCCCCTGCTCGCCGACGAGCACCCGGCCGTCCATGGAGACGGCGGCGCCGAGGCCGGTGCCCATAGCCAGCAGGACCGCGGTCTCCCGGTCCGGCAGCGAACCGTACTGGAGTTCGCCCAGCAGGGCGACGTTGGAGTCGTTGCCGACCGTGAGCGGCACCCCGACCGCACCGGACAGCGCCTCGACGAATGCGGTGCCCCGGATCTGGCCGAGATTGTGCGACGCGAGCACGGTGCGGCCGTCGCCGCTGACCACGCCGGGCACGCCGATGGAGACCGCGCGCAGCGGGGTCCCGCCGCCGTGGGCGGCCACCAGGCCGGCGATCCGGTCGGCCACCCAGCCGGCGAGCTCCCCGGCCGTCGCGTCCCGCGGTGTCGCGCCCCGGCTCCGGATGAGCGCGCGGCCGAGCGCGTCGGCGACCACCACCCGGCAGTTGGTGCCGCCGAGGTCGATTCCGCAGACCAGGGCCGAGCGGGCGTTGAACCCGACGGCGGTGGACTGCCGGCCCCGACCTTCGCGTACCAGTCTGCCGCCCTCGTGGACGAGTTCGTCGTCCATCAGGTCGTCGACGATGCGGAACACCGTCGCCCGGCTGAGACCGGTGTCCGCGATGAGTTTCTGACGGTCCATCTGGGCGCCGGACAGCAGGGCCGCGAGGACCGCGCTGCGATTGGACGCCCGGGGGAGCGAGGTAGTGGCCACATTTCCTCTCACGCTGAGATTAATTCGCGTGGCGCCTACTCTAGCGACGGATCGGCAAGCAGAACCGGACACGTGCGTTACGTTCCCGTAAAGAGGGCTGCCGCTACGGACGGTGACGGTGGTTGGCCGCGGGGGTGAGGAAGCCGGGGGAGGACCCGGCGGTGAGGCGGCCGCGGATGCCGGTGCGGGCGGGCGCGTGACCCGTGGGGGCGGGGGCAGACGCCCGGTGGGTGCGACACCGCGCACCCCGTGTCTCGGGAGGGCAGGGCGGATGGCGTCGCAGTCGCACACGGGGCGGGGATGGACGGGCGCGTCCCGCCGGTCCCGCGAACAAGCGCTGGCCACGGTCGGTCGGGCGGGCTTCATGGCCCGCGGCGTCATCTACGTTCTGGTCGGCTACCTCGCCCTGCGGATCGCTTTCGGCGACGGTGGTGACCAGGCCGACCGGCAGGGCGCGTTGCAGCAGATCGCGAGCCGGCCGTTCGGCACGGCGCTGCTGTGGCTGCTGGCCGCGGGCCTGGCGGGGATGGCAGTGTGGCGGGGTGTGCAGGCCGCGGTGCCCGGGGCGGAGAGCCGCAAGGCCGGGTCGCGGCTGATGAACGCCGGACGCGCGGTGTTCTACGCCTTCGTCTGCTGGGGCACCGCCGCCTACGCCGCGGGTTCGGGCGGTTCCGGCAACAGTGACAGCTCGTCGAAGGACTGGACGGCGAACGTGCTGAAGCTCCCCGCGGGCCGGTGGCTGACAGGGGTGGCCGGGTGCGCGCTGATCGTGGTGGGCGCCGTCATCGCCGTACGGGCGGCGCAGCGCCGTTTCCTGCGGAAGATGGAGACCGGGCGGATGGGCCCGAAGGTGCGGACGGCGGTGGCCGCCTCCGGTGTCGCGGGCGGCGTGGCGCGCGGCGCGGTCTACTCCGCTGCGGGCGTCTTCGTGCTGCTGGCCGCGATCCGCTACGACCCGGGCAGCGCCAAGGGCATGGACGACACCCTGCGCAGCTTCGACCGGACCGCGGCCGGTCCCTGGCTGCTGGTGGTTGTGGCGGCCGGCCTGGTCCTGTACGGCTGCTTCTCCTTCGCCTCCGCCCGGTGGCGCCGCCTGTAGGAGGCGAGGACCCCCCGGGGCCCGGACGTCCCGGCGATTACCAGGGCCTCGGGGCCGCCGTGGCGGGAGGACTGCAGGGATCTGATGACGCGAGCCTCAGGCTTCCGGAATCGGGCGGTCGTAGAAGTCGCCGCGCGGCTCATCCGGGTCGACCCCGGCTCGCTTGCCCGTGTCGAGTGCGTCGATCCGGGTCATCTCCTCGTCGTCCAAGGCGAAGTCGAAGACGTCGAGGTTCTGGGCAATCCGGCCGGGGTTGGTCGACTTGGGAATCACCGAGCGTCCGTGCTGGATGCCCCAGCGGAGCATGACCTGCGCGGGCGACTTGGCGTGGGTCTCGGCGATGGCCGCGATGGTCGGATCCCGCATCACATTCATGCGGTCCTCCCGCCACGGACCGGGGTAGAAAGTGATGCCGCCGATCGGCGACCACGCCTGGGTGAGGATGCCCAACTCGGCGTCGGCGCTTTGAACGTCAGGCTGCTGGAAATAGGGGTGCAGCTCGATCTGGTTGACCGCCGGGACCACATCGACCTCCGCGAGGAGTCGCTTGAGGTGGCTCGGCTTGAAGTTGCTCACGCCGATCGCGCGCACCGAACCATCGGCCAGCAGCTTCTCCAAGGCTCGATAGGCCGCAAGAGTGCGGTCGAACAGGCCGGGTCGGGGCTGGTGCAGGATGAACAGATCCAGCTGGTCGACACCGAGCTTGCGGGTCGACTTCTCGAACGCGTGCAGGGTCTCGTCGAACCCGTAGTCGCTGGGGAACACCTTGGTTTCGATAAATACCTCATCCCGGGGGAGTCCGGCTCGGCGCAGGCCGTCTCCGACCTCCTTCTCATTGAAGTACGCGGCGGCCGTGTCGACGTGGCGGTAGCCCAGCTCGAGCGCGGTCGCCACCGCATCGGCGGTCTCCTCCGGTGCACTCTGATAGACGCCCAGGCCCAGAGCCGGGAGGGTGACGCCGTTGTTGAGAGTGATCGTTTCCATGTCTCCATTGGACTCACGATCGGCCCGATGCGGGAGTGGCCCTTGATCGGGGTACTGGCGCTACCCCCCAGAAGGCGGCGGCGCCGCGTACCGTGGCGGCATGGACCTGCGGACCGAAATCTCCGAGTTCCTGCGCACGCGCAGGGCCCGGATCACGCCCGAGCAAGCCGGGCTCGGTACGGCCGGCGGACGACGCGTGCCGGGGCTTCGGCGCGAAGAGGTGGCGGTTCTCGCGTCCATCTCCGTGGACTGGTACGTCCGCATCGAGCGCGGCAACCTCACCGGCGTCTCCGACGAGGTCCTCCATGCCCTCGCGGCCGCGCTGCAACTGGACGACGCCGAGACCACCCACCTGCACGACCTGGCACGGGCGGCCCGCAGCTCGACCCACAGATCCGCGACCCGCACGACGCGACCCGCGCTGCGCCCCGGACTGCAAACCATCATCGACTCGATGCAGGGACTTCCGGCGTGGGCGCGCAACCACCGCTTCGAGATCATTGCGACCAACTCGCTCGCACAAGCCCTCTACTGCGACCTCCTGCAGAGCCGGATCGCAGCCGGGAACAATGCCCGCTTCACGTTCCTTGACCCGCTCGCACGCGACTTCTACGTCGACTGGGAGCAGACCGCCAACGACGTCGTCGCCGTCCTGCGCGGCTACGCCGGCGCGAACCCGGCCGATCGGCGCCTTTCCCATCTCGTGGGCGAGCTCGCCACGCGCAGCGACGACTTCTCCCGCCGGTGGGCCCGCTACGACGTGAAGTACCACCGCACCGGCCGCAAGGTCCTCCGTCACCGGGTTGTCGGGGATCTCGATCTCGGGTTCGAGGCGCTTGCGCTGCCCGACTCCAGGACGCTGAGCCTGTTCGCCTACTACCCCGCCGACGAGCCGACTCGGGAGCGCCTCCAGCTGCTGGAGAGCTGGGCCGCCACCGAGGCCCGCGACGGCGCCTGGCCTCATCCCGTCCAGCCGCAGTAGCCGCGGGATCGAGGAGCAAGGAGCGCACATTCTCGCTCGCGCAGACAGGAAGCAGGCTCCGTTCGGCCGTTTGATCGAGGGTGGCCCCACGCTTCTGGCAGGACTGGAACGACGAGCCTGAGCGTTGATTCTCGGGGCGGGCGCACGTCTACGCCCGCGCCGGCATCTGATGCGACTATCGCTGACGGACCACCCCCAGCCTCAACCGGAAGCAGGTGACCACCATGGTCAGCGTCAGCCGAGAGACCTCGACTCAGACACGGACCCGGCTGCGGACCGTCATAGCGAACTCTGAGATCGTGGTGTTCGACGGGGCGTGGTCATTCGTCGAAACACCGATGGACCAGCCTCCTCACTTGGACGAGCGCGTCCTCGCGGTCGTCCGCGACGACGAATGCTGGAGCGCCCTTCGCCCGGACGACGGGAGCGACGGGGACAGAGAGCGATTCGGTCTGCTGTCCTTCCACTTTCCGCCTGGCCTCGACAACAGCGGCTTCGTCGGCTGGCTGGCCACCGAGTTGAAGGAGCGCCTCGGGACCGGACTGTTCGTCGTGTGCGGCAGCAACAGCGATCGCGGTGGGATCTACGACTACTGGGGCTGCCCCCTCGACCTGCTGGACGATGTCGTCGGCGTCATCCGAGAGCTCGCCGACCCCTCAGCGTCCCCGTCATGAGCACCATCGCTGCCGGAGACGAACGGGTGCCGACGGCCGCGATCGCAGGTCCGTCCGTCCGTCGTGTAGCGACGCACCGCGGACCCCTCACTGATCTCAACGACCACGGCTCGGCACCGGAGGCATGACCATGAACGCCACACCGCCCATCACGACCGGCACCATCCACCACCTCGTGCCTTTCGCCCGGCACCTGGGCGTCACCTTCTCGACGATCGACCCCGACCGCGTCGTCGCCCACCTGTCCTCCGAGAGCGGCGACTTCGCCACGATTGGCGGCGGTGTGCATGGTGGCGCGCTGATGGCGCTTGCCGACATCGCCGCTGCCGTCGTGGCCGTCCTCGCGAGCGGTGATCCCACCGCTGCTCCCGCCACCATGCAATCCTCGACCAACTTCCTCCGGCCCGTCGTCGGCGCCGCAACGGCAGAGGCCCGCATCACCCGCGCCGGAAGATCGACGGTCGTCGACGTGGAGCTGACCGACCCGGCTGGTGAACTCTGCGCACTGGTGCGGCAGATCGTCACCGTTCGACCCACCGCCCAGCAATGAGAGGAGCTGACGCAACGCTCGGACGCCTCTGTAGGTGACGACGCAGCAGGCGAGCTTGGTCGGGCGGTTTCTCGTGCGCGGTTTCGGTGGCGGGTCGGGGTCCTGGGGTGCGGCGGCCATCGTGGAGCGTCGGTCAGGCGGGCTCGGGGGATGATCCCTCGACGGCGTGTTCCTGGGCTGCTTGTGCCCACAGCGCGGGGAGCCGGTCGAGGCCGGGCAGGGCCCGGTCGGTGGCGAAGTAGGCAGTGGTGGTGCCGTTGTAGCTGCACACGGCGACGGACACCGGGTGGTGGCGCGGGAGCCAGGTGAACAGGCGCGCGTCGGTGACGACGGCATCGCCGTACCGCAGGGGCGGGAGCGGGATGTAGGAGGTGTCGACGATCGCCCTGGCGGGGGTGGTGAGCCGGGTGGCCAGGGTGTGGAACGCCCGTACGGGGGTGCGGTCGGTGATCGTGCGCATGGCCGCGCGGCGGGCGGGGTTCTTCGGCGCCCGGGTTGCGGCGATGACCGCGTCCAGCCGTTCGGCTGCGGTCGCCCGGTGGCAGGGCAGGGGGACGGGGGCGAAGGTGAAGAGGTTTCCGGGGATGTGTTCTTCCCCGGGGCCGCGCAGGTCGACCATCATGACGGCGGGCACGGGCCGGCCCGCGCTGCGGGGCCAGTGCTCGTTGCTCCAGGTGCGCAGGCTTTCGGCCAGTGCGGCCAGCACGGCGTCATTGGTGCTGCCGCCGCGTGCGGCGGCAGCGGTGCGCAGGACATCGGTCGGTACCTGTGCCCAGGCGCTGGCGCGGTCGCCGCTCAGCGGCCGGGCGGGGTCGTCCCAGAGGTTGTTGGCGGCCGTGGTACGGACCATCGCAGAGACGGTACGGAGGTAGTCGCCGGGCCGGACTTCGGGTCGGGCTTTGCGGGCCGGGGGTTCCTCGGCGGGTGTGCGGGCACGGTCGGCCGCCGGGGTGGCGCCGAACAGTTCGCGGACGGTGCCGATGGCGCCCCGGCCGTCCTGGGCGGTGTGGTGGGCGCGGTAGCACAGGCTGAAGCGGCCGGGGGCGTGGCCGTGCAGCAGCCACAGGTCCCAGCGCGGGCCACGGTCCGGGAGCGGGTGCGTCAGCAGATCCTGCCGCGCGAGGTCGAGGTTCTCCGCCCCCGGGGCGAGCCGCCGTTCGCGGACCCGCAGGTCCAGGTCGGGGCTGGGGTCGCGGGCCCAGCGTGCTCGCAGTCCCGGGCCGTCCAGGTGGTACGTGAGGCGGGGCAGCCGGTCGAGGCGGTCGGCGAGGTGGGCACGCAACTCGGCGAGCGGGGGGACTTCGCCTTCCAGGTCGAGGAAGGCGCCGATCGTCAGGACCAGTCGGGGATCTGCCTGCGCCATGGTGTGCATGGTCAGATCCATGGGCGCGGGGCGCGCGGATGCGGGCACGTGGGTGTCCTTACCTGGGTGGCATGGGCGGCGGCAGGTGCGTCGGTCGGTCTCGGGGCTGGGGTCGGCCGGTCACGGGTTTGCCGAGGCGCCGGCCCGCCGGGTCCCCCGCGGGCGGGGAGGGTTTCGGGACGCCGCGGGTGCCAGGCGGTGGGTGAGGTGTCCGAGGGCGAGGAGGGTGAAGGCGTCGGCGAGGGCGGGGACGGCGAACGCGAAGGGGCGTGGCCCGATGGAGTCGGGGACGGAGTCGACGGACCCGTCGGGCCGCTGCCGGGTGAGCAGGTAAGCCGCGGCGCGAGCGGCGGGGCGCGGGTCGGTGGTGCGGGCGCTGAGGACGATGAGGGCGTAGGCGGTACTGAGGGCGTCGCTGCCGCTGCCCCCCTGCTGCCCCCAGCCTCCGTCCGGATTCTGGGTGTCCAGCACCAGGCGTGTCGCGCGCCGGACAACGCGATGGGCAGGGCTCCCCGGGGCAGCGTGGGAAGGGTGGCGCAGGGCGGCGAGGGTGGCCCGGAAGACGGTGTGCAGGCGGCTGCTGCTCCAGTCCGGCGGGAAGGAACCGTCGGGGGACTGCTGGCCGGCCAGGTGGGCGAGGGCCGCCTCCACCGCGGCCTGCCCGCCGTGGCCCTGGGTGCTGAGGGCGTTGGCGGCGGCCGCCGTCATGCAGGCTTCCGAGGGTGCGCCGGCGAGGTAGGTGGGGAAGCCGTGGTCGGCTCCGCGCAGGGCGTACAGGGCGGAAACCGCCCGGCCGATCGCCGTACGGTGGCGCGTCCGGCCCGCCAGGTGGAGGAGTTCGACGGCGGCCGAGGTGCAGTCCACGTCGGCGAGGAGGGCACCTTCGGTGTAGGACCAGCCGCCACCGGGCCGTTGGAGAACGAGCAGGCGCTCGGCGACGGCGTCCAGGACCGGGGCGGGCGCACCGGCCGTGTGCAGGGCCACGCCCGCGGTGGCGGTGAGCCAGGTGTCCTCGTCGCAGATGAACGGCATGCCGCCGTCGGGACGCTGGTGCCGCAGCGCGGTGCGCAACCCTGCGTCGACCAGGCTCCGCTGGCCGGGCAAGGGCGCCAGGGCGTGCAGGACCGAGAGGTGGATGAGGAGGTTGCCCTCCCACACGGTCCCGGGGCGCTGGGTGGAGCGCAGGAGCTCCAGATCGGCCGCGTCGGGCAGGCCCGGGCGGGCGAGCACGGCCTTGACCGCGGTGACCTGGACGCGTGCCCAGGTGTGCAGGCCGCGCAGGTCGAAGGCGCCGGGCTTGGGTGGTGCCCCGTCCGGCACGGCGCCGAGGACGAGGAGGACGGCGTGCAGCAGGGCGCGTTTGCGCGCGCCTGTGAAGTCCGGTGCCTGACGCAGGAACCGCTCGACGTCCAGCGCCTCTCCCTCCACCCTGCCCGGCCTGCCGTCGAGTGAGGCGCGGGCCAGCAGCCGGTCCAGGGCCTGCGGCGAGTCGCGGTGACTGGCCAGGTAGGCGGCCACCCGGTCACGGGCCTCGGGCTCCGTTCGGGTGCGGTCGAGCAGGGCCAGCAGCAGGGCGGATTCCAGGACACGGCTGCGGCACGGATCACGCACGGCCCCGTCCGGGCCGACCCGTGACAGGAGGCGGGTGCGCAGCCGGGCGGTGGCCGAGGCCAGGCCGGCGGGGAACGCGGCGTGGGGCCAGCGGGGCAGGTCGGCACTGATCGGGGCGGGTCTCATCGTGGTGGGTCCGTCTCCGGGGTGCGGTCGGGTGCGGGTCGGGCGCGGGTCGGCGGCCGAAGTGCCGGTCAGAGTCCGGGGGCGCGCCCGGGCTCGGGGCCGCCGGTGAAGCGCCCGGTGACGGCCAGCCAGCGCAGAACGGCGGCGGTGAAGGTCTCCACCAGGTCCACGTATCGCAGCAGTTCGGCCCGCCGGCCCGAAGGAAGCCCGCGCTCGGCGCGCAGCCGCGCCGCGGTGGCCCGCATACCCGCACGCCGTTCCCCGATCATCGCGGCCGCGCGCCCACGGGCCTCGCCGGTCGGGCAGCCGCCCTCGCGGGCGAGGAGCGTCACCAGGTTGTCCTGGCCGACCGCCTCGTCGTCCGCCGTCGAGGCCAGGTCGTTCGCCCACCCCGCGACGTCCGCCACCGCCCGGCGCAGATCCCGCAGCCGGGCGTCCACCCGCGCGTGCTCCACCAGCGGTGCGCGACCGATGCGTTCCAGGACGTCCAGCATCGGCAGCAGGGTGATCGTGCGGCGGCGCAGGCCGAGGTAGCCGTCCAGGGGCAGCCGGACCCCGTCCCGGCGCAGCGCCGCCTCCTGCTCGCAGGCATCGAGGAAGTCCGTGTAGTCGGCGGTGAAACGCTCCCGCCAGCGGGCGGGTGTCCCGGTGGCCGTCCGGTCCCAGAGGCCGGCCAACGCCACCGCGTGCGCGCCGGCCCCGCCGGCCGGCCCCGTGCCGGGCGCGAGCACCCCGCGCAGCGGGCCGGTGAAGCGCTCCAGTTCCCCCGGCACCGACCCGAGGCCCCGCCGGTCGATCTCGTCGTCCACCCAGCAGATGAAGGCGGCCCACCGCATCGCCAGTTCGACGTCCGCGGCAGCCGCCCCGGGCAGGGCGCCGCCTGCCAGCACGTCCAGCCGCATCGACACCAGGCGCCGCTCCCCGCGGGTATCCACCACCATGCCCGCTGCGCGCGCCCACGGCAGCACCGTCTCCGGCCCGAGCACCACGACACCCGACGACGCATCAGTCACTCTTCGACCTTGCCCGCACATCGTCGGGGCCACTGGCGAAACCCGCGAATCGGTACAACACGGCCGTCCCTCAGGTAACATCCGGGCCGGACGCCCGGATCCCTGCTGCCCGCATCGAGAGCGCCGCACGCCCGGTGCGGTGTGCGCAGCAGCCGAAGCCGCCCGTGGCCCAGGGGACCGTGTCCGCACCAGATCCCGGACACGCTCTTGCCGCAGCTCCGATGGGGACGAATGCGTCGGCGGCCGGCGTGCCCGTGCTCGTCACGCGTCGGCGAGGAGGGGGTCGTAGGCGGTGTTCCTGCGGCGGCCGGACATGAAGGAAAGGAATTCGCCCACGAAGGCGCTGCGGCCGTAGCTGCCCTCGGTGGTGGTGAGGTCGCGGTGGAAGGCGGTGCGGAAGAGTGCCCGGTGTTCGTCCGCGTCGATGGTCCCGCTGCCGTCCTTGTCGGTGACGTCGAAGAGCACCTCGGCCACGCGGATGAGCGCGGGACCGGCGAGGGAGGGAACGGCGGCGGCGTACTCGTCGGCGCTGACACGCCCGTCGCCGTCGGTGTCCAGGGCGGTCTGGAGCTCGCGCCACCATGCGGCGAAGGCGTCGTAGAGCCGGGTCTCCTCGGGTTCGTCCAGGTCGAGCCGGGTGGCCAGTTCGCGTGCCATGGCGGCGAGGTCGGGCCAGTCGAGGTGGCCGTCGCCGGTCTGGTCCAGCACCTGGCGGAAGAACTCCTCCGCCGGGCGCCGGCCTTCTCCCGTGGCCGCCGAGTCAGCCGGGGCCGGGTCGGGGCCCGTGTCGGTGCTCAGTGGCGTGAGGAGGCGGAGCAGGGCCGATGCCCGCTTCATGCGGGCGCGCAGCGCGGTCGCGGTCCGGGCGCGGGGGTCGTCGCTGTCGGGAGGGAGGGTGAGGGTCTGGATGACGGTTTGGGGATTGATCCAGCCCTCGGGCAGGAAGCGGGTGAGCCCGGCGGCGAGGTAGGCGCCCTGCATGAGGGTCGCGGCGCCGGGCATCTCGGGCAGGCCGGACTTGCGCCGGTAGGGCTCGGGGAGCGAGGCGACGGTGATCGCGCCGAGGAGCGGACCGACGACGGCCCGGCCGACCGCCCACAGTGTCGGTGCGCCGTCGAGCAGTGCCGGGGCGGGCAGGTGGTCGAAGAGCCGGTAGAGGATGATGCGGGCTGCCTCGGTGTTCTCCAGCTCGTCCTCGACGACCCGGTCGAAGTACCGCCAGAAGTCGTTGAGGTCCTCGGGGAGTTCCTCGGCGTCGCCGTCGAGCGCTGCGAGGAAGGAGCGGTACTCGGCGTACATGCGCTCCATGGTGTCCTGGTCGAGCGGCTGACCGCTCAGTCGGCACATGGTGACGGCGCTCTCGTAGAGGGTGGCGACCACCCAGGCACGGGTCGCCCGGTCCATGGCGTCGTAGCCGCGGCCGCGGGCGTCGGTGCCGCTCATGCGGGCGTGCAGCCTGTTGAGCCGGGCGGCCTCCCGTTCCCGTACCGCCGGGTCGGCATCGAACATGCGCCGCATGCTGAGGAAGGTGTTGCGCAGCCGGCGCCAGGGGTGGGCGACGAAGGTGGAGTTGTCGGCGAGGGCGGCGCCGATCTGCGGGTGGGCGGCCTCCAGCACGGTGGCGCGGATCACGGCCAGCGCCCAGCGCGGGTCGTCGAAGAAGGCGCGGAACTGCGATTCAGGGCCGAACAGGGGTTTCTCGTCGGCCGTTCCCGTGGTTCCAGTCGTCATGACGGGTCTCCGTTCGTCCGGGGCGGCACACCGCCGAAGCGGCGGTCGCGGTGCCGGTAGATGTGCAGGCAGGTGAGGAAGTCGGGGGCCCGGAAGTCCGGCCAGAGCACGTCGGGGAAGACCCATTCGGCATAGGCGACCTGCCAGAGCATGAAGTTGGAGATGCGCTGCTCGCCGGAGGTGCGGATGACGAGGTCGACGTCGGGGGTGTCGGGGAACGGCAGGTGGTCCGCGAAGAGCCGCTCGGTCACCTCGTCGGCGGGTGTCCCGCTGCGGATCAGCGACCTGGCGGCCTCGACGATGTCGCGGCGCCCGCCGTGGTCGAAGGCGACGGTGAGCGTCATCCCCCGGTTGCCCGCGGTCAGCGTCGCCAGAGCGTCGAAGTCCTGGGCCAGTTCACGGGGGATGCGCGGGTCTGCGGCCCCGAGGAAGCGGCAGCGGATGCCGCGGGCGAGCAGCAGCGGCGCGTGCTTGCGCACGACCCGGCGGACCAGGCGCATCAGGTAGTCGACCTCCGCGCCGGGACGGTTCCAGTTCTCGGTGGAGAAGGCGTACAGGCTGAGCCACTCGACTCCGGCCGCCCGGGCCGCCTCGATGATGTCGATGACGGTGGTCTCGGCCGCCCGGTGGCCCGCCGTTCGTGGAAGCGAACGCCGCTGCGCCCAGCGGCCGTTGCCGTCCATCACGCAGGCCACGTGCCGCGGCACCGCACGCGGCCGTCCGTGATCCGGCTCTTGATCGTTGCCGTACTGTCGTCCACCCGGCTCGTCCGCCGTTGCCGTGTGCGCGCGTTGGATGCCGTGATCCGTCACGCCCAGCCCCCTCGCCCCCTGTACGCACGCCCCGCCGGAGCGTTCCCGTCCAGGAGTCTGACGGCACGGAAGGGTCCTGGCGGGCCGAACGGGGGGCTGTCACCCTTGGTTCATATGTCCTATTCCCTTCGGCGCCGGCGGCTTTCTCCGGCTCGGTACGTGCGCGATCCGGTCCTGATCCGTCGGCCGACCCCGGTGGGACGAAGCCGCGCGGGACGAGAGCGCGGACCGGCGCCCGGGGCGGGTGCCCCGGGCGCCGGTCCGCGAGGCGGCCGGCAGGCCGCGGCAGGGGTCAGTAGTGGAAGACGGACAGCTGGCTCCCGTGCGGCCCCGGCGTGTAGCCGGTGCGCGTCGCCGGGTCGACCTGCACGAAGGAGCCGTTGATCGGCAGGCTGACGTTGTACCAGTAGAAGCCGGACACGCGGGAGATCAGCTTGCCGGTCTCGTCCACGACCACGATGGCGCTGGTCGCGTTGTTGTCCGGATTCCCGGCACTGGTGCTGGGCGGGGCGACCTCCTGCATCACGAACAGGTGGTGCGCCTCGTCGGCGACCGGATGCTGGTAGCCGCCGCCGGGCAGGGTGAAGCGGGTTCCGGCACCGGTGCCGACGTCGTACAGGCCGAGCGCACCGTCGTCGGTGGCCGCCAGCATGGTGTGGGTGGTCGAGTCGATCGCCAGCCCGTGCTGGGAGCCGACAGTGACGCCGGGGAACGAGGAGACCGAGCCGTCGGCGGCGACCGTGACGAAGCTGTTCGGGCCGTCGTACGTGAAGAAGTCGCTCGCGCCCAGCACCGCGGTGCCGGTGCTGTTGTCGGCCCCGAAGGCGGTCACGAACGGGTACTGGTAGCCGCTCAGCTCGGGCTCCACGTCCACGGGCGGGCCGAAGGTGCCGGCCGCCACATTCGAGGTGAACACGCGGTAGGCCCCGGTCGGGCCGTTCTTGCCGTAGAGGAAGGAGCTCGTGTCCGTACGCTGGTTGGGCGCCGGCAGCGGACCGGTGCCGCCGCCCGGCGTGACGTCCGCGGCTGGCGGCGTCCAGGCGCCGGCGTCCTTCCCCTCCGACAGCGGGGCCACCACGTGGTAACTGCGGCTCCCGTCCGGGTCGATGCGCTCGTACAGCCCGGTGTCCCCGGCGAACAGGCCGGCACCGGCGCCGAGCGAGCCGGGCGTCTGGTAGGTGGACGCCGAGGACGCCACGGTGCGGGTCACCTTGTTCGTCCCCTGGTCGAAGACGTCCACCGTGCCGCCGGCCGCCCCGTTGGAGGTGACGAAGCCGGCGTGACCGCCCGCCGCGACGCCGAAGCCGGTGTAGACGGTGCCGCCGGAGGACGGCACGACACCGTCGCGGGTGACCATGCTGACCTCGCTGCCCTCGCCGGTTATTCGGCCGTTGTGCGTCGCGAGGACCCGGACCACATGGTTCATCGCGGTGTCGAGCCGCAGCACGCTCTGCGGGAGCGTGACGGTGCCCCGCGCGCCGTGCACGGTGCCGTGGTAGACCGAGCCGGTGTCCACGCCGTTGGCGTCGATCCGGGAGCCGTTGGGGTTGTTG
The DNA here is from genome assembly GCF_900103985.1 of Actinacidiphila guanduensis. GTDB lineage: Bacteria > Actinomycetota > Actinomycetes > Streptomycetales > Streptomycetaceae > Actinacidiphila > Actinacidiphila guanduensis. The sequence goes on along the minus strand of NZ_FNIE01000004.1, from coordinate 39,898 downwards.
AAGGGGTTCTGGTTGCCCGTCGAGGTCGGACCCGCCGCGCTGACCTCGACGATCGCGCCGTCGGCACCTGGGACGTCACGCACGTCCCAGGTCACCGCGAGCCCCTGGTCGTAGTCGACCGCGACGTCGTGCCCGCTCTCGCCCGGCTGACCGGCCGGCGCGAGCAGCGGCGCCGGCGGGCGCGCGTCACCGGTCGGCGCGACCCGGACGAAAGCCCAGTGCGTGTACGTGACGGCCGCGCGCCCGGCCCCCGCGGGCTGGATGCCGATGCCGTAGATCCCGGCGCCCTGCAGTGCCGAGACAGGCACCTCGACGGTCCCCACCGGGGCGGTCAGCGGGACGGTGTACGCCGGCCGGAAGTAGCCGGACGACGCCGGGTCGACCCGTCCGGGCTGCGAGACAACCAGCACCGGGTCCGGCGCGCTCACCAGGTCGCGCAGGTCGTAGTGGACGGCGATGGTGGCGCCGCGGGCGACTGCCGGGGCCGCGGGCGCGAGACCGTAGGTGGCGAGCCCGTCGCTCGGCCCGAAGGTGAGCGTGACCGAGCGACTCGCCAGGGCCCGGCCGCCGCTGCTCGCGGCATAGGTGAGCGTGACGCTCCGCGAGGTGGTCGCGGCCAGCGGCAGCCCGGCCGCGGCCAGGATCGCCGAGGGCTGCAGGCGGGCGTTCGCCGTCGCGGCGAGCTGCTTCTTGCCGACCGTGAGGGAGTAGCTCACCCCGTGGGCGGGCAGCCCCTGCCAGTCGGGTGCCAGGACGATCCAGTCGTTGACGTGCGCGTGGTCCAGCGGGATCGCCGCAGGGTCGGTCTCGTTGTTGAAGATGGTGTCGAACCCGTCGAGCGGGTGCCGGGCCACGACCGCGATGCGCGGCAGCGAAGGCGCCGCCGGCTCCCCGGCCCGCCGCAGCAGCGTCTCCACCGCCCTGCCGACGTCGACCTGCGGGCCGACGTGGAGGTCGAGGTCGGTCTGCGCGGGCTGCGCGACGGGGGAGGCGGTGCCGACCAGCAGGTCGCGCACCTCGAGGGGGTCGGACATGCCCTGGGCGTGCGTCAGCCGGGCCACCTGGAGCACGACGGCCGCCGCCGCGGCGACCTCCGGCGTGGAGGCGGACGTACCTCCCTGGTAGGCCACGGACACCGCGGTGGCCGGGCCGCCGGCGGCATGGGCGAGGGCGATGACGTTGTCGCCCGGCGCCGAGATGTCCACCCGGGAGCCGCGCCCGCTCGCGAATCCGCGGGCGCCGTTGTAGCGCGTCTCCGGGTAGGGTGTGACGCTCGCCGGCCCGGCGCCGCCACCGGCCGAGGCGAGGTCGTCGAGCGTGGTCGCCCCGACGTCGATCGACCCGGTGTCCGCGACGAACGACGGCGCCGTGGACATCGCCACGTCGTCGAGGTCGGTGGGCTGCTTCCCGTGCCCGGCCAGTTCGGTGGCCGTGCTGCCGCCGGAGGGCGGCACCGCGGCGTTGGTGTAGGTCCGCAGGCCGTCGCCGGCCGAGACCGTCACCACGATCCCGTACCGGTGCACGATCGTCGCGATCACCGAGGCGATGACCGGGTCCTCCTCCATGTACCGCCCGGAGAAGCCGTAGCTGTCGTAGCCGAAGCCGAGCGAGGCGGTGATCACCGAAGGGCGCGGCTTCTGCTGCGCCGCGGCCAGGAACGCCGCCGCCATGTCCGCTGTCGCCGGGCCGGAGACCGACGGCAGGACGAGCCGGTACTGCGCGCCCGGCGCGATGCCCAGCAGGTCCGTGACGCCGCTGCCAGGGTTCTCCGGCCGCTGGAGGTCGTGCGGCAGCGGAGCCATCATCGAGAAGTCCAGGCCGACTTCGGTCAGCGTCGGGTCGTCCGCGCCGCACACCTGCCCGACCGGGTCGAGCGCGCCGTCCGCGTCGGCGGTGTAGGTCGGGATGAGGGGCATGCCGGGCCAGTCGAGATACCGCTGCCCGTGCTGGACGACCGTCGTCGGCCCGTAGGCCGCCGCCCACTGGTAGCAGGGGTTGGTGCTGTCCGCGGCGGCCGAGGCGTCGGTGAGCGTCCCGAGCGAGACGTTGGTGATGATCTCGCCCTGCCCGGGCAACTGCCCGAAGCGCTGCCCGATCTGCGAGTAGGCCGAGGCCGCGTCCACGCCCGTCGAGCCGAGCAGGCTCTGCAGGCCCGACGTGAGACCGTAGTTCGACGGCAGGGCGGCCGACGGCTGCTGACCGCCGGTCACCGTGCCGCGGGAGGAGGCGGCCTGGCCGGCCGCGCGCGCCGCGGGCGCCGGGGTGTCGCTCAGCGGCGTCCCGCCGGTGTTGAGCGAGGTGACGCGCCAGTCGGGCGAGGCGTAGGCGATCGCCGGGTCCTGGCGCAGCACGGCGAGGGCGTGCCCGGCGGTCGCAGCCGGCACGTGCAGCCGGTAGACCCGCGACAGGTCCAGTGGCGCCCCGTCGGCGCGGGTGTCCGCACCGGCGTCCGGTGCGACCGGTTCCGTCCTGCTCACCCCGAGCCCGGCCAGCACGCCGTCCAGGCGCGCGTCCCCGGTGTAGCGAGCCGGACGACTGGCGTCCGGGCGGGTCCTGAGGGTCACCCGCGCGGGTGCGGCAACGTTGTCAGAGTAGGCGACCAGCAGGTCGTCGGAGGCGTACGGTTCGGGATGCCCCCGCGTCAGGTCGGCGACCAGTTCCGGCCGCGGTGGCAGCGTGGTGGCGGTCCGGCCGGCCTCGTGGTGCAGCGGGACGTACTCGAATTCGGAGGTGCCGCGGGCCCGGTCCTGCAACTCTGCCAGCCCGTCGCTGTAGACGGTCGCGTAGCGGCCGTCGGGGAGCGCGAGCCGCTGGTAGACCACGTCCGGGCGGGTGGCGCCCGCGGAGTCGTTGCCTGCCACGGGGGCCGCCGTGGCGATCGATGGGTTCCACACTGGCGTGCAGAGAGCGGTGACCACGGCGAAGGCCACCGCGATCACCGTTCTGGCGCGTGGGTGCACGGATTGTCCTCACGTCGATGACGGGGGATGCGATGCCGCTTGATCGCAGGCGGCACGCGCCGACACTAGGAAGTACATGCGTCAACAATCAACCACGTGGGGCGGGCCCCAGTCGTCCGGAACGGTCACGGTGGCCGGGCACGGCACACATGACCTGCGGCTTGTCCGTGGACACTCATCTTTGGGTTTCGTATACGGCGGCTGGAATGTGCCCCAACTCACCGCGGCGCGCCCCTGCTTCCAGGTGCGGGACTTGCCGTCCGGGCCGGGGCGGGTGCAGCGTCATGTCCGGACCGCGCTCGGGTCGACCGGCAGGTCATTGCCGACATCCCACCCGGCCGCGGGACCATGAAGGCCGTCACGGCCGCTTTCCGGCGGGGGTGTTGGGCGGTGTTGCAAGCCGTGGTTCCGGGCGACGACGGCGGGGCGGCCGAGCGTGGGGGCGAGGTGTCGGCGTAGCGGCGGGAGACGAGGCTTCCTCCGCGGCGGTGGGGTGGGCGAACTCCAAGACGGCGCGCATCGGCAGGCGGCTCCACACGGCGTGCCGAGCGCTCCAGGCTGCTGACCTGCAACGAGGGGCGCCGGCTCGCATCCGGGCTCTACGCCGTCGTTGGCGACCGCCAGGTGTCACCCGCTGCCAGGGCAGGGCTGTCACCCGCGGCTTGTCCGCCCGACAGGACCGGCGGCCCGGGCAAGGACGTGACGAGGCTCGGCCGCGCTTGGTTCCACGGCTGGGTGGTGCGCGCCGTGGCGTCGCACCACCCAGCCGTGAAGGGGCGATCCGTCCTCAGGCGGTTGTTTCGGGGTACTGAGCCGCGGCACTGAACGAGCGTCCTCTGCGGCGACGGCTGGGCGTCGGACCCCACCGGCCGCGGCACCTGCCCGCACCACGACGGCGAAGCATGAACGGCGGTCCGAGCCTGCCCGTATGGTTTCGGCATGGACACGAACAAGGTCGGCTCCGTCCCCCCGCTCGGATACTGCGCACCCTGCATCCGCGAGGGCGTCTGGAACGCCGCCGTCACACAGCACGCAGGAACCTCGACTTGTGCGCATCACCTGATTTACAACGAGGGCATCGGCGAACTTGAATTTCCGGGCAGCCTCAGCGACTCCGAGAAGCAGCGCCAGGTGCTGAATCAGCTCGAACGACGCAACCCGACGGGGAACAACAGCCACTTCTGAGGGGCGCGTCGGCAACTTGCCCCTCCACGGCATGGGACACGGATTTCAGCTACGCCGCCTGCACCGCGCCACGGGCCCCCGAGATGCTCGGCACCACCCAGAGCTTCCTGCGCGCCATCGGCGAGGCCCGCCTGTTCACCCCGCTGCGCCGGCCTGACCGTCAATGGAGTCGGCGCAGTTCCGCTCGTGCTGTTCGCGGAGCCGGGCCTGCTCGCGCTCGTGCGTCCGGTCGCTGCGGCCGCCGCGGGCCGAGGCCTTCCCGGCCGGCGTGCCGGCCCGTTCGCGCCGGCCGCCGTCATCGCGGTCGGGGTCGGGGGCGGGGAGGCTGGTGGGTGGGGTGAGTGCGGAGTGCAAGGCGCCCGGCGGACCCCTGCCACGCGGTCCCCTCGCGTCGTGCGGCTGGACCCGCCCCGCCGTTGCCGATCAGCCCAGTTGTCGAGCCGGCGGCCGGCGTCCGGAGCTGTGCCGTGGTCGGTGGATACGCTGACGTGCTGCCACTTTTCGTCCTCTCCCAGGCGCCGTGTCCAGGCCGCGCGGCCGTAGGTGCAGGCGTCGCTGCCCAGCAGAAGGCGCGGCGATGGCTCGTCGAGGCCGACGACGGTGAGGACGGCCTGGGCGACTTTGGCCGGGTCGCCGGGACGGGAGAGCGGCCGCGCATCGCTGACGAGTCGATACGTGGCCCCGCCCCTCCCCGTGACCCCAACCCGGCGCCGTCGCCGCGGCGCGTGTGAGCAGGCGTGCTGGTGGCGTCGCTCGACCGTGCGCGGAGTCCGTGCAGGCTGGCCTGCGTCCCCAGGTGTCGAGGGGCTTCCTCACCGTCTCCCGGCGGTTCGGGCACGGGACGGCGACCGGGCAGAGCGGCTGCCCGTTTGCGGTCGGACTCGCGCGGTCCATCGGTGCGGACGTGCTGCTGGCTGCGCTGAAGGTGCCGGCGGGTGTCGTACAGGTACCGCCGGCGGTTTCCGGGTGGGCGGCGATCGGAAGCGAGGCCGTGTCCCGGGTGTCGGTCGCGTCGGTGGCCCGGTACGGCCGGCTCGATTGCGAGGATGAGGACTGCCTGTCCGGACCGGAGGAGCGCCGCCGGGCACGCCCTGGTGTTGCAGCAAACCCTTCGGGCGCTGGGGAGAGGTCTTCGGCGAGACAGTGGCCACGGTCGTGCTCGACCGCCTCGTCCACCATGCCGAAGTCCACTCCCTCAAGGGGGACTCCTACCGCATGCGCGGCCTGGAGGGTGCGGTTCTGGTCACGGCGAGGGGCGGGTCAGCGTCTCGCCTGTGTGGATGACGGGTTGCACCTGGGCGGAGGGCGCCAGGATCAGTTCCTCGAGTTGCGCGACGATGGTGGCCGGAGAGATCGGCGGTTGCCGGGCGAACACCTCCAGCAGGGTGTCGACGGACTGCGCGACGGTGAATTTCTCCCCGGCGTCATGCCTGGCGCTCGGTGACAGTGGTCCGCTGTCCACGGCCTCGCGGATGCCCCAGGCGAGTGCCTCGGCATTGTCGGGGGTGATGAGTGACACCGCGCCGCAGTCGGTTTCGGGCAGGCCGCCGTCGTTGGAGGCGATCACCCGGCAGCCGGAGTGCTGGGCCTCGATCGAGACGATGCCGAAGGTCTCGTGCCAGTACTGGCTGTTCGACGGCATGACCACGATGTCGTGATCGGCCATCAGGGCCGCCATCGTGGCGGGTGTCTTGCAGTTGGCGACCACGGAGATTCCGGGGTGCTCGCCGAGCAGCTGCTTGATGATCTTTCCTTGCGGCTTGTCCGCGCCGGCTGTCGTCGCTGTGAAGGTGAGGTCCAGGTCCTGCTCGATGACGTCGATGTGCAGCGTCTCCAGCAGGGTGTAGATGCCCTTTTCCGGGCTCAGCCTGCCGGCGAACAGAACCCGCGTCTTCCCGGTGGCGTTGCCGGGACGGGACTGCGCGGCGAAGCACGGCTCAGCGAACGGATACACGACGCTGATCGTCAGAACGTCGATGTCCAGGTATTTCGACCACAGCGCGGCCGCGTACCGGCTCGTGACGATCAGAGCGCGGTCCCTGGTCCCCTCGACGGCAAAGGCCCTTTCCCGTTCTCGAATGGGCGGTGGATTGTGCAGGATCAAGAACGCGGGGTGCATGGTCGGCACGGGATGCGGTTCGTTGACGAAGACGACGGTGCCGTCGAGTTCACTGATCTCGGCCAGGGTCTGCAGTGACAGGAACGGGATATCGGTGAACTCGTCCCTGCCGTCGTCGACGCCCAGGCCGACGGTGACCACCTGGGCCGGCAGTCCGCGCCGTGTCAGTTCTCTGACCTGTCCGACCGTGTAGTTCTCCGAGCCGCCGGTGCCGGCGGGCAGCGGATTTCCGGGAGACCAGATGAACGAAATCAATGTGTCCTACCTCGTGTTGTGAAGTTGTGATCAGGATCCGCGGCCGGTGAACGGTGTTCGCGGGAGGGAGCGGGCGCGGCCGGCTTTTCAGTGCGCGGCGCGGCCGATCGTGGGCGGGGGAGCCCGGCCTTTGTCGGGGTCCTGGAGGGCTTGCGGTGCTGCTTTGCCGAGGGCGACTTCAAGTCGGCCTGGTGCGTCCGGTCACTGGACGTGACGTCCGCTGTGGGTCGACTGCGGCGGCCACGGGCCGTGCGGCGCTCTGCTGTCCCGGGCGGGTCCACGGGCGGTCCGGTGCCCCAGCCGGTAAGAGCGGAATCGCCTGGTGCGGACGGGCCCTGCTGGTCCTCGAAGAAGCTGACTCGCACCACATGCCCATCGACCGGCACCGTGTGCGGGTCGACGGGACGGCTGCTCGGGTTGACGGTGATCCGGTCCCCGTGGACATCGAGCAGGCCGGTCCGCGTGGAGGGATCCATGGTCAGGCCGCGCGAGTACGTCGACCAGACGTCGCGATCCGGGCAGGCATGGAACCCACCAGGGCCGGAGAGGCCGCAACGACCGGGGACGCGGAGGCCGGGACGTCAGCGACTTCAGCCGCCTGGATGCCCGACGCCGGTTCCCGGAAGAATCCCGGGTCACGCGAGCGGGCACCGCTGCACCGGTGCCGGCAGCCGTGGTCGCAGGGGCCGTCGCAGTCATGACGCGCGCCTCACCCCGGGAACGGGGTGAGCCGGCCCGGTAGTAGTCGATCGCCGAAAACGACACGGGCGGAATGCGAGTGCACGAAAGACCCTCGGTGAGCGCACCCTACCCCCGGGGCGGCCCGCCGGACGAACCAGTTCGCCGTCGGGACCGACCGTCAGCCGATCAGGAGGTGCCCGCGGTGCCGCCACGCCACTCCACGAGCAGGATCATGGCGTCATCGCTGGTAATCCCGCCGCGGGCACGCTTCAGCGCGTGGGACAGCTCCCGTACCGTCGCCCGGACCCCCAGCGGCCGCCGGCCGACCTCGCTGGTGACGTCGATGAACTGCCGAAGTTCGCACTCGAATCCTGCGGCCGGGCGTTCTTCGAGCAAGCCGTCGGTGAAGCACAGCGAATGGATCGGGGCTCCCCGGCATGCCGCTCACGGCCCGGCACGGGCATGAGCTGCTCGTAGTCCTGCTGGTGGCTGCAGGTGGCCCTTGCGGGCGGGGAACTGCCGGTCGGCCGCCGTGCCGCCCGCTTGTCGGCCTGTGCTACGGGCGCCGGAGGCCGTTTTGGGGCCCGCGCCGGGGGACAGGCGGAGTTGCAGCGTGTCTGCCGGCTGGGCACCGTTGGTTCTACCGTCCCGTATCGGGTGTGGTGGTGTTAGGTGGTGCTGTGAACGAACGCGAGCGTCCCTCAGCCTCGGTCAGGATCGATCGGTCGGAGGGGTTCGGGGAGCGGCTGCTGGGGCTTCTCCTGGACCGTGCCCATGAAATGCCGCCTCACCTGATCGCACCGCTCGTCGCGGAGGAGGTCGCCAGGATCGGCGGCCGCGAGGTGTCCCTACTGCTCCAGGACTACGAGCAGCTCATGCTGATGCCGCTGCCCGGCAGGGGACTGCTGGCCGGAGCACCGCAGCCGGTCGCCGACTCGCCCGCAGGTACGGCGTTCCTCCAGGCGCGGACCGTGGAGGTGGTGCAGGACGGGGGGACCAGGCTGTTCCTGCCGCTGCTGGACGGAAGCGACCAGGTGGGCGTCATGGCCGTCACGCTCGGCACCGTGGACGACGACGACAGGCGGCTGCTGCGCAGGCTCGCCGGCCTTGTCGCGGACCTGATCGTGACGAAGGACAGTTACACCGACACCTTCACACTCGCCCGGCGCAGCGCTTCGATGAGCGTGGCCGCGGAGATCCAGTGGGCCCTGCTTCCGCCGCTGCGGATGTCCGTTCCGCAGGTCGAGGTGGCGGGCATCCTGGAGCCGGCCTACGACGTGGCGGGCGACAGTTTCGACTACGCGCTCAACGGGGATCTGCTGCACGTCGCCATGATCGACGCGATGGGCCACGGTCTGAGCGCGGCCGTCATGGCGACAGCCGCCATCGGCGCCTACCGCCACTCCCGAAGGTCGCATGTCGATCTGCCCGGGATCTACGCCTACATGGACGAGGTCATCGCCGAGCAGTTCGGGCCGGAGCAGTTCGTCACCGCGCAGATGATGCGGCTGGACGTCGCGACCGGGCACCTGCAGTGGGTCAACGCCGGGCACCCGTGGCCGCTGCTCATCCGCGACTACGAGGTCCTGGGCGAGCTCGAGGGCGCGACGACGCTGCCGGTGGGTTTCGGTGGCCGGCAGCCCTTGGTCAGTGAGCGGATCCTGCGGCCGGGCGACCGCGTGCTGTGTTTCACCGACGGTCTCGTCGAGGAACACCTGGCGGGAGGCGAGGAGTTCGGCCTCCCGCAGGTGATCGATGTCATCGCCGAGGTCGGATGCCGCCGGCCGGGGCCCCGGACGATGGTGCGGGAGCTGTCCCACGCGCTGAAGCGGGCGCGCGGCGGGATCACCACCGACGACGCGACGATTCTGCTCATCGAGTGGCGCGGCGGCAGCGCCGACCACCTGGCCGTCATGGACTGAGCCGGGGGCGCCGGGCCCTTTGCGCCCGCGGCACACCGTCCGCCGGCGGTCTCACAGGAGTACGGTGAGAACACCGAGGGTTTTCCGTGCACCCGCATCCTGCCCGTGTCGTTTTCGGCGATTGAAGATGCTGGTCCGGTTCGCCCCGGACCGGGAAAAGGTCCGTCCGTGATGACCCCGACCGTCCCGACCGTCCCCGCCACGGCACTGCCGTCGACCGCAGGGCTTCCGGCGCCTCCTGAGGCCCCGCCCACTTCACCCACCCCGCTCCCCGAGCCGAGCCCGGACGTGCCCTCGCCCGTACCGGATCCGATGCAGCCGTCGCCCTTTCCCCTGCGCGTCTCGCTGGCGCCCCAGGGCTCTCGGCCCGCCAGGATCGACGGGGCCTGGTGGCCGCACTCCCGCGACCTGACCGCGGAACTGCCCGCGCTCGTCGCCCTCCTGGACGTCTACTGGGACCGGATCACCCGCGTCACGGTCAACCCCGCCCACTGGCCCGTCGTCCCGCGCAAGGTGCAGGTCGCCGGCCATGTCGTCAAAGTGGGCTGGTTCGCGCAGGAACAAGACCCGCACCAACTCATGCTGCTCTCCTACCGCACCGGCCGGTGGGACCTGCTGGTGATCCCGCCCGGGACACCGTCGGACACCGCTGCCCGGCTGATGGCCGCCGCGGTGGACCCGCGGTGCTCGTCTGCGGGCACCGCCCTGATGGACGAAGCGGCCGCCCGGCACCCCGACGATCGGGCGGCCGAAGCGGGCGAGACCGTTTGGGAGTCGGAGGGGGGCCGCGGCCTCCCTCCGGGCGCAGGTCCGATGACATCCCGCGCCACTGGACAGTGAGCTCGGGCGTAGTCACGCTGGGAAAACCGCTGTGGTCCACAGGACGGTGGGTACGAAACCAATGCGCTGGTTGATGGTGCGGATGGGGCGGTTTTCGAAGGCGTTCGACGTCGTCACGTAGGCGACATCGGGCCGCTGTGATCGCAGCGTGGCCAGGGAGCAGGCCTTTATCCAGCTCGCCGGCCCTATGCGGCGGTGCTCGCGCGCCACAGCGGTGTCCTCAATCGACGCGATCGACGCGATCGACGCGATCGACGACGGCGGGGGCGAGACCCGTATCTCGGTGAAGGCCACGGCTGTGTCCCCGTCGACCGCCGCGGTCACGCGCGTCTCGCGTCCGCGGCGGGCCACGACGGTTTCCAGGTCCCGCACGCGGCCTGGGCTCCGGTTCTCGTCGTCGGCGTCCGCGTGGGGCGCGTCGTTGATCGAGGTACGGGCTTGGGCGTAGGAATCCAGCAGATGTTCCGGGCAGGTCCCGGTCCAGTGCACCAGCCGATACCCGGGCGCTGGCGACGGTGCGGGCGGCGGCCGATCGCACCGCGCGACGGAACGGATGTCCCGCTGCCCCTCCGCCGCTCCGACACGACGGCAGAACCCAGCGGCTCCGGCGGCCGCGCCGCGCCCGGCGACCGCCACCGGGGGCAGGGCCAGGAGCACGCCTGCGTCGCGCCGTCCGACCGCACGCAAGGCCACCACGAAGAAGGCCGCGGTTCGCGCACGGCCCGCTCGGGGTGCCGGACGGCGACGGCTCTGTTCTGCGCTGGCGGCCTGGTGCTGGGAGTGCCCGGCCGGCACGGTGCCGGAGCTGGTGGAGTGGACGCTGGCCGAAGCGAAGCCCGGTCCGCCGCGGCTGCACCGCTCGGGGAAGGACTCCGACGCCGTTCACGCCGCACGGCGGCCGGCTGGCCCAGTTTGGTGCGCCACGCCGACAGTTCCCCGCCGGTGGCGCAGGCGGGGACACGAGAAGTGTGCTGTCGGTACCGGGCTTTCCGTCGTGCGGGGCGGGTCCGGCGCTCACGGCGTTCAGCCCGCGGCCGGGGACGGCCCGGCACTTCCCGGTCCGGACTCCGGGCCTGCCTCGGAGTCCTGAGCGGCCGGCGGTGCGGCGGGAGAGGCCCCGAAAGTCAGGCCGGAGAAGCTCTGGCCCTGCAGGATCGGCGCGTGGAAGGTACCCCCGCTGATGTGGTTGTGCACCCCGCCGCCGAGCGGCACTTGCGCGGCCTGCTGCCGCCACCGCTCCAACTCCGCCGCGAACTGGGTATCCCCCGCGGCCCGCCGGGCCAGGACCGCACTCAGCGCCGCGACCCGCTCCTCGTCGGCCGGATCCTGCGCCAGCGCCGTCAGTTCCTCCTCACCCGAACCCCCAGCCGGCAGCACCGACGCCTCACCCCCGTCATCACCGGCTTCCGGATGCCGGAAAGGGCGGCGCACCAGCTCTCCCAGCCCCGCCCACACCTGACGGCCCAACTCCCCGCCGGCACCACCCGCCAGCGCCACCAGCAACCCCGCCGACACCGGATCCATGAACGCCCCCCAACGCGGCACAAACCACTACCAGGAAGACACACCGTAGAAGACCCTCCGGTTCCTCGCAGCCAAACCGCCACCGCGCCGCCGCAGAACGCCCGCGGGGCCGCCCCGTACCGCCGACGAGACCGTAGGCAGCCACGTCGGCGAGGCCCTGCAGCCCGGCATCGTTGCCCGGATCGTGGGGGCGGGCATCTGGGCCCGGCGCGACGGGTCCATGCCCGACGCGGTGCTGCGGCGCGGGGCCGAAGAGCGCAATGTGCTGCCGGCAGAGCCGGGTGGGGGATGGGCGCGAACGTGGCGGGGCATTCTCCGCCTGAGCGCAACGCGGCAAGCCGGTACGTCGGCAACCACAGGGGGCGGGCAAAGCGATGAGGGACACTGGCACGGACAATGAGATATCCGGCGGTGTGTTCTTTTCCACCGTGATCCAGGGCCGCGACATCACGATCGAGTTGCCCGCACAGGTCTCCCCGGCGTTGCACGGACTTCCGTCCGCGTCCGCGGTGTTCGTCGGCCGCGATACGTATCTCGACACGCTGATGGAAAGGCTGGATCCCGCGACCGGTGGGTCGCCCGCCGCTGCGGGCAGGGCGGTCGTGGTGGTGACCGCGGTGGGCGGTCTCGCCGGCGTCGGCAAGACCGAGCTTGCGCTTCAGGCTGCCCGTGCGGCGCAGGCGCGGGGCTGGTTCCCCGGCGGTGTGCTGTTCGTCGACATGTTCGGCTACGACGACAGCCGGCGGCTGGGGCCCTCTCAGGCGCTGGAAGGCTTCTTACGGGCGCTGGGAGTGCCCGGGGAGCACATCCCGCACGGTGTCCAGGACCGGCAGCGGCTCTACACCTCCATCCTCGCGTCCTATGCGAGGCAGGGCCGCCGTATCCTCGTCGTGATCGACAACGCCGCTGCACATGAGCAGGCCAGAGCCCTGCTGCCCGCGGACGGCGTGACTGGGGCCGTTGTGACGTCTCGTCACACCCTGGGAATGCTGAGCGCTCGCCTGCTGGATCTGGACACTTTGACTGTGAACGACGCCGTCAGGGTCATCGACCACACCTTGCGGATGGCTCGACCGCACGACACCCGAGTCACCGACCAGCCCGAAGACGCCCTGAGGATCGCCGAGTTGTGCGCAGGGCTGCCGCTCGCGCTGCGCATCACCGCTGCGGTGCTGATCAGCAGACCCCGTCAGCCGCTTTCCCAGTTGGCCGCGGAACTGGCCGATGAAAAGGCGCGGTTGGAGGCGATGCGGTACGACGACAGCGCTGTCAGCGCCGCGTTCGAGCTGTCGTACCGCCAACTGCCTTCCCCGCAGGCCCGGATGTTCCGGCTGCTGTCCCTCAATCCGGGCCCCGACATTTCCACCGAGGCCGCCGCCGTGCTCGCCGCGATGGATGCCGCCGCGGCCCGCAGGGATCTCCAAGGGCTTGCCCGTGCCCATCTGGTGGAGGCCGGTACCCCGTACGGACGCTGGCGGATGCACGACCTCGTCCGGTCCTTCAGCGACCGCCTGGCGGCCGGTGACGAGGAGCGGCAGCCGGTGCTGGCGAACCTGTTCAGCTGGTACACGCATTCCGTGAACGCCGCCGACGAAGTCATGCGGCCGGGGCGGATCCGACCCGACATCAGTGCCTCGCGCGGGCCGGTACCCGCTGCCTTCCCCGACCGCAACGGCGCCCTCGGCTGGTGCGAGACCGAGCAGTCCAACCTCGTGGCGGCCGTGCACAGCGGCGCGGACGAGGGGATGGGCCACCTCATCTGGTCCATCCCCTTGAGCATGTGGGGCTACCTGACGCAGACCCTGTCCTGGGACGTGTGGATCGAGGCCCACCATGTGGCGGCCGACGCCGCCGGCCGGTGCGGCGCGTACGAGGGCCAGGGCTGGCTGCTGAACAACCTCGGCACGGGCTACCGGGCCATCGGCCGTCCGGACCGCTCCCGGGCCGCGTTCGCCGCCGGGCTCGACGTACGGCGCGGCCTGGGCGACCTGCACGGGCAGGCGGACTCGCTGAAGGACATGGCCATGGCGGCGCGGGTCTGGGAGGAGTGGGACGAGGCGCTGCGCCTGTCGTACGAGGCGCTGGACGTCATGACGCGACTGACCGTGCCCGACCGTTCCGGCAACGCCTCCACCCTCGACACCATCGCGGTCTGCCTGAGTCACCTCGACCGGCTCGACGAGGCCGCCGACGCGGCCGCGCAGGCCCTGGCCATCTGGGAGGACCTGGACGGCGCCCGCGACGACCGATCCTGGGCCCGGTGCAAGACCGTGCACGCCGATATCGCGCGCCGGCGTGCGGACCATCGGCAGGCAATCGCCGACTGCCTTGAGGCACGGGAGGTCTTCGAGCGCATTCGTGACACCTGGGACGAGGCCGATGTCCTGCGCACCCTGGGCGAGTTGTGCCTGACCACAGGCGATCCGGCCGCCGCCCGCGCCCACTGGCGGCGAGCGGCTGAGCTGTTCGAGCAGTTGGGCGACGCCGCCGCGTGCGAGGCCGTGACCCGTGACTTGGCGAGCCTGCCCGCCTCACAGCCGCAGGCCGGCAGCGAACCCCCCGGCGAGGCCGGCCCGGGCGCTTGACCGAAGTGCCCCGCCGCCCGGCGACGAGTGCTTGGATGAGTTCATGAGGATCCTGGTCACCGGTGCGGCAGGCTACGTCGGCTGGGCCGTGGTCCACGAGCTCCTCGCCCGAGGGATGCAGGTCGTGGCACTGGTCAACCAGCATGCGGCCGCGTTCCCCGGCGGCGTCGAAACGCGTCACGCCGATCTGACGGACCGTGCCGGCGTGCGCGCGGCCGTACAGGACACGGACGCCGTGTGCCACCTCGCGGGCCTCGCGCGGGTTCGCCTCGGTTCGGGACAGCCCACCCGCTACTACGCGGTGAACGTCACGGGGACGGTCAACCTGCTGGACGCGATGGCGGCCCAGACCGAGCGCTCCGGGCGGCCCGGCAGCCTCGTGTTCGCCTCGACCAGCACGGTTTACGGCCATCCCGCCCAAAATCCCGTCGACGAGACGGCGGCGCGGGACCTCCTGCAACCCTACGCCGCGTCGAAAGCTGCGTGCGAGGACCTGATCGGCTGGCAGGCTGCGACAGGCGTCCTCGGCGCCACCACGCTGCGGATCTTCAACGCGGCCGGCGCCTCGGCAGGGCGGGCCGACCAGGACATGACACGGATCATCCCGCACGCCGTCGCCGCCGCGGTCCAGGCCGCCCCCCACCTGGAGATCAACGGCGACGGCACGGCCGTACGTGACTTTGTCCATGTCAAGGACGTGGCGACGGCCTTCGCGCAGGCGTTGCACGCGAATACGGCCGGACGGCACGCCGTGTACAACCTCGGCGCGCACCCCGCGAGCGTACGAGACGTCGTGGACGCGGTGGAGCGGCTCACCGGGCGCCCGGTCCCGCTGCGCCACGGCCCCGCTGTCGGGCAGGAGGCCAAGGTCCTGACGGCCGACACCTCGGCCATCGGCGCGACTCTCGGCTGGGCAGCGACGTCGAAGGGCCTCGACGACCTGGTCGCCGACCAGTGGCGGACCGCGCACCCCGGTACAGCCGCCCGATGACCGACCCCAACTCCGTCGAGAACGGCATTTCGGGCGGCCTTTTCCTGTCCGGCGTGGTGCAAGGCCGCGACCTCTCCGTCCGCCTGCCGTACGAGCCCCCGCCGGCCCTGGCCGCACTACCCGCGCCGACCCCGGCGTTCACAGGCCGTGGAGACGAACTGTGCCGCCTCATGGACCTGTTCGCCTCGCAAGCCCCGGGTGCCCCTACGGTGGTGGTCGGCGGGCTGCCCGGCAGTGGCAAGACAGAATGTGTCCTCGAGGCCGCTCACCAGGCCATCGCCCGCGGCTGGTTCGCTGGCGGTGCGCTGTTCGCCGATGTGTCGCGGCTGCACGGCTCCGCCCTGCTCGGCGGATTCCTCCGCGCGGTGGGCGTGCCCGCCTACCGCCTGCCCCCCTCGGGCGCGGAGCGGTCCGCTTTGTACGCACGGATACTCACGGAATTGGCCCGAAACGGCAGCCCGCTCCTGATAGTCCTGGACAACGTGACGAATCCCGAGCAGCTTGCCGGGCTCGTTCCGGAGACGTCCCCGGCCACCACAGTCGTCACGACTCCGGTGCATCTCGGGGATCAGGGCACACACCGGATGGTCCTGCGGCCTCTGGCCGCAGCGGACGCGACCCTGCTGCTCCACCGCGCGCTCACGATGGCCGACCCGGCTGACACCCGCGTCCTCGACCACCCCGAGGACGCCGCCCGCGTGGCCGAACTCTGCGACGGCCTGCCACTGGCGCTGCGCACGGCGGCAGCCCTGCTGGCGGAGAGCCCGCGCCGCCCGCTCGCGTCGCTGGCCGCCGACCTGGCCGATCCGCGCACGCGGCTCGACGAACTCGCACACCCCGACCATGACGTCCGCTCCCGCCTCGCTGCGAGCCATACGCGCCTGGATCCGGCGCAGGCGGAACTGCTGCGGCTGATCGCGCTGAGCGACGAGCCGGAGACGCTCACATCGACGCTCGCCGCGCTGACCGCAGAACCCCTGGAGATTGTCCAGGAGCGCCTCACGGCACTGCTGCACCTTGTAGAGCCTGGTACCGCACCGGACAGTTGGCATGTTCCCGGGTTCGTGCGGCTCTATGTCAGGGGTCTGCCGCAGCCGGAGTGATGACGCCCCGTGACAGGAGAGGCACGTCGGTGGATCCCTTCGAGAGCTGACGCAGTGTTCGGGTGTGTGGCTGGGTGCTCTTGCCGACGTCCAGTCCGAGGAAGACGCCCACGCCGCCTGTGTCGATCATCGTGCCCCTAGGTGCTCGTCGCCTGCTGGCCCAAAGGCATCGGTGCCGTTCTCGCGCATCCACGTTGTGCAGACCTGGGTCTCGGGGTGTCCGGGTCCGGCCCCGGGTAAAGGGACTGTCCGTGAACGGTCAAATTCCTGCCGTGTCGACCGACGTGCTCGTGTAGACGAAGTGGCTGCGTAACCGCCGACTCGGGGCTCCGGGGAGGCGTACCGGCCGGTCGGGGCGCCGCATTCCCGGTATTGACCGGGTCACGCCAATCTGCTTCTCTGTCGCCACGGCGCATCCGCACCGCTCACCTGTCGGATCTTCGGCACGCCCCTTCTCGCAGTCGGTTCCGTCTCCCGTCGAGAGCTCCGCCGGAGCGCTTGACGGCCTGTCAGGTCACACCCCTTGTCGGGCCGGCTCGTTGCGGCTTGATGTGTCTGCATCATCTACGCGCGTCCACCGATCTGGGCCGGGTCTCCCGGTCCGGCG
The DNA here is from genome assembly GCF_900103985.1 of Actinacidiphila guanduensis. GTDB lineage: Bacteria > Actinomycetota > Actinomycetes > Streptomycetales > Streptomycetaceae > Actinacidiphila > Actinacidiphila guanduensis. Next base: position 23,126 of record NZ_FNIE01000004.1, on the reverse strand, counting down.
GCACTCTTCAGCCGGCAGTTCGGCCCCGTCCGTCGCGGTCCGTCGCGGTCCGTTGCGGTCCGTTGCGGAGCCGTTCCGGTGCGCCCTCTTCCTTCCCTACGTGCAGATGAGCGCTGCCCGCGGGCAGCCCGCATCTGCGAAGAGAGGTTCCTCCATCCATGGGCGAGACCTATCACCGCAGAGCGGCACGAGCGGCCTTCACCGGCCTCGCGTCGCTCGCCGTCGTCACCGGCGCAGCATTCGCCGCCGCACCCCTGGCGGTAGCCGCGCCTGAGCCTGCGCCTGCAGCCTCACCCGGCCATTCGGTCGCCAACCCCTACAGCCCCGCGCACGACCACCCCTACCGGCACGGCGTGGTACCGACCCTCCGGCAGAACGCCAAGATGAAGTCGTGGGCCGCCGCTCAGGCGTCCCCTGCGGCAACCGGGCCGGAGACATTGTCCTACGGCGGCGGTGTCGACGGCATCGGTGTCCAGAGCGGCCACTCGAAGGTCTACCTGGTCTTCTACGGCACCCAGTGGGGCACGCAGAGCACCAACAGCAGCGGCGACGCGACGTTCTCCGGTGACACGAAGGGCGCCGCCCCGGTGGCCCAGGAGATGTTCAAGGGCATCGGGACGGGCAACGAGCGGTGGTCGGCCGACCTCACACAGTGGTGCGACGGGCCGAACGTGTCGGCAGGTGCGACCAGTTGCCCCTCGAACGCCGACTTCGTCCCGTACCAGAGCGGCGGCGTTCTCAGCGGCGTCTGGTACGACAACTCGGCCGCCTCGCCCAGCGCCGCCACCGGGCACCAGTTGGGGGTGGAGGCAGTGAAGGCGGCCAGCCACTTCGGCAACACCACCGCCGCGGCCAACCGGGACGCCTATTACGTGATCCTGTCCCCGCACGGCACCAACCCGGACGACTACCAGGGCCAGTACTGCGCCTGGCACGACTACAACGGCGACACCACGCTGACCGGCGGTGCCGTGTCATCGACCGTCGGCGACGTCGCCTTCAGCAACCAGCCGTACAACATGGACTCCGGCGCGGGCTGCGGCGTCGGCTTCGTCAACTCCCCCGGGACGCTCGACGGGTACACGATGACGCTCGGCCACGAGTGGCACGAGATGATGTCGGACCAGAACCCGGCCGGCGGCTGGACCAACCACACCGGCAGCTCCTACGACGGCCAGGAGAACTCCGACGAGTGCGCCTGGATCAGCCCCGGCACGACGGGCGGCGCCGCGAACGTCACCATGGGCACCGGCACCTTCGCCGAGCAGGCGAGCTGGTCCAACGACACCAACTCCTGCGCCATCACCCACGCCATCGTCGGCGGCGGCACCGGCAACACCGTCACCGTGACCGGCCCGGGCAACCAGAGTTCGACCGTCGGCGCCGCCGTGTCGCTCCAGGTGTCGGCCAGCGACTCGGCCTCGGGACAGACCCTGACCTACAGCGCGACGGGCCTTCCCGCCGGGCTGAGCATCTCCTCCAGCGGCTTGATCACCGGTACGCCCACCACGAGCGGCACCTCCACCGTCACGGTCACCGCCAGGGACACCACGGGCGCCTCCGGCAGCGCGTCCTTCACCTGGACCGTCAGCACCACCGGCGGCGGCTGCGCCGGCCCCGGCCAGAAGATCGGCAACCCCGGCTTCGAGACCGGCACGGCCGCGCCCTGGACCGCCAGTTCCGGCGTGATCGACAACAGTTCCGGTGAGGCCGTGCACTCGGGCAGTTGGAAGGCGTGGATGAACGGCTACGGCACCACCCACACCGACACCCTCTCGCAGTCCGTCACCATCCCGGCGGGATGCGCGGCGACCTTCTCCTTCTACCTGCACATCGACACGGCCGAATCCGGCAGCACGGCCTACGACAAGCTGACGGTGCAGGTCGGCAGCACCACGCTGGCCACCTACTCCAACGTGAACGCGGCCACCGGCTACGCCCAGAAGTCCTTCTCCCTGTCCGGCTACGCCGGGCAGACGGTGACGCTGAAGTTCACCGGCACCGAGGACTCGTCGCTCCAGACCAGCTTCGTGATCGACGACACGGCACTGAACGCCTCCTGACGGCACAGGAGTTCGCGATGGTGGGGCGGAAGGTCCGCCCCACCACCGCGGTACCGGGAGCCACGCAGACGTCACAGTTTCGGAGGTGGGCCGATGACCGGCCGCAGGATCGGCGGGCTCCCCGCCGCCGTCGGGCGCGGGGCGCGCGCCTCACTGCAGGTGCTTGTCCTCGCCGCCGCACTGGGCGCGGCCGGCGCCTGCTCCCCGGCTGCGAGCCGGCCCACGGGGTCCACCGCCGGCTCCCGGTCGTCGCCCACCACCGCGTCCGCCGCGACGACGCCCCCCGCGGCGCTCACTCTCGACGAGCACGCCCCGCGGACCGGCGTGCACGTACGCAGCGGCACGGTCGTCGTCGTCCGGCTGCACAGCACCTACTGGTCGACGCCGACGAGTTCCGACCCGGCAGTGCTCGTGCCCGGCGGCGGCGGAAGCTCTCCGGCGGGTTCGTGCCCGCCGGGCGGCGGCTGCGGCGTGGCGTCGGCCCGTTTCACCGCGGCGCACCCCGGCACCGCCCACGTCACCGCCCACCGCTCGTCCTGCGGCGAGGCGATGCGCTGTCCGCCCGGGCAGGATTCCTACGAGGTCACGGTGACGGTGAGCCGTGAGCCGTGAGCCGTGAGAGCGTTCCGTCCACTGCGCCGGCCGCCGGCCGGTTCCGCGAGGCGGTAGCGCCTTGCCGTCATGCGAAGGTGCCGCGGGCCGCGACGCCGCCGGACCTGTAGCCCATGGTGAACCACTGCCGGCGCCGTGCCGCCGGACCACGGGTCCGGGTGTCCGGGTTGACCTTGCCCTGGTACTTCCGCTGGATACGGTCGTCCCCGATCGGGGCGGCCGCGTCCGGGCCCAGGCCGATGTCGGCCTGCGTCACGTCGGTGATCAGCGGCTTTCCGCTCCTGGGATCCGGATTCCGGCCCGCTGCGGTGAGGGATGACGGTGTAGGGGCGTTGCGCTGCTGTCATGGCGGGGGTCCGCCGCCGCACTCTCCTGGCCGGAGCAGGGCGGCGGACCCCTCTCAGAGACGGGAGGAGTCCCGTACCTGGTCAGCCCCGGCCGGTGTGGTTCCAGCAGCCGGGCACTGTGTTCAACGACCTTCCGTCAGTCGCGTTTAGCGGTCGGCGATGTGCGGTTGCCCACCTGCCGGCCGCGCTGGCCCCGCCTGCCTGCCGCCCGCGCCAGCCCCGCTGTCCGCCCGGCTGCCGGCTGGCCGGGCCGCCCGCTGGGTGTGCTTGCGGGTGGCGGGCCTTGCCGGGGCCGGGTGGGGCCGGGCGGCGGGCTTGTTGTGCTGTCTCGGGCGGGTGGTGTGGCGGGCCTTGTCTGGGCCGGGCAGGGGGTGGGTGGGGGTGGGTCAGTGGTGGGTGGGGTGGGTGGGTAGGACGAGGAGGGTGGCGTGGGTGGTGTAGGCGGATCCGGCGCCCTTGGCGGTGAGTTCGGTGGGGCCGGCCGGGGTGTCGGCGGGGAGGGTCACGGTGGTGGTGATCCGGCCGTGGGGGTCGGCGAGGACCGGGCCGAGTGGGGTGGTGCCGAGGGCGAGGGCGATGCTCTCGCCCGGTCGGTAGCCGGAGGCGGTGACGGTGAGGGACCGGCCTGGGAGGGGCAGGCCCTTCACGGTGAGCCGGCCAGGTTTGAGGGAGGCCGCGTACTCGGCGCAGGCGTTGCCCTGGGTGCCCACCGCGGGTGCGGGGGTGCCGCCGGTGACGCCGTCGTCCTCACGGACGGTGAGTGTGCCGAAGCCGCTGTCGCCCATGACGCCGCCGGAGACGTCGGTCGCCGAGACCTTGAAGGACGTCGAGGCGGTGGTGCTGGGGAGTGTGTCTCCGTAGGTCGGCACGGTCACGGCCACGCAGGTACGGCCCGGCGTGAAGGTGACTTTCTGCATCGCGGACCCGGCCGTGGCGGTCGTGGAGCCGAACACGCTGACGTAGGCGGTCACTTGGTGGCCGACCGGTTTGGAGAGCACGGCGGCGATCTGTGCAGTGGACGGCGCGGAGCCCTCCTCCACGCTGGTGGGCACGATGTCGACGGCGGCCTGCTGGACGGGCACCCGCGCGCCGACGGCACGGTTCTCCGCGGAGAGGTCCGACAGGTAGACACCGCCGGCCGCCGACGCGTCCGCGCCCTGTGCTCCGGTGAACCGCACCTCGCGGATGTCCCGCAGGTCCAGGGTCCGCAGTGCGGACGTGGGGACGGTCACCTGCTGGAGGATGACCTTGCGCAGCCACGGGGAGCTGACGCCCGCCATCCGGGTGACCGCGGCGGGGTTGAGGGAGGAGACCGGCGCGGACCAGGTGCGGCCCTTGCCGTCGACGACGGTCAGTGTGACGTCCGTTCCGGTGGTGACGAATTCGTCGGCCGCCATCTTCACCGAGAGCTGCTGGTAGCGGCTGATGTTGCGGTCGGCGGGCGGTACGGTCACCCGGACCTGGCCGTCGGCCGCGCTCCATGTCATGTGCAGCATCGGCGAGGACGGCACGTCCCAGGCCCACTGTGCGGGCGACCAGTGCGGAACGGCCGCTTCGTTGAGCGTGGTGGTGCAGTACGGCTGGGGCGGGGTCACGGTCACACCGCCGGTGCCGCCCATGTCCTGGCAGACCTGTGCGGTCGCGGGACCGCTCACCCGGACTGCGGGGTCGGGGTGTTCGAAGGTCTGGAGGTCGCTGCGGGAGTCCGCGGGCTGGGTCGCGGTGACCGAGACGTGGGCGAAGGAGGCGGATGCGGGCAGCGTGTCCGAGCCGTCGAACAGCGGCTGGAACTGCTTCTCGTCACCGAGGGTCAGCCGGAAGAAGCCCGCGACGTAGGCGGTTTCGACCGCCACCTGCTGGGTCGGGGTGAGCCGGGTGGTGGTCGGCGAGGTCGGGTCGCACACCGGGTCGTTGGCGCCGGTGGCGAGCGAGGCCCAGTCGTCGGAGGTGCCGGAAGGCCAGCCGCCGGGTGTCCAGATGGTGTTGAAGTAGTTGTGGTTGGCGCCCTGGACGAGTACGGCGGAGCGCAGCACGTTGTCGTCGAAGGCGTGCCGCGAGTCGTCCACGATGTGCTGGCCCATCAGGTTTTCCACGTCGCCGTCGCAGTACGGCAGGATCGTGGCCGTGGCGACGTTCGGCAGGGAGATGCGGTCGTAGTCGACCGGGGCGAGCGGGAGGACGGCCTTGATGCCGAACTGCTGTTTCACCGGCAGCGCGTCGTTGAGGGTCGAGGCCGCGGTCACACCTTCGCCGCCGCGGGAGTGGCCCATGATGCCGACGTCGTCCAGGTCGAACTGGCCGATCAGGTCACGCGGGGTGAGGTCGCCGGTGAGCGCCTGGGCGAGGCTGACGTCCCGGTCGGTGAACGTGTCGTGGTAGACGGCGGGCCGGCCGGTGTCGGCCTTCTGGAGCATCCGCAGGGTGTCCAGGATGAGTTCGCCGCGGGCCTGGGCGCCGTAGTCGGCGGCGCGCTGGTTGTCGGTCGCGTTGATCGCGTTGGCGGAGATGGAGACCACGGCGTAGCCGTTGCTGGCGAGCGCGCGGGCCGGGGCGTCGTAGCCGAGGAAGCTCGGTATGGGGAAGCGCTGTTCGGTGCTGGCCGGTGAGGTGGTGCAGGGCCAGCCGGCCGGGTTGGGCTTGCCGGAGCCGTAGCAGGAGCTGTGGCGGCCGTGCAGGAAGACGACCAGCGGCTTGGGGCCGCGGCTGTCGGGCAGGTACAGCTTGCCCTCCAGCTCGCCGCGGGTTCCGCCGATGTTGAGCAGCGGGATCGCCTGGTCGCCGAAGTCGTAGATGCCTTCGGTGACCTTGTGGCGGCCGGGGGCGGCCGGGTCGGCGGGCAGCACGGACGGGGTGGCGCCGGGCACGGTGGCCGTGCCCCGGCCGCCGGGGCGGCTGCTGGTGTCGGTGGCCGTGGCCAGGGCGTCGGTGGTCACGGACGAGGCGTCGGCCACCGACGGGTCGGTGGTCACCAGGGACAGCGAGGTGCCGTCGGCGGACTCGGTGGCCGGGCCGAGGTTGCGGCCGTCCACGGAGAGGGTGGGAATGCCCGCGGTGACCGGCAGTTGACGGTCGAGGTGGAGGTTCACCGCGAACCCGCCCGCGACGCGGGTGACCGACCAGTGCGGTCCGGCGGCGACCTGACCGGACGGTGCGGTGGCGGCGGTGGCGTTGGTGTTGACGAGGGAGAGGGACAGACAGGCGAGCGCTGCTGCCACGCCGACATGTCTCGCACGCCGAATGAGCTTGGGCATGAAAAGGCCTTAGTCTGCACGGAGTTGGGAGGCATCCGCCCTTCGTCCACGGTGGGGGCGAGGGCACGGGCGGGCCGAGCGGTTCGCAAAACTATGCGGACGCCATGAAATCGATGCAGCGATCGTGTTTCGGCGGCATTCCCTTCGCCTCACATCGGCTGCGTCCGGGCGGCGCCCGTATCCGCAGGCGGGTTTCACCCCGCGCGGGACGGGGAAGCGGGATCGGCCCGCGGCGCGGGGGCCGGCCGGCCCGGGGCCGCGGGTTCCGGCGACCGCAGCTGAACACCGTCCCGGCCGGGCGGACGGAGCCCTCACCCCGGCGGGTGGACGTGCCACCCGCGGCGCCCGGCAGGAGGCCGGACCGGCCGTCCCGGTGGAGCGCGCGGGCAGGGCCGGAAGGTGCCCCGGCCGACGTCGCGGGCGGCCTCCGCGCTGCCGCGCATCTCTGCCCGTCTGCGTGGGTCGGCCCGAGCGGTGCCGGGTGGAAGCCGGGCCGACGTCCTCCCGTCCCCGTTGCGGGCCCGATCTGGGGCGCGGCCGGCGTCGGGCGGTCAGCTTGTTTTTTGGCCGGGTGGCCGGTTGGGCGACGGGTTGAGTGTCAGTGCTGACGCGTAGCTTGAGCGGGTGAGCTGGGACGTCTTCATCATGCAGTTTCCACCCGAGGCCGGTGCCATCGACGAGATCCCCGACGACTGGGATCCGGCGAGTCTGGGCACGGGCCGGGATGTTCGCGGTGTCCTTTCGAAGGTGCTGCCAGGCGTCGGGTTCTCACCGGACGGGTGGGTCGACTACGAAGGGCCGGGCTTCTCGATCAGCATGCCGGTCAGTGAAGCTGACGACTCGCCGGTCACCGGGGTGAGCCTGTTCGTTCATGGCGACAGCGAAGCAGCAGCCCCTGCGGCTCTCGCGGTCGCGGATGCCCTGAAGGCGCGAGCCTTCGAGACCGGTTCGGGAGACTTCCTCACCGCTGACTCGGCCCGGTCCGCCTTGGACGCCTGGCGCGCATATCGCGATCGTGTACTGGGCGAGCGAGGCCCATGAACGGCCGCCCGCCAGAAGAGGGGGACGAAGCCGCTGCGAAACAGCCGATGATGGTCGTCGACGGGCTGCTCGGGTTGCAGCATCAGCCGGAGATCCACAGGGGGCCAGCGGTGGAGCACAGCTTTGAGCGGGAGAACATCGAAAGCGCAGCTCGTGCTCGCTACAACCGGGACATACAGCAAGCACGCCGCACTGTGCGCGAGGCCTTGCGCTCGGACCTGCCGGCCGCCCACATGGGCTTGGGCGTGACCGTCATCGCCTTGATTGTCGTCGCCACTTTCTCTGGCGCTCGATGGACTTTGATCATTGCTGGCGTTCTCTTGGCTTGGTTCCTTCTTGCACTGGCGGTGATCCACATCGGCAGCGGCCGTGGCCGGGATGCCGTCCGTCGGGCCTACATCGCCACGTTCGGCTGGGGCAACTGGATCTGAACGCCCTCCGCCGCGCCCCCTGTGCAGGAACCAGAGGTTGAACGTCAAGCTCATGCGCGGCCCTCCAGCATGGAGCGGGTCCGTGCGGGTGCTGGCCCCGGTCCGCCGGGTCGGGTGTCACACGGGAAGATCGTTTGGCACTTGTAGCGGGTGAAGGCGGAAGTAGGTCCGCCCCTTTGCCTGGAGGCGTCCTCGATGATGGAGCCGATCGATCCGACCCGTCCGACCTGTCCGCGCGGTGCAACTGCCCATGCCCCCGCTGCAGCCGCTGTCGCGGCGAGGCCTGTAGCCGGCCCCGCGCCGGGCCCCGCGGCAAGTCCCGTACCCCTTCCGCCGGCACCGGGCATCGTTCCTGGTCGCGTCTCTTGTCCGGCCGCTTCCCGGGACTGCGACTCCTCTTCTCCCGGCCTTGAACGGGCGGGGGAAGGAGGTGTTGTTCTCTTCGGGGTCTGCCCGGGGGGCCGCAGGACGGGGCCGGCAGGCGGCGCGGGCGGCGCGGGTGGTGCGGGCGGGTGCGGAGGTCCGCGGCGAGGTCCTGGTGACGCCGGCCCGGTTCCGGCTAGCGACCCCTGAGCAACTGCGCGTCCTGCTGGTGCCGCACCAGGAGGGCACGCAACCACGCGCGCCGGGCCCTGCGCGACCTGTCGAGCGGCCGCCGTTGGCCGGGCGGGTGCGGCGCGCTCTGCAGTCGTACTGGTTCTGCGTCACGGCAGGCCTCGCGGAAGCGGCCGCCTCAGGGCTGCTGCCCGCCTTCAACGGGGCCGCCGGGGCGGCCGGCGCCCGCGCCACGGGCCGGAAGGCCGCAGCGAGGACGGGGCTGCGCGAGCACGGCCCGGCCCTGGTCGACGCCGCCGTCACGTTCCACGCCGCGGGCGCGGCAGCTGCGGGGGACTGGCAGCTCGAGCCGGCGCATCCGACGCTGGCCGGGCCGCTGATCCCCGACGCCGTGGTGCTGCTCGCCACGGGCCGGTTCGCGTTCGTGGAAGTGGACCGCGGCACGATGGCCTACGCCTGCCTGCGGGCGAAATTGGGCCGCTACGCCGCCTACCGCACCGCCCCGCACCGCGCCTCCGTCCGGGCGCGGCAACGCAGGCAGGGAGCCGCGCCCGCACTGGCAGTTGCACTACACCGCCCACGGGTTTCCAGCCGCCGTTCCCGCCGGTGCTGGTGGTGTTCGCCGCCGCGCCGGAGAAGCGGGAGGCGGAGTTCCTGGCCCGCGCCGCCGGCGCCGCGCCGGTCCGTTCCCGGCGCCTGACCGTCGCGACCACGACCACGACCACGACCACGACCGCGGCCCGCCTTGCTGCGCACGGCCCGGCACGGTCGGTGCGGCGGGTCGCGGGCGCCCCGGCGGGCGGCTGGAACCTGGAGGACCGGCTCCCGGCCCCGCGGTGACCCGTCGGGTAGCGGTTGGGGCTGCTCGAGCCCGTCGCTTTGCTCCGGTGGGTGGCCCGGAGCGCGGCGGCTCCGTCAAGCCCAGACCGATCGGCTGCCGGCCGGCCTGACTTCGTGCGCAACGTCCTCTCCGTGATTCCGAAGGGATCTGCGGAAACGGTCGCCGCGACGATCCGCACGGTCTTTGCCCGGCCCGCTGCCGAATCGATCCGGACCCAGCTCGAACCGGGAGATCGAACGCCGCCCCGGCGCCGCCCAGGCCTTCCCGAACACCGATACGGAAAACGGCAGTCCGAGAACATCTACCGGCTCTGCCATGTACACGGACCGGCAAACATCGTCCCGGGACTCGCCGAGGAACCGGGCTGACGCGGTGGCCACCGGCGGCCTCGCGGCTGTTTACTGCGGACATGGCGTGGTGGGGCGGAAGGACGGCCGAGCGTGCGCGACACCTGATCCAGGACGTCACCGACGAGGTCCACCGGCAGGCAAGGGAGGGCGGGGTCCCGTAGCGGGTCCTCGACGAGGTGACGGTCGAGGCCGTGACGCGGGCCGCCGATGAAGGATGCAAGGGGCCCGACGCGATTCGCACCCTGGTGGCGGAGGTCGCCGCCGGAACCCGGTATGAGGAGGCCCGCGCTGCGCAGGCTCGTGGGGCCGAGTACGGCCGCGAGCTCGCCCTGAGGCGCTGGGAGCGCGAGCGTGATCGGGAACGCAAGCGGGAGAGGGCGCGTGCCAAGGCCGCCGAGGAGGCCGCCCGCCGCACACAGGCCCTGGAGGAGAACGTGCACCGGCTCCTGGCCGACGCCGGGCTCACGCCCGGCCCTCCCGGGACCACGATTGCGGAGCTCCTGATCGCCCGCGACAAGAAGGTGTCGGCGCACCGGCTGCGGACCGCTGTCGAGGCGTACGAGCGCGCCTACGAAAGGCGCGAGCAGCGCCACCGGGACTCCGGCGGATCCGCCCCATGGCCGACACCCGACGAGGTGATCTCCTCCCTCTTCGGCCCGCGCGCCTGATCGAACGCCCTGTACTCCGGGCGCTCACCGACCTTCACCCGGAGCCGAGTACGACCAGCGCCAGGAGGAGCGCGAGCCGCCGCCAGGGTGCAGGAGGAACCCCGGGAGGCAGCCAGGAAGCGCAAGCCGAAGGCCGCGTGGGCGCTCGCGCAGTGGTTCGAGGCCCGGGAGCGTAGGACGGAGGAACTCGCCGGCGTGTGGGGCGACGCCGGACTCGAGGACGACCAGTGACGTGCCGGCCCGCGGATCTCACCGGCGCGACGGTGCCCCGGGGGCCGGAAGTATCACCACGGTGACAGTGCGCAGGGCCACCACGTGAGGAGTGCGCTCCGGCCTCGCGTTCGCTCAGGGGGAGGGCCTGGAGCGCAGCCCCGTCGTCAAGGCCCCTCCAGGCCCGCGCAGTTGTCCGGTACGGTTCGACTCCGCATATGTCGGGTCAAGGCTGCAGGTGTTCCCGCACAGGTCAGCGCATCCTTGCATCCGCCTGTTGCCGCTCGGCGCGACGCCGGCCCCGGCGGGTCTTCCATCGACGGCCCAGCGGGCCGAACAGTGCATAGGCCACTGACAGCGGGGCGACCGAGCCGGTCCGGTGCGTGACTCCCGACCAGCCGTCGTGTTCCCACAACAGCGGCACCAGTCCGGCCAGTACGAAAGCGACGGTGCCGGCGTTCACCACGTTTTCCGCGATCTCTGCGATCAAGCCCGATCGTTGTCCCACGGCCGCCACCGTATCGGCCCGCCTACCGCTTCGTGGAGCACTGGCAACAGCACCGATCTACATCACTGTCCCACTCGAGCCGCTCCGAGCAACCCGTTCCTGCGCCCCGCAGCTCGGAGCCCGGCCACGGTGCAACTGCGAACGCGACCGGACGCAGGGTGCGCCGGGCAGGCCGCGGGTCCGGCGGATGCGGCCTGCCCGGCGCGGGGTGGTTCATCGGGCCGTACGGCAACCAGGCGTTCAACCACTCGTTCGTACCGCTGGGCCGCGCACGGCCGGAAGACCGCCTCCGACCTGCGGTAGTGATGTCCGCCGCACTGCGGCGGCATGCCGACTTCCCCTCTGTGTCCCTGTCCTTGCCCTCAGCGCTGGCGAAGAGGGAGCGAACGGAACTGCGGACCGGACACCTCGGGGCTGGGCCGAGGGATTGGTGTCGCGGCGTCCGGCTTCCGGCCGCCGCGACGGCCCCGTTCGGCCAGGGGGAGGACAGCGCCGCCGAACGCTCCGGGAAGGCCGCTGTACGCCTGCCTGACGGCTCGGTGGCAACAGGCGGGCCGGGTTGGTCGTTCTGTGTCAGCGGGGCGGCCACGGCGGTAGGCAAGGGCCGAGCCTGGGGTGCCCGGCAGGTTGCCCCGGCCCGGGCTTTCGCTGCGCGCCGCTATCAGCGCATGGCCGGTTCGGTGAGCTCCTGGTGTCGTTCCGCGCTGTTCGGGGTTGGGCTTGTCTGCGTGCCTGCGGGTGTTGTGCATGAACGGGCCGGGAACAGGCGGGGCGTGTGTTCGGCCGCGGCCATGCTTCCTCGGGTTTCCTGGGCGGTTGAGGGGGTCGCGGTGTCCGGGGTGTGCGGGGTGTGGTGATGGCGGCTGTTCTCGGTTGGTTCCGCGGGGTCGGCGGTTTTCCTCGATGTGGAGGAGGGTCGGGTCTTCTGTCGAGTCGAACTGATGGGGGGCGTTGTTCGGTATCGTGTCCGCGTTGATCCTGTGCTCGATGTCGTTCCGGGTGGCGTGTCGGTTGTCCGCGGGTACGTGGCGGGATCGGCCTTCGCCGCCTTCTCCGATGATCGAGGTGTCCGCGTGGGTCGGCAGATGTCGGGCGAGCTTTCGGTCGAGCGGGCCGCGGACCTTCTGCCAGAGTTGGCCCACGTCGTCGACGGACTCCGAACGGCCGGCTGGTGACTGGATCCATCCGCCGAGCGGTTCCCGGGGTCGTGGATGTGAGGCCACGATCTCGGCCGGGGACCCGGTGCGCGGATGCTTCTTGCCCGTGGGCGGATTCTTTCAGCCCCCGCCGGCATGGTGCCCGAGGTTTCCGCGGGCACCGTGCCCGGCCACGGGTGACGAGCGGTGCACGGGGCGGCCCTCCTTCCCGCATCGGATCTGCTGACTGGTGTCGAGGTGGCGCGTGTGCTCGAGCACCCGTTGCTGGGTCGCGGTTGGTCCCGGTCGCGGCGCTGTGTCTGGACCCCGCCCCGAGGCCGTGGCCCTGCACGGCGGCCTCGCCGGGTCCCGGCAGCGGGGTGCCGGCCCCGAGCCCGTTGTGGCGTTCTCCGGTCGGCGCTCCGGTGACGGGGCCGTCCGGCGGGTCGGCCTCAGGCCGCGTCTCGATCTCCGCCGACCGCCTGCGGTGTCTCGTGTTCACGGCGGTGGTGGTGAGAGGGGCCCGCGCGGCGGGGGAAGTGCACGTTCCGGGTGCGGTTCACGCGCCGTCCCGGAGTCGTATTCGTTGCAGGCGGTGCTGGCGTGCCCTCAAGTAGCGTGCGGTGAAGCCGGAGAGCGCGCCGAGGAACATTCCGCCGGCGACGCCGACCACGACGTCTGCGGATTGCGTACCGGGCAGCAGGGTGAAGAACGCGGTCCAGCAGGCGCCGACCGCGACGCCGAGGCGGACGGGGTGTCGAGCTGCGACGAACCGTTCCGTGCGGGTGAGGGGCTGCTCACCGCCGAGCATGCGGTCCACGGCCCAGAATGCGCGCAGCAGCCTGCTGCGTATGCCTGGCATGGCGGCACCATATCGGCCGTTCGACGGACGTCGCCGACGTCCTCGGCCCTTGGGCGCTGCCCCGGTCCGGTCCAGGACTCCATCAGGGAGCGGGCCCGACCATCGCCGACGTCTACCAGCGAATCCCCAGTGCGTCGGGTTCCGCGCGTCGCTGCTCGCTGGGATTGTCGGCCTGCCCGCGGGCGTTGTCGACGAAGGTTGCTCTGCAAGGTGGTCTGCCGGGGCGGGGCCCTGTCGGTCGAGTGATCTTCCCGACGGCTTCGCATACTTCGACGGCCGATATATTGTCGGGGTGTGGGAAGACAACGAAGCGTGATGAGTGAGGCCACGTACTTCATCCTTGCGGCGCTGCTGGACGGGCCGTTGCACGGCTATGCGGTCATCAAGCGGGTGCAGGAACTGTCGGGGGGCCGGGTCGGTCTCGCCGTCGGGACCCTGTACGGGGCGTTGGAGCGGATGACGGACGGGGGGCTGATCGAGGTGGACCGCGAGGAGGTCGTCGCGGGGCGGCCGCGGCGCTACTTCCGGGCCACGGCATCGGGACGCGAATCCGTGCAGGAGGAGGCCGGGCGGCTGGCCGCTGCCGCGGCTGTGGTGACGGGGCGGACAGCGGCCTCGAAGCGCCCCGCGAGCGGCACGGGGCCGGCTGCGGCCGCGGGGGCAGTGGTGATCGCGTGACCGGCCGCCGACCGGAAGGCAGGGGCTGGGTGGAGCGGTGGTACCGGGTGATGCTGCGCGGCTATCCCGCGCCGTACCGCGAGCGTCACGGTGGCGAACTGATCGGCACGCTGATGGAGGCGTATCCGTCGCGGCGGCTGCCGTCGTTGCGTGAGTCCGCGGGCCTGCTGGATGCCGGGCTGGTCACCCGCGTGCGCACTCGGCTGGGGGGAGACGCCGGCGTGGGTGGCGGGTCTGCAGCTCGGTGTGCTCCTGCTGGCTCTGGTGCAGGCCGGGTCGTGGCCCCTGGGCAGCTTGTTGACCACCGGTCATGCCGCGCCGGCGATCCTGCTGCCCCCGCTGCTGGTCGTGGTTCCGATACTCCTCGGCCGGATGGGCACCGCGGCGGTCCTGGCGCTGATCCAGGCGGCATCGGCGACCTACGAGGGGCATCTGGCGGCCGGCTGGCCCTATACCAGGGTGGAGATCGTCTCCTCGACAATGATCCAGGTCCAGCCGTTGTGGGGCAGCGTTCTCTGGACGCTTCCCGGCGTGCTGGAGGCCTGGGTGATCGCGGCGGGTGCCGTCGTCCTCGCACTGCGCAGGCGGGCCCGGGGCCCGTTGCCCCGGCGCTCGTGGTGGTGGCTGACGCTCCCGCTGCTGCAGGCCGTGCTCAACGCCTGCACCAATCCGCTCCTGCCCGCCGGAAATCATTCCTGGGATCACCAGCCCCTCCGCGCTCCACTCACTGCTCTGCTGGTGCTGCCGATCATCGCCAGTACCGGCTTCCTGCTGATCGCGCTGCGGGCCACCGTCGAGACCGGCGACCCACGCTGGGCCATCGCAGCCGGGGTGTACCTGCTCCCCACCGGAATCCTCGCAGCCGCATTCACCCTCACCCAGCCTGCCGCCGTCCCGACACTCGACACGGCTCTGCCGGCCGTCCTGCTTGCTGCCGCCTGCACCGCCGCCGCCCTCCTGCGCACAATCCCGCCCCGAGCCCACAGGTGAGCGGCAGGGCCCGGGCCGGGGTCCCCGACGGGATGCCCGGGCCCGGCCCTTGACTGCGCGCTGTCTACCGGCGCATGCCGAGGGCGTCGAGCTCCGTCCGGCGCGCCGTTCGGGGGTGAGCTTGTCTGCGCGTCTGCGGGCGTTGTCGATGAACAGCCCCAGCTTCACGGTGGTCTGCGATCCGTCCGGCTCGCCGAGGTGGACGACCGCCTTGCGGGGAACGGCCTGCAGGTGGCCTTCGCGGGTGTGGAACGCCTTGGCGGCCCGGATGTTCAGCGCCCACTTGTCGGCCTGCTTGCGGGGCGCCGGCGGCCGCTCGTCGGGCTCTGCCGGGGACAGGTGGAGTGTGTTCTCCAGCATCCACTGCTGTGCGGGCAGCAGCCGGTCCCAGGCGAGGCGCTGCGCCTGGATCCACGCCTCCAAGTCCTCGCCCTGGAGGCTCGTCTGCCCGGGCGCGGTGGGCAGTTCGGTGCCGGCCTCGATGAGGTTGCGGCACAGCCGATAGCAGCGTTGCCAGGCGACCGGCCGGGCCGGGCACCAGGACGGGTCGATCGCCTCGAGCGCGTCCCTGCGCTCTTCGGTCAGCGCCCCGGCGGCGGGGCCGGCCGGCAGCCCCTGCTCGCGCCGCGCCTCGATCTCCATGAGCCGGCTGTGGGTGGGCGTGTTGTTGGCGGCGGTTGTGCGTCAGCGGTGTTCGGCTGTCGATTGCCTGGTGATGTGCTGTGGGCGGGGGGTGGCCTGCTGTCACGGGTGAGCAAGTGGCTGTGGTTCTGCGGCGAGGATGTGCTGGGCCGGCTGTCGTGGGGGTGGCTGCTCCCATACTTGTACGCAGGCGGGGGAGACAGGGGTGGGCCGTGGTGGACGCGGGTGGTAAGGATGCGGGTGGCCGGCAGGACAGTGGTCCGCGGATGTTCATGGCGCTGCCAGGGCCGGATGAGGACGGGACCGCGGGGTTCCTTCGCTCCGTGGCGGATGTCGTCCGGGTGATCGGGCTCGATGTCGACTCTGCACCCGCGCCGGATGGCTACCCGCAGGTGCAGGGGGCTCGAAGAGCGCTGCGCGAGCTGTGCCGTGAGGGCGTGGTCCTTCCCGCGGGGGCCTTCGACGTACTCGTCGCGGCGGCCGTGCGGGACCCGAACCCGAGCTTCAACCGGGGGTTTGTCGAACCCGCGCTGAACGCCTTCGGGCGGCGGCGTCTGCGGGCGGCGCTGCTCGATGTCCTGACGACCGGCCCGGACCCGGAACGGGCCGGTGCCGCCCGCGCCTGGTACTGGTCGGCCCTGCCGTTGCGCATGCCGACGGTGGTGGCCGAAGGGCCCGCCGGGGCTCCCGAGCCCGACGATCCCTGCGTGCTGGCACGCGAGTGGAACGAGCTGGCCTTGCGTGAGTTCCTGCGTAACGAGCACCTGGACGTCCGCCGGTGCATCCTCCCGCTGCTCCGCCTGCGACACTCGTCGTACCCTCCGGAGCTGCACGCACTCGTGGACCAAGCTGTGGCGGTCGCTCGGAACCACCCCGACGAGTACCTCCGCCATCGTGTCGAGATCCAAGCCGGCTCCTGACAGGGAAACGCCTTCGGAGGGGGCGGGCGAGGGGCACCCAAGCCGGGTGGACCAACAGGGTTGGCTCGCCGGGCTGCTAACGCAGCCGGCGCCTCCTCCGGCACCGCTCCGCAGTCACGCACCCCCCACGGCAGAGGTACGCCCTCCGGCGCCAGACCGGCCGAACCCCGGATCCGGGCGGGATCGACAGCAGTACGATCACGGCGTGACCTGGCCCACCGTCGAGGACGCCCCCGCCCTGCACACCAAACACGCCCCGACGACCGCGGCGTTGGAGCTCATCTACACGCACTGCGAGATCGTCGCGGCGCTTGCCTTGGACCTGGCCGACCGACGTCAGCTCGACATCGACCACGATCTGGTGCGCATCGGCGCCCTCGTCCATGACGTCGGGGTCTACACCCTCTACCGGCCCGAGGGCACGATCACACCCGGCACCTACATCCGGCACGGCGTCGCCGGCCACGCGATCCTCCAGGCTGAAGGCTGGCCCGAGCAGATCGCCCGCATCTGCTCTTGCCACACCGGCGTCGGCCTGACCCGCCAGGACATCGAACGCCGGCACTTGCCCATCCCGCCCGGCGACTACACAGCCATCACCCGCGAGGAGAAGCTGGTGATGTACGCCGACAAGTTCCACACCAAGTCCTCCCCGCCCGCATTCCTGACCCCCGACGCCTATGCCCGCGAAGTCGCCCGCTTCGGCCCCGACAAGGAAGCCCTTTTCGCCGAGCTGCGCGACGAGTTCGGCGATCCCGACCTTGAACCGCTGCAGTCACGCTACGCCCACGCCCTGCGCTCCGAATAGCGCTCCCGCCGGACCTGCGGGCAGGGCACGAGAGGCCGACGGCAGGATGGAGCGCCTGCCGCCGGCGCGTTCGGTAGGCGCCTCGTGGAGAGAGATCAGCCGCCTACCCGGGCTGCAGCAGAGCCGGACTGGACCCACCGGGTCGTCGACGAACTCCACCTGTCAGGCCTGGACCGACATCGGGCCGCGGCCGTCGTTGGCCGGCCGCCGGGCCCCGCGGCTCGTCGTGCCCACCGACGAGCCCGTCGTCAACGGCGCTGTCGAGGGCCCGCCCGGAGGCGGCCGGCCGTCCACGTCGCCCGCCATGCCACTGGCGTCCATCGCCAACCACCTCATCTGCTGGGGAGGTCACCGATAGCGACTGCATCGAGCTGGGCCTCTGACGACGGTCACCGACCCTGCCCCCACCAGCCAGGGTGAGCCGAAGCACGATAGTTGCCACAAAGGCGCGTTTGCTGTCACTCGGGGGCGTCTGCCGTCGTTTGCGGGGTGGTGGGCCGACGCATGCGGTAGCAGGCCACCACTGCTGTCGCTGTGGAGTCCAGAAAGATCATGAACACCGGCGATTTGTCCACCGGCTCAATGCAGCCGGCACGGAGGAGCTCGTCCCCGGCCTGCTGGAAGATGTCGACGGAGGCGGCAAGGCCCTCGAACACGTGGCCACGCCGCTCGGAGCGGCGCAGCCGACGCCGGAAGACACCCGCGTGCTGATCGGCGGGGGTCAGGCCCTCCCAGACGACGAAGTCACCCCCGGCGATCAAAGCGTCGCGTGCGGGTCCGCACGCCGGAGTCTGTTCGCCGATCATGCCTATGAGATCGTCGCGCGTCACTGCGACCTGGTGACAAGAACACCGGCCATCGGTCGGGTGTGACAACTGCAGCGCCTCTCTGGTGACTGTCCGGCTGCTTCGACCTGGTTCCTTCGCAGCCTATGTGGTGCCGTCGGTGACAACTACCGGGCCCCGGCCGGGGGTTGTTGGGTGATCGAGGTCCGTCCGGTTTCATCCGGTGCGGCCGAGGGCGGCCGAGGGCGGTCGAGGGCGGCCAGGGGCCCTGGCCGGTCGCGGGCGGTGTGTCGTCGGGCGGCGGCGATGTTGGTGTGACCCCTTGCGGCACTTTCCGGGTGGGGCGGGTAGTCCACGCTCCGCAAAGGGGGCTCCGGCCCGGTGGCCGGTGCCCCCTCTCTTTTCCCGGAGCCGGTGGAGCCCGTTTGTCAGGGGCAGCTGGGGCCGCCGCTGTAGCAGGGGGAGTAGTACGCCGTCGGGTGCGGGGCCGTGTGGTGGGGCTTGGGGAGTTCGGTGGCGTAGGTGGAGGTGACCGTGACGGCGAGGGTGTAGGCGTGGGTCCGGTAGGCGCGAGCCGTGACGGACTTCGCTGACAGCGGCTGCCACGTGAAGTACACCGATCGGTAGTCGGATGCCGTACTGCGAGGCTTCTTGGACGGGTCGACGTAGGTCGCGTCGGTGTTGCCCGGCACACCCGGATTCTGGGCGACCCCGACCTGGAGCTGTAGTCCGTTCGAGGTGTCCCGGCCGGCCGGCAGGGTGTAGTCCACGAAGACGTCGGCCGGACGGGCGGCGGCCTCCTTGACCTCCGACGGGCCGGCGCCGTCCGGCGGCCGGCGCAGGTCCGCGAGCGCGGCGACCAGTGCGCCGGAGGGGTCCTGGCGGCCGTACGGCGGTGCGGCCCAGCCCAGTTTCCGTGTCACCGCGTCGAGTCGGCCCAATCGCTGCCCGACGTCACCGTCGAACGCGAGGTAGGCGGCGGTGGTCCGCCGGCACGTGACCGGTGCCCAGCGCGGGCGGGCACCGAAGGACGAGGCACCGCTCTGGGAGGAGCACGCGTCCACTGTGGACGTTCCCAGGTAGGTGGCCCACCAGGCGGCCTCGCGGAAGCCGCTGATCTGGCGGTTCGCGGTGGCGGTGGCGGCTCGGTCGGCCGCCCGGGTGGCGGCGGACCGGGCGAAGGACTTCACGTCCGGCGGGGTCGGATGGTCCCACCGGTACACGCTCCACCCCAGCCACGCGACGAGCAGGACGACCACCACGACCAGGCAGCCGCAGGACCTCCCGAGCCAGGTCGCCGCCGCCGTCCTGGGCGGGAACCCGCTCGGGACAGCCTCTTCCGGTTCAGCCATGCGTCAGCCCCCCTGCTGTCGCGCGCCCCGGGGTACGGTCCCGCGGGGCTCGCCGGCGGGTACGGCCCCGGCGGACGCCCCCGGCGCCACGGTTGCCGGCCGCACCCGTGCTCCGTACGAGGATCCCCTGCCCCGGCGGCGGGACGGGAGAGCAGCCGCGCATCGTTGACGAGTCGATACGCGGCCCCACCCCTCCCCGTGACCCCGGCCCGGCGCCGTCGCCGCGGCGCGTGTGAGCAGGCGTGCTGGTGGCAGCGGTTGGGTGTCAGTCGTGTTCGTTTGTTGATTGCCTGGTCATGCTCTGTGGACGTGCGGTGGTCTGCTGTCACGGGGCGACCAAGGGGCTGCCGTTTTGCGGCGAGGCCGGGGTGGGTCGGATGTCGTAGGGGGCTGCTCCTGTGGGTGGCCCCGGAAGGGCAGGGCCGGTGCATCACGGGTTTTTTTGGGGGGTGTCCGGGGTGGTTTGGTGCGGGTCGGGTCGGTGGTCGCGGAGGGCTTGGAGGATGTCGGCTTGGCGTTGGTCGGCGGGTTGCGGGGTGTCGGGGTTGTCGAGGTGGGATGTGAGGCGGGCGTAGAGGGCGTCGTGGGTGAACATGGCGTCGAGGCCGGCCCAGGTGTCGTCGTTGATGAGGGGTTCCGGGTACTGCGCGGGGGTGATGAGTTTGGCGAGGAGGGGGAGGAGTTCCCATCCGTTTTGGAGGCGGTCTCTCAGCCAGGTGCGGATGCCGTCGGGGTCGGTGTGGCGCCACATCCAGATCAGCTCGCATTCCTGCTCGGTGAGGTTGGTGGCGGGCCGCTCGGTGGCTGGTGCGAGGTGTTCGGCCAGGCGGGCGGTGAGGGCGTCGCGGGCCTGGGCTGCCCATTCTTCGGTGGCTGTCACGTGTTCGGATGCGGTGTCGTCGGGGTTGGTGGCGCGGTGGAGGGTCCGGGTGGCCAGGACTGCTCCGGCGGGGGTGGTGGCCATAGCGGCCACGGCGGCTGGTCGTTGGTCGGGGGACAGGTCGAGGAGGAGGGCGGGAGCGAAGAAGCGCACCCGCCGGTCGGGGCCCAGTAGCCCCATCGCTTCTGGATGCGCGGTCAGCTGGCCGTAGTTGTCGGCCAGGGCCTGGAGCACCGCGGCGGCGGAGACGTCGACGCCGTCGTCCCGTGCTTGGTCGATGCGCCGGATGATGCGGTGGGTGTCCTCCCTTAGCCTTACCAGCAGTTCGGTTGCCTGATCGCCTCCGGTCCCTGCGGCGAGCTGGGCGAGGGCCTGTGCGAAGGCGGCTTCGGGCAGGTCGTCGGCAGGGACGGTGAAGACGACGTACCGGTCGAAGTAGTCGGGGCTGCCGATCCCGCGCCGGCGTGCAACGGCGCGGGAGTCGCCGCCGTTGCCGACGGCCTGTTGGACGGCGGGGAACAGCAGCCCGAGCAGCCGCAGTACCCCGTTCAGGTTGTCGTCGGCGACACCGGCCCGGCGCAGGCGCTCCTTCCACCGCTCGGCGCGCTCACCGGGCCGGGCGTCATGCCGCAGCGCCGGGTCGATGCTGGTCCCGGTCAGCTCGCCTCGATGTCGGCCCAGCATCCGGTAGACGCCGGACTCGCTGGTCCGCAGGAAGGTGACGATCAGGAAGTCGACGAGATCGACCTCCCCGGCCAGCGAACCGAGCGTTGCACCAGCCTGGCCGAAGTAGCGCTTGACGGCCCGCGGCGTCCGCAGCCGGTCCTGGAGGTGCCGGAAGTACGCCTCGGAGAAACGCCGCTCCTGCTCCGGCGTCATGGACACCCCGTGGGAGTCCAGCAGCGCGTTCAGGATACGGGTGGCCATGGCGTCGACGTCGCGGTCGCGGAAGGCCGGCAGATCGAGCCGGACCTGGATCAGCTCTTCCAGGAATTCCCGGGCACGCTGGTCTTTCGAGCCGACAAGGTCGGTACGCTGCAGGACGTCCAGCAGGGTCTGTTCGTCGAAGCTGACCAGGTAGTACACGTTCGGCAGGTGACCGACCAGGCGGATGAGCTTGAAGACGACCAGCAGTTCCTCCGGGGTGAGCCGGTCCAGGTCGTCCATGACCACCAGGACCGGCAGTGCCGCCTGACGCAGGGCCGCCTCTGCGTTTGGCAGCCGAGGCGCTGGTGTCCCCGGCTATCCGGTCGGCAAAGGTTTTGATCAGGTCCGAGGAATCCAGGCCCAGCAGCCCGGTGAGCTTGCCCAGCGGACTGATCGACTGGCCGAACGCGCCGATCTTCCTGCGTGGTTCGGACCACTGCTTGCCGTCGGGGAGGGCGGAGCGGATCTCGCTGAACAGTGCCAGCGTCAGCGACTCGAGGTCGGAGTACATCCACGGGTTCAGCTCGGCGACCGACCACGGGTTGGTGTCGGTGCCTGCAGCTGTGTTTTCCAGGTGCCGGATCGTCATCTGCAGGACGGACGACTTGCCGGAGCCCCAGGGGCCGATGAGTGCGAGGACTCCGGACTCGCTTTGCTCGCGCACCTGCTGGAGGAGCGCGACGGCGTGCTGGGCGTACTGCCGTCGCCCCAGCAGATCGGGAGCGTCAGGGCTCCCGTCGACGGGATCGTCGTTGAAGAATCTCTCCCCGGTCATCGGCTCATCGTGCCCGACCGCGCACCTGTGCTGGTGCGGAACGCGGGCGCGGTGACGAGGGGCCGGGGGGAACGGATGCTGTCAGGGGTGACCAGGCGGCTGCCGTTTGGTGGTCCCGCCCGCTGCCACGGGGTGACCAAGCGGCTGTCACGGGGTGGTTAGCAGACCGCGGTCCGGCTGTGTCGGGTTTGCCAGTTTGCGTGTGGGTGGGTGGCCGGGCCCGGCGGGCTGGCGGTGTGGGACTGGGCGGAGCGCAGGCAAGCCGAGCACTACCAGCGACCGCTGGCCGTCCCACGCACGGCGCCCACCCGCGACCGGTAGCCCCCGGAACCCCACACTCGCCCTCGTCCGGGGGAGGGCCGGGTCGGCCGATGGCGAAGTCGGCGAACTCCACGTCGGAGAAGGCCACTCGAAGCCCGCGCGCCCCAGCGCCCGGGCCAGGACGGCCATCTGTTGCGCCTCGCCGGCGCCGGCGTCCCGGGCGGCGAACAGCTCCCGCGCGACCGCGCCGGACAGGTGCTGGGTGATCAGCCGCCGGCGGGGGTCGTCGGAGGAACCTGCCGCGGAGGCGAATCCGAACCGGGCCCGGGTGTGCACGGAGAAACCGCGCTCCTCGGCCCGCACCCGCAACCGCTCGCGAATCCGGGGCCGCCACCGCGCCCGGACGACCTCCTCGATCACCCGCATCTGCGCAGCGCCCGGCGGCCGCCGTCCCGGACCGGGTGTGACCCACCGCTGCACGGTCCGATGCGAGACCCCCAGAACCCCGCCAGCCTCTTCGTGGAGCCCTTCTCCAACCTGAGCAGGAAGCCCAGACGGGCGGTGATGCTGCCCGGCAGAGGCGGGGGTACGCAAAGCCCGCTCCAGACCGGCATTGATCTCGCCCAAGGCCCCGTGCCTCCTCCTCGACGTCAGCATCTAAGCGTGGGCACGCACCAGCGGGTGCTCCGGCTCTTCTGACATAGCCGCCTACGGCGACTGCTGTCTCTGCTACCAGCCCTCCACGCTGGACACTCCATGCCTGCGCGGACCAGCAGCACGCCGGCCTGCCCCGAGGAGTCGGCTTTCCTGCCCCGGCGGTCATCCGTCCGGTCGGCAAATGGCGCCGACCGGACGGAGGCGTAGTCAGAGCCGGGACTGGATCCAGAACGCCGTGAGGGTGACCAGAGTGCCGCCGGCTGCCGCCGTTGGCGATCGTCCCCGCCGGGGCCGGCCCTACGGCGCTCACCAACTGGATGCGCGCGGTCGCGGGCCTGTCCCGCGAGCACTGGGCACCAAGGCGCGGGACCAGCAGCTATCACGGCGTCAACCGGGAGGGAGACTTCTACCCCTTCTACCTCGACTTCGCCGGCCGCATTCCCCTGGTGATGACGACCCTGGACCGCCTGAAGGAGCACGGCCTCTCGGGCCCGGTGTGGCTGCGCATCGACGGCTACCGCCCCGCCGAAGGCCAGCCCCTGCTCCAGGCGCTCGCCGACATCCGCCCCTACGCCG
>NZ_FNIE01000013.1 GCF_900103985.1 Actinacidiphila guanduensis | reverse complement strand
TCAGCTGACGGCAGACTGAGCGTCGGGGGCGGCTGCTGTCCAGCAGCCGCCCCCGACGCGCGCGTGGCTCCTCGACGCCCGCCGGAATCGCTCAGAGCCTGCCCAAGTCCGGGCGCCCGCTGACGGCGACCGTGGGCAACTCCGAGTCCTCCACCAGGTCACGGGGCAGGGACAGCCCGAAGTGCCGCTCGATCACACCCAGGGACATCGCCAACCTCTGGGCATAACGCCCCGCACCCACCTCCATCACGCTGCCGTCCGGCAGCAGGACGCCCGCACCTCGTAGGTCCGGGTTCAGCAGATCGGGGGTACTGCCCCATCGGCGGCCCTCTTCGGCCAGGCCGAAGGAGCACGCCAGTTCTCCACCGACCGCATACGAGAACATCGGTGGCGGATGGCCGGCCTGCGGATCGAGGTTGACCGCCGCCGCTCCGGTACTCCGGGACAGTTCGGCGAGGAAGGCGCGCCGTGCGCCGCGGGCTTCGCCGTACTCCGCCGCGAACGCCCAGCCGCCGGCATCTCCCAGGCGGGCGACGCCGACCTCGGGATCACCGAGCAGAGCCTCGACGTCCCGCCCCCCGGCGAGCACCGGCCGCTCCGTCGGGTCCGCCGCCAACCGCGACGCCAACTCATGGACCCCGATGCCCTGTACGAAGGTCACACTGAAATACCAGGATGCGTGGGCGAGCCATCCCAGACCGCTCTCCACAACCTCACCGATCCCGCTCGGAGCCCGACGGGTCCTGCCGCGCGAGCGGTTCCGAGCCTGCTCGGCTTCCATGGGGCGATGCTACGTGAAGCTCACTTCAACAGGCGGGGATCCGGCCGCGGGCGCCGGGTTCGCCACACACCGGCGCATCACCGGACGGCCCAGGCATGACGGGGAACGCCAGGGGCCGGCGGTGGCCCTCGGGCGACGACGCCTCGCACCGGGGAGAACCGAACGCCCGATGCCCCCCTGACCCGGGGCACCGAGCGTTCGGCCAGCGTCCCGGGAGTCGCGGAAGCGGCTTGCGGGACGGCCTCGACAACGTTGTCGAGCGATGCCAGTCATCATGCTAGAGCGCCGCACCCGGCGCAAGCGGGGTGCGGCCTTCCATCACGGCGGAATCCGGCCCGAACCCACCCGGGGACGGCCCGAGGGACGCGTGAGGTTGAATGGTGGACGAGCGGGGCCGTCCGGGTGTGCGCACCCTGGCGGCCCGAGGAGCGCTCGGCAAGCGACGTCGGTTGTGAAGGTTGGGCACTGGCAGGTGAGTTCGCACAAACCCCCGACCCTGGCTAGCCTCGTACCGGCGGTGTTCCTGCCGGTCCTGATCTTCGAGACGGGGATGGGCGCGCTCGCGCCGGTGCTCGCGCTCAGCGGCCGCGCGCTCGGCGCCGGCGTCGGCACCGCCGGGCTCGTCCTCGCCCTCCTCGGCGTCGGGCAGATCCTCGGCGACGTCCCCGCCGGCGCGCTGGCCGCACGGCTCGGTGACCGCAAGGCGATGCTGGTCGCCTCCGGCGTCACCGCGGTGACCCTCACCGCGTGCGCGCTCGCCAGGACCGTGTGGGAACTCGCGCTGGCCGTCACGGTGACGGGGGCCTCGAACGCGGTCATCGTCCTGGCCCGCCAGTCGTACCTCACCGAGGTCGTGCCGCCCGGGCTGCGCGCGCGGGCCCTGTCCACGCTGGGCGGCATGTCGCGGGTGGGCGCCTTCGTCGGGCCGTTCCTGGGCGCCGCCGTGCTCGCCGGGCACCCGGTGCACGACATCTACTGGCTGGCGCTGCTCTGCACGGCTGTCACCGTGGTGGTGCTGCTCACCGTGCGGGACGTGGCGGAACCGGCGGCGGCGCAGGAGCGCGAGCACACCCCCGTACGGTCCGTGCTGCGCGACCACCGCAGGGTCTTCCTCACGCTGGGCCTCGCGGTGCTGCTGGTCGGCTCGGTGCGGGCCACGCGGCAGACCGTGCTGCCGCTGTGGGCCGAGCACCTCGGGCAGAGCCCGTCGTCCACCAGCGTCGTGTTCGGCATCGCGGGGCTCGTGGACACCCTCACCTTCTACCCGTCGGGCCAGGTCATGGACCGCGCCGGCCGCCTGTGGATCGCGGTGCCCTCCATGCTCGTCCTCGGTGCCACCCAGGCCGCGCTCCCCCTCACCCACGGCCTGGTCTCGCTCACGGTGGTGGCGATGCTGATGGGCTTCGGCAACGGGATCGGCAGCGGCATCCTCATGACCCTCGGCGCGGACGTGGCCCCGCCCCGGACCCGCTCGCAGTTCCTCGGCGTCTGGCGCCTGTGCGCGGACTCCGGCAGCGCGGGCGGCCCCCTCGTCGTCTCGGCCGCCGCCTCCCTCGGCAGCCTGGCCGCGGGCATCTTCGCCATGGGCGCGGTGGGTATCGCCGCCGCGGGCGCCCTGCTGCGCTGGGTCCCCCGCTACTCCCCCTACGCCACGAAGGGCACCCGCCACCGCAGCCTGCGCGTCGCGGGCGCCGACCCGGCCGCCCAGCCCCCGCCGACGACGCCACCACCGGCCCCACCACCGGCCGGCCCGGCCCCGGCCCCGTCCGACCCCACCGACGCCGCCTGAGGCCCCCCTACCGGGGCCGGGAGCGGAAGGGCCGGGGCGTTGCCGGCGATCGTGAACGGTGCCCGACCGGGGTGCCGGTGGTGAGGAGCGGTCCCCCGCGCGGGCTGCCCGTGCTCACGCCGGCCCCACCGGGCACCCACGGCTTCTCCCCCTACAACTGCGCCAGGGCCACCGGTTGCGGGACCTCGCAGGCCGTCTCCACCTCGCGTGCGCCTCCGCTGCGGCCCGCGGCCAGAAGCGTCTGCATGACGTCCAGCACGTGCAGCGCGAGGTCCGCCGAGGCGCGGTGGGGGCGGCCCTCGGCCAGGGCCGCGGCGAGGTCGGCGACCCCCGCGCCGCGCGCTGCGCCGACGTAGCCGGCCGACGGCGGCAGCACCGTCCAGTCGGGCTCGCCCGGGTGGCGCAGCCGGACCTCGCCGTCGAAGCCGTTGGGGTCGGGGACGGCGAGGGAGCCCGCACTGCCGTGGACCTCGATGCGGGGCTGGGTGGAGGCCACCACGTCGAAGCTGGTGACCAGGGTGGTGATGGCGCCGGAGGTGTGGACGAGGATCCCGGCCACGTGCGTGTCCACCTCGACGTCGAAGACTGTGCCCGCGCGCGGCCCCGAGCCGATCGTGCGGGTGGGGCGGGAGCGGCTGGTGGCGCCGAGGACGCGCTCCACCGGGCCGAGCAGGTGGACCAGCGCGCTGAGGTAGTAGGGGCCCATGTCGAGCAGCGGGCCGCCACCGGGGCGGTAGTAGAACTCGGGGTCGGGGTGCCAGCTTTCGTGGCCGGGCGAGACGAACACGGCGTTGGCGGCGACGGGTCGGCCGATCAGACCGTCGGCGACGGCCTTGCGTGCGGTCTGGGTGCCGGTGCCGAGCACGGTGTCGGGTGCGCAGCCGACGCGCAACTCCCCTGCTGCGGCGAGCAGTTCCCGCGCCTGGGCGGTGTCGAGGGCGAGCGGTTTCTCGCCGTAGACGTGCTTGCCCGCGGCGAGTGCGGCCGCGGCGACCTCGGCGTGGGCCGCAGGGACGGTCAGGTTGAGCACGAGGTCGACGTCCGGGGCGGCGAGCAGGTCGGCGACCGGCAGGGCGCGGGCGCCGGGTGCGGCCGCGCGGGCGGCCTCGGCGCGGGCGGGGTCGAGGTCGGCCAGCGCGGTGACCTCGATCTGCGGGAGTGCGGCGAAGGTGCGCAGATAGGCGCCGCTGATCCTGCCGAGTCCCACGATGCCGACGTTCAGCGGGCCGCCCATGTCATCCCCCGTTCCACGAGCGTCCGGATGCCGGGCGCGTCCAGGTCCTCCAGGCGGTGCCCCACCGTGCACACGAACACCCGGCCGCTGCCCCACGTGCGGGTCCAGACGGCGGGCGAGACCACGGGCTCCGCCCAGGGGTCGCCCGGCAGGGAGGGGACGGTGGTGGTGGCGAGCACCTCGTTGTGGGTGTCGGCCAGCACCCAGTACTGCTCGGTGTGGACGGCGAGTTCGGGCAGGCCGGCGACGATGGGGTGCCCGGCGTGCTCGGGCACGATGTCGACGCGGTAGTCGACGAAGCCGCGCGGGTGGCAGGCGAACTGGCCGCCGATCAGGTGGAGGTAGTCGCTGCTGTTGCGGAAGGAGTCGGCGATGCCGCCGTGCCAGCCGGCCAGGCCCGTCCCGGCCGCCACCGCGCCGGTGAGGCCGGTGAGTTGCTCGCGGGTGATGGTGCCCATGGTCCAGCACTGCACGATCAGGTCGGTGCGGGCCATGAGGTCGGCGTCGGCGTAGGAGTCGAGGGAGTCGGAGACGGTGGTCCCGAAGCCGGAGCGCTCCAGGAACGGCAGGAAGCTGTCGGTGGTCCCGACGGGGGAATGCCCCTCCCAACCGCCGCGGACGACAAGGGCGTTGCGAAGTGTCACTGTGCGGGTCCTCCAGCGTCGTCGGGTCGGGGTGCGTCGTGGAGTACGGGTCGGCACGGGTCGCTACGGAAGTTGCGCAACTTCTCTCGCCAATACGTGCGGCGGGCAGCTCGATTGCTCGAACCTTCCACCATAAAAGGCTACTGGCTCACGAAAGTTGCGCAACCACGCCTCGGCGGCACATCCTTGCGGGATGAAGCGCGCGAAGCTGGCGGACATCGCGGCCGCGGCCGAGGTGACGGTGCCGACCGTCTCGAAGGTGCTCAACGGGCGCAGCGACGTCTCGGAGCGGACCCGGGCGCGGGTACTGGAGCTGCTGGAGGCCGCGGGCTACGAGCGGCGGCCGGCCGAATTCGCGGGGCCCGTCGGGCTCGTGGACCTGGTGATGGACGGCGTGGAGGGGTCGTGGGCGACCCGGGTGCTGGGCGGCGCCGAGCAGGCCGCGGCCGAGGCGGGGTGCGACGTGGTGGTGCTCTCCGCGCGCGAGGTGCGCGCGGGCCGGGACTGGGTGGACCGGCTGGTGGCGCGCGGCTCCACCGGGGCGGTGCTGGCGCTGGTCGATCCGGCGCCCGCCCAGCGGGCGCGGCTCGCGGCGGCCGGGGTGCGGCTGGTCGTACTGGACCCGGGGGTCGAACCGGCCTTGGGGCTGCCGAGTGTCGGGGCGACCAACTGGGCGGGCGGTTATGCCGCCGTGCACCATCTGCTGGGGCTCGGCCACATCCGGATCGCCGCGCTCGGTGGGCGCGAGGACCAGCTCAACAGCCGGGCCCGGCTGGACGGTTACCGCTCGGCGCTCGCCTCGGCGGGGGTGCGCGCCCGGGCGTCCTGGGTGCGCTACTCCGATTGGAGCCGGGCGGAGGGCGCCCGGCAGGCGGCCGCGCTGCTGCGGGTGCGCGAGCCCCCGACGGCCGTCTTCGCCTGCTCCGACCACCTCGCGCGCGGCGTCTACCAGGCCGCGGCGGACCTGGGGCTGTCGATCCCGGGCGACCTGAGCGTGGTCGGCTTCGACGACCTGCCCGAGGCGAGCTGGCTGACACCCGCGCTCACCACGGTCCGCCAGCCCGTGCGGGAGATGGCGGCCGAGGCGGTCCGCCTGCTCCTGCGCCTGCGGTCCGGCCGGACCGAGGAGGCGGGCCGCGTGGAGCTCTCCACGAGCCTGGTCGAGCGGGCGAGTACGGCTCCGCCTCGGTAGGGGCGGCTCCTCGCCGTTGGGGTTCGCCGCCATTGCCGACTGCCGCCCGGTTGGCGGTTGCGCACGCAGTTCCCCGCGCCCCCAAGAACGGCAACCTGTCTGCCCCACGGAGGTCCGACGCCGACGCAAGGACGGTGGTCTCTTCTGGGGGTGCCCCCTCTGGGGGAGCCGTTCCCCGCGCCCCTGAAGAACGTGCCCTTTGCGCACACAGCGAGCCCCGTACGGCCAAGGGGTGCTGGGGCGGCCTTCGGTTGCGGCAGCGTCGCCGGTGCCGGCCCGCCCGTAGCCGCCGTGGACCTTACAAAGGGGTCCCGTTGAGCGCGGCGGCGGACCCGGTAGGGGGAACCGCACCGGTCGCGGTGCCCGGCGCCATGGTCAACACCGGGGCCGTCAGCCGCTCTTGCAGCTCGTCGAGCAGGCGGCGCAGGCGGTGGCCGTCCGGGGCCAGGGCCGTGACCAGGGCGGCGGGGCCGGTCAGCGGGGTGAGGGCCGCGACGCCGTCCGGGCCGGTGGTGGGCGTCACGTAGGGGGCGGGCGGGGTCAGGTCCGGGGCGACGTAGAGGAGTTGGCCGACGGCGCGGTAGCCGCCGAGGACCGCGGGGCCGTCCCAGCCGGGGCTTGCGCCGGGGCCGAAGGACAGCTCCTGGTCGAGCAGGGTACGGCCGGCGAGCACCACGGTGAGGCGGGTCGCGAGGTCGCCCGTCGGCTCCGCGTGCCGCCCGAGGATCTGCTCCTCGCGCAGCAGCAGGCAGGCACCGTCGGCGAGTTCGGCTCGCGTGGCCATGCGCAGGCGGCTTCCGGCGGCGGCGATCACCGGCTCGGGCAGCCAGTCCAGCCGGGCGCCCGTGCCGACCCGCAGCCGCACGTCGTAGGCGGCCTGCTCGCCGTGCGGCCCGGGCAGCGACACGGTGGCGGCCGACGCGCCCACGGTGAGGTGCGCGCCCGGCTCCGCCTCGGCCTCGATCCGCAGCCGGTCCCCGCCGAGCGGCGCCGACATGGCCCCCACCACGGTGACGTGCGCGGCACCCGGCGCGGGTACGGGCCCGGTCCGGCGCAGCGCGAGCGGCCCGTCCCCCGCGAGCAGCGGCAGCGCGGTCCCTCCGCGCCCGTCCGCCACGGCCCTGATCCGGGCAACGGCCCGCACCCCGCGTGAGGTTGCCGCGGTCAGCACGGCACCCCGCCCACGCGCAGCGCTTCCCCACCCCGGCCAACGGCCGCTACCCCTTGCAAGGTTGCCGCCGTCGCGACGGCAACTCCCGCGCACCCGTCAACCCACGCCCGGCCGTGGGCAACCCGTCCCTCTCGTGCACACGCCGCCGTCACCACGACAGCTCCGGAACCCGCGCCGGCCCCCGCCCGACCCCGGTCAACGGCCCCTACACCTCGTAGGGTTGCCCCCGCCCCCACGGCAACTCCCGCACCCGCGCCGGCCCCCGCCCGGCCACGGGCAACCGCCCGCTCCCCCCGCGCAGCCCTTGCCGTCACATCCGCCCCTTCCGCACACCGTGCGGCACCGCTCCGGCCGCCCCGCAGGACAACCCCCTCGGCCGGCGCAGCGTGCCTCACACGCCCACCGCCGTCCACGCGGCCAGCCGGCTCTCCACCCAGGAGGCCACCGGGTCGATGCCCGCCTCGGCGCGGACCGAGGTGAAGACGACCGGCAGGTCGCCGCGCTGAGCGGCGGCGTCGCGGGCCATGCGGTCGAGGTCGGACCCGACGTACGGCGCGAGGTCGGTCTTGTTGACCACGAGGAGGTCCGCGGTGGTGACACCCGGGCCGCCCTTGCGGGGGATGTCGTCGCCGCCCGCCACGTCGATGACGAAGATCTGCGCGTCGACCAGGCCGCGGGAGAAGGTCGCCGTGAGGTTGTCGCCGCCGGACTCGACCAGGACCAGGTCGAGCGGGCCGACTGCGGCCTCCAGGTCCTCCACGGCCTCCAGGTTCGCCGAGATGTCGTCGCGGATGGCGGTGTGCGGGCAGGCCCCGGTCTCGACGGCGGCGATGCGCTCGGGCGGCAGGACAGCCTCGCGGAGCAGGAAGTCGGCGTCCTCGCGGGTGTAGATGTCGTTGGTGACGACGGCGATCCGCAGCCGGTCGCGCAGCGCGCGGCACAGCGCGGCCACGGTGGCCGTCTTGCCCGAGCCGACAGGTCCGCCCAGGCCCACCCGCAGGGCGCGGGAGCCGGGTTCGGCGGCGCTGTGGGCGTAGCGCTCGGGGAACACCTCGGGGTGGTCCAGGTGCATGGTCGGCTCCTTGGGGGTGGGTGGGCGGTCAGGAGGCGAAGAGCCGGACGGGCCAGGCGGCGTGCGCTTCGGCGAGCACGTCGAGCAGGGGCGCGCCGGGCGCCGGCAGCGTTCCGGGCCCGTCGGCCGCCGCGCGCCGGCCGGCGGCGGCGGCCTCGGCGGCGACGGAGTCGGTCTCCGCGGCGAGGCGGGCGAGCACGGCGGCGGCGTGGAAGGGGTCGAGGCCGAGCAGGCGGACCGCGGCCGTCGCGGGTGCGCTGACACTCTCGTACGCGGCGGCGTAGGCGGCGTCGAGCGGGCCGAGTCCCGCGGCGGCCGCGGCCAGGCCGAGGACGACGGGCTGGTGGGCGCCGCGGGGCAGCGCGGCCGCGAGGTCGTCCAGGGCGGGGGCGGGCCACACCGCCCGTGCGGCGCGCAGGAGTTGGCGGCCTAGCCGGCGGGAGACGGTGCGCAGCGCGGCGGAGGGGGTGCGCGCGTCGGCCGCCTGGTCGAGGCCGAGCGGGTCGGCCCCGGCGGTCGCCGCCGCGGCCAGTGCGGCGGCGACCAGTCCTGTGGTGTGCAGCCGGCCGCGGCAGTGCGCGGCGAGCGATGCGGCGTCGTGCACGCGCCCGTCGGCGACCGCGGCCTCGACGCCGCCGGAGTGCGCGTGCCCGCCCGCGGGGAACCGTCCGTCGGCGAGCAGCAGCAGCGCCGCCCGCGGCCCCTGCCCGTACCCGCCCGGAAATCCCCGTCCCGGCTGCTGCTGCACCTCGCTCACCCCGGCCCTGTTCAGAAGAGGAAGTAGCGCTGGGCCATGGGCAGTTCCGCGGCCGGGGACGGTTCGACCGGTTTGCCGTCGATGCGGACGGTGAAGGTGTCGGCGTCCACCTCGACGTGCGGGCGCGCGTCGTTCTCGCGCATGTCGGCCTTCGTGACCGCGCGGGTGGAGGCGGTGGCGGTGAACTGCTTGGCGAGGCCCAGGCGTTCGGGCAGGTTGTCGTCGAGGGCGTCCTGGGTGACGAAGTTGACGCTGTTGGCGGCGGGAGCGGCACCGACACCGCCGAACATCGGCCGGGGCAGCACGGGTTGGGGGGTGGGGATGGACGCGTTGGCGTCGCCCATCTGCGCGTAGGCGATCTGGCCGCCCTTGAGCACGAGGTCGGGCTTCACGCCGAAGAACGCCGGCTCCCACAGCACGAGGTCGGCGAGCTTGCCGGGCTCCACCGAGCCGATCTCGGCGTCCATGCCCTGGGCGATCGCCGGGTTGATCGTGTACTTGGCGACGTAGCGGCGGGCGCGGTGGTTGTCGGCGGGGCCGTCGCCCGGCAGGGAGCCGCGGCGGCGCTTCATCACGTGCGCGGTCTGCCAGGTGCGCAGCGCCACCTCGCCGATGCGGCCCATGGCCTGGGAGTCGGAGCTGATGATGCTGATCGCGCCCAGGTCGTGCAGCACGTCCTCGGCGGCGATGGTGGACGGCCTGATGCGGGACTCGGCGAAGGCGAGGTCCTCGGGGACGGCCGGGTTGAGGTGGTGGCAGACCATCAGCATGTCGAGGTGCTCCTCGACGGTGTTGACGGTGTGCGGGCGGGTGGGGTTGGTGGAGGACGGCAGGACGTGCGGCTGGGAGACCACGGTGATGATGTCGGGGGCGTGCCCGCCGCCGGCGCCCTCGGTGTGGTAGGCGTGCACGCCGCGGCCCGCGATGGCGGCGAGGGTGTCCTCGACGAATCCGGCCTCGTTCAACGTGTCGGTGTGGATGGCCAGTTGGGCGCCGGAACGCTCGCACACCGACAGGCAGGCGTCGATGGCGGCGGGGGTGGCGCCCCAGTCCTCGTGGATCTTGAACCCGACGGCGCCGGCCCGCAGTTGCTCGTGCATCGCCGGCTGGTCCACGGTGTTGCCCTTGCCGAGCAGGCCGACGTTGACCGGGAAGCCGTCCAGGGCGGCGAACATCCGGGCCAGGTGCCAGCGGCCGGGGGTGATGGTGGTGGCCTTGGTGCCCTCGGCCGGTCCGGTGCCGCCGCCGACGACGGTGGTCACGCCGGTGGCCAGCGCCTGCGTCATCAGGGTGGGCGAGATGAAGTGCACGTGGGCGTCGATGGTCCCGGCGGTCAGGATGCGGCCGTTGCCGGCGATGACCTCGGTGTCGGGGCCGATGACGAGGTCGGGGTGGACGCCGTCCATGGTGTCGGGGTTGCCGGCCTTGCCGAGCGCGGTGATCCGCCCGTCGAGAATGCCGACGTCGGCCTTGACCACGCCCCAGTGGTCGAGCACCACCGCGCCGGTGATCACCGTGTCGGGGGCGCCCTCGGCGCGAGTGGCGCGGCCCTGGCCCATGGACTCGCGGATCACCTTGCCGCCGCCGAACACCGCCTCGTCGCCCGCGTGGCCGGGCCCGCCGGCGAGGTCCTGCTCCACTTCGATCAGCAGGTCGGTGTCGGCGAGGCGGATGCGGTCGCCAGTGGTGGGCCCGTAGAGGCCGGCGTATACGGCCCGGGACAGTTCAGGCACGGTCGGGCCCCTTTCCTTCGGCTCCTTCGGCGGCCGCATCGTCGTCGAGCGGCCCGGCGACCTCGCCGCGCAGGCCCGCGACCACGCGGGCGCCCGCGATAGGCACGAGTTCGACCTCGGCGGGGATGCCCGGCTCGAACCGCACGGCGGTGCCGGCGGCGATGTTCAGCCGCAGCCCGCGGGCGGCAGCCCGGTCGAACCGCAGCCCGGGGTTGGCCTCGGCGAAGTGGTAGTGGGAGCCGACCTGCACGGGGCGGTCGGCGGCGTTGAGCACGGTGAGCCGGGTGACGGGGCGGCCCGCGTTGAGGGCCACCGCCCCCTCGCCGTACAGGATCTGACCGGGAATCACGTGGTGGCCCGCCCCTCAGACGATCGGCTGGTGGACGGTGACGAGCTTGGTGCCGTCGGGGAAGGTCGCCTCGACCTGCACCTCGGCGATCATCTCGGGGACGCCGTCCATGACGTCCGCGCGGGTGAGCACGGTCCGTCCGGAGGCCATGAGTTCGGCGACCGTGCGGCCGTCGCGGGCGCCCTCCAGCAGGTGCGCGGTGATCAGCGCGACGGCCTCGGGGTGGTTCAGCCGCAGCCCGCGGGCCCGCCGCCGCTCGGCCACGTCGGCGGCCACGTGGATCAGCAGCCGCTCCTGCTCATGGGGGGTCAAGCGCACAGCCACACCTCACAGTCTCCGGACCCGCGAGATTACGTCCGCGGGGTTTCGACCGCGTTAACGGCTGTTACGGGCGGCGGTCACCCGGCTGCGGGCCCCGGTGCTCGGCGGCGATGCCGAACCTGTGCCGTTCGCCCGTGGCGGACGAGCCGGGGCCGACCGAGGAGACCGTGCTGATCACCTGGTCCTCCTGCTGGGCGTCGAGATCGCGCAGTCGTTGCAGGTCAGCGGCGGACACCAGGGCGACGAGCGGCTTGCCGTGCCGGGTCAGCACCACCTGCTCCCCGCCGTAGACCACGCGGTTGATGAGCTCGGCGAGCTGCGCGCGCGCTTGTGTCACCGGAACGTCATGGGTCATGCTCCCCATCATAACGAGATGTACGTCCTGTACATTTTGAAGAGATGGAGGTGTGTGCCATGCCCGATCCCACGGCCCGCTACGTCCTGCCGGAGTTCACCGAACGCACCAGCAGCGGCGTGCGCACCATGGACCCGTACTCCAAGCTGCTGCAGGAGCGGATCGTCTTCCTGGGCACCCCGATCGACGACACGTCGGCCAACGACGTGATGGCCCAGCTCATCCACCTGGAGAGCGCCGCGCCCGACCAGGACATCCACCTGTACATCAACTCCCCCGGCGGCTCCTTCTCGGCGATGACCGCCATCTACGACACGATGCAGTTCGTCACCTGCGACGTGGCCACGGTCTGCATCGGCCAGGCCGCCTCCGCCGCGGCGGTGCTGCTGGCGGCCGGCGCGCCCGGCAAGCGGATGGCCACCCCCGGCGCGCGCGTGCTGATCCACCAGCCCTCGCTGTCCGAGGCGACACAAGGGGACGTCTCGGACCTGGAGATCCAGGCGAACGAACTGCTGCGCACCCGCGAGCAGTTGGAGACCCTGCTGGCGCGGCACACCGGCCGGGCGCCGGAGCAGGTGCGGGCCGACATCGAGCGCGACAAGGTGCTCGACGCGCAGGCCGCGCTGGACTACGGGCTGGTGGACCGGCTGACCAGCAGCCGCAAGGCCCCGGCCGCACCCGGTCCGCGGTGAGCCGCGGTGGTGCCGGAACTGCCGCCGCTGCCCGCCCTCACCCGCTCCGAGGGCGAGGTGGTCGACTGCTACCTGGACGCGGTGGACCTGATGGGGCGGATCAACCCCGCCCGCACCACCGACACCTACGCGGCCCTGCGGGCGGCCCAGGCGCTGGCCTCGCGCGCGGTGGCGCTGCGGGACGCGCTCGCGGTGATGCACCTGCGCGGTGAGACCGAGCTGCACCACGCCACACTCGGCCGGGCGCTGCGGGTGCTGGACGGGGAGCGGCGCACCGCCCGGGTCACCCTGCCGCCGGAGCGGCCCGGCCCGCAGGACTGATCCGGCACCCGGGACCGTACGGGGCTCCCGCCCGGGCGTCCCGGCGGCTCGCCCCGCCGCCGTTCCGTGCGGGTATCCGCGCCCGCTCCCCCGCGCCCCGGACCGAACGCACCCCGCCGGCACCCTTCGTCACCATCCGTGACCGGATT
Organism: Actinacidiphila guanduensis; assembly: GCF_900103985.1. Classification (GTDB taxonomy): domain Bacteria; phylum Actinomycetota; class Actinomycetes; order Streptomycetales; family Streptomycetaceae; genus Actinacidiphila; species Actinacidiphila guanduensis. The sequence goes on along the minus strand of NZ_FNIE01000013.1, from coordinate 235,042 downwards.
CCGACGCGCCGGGCTCAGCCCCCTGGCGTAGCGGAATCCGGCGCGCATTCGGGTCCGCCGTTGCGCGTGTCGGCTGGACACGGCCCGTCGGCCGCCGCGTCGGCGCAGTTCAGGCGGCGGGCGGGGGCCGGCGGGGCGGCCGCGCGGGAACGCGGTCCACTCCGATGGACATTCTGTGACGAACCTCACATAGCGCGTTTCTGTCACGGCGCGGACACGTCGTGTGCGCAACCATCCGTGGTGACGACAAGCCCCCGCCGCCGTGGCGGGGCGGTCCGCGCGGACGCCCAGTCCTGCCGGCGCGCGGATGCCAGGTCGACACGAGTGCAACGGCAGGAGCGGAGGACCCAGCACGACGGGTGGGCCCGGGAGCACGCCGAGACGGCGTCCGGACCGCCCTTGGGGTGAAGCCGCAGCATGCGGCCGGGCGACTTCGCCAGCCCGAACCCGACAGGTCATCCTTCGCAGGCCGTGACGAAGGGTTGCGCATGTCCACGCCCAACCGCATCTCCTCCAGGCCGGCCGGGCCCGGCATCCCGCGGCTCGCAGCCGCCTCCCTGTTCACCGCGGCGGCCGTCGCCGTCCCCTCGCTGCTCCCCGGCGCCGTCCAGCAGGCCGACGCGGCCACCGTGGCCGCCAAGGCGCTCGGTGTGGCGGCCTCCAAGAAGGGCGCGCCCTACCAGTGGGGCGCCACCGGCCCCAACCGGTTCGACTGTTCGGGGCTGACCCTCTACTCCTTCAAGCAGGCCGGCAAGAAGCTGCCGCGCACCGCAGCGGCCCAGTACAACGACACCCGGCACGTCGCGGCCGGCTCCCGCAAGGTCGGCGACCTGGTGTTCTTCCACTCCGGCTCGTCGACCTCGTCGGTCTACCACGTCGGGATCTACGCCGGCGGCGGCAACATCTGGCACGCGCCGAAGACCGGTGCCGTGGTCCGCCTGGAGCACATCTGGACCAGCAGCGTCTGGTACGGCCGGGTGTCGTGACGCGAGGCGGCGGCCGCGGCGCGGCGCCGCCCCGGAACGGGGAGCGCCCTGCCGCGGCCGCCGCCTCGCGGTCGCCGTGCGGTCACACGGCCGGCAGCAGCTCCGGTCCCTGCGGCTGCTCGGCCGGCACCCCGCGCCAGGGCACGTAGTACGGGTTGCGCACGCAGTCGGCGAGGATCTCGGACTTCGTGGGCTTGTCGACCGGGCAGGCGCCGACCACGAAGCGGCGGGCGATGCCGCCGGGGAACGCCACCTCGTGCTGGTCGGCCCACTTGTGGGTGTCGCCGATGGTGGCGTTGACGTCGATGCCGCCGGGCGCGTCCACGTAGTAGTTCCAGGCCGACCTCCACTGCTTGTACAGGTCGTGGTCGTAGCTGGTGCTCACGAACGGCGAGGGCTGGTTGACCAGGACGTAGGCCGCCAGGTCGTACTGGCCGTCCTGCGGCGCCTTGGGCGCGAAGCCGTCGTGGAAGACGATGGCGGGGGCGCGGCCGTCGGCGCGGTAGAGCTCGCCGCAGCTCGTGCGGTACGTCGGCGGGTCGGGCACGATGCGGTGCACGTCGACGCTGCGGTCGGCGGCCGCGAAGAGCGGGTCGTGCACGGCCGGGCAGAAGGCGGGCGCGGGCACAGGTGCGGATGCGGGTGCCGCTGCCTGGGCGGCGGCGGGCGCCGTCCCGTCCGCACCGGTGGTGTGGGCGGTGGCCGGCCCCGCGGCGGACTGCGTGGCCAGCACGGCGGTCAGGGTCAGCACGCCGGCCGCGGCGAGCGACCGGACTCGGTTGGTGATCATGCCGGGCAGCCTGCCGGGCGCATGTGCACGCCCGTGCCAACGTCACCCGATCGTAGGCGAGTCGGGGCTTTCGCGGCGCCGCGGCGGGCGGCGGCGTCAGAGCACCGGGGCCGCCCAGGGCAGCATGATCCACACGGTCTTGCCGCCGTCGCTCGTCGGGGTGATGTCGAGCCGGCCGCCGAACTCGGCGAGCAGGTGGCAGACGATCACCATGCCGCGGCCGCTGTCCTGTTCTGCGGCGAGCGGCACTTCGCGGGGCCATCGCGGATGGCCGTCGGTGAATCCGATGCGCAGGTGCTCGGTCCGCTCCAGGCGGAGGTCGATGGTGAAGTCGGGTGAGAGGCCGCAGGTGTGCAGCACGGCGTTGGTGGCCAGTTCGGAGACCATCAGGCGAATGGAGTCAAGGGGCGCGTCCGGCGGCACCCCCCACTCGCCGAGCCGTGCGCACACGTAGGACCGTGCTGTGGCGACCGACCCCGGGTCGCTCGGCAGGGTGACGGACGCTTCCTGAAGATCTGCCATGGCGACGCTGTTCCCTTTCCCCGCCCTGACCGGTCTCCGGTGCGCACGCGGCACGCACCGTCGGGTCCGGTACGGCTGGTACGCGCCAGAGTGTCATCCATCGTGCCGCCGTTGCCCGTGCCCCGCGCGCAATGCATATATCTGTCGCTCAAAACGGTGAACTCTGCGGCGGGAGAACGCATTTGGTCGGCAGACTGTCGTATCGCAGAGGACCGACCGTTTGCCGTGACTTCAGGAGGCGCAAGAGACCATGGAACGAGTCCCCGCCGTACGCCGGCGCAGACTCGGCGAGGAACTGCGCCGGTTGCGCGATCTGGCCGGGCTGACCAGTGGAGAGGCCGCCAAGCGGGCCGGCTGGCACCAGTCGAAGGTGAGCCGGATCGAGACCGGCCGCAGCAGCGTCCGCCCCGAGGACGTGGCCACGCTGCTGGACGTCTACGCCGTGCGCGACCGCGACCTGCGCGAACTGCTCGCCACGCTCGCCGGACGCGGCTACCAGCGCGGCTGGTGGCACGACTTCCGCGACGTGCTGCCGGTGGAGTACCGCGACTTCATCACGCTGGAGACCGGCGCATGCCGGGCCCGCTCGATGGAGAACAGCGTGGTGCCCGGGCTGTTGCAGACCCCCGCCTACGCCCGCGCGCTGACCCGCGAGGTGATGCCGCACCTGACCGAGAAGGAGGTCGAGGCGCTGGTGGATGTGCGCATAGCCCGGCAGGCCGTGCTCCACCAGGACCGGCCGCTCGAACTGTCCGCCGTGCTGGACGAGTCGGTGCTGCGCCGGACGGTGGGCGGCCGCGAGGTGATGGCCGACCAGCTGCTGCACCTGGAGCAGGCCGCGAGCCTGCCTCAAGTGCACCTCCAGGTACTGCCGTTCACCGCGGGCGGGCACCAGGGGCTGGTGAATTCTTTCGTCATCTTCTCATTTCCGCGCACTGCCGATCTCGACGTGGTGGTTGTCGACCATTTGACGAGTAGTCTTTACGTCGATCGGAAAGAGGACATCGCGGCGTACGGAGCAGCGTTCGCCCGATTGGCCGCCCGGGCGCTTCCCCGGGCCGACTCGACGGATATGATCACCCGCATCCGTAAGGAGGTTTCATGACGACGCTGCCCCGTTCCATTTCCTCCAGCGTGACGCTTTCCGGCGTGACATGGCGACGCAGCAGCCACAGCACGGCAGCGAACAACTGCGTGGAGACCGCGCGGCTCCCCTCGGGGGCCACGGCGGTGCGGGACTCGAAGGACGTCGAGGGTCCGGCGCTGCTTTTCACGCCGGACGCCTGGACGTGTTTCGTGCGGGACGTCTCGGACGGTTCGCTCGGGCCCGTGTGAGGCCCGGGCCTCGATGTCCGCTTCAGATGCGGCCCGGGTCCTGCCCGGGCCCGTCTGACACCTCTCCCCCGCCCGGCGGCGCGGTCCGCGCGATGACGTCGACCGCGCCGCCGATCTCACGGCCCGTCAGGTCGCCGCGGGCGGTGAGCCGCAGCCGGGACACCCCGTCCGGCACAGACGGCGGCCGGAAGCACCCCACCGCGACCCCTTCCGCCCGGCAGCGGGCCGCCCAGTCGACGGCCTCCTGCGGCGAGGGCGCCCGCACCGACACCACGCAGGCGTCCGGCGCGGTGGCGTCCAGGCCCCGCGAGGTCAGCCGCCGGTGGAAGCCGCGGGCCACCGCCCTTGCCTGTCCGGCCCGTTCGGGCTCGGCCCGCAGCAGCCGCAGTGCTTCGAGCGCGGCCCCTGCGGCGGCCGGCGCGAGGCCGGTGTCGAAGATGAACGTGCGGCCGGCGTTGACCAGGTGGTCGATCACCGCGGCGGGGCCGAGCACCACCCCGCCCTGCGCGCCCAGCGCCTTCGACAGCGTCGCCGTGCACACCACGTCCGGCGCCCCCGCCAGCCCGGCGCCGTGCGCGCTGCCGCGGCCCCCCTCACCGAGCACGCCGAGCCCGTGCGCGTCGTCCAGCAGCAGGGCGGCGCCGTGCGCCCGGCAGGCGGCGGCGAGCGCGGGCAGCGGGGCGGCGTCGCCGTCCACCGAGAAGACCGCGTCGCTGACCACCACGGCCTCGCCGCCGTGCCCGGCAAGGGCCTTGCGCACCGCCTCGGGGTCGGCGTGCCGCACCACCTCGGTGCGGGCCCGCGACAGCCGGCACCCGTCGATCAGGGAGGCGTGGTTGCCCGCGTCCGAGACGAGCAGGGTGCCCGCGTCGGTGAGCGCGGTGACGGCCGCGAGGTTGGCCGCATAGCCGGAGGCGAAGACCAGCGCGGCCTCGAAGCCGGTGAAGTCGGCGAGTTCTGCCTCCAGTTCGGCGTGCAGGGCGGTGCTGCCGGTGACCAGGCGTGAGCCGGTGGCACCCGCGCCCCAGCGCAGGCACGCGTCCGCGCCGGCGCGCACCACCCGCGGGTGGCGGGCGAGCCCGAGGTAGTCGTTGCCGGCCAGGTCCAGCAGCGCGGACTCCGCCGGGCGGGGCCGCAGTTCGCGCCGCAGGCCAGCCGCCCGGCGGCTGCGGTCCTGCTCGGCGAGGCGGCCGAAGGGGCTCGGGATGCTGTTCACGGTCAGCAACGTAACGCGCCCGCCCGCGCGCGGGCGGTGTGGGGATGCACACAGTCAGGGGCCCCTGCTTGTGCGGTGCGCCATTGGCCGGGCCCCCTGCCGTGGGACAGGATGGCGCGTATGGACCTGCTGACCGCACTGGTGGAGAAGGGGCTGCGCCGCGAGCAGCCGACACGCGAGGAAGCGCTGGCCGTACTGGCGACCTCCGACGACGACCTGCTCGACGTGGTCGCCGCCGCGGGGAGGGTGCGCCGTGAGTGGTTCGGCCGCCGGGTCAAACTCAACTACCTGGTCAATCTCAAGTCCGGGCTGTGCCCCGAGGACTGCTCGTACTGCTCCCAGCGCCTGGGCTCCCAGGCCGACATCCTGAAGTACACCTGGCTCAAGCCCGACCAGGCCGCCGCCGCGGCGAAGGCCGGGGTGTCCGGCGGCGCCAAGCGGGTCTGCCTGGTGGCCAGCGGACGCGGCCCGACCGACCGCGACGTGGACCGGGTCTCGCAGACGATCGAGGCGATCAAGGAACAGAACGAGGGCGTCGAAGTCTGCGCCTGCCTCGGGCTGCTCTCCGGCGACCAGGCCGAGCGGCTGCGGGCGGCGGGCGCCGACGCCTACAACCACAACCTCAACACCTCCGAGGGCACCTACGCCGACATCACCACCACGCACACCTTCGCCGACCGTGTCGACACCGTGCGGCAGGCGCAGGCGGCGGGCCTGTCCGCCTGCTCGGGGCTGATCGCGGGCATGGGCGAGAGTGACGAGGACCTGGTGGACGTGGTCTTCTCGCTCCGCGCGCTGGACCCGGACTCGGTGCCGGTGAACTTCCTGATCCCCTTCGAGGGCACCCCGCTGGCCAAGGAGTGGAACCTCACCCCGCAGCGGTGCCTGCGCATCCTGGCGATGGTGCGATTCGTCTGCCCCGACGTCGAGGTGCGCCTGGCAGGCGGGCGCGAGGTGCACCTGCGCAGCATGCAGCCGCTCGCGCTGCACCTGGCCAACTCCATCTTCCTGGGCGACTACCTGACCAGTGAGGGCCAGGCGGGGCAGGCCGACCTGGACATGATCGCCGACGCCGGCTTCGAGGTGGAGGGCGCGGGCACGACCACGCTGCCGGCCCACCGCGCGGCCGCGGAATCGCTGTGCGGTGCCGGCTGCGGCCACGAGGAGGCCGGCGGCTGCGGCGCGCACGCCGGCGCCGGCTGCGCGCACGGCGAGGCGGCAGCCCCCGTAACCGCCCTCGCAACCGCACCCGCACCCGCACCCGCGACCGCCCCCGCACCGGCCGCCGCCCCCGCGGGCGCCGGGCCCCGCACCGACCTGGTCGCCGTGCGGCGCCGGGGCGCCGGGACGGACCTGCCGCCCAATGCCTGAACCGCTCGCGCCGGACGTGCTGCTGGACCTGGACCGGCAGCACGTCTGGCACCCCTACGGGCCGATGCCCGGCCGGCAGCAGCCGCTGGTCGTGGAATCCGCCTCGGGCGTGCGGCTGCGGCTGGCCGCGCCCGCCGAGGGCCGCACCGAACTCGTGGACGGCATGTCCTCCTGGTGGTCGGCGATCCACGGCTACCGGCACCCGGCGCTCGACGAGGCCGCGCGGGCCCAACTGGCCCGGATGAGCCATGTGATGTTCGGCGGCCTCACCCACGAGCCCGCGGTGCGGCTGGCAGCGCGGCTGGTGGAGGTCACGCCCGAGCCGCTGCGCCACGTCTTCCTCGCCGACTCCGGCTCGGTGTCGGTGGAGGTCGCGCTCAAGATGTGCCTGCAGTACTGGCGTTCGCTCGGCCGCCCGGACAAGCGGCGGCTGCTGACCTGGCGCGGCGGCTACCACGGCGACACCTGGCAGCCGATGTCGGTGTGCGACCCCGAGGGCGGCATGCACCACCTGTGGTCCGGCGTGCTGCCCGAGCAGGTCTTCGCCGACGCCCCGCCGCAGGGCTTCGACGCGCCCGTCGACCCGGCGTACGAGGCGCACCTGCGGGACCTGGTCGCCCGGCACGCGCACGAGCTGGCCGCGGTGGTGGTCGAGCCGGTCGTGCAGGGCGCGGGCGGGATGTCCTTCCACCACCCGGGATACCTGCGGGTGCTGCGCGAGGCGTGCGACGAGCACGACGTGCTGCTGGTGCTGGACGAGATCGCCACCGGCTTCGGCCGCACCGGGCGGCTGTTCGCCGCCGAGCACGCCGGGATCGCCCCGGACGTGATGTGCGTCGGCAAGGCCCTCACCGGCGGATACCTCACCCTGGCCGCGGCCTTGTGCACCTCGCGGGTGGCCGAGGGGATCTCCCGCGGCGAGGTGCCGGTGCTCGCCCACGGGCCGACGTTCATGGGCAACCCGCTGGCCGCCGCGATCGCCTGCGCCTCCCTGGACCTGCTGCTGGAGCAGGACTGGGCCACGGAGGTCAAGCGCATCGAGTCCGGCCTGCGCGAGGGCCTGGCCGCGGCGGCGGACCTGCCGGGCGTGAAGGACGTACGGGTGCTCGGCGCGATCGGCGTGGTGCAGCTGGACCACGAGGTGGACATGGCGGCGGCCACCCGGGCCGCGGTGGGCGCGGGGGTGTGGCTGCGCCCGTTCCGCGACCTGGTCTACACGATGCCGCCCTACGTGACCGGTGACGAGGACGTGGCGCGTATCTGCGCCGCGATGGGAAAGGCGGCCCTGGCGGGCTGAGCCCCGCAAGGCAGGCCCGGGCGTCTCGGCGCTTCGGGGACGGACGAGGAAAGGCGCTCGACAGCATGGCGATCGTGGTGGTGACCGGAACCGGCACCGAGGTGGGCAAGACGGTGGCGACGGCGGCGGTGGCGGCCGCCTCGCTCGCGCAGGGGCTCAGCGTGGCGGTGCTCAAGCCCGCGCAGACCGGCGTGGCCGAGGGCGAGCCGGGCGACGCCGCCGAGGTGGCGCGGCTGGCGGGCGAGGTGACGGCGGTGGAGCTGGCCCGCTACCCCGAGCCCCTGGCGCCGGCCACGGCCGCCGCCCGCTCCGGGCGCCCGCCGGTGACGCCCCAGGACATCGCGGAGGCGGCCGCCAAGCTGTCCGCCGTCCACGACGTGGTCCTGGTCGAGGGCGCCGGCGGGCTGCTGGTGCGTTACGACGAGCAGGGCTCGACGCTCGCCGACGCGGCGGCCCTCATGCACGCCGGGGTGCTGCTGGTGGCCTCCCCGGCGCTGGGCACCTTGAACACCACGGCGCTGACCGCAGAGGCGATGCGCTCGCGCGGGATCACCTGCCTCGGCCTGATCCTGGGCCGCTGGTCCGGCGCCGCCGGCCTGGCCGAGCGCTGCAACCTCACCGACCTGCCGGCCGTCGCCGGGGTGCCCCTGCTCGGCGCCCTGCCCGAGGCGGCCGCGGCCCGGCCCCCGGCGGAGTTCCGCGCCCGGGCGCCGCAGTGGCTGGCCCCGCAGCTGGGCGGGGTGTGGGACGCGGCCGCCTTCGTCCGGGCGTACGGGCTGCCGGCGGACCGTGCGGCCGGCGGAGCCGCGGGCGGGCCCGGCGCCGCACCGGCGGGGGTCCCGGACGGCGTACCGGCAGGTGGTGCGGACGGCGTACCGGGGGTCGCGGACGCGGCGCCGGCAGGCGGTGCGGACGGCGCGCCGGCGGGGTTCGCGGGCGCGCCGGCCGAGGCTGCCGCGCCGGGGGTGCCCGACCTGCCGCAGGCCCCGGTCGAGCAGGCGGCGTCCGCCGTGGACGCTCCGGCCGCCGGCGACCCCGGCGTCTCCCAGCAGCCGCCCGTGGCCGGTTGAGGGCGCGGCCTCAGGCCGACCAGGCGCGCAGTTCGTCGGCGATCCGGGAGAGGTCCGCGTGGTCCTGCCGGATCAGCCGGGCCAGGTCGCGCACCTGGGCGGCCGAAGGGTTCACCTTGCAGCCGTCGGCGACCAGGTACGCGTAGGCCACGGCCGTGGCGAACAGCGCGTTGGAGCGCTCCAGCGCGGGGACGTGGAGCAGCAGTTGCAGCAGGGCGGCGGCGCGGGTGTGGGCGTCGGCGTAGACGGGCCGGCCGAAGATCTCGGCGCGGTGCCGTTCCACCGCGGCCACCAGCGCGCCCCAGTCGGTGACCTGGGGGTCGCCGGGGGTGTTGCGCTCGGCGACCATGAGCAGCCAGGCGAGGTCGATCCTCAGGGTCAACGGGCGCTCTCGCCCGGGCCGGCCGGTGTGTCGGACTCCTCGTCGAAGACCGCCTCGTACCGCTGCATGAAGTCGGCGGCGGCCTCGACGAACGCCCGCCCGTTCTCCCCCTCGTCCTGGCGGACGAGCTCTTCGATGTAGCGGTTCACGCTGATGCCGCGCTGCGAGGCGCGCTCCCGTGCGGTCTCCGCGGTGGCCTGGTCCACCCGCACGTTCAACTGGGTCTTCGCCATGACACCACGCTAGCGCTGGGGCGCTAGTAGCGGCAAGGGCGCCTGCTGCTGCCGCGCCCGCCCCCGTCTCGCTGCGCGGAATCCCGCCCGCCGCCGCGTGCCTGCCTGCTTGGCTGGCCGGTATGAGCGATCTTCGGATACGGCCCGCGGGGGCCGGCGACACTGCGGCGGTGCTGGACTTCTGGCGGGTGGCGGCGGAGGGCACGAGCATCTCCGACGACGAGGAGGGCGTGGCGGCCCTGCTCGTACGCGACCCCGAGGCGCTGCTGCTGGCCGAGCGGGACGGGCGCCTGGTCGGCTCGGTGATCGCCGGGTTCGACGGCTGGCGCTGCCACCTGTACCGGCTGGCCGTGCACCCGGACGCCAGGCGGCAGGGTGTGGCGCGGGCGCTGCTGGAGGCGGCCGAGGAGCGGTTCCTGGCGCACGGCGGGCGGCGCGCCGACGCGATGGTGCTCACCGCCAACGAGCGGGCGCAGCACGCCTGGCGGGCATCGGGGTACGCCCCGCAGGAGCAGTGGCGGCGTTGGACGAAGCCGCTGGGGTAGGCGGCTCCGCGAGGCCCGCGCGGTGACCTGGTGGAGGGTTCGTGCCGTGCGGCGCCGGTGCCCGTGACCGACGATGGGGAGCGAGGTGGTGCGATGATCGAGACGCTCCTCGTGCTGGTGGCCGTGCTGCTCTGCTTCGCCTGCGGCGTCTTCGTCGCGGCGGAGTTCTCGCTGACCACGGTGGAGCGCGGCGATCTGGAGCGGGCCGCGCGGGAGGGCGAGCGGGGGGCTCCCGCCGCCCTGTCGGCCGTGCGCTCGCTGACCGTCCAGCTCTCCGGCGCCCAGCTCGGCATCACCGTGACCGGCCTGGTCATCGGCATGCTCGCCGAGTCCTCGGTGGCCAAGCTGCTGCGCGGGCCGCTGCGGGCCGCCGGGCTGCCCGAGTCGGCGGCCTCCTCGCTGGCGCTCGTGCTGGGCACGGGGCTGTCCACGGTGGCGCTGATGGTCATCGGCGAGCTGGTGCCCAAGAACTGGGCGATCTCCCGGCCGCTGCCGGTGGCGCGGACCGTGGCGCCCGTGCAGCGCGCCTTCACCGCCGCCTTCGGCCCGCTGATCCACCACCTGAACAACACCGCCAACCGGGTGCTGCGCCGGATGGGCCTGGAGCCCGCCGAGGAGCTGGACTCCGCGCGCGGCCCGCAGGAGCTGCGCGCGCTGGCCCGCCACTCGGCCCGGGCCGGCGCCCTGGAGGCCGACACCGCCGAGCTGTTCGTGCGCACCATCGGCTTGTCGGACCTGACGGCGGAGAACGTGATGACCCCCCGGGTGCAGGTCACGGCCCTGGAGGAGCACGCCACCGCCGAGGACGTCGCGAACGCCACCCGCGCCACGGGCCTGTCCCGCTTCCCGGTCTTCCGCGACACCCTGGACGCCGTGGTCGGCACCGTCCACATCAAGGACGTCCTCGCCGTGCCCGCCGACCGGCGCGCCCGCACCCCCGTCACCGACCTGATGCGCGAGCCGTTCCTGGTGCCGCAGTCGCTGCCGGTGGACCGGCTGCTGGACCGTTTCTCCGGCCGCCGCTCGATGGCGGTGGTGATCGACGAGTACGGCGGCACCGCGGGGGTGGCGACGCTGGAGGACATCGTGGAGGAGGTGGTCGGCGAGGTCCGCGACGAGCACGACCCGCTGGAGCTGCCCGACCTGCTCTTCCTCTACGAGGACCCCGACGGCCGCCGGGTCTACGACGCGGACGGCGCGGCCCGTACCGAGGACCGGCTGGAGCGCATCGGCCTGCACGCGCCCGAGGGCCCCTACGAGACGCTGGCCGGGCTGGTCGCGCAGCGCCTGGGCCGCATCCCCCGGCGCGGCGACGTGACCGTGCTGGGCGGCTGGCGGATCGAGGTCACCGACGCCTCGGGGCACCGTGCGGCCCGGGCCCGGCTGGTCTCGCCGCCGCGCGACACCGGGTCGGTCCGGGCGCCCGACCCGGGCCCCGGCCCGCACCCGGCGCCGCCCTCGCGCGAGTCGCGGGCCGCCGCCCGGCGCAACGGCGGGAGCGGCCGGTGATCGCCGTCCAGCTGGTCGTCGGCCTGCTCACCCTGGTGGTGAACGCCTTCTTCGTGGGCGCGGAGTTCGCCCTGATCTCGGTGCGGCGCGACCAGGTCGAGCCGCGGGCCGAGAGCGGGGACCGCAGGGCGCACCGGGTGCTGTGGGGTCTGGAGCACGTCTCGGACCTGCTGGCGGGCTCGCAGCTCGGCATCACCGCCTGCACCCTGGTGCTCGGCATCGTGGCCGAGCCCGCCATCGCGCACCTGGTGGAGCCGGTGTTCAAGGCGGCGAGCGTGCCGCACGACGCCGTGCACCCGGTCTCCTTCGTGCTGTCCCTCGCGGTGGCCACCTATCTGCACATGCTCTTCGGCGAGATGGTGCCCAAGAACGTGGCGCTGGCCGGGCCGGTGCGCACCGCGCTGCTGCTGGGGCCGCCGCTGGTCGCCTTCACCCGGGCCCTGCACCCGCTGATCGTCACGGTGAACGCGCTGGCCAACGCGGGGCTGCGGCTGGTGCGGGTGGAGCCGCGCGCCGAGGTCACCTCGGTCTTCTCCGACGACCAGCTGTCCCGGATGGTGGTGGACGCCGGTGAGGCCGGGCTGCTGGACGAGCGGGCCGCCGAGCGGCTGCGCGACGCGCTGGAGCTGGGCCGCCGCCCCGTCGGCGAGCTGGTGATCGCGCCCGAGGAGGTGGTGCGGGCGCCGCTGGGCGTCACCGCCGACGGCCTGGAGGAGCTGAGCGCCCGCACCGGACTGTCCCGCTTCCCCGTCGCCGACGAGGACGGGCGCGTGCTCGGCTACCTCCACGTCAAGGACGCGCTGGACGCCGAGCCGCACGACGCGCCCCTGCCGCGCTCGGCGCTGCGCCGCATCCCGCGCCTGGGCGCGGCCACCCCGCTGGACGACGCCCTGACCGCGATGCGGGCCGCCCGCGCCCACCTGGCCGCCGTGGTGGACGACCAGGGCCGCGGGATCGGCCTGGTCACCATGGCCGACGTCCTCAAGGAGCTGGTGGGCCAGGGCCGCGGCTGAGGCCCGCACCGCCCGGTCGCATAGGATCGGCGCGCCATGCAGACGCCAGTGACCTACACCAGCTTCGCCGCCGTCGGCGACTCCTTCACCGAGGGCATGTCCGACCTGCTGCCCGACGGCTCCTACCGCGGCTGGGCCGACCTGCTGGCGGGCCGGCTCGCCGAGGACGCCCCCGGCTTTCGCTACGCCAACCTCGCCGTGCGCGGCAAGCTCATCCGGCAGATCGCCGACGAGCAGGTGGACCTCGCCGTGGCGATGCGCCCGGACCTGGTGACGCTGGTCGGCGGCCTCAACGACGTGCTGCGCCCCGGCTGCGACGTGGACGCGGTCTGCGCCGTGCTGGAGGACTGCGTGGCGCGGCTCGCCCCGGCCTGCGGGCAGCTGGTGCTCATGCGGAGCCCGGTGCGGCGCGGCCCGGTCGCCACCCGCTTCATGCCGCGGATGCTCCGGTTGTTCGACGTCGTCGAGGAGCTGGCCGCCCGGCACGGCGCCCTCGTCGTCGACCTGTTCGCCGCCGAGGTGCTCACCGACCCGCGGATGTGGGCCGAGGACCGCCTGCACCTGACCGCGGACGGCCACGGCCGGGTCGCCGAGGCGGTCTGGCAGACCCTCGGCCGGCCCGCCCGCGCCGAGTGGACGGCGCCGCTGCCGCCCGCGACGCCGCTGCCCTGGGCCGCCCGCCGCCGGGCCGACGCCTCCTTCGCCCGCCGCCATCTGCTGCCCTGGATCGGCCGCCGGCTGACCGGCCGCAGCAGCGGCGACCACCTGCCGGCCAAGCGCCCCGAGCTGCTGCCGTACCCGGTGCCCGCGGACCCGGAGCGGACCGAGGCCGCCGCCGGCCCGGTGTGAGCGCCGCCGGGGCGCCCGTGAACAGCCGGTATGCTCTCCACACGTGACAGCCAAGCCGCGCATCCCCAATGTCCTCGCCGGTCGCTACGCCTCGGCGGAGCTCGCCGCCCTGTGGTCGCCCGAGCAGAAGGTGGTGCTGGAGCGGCGGCTGTGGGTGGCCGTCATGCGCGCGCAGCGCGACCTCGGCATCGAGGTGCCCGAGCAGGCCATCGCCGACTACGAGCGGGTCCTCGACCAGGTCGACCTCGCCTCCATCGCCGAACGCGAGAAGGTCACCCGGCACGATGTGAAGGCGCGCATCGAGGAGTTCAACGCGCTGGCCGGGCACGAGCAGGTGCACAAGGGCATGACCTCGCGCGACCTGACCGAGAACGTCGAGCAGCTGCAGATCCGGCTCTCCCTTGAGCTGGCCCGCGACCGCACGGTGGCGGTGCTGGCCCGGCTCGGGCAGCTCGCCGGGCAGTACGCCGAGCTGGTCATGGCCGGCCGCTCGCACAACGTGGCCGCGCAGGCCACGACGCTGGGCAAGCGCTTCGCCACCGCCGCCGACGAGCTGCTGGTCGCCTTCGGCCGGGTCGAGGAGCTGCTCACCCGCTACCCGCTGCGTGGCATCAAGGGCCCGGTGGGCACCGCCCAGGACATGCTCGACCTGCTCGGCGGCGACACCGACCGGCTCACCGAGCTGGAGCACCGCATCGCCGACCACCTCGGCTTCTCCCGCGCCTTCACCTCCGTCGGCCAGGTCTACCCGCGCTCGCTGGACTACGAGGCGGTGACCGCGCTGGTGCAGCTGGCCGCCGCGCCCTCCTCGCTCGCGAAGACGATCCGGCTGATGGCCGGCCACGAGCTGGTGACCGAGGGCTTCAAGCCCGGCCAGGTCGGCTCGTCGGCGATGCCGCACAAGATGAACACCCGCTCCTGCGAGCGCGTCAACGGCCTGATGGTGGTGCTGCGCGGCTACGCCTCGATGACCGGCGAGCTGTCCGGCGACCAGTGGAACGAGGGCGACGTGTCCTGCTCGGTGGTGCGCCGGGTCGCGCTGCCGGACGCGTTCTTCGCCTTCGACGGCCTGCTGGAGACGTTCCTGACGGTGCTGGACGAGTTCGGCGCCTTCCCCGCGGTCGTCGCCCGCGAACTCGACCGCTACCTGCCCTTCCTCGCCACGACTAAGGTGCTCATGGGCGCGGTGCGGGCCGGGGTCGGCCGCGAGGTCGCGCACGAGGCGATCAAGGAGAACGCGGTGGCCGCCGCGCTCGCCATGCGCGAGCAGGGCACCGAGCGCAACGAGCTGCTGGACCGGCTCGCCGCCGACACCCGCATCCCGCTGGACCGCGACGACCTGGCCGCCCTCATGGCCGACCGGCTCTCCTTCACCGGCGCCGCGGCCGGGCAGGTCGCCGAGGTCGTCCGGCGGGTCGAGGAGGTCACCAAGGCGTACCCGCAGGCGGCCGCCTACCGGCCGGGGGCGATCCTCTGACGGCCCTGACCGCCGAGCAGCTCGCCGAGGCCCGCGGGCGCACGCTCCAGGACGTCATAGCCCCGGGGCTGCGGGTGCTGTTCTGCGGCATCAACCCCGGGCTGATGTCGGCATACACCGGGCACCACTTCGCACGTCCGGGCAACCGGTTCTGGCCCGCGCTGCACGCCTCGGGCTTCACCCCGCGCCGCTACTCCCCCGCCGAGCAGGAAAGCGTCCTCGCGCTCGGCTTCGGCATCACGAACGTCGCCGGGCGGGCCACCGCGCGGGCCGACGAGCTGACGGCCGAGGAACTGGTGGCCGGCGGCCTGCGGTTGGCGGCGAAGGTCGAACGCTTCGGCCCGCAGTGGCTCGCCGTGCTCGGCGTCACCGCCTACCGGACCGCCTTCGGCGAGAAGTCGGCCCAGGTGGGGCCGCAGGAGCGGGAGATCGCGGGGACGCGGGTGTGGGTGCTGCCGAGCCCGAGCGGGCTCAACGCGCACTGGCGGCCTTCGGCGCTCGCAGAGGAGTTCGCGCGGCTGCGTGCGGCGGCTTTCGGTGGTTTCGAACCGGAAGGGCGGCCTGCGTCGCCGCCGGACCTTCCGGCGGTTCCCGGCTGATCACGCGGCTCCTCCCCCGGGTCTTCGCCCGGGGACCCACCAGGGCTTCGCCCGGGAGGTGCCCGCAGTGCCCCTGAACGGCCGGCACCCTGCCGCTCGGATGAGGGCTGCTGATCGAAAGGGTGCACGGATGCACTCGCCGCGGGGGGCTCGGGCGGGTACGATCCGCGACACGATGGCACTGGCTGGGAGGACACACCTTGGGGCGCCTCACCGGCGGGGATCCGTCCCTGCTCCGGCGGATCAACTCCGCGGTCGTCCTGCACGCGTTGCGGGGGGCGCAGACACCCACGCTCACCGAGCTGGTGCACTCCACGGGGCTGTCCCGGCCGACCGTCGAGGGCGTGATCGAGGGGCTCACCGAGTCGCGGCTCGTGGTCGAGGTGGCGCCCGAGCCCGGTGACGCCCGGCGGCAGGGCCGCCCCGCCCGCAGGTTCCGCTTCCACGCCGAGGCCGGGCACCTGCTGGGCATCGAGATCGGCGCCCACCGGGTGCGGGCGGTGATCTCCGACCTCGGCGGCCAGGTGCTGGACTCCCTCGGGCTCGACGTCGCGGAGTCCGCGGGCGCCGACGACCGGATCGAGCGGGTCCGTACCGTGGTCGCCGACCTGCTGCGCAAGACCGGCGTCGCCCGCAGCACCCTGTGGGCGGTCGGCGTGGGCAGCCCCGGCATCGTGGAGGCGAACGGCGAGGTGCGCCTGGGCACGGCGCTGCCCGGCTGGACCGGGCTGCCGCTCGGCGAGCGGCTGCAGCGCTCGTTCCGATGTCCGGTCCTGGTGGAGAACGACGCGAACGTGGCCGCCGTCGCCGAGCACTGGAAGGGCGCGGCGGTCGGCACCGACGACGTGGTCTTCGTGCTGGCCGGCCTGAGCCCCGGGGCCGGCTCGCTCATCGGGGGGCGGCTGCACCGCGGCTTCGGCGGCGCCGCCGGCGAGATCGGGGCGCTGCACCTGCTGGGCCGCGGGGTCACCCCCGAGCACCTGCTCTCGACCACCGGCACGCCCCTGCACCCCCTGGACGAGCCCGCGGTGGCCCGCGTCTTCGCGCTCGCCAAGGAGGGCGACGTGCAGGCCAAGGACGCGGTGGAGCGCTTCCTGCAGCGCCTCGTGCACGACGTGGCCGCCCTCGTCCTGGCGATCGACCCCGAACTCGTCGTCATCGGCGGCTGGGCGGCCGGCCTCGACGGCGTCCTCGACCCCCTGCGCTCCGAACTCGCCCGCTACTGCCTGCGCCCCCCGAACGTCGTCCTCTCCGCGCTCGGCCAAGAGGCGATCGCCACCGGCGCGCTGCGCCTCGCCCTGGACCACGTCGAGGAACAGCTCTTCGCCATCGAGCAGACGTCCCTGTCCCGCTTGTAGGCTGCCGCGGCCGGCGGGGCTGCTGTGCCCCGCATCTGCCCCGCGCTCGGGGCGGCGGTGCGGGGGCGAAGCGCACCGCCGTGCCGATGAAGCGCGCAGTTCTCCTACCGCGTAACGGGCGTGCCGGTCAGGACGCGCGGCGCTCCGGAGCGCTGTTGTGCAGCACCTCGAGGCCCCCGGAGTCACCGAAGGTGAGCCGGCACGTGTCGGCCCGGTACGTGGCCACCGAGGCCGCCGCGACCCGGCCGGCCGCGTAGTAGCGCGTGGTGACGACGAGGACGGGCGCGCCGGGGAGCCGGTCGAGCTGCTTCGCGTCCTCCGCGCGGGCCGAGCCGAGTTCGACCGAGCGGTCCTCGCCCTCCAGCTCCAGGCGGTGCAGCTCGGCGAGGACGGCGGGCGCGTGCGTCGCGGGGGTGAGCATGCGCGACAGGTCCGGCACGGAGGCGGCCGGGACGTAGAGCAGCTCGGTGGCGACCGGCTGGCCCTGCATGACGCGCTCGCGGCGGACTGTGTGAACGGTCTCGTCGCGCGCGACACCGAGCAGGGCGGCCAGCGGCGCGGGCGGTACGGCCTCGGCGCAGCCGACGGTGCTCCAGGCGTCGCGCCCGGCACCCGGCCAGACGTTCGCCGAGGGGCCCACCGACACGCCGATCCGCGGCGGCGCCACGGTGGTGCCGACGCCCCGCCTGCGCTGCAGCCGCCCCTCGAGCTCCAGCTGCTCCAGCGCCTGGCGCAGGGTCGCGCGCGCGACGCCGAAGCGGGCCGCGAGGTCGCGTTCGTTGGGCAGGATCTCGCCGACCTCGAACTCCGAGTCGAGGGCGTCGCCGAGCACCGTCTTCAGGTGCCAGTACTTCGGCTCCTGCACTGCTTCGAGCTGCGTGGTCCCCACCCTGTCCTCGCAATCGATGTCTGCCGCGCCCACCGGTCCGCCGGTGCCGGCCTGCGCCGGCCGCCGCGCGGCTTGTTGAGCCTTGTTTCGGAACCTGTGTTTATTAAAGGTCCTTTCAGTACCAGGACGATAGAGGCGCGGCGCGAACTTGGTCAAGACCAATCGTCGAACCCGGCCATGCCCGGCGGAACCGGATTCGTACGGAGTTCATACGATGTTGACGGGGCGCCGTACCGGCGTTCGTGATCTCTGCGGTTGTTGAACAGGAGTGGCACGTGAGGGAACAGGTCACCGTCATCACCGGGGGCGGCCGCGGCATCGGCGCCGCGGTGGCCCGGCGGCTCACGGACGAGGGGCACGCGGTCGCGATCGGGTACGAGCGGGCGCGGGACGCGGCCGAGGAGGTGGCCGCCGGGATCCGCTCGGCAGGCGGCACGTGCCTGGTCCACCAGGTCGACACCAGCGACGAGGCGCAGGTGGACGCCTTCTTCGACGCCGTGCGCGAGAGGCTGGGCCAGGTGACGGGGCTGGTCAACAACGCGGGGATCACCGGGCCGTTGGGCCGCTTCACCGAGACGCCGGTGGAGGTGATCCGCCGGGTGGTGGAGGTCAACGTCACCGGTGCGCTGCTGTGCGCCCGCCGGGCGGCCCGCGCGATGTCCACCCGGCGCGGCGGCAGCGGCGGGGCGATCGTCAACATCTCCTCGGGCGCGGCCACGTTGGGCGGTCCCGGCGAGTACGTGCACTACGCGGCGAGCAAGGCCGCGGTGGACGCGATGACGGTGGGGCTGGCCAAGGAGCTCGCCGAGGAGGGCATCCGGGTCAACTCGGTGCAGCCCGGGCTGGTCCTCACCGGCATCCACGCGGCCATGGGCGATGCCGAACGGCCGTGGCGCAAGGCCGAGTCGGGCGTGCCGATGGCGCGGCCGGGGCAGCCGGAGGAGATCGCGGGGCCGGTGGCGTGGCTGCTGTCGGCGGACGCCTCGTACACCACCGGCGCGGTGCTGCGGGTGGCCGGGGGCCTGTGAACCGGGCCGTGTTCGCGCCGTAGATCTTGACCTGGGCATGGCCGAAACCCGACGGTGATACGGGGTAACGCCGGGGAAACCCGCGCGCGCCCGCGGGGCGGCACAATCCGTGTGCCCTGCTTGGGATTTCGGACCGTACCGGACCGTGCTCGACTGCGCCGCGACCGTATCGAGGCCGCGTCGGGACCGCGTCGGACAACTTCAGAGGAGCGCCATGCCCGGAACCGTCGCCGACACCGCCCCCGCCACGTCGGCCCCACCGCCTGCCGGCGGCCCGCTGGAGCGCTGGTTCCGCATAGCCGAGCGGGGGTCCACGCCGATCCGGGAGGTACGCGGCGGCCTGGCCACGTTCTTCACGATGGCGTACATCCTCGTGCTCAATCCGATCATCCTGGGCAGCGCGACGGACAAGTTCCACCACCACCTGGCGCCGGACCAACTGCTCACCGCCACCGCGCTGGTGGCCGCGGTGATGACGGCGATCATGGGGGTGGGCGGCAACCTGCCGCTGGCCATCGCCGCCGGGCTCGGGCTGAACGCGGTGGTCGCCTTCCAGCTGGCGCCGAAGATGAGCTGGCCGGACGCGATGGGCCTGGTGGTGATCGAGGGGCTGCTGATCTGCGTCCTGGTCGCCACCGGGCTGCGGCAGGCGATCATGAACGCGATCCCGCAGCCGATCAAGCAGGCAATCAGCGTGGGCATCGGCATGTTCATCGCGTTCATCGGCCTGGTCGACGCCGGCTTCGCCAGCCGCATCCCCGACGCGGCCGACACCACCACCCCGGTGCAGCTGGGCGGTTCGGGCACGCTGACCGGCTGGCCCGTGCTGGTCTTCTGCGTCGGCGTGCTGCTCACGGTGGCGCTGGTGGCCCGGCGGGTCAAGGGCGCGATCCTGATCAGCATCGTGGCGATGACGGTGCTGGCGATCGTCATCAACAAGATCGCCGACATCCCGGACGCGGCCTGGGGCCTGACCGTGCCGAAGATGCCGCACAAGGTGGTGGCGAGCCCCGACTTCGGGCTGATCGGCCACTTCAGCCTCCTCGGCGGCTTCAAGGAGGCGGGGATCGTCACCTCGGTGCTCTTCGTCTTCACCCTGGTGCTCTCGGACTTCTTCGACGCCATGGGCACGATCGTCGGCATCTCCAGCGAGGCGGGGCTGCTCGACAGCAAGGGCCGGGTGCCCAACATCGGGCGGGTGCTGTTCATCGACGGCGCCGCGGCGGTCGCGGGCGGCGCGGCCTCGTGCTCGTCCAACACCGCGTACGTGGAGTCCGCGGCCGGTGTCGGCGAGGGCGCCCGCACGGGGCTGGCCAGCGTGGTGACCGGCCTGCTCTTCGCGGTGGCGCTGTTCCTGTCGCCGCTGGCGGGCGTGGTGCCCTCGCAGGCGGCGGCGCCCGCGCTGGTCGCGGTGGGCTTCCTGCTGATGGCGCAGGTCCGCAACATCGACTGGACGCAGTACGACGTCGCGATCCCCGCGTTCCTGACCATCGCGGTGATGCCCTTCACCTACAGCATCACCAACGGGATCGGCGCGGGCTTCCTGTCCTACGTGGCGATCAAGCTGGCGCTGGGCAAGTGGCGCGACATCCACCCGCTGGTGTGGGGCGTGTCGGTCGCCTTCCTGGCCTACTTCGCCATCGACCCGATCCAGCAGGCGGCGGGCGTCAAGTAGCCCGTAGCGGCGCCGACTCGGGACACGAGGGGGCGTGTACGGCGTCTGGCACCGCCCGGCGCCCTGCCGGAGGAGGGGGGACCGGCGGGGCGCCTGGACGGCGGCGGGAGCTCCGACCGGGACGGGGGCGCCCGGTCGGAGCCGCTGGCCGGACCGGCGCTGGGCACCGGCCCGTACCCAGACAACTCCCCCCACGGCAGGGGAGTTCCCGGCCGCCGGGAAAACTTCGCCGGTCTTTTCCGTGCCTGCGCCGGGCGCCTGCGGCGGCGGGGGCAGGGCAGGGGCGAGGCTTGGCGGGCCAGCGGAGGACCCGGCGGACCAGCGGGGCTCGACGGACGGGAGGCAGGCCCGGAGGGCGCGGGAGGCGGGCTCTTGCGGGCGGGGCGGCGGACGGCAAAAAGGTTGAAAGGGTAAGTTAACCGAGGAGAACGGCCCTTTACCGCGCGGTCATGGCCTGTTCGTGATCACGCAACACGTGTCGCGCAGAGTGTGTGTATGCCGCATACGACCCCTGCCTCCGCCTCCGCACGGCGCCGCCACTGGGGCCGCGACCTCGTCGAGGTCGCCGCTGTCTTCGCCGCCATGGCCCTCGCGGACTGCGTGGCCGACCTCGTGTCCAACGGCCCGGACGGCCTGACGCTGCTGATCGCCACCACGGTCGCCCTGCTGCTGGCCGCCTGCGCCCACACCTGGTGGGTACGCCGGGGCGGCCACCACCGTCCGCAGCCGCAGCCGGCCGCCGCAGAGGCCGCCGCGGCGAGCACCGTGGCGACTCCGGACTCACTGCCCGCCGACGGCTCGGACGAGACCGCGCTGTGGCGGCTGCGCACCACCGTGCGCGACACCCCCGGCAGTCTCGGCTCGGTGTGCACGGCGCTGGCCCGCAGCCGGGTGGACGTCATCACCCTCCAGACGCACCCGCTCGCCGAGGGCACCGTGGACGAGTTCCTGCTGCGCGCCCCGGCCGCGCTCACCGCGGCCACCCTCGCGCTGACCGTCTCCGACGCGGGCGGCACCGACACCTGGCTGGAGCGCGCCGACGCCCACGACCTGGTCGACACCCCCGTGCGGATGCTCACCCTGGCCACCCGCACCGCCCTGGACCCCGCCGAACTCCCGCTCGCCCTGCGGCAGATGTTCGGCCGCTGCACCATCACCTCCACCCCCGCCGGGGCCGCCGACGAGGCCGCGGGTGCCTCCCGTGAGGGCGCCGCGCCCACCGTGATGCAGCTGCGGGACCCCGCCGGCGGCACCGTCACCGTCCGCCGCGAGCACCTGCCCTTCACCCCCACCGAGTTCGCCCGGGCCCGCGCGCTGGTCGAGCTGGACGCCCGGCTCGGCGTCCGCAGGCCGACGGCCAGGGATGTGCTGACGCTGCCCGAGGGCAACGAGATCACCGTCCGCCGGGTCGGCCCCGAGGACCGGCCCGCGGCCCTGGAGATGCACGAGCGCTGCTCCCCCGCCACGCTGGCGATGCGTTACCACGGCCCGGTCGGCGACGCCGACCGCTACCTGGGGCACCTGCTCAGCGACCGCTTCGGCCGCTCACTGGCCGCCGAGACCGCCTCGGGCCGGATCGCCGCCCTGGGCCACCTGCTGTGGGACGGCGAGGAGAGCGAGGTGGCGCTGCTCGTCGAGGACGCCTGGCAGCGCCGCGGCCTCGGCCTGCTGCTCCTGCGCAAGCTGGTCGAACTCGCGGTGGAGGCCGGCCGGGAGAGCGTCTACGCCGTCACCCGCGCGGCGAACACCGGCATGGTGGCCACGATGCGCGAGCTGGGCCTGCCGCTGGACTACCAGGTCGAGGACGGCACCCTCGTGATCACCGCGACGCTTCCCCCGGCCGGGGAGAGCGCTGCCGCCCACCTGCCCTGGACAGTCGTGCGCCGCAGCGTCTGACCGGCCACAAACAGGCCGCGGACCGGCCGTACACAGGCGGTGGGACCGGCACTCCGCCGGCACCCGACCGGCGCCTGGGCCGCAGCCGGCCCGCTGCCGCCGGTGCGATGGCCGTCGTGCGGCCCGCGGTAAGGCGTGGCGTGCAGAACGGTGGTGACGGCGGCCGCCCCGCCGTACCAAGATGTCCGTATGCCGAACACCACCAGCACCTCGCCCCTGCCCCGCGCGGTCGCCGACGCCTACGTCGACGCGCTCGTCGCCCTCGACCCGGTCACGGGCACCTACCTCGGCGTCCCGGGCAGCGCCCGCCGCCTGCCGGACTACTCGCCCGCCGGCGCGCAGGCCCTGGCCGACCTCGCGACGGACACGCTGGCGCGGCTCACCGAGGCCGAGGCCCGCCCGGGAGCCGACAGCGAGGCCGAGCGGCGCTGCGCGCGGCTGCTGCGCGAACGCCTGGAGGCCGAACTCGCGGTGCACGCCGCCGGGGAGCACCTGCGCACGGTGAGCAACATCAACTCGCCCGCGCACAGCATCCGCGAGGCGTTCACCTTGATGCCCACCGGCACCACGGCCGATTACGCTGACCTCGCGGCGCGGCTGCGGGCGGTCCCCGCGGCGATCGACAGCTACCGGCAGAGCCTGGCCGAGGGCCTGTCCCGGGGGCTGCTCGGCGGGCCCTGGCAGGTGCGCACCGTGGTGGAGCAGGTCACCGAGTGGGTCGGCGAGTCCGGCACGAAGGGCAGCTGGTTCGCGGCCCTGACCGAGGGCGGCCCGGCCGAGCTGCGCGCCGAGCTGGACGCGGCCGCCGCCGAGGCCACCGCCGCCTACGCGGCTTTCCGCGACTGGCTGCGCGACACCTACGCCCCCGCCGCCGAGGGCGCCCCCGACACGGTGGGCCGCGAGCGGTACGCGCTGTGGACCCGCTACTGGCTGGGCGCCGACCTGGACCTGGACGAGGCGTACGCGTACGGCTGGTCGGAGTTCCATCGGCTGCACGCCGAGATGGTCGCCGAGGCCGGCAAGATCCTGCCCGACACCGACCCGTGGGCGGTGCTGCGGCACCTGGAGGACCACGGCACCGTCATCGAGGGCGAGGCCGAGGTCCGCGACTGGCTGCAGGCGCTGATGGACGAGGCGATCGAGGCGCTGGACGGCACGCACTTCGACCTGGCCGAGCCGGTCCGGAAGGTGGAGGCGTGGATCGCCCCGCCCGGCGGCGCCGCAGCCCCGTACTACACCGCCCCCACCGAGGACTTCAGCCGGCCCGGGCGGACCTGGCTGCCGACGCAGGGCCGCACCAGCTTCCCCGTCTTCAACCTGGTCTCGACCTGGTACCACGAGGGCGTGCCCGGCCACCACCTCCAGCTCGCGCAGTGGGTGCACGTGGCCGCCTCCCTGTCGCGGTACCAGGCGACGGTGGGGCACGTCAGCGCCAACATCGAGGGCTGGGCCCTGTACGCGGAGCGGCTGATGGACGAGCTGGGCTTCCTCACCGACCCCGAGCGGCGCCTGGGCCACCTCGACGAGCAGATGATGCGGGCGATCCGGGTCATCATCGACATCGGCATGCACCTGGAGCTGGAGATCCCCGCGGACTCCCCGTTCCACCCGGGCGAGCGCTGGACCCCGCAGCTGGCCCACGAGTTCCTGGCCCGGCACAACGGCAGCCCCGCCGAGGTGATCGAGAGCGAGCTGATCCGCTACCTCGGCATGCCCGCGCAGGCGATCAGCTACAAGCTCGGCGAGCGCGCCTGGCTGCGCGGCCGCGCCACCGCCCGGGCCGCCCACGGCGACTCCTTCGACCTCAAGGCGTGGCACATGGCCGCGCTGTCGCTGGGCTCCCTGGGGCTGGACGACCTGGAGGCGGAGCTGTCGCGCCTTTGAGACCCTGCCCGGAGAACGGCGTCCGGTACGGCGGGACGGGACGGCCGGCCGCTGTTCCCCGGATGTTCCGCGGACCGGGGCCGCGGCCCGGTCCGGGCACTGGGCGCCGGGGTGCCGGGCGGGGGCGTAGGGTTCCGGAGGTGGGGGCCCGCGCACCCGCCCGCCCGGCGGACCGGCACCGGGCCGGGCACGGCCCGCACCGGTCGGCCGTCCCCGTGCCGGCCGCCCGTCCAGTCCCGACGAGTCCGACAAGGCGGTTCGGTCCGATGACCCTGCACGCAACCCTCGACGCCGGCCGGCTGGTGCTGACCCAGGGCAGGCTGACCCTTCGGGAGCAGCTCCCCGCGGAGTCCGCACTGCTCGCCGACGGCAAGCCGGGCGGGCTCACCTGGATCGACGGCGTGCCCGGCGACGGCACGATGAGCGCGGCCTCGATGACGGTGGCGGCGGCCGCGGCCGGGGTGTACCGGCCGGGCTGGGGCCTGTTCGCCATCCAGCGCACCCAGGACCTCACGGCGCTGGGCGGCGTCGGCTTCCACGGCCCGCCGGACCGCGGCGCCGTCGAGATCGGCTACGACCTGTGCGTGTCCGCCCGCGGCGGCGGCTGGGCGACCGACGCGGCCCGCGCGGTGTGCCAGTGGGCGCTCTCCCAGCCCGAGGTGGTCGTGGTGCTGGCCACCACCGAGCCGGGCAACGCCCCTTCCCAGGCGGTCCTGGAGCGGGTCGGCTTCGAACGGGTGGCCAACCGCGGCGACTTGTGGAGCTACGAGCTGACGACGATGCCGGTGTGAGGCTGCTTGCGGCGTGACGGTTTGGCCGGCGGCCGCTGGCCGGGGTGGGCGCCGGAAGGGATGGGCGCTGCTCGAGGTGGGCGCCGGAGGCCTGACGGTGGCGGCCGCGGGACGGGGTTCGCCGCATTGCGGCCTGACGGCGGCGCCCTCGTGCGGGTTTGGCGGGCCCGCCGGAGGGCCGTAAGAACCGTGCGAGCCGCGGGAGTTGTGACGGCGGTGGCAGCGGGGCGGCTCAGCAGCCGCAGTCGGGCGCTTCGACGGGGGCGGTGAGCGGGTCCGGGTCGCGGCGGGCCGGGCCGTCCGCGGTGTCGTAGCCGAAGCCCTCGCGGATCCAGTACTCCATGCCGCCGAGCATCTCCTTCACCCGGTGGCCGAGCCCGGCCAGCGCCAGGGCGGCGCGGGCGGCGCCGTTGCAGCCGGGACCCCAGCAGTACACGACCAGCGGGCGGACGGGGTCGAGGAGTTGGGGGGCGAGCCGGGGGATGTCCGCTGTCGGCAGGTGGAGTGCGCCGGGGATGTGGCCCTGCTCGTACGCGGCGGCGCTGCGGGAGTCCACCACCGTGAACCCGGGGTCGCCGCCGGCGGCGAGGGCGGCGGCGACGTCCGAGACGTCCGTGTGGAAGGCGAGGGAAGCCGCGAAGTAGGCGGCTGCCTGCGCGGGTTCGGCGGCGGGGACGGCCAGGACGGCGGTGGCGGCCGGAGCGGCGGCGCCCGCGGTGGGTGCGGAGGTGCCGGAGGAGGGGCCGGCGGATGAGGCTGCGGAAGCGCCCGCGGAGGTGGCGAGAGGCGCGGCGGCGGAGGCGGGGTGTGCGGCTGGTGCGGTCATGCCCGGAAATCTACGGTCGGCCCATGCCGCGCTGAAGGGAAGATCCCCGGCGGCGGAGGGCTGCGGCAGGGCATTCCCCGGAATACAGTGGGGCATGACCGCGATATCCCTGGACCCCGTCGACTGGCGGCTGCTGGAGGCCCTGCAGCGCAACGGGCGGGCCAGCTATGCCGAGTTGGCCCGGACCGTCTCCATGTCGCCGAGCGCGGTGACCGAGCGGGTGCGCCGTCTGGAGGAGGCCGGGGTGATCACGGGGTACGCGGCCGTGATCGACCACGAGCGGATCGGGCTCCCGGTGCTCGCGCTGGTACGGCTGCGCTACCCGACCGGCAACTACCGGCCCTTCCACGAGCTGCTCGCCACCACCCCCGAGGTGCTGGAGGCCCACCACGTCACCGGCGACGACTGCTTCGTGCTGAAGGTGGCCGCGCGCTCGATGCGCCACCTGGAGGAGGTGACCGGCCGCATCTCGGGCCTGGGCCCGGTCACCACGAGCGTGGTGTACTCCTCGCCGCTGGAGCGCAGGCCACTGGTGCTGTGACGGTGGCCGGGCAACAGGCGCCGGGGCGGCCGCGGCTCAACTGGTCCCGGCGGTCCCGCGCATCCGCACGGTGGAGCCGTCGCGGCCCTTGACCAGGCGCAGTTGGGCGGGGATGCGGTGTCGCAGGTCGGCCACATGGCTGACGATGCCGACCGCCCGGTCCCGCTCGCGCAGCCCGTCGAGGACGTCGAGCACCTCGTCCAGGGTCTGCTCGTCCAGGCTGCCGAAGCCCTCGTCGACGAAGAGGGTGTCCAGGCGGGTGCCGCCGGCCTCGTCGGTGACCACGTCGGCCAGGCCCAGCGCGAGGGCGAGGGAGGCGAAGAAGGTCTCGCCGCCCGACAGTGTCGCGGTGTCCCGCTCGGTGCCGGTCCAGGCGTCCACGACCATCAGGCCGAGGCCGGACTTGCCGCGCCCGCCGGTGCGGGCGTCGGTGTGCACCAGTGTGTAGCGCCCGGCGGACATCCGCTCCAGCCGTACGGCCGCCGCGGCGGCGACCTGCTCCAGCCGCGCGGCCAGGACGTAGGTCTCCAGCTCCATGCGGTACGCGTTCTCCGCCGAGGTCCCCGAGGCGAGGTCCGACAGGCGCTTGAGGCGCCGCAGCTCGTCCCGGGCGGGGGCGAGTCGGCGTACCCGCGCGGTCGCCTTGGCGCCCAGGCGGTCCAACTCGCGGCAGCGGGCGGCGGCCGCGGAAGCGGCGGCCGAGGCGTCGCGCAGCCGCCGTTCGGTCGCGGTCTGCGCCTGTTGCGCCGCCGCGAGGTCGGCCGGCGGCAGGGCGGCCGCCGCCGCGGGCTCCTCGGCGCCGAGTTCGGCCGCCACCGCGACCTCCTCCTTCGCCCAGGCGGCCACCTGCTGCTCCAGCCCGCGCAGTTCGCCCGAGGGCAGCAGCGCGGCCTCTGCCTCCTCTGGCCCGGCGAACCCGGCGGATGCCGCGGCCGCGCTCAGCGCCGCCTCGGCCTCGGCGAGCCGCACCGCGTTGTCGGCCTGCTCGCGGACCGCCTCGACGGCCCGCTCCAGCAGGGCGATCCGCGCGGCGAGCCGGCCGCGGCGGGCCTGCGCGCTCGGGTGCCCGGCCCGGGCCCTGGCCACTTCTTCGGTCAACTGCGCGTACTGGGAGTCCAGTTCCTCCCGCCGCGAGGTACGGGCAGCGGCGCGGCTGCGCGCCTGCTCGCGCTGCGCGCTGCGGCGGTCGCGCTCCTCCTCCGCCCGGGCCAGCGCCCGGCGGGCCTCTGGCACGTCCGCGGCGGCGCGCTCGGCCTCGGCGTGCCGGGCGGCGGACTCCCGGGCAGCTTCGGCCAGTTCGCGCCGGGGGGCCTCGCCCGCGCGGGCGAGAGCGCCCTCGTGGGCCGCGGCGAGGCGGGACGCCTCCTCGCAGGCCTCGTCATGGACCGCCTGCGCCCGCTGGTAGACGGCCAGGGCCATCTCCTCGTCCGCACGCGTCACGTGCTGTCCCGCGGGATGGGCGGGCGCCGGGTGCTCCTCGGCGCCGCAGACCCGGCACGGCGAGCCGTCGACGAGTTCGGCGGCCAACTCGGCGGCGATGCCCGAGATCCGGGCCTCCCTGGCGTCGAGCCATGCCTGGCGGGCGTCCTGGGCCCGGTCCTTCGCCGCGCGCGCGGCCTCCTCGGCCCGCGCCAACCGCTCGGCCAGGTCGTCCCGTTCGGCCGCCGCGACGCTGCGGGCACGCGCGACCTCGGCCTCGGCACCGAGTGCGGCGGCCCGGGCGGCGGCCTCCGCACCGGCGTCCAGCCGCTCCTGGAGCCGGGCCCGTTCCCGCGGCCAGCGCTCCAGCCACGCCTGTGCCTCGCGTACGGCGCCCTCGTCGTCGTGCGCGTCCCGCTCCACTTCGCGCCGCCGGCGGCCCACCTCGGCCAGCCGCGCCTCGGCCTCCTCCGCGGCGGCGAGCCCGCCCAGCTCCTCCCGCACCTCGGCCACCCGCCGCGCGAGACGGCCGGCCAGGGCGGAGGCTTCGTCGGTGGCGGACGCGTCGGACGAGGAACCGGACACGCCGGTGCTGCCGCTGCCGCTTCCCGGCCGGTCGGCCGCCGCCTGTGCGTCCGCTGCCGCAGCACCACCCGACGCATCGGCGTCCTCGACCGACCGCGGGGTCCGACCCGTCCAGTCGGCCGACCCCTCGCTGGCCTGGCCCGCGTCCTCACCGCGGGCATCGACACCCTCGCCCGTATCCCCCGCAGCGAAACTCCTGGGCTGATCGGGCAACGTCCCCGCGTCCGTGGGACGTCCGGCGACATGGTCCGGTTCGTCGGCGCCCTCGCCCGTATCCCCGGCAGGGGCTTCCGCGGCCCGGTCCCCCAACGTGCCTGCCCGCGAGGGGCGTTCGGTCGCTGGGCCCCATCCGTCGGCGTCCTGCGCGGAGATGCCCGCCCGCGCGGTCGACGCCCGCTCCTTCGCCGCCCGTTCGGCGGCCTGGAGCGGCACCTGCGGGCCGCCGGCGTCCATCGCTGCGGGTTGCTGCGTTTCCGCTCGGGCCTGCGGCACCGTCGCGGCGGGTGGCGGGAGTTCGCCCGCGGAGTCCAGTGCGCGGGTCGCGGCGGACCGCGCCGCCAGGGAGTCCGCGTGCTGGGCTGCCGCCTTGTCGCGCAGGCTGAGGGCGGGCTCCACGGTCAGGGCGCGGTGGGCGCTGTCGAGGCGGGCCCGGGCGGCGGTGCGCGCGGGCTCTTCGAGAGCCAGGGCGGCTGCGCGGCGTTCGGCCTCGCGGTGGCGCCTTTGCAGCGCGTCCAGGTCGCGGGCGGCCTCGGCGGCGCGGCTCGCGGCGCGGTGGTCCTTCTCGGCGGCGGCGAGGGCGGCCCGGGCGATGGTGTCGCGCTCGCGGGCGTCCACCCGCAGCAGTGCCGCCTCCGTCAACAGGGCCTCGGCGAGGTCGTCTTCGGCCCCGCCGGCCCCTGTCCGGCCTGAAGCGTCCCCCGTCTCGCCCGCTGCCTGCCGCATGCGGGCGGCCAGTTGGCGCAGCTCCTCGTCCCCGGCGTCGAGCGCGCGCTGCGCCTCCTGCCGGCGATCGCGCAGCCAATGCTCGACGGCCCGGAAGCGCCGGGTGTCGAACAACCGCCCCAGCAGCGCGGCCCGCTCCACCGCGCTCGCCCGCAGGAAGGTCGCGAACTCGCCCTGCGGCAGCAGCACCACCTGGCAGAACTGCTCGCAGCTCATCCCGAGCAGCTGCCGGATCTCCTCGCCGATCTCCTGGTGCGACTTCGACAGCCCCTGCCAGCGGCCGCCGGTGTGCTCGCGCAGCAGCGTGACCGCCTTGTCGGTCGTCGTGCCGGTGCCGCGCCTCTTTGCCCGCAGCTGCTCGGGACGCCGGGTGATCTCCAATCGCCGCCCGCCCACGGTGAGTTCGAGGACGACCTCGGTGGGCGTGCCGGAGGCGGCGTGGTCGCTGCGCAGCCGGGTGGCGGGCCGGGCGCCGGGCACCTGGCCGTACAGGGCGTAGCAGACCGCGTCCAGGACGGAGGTCTTGCCGGCGCCGGTGGGGCCGTGCAGCAGAAACAGTCCTGCCGCCGAGAGCTCGTCGAAGTCGACGCGCTGGGTGCCGGCGAAAGGGCCGAAGGCAGTGATATCGAGGCGGTGCAGGCGCATCAGTCGCGTTCCGTCCCGGCGGCGTCGGCCCGTACGGCGTCGAACGCCTCCCGCAGGACCTCGCGTTCGGCGGGGTCCGGGGCGCTGCCGCGCACGTGGGCGACGAAGTCCTCGGCGATCTGCAGGTCGCTGCGCCCGCGCAACCGCTCGGCGTAGGAGGCGTGCTGCTCCTCGCCACCGCGCTCGGGGACGAAG
Source organism: Actinacidiphila guanduensis (assembly GCF_900103985.1). Classification (GTDB taxonomy): domain Bacteria; phylum Actinomycetota; class Actinomycetes; order Streptomycetales; family Streptomycetaceae; genus Actinacidiphila; species Actinacidiphila guanduensis. Next base: position 205,174 of record NZ_FNIE01000013.1, on the reverse strand, counting down.
GCCAGAGCGAGGACGTGCGGGAAGCGCTTGACGAGCGCGGCCATCGGCTCGTGCGGGCGCACCGCGTCGGTCAGCGTCGCCTCGATCCAGGCGTCGGTGTGCCGCTCCAGCGCGGGGTCGGCCAGCAGGTCGGCCAAGTGGCCGCGCAGCCGGGCGAGTCGGCGCGGCACCGGCGTGTCGACGCGTTCGGCGGCCACCTCCCCGCCGTCGCGGAGGTCGACCAGCCACATGCTCTTGCGGTGGTGCTCCTCGGAGAAGGAGTAGGCCAGCGGCGAGCCGGAGTAGCGGACCCGCTCGCTGATCGTCTGGCAGCCGTGCAGGTGGCCGAGGGCCGCGTAGTCCACGCCGTCGAAGATCTCGGCCGGCACGGCCTCCACCCCGCCCGCGGTGATGTCGCGCTCGCTGTCGCACGCGGCGGCGCCGGTGACGAAGGCGTGCGCGAGGACGACCGCCCGGGTCCCCGCGGGACGTGTGGCGAGGTCGGCCCGCACGCGCTGCATGGCAGCGCCGAGCACGGCGGTGTGGTCGGCCCGCGGGGCGGCGAACTCCTCGCGGACCAGGGCGGGTTCGAGGTAGGGCAGGCCGTAGACGGCGATGTCGCCGTACTCGTCGGCGAGCAGCACGGGCCGGTCGCAGCGGGCGGGGTCGGTACGCAGGTGGATGCCCGCGCGGCCCATCAGCCGGGCGCCCACGCCCAGTCGCCGGGCCGAGTCGTGGTTGCCGGAGATCATCACGGCGGGCACGCCGAGGTCGGCGAGGCGGTGCAGCGCGTCGTCGAAGACCTCCACGGCGGTCAGCGGTGGCACGGCCCGGTCGTAAACGTCCCCGGCGACGAGGACGGCGTCCACGTCGCGGTCCCGCACGGTCTGCACGAGGTGGTCCACGAACGCCCGTTGGGCGTCCAGCATGCTCACCCGGTGGAAGGACCGGCCCAGGTGCCAGTCCGACGTGTGCAGAAACCTCACCCGATCACTCCCGCCCGCGGCGCGCGTCCCTTCGACGCGGCCCGTCCGCGTCTCCGGTCCGCCGGGACCGGTCCCAACCCCGCCGCCCGCCGCCCCCGTGGCGGCCGTGTGCGGCGCTGAGGATTCTAGAGGGCGCGTGATCGAGGCTCGGGAGCGGGACGTGCCCGGGCGCGTCCCGGCCCGTACCGGCGCAGGTCCGCCAACGGCCCGGGCGCCGGGTCCGCGACCGCCACGGGCCGCGCGGACAGCCGCACGCGTGCGGGCCTGCACGTGCAAGGAGCCGGCCGCGTGCCGCCGCGCCGACCCGCGCGTACGCCCGGGGCCGCGTTCGGGAGGAGGGCCCGCGACCGCAACGGGCCCGGCGGGCAGTTGCACGTATGCCGGCCTCACGCGTACGAAGCCAACGCTCGCCCACGCGTACTCCCGAGGCCGCTTTCGGGCGGCGGACCCGCGACCGCCACACGCCCGGCGGGCAGCTCCGGCACACGGGCGTGCACGCGTACGAAGCCGACGATGGCCGCTGCGCCAGCCCGCCCGTATGCCCGGGGCCGCGTTCGAGCGGACGGAGAGGTGTTCATCGCGTGACGGCGTACAACCGGCACACGCGGGCTCGCGGCGGCGGCCGGCTGGATGCCGCGCTCGTCCGTTCGGCTCGGCCAACGCGCCCTGTGGGCACCCGGACGGTCGTCCCCGCGTACGCCGTTGCCACCGACTGCGGCAGCAGGCGCGACATCGCCGCTTGCCCGCCTGGCCGGTGCGCCTCACCGGCCAGGCCCGCACGCGGTCAAGGCCCTTCGGCGCGGGCCGCGCGCTGCCGCGACGCCTCGATCTCGGCGGAGGCGGCCGCGCGGTCCGCCCAGTGGGAGCCCTCCACCGAACCGCCGGGTTCGAGCTCCTTGTAGACCTCGAAGAAGTGGGCGATCTCCCGCCGTTGGAACTCCGGTACGTCGCCGATGTCCTGGAGCGCGGCGTACCGCGGGTCTCGGGCGGGCACGCACAGCACCTGCTCCTCGGTGCCCTTCTCGTCGCGCAGCACGTACAGCCCGATCGCGCGGCACTCGACCACGCAGCCGGGGAACGTCGGGTCGCGCAGGACCACCAGCGCGCCCAGTGGCTCGCCGCCGCGGCCGCGGGTGCCCTCGACGTAGCCGTGGTCGGCGGGGTAGCGGGTGGCGGTGAACAGCGTGCGGTCCAGCCGGATGCGGTGCCGCCGGTGGTCCATCGCGTACTTGTTCCGCGAGCCCCGCGGGATCACCACGGTCACGTCGAACGCCATGGCTGCTCTCCTCTGGTGCCGGGCCCGCGCGGTGGCGGAAGCGGTACGGGCGCCGGCCGGCGGGGCACGGGCGGGGCGGTGCTCGGGGGCGTCGGACGGTCCGCGGAAACGGTTCCTCCCACCCGGGGTCCGCCGCGCGCGAGGGCACGCGCACGGCCCCAGTGTGCCGCCGGATCCGCGTCCGGCGTCGTATGACACGCCCTGGCGCGCCGCCCGCATCACCTGTCAGGATGGTGACGTGACCTCCGACCACGTCTTCGTCTGCGGCAGCCCCGCGCTCGACTTCTGCGCCACGCTGCGGGCCCGGCGCACGTCGGCCTTCGAGACGCTCACCGCGCCGGACCGGCTCGACGCCTGGTACCGCGAGGCCGGCGTCGCCGACGAGGTCGCTCTCGCGACGGCGGCCGACGTCGAGCAGGCCAAGGAGGTGCGCGAGGCGGTGTACGGACTGGTCACCGCCCGGCGCAAGGGCGAGCCCTACGAGGAGGTGGCCCTGGCCACCGTCAACGCGGCTGCCCGCAGGCCCGCGGCGGCGCCCCAGCTCACGGCATCGGGCCGCTGGACGCGGGCGACGCAGGCCGAGGCGCTGTCCTCGGTGGCGCGCGCGGCCGTCGAACTGCTGGCCGGCCCCGATGTTCCGCTGCTCAAGGAGTGCGGCAACCCGGAGTGCACCCGCGTCTACGTCGACCGCTCACACGGCATGCGGCGGCAGTGGTGCGGCATGGAGTCGTGCGGCAACCGCATCAAGGCGGCCGCGTACCGGGCGCGCCGGCGGAGCGCGCAGGCGCCTGCGGCGGGCTGAGGGGGCGGCGCGTACCTGGTCGCCGGCGGCCGGCCGCCGGGCAGGGGCCCACGGAGGTACGTGGCCCGGTCCCGAAAGGTCCGTGGACCGGGGGGCGACTCGGGCGAAGTCCCGGGCGGGCGTGGGGCGTTGAACGGCCGGGCAACGCCGTTCGGCGTTCGCCGGGAAGGCGTGTGGCGGCCGGACTCGGAGCGCGGGCGCAGGGGCGGCCCGGTCAGGGTGCCAGCGTGACGTACGCGGTGCCCTCCACCGCGCAGGCCGCGCCACCCGCCGTGATGTCGGCGAGCCAGCCGCGGAAGGCGGCCACCTCGGGCTCGGGGACGCCGAGGTGGAAGGTGACGTCGGCGCCGTAGGAGACCTCGCGGACGGCGTGCCCGGCGGCGCGGATCTCGTTCTCCAGCCGGCCCGCCCGCTGGTGGTCGGCGGTCACGGTGAGCAGCGCGAGGCGACGGCGCTCCACGGTGCCGATCGCGTCGAGCGCGGCCGAGACTGCGCCGCCGTAGGCCCGGGCGAGGCCGCCGGCGCCGAGCTGGACGCCGCCGTAGTAGCGGGTGACGACCGCGACGGTGTCGCGGACCTCCCGGCCGAGCAGCACCTGGAGCATGGGGGTTCCCGCGGTGCCGCCGGGCTCGCCGTCGTCGCTCGCCCGGTGCAGGCGGCCCTGGGGCCCGATCACGTAGGCGAAGCAGTTGTGCGTGGCGGCAGCGTGCTCCTTGCGCACGGCCCGCACGACCTCCTGCGCGGCCTCCTCGCTGTCCGCGGGCGCGAGCGTGCACAGGAAACGCGAGCGCTTGACCTCGCTCTCGTACACCCCGCCCCGCGCCACCGTCCGATACCGATCTTCCACCCGTTCAGCCTAGTAGCTGCGGGAATCGTGAGGGGCGGTCACGCGTTGTGAGGAGAGGACCTGAGCGGAAGGCGCCGCGGAGGGCGGCCCGCGGGGCGGATGGGTTGGAGGCAGTGGTGTACGGGGACGCGGAGACGGTACGGAAGATCCTGACCGGCACGGGTGACACCTGGGCGGTGGTCGGGTTGTCGAACAACACCTCGCGGGCGGCATACGGGGTGGCGGCGGTGCTGCAGCGGTTCGGCAAGCGCGTGGTGCCGGTGCACCCGAAGGCCGAGACGGTGCACGGCGAGCAGGGGTACGCCTCCCTGGCCGACATACCCTTCCCGGTCGACGTGGTGGACGTCTTCGTCAACTCCGCTCTGGCGGGCGACGTGGCGGACGAGGCGGTGGCGGTCGGCGCGAAGGCGGTGTGGTTCCAGCTCGGCGTCATCGACGAGGAGGCGTACGCGCGTACCCGCGCGGCGGGTCTGGACATGGTGATGGACCGCTGCCCCGCGATCGAGATACCCCAGCTGTAAGCGGCACGCTGCGGGCCGGGCCGTCTCGGGGGCGCATGGTTCGGCTGTGCGGTTGCGTGTTGCCGTAGGTGACGGGGGCTGGGCAAGGGTCACCAGTCGCTCCAGGACGCGGGGCGCCGGAGCCGGGCGTGCGCCCGCGCGTCCGCCCTACGCGACCGGAGTGGCCAGGCCCTCCAGGACGACGGCGCCGGGCAGGGCGGCCAGCACCTTGCCGGGCACGATGAGCTTGCCGCGGCGGGCTCCGCTGCCGACCACGAGGTAGGGCGCTTCGGCGACGGCGGAGTCGACCAGCAGCGGCCAGCCCGCGGGCAGACCGACGGGGGTGATGCCGCCGTACTCCATGCCGGTCTCGCTCACCGCCGTCTCCATGGGGGCGAAGGACGCCTTGCGCACGCCGAGGTGGCGCCGCACGGTCCCGTTGACGTCGAGCCGGGTGGTGGCCAGCACCAGGCAGGCGGCCAGGGTGACGTCGGAGCCGCGCTTGCCCGCGACCACGACGCAGTTCGCCGAGGCGTCCTTCAGGTCCTCTCCGTAGGTGGCCACGAAGTCCGCGGTGTCGGCCTTGGCCGGGTCGGTGTCCACGTGGATCATCTCCGCGGTGACCGCGGCGGCGACCGGCGCGGGCAGCAGGCCGAGCCGTTCGGTGGCGGGCTGGGCGTCCTCGAAGGTACCAATGGGTGCGCGCATGGCCGCAAACTACCAAACCGCGCGGGAAGGGTTCGGCAGCGTCCGAAGTGCGGCCGGGAGCGGGGGGTTGGGTGGGGTCAGGACTCGCGCTGCGGGTGCCCCGCGGTCAGTTGTCCAGGCTCGGGCACTCGCGTGCTCAGGTGCCGGCGGGTTCGCCGATGCCGTCGTCGTGGGGGTGGTCCTGGGTGAGGACGGCGAGGTCCAGCAGTTGCTCGGGCGGCACCTGTTCGGGCGGTGCGGCGGGGCCGGAGGTGCGCAGGGGTGGCTGCCAGCCGGTCTCGGGCGACCAGCGCCGTACGATCCGGGCGGGGGCTCCGGCGACGACGGCGTGGTCGGGGATGGTGCCGCGGACGACGGCGCCGGCGGCCACGACGACGTTGCGACCGAGGCGGGCGCCGGGCAGCACCACGCTGTTCACACCGAGCCAGCTGCCGGTGCCGATGTGCACCGGCGCGGAGTTGGGCCACTGCTCGCCGATGGCGCGGCCGGTGTCGTGGTAGGAGTGGTTGGTGCTGGTGATGTAGACGTTGGGGGCGCAGTAGACCTTGTCCTCGATGGTGATCGGGGCGAGGGCGACGACATGGCTGTCCCGGCCGAGGACGACGCCGTCGCCGATGCGGATCACCGGGTCGGGGCCGTAGTCGAGGTCGCAGGGGGCGAGGCCGACCGTCAGGGTGACCTGCTCGCCGATGATGCAGCAGGCGCCGAGGTGGATCCAGTGCTCGCCGAAGACGGTGCCCTGCGGGAAGGCGAGCCGGGTGCCCTCGCCGATCCGGCCGAACCGCAGCCGGCCCGGACGCTCGGCGCTGACCGCGCCCGCCCGCTGCACCCGCCGCCAGCCGGCCTGGACGGCGCGGGTGGTTGCGCGCCGGCGCCAGGCCGCGGCTTCGCGCATCGCGGAGGAGAACACGTTCTCGTTTCTGGCCACGAAGCCACGGTATACGGTGCGGTGCGGCAGCGGTGTACCGGCGCAAGGCGGCGAAGGGTGGCGGGCATGACCGGGAACCAGGACCGGCCGGGCACGGGACAGGGCGCGGAACCGCCCACGGACCCGAGTCCCCCATCCGGGCCGGCCATCGGTACGGAGCCTGGCGTCGTACCCGGATCGGCCGCCGGTACGGGCCCGGGCGCAGCCCGAGCGCTGATCGCGGGCGTCGGAGGGCGGCAGCCGCGGGTTACGGACTCTGCTTACACCGCGCCCACCTCGGTGGTGCTGGGGGACGTGGTGATGGGGCCGCGGTCGAGCCTGTGGTACCACGCGGTGCTGCGCGGGGACTGCGAGTCGATCAGCATCGGCGAGGGCTCCAATGTGCAGGACAACTGCAGCGTGCACGCGGACCTGGGGTTCCCGGTGCGGGTCGGGGCGAACGTCACCGTGGGGCACAACGCGGTGCTGCACGGCTGCGTGATCGAGGACGACGTGCTGGTGGGCATGGGCGCCACGGTGCTCAACGGGGCGCGGATCGGGACCGGTTCGCTGGTGGCGGCCGCGTCGCTCGTCCCGCAAGGGATGGTGGTGCCGCCGCACTCGCTGGTGGCGGGGGTGCCGGCCAAGGTGCGCCGGGAGTTGACGGAGGAGGAGCGCGCGGGGATCAGGCGCAACGCCGAGCACTACGTGACATTGATCGACGTGCACCGCGAGGTGCTGCCCGGGCGTGAGGCCGCGCAAGGCGGTGAGAGCGCGGAGGGCGCTATGGGTGCGCCGGGAGCGCGGGGGCGGTAGGGCACCGGAAAGACCGCAGGCCCGTGGGACCCGTGGGAGCGGCGGCGGGTGGGGCGCGCCCGGTCCCGCCGGGCGTGCGTGCTACTCCCCGGCGGGGGCGGTCGCGACCTCGCGGTCCGCCTCCTCGGCGGCGAGTTGGGCCTGCACCTTGGCGGCGCGGCGCCGTACGTAGAGGAAGGAGCCCAGGCCGACGAGGACCGCGATGGCGAGGCCGATGTAGCCGAACCGCTTGAGCCAGGGCTCGGCGACGACACCCACGTAGTAGATGATCGCGGTGATGCCGCCGGCCCAGACCAGGCCGCCGAGCGCGTTGGCGATCAGGAAGCGCGGGTAGGGCATCTTCAGCACACCGGCCAGCGGGCCGGCGAAGATCCGCAGCAGGGCGACGAAGCGGCCGAAGAAGACCGCCCACATGCCCCAGCGGTCGAAGGAGCGTTCGGCGGTGGCGATGTGGCCGGGTGAGAAGTGGCTCGGGAAGCGCCGGCCGAGCCAGTCGAGCAGGGGTCTGCCGCCCTTGTGCCCGATGGCGTAGCCGATCGAGTCGCCGGCGACGGCGCCCACCACCGCGCTGGCGCCGACCAGCCACGGGTTGACGTGCCCCTGGGAGGAGAGCAGCGCCGCGGTCATCAGGACGATCTCGCCGGGCAGCGGAATGCCCAGGCTCTCCACGCCGACCACCAGACCCACCATCAGGTAGACCGCGACCGGTGGGATGCCGTCGAGCCAGTCCTGCACGTGCACTGCCGGCCCCTCCCCGTGAGGACGAACGAACGTGCGCCCGACAGCGCACTATGGGAAGCCTAACCGACAGCGACGGGAAACCCGCGCGCCCGAGAACCGGGACAGGCGCGGGCCAACACCTCACCCATTCCCATCACTTCACTACAAGAGGTGCATATCGGGCGAATCGCCGCGAAGCCCGGTCACCGGTTGGGACGCAGGGTCCAGATCACCGTCATCCGCCCGGTCTCGGCGCCGTCCGCCCGCACCGTGCTGACCTCGACGGGGAACTCCGGCCGCTGCCCCGCGTCGAGTTCGGCGAGGACGTCGGCGATCGGGCGGCCGAGCGTCGCAGTGGAGACCAGGTCGCCGCGGGCGATCTTGGCGAAGGTCACCTCGGCCCGCACCGGCAGCGGCACCGCGCGCTCCATCTGGTCGCCGAAGGCGGCCAGGACGACCGCGCCGGAGGCGGACTCGGCGAGGGTGAAGATGGCGCCGGCGTGCGGCCCGCCGACGTGGTTGCGGTACTCCGGCTGGTCGGGCAGCGAGAGGACCGCCCGCTCGGGGCCGACCTCGAGGTAGGAGAGGTTGAGCGTGCGGACCATCGGCACGGTGGAGCGCAGGAGTTCGGCGATGGACGCGGTGGCAGCCTGGGTGTCGGACATGGCCAGAGGTTACCAGCCAGTAGCCCGATCCGGCGTGGAACCGCCCGGGCCGCTCCCCTAGTGTTTCCAGCCATGTGGCCAGGAGACCAGCAATCCGGGGGACAGCAGTATCCGCAGGGCAATCCCCCACAGCCCCCGCAGTACCCGCAGCAGCCCTCTCAGCCGGGCCCGCAGCAACCTCAGCAGCAACCCCCTCAGCAGCCCCAGCAGCCCGGCCCGTACGGGCAGCCGCCCAACCCGTACGCCCAACCCGGCTACCAGCAGCCCGCCTACCCGCAGCAGCCGCAGCAGCCCGGGGGGCAGCCCCAGTCCCCGCAGTCGCCGTACCAGCAGCCCGCCCAGCCCTACGGCGCACCCGCCTCGCCCTACGCGCAGCCCGGCTACCCGCAGCAGGGCGCCGCTCCCGGCTACCCCGGCCCCCAGCAGTACGGCGTGCCCGGCGGCCCGCCGCCGGGCAAGGACGGCCGCCGCAAGCTGACCATCGGCATCGCCGTCACCGCCGCCATCGCCGTGGTGGCCGCGATCGCGGTGGGCGCGGTCTACGTGGCCGGCGGCGGCAAGAAGGACGACGCGAAGGGGAAGACGACGCCCACCGCCACCGCTCCGAAGTCCCCCACGGCCACCGCCACCCCCAGCACCGGCGACACCGGCGCCACCGCGCCCGACGACGGCGACAACCCGCGCGGCGCACCCGGCTCGCTGGACGTCAAGCCGGTCATCCCCGGCTGGCAGGTGGTCCGCCGCGGCGAGCGCAACGTCGCCTTCGACGTCCCGCCGGACTGGACGGTGGACAAGGAGGGCGAGTCGATCGGCTTCACCGACAAGAGCGGCAAGCCCGAGGTCGTCATGGGCGCCCCTGCGTACTACAAGCACGAGTGGTGCGACCCGGGCAACGGCAGCACCGCGGACCGCGCCGCCGTGGGCACCAAGGGCGGCACCGGCGCCAAGAGCCTGCGCCAGGCGGCCGAGAACGAGGCCGAGGCGTGGGCGTACTGGGGCTACCAGGACAACGGCAAGGGCACGTTCTCCAAGGCCCAGGACAGCAAGGCGTTCCACAACAGCCACGGCATCACCGGCTGGCAGGCCCAGGCCACCGCCACCCATCTGCCGAAGTCCAACAAGTGCTCCCCGCCCAGCGGCATCGCCTACACCGTCGCCTGGGAGGACCCGGCGCAGAAGACGCCCACCCCCGTGGTGTGGGTGCTCTACGCCGACACCGGCGTCCCCGACCAGCTCGCGCAGTCGATCGTGGACAAGATCAAGAGCTCGATCCGGCCGCTGAAGCAGTAGGGGCCCACCGGCGGGCGGGCGGAAAACCGCTGGCGCGGGCGGGGCGGTTCGGGGATAGTCCCCCGGGTGACCGGCACCGCCCCCCGCCCGCGCCCCTGCCCTCCCCCGCGTGGCAGGTTCGGCCTGCCCCACCCACCGCCGTGGGCCGGCCGGGACTTCCGGCTGCTGGTCGGCGCCTCCTTCGTCGCCAACCTGGGCAACTCCGGGGCGACCATCGCCGCCGCCTACGCGGTGATCGTGCAGGGCGGCAGCGCCACGGACGTCGGCCTGGTGATCGCCGCGCGCACGCTCGCACTGGTGGTGTTCCTGCTGGTGGGCGGCGCGGTCGCCGACCGGTTGCCGCGCCAGCGGGTGATGGTGGGCGCGAACCTGCTCAACGCCGTCTCGCAGGGCTTCTTCGCGCTCCTGGTGATCGGCGGCTCGCCGCCGCTGTGGTCGATGGCGGCGCTCGCGGCTGTGGGCGGCACCGGCCAGGCGTTCTTCTCGCCGGCCTCCGAGGGCATGGTGCTCGCCACCGTCGACCGGCGGCACGCCGGCCAGGCATTCTCCGTCTACCGGCTGTCGATGAACGGCGCGAGCATCCTGGGCGCGGCGATCGGCGGCGCGCTGGTGGCCGCGCTCGGGCCCGGCTGGGTATTGGCGGTGGACGCCGCGGGCTTCGCCGTCGCCGCCGCGATGCGCTCGCGGCTGCGGACCCCGCAGGCGGAGCGGCCCGCGAAGTCCGGCGGGATCGGGCGCGACCTGCGCGAGGGCTGGCAGGAGTTCGTCTCGCGGCCCTGGCTGTGGGGCATCGTGGTGCAGTTCGGCGTGGTCAACGCGATGGTGACGGCAACGGAATCCGTGTACGGGCCGCTGGTCGCCCGCGAGCACATGGGCGGCGCGGGCCCGTGGGGCCTGGCGGTGGCGGCGGGTGGCTTCGGCACGCTGTGCGGCGGGCTGCTGATGGTCCGCTGGCGGCCGCGGCGGATGCTGCTCGCCGGCACGCTCGGCGTCTTCCCGATGGCCCTTCCCGCGATCTGCCTCGCCCTGGCCGTGCCCGTGTGGGTGCTCGCCCCCGCGATGTGCGCCACCGGTGTCGCGATCGAGGTGTTCGCGGTGGGCTGGATGCTCGCCCTGCACCAGGAGATCCCCGAGGACCGCATGTCGCGCGTGTCGGCGTACGACTGGCTCGGCTCGGTCTCCCTGACCCCGGTGGCCACCGCGCTGGCCGGTCCCGCGGCCCTGGCCTTCGGCCGTACGCAGGCGATGTGGGGCTCGGCGGTGCTGATCCTCCTGCTGACCGGGGCGGTGCTCCTCCTGCCCGACGTGCGCAGCCTGGAGCGGCGCGTCCACGGCCCCGACACGCCGCAGGCCGCCGTCGCCGAGCAGGAGGGCGCGCCCGGCGGCCTGGCGACCACGCCGTAGCCCCGCGGTCAGCCGACGGTGAAGGCCCCGTCCGGGGGCGGCGGCGAGTCGGCGGCTGCGGCATCGCGCACGGCGGTGCCCTTGAAGGTACGGACGGCCTCGGCGGTGCCGAGGACGCGGGCCGGGAACGGGTCGCCCGCGCACAGCCGGGCGATGCGGTCCAGCGGCAGCTCGCGGCGGGCGGCGGCCACGACGGTGTTGCCGTAGCGGCGGCCGCGCAGCACGGCGGGCTCGGCGAGGACGGCAAGCTGTGCGTCCGGCCCGAAGGCGGCACGCATGGCGGCGAGTTGGGAGCCGAGGAAGGCGAAGGGGGCGGCGTCGGCGAGGTTCGCCACGTACAGGCCGTCCGGGCGCAGCAGCCGGGCGACGGCGTCGGCGAACTCCACGGAGGTGAAGCGGGCGGGCACCCGCGAGCCGCCGAAGACATCGGCGACGACGACGTCCGCGCTCGCCGCGGGCCGCTCCTCCACCCAGGCGCGGGCATCGGCGAGGTGCGTGCGCACGCCGTCCTCCGCGACGGGCAGCCGTTCGGCCACGAGCGCGGCCAGGCCCCGGTCGGCCTCCACGACGTCCTGCCGCGAGCCGGGCAGCGTCCGCGCGAAGCGCCGCGGCAGCGTCAGCGCGCCTCCCCCGAGGTGCACCAGGTCGCCCGGCGTGTCGCGCACGGCCTCCACGACGTAGGCGACACGCCGTACGTACTCGAACTCCAGGTGCTCGACGTCCCCCAGGTCCACGTACGACTGCGGCGCCCCGTCCACGGTGAGCAGCCACGCGTCCTCGCGATCGAGGTCGGGCAGCAGCTTCGCCACTCCGAGGTCCACGCTCCGCGTGAGGGGTACGGCTTCCTTTTCCACGCCCCCATTCTCCTCCGCCCAGCCGCCCCACCCGCTGCCACCGCAACCGGTGAGCGCGACACGCGGTTCCCCGCGCCCCATTCAATGCTCGCCCTGCGCGCAAAGGGCAAGATTTCCGGGGCGCGGGAACCCCAACGGCGAGTCGCCGTACTCCTCGGTCCTAGCGGACCGAGCGGACGGTACCGGCCCCCACGGTCCGCCCACCCTCACGGATCGCGAAGCCCAGCCCCGGCTCGAGGGGCAGCGGACGCGCGAGGGTGACCGCGAGGTCCACCGTGTCGCCCGGCAGGGCCATCGCGACTGCGCCGAGGTCCACGTCGCCGACGACATCCGCCGTGCGGATGTAGAACTGCGGCCGGTAGCCGGTGGCGATCGGCGTGTGCCGGCCCCCTTCGGCCGCGGGCACCAGGTACACGCGGGCGGTGAAGCCCGCGTGCGCGCTGATGCTGCCCGGCGCCGCGACGATGTCGCCGCGCCGGACCTGCCCGCGCTGCACCCCGCGCAGCAGCAGCGCCACGTTGTCCCCGGCCTGCGCGAACTCCATCGGCTTGCCGAAGGTCTCCAGACCGGTGACGACGCTCGCCAGCTGCTCCCCCTCCCCGCGGTGCACCTCGACGGAGGCGCCCGGCCGCACCGTGCCGCGCTCGACGGCGCCGGTGACGACGGTGCCGCGCCCGGTGATGGTGAGCACGTTCTCCACCGACAGCAGGAAGGGCGCGTCCACGTACCGCTCGGGCACCGGCACGTAGGTGTCGACGGCGTCGAGCAGCGCCTCGATCGCGGCCGTCCAGCGGGGGTCGCCCTCCAGGGCGCGCAGCCCGGAGACGCGTACCACCGGCAGGACGTCGCCGTCGAAGCCGTGGGCGGTGAGCAGTTCGCGCACCTCCAGCTCCACCAGGTCGGTCAGCTCCTCGTCCCCCGCGTCGGCCTTGTTGAGCGCCACCACGATGTGCCGCACGCCGACCTGACGGGCCAGCAGCACGTGCTCGGCGGTCTGCGGCATCACGCCGTCGAGCGCGGAGACCACCAGGATCGCGCCGTCCAGCTGGGCGGCACCGGTGATCATGTTCTTCACGTAGTCGGCGTGACCGGGCATGTCCACGTGCGCGTAGTGCCGGGTGTCGGTCTCGTACTCGACGTGCGCGATGGTGATGGTGATCCCGCGGCGCAGCTCCTCGGGGGCCCGGTCGATGCGGTCGAAGGGGACGAAGGAGCCGGTGCCGCGGTCGGCGAGGACCTTGGTGATGGCGGCGGTCAGCGTGGTCTTGCCGTGGTCGACGTGGCCCATCGTGCCGATGTTGAGGTGCGGCTTGCTGCGGATGTAGGCCTGCTTGGACATGTTCTTCCTCGACGTTCCGTGTCCGGGCGCCCGGGTGGTGCCGGGTGCGCCGTGACCGGTCGAAGGCGCGGTGCGCCTCGCGGACCCCGTGGGCCGGCCGACCCTCCCCCTATCGGGTCCGCCGGACATGCGCTCCGGGGAGGGTCAGCGTCGTGCGCCGTCGAGGACTGCGGCAGCCGGGGTGATCCGGGCAGCCCTCACCGCGGCCGCTGCGGCGGCTGCTGCGTGAAGGTCCCTCCGGGTCATGCGGAGATCATCGCTCCCCCGCCGCCCTCCCGTCGAAGGGTTTTCGGCCCCCGCCCCGCCCTCACGCTCGCCGGCCGCCGCCCGGTGGCCGGCAGCGACGGGACGGCGACTCGGACGGCGAGCAGCCGTCCTCGCTGGGGCCTGTCTGACAAATAGCGGCGTCCGCCCGAAAGGGCGGGGCGGCGGGGTCTGGTGCTTCCCCTTGCCTTCGGCCGGGGGTGCCCCCAATCGGAAGGCGGAGGGTGGGGGTACCTCCCGGGCCGCAAGGCCCAGGGGGAGAGAGCGCTGGGGGTACCTCCCTGGCCGCAGGCTCAGGGGGAGGGCTGCGCCGACGACCGACAACGCAGCTGGGGGTCCCCCCGCCGAAGGCAGGGGGCGCGTGCCAGACCCCGCCGCCCAGGCGGGATTTGTCAGACAGGCCCTAGCCTCTGGTGCATGCGAATCCTGGTACTGGGCGGGACCGCCTTCGTGGGGCGGGCGATCGTGGCCGACGCGCTGGAGAACGGCATGGAGGTGACGCTGTTCGGACGCGGCAGGACCGGCCGCGAGCTGTTCCCGGGGGTCGAGCGGCTGATCGGGGACCGGGACACGGGCGACTACTCCGCGCTGCGCGGCCGCAGTTGGGACGCCGTCGTGGACGTGAGCGGCTACCGTCCGCGCGAGGTGGGGCAGGCGATGGACGCGGTGGAGGGCCGCGTCGGCCGCTACCTGTTCGTGTCCAGCCACGCGGTGTACGTGCAGGAGGGCGTCGGTCCCGGCGCCGACGAGGACACCCCGCGCCGCCCGCCCGTACGGGACGCGCAGGTGCTGGACAACAGCACCTACGGCCCTTCGAAGGTGGCGTGCGAGGACGACGTCGTCGCACGCTACGGCGAGCGGGCGACGCTGGTGCGCCCCGGCAAGGTCGTGGGGCCGTACGACCCCGGCGAGAACCTGACGTACTGGGTGCGCAGGGCCGCGCGCGGCGGTCGGGTGGCCGTACCGGGCGATCCCGCCCAGCCCCTGCAGGTGGTGGACGCGCGCGATCTGGCCCGCCTGGTGGTGCGGTTGCTCGCGGACGGCCGCGGCGGCGCCTTCCACGCGGTGGGCCCGGCGGAGCCGACGACGCTGGGCGGGCTGATCGAGACGTGCGCGCGGGTCGCGGGCTCGACGGTGGAACTCGTCCCCGTGCCGATCGACTCCGTCGGACCGATGTTCCCGCTCGTACGGTCGAACTGGCTGACGCAGCAGCGCAGTCCGGCCCGTGCCCGGGCGGCGGGGATGCCCGCGACCCCCTTGGAGAAGACCGTCGCCGACGTCCTCGCCTGGGACCGCGACCGCGGCCGCCCGCCCCTGCAGGAGCCCCTGTCCGCCCAGGCCGAACAGGACCTCCTCGCCCTGCACGCATAAGCCCACCCCCCAACAGGGGCGCGGGGAACCGCGCGGGAAGGAACCACCGTCCTTACGACGGCATCGGACCCCGTTGGGCAGACGGGAACCCGAAAGGGGCGCTGGGGGTACCTCCCAGGCGAAGCACTGGGGGAGGAACCGCGCGACCAGCCGGGCACCGGCCTGCGGACGGCAACGGCGCGGTCGGGGCAGACGCTGCCCCGAAGGGGCGCGGGGAACTGCGCGGGAAGGAACCACCGTCCTTACGACGGCATCGGATCCCGTGGGGCAGACGAGAACCCGAATGGGGCGCGGGGAACGGCTCCCCCAGAGGGGGAACCCCCACTAACCGCCCACCGTGCGGCTGTCGGCGACGAGACGGGAACCCCAACGGCGAGAAGCCGCCCCCGTACCGCCCGCCGTGCGGCACTCGGCGACGGGACAGGAACCCCGACGGCGAGTTGCCGCCCCGCTCAATGACCACCCGGCTCCGGCTCCGGGCCGCCCCGGTCGAAGATGCGGAACAGCGTCACGAGCGAGGGCACGATCAGTACGGCCGCCGCGCAGGCCACTCCCACCAGGACCCAGAGGGTGGGCCGCGGGGCCACCGCCTCGGACAGGCGCAGGTGGGTGCCCAGGAGGTAGGGGTACTGGGCCACGCCCCAGCCGACCACGACGGCGGCCACCGCTGCCGCGGCCGTCGCGCGCAGGCCCCGCACCGTGTCCGTGAGCAGCAGGGCGACACCGGCCAGCCCGCACAGCCCGGCGACGATGAGCGCGGGCAGCCCGCGGTGGCTGAGCTGGTGGAAGAGCCGGTGGGCGTCGGAGTGCAGCACGAAGACGCCCGCGAGCGTGACGAGCCCGGTCACGGCCGCCGCCACCAGCGCCCTGCGGCGGTAGTAGTGGCGCATCGCGGCGTCGGCCCCGGCCGCCGCGGTGAGATAGACGGCGGCGAGGTAGGCGCAGACCACGACGGCGAGGATGCCGCCGAGGACGGAGGTCGGGTTGTTCCAGCTGCTGACGGCGTTGCCGTTGCCGCCGGTCGGCACCCGCCCTGAGGCGATCCCGCCGGCGACGGCCCCGAAGCAGTACGGGGTGAGCACGGAGGACGTGGCGAACGCGACGCCGTAGAGCCGCTGTTCGGGGGTGCGCAGGGACGCCTTGCGGAAGGCGAAGCCGCTGCCGCGCACCACGATGCCGAAGACGGCCAGGCCCAGCGGGAAGTAGAGCGTGGTGGTGATGGCGGCGAAGGCGGTGGGGAATCCGGACCACAGGAAGACCAGGCAGTAGATCAGCCACGTGTGGTTGGCCTCCCAGACCGGGCCGACCGAGATGTCGATCAGGTGCCGGGCGGCGCGGCCGCGCGCGGCACCGCCCGCGGTGAGGTCCCACAGGCCCGCGCCGAAGTCGGCGCCGCCGAGCACCGCGTAGCAGACGACGCCGGCGAACATCAGGGCGGCGATGGCGGCGGTCACCGGCGCGGCTCCGCTGCCGGGCTGTCGTCCAGCGGTTCGCGCGGCCCGTAGGGGACGCCGACGGTGTCGCCGCCCTCGGTGTGCCAGCGCCGTTTCATGTTGCGCAGCACCAGCGCGGCGCCGAGTGCGACGGCGAGGTAGATCGCCAGGGCCCCGGCGAAGAAGGGCCACAGGTTGCCGTGGGTGGCGACCGCGTCGCGGGTGAGCAGCAGCCCGACGACGGTGAAGGGCTGGCGGCCGACCTCGGTGACGACCCAGCCGCACTCCAGCGAGACCACGGCCACGATGCCGCTGACGGCCGTGCACCACAGGAAGGCGCGGTTGGTGGGGACTTCGCGCCGCCGCCGGTAGAGCCAGGCGAACCACACGGCGAGGGCGAGCATGGCGAAGGCGGTGCCGACCATGATGTCGAAGGCGAGGTGGACGACGCTGACCTCGGAGTCGGTGGGCCGCTGGGCCGGCGGAATCTCGTTCAGGCCGCGGATGCGGGTGGAGGGGCTGAATCCGGCGAGCAGCGAGGCGCCGGAGGGGATGCCGAGGCCGCCGCGGACCTGGCCGTCCTTGAGGATGCCGAGCAGCGTCTCGGGGACGTGGGTGTCGGTGTGCGGCACCATCTCGATGGTGGCGAACTTCCGTGGCTCCTCGTGGAAGAGGTAGCGCGCGATGAAGTCGCCCATGACGATCTGCAGCGGGATGGTCGCGCCCGCGACGCCGAAGCCGATGAGGAAGCCCTTGCGGTGGTAGCCGTCGGTGCGCCGCCGCAGCAGGCCGCGGGCGTAGACGCCGGCGACGGTGAAGCCGGCCACGATGTACGCGGCCAGGAACATGTGCACGAACTCGTACCAGAAGGCGCCGTTGAAGAACACGCCCGCCGGGCGCACGGTCGCGACCGACCCGTCCCGCAGGGTGATGCCGCCGGGCTTGTTCATCCAGCTGTTGGCGGCGATCACCGAGGCCGAGCCGCCGATCCCGGACAGCGCGACCGGCACGCCGGACCAGAAGTGCGCCCACGGCCGCATCCTGTCCCAGCCGTAGATGTAGATCGACACGAAGATCGCCTCGAGGAAGAAGAAGATGCCCTCGATGGCGAAGGGGAAGCCGAAGGCGGCGCCGAAGCGGCCCATCAGGTGCGGCCACAGGATGCCCAGTTCGAAGGTGAGCACGGTGCCGGAGACGGCGCCGACGGCGAACAGCACGGCGGCGACCTTGGACCAGCGGCGGGCCAGCAGCATCGCCTCCTGGTCGCCGTGGCGCAGGCCGCGGTAGTTGGCGACGAGCATCAGCGTGGTCAGGGCGACCCCGAAGGGCACCAGCACGATGTGGAAGCCCAGTGTGAAGGCCATCTGCTCGCGCGCGGGCAGCAGTTGCGACGGGTCGCCCGCCTCGGCGAGCGGCACCAGGAGGCGGGTGGGCACGGACGGCATTCCAGCATCGTGGGCGCCCGCGGCCCGCCCGGCCCCGGGGACGCCCCGAAGGCGGCGCCCCTTCACCCGTACGCAGCAGCGCCCGCCTGCGGGGACAGCGGGAGGGCCCGGCGAGCGCCCGGTGGAGGCGTGCGCGGCCGCCTGCCCTCCCGACGTCGGGACGTACCCCCGAGGGGTATGGCCACCAGCGGCCGCACACCTTTCCCTCGCGTTTGCGACCACCCCTGTGCGGGGCCGGCGGGGGGCCACTAGGCTCGCAAGGGTCCGCCGCAGCCGACCCCAGAAGGGCGGGACCCGACGTGGCCGTCATCTCGCGCGGTTTCCACGGCAGGCGGCCGGAGCCCGGCCGTACGCTGCCGCCCGGCCAGTACGAGACACGTGACTTCCCCGTGCTCTCGGCCGGCCCCACCCCCAGGGTCGACCGCGACCGCTGGCAGTTCACGATCACCACCGAGACCGGCGCCCGGCACGCCTGGAGCTGGCCCGACCTGATGGCGCTGCCCTCGGAATCCCCCACCGTGGACCTGCACTGCGTGACCAAGTGGTCGAAGTTCGGCACCACATGGGGCGGGGTCAGCCTGGACACCCTGCTCGCGGACGTCGAGACCGAGGCCGGCTACGCGCTCGTCGACTCCTACGGCGGCTACACCACCA
This sequence comes from Actinacidiphila guanduensis, assembly GCF_900103985.1. Lineage (GTDB taxonomy): Bacteria > Actinomycetota > Actinomycetes > Streptomycetales > Streptomycetaceae > Actinacidiphila > Actinacidiphila guanduensis. The sequence goes on along the minus strand of NZ_FNIE01000013.1, from coordinate 186,914 downwards.
ACCTGCCACTGGCCGACCTGCGCGGCGGGCGGGCCTGGATCGCCCACACCTACGACGGGGCCGACCTCGCGCCCGAGCACGGCGGCCCCGCCCGGCTGCTGGTGCCGCACCTCTACCTGTGGAAGTCGGCGAAGTGGGTGCGCGGCATCCGCCTGCTCACCCGCGACGAGCCCGGCTTCTGGGAGAGCGCGGGCTACCACTCCTACGGCGACCCGTGGCGCGAGCAGCGCTACCAGGGCGACTGACGATGCCGCGCTGGCTGACCGCGGCCCTGCTGGAGCGGCGCGAGGAGACGGCCACCGCGTCCACCCTGGTGCTGGACGTGCCGGGCTGGCCGGGGCACCTGCCGGGCCAGCACGTGGACGTGCGGCTCACCGCGGAGGACGGCTACAGCACCCAGCGCAGCTACTCGCTGGCGGCGGCCCCGGACGGCGACCGGCTGGAGCTGACCGTGCAGCGGGTACCCGACGGCGAGGTCTCCCCGTATCTGACCGGGGAGTTCTCGGTCGGCGACCTGGTCGAGGTGCGCGGACCGGTGGGCGGCTGGTTCGTCTGGCGGCCGGACGAGCAGAAGGAGCCGGTACTGCTGGTGGCCGGCGGCTCCGGGATCGTGCCGCTCATGGCGATGGTCCGGGTCCGCGCGGCGGCCGGCAGCCGGGTGCCCTTCCGGCTGGTGGCCTCCGTACGCGGCCCCGCCGACCGGCTCTACGGCGCCGAACTCGACCGTGGCTCCCCCGGCCTGGACACCACCTGGATCCACACCCGCACCGCGCCGCCCGGCGTGGTGCGCGCGCCCGGCCGGCTCACCGCGCAGGACCTCGCCGACTGGGGCTGGCCGGCCGACTTCGAGCCGACCGTCTACGTGTGCGGGCCCACCGGCTTCGTCGAGACCGCGGCGGGCCTGCTCGTGGCGCTCGGCCACCACCCGGCCCGTATCCGCACCGAACGCTTCGGACCGAGCGGAGGCTGACATGCACGACACCGACCGCGCAGCGACGGGCACCGCCCCGCCGCAGGACGCGCCCGGCGGCGCCACCGACTTCCTGGACGGCAACGCGCTGGCCGGCGTGCTCGCCGAACTCTTCGCGGTGGACGTCACCACCGCCACCTCCCGCTGCGCGCACTGCGGCAGCAGCGGCCACCTGGCCGCCCTGCGGGTCTACGGCAGGGCGCCGGGCCTGGTCGCGCGCTGCCCGCACTGCTCCGAGGTCGTCCTGCGGCTGGTGCGCACCCCGCAGGACATGTGGCTCGACATGCGGGGCTGCACCGCGCTCGCGGTGCCGATGGCCCCGGCCTGAGCCCTCGGGCGCGGCACTTCGGCACAGCTTCGCCACAAGCCGCGGGCGGCCCGCCGCGGGAGTTGACGTCACGCCGGGCGCCATGGGTTGATACCGCCTGACCGGGTACAACGACCGTGCGGGCACCGGCCGTTGGGGCGGCCGGCCGGTGGGCGGCAGGGGCGGCGTCCGGTCGAGGCGAGCGGCACGAGCGACGTGTGCGGCCCGGGGGCCGTACGGGGACGGGGGCATGGGCGTGGACGCTCTGGTGGCAGGCGATCCGGCGGCGGTGGGGCGGTACCGGCTGCTCGGGCGGCTCGGCGCCGGCGGCATGGGCACGGTCTACCTCGGGCGCTCCCCGGGCGGGCGGCTGGTGGCCGTCAAGTGCGTGCACCCGCACCTGGCCCGCGAGCCGGAGTACCGGCAGCGCTTCGCCCGCGAGTCGGCGGCCGCGCTGCGGGTCGGCGGCTTCCACACCGCGCAGGTCGTCGACACCGACCCGTACGCCGACCCGCCGTGGCTCGTCACCGCCTACATCCCCGGCCCCTCGCTCGAGCAGGCCGTGGCCGAGCACGGCCCACTGCCCGAGACGTCGCTGCGCCGGATCGGCGCCGGGCTCGCCGAGGCGCTGCAGGCGATCCACGGCGTCGGCCTGGTGCACCGCGATCTGAAGCCCTCGAACGTGCTGCTGGCCGACGACGGCCCGCGCGTCATCGACTTCGGCATCGCCCGCGGCTCGGACGACACGGTGCTCACCCGGCCGCACGTCGTCGTCGGCACCCCCGGCTTCATGGCGCCCGAGCAGATCTCCGGCGGCCCGGTCGGGCCCGCGTGCGACGTCTTCAGCCTCGGCCGGGTGCTGTGCGACGCGGCGGGCGCCGCCCCGTACGGGACGGGCGCGCCGGCTGTCGTGCTCTACCGGGTCGTGCACGAGGAGCCTGACCTGAGCGGGGTGCCGCGGGGGCTGCGCGCGGTGCTGCGGGCCTGCCTGGCGGCCGACCCGGCGGACCGGCCCACGCCCGCCGACCTGGTGCGGGACTTCGACCCGGGCCCGCAGGCCGCGGACGAGCCGTGGCTGCCACCTTCCCACCGGCACCGGCCCGAACCGCCGGTGCCGCCCGCGGCCGCCGCCGGTCAGGACGGACCCGCCGGGCCGAACGAGCAGAGGACGCGGAACGCACCCGCGGGACCGGACGGGCTCCGCGACGGGGCTGCGGGCGAGGACGTGCGGGACGCCGCCGAGATCGCCGCGGCCGCGCGGGACCGGCACGCCGGACCGGACGACCCCCGCGACGGGCTCCGCCACGAAGCTCACGAAGCCGCGGCCGGGGACGTACGGGACGCCGCCGAGATCGCCGCGGCCGAGCAGGCCGCTGTTGCGGCCCGCACCTCCGGGCAAGGCGGGGCAGGTGAGCCCGCCGATGCGGCCCAGGAGGACCCGGAACGCCCGCAGGCCCGGCAGGCACCCGGGCAGGACGCCGGCCGGGCGGGCCGGCAGGCATCCGGGCGGGCGGCCCGGCCGGTCCAGGACGGCTCCGTCACCGCGCTCGCGCAAGACGCCCCCGCCGCGCCGCCGGCCGTGGCCGCGCCGGAGGAACACGGCCCGGCCGCCGACCGGTTCGGCCAGGACCCTTCCACCGCCGCCCCCGCGCCCACCAGCTTCTTCGGCCCCGCCCCGCCCCCGTTCGAGGGCGCCGGGACGGTCAAGGCGGTCAAGCCCCGCCGCAAGGGCCGCCGGGCGCTGGTGGTCGCGCTCGCCGTGCTCGTTGTCGCCGGTGTCGGCACCGCGGTGCCCCTCCTGCTCGCCCACGACGACGCCACGGGCGCGGCCCCCGACTGCCTGGCGAAGAACACCATCGGCAAGGACGATCCCGTGGGGAACGACGGCACGCAGGACGGCAAGCTGCCCGCGGTGCTGCCCGCCGACACCCCGCACCCGCCGGCGCCGACCACCCCCGTGGACAAGCAGACCTACCTGAAGGGCGAGCGCGTCACCCTGCGCTGGAAGGCCGCGGGCAAGGTCTCGCGGATCTCGCTCAATCACGACGACAAGGGCTGGAAGGAGTACGGCTGGCAGGCCACGCAGTCGTGCAGCTTCGTGCCCGCCGAGACCGGCAGCTACCAGTGGGAGGTCTCCACGGCCGCCGCGAAGTCCGGTGCGGTGGGCAGCGCCTGGAGCCAAGCCCGCTACCTGTCGGTGCTCACCTCAGCCGACGCCCCCAACCCGGTGGGCGCCCTCGCCGACCCGCCCGACTCCCTGTCGCCTGCCGACCTGGCGCACGTGCCGCTGGGCAAGCCGGTCACGCTCACCTGGACCACGCCCGCCGCGCAGTCCGACGTGGTGATCCAGTCGCCGGACGGCAAGTGGTCGATCAAACCCTGGCAGAGCGGCCGCAGTTACACCTTCACGCCGAACCAGCGCGGCCACTACGTCTGGTCGGTCTTCGCCGCCGCCAAGCAAGGCGACCGCCCGGGCGCGTCCGGCCAGCAGCGCTACCTCGTGGTCGACTGACCCCGGCACGGGCCCACACTGGGGCCATGGCACTTCCCGCGACAGCCGAGCGCGACGACCTGCTCGCCCTCTTCGACCACGTCTGGCAGCGCTTCACCGCGCGAATGAACGGGCTCGGGGACGAGGAGTGGGCCTGGCAGCCCGGCCCGGACGCGCGCCTGACGCTGCGCTGGCGGCTCGCCCACATCGCCGCCCTGCTCGCCGAGGACCGCAACGGCCCCTGGCTCGGTCTCGATCCGGGCGGCCGGCCCGCGCCCGCGCCAGGCCCACCCGAGGCGGGAGCCGCGGGGGCCCTGGCCACGGCAGGCGGGGCCTTCGCCCACTGGCGCACCCTGCTCGCCGCGACCGGCGACGCCGCCCTGGCCGCTCCGGTGGGCGCGCCCGCCGGCCGCTACGGAGACGCGACCCGCCGCTCGTTCGCCCTGCACATCGCCGACGAGCTGATCCACCACACCGCGGAGGCGGCGCTGCTGCGCGACCTGTACGGGGCCTGCGGCTGACGGCCGGACGGGGTGCGGCGCGCCGCGTTGCCGGCCGGGTCCGCGGATCCGGCGGCGGGCCTGCGTAGGCTCGCGCGTACGGGCGGCCGCGGGACCGGGGGCCGCGGAAGGCAGGGAGGACGGGCATGGGCCGGGTGCTGGGCGGTTTGCTGAAGGGCGCGGCGGCCGGTGCCGCGGGCGCGACGGCGCTCGACACGGTGAGCTACCTGGACATGGTGCTGCGGGGCCGGGCCGCGAGCACGACGCCGCAGGCCACGGTGGAGGCGCTGTCGGCAGCCGTGCACGTGCCCGTGCCCGGCGACGGCGAGCAGCGCGAGCACCGCGTCACCGCGCTCGGCGCCCTGAGCGGCATCGCCGCGGGCGTCGGCATGGGCGCCCTGCTGGGCGCGGCCCGGGCGGCGGGCTTCCGCCCCGGTACGGCCGCCACCTACGCCGCTGCCGGCGTGCTCGCGCTGATCGGCACGAACGGCCCGATGACCGTGCTGAAGGTGACCGACCCGCGCACCTGGTCCCGTACGGACTGGGTCGCGGACATCGTGCCGCACCTGGCGTACGCGGGTGTCGCCACGGCCGTCCTCGACCGGCTGGAGCCGTGAGCCGGCAGGTGTGCTAGTCTGCCTGCCAGTTGAAGCCTTCCGGCGCGGACCCCCGTGACCCGGAAGGTTTTTTTGCGTGCCCGGGATCGTAGGGTCCCAAGGGCGCCCGGGGCGGCCGCCGTCGGCAGGCCCCGCTCCCGGCCCGCCCGCGCACGCGCCCACTTCGCTCCTTGCCTTCGCTTCCTTTTTCCTTCTCTTTCCTTCGAGGAGACCGTGTGCTCGACGACGTACCGCAGGACATAGCGCACAACCGCCCGGCCCCCACCGCCGCCGCATCGGGTACATGGACGCTCGGCGACCTCCCCGTCCACCGGCTGGGGTTCGGGGCGATGCGGCTGACCGGCCGGGTCGCTTTCTCGTCGGGCGTGCCGCGCGACCGCCGAACCTCGCTGCGGGTGCTGCGGCAGGCCGTCGAGTCGGGCGTGAACCACATCGACACCGCCTCGTTCTACTTCTCCGCGCTGCGCTCGGCCAACGAGCTGATCAACAGCGCCCTCGCGCCCTATCCGGAGGGCCTGGTGATCGCCACGAAGGTCGGCCCGTGGCGTGATCCCTCCGGCGAGTGGTCCTGGGCGACCCCGGGGCAGCTGCGCGGCCAGGTCGAGGAGAACCTGCGGCAGCTCGGCCGCGACCACCTGGACCTGGTGAACCTGCGGGTGCGCGGCCGCGACTCGCTCGCGGAGCGGTTCGGCGCGCTCGCCGAGCTGCGCGCGGCCGGGCTGATCCGGCACCTGGGCGTCTCCAACGTGACGGCCGAGCAGCTCGCCGAGGCGCGCGAGGTCGCCCCCGTGGTGTGCGTGCAGAACCGCTACAGCCTCCAGGGCGGCAGCCCGGACGCCGACGGGCTGCTGCGGGCCTGCGGGGCCGCCGGGATCGCCTTCGTCCCCTTCTTCGCCATCGCGGGCGAGGGCCGCGAGCAGGGCGCGGCCGCGTCCGGGGAGCCGGCCGAGGTGCTGGCGGTGGCCCGCGCCCACGACGCCACCCCGGCCCAGGTCCGCCTCGCCTGGACCCTCGCCCAGGGCCCGCACGTCCTGGCCATCCCGGGCACCGGTGACCCCGCCCACCTGGCCGAGAACGTGGCGGCGGGGGCGCTGCGGCTGACCCCGCAGGAGCTCGAACTGCTGGACGGCCTGCACCGGGCCGGCTGAGCCGGGCGCGGGTCCGGCCCCGGGGCCGGACGGCCCCGCGGGCAACCTGCGACCTGGGCCGCCTCCGTACGCCGGGGCCCGCACGCCCGCTCCCTGCCCCCGCTCCCTACGGCCCCACGGCCCGCTCCGTCGGCGTACCGGCGGGCGGGGCGGGGCGCGGGGCCGTAAGGTGCGGGGACGGGGGGACGACGGGGACGCGGGCGGAAGGACGGGCGTGGGGTTCTCGGGAGAGCTGGTCTTCGGGCGCAGCGGTCAGGAGCTGCTGGACGCGCCGGTGTTCGGCACGCTGCCGCAGGAGGTCAGGGACGCGGCTGTGGCCTGGCGGGTGCGGCCGGGCGGGTGGCGGACGCTGGCGTTCGGCCACGGCCTGTGGGACGACCCGGACGCGGTGCTGGCCGGGCTGGTGGAGTGGACGGCGGCCCCGGCGTGCCTGGCGACCGTCTTCGACAGCCAGGTGGCCGTCGTGAAGGGCCTGGTACCCGGCGGCCCGGACTGGCAGGCGTACCTCAATCAGGACGCCGCGGCGCGCCTGTGGGTCGAGGAGCCCGACGACGTCGCCGACGGCGCCGCGTGGACCTCCACCCCCGAGTTCGCCGAGGCGGTCGTCCACGCGCGCGCCGAGATCGACACGGCCGTCCCCGCGGCGGCCGAGGCGGCGCTCGCCTGGGCGAAGGCGGCGGGCCTGTCCCCGGAGCCGGACCCCGCCCCGGTCGAGCACGTCCTGCGCACGACCGGCGCCCCGGCCGAAGCACTCTTCACCACCCTCCTGGACACCCTCGGCTTCCCGCAGGGCTGAGGCCTGTCCGACAAATCCCGTCTGGTCGGCAGGGGACCCCCAGCCGCGTTGTCGGTCGTCGGCGACGCTCGGCCGACGAACCCGGGTACGGCCTTGCGCCCGGGGCGCGCTGCCGCGCGTCCGTGGCGCTCGGGCGCCGTCCTCCGCCCGCCCGGGCCGCGGGCGGCGCTGAGCGGCCGGGCCCTGGCGCGGTTGCCGGTCACGCGGGCCGGCGGGCCCGGGTGACGCCCTCCACGATGGAGCCCCGGCTGTGGCAGGGTGGAAAGCATGTGCGGACGCTACGTCTCCACCCGCAGTCCCAAGGAACTCGGCGACCTCTTCCACGTCACCAGCGCGCCCGAGGCCGACGAGGTGCTCGAGCCGAGCTGGAACGTGGCGCCGACCGACGGCGTGTGGGCGGTGCTCGAGCGGGCCGACCGCGGGACCGGCGAGGTGCTGCGGCGGCTGCGGCCGATGCGCTGGGGGCTGGTGCCGTCGTGGGCCAAGAGCCCGGACACCGGCGCCAGGATGATCAACGCGCGGATGGAGACCGTGCACGAGAAGCCCGCCTACCGCCGGGCCTTCGCCAAGCGTCGCTGCCTGTTGCCGGCCGACGGCTTCTACGAGTGGCAGGCCGTCCCGGCGACCGCCGACCGCAAGGCGTACAAGCAGCCTTACTACATCGCGCCCGAGGACGGCACCGTGATGGCCCTCGCCGGGCTGTACGAGTTCTGGCGGGACCCGCAGGTGCCGGACGGCGAGCCCGGCGGGTGGCTGACCAGCTGCACCATCATCACCACCGAGGCCACCGACGCCGCGGGCCGCGTCCACCCGCGCATGCCGCTCGCGGTGCGGCCGGACGACTACGACGAATGGCTCGACCCGGCGCGGGAACACCCTGCAGAGCTGCGCCGCCTGCTGCGCTCCCCCGCCGACGGCCACCTCGCCGCCCGCGCGGTCGTCCCCGCGGTCAACAGCGTCCGCAACAACGGCCCGCACCTGCTGGACCCGGCGTAGGACGCACCCTGAACGGCGTTGCCGGCGGACCCTGCCTCCGAGCGGGGGCATGGCCGGTTCGCGGGCGCTCTCGGTCCCGGCCGGGCAGGCGCGCTACGACGACGAATGACGACGAACCCCGCCCCGCCATCTCCGGGCACCCTCGCCACCGGTCATAAGGGGACCCCCGACGCGGCCGCCCCGCAGGGGAACGTCCCACGCTTTCGCGGACAGCCCCGGCCGGCAGGGCCCGTCAGGCGCCCGGCAGCGCCCGAAGCGCTGTGCTCCGCCCGTACCGGAGGTCCTGGCGACCCGCGGCCACCGCAGCCGTCAGGCCCAGGGCCGGGCTCGACAGGACCGGCAGGGGGGTCGTGGCCAGAGCGGCTGCCTGAGCCATCGACGCCTGGGCCAGGACGACGACCTCGGCGTCGCGCACGGCGTCCACGGCCTTCGCCACCGCCGCGAGGTAGGCGTCCTGCTCGCCCGCCTCGAACAGGGCCCACGCCCCCTCGGCGACGAAGTCCGCCACCTCCACCTGGCGCCCGGCCCGTGCCGCCTCCTCGGCGATCAGTTCCCGCGTGGGGCCCAGCGTGTCGGCCAGGGCCGCGACCAGGGCGATCCGCACGGCCTGGTGCCCGGCCCGCGGCGGCACGGCGACGGCGGCCGCGGCCATGGGCCGGTCCACCCGCAGGACGGGGATGCCGGCGGCCGCGGCCCGCGCCTCGGCGAGGCCGCCGATCGTGGAGCAGGTGCACAGCACCGCATCGGCGCCCGCGGCCACCGCTTCGGCTAGGGCGCGGTCCAGCGCGTCCCGCACGGAGGCGACCCCCTGTGCCCGCGCCTGCGCCAGCAGCGGCTCGGCCACGACGTGGCGCAGCGGCAGCCCGGGGTGGTCGCGGTCCCGCAGCGCGTCGAAGGCGGCCACGTGCGCGGGCGAGGTGTGGAGCAGCGTCAGCACGGGCCCCATCGTAGGCGGCGGCCCAGGGCGGGGGCCCGCGCACCGCGTGTGCTTCGCTTCCCCGGACGGCCCGCAGACGGGGCCGTGACCCACGTCACAGCGAAAGTGCGCGGGGGATGTCGACCGGGAGGCCCGCGGCCGGCGTATGCGCGGTGAGACCAGGGAGATCGGGAGCGCAGGGTGACCGCCGAGGAGTTCGAGGAGTTCTACGCGCAGACGGTCGCACGGCTGACGGGCCAGCTGTACGTGATGCTCGGCGATCGGCAGGAGGCGCAGGACGTGGTGCAGGAGGCGTTCGTCAGGGGCTGGAGCCGGCGGCACCGGCTGCACCGCGACGGCGGGCCCGAGGCGTGGATCAGGACGGTCGCGTGGCGGCTGGCGGTGAGCCGGTGGCGCAGCGCGCGCCGGACGGCCGACGCCTGGCGCCGCAGCGGCCCGCCGCCGGCCGCCGAGGAGCCCGGGCCTGACTCCCTCGCGCTGGTCGAGGCGCTGCGCGGGCTCCCGCCCCGGCAGCGGCGGGTCCTGACCCTGCACTACGTGTGCGACCTGAGCGTCGAGCAGATCGCCGCCGAGACGGAGTCGAGCCCCAGCACGGTCAAGACCCATCTCGCGCGCGGGCGCACCGCGCTCGCGCGCACCCTGCCCGATCCGCGGCACGAGGAGGCGTCCGGTGTCTGAGCAGAACGCGGGGCCCGGCGGGCCGGACGACCTGCTGCGCGCCTTGTTCAAGGAGGCGGCGGACGTGGGCCGGGCCCAGGCCAGGCCCGCCCCGGCGGCCGCGATCAGGGCGCGCGGCACGGCCCGGCGCCGGGCGCGGCTGGCGGTGTGCGCGGCGGCGGTGTGCGTCGTCGCGTCCGGTTCGCTGGCGGCGGTGGGCGCGCTGACCGCCCAGGGGGCGGACGGTCCGGCCGTGCCGGGCGGCAACCCTCCGCGGTCCACGGCGAGTTCGGTCCCCACCGGGCGATCCTCCGCGACGGCGCCGCCTTCGGCGTCCACGACCCGCGACGGCACCGCGCCCACGACGTCGGGCGCGCCCGCGGGCAGCTCCGGACCCTCCAACGGCCCCGGCCGTACGACGGCGCCGCCGACCGGAGCGGCCTCCACCCTCGGCGAGGGCGGCGACACCACGAGCACCTCGCCGGGCCTGCCGACGACGGCACCATGAACGGCCCGTCCCCGTAGGGGCGTTCGGGACCTGTCTCGGCGTGGCCTCGTATGCGCATCAGCCGAGCGGGCCGCCGGGCCGCCCAGTCAACCGAGCACCCGGCGCTCGTACGGGCCGGACCCGTAGGGCAGTTGGACTACGGCCGGTAGAACTCGCCCCCGGCGTGGCCCCGCGTTCGGCCCCGCCGACCGGGCCACCCGGCCACCCGGCCACCCAAGCACCGACGCTCGTACGGCTCGGGGCCCGCAGGGCAGTTGGACCATCGCCCGACGAACTGCCCCGACATGGCGTCGCGTTCGCGCCTGCCGATCACGCCACCCGGTCACCCAAGCGCCCGAGCACCCGGTTCACCCAACGCTCGTACCCACCTGACCCGTAGGGCCGTCGCCCAGGAACCCTCCCGACTCACAGCCGCGTTGGAGCTGCCCGCCGAACCTCCGAGCCGCCACCCCGCCCCCGAACGAACCGCCCCACCAAGGCCGCCCGCCGTAGAAGTTCCCGCAACCCGGGTCCCGGGGCACGGCCCGCCTCCGGACCACCGGACATCACCCCCACACCCGCCCAACCCGCCCACCGGTGCGCCACCGGTCGGTCCCGTACGCCCTGACGCACCCGAAAGGCCGTCCCGCCATGCCCTCTGTCCCACCCGCGCCGCTGCGGCCGGCCGCCACGAGCCGTCCCCGGCACGGCAGTTCGGAGGCGGTGCCCAGCCGGAGCCCGCAGGGGCCGCACGCCCCCGCCCGCCACTTCACCCGCCGCCTGACCGACCGCCTCGCCCACCGTCTCCTCCCCGCCGACCGCGAGGTGCTGTGGCTCTACGCGGCCACCCGTCTGGGGCTGTGGGTGTGCGCCTACTGCGCGCGCTGGCTGTTCCCCGCCGACGGCTCGGCCCGGCACCCGGCTCCGGTGCTCTCCTCCTGGCAGCAGTGGGACTGGTCCTACTACCTGCGCATAGCCAGGGACGGCTACTTCCCCGCCGGCGCCCCGCAGCCGGGCACGACCGGCTGGGACAACCGCGAGGCGTTCTTCCCGGGCTTCCCCCTGGTGCTGCGGGCCGCGCACACCGTCGTACGGGACTGGACCGCGGCCGGGCTGCTCGTCTCCTTCGCGGCCGGCGCGGTCGCGGTGCTCGCCCTCGCCCGGATCGCCCGGCTGGACCTGCCCGGCGTGGACGACGGGCGCCGCACGGTACGGCTGTTCCTGCTCTCGCCGTGCGCGCTCTTCCTCGCCGTCGGCTACACCGAGGCGCTGTTCCTCGCGCTGGCGCTGCCCGCCTGGCTCGCCGCCCGCCGCGCCAACTGGCCACTGGCCGGGCTGCTTTCCTGCCTCGCCTGCGCGGTGCGGATCAGCGGCGTCTTCCTGGTGGCAGCGATGTGCGTGCAGTTCCTGTGCGACCACCCCGCACGCAGAGCACGGGAGTCGGGGCACTCGACGGCCGCATGGGTGCTGCGCGCCCTGCCCTGGCTCGCGCTGCCCGCCCTGTCCCCATTGGCGTACGCGGCCTACCTGCACGCGCACACCGGCGACTGGTGGGCCTGGAAGCACGCCGAGAACCGCGGCTGGTACCGGGACTTCACCCCGCCGTGGACCGCCTGGCACCACACCTGGACGGCCGCCTTCGGGCACACCCAGGCGGCGCCCTACGCGGTGGAGTTCCAGTTCGAGTTGCTCGCCGCGGTGGTCGGACTCGCCCTGGTGGCGCTGCTGTTGGTCCGCCGCCGCTGGCCGGAGGCGGTCTATGCCGCGCTCGGCCTGGGCTCGCTGTGCGTCTCGTACTGGTACATGTCCATCCCCCGGGCCACCCTGCTCTGGTGGCCGCTGTGGACGGCGCTCGCCGCGGCCACCGCCCGCAGGCCGCGCCTGGAGACCCTGTACCTGTGCGCGGCCGCGCCGCTGTCGACGGTGCTCGCCCTCGCGTTCCTCACCGGCCGCTGGGCCGGCTGACACCCGGTACGCTCCCGGCGAGGGGGCGCCGCCGCGGTGGCCCCGCGGCCGATGGGACGGTATGGAACGGCAACCTGGGCGGCACCGCGCGCGCATGGCGGCGGTGGGGGCGCTGGCGGCCACCGCGCTGGTGGTGCTGACGGGGTGCGGTGGCAGCGGCTCCGGCACCGGTGACGAGGGGGCCGCCTCGCCGACCCGCAGTTCCGGCCCGCCCGCGCACAGCCCCGGTCCGGCGATCACCCCGCTGCCCACCACGGGTGCGGTGGACTACCAGTTGGGCGGGGCGTACCCGCCGCCCAAGGGCGTCACCGTGGTCGAACGCGACGCCGGGGACCGGCCCGCGCCGCACACGTACTCCATCTGCTACGTCAACGGCTTCCAGACGCAGCCCGACCAGGCCGCCCGCTGGTCAGGGCCGCGGGCGGAGCTGCTGCTGCGTGGCAGCGACGGGCGGCCGGTCTCCGATCCCGACTGGCCGGGCGAGCACATCCTGGACCCGACGACCCCGGCCAAGCGGGCGGGCATCCTCGCCGTCCTGGCACCGGTCATCCGCTCGTGCGCCACAAAGGGCTTCCAGGCCGTCGAGATCGACAACCTCGACACCTTCACCCGCTTCCACCGCATCCCCGAGTCCGCCACCGAGGCCCTGGCCCGCGCCTACGTGCGCACCGCGCACGCCGCCGGCCTCGCCATCGCCCAGAAGAACGCGGCCGAGTCCTCGCGTACGGCCCGCAGTTGGGGCTTCGACTTCGCGGTGGCCGAGGAGTGCCACGTCTACGACGAGTGCGGCGCGTACACCGCGGTCTACGGCAAGCGCGTCATCGAGGTCGAGTACACCGACAACCTCCGCACCCCGTTCGCCTCGCTGTGCCGCGCCGGGAACCGCCCCCCGCTCCTGGTCCTCCGCGACCGCGACCTGACAACCCCCGCCTCCCCCCACTACAGGGACCGCACCTGCTGACCCTGTTCAGGGTCCCCACGCTCAACCGCGGCCGTCCACAGCAGCTTTGCCCTCAGGCAACCGTCAAGGGCGCCCCTGGGCAGGTCATGGGCGGCCGTAGCCCGTTTCCAGTTGCGTTTCGAGATCTCCCGGTGCGAAGGCCGTGATGGCCTCCACAAGGTCGGCCGGGGCTTCCAGCGGGATCAGGTGCCCGGTGTGCGGGATCACCACGAAGTCGGCCCGGGAGAGGTAGGGCAGCAGGTTGTCGCGGAGCACGTCGATGGGTTCGACCTGATCCTTCTCTCCGGCCACGACGAGGGCGGGAACGCTGATCATGCGCGTGTGCTCGGTGATGTCCTGCGCGATACCGCGAAGCGGCCACTCGGTGCGGGCGGCCTCGGTGACGCTCCGCGCGTCGGTCACGATCTGCGCCTTGACCGGTGCGGGCAGCTCGGTGGCGGTGAGGACGTGGTCCCGTGCCCCGGCGACGGACTCGGCGGAGTCATAGGCGTGCGACAGGGCTTCCTGGTACTCGGGGGTGATCTGTGCGGCCGGCTTCGCCGGGCCGGAGCCGACGAGGACGATGCCGCGCAGGCCGGCAGGACGAACGGCCGCGACCAGCTGTGCGACCTTGCCCCCCATCGAATGTCCCACCAGGACGTAGTCGGTGACCCCCGCGTCGGCGAGCACGGCGAGAGTGTCGTCGGCGAGCTGACCGAGCGTGTAGGGGCCGGGCAGAGCGCTCGACCGGCTCCACCCACGGAAGTCGACCGTGAGCACGTCACGGTCCACGAGGCGGTCGACCACGAGGTCCCAGGTGCGGGCGGAACCGCCCCAGTGATGCAGGAACACCAGGGTCGGTCCGGTCCCCGGCCTATGGTCGTAAACGGGCAGTAGCGTCTGCTGCGACATGCTCATGATGGCTCTTCTCCCATCGGTGTTCTGAGCGATTGCCCAGTGAGTCCATTGAAAGTCCCGCATCCGGACGAGCCATCGGCGTGACTGGTCGGCCGATGGTGAAAAATGGACACGTGAGCGTGATTCGTCAGATGACCTACCAGCCTGCGGGGCACCGCGCCGCCGCGGTCGAGACCATGACGTTCGACCGCCTTCGCGAGCTGAACGACGGCGGCACCCAGCGCGCCGACTTCCACGTCCTCGCCGTCATCGACACCGGGCTGGGCTCGGTCACGGTGGACTTCGTCCGCCACCCGCTCATGGAGCGGTCCGCGGTGTGGATTCCCCCCGGAGCGGTACACCGGTGGGACGACATCGGTGATGTGGCGGGGCACCTCGTGCTGTTCGTGCCGACAGCGCCGGTCACCCACGCCACCCGGCAGCTCGTCGCCTCGCCCGACCCGGCCGCGCACTGGAGGATCCCCGACGCCGACTGGCTGTTCGTCGACACCGCGCGCAGCCATCTCCTCCTCGAATCATCCGCCCCACCCGAGGACTTCTCCGCGGAACTGCCCGAAATCCTGCTTTCCGCGCTCATCGCACGGCTGCGGCCGCCGCACGCCGAAGCACCGCTCGCCCATCCGGTGTTCCGGTTGTTCCGCTCCAGCGTCGAGACGCATTTCCGTCATCACCATGACGCCGGCTACTACGCCCGTGCGCTGGGATACGCGCCCCGCACCCTCTCGCGAGCGGTGCAGCAGGCCACAGGCCGCACGGCAAAGGCATACATCGTCGACCGGATCGTCCTGGAGGCCAAACGGCTCCTCGCGCACGACCGTCTCACCGCAGCGCGCTGCGCCACCGCGCTCGGCTTTCCCGACGCGTCCAACTTCTCGGTGTTCTTCGCCAAGGCGACAGGCATGCGCCCAGGGGCATGGAAGGCGACGGCAGCCATCGAGTGAGGCATCACACGATGGCCCCGGCGCGGGCACGATGCGGTCGGCCCGGAGGGACGAGCGCCGACGCACTGTCCGGGCCTCCGCACCGCACGGGCGCAGCCCACCTCCGTTGCTGCGCGGGCGCTTTGGGCCCGCACGGTGGTCAACGAGGTGGTTTCGCGCGGCGGGTGGCCAGGGTGGACAGGGCGAGGCCGAGGGCGGCGCCGGTGCCGCCACCGAAGGACAGCGGGGGAATCAGGTCGCCGAGGCGGGCCGAACGAAGGGACCCGGCGTCACCGAGGGCGATGCGCTGGGCCGCTCCGGCGAGCGTGGCACCGGCGACGAGCACCGCGACGGCGGTCCTGGCACGGGCCGACAGGCGCGGGCGGGCGGACACGGACGCAGGGGCCGCGGTCGTGAGGGGCGTAGGAGGAGCGGTGGGAGCGGTGTCGGCGACCGGCTCGGCAACCGGCCGCGGTGCCGCCGTACGGCGCAGCGTGCGTGGCAGGTGCCAGGCGAGCGCGGCCAGTCCGGCGGCCGAAAAGCCGTACTGCAGAAGGGAGTACACCGGCTGCCCGTGGACCGTGCGGTCGAGCACGGGGAGCAGCCGTACGCCGATCCGCCCGCCGTGCGTGAAGGCGTCCCAGCCCACGTGCGTGGCGGCACCGATCGCCGCGGACAGTGCGAACCAGGCCGCGCCCGGGACGTCGAGGGGACGGCCGGAGGGCGCGGTGGCCGCGTCGGCGGCGTCGGCCCAGCGCGCGGGCAGCAGTTCGACGAGGGGTTCGCGCAGTACGGCCTGCCAGCCGGCCACGAGCGCGGCGGCAAGAGCGACGTCCACGGTGGGCACGGCCCAGACCCGATGGGTGAGCGCGCCGTAGCCATAGCTGCCGCGCAGCAGCGAGTCGGCGAAGAAGGGCACGTCGGGCGCGAGCGAGCCGGCCACCAGGGCGGAGGCCACGAGCCGCCCGCGCCCCCGCCCGTCCCTGAGCAGGGGCAATACAGCGGCAGGGTGGCTGAACGTGAACGGCACGCCCCCATCCTCCCCACGAGCCCCCCACCCCGCCACCGCAACCCTTCGCACCGGCCCGTCCGACTCGGGCGGTAGGCACCGGCTGGGCGATCCGGTCCACGGGAGCGGCGGCACCCGCTTCGAAGGGGTGCCACCCACCGTTCCGAAGGGAGTGCTCACGCGCCGGCGGGTGGCCGGTACTCCTCCCGCGCCAGGCGGTAGATCACGTTGTGGCGGACGGGGCTGTTCTCGGGGACGGTGAGGTCCTCGAAGTCGTCGGCCGGGGTGCGGGTCATGCCGAGGCGGCGCATCACGGCCTGGGAGCGGTGATTGCCGCGAGTGGTGACGGCGAGGATCTCGGGAAGCGCGAGCTGCTGGAAACCGCAGGCGAGGACGGCGTCACCGGCTTCGGTGGCGTAGCCGTGGCCCCAGGCATGACGGGCGAGGCGCCAGCCGGCCTCGACACCGGTCGCGGGCGTGTCGTCGTCCACCGGGTCGAGCCCGGCGAAGCCGATGAACTCCCCCGTGGCGGCGACCTCGAGCGCCCACCAGCCCCAGCAGCGCGCCTCCAGGTCCGCCTGGAACCGCCGAACGGAGGCCGCGCTCTCCTCCCGGGTGAGGGTGCCGGGAAAGTGGGCCCGCACCTCCGGGTCGGCATTCATCGCGGCCCAGGGAACGAGATCGGCCTCCCGCCAGGGCCGAAGCACCAGACGTGACGTGCGCAGTTCGGTCATCCGCGCAGGCTAGCCCAGCCCGGGTGCCCACCCGCGAACGATTTTCCCCGCCCACCCGCACCAGCCCGCGACCACGAGGGTGACCAAGTACCAAGCGAGGTCCCCTCGTACGCGCCACCCCACCGTCCTCCACGCACCCCCACCCCGGCCCGTGCCCCCGTCGCGGCAAAGGGCCGAGGCGCTCGATCACCGCCCACGACCCGAGCGGCCACCACTACCCGGAGTCTCATGCCGAGGCATCCAGATGAGCACCCACAGTCCGGGCGGGCTGAAAATCTGCCCTTAAGCTGAACACTTCGGTACACGAGGGGCGGCCCGACCAGCAACGGCGACAAACGGCGTCACCACAGGCCCAGGAAACTCCGGACGTCGTCATAGCCGTCGAGAGCCCGACCGTCCACGTCCGTAGGGTCCGCCTCGGCCCGCACCGCCAGCGACTGCGCCAGCACGAGGGCTTCGTCGCTGAGTCGCCCAAAGCGTCGAGCGGCGTGTCCCAGGCATAGACCCGCCAGCCCGAGCAGCGGACTCCCCGGCACCGCCCGCGTCCCGATCTGCACGCACCAGTGCTCGACGAACTCCGCGTCGTCATCGTTCAAGGCGGTCCCGACCAGGACCCTCGCCGCCTCGCCCTCCGCCGAGCGGTCGTCCAGGGCCCGCTCCATCGTCTCAACCACCACCTCGTGAGGCAGAGCAGTGGGGTTCTCGAAGCTCAGATGCGAGTGCACCCCACGAGACTATGCGGCCCGCGCCCCACAGCGACCTGTCGTCGTCCCCTGGGCAGGACCGGGCGAACGTTGCCTGAATCGGCACCGGCGCGGAAGCTACCGGGTCGGCGCGCGCGATCAAGGCCGCCGCCGCCGTGCGGAGGCTTGCGCGGAGGTGCCGAACTGGTGCGCAGGGTTCGGGCCGCTGCCCGGACCGAGCTTTCGGGGGCTTTTCGCGTGGGGGCTGATCGTTTGGGCCGATTGCTCCCGCACAAGGTCTGCGGGGGGCTTACTACGGGGATGCGTATGGGGCGGATGGCTTGCGGGAGCCCGCCGGATCGGGGCGTGCGGTTCGGGACTTCGGCCTGCTTGTGGGATGTGCGGGGGCATCTCGGCCCAACCGCTCCACTCCGGTCGCCTCAGGCCAGCCCGTCAGTGCGGCCCCTTAGCGCGGCGCAGTCGCCCGTTGCACGCGCAGCCGCCCGGCCGGAAGCACCCCTCCGCCGCCGCCCGGTCCGCAAACCTCGCCGACGACGGCCTCCCCCGCCCGCAGGGCGGGAATGCCCCCTTGCCAGCCCTGAGCCACAGGCTCAGCACCCAACCCCCGCCCAAGGGGGCCCCGGCCCCGACACCCCCAACACCCCAAAGCCGAGCGCCGCGGCGTCTCACGGCCCCGTCAGCCGTTCCAGCAACACCATCGCCTCGATGATCAACCGCCGCTCGTCCTCCGTGAAGCGCTCGTCCAACTCGCGGGTGAGCCATTCGGAGCGGGCCTGGCGGACGCCCTCCAGGCGCTGGTGGCCCGCCTCGGTGAGGGAGATCAACTGGCGGCGGCCGTCGCCGGGATCAGGGGTGCGCTGGATGAGGCCGTGCTCGTCCAGGACGGCGAGGGTCGCGGCCATCGACTGCGGGCGCACGCCCTCCGCCGCGGCGAGCGCGCTGGTGGAGATGCCGTCCGCCGCCTTGCTCAGCCGGCTCAGCGCGGAGGTCTGCGAAGGCGTCAGGTCCCACGTCTCGGCCACCTCGCGCAGCCGCCGGCGCAGCCGGCTGACCACCACGCGCAGGTCACTGGCCGCGCGTACGGCGGACTCGGCCACCGCGTCGGTACGGTTCTCCATGAACCAACCATACGACCCGCAGCCCAACCTGTCCAGGTGAACCTGAACAGTTTCACCTGTTCAGTTGACGCCGCCGCGGTCACCCCGTAGGCACCCGCCACGGGAGCACCCCACCGCAACGGTTCGAGAGCCCCCGCCACAAGGACCCCCTCAAGGGCCCAAGGCCCCCAGCGGACCTCGAAGACTCAGGCCTTCCCACTCGCGAAGACCCAAGCGCCCCGGCTCAGCCGACGGCTCAGAACACCCCCGCACCCCACGCACTCACGCACCCCGGCGTGCCCCAACGGCCCCACCACCCCGGGCGCACCCCGAGCACGCAGGCCGCCGAGGCACCTGAGGACCCTAGCCCCGCGGCGCATCCCTCGGGGCCCCGTAGCCGACAGCTCAGCCACCCCCGCACCCCGAGTGCCCCCGAGCACTCACCCCGCCGGCACACCCCCGCCGACCGCCACCTCGCGCAGCTCCGCGAACGTCTCCGCGATCATGTCCGGCAGCTCCCGCGTCTCCCCATCGGCCCCCACCCACCGCTCGAAGGCGACGTGGAAGACGCCCAGCGCCACCTCGGCGCTGAGCCGCGCGGCACGCGGCCCGACCCCCCGCGCCTCGAGCGCCTCCACCGTCCCCGCGACCAGCTTCGACCGCTTGACCAGCTCGCGCTCGCGCAGCTCGGCATGGGCAGCGACCACCTTCTGCCGGGCGAGCACCCCCTCGCGCCGCTCCTGCATCGGCCTGGCGACGGCACCCAGCGCCTCGGCGACCGCGCCCAGCGGCAGCGACTCCTGCGGCGCCCGCGCGATCACCTCGGCGAGCTGCCCGACCATGCCGTCCGACCCGGTGAACAGCACCTCGCGCTTGTCCGGGAAGTGCCGGAAGAAGGTGCGCTCGGTGAGCCCGGCCCGCCGGGCGATCTCGGCCACCGTCGTCTGCTCGAAGCCGCGCTCCGCGTACAGCTCCAGCGCGGCCAGAAACAGCCTCTCGCGCGCGTTCGGCTCCCATCGACCCATGACGCGATGGTACGCGATGTCAGTGACTGCCGTCATAAGTGCTAGGCTGACGACAGTCACTGACATCGACGGGTGCCCGGCCTGCGGCCGCCCCTTGGAGGTCCCCCATGCGTGTCTTCGTCACCGGCGCTTCCGGCTTCATCGGTTCCGCCGTCGTCCCCGAACTGCTCGGCGCCGGCCACGAGGTGCTCGGCCTCGCCCGCTCCGACGCCTCCGCCCGCACCCTGGAGCAGGCAGGTGCCGCCGTCCAGCGCGGCGACCTGGAGGATCTGGACAGCCTGCGGGCCGGCGCCGCCGCGTCGGACGGCGTGGTCCACCTCGCCTTCATCCACGACTTCACCCAGTACACGCGCTCCACGGAGGTGGACCAGCGCGCGATCGAGGCGATGGGCGCCGAGCTGAAGGGCTCCGGGCGGCCGCTGGTGATCGCCTCGGGGACTCCGGTCGGCTTCGGACGGCCGGGCACCGAGAAGGACCGGCCCGCTCCCGGCAGCCCGCGCAGCGCGAGCGCGCAGACCACCCTGGACCTCGCCGAGCAGGGCGTGCGCTCGGTGGTGCTGCGGCTCTCGCCCTCCGTCCACGACCTGGACCGGGCCGGTTTCGCCACCTCCCTGGTGGAGACCGCCCGCGCCAAGGGCGTGTCCGCCTACGTCGGCGACGGCGCCAACCGCTGGAACGCCGTCCACCGCCTCGACGCCGCCCGGCTGTTCCGGCTCGCGGTCGAGAACGCGCCGGCCGGCTCGGTGCTGCACGGTGTCGGCGAGGAGGGCGTGCGGCTGCGCGACATCGCCCAGGTGATCGCCGACGGCCTGGGCGTCCCGACCACCTCCATCAGCGCCGAGGACGCCGCGGGGCACTTCGGCTTCCTCGGCCCCTTCGCCGCGCTGGACATCCCGGCCTCCAACGACCTCACCCGTGAGCTGATGTCCTGGCAGCCCACCGGCCCGACGCTCCTGGAAGACCTCGCCCAGGGCAGCCACTTCGCCCCGAAGGGCTGACGCGCGCGCCCAACGGCCCCTTCCGCACAGGGAATTCGACACGGGGAGCGCCCCACGAACCGCCGGCGCTCCCCGCTCCCCCGCAACCCCGCCCGGCCACCCCGTACCGCGCCATTGACAGCGGCGCCGCCCCGGCCAACTATGGGAGCGCTCCCACAACGCGCGCCCGGCCCCCACGCCGTGCCCGCGCGCCGGGCAGCCGCACCTGCGACGAACCACGCACGCCCCCCACGTCCCGCCTGACGAAGGTGAGAACCCCGTGCTCGTCCACAGACACCCCGCCGCCGGGTCCTGGCGGCGCCGCCTGGCCGCGGCCGCCGCGGCCGCCGCCCTCGGCGCCGCCCTGCTGGCCGGCGGCGGCACCGCGGCGGCAGACGACCCCGGCAGCGCCCCGGTCGCCGTGACCGTCGACGCCGACGAGGGCTTCGGCACCATCCCCGGCACCGCCTACGGCCTCAACAGCGCGGTGTGGGACGCCCAGATGAACGTCCCGCAGGTCCAGGACCTGCTGCAGGACGCCCACATCGGGATGCTGCGCTACCCCGGCGGCAGCTACGGCGACATGTACCACTGGCAGGACAACACCGCGCCCGGCGGCTACGTGGCGCCCGGCACGGACTTCGACTCCTTCATGGGCACCGTCGCCAAGACCGGCGCGCAGCCGATCCTCATCGCCAACTACGGCTCCGGCACCCCGCAGGAGGCCGCGGACTGGGTCCGCTACGCCAACGTCACCAAGGGCTACGGTGCCAAGTTCTGGGAGATCGGCAACGAGATCTACGGCAACGGCCACTACGGCTCCGGCTGGGAGACCGACACCCACGCCGACACCTCGCCCACCGCCTACGCGCAGAACCTGGCGCAGTACGCCTCGGCGATGAAGGCCGTGGACCCGTCGGTGAAGATCGGCGCGGTGCTGACGCTGCCCGGCAACTGGCCGGACGGCGTGATGGCCGCGGGCGAGAGCGCCGACTGGAACCACACGGTGATCCCGCTGATCGCCGGCAAGGCGGACTTCGTGATCGTGCACTGGTACCCCGGCGGCTCCGACGCGGCCGGCATGCTCGGCGAGCCCTCCCAGCTCACCGGCGAACTCGACCAGCTCAAGGACCAGTTGGTGCGCGGTGGCGCCGGCGACCTGCCGATCGCGCTCACCGAGGTGAACTCCAATGTCGATGAGGACACCCAACCCGACGCCCTGTTCGGCGCCGACACCTACCTGACCGCCCTGCAGAGCGGGGTGTTCACCGTGGACTGGTGGGACACCCACAACGGCCCGCAGGCGATCAGCACCGCCCCCGACGGGGCCACCGACTACCAGGACTACGGCATCCTCTCCAGCGGCACCTGCGTGGGCCAGGTCTGCGAGCCGCCGCTCAACACGCCCTTCCCGACCTACTACGCCATCAAAATGCTCAGCGAACTCGGCCGCCCGGGCGACCAGTTGGTGGGCGCCGGCACCTCCAGCGCGCTGGTCGCCGCCCACGCGGTGCACCGGGCGGACGGTGACCTGAGCGTCATGCTCATCAACAAGGACCCCGCGCACGCGGCCCAGGTCGCCCTGCACCTCGACGGGTTCACCCCCTCCGGCGCGGCCGCGACCGTGGCCTCCTACCTGGACCGGGCGACCTCCGTCACCACCTCCACCACCGACGCCTCGCTGCCGCAGACCCTGCCGCCGTACTCCATCACCACGCTCACCCTGCACCCGGCGGCCGGCAGCACCTCGCCGCTCACGGCCCCCGGGGCGCCGCACGTCACCGCGGCCGACGACACCAGCGCGACGGTGGCCTTCACGCCCTCCTCCGGCGGCAGCGTGGACCGCTACGAGGTGTACCGGCAGAACGGTACGAGCAGCGAGCTGCTCGGCAGCTCCACCGGCGGCCCCGTCACCGTGCACAACCTGACCCCGGGCACCACCGCCACCTGGAACGTGCTGGCCCGCGACTCCGCCGGCCGCCTGTCACGGCCCTCGGCTCCGGTGACCGTCCGCACCGGCACCCCCGCCAACTCCACCTGCCGGGTCTCCTACCGGCTCACCGCCGGCTGGGGCAACGGCTTCAACGCCGACGTGAACGTCACCAACACCGGGCCGGCCCCGATCACCGGCTGGACGCTCGCCTTCTCCTTCCCGCCCGGCACCGACGAGTCCGTCACCGGCTTCTGGAACGCCCAACTCGCCCAGAGCGGCCGCACGGTGACGGCCACCCCGGTGGACTGGAACGGCACTTTGGCGGCCAACGGCGGCAACTCCGCGGACTTCGGCTTCACCGGCGCCAACTCCGGTGCCTATCCCCCGCCGACGGTCTTCACCCTGAACGGCACGGTCTGCACGACGACCTGACCCCGCGCGGACCGTGCGCACCAGGCGGGCCCGGCCGCTCCCCCATTCGGCCGGGCCCGCCGCCCACTCTGCCCGCTGAGCCCGCTGTGCCCGTCCGCCACCTGTCCCCGACGCCCCACGCCGCGCCACCCCGTCCGCCACCACCCGCCACTGGCAGCGCTCTTGGCGCCCCGCTCCGACACGCGGGCGCCGCAGCGCCGCGGCTGATCGGGACGCCCGGTCCCGGCTGGGATGATCACGCCATGCTCCAGGTATGCCTCAACGGCACGAGAGAACGACGCGAGTGCGAGCTGCTGCCGGTGACCCCTCGGCAGCTCGGTGACGCGGCCGCCGAAGCAGTGGTCGCGGGAGCGCGCTCGATCCACATCCACCCCAGGGACGAGCAGGGCGCGCAGACCATGGCTCCTGTGCACGTGGACGCCGCCGTGGCCGCGGTACGGGCCTCCGCGCCGGGCGTCCCGATCGGGGTGACCACCGGGGAGTGGACGGAGCCGGATCCGCAGCGCCGGGCCGCGCTGGTGCGCTCCTGGTCGGTGCTGCCCGACCACGCCTCGGTCAACTGGCACGAGGAGGGCGCCGAGATCGTGGCGGCCGCGCTGCTGGAGACCGGGATCGGCGTCGAGGCCGGCGTCTTCTCGGGCACGCCGGCCGCCGCCCGGCTGCGCGCCTGGCCGCACACGCACCGGCTGCTGCGGGTGCTCGCCGAGGTGACCGACACCGCCGCCGAGAGCGCGCCCGCGACCGCGGCCGCCCTGCTCGACGAGCTGGCCGCGCTGGACGACCTGGGGGCCGCGGCCCGCGGCCCGGTGCTGCTGCACGGCGAGGACGGCGGCGCCTGGCCGGTGCTGCGGCTGGCCGCCGGGCGCGGCCTGGACACCAGGATCGGCCTGGAGGACACCCTGCTGCTCCCCGACGGCACCCCGGCCGAGGACAACACCGCGCTGGTGCAGGCCGCCGCGATCCTGCTCAAGGAGTCGGCGCCGGGCCGCCGTTGATGCCCCCTTGAAGCGGCCGCAGCCGGTCACGGCCGGGGCGGCCGCCTCGTCGCCGTCCACTCCAGCAGCTGCGGTGCGCTCCAGGTGGTGACGATCCGCTCGGCGCCGATGCCGGCCTCCTGCGCGCGGGCGCAGCCGTGCCGCTGCCAGTCGAGCTGGCCGGGGGCGTGGGCGTCGCTGTCGATGGCGAACAGGGTGCCCAGGTCGCGGGCGAGGGCGAGCAGGTCGCGGGGCGGGTCGAGCCGGTGCGGGCTGCTGTTGATCTCCACGGCGGTGCCGGCCGCGGCGCAGGCGGCGAAGACCTCCTCGGCGTCGAAGGCCGACTGCGGGCGGGACTTGGGGCCGATCAGCCGGTTGGTGCAGTGGCCGAGCACGTCCACCAGGGGGTTGCTCGCGGCCGCCACCAGTCGGCGGGTGAACTGCGGCCCCGGCATGCGCAGTTCGGAGTGCGCGGAGGCGACGACGAGGTCCAGCCGGTCCAGCAGGTCGGGCCGCTGGTCCAGGGTGCCGTCGGCGAGGATGTCGCACTCGATGCCGGTGAGCAGCCGGAAGGGGGCCAGCTGCTCGTTGAGCGCGGCGACGGTGTCGAGCTGGCGCAGCAGCCGCTCGGCGGTCAGGCCGCGGGCGACCTTCAGCCGGGGGCTGTGGTCGGTGAGGACGATCCAGGCGTGGCCGAGGTCGCGGGCGGTGCGGGCCATGGCCTCGATGGGGCTGCCGCCGTCGGACCAGTCGGAGTGCACGTGGCAGTCGCCGCGCAGCGCGGCCCGCAGCTCGTCGCCGAGGCCGGGCGGCGCGGCGCCGGGCTGCTCGCGCTCCAGCTCGGCGAGGTAGCCGGGGGTGCCGCCGGCCAGTGCTTCCGCGACGACCTGCGCGGTGGTCCTGCCGATCCCCTTCAGGTCGGTGAGCCGGCCCTGGCCGGACAGGCGGGCGACCTCCTCGCGCGGGTGCGCGGACAGCACGTCGGCGGCGTTGCGGAAGGCCCTGACGCGGTAGGTGGGCGCCAGGGCGCGCTCCAGCAGGAAGGCGATGCGGTCCAATGCCTCGACGGGCTCCATGCCGGTGGGCGTTCCCGCTCGCCGGGCCGGCTAACGGGCGGTACGGCGGCGTCACCCGCTCGGCCGCCGCACCGGCCGCGGCCGGGCCGGGTGCGGACGCGGAGGTGCCGGGAGCCCGCGGGGCGGGATCAGACGTCCGGGACGTGCAGGGCGTCCCACGTCTCCTTGCCCGGCGGCCACTTCAGGGCGGCGCCGGACCAGCCCTTGTGGTGCTCGCTGTTGTACTTGCGCTGCCATGCCTCGTAGGAGGCGATGTCGCCGGAGCCGATGACGTCCTTGTTCTTCGTCGACTCGTAGCGGTCGCAGCCGACGGCGACCAGCCGCGCGTGCATGGCGGCCACGACCGGTGACTTGCGGCCGACGGTGAACCAGGAGGCGCCGGGGAAGGGCGCGTAGGCCGGTGGCGCGGCCGAGCTCTTCGCGGCCCAGGCCTTCAAGGCGGCCGCGGAGGCGAAGTTGGCGACGTTGCGGTCGGTGCCGCCGGCCGAGCTGTACTGGTGGATGGTCCAGGGGTGCTCGACGGCGGGGTGGCCGGCCGCGGAGTCGGGGTCCGCTATCCACAGCCCGTCGCCGCAGAAGCTCGTGGTGTCGCGGTGCAGCCAGAAGCTCTTGTTGCAGTAGAGCAGCACGCGGTGGCCGCCGGCCGCGGACTGGACGTGCTTGATCCAGGCGTCCTTGTCGGCGTTGCTGACACCGGAGTCCTCCCAGTCCAGGGCGAGCAGGTCGCCGGCGGCGGGAGCGGCGTGCTTGAGGAAGTAGGCGGCCTGGTCGGTCATGCTGCCGGGCTTGGCGTAGTGGTAGTGGCCGACGACCAGGCCGGCGGCGCGGGCGTGCGCGACCTGGTCCTTGTGCTTGGGGTTGATGTAGCCGGTGCCCTCGGTGGCCTTGACCACCACGAAGCCCAGGCCGGCCGTGTCGTAGGTGGTGGACTGGAACGAGGCGACGTCGATGCCCTTGACGGTCACGGGCCTCCCCCTTTCGTACGGTTCGCCGGCGCGGTGCGCCTACGTACGGCTTGCTCGCCAAGGGCGGCCGGCGAACCGCCCGACCGGGGATTGTTGCCGTTTCCCCACACGATGTGCGAGCCGGTTCGCACGGAAGGGTGACGGCCGGGGCGCGCGGACGGCCGGCCGCGGGGCTCAGCCGGGCGGTACGTAGCGGTGGCTGCCGGAGCCACCGCCGTCCTTCGGCGCCGCGTCCGGCTCGCCGGCCCCGCCGCCCGCTGTGCCCGGTGCGTCCGGCGCGGCACCGGGGCCGTCCTCGGTCCCGGCGTCCCGGGTGCCGCCGTTCCCCGGGCTCTCCGGCTCGGCCTCCGCCGCCGCCTCCCGGCGCCGCCTGCGCACGTGCCACACCACGAACGCGGCCACGACCACCACCGCGACGACCACCGCCACCGCCGTGCCGGCCGTGCGCTCCACCCGCTGGTAGGCGTCGCCCGCGTAGTAGCCGAGCAGGGTGAAACCGACGCCCCACACCAGGCCGCCGGCGGCATTGAAAAGCAAAAACACCCGGTAGGGCATGCGGGACATGCCGGCCAGGGCGGGCATCAGGGCGCGGAAGAAGGCGATGAAACGGCCGAGGAAGACCGCGGCGGGGCCGCGCCTGCGGATCAGGTCCTGGGCGCGGCCGATGCGCTCGCCGTGGCCGCGCAGCGCCCTGGTGTGCAGGATGCGCGGGCCGAAGCGGCGCCCCACCTCGTAGCCGACGCTGTCGCCGAGCACAGCGGCGAACACCACGACCGCGCACAGCACGGCGACGTCCACCCGGCCGCGGCTGGCCACCACCCCGCCCAGCACCACCGCGGTCTCGCCGGGCAGCACGAAGCCGAAGAACAGCGCGTCCTCGCAGAAGACGAGCGCGGCCACCACGGCGTAGACGGCGACACCCGAGGAACGCGAGAGCCAGTCGGTGATGGTGTGCACGAGGCCGCCGGCGCCTTCAGCGCACCGGCCGCGGCCGGTGCCGCAGCCGCCACACGCCGTAGGCCAGGTCGGCGACGAAGACGACGCAGCCGATCGCGAGCAGCCAGCTCAGCCCGCTGGCGACGGCGCCGATCAGGCCGAGCACGATCGCCACGATGATCAGCAGCAGGAACAGGCTCATCGGCGCTTGTCCTTTCCTGTCCGTCCTGTTCGTCCAGTCCGTCCTGTCGGGATCCCGTCCCGTCCGTCCGGCATCAGCGCCGGGCGAGCTGCCGTCCGCCCTTGGGGCCGGGCTCGTACGGGAGCCCGTAGTACCGGAAGACCGCCTCCTCGTCCTCGACCGGCAGGACGTCGTCCGTCCCGATCGAGGGGGCCGACCGTACGTGCTCCTTCCGGTACGGCACCCGTACGTAGCCCGGTCCGGCGACCGCCTCCGCGACGGGGACGAACACCAGCCGGTGGCGTGTGGGCAGTCCCGTGCGGACCGTTGCCATGGCGGGCAGGTCCGTCGCGGTGTCCACGTACACCGCCTCCAGGGCACCGATTCTGCGGCCTTCCTCGTCGACCACGTCATGGGCGCGCCACTCGCGCAGATCAGCGGGCTCGATCATGCCCCACCAGCCTTTCCGCCGTCGGCACCCGCGGTGCCCCTGTGCGGGTACGTCTGCCCGTTCCCGACCGGGGCACTCCCCGCGGTCACCCCGCGTCCACCTCGCGGCGGTCGCCGCCCCACAGCGTGTGGAAGACGCCGTCGCGGTCGGCCCTGCGGTAGGTGTGGGCGCCGAAGAAGTCGCGCTGGGCCTGGGTGAGGGCGGCCGGCAGCCGCTCGGCGCGCAGCGCGTCGTAGTAGGCGAGCGCGGCGGAGAAGCCGGGCGCCGGCACCCCGCCCGCGGCAGCCGCGGCGACCACGGCCCGCCAGTCGTCCTGGGCGGCGCCGATCTCCTCGGCGAAGTGCCGGTCGGACAGCAGGCTCGGCAGGTCGGGCCTGGCCCGGTAGGCGGCGGTG
Source organism: Actinacidiphila guanduensis (assembly GCF_900103985.1). Taxonomy (GTDB): domain Bacteria; phylum Actinomycetota; class Actinomycetes; order Streptomycetales; family Streptomycetaceae; genus Actinacidiphila; species Actinacidiphila guanduensis. Next base: position 159,376 of record NZ_FNIE01000013.1, on the reverse strand, counting down.
ATCCGGTCCAGGAAGGCGGCCCGGATGATGCAGCCGTTGCGCCAGATCGCCGCGACCCGGCCGAGGTCGACACCCCAGTCGTAGGTGTCGGAGCCGGCCTGGATCTGGTGGAAGCCCTGGGTGTAGGAGACGATCTTCGAGGCGTACAGCGCCTGCTCGACCTTGTCGGCGAAGGCCGCCGCCTCCGCGCCGTGCAGTGCCTTGGCCCGCGGCCCGGGCAGGCCGTGCGCGGCGTCGCGCAGGTCGCGGTGGCCGGACAGGGAGCGGGCGAAGACCGCCTCGGCGATGCCGGAGACGGGCACCCCGAGGTCGAGGGCGATCTGCACCGTCCAGCGGCCGGTGCCCTTCTGCTCGGCCTGGTCCAGGACGATGTCGACGAAGGGGCGCCCGGTGGCGTCGTCGTCGTGGGCGAGGACCTCGGCGGTGATCTCGATCAGGTACGAGTCGAGTCGGCCGGTGTTCCAGGTGTGGAAGATCTCGGCGATCTGCGCGGGGCTGTAGCCGCCCACCGACCGCAGCAGGTCGTACGCCTCGGCGATCAGCTGCATGTCGGCGTACTCGATGCCGTTGTGCACCATCTTCACGTAGTGGCCGGCGCCGTCGGGGCCCATGTGGGCGGTGCAGGGGCTGCCGTCCTGGGCCTTGGCGGAGATCTTCTCCAGCATCGGCCCGAGCGACTGCCAGGACTCCGCGGAGCCGCCGGGCATGATCGAGGGCCCGTTGAGCGCGCCCTCCTCGCCGCCGGAGATGCCGGTGCCGACGAAATGGATGCCCTGCTCGCGCAGTTCGCGCTCGCGGCGGCGGGTGTCCTCGAAGTGGGCATTGCCGCCGTCGATGATGACGTCGCCCTCCTCCAGCAGCGGTGCGAACTGCCGGATGACCGCGTCGGTGGGCTCGCCCGCCTTCACCATGACCATCAGCCGCCGGGGCCGCTCCAGGGCGGCGACGAAGTCCTCGGGCGACTCGGTGGCCACGAAGGAGCCCTCGTCGCCGTGGTCGGCGACGAGGGCCCTGGTGCGGGCTGCGGTGCGGTTGTGGAGGGCGACGGTGTAGCCGTTGCGGGCGAAGTTGCGGGCCAGGTTGCTGCCCATGACGGCCAGGCCCGTGACACCGATGTCTGCTTTTCCACTCATCTGCTGCTCCCGTGCTGCCGCTGCTGGTGCCGCTGCTCATGCCACTGGTGATGCCGCTGCAGGCGCCCCGGGGCGGGCCCGCGGCACTTCGGCCAGTGTGTCGCGGACGGCGCGGGCGGGGCCCGTGCTGGGCGGCCGTTCGGGTCAGGCGGGTGCCGCCCGTACCGCACGCGCCGGGGCGTGCGGCACCGGCGGCCCGCCGTCAGCGCCGGGCACGGGTGTCCCCGAAGAGCAGGCGGAACAGGATGAGCAGCACCAGGGACCCGCCGATCGCCGCCAGCCAGGTGTGGCCGTCGAAGAAGTGGTGCGGGACCGGCTTGTCCAGCAGCTTCGCCGACAGCCAGCCGCCGACGAACGCCCCTACGATGCCGATGATCGTGGTGCCGACCAGGCCGCCCGGGTCACGCCCGGGCAGGATGAGCTTGGCGGCCGCGCCGGCAAGCAGTCCGAGAACGATCCATCCGATGATTCCCATGTCCGTGCCCCTTCCCGGCAACGGGCCACGCAAGCCCGCCTGTTGCACGGCTGTGGCGAAGCCGTCGCGGGAGTGGCACGGGACCGGCCGGGGGAAAGGCGGCGGGCCCGGCCGCCGGGGCGGACCGGGCCCCCCGACTGCCGGACCGTGCCTGCCGGGCGGCCTACTTGAAGCCGGCCACCGCGTGCGGGACGTAGGGCTCCTCCAGCAGCGCGACCTCCTCGTCGCTGAGCTCCACCTCCAAGGAGGCGACCGCGTCGTCCAGGTGCCGGGCCTTGGTGACGCCGACGATGGGCGCGGTGACCACCGGGTTGCGGTTCATCCAGGCGAGCGCGACCTGGGCGGCGGGGATGCCGCGCTGCTCGGCGACCTGGGCCACGCGCTCGACGATGACCTTGTCGTCGGGCTGGTAGAGGGTGCGGCCGAACTCGTCGGTCTCGGTGCGGGCCGTGGTCTCGTCCCAGGGGCGGGTCAGGCGGCCGCGGGCGAGCGGGCTCCACGGGATCACGCCGATGCCCTGGTCCGCGCAGAGCGGCAGCATCTCGCGCTCCTCCTCGCGGTAGAGCAGGTTGTAGTGGTTCTGCATGGACACGAAGCGGGTCCACCCGTGCAGGTCCGCGGTGTACAGGGCCTGGGCGAACTGCCAGGCGTACATCGAGGAGGCGCCGATGTAGCGGGCCTTGCCGGCCTTCACCACGTCGTGCAGGGCCTCCAGGGTCTCCTCGATCGGCGTCTCGTAGTCCCAGCGGTGGATCTGGTAGAGGTCGACGTAGTCGGTGCCCAGCCGGCTGAGGCTGTGGTCGATCTCGGTCATGATCGCCCGGCGGGACAGGCCGCCGCCGTTGGCCCCGGGCCGCATCCGGCCGTGCACCTTGGTGGCGATGACGACCTCGTCGCGGGTGGAGAAGTCGCGCAGCGCCCGGCCGACGATCTCCTCGCTGCTGCCGGCCGAGTAGACGTTGGCGGTGTCGAAGAAGTTCACACCGGCGTCCAGCGCCCGCTTGATGAGCGCGCGGCTGGCATCCTCGTCCAGCGTCCACTCGTGGTTGCCCCGGCCGGGCTCGCCGAAGCTCATGCAGCCCAGGCTGAGGGCGGACACTTCCAGACCGGTCGATCCCAGTCGCGTGTAGCGCATCCGGGTCGCCTCCTCGGGTTCGGTTCTTCTCGCGGAACGAAGAACGGCGATGATCATCGTGCTCGGTGGGCACCCGGTCCGGTGCGGGGGGAGACGCGCACGTGTGCCATACACGCACAGCGCACGCACAGGGGAATAGCCGACGCCGGGTACACGGTTGTGGCCGGTGTGCGGCCATGTGAACCGGACGTACAGTTTACCGAAGGAGTATCCATCGTGACCACGGACACCCGGCCCGCAAAGGCTTCCGGCACCTTCGCGCTCGGCGGTGAACTGCCGGTGACCAGGCTCGGATTCGGCTCGATGCAGCTGACCGGCCCCGGCGTCTGGGGCGACCCGGAGGACCCCGACGAGGCGGTGCGCGTACTGCGCCGGGCCGTCGAACTGGGCGTGAACTTCATCGACACCGCCGACTCCTACGGGCCGATCGTCGCCGAGCAGCTGATCCGCAAGGCGCTGCACCCGTACCCGGACGACCTGGTGATCGCCACCAAGGCGGGCCTGTCCCGCTCCGGCCCGGGCGACTGGCGCGCGCTGGGGCGCCCGGAGTACCTGCGGCAGCAGGCCGAGATGAGCCTGCGCCACCTGGGCCTGGAGCGTATCCCGCTCTTCCAGCTGCACCGGGTGGACCCGAAGGTGCCGCTGGCGGAGCAGGTGGGCGAGCTGAAGCTGCTGCAGGACGAGGGCAAGATCGCCCACATCGGCCTGTCCGAGGTGGACGTGGACCAGCTGGAGCAGGCGCGGGCGATCGCCGAGATCGTCTCCGTGCAGAACCTCTACAACCTCGCCGACCGCCGCGCCGAGGCGCTGCTGGAGCACAGCGAGGCCGCGGGCATCGCCTTCATCCCGTGGTTCCCGCTCGCGACCGGCGAGCTGGCCCGCGAGGGCGGCCCGCTGGACGCCCTCGCCAAGCGGCACGGGGTGAGCCCGTCGCAGCTGGCGCTGGCCTGGCTGCTGCGCCGCTCGCCGGTGATGCTGCCGATCCCCGGCACCTCCTCGGTCGCCCATCTGGAGGACAACACCGCGGCGGCCCTCATCGACCTCACCGGCGAGGAGTTCGAGGAGCTGTCCGCGGCGGCAGCCTGAGGCCCCGACGCGGTCGCGGCCGGCGCCGGAAACGGTCGGAAGCAGCCGTCCGGCGGCCGCGGTACGGTCCTCGGACGGTCCGCTCGGGGCAGCCGCAGCTCCCGCACCGACATCCCGAGGGCATCCCCCGGGCCCGGCCCCGCGCGGCCGGGCCCGGGGCGCGCGGCACCCATTCGACCCGCGCGTTTGCGCGGCGGGTTCGCGGGGAGCCGCTATAGCGTGCGAGACGTGCAGAAATGGACCGGACATCCCTTTCCCCTCGGAGCGACGTTCGACGGCTCCGGCACCAACTTCGCGGTCTTCTCGGAGGTGGCAGAGAAGGTAGAGCTGTGCCTGCTGGGCGAGGACCGGCGTGAGACCCGGGTGCAGCTGACCGAGATCGACGGCTTCATCCGGCACGCGTACCTGCCGGGCATCGGGCCGGGCCAGCGGTACGGCTTCCGGGTGCACGGGCCCTACGACCCGGCCCGCGGCCACCGCTGCAACCCCGCCAAGCTGCTGCTCGACCCCTACGCCAAGGCCGTGGAGGGCCAGGCCGACGGCCATCCCTCGCTGCTCGGCTACGACCCCGCCGACCCGGACCGCCCGAGCACCGAGGACAGCGCGCCGCACGCGATGCTCTCGGTGGTCGCCGACCCCTACTTCGACTGGGGCGACGACCGCCCCCTCAAGCGCCCGTACCACGAGTCGGTGATGTACGAGGCGCACGTGCGCGGCCTGACCCGGCGCCACCCGGCGCTGCCGCCGGAACTGCGCGGCACCTACGCGGGCCTGGCCCACCCGGCGGTGGTCGAGCACCTGACCCGGCTCGGGGTGACCGCGGTGGAGCTGATGCCGGTGCACCAGTTCGTGCAGGACGGGCACCTGCTCGACCGCGGCCTGAGCAACTACTGGGGCTACAACACCATCGGCTTCTTCGCGCCCCACAACGGCTATTCGGCCGCGGGCGGCCGCGGCGGGCAGGTCGCGGAGTTCAAGTCGATGGTCAAGGCGCTGCACGAGGCCGGCATCGAGGTGATCCTCGACGTGGTCTACAACCACACCGCCGAGGGCAACCACATGGGGCCCACCCTCTCCTTCCGCGGCATCGACAACGCCTCCTACTACCGGCTGGTCGACAACGACCCGGCCTCGTACTTCGACACCACCGGCACCGGCAACTCGCTGCTGATGCGGCACCCGCACGTGCTCCAGCTGATCATGGACAGCCTGCGCTACTGGGTCACCGAGATGCACGTGGACGGCTTCCGCTTCGACCTGGCGGCCACGCTCGCCCGGCAGTTCCACGAGGTGGACCGGCTCTCGGCGTTCTTCGACCTGGTGCAGCAGGACCCGGTGGTCTCGCGGGTGAAGCTGATCGCCGAACCGTGGGACGTCGGTGACGGCGGCTACCAGGTGGGCAACTTCCCGCCGCTGTGGAGCGAGTGGAACGGCCGCTACCGCGACACCGTCCGCGACTTCTGGCGGTCCCGCGACGGGGTGCTGCCGGAGCTGGCCACCCGGCTGACCGGCTCCTCGGACCTGTACGCCTTCGAGCACCGCCGCCCGCGCGCCGGCGTCAACTTCGTGACGGCGCACGACGGTTTCACCCTGCGCGACCTGGTCTCCTACAACGACAAGCACAACGAGGCCAACGGCGAGGGCAATCGGGACGGCGAGAGCGACAACCGGTCCTGGAACTGCGGCGTGGAGGGCCCGACCGACGACCGCGCGGTGCTCGCGCTGCGGGCCCGCCAGCAACGCAACCTGCTGACCACGCTGCTGGTCTCGCAGGGCGTGCCGATGCTCAGCCACGGCGACGAGTTCGGCCGCACCCAGCGCGGCAACAACAACGCCTACTGCCAGGACAGCGAACTGTCCTGGGTGGACTGGGAGCTGGCCGAGGAGCAGCGCGACCTGCTGGACTTCACCCGGCAGCTGATCGCGCTGCGCCGGGCGCACCCGATCTTCCGCCGCCGCCGCTTCTTCCGCGGCGGGCGGTCGGCCGACGGCGGGCCCGGCGACCTGACCTGGCTGCGCCCGGACGGCCGGGAGATGTCGCAGAGCGACTGGTCCCGCGCCGACGCCCACGCCCTCGCGGTCCACCTCAACGGCGAGGCGATCTCCGAACCGGACGCGCACGGCGAGGCGATCGTCGACGACTCCTTCCTGCTGCTGCTCAACGCCCACTGGGAGCACGTGGTCTTCCGGCTGCCGCCGGTGGAGTACGGCGCCTCCTGGTCGGTGCTGGTGGACACCGCGGAGCCGCGGCGGGCCGCCGAGCCGGAGCCGCCCGGCCACACCTCGGGCGAGGCCGTGAAGCTGGAGGCCCGCTCGGCGCTGCTGCTGATCCGGGTGCGCTGAGCCCTCGCCGCGATCGGCCCTGCGCCCGGTCAGAAGACCGGGCGCAGGGCCGATCGGCGCAGCAGCGGCAGGAGTTCGCCGCCGATGCGGACGGCCTCGGACCGGTAGGGGGTGTCGGAGAGCACGAAGTGGGTGACGCCCAGGCGGCGGTAGGCGTCCAGCGCGGCGGCCACCTCGGCGGCCGAGCCGACCAGCCAGGTGGTGGCCGCGCCGCCGCCGCCGAAGCGGCCGGGGGTGGTGTAGAGGCAGGAGTCCAGCACCTCACCGCGCTCGGCGAGGTCGAGCAGGCGCTGCTGGCCGACGGCCTGGCGCTGGGCGCGCACCCAGGCGACCTCACCGGCGTCCTCGGCCATCCGCGCGACCTTCTCCTCCGCCGCCTGCCACGCCTGCGCGCTGGTGTCGCGCACCACGGTGGTGATCCGCAGGCCGAACTCCAGCGGTCGGTGGGCGCGTTGCACCCGCTCGCTCAACTGCCGCAGCCGCTCGACGCGTTCGGCGATCCCCTCCAACGGCTCGCCCCAGAACAGCTGCACGTCGGCCTCGGCCGCCGCGACCTCCTCGGCGGCCGCGGAGGCACCGCCGAAGTACAGCGGGGGGTGCGGGCGTTCGGCGGTGGCGTACGGCTTCGGCGCGAGGACGGAGCCGGTGACCCGGAAGTGCTCGCCGGCGAAGGTGACCTCCTCCTCGGTCCACAGCCGCCGCACCAGGTGCAGGAACTCCCGGGTGCGGGCGTAGCGTCGGGCGGGCTCGGTGGTGGAGTCGCCGTAGGCGGCGGGGTCGTCCAGGCCGCTGACGATGTTGACCAGCACCCGGCCCCGGCTGAGCTGGTCCAAAGTGGCGGCCGCGGCGGCGAATTGGGCGGGCTGCCAGTAGCCGGGCCGCACCGCGACCAGTGGTTTGAACGTGGTCGTGCGGGCCGCGAGCGCGGTGGCCACCGTGAAGGTGTCGGGCCGCCCCCAGCCGGTGCCGATCAGGGCGCCGTCCCAGCCGTGCTCCTCGGCGGTGCGGGCGAGGTCGGTGGAGTGCTCGATGGACCCCCAGCCGGACGTCGTGTCGTCGCCGCGGTGGCCGGGTTCGACGGTGTTGGGGACGTACCAGAGGTACTGCGGGCTCATGGGCCATCCGATCGCTGCGGGAACGAGGGGCGCGGGACCGTCCGGTCAACAGCGCGCGCTCGACACCCGCAGCAGGTCGACGCAGCGCTCACGGGTGAGCAGCGGGACCTCGGGCATGGCACCGAGTCTCGGCGCCGTGCGGCCCGTTGTCAACGAGGCCCCGCCCCCGCCCCGCGCCCGCCTCACCCGGCGTCGATGCGCGGGAAGACGTACTCCTCCAGCACGATGCCGACCGCGACCGCGGCCGGGATCGCCACCAGGCCGCCGACGATGCCGAGCAGGCTGCCACCGGCGAGCACGGCCACGACCGTGACCACCGGGTGCACGTCGACCGCGAACTTCATCGCCCGCGGCATGATCAGGTAGTCCTCGGCGAGGCGGAAGCCGACGTAGAACAGCGCGGTGGCGACCGCGACGGGCAGCGACACCGACAGGGCGACCAGGCTCACCGCCACTCCCCCGACGGTGGAGCCGACCACCGGGACCATGTCCATCAGCGCGACGAAGAAGCCGAGCGCCGACGGGTAGGGCACGCCCCAGGCCGCGCACCAGGCGAAGGTGGCCGCGCCGGCGACGGCGGAGGTGGCGACGTTGCCGAGCATGAACCGCCCCACCCGGACCAGGATCTCCTCGCAGACGGCCTCCGCGTGGGGCCGCCGGGTGCCGGGCACGAAGCGGTAGCAGAACCGCTTGATCGCCGGCAGCGCCAGCATCACGTAGAGGGTGACGGTGACGACGATGACGGCCGAGGTGAGCGCGGAGAGCACCAGCTGCCCGGCGCCGAGGACGCCGCCGGCCAGCTCGGAGCCGCCGCCGGAGCCGAGTTGGGCCTGCGCCTTCTCGATGACGTGGTAGTGGTCCTCCAGCCGGCCGAGCGTGGAGTGGTGGTCGCGCAGCTGCTCGCGCCAGCGCGGCACGTCGGCGGTGAGGGCCGTCACCGCGGCGCTCACCGGCGGGATGACCAGGGCGACGAACCCGGCGAGCAGCCCCGTGAAGCCCGCCGCCACCACGAGCACCGACCAGCCCCGCCGCAGCCCCCGCCGGCACAGCCACCCCACCACGGGCTCCAGGCCGACCGCGATGAACGCCGACACCAGCAGCAGCGTCAGCAGCTCGCTCAGCCGCAGCACGGTCCGCACCAGCAGCCAAGCGGCCAGCGCCCCCGCGGCGAGCGCGAAGCCGGTGGCGAACCACGAACGCCGCAGCGCGGGCAGCGCGGCGAGGGTGTGCAGGGTCCGCCGCCGAGCAGCGGGCGGGCCGGACCCGGCGTCCGCCCGGCCGCCGGTGCCGGGCGCCGTGCCGGGCGCGGGGGGCCGACCCGGCGCGGGCGTGCCGCCCGTACCGGGTGCCGGGTGCGGCCCGGGAGCCGGGCCGGGCCGTGCCGCCGGACCTCGTCCCGGTCGTCCGCCCGGGCCCATGCCCGCGTCGAACGGCGAGTCGATCGGCAGGTCGGTCATGGGGCTCCCTGGCGGCAGTGGGTGCGCGGTCGGCGCGGTGGCGGTCCACCCCGTCCAACGGCGCCGCTGCCGCCGCGTCACCTTCTGCCCCCTGGTCGGCGTAGCAGCGTGCCCGCGGACGCCCGCCCGGACGCAGTAGCGGTACGGCCGCCGGCCGCGGTGGCCGGCCGTGCTCCGACGGGCGAGCCGCGTTCCGACGGCGCCCGGCCGGGCGCGGGCCGTCCGGGTGGTCCGGTCAGGCGGTACTCGTCGCGGTCGCCGGGGAAGTCCCCGCACCGACATCACTCACGACGGCGCCTCAGCTGGCCACCGGCCCTCCGGGCACGTCCAGGCCGTACGCGTCGCGGTAGCAGGAGAAGCCCCGCCCCGGAGCGCGCAGGCGCCCCCCGACATCGCTCGCGACCGCGCCTCAGCCGGCCACCGATCCTCCGGGCAGGTCCAGGCCGTACGCGTCGCGGTAGCAGGGGAAGTCGCCGCCCGGGGTCCGTACGGTGCGGGCGGCGAGCATGGCGTGCAGGATCGCGCGGGTGAGGGTGTCGGCGCCCGCGGCGAGCACCGCGTCCAGGGCGCCCGCGGTGCGGTGGACGGCGAAGACGGGATCGGCGTCGGCCTCGGCGTGGGCGGGCAGCAGCGGGCGGCGGCCGGTGGCCATGGCGAAGACGGTGTCGCCGTCGGAGAGCAGGTGGACCGGGCGCAGGGCACGGGCCATGCCGTCGTGGGCGGTGCCGGCGAGCTTGTGCGCCTGGGCACGGGTGAGGCCGGCATCGGTGGCGACGACGGCGAGCGTGGTGTGGAAGGGCGCCGCCCCGGCTGCCGCGGCCAGCCGCTGCGCGCCGCGGCGTACAGCGTCGGCGGGCAGCGGCGAGCCGTCGAGCCCGAACTCGCCCGCCCATCCGGGGCGGGCGCCCCACAGCGCCCCGGTGGCGGGATCGACCGCGGAGCCGGAGGCGTTGACGGCCACCAGCGCGGCCACCGTCACCCCCGTGCCGAGCACTGTGCTCGCCGTGCCGATCCCGCCCTTGAGGCCGCCCGCGACCGCCCCCGTGCCGGCACCGACGCAGCCCTGCTCGACGGAGCCGCCCGGCGCGCTCGCGGCGGCCGCCGCCACGGCCCGGTGGCCCAGCTCGTGGTCGGGCCGGGCGTGCCAGTCGCCGCCGCGGCCGAGGTCGAACAGCGCGGCGGCCGGCACCACGGGCACCACCCGGCCGGGCCCGCCGACCCGGAAGCCCCGGCCCTGCTCCTCCAGCCACGCCACCACACCCGAGGCCGCGTCGAGCCCGAAGGCGCTGCCGCCGGTCAGGACGACGGCCTCCACCCGCTCCACGAGCGTGCGCGGGTCGAGCGCGTCGGTCTCCCGGGTGCCGGGGCCGCCGCCGCGCACGTCGACCGCGGTCACCGCGCCGCCCTCGGGGGCGAGCACGACGGTGGTCCCGGTCAGGGCGCCGCCACCGGTGCGGGTGGCGTGGCCGACCCGCAGCCCTTCGACGTCGGTCAGCGCGTTCGCCGGCCCGGTGCGCACCCGGTCCGCAGAGGGCTGCGGGCCCAGTTCCGGCTGCTGTTCCGGCTGCTGTTCCGACCGCTGTTGCGGCCCCTGTTCCGCCCCGGCCATCGACCGCCTCCTCGACTCGCACCCGCCACCGGACCCGACCTCGCACGTTCTCGCACGTCCTCCCCCGTCCTCCCCGGACTTTCACACCACCCTCGCACCCGCCCTGCGCGTGGGCACCGCGTGGGCCCGCAGCACCGCCTCCAGCGCGGACGGGTCGTCCGGGGTGATGAACGGCCGGACCCTGCGGCCCACGTCGAGGACGAAGCCCTCGCTCTTGCCCATCCGGCCGGGGTCCAGGCTCGCCCACAGCCGCGGGTTGGCGGTGCCCCAGATGCGGGCCGCGCCGGTGAGCGGGCCGACCGGGACGCGGAGCGCAAAGCGGATCGCGGTGTAGGGGATCGTCTTGGCGCCCCACGGGAAGTAGTAGCCGCGGATGCGCACCGCGTCGGCGGTGCAGGAGATCCAGCGGTCGCGGTAGCCGTCCGCGGCGCCCTGTGTGTCCGTCATGCCGTCGAGTCTGCCCCCGTCCGTGCGGCCGGGCGCCTGCCGGGACGCGGCCGGGGTGAGGGTCGGGGACGATGAGGAGCAGGGGACGGCGTGCGTGCCGCGCAGGGGCGGCGCACCTGTCCTCCGAGGTCACGCGCGCCTCGCGCGCCCCCCGCGCGCCCCCCTTGCCGACGCGCCGCGGCATCCGCGGGATCGCCGCGCACGACCCGGCGATCACCCTATTCTCGTGCCCAGCCCGCCTCCGCCCCCGGACATCGGACTCTCGTCAGGAACCCACCCTCGAAAGGCACGACAGTGACGACGATCCTCGCCATCGACCAGGGCACCTCCTCGACCAAGGCGGTCGTGCACGACGAGGAGGAGGGCGTCGTCGCGGTGGCCGACGAGCCGGTCCGCCCGGCGTACCTCGACGGCGGCCGGGTCGAGCAGGACCCCGAGGAGCTGCTGCGCTCGGTGCTGGAGGCCGGCCGGCGCGCGGTGGCGTCGGCGGGCCGCGCGATCGACGCGGTCACGCTGGCCAATCAGGGCGAGACCGTGCTCGCCTGGGACCCGGCCACCGGGCGCCCGCTCACCCGCGCGCTGGTCTGGCAGGACAGCCGCGCCTCGGTGGTCTGCGACGAGCTGGCCGAGCACCGGGACAAGGTCGCCCACCGCACCGGCCTGGTGCTCGACCCGTACTTCTCGGCGCCGAAGATGGCGTGGATACGGCGGGTGTGGACGGGCGAGGGCGTGGTGAGCACCATCGACTCCTGGCTGCTGCACCGGCTGACGGGCGAGTTCGTCACCGACGCGGCGACCGCGGGGCGCTCGCTGCTCACCGACATCGACACCGCGGCCTGGGACCCGGAGATGCTGGAGCTGTTCGGGCTGGGCGGCGAGCGGCTGCCGCGGATGGCCGACTGCGACGAGATCGTCGGCACCACGACCGCGTTCGGCGCCGAGGTGCCGGTCGGCGGGCTGGTGGTGGACCAGCAGGCCGCGCTGCTGGCGCAGGGCTGCCTGCAGCCGGGCGAGGCGAAGTGCACCTACGGCACGGGGGCCTTCCTGCTCGCCAACACCGGTGGGGCGCCGGTGCGTTCGGCGGCGGGCCTGACGGCCTCGGTGGCCTGGCGGGTGCGCGGCCGCACCACGTACTGCCTGGACGGGCAGGTCTACACCGCGGCGTCCGCGGTGCGCTGGCTGCAGGAGCTGGGTTTCGTGGACTCCGCGGCCGACCTGGACCGGGTGGCGGCCGAGGACTGCGCCGAGGTGCTGTGCGTACCGGCCTTCGCCGGGCTCGCCGCCCCCTGGTGGCGCGCGGAGGCGACCGCCTCGCTGACCGGCATGACGCTGGCCACCCGCCCCGGGCACGTGGTCCTCGCGGTGCTCCAGGGGATCGCGGCCCAGGTGTGCGGGCTGAGCGACCTGGTCGAGGAAGGGCTTGGCAGCGGATCGCGCCGGCTGCGGGTGGACGGCGGGCTGACCCGCAGCCGCGCGCTCCTGCAGGCGCAGGCCGACCTGCTGCAGGCACCGGTGGAGGTCTACCCCTTCCCGCACGCCACCGCCCTGGGCGCGGCCGCCTTCGCCCGGCTCGCGCTGGACCCCGCGCGGGAGCTGGCCGACGTGCTGCCCGCCTGGCGGCCGCAGACCGTGCTGGAGCCGCGCTGGTCTGCCGACCGGGCGGCGGAGTTCCTGGCCCGCTGGCGGGCCACCGCGGAGGCGGTGCTCGCGGTGGGTGCGGCAGGCGCGCCGGACGCGGCGGGCGCCGAGACCGCCGAGCCGGTGGGCGCGCGCTGATGCCCGGAGCGGACGGGACCGTCTGGGACGTCGCGGTGATCGGCGCCGGCATCGTCGGCGCCGCCATCGCCCGCGAACTGTCGGGGTTCGGCCTGACGGTGGCGCTGCTGGAGGCCCGCGACGACGTCGGCGACGGCACGAGCAAGGCCAACACCGCGATCCTGCACACCGGTTTCGACGCGAAGCCGGGCACCCTGGAGTCGCGGCTGGTCCGCGAGGGCCACCGCCTGCTCGGCTCCTACGCACGGGCGGCGGGCATCCCCGTGGAGCGCACCGGCGCCCTGATGGTCGCCTGGACGCCCGAGGATCTGGCGGCGCTGCCCGCGCTGCGCGAGAAGGCCGAGGCCAACGGCTACGACCGGTGCGAGCTGGTCGGCCCGCAGGAGGTCTACCGCCAGGTGCCCGCCCTGGGCGAAGGGGCGCTCGGCGGGATGACGGTGCCGGACGAGTCGATCACCTGCACCTGGACCGTCAACCTCGCGCTGGCCACCGACGCGCGGCAGCGCGGCGCCCGAGTGCTGCTGCGGCACGCGGTGACCGCGGTGGGCACCGCGGGCGACGGCACCACGACCCTGCACACCACCGGCGGCCTGGTGCGCTGCCGCTGGACGGTCAACGCGGCCGGACTCGGCGCCGACACCGTCGACCGGCTCTTCGGCCACGACCGCTTCACCATCACCCCGCGCCGCGGTGAGCTGCTCGTCTTCGACAAGCTCGCCCGGCCGCTGGCCGACCGCATCGTGCTGCCGGTGCCGGGCAAGACGGGCAAGGGCGTGCTGATCTCCCCGACCGTCTACGGCAATGTGATGCTCGGGCCCACCGCCGAGGACTTCACCGACCGCCGGGCGACCGGCACGTCGGAGAGCGGCTTCGCCTTCCTGCGGGACAAGGGCGAACGGCTGATGCCCTCGCTCATGCGCGAGGAGGTCACCGCGAGCTACGCGGGGCTGCGCGCGGCCACCGGGCGCGAGGACTACCTCGTCGCGGCCGAGCCCGACCAGCGCTACGTCCTGGTCGGCGGCATCCGCTCCACCGGCCTGTCGGCGGGGATGGCGATCGCCGAGCACGTCCGCTCGCTGCTCGCCGACTGCGGGCTCGCCCTCACCCCGCGCACGGACCTGCCCGCGCCGCCGCGCATGCCGAACCTCGGCGAGGCGTTCCGGCGCCCGTACCAGGACGCCGAGTTGATCGCGGCCGACCCCGAGTACGGTCGGGTGGTGTGCTTCTGCGAGCGGGTCACCGCGGGCGAGATACGTGACGCCTGCACCTCGGCGCTGCCGCCGGCCGGTCCCGAGGGGCTGCGGCGCAGGACGCGGGCGATGAACGGCCGCTGCCAGGGCTTCTCCTGCGCGGCCGCCGTCACCGACCTGATGGAGCGTCACCTTCCGGCGGGCGCCCGGTGACCGCGCAGGTGCTCACCCCCGACGCCGTGGTCGTCGGCGCCGGGCCCGCGGGGCTGACGGCGGCGGCCGTCCTCGCCCGGCGCGGCGCCCGCGTACTGGTGCTGGACCGCGAGGACACCCCCGGCGGCATCCCCCGGCACAGCGACCACACCGGCTACGGCCTGCGCGACCTGCGCCGCCTCGTCTCCGGCCCCGCCTACGCCGCACGCCTCGCGGAGACCGCCCGGCAGGCGGGCGCCGACATCCGCACCCGGGCCATGGTGACCCACTGGACGGGCGAGCGCTCCCTGGCGGTCACCACCCCCGGCGGGCTGCTCGACGTCCGGGCCGAGGCCGTGCTGCTGGCCACGGGCGCGCGCGAACGCCCCCGCCCGGCCCGGATGATCCCCGGCGACCGCCCCCAAGGCGTCTACACCACCGGCCAGTTGCAGACCCTCGTGCACGGCGGCCACCGCGAGGTGGGCAGCCGGGCCGTCGTGGTGGGCGCGGAGGCGGTGAGCTGGTCGGCGGTGCTCACGCTGCGCGCGGCCGGCTGCCGCACCACCTTGATGACCACCCGGCACGCGCGCCCGGAGGCGTATGCGGCCTTCACCGTGCCCGGCCGTACCGTCCTCGGGGTTCCCATCGCCACGGGCACCCGGGTCACGCGTATCAGCGGCCGCGGGCGGGTGGAGTCCGTGGAGATCGAGCAGATCGCCACGGGGCGACGGCGCACCGTCGCGTGCGACACGGTCGTGCTGACCGGGGACTGGGTGCCCGACCACGAACTGGCCCGCACCGCCGGCCTCGTGATGGACCCGGGCACCCTCGGCCCCGTCGTGGACACCGCGCTGCGCACGAGCGCGCCCGGCGTCTTCGCGGCGGGCAACCTCCTGCACCCGGTGGACACCGCCGAGGCCGCCGCGCTCGACGGCGCCCACGCCGCGGAACGCATCGCCCGCCGGCTGGCGTCCCCCGAGACCCCCGCCCCGGGCGTCCCCCTGCTCGCCGAGCCCCCCTTCCGCTGGGTCGCCCCCCAGCTCCTGCGCCCCGGCGACCCCGCTCCGCCCCGCGGCCGCCTCCTCCTGTGGCCCGAGACCCATGTCCCCTTCCCCCGCCTGACGGCCCGCCAGGACGACCGCACTCTGCTGCGCCGCCGCCTCCCCTGGCCCGCCGCCCCCGGCCGCGTCCTGCGCCTCCCCTGGCCCCCCGCCCTCCCCCTGGACCCCAAGGCCGGCCCGGTGACCATCGGCCTGGCCTGAGCCCAATCTCACGGGGCCGCCAGTGCGGTGCCGGGCTCAGAGGTCGAGGACCGGCCGGGTGGAGCAGTCCCCCCACATGTCCTCGCCGTCGGGCCCGTACACGAAGTCGGCCATGCCGGGGTTGCGGTTGGCGGTGGCCAGCGGAAGCCACGCGAGCAGGGTGCCATAGCCGCCGCAGACCGACTCGCCGCCGTCCCCGCCGTGGACCGCCCCGGTGTCACCGGTCAGCTCGGCGCTGTAGGTGTCGTGGGCGATGCGCAGGCCGAAGGCGTTGGCCCGGCGGTGCGGGCCGGTACGGTCCCCGTACGGTATGCGGTCCAGCGGGCAGTCGTTCCCCCACCGGAAGAGGGTGCCCGCGCCGGCGCCGCAGGCGTGCTCCCACTCGTCGGCCGTCGGCATCCGCAGGCCCTGGGCGGCCAGGGCGGCGGGCATGTCGGCGGGTGCCTCCGTCAGCTTCTCGTCCGCCACGGCCATCAGTACGGTCCTCAGTTCGGCGCTGCGCCAGGGGCTGAGCACGCGCGCGAGGTGCTCGCGCAGGTCGGCTCCGTACCCGAAGCCCTGCGCCGTGCTCTCCGTGTAGTCGGCGGCCTGGTCGGGAGCCGGCTCGAAGCCCTCCAGGTCGAACCCGACCTGCACGGCCCCGCCCGGGACGAGCGCGAACTCCCGCCCGCCGCGGGCCACCCGCACCCGGTAGAGCCGGCCGCCGCGGTGCTCCCCCTCCTCCACCGCGACCACTTCCCCCTCGGCCTCACGCGCGACATCGCGTGCGATCCGCCGCACGTCGCCCCCGTCGAAGCCCCGCCACTGCTCCAGCGTGAGATCACCAAGCCCCATGCCCGCAGTCTGCCACCGCCCACCGACACCGCCGGCGCGCCGCCCGAAGCGCCGTACGGCGGGGGCCGCAGGCCCAACAGCCGGGGCCGGCCCGCCGGGAGGAGCCGCGCACGGTTTGCCGAGGCTTGACCCGCGCGGGTTGACGGGTGGCGGCTGCCGGGCGGTACTCTCCGGGGCGGAGAGCGCTCTCCCGCGTGGTCCTCCCCCACCCCCCACCGTGAGAGTGAGCGATGTCTGTCAGTTATCGGGTGACGGCACGTCATCCGCGAAGAATGCCCTCGGCCTGGCTCGCCGCCGCGGCCGTGCTGGCCCTGCTCGCCGCCCTGTTCGGCAGCAGCGGCAACGCGCACGCGGCCGGGGCCACCCTGCTCTCGCAGGGCAAGCCCGCCACCGCCTCCTCCACCGAGAACGCCGGCACCCCGGCCTCCGCGGCCGTGGACGGCGACACGGGGACCCGCTGGTCCTCGGCCGCCGCCGACCCCCAGTGGCTCCAAGTGGACCTCGGCGCGAACGCCACCGTCACCCAGGTCGTCCTGCAGTGGGAGACCGCCTACGCCAAGGCGTTCCAGATCCAGGTCTCCTCCGACGGCTCCACCTGGACGCCCGCCTACTCCACCACCACCGGCACCGGCGGCACCCAGACGCTCGCCGTAAACGCTTCCGGCCGCTACATCAGGATGTACGGCACCGTCCGCGCCACCGGATACGGCTACTCCCTGTGGGAGTTCCAGGTCTACGGCACCCTGGACGGCGGCACCGGCGCCGCCTGCGGCAGCGCGAACGCCGCCCTCGACCAGCCCGCGACCGCCTCCTCCACCGAGAACGCCGGCACCCCCGCCTCGGCCGCCGTGGACGGCGACGCCGGCACCCGCTGGTCCTCGGCCGCCGCCGACCCCCAGTGGCTCCAGGTGGACCTCGGCTCCAGCGTGACGATCTGCCAGGTCGTCCTGCAGTGGGAGACCGCCTACGGCACGGCCTTCCAGATCCAGGTCTCCGCCAACGGCTCGACATGGTCGCCGATCTACTCCACGACGACCGGCACCGGCGGCACCCAGACCCTCACCGTCTCCGGCACCGGCCGCTACATCCGCATGTACGGCACCGCCCGCGCCACCGGATACGGCTACTCGCTCTGGGAGTTCGCCGTGCACACCGGCGGCAGCGGCGGCACCGGCCCCGGCGACGGCTGCGGCACCACCAACGCCGCCCTCGGCCACCCGGCCACCGCGTCCTCGGTGCAGGACGGGGACCAGGGCTACGCGGCCCCCTACGGCGTGGACGGCAGCACCGTCACCCGCTGGTCCAGCGACTACTCCGACCCGCAGTGGTACGAGGTGGACCTCGGCGCGAGCCTGCCGGTCTGCAAGGTCGTCCTGGACTGGGAGAACGCCTACGCCTCCGCGTTCCAGATCCAGCTGTCGGCCGACGGCACCAACTGGAGCAGCGTCTACTCCACGACGACCGGCACCGGCGGCACCCAGACCCTCACCGTCTCCGGCACCGGCCGCTACATCCGCATGTACGGCACCGCCCGGGCCACCGGGTACGGCTACGCCCTGTGGGAGTTCCAGGTCTACACGGTCGGCGACGTCACCGGCACCATCCCGCCGCCGGTCACGCACCCCGCGCCCGGCTCGTGCCCGTGGGTGAACACCCCCGGCACCGCCACCGCCACCCGGGTCGCCCAGCTGATGGGCCAGATGTCGCTGCAGCAGAAGGTGAACCTGCTGCACGGCACCGACGAGCCGGACTACATCGGCAAGATCCTCGGCGACCCCTCGCTGTGCATCCCCGACCTCACCTTCGAGGACGGCCCGGCCGGTGTCGGCGACGGGCTCGGCGGCGTCACCCAGATGCCCTCCGGCCTGGTCTCGGCCGCGACCTTCGACACCGACTACGAGCACCAGTACGGCGACGCGGTCGGCCAGGAGTTCGCCGGCAAGGGCGTGGACGTGGCGCTCGGCCCGACGGTGAACATCGTCCGTGACCCGCGCTGGGGCCGCTCCTACGAGACCTTCGGCGAGGACCCGTACCTGTCGGGGCAGATGGGCGCCGCCGACATCGAGGGCATCCAGGACCAGGGCGTGATGGCCGAGGTCAAGCACGCGGCCGCGTACAACATCGAGCAGCCGGCCGGCACCGTGCAGGTGGACGCCCGCACGCTGCAGGAGATCTACCTGCCGGCCTTCCAGACCGCCATCCAGCAGGGCGGGGCGGCCGCGGTGATGTGCGCGTACAGCAACGTCAACAACGAGCCCTCCTGCCAGAACCCGGACATCCTCAACAAGGGCCTGTACCAGCAGGCCGGGTTCACCGGCTTCGTCACCTCCGACTGGGGCGCGATCCACTCCACGGTGGAGTCGGCCAACGCCGGCCTGACGGTGGAGATGCCGGGCGGCTACTACTACGCCGACTACCTGATCCAGGCGGTCCAGGACGGCCAGGTCACCCAGGCCACGCTGGACACGATGGTCTCGCGGGTGCTCACCCAGATGTTCCGCTTCGGGCTGTTCGACAAGGCGCCCTCCGGCTCCACCTCGGCGATCGTCACCACCCCTGCGCACGCGCAGGTCGCGCTGCGGGGCGACGAGGAGGGCACGGTGCTGCTGAAGAACAACGGGCTGCTGCCGCTGAACGCCTCCCAGCTGTCCTCGGTCGCGGTGATCGGCCAGGACGCCGGCCCCGGCGCGCAGACCATCGGCGGCGGCAGCGGCACCGTCACCAGCCCCGGCACGTACACCCCGATCATCGGCATCCAGGACCGGCTGGCCGGCACGAACACCAAGGTGACCTACAACGACGGCACCGACACCGGCTCGGCGGCCGCGCTGGCCGGCTCCTCGGACGTCGCGGTGGTCTTCGCCAGTGACAACTACGGCCACGAGGAGGCGGACAACACCTCGCTGAACCTGCCGGGCAACCAGGACGCCCTGATCGAGGCGGTCGCGGCGGCCAACCCGCACACGATCGTCGTGCTCAACGACAACTCGGCGATCCTCATGCCGTGGCTCAACCAGGTGGCGGGCGTCTTCGAGGGCTTCTACGACGGGCAGGTGTGGGGCCAGGCCATCGCGGCCCTGCTGTTCGGCGACGCCAACCCCTCGGGCCACCTGCCCGTGACGTTCCCGACCTCGCTGTCGCAGGTGCCGGCGAGCACCACCGCCCAGTGGCCGGGCCAGAACGGCACCGTGCAGTACAGCGAGGGCCTCGATGTGGGATACCGGTGGTACGACGCGAAGAACGTCGCGCCGCTCTTCCCCTTCGGCTACGGCCTGTCCTACACCACCTTCTCCTTCTCCAACCTCCATGTCGGCGCGATGAGCGGCAACCAGGCCACCGTCACCGCGACCGTCACCAACACCGGCAGCAGAGCAGGCGCGGAGGTCGCCCAGCTCTACGTCGGCGACCCGGGCGCGGCGGGTGAGCCGCCCCACCAGCTGAAGGGGTTCCAGCGCATCTCGCTGGCCCCGGGCGCCTCGGGCACGGTCACCTTCACGCTCACCCCGCGTGACCTGGCCGCCTGGGACACCGGCGCCGGCAAGTGGACGGCGGCTGCCGGGGGTTACCAGATCCTCGTCGGCGACTCCTCCCGCAACCTGCCGCTGTCGGGCACGCTCACCCTGGCGACGTCCATGACCGCGCACTGAAGGGCCGCGCACTGAGGTCCGCGAGATCCCGGGCCGCGCCGCTCCCCTGACGGGGCGGCGCGGCCCGGCCGCTTGTCCGGCGCCCGAGGGCGAACGGATCAGGGCGCGCTCACGGCGCGGGCGGCGGGAGCCTCAGCTCGGCCATGTCGGCCGGGACCTCCGGGGTGGGGGCCGGGAAGAGCGGCGGGGCCACCCCGTCGGCCTCGGTGGCGGGCGCGTCGGCGAGCCGGAAGCGCTCGCGCAGCCGCTGGTAGAAGTCGGTGCCGCCGAGCCGGACGAGGCGCACCGGGCGGCCGGAGGGGTAGACGCCGATCCAGTCGCCGGGGTCCAGCACCCCGCGCACCTCGCCGTCGATACTGACGGCGACCTGCCCGGAGTGCGGCAGGATGCGGGCGGCCACGGGCTCGTCGCGGGCGGCGACGACGCTGCGGTTGAAGGACATGTGCGGGGCGACGGGCGTGAAGACCAGGCCCTGCACGCCGGGCGACAGGACGGGGCCGCCGGCGGCGAAGCTGTAGGCGGTGGAGCCGGTGGGCGTCGCCACGATCGCGGCGTCCGCGGAGTACGAGGCGAGCAGGTGGCCCGCGACGTAGACGGCGACGGCGATCTGCCGGTCCCGCGACAGCTTCTCCAGCACGACGTCGTTGAGGGCGTTCACGTCCATGGCCACGCCCCAGCCGGGCTCGCCGGGCAGCCGCTCGGGCGGGGGCAGCCGCGGGCCGCGCCCGTAGCGCAGCATGAGGGCGTCGACCTCCTCGGGGACGGCCAGCGGGCGCGAGGTGCGCAGGGTGAGTGTCATCCGCTCCTCCTCGCCCGCGCGGTCCTCGTGGACGGCGTCGAGGGCGGCGAGCACCTGGTCCACCGGGACCTCGGTGAGGAAGCCGACGCGGCCGAGGTCGACGCCGAGCACCCGCGCGCCGTCCTTGGCGGCGATCCGCGCGCCGCGCAGGAAGGTGCCGTCGCCGCCGAGGGTGACGATGACGTCGGGGTGGCCGGCGGCCGCGGCCTCCTTGCTGCCGCCCTGGCGGGTGCGGCCCCCGCGCCACACGTCGATGGCGGTGCAGGGGATGCCGTGTTCGGCGCACCAGCCGCGTACCGCCTCGGCGGCCTCGACGGCGGGGGGCCGCCCCTCGTGCACCACGACGCCGAGCCTGCTGACGGGCATGGCGGCCCCTTCCTTCCGCGGCGGCGCCCGCGGCACCCTTCGGCCGCACCGCCCAGGAGACCTCTACCGCATCCGCGCCCGGCCCGCGACCCGCCCCGCGGCAGTTCCGGTGCCCGGACCGCTCACTCCTTGGTGGCTCCGGCGAGCATCCCGGAGACCAGGGTGCGCTGGGAGAAGAGGAAGAGCACCAGCACCGGCAGGATCGCAACGATGATCGCCAGCGCCAGTTCGGGGATGGTGATGTTCAGTCCGGCGCCGGCCACCGGGTTGAACGACGGGGTGGAGGTGAGCAGTTGGTTCAGGCCCACCTGGATCGGGAACTGGTCGCTGTTGGGCAGCACCAGGTAGGGCAGGAAGAAGTTGTTCCAGTTGCCGACGAAGCTGAAGAAGGCGACCAGGCCGATCACCGGTTTGGCCAGCGGCAGCGCGATCCGGGTGAAGAGCTGCCACTGCGAGCAGCCGTCCATGCGGGCGGCGGCGAGCAGGTCGCGCGGCAGGCTGGTGGCGAAGTAGATGTAGACCAGGTACACGCCGAACGGGTAGAAGGAGAACGGCAGGATCACCGACCAGACGGTGCCGATCAGGTGGAAGCGGTTGAGCTCCAGGAAGATCGGCAGCACCAGCGTCGCGGACGGCATGATCATGGTGACCAGGGTGATCACCAGCAGCGTCTTGCGGCCGCGGAAGCGGGTCAGGGCCAGCGCGTAGCCGGCCGGCACGCTGGTGAGCAGGGTCAGCACCAGCGAACCCAGCGAGTACACCGCGGAGTTGCGCAGCCACACCAGCAGCGCGTGGTCCTGGAAGTCGTACAGGTGCCGCCAGGCCCGGCCGACCTGGTGCAGCGACCCGAAGGAGAGCGGGTTGTCGTGCACGATCTGGTCGGCGGTCTTGGTGGGCGCGAGCAGCAGCCACACCACGGGCAGCACGAAGAACACCAGCAGCACGGCCAGCAGGACGCCGACGACCAGCGCCGAGACGGCCCGGGACGGGGTGGCGCGCCGGGCGGCGGCGCGCGGGGCGGGAGCGAGGGGTGTCATGTCTCATCCAACGTGAACATGTTCGAGCGGGCGACGAGCAGGCCGGCGCAGATCAGGCCGAGCGCCAGCAGGAAGACCGAGATGGCGGCGGCGCCGTTGAAGTCGCCCTGCTGGAAGGCGTAGACGTAGGCCAGCTGGTTGGGCGACCAGGCGGGGCTCACCCGGCCCAGGCTCGCGGTCTGCAGCAGTTGCGGCTCGACGAACAGCTGGGTGCCGCCGGCGAACGCGAGGATGGTCATGTAGGCGATCCACTGCCGGATCATCGGGATCTGGATGTGCCAGGCGGTGCGCCAGGGCCCGGCGCCGTCCATCCGGGCGGCCTCGATGACCTCGTCGGGGATGTTGTTCAGCGCCCCGTACATCACCACCATCCAGCCGCCGGCGCCGGTCCAGAAGGCGATCAGCATGAAGATCACCGGCAGGTTGCCGGGCGCGAGCACGGCGGCGAAGGTGTGCAGGCCGAGCCGGTCCAGCAGCCAGGAGACCGGGCTGACGTCCGGGTCGAGCATGAACAGCCAGACCAGCACGCTCGCCACGCCGGCCAGGGCGCCGGGGATGTAGTAGAGGAAGCGCAGCAGCGCGGACAGGCCCGGCCGGACCCGGCTGCGCAGCAGGACGGCGGCGAGCACGGTGAGCACGACCAGCGTGACCAGCCACAGCACCAGGTAGAGCAGCACATGGCTGAAGGCGGGCCCGAACCGGTAGTCGCGGACCACCTTGGTGAACTGGTTGAACCCGGTGAACTGCCCGGCGGAGTTGGTGAAGGCCAGGTAGAAGGCGTAGCAGGTGGGGAAGACGCCGAAGGCGAGCAGCAGCACCGCGTATCCGGCGACGAAGAACCAGCCGGCGGACCCGCGGCCCCACCGCCGCGGCCGGGAGCCGCGGCGGGGGGCGGAGGCGGTGACCTGCCGGGTTGCCAGCAGGGTCATTGGTTGGTCACCTGGTATCCGTCGGCCTTGGCCTCGTTGCTGATGGCGCTCTGCCAGGCGGGCAGGGTCGCGGTGAGGGACTTGCCCGCGGTCAGCGCCGGCAGCACCACGCTGGACCAGGCGGTGGCGTCGGAGAACTTCGTGTTCGACCAGCCGGTCCACACCTCGTCGGCCGCCTGCCGGAAGGGGCCGCTGACGTCGGTGGCGAAGTAGTCGCGGTTGGCGGGGTTGGCCAGCCACGCGGTGGCCGCCGGGCCGTAGGCGGGGTAGGTGGGCGCGGCGGCCTGGTTGGCGTCGGAGGTGGTCAGCCAGGTGGCCAGGTCGGTGGACGCCTTGAGGTTCGTGCTGTGCGAGGAGACCATCCACACGCCGCCGCCGACGTTGCCGGTGCTGGCCGTGCTCTCACCGGGCCAGGTGAGCGGGGCGGCCGCCGCCATCTGCTTGGCGGGGGTGTGGAAGGCGCTCTTGAACAGGTACTGGCCGTACCAGGACGGGCCGTTGGCCATCAGCACCTTGGAGCCGCTGTCCTTGGCGAAGCCCTGGCTGAAGAAGCCCTGGGTGGTGACCGCCTTGGCGGAGATCAGCTTGTCCAGCAGTGTGGACATCCGGGTGCAGTTCGGGTCCTTCAGCGCCACCCGCAGGGTGTTCGGCTTGACCAGGTCGAACGCCGGGCACTGGCTGGACCAGAAGTAGGACTCCTGGGAGTTGGTGTCGCCGACCGAGCCGACCAGGTAGCCGGGGTGCTCCTTGGCGACCTTCTCGCCCAGCGCCTCGTACTCGGGCCAGGTGGTGGGGACCTTGTAGCCCCAGCGGTCCATGAGCGTCTTGTTGTACCAGAGGACGACCTGGGCGATGTCGTTGCGCAGGCAGTAGGTGTGCCCGTTGAACTGGCAGGGGGTCAGCGAGCCCTTGGCGAAGTTGTTCAGGGTGCTCGCCGGGACCAGGTTCTCGTCCAGCGGGGCGGCGAAGGGCACCGCGCCGGGCTTGGTGGGCGCCGAGGCCCAGGTGACGTCGGTGGGGGTGCCGAAGACGACGTCGGGCCAGCCGCTGCCGGTGCGGTCGAAGAGCTGCACCTTGGTCTGCAGGTAGGTGGAGCCGTCGGCGCCGCCGTCGTAGGTGACGATCTTCATCTTCACGTCGGGGTGCGACTTCTGGTACGCCTGCACGGCCGGCAGCCGGGTGGAGTCGGCCCAGACGGTGATCTGTGAGCCGGGCTTCTGCTTGACCGGCGTGAACGCCGCGTGCCCGGACGCGGCCTTGCCGGAGCCGCTGTTGGTGTCGGCGCTGGCGCAGCCGGTGAGCACGGTGGCCACCGCGGCGGCCAGCACGCCGGCGGCGGCCTGGACGGCTCTGCGCCGCAGGGTGGTTCTCGGAGATCCGGACGACCTCATGGTGGTGCCTTTCTCGGTACGGGGCTCGGTGCGGGAGTGCGGGGGTTCAGCGGGGTTGCTCGACGAAGCGCTCGAGTGCCGCCGGGTAGCCGAAGTCGAGCGGGAGGGCGATGCCGGGGCCGGTCGGGGCCCGGACCAGGCCCCGGTCGTCCACGTGCCGCTCGCGGACGACCGTGGTGGCCGTCACCAGCGACTCGTAGTAGGTGGTGTTGGAGATCGCCATGCACAGGTGGTGGTTGGGGATGTCCGAGCCGTGCACTTCGGCGCGCAGCCGGTAGGCGTCGGCCAGGTGTGCGGTGCGCATGGCGCCGGTGATGCCGCCGCGCAGGGTGGTGCCGGCCCGGACCCCGAAGGTGGCGGCGCCGGCCCGGATGAAGTCGGCGGAGTTCATGTGCGCGCCGTCGGAGGTCTCGGCCACCAGCAGCGGTACGTCGACGCGTTCGGCCAGCTGCCGGTAGGCGCTGACGCTGAACTCCCGCATCGGCTCCTCGTACCAGAGGTAGTCCGCCTCGGCGAGCGCGCGGCCGAGCAGGATCGCGTCGGGCAGGTCGAAGCCGGCCGACCCGTCGTACATCAGCGGCACATCGGGGCCGACGTGGGCGCGCAGCGCCTGGCACAGGGCCGCGTCGCGGCGGGCGTCGCCCCAGGCGTGCAGCTTGATGCCGTGGTAGCCCAGCGCCAGGCACTGGTCGGCGACGTCGAGGAACTCCTCGGTGGTGGCGAAGGTGGAGGTGGATGCGTAGGCGGGGATGGCCTCGCGGAAGCCGCCGAGCAGCTGCCAGACCGGCACCCCGCTCGCGCGGGCGGCCAGGTCCCACAGGGCGGTGTCGATCAGGCCGAGCGTGGGCAACGGCAGTTCGTGGATGCGGTCCAGCTCCCACACCCGGTGCCAGAGCCACTCGCGGCGCAGTGGGTCGGCGCCGAGCAGCTCCTCGCGGAAGACCCGGTCGACCAGCTCCCGCAAGGTGACGGCCGCGCCCGGGCGGGCGAAGAGGGCCACGCCCTCGGCGCCCTCGTCGGTGCCTATGTGCAGGACGGCGCCGTCGCCCACCGGAGCGCTTCCGCTCAGGCCGTGCCTCCAGTGGAAGGGCGGGTCGGCCGCCGGCACGTCGATCCGGTGGACCTCGACATGAGTGATCTTCATCGTGGCTTTCTGTCTGTGTGGGCGGGCCGCCGGCCGCGGCCCCGGGGGCAGTCCTTGCCGCGGGCCGCGGACGGGCGCGGCGGGCTGCCGTGCGCCGGGGATTCGCGGTGGTGCGAGCCGGGTCGTGAAGGGAGCGCTAAGGGCGCACGAAGGGTTGCACGAAGGGTGCGAAACGCACGAAAGGGACGCTGAGGGTGCGCGCGAGGGCGCGCGGGACCGCACGGCGGGCGCGCGGTGCACGGGTGGCGGTGAGGGGGGGCGGCGGCCCGGTCAGGGAGGGCCGCCGCCGGCCGGGACGGGGACTAGGAGACCGAGGTCTCCGGGGGCGGCGGGGCCGCCTGGCCGGCCGCCGCGGGCCGCGGCGGGGCGGTGCGGCGGGCCCTGGCCGCGGGCTGCTGCGGCAGGTCGGTCCCGCCGGGGCGGCCGGCCAGCGTGAACAGCCGGTCGCGGATCTTGCGTTCGAACTGGTGCTGCGTGGTGGCGATGTGATCGGCCATCAGCTCGGCCGCCCGCTCGGGCTCGCCGGAGGCGATGGCCTGGGCGATGGCGATGTGCTGGTGGCCGGCGACCTCCAGCGAGCCGGGCACGTCGCCGTGGAAGAGCAGCACGTCCGACTGTGCAGCTAAACGCCGCACATTGCCGACGCTGGCCCGCAGGAAGACGTTGTGCGCGGCCAGGCCGACCGCGTCGTGGAAGTCGGCGTCGGCGCGGGCGAAGGCGTCGGTGTCGGCGGCCCGGCCGCGCTCCAGCGAGGCGTCGGCGTGCTCCCGGATGGCGCGCACCTCGATCGGGTTGGCCTGGGTGGCGGCCCGGCGGGCCGTCTCCGACTCGATCAGCGTGCGGTAGTCCAGCAGCATCAGGACGTGCTCCATGCTGGTGGGCTGGAAGTGCGCCAGCTGGTCGTCGACGAGGCCGCCGGGCGACTCGGCGACGAAGATGCCGGCGCCGCGCCTGACCTTCAACCGCCCTATGGCGGCCAGCACCTTGACCGCTTCCCGGGTGACGTTGCGCGTCGCGCCCAGGATCTCGGCCAGACCCTGCTCGGTGGGCAGCCGGTCGCCCGGCCGCAGCCCCTGGTCGGCGATGTAGCTGAGCACCTGCTCGGCGACCAGCTCGTATCCCGGCCGGTAGCGGCCCGTCCCCTCCCCGCCGTCTTCGGTCGGGGCCCTGCGCTCTGCTGCCACGGCACGGCTCCTCGTTCGTCACGTGCATTGTCCCGGTCGGCGCCCCTGGTGGCCAATCAGTGGCTCCCAAGTGTCCGACAGCCCCGATGAATCAGGTTCATCGAGCGCCGTCACTATGACATCCGCGTGACGCGAAGGGAAGACCTCGGATGACTCCACCCGGAAATCGCACCAGGAAAACGGTCATATCCTGGCGAAACAACCCCACTTCGGCCGCACGATTGCATGCGAAGGATCAGATGCATAGGGTCCTGCCCTACCGATGAAGCAGATCCGTCACACGGATCGACGCGAAGAGGGGCGGCGCAATGGAGCGCTATGCGGCGGTGATCCGGCTGCGTCCGGAGAAGGAGGCGGAGTACCGCAGGCTGCACGCGGACGCCTGGCCCGGGGTGCTGGCCGCCCTGAAGCGGGCGCACATCGGCAACTACTCCATCTTCCTGCGCGACGGGCTGCTGTTCAGCTACCTGGAGTACGGCGGCACCGACTACGCGGCCGACACCGCCGCCATCGCCGAGGACCCCGTCACCAGGGACTGGTGGGCGCTGACCGACCCGTGCCAGCAGCCCCTGGAGAGCGCGGCCGAGGGTGAGTGGTGGGCGCCCGCCGAGGAGGTGTTCCACCTCGACTGACCCCGGCCGGCCCGACGGACGGTGGACCGACCCCGGCTGAGCCCGACCGGCCGGGGACCGGCCCCGGCCTGACAGGGACCGGCCCGAGCGGCGGTTCAGGGGCGCAGCAGGGAGCGGGCCGCCGCGTCCTCGCCGGCCTCCAGCAGGTTCGCCGCCGCGCCGACGATGAGCGGGTCCGGGGTGCCCACGATCTCGTCGTCGCGGTCGGTGTAGGGGAAGCGGGCCAGCACACTGCGCATGGCCTCCACCCGGGCCCGCTTCTTGTCGTTGGACTTCACCACCGTCCAGGGCGCGTACGCGGTGTCGGTCTCGTGGAACATCGCCACCTTCGCCTCGGTGTACCGGTCCCACCGGTCCAGCGAGGCGAGGTCCATGGGGCTGAGCTTCCACTGCCGCACCGGGTCGACCTGGCGGATGGTGAAGCGGGTGCGCTGCTCGTTGCGGGACACCGAGAACCAGAACTTCACCAGATGGATGCCCTCGTCCACCAGCATCCGCTCGAAGGCGGGCGCCTGCCGCATGAAGCGGTGGTACTCCTCGTCGGTGCAGAAGCCCATCACCCGCTCCACACCGGCCCGGTTGTACCAGGACCGGTCGAACATCACGATCTCCCCGGCCGTCGGCAGGTGCGCCACGTAGCGCTGGAAGTACCACTGGCCGCTCTCGCGCTCGGTCGGCTTCTCCAGGGCGACCACCCGGGCGCCGCGCGGGTTGAGGTGCTCCACGAAGCGCTTGATCGTGCCGCCCTTGCCGGCCGCGTCCCGCCCCTCGAAGACGATCACTATCCGCTGCCCGGTCTCCTTCACCCAGCGCTGCAGCTTCAGCAGCTCGATCTGCTGCAGCCGCTTGTGCCGCTCGTACTCCGGCCGCTCCATGCGGGTGTCGTACGGGTAGTTCTCCCGCCAGGTGTCCACCACCGTGCCGTCCGGGCGGATCAGCACCGGGTCGTCGGTGTCGGTGTAGTCGACGGTCATCCCGGCCAGCAGGGTGGGCTCATCCACCGCGGTCACCTCCGGCTAGTGGAACTGGGGAATGATCAGGTACAGCCCGTAGAGGACGGCGCAGGCGCACACGGTGAAGCAGACGCCCGCCACCTGGCCCTGCGCGCTGCCGGTGGCCCCGTGCGCGCGCGCCTCCTGCCGGGCGGCCAGCGCCCGCACCCCCAGGGCGAAGACGACCACCACCCCGACGGTGGCGCCGAAGGAGACCAGCGCGACCTGTCCCAGCGATCCCCACTTCACGTCCATGGTTGTGCTCCCCTCTCCTGCTTGTCCTGCTCGCCCGACCGGCCGCTCACACGCCCGCCTTGGCGTTCGCGACCTGGCGGACCGGGACGGTGCTGGCGTCGTTCACGTTCCCGGCGTCCACCGGGCTGCGGCGGGACAGCACCACGATGACCGCGGCCACGGCGGCCGCCGCGAGCGCGATCAGCACCGTCCCGAGGGTGCCGCCGTGCACCACCACGCTGGCGGCGACCGCGCCGACGGCGGCGGCCGCGGGCAGCGTCACCAGCCAGGCCAGCGCCATCTGCCCGGCGGTGCCCCAGCGCACCTCGGCGAGCCTGCGGCCGACGCCCGCGCCCAGGATGCCGCCGGAGCACACCTGCGTGGTGGACAGCGCGAAGCCCATGTTCGCGGAGGTCAGGATGACCGCGGTGGAGGCGGACTCCGCCGCGAAGCCCTGCGGGGACTGGATGTCCACGATGCCCTTGCCCATCGTGCGGATGATCCGCCAGCCGCCGATGTAGGTGCCGGTGGCGATGGCCAGGCCGGCGGTGAGGATGACCCACACCGGCGGCCCCGAGCCGGGGGCGAGGGCCCCGCAGGAGATCAGGGCGAGGGTGATGACGCCCATGGTCTTCTGCGCGTCGTTGGTGCCGTGGGCAAGCGAGACCAGGGACGCCGAGGCGATCTGGCCGGTGCGGAAGCCCTTGGCGACGGTGTCGCCGTCCGACCGCCGCGTGAGCCGGTAGGTGAAGTACGTGGCGGCGAGCGCGGCGACACCGGCGACGACCGGCGAGGCCACGGCGGGGATGAGGATCTTGTCGAGCACCTCATTGAAGTGCACGCCCTTGCGTCCCGCCCCCACCCACACCGCGCCGATCAGCCCGCCGAAGAGCGCGTGCGAGGAACTGGACGGCAACCCCAGCAGCCACGTGACGAGATTCCAGACGATAGCGCCGATCAGTCCGGCGAAGATCATGCCCGGGGTGACCAGGTTGTCGGCCACGATCCCGCCCGAGATCGTCCTGGCGACCTCCGTGGAGAGGAACGCGCCGGCCAGGTTGAGCACCCCGCTGATCGCGACCGCCACCTTCGGCCGCAGCGCCCCCGTGGCGATCGAGGTCGCCATGGCGTTCGCGGTGTCGTGGAAGCCGTTGGTGAAGTCGAACGCGAGGGCGGTGACGATGACCATGCTCACGAGGAAGGTGATGTGGTCCATGTCACCAGGAGAGCATTGCTCGGCGTACACAGCGAAACGTACGTGTGAAGGGCCCGTACGTCGCGGCGGCCGTTTTCCCTTCCGCACAGGGGTGACGGATGGGGCGCAGGTGGCGAAAGGGCCCGCAACTCGGGCGCGTGCGGGCGGCCTCGGGGCTCCCGCGGGGGCCCTCAGGCGTCCTGGCGGGCCGGCGGAACCGGCGCTGCCGACCGTGCCAGCGGTGCCCTCGGGGTCGGCCCGGCCGCGGGGGCGAGCGCCCGCCACTCTGCCTCGCTCGCGTCCAGCAGCGCGGCCAGCCGGTCCGGCGGCGGCAGCGGGCCGTGGTCGGCGCCGACGCGCAGCGCCGCGCCCGCCGTGAGGTGGCCCAGCCGCAGCGCGCGCTCGGTGGACCCGCCGCGGTGCAGGGCGGCCAGGAAGCCCGCGGCGAAGGCGTCGCCCGCGCCGACGGGCTCGACCACCTCGACCGCGGGCGCGGGCACCGTACGGGCGGCGGCTCCGTCGTACGCGGTGGCGGCGCGCGGCCCGTCCTTGACCACCAGGCGCCGCGGCCCGGGCAGCAGGGCCCGTACGGCGGCCGGGTCGGCGACCGCCGGGCCCCACAGCGCCTGCGCCTCGTCCAGCCCGACGAAGACCAGGTCGGCCCGGTCGGCCAGGCCGCGCAGCACGGCCGCGGCCTCCTCGCGGCCGCCCGGCCACAGCGCGGGCCGGTGGTTGACGTCGAAGCTCACCGGCACCGGCCCGTCCAGCGCGGCCTCCACCAGGGCCCGGCAGGAGGCCGAGAGCGCCGCCGTGATCCCGGTCAGGTGCAGCAGGGACGCCTCGCGGACGGCGGGCGCGGCCAGCAGGTCGGGGCCGAGCGCGGCGGCGGCCGAGCCGGCCCGGTAGTAGCGCACCCGGGTCCCGGCGGCGCCGGGGTCCTTCAGCAGCAGCCCGGTGGGCCGCGCGGGGTCGGTGCGCACGCCGCTGACGTCCACCCCGCAGGCGGCGACCTCGGCGGTGATCCGCTCGCCGAAGGGATCGGCGCCCACCGCGGACACCCAGCGCACGGGCACGCCGTGGTCGGCGAGGTACATCGCGGTGTTGGACTCGGCCCCGGCCACGGTGACCGCGAGGGTGCCGGCCGTGGCCAGCGGCCCGACCGGCTCGGGCACCAGCGCGGCCATGGTCTCCCCCACGCACACGACGGGCCCGCTCACCGGGACGGCTCCGCGGTCTGCGCGACAGCGGCGAGGAAGTCGCGGGCCCGGCCGCGCAGGGCGGTGAGGTCGCCGCCGGCGGGGGCGTCGCCGAGCAGCGGGCTGCCGACGCCGACCGCGGTGGCGCCGGCGGCGAGATAGGCGCGGGCGGCCTCGGCGTCGACCCCGCCGACGGGCACGAAGGGCACGTCGGGGAAGGGGGCGCGCAGGGCGCGCAGGTAGCCGGGGCCGCCGGCCTGGGCGGCGGGGAAGATCTTGCAGGCGGCCGCGCCCATGCGGCGGGCGGTGAGCACGTCGGTGGGCGTCATCACCCCGGCGAGGACGGGCAGGCCCAGCTCGATCGAGGCCGACACCCCCTCGGCGAGGCCCGGCGTGACACTGAAGCGGGCGCCCGCGCGCCGGGCGTCGTGGGCGTCCTGCGCGGTCAGGACGGTGCCGGCGCCGAGCGCGGCCTCGTCGCCGAGCGCCTTGCGGGCGGCGGCGATGGCATCGAGGGCGCCGGTGCCGCTGAGGGATATCTCGATGAGGGCGACGCCCTCCTCGACCAGGGCGGTCACGGAGCGTACGGCGGCGTCGGGGTCGTCGCCGCGCACGATGGCGACGAGCCGGTGGGTGCGCAGGGCCGCGAGCAGATCCACGGTTCGGGTGTCCTTACGTCGGGGGCGGGTGGGACGGCGTCAGCCGGCGGTGACGGTCAGGCGCCAGCGGACCTCGCCGCTCGCGGGGACCCGGGCGGCCTCGTCCGGCCCGGCCGCGGCGAGGTCGAAGACGCGGCCGAGCATCGGCTCCACGCCGATCGAGCGGTAGGGGGCGCCCTCGGGGAAGCCGCCGAGGTTGCGCCACAGGGCGACCGAGACCGGCTGGCCCGCGTCGGCCTCCAGCGCGAACCGCAGGATCCGCCCGCCGTCGTGGACACCGACCGCGGCGGCCCGGACGATGGCGCCGAGGGCCGTCCCGTCGTCGGGCCCGAGCCGGTCGAAGGGCACGGTGCCGGAGCCTCCGGCGGGCGGGGTGCGGCCAGCGAGCGGGCCCGCGAACAACCCACCGGTCGGGCCGCCCACCTGCGCGTCGGACCGGCCGGCGAGCGTTCCGGACGGGGCGCGGGACGGGCCGGCGGGCCCGCTGCTCGGGGCGTCGCCGGGCAGGGTGCCGGGGCGGCCCAGGAGCGGGTCGGCGAGCAACCCGCCGGACGGGCTGCCCGCCTGGGTGCCGGGCCCGCTGAAAGGCGGGGTGCTTCCGGGCCGCGGGGCCGGTGCCGGCGGCGCGTCGGGCCAGGTGAAGGGCGTCCACGCGTTGCCGCCGTCCGCGTAGAGGCGGGCGGGCGCCGCATCGGGGAGGTCGAGGCGGGCGGCCGGCGAGAGGTCGAGCAGGGCGTGGGCGGCCCATACGAAGCGGTGGCCGGGTGCGGCGGACAGGCGGTAGTCGGCCTCGGCGCGGTCGGGCAGGTGGCGGATGCGGCGGGCGAACCGGAAGCATGGGCAGTCGGCGACCCACCACTCGCCCTCCTGCCGCCAGGGCCGCGTCCAGGCGTCGCCGTGGTCGGGCCGCCCGCGGACGGTGGGCACGCACTCCTCCAGGCCGCCCGCGTCGGCGAAGGCGTCGCCGGGGACCACCCCGGCGCGGCGCGGCTCCTCGCGGTGCCAGAGCCACTCGCGCCCGGCGGCGTGCAGCGAGGTCCACCGCCCGCCGCGGGCGGGGTCGGCGGTGATCCGCGGGGCGGCCGCGGCGGGCGTCACCACTCGGCGAACGACCCGTCGGCGTGCCGCCAGACCGGGTTGCGCCAGGCGTGCCCGGCGCGGTCGGCGGCGCGTACGGCGGCCTCGTCCACGGTGATGCCGAGGCCGGGCAGCGTGGTGCGCACCGCGTGGCCGTCCACGAAGCGGAAGGGCTCGGTGTCCACCAGGTAGGAGAGCAGGTCGGCCTCCTTGTTGTAGTGGATGCCCAGGCTCTGCTCCTGGATGAGGAAGTTCGGCGTGCAGAAGGCCACTTGCAGGCTCGCGGCCAGCGAGATCGGGCCGAGCGGGCAGTGCGGGGCGAGTTGGGCGCCGAAGGTCTCGGCGAGGGCGGCGATCCGCGTCACCTCGGTGATGCCGCCGGCGTGCGAGAGGTCGGGCTGGGCGACGGCGATGCCGGCCTGCAGCACGGGCAGGAACTCGCCGCGCCCGTAGAGGCGTTCGCCGGTGGCCAGCGGCACCGAGGTGGCGGCGGCGAGCGGGGCGAGCAGGTGGCTCTGGTCGGGCAGCACCGGCTCCTCCACGAAGAGCGGGTGCAGCGGGGCTATCTCGTGCAGCACCCGGCGGGCGCCGGCCGGGGTGAAGCGGCCGTGGAAGTCGACGGCGACGTCGCGTTCGGGGCCCAGCGCCTCGCGGGCGGCGGCGACCCGGCGGACCACCTCGGCGGTGCCGGCGGCGCTGGGCACCGGGTCGGTGCGGCCGGAGCCGTTCATCTTCACGGCGGTGAAGCCGGCCTCGATCTGGGCGGCGACCTGCTCGCCGATCTGCGCGGGCTCGTCGCCGCCGACCCAGGCGTAGACCCGGACCCGGTCGCGCACCGGGCCGCCGAGCAGGCTGTGCACGGGGGCGCCGTACGCCTTGCCGGCGATGTCCCACAGGGCGTGGTCGAGGCCGGCCACGGCGCTGGAGAGCACCGGGCCGCCGCGGTAGAAGCCGCCCTTGGTGAGCACCTGCCAGTGGTCCTGGATGCGCAACGGGTCCTGGCCGACGAGCTGTTCGGCGAGCACCTCGACGGCCGCGCGCACCACCTCGGCGCGGCCCTCGACCACCGGCTCGCCCCAGCCGACCAGGCCCTCGTCGGTCTCGATCCG
This sequence comes from Actinacidiphila guanduensis, assembly GCF_900103985.1. Taxonomy (GTDB): domain Bacteria; phylum Actinomycetota; class Actinomycetes; order Streptomycetales; family Streptomycetaceae; genus Actinacidiphila; species Actinacidiphila guanduensis. The sequence goes on along the minus strand of NZ_FNIE01000013.1, from coordinate 125,731 downwards.
GCAGAACAGCCAGCGCGGCGGCACCAGGAAGGTCTCGACCCTGACGATCTTCACTTGGTGTCCTCCGTGGGGGCTTCGGCTCCGGTTTCGGGTTCGGTCTCACGTGCAGCGGCGGTGCCGGCGGCGGGCCCCGCGCCCGCACCGGGCCCGGTGTCGGCGCCGTGCACCAGGTCCAGGTCGCGCACGGCCTGTTCGAGCAGGGCGCGCATGGCCTGCTCCGCGGCCTCGGGGTCCTTGGCGCGCACGGCGTCCAGGACGGCGCGGTGGCTGGGCACGGGGTCGCGGCCGTGCGGGGAGGAGTGCACGATCTCGTCGCGGTGCGCCAGGCCCGACTCGATCACCATCTCCATGCGTTCGAGCAGTTCGTTGTGGGTGGCCGCGAGCAGGGCCCGGTGGAAGCCGAGGTCGGCCTGGACGGCGTGGGCGGGGCCCGCGTCGGACTCGGCCATGGCGTCCAGGGCGGCCTCCAGCGCGGCCAGGTCGGGCTCGGTGCGGCGCAGCGCGGCCAGGCGCACCGCGGCGGGCTCGATGATGGCGCGGACCTCGCCGAGGTTGCGCAGCAGGGCGGTGTCGGCGCCGGCGCTGGTGCCCGCGGCGAACTGCCAGCGCAGCATGTCGGCGTCGAGCAGGTTCCAGTCGGCACGGGCGCGGACGAAGGTGCCGCGCTTCTGCCGGGCGTCGACCATGCCCTTGGCCGCGAGCACCTTCAGCGACTCGCGCAGCGCGGTGAGGCTGACGTCGAGTTCGGCCTGCAGCGCGGGCAGGTCGAGGGTGGCGCCTTCGGGGATCTCGCCGCTGAGCACCCGGCGCGCGAGGGTCTCCACGGTCTGGCCGTGCACTCCGCGGCGCGCGTATGGCGTCATGTGGTTCTGCCTTTCTGCGAAGGTCGTTCGGGTCCTGCGGCGGTCATGCGGATGCCTTCACCACGCTCCAGCCGCCGTCGACGAGGAGGCTGGCGCCGGTGACGTAGGAGGCTTCGGGTGCGGCGAGGAAGGCGATGGCCGCGGCGGCCTCCTCGGGTCTGCCGAACCGCTTGGCGGCGGTCTCGGCGACGCTGCGCTCGCGGTCCTCGGGCCCGACCCGGTCCCAGGCGGCGGTGAGGATCGGCCCGGGCAGCACCGCGTTGACCCGCACCTGCGGCCCGTACTCCACGGCCAGCTGCCCGGTCAGCGACAGCAGGGCGCCCTTGCTGGCGGCGTAGGCGGGGTGGCCGGGGATGCCCTTGTGGGCGTGGACGGAGGAGGTGAGCACGACGGCGCCGGAGGTCGCCCGCAGGTCGGGCAGGAGCGCCTTGACGCCGAGGAAGGCGCCGGTGAGGTTCACCGCGATCTGCCGCTCCCAGGAGGCCAGCGTCATCTCGTGGGCGGGGGTGACGTCCACGGTGTAGGCGTTGGAGACCAGGACGTTCACCGGCCCGAAGCCGGCCGCGGCGGCGGCGATGTCCTGCCACCCCTGCGGCGAGGAGACGTCGGCGGTGGCGAACGCGGCCCGGCCACCGTCCTTGCGGATGCCCGCGGCGACCTCCTCGCCGGCCGGCGCGGCGATGTCGGCGAGGACGACGGCGGCGCCTTCGCCGGCGAGTCTGCGCGCGGTGGCGGCCCCGATGCCGGAGGCCGCCCCGGTCACCACGGCGACCTGGCCGGCGAAGCGGGGGGTGGGTGCGTTCATGGGGCGGGTCGACTCCTCGGGGGTGGCGGTGGCCCGGCCGGTGCTGCGGCCGGCTCTCTGACCGGTTCTGGTGACTTTAGTGAGGTGGTGCGGGGCCGCTGCTCATAGCCTGACCAGCACGACGAGTTCCGCGTCGTGGGTGGCGCTCCATGGCAGCGGCAGCCCGGCGTGCAGCAGGTGGGCGCCGCTGTAGCGGGTGCCGGTGTCCTGGTCGGCGTAGACGGCGGCGGGGTCCAGGCCGCGCAGCCGCAGCCTCGCGGGGCGGCCGGGGACCAGGGGCGCGCCGTCGAGCCGGCCGGTGCTCCAGGCGGCGACGACGACCCGCCCGCCGGGCTCCTCGTACTGCACGCCGCAGGTGGCGTCGGCGGGGCTGCCGAGCAGGCGGGCCTCGCCGTGATGGACGACGTCGCGGACGTCCTTGTAGCGCGCCACCCATGAGGCGGCCTCGGCCCGCCGGGCGGCGTCCCAGCGGCGGATGTCGGCGCCGATGCCGAGCACGCCGGCACTGGCGAGCACGAAGCGGAAGGCGAGCGAGCGCGGCCGCGGGTCGAAGACGCCGGGCGCGTCTGTGACCCAGGAGCTCATGGTGTGGGGCGCGTGGGCGTGCAGGTAGCCGTACTGGATGGCGAGGCGGTCCAGCGGCGCGGTGTTGTCACTGGGCCACACCACGTCGGTACGGGCCAGGGTGGTGTGCTCGACGCGGGCGCCGCCGCCGGCGCAGCCCTCCACGGTGACGTGCGGGTGGCGGGTCCGCAGGTGGTCCAGGACCCGCAGGTAGCCGGCCGCGTGGGCGGCGTCGAGGTCGAGGGCGCCGGGTTCGGTGGCGCCGGGGCGGCCGCGCTCGGTGGGCGGGCGGTTCATGTCCCACTTGAGGTAGGAGATGTCGTGGGCGGTCAGCAGCCGGTCGAGGGTGGCGAGCACGAAGTCCTGGACGTCCGCCCGGCCGAGGTCGAGCAGCAGTTGCTCGCGGACGAGCGTGGCGGGGCGGCCGTCGATCCGGTAGACCCACTCGGGGTGCTCGGCGTGGAGCGCGGAGGCGGGGCTCACGGCCTCGGGCTCCACCCACAGGCCGAAGTCCATGCCGAGCGCCTTGATCCGGGCGATGAAGGCGTCGAAGCCGTCGGGGAAGGCGGCGGGGTCCGCCGTCCAGTCGCCGAGGCCGCCCTTCTCGTCGCCGCGCCCGGTGAACCAGCCGTCGTCCACCACGAACAGCTCCACGCCCAACTCGGCCGCGATTTCGGCGAGTTCGAGCTGCGCTGCGGCGTCGACGTCGAAGCCGGTGGCCTCCCAGGAGTTGTAGAGCACCTTGCGCGGCCGGTGCAGCCGCTCGCCGGCGAGGTGCCGCTCGTAGCGGTGCCACACGCGGGAGAGGCCGTCGAGCCCCTCGGGGCTGAAGGCGCAGGCGAGTTCGGGGGTGCGCAGTTCGGCGCCGGGGGCGAGGGCGACGGCGCCCTCGTGGGGCACCCGGCCGGCCCGCACCCGCAGGCCGCCGCCGGGTTCGGCGTCGGCGGTGAGGTGCCAACTGCCGGGCCACTGCAGGGCGACGCCCCAGGTCGCGGTGGCGGGCCCGTCCGCTTCCGCGGCGTCCTGGAGGGCGAGCCAGGGGGCGTAGGCGTGGCCGGGCACGCCCTGGGTGGAGCCCATCTCGAAGCGGCCGCGGGCCAGTTCGAGGGTGGTGCGGGTGAACTCCTGCGCCCACTGGCCGGTCAGGTAGGTCAGGCGGGCGGCGCCGGTGACGGGCACGTTGACGGCGGCGGAGTCCAGCTGTTCCAGGTGGAGTTCCTCGGCGCCGGTGTTCGCCAGCACCGTCCACCGCAGCAGGACGTCGGTGCCGGGCACCACCCGGTAGTGCAGGGTGGCGCGCAGGCCGGTGACCGGGTCGGCGAACTCCAGCTCCAGGGCTGCCTCTTCGTCCTGCCGGGCGCCGGCGAACTCCCACCAGGTGCCGCGCTCCCCGCCGGGGCGGCGGACGGTGAGGTCCGCGCCGGTGAACGGCCGCAGCCCGTAGGGGATGTACTCGGCCGGTGCCGCGTCGGCGGGGGTGAGGAAGTGGGTGTGCTGGTCGCCCGGCAGGGGCGAGGGGCCGGTCTCGACGCCGTGCGGGCCCCAGGCCGCCGTCTCCGCCCAGCGGCCGCCCGGTTCGAGGCGGACGGCGTAGACGGTGTGCGCGGTGCGCAGCAACCAGCGGTCGTGCGGGCTCACTTGACGGCTCCGAGATTGAGTCCCGCCACGAAGTGGCGCTGGAAGCGGAGGAAGACGATGACGGTGGGGGCGGCGGCGATCACCGAGCCGGCCGCGATGACGTTCCACTGCGAGACGTACTGGCCCTGCAGGCCCAGCAGGGAGGCGGTGATGGGCATCTTGCTGCCGGTGCGCAGCACGGTGATCGCCCACAGCAGGTCGTTGAAGATCCAGGTGAAGGAGAGCGCGGTGAGCGCGGCCAGCGCGGGGCGGGCCAGCGGCAGGATGATGCGGGTGTAGATCTGCCAGGGCCCGGCGCCGTCGATCACGGCCGCCTGCTGGATCTCGGGCGGGATGGCGCGCATGAAGCCGTGCAGCACGAAGACGTAGAAGCCGACGCCGAAGCCGATCTGCACGCCGATCAGTGCGTACAGCGAGTCGTAGATGCCGAGCTTCTCGCTGAGCTTGGAGACCGGGATGAGCAGGATCTGCGGGGGCAGCAGGTTGCCGCTGAGCATGAGCAGCAGCAGGGCGCGGCGCAGCGGCACGTCGTAGCGGCTGAGCGCGAAGGCGGCCATGGAGGCGAGCAGCAGCGACAGCAGCACGGTGGGGATGGTGACGACGAGGCTGTTGATCAGCGCCTGCTGCTGCCCGCCGTCGGTCCACGCCTGGCGGAAGCCGCCGAGGGTGAAGGAGTGCGGCATGCTGCCCAGGCCGTGGGCGGCGATGTCGTCGAAGGAACGGGTGGCGGTGACCAGGACGACGGCGATCGGCACCAGCCAGAGCAGCGAGATCAGCCCGGCGCTGCCGTGGAAGGCCACCGTGCCCCACATCCGGCGGCGCCGGGCGTGGGCGGAGGCGTCGGCGGTGCGGGCCTTGAGCCCGGCCGGGGAGCCGGCGGGGCTGCCGGTGGGCGTGCCCGCGGGTGTGGTCGCGGCCATCAGTCGGCCTCCTTGAACGCGCGCACCAGGTAGGAGGCGATGACGCCGAAGGCGAGCACGAAGATGACGACGGCGAGCGCGGAGCCGTAGCCCAGGCGCAGCGACTGGAAGGCGGTGGAGTACATGTAGGTGCTCAGCAGCTCCGAGGAGTGGTAGGGCCCGCCGCGGGTGAGCGCCCACACGACGTCGAAGGAGCGCAGCGAGTCGATGATGATCACCGAGAGCACCACGGCGTTGACGCTGGACAGCTGCGGCAGGGTGATGTGCCGGAACTGCTGCCAGCGGGTGGCGCCGTCCACCTTCGCGGCCTCGTACAGGGCCGGGTCGATGCCTTTCAGGCCGGCGAGGTAGAGCACCATGACGTAGCCGATCTGGCGCCACAGGGCGGGGACGATCACCGCGTACAGGGCGGTGTCCTGGTCGGCGAGCCACGGGTGGGTGAGGCCGCCCAGGCCCAGGGCGGACATGGTCTTGTCGACGAGTCCGTCCGGCTGGTACATCGCCTGCCAGACCAGGGCGGTCGCGGTGAGCGAGAAGACCACCGGCAGGAAGAGCGCGGCCCGGTAGACGCCGACGCCGCGGCGCTCCTGCTGGAGCAGCAGGGCCGCGCCCAGGCCGAGGATCGCCGACAGGCCGCCGAAGAGCGCGAGCCAGAGCACGGTGTCGAGCAGCGCGGTGTGGAAGACGGAGTCGTGCACCATCTCGCGGTAGTTGGCCAGGCCCACGTACTGCGGCGGTGAGATGCCGTCCCATTTGGTCAGCGACAGCCAGAAGCCCTGCAGGGCCGGCCAGAACACCCAGAAGCCCTCGACGAGCAGCGGGACCAGCACGAAGGCGAGCACCACCGGGGGGACGCGGGTGGCCCGTCCGCGCCGCCCCCGGACCGGTCCGGGGGCGGCGCCGGCCGCGCGGTCGCGGTCGGTCGCGGTCAGCACCGCCATGTCACTGGCTCCAGATCTTCTGTGCGTCGCGCTGCCAGTTCGAGAGGATCGAGGTGATCTCCTTGGGCTTGGCGAGGAACTTCGTCAGCGCGGTGTCGGCGGTGGGCTGCAGGGCGTCGCTGGAGTCGCGGTTGAAGAACTGCGTGACGTCGGCGGCGCTCTCGATCATCGCCCGGCCCTTCTTGACCAGCGGCGTGCCGGAGTCCTTGGCGGTGGGGTTGGTCGGGATGGAGGTGCCCGAGGAGCCCTTGAGGTAGATCTCCTGCGCCTCGGCGGTGGCCAGGTAGCGCATCAGCTCCTTGACCTCGGCCTGGTGGTGGGTGTGGGCGCTGGCGAAGTACCCGTCGGTGGGACCCTCCTCGACCAGCGGCATCGCCGGGTCGATCACCGGGAACCGGAAGAAGTCGAGGTCGCCGAGCTGGTCCTTGGGGGCGGCGTCGGCGAAGAAGGTGCCGATCAGCATCATGCCGGTGCGGTTGTTGAGCAGCGCGGTGGTGGCGTCCTGGAAGGACAGGGCGGTGCCGTTGGGGTCGAAGTAGGGCAGCGCCTCGGACCAGGTGTCGAAGACCTTGTGCACCTGCGGGTCGGTGAAGCTGTGCTTCCCGGCGAGCAGGTCGCGGTGGTACTGGGCGCCGTTGATGCGGATGTCGAAGTAGTCGAACCACGCGGAGGCGACCCAGGCGGTGTCGGCGCCGGCGCCCAGCCCGATCGGGGCCACGCCCTTGGTCTTGAGCTTCCGGCACAGCGCGAGGAACTCGTCCCAGGTCTTGGGCTCCTGCACGTCCCACTTGGCGAAGTTGGACTTCTTGTAGAAGACGCCCCACCAGTAGTAGCTGGCCGGCACGAAGACCTTGCGGCCCTTGTCGTCGGTGCAGAGCTTCTTCAACGCGTCGGAGTAGCCGGACAGTTCGGGCTTGGTCCAGATGTCGTCGACGTCGAGCAGCAGGTTCTTGTCGGAGTAGGCGTTGGCGACCGAGCCGGGGTACCAGGTGAGCAGGTCCGGCGGGTTGGCCGAGGTGAGGTAGGTCGGCAGCTGGGTGCGGAAGGTCTCCGAGGCCACCGTGTTGAGGCTGGCCTTGGCGCCGCCGCGCTTGTCGAAGGCGGCGACCAGGTCCTCCATCGCCTTCTTGGCCTGCGGTGAGGAGAGGTTGGACTGCAGGCTGACCGTGCCGCCCTTGGACTGGGCGGTGCTGCCGCCGCCGGAGCCGGAGGCGACGCATCCGCTCATCAGCGAGGCGGCGCCGACGGCTCCGAGGGCGCCGGCTCCGGCGAGGAAGCGGCGACGGCTGGTTGGTGAGGTGTTCATGGGACTCCTTCTGCGCCCACGGAAGAGGGCCCCGCCCCCTGACGGCGGGGCGCCCGTTCGGCTCGTACAGAGTGGCGTGACGCCGGAGCGACGTCAAGATTAATTCGTAATTTACTGACTAACGGTTTTACGGCCGGTCGGGCGGGCCGCACCGCACGGCCTCACAGGGCGCTCTGGCGCACCCGTCCGGCCACTCCGCGGGCGATCACCAGCACGGTGCCGCCGGGGCCCGCGGTGGCGCCGAGCGACCCGTCGAAGGCGTTGCTCGCGTAGTCCTGCTGCGGGTACCAGCCGCCCCAACTGCCGCTCGCCGCGTCGTAGTCGCGCCGCCAGAGGGTGTAGTCCGAGGCGCGGGCGAGCAGGTGGACCGAGGTGCCGGAGGCGACCAGGGTGGGGCTGCCGCTGACGGTGCCGCCGAGCGAGGTCCACGCCGACCAGGTGCCGTCCGCGGCGCGCTCGCGGGTCCAGACCGCGTCGTCGGCGGTGCGCACCGCGAGGTGGGTGCGGCCCGCGGAGTCCACGGCGGCGGACGGGCGGCCGCGCAGCGCGACCCCGTCGGGCGCCCCCGCGCTGTCCCAACTCCCCTGCGCGCTGCGGCTGTCCACGGCGCCGTCGGTGCCGGTGGCGTACAGCGTCCAGTCGCCGGGGCCGTTCCACGCCACGGTGGGGGCGTCGGCGATGCTGCCGCCGAGGTCCTGCCAGCCGCCCCAGTGGCCGTGCTGCAGGGTGCGGCGGTAGGCGTGGCCGTCCAGGCCGCGGACGAAGACGTCGATCCGGCCGCCGGCCGAACCGTAGGCCGCGGGCTGGCCGGTGAAGGCGCCGTGGGTGGGGCCGCCGAGGTCGGTGGTGCGGCCCGTCCACTGCCCGCCGGCGCCGGTCCGTGTGCCGGTCTGCACCTGCAGCGAGCCGCCCGGCCCCCGGGTGAAGGCGGTCAGCGCGCTGCCGTCGGCGACGATCGCGGGGTCGGCGCTGGAGGTGGTGCGGCCGAGCAGGGTGCCGGGGGCGTCGTCGGTGCCGGTCAGCGACAGCATCGCGGTGCCGTGCGCGGGCACGGTGACGGTGTAGGAGCCGGTGTGGGTGCCGCGGTCCGCGCGGGCCCGCAGGTCGCGCACGGCGACCTTGCCGGTGAGCCCGGCCTGCGCGAAGGTGACGGTGCGCTGCGCGGGCTGGTCGGAGCGGTTGAGCAGCACCACCGCGCGCCGGCCGCTGCCGGCGAGCACCTTGCTGTAGGTGTCGCCGGTGGCGTCGGTGGCGATCCGCACCCCCTGGATGCCCAGCGGGTCCTGGTCGACGGCGATGATCTCGGGGTTCTCCAGGGTGGCGAGCATCGCCTGCGACAGGGTGCGCGGGTCGGAGCCGATCACCAGCGGGGAGGCCATCTCGGCCCACATCACCAGCTGCGTGGTGGACTCCTCCTGGCTCAGCTCGTAGCCGCCGCCGGCCAGCGGCCGCATCGGGATGAGGTAGTCCGGGTCGTTCCAGTGGCCGGGCGACTGGGCCTCGGGGTGCCAGGCGTTGGCGTCCATGTTGCGCAGCACGTCGGGGAACTCCCCCGCGGTGGGAGTGCCCCAGGCGATGTCGGTGCCGGTGCGCCAGGAGTCGGCGGTGGTGGGGCCGTAGACGTAGGTGTTGTGGGCGTCCTGGTCCGGGTCGTGCGGCAGGCCCCAGTCGTCGGTGAGCGGGTTGCACAGGTTGAGCAGCATGGGGCGGCCGGACGCGGCGACCGCGGCGGCGAACTCCTGGTAGGCCGGGCCCGGGTGGAGCTTCTCGCCGATGCCGCACAGGAAGTCGACCTTGATCGCGTCCACCTTCCAGCGCGCGAACAGGTCGGCGTCCTGCTGGTAGTGGCCGCGGCTGCCCAGGCCGCAGCTGGCCGGGTCGTAGTCCCCGGCGTCGGTGTAGATGCCGGCCCGCAGGCCGCGCGCGTGCAGGTAGTCCACCAGGGCCGGGATGCCGTGCGGGAAGCGCTCGGGGTTGGCCTGCAGATTGCCCTGGGCGTCGCGCGGGGTGTCGGCCTGCCAGCCGCCGTCGAGCCACACGATGTCGTAGCCGCTGTCGCGCAGGCCGCTGCTGACCAGGTAGTCCGCGACGCTCTTCACCTGGTCCTCGGTGGGCGCGCCCAGGCCGTAGTAGGTGTTCCAGCCCATGTACGGGGTGGGGTCGAGGGTCGCGGCCCGGCCGGCGAAAGTGCCGGCCGCGGCGGGTGCGCCGGGCCCGGCCGCGGGGACCGCGGCGACGGCGGCGGCCGGCAGCGCGGTGGCCACCAGCGCGGCGAGCGCGGCCACCGTGCCGGCCCGCCGGACCTGCGTCTTCCGTGAACGGAGCGAAGTCACGTGTCTCTCCGGTGAGTTCGGGGATGTCCTGGCGCGGACCCGCCCATGACCGGGCGCCGCGCCTCGCGGAAGAACTGTGGAGGCGGCCCCGCACCCTGTCAACGAATATTCCTAATAAACTAAAATTCGATCCGTCAGGGGGCGGCTGGGGCAGGCCGCGTGGTGTGGTGCCGGCGGGGCGGGGGAAGGTAGTGACGGGCCGGCCGGCACCGCGCTGCGCGGACCGCGGGCCCTTCGGGTACGGGGCGGAGCGAGGAGGCAGAGCGTGGCCGACGCTGGACGGGAGCCGCCGACGGCGCAGGACGACGCCGAGGTGCGTGAGGACGCGCAGGTGATCGTGGTCGGCGCCGGTCCGGCCGGGTCGGCGACCGCGCTGCACCTGGCCAGGGCCGGGGTGGACGTACTGCTGCTGGAGAAGGGCGGCTTCCCGCGCGAGAAGGTGTGCGGCGACGGGCTCACCCCGCGCGGGGTGCACCAACTGGTGCGGATGGGCGTGGACATCGACGCTCCCGGCTGGCACCGCACCCGCGGCATGCGCTGGGTGCGCGAGGGCCGCGAGGTGCTCATCGACTGGCCCGCGCTCGGCCGCTACCCCGACTTCGGCCTCACCCGCAGCCGTTACGACTTCGACGAGATCCTCGCCCGGCATGCCGTCAAGGCCGGGGCGCGGCTGCGGACGGGGGTGCGGGCGACGGCGCCGCTGCTGGACCGGGCCGGGCGGATCACGGGCGTGCACGCGGCCGCCGGGCCCGAGGCGCGGCCCGCGCTCTACCGGGCGCCGGTGGTCGTCGCGGCCGAGGGCGCCTCGGCGCGCACGGCGCTGGCGATGGGCCTGGAGCGCGACACGCGCGCACCGATGGCGACCGCCGTCCGCCGCTATTACCGCAGCCCCCGCGCCGACGACCCCTACCTGGAGCTGTGGGCCGACCTGCGCTGCTCGCGCACCGGACGCCACCTGCCCGGCTACGGCTGGATCTTCCCGCTGGGCGACGGGCGGGTCAACGTCGGGCTCGGCGGAATGCCGCACCGCAAGCACGGGGCGGTGGACCTGCGGGCGAGCATGGACCTGTGGCTGGAGCGGCTGCCGGCGGACTGGGGCGTGTCCGAGGAGAGCGCGCAGTCGCCGCTGCGCGGTGCCGCCCTGCCGATGGGCTTCAACCGCCGCCCCCAGTACGGGCGGGGGCTGCTGCTGGTGGGCGACAGCGCGGGCATGATCAGCCCGTGGAGCGGCGAGGGCATCGCGCAGGCGCTGGAGGCGGGCGAGGTCGCGGCCGAGACGGTCGCCCAGGCGCTCACCCGGCCCGAGGGCGCCCGCCGCGAGCACGCCCTGCACCGCTACCCCGCCGAACTCCAGCGCGTCTGGGGCCGCTACTACCGCCTGGGCAACCTCGCCGCCCGGCAGGTCTTCGGCCGCATCGGCTACGGCCCGCTCCTGCACGACCGGGTGATGGACAGCCCCGTCCTCCTCGCCACGATGGCCCGCCTCCTCACCCAACTCACCGACACCCCGGCCCAGGACCGCATCGACACGGTCCTGAACACGCTGATCCGCCTCACCCCGGCACGCTGACCCACCCGCCCCCGCGCCCGCCGGCGTCGTGACGGCGACGGCAGCGCGGGGGCGGGTCAGGGTCGGATCGGACACGGCCGGTCTCGGTGGGAGGGCTTCGATGCAGGGGATGTTCGCGGTGGTGGCCGTGGTGGTGGCCGCTGCGGCCGTCGCCATGGGCGTGCAATCGGCGCGACGGCGACGGGAGATGGAGCAGGCATGGGCGGGTCTGACGGCGCAGGGACGGTGCGTGGGCGTCCGGACCACCCGCGACCGGGACGCGTCGGATTCCGGCTTCGGCGGCGTCACCCGGCACTTCCAGTACGAGTTCACCACCGCGGACGGCCGCGTCGTGCGCTTCGAGGAGCTCGGCCCGCTCGGCACCGCCGAGGGCGACACCGTCACCGTGCGCTACTCCCCCGTCCGGCCCGAGCGGGCCACCGCGTTCCCACCGCGGGACCGGGCCCGGGGCACCGCCGGCCGCGCGGCGACCTTCGGGGTGCTGGCGCTGGTGGCCGCGGCGGCCGCCGTCCTCGCCGTGGTCGCGGGCTGACCCGGGGGCCGCGCCCGTCCGGACAGGCTTCAGCTGACGGACGTGAGCACCGCGCGGTGGGGGTCGTCGGCCGGGAGCCAGAAGGGGGCCGGCGGCGGGGTGGGCCAGGCGTGGGCGCGGGAGAGCGCGAGGAAGGCGGCGGTCGCGGTGCGCACGGCCGGGCGGTCGTCGTCGGCGCGGTGCAGGAGGGACCAGGTCCACACCGGGGTCGGCGCCGCGATCGGGCGGCGGGCCAGCGTGGGCGGCATGACCGCGAGATGGCGCTTGGGCGAGCCGAGGACGGGCCCGCCGAGCTGGCGCACGTGGCCGTAGAACGCCTCGCCGGTGACCCCGCCGTCGTCGATCCGGGCGAGCGCGGCCCCGGTGTCGGCCGCGAACTCCGCGGCGAAGGCGTTCCACGAGGACCACGCCCACTCGTCGGTGTCGACCAGCACCGTCAGGCCCGCCGCGGGCACCGCCTCGCCCGAACCCGCCCCCGGCGCGCAGGCGGTGAGCGCCTCGGCCCGTACCAGGTGCGCGGCCAGCCCGCGGCGGGCGGCACCGGCGGCCGGCAGCCAGGCCAGCGCGAGGTCGAGGCTGCCCTCCGCGACCCGGTCGGCCTGCACGTGCGAGGGCAGCACCCACTCGTCGATCCGCAGCGGCACCCCGAGGCCCGACCCGGCTTCCTGCGGCAGCCAGCTGACGTACCCGAGCCGCAGCGGGGCCGCCTCGGCGGCGGTCCGCCGGACCCGGCGGCGCGCGTCGTCGGCGAGGGCGAGCATCCGCCGCGCGTCCTCCAGCAGCGCCTCGCCGGCCGCGGTCAGCTGCACGGTGCGCCGGTCCCGTACGAACAGCTGGGCGCCCAGGTCCCGTTCGAGGGCGATGATCTGCTGCGAGAGCGCGGGCCCGGAGATGTGCACGCGCATCGCCGCCCGCCCGAAGTGCAGCTCCTGGGCGACGGCGACGAAGTACCGCAACTGCCGTAGTTCCACGCCACGAGCGTAGGGCCTGCCGGGTGGATCTCCGCGGCGTCACAGCGCCGGACGGCGTTCCCCTGTCCCGGACGGGCGCACCGGGCATTGCCGCCGGCCGACGTGCCTTCAGGCGGCACGCCGTACCACGCGCGCGGGTCACGGCTCGGCGGGGTGGAGCCGCGGCGGCCGGCGGCGAGGTGCGAACCCCCGGGCGGGGCAGCGTCCTCGCGTCGGGGACGGCGGACGGTACTGCTTCGAGCCCGGCGTCATGGCGGCCGGCGGGCAAGCGCCTCGGTGACCGGCGATCCGGAGGACGCGCGGCGCTTCGGCACCCTGCGCGCCCGGCCCCACGAGTGCGTCACCCCAGCGCCCTGCGCGCCCTGCCCGACGAGTGCGTCGCCCTAGGCGCCCTGCGCGCCCGGCCCCCGGTGCGTGCGTCACCCCACACGCCGCGGGCGCTCGACAGCTCTCGCCTGCGGTGGGAAGTCCGGCCTACCAGAGGTCGGGATCTTGTCGTGGACGCGTACGGCGGAGACCGGTTCGCTGGAGGGCGGAGCGGTACGGGCCGGGCCCGTGCGGTGCGGACCGGGAGCCCGGGACGCCCACCGCTCCCCCGGCGCGGCCACCGCCCGGCCGGGCACACAGCCGAACACGCGACGCACGGGACCGCCATGACCGCAGCCGACCTCCTCAGCCGCCCCGCCGCGGGCATCACCTCGGCCCGGGCCCACGTCGTCCAAGGGGCGTGCGCGCTCGCCGCGGGCATGGGCGTCGGGCGGTTCGTCTACACGCCGATCCTGCCGTTGATGACCGCGCAGGCCGGGCTGACCGCCTCGGCGGGCGCGGACCTCGCCACGGCGAACTACGTGGGGAACCTCGCCGGCGCCCTCCTCGGCATGTTCGCCCCGCGCTGGGGCCGCTCCCGGGCGGTCCACCGCGGCGCCCTGGTGCTGCTGACGGCGAGCCTGGCCGCCATGCCGGCCACCCACTCCGTCGCCGCGTGGTTCGTGCTGCGGCTGCTGGCCGGGGCGGCGAGCGGCGTCGTCTTCGTATTCGCCGCGGGCACGCTGCTCGGGCACCTGCGGGGCAGGTCGGCGCACCTGCCCGGGTGGGGGTTCAGCGGGGTCGGCGCGGGCATCGCCCTGTCCGGCGCGCTGGTGCTCGTCCTGGAGGCGGCCGGGGACTGGCGGACCGCGTGGTGGTCGGCCTCGGGCCTGTGCGCCGTCCTGACCGCGGCGGCCTGGCCGCTGCGCCCCGAGCCGGACCCGGAGCCCGCGGCGGGCGAGCGGGGGGCGGCCCGGCCGCGCACTCACCGGTGGTTCTCGGTGCTGTTCGCGAGCTACACGCTGGAGGGCGTCGGCTACATCATCGCCGGGACGTTCCTGGTCGCGGCGATCGTGCAGAACTCCTCGCGGACGGTGGGCGGGGCCGCGTGGGTCGTGGTGGGGATCGCCGCGGTGCCGTCCTCGGTGCTGTGGGCGCGGCTCGGCCGGCGCCGCACCCGGCCCGACCTGCTGCTGGCGGCGCTGCTCGTGCAGGCGGTCGGCATCGCGCTGCCCGCGCTGGTGGGCGGGGTGGCCGCCGCCTTCGTGGCCGCGTTCCTCTTCGGCGCGACCTTCCTCGGCGTCAGCTCCATCGCCCTGGCCGCGGGCACACATCTGCGCTTCCCGCGCGCGGTCGCCCTCTTGACGGCCGGCTACTCCGCGGGCCAGATCCTCGGCCCCCAGGTGGCCACCCCGCTGCTCCACCACGGCTACCACCTGGCCCTGCTGATGGGAGCGTCGATCGTGGCGGCGGCCGCGGCCTCGGCCGCCCTGCTGAGGGTGGGCTTCCCGCACCGCATGCCCGCGGCGGACGAGCACCAGGCGGCGGCGGACGCCTGAGCCGGCGGCCGGTCCACCGCCGCCCGAGCTACCGGAGCTACCGAGCAGTCCGAACCACCGAGCCGCCCACGGGGGCCCGCGGGGATCCCCATACCTCGCAGGGCCCCGCGATTGCTCCGATGTCCTCCGCCCGCACCACCCTCCTCCGCCGCGAATCGGCGCCCCGCGCCCGCAGTCATCCGAACTCTTCGGCGGGGCAAGGGGATTGGCGTAGCACAGGCGGCGCACTACAGTCCCCCGTGTTCGCCGCGGTCACTCCGCCGGGCAGGCGCCACGCCTGCCCCTCCCCCCTCAGGAGTTCCCATGCACCGACGCGCACCCACCCGGCGGAACAGGGCGGTCCGCGCGGCCGCGCTGCTCGCCGCCGCGCTGCTCGCGCCCGCCTTCGCCGCACCCGCGCTCGCCGCGGGCGCCTCCGCCGCCATCCCGGAGGCACCCGCGGCGGCCGCCGCCGATCCCGGCGGCTGGACCGGCACCTGGTCCGTCTCGCCGCAGAGCGGCGGCCCCTCGTACGGGGGCCAGACGCTGCGGCAGGTCGTGCACACCAGCATCTCCGGGACCTCGGCCCGCATCCACCTGTCCAATACCTTCGGCACGGCCCCGCTGACCGTCGCGGACGTGCACGTGGCCCGGCGCACCTCGGGCGCCTCGGTCGACACGGGCACCGACCGGGCCGTCACCTTCGGCGGTCAGTCCTCGGTGACGATCCCGGCCGGGCAGAGCGCGGTCAGCGATGCGATCGCCTTCTCCGTCCCGGCACTCGCCGACGTCTCGGTGAGCTTCTACCTGCCGCAGTCCACCGGTTCCGCCACCTACCACCAGCAGGGCACGCAGACCAACTACGTGGCCGGCGGCGATGTCAGCGCCGCCGCCTCGCTCACCAACCCGTCCACGACCGGCAGTTACGCCTTCCTGACCAACCTGGACGTGCAGAACTCCGCCGCCCAGGGGGCCGTGGTCACCCTGGGCGCCTCCATCACCGACGGTGTCGCCTCCGCCCAGGACGACAACCGCCGCTGGCCCAACGACCTGGCCCAACGGCTGAGTTCCGCGGGTCTGACGGTCGGCGTGCTCAACCAGGGCATCAGTGGCAACAAGCTGCTCACCGACGGCGCGGGCCAGAGCGCGCTCAACCGGTTCGACCGGGACGTGCTCCAGCAGCCGGGGGTGCGCTGGGTGGTCTTCTCCGACGACCCGATCAACGACGTCGGCGTCTCCAACCCGCCGAGCGGCGCCCAACTCATCTCCGCGCTCCAGCAGTTGATATCCCGCGCGCACGCGGCCGGGATCTCCTTCCTGTGCTCGACGCTCACCCCGTTCCAGGGTTCGAGCGGCTGGTCGCAGGCCGGCGAGACCGCGCGCGAGCAGGTGAACTCCTTCGTCCGCGGCGCCGGGAGCGGCTGCGACGGGGTGGTCGACCAGGACACGGCGACGCACGACCCGTCCCAGCCGACCCGCTACCTGCCCGCCTACGACGCGGGCGACCACCTGCACCCCAACGAGGCGGGCCTGCAGGCGATCGCGAACGCGGTGGACCTTTCGCTGCTCGGCGGCTCCACGAGCACCCCGCCCGGAAACGGTTCCGTGGTCTCGCTGCGGGCCCACGCCAACGGCGACTACGTCACCGCCGACAACGCCGGCGCCTCACCCCTCATCGCCAACCGCACCGCCATCGGCCCATGGGAACAGTTCGACCTCCTCGACGAAGGCGGCGGCTACATCGCCCTGCGCGCCCACGCCAACAACAAATACGTCACCGCCGACAACGCAGGAGCCGCACCCCTGCTCGCCAAAGTCGACGCCGTCGGCACCTGGGAACAATTCCAGCTCATCCACAACACCGACGGCAGCATCAGCCTCCAATCCCGCATCAACAACGACTACGTCACCGCCGACAACGCAGGAGCCGACCCCCTCATCGCCAACCGCACCGCCATCGGCCCCTGGGAAGAATTCGACCTCATCACCGACTGACGAACCGACCGGCAAGACCGGCCGATGAGACCGGCCGATGAGCCGGCTGACGACCGGTCGGCCCGCGGCGACGGCGGCAGGGGCGGGAGCGCACATCGCGCGCCCGCCCCTGCCGCCGTTGCTGTGCACACAGCCCATCACCGGTGCTATGAGCGCCAGATGAGGTGTTGACATCGTCAACGCACCATCCCTAGCATCCTCGTGTACGAGGCCGCCGGAGACGTCCGGCGACCGGACGGCGGAGGGGGCCGTCCGGCCGCCGGCACCCGGCCGGCCTCGCACGCGCTACCCCACGCGCAGGTTCTGCAGGGTGGCCGCGCCACTGAACACGTTGGCGCCGAACAGCCCGCCGGAGTACGCCGCGTCGGTCACGTCGATCACCGGCTCGGCGCCGTCCCCGAGGTACACCCTGATGCGCGGCCCGGCCGCCACGACCTTCAGGTGGTACACCTGCCCCGGCGTGATCGGCGCGGCGTGGACGCCGAGATCGGCGCCCGGCCGCCACAGCTTGATCTGGCCGCCCCCGGTCCGGTTGATGTTCGCGGTGTAGTGCGCCGTGGCGTCGGCGTTCGCGCGGAAGGTGAGCGAGACGGCGTCGGCGGTGTCCAGCCGCAGGTCGCCCTCGTAGGTGAAGTCGGTGCCGCTCTGCGCGGACAGGTAGAAGCCGTCGCCGCCGGCCAGGCCCTGCTCGCCGTCCGCGGTGGCGGTCCAGGAGCCGGAGACCGCGTGCCAGGGCCCGGCCGCGTTGGTGGCGAAGTGCGCAGGCGCGCTCCCCGTCGCGGTCAGGTTCTGCACGGTGCCCGCGCCGCTGAAGACGTTCGCGCCGAACAGGCCGCCGGTGTACGCGGTGTCGGTCGCGTCGATCACCGGCTGCGGGCCGTCGCCGAGGAAGACGCGGATCCGGTACCCCTGGGTCACGACCTTCAGGTGGTACACCTGCCCGGCCGCGATCGGCGTGGCGTAGGTCGCGAGGTCCTTGCCCGGGCGCCACAGCTTGATCTGGCCACCGCCGCTGGTGTTGATGTTCGCCGTGTAGTGGCCGGCGGCGTCGGGGCTCGCCCGGAAGGTCAGGCTCGCGGCCACGGCGCTGCCGAGCGACAGGTCGCCCTCGTAGGTGAAGTCGGTGCCGCCCTGCGCGGACAGGTGGAAGCCGTCGCCGCTCGCCCAGCCGCGTTTGCCGGCGGGCGTGTCGGTCCAGATCGAGGTGAGGGTGGTCCACGGCCCGGCCAGGTCCGTGGTCAGCCCGGCGTTCGCGTTGCGCAGCGCCGCCTTGCCCCCGCGCACATGGAGTCCGTAGAGGCCGCTGCCGTAGGCGCCGTCGGTGATGTCGATCGCCGGTCGCTCGGCGCCGTCGAGGTGGACCCGCAGCCGTGTGCCGACGGCGACGACCTTCACGTGGTGGACGGTGCGCCGCGCCACAGGGACGGCGTATGCGGCGAGCACGGCGCCCGGGCGCCACAGCCGCAGCCGGCCGCCCGCGGTGGTGTCGAGGTCCACGGTGTAGTGGCGGCTCGCGGTGGCGTCGGCGCGGAAGGTGAGGCCGGCCGCGCCGGCGCCGTCCAGCGACACGTCGGCCTCGTAGGTGAGGTCGGTGCCGGTCTCGGCGCTGAGCAGGAAGCCGTCCCCGGTGGCGGTGCCGGTGTTGCCGTCCGCCAGGTCCTTCCAGGTGCCGCCGACGGCCCGCCAGGGTCCGGCGAGGTTGCTGCCCGGGTTGGCGATCGGCACGAAGTCGGGCCAGGCGCGCCGCAGTTCGTGGAACTCGAGCGAGGTCAGGTGCACCCGGCCGCCCTCGGCGTAGACGGCGACGCCGCGGGCGGCCGCCGCCGGGTCGAAGTCGAGATTGTTGCTGGAGGCGAACTGGCCTTGGTTGCCGAAGACTTCGAGCTGACCGCGGTCGACCAGGGCCCGGATGCGGATGCGGCCGCCGGCCGGGGCGAGCGCGGTGCCCATCAGCTGTCCGGCGGCCAGGTCGTATCCGATGTCGGCGTTGCAGGTGCCGTCGGGGTAGGCGTGCAGCTTCAGGCCGAAGCGGGTGGCCGTGGCGGTGGTGGTGTCGAACTCCGCGACCACCTCGTAGGTCTCGCCGCCGAGTCCGGCCAGCGGGTTGGTCGCCGGGTCCCCGGTCACCGTGATGTGCCGCCAACTGCGGCTGTTGTGCCGCAGCTTCGCGAGCTCGGCGATCGGGGTACGGGTGACCCGCGGGCCCTCCGGGAGGGTGACGAGCTCCAACTCCACCGGGAAGGTGGCGTTCCCGGTCCACACGGAGCCGAAGTTGCCCTGCTGCCAGGCCATGTGGACGATCCGGCCGTCGGGCATGTCGTTGAAGACCTGTCCGGCGTAGATGTTGCGGCCGACGTCCATCTGCACCGGCTGCTGCCAGTCGGGGGCGAAGACGGTGCCGTCGAAGTCGCCGATGACGTACTTCGTACTGGCCGCGTTGACCACCCACTTGACGGTCCGGCCGCCGTCCAGGCGCATCGGGTACATGTCGGGGCACTCGAAGAGCCAGTCGGCGGCGAAGCGGCTGGCGTAGGTCCAGTCGAGCAGGTTCTGCGAGGTGAAGATGTCGTAGCCGTTGCCGCCCTCGTTCGACCAGAAGACCATCACCCACTGCCGGTGCTGCTCGTCCCAAAGCACCTTCGGGTCGCGGCTGTCGGTGCTGGCGGGCGGCGGGGCGGCGACCACGCGGCCGTTGCCGTAGGACCTGAACGTCCGTGCGCCGTCGGTGCTGTAGTCCATCAGGACACCGCCGGTGCCGGTGAAGACGACGATCGGGTCGTCGGGGCCGTCCTTGAGGCCGGTGACGTTGCGGTGGTCGACCACGCCGGCGCCCGACCACAGATTGCCCGGCTGCACGCCGGGTTCGAGCGCGACCGGCTGCTGGATCCAGTGCACGAGGTCGGTGCTGGTGGCGTGCCCCCAGTGCATGGTGTCCCAGGCCAGGCCGTGCGGGTTGTGCTGGTAGAACATGTGGTAGGTGCCGCGGTAGTACAGCGGGCCGTTGATGTCGTTCATCCAGCCGGTGCGCGAGCTGAAGTGGAACTGGCCGCGGTACGGCTCGTCGTAGGCGCCGAGTTTCGTCGTCGGGTACGGGTACTCCGGGTAGTCGGCGGGGCTGTCGGCCGCGGCGGGGGCGGTGCGCAGCACGGCGGGCAGGGCCGTGAGCGCGGTGGCCGCGGCGCCCGCGGCGAGGAAGGTGCGCCGGGTGGCGGCGGGCACCGCGGGCAGTGCGGGGCGGGGGCTTTCGGGCATGGCTGTGCTCCAAGGTGTCGGGGGTGCGGAGGGCGCGGCCGTGCGCTCCCGGCGCGGGGTCGCGCCGGGAGGCGGGGACGCACGTCACCCGGGGAGGGAGCGGAGCAGGAAAAAGGGGGAGGCAGGGGCTGCAGAGGCCCTTACTCGGCGCTCGCGGTCAGCGTCTTCGCCCCGGTCATGATCGCGACGGCGTCCTCCATCGAGTGGGAGGCGGGGGTGACGACCCCCGCGCAGCCGCCGAGGCGCTGGATGTGGACGCGGTCGGCGACCTCGAAGACGTGGGGCATGTTGTGGCTGATCAGGATGACCGCGAGGCCCTGGTCCCGCAGGTCCTTGACCAGCCGCAGCACCTGGCCGCTCTCGCGGACGCCCAGGGCCGCCGTCGGCTCGTCCAGGATGACGACCTTGCCGCCGAACGCGGCGGCGCGGGCGACCGCGACCGCCTGTCGCTGGCCGCCGGAGAGGGTCTCCACGGCCTGGCCGATGTTCTGCAGCGTGGTGATCCCGAGCCGCTTGACGTGCTCCTCGGCCTGCCGGCGCATCTCGCGGGTGTCGAGCATCCGCAGCACCGAGCCGAGCGGGCCCTTGCGGCGGATCTCGCGGGCGAGGAAGAGGTTGCTGGCGATGTCGAGAGCGGGGGCGACGGCCAGTGTCTGGTAGACCGTTTCGATCCCGGCGTCGCGCGCGTCCTGCGGCCGTTTGAAGTGCACCTGCTCGCCGTCGACGAGGATGGTGCCGCGGTCGGGCACCATGGCGCCGGAAAGGCACTTGATCAGGGTGGACTTGCCGGCGCCGTTGTCGCCGATGACGGCGAGCACCTCGCCGGCGCGCACGGTCAGCGACACATCGTCCAGGCCGACGACCCGGCCGAAGAGCTTGACCAGTCCCCTGGCCTCGAGCACGGGCGCGCTCATGCCTTCACGCTCCTGATCCACTGGTCGACGGAGACGGCCGCGATGACCAGGATGCCGACCGACAGCACCTGGTAGTTGGGGTCGAAGCCGGCCAGCGCCAGCCCGTTGTCGAAGACCTGGACGATGACGGCGCCGATCAGCGAGCCGAGCACCACCCCGCGGCCGCCGAAGAGGCTGGTGCCGCCGATCACCACGGCGGTGATGGACTCCAGGTTGGCGTTCAGGCCGCTGTTGGGGTCGCCGCCGCCGACCCGGCCGACCAGGATCCAGGCCGCGGCCGCGATGGCGAGGCCGGCCACCATGTAGGCGCTCAGCAGCACCCGGTTGACCGAGATGCCGGCCAGCCGGGACGCCTCGACGTCGTCGCCGACCGCGTACAGGTGGCGGCCCCATGCGGTGTAGCGCAGCGCGAAGCCGATCACGACATAGAGGGCGACCATCAGCAGGACGCCGTTGGTCAGGTGCAGTTGGCCGATCGAGACCGTGTCGGCGGTCCACAGCAGGAAGCCGCCGGGCGGCAGCGAGACCGTCTGGCCCTTGGCGTAGATGAGCGTGATCGCGGTGAAGATGCTCAGCGTGCCCAGGGTGACGATGAACGGCGGCAGTTTGATCCGGGTGACCAGCAGCCCGTTGACGGCCTGCGCGGCCACCGCGAGGGCCGCGCCGGCGAGCAGCGCGAGGACCCCGGGGACACCGTTGTCGAAGACCAGCTTGGACATCAGCAGCGAGGACAGCACCATGACCGCGCCGACCGACAGGTCGATGCCGGCGGTCAGGATCACCAGGGTCTGGCCCACGGCGAGCGATCCGACGACCGCGACCTGCTGGGCGATCAGCGAGAGGTTCTGCAACTGGTAGAAGCGGCTGTTGAGCAGGGCGAACACCACGCCGGCCAGGATCAGGACGATCGCCGGGCTCAGCGCGGGCTGCCGGTGCAGCACCGCGTGCAGGCGCTGGCCGGGGGTGGCCGGCCGTTCCAGGAGGTCGCCGGCCGCGGTCGGCGGGGTGGGCTTGCCCACGTGGGTGGTCATGTGTGGTCCCTTCGCCGCGGGGGCCGCCCGCGGCGTACTGGTCCCGGTGGTGCAGGCGCGCCGACGGGGGTCGGGTCGAGTGGCGCCCGTCGGCGCGCCTGGCTCCGGGGAGGGGAGGGTGGCGGAGGTGGGTCCGATGTGGGGGGACGTGCGGGTACGCCGGGCCGGCGGCGGGCGGGGCAGCGCCCGGCCGCGCGGTGCCGGTCAGCCCCAGCAGGTGCCGGCGCCGGCCGACGGGGAGGTGACGCTGACGCCCGTGACGGGCTTCGCGGCCACCAGCGCGGTGCCGGTGTCGTAGAAGGTCTTGCCGTGGGTGGCACTCGGCTTGGCGCCGCCGCGGGCCAGCTTGGCGATCGCGTCCACCCCGAGGGAGGCCATCTTGCCCGGGTACTGCACGGCGTCGGCGGTGAACTCGCCGCCGGCGACGAGCTTCAGGCCGGAGCAGCTGCCGTCGATGGCGTACAGGGCGACCTTGCCGGCCTTGCCCGCGGCCTTCAGCGCGTTGTAGGCGCCTTGTGCGGCGGGCTCGTTGATGGCGTAGACGACGTTGATGCCCGGATTGGCCGACAGGCAGTTCTCCATCGCGGTGCGGCCGCCGTCGATCGCGCCCTTGGTGGGCTGGTGGCAGGCGATCGTGTACGAACCGCCGGAGTAACGGCCGGACTTGGCCTCCTTGGCGTTCTGCGTGGTGCTGCGCGGGTCGATGCCCATGCCCTGCAGGAAGCCGTGGTCGCGGTCGATGTCGACCGAGACCACCTGGTCGTTGAAGAGGTCGAGCATGGCGATCACCGCCGGCTTGCCCGCCAGCGCGGCCGCCGCGTACTGCCCGTCGAGCCGGCCGGCCGCGGTGTTGTCGGTGGCGTAGGTGATGTCCGCGACGCTCGCCGGGTTCGTCGCGGTGTCCAGGGCGATGACGAACAGCCCTGCCTGCTTGGCCCGGTTGAGCGCGGCGTTCACCGCGTCGCCGTTGGTGGTGATGAGGATGCCCTTGTCGCCGCGGGCGATGGCGTTGTCGATCGCGGTGATCTGGGTCTGGGTGTCGCCGTCGCTGGTACCGGCGGCCACGGTCAGCTTGACGTTGTCCTTGGCCGCCGCGGTCTTGGCGTCCTTCTCCATCGATACGAAGTACGGGTTGGTGAGCGTCTTGACGATCAGGGACACCCCGACCGAACCGCTGCTCCCGCCCGAACCGCCCGCCGCGGAGGAGCTGTTGCCCGACGAGGAATTGGAGCCGCAGGCGGCGAGCGCGGCGGCCAGGCACACCGCCGTCGCCGCCATGGCGGCGCGCGGGCGGTGCCGGCCGGCACGGGTGGCCGTGGTCACGCAGTGTGCAGAGATCTTCATCTCGTAACCTTTCCGGTACTGTCGCGACCCGACCTGAGACAACGTGGTCTCGACGTCAGGGTGGCGTTCATGACAAAGTGCCGTCAAGGCGCGGTTCGAAGTGTGGAAGTAACGAGTCGGTAACGCAACTGCCAGTGGGAGACAACGATGCCTGAGGGCAGCTCAGAACAACCGAAGCGGCCGAACCGCCCCACGATGCGCGATGTCGCGCTGCTCGCCCGGGTGGCCCCCAAGACCGTGTCACGCGTGGTCAACGGCGTGCCCACGGTCGATCCCGCGATGGCCGCGCGGGTCCGCGAGGCGGCCAGGAAGCTGGGCTACCGGCCCAACCTGACGGCCAGCAGCCTGCGTCGCGGCGACGGCCGCACCCGCAGCATCGGCATGTTGGTGGAGGACGCGGCCAACCCCTACTCGGCGGCGCTGATCCGCTCGGTCGAGGACATCGCGCGCGAGCGCGGCGTGCTGGTGCTGATCGGCAGCCTGGACGAGGACCCGGCGCGCGAGCGGGAGTTGGCGCAGGAGTTCATCGACCGGCGGGTGGACGGCCTGGTGGTGGTCCCCGCCGGCCAGGACCAAGGCTACCTGCGGGCCGAGCAGCAGGCCGGCACCTGCGTGGTGTTCGCCGACCGCGAGCCGCGGCTGCTGGAGGCCGACGCGGTGGTCTCCGACAACCGGGAGAGCGCGGTGACCGCCGTACGGCACCTGATGGCGGCCGGCCACCGGCGGATCGGCTACCTCGGCGACCTCGCCTCGATCACGACGGCCGCCCAGCGCCTCGACGGCTACCGGCACGCCCTGGAGGTGGCCGGGCTCCCCGTGGCCGACGCCCTGATCCGGCAGGACCTGACGACCGAGCAGGCCGCGGTGGCCGCCACCCGGGAGATGCTGGCGCTGCCCGAGCCACCGACCGCGCTGTTCACCAGCCAGAACCTGGTCACGATCGGCTGCAGCCGGGCGCTGCGCGAACTCGGTATGCAGGACCGGGTGGCCATGGTCGGCTTCGACGACTTCCCGCTCGCGGACCTGCTGCGGCCGGGTATCTCCGTGATGGCGCAGGACGTCGAGGCGATCGGCACCCTGGCCGCGCGGATCCTCTTCCGCCGCCTCGACGGCGACCGGACGCCCCCGGCCACCACGGTCGTGCCCACCCGGCTGATCGCCCGCGGCTCCGGCGAGATCCCCGTGGCGGCCGCGCTCGCGGTACCCGCGGCGGCGGTCGAGCCGCCGGCCCCGGAACCGCCGGCGGCCGCGGCCCGCGCGGAAGGGGCCCTCGATGTCTGAGCAGGCACCCGCCGCCCCGCCCGCGGACCGGCCGGCCGTGTCCGTGCGCCCGCCGGCCGACCCCCCGGCCCCGCCGGCGCCGCTGCTCACCGTGATCGGCGAGGCGCTGGTGGACCTGGTGCCGCTCGCGGCCGCCCGCACCTTCGAGGCGCGGCCGGGCGGCAGCCCGTTCAACGTGGCCCTGGGGCTGGCCCGGCTGGGGCTGCCGACCGCGCTGATGGCCCGCCTGGCCGACAACGCCTTCGGCCGCATCCTGCGCCGGCACGCCGAGGCCGAGGGGATCGACCTGTCGGCGTCGCCCGCGGCGGTGGAGCCCACCACACTGGCCGTGGTCTCCATGGACGCCCAGGCGCGGGCGAGTTACGACTTCTACGAGCAGGGCACCGCCGACTGGCAGTGGACCGCGCAGGAGGCGGCGCGGGTGCCCGCGGGCACCGCCGTGCTGCACCTGGGCTCGCTCGCCTCCTGGACCCCGCCTGGCGACCGGCACCTGCACGACGCCGCCCTGCGCATGCGGCGGCGCGGCGGGGTGCTGGTCAGCTACGACCCCAACGTCCGGCCCGGGTTGATGGGCGATCCGGCGCGGGCCCGGGCCGCGGTCGAGCCGATGGCCGCGGCGGCGCACCTGGTCAAGGCGAGCCGCGAGGACGTGGAGTGGCTCTACCCCGGGGGTATGGAGGAGGCGGCCGAGCGGTGGCTCACGCTGGGCGCGCTGCTGGTCGTCGTCACCGACGGGCCCGACGGCGCCCACGCCTTCCGGCCGGCCCTGCCCCCGCTCACCCGGCCGGGCCGCGACACCGAGGTGGCCGACACCGTGGGCGCGGGCGACGCGTTCACCGCGGGGCTGCTGGGCGGGCTGGTCCGGCGCGGCCTGCACACCCCGGCCGCGCTGCGCGGCGCCGCCTCCGCGCGGCTGGCCGCGGCCCTGGACGACGCGGTGCTGGTCTCCTCGCTGACCTGCGAGCGGGTGGGCGCCGACCCGCCGGCGCTGTCCGCGGGCCGCGCGCCCATGGCGGACACCCCGCTGACGCCTGCGGACCTGTGCTTCAGGGACGTAGCGGGCGGCCCGTCGCCGGATCGAAGGGACCGGGACCGGGATCGCCCGCCCCCGGCAGCGGCACCCAGCGGTGCGACCAGGCCGTGACGGCCGCCAGCACCGGCTCCAGCTCCAGCCCCTTCTGCGTGAGGTGATACTCGGCCGGGGCGGGGCCGGGCGTGCCGCCCGGCCCCGCCCTGCGCTCCAGGAGCCCGTTCTCCTCCAGGGTGCGCAGCCGCTGGGCGAGCATGGTGTCGCTCAGGCCCGGCACGGCCGCACGGATGTGGGCGAAGCGGTGCTGACCGGTGAAGACCGCCCGGATGATGGCACCCGTCCACCGCCCGCCGATCAGCTCGATCGCGGTGTGGAAGCGCTCGCACACCTGGTGGATCGCGACGGCTTCCCCGGTCGTCATGGTGATCCCCGTTCGACTCGCCGGGGCGCGTGCGGCCGCACGCGCCCCGGTCCGATTCTCTCAGGTTCCCCGCGGGCGCTCCCCCGTCCTCCGATGGTCCCTGACTGCCTCCCGGTGGTCCTGCGGGTCTCCCCCGGCTCCCCGCGTGACCGTCGGCGGCCTGCCGCCCCTCCCTCAGGCCTGGCGCAGCGGGCGCAGCGTCGCCTCGACGCGGACCAGCTCGTCCAGCATCGCCTTGGCCGAGGAGACCATGATCTCGTTCGGCCGCACCTGCTGCTCCTCGTCGAGGAACTCGAAGACGAAGGGGATGTTCACCGCCTCGACGACGGGCGTCATCTTCACCGCGGTGACCACCTGCTTGACCATCTGGAGCGCGCGGGTGCCTGCGGCCACCCCGCCGTAGCTGACGAAGCCGACCGGCTTGTAGAGCCACTCGTTGTGCAGGTAGTCGATGGCGTTCTTCAGCTCGGCGTTGTAACCGTGGTTGTACTCGGGCATCACGAACACCAGGGCGTCCACGCCGGCGATGCGGGCGCTCCAGTCCTTGGTGTGCTGGTGGGTGTACTGGCCCAGGCGCGGGTGGCTGGGCTCGTTCATGAAGGGCAGCGCCACCTCGGCGAGGTCGATCAGGTCCACCTCGGCGAACCCGCCGTGCGTGCGCGCCTCCCCCTCGAACCACTGGGCCACCGGCAGCCCGATCCGGCCCGGCCTGGTGCTCGCCACAATGATTCCCAGCTTCGCCATTCTCTGCTCCTTCTGCGGCCGGCGCCTCGACGCCCGGCCGGCGGGCCCGGACCGCCGAACCCCTGCGGGCCGGCGGAAGATCGCACTAAGGATAACTGAGTGCCAAGCCGGTCCGTCGCCGGGCCCCGGTCCGCCGCGGCGTCCGCACATGGCCGAACCCAGGCGGCGGGTACGGGAGGCGGCCGGCACCGGCCGCTCCCCGCATCCACCCGCCGGGCCAGGCGCGTCACGCCGCATAGGGGCGGGCGGCCCGGGCGTCGCGCAACGCGACGGCCCACCAGACCAGTTGGTCGAGCAGCGTCTTCGACGCCACCGTGCACCCGTCGTCGGTGGGCTCGCCGTCGGCGTCGAAGACGCCCGCCGTGCTCTGGAAGCTGACCGTGTCGCGGATGGAGACGGCGTGCAACTCGGCGAAGACCAGGCGCAGTTGCTCCACCGCGCGCAGTCCCTGGGAGATGCCGCCGTAGCAGACGAAGCCCACCGGCTTGGCCTGCCACTGCGGCCGGTGCCAGTCGATGAGGGCCTTGAGCGGGGCCGGGAAGCTGTGGTTGTACTCGGGGGTGACGACGACGAAGGCGTCGGCGTCGTCGAGCCGGCGGCTCACCGGATCGACCCTGCCGTCGTCGCCGGCCGCCAGCGCCAGGTGCAGGTCGTCCTCGGCCAGGTCGATGACGTCCACGTCGAGGTTGGCGAACTGGCGGGCCTGGCCGACGAACCAGCGGGCCACGGTCGGGCCGAAACGCCCCGCGCGGGCACTTCCGACGATCACGGCGACGCGGACGGGATTCTGGGACATGGCGGTCCTGTTCCTCTCGGTCGTGCCGAATGCGGCTTGGGTGATATCCGGGCGCACTAGAGCGCCGCTCGCGCCGCTGCCGCCGGGGCTGCTCCCGGATCCCGGCCCGCGGTGGCCCCGCGTACGCCTTCGGCACGCCACACCGACCGGGGCGTTCGGGTGAAGCTCCGGCCAGAGGTCGGCCGGACCCCTGATACCCGGACGGGACACAAGGCACACAGGAGACAATCACCGCATAATTCCTTGCGGGCCGGTGCGCTGGGTGCCGCACCCGGCCGTCTTCCTCGCGGCGGAGGTCCCATGGCGACGGCGGTGCCGCCCGATCGGGGCGGGCGGGGGCTGTGGGCGCGGCTGCGGGGCGCCGCGGCGGACGGCCGCCACCGGGCGCTCGCGCTGCGGCACCTGGCTGAGCGGCGCTTCCCCGTGCTCACCGAGCTGACCGCGCGGCTGCTGTCGGTGAACCTGCTGGACGCCGCCACCCGGCTGGCCGCCCAGCTGTTCCTGACCGCGGTGCCGTTCGTCTTCGTGGCCGCCTCCTTCGCCCCCGAGAGCGTGCGCACCCATCTGGCCGACTCCGCGCACGACCTGTTCGGGCTCGACGGCGCCTCTGAGGACCAGCTGCGCCAGGTGTACGCCGCCGGCGGCACGGACACCGAGACGGTGCGGCAGACCACGGGGGCGATCGGCGTGGTCGTGGTGCTGCTGTCGGCCACCGCGAGCAGCCGGGCGATGGCGCGGGTCTGCGAGCGGGCCTGGCGGCTGCCGCGGGCGGGGGCCCGGCTGGTGGCCTGGCGCTGGTTCGCCTGGATCGCGGCCTGGGTCGCCATCCTCGTCCTGCAGGGGCCGTTGCGTACCGGCCTGGGCGCGGGCACCTGGCTGGGTGTGCCGCTGCTGTTCGTCGGCGACGTGGGCGTGTGGTGGTGGACGCAGCACCTGCTGCTGGGCGGCCGGCTGCCCTGGCAGCCGCTGCTGCCCGGCGCCGTGCTGTCCGCGGTGGCCATGACCGCCCTGTCGGTGACCGCGCACCTCTACATGCCGACCGCGCTGAACCGCAGCCTGGCCACCTACGGGCCGCTCGGCTCGATCTTCACGCTGCTGTCCTGGCTGATCGCGATCTGCGCGGCCCTGACCTTCACGATCACGGCGGGCGCCGTCCTCGCCGAGGAGCCCCCGCTGTCCCGCAGCCTGGGCACACCGGCGGCCCTGCGCGCATACCGCCGCCCCGGGCGGACCGACGGTGGGGCGGAGGGTGGGACGGACAGCGGGACGGAGCCCGGCGAGGAGTGAGGGCTCCGCCCCGCTCGGGCCCGCGCTCGGTCACCGCTCGGCCCGCCCGTACGTCGAGCGGTCACCGGCCCACGGGCTCACCGCCTCACCACGGCATCGGCGTGCCGTCCCAGGAGAAGAATCCGCCGGTCGGGCCGTCGTCGGGCAGCAGCGCGAGGCGGACCGCGCCGGCCGCGCCCTCGGCCGGGTCGCCGTCGCTCGCGGCCGCGCGGGCGTTGAGCCCGGTACGGCGCAGGCCGGGGGCGAGCGCGTTGACCTTGAAGCCCTCGCCGGCCAGCTCCAGGGCGTAGAAGACGGTCAGCGCGTTCAGCGCCGTCTTCGAGGAGCGGTAGGCGGCCGCGCCGCCGGTCTGCGGGAACCGCGCGTCCGGGCCGATGCTCCAGGCGAGGGACCCGGTGCCGGAGGAGACGTTGACGATCCGCGGGGCCGGCGAGCGGCGCAGTGCGGGCAGGAAAGCGTTGGTGACGGCGACGACGCCGAAGACGTTCGTCTCGTAGGTCTGCCGGAAGCTGTGGACCGCCGTCACGCCCGGCGTGCCGTCGCCGACCATCACGCCGGCGTTGTTGACGAGGATGTCCAGCTGCCCGACCTGGGCGGCGGCCTGCTCGATGGCGGCCTCGTCGGTGACGTCGAGGACCAGCGGCCGCGCGCCGGAGCCGATCTCCTCGGCGGCCTGCCGGCCGCGTTCGGCGTCGCGCGCCCCGACCAGGACGGTGAGACCGGCGGCCGCGAGCTGCCGGGCGATCTCCTTGCCGATGCCCTTGTTGGCACCGGTGACCAGTGCTGTGGAAGTGTTCATGGTGTCGACGATGCCGCCGGCGGGCACGGGCGGCCAGGGACAACCTGTACCAGGCTGGACGGCCGGCGGGCCGAGGAGGTGGCGGGATGGCACGCGTGGAGCTGGCGCGCTTCCTGCGGGAGCGGCGCGAGGAGCTGCGGCCGGAGGCGGCCGGGCTGACCGGGCGGGACGGGACGCGGCGGCGCACGCCCGGGCTGCGCCGCGAGGAGGTCGCCGCCCTGGCCCATGTGTCGGTGGACTACTACGTGCGCCTGGAGCAGGCCCGTGGACCGCGCCCCTCCGCCCGGGTGCTGGACGGCCTCGCGGTGGCGCTGCGCCTCGGGGCGCCCGAGCGGGCCCACCTCTTCCGCCTGGCCGGGGTGGCCCCGCCGCCGCCCGCGGTGCCGGCCCGGCGGGTCCGGCCCTACGTCGTGGACCTGCTGCACCGGATGCCGCTGACCGGCGCGGTGGTCACCGACGCCGCGTACGACGTCGTGGCCTGGAACCCGCTCGCCGACGCGCTGCTGGGCGGCCTTGCCGCGGAGCCCAACCTGGCCCGGCGCCGCTTCCTGCGGGGTGGGCAGCGCAGCGGCTCCGGCCCCGAGGAGTTCGCCCACTACGCGGTGGCGCGGCTGCGCGCGTCGGCCGACCGCTACCCCGGCGACCCGCGGCTGGCCGGCCTGCTCGCCGAGCTCCGCACGGGCAGCGAGGAGTTCACCCGTATCTGGGACAGCAACCCGGTCCGCGCGCCCGGCCACCGCAGCAAGACCCTGGCCCACCCCGAAGTCGGCCCGCTGCGGGTGGACTGCGACGTGCTCCCCCTCCCGGAGGACGACCAGCAGGTCGTCTTCATGACCGCGGAGCCGGGCACGCCGGCGGCCCGCGCCCTCAAGCACCTCAGCGAGCGCGGGAGCCCGCACGGAATGCCACCGACCGCCTGCCACTGAAGGCCCCCTGCCGGGTCCGAGCAGCCGCGCCGGCTCGGCCGGGAGGTCCGCGACGACCCGAACGAGGGGGCGAGCCGGGCATCCTGGGCCGACCCGCCCTCAGACCGCAGCGGCCGCCGCCTCCAGCGCGGCCGCGGCCCGCCGGGTGTCCTCCGCCGTCGTACGCCAGTTGCTGAAGGCAGCGCGCAGCGCCGGGGTGCCGTCCAGTGTGGTCGGGGTGAGGAAGACCTCGGGCGCGGCCTTGTCCGCCAGGGCGGCGAGCCGTTGGGCGGTGGGGTCCTCGGCGAGGGTGAGGCAGACGACGTTCAGCCGGACCGGGGCGAGCAGCCGCAGCCGCGGGGCCGCCTCGACCGCCCGGCCGAGGTCGCGCGCGCGGGCCACGCAGCGCTCCACGATCTCCCGGTGCCCCTCGGAGCCGTAGGCGTGCAGGGCGAACCACGCGGCCAGGGCCCGCATCCGGTGGGAGTTCTCAGGCGTGAGGTGGACCAGGTCGGGGATGTCGCCGAGCGGGCCGAGGTAGGCGGCGGCGTTCTGGAAGACGCGGGCCTGCAGGTCGCGGCGGCGGGTGAACTGCACAGCGCTGTCGTAGGGCACGTTGAGCCACTTGTGCAGGTCCACGCAGACCGAGTCGGCGAGGTCGAGGCCGGCCACGAGGTGGGCGTGCTCGGGCGAGAGGGCCGCGAAGGCGCCGAAGGCGCCGTCCACGTGGAGCCAGAAGTCGTACCGCTCACGCAGGGCGGCGACCGCCCGCAGGTCGTCGAAGTCCACCGTGTTCACCGTGCCGGCGTTGGCCACCACGACGCAGGGCCCGGACGTCTCGCGCAGCGCTGCCTCCAGCGCGGCGGGGTCCACCGCCTCGCGGCCGGGCAGGGTCGGCACGGCGACCAGGCTGCGGCGGCCCAGGCCCAGCATGGACAGCGCCTTGCCGACGCTGGAGTGCGGGCTGCCGGAGAGCACCCGCACCGGGCCGAGCGCGTGCGCGCCGTCGTCGCTGGGGCATACCCCGAGCCGTTCGCCCAGCCACTCACGGGCGACGGCCAGGCCCACCGTGTTGGACATCGTGGCGCCGCTGACGAAGGCGCCCTCGTGCGCCGCCGAGAGGCCGAACATCTCGCGCAGCCAGCCGGCCGTCTCGCGTTCGAGGTCCTGGCCCGCGGGGTCGAGGGCGCTGTTGGGGTTCTGGTCGTAGGCACCGGTGAGCCAGTCGCCGACCAGGGCGGCCGGGGTGACGCCGCCGGTGACGAAGCCGAGGTAGCGCGGGCCCGCGGCGGCCGACATGCCGGGCGCCCACCGCTCGGTGAAGGCGGCCAGCGCCGCGCGCGCACCCGAGCCGTGGCGGGGCAGCGGGAGCGGTTCGGGCGCCGCCCGGCCGGGCACCACCGCGCGCTCGTCCAGCCCGGCGAGGAAGGCGGCCGCGTGGTCGCGTGCGGCGTCCAGCAGGCCGGGCAGGGCGGCGAGGTCGGCGTCGAGCGGGGAGGGCTGGGCAGGCAGGGCGGGCACGGCCGGGCTCCGTTTCACAGTGTCGGGAACCGGCCACGCTAGACGGCCGGCAGCCGCCGCACCCGGGCCAATCGTACGGAGGTGGCCCGGCTGCGCCGCGTGCGTCATCAGGGTTCCGGTGCGCCGCGCCCCCGGGCGGACACGCGCCTCACCCTACTCGCACAGGCGTTCGAACATGTGCCAGAATCCAGCCATGCACGACTTCCCCGAGGACCTGGTCCAGGCCCAGCGCGACTGGTACGCCACCTACCGCGAACTGGCCGCGAGCGCCGGCACGGGCTCGCGCACGACCGTGCTGCGACGCCGGCTCGTCCGGCTGTCGGTGCGCATCAGCGCCCACCCGTACTGGGCCTCCCTCCCGGGCGGCGCCCCAGCCGCACGCATGCACCTGAAGGAACTCTCCTGGACCGAACCAGCCCCCTGACTACCGAACCGAACACCCCCGCGACCGCGCCAGGACCGAGCACCGGCAGGTATCGGCCCCCGCTCCCGGCCGCCGGGGCGGGCCCGCTCGGGCCGACTCGCACGAACGCCCCGCGGAAGGGCCCCACGGCCACTGCGCGGCCGAGCCCGCCACCGCCGAACAGCCCGGAATCAGCACCGGATCACGGACCTACGCCCTCAGGGCCCACCCGCGCAAAACGCCACCGCCGACTCTCCGGGCGCGCGGCCACGCGAACCGTTCTCACCAGCGACGGAAGTACCCGCACCAGACCGCGAACTGCGCCCCCGAACCGCCCCGCCGAACGACCCCACGCCCACCGCGCAGCGGACCGATGCCGGACACTCCCGGACCGACAGCGGGGTCCGGGCCCCGGCCCGGTCGCGGGCGCGGGCGAGGGCGGCGCGACATACCGCTCGCCCACCCCGCCCGGCCCCGCGCAGCGGCCCGCCGCCTCGCCGCAACCCGCCCGACACCGAACCGTGATCTCACCCGTCACATCCGCACCACCCGCGCCGCCACGCCACCGACACCGGAGAGCGCTCTCTGTACGGGTTGACACGGCGGGCACGCGGGCCTCAGGGTACGTCGTACGGCTTCAAGAGAGCGCTCTCAAAGGGGAAGCGCTCCCGGCCCGCGTGCGCCGCGAGCCGCCCGGCAGGGGAGGCCGTCCAGAGGTGGGGGCGTACGCCATGGCGTCGAGCAGAGCCGCAGACACGGGAGTTGCCGAGCACCGCGCCGCAGGCGGCCTGCTCACCCGCCCGCCGCTCGCGGCCGCCCTGGCCACCGCCGTACCGGCCGCATCCGCCGCGCACTCCCCCGTCCGCCAACAGCCGCGCGCCGAGCCCGACTTCGGCCCGAACGTGCGGGTGTTCGGCCCCGGCGGCCCCGCCGTGGACATCGCGGCGGCCCTGGCCGCGGCCGAGCGGTCCGGCAACCCGTACACCGTGCTCCTGCGGCCCGGCGGCTACGACACGGATCTCCGGGTCGGCTCCTGCACCTCGGTGTACGGCCTCGGCCCGCACCCGGACGATGTGACCGTCACCGGCGCCGTACGGTGGGCGGGCGAGGACAGCGCGCCCGACGATTCCTGGTGGCCGGCGGAGAACCTGACATGCGCGGAGGTCGGGGGCGTCCGCCCGGGAGCGGCCGTACCCGCGCGCCGGGTGCACCTGCGCGGGACCCACTCCTCGCCCGCCGGCCCCGGCCACCGCCCGGACGGCCCGCCGGCCGCCGCCCCGGCCGGCGGGCCACCCAGCCGCGAGAAGCCGTTCCTGTACTTGGACGAGGCCGGCGGCTACCGGGTGTTCCTGCCCGCCCTGCGGCACGCGGGCGCCGGACCCACGGGGGGCGGCGGGCGGCCGCACGGCTCCTCGGTGCCGCTCGACCGCTTCTTCGTGGCCCGCCCGGGCGACTCGGTCCGCGCCCTCAACAAGGCGCTCTCCCAAGGGCGTCACCTGCTGCTCACCCCGGGCGTCCACCGGCTCGCCGGCACCATCAGGGTCAAGTGGGCGGGCACGGTGGTGCTCGGCCTGGGTCATACGGTGCTCACGCCGCTCCAGGGCGCGGCGCCGATGACGGTGGCCGACGCCCGCGGGGTGCGCATCGCCGGGCTGCTCTTCGACGCGGGGTCCGCCGAGCCGCCGGTGCTGCTGGAGGTCGGCGCCCGGCGAGGTGGGCGGACCGACCCGCGCGAACCGGCGTCCCTGCACGACGTGTTCTTCCGCGTCGGCGCCGCCGGGCCCGGCCTGGTGGTCAACAGCGACAACGTACTGCTGGACCACGTGCGGGCCTGGCCGGCCGGCCCGGGAGCGGCGCCCGGCGTCGTCGTCCACGGCGACCATGTGCGGGCCACCGGCCCGTTCGCGGCGGACCTCCCGCGGGACGGGGTGCTCGCGGACAGCAGGCCGGGCCGCACGGTGGTCCGGAGCGAACCGTCCCCCTCCCAGGGGGCGGTGTGAGCGACCACGCGGCGGCCCGCACCGGCCGCACCACCCGGAGCGCGGCCGCCGCGCCCGCCGACGGGGTGCGGTGCCCGGTGGGTTGACCGCGTGGCCCATGGGGGTGAGGGGGCGCTGCCGTGGGGGCGGCGCCCCCTCACGATCGCCGGGGCTCCCCCGGGCTGTCCCGCCTGCGGCCCCGTCCCACCGCCGGAAAGGGGGCGGGGCCCGTGCGCATGGTTAGGCTGTCGGCGTGTCCGATGTGCCCAACCGCCCGATACGCCGGTTCCCGCCGCTGCGGCGCAAGCCGCTGGTCGTCACCGCGAGCGCCCTCGCGGGTGCGTGCGTGCTCGCGCTGCTCGCCGACGTCGCCCTGGAGCACACCGCGCGCGAGCGGATCGTCCGGGCGGCCGCCTGCAAACTGCGGCCGGCCGGGCGGGTGTCGGCGCGCCTGGACGGTTCGCTTGCGGGGCTGCGGCTGCTGACCGGCGAGGTCGGCTCGGTGCACATCGAGGCCGAGGACGTCCGCCGCCAGGGGATGGACTTGTCGGTCGCCGCCGACCTGTACCACGTGACGACCAAGGGCCGGACCAGCGGCGGCACCGCCACGGCCACCCTCAGCTACGCCGCGCTCGGCAACCGGATCGGCGACGGCATGGCGGGGCTGCGGCCGCAGTCCGACGGGCACGGCGGGCTGCTGCTCACCGGCACGATCTCCGGCGTCCCGCTGCCCGTCACGGTGCACACCGGCCTCACCGCCGCCGGCGACCGGCTCACCGTCACCCCCACCGACGTCTCGGTGCTCGGCGAGGACTTCCCCGTGGCCCACCTCGCGGCGAATCCGACCACCTCCCGGCTCGCCGGCAAGCTCGCCCCGCGCACCGTGGCGATCCCCCAGCTGCCCTCGGGGGTGCGGCTGACGGGAGTTCATACCGCCCCGGACGGCGTAGAGTTGGCCCTCTCCCTGCCGCGTTCCATCGCCGGGGCCGGCAACTCCACGTGCGCAGCGTAACGACCTGTGCACTCCTCTGTACCGGGCGGTCGCGGCTCCCTAGGATGAGGGGCGCTTCGCAATTGCAGCACTACGCACAGTTCCGAGATGTCTAGAGGGGCCCTATGAGCAACGGGGACGCATCGCTGTCCGACAAGATCGACGTGACGGTGCCGAGCGTGGCCCGCATGTACGACTACCTCCTGGACGGGAAGGACAACTACCCGGCCGACCGGGGCGCCACCGAGGCACTTCTCGAACAGGTGCCGAGCATGAAGGTGCTGGCGCTGAACAACCGCCAGTTCCTGCGCCGGGTGGTGCGGGTGCTCGCCGAGGACTACGGCATCCGGCAGTTCGTCGACCACGGCTCGGGCCTGCCCACCCAGGACAACGTGCACGAGATCGCCCAGCGCATCCACCCCGACGCCCGGGTCGTCTACACCGACAACGACCCCATAGTCCTGGCCCACGGGCGGGCGCTGCTGGAGCAGAACGAGAACACCGCGGTCCTGCAGGCCGACTTCCGCGACACCGAGAGCATCTGGTCCAGCCCCGAGGTGCGGCGGCTGATCGACCTGAACGAGCCGGTGGCCGCGCTCTTCGTGTCGGTGCTGCACTGCATCAAGGACAAGGACGACCCGGCCGGCGTGGTCCGGCGGGTGCGCGACAAGCTGCCCGCCGGCAGCTTCCTGGTGGTGTGCCAGCTGGTCAGCGAGGACGCCGATGTCCGGCGCGGGGTCACCGAGTTCATGGCCGAGTCCACCGGCGACACCTGGGGCGAGGTGCGCGAGCCGAGCCGGCTGAAGGAGTTCCTGGCGGGCACCGAGATCATCGAGCCGGGCCTGGTCGAGGTCTCCACCTGGCGCGCGGACAACGAACTGCGCCTGGAGCAGCCGAGTTACGAGTGGATCGAGTACGGCGGCGTGGGCCGTATCGTCTGATCCGCGAGCCCACACGCGAGGGGCGCCGCCCGAGACCAAGCGGTCTCGGGCGGCGTCCCTCGCGTGTGGGCTCGGCGGGCGCTACCGGTAGTGCTTGAGGGCGTCCTCCAGCATCGCGCGGCTCTCGGCCGGGGTCGCCGCCAGCGCGCTCAGCTCGTCCAGGGCGGCGCGGTAGCGGTCCAGGTCCTCCAGCCGGTCGAGGTAGACCGCGCTGGTCATGTGCTCCAGGTACACCACGTCGGGCAGGAAGCCCTGGGCGAAGCGCAGGTAGGTGACGGCGGCGCCGGGCGTGGCCGCGGCGCTCGCCTCGTAGGAGGCGATCTGCAGCCGGACGCCGGGCCGGCGCAACACCTCGATGAGGTAGGTGAGCTGGTCGTACATCACCTGACGGCCGCCGACCGGGCGGTGCAGCACGCCCTCGTCGATGAGCGCCCACAGCACGGGCGCGCCGGGCTCGGTCATCCGGCGCTGCCGCTCGCGGCGCAGGGCGACGCGCTGCTCGACCTCGCGCGGTGGGGCGAGCCGGTGGCCGCTGAGCACGACGGCCTCGGCGTAGGCGGGGATCTGCAGCAGGCCGGGCACGAACTGGGTCTCGTAGGTGCGGATCACGTGGGCGTCGCGCTCCAGGCCGATCAGCCCCTGCAGCCAGTCGGGGACGACCTCGCCGTAGGGCTGCCACCAGTCGGGGCGGGCGGAGCGCTCGACCATGTGGATGATCTCGGCGCGTTCCTTGGGGTCCACGCCGTAGAGCGTGAGGAGGTCCTCCACGTCGCGGGTCTTCAGCGTGACGTGGGCGGTCTCCATGCGGCTGATCTTGGACGCGTGCGCCCTGATGTGCCGGCCGGCCTCCACAGGGGCCAGGCCGCGGCTCTCGCGCAGGGCGCGCAGATAGTTGCCGAGCACCCGGGACATGGCTTTCGCGCCCATGTCGGGTCGGCGCTCAAGCAGGTGTATGGGCGAGACGAGCTGCGGCGACGCGGGCATGCGGGCTCCCAACAAATACTGGACGGGCCAGTATTGCACCCGGGAGCCCGCTTTGGCCGCTCGATGATGCTGTTTATCGGACGACTTCGGCAGGTGGCCCGTGAACGGCCGGCCGAGCCGGGCCGGCACAGGCCGAAAAAGGGCCGGTACCGGAAAGGATCAGCCGGTGAAGGCGTCGAAGTCGCCGTCCTTGGCGCCCTCCACGAAGGCGGTGATCTCCGCGCGGGTGTAGACCAGGGCCGGGCCCTCGGGGTGGCGGGAGTTGCGCACCGCGATGTCGCCGCTGGGGAGCTGCGCGACCTCGACGCAATTGCCGCTCTGGTTGCTGCGGCCGCTCTTGATCCACTGGACCCCGTCGATCGCGCCGGCCGGCATCCCGTTGTCGAACTGCTGCACCACGCCTCACTCCTTCGTGGAATCTGCGGACTCCGGCCCTCCGCCGGCGCCTCGCGGGTCACGATAGTTACAGGAGTACCCCTCGCACACGTGCTGATGCAATTTCCAATGCAATTGCAACACTTGGCGGCCGTGAGGGGTACTGTCGGTTCCCACGTGACTCGATGTGTGCGTGCGCCAAGCGCGCTCTGAGGGGTGAACAGGATTGACCGCCCAGTCGTCGCAGGCCGGGGCCGCCTACCCGGCGGGGCGCCGGGTCCCGCCCGCCGAGCGGGACTTCGGCCCGCTGGACGCCTTCCTGCGCTCGGCACCGGTCGAGCAGGCCGCCGAGGGGGGTTTCGCGGCGCTGCGGTTCGACGCCAGCCCGGACAGCGTCACCGGCACCCGCCGCTTCCTGCGCTCCACCCTGACCGGCTGGCAGCTGGCCGACCTGGTGGACGACGCCGCGGTGGTCACCGCCGAACTGGTCGCGAACGCCGTGACGCACGCCCTGCGCGGCCCGCTCACCCCCGCCCGCGGGTCCTTCGGGGAGGCCGCCTGGCTGGCGCTGCTGCGGATGGACCATGCTGTGGTGTGCGCGGTGGCCGATCCCAGCCCCGCGCTGCCCGCGATGCACGAGCCGGAGCCCTTCGCCGAGTCGGGCCGGGGCCTGCGGATCGTCGCGGAGCTGAGCGAGACCTGGGGTCACGAGGCATCGCCCGGGCCCGGGTCGGCGGGCAAGACCGTATGGGCGCGACTGGCCAGCGGAAGGTGATGGGGGCCTCCGCTTCGGGCGTGCCCGGAGGGACCGCACGTGGGGTTCCACCGGGCACGCCCCACAGGTGGGCGGGACGGCGGCACGGCTCAGGGGGCCGTACCGCCGCCCGTCGGCCGACTCATGCTCACCGGCGGACCGCTTCCCCGTCGGTGGCTGCCGGGCGGGCAGTGGACGCCCGCCCGGCTGGAACGCTGCCGAGGGGCGCGCGGACACCCGCGCGCCCCTCGGGCCCGCACCAACCCGCACGGCCGTCCGGCCCTGGCGCCTTCAGGCCGCTCCTGCCCGCCCGCTACCCGTGCGCCCGCACCTCGATCAGCAGCGCCTGCTGCGGGTTGAGCGTCGGCATCGGCAGTCCCGCGGTCGCCAGGACCGCGCCCGGCAGGTCGATCCAGCCCCAGACGGCCCGCTCCAGCCAGGCCGGGCCGCCGGTCTGGTGCAGCGAGGGCAGCCCCAGCTCGGTGCGCACCCGCAGCCGGTAGCGCCCGGCGCCGTCAAGGCCCGGCAGCCGCACCCGTCCTGACTGGCCCTCGGGCGAGGTGGTCAGGCGGGCCCAGCAGTAGAGGGCGGCCGAGCCGTCGGCTGCGACCACTCCGTGCAGCAGCCGCGCCTGGTCCTCCAGGTCGGCGCGCACGGTCCGGCCGGAGTGCAGCAGCGGCCGCAGCTCGCGGTAGAGGGCGCTCCAGGCGGTCAGCCGCGCGATCTCCTCCGGCGGGCAGGCGGTGAGGTCCTGCTCGATGCCGGCGTGGCCGAACAGCGCGGTGGCCAGCCGGAAGGAGTCGGCGGTGACGCGGGCGGTGGTGTGGCTGGCCGCGGCGCCGACATGGGTGCCGACGAGTTCGGGCGGCAGCAGCTGGCCGGTCCAGCGCTGCACGGCCTGCCGCTCGACGGGGTCGTTGCAGTCCGAGGGCCAGACCCGGTCGGTGCGGGCGAGGATGCCGAGGTCGATCCGGCCGCCGCCGCTGGCGCAGCTCTCCACCTCCAGGCCGGGGTGGCGTGCCCGCAGGCCGTCCAGCAGCCGGTAGAGCGCCTCGACCTGGACGTGCCCGGCCGGACGGTCGCCCGGGGCGTGCACGGCCTCGTGCACCTCGCGGTTGTGGTCCCACTTCAGGAAGGCGATGCCGTACTCGGTGACCAGGGCGTCCAGCGCTGCGGCCACGTAGGCGTGGGCGTCCGGGTGGGCGAGGTCCAGCGCGTACTGGCTGCGGGCGGAGGGGCCGAGGCCGGTGGCGGGGCCGAGCACCCAGTCGGGGTGGGCGCGGGCGAGTCCGGAGTCGAGGTTGACCATCTCCGGCTCCACCCAGAGCCCGAAGTCCATGCCGAGCGCCCGTACGTGGTCGGCGAGCGGGCCGAGGCCCTGCGGCCACACGGCCGGGTCCACGCTCCAGTCGCCGAGGCCGGCGGCGTCGGAGCGGCGGCCGGTGAACCAGCCGTCGTCCAGGACGAACCGCTCGACGCCGACCTCGGCGGCGCGCTCGGCCAGCCGCATCAGCCGCTCCTGGTCGTGGTCGAAGTACACCGCCTCCCAGCTGTTGAGGACCAGCGGGCGCGGGGTCCGCGGGTGGTCCGGGCGGGCGCGCAGCAGGGCGTGGAAGCGGCCGGCGAGCCCGTCGAGGCCGGCGTCGGACCAGGCGAAGTGGCTGACCGGGGTGGTGTAGGACTCCCCTGGCGCGAGGCGGATCTCGCCGGGCCGCAGCAGCTCGCCGCCGCCGAGCACGCCCGCGTGCACGCCCGCGCCCTCCGGCAGTTGCTCGGCCAGGTAGCGCTGGTCGCCGCTCCAGGCGACGTGTACGGCCCACACCTCGCCGCGGGCGAAGCCGAAGCCGGCCTCGCCGGCGACCAGCAGGTAGGGCGAGTCGACGCCGGGCTTGCCGCGGCGCACGTCGCGCGCGTGCGTGCCGTGGGTGAACGGGCGCGACTGCGGGCTGCGTTCACGGCTCCACTTGCCGGTGAAGTCCAGCAGTTCGGTGGCGCGGCGGGGCAGCGGCAGCAGGGTGAGCGCCTGCGCGAGGTCGTAGGGGGCGGCGCCGGCGCCCTCACGGCGGGTGAGTTCGGCCTGGACGGCGAGGACGCCGGAGGGCGCGAGGCGGTAGGTGAGGGCGACGTCGAGGCCGTTGCCGTCGTCGGCCAGCCGTACGGTCAGCTCGCCGCCGCCGTCGGGGTCCTCGCGGTGGTCGGCGCCGCTCAGGCGCAGCCGGGGGGCGGCCGCGGTGCCGTCGAGGTGGCCGGCGTGGGCGGGGGTGCCGGACCAGCCGTCGGCCTCGGTGGGCCACAGGGTGAAGCGGCGGGGGATGTCGACGGAGTTGTTGAGGACCGCGGGCTCGGCGGTCAGGGCGAGCGCGGCGAGGTCGGCGCCGGTGAGGTCGCCGAGGTCCGCGCCCCAGTGCAGGACTCTGGGCACCGGCTCTGCGAGTTCGACGGCGAGGCAGGTGCCGGCCGCACGCAGGACCGTGGTCCGCGCGGGGGTGGAGGGCATGCGGAGTCCTTTCGAGTGTCCGGGCGGGCAGGCCCGCGGCCGGACCGGGCGGTGGCCCGGCCGCGCTCGGCCGGGCCACCGGATGCGGTGGTCGGATCAGCCCTTCCCGAGCAGGTCCTCGCTCCTGCTCCGCATCCGGGCGAAGACCCTGTCACCCTTCCCGACGGCCCGACGTACGCGCAGCGCCGAGGAGCGCCTCACCCGGTGCGGCACCACCGCCGTGACCAGCGGGACCAGGGTGCCCGGCACCACCGCGAGGACAACGAAGCAGAATCAAGCAGGCGGTCGCCGGCGGGCAGCGCCGGAAGACGTCGTCGTGGTCGCGGCGGCGCGCTCGGTGTTCCGGCGGCGGCCGCCGGGGCGGCCGTGGCGGCCACCGTGCCGGCGCCCCCCGGCGACGGCACGGCCGGCGTCGGATGGGCGTCCCGCGGGGTGACCGCCACGGCACTCTCCTGCGGTCGCAGGGGACCGGATCGGGTGGTGCGGGTGGGTCAGACGGTGATCTTGTCGATGTCCGACGCGTAGTCGTTCGGGTTGCCGAAGCCGATCGTGTTGCTGCCGGCCTTCAGCTGGACGGGCACCGTGATGGACTGCGCGGCGCCCCAGTTGTTGTCGTTGCTGCCCGGCAGCGGCAGCTGGAACGAGCTGCCGTCGACGGTGACGACGGCGGTGCGGCCCGAGGAGCCGTCGACGTAGTCGATCGTGAGCAGGTAGGTGCCGTCGGCCGGGGCCTTGACGCCGTTGAACGTCAGGCTGTTGCCCCCGCCGCCGAGGTTGCCGACCTTCTTGCCGCCCGAGCAGCCGGAGCAGTCGCCGACGCTCGCGCTGCCGGTGAGGGTGTTGCCGGACGCCTCGGCCTCGTAGCCGGCCGGTCCGCCGGCCGCCGGGGTGGTGACCGACACGGCCTTGCCGGGCTGGGAGGTACGGCCCTTGGCGTCCTTGGCGACGACCGTGAAGGTGTAGCCGGTGCCGGCCTGCAGCCCGTTGACGGTGGCGGTGGTGCCGGTGGTGGTGGCGACGGCCTTGCCGCCGGCGTAGACGGTGTAACCGGTGGTGGCCGAGCCGGAGTTCACCGGCAGCCAGGCCAGCGAGACGCTGCCGGCGGTGTCGGCGGTGGCGTGGACGTCCAGCGGGGTGCCCGGGCCGTTGCCGGTCTTCTGCGGGGTGAGGGTGAACAGCCGCGAACCGTGCGGGGCGAGGTTCTCGGTGATGTGCCCGGAGGCGCTGCCGAGGTTCTTGTGGCTCCACAGGTCGCGCACCGCGACCTTGCCGGAGATGCCCAGGTCGGACAGGTCGGCGGTGACGTCGCTGTAGCCGGCGCCGAGGTTGAACAGGGCGACGGTGTAGCTGCCGTCGGCGTTGCGGGCGTACCAGGTCTGCTGGTCGGTGGCCTGGCTGACCGGGCGGGCAGGGTTGCCGGCCTGGTCCACGCCGATGACCTCGTCGTTGGTGAGCAGCGACAGGCCGTAGGGGTCCAGGTGGGTCAGGTCGTCACCGGAGAACAGCGGGGCGGACTCGATCGCCCAGAAGGTGGCGTAGCTCTGCCGCTCCACGTCGGTCAGGCCGTCCATGGGGCCGACGCCGACGTCGAGGGAGTCGAGGTTGTTCCAGTGGCCGGGGCCTGCGTCGCCGATCCACTGCACGACGTCGTTCCACCGCTGCTTGACGGAGTTGTTCCAGGTGACCAGCGTGTTGCAGTAGCACTCGACGTCGGTGTCCACCCGCCATCCGTTGGAGTTGGCCTTCCAGGTGGCGGCCTGGGCGTGGCTGAGCGACCAGGACAGCGTCAGCTGGATCGGCCGGCCGGTGGCCTGCAGGGCGGTGTGCCACGCCTTGATGTCGGCGGTGTTGTCGTGTGCCGCGTCGCCCTGGTTGGAGCCGGGGCCGACACCGTCGATCTTGAGGAAGTCCACACCCCAGGAGGCGAGTTCGTCGGCCTCGGACTGGATGTACTTCGCTGTGCAGGGGTTGGCGAAGTTCAGCTGGTAGGAGACGTCGTCCCAGCCGCTGGTCTTGCGCAGGTCGGGGTAGACGATGTCCTTGGTGGTGCAGCCGGGCGCGCCGTAGATCGGCGTCTTACCGTCGTTGTAGTAGTCCTGGTACAGGCCGACGGCCAGGTAGACGCCGAACTTCAGCCCCTTGGCGTGGAGTTGGTCGCCGAGGTACTTCATGCCGTGCGGGAACTTCTTCAGGTCCGCGGTCGGCCGGGCGTAGGCGTCGGAGACGTTGTGGCCGTTGTCGACGTTCCAGCCGGCGTCCACGTTGACGTAGTCGTAGCCGTGGGACTTCAGCTTCGAGGCCACGATGTCGGCCTGCTGCAGCACATGGGCCTCGGTGAGCCAGTTCTCCCCACCGTAGCCGGGGAAGTTGGTGGACTCCAGGCTCCAACTGCTCCAGCCCATGTAGGGCTTGGCCGCGAGCACCGAGGAGTCGCCGGACCCGTGGGACGCGACGGTCTGCGCGGAGCCCTGGGCCGGGACGCCCGTGTGGGCCGCGGCGGACGCCGAGGCGGGTACGAGGAGCGCGGCCGCGAGGGCGCCCGCGGTCACCGCGGGCAGGGCGAGGGTGCGCAGGACTCCGCCGCGGCGGGCGGGGGTTCTGAGCTTGACGTGCGAAAAGGGTCCTGCTGGACGAGCCATGGGGTAACTCCATCTCGGCGCCGGGGCGCGGCCGGGCCCGGGAGGGACCCCGCCGTGCCCGCGCACGGTCGACCGCCTTGGGGACAAGGGGATGTGCAGGTTCTCGTCGGACGGGCAGGGGCTTGGCCTGCCCGTGGTGCCGTGCCCTCGGTGGCGGTCGTCCCGGAACACCACCGAGGGAGTCTGCGCGGCCGCGGGGAGGCCGGCCGCGTCTCCGCAGGGGCGGTTACCGGCCGCCCCGGTGCGGAAGTGCGGCGAATGTAGCCAGAGTTTCCTTCCAGCGTCAACATATTCGACAGCGGAAATCCACTGCTTGGGGAACCGCAGGGCCAGGACAGACTCGCCATGCACCCGCGCCGATGCCGCCACGTGAGCGTCACATCCCACCACAGGACGGGCTTTGCGCGACGAAGAGAGCGGATCACCGGGTCCACTTGTGGCCCGGACCGGGTTGCGGCGGCACTTCCTTAGTTTCCGCCGGAAATGTAGTGTCCGGTCATGACGCTCGCCGACCAGCCCCCCGCGGCCGCACTGGTCTTCCAGACCCTGCTCGCCCACGGCCCGCTGACCCGCGCGGAGGTCGGCCGGCGCACCGGCCTGTCGCCCGGCGCGGTGACCAAGGTGGCGACGCCGCTGCTGGCCGACGGCTGGATCGCCGAGCTGGGCCGCCCGGCCGTCGAGCGGTCCAGCGGGCGCCCGGCGACGCTGATCGCGGTCCGCCCGGAGCGGGCCCGCTTCGCCGGGGTGAAGGTGACCGGCGACGAGTTGATCGGCGTGCTCGCCGACCTCACCGCGCAGCCGCTGGCCACCGCCCGCGCCCCGCTCGGCTCGCGCGACGTGGGGACGGTGGTGCTCGCCATCGCCCGCCTGGTGGCGGCGCTGCGCGCGGAGGCGGGCGCCGAGCAGGACGGCGCCGTGCACAGCGTGGGCGTCACCATCTCCGGCGATGTGGACGGGCAGACCGGCACCGTGCAGTTCTCGCCCTTCCTCGACTGGCGCCGGGTGCCGCTCGCCCAGCTGGTGGAGACCGCCACCGGCACCCCGACGGTCATCGAGAACGACGTGCGGGCGCTCACCGTGGCCGAGCAGTGGTTCGGCGCGGGCGTCGGCCTGTCGTCCTTCGCGCTGGTCACCGTGGGCGCGGGCATCGGCTGCGGCATCTCGATCGGCGGCCGGGTGGTCTCGGGCGCCCACGGGGTCTCCGGGGAGGTCGGACATCTGCCGGTCGGCGGCTCCGAGCGGGTGTGCACCTGCGGCAACACCGGGTGCGTGGAGGCCGTCGCCTCCTCCCACGCCATCACCGAGCAGGCCCGGCAGGCCGCCGGCGAGCCCGCCCTGACCATCGACGACGCGGTGCGGCTCGCCCACGGCGGCGACCCCGCGGTGCGCGCGGTCTTCGCCCGGGCCGGCCACGCCCTGGGCCTGGCGCTGGCCTCGGTCGCGAACCTGATCGGTCCCGAGCGGATCATCATCTCGGGCGAGGGCGCGTCCTCCTACGACCTCTACGAGGACCAGATCCGCCAGACCTTCGCCGCCCACGCC
The DNA here is from genome assembly GCF_900103985.1 of Actinacidiphila guanduensis. GTDB lineage: Bacteria > Actinomycetota > Actinomycetes > Streptomycetales > Streptomycetaceae > Actinacidiphila > Actinacidiphila guanduensis. The sequence goes on along the minus strand of NZ_FNIE01000013.1, from coordinate 81,019 downwards.
TTCGGCGCCGCCGCCGACTGCGACCTCGTGGTGCGCCCGCTCCCCTTCGAGGAATGGGCCCGCGGCGGCGCCGCGGTTGCCGCCCAGCGGCTGTTCGCCCCGGTGAAGTAGCGGGCAGCGATTCCGCCGCGCTGCGGCGAGGCCCGGCCGCACGGCCGGGGCGGGCGGATGAACGGGCGATCTGCCGGCTGGTCGGCAAGCCGGTCGGAGCCAGGGCAGCAGGTGGTCGGGGAGCCGACCGACGCCGGGCCGACCGGCCGGTCAGCCGGACGCGCAGGCGGATGAGCAGGGCGGGCGACCGGCCGGGCAGCGCCGGGCGGCCAGGCGGTCGGGGCCGGCCGAGCGGAGCCGGATGGAGCGGTAGGTGGCAACCGGCGCGTCACCCGGCCCGGCCCGCGGCCCGGTGGCCGGTCGGTCACATGGCCCGGCACGCGGCCCTGCCCGCGGGCCCCCGTCCCCCGGGTGGGGCCGCTGCGGTCGACACCGCCGTGGGCGGGGCCGAGGCTGGGGGCACGTGCGCCGGTGCGGCCGCAGGGCGCCGACGAGCGGCGAAGGAGACGCAAGTGGCCGAGACAGCGACCGTCAGCGGCAGGGCGGCGGAGGACGCGCAGCAGCAGGATCTGCGCCGGGTCGGCATCCACCCCGACTTCTGGTATCCCGTCGCCACCTCACGCCAGGTGCGGCGCGGCACCGTCACCGCGGCGTCCTTCGCCGGGCAGCGCCTCGCGGTGTACCGCACGGCGAGCGGCCGGGTGCACGCGCTGGAGGACCGCTGCGCCCACCGGCAGGTGCCGCTGAGCATGGGCGTCGTCGAGGGCGAGGCGCTGCGCTGCTGCTACCACGCCTGGGCCTACCGCGGCGACGGCCGCATCTCGCAGATCCCCTACCTCCCCAAGGGCGCCGCCCGTCCGCCGCGCGGGGTGCGCTCCTTCCCGGTCCGCGAGGCGTACGGCCTGGTCTTCGCCTTCCCTGGCGACCCGGCCAAGGCGGAGACGGTGCCGCTGCCCGACCTGCCCGAGTACGGCGAGGGCACGCACGCCGCCATGCGCTTCTCGCGGACCGTGCGCTGCCACTACACGTTCATGCACGAGAACCTGCTCGACATGAACCACCAGTTCCTGCACCGCGGGGTGCTCGGCCGCATCCAGCCCACGCTGCTCGGCTACGAGACCGGCCCGGACTCGGTCGAGGCCCGCTACCTGTTCACGCCGGCCGGCGGCCGCAAGGACCGCGGCGCCGGGCTGCTCTCGCGCGAGGGGGTGGGCGGCGGGGACTCCCCCGACGTCGTCACGATCCGCACCGGCTACCCGTACCAGACGCTGCACGTGGTGCCCGAGGGCGCCGACCGGCCGGCCTTCCGGCTGTGGGCGGCCTACGTGCCGCTCGACGCCGAGCAGCGCACCTGCCACGTGCACGGTCTGCTGATGATCCAGAAGCCGCGCGTGCCCGGCGCGCTGCGCCTGGCCTGGCCGTTCATGCGCCGCTTCACCGAGCGCGTCTTCGCCGAGGACCGGATGGCGGTGGAGGCCGAGCAGCGCGCCTGGGACGAGCAGGGCGCGGACCACAACCAGGAGGTCTTCCCCCTGATCCTCGACCTGCGCACGATGCTCCGCTCGAACGGCGTCCCCCTCCCGGAGGCGGCGGCTCCCTGCGCGGACGGCGCTGCCTGCGCGGGTACGGCGCCGGAGCGCGCGGCGGTCACGCCGTAGGGGGACGCAGGCGGCACCGCGTGCCCGGTGAGACCGGCCACCGGCTCAGGCTCCACAGCACCACAGACGCGGCCCCCCCGGGTGGCGGGCACCCGCCACCGCCGCGGCAGCAGGTGCGCGGGGCCGACCCCAGGGTGGCGGGCGCGCGACGCCGACCGCTACGGCACCACACAGGCCGGGCCGACCCGTGGCCGACCGCGCTTCCCGCTACGGGTGCCCGCCCGCGGCCGGTGCCGGCAGCCCCGAGCGCAGGCCGAGTCGGCCGACCCCGTCACAGTCCTTGAGCAAGCGGCTCGGCCACGCCGCGGGCGCGCGGCACCCACGGGTCGGCCGATCACCCCGTAGCGCCCCACGCACCCGCCACCACGGCTCGCCCCGCCCTACGCGGGTCACCGTACGGGTGCCGGTCAGGTCGGGCGGTTGCACGCGCAGGCCGTCGCACGGCACCGCGCGGGTCGACCGATCAGGCCGTAGCCCCCGGCGGGCCCGCCACCAGGCTCGCCCCGCCCTACGGGGATCACCATACGGGTGCCGGTCAGGTCGGGCGGTTGCGGGCGCTGGCCGTGGTGGCGCGCAGGCGATCGGCGCGGCGGGTGACCGTGTCGAGGCGCGCGGCCAGGGCGGGGTGGCGGGCGGGCAGGTGCGGGGCCGTGGCGGTGAGGGGGGCGACCAGGCGGGCCGCGTCGTCGTGGGCGAGGGCGTCGCGCAGGTCGCGCAGGCCAGGACGGGCGGCCGGTGGCAGGTCGGTCAGGGCCGCGATCTCGCCCGCGAGCAGCCGCAGTTCGCCCGCGTTCTCCCGCGCCCAGGCGCTGACGCTGCGGTCGGCCGCGCGGCTGTCGCGGGTGGCCCGGACCCGCTCCTCGCCCGTGCTGCCCTCCTCACCGGGCCGCAGCCGCAGGTAGCGGCGCTCGGCGGCCTGGCGGCTGGCCACGCCGAGGGGCCCGGCGAGGTCGGCCCAACTCGCCCCGGCGGCCCGGGCGGTCTCGATCAGCCCGGTCTCCCAGCCGGCCAGCCGTTCGCGCACCTCGCGCAGCAGCAGCAGCGAGGCGAGAGCCTGGTCGCGGCCGACGGGCGGTCCCCCGACTTCCCGCTTCGCGCCTTCCCCGACTTCCCCGCCGTCCCTGCCTTCCCCGCCCGCCACGTCGCCCGCTGTGCGCAGCGCCGCCTGGATGCTCTCCAGGGCCGCCGCGGCGGCAAGGAAGGTGGCCGGGGCCGGCCGCGGCGGGCCGGACGGTGCGGCGTCGTCAGCCGTCATCGCGTACTCCCAAGCTCGTCGTCCAAAGGGTGACATCGCAAGTTGTCATCGAATGGATGACATGCTACAACGGAAACAGGTGAACCGCACGGCACCAACTGCCAGACGGATTCGGAGGTGTTTACCGATGCTGATGCGCACCGATCCTTTCCGTGACCTGGACCGCCTCGCCGAGCAGCTGCTGCGGCCGGGGACGTGGTCGCGGCCGACCGCGATGCCGATGGACGCCTACCGCGACGGCGACACCTACGTGGTCGCCTTCGACCTGCCCGGCGTCGAGCCGGACGCGATCGACATCGACGTCGAGCGGAACATGCTGACCGTCAAGGCCGAGCGGCGCCCGGTCACGCACGGCGAGCACACGCAGACGGAGCTGTCCGAGCGCCCGTTCGGCGTCTTCTCGCGCCAGATCCAGCTGTCGGACTCCCTGGACACCGAGCACATCGACGCCGGGTACGAGGCCGGGGTGCTGACGCTGCGCATCCCGATCGCGGAGCGCGCCAAGCCGCGCAAGATCGTCGTCGGCGGGGACCGCTCCCGCAAGGAACTCGCCGGCTGACCTGCCGCTCCGGCTGTCCCGCACCCCCTCCCGGGACCGGCCGGACGGCCTCCCCCGGCCGGTGCCGCCCCCCGACCCCTCGGCACCGGCCGCTCCCCCTCGCCGGGGCTCCCCGCACCAGGGGAGCCCCGGCCCATCCGAGCCGCCCCTTCCACCGAAGGGGCCCGCGCATCCGAGAGATCCGAGAAAGGCGAACAGCGCTGCCATGCACGAGCAGTCGGTGATCCCCCGCCCGGCCGCCGAGGACGGATACGGCCGGCTCCTGGAGAAGGTCCGCTACGAGGGCGCGTACCCGACGCGCGAGCGCGCCGAGACCGTCGTCCGCGCGGTCCTGGCCCAACTGGGCCGCCAGCTGACCGGCGACGAGCGGGTCGACCTCGCGGCCCGCCTCCCCCACGAGGCCGCGCGGGTCCTCGCCGAGCAGATCCCGGCCGCCGAGCCGCTCACCGGCTGGGGCTTCGTCAAGGATCTCGCCGAACGCACCGGCCGCTCCCCCGCGGTCGCCCGCTGGGACACCGGCGCGGTCCTCACCGCGGTGGCCGCCCTGGCCGGACCCGCCCTGCTCACCCGCATCCTCGCCCAGCTCCCGCCCGGCTACGCCCTCCTCTTCGGCCAGCCCGAACTCACCCCGCACCCCCGGACCACTCCCCCGCCCCCGCAGGACACCCTGACCCCGGCCGCCTAGCACCACTCCGCGGAAAGGGCGCCGCGACGGGGCGGCGCCCGAACGGCCGCGCTGCCGCAAGCCGTACGCGAGAGAGGCTGGGCCGTCCCGGCGAGGTGGGCCAGTCGCGGCGGGCGGGCCCCGAGCAAACAGCAGGCGTCGTAGCGCCTTCCCGAGCGGCGGCCCGCTGTGTACGTGGCCGGGCTCGTCGCCGCGAGAACAACAGGTGCCCGCCCCGCAGCTTCCGGTCGCTCGCGCTCGACTCCCCACCCAGTACGCGGGGTTCATCGCGGCCTGGAACGGCGGCGGCGCGGCTACTTCGGCGGGTCGGACAGGGCGGCGAGGGCGGACAGGGGGACGGGGAAGGCCGGGGTGCGGGTGGACAGGGCGCGCAGGTCCGATTCCGTGACGGGGCGGCCCTGTTGGCACGCGGCCAGGCCGGCCGTGGCGAAGCCGCACATGCGGCCCTGGCACCACCCCATTCCCGGCCGGGCCAGCATCTTCAGGGTGCGGGCGTCTGCCGCGCCCAGCTCCTCGTGAGCCGCGCGGAGTTCGCCGTACCGTACTTCCTCGCAGCGGCACACCACGGTGTCGTCCGCGAGCCACTGCGGCCAGGCGGCGGGCACCGGGTACGCACGGTGCATCGCGGCCGCGAAACGGCGAGCCCTGCGGACCCGGGCCCGCAGGTGGCGGATCGCGGCCGCGTTCTCGGGGGCCGCGAGCGCGAGAGCGGCAAGCCGGCCCTCGGCAACGGCGAGGGCCGCGCCGCCCACCCCTGTTGCCTCCCCCGCCACGTACACGCCCTCGACACTGCTGCGCTGGCGGCCGTCCACCGCGACGACGAGCGAGCCGTCGATGTCCACACGGGTCGACGCCCCCAGCATGAGCGGGAGTTCGAGCGAGGGGGTGAACCCCCAGCCGAGCGCCACCAGATCGGCGGGTACCTCGCGCGCGAGCCCGGCCGGGCGCCCCTCGCGGTCGACGCGGCCGATCCTGACCGCCTCGACCCGCCCGTCCCCCAGGATCTCCCGCACGGCGGTCCCGGTGCGGTACGGCACCCGGTGGCGGGCGAGCGCGGCCGCGTAGCCGGCAGCCTCAACCCCCTTGCCGGGAGCGGACATCGCGCCGACGGGGTGGCCGAGCCAGCCGCGGGTGCGGTTCGCCTCCGCGACGGTGGCCACGCGCGCCCCGGCCCGGGCGAGCCCCACGGCGACCGGCAGCAGGAAGGGGCCCGTTCCCGCGACAACGGCCCGCCGCCCGGCGAGCGCACGGTGCCCCTTGAGCAGGGCCTGCACACCACCCGCGGCCATCACGCCGGGCAACTCCCAGCCGGGCAGCGGCAGATGGCGGTCGTGCCCGCCCGGGCAGAGGATCAGCGCCCGGGCGGTGACGGCTTCCCAACGGCCCTCGCCGTCAGCTGTGTTGTCCTCCGGCCGACCCGACTCCCCTACGGAGGCGGCACCGTTGAGCCCGGGCACCGTGGGCGTCAGCCGCAGCGTGAACGTACCTGCCTCGTCCCGTGCGGCGAGCCAGACCTGATGTCCCGTCAGATAGCGGATGCGGCCCTCCTCGCGCAAGCGGTGCAGCCGCTCCCGGAGACGGGTGAACGCCGAGCGGCCGTGCTGCCCGGCGAGGTCCCCGGGCCGGGCGAACCGCTCGTCGTAGTGCCGCCAGAACTGGCCGCCGGGCTGGGCCGCGGCGTCCACGAGCACGACGTCCAGCCCGGCGCCCGCCGCCTCCACAGCAGCGGCGAGCCCCGCCGGCCCGGCCCCGACCACGGCCACCTCACACACACGCGTCCCCATCGCCACCCTCCTCGCCACTCGTCCTGCTGCCGTCACGCCCGACGGGGCACCCGCGTCAGGGGCCGTTTCACGCGCGTCCATCGCTGTCGGCCTCCCCCAGCCTCATTCCGTCCCGGGCCGGGACGAGGCAGGCGCGCTCCGCGGGGGCTCCGTCGATCGTGAGGAGGCAGTCGAAGCAGAGGCCGATGCCGCAGAACAGGCCGCGGGGGCTCCCTTGGTGGCGGGTGGCGCGCCAGTCGGTGATGCCGGCCGCCACCAGGGCAGCGGCAACGCTCTGGCCGGGCTCGGCCGTGACGGTCCGGCCGCGGAAGGTCATCCGGTGACTCATCGCGGGGCCTCCCCCCGAGCCGTCGGCGGGCGGACTGCCGAAGCCGCTGCCGGACCTGCCTCCAGGCCCGTGGTCGAGCCCGCCACCGGGTCGCCCCTCGGACCTGCCACCGGGCGCCGCCTCAGCCTCGGCCCCCGGCCCGTGGCCCGACCTGTCGCCGCTCCCGTCGAAGGACCCACCGCCCGGCCCGGCTGCGAAGCGTTCCGGTGCGAACGGTGCCAGGTCCAAGTCCGGTTCCGCACCTGTCAGGGCCTGGGCCAGCAGCTTGCCGGTGCCCGCGGACAGGCCGATGCCCGCGCCCTCGTGGCCGCAGGCGTGCCACAGGCCGGGCGCGCGCGGGTCGGGGCCGATGACCGGCAGGTGGTCGGGGCAGTACGGGCGGAAGCCCAGGTACGTGCGCATGAGGCGGACCTCGGCGAGCATCGGGAAGAGCGCCACCGCCTTGGCGGCGAGCGCGGCCGCCGCGGGGAGCGAGAAGGCGCGGTCGAAGCCGACGCGCTCACGCGAGGCCCCGATCAGGATCGTGCCCGCGCCGGTGCTCTCCACCACGGGCGAGGTCTGGAGAGCGGCGTCGGAGCTGGCGACATCGCCCACGTACTCGGCAGCGTAGACCTTGTGGCGGACCGTGCCGGGCGGCATCGGCTCAGTGACCAGCACGAAGCCGCGGCGCGGCAGCACCGGCAGGTGCACGCCGGCCAGCGCGGCGACCTCACCCGCCCAGGTGCCGGCCGCGTTGAGCACCGCGCCCGCGGGGACGTCGCCCGCGGTGGTGCGCACCCCGGTGACCCGCGCGCCGGAGCGCAGGAAGCCGGTGACCTCGGTGCCGGTGCGCACCTCGGCGCCCGACTCCCGGGCCAGCCGCAGCAGATGGGCGACGGCGAGCATCGGCTGGAGCTGGGCGTCCTGCGGGTAGTAGGCGCCGCCGGCGAGTTCGCGCGACAGGTGCGGCTCGTAGTCGGGCAGCGCCTGCGGCCCGACGTCCTCAGCGGTGACGCCCGACGCCCGCTGCGCGGCGGTGAGTTGGCGCAGGGCGGCCGCGCTTGTCCGCGAAGCGGCCACCACCAGGCCGCCCTTGGCCTCGTACTCCCAGTGCTGTCCGTGGGCGGCGAGGTCCTGCGACCACACCTGCCGCGAGTACAGGGCGAGGTCGAGTTCGGGCCCCTCCTCCTTGTCGGAGACCAGCAGGTTTCCCTCGCCGGCGCTGGAGGTGCCGGAGCCGGCCGCGCCGCGGTCGAGCACGGTGACCCGCAGCCCGGCGAGGGCGGCGAAGTACGCGCAGGCGGCGCCCACCACGCCGGCGCCGACGACGACCAGGTCGGCGCCCCGCGCGGTCACGGCGCCGCCTTCCCGCCGCCGGCCCACAGCCCCCGCACATGGCCGATGTGACGGCGCATCAGTTCCTCGGCGCCGGTGGCGTCGCGCGCCTCGACCAGGTCCATCAGCTCGTGGTGCTCGGCGGCCGAGCGGCCCAGCCGCCCGCTGTGCAGCAGCGGCGCGAGGCCCAGCAGCCGGGTCCGGGAGCGCAGCCCGGAGACGACCTCGACCAGGTGCCGGTTGCCGCTGTAGCCGAGCAGGGCCAGGTGGAAGACGTGGTCGGCGCGGATGTAGCCGACCAGGTCGCCGCGGTCGACCGCGTCCACGATCGCCTGCGCGAGGTCGCGCAGATGCGGCAGGTCCGCCTCGGGGATCAGCGCGGTGCAGTCCCGGACGGTGGGCGGCTCGATGAGCAGCCGCACCGCGGCGATGTCGTCCAGGTCCTGCTCGGAGACCTCGGTGATGCGGAAGCCCTTGTTCGGCTGGGCGACGACCAGGCCCTCCTTGGCAAGGTCGAGCATCGCCTCGCGCACCGGGGTGGGCGAGACCCCGAAGCGCGTGCCGAGCGCGGGCGCGGAGTAGACGGCGCCGGGCTCCAGCTCGCCGGAGATGACGGCGGCCCGCAGCGCGTCCCTGACCCGTTCGCGCAGCGTCTCGCGCCGCCCGAGTGCCCGAAGTCCCGGTTCGGGACCGGACGCGGGGGCGGGCCCCGGCCCGGCGGTCCCGGTCACAGCGTGAACCCCGCGGGGAACGGGTCCGTCGGGTCCAGGTGGAACTGCGCGGTCGCGGTGATCCACGCCCGCCCGGTGATCGAGGGCACCACCCCGGGGTAGGGCCCGACGGCGGTCTCGCCGAGCAGCCGCCCGGTGAACCGGGTGCCGATGAAGGACTCGTTGACGAACTCCCGGCCGAGGGCGAGTTCGCCGCGCGCGTGCAGCTGTGCCATCCGCGCGCTCGTCCCGGTGCCGCACGGGGAGCGGTCGAACCAGCCGGGGTGGATCGCCATGGCGTGCCGGGAGTGCGCGGCGGTGGAGCCGGGCGCCTTGAGGTAGACGTGGTGGCAGCCCGCGATGTCCGCGCGCTCCGGATGGACCGGGCGGGCCTGCGCGTTGATCGCGTCCATGACGGCCAGGCCCGCGGTGAGCAGGTCGCCGCCGCGGGCGCGGTCGAACGGCAGCCCCAGGTCGTCGAGTTCGACGATGGCGTAGTAGTTGCCGCCGAAGGCGAGGTCGTAGCGCAGGCGGCCGTGCCCGGGGACGTCCACCTCGGCGTCGAGCGCGTGGCAGTAGGACGGGACGTTCTCCAGGGTGACCGAGACGGCCGCGCCGTCCTCGACCGCGACGGCGGCGGTGACCAGGCCCGCGGGCGTGTCGAGGCGGATCGTGGTGACCGGCTCCACGACGGGCACCATGCCCGTCTCCACCAGCACCGTGGCGACGCCGATCGTGCCGTGGCCGCACATCGGCAGCACCCCGGAGACCTCGATGAACAGCACGCCGTAGTCCGCGTCGGGGCGGGTGGGCGGCTGCAGGACGGCCCCGCTCATGGCGCCGTGGCCGCGCGGCTCGTACATCAGCAGGGTGCGGATGTCGTCGTCGTGGGCCATGAAGTGCAGCCGCCGCTCGGCCATCGTGGCGCCGGGGATGGTGCCGACACCGCCGACGACGACCCGGGTGGGCATGCCCTCGGTGTGCGAGTCCACGGTGTGGAAGGTGCGGCGCGACCTCACCGGTACCCCTTCGCCAGCAGCGCCTCGGTGTCGGCGGTGATCCGCGCGGCCGTCTCGGCGGGGAGCGCCAGGCGCGGCGGCCGGCAGGCGCCGCCCTTGCGCCCGGCGGCGTCCATCGACAACTTGATCGCCTGCACGAACTCGGTCCTGGAGTCCCAGCGCAGCAGCGGGTGCAGGTCGCGGTAGAGCGGCAGCGCGCGGACGAGGTCGGCGCCGTCGCCGGAGGTGGCAAGCCGGTACAGCTCCACGGTGCTGTGCGGGATCGCGTTCGGGTAGCCGGCGATCCAGCCGACCGCCCCGGCCAGGCCCAGCTCCAGCAGCACGTCGTCGGCGCCGGCCAGCAGGTCGAGCCCGGGCGCCAGTTCGGCGATCCGGTAGGCCCGGCGCACATCGCCGCTGAACTCCTTGACGGCCACGATCAGCCCCTCGTGGAAGAGTTCGGCGAGCAGTTCGGGCGTCAGGTCGACCTTGGTGTCGTAGGGGTTGTTGTACGCGACCACCGGCAGGCCGGTGCGGGCGACCTCGCGGTAGTGCGCGACGACCGCCTCCCGCTCGGCCCGGTAGGTGTTCGGCGGGAGCAGCAGGACCGCGCCGGCGCCTGCCGCGGCGGCCTGCTCGGCCCACCGGCGGGCCTCCAGGGCCCCGTAGGCGGCGACGCCCGGCATGACACCGAAGCCGTCGGGCGCGGCCTGCACGGCGGTCTCGACCACGCGGGCCCGCTCGTCGTCGGTGAGCGTCTGGTACTCGCCGAGGGAGCCGTTGGGCACCACTCCGTCGCAGCCGCCGGCGGCGAGGAAGCGCACGTGCTCGGCGAAGGCGTCGAAGTCGACACTCAGGTCGTCGTGGAACGGCAGCGCCGAGGCGACGTGGACGCCGTGCCAGGGCTGGGCAGGACCGGTCATGGCCGTACTCCTTCCGGGGAGGTGCCGGCAGCGTACCAGTGCAATGTCACATGGTGCTTCCCCCTGTTTCTCCCCGGAACCCGCACGGCCCGGCCCGCGACCCGCGGTACGTCCAGCGCTTAGGCTCTTCCCCACGGCGAGGGGGCGCCGGCACTCCTCGCGCGGCTGCGCACCGAGGAGAGCGATGAGCACACCCCCCGGGGGCCCGGGCCCCTACGGCAACTCCCCGTCCCCGGGCGGCCCTTACGGTCCCCCGCTCGCCACGGGGCACCCCGCCTACGGCCCTTCGCCCCATGCACCCGGCCCGCACGCCGGCGGCCCGGCGGCACCCGGCCCGTATGCGCCCGGGCCGCACGGCACCGCGCCGTACGCGCCCGGTCCGGCCGGGCAGGGTGCGGCGCAGGCCCCGCGGGGCGGCGGCTGGGTGCCCACCGGGGTCACGCCGCCGCCGAACAAGGCGCAACCGGGTGTCGGCGAGCGGCAGTTCACAGCGGCGCCGCGGCGCTCACGGACGGGGCTCGCCGCGCAGTACGTGCTGCAGTACGTCTACATCCCTCTGTGGGCGACGATCGCGGTGACGCTGCTGCTCGCCGTGATCGCCATCGACATCTTCGCCGAGGCCAACCTGGGGCTCTCGGGCGCGGTGTTCGACTTCACCAAGACCGGCATCTCCTGGCGCCGGCTGCGGGCGGAGTGGACCGGCCGGCCGGACCTGTGGGCACCCTTCACCGCCGAGCGGTTCGCCGAGCTGTTCCCCAAGGCGGAGAAGAACAGCGGCTGGGAGCCGGCCAAGCTGCCGCCGAGCGGGGTGCGGCGGGCGGTGTGCGAGCTTCCGGTACGGCACTACCGCGGCCTGGACTCCGCGGCGATCGAGCAGCTGGCCGGGGCGCGCGGCTGGGCGGTGGACTGGGAGGCGACGAAGGACCCGCGCGGCGACCTGCACCTCTTCCGGCTCCTCCCGCCCCCGCCGCTGACCGGTGTGCCCGACCCGTACGGGCCCGCGCCCCGCCGCGGCGAGCCCTGGGGACCGCTGCCCCGGCGGCTGGCCGTGCCGCTGCTCACCTTCGTCTTCGTGCCGCGGCTGCGGGCCCTGGAGCTGCGCGGCAGCGCGGACGCCTACGCCGCGCACCTGCGCGCCCACCTGCCGCGCGTCTTCGCCGCCGAGACCAAGCGGAACCCGCGGCACGACTACCTGGCCGAGGACGGCGTCATCATGCGCCGGGTCAAGGTGCCGTCCTGGCACTTCCGGGGCGCGGGCGCCCACGCCGTCCTCCGCGCCGCCGCCGAACTCGGCTGGCAGCTCGACCCCGCCTTCCCGCCCAGGCCGCAGGGCCCGATCCACCTGTGCCGCCCCGACTCGGCCGCACCGCGGAAGGAGGCGTAGCCGAGCCCCGCGGGCTCAGTCCTCCCGTTCCCCGACCCGGGTGGCCCCCGCGGGTCCGGGCGCCGGCCCGCCTCCCTCGCCGGCTCCCGCGGTTCCGGCGGTGGGCGCTCGGGAAGCCCCGCCCGGGCCGCGCCCGGCGGTCTTCTCCTCGCCCGGCTCGTACTGGCGCAGGCGCGGCAGCGGTTCGGGCTCGTCGGAGAGCTCCTTGATCCCCGCGAGGTCCTGCTCGCCCTCGACAGCCGGCGTCTTCGGGCGGTCGAGGCCGACGCCGACCGCGCCGGAGGCCACGCCCTCGGGCGGGGTGAGGCCGTAGTGCAGGTACAGCTCCTGCTCCTGGTCGAGGCCGAGGTGCTGCTCGGCCGACATCAGCGGGGCGGCGGCGACCGCGGCCGCCGAGCAGGGCAGCCGCAGGCCCCCGGAGCGGGGCAGCTCGGCGCCGGCCAGCGGGACGAACGTCTCTCCGGTGCCGCGCTGCTCCCCGTGCCCATCGAGCCGTACCGTCGCCCACCGGGCGCGGCCGCCGAAGTCGTCCACGTACACCTGCTCGATGCTGCCGATCCGCTTCCCGGCCTGGTCCCAGACGGTCAGGTTCCGGATGGCCTCCGGGTCGGCGAAGCGGTCCTCGGGCATGCCGGTACTCCTTCGGCTCGACGGGCCCCGCGGGCGGCGGGCCGCCCCGACGCAGGGGCCCTCATCCGCCCGGTACCCCGTCGCACCGCAAACAGAACCGCCCGTAAGGGGTCAAAACAGACACGGTTGCCGCCGCACAAGGTGCACAGAACCGCGTATGCCGCCACAGGCTGCGAGGGCGGCCGCTCCGGCGCCCGCATGCCGGAGTGATAATTCAGACATAAGGTGCGTCGTGTTGCTCCCACCCAGGAGGCCCTCATGTCCGAGCTCATCGTCATCGGCTACGGCGACCACAAGACCGCCGACGACGCCTACAACGCCGTGCAGCGCCTGCAGAAGGACTACGTGGTGAACCTCAACGGGCTCGCCGTCGTCACCGTGGACGACGAGGGCAAGACCCACGTCGACACCCCGAACCGGATCGTCGGGGTCTCCGCGGCGTCGGGCGCTCTGTGGGGCATGATCTTCGGCATCCTCTTCCTCGTGCCCGGCCTCGGCCTGCTCGCGGGCGCCGCGATGGGCGGCCTGTTCGGCAAGCTCGGCAAGTCCGGGATCGACGACCAGTTCCGCGACCAGGTGCAGCAGATGCTCACGCCGGGCTCCGCGGCCGTGGTGATCATGGCCTCGAAGATCACCGAGGACAAGTTCGCCGACGCCATGCAGCCCTACGGCGGCAGGCTGCTGAAGACCTCGCTCAACGAGGACAACGAGAAGGAGCTGGCCGAGCACCTGGGTGCTCCCACCCGGTGAGCCCGGCGGTCACCTCGGCAGCGGAGCCGCCGCGCCCGGCTCCAGCAGCCCCGCGAGCAGGTCGCCGTCGCGCTCGACCCGGGCCGGCACGTCCTCGATGGTGAGGACCAGGTCGTCCGGGTCGCCGGCCGCCTCGACCTCCTCCCAGGTCAGCGGCGCCGAGACGGTGGGATGCGGGCGGGCGCGGACGGTGTAGGGGACGGCGGTGGTCTTGCTCGCGGAGTTCTGCGACCAGTCGATGAAGACCCGGCCCGCGCGGTCCGCCTTGGCCATCCGCGAGACCACGGCCGCGGGCCGCTCCCGTTCCAGTTCGGCGGCGATCCGGCGCGAGTAGGCGCGGGCCTGGTCGGGCGTGGCGCCGCGCAGGGCGGCCAGCAGGTGCAGGCCCTTGGAGCCGCTGGTCTTGGCCCACGCGGTGATCCCGTCGGCGGCCAGCCGCTCGCGCAGGGTGAGCGCGACCCGGCAGCAGTCGACCGCGGTGGTGCCCGGCCCCGGGTCGAGGTCGAAGACCAGCCGGTCGGCCCGCTCGGGCACCGCCGCCGTCCACTGCGGGGTGTGGATCTCCACGCAGGAGAGGTTGCCCGCCCACACCAGCGTGGCCAGGTCGTTCACCTCGACCTGCGGCATCAGCTCGCCGCTGCTGCGCACCCGGGCGGTGGTCCTCACCCAGTCGGGCGTACCGGCGGGCGGCCGCTTCTGGAAGAAGCGCTGGCCGTCCACGCCGTCCGGGGTGCGCACGAAGCTGGCCAGCCGGCCGCGGGTGTGCGGCAGCAGGACGGCGGCCACCGTGGCGTAGTAGTGCAGCAGCTCCGCCTTGGTGGTGCCGGTGGCCGGCCAGAGCACGCGGTCGAGATGGCTCAGGGTGAGCCGGCGGCCCTCGACCTCGGTGATCGGCATACGATAAAGATCCCATAACCTGACATAAAGGACTCGCTCATGCGCAGTGTCTGGTCGGGAAATCTCGCCTTCGGCCTGGTCTCCATACCCGTGAAGCTGGGCTCCGCGGTCTCCAGCCACAAGATCGGCTTCCGCCAGATCCACACGGCCGACCACGGCCGGGTCCGCTACCAGAAGACCTGCGAGCTGGACGGCCGGGTGCTGGACTCCTCCGAGATCGGGCGGGCCTACGAGACGCCGGACGACCAGCTGGTCGAGGTGTCCGACGCCGACCTGAAGGCACTGCCGCTGCCCACGGCGAAGACGATCGAGGTCAGCGGCTTCGTGGCGGCCGAGGAGGTGGACGCGATGCAGCTGGCCAGCCCCTACTTCCTCGCCCCCGCCTCGCCGGCCGCCCACAAGCCCTACGTGCTGATGCTGCGCGCGCTGGAGCGCTCCGGGAAGGTCGCCCTGGGGAAGTTCGCGATGCGCAACTCCGAGCACCTGGCCCTGGTCCGCCCGCGCGGGGACGTGCTGCTGCTGCAGACGCTGCGCTGGCCGGACGAGCTCAACTCCCCCGCCGACGTCACGCCCAAGGGCCGGGTGACCATCAGCGACCAGGAGCTCCAGCTCGCCGACACCCTCATCGACGCCCTCGGCGAGGCGGACCTCGGCAGCTACCAGGACGAGTACGCGCAGGCGGTCGAGGCGCTGGTGGCCGCGAAGCTGGAGGGCGCGCAGCCGCCGACGGCCAAGGAGGAGGGCGGCGGCCAGGTGGTGGACCTGATGTCGGCGCTGCGGGCCTCGGTGGAGCAGGCCAAGCCCAAGCGGTCGGGACGGCGCAAGGCGTCGGGCGAGTAGCGCGGTCCACGGGCGCCGACCTTTAACGGCGTGTGAAACCCGGGCCGCCGCAACCGGTACGAACTCACCCATAGGGCACGGCGGTTCGTTGACACCCCGTTCGGCCGCTGCCTAGCGTACGGCGCAGGCCGGGACGCTTCGGGCACCCGGCCGGACGCAGCCGCGCCGCCCCGGGGTCCCTCCCGCGGGCGGAGCAGACCGGCAGACACCGAGGTGGGCGCAATGGACGCAGGTACGGCGGCAGCCGCGCGGCGCAGCCGCGACCACCGCTGCTCGTGTCCCGGCTGTCCCGGCACGTCCTGTCGCCCCTGCCGCCGGTTCTGACCGGAGCAGGCGAGCACCTTCCCGCGCTCCCCCGCCGTTCCCGCCCTTCGGCGGCGGCGAGGCCGCCCACCACCAGCGCAGCGCCGGCGCACCGCCGGCCGGTGGCCGGCCCGCGTTGCCGCGCCCCTCCCCGTCCGCACGCGGCCGTCCGCGGCCCCGGCTCCCACCGGGCCGTGCCGCGCCCGCGCCGCGGGGCCCCCTTCTCCCGCGCCGGAGTCAGCCGATGAGCGAGCACCTGCCGACCGCGCCCGCCGAGCCCGGCGACGCGCCACCCGCGTACCCGCCACCCCCACCGGAACCGGTGCCCCATTCCACCGCAGCGGCCGGCGGGCCGGTCCCCGCCGACCAGCGGGTCGTCCCGCTGCGCCACCCCTGGCGCTGGGCGGCCACCCTCGCCGTGCTGGTCGTCGTCGCCCAGGTGATCCACGGCCTGGCCACCAACCGCTTCTACCAGTGGGACCGCTTCGGCTACTGGTTCCTGCGCCCGGCGATCCTGCACGGCCTGGTCATCACCCTCCAGGTCACGGCCTGGAGCGCGGTGTTCGGCCTGCTCGGCGGCATCGTGCTGGCGGCCGCGCGGCTCTCGCGCAGTCCGGTGCTGCGCGCGGTGAGCTGGGTGTACGTGTGGCTGTTCCGCTCGGTGCCGCTGATCGTGGTGCTGCTCTTCCTCTACAACTTCCAGGCCCTGTACGCCACGTTGAGCCTGGGCGTGCCGTTCGGCCCCGGCTTCGTGCACTTCGGCGAGACGAAGCTGGCCACCGAGACTGTGGTCGCGGTCGTCGGCATCAGCCTCAACGAGGCCGCGTACGCCGCCGAAGTGGTGCGTGCCGGGGTGCTCTCGGTGGACCAGGGCCAGCACGAGGCGGCCGCCGCGCTCGGCCTGCCGCGCGGGTACGAGTTCACCCGGATCGTCTTCCCGCAGGCGCTGCGGGCGATCGTCCCGTCCTACGTCAACCAGCTGATCGGCCTGATCAAGAGCACCTCGCTGGTCTTCTACGTCTCGCTGCTCGACCTGTTCGGCCGGGTGCAGACCCTGGGCAGCACCTACCCGAGCGACATCGTGCCGCTGCTGCTGGTGGCGACGGTCTGGTACCTGATCCTGACCAGCGTGGTGTCGGTGGCGCAGTTCTATGTGGAGCGGTACTTCTCGCGCGGCGCGCTGCGTACGGTGCCGCCGACCCCGCTGCAGCGGCTGCGTGCCGCGGTGCGCGAGGCCCGGGTGCGACTGGCGGCGCAGACGGCGGGGGTGGCCCGATGAACGCGGTGGACAAGGCGGGCACGGCGGGCGCGTCGGCTGCGGTGGGCGCCTCGGCTGCGCCGACAGCAGGTGCCGCGGGCGCGACGGAGCCGGTGCGGCCGGCGGCGGTGAGCGTGCACCGCGCGTACAAGCGGTTCGGTGAGCGGCAGGTGCTCGCCGGGATCGACCTGGAGGTGCCGGCCGGCCAGGTGCTCGCGGTGCTGGGCCCCTCCGGTTCGGGCAAGTCGACGCTCCTGCGGGTGATCAACCACCTGGAGCAGCTGGACGCGGGCCATGTGGAGGTCGGCGGCGAGCCGGTCGGCGTGCGGCGGCACCGCGGCCGCTTCAAGGAGCTGGGGCCGCGGCAGATCCGCGCCCAGCGCAGCCGGATCGGCTTCGTCTTCCAGGACTTCAACCTCTTCCCGCACCTGACCGCGCTGGACAACGTGGCCGCCGCCCCTGTGGCGACCCGCCGGGCCGGCCGTGCGCAGGCCCGCGAGCGCGCCCGCGAACTGCTCGGCCGGGTCGGGCTCGCCGACCGCGCCGAGGCCTACCCGCGGCAGCTGTCCGGCGGCCAGCAGCAGCGCGTGGCCATCGCCCGGGCGCTGGCGCTGGACCCGGGCGTCATCCTCTTCGACGAGCCGACCTCGGCCCTCGACCCCGAACTGGTCGGCGAGGTGCTGGCGGTGATCAGGGACCTGGCCACCAGCGGCACCACGCTCATCGTGGTCACCCATGAGATCGGCTTCGCCCGCGACGTCGCCGATGCCGTGGTCTTCCTCGACGGCGGCCGGATCGTCGAACAGGGCCCGCCCGACCAGGTGCTGACCGCTCCCCGGCACCCCCGCACCCGGGAGTTCCTCAGCCGCGTGCTGTGACCCCGCCCCAAGGCCCGGCACGAGCAGGCCCCTTCGCCCGCCCGGTGCCGGACTCCGCACACCCGCACGCCCGTTCACACCGCCCACCCGCGCATCCCATTGGCCCGCACGTCCGTTCGCACCGCCCGAATCCGAGGAAGGCAGCCATGCCCCGTTCCGCCCCCCGCCCCGCGCGCGTCCCGCGCCCGGGAGCACGCCCCGTCCTCGCGGCAGCCGCCGCCGGCGCGCTGCTGCTGGGCCTCGCCGCCTGCGGCAGCGACGACGGCCCGGGCAGCGCGAAGCCCGCCGCGGCGACCGCCAAGGACACCGTGGTCGTCGGCGCCCTGTCCAACGGCGCAGCGAAGGAGACCACCCTGAAGGTGCCCGAAGTGGCCTCGATCCGCGCCGAGTTGCCCAAGGCGGTGCGGGACCGCAACCAACTCGTCGTCGGCCTGGGCTTCCTGCCCTCCGGCTCGCCGCCGATCGGCTACGTGGGCACCGACCAGAAGACGCTCACCGGCTCCGAGCCGGACCTGGGCCGCCTCGTCGCGGCCGTCCTGGGCCTCAAGCCCGTGCTCACCAACGCCACCTGGGACAACCTCTTCGTCGGCATCGACAGCGGCCGCACCGACGTGGGCTTCTCCAACATCACCGACACCGAGCAGCGCAAGGAGAAGTACGACTTCGCCTGCTACCGCAAGGACAACCTCGGTTTCCTGGTGCGCAAGGACGACCCCTGGAACTTCGGCGGCGACTACCGGAACCTGGCCGGGAAGACGGTCGCCGTGGGATCGGGCACCAACCAGGAGAAGATCCTGCTGGAGTGGCAGAAGAAGCTGAAGGCCGAGGGCAAGAAGCTCGACGTCAAGTACTACCAGGACAACAACAGCGTCTTCCTGGCGCTGAACTCGCACAAGATCGACGCCTACTTCGCGCCCAATCCGGGCGTCGCCTACCACGACGCCACCACCGCGGGCACCCCGCAGGCCACCCGCAGCGCGGGCACCTACTCCGGCGCCGGCGCCACCTTGCAGGGCCTGATCTGCGGCACCACCAAGAAGGACAGCGGCCTGGTCAAGCCGGTCGCCGACGCCATCAACCACCTGATCGACAACGGCCAGTACGCCAAGTGGCTGGCCGCCTGGAACCTCACCGACGAGGGGCTGCCCAGCTCGCGGATCAACCCGCCCGGGCTGCCACTCGGCAACTCCTGACCGGCCGCGGACGCGCGGGCCGCGACCGTTCACGTCCGGTCGCGGCCCGCGCCGGCCCGACCGTACGGGCCGGCCGGCGTGACCTGGATCACGGGCGGTTCGCCGGGAACGCGCCTTTCGCTCCCGGGTGCGGGGGCGGCAGCGGGATTTCCTCGGCCGGGCCGGGCGTTGTCCTCCACAGCCGCACCCGCACCACGCCTACCCCGAACGGAGTGTCACCGCGACATGTCCACCAGCCTTCAGACCCCGCACGATCCGCCGGCCTCCGCGATCGCTGTGGCCGCCGTGGCGGCCCCGGCGGCCAAGCAGGAGCACGGCGGCCACGTCCTGGACAACCCGGCGTGGGCGTCGCTGACCGGGGCGCACCGCCGGTTCGCCGAGACGGTCGGCCTCGCGGCCCGCTACCAGGACGACGTCTCGCCCATCGCCGCGATCGCCGACCCCGCCGACCCGCGGGCCTGGGCGGACCTCGCCGAGCTGTTCGGGTCCGGCACGGCGCTGACCCTGGCGGGCGTGCCCGAGCTGCCCGAGGGCTGGGGCGGCGGCGAGGCGATCCCGGGCGTGCAGATGGTGGCGACGACGCTG
This sequence comes from Actinacidiphila guanduensis, assembly GCF_900103985.1. GTDB lineage: Bacteria > Actinomycetota > Actinomycetes > Streptomycetales > Streptomycetaceae > Actinacidiphila > Actinacidiphila guanduensis. The sequence goes on along the minus strand of NZ_FNIE01000013.1, from coordinate 62,036 downwards.
CGCGGTGCGACCGACCCCGAGGCGGTGGCGCTCGGCCCGGAGGACGCCGCGGAGATGCTGGACCTGGTGGCCCGCACCCGCCCCGGGCCCTTCCTGCCCCGGACCGTGGAAATGGGCTCCTACGTCGGCATCCGCCGCGACGGGGCGCTGGTGGCCATGGCGGGCGAGCGGTTGCGGCCGCCGGGCTGGACGGAGATCAGCGCGGTCTGCACGGACCCCGAATACCGCGGCCACGGCTTCGCCTCGCGGCTGATCCGCCACGTCGCGGCGGGCATCGGCGCCCGCGGCGACACGCCCTTCCTGCACGCCGCGGCGGCCAACACCTCGGCGATCCGCCTCTACGAGTCCCTGGGCTTCACCCAGCGCGTCACCACGGTCTTCCGCATGATCCGGGTCCCGTAACCGCGGTCGCGGACCGCTGAGCCGCCCTCCCCCTCCTCGAAGATCGCCGGCCCGACGCCGCGCCGGAGTCGGCAGAGGGGCGCCGTCAGCGGGTGAAGGCGCGGCGGTAGGCGGTGGGGGTGGTGTCCAGGGCACGGCGGAAGTGCAGCCGCAGGTTCGCCGCCGTACCGAGGCCGCAGTCCCGCGCGACCTGGTCGACCGAGTGGTCGGTGGTCTCCAGGAGTTCGCGGGCCACGCCGAGCCGGGCCCCCACCAGCCACTGCAGCGGCGTCGTACCGGTCTCCTCGACGAACCGGCGCATGAACGAGCGCTCCGACATGCCCGCGTGGCGCGCCAGCATGGGGACGGTGAGCGGCTCTCCGACCCGTTCCAGGGCCCAGGCCCGGGTGCCGGCCAGCGAGGCGTCCCCGCTGGTGGCGACCGGTGCCGGCACGAACTGGCTCTGCCCGCCGTCGCGGTGCGGTGCGGCGACCAGACCGCGGGCGAGCTGGTTGGCGGTGGCCGCGCCCAGGTCGCGCCGCACGATGTGCAGGCACAGGTCGATGCCGCAGCACACCCCGGCCGAGGTGAGCACCTCTCCCTCGTCGACGTAGAGCACGTCGCGGTCCACCCGCACGGCGGGGAACTCCCGCTCCAGGTCGTCGATGTACTGCCAGTGGGTGGTGGCGTGGCGCCCGTCCAGCAGGCCGGCCGCGGCCAGCGCGAAGGTGCCGGTGCAGATCGACACCACCCGCCGGCCCCGGTCGAGGGCCTCGGCCAGGACATCCAGCACGGACGCCGGCATCTCCCGCAGCGGCGGGTCGTACCCCGGCACGATCACCGTGTCCGCGGCGCGGACCTCGGCCATCCCGCCGTTGGCCAGCAGTGCGAATCCGGTGGTGGCGGCGATCTGTTCGGTCACTCCGCACAGGGTGACCTCGTACGGGGTCTCCTCGCGCGGGCGGAAGACCTGCAGTGGGATGGCCAGGTCGAGCGGGGCCACCCCGTCCAGCGCCAGCACCGCGACCCGGTGGACGGCCTCAGCGGCCATGGTTCCGTTCCATGGCAGAATCCTAACGGAAGTGGGCACATCTGCCACTCGCCCTTCGCGGCCACCGGAACGAGCCTGGTTGCCATGACCGGAATCGATCCCTCCACCAGGCCCGATCCCCTTGCCGGACCTCACCCCCGCGCCCTGCGCCGTCCCGTGTGCGGGGGCGCCCTGTGACGACCGAGACCGTCCGGCGCGGCGGCGAAGCCCTGCGCGCCCCGCGCACTCCCGGCCCCGCGAGCCTGCTCCTCCTCGCCTCGATCGTCGTGTCGTTCCTGGCCTCGTCGAGCGCGCCCACGCCGCTCTACGCGGTCTACGCGGCCGCGTGGCACTTCTCGCCGATCACGACCACCGTCGTCTTCGGCGTGTACGCGATCGCCGTCCTGGTGGCGCTGCTGGTGCTGGGCCGCCTCTCCGACCACCTCGGCAGACGGCCGGTGCTGCTGGCCGCCCTCGCGCTCCAGATCCTCGCGATGGCCGTGTTCGCCACGGCCGGCGGCACCGGTGAGCTGTTCGCGGGGCGGGTGCTCCAGGGCATCGCCACCGGCGGCGCGCTCGGCGCCCTCGGCGCGGCGATGCTCGACATCGACCGGGTGCGCGGCACCCGCGCGAACACCGCCGCGCCCGGCATGGGCACCGGAGCCGGCGCGCTGCTGTCCGGGCTGGTCGTCCAGTACCTGCCCGCGCCCACGCACCTGATCTACGTGCTCCTCATCGGCGTGTTCGCCGTGCAGGCCGCGGGGATCGCCCTGATGCCCGAGACCGTCGGCCGCAAGCCCGGGCTGCGGGCCGCTCTGGTGCCGGAGTTGGCGCTGCCGCGCGGCCTGCGCGGACCGGTGCTCGCGGCGGCGCCGGCGCTGTTCGCCGTGTGGGCGCTCGCCGGCTTCTACGGCTCGCTCGCGCCGGCGCTGGTACGGCAGTTGTCGGGCTCGACGTCCGTGGTGATGGGCGGGACGGGGCTGTTCGTCCTGGCCTTCGTCGCCTCGCTCACCGCCCTCGCGCTGGACCGGACCCCGCCGCGCTCGGTGATGCTCCTCGGCGCCGGGCTGCTGGCGGCGAGTTCGCTCGGCACGCTCGCGGCCGTCGAGGCGTCGTCGACCGCGGGCTTCTTCGTCAGCGCCGTCGCGGCCGGCGTCGGCTTCGGCGCGGGCTTCCAGGGCGGCATGCGCACCGTCGTCCCGCTCGCCGCGCCGCACGAGCGCGCGGGCGTGCTGTCGGTGCTCTTCGTGGTCTGCTACCTCGGCATGGGCGTGCCCGCCGTGGCCGCCGGATTCCTCGTCGTGCACGGCGGCGGCCTGATCGGCACCACCCGCGTCTACGCGCTGTTCGTCATCGTCCTCGCGGCCGCGGCGCTCGTGGGGCTCGCCCGGGTGGGCCGCCCGCCCGCGGCGGGAAGCCGGACCGCCGGAGAGGAGTCCGCGCCGTAAAGAGGGGATTGCGCGGCCCGGCGGGGGGAGTTAGCGTCAACGGAGGTGCACGGTTCGTGCGGACAGGGGGTGGAGGCAGTGCCGGCAGGCAGCAGGCCCGGCCCCGTCCCCGCCGAGGGGACCGCCGGCGCAGCCGCAGCAGGCACCGTTCCCACCTTCCCGGCGGCCGCCGTACGCACGTTGACCCGGCGCGGCCGGCTCGTCCATCTGTACGGGCGCCAGCACATCGACCTCCAGCGGGTGGCCGGCGCGCTCTGTCGCGGCTGACCGCACTCCCCCGCGACGCCGCCGGCACCCGTACCGCCCGCCGTACCCCGCGCACCCCCCTGCCCGCCCGCGGGCCGGCCCGTGCGCCGCCCGGCCGCGTCCTTCCTCCGGTCGTACGAGAAAGGCACCACGGGCATGTCCGAAACCTCCGCTTCCTCCCCCGATTCCGACCCCTCCGCCGCCGGCGGCCCCGACCCCGCGGACGGGCCGCTGCACCTCGCCGTCGCGCTCCAGGACGCCGGCTGGCACCCGGCCGCCTGGCGGGAACCGGACGCACGCCCGCGCGAGCTGTTCGACGCCGGCTACTGGACCGACGCGGTGCGGGAGGCCGAGCGCGGCCTGCTGGACTTCGTCACCTTCGAGGACTCCCTCGCGCCGCAGTCCGCCTCCCCCTTCGCCCCCGACGACCGCACCGACCAGGTGCGCGGCCGGCTCGACGCGGTGCTCGTGGCGGCCCGGGTCGCCCCGCTGACCGAGCGGATCGGCCTGGTGCCGACCCTGGTGGCCACCCACACCGAGCCCTTCCACCTGTCGAAGGCGGTCGCCACGCTGGACTACGTCAGCACCGGCCGGGCGGGCCTGCGGGTGCAGATCGCCCCGCAGCCGCACGTGGCCGCGCACTTCGGCCGCCGCGAGTTCCCCCCGCTGCCGGAGCGGGACTTCAACGCCCCGCAGGTGCAGCAGCTGATCGCCGACCTCTTCGACGAGGCCGCCGACTACGTCGAGGTGGTGCGCCGGCTGTGGGACAGCTGGGAGGACGACGCGGAGATCCGCGACGCCGCCACCGGCCGCTTCATCGACCGCGACAAGCTGCACTACATCGACTTCGAGGGCCGGTTCTTCAAGGTCAAGGGCCCCTCCATCACCCCGCGCCCGCCGCAGGGGCAGCCGCCGGTGGCCGCGCTCGCGCACGCCTCGGTGCCCTACCGGCTGGTGGCCCGCTCCGCCGACATCGGCTTCGTGACGCCGCAGGACGCCGGGCACGCCGCCCGGATCGTCGCCGAGATCCGGCAGGAGCAGCAGGAGGCCGGACGGTCGGCGGAGCGCCTGCACGTCTTCGGCGACGTGCTGGTCTTCCTCGACGAGGACGCCGGCGCCGCCCAGGCCCGCCGTGAGCGGCTGGACGGCCTGCTGGACGAGCCGTACACCAGCGACGCGCCCGTCTTCGCCGGCACCCCGCGCGGCCTGGCCGACCTGCTGCTGGACCTGCGGGCCGCGGGCCTGACCGGCTTCCGGCTGCGCCCGGCCGACGCCGACCGCGACCTGAAGGCGATCACCCGCGGCCTGGTGCCCGAACTCCAGCGGCGCGGCGCCTTCCGCCGGTCGTACGAGGCCGCGACCCTGCGCGGGCTGCTCGGCCTGCCCCGCCCCGCCAACCGCTACGCCACCGCCGCCGCCCGCGCCTGAGCCGGAGGACCGCCACGCCATGACCACCGCCAGCAGCGCCGACCAGCGGCGCCCCAAGCAGATCCACCTCGCGGCCCACTTCCCCGGCGTCAACAACACCACGGTGTGGAGCGACCCCGCGGCCGGCAGCCACATCGAGTTCGCCTCCTTCCGGCGCTTCGCGCAGACCGCCGAACGCGCGAAGTTCGACTTCCTCTTCCTCGCCGAGGGCCTGCGGCTGCGCGAACAGGGCGGGTTGATCTACGACCTGGACGTCGTGGGCCGCCCCGACACCTTCACGGTGCTGGCCGCGCTCGCCGCCGTCACCAGCCGCATCGGCCTGGCCGGCACCATCAACTCCACCTTCAACGAGCCCTACGAGGTGGCCCGGCAGTTCGCCAGCCTGGACCACCTGTCGGCGGGCCGCGCCGCCTGGAACGTCGTCACCTCATGGGACGCCTTCACCGGCGAGAACTTCCGGCGCGGCGGCTTCCTGCCGCGCGAGGAGCGCTACACGCGGGCCGAGCAGTTCCTGTCCACCGCCAAGGAGCTGTTCGACTCCTGGCGGGGCGACGAGATCGTGGCCGACAAGGCCTCCGGCCGCTTCCTGTCCGACCCCGCGGCCGGCGCCTTCAAGCACAAGGACGACCACTTCTCCATCGAGGGCCGCTTCAATGTGCCGCGCAGCCCGCAGGGCCGGCCGGTGATCTTCCAGGCCGGGGACTCCGACGAGGGCCGGGAGTTCGCCGCCCGCTCCGCCGACGCCATCTTCAGCCGGCACGCCCGACTGGCGGACGGCCAGGCGTTCTACCGGGACGTCAAGCGCCGGCTCGCGGCCTACGGCCGCACCTCGCGGGACCTGCTGATCCTGCCCGCGGCCACCTTCGTCCTCGGCGACACCGACGAGGAGGCCGCCGAGCGGGCGCACGAGGTGCGCCGGGCGCAGGTCAGCGGCCAGACGGCGATCAAACTGCTGGAGCAGGTGTGGAACCGGGACCTGTCGGCCTACGACCCCGAGGGGCCGCTGCCGGAGATCGACCCGGACCCGGGCGAGCACACCGTGGCGCGCGGCCGGGCCAGCGTGCGGCAGGTGCGCGACCCGCTGGCCGTCGCCCGCGAGTGGCGCGAACTGGCCGCCGCCGAGAACCTCTCGATCCGCGAGGTGATCATCAGGACCAGCGCCCGCCAGGTCTTCGTCGGCTCGCCCGCCACCGTGGCCCGCACCATCGACGAGTACGTGCAGGCCGACGCCAGCGACGGCTTCATCCTGGTGCCGCACATCACCCCCGGCGGGCTGGACGAGTTCGCCGACAAGGTGGTGCCGCTGCTGCAGGAGCGCGGGGTCTTCCGCACCGAGTACGAGGGCACCACCCTGCGCGACCACCTGGGCCTGCGCACCCCGCAGCCGGGCGAGCGGCAGGAGGAGGCGTCGTGAGGTTCCTCGCCATCACGCTCATCGTGCACGCGCCCGACCCGGTGACGGGCGTGCAGGTCCCCACCGCCGACCGGTTCCGTGAGGTGGTCGACAACGCGCTGCTCGCCGAGGAGCTGGGTTTCGACGGTTTCGGTGTCGGCGAGCGGCACGAGCGGCCGTTCATCTCCTCCTCGCCGCCGGTGGTGCTCAGCCACATCGCGGCGCTGACCTCCCGTATCCGGCTCTTCACCGCCGTCACCACGCTCAGCCTGCTCGACCCGGTGCGCGCCTTCGAGGACTACGCCACCCTCGACCACCTCTCCGGCGGCCGGCTGGAGCTGATCATCGGCAAGGGCAACGGCTCGGCGCAGCGCGAGCTGTTCTCGGTGACCGCGGAGGACCAGTGGGACCGCAACGCCGAGAGCTACGAGCTCTTCCGGCGGATCTGGCGGCAGGACACGGTGACGGCGAGCCCGCGCTTCCGGCCCGCGCTGGAGAACGCCGAGGTGTGGCCGCGCCCGCTGCAGCAGCCCATCCGGATCTGGCACGGCAGCGCCACCAGCCGCGAGTCGGTGGACCTGGCCGCCCGCTACGGCGACCCGCTGTTCTCGGCGAACGTCACCAACCCCATCGAGCCGTACGCCGAGTTGGTCCGCCACTACCGGGAGCGGTGGGCGCACTACGGGCACGACCCGGCGCTGGCCGCGGTGGGCGCCGGCACCGCGGGCTACTACGCGGCCCGCACCTCGCAGGAGGCGCTGGCGGCCTACCGGCCGGTCTTCGAGGGCACCCTGGCCTTCCAGCGGCGGCTCGGCCTGCAGCCGGTCTTCCCCACCCTCGAGGACTTCGTGGAGCGCAGCTCGGCGCTGATCGGCAGTCCGCAGCAGATCGTGGAGAAGGTCCATCGCTACCACGAGCAGTTCGGGCACACCGTGCTCCATCTGCACGCGGACGCGAGCGGCCTGACGGCGGCGCAGCACCGCTCGGCACTGGAGCTCTTCCAGTCCGAGATCGCGCCGGTGCTGCGCAAGGAGATCCCCGACCCGCCGTGGCCCTGGGGCCCGGCCCCCCTCAGCCCCACGGAGCGGCCGTCCGTACCGGCCGCGCCCGCGCAGCCCGCGGCTCCCGCATCCCAGGAAGGCGGCACCCGATGAGCCCGCAGTTCCCGCTCCCCGACGGCCCCCGCACCGGCCCGGTGCCGCTGTCGGTGCTCGACCTGTCGCCGATCAGCTCCGGCTCCACCCCGGCGCAGGCGCTGCGCAACACCGTGGACCTCGCCCAGCACGCCGAGGCCGCCGGCTACGCCCGCTACTGGCTCGCCGAGCACCACCTGGCCACCGGTGTCGCGGGCATCTCCCCCGCCCTGCTCATCCAGTTGGTGGCCTCGCGGACCGAGCGGATACGGGTCGGCTCGGGCGCGGTGCAGCTCGGACACCGCACCGCCTTGTCGGTGGTCGAGGAGTTCGGCCTGCTGGACGCGCTCTTCCCCGGCCGGATCGACCTGGGCCTGGGCCGTACCGGCTTCCGCAAGCCGAAGCCGGCGGCGGACGGCGGCCCGGCAGACCCGGCCGCCGCCGGCCGGGTGGCGCCCCGGCACACCGAGGAGCGGACCACGCCCGAGGGGCTGCTGATCCCCAAGCCGTTCGACTTCTCCCAGCTGATCGGCTCGCCGCTGCTCGCCCGCTACACCGAGCTGGTGCACTACCCCGGGGCCGAGGTGCCGGACTACCGCGAGCAGGTGGAGACGATCCAGGCGCTGATCCGCGGCGACCTGCGCACCGCCGACGGCCTGCCCGCCCGCGCGCTGCCCGGCGAGGGCGCCGACCTCCAGCTGTGGGTGCTCGGCAGCAGCGCGGGGGCCAGCGCCCAGGCCGCGGGCGCGCTCGGCCTGCCGTTCGGGGCGAACTACCACGTCAGCCCGGCGGCCGTGCTGGAGGCGGTGGAGGCCTACCGGGCGGCCTTCGTGCCGTCCAAGGTGCTCGACCGGCCCTACGTGCTGGTGTCCGCGGACGTCGTCGTCGCCGAGGACGACGCCACCGCCCGGCACCTCGCCTCGCCGTACGGGCTGTGGGTGCACAGCATCCGCTCCGGGCGCGGCGCGATCCCCTTCCCCTCGCCCGAGGAGGCCGCGCAGCACGCGTGGACACCGCAGGAGCGGGCGCTGGTCGAGGACCGCGTCCGCACGCAGTTCGTGGGCTCTCCCGAGACCGTGGTCGCCCGCCTGCGCGCGCTCCAGGCCGCCACCCAGGCCGACGAGTTGCTCCTCACCACGATCACCCACTCCCACGAGGACCGCGTCCGCTCCCAGTCCCTCCTGGCATCCGCCTGGTCCGCCCGAACCCCCTGACCCCCCACACGGTTCCCCACCGACGCCCCCAACCCCCGCGCCCCAAAGGCAAGCCCCCACAGGGGCACCGGGGGTACCTCCCAGCCGAAGCTCCGGGGGAGAAATCGCGCGAGCAACCACCGACCGGCCCGCGGCCGGAAACGGCGAGATCGGGGCACACGCGACGCCGAAGGGGCGCTGGGGGTACCTCCCAGGCGAAGCTCTGGGGGAGGAACTGCGCGAGCAACCACCGACCGGCCCGCGGCCGGGAACGCGCGGAACCCCCGCGGCGAGGAACCCTCCCCGCTCAAAAGGAGTCGCTGAGCTGGTCCACCGTAGCGGCAGCGCCCTGGTGGCGGAAGGCGTCCCAGAGTCGTCGGTAGGGCCCCGCGGCGGCGAGGAGAGCGGCGTGGGTGCCGCTCTCCACCACGGTGCCGTGGTCCAGGACGATCACCCGGTCCGCGCGGGCCGCGGTGGTGAGCCGGTGCGCGACGACGAGGGTGGTGCGGCGGCGGCTCAGCGCCTCGGTCGCGGCGGTGACCCGCGCCTCGGTCGCGAGGTCGAGCGAGGCGGTCGCCTCGTCGAGCAGCAGTACGTCGGGATCGACGAGTTCGGCCCGGGCCAGCGCGAGCAACTGCCGCTGTCCCGCCGACAGGTTGCGCCCCCGCTCGCCGACCGGCTGCAGGTATCCCAGCGGCAGGCCGGCGATCATCTCGTGGGCGCCGACCCGGCGCGCCGCGGCCTCCACCTCGGCGTCGCCGGCCTCGGGCCGCCCGTAGGCGATGGCGTCGCGGACGGTACCGCTGAACAAGTGGGCCTCCTGCGGCACCACCCCGAGCCGCCGCCGGTACCCGGCCAGGTCCAGCTCGCGCAGGTCGTGGCCGTCCACCCGGACGGAGCCCGACGTGGGGTCGTAGAAGCGGGCGATGAGCTTCATGACCGTGGACTTGCCCGCACCGGTGGCGCCCACCAGCGCGACGGTCTCGCCGGGCGCGATCCGCAGGTCCACCGCGTGCAGTACCTCCTGGCCGCCGCCGGCGTAGGCGAAGGAGACGCCGTCGAGGACGACCTCGCCCCTGATCGGCCCGACCGGCAGCGGGTGTTCGGCGACCGGTGTGCCGGTGGGTGTGCGCATCAGGGCGCGCAGCCGCGAGAGCCCGACGGCGGCCTGCTGGTAGCCGTCGAACACCTGCGAGAACTGCTGGATCGGCGAGAAGAACAGGTCGACGTAGAGCAGGAAGGCGATCAGGGTGCCCGCGGTGAGGGTGCCGGAGCGGACCTGGCCCGCGCCGACGGCGAGCACGCACGCGGTGGCCACCACGCCGAGGAACTCCACGAAGGGGAAGAAGGTGGCGATGTAGCGCTGGGCGCGCAGCCGCGAATCGCGGAAGGACCAGGCCAGCGCGGCGAAGTCGCGGGCATTGCGACTCTCCCGGCGGAAGGCCTGGGTGACGCGGATCGCGGTGACGTTCTCCTGGAGGGCGGCGTTGACCGCGCTGACCCGCTCGCGGGCCTCGTGGTAGGCGGGCACCGAGTGACGGCGGAAGACCACGGTGCCGGCGGCGAGCAGCGGCAGGGCGGCCAGCAGCACCAGGGCCAGCCCGGCGTCGATGACGAGCAGGGTGACGAGCACGCCGAGGACGGTCAGCAGCGAGACCACGGCGGTGATCAGGCCGGTCTGCAGGAAGCTGGACAGGGCGTCCACGTCGGTGGTCATCCGGGTCATGATCCGGCCGCCGAGTTCGCGCTCGTAGTAGTCCAGGCCGAGGCGCTGGAGTTGCGCGAAGGTCTTCACCCGCAGCGTGTAGAGCAGGCGTTCGCCGGTACGGCCGGTGGTGCGCAGTTGCGCGACGCTGATCGCCCAGTCGGCCAGGACCACGGCGGCCGCGGCTCCCGCGGCGGTCAGCAGGACGCTGCCGGAGTGGCGGGCGACGCCGGCGTCGACACCGTGCCGGACCAGCACCGGCAGCAGGATCTGGGCGAGCGCGTCGAGCCCGACGAGGGCCAGGCCGAGAGCGAGCGGGAGCCGGAAGGGGCGCAGCAGGGGCCGCAGGCCGAAGTCGGGGTCGGCGGCGCGGGCACGTTCGGCCGGCACCTTCGGATCGGCGGGCCGCAGCGGCATGCGGGCCAGCGCGGCGAGCAACTCCGGTGTGGGCGGGGCCGATCCGAGGACGCCGCGGCCGCGGCCGGCGGTGGCGGAGCTGAGGGCGACGGCCTGGGCGGCCCGCAGGGCGGCGGCCTCGTTGGGGCCTTCGGCGTCCCCGGTGTCCGCGGTGTCCGGATGGCGCCACAAGTGGGCGGTGACGGCGGCCGGTTCGGCCGCGGCGGCGCTCTCGCCGGAGCCTCCCGCGGGCGCCGGGTGCGGCTCAGGTACCTCGGGCGCCGACAGCAGCGAACGGAACAGGGCGGAGCGGGCCCGCAGTTCGTCCATGGTGCCGGTGTCCACGACCCGTCCGCCGTCCAGCACCGCGATGCGGTCGGCGAGTTCCAGAGTGGAGCGGCGGTGGGCGATGATCAAGGTGGTGGGGCGGCGTACGGCGTCGTGCAGGGCGGTGTGGATCTCGGCCTCCACCCGGGCGTCGATCGCGGAGGTGGCGTCGTCCAGGACGAGCACCACCGGGTCGCAGAGCAACGCCCGTGCCAGGGCGACCCGTTGGCGCTGTCCGCCGGACAGGGTGAGGCCCTGCTCGCCGACGACGGTGTCCCAGCCCTGCGGGAGCCGGTCCACGAACTCGTCGGCGCGGGCCACGCGGGCGGCGGCGCGGATCTCCTCCTCGGTGGCGTCGGGCCGCCCGTAGGCGATGTTGGCGCGCACCGTGTCGGAGAGCAGCACGCTGTCCTCGAAGACGAAGCCGATGCGCGAGCGCAGGGAGTCCAGGGTGAGGTCGCGCACGTCGTGGCCGCCGATCAGCACCCGGCCCGCGGCGGTGTCGTAGAAGCGCGGCAGGAGGGCGGCGGCGGTGGACTTGCCCGAGCCGGCCGGGCCGATCAGGGCGACGGTCTCGCCGGCGGCGATGTCGAGGCTGAAGCCGTCCAGCAGCGGGGTCCGGCCGTAGCCGAAGGTGACGTCCTGCCAGGACAGGGTGGGCGGCCGGTCGGGCAGGGTGCCGGCGCCGGGCCGGTCGGCGATGGCGGGCTGCTCGTCCACGACCTCCAGCACCCGCTCGGTACCGGCCCTGGCCTGCTGCCAGACCGTCAGAAGGGTGGCGACCTGGCGGACGGGGGTGACGAGGGAGCCGAGGTAGCTGGTGAAGGCGAGGAAGGTGCCCAGCGAGATGCGGCCGTGCAGGGCGAGCCAGCCGCCGAGGGCGAGGACGGCGACCTGGCCGAGCGCCGGGACGGCCTGCAACGCCGGGTTGTAGCGGCTGGTGCAGCGCACCACTCGCAGCCGGGAGGCGAACAGCCGGCGCACCCGCTCCTCGAGGCCGGCCAGCTCCCGCTGCTCCTGCCCGAAGCCCTTGACGACGCGCACGCCGGTGACGGTGGCCTCCACGCCCGAGGCGACCTCGGCGGCCTGCTGCTGGGCGTGCCAGTTGGCCGGGAACAGGTCGCGCCGGCTGCGCAGGGCGATCAGCCACAGCAGCGGGCCGACCACGAGCGCGACCAGGGTCAGCATCGGTGACAGCCACGCCATGAAGGCCAGCGACACCAGGAACATCAGGACATTCCCTGCCATATTGGGGAGGAACTGCAGCAGGGTCTGGATCAGGGTGATGTCGGAGATGGAGCGGCTGACGATCTGGCCGGTGCGCAGGGAGTCCTGCTGGGCGCCGCCGAGCCGCAGCAGGGCGGCGAAGGCGTCGTTGCGCAGGTCGTACTGGACGCCCAGGGAGAGCCGGCCGGCGGTGAAGCGGCGGGTGAAACCGGCGGCGAAGCGGATCGCGCCGAGCCCGGCGAGCACCGCGGTCCACAGCGTGAGTGCGCCCGTGCGGCCGTCGGCGACGCGGTCCACGACGTGCCGCAGCACCAGCGGCAGGATGGCGGTGGCCACGGCCGCGGTCATGGCGGCACCGAAGGACAGGTAGACGTCCACGCGGTGGCGCATGCAGTAGCCGCCCAGCCGCCGCACCCAGCCGGCGCCGTCCTGCCCCGGGTTCCGGGGACTCGGGGATGCCGCGGACTCCTCCGCGGAGGATACGGGTGGGTCGGCCTTCTCGCGACCGGTACGGCCCGTCACCGGGCGGCCGTCGAAGCGATGCCGGAGGCCGGGTTGTGCGGCTGCCGCCCCGCGGCCTCGTGGTGCCAGACCGACCTCATGGGGCGCAACGTAACCGGGCGGACGGAAAGCGGTCAAAGGGCCGACCACATCGTGGACGGGCCGCCACGCGGTTCCGGCCGCACCTGACTCCCCGTCAACGGGCTCCGGCCGGAGCGCCCGAGGCCTGCGCCCCCACCCGGTGGGCCGGCGAAGAAAGCCGGCGAGGTACGGCTCAGGCCGCCTCGGTGATCCCCGCCGCGTCCAGCAGCGCGGCCGCCGTCGTGACCGCGAGGCCGTCCAGTTCCTCGACGCCGATGCCGGCGCGGGCGGCGGCACCGTCGTAGACGAGGGTGAGCCGGCGGGCGAGCAGCGCGGGGTCGGCGGCACCGGCCCGCTCGCCCTCGGCGCGGAAGAAGTCGGTCATGCCCTGCTTGGCCCGGGCGGCGACCACGCTCGCCACGTGCCCGGGGTCCTTCAGCTCCACCTGGGCCGACAGGTACGGGCAGCCGCAGTAGCCGGGGTCGGCCGCGGCCCGCTCCAGCTGCCGGAAGACGTGCAGGATGCGCTCGCGCGGCTCGGCGGGCTCGCCCGGCGGGGGCAGCAGCAGCGCGTCCAGCCGCGGGACCTGCCGCTCCAGGGCGGCCGCAAGCACCTCGTCCTTGCCGGCGAAGAGCTGGTACATCGAGCGCTTCGAGACGCCCGCGGCCTTGCACAGCGCGTCGATGCCGGTCGCCACGCCGTGCCGGTAGAAGACGTCGGCCGCAGCGTCGAGCAGCCGGTCCCGGGGCGACGCCTTGGCGTCGGGGGCGGACGCGGTGGCGGCGGACGGGCTCGGGGCCTGCGGCGGGGTCGTGGTCATGCCGTCCAGGCTAGCGCGCCGGCTCGACATCGGAAACCGATCGGTCTACGGTAGGGCAAAGGGCGACACATACGACAGTCGCCCCCCGGAATCGTCAAGGCCGGTCTCTCCTCGGACCTCACCGCGCTCTACCGGCGCTGCGGCACTGAGCCGCGCCCGCACCGGGCGGGCGCGGCCAGGGGCGGGGGTCAGCCGCGCAGGGTCTCCAGCAGCCGCAGCCACACCTCGCTGATCGTCGGGTAGGAGGGGACGGCGTGCCACAGGCGGTCGACCGGCACCTCGCCGACGACCGCCACGGTGGCCGAGTGCAGCAGCTCGCCGACCCCGGGGCCGACGAAGGTGACGCCGAGCAGCACGTTGCGGTCCAGGTCCACCACCATGCGGGCCCGGCCGCGGTAGTCGTCGCCGTACAGGCTCGCGCCCGCGACCTGCGCCAGGTCGTAGTCCACCGCCCGCACCCGGTGCCCTGCCTGCTCGGCCTCCTGGGCACTCAGGCCCACCGAACCGACCTCGGGGTCGGTGAAGACGACCTGCGGCACCGCGGCCGCGTCCGCGGTCGCCACGTGCGCGCCCCACGGCCGGTCGTCCACCGGCTCGCCCTTGGCCCGCGCGGCGATGGCCGCGCCCGCCATCCGCCCCTGGTACTTGCCCTGGTGGGTCAGCAGCGCCCGGTGGTTGACGTCGCCGACCGCGTACAGCCAGCCGTCCTCGACCGCGGTGACCCGGCAGGTGTCGTCGACATCGAGCCAGCCGCCGTCGGCGAGCCCCACGGTGTCCAGGCCGATCCCGCCAGTGTGCGGGCGGCGGCCGGTGGCGAACAGGATCTCGTCCGCGGTGAGTTCGCCGCCGTCGTCCAGCCCGACCCGGACCTGGCGGCCCTCGCGCAGCACCGAGGCGACCGACACCCCGAAGCGCACATCGGCGCCGGCCTCGCGCAGCCCGTCGGCGACCAGCTCGCCGACGAAGGGCTCCATCCGCTCCAGCAGCGCCCGGCCGCGCACCAGCACGGTCACCCGCGAGCCCAGCGCCTGCCAGGCGGTGGCCATCTCCACGGCCACCACGCCGCCGCCGACCACCACCAGGCTCTCGGGCACCTGCTTGGCGCTGGTCGCCTCCCGGCTGGTCCACGGCTCCACGTCCGCCAGGCCCGGCAGGTCGGGCAGCGCCGCGGTGGTGCCGGTGCAGACCGCGACCGCGTGCCGCGCCTGCAGCACCACGCTCTCACCGCCGGGAGTGTCGACCACCACCCGGCGCGGCCCGTCCAGCCGCCCGCGGCCGCGGACCAGATCGATGCCCACGGAGTCCAGCCAGCCGACCTGCCCGTCGTCCTTCCAGTGCGAGGTGAAGGAGTCGCGGCGGGCCAGCACCTCGGCGGAGTCCAGCGGCCCGGCCGCGGCCTGACTCAGGCCCGGCAGCCGGCGCGCGTCGGCGCGGGCGATCACCGGCCGCAGCAGCGCCTTGCTCGGCATGCACGCCCAGTACGAGCACTCGCCGCCGACGAGTTCGCTCTCCACGACCACCGTCGACAGGCCCGCGGCCTTCGTGCGCTCGGCCACGTTCTCCCCGACGGGGCCCGCTCCGATCACGACCACGTCGTACGTGCGGGGTGCGTCGTTCATACCGGCTCCTGTGCTGGTCGCTGTCGGACTGCGGGCGGGTGCGGCGCTGCTGACGGGCGCCGCGGGCTCCCCCTGCCGCGCGCCTCATCGTACTGACGCCGTGTGAGGGGAAGCCTTTCGCGCCTCTTACGGTTCTCCGAACGGCGGCACGCACCCGACCGGTGCGAGCCGACCGCATATGATCGCAAAAGGGCGCCGCACGGCGCCGCGGGAGGTGTCCCATGGGCGAACTCGTCCTGATCCGGCACGGCGAGACCGAGTGGTCGCTGTCGGGTCAGCACACCAGCTACACCGACCTGCCGCTGACGGAGCACGGCGAGGACCAGGCCAGATCGCTCGCCCCGCTGCTCGCCTCGCGGCACGTGTGGTGCGTCATCTCCAGCCCGATGCAGCGCGCGCAGCAGACCGCGAAGCTGGCCGGTCTGGACCGGGTCCGCCTCGACCCGGACCTCCACGAGTGGGACTACGGCGGCTACGAGGGCGTCACCACTCGCGACATCCACCGCACAAGGCCGAAGTGGGACATCTGGACCGACGGGGTGATCCCGGGGCCCGAAGGCCATCCGGGTGAGACGCCCGAGCAGATCGGCGAGCGGGCCGACCGGGTGCTCGCCCGGGTGGAGGCGGCGTTCACCAACGGGGACGGCGGCGACGTGGTGCTGGTCGCCCATGCCCACTTCCTGCGGGTGCTCACCGCCCGCCGCCTCGGCCTGCCGCCCGCCGACGGCGCCCTCTTCCAGCTCGCCACCGGCACGGTGAGCCGGCTGGGCACCGAGCACGGGCGCCATGTGCTGACGGCGTGGAACCGGCTGCCATGAGGTCAGTGAGCACAGTGAGCGCCGAGGGTGCCGGGGGCGCCGGGGCCTGACCGGGTGCGGGGCTGCTCCCCCGACCCGGCCGTGGGGCTCCGGGCCGTCCCGTTGCCGGGGTGGGCTCCTCCTTGCACCCTGCCGCGTACGCGACCGTTCCTTTCGTCAAGGTGCGGGGCCGCTCCCCCGGACCCGGCCGGGGGCCACGGGCCTTCCTCCCGGCCGCGGGTGCTCAGGATGCGGGCCCCTCGCACCCCCGAGGGAAGACGCGACGGGTGCTCCCCTTGCCGCCCTGGGCGCCCACACCTGCCCCTTCGCCCACCCGCCGCCCGCCCGTCGCCTCCCTGTCGCCCGGACAGACCGCCTGGCACGGCGTGATCGGGACGGACCCGCCCACACTGGGCAGGACGAGGTCCGCCGTGACGGGGCGGGCCGGGCGAGGAGAGGACGCGGCCATGGGCGCGGACTGCCGCAAGGATCTTGGACTGCTCGCACTGCGGCTCGGCGCGGGCTCCGTGCTCTTCGCGCACGGGGCGCAGAAGCTCTTCGGGTGGTTCGGCGGGGGCGGGCTCGACGCCACCGCGGGCGCCATGGAGCACATGGGCTTCCGCCCGGGCCGGCAGGCCGCGCTGGCCGCGGGCCTGGGCGAGGCGGGCGGCGGCGCCCTGCTGGCGCTCGGCTTCGCCACCCCGGCGGCGGGCGCGGCGGCCGCGGGCGCGATGGCCGGCGCCGTCTCGGTGCACGCGCCGGCCGGCTTCTTCGCCATGTCCGGCGGCTTCGAGCACCCCGCCTTCCTCGGCTGGACCGCGGCCGCCCTGGGCCTGGCGGGCCCCGGCCGCTTCTCCCTCGACGCGGTCACCGGCCACTGCCTGGACCGCCCCTGGGTCATCGCGGGCGCCTTCACCGCGACGGCCCTGGGCGCCGCCTTCGTGGTCACGACCCGCCAGCGCACCGTGGCCGCGGAGGCCCGCGCGGCGGCGGAGAACGGCTCCGAGGGGCCCTGAGCCCCGTTTCCGCCCGGGATCACCGCCCGCAACCCTCACCGGCAGCCGCGCCCCGGCGGACGACGGCGGGCCCGCGCCGGATCGGCGGCGGCCGGCAAGCCGCGTGCCTTCGGGGTCCGCGCCGCCGTAGGCAGGCAGGGCACCCCGGCCTGCGGAACACGATGCCGGACACGCCCGTCTGCCGCCGCCGGTCACCCTCGGGGGTGCCGCGGAACGGATCGGGGGCGCGGGGCACGCTCGACGGCAGGCGCGGGTGGGCAGGATGGGGGGAGGGTCGGGCGAGGTGAGGAGGGCTGATGGCGGTCACCGTCGGGGCGCGGGTGCGGGCGGAGGCCGGGCCGGCGCGGGCGCGGTTGGCTTCCGGGTGGGTGCGCGGGCCGGTCGCCGCCGCGGCGGGCGCGCTGCCCGCGCTCGCGTTCCCCGCCCCCTCGCTGTGGTGGTTCGCGTACGTCGCCCTCGTGCCCTGGCTGCTGCTGATCCGCTCGGCGCCCACCGCCCGCCGGGCCACCCTCGACGGCTGGCTGGGCGGCGCCGGCTTCATGCTCGCCGTGCACCACTGGCTGCTGCCGAGCCTGAACGTCTTCCTCGTCGTGCTGGCGCTGCTGCTGGGCGCGCTGTGGGCGCCCTGGGGCCGGCTGGTGCACCGGCTGCTCGGCGCGGGCGGCTCCCCCCTCGCGGCTTCGGTCCTCGTGCCGTGCGGCTGGCTGATGGTGGAGCTGGTGCGCTCCTGGCAGTACCTCGGCGGGCCCTGGGGGCTGCTGGGGGCGAGCCAGTGGCAGGTGCCGGCCGCGCTGCGGCTCGCCTCGATCGGCGGGGTGTGGCTGGTGAGTTTCGCCGTGGTGCTGGTCAACACCTGCCTGGCGGTGCTGGTCGCGCTGCCGCGGGCCCGCAGGCGTGCGCTGGCCGCGCTGCTGGCCGTCGCGGTGGTGACCGCGGGCGTGTGGCTGTGGGCGCCGCGGCCGCACCGTACCGGCTCGGTGCGGGTCGCCGTGGTGCAGCCGGGCGTGATCACCGGGCCCGACGCGCGCTTCGCCCGCGAGGAGCAGCTGACCCGCGCGCTCGCGGGCACCCACCCCGACCTGGTGGTCTGGGGCGAGAGCAGCGTCGGCGTCGATCTCGCCGACCATCCCGCGACCGCCGCCCGGCTCACCGCCCTGTCCCGCGCGGTCGGCGCCGACGTCCTGGTGAACGTGGACGCGGAGCGGGCCGACGGCACCGGCATCTCCAAGACCTCGGTCCTGGTCGGCCCGCACGGCGTCACCGGGCCGCGGTACGACAAGATGCGGCTGGTGCCCTTCGGCGAGTACATCCCGCTGCGGCCGCTGCTGGGCTGGGCGACATCCGTGGGCAAGGCGGCCGGGCAGGACCGCAGGCCCGGCACCCGCCAGGTGGTCATGGACACCGGCTCGCTGCGCTTCGGGCCGCTGGTCTGCTTCGAGTCGGCGTTCCCCGACATGAGCCGCCATCTCGCCGGCGACGGCGTGCAGTTGCTGGTCGCGCAGTCCTCTACGTCGTCCTTCCAGCACAGTTGGGCGCCCGCGCAGCACGCCTCGCTCGCCGCCGTGCGGGCCGCGGAGGACTGGCGGCCGATGGTGCACGCCACGCTCACCGGCATCAGCGCGGTCTACGGCCCGGACGGGCGGCCGGTGGGGCACCGGATCGGCACCGCGAGCAGCACCTCGGCGGTGTACGAGGTGCCGCTGGCGACCGGGACCAGCCCGTACGTGCGGTTCGGCGACTGGGTGCCGCACCTCGCGCTGCTGCTGCTCGCGGCGGCGGGCGCCTACGCGGGTGTCCACCGGCTGCGGGCGGTACGCACCCCCGCGCCGGTGCTCGGCCGCACCACCGACCTCTGAGCGACGCCGGGTCCCCGGTCGCGCCCCGGCCTCCTATGCGGCCGCGGTGATCTCGGCGACGATCCGCTCGCACAGCTCGTGGGTGCGCAGCGCGTCGGCGCCGTCCAGGGGCTTGCCGGTGCGGACCGCGTCGAGGAAGGCGAGGGTGATCTGCTCGATGCCGCGCTGCCTGGCCACCGGCACCCAGTCGCCGCGCCGCCGGACGGTCGGCTGGCCCTTGTGGTCCACGACCTCGGCGAGGTTGAGGACTTGGCGGCGGGTGTCGGCGCCGCTGACGTCCAGGCTCTCCTCGGTGGAGCCGCTCATCCGGTTCATCGAGCCGATCGCGGTGAAGCCGTCGCCGGACAGGTGGACCACGACGTGGTGCAGGAGCCCCTCGCGCACCCGGGCCGAGACCCGCACCTGCTCGACGGGCCCGGGGGCCAGGAAGCGCAGGGTGTCGACGACGTGGATGAAGTCGTCGAAGACGACCGTGCGCGGGTCGTCGGGCAGGCCGATCCGGTTCTTCTGCATGAGGACCAGGTCGCGCGGGTGGTCCAGGCACTGCGCGTAGCCGGGCGCGTAGCGGCGGTTGAAGCCGGTCATCAGCGGGACGCCCCGCTCGCGGGCGCGTTCGGTGAGGCGGCGGGCGCCCGCCAGGTCGTAGGCGAGGGGCTTGTCGACGTAGAGCGGGACGCCGGCCTCGACCAGCCGCAGGCCGATGGCGACGTGGTCGGCGGTGGGGGCGTGCACGAAGGCGGCGTCGAGGTCCTGGTCCAGCAGCGCGTCGAGCGTGGCGTGCCGGTGCGGCAGGCGGTGGGCGTCGCCGACCGCGTCCAGGGTGGCGCGGGTGCGGGTGTGCAGGTGGAGTTCGAGGCCGGGTTGCGCGGCCAGCACCGGCAGGTACGCCTTCTGCGCGATGTCGCCGAGTCCGATGACGCCGATCCGCAAAAGGGCGCTGCCTGCCATGCCTGCTCCTGTCCTCGGTGGGCGCCGGGCCCGGCGCGGCGGTGGTGCGGTGGCGGGCGGCGTCCACCGCAGCATACGGGGCTCACTCCTGCGGGGAATGGCAGGTCAGCGGGAGGGTGCGGGACAGTGGCGGGGTGCGTCGACTCCCCGCGTTCGTGGTGCTGGTGCTCGCGGTGTCCGCCACCGCCGGCTGCACGACCGTCTCCGCCCCGCCCGACCCGCGCCGGGCCCCGCAGCAGCCCTCCGCCGTGCCGGAGAGCCTGCCGGACCGTGCGAACGACCTGCGGGTGGCGAGCCCTTCGGCGCCCGGAGCGCGTCCGGACGGGCATCCGGCGCCGGCCGCGCGCCCGGCGCTGTCCCCGCCGGCCGCCGCCTCGGTGCCGCCCCGCACCGCGCCCTCGGCCCGGCCGCCGGCCCGCGCCGAGGGCGCCCGCCGCCCGCGCGGGCCCGTGCCCAGCGCGAGCGGCACCCTGCGGATGAAGGACGTGTGCGCGATGGGCGAGTCCTACGGCACGTGGGAGCCGAGTCCGGCGCGGACCATGTGCCGCCAGGTGTACGGACGTTGAACCAGCACGCTGCGGGCGGGGCCTTGAGCGGCCGGCCCCCTCCCGCGGCCGCTCAGTCCTGCTTCAGGTCCGGGATGCGCCAGTCGATCGGCTCGTGGCCCTGGGCCTTGACCGCCGCGTCGATCCGCCCGAAGGGGTGGCTGCCGAGGAAGAGCTTGGCCGACAGCGGGGAGGGGTGGGCGCCTTCGATGACGGTGTGCTTCGCGGTGTCGATCAGCGGCAGCTTTTTGCGCGCGTAGTTGCCCCACAGCACGAACACCGCCGGGTCCTCGCGGTCGGAGAGCGCGCGGATGACGGCGTCGGTGAACTTCTCCCAGCCCTTGCCCTTGTGCGAGTTGGCCTCGCCCTCGCGGACGGTGAGCACCGCGTTGAGCAGCAGGACGCCCTGCTCGGCCCAGGGCATCAGGTAGCCGTTGTCGGGTACGGGGTAGCCGAACTCGTCCTTGAGCTCCTTGAAGATGTTCCGCAGGGAGGGCGGGATCTTCACGCCGGGGCGGACCGAGAAGCACAGCCCGTGGCCCTGGCCCGCGCCGTGGTACGGGTCCTGGCCGAGGATCAGCACCTTCACCCGGTCGAACGGGGTGGCCTCCAGCGCGGCGAAGACCTCCTCGCGCGGCGGGTAGATCCGGTGTTCCGCCCGCTCGGCCTCCACGAAGGCGGTGAGCTGCTGGAAGTAGGGCTTGTCCGACTCCCCGCCGATGGCGGCCTGCCAGGAGTCGGGCAGCTTGCTGAGCACGTCGGGAACCTCCGGTACGCGATCCGTTACTGCCCCGAACGTACCGCGCCCCACCGACAGTGCCGCGCCCGCGCCTGGCCTGCTCCCCCGGGCCCGCAGGTCAGGCGCCGCCCGCGTGCAGGAAGAGGCCGCCGTCGATCACCAGGTTCTGGCCGGTGATCCAGGCGGCCTGGTCGGAGAGCAGGAAGGCGGCGGCGCCGCCGATGTCCTCGGGCACGCCGAGCCGCCGCAGCGGGTAGGCGGCGGCCGCCTCCTCCTCGCGGCCTTCGTAGAGCGCGGCGGCGAACTTCGTCTTCACCACGGCGGGCGAGATCGCGTTGACCCGTACGCCGGGGGCGAGTTCGGCGGCGAGTTGCACGGTGAGGTTGGCCATCGCGGCCTTGCTCATGCCGTAGGCGGCGATGAACGGGGAGGGGGCCAGGCCCGCGATCGAGGTGATGTTGACGATCGCGCCGCCGTTCTCCTTCTGCCACGCCTTCCAGGTCTGCTGGGCGAAGCCGAGGGCGGAGACGACGTTGGTCTCGTAGACCTTGCGGACGACGGCGAGGTCGACCTCGGCGAGCAGGCCGTAGACCGGGTTGGTGCCGGCGTTGTTGGCGAGGTAGTCGACGCGGCCGAACGCCTCCATGGTGCGTTCGACGGCGGCGGCCTGGTGGGCTTCGTCGTGGGCCTTGCCGGCCACGCCTATCGCGCGGTCGGCGCCGAGCCGCTCGACGGCCTCCTTGAGTGCGTCCTCGTTGCGGCCGGTGATGCAGACGCGGTCGCCGCGGGCGACGAGCGCCTGGGCGATGCCGTAGCCGATGCCGCGGCTGGCGCCGGTGACGATCGCCACGCGCCCGCTGTCCGGGGGGAGTTCGGTCATGGTGAAAGGGGTGCCTTCGCAGTCGGGGGGCGGTCGGGGGGCGGGGTGGGCGTCAGTCGAGCGGGCCGCCGGCGACGTAGAGCACCTGGCCGGAGACGAAGCCGGCCGCGTCGGAGGTGAAGAAGGCGATGGCGCCCGCCACGTCGTCGGGGACGCCGACCCGCTGGACCGGGATCTGGCTCGCGGCCGCGGCCTGGAACTCCTCGAAGCCCATGCCGACCCGGGCGGCGGTGGCGGCCGTCATGTCGGTGGCGATGAAGCCGGGGGCGACCGCGTTGGCGGTGACGCCGAACTTGCCCAGTTCGATGGCGAGGGTCTTGGTGAAGCCCTGCATGCCCGCCTTGGCGGCCGAGTAGTTGGCCTGGCCGCGATTGCCCAGCGCCGAGGAGGAGGACAGGTTCACCACGCGGCCGAACTTGGCGTCCACCATGTGCTTCTGGACGGCGCGGGTCATCAGGAAGGCGCCGCGCAGGTGCACGCCGAGCACCGTGTCCCAGTCGGCGGCCGACATCTTGAAGAGCAGGTTGTCGCGGAGCACGCCGGCGTTGTTGACCAGGATCGTCGGGGCGCCCAGCTCCTGGGCGACGCGGGCGACGGCGGCCTCGACCTGGGCCTCGTCGGAGACGTCCGCGCCCACCGCGAGCGCCTTCCCGCCGGCCGCGGTGATCGTTTCGACGGTCTCCTTGCAGGAGCTCTCGTCGAGGTCGAGGACGGCCACGGCCCGCCCCTCGGCCGCCAGCCGCACCGCGGTGGCGGCGCCGATCCCGCGGGCGGCCCCGGTCACGATCGCCACCCGCTGCTCGCTGCTCGGCATCTGTCTCTCCTCACGCCCGGCCGGCCGGCCGCCCGTACGTCGTCCGCGCACATGAGCGACCGCTTAGTAGGTCCCGCCGGAAACCGTAGGATCACGATGACCCAGTGTCAACGGCATGCCGCCGCGGGTGTGGCGCCCCGCCGGGTCAGTGCACCAGGAGCCGCAGCAGCCGGTCGGCCTCCTTGTCCGCCTCGGCGGTGAGCCCGGTGTGGACGGGGCCGGGCTGGACGATCGTGCTGCGCGGCGCGGTCAGCCAGCGGAACCGCCGCCCGGGGTCCTCGCCGGCCGCCTGGCCCGCGCGCTCGCCGCCCTCGCAGATCCCCTCGTAGCCGCGCAGCGCCGCCCGCACGCCCTCGACGTCCACCTGCGGGTCCAGGCAGCGCAGCCGCCCCTCGTCCAGGTGCACCCGGGCGCCGACGTAGGTCTGGGCCCGGCAGTAGACGAGCACCCCGGCGTTGATCATCTCGCCGCGCTCGATCCGCGGCACCACGCGCAGCAGCGCGTACTCGAAGACGTCCCGGCCGCTCATCGCGCGTTCTTCCCCTCGACCCAGGTGCGCAGCCATTCCGGCGGCGGCTGCTGCTCGCGGCTGCGGCCGGTGGTGATGCGGGTGTGGATGTCCGCCGCCCGCGCGGCCAGCAACTCGCGGTAGGCGGCGCGTACGTCGTCGGGCGAGCCGAAGCCGGGCTCGTCGACCAGCCACTCGTCGGGCACCAGCGCGGTCACCTCCGCCAGCAGCTCGGGGGTCACCTGCGCGGCCATCTGCGGTGCCACGGCGGCCGGTTCGGGCGAGAAGCGGGCCAGCGCGTGGTCCGAGGCGTCGTACGGCTTGGCCGAAGCGGCCTTTGCGGAGGGCCAGTTGTGGTGCCAGATGAGGGAGGCGCCGTGGTCGATGAGCCACACGTCGCGGTGCCATACCAGCATGTTGGGGTTGCGCCAGGAGCGGTCCACGTTGCCGATCAGGGCGTCGAACCAGACGACGCGGCTCGCCTCGACCGGGTCGACGGTGAACACCAGCGGGTCGAAGCCGAGCGAGCCGGGCAGGAAGTCCATCCCGAGGTTGAGGCCGCCGCTCGCCTTGAGCAGGTCCTGGATCTCCTCGTCGGGCTCGCCGAGCGCGATGACCGGGTCGAAGTCGAAGCGCACCAGCTCCGGCACCCGCAGGCCCAGCCGCCGGCCGAGCTCCCCCGCGATCACCTCGGCGACCAGCGCCTTGCGGCCCTGGGCGGCGCCGCTGAACTTCACCACGTACGTGCCGAGGTCGTCCGCCTCGACCACCCCGGGCACCGAGCCGCCCTCGCGCAGCGGCGTCACGTAGCGGATGCCCGTCACCTCTCTCAACATCCCCCCAGGTTAAGCGGTGGAGGAGGCCGCCCAGGACCGGGAGACTGTCCGGATGGACACGACCCCCGCACCCGGGACCACGGCCGGCCGCCACGGCTTCCCCGCCCAGTACGCCCGCACCGCCCGCTTCTCGCTGGGCGTCCCGCGGGCCTTCGTCCTCGCCCCCGACGGCCGCTCGGCGCTCTTCCTGCGCACCCGCGGCCCGCAGGACGGCACGGGCTGCCTGTGGCGGGTGGACGCAGCCGGCGAGCACTTGCTGGCCGACCCGGCCGCGCTCGGCGGCGCCCCGGGCGAGGTGCCCGAGGCGGAACGGGTCCGGCGCGAGCGCGCCCGCGAGCGCACCTCGGGCATCACCGCCTACAGCACCGACACCGCCGTGCGCCGGGCCGTCTTCGCCGTCGACGGCGCCCTGTGGCGGCTGGACCTCACCGGCGGCGAGCCGCGCCCGGTGGCGACCGCCGGGCCCGTGGTGGACCCGCGGCTCGACCCGACCGGGCGCCGCGTCGCCTACGTCACCGGCGGCGCCCTGCACGTCGTCGACCTGGAGACCGGCGCCGACCGGGCGCTCGCGGTACCGGAGGCCGCCGAGGTGACCTACGGCCTGGCCGAGCACGTGGCCGCCGAGTCCATGTACCGCTACCGCGGCCACTGGTGGGCACCGGACGGCGAGCGGCTGCTGGCGGCCCGGGTGGACACCTCGCCCGTCACGCGCTGGTGGATCGCCGACCCGGCCGACCCGGCCCGCCCGCCGCGCGAGCTGGCCTACCCCGCCGCGGGCACCGCCAACGCGGAGGTCACCCTGCACGTCCTGGGCACCGGCGGCACCCGCGCCGAGGTCGTCTGGGACCGCAAGGGGTACGAGTACCTGACCTCCGTGGCGTGGGACGCGCACGGCCCGCTGCTCGGCGTGCAGAGCCGCGACCAGCGCAGCCTGCTGCTGCTGGCGGCCGACCCGGACACCGGCGCCACCCGCGTGCTGCACGAGCGGCGGGACCCGGCCTGGGTGCAGATCGTCGTCGGCACCCCGGCCCGCACCGCCTCGGGGGCGCTGGTCGGCACCGCCGACGAGGGGGACACCCGGCACCTGTCGGTCGGCGGCCGCCCGGTCACACCCGAGGGCCTGCAGGTGCACGAGGTCGTCTCCGTGGACGGGGAGTCCGTGCTGTTCGTCGGGAGCGAGGAGCCCACCGAGGAGCACCTGTGGTCCTACGACCCCGGGGCGGGCGCGGTGCGGCTCAGCGAGGGCCCCGGGGTGCACACCGGGCAGCGGGCCGGCGACGGGCTGCTGCTGGCCTCGCACACCGAGGACGGCCACACCTTCCGGCTGCGTGCCGGCGGCGAGGAGCTGGCGGTGGAGTGCCTGGCCGCCGAGCCCGTGGTGCGGCTGCGCCCGACCTGGCTCACGGCCGGCGGGCACGGCATCCGCACGGTGCTGCTGCTCCCCTCCTGGTACGAGCCCGGCAGCGGCCGGCTGCCGGTGCTGATGGCGCCCTACGCCGGCCCGGCCCAGCAACTGGTGCTGCGGGCCCGGACCTCGGCGCTGCTGACCGCGCAGTGGTTCGCCGAGGAGGGCTTCGCGGTCGTGGTCGCCGACGGCCGCGGCACCCCCGGGCGCGGGCCGCGATGGGAGAAGAGCATCCACAAGGACTCGCTGGGCAAGCCGGTCGAGGACCAGGTGACGGCGCTGCACGCGGCCGCCGCGGCCTGTCCCGACCTGGACCTGGACCGGGTGGCGATCCGCGGCTGGAGCTTCGGCGGCACCCTGGCGACGGCCGCCGTGCTGCGCCGCCCCGATGTCTTCCACGCCGCGATCAGCGGCGCGGGCCCCAGCGACCAGCGGCTGTACGACACGCACTGGCGCGAGCGGTTCCTCGGCCACCCCGACGAGGACCCGGCCGCCTACGAGCGCTCCTCGCCCATCGGCGAGGCGGCCTCGCTGCGCCGCCCGCTGCTGCTGGTGCACGGCCTGGCCGACGACAACGTGGTGGTCGCGCACACCCTGCGGATGTCGGCCGCGCTGCTGGCCGCGGGCCGCTACCACCAGGTGCTGCCGCTCTCGCAGGCCACCCACGCGCCCAGCGACCCCGTGGCGATGGAAGGGCTGCTGAGGCACCAGTTGGGATTTCTTCGCGCCTCGTTGAACACCTCGCCGCCGGCCGCCGTATGAGAGGGCACGCGTGACAACGCGTGCCGGGCGGCGTAGCCCCGCCGCCCGGCTCCATCGGCGGAACAGGAATGCACCATGGCCGAATCCCCCCGCTCCCCCGAGTTCCTCACCCGCCGCGGCGTGGTCGCGGCGGCAGGCGGGGCCGGGCTCGCCGCCGTGCTGACGGCCTGCGGCGGCTCCGGCTCCTCCTCCGACGACTCGGCCTCGGACACCGCGTCCGCGGGAGCCGGCTCGGGCGGGTCGAGCGCTCCCTCCGACACCTCGACGGGGACGCAGAGCCCGTCGGGCTCCGGTGGCTCGGGCGGCACGCCGCTGGGCAAGACCTCGGACGTACCGGTCGGCGGCGGCAAGATCTACGACGCCCAGAAGGTCGTGGTCACCCAGCCGACGGCCGGCACCTTCAAGTGCTTCTCCGCGGTGTGCACGCACCAGGGCTGCACGGTCGCCCAGGTCTCCGGCGGCGTCATCCACTGCCCCTGCCACGGCAGCGGCTTCCACATCGCCGACGGCAGCGTCGCCAACGGCCCGGCCACCGCACCGCTCCCGGCCAAGCAGGTCACCGTCTCCGGCGGCGAGATCACCCTGGCCTGAGCCCGCCCGGGCCGCGCGCCGCGCGGCCCCTCGATCGGCCGGTCCGGGCTTCCCGGGGGCGGGCCCTGGTCCCGGACCGGCTCCGCGCCGCCGCGGGCACCCTTCGCGGGTGCCCGCGGCGGCGTTCTCCTTCCTCCGCTTCCTCCGCTTCCTCCGCCCGGCCCGCCGCCGCCCCGAGCCCCGCGTCCATCCGGCCGCGCCGACGCGGCCGCTGCCCGGCCCGTCACCCCTCGGCCAGGTCCGCCCCACAGGCGGCCAGCGCGTCCACGGCGGCCCGGATCGCCGGACGGCGGTCGGCGTCCTCGCGCCAGACCGCGTACACGTGCCTGCGCATGGTGTGCCGGACGGGGACGATACGGGCGCCGGGCGGCATCGGGTCGCGGCCGAGCCGCGGCATCACCGCGACGCCGAGCCCCGCGGCCACCAGGGCGAGCACGGTCGCGTGCTCCATGGCGCGGTGGACCACGTGCGGTTCGATGCCCTTGCCGCGCAGCGTGAAGAGCAGCCACTCCTGGCACAGGCCGCCGTCCGGCCAGGCGATCCAGTCCTCGTCGGCGAGTTCGGCGAGGTCGAGTTCCGCCCGGTCCTCCAGCCGGTGGCCGGCCGGCAGCGCGACGTCCACGATGTCGTCCACCAGCGGGGCCTTGGCGAGCCCGGGCGGCAGCGACAGCGGCTTGTTGTACCAGTCGAGGACCACCGCGAGGTCGATGTCGCCGCGGGCCAGCCGCGCCAGCGCGTCCATCGGCTCCAGCTCGTGGACGACCGTGTGCAGGTGCGGGTGGTCCGCCCGCAGCCGGCGCAGCACGGCGGGCAGCAGGCCGCGCACGGCGGTGGGGAAGGCGCCCGCGACCAGCTCGCCGACGGCGGCGCCGCGGTGCGCCTCCAGGTCGGCGTGGGCGAGTTCGACCAGCGAGAGGATGCGCTCGGCGTGCCCGGACAGCAGCCGCCCGGCGTCCGTCAGCCGCACCCCGCGGCCGTTGCGCCCGAGCAGGGTCTGGCCGGTCTCGCGCTCCAGCTTGGCCATCTGCTGGGAGATCGCCGAGGTGGTGACGCCCAGAACGTCGGCGGCGGCGCTCACCGAGCCGTAGGTGTCGATGGCGTGCAGGACCCGTAGCCGCTCCAGACTCAACATGTTAGAGATGCTACGTCGTCGGCTCACGAATTCTCGCTTGTGCTACGACGTGTGAGCCGCCAAGGTGTCGCCATGAGCACACCCGCCGAGAGCCGCAGCCTTGCCGTGCCGCCCGTGGAAGCGCCTTCGGGAGCAGCTTCCCGAGCCGCGGTGGAAAGCCGAGCGGCGGCCCCGGCGGAAGTGGCGGCCACAGCGGGCAGCGCCGTCCGCCCGGCGCTGCGCGGGCTGCTGGACTGGCGGGTGCGGTTCGCCGCGCTCGGGCTGGTGTGGGGCTTCAGCTTCCTGTTCATGAAGGTGGGCAACGAGGCGTTCGCCCCGCTCCAGGTGACCCTGGGACGGCTGGTGTTCGGCACCGCGGTGCTCGCCGTCGCCGTGGTGGTCAAGCGCGAGCGGCTGCCGCGGTCGGGGCGCACCTGGCTGCACCTGTGCGTCGCGGCCTTCTTCCTCAACGCACTGCCGTTCAGCCTGTTCGCCACCTCGGAGCAGACCATCTCCTCGGTGCTCGCCGGGATGTGCAACGCGGCCACCCCGCTGTTCTCGATGCTGGTCTCGCTGGTCGCCCTCTCCGAGGACCGGCCCTCGCGGCAGCGGTTCGCGGGTGTCGGCGTCGGCTTCGTCGGCGTCCTGATCGTGCTCGGCGCCTGGCAGGGCTTCTCCGGGGAGGACCCGAAGGGCACCGTGATTGCGCTGACGGCGGCGTGCAGCTACGCGGTCGGCTGGGCGTACGTGCGGCGCACCCTGTCCGGGGGCGGCAGCTCGCACCTGGCGATGTCCACCGGCCAGCTCCTGCTGGGCGCCCTCCAAGTGCTCGCGCTCACCCCGTTCGTCACCTCGATGCCCTCCTCCTATCCGCTGCGCCCGGTGCTGTCGGTGGTCGCCCTGGGCGCGCTCGGCACGGGGCTGGCCTTCCTCGTGCAGTACGGCCTGGTCGCCGAGAAGGGGCCGACGATCGGCGCGATGGTGACCTATCTGATCCCGATCGTGGCCACCGCCGCCGGGGTGCTGCTGCTGGGCGAGTCGCTGTCCTGGAACGAGCCGGTGGGCGCGGCCGTCACCCTCGCGGGCGCGGCCCTCACCCAGCGCCGCCCGAAGCCGCGGGGCCGGGGGGACACGCGGCCCGCGTCCGGCTCCGGGCGCGGCTAGGGCGTCTCTGACAAATAGCGGCGTCCGCCCGTGAGGGCGGGGGCGGCGGGGTCTGGTGCGTGCGATCGCAAGGCGGAGGGTGGGGGTACCTCCCGGGCCGCAAGGCCCAGGGGGAGAGAGCGCTGGGGGTACCTCCCTGGCCGCAGGCTCAGGGGGAGGGCTGCGCCGACGACCGACAACGCAGCGAGCGTGCGTGCCAGACCCCGCCGCCCAGGCGGGATTTGTCAGAGACGCCCTAGAGCGCGAGTGCCGCGCGGGCCGCGTGCAGGGCCTGGCCGGCGTAGGAGCGGCCGAACAGGACGGTGTGGACCAGCAGCGGGAAGAGCTGGTGGAGGGGGACGCGGGCAGTGCGGCCGGGGGCGAGCGGGGCGGCCCGGTCGTAGGCGGCCAGGACGGTGTCCAGGTGCGGGCAGCCGAAGAGTTCGAGCATGGCGAGGTCGCTCTCGCGGTGGCCGCCGTGCGCGGCCGGGTCGATGAGCCAGGCGTCGGCGGACCACAGGACGTTGCCGCTCCACAGGTCGCCGTGCAGCCGGGCGGGCGGTTCCGCGGGCCCGGCCAGCTCCGGCAGCCGTTCGCAGACCTGCTCGAAGGTGCGCGCCTCGGCCGGCCCCAGGGTGCCCGCGTCCACGGCCGCGCGCACGTAGGGCAGGACGCGGCGCTCGGCGTACCACTGCGGCCAGTCGCCGCCCGGGGTGTTGTCCATGGGGGCGCGGCCGATGGTGGCGTGCTGCGGTCCCCCGGGGGGCGGGGAGCCGAAGGCCGTGGCGCCGGCGGCGTGCAGGGCGGCGAGGCCGCGGCCGAAGCGCTCGGCGGCGCTCGCGGTGGCCCGGCCGTCGGGGACCCGGGTGGTGACCAGCCAGGCGTCGTCGGCGCCGCGGACCTCGGGCACGGGCACCGTGCCGGGCTCGGCCAGCCAGCGCAGCCCCGCGGCCTCGGCCTGTACCGCACGGCGGCTCTCGCCGCGTTTGACGACGACCTCCGTGCCGTCCGCCAGCACCGCCGCGGTGAGGGCGCCGGTGAGCCGCCGCCCGCCATTGACCTGCTGCCCGGTGAGCCGGGCTGCGGCCGCCAAGGGCTCCTCGCTGTCCGGCACCGGGCTCACACCCCCAGGTGCTCGCGGACCCAGTCGAGCAGGCCGGGTGTGGCCGCCTCGATCATGGCCAGCACCTCCTCGAAGCCGTCCGGGCCGCCGTAGTACGGGTCGGGGACCTCGGCGCCGGCGGGCGCGGAGGGGTCGAAGGAGCGCATGAGGCGGACCCGCGAGGGGTCGGGGACGAGCCGGCGCAGCGCCTTGTCGTGCCCGCGGTCCATGGCGAGGAACAGGTCGGCGTCCAAGTGCTCCGCGCCGACCTGCGCGGCCACGTGCTCCACCGGGTAGCCGTGCCGGGCCAGCACCTCGCCCGCCCTGGCGTCGATGGGCTCGCCCACGTGCCAGGGCCCGATGCCGGCGCTGGTCACCCGCACGCGGTCGTCCAGCCCCTCCCGGCGGAGGTGTTCGGCGACGACGAGTGCGGCGGAGGGCGACCGGCAGATGTTGCCCGAGCAGACGAAGCACAGATGCAGCACGGGGACCAGGGTACGGGGGCCCGGGCTGCGTACGGGGGCGAGGTAGGGCGGACGGGTGCCGCGCGAGGGCTGCGGGGAGGGCGCCGGACGGGGTACTGCGGGAACCGTACGCGCCCGGCGTCGGCCCGGGGCCCGAACCCGAAACCGATTGCGCTGGGACGGGAGCCGTACGTGCGCGGCCTCGGGCCGGAACCGGAAGCCGACTGCGCTGGGACGGGAGCCGTACGTGCCTCGGCCCTGCCGCACCGGTGCCGACCCGGGCCGTCGCGGTCAGCCCAGCCGTTGCGCGCCCGCCCGCGACAGGACGGCGGCGACGGCGTCGGCGAGCGGTCCGACGTCCGCGGCCGTCAGCGGGGAGACGGTCAGGCGGATGCCGGGGGCCGAGCGCAGGCGGAAGCGGGCGCCGGGCGCGACGGCCCAGCCGCGCTGCAGCAGTCCGGCGACCGCGCCGGTCTCGTCGCCGACGGGCACCCACACGTTCATCCCGCAGCGCCCCTGGGCGGCGACCCCGCGCCGGTCAAGGGCGTCGAGCAGGGCCTGGCGGCGGGCGGTGTAGCTGCGGGCGGTGGCCGCGGGGTCCACGGCGCCGCTCTGCCACAGGTGGACGACCGCGCGCTGGAGCAGGTGGCTGACCCAGCCGGCGCCCAGGCGGTGTCGGCCGCGCACCCGGCCGACGGTGACCTCGTCGCCGGTGCAGACGGCGAGCCGCAGGTCGGGGCCGTACGCCTTGGCGGTGGAGCGGACCAGGGCCCAGTGGTCGGTGGCGCCGGACAGGCAGTGCAGGGGGTGCTCGACGAGGCCGTGCAGGTGGTCGTCGTCGATGACCACGACGTGGCGGTGGGCGGCGAGCAACTGCCGAAGTTCGGCGGCCCGTTCGGCCGACAGGGCGGCTCCGGTCGGGTTCTGGCCGCGGTCGGTGACGATCAGGGCGCGCACCCCGGCGGCCAGCGCGCGGGCCACCTCGGGGGTCAGCGGACCCTCGTCGTCCAGCGCGACGGGCACCGGGCGCAGGCCGAGCGCGGGGACGAGGTCCATGACGCTGCCCCAGCCGGGGTCCTCCACGGCGACCGCGTCTCCCGGGCGCAGGTGGGCGGACAGGACGCGCTCGATGGTGTCGAGGGAGCCGGAGGTCAGGGCGATCGGCCCGGCGGGCACGCCGTCCTCGTCGAAGGCGGCGCGGGCGAGGCGGGCGAGGTCGGCGTCGATGGGCGGACCGCCGTAGAGGGCGGGCTCGGCGGCGTGCTGGGCGGCGGCGTCGGCGAGAGCGGCCGCCAGCGGCGGCAGCAGGGCGGTGTCGGGGTTGCCGGTGGAGATGTCCCGCACGCCGGCGGGCACGTCGATGCGGATCGTCTCGCGGGCGCTGGTGGCCGGGCGCGGCCGGACCCGGCTGCCGCGGCGGCCGGCGGTCTCGATGACGCCGCGGTCGCGCAGCAACCGGTAGGCGGCGGCCACGGTGTTGGGGTTCACGTCGAGGTCGCGGGCGAGGTCGCGCAGCGGCGGCAGCGGCGCGCCGGGGCGCAGGGTGCCGCTGCTCACGGCTGCCTCGATGTCGGCCGCAATCGCCGATGCGCCGCGACCGGTGATTCGATACTCTCCTATCACAAACAACAGTATGCACTAGTGCAAAGGAGAGTGCCAATGAGCTCCGCGCTCCCGGCGCCCGAAGTGTCGACGGCGTCCACCACTGCGTCCACTGCACCGATCGAGGCGGGGCAGGCGCCCGAGGACCCGCCCCCGTACCCGCCCACCGAGCGCACGGTGCCCACCCGCTCGCGCGAACGGGCTTCCTACGACCGGGAGTTCGTGCACGCGATCCTGGACGAGGGGTACCTGTGCCACCTCGGCTTCGTGCGCGACGGCGCCCCCGTGGTGCTGCCCACGCTCTACGCCCGGGTCGGCGAGCGGCTCTACGTCCACGGCTCCACCGGCTCGCGCCCGCTGCGGGGGGCGGCCGACCCCGGGCTCGCGGTGTGCCTGACCGTCACCCATCTCGACGGGCTCGTGCTCGCCAAGTCCGCCTTCCACCACTCGATCAACTACCGCTCGGTCGTGGTGCACGGCACCGCCCACCAGGTCACCGACCCCGAAGAGCGGTCGCTGGCGCTCGATGCGATCGTGGAACAGGCCGTGCCGGGCCGTTCGGCCGACGCGCGCCGGGCGAACGGCAAGGAACTGGCCGCCACCGCCGTCATACGGCTCGACCTGCGCGAGGTCTCGGCCAAGTCCCGTACCGGCGGCCCCAACGACGAGCCCGAGGACCTGGCGCTGCCGCACTGGGCGGGCGTGGTCCCCGTCGCCCCCTCGTACGGCTCGCCGCTGCCCGCCGACTACAACACCGCTGCCGCGCTGCCGGATTACCTCGCTCCCGGCACCGCACGCGCTGCCGCCCGGAAGGAGCCGGCCTGATGCTCATCCACCCCTGGGACGCGGCGGCGGACGACGAGGAGTGGCAGGAATGGCTCTCCGGCCACGACTTCGGCCAGCTCGCCGTCAACGGCCTCGCCGGCGGGCCCCCGTTCGTCCAGCCGGCGCACTTCCTCTACGACGCGGCCGCCGGACCGCGCGGGCAGGTGCTGCTCCACCTGGCCCGGCCCAACCCGGTGTGGCCCGCGCTGGAGGCGTGCCCGCAGGTCGCGTTGAGCGTCGTGGACGACTACACGTACGTCCCCGGCCCCTGGCACGCGCCCGACGGCGAGCCGCCCGAGCACGGCACGCCCACCAGCTTCTACGCGGCCGTCCAACTCCTCGGCACCGCGCACCTCGTGGACGACCCGCAGGCCAAGTCGGCGCTGCTGGAACGCCAGCTCGCCCATTTCCAGCCGGGCGGCGGCACCGCACCGGTCACCCCGGACGCGCCGCCCTTCGCCCGCATGCTCGCGGGCATCCGCGGTGTCCGGATCGACGTCACCGAGGTGCGGGCGAAGTTCAAGTACGGCGCGAACAAGGCGGAGCCGGTACGGCGGCGGGTCACCGCGCTGCTCACCGAGCGCGGGGGGCCGCACGACGCTGCGGCCCGCGCGCACCAACTGCGGCAGCTGGCACGGGGGTAGCGGGCGCGCGACGGGCACGGACCGCCGCGGGCTCCAACGGGCTTGCGTCTTGCCCGGCTTGCGGGCGTCACGAGTGCGGGCGCGGCGGATACGGGCCGCCGTACCCGCCACCGACTCCACGGACTCGCCTGCTTCACAGGCGTCCAGGTGTCACGAACGCAGGCGCAGCGGACAAGGGCCGCCGTACCCGCCACCGGCCCCACGCGCTGTGCGGGTGCCGCAAGCGTGCGGGGCCACGGGTCAAGGCACCGCTGTCACACCGGTGTGGGGGCCACCGCCCGCTCCCGCGCGGCCTGGCGGGCCTCCTGCCAGGCCAGAGCCGTCACCGCGGCCAGCAGCACAACGGTGCCGGCCACGGTCGCGGCCGTGAGGTGCTCGCCGAGCAGGGTGACCGCGATGGCCGCGGCCGAGACGGGCTCGATCAGGGCGATCACCGAGACGGTCGCGGCCCGCAGCACAGCCGCGCCCGCGAAGTACAGCGCGTAGGCCAGCGCGGTGGGCACCGAGGCGAGGTAGCCGAGCAGCAGCAGGGTGCGGCCGGTGTGCACGGCGTGCGGCCACAGTCCCTGCGAGCAGGCCGCGGGCAGCAGCACGAGGGCACAGATGCCGAAGGACCACAGCGAGGTGTCCAGGGGGTCGGCGTTCGTACCCGTACGGCCGTGCCAGCGGGTGAGCACGGTGATGCCCGCGTAGCCCGCGGCCGAGAGCAAGGCGAGGACGATGCCGGCGGGGCGGGCGGCTGTCCCGCCGTCGCCGAGGACCAGCACCGCGAGCCCGGCGAGCGCGCCGCCGACCGCGCCCGCGCCGGCCCGGCCCAGGCGCTCCCCCATGGCCAGGCGCGCGGCCAGGGCGATCATCACCGGGCCCGAGCCGAGGGTGACGACCGTGGCGACGGCGAGGCCGGTGGACTTCACCGCGCAGAAGTAGGCGGCCTGGAAGAGGGTGAGGCCGGCGCCGGTGACGACGATCCTGAGGGCGGCCGCCCTCAGGTCGGTCCGTGCGGGCGCCTGCGGGCGGTGGGCGCGGCCGCGCAGCGCCCGCACGGCCGCGAGCAGGACGAAGCCGCCGGCCGCGCGCCAGAAGGTGAGGGCGAAGGGGCCGAGTCCGCTGCCCCGGTAGAGCAGGGCGGCGGCCGCGCCGGCGGTGCCCCAGGCGGTGGCGGCGAACACGACGTACACGAGGCCCCGGCCGGGGGTGATCCGGGCAGGGCCGAGCTGCGAGTGCGACAAGGGTTTTCTCCCGCGAGAAGGGTGAGGCGGCTTGTGCGTGTCACCGTCTGCGGGCAGCACTCCTCGCCGCCGGGCGGGTCTCACCCGTCGCCGGCGGCACCTGCCCGCGCGTCAGCGCGCGGGAGGGGGAAGTACGGAGCTGTGCACGACGCTCACTCTACGGTGTCCGGGGTACCGCCCGTCCCCCGTACGGGCCTCGCGGGGGCCGCCCCCGCGCCCCCACTCCGTGCCAAGCCCGCTCACACGTGCCGGGGTTGCCCCGCGTCCCCGTACGCGAGCTCCGTACGGCGGTCACGGGGCGCCGAGCGGCCACCCGCCGCGGGGGTTTCTCCACGGTGCCGCGTGCCGCCCGGCGGATGGCCGGGCGCGCAGTTCCCCGCGCCCCTATCAGCTCGGCTCCGTACCAGGGCACCCCAACGGCCACCCGCCGCAAGGATTCCTCCACAGTGCCGCCTGCCGGCCGGTCACTGGCCGGGCGTGCAGTTTCCCGCGCCCCTTTCGGCAACCCGCCTGCCCCCATCGGACTCCGGCCGACCTACCCCCGGTGACCGGTACCCGCGCAGTTCCCCGCGCCCCTACCAGCTCGGCTCCGTACCAGGGCACCCCAACGGCCACCCGCCGCAAGGGTTCCTCCACGAGGCCGAATGCCGGCCGGTCACTGGCCGGGCGCGCAGTTTCCCGCGCGCCTTACTGGCTCGGCTCCGCCCAGCCGCACCCAAGACCGGTTGCCGCCGTTGCTCTCGGCTACGCCGCCCAGCGATCGGATGTCGACACACAGCTCTGCTCTCGGCCGAGCGGCCACCGGCCTCGTGCGGGGGGCCGGGCGCGGCTGGAACCGCGGAAGGGGTTCCGTCAGGGCCAGAGGAGGGTGCGGGTCCAGGAGGAAGGAGAGGTGCGGGTGTAGAGGAGGCGGAGGTGGAAGCGTGGGGGGTCGGCCTGGAAGAACTCGACGCGGTGGGCGTGGAGGCGGTGGAGGGTGTGGGTGGCGGGGACGCGGGAGGGCTCGGCGGAGACGATGCGGTGGCCCTCGTCCAGGGCCTGGTGGTAGGCGTGCGGGCCGTCGAGGGGCGCGCTGGTGGGGCCGGCGAAAGCGGCGGCGCGGGCGCGTTCGCTGCGGCCGAGGAAGTCGCGCCGGGTGGCGTCCTCGCCGAGGAGGGTGACCGGGCCCGCCATGCGGATCTGCCGGCCGTGCGCGGGCCAGTACCAGGTGAGGGCGGCCTGCGGATTGGCCGCGAGGTCGTGGCTCTTGGGACTGCGGGAGTCGGTCGCGAAGTCGTACGCGCAGGCCGCGGTGTCGATGCCGCGCAGGATGAGCACGCGGGCGCTGGGCACCGCGTCGGCGCCCGCCGTGCTGAGGGTCATGACCTGCGGCTCGGGCACCCCGTCGTCCAGCGCCTGCGCCAGCCATTCGGCGAAGAGCGGTCCCGGCTCGGCGGGCGCGGCCTCGGGGTCGAAGTGCGGCAGCGTCCCGGCCAGGACGGGCGCCGAGCGGGTCCGTTCGAGCAGCTCGGCGTCGGCCCGCGCGACCGCGTCGCCGTCCGCACCGTTCGCGCCGCCTGCCGTGCCCATGCCGTCCTCCCGGGGGTCGCCTCGGGGACCATCACACCGCACGGGGCGGGCCGCCGGCGGGAGGACCCGCCGACGGCCCGGGACGTGACCCGCTCAGCGCAGGGTCACCGTGGCGGTGCGGGTGCCCGCGGTGAAGACGTAGGAGCCGGGGGCGACCTGCTGCGGACCGGCGCCGTCGATGTCGCCGGGGGTGACGGCGAGTTCGCTCGGCGGGACGCTCAGCGTCACGCTGCGGGACTGGCCCGCGCCCAGGTGCACGCGGGTGAAGGCGACCAGCTTGCGCGCGGGCGCGAGGACGTCGCTGGAGGGCTGCGAGACGTACACCGGCAGCACCAGGTCGCCTGCGCGGTCGCCGGAGTTGGTGACGCCCACGGTCAGGTGCAGGGTGTCGCGGGTGCGGGCGGTGGCGGCGGCCTTGATCGAGTCGATGCCGTAGGTCGTGTAGGACAGGCCCGCGCCGAACGGGTAGGCGGCATCGTAGGAGGACTCGGGGCCGGAGTTGGTGCCGGGCAGCTGCTGGTAGTACAGCGGCTCGTTGCCGATGTCCTTGGGCCAGGACGCGCTCAGCCGCCCGCTCGGGTTCACCTTGCCGAACAGCACGTCGGCCACGGCGTTGCCGCCCTCGCTGCCGGGCAGCCAGGACATCAGCAGGCCCTGCGTGCCGTCGGCGTCGCCGAGGACCAGCGGGCGCCCGGCGACGACCACGGTGACCACCGGCTTGCCGGTCGCCTTCAAGGAGGCGACCAACTGCTGCTGGTCCGCGCTGAGTTCGGGCCGCGGGCTGTCGGCGGCGCCCTCGGCAGCGGCCTTCTCGCCGACGACCACGACGGTCAGGTCGGCGTCGCGCGCCTGGGCGACGGCGTCGGCGTCGCTGCTCGGCCGCACCACCTGGGTGCCGGAGGGCGCGGCCTTCTTGATGCCCTGCAGGATCGTGGTGCCCGGCAGCGTCACGCCGTCGGGGACGCCCTGCCAGCCGACGGTCCAGCCGCCGGCCTGGTCGTTGATGTCGTCTGCGTAGGAGCCGGCCACGACGATCTTCTTCGTCGAGGGCGCGATGGGCAGCACACCGCCGTCGTTGCGCAGCAGCACCTGGGACTCGTCGGCGGCCTGGCGTGCCACGCCGGTGTCGGCGCCGAGCACGCGGGAGTCGGCCTTCGAGGCGTCCACGTAGGGGTGTTCGAAGAGGCCGAGCTCGAACTTCAGCGTGAGGATGCGCCGTACGGACTGGTCGATGCGCCGGGTGCTGACCAGGCCGCGCTGGACGGCGGTGCGCAGGCCGTCGCTCCAGCCCTGCGCGTCGTAGGGCTCCATCGCCATGTCCAGGCCCGCGTTGACGGCCTTGGCGATGGCCTCGGGGTAGTCGGCGGCCACGTGGTAGGAGGTCTGCAGGGCGCGCACGTCCTGCCAGTCGCTGACCACGACGCCGTCGAAGCCCCACTTCTTGCGCAGCACGTCGGTGAGCAGGTAGTGCGAGGCGGTGGCCGGGATGCCGTTGATGGCACCGGAGTTGACCATGACGGTCCGCGCGCCGGCGTCGATCGCCTGCTTGTAGGAGGGCAGCAGGGTGTCCTGCAGGTAGCGCAGGGAGACGTCGCCGGGCACGCGGTCGTGCCCGTTGCCGGGTTCGCCGTAGCCGGCGAAGTGCTTGACGGTGGCGGCCACGTCCTTGGCGCCGCCGGCGTTCTGGATGCCCTTGACCGCGGCGGCGGCGAGCGTGCCCGACAGCAGCGGGTCCTCGCCGTAGGTCTCGTAGTAGCGGCCCCAGCGCTGGTCGCGGGCGATGTCGGTGACGGGGGCGAAGTTCCAGTCGATGCCGGTGGCGGCCACCGAGCGGGCGGCCGAGGCGCCCTCCGCCTTCACCAGGTCCGGGTCCCAGGTGGAGCCCATGCCGATCTCCTGCGGGAAGATCGTGGCGCCCAGCACGTTGTTGTGGCCGTGCACGGCGTCCACCCCGTAGAGGATCGGGATGTGCAGCCGGGAGTGGGTGACCGCGTACTGCTGGACGGTGTTCACCATCGTCGCCCAGTTCTCGGGGGTGTTGACCGAGGGGCCGGCGCCGCCGCCGGAGAGCACCGAGCCGGCCGCGTTCTTCACCAGTACGTCGTTCATGCACGACTCGGTGAAGGCGCCGCCGCTCCACTGGCAATCGCCCTGCATGTTGACCACCGAGATCTGGTCCATCTGACCGATCTTCTCGTCCAGTGTCATGCGGTGCAGCAGGTCGTTGACACGGACGTCCACGGGCGCGTTGGGGTTGGTGTACGTCGGGTCGCCGCCGGCCTGGGCGGGCACCGCGGCGACGGCTGCGATGCAGGCCGCGGCCGTGGCGAGCACGAGCAGGCGGCGGATCGCGGGGCGTGGTGCGTTCGTTGGCATCATCAGGAGTCCCGTTCCTGTGGGGTTCGGTCCCGGTGTCGGTGGGACCGTTGGTGCCGCAAACGTTTTCGAATGGCGGGAAGTCTGACCCGGACTCTCACGGATCGTCAAGACTGTACGCAGCAGTCGTTTTGCCGCACGCTTGCCAGGACGCTCCCTCACGTCGTTCCCTGTCCGATCACGCAGAACGGGACTTGCGTTGAACATCCGTGAACTGGCCCGCCGCAGCGGTGTGTCCACCGCCACCGTGTCGCGGGCCCTCAACGACCGGGCCGAGGTGAGCGAGGAGACCCGGGCGCGGATCAGGCGGCTGGCCGTCGAGTTGGGGTACGCGCCCAATGAGCCGGCCCGCACCCTGGTGCGGCGCCGCTCGGACACGATCGGGCTGGTGTGGGACAGCGGCCAGGAGGCCGCGGGGCTGCACAACCCGTTCCTGCTGGGGCTGCTCAGCGCGGTGCGCACCGCGCTGTCCGAGGCGGACTACCACCTGATGCTGCTCACCACGGCCGGCGAGGACGAGCCGGACGCGGCCTACGTGCAGGCGGTGCGGCGGCACAACCTGGAGGGCGTGATAGCGCTCACCACTCCCCCGGACGACCGCTGCCTGCGCGCGCTGGCCGCCTCCACCGTGCCCTGCGCCGGCATCGACACCGCGTTCACCGGGCCGCGCACGGTGCGGGTCAGCTCCGACAACGCGGCCGGCGCGGAGGCCGCGGTGCAGCACCTGTACGACCTGGGGCACCGCAGGATCGCCACCGTCACCGGCCCGCTGCACCTGCCGCCGGCCGCCGAGCGGCTGGCCGGCTACCGCCGGGCGTGCGTCCGGCTGGGCCTCGCGGTGCCGGACTCCTACGTGGTGGGTGGCGACTTCTTCCTGGCCAGCGGTGAGGCGGCCGGGCGCCGGCTGCTCGCGCTCGACGAGCCGCCGACGGCGATCTTCGCGGCCGGCGACCAGATGGCCATAGGGGCGATGCACGCGGCGGCGGACGCGGGGCTGTCGGTGCCGCGCGACCTGGCGGTGGTGGGCTTCGACGACGTGGACGCCGCAGGGCTGGTCCGCCCGGCGCTGACCACCGTGGCCCAGGACCAGCGGGCGCTGGGCGCGGCGGCGGTGGCGGCACTGCGCGACATGCTCGACGCGGGGCCGTCCTCGCCGGTGCCTGCGGCCGAGCCGCGCATCGTGCCGACGAGGCTCGTGGTGCGCGGCTCCAGCGGGCCGCGCCGCTGAGGGGCACGAGGGAGAACCGAGAACGGCGGAGGGGCCGGACCGCTTGTCGCGGACCCGGCCCCTCCGGTGCCGGACCTCACTCGCCGTCTTCGTCGGCCAGGATGAGGTACAGCTTCTTGCGGGCGTCGTTGACCACCGCGAGCGCCTTGTCGCGCTGCTCGGGGGTGCCTGTCGCCCAGACCTGGCGGAACGCCTCGATGAGCCCGCCGCCGGCCTTCCTTATCTCGTTGAGCGCGTCCCAGTCGACGCCTCGGCCGGCGTCCTCCCAGGGTGCCTCCGGGCCGGCCTCGGCCTCGGTGCGGCCGCCCTCGGTGAGCGTGAACAGCTTCTTGCCGCCCTCGCTCTCGCTGCTGATCAGGCCCTCGTCCTCCAGCAGTTGCAGCGTCGGGTAGACCGAGCCGGGGCTCGGCCGCCAGGCGCCGCCGCTGCGCTCGGCGATCTCCTGGATCATCTCGTAGCCGTGCATCGGCCGGTCCTTGAGCAGCGCCAGGATCGAGGCCCTGACGTCGCCGCGCCGGGCCCGCCCGCGCGGTCCGCCGCGGCCTCGTCCGCCGCCGGGGCCGAAGGGGCCGAACGGGCCGCCGCCGGGGCCGCCGAAGGGCGGTCCGAACTGGCCGAAGGCCGCCCGCAGCCCTTCGCGCTCGCCCCAGCCGCGGCCGCCGCCGCAGGGGCCGTGGTGTCCGTGGTGTCCATGTCCGTGGTCGTGGGAGTGCATGATGTCGTTCCTCTCATCGTTGATCGTTCACGATGCTTCAACGATATATCGGAACCCATCGTGCGGCAAGCCCCTCTCGGAGCTTCTGCTTCAGGGCGCGCAGGGTGGGGCGACTCCCGGGTCGCGGGCGCGCCAGAAGGGCCGTACGGCGCAGAGGAAGCGCGTACGGCCCGGCCGGACGGGGTCGGACGGGGGCGGACGGGGCCGATCAGTCGCCGGCGGGGGAACCCGGGATGCGGACGGTCACCTCGGCGGCCACTGCCTCGACCTCGGCCGGGCCCTCGATGCGCAGCCAGGCCAGCTCGTCCAGCCCGTAGAGGCGGCGGGCGAAGCCGGCCGTGCCGGCCGGCCAGGGTTCGGGGGCCTTCGGCAGGTGGTGCAGCGCGATCCGCTCGACGAAGCAGTCCTGGATCTCGGCGGGCTTGGAGATCGCCAGGTGCCGCAGCCCGCCGAGGCGGACCGTGGCCTCAAGGGTGCCGGCGCCGTCGCCGACGGCGACCTCCAGCATGTCCTGCCCGCCGAGCGAGTCCAGCGCGATGCGGGTGACGAAGTGCCCGGCGAGGGGGGCGAGCCGGTACGCGGCATCCGCACACCGCACCTTGAAGGTGTCGTACCCGAAGGCGCCGTCGCTGAAGGCGTCCGCCGCCTCGGCCGTACCGCTCACGGGGGTGAGGCTACGGCGCGGGGGCGTCCCGCGTCGACCGGAAGTCCCTGATCCGCCGTCAATTTCCTTGTCAGGCACCGCTGCCGGCTCTGAGCGGACGCCGAGCCTCCCTCCGGGACTCGTCCGCTGACCGTCCCGGCCTCAACTCCCCTGCGCCAGCGGCCTGTCGGCCGCCGACAGGAGCCGTTCGCCGTCGCGCCAGGCGTTGGCCGCCGCGACCCGTCCGGCCACGTGCAGCTTGGGGTAGGCGTGCTCCAGGTGCTTGTCCACCGTCCGCGGGCTGATCGCCAGGCGGCGGGCGATCTGCTCGTTGGTCAGGCCGTCGGCGAGCAGGCCGAGCACCGCGGCCTCACGGCGGGTGACGCCTTGCGGGGCCTCCTGCGGCCGCCCGCCGGGTACCGGCGTGGCACGCGCGAGGCGGTCCATGGCGTGGGCGAGCCGGACCCGCAAAAGGGCCGCGGTCCGTACGTCGGCGTCGGTGAAGTCCGGCCCCGCGGCCCGGTTGACCGCCAGGCACACACGGCGCCGCTCGGTGCCCGCGTATCCGGCGGGAAAGGCCATGGCGAGCTGGTGCTCGGCGCCGACCGGGCGGTAGACCTCCGCGTACACGGCCGAGTCCAGCAGCGCGCGGCGGCTCTGCAGGTCCGAGCGGCGGGCGGCGCTGCCCGGCCCGAGCCGAGTGTGCGCCACCAGCGGATCGGTCGCCGCCTCGCGTTCGAAGGCGGCCATCACCTCGGGGTCGAGCAGCGCCGCGGGCAGGGTCTGCGGCATGCCGCTGCCGGGGTGCGGCGTCCACACGACGCTGTCGCCGGGCACGGCCCGCAGGAGCAGCGGCAGCAGCGCCGGGACCAGCTCGCGCTCGTCCACGGCCTCGATAAGCAGGTCGACCACCGCGAGCACCCGCCGCAGCCCGGCCTGATCGGCCGCGTCCATACTTCCACTGTTCCACGCGGCCGGGCCGCGGGCCACCGCCCGATTCCGGTGTCGGCGGTGCCGAGCCGCCTCAGTGGGCCAGCGCGTACACGCGGTTGACCTGCGACTCCGCGGCGAGCTGCCAGGTGGGCAGCCCCGCCTCGGCGGCGATCCTGCGGACCGCGTCCTCGCCCGCGTGGTTGCCCAGCGCCTCCGGGCCGGGCTCGGCCATGGCGGCGGGCAGGCACACCGCGACCGAGGCGGCGGTCAGGCCGCGCCCGATGGGGTTGGCGTTCTCCTCGACCTGCGCCGACGCGTTCGGCTCCACGAGCATGCAGGTGCCGTCCTCGGCC
Source organism: Actinacidiphila guanduensis (assembly GCF_900103985.1). Lineage (GTDB taxonomy): Bacteria > Actinomycetota > Actinomycetes > Streptomycetales > Streptomycetaceae > Actinacidiphila > Actinacidiphila guanduensis. The sequence continues at coordinate 19,474 of NZ_FNIE01000013.1, read as the reverse complement.
ATCGCCTGCGCGGTGTGGCGCAGGGCGGCGCCGGGGTCGCTCATGTCGTGCAGGCAGTCGAAGAACGTGACGAGGTCGTACCGGTCGCCGGGGTAGTCCTGGGCGGTGGCGACGTCGAACTCGACGCGGTCGGCCAGGCCCTGCTCGGCGGCGATCCGGCGGGCGGCCTCCACCGAGGGCCGGTGATAGTCGAAGCCGTGGAAGTGCGAGGCGGGGAACGCCTGCGCCATGAGCATCGTGGACCAGCCGTAACCGCAGCCGATGTCGGCGACCTCGGCGCCGCCCTCCAGCCGCTCGACCATGCCGTCCACCGCGGTCAGCCACTCGGGTACCAGCGAGGCCGCGTAGCCGGGCCGGAAGAACTTCGCGGTGCCCTCGAACAGCGCGCTCCCGTGCTCGCCCCAGGCGACGCCGCCGCCGGTGCGGAAGGCGTCCATGAGCCGGTCCTCGGTGCCGTACAGGGCCTGCAGCATGGTGAACATCCCGGCCGCGTACGTCGGCGCGTCGGGGTCGGCGAGCACGGCGGCGTGCGCGTCGGGCAGCTCGTAGCGGTCGCCGTCGCGGTGGTGGACGACGTAGCCGCCGGCCACCTGCGAGGCCAGCCACTCGCGCACGTAGCGCTCGGACAGACCGGTGCGCTCGGCGAGTTCGGCGCTGCTCAACGGCCCGGCGCCGGCCATCGCCCGGTAGATGCCGAGCCGGTCGCCGAGCGAGGTGCACAGCCCGGCCATGGCAGCGGCCCCGTCGGTGACCACCTGCTCCAGGAACTCCATCACCCGGTCCTGGTCCGCGCCCGTCGCGGCTGCTGTGCGTTCTGCCGTGGTCATGGCGACCACCTCCTCCGCACCTCCACTGCACCAGCCGCCCGCAGAGGGGCGCAAGCGGCCGCGGGGGCGGGTACGTGCTTCCCCGTACCGGCCGGTCGCCTTCGTCGGCTGCGCGGTGCGGACCCGGTCCGGCGTCAGCCCGTCGGCAGCCAGCCGACCTTCCCGGCCAGCACCGCGTAGCCGACGAAGGCGACCGTGTCGATGAGGGAGTGCGCGGCCACCAGCGGTCCGATCCGGCCCCAGCGGCGGTAGAGCAGCACGAAGACCACGCCCATCACCATGTTGCCGACCATCCCGCCCAGTCCCTGGTAGAGGTGGTACGAGCCGCGCAGCACCGCGCTGGCGGCCAGCGCCCGGTTCGGCGCCCAGCCGAGCTGGTCCAGCCGCCGCAGCAGGTAGCCGACGACGATGACCTCCTCCAGCACGGCGTTCTGCACGGCCGAGGCGACCAGCACGGGGATGCGCCACCAGACGGCCGGCAGCGATTCGGGGACGACGGTGAGGTTGAAGCCGGCCGCCCGCACCCCGAGGTAGAAGGCGAGGCCGGTGCCGCCGATGACGGCCGCGATCACCGCCCCGCGGGCCAGGTCGCGCCGGGGCTGGCTGCGGTCCAGGCCGATCACGGGCATCCCGACCCGCTCGCGGGCCAGCAGGTGGGCGACGAGCGCGACCGGGGCGAGCGCGGTGGCGATGGCGAACACCTGCCAGGCCAGGTCGAGCCAGGGCCGGCCGGGCGCCTGCGAGCCGACGAGGGTGGCGGCCTGGTTCTTCAGCGCGCCGGGCCGGGTGACCGAGCCGACGAAGCTGATCACGGCGGACACCCCGCTGGCGCCCAGCGACAGCGCGAGCACGATCAGGGTCTCGCTGCGCAGCGTCCGCGCCTCGAAGGGCGGTGTCTCCACCGGCCGTACCTGCTCTGCCACCACGCGGTCCTCCCGTGTCCTCGCCCCACCGCGGCGCCTGGTGCGCGCCGGCCCGGGAGTCGCTGCTGGACACGATACGAAGATCCGGCCCGTCCCGGCGCCACCGCCCCCACCGGAACGCCGGCGGCTGTGAGCTGCCCGGGAGCGGGCCGTGCGGGCGCTGTGCACGCCCGGGCCCGGCCCGCCTGCACGGGCAAGCCGGTGCGGCGCCCGACCGGCTGGCGGGGCACCGCACCGGCCGAGCCACCGGAAGCACCCGCGTGCCGGCGGCCCGCGGGCGGAGGACACCCGGGCGGCCCGTGCGGCCGCGGCCGACCGTCCGGGGGCCCGGACGGCCCGGGTAGGTCCGAGCCGCGCCTGCGGCGCCCGGGTCGGATCAGGCCGGGACCGGCCAGGTGTGGACCGGCTCGCCGGCGAACGACAGGTCGCGGTAGCGCTGGGTCATCGCAGCCAGCGCCGCCCTGCGGTCCAGGCCGCGGCCGAGGTAGTGGTGGAAGGCGTCGGCCTGCCAGCGGGCGCCGTTGGTGCGGGTGTGGCAGCGCCGCTCGATGATGCCGAGGTACAGGTCGCGGTCGGCCGCGTCGATGCCCCAGGCGTCGAGCCCGGCCGCGGCCAGCGGCAGCAGCTCCTCGCGGACGAGGTCCACCGCGGGCACCTGGGCGAGCGCGCCGCCGCGGCCGCGCGGCCAGTGCAGCACCGCCGCGATGCCGTCGCGGCAGGCGGCGTCGAAGTTGGCCGCGGCCGCGCCGAAGGGCATCCGCTGCCACAGCGGGCGCGGCTGCTCGGCCAGGGCGCGGACCAGCCCGTAGTAGAAGGCGGCGTTCGCGACGACGTCGGCGACGGTGGGCCCGGCGGGCAGCACCCGGTTCTCCACCCGCAGGTGCGGCACGCCGTCCACCACCTCGTAGACCGGGCGGTTCCAGCGGTAGATCGTGCCGTTGTGCAGGGTCAGCTCGCGCAGCTGCGGCACCCCGCCCTCGTCGAGCACCCGCAGCGGGTCCTCGTCGTCGCAGATCGGCAGCAGCGAGGGGAAGTAGCGCACGTTCTCCGCGAAGAGGTCGGCCGCCGAGTCGATCCACCGCTCGCCGAACCAGGCCAGCGGCCGCACCCCCTGGCTGCGCAGCTCCTGCGGGCGGGTGTCGGTGGCCTGCTGGAAGAGCAGGGTGCGGGTCTCGCGCCACAGCTCGCGGCCGAAGAGGAAGGGCGAGTTGGCACCCAGGGCCACCTGGGGCGCCGAGACGACCTGGGCGGCGTTCCACACGTCGGCGAAGCGGCCCGGGGTGACCTGGAGGTGCATCTGCATGGAGGTGCAGGCGGCCTCGGGCGCGATCGAGGCGGAGGTGTAGACGAGGTGCTCCACACCCTCGATGTCCAAGGTGATGTCCTCGCCCCGCATGGCCAGGATGCGCTCGTTCAGCAGGGTGTAGCGGTCGGCCCGGGAGAGGTTCGCCGAGACCAGGTCCTGGGCCTGGAGGGTGGGCAGAATTCCCACCATCACGATGCGCGCGCCGACCTCCCCCGCCATCCGGTCGGCGTAGCCGAGGCCGGTGCGCAGTTCCTCGGCGAGCCGGTCGAGCACACGGCCGGAAAGCCGGTGCGGCGCGATGTTCACCTCGATATTGAACTGGGCCAGCTCGGTCTGGAAATCGCGGCTCGCGATGCGCTCCAGCACCTCTTCGTTCATCATGCGCGGCAGGCCGTCGGAATCGGCGAGATTCAATTCGATCTCCAGCCCCATGAGATTCCGGGGCCGGTCGAATCGCTTCTCGTCCAGCAGCCGCTCCAGCCCCAGCAGGCACTGGCGGAGCTTGTTCCGGTACATCCTGCGGTCGGCCAGGTCGAACGCGTCTGCGGTGACCTTCTCCCCCATCGAAGCGTCCCTCCTTGTGCGGGTACTCATCGGAGGATGCCCACTCCGGGCGGGAGGATGCCCATCCAAAGGATCGATCCATCGCCGCCCCTCGGGACGCGCCGCCCGCTACGCTTGCAAGTGCAGCGGGCGGGCACTGGACGTCCGGCATGTTCCGCGGGCACATTCCGCGCGACGGCCGGGAGGAATCACACGGGATAACCACCGGTGGTTTCCGGCCGTCCGTGACGGGCGGAAATATCCACCGACCGCCCCATAACCTGCGCAAATGCCGCGGTGGGCTGCCGCGAAGAAGGCAGGTAATCGCCTTGCGGGCAATACGGGCGGCGACTAGACGAAACACGCAGTGAACAAAGTTCGTATAAACTCCGCGCACGAGGCAGGAGTATCCGCCGTCGCCGGGCGTCTTGAGCAGTAACCCTCACCGGGTACTGACCGCGCCGTCCGCCACCCGCCCGCACCTCCTTGTGCCCGCACCACGTGTCTCCCAGTGAGAGGCGACATCATGCCGCTGCTTGTCCCCCCTGCACCCGCACCCGCCCTGCTGAGCGTCCTCGCGGCCCTCAGCTCGCCCACCGCAGTCCGGGAGGCCAGGACACCGGCGCTGCGCAGCGCCGAGGGCCCGCTGGACGCCGAGCACCCGCTGCCGGTCCACGTCTTCGAGCCGGCCACCGTCCCCGGCGGCCTGCCGCAGGCGCGGCTGGCCGGCTGGCGGTTCCATATCAGGGCAGGTGCCCAGGTGGCGGCGGCGGGCGAGACCGTGGCGACCCCCGACGGCTGGGTCTTCTCCCGCTTCTCCGAGGGCCCGTACATCGCCTCGACCGAGCGGGCGCTGCGGCAGGCCGACGCGCTGCCGGAGACCTACCAGCCGCACCTGCTGTCGCTGCCCGCGCGCTACATGATGGCGCTGTGGCTGCACTCGGTGCCACGGGCGGACGCGGCCACCGCCCAGCCGGACCCGGCCGACCTCCTCATCCCGCTGGCGCCCGCCCCGCCCGGGATCGCCTCCCACCGGGTCTACCGGATGCTGGAGCTGGCGCCGGTGCTCAGCGTGTGGCTCGCCCCGCCGCCGCTGGCGGGCTCGCCCGCCTGAGCCGCGCGGGCAACGGCGGCGCCCCCGGTCCGGGCCGGACCGGGGGCGCCGCTTTCGTGACCGCAACCGTGCGCGCGGGTGACGCGTCCTGTACCGGTGAGTACCGGAAGGCACCGAGGACTACCGAGTAGTACCGCATCCGCGAAATCCCTGCGGAACGACCTTCGTGGGGCAAGACTGGGACCGCCGCACCACACGACGGGGGACGGATGAACCAGGCCAGGCAGGCCGTGACCACGGCAGGCAGCGCGACCGACCGCACCACTCACCTCTCGCAGCGAAAGACACCGCCCATGTGCAACCACCAGCCGCAGTGCCCCACCGCAGACAGCCCCGACCGCGAGGCCGCCGTCATCGTGGCCGGCCACCCGGAGCAGGGCTGGAGCCTGCTGTGCAACGGCGTGCTCGTCTTCGAGGACACCGGGGAGATCCTGCCCGACGGCGAGATCATCGCCCCGCACCGCCCGCTGGGCACCGGGCGCGTCACCACCGCGGCCTGACGGCCCCGGCGCCCGCGGCCCCCGAAAGGAGCAGCGCGCGGGCGGGAACGTACGACCGAGCCGGTTCCCCGCGAGGGGGGAGCCGGCTCAGCCATGCCCGGCCCGCGCCGAGGGACGCGGGCCGCTCGCCACGTGGGGTCAGCCCTCGTAGGCGTCCACCGGCGGGCAGGAGCAGACCAGGTTGCGGTCGCCGTAGGCCCCGTCGATCCGCCGCACCGGCGGCCAGTACTTGTCGGCGGCGCTCACCCCGGCCGGGAAGACGGCCTCCTCGCGGGTGTACGGGTGCTCCCACCGGCCGGTCAGGGTCGCCGCGGTGTGCGGGGCCGAGCGCAGCGGGTTGTCGTCGGCCGGCCACTCGCCCGCGCCGACCCGGTCGATCTCGGCGCGGATGGCGATCATCGCCTCGCAGAAGCGGTCGAGTTCGGCCAGATCCTCGCTCTCGGTGGGCTCGATCATCAGCGTGCCGGCCACCGGGAAGGACATGGTGGGCGCGTGGAAGCCGTAGTCGATCAGCCGCTTGGCGACGTCGTCCACGGTGACGCCGGTCTGCTTGGTCAGCGGCCGCAGGTCCACGATGCACTCGTGGGCCACCAGGCCGCCGGGCCCGGTGTAGAGCACGGGGTAGTGCGGCTCCAGCCGCTTGGCGACGTAGTTCGCGCCGAGCACCGCGACCTGGGTGGCCTTCTTCAGCCCCTCGGCGCCCATCAGCCGCACGTACGTCCAGGAGATCGGCAGGATGCCGGCCGAGCCCCAGGGCGCCGCCGAGACCGGTCCGACCCCGGTGGCGGGGCCCGCGGCGGGCTGCAGCGGGTGGTTGGGCAGGTGCGGGGCGAGGTGGGCGCGCACCGCGACCGGGCCGACGCCCGGGCCGCCGCCGCCGTGCGGGATGCAGAAGGTCTTGTGCAGGTTCAGGTGGGAGACGTCCGCACCGAAGCGGCCCGGGCGGGCGAGGCCGACCAGGGCGTTGAGGTTGGCGCCGTCCACGTAGACCTGGCCGCCCGCGTCGTGCACCGCGGCGCAGATGTCGGTGATGTGCTCCTCGAACACGCCGTGCGTGGAGGGGTAGGTGACCATGAGGACGGCGAGTTCGTCGCGGTGCCGGTCGATCTTGGCGTGCAGGTCGGCCACGTCCACGTCGCCGTCCTCGCTCGTCTTGACCACGACGACCTTCATGCCGGCCATGACCGCGCTCGCGGCGTTCGTGCCGTGCGCGGAGGAGGGGATCAGGCACACCGTGCGGGCGGTGTCGCCGTTCGCGCGGTGGTAGGCGCGCACGGCGAGCAGGCCGGCCAGCTCGCCCTGGGAGCCGGCGTTGGGCTGCAGGCTCACCTTGTCGTAGCCGGTGACGGCGGCCAGCTGGTCCTCCAGGCCGCGGATCAGCTCCAGGTAGCCCTCGGCCTGCTCGGCGGGCGCGAAGGGGTGCAGGGCGGCGAACTCCGGCCAGGTGACCGGCTCCATCTCGGTGGTCGCGTTGAGCTTCATGGTGCACGAGCCGAGCGGGATCATGCCGCGGTCCAGCGCGTAGTCGCGGTCGGCGAGCCGGCGCAGGTAGCGCAGCATCGCCGTCTCGCTGCGGTGCTGGTGGAAGACGGGGTGGGTCAGGTAGGCGTCGGTGCGGGCCAGCATCTGCGGCAGGGCGTCGGGGGTGTCGGCGTCCAGCGCGTCGAGGTCGGCCCCGGGAGCGCCGAAGGCGGCCAGGACGGCGGTCAGCTGCGCGCGGGTGGTGGTCTCGTCGCAGGCGATGCCGACGTGGTCGGCGTCGGTAAGGCGCAGGTTGACGCCCTCGGCCCGGGCGGCGGCAACGACATCGGCGGCCCGGCCGGGCACGTGCGCGGTCAGGGTGTCGAAGAAGGCGGTGTGCGCGGTCTCGACGCCTGCGGCCCGCAGGCCCGCGGCCAGCACGGCGGCGTAGCGGTGGGTGCGGCGGGCGATGGCGGCGAGCCCGTCGGGGCCGTGGTAGACCGCGTACATCCCGGCCATGACGGCGAGCAGCACCTGCGCGGTGCAGATGTTGCTGGTCGCCTTCTCGCGGCGGATGTGCTGCTCGCGGGTCTGCAGCGCCAGCCGGTAGGCGCGGTCGCCGTCGGCGTCCACGGAGACGCCGACGAGCCGGCCGGGCAGGTTGCGCGCGTAGGAGTCGCGGACGGCCATGTAGCCGGCGTGCGGGCCGCCGAAGCCCATCGGCACGCCGAATCGCTGGGTGGTGCCGACCGCGATGTCCGCGCCCAGCTCGCCCGGCGAGGTGAGCAGGGTGAGGGCGAGCAGGTCGGCGGCGACGGTGACGACGGCGCCCAGGGCGTGCGCCTGCTCGATCACCGGGCGCAGGTCGCGGACCGCGCCGGAGGCGCCCGGGTACTGCAGCAGGACGCCGAAGACACCGCGTTCGGCGATCTCGGCGGGGATGCCCGCGCTCAGATCGGCGGTGACGACCTCCACACCGGTGGGCTCCGCGCGGGTCCCGATCACGGCCAGGGTCTGCGGGAAGGTGTCGGCGTCGACCAGGAAGACGCCCTGCTTGACCTTGCCGACCCGGCGGGAGAGCGCCATCGCCTCGGCGGCCGCGGTGCCCTCGTCCAGCAGGGAGGCGCCGGAGGTGGGCAGCCCGGTGAGGTCGGCGACGACGGTCTGGAAGTTGAGCAGCGCCTCCAGGCGGCCCTGGGAGATCTCCGGCTGGTAGGGCGTGTACGCCGTGTACCAGGCCGGGTTCTCCATGACGTTGCGCAGGATGACCGGCGGGGTGAAGGTGCCGTAGTAGCCCAGGCCGATCATGGGGGCGAGCACCTGGTTGCGGTCGGCCAGCGCCCGCAGTTCGGCCTGCATCTCGGCCTCGGTGACGGCCGTCGGCAGGCCCAGGGCCTCGGCGCTCTTGATGGTGTCGGGCACGGCCGCGTCGGTCAGCTCGTCCAGCGAGCCGTAGCCGACCTGGGCGAGCATCTTGGCCAGCGCCTCGGCGTCGGGCCCGATGTGGCGCTCGGCGAAGGGCACGCCGGCTTCCAGTTCGGCGAGGGGAATGCGGCGTTCACTCATCTTCGGGGGCCTCCTGGTCTGCCGACCTTCGGGGGGTGCCGTGCACGGCACCCGTACGGCCTCCCCCTCTGTCAGAGAACCTGAGAGCTTCACCGCCCGGGGGCGGTTTTCACCGTCGGTGAGGACGCCACCCGGCGGCCGCGCCGCCTCCGGGCAGGTCCTGCTTTCCAGAGTGACCTCGCCCGTGCGGTACGGATGCCTGAGAGATTCCGGGGAGGATTTGCTCCTTCGGCGCCCCCGCCGCCGGCCGCTGGGCCGGGTGACGGTGGACTCTCCCGCATGGGTTCTGCGGCCGCGTTCAGCCTACCAGCGCCTGCTCCGGCACGTCGGGGCGAGGATGGGGGGGCGGGGGTGGGGCGGTGGACGGGGCGCCGCGCCGAGTCGACATCCCACCGGTTGTGGCTTTTGGTGGTAATCAGCAGCTGTCACCCCGTGGGTTGGAGGGACCGTGCAGACCGACATCGATCCGCGCAGCCTGATCGGCCGCCGCGCCTTCGACCAGGACGGGGCCAGGATCGGCACGGTGGACGAGGTCTACCTCGACGACGCCACCGGCATCCCCGAGTGGGCGGCGGTGCGCACCGGGCTGTTCACCCGCGACGCCTTCGTGCCGCTCGGGCCCAGCGAACTGGTCGGCGACGAGCTGCGCGTGCCCTACCGCAAGGCGCTCATCCGTGACGCGCCCGACTTCGGCGTGGGCCGCCACCTCTCCCCCGAGCAGGAGCTGCAGCTCTACCACCACTACGGCATGGACGTGCCGCGCTCGGGCCCGGAGGCCGCCCCCTCTGGCGACTTCGGCAAGCTGGCCGGCGACTGACCGCCACTGCCGGCATCCCCGCCGCTCTCCGCCCCCCGGGGGTTTTCCCCTGCGTCCCGGGGGTGGCCCGTACCGTCCGCCTCGCCGGTGTCGCCCGGGCCCTCCGCGACCGCGCCGCCGATCTCCAGGCCCCGCTCGGCGTTCCAGGCGGCCTCGCGGGCCAGGGGCAGCGGGTCGCTGTGGGACAGCGCCGGGTCGTCGGCGGGAAAGGTGCGCACCCGTCCGGGCCGGGTGTCGGTGGGCACTTCGAAGCGCACGGTGACCCGCCCCACGCCGCTGCCCTGCACCCACCCGGGCCCGTACTCCTCATGGGTGACGTCGTGGCCGGGCAGCCATTGGCGGGCCCGCTCGCCCTGCGGCGGCGGGGCCGTGGGCAGCTCCGGGACGAGTGCCTCCGCGGCGGCCGACCCGTCCTCGGGGGCCTGCGCGAACAGGTCCTCCTGGGTGAAGTCGGCCAGGCCCGCAACGCCCACCCCCAGCAGCCGCACCCCGCCGGTGGTGTCGACGGCCTCGGCCAGCCGCCGCGCGGTCTCGCGGACCACCGCCGGGTCGTCGGTGGGGGCCCGGAGCGTCTCGGAGCGGGTCAGGGTGGAGAAGTCGTACCGCCGGATCTTGACCACCACGGTGCGGCCGGAGCGGCCGGCCCCGCGCAGCCGCTGCACGCAGCGCTCGGCGAGCCGGTCGATCTCGTAGCGGACATGGGCGCGGTCGGTGAGGTCGGTGTCGTAGGTGTCCTCCACGGAGATGGACTTCACGTCGCGGTCGGCGACGACCGGGCGGTTGTCCAGCCCGGAGGCCATCGCGAACAGCCCGGCGCCGTGTGCCTTGCCGAGCAGCCGCACCAGTTCGGGCTCGCCGGCGTGGGTGATCTCGGCGACGGTGAGGATGCCGGCCTTGCGCAGGTGCTCGGCGGTGGCCGGGCCGACCCCGGGCAGGGTGCGCACCGGCATCGGGTCGAGCAGGGCCTGCTCGGTGCCGGGTTCCACCACGACCAGGCCGTCCGGCTTCGCCTTCTCCGAGGCGATCTTGGCGAGCAGCTTGGAGCCGGCCAGGCCGACGGAGGCGGTCAGGCCCGTGGCGGTGCGGATGTCGGCGCGCAGCCGCCGGGCGACCTCGCGCGGGTCGTCGCGGCTGGGGCCCGCCTCCAGGTCGACGAACGCCTCGTCCACGCTGAGCGGCTCTATCAGCGGGGACGCCTCGCGCAGCAGCGTCATGACGATGTCGCTGATCCGGCGGTAGACGGTGAACCTCGGGTAGAGGTAGGCGGCGTTGGGGGCGAGCCGGCGGGCGTGGGCGGTGGCCATGGCGGAGTGCACGCCGTGGACGCGCGCCTCGTAGGAGGCGGTGGAGACCACCCCGCGCGGCCCGAGGCCGCCGACCACCACCGGCTTGCCCCGCAGGCTGGGCTTGGACGCCTGCTCCACCGCGGCGAAGAACGCGTCCATGTCCAGGTGGAGGATCGTCGGCGCACTTCTCACACCACCGATGGTCGCGCATGCCACCGACATCGGCCGTACACGCGTACGGGAACGGCGGGTCGGGCCGCTCCCGCACAGCGCTTCGGCGGGGCCTCGGTGGGCTTGGCCCTAGACCGCCCGGTTGCGGCGGCGGGCGAGTTCGTCGGCCGGGTTGTGGCCGACCAGGGTCTCGCCGGTGTCGACCCGCTCGCCGTGCATCTGCGACAGCGCGCTCTGCACGTCCCGCCAGACCACGCCGACCGCGATGCCGAAGATGCCCTGGCCGCCCTGGAGCAGCTCGACGACCTCGTCGGGCGAGGTGCACTCGTAGACCGTGGCGCCGTCGCTCATCAGCGTCATCCGGGGCAGCTCGTCGGGCACCACCGAGCGCAGGTGCTGGACCGCGGTGCGGATGTTCTGCAGGGACACCCCGGTGTCCAGCAGCCGCTTGACGATCTTCAGCACGACCACGTCGGCGAAGCTGTAGAGCCGCTGGGTGCCCGACCCGTAGGCCGGCCGCACGCTCGGCTCCACCAGGCCGGTGCGCGCCCAGTAATCGAGCTGGCGGTAGGTGATGCCGGTGGCCGCGCACGCGGCCGGGCCGCGGTAGCCGATCTGCTCGGCCGGGACGCCGTCGCCGCCCGTGGCCGCAGTGGCGTGGGCGAGCGGCCCCCGGGTGGGATACGGGCCGCCGGTCGCCAAACCGTCGCCGGTGCTTCTCACGCCGCCCTCCGTCCCTCCACATCCGGTGGCCGCGTGTCACGTGCCACCGGACTTTCCATTCTGACGGTAGGCAGTCGTCACACGTGCGTCAACGATCGCCACGCTCGGCACGCCGAGTGAAATCCACCCCAGGAGTGGTTTCATCCGACCGCAGAGCGGGAACGACACCCCGGTTGGGCGCAAACGGGCCAACCTTGCCCCACCGGGCTCCCACCAAGCCGGGTCCGCACGTGCCGACCTGCCGGCCGGCGGCGCGGGTCCCGTCCGCCACCGGGCGGTTGCCGTGTGCCTACCGCGCGCCTACTGGTTGCTGGTCCCGAAGTCCTCGGGCGAGATCTGGTCGAGGAACTCGCGGAACTTCTCGACCTCGTCCTCCTGCTCGTCCGGGATGGCGATGCCCGCGTCATCGAGCACGCCGTCGCTCCCGTAGATCGGGGTCCCGGTACGCAGCGCGAGCGCTATGGCATCCGACGGGCGCGCGCTCACCTCGACCCCGCTGGCGAACACCAGCTCCGCGTAGAACACGCCTTCCCTCAGGTCCGTGATACGCACCTCCGTCAGCGTCTGTCCCACCGCCTCGAGCACGTCCTTGAAGAGGTCGTGAGTCAGCGGTCGCGCAGGCGTCATGCCCTGCTGCGCGAATGCGATGGCCGTCGCCTCGCCCGGCCCGATCCAGATGGGCAGGTACCGGTCGCCTCCCACTTCACGCAGGAGCACGATCGGTTGGTTGGAGGGCATTTCGACCCGGACACCCACAACGTCGAGCTCGTTCACACAGCAACCCTAGGCCGTGCCCGCCGGGTTTGGGTAGTCGGGCACGGCCTGGTGCCGCCACCCGGTGGCCGGGCACGTCCCGTGAAGGCACCGTGAAGGCCCGCCCGCGGGCTGCCGGGACCCGCGGACCCGGACGGCCTCAGTCGAGCCGCAGCCGCAGCGCCGAGTACACCATCGCGGCATGCAGCCGCACCGCCAGCGCCGCCAGCTCGCGGGTGCTCGCCTCGGCGCGGGTGCGGGTCTGCGGGTTGCGGTGCCGCCGCAGCGGCGCCACCACCTGCTCGATCAGGCCGGCCTCGCGCTCGGCGGCCGCCTTCACCGCCCGCAGGTGCCGCGGCTCCAGGCCGAAGGCGCCCAGTTCCGCGACGAGCCGGCCGATCGCCACCGCGTCGGCGTCGTAACCGCCGTCGCCGCCGGCCTCGACCAGCCCGTAGGACTCCCACTCCGCCAGCGTGTCGCCGTCGGCCCCCGTGGCGGCCAGCAGCTCCTCGCGGCCGATCCGCAGCCGCACCGCGGCCGCCTCGGGCTCCAGGCTGCCGTCCAGCACCTCGCGGGACTCCGCGGGGCCCGGCAGCGCCACCGGCTCCCCGCGGTCCAGGGCGTCCAGGTGCTCCCGGATCACCCGCAGCGGCAGGTAGTGGTCGCGCTGCACCCGCAGCACGTACGCCAGCCGCTCCACGTCGGCGGCGCTGAACTTCCGGTACCCCGAGGGCGTGCGCTGCGGTTCCACCAGCCCCTCCGCCTCAAGGAAGCGGATCTTGGAGATGGTCACCTCGGGGAACTCGTCCCGCAGCCGGGACAGCACCGCGCCGATGCTCATCAGCGGGCCGTCGGCCCGGGCGGACACGGCGGCGGTGCCGTCCCCGGCACCGCCTGGCGTTCTCGGCATGCACACCTTCCTCGGGGTTCCCCGGGATCTCCCGGGCCGGGTCGGGCAGGTCACAGACTCCGCTGGCTCGCGTAGAACACCAGCCGGTACTTGCCGATCTGCACCTCGTCGCCGCTGCCGAGCCGTACCGAGTCGATCCGCTCCCGGTTGACGTAGGTGCCGTTGAGGCTGCCGACGTCCGAGACGCTGAAGGAGCCGTCGGCCTCCCGGCGGAACTCCACGTGCCGGCGCGAGACCGTCACGTCGTCCAGGAAGATGTCGCTCTGCGGGTGCCGGCCGGCGGTGGTCACCGCGTCGTCCAGCAGGAAGCGGCTGCCGGAGTTCGGGCCGCGGCGGACCACCAGCAGCGCCGAGCCGGCCGGCAGCGCCTCCACGGCGGCCTGCGCCTCGGGCGACAGCGACGGCACCGGGGTCTGGCCGGTGGCCTCCGCCTCGTACGCCTCGATGCCGGAGATCGAGATCGTGGAGGTCGTCTCCGAGGAGCGCTCGGCGGGGACGGCGCCCCCGCGCAACGGCGCACCGCAGTTGTTGCAGAAGCGGCTCGCCTCCGCGTTGCTGTGACCGCACCTGCCGCAGACCAGCACCCCGTAGCCTCCACCCGTAGCGGCCGATGGTTCCCCGAAACCTATGCGGGGGGCCGAACCGGGGTCAACAGGCGCCACGCCGGGCGCGGCGGAAAAGCCGCCGCCGCTGCCGGACGGCTCGTTGCGGAACAGCGGCCGGTCGCCGCCCTCCTGGCCGCGGCCGGGCTCCTCCTGGAGACCCCGCGGCGCGCGGTGCCGCGCGGTCGCCGGGTCCCCCGACTGGCGCGCGCTCTTGCCGAACAACTTCCCAAACAACTTCACGGGCGATTCCCCTTGGAAGAAGCAGACCCGCCCGTGGGGCAGGACGAACTCTCGCTACTCACAGTTTCCACCACTCGACACGCCACCAGTGCCCCGACCCCCCACCTCACTGGGATGACCGAGCGTAGTCAGGCTGCTTCTGCGGCCGCAAGGCGTCCACAGTGATCTTCTGCGACCTGACGACATCCGCGGTGGCCTGCTCCTTCTCCAGCGTCTGCACGACCCCTCCGGGGATGTTCAGCGCCGGTTCGAGGTCCGGCGGGTTGCCGATGACCTTGACGACGTAGGGCTGTGCCACCTGGTGCCCGTCGATCCGCACGCCACTTCCGCTGTCGGTGAAGTAGGTGCCCGCCACGACGCGCACATTGTTGATCTGGATCGCCTCCGCACCGGCCGCCCGCAGCTCCTGGACGGTGTCCAGCAGCGAGTCGGACTCCACCCCGCCGTGCGGGTCGGTGATCGTCAGCGTGATACCGGGCCCCTGGGCGGCCTCGGTGCCGGCCAGCACGCCGAGCTCGCGCGCCTTCTGCCGGGTCTGCTTCAGCGCCTCCGCGGCCTGGTCGGAGCTGGTCTCCAGCTCGCTGCGCTGGCTCTCCAGGCCGCGCTTCTCGTCCTGGAGCCGCTGGCTGCGGTTGTCCAGCTCGGTGAGAATGCGCACCAGGTCCTCCTGGCGGGCGCCGCGCAGGGTGCCGTTGTCGCTCGTGGTGCGCACCTGGATGGCCAGGCCCAAGCCCAGCACGAACAGCAGCAGCGCGACGATCAGCTGGGCGCGGGTCAGCCGCGGCGGCCACAGCCCGGCCTTCAGCCGCTGCCGCCCGGTCACGGCGGGGGCCTTGTCCTGCGCGGCGGCCGGCCCGGCGCTCGCACCCGCGGCCTCGTCCTCGGGCTCGGCGGCGGGCCCGGCGGGCTCCTGCGGGGCCCTGCCGTCGTGCTTGTGATCGTGCCGGTGCTCGTGCCGCTCGTGCTTGGGCTCGTGCCGGTGGTGGTGGTGCTCCTCGGTCATGCCCGGTTCACGCCCGGAAGACATGGCGGCGGATCGCGGCCGCGTTGGAGAAGATCCGGATGCCGAGGACGACCACCACGCCGGTCGACAGCTGGGCGCCCACCCCGAGCTTGTCGCCGAGGAAGACGATCAGCGCCGCCACCACCACGTTGGACAGGAAGGAGACGACGAAGACCTTGTCGTCGAAGATCCCGTCGAGCATGGCCCGCAGGCCGCCGAAGACGGCGTCGAGCGCGGCCACCACGGCGATGGGCAGGTAGGGCTCGAAGCCGGAGGGCACCACCGGGCGGACCACGAGTCCGACCACGACGCCCACCACGAGGCCCAGTACGGCGATCACTGTCCACCCCTCCCGGTCACGGCGGGGTCCGGCGTCGCGTACCGCAGGATCAGGCTGGGCGCGGCCGGCAGCTCGATGTGCGACTGCACGCTGACCGAGGCCCGAATCCCGTAGGTGGTCTGCAGCACGTGGAGGTACTCACCGTCCGCGCTGTGCCGGAATGCCGTGCTCAACTTCTTCCCGTCCCCGATCGCCAGCACCGTGTACGGCGGCACCAGCGGCTTGTTGTCGACCAGTATGGCCTGCCCGGCCGCCCGGATGGCCGACAGAGCCGTCAACCGCTGCCCGTTGATCGAGACGGCCTCCGCGCCCGAGGACCACAGGCCGTTCACCACGTGCTGCATGTCGCGGTCGCGGACCCGCCCGGTGTCGGAGAAGCTGTCGCTCTCCCGCGGCCCGCCCGTGCCGCCCTCGGACGCCTCCGCCGCGTCGTCCACCACCAGCTTCACCCCGGGCCCCTGGGCCGGTGTGGCGGCCGCCATCAGCTCCAGGGTGCGGTCGGCGTCGCCGTCCGGCCGGTTCAGCGCCGACTGCTGCTCGCCTGCGACCGTGCCGCGCAGGGTGTCCACGTCCTTCTGCAGGGCGTCGGCGTCGCGCGTGTCGGCCTGGATGCGGTCGATCAGCCGCTGCCGCTCCTTGGCCTCGGTGGGCGCGGAGAACTGCGCCTGGGCGGCGCCCACGGTCACCACGATCGCGGCCAGCACCAGGCCGAGGGCGAGCCCCAGCTTCCCGCTCAGCGCCTTCGGCAGCCGCGAGGTGCCGGTCGCGCCGCGGCGGGCGGCGGCCTCGGCGTACCCGTCGTCGAGGCTGTGCTCCATGATCGTGGTCAGCAGCGACATGGACGCATCAGGGCGCCGCGGAGCAGCCCCGGGCGCGGGGCTGCTCCGATCGGGTTGCTGCGGCGGCATGCGGGACATCGTCGCACGTCGAGTGGTCGGCACTCGAACGGACCCCTCACGGTGAGCCGTTCGTGCCGAAGATCACCGATCGGCGGGGGCCGGCGCACCCTTCCGGGGCGCCGGGGCTCACCGTCCGGCGTTCTCCACGGCCTGCGACCACTCGTCCAGCAGGGCCTGCGCCGAGGCGTCATCCGGGCCCTCCGCCCACAGGTGGGTGACGGCTTCCGCCGGGTCGGGCAGCACCATCACCCAGCGCCCGTCGGACTCCACCACCCGCACACCGTCGGTGGTGTCCACCGACCGGTCGCCGGCGTCCTCCACCACGCGCCGCATCACCGAGCCCTTGACCGCCCACGGCGTCGGCACGTCGCGCTTGAGCACGTGCGCCTTGGGGATGCGGGCGTCGATCTGGCTGAGGGTGAGCTGCGTCCTGGCCACCAGGCCGATCAGCCGTACGAAGGCCGCCGCGCCGTCGAAGACGCTGCTGAACTCCGGGACGATGAAGCCGCCGCGGCCGTCGCCACCGAAGATCGTGCCCTCCTCGCGGCCGACGCGGGTCAGGTCGTCGGGCGAGGTCGTCGTCCACGTCACCTGCGTGCCGTGGTACGCGGCCACCTGCTCGCCGATCCGGGTGGTGGTCACCGGCAGCGCCACCCGCCCGCTGCGCCGCTCCGCGGCGACCAGGTCGAGCAGCACCAGCAGGGCGCGGTCGTCCTCGACGATCCGGCCGCGCTCGTCCACCAGCGACATCCGCTCGCCGACCGGGTCGAAGCGCACCCCGAAGGCGGCCCGCGCGGAGGCGACCATCTCGCCCAACCGCACCAGGCCCTCCCTGCGCGCCTGCTCGGTCTCGGTGGGCCGGGCCTCGTCCAGGCCGGGGTTGATGGTCAGCGCGTCCACGCCGAGCCGGCCGAGCAGGCTGGGCAGCACCAGGCCCGCACTGCCGTTGGCGGCGTCCACCACGACCTTCAGGCCGGACTCGGCGATGCCGGAGGTGTCCACGGCCCGCAGCAGCGCACCCGTGTAGGAGTCGAAGACCGTGGCCGGGAAGGTGAGGTCGCCGATCTCGCCGGGGAAGGCCCGGCGGTACTCCTGGCGGGCGAAGACGCGGTCCAGCTTGCGCTGGCCGGCGGCCGAGAGGTCGGCGCCGCGCTCGTCGAAGAACATGATGTCCAGCGAGTCCGGTCGGCCCGGGCTGGTGCGGATCATGATGCCGCCGGCGCCGCCCCTGGCGGTCTGCTGGCGCGCCACCGGCATCGGCACGTTCTCCAGGTCGCGCACGTCGATGGCGCTGGCCTGCAGGGCCGAGATGACCGCGCGCTTCAGGGCGCGGGCACCGCGGGAGTGGTCGCGGGCCGTGGTGACGGTGGCGCCCTTCTTCAGCGTGGTCGCGTACGCGCCCGCGAGCCGTACCGCGAGCTCGGGGGTGATCTCCACGTTGAGGATGCCGGAGACACCGCGGGCGCCGAACAGGTGCGCCTGGCCGCGGGACTCCCAGATCACCGAGGTGTTGACGAAGGCGCCGGCCTCCACCGTCTTGAACGGGTAGACGCGCACGCTGCCGGCGATGATGGACTCCTCGCCGATCAGGCACTCGTCACCGATGACGGCGCCCTCGTCGATCCGCGCGGCCCGCATGACGTCGGTGTTGCGGCCGATCACGCAGCCGCGCAGGTTGGTCTGCGGGCCGATGTAGACGTTGTCGGCGATGACGGCCTTGTGCAGGAAGGCACCGGACTTCACCACGACGTTGGACCCGACGACGGTGTGCTCGCGGATCTCGGCGCCGGCCTCGACCTTGGCGTAGTCGCCGATGTAGAGCGGGCCGCGCAGGATCGCGTCGGGGTGCACCTCGGCGCCCTCGGCGACCCACACGCCCGGGGAGATCTCGAAGCCGTCGATGTCGACGTCGACCTTGCCCTCCAGGACATCGGCCTGCGCCTTCACATAGCTCTCGTGGGTACCGACGTCCTCCCAGTAGCCCTCGGCGACATAGCCGTAGATCGGCTTGCCTTCCTTCATCAACTGCGGGAAGACATCGCCGGACCAGTCCACGGACACGTCGGGCTCGACGTAGTTGAAGACCTCGGGCTCCATCACGTAGATGCCGGTGTTCACCGTGTCGGAGAAGACCTGGCCCCAGGTGGGCTTTTCCAGGAACCGCTCGACCTTGCCCTCGTCGTCCACAATGGTGATGCCGAACTCGAGCGGGTTGGGCACCCGCGTCAGGCAGACCGTGACGAGTCCGCCCTTGCGGCGGTGGAATGCGATCAGTTCGGTGAGGTCGAAATCTGTCAGGGCGTCACCGGAGATCACCAGGAAGGAGTCGTCCTTCAGCGCCTCCTCGGCGTTCTTGACGCTTCCGGCCGTCCCCAGCGGTTTCTCCTCGTTGGCATAAGTGAGCTCCATTCCCAATTCCTCGCCGTCCCCGAAATAATTCTTCACCAGGGACGCGAGGAACTGGACGGTCACCACTGTCTCGGTGAGTCCGTGCCGCTTGAGCAGGTTCAGCACGTGCTGCATGATGGGGCGATTCACCACCGGCAACAGAGGCTTCGGCATGCTCGATGTCATCGGGCGAAGGCGAGTGCCCTCGCCGCCGGCCATCACAACCGCCTTCATGTCGGAAACGTCCTCCTCGTGACTCAGTCAGCCGTGGCGTCCGCCCGGACAAGTCTCCGGACCTGCACCACGTAGAGGATTCCTGCCCACCAGTACAGGGTTGTACCCCATCCGGTGAACGCCCAGCCGAAAACTGACGCCAGGGTTGCGAGCCATCCGCTGCCGTCGCTCAGCAGGAGCAGCGGAAAGGCGTACATGAGGTTGAAGGTAGCCGCTTTCCCGATGAAGTTCACCTGGGGTGGGCCGTAGCGGTGCCTCCGCAGAATCAGCAGCATCACCGCCATCATCGCCTCGCGGGCCAGCAGCAGCACGGTCACCCACAGCGGCAGGATGTCGCGCCAGGTCAGGCCCACCAGGGTGGACAGCACATACAGCCGGTCGGCGGCGGGGTCCAGGACGCGGCCGAGGGCGCTGATCTGATTCCACCGGCGGGCGAGCTTGCCGTCCAGGTAGTCGCTGACGCCGCTGAAGGCGAGCACCAGCAGCGCCCAGCCGTCCATCTTCGGCCCGCCGAACTCCGGCCACAGAATCAGCCACAGGAACACCGGAACGCCGACCAGGCGCGCCATACTCAGGATGTTGGGGATCGTGAAGATGCGATCCGTTTGCACCCGTGTCTCCTGGACCTCCACGGGTCCCCTCCTGATGAACTTCACGCGCGGACGATGCCGCGACTCTACCCCAGCCCGGAAAACGCCAAATGCCCGGCCCCGGATCGAAGATCCGGGGCCGGGCTCAAGAATTGTTCGGCGGTGTCCTACTCTCCCACAGGGTCCCCCCTGCAGTACCATCGGCGCTGAAAGGCTTAGCTTCCGGGTTCGGAATGTAACCGGGCGTTTCCCTCACGCTATGACCACCGAAACAC
>NZ_FNIE01000033.1 GCF_900103985.1 Actinacidiphila guanduensis | reverse complement strand
GGACACCCCCGGGGTGTTGTCCACGAAGTTGGTGATCAACCAGTTCAGATTCTGTGCCGCCTGGCTCATCGCACTCAACTAGCGCTCCTGGTTGTGGGGGCCGCCGAACCGGGGGTCGGCGGACTGTCCGTTGGTGTCGGTTCCAGCAGTGCGCCCTTGTTGGACACCACGCCGCAGATTACTCAACCTGCCGCGGACATCCTCGGGTGCGCGGGAGATCGAGGGGCCGCCCTGCGGAGTCTGGGTCGCGGCGCCCGGGACCAGGTTGGCCCGGGGCACCCGCCGGGGCAGACCGGAAGGGGTGACTCCGCCCGCCTTGGGCTCGCGGACCGTCCCGGCCCGCCGCCAGTGCTCGTCGTTGGTGGACCGCCAGCCGGGCTCGTCCGGCTGCTGCGGTGTGTCCTGGCTATCGGTGGCCTCCTCGGCGGGCTGCTCCTGCGGGGCCTGCGGCGGCTGCTGGACCGGCGTGGACCGGACCGGCTGCGGCCGGCCGTCCCGGCTGTCGTCGCTCTCGGTGGTGGGTCGGCTGCTCTGGCTGTCCGGGCGCCGCCGTTCGCGGCGCGGCAGACCGGCGTCCGTCAGCGAAGGCGAGACTACGCTCTCGGAGGGCCCGTCGGGGAGCGGCGAAGCAGATTCCGTTGCAGGGGCGCTGTCCTCGCGCCATCCCTCCTGAGCAGCGGGATAGCCCGTTCCGTCGGCCGACGCGCCGTTTCCGGCGTAATGCGGGGGGTACGGCTCGGCGTAGCCGCCCTGCGCGGCCGGGTCCTGGTAGACGGGCGGGGCGGCGGCCGGGTCGTAGCCGCCGGAGTAGGGCTGCTGCTGGGGGAAACCGTTCTGCGGATAGCCGTCCGCGGCCGGGTAGCCGCCTTGCGCACCGTAGTCGGCCTGCGCGAACTCCTGCGGGTAGCCCTGTTCGTACCCCGTGTAACCGGGCTCGTAGGGCTGCCGGCCGTACCCGTCGGGGGCGAAGCCGTCCTGGGCGTAGCCGTTCTGCCCGGTGTCCTGCCCCTCGAAGGCGGCGGGCTCGTAGCCGGTCTGCGGGAAGCCGCTGGGGTCGAAGGCGGGATCGGGCGCCTGCTCCGGGGTGGGCTGCCCGGTGGGGGCGGTGTCGAATCCGGCCGGTTCCTGTCGCTGGTGCGGCAGTTCCGCGGCCTGCTCGCCGCGCTCCGCGGCGGCCGCCGCCTCCAGCTGGGCCCGGCGCTCCTCGCGCATCAGCGAGCGGCCCAGCGGGTCGAGGGCGCGCGCGGCGCCGGCCTGCTCGTAGCGGGAGTCGTCGAAGCCGAGTTCCGCGGCCGTGCGGCTGTCCAGCTCGGGCTGGCCGCCGGAGGCGTCGACGGTGGGCCCGGGGACGATCCGCGAGACGGTGAACTCCCCGTCGCCGTCGAGCGGTTCGCCGCCGCCGCCGTGGGTGATCGGCTCGGGCAGCATCACCAGCGAGGTGGTGCCGGCCTGCTCGCCGGACGGGCGCAGCTGGACCCGGATACCGTGCCGCTCGGCGAGCCGGCCGACCACGAACAGGCCCATCCGCCGGGCCACCTCGACGTCCACGGTGGGCGGGTCGGCGAGCTTGTGGTTGATGTCGGCGAAGTCCTCGGCGGTCAGGCCGATGCCCTTGTCGTGGATCTCGACCATCACCCGGCCGTCGGGCAGCCGGGTCGCGGTGACCCGCACCTTGGTCTGCGGCGAGGAGAAGGAGGTGGCGTTCTCCAGCAGCTCGGCGAGCAGGTGCACCAGGTCGGTGACGGCGCTGCCGTGGATGTCGGTCTCGGGGATGCCGACCAGCTCGATGCGGTCGTACGCCTCCACCTCGGAGGCGGCCGCGCGCAGCACGTCCACCAGCGGCACCGGCTGGTTCCACTGCCGGCCCGGCTCCTCGCCGGCGAGCACCAGCAGGTTCTCGCCGTTGCGCCGCATGCGGGTGGCGAGGTGGTCCATCCGGAAGAGGTTCTCCAGCTGGTCCGGGTCGGCCTCGTTGTTCTCCAGCTCGGTGATCAGGGTGAGCTGGCGCTGGATGAGGCCCTGGTTGCGCTGGGAGAGGTTGGTGAAGATCGCGTTGACGTTGCCGCGCAGCAGGGCCTGCTCGGCGGCGAGCCGGACCGCCTCGCGGTGCACCTGGTCGAAGGCGCGGGCGACCTCGCCGATCTCGTCCTGGGTGTTGATCGGGATCGGGGCGACCTGGGTGTCCACCCGGCCGGGGTCGGTGCGCGAGAGCTGGTCGACCAGTGCGGGCAGCCGGGTCTCGGCGATGTCGAAGGCGGCCGAGCGCAGCCGCCGCATGCTGCGGCTCATGCTGCGGGCCATCATGCCAGCCACGATGAAGGCGATGATCAGGGCGACCAGCACGATCGCGGAGTTGATGAAGACGTCCCGCTTGGCGTTGGAGGCCACGTGCGAGGCGTCGCCAGCGGCCTGGTCGGCCAGGGCCACCTCGACGCTGCGGTAGGCGTCGAAGGACAAGGTGGCGGCGCCGGTGAACGCGGCCGGGGTGATGCCCTCCGCGGCCAGCCGCGACGGGGTGTACGACGGGTCGCTGATGTGGCTGACCATCGTGCTCAGGTCCGGCGGCACGGTGTACGCGCTGTGCGCCGCCTTGGCCTTGTTGAGCGCGTCGGTGATCTGCGCCTGGCCCTTGCGGGTCGCGGTGTCCTGCGCGGCCTTCAGCAGCGCCTGGTCCTTCGGCGTGCCGCCGCCCTGGAACTCCTCCAGCGCGATGCCCTCCAGGTACTGGTACGAGCCGAGGGCGGTCTTCTGCAGCGCCAGCTCCCGCTTGGACGGCGACTTCTCGACCAGGATGTGCAGGCCGATGGAGCGGGTGAGGGACTCGGCGGCCTTGGCGAGGGAGTCGGCGTACAGGGTGCGGCCGTAGGCGGCGCCGTTGTTGGTGCCGTAGCCCAGCTCGTTGTCCAGCTCCATCAGCGGGTGCTGGATCTTGACGTACCACTCCTCGGTCTGCACGCCGGAGAGCTGGCCGGTGTACGCGGCCTTGCGCAGGGAGGGCAGTTGCGGCTCGACGCTGCGGAAGTCGGCCATCCGCGCCTTGAGGTCGGAGCCGGCCGGGATGCCGCGGGCCGCGCTGTCGAAGGCGCGGGCGGCGTTGTCGGTGGCCGCGTAGGCGGCGGAGACCTGCGGGGACTGGCGCTGCCCGGCGAGCAGGGGAACCACGGTGGTGTCCCGCTCGTTCTCCAGGGCGTTGCCGTAGGTGGAGGCCGCCCGCACCAGGTTGGCGATGTGCACGGCGTCGTCGGCCTGGCGCCAGGTGTCCACCGCGTCGCTGACCCGCAGGCCGCCGAAGGCGAGGGCGACGAGCACGGGTATCAGGAGGATCGCGTTCAGCCGGGTGGCCACCCGCCAGTTGCGGAAGCTCAGCCGGCCGCCCGGGTCGGGCAGGTCGCCGATCCGCACGGCCGCCGGATCGTTCGTGGCCGCGGGCGGCGGCGTGAAGTTCCCCCGCGGGCTGTGCGCACTGCCCGACTCTGCTCGCCTGGTGTTCCTCACTGGACCAACAACCTCTCGGCGACGGCGCGACAACGACAGCCGTTCCTACTCTCGGGTTCTGCGAATTTCAGCACGCCGTGCGGCGGTCGGCCAAACGTCGTGGTGTCGACGGGCTCCGCCTGAAGGCTAGAGATAAAACGGTCATAAGTCCAAGTGGTGTCCAAACCATACGACAGACGTACACGCTGTGACACCGGGCGAGCGCGAGCGGTATCCACAGCCCAGCGAAACGCGCTCGAAACGTTATGTGGATCCGGTGAAGACCAGGGGCCCGCCGTGTCCTGCGACACGGCGGGCCCCTGCTGTCCGTTGGGCGGCGGCTACTTGAGGCGGGCGAGCAGCGCGTGCTCGACGAGCGTGATCAGCGCGCTCTTCGCCTCGGCCCGGTGCCGCGCGTCGGTGGTGATGATCGGTGCCTCGGGGCCGATCTGCAGCGCCTCGCGGACCTCCTCCGGCCGGTACGGCTGGTGGCCGTCGAAGCCGTTGAGCGCGATCACGAACGGCAGCCCGCTGTTCTCGAAGTAGTCGACGGCCGGGAAGCAGTCCGCCAGCCGGCGGGTGTCCACCAGGACCACCGCGCCGATGGCGCCGCGCACCAGGTCGTCCCACATGAACCAGAACCGGTCCTGGCCGGGCGTGCCGAACAGGTACAGGATCAGGTCGTCGTCCAGCGTGATGCGGCCGAAGTCCATCGCCACCGTGGTGGTGGTCTTGTCCTGCACGTGGCTCAGGTCGTCGATGCCGGCCGAGGCGGACGTCATCACGGCCTCGGTACGCAGCGGGTTGATCTCCGAAACCGCACCGACGAACGTGGTCTTGCCCACGCCGAAGCCGCCCGCCACCACGATCTTCGCGGAGGTCGTCGACCGCACCGGCGGCGCGCCGTACGCCGACTGCGCCTGCGGCCTAGAGCTTCCGAAGTCCACTGAGCACCCTCTCAAGCAATGTCACATCAGGCTGGCCGCCCGCCTCGCCGCTGCCCGGCTGATGGATGGCGACCATGCCGGCCTCGGCGAGGTCGGCCACGAGAATGCGGGCCACGCCGAGCGGTATCGCCAGCAGCGCGGAGATCTCGGCCACCGACTTGATCTCCCGCGTCAGGTGGCAGATCCGCTGGTGCTCCGGGAGCAGTCCCGCGTACTGCGCCGGGTCGGCGGTGGTACTGACCAGGGCTTCGAGAGCCAGCTGGTAGCGCGGCCGGGTACGGCCACCGGTCATGGCGTACGGCCGCACCAGCGGCTGGTCGCCTTCCACCCCGTACGGCGCGTGGTGGGACGCGCCGTACGGGCCCGGCGAGGCGGGTGGCGGGGTCATGAGGGTCCTCCGTGTCCGGGCGGTGCTGCTGGTGCGGAAATACGGGAACGTTCTGTTTGTACTCGGGGATCGGCGTGGCCCGGTGCCGCTCGCACCGGGCCCGCTCCTCGCTGTCAGTTCATCAGGCTGCCCTGCAACTCCGCGCGCAGGTCCGGGGTGAGGACGGCGCCCGCCCGGTCGACGAGCAGGGCCATCTCGTAACCGACCAGACCGATGTCGCACTCCGGATGCGCCAGCACCGCCAACGACGAACCATCCGACACCGA
>NZ_FNIE01000005.1 GCF_900103985.1 Actinacidiphila guanduensis | reverse complement strand
TCGACTTGCATGTGTTAAGCACGCCGCCAGCGTTCGTCCTGAGCCAGGATCAAACTCTCCGTGAATGCTTCCCCGTCATCGGGGCCACACATCACGAGAGCGGCACCCGGGAAGGAATAATCCCCAGGTGCACAGCGTCCTCGCTGTGTTTCTTCTTCAAAGGAACCACGTCTCAGAGAGAACAAATCTCCAAAAGACGGGGTATCAACATATCTGGCGTTGACTTTTGGCACGCTGTTGAGTTCTCAAGGAACGGAAGCTGCCATCGGCCACCGTCACCGGCGCCCTCCGGGCTTTCCCTTCGTGTTCACTACTGTACTTCATTCCCGGACCGATTCATAATCGGCTTCCTCGAATTGATTTTCGGCGCACCAAAAAACAACCCGATGATCGGGAAGACGTAGGTAGTGGGTGGCCGCTCGGCCGGCGGAACCTCTTGACGATCAGTCCCACCGTTTCGGCGGCTTGGACTACGTTACGCACCTGCGGCGGCCGAGTCAAGCTCGGCCGCCGCTCAAACGTGGATTTCCGGCCGTCTCAGCCGAGTTCGACCGCTCCGAGGTTGCGCTTGCCCCGGCGCAGCACCAGCCATCGGCCATGGATCAGGTCGGCCTCGGTGGGCACCGCGTCCTCGGCGGTGACCTTGGTGTTGTTGAGGTAGGCGCCGCCCTCGTTGATGGTCCGACGTGCGGCGGACTTGCTCGGCACCAGGTCCACCAGGGCCAACAGGTCGGCGATCGGGGCCAGTTCGGTCACCTTCGCGTGCGGCAGCTCGCCGAGCGCCGCGGCCAGTGTGCGCTCGTCCAGGGCCGCGAGGTCGCCCTGGCCGAAAAGTGCCCTGGACGCGGCCACCACGGCCGCGCACTGGTCGGCGCCGTGCACCAGAGTGGTCAGCTCCTCGGCCAGGGCCCGCTGGCCGGCCCGGGCCTGCGGCCGTTCCGCGGTGGCCCGCTCCAGCTCCTCGATCTCCTCGCGCGACGCGAAGCTGAAGGTACGCAGGTACCGCGGCACGTCCCGGTCGTCGGTGTTGAGCCAGAACTGGTAGAAGGCGTACGGCGTCGTCAGCTCGGGGTCGAGCCAGACCGTACCGCCCTCGGTCTTGCCGAACTTGGTGCCGTCCGCCTTGGTGAGCAGGTTCTGGGTGAGCGCGTGGGCCGGGCCGTGCGGCTGGTTGCCCAGGATGCGGCGGATCAGGTCCAGGCCCGCGGTGATGTTGCCCCACTGGTCGCTGCCGCCGATCTGCAGGGTGCAGCCGTACCGCTGGTAGAGCTCCAGGAAGTCCAGCGACTGCAGGATCACGTAGCTGAACTCGGTGTAGCTCATCCCCTCGCCGTCGAGCCGGGTCTTGACCGTCTCGCGGGCGAGCATCTGGTTGATGCTG
Source organism: Actinacidiphila guanduensis (assembly GCF_900103985.1). GTDB lineage: Bacteria > Actinomycetota > Actinomycetes > Streptomycetales > Streptomycetaceae > Actinacidiphila > Actinacidiphila guanduensis. Next base: position 609,349 of record NZ_FNIE01000005.1, on the reverse strand, counting down.
AAGTGCTTGCCGAAGTCACGCAGCAGGGTGAGGGCGGAGATGCCCTCGATCCACTCGTAGTTGTTCGCCATCACGGCCTGTGTGGGGCCCGCGGTGTCGAAGTCCAGGAAGGCGGAGAGCTGGCCGCGCAGGGCGGCGACCCAGTCGCGGACGGTCTGCTCGTCGTTGAGCACCCGCTCGGCGCTGGGCTTCGGGTCGCCGATCAGGCCGGTGGCACCGCCGACGAGGGCGATGGGCCGGTGGCCGGCGAGCTGGAAGCGGCGCAGCGCGAGGATCTGGGTGAGGTGGCCGACGTGCAGGCTGCTGGCGGTGGGGTCGAACCCGCAATAGAGGGTGAGCGGACCGTCCGCGAGCGCCTTGCGCAGGGCTTCCTCGTCGGTGGTCTGGGCGAGTACGCCCCGCCACCGCAGCTCGTCGACGATGTCCGTCACGGTGTCCGTGTCTCCTCTTGCAGGTGTCTGTTCCACGAGTGTCCAGGGTGGCCGAGCCCGGCCGCCCGGGGCAAACCGCTATCGGCGGGTGCGTGGGCTGTGGGCGCGGTAGGGGCTGACGGTGGGGTCGCCGTCGATCCAGAACCGCCAGGGGTGGGCGGCGCCGTCCCCGCCGACGCCGGTGCGGGGGCCGGTGCGGACGGCCGCCGGGTCGGCGGGGGTGCCGGCGAGGACGCGGAAGGGTCCACTGTCGGCGGCGCAGGCGTCGGCGCCGTTGAGCGAGCGGTCGACGGACAGGGCGGTGGCCAGCCGGGCGGGGCCCTGGGCGAGGTCGCTGTCCTTGCGGGAGGTGGGGCGGTGCCGGCGGGCGAGGTCGGCGCCGGCGGTGATCTCGCCGCCGCGCAGCAGCACTCCGCTGGGGCGCCCGGCGGGACCGCACACCAGGTTGAGGCAGTACCACATGCCGTAGGTGAAGTAGACGTACACGTGGCCGGGCGGGCCGAACATCACGGCGTTGCGCTCGGTGCGGCCGCGGTAGGCGTGCGAACCGGGGTCGTTGGGCCCGTCGTACGCCTCGACCTCGGTGAGCCGCAGCTCGATCGGGCCGGCCTCCGTATTGCGGACGAGGACGCGGCCGAGCAGGTCGGGGGCGATCTCCAGAACGGGCCGGTCGAAGAAGGAGCGGTCCAGGGGGGTCCGTCCGGGTGGCGTGCTCACGGGCACCGAGCGTACGTGACGCCCGGTGCGGCACGGCCATCGCGGGCGTCCTAGGCTCGGCAGGGTCCGGTGTGCGAACGGAGCAGGCCGGAACAGGACCTCAGCAGGACCAGAGCAGGAGGTGTCGAGGTGACCGAGCAATCGCGGCGGCCGCTGCCCCATGACTTCCATCCCCCGGTGCCGTCGTTCACGGTGGTGAGCGACGACGTGACGGAGGGCGCCCCGTTGCGGCAGGACCAGGTGTTCGCGGGCGGCAACCGTTCGCCGCACCTGCGCTGGGAGGGCTTCCCCGAGGGGACGAAGAGCTTCGCCGTCTCCTGCTACGACCCGGACGCGCCGACCGGCAGCGGCTTCTGGCACTGGTCGGTGTTCGACATCCCGGCGTCGGTGACGGAGCTGCCCGCGGGCGCCGGGTCCGGCGACTTCGCGGGGCTGCCCGAGGGCGCGGTCCAGGTGCGCAACGACTACGGCACCCGGGACTTCGGCGGCGCGGCTCCGCCGCCCGGGGACGGCGAGCACCGCTACGTGTTCACGGTGTACGCGGTGGACACCGAGAAGCTGGACGCGACGGCGGACTCCAGCCCGGCGGTCGTGGGCTTCAACCTGCGCTTCCACACGCTGGCGCGGGCCCAGCTGGTGGGCACCTACGAGGTGCCGGCCGAGGGCTGAGAGGCCGCATCCCGGCGGGTCCGGTCGTCCGGTAGGGACGGCCGGGCCCGCCGTCGCCGTCCGGGCACTGTTCCGCCCACCGTTCCGCCCACGGGGCCGTCCGGGGAACTGCCGGGAGGACTGTCCGGGGGCTGTTCAGGGGGCTTCGTGCGGGCCGTTCGGGGCCTGCGGGCACCGGGCCGGTAAATCCCGTTGCGCCGCAGGGGATTGCAGCGGACAGTGGGGTGACCGGTGATGGGGTGGCCCCTTGGAATGCGCTCCGGGCGGGCCCTTCGCACCGGCGGCCGGCACCGCCGTGGCGGGGGCGGCGGGAGGCTGCGCGGCAGGAGAAGCCGCGCGCGCCGGCCGTCTGCCGGAACCGGGTCCTCGGACCGGGTGTCCGCGCCGGCACCCGCGCTCCGGATGTCCGCATGGACGGGGGACGGCATCCGGAGCGCCGGCTTCTTCGTACGGTCGCGCACGGGCCGCTGCGGCCCCGGATGACACGGCGCCGGAGTGAGCGGCTTCCGTACGGCCGCCCGCGGACTGCTCCCTACGAGAACCCCTCCGGGAACTCCCGAAAGCCGGCCGGTCCTCACCTCCCCGGGCCGCTCGTCCCGGCGCCGGGTGCGTACCTCTGTACCTCTTCACCTCTTCCCGCGGCTCCGTCCCCCGCTGCCGGCACTTGCTCTTCCGCTCGCCTTTCCCGCCGTTTCGGTCGGTCGCCATCCCCCCTTCCTCCTGGGGAAATTGCGTTGTCGCGGGTCCCTGCCGGGGGCACAGTGGTCGCACCCGAGGCCCTGGGAGGTGGGCGGACATGCGTGAGACGCTGGTGCTGAATGCGAGTTTCGAGCCGCTGTCGACGGTGTCGTTGCGCCGTGCGGTCGTGCTGGTGATGCAGGACAAGGCCGTCGTCGAGCAGGCCCACCCCGGTCTTCGGGTGCGCGCGGCGCAGGTCGACGTGCCGCTACCGCAGGTCATCCGGCTCTGCCGGTACGTGAGGGTCCCGTTCCGACAACGGGCGCCCTGGTCGCGGCGGGGGGTGCTGGTGCGCGACCGGCACCGGTGCGCGTACTGCGGGCGGCGGGCGACGACGATCGACCACGTGACCCCGCGTTCGCGCGGCGGTGGCGACACCTGGCTGAACACCGTGGCCGCGTGTGCCGAGGACAACCAGCGCAAGGCGGACCGTACGCCGGAGCAGGCCGGGATGCGGCTGCTGGTACGGCCGTTCGAGCCGACGCCGGCCGACGCGCTGCTGATGGCACTGGGCGGTCGGGAGCGGATCGCCCTGCCGGAGTGGCTCGCGGTGCCGGCCTGACCCGGCAAGGCGTCCTATCGCAGCAGGAGTTGCACGATCGCGGCGATGCCGACCGCGACGATGAGGCCGCGCAGCACCGTCGGCGGGAGGCGGCGTCCGACCCGGGCGCCGATCATCCCGCCGGCGGTGGCGCCGAGCGCGATGAGGCCGACGGCCGCCCAGTCCATGTGCGCCACCGCGATGAAGAAGACCGCGGCGACGCCGTTGACGAGGGCGGCCAGCACGTTCTTCAGGGCGTTGGCCCGCTGCAGTGTCTCGTCCAGCAGCAGGCCCATGAGGGAGAGGTAGAGGACGCCCTGGGCGGCGCCGAAGTAGCCGCCGTAGACGCTGGCGAGCAGGATGCCGAGGAGCAGGAGGGGGCCGCCGTGGGCGGGGGCGCCGGTGCCGGCGCGCTCGCGGCGGCTCTGCAGGGCGCGGGCCAGGCGGGGCTGGAGGACGACGAGGACGAGGGCGGCGGCGATCAGCGCGGGCACGATCGCGTCGAACGCCTTGGAGGGCAGGGTGACCAGCAGTATCGCGCCGGTGACGCCGCCGACCAGGCACACCGCGCCCAGCCGGAGCAACCGGCCGCGCTGGCCAGCGAGTTCGCGGCGGTAGCCGATGGCGCCGGTGACGGAACCGGGCACCAGGCCCAGGGTGTTGGAGACGTTGGCGGTGACGGGCGGCAGGCCGACGGCGAGCAGCACCGGGAAGGTGATCAGGGTGCCCGAGCCGACGATGGTGTTGATGGTGCCGGCGCCGACTCCGGCACCGAACACCGCGACGGCTTCCGCTGGTGACATGGGGCTTCTCCGTGATCTCCGCGCCTCCTGCCCGCCCACGGGTACGGGTCGGGGGGATGCGCGGCGATCATGTCACACCGCGGTGTCAGTCCTTGTCGAAGGGCGGGGCCTCGCGCCGGGGCGCGGGGGTGGCGGCCGGGCGGGTGGCGGGGGCGCCGCCGGGGGCCGCGGGTGCGCCGCCCGGGGCGCCGGGGATGTTGACGAGGCCGCCGAGGCCCTTGAGCGCGTCGTTGAGTTCGCTGGGGATGATCCAGAGCTTGTTGGCCTCGCCCTCGGCGATCTTCGGCAGCATCTGGAGGTATTGGTAGGCGAGCAGCTTCTGGTCCGGGTCGCCGGCGTGGATCGACTCGAAGACGGTGCGGATCGCCTGGGCCTCGCCCTCGGCCCGCAGCGCGGCGGCCTTCGCCTCGCCCTCGGCCCGCAGGATCTGGGACTGCTTCTCGCCCTCGGCGGTGAGGATCTGGGACTGGCGGACGCCTTCGGCGGTGAGGATCGCGGCGCGCTTGTCTCGGTCGGCGCGCATCTGCTTCTCCATCGAGTCCTGGATGGAGGTGGGCGGCTCGATCGCCTTGAGCTCCACGCGGTTGACGCGGATGCCCCACTTGCCGGTCGCCTCGTCGAGCACCCCGCGCAGCGCCGCGTTGATCTCCTCGCGGGAGGTGAGGGTGCGCTCCAGGTCCATGCCGCCGATGATGTTGCGCAGCGTGGTGACGGTGAGCTGCTCGATCGCCTGGATGTAGCTGGCGACCTCGTAGGTGGCCGCGCGGGCGTCGGTGACCTGGTAGTAGATGACGGTGTCGATGTTGACCACCAGGTTGTCCTGGGTGATCACCGGCTGCGGAGGGAAGGGCACGACCTGCTCGCGCAGGTCGATCCGGTTGCGGATGGTGTCGATGAACGGGACGACGATGTTCAGGCCCGCGCTCAGCGTGCGCGTGTAGCGGCCGAAGCGCTCCACGATGGCGGCGGTGGCCTGGGGGATCACCTGGACCGTCCTGATCAGCGCGATGAAGACGAGCACCACCAGGATGATGAGGACGATGATGATGGGCTGCATGGCCGCTCCCGCGCCGGTCGATGCGGATGTGTCGCGTACTACGACATGATCAATTGTCGCAGACAGTAGGCGCGTTGTGCGCGGGCTTCGGCGAATTCCCGCGGCGCGACGGCCGGTGGCTGCGGTCGTTCCGGCCGCTACATGACGACGGCCGTCGCTCCGTCGATCTCCACCACGTCCACCTGCTGGCCGGGGTCGAACACCCGGCCGTGCTCCAGTGCGCGGGCCGACCAGACCTCGCCGGCCAGCTTGATCCTGCCGTCGGCGCTGTCGTCCACCCGCTCTATCACCACCGCCTGCCGCCCCTTGAGCGCGTCCACGCCGCTGCGCTGCTCGGGGCGCTGGCGGTTCCGGTACGCGATCGGCCGGACGAACACCAGCAGCGCCACGGAGACCGCGGCGAAGACGATCACCTGGAGGACGATGCCCCCGCCCATTCCGGCGGTGGCGGCTCCCCCGAGCGCACCGACGGCGAACATGCCGAATTCGGGCATCGCCGTGATCACCAGCGGGATGCCGAGTCCCACTGCCGCGACGAGCCACCACACCCATGCGTCCACACGCCCAATCGTAGGCGTACGCACCCCTGTTGCGGCAGTGCGCACGCCGAGCCCGGTCGGGTGGGGGCTGCCCGGGCCCCCTGGGCGCGACCTGACGGCGGGTCAGGAACGGCCCTCCGGGCCGGTTACGACAGCGGCAGGCCGGCAGCGGTCCAGCGGTCGCCGCGGCGCTCGACGACGAGCGGCAGGCCGAAGCAGACCGACAGGTTGCGGGAGGTGAGTTCGGTCTCCAGCGGGCCGGCGGCGACGACCTTGCCCTGGCGGATCATGAGGACGTGGGTGAAGCCGGGGGCGATCTCCTCCACGTGGTGGGTGACCATGATCATGGAGGGGGCGATGGGGTCGCGGGCGAGCCGGCCCAGCCGGCGGACCAGGTCCTCGCGGCCACCGAGGTCGAGGCCGGCGGCGGGCTCGTCGAGGAGCAGCAGTTCGGGGTCGGACATCATGGCGCGGGCGATCAGGGTGCGCTTGCGCTCGCCCTCGGAGAGGGTGCCGAACTTGCGGTCGAGGAAGTCGCTCATGCCGAGCCGGTCGAGGAAGGCGCGGGCCCGGTCCTCGTCCACCTGCTCGTAGCCCTCGTGCCAGGTGGCGGTCATGCCGTAGGCGGCGGTGAGTACGGTCTGCAGGACGGTCTGCCGACGGGGCATCTTCTCCGCCATGGCGGCGCCGGCCATGCCGATGCGGGGGCGCAGCTCGAAGACGTCCACGTTGCCGAGCTTCTCGCCGAGGATCGAGACGGTGCCGCTGCTCGGGAAGAGATAGCTGGAGGCGACGCCGAGCAGCGTGGTCTTGCCGGCGCCGTTCGGCCCGAGGATGACCCAGCGCTCACCCTCGGCCACCGACCAGGAGACCTGTTCGACCAGAGCACGTCCCTCGCGGACCACGGATACGTCCACCAGCTCCAGTACATCGCTCATGAGCGCGTTGTCTCCCTGCAGATTCGGCTGTCGCGGCATGTCCGGTGTGCCGGGATCGGCACGGGCCAGAAGAAACCCCCGGGGAAAACTTACGCCACCGCGGGTGCGGCCCAGTCCATAGGCTGGGGGCATGCTTGATGAACCACGCTCAGGACGGCTGACCGCATGGGGAAATGCCCTGCTTGCCGGACTTGCCGCCCCCGATGACGTCGCCGAGCGGATCGCCGGGGACGACGCGGTGCACCGGATCGCGGGGCTGCCCGGCGAGCCGGCTCCGGTGGGGCTGACACTGGGTCTCGGCAGGCTGCGGGCCCTGGGCGTCACCGGGCTGCGGCTGGCGCTGCCGGTCCCGGGGCACCCGCTGGGGCTGTCCGGTCCGCCGGAGTTCAACGCGCGGGCGCTGGTCGCCGGGGAGGCCGTGCTGACGGTCGGGGCGATCTCGCTCGGCCTGGTGCCCGAGGTGCGCGAGGCCGGTCCGGCCGGGGACGTGCACGTGGATGTGGAGTGGCAGTGCCTGCCGACGCGGGACGCGCCGCCGGCCGACGTGCCCTCACTCGGCGAGGCCGAGCGCGAGCTGGCCGAGGCGCTGCGGGACGCCACGGAGGCGCTGGCCCGGCTCGACGTGGCGGGCGCGGGCCCAGCGGCGCAGGCAAGCCTGGATGCCTACCGGGCGCGGGCGGCGCGGGGCCGCGAGGTGCTGGCGCCGGGGTACCCGCCGCGGGCGGTGCGGGTGCTGGAGCTGGCCCAGCGGGTGGGCGCGCTGGTGGAGATCGCCGCGGACGGCCACGGGGCCGCGGTGAGCGCCTCGCAGATCGCGGCCCGGGCGGAGCTGCTGCGCCCGGTGGAGCGGACCGCGCGGCGGGCGCAGGTGGCGGCGTACAACGCGTACGTGGAGGAGTCGCAGCGCCGCGGTTCGTAGCGAGCGGGGCCCCTCCCCTACGTCCCCCTCGTATCTTCCGGGCCCGTGGAAGGAGGACGGGCCCCGCGGCGGCGCATGTACCGCCCGCGGGGCCCGTCGCCGCGGCGGCCGGTGGCAGCCGCGGGGTCCTGCTCGGCATGTCCCGCCCGGCGGGCGGGCGCCGGGTGTCAGGCGTTGGCGCCGGTGTTCCCGAAGGCCGGGTTGAGCAGGCCGATCACGTTGACGGTGTTGCCGACCACGTTGACCGGGACGTGCACCGGGACCTGCACCAGGTTGCCGGAGACGACGCCCGGCGACTTCACAGCGGCGCCCTGGGCGGTCGAGTCGGCCGAGGCCACGCCGGCACCGGCGGCGGCGAGGCCACCGGCCACGAGGGTGACGGTCACGGCCTTCTTCAGGTTCTTCACTTCGCACTTCCTCCTTGCGGGTCGTGCCCGGCAATCCGCCGCGGCACGCCCTGCGCAACGGGCCACCGGCCCGGGGGATGCGCACTGCGGGGGACATACACCCGACAGTATGAATCTCACTCCGCCATGCGCCGGCTCCCCCGGGGCGCGACCGGCTCCGGGCGGCCCGGGCCGCGGGAGGGCCCGGCCTGCGCGGGGATCAGCTGCCGACGCCGTTGCGCACCGCCCACAGGGCGGCCTGGGTGCGGTCGGCGAGGTCGAGCTTCATCAGGATGTTCGACACGTGTGTCTTGACCGTCTTCTCCGAGAGCACCAGGGCGCGGGCGATCTCGCGGTTGGAGCGGCCGTCGGCGATGAGGGCGAGCACTTCGCGCTCGCGTTCGGTGAGGGTGCCGCCGCGGCCGGCGCCGGGCGCGGACTGCTCCTGGGCGAGCAGGGCGCCGGCCACCTCGGGCTGCAGCAGGACGTGCCCGGCGTGCACGGAGCGGATGGCGCCGGCCAGCGCGTCGGGGTCGACGTCCTTGTAGACGTAGCCCGAGGCCCCGGCGCGCAGCGCGGGCACCACGGTGCGCTGCTCGGTGAAGCTGGTCACGATGAGCACGCGGGCCGGACTGTCGGCGTCGCGCAGCAGCCGCAGCGCCTCGATGCCGTCGGTGCCGGGCATCTTGACGTCCATGAGGATCACGTCGGGCCGCAGTTCCAGCGCGCGGGCCACGCCCTCGGCGCCGTCGGCCGCCTCGCCGACGACCTCGATGTCGCCCTGGACCTCCAGGAAGGTGCGCAGGCCGCGCCGCACCACCTGATGGTCGTCCACGAGCAGGACCCGGATCGGCTGCCCGTCGCCCGCGGGCCGGCTCTCAGCCACCTGGCACCTCCATCTCGATGACGGTGCCCTTGCCGGGCGCCGAGTGCACGTCGAGCCGGCCGCCGACGCCGCCGGCCCGGTCCCGCATGGACACAAGTCCCAGGTGACGGCCGCTGCGGCGGACGGCGCCGGGGTCGAAGCCGCGGCCGTCGTCCCGGACCCGCAGCCGGACGCCCTTGCCGCGGCCTTCGAGGGCGACGCCGACGTTGCGGGCCCCGGAGTGCCGCAGCGCGTTGTGCACGGCCTCCTGGGCGACGCGCAGCAGCGCCTCCTCCTGGGCGGCGGGCAGGGCGCGGACGGCGAAGGAGCGGAAGGTCACGTTCGCCGAGTGCACCCGGTCCAGGACCTCCACCTGGGTGCGCAGGGTGGCGACCAGGCCGTCCTCGTCCAGGGCGGCCGGGCGCAGCTCGACCACGACGGCCCGCAGTTCGTCGGCGGCCTCGGCGGCCAGGGCGGCGACCTGGCGGATCTCCTGCTTGGCGCGGCCGGGGTCGGCGTCGACAAGGGCGGCCGACGCCTGGGCGGTCAGCCGCAGGGAGAACAGCTTCTGCGAGACGGCGTCGTGGAGCTCGTGGGCGATCCGGGCCCGCTCGCCGGCCAGGGTCAGCTCGCGGCTGCGCTCGTGCAGGCGGGCGTTGGTCAGGGCGATGGCGGCATGGTCGGCGAGGAGCCGCAGCAGGTCCTCGTCCTCCTGCGTGAAGCCGCAGCGGCTCTTGCGGGGCCCCTTCCCGCCGCCGTCAGCGCCGTCGGTACCGCTGCCGCCGTCACCGCCTGCAGTACCGTCACTGCCCGGTGAGCCGTCCGGGCGGGGTTCCTCGGCGCCGGGCGGGCAGATCTTGTTGGCCAGGAAGACCGCGCCCAGGATCTCCTCGCCGTCCAGCACGGGCATGCCGATGAAGTCGGTCATGACGGGGTGGGCGCGCGGCCAGCCGGCGAAGCTCTCGAACTCGCGCACGTCGGCCAGGCGCTGCGGGGTGGCCTCGTGGAGCATCGCGGCGAGCACGCCGTGCTGGCGGGGCAGCGGGCCGATCGCCCGCCACTGCTCGTCGCTGACGCCGTCGACGACGAACTGGGCGAAGCCGCCGTGGTCGTCCGGGACGCCGAGCGCGGCGTACTGGGCGCCCAGCAGCTCGCGCGCGGAGGCGACGATCGTCTGCAGCACCTCGCGCACGTCCAGCCGGCGGTTCATCGCCAGGATCGCGGCGCTGACCGCTTCGATCCCGCCGCGCGGCGTCCTGGGCGTCATGCTCCCCACGGTACCGGCGGGCCCGGGCCGCCCGTATGCGTCCCGAGCCCGGCCCCGCCTGCTCCCTGCGACCTAGACCTTGTGCCCCGGACGTGCCCTGGACGTGCCCTGGACGTGCCCTGGACGTGCCCTGGACCCCTGGCCGGACGCCCGTGCGACAGGCGGTGATACAGACGGCCCGGGCGGGGCGCCCGTGATAAGGCCGCTCGCCGCCCAGGGGATGGAATATCCGAGATGCCTACTAATAGCCTTAAAACGGACACAAGGGATGAAACATCCGCCGGATGTGCCCCCTGTGTCCGCTCATAAGCGTCACATAAAGCAGTGCGGCCGTCACCGTCGGCGAGAAACGGGGAGCGCCCCTGTGACCTCACCTACAGGACGTGGGTCACATACTAAGCCGCTTAGTGGAATTGCCGCCCCTGTTTTACCGCCATCCGACCCGGTGAACACCGCCCGGCGCCCCGCACCCGCTACGAATTCGACTCGTAGTGGAGCTCGTTGACCCCCGATTTAGGACCCTCTAACAATTCTCGGGTCCCAATCGGAAGAGGTAATCCCGAATGCAGCTCCCCACGATCCCGAAGATCGGCAGCCTGTCGAAGAAGCACAAGCTGACGGCGGCCGGAATCGCCGCCGCAGCCGCGGTTGCGCTCACAGTCACCGGTCTGGAGGCGACCGCTGGAGGGTCGGCCGCCGCTGTCGGCGACCCGACTGGGTTCTCCGTCTCCACCGGCGACCAGGTCAAGGCCGTCGGCGGCAAGAGCGGTATGGCCTCGCAGAAGGCCGTCGACGACGCGGCCGCGGCCAAGAAGAAGGCGGCCGCCGACGCGGCGGCGAAGAAGAAGGCCGCGGCCGACGCCGCCGCCCGCAGCAAGGCCGCCGCCGCGGACGCCGCGAAGCGCAAGGCGGCCGCCGACGCCGCCGCGCGCAAGAGCGCGGCCGAGGAGGCCGCGGCCAAGCGCGCCCGCGAGGCCACGGCCAACCGCTCCACCACCCGCGCGGTGATCAAGCCGGCCCCCGCCCCGGTGAAGAAGGCCCCGGTCGTCAAGAAGGCCCCCGTCGTCAAGAAGGTCGTCCCCGTGGCCACCGCGCCGGCCGCCGTGGTCTACCCGGACAACCTGGACGGCTGGATCCGCCAGGCCCAGGCCGTCCTGGCCGCGCACAACATCCCGGTGCCGACCTACAACGGCATTTACCGCAACGTCATGCGCGAGTCCTCCGGCAACCCCAATGCCATCAACCTGTGGGACTCCAACGCGGCCAAGGGCATTCCCTCCAAGGGCCTGCTGCAGACCATCGACCCGACGTTCAACGCGTACCACGTGTCGGGTACGTCGTGGAACGTCTACAACCCGGTCGCGAACATCGCCGCCGCGTGCAACTACGCCTGGCACGTCTACGGCGGAATGGACAACGTCAACTCGGCGTACTGATCCGGAAAACCACCGGACGGCACTTCCCCGGGTGCACGCAAAGGGCGGCGGGACGCAATCGTCCCGCCGCCCTTCCGCCTTTTCCGGCCGCCGAGTTGCGGCCGCCGCCCCTACTTGCGCATGACCTCCGGCTCGTGCCGGCGCAGCAGCCGCGCCACCACGACACCGCACAGCGCCGCCATGAGCAGCAGCACCACAATGTCCAGCGTCCAGGTGCCCGCGGTGTGCTTCCACAGCGCGTCGCTCGTCCTGTGCGTCGGGTCCCACGGCAGCAGCACGTTGAGGTCGGCCGTGACGCCCGCGCCGGCCACCGCCCAGCGGGCCGGCATCAGCCACGACAGCTGCTCCACACCGGGCTTGCCGTACAGCTGGAAGAGGACGCCGGTGAAGACGATCTGCACGATGGCGAACATGACCAGCAGCGGCATCGTCTTCTCCGCCGTCTTCACCAGCGCCGAGATGATCAGGCCGACCATCATCGAGGTGAAGCCGAACGCCATGATGACCAGCGCCATCTCCCAGCCGGGGTGGCTGTGCAGGATCACGCCCGAGGGGGGCATCTTGCGCGGCGCGAAGCCGATGCCGCAGATGATCGCGCCCTGCAGGGCGGTGATGACACCGAGCACGATCACCTTGGACATCAGGTACGCCGACCGGGACAGGCCCACCGCGCGTTCGCGCTCGTAGATCACCCGTTCCTTGATCAGCTCGCGCACCGAGTTGGCGGCGCCGGCGAAGCAGGCGCCCACCGCGAGGATCATCAGGATGGTGCCGGCGTCCTTGTTGGTGAACAGCGGCGGCTTGCCGGGCCCGAGCCCGTTGTCGGCCGGGATCAGGATGCTCACCACGCCCAGCACCGCGGGCAGCACCACCATCAGCCCGATGAAGCCGCGGTCGGACAGGATCACCGACAGGTAGCGCCGTACCAGCGTGTACAGCTGCGAGCCCCAGCCCTGCGGCTTGGGCGGCCTGGCCGCCTGGTACGGGATGTAGTGCGCGGCCTGCGGTGCCGCCGAGTCCAGGTCGGCGGCGTACGTCTGGTAGTGCTGCGAGCCGCGCCAGCGGCCGGACCAGTCGTAGTCCCGGTAGTTCTCGAACGCCGAGAAGACATCCGCCCAGTTGTCGTAGCCGAAGAAGGTCAGCGCCTCGTCCGGCGGGCCGAAGTACGCCACCGAGCCGCCCGGCGCCATCACCAGCAGCTTGTCGCACAGGGCGAGTTCGGCCACCGAGTGGGTGACGACCAGGACGGTGCGGCCGTCGTCGGCCAGGCCGCGCAGCAGCTTCATCACGTCGCGGTCCATGCCCGGGTCGAGGCCGGAGGTCGGCTCGTCCAGGAAGATCAGCGACGGCTTGGTGAGCAGTTCCAGCGCCACCGAGACGCGCTTGCGCTGGCCGCCGGAGAGCGAGGTGACCTTCTTGTCGGCGTGGATGTCGAGCTTCAGCTCGCGCAGCACCTCGTCGATGCGGGCCTCGCGCTCGGCGGCCGCGGTGTCGCCGGGGAAGCGGAGCTTGGCCGCGTACCGCAGCGCGGTGCGCACCTGGAGCTCCTTGTGCAGGATGTCGTCCTGCGGCACCAGGCCGATGCGCTGGCGCAGTTCGGCGAACTGCTTGTAGAGGTTGCGGTTGTCGTAAAGCACCTCGCCCTGGTCGGCGGGCCGGTAACCGGTCAGCGCGCGCAGCAGGGTGGACTTGCCGGAGCCGGACGGGCCGATCACGCCGATCAGCGACTTCTCCGGCACCCCGAAGGAGACGTCCTTCAGGATCGTCTTGGTGCCCTTGCCGTGCGGTACCTGCACCGACAGGCGGCGGGCGGAGAAGGACACGGCGCCGGTGTCGACGAACTCCTCCAGCCGGTCGCCGACCAGCCGGAAGGTGGAGTGCCCGACGCCCACGATGTCGTTGGGCCCCAGCAGGTGGCGCTGGATCGGCTGGCCGTTGACGTACGTGCCGTTGTGGCTGCCGAGGTCCACGATCTCGAACCGGCCGTCGGGGTGCGCCCGGAACTCCGCGTGGAAGCGGGAGACCTGCAGGTCGGAGACGACCAGCTCGTTCTCCAGCGCGCGGCCGATCTTCATCACCCGGCCCAGCGCGAGCTGGTGGAAGGTGGTCGGGCTGCGGTCGCCGTGGCCGGGGCGCGGGGCGCCCTGAGCCGCCTGCGGCTGCGGCTGGTACGGCGGCGGCTGCGGCGGCTGATTCTGCACCTGGCCGCCGCCCCATATCTGCTGCGGCTGCTGCGGTGCCTGCTGTGGCACGGCCTGCGGCGGCACCTGCGCGGGCGGCGCGCCCCACCCCTGCCGCTGCGGTACGGCCTGCGGCGGGGCGGCGTACATCTGCGGCTGCTGCAACGGCTGTTGGGCCTGCTGCTGGGGCTGCGACGGGGTGTGCGGCGGCTGGTACTGCGGCGCCGGCGCCTGCTGCGGCGGCCGGTACGGCTGCGCGGGCGCGGCCGGTGCCGCCACCTGGGCCGCGGCGGGCTGCGCGGCGGCCGGCACCGCGCCGCTCGCGGCGGCCGCTCCGGCAGCCGCTGTGAAGCTCAGCCGCGGGCCGTCGGCGGCGTTGCCGAGGTGGACCGCGGAGCCGGCGCCCACCTCCGTCCGCTGGACCCGCTGCCCTTGCACGAAGGTGCCGTTGGTGCTGCCCAGGTCCTCGATCACCCAGCCGCGCTCACCGCGGCGGATCGTGGCGTGCCGCCACGAGACCCGGGCGTCCTCCAGGACGAGGTCGCCCTGCGGGTCGCGGCCCAGGGTGTACGACCGGGACGGGTCCAGCGGCCAGGTCTGTCCGTTCAGTTCAAGTAGAAGTTCAGGCACCCCATGCCCCATTGGTTGTCCCCCGAATAGTCCCCCATGGGGGGGGCAGTCTAGGGATTGCGAACATCGGGAGGAACTCTTTCAGACGCGGCACCGTCTTCGCTCTGTGCCCGAAACCGTCCTCCACGGCCCACGACGCCCGCGGTGGGCCATCGGTTCCGCCGGACGGGCGGGCGATGGCACCGATGGCCCACCGCGGGCACCGCGGCCGGGCCTGCCCGGGGGCCGCGGCGGGCCGGGCCGGATGCCGGGCAGGGGTGTCCGCCCCTCGGGACGGCGGGTGATCGGCAGACGGACGGCCGATACGGTGGGAGCACCATGACTGACGCCTCGCAGACCCCACCGGCGACCGGTCCGGCAGCCTCGCCCGGCACTGCCCCGCAGGGCGCCGCCGGTGGGCTGCCCCCCGCGGACGCGCCGACCCTCCTGGTGAAGATCTTCGGCAAAGACCGCCCCGGTCTGACCGCCGGCCTCTTCGAGACGCTCGCCGGCTACGGCGTCGCCGTGGTGGACATCGAGCAGGTCGTCACCCGGGGCCGTATCGTGCTGTGCGCGCTGGTCACCGTGCCGGCCGGGCGCGGCGCCGAGGGCGAGCTGCGGGCCACCGTGCACGCCTGGGCCGAGTCGCGGCGGATGGAGGCCGAGATCATCTCGGGCATCGGCGACAACCGGCCGCGTGGCGAGGGCCGTTCGCACGTCACCGTGCTCGGCCACCCGCTGACCGCGGAGTCCACCGCGGCCATAGCGGCACGGATCGCGGGCGCGGGCGCCAACATCGACCGGATCTTCCGGCTGGCCAAGTACCCCGTGACGGCCGTGGAGTTCGCCGTCTCGGGCGCCGAGCACACCGCGCTGCGCTCGGCGCTGGCGCTGGAGGGGGCCAGGCGCGGGGTGGACGTTGCGGTGGTGCCCGCCGGGCTGCAGCGCAGGGCGCAGCGGCTGGTGGTGATGGACGTGGACTCCACGCTCATCCAGGACGAGGTGATCGAGCTGTTCGCCGCGCTCGCCGGCTGCGAGGCGCAGGTCGCGGAGGTCACCGCGGCGGCGATGCGCGGCGAGCTGGACTTCGAGCAGTCGCTGCACGCCCGGGTCGCGCTGCTGGCGGGCCTGGACGCCTCGGCGGTGGACAAGGTCCGCGCGCAGGTGCGGCTCACCCCCGGCGCCCGAACGCTGGTGCGGACCCTCAAGCGGCTCGGCTCCCAGGTCGGCGTGGTCTCCGGCGGCTTCACGCAGGTCACCGACGACCTCAAGGAGCGGCTCGGGCTGGACTTCGCGGCCGCGAACACCCTGGAGATCGTGGACGGGCGGCTGACCGGCAAGGTGGTCGGGCCGATCGTGGACCGGGCGGGCAAGGCCCGGCTGCTGCGGGACTTCGCCCGGCAGGCCGGGGTGCCGCTCAGCCAGACGGTGGCGGTCGGCGACGGCGCCAACGACCTGGACATGCTCAACGCGGCCGGTCTCGGCGTGGCCTTCAACGCCAAGCCGGTGGTGCGCGAGGCGGCCGACACGGCGGTGAACGTGCCCTTCCTGGACACCGTCCTCTATCTGCTGGGCATCACCCGCGAGGAGATCGACGCGGCGGACGAGCTGGACGGGGTGGACACCAGCGAGGACTGAGCCCGCCGGCCGCGGGCGCCGCGCCGTCCTCGGTGGCGCCCGCGGTGCGCCGGCCGGCCGGCTCGTGCGGGGTTCAGCTCTCGTGCGGGGTCCAGAACGCCGACATCCGCGCCACGCCGTGCTCCACGGACTTCCACGAGCCGTCGAAGGTGAGCACCGCGAAGGCCGCGGTGGGGAAGCCGCCGCGGTGCATGCGGGCCAGCGGTTCGCTCTCGGTGCCGGCCAGGGCGTCGGCCAGCGCGTGGATGCCCGGGTTGTGGCCGACGAGCAGCAGGGTGCCGACATCGTCCGGGGTCTCGTTGACCACGGCGATCAGCTGGCCGAGCGTGGCGTCGTAGAGCCGGTCCTCGTAGACCGTCTTCGGGCGGTGGTCGAGCTCGTGGGCGACGAGCTTCCAGGTCTCGCGGGTGCGGTCCGCCGTCGAGCACAGGGCGAGGTCGAAGGTGAGGCCGTCGTCGGTGAAGCGGCGGCCGGCCGCGGGGGCGTCCAGCCGGCCCCGGTCGGCGAGCGGGCGCTCGCGGTCGGGGACGTCGGGCCAGTCGGCCTTGGCGTGCCTGAGCAGGACGATGGTGCGCGGTGAATCGACGGTCATGCCCTTCAGCTTTCCAGAAATCAGGCGGTCAGGCGCGGGATGACCGAGGACGTCCGCGGCCGGGGCCCGGCGTGGCGGCGGGCGGCCGGGAGGGCGGGCGGTGTCTCGGGCGAGGGTTTCGGGCGGTCCCGACCTGACGGCTTCAGACGAGGTGGCCGAGCAGGGCGAGCACGGCGGCGCCCAGGCCCGCCAGGTGCCGCAGCAGGTCGCCGCCGGAGGCCGTGGGGGTGCCGTGCGCGGAGCCGCTGCCGACCAGCACCAGCAGCGCGGTGAAGGCGGCCACCGGCAGTGCCAGCCCCCACCAGGTGAGCCGGGTCTGGGCCGCCGCCTTCGCGGTGCCGCCGGCCGGGCCGGTCTGCCGCTCGTACAGGTGCGGGGACTGCGTGGTCACGGTGAACGCCTCCGTGGGGACCGTCGTGGTGCCGCTGCTGCCGTCGTGGTGGTGGTGCGTCGTGTGCTGCCGTCTGTGTACGGCACGACGCTACGGGCGCGGCTTCTGCGGTCCCATCCGGTCGTCCACCCACTCGACCCTGACCCTGGCCCCCTAGGGAAGGTGGGGTTGTCCCCACCCTCGGCTCGGGGTCGGCCGCCGCGGAAGGTGCGCGGGGCCCGGTCGAGGCGCAAGGGAGGCGCGGTCGAGGTGCGGGCAAGGGCCAGGGGAGGCGGAGTCGAGGTGCGGGCGAGGGGCGCTGCGGGGCGGGTTACCCCATACGGGCCGCGATGGTGGCGACGACCGCGACGATCGCGGGCACCCCCATCATCAGGCCGAAGACGATCAGCAGCCGCCGGTGCGGCTGCGGGGGGTTGGGTTCGAGTACGGGCATGGAGTCAGTCTGGCACCGGTTCCTGGGCGGCCCGCGGCGGGGTCACAGTTCGTCCTCGATCTGGCGGTTGCGTCCGGCGAGCACCCCGCACAGGACCTGCGGGGCCACCAGGACGGCCATCAGCACCATGGGCACGCCCCAGCTGCCGGTGGCCTGGTTGAGGGTGCCGACCAGGATCGGGCCGGGGATGGAGATGAGGTAGCCGGTGCTCTGCGCGAAGGCCGACAGGCGCACCACGCCGGGGCCGGTGCGCGAACGCATCCCGATCATCGTCAGCACCAGGGGGAAGGCGCAGTTGGCGACGCCGAGCAGCAGCGCCCACAGGTACGGGGCGGCGGCCGGGGCGGCCCACAGGCCCAGGAAGCCGGCGATCTGGCAGACGGCGAGCAGGACGACGATGGGCCCCTGGGAGCGCATCCTGGCGGCGAGCGGCGGCAGGACGAACGACAGCGGCACGCCCATCGCCATGGTGACCGCGAGCAGCACGCCCGCCTGTCCGGCGGAGATCCCGGCGTCGCGCAGGATCTGCGGCATCCAGCCCATGGTCACGTAGGCCGCGGTGCCCTGGAGCCCGAAGAAGCAGGCGAGCATCCAGGCGGTGCGGCTGCGGGTGATCCGCCCATGCTCCCCGGGTGCGAGGACGGGTGCGCCGGCGGAGCCGCTGGTGGGGGCACTGTCCTCGGCACCTGTGTCCGCCGCCTTTGCAGCGGCCCCGCTCGACGCCATGGGTGCCGGGGAGCGCCTGGGCACATGGACGCCGGAGCGGTCGCGGACGAGGAGGATCCAGGGGCCGACGGCGAGGGCGGCGAGCAGGGCCCACATGCCCAGGCCGAGGCGCCAGCTGCCGCCCATGGCGTCGGTCAGGGGGACGCTCACCGCGGCGGCCACGGCGGTGCCCAGGGACAGCGCCATGGAGTACAGGCCGGTGACGGTGCCGACCTTGTCGGGGAAGTAGCGCTTGACGATCACCGGCATCAGCACGTTGGAGACGGCGATGCCGGCCAGTGCCAGGGCGCTGGCGGCCAGGAAGACGGCCGTGCCGCCGGCGAGCGGGCGCAGCAGCAGGCCGATGGTCAGGGCGGCCATGCCGGCGCAGACGACGGCGCCGGGGCCGTACCGGCGGGCCAGCCGGGGCGCGGCGAAGCCGAAGAGGGCGAAGCAGGCGGCGGGCACCGAGGTGAGCAGCCCGGCCATGGTGCCGCTCATGCCGAGTCCGTCGCGGACCTCCTTCAGCAGGGCGCCCAGGCTCGTGATGGCCGGGCGGAGGTTGACGGCGGCAAGCAGCAGCGCGGTGATGACGAGCCGGCGCACCCATTGCGGCGGCCGATGGGCGCTCTCGTGGGCGCTGACGGCGGCCGGCCGGGCCGGGGCGGCAGGGACGGTGGCGGGTGGGGTTGCGGGGTCGGGTGCGGCGGCCGCCGCGCGGTCGAGGGTGAGGGGTTCGTCATCACGCATGGATCCATCATAGAATGATGGGATGAATCTCGGACCCGTGCCGCGTCCCGCCCCGCTGGCCGACCAGGTGATCGCGCGGCTGCGCGCGGAGATCGCCTCGGGCACCTGGCCGGTCGGCTCCCGCATCCCGACCGAGCCGGAGCTGGTGGAGCGGCTCGGCGTGGCCCGCAACACCGTGCGCGAGGCCGTCCGCGCGCTGGCGCACAACGGGGTGCTCGACATCCGCCAGGGCTCGGGCACCTATGTGCTCGCCACCAGCGAGCTCGCGGGCGTGATGCGGGCGCGCTTCGAGGGCTCCGATCCGCGGCACGTCGCCGAGCTGCGCAGCTCCCTGGAGGCGGGAGCGGCGGGGCTGGCCGCCGAGCGGCGCGAGGAGGCCGACCTGCGGCAGCTGGACGCCCTGCTCGCCGGGCGCGAGCAGGCGTGGGAGTCGGGCGACGCGGAGGCGTTCGTGCAGGCCGACGTGACGTTCCACCTGGCGGTGGTGGCGGCTTCCCACAACGAGGTGTTCAGCACCCTGTACGCCGACCTCGGCGAGGTGCTGCGGGACTTCCTGCGGGCCGACGTGGGCACGACCCTGCGTCCCGAGGACCATCTCGACCACGCCCGGCTGGTGGCCGCGATCCGCGCGGGCGATGTCGCCGCGGCCTCCGCCGAGGCCCGCGAGCACGCGCTCTTCTGCCGCTTCGTGAACCCGCGCCGCTGAGTGCGGCCCCCTGGACGCGGCCCGGCACCAATGGACGCGAGGCCGCCCGCGCACTCTTTGTGCCCGGGCGGCCTCGCGTGAGGACCTGCTCGCCGCCGCGCCGGAAGGGTCAGGCGCCGATGGCGTGCAGGCCGCCGTCCACGTGGATGATCTCGCCGGTCGTCTTGGGGAACCAGTCCGAGAGCAGGGCGACCACGCCGCGGCCGGCCGGCTCGGGGTCGGCCATGTCCCACTCCAGCGGGGAGCGGTGGTTCCACACCGAGGCCAGCTCGGAGAAGCCCGGGATGGACTTCGCCGCCATGGAGCCGATCGGCCCCGCGGAGATGAGGTTGCAGCGGACGTTCTGCTTGCCCAGGTCGCGGGCGATGTAGCGGGAGGTCGCCTCGAGGGCGGCCTTGGCCGGGCCCATCCAGTCGTACTGCGGCCAGGCGAACTGCGCGTCGAAGGTGAGGCCGACGACCGAGCCGCCCTCGGCCATCAGCGGCAGGCACGCCATGGTGAGCGACTTCAGCGAGTACGCCGAGACGTGCATGGCGGTGGCCACGGACTCGAAGGGGGTGTTGAGGAAGTTGCCGCCGAGCGCGTCCTGGGGCGCGAAGCCGATGGAGTGCACGACGCCGTCCAGGCTGCCGAGCTCCTCGCGGACGGTGTCGGCCAGGCCCGCCAGGTGCTGGTCGTTGGTGACGTCGAGCTCGATCACCTTGGCCGGCTTGGGGAGCTTCTTGGCGATGCGCTCGGTGAGGGTCGGGCGGGGGAAGGCGGTCAGGATGATCTCGGCGCCCTGCTCCTGGGCCAGCTTGGCGGCGTGGAAGGCGATGGAGGACTCCATCAGCACACCGGTGACCAGAACGCGCTTGCCGTCGAGGATTCCGCTCATGGCGATCAGTGACCCATGCCCAATCCGCCGTCAACCGGGATGACGGCTCCAGTGATGTACGAGGCTTCGTCGGAGGCGAGGAAGCGGACCGCGGCGGCGATCTCCTCGGCCTTGCCGTAGCGGCCCAGCGGCACCTGGGCGACGATGTCGGCGCGCTGCTCGTCGCTGAGCACGCGGGTCATGTCGGTGTCCACGAAGCCGGGCGCGACGACGTTGAAGGTGATGTTGCGCGAGCCCAGTTCGCGGGCGAGCGAGCGGGCGAAGCCCACCAGACCGGCCTTGGAGGCGGCGTAGTTCGCCTGGCCGCCCTGCCCGAGCAGGCCGACGACCGAGGAGATCAGCACGACGCGGCCCTTCTTGGCCCGCAGCATGCCGCGGTTGGCGCGCTTGACCACGCGGAAGGTGCCGACGAGGTTGGTGTCGAGGACGGCGCTGAAGTCCTCCTCCGTCATGCGGATCAGCAGCTGGTCGCGGGTGATGCCGGCGTTGGCGACGAGCACCTCCACGTTGCCGTGCTTCTCCTCGACCTCCTTGTACGCCTGCTCGACCTGCTCGCTGTCGGTGATGTCGCAGCGCACGGCGAGCACGCCCTGCGCCACGAGGTCCGCGGGCGGCTCGCCCGAGCGGTAGGTGACGGCGACCTTGTCGCCCGCCGCGGCGAAGGCCCGGGCGATGGCAAGGCCGATGCCCCGGTTTCCTCCGGTGACGAGAACCGAGCGGCTCAACGGATCACTCCCTGGGTGGTGGGTGTTCTCCGTGAAAACTATCGGTACCCGCGCCGTTTCGGGGGACCGGCCCCCGACAGCCTGCCCCCGCGGACCCTGTGGAGTTCCTACAGTGCCTCTGCTGAAACCTTTCCCGCGGGCGTCAGCCGCGGGAACGGGCGGCGGCCCGGCGGCGGCTGTGCAGCAGCAGGCCGAGGGCGCCGGAGGCGAGCACGGCGCTGCCGCCCAGCGCCGCCTCCAGGCTGCCGGTGCTGTGGGCGGCGTTGCTGGTGGCGAGGTCGCCGCGGGTGGCGGCGGTGGGCGTGTCGCCGCCGTGGCCGTGGTAGATGACGGTGGACCTGGACTCGCCGGCGGTGATCTGCGCGTCGGTGGGCGCCTTGGCGACGTCGGCGGTGGCCGCCCTGGCCGCCTGCGCGGTCTGTCCGAAGACGACATCCGCGCAGCCGTAGAAGGCCTCGGGGCTGTCGTTGCGCTGCCACACCTGGTAGACGAGTTGGCGGCCGGTGCGCTGGGGCAGGTTGGCGGTGAAGTCGTAGTAGCCGCTGGGCGCGGAGGCGACCGTGTCGTAGACGGCGATCGGCGTGTCGTCGAGGTCGGACCACTTCAGCGGCTTCGTCGGGTCGTAGCCCTGCTTGGTGATGTAGAGGGTCATGGTGCCGCGGTGGGGCGCGGTGACGCGGAAGTGGACGGTGGTCTGCCCGGCCGTCACGGGAGTTGCGGGCCAGTCGGTGCGGGCCCAGTCCAGGGCGCGGTACTTGTCGCGGTCGGCGGAGCACAGGTGGCCGTCCGGGATGATCTGCCGGCTCTGGCCGTTGGCGTCGAGGATGTTGACCTCGTTCCAGTCGTAGAGCGGCTGGGTGCCGCTGTCGGCCACGAGGTCCTTGCACACCTGCGACTGCGGGTGCTCGGGGCCTTCGGCGTAGCAGGCGGAGATCCGGCTGACCGGGGTGCTCAGGGCACCGTGGGCACTGGCGGTGCCCGGGGTGAGCGCGCCGATCGCGGCGGTGGCGGCGGCGACCGCGGCGGCGGCCGCGGTCCTGCGGCGTAGGGACGTGCGGGCCGGGGCGGGAACCGGCGTGGGGACGGGCGCGGGAACCGGCGTGGGGACGGGCGCGGGGACTGGCATGGGGGGACTCCTTGTCGGGCCTGGGAGTCGGCGGATCCCTCGGACCCGTCGGATCCGTGGGGGGACTCCGGGGACAAGCGGGGCGCTTGTCATGAGCATATCGATCGGCACCCAGATTGGTCCATACCAGCGGCGGTCGTGTCCAGAGACGGTCCACGGGTTCCAGAGGGCCCACGCGGTCCGCCGGGCCGCCGCGTCCACCACACGCCCGGTCCGGCCCGATCGCCCGGTCCGGCCGGCCGCGGCCCGGGCCCGCTCGTCCGGGGGCACGTGCGAGTTGTCCACAGGCCCGGGGGAATTCGCCACCGCGGCGGGGCGCGGACGTGGTTCACTGCGGAGGAAGCGAGGGAAGGGAAGATCGTCGTGCCGCATGAGGTGGATGAGTCGTTCGTCGCGCTGCCGCTGCGCGCGCTTGCCGATGCCGCGTTGGCGCGGGCGCGGGCGCTGGGCGCGGAGCACGCGGACTTCAGGCTGGAGCGGGTGCGCAGCGCCTCCTGGCAGTTGCGGGACGGGCGGACGGCGGGCGCCTCCGACACCACCGACCTGGGGTACGCGGTACGGGTGGTGCACGGCGGCGCCTGGGGCTTCGCCGCGGGCGTGGACCTGACGATGGACGCGGCCGCGCGCGTCGCCTCCCAGGCCGTCGCCATGGCCAAGCTGTCCGCGCAGGTGATCGCGGCCGCGGGGTCGGACGAGCGGGTGGAGCTGGCCCCCGAGCCGGTGCACGCCGACCGCACCTGGGTGTCCTCCTACGAGGTGAACCCCTTCGACGTGCCCGACGCCGACAAGACCGGCCTGCTCGCCGAGTGGAGCGGCCGGCTGCTGGCCGCCGAGGGCGTCTCGCACGTGGACGCGGCCCTGCTCACCGTCCAGGAGAACAAGTTCTACGCCGACACCGCCGGCACCACGACCACCCAGCAGCGCGTCCGCCTGCACCCGGTGCTGACCGCCGTCTCGGTGGACGCCGGGACCGGCGACTTCGACTCCATGCGCACCCTGGCCCCGCCGGCCGGACGCGGCTGGGAGTACCTGACGGGCACCGGCTGGGACTGGGACGCCGAACTGGCCGCCATCCCCGGCCTGCTCGCCGAGAAGATGCGCGCCCCCTCGGTGGACGCGGGGCGGTACGACCTGGTGGTCGACCCCTCGAACCTGTGGCTGACGATCCACGAGTCGATCGGCCACGCCACCGAACTGGACCGCGCGCTGGGGTACGAGGCGGCGTACGCCGGCACCTCCTTCGCCACCTTCGACCAGCTGGGCACCTTGAAGTACGGCTCCCCGCTGATGAACGTCACCGGCGACCGCACCGCGGAACACGGCCTGGCCACCGTCGGGTTCGACGACGAGGGGGTGGCCGGCCAGTCCTGGGACCTGGTGCGCGACGGCGTCCTCGTCGGCTACCAGCTCGACCGCCGGATCGCCCGCCTCACCGGCTTCGAGCGGTCCAACGGCTGCGCGTTCGCCGACTCCCCCGCCCACGTCCCGGTCCAGCGCATGGCGAACGTCTCGCTGCAGCCCGCGCCCGACGGCCCCTCCACCGAGGAGCTGATCGCCGGCGTGGAGCGCGGCATCTACGTGGTCGGGGACCGCTCCTGGTCGATCGACATGCAGCGCTACAACTTCCAGTTCACCGGCCAGCGCTTCTTCCGGATCGAGAACGGCCGGCTCGCCGGACAGCTCAAGGACGTCGCCTACCAGGCCACCACCACCGACTTCTGGGGCTCGATGGAGGCCGTCGGCGGCCCGCAGACCTACGTGCTCGGCGGCGCCTTCAACTGCGGCAAGGCCCAGCCCGGCCAGGTCGCCGCGGTCAGCCACGGCTGCCCCTCCGCCCTCTTCCGGGGCGTCAGCATTCTCAACACCACGCAGGAGGCGGGCCGATGAGCGGCGCCAGCAGCAAGCCCCACGAGATCGTCGAGCGCGCCCTGTCGCTGTCCCGGGCCGACGGCTGCGTGGTGATCGCCGACGAGGAGTCGAGCGCCAATCTGCGCTGGGCCGGCAACGCCCTGACGACGAACGGGGTCACGCGCGGCCGCACCCTCACCGTCATCGCCACCGTGGACGGCGCGGAGGGCACCGCCTCGGGCGTGGTCTCCCGCTCGGCGGTGACGGCCGAGGAGCTGGAGCCGCTGATCCGCGCCGCCGAGGCGGCCGCCCGCGACGCCGGCCCCGCCGAGGACGCCCAGCCCCTCGCCACCGGCACTCCGGCCTCGGCCGCCTTCACCGAACCGCCCGCCGAGACCGGCTCGCAGGTCTTCGCCGCCTTCGCGCCCGCGCTCGGCGAGGCGTTCGCCGCGGCCCGCGCAGGCGGCCGCGAGCTGTACGGCTTCGCGCACCACCGGGTCACCTCCACCTACCTCGGCACCTCCAGCGGGCTGCGGCTGCGCCACGACCAGCCCACCGGCACCCTCGAGGTCAACGCGAAGTCCCCCGACCGCACCCGCTCGGCCTGGTCCGGCACCGCCACCCCGGACTTCACCGACGTCGACCCGCTGGCGGTGGACGCCGACCTCGCCCGGCGGCTGGCCTGGGCCGAGCGCAAGGTCGAGCTGCCCGCCGGCCGGTACGAGACGCTGCTGCCGCCCACCGCCGTCGCCGACCTGATGATCTATCAGATGTGGTCCTCCGGCGCCCGGGACGCCGCCGAGGGCCGCACCGTCTTCAGCAAGCCGGGCGGCGGCACCCGGATCGGCGAGAAGATCAGCCCGCTCGCGCTGACCCTGCGCAGCGACCCCGGCGAACCCGGCCTGGAATCCGCCCCGTTCGTGGTCGCCCACGCCTCGGGCGGGGACTCCTCGGTCTTCGACAACGGCCTGCCGGCGGGCCCGGTGGACTGGATCGCGGACGGCACCCTGCGGCAGCTGATCACCACCCGCCACACCGCCGGCCTCACCGGAGTCCCGCTCGCCCCCGCCCCGGACAACCTGGTGCTCGACGGCGGCGGCACCCGTACGCTTGACGAGATGGTGGCCGCCACCGAGCGCGGCCTGCTGCTCACCTGCCTGTGGTACATCCGCGAGGTGGACCCGGCCACGCTGCTGCTCACCGGCCTCACCCGCGACGGGGTGTACCTGGTGGAGGGCGGCGAAGTGACCGGCGTGGTCAACAACTTCCGGTTCAACGAGTCCCCGGTCGACCTGCTCGGCCGCGCCACGGAGGCCGGCCGCACCGAGCGGACGCTGCCGCGCGAGTGGGCCGACTGGTTCACCCGCGCCGCCACCCCCGCGCTGCGGGTGCCGGACTTCAACATGAGCTCGGTCAGCCAGGGCGTGTGACGGCCGGGCCGGCCGGGCGCACCGCCCGGCCGGCCCGCCCCCGCGGCCGCCGCGGGCCAACGGCCCACGGCAGGCGCGGCAGACAGCACCACAGCACGCCACGCGGCGGACAACGCAGCACACGAGACAGCACACGAAGAAAAGACGAGAGGAACAACGTATTGGACGAACGGCAGATGGTCAGGATCTCGAAGTTCCTGTCCCTGGTACTGCGGCACCAGCCGGAGGCGGTCGGGCTGGCGCTCGACAGCGGCGGATGGGTCGAGGTCGATCGGCTGATCGCGGCCTGCGCCGCCAAGGGCCGCCGCTTCTCCAGGGCGGACCTGGACCATGTGGTGGCCAGCAACAACAAGAAGCGGTTCGCCTACTCCGAGGACGGCCTGCGGATACGGGCCAGCCAGGGCCATTCGGTGGCCGTGGAGCTGGGCCTGCCCGCCACGGTCCCGCCCGACGTGCTCTACCACGGCACCGCGTCGGTCACGCTCCCGCTGATCCTGCGCGAGGGGCTGAAGCCGATGTCACGGCAGGACGTCCACCTGTCCGCGGACGTGGCGACAGCCGGCCGGGTGGGTGCCCGACACGGCCGACCGGTGGTCCTGGCGGTGGACGCCGCAGGACTCGCGGCGTCGGGCCACGAGTTCCGGGTCAGCGCCAACGGAGTGTGGCTCACCGACCGGGTGCCCCCGCAGTGGCTGCGCGAGGTCCCGCGCGCCTGACCCCGGTTTCCACCGGTCGCGTGAACCCGTCAGGAATGGAGAAGCCCCCCGTACGGCGGGCTGCCTAGCCTGGCGGGCATGGACATCACCATTCACGCCACCTTCCTCCCGCACACCCACCCGGACGCCTCGCTGGCCTTCTACCAGGACGCGCTCGGCTTCGAGGTCCGCAACGACGTCGGCTCCGGCACCACCCGCTGGATCACCGTCGGGCCGCCCGGGCAGCCCGGCACCTCCGTCGTCCTGGAGCCGCCCGCCATGGAGCCCGGCCTCACCGACAGCGAGAAGCGGACGATCGCCGAGCTGATGGCCAAGGGCAGCTACGCCCGCCTCATCCTCGCCGCGCCCGACCTCGACGCCGCCTTCGCGCGGGTGGAGGCGACCGGCGCCGAGGTCGTCCAGGAGCCGACCCGGCAGCCGTACGGTGTGCGGGACTGCGCCTTCCGCGACCCCGCGGGCAACCTGATCCGCATCAACGAGGCCGCCTGACCCACCCGGCCGGGCCCGGGACCGTTCTCGAAGAGCACCGGAAAACTCCGGGAAGCACCCGGAGGTCACCGGTGACCTCCCGGAGACCAAGCCCTCCCGGGCCCGCCTGACACCCCACGGAGACAGCATGAGCAAGGCCACCCGCACGGACACGGCTGCGGCGCGGCCCGCCGACGCCCACGACGTGATCCGTGTGCACGGGGCGCGGGAGAACAACCTGCGGGACGTCGGCGTCGAGCTGCCCAAGCGGCGGCTGACCGTGTTCACCGGCGTGTCCGGCTCGGGCAAGAGTTCCCTGGTGTTCGGCACGATCGCCGCCGAGTCCCAGCGGCTGGTCAACGAGACCTACAGCGCCTTCGTCCAGGGCTTCATGCCGACCCTCGCCCGCCCGGAGGTGGACGTCCTGGAGGGGCTGACCACCGCGATCATCGTGGACCAGCAGCGCCTGGGCGCCGACCCCCGCTCCACCGTGGGCACCGCCACCGACGCCAACGCCATGCTGCGCATCCTGTTCAGCCGCCTGGGCCGCCCGCACATCGGCTCGCCCAACGCGTTCTCCTTCAACGTGGCCTCCGTGCGGGCGGCCGGCGCGATCACGGTCGAGCGCGGCAGCGGCACCACCGTCCGCAAGACCTTCACCCGGGCCGGCGGCATGTGCCCGCGCTGCGAGGGCCGCGGCCAGGTCTCCGACATCGACCTCACCCGGCTCTACGACCCCGGCAAGTCCCTGCGCGAGGGCGCCCTGACCATCCCCGGCTACAAGCCCGGCGGCTGGAACCACCGCCTCTACGCCGAGTCCGGCCTCTACGACGCGGACAAGCCGATCGGCAGGTTCACGAAGAAGGAGCTGCACGCCTTCCTGCACCACGAGCCGGTCCGGATGAAGATCGCCGGCATCAACATGACGTACGAGGGCCTGGTCCCGCGTATCCGCAAGTCCTTCCTCGCCAAGGACCGTGAGGCGCTGCAGCCGCACGTGCGGGAGTTCGTGGACCGGGCGGTCGCCTTCACCACCTGCCCCGATTGCGGCGGCACCCGGCTGGCGGAGGCGGCCCGCTCCTCGAAGATCGGGGGGATGAGCATCGCCGACGCGTGCGCGCTGCAGATCAGCGACCTGGCGCAGTGGGTGCGCGACCTGGACGAGCCCTCGGTGGCGCCGTTGCTGGCCTCGCTGCGGCACACCCTGGACTCCTTCGTGGAGATCGGCCTGGGCTATCTGTCGCTGGACCGCCCCTCGGGCACCCTGTCCGGCGGCGAGGCACAGCGGGTGAAGATGATCCGCCAGCTCGGCTCCTCCCTCACCGATGTCACCTATGTCTTCGACGAGCCCTCCACCGGTCTGCACCCCCATGACGTCCAGCGGATGAACGAGCTGCTGCTGCGGCTGCGCGACAAGGGCAACACCGTGCTCGTGGTGGAGCACAAGCCCGAGGTGATCGCGATCGCCGACCACGTGGTCGACCTCGGCCCGGGCGCGGGCCCGCGGGGCGGCACGGTCTGCTTCGAGGGCACCGTCCAGGGCCTGCGGGCCGGCGGCACCCTCACCGGCCGCCACCTGGACGACCGGGCCGCGCTGAAGAAGACGGTCCGCACACCCACCGGCACCCTGCCGGTCCGCGGCGCCCGCACGCACAACCTCAAGGACGTGGACGTCGACATCCCGCTCGGGGTGCTCGTCGCCGTGACCGGGGTGGCGGGCTCCGGCAAGAGCTCGCTGGTGCACGGCTCGCTCGTCGGCGGCCGGGCGGGCGTGGATGTGGTGTCGGTCGACCAGAGTCCGATCCGCGGCTCCCGGCGGAGCAACCCGGCCACCTACAGCGGGCTGCTGGAACCGGTCCGCAAGGCGTTCGCGAAGGCCAACGGGGTCAAGCCCGCGCTGTTCAGCGCCAACTCCGAGGGCGCCTGCCCCAACTGCAACGGCGCCGGCGTGATCTACACCGACCTGGCGATGATGGCCGGGGTCGCCACCGTCTGCGAGGAGTGCGAGGGCCGCCGCTTCGACGCCTCGGTGCTGGAGTATCGGCTGGGCGGGCGCGACATCAGCGAGGTGCTGGCGATGCCGGTGGCCGAGGCGCGGGAGTTCTTCGCCGACGGCGAGGCCCGCACCCCCGCGGCCCACCGCGTCCTGGGCCGGCTCGCCGACGTCGGGCTGGGCTACCTCACCCTGGGCCAGCCGCTCACCACGCTCTCCGGCGGCGAGCGGCAGCGGCTGAAGCTGGCGGTGCACATGGCCGAGAAGGGCGGCGTCTACGTCCTGGACGAGCCGACCGCGGGCCTGCACCTCGCGGACGTCGAGCAGCTGCTCGGCCTGCTGGACCGGCTGGTCGACGGCGGCACCTCGGTCATCGTGGTGGAGCACCACCAGGCGGTCATGGCGCACGCCGACTGGATCATCGACCTCGGCCCGGGCGCGGGCCACGACGGCGGCCGGGTGGTCTTCGAGGGCACCCCCGCCGACCTGGTGGCGGCCCGCAGCACCCTCACGGGCGAGCACCTGGCGGCGTACACCGGCCACTGAGGCAAGGGGCCGGGCGGAGCCGGGAGAGGGCTGAAGGGGGCCGAGGGGTGCCGAAGGGGCCGGGGCGGGTCTCAGTACGTCGCCCCGGTCCGCCGCCGGCCCCTGAACGCCGCCCACAGCGCGTCGCCGAGCCCCACCAGGACGACGGCGCCGACGAGTTGGAGGACGTGCCGGGTCCAGTCGAAGCCCTTGGTGTCGGCGACCCCGAGCCAGCGCGCCACGCCGTTGCCCAGCGCGCTGCCGCCCATGCCGCACAGCACGGTGAGCCACAGCGGCAGGGTCTGCCGGCCCGGGATGATCGCCTTGGCGACGAGGCCGAGCACCAGGCCGACGATGATCGCCCACAACCAGGTCATGACAACGCCTCCTCGGCCGGGCGCCGGATGCCCGGCGGTCGTCCGGCCAGTCTCCTTCCGGGTGACCGGACCCGCATGTCGGGGCGTGCCCCGACCTGATGCGGCGGGCCCGGGCGGCGTACCGTGGGAAGGGACCCACGCTGCGCGCCGTGACCCGCGAGCGGGGCGGCGCGGACCAGGCAGGGCCTTCCGGGACGACCACGAAGAGCGGGCGGTGGAGCACGATGCGGAAGCAGCGGGGGGCGGAGGTCTTCCACATCACGGGAGCCAGGACCGGGCTCACCGAGGACGTGCGGGCCCGCCAGCGCCGTTACATCATCTCGATGTCGATCCGCACCGTGTCGGTGATCCTGACCGTCGTGCTGTGGAACGTGGAGCGCCCGCTCGCCTGGGCGACGCTCGTGGTGGGCGCGCTGCTCCCCTACATCGCAGTGGTCTACGCCAACGCCGGCCGGGAGAACGCCCCGCAGCCGCACACCGCCCTCGTACCCCCTCGGGTGCGCCGGGCGATCGCGCCGAGCCGGGTGGAGACCGGTGCCGAACGGCACGCGGACGCCGTTCCCGCGCCGGAGCCGGGCGAAGAGCCGGACAAGGCGGCGAAACCGGAAGCGCCCCAGGTGGCGGAACCGGTCGGGGACGCCGGCGAGCAGGGCCGTTAACTGCGCGTCCGGACCCGGGTGGTCCAGACCTGTGGCGGCATCCGGACAACCTCAAGAAAAGCTCAGATCAATCGCGGACTTCCCTCTCCACGAGGGGCTACGCGCATGTCATACTACGGATTGCGCTCCGTATCCCCCGTCGGAGCCGTGGACCGACGCCGGGCGGCTCCCCCCGTGGCTGCCCGGCGTCGCCATGTCCGCAAGAGGTTTACTGGGGGCATGAACATCGGGGCGCTCACCGGGGCGAACGACGGGGCCATGGACGATTCGCCGACCTGCTCGGCCAAGGGCTGCCGGGCACCCGCGCAGTGGGTCCTGGCCTGGAACAACCCGAAGCTGCACACCCCCGAGCGGCGCAAGACCTGGCTCGCCTGCGCGGAGCACCGCGAGCACCTCTCGCAGTTCCTCGGCGTGCGCGGCTTCCTGAAGGACGTGGTCCCCTTCGCCGAGTGGGAGTCGCGGTCAGCCGCCGATGGCTGACATCGGCCGCTCGGGCTGGAGGAAGGAGGGGTCGTCCAGCCCCGAGCCGGCCTTCTTGCCCCACATCGCGGCCCGCCACAGCTCGGCGACCTCGGCGTCGGGCGCGCCCGAGCGCAGGGCCGCGCGCAGGTCGGACTCCTCGCGGGCGAACAGGCAGTTGCGCACCTGGCCGTCGGCGGTGAGCCGGGTGCGGTCGCAGGCCCGGCAGAAGGGCCGGGTCACCGAGGCGATCACGCCGACGACGGCGGGGCCGCCGTCCACGATCCAGCGCTCGGCGGGCGCGTGGCCGCGGGCGCTGCCGCCCTCGGGCTCCAGGGTGAAGCGGGTGTGCAGCGCCGTCAGGATCTCCTCGGCGGTCACCATGTCCTCGCGCTGCCAGCCGTGCTGGGCGTCCAGCGGCATCTGCTCGATGAACCGCAGCTCGTAGTCGTGCTCCAGCGCCCAGGCCAGCAGGTCGGGCGCCTCGTCGTCGTTGATCCCGCGCATCAGCACGGTGTTGACCTTGACCGGGGCCAGGCCCGCCTCACGCGCGGCCTGCAGCCCGTCCAGCACGTCCTGGTGGCGCTTGCGGCGGGTGAGCCGCTGGAAGACGTCGGGACGCAGGGTGTCCAGGGAGACGTTCACCCGGTCCAGGCCCGCCTCGCGCAGGGCGGCGGCGGTGCGGCGCAGACCGATGCCGTTGGTGGTCAGCGACATCTTCGGGCGCGGGGTCAGGGCGGCGCAGCGCTCCACGATGCCGACCAGTCCCGGTCGCAGCAGCGGCTCGCCGCCGGTGAAACGCACATCGGTCACGCCGAGGTCGGTGACGGCGATGCGGACCAGCCGCACCACCTCGTCGTCGGTGAGCAGCTCGGGCTTGGCCAGCCACTGCAGCCCCTCCTCGGGCATGCAGTAGGTGCAGCGCAGGTTGCACCTGTCGGTCAGGGAGACCCGCAGGTCCGTGGCCACGCGACCGTAGGTGTCGATGAGCACGGCGCCTCCTTTCCCGCGCTGCGCCCGGGCGGCGCCTCGCTTCCCCTCCTCCCCACCCTAGATCCGCCCCATGCGGAAGCCCATGCGGCGGCGGGCGGGTGAGTGAGGACGCAGACGAGCAGCGTACGCGCCCGGGCCGACACCGCGGCCCGCCCGCTTCGTTGAACCGTGCACCCGCACCCCGCAAGCAGCCCGTACCTCGCGCACCCGCCCCGCCGCACACCCAGGGAGGTCCCCCGTGCCCCTGGAGGACTCCTCGTGACCGTCCTGCCGCCCGATCCGCAGCCGCCGGCCCGCCGGCCGTACGGCAGCGTGGTCCTGCCCTTCACGGTGCCGCCCGCCCCGCCGCGCGCGCCCAGGGCCGTGCCGCCGCAGGCGTGGCCGCACGAGCGGGTGCCGGTGCCGCCGCTCAGCGTGGCGGAGCTGCGGCGGGCGGCCCGGGCACGGGGCCGCGAGACGCGCTGAGCCGGGCGCCGGTGGCGAGCAGCGCCCGCCCGGCCGGACAGGGCAGCCGCGTCAGGGCCGGTCGGCGGCGCCCCCGCCGCGAACGCGGCCCGCGGCAGTCCCGCCTGACGCCCCCTCACGCGTCCTTGCCGCCCGCGCCGGCCCGTACCGCTGCCGCGGCCGCCATTGCGGCGGCCCCCTGCGCCGCAATGGGCGCCGCCCCGGCCGCGGTTGCCCCCTCGGGGCGCCAGCCGGGTCCGAGCACCAGGTGCCGCGCCCGGTCCTTCCAGGTGCGGACCGCGGCCAGGTCGCGCGCGAGAGCGGCGTACTCGTGGGTGGCCACCCGCAGCGGGTTGTACGTCGAGATGTTCTTCGTCAGCCCGTACACCGGCCGCTCGGTCTCGGGGGTGAAGGAGCCGAAGAGGCGGTCCCAGACGATGAGGATGCCGCCGAAGTTGCGGTCCAGGTAGCCGCCCTGGGAGGCGTGGTGGACCCGGTGGTGCGAGGGCGTGTTGAGGACGAACTCCAGCGGCCGCGCCAGGCGGTCCACCCGCTCGGTGTGGATCCAGAACTGGTAGACGAGGTTGACCGAGGTGCAGAAGGCGAGCGCGGCCGGGTGCACGCCCAGCGCGACCAGCGGCAGGTAGAACGGCCAGGAGGTCAGCGAGGTCCACGGCTGCCGCAGCGCGGTGGAGAGGTTGAAGTTGCGGCTGGAGTGGTGCACCACGTGGCAGGCCCACAGCAGGCGGATCACGTGGTGGCCGCGGTGCGACCAGTAGTAGAAGAAGTCCTGGGCGAGCAGCATCAGCAGGACCGTCCACCAGGTGACCGGGACCCGCAGCGGGGTGAGCGCGTACACCCCGGAGTAGATCGCCACGATCGGGATCTTCCACAGCGCGTCGGTGAAGAGACTGCCGAGGCCCATGGACAGGCTCGCCGCCGTGTCCCGGCCGGTGTACCCGGCGGCGTCGTCGTCGGGATGGATGCGGTAGCTCACCATCTCCACAACGGTGAGCAGCACGAACGCGGGAACGGACCACAGCACGACATCGGGCAGATCTGGCATGGACGCACCATAGAGGCGGCCACCGGCGGTCCGCCAGAGTCGGGTTACCGACTGGTACGCACAACTCTTCCGCGGGCCGGCCGGGGGCGGTTCGCCCGGGTCGCGGTGAAAGGGTGTCGGCGGCGCCCCTTATCCTCGATGACCATGCTGGACAACCGGACCGAGCCGCCCTTCGCCGGCGGGCACGCCCCCGCCCCCGACCCGTGGCCCGCGGACTACCCCGAGGGGTACGCCGTGGTCGACGTGGAGACCACCGGGCTCGGCCGGGACGACCGCATCGTGTCCGCGGCCGTCTACCGGCTCGACGCCCGCGGCGACGTCCAGGACCACTGGTACTCGCCGGTGAACCCCGAGCGCGACCCCGGCCCGGTCTGGATCCACGGCCTGACCGGCGCGATGCTCGCCGACGCCCCGCTCTTCCCGGAGATCTCCGCGGCGCTCGCCGAGCGGCTGGCCGGCCGGGTGCTCGTCGCGCACAACGCGGTCTTCGACTGGTCCATGCTGGCGCGGGAGTTCGCCCGGGCCGGCACGGCCGCGCCGGTGGACCACCGGCTGTGCACCATCGTGCTCGCCAAGGAGCTGCGGCTGCCGCTGGCCAACCACAAGCTGGAGTCGCTGGCCGCGCACTACGGGGTGGTCCAGCGCCGGGCGCACCACGCGCTGGACGACGCCCGGGTGCTCGCCGAGGCGTTCCGCCCCTCGCTGCACCTGGCCGCCGCCGCGGGGCTGCCGCTGCCGCTGCACACCTGCCGGCCGCTGACCGAGTGGCCCGAGGCCGCGGTCCGCCCGGCCGGCGGCGCCCCTGCGGTCCCGGCGCCGCGCTACGGCCGCATCCACGGCTCGGGTTATGGCAACTGGCGCCCGGCCCGCAAGCGTCCGGCCTGCCCGTACCCGAACCCGGGCCGGCTGGAGCCGGGCGGGCCGCTGGTGCAGGGGATGCGGGTGGCGTTCTCCGGCGACACCGGTGTCGACCGCGAGCTGCTGGAGGACCGCGCCACCGACGCCGGGCTCCATGTCGCCTCCTCCGTCAGCCGCCTGACCAGCCTGCTGGTCACCAACGACCCGGACTCCTCGACCACCAAGGTCGTCAGGGCCCGCCAGGTCGGCACCCCCGTCATCGACGAGCGGCGGTTCGCCGAGCTGCTGGAGGCCGTCGTCCCGGCGGCCGACGTCCACGGCTGAGCGGGTGATTCCGGCGCCGGCCCGCTGCGGGGTGCGTTGCCCGCCCGCCGCCGGCACCGCAGCCTTGGGCACATGGCCCGTTGCGAGGTTTGCGGAAACGACTACGAGATGAGCTTCGAGGTGCACGCCGCTGGGGCCGTGCACGTCTTCGACAGCTTCGAGTGCGCGATCCACCGGATGGCACCGATCTGCGAGCACTGCCGGGTGCAGATCGTCGGCCACGGCGTCCAGGTGGACGGCCGCTTCTACTGCTGCGCGCACTGCGCGAAGGCCGAGGGCGGCACCGGCGTCGTGGACCACGTGGCCACCACCACACCTGCCTGACCCGCGCCCCGCGCCACCACCGGCCGGAGGTACGGTCGTCGGGCAGGCGACGGCGAGCGGTGGGGCGGCAACGTGGCGGGACGTATCGAGGACTACGCGATCATCGGCGATCTGCAGACCGCCGCGCTCGTCGGCCGGGACGGCTCCATCGACTGGTTGTGCCTGCCCCGCTTCGACTCCGCGGCCTGCTTCGCCGCGCTGCTCGGCGACCGCGACAACGGCCGCTGGCGGATCGCGCCCGTCAACTCCGGCCACTGCGCGAGCCGTTCGTACCGCGGCGACACCCTGGTGCTGGACACCTTCTGGGAGACGCCGAGCGGCACCGTGAAGGTCACCGACTTCATGCCGCAGCGCGACAAGGCGCCCGACGTGATCCGCGTCGTGGAGGGCGTCTCCGGCGAGGTGTCCATGCGCAGCGAGCTGGTGCTGCGGTTCGACTACGGCAGCGTGGTGCCCTGGATGCGCCGGATCGACGGCCACCGGGTGGCGATCGCCGGACCCGACTCGGTGTGGCTGCGCAGCACCCCCACCCTGCCGATGTACGGCCAGGACATGCGCACCTACGCCGACTTCACCGTCTCGGCCGGCGAGCGGATCGGCTTCGTGCTCACCTGGAACGCCTCGCACGCACGCCGGCTGCGCCGGATCGACCCCTTCGCCGCCCTCGAACTGTCCCTGAAGGACTGGGAGTCGTGGTCCTCGCAGTGCCGCTACGAGGGCCCCTGGCGCGACGCGGTGCTGCGTTCCCTGATCACCCTGAAGGCGCTCACCTACGCGCCCAGCGGCGGCATAGCCGCGGCCGCCACCACCTCGCTGCCCGAGGAGATCGGCGGGATCCGCAACTGGGACTACCGCTTCTGCTGGCTGCGCGACGCGGCCCTGACCCTCAACGCCCTGATCGCCGGCGGCTACCTGGAGGAGGCGCATGCCTGGCGGGACTGGCTGCTGCGCGCGGTGGCCGGCAACCCGGCCGACCTGCAGATCATGTACGGCATCGCGGGCGAGCGCCGGCTGCCGGAGTACGAGGTGCCGTGGCTGGCCGGCTACGAGGGCTCGGCGCCGGTGCGGATCGGCAACGCGGCCGCCGGCCAGCTCCAACTCGACGTCTACGGCGAGGTGATGGACTCCCTCTTCCTCGCCCGCGAGAGCGGCCTGCCCACCGAGACCTACGCCTGGAACCTGCAGCGCGCCCTGATGGACTTCCTGGAGGGCAACTGGCGGCAGCCGGACGAGGGGCTGTGGGAGGTGCGCGGCGCACGCCGGCACTTCGTGCACTCCAAGGTGATGGCCTGGGTCGCCGCCGACCGCGCGGTGCGCACCCTGGAGGCGCAGCCCAAGTGGCGCGGCGACATCGACCGCTGGCGGGCCATGCGCGACCAGGTGCACGCCGAGGTGTGCGAGCGCGGCTACGACCCGGTGCGCAACACCTTCACGCAGTCCTACGGTTCGCGGGAGCTGGACGCGGCCACCCTGCTCATCCCGCAGGTGGGCTTCCTGCCCGCGGACGACCCGCGGGTGGTGGGCACGGTGGCCGCGGTGCGCAAGGAGCTGGACCTCGGCGGCTTCGTGCGCCGCTACAGCCCCGAGGCGGCCGGTGTGGACGGGCTGCCCGGCTCCGAAGGGGCCTTCCTGGCCTGCTCGTTCTGGATGGTGGACGCGCTGCGGGCCACCGGGCGGCGGCCGGAGGCAAAGGAGCTGTTCGAGCGGCTGCTGGCGCTGCGCAACGATGTCGGGCTGCTCGCCGAGGAGTGGGACCCGGTGGCGGGCCGCCAGTTGGGCAACTTCCCGCAGGCGTTCAGCCACATCGGTCTGGTCAACAGCGCGCTGGGGCTGGCGCGGCGGCAGGAGCCGGCGGACTGACTCACCACTCCCGCCCTGCCGGGATGCGGGCGGCGCCTCGGGCCGCCCGATGGCCGGTCGCTCGCCGACCGGCCGGACCGCACGTGTCCCTGCCCGGCTGCCCTGCGAACTCCCGCCCCGCCGGGCTCAGCTGACCCGGCGGGCCCGGTGGCGCACCGCGCGCAGGCGGGCCTCGGCGGGGAGTTCGGCGAGGCCGGCCGA
Organism: Actinacidiphila guanduensis; assembly: GCF_900103985.1. Classification (GTDB taxonomy): domain Bacteria; phylum Actinomycetota; class Actinomycetes; order Streptomycetales; family Streptomycetaceae; genus Actinacidiphila; species Actinacidiphila guanduensis. The sequence continues at coordinate 572,766 of NZ_FNIE01000005.1, read as the reverse complement.
GGCGCGGGCCTGCTCCAGCACGTCGGCGTCCAGGCCGTCCACGACCTCGCGCGGGGTGGCGTAGGGCTCGAGACCCAGCACGAGGTGGGCCTGCGGGGTGCCGCGCCGGGAGACCAGGCGGGCGCCCGCCCAATCCACGCCGTCGTACGCCTCGGACTCGGCGGCCAGCACGTGCTCCACGGCGCGGCCGCGCACCAGGGCGCCCTGGCCGTCGCCGCTGTCGATCCGCAGCTGGCGCAGCCGCCCGGTGCGGACCTGGGCGAGCAGCCACCACAGGGCGATCAGCAGCAGCACGGCGAGCACCGCGATCACCACCGGCCACCACCAGCCGTCCGAGCGGTAGCGGGTGCGGTCGTGCGCGGTGAGCAGGACGTCCTTGGGGCCGGTGAAGGGCCACCAGCCGGGCACGGTGAAGTTCCAGTGCCGCTGCAGGTCCAGGCTGCCGACGAGCACCGACAGGCCCACCACCAGCAGCACCAGGCCGATCAGGCCGAGCAGGACCCGGTTGAGCGTGGTGCGCATCGGCTGTCTCCTCTCACGTCCGGTGTCACGCCTTGCGGTCCGCCCGCTGGACGTGGACGCGCAGCGCGGGCGGCCGGGCCAGGCCGAGCTGGGCGACGGCCGACTCCATGGCCGCCGTCAGGTCGCGCCGCACATCGTCCAGTTCGCGGAAGTGCGAGCCGGCGCTGGTCCTGATCCGGCGGCGGCCGACCGACACCTTCGACCAGCGCACGCCGGCGACCTCCATCGCCCGGTCGCGCAGCACCAGTTCGGCCGCGTGCCGGTCCAGCCCGGCCCGCACCCCGTCCGGGCCGCGCCGGGCCATCGGCAGCACCTGGCGCTCGCCCGGGGTGGCCGCCAGCACGATCAGCCACAGGCCGAGGGCGGCGGCCACGGCGGCGCCGACGATGATCCAGACGTTGTCCAGGTGCCGGGTGGCCAGTTCGTTCGCCAGCGTGCGGCGCCAGGCCATCGCCTTGCGGCCGGCGCGCACGGCGGCCACGTCGTAGAGGAACAGGCCGCTCAGGGCCAGGCAGCCGGCGGCGGTCAGCGCGGCGGGGATGCGCCGGCTGGACCAGAACCGGCGGGCCCGGCCGCCGCCCGGCTCGCCGGGGCCCGGCTCCCAGCGGTCCGCGCCGGACGCGCCGGGACCCTGGCGCCCGCCGGGCGCCGGCGGGCCGCCGCCTTCCCGGCCGTCGCCGCCCTCCCCCGCGCGCTCCTTCGCGGGCACCTCCTCGGCGCCCACGGACACCGGCAGCCGCAGTGTGGGTTCGGGCTCCTGGCCCGGCCCGGCAGCGGGGTCGCTCACGTGACCCTCCCCTCGTCCTTGCGCAGGCTGGCCGCCGAGTGCAGCCGCTCGACCTCAACGGCGACCTCGGGTACTGCCATGCCGGTCAGTGCCTCGACCCGCTCGGCCACATGGCGGCGCACGCTGCCGCACACGGCGCCGATGTCGGCGGGGTAGCCCAGTTCGAGACCGAGCCGGAGCCGGGCGGCGTTCCTGCGGACCGACACGGAGGCGTGCGGGCGGGCGTCACGGGGCACCAGCTCGGCGCCCTGGGCGCCGGTGAGCGCCTCACCCGCGGCCTGGGCGGCGATCTTCGCCACCACTCGGTCCGCGATCCGCAGCGCCCCTCGCTCGGTGGCCGGCAGCAGGCCGGCGGTGTCGGCCCGCGGCATCAGCGCCGCCGGTTCCGGTCACGGTCGCGCGACCGGAAGAACTCCCCCGGCTCGATGTCGCCGTCCAGGAACTTGCCCACCACGAAGCCGATCACGCCGAGCGCCGCCACCAGGAGGAAGGCTCCGAACCCGCCGAAGTACCCGGCGAACCCGAGGGCCATCCCCGCCGCCAGGCCGATCACCGCCATGCTCATCACGCGCTCTCCATCCCCTCGCCGACCGGCCGCCGCACCGGCTGCCCCAGCTGCCCGGGCCGCCCGGCTGCCGGACCGTCAGGCCCGGTGCCCGGCGGCCCGGACGCGCTACTGGACCCGCTGCTCACGGTCGTCCTCGTCCTCCTCGTCGGGCAGCTTGACATCGCCGACCGCGACGTTGACCTCGACGACCTCCAGGCCGGTCATCCGCTCCACGGCGGCGATCACGTTCTCCCGCACGGCGCGGGCGACCTCGACGATGGAGACGCCGTACTCCACGACGATGTCCAGGTCGAGCGCCGTCTGCACCTCGCCCACTTCGGCCTTGACGCCGCGGGTCACCGAGCGGCCGCCGCCGGGCACCCGGTCGCGCACGGCGCCGAAGGTGCGGGACAGGCCGGTGCCCATCGCGTGCACGCCCAGCACGTCGCGGGCCGCGAGGCCGGCGATCTTCTCCACCACGCCGTCGGCGATCGTGGTCCGCCCGCGGGTGGCGGGGTCGCCCAGCACCCTGCGGTTCGAACTGCCCTTGTCCAGGGTCCTGCCCTCGGTGAGCGGGGAGCCGTCCCGCTCACCCCCTGCCTGCTGCACGCTGTCCGTCATCGCGAGTCGTCCCTCCGTCTGGGCTGCTCCGTGCCCCACACTATGTGCGCATGCCCCTTCGCGCTTGGGGGATGCGGCGAGAAGGGTTCCGCCGACCCCCCGTTCGAGTGGTCGGCCGTCGGGAGGATGCCGGGTGACCGTGGACCGACTTGCCGACACCGTACGGGAACAGGTCGCGCTGGGGCGGCTGCTGCCGCTGGGCGGGCCCGGGGACGCGGTGTGGATCACCGAGCGGGCGGCGGTGCGGGCGCTGCGCCGGGCCTGCGCGGGCGTGCCGGGGGTGCGGCTGCGCACCCTGGCGGCCGGTCCGGACGGACCCGACCGGCCCGACGACCCCGACGGCGCCGACGTCCCTGTCGGCGAGGAGGCCTGGCCGGCGGACCGTCAGCTCCCCGCAGCGGCACCGCTGGGCGCGCTGCCGCACCAGCCGCTGCGGATCGAGGCGGCCTTCGACGCGGCCCCGGACGAGCCGCTGCCGGTCAGCGCCGAGCGGCTGCGCGAGGCGCTGTTCGCGGCCGCCGCGGACGGGGTGGGGCTGCCGGTGGCCCGGGTGGACCTGCGGGTGACGGGGCTGCTCGACGGCGGGGACGACGCACAGGACGCGGCGGGTGCGGACGCCGAGGAAGGCGCGCAAGGCCAGGAGGGTCCGGCGGGCGAGCCGCTGGACGACCCCGTGCGGGCCGCGGGTCCGGTGCCGGGCCCCACGCTCGCCGCGGACCGCGCGGAGCCGCTCAGGGCCGCGGTGGCAGCCGTACCGGGGGTGCTGCGGCTGACGCGGGAGCTGGCCGGGATCGCCGGGCTGCGCGTCCGCGACGCCCGGCCGCCGCAGGAGCCCGCCCGCCGGGTGCAGATCCAGTTGGCAACGGCCCCCGGTTTCCCCCCGCTCGATGTCGCCCGCCGGGCCGCGGCCGCCGCCGTGAGCGCCGCGCAAGACGGCGCCCGGGGCCCGGTGACGGCCGCGGTGGTGGTGACGGCGGTGGGCTGACGTTCCGCCGTACGGAGGACGCGGCGGCGGCCCGAGCGGGGCCCTCGACGGGCAGGCCGTAGCCGCGGCGTCCCGAGCGGGGCACGGCTCATTGCCGGGCGGGCAGTGGGCACGCCCATCGGCAGTCCCGAGGACGTGCCCCGCCGAACCGGGCCGCCACGGCGGGCCGCGGCGGGCCGAGGGGGGTACTAGCCGCGGCCGAACGTGCGGTGGCGCGGCGAACCGAGGGCCCGGTCGGGCGTCCCCCGAACGGGGCGCGGGCACTGGCGAACGGGTGGTGGCGCGGCGAACGACGACCCATCCGGGCGTCCCCCGAAAGAGGCACGGGGCGCGGGCCATTGGCGAACGGAGGGGCCGCCGTAAGGGTCCGCCACGCTGCCGGCTCGCGCGACGTGAGCCGTCTACTCGCCCAGTCCCGCCAGGTCCTGGAGTCTGCGGCCCTGGGCGGCGCGCTCGGCCGCGTACTGGGCCGGCTCGTCGTGGACGAGGGCGGAACGCAGCAGGGCCTTGGTCTCGTTGACCGCCGAGCGGGGCGGGGCGAGCAGGGCGGCGACCAGGTCGTCCACCGCCGCGGCGAGTTCGGCGGCGGGCACCACCAGGTTGGCCAGGCCGATCCGGACGGCCTCCTCGGCGTGCACGAAGCGGCCGGTCACGCAGATCTCCAGGGCCCGCCCGTAGCCGACCAGTTCGGTCAGCGGCTTGGTGCCGGTGAGGTCGGGGACGAGGCCGAGCGAGGTCTCGCGCATGGCGAACTGCGCGTCGTCCGCGCACACCCGCAGGTCGCAGGCGAGGGCGAGTTGGAAGCCGGCGCCGATCGCGTGGCCCTGGACGGCGGCGACCGTGACCAGGTCGGTGCGCCGCCACCAGGTGAACGCCTCCTGGTATCCGGCGATGGTCCGGTCCAGTTCCGGCCGGGGGCCGCGGGCCAGGTCGAGGAAGGACGGCTCCCCGTCGAAGCCGTCGGGGGTGAACGCCTGCCGGTCGAGGCCCGCGGAGAAGGAGACGCCCTCCCCGGTCAGCACCACGACCCGCACCGTCCCCGGCAGCAGCCGGCCGGCCTCGGCGAGCGCCCGCCACAGCGCCGGCGACTGCGCGTTGCGCTTGGCCGGGTTGCACAGGGCCACCCGGGCGACGGTGCCGGCGGCGTCCAGCGTGAGCCGGACCCCGTCGCGTTCGAGCAGGGGCGGGGCGTCGGACATCGGGCACCTCCGTGCGGCCGCGGACATGATTACCGAAGAGTAACCACTTCGCCGCGGCACCGGACCGCCGGGGAGCGGGAGATGCCCGGAGCATGCTGGGCCGCCCGGCGGCCGGAGGTCAGGCCGCGTCGGCCTTCTTGCCGCGTGTGGCGCCGCCGCGACCGCGCAGGGTCACGCCCGACTCGCTGAGCATCCGGTGGACGAATCCGTAGGACCGGCCGGTCTCCTCGGCCAGGGCCCGGATGCTCGCACCGGAGTCGTACTTCTTCTTCAGGTCTGCCGCGAGCTTCTCGCGCGCGGCGCCGGTCACCCGGCTGCCCTTCTTCAGAGTCTCGGCCACCCGTGCCTCCTCCAGGGAAGTGCGCTTATGGACTCTCATGATCACCCCTGCACGCGTTCCTGGCCACCCGTTCGACGAGGTCCATCACCGGACATTCACCAGTCGAATGCGGTGGATAGACCGCCCGGAACGCGGCGCCGGAGGTATTTCCGGCGGATGAATTCCCGGGGCGGAACGGCACTCGCGGGAAATGGGCAGGTCAGCCGCTTCCGGTAAGGAGTTTTCCGACGTCACGGCCCTGCCGCGGCCGCGGCGGGCGGGTGGCCGGGCGTCGGGGGGCGGTACCAGGCCGCCTCATACAGATGAAGGATCAACGATGGGCCGAATGATCGATTCGACATGATCATCCGGCCCATCGGCCCATCGTCGCAGCGCAGCGGCCGGGCTCAGGCCAGCGCCACCAGGTCCGCGTAGTCCTGGCCCCACAGGTCCTCGACCCCGTCGGGCAGCAGGATGATCCGCTCCGGCTGCAGCGCCTCGACCGCGCCCTCGTCGTGCGTGACCAGCACGACCGCGCCGGTGAAGGTGTGCAGGGCGCTGAGGATCTCGGCGCGGCTGGCCGGGTCGAGGTTGTTGGTCGGCTCGTCGAGCAGCAGCACGTTGGCGCTGGAGACGACGAGGGAGGCCAGCGCCAGGCGGGTCTTCTCGCCGCCGGAGAGCACACCGGCGGGCTTGTCCACGTCGTCGCCGGAGAACAGGAAGGAGCCCAGGATCTTGCGGATCTCGACCAGGTCGGTGTCGGGGGCCGAGGAGCGCATGTTCTCCAGCACGGTCCGCTCGGGGTCCAGCGTCTCGTGCTCCTGGGCGTAGTAGCCCAGCTTGAGGCCGTGGCCGGGGGTGACCTCGCCGGTGTCGGGCTGCTCCACGCCGGCCAGCAGGCGCAGCAGGGTGGTCTTGCCGGCGCCGTTGAGGCCGAGGATGACCACCCGCGAGCCGCGGTCCACCGCGAGGTCGACGTCGGTGAAGATCTCCAGCGAGCCGTAGGACTTGGACAGCCCGCGGGCCATCAGGGGGGTCTTGCCGCAGGGCGCGGGCTCGGGGAAGCGCAGCTTGGCCACCTTGTCGGACTGCCGCACCTCCTCGAGGCCGGAGAGCAGCTTCTCGGCGCGGCGGGCCATGTTCTGCGCGGCCACCGTCTTGGTGGCTTTCGCGCGCATCTTGTCGGCCTGGGAATTGAGCGCCGCGGCTTTCTTCTCGGCGTTCGCCCGCTCGCGCCTGCGCCGTTTCTCGTCGGCCTCGCGCTGCTGCTGGTAGAGCTTCCAGCCCATGTTGTAGACGTCGATGCGGGAGCGGTTGGCGTCGAGGTAGAAGACCTTGTTGACGACCGTCTCGATGAGGTTCACGTCGTGGGAGATGACGATGAATCCGCCGCGGTAGGTCTTCAGGTAGTCCCGCAGCCAGGAGATGGAGTCGGCGTCGAGGTGGTTGGTCGGCTCGTCGAGCAGCAGGGTGTCGGCGTCGGAGAAGAGGATGCGGGCCAGCTCCACGCGGCGCCGCTGGCCGCCGGACAGGGTGTGCAGCGGCTGGCCGAGGATGCGGTCGGGCAGGCCGAGCGCGGCCGCGATGGTGGCCGCCTCGGCCTCGGCGGCGTATCCGCCCTTGGTGAGGAATTCCGTTTCCAGGCGGGCGTATTTCTTCATCGCGTTGTCGCGGGTGGCGCCTTTTCCGTTCGCCATCCGCTCCTCGTTCTCGCGCATTTTGCGCAGCACCGTGTCGAGGCCGCGGGCGGCCAGGATGCGGTCACTGGCCAGGGTGTCGAGGTCCCCGGTGCGCGGGTCCTGCGGCAGGTAGCCGACCTCGCCGGAGACGGTGACGCTGCCGGCGGCGGGCTGGCCCTCGCCGGCCAGCACCTTGGTCAGGGTGGTCTTGCCGGCTCCGTTGCGGCCGACCAGGCCGATGCGGTCGCCCTTGGCGACACGGAAGGAGGCGGATTCGAGCAGGACGCGGGCGCCGGCGCGCAGCTCGATGCCGGTGGCGGTGATCACGGGAGAAGCTCCAGGGCGGTTGGCAGACGACTGGCAGGCGGCTGATGGGCGATCGGCAGGCGACGTGCTGGGGACGCGGGCTGCGGCGGGCGCAGCGCACCGCGGGACGGCGGTCGGGCAGGCGTCGGCGGGCGCCGGGACGGCGCCGGATCGGGACGCGGCCGGGCTAATCGAGGAGCAGGACTGCCATGGCACCAGTCTACGGGGGCCGGGCAAGCGGTTTGCCGCCCCCGCGGGCCGGTGCCGGTCCGCCGCCGCCCGAATGCGGCGGGAATCACCCATACTTGGGCAGAAGCACCATCGGCCGGCGCCCGCTGCGGCCCGTCGCCGGCCGGCCCCGGTCCCGCCGACACCCGGTCGGCGGCCTTCGACGAGGGAGCGCGCCCATGTCCCACCGGCCCACCGTCTTCCCGGCCCTGCGCTACGAGGACGCCAAGGCGGCGATCGCGCTGCTGAAGGAGGCGTTCGGCTTCACGGAGATCGCCGTGTACGAGAACGAGGACGGCACCGTCGCCCACGCCGAACTCGCCTACGGCAACGGCGTGGTGATGCTCGGCACGGCCCGCCCGCAGGACGAGCCGGGGCGCCCGGGCACGGGCCTGGGCCCCTCGTCCGTCTACGTCGTGGTGGACGACCCGGACGCCCACCACGACCGCGCGGCCACCCACAGCGCGGTGCACATCCTGCGGCCGCCGACCGACCAGGACTACGGGTCGCGGGAGTACACCGCCCGCGACCCGGAGGGCAACCTGTGGTCCTTCGGCACCTACGCGCCCGACCTGCCCGGCTCCTGACCCCCCGGGGCTCGGGAGGTCAGGTCTCGCCGGTGTGGACCTGGAAGGCGGCCCGGCGCATCGCCTTGGCCGTCGCCGGGTCCGGGTGGGCCGCCGCAAGGGCGACCAGCACCTGCACCGTACGCGGGTGGCCGACCTCGCGGACCTCCTGCAGCAGGGCCCGCACCGAGCCCTGCACGGCCGCTTCCAGGTGGCTGACCAGCAGGTGGTCGTCGCCGTGGTCGGCGACGGCCGCCGCGGTGTCCACCCACAGCCAGGTGGCCTCCTCGCGGGTGAGCAGTTCGGCCGCGGTCTCCGCGTCGCCGCCGTCGAGCTCGGCCAGCCAGAGCACCGCGTAGGGGCGCAGCACCGGCTCGTTGACGACCTCGGCGACGGCGGGCTCGGCCGGCGCACCGACCACCCGCAGTGCCTCGAAGGCCAGCCCGCGCAGCAGCGCGTCCTCGCCGCGCGCGACCTCCAGCAGCTCGGCCACGGCGGAGCCGACCGGGCGGGCGGCGAGCCAGGCCCGGTACTCGGCACGGGCGGGGCCCGGCGAGAGGCCGGCACTGGCCCGCAGCATCGTCTCGGCGGAGTGCTCCATGTGGCCGGCCGGGCCCTGCGCGGCCACGCAGATCTGCTCCAGCTTCACCCACACCGCCCAGCTGCCCAGGGCGGTCAGCGCCACCTCGTCGGGCCGCTCGGGGTCGCGCGGGCGCAGCGCGCCCACGTCGGTGGCGGCCTGCAGCGCCCAGGTGAGCAGCGCGGGCAGCGGGTCGCCCGCGGCCGGCGGCTCGTGCCGCTCGGTGCGCAGCTCGGCGACCCGCTGGCGCAGCAGGTCCAGCAGCGCGTCGATCTGCACCGGCCCCTGCGAGAGGTGCAGCAGGGCGAGCAACTGGGGCGCGGCCTCGATGACTTCTGCGACCAGGGCGGGGTCGGGCCCGCCCGGGCCCGGCAGGAACGGGTGGGCCAGGGACCAGGCGTCGAAGAGCGCGACCCAGCCGCGCAGCACCGCGGTGTCGTCGCCGTCCCAGGCGCGCAGCCGCCAGCCGGGACGGGCGGTGCCGTGGTGGATCTCGATCAGCCCGGACAGCCGGGCGCGGTCCCAGGCGGTGCGGATCTGGCCGGCCGTCAGGCCGAGTTCGGCGGCGGCCTCGGCGAGGAGCGCGGCGGGCAGCTCCCGGTTCGGCGTCCCCTCCGGTCCTGCGCCGCCGGGGCGGTCGCCCACCCAGCGGGCGAGCCGGGCGGCGTCGGCGAGTTCGGCCCGGGCCAGGCGGGCCAGGGCGGGCACCGAGGGCGTGCCCTCGGGCGGGCGCGCAGGGCGGGACCTGCGCGTCGTGGCGGTCCTGCCGGCCGCGCTCAGCGGCCGGCGGGGGACGAGTCGGAGCGGAGTGTCTCGCGGGATACGGGACGTCACCGGATCAGTCTCGCCGTTCGGCGCCCAGATCCCAAACCCGCGTGTGAACGTGCTCACATGAGCGGGGTCAGGAAGCGGCGCAGCGCCTCCTCGTACTCCTCCGGACCGGCGTTCCACATGCCGGCGTGGGGGGCGCCGGAGATCGGGTGCAGGGCGACCTTGTCGGGGCGCCGCTCGGCCAGTGCGCGGGAGGCGTCCCAGGGCGCGAAGCGGTCGTCGGGGCCGTGCAGGATCAGGGTGGGCACGGTGATCCTGGCGGGCGCGGCGGCGTCGGAGTGGCGGCCGGTGTGCAGGCCGGTGCGGCCCTCGGCGGCGCGGACCGCCAGCGGGGTGAGCGCCTTGGGCATGCCGCGGGTGCGTACGGCGGCGGTGACGGTGGAGCGCCAGTCCAGCACCGGGGAGTCCAGCACCAGGCCGCCGACGTGGTCACTGGCCGGCGACTGGTGCAGCGCCCGCAGCGCCATGGTGGCGCCGGTGGACCAGCCGAGCAGGACCAGCCGGGCGGCGCCGTGCTCGACCGCGTACCGCATGGCGGCGTCCAGGTCGCGCCATTCGGTGTCGCCGAGGTGGCCGAGGCCGTCCGGCGAGGCGGGGGCGCCGGGGTCGTTGCGGTAGGCGGGCACCAGGACCGGCAGCCGGTAGCGGTGCAGCATGGGCAGGATCGGCAGCGCCTGCTCGCGGGTGGCGCCGACGCCGTGCACGGCGATCACCCAGGTGCCGCGGGCGCCGGGCAGCATCCAGGCGGGGATGAGCCCGAGTTCGCCGGTGACCTGCACCTCGGTGAAGTCCAGGCCGAACGCGCTGCGCGGGTCGCCGCGGTAGGCCTGCGGGGTGAACCGTACGAAGGCGCCAGCGTCCAGGGTGCCGCGGTCCACCCGCAGCAGCCGCCGGGTGACCGAGTGGCCGGTGCGCTCCGTCACCTCGCCGATGGTGGCGTGCACGCCCGGCCCGGTCAGACCCCAGATGCCGGGGCGGGCGGACGCGGGGGTGCGGGTGAGCACCACGGTGTCGGCGGTGGCGCGGTGGACGGTGACCAGGCCCTCGGGGGCCGGTCCCGCGATCGAGGGCTTCAGGGCGAAACCGGACCCGTACCGGCCGGCCGCCAGCGCGGCCGTACCGGCACCCACCACTGTCGTGGCCGCAGCGGCCACCGCGTATCGAAGGCGCATCGCTGTCCAGTCTGTGCCGGGTCGACCGGGCCCGCACCAAGACCGGTGCGAGCGGGTGAGCCCCCGCGGCCCACCAACGGGAGCGGCTACCCCGGCCCGGCACCGGCATGCCCGGACGGCGTCCGGGCGCGAGTGGGCCGGGGTGGCGCGGCCGGAGCGGCAGGTACGGACGGCGTCCGGGCACGAGCGGGTCGGGACGGCGGGGCCGAGCAGCATGTCCGGACCGCCGGGTGCGGGTGGGCCGGGCGGCGCGGCCGGAGCGGCATCTCGGGGCCGCTGGGTGCGGGTGGGCCGGGCGGCGGGTCGCAGCAGCGGCTGCGGGTGCGTCCGGGCAGCCGGACCGGGCGAGCGGGCTCAGCCCTGGCCGTAGCCGGCGAACTTCGCGGCGGCTTCCGCGAGCTGCGCAGGGGAGAGCAGGGCGGGCTGCTCGCCGGTGGCGCGGGCCAGCAGCCAGACGCGGCACATCCACTCCAGCTGCGCGGTGCGATCGTATGCAGCGTCCAGGGTGTCGCCGTGGGTGAGCATGCCGTGGTTGCGCATCAGGCAGCCCGTGCGGTGCTCGCGCAGGGCTCGCAGCACGGCGTCCGCGAGCTCCTGCGTGCCGTACAGGGCGTAGTCGGCGGTGCGGACGGGGCCGCCGAGGGCGGCGGTCATGTAGTGGACGGCGGGCAGTTCGGCCACGAGCGTGGAGGCGGCGGTGGCGTGGGGCGCGTGGGTGTGGACGATCGCGCGGGCCGTGGTGGCGCGGTAGACGGCCAGGTGCAGCGGCAGTTCGCTGGTGGGGCGCAGCGTGCCGCGCACCTGCCGCCCGGTGGCCAGCTCGACGGCGACGGCGTCGCCCGGGCCGAGCCGGTCGTACGGCACTCCGGTGGGGGTGACGAGGACGAGGTCGCCGACGCGGGCCGAGACGTTGCCCGAGGTGCCGACGACCAGGCCGTCGGCGACGCTGCGGCGGGCGGTGGCGACCACCTCGGCCCAGGTCCGCTGCTCGTCGTCCATCGCGGGCTCCCCTTCGTCCTCGCCGGCTCCCGCCGGTCTTCGGTCGGCGTCCGGTCAGTGTCCCGCCGGTGCCCGGTCGGCTCCCCCGCCGGCTCGGACCGGCTCGCTCCGGACGGCAGCCGGGCCCGCGGTCGTCCGCCGCCGAGGAGCGTGCCGCCGTACGACGCACGGTACTGCGGCCCGTAGCGCCTGGTCACTGCGGGTAGGAGTGGCGCCGCAACCCTTTCCGATCGACCCCCGTTCACCCATGATTCATGTCGGCACTCCGAAGCCGCTCTCAGTTCACCTTCCGTTCATCATCGCTCCGTACGTTCGCCTCGCCTCTGCCCCACCGAACGAATGCCGGGTCCATGGAACACATCACGCTCCTGATCGGAATCGTGATCGCCACCGCCCTCGTCTTCGACTTCACCAACGGCTTCCACGACACCGCCAACGCGATGGCGACCACCATCTCGACCGGGGCGCTGGCGCCGCGGATCGCGGTGGCCATGTCGGCCGTGCTCAACCTCGTCGGCGCCTTCCTCTCGGTGGAGGTCGCCAAGACGATCTCCGGCGGCATCGTGGACGAGTCGGCGGGGATCAGACCCGCGATGATCTTCGCCGCGCTGGTCGGCGCCATCGTCTGGAACCTGGTGACCTGGCTCGCCGGGCTCCCCTCCAGCTCCTCGCACGCGCTCTTCGGCGGCCTGATCGGCGCCACGCTCGTCTCGGTGGGCACGCACGGGGTGCACGGGGACGCGGTGGTCACCAAGGTGATCGTCCCCGCGGTCGCCGCGCCCTTCGTCGCCGGGCTCGCCGCCATGCTCGCCACCCGGCTCACCTACCGGCTGGGCCGCAACACCGACCCCGCGGCCACCTCGCTGGGCTACCGGGCCGGGCAGATCGCCTCGGCCGGGCTCGTCTCGCTCGCCCACGGCACCAACGACGCGCAGAAGACCATGGGCGTCATCACCCTGACCCTCATCACCGGCGGCGTCATCGCGCCCGGCTCCAACCCGCCGCTGTGGGTGATCGTCAGCGCGGGCACGGCCATCGCGCTCGGCACGTACATCGGCGGCTGGCGGATCATCCGCACCGTCGGGCACGGCATCACCGACATCCAGCCGCAGCAGGGCTTCGCCGCCCAGACCGGCGCCGCGGCCACCATCCTCGCCTCCTCGCACCTGGGCTTCGCGCTGTCCACCACGCAGGTCTGCACCGGCTCGGTGCTGGGCGCGGGCCTGGGCCGCAAGGGTGCCGCGATCCGCTGGGGCACCGCGGGCCGCATGGTCGCCGCCTGGGCGCTCACGCTGCCGGCCGCGGGCCTGGTCGCCGGCGCCGCCACCCTCCTCACCGACCGGGGCACCTGGGGCGTCACGGTGGTCGGCGCCATCGGCCTGGCCGCCTGCGCGGCGGCCCGTACGATCTCCCGCCGCCGCCCGGTCACCCACGCGAACGTCAACAGCGTCGGCCTGCCGGCCGAGCCGGCGGCGACCCCGGTGACGGCGCCGCAGCAGGTTCCGGCGGCAGGCGCCGTACCGGAGGCGGCCGAAACGGGCGCGGCGCCCGCGCCTGCCGCCGTCCGGCCGTCCGCGGCCGAGGCGGCCGCGCTCGCCGCGTCCACGGCAGGGCCCGCCGACGCCGCGCGTGTCCCCGGTACCGCCGATGCCACCGGTGCCGCCGGAGCCGAACTCCCCGCGGTCCTCGACCCCGTGCGGGCGCCCGTCGCGCCCGCGGCCGTCGCCGCCGTCACCCCGCCGCCCGCTCCCACCACGGCCTGAAGGGCACTTCCATGAGCATCGACTGGCACGCGCTCGGCACCGTCTTCGCCGTCACCCTCCTGTCCACGGTGGGCCTCGTCGGGATCTTCACCCTCGGCATCCTCGGCATGTCCCGCCGCGGCGGGGGCGAGAGCGCCGCGCCCGCCCGCGGCGGAGCCGTCGCACTCGGCCGTACGGGCGCCTGCCTGTGCTTCGCCGCCTGCGCGGCCGCCGTCGCCTACGGCATCTCGCTCATCGCCGGCTGACCCACGGCCGCGCCCGACCGGCGCGCGGGGCCCGTACGCCGTCCGCGTACGGGCCCCGCGCGCAACGGGTTCCGGCCGCGCGCCAGGCCCGTGTGGGGCCCGCCACACTCCTCCGCCGCAGGTCAAGGGCGAGTTGACGGCATTTGCGGTCCGTGGTGAACTGCCGGGAGCCATACGGCGGCAGGAGAGGAAGTCCGGTGCGAATCCGGCGCGGTCCCGCCACTGTCACCGGGGAGTGCACTCCCAACATCCGTACGTCACGGCCGGATCGGTCCGGCTGGAAGGCCGGGAGTGCGTTGATCCGGGAGCCAGGAGACTCTCACCGCCGGTCACGTCGATCCAGGGCGCGGACCCTGAGTGAGGACCCGTCGATGCCCGGCACGCCCACGCGGCCTTCCCGGCCGCCGAAATGACCCGCCCATGAGGCGTGCCGACCGCGTCTTCGCGTACGGCGCCGCCCTCGGCTTCGCCTGCGACCTGCTGGCCGGCGACCCCCGCCGCGGTCACCCGGTGGCCGGGTTCGGCCGGGCCGCGGCCGCGCTGGAACGGCGGCTGTGGCGCGACGACCGCGCCGCCGGGGCCCTGCACACCGCGCTGTGCGTGGGCGCCGCCGCAGGCGCGGCCGCGCTGGCCGAGCGGGCGGCCCGCCGCTCCCCCGTGCTCGGTGTGGCGCTGACGGCGGCGGCCACCTGGTCGGTGCTGGGCGGCACCTCGCTGGCCCGCGAGGCCCGGGCGGTCGGGGCCGCGCTGGAGGCGGGCGACCTCGCGGCGGCCCGGGACCGGCTGCCGCACCTGTGCGGGCGCGACCCGCAGCAGCTGGACGCCGACGGGATCGCCCGGGCCGTGGTGGAGTCCGTGGCCGAGAACACCTCCGACGCGGTGGTGGGCGCCCTGGTGTGGGGCGCGCTGGCCGGTGTGCCGGGCCTGATCGGCTTCCGCGCGGTCAACACTCTGGACGCGATGGTGGGCCACCGCTCGCCGCGCTTCCTCCGCTTCGGCTGGGCGGCGGCCCGGCTGGACGACGCGGCCGGCTGGCCCGGCGCCCGGCTCACCGCGCTGCTCGCGGTGGCCGCGGGGCCGTGTCCGGGCAGCGCGCTGGCCGTGTGGCGGCGGGACGCCGGCGGCCACCCGAGCCCCAACGCCGGGCCGGTGGAGGCCGCTTTCGCCGGGGCGCTGCGGCTGCGGCTGGGCGGCCCGCTCTCCTACGGCGGCCGGGCCGAGCACCGGGCCGTGCTGGGGCGGGAGTTCCGCCCGCCGGCCGCCGCCGACATCCCGCGCGCGATCCGGCTCTCCCGCCGGGTGTGCGCGCTCGCGCTGGGCACGGCGGTCGCCGTCCGCCTCGCCCGCGGAGCTGCCAGGAGGCGTGCGTGAAGGGGCTGCTGGTCGCCGGGACCGGCTCGGACACCGGCAAGAGCGTGGTGACGGCGGGCATCTGCCGCTGGCTGGCCCGGCAGGGCGTGCGGGTGGCGCCCTTCAAGGGCCAGAACATGTCGCTCAACTCCTTCGTCACCAGGGAGGGCGCCGAGATCGGCCGGGCGCAGGCGATGCAGGCCGCCGCCGCACGGGTGGAGCCGTCCGCGCTGATGAACCCGGTGCTGCTCAAGCCGGGCGGCGAGCGCAGCAGCCAGGTGATCGTCCTCGGCAAGCCCGTGGGCGAGTTGAGCGCGCGCGGCTACCACGGGGGGCGCCAGGCGGCGCTGCTGGACACGGTGGTGGAGTGCCTGGAGGAGCTGGGGCGCACCCACGACGCTGTGATCTGCGAGGGCGCGGGCAGCCCGGCCGAGATCAACCTGCGCCGCACCGACATCGTCAACATGGCCGTCGCCGGGCGGGCCGGGCTGCCGGTCGTGGTCGTCGGCGACATCGACCGCGGCGGGGTGTTCGCCGCCTTCTACGGCACCACCGCCCTGCTGTCGGCGGCCGACCAGCGGCTGGTCGCCGGCTACCTCGTCAACAAGTTCCGCGGTGATGTCTCCCTGCTGCAGCCGGGGTTGGACATGCTGCGGGGGCTGACCGGCCGGCCCACGCTCGGCGTGCTGCCCTTCGCGCACGGCCTCGGCATCGACGAGGAGGACGGCCTGCGGGTCTCCCTGCGCGGCGCCGTACGCGAGTCGCCGGCCG
Organism: Actinacidiphila guanduensis; assembly: GCF_900103985.1. Classification (GTDB taxonomy): domain Bacteria; phylum Actinomycetota; class Actinomycetes; order Streptomycetales; family Streptomycetaceae; genus Actinacidiphila; species Actinacidiphila guanduensis. The sequence goes on along the minus strand of NZ_FNIE01000005.1, from coordinate 557,296 downwards.
AACCTCCGCACGGCGAGGAGGTGCTGCGGGTGGCGGTGGCCGCGGTGCCGCTGATGTCGAACTTCACGGACGTGGACGCGCTGGCCGCCGAACCGGGCGTGCTCGTCCGGTTCGTGGACCGGCCGGAGGAGCTGGCGGACGCCGACCTCGTGGTTCTGCCCGGCACCCGCGGGACCGTGCGGGCGCTGCGGTGGCTGCGCGAGCGCGGCCTGGCCGAGGCGGTGGCGCGCCGGGCGGCCGAGGGGCGGCCTGTGCTCGGCATCTGCGGCGGCTTCCAGCTGCTCGGCGAACTCGTGGACGACGACGTGGAGTCGGGTGCGGGCGTCGTCAAGGGCCTGGGCCTGCTGCCGCTGCGGGTGCGGTTCGCCCGCGAGAAGACCCTGGCCCGGCCGGAGGGCACGCAGTACGGCGAGCCGGTGGCCGGCTACGAGATCCACCACGGGGTGGCCGAACTCCTCGGCGGCGAGGAGCCGTTCCTCGACGGGTGCCGGGTGGGCGCGGTGTGGGGCACCCACTGGCACGGCTCGCTGGAGAGCGACGGCTTCCGGCGCGAGTTCCTGCGCCGGGTCGCCGCGGCCGCGGGCCGCCGCTTCGAGCCCGCCCCCGGCACCAGGTTCGCGGCCCTGCGCGAGGCCCAGTTGGAGCGGCTGGCCGATCTGGTCGAGGAGCACGCGGACACCGATGCGCTGCTGCGGCTGATCGAGCAGGGACCGCCGCAGGATCTGCCGTTCCTGCCGCCGGGGGCACCGTGAACACGCCATGTGCCCTGCTGGGGGCGACTGTTGGGGGCCGCCTTCGGCCCGCTGACCGCGCGGCCGCGCCGACCGCCCTGCCCGCACCCGCCGTTGCCCCCGTCTCCCGAGGAGTGATCGCCCCATGAGCGCCCCCTACCCGTTCTCGGCCGTCGTCGGTCAGGACGACCTGCGGCTGGGGCTGGTGCTCAACGCCGTCAGCCCCGCGGTGGGCGGCATCCTGGTCCGCGGCGAGAAGGGCACCGCCAAGACCACGACCGTGCGGGCGCTGGCGTCGCTGCTGCCGGCGGTGGACGTGGTGCCGGGCTGCCGGTTCTGCTGCGACCCGGCCGCGCCCGACCCGGCCTGCCCGGACGGCCCGCACCCGCCGGGGGCGGGCGCCGAGCGGCGCCCGGCGCGGCTGGTCGAACTGCCCGTGGGCGCCTCGGAGGACCGGCTCGTGGGCGCGCTCGACATCGAACGGGCCCTGGCCGAGGGCGTGCGCGCCTTCGAGCCGGGGCTGCTCGCCGACGCCCACCGCGGTGTCCTCTACGTCGACGAGGTGAACCTGCTCGGCGACCACCTCGTGGACGCCCTGCTGGACGCGGCCGCCACGGGTGCGAGCTATGTCGAGCGCGAGGGGGTGTCCGTCCGGCACGCGGCCCGCTTCCTGCTGGTGGGCACGATGAACCCCGAAGAGGGCGAGCTGCGGCCGCAGTTGCTCGACCGCTTCGGCCTGACCGTGGAGGTCGCCGCCGCCCGCGAGACGGGGCCGCGGGTGGAGGTGGTGCGGCGCCGGCTCGCCTACGACGCCGATCCCGCGGCGTTCGCCGCCCGTTGGGCCGAGCAGGAGCGGGAGCTGCGCGAACGCATCGTGGCCGCACGGGCGTTGCTGCCGAAAGTGCGGCTGGGCGACACCGAACTGCGGCAGATCGCGGCCACGTGCGCGGCCTTCGAGGTGGACGGGATGCGCGCGGACATCGTCATGGCCCGTACCGCGGTGGCGCTCGCCGCCTGGGACGGCCGGGACGAGGCCGCCGAACAGGACGTGCGCCGGGCCGCGTTGCTCGCCCTGCCGCACCGGCGCCGCCGCAACCCCTTCGACGCGCCCGGACTGGACGAGCAGCGGCTGGACGAGGTGCTGGAGCAGGCCCGGCGCGAGGCCGAGCAGGAGCAGGCGCGGGAACGGGAGCAGGCGCAGTCGCAACCGCAGTCGACGGAGGGCGAGGAGCCGGGCGACGATCCGGACGGTCCCGACGGCGGGCCTGAGGGAGGTCCCGACGGCCCGGACCGCGGTCCTGGCGGCGGTCTGCCGCCCCAGCGCGCGCCCGAGCCCGCCCCGTCCGGAGCAACGTCGTCCGAGCACGACCAGGCCGGGCCCTCCTCCGAGCCCGCCGAGCCCGGCCCCGCCCCTTCGGCTCCTGGCGGCGCCGCCGAGCAGCCGCCCGCCGCGGCCGGCGAACCGTACCGGACCCGTATGCTCACCGTTCCCGGTGTCGGCCAGGGCGCGGACGGGCGCAGGTCGCGGGCGCGGACGGCGAGCGGGCGCACGACGGGGGCAGAGCGGCCGCGCGGGCGGCTGGGCGCGCTGCACCTGGCCGCCACCGTACGGGCGGCGGCGCCGCACCAGCGGGCGCGCGGCCGGCGCGGGCCCGGCCTCGTGCTGCGCCGGGACGACCTGCGCGAGGCCGTCCGCGAGGGCCGCGAGGGCAACCTCGTGCTCTTCGTCGTGGACGCCTCCGGTTCGATGGCCGCCCGGCAGCGGATGGGCGCGGTCAAGGGCGCGGTGCTCTCTCTGCTGCTGGACGCCTACCAGCGGCGGGACAAGGTCGGCCTGGTCACCTTCCGTGGCAGCCGCGCCGAGGTGGCCCTTCCGCCGACGTCGTCGGTGGACACCGGGGCGGCCCGGCTGGAGCGGCTGCCGACCGGCGGCCGCACCCCGCTGGCCGCCGGGCTGCTGCGGGCGCACGAGGTGCTGCGGGTGGAGCGGCTGCGCGACCCCGCGCGCCGGGCGCTGCTGGTGGTGGTGACCGACGGGCGGGCGACGGGCGGGCCCGAGCCGGTGGCGCGCGCGGCCAGGGCGGCCCGGCTGCTGGCCGCCTCCGGGGTCGCGTCGGTGGTCGTGGACTGCGAGACGGGTCCGGTGCGGCTGGGCCTGGCGGGCGCGCTCGCGGGCGAGTTGGGCGGGGTCACGGTGGCCCTGCGGGAGCTGCGGGCCGACACGGTGTCCGCACTGGTGAAGAACGTACGGAGGGCCGCCTGATGCCGCAGGGGAAGCCGAGCGTGGTGCCGGAGGACGGGCTGACGACCCGTCAGCGGCGGAACCGGCCGCTGGTGATCGTGCACACCGGGCCGGGCAAGGGCAAGTCGACGGCCGCCTTCGGGCTCGCGCTGCGGGCCTGGAACCAGGGCTGGCCGGTGGGGGTGTTCCAGTTCGTGAAGTCCGCGAAGTGGAAGGTGGGCGAGGAGCGGGCGCTGCGGGTGCTGGGCGCCTCCGGCGAGGGCGGCAGCGTGGCCTGGCACAAGATGGGCGAGGGCTGGTCGTGGGTGCAGCGCGACCTCGCCTCCAGCGAGGAGGCCGCCCGCGAGGGCTGGGAGCAGGTCAAGCGGGATCTGGCCGCCGAGACCTACCGGCTCTACGTGCTCGACGAGTTCGCCTACCCGATGCACTGGGGCTGGGTGCCGGTCGCCGAGGTCGTCGAGGTGCTGCGCGAGCGGCCGGGGACCCAGCACGTGGTGGTCACCGGGCGCAACGCACCCGCCGAACTCCTCGACGCCGCCGACCTGGTGACCGAGATGGGCAAGGTGAAGCACCCGATGGACACCGGCCAGAAGGGGCAGCGGGGGATCGAGTGGTGAGCGTGCCGCGGCTGGTGGTGGCCGCGCCCTCCTCGCGCAGCGGCAAGACCACGGTGGCCACCGGGCTGATGGCCGCCTTCGCCGCGCGCGGCCTGGCGGTCTCCCCGCACAAGGTGGGCCCCGACTACATCGACCCCGGCTACCACGCGCTCGCCACCGGCCGCCCCGGCCGCAACCTCGACCCCTACCTGTGCGGGCCCGAGCGGATCGCCCCGCTCTTCCTGCACGGCGCCCGCGGCTGCGAACTCGCCGTGGTCGAGGGCGTGATGGGGCTCTTCGACGGTGCGGCCGGCCTGGGCGAGACCGCTTCCACCGCGCACGTGGCCAAGCTGCTGCGGGCGCCCGTCGTGCTGGTGGTCGACGCCTCCGCGCAGGCGCGTTCGGTGGCCGCCCTCGTGCACGGCTTCGCCTCCTTCGACACCGCCGTCCGCCTCGGCGGGGTGATCCTCAACAAGGTCGGCTCCGACCGCCACGAGGCGATCCTGCGCAAGGCCCTGGAGGAGTCCGGCGTCCCCGTCCTCGGCGTCCTGCGCCGCGACGACGTCCTCGGCGTCCCCGCCCGCCACCTGGGACTGATCCCGGCCACCGAACGCGCCACCGAGGCAGCAGCCTGGACACGAGCAGTAGGCGACCGCGTCTCCGCGGCCTGCGACCTCCCCGCGCTGCTCTCCCTGGCCCGCTCGGCCCCGCCCCTGACCGCCACCCCGTGGGACCCGGCAGCCGAGGCGGCGATGGCCCGGGCGGCCTCCGCGGGGGCAGGAACCGCGAACGCGGGCTCCCCGGGAGCACCCCCCACCGCGGCAGGATCCACGGAAGCGGCGTTCGCGGCGGTGGCCGCACGAGCACCCCTCGTGGAGCCGGAATTCGCGGAGCCCAGCCGCCGGCTCGCGCGTCCTGTCGTCGCTGTGGCGCGGGGCGCGGCCTTCACCTTCGCCTACGCCGAGCACGAGGAACTGCTCGCCGCCTCGGGCGCTGAGGTCGTGGGCTTCGACCCGCTGGACGACGAGGAACTCCCCGAGGGCACCGCCGGGTTGGTGATCGGCGGCGGCTTCCCCGAGGTGTACGGGCCGCAGTTGTCGGCCAATGCCTCGCTGCGCCGCCACGTCGCCGCGTTCACCGGTCCGATCGCCGCCGAGTGCGCCGGACTGCTCTACCTCGTACGGGAGTTGGACGGACACCCGATGTGCGGGGTGGTGCCCGCGAAGGCCGCGATGACCGAACGGCTCACCCTCGGCTACCGCGAGGCGGTCGCCGTGACCGGCAGCGTGCTCGCCGCCGCGGGCACCCGTATGAGGGGCCACGAGTTCCACCGCACGCGGGTCGAGCCGGGCGCGGGCCCGGACCCGGCGTGGGGCCTGGTACGGCCGGAACGCCGTACCGAGGGCTTCGTCCAGGCCCGCCTGCACGCGTCCTATCTGCACACGCACTGGGCCGCCGACCCATCCCTCCCCCACCGCTTCGTGACCGCCTGCGCCATCGCCCGGACCCCACGGTGACCACGCTCTACGTCGGTGTGGGCGCGAGCAGTTCGGCCACCCCCGAGGAGCTCGCCACCCTCCTCCGTACGGCCCTCGCCCGAGTCCCGGGCGAGGTCGCCGCGTTGGCCACCCTGGCCGGCAAGGAGACCCACCCCGCCATCGCCGCGACGGCCCGCGCCCTGAGGGTCCCGATCCTCACGTACCCCGCCGCGGCCCTCGCCGCGATCGCGGTCCCCACCCCGGCCGCCCTCCCCCACCTCGCCACCCCCTCGGTAGCCGAAGCCGCCGCCCTCCTGGCCGCCGCCCCCACCCCCCACCTCGCCCTCCCCAAACAAAAAGGCCCCCACACCACGCTGGCCATAGCCACCCCCGAACCCCCCGAAGGGACGCGAGGAACTGCTCCGCCAGAGGAGCCCCAGAAGTGACCACCGGCCTCAGCACGGCACAGAGCCCCGCCAGGCAGACGGGACCCCGCAAGGGGCGCGGGGAACTGCGCGCCCGGCCGGGAGCAGGCCGGCAGCCGGCAACGACGCGCAACGGGCACCCCGCACCCCGAGGGGCGCGGGGAACTGCGCGCCCAGCTGAGGACCGACCCGGCGGCCGGGGACGGAGAGGACCCGCCACCCCCGTAGCCCCCGTGACCCGAGAGGAGCAACCCCGTGGCCCCCGAAGAGCCCGATCTGCGGCACCACGGTGACGCGGAGATCGCCGACGGCCTGACCGACCTCGCGGTGAACGTCCGTACGGGGACGCCCCCTTCGTGGCTCGCCGAACGCCTCACCGCCGCGGTGGCGGGACTCGCCGCCTACCCGGACGGCACAGCGGCCCGCAGCGCGGTGGCCGCGCGCCACGGCAGGCCGAGCGAGGAGGTCCTGCTCACGGCGGGAGCCGCGGAGGCATTCGTCCTGCTCGCCCGGACCCTGCGCCCGCGGCACGCGGTCATGGTCCACCCGCAGTTCACCGAGCCGGAAGCCGCCCTGCTCGCGGCGGGCCACGCGGTGGACCGCGTCCTGCTCGACCCCGCCGAGGGCTTCCGGCTCGACCCGGCCCGCATCCCGCAGGACGCGGACCTCGTCGTGCTGGGCAACCCCACGAACCCCACCTCTGTGCTCCACCCGGCCGCGCTGATAAGGAAGTTGGCCCGTCCGGGCCGGACCCTGGTGGTGGACGAGGCGTTCATGGACGCGGTGCCGGGCGAGAAGGAGTCGCTGGCGGACGCCCGCGAGGTCCCTGGGCTGGTGGTGCTCCGCAGCCTCACCAAGACGTGGGGCCTGGCGGGGCTGCGGGTCGGCTACGTGCTCGCCGGTGCCGGGACGGTGACCGCGCTCGCCGCGGCCCAGCCGCTGTGGCCGGTCTCGACCCCGGCACTGGTCGCGGCCGAGGCGTGCATGGCGCCGCACGCGCTGGCCGAGGCGGCACGGGCGGCCGAGCGGATCGCGGCGGACCGCGCCTACCTGCTGCGGCGGTTGGCGGACGTCCCGGGCGTCGAGTCCGCCGTCGCGGCGCCCGCCGGGCCCTTCGTCCTGGTCCGGGTGCCGGACGCGCTCGACGTCCGGGAACGGCTGCGGACGGCGGGCTACGCGGTACGCCGTGCGGACACCTTCCCCGGCCTCGGCCCGCAGTGGCTGCGGATCGCCGTCCGTGACCGCCCCACAACCGACGCCTTCACCGCGGCCCTCGCCGCAGCGATGCCCCCGCGCCCGGCCCGCTGAGCCCGGCCCCACCGCCCGCCGCACACAGCAGGCGTACGGCCCCCACCGTCGCCGCCGAGCCCGGCCCGCATGCCGCACCCGGCCCGCCGGCGTCGGTCCCGCCAGCCGCCGCACGCATCCGCGGCCCCGGGCACGAAGCGGCACCCCTCACGCCGCTCCCAGCGCGCTCAGGTCGATGCCCCCGATCACCTGGTGCTGGTAGACGTTGGTGAGGTGGGGGCCGCGGTAGACCAAGTGGCGGTCGTAGACCAGCGGGACGTACACCGCGTCCTGCATCAGACGCGCGTCGATCTTCGTCCACTCCTGGGCCGCGGCGGCCGGGCTGGTCTGGTCGTCGGCCTGGTCGACCATGCCGGTGAGCTGGGTGTCGCGCAGGCCGGGGTAGTTGGCGGCGCCGCCCGGCTCCACGAGTTCGCGCAGGAAGCCGCCGCCAGTGGGCCAGTCGGCGGCCCAGGAGGTGTAGGCGATGCCCCAGCCGGACTTCTTCAGCTTGGCGGGGTCGAGCAGGGTGTCGTAGAAGTCCGTGGCGCTCAGCTTCTTGAGCTTCACGGTGATGCCGGCCCTCGCCAGGGAGTCGGCGATGGCCTCCACGGCGGCGTCGCTGCGCGAGGTGGTGCTGGAGACCGAGGCGAGGGTGACGGAGAAGCCCCCCGGTTTGCCGCAGGCGGCCAAGTGCGTCTTGGCGGCGGCGATGTCCGGCGTGCCGTCGTGCCCGGTGTAGGGGGCGGCGGACGGGTCGTAGCTGTCGTCGGTGGGCGGCAGCATGGTGGTGGCCACGTCGCCGCCCGCGTACTGGCCGCCGAGCGCGGTCCGCACCGCCGAGCGGTCCACGGCGAACTCCACGGCCTTGCGGCAGTCCGCGTTCGAGAAGGGGGCCACGTCGGTCTGCAGGCTCAGGAAGCGGGTCGCGCCGCTGTAGGCGGCGTCGGTGTCCGCCTTCTTCCGCGGGTCGTCGACGATCTCCTGCTGGGTACCGCTGCTGAGCAGCGAGGCGGCGAAGTCCAGGTCGGCGTTGCCGTCGAGGAGCGCCTGCTCGACCTCGTCCTGGGTGGCGTAGACCTTCACGTCGAAGGCGTAGGGCAGTTGGGTGCGGATGGGGTCGGTGGCCTGGCTCCACTCGGGGTTGCGCACCAGGTGCAGGGACTTGCCCGGGTCGTAACTGCCCACCTCGTAGGGGCCGCTGGCCACCAGGTGGGTCTCGAAGCCCCGGCCGCCGTCGGTGTCGGCGGCCTGCGGCACGGGCGCGCCGATCGACATGGCCAGGATGTAGGGGAAGTCGCTGTCCGGCTTGGCGAGTTTGAAGACGATGGTGGAGTCGTCGGGGGTGGTCACCGAGTGCAGCCCCAGCTTGGACGGATCGGGGTCCTTGTACGGGCCCGGGTAGTTCTGGCCCTCGTCCAGCAGGTCGGGGAAGTACGAGGGGCCGCCCGGGTGCACGCTGCGGTCGAAGGTGCGCTCGACGCCGTACTTGATGTCCTTGGAGGTGATCGGCGAGCCGTCCTGGAAGCGCAGCCCGGATTTGAGGTGGTACGTCCAGGTCAGGCCGTCCGGGCCGACCTCGCCGGTGTTCGTGGCGAGGTCGGGCAGCAGCTTGCGGCCCTTGTCGCCGGGCGCGGGGGCGTAGTCCACGAGCTTGCGCAGCAGCAGCCGCTGGATGTTCCAGTCGGAGGTGTTGTAGGTGTCCGCGGGGTCCAGCATGCTCGTGTCGAGGTAGGCCGCGGCGATCCGCACGGTGCCGCCCTTGCGGCTGGAGGCGCGGACCACGCCGTTCACCCCGCCGTTGTAGCCGCTGCCGGCGACCCCGCCGTGCCGGGCCAGCGCGTCCGAGACGGCGTGCGTGGGGCCCGGCGTGGGGTCGTGGTGCGGGTGGCCGCCGCCGCTGAGGGCGCCGGTGGCGAGCACCACTGACACGGTGATCCCGGCCACCGCCACCCCGGCCACGCCGGTGAGCACCTTGCGGCGGGTGCTCCAGCCCCGGGCCGGGGGCACGGGCGGCACGGCCGCGGCGTGGCCGAGGTTCACCGGCGGCGGGGTGGCGGGCTGGTAGGGCGGGGGCAGCGGCACGTGGGGGCTGCGCGAGTAGGCGGGGTGCTCGGGAGCGCGGGGCCCGTTCGGCGGCGGGGTGTGCTGCGGCGCGTAGGGGCCGGGGTGGGCGTAGGCCGAGGGCGGCGGCGCCGTGGAAGGGGCGGCGGGGGCCGAGGGGGCGGAGGAGGCGGAGGGTATGGACGGTACGGGCGGGGCGGGTTGCGCCGGCGACTCGGGCGCGGCCGGCTGGGCCGGCAGCGAGGGCAGCGCGGTGCCCACGCCGTAGGTGGCGCGGGGGTCGGCGGCCGGGGTCTGCTTGCCTAGCGGGAGCCGGTCGGCGGGCTCGGCGGGCAGGACGGCGGCCGGGCCGGTCAGCGTCCGCGCGTCGGTGGCGGTCAGCCAGGCCCACAGCGAGGACCGGAACACCCCGGCGTCCGCGGGCCGTTCGCCCGGGTCCTTGGCGAGCGCGGCGAGCACGAGGGCGTCGAGCTGTGCGGGCACCCGGGGGTTGGCGGCGGAAGGGGCCGGGGGCGCGGTGTGCACGTGCCGGTACATCAGGTTCAGCGGGTTGCCGTCGTGGAACGGCGGGTGCCCGGTGAGGAGTTCGGTCAGCACGCAGCCCACCGCGTAGATGTCGCTGCGGGCGTCCACGTCGCCGCCGTTGATCTGCTCGGGCGACATGTAGCTGGGGGTGCCGATGGAGGAGCCCGCGGTGGTCAGGCGGGTGTCGGTGTCCAGCACGCGGGCGATGCCGAAGTCGGTGACCTTGAGGTGGCCCGCGTCGGTGATCATCACGTTGGCGGGTTTCACGTCGCGGTGGACTGTGCCGTGCGCGTGCGCGTGGGCCAGCGCGTCCAGGATGTCGCAGGTGATGCGCACCGCCCGCGCGGGGTCCAACGGGGCCTGCTCGCGGACGAGTTGGGCCAGGGTGCGGCCGCTGACGTACTCCATGACGAGGAACGGCACGATGGTGTCGCCGTCGTGGACCTCGTCCTGGTCGTGGACGGTGACGATACCGGGGTGGTTGAGGGCGCCGGCCGCGTGCGCCTCGCGGGCGAACCGGCGGCGCGCGTCGGGGTCCTGGGCGAGGTCGGCCAGCAGCGTCTTGATGGCGACGGTACGGCCCATGCGGGTGTCGCGGGCCTTGTGCACCCGTGCCATTCCGCCGGAGCCGAGCAGCTCCGCGAGGTCGTACCTGCCCGCGAACAGCCCGTCGCTCATTCCCGCCCGCCCTCGTGCCCCACCGCGCGAATACGTGTCTGCTCCCCCGCAGCCGGGCTCAGACAGCAGCACGCCGGGGCCGGCGGACCCGTGTTCGGAACCGCCCGGTCGCCGCCGTGCGCAGGCACCAGGGTACGGGGGGCGGCACCACCGCCGATGCCGCCCCCCGTGGCTTGTTACCGCCTTGTGGCGATCACACGTCGGCCTCGCCCGCGCCCCGCGCGGCCTTGCGGCGGCGTCCGGTCACCACGAACACCAGGGCTCCCGCGGCCACCAGGGCGGCGGCGCCGGCCGCGAGGTAGGGCGTGGCGGAGGAGGCGCCGGTCTCGGCGAGGTCGCCGGTGTGCGAGGAGTCGGCGACGGTCTGGGCGTTGCCTCCCGAACCGGAGGAGCCCGAGGCGCCGGTGGAACCGCTGCTGCCCGTGCCGCCCGAACCTGAGCTCGAACCGCCGCCGCTGGTCCCCCCGTTCGACGCGCCGGACGTGCTGCCCGCGCTGCCGCCGGAGGTGGAGCCGCCGGAACTGCCGCTCGTGGAGCCGCCATTGGTCCCACCGCTCCCGCTGGTCGAACCGCCGTTGGTCGAGCCGCCGTTGGCGCCACCGCCGGACGTCCCGCCGGAGCCGCCGGTGCCGCCCTTCGGGGTGTGGCAGGTGGCTTGCGCGAGGGTGACGCTGCCGCTGACGTCGGCCACGCCCAGGTTCAACGGGTTGACGTGGACCTTGAGTTGGAGCGCGGTCGCCGCCGCGAAGTCCGACGTGGTGGTCGTGCTGGTCAGGTCGAGGTCGACCTGGCCGACGCCGGGGACGGCGACGTGGGTGGTGCCCACGGCATTGAGCGCGATCCGGCGCCCGAGCACGGTGACGCCGGCCAGGTGCGAGGAGGCGGTGGGGTGGTGGCCCGCCTCGCAGGTGGCCTTGGAGGTCACGGCGTCCACCGCGACCAGGGACAGCAGCGGCAGGCCGGGCACGTGCACCCGGGCGGCGGCCACGTTCGCGTACCCCTCGGCCTTGTGCCGGTCGGCGGTGGCGTTCGCGGTGGCCGCCGAGGCGCGCAGGATGTCCACCGGGCGGCCGGCCTCGACGCCGTGGCCGACGGTGACGGTGAGCGCGGTCTCCTTGGCCTCGGCGGGAGCCTTGACGTCGTTCAGGGACACGTCCACGGGGACGTCGACGGTTTTGTTCAGCAGCGACACGTCCAGGCCCGCGCGCAGGACGGTGGCGGTGGCCGTGCCGGTCGTCCCGGAGTGCGCGGGTGCCGCCTGCGCGGCGGGCGCCAGGGCAAGCCCGGCCCCGGCGGCGAGCGCGGCCGCGGCGCCGAGAGCGGCGGCCGAACGGCGTGCGGGCAGGCGGAAGTTGATGGTGCGGTACACGGTGGAAGAACCCCCACGGGTGGGATGGCGCCCCCGGCGCGCGCTGATTGGGGACAGCCCGCCGGGGACATCGACCCGGTAATGTTTACGCACTGAGGGTGAATTGACCGCTACACGGAGCTAGTTCACTCGGAAGGGTGGTTTCCGCCCGTTTCTTCGAATTGAGGGGCACAGCTGTCGGAAAGGTGTCACCCGCCCGTGCCCACCGCCGGTCCGGCACTCACCGCGCGCGCTCATCCCCGCTCGTCCGGCGCGGTCGTCCGGCGCTGATCCGGCGCTCACCCGACAACGCGCCCCCGCAGCACGATCCGGCGGGGCGCGGCCAGCACGCGGACGTCCGCGCGCGGGTCCTCGCCGTAGACGACGAGGTCGGCGGAGGCGCCCTCCTCCAGACCGGGGCGGCCGAGCCAGGCCCGCGCGCCCCAGGTCGCCGCCGACAGCGCGGCCGTCACGGGCAGCCCGGCGGCGGCGAGTTCGGCCACCTCCGCGGCGACCAGGCCGTGCGCGAGGCCGCCGCCCGCGTCGGTGCCGGCGTAGACGGGGATGCCGGCGTCGTAGGCGTCGCGGACGGTCCGGTAGCGGCGCGCGTGCAACTGCCGCAGGTGGGCCGCCCAGCGCGGGTAGCGGTCCTCGCCGCCGGCCGCCAATTGCGGGAAGGTGGCGATGTTGACCAGGGTCGGCACGATCGCGGTGCCGCGGGCGGCGAAGAGCGGCACGGTGTCCGCGGTGAGCCCGGTGGCGTGCTCGACGCAGTCGATGCCCGCCTCGACCAGGTCGGCCAGCGAGTCCTCGGCGAAGCAGTGCGCGGTGACCCGGGCGCCCTCCTCGTGGGCGGCGGCGATGGCCTCGGCGAGCGCGTCCTTCGGCCAGCAGGGCGCGAGGTCGCCCACCGAGCGGTCGATCCAGTCGCCCACCAGCTTCACCCAGCCGTCACCGCGGCGGGCCTCCCGGCGGACGTAGGCGGTCAGGTCGCCCGGCTCGATCTCGTGGGCGTAGTTGCGGATGTAGCGGCGCGGGCGGGCCAGGTGCCGGCCGGCCCTGATCAGCCGCGGCAGGTCGGGGCGGTCGTCGATCCAGCGGGTGTCGGCGGGCGAGCCGGCGTCGCGCAGCAGCAGCGCGCCGGCGTCGCGGTCGGTGAGCGCCTGCTTCTCCGAGGTGGCCTCGTCCACCGCGCCGTGGGAGTCGAGCCCGACGTGGCAGTGCGCGTCCACCAGCCCCGGCAGCACCCAGCCGGTCGCGCTCGCGGTGGCCTCGGCGGCGGGCCGCCGGTAGGTGATCCGGCCGCCGACCACCCACAACTCGTCGCGTACGTCCTCGGGTCCGGCCAGGACCCGCCCCTTGACGTGCAGCACTTCTGCCATACCCGCACTGTACGCACCGGGCGGGCGGCGGCGGAGGGGCCCGGGACCGTCCCGGCCGCCGGAGGCTTCGCGGGCCCCGGGGGCTTCGGCACCTGCGGGCCGGTGCGGGGGGAGGTGCCGGGCGGAGGACCTGGAGGGGGGGTCCCCCGCCCGGCGGTCAGGAGGCGAGCGCGGCCAGGTCCACGGTGTCGGCCATGGCCAGCATGCCCGCGTCGTCGGGGTGCAGGTGGTCGCCGGAGTCGTAGCGGGGCAGCATCGCGGTGGGGTGCGCGGGGTCGCGGACGGCCCGGTCGAAGTCGGCGACGGCGTCGAAGGCGTGCGAGGTGCGGATCCAGGTGTTGACCTCGGTCCGCACCGCCTGCATCGCCGGGTCGAGCCGGCTGTAGGGCAGGATCGTGGCGCCGATGACGCGCACGCCGGCCGCGTGCGACTCGGCGATGACCGTTCGGTAGCCGGCGATCAGGTCCTGCGCGGTGAGCGGGCGGCCGCTGCCGTCCACGTCGTTGCTGAGGTCGTTGACGCCTTCGAGCACAATGACGTCCCGGACGCCGGGCTGGTCGAGCGCGTCCTGCGCGAAGCGCTGCACGCCCGGGGTGCCCCGGTAGATCTGCGGGGCGCTGCTGAGCAGCCGGTTGCCCGCGATGCCCGCGTCCACCACGCCGAGCCGCTGCCCGCCGGGCTGGGCGGCCAGCCGCCGGGCGAGCTGGTCCGGCCAGCGGCGGTTCGCGCCCGCCGTGGAGTGGTAGCCGTCGGTGATCGAGTCGCCGAAAGCGACGACGGTGCCGCGGACGGTGGGCGAGACGACGTCGAGGCCGGTCAGGTAGTACCAGGAGGTGGTGGTCTGCCGGAAGGCGCCGGCGGCGCTGTCGCCCGCGTGGTCCCGCCCGTCGGCCGACAGGTACGAGGTCTGGTACGCCTCGCGGTGGAAGGCGGCCGGGCCGTTGATGCCCGGCAGGTAGAGGCTGACCAGCAGGTTGCGTCCGGCCGCGACCCGCATCGGGATCACGTCGCTGGCCCGCTCGGTGCCCTCGGCGATCACGGTGGAGCCGGAGCCGCCGAAGGTGACGGTGTGGTGCGTGCCGGGGAAGGCCGTGGCGCCGTACTCCTGCTCGGCGACGTCGGCGGCGCCCACCCGCAGCGGGCTGCCGCCCAGGACGTCGGAGAGCCGGATGCGCAGCCGTGAGCCGCCCGCGCTGGTGTGCACCACCATCCGCAGCGTGGTGCCGGTGAAGGTCGGGCCGCCGCGGGTGAGCGCGGCCGACCAGATCCCGATCCGCCCGGACGCGGCCGGGCCGCGGTCCCGATTGCCCGCGAGGTCCACGTGCGTGTCGCCGCCGGCCGCCACCAGGCTGCCGCCCGCCGTCCCACCCGCGCCGCCGGCCCGCGCGGCGGCCGCCGCCTGGCGCGGTCCGCCGCTGCGCACGGCCACCAGCACGGCCGCCACGACGAGCACCGCCAGCACGGCGGCGACGACCGCGGCGGCGGCCGAGCGACCCGAGGTGCGTGTCACGCGACCTCCCCCTCTTTCGTGGTCTTCCCGTGCGGACCCCCGGCGATCCGGGGCCCGCGTGTTCCGCCATCCGCGTGGCCGGGGCTTCACAGTATGCGGAAGCCGGGTTGATTCTGCATCATCCCGGGCATTCGGGACGGCTTGCCCCGCTCACGCCGTCAGACGTCGCCGCGGCGGAATCGGTTGCCTGCAAGGGCCAAGGAGTTGCGCGCGTCACCTCGGCCGCGGTGCCGGGCGGGCGCGCGGGGTCGCGTTTTCGGCCGGCGGCGGGCCCGCGTGTCGTTCGGGCCGCGGCCTCACGTGACCGGGAGCCGGGTGAAGGTCGCGCGGTAGTCGGAGGGGGTCAGGCCGACCCGGCGGGTCAGGTGCGCGCGCAGCGAGTCGGCGGTGCCGAGGCCGCTGGCGCGGGCCACCTGGTCGACCGGCAGGGTGGTGGTCTCCAGCAGCTCGCGGGCCCGCTCCAGCCGCTGGTGGAGCAGCCACTGCAAGGGGCTCAGGCCCGTCTCGGCGTGGAAGCGGCGGCTGAGGGTACGGACGCTGACGGCCGCGTGGCGGGCCAGGTCGGCAAGGGTGAGCGGCTGGTCGAGCCGGGTCATCGCCCAGGCCCGGGTGCCGGCGAGCGAGCTGCCGCTCTCGGCGGGCAGCGGGGTGTCGGTGAACTGCGCCTGCCCGCCGTGGCGCACCGGGGCGACGAGCGCCAGCCGGGCGACGGTGTTCGCGACGGCGGCCCCGTAGTCGGTACGGATCAGGTGCAGGCACAGGTCGATGCCGGCTGCGTACCCGGAGGCGGTGAGCACCTGGCCGTCCTGGACGAAGAGCACGTCGGGCTCCAGCGCCACCTCCGGGTACCGGCCGGCCAGTTCCTCGGTGTAGGCCCAGTACGTGGTGGCCCGGCGGCCGTCGAGCAGCCCCGCCTCGGCGAGCGCGAAGGCGCCGGTGCAGATGGAGGCGATCCGCTTGCCGTCCCGGGCGGCGGCCCGCAGCGCCGTCAGCACCCGCGGGTCCACGTCCATCCTGGCGCCCGTTCCGGCCACGATCACGGTGTCCGCCCACGCGACGACGTCCAGCCCGCCGCCGATGACGATGCCGGCGCCGCCGCTGGTGGCCACCGTGCCGGGCTCCGCCGTGCACAGCTGGACCTCGTACCCGGGGCCGCCGTCCACCTCGACCTTGCTGAACAGCATCTCGCAGATCCCGAGGTTGAACATCGACACCGGCCGGGCGGCGACGACGGCGACGCGGTGCGGGCGGGAGCAGACGAAGGGGGCCGGGACGGGACCGGGCGCGGTGGGGGCGGGCTCGGCGGCCGAACCGGGGGCCGACTCAAGGCTCGGGGCAGAAACGGCCTCAAGGGCGGGCTCGGGGGTCTGCTCGGGAGCGAGGGGGACCGTCATGGCCAAAACCTCCGGGAGGGTGGCATTCTGGCCGCTACTGTACGCCGTCGGCGGGCGGCACGCTGGGACCATGGCACGGGACCTCATCACACCTGAACCCCAACCGCCTTGCCCTGAACGGGAGTTGACGCCGGAACCATCGGCCGGGAGCAGCGGCAGGAGCGATGCCCGCACGGGCCGCACCAGCCGTACAGCCAGCCCCTTCCGTACAGGTGTCGCCGGCCGTACGGGCAGCGCCCTCGGTGCGGAGACCGCCGACCGTACGGGCGTCCGCCTCGGCGAAGCCGCCGGCGCACCCCACGGCTCGCCCGCCCTCGCGCTCGTCGCCGCCCTGCTCGGCTTCTTCGTGGTGAGCCTGGACGCCTCGATCGTGAGCGTGGCGCTGCCCGCGATCGGCGGCGAGCTGCACGGCGGGCTGACGGCGCTGCAGTGGGTGGTGGACGGCTACACGCTGGCGCTGGCCGCGCTGATGCTCTCCACCGGGGCGCTTTCGGACCGGGTCGGCGCGGGCCGGGCCTTCTGCGGCGGGGTGGTGCTCTTCACCGCCGCCTCGGCCGCCTGCGGGCTCGCGCCCGGCCTCGCGGTGCTGGTCGGCGCGCGGGTGGTGCAGGGGGCGGCGGCCGCGGTGGTGCTGCCGTCCTCGCTCGCCCTGGTACGGCAGGCGTTCCCCGACGCGGCCGGGCGGGGCCGGGCCATCTCGCTGTGGGCCGCGGGCGGCTCGGTGGCGGTGGCGCTCGGGCCGGTCGCGGGCGGCGCGCTCACCTCGGCGTGGAGCTGGCGCGGCATCTTCTTCGTCAACCTTCCGGTGGGCGCGGTGGCCCTGCTGCTCGCCGCCCGCACCGGCCGCTCGCCACGCCGCCGCACCCCGCTGGACCTGCCGGGGCAGGCGACCGCGGTGGTGGCGCTGGCCGCGCTGACGTACGCGGTGATCGAGGGCGGTCGGGCCGGGCTGCTCGCCGGGGCGGTGGCCGCGGTGGCGTTCGCGGGCTTCCTGCGGATCGAGTCCCGCCACCCGCATCCGGTCGTACCGCTGGGCCTCTTCGGCGAGCGGGCGCTGACGGTGTCGCTCGCCGCGGGCGCGGCGGTCAGCTTCGCCTTCTTCGGGGCGTTCTTCGCGCTGAGCCTGTACTTCCAGCAGGTGCGCGGGGAGTCGGCGCTCACCACCGGTCTGCTGTTCCTGCCGATGACGATGCTGATCTCCTCGGTGAACGTCATCTCGGGCAAGGCCGCCGACCGCTACGGGCCCAGGGCGCCCATGGCCGTCGGCCAGGCGGTGGCCGCGGGCGGCCTGCTGCTCCTGCTCACCGCGGGCGCGGGCACGCCCTCGGTGCTGGTCGCGCTCGCGATGATCCCCTTCGGAGCCGGGGCGGCCTTCGCGGTGCCCGCGCTCACCGCTGCCGCGATGGGGGCGGTCGCCGCGGAGCGGGCGGGGATGGCGGCGGGTCTGCTCAACGCGTGCCGCCAGGTGGCGGCGGGCCTGAGCGTGGCCGTCTTCGGCTCCCTGGTCTCCGGCACCCCCCACGGCTTCCGCCTCGCCGGCCTCCACGAAGGGTTCGCCGCCGCCGCGCTGCTCCTCGCCCTGACCGCGGGTTTCGCCCTGCGCGCTTCTTCCCACCCACCTCGCCCCGCCCCGTAGGGGGCTCGCCTTGCGCGCGAAGGGCAAGGTTTTCAGGGGCGCGGGGAACTGCGCGAGCAACCGACCACCGGCCTTGCGACGGCATCGGACCCCGTGGGGCAGACGGGAACCCGAAAGGGGCGCTGGGGGAGGAACTGCTCCCCCAGAGGGGGCACCCCCACAGCCACGACGGCGCGGCAGTCGGCAACGGCGGCGAACTCCGATGGCGAGAAGCCGCCCCGTAGCCGAACCGCCGCGGCGGGCGGCAACGGCGGCGAACCCGAACGGCGAGAAGCCGCCCCGTAGGAAAGCGGGTGGCACGCTGGAGCGTGAGGGCACATTCCCCCGCCCCGAAAAGAGGGAGGCTGCCATGGCCGCACCGAACGGTTTCCATGTGCGCCGGGTCTACGATCAGGCGTCGCCCGACGACGGGGTACGGGTCCTGGTGGACCGCCTCTGGCCGCGCGGCCTGGCCAAGGACCGCGCGGCGGTGGACGAGTGGGCCAAGGAGGTCACCCCCTCCGACGAGTTGCGCCGCTTCCTCCACAAGGACGCCTCCCGCTACGAGGAGTTCGCCGCCCGCTACCGTGAGGAGCTGGCAGCGCCGGCCGCCGAAGAAGCTGCCGCCCACCTCCGCGAAGAAGCCCGCGACCACACGGTCACCCTCCTGACAGCCGTCAAGAACCCGGACACCAGCCACGTCCCGGTCCTGCTGGAGCACTTGCAGACTCCGTAGGCGCGCGAGGCGGCTCCTCGCCGCTCGGGTTCCTGTCCCGTCGCCGCCTGCCGCCCGGTGGCCGGTTGCGACAAGCCACGTGCGGGCGGCACTCGGCACCGTAGAGGCCCCGCGGCAGGGAGCCGCCCCGTGACTAGCTGACGCGGCGGGGGAGGCCGAGAGGGTTGGACTCCTGGAGCTCCGGGGGGAGGGCCGCTTCGGGGACGTCCTGGTAGGCGACGGGGCGGAGCCAGCGTTCGATCGCGGTGGCGCCGACGGATGTGGACGTGGAGGTCGTCGCGGGGTAGGGGCCGCCGTGCTGCTGGGCCGCGGTGACCGCGACGCCGGTCGGCCAGCCGTCGACCAGGACCCGCCCGGCGAGCGCGCTGAGCCGGGCGAGCAGCCCCGCCGCCGCGGCGGCCTCGTCCGCGCCGATGTGCGCGGCGGCGGTGAGGTTGCCGGGCAGCCGGCCGAGCACGGACTCCAGCGCGTCGGCGCCGTCGTAGCGCACCACCACCACGAGCGGCCCGAAGCACTCGTCGAGCAGCAGGTCGTACGCCCCGGGCTCGTCGAAGGCGGCGGCCTCGGCGACGACGACGCCGGGCCGTACGGTCAGCCCCCCGCCGTCGCCCGCGGCGACCGGCACCTCGACACCGGGCAGCGCGGCCCGGGCGGCGGCGCCCTTGAGGAAGTTCTCGCGCATCCGGCCGTCGAGCAGCACGCCGGGCGCCACCTCGCCGGCCGCGCGGGCGAGTTCGGCCACCAGCCGGTCACCCGGGCCGCCCGCGGGCACCAGCACCAGGCCCGGCTTGGTGCAGAACTGCCCGACCCCGAGCGTGAAGGAGGCCGTCAGGCCGGCGGCGATCTGCTCGGCCCGCTCGGCGGCGGCCGCCTCGGTCACCACGACCGGGTTGAGGCTGCCGAGTTCGCCGTGGAAGGGGATCGGCCGGGGCCGGGCCGCGGCGGCGTCGAAGAGCGCGCGGCCGCCGGCCACGGAGCCGGTGAAGCCCGCGGCGGACACCAGCGGGTGCCGGACCAGTTCGGTGCCGGCCTCGAAGCCGAAGACGAGCCCGACGGTCCCGGCGGGCAGCCCCGCCTCCACCGCGGCCCGCTGGAGCAGGCGCGCGCAGAGCGCGGAGGTGGCCGGGTGGTCCGGGTGCGCCTTGACGACGACGGGGCAGCCGGCCGCCAGCGCGCTCGCGGTGTCGCCGCCGGGCACGGAGAAGGCGAGCGGGAAGTTGCTGGCCGCGTAGACGGCGACGACCCCGAGCGGCACCTTGTAGCGGCGCAGGTCGGGCCGCGGAATGGGCTTCGCGTCGGGGTCGGCGTGGTCGATGATCACATCGAGGTACGCGCCCTCGTCCACCACATCGGCGAAGGTGCGCAGTTGGAAGGCGGTGCGGGCCAGCTCGCCGCCGAGCCGGCCGGTGCCGAGCGCGGTCTCGGCGTCGGCGGCGGCGACCACCTCGTCGGCGTGCTCCTCCAGGAGTGCGGCGGCCCCGCGCAGCAGCCCGGCCCGTGCGCTACGGTCGGCGAGCGCGGGGAGCGCGGCGGCCGCGGCACGGACCGCGGCGTCGACGTCCGCGGCCGTGGCCTCGTGGCCGACCTGCTCGCGCTGCTTCCCGGTTCGGGGGTCGACGCTCCAGACTGGTACTGCCACCGGAAGAACCTCCACATTCGCCGTACTGCGCTCGCCGCTGTTCGATATGCTGAACAGAGTCTTCAGATGTGAATCTATCCTCGGAGCCTACGTCCACGCCTCCGGGGCGAACAAGAGGGGTCAGACGCGATGGCTGCTGCCGAGGGAGCCGGTTCCCAGGTCAAGTCCGCGGTCCGCACGGTGGAGCTGCTCGAGTTCTTCGCCGGCCGGCCCGGCATGCACAGCCTCGCCGCGGTCCAGGAAGCCGTCGGCTACCCCAAGTCCAGCCTCTACATGCTGCTGCGCACCCTGGTGGAGCTGGGCTGGATCGAGACCGACGCCACCGGCACGCGGTACGGCATCGGGGTGCGCGCCCTGCTGGTGGGCACCTCCTACATCGACGGCGACGAGGTGGTGGCCGCCGCCCGGCCCACCCTGGACCGGCTCGCCGACGACACCAGCGAGACCATCCACATGGCCCGCCTGGACGGCACCAACGTGGTCTACCTCGCCACCCGCCAGTCCCAGCACTACCTGCGGCCCTTCACCCGGGTCGGCCGCCGGCTGCCGGCCCACTCCACCTCGCTCGGCAAGGCGCTGCTGGCCACGTACACCGACGAGCAGGTGCGCAAGCTGCTGCCCGAGACGCTGGAACAGCTCACCGAGCACACCCACACCGACCGCGAGAAGCTCATCGCCGAACTGGCGCAGATCCGCGAGCAGGGCTACGCGGTGGACCGCGAGGAGAACACGCTGGGGCTGCGCTGCTTCGGCGTCGCGATCCCGTACCGCACGCCGGCCCGCGACGCGGTCAGCTGCTCGGTGCCGGTGGCCCGGCTCACCCCCGGCCACGAGCAGATGATCAAGGACACCCTCTTCGACGCCCGCGACCGCCTGCTACTGGCCACCCGCCGGCTCTGAGCCGCCCGCTCCGGCCCGTGGGCGCCCCGGCAGTAGCGGGCCGAGACCGTCGGATGTCGGGGCGCCGCCGTCCCGCTCGCGCGGGACCGCCCGGTCCTCGTGGCGCGGGCCGGTCCGCGTAGGGTCGGCGGCATGGACCCCGACGCCTTCAAGGCCCTCGACTCCGAGCAGCTCGCCGCCGAGATCGCCCGCCGCGCCTCCTCCTTCGGCGCCGCCGCCACCGCCTACGCCGAGCACCGCCCCGACTACCCGGTGAACGCCGTACGGTGGGCGCTGGAGCCCGCGCGCGAGGCCGGACTCGCCCGCGGCGACGGCACGTTGGACGTGCTGGACCTCGGTGCCGGCACCGGCAAGCTCAGCGCGGTGACCGCGCGGCTCGGCCACCGGGTCACCGCGGTGGAGCCGGACGCCGACATGCTCGCCCAACTGCGCCGGGAGTTGCCCGAGGTGGCGGCCCATCAGGGCGGCGCGGAGCAGATCCCGCTGCCGGACGGCTCGGTGGACGCGGTCGTGGTCGGGCAGGCGCTGCACTGGTTCGACCAGAGCCGGGCGCTGCCGGAGATCGTCCGGGTGCTGCGGCCGGGCGGCGTGCTGGGCGCGCTGTGGAACTCCGACGACGACCGGGTCGCGTGGGTCGCCGGGCTCGACGAAGTCGCCCGCAGCCGCGCCACGTTCATCGACTGGGACCCCAGCCGCGGCATCCGGGCGCACCCGGGCCTGGCCCCGATGGAGCACGCCTGGTTCCCGCACCACCAGACGCGCACCGCGGACTCGCTGATCGAGACCATCGCCACCCACTCGCACGCCCTGACCATGGAGCCGAAGGAGCGCGCGGAGTACGTGGAACGGGTGCGGGCCTACCTGCGCTCGCGCCCGGAGACCGCCGAGGGGTCCTTCGACCTGCCGCTCATCACCCTCGTGGAGCGTTCGGCACGGGTGTGAAGAGAGCGTTCCCGACCTCTGCCCCCTGCGTGACCGCGCTGCTACGCTCGCGCAGCACACCGGCGGGAGAGGTCCGGGCAGGAGGGGGTGGGGCGTGGGCGCTTCCGTCGAGCCCGGCACCGGCGACTCCGCCGCCTTCCACGCCTTCTTCGAGCGGCACTACGCCGAACTCTCCCGCCTGGCCCACCTGCTGACCGGCGAGGAGGACGCGGCCGACGACCTCGCGGCCGACGCCCTGGTGGCGATCTGGCGGCGCTGGGACCGGGTCAGCGCCGCCGAGCACCCGGCCGCCTACGCCCGCGGGGTGGTCGCCAACCTCGCCAGGTCCCGTATCCGCAGCGCCATGCGCGAGCGCCGCCGGGTCGCGCTCTTCTGGTCGCAGCGCCCGGAGCGGGTCGAGGAGCCGGACGTGCCGGCGGTGCTCGACCTGCGGGAGGCGCTGCAACGGCTGCCGTTCCGCAAGCGGGCCTGCGTGGTGCTGCGGCACGCCTTCGACCTGTCGGAGAAGGACACCGCGGCGGCGCTCGGCATCTCGGTCGGCACCGTGAAGAGCCAGACCTCGCGCGGGGTCGCGGAGTTGGAGCGGCTGCTCAGCCCGCCCGCGGAGGGCGACGCGGCGCCGCGGGGCCGGCCCGACGTCCGGCGGGCGGTGACCGCCGCGGCCGCGCCGCGTGCCGGCGCCGTCCCCGCTCCCCCTGCCGGGCCGGACGGGCCTGCGCGCCCCGACGAGGTGCCCGCGGCCCTCGCCCCCGCCTGGTCCCAGGCCCCGCCGCCCCCGGCGGGCGCCCCGCCCGAACCGGGCCCCGCCGCGCTGCCGGCGGAGGCCGCCGGCAGGGGCCGGGCGGAGGAGGAGAGACACGCGGCGGCGGACGGGAGCGCTCCCGCCGAGGCGGCCGACACCGGAACGCGGATACTGGGGGCGGCGAGTGCGGCGGCACGCCCGCGGACGCGTACGGGACGGGGAGTGTGATGGCCGAACTGCCGGACCGGCTGCGGGCCGCGGCCGACGCCCATCTCCCCGACCGCGAGCGGATGCTGGCCCGGGTGGAGCGCGCGATCGCCGCGGGGCCGCAGGGGGCGGGGACCGGACGGCGGGAGCGTCCGCCCGCGCCCTGGCTGCGGGTGACCGCGGTGGCGGCGGCGGTCGCCGGGGCGATCGGCCTGGGCGGGCTCGCGGTGGGCGCGGTCTCCGGCGACCGGGCGCCCGGCGGCCACAGCGCGGCGACCTCCGGCAGCACCGGCACCACCACTCCCCCGCCGGTCAGTGCCCTGCCCCCCGGCCAGGCCGCCACGACCGGCGCGCCCCGCTCGGCGCTGCACGGCAGGAGCGGCAGCACTCCCACGGGCGCGGCCGGCTCCCCGGGGCGCGCCTCCGGCGCCCCGCCCACCGGCACCCGGGCGCCCGTGACGTCCCCGGGCAGCCCGGTGGCCACCGGCGGGGCCGGTCCGAGCGCTTCCGGCCACGGCGGAGTCACCTCCTCTGCCGGGGTGGACCCGAACAGCAACCGGTACTGGACCGAGAGCGATGTGCACCTCGGCGCCACGAGCCCGCTGACCTCGCTCACCGTGGAGCTGCGGATCTCGCAGCAGGCAGGGGCGGTGAGCAGCAACAGTTCCTACACCACCGCGCCCGGCACCACCGTGGCGGTCTCCTCGGACGGCGGCTACCTGGTCTACCGCTGGACGCTGAACGCGGGGAGCACGCTGGCGCCCGGGTCGTACACCTTCGCCGGGCAGTTCAACCACGCCGCGTCCGACCGCGACACCAGCGGGGACCGCTATCGCATCACCGCGCAGGGCGCGGACGGCCAGGCCGTGGAGGAAGGACACTTCTGAGCAGCCGGTTCGGCGCGGCGCCGTGCGCCGGACAGCGCCAACGGTCCTGTGCCGGCGGCATGTTCGCGCGGTCGTGCACCGCGGGGGCCGGAACAGGGGCGACATCGGCCGGAAATAACCGCGTCGTCACGGCAACCTCCTACGTCCCGGTGGCGACTTGGGTGTGCACGGAACCTGCCGCCCCCGGGCGGCGCGGCTCCGGGGCGCGGCGGTACCCCCATGATCGCCGCTCCCCGGAGCCATCCGGCCCGGTGACGTGCCCCCCTGTATCCCGGTTACAGCACCGCCCGCACGGCGGCCAGGTCGGAGTCGGCGGCCAACCCGGCGTGGTAGAGCCGCAGTTCCGTGGCGCCGAGGGCGACCGCGTGGGCGGCGTCGGCGGCGAGGGTTTCGGGGCTGCCGCCCATGCCGGCCGCGATGGTGAAGTTCGCGGCGAGCACGGTGCCCTGACGGCGGTGGGCGGCGAGCGGGCCGAGCACCGACTCGCGGGCCCGCGGCCCGCCGGTGCAGGGCAGCACCAGGCCGTCCACCACGTCCAGGATCGTCGCGGGGTCCACGCCGGCGTTGGCGCCGCAGTGGTGGGGCGCGGGGTCGGCGTGCATGAGCACCCGGAAGTCCGGCCCGGCCGCGGCCCGTACGGCGGCCACGGCCTCGGCCTGGAGCGAACCGGCCGTCGCCGTGCGCCAGTCGAGGACGCGGGCCGCGAGGTCGGCGCCGAGCAGCCGATCCACGGCGGCGTGGCCGTGCTCGTCGCTGCCCTCGCCGAAAGCGGGGGCGAGCGCCAGGCGTACGGCGCCGGCCAGGTGCTCGGGGTCGATGCCGCGGGCGGCGTACCCGGCCCGGCAGTGCGGGCAGAAGCACAGCGACATCAGGTACTGGGCGGCGTCGCCCAGCGGCACCCCGCCGATCTTGTCGTGGGCGTGCAGATGGGCCAGGCCGTACCAGCCGAGCGACTCCAGTTCGGTGCCGCGGGCGCCGGGGCGGGGGGCGGCCTCGGCGGCCAGGCGGACCAGGTAGTCGCGCACGTCGGGGTGGGCGATGCAGGGCGCCCAGGGGTAGCGGTCGCCGTAGGCGTTGACGACGCACGTGTCCGGGTGCTCGCGGCCCAGCAGGGAGTTGTGCGCGAGGACCACCCAGCTGTGCACCTCAAGGCCCGCGGCGTGCAGGGCGGCCGCGGCGGCGCCGAAGGCGTCGGACTCGCCGCCGCTCCAGTCGCCGGCGGCCCGCGGGCGCAGGGCGCTGCCGGCCCAGTGCGCGGCCGAGGGCGGGTAGAGCACGGCGGAGTGCTCGGCGGTGACGACGCGGTGCCGGGGGTGGCGCGGGGTCAGGGCGCGGGTGGAGTGGTAGGCCGAGGCGAGGGTCACCCGGCGGACGCCGAGCGCGGCGATCCGGTCGGCGGCGGCGGGGTCGCCGATCACGTCCCAGGGGTAGAGGAAGGCGGCGGCCGGTACGGAAACCTTGGCGGTGCTCACGAAGTCGCCCTCCCGGCCCGTCAGTTGGCGCCCACGAGGGACAGGCCGCGCTCGATGAGGGCGGCCAGCTCCGTCACGTGCGCGGGGCTGGGCTCGGACAGCGGCGGCCGGACCGGGCCGACGTCCAGCCCGCGCAGCCGCACCCCGGCCTTGACCAGTGAGACCGCGTAACCGCGGCCCTGGTTGCGGAGGTTGACCAGCGGCCGGTAGAAGCCGTCGAGCAGCCGGTTGGCGGTGGCGTCGTCGCCGGTGGTGAGGGCGGCGTGGAAGGCGAGGGCGATCTCGGGCGAGAAGGCGTACACCGCCGAGGAGTACAGGGTGACGCCGAGGCCGCGGTAGGCCAGGCCGGTGAGTTCGGCGGTGGGCAGGCCGTTGAAGTAGAGGAAGTCGCGGCCGGGCAGCTCGGTGCGCACGGTGCTGACGATGCGCTGCATGAGGTCCAGGTCGCCGTAACCGTCCTTCAGGCCGATGATGTTGGGCACCTGGGCGAGGGCGACGACGGTCTCGGGGGTGAAGACGGCGTTGTCGCGCTGGTAGACGATCACCTCCAGGCCGGTGCCCCGCGCGAGCGCGGTGTAGTGGCGCAGCAGGCCCTGCTGGTCGGCGGCCACCAGGTAGGGCGGCATGGCCAGCAGGCCGTCGGCGCCCGCCTGTTCGGCGATGGCGGCGTACTGCAGCGCGAGCGCGGTCCCGTATCCTGCCCCGGCCACCACCGGCACCCGCCCTGCGACCTCCTCGACGGCGGCCGTCACGCAGGCCCGGAACTCCTCGGGGGTCAGCGCGTGGAACTCACCCGTGCCGCAGCAGACGAAGGCGGCGGCCGCGCCGGAGTCCACCCCGCGGCGCACGTGGGCGCGGAAGGCGTCGAGGTCGAGGCCGCCGTCGGGACCGAAGGCGGTGACGGGGAAGAAGAGCAGGCCGTCGAGCCGGTCGGCGAGTGCGGGTGAGGTCATCGGGGTCCCCCTCGGAGCCGGGATGTGCAGCGGGTGCACGGTCTTGGTGGCGCGGTCGTGCGGCGATCGGACAGCAGTCGGACAGCCGGTGTGCAGCAGTTGTGCAGTCACATGACTGGCGTCCATATTCATGAACGCCGCCACGCTAAGCGACGCACCCATCGGGGGTCAAGCAGCCCGGCGATTCCCCGCCATGGCCGACTGGCCCCATAGCCGTACACATACATGAACCATGGTCAGGGATACACTCGCTCTCGTCACCGGCAACCGAGGAGGCCCTTCATGTCCGCACCCCCCACCCTGCTGCTGACCGGCGCCGCGGGCGGCATGGGCACCCTGATGCGCGGCCTGCTGCCGTCCTACGGCTACGCGCTGCGGCTCCTCGACGCCCGGCCGGTCGAGCCGCTTCCCGGGCAGGACGGCCCGGAGGGCCCGGTCTTCACCGCCGAGCTGTCCGACCGCGACGCCCTGCGCGAGGCGCTGCACGGCGCCGACGCGGTGCTCCACCTGGCCGGCATCTCCCAGGAGGCGAGCTTCGAGCGGGTGCTGACCGCCAACATCGAGGGCGCCTACCACCTGTACGAGGCGGTCCGCGCGGAGGGCGAGCGCACCGGCGGCCCGGCCCCGCGGGTCGTCTTCGCCTCCAGCAACCACGCGGCGGGCTTCACCCCCAGGCCCACCGGCCCCTACCCGCTGCCGCCCGAGGCGCTGATCCCGGTGGACACCCCGCACCGCCCCGACACCTACTACGGCCTGTCCAAGTGCTTCGGCGAGGACCTCGCGCAGCTCTACGCCGACCGCTACGGCGTCGACACCGTCTCGGTGCGCATCGGCTCCTGCTTCCCCGAGCCCTCGGACGTGCGGATGCTCTCGCTGTGGCTGAGCCCCGGCGACGGCGCCCGCCTCTTCCACGCCGCTTTGACCGCGGGCACCTCGGGCCACACCGTCGTGTACGGCAGCTCGGCCAACACCCGCCTGTGGTGGGACCTCGGCCCCGCCCGGGCGCTGGGCTACACGCCCCAGGACGACTCCGAGGTCTTCGCCCCCGCCCTGCTGGCCGCCCACGGCGAGCCGGACCCGGCGGACCCGGCGCAGTCGAACCTCGGCGGGCGGTTCTGCACGGATCCGCCGATGTGGCCGTACTGAGCACTGAGGCGACCGGAAGGAGCCGGAAGGAGCGGCGGGGGGCCGTACCGCCGTCCGGGCGCGACCCGGACCCCGGGCCGCCCCGGCATGCGGTTAATGGAACCGTAAAGCCGGATCTGTCGTTACCTAGAGCATGACCGCAATGACGCCTGGCTCGAATGTGCCGCTCCCCGTGCCCCGAGTGGTGGTGGACGTCTCCGCCCCCGTGCGGCTCGACGTGTCGGGTCTGCTCCTGACCGCCGACGGCAAGGTGCGCTCCGACGACGACTTCGTCTTCTACAACCAGCCGCAGGGCCCCGGGGTGACCCACCGCTCCGGCGGCGGGGCCGGGCCCGACGCGATCGAGGTCGACACCGCCGCGGTGCCCGCGGAGATCGACAAGATCGTGGTCACCGCGAGCATCGACGGCGGCGGCGCCTTCGCCGGCACCACGCCCGCGGCCACCGTCCGCGGCGCCGACGGCTCGGAGATCGCCACCTTCGCACCCACCGGCCTCGGCCCGGAGACGGCGCTGGTCGTCGTCGAGATCTACCGGCGCGGCGGCGCCTGGAAGGTGCGCGCGGTCGGCCAGGGGTATGCCGACGGGCTGGCGGGCATCGCCACCGACTTCGGGGTGAGCGTGGAGGAGGAGTCCGCCGCGCCCGCGGCACCGGCCGCGCAACCTCCGGCCCCGCCGCAGCCGCCGGCTCCCCCCGCGCCCCCCACGGCTCCCTTCACCGCGGCGCCGCCGCCCTCGGGTCCTGCGGCCACCCACCTGCCGCCGCCCCCGGCCGCTCCCCCGGCCCCGCCGACGCCCGCGGCCGCGCCCGGGAAGATCAGCCTGGACAAGGGCCGGGTCAGCCTGCGCAAGAACGAGTCGGTCTCCCTGGTCAAGGCCGGCCGCCCGCTGCTGTCGCTGGTCCGCATGGGCCTGGGCTGGGAGCCGGCCTACGGCGGCCGCGACATCGACCTCGACGCCTCGGTGCTGGTCTACGGCCCGCGGCGGGACCACATCGCCACCTGCTACTTCGGCAAGCTGAAGATCCTCAAGGGCGCGATCAAGCACTCCGGCGACAACCTGACGGGCGCCGGCGCCGGTGACGACGAGGTGATCTCCATCGACCTCGGCGCCCTCCCGGCGAACGCGACGGGCCTGGTCTTCACCGTCAACTCCTACTCCGGGCAGAAGTTCAACCAGGTCGCCAAGGCGTACTGCCGCCTCTTCGACGCCGGCACCGACGAGGAACTGGTCCGCTTCGACCTCACCAACGGCGAGGCCCGCACCGGGGTCCTGATGGCCAAGATGGTCAAGATGCCCTCGGGCGAATGGGAGATGACGGCCCTGGGCACCTTCGTGGACGGCAAGACCGCCCGGGCGATGGTCCAGCCGGCCGCCCAGGCCCTGTAGTTCCCGCCGGCTCCGGCCGGCGCGTGCCCGGTCCCGCCCGTGCCGGCGGGGCCGGGCACGCGTACGTACCCGCACCCGCACAGTCCTGTCGTACCGGTGTGCGGATGTCGTACGCCTGTGGCCGCGTACGCCCCCGGGACCGGGGTGGGACCGCGTGGGGGGACACACCCGGGGTGCGGCCGACTGCATCCGCAACATGTCATGGTCACACAAAATTTACCGCTGCGCGTCTACCCGCATAGATCTGAGCCGGGGACCCTGGTCGGGCAAGCCCGCACCTCCCCGCCCTCTAGTCACGGGAGCGCTCAGCCATGCCCAAAACCCGTCTCCTGCATGCCCTTTGTGCCTCGGCCGGCGCCGTGTTCCTCGCCGCCACCGCGCTGCTCACCGGGAGCGGCACCGCGCAGGCCGCGCTGCCGACGCCGATCTCCGCCTCCACCGCCCGCACGTACCTCTCCTCGATGACGGCCACCGCCGAGACCCACGCCTCCAGCTACGACCGGGACCTCTTCCCGACCTGGATCACCATCTCGGGCACCTGCGACACCCGCGAGTACGTCATCAAGCGCGACGGCTCCGACGTGGTCACCGACAGCTCGTGCAAGGCGACGTCCGGCAGTTGGAGCAGCCCGTACGACGGTGTGACCACCACGAACCCCTCGACCTTCGACATCGACCACCTGGTGCCGCTCTCCGAGGCGTGGGACTCCGGCGCCTGGGCGTGGACCACCGCGCAGCGCCAGGCGTTCGCCAACGACGTCACCCGGCCCCAACTCCTCGCGGTCTCCGCCTCGTCGAACCGCTCCAAGGGCGACGACGACCCCGCCGAGTGGCTGCCGCAGGCGTCCTACCGCTGCACGTACGCGCGGGCCTGGGTGCAGGTCAAGCACTACTACGGCCTCACGGTGGACAGCGCGGAGAAGTCGGCGCTCAGCTCGATCCTGAACGGCTGCTGAACCGTTCCCTCCCGATCCCCGGCCGCCCCGGTGTCCTCACCCGGGGCGGCCGCGGCACCTGTGGATCTGTAAATCGACGGCCTGTCAGCAGCCGTTGCGGCGCCAGGGGCCGGTGATGGCCAGCATGATGCCCGGGGTCTGGATGTTCGCGTAGAGGGTGGCGCCGTCAGGCGAGAAGGTGACACCGGTGAACTCGCTGTACTCCGGGGCCTGTTCGGTGCCGATGTTCAGCTCGTTGCGCGCCAGCGGGTACGTGCTGCCGTCGTCCAGCGCGCCGAACAGGTGCTGGACGCCGTTGCCGTCCTCGGCGACGACCACTCCACCGTAGGGCGAGACGGTGATGTTGTCGGGGCCGTCGAAGGCGCCGTCCTTCTCCGGCGCCGCGTTGACGCCGAGCAGCACCTTCAGCGTCAGGGTGCGCCGGGAGGGCTGGTAGAACCAGATGGCACCGTCGTGCCGCCCCGGGCTCTCCTCGCGGGCGTAGGAGGAGACGACGTAGGCGCCGCCGTCCGCCCACCACATGCCCTCCAGTTTGCGGGCGCGCGTCACCTCGTCGCCCGTGAACTGCTTGCGCACGGAGGTGGTCCGGGCGTCCCGGTCCGGGACGTCCACCCAGTCCACGCCGTAGACCGTGCCGATGCGGGTGGCGCGCGAGAGGTCGTCCACGAACCGGCCGCCGGAGTCGAAGCAGCGGAAGGCCTGCAGCACGCCTGCGCTGGCGCCGAGGCCGGCGAGGCGGCCGCGGCCGTGCGCGAAGCCGCGCGGCGGAGTCCAGCGGTAGAGCAGGCCGTTGGGGCCGGAGGCGTCCTCGGTGAGGTAGAGGTGGCCGCGCTTGGGGTCGACCACGACGGCCTCGTGCGCGTAACGGCCCAGCGCCTTGATGGGCTCGGGGCCGCGGTTGGCCTTCCGGTCGTGCGGGTCGACCTCGAAGACGTAGCCGTGGTCCTTGGTCATGCCGTTGCTGCCGGCCCGGTCCTCGGTCTCCTCACAGGTCAGCCAGGTGCCCCAAGGGGTGCTGCCGCCCGCGCAGTTGGTGGAGGTGCCGGCGATGCCGACCCACTCGGTGTGCGGCTCGTGCTGCCAGTGCCGGGGGATCTCCACCACCGTGCAGCCACCGGAGGCCGCCGGGTCGTAGACGAGGTGCTCGGCGAGCGGCACGGGGTGCGGCCAGTTGGAACGGGGGCCCGCCAGCTCGTGGTTGGTGACCAGGACGGTGCTGCCGCGGGGACCGGCGAAGGCGGCGGTGCCGTCGTGGTTGGAGGGGGTGGACTCGCCCGTGTCGAGCCGGGTCACGCCGGTGCGGGTGACGACGCGGTACGAGAAGCCGGCGGGCAGCGCGAGCAGGCCGGCCGGGTCGGTCACGAGCGGCCCGTAGCCGGGGCCGTGGTGGGGCCCGTGCGGCTGGTGCGGGGCGGGGTGGTCCTTGGCTGCGGGGCTCGCGGCGAGGGCGCCGGGCGCGGTGGCCAGCACCTCCACGGCTCCCACCAGGGCGACCCCGGCCCCGGTGGCGGCGGAACGCTGGACGAAGTCTCTGCGGCTGAGCGGCACGGCGCACTCCTTGTCGTCACGACGCTTGGCGCGGCCCGTCCCCGGGCGGCATGCGGCCACGCTCGACCCCGGCGGCCAACTCCGGATGAACGGCAGGCGACCCGACGCCGGCCGCTCCCCCACAACCCCAAGAATTCGCAAAGCCCGTGCCAACGAACACCCAAGCCGGTGGCTCCGCGAGGAGGTGGAGTGCCGACCGGGCACGGGAAGCAGGAGGGGTGCTGCCCCGGCGCGGGATGGACGGCGCCGTGGGGGCCCCGGAGGCAGGCGAGCCGGTCCGAACGCGGCTGCGACCGCCCGGATGGCGGGGCGAGGCCCGGGGTGAGGCCGGCGGGGCTCGGCGGCCGACGCGGTGCCGGGACGGGCAGACCGTACGGCCGCCCCGATGCCCGGGCGCCGACCCAACCGCCGGGCAGGCGGCCGGGGCAGAGCCGGGCGCGGGGGTGAGCGACAGGTGGGCGCGGCGCGAGGGCGTCGGCCGGTGCCTTTGACGGCTGTCCGGCGGGCGGGCGCGCCACGGCAGCCCACCTGGCCGCAGCCGTCAGGCGAACGACCGTGGCATGGGCCCGGGGCAGCGCCGTCGCTCGGCCCGCCGGGTCCGTACACGAGGGGGCCCGTGCCGGGCGGCACCGCCGCGGGAGGGCCCCGGCGGCGTCTCCGTCAGCGTGAGCGGGCCTTGAAGGCGGCTTTGCGGGCCTGCTTGGCGGTGGTGCGGTCCGGGTGGAGACGGCCCATCGCCTCCAGGACCGAGGCCGTGGCGGGGTGGTCCACCCGCCAGGCCGCCTCCAGGAAGGCGTCGTCGCGCGCGAGCAGATCGGAGACGAGCGGGATGAGCACCTCGGGGTCCTCGTCCGCGGCGAGTTGGGCCGCGAGGGTGTCGATGGTGAGCCACAGGACCATTTCCGGGGTGGGCGTGGGGATGTCCGCCGCGCCCGCCTCGCTGAGCCAGACCCGGGCGAGCCCGCCGAGCACGAGGTCGTCCAGCACCTCGCGGACCGCGGGCTCCGCCTCGGGGCCGAGCAGCGTGAGGGCCTGCTGGCAGGCGAGCCGGCGGCTCGGCGCGTCAGGGTCGTCGCCGCGGCTCGCGGCCAGCAGCTCCCGTGCGGCCTCGGCCGTCTTGCGCTGCGCCGTCCACAACTCGGCCTCGGCGCGCAGCGCGTGCTCCGGGTAGTCCGGCAGCGCGTCGAGCAGGTCGGCCGCCGAGGCGTCGGCGAGGTCGCCGAGTACGGGGGCGTGGGCGCCGGCGTCCACCAGCCGCTCGCGGACGCCGTAGACGCCGAGCGCGGTCAGCCGGACAGCGCCGTAGCGGGCGATCTCCTCCTCGTCGGGCTCGCCGGGTTCGCCCGTGGCAGCGGGAATCGCGGCCCCGTGCCCGTGCTCGTGTCCGTGGTCGGCGAGCAGGCCCGCGGCCGCGCCGAGCGCCGCCTCGTCCTCCTCCACCAGCGCCTCGTCCAGCGGCTCGTAGGCGATCAGGCCGGTCGGCTCCAGCAGCCGGAAGGCGTCGTCCAGCCGGAGCATGACGGCGGTGATCTCCTCCAGCATCGCGTCGTCCGGGTGCGCGGTGTCGTCGGGGACGACGAGGGAGGCGGCCAGCACCGGCAGCGGCACCCGCACGCCCGCGCCGGAGGGCGCCGGTTCGGGGCCGGCGTCGAGGGCGGTCAGCGCGTAGAGGTTCACCAGGGCGGCGTCGAGCAGTTCGGCGTCCTGCTCGGCCTCCCAGTCCGCGTCGTCGGGCAGCACCACGCCGCCGTCGCCGTCGAAGGCACCGGGCAGGTCGTCCAGGTCGGGCGCGGTGGCGTCGGCGAGCGCGGTCTCGGCGGCACCGAGCCACAGGTCGAGCACGTCGTGCGGGTCGCCGCCGAACTCGGCGAACTCCCCTTCCTGCGCGGCTTCCTGGCTCTCCCGGACCGGCCCGTCCGCGCCGTCCCGGGGCCGCGGGATCCCGTGCACGCGAACCGCGCGGCCGGCCGGCTCGCCGGGCGGGGTGGACTCCTCGGCCTCCTCGTCGATCTCCAGCGCCACCAGGCCGATGTCCACCGCGACGCCCCACGCCTGCGCGGTGTCCAGCAGGCCCTCGTCGCTCGGCAGGTCCAGTTCGGCGGCGGCCAGCGGGAGTTCGTCGCCGAGCAGTTCGCCCATGCCGTCCACCCGGCGGGCCGGGCCGGTCCAGCGGGCCAGCCGCAGGGCGCGGTCGAGCAGGGGCGCGGCGAGCGCCTGCCGGGCCAGGACGTCCGCGGGCAGCAGCCGTACCGGCGGCAGGACGGGGGGATGAGCGGGCATGGCGCGTGCTCCCAATCGGCGTGAGGGGGCAGGGAGGGGCAAGGATACGGGCACGAGCGGGACAGGGCGGCACCGGCCGCGGCGATCCGCCGCCCGAGGGCGCCCCCGAGGAGCCCCGGGAAGCTCCGGGGACGCCGGAACGGCCCTCCGGGAAGCCCCGCGAAGCCTCCGGCAGGTCCTCGGAAAGCCCGCGGGAAGCCCGTCGGAAGCACCGAAGAGCAGCGGTGGAGCCTGCTGCGGCGGCGCCTGCCCGGCACCCGGACCAGCGTATGGCCTGCGCGCGGCAGCTCCCGCCGGAGCGGTGTCCGCGGGGCCGACCCGCCCGAGGTGTTCATCCGTACGCGTGACACCGTTCACCCCCGCCGCTTTGACGCCCGCCCCTCCCCTCTCCCCCGCCCCTGGGGCACGCTGCCGCGCGGTCCGCGGGCAGGTGCGAACCGCGGCAGTGGGCGGACCCGTCGAGCAGTGCGCCTCCGCGGTCGGGGCGGAGCCACGGCATGTGGGTTCAAGTCGCCGCGGTGGACGGGAGCATGCGGCATTGCGCGGGTGCCGGTGCGGGCGGCAGGGTGGGCCGGGTGAGCGGATGGGCGGGGGACGCAGGGGAGTTGTCGCGCCGTTTTCTCGCGGCGGCGGGCAGCCGGCAGGCGCTGGCTGTGCTGCTCCCGGTGGTGCTGGAGGAGGACCCGCCGTGGCCGGCCGGGCCGCTGCCGACGGGCGCGCGGGACGGGGCCGAGGAGGGGCGGGCGCGGCGGCTGCTGTTCACTCCGGCGGCCGGGCGGGCGCTGTACGACCGGCGCTGGCACACCCGTACCGCCGTGGCCGAGGGCCCGTTGCGGCTCGACGCCATGGAGTTGCTGCGCACCCCCGGCACCCGCGAGCCCCGACGCGCCCTCGCCGTCCTGCACTTCACCGTGGACGGGACGCCGATGCTGCCGCTGCTGCGGGCGTTGAGCGGACGGCGGCAGGCCCCCGGGCCCGACCCGCTGCAAGGGCCCCTGGACCCCGCGGTGTTGCTGGCCGGCGTCGCCGACACCCGTGCTCCTGCCGCTCCGTTCGCCCTGTCCCGCCCGTACAGCGTCGTCTTCTTCGCGCCCGGCGCCGGGCCCCGCGAGGCGCTTCGCGACCCCGTCAGCGGTGAACTGCCCGCCGAAGCCGACCTGTTGCTGCGCTCCCTCGCGTCGCGTGCCGCGCCCTCCGACATCCCGCTGCCGCCCGAGAACCTGCCCTCCCTCCGGGCCGACGCGCTGCGGATCTCGGCGGACTGGAGCGCGCTGGTGCTGCGGCAGGGCACGGCGTTCCTCGGCCACCGCCCCGACACCGGCCCGGGCGACTTCTACGACTTCGCCGCCGCCAACGCCCGCGGCACGTATCTCGACGCGCTGCTGCTCGGCACCATCCAGCGGGACCGGATCGACGAGCTGACCGACGAGCTGTCCGGGGTCTTCGGCGGCACGCACCTGACCCGGCGGGTGGCCCGGCTGGAGAGGCGCATCGCGTACTTCCGCTCCACCTACTGGCGCCAGCACCTGGACGCGCACGGCCCGGCGAACCACCTGCTGCTGGCCTTCCAGTCCAAGCACCGGCTGCCGGAGCGGTTCGCGCAGATCCTCGCCGAGGCGGCGGATTACGCGCGGCTCGCCCAGACGCAGGAGAGCGGGCAGATCGCGGCCGCGCTCGGCGTGCTCACGGTGCTGGGGCTCCCCGTCTCCACGGCGCTGTCGATCCTGCAGGTGCTGGGTGATTCCAGCGGCGCTGATCTGCTCATCGCGCTCGGGGCGTCGCTCGCGGCGACCGCGGCGGCGCTCACCACGCCGTACGGGCGGCTGGTGGTCTCGTCGCTGCGCGGCGGGTCGGCGGACTGAAGCGGTCCAGTGCCTCGGCGCTGGGGGCTCGCGGCGCCACTCGGGCTCTTCGGCTCTCGCACTTCCGTGCACGCGGGCCGTCGCGCTCCCGTGCTCTTGGGCACTTGGGCACTTGGGCGGTCCGGACGCGAAAAGGCCCCGGCCGCACAGGGGTTGGGGTGTGCGGGCCGGGGCCGGTGGCGTTCTCGCGGTGACGGGTGGATCAGTTGTGGCTGTGCAGAGCCGCGTTGAGGCCGCCCCACGAACCGGTGCGGGGCAGTACCTCGACCTTGCCGGTGGTGGAGTTGCGGCGGAAGAGGAGGTTGTCGGCGCCGGAGAGGTCCACGGCCTTGACGATCTCGCCGTCCGGGAGGGTGACGCGGGTGCCCGCGGTGACGTAGAGGCCCGCCTCCACCACGCAGTCGTCGCCCAGCGCGATGCCCAGGCCGGACTCCGCGCCCAGCAGGCAGCGCTCGCCCACCGACACCCGCTGGGTGCCGCCGCCGGAGAGGGTGCCCATGATGGAGGCGCCGCCGCCGACGTCGGAGCCGTCGCCGATCACGACGCCCTGGGAGATGCGGCCCTCGACCATGGAGGTGCCCAGCGTGCCCGCGTTGAAGTTGCAGAAGCCCTCGTGCATCACGGTGGTGCCCGCCGCCAGGTGGGCGCCCAGCCGGACCCGTCCCGCGTCGGCGATCCGGACGCCGGCCGGGGCGACGTAGTCCGTCATCCGGGGGAACTTGTCGACGCCGTACACGACGAGGTGCTGGCCGTCGGCGCGGGCGGCCAGCCGGGCCGCCTCCAGCTGCGGCACCGGGACCGGGCCGAGCGAGGTCCAGGCGACGTTGGCGAGCAGGCCGAAGATGCCGTCGAGGTTCTGGCCGTTGGGGCGGACCAGCCGGTGGCTGAGCAGGTGGAGCCGCAGGTACGCGTCGTGCGCGTCGAGGGGCTTGTCCTCCAGCGAGGCGATCACGGTACGGACCGCGACGACCTCGACCCCGCGGCGCGGGTCCGGACCGAGGGCCTTCGGGGCCGCCGGCCCCAGGAGTTCCGCGGCACGGTCGGCGCTGAGCCGCTCGCTCCCGGCCTCCCCGCCGGGCTTCGCCTCGGTCAGCTCGGGGGCGGGGTACCACGTGTCCAATACGGTGCCGTCGTCTCCGACGGTTGCGAGGCCGACGCCGGCGGCTCCCTTGGGGCTGTCACTCATGGGGCAACGGTATCTTCTTTACGGCGCCAACCCGCCGCGACGGTTCGCTGCCGCGGGCCCGTGGTCGCGCGGCAACCCGCCGCGACGGTTGGGCATCGTTCCCGGCCGCAGGCCGGTGACCTGCTGAGCGCGCAGTTCCCCGCGCCCCTGGGTTGTACGGCGTACCGCCCGGCGCCACTGGCCCCTCCGCCTGCGGCACCCTTCGCCGAAGGGGAGGGACGGCGACTGCCGCCGCCGGACCACCCGCCCATCATCGGTCGAGCGCGCAGTTCCCCGCGCCCCACACACGGCCACCCGTCTGCCCGCAGCCCGGCTTCCCGCGTGCCTTCACAGGGAGCCGGCTGTGGGGGTCAGCGGGCTCGCAGGGGTGGCGGGGTTTGCCAGGACGGGGCGGTTTCGGGAGAGGCGGCGAGGACCGCGGTGTGGAAGGTGTGGGTGCCCGGGGGGAGGGGGGCGGTCAGGGTGGGGAGGGCGGTGCGGGGGGCGAGGAGGTTCGTGGCGGGGAGCGGGGTGAGGATGCGGGCCTCGCGCAGGGGCGCCCCGAGGTCGCGGATGCCGCTGAGGTCACCGGCCGCGGAGACGGCGAGCGCGCTGCCGGGGGCGCACTCCTGCACGCGCAGGCCCCCGTCGCGGTCGATCGCGAAGCCCCCCTCCGCGGTGAAGAGAGGCCGGGCCGTGGTGATCCGGTGGGTGCGGGTGTGCCAGGCGCCCGCGGGGGCGAGCCACGTGGTGATCTCGACGTCCGGCCAGGGCCGCCAGGTGCTGCGGATCGTGCCGTCCTGATCGATGTGCGGGTCGAGCGGGGTCTCGCGGACCCGGAAGTGCAGCGGCTCGTCGCCGGGATCGTCGCTGACGGCGAGCATCGAGTCGTAGGCCCCGTGCAGCAGCCCGAGGTCGCCGGAGGGCACGCTGAAGGCGAACCGCGTCGAGTAGGCGAACTTCGCGTACTTCGCCGCCCCGCCCCGCGCCCACGTATTGTGCTGCCGCCCCGACAGCAGCGTGACGTCCCCGCCCGAGCGCATGAGCACCGCCCCGGCCTGCGGCTGCACGCTGACCGCGGGCAGCTCCGGTGGGCTCTGCTCGGGCGCGGTCCAGAACGCGTGGCCGGGGCCGAGCGCCAGCGGCAGGAACGCCTTGAGCGCCCAGTACGGCGAGGCCGGCCCGTTGTACTGCTCGGCCGCGAGCGGCTGCGGGTAGCCGTAGCCGATGCTGAGCACGCCCTCGGGAGCGGTGCTCGCCTGCCGCGCCCGCCACCACTCCAGGTGCCGCACCAGCAGGGACCTCGCCTCGCCGTAGGGCACGGCGTCCACCCCGGCGTAGGGCAGCGCGCCCCAGAAGGCGCCTTGCGCGAAGCGGTAGGTGAGGCTGCGGCCGAAGGGCACGGCGGAGCCGTCGTCGGCGAACCAGTGGCGGAAGTCCATGGCGAACCGCGCGGCCCGCTCGCGGAACCGCTCGGCCCGCCGCGGGTCCTGCCCACCGGCGAGGGCCGCGTAGATGAGGCCGTAGAAGTGCATGGCCCAGGGGATGTAGTAGTCGCGCTGCTCGGTGTCGCCGTCGGCGTACCAGCCGTCGCCGAGCGCGTAGCCCTCCAGGCGGTCCAGCCGGGCGTGGCGGGCCTCGCGGTCGTGCGCGTAGCCGACCCGGTCCAGGCCGAGGCCGACCAGGACGGGGAAGAAGTTCCAGTTGTTGCCGGGCGTCTCGCGGTCCAGCGAGGAGGCCAGCCAGCGGCCGACGCGGTCGCGTTCGCGGCCGCTGAGCGGGTCCCAGAACCGTTCGGGCGCCAGCGCGAGGGCGAAGCCGATGGCGGCGGTCTCCACCTGGCGCTGGTCGAAGCCGCCGATCTCCCCCCAGAACTCGGGGTGTCCGGGGTCGGTGCCCGCGGCGAGCCCGCGCGCCCACAGGTCCCAGTGGGCGAACTCCCCACCGCCCGCGGCCAGTGGCGCAAGGCCCCACAACGGCCGTGCGTAGCCTTCGAGTTCGGCGGCAGCGTCGTCGTGGTGCGCGGTGTTCACCCCGAGCCGGATGCGCGCGCCGCCGGGGCTCGCGTACCGCACGAGCGGCTCGCACAGCTCCACGACCTGCGCCTGCATCCGGGTCCTGCTGCCATCACTGCCGCCGGCCATGCGCGTTGCCGCCTCCGCTCCGAAGTTGCCGGAATCCTCGCAACCGGTGCATCGGGGCGTCAACGGCCGCCGCACCGTACGCCCCTGGCCCGCGGCTCCGTACGGCGCCAAGGCGCCGGGGCCGGCGGGTCGTTGACTGCGGCGAAGAAGGAGAACGCGCCCACCGGGGGCTTCGCGGGCCGGGGACGTCCGTCCGGGCGGCACGGGTGCCGTCGAGGCGGGTGAGGTGCGGACGACGGCACGGTCCGGGACGGCCCGGGAACGGTCGGTGAACTCCCCGTGGTCGAGGGGCTGTTGTCCCTGGTGCGCCGGCGTGCTCCGGTGGTGCGGCCCTCTACGCCACGGCGCCGCGCGGCGTTACCCTGTCCCTTCCCGTGCGCTGCGGCCGCTGCCTGCCGTACGGGGGACGGGGGTCCGGCCGGGGTACGGCGGAGGGGGCGGGTATGAGCGGTACGGCGGTACAGCGGAGCTTCCTGTTCGGCGATCCGGATCTGCCCGCGCTCTTCCACCGCACCGACACGGCCGCGCTGTCCAGCCAGCGCGCGACCCTGGTGTGGCTGCGCCGCCAGATGCTGCTGCTGGTGGTGGCCGCGGCCTGCTCGGGCCTGCCGTGGCGGCTGCGGATCGGGCCCGCCGACGTGCTGTCGCTGCTGAGCGCCTGCGCGTACGTGGGCGCACTGTGGTTCACCTGGCGCACGGC
Organism: Actinacidiphila guanduensis; assembly: GCF_900103985.1. Taxonomy (GTDB): domain Bacteria; phylum Actinomycetota; class Actinomycetes; order Streptomycetales; family Streptomycetaceae; genus Actinacidiphila; species Actinacidiphila guanduensis. The sequence continues at coordinate 518,355 of NZ_FNIE01000005.1, read as the reverse complement.
CCGGCAACGCCCCAAGGACGACTGGCAACTCCAGCGCAGCGCGGCGGAGTTGGTACGGTCCCACTGCTGGCGGTACGCGGTGTGCGGGGCGCCCTACGGCCGTGACGTGCGCGACCCGGACGGCGCGCTGGAAGCCGCCGTGCACGACGGGCTGCACCGCCTGGCCACCATCGGCTGGCGCGAGCCGCCGCTGACCGGCGGGCCCGGCCCGGCCTTCCTCGTCACCACGGGCATGCGGGAGTTACGGGCCAAGCCGTTCGCCGTACGCCGGGACGTGTACCTGCGCGATCGGGTCGCCGAGCAGCACGACTGGTACGTCAGGCGCGCGGTGGAGTCCCGGCGCGGGGCGCGGCTGTGGGAGGCCGTCACCGTGCTGGGAACTCTGGCGGCACTGGCGGCGGCCATCGCGAAGGCGCTGGAGTGGGGCACGTCGATGGACCTGGTCGGGATCGCGTCCTCGGCCGCCGCGGCGAGCGTGGCATGGAGCGAGGTGCGGCAGTACCAGCCGCTGGTGGCCGCGCACTCGCTGGTGGCGCAGGAGTTGAGCGCGATGGCGGCGGCGCTGCAGCACGTGGACACCGAGCAGGTGTGGGCGGCGAACGTGGCGGCGGCGGAGGAGAGGGTCTCGCCCGACTACACGGCGTGGGTGGCCCGGCATCACGGGTGAGGCGCTTCCGCCGTACGGAGGTTCACTCCACGCTCTGCCCGCGCGCCGCGGTGCTTGGTCCGACTTCCTTGGGCAGCCGCGGAGTTCGGGGCCGGGTTCTACGGTCGGCGGACTCCTGCCTGCCAGATGACCACGACCGTCTTACCCAGCGAGCGGGCGTAGGCGACCATGTCGCCGGTGCCGCCGCGGCCGCGTGCGGGCAGGCCGTCCCAGACGGCCAGCACCAGGTCCGAATGCTCGGCGATGTACGCGCCGGCCGCGTAGTAGGCGTCGTCGTCCACCACCGGGAAGTCCAGCCGGACATGGGCGTGTGCGCGCCACAACAGACGGTGATAACCGGCGAGTTCCTCGGGCGCGAAGGTGGCCTCGTAGTCGGCACCCGGCGACACCGCGGTCAGCCGGGCCCCGCACTCCAGGGCGAGTTCGGCGAAGAGCTGGTCCGCGCCGACCGCCAGGGAGCTGAGCGCCTCCACGGTGTCCGACCGCCGTGCGGCGTTCCCGAGTTCGGCCGCGAGCTCGCCACGCACCAAGGGATACGCCTCGTCCGGGATGCTGCGGTGGCCCGTGACACCGACAGTCAGCACACCGCGTCGGCGTGCCGCGACTGTTGGTGGTCGGGACATGCGGCCAGTCTGCCAGCGCGGGGCGGCCGGGATCGCGTTTCCCCGGACGATGTCCGGTAGCCGTCTTTTTCTCTCCGCGCACGGCCTGGTCACGCGGTGCGCACGTTGCTTTCACGCCACCGTTTGGGGGTGGGGCCTTGGACGCGGGGCGGGCTTGGCCTGCTTGCGGGGTGCCCGAGGGGAGCATTGCCCGCCTGCGGCGGGGGCCGGTGGAGGTGCGGGGAGGGCGGCCGGCTTTCCGTACACGGGGGTACGGGGGGCCGAGGGGGTTCGGGGGGCGGCTGAAGGCCGGCCCCGTGGCCGCGTGGTCTGCCGCAATTGTTGCCTCAGCCTGCCTGCAGGCAACCCGTGTTCCGGTCGATTTCGCCCCGGTGCCCGGCTTGCGCCGGCTTGGGCGTGGTACGACTTGGCTCATGACGCCGTCCCGCTCCCCGGGCGAACGCCGCGGCCGTCCCGGTCCGGTTCCCCTCGCCTCCGCGGCGCCGAGACGTGCCGGGCCCTCCGGTACGGAGCCGCAGCAGAATCGATCCACCGGCACTCGTGAGAAGGCGCTCGCCGCCGCCGAAGCAGCCACGGCCGCCCCCGACGCCGCGGTCACCACCCGTCCCCGTACGACAGGAGGCCCTACCGCGAACACCACTCCACCCGTTCCGGGAACGGGCGAACAGGGCCAACAGGGCGTTGGCGAGCTCGCCGACCAGCTCGTGGCGCTCGGGGTGCGGCGGGGCAGTACGTTGCTCGTGCACTCGTCGCTGCGCCGGACGCGTGGGGTACGGGCCGAGGCGCTGCGGGACGCGCTGTTGCTGGCGCTCGGGCCCGAAGGGACCCTCGTGGTGCCGAGTTTCACGCCGGAGAACTCCGACACGTCCGCCGTGCACCGTGCGCGGCTGCGCGGGCTCGCGCCCTGGGCGCACGCGGCCCTGCGCGCGGCCATGCCGCCCTTCGACCCCACTACCACCCCCGCGCCGGGCATGGGCGTGCTCGCCGAGACGATACGGACCACGCCGGGCGCCCTGCGCAGCGGCCACCCGCAGACGTCCTTCACCGCGCTGGGTCGTGCCGCCGCCGCGACCGTCGCGGGGCACCGCGAGGACTGCCACCTCGGCGAGCACTCGCCGCTGGGTGCGCTCTACCGGGTGCGGGCCGACGTGCTGCTCCTCGGGGTCGGCTTCGACAAGTGCAGCGCTTTTCATCTGGCCGAGTACCGCGTTCCGCGGCCGCCACGGCGCTCCTACCGGTGCGTGGTGCGCGACCGTGACCGCGACCGTCCCATGTGGTGGGCCTACGAGGACGTGGTGCTCGACGACAGCGATTTCGCTCTGCTCGGGGGTGACTTCGCCCGCTCGGGTCCCGTCGCCACGGGTACGGTCGCCGACGCGCCCTGCCGTCTCTTCGGCCTCGCCCCGGCGGTGGACTTCGCCACGGCCTGGCTGCCGAGTCATCGAGGGCACGTGCAGTAGCCGGCGCCGTGCGCGCGGGGTTCCCCGCGCCCCCACGGCACCCCGCCTGCCCCACCAGTCCACCCGCCGAGCCGGGGCCGGGGCCAACTGCCCTTCGTGCGCACCGCGAGGTTCTGCCGGGCCGGGCCCCGCTGCGGGCGGTTATCTCAGCGTCTCCAAGGGGAAGTTCGCGCGGAGGAGGTCCAGGTCGCGGCGGACCGCGGTGGGGAGGTCCGGGGAGTCGGGGGTCGCGCCCGCGAGGAAGTCGCGCAGGGCGATGTCGCCCGCCCGGGACATCGTGTACGGGGGGACGGAGTGGCGGGTCAGGACGAGCGGCTTGGGGACGCGGCGGCCCTCGGCGGCGAACAGGCCGCGCACATTGTGGAAGTGGCGTTCCTGCAGGCCGCCCAGGTCGAGGACGACCGGTCGGGTCGGCGGCCTGGCGCCGTGGACGAGGTCGAGGGGGATCGCGTCGCGGTCGTGCAGCAGGGCGTGGGCCGCCGCGTACTGGAGGGTCTGCCGGGCGGAGCGGCTGCCGCCCTTGCCCGCGAGCAGTTCGGCGATCTCATGGCGGCGGCGCGCGTCGAGCGAGGCGAGGACGGGAGCGAGCGGGTCCTGCCGGGCGGGGACGGGGCGGTCGGCGAAAAAGCCGTAGGGGACGGCGGGAGCGGTGGCGGCGAGCACGCGCTCCAGGCAGCCGGCGAGCAGGGCGCCCTCGGCGTCCACGGTCCGCGCGGGCAGGTCGTTGATCCGGGCGCCGAGGCCGCCGACGTACACCGCCTGGAGGTACGGCGCGCTGCCGGTGACCTCCGCGATGCGTTCGGCCATGCGGGCGGCCGGCAGGACATAGCTCAGCGCGCGCAGCGGCACCCGTACCGTCGCGCCGAAGACCACCCGCAGCACGAGGGGTTCGGCGACCGCGCGGCCCACCGTGTCGAGCAGGGGTTCGACGGCCCCCTCGGGTAACCCCCTGATGTACCCGCGGGTCCTGGCCCGGGCGCCGACCACGGCGTCGAGCAGCCGGGGGCGCAGCCGGTTGACGAGTCCGGTCTCGGCGCCGGGACCCTCGGCGGGCTGGAAGCGGGCCAGGCAGGCGCGGACGTCGGCCTCCGCGAACGGCACGGTCCCCTGCGGGCCGAGCAGCGGGATGCCGCGCAGCACCGCGGTGAGCAGGTTCCCCTGCTTCTTCCCCAGACCGGCCGGTGCGAGGGGGGCACGGCCCGCGGGACGGACGAGGGTCGCGGGCTCGCTCCCGTCCGCCATGGAATTGAACATATGATGTGATAACCAGTCAGATTCGCTGCCAGAGACGGCAGATGAACGTCCTCGGATTCTTCCACGGCGCCGGGCCCGCACGAGACCATGGACCTCCGTACACGGCGTGCACGGCGCACATGGCGTACACCGAGGCACGCCGAGGCACGCCGAGGCACATCGAGACGCACAGACGTGCACCGACGCACGCGGCACACACGGCGCGCGCCGGACACGCCGTACACAGCGCCGCACGGCCTGCACCGAGCAGGGACGACAGCCACAGCACACCCGGCACCGACAGCGCACACGACACGGACAGGCGGGGGACCGTGAAGAGCACCTGCACCTACGCGGTGAGCTACCTGCACGGCAGGGACGAGGCGTGGGTGGCCCGGTTTCTGGACGACCTGAATACGCGGCTGGCCGCGCTCCCCGGCGCGACGTTCGTCCGCTGGACCGCCCGCACCCCCGGCCCCGCCTCCCCCGGTGTCGCCACCGCCGACCTGGTCCTCGCCCTGTGCTCCCCCGCGTACTTCACCGAGGGCCCCGCCGACGCCGACTGGGCCGTGCTCGCCCACCGCACCAGCCTGGAGCGGGCCAGGGGCCGCTCGCCGCGGATCGTGCTGCCGCTGCTGTGGGAGCCGATGGCCCAGCGGCTGCCCGACGTGGTCGCCGAGGCGGACGGCTTCACCGCCCGCCAGCCGCCCGAGTACCGTTCGCTCGGCCTGGCCCTGCTGACGATGCAGGCCGCCCGCCACCGCGCCGTCCTGGACGAGGTGCTCGCCGACCTCACCCGCTGGTTCGCCGAATCCCGCGCCACCGCCCCCGAACTGCCCGGCGGGACGGACCCGGCACCTTCCGTCGGCGAGCTGCCACGCGCGCTCGCCGCTGACGACGCCCGCTTCACCGCCCTCTTCCGCGCCCGGGCGCACATCCCCGGCCCGGCCGGCGAACCCGAGCCGCTGCCGCGCAGGCTGCGCCGGCGGGCCGGGTCCGGGCAGCGGACCGAGGACTCCGCCGCCCTCGCGGCCGCGGGCCGCCGGCTGCTGCTGGTCGGACCCGCGGGTTCGGGGCGCAGCGTGGAGCTGCGGGCGCTGGCCCGCCGGGTGATGCGGGCCGGCGGCGGGGCGCCCTGGGACTGCCGCACCGCCTTCCTGCTGCCCGCGCACAGCGGCGCCCTGCCCCCGCTGGACGGGCTGGTCCCGGTGGTCGCCCCGGCGCTCACCGCGCAGGAGCCGGCCGGATGGGCCGCCCGCCAACTGCACGAGGGGCGCGCGCTGCTGGCCGTGGACGGCCTGGACCGCGCCCCCGCCCACCGGCGTACGGCGGCCTGGGAGTGGCTGCTGCGCACCGCCGCCGCCCACCCGCAGGCGCCGATCGTCGTGGAGACCAACGGCACCTCCGTTCCCTGGCACCGCCTGGAGGGCGTCTTCGCCCCCGTCTTCCTCGAACCGCTCACCGCCGCCGCCCGCGCCCGCCTGCTCGGCCCGCAGGCTCCCGTGGCCAAGGCCCCTTTGGACAGTGCCGCGGTGGACGGGGCCGCCGCGGAAGGGCCGTCGCCGGACGCGGCCGGGCCGCCCGGCGGCTCCCTGCTGGAGAGCGCCACGATCTGGCCCGCCGCGGTGGAGGCGGTCCGGCGGCACGGCTCCCGCGGGCGGCTCGACCTCCTGCGGGCCGCGGTCACCGCCTCCTGGCGGCAGGAGGACGAGGAGGACCTGCCGGTACGCAGCCGGGTCCGCGACAGCGTGCTGCGGGCCGCGGCGGGCGGCCTCGCCGTCGCCACCCTCCCCGACGGCGGTGCGCCGCTGCCGGTCGGGCGGGCGCTGGAGGTCCTGGAGGCGCTGCACGTCGGCGGCTCGGCCGGCCCGGTGACCGCCGACCGGCTGCTGGCCGCCCTCGCCGACCGGGCGGGCCTGCTCTACGCGCCCGCGCCCGGCACGGTCGCCTTCAGCCACGAGGCCGCGCGGGTGCTCCTCGCGGCCGAGCACCTGGCCGCGCGGCCGGGCCCGGAGACCGAGCGGGCGCTCGCCGTGCACGCCGGGCTGACCGGCACCGACCGGCTGGCGCGGCTGGTGGCGGAGCTGTCGGTCCCGCGGCGCTCCGCGGGACGGCTGCCCGGGCTGCTGGAACACGGCGTCAACGGGGGGCAAGGCCGCCGGCTCACCGCCCGCCCGGTCCCCACGGCCGTCCGCGACGCGCCCCGGGTCGTGCGCACCTCCGACGCGCTGTGGCGCCTTGCCGGGCAGGAGTCCGTCACCGAGGTCCACTGCCACGGCCCGCTGGACGGCCTGGAGACCGCGCTCGCCGCGCTGCCGGGCCTGCGCGCCCTCGTCATCGCCGACCATCCGGGACTGACCGCGGTGCCCGACCTCGCCCGCCTCACCGCCCTGCGCTCGCTGCGCCTGATCAACTGCCCGGCCCTGCGCGACGTCCGGACGGTCGCCCGCTCCGCCCTGACCTTCCTGACGGTGGACCCCTGGCGCGAGAACTTCGACCTCGCCCCGCTGGCGGCCGCGCCCTGGCTGCGCCGGGTGGACCTCATCACCCCGGGCGCGGTCCCGGGCGGCGGCACGTTCACCGAACAGCTGGCCCGCGTGGAAGTCCGCGTCCACACCCACGACGACCACGCGCACGCGGACATTCGCAGCCAACGCGCCTGACAGGCACGCGAGATCGGCCGAGCGAAGGATCGGCGTACGGCCCGAGGCGGGCGCGAGGGGAAAAGGCGGACCCGAGACGCCCGGCGGCTTGGCCCCCACCTGCACATGCCGTCCGACCGCGGGATGCGGCCGCACCGCGGAACGCCCCACCACCGAACACCCGCGCGTGGCGTCCGATCGCAGCATGCCGCCCCCGCACAACACCCCACCACCGAACACCCGCAGATGACGCCCGACCGCAGAAAGCCGCCACCCCGCACAACACCCCTCCGCGAACACCCCTGCCGGCCCCCGCCGAACCCCGCCGGGAGCAGACAGCGCCGCCCTTCGCGGACGGGGCGGGCGGATTCGCCGGACGGGACCTGGATGGCGCCGCGAGCGGTCCGTTACAGTGGCGCCACGGCACGTGGCGGACGCGGGACCCGGGGGGCTCATGCGCTACAGCAAGGTCTTCGACCCCGAGGCGCTCGGCGCCGCTGCCGGGCCGGAGACGGGCCGGGTCGCGGGGCGTCGCGACGACCAGGTGTACCTGTTCGACGAGGACACCGTGCTCGCGGTGAACATCGCCCTGGTGACCCGCCGGCCGCTGCTGGTGCTGGGGCCGCCCGGCTCGGGCAAGTCCACTCTCGCGCCCAACGTGGCGCGGCTGATGCGCCACCGCTACTACGCCGAGATCGTCACCGCCCGCACCGAGGCGTCCGACCTGCTGTGGCGCGAGGAGGCGTTCCGCCAGCTCAACGACGCGCACCGGGGCGAACTCGGACCGCCGGGGCACGAGTTGTACCACCGACCGGGCCCGCTGTGGAAAGCGCTCGACCCGGCGAAGGACGACACGGTCGGCCAGGAGCTGCGCGATCGGCCCGCGGTGGTGCTCATCGACGAGATCGACAAGGCCGACCCCGACCTGCCCAACGCGCTGCTCGACCCGCTGGACAACCTCCGCTTCGAGGGCCCCGACCGCACGCCCGTGACGGTCCGCCCCGAGATCGGCCCGCCGCTGGTGGTGGTCACCAGCAACGAGGAGCGCGAGCTGTCGGCCGCCTTCCGCCGCCGCTGCATCCCGCTGCGGCTGCGCGTGCCCCGGCGCGAGCACCTGCTGGAGGTGGCCAGGCTGCACCTCGGCCCGGACTTCGACCCCGAGCTGAGCCGCCAGGCCGCCGACCTCTTCCTCGCCCAGGTCCCGGCCCAGGGGCGGCCGGCCGGCGCGAGCACCGCGGAGTACCTCGACACGCTGCGGGCCTGCCGCGAGATGGAGCTGACCGCCGACTCCGAGGTGTGGCGGGAGGTCGCGCGCTTCGCGATGGTGAAGGACACCGCAGAGCCCACGGCGTACGCATGAGCCGCGGGCCGGTGCACGCGGGCGACGTGCTGCGCGCGGCCGCCGCGCTCGGGATCGGCGACGCCGCGGGCGTCCGCGCGCTCGCCGTCGCCATGGAGCTGCCGGGGGCCGGCCGCGGCCCCCTGCCGCCCGCGGCGCCCGGCCGCCCCTTACCACCCGGGGTGCCCCGCCCGCTGCCGCCCGCCGCCCCGGACCTATCCGGACCCCGCCCCGCGCCCGAGCCCCCGGCGCCACCGGTCCCCGTCGCCCCCGCGACCGAGCCGCGCGGCGCCTCGCTGCTGAGCTTCCCGGCCGCCGAACCGCTCCCGCCGCAGGCCGGGACCGCCCTGCCGGCGCCCGGCGAACTCCTCTTCGCCGCGCCCGGCACCGTGCCGGAGGTGGCGCCCGCCCCGCCGTGGAACCCGCGGACCGAGCGGGCCATCATGCTCGCCGTGGCCGCCACCGAGGCCGCCGGCCGCGAGGTGGACGGCCGGCAGCTGCTGGACCTGGTGGTGCGGCGGCTGGGCGGGCGGCCCCCCACGTCCCGCACCCGCATCCCGTACCGGCTGCGGCCCACCACCCGCGCGGGCGTGCACCTGCTGCTGGACCGTGGGCCGTCGATGCGGCCCTTCCGCCACGACCACCAGTGGGTCGCCCGGCTCGCCCGCCGGGTCCTGCCGCCGGACCAGCTGCAGGTCCTGGACTTCCGGCTCGCCCAGGGCGTCAGCGCCGACGGCGGGCGGTCCTGGAGCGGCCTGCAGTCCTGGCTGCCGCCCGGCCGGCCGGTGCTGCTCGTCTCCGACCTCGGCCGGCTGCGGCCGCCGGTGGCCGGCCGGCACCAGGCCACCGCCGCCGACTGGCTGGCCTTCCTGCACCGGCTGCGCCGCGCCGGGCACCCCGTCACCTGCCTGACGCCCTTCCGGCCCGAGTCCTACCCCGCGGCACTCCGCCGCGCGGTCGCGCTGGTGCCGCTGGACCGCAGGACATCGGTGTGGTCGGCACGCTCGGCGGTCCGCGGCATCCGGCGCGCCGGGCCCGGCGGATGACGACCGCGCCGGGCCGCACGCCGGCCGCCCGCCTGATCGCCGAGCAGCGCACCGACCAGCCGGATGTGGTGCGCCTCGCGCAGTCCCTCAGCCTGACCGCGCAGGCCGAGCCGTACGTGGTGCGTGAGGCCCGGCTGCGGTTCCTGCCCAGCAGCAGCACCGGGCTCGAGGCCCAGCTGTGGTTCTCGCCGCTGGTCGAGGCCGCCGACAGCCGCGCCCTGGTGCTCGACCCGGAGGTCGCCTCGGCGCTGCGCTGGGAACTGGCCGAGGGCGACCGGGACTTCCTCGCCTCCGTGCGCGGCTTCACCGAGCGGGCGCACCGCGAGGCGCCGCTGGCGGTACGCACTTTCGAGAGCCTGCTGTGGAGCGCGACCGCCGAGCAGGTCCCCTCCGAGGCGCGGGTGCGGCGGGCGCTCGCCCCCTTCCTCGCGCACGTGCTGGCCGGCGGCGCCGAGGCACTGGAGGCCAGCCGCTGGGCGCTGCGCTACCTGCCGCGGCTGCCGGCCGCCGTACGGGACTCGGCACCGGCCAGGCGGCTGGTGATCGTCGCCGCCGAACGGCTCGGCCTGGACCTCGGCGCGGAAGGGGACGGCGAGGAGGCGGGGCCGGAGACCGAGGCGGTACGGCGGCTGGTGCACGGCGAGGTCGACATCGGTGTGCGGGCCACCCCCGAGGGCGTCGTGCTGAGCCGCCCGCCCGAGCGCGACGCCCTGGTCTGCCAGGTCAGCGGGGCCGCGCGGGTCCGGTTGCGGATGCGGGCCGCCCTGCCCGGCGCGTCCTGGCACCAGGTGGACCTGCACGAGCACACCACGGTGGAAGCCCGCCTCGACGTCGTCGTGGCCGCCCGCTTCGACGGCACCGTGGACGGCGGCCGGGCCGAACTCGGCGACACCGTCCGCTCCGCGTGGTCCGGCGAGTCCGGCGCGGTCAGCGTGACGGCCGGCGACCGCACCGCGCTGCGGATCGACGCCGGCGACCGCGTCCTGTCCGCCGAACTGCCCGAGCCGCCCGGCCTGCTGGCCGTCGCGGACGACGGGCCGCCGCGGGCCGCCGCGGCCGGCGACCTGGGGTTGCAGGTGGTCACCGCCGCGCTCGACGGCTCGGGGGAGGTGACCCCGCGCGGCTGGGTGCCCTCGCCGGCCGGCCTGGGCTGGACGACGCTGAGCGGCCCGGTCCGGCCGAGGGTCGCGCTGTGCGTGGCCCAGGGCCGCCAGGTCCACCTGCTGGAGGAGGGCGACCCGGCCCGGGTGCTGCTGCGGCTCGCCCACGAGGCCGACGTGGTGCGGCTGTGGAGTTCGATGCGGGCCGGGCTGCTCGCCGTCGCCGACGCCGAGGGGCGCGTGGTCGTCCACCGGCTCGCCCCGGACGGCGCGGTGACGACGCGTCAGCTCTGCGGCCCCGGCCCGCGGGTCACCGCGCTGGCCGGGGAGCCGGAGGGCGGCGCGCTCGCCTGGGCCACCGAGGACGGGCGGGTCCTGCGGGCCGGCGGCGGGCCTGTACCCGGCGATGAGGGCGCCGTGCCCGGCAGCGGCGGTGCGCCCGTGGTCCTGGGCACCCTGGCCCGGCCCGCCGTTTCGCTCGCCCTGTCCCCCGCCGCGGGCCTGGTGGTCGCCGCGGACGGCGGGCGCCGGGTGCACCGGCTGCCCTGGCACCCGGAGCCCCAGCCGGGCGGGTCGGGCGAGCCGCTCCCGGCGGGGGCGCCGCTGCCCTTCCGGGTGCGCGAGGTGTTCGCCGCCGAGGGCGACCGGCTGGTGCTGGTGGGCTCCGGCGGCCCGGTGGAGATACGCGCCGAGGACGGCCGCGGGCACCTGGTCCTGCCGGACGCCGCGGCCACCCCCGTCACCACCGCGGGCCCCGCTTGGCTGCGCTCCTCCATCGGGGCAACCCTCCCCCCGGCGGCCGCGCCGAGTGCCGAACTGCTGCGGTCCGCCCGGCGGTTCGGCGTGGGGCACCTCCACGTGGCGGGCGACCTGCTGGAGGACGGGTCCGCGCTCGCCGCGGCCGCGAGCCGGGCCGGGGACGCCGGTGTACGGCTGATAGCGGACCTGCCCGCGGCCCCGGCCGACTCCCCCGGCGATCTCCTCGTCACCGCCCGCCGTCTGCTCGACCTCCCGCTGGACGGCCTCCGCCTGACCGCCGCCCAAGCCTGGCCCGCCGCGCTCGTCCACGACCTGCGCCACCTGGTCGACGCCTACCCCCACGCCGCCCTGATCGCCGCCCTCGCCCCGCCCGCGGCGCCCGCCGGCTCCGCCGAAGTCCCCGACCGGCCGTCGCACTTGGGCGGCACCTCCCGCGGTGACGCCCCCGCTCCGCCCGAGGTGGTCGACGGCGCCCACCTCACCGTCGGCGGCCCGGCAGCCGAGTTGCTGCGCCGGGTTCCCGGCGACCGGGGCTGGGCCCTGCCCGATGCGGCGTCCTACGCGGACACGTGCCGGCTGCTCGCGCTTCCCGGGTGCCGCGAGGTGCCGTACCGGCTGCTCGTGGCCGACGACGGGCACTCGGCCGCGCTGCGCGGGCTGCTCGCGGCCAGGAGCCGGCAGCAGGCACTCGCGCTCGGCGGGGCGACGCCCGCGCTCGCAGAACCCGTGCCGGGGGTCGCGGCGGTGTGGCGGCGGCACGGCAGCGAGGCGGTGCTGTGCCTGACGAACACCTCCGGCACGCAGCGGACGCTGCGGGTGCCCGCGCGCCCGGAGGAACCCGAACTCCTCGTCCTGGCCGAGGCCGTGGCGGACGGCGCCTCCGCGCCCGCCCCGTCACCCCCCGGGGCCGCCCCCACCGTGCTGCACGCCGCGAACGGTGCCTTCACCGTCGTGCTGGCGCCCGGCCGGACCCTGTGGCTGAGCGCCTGGGACAGCGACGGCACCCACCGCTTCCCGGCGCTCGCCCACACCTACGGACTGCCGTCCGACTGACCTCACCGCCACCCGTTCCGGCCGGAACCGCTCCGGCCGGGACCGGGTCCCCCGTCCCCGCGAGGAGTGCCATGACCCGACCGCTCGTGTTCCTCAGCCGCAGTGAGCGTCCCGGCTGCACCTGCACGTGCTGGCAGGCGCGCAGGTCCGTGGTGCAGATGCTCAAGGACGCGGGCTGCGAGCCTGTCGTGGTCGACAAGGAGTCGCTGGTGCCGGGGCAGGACTGGATGGAGGCCATCTCCGACGGCATGGTCAACGCCCACGGCATGGTGCTGCTGGCCTCCTCGCACGCCGTGGAGTCCCCGCACGTGCAGAACGAGTTGGCGATGGCCGAGCTGCGCAACCGGCACGACGGCTTCCCGGTCATCCTGGTGCTGCTGCCCGAGGTGGACCGCGAGCAACTGGAGCGCAGCCGGCTGGGCTCGCTCAACCCGACCCGGCGGCAGAACATCGACTGGCCGACGGACGGCGACTTCGCCGCGGTCCGCCGCGACATCGCCCCGCAACTGGAGCTGATGCGGGCCGGGTTGAACAATTCCCGGGTGCACCGGCGGATGGTGCAGCACCTGGGCGACGTGGCGGAGCCCACGCTGAGCCGGGCCGGCAGCCTCCTGGGGGTGCCGCCGCAGATGCTGCTGCCGCTGATGCACCACCGCCTGGCCGCGGGTTTGCTCGCCGAGCGCCGCAGCGAGCCGGAGGCCGACCCGCTGCGCGCGGCGCTGACCGAACTGCTGCCGCTGCAGGCGCCCTCGCACTCGCGCGAGGTGGTCGAGCTGAGCGTCACGCACGCCCGGGTGCCCTCGGCGGACTCCCGCCGCATCCACGAGGTGCTCGCCGACCCGGTCGGCCCGCGGGCGGCGGTGCTGCCCGCGCGCTCCACGGAGACCGCCCGGCGGTTCGTCCACCGGGCCAGCGAGGACCCCGTCGCCTGGGACCACTTCGTGGTGCCGATCCCGGCCGGGACGGGCATCGCCGACGGCCTGGTGGAGGGGGTGCGCGACCACCTGGCCGCCGAGATCGACGTCTACGACCTGGAGACGCTGGTGCAGCACGAGCGGGACTTCGGCCCGGTCGTGGTGGTGGTGCCGCACCCGCCGGACCAGGACCTGGTGGCGCGGCTGCACGCGGAGTTCCCGGTCGGCGTGCTGTTCCTGTTCGTCGCGGACGGCGACCTGGCGGCGGCCGCGCCCGGCCCGCTGCCCCGCCTCCAGGGCCTGCCGCGGCCGCACGAGGAGGAGATGAACCGTACGATCCGCACCTTCGTCCGCCGCTACGCCTCCGCCGGCACCGCCTGAGCCGCGCGGGCCCCGCGACGGAACGGAGCCCGCCCCGACCTGCCCCGACCGGCAGGGCCGCGCGCGCAGGACCGCGACGCGCAGGGCCCCGCCCCGGCCGCCGGTGGCCCGGGCCCCGGTCGGGTCGGGTCGGGTCGGGTCGGCGGCATCAGATCGGCGGCATCTCCACCTCGAAGTCGATGCGGCGGCGCTCGGTCATCGCCTTGCTGGTGGGGTGCTTGTCGCCGAAGCGCGCGGTCGCCCGGCGGCCGATCTCGCGGATCTGGCCGTCCGCGCCCGCGTGGCCGAGCAGCAGCCGGTCCACCGCCACGTTGTACTCGCCGCACAGCACCCGCGGGTGCCGGTCGTCGAACAGCTCGCGGTAGTGGCCGAGCGTGCGCTCGTCCTCCGTCAGCGCCTCCTCGTAGCGCTCCAGTTGGACCAGCACACCGGCGAGGTTGCCGCGGCAGGCGACCGCGGCGGGGTGGCCGGGGCCGACCCGCTCGGTCAGGGCCCGCAGGGTCGCGGTGCCGAGGTCGAGGGCGGCCAGCGGCTCGTCGTGCATCCGGCGGACGATGATCAGGTTCGTCGCCGCGGCGAGGGTGAAGGGGTGCTCCTCGCCGAGGACCGAGCGGTAGGTGCCGTGGTTGCGCTCGCCGATCTCGCGCGCCTTCTCGTACAGCGCCGGGTCGTCGGCGCCCAGGGCCAGCAGGTCGCAGCACAGGTTGGCCGCGCAGGCGAGCGTCTCGGGGTGGTTGTCGCCGTAGCGGCGGCGGAACTGGTCGTAGGTGGTGCGGCTGAGCGCTTCGGCGGCGCGGTGCTCGCCGAGCCGGCGGCGGGTCACCGACAGCGAGGCGTCGGTCCGCATCACCTGCGGGGACTGCTCTCCGAAGAGCTCCACGAGGTGGTTGCGGGCTTCGAGCAGCAGCTCCAGCGCGCCGTCGTAGTCGCCGTTCTCCCGCCGGTCCAGCGCGGCGCCCTGGGCGAAGGCCCAGGTCATGCCGCTGCGCAGGCCGAGGTTCTGGCGCGCGGTGCGGTACGCCTCCTCGGCCAGGGCCAGCGCGTCGCGGGGGCGGCCGATGAGGTTGAGGGAGACGCCGAGGTTGTTGATGGCGCGCAGGGTGTCCTGGTGGTCGCTGCCCACCGTGCGGCGGTAGCGGGCCAGGGTGTCGGTGTCGGACTCGCTCGCCTCGGTGTAGCGGCCCAGCCCGTTGAGGTCGGCGCCGTAGTTGCGGGCGGTGATCAGGGTGTGCGGGTGGTCCGGCCCCAGTTGGGGGTGCGCGCGCTGGCGGCGCAGGGTCGACTCGTCCAGCTCGTAGGCTTCGGCGAAGCGGCCGAGCGAGCGCAAGGGGTTGGCGAGCTGGGCGGCCAGCCGCAGGGTCAGCGGGTCGTCGGCGCCGCGGATCTCGGTCCAGCGGCGCAGCGCCCGCCGGCCCAGGCCGATCGCGGCCCGGTGGTCGTTGATCTTCCACAGGTTGCGGACCTGGCTGACCACCCACTCGCCGACCTGCGGGTCCAGGTTGCCGATCGCCTCGGAGGGCTCCAGGTGCGGGCGCAGCTCGGCGAACCGCTTGAGGGAGGCGGCGCTGTCCTCGCCCTGCGCGGGCGAGGGCAGGGCGCTGGCCAGGACCAGGTGCGCCTGGTGGCGGGTGCGCTCCAGCGCCCCGGGCTCCTCGGCGATCCACTCGCGGATGGCGGCCTGCAGCAGCCGGTGCACCTGCAGGGAGTCCTTGCCCATCCGGGCCAGGGCGTAGCGGCCGAGGTCGCGGATGAGGTAGCCCATGATCATTGGGTCGCGCAGCGCCGGGTCGGACTCGGCCAGCTGGTTGCGCATGCCGTCGCTGTAGAGCAGGGAGTCGGCGATGGGCTCGGGCGAGAAGAAGGAGCACAGCTCCAGCAGGCGTACGGCGGCCGGGCGTTCGGCCCGCAGCCGGTCCACCGACAGCCGCCACACCGCGGGCAGCGAGGTCTGGGCGTCCTGGGCGCCGCCTTCGGAGGTGAGCACCTGGCTGACCCGGCTGCGCACCTGCTCCAGGTAGGTGTCCACCGGCATGGTGGTCTCCCGCAGCCAGGCCGATGCCTGCTCGACGGCCATCGGCAGGTCGCCGAGTTCCTCGGCGATGCGGTCGGCGTCCTCGCGGCTGAGGCCGTCGATGCGGCGGCGCAGCAGCGCCACGGACTCCGGCCGGCTGAAGGCGTCGACCTCCACCGAGGTCAGGCCGGGCGACTGGCGGGAGTGCCGGGCGGTGATGATCACGTGCCCGGGACCCATGGTGGGCAGGTAGTCCTCCAGGGTGCGGCCGCCCTCACGCACGGTGTCGGCGTTCTCGGCGTTGTCGTACACGAGCAGCCAGCGGCCGTGCCGGCCGTTCTGCAGCGCGGTGAGGGTGGCGGTGGCGCGGTCGTCGGCGGCCTCGCCGGGGACGCCGAGCCGGGAGCCGAGGTCGGCCAGGCTCTGCGGGACGAGGTCGAGCTGGTCGGCCGAGATCCAGTGCACCAGGTCGTACTGCGCGCCGAAGCGGTGCACGTACTCCTGGGCGATCTGGGTCTTGCCGATGCCGCCCAGGCCGTAGAGGAAGACCCGGCCGGCGGGGGTGCCGGGGTCCAGCGAGTCCAGGCCGAGTTCGTCCCACAGCCGCTCCAGCTGCACATCGCGGCCGGTGAAGAGGTTGTAGCGGGGCGGCACGGTGAAGATCGCGGGGGCCTCGCCGGGGTAGCGCGGGCCGCCGCCGACCGGTCCGACAGGGGTGTCCACCCCGACCAGGGCGCACACCCGCTCGGCGGCCTGGCCGGCGGGCATGCCGGCCAGGGTGAAGCCGGGCAGCTGGCCCAGCACCGCGTCGGCGGCGTACTCGCGGGTGCGCAGGCCGACGATGCGCTGGTCGGTGGCGGTGGCGATGGTGCGGACCTCGGCGGCGAGCGTGGTGCCGGCGAAGTCCGGGGAGAGCAGCGCGATCACGATGTCGGCGGGCGAGGGGTGGATCGGGGTGGTGGTGGACGGGCTGCTGGGGCGCAGGCTGACCGTGGCGCCGGACGCCTTGAGCTGGTTGGCGATCCACTCCGCCCACAGCCGGTCGCGCAGCGCGTAGTCCAGCCGGACCCGCGGGGCAGCGGCGCCGGGCAGGTGGGCGCGGTCGAACCGGCGGGCCTGCTGGGCGCGCTGCTCCTCGGCGACCTGGCCGAGCGCGGTCACCTCGCCGCCGGTGATCACCGAGGTGAGCCGCTCGTAGGCGGTGAGCAGGGTGCCCTGGATGTGGCGGGGGTCGACGAGGGCGGCCAGCGCCTCCTCGTAGGCGTAGTACGGCCGGTAGGGGATCTCGACGTCGCCCCAGTAGCGGTCGGCGTCGGGCCGCGCGGGGTCCTCGAGGAACTCCTGGAAGCGGGCCCTGGCGTGGTTGCGGGCGGTGTTGAGCCGCTCCTGCTCGTCGGCGTCGACCCGCATCGGGACCGGCAGGATGCGCACGTGCGGGGCGCTGCGGCGTACGTCCCGGGCGACGTTGGCGCCGCCGTCGACCGACTGGACGTTGAGGGTGAAGCAGTTGACCAGCACGTCGGGCAGCAGCAGCGTGGTGATGCCGGAGGTGTCGGAGAAGCCGGTGCGGCTGTCGATCAGGGCGTAGTCGTAGTTGGCGAGCATGTCCTCGCGCAGTGCGTGCAGGAACGCCTTGCCGTCGCGCCGCTCGTAGAAGCCGCGCCAGTCGTAGGTGTTGATGGTCTCGGAGTACTCCGGGGTGCGGCGGCCGGAGGAGACGAACTCGATGAAGCCGCCGCCGGGGAAGTCGCAGTCGAGCGACTGGGAGAAGCGGTCGACGCGGGCGTGCGCCCGGAAGCCCTCGGCGGGGCGCGGGGTGAGCAGTTCGAAGCCGCGCACCAGGTCGATCACGCCGGAGGTGGAGTTCAGTTCGGGGTCGCGCAGGAAGGGCGCGAAGTAGCGGTGCAGGCCGGGTGCTTCGAGGTCCCAGTCCATGGCGAGCACGCGCTTGCCGTTGCTGGCCAGGATCCACGCGACGTTGGCGAGCGCCATGGTGCGGCCGGTGCCGCCCTTGAAGGAGTAGAAGGTGACGACGGTGCCCGAGTCCTGGGGCGCGGCCTCACCCGCGGCGTGCGTCATGAGAAGGACCTTCCAAGCAGGGGGAACGAGTCGAGGCCACCGGGTGGCGTGGGCAGGCGCCGGCCGGCCTGCGAGGACTTGATGGCGTCGTTCTGCGCCCGGATCAGGGCCTTGCGCAGCGCCGTGGTGAACTTCTCCACGTCCGGCAGGCCCCAGCGCTCCAGCTCCGTGGCGTGCCGCCGCAGCGAGGGCAGGGCCCGGTCGAGGAAGCCGTCGAGTTCGGGCGCGTGGGCGGTGGTCTGCGGGTCGTCGCGGTTGCGGGGTTCCAGGACGGCGACGGTGTCGGCCACTTCGGCGTCCAGGGACTCCAGCAGCGCCCGTTTCTCCCGCAGGCCGGCCGCCCAGGCGTCCACCAGCAGCACCAGCAGTTCCTCGGCCCGTGCGCCGGAGCGGACCCGGCCCACCGTCTCCTCGTCGAGCGCGAGGACGGTGGGGGCGAAGTCCAGGGCGGCGGCGGTGTCGCGCAGCAGGGCGGCCAGGACACCGGGCTGCCCGGGTGCGTAGGGGGTCCAGTCCGTCGGGCTGCGGCCGTAGAACTCGGTGGCCGTGCGCTCGGCGGGCAGGTCGTCGGCGGCCGCTGCCGCCATGACGAAGCGCACCGCTCGCTGGCCCTCGCCGGGCTCGGCGGGCAGGACGGGGAAGCTGAAGGAGCCGCTGCTGCCGGCGTCGAAGCCGGGCACCTCCGGCAGCGGCCGGCCGTGGGTGGCGGCCACCCGGTCGGCGAGCGCGGCGACCACCCGCCGGTAGTCCTCGGCGTAGCGGGCCTTGAGCCGCAGCAGGTGCAGCACGCCGTCGCGCGCGTAGGCGGCGGAGTCCACGGCCAGGGGCGCCTGGCGGCGGACCGCGGCGGGCAGCGGCTGCCCGGTTGGCTCCCAGACCACGGGGATGATGGCGTCGGCGGTCCGGCCGGTGCGCGACCACAGCACCTGGGCGCGCTGCTGGAAGTACGTCCACTCGGCCGCGCAGTAGGACTGGCCGAAGTAGCCGGGCGCGTGCAGGACCACCATGGTGGTCGCCGCGGCCATCTGCTCCACCGCGGCGCCCGGGACGTGGGGGTCCGCGCGCACGGCGATCCGGTCGGCCGCCTCGCCGGTGCGGGCCGCCACCGCGGCGCTGAGGTCGCGGACGAAGGCCGCCGTCCACTCCTCGTCGACCCCGCGGATGTGGCTCAGGTAGAAGCGGCTCATGGTGTCTCCGTTACGCGTGCCGAAACATCCCGCGGCACGCACGGCTGCGAGGACGACCCCATAGCGGCCGACGGGACCTCGCGGGCGGCACTATGCGAGCAATAGCGGATGAATACCACATTGGGGCACCTGGTCCCGGTGCACATGGGCATCGCCGGCCCTTCCTCGACGGGGTTCACGCGCGGCACTGCGGGGCGTACGGGAACGGCGCCGGGGCGATGGCGGGCGCTGCCTGGGGCCGCGCGGCGGGCGGCCCGGGTGGCGGCGCGCGGCGCGGGCCGGCGGCGGCCGGGCGCGGGGTTCCACCCGAACGGGTGGCCGTCGTGGGCCGTTCGGACCGGCCCGGGACCGGGGCGCCCCGTCGGTCGCCGCCTCGTGGGCGCCCTCATGGGGTCCGCCCGGCGAGCGCGCGGGCGTCGGCCAGCACGCGGTCCCTGATGTGCTCGGTGAGCAGCTTGAGGTCGGCGCAGTAGACGCTCGGGTTGGCGAAGCCGCTGCCCGGGCGGTAGCGGTGGGCCCGCAGGCCGCCCCCGCACAGCTTCACCACCGGGCAGGAAAGGCACTGCCGCGCCAGCCCCGCCGCGCCGAGCCGGCCCTGGCGCAGCAGCGGGTGGGCGGCGGCGGTGTCGAAGTCGTCGGCGCCGATGTGCAGTCCGGTGGCGGCGGCGCCGTCGTAGGCGGCCTTCAGGGAGTCGGGCTGCTCGATCGAGCCGTCGGTGTCCACCACGACGAAGGGGGGTGCGGCCAGGCCGACGGACTCCGCGACGGGAGAGCCGCCCAGCACCAGGTCCATGACGGTCTCGAAGAGCCGCAGCCGGGTCTCGCGGACCGGGGCGGCGTACCAGCGGTCGAAGACGGCGACGAGCCAGCGGCCGTAGGGGGCCGTCGCGGGGTCGTGGCCGGGGGGCGGGAACTGCCAGGTGGCGTGCGGCAGCAGCAGGTCGATCGCGGGCGGGCGGTGGCGCAGCAGGTCCTCGTAGACCTCCACGGGGTCGTTGGCGAGATCGACGGCGCACAGCAGCCCGCCGAATAAGCTCGCGTTCTCCTCGCGCGCCAACAGCTCCAATCCCCTCTCGACCGCCGCGTGGCTGCCGTGCCCGCCGCGGGTGCGCCGGTGCCGGTCGGTGGCCTCGCGGCCGCCGTCGAGGCTCACCCCGACGCGCACACCGTACCGGTGGAACAACTCCATCCAAGCAGGGTTGAGCAAGGTGCCGTTGGTCTGAACGGCGAATTGCACAGCCGTAGTTCGCGGTACCGCCGCGCGGACCGCGGCCAGCAGGCGGCCGATCCTGGCCCGCCCGGCCAGCAGCGGCTCACCGCCGTGCAGCACCACCCGTACCGCGGGCAGGCCGTGGGCCCCGGCGTGCTCGGCGATCCGCACGGCGAGGCGGTCGGCGAGGTCGGCGGAGAGCACCGCGGGCTTGTGCCGCCAGCTGGTGTCGCGCAGTTCGTAGACGTAGCAGTAGGCGCAGGACAGGTTGCAGCGGCCGTGCACTTTCACCACGAACTCCGAGAACGGCTCCACCGCCGCCATCGCCCACCTCCCGCGGGTGCGCCCGCCCGGGCTCACAGTGCCGAGTTGAACGCGGCCGGAGCGCCCGCCGCCGGGTCCGCCTCCTCGTGCGCCGCCACCCTGCGCAGCGACTCCACCAGGGCGCCGGGAACCGGGGCGTCGGGAACCGGGGCGTCGGGACGTTCACCTGCCTTCTCGTACAGGTTCATGACATCCAGGCCCACGTCACGTGGTGACGTTTCCATCGAACGCTGCCCCCGGTACCCTTCGCCGCCCTCGCCGGCGCTGCACGGACCCCTGCGTGATCAAGGCACGGTCCCTGCGTCGTCGGCACGGGCGGAAGCGGACGTGACTGGAGCTCTCGGTGCACCGCCGACTCCCCCGTCGGGCTGATCGGTGACGGCTCCCGCCTCCAGGGAAGCACAGCGTCGGACACCGGGCCACCATCCATGACACAAACAGGCCGCCCCCGGCACCACGGGTGCGACGCCGGTTCGGCCGAATCACGGCGGTACAACGGCCGGATGACGCAAACGGCCGCCGTGCGGTGCACGGCGGCCGTCCGGGGTTCCGGAGTGCTCAGACGTTGAAACCCAGGGCGCGCAGCTGCTCGCGCCCGTCGTCGGTGATCTTCTCCGGGCCCCACGGCGGCATCCAGACCCAGTTGATCCTCAGGTCGTTGACGATGCCCTCGGTCGCGGTCTTCGCCTGCTCCTCGATGACATCGGTGAGCGGGCAGGCCGCCGAGGTGAGCGTCATGTCCAGGGTGACGACGTTGGTGTCGTCGATGTGGATGCCGTAGATCAGCCCGAGGTTGACCACGTCGATGCCCAGCTCCGGGTCCACGACGTCGTACAGCGCCTCCTTGATCTCCTCCTCGGAGGCGGGCGTCAGGGTGGCTCCTGCGGTGTTGTCGCTCATGCGGACTCCTTCGGTGCGGCCGTGCCCGACAGCGCCTGCGCCGTCGCGTCCTTCCACGCCATCCAGCTCAGCAGCGCGCACTTCACGCGCGCCGGGTACTTCGAGACACCGGCGAACGCGACCGCGTCCTCCAGCGTCTCCTCCATCGCGTCATCGGGCTCGATCCGCCCGCGGGACTGCATCAGCTCCAGGAACGTCTCCTGGATCTTCTGCGCCTCGGAGACGTCCTTGCCCACCAGCAGCTCGTTGAGCACCGAGGCGCTGGCCTGGCTGATCGAACAGCCCTGCCCCTCGTAGCTCACGTCGCCGATCGTGGTGCCGTCCATCCGCACCCGCAGGGTGATCTCGTCCCCGCAGGTCGGATTGACGTGGTGCACCTCGGCCTGACCGTCGCGCAGTCCCCGGCCGTGCGGGTTCTTGTAGTGGTCGAGGATGACGTCCTGGTACATCGAGTCGAGCTTCACAGCAGCACCACCATCAGCCGAAGAAGTTCCGGACCTGCTCGAGGCCGTCGACCAGGGCGTCCACCTCGGCCGGCGTCGAGTACAGATAGAACGACGCCCGCGTGGTCGCGGGAATTCCGTACCGCAGGCAGATCGGCCGGGCGCAGTGGTGCCCGACCCGGACCGCGATGCCCTGCTCGTCCAGCACCTGCCCGACGTCGTGCGGGTGGATGTCGCCGAGCGTGAAGGAGATCGTCGCCCCGCGGTCCTCGGCCGCGGTGGGGCCGACCAGCCGCAGGTCCGGGACCTCCACCAGCCGCTCCAGGGCGTAGCGGGTCAGCGCGTGCTCGTGCGCGGCCACCTTGTCCATGCCGATCGCGGTCAGGTAGTCCACCGCGGCGCCCAGGCCCACGGCCTGCGCGATCGGCGGGGTGCCGGCCTCGAACTTGTGCGGCGCGGGCGCGTAGGTGGAGGAGTGCATCGAAACGGTCTCGATCATCTCGCCGCCACCGAGGAAGGGCGGCAGGTCCTCCAGCAGCTCCTGGCGGCCCCACAGCACGCCGATGCCGGTGGGCCCGAGCATCTTGTGGCCGGTGAAGGCGACGAAGTCCGCGCCGAGCGCCTGCACGTCCAGCACCATGTGCGGGGCGGCCTGCGAGGCGTCGATCAGCACCAGCGCGCCGACCTGCTGGGCCCGGCGGACGATCTGCTCGACCGGGTTGACGGTGCCCAGCACGTTGGAGACCAGCACGAAGGAGACGATCTTCGTCTTCTCGGTGATGACCTGCTCGATGTCGGACAGGTCGAGCCGCCCGTCGTCGGTCAGGCCGAACCACTTCAGCTTCGCGCCGGTGCGCTGCGCGAGCAGCTGCCACGGCACGATGTTGGAGTGGTGCTCCATCTCGGTGATGACGATCTCGGTGTCGCGGTCCACCCGGTAGGGCTCGTCGGCCCAGCCGAGCATGTTCGCCACCAGATTCAGCGACTCCGAGGCGTTCTTGGTGAAGATCACCTCGTCGCGGCTGGGCGCGTTGACGAAGGCGGCGACCTTGTCGCGCGCCCCCTCGTACAGGGCCGTGGCCTCCTCGGCGAGCACGTGGACACCGCGGTGCACATTGGCGTTGTACCGCTCGTAGTACTCGGCGAGCGTGTCCAGCACCTGGCGCGGCTTCTGGGAGGTGGCCGCGTTGTCGAGGTAGACCAGCCTGCGGTCGTCGTGCACGAGGCGGTCCAGCACCGGGAAGTCCTTGCGGATCGCCTCGGTGTCCAGCAGGCCCGGCAGCGCCCGGCCGGCCGACGGGGTCGTGGTCACGCGGCAGCGCCACCCTTCACATAGGACTCGTAGCCCTCTTCCTCCAGCTTGTCGGCGAGCTCGGCGCCACCGGACTCGGCGATCCGGCCGGCGGCGAAGACATGCACGAAGTCGGGCTTGATGTAGCGCAGGATGCGCGTGTAGTGCGTGATCAGCAGGGTGCCGACCTCGCCGCTCTCGCGGACCCGGTTGACGCCCTCGGAGACGATCCGCAGGGCGTCCACGTCGAGGCCGGAGTCGGTCTCGTCCAGGATCGCGATCTTCGGCTTGAGCAGTTCGAGCTGGAGGATCTCGTGGCGCTTCTTCTCGCCGCCGGAGAAGCCCTCGTTGACGTTGCGCTCGGCGAAGGAGGGGTCCATCTGGAGCCGGTCCATCGTCTCCTTGACCTCCTTCACCCAGGTGCGCAGCTTGGGCGCCTCGCCGCGGACCGCGGTGGCCGAGGTGCGCAGGAAGTTGGAGACGGAGACACCGGGGATCTCGACCGGGTACTGCATGGCGAGGAAGACCCCGGCCCGGGCCCGCTCGTCGACGGTCATCGCGAGGACGTCCTCGCCGTCGAGGGTGACGGTGCCGCCGGTCACGGTGTACTTGGGGTGGCCGGCCAGCGAGTAGGCGAGGGTGGACTTGCCGGAGCCGTTGGGGCCCATGATGGCGTGCGTCTCGCCCTGCTTGACGGTCAGGTCGACGCCCTTGAGGATCTCCTTCGTGGCGTTGTCGGCCTCGACGGTGACGTGCAGGTCGTGGATTTCAAGCGTGGCCATGGGTGACTCAGGACTCCTGGGTGACGGAGACGAGCACGTCGTCCCCAACGATCTTGACGGGGTAAACGGGGACCGGCCGCGTGGCGGGCAGCCCGGACGGCTTGCCGGTGCGCAGGTCGAAGCTGGAGCCGTGCAGCCAGCACTCGATCTGGCAGTCCTCCACCTCGCCCTCGGACAGCGAGACGTTGGCGTGCGAGCAGATGTCGTTGATGGCGAACACCTCGCCCTGGGTGCGGACCAGCGAGACGGGCACGCCGTCCACTTCGACCCGGTGCGGGGTGTCCTCCTCCAGCTCGCCCAGCGCGCATACGCGCGCGAAGCCGGCGGGGGCAGCGGGGGTGCTCATCAGACGGACCCCTCCAGCTCCTCGTCGATCCTCGCCATCAGCCGCTCCTCCAGGTCGGCCAGGCCGATCTGCTGGACGAGTTCGCCGAAGAAGCCGCGCACCACCAGGCGGCGCGCCTCCTCGGCCCGGATGCCGCGGCTCATCAGGTAGAAGAGCTGCTCGTCCTCGAACCGGCCGGTGGCCGACGCGTGGCCGGCGCCGACGATCTCGCCGGTCTCGATCTCCAGGTTGGGCACGGAGTCGACCCGGGCGCCGTCGGTGAGCACCAGGTTGCGGTTGAGCTCGTAGGTGTCGGTGCCCTCGGCCGCGGCCCGGATCAGCACGTCGCCGATCCACACCGCGTGCGCATCCTGCCCCTGCAGGGCGCCCTTGTAGGCGACGTTGGAGCGGCAGTGCGGGGTGTCGTGGTCGATGAAGAGCCGGTGCTCCTGGTGCTGGCCCTGGTCGGTGAAGTACAGCCCGAACAGGTCGGCCTCGCCGCCGGGGCCGCCGTAGACGACCCGCGGGTGCAGCCGGACCACGTCGCCGCCGAGGGTGACCACGACCGACTTGAAGCCGGCGTCGCGGCCGACCAGCGCGGTGTGCTGGGCCACGTGCACGGCCGTGTCGTCCCAGTCCTGCACGGAGACCACGGTGAGCCGGGCGCCGTCGCCGATCACGTACTCCACGTTCGCGGCCAGGGTGGTGTCGCCGGTGTGGTCCAGGACGACGACCGCCTCGGCGAAGGCGCCGACCTCGATCACCTGGTGGCCGTAGGCGGTGCCGCCCTCGCCGTGCACGGCGATCCGGACCGGCTCGGTGAGCACGGTGTCCTTGGGGACGGTGACCACCGACGCCTTCTCGAACGAGCTGTACGCCTGGGCCGCGATCCGGTCGACGGGCTTGCCGGCCCGGCCGAGCCGCGGGTCGTCGCGGTCGACGGTCTCCACGGTGACGCCGTCGGGCGCGGTGACCTCCACGCGCAGCCCGCCGGTCGCCTCCGCGGTGCCGTCGTGCAGGCCGCGCAGCCGCTCCAGCGGGGTGAAGCGCCACTCCTCCTCGCGGCCGTGCGGTACGGGGAAGTCGGCCACGTCGAAGGACGGCCCGGCGGCGACCCGGGCGTCGGTGGGCTGCCCCACCGTGATGGCGCCCTCAGTGGTGGCGCCGGCGGGCGTGATCTCTGCCATTGCTTCTGGATGTGCTTTCTGGTCGGGGCCGGGCTGGTCGGTGGGAAGGGCGGGGCGGCCTGGTGTCAGCCGACCGCGCCTTCCATCTGCAGCTCGATCAGCCGGTTGAGCTCCAGGGCGTACTCCATGGGCAGTTCCTTGGCGATCGGCTCGACGAAGCCGCGCACGATCATGGCCATCGCCTCGAACTCGGTCATGCCGCGGCTCATCAGGTAGAAGAGCTGGTCGTCGGAGACCTTGGAGACGGTGGCCTCGTGGCCCATGGACACGTCGTCCTCGCGGACGTCCACGTAGGGGTAGGTGTCGGAGCGGGAGATGGTGTCGACCAGCAGCGCGTCGCACAGCACGTTGGACTTCGCGCCGGGCGCGCCCTCGCCGATCTCGATCAGGCCGCGGTAGGAGGTGCGGCCACCGCCCCGGGCCACCGACTTGGAGACGATGTTCGAGGAGGTGTTGGGCGCCATGTGCACCATCTTGGCGCCGGCGTCCTGGTGCTGCCCCTCGCCGGCGAAGGCGATGGAGAGCGTCTCGCCCTTGGCGTGCTCGCCCATCAGGTAGACCGCCGGGTACTTCATCGTCACCTTGGAGCCGATGTTGCCGTCGATCCACTCCATGGTCGCGCCCTCGTAGGCGACGGCGCGCTTGGTGACCAGGTTGTAGACGTTGTTCGACCAG
The DNA here is from genome assembly GCF_900103985.1 of Actinacidiphila guanduensis. GTDB lineage: Bacteria > Actinomycetota > Actinomycetes > Streptomycetales > Streptomycetaceae > Actinacidiphila > Actinacidiphila guanduensis. Next base: position 492,724 of record NZ_FNIE01000005.1, on the reverse strand, counting down.
TTCTGGATCGTCGTGTAGCGGCAGCGGCCGCCCTTCTTGACGATGATCTCGACCACCGCGGAGTGCAGCGAGTCCGACTGGTAGATCGGCGCGGTGCAGCCCTCGACGTAGTGCACGTAGGCGTCCTCGTCGACGATGATCAAGGTCCGCTCGAACTGGCCCATGTTCTCGGTGTTGATCCGGAAGTAGGCCTGCAGCGGGATCTCGACGTGGACGCCCTTGGGCACGTAGATGAACGAGCCACCGGACCACACCGCGGTGTTCAGCGAGGCGAACTTGTTGTCGCCGGCCGGGATGACGGTGCCGAAGTACTCCTGGAAGAGCTCGGGGTGCTCCTTCAGGGCGGTGTCGGTGTCCTGGAAGATGACGCCCTGGGCCTCCAGGTCCTCGCGGATCTGGTGGTAGACGACCTCGGACTCGTACTGGGCGGCGACGCCGGCGACCAGGCGCTGCTTCTCCGCCTCGGGGATGCCGAGCTTGTCGTAGGTGTTCTTGATGTCCGCCGGCAGGTCGTCCCAGGTGGCGGCCTGCTTCTCGGTGGAGCGCACGAAGTACTTGATGTTGTCGAAGTCGATGCCGCTCAGGTCGGAGCCCCAGGTCGGCATGGGCTTCTTCTCGAACAGCCGCAGACCCTTGAGGCGGAGCTTCAGCATCCACTCGGGCTCCGACTTCTTGCCGGAGATGTCGCGGACCACCGCCTCCGACAGGCCGCGCTTGGCGGCGGCGCCGGCGACGTCGGAGTCGGCCCAGCCATACTCGTAGTTGCCGATTCCTTCGAGCTCCGGGTGAGTGGTCTCCGTGGGAGCAGTCATGCGGGGTTCCTCCCGGACGTGCCGGCTGGTGCCTGGTCTGAGTCGGTGGGTCGTGCTGGGGGCTGCGCGGGGCTGTCGGCCGTGCCGGCCGTACCATCCCGGGCGCCGCCGGGTTTTCGGGTCTGTCCTGCGGGGTCGGCGGACTGGTGCGCGCGGGGGATGTACGTGGTGCACACCCCGTCGCCGTGCGCGATGGTGGCCAGCCGCTGCACATGGGTGCCGAGCAGGGCCGAGAACACCTCGGCCTCCGCCTCGCACAGCTGCGGGAACTGCTCGGCGGTGTGCGCCACCGGGCAGTGGTGCTGGCAGAGCTGCTCGCCCTCGAAGCCGCGCGGCCCCTCGCCGCCGGCCGGGGCCGGGGCGCTGCGCGCGGTGGCAGCGTACCCGTCAGCGGACAGCGCGCGGGCGAGCGCCTTGGCGCGGTCCTCGGGGGCGGCCGCCTCCACCAGCGCGCGGTACCGCTCGGCCTGGGCGGCGACCCGGGCGCGGGCGAACGCGGAGACCGCGGCCTCGCCCTGCGGGCCGCCGCCGGCGGTCTGGGCGATCCAGCGCAGCGCGTCGGCCGCCAGCTGGTCGTAGGACTGGTCGAACGCGTCCCGGCCGCAGTCGGTGAGCGCGAAGACCTTCGCGGGGCGGCCGCGGCCGCGGCTGCCGTAGACCCGCTGGTCGCGGGCCTCGACGATGTTCTCCGCCACCAGGGCGTCGAGGTGCCGCCGCACGGCGGCCTGGGTGAGGCCCAGCCGCTTGGCCAGCTCGGCGGCGGTGGACGGGCCGTGGCCCAGGATGGACCGCGCGACACGGTTGCGGGTCCGCCGCTCCCCTGTCGTGTGCTCCTCCGCCGCCTCCCGGGCGGTGCCACCGACGTTTTTCACAATGCCATTGTTGCGTAATTCCGCGCGGCCGGGCAAGCGCCGCCGGTCCCACAGGTGGTGGTTCGCATCACTTAGGGTGACCTCACTTCGCCTCTCCCGCGCAGGTCCGCGGCCGGTGCGCGGCAGCCGCCCGCGGGGTCCCGTCCGGGACACGCCGGCCGCCTCCCTAGACTCGTCGCCATGCGATACGAGTCCGCCGTCGAGGTGACCTCCTTGGTCAAACGGTACGGGGCGAAGACCGCGGTGGACGGCCTGTCCCTGACCGTCGCGGCGGGCGGGGTGACCGCCGTGCTCGGCCCCAACGGCGCCGGCAAGACCACCACCATCGAGGTCTGCGAGGGCTACCGGCGCCCCGACGCGGGCACCGCCCGGGTCCTCGGCCTCGACCCCGTCACCGAGGGCGCGCGGCTGCGCCCCCGGATCGGCGTGATGCTCCAGTCCGGTGGCGTCTACCCGGGCGCGCGGGCCGAGGAGATGCTCCGGCACACCGCCGGCATGTACGCCGACCCCGTCGACCCGGACGTCCTCATCGAGCGGCTGGGCCTGCAGTCCTGCGGCCGCACCGCCTACCGGCGGCTGTCCGGCGGGCAGCAGCAGCGGCTCGCCCTGGCCATGGCCGTCGTCGGCCGCCCCGAGCTGGTCTTCCTCGACGAGCCCACCGCCGGCCTGGACCCCCAGGCCCGGCACGCCACCTGGGACCTGGTCCGCGAGCTGCGGACCGACGGCGTCACCGTCGTGCTCACCACGCACTTCATGGAGGAGGCCGAGCAGCTCGCCGACGACGTCGTGATCATCGACGGCGGCCGGGCCATCGCCACCGGCTCCCCCGAGGAGCTGTGCCGCGGCGGCGCCGAGAACACCCTGCGGTTCACCGGCCGGCCGGGACTCGACCTCGTCTCGCTGCTCAACGCCCTGCCCGCCGACACCGTCGCCGCCGAGCTGTCACCCGGCTCCTACCGCATCGAGGGCCGGGTCGATCCCCAGCTGCTGGCCACCGTGACCTCCTGGTGCGCCCAGCACGGCGTCATGCCCGACCACCTGGCGGTGGAGCGGCGCACCCTGGAGGACGTCTTCTTGGAGCTGACCGGCAGGGAGCTGCGCGCATGATCCCCCCCGTGACCCCGCCCGCGCCGGCCACCGCCGCGCCCGGCACCGGCGCCTTCGCCCCCGTCCCCGGCACCGCCCCCCTGCCGCGGATGATCCGCGCCCAGGCGCTGCTGGAGACGCGGATGCTGCTGCGCAACGGCGAGCAGCTGCTGCTCACCGTGGTCATCCCGGCGCTGCTGCTGGTGCTGTTCAGCGCCGTGGACATCGTGGACACCGGGGCGGGCAAGTCGGTGGACTTCCTGACGCCGGGCATCCTCGCCCTGGCCGTGCTGTCCACCGCCTTCACCGGCCAGGCCATCGCCACCGGCTTCGAGCGCCGCTACGGCGTCCTGAAGCGCCTGGGCGCCTCGCCGCTGCCGCGCTGGGCGCTGATGACCGCGAAGACCTGCTCGGTGCTGGTCACCGAGGCACTGCAGGTCCTGCTGCTGGTCGCCATCGCCTTCGCGCTGGGCTGGTCGCCGCACGGCAACCCGCTGTCGGTGCTGCTGCTGTTGCTGCTGGGCACCGCGGCCTTCTCCGGCCTCGGCCTGCTCATGGCCGGCACGCTGAAGGCCGAGGCCACCCTGGCCGCGGCGAACCTCGTCTTCCTCCTCCTGCTGGTGGCCGGCGGGGTGATCGTGCCGATGGACAAGTTCTCCTCCGGCGTGCAGGCGGTGCTGAAGCTGCTGCCGATCTCGGCGCTGTCCGACGGCCTGCGCGACGTCCTCCAGCACGGCGCCGGCGTCCCCTGGGGCGACCTCGGCATCCTCGCGGTGTGGGCGGTGGTGGGCCTGGCGGCCGCGGCCCGCTTCTTCCGCTGGGAGTAGCGGCCGCCACGGCTGCGGCCCCGCCGGCCCCCGCCCGGCGCAGGTGCGTTCACCCCGCGGGCAGGCAGTCCACGAAGCGGGCGACCTCGGGCCCGGCCGGTGCCTGCGTGACCAGGAAGCCGGCCTGCGGGTGCGAGGCCAGCCGGCACATGTCGTAGCGCACGCACGCGGCGGCGGGCTGCCCGTCCTCGGCACCGCGGTAGAGGTGGGTGCCCACCAGCTGGCAGGAGTCGTAGCGGATCAGAGGGCCGTTCGCGGTCGGGGTGTAGCGGTGGGCGCGCAGAGCCGGCGAGAAGGACTTGAAGGCGTGGGCGGTGTCGTCGCAGTCGTTGAAGTGCACGGTGCCGCGGTTCCAGGCGCAGTCGATCACCACCACGGCGTCGTCGCGCAGTTCGAAGCGGATGTCCTCGGCGTGGAAGCGCTGGACGCCGTCGAAGTGCGAGGGGCGCGGGAAGCGGAAGAAGGCGCTCTCGTAGCCGTGGTCGGGGTCCGGGGTGGGGCGGCGGCCGGTGATGATGTAGCTGCCCGAGCGGCAGGTCACCGAGCCGCCGTAGGGGAACTCCAGGAAGGTGCCCCACTCGAAGGTGACGTTCATGTCGGTGAACCAGTAGTTGAGGAACTGGTCCTGCTGCTCGGGGTTCTGCGAGCGCTGCGACAGGCCCGAGTACAGGAACGCCTTGCGGTAGGCGCCGCCGACCCGGCACGCCTCCCAGCGCATCTCGGAGTTGGTGTTGCTGCCGTCGAGCGCCAGGCCGTACTCCCACTCGCCCATCCACTCGCAGTCCGAGAAGCGGTAGTTGGCCGCGCCGCCGGTGGAGTAGGAGGAGAAGAACGAGGCGCCGGGGGTGCCGGAGGTGAAGCGCAGGCCCTCGAAGGAGATGTTCTGCCAGGTGTCGTTGTTGCGGCACAGGTAGCTGCCGGCGGTGGCGTCCACGTGCTCCGGGGCGAAGACGATGTCGCTGATCCGCAGGCCGCCGCCGACGAAGCGCAGGCCGTTGCGCTGCCGGGTGGGCTGGTCGGCGTCGAGCAGCGCGCCGGGCTGCGTCACCAGGTACTGGCCCGGCGGCACCAGCACCACCGTGCGACCGGTGCCGGACGAGGCGCGGTCCTCGGCGTAGGCGTAGGCGGCGCGGAAGGCGGCGCTGTCGTCGGTACGGCCGTCGCCCTTCGCGCCGAAGTCGGCGACCACGTCGGCGTATCCGGGGTGGCTCGCGGGCACCGCGCCCTGCGCGGGGGCGTCCCAGGCGCCCGACGCCCAGGCCGCGCCCCCGGCGCCACCCAGGGCGGCGGCCGCCCCGCCGTACAGCAGCCGACGGCGGTTGACGCCGTCCCGGTGCGCGCCGGTCATCCGCGGCCCCTCCCGTATAGACCCGTATAGACCCGTACAGACCCGCACGGACCCGTCGGGGCCGTCCCGGGCGTCTCGTCCCGCTTCCGCTGTGACCGCCGATGGTACGGGCCGCGAGGTCCCGCTCGTGGGTGTTTCCGGTGATCCGTCCCCCGTGGGCGGGGCGCTTTCGGAGCGCGGCGGGGGCGGGACGGGGGCGGAATGGCCGCTGACCGGGGCGGGATCGGGGGCGGATCGGGGGCAGGACAGCGGCGGGACAGTGGTTGAATCCTGCGGGGACCCTCGTGAAACCGTGCACAAGGCAGCGCCTACCATGGCCCCGTGTCCAAGCTGCCCCAGATCGCCCGCAACCCGATCGCCTTCGTCGCCGCGCGGTGGACGCCGGACCCCCGCACGGTGCGCCGGGCCGCGATGGCCGCGCTGGTCATGTCCGTGGTCATCGTGGTCACCGGCGGCGCGGTCCGCGTGACGGCCTCGGGCCTGGGCTGCCCGACCTGGCCGACCTGCCGCGGAGACAGCCTGCTCGGCACCCGCGAGATGGGCATCCACCACACCATCGAGATCAGCAACCGCATGCTGACCTACGTGCTGTGCGCCACCGTCGGCTGGGCGATCGTGGCGATCCGGGCGATGAAGCCCGCCCGCAGGGGCGTCGCCCGGCTGGCCTGGGCGCAGTTCTGGGTCGTCGTCTTCAACGCGGTCTGGGGCGGCCTGACCGTCCTGACCAAGCTCAACCCCTACGTCGTCTCCTTCCACTTCCTGCTCTCGGCCGCCCTGATCACGGTCGCGGTGCTGACCTGGCAGCGGGTCGGCGAGGGCGACGCCTCGGCGCGGCCGCTGGTGGGCAAGCCGGTGCGGCAGCTCGGGCAGGTGCTGACGGCCGCGGCCGCGGTGCTGATCGTCGTGGGCACCCTGGTCAGCGGCGCGGGCCCGCACCCGGGTGAGTCCAGCGGTAGCTACAAGGTGCGGCGCATCCCGATCGACTGGAAGACGATCGCCCAACTCCACGCCGACTTCGCCTGGGTGGTGGTCGGCCTGACCGTCGCTCTGTGGTTCGTGCTGCGCGCGGTGGACGCCCCCGCGGCCCCGCAGCGCCGGGTGCGCGAGCTGTTCCTGGTGCTGATGGGCCAGGGCGTCATCGGCTACGTCCAGTACTTCACCCACCTGCCCGCGGCTCTGGTCGACCTGCACATGTTCGGCGCGTGCCTGGTGTGGATCGCCACGCTGCGGGTGCTGCTCTCCTTCCGCGAGCGGCCCTTCGCCGAGCGGCCGCGGACCGGGTCCCGCACGCAGGAGCCGCTGCCCGCCCAGGGCACGCCGGAAGGCGCCGCCCCGGGCACTGCTCAGCCCGCGACGGCGTCCGGCACCGCGGTGCCGCAGACCCACGAGGCGCACCAGGCCGCTCACTGAACCAGGCGCCGCGGGACGCCCGTTGAGCCGTCACGGCGGTCCGTGACCCACCCAGCGCGCCCGTTGAGCCGTCACGGCCGTCCGTAACCAGCCCCCGGCCGGCACGGCAGCGCGTCCGCTACGCCGCGAAGAGCCGTGCCGCGTTTCCCGACGCCACCAGCGCCGTCACCCGCCGCCCGTCCTCGCCCGACCACTCGCCCGCCCCGACCCGGCAGGCGACGGCTCGCGCCAGCGCGGCCCGGAAGCGGTGGGCGGCGGTGACGTACAGCTCGGGCAGGCCGCCGGAGCCGCTGGCGTAGAGCACCTTGCCGAAGGGGGTGCGGGCCAGGACGCCCGCGGGGTCGCCGGCCACGCCCACATGGACGTGCGGCAGCGCGCAGGCGAGGCCGGCCGCGGCCGTCTCGTGGGCGAGGGACGGCAGCAGCAGGATGTCGGTGCCCAGCCCGCCGGTCGCCCGCAGGAAGACGGCGTCGGCCTCCGGTCCGGGCCCGGCCGCGGGGTAGCCCAGCAGCAGCGGCAACCCGGTGGCGACGGCGTTCCAGCGCAGGTGCCGCAGCAGCACCGGGTCGTCGGGCCGCTCGCCGACCCGGCGCGTCGCCAGCCAGCGACCGGCCGCCCGCCGGACCTCGGACAGCGGGGGCGGCCCGGTGTCCTCGGCGGTGTCCTGGGCGGCCGGATCGGTACGGCAGGAGAAGGCGGCCACGTCGAGCGCGGCGCCGTGCACGGCCTCGGCGAGGTTCCCCAGGAAGGCGTCCACCGTGCCGGAGGTGTCGGCGACCTGCTGGGCGGCCTGCTCCAGCCGTACCGCCTCCCGCGCGGGCGCGTGCCCGGCCGCCCCCAGCTCCTTGGGCGGTGTCAACTCCCCCACCTCGCCGGTGTCGACGACGTAGGCGGCGATGCCCGCGCCGCGCAGCAGCAGCCGCGTCGCCTCGTAGGCGCCCAGTTCGCGGCGCCGGGCGAGGTAGCGGGCCGGCGGGCAGTGCGGTTCGAGGCCGAGCAGCGGCGGGCACCAGCGGCGTACGGCGAAGCCCTCGGGGCTGTCGAAGACGGTGGTGCCGGGTGCCGCGGCACCGGGCAGCCGGGCCTCGAAGGAGCCGATGCCCAGGTCGCCCGGGTACACCCCGTGGCAGTGGGCGTCCACCAGGCGGGGCTGTGTCGCCGCGGGCGTCGCGGCCGCGCTTCCGGCCCTGCTCGCGGGCCCACTTCCGGGCATGCCGCACCCCGTCCCTACGTTGCGGGCCCGCCGGCTGCCGGCCCTCACGGTGCGGCGGCCGCCCGGCGCGTCCGCGGCCGCCCGCACCGGGACTAACGCGCGAGGAACCCCTCAGGTGTTGGCGGGGCCGCCGATCTGGATGCCGGCCATCCTCGACCACTCGTACGGCCCCGTGCGCACCTTGGCGGCCATCTCGCCGTCGAAGTCCTCGTGGAGGGTGGCGCCGGAGTCGCGCAGCGCGCGGCGGCCGATCTCGTAGGTGGGCGCCACCAGGTCGCCCCAGGTGCCGTCCTCGGCGACGAGGACGATGCGCGCGCCGCGCTGCCCGAGGTAGGCGAGCTGCGCCTGCAGGGCGCCGTGCCGGCGGCCGAAGGCGTGGATCTGCCGGGTGAGCCGGGCGGCCCGCCGCTCGGCCCTGGGGTCCTTGCCCGTCTGTGTTCCGGAGTGCTGGTCCGCGGTGCTCTCAGCCATGCCCGCATCCTACTGGCCGGTAACGAGAAGGGCGAGAGGGGACCGGGAGCCTCCGCAAAAGGAGGAGCCCTCCGTGGACACAGCCCAGCGGAAGGCTCCCGGGGAGGGGCGGCCCCTCAGTGCAGGAAGGGGTCCACCGCGATGGCGACGAAGAGCAGCGTCGCGTAGGTGATCGACCAGTGGAACAGCCGCATCTCCTTGAGCTTCGCGCCCGTGATCCCGGCCTTGGCGCGGGACTGCAGCCCGTGCGCCTCCTTGAGCCAGAAGGCGCCCAGCACCGCGGCCACCACCGGGTAGAACCAGGAGGTCGCCCCCAGCGGCCACCACAGGGTGAGCGAGGTCAGCACCATCACCCAGCTGTAGAGCACGATCTGCCGGGCCACCACCTGGTTGCCCGCGACCACCGGCAGCATCGGCACGCCGACCCGCTCGTAGTCGTCCTTCACCTTCATCGACAGCGGCCAGTAGTGCGGCGGCGTCCAGAAGAAGAGGACCAGGAAGAGCACGAAGGGCGCCCACGCCAGCTCGTCGCGCACCGCCGACCAGCCGATGAAGACCTGCAGGCAGCCGGCGACCCCGCCCCACACGATGTTCTGCGCGGTGCGACGCTTGAGCCACAGCGTGTAGACGAAGACGTAGTAGAGGATCGCGGTCAGCGACAGCGCCGCCGACAACGGGTTGACCAGCACCGCAAACCAGGCGGTGGAGACGACCGCCAGCGAGATGCCGAAGACCAGGCACTCGCGGGGCGAGACGATGCCGGTCACCAGCGGGCGCTGCTCGGTGCGGTGCATCAGCGCGTCGATGTCGCGGTCGATGTACATGTTCAGCGCGTTGGCGCCGCCCGCCGACAAGTAACCGCCGACGACCGTCGCGAGCACGCGCCACAGGCTCGGCACCCCGCCCGCGGCGAGGAACATCACCGGAACGGTCGTGATGAGCAGCAGTTCGATGATGCGCGGCTTGGTCAGCGCCACGAACGCCATGGCGCGGGCCCGCGGCGGCCGGTGGGCGGTGCCCGCCGGCACAGGGTCTGTTCCGATGACCCCTGCGGGTCGGGAATCGACGGCCGTCACGAACACCCCACGAGAGATGAGCCCAGGCAAGCGCCGTCTCCTGCCGGAAAGCCCGGACAGCCGGGCCGCGGCAAAACGTGCGGCTTGCGCGTACCACGCCACTCTAGACGGAGGGAATACCCGGCTTTCCCCGGGGGTGCTCCGTGTCGGCCGGGGCGGCCCGTCCGCGGGTTGTCCACAGAAGGGCCAGCGTGCGCAAAGCCGCGCGACCCTGCGGCGGTAGGCTCGACAGCGTCGGGTAGGCACCAGTCACCGGCGCTTTTTCAACATATGTGGAGAGGAGCCCTGACCCAGGGTGAGCAAGCAGCCGACCACCACAGACCTTGAGTGGACCGATCTGGACGCGCGTGCCGTCGACACCGCCCGAGTCCTGGCCATGGATGCCGTGCAGAAGGTCGGCAACGGCCATCCCGGCACGGCGATGAGCCTGGCTCCGGCCGCGTACCTGCTGTTCCAGAAGCTGATGCGGCACGACCCGTCCGACGCGGACTGGACCGGCCGCGACCGGTTCGTGCTCTCCGCCGGCCATTCCAGCCTGACCCTCTACACGCAGCTGTACTTCTCGGGATACGGGCTGGAGCTCTCCGACCTGGAGTCCTTCCGCACCTGGGGCTCCAAGACCCCGGGCCACCCGGAGTACGGGCACACCACCGGCGTCGAGACCACCACCGGGCCGCTCGGCCAGGGTGTGGCCAACGCCGTGGGCATGGCCATGGCCGCCCGCTACGAGCGGGGCCTGTTCGACCCCGACGCCGCGCCGGGCACCTCCCCCTTCGACCACACCATCTGGGCCATCGCCGGCGACGGCTGCCTGCAGGAGGGCATCTCCGCGGAGGCGTCCTCGCTCGCCGGCCACCAGAAGCTCGGCAACCTGGTGCTGCTGTGGGACGACAACCACATCTCCATCGAGGGCGACACCGAGACCGCCGTCTCCGAGGACACCATCCGCCGCTACGAGGCGTACGGCTGGCACGTCCACCGCGTCGCCCCGAAGGAGAACGGCGACCTGGACGTCCACGCCCTGTACGCCACGTTGAAGGCCGCCCAGGCCGAGACGGACCGGCCGTCCTTCGTGGCCGTGCGCTCCATCATCGGCTGGCCCGCCCCGCACAAGCAGAACACCGAGGCCGCCCACGGCTCGGCGCTCGGCGAGGACGAGGTGCGCGCCACCAAGGAGGTGCTCGGCTTCGACCCCGACCAGCACTTCCAGGTCGCCGACGAGGTGATCGCCCACACCCGCGCGGTCGGTGAGCGCGGCCGCGAGGCCCGCGCCGAGTGGGAGAAGTCCTTCGCCGCCTGGCGCACCGCCAACCCCGAGCGCGCCCTGCTCTTCGACCGCATCGACGCGGGCGAGCTGCCGGCCGGCTGGGAGGAGCACCTGCCGGTCTTCGAGCCCGGCTCCTCCCTGGCCACCCGCGCGGCCTCCGGCAAGGTGCTCGAGGCGCTCGGCCCGGTGATCCCCGAGCTGTGGGGCGGCTCCGCCGACCTCGCCGGCTCCAACAACACCACCTTCGACAAGAACTCCTCCTTCCTCCCGGTCGGCAACCCGCTGGCCGGCGCCGACCCGTACGGCCGCACCGTGCACTTCGGCATCCGCGAGCACTCCATGGCCGCGGAGCTCAACGGCATCACCCTGCACGGCAACACCCGTGCCTACGGCGGCACGTTCCTCGTCTTCTCCGACTACATGCGCAACGCGGTGCGGCTGTCCGCGCTGATGCACCTGCCGGTGACGTACGTGTGGACGCACGACTCGATCGGCCTCGGCGAGGACGGCCCGACCCACCAGCCGGTCGAGCACCTCGCCTCGCTGCGCGCCATCCCCGGGCTCAACGTGGTGCGCCCCGCCGATGCCAACGAGACGGTGATCGCCTGGCGTGAGATCCAGCGCCGCTGGACCAAGGACGGCAAGGGCGCCCCGCACGGCCTGGCCCTCACCCGCCAGGGCGTGCCGGTCTACGAGCGCAACGAGGACGCCGCCCGCGGCGGTTACGTCCTGCAGGAGGCCGAGGGCGGCCCGGCCCGGGTCGTGCTCATCGGCACCGGCTCCGAGGTCCAGCTGGCCGTGGCGGCGCGCGAGCAGCTGCAGGCCGAGGGCGTGCCGACCCGCGTGGTGTCCATGCCGTGCGTGGAGTGGTTCGACCAGCAGGACCAGGCGTACCGCGACAGCGTCCTGCCGCCGGAGGTGAAGGCGCGGGTGGCCGTCGAGGCGGGCATCGCCCTGACCTGGTACCGGTTCGTGGGCGACGCCGGACGGATCGTCAGCCTGGAGCACTTCGGTGCCTCGGCCGACGCCAAGGTGCTCTTCCGCGAGTTCGGGTTCACCCCCGAGGCCGTGGCCGCGGCGGCCCGGGAATCTCTGGCCGCAGCCGATCGCTGACGCAGGTACACGACAATCAGGAGATGCAATTCCCATGACAGACGCACTCAAGCGCCTCTCCGACGAAGGCGTCGCGATCTGGCTGGACGACCTGTCGCGCAAGCGCATCACGTCCGGCAACCTGGCCGAACTCATCGACCAGCAGCACGTGGTGGGTGTCACCACCAACCCCTCGATCTTCCAGAAGGCCATCTCCCAGGGTGACGGGTACGACGGCCAGCTGGAGGACCTCGCCGCCCGCCGGGTGACGGTCGAGGAGGCGCTGCGGATGATCACCACCGCGGACGTCCGCGACGCGGCCGACGTCCTGCGCTCGGTCTACGAGGCCACCGGCCACCAGGACGGCCGGGTGTCCATCGAGGTCGACCCCCGCCTGGCGCACGAGACCAAGGCGACGGTCGCCGAGGCCAAGCAGCTCGCCTGGCTGGTGGACCGCCCCAACACGCTGATCAAGATCCCCGCGACCAAGGCCGGCCTGCCCGCGATCACCGAGGTCATCGCCAAGGGCATCAGCGTCAACGTGACGCTGATCTTCTCCCTGCAGCGCTACCGCGAGGTCATGGACGCCTACCTGACCGGCCTGGAGAAGGCCAAGGCGGCGGGCCTGGACCTGGCCGAGATCCACTCGGTGGCCTCCTTCTTCGTCTCCCGCGTCGACACCGAGATCGACAAGCGGCTGGAGAAGATCGGCACCGACGAGGCCAAGGCCCTCAAGGGCAAGGCCGCCGTCGCGAACGCGCGGCTGGCCTACCAGGCCTACGAGGAGGTCTTCGGCACCGACCGCTGGGCCGCCCTGGAGAAGGCCGGCGCCAACAAGCAGCGCCCGCTGTGGGCCTCCACCGGCGTGAAGGACCCGGCCTACCCGGCCACCCTCTACGTCGCGGGCCTGGTCGCCCCGAACACCGTCAACACCATGCCGGAGGCCACCTTGGAGGCCACCGCGGAGAACGGCGACAGCATCACGGGCGACACCGTCCGCGGCAGCTACGCCTCGGCGCAGGCGGACCTGGACGCCGTGGAGGCGCTGGGCATCTCCTACGACGACGTGGTGCAGGTCCTCGAGGACGAGGGCGTCGAGAAGTTCGAGAGCGCGTGGAACGAACTGCTCGCGTCGACCCGGTCCGAGCTCGAACGGCTCGCCCCTTCGGAGGCATGAGGTGACCACCGAGAAGCAGTCCGGGCAGCCCGCGGCGGGCGGCAACCCGCTGCGGGACCCGCTGGACCGCCGGCTGCCGCGCATCGCCGGCCCCTCGGGCCTGGTGATCTTCGGCGTCACCGGCGACCTGTCCCGCAAGAAGCTGATGCCCGCGGTCTACGACCTGGCCAACCGGGGCCTGCTGCCGCCGGGCTTCGCCCTGGTCGGCTTCGCCCGCCGCCAGTGGGAGAACGAGGACTTCGCCCAGGAGGTGCACGACGCCGTCAAGGAGCACGCCCGCACCCCCTTCCGCGAGGAGGTGTGGCAGCAGCTCGCCGAGGGCTGCCGCTTCGTGCAGGGCGACTTCGACGACGACAAGGCGTTCGAGCAGCTGAAGTCGACGATCGAGGACCTGGACAAGGCCCGCGGCACCGGCGGCAACTTCGCCTTCTACCTGTCGGTGCCGCCGAAGTTCTTCCCCAACGTGGTCCAGCAGCTCAAGAAGCACGGCCTGTCGCAGGGCACGGGTGACTCCTGGCGCCGCGCGGTCATCGAGAAGCCGTTCGGCCACGACCTGGCGAGCGCGATGGAGCTCAACCGCATCGTGCACGACGTCTTCCCGCCCAACGAGGTCTTCCGGATCGACCACTACCTGGGCAAGGAGACCGTCCAGAACATCCTGGCGCTGCGGTTCGCCAACACGATGTACGAGCCGATCTGGAACCGCTCCTACGTCGACCACGTGCAGATCACCATGGCCGAGGACATCGGCATCGGCGGCCGCGCGGGGTACTACGACGGCATCGGCGCCGCCCGCGACGTCATCCAGAACCACCTGCTGCAGCTGCTCGCGCTGACCGCCATGGAGGAGCCCGGCTCCTTCCACCCCAAGGCGCTCACCGCCGAGAAGCTCAAGGTGCTCAGCGCGGTCGTCCTCCCCGACGACCTGGCGAAGTACACCGTGCGCGGCCAGTACGCGCACGCCTGGCAGGGCGGCGAGGAGGTGCTCGGGTACCTGGAGGAGGACGGCATCGACCCCAAGTCCAAGACCGACACCTACGCCGCGATCAAGCTGGAGATCAACAACCGCCGCTGGGCCGGTGTCCCGTTCTACCTGCGCACCGGCAAGCGGCTCGGCCGCCGCGTCACCGAGATCGCGGTCGTCTTCAAGCGGGCCCCCTACCTGCCCTTCGAGTCCGGCGCCACCGAGGAGCTGGGCGAGAACGCGCTGGTGATCCGGGTGCAGCCGGACGAGGGCGTCACCGTGCGGTTCGGCTCGAAGGTGCCGGGCACCTCCACCGAGGTCCGGGACGTGACGATGGACTTCGCCTACGGCGAGTCGTTCACCGAATCCAGCCCCGAGGCGTACGAGCGGCTGATCCTCGACGTGCTGCTCGGCGACGCCAACCTCTTCCCGCGGCACCAGGAGGTCGAGCTGTCCTGGAACATCCTCGACCCCATCGAGGCGTTCTGGGACAAGCACGGCAAGCCCGCGCAGTACGCCTCCGGCACGTGGGGACCCATCGAGGCGGACGAAATGCTCGCACGAGACGGCAGGAGCTGGCGCCGGCCATGAGGATCGATCTGACGGACACCACGTCCTCGCGCATCAACGCCGGGCTGATCGAGGCCCGGCGGGCGATCGGCACCCCCGCGGTCGGCATGGTGCTGACCCTGGTCATCGTCACCGACGAGGGCAGCGCCTACGACGCGCTCAAGGCCGCCCACGAGGCGTCCCGCGAGCACCCCTCGCGCATCCTGGTGGTCATCAAGCGGCCCGGACGCTCGCCCCGCGACCGCGCGCTGGCCCGGCTGGACGCCGAGGTCGTGGTGGGCGACGAGGCGGGCACCGGCGAGACCGTGGTGCTGCGCATGCACGGCGAGCTGGCCAATCACGCCGAGTCCGTGGTGCTGCCGCTGCTGCTGCCGGACGCCCCCGCGGTCGCCTGGTGGCCCGACAACGCCCCCGAGAACCCCTCGGAGGACCCGCTCGGCCGCCTCGCCCAGCGCCGGATCACCGACGCCTCGGCGTCGGAGGACCCGGTGGCCACCCTCGCCCAGCGGGCGCGGGCCTACGGCCCCGGCGACACCGACCTGGCCTGGACCCGGCTCACCCCGTGGCGCTCGATGCTGGCCGCCGCGCTCGACCAGCGGCACGGCACCATCACCTCGGCGGCGGTCGAGGGCGAGGGCTACAACCCCAGCTCCGAGCTGCTGGCGCTGTGGCTCGCCGACCGGCTGGGCGTGCAGGTGGAGCGGCGGGTCAGCAACGGCCCCGGCATCACCGCGGTGCGCCTCTACACCACCGAGGGCGACATCTGCCTGGACCGGCCGGACGGCGCGCTCGCCGAGCTGGCCGTACCGGGCCAGCCGGACCGGCACGTGGCGCTCAAGCGGCGGGAGACCTCCGAGCTGATCGCCGAGGAGCTGCGCCGGCTGGACCCGGACGACATATACCGCGCCACGGTCCAGTTCGGCCTGCGGCACCTGGTCAACGCCGGTGCCAACGGTGAGAAGGCCGAGCCGGAGCCGCCCAAGGCCGCCCCGCAGGCCAAGCCGGCGGGCCGCGGCAGGTCCGCCTCCTCCGGGAAGGCGGCGGCCGAGAAGTGAGCACCCCTCAGGTGGTGGTCCACCGGGACAAGGAGCTGATGGCGCAGGCCGCGGCGGCCAGGCTGATCACGAGGATCGTGGACGCCCAGGCCGCCCGGGGCAGCGCCTCGGTGGTCCTCACCGGGGGGCGCAACGGCAACGGGCTGCTGGCCGCGCTCGCCCGGTCCCCGGCGCGCGACGCCGTGGACTGGGCGCGGCTGGACCTGTGGTGGGGCGACGAGCGGTTCCTGCCCGAGGGCGACCCGGAGCGCAACGTCACGCAGGCCCGCGAGGCGCTGCTGGACGCGGTGCCGGTGGACCCGGCCCGGGTGCACCCGATGGCGCCCTCCGACGGCGCCTTCGGCCCCGACGTGGAGGCGGCCGCGGCCGGCTACGCGGCGGAGCTGGCGGCCGCGGCCGGCGGCGAGGATCACGCGCACGTCCCCGCGTTCGACGTGCTGATGCTCGGGGTGGGCCCGGACACGCACGTGGCCTCGCTGTTCCCGGAGCACCCGGCCACGCGCGAGCAGGTGCTCACCGTGGTGGGCGTGCACGGCTCCCCCAAGCCGCCGCCGACCCGCATCTCGCTGACCTTCCCGGCCATCCGGGCGGCCCGCGAGGTGTGGCTGCTGGCGGCGGGCGAGGACAAGGCGGGCGCGGTGGCCGTGGCGCTGTCGGCGCCGGGTGAGGTCCAGGCACCGGCCTCGGGCGCGTACGGCCGCTCGCGCACGCTGTGGCTGCTGGACCGGGCCGCGGCGGCGAAGCTGCCGCCGCAGCTGTACCCGCCGGCCTCGGCGTAAGGGCGGGGCGCGGTAAGCAGCAGGACGACGGCGGGCCGGGATTCCTCCCGGCCCGCCGTTCCCGTTCCCGCGGCCGTCCGCCGCCGGCTGCCTGCCGACGACGGACGGCCGCCGTGCTCGGCGCTGTGCCGTCAGCGGCCGCGCAGCTCGCGGTACTTGGCGACCAGCGCGGTGGTGGACGGGTCGAGGCCGGGCACGTCCACGCCCTCGGTGAGGGCCGGCTCGACCCGCTTGGCCAGCACCTTGCCGAGCTCGACGCCCCACTGGTCGAAGGAGTCGATGTTCCACACGGCGCCCTGGACGAACACCTTGTGCTCGTAGAGCGCGACCAGCTGGCCGAGCACCGAGGGGGTCAGCTCGGTGGCCAGGATCGTGGTGGTGGGGTGGTTGCCGCGGAACGTCTTGTGCGGCACCAGCTCCTCCGGCACGCCCTCGTCGCGGACCTCCTCGGGGGTCTTGCCGAAGGCGAGCGCCTGCGTCTGGGCGAAGAAGTTCGCCATCAGCAGGTCGTGCTGCCCGGCGAGCGGGCCGAGTTCGGCGACCGGGCGGGCGAAGCCGATGAAGTCGGCGGGGATCAGCTTGGTGCCCTGGTGGATCAGCTGGTAGTAGGCGTGCTGGCCGTTGGTGCCGGGGGTGCCCCACACGATCGGGCCGGTCTGCCAGTCCACCGGGCGGCCCGAGCGGTCCACGGACTTGCCGTTGGACTCCATGTCGAGCTGCTGCAGGTAGGCGGTGAAGCGGCTGAGGTAGTGGCTGTAGGGCAGCACCGCGTGCGACTGGGCGCCGTGGAAGTTGCCGTACCAGATGCCCAGCAGGCCCAGCAGCAGGGGCGCGTTGCGCTCCGGCGGGGCGGTCCTGAAGTGCTCGTCGACCAGGTGGAAGCCGGCGAGCATGTCGCGGAACGCCTCCGGGCCGATGGCGACCATCAGCGACAGGCCGATCGCCGAGTCGTAGGAGTAGCGGCCGCCGACCCAGTCCCAGAACTCGAACATGTTCTGCGGGTCGATGCCGAACTCGGCGACCTTCTCGGCGTTGGTGGACAGCGCCACGAAGTGCTTGGCGACGGCTTCCTCGCCCGCGCCCAGCTGGCCGAGCAGCCACTGCCGGGCCGAGGTGGCGTTGGTGATCGTCTCGATCGTGGTGAAGGTCTTGGAGGCGATGATGAACAGCGTCTCGGCGGCGTCCAGGTCGCGTACGGACTCGTGCAGGTCGGCGCCGTCGACGTTGGAGACGAAGCGGACCGTCAGGCCGCGGTCGGTGTAGGGGCGCAGCACCTCGTGCGCCATCGCCGGGCCGAGGTCGGAGCCGCCGATGCCGATGTTGACGATGTTGCGGATCCGCTTGCCGGTGTGGCCGGTCCACTCGCCGGAGCGGATGCGGTCGGCGAAGACCGTCATCTTGTAGAGCACGGCGTGCACGCCGGGCACGACGTTCTGCCCGTCGACCTCGATGGTGGCCGACTGCGGGGCCCGCAGCGCGGTGTGCAGCACCGCGCGGTTCTCCGTCAGGTTGACCCGCTCGCCGCGGAACATCTCGTCCCGCAGGTCGAACACCTTGGTGGCGGCGGCCAGTTCGCGCAGCAGCCCCAGGGTCTCGTCGGTCACCAGGTGCTTGGAGTAGTCCAGGTGGAGGTCGCCGACCTGGAGGGTGTAGCGGTCGGCCCGCTCGGGGTCGCTCGCGAACAGCTCCCGCAGATGGGTGCCGGCCAGCTCGTCGCGGTGCTTGGCGAGGGCGTGCCACTCCGGCCGCTGGTCGAGCCGGGGGGTGCCCTGCGTGTTCGTTTCGGACATCAGTCCACTTCTCCTCGTCCTCGCTGCCCCTCCAACCTAGTTGATCCCCCTGCCCCGACGGCCGAGGCACCACCCCGAAGACGGGGTGCCTTTGGCAACAAGAGGGCCACCTGAGGGGCGCGGGGAACTGCGCGAGAGACCAAGAACCGGCCTGGCGTCCGGGGACGGCAGCAACCACCCCTCCGTTCGGGTCTGGGCACCCCTGATCCCACCGGGTACCGTATCGATCGCCGATATCGGCCACCGTAAAAGAGGACGGCACCGTGGAACGACAGCCCCCGCCCCCCGCGGAAGGCGAGCTGGTACGCCAACTCGCCCTGCCCGACGCAGTCGTGCTGGGCCTCGGCTCGATGATCGGCGCCGGCGTCTTCGCCGCCCTCGCCCCCGCGGCACGGGCGGCCCGCTCCGGCCTCCTGATCGGTCTCGCCGTGGCCGCCGTCGTCGCGTACTGCAATGCGACCTCCTCGGCCCGCCTGGCCGCCCGCTACCCCGCGTCCGGCGGCACGTACGTCTACGGGCGCCGGCGCCTGGGCGACTTCTGGGGCTACCTCGCCGGGTGGGGCTTCGTCGTCGGCAAGACCGCATCCTGCGCGGCCATGGCCCTGACCGTCGGCTCGTACGTCTGGCCGGGCCAGGAGCACGCTGTCGCCGTGGCCGCGGTGGTGGCGCTGACCGCGGTGAACTACCTGGGCGTACAGAAGTCGGCGTGGCTCACCCGGGTGATCGTGGCCGTGGTCCTCGCGGTACTCGCGGCCGTGGTGGTCGCCTCGCTCTCGTCCGGCGCCGCCCGCGCCTCCCGGCTCGACATCGGCGGCGACGCGAGCTTCGGCGGGACGCTCCAGGCCGCGGGCCTGCTGTTCTTCGCCTTCGCCGGGTACGCGCGGATCGCCACGCTCGGCGAGGAGGTCCGCGACCCGGCCCGCACCATCCCGCGGGCGATCCCGCTCGCCCTGGGCATCACGCTGGTCGTCTACGCGGCCGTCGCCGTGGCCGCCCTGTCGGTTCTCGGCCCGGCCGGTCTCGCCCACGCGAGTGCGCCGCTGTCCGACGCCGTACGGGCGGCGGGGGCGGGGTGGCTCGCCCCGGTCGTACGGGTGGGGGCCGCGGTTGCCGCGCTCGGCTCGCTGCTCGCGCTGATCCTCGGGGTCTCGCGCACCACGCTGGCGATGGCCCGCGACCGCCACTTCCCGCACGCCCTGGCGGCGATCCACCCCGTCACGAAGGTGCCCCACCGCGCGGAGATCGCCGTGGGCGCGGTGGTCGCCGTCCTCGTGGCGACGACCGATGTCCGCGGCGCCATCGGCTTCTCGTCCTTCGGCGTCCTCGCCTACTACGCCATCGCCAATGCCTCCGCGTGGACCCTCACCCGCGCGGAGGGCCGCCCGCCCCGCGCCCTTCCCGCCCTGGGCCTCCTCGGCTGCCTCACCCTGGCCTTCGCCCTCCCCGCGGCCTCGGTCCTGTGGGGAGCAGCCGTCCTGGCGGCGGGCGCGGCAGCGTACGCCGTCCGCCACCGCCCGCGCCGCACCTGACGGCGCCCCGCTCTGAGAGCACCCGGCCCATCGCGGGGCCGCCCGGAACGCCGGCCCCGCAATCGCTCGGTTCCGCGCGGCAGTGTGGCAGGGCACCTGGGAGCAAGAGGCTTACTCGTCGGTGACGATGATGTCCACGAAGAAGTGGGCCTCGGGTCGGGGGGAGCGATGGGCGAGTGGGACGGGGTGCGGGAGCGCGTGCTCGCACTTGGGGCGCCGCCGTACAAGGGGCATCCGCTACGGCGTCTGCTGCGATGGCCCGCGGGGTCCTTCACCCCGTTGCTCGATGACCCGCTCACCGAGGACGAAGTCCGGGCCGCCGAGCGTCAGTTCGGCATCACCTTCCCCGCGGACTATCGCGGTTTCCTGCTGGAGGTCGGCGCCGGAGGGTTCGGCCCGGGCTACGGAGTGGCCTCGCTGGTCTGCCGCGACGGGATCTGGGGCTGGCCGGAGTGGGGCGAGGCGGGAGGCCCGGGTGGGTCCCTGCTTGCCCAGCCCTTCCCGAGCGATGACGTACGCACTCGGTTGACCGAGCAGTTGCGCACCTTGGAGGGGGCGGCCAGGGCCTCCCACGAGACCGACGGGACAACCGATCCGGCGCTCGCGGCCTTCCGAGCGGCCGAGGACGAGCTGTACCCGGCGATGACCGCGGGAGCCGTACGGCTGAGCCACGCAGGATGCGGCTACTTCACCTGGCTCGTCGTCACCGGCGAGGAGCGCGGCAACCTCTGGTTCGACCCGCGATGCTCGGACGGCCCGCTCGCTCCGCTGGGGCACGTACAGCGCCGTCGCACCCGCTTTGCCGAGTGGTACCTGGAGTGGCTGGACGAACTCCCGGCGCGTAGAGCCTGACCCTGCGGTTCCGGACCACCGCCGACCAGCGGCGAGGCACCAAGCACCCTCGCACCCAAGGCACCCACCCGCGGAAAGCCGCGGCACCACCGCAGCACCCACCGGCGCCCGCCGCAGGCGGCACATGCGCCCCATCGAGCTAGAGCGGCGGACACAAACGCTCGGTCCCGCGCAGCAATGTGCCAGGGTGCTGGCGCGAATTACGTCGCGGCGCCTCCCGACTGCCGGGCACGGCAACCGCGGCGCCTCGTGGACCCCGACCGCGGGGCCCGCCGGGCGAAGGCGGTCCCTCACGTCGCGTCGGGCACCCGCTCGGAAGGGGCCGGGGCGGTGACCAAGGACTGCAGGATGGCGAACAGGCGCGTGGCGTCGCTCGGCGAAAGCGCGGCGAGGAAGCGCCGTTCCATCTCCTGCCGGGCCGATTCGGCGTCGTGCAGGCGCTGCCGTCCGCTCGGCGTGAGCCGGACGATGTTCTTGCGCCGGTCCTGCGGGCTGCGGCGCCGCTCGACCAGTTCCTTGCCCTCCAGGGTGTCCACGAGGGCCACCATCGTGGTGCGGTCGACGCCCAGTCGCCCGGCCGCTTCCAGTTGGGACAGCTCGGCGTGCGCGTCGAGGACGGCGAGGACCGCCAGTTCGCGGCCGTCGATCCCGTACGGCGCCAACGCCCGCGCGGACTCCTCGGTCAGCCGCAAGTACGCGTGCTTGAACAGGTAGCCGAGGCGGGAGGTGAGGACCTCGGGCGGTGCGTCGCGAGCCATGGCCCCAGCATATCCGGAGGACTGATGGTCAGCCGTCCTGACGATCAGCTATGGTGACGGTCTCCCCGCCGTCACCGGCGCCGCCTCGATCCGAAGGGCACACGGCACCCATGTCCGAGCACCTCCCCTCCGTCACATTCGGCGTCAAGACCACCCCGATGCGGGTCCCCTACCAGGACATCCTGCGCGTGTGGCAGGAGGCCGACGACCTGCCCGAGATCTCCGACGCCTGGCTGTGGGACCACCTCATGCCGATCGCCGGCCCGAAGGACGGGCAGATCCTGGAGGGGTGGACGCTGCTGAGCGCCCTGGCCGCCCGCACCCGGCGGCTGCGCCTGGGCCTGCTCGTGACGAGCAACCGGATCCGGCCGCCCGCCGTCCTCGGCAAGATCGCCACCACTGTCGACGTGATCTCGGGGGGCCGGCTGATCATGGGCCTCGGCGTGGGCGGCACCGTGCAGCCGCCCGGCGCGGGCGGTGTCGCGGGTGAGAACCCGGCGGCCGCGGAGTACGCCGCCTACGGGCTCACGCTTGTCCCGCCCGCCGAGGGCATCGCCCGCCTGGAGGAGACCATCGCGATCCTGCGCGGCATGTGGACGCGGGACGTCTTCGACTTCCACGGCCGCTACTCCACCCTGACCGGCAACCGCAACGAGCCGAAACCTCTCCAGCGGCCGCCGGGCCCGCCGCTGCTGATCGGCGGCTGGGGCACCCGCACGCTCCGCCTGGTCGCCGAGCACGCCGACATCTGGAACATCCCCGGGCCGCCGCACAACACGCTGGAGTACATCGCCGACCGCAGCGCCGTCCTGGACGGCCACTGCGCCGCCATCGGCCGGGACCCGCGGACGATCACCCGGTCCGTGCAGTACATCGTCTCCTACGACGATCCGGCTGCCGACCGCACGGCGATCACGGAACTCGTCGCCGCGGGCATGACGCACATCGTGCTGAGTCTGCGCGGCCCCTATCCGCCGGGGGTCGCGCGGTGGCTCGTCGACGAGATCATCGCACCGGTGCGCGGCGCGGCCGGGGAAGCCCCCTGACGGGGCCCGAGCGTCGGCGGGAGCCGCTACTCGTGGCCCAGGACCTCGCGGGCCAGCTCCTCAAGGGCCTTGCGGTCCTCGGCGAGCGCCTGGCGGCCGGCGGGGGTGGCGCGGTAGACGCGGCGGGTGCGGCCGTCGACCACGCGCTGCTCGGAGGTGAGCAGCCCGTCGGCCTCCAACCGGTGAAGTGTCGGATAGAGGGTGCCGGGGCTGATCCGGTACCCGTGGCCGGCCAACTCCTCGGTGAGCCAGGCGCCGTGCACCTCGTCCTCGGCCGCGTGGTGGAGGATGTGCATCCGCACCGCCCCCCGCTGGAACTCCCGCACCCCGGCCCACCTCCACAAGTGACGCCCCCGATATCGGCCCCCGATCCTACGCCGCCCAGGAACCGCGGCCGCGGTTCCCGAACCGGCCGGACATCCACCCGCTCGGGATTCACCGCTCCCGCACTACCGGAAATCCTGGGCGCGGGCCGCCGTGATGGGCTCGGCTCCATCCACATGGACGAGGTAGCCGGCTTCCTCGTCGCCGTCACAGTCGCCGAACGGCACGACGGACAGTGCCACTGTGGGACGCGGAAGCCACCCGACGTCCTTGGCCGGGCGATAAATGCGCACCGCTCGCACGACCACGCGCGTTCTCGGGATACCGACCCTGCAGGAGTCGCCCACTGCGAGCTCATCGGCAGCAGGTTCCACACGCCAGGGGGTGTTGGCCCACTCGCCGCTGTCGGCCTCTCTCGGAAGCGCGACCTGACCGTTCCACCTGACCCGTGATTCCGGGTCGATCTGGCGCCAGGGCCACTCGATGAAGATGTACCGGCCCCACACCGTCGCGACACGCGCATCAGCAGGTTCGCAGGCCAACGTCAGCGGCTCGCCCACTTGGAAGTCGCTTACGGGCATGGAGACTCTTCCTCTTGAGGGCACGACAACTCGTCCTACAGCCAAGGGAACTGGGGGCGCCCCCGCGCAAGATCGTAGTGGGGGCGCCCGTTGAGGGGTGCGTGTCGCCGTGGCGGCTTCGGCGTGGGGTGGGGGGTGGGGGAAGAGGGCCGGGTCGGGGGTGGGTCAGAAGCCGCCGCGGTGGATGCGGCCGGCGTAGCGCTCTTCGAGGACCGCGTTGCGCTCGTGGCCGCCCGGGACGTTCGCCGAGACGTAGACGGGGGCCTCCTTGCCCTCCGCGAGGAGGATGCCGACCGCCTCGGCCACGACCATCTGGACCAGCATCGCCGACGTGATCGTGGAGACCCCGCCCAGCGTGTTGCCGTCCGGGAGGGGGAGGATCGCGTCGCCCTTGGGGGCGCAGTTGTCCAGGACCGCGTCGGCGATGTCGGCGAGGTGCTTGCCGCTGGGGTGCAGCGCGGGGACCGCGCGGGTGTGGGCGAGCGAGGTGAGCGCGATCAGCGGGTGGCCGGCCGCCTTGACGTGCAGCGCCATGTCCACGATCGAGTTGTTGACGCCCGAGTTGGAGACGATCACGAAGGCGTCCTGCGGGCGCGGCCCGGCCAGGTCGTAGAGCCGCCGGGCCAGCCCCGGGGACCGCTCCAGCAGCGGGTCGCCCAGCACGGAGCGGTCCTCGCCGCCGCGCAGCACGAGATCGGCCAGCCCGATCCGGTTGGTGGGGATCAGGCCGCCCGCGCGGCCGACGATCTCCAGGACGGTCGCCTGGGAGTGGCCGGTGCCGAAGCCGTGGATCACCCCGTCCGCGGCGACGGTGTCGGCGAAGATCCGGGCGGCGGCCGCGACGGACTCCTTGTTCGCCGCGATCGCCCGCTCGACGGCGGCGCGGCCCTCGTCGGCGAACCTGGCGGCGTTGATCGGTCCCTCGGACATTCCGGCGTCCCCTTCGGTCGGCACGTCGCCGGTTCAACCAACCAGCGATCACGCATGTTGATGAAACATTCCTTCACCCGGCGCCGTCAAGGAGCAGCGTCAGCGCCAGCGCCGCCGCGCCCTCCGAGGGGTCCGCCACCGGAAAGACCCGCAGGCCCTGCCTCGCCAGCCGCCCGGAGACCCGTTCGAGCAGAGGGCCCGCGGGCGCCAGCAGCCCGCCCGTGGCGACGACCGGCTCCCCCGCGAGCGGCCGCAGCGACCCCACCGTCCCGGCGAGCAGGTCGGCCGCCGCGTCCAGCAGCCCGAGCGCCACCGCGTCACCCTCGGCCGCGACCGCCACGACGATCGGGCTGACCGCCGCCAGCCGCGCGGGCGCCTGCTCGTAGGCCGCCGCCACGACCGCCTCGGCGATCCGGTGCCGCGCCGGCCCGTCCAGCCGGCCGGGCGCGTCCCCGCCCGCGACCTCCGCCGCCACGTCCTCGCCCAGGTAGTGCGCGGTCACCCGCGGCACCAGCGCCGTCCACGGCCCGCGGCCGTCGAGCGCTTCCAGGGCCGCGCGGGTGGCGCGGTTGCCGAGCCAGAAGCCGCTGCCCTCGTCGCCGAGCAGCCAGCCGTGCCCGTCGGAGACCATGCGGCGGCCGCCCGCGGCCAGCCGGGCCGCGATGGCGCCGGTGCCGGCGATGAGCACGAGTCCGTCGCGGGGAGCGCCCGGGCCCGCGGCCAACGCCACCTCGATGTCGCCGCCGGCCCCCACCGGCACACCGGTGATGCCGTGCGCGGCGAGCGCGTCCCGCAAGCAGGAGACGGCCAGGTCCTTGCCGCGCTCGGGGCCGAGCCCGGCCGCCCCGCCGGCGAAGCCGCCGAAGGACGCGACCACCCGGGTGGCGATCCGCGGGTCGGCGGCCCGCGCCGCGCGGACCGCGCCGCCGACCGCCTCGGTCAGGTGCCGGGTGAGGTCGGCGCGGCCGACGCTCATCGCGTTCCCGGGGCCGCCGCTGCCGCGGCCCAGCACGGTACGGGCGCCGCCGGGGCCCACGGCGGCGAGGCAGGCCCGGCAGCGGGTGCCGCCCGCGTCGATGCCGACCACCAGGTGCCGGCTGTCTGTTCCACTCATCGACACGCATGGTGGTTGATAGATTCACCCCAGCACAACCCCGAACGGCATCCAGCACCCCCCCGCACGGCCTCGCGCAGACATACAGCCCCGACTCACCCCCACGCCCCCCACGCCCCGCCCGACCCCGACCCCGCCCCGTACAGCCACCCGCACGGCCCCCGACCGAGACGAGTCGCCATGATCACCGCAACGATCCGCTCGGAACTCCCCCGGATGTCCGGCTCCCTGCGCAAGGTCGCCGAGGGCGTGCTCGCCGATCCCGCCGCGGCCACCCACGGCTCGGCCGCCGAGCTGGGCCGCCGCACCGGCACCTCGCAGGCCACCGTGACCCGCTTCTGCCGCGCGCTGGGCCTGGACTCCTACCAGCAGCTGCTCATCGAGCTCGCCCAGGAGCAGGGCGCCCAGGGAGCGCAGGCCGGCCCGGACGCTCAGGCGGCGCTCGGCCCGCGGATCGGGCCGGACGACGATCTGGAGAAGGTCATCGCCGTTGTCGCGGAGGCGGACCTGCGGGCCCTGCGGCACACCGCCGAGCACGTGGACCGCGAGGCGCTGGAGCGGGCCGCCCAGGCCCTCGCCAAGGCCCGCCGGATCGACGTCTACGGCGTCGGCGGCTCCGGCATCGTCGCCCACGAGACACAGGCCCGGCTGTTCGGTATCGGCTGCGCCGCCCACGCCTGGACGGAAGTGCACGCGGCGGAGACCTCCGCGGCGCTGCTGACGCCCTCCGACGCGGTGGTGGCCGTCTCGCACTCGGGCACCACCCGGGAGGTCCTGGAGCCGCTGCGGCTGGCCGCCGACCGCGGCGCCACCACGATCGCGGTCACCGGCGACCCGCGCTCGCCGATCGCCCGGGCCGCCGACATCACGCTGACATTCTTCTCCGGCGAGACCAGCTTCCGCCGCGGCAACTTCGGCACCCGCCACTCGGTGCTGCTGCTGGTGGACTGCCTCTATGCGCGCGTTGCCCAGCTCACCTACGAGCGGGCCACCGCCTCGATCGCGCTGACCGCGCACATCGCCGACGGCCACAGCACACGCAAGGCCCCCGGCCGCCGGGGGGATCCGCCGCGTTCGCCACGGTGAGCCCGCCCGGCCGCCGGGGGCCGGAGCCGCCGCTGCGGGGCCGCGACGGTCCGCACGGGCGGGACGGGTACGGCGAGGAGCGGACGAAGGGTGAGGAGGGTGATGCGGATCAGATCTCGCCGCGGAGCTTGGCCAGCGCCTCGGCGAGGATCGCCTCGCCGTCCGCGGCCGACCGGCGCTCGCGCACGTACGCCAGGTGGGTCTTGTACGGCTCGGTGCGCGGCGGCGCCGGCGGGTTCTCCTCGTCCTGCCCGGCCGGGAAGCCGCAGCGGGGGCAGTCCCAGGTCTCCGGGATCTGCGCGTCACTGGCGAAACTCGGCTGGGTCTCGTGCCCGTTGGAGCACCAGAAGGAGATGCGCAGGCGCGGCGCGGACTCGCCGCGCTCGGCCTCTCCCATCGGCCCCGCTCCGACCCGACTGCCACGGATCGCGTTGCCACTTGCCACGGTCGTAACTCCCTGCGTGATGGTGCTGCGAGGTCGCCCTGGAGGGGAGACCGGTACGCCCCCGCACCCCGGCGGGAATGGGCACCGTATCCCAAGGCGCGGCTCCATGATAAGTCGCGGATGCGCCGCCTTGGCGACGAGGCGTCAGATCTCCCCGTACGGGCGGAAGTCGGACGCCGTGTGCCGACCCGGACGGAACGTCAGTTGTTCACCTTCATCACGATGCCGAGCGCGACGATGCAGGCGAACCAGAGCAGCCCGACGACCACGGTGATCCGGTCCAGGTTGCGCTCGGCCACCGAGGAGCCGCCGACCGAGGACTGCATGCCGCCGCCGAACATGTCGGAAAGGCCGCCGCCCTTCCCCTTGTGCATCAGCACGAGCAGCAGGAGCAGCAGGCTGAAGATGATGAGGGCGATGGAGAACCCGATTTCCACGGCTGGACCAACTCTCTCGACTACAGGACGGCACTGCACGGTTGCAGTGCGGGGCCGAACCGTCGAGCTACACGGTTCGGCCCCGCAAGGGTACTTCACGGCGCCCAGGACATCACCGGTCGCTCACGGCTTGCCCACCGGGCGGCCACGTGCCCGGCCACCGGACAGCCACGGCCCGGCTGCCACCCGACTGGTGTCCGATTACTGCCCGGCTACTGGTCGCGGAAGCGCACGATCTTGACGAACTCGTCCGCGTCGAGCGCCGCGCCGCCCACCAGGGCGCCGTCGACGTCCGGCTGGGCCATGATCGCGGCCACGTTGCCGGACTTCACCGAGCCGCCGTACTGGATGCGCACGGCGTCGGCGAGCTCCTGGTCGTACAGCTCGGCCAGCCGGCCGCGGATCGCCCCGCAGACCTCCTGGGCGTCCTCGGGGGTGGCCACCTCGCCGGTGCCGATCGCCCACACCGGCTCGTAGGCGATGACGACGGTGGCGGCCTGCTCCGCGGTGACGTCCTTCAGGGCGCCGTCGACCTGGGCGAGGGTGTGCGCGACCTGGTTGCCGGCCTTGCGCACGTCCAGGCCCTCGCCGACGCACAGGATCGGGGTGAGCCCGTGCCGGTAGGCGGCCTTGACCTTGGCGTTCACCAGGGCGTCGTCCTCGCCGTGGTACTGGCGGCGCTCGGAGTGGCCGATCGCCACGTAGGTGCACTTCAGCTTGGACAGCATCGGGCCCGAGACCTCGCCGGTGTAGGCGCCGGAGTCGTGCGCGGAGACGTCCTGGGCGCCGTAGCGGATGCGCAGCCGGTCGCCCTCCACGAGGGTCTGCACCGAGCGCAGGTCGGTGAAGGGCACCAGGACGGCGACCTCGACGGCGTCGTGGTCCTTGTCGGTGAGCCCGAAGGCGAGCTTCTGGACGTGGCGGATGGCCTCGAGGTGGTTGAGGTTCATCTTCCAGTTGCCCGCCATCAGCGGGGTGCGGGTGCTCTGCTCGGTCATGTCGGTGTCAGTTCTCCAGTGCGGCGAGACCGGGCAGGGTCTTGCCCTCGAGGTATTCCAGGCTGGCGCCGCCGCCGGTGGAGATGTGGCCGAAAGCGTCCTCGTCGAAGCCGAGGATGCGCACGGCCGCGGCGGAGTCGCCGCCGCCCACCACGCTGAAGCCGGCGCCGTCGACCAGCGCCTGCGCGATGGCGCGGGTGCCGTCGGCGAAGTCGGGGTGCTCGAAGACACCCATCGGGCCGTTCCAGAAGACGGTGGCGGCGTCGGCGAGCTTGGCGGCGAACAGCTTGCGCGACTCCGGGCCGATGTCCAGGCCGATCAGGTCGGCGGGGATGGCGTCCACGGGCGCGGTGACCGGGTCGGCCGGGGCCTTGGTCTTCAGGTCGGGGAACTGCGTGGCACCGACGACGTCCACCGGCAGCACGAACTCCACCCCGCGCGCCTTCGCCCGCTCCAGGTACTCGGTGACCGCGGGCAGCTGGTCCTCCTGCAGCAGGCTCTTGCCGACATCGTGGCCCTGGGCCTTGAGGAAGGTGAAGAGCATGCCGCCGCCGACCAGGATGCGGTCGGCCTTCTCCAGCAGGTGGTCGATCACGCCGAGCTTGTCGGAGACCTTGGAGCCGCCGAGCACCACCGCGTACGGGCGGGCGACGTCCTCGGTGAGCTTCTTGAGCACCCCGACCTCGGTGGCGATCAGCTCGCCGGCGGCGTGCGGCAGCCGCGCGGGCAGGTCGTAGACGGAGGCGTGCTTGCGGTGCACCGCGCCGAAGCCGTCGCCGACGTAGGAGTCGGCCAGCTCGGCCAGGAGGTCGGCGAAGGCGCCGCGCTCGGCATCGTCCTTGGCGGTCTCGCCCGCGTTGAACCGCAGGTTCTCCAACAGCGCGACCTGCCCGTCGGCCAGGCCCGCCACGGTGCCGCGGGCGGAGTCGCCCACGGTGTCGGCGGCGAAGGCCACCTCGGTGCCCAGCAGCTCACCGAGCCGCGCGGCGACGGGGGCGAGGGAGAACGCCGGGTCGGGGGCGCCCTTGGGCCGGCCCAGGTGCGAGGCCACGATCACCTTGGCGCCGGCCTCGGCGAGCCGGCGGATCGTCGGCACGACGGCGCGGATGCGGCCGTCGTCGGTGATGGTGCTGCCGTCCAGCGGCACGTTGAGGTCGGCGCGGACGAACACGCGCCTGCCCGCTACCTGCCCGTCGGCGATCAGATCGTCGATCGTCTTCATCGTTGCGGTCTCCTGTGAGTACGGGTCCGTGCGGTCCCGCGCCGCGCGCACACGAACAGGGCCCGGCCGGCGCGTCGTCGCGTCCGTCCGGACCCTGTCGCTCACATCGCGGTGCGGTGGGGCGGTTGTGCCGGCCGGCAGGTCAGAGCTGCTCGCCGACGAAGACGGTGAGGTCCACCAGGCGGTTGGAGTAGCCCCACTCGTTGTCGTACCAGCCGACGACCTTCACGGTCTTGCCCTGGACCATCGTCAGGGAGGAGTCGAAGGTGCACGAGGCCGGGGTGTTGACGATGTCCGAGGAGACGATCGGGTCCTCGGTGTACTCCAGCAGGCCCTTGAGCTGGCTCTCGGCCGCCTTCTGGAACGCGGCGTTGACCTCGTCCTTGGTGACCTCGCGCTCCAGGTCGACGACCAGGTCGGTGACCGAGCCGGTCGGGACCGGGACACGCATGGCCAGGCCGTCCAGCTTGCCCTGCAGCTCCGGGATGACCAGCGCGGTGGCCTTCGCGGCGCCCGTGGTGGTCGGGATGATGTTCTCGGCGGCGGCGCGGGCGCGGCGCAGGTCCTTGTGCGGGAAGTCCAGGATGCGCTGGTCGTTGGTGTACGCGTGCACCGTCGTCATCAGGCCCTTGACGATGCCGAAGTTCTCCAGCAGCACCTTCGCCATCGGCGCCACGCAGTTGGTGGTGCAGGAGGCGTTGGAGATGATGTTGTGCTGGGCGGAGTCGTACTTGTCCTGGTTGACGCCCATGACGATGGTGATGTCCTCGTCCTTGGCGGGCGCCGAGATGATGACCTTCTTGGCGCCGCCCGCGAGGTGCTTGCCGGCGTCGGCGGCCTTGGTGAAGATGCCGGTGGACTCGATCACGACGTCCACGCCCAGCTCGCCCCAGGCGATGGCGGCGGGGTCGCGCTCGGCGAGCACCTTGATGGTGTGGCCGTCCACGGTGATGGTGTCGGCGGTGTGGCTCACCTCGGCCTTCAGGCGCCCGAGGATGGTGTCGTACTTCAGCAGGTGCGCGGTGGTCGCGGTGTCACCCAGGTCGTTGACAGCCACGATCTCGATGTCCGCGCCCTGCTCCAGGGCGGCGCGGAAGAAGTTACGACCGATGCGGCCAAAGCCGTTGATGCCTACCCGGATCGTCACGAACCGATCTCCTCGCTCAGTCGCCGGAGTCCCTCTCCGGCTGCGAATTTTGGGATGTCCCCGACCACCTCCGACCCTACCTCCCCGAGGTGTACGGGGTGACACCGGCGGGCCGCCTGCGGCTTGCTCCACGGGGTACGGCTCGCCGTGGCGCCGCCGCTCGGAACGGCACGGTCTGGCACCTCGGGGGCGCGGGGTGCCGCTAGCCGACCATTTCCTCGGTGAGGTTCGCTTCCGTGCCCGGCAGGCCCAGGTCGGAGGCCCGCTTGTCGGCCATCGCGAGGAGGCGGCGGATACGGCCGGCGACCGCGTCCTTGGTGAGCGGCGGCTCGGCCAGCGAGCCGAGTTCCTCCAGCGACGCCTGCTTGTGGTCCATGCGCAGCCGCCCCGCCGCGGCGAGGTGCTCGGGCACCTCGTCGCCGAGGATCTCCAGCGCGCGCGCCACCCGCGCGCCCGCGGCGACCGCGGCCCGGGCCGAGCGCCGCAGGTTCGCGTCGTCGAAGTTGGCCAGCCGGTTCGCGGTGGCGCGCACCTCGCGCCGCATCCGCCGCTCCTCCCAGGCCAGCACGGAGTCGTGCGCGCCGAGCCGGGTCAGCAGCGCGCCGATCGCGTCGCCGTCGCGCACCACGACGCGGTCCACGTTGCGCACCTCGCGCGCCTTGGCCGGGATCTGCAGCCGGCGCGCCGCCCCCACCAGGGCGAGCGCGGCCTCGGGCCCGGGGCAGGTCACCTCCAGCGAGGAGGACCTGCCGGGCTCGGTGAGCGAGCCGTGGGCGAGGAAGGCACCGCGCCAGGCCGCCTCGGCGTCGCACGTGGCACCGGAGACCACCTGGGGCGGCAGGCCGCGGATCGGCCGGCCCCGCCCGTCCACCAGGCCGGTCTGCCGGGCCAGCTGGTCGCCCCCGGCCACCACCCGCACCACGTAGCGGCTGCCCCGGCGCAGCCCGCCGGGCGCCATGACCACCAGGTCGGAGGCGTGCCCGAAGATCTCCAGGATGTCCTTGCGCAGCCGGCGCGCGGCGATCCCGGTGTCCAGCTCCGCCTCGATCACGATCCGCCCGCTCACCAGGTGCAGGCCGCCCGCGAAGCGCAGGATCGACGAGACCTCCGCCTTGCGGCAGCAGGTCCGGGTGACGGGGAGCCGGGAGATCTCGTCCTTCACCGCTGCCGTCATCGCCATGGGCCGATCCTTCCACGCATTCGAAAAATCCGGTCGTACGCGGCGGCCAACGACTCCGGGTCGTGCCGCGGCCCGTCCGGGGCGGCGACCGCGGCCAGCTCCACCGAGGCGCCCAGCTTGCGGGCGGCCTCGCAGAGGCTGTCCCGGTCGGGCACGGCGGCTTCGTCGGCGAGAACCACGTCGATGGTGAGTTTAGGGGCGTGTCGGCCCAAAACCTCCAAGTGACGCTGCGGAGAAAAACCTTCGGTCTCGCCCGGCTGGGGCGCCAGGTTGAGCGTGAGCACCCGGCGGGCCCGGGTCTGGGCCACCGCGTCGGCCAGTTCGGGCACCAGCAGGTGCGGGATCACCGAGGAGAACCAGGAGCCGGGCCCGAGCACCACCCAGTCGGCGTCCATGACCGCCTGCACGGCCTCCGGCACCGCCGGCGGGTCGGCCGGCACCAGCTGCACCTGCTGCACCTCGCCGGGGGTGAGGGCGACCGCGGCCTGCCCCCGGACCGTCGAGACGGCCTCGGGCCGCTCCGGGTCGTGGCCGCGCACCACGGCCTCCAGGTCCAGCGGCACCGCCGACATCGGCAGCACCCTGCCGTGCGCGCCCAGCAGCCGGCCCACCCACTCCAGGGCGGCCACCTCGTCCTTCAGCTGCTCCCACAGCGCGACGATGAGGAGGTTGCCCACCGCGTGGCCGTGCAGGTCGCCGCCGCTGACGAAACGGTGCTGCAGCACCCGCGACCAGGTCTGGCCCCACTCGTCGTCCCCGCACAGCGCGGCCAGGGCCTTGCGCAGATCGCCCGGGGGCAGCACGCCCATCTCGGCGCGCAGCCGGCCGCTGGAGCCGCCGTCGTCGGCGACGGTGACGACCGCGGTCAGGTCGCCGGTGATCCGGCGCAGCGCGGCCAGCGAGGCGGACAGGCCGTGCCCGCCCCCGAGGGCGACGACTTTCGGCGTCGCCCCGCCGCGACGGCCCGCAGCGGACCCGAGTCCGCCGCGGCGCCGCCGCCGACCTGTCATGATCACTCGCGCCCCATGTCCCTGTGCACCGTCACCGTCTCCACTCCGTCCGCCGCCAGCCGTGCCGCGAGCCGCTCCGACATCGCCACGCTGCGGTGCTTGCCGCCGGTGCAGCCGACGGCGATGGTCACGTACCGCTTGCCCTCCCGCCGGTACCCGGCGGCGATGATGTGCAGCAGTTCGGCGTAGCGGTCCAGGAACTCCTTGGCCCCCGGCTGGTTGAACACGTAGGTCGCCACCTCGTCGTTGAGCCCGGTGAAGGGCCGCAGCTCCGGCACCCAGTGCGGGTTCGGAAGGAAGCGGCAGTCCGCCACCAGGTCGGCGTCGACCGGCAGGCCGTACTTGTAGCCGAACGACATGACGGTGGCCCGCAGTTCCGGCTCCTCCTCGCCGGCGAACTGCGCGTCCAGCTTGGCCCGCAGCTCGTGCACGTTGAGGCTGGAGGTGTCGATCACCAGGTCGGCGTCGCCGCGCAGTTCGCGCAGCAGGTCGCGCTCGGCGGCGATGCCGTCCACGATCCGCCCGGAGCCCTGCAGCGGGTGCGGGCGCCGTACGGACTCGAAGCGGCGCACCAGCGCGTCGTCGGACGCCTCCAGGAAGATCACCCGGCGCCGCACGCTCCTGCCGGCGAGGTCGGCCAGCGACTCGCGCAGGGTGTCGAAGAACTGCCGGCCGCGCACGTCCACCACGACCGCGATGCGCGCCACGTTCCCCTGCGAGCGCGCCCCGAGGTCGACCATGGTGGGGATGAGGGCGGGCGGCAGGTTGTCGACCACGAACCAGCCCAGGTCCTCCAGGCACTTGGCCGCGGTGCTGCGGCCCGCGCCCGACATCCCGGAGATGATGACGAGTTCGGGGATGGCCGCGCCCGGCTCGCCGCCCCTGCCGCCGGCCGTCCGTGAGGTGCCGCCGTCCTCCCGGCCGGGGAGGTCCGGCGCCGGCCCGGGATCGTGCGGCACCCCGGGTTCCTGTCGTTCCCCGTGTTCCTGGCGTTCCTGGCGTTCCTGCCGTTCCTGGGTACCGTCCGCGGTGCGATCGGCCCGCTGCTCCGGCTCGGTCATGTGCTGTGCCCCCGATGGTCGGACGGGGCCGCCGTAGCGCCGGCGGACGCCCCGTCGCTGTCGTCGATGATCTCTCCGGTCGCGGTGTTCACGGCCGGCGCGGCCGGGGCCGCGGCCGCCAGGGCGGCGGCGACGGTCTCGGCCGTACGGCGGCCGATCCCCGGGACCTGGCAGATCTCCTCCACGGTCGCCGCGCGCAGCCGCTTGAGCGAACCGAAGTGCTTGAGCAGGGCCTGCCTGCGGGTGGCGCCCAGGCCGGGCACGGCGTCGAGCGCGCCGGCCTTCATCGACTTGGAGCGCTTGCTGCGCTGGTAGGTGATGGCGAAGCGGTGCGCCTCGTCGCGGACGCGCTGCAGCAGGTAGAGGCCCTCGCTGGTGCGCGGCAGGATCACCGGGTCGTCCTCGCCGGGCAGCCAGACCTCCTCCAGCCGCTTGGCCAGACCGCACACGGCGACGTCGTCGATGCCGAGTTCGGCCAGGGCCTTCTGGGCGGCGGCGACCTGCGGCTGCCCGCCGTCCACGACCACGAGCTGCGGCGGGTAGGCGAACTTGCGCGGCCGGCCGGTCTCGGGGTCGATCGGGCCGCCGGCGACCTCGCCCTCCTCGTCGTCGGGACCGGCGCCGGGTGCGGCGGGGCCCCCGGGTCCTGCGGGTTCACCGGATCCGGTCGCGCTGTCGTGGGCGGCGCCCGTGACCGGCCCGCCGGCGACGGGGCCGGTCTCCGCGCCGGGCTCCCCGCCGGTCGCCCCGTCGTTCTCCTCGGCCGGCTCCCACTCGCCGGTGCGCTGGCGCTCCTGGAGGTAGCGGCGGAAGCGGCGGGAGATCACCTCGTGCATGGCCCGTACGTCGTCCTGCCCGGCGAAGGACTTGATCGCGAAGTGGCGGTACTCCTTCTTGCGGGCCAGGCCGTCCTCGAAGACGACCATGGAGGCCACCACGTCGTCGCCCTGCAGGTGGCTGATGTCGTAGCACTCGATGCGCAGCGGCGCGGTGTCCAGGTCGAGGGCGGCGGCGATCTCCTCCAGCGCGCGGGAGCGGGTGGTCAGGTCCGAGGCGCGCTTGGTCTTGTGCAGCGCCAGCGCCTGCTGGGCGTTGCGCTGCACGGTCGCCATCAGGTCCTTCTTGTCGCCGCGCTGCGGCACCCGCAGGCTGACGTGCGAGCCGCGCCGGTCGGCGAGCCACTGGGCGAGCGGCTCCAGCGGCTCGGGCAGCGCCGGGACCAGCACCTCCTTCGGCACGCCGCCGCTGCCGCCGGACTGCTCGGTGTCCCCGCTCTCGTCGCCGTAGAGCTGCTGCAGGGCGTGCTCGACCAGGCCCGCGGTGTCGACCGCCTCGACCTTGTCGGTGACCCAGCCGCGCTGGCCGCGCACCCGGCCGCCGCGGACGTGGAAGATCTGCACGGCCGCCTCGAGTTCGTCCTCGGCGACGGCGATCAGGTCGGCGTCGGTGGCGTCGGCGAGCACCACCGCGTTCTTCTCCATGGCGCGGCGCAGCGCCTCCATGTCGTCGCGCAGCCGGGCAGCCTGCTCGTACTCCATGGCGGCGGCGGCGTCCTTCATCCGCTGCTCCAGGCGGCGCAGGTAGGTGCCGGTGTGGCCGGCCATGAAGTCGCTGAACTCCTCGGCGAGTTCGCGGTGGTCCTCGGCGCTGATCCGGCCGACGCAAGGCGCCGAGCACTTGCCGATGTAGCCGAGCAGGCAGGGCCGGCCGATCTGGGCGGAGCGCTTGAAGACGCCCGCGGAGCAGGTGCGCACGGGGAAGACCCGCAGCAGCAGGTCCACGGTCTCGCGGATCGCCCAGGCGTGTGCGTACGGCCCGAAGTAGCGCACTCCGCGGCGCTTGGGGCCGCGCATGACCTGGACCCGGGGGAACTCCTCGTTCATGGTGACCGCGAGCGAGGGGTAGCTCTTGTCGTCGCGGTACTTGACGTTGAACCGCGGGTCGAACTCCTTGATCCAGGAGTACTCCAGCTGCAGCGCCTCGACCTCGGTGCCGACCACCGTCCACTCCACGGAGGCGGCCGTGGTGACCATGGTGGCGGTGCGCGGGTGCAGGTTGGTGATGTCCTGGAAGTACGACGACAGCCGCTGCCGCAGGCTCTTGGCCTTGCCCACGTATATGACCCGGCGGTGCTCGTCGCGGAACTTGTAGACCCCTGGGGAGTCGGGGATCTCGCCCGGCTTCGGTCGGTAGCTGCTGGGGTCTGCCATGTCCTCCACCCTACTGTCGCGGTACGACGACGGGGCCGCGCCATTCGGCAGTCCCGCCCGGTGGCGGCGCTCTTCGGGGCGGCTCAGGCGCCGGGGCCCGCCGTCAGCCGGCCGCCGGCGGCCTTGATGTCCACGGCGGGCAGCGCCTTGCTCGCCGGCCCCTGCACGACGGCGCCGGTCTCGGCGTTGAACTGGCTGCCGTGGCAGGGGCAGGAGGCAGTGGTGCCGTCCACCGAGTCCAGCACGCAGCCCTGGTGGGTGCAGACCGCGCTGAACGCCTTGAATTCGCCCTGCTGCGGCTGCGA
The DNA here is from genome assembly GCF_900103985.1 of Actinacidiphila guanduensis. Classification (GTDB taxonomy): domain Bacteria; phylum Actinomycetota; class Actinomycetes; order Streptomycetales; family Streptomycetaceae; genus Actinacidiphila; species Actinacidiphila guanduensis. Next base: position 456,680 of record NZ_FNIE01000005.1, on the reverse strand, counting down.
GACCAGCACCTTGTCGTTGCGGAACAGCCGGGCGCCGCCGACTGGCACCTGCGTGGCGGCGCCGAGGTCGACCGGCTTGGTCGGGCCGTCGGCCGAGCCGTTCTTCCCGCCGCAGGCGGCCAGGCCGAGCCCGGCGGCCCCGACCGCCCCGGCGAGGGCCGCGCCCCGCAGGACCGTACGGCGGGAGGCGGGAAGTTCGCTCGACATGGGGCGCTCCAAACACGGGGGAAGGACGGGGTGATCGTGCCGTCCCGTACCTTACGTCCCGTCCCTGGGCGCCCCGACGGCGGTGTGCCGCCGGGGCTTTCGGGCCGACCGGGGGCCAGGACCAGGAGCGCGGGCCGTGCCGTCGAGCCATGTGCACCGCGGTCCTTCGCGCCGTGGCGGGGTCCGGCGCCTTTTACGCCTTGGCGGTCCGCTTGCGCGGTGCGGCCTTCTTCGCCGGGGCGCGCTTACGGGGCGCGGGCACCGCCGCCGCGTCGCTGACCGCCTCGGGGTTGAGGATGTCGCGCAGGAACTTGCCGGTGTGGCTCGACGGGACGCCCGCGATCTGCTCGGGCGTGCCCTCGGCCACCACGGTGCCGCCCCCGCCGCCGCCCTCGGGACCCATGTCCACCACCCAGTCCGCGGTCTTGATCACGTCCAGGTTGTGCTCGATGACGATCACGGTGTTGCCCTTGTCGACCAGGCCCGACAGCACCGTGATCAGCTTGCTGATGTCCTCGAAGTGCAGGCCGGTGGTCGGCTCGTCCAGCACGTAGACGGTGCGGCCGGTGGAGCGCTTCTGCAGCTCGGAGGCGAGCTTGACCCGCTGGGCCTCGCCGCCGGACAAGGTGGGCGCGGACTGGCCGAGCCGGACGTAGCCCAGGCCGACGTCCTTGAGGGTGCGCAGGTGGCGGGCGATGGTGGGCACCGCCTCGAAGAAGTCCAGCGCCTCCTCGATCGGCATGTCCAGCACCTCGGCGATGGACTTGCCCTTGTAGTGCACCTCCAGCGTCTCCCGGTTGTACCGCGCGCCGTGGCAGACCTCGCACGGCACATAGACGTCGGGCAGGAAGTTCATCTCGATCTTGATGGTGCCGTCGCCCGCGCAGTTCTCGCAGCGGCCGCCCTTGACGTTGAAGGAGAAGCGGCCCGGCAGGTAGCCGCGGACCTTCGCCTCCATCGTCTCGGCGAAGAGCTTGCGGACGTTGTCGAAGACGCCGGTGTACGTCGCCGGGTTCGACCGCGGGGTGCGGCCGATCGGGGACTGGTCGACGTGGACGACCTTGTCCACCAGGTCGTCGCCGTCCACCCGGGTGTGGCGGCCGGGGACGGTGCGTGCCCCGTTCAGCTCGCGGGCGAGGTGGGTGTAGAGGATGTCGTTGACCAGGGTGGACTTGCCGGAGCCGGAGACGCCGGTGACGGCGGTGAGCACGCCGAGCGGGAAGGACACGTCGATGTCCTTCAGGTTGTGCTCGCGGGCGCCGTGCACGGTCAGCTGCCGCTTGCGGTCCACCGGGCGGCGGACCTCGGGCAGCGGGATGGCCCGGCGGCCGGAGAGGTACTGGCCGGTGAGCGATTCCTCGTTGACCAGCAGCTCCTTCAGGGAGCCGGAGTGCACGACCTTGCCGCCGTGCTCGCCGGCGCCGGGGCCGATGTCGACCACCCAGTCGGCGGTCTTGATGGTGTCCTCGTCGTGCTCGACGACGATCAGGGTATTGCCGAGGTCGCGCAGCCGGACCAGGGTCTCGATCAGCCGGTGGTTGTCGCGCTGGTGCAGGCCGATGGAGGGTTCGTCCAGCACGTAGAGCACGCCGACCAGGCCGGAGCCGATCTGGGTGGCCAGCCGGATGCGCTGGGCCTCGCCGCCGGACAGGGTGCCGGCCGCACGGTCCAGCGAGAGGTAGTCCAGGCCGACGTCGACCAGGAAGCGCAGCCGCTCGTTGACCTCCTTCAGGACGCGCTCGGCGATCTTGCGGTCCCGGGCGTTGAGCTTCATGCCGCCCAGGAACTCCGCGCACTCGCTGATCGACATCGCCGAGACCTCGGCGATCGACCGGTCCTGCACGGTGACCGCGAGCACGATCGGCTTCAGCCGGCTGCCGTGGCAGGTCGGGCAGGGCACCTCGCGCATGTAGCCCTCGAAGCGCTCGCGGCTGGAGTCGCTCTCGGCGTCCTGGTGGCGGCGCTTCACGAACGGGATCGCGCCCTCGAAGCTGGTGCGGTGCGCGTACCGGGTGCCGCCGCGGGTGACGTGCTCGACCCGGACCTCGGCCCGGTGCCCGTACAGCAGCGCCTTGCGGGCCTTGGCGGGCAGCGAGGAGAACGGCACGTCGGTGCGCACGCCGAGGTCGGCGGCGACGGTCTGGATGACGCGGGCGTAGTAGTTCTTCGTCATGCCGCCGAGGAAGGGGGCCAGTGCCCCTTCGTCCAGGCTGCGGCTCTCGTCGGGCACGACCAGCTCGGGGTCGACCTCCATGCGGGTGCCGATGCCGGTGCAGTCGGGGCAGGCGCCGAAGGGCGAGTTGAAGGAGAAGGAGCGGGGCTCCAGCTCCTCGAAGGACAGGTCGTCGTACGGGCAGTAGAGGTGCTCGGAGAACATCCGCTCGCGCTGCGGGTCGTCCTCGGGGAGGTCCACGAAGTCGAGGATGACCATGCCGCCGGACAGGCCGAGCGCGGTCTCCACGGAGTCGGTGAGACGGCGCTTGGCGGAGTCCTTGACGGTGAGGCGGTCCACGACCACCTCGATGGTGTGCTTCTCCTGCTTCTTCAGCTTCGGCGGGCTGGTCAGCTGGATGGTGTCGCCGTCCACCCGGGCCCGGCTGTAGCCCTTGGTCTGCAGGTCCGAGAAGAGGTCGACGAACTCGCCCTTGCGCTCGCGCACCAGCGGCGAGAGCACCTGGAAGCGGCTGCCCTCCTCCAGCTCCAGCACCTTGTCCACGATGGCCTGCGGGGACTGCCGGCTGATCGGACGACCGCACTCGGGACAGTGCGGCTTGCCGATGCGGGCGAAGAGCAGCCGCAGGTAGTCGTAGACCTCGGTGATGGTGCCGACGGTCGAGCGCGGGTTGCGCGAGGTCGACTTCTGGTCGATCGAGACGGCCGGGGACAGGCCCTCGATGAAGTCGACGTCCGGCTTGTCCATCTGGCCGAGGAACTGGCGGGCGTAGGACGAGAGGGACTCGACGTACCGGCGCTGGCCCTCGGCGAAGATCGTGTCGAAGGCGAGCGAGGACTTGCCCGAGCCGGACAGGCCCGTGAACACGATGAGGGAGTCCCGGGGCAGGTCCAGCGAGACATTCCGCAGATTGTGCTCGCGTGCGCCACGGATGGTGAGTCGGTCGGCCACGCCAGTGCGCCTTTCCTTCGGAAAGTAGGGGGGATGGTGGTTCGTGGAACCCTGGAACCCCCCGCTCAGCCTAAACGGGGTGGACTCGGGTTTTCTTCCTGTTGCCTGCGATGCCCGGGCCGGTGGCTTCCGCGGGCGCCACTGACGACCTTATAGCACGCGCATTCGATTCACGGCCGCCTGCTGCCAGGTTCACCCGATCGTGTGCCGGGCGGCCCGTACGCCCCGGCCCGCGGCCACGGCCTAGGCTGGCGGCATGGCGTACACGGGAGAGGTCACGGTCGGCGGAACGCCCGACGTGCACGAGCTGGAAGACCTGATCATCACGAAGGTCGCGGTCGGGCCCATGGACAACAACGCGTACGTGCTGCGCTGCCGGGCCACCGACGAACAGCTGCTGATCGACGCCGCGAACGACGCGGCGACCCTGCTCGAAGTGGTCGGTTCCGATGGTCTCACCTCCGTGGTGACCACTCACCGCCACGGCGACCACTGGCAGGCGCTGGAGGCGGTCGTGGCGGCCACGGGGGCCCGCACGTACGCGGGGCGCGAGGACGCCGAGGGCATCCCCGTCCCCACCGACGTCCCGCTCGACGACGGCGACACGCTCGCCTTCGGCCGCGTCCGCCTCACCGCCCGGCACCTGGTCGGCCACACCCCCGGCAGCGTCGTCCTCGTCTACGACGACCCGCACGGCCACCCGCACGTCTTCACCGGCGACTGCCTCTTCCCGGGCGGGGTCGGCAACACCCACGGCGACCCGGCCGCCTTCTCCACCCTCTTCGCCGGCGTCACCACCAAGCTCTTCGACGCCCTGCCGGACGAGACCTGGGTCTACCCCGGCCACGGCAACGACACCACCCTCGGCACCGAGCGCCCCCACCTGCCCGAATGGCGCGAACGCGGCTGGTGACCATGGCCGTCCGGGCCGGCCCGGACGGCCCCTGACAGCCCCCGGCAGCTCCCGCCGGCCTGTCTCGACTCCCCGGCTCAGTGGTGGTGGGACGAGCTGTGGTGCGAGGTGGAGTGGTGGGTCGTGGAGTGGTGCGTGGTCGTGTGGTGCGTGGTCGTGGAGTCGTCGGACGAGCCGCTGCCCGAGCCGCCGTAGTAGTGGTGGATCGTGGTGCGGTGGGTGCGGGTCGGGTGGGGGGACGACGTGTTGGAGGCGTCCTCGGCGGGGCAGGGCTCGTAGCTCCGGGCGACGGACAGGCGCACCGGGACGCCGGTGTCGCTGGAGGTGCCGCTGCCCGGCTTCTGGAAGCAGACCCGCCACGCGGTCGCGTCCGCGGTGGAGCGCTTGGCGCCGGTCGCGTCGCTGACCTGGACATTGTGGAAACCGGCCGAGTTCGCCGCGCTCCGCGCCGCCGCCAGCGTCCGGCCGGTCATGCCCGGCAGCGTGGCCGTCGTGCCCGTCTTCTTGTAGCCGGGGCCGCCGCCGCAGGCCGCCACTGCTGCCAGAGCCCCGGCCACCGCGAGCCCCACCGCCGCCGTCCGCGCACCGCGCATCACATGTCCCCCTGGGTCGTGGGCCCGCGCCGTCCCCCGGTCGCGGGTCCCCGCCGATCGAATGCCCTGAGCATGCCAGCCCCGGCCGCTCCCCGCGGCCCTTCGGACCGACCTGCGACCGTACCGCCACGAGGTGCGGACACCGCCGTGACCTGCGCCGCCGCACAGCGAGGGGCCGGCTGTCGGTGGGGCGTGCGATGCTGTCGGCATGGAGCTGTCGGACCTCGTCCTGCTGCGCCGGGCACGTGACCGCATGGACCGCGACTACGCGGAGCCGCTGGACGTCCCGGCGCTGGCGAGCGACGCCCACATGTCGGCCGGGCACTTCTCGCGCAGCTTCCGCGCGGCCTTCGGCGAGAGCCCCTACGGCTATCTGATGACCCGCCGGATCGAGCGGGCCAAGGCGCTGCTGCGCCGCGGGGACCTGCCGGTCACCGAGGTGTGCATGGCGGTGGGCTGCACCTCCCTCGGCTCGTTCAGCTCACGGTTCACCGAGCTGGTGGGCGAGAGCCCGAGCGCCTACCGGGCCCGCCCGCACACCGAGGGCGCGGCGATACCGCCGTGCGTCGCCAAGATCTTCACCCGGCCGGTGCGCAGCGGAGGAGCGAAGGACCCGTCGCGCCCGTAGCGTGGGCGCCATGGACATCACGCTCTCGCAGTGCTTCATCGCCGTCGACGACCACGACAAGGCGCTCGCCTTCTACCGGGACGTGCTGGGGCTGGAGGTGCGCAACGACGTCGGTTTCGAGGGGATGCGCTGGGTGACGGTCGGCTCGCCCGCCCAGCCCGGGGTGGAGATCGTGCTGGAGCCGCCGGCCGCCGACCCGAACGCCTCCCCGGCCGACCGTGAGGCGATGGCCGAGCTGCTGGCCAAGGGCCTGCTGCGCGGCGTCATCTTCGCCACCGACGACTGCGACGCCACGTTCGCGCACATCCAGGCGTCGGGCGCCGAGGTGCTGCAGGAGCCGGTGGACCAGCCGTACGGCGTGCGCGACTGCGCCTTCCGCGACCCGGCGGGCAACCTGCTGCGGTTCTCCCAGCGCCGCCGCTGAGCCCGGGCCGGACGTGGCCGGGGCTGCCGCTCCCCCGTGCGTACGGGCGGGCTCAGTGCTCCCCGCGGGTCCGGCGGGCACAGTACGGGCGGGCTCGGTTCTCCCCGTACGTAAGGGCGGTTCGGCACTCCCCGTGCGTACGGGCAGGATCAGTGCTCCCCCGTGCGTACGGTCGGTTCGGCGCTCCCCCGCAGGTAGGGGGCGGGCTCAGTGCTCCCCGCGCATCCGCATGCCGACCTCGCCCTGGTCCGTCTCCCACCAGGGCCGCATCATCTCGGGGGGCGCCGCCTTGGCAGCCGGTTCCCCCGCGGGGGCGGCGGGCGCGGCCGCGCTGCGGCTGACCCGCACGACTGGCCGTACGGCAGCGGCGGCCGCCTCGCGGTCCAGGGCCGCGTCCAGTTCGGCGGTGCGGGCCCGCTCGGCGCGCCACCACTCCAGGAAGACCAGCAGCAGGAAGGGCAGCCCGACGAGTTCGGCGAGGACGAGCATCAGGCCGCCGCCGAGCATCTGGTCGCGCTGGACGGAGGGGCCCCAGGTGCGGGTGTGGGTGCGGTACCAGTGCCCGGCGACGAGGGTGTTGCTGGTCATCACCACGATGCCGGGCACCGAGTCGAAGAGCCCGTCGAGGAAGACCAGCAGGGCCCGCACCGGGTGGGTGCACCAGCGCGGCAGCAGCTCCTGCCGGCTGAGCATCGGCAGGACGAACAGACAGCCGGTGAGCAGCAGTTGCAGATGCATCAGCTGCCGTACGGGGTTGTGGCCGAGCGAGGTGGCGAAGTAGGGCGTGAAGTAGATGCTCAGCTCGGAGACGAGCACGAGCACGGAGCTGACCAGCGGGTACGTCAGTGCCCGCACGGGTGCGGAGGCGAAGGCCCGGCGCAGCCGCCCGGTGGGGGACGCCAGGCCGAGCGGGTCGCCGAGGGCGAGGCCGAGCGGTGCGAACAGGTCGAGCAGGATGTTCTGCACGGCGGCGGGCCAGAAGAGCACCCGGTTGTAGACGGCCAGCCCCGACATGGTGGCGAAGACCAGGGTGCCCAGGCCGAAGACGAAGAAGACGGCGGTGCGCCACAGCGGCCAGTGCCCGCCGGAGCGCTGCCGGCGCCACACGCCGTAGCCGTAGGCCGCGCCGAGCAGCAGGACGGCCGCGAGGGCGACGCCGTCGAGCTGCCAGGTGGACAGGAACCGGGTGCCGGTCAGCTCGGGCAGCGCCGAGGTGCCCGCCGTGCTCGCCACATCCGTGCCTTTCGCGTGGGTTCCGCTGCCGGAGCCACGCTAGCCCCCGCGCCGGGCCGTCCGGCACGCAGGGGGCGCCCCCTCACCCGTCTGCCGCACGGCGGCTACACGTCGATGCGGTCCTCCCGCGAGGCGGCCGCCCGGTCGTTCTCCTCGGTCCTGGCGGCCTTGCGGGAGGCGATCAGGCTGGTGGCGGTCGTCACCGCGAGCACGGCGACGATCACTCCCAGGGAGACGGCGATGGAGATCTCGGGCACGTGCACGCCGGCCTCGTGCAGGGCGTGCAGCACCAGTTTCACGCCGATGAAGCCGAGGATGACGGACAGGCCGTAGGAGAGGTGGACCAGCCGCTTGAGCAGGCCGCCGATGAGGAAGTACAGCTGGCGCAGGCCCATCAGCGCGAAGGCGTTGGCGGTGAAGACGATGTACGGGTCCTGGGTGAGGCCGAAGATCGCCGGGATCGAGTCGAGGGCGAAGAGCACGTCGGTGGAGCCGATGGCGAGCATCACCACGAGCATCGGCGTCATCAGGCGGCGGCCGTTCTCGGTGACGAACATCTTGGTGCCGTGGTAGCGGTCGGTGCTGGGCACGCGCCGCCGCACGGCCGCCATCAGCCGGTTCTCCTCGAAATCGGTGTCGGCGTCGTGCCCGGCGAGTGCTTCCTTGATCAGCTTCCAGGCGGTCCAGATGAGGAAGGCGCCGAAGACGAAGAAGATCCAGGAGAAACTGGCGATCAGGGTGGCGCCGGCGGCGATGAAGACCGTGCGCAGCACCAGCGCGACGAGCACCCCGATGAGCAGCACCCGCTGCTGGTAGGCGGCGGGGACGGCGAACTTCGCCATGATCAGCACGAAGACGAAGAGGTTGTCGACGCTGAGGGACTTCTCGGTGACGTACCCGGCGAAGAACTCCCCGGCGGGTCCGCCGCCCGCGAAGAGCGCCAGACCGAGCCCGAAGAGCCCGGCGAGGGCGACCCACACGGCGGTCCAGATCCCGGCCTCGCGCACGGAGACTTCGTGCGGGTTGCGCCCGATGAGGAAGTCGGCGCCGATGAGCGCGCACAGTCCGGCGAGGGTCAGCGCCCAGAGGGCGAGTGACACGTCCACGGGGCCTCCGCCCAAATTCGTCGGTCAAGAAAGAGTAACGAATCCCCATGAAAGAGTAAAGATCACGCTGCGCCTCGGCTCTCACCACCACCCGAATGAGTGCATCGGCACGAGCGGAACCACGTGCCCGAAGGACGAAGCACGCCTGAGGCGTCCCTCGGGCCGGCCGCCTCACTTCTCCCAGGCGATCGGCTTGGCCAGCTCCGACCGCATCCCGGGGTAGGGGTCGGTGACAGCGCCTCGACGCGACCGGACATCGGCCCGCACCTCCAGCAGCGGCCCCGCCGCCGTGTAGTGCCGCCCGCGGCCGGAGCCGTGCGCCGCCAGCAGCCCGAGCCCCGCCAGGTGCGCCAGATCCCTCGTCGCCGTCTGCCCCTCGATCCCGGCTCGCTTCATGTATCCGCCGCGGCGGATGCGGTACCCGAGAACCGCGTCGAAGAGGGGATCCAGGACCCGTTCGGGCAGCTTGTGGCTGCTCACGATTCCGTCGAGGTGCAGCCAGTACCGGTCGGCGTCCTCTACTCGACGGGCCATCGTCTGCGCCTGCATGTGGTGCGCGCGCAGGCAGAACGACAGCCAGAGCTGCGCATCGGCCCGCGGAGCCCACACGCCGCGGCCTGTGTGGCCGAGAGCGGCGTAGTAATCCAGCGTGTTGGACTTCGCCCCCAGCCACTCCTCGATCGAGGAGAAGACGGGCTCGCCGATGTCCGAGCGCGCCAGCACCAGCGTGGCGAGCGCCCGGGCCATCCGGCCGTTGCCGTCACGGAACGGGTGGATCATGACCAGGTTCAGGTGAGCCATCGCCGACCGTACGACCGGGTCGTGTTCATGGCCGGTGCGCAGGCTCCGGACCAGTGCGTTCATCAGCTCCGGAACGGCCTCGTGGTCGGGTCCTTCGTAGACCTGCCGCTCGGTCTCGTGGTTGTGCACGTAGATCGGGCCCTTGCGGAAGTGCCCGGGCGACTTCGACGGCTCGTGCTGCAGCATCATGAAGTGCATGGCGCGCAGCTCGCTGGTGTCGTAGGTGGCAAGGGAGTCACTGCCTATGGCCAGGACGTAGCCCATGGTCTGCTGGTAGCCCTTGATCTCCGCGAAGGTCTTCTCGTCCGCGCTCATCGGCTCCTCGTCGTCCAGAGCCGCGAGCGCGTCGTCCTCGGCGACCTCGTAGCCCTCGATGCTGTTGGATCCCTGGACGGCTTTGGCGAGAACGGAGCGCCGCAGTCCTCCCTCCCAGCGCCGAGGAGTGCGGAGCACCATGCGCATGTCCTTGCGCATCTGGTGGATCTCACCGAGCACCGACTGGTCCTCGCTGGTCAGACGAGGCACGGTATACAGCTCCGGGGCGGAGGATGACACATTCATGTAGTCATTCTAAGGCCATGATGACTACTTTAATTAGTCATCATGCACGCGTCGTCGCGAGCCGGGCGGACAGCCCCCGTAACGGCGGTGCCACGGGTGGAGGGCGGGGCGATGGGGGTTATTGGCCGTGGGTTGCTGGTGGGGAGGCGGCGAGGTGGCGGAGGACCTGGGGGAGGATGGTGCTGCCCGGGGGGACCAGGGGCGGTTCGTAGGTCCAGGCGTGGCCGACCCAGGGGTCGGCGAGGTGGTCGCTGGGCAGCGGGGTCAGGCGCAGGGTCGCGCGCCACAGGGGGCTCAGGAGCGGGCCGTACTCGGCGGCGTCCTCGCGGTCGGCGACCAGCAGGACGTGGACGCCCACGGTGTGGCCCTCGTCGGCGAGGTAGCGCAGCTGGTTGACGGCGCGGTCGTCGAAGCCGAACGGGAACTCGTGGACGACCAGCAGCTGCTCCGCGGCGTCGAACCCGGGCGGCAGCGCGTCGGCGGCGCCCCCGCGCAGCGCCATCTGCACCAGGTCCACCCGCTCGGTCAGCCGCTGCAGCACCTCGCCGACGCCCGCCGGGCCCGGCGTCGGCTGCGGCTGGACGAGTGCGCCGGCCGCGTACAGCGGCGCGAAGGCGGTGGCACCCGTGCCCGCCGGGTCCAGCACGTGCACGGTCAGGCCGCCGGCCGGGTACGACGCGAGCAGCCGGGCGGCGACCGCCACGGCCGTGTCCAGCGCTCCCCTGCGGTCCTCGCCCGCGTCGACCCACAGCCCCCGCTCCAGCGGCAGCCGCACCAGCAGCGGTATCCGCAGCTCGGGCGCCTCCGGCAGGCTCAGCGAGCCCAGCCGCACGGCGAGCGGCGGTTCCTGCGGCACCCGGTAGGCGTGCCACGACGGGTTCTCCCACCCGGCGAACGCCGGCGGCAGCGCGGGCTCCACCACCTCGGCCTCGGCCACCAGTTGGGCCAGGTCGCGGTCGAGGACGGCCCTGGCCTGGTCGACCAGCGCGACCTGCTTGGCCATCGCCTGCTCGCGCGCCGCCTCCGCCGCGGGGCCGCCGCGGGTGCGCGGGTCGGCCAGCAACCGGTCCAGCTCCTGCTCGTAGCGCGACTGGGCGAAGTCCTCGGCGCTGCGGTACGCGGCCACGCTGCGGGCCAGGTCCTCGAACATCCCCCAGATCTGGTTGTGCAGCCGCTCCTCCATCGTCCAGCCGGCCGCGTCCCCGGCGACGGGTCCGCCGCCGGGAGCAGCGTCCCCACCGCCGGAAGGGGCCCCGCCCGAGCTGCCAGCGGGAGCCTCGGCCCCGCCGTCCGCCGGCCCGGCGGGTACGGCGGCGCCCTGCGCGGGGACGGTACGGCGCCGCGGATGCCGGTAGTCGATGCCGCCGGAGGGGGTGGCACCCGGGGCGGCCGCACCGGACGGGCCCGTACCGGGCACGGTGCCGCCGGAGGCGGCCCGGCTCGCCCCGGGCGAAGCACTCCCGGACTGGGCCGGCGATCCACCGGGCGGAGCGTCGCCCGGACCGCCCGAGAACGTGGAGGCCGCCGCGGACGAAGCACCCGGGACACCCGGGACCGTACCTTCCGCGTCCGCGGCCGCGGGCACGGTGCCGCCGGACGCGCCCCGACGCGGGCGGCTGTCCGTAGGCGCAGCAGAGGCCGAGCCATCCGTAGCAACCTCGCCCTGGGTCGCCCGGCTGTCCGCGGGGCCCGCAGAGGGCGGCACCGGGATCGAGCGGGGTTGTGCGCGGGTCACCGCTTCGTGGATGCGTGCGGCCACCTCGGGGGCCTCGAGGACCGCTTGGTCGAGCAGCAGGGCGGCGAGGCCGCCCGCGTAGCCCTGGCCCACCGCGCGGACCCTCCAGGCGCCCTGACGGCGGTAGACCTCCAGGGCGATCAGGGCCGTCTCGGAGGTGAGGCCCGTGATCGTGTACGAGGCGATGCCCGTGCCGTCGGGCCGGGTGACCGTCAGGTGCGGGGCGGGCGCGGCGCCGAAGTCGGCGGGGCCGCGGCCGGGCGGCAGGGCGAGCAGGACGTGCACGCGGTGCACCGGCTGGGGCATGGTGCCCAGATCCACCGCGACCCGGTGCTCGGCGGCCGCCTGCCGCGGCACCTCGACCCCGCTCAGCTGCGGGCTGCCGGGATGCGCCAGCCAGGCGCCCTCGGGTGCCTCACCTGGCGCGGCCACCGCGCGGCCCTGCTCATCGGCGAGGGTGACCGCGGCCACCACCGGGATACCCGCGCTGACGCGGATCTCCAGTCGGGTCCCGGGGAGTGGGTGGTTCTGGCCTCGTACCAGTTCGGCCGTCATGGCAGCCGCCCCTTGCTCGTCGTGTGCTCGCTTCGTGCTCGCCCGCGGACCCCACCGCACGGGCCGGGCCATCGCTGACAGGCCCGAGGCCATCGCTGCAAGGCCCGGTGCCACCGCGGAAAAGGCCCCGGGCTCCGTGCCGGCTAGAGGACCGGGAGGATCGCGGGGATCAGGTCCTGGAAGGTGCGGCCGTTGGCCGGGGTGCCGATCGCGGTCATCGACCAGCCGCTCGCCCCGCGCTGCACCTTCGCCATGATCTGCGCGGTGTAGGGGCCGCCGCCGGTGAGCGTGTAGCGGGCCAGCTCCTGGCCGTTGGTCTCGTCCACCAGGCGGCAGAACGCGTTCTGCACCTCGGCGAAGGTCTGGCCGGTGAAGGAGTTCACCGTGAAGACGATCTGGTCCACGTGCACCGGCACCCGCTGCAGGTCCACCAGGATCGACTCGTCGTCACCGCCTTGGCCGGCGCCGCCGACCAGGTTGTCGCCGGTGTGCCGGACGGAGCCGTCGTCGCTGGTGAGGTGGCGGAAGAAGACCACGTCGACCGGCTGCTTGTCGGCGAAGAGGACCGCCGAGGCGTCCAGGTCGATCTCGCGGGTGCGGCTGCCGAAGAGGCCCCGGCGCGGGGCGGCCTGCCAGCCGAGGCCCATCCGGACGGCGCTGAGCGCACCTCCGTCCGACTTGCTCAGGCTGATCTTCTGGCCCTTGGTCATGTTGACCGTCACGCGCTGTCCCCTTCCACCCGTCACCGCCTGCGCGGCTCGTCTCACGCGGACTTGTGCCCCGCACCCTAACAAGACGCAGGGGCCCCGGCTCCTGGTTCGTCCGGCCGGACTTTTCCCGCCCGAACGGGCGCCGCCGCGCACCACGGCCCCGCCCCGGCGGGCTCCCCGTCACACCGGAACACCGTTCCGGACGGGCACCGGCCCGTACCGGAACCCCTCCCGGACGAGGCCCACGCCCGCACCGCAACCCCGCCCGGACGGGCACCGGCTCAGACCACGCCCGCCTCCTTCAGCTGCCGCAGCTCCTTCTTCAGGTCGGTCAGCTCGTCCCTGATCCGCGCGGCCACCTCGAACTGCAGCTCGGCCGCCGCGGTGTGCATCTGCTCGGTGAGCTGGGCGACGAGGTCGGCCATCTCCTCGGCGGCCAGCGGCTCGCCCTTGCGCCGGGAGCCGGTCTTCGCCGACAGCCCCGGCACCGGCGCCTTGCCGCGCGAGCGCTGCCGGCCCGAGCCCAGCAGCTCCTCGGTGTCGGCCTCCTCGCGGGCGAAGGAGTCCAGGATGCCGGCGATCTTCTTGCGCAGCGGCTGCGGGTCGATGCCGCGCTCGGTGTTGTAGGCGACCTGCTTCTCGCGCCGGCGGTTGGTCTCCTCGATGGCCTGCTCCATCGCCGGGGTGATCCGGTCGGCGTACATGTGCACCTGGCCGGAGACGTTGCGCGCGGCACGGCCGATGGTCTGGATCAGCGAGGTGCCCGACCGCAGGAAGCCCTCCTTGTCGGCGTCGAGGATCGCCACCAGCGAGACCTCGGGCAGGTCCAGGCCCTCACGCAGCAGGTTGATGCCGACCAGCACGTCGTACTCGCCGGACCGCAGCTCCTGCAGCAGCTCCACCCGGCGCAGGGTGTCGATGTCGCTGTGCAGGTAGCGCACCTGGATGCCGAGCTCCAGCAGGTAGTCGGTGAGGTCCTCGGCCATCTTCTTGGTCAGGGTGGTGACCAGGACACGCTCGTCCCGCTCGGAGCGCAGCCGGATCTCGTGCACCAGGTCGTCGATCTGGCCCTCGGTGGGCTTGACCACGACCTCGGGGTCGACCAGGCCGGTCGGGCGGATGATCTGCTCGACCACCCCGTCGCTGCGGGACAGCTCGTACGGCCCGGGGGTCGCCGACAGGTAGACGGTCTGGCCGACCCGGCCCAGGAACTCCTCCCACTTCAGCGGCCGGTTGTCCAGCGCGGAGGGCAGCCGGAAGCCGTGGTCGACCAGGGTGCGCTTGCGGGAGGCGTCCCCCTCGTACATCGCGCCGATCTGCGGCACGGTGACGTGCGACTCGTCGATGACCAGCAGGAAGTCCTCGGGGAAGTAGTCGATGAGGGTGTCGGGCGCCGAGCCGGGGGCGCGGCCGTCGATGTGCCGCGAGTAGTTCTCGATGCCCGAGCAGGTGCCGATCTGCCGCATCATCTCGATGTCGTACGTGGTGCGCATGCGCAGCCGCTGGGCCTCCAGCAGCTTGCCCTGCTTCTCCAGCTCGGCGAGCCGGTCGGCCAGCTCCAACTCGATGCCGGCGATGGCCCGCTCCATGCGCTCGGGTCCGGCGACGTAGTGGGTGGCGGGGAAGACATAGACCTGCTCGTCCTCGGTGACGACCTCGCCGGTGAGCGGGTGCAGGGTGTACAGCGCCTCGATCTCGTCGCCGAACATCTCGATGCGGACGGCGAGCTGCTCGTAGACCGGGAAGATCTCGATGGTGTCGCCGCGGACCCGGAAGGTGCCGCGGGTGAACGCCAGGTCGTTGCGCGTGTACTGGATGTCGACGAAGCGGCGCAGCAGCGCGTCGCGGTCGATCTCCTCGCCGACCTTGAGGCGGACCATCCGGTCGACGTACTCCTGCGGGGTGCCCAGGCCGTAGATGCAGGAGACGGAGGCGACCACGACGACGTCCCGCCGGGTGAGCAGCGAGTTGGTCGCCGAGTGGCGCAGCCGCTCCACCTCCTCGTTGATCGAGGAGTCCTTCTCGATGTAGGTGTCCGTCTGCGGGACGTACGCCTCCGGCTGGTAGTAGTCGTAGTACGAGACGAAGTACTCGACCGCGTTGTTGGGCAGCAGCTCGCGGAACTCGTTGGCGAGCTGGGCGGCGAGGGTCTTGTTCGGCGCCATCACCAGGGTGGGGCGCTGCAGCTTCTCGATCATCCACGCGGTCGTGGCGGACTTGCCCGTGCCGGTGGCGCCGAGCAGCACCACGTCCTTCTCGCCGGCACGGATGCGCCGCTCCAGGTCGCTGATCGCCGTGGGCTGGTCACCGCTGGGCTGGTAGGGGCTGACGACCTCGATGGGCGCCACGGTTCTTTCGATGTCTGATACGGGCCGCATGCCCTCCACGGTACGGCGCCCCTCCGACAATCCCGTCTGGCCGCCGTGCGTGACCGCGCGGCCACGGCGGGTCGGCGGCCGGGGCCACGCTTTCCGGCGCTGTTGTCGGTGGGTCCCTCTAGGGTGGGCGGCATGGGGAAGCTCGTGTGGACGGTGCGGGAGACGGCGATCGGGCCGCTGCTGGTGATGGCCACCGGCGAGGGGCTGGTGCACGTCGGGTTCCGGGCCGATCCGCCGGCGGCGCAGCGCTCGGTGGCGTCGGTGGGGCGCCGGCTGGGCACCGAGCCGGTCGAGGACGGGCGGGCGCTGGCGGCGGCCGCCGAGCAGCTGGACGGCTACTTCGCGGGGAGCCGCACCCGCTTCGAGCTGCCACTGGACTGGTCGCTGGTCACCGGGTTCAACCGCCGGGTGCTGCGCGAGCTGGCCACCGGGGTGCCCTTCGGCAGCGTCGTGGGGTATCAGGACCTGGCCCGCAGGGTCGGCGAGCCGGACGCGGCGCGCGCGGTGGGCACCGCCATGGGCGCCAACCCGATACCCGTGGTCGTCCCCTGCCACCGGGTGATCGAGAGCGACGGCGGGATAGGCGGCTTCGGCGGCGGCCTGGAGATCAAGCGCGCCCTGCTGGCCCTGGAGGGCGTCCTGCCCGCGCCCCTGTTCTGAGCGAGGCTTCGAGAGGGCTTCCGGGAAGGGTCCCGAGCGCGGTACGCATCCCGCGGCAGCCGGTACCGTCAGGCGGACGGAAGTGCTCCCCCGGCCGCGCGGGCGCGCCTCACTCGCCGGGGGGACCAGGCCGTCCCGGGCTGCTTGCCGGGCTACTCCTCCGGCGTCCTGGGGTCCGGGATCTGCAGGCCGGGCGCGGGCAGTTCCGCGCGCTCGGCGGACGGCGCCACCTCGGGCGCGGGCTCCTCGACAGGCGCGGGGACCGCGGCCTGCTCCGCCACGGGCACGGCCGCCCCCGTATCCGCCGCCGTCCCCGTACCGGAGGTCGCGCCCCCGCCCGCCGCCCGTTCGAAGAACCGCAGCATCTCCACCGGGAAGGGCATCACCAGCGTGGAGTTCTTCTCGGCGGCGACCTCGACCACGGTCTGCAGCAGCCGCAGCTGCAGCGCCGACGGGTTGGCGTCCATCGTGCGCGCGGCCTGCGAGAGCTTCTGGGACGCCTGGAGTTCGCCGTCCGCGGTGATGATGCGGGCCCGCCGCTCGCGGTCGGCCTCGGCCTGCCGGGCCATGGAGCGCTTCATCGACTCCGGCAGCGCCACGTCCTTGATCTCCACCCGGTCGATGTGGACACCCCAGCCGGTGGCCGGGGTGGACAGCATCAGCTCCAGGCCCTCGTGCAACTGCTCGCGCCCGGAGAGCAGATCGTCCAGCTCGCTCTTGCCGATGATGGAGCGCAGCGAGGTCTGGGCCACCTGCAGCATGGCGAACTCGTAGTTCTGCACGTCCACGGTGGCCCGGATCGGGTCGACCACCCGGAAGTACAGCACGGCGTCGACCCGCACCGAGACGTTGTCGCGGGTGATGCCCTCCTGCGCCGGCACCGGCAGCGTGACGACCTGCATGTTCACTTTGGTCATGCGGTCGACGAAGGGGGTCAGCAGCCGCAGGCCGGGTTCCTTGGGCAGCGGGTTGACCCGCCCGAAGCGGTAGATGACCCCGCGCTCGTACTGCTTGACCACCCGCACGCTGTTCAGCAGGCCGACGATGCCGACGATCACGGCGACGACGACCAGCAGGACGATGACGGCTTCCATCTCCCGGCCCCCTTCGGAGCGTTGCCCGGATACGCGCCGGCGCGCCCGCGGTCAGCTCGCGTCGAAACGCGCGGCGGCGACGTAGTCGGGGCGCGGGTCGAGCGCGGCGGCGAGCCGGAAGTGGCGCTGTGCCTCGGCGGAGCGGTTGGCGCGTTCCAGCGTACGGGCCAGCGCGAAGTGAGCGAAGGCGTTGTCCGGTTCGCGTTCCAGGACGACCTGGAACTCCAGCTCGGCCGGGCGCAGTTGGGCGGCCAGGAAGAAGGCGCGGGCGCGCAGCAGGCGGGCCGCGGTGTTCTCCGGGTGGGCCGCGATCACGGAGTCGAGGAGCTTGACGGCGCCGCGCGGGTCGCGGGCGGCGAGCAGCTGCTCGGCCGCGCGGAAGTCGATGACATGGGTTTCCGGCGTACGCTCCTGCAAGACCGCCTCCCTGGAGTCGGGGCACGGGTGACGACGGATCGTCTGGACGGATATACCCAACGCGGCCTGGGGCAACCGCATTCCCGCCGGCCCCGCCGCCACGAGGGGCGCGGCGCACGCGTCACCCGTAAGGTGGACGCATGGCAAGTGTGGGGCTGACCGGCGGAATCGGCGCCGGAAAGAGCGAAGTCGCCCGGCTGCTGGAGTCCTACGGCGCCGTGCTCGTCGACGCGGACCGCATCGCCCGGGAGGTGGTCGAGCCCGGCACCGAGGGACTGGCCGCCGTGGTCGCTGAGTTCGGCGAGCAGGTCCTCGACGAGGACGGGCGGTTGGACCGGCCGCGCCTGGGGGCGATCGTCTTCGCCGACGAGGAGCGCCGCAAGACGCTGGGGGCGATCGTGCACCCGCTGGTGGGGCGCCGCTCGGCCGAACTCCAAGAGGCTGCGGGCCCGGACGCGATCGTCGTCCACGATGTGCCGCTGCTCACCGAGAACGGCCTCGCGCCGCTGTACGACCTGGTGATCGTGGTGGACGCGAGCCCGCAGACGCAACTGGAGCGGCTGGTGCGGCTGCGCGGGATGACGGAGGAGGACGCACGCGCCCGGATGGCCGCGCAGGCCACCCGCGAGCAGCGGCTGGCCGTCGCCGACATCGTCATCGACAACGACGGCCCGCTGGAGGCCCTGGAGCCGCAGGTCCGCGCGGCTTGGGAGCGGCTGCGCGCCCTGTGAGGCGCCCCGGGCCGCACCCGGCCCGACGCACAACCCCTCAGCGCCCGGGCGGCACCCCTGGATGCCGGGCCCGGTCCGGTGCCGGGGTGGTCAGCGCCCGTCGTCCTCCCGGTCGGCGAGGAACCGCTCGAACTCCGCCGCCAGGTCGTCGGCCGTGGGCAGGTCGACCGGCTCGGCGATGAGGCTCTCGCGGTTGTGCGCGCCGGCCACCGCGTCGTACTGGCTCTCCAGCCCGCGGACGACGGAGACCAGTTCGCCGTCGCCCTCGGCGACCTGGCGGTCGATCTCGACCCGCACGGTGTGGGCCTCGCGGCGCAGGGCGTGGGCGATCTCGGGGAGCACCAGGCCGGTGGCGGCGGTGACGGCCTCCAGGACGGCCAGGGCCGCGTCCGGGTACGGGGAGCGGGCCAGGTAGTGCGGGACGTGGGCGGCCACGCCCAGGACGTCCCGGCCGGCCTCGGCGAGCCGCAGCTCGACCAGCGAGGCGGCGCTGCCGGGCACTTGGGCCTCCTCGAACCAGGCGCGGTGGCCGGGCACCAGGTCCACCCGGTTCCCGTGCGGGGTCAGGCCGACCGGGCGGGTGTGCGGGACACCCATCGGGATGCCGTGGAAGTTGATCGACAGCCGCACGCCGAGCCGCTCGACCACTTCGAGCACCGCGGCGCTGAAGCGCTCCCATTCCACGTCAGGTTCGAAGCCGGTCAGCAGCAGGAAGGGGGTGCCGATGGCGTCGCGCACCAGGTAGAGGTCGATGGCGGGCTCTTCGTAGGACGACCAGTGGTCGCGCTCGAAGGTCATCAGGGGGCGGCGGGCCCGGTAGTCGACCAGCCGGTCGGCGTCGAAGCGGGCGATGAGCTGGTTGTCGAGGCGGTCCAGCAGGTGCTGCGCGATCTGGCCGCCGGTCTCGCCGGCGTCCATGAACCCCTCGAGGTAGTACATCATCACCGGCCCGGCGTCACCGACCGCCTCGTCGACGGCCTCGGCCCCGCCCGGCTCGTAGGCGTACAGTCCCTGCGGATCCAGCACGATCGTTCCTCCCTCGCTCTTCGTCATCGACAACGTACGGACCGCCCCCGCCATTCCCGGGCGGGCGGCCGGTCCTGCGCGGCACGCCGGCCCGTGGGCACCGGCCGCGCGCGCACGGAGCGCCACGAGCGTTCACGCCAGCGTAGAGGATGACAAAGCGGCGGGCCCGCAGCCCCCTGAGGGGTGCGGGCCCGCCGTGGTGGTGCGGGTGACTCGCGAAAAGTCGGCAGCGTCAGCGGGGAGCGGTCAGCTCTGGCCGCCGGCGAGCTTCTCGCGGAGCGCGGCGAGCGCCTCGTCGGAGGCGAGGGCGCCGCTGCTGTCGTCCGACTCCGAGGAGTAGGAGCCGCCACCGCTGCCCGCGGCCGCGGCCGGGGACGCGCCGCCGGCCTCGGCGGCCGCCTTCTCGTCCGCCTCGCGGGACTTGATGACCTGCGCCTGGTGCTGCTCGAAGCGGGCCTGGGCCGTGGCGTACTGGCCCTCCCACTCCTCGCGCTGCTTCTCGTAGCCCGGCAGCCAGTCGTTGGTCTCCGGGTCGAAGCCCTCGGGGTAGATGTAGTTGCCCTGGTCGTCGTAGGACGCGGCCATGCCGTACAGGGTCGGGTCGAACTCGACGGAGGCCGGGTCGGCGCCGAAGGACTCGTTGGCCTGCTTCAGGGACAGCGAGATGCGGCGGCGCTCCAGGTCGATGTCGATGACCTTGACGAAGATCTCGTCGTTGACCTGGACGACCTGCTCGGGGATCTCCACGTGGCGCTCGGCCAGCTCGGAGATGTGCACCAAGCCCTCGATGCCCTCGTCCACCCGGACGAACGCGCCGAACGGCACGAGCTTGGTGACCTTGCCGGGCACGACCTGCCCGATCTGGTGGGTCCGGGCGAACTGCTGCCACGGGTCTTCCTGGGTCGCCTTCAGCGACAGCGAGACGCGCTCGCGGTCCATGTCGACGTCCAGCACCTCGACGGTGACCTCCTGGCCGACCTCGACGACCTCGGAGGGGTGGTCGATGTGCTTCCAGGACAGCTCGGAGACGTGCACCAGGCCGTCGACACCGCCGAGGTCCACGAAGGCACCGAAGTTGACGATGGAGGAGACGACGCCGGAGCGCACCTGGCCCTTCTGCAGGGTGGTGAGGAAGGTCTGGCGGACCTCGCTCTGGGTCTGCTCCAGCCAGGCACGGCGGGACAGGACCACGTTGTTGCGGTTCTTGTCCAGCTCGATGATCTTGGCCTCGAGCTCCTTGCCGACGTACGGCTGCAGGTCGCGGACCCGGCGCATCTCGACCAGCGAGGCGGGCAGGAAGCCGCGCAGGCCGATGTCGAGGATGAGGCCGCCCTTGACGACCTCGATGACGGTACCGGTGACGATGCCGTCCTCTTCCTTGATCTTCTCGATGGTGCCCCAGGCACGCTCGTACTGCGCGCGCTTCTTCGAGAGGATCAGGCGGCCTTCCTTGTCCTCCTTCTGGAGGACCAGGGCCTCGATCTCGTCGCCGACGGCAACGACCTCATTGGGGTCGACGTCGTGCTTGATCGACAGCTCGCGGGAGGGGATGACGCCTTCGGTCTTGTAACCGATGTCGAGCAGGACCTCGTCCCGGTCGACCTTCACGATGACGCCGTCGACGATGTCGCCGTCGTTGAAGTACTTGATCGTCTCGTCGATCGCGGCGAGGAAGGCTTCCTCGTTGCCAATGTCGTTGACCGCCACCTGCGGGGTGGTACGAGGGGCCTCGGTGCTGCTCGTCATTAGGGAAAGGACTCCGGTACGGACAGTAAGTCGTAGGTACTGCTACGCCGGGAGCCGGTTTCGTTCCTGCCGACCGAGGAGGCCGCGACCCGGAAGTCGCGCGACCGAGGGTCCCAACAGATTCGAGCGCGGCCTGCTCCGTCCGAGGCGCGCAGGCTCGCAGCGCAACTTGTAGCATACGGGGGCAGCCGGGCACGGTCAATGCACGAAGAGGCATACCAAGCGCATATCGGACCGAACCGGCGCAAGCCACCCGATCGCTTGTCTCTTCAGAGAGTACGACGACTGCCGCGATGATCCAAGGACCCGAACCCGAGGCCACCCGGCGCAGCGCCGGCGCCCGCGAGAGCAGCCGGGCCAACCGCCGCTGGTGGGACCGCAACGCCGACGAGTACCAGCGCGAGCACGGCGACTTCCTGGGCGACGCCCGCTTCGTGTGGGGCCCGGAGGGGCTGGACGAGGCCGAGGCCGGCCTGCTCGGCCCGGCGGACTCCCTCAAGGGCCGCGACGTGCTGGAGATCGGCGCGGGCGCCGCCCAGTGCTCGCGGTGGCTTGCCGCCCAGGGCGCCCGGCCGGTCGCACTCGACCTCTCGCACCGGCAATTGCAGCATGCGCGGCGCCTCGATGACGCCGCCAAGGCCGACGACGCGGCCGGCGGTGCCCGGGGGCTTTCGCTGGTGCAGGCCGACGCCGGCACGCTGCCCTTCGCCGACGGCTCCTTCGACGTCGTCTGCTCCGCCTACGGCGCGCTGCCCTTCGTCGCCGACACCGCGCGCGTGCACCGCGAGGTGGCCCGGGTGCTGCGGCCCGGCGGCCGCTGGGTCTTCTCCGTCACCCACCCCGTGCGCTGGGCCTTCCCCGACGAACCGGGGCCCGAGGGCCTGACGGCCGTCTCCTCCTACTTCGACCGCACCCCGTACGTCGAGCAGGACGACCGCGGCCTCGCCGTCTACGTCGAGCACCACCGCACCCTGGGCGACCGCGTCCGCGAGATCACGGCCGCGGGCCTGCGCCTGGTGGACCTCGTGGAGCCCGAGTGGCCGTCCTGGAACACCCAGGACTGGGGCGGCTGGTCCCCCCTCCGCGGCGCCCTCCTCCCGGGCACGGCGATCTTCGTGTGCACGTCGGAATGAGCCGGGTGCCTGCGGCGCGGCCCGGGGATGCCACGTGTGCGCGAGGCGTCGCGCACGCGGACGGCCCGTGCGCAGCGGGGTGCTTGCGGCACCGCACCCGTGCGGTACCCGGTGACCGCGGGCGGACGCGCGGGGCTCCGGCCACGCACGCTGCTTCTGCGGGGCCGCACATCCGTGGAACGGCACTTGGCGGGTGCGCGGTGAGGCCGGTCGGTGTGGCTGTCGGGCGGACGCGGGCCGCGCGGCGGCGGGTGCTTGCGGGGCGGCGTTCGGGAGGGGCGCGGTGAGCGGGATCGGTGGGCGCGTCCGGGCCGAGGGGCACGCGCTGCCCGTGGCCGGGGTGGTGCCCGCGCTGCTGGGGGCGCTGGGTGATCAGGGCGCGGCCGTGCTGGCGGCGCCGCCGGGCACCGGCAAGACGACGCTGGTGCCGCTGCTGCTCGCCGACGCCTTCGCCGGGCGGGTGCTGGTGGCCGAGCCGCGCCGGATGGCCGCGCGGGCGGCGGCACGGCGAATGGCCTGGCTGCTGGGCGAACCCGTGGGCGAGACGGTCGGGTTCACCGTACGCGGTGAGCGCAAGGTCTCCGCCCGTACCGCCGTCGAGGTCGTCACCACCGGCGTGCTGCTCCAACGGCTCCAGCGGGACCAGGAGTTGGCCGGGGTCGCCGCGGTGCTGCTCGACGAGTGCCACGAGCGGCACCTGGACGCCGACACCGCGATGGCCTTCCTGCTGGACGTACGGTCCGTGCTCCGCCCCGACCTGCGGCTGGTCGCCGCCTCCGCGACCACCGACACGGGCGCGTGGTCCGCGCTGGTCGGGGGCCCGGTGGTGGCCGCCGAGGGCACCCTGCACCCGGTGGCCGTACGGTGGGCGCCGCCGTCGCGCCCGGTACGGCCGCCGCACGGCATGCGCGTGGACCCCGCGCTGCTGGACCACGTGGCCGCCACCGTCCGCGAGGCGCTGCGCTCGTACGAGGGCGACGTGCTGTGCTTCCTGCCCGGCGCGGGCGAGATCGCGCGCGTGGCGGGCACGCTGGGCGGGCTCGGCGTCGACGTCCTGCAGGTGCACGGCCGCGCGCCCGCCGCCGTCCAGGACGCCGCGCTCGCCCCGGGCGCCGACCGCCGGGTGCTGCTGGCCACTTCCGTCGCCGAGTCGAGCCTGACCGTGCCGGGCGTACGGGTCGTGGTCGACTCCGGGCTCGCCCGCGAACCGCGGATGGACCACGCCCGCGGGCTCGGCGCGCTCGCCACCGTACGGGTCTCGCGGGCGGCCGCGGAGCAGCGTGCGGGCCGGGCCGGGCGGGAGGGCCCGGGTACGGTGCTGCGCTGCTGGAGCGAGGCCGAACACGCGCGGCTGGCCCGCCGCCCCTCCCCCGAGATCGCGCTCGCCGACCTCACGCCCTTCGCCCTGCAGGCCGCGATCTGGGGCGACCCTGCCGCCGAAGGGCTCGCTCTCCTCGACCCGCCGCCGCCCGGGGCCCTGGCCGCGGCCCGCGCGACCCTGCGGCAGCTGGGCGCGACCGACGCGGCCGGCCGCGTCACCACGCGAGGCCGCCGCCTTGCCGGCCTCGGCGTCCATCCCCGCCTCGCCCGCGCCCTCCTGGACGCGGCCCCCCACGTCGGTCCCGCCCGAGCCGCCGAGGTCACCGCCCTCCTCTCCGAGGAGCTCCCCTCCTCCTACGGCCCCGACCTCGCCACGGCCTGGCGCACCGCCCGCCGCGCCACCGACTCCTACGCACCCCGCTGGCGCACCGAATCCCGCCGCCTGCAGGCCGCGTTGAGCGCGCAAGGCGGGCAACCGGGGCACGCGCACGCGATCACCGAGGGGGGTACGGAGGGCGAGGCACCGGCGGACGGCAGGGCCCCGGGCTCCGGACGCGGGGAAGTTCGCGCGGGGAACTCACGGGACGGTCGAAGTGGCAGTGCCCGTACGGGGTTCGGGGACGATGCCGCGGCCGGGCTCGTGGCCGCGCTGGCGTTTCCGGAGCGGGTGGCGCGGCGGCGCGGGCCCGGCGCGTACGTGATGGTCGGCGGGACGGCCGCGGAGGTGGCGGGCGGCGGGCTGGGGGACGCGGAGTGGATCGCCGTGGCGGTGGCGGACCGCGGGGCGGGCCGGGTGAGCGCTCGGGTACGGGTGGCCGCGGTGGTGGACCAGGCGACCGCCCGGGAGGCCGCGGGCAGCTTCCTGGAGGCGTACGAGGAAGTGGTCTGGCGGGACGGCGACGTGGTCGCGAGGTCCGTACAGCGGCTCGGCGCGGTCGAGTTGAGCACGGTGCCGTTGCGCTCACCGAATCCCGAAGCCGTGCGGGAAGCGCTCCTCACCGGGCTGCGCGGCGAGGGAACGGGTCTGCTGCGGTGGTCCCGCGGCGCCCAGGAGCTGCGCATGCGGATGGCGTTCGCCCACCGCGTGCTCGGCGGGGCGTGGCCGGACGTCTCCGAGGAGGCGCTGCTGGAGCGCGCGCCCGAGTGGCTGGGCCCCGAACTCGCCGCCGCCAGAAGGCGATCCGACCTCGAACGGATCGACGCGGCCAACGCCTTGCAGCGGCTGCTGCCGTGGGCGACTGGTGACGCGGCCCGTTTCGCCGAACTCGTTCCCGAGCGCATCGCCCTGCCGGGCGGGGCCCGGGTCCGCGTCGACTACAGCGGCGAGCGGCCCGTACTGGCCGCGAAGCTCCAGGAGTTCTTCGGCCTCCACGAGACCCCGCGGATCGCCGGCGAGCCCGTCCTCCTCCACCTGCTCTCCCCCGCCGGCCGCCCCGCCGCCGTCACCTCCGACCTCCCCTCCTTCTGGCACCACGGCTACCGAGCCGTCCGCGCCGACCTCCGCGGCCGCTACCCCAAACACCCCTGGCCCGACCACCCCGAACAGAACACCTAGCCCGCCCCCAAAGGCCCGCAAGCAACTGCGCGCCCGACCACCCACGGCTGAGCGTCCCCGAAGGGGCGCGGGGAACTGCGCGACCAGCCCACGGCCTGCTGCGACCGGCAACGGCGAGGTCGGGCCACCCCAGTTGCCGCAGGGGCGCGAGGAACTGCGCGAGAAGAGACCACCGGCCCGCGCCCGGCAACGGCGCAGCAGGGGCAGCCGCGTCCCCGAAGGGGCGCGAGGAACTGCGCGACCAGCCCACGACAGGCTGCGACCGGCAACGGCGAGGCCGGACCACCCCAGTTGCCGCAGGGGCGCGAGGAACTGCGCGAGAAGAGACCACCGGCCCGCGCCCGGCAACGGCGCAGCAGGGGCAGCCGCGTCCCCGAAGGGGCGCGAGGAACTGCGCGACCAGCCCACGACAGGCTGCGACCGGCAACGGCGAGGTCGGGGCACCCCAGTTGCCGCAGGGGCGCTGGGGGTACCCCCAGGCGAAGCTCTGGGGGGAGGAACTGCGCGAGCAACCACCCACCGGCGGACGGTCCGGGGCGCGGGGGAACCCCGCAGACGGGTCGGAACCCCGTAACAGAGTTACAGCGCACCGCCGGTGACGGCTCCGGCCGTGTCCGAAGGATCCGGCGTCGGCGTGTCCGTGCCGCACGGGTCCGGCGTCGTCGTGGGATCGCCCGTCGCCGTCGCCGTGTCGGTCGGGGACGGGGAGACCGTGCCGCCGTCGGTGGGGGTCTGGGTGGCGGTGGGGCAGCCCGGGTCCGTGGGGTCGCCGGTGGGCGGCGTCGTGGTCGGGTCGCCCGAAGTCGGGGAGGTCGGCGGGGTCGTCGTGGGGTCGCCGGAGGTGGGCGGCGGGGTGGTCGTGCCGCCGCCACCGGTCGGGCTGGTGGTCGGCGTGCCCGTGGGGCTCGTCGTCGGCGTCGGGGTCGTGATCGAACCGCCGGAGGTCTTGGTCGGCTTGGGCGTCCCCGTGGGCGTACCGCCCTTGGTCGGACTACTGCTCGGCGTGGAGCCGGCGGGCGGCAGCGGGATGGTGACACCCGCGCCGTGACCGGGCTTGTCGGGCACGGAGACCGCGCCGCCCTTGCGGAAGTGGTCGTACCAGGCCCGCACCAGGTTCAGGTACGCCTGGGAGTGGTTGTAGCCCAGGATCGCCTTGTCCATCTCGGCCGGCACCGCCAGGTCCCGCCCGTCGGCGCACAGGTAGTGCCCGGCGGCGAGTGCGGCGTCGTAGATGTTGTTGGGGTCGGCGACACCGTCCCCGTTGCCGTCCACACCCCAGGTGGCCCAGGTGGAGGGGATGAACTGCATGGGCCCGACCGCCCGGTCGTGGACCGGGTCCCCGTCGTACTTGCCGCCGTCGGTGTCGGTGATGTCCGCGAAGCCGTTGCCGTTGAGCACGGGGCCGAGGATCGGCTGGTACGTGGTGCCGTTGGCGTCGACCGCGCCGCCGCGCGCCTGGCCGGACTCGACCTGGCCGATGGCGGCGAGCAGTTCCCAGGGCAGGTGGCAGCCGGGGTCGCTCTGCGCGATGGTGTCCTGCGCCCGCTGGTAGGCGGCGAGCACGGTGGTGGGCAGGCTCGCGCCGCTGCCGGGCACGGTGACGGTGGCGCCGCCCCCGCCGGTGGTGGGCGCGAGCGGGCCGGCCGGGCTGTTCAGCGGCGGCACCTGCGTGACGTAGGGGGAGTCGCCGTCGATCGCGGGACCGGTGGACGCGGGGTCCTGCGCCTGCTGGTCCTGCCCGCCGTGGTCCTGCGAGGCCGCGTGCGCGACCTGGATGAGGCCGGGCGCCTGCGAGGCACCGAGCGCGGCCATCGCCGCGGCCGCCACCGCCGTCCCCGCCACTCCCCTGCGAATCCGCCTGCCGTACCGCCGCGCTGCCATACCGGCGTCCCTCCCGCATACACGATGTGCGCCCTGCGGGCGCGACAACTCGACCGACCCTACGGCAACTTCAGTCCCCGGACTACAGCCCGCGGGCAATACACAGGGTGCGAACCGGGCCAAATCGCTCCGGGCTCGCACCCTTTACCCCTGTGTCGCCAAGCCGCCCCAGGACATTCACACCTGCCCGTACAACCCTTCGGACGCCCGAAAGGTCGTCACGGACACCCGGAAAAGCCCGAAAGGTCCGCGGGCCCCGCGGACCCGCGGACCCCTGCCGCTCGGGACGCCTTGCGGCGCACCGCGCTCAGTGCGCCGCCGACTCCCAGTCGGTGCCCACGCCCACCGACACGTCAAGCGGCGCCCGCAGCGGATACGCCCCCGCCATCTCCCGCCGCACCAGCTCCTCGACCTGCTCCCGCTCCCCGGGCGCGACCTCCAGCACGATCTCGTCGTGCACCTGCAGCAGCATCCGCGACGCCAACTGCCGCTCCGTCAGCGCCTTGTCCACCCGCAGCATGGCGAGCTTGACGATGTCGGCCGCCGAACCCTGGATCGGCGCGTTGAGCGCCATCCGCTCGGCCATCTCCCGCCGCTGCCGGTTGTCGCTCGTCAGATCCGGCAGGTAGCGGCGGCGGCCGAGCAGCGTCTCGGTGTACCCGGTGCTGCGCGCCTCCTCCACCACCCGGCGCAGGTAGTCCCGCACCCCGCCGAAGCGCTCGAAGTACGTCTCCATCAGCGCCCGCGCCTCGGCCGCCTCGATCCCCAGTTGCTGCGAGAGGCCGAACGCCGACAGCCCGTACGCCAGCCCGTACGACATCGCCTTGATCTTGCGGCGCATCTCCGGGTCCACCCGGTCCCGCTCCACCGAGAACACCTGGGCGCCCACCGTGGAGTGCAGGTCCTCCCCCGAGGTGAACGCCGCGATCAGACCCTCGTCCTGCGACAGGTGCGCCATCACCCGCAGCTCGATCTGGCTGTAGTCGGCCGTCAGCAGCGTCTCGTACCCCTCGCCGACGACGAAGCCGCGGCGGATCGCCCGGCCCTCGTCGGTGCGCACCGGCACGTTCTGCAGGTTCGGATCCGTGGACGACAGCCGGCCGGTGGCCGCCACGATCTGGCTGAAGGTGGTGTGGATGCGCCCGTCCGGCGCCACCGTCTTCACCAGGCCCTCCACCGTGACCCGCAACTTGGCCTGCTCGCGGTGGCGCAGCATGATCACCGGCAGCTCGTGATCGGTCTGCGCGGCCAGCCACGCCAGCGCGTCGGCGTCGGTGGTGTACCCCGTCTTCGTCTTCTTCGTCTTCGGCAGGCCCAGCTCGCCGAAGAGCACCTCCTGCAGCTGCTTGGGCGAGCCCAGGTTGAACTCGTGGCCCACCGACGCGTGCGCCTCGTCCACCGCGTGCCGCACCGCCGCCGCGAACTGCTCCTCCAGGTTCTCCAGATGGGCCCGGTCCGCCGCGATGCCCGCCCGCTCCATCTTCGCCAGCAGCGCCGACGTGGGCAGCTCCAGGTCGTGCAGCAACTCCGCCGCACCCACCTCCGGCAGCCGCTCCGCGAAGACCTCGCCCAGGTCCAGCACCGCCCGCGCCTGCGCCATCAGCGCACCCGCCGCGGCCGCCTCCCCGTCGTCCTCCTCACCGAAGGCCAGCTGCCCGCTGCCGGAGTCCGCCGGGGCCAGCTCCCGGCCCAGGTACTCCACCGACAGCACGTCCAGGGCGAACGAGCGGCGGCCCGGCTTGATCAGGTACGCCGCCAGCGCGGTGTCCATCGCGATGCCCTCGACCCGCCAGGAGTGCTCGGCGAACACCCGCTCCACGTTCTTCGCGTTGTGCAGCACCTTCGGCTGCGCCGGATCGGCCAGCCACGCCGCGAACGCCTTCTCCTCTGCCGCGTCCAGCCGCGACGGGTCGAACCACGCCGCCTCCTCCCCCACGGCCAGCGCGATCTGCGTCACCCCGCCCGACCCCAGCGCCCAGGTGTCCACACTCGCCAGCCCCACCCGCGCGCCCGCGCGCTCCTCCAGCCAGCCCGGCAGCTCACCCGCCGCCAGCACCGCACCCTCCACCGCCACACCCTCGGCGACCGCCGCCGCCTGCTCCGCGGCCCCCGGGTCGGCCGCGAACAGCCGCTCCCGGAAGTTCGGGTTGCGGAACTCCAGCGCGTCGAGCACCCCGCCCAGCGCCGTGCGGTCGTACGGCACTCGCACCAACTGCTCGGCCGTCGCGGGCAGTTCGACGTCCCGGACCATCTCCGTCAGCCGCCGGTTCAGCTTCACCGCGTCCAGGTGCGCCCGCAGGTTGTCCCCCGCCTTGCCCTTGACCTCGTCCACCCGCGCACACAGCTCCGCGAACGACCCGAACTGCGTGATCCACTTCGCCGCCGTCTTCTCCCCCACCCCCGGGATACCCGGCAGGTTGTCCGACGGGTCGCCGCGCAGCGCCGCGAAGTCCGGGTACTGCTGCGGAGTCAGGCCGTAGCGCTCCACCACCTTCTCCGGGGTGTAGCGGGTCAGCTCCGAGACGCCCTTCGTCGGATACAGCACCGTGACGTTCGGCGAGACCAGCTGGAAGGAGTCACGGTCACCGGTGACGATCAGCACCTCGAAACCCAGCGCCTCCGCCTGCGTGGCCAAGGTGGCGATCACGTCGTCCGCCTCGAAGCCCTCCACTGCGAACCGGCGCACCCCCATCGCGTCCAGCAGCTCGCCGATCAGCGCCACCTGGGAGCGGAACTCGTCCGGCGTCGCGGACCGCGTCGCCTTGTACTCCGGGAACTCGTTCAGCCGCCACGTCTTGCGCGAGACGTCGAACGCCACCGCCAGATGCGTCGGCTGCTCGTCACGCAGCGTGTTCGACAGCATGGACGTGAACCCGTACACGGCATTGGTGGGCTGACCCGTCACCGTGTTGAAGTTCTCCACCGGCAGCGCGTAGAACGCGCGGTACGCCAGCGAGTGCCCGTCCAGCAGCATCAGCCGCGGTCGGTCGGTCGTCGTCTTCGATGCGGATGCTTTCTCTGCCACGCCCACGATCCTCCCACGCACCGCCGACACCCGGCCGCCGCCGGGAGTCCCGCCACGTCGTCGGCGCGGTCCGCGGGTGTCGGCGGATGTCCGCGATCCCGTCCGCCGTGCCGTCCACGCTGCCGTCCGGGTTGTCCACAGGGCCCGCACCCGACCGCACCCCGCACGCCCCGGCCGCCATAAACTGCGGGTATGGCGAAGAAGGCCCCAGCGGCAGACCCGGTCCAGGACGCACCCCGCGTCGGCGCGCCGAAGCACGCCGCCGCCGGAATCCCCGCGGTGGTGCAGAGCATGAAGATCGCCGAAGCCCAGATGGGCGCCGCCAGGAGCGCCCGCACCCTGCTCAAGGTCAACCAGAAGCAGGGCTTCGACTGCCCCGGCTGCGCCTGGCCCGAAGGCGACCACCGCCACACCTTCGAATTCTGCGAGAACGGCGCCAAGGCGGTCGCCGAGGAAGCCACCCTCCGCCGCGTCACCCCCGACTTCTTCGCCGCCCACCCCGTCTCCGACCTCGCGCGGCGCAGCGGCTACTGGCTCGGCCAGCAAGGCCGCATCACCCAGCCTGTGTACCTGCCGGAAGGCTCCGACACCTACGAGGCGATCCCCTGGGAGCGCGCCTTCGCCATCATCGCCGAGGAACTCACCGCCCTCGACAGCCCCGACGAAGCCGTCTTCTACACTTCCGGCCGCACCAGCAACGAAGCCGCCTTCCTCCTCCAGCTCTTCGCCCGCGCCTTCGGCACCAACAACCTGCCCGACTGCTCCAACATGTGCCACGAGTCCTCCGGCTCCGCACTCACCGAGACCATCGGCATCGGCAAGGGCAGCGTCCTGCTCGACGACCTCCACCAGGCCGAGCTGATCATCGTCGCCGGCCAGAACCCCGGCACCAACCACCCGCGGATGCTCACCGCCCTGGAGAAGGCCAAGCACGGCGGCGCCCGGATCGTCACCGTCAACCCCCTGCCCGAAGCCGGCACCGAGCGCTTCAAGAACCCCCAGACGGCAACCGGCCTCGCCGGCGGCGGCACCCCCCTGTCCGACCTCCACCTGCCCATCCGGCTCGGCGGCGACCAGGCACTCTTCCGCGCCCTCGGCCGCCTCATGCTCGAAAACGGCACGGTCGACCAGGAGTTCATCGACACCCACACCCACGGCTTCGCCGCCTACGAGGCCGCCGCACGCGCCACCGACTGGGCCGAGACCGAACGCGCCACCGGCCTCACCCGCGCCCAGATCGAAGAACTCCACCGCTACGTGCAAGGCGCCGACAGCATCGTCGTCTGCTGGGCCATGGGCCTCACCCAGCACAAGCACTCCGTGCCCACCATCCGCGAGATCGTCAACGTCCTCCTCCTCGGCGGCAACATCGGCCGCCCCGGCGCCGGCGTCTGCCCCGTCCGCGGCCACTCCAACGTCCAGGGCGACCGCACCATGGGCATCTTCGAACGCCCCGCCCCCGCCTTCCTCGACGCCCTGGAAAAGGAGTTCGGCTTCGCACCCCCGCGCCACCACGGGTACGACGTCGTCCGCGCCATCCGCGCCCTGCGGGACGGCACCGCCAAAGTCTTCTTCGCCATGGGCGGCAACTTCGTCGCCGCCTCCCCCGACACCGACGTCACCGAAGCCGCCATGCGCAAGGCGCGGCTCACCGTCCACGTCTCCACCAAACTCAACCGCTCGCACACCGTCACCGGCGCCCGCGCGCTGATCCTGCCCACCCTCGGCCGCACCGACAAGGACCGCCAGGCCGCCGGACCCCAGTTCGTCACCGTCGAGGACTCCATGGGCATGGTGCACGCCTCCCGCGGCAACCTCACCCCCGCCTCCCCGCACCTGCTCTCCGAGCCCGCCATCGTCTGCCGCCTCGCCACCGCCGTCCTCGGCCCCGACCACACCGTCCCCTGGGCCGACTTCGAGCAGGACTACGACCTCATCCGCGACCGCATCGCCGCCGTCGTCCCCGGCTTCGACGACTTCAACACCCGCGTCCGGCACCCCGGCGGCTTCACCCTCCCGCACGCCCCCCGCGACAGCCGCACCTTCCCCACCGCCACCGGCAAGGCCAACTTCACCGCCGCCCCCGTCGAGTACCCGCACGTCCCCGACGGCCGGCTGCTGCTGCAGACCCTGCGCTCACACGACCAGTACAACACCACCATCTACGGCCTCGACGACCGCTACCGCGGCATCAAGGGCGGCCGCCGCGTCGTCCTCCTCCACCCCGACGACGCAGCCGCCGCCGGCCTGTCCGACGGCGACCTCACCGACCTCGTCAGCGAATGGACCGACGGCACCGAGCGCCGCGCCGAAGGCTTCCGGGTCGTGCACTACCCCACCCCGCGCGGCTGCGCCGCCGCCTACTACCCCGAGACCAACGTCCTCGTGCCGCTCGACCACACCGCCGACACCAGCAACACCCCCGCGTCCAAGTCGGTGGTCATCCGTCTCGACCCCGCGACGGGCACCGGCGCGCACACCCCCTCGACTGCCGGGCACCCGGCCGGAGAATAGGAGCACCAGCCGCATGGGCGAGCAGACCACCACCCACTTCCCCCCGGAGATCGTGGCGCAGTACGCCGGGCTCGGCATCGATCTGACCGCGCTGTTCTCCGCGGGACACCTCGGCGACCGCATGGGCATCCAGATCCTCGAAGCGGCGCCCGAGAAGGTGGTCGGCACCATGCCGGTCGAGGGCAACACCCAGCCGTACGGGCTGCTGCACGGCGGCGCCTCCGCCGTCCTCGCCGAGACCCTGGGCTCGGTGGGCGCGATGCTGCACGGCGGCCCCAGCAAGATCGCCGTCGGCGTCGACCTCAACGCCACCCACCACCGCAGCCTGCGCTCCGGCACGGTCACCGGTACCGCGGTCCCCGTCCACCGGGGGCGCTCCTCCGCGACCTACGAGATCGCGATCACCGACGACGCCACGGGCAAGCGCGTCTGCACCGCCCGCCTCACCTGCCTCCTCCGCCCCGCCACCCCGCCCTCCCCCACGACCCCCTGACCCGCCCGGACCGCGATCAGTACTTGGCCCCGATGTGCCGCTCCATGAGAGCGACGGACTCCCGGCGGGCGACGGAGATGTTCCGCGCGTCCCCGCGCTTGCGGACCTCGGTCCACGCGACACCTACAGCGTCGAGCGCGTCGGTATAAAGCCGCCGGATGTCGGCCGAGGTGTTGGTGAAGAAGTACCGGGGGTACTCGTAGCGTTTGCGCACCCCGCGGACGACGCGCTCGGTCCAGTTGGTGACCCGGCACCCGTCGGAGTGGAACAGCCCGCGGATGAACTCCCAGGGATGCGCGGCGACGACCTGCTGCTGCCAGGAGGCGAGGACGATCCGGCGCTCGTGTTTGCGGCCCGGCCCGTGCTGCGGGAAGGCGGCGGGCCACTGCTTGCTCATCGAGGTGATCATGGCGCAGCCCTGCTTGCGGACACGGAAGACCGAACCGCCCGGGCGGACCTCGCGGATGGCCTGCTCGCAGGCGTCAGCGAGGCCCGGCCAGTCGTCGGCACAGGCGATGCGCAGGGCGTAAACACCACGGCGGTGGGCGCTGAGGCAGCCGTCGCCGAGGTAGAGACCGAGCAGGTAGGCGTAGGCGGGGCCGTCGGTCCGCAGCGGGGTGACCGCGAGTGCCCCGGCGGGTTCGACGCCGCGATCCCGCCACGCCCGCAGGGCCGCGCGGGATATGCCGGTCTCCTGGCTCACGCTGTTGAGGCTGCGGCCCGAGGCGACCAGGCGTAAGGCGTGACGGCGGGTGGCGAGGTCGTACATGGGGACAAGCGTGCGAGACCCGGAGGCTCAGCGGAACGGCAGAGGGGGGAATTCACCCTGTTCAGCGTTCGTCAGAAAGAAATGCTGACCTTCGAATGGAAGGCTGAGTGCCCCGGGTCGGACTCGAACCGACACTGTATGGGTTTTGAATCCATTGCCTGCTGCCAATTGGGCTACCGGGGCCTTCGAAACAGAGGATAACGTATCCCCTCGGTACTCAAACTCTACCCGAGATGGGTAGGCTCAGGGAGCAGTACCCGTCACAAGCCGAGGAGCACCGTGAGCGTCCCCGAGGAGTCCGCACGGACGCAACAGGAGGAAGGGCCGGTCGCGTCGCCGGCGGCGACGCGTGTCGTCATCGCCGAGGACGAGGCCCTGATCCGGCTCGACCTGAAGGAGATGCTGGAGGAGGAGGGGTACTCCGTCGTCGGCGAAGCCGGTGACGGCGAGACCGCCGTGAAACTCGCCGGCGAGCTCCGCCCCGAGCTGGTGATCCTCGATGTGAAGATGCCCGTGCTGGACGGCATCAGCGCGGCCGAGCGCATCGCCGGCGAGAAGCTGGCCCCCGTGCTGATGCTGACCGCCTTCTCGCAGCGCGAGCTGGTGGAGCGGGCCAGGGACGCGGGCGCGATGGCGTACCTGGTCAAGCCGTTCACCAAGAGCGACCTGGTGCCGGCGATCGAGATGGCGGTGAGCCGCTTCCAGGAGCTGCGCGCGCTGGAGGCGGAAGTCGCCGACCTGTCGGTGCGGTTGGAGACCCGCAAGCTGGTGGACCGCGCGAAGAGCGTGCTGCAGACGAAGTACGGGCTGACCGAGCCGGCCGCTTTCCGCTGGATCCAGAAGACGTCCATGGACCGGCGGATGTCGATGCAGGCGGTGGCCCAGGCCGTGATCGACGAGGTCGCCGAGAAGTAGGACGGCCCCGGGCCGGCAACCCCTCGCCTACGGCCGAGGAAAACGGCCTGCACGGCGCCCGCTCGGCCCGCACGGCAACGTCACCACGCACAACGTAAGGCCCGCGCTCCCAGGAGCGCGGGCCTTACACGTGGGCTTCCCGTGGCCGTCTCACAGGCCCGTCCGCTGCCGCCGGAGCGGCCCTGCTCAGTCCTCGCCGAGGTACGTCTTGCGGACGCTCTCGTCGTGCAGCAGGTCCTGCCCGCTGCCGGAGAGCTTGATCGTGCCGATCTCCATGACGTGGGCCTGGTCGGCGAGCGAGAGCGCGGCCTGCGCGTTCTGCTCGACCAGCAGGATCGTGGTGCCCTGGGACTTGAGTTCCACGATGGTGGACATGATCTTCTGCATCATGATCGGCGAGAGTCCCATGGAGGGTTCGTCGAGCATGAGCAGCTTGGGCTGGGACATCAGCGCGCGCCCCATCGCGAGCATCTGCTGCTCGCCGCCGGAGAGCGTGCCCGCGGCCTGCTTGCGGCGTTCGCCGAGGATCGGGAAGAGGTCGTAGGCGCGCTGGATGTCGGCGGTGATCCCGGCGGGGTCCTTGCGGAGGTACGCGCCGAGTTGGAGGTTCTGCTCGATGGTGAGGCGGGGGAAGATGTGCCGTCCCTCGGGCGAGTGGGCGAGGCCGAGGGAGACGATCTTGTGTGCGGGGACGCGGGTGAGCACCTTGCCGTTGAAGGTGACCCGGCCGCCGACGGGCTTGAGCAGTCCGCTCAGGGTGCGCAGGGTGGTGGTCTTGCCGGCGCCGTTGGTGCCGATGAGGGTGACGATCTGGCCCTCTTCGACGGTGAACGAGATGCCTTTGACGGCCTCGATCTTGCCGTAGGCGACCCGCAGGTCCTCGACTTCGAGCAGTGCGGTCATCGGTCGTTCTCCTGCTCGCCGGCGGCGCTGCCGCCGTCGGGGTCGGTGTCCGTTTCTGCGTCCGTTGCGCCGTCCGTCCCGGCGTCCGTCCCGGCGTCGCCCTCGGTGGTGGCGATGGGCTCGCCGAGGTAGGCGGCGATCACGCGGTCGTCGCTCTGCACGACGTCGGAGGTGCCCTCGATGAGTTTTTGGCCCTGGACGAGGACGGCGACCCGGTCGCAGAGGTTGAAGATGAACCGCATGTCGTGCTCGATGACGAGGACGGCGATGCCCTGGTCGCGGATGGCGAAGACGAGTTCCTCGGTGGCGCGGGTCTCCTGGGGGTTCATGCCGGCGGTGGGCTCGTCCAGGAGCAGCAGGCCGGGTTCGCTGGCCAGGGCGCGGGCGATCTCCAGCTTGCGCTGCTCGCCGTAGGGGAGGTTGCGGGCGAGGTGGTCGGCTTTGCCGGCGAGGCCGGTGAATTCCAGGAGTTCCATGGCGCGGGCCCGGGAGCGGGCTTCTGCCTTGTGGTAGCGGGGGCCGCGGATGAGTGCGGAGAGCAGTCCTTCGCGGGTGCGGGTGTGCCGGCCGACGAGGACGTTCTCCAGGACGGTCATGTTGGCGAAGAGCCGGATGTTCTGGAAGGTGCGGGCGATGCCGGCTTTGGTGACGAGGTGGGGTTTGGGGGGCAGGACGGTGCCGCGGTAGCTGACGGAGCCCTCGGTGGGGACGTACAGGCCGGTGAGGCAGTTGAAGAAGGTGGTCTTGCCGGCGCCGTTGGGGCCGATGAGTCCGACGATCTCGCCGCTGTTGACGGTGAGGTCGACGTTGCGGACGGCGGTGAGGCCGCCGAAGCGCATGATGACGCCGCTGGCGTGGAGCAGCGGGGTGCCGTCGGGCTGGGCGGCGGGGGCGGTGCCGGTGGTCTCGGTGGTGGTCATGGTGTCCTTCACGCCCCTGCCTGGCCTGCGGTGACGGCGCCGTCGCCGGGTGCGCGCGGGGCGGGTACCTCGGTTTCGGCTTCGTGGAACTCCAGTTGGCGGCGGCGGTTGGGGATGATGCCCTCGGGCCGGAACCGCATGATGAGGATGAGGGTGACGCCGAAGGCGAACAGTTCGTAGCGCTGGAGGAAGCCGAGCTTTTCGGGGACGAGGTAGAGCAGGGCGGCGCCGAGGACGGGTCCGCTGACGGTGCCCATGCCGCCGAGGACGACGGCGGCGAGCAGGAAGGCGGAGTTGGGCGGCGCGGACCCGGAGAACTGGTAGGGGTTGGGTACGACGCTGTAGGTGACGTGGGCGCTGACGGTTCCGGCGAGGCCGGCGAGCGAGGCGCCGAGGGCGAAGGCGATGAGCTTGACCCGGAAGCCGTTGATGCCCATGGCGGTGGCGGCGGTCTCGTCCTCGCGGATGGCGATCCAGGAGCGGCCGATGCGGGAGTCGGCGGCGCGGGTGAAGATGAGGACGACGATGACGGTGATGACGAGCATCAGCAGGTAGTAGTTGGCGAACCTGCCGAGGGTGAAGGAGCCGATGTCGTGGGAGTCGCCGAGGTTGTAGCCGAAGATCGACAGGTCGGGGATCTGGGCGATGCCGTTGGGGCCGTTGGTGACCTTGGGGCCTGAGACGCCGTCGAGGTTGTTGACGGCGATGCGGAAGATCTCTCCGAAGCCGAGGGTGACGATGGCGAGGTAGTCGCCGCGCAGCCGCAGGGTGGGGGCGCCGATGAGGACGCCGAAGACGAGGGAGGCGGCCATGCCGACGAGGGCGGCGGCCCAGAAGGGGAACTGGGTGCCGGACCAGATGGAGTAGGGGGAGCCGGAGACCAGGGCGGCGGCGTAGGCGCCGACGCCGAGGAAGGCGACGTAGCCGAGGTCGAGCAGGCCGGTGAGGCCGACGACGATGTTGAGGCCGAGGGCGACGGTGCCGAAGATCAGGATGTTGACGCCGAGGTTCGCCCAGTGCTCGTTGTTCTGGGCGAAGGGGTAGGCGATGGCGGCCAGGACGCCGACGATCATGGCGAACGGGCGGTGGTCGGTGGTGATCTGGGAGAACTGCCGGGTGAGGCCGGCGGCGCTGAAGGACCACAGGGTGAAGGCGACCAGGATGAGGTAGCCGACGAAGACCTCGGTGTAGCCGGTGGCCAGGCCGTAGGTGAGGACCTTCAGGCCGGCGGCGGCGACGACGATGATGGCGAGGTACTGCACCCAGGTGGGGAGTTTGCGCGGGTCGGCGACGGGCAGTTCGGAGTGGCGCAGCCGGGCTTCGCGCAGCCAGGCCCAGGTGCCGCGGAAGGCGCCGTTCTCGGAGAACCGGCCGAGTTCGTAGTAGTCGGCGTCGGGTTGTTCCAGGGGGTGGCGGTCGATCGGCAGGGCGAGGGCGCCGATGAGGAGGGCGAGGCTGGCGACGGCGGCGACGAAGCCGCCGGGGTCGAGGTTGGCCAGGCCGCCGAGTTCCTGGGCGATGGCGATGACGGTGTACCAGGTGGTGGCGAAGGTGCCGGCGGCCAGCAGCAGGACGGCGTTGTTGGAGCGGCTGGGGACGAGCCAGGCCAGGCCCTTGACGCGGAAGGCGCCCAGCGCGATGAGGCCGGTGAGGATGGCGCCGATGAGCGTGATGACCTGCAGGCCGCCGGGGTAGCCGTTGACGGTGAGGTCGCCGGGGAAGTCGGTGGTGTAGGTCCACGACATGAAGGTGGACGCGATGGTCGCGACGGCGCCGAGGAGGGTGAGGGCGCGGGCGGCCGGCAGCGGCAGGGTGACGAAGGGGTCCTTGCGCGGGGCGAAGGGGTCGGTGGTGCCGAGGATTTCGGCGGCTGCGGTGGTGGGGATGTCGGTCATCGGTATCACGCCCTGTCCGCGACGCGTTCGCCGAGCAGGCCCTGGGGCCGGACCAGCAGGACGACGATGAGCAGGACGAAGGCCCACACGTTGGACCAGCCCTGGCCGCCGAGTTGTTCCATGCCGGGGATGTTGGCGATGTAGGCGGAGGCGCAGGCTTCGGCGATGCCGAGGACGAGGCCGCCGAGCATGGCGCCGTAGATGTTGCCGATGCCGCCGAGGACGGCGGCGGTGAAGGCTTTCAGGCCGGCCTGGAAGCCCATGTTGTAGGAGATCTGGCCGTACTTCAGGCCGCTGGCGACACCGGCGACGGCGGCGAACAGGCCGCCGATGGCGAAGGCGATGACGATGATGCGGTTGGTGTCGATGCCCATCAGCTGGGCGGTGTCGGGGTCCTGGGCGGTGGCCTGCATGGCGCGGCCGGTGCGGCTGGTGCGGACGAAGGCGGCGAGGCCGATCATGCAGACGACGGCGGCGGCGACGAGGAAGATGTCGTTGCGCTGGATGTCGACGGAGCCGATGTGGTACGGGTGCGTGCCGAGTTGCGGGAACGTCTTGGCGTTGTCGGCGCCGGGGTACCAGACGAAGATCGCCTGCTGCAGTGCGAGGGAGAGGCCGATCGCGGTGATCAGAGGGGCCAGCCGGGGGGCGTTGCGCAGCGGCCGGTAGGCGAAGCGTTCGGCGCCGATGGCGATGAGGACCGAGACGATGGCGCCGCCGATGAGCATCAGGGGCAGTCCGACCCAGATGGATGTGCCGTCGGGGAGGTTGGTCCATACGGTGAGGGCGCCGAAGGCGCCGGTCATGAAGATCTCGCCGTGGGCGAAGTTGATGAGCTGGACGATGCCGTACACCATCGTGTAGCCGATGGCGATGAGCCCGTACATCGAGCCGAGGAACAGCCCGTTGGCCAGCTGTTGCGGCAGGGTGTGCACCGCATGGCCTCCATGTCGCTTCGGGAGCAGGTGGGTGGGGTCCGGATAAGACTGCGGGCCGCGCGGCCGGGTGACCGGCCGCGCGGCCCGGGGTGTTCTGGGGGTTGGTCAGCCGTTGTAGGTGCCGCTCTTCACCGCGACCCACTTGCCGTTCTTGACCTGGTAGACCGTGAGCTGCTTGTTGGTGGTGTCGCCGTACTGGTCGAAGGAGACGTGGCCGGCGATGCCGTCGAAGTCGGCCTTCTGGACGGCGTCGACGACCTTGGCGCGGGCGTCGTTCATGGCGGGGAGCTTGCCGCCGTTGGCGTCCATGACGGTCTTGACCGCGTTGATGATGGCGGTGGCGGCGTCGTAGGAGTAGCCGCCGTAGGTGCCGTAGTCGCCGGGGTACTTCTTGGCCTTGTAGGTCTTGATGAAGTTCTGGGCGGCGGGGAGGGTGGTGACGGGGACACCGACGGAGGTGGCGAGGTCGCCCTCGGAGGCCTTGCCGGCGACCTTGATGTAGGTGTCGGAGAAGATGCCGTCGCCGCCCATGAGCGGGATGTTGACGCCGGCGGCCTTGAGCTGCTTGGTGATCAGCTGGGCCTCGTCGTACTGGCCGCCGTAGTAGAGCAGGTCGGCGTGTGAGTTCTTGATCTTGGTGACGAGGGTGGAGTAGTCGGTGTCACCGGTGTTGACGTGGTCGGTGCCGGCGATCTTGCCGCCGAGCGCGGCGAACTTCTGCTTGAAGATGCCGGCCAGGCCCGCGCCGTAGGTCTGCTTGTCGTCGACGACGAAGGCGTCCTTCTTCTTCGCGGTGTTGTAGGCGTAGTCGGCCGCGAAGCCGCCCTGGTTGGCGTCGGTGGTGGCGGTGCGGAAGTAGGTCTTGAAGGGGCGGGTCTTGGTGCCCGAGGCCCACTTCTCGCCCTGGGTGAGCGCCGGGTTGGTGTTGGCCGGCGAGATCTCGACCATGTTGGCGGTGGCGAAGACCTGCTGCATCGAGGTGGCCACGCCGGAGTTCAGCGGGCCGACGGCGCCGATGACGTTGTTGTCCTGGACCAGCTGGGTGGCGTTCTGCTGGCCGGTGGCCGGCAGCGCCTTGTCGTCCAGGGCCTCGACCTTGAAGGTGACGCCGGGGACGAGCTTCTTGGCGTTGGCGTCGTCGACGGCGATCTGCACGCCGTACTGCAGGCCGAGGCCGGTGGCGGAGTTCTGGCCGGTCAGGGGCGCGTCGACGCCGATGGTCAGGGTGGTGTTGCTGGCACTGGAGCCGCCGCCGTCGCTCTTCTTGCTGTCGTCGCTACGCGAGCCGCAAGCGGTAAGGGTGAGGGCTCCTGTGGCCAGTACGGAGGTCACAAGCAGCAAGGAGCGGTGTCGCACGATCAGTCCTTTCCCCGGGCTCGGCCTTCTCTGCTGAGGGGCCGACGTCGCAGCGCGGCGAACCGAATTCGCTCATTCGGTGGCGCGGTGACTGGCCGTGACTCTAGGCGGGAGCCGGGGTGTCAGGCAGAGGGGTGGGGAAGAGTGTGACTGTCTTGTTATGCCACTCGGAAAGTTCTGAGCTTCTGCTGAGGTTCACCGCGCGCTTTGGGCGCTTTGGGCGCGGGGGCATCGGGAGAATGCGCACTTCGCCGAGTTCGGCGGGCGGTGGCGGGAATTCGGGCAGCGGCCCGGGCCACGGCCTGTACGCAAGGGAAATGCCCGGTGCGTGTCGGGGAAGAGAACGAAGGGGCGGGGCGGGGATGTGCCCCGCCCCGCCCCTCTTGGTTCTGTATTGCACCCGCGTTACGGAGCGTTAATTCCCGTCGATCATCTACTGTTTCGGTGCGTCGTCCTCGCCGATGCGGTGGACCCGCACCATGTTGGTGGTGCCCGGCATTCCGGGCGGGGAGCCGGCGGTGATGACGACGGTGTCGCCGCGCTTGCAGCGGCCGATCCGCAGCAGCTCCTCGTCCACCTGCTGGACCATCTCGTCGGTGGTCTGCACCATGGGGCCGAGGAAGGTCTCCACGCCCCAGGTGAGGTTGAGCTGGGAGCGGGTGGCCGGCTCGGGGGTGAAGGCGAGCACCGGGATCGGCGAGCGGTAGCGGGACAGGCGGCGCACGGTGTCGCCGGACTGGGTGAAGGCCACCAGGTAGCTCGCGCCGAGGAAGTCGCCCATCTCGGCGGCGGCCCGGGCGACGGCGCCGCCCTGGGTGCGCGGCTTGTTGGACTCCGTCAGCGGCGGCAGGCCGGCGGCGAGGATGTCGGCCTCGGCGGCGGCCACGATGCGGGCCATGGTCTTGACGGTCTGGATCGGGTACTTCCCGACGCTGGTCTCGCCGGAGAGCATCACCGCGTCGGTGCCGTCGATGACGGCGTTGGCGACGTCGGACGCCTCGGCGCGGGTGGGCCGGGAGTTGTCGATCATCGAGTCGAGCATCTGGGTGGCGACGATGACCGGCTTGGCGTTGCGCCGGGCGAGCTTGACCGCGCGCTTCTGGACGATCGGCACGGCCTCCAGCGGCATCTCCACGCCGAGGTCGCCGCGGGCGACCATGATGCCGTCGAAGGCGTCGACGATCTCCTCCAGGTTGTCCACGGCCTGGGGCTTCTCGATCTTGGCGATGACCGGGACGCGGCGGCCCTCCTCGGCCATCACCTGCAGCACGTCGTCCATGTCGCGGCCGCTGCGGACGAAGGAGAGCGCGATGACGTCGGCGCCGGTGCGCAGCGCCCAGCGCAGGTCGCGGATGTCCTTGTCGGACAGGGCCGGCACGGAGACGGCGACGCCGGGCAGGTTGAGGCCCTTGTGGTCGGAGACCCAGCCGCCCTCGATGACCATGGTGTGCACCCGGCCGCCCTCGACGTCGGTGACCTCCAGGGTCACCCGGCCGTCGTCCACCAGGATGCGCTCGCCGCGGGCCACGTCCGCCGCCAGGCCCTTGTAGGTGGTGCCGCAGATGGACTGGGTGCCCTCGATGTCGTCCACGGTGATGGTGAACTCGTCGCCGCGTTCAAGGAGTACCGGTCCCTCGGCGAACCGGCCCAGCCGGATCTTCGGACCCTGAAGGTCGGCGAGGATGCCGACGCTGCGCCCGGTTTCGTCGGACGCCTTTCGAACCCGCTGGTAGCGGTCCTCGTGGTCGGCGTAGCTGCCGTGGCTGAGGTTGAGGCGCGCGACGTCCATACCGGCCTCGACCAGTGCCTTGATCTGGTCGTACGAGTCGGTGGCGGGCCCCAGGGTGCAGACAATCTTGGCTCGGCGCATGTGTCGAGCGTATGACTTACTCGTTGGTAGGGAGCTGGGTGACGGCAACAGTCCAACGACAGCTCAATTAACGCTTGTTGACAAGCGTCGAAGTGTGCGGCACTCCGCTCCGATGAGCATTCCGGGATTGGGCCGGGGGTGTTGCTGCGGGGGTGCGGTACGCCAGAATCTACGCGCGTCGCCACCAGCGGCGCCGGCCGCGTGCGCCGCCTTCATCCCGAGGAGACCACACCGACATGCCCCTCAACCGCAGGGACTTCATCCACCGCTCCGCCGCCACCGGCGCGGGCGTCGCGCTGGCCGGCACCGCCGGGGCGGTGGCCGCCGCCCCCGCCGAGGCTGCCGAGCCCGGCCACGGCGGCCACGGCGAGCACGGCCCGCGCACCTACAGCCTGCGCGTGCTCGGCACCACCGACGTCCACGGGCACGCCCTGAACTGGGACTACTTCACGAACGCCGAGTACGACGACGCCACCCACAACGACGTCGGCATGGCCAAGCTCGCCACCCTCATCGAGGCCGCGCGGGCCGAGAAGGGCCACGACCGCACCCTGCTGGTGGACGCCGGCGACATCATCCAGGGCACCCAGCTGTCGTACTACTACGCCCGGGTCGAGCCGATCACCGGCCGCCGCACGGGCCCGCGGCATCCGATGGCGCTGGCGATGAACCACATGCGCTACGACGCGGCCGCCCTCGGCAACCACGAGTTCAACTACGGCATCCCGCTGCTGCGCGCCTTCCAGGACCAGTGCGACTTCCCGCTGCTGGCCGCCAACGCGGTGGACGCCACCACCCTGAAGCCCGCCTTCCCGCCCTACCTGGTCAAGGAGCTGCACGTCGAGGGCGGCCCGAACATCAAGGTCGGCATCCTGGGCCTGACCAACCCGGGCATCGCCGTGTGGGACAAGGCCAACGTGCAGGGCAGGCTCGCCTTCCCCGGCCTGGTGGAGCAGGCCAGGATCTACGTGCCCAGGCTGCGCGCGATGGGTTGCGACGTGGTCTTCTGCACCGACCACTCCGGCCTGGACGGCTCCACCTCCTACGGCGACGCGGTCCCCTACCCGGAGAACGCCTCCTCGCTGGTGGCCGCCCAGGTGCCCGGCATCGACGCGATCCTGGTCGGCCACACCCACGTCGAGCGCCCGCAGACCCTGGTGGTCAATGAGGAGACCGGCCGCACGGTGGTGCTCTCCGAGCCGCTGATGTGGGGCATGCGGCTGAGCGTGTTCGACATCGACCTGGAGCTGCACCGCGGCCGCTGGCAGGTCTCCTCGGTCACCGCCGGGGTGCGCAACGCCAACACCGTCGAGGAGGACCCGGTGGTGGCGCGGCTCGTGCGCGAGGAGCACAACAAGGTCGTCGCCTACGTCAACCAGGTCATCGGCACCTGCACCGAGGCGATGAGCGCGGCGGAGTCCACCTACAAGGACACCCCGATCATCGACTTCATCAACCTCGTGCAGTCCGACACGGTCACCGCCGCGCTGGCCGGCACGCAGTACGCGGACCTGCCGGTGCTCTCCGAGGCATCCCCCTTCTCCCGCACCGCCGCCATCCCGGCCGGCCAGGTCAGCCTGCGCGACGTGGCGGGCCTCTACGTCTACGAGAACACCCTGGACGCCAAGCTGCTGACCGGCGCCCAGGTCAAGGACTACCTGGAGTGGTCGGCGGCGTACTTCGTGCAGACCGCGCCCGACGCGCCGGTGGACGTCACGAAGATCACCAACGCGAACAACACCCCCGACTACAGCTACGACGTGCTCAGCGGCGTGTCCTACGACATCGACATCGCCCAGCCGGCCGGTTCGCGCATCACCAACCTCACGCACGCCGGCGCCCCGGTCGACCCCGACGCGCAGTTCGTGCTCGCGGTGAACAACTACCGCTCCAGCGGCGGCAGCAACTATCCGCACGTGGCCGCGGCCCAGTCGGTGTGGTCCTCCTCCGACGAGATCCGCAACACGATCATCGCCTGGGTCCAGGCGCACGGCACGATCGACCCGTCGTCCTTCGGCGGCGACCAGTGGCGCCTCACCCGCGCCGGAGTTCCGCTGTTCGGCTAGGGCCCGCCGTGGCCCGCTCCCCTGCCCCGGCCGGGGCCAGACCGAAGGTGGTGAAGGCGGTCCTGGCCGGCAGGGGGTAGTGCTCCTCGCCGGTGAGCAGGGCGGTCAGGTCGTTGAGCACCACCGCCGAGCGCCAGGCGGCCAGGCCCAGGTCGGGGGCACCGACGCCGTGGGTGTGCCGCTCGGCGTTCTGCACGTAGAGCCGGCCCGTGACAGCGGGGTCGAGCTCGATCCGGTGCCGGGCGTCGATCCGCGGCCGGCCCGCCTCGTCCCGCGCGATCAGCGGGGCGAGCGGGTCGAGCAGCCGGTCCAGCGGGCGCTCGCGGTAGCCGGTGGCGAGCACCACCGCGTCGGTGATCAGCCGGGTGCGGATGCCCTGGTCGGCGTGTTCCAGGTGGAGCTCGACGCTGCGGGTGCCGAGCCGTCCCGCGGTGCGCACGGTCACGCCCGGGGTGAGG
Organism: Actinacidiphila guanduensis; assembly: GCF_900103985.1. Classification (GTDB taxonomy): domain Bacteria; phylum Actinomycetota; class Actinomycetes; order Streptomycetales; family Streptomycetaceae; genus Actinacidiphila; species Actinacidiphila guanduensis. The sequence goes on along the minus strand of NZ_FNIE01000005.1, from coordinate 412,027 downwards.
ACCGCGTCGGGCCAGCCGCCGTCCAGGGTGCGGCGGTAGAGCTCCTCGTGGATCGCGGCGATCGTGGCCGCGTCGATGCCCTTGTGCAGCTGCCACTGCTCGGGCACCAGGCGGTCGCGGACCGGCTCGGGCAGGCCGTGGAAGTAGCGGGTGTAGTCGGGCGTGAAGTGCTCCAGGCCCAGCTTGCTGTACTCCATGGGAGCGAACGCCGGGGTGCGGGCGAGCCAGGTGATGCGCTCGCGGCCGGCCGGGCGGCTGCGCAGCAGGTCGAGGAAGACCTCGGCGCCGGACTGCCCGGAGCCGACGACGGTGATGTGCTCGGCGGCCAGCAGCCGCTCGCGGGCGTCGAGGTAGCGCGAGGAGTGCACCACCGGCACGGTGGGCGTCTCGGCGAGCGGGCGCAGCGGCTCGGGCACGTAGGGCTCGGTGCCGACGCCGAGGACGACGTTGCGGGCGTAGGTGCGGCCCAGTGCCTCGGCCTGGCCGTGGGCGTCCACGTGGGTGTGGTCGACCTCGAAGCAGCCGCGGGCCGGATTCCACCGCACGGCGTCCACCTGCCGGCCGAAGTGCGTGCTCGGCAGCGCCTCGGCGACCCACCGGCAGTAGGCGTCGAACTCGGCGCGGTGGATGTGGAAGCGCTCGGCGAAGTAGAACGGGAAGAGCCGCTCGCGGGCCTTGAGCCAGTTGAGGAAGCTCCACCTGCTCGACGGGTCCGCGAGCGTCACCAGGTCGGCGAGGAAGGGCACTTGGAGGGTGGCGCCCTCGACGAGCAGGCCGGGGTGCCAGTGGAAGTCGGGGCGCTGCTCGAAGAAGGCGCACCTCAGGCCGGGGATGCCGTCGGCGAGCGCGGCCAGCGAGAGGTTGAAGGGGCCGATGCCGACGCCGAGCAGGTCCAACGGCTCGTCGGCGGCGGGCGCGTCCGCTGTCTCGGTCTCGGCCGCGGCCTCGGCGTCCGCGGTCCCGGCGGGTCCCGGGGGCGCCGCGTCCTGGGCCGCTGCGGCCGCTGCTGCGTTCTCCGTCCCTGCCGCCGCCTCCGGTGCGGGCTCCGGCGCCTGCCGCGGTGCGGGCCGGCCGGCGGGGTCGGGTTCCGGGGAGGGGTGCGGGATGCGGACGTCCGGCTGGTTCATCGTGCCGTGGTGCCTTCCGTGGTGAGCTTCAGCAGCGTGTCGAGGTCGTCGGGGCGCAGGTGCGGGTTGAGCACGGTGGCCTTCAGCCACAGCTGCCCGTCGGCGGCCGCCCGGCCGAGGACCGCGCGCCCTTCGTGCAGCAGGCGGCGGCGCAGCGCGGCCGTCTGCTCGTCGGTGGCGCCGGCCGGGCGGAACAGGACGGTGCTGATGGCCGGCGGGCCGTGCAGGGTCAGCGCGGGGTGGCGGTCGATGCGGGCGGCGAGGTCGGCGGCCAGGTCGCACACCCGGTCCACCAGGGCCGCGACGCCCTCGCGGCCCAGCGCCCGCAGCGTGACGGCGATCTTCAGCACGTCGGGCCGGCGGGTGGTGCGCAGCGAGCGGCCCAGGAGGTCGGGCAGGCCGGCCTCGGTGTCGTCGTCGGCGTTGAGGTAGTCGGCCTGGTGGGCCAGCGGCCGCAGGGCGGTGCCGTCGGGGACGGCGAGCAGGCCGGCGGCGACCGGCTGCCAGCCGAGCTTGTGGAGGTCGAGGGTGACCGACACGGCGGACTGCAGGCCGTCGAGCTTGCCGGCCTCGCGCTGACTGAACAGCAGCGGACCGCCGTAGGCGGCGTCCACGTGGAGTTCGGCGCCGCGGTCGGCGGTGATGGCGGCGATGGCGGGCAGCGGGTCGACGGCGCCGCGGTCGGTGGTGCCCGCCGTTGCCACCACCAGGGTCCGCCCCGGCAGGTCGGCCAGGGCGGCGGCGACCGCGGCCGGGTCGAGGACGCCGGCCGGGGTGTCCAGGACGATGGGCCGCGGCAGTCCGAGCAGCCAGGCCGCGCGCTGCACGCTGTGGTGCGCGTTGGCCCCGCACACCACCTGCACCCGGGGCCCGCCGGCGGCCCGTTCGCGGGCCAGCAGCAGGGCGACCTGGTTGGACTCGGTGCCGCCGGTGGTCACCAGCGCGTCGGGGGCGGGCAGGTCGGGGTAGACGAGGGCGGCCAGCGCGGCCGTCACCCGCGCCTCCAGGGCGCTTGCGGCCGGCGCCTGGTCCCAGGAGTCCAGCGAGGGGTTGAGGGCGCTGGCGGCCAGGTCCGCGGCGGCGGCCACCGCCAGCGGCGGGCAGTGCAGGTGTGCGGCGCACAGCGGGTCGCCGGGGTCGGCCGCGCCCAGCGCCATGGCGTGGACGAGGGTGGACAGCGCCTCGTGGTCGCCGGTGCCGGTGCGCGGCAGGGCGTCGCCGAGCGCCCGCGCGACCTGCGCGGCCACCGCGTCCGGCCCGCCGCCCGGCAGCGGCCCGCCCCGCTCCCCCGCGCCGTGCGCGAGGGCCGCGCACACGGTGTCCAGCAGCGGCCGCAGCACCTGCCCGCCGCCACGTCCACCGGCAAGTCCGGGCATCGCCATGGGTGTTCCTCACTGACCAGCGCCGACGACAGGGCGCCCTGCACAACGAGGCTTGCGCCAAAGGGGTACGGAGTTCCGCGTGCGCGGCTCCCCCTGGGGTTCCCCGCGCCACGGTTGCCCCTCGCGGTCCGGCACCCTTGCGGCTCCCCGCCACGGGGGTTCCTCTACGGGGCCGAGTACCGCCCGCACGGTGCGGGGGCGGCTGCCCGCCGCGGGGGTTCCCCTACGGTGCCGACTACCGCCCGCAGGATGGCTGGGCGCGCCGTTCCCCGCGCCCCCGAACACGGCAACCCGCCGTAGGGGCTTCTCCCGATTCCCGGCCGCAGGCCGGTCGGTGGCTGGTCGCGCAGTTCCCCGCGCCCCTTACGGGTACTCGTCTGCCCCCACCCCCGCCGTTCCCGGCCGCAGGCCGGTCGGTACCTGAGCGCGCAGTTCCCCGCGCCCCCAAGAACGGCAACCCGCCGTAGGGGCTTCTCCCGATTCCCGGCCGCATGCCGGTGCCTGGCTGGGCGCGCAGTTCCCCGCGCCCCTGAAAAAACCTCGCCCTTCGCGCGCAGGGCGAGCACCTCAGGGGCGCTGGGGGTACCTCCCAGGCGAAGCTCTGGGGGAGGAACGGCGCGCGCAACCCGCCATCGAGCGGCAGACGGCGACGGCGACAAACCCGAGCGGCGGGCAGCCGCACTCGCACCGCGCACGCGGCACCCGGCCCCGTAGGGGAACCCTCGCGGCGGGCAGCCGCACTCGCACCGCGCACGCGGCACCCGGCCCCGTAGGGGAACCCTCGCGGCGGGCAGCCGCCCTCACCGCGCAGGTGGCAGTCGGCACCGTGGAGAACCCCCGCGGCGGGGGGCCGTGCTTGGTCAAGAAGAGGTGGTGGCCGTGCGGATGCGGGAGGCTCGGGCGAGGTCGTCGGTGCTGTCGGCGAGGGCTCGGGCGAGGGCCGGGGCGAGGGTGCTGTTGGTCAGGGCGGTGCGGGCCGCGGCGACCGTGGTGGGGTCCGCGAAGGAGGACGGGAAGGCGTGGGAGCCCGCCGCCTTGGCGAGGGCGGGGCCGCTGCGGGCGGCCAGCGAAACCGCGTCGGTGAAGTAGCGCGGCACGTAACCGGCGAGCAGATCCCGCTGCTCGGGCTGCCAGAAGCCCTGCGCGGTGGCGGTGAAGAGGTAGGTGGAGCGGGTGTCGTCGTGGAACATCGCCTGCCACGCGGCCTCCTTGGCCGCGCTGTCGGGCAGCGCGGCCCGGCACCGCGCGGCACCCTCGCGGCCGGTGGCGCTCGGGTCGCGGTCGAGTTCCGCGTCGATGTCCGCGGGGCCGGCCGCGCCCAGGACGCACAGCCGCAGCAGCAGCCGCCAGCGCAGCCCGGGGTCGAGCGGGGCCACGCCGGGTATCTCGCCGCTCTCGTACCAGCCGCGCAGCTCGGCGGCGTCGGCCTCGGTCAGGGCGGCGCCGATCAGGATCCGGGTGGCGGCGAGCCGGTGCTCGTCCCGGCCTTCGGCCAGCAGCGCGCGGGCGGTCCCGGCGAGCTGCGCCAGGCCCGCGGGGCGCTGCGCGGGCGTGAGGTAGCTGTCGGCGAGCACGGTGCGGGCGAAGCCGAGCACGGCCTGCACGATCGCCGGGTCGCTCTCGGCGGGCAGGTGCCGGCGGACGGCGGCCAGGTGCTCGCCGGGGGTGACGCGGCCGTCGCGGACGAGTTCGCGGGCCGCGTTCCAGGCCACGGCGCGGGAGAGCGGGTCGGGCAGGCCGCCGCCGGCCTCGGTGAAGGACTCCCAGGAGTGCTGGTCGTAGCGGACCTTGACGTAGCTGAGGTCGCCGTCGTTGAGCAGCACCAGGTCCGGGCGCGGGCCGGGCAGTTCGCGGCGCTCGACCGCGGAGGTGGCGGTGATGTCCAGCGGGACGCGCTCGCGCAGCACCAGCCGCACGGGGTCGGCGGGGGCGCGGTCGTACAGGCCCGCGGTGATGCGGTGCGGGCGGCTGCCCTGGTGGGCGACTTCCAGGCGCCAGCCGCTCGGGGCGGGCGAGGTGGTGGGGGTCAGGACGTCGATGCCGGTGGTGCGCAGCCAGGCGTCGGCCCAGGCGTGGACGTCCCGGTCGGTGGCCGAGGCGAGGGAGTCGATGAAGTCGGCGAGGGTGGCGTTGCCGAAGCGGTGCCGGGCGAGGTGGAGGTTGATGCCGGCCAGGAAGTCCTTGCTGCCGAGCCACGATTCGAGCTGGCGCAGTGCGGAGGCGCCCTTGGCGTAGGCGACGCCGTCGAAGTTGTTGAGCGCGCTCGCGGTGTCGGGCACGGCCTCGGGCCCGGTGGCGACCGGGTGGGTGGAGGGGCGCTGGTCGGCGTCGGAGCCCCACGGCTTGCGCTGCACCCCGAAGTCGGTCCAGGCGCCGCCGAAGGCGGGGTCCTCGGAGACGACCTGGTAGGCCATGTACTCGGCGAACGACTCGTTCAGCCAGATGTCGTCCCACCAGCGCAGGGTGACCAGGTCGCCGAACCACATGTGGGCCATCTCGTGCGCGATCGTCACCGCGCGGCCCCGGACCTCCGTCGGGGTGGCCGCCGAGCGGTGGATGAACTCGTCACGGAAGGTGACCAGGCCGGGGTTCTCCATCGCGCCGGGGTTGAACTCGGGGACGAACGCCTGGTCGTAGGAGTCGAACGGGTAGGGCTCGTCGAAGAGTTCGTGGTAGCGGTCGAAGCAGCGGCGGGTCAGGGCGAGCAGCGCGTCGGCGTCGCGGTCGAGGTAGGGGGCGAGCGAGCGGCGGCAGTGCAGGCCGAAGGGCAGCCCGGCGTGCTCGGTGCGCACCGAGTGGAAGGGCCCGGCGGCGACCGCGAGGAAGTACGTGGCCAGCGGCGGGGTGGTGGCCAGCTGCCAGCGGCCGGGCGCGGTACGGGCCGCGACGCCGTTGCCCAGGACGGTCCAGTCCTCGGGGGCGGTGACGGACACGTCGAAGACGGCCTTCAGGTCGGGCTGGTCGAAGGCGGCGGCCACCCGCTGGACGTCGGCGAGGAAGAGCTGGGTGTAGAGGTAGGTCTCGCCGTCGGCGGGGTCGGTGAAGCGGTGCATGCCCTCGCCGGTGTGCGAGTAGCGCATGTCGGCCTCGACCCGCAGCTCGTGGGCGCCCTCGGCGAGGCCGGTCAGCGGCAGCCGGTTGTCGTCGAGCAGCGCGGGGTCGAGTTCGCGGCCGTCCAGGACGGCGCGGTGAAGCGTCGCGGGGCGCAGCTCGGCGAAGGTGTCGCAGGGGGTGCGTGCCGTGAACCTGATCACTGTGGTCGACCCGAACAGGTCCGCTCCCCTGGTGAGGTCGAGGTCGATCGCATAGTGCTCGACGGTCAGGTCGCGGGCGCGGGTCACGGCTTCGGTGCGGGTGAGGGCAGGCATGCCGTCATGCTGCCGCAAGCTCGGGCCAAGGGCGAACGCCATTTCCCGATCAAAGGTACCGCCGAGGGGGCGTTGAGGGGTGACGCGCCCGCGCCCCCTCGGGACGCACGCGGTGCCCCGGTACGCTCGCTGGGGGGAGGTGCCCTATGGGTGAGGCGGGGGCCGGGCAGAAGCCGATCGAGCACGGGTTCCCGCATGTGGAGACCGTGCGGGCGGCGCTGACCGCGCTGCACCGGCGGCTGTCGGGGGACGGCGTGGCGCGGTTCGCGGCCAGTGTGCGGCCCGAGCTCGTGGAGTTCCCCGACGACGAGGACCCCTACCTGGGGGCGCAGCGCATCGCCCGGGTCATGGTGCAGCACCTGCGGCTGCCGGACGCCCGGATGGTCGTCGGGTTCCGCGACATGGTGCACGCCGGGAACGTCGAACTGGCCGCGGGCCCCGAGTACTTCGTGGAGCTGCACGACCGTTTCAAGACCGACCGCCGTGATGTCGGCGCCGCCCTCGCGCACGAGGTGACGCACGTCTACCTGCACCGCCTCGGCCTGGAGTTCCCCGGCACCCGGGACAACGAGATCCTCACCGACACCGTCGCCGCCTACCTGGGCGCGGGCTGGCTGCTGCTGGACTCCTACCGCGAGGAGCCCGCGCTGCGCGGCGAGCGGGTGCTGATGGCGGCGTACAAGCTCGGCTACCTCACGCCGGAGGAGTTCGGGTACGTGCTGGCCAAGCGGGCGCTGGCGTTCGGCGACGACATCGAGCCGTGGCTGCGCAGTCCGCAGGCCCGCGACGCCTACCGGGCGGGGCTCACCCGCGCCCGGCAGGACCTGCGCCGCCCGCCGCTGGCCGACGCCTCGTGGGCGGCCCGGCGGCTGTACGCGAAGAATCGCCGTACGGGCACGCCGGGCGGGGACTACGCCTTCGAGGGCCCGGCCGGCGGCCGCCGCGTCTCCTTCCCCTGCCCGGCCTGCTACCAGCGCATCCGGGTGCCCTGCAAAGGGCGGTTGCGGGCAAGGTGCGCGCTGTGCCACGCGGTCCACGACTGCGACACCTGAGGCGCCCGGGCTCCAGCCGCCCTCGGGCGGGTGGGGAGGGCGCCCCAAGGGGAAAGCGGCGGCCGAGCCGGGTTCGGCCGGGACCCGGGCGGCCGCCCGGCGGTTCTCAGGCGCCGCCCCGGCCGGAGTCCGCCCGGGAGCCGTAACCGTTGCCGTTGCCGGAACCGCAGCCGGGGGTCGAGCCGTAGCCGGAGCTGTGGCCCGGGCCGCCGTCGTGCGCGCAGTCCTCGACGGCGAAGTCGTAGAGGGTGCCGTCGACGGCGATGTTGTCGACGTAGGTGTCCAGGGACGCGGTCGCGTCGCCGAGCCGGCCGACGTTGGCGATCACGCCGATGGCGCCGTCGCCCGCCGCGTCGCACGCGCCGACGTAGTCGGTGAGCGGGTGGTCGCTCTGGGCGGCGAAGCCGGCGACCGCGCGGGAGGTGCGCCACTGGGTGGAGCCGCCCGCGTCGAAGTGCCGCCAGGCGTCGGCGACCGCGCCGGTGCGGCCCTCGGAGTCGGTGGCCAGCTGCGGCTGGAAGCTCAGTGTGGTGAAGGCGCCCTGGCAGACTACGGGCAGCTGGAGGTTGGCGCCGAAGGGGATCGCGTCCGGGGTGGACGTCGCGCCCTTGACGTACAGGTCGTACGCCAGCGGACGGGCGGCCACCTCGGTGAGCGGCACGGCGGCGGTGAAGTAGTGCGCGGCCTGCGCCTGCTGGGCAGGGTCGTGGCCGGCGACGGCGAGGTGGAGGCTCCCGTCGTGGAAGACGGAGTCGGGGAACGGGGAGACCTCCTGGACGCCGTACGGGCGCCCGGCGTTGCTGGGGTCGTCCTGCAGCCGCAGCCAGGGCCCGTCCGGGCCGAGGTCGCCGGGCAGCACCCGCACCACGTTCGGCCGGGGGCGCGGCCCGTCCGGCGTCGCGGCCACGCCGGCCGCGGCCGGCAGGAACGCGGCGGGCAGGGCGGCCACCGCCGCGGCAACCAGCACTGATCTCACACGGGACATCGCGGGGGACTCCTTCTACGGGGTTTCGCTGGGGGACGGACCGATTCGTCCCTCGACGTCCACCCCGCCACTCCGTGCCCCCCGTTTTCCCACCCGAGCGGCCGCGCCCCTCGCGGCAAGGGCAACCCCAATAGGGGCGTGGGGAGCCCAGCGCCCCTGAAAGCCCCGCCCTTGGCGCGAAGGTCACCGCCCCGTGGAGGGGTCCCCCCCGCCGGGAGGCGAGAGGCGCACCCTGAGCGAGAGGAGTTCGCGGACACCGTGAAAAACGCAAAAGCAGCGCTCGCGCCCAAGTGGTCGGGGAGGGGCGAGCGCTGCTGTGTTGCGGCGTTCCGCACGCCGTTGTGCGGGACGTTTCGGGGGTCAGACCGCCAGGGGACGGTCCGTCGGGCGGATCGGGGCGGGCAGGGCGGAGGGCACCCCGGTGAGGTAGGCGTCGACCGCGCGCGCGGCCGAGCGCCCCTCGGCGATCGCCCACACGATCAGCGACTGGCCGCGGCCGGCGTCGCCGGCGACGAAGACGCCGTCCACGTTGGTGGCGTAGTCCTTGTCGCGGGCGATGTTGCCGCGGGCGTCCAGTTCGAGACCCAGCTGCTCGATCATGCCGTTGCTGCGGTCGGTGCCGGTGAAGCCCATGGCGAGGGTGACCAATTCGGCGGGGATGACCCGCTCGGTGCCCTCCTGCGGCACGAACCGCCCGTCCTCGAAGACGACCTCGACCAGGTGGAGTTCCTTGACGTTGCCGTCCTCATCGCCGGTGAAGCGCACGGTGTTGACGGCGTAGACGCGCTCGCCGCCCTCCTCGTGCGCGGAGGTCACCTTGTAGACCATCGGCATCGTCGGCCACGGCTGGTGCGCGGGCCGCTCGTCGGCGGGCCGCGGCATGATCTCCAGCTGGGTGACCGACAGCGCGCCCTGGCGGTGCGCGGTGCCGACGCAGTCCGCGCCGGTGTCGCCGCCGCCGATGACGACGACGTGCTTGCCCTCGGCGGTGATCGGGGGCGTCACGTAGTCGCCCTCCTGCACCTTGTTGGACAGCGGCAGGTACTCCATCGCCTGGTGGATGCCCTTGAGGTCGCGGCCCTCGACCGGCAGGTCGCGCCACTGGGTGGCGCCGGCCGCGATGACCACCGCGTCGTACCGCGCGGCGAGCTTGGCGGCATCGAGGTCGGTGCCGATCTGCACGCCGGTGCGGAACTTGGTGCCCTCCGCGCGCATCTGCTCGATGCGCCGGTTGATGTGCCGCTTCTCCATCTTGAACTCGGGGATGCCGTACCGCAGCAGCCCGCCGATCCGGTCGGCCCGCTCGTAGACGGCGACGGTGTGGCCGGCCCGGGTGAGCTGCTGGGCGGCGGCGAGCCCGGCCGGGCCCGAGCCGATGACGGCGACGGTCTTGCCGGACAGCCGGTCCGGCGGCTGCGGGGTGACCCCGCCGTTGTCCCACGCCTTGTCGATGATGGTGACCTCGACGTTCTTGATGGTCACCGGCGGCTGGTTGATGCCGAGCACGCAGGCGGACTCGCAGGGCGCCGGGCACAGCCGCCCGGTGAACTCCGGGAAGTTGTTGGTGGCGTGCAGCCGCTCGCTGGCGGCCTGCCAGTCCTCGCGGTAGGCGTAGTCGTTCCACTCGGGGATCAGGTTCCCCAGCGGGCAGCCGTTGTGGCAGAACGGGATGCCGCAGTCCATGCAGCGGCCGGCCTGCTGGGTGATGATCGGCAGCAGGCCGCCGGGCACGTACACCTCGCGCCAGTCCTGCCGGCGCTCCTCGACCGGGCGGGTCGGGTTGTTCTCACGCGGGGTGGTGAGGAAGCCCTTGGGGTCAGCCATTTGCCGCCTCCATCATCTTCGCGGTGGTCTCGGACTCGGAGAGCCCGGCCTGCTCGGCGGCGTTCTTGGCGGCGAGCACTGCCTTGTAGTCCCTCGGCATGACCTTGCCGAAGCGGGTGAGGGCGGCGCCCCAGTCGGCGAGCAGCCGCTCGGCGACGGTGGAGCCGGTCTCCTCGAAGTGGCGGCGCACCACGTCGTGCAGCCACGTGATGTCGTCGGCGGTGAGCTGCTCGACCTCGACCATGCCGGGGTTGACGCTGCCCGGGTCGAGGTCGAGGACGTAGGCGATGCCGCCGGACATGCCGGCCGCGAAGTTGCGGCCGGTGGTGCCCAGGACGACCGCGCGGCCGCCGGTCATGTACTCGCAGCCGTGGTCGCCGACACCCTCGGCGACCACGGTGGCACCGGAGTTGCGCACGCAGAACCGCTCGCCGGTACGGCCGCGCAGGAACAGCTCGCCGCCGGTGGCGCCGTAGGCGATGGTGTTGCCGGCGATGGTGGACTGCTCGGCGAGGTGGTCGGCGCCGCGGTCGGGGCGGACGATCACCCGGCCGCCGGACAGGCCCTTGCCCACGTAGTCGTTGGCGTCGCCCTCCAGGCGCAGGGTGATGCCCTTGGGCAGGAAGGCGCCGAAGGACTGGCCGGCGGAGCCGGTGAAGGTGATGTCGATGGTGTCCTCGGGCAGGCCCGCGCCGCCGTACTTCTTGGTCACCTCGTGGCCGAGCATGGTGCCGACCGTGCGGTTGACGTTGCGGATCGGCACCTGGGCACGCACCGGGGCGCCGGTGGCCAGCGCGTCGGCGGCGAGCCGGATCAGCTCGTTGTCCAGCGCCTTCTCCAGGCCGTGCTCCTGGCTGGTGACGCGGTGCCGGGCGGCGCCCTCGGGCAGGTCGGGGACGTAGAGCAGCGGGGCCAGGTCCAGGCCCTGCGCCTTCCAGTGGTCCACCGCGCGGGCCGCGTCGATGAGTTCGGCGTGGCCGACGGCCTCCTCGATGGAGCGGAAGCCGAGTTCGGCGAGCAGCTCGCGGACCTCCTCGGCGATGAACTCGAAGAAGTTCACCACGAACTCCGGCTTGCCGCTGAACCGCTCGCGCAGCACCGGGTTCTGGGTGGCCACGCCCACCGGGCAGGTGTCCAGGTGGCAGACCCGCATCATCACGCAGCCGGAGACGACCAGCGGCGCGGTGGCGAAGCCGAACTCCTCGGCGCCGAGCAGCGCGGCGATCACCACGTCCCGGCCAGTCTTGAGCTGGCCGTCGGTCTGCACCACGATCCGGTCCCGCAGCCCGTTGAGCAGCAGGGTCTGCTGGGTCTCGGCGAGGCCGAGTTCCCAGGGGCCGCCGGCGTGCTTCAGCGAGGTGAGCGGGGAGGCGCCGGTGCCGCCGTCGTGGCCGGAGATCAGCACGACGTCGGCGTGCGCCTTGGACACGCCCGCGGCCACGGTGCCGACGCCGACCTCGGAGACGAGCTTGACGTGCACCCGCGCCCTGGGGTTGGCGTTCTTCAGGTCGTGGATGAGCTGGGCGAGGTCCTCGATGGAGTAGATGTCGTGGTGCGGCGGCGGGGAGATCAGGCCGACGCCCGCGGTGGAGTGCCGGGTGCCGGCGATCCACGGGTAGACCTTGTGGCCGGGCAGCTGGCCGCCCTCGCCGGGCTTGGCGCCCTGGGCCATCTTGATCTGGATGTCGTCGGCGTTGACCAGGTACTCGGAGGTGACGCCGAACCGGCCGGAGGCGACCTGCTTGATGGCGCTGCGCCGGGCCGGGTCGTACAGCCGCTCGGGGTCCTCGCCGCCCTCGCCGGTGTTGGACTTGCCGCCGAGCTGGTTCATGGCGATGGCGAGCGTCTCGTGCGCCTCGCGGGAGATCGAGCCGTACGACATGGCGCCGGTGGAGAACCGGCGGACGATCTCGGCGACCGGCTCGACCTCCTCGATCGGCACCGGCGGCCGGTCGGACTTCAGGGCGAACAGGCCGCGCAGCGTCATCAGCCGCTCGGACTGCTCGTTCACCCGTGAGGTGTACTGCTTGAAGATGTCGTAGCGCCGGGTGCGGGTGGCGTGCTGGAGCCGGAAGACGGTCTCGGGGTCGAACAGGTGCGGCTCGCCCTCGCGGCGCCACTGGTACTCGCCGCCGATGTCCAGCCGGCGGTGCGCCGCGGGGATGCCGGAGACCGGGTACGCCTTGGCGTGCCGGGCGGCGACCTCGCGGGCGATGACGTCGATGCCGGCGCCGCCGATCTTGGTGTCGGTGAGGTGGAAGTAGGTGTCGACGAACTCCGCGTCCAGGCCGACCGCTTCGAAGACCTGCGCGCCGCGGTAGGAGGCGACGGTGGAGATGCCCATCTTGGACATGACCTTCAGCACGCCCTTGCCGAGCGCCTTGATCAGGTTGCGCAGGGCGGTGTCGGCGTCGATGCCGGGCAGGAAGGTGCCGGCCCGGACCAGGTCTTCCACCGACTCCATGGCGAGGTAGGGGTTGACGGCGGCGGCGCCGTAGCCGATGAGCAGGGCGACGTGGTGGACCTCGCGGACGTCGCCGGCCTCGACGAGCAGGCCGACCTGGGTGCGCTGCTTGGTGCGGATCAGGTGGTGGTGGACCGCGGAGGTGAGCAGCAGCGAGGGGATCGGGGCGTGCTCGGCGTCGGAGTGCCGGTCGGACAGCACGATCAGGCGGGCGCCGTCCTCTATGGCGGCGTCGGCCTCGGCGCAGATCTCGGTGAGCCGCGCGGACAGCGCCTCGCCGCCGCCGGCCACCCGGTACAGGCCGGACAGGGTGGCGGCCTTCAGGCCGGGCAGGTCGCCGTCGGCGTTGATGTGGATCAGCTTGGCGAGGTCGTCGTTGTCGATCACCGGGAAGGGCAGGGTGATGTTGCGACAGGACGCCGGGCTGGGCTCCAGCAGGTTTCCCGACGGGCCGATGACCGAGGTCAGGGAGGTGACCAGCTCCTCGCGGATGGCGTCCAGCGGCGGGTTGGTGACCTGGGCGAAGAGCTGGGTGAAGTAGTCGAAGAGCAGCCGCGGCCGGTCGGAGAGGGCGGCGATCGGCGAGTCGGTGCCCATCGAGCCGATCGGCTCGGCGCCGGTGCGGGCCATGGGCGCCAGCAGCACCCGCAGCTCCTCCTCGGTGTAGCCGAAGGTCTGCTGGCGGCGGGTGACCGAGGCGTGGGTGTGCACGATGTGCTCGCGCTCGGGCAGGTCGGCCAGGTGGATCAGGCCGGCGTCCAGCCAGTCCGCGTACGGGTGCTCGGCGGCGATGCCGGCCTTGATCTCGTCGTCCTCCACGATGCGGTGGGAGACGGTGTCGACCAGGAACATCCGGCCCGGCTGCAGCCGGCCCTTGCGGACCACCTTGGCGGGGTCGATCTCGTTGAGCACGCCGGATTCCGAGGCGAGCACGACCAGGCCGTCGTCGGTGACCCAGTAGCGGCCCGGGCGCAGCCCGTTGCGGTCCAGCACGGCGCCGGCCACCGAGCCGTCGGTGAAGGTGACGCAGGCCGGGCCGTCCCAGGGCTCCATGAGCGTGGAGTGGTACTGGTAGAAGGCGCGGCGGGCGGGGTCCATCGAGGTGTGGTTCTCCCACGCCTCGGGGATCATCATCAGCACGCTGTGCGGCAGCGAGCGGCCGCCGAGGTGGAGCAGTTCCAGCACCTCGTCGAAGGAGGCGGTGTCGGAGGCGCCGGGGGTGCAGACCGGGAAGACCCGCTCCAGGCCGCCGGCCGCTCCGGCCGGCCCGAACAGGTCGCTGGCCAGCTGGGACTCGCGGGCCCGCATCCAGTTGCGGTTGCCCTTGACGGTGTTGATCTCGCCGTTGTGCGCGACGAACCGGTACGGGTGGGCGAGCGGCCAGCTCGGGAAGGTGTTGGTGGAGAAGCGGGAGTGGACCAGCGCGATGGCGGTGGCGAACCGCTCGTCGGACAGGTCGGGGAAGAACGGCTCCAGCTGGCCGGTGGTCAGCATGCCCTTGTAGACGATGGTCCGCGCGGACAGCGACGGGAAGTACACCTCGGCCTCGCGCTCGGCGCGCTTGCGCAGCACGAAGGCGGGCCGGTCCAGCTCGATGCCGGAGCGGCGCGCCGGGCCTGCGTCGGCGACGAAGAGCTGGGCGAAGTACGGCATGGTGGAGCGGGCGGTGGCGCCGAGCAGGTCGGGGGCGGTGGGCACCTCGCGCCAGCCGAGGACGGTCAGGCCCTCCTCGGCGGCGATGCGCTCGATGGCGTCCACGGCCTTGGCGCGGTCGTCCGGCTCGACGGGCAGGAAGGCGAGGCCGGCCGCGTACTGCCCGGCGTCGGGCAGCTCGAAGTCCACGGCGGAGCGCAGGAAGGCGTCCGGGATCTGCAGCAGGATGCCCGCGCCGTCGCCGGAGTCCGGCTCGGCACCGGTCGCGCCGCGGTGTTCCAGGTTGCGCAGGACGGTCAGCGCCTGCTCCACGAGGCCATGGCTCGCCTCACCGGTGAGCGTGGCGACAAAGCCGACGCCGCAGGCGTCGTGCTCGTTGCGGGGGTCGTACATCCCCTGCGGGGCGGGGCGCCCGTCCATGAACGCGGAACGCGAACGCATGGCTCTCCCGTCGTCGTCTTTGGCTGGTATGCAGTGCCTGTCATAGGCATGCGCAACAGGGACGACGTTGGCCCTCTGCGATTTCGTGCAGGTTACATGATGGATGGATGTTCGAGAAGTGGATACCCGATTCCAGCATGTGGACGTACTCGCGGTTCTTCGGAGGATGGAACGATCAGTTCAGGCCAGTGTCGTACCGCGGTGTTTCCGGCTGCCGCACGCGGGGGTGCCCGCGCCCGGTGTGAGGAGGGGTGCCCGGAGCGTCGCCGGAACCTCGCCGGAAGCCGCCGAAAGCTCTGCCCGGTGCGTTACCGAGTGATGCCCCGTGCGACGGCGCCTGAAACGAAGCAGAAACGTGGGTTTGCAGGCGACCGCCCGCTCCTTCGAGCGTAACCGGCCGGCGGGCCGCGCGGAGGCCCCGCGCCCGGCGGGATCAGGCCGCCGTCAGCCGACAGCGGAGCCGATGAGGGTGCCCAACGCGAAGGTCAGCGCGCTCGCGGCACCGCCCAGGGCGAGCTGGCGCAGTCCGCTGAACCACCAGGACCGCGCGGTGACGCGGGCCACGGCCGCGCCGCAGGAGAACAGCCCGGCCAGCGCGAGGGCCACGGCCGGCCACAGGCTGTGCGCGCCCAGCAGGTAGGGCAGCACCGGCAGCAGGGCGCCCAGCGCGAAGGAGACGAAGGAGGAGGCCGCCGCCACCAGCGGCGAGGGCAGGTCGCCCGGGTCGACGCCCAGCTCCTCGCGGGCGTGGATCTCCAGCGCCTGCTCCGGGTCGGCCGACAGCTGCCGCGCCACCTCGTGCGCCAGTTCCGGCTCGACGCCACGGGCGATGTAGAGGTCGGCCAGCTCCCGCAGCTCCGCCTCGGGGTTGCGGTCCAGCTCGGTGCGCTCCACCGCCAGCTCCGCCTCGACCAGCTCCCGCTGGGAGGCCACCGAGGTGTACTCGCCCGCCGCCATGGAGAACGCGCCCGCGGCCAGCCCGGCCAGGCCGGTGACGACCACGGTCCTGGTGCTCACGTCGCCGCCGGCCACGCCCGTCATGAGCGCGAAGTTCGACACCAGGCCGTCCATGGCGCCGAACACCGCGGGCCGCAGCCAGCCGCCGCTGACGTCGCGGTGGGAGTGCGTCACCGGCTCGGGTGCGGCCTCGATCCCGCCGGGCAGACCGGGCAGGTCACCGGGGCCGTCGCCGTCCAGTCCCCGGGCACCCGGGGCGGACACGGTGCCGAAGTCGTGGGCAGCTGCGGTGGTCATGCACCGACCGTACGTGCAGTCCCCCCTCCCCCGCCAGCAAGGAAAGGCTGCCCTGACCTGCAAGAACAGTCCGCCGACGGCTACGGGAGAGCCTGCCGGGCCCCGCCGCGGCCCGCCCCGGACCTGTGCCGGGGTGCCCTGCGGCCGAGCCCACCTGCGATTTCGCACCGGGCCCGCAAACCCGGCTTCCGGCGAGTCCCGCGTCGGCCACACCAGGGCCGCGGAACGCGCTTCAGGTGGGGCCGGACAAGCGGGTACGGGCTGCCGCCCCGGCTCCGGGCCGCCTGCGGACCGCCGGAACAGCCCCGGGACGGCGGCCTCGGCCCGTGGCGGCGCGGCCGTGGACCGGCGCCGGATCGGCGGCCTCGGACCGCGGCGGCGCAGCCGTGGGCCGGGCCGGTTCCGCCATGGAACGGGCTGAAGGTGTCCCGCCCCGGAAACGGGCTCAGGCCGGCTTCGAGGCGCCTTCGGGCTCGTCGGCGGGCTGCTCGGACGATTCGGGCTTGGTCGGCTCGGTCGGCGCGGGGTCCTGGCCGGAAGCCTCCGGGTCGGCGGCAGCGGGGGCGGCGGCCTCGGCCGCGGTCGGCGCGGACTCCTGGTCGCCGTCCTCGGCGCCCTTCGCGCCTGCCTCGCCCGCGACGGCCGGGACCGGCTCGCCGTCCGGCTCGACGACCTCCTCGCGGCCCGGCCGCAGGCGGGCGGACAGGACCATGTAGAGCACGGCGGCGGTGAAGACGATGATCGCCGTCCAGTCGTTCAGCCGCAGGCCCAGGATGTGGTGGGCGTAGTCGGACCGCATGTGCTCGATCCAGAACCGCCCGGCGCAGTAGGCCGCCACGTACAGCGCGAAGGCGCGGCCGTGACCGAGCCGGAAGCGGCGGTCCGCCCACAGCACGAGCAGGGCGACGCCGATGCACCACAGGCACTCGTACAGGAACGTCGGCTGGTAGATCCCCGGCACCCGGTCGCCCGCGGTGCTGGTGATCTTCAGGCCCCAGGGCAGGTGGGTGGGGTTGCCGTAGAGCTCCTGGTTGAACCAGTTGCCCCAGCGGCCGATGGCCTGGGCGAAGGCGATGCCGGGCGCGATGGCGTCCGCGTACGCCGGCAGCGCGATGCCCCGGCGGCGGCAGCCGATCCAGGCGCCGAGCGCGCCGAGCGCGATGGCGCCCCAGATGCCGAGGCCGCCCTCCCAGATCTTGAAGGCGTTGACCCAGTCCTTGCCGTTGGTGAAGTACAGCTCGTAGTCGGTGATCACGTGGTACAGGCGACCGCCGACCAGACCGAAGGGCACCGCCCACACCGCGATGTCGGCCACCGTGTTCGGCTTGCCGCCGCGGGCGATCCAGCGCTTGTTGCCGAGCCAGACGGCCACGAAGACACCGATGATGATGCAGAAGGCGTAGCCGCGCAGCGGAATCGGTCCGAGGTGGACGACACCGTGGGAGGGGCTGGGGATGTATGCGAGGTCCATGGCATTGCCGACGCTACCGCAGCCGGGCGGATCGTAGGGCGACCCGACCGGCTACGTATGGATAACGTACCGGCGGTACGGGGCATCCCGGGCCGGTCCGCGGCCGCGTGGGCCCCGGTCAGGACGGAGGTCGGCACGGGGGTCAGGACGGGCTGGGGGCCGTGGTGACCGTGCCGGGCTTCTTGCCCTTGTTCGCCGCCTGGACCATCTGCCGCAGCGAGTCCGGGGTGAGGGAGGCGTTGCTGTAGATGTTCTTGCCGTTGAGCAGCACCGTCGGGGTGGAATTGAAGCCGGCCGCGTTGAAGGCGTCGTTGGACTTCTTCACCCAGGGCTTGTGGGTGCCGCCGGTCACACAGGCGGTGAAGGCGGGGGTCTTCAGGCCGGGCACCTTCCCGGCGAGGGTGAGCAGGGTGGTGCTGTCGGCGAACTTGTCGTCCTGCTCGTCGGGCTGGTTGCTGTAGAGGACGTCGTGGTACGGGCGGAACTTGTCCTGGTCCTGGGCACAGGCGGCCGCGTTCGCCGCGTTCAGTGAGCCGGAGCCGCCGAGGTTGCCGTCGATGAGGGTCACCAGGTGGTACTCGGTGCGCATCGCGCCGCTGTCCTCCAGGCTGTGGATCGTCGGCGTGAAGGTCTTCTCGAAGGCGTCGCAGGCCGGGCAGCGGAAGTCCTCGTAGATGGTCAGGGTCGAGGGCGCGTCCGCGGCGCCGACCGGGATCACGAGGCTGTCCTTGCCGATGGCGCCCTTCGGGGCGATCACGCGGCCCGCGCTGTCGCTGCCGCCGCTGCTGCCGTGGTCGGCGACGGCGACGCCGATGCCGGCGGCGGCCCCCAGTACGACGACCACGCCGGCCGCCACCGTCAGGGTGCGCTTGCGCTTGGCCCGCGCCCTGTCCCTCTCACGCTGCGCCCGAAGCGCCTCGCGGGCGCTGCGTTTCGCGTCACGGTTCCTTTGGCTCACGCCCCAGCCAACTGCCTGCGGCGCCTACGGGTTACGGCTCCCCGCCGCGGGGGTTCGCCGCCGCTGCCGCCTGCACCCCGCCGTGAGCTTGTCGCGCAGTTCCCCGCGCCCCCAAGAACGGCAACCCATCTGCCCCACGGGGCCCAATGCCGTCCCAAGGACGGTGGCCTCTTCCCGCGCAGTTCCCCGCGCCCCTATTGAGCTTGCCCTTGCGCGCACAGCGAGCCCCGTACCACCCAGGGGCGCGGGGAACTGCGTGACCAGCCCAGAACCGGCCTGGCGGCCGGGCACGGCGAGGTGGAGGCAGACGCGTAGCCGAAGGGGCGCGGGAACTGCGCGACAAGCCCAAGGCGGGCTGCACGCGGCGACTGCGGGGAACCCCTACGGCGGGGAGCCGTACTCGGGCGCGGGGGCGGAACCCGGTGCCGTAGGGGACCCCGCGAGGGGGGAGCCGGGGCCGTTCAGGCGGAAGGCCGGCGCACTCCCTGGGCCAGGGCCGCCGCCAGCTCGCGGACCGCGGCCACGCCGGAGGCCAGATCATCCCCGTGCGTGAGGATCGCCTTCACGAAGGCGGAGCCCACGATCACCCCGTCGGCGAAAGCGGCGACCTCCGCCGCCTGCGCGGCGTTGGAGACGCCGAGCCCGACGCACACCGGAAGATCCGTCACCGCCCGGGTGCGGCGGACGAGATCGGCCGCCTGCGCGCCGACGGAGTCCCGCGTCCCCGTCACCCCCATGAGCGAGGCCGCGTAGACGAAGCCGGAACCCGCCGCGGTGATGCGGGCGAGCCGCTCGTCGCGGCTGGAGGGCGCCACGACGAACACGGTGGCGAGCCCGTGCGCGAACGCCGCCTTGCGCCACCCCTCGGACTCCTCCACCGGCAGGTCCGGCAGGATGCACCCGGCCCCGCCCGCGGCGGCGAGTTCGGCCGCGAACCGCTCCACGCCGTAGCGGTCGACGGGGTTCCAGTACGTCATGACGAGCACCGGCTTCCCGGTCGCCTCGAACGCCTCCCGCACGGTCCGCAGCACGTCCGCGATCCGCACGTGGTTGCGGTTGAGCGCGATGTCGTCGGCGGTCTGGATGACCGGCCCGTCGAGCACGGGGTCGCTGTGCGGCAGCCCCACCTCGACGATGTCCGCGCCGCCCTCGAACGCCGCCTTGACCGCCTCGATCCCGCCGTCCACGGTCGGGAAGCCCGCCGGGAGGTACGCGACGAGCGCGGCCCGGCCCTCGGCCCGCGCGCCGGCGATGGCCTGCTCGAGCAGGGTGATGTTGCCGCTCACTGGACCGCTCCCTCGTGCTCCTCGTCCACGTCGTCCGTGGGGTCGTACAGCCCGAAGTAGCGGGCCGCGGTGTCCATGTCCTTGTCGCCGCGCCCCGACAGGTTGACCACGAGCAGGCCCTCGGGGCCCAGTTCGCGGCCGATCTCCAGCGCCCCGGCCAGCGCGTGGGCGCTCTCGATCGCCGGGATGATGCCCTCGGTGCGCGACAGCAGCCGCAGCGCCTGCATGGCCGCGTCGTCGGTGACGGCGCGGTACTCGGCCCGGCCGGTGTCCTTGAGGTAGGAGTGCTCGGGACCGACGCCGGGGTAGTCCAGGCCGGCCGAGATGGAGTACGGCTCGGTGATCTGGCCCTCGTCGTCCTGCAGCACGTAGGAGCGGGAGCCGTGCAGGATGCCGGGCTCGCCCGCGGTCAGCGTGGCCGCGTGCTCGCCGGTCGCCACGCCGTGCCCGGCCGGCTCGCAGCCCACCAGCCGGACGCCCGCGTCGGGCAGGAACGCGTGGAAGAGCCCCATCGCATTGGAGCCGCCGCCCACGCAGGCCACGGCCGCGTCGGGCAGCCGTCCGGTTCGCTCCAGCAGCTGGCGCCTGGCCTCCACACCGATCACCCGGTGGAAGTCGCGCACCAGCGCGGGGAAGGGGTGCGGCCCGGCGACGGTGCCGAACAGGTAGTGGGTGCGGTCGACGTTGGCGACCCAGTCGCGGAACGCCTCGTTGATCGCGTCCTTCAGGGTGCGGCTGCCGGACTTCACGGCCACCACCTCGGCGCCGAGCATGCGCATCCGCGCCACGTTCAGCGCCTGGCGGCGGGTGTCGACCTCGCCCATGTAGATCGTGCACTCCAGGCCGAACAGGGCGCACGCGGTGGCGGTGGCGACGCCGTGCTGGCCGGCGCCGGTCTCGGCGATCACCCGGGTCTTGCCCATCCGGCGGGTGAGCAGGGCCTGGCCGAGGACGTTGTTGATCTTGTGGGAGCCGGTGTGGTTGAGGTCCTCGCGCTTGAGGAAGACGCGGGCGCCGCCGGCCTCGCGGGCGAACCGCGGCACTTCGGTCAGGGCGCTGGGACGGCCGGTGTAGTCGGCCATCAGCGCGTCGAGTTCGGCGGCGAAGGCGGGGTCGGCCTTCGCCTTCTCGTACTCGGCGGCGACCTCGTCCACGGCGGCGACGAGGGCTTCGGGGATGAACTTGCCGCCGAAGACCCCGAAGTAGCCCTCCGGGGTGGGGACGGGGCCTTCGGTGTCGGGCAGGAAGAAGACAGGTTTCTCCGGTGATCCGGACATACGGGTTCCCTGGTACGTGGGTGGGTGGATGGCTGGTGCGGCTGGTTCAGCCGCGGCACCATCGCCGGCCGTTCACCTGGCCGGGCTCGCACCCGATCACGTACCGCACCCGCCGCCCCAGCACGCGCCGCGCCGGCGCACGGCACCCGCGCGGCTTGCACCCGCGGGCGAGGCGGCTCTCGATCGACACGGTCGTATCCTACCGGCTGGCGGGGGTACGGCTCCCCGCCGCGGGGGTTCCTCGCCGTTGCCGTGCGCAGCCTCGCCGTGGCTGGTCGCGCAGTTCCTCCCCCAGAGCTTCGCCCGGGGGTCCCCCAGCGTCCCGAAGAAACGGCAACCCGCCGTAGGAGGTTCTGCGCGTCCCCGGCCGCGGCCCGGATGTGGCTGGTCGCGCAGTTCCTCCCCCAGAGCTTCGCCCGGGGGTACCCCCAGCGCCCCTGAGGTGACACGCCTTGCCCTTCGCGCCAAGGGCGAACCCCATAGGGGCGCGGGGAGCCGCGCGACACGCCACAATGGCGCGGCTGTCGGCGACGGGACAGGAACCCCCGCGGCGGGGAGCCGTAACCCCCGTGGCCTGCGGAGCTACTCGCGGGTGCGCAGGGCGGGGTGGGCGCCTGCCGCGACGAGGTCGGCCACGGCGGTACGGGGGTCGCGCCCCGTGACCAGGGACTCGCCGACGAGAACCGCGTCGGCGCCGTCGTGGGCGTAGGCGATCAGGTCGTGGGGACCGCGCACGCCGGACTCAGCGACCTTCACGATGTGCTCGGGAATCTCCGGCGCGAGCCGCGCGAAGGTGTCCCGGTCGACCTCGAGCGTCTTGAGGTTGCGCGCGTTGACCCCGATCACGCGGGCCCCGGCGTCCACCGCCCGACGCACCTCCTCCTCGTCGTGCACCTCGACGATCGGGGTGAGCCCGATGGACCCGGCCCGCTCGATGAGCGAGACCAGCGCGGGCTGCTCCAGCGCGGCGACGATCAGCAGCGCGAGGTCCGCCCCGTAGGCCCGCGCCTCCCACAGCTGGTACGCGGTGACGATGAAGTCCTTGCGCAGCACGGGGATGTCCACCCGCGCCCGCACCGCCTCCAGGTCGGCGAGCGAACCGCCGAACCGGCGCTGCTCGGTGAGGACGCTGATCGCGGCGGCGCCGCCCGCCTCGTAGTCGGCGGCGAGCCCCGCGGGGTCCGCGATGGCGGCGAGCGCGCCCTTGGACGGGCTGGCCCGCTTCACCTCGCAGATGACCTTGACGCCCTCACCGCGCAGCGCGGCCACCCCGTCGCGGGCGTCGCGGGCGCGGGCGGCGCGCTCCTTCAGCTCGTCCAGTGTCACGCGGGCCTGGCGCTCGCCGAGGTCGGCTCGTACTCCGTCGATGATCTCGTCGAGCACACTCACGCGAGCTTCCCCTTCCGGCGGGACGAGCAGCGAAATGATCAAGCCAGCGGGGGTCGTCCACCGGCACTCCGATGGTATCCGGCGGGGGCCGCCGGGCCCGAATCGCAGCCGTCGCGATCCCGCTGCCTGGACAAACGTCTTTCCGGCCGCCGCGCGGGGGGCCGCGCGGATCAGGGCGCCAGCGCGGCGCCGAAGGGCAGGTTCCGGACAACGGTGAAGGCGAGCACGAGGGCGAGCAGCGCCCACCGGTGGGACGGCCGCAGCACCGGCTCGAACGGCCGGCCGCGCACCGCCCGCACCAGCCACACCGCCCACACGACGGCGAAGACGGCGTACCCGGCGACGGCCAGCGCGTTGCAGCCGAGCGCGGTGCCGAACCGGCCGTGGGCGACGGCGTAGGCGCTGCGCAGGCCGCCGCAGCCGGGGCAGTAGACGCCGGTGTAGTACAGCAGCGGGCAGACCGGGTAGTGGCCGGGGGTGTTGGGGTCGACGGCCCCGACGTAGGCGAAGCCGCCGGCGACGGCGGCGAGGACGCCCAGCGGGACGGCGGCGCGGCGCACGGCACCCGGACGGGGCGCAGCCGCGGGCGCTGCCGGGAGCGGCCGGGTCTGCGAGGGCGGCAGCGTGCCGCGGACGGGGGGCGTCACGGGGCCGATTCTGCCGCCGGACGCACGAAGGCGCAGCGCGCGGACGCGGGGTCCGCTGCTGCGCCCTTGCATGGGTGTCCGCCGTACGGGCGAAGGGGGCCGAACAGCCGGCGAGGCGGTCCGAAGAAGGGCCACGAAAGACGGGCCCCGGAAGAAGGGCCTCAGACCTGGGCCGGGGTCTCCGACTCCTTGGCTTCCTTGCCGGCGGGGACCGGGGAGGTCTCGATCGGCTCGTAGTGCTGGCCCAGGCCCATCATCTTCATGATTCCGCCGACGACCGCGCCGAGCAGGATCAGGCCGATGCCGATCCAGAATCCGGGCACGTTGTCCGCGACGGTGAAGCCGCCGGCCAGGAGGAATCCGACGAAGGCGATGATCACGCCGGTCCACGCGGCGGGGGTGTGTCCGTGACCGTGCGATGCCGCCATGAGTGCTCCCTGCAGTTCCGTCGGGGCGTTCTTCGCCACACGCTTTCGCCCCCATTGTTGCGCGTGTGGCCCCCGCCCCGCGCACGGGGGTCCCGTGTCCCGGGACCCGCGCCGGGACCGGCACGGCGACGGGCGGACGGAAGCGGACGGGAAGCCGCCGAGCGGCCACCCGGGCGACGCGGGAAGCCCGCCGCCGCCCGGAACCGCCCCGGGCCCGGGCCCGGCCCCGATGGCCGCGGCCCAGCGGCGAGGGCGGTGGGAGCGGTGAGAGCACTGCGGGTGCTGCGGGTGCTGCGGGCGCTTGGCCGTGGCGCCCGGCCGGCGAGGGGCGATTCTCGGACCGGCGGCCGTGCGGGAGCATCGCCCGCACACTGAGCCGCACGCTGAGCGGCCGGACCGGCCGGCCGCCCGCGGCAGGGCTCAGCAGGGGCTCAACTCGCGGGCCGGGAAGCAGTCGCCGCCGCGTCCGCACGGCCCCGGTCTGATCGACGGACCGGCGCGACGCACCGGAACGCCGGCCCGCACGGCCGTTTCCCGGCCGGGCTGCTCAGTCCGTGGGGTCCTCGCCGCGGTCGAGGGCCTTCCACAGGTCCTCGGGGCGGTCGGGGTCGACGGGGGCCGGGGCCGCGGTACGGGCGCGGCGGGTGGCGGGCTTGGCGCCGGGACGGTCATAGCGGCCGGACATCGCGGGCCAGCGCGAGCCGTGGCGCAGGGCGAGGAGCCCGGCGGCCAGCAGCAGCAGGCCGCCGGCGAGCGAGACGTACGGCCAGCCGGTGGTGCTGGTGTGCAGCGCGGTGGCGTGGGTGAGGCCGGTGGCCGCGGCGGCCGCGGAGTCCAGCGGGCCGTGGTCGCTGCCGCGCAGGAGAGCGGCCAGGACGACCCCGAGGCCACTGAGCGCGAGCAGGCCGGAGACGAGGTAGCGGCCGGCACGGCGTACGGCGAAGACGGCGACGAGCGAGGCGAGCCCGACCAGCGCGAGGGCGCCGGGCAGCGCGGTCATCTGGCTGCCGGTCGCGTGGACGTGCAGTGAGCTGACGCCGTCCGCCGTCTCGCCCCTGGCCCAGGTCTTGCCCGCGGCGAGCAGCACGAGCCCGGCGCCGACGGCCCCGCTGCCGAGTGCGACAGCGAGCACGCGGTAGGCACGGCGCTTGTCGGCGTCTCCCGCCCGCCGTACGACAGCGGGCGCCCCCTCACCGCTTTCCGGGGCACCCTGGGCGCGGCCGTGCGGCCCGGCCCCCGCAGCGCCCTCGCCACCGGGCTCGCCACCGGCGTGCGCCGATGCGTCGGCGCCGCCCTGCGAACCAGCCGCGGAACCGTCCCGCGCTCCCTCCGGCGGGGCGGCCTGCGCGCCGACCCGGGCGCCGGCGTGCACGACAGCCTCCGAGCCGCTGTCCGCGGCTTCGGCGCCGCCCTGCGAGCCCACCACGGAACCGTCCCGCTCCCCCTCCGGCGAGGCGGCCTCCGTACCAAGCCGGGCGCCGGCCTGCGCCGCAGTCGCCGAGCCGGTGGCCGCGGGGCCGCCACCGGCCCGTTCGCCCGTCCGCGGAGCCGTTGCCGCCGTGGCGGCGGGTGCCTCGGGGTCGGGGGTCGGCTGGTGCGGCGTGTGCGTGCCCGGGGAGCTGTTCACCCCTCCACTATCCCCTGCCCGTACCGGGGTCCCGCGCCGGGGGCCGCCGCCCGCGAACGTCCCGCGCGGGCCCCGCGCGCCCGCCGCGGCGCCTTGCGGACGCCTCCGGGTCATACGGAGTCCCCGCATCCGCCAGGTGAAGGTAAAGCGGAGATCGCCAACCGCTCCTTGTTGGCGTGCACGTGCCACGCATACGGTTCCGGCGTCCCACTCCCCACACAACGCAACGGAAACCACAGGAATCACACAGTTCCTCCCGCCACCACTGTTCCCCCCACCACAGGAGGCGTGGCTTTGCGCTTCACCCTCGGCACCTCTCGTACGCCGGACCCCTCCGGCTCCCCGCGGGCCCACCACACCCGCCCATCCGTCAAGGCCGGCCTCGCCCTCGCGGCGGCGGCCGGCCTCACCGTTTCCGGGCTCGTCGTCGCCTCGGCGGCCACCGCGGCCCCGGGCGGCCTGACCACGGCGCACTCCTGCGCCGCGGCGAAGAAGTCCGGCCAGATGTCCTGTCTGGCGGTGAAGGTCACCGGCGGGGCGTCGTCACTGGCCCGCTCGACCGGCGCCGTCCGCCCCGCCGACGCCCCCTCCGGCTTCGGCCCGGCCGACCTGCGCAGCGCGTACGCCCTGCCGGACACCGGCGGGGACGGCGCCACAGTTGCAATCGTCGACGCCTACGACGACCCCAACGCCGAGCAGGACCTGGCCACTTACCGCTCCACGTACGGCCTGCCCGCGTGCACCACCGCGAACGGCTGCTTCCGGAAGGTGGGCCAGAGCGGCAGCTCCTCCGCGCTGCCGGCGCCCAACGACGGCTGGGCCGAGGAGATATCGCTCGACGTCGACATGGTCAGCGCGGTCTGCCCGAGCTGCCACATCCTGCTGGTCGAGGCCGACAGCTCGATGATGACCGACCTCGGCAGCTCGGTGAACACCGCGGTGTCGCTGGGCGCGAAGTACGTCTCCAACAGCTACGGCGGCGGTGAGTCCCCCGCCGACAGCTCCTACGACACCTCGTACTTCGACCACCCGGGCGTGGCCGTCACGGTCAGCGCGGGCGACGCGGGCTACGGCGTGGAGTACCCGGCGGGCTCCTCCTACGTCACCGCGGTCGGCGGCACCTCGCTGACGAAGGACTCCTCGGCGCGCGGCTGGAGCGAGAGCGCGTGGGCCGGCTCCGGCTCGGGCTGCTCGGCCTACGACACCAAGCCCGCCTGGCAGACCGACTCCGGCTGCGCCAACCGCGCGGTCGCCGACGTCTCCGCGGTGGCCGACCCGGCCACGGGCGTAGCCGTCCACGACACCTACGGCGGCGACGGCGGCTGGGAGGTCTTCGGCGGCACCAGCGTCTCCTCGCCGATCATCGCCTCGATCTACGCCCTGGCCGGCACCCCGGCAGAGGGTTCGACGCCCTCCTCCTTCCCGTACGCGCGCACCGGCGACCTCAACGATGTGGTCGGCGGCTCCAACGGCGAGTGCGGCGGCGGCTACCTGTGCACGGGCCTCGCCGGCTTCGACGGCCCGACCGGCCTCGGCACACCCAACGGCCTGGGAGCGTTCACCGGTTGACCACCGGGCGCGCCTGACCAGGCGTCAATCAGCAGGGGCGGAGCGGCCGTTCGGCTGCTCCGCCCCTCGGCGTCGTGAGGCGTTGTGGGACGACGTGAGGCGGCACAGGCCCTCGCGGAGGGTGCCCGACCCGCTCAGCCGCCCAGCCGGTTCGCGGTGGCCACCGCCCGCAGCACCGCGGCCGCCTTGTTGCGGCACTCGATGTCCTCCGAGACGGGGTCGGAGTCGGCCACGATGCCCGCGCCCGCCTGCACATAGGCGGTGCCGTCGCGCAGCAGGGCGGTACGGATGGCGATGGCGGTGTCGGAGTCGCCGGCGAAGTCCAGGTAGCCGACGCAGCCGCCGTACAGGCCGCGCCGGGCCGGCTCCAGCTCCTCGATGATCTGCATCGCCCGCGGCTTGGGCGCCCCGGACAGGGTGCCGGCCGGGAAGCAGGCGGTCAGCACGTCGAAGGCGGTGCGGCCTTCGGCGACCTGCCCGGTGACGGTGGAGACGATGTGCATCACGTGCGAGTAGCGCTCCACCGACATGAAGTCGACGACCTCCACGCTGCCGGGCTCGCAGACCCGGCCGAGGTCGTTGCGCCCGAGGTCGACCAGCATCAGGTGCTCGGCGCGCTCCTTGGGGTCGGCGAGCAGTTCCTCGGCGAGCGCGGTGTCGGCCTGCGGGGTGGCGCCGCGCGGCCGGGTCCCGGCGATCGGGTGCAGCATCGCCCGCCCGTCCTCGACCTTGACCAGCGCCTCGGGGCTGGAGCCCACCACGTCGAAGCCGCCGTCCGCGGTGCCGTCCTCGCCCGGGAAGCGCAGCAGGTACATGTACGGGCTGGGGTTGGTGGCCCGCAGCACCCGGTAGACGTCCAGCGCACTCGCCGTGCAGGGCGTCTCGAACCGCTGCGAGGGCACGACCTGGAACGCCTCGCCGGCCCTGATCCGCTCCTTGACGTCCTCCACCGCGTCCCGGAAGTCCTGGCCGCCCCAGCGGGTGGTGTACGCGGGCAGCTCGGAGGCGGGCAGCTCGACGGGCGGCTGCTCCACCGGCTTGGCGAGGTCGGCCGCCATGGCGTCCAGGCGGGCCACGGCGTCGGCGTACGCCTCGTCCACCCCGGTGTCGCGGTCGTTGTGGTTGATCGCGTTCGCGATCAGCAGCACGCTGCCGTCCCAGTGGTCGAGCACCGCGAGGTCGGAGGTGAGCAGCATGGTCAGCTCGGGCAGGCGCAGCTCGTCGGTGCCGTGCTCGCCGATGCGCTCCAGGCGGCGGACGATGTCGTAGCCGAGGTAGCCGACCATGCCGCCGGTGAAGGGCGGCATGCCGGCGCCGAGGTCGCGCGGGGTGTGCAGGGCCTCCACGGTGGCGCGCAGCGCGGCCAGCGGGTCGCCGTCGGTGGGCACACCGACCGGCGGGGTACCGAGCCAGTGCGCCCGGCCGTCGCGGGCGGTGAGGGTGGCCGCGGAGCGGACGCCGACGAAGGAGTATCGCGACCAGGTCCTGTTGTGCTCGGCCGACTCCAGCAGGAAGGTGCCGACGCGCTCCCCGGCGAGCTTGCGGTAGAGCCCGACAGGGGTGTCGCCGTCGGCGAGGAGCCGCCGGCTGACCGGGATCACCCGGCGGTCCACGGCCAGCTTCCGGAAGGTTGCGAGGTCCATGGCCAGAGCCTAGTGGGCGCTCGCAGGGATGCGGTCGGCGTGCGCCACTTCCCTGCTCCCGGACCGGGCCGCAGCCTCGCGGTGGCCGCGGGTGGGGCGGCTTGCGGCGGTCCGGGTCAGCCCAGCAGGACGTCGCGGTCGAAGCAGGTGCGCTCGCCGGTGTGGCAGGCCGCGCCGGTCTGGTCCACCTTGACCAGCACCGTGTCGCCGTCGCAGTCCAGGGCCACGGACTTCACCAGCTGGACGTGCCCGGAGGTGTCGCCCTTGACCCAGTACTCCTGCCTGCTGCGGCTCCAGTACGTGCAGCGGCCGGTGGTCAGGGTGCGGTGCAGCGCCTCGGCGTCCATCCAGCCGAGCATCAGCACCTCACCGGTGTCGTACTGCTGGGCGATGGCCGGAACCAGTCCGTCGGCGTTGCGCTTGAGGCGGGCGGTGATGGCGGGGTCGAGCGAGGTCGCGGGCATGGACCCATTCTGCCGCCGCCGCGGCGCGGACCGGAAAACAGCGGTATTTCCGCGCCATGTACCAAGCACGTCACCGTTGTTGTCCGGTATCCGGTTGACGCTCGCCGATGTCACCCGTTTGGGGCATCCTTCCCCCATGGGTTTTCCTCCGCCGCCGCCAGATGGTCCCCCGCCGCCACCCGAGCAGAGCGGCGGGTTCGGCCCGCCGCAGGGCTTCGGCCCGCCCCCGCCGCCGCAGGGCGACGGCGGCTACGGTCAGCCCGCCCAGCCGGCGCAGCCCTACGGCTACCCGCAGCAGGGCGGCCAGCCGACGCAGCCCTACGGCTACCCCCAGCAGGCCCCGGGGTACGGCCCGCCCGGGCAGCCGGGCCCGCCCGGCGGTTACGGCTACGGCGACCCGCAGCAGGGCTTCGGCTATCCGCCGCCGCCCCCGCCGCCGAACCACAAGAAGCGCAACGCGTGGATAGCCGTGGGCACCGTGGTGGTGGTCGGGGCGATCATCGGCGGGGTGATCGCGGCCAGCGGCGGTGACGACAAGAAGAAGAACACCGCGGACGACAAGCCGACGCACTCCTTCAGCGGGCTGCCCTCCGGCCTGCCGACGGACACCG
The DNA here is from genome assembly GCF_900103985.1 of Actinacidiphila guanduensis. Classification (GTDB taxonomy): domain Bacteria; phylum Actinomycetota; class Actinomycetes; order Streptomycetales; family Streptomycetaceae; genus Actinacidiphila; species Actinacidiphila guanduensis. The sequence continues at coordinate 383,107 of NZ_FNIE01000005.1, read as the reverse complement.
GCCTGCCGACGCCGAGTTTCACGATCCCCTCGATCGACCCGTCCCTGGACCTGCCGACCGACCTGCCGAGCGACGACTCCACGGACGGCGACCAGAAGCTGGTCCCCTACGTGGTGCTCTCGCCGGGCACCTGCTTCGACGCGCCCACGCTGACCCCCTCGGTCTCGGAGGTCACCAAGCGCTCCTGCAGCTCGGCGCACGACGCCCAGGTGGTGGCGAACGAGACGCTGACCGGCACCTTCTCCTCGGACTCCGAGATCCAGAGCAAGGCACTGCAGCTGTGCACGAAGGACGCCGAGAAGCACCTGCCGAGCGACGGCAGGACGTACTACCCGTACGCGCTCTTCCCCAAGCTCGTCACCTTCGAGCTGCAGGGCAAGAAGACCGTCACCTGCTCGCTGACCCGCAACAACGGCACTTCGGGCACGAAGCTCTACAGCAAGCTGTAACCCCCGGCGGCGAGGGGCCGGACGAATCGGGCCAGGGGGGAGACCCTGTCCGGCAAATAGCGGCGTCCGCCCGTGAGGGCGGGGGCGGCGGGGTCTGGGGCGTGCTCTCGGAAGGCGGAGGGAGGAGAGCGCAGCGGGCTGCGCCGACGACCGACAACGCAGCGAGAGTGCGTGCCAGGGCGCGGCGGCCAGGCGGGATTTGCCGGACAGGGTCTAGCCTGGCGGTATGACGAGCCATGCGCAGCGTGAACGTCTGCTCCTCGCCGACCTGCTGGAGCGCTCGGGTCCTGATGCCCCGACGCTCTGCGAAGGCTGGACCACCCGCGAGATGGCGGCCCATCTGGTGGTGCGCGAGCGCCGCGGCGACGCGGCCGCCGGGACCTTGGTCCCCCGGCTCGCCGACCGCCTGGTGCGGGTCCGCACCGAGTACGCGGCCAAGCCGTACGACGAGCTGATCCACCTGATCCGCACCGGTCCGCCGCGTCTGTCGCCCTTCGCGCTCAAGCAGTTCGACGAGGCGGCGAACACCGTGGAGTTCTTCGTCCACTCCGAGGACGTGCGGCGGGCCGCCCCGGACTGGACCCCGCGCACCATCGACCCCGTCTTCGCCGACGCCCTGTGGCGCCGCTTGGAGCAGGGCGCCCGGGTGCTGGGCCGCCGCTCCCCCGTCGGCCTGGTGCTGCGCTGCCCGGACGGCCGCACCACCGTGGCCCACCGCGGCACCCCCGTGGTCACGGTCACCGGCGAGCCCGCCGAGCTGGTGATGTTCGCCTTCGGCCGGCAGGCGGCGGCGAAGGTCGAGGCCGAGGGCGACGACGACGCGGTCGCCAAGGCGTACGGCGCGAAGCTCGGCATCTGACCGTCCCACCGCGGCACCGGCGGGACGCGGCCCCGGGAGACGGGGGCCCAGCGGGGACTGGGCATCCCGCGATACCCGGCGGACAGCGGTCTCGCGGGACCCGGCGGCCCGGGCGCGGTATTCGTGGCGTAATTCCGCCCGAACGCCCGCAGGGGCGCCCCTCCTGCGGGCAGGATGGCCGCCATGTCCCTCGACGGCACCCGTGCCCATCTCAGCGGCCCCGGCGACCTGCCGCCCCTCGTGGAGCGTGCCGCCAGGACCGCCCGCCACCTCGGCTTCCCCCACTCCTGCCGGCCCGAGCAGGGGCGGCTGCTGCAGGCGCTGGCCGCAGGGGCGGAGCGGATCGGCGAGACCGGCACCGGGTGCGGGGTGGGCCTGGCCTGGATGGTGTCGGGGATGCGGCCCGGCGCCACGGCGGTGAGTATCGAGCGCGACCCGGTGCGCGCGGACGCGGCCGCCGCGCTCTTCTCCGGCCTCGCGCCCGAGGTTGCGGTGGAGTGCGGCGAGTGGCCGGCCATCGCCGCCCACGGCCCCTTCGATTTGCTGGTGCTGGACGGCGGCGGCCAGGGCAAGAGCCCGGCGGACCCGCCCGCGGACCCGGTCGCCCTGCTGCGGCCCGGCGGTGTGCTGGTGGTGGACGACTTCACGCCGTCCGCGGGCGCCCCGCCCGTCCACGAGGGCGCCCCGGACACCGCCCGCCTCCACTGGCTGGACCACCCCGCCCTGCGCACCATCGAGGTCCCCCTGGCCCCCGACCTCGCCACCCTCCTGTGCACCCGCCGCGCCTGAGCTGCCCTTGAACGGGCCCTGAACGGCCCCTGAAAGGCTGCCACTTCACCGCGTCCAAAGGCCGGGGCGGGCTCAGGGGCGGGTGCGCAGGCCGTCGAGGACGACGGTGAGCAGGTGGCGGGCTCGGGGTTCCCACTCCTGCTCGGACAGGTGGGAGAGGTAGCCGATCAGAACGATGACGTCGCGCGCGTCGACGTCGGGGCGGATGGTGCCCTCGGCCTGGCCGGCGGCGAGCAGGGCGGTCACGGCGTCGCCGATCGGGCCGTGGCTGCCCGCGGCCAGGTCCTGCGCGGCGCCCGCGGTCACGGCGGTGAGCACCCCGCGTTTGACGCGGGCGTAGCCGACCAGCCGGTCGAACCAGCGGGCGAGCGCCTCGACCGGCGGGTGCCGCTCCAGCAACTGCGGTGCCGCAGCCACGAGTTCGTCGACGTCCTGGCGGTAGACCTCGGCCAGCAGGTCCTCGCGGGTGGGGAAGTGGCGGTAGAGGGTGCCCTGGCCGACGCCTGCCTGCCGGGCGACCGCGTTGAGCTTGAGCTCCTGCGGGCCCGCGGCGAGGGCGGCGCGGGCGGCCTCGATGATCCGGGCCCGGTTCTCGGTGGCGTCGGCGCGGCGACGGGGTGCGGTCATGGGTCCTCGGCGGCACGGAGTGGATAAGTGGACACGTGTCCGCTACAGTCGGGAAGCAGAAGCGGACACGTGTCCACATTACTCGGAAAGGGGACCCCCGTGTCACCCAGCAGCACCACGGGCAGCGCCGTCGACGGCATCAAGGGCAAGGTCGTCGCCATCACCGGCGCGAGCAGCGGCATCGGTGAGGCCACCGCCCGCCTGCTCGCCGAGCGCGGCGCCGCCGTCGTCCTCGGCGCCCGACGCACCGAGCGGCTCGACGCCCTGGCCCGCGAGATCCGCGACGCCGGCGGCCGGTCCGCCGTCCGCGCCACCGACGTCACACGGGCCGCCGATCTGGAGGCCCTGGTCGCCCTGGCCGTCGAGGAGTTCGGCCGGCTCGACGTGCTGGTCGGCAACGCGGGGATCAGCCGGATCGGCCCGGTCGCGGACGGCGACCTGGCCGGCTGGTCGGCGATGATCGACGTCAACGTGCGCGGGGTGCTGCACGGCATCGCCGCCGCGCTGCCCGTCTTCCGCCGCCAGGGCCGCGGCCACCTGGTGACCACCGTCTCCACCTCGGGGCTGAAGATCGTCCCGACGCAGGCCGTCTACGCCGGGACGAAGAACGCGGTGCGCACCCTGCTGGAGGGGCTGCGGCAGGAGTCCACCGACGGGGTGCTGCGCACCACCTCGATCTCCCCCGGCTTCGTGCGCACCGAACTGGTCGGCTCCATCGAGGACCCGGCGGTCCGCGCCGAGGCCGAGCAGCGGATGGCCACGATCGGCATCGCCCCCGAGGCCGTGGCCCGCGCGATCGCCTTCGCCATCGAGCAGCCCGACAACGTCGAGATCGGCGACCTCACCATCCGCCCCACCGTCCAGAACTGACCGGGCTCAGCGCACCGGGTTGCCGGCCTCGCGCAGGGCGGACTTGACCTCGCCGATGCGCAGGTCGCCGAAGTGGAAGACGGAGGCGGCGAGCACCGCGTCGGCGCCCGCGGCCACCGCGGGGGCGAAGTCGGCGAGCCGGCCCGCGCCGCCGGAGGCGATGACGGGCACGGTGACGTGCTCGCGGACCGCGGCGATCATCTCGGTGTCGTAGCCGTCCTTGGTGCCGTCGGCGTCCATCGAGTTGAGCAGGATCTCCCCCGCGCCCAACTCGGCCGCCTGGTGGGCCCATTCGACGGCGTCGATCCCCGTGCCCCGGCGGCCGCCGTGGGTGGTGACCTCGAAGGAGCCGGTGGGGGTCCGGCGGGCGTCCACCGAGAGGACCAGCACCTGGCGGCCGAACCGCTCGGCGATCTCCCGGATCAGCTCGGGCCTGGCGATGGCCGCGGTGTTCACCCCGACCTTGTCGGCGCCGGCCCGCAGCAGCCGGTCCACGTCCTCGGCGCTGCGCACCCCGCCGCCCACGGTGAGCGGGATGAAGACCTGCTCGGCGGTGCGCCGCACCACGTCGTAGGTGGTCTCGCGGTCGCCGGAGGAGGCGGTGATGTCGAGGAAGGTCAGCTCGTCGGCGCCCTCGGCGTCGTACAGCTTGGCCATCTCGACGGGGTCGCCGGCGTCCCGCAGGTTCTGGAAGTTGACGCCCTTGACCACCCGCCCGGCGTCGACGTCCAGGCAGGGGATGACGCGGACGGCCAGGGTCATGCGGTGCCTCCGGTGGTGCCGTGGTAAGCCTCGATCTCGACCTCGACCAGCACCCGCGAGTCCGAGAAGCCGGCCACGACCACCATCGTCGCGGCCGGGCGGACCTCGCCGAACAGCTCGCGGTGGGCGCGGCGGGCCTCCTCGGCGTCGCGGGCGTGGCTGAGGTAGGTGCGGGTGCGCACCACGTCGGCGGCGCCCAGCCCGAAGGGCTCCAGCGCCTCGATGGCGGCGCCGAAGGCCGCGAGGGTCTGCTGGTAGGGCTCGTCGTCGCCGGGCACGGCGCCGCCCTGCTGGGGCGGCATCCGCCCGGAGACGAGCACCAGGTCGCCGGCCTGCACGGCGCTGGCCGCGCCGGTCGACTCCTCCCACGAGCTGCCGGACTGCTCGCGGCGCACACCACGGCTACGGGTCATCGCGACACTGCCTCCAGGGCCTCTTGAAGCGTGAACGCCTTCGCATAGAGCGCCTTTCCGACGATGGCGCCTTCCACACCCTGCGGCACCAGGGCGGCGATGGCGCGCAGGTCGTCCAGGCTGGAGACGCCGCCGGAGGCGACCACGGGCCGGTCGGTGGCCGCGCACACCCCGGACAGCAGCTCCAGGTTGGGGCCCTGCAGGGTGCCGTCCTTGGCGATGTCGGTGACGACGTAGCGGGCGCAGCCCTCGCTGTCCAGGCGGGCCAGCGTCTCGTAGAGGTCGCCGCCGTCGCGGGTCCAGCCGCGGCCGCGCAGGGTGGTGCCGCGCACGTCGAGGCCGACCGCGATCCGGTCGCCGTGCTCGGCGATGACCTTGGCCACCCAGGCGGGGCTCTCCAGGGCGGCGGTGCCGAGGTTGACCCGGGTGCAGCCGGTGGCCAGGGCCGCGGCCAGCGTGTCGTCGTCGCGGATGCCGCCGGACAGCTCGACCTTCAGGTCCATCCGGCCCGCCACCTCCGCGATCAGCGCGCGGTTGTCGCCGGTGCCGAAGGCCGCGTCCAGGTCCACCAGGTGCAGCCACTCGGCGCCCGCCTCCTGCCAGGCCAGCGCGGCGGCCAGCGGGTCGCCGTAGGAGGTCTCCGAGCCGGACTCGCCGTGCACCAGGCGGACGGCCTGGCCGTCGCGGACGTCGACGGCGGGGAGGAGTTCGAGCGTGCTCATCGGGATGCGGTCCTCAAGGGATCGTGGGCGATCGTGGGCGGCGAAGCGGAGCGGAAGGGCGGTTCGGGGTCCGTGTCAGAAGGTGTCAGAGGGTGTCCAGCCAGTTGCGCAGCAGGACCGCGCCGGCGTCCCCGGACTTCTCCGGATGGAACTGGGTGGCCCACAGCGGGCCGTTCTCCACGGCGGCGACGAAGGGCTCGCCGTGGGTGGTCCAGGCGACCTTGGGCGCGCGGATGGACCCGTTGTGCGCCTCCATGGTCCACTCCCGCACGCCGTAGGAGTGCACGAAGTAGAACCGGGCGTCCTCGTCCAGGCCCGCGAACTGCCGTGAGTCCTCGGGGGCCTTGACGGTGTTCCAGCCCATGTGCGGGACGACCGGGGCGCGCAGCGGCTCCACGGTGCCAGGCCACTCGTCGAGCCCGTCGGTGCGTACCCCGTGCTCGATGCCCTCGGCGAAGAGCACCTGCATGCCGACGCAGATGCCCAGCACCGGGCGGCCGCCGGCCAGCCGGCGTCCGACGATCCAGTCGCCGCGGACGGCACGCAGCCCGGCCATGCAGGCGGCGAAGGCGCCCACGCCGGGGACGAGCAGGCCGTCGGCGGCCATCGCCCGGTCGTAGTCGGCGCTGATCTCCACCTCGGCGCCGGCCCGGGCCAGCGCCCGCTCGGCGGAGCGGATGTTGCCGAAGCCGTAGTCGAGGACGACCACGCTCTTGCTCATGCCCGCCCCCTCACAGCTGCATGAACCCGGCGGCCAGCGCCATCACCGAGCCCACCGCGAGCAGCGTGATCAGGCTGCGGGACTGCTTCTGCTTCCAGAAGGAGTAGACCCCGCCGGCGAGGAACAGGCCGAGCAGGATGAAGAGAGAGGACCCCTTGTTCACAGCGCTTCCTTCGTGTTCACAGCGCGCCCTTGGTGGAGGGCAGGATTCCCGCGGCGCGCGGGTCGCGCTCGCTGGCGTAGCGCAGCGCCCGGGCCAGCGCCTTGAACTGGCACTCCACGATGTGGTGCGCGTTGCGCCCGTAGGGCACGTGGACGTGCAGGGCGATCTGCGCCTGCGCCACGAAGGACTCCAGGATGTGCCGGGTCATCGTGGTGTCGTACGTGCCGATCATCGGGGCCATGGTCTCAGGCTCGGTGTGCACCAGGTACGGCCGCCCCGACAGGTCCACGGTGACCTGGGCGAGCGCCTCGTCCAGCGGCACCGTGCAGTTGCCGAACCGGTAGATGCCCACCTTGTCGCCGAGGGCCTGCTTGAAGGCCGCGCCCAGGGCGAGCGCGGTGTCCTCGATGGTGTGGTGGGTGTCGATGTGCAGGTCACCGTCGGTCTTCACGGTGAGATCGAACAGGCCGTGCCGGCCGAGCTGGTCGAGCATGTGGTCGTAGAAGCCCACACCGGTGGACACGGAGACCTGCCCGGTGCCGTCGAGGTCGATCTCCACGACGGTGGACGTCTCCTTGGTGGTGCGCTCGACGCGTCCCACGCGGCTCATGCGGACTCCTCAGTGGTGCGGTGCTCGCCGGCGACGGCGCGGGCCGCCGCCAGGAACGCGGTGTTCTCGGCCGGGGTGCCGGCGCTGACCCGCAGCCAGCCGGGCACCCCGTTGTCGCGGACCAGGACGCCGCGGTCGAGGATCGCCTGCCAGGCGGCGTGGCTGTCGGCGAACCGGCCGAACTGCACGAAGTTGGCGTCGGACTCGGTCACCTCGTAGCCGGCGGCGCGCAGTTCGGCGACCAGCCGGTCGCGCTCGGCCTTCAGCTGCTCGACGTAGCCGAGCAGGGTGTCGGTGTACTCCAGCGCCGCGAGCGCGGTGGCCTGGGTGACGGAGGACAGATGGTAGGGCAGCCGGACCAGCTGCACGGCGTCCACCACCGCGGGATCGGCCGCCAGATAGCCCAGCCGCAGGCCCGCGGCGCCGAACGCCTTGGACATGGTGCGGGTGAGCACCAGGTGCGGGCGGCCCTCGATCAGCGGCAGCAGCGAGGGGCGGTGGGAGAACTCCGCGTACGCCTCGTCGACCACGACCATCGAGGGGCCGGCCGCCTGCGCGGCCTCGTAGAGCGCGAGGACCGTCTCGGGGGCGACCGCGGTGGCGGTGGGGTTGTTCGGCGAGCAGACGAAGACGACCTCGGGCCGCAGCTCGCCGATGGCGCGGACGGCGGCCTCGACGTCGATGGTGAAGTCCTCGTTGCGCGGCCCGGAGATCCAGCCGGTGCCGGTGCCGCGGGAGATCAGCGCGTGCATGGAGTACGACGGCTCGAAGCCGATGGCGCGCCGGCCGGGGCCGCCGAAGGTCTGCAGCAGCTGCTGGATGATCTCGTTGGACCCGTTGGCGGCCCACACCTGCGAGACGCCCACGGCGTGGCCCGCGGTCCGGGTGAGGTAGCCGGCCAGCGCGGTGCGCAACTCGACGGCGTCGCGGTCCGGGTAGCGGTTGAGGTCGCGCGCGGCCTCGGCGACCCGCTCGGCGATGCGGGCGACCAGCGCCTCGGGCAGCGGGTAGGGGTTCTCGTTGGTGTTGAGCAGCACGGGCACGTCGAGCTGCGGCGCGCCGTAGGGCGACTGGCCGCGCAGCTCGTCGCGGATGGGCAGGTCGTCCAGGGTCAGGACGCGGGCGCCGGGGGCCTCGGGGGCGACAGGGGCGGCGGCCGGGCCCGTCGGCTTCGCGGGGGAGGTCACGCGCCGCCTCCGAACCGCGCGGTCACGGCGGCGCCGTGCGCGGGCAGGTCCTCGGCGTTCGCCAGCGCCACCACGTGGTGGGCGACCTCGGCGAGCGCCTCGCGGGAGTAGTCCACGACGTGGATGCCGCGCAGGAAGGACTGCACGGACAGGCCCGAGGAGTGGCAGGCGCAGCCGCCGGTGGGCAGCACGTGGTTGGAGCCCGCGCAGTAGTCGCCGAGCGAGACGGGGGCGTGCGGGCCGACGAAGACGGCGCCGGCGTTGCGCACCCGGGCGGCGACCTCGGCGGCGTCCTGGGTGTGGATCTCCAGGTGCTCGGCCGCGTAGGCGTCCACAATCTCCAGGCCCTGCTCCAGGGTGTCGACAAGGACCGTCGCCGACTGCCGGCCGCCCAGGGCGGCGGTGATCCGCTCGCGGTGCTTGGTGGCGGCGACCTGGGTGTCGAGTTCCTTGTCGACGGCGTCGGCGAGTTCGGCGGAGGTGGTGACCAGCACCGCCGCCGCCAGCGTGTCGTGCTCGGCCTGGCTGATCAGGTCGGCGGCGACGAAGGCGGGGTCGGCGGAGGCGTCGGCGAGGATGGCGATCTCGGTGGGCCCGGCCTCGGCGTCGATCCCGATGCGGCCCTTGAGCAGGCGCTTGGCGGCGGCCACGTAGATGTTGCCGGGGCCGGTGACCAGGTTCACCGGGCGGCACTCGTCGGTGCCGTAGGCGAACATGGCGATCGCCTGGGCGCCACCGGCCGCGTAGACCTCCTCGACACCCAGCAGGGCGCAGGCGGCCAGGATCGCCGGGGCGGGCAGCCCGCCGGTCTCCTTCTGCGGCGGGGAGGCCACCGCGATGCCCTCGACGCCGGCCTCCTGGGCGGGCACCACGTTCATCACGACGGAGGACGCGTAGGCGGCCAGGCCGCCCGGCACGTACAGCCCGACCCGCTGGACGGGCACCCAGCGCTCGGTGACGCTGCCGCCGGGCACGACCTGGGTGGTGGTGTCGGTGCGGCGCTGGTCGCGGTGGACGGCGCGGGCCCGGCGGACCGACTCCTCCAGGGCGGCGCGGACCTCCGGGTCGAGCGCGGCCAGCGCGCCGGCCAGCGCCTCGGCGGGCACCCGCAGCCGCTCCAGGCGGACCCCGTCGAACCGCTCGCCGTACTCCAGCACCGCCGCGGTGCCGCGATGGCGCACGTCCTCGCAGATCGGCCGCACTGCCTCCAGCGCGGCCTCCACGTCGAACTCGGCACGGGGCAGCAGGTCGCGGTCGATACCGCCCTCGGGGAAGGCGGCACCGCGCAGGTCGATTCGGGAGATCACCCTGCCAAGTGTAGAGACCCGCCCGCCGCGGCCGTTTCACGGTTCCATTCCGTGATACGGGGGCGGGTCGCGGCCGGGCGCGGCTTTCGTGGCGGCGCCGTGACACGGGGGCGGCCGCGGGGTAAGGGCCTGTTTGCCGCGGGGACCGGCGGTGCCGCTAGCGTGGCGGCCGCGCCCCGCCGGGACGGGGGCCGGGCAGGGACGAGCAGTGGCCAGCAGGGACGAGCAGGGCCGGTCGGGTACCAGCGGGGACCGGCGGGCACGGGGAGGGGCGGGGATGGCCGAACGGGACAGGACGGCGCCACCGGACGACTGGACGGCGCCGGAGCAGCGCATGTGGTGGCTGTTCCGGGCCGGCCGCACCTGCGACCTGCACCCTTCCGCGCAGGGCGGCGCGCCGGCGGCCGACCCGATCGACGGCCCGCCGTGGCCCGAGGAGCGCACCGTGCGGGCGCAGGCGGTCGCCGAGCTGTTACTGAACCCGCCGCCCTCCCAGCCGGGCCGGGTGGCCGCGCTCAAGCTCGCCGGGGTGCGGATCAGCGGCCGGCTGATGCTCTCCGGCGGTGTCATCACCCCTTACGTCCAGATGGACGACTGCCGCTTCGACGAGCAGCTGATGCTCCAGGAGTGCCGGGCCGGCAGCATCCGCCTGGTGCACTGCCTGATCCCGCGGGTGGAGGCGGCCCGGCTGCAGATCACCGGCGACCTGCACCTGCCGCAGTGCGTCGTCCCCGGCGGCATACGCATGACCGACGCCCAGATCGGCACCGATCTGATGCTCAACCAGGCGACCGTGCGCCGCGACCGGGTCGGCCGCGCGGTGGCCGCCGACGGGCTGCACGTCGGGCAGGACGTGGACGCCGAACTGCTCGACGTCACCGGAGAGTTCAGCCTGCGCAGCGCTCGCATCGGCGGCCGGCTGAGCCTGCGCGGCTCCACCCTGCGCAACCCGTCGGGCCGCTACGCGCTCAACGCGGCCAGGGTCCAGGTCGAGCACACCCTCTACCTGACGGCGGGCTGGAGCGCGGCGGACTCCGTCGGCGGCGACACCCCGCCGCCGCCCGGGATGCCCACCCGGGACTTCGTCTGCGAGGGCGGGCTGCGGCTGGACGACGGCCGGTTCGGCAACGCGGTGATCATCACCCGCGCCGACTTCCGGCTCGCCGACGAGCAGCAGCTCTCGCTGCGGCGCATCCAGACCCCCGAGCTGCGCTTCACCCCGGGCACCCCGCCGGACGGCATGGTCTCGCTGTCCGGCGCCCGGGTCGGCAAGCTGGTGGACGCGCCCGAGAGCTGGCCGGCCCCGGGCCGGCTGTCGCTGCGTGACTTCACCTACGACAGCCTCACCCCGCCCGCCGACTTCCCGCTGCGCTCCCGGATCGCCTGGCTGCGCGCGGCGACCCCGGAGTTCCGGCCGGAGCCGTACGAGCGGCTGGCCGCGGCGCTGCGGGCGAGCGGGGAGGACGTCGAGGCCCGCGAGGTGCTGCTGGCCCGGCAGCGGCGGCGCCGCGAGTCGCTGACCGTGGTGGGCCGCACGTGGGGCTGGCTGCAGGACGTCACGGTGGGATACGGCTTCCGGCCGGGCCGGGCCGCGGTGTGGATGGCGGTGCTGTGGGCGCTGGGCGCGGTGTATTTCGCAGTGGAGCCCGCGCCGCACCCGGCCGACAGCGGCTACGTGCCGCACTGGAACCCGGCCCTGTACGCGCTGGACCTGCTGCTGCCGGTGATCGACCTCGGCCAGGACAACGCCTGGCGGGAGACGGGCGTCGGGCAGTGGGTGGCCACGGGCCTGATCCTGCTGGGGTGGATGCTGGCGACGACCGCTGCCGCGGGCGCGTCCCGGCTGCTGCGGCGGGGGGCCTGAGCGGGGGGCTGGGCAGGGGGCTGCACGGGCGCCTGAGCAGGGGTCTCGCGCGGGATCTGTTCCTGGGCCGCACGGGGGCTGCACGGGGCCTGTGCTGGGCCTGTACAGGGGCTGTGCGCGGCCGCGCGGGGCTTGCGCCGGGGTCCCGTCCCGGCCTCCGCACGGGTGCCGTCTCCCGCGGAGTGCGCACAGCGGGTGACGGACGGGGCCGCCCTGCCCGTACCCTGGCTCACTGTGACCGAACGCCTTCCGCTCTTCCCGCTCAGCTCGGCGCTGTTCCCCGGTCTGGTGCTGCCGCTGAACGTCTTCGAGGAGCGGTACCGCGCCCTCGTCCACGACCTCCTGGAACTGCCGGACAGCGGGCCCCGGCGGTTCGCTGTGGTCGCCATCAAGAACGGCCAGGAGGTCGCCCCCACCGGGCAGGACGGCCGGGACAGCGGCGCCGCGGCCGGCCTGGGCGACGACCCGCTCGCGGCCCTGTATGCCTTCGGCTGCGTCGCCGACGCGGCCGGCATCTCCCACCGCGGCGAGGAGGGCTTCGAGCTGGTGGCCACGGGCGTCACCCGTTTCCGGCTGCTGTCGGTGGACGCCTCGGGCCCCTACCTGACGGCCGAGATCGAGGAGCTGCCCGAGGAGACGGGGACGGGCGCGGGCGCGCTGGTGCCCGAGGTGACGCGGGCCTTCCGGGCGTACCAGAAGAAGCTGGCGGGCTCGCGGGAGCGCACCCTTTCCGCGCAGGAGCTGCCCGACGACGCCACCGTGCTGTCGTACCTGGTCGCGGCCGCGATGATCGTCGAGACGCCGGCCAAGCAGCAGCTGCTGGAGGCCACGGACTCCGCGGCCCGGCTCACCGAGGAGCTGCGGCTGCTGCGGCGGGAGACCGCGGTGATCGACAAGCTGCCGTCGCTGCCCGCGGTGGACCTGGTGCAGCAGGCGATCTGCGCGAATTGAGCTGGGGGTCCACGGGAGATGGCGAAGAAGGCCCGCGGCGGGGGCGGCACCCCGGCGACGGTGGCGCTGGACCGCGCGGGGGCGCCCTACACGCTGCACGCGTACGCGCACGACGCGTCCTCCGAGCTGTCCTACGGCCGTGAGGCGGCAGCGGCGCTCGGCGCCGCCCTCGGCATCGCCCCGGAGGAGGTCGAGGGCCGCGTGTTCAAGACGCTGGTCGCCGAGGTGGACGGCGCCCTGACCGTGGCTGTGGTCCCCGTGTCGGGCTCCCTCGACCTGAAGGCCCTGGCCGCGGCGGCCGGCGGCAAGCGTGCGGCGATGGCGGACCCGGCGGCGGCCGAGCGCACCACCGGCTACGTCCGCGGCGGCATCTCCCCGCTCGGCCAGCGCCGCCCGCTCCCCACGGTGGTGGACGAGACGGCCCTGTCCCACCCCACGGTCTTCGTCTCGGCGGGCAAGCGCGGCCTGGAACTGGAGCTGTCCCCGCAGACCCTGGTCGCCCTGACCTCGGCGGTCACGGCACCGGTGGGCAGGGCGGGCTAGGGACGTTTTCAGGGCGGCTTCCGGGGGGCCGGTCCCCGGTTGGCGCGGTGGCCCCCGGAAGGGCCCCGCGCGTCCCCCGGCCCCGTCAGTCGTCCGTGGTCTCGCCGCCCGGGCGGCCGCCGTGGTGGGGGACCGCGCCGTCGTCCGGCTCGGGGGCGTCCCGCGGCGGCCGGGCGCCGTTGGCGGAGCCCTGGGCGTTCGGGCCGGTCGCGGCTGAGGAACCGTTCATGCCGGCGGAGCCGTTCGGGTCCGGGGCCTGCGTGGCGCCCTGCGGGCCCGTATCCGGGTGGTGCGGCGGCACCGGGCCCGGAACAGGACCGGGAACGGGACCTGGCACCGGGCCGCCCTGCGCGTACGGCGGCGGGAAGGCCGGGACCACGGCGCCCTCGCCGCTCTCCTCCCGCTCCCCGAACGCGTACGTCAGCACCATGTGCACGAGCATCGCCGCCGCGGGCCACACCACGATCGCGCTCTTGGCCCGCAGCTGGAGCGGCCCGTCGAAGACCACCTTCGGGCCGACCGCCTTGGCGTGGGCGACGATGTCCGAGGTGGGGCCGAGCGCGGCGCCGAACTTCCAGCCGATCACCGAGGCCGCCGCGCCGCCCGCGGCCAGCCCCAGCACCACCGCGAGCCCGCCGCGGCGCATCCGCCAGAACACGATGGCGGCGCTCAGCGCGCCCAGGACGAGGGCGATCAGGACGAACGTCCCGTCGCCGCCGATCGCCTCCTCGCCCTCGGTGTCCTTCAGGTACACGGCCTGGCCGTCGGAGATCATCGGTACCCGCGGCGACAGCCACAGCCACAGCAGGCCGAGCAGCAGCCCGCTCACCGCGACCGCCACCGCGACGAGGGCTCCGCGCCCCGCCTCACGGGTCACGGAGACCGGCTCCCGCGCCGCCACGGGCGGAAAAACGGTGGCGCCGCCCGGATACGGCGCTTGTTGCTGCGCGGGCTGCGAGTGGGGTGGGGGCTCCGGCGGAGTCAGCGGTGCGGTCACTCGCCCATCGTGCCAGGTCTTTCTGTACGGGGCTGCGGCTACCCGCCGCGGGGGTTCTCCCACCGGTGCCGAGTGCTGCCCGCACGGTGCGAGGGCGGCTCCCCGCCGCGGGGGTTCCCGCCGTGCCCGGCGGCAGGCCGGCTCTTGGCTGAGCGCGCAGTTCCTCCCCCAGAGCTTCGCCTGGGAGGTGCCCCCAGCGCCCCTGAGGTGCTTGCCCTTTGCGCGCAGGGCGAGGCCGTACCACCCAGGGGCGCGGGGAACTGCGCGAGCAACCCAGGGCGGCCTGTGGCCGGGAGTCGGGAGAAGCCCCTACGACGGGTTGCCGTTCTTGGGGGCGCGGAGGACTGCTCCGCCGGAGGGGGCACCCCCGCAGCCCAAGGCGGGCTGCGGGCGGGGGTGGCGGGGAACCCCTACGGCGGGAGGTACCCCGTCTGCCTGCGGAGCTTGCGGCTAACGGCAGGCGGCGCGGCGGTAGGACCAGGTGGCGAGGGCCAGGGAGGCGATGCCGACCGCCGCGCAGACGGAGAGGTCGGCGAAGACGGCGGGCCAGTCCGTGGCGGAGCGGCCCGCGAAAGTGCGGGCGAAGGCCTCCACCCCGTAGGTGGAGGGAAGGGCGTCGCGGGCCCAGGAGACAGGCGCGGGCATGTGCGAGGCGGGCAGCACCCCGAGCAGCAGTGCCGCGGACATCCCGAGCTGACCGAGCAGCGTCGCGATCTCCTGCCGCGGCGCGAGCAGCCCCAGCGCCGCCCCGAGCCCGGACAGCGCGGCCCCCGACAGGGGCACGACCAGCACCAGCACCCACAGGTTCGTCAGGGTGAGATGGAAGAGCAGGCACCCGGTGACCGCCGTGACCAGCGTGCCCGGCACCGTGAAGGAGGCGTACGCCCCCGCCGCGCCGAGCACGACCGCCGCCGGCGGCACCGGCAGCGTCGCGTAGTGGTCGAGCCCGCCCGAGGCCCGTAGCTGCCCGAAGTACTGCGCGAGCAGGTTGAGCGCGACGAAGGCGACCACCAGCACGCTGGAGCCGGCGACGACCGCGCGGGCCGCCTCCCCGTCCCCGGCGTGGACCACGCCCCGCAGCATCACCATGATCCCGATGGACTGGAAGGTGGCGACGAACAGCAGCGGGATCCGCGCCACCCGGGCGCGGGAGAGCTGGGCCCGGTAGACGGCGCCGAGCGAGGGCCACAGCCGGGCGCGCGGGGCGAGCGGCGCGGGTCCGGGCGCGGCGCGCTCCCCGGACAGCGCGCCGTCCTGCGTGGCGACGGTCACAGCTTCACCAGCCCTTCGCCGCTGCCGCCCAGGGCCAGGTAGACGTCCTCCAGGCTCGGCATCGCCAGGGTGAAGTCGTCCAGCGCCTCGAACGCGGGCCCGCCGGTGATCTCGGCGACGACCGCGCGCGCCCGGTCCTGCGGCAGCCGCAGCGTCCAGCGGCGGCCGGCCACCTCGGCGAGCGGCCGCAGCGCGGCGACGCAGGCCAGCTCGCCCGGCGGTTCGAGCCGCCACACCAGGTCGAGTCGAACCTCGCCCTCGACCAGGGAGCGCAGCCCGACGGGCGTGTCGCACGCGATCACCCGGCCGCGGTCGAGGACGGCGACGCGGTCCAGGACCGTCTCGGCCTCGATGACGTTGTGGGTGACGAGCAGCACGGTGGCGCCGTACTCGGTGCGGCGGCGGTCGACCGCGGCCCACACCGCGCGGCGGGCGACGGGGTCCATGCCGGTGGTGGGCTCGTCCAGGACGAGGACGGGGCGGGGGCCGACCAGGGCGGCGGCGAAGCAGGCGAGGCGGCGCTGGCCGCCGGAGAGGCGTTTGAGGGGGCGGGCGGCGATCGGGCCGAGGCCGAGTTCGTCGAGGACGGCGTCGCGGGCCGTGCGGGCGGCTGCCGCGTCCAGGCCGCGCAGCCGGCCGGTGGTCTCGGCGGCGAGCGCGACGGTCAACTCGTCCAGGGCGCTGGACTCCTGGCCGAGGTAACCGACGAGGCGGGCGGCGCGCTCGGGGTGGCGGACGAGGTCGTGGCCGAGCAGGTCGATACTGCCGGCGTCCGGGCGGAGCAGGCCGGTGAGCTGGCGGACGAGGGTGGACTTGCCGGCGCCGTTGGGGCCGAGGATGCCGAAGAGTTCGCCGCGGCGGATGTCGAGGTCGATGCCGTCGTTGGCGCGTACGGGCGGGGTGGGCCGGCTGCGCCGACCCGGTCTGCCACGGCTGCCCGGGTACGTCCGTACCAGGCCGCGCACCGAGCACGCGAGGCCGTCACCGGCGCCCCCCTGCTTCTGCGTGCTCTCCACGGTCCCCGAGCGTACGCGGTCATCGCCGCACAAAGGCAAACGGCCCCGCCCCCGTGACGGGGCGGCTTCTCGCCGTAGGGGTTAGCCGCTGCTGCCGCCTGCACCTCGTCGTCGGCTGTGGGGGTGCCCCCTCTGGGGGGAGCAGTCCCCCGCGCCCCTCAGGTTGTACGGCCTCGCCGTTCGCGCGAAGGGCAAGGTTTCTCAGGGGCGCTGGGGTACCCCCAGCGCCCCTGGGTGATACGCCTCGCCCTACGCGCGAAGGGCTGACCGAACAGGGGCGCGGGGAACTGCTCCCCCAGAGGGGGGACCCCCACCAGCCCACCACCGGCCGGTGGTCCGGGACGGACCGGACCGCCCCCTCGGGCCGGTGGCAAAGCCCGACACCGATCCCGGGAGGTACCCCCTGGATCGCACACAGTGCCCCGCGTGGGAGCGGCACCCTTCGCCCGGGAGGGCGTGCCGCTGCCCCGCGCAGGGGCACCCTGGGCTCGGGGGGCACGCCGTACCCTCGCAGCCCAGCGGCCAGCTGCCGGCTAGCTATCGGTGGAGAACTCGCGCCAGAAGCCCGCGCGGATCGCGTAGCGATCGTTCTCGTCGATCTGATCGTCCTTGTGGGCCAGGAGGCCGAAGCGTGCCGCGTAGCGGAGGAGCTCGCCGTCGATGCGGTGGGGGACGCGCGGGTAGTGGGCGGAGAGCTGCTGGAGCAGGGACTGGTCGGAGACGCGGGCGATCCACCGGCGGGCGAAGACCTGCCCGACCTCGTAGGGATCGCCGCTCACCGCGGTGATGTCGGCCTCGCGGTCGGCCCAGCGCTGCTCGGCCGTGGTGAGCTGGGCGAGCGTCGGCAGGCCGGCGTCGGCGGGGTCGGGCCGGTCGGTCCAGCCCTTGTCGGAGGACCAGCGCAGCGTGCTGGGCGCGTGCACCGGCGGTGGTGGCGCCTGGTGCCGGCCGAGGTCGGCGAGGTCCTTCGGTGTGGGCACGCCCTTTCCGTGCGGCGCCGCCGGCGCGGTGGGCTCGGCCGGTGCCACCCCGTTCTTCGCCGGGCCCTCGGGCGGCGCCTCGGGCGACTCCGGCAGCGGCGCGGCCAGGATCGCCGCGATCTCGGGCCCGACCCCGGGCCGCTGCCCGGCCGGCTGGCAGGCCGCGGCGCTCTCCCGGGCGTGGATCGCCGCGGTGATCCACGCCCGGTCCAGCACCCGCCGCTCGTCGGCCTCGGCGACGAGGTCCTCGGACTGGTTGTAGTCGCCGTCGGCGGCCTGGACGGCCCACAGGTGGACGGCCACCCCGTGCTCCTTGGCGGACATCATCCCGGGCAGCAGGTCGCCGTCCCCGGTGACGAGCACCACGTCGGAGCAGGCCCGGTTGCGGGCGAGTTCGGAGAGCTCGGCGTGCATGGCGGCGTCGACGCCCTTCTGCGCCCACCTGCCGTCCGTTCGGGTGAGTGCGCCGAGGCGGACCGTGACCCTGGGCATCACGCGCAGTCGCCGGTGTTCGGGTTGCGGAACCCGGTCGGGCGCTCCGTCGAACCAGTAGATCCGCAGCAGCGGCTGCCCGGTCTCGCGTTCCGCGCGTTCGCGCAGGCCGGCGACCACGGCGGCATGATCGACGACGATCCGCGAGCGGGATGGTTCGCCCGCCAGCAAGCTCGCCGCTGCGCCCAGCAGATAGCCGGCGTCCACCAGGACGACGCAGCGGTCCATTTCGCACCTCTTCCGGTCGGCCCCCGGCACGGATGCTCCCGAGTTTCCCCCGAGTGTGCCCGAATGCTCGGGGGTTGAGACCCCGAACGCGATCTTCGGCGTGGCGGTCGCGGCCGGTTACCGAGCGTCTTCCCCGTCAACGTGCCCGAAATGCGCGCTTCGTACTCGCGTGCAAATCTGATGACGGCCCCCATCGGCCGGCAAATCCCCACACTAGGAAGGCACGATCGTGGCTAAGAACCGGAACCAGAACCGCCAGCAGCACGACCAGCAGCACGACCAGCGCGAGCGCCGCTCCGAGCGGGCCGGCGAGCCGCAGGAGCGCGCCGCGGGCACCATGACCGAGGAGCGCGTGATGCCCTCCGCCACCGAGGTCACCCGCAAGCAGCAGAAGCGCTTCGGCCACAACTGATCGCGCCTGTCGCGCACTTCCACCGCGCGGGGGTGTCCCTTCGGGGACGCCCCCGCGTCGCGTGTCCGGTCAGCTCGCCGCCGCGGCCAGGCAGGCCGGGCCGAGCAGCGCCTTGAGGTCGCCGAAGAGCGAGGGGTCGGCCGTCACCCGGTGCCGGTCGAGCCGCAGCACGGTGGTGCTGCGGGCGCCCTGCAGCCGCACCCGCACCTCGGTGTTGCCCTTGTGGCTCTCCAGCACCTCGCCGAGCCGGGCCACCAGCGGCGGGGTGACCTTCACCGTCGGGATGGAGATCATCACCGGCGCGTTGGCCCCCACGTCCGTCAGGTCGGGCACCTGCAGCTCCATGGCGACCAGCCGCGGCACGTCCTCCCGCTTGTCCAGCCGCCCCTTGACGAACACGACGGCGTCCTCGACCAGTTGGGTCGAGACCAGCTGGTAGGTGGCGGGGAAGAACATGCAGTCCACCGAGCCGGCCAGGTCCTCCACGGTGGCGATGGCCCACGCGTTGCCCTGCTTGGTCATCTTGCGCTGCAGGCCGGAGATGATGCCGCCGATGGTGACGATCGCGCCGTCCGCGTAGTCGCCGGCCAGGGCCGCGATGGAGGCGTCGGTCTTGTCGTTGAGGATGTGCTCGATGCCGAAGAGCGGGTGGTCGGAGACGTAGAGGCCGAGCATCTCGCGCTCCTGCGCCAGCAGGTAGGACTTGTCCCACTCGATGTCGGAGAAGACCACGTCCATGCCGAAGGCGGGGGTCTCCTCGCCGTCGTCGCCGCCCATGCCGCCGAAGAGGTCGAACTGGCCCTCGGCCTCCTTGCGTTTGACCTGCACCACGTTGTCGATCATCGACTCGAAGTGCTCGGTCAGGCCGCGCCGGGTGTGGCCCATCTCGTCGAACGCGCCGGCCTTGATCAGCGACTCGACGGTCCGCTTGTTGCAGACCACGACCTCGACCTTGTCCAGGAAGTCCGGGAAGGAGGCGTAGCGGCCCTTGGAGCGGCGGCACTTGACGATGGACTCCACCACGTTGGTGCCCACGTTGCGCACGGCGGTCAGGCCGAAGACGATCGTGTCGTCGCCGCGCGGGGTGAAGTTGGCGTTCGACTCGTTGACATCCGGGGGGAGCACCTTGATGCCCATCCGGCGGCACTCGTTGAGATAGAGCGCCATCTTGTCCTTGTCGTCCTTCACCGAGGTGAGCAGGCCCGCCATGTACTCGGCCGGGTAGTTGGCCTTGAGGTAGGCGGTCCAGTAGGAGACCAGGCCGTAGGCGGCGGAGTGCGCCTTGTTGAAGGCGTAGCCGGCGAAGGGCACCAGCACGTCCCACACGGCCTGGATCGCCTGGTCGCTGTAGCCGCGCTCGCGCATGCCGGCCTGGAAGGGGATGAACTCCTTGTCCAGGACCTCCTTCTTCTTCTTGCCCATCGCGCGGCGCAGCAGGTCGGCCTGGCCGAGGGAGTACCCGGCGAGCACCTGGGCGGCCTTCTGCACCTGCTCCTGGTACACGATGAGGCCGTAGGTGATGTCGAGGACCTCCTTGAGGGGCTCCTCCAGCTCCGGGTGGATCGGGGTGATCTCCTGCTGCTTGTTCTTCCGCAGCGCGTAGTTGATGTGCGAGTTCATGCCCATCGGGCCCGGCCGGTACAGGGCCGAGACGGCGGAGATGTCCTCGAAGTTGTCGGGCTTCATCATGCGCAGCAGGGAGCGCATGGGGCCGCCGTCGAACTGGAAGACGCCCAGGGTGTCGCCGCGGCTGAGCAGCGCGTAGGTGGCCGGGTCGTCCAGCGGCAGGGCCAGCAGGTCGATGTCGATGCCCTTGTTGGCCTTGATGGACTTGACCGCGTCGTCCATGATCGTCAGGTTGCGCAGGCCGAGGAAGTCCATCTTCAGCAGGCCGAGCGACTCGCAGCTCGGGTAGTCCCACTGGGTGACCACGGCGCCGTCGTTCTTCGGCGAGAAGATCGGCACGTGGTCGATGAGCGGCTCGGCGGACATGATCACGCCGGCCGCGTGCACGCCCATCTGCCGCACCAGGCCCTCGATGCCGCGCGCGGAGTCGATCACCTTGGTGACGTCCGGCTCGTTCTCGTACATCGCGCGGACCTCGGCGGCCTCGCTGTAGCGCGGGTGGTCCTTGTCGGTGATGCCGGACAGCGGGATGCCCTTGCCGAGGACGTCGGCGGGCATCGCCTTGGTGATCCGGTCGCCCATGGAGAAGGGGTAGCCGAGCACGCGGGCGGAGTCCTTGATCGCGGCCTTGGCCTTGATGGTGCCGTAGGTGGCGATCTGGGCGACCTTGTCGGAGCCGTACTTCTCGGTCACGTAGCGGATGACCTCGCCGCGCCTGCGCTCGTCGAAGTCGATGTCGACGTCGGGCATCGAGATGCGCTCGGGGTTGAGGAACCGCTCGAAGATCAGGCCGTGCGGGACCGGGTCGAGGTCGGTGATGCCCATGGCGTAGGCGACGATCGAGCCGGCCGCCGAGCCGCGGCCGGGGCCGACCGCGATGCCGTTGTTCTTCGCCCACATGATGAAGTCGGCGACGACGAGGAAGTAGCCCGGGAACCCCATCTGGATGATGGTGTCCATCTCGTACTCGGCGAGCTTCTGCCGGTCCTCGGGGATGCCGCCGGGGAAGCGGCGCTTCATGCCGCGGGCGACCTCCTCGCGGAACCAGGTGACCTCGGTGTAGCCCTCGGGCACGTCGAACCGCGGCATCAGGTTCTTCGGCTCGAACATCCCCGCGATGTCGACCCGGTCGGCGATCAGCAGCTGGCTGTTGCGGCAGCCCTCCTGCCAGGCGTCGGAGGAGTCGATCGCGTACATCTCGGCGGCGGACTTCAGGTAGTAGCCCGAGCCGTCGAACTTGAAGCGGTCCGGGTCCGACATGTTGGAGCCGGTCTGGATGCACAGCAGGGTGTCGTGCGCCGAGGCCTCCTCGGCGTAGGTGTAGTGCGAGTCGTTGGTGACGACGAAGGGCGCCTTGAGCTTCCTGGCGATCTCCATCAGGCCGTCGCGGGCGCGGCGGTCGATGTCGATGCCGTGGTCCATGATCTCGACGAAGAAGTTGTTCTTGCCGAAGATGTCCTGGTACTCCGAGGCGGCCTTGAGCGCCTCGTCCATCTGCCCGAGGCGGATGCGGGTGGAGATCTCGCCGGAGGGGCAGCCGGTGGTGCCCATCAGGCCCTCGGCGTACTCGCTCAGCAGCTCGCGGTCCATCCGGGGCTTGCGGAAGTAACCCTCGAAGGAGGCCCGGGACTGGGCCCGGAACAGGTTGTGCAGGCCGGTGGCGTTGCGTGCCCAGATCGTCATGTGGGTGTAGGCGCCGGCGCCGGACACGTCGTCGTTCTTCTGGTGGGGGGCGCCCCACTTGACCGGCTTGTTGTACCGCCGCGACTCCGGCGCCAGGTACGCCTCGATGCCCATCACCGGGGTCACCCCGGCCGCCTTCGCCTGGTGGAAGAAGTCGTAGGCGCCGTGCAGGTTGCCGTGGTCGGTGATGGCGACGTGCGACATGCCCATCTCGTTGCACGCCTTGAACATGTCCTTCAGTCTCGCCGCTCCGTCCAGAAGCGAGTACTGGGTGTGGACGTGCAGATGCGTGAAGGGCTGATCGGTCACGGGTGGCGACACCTCCGGCAGGAGCGGTGGATCTGCGGCGCCTGGAAGTCTACGACCAGGGTCCGACACCGCGGGCGTACCCGGCGCGCGTGCCCCGAAGCGGTACGGTTTCCGGTCGCGGCCCCTTCTTCGCCGGTCCCGCGCAGGTCCTTGTCCGCCCTTTGGGCCGCACACACAGCCGCACGTGGCACACTCTGTGCCCATGGAGACGACGGGCGCGATACGCCCGCGGCTCAGGGCGGCGCGCGCCGCCCTGTTCGCCGCGGTCTGCGTCACGCTCTCCTCCACCTCGCACGTGCTGATGGCCCACCGCCCGCTGCCGCTCGCCGCGGTCGCGTGCGCCTTCGCCGCCGTCTTCGCCCTGGCCTACGTGCTCGCCGGCCGCCGTGAGCGCGGCTTCTGGGCGATCGCCGGGATGATGGTGCCGCTGGAGCTGACCATCGACACCCTCTTCACCTACGGCCAGCAGTCCTGCTACGGGCCCGGCGGCGGCCCGGTGACCGGCTCGTGGCACTCCCTGCACGAGGCGGTGGTCTGCCACGGGCAGGTCGGCGGCCGGCTGCCCGGGGTGACCGTGACGCAGGCCGGGTCCCAGATGACCCGCCAGGTCACGGGCCAGGTGACCGGGCACGCCGGCGTCTCGGTGCTGCCCTGGCTGCTGCTCGCCCTGCACATCGCGGTGGGCCTGCTCGCCTCGTGGTGGCTGCGCCGCGGCGAGGCCGCGCTGCACCAGGTGCTGCGCGCGGTGGCCGCCGCCGCGTTCCGCCCGCTGTTCTTCGCCGCGGCCCTCGCCCGCACCGCCGCCGGGCCCGCCCGGCCGCGGCTACGCCCGGCCGCCGCCGGCCCCGCGGCCGCGCCTGCCGCCGGGCCCCTGCTGCACTCCCTCGTACGCCGGGGACCGCCCGTCGCCCTCGCTGCCGCCTGACGCCCTCGCGGCCACGGCACCGCAGCGCCCGCGCCGAACACCGGTCCTCACCCCCACACCCACGCGTACCCCCAACGGAGATGTCTGTCATGAGCACCCGGAACAGCAAGGCCGCCAAGGCCGCCGCCCGCGAGCGGCTGCGCGTCCAGCGCGAGAAGGAAGCCAAGCGCGCCAAGGTCCGCCGCCAGATCGCGGTGGCGGTCGGCATCGTCGTCGTCCTGGGCGCGGCCGGCGGTATCGCGGTGGCCGTCAACAACGCCAACAAGCCGGGCTACTGGTCCGCGGCCGCCAAGAAGCCGCTCGTCAAGCCGGCCAACACCTCGGGCACCAACGGCACGACGATCACGATCGGCAACCCGTCCAACAAGAACACCCTGCACGAGTACGAGGACATGCGCTGCCCGATCTGCGCGGCCTACGAGCAGACGGCCGGCGCCGCCGTGCTTCAGGGCGCCAAGGACGGCAAGTACAAGATCCAGTACACCTTCGGCACCTTCCTGGACGCCGGCGAGGGCGGCTCGGGCTCGAAGAAGGCGCTCAGCGCCGTCGGCGCCGCGCTCAACGTGTCGGTGGACGCCTTCGAGCAGTACCACACCCTGCTCTACTCCAAGGCCGTCCACCCGGACGAGACCAAGGACGAGTTCAACAACGCCGACCACCTGATCAAGCTCGCCCAGCAGGTGCCCGCGCTGAAGAACAACACCAAGTTCTCCGACGCGGTGCGCAACGGCACCTTCGACAAGTGGGCGCTGACGATGAGCAAGTCCTTCGACGACTCCGGCGTCAACCAGACCCCGACCGTCAAGCTCAACGGCAACAACATCCAGGTCGCCGGCGTCCCCTCGGACCAGGTGATGTCCTCGATCGAGGCCGGCCTGAAGAAGTAGCGGCCGCGCGGGACTTCCTCCCGGGCGGCCGGCCGCCGGTCCGGGCCCGGACCACGGCGGCTACACGTCCTGGAGGAAGTCCAGCGCGATCGCCCAGGTGCGCTTGTCGGCCTCGGCGTCGTAGTCGGGCAGCTCGGGGTCGGTGTAGAGGTGGCCGGCCCCCCGGTAGCGGTGCACCTCGACATCGGCGCCGGCCTTGCGCATCCGCAGGTACCAGGCGTTCAGCCAGTCGTCCGGCTCGAAGGGGTCGGGGTCGGCGACGTGCAGCTGCACCGGGATGTGGGTGGCCGCGTCGTCGGCGACGTCCGAGGTGCCGTGCAGGAGCAGCAGGCCGCGGGCCCGCTCGTCGCCCAGCGCCAGGTTCTGCGCGATGGCGCCGCCCAGCGAGAAACCGGCGTACACCAGACCCGCCTCGGAGTACGGGGCGGCCGCGGTCACGGCCCGCCGCAGCAGCTCGTCGCGGCCGATCTCCTCGCGCAGCCGCAGTCCCTCCTCCATCGTCTCCGCGGTCCGCCCGTCGAACAGGTCGGGGACGTGCACCTCGTGGCCGGCCGCGCGCAGCCGGTCGGCGGCGGTGTGCACCGCGGGACGCAGCCCGTAGGTGGAGTGCAGCAGGAGGATTGTCGCAGCGGTCACAGAGGTGCCTTCGTTCGCCGTGGGCCGGGTACGCGTCCATGGTGCCATTCCGCCGGGCCCGCGTCCGGCGTCCGAGCGGCGGTTGCCACGGACGGCGGCCACGCCGTACACATGGCGGATAGGGCCGCCCGCGGCGGCGGGCGGCATGCCGCCGCGAACCGGTGAAGGGAGCCTCCTGGCCATGCAGGACGTACTGCGGCCTGCCATCGTGATCGGCGCCACAGTGGTGCTCACCGTCGCGGTCGGCTGGGTGGGCGACCGGGCGCTGCGCTCGGTGGACGCCCGCCACCCCGAGACCCCGCTGTGGGACCACCTGCGACGCTGCCGGCTCCCCTCGCAGGTGGTGCTCTGCTCGGCGCTGCTGCGCGGCGCCTACCACGCCGCGCACGCCTCGTACGGCCATGGGGCCGCGATCAGCCGCGGCCTGACGCTGGTGCTGATCGCCGCCTCGGGCTGGCTGGTGGTGCGGGTGGCGGCCGCGGTCATCGACTCCTCCTACGCCCGCTACGCCGCGACCTCCCACAGCGTGCCGAAGATCCGCCGGCTGCGCACCCAGTTGACGCTGATCCAGCGGGTGTTCACCGCGATCGTGGGCGTGATCGTGGCCGCGTCGATGCTGTTCACCTTCCCGGAGATGCGCACGGTGGGCGCCTCGATGCTGGCCTCGGCCGGCATCATCGGCATCGTCGCGGGTGTCGCCGCCCAGTCCACGCTGGGCAACCTCTTCGCCGGGCTGCAGATCGCCTTCGGCGACATGGTGCGCCTGGGCGACACGGTGGTGGTGGACGGGGAGTGGGGCGTGGTCGAGGAGATCACCCTCACCTTCCTGAGCGTGCGCACCTGGGACGAGCGGCGGATCACGATGCCGGTGTCGTACTTCACCAGCAAGCCGTTCGAGAACTGGTCGCGCGGCGACCCGCGGATGACCGGCACGGTGCTGCTGCACCTGGACCACGCGGCGCCGGTGGACCTGATGCGCAAGCGGCTGCTGGAGATCCTGGAGCAGGCCGCCGAGTGGGACCGCAGGGCCTGGGGCCTGGTGGTCGTGGACTCCACGCCGACGACGATCCAGGTGCGGGCGCTGGCCACCGCGAAGGACGCCAGCGACATCTTCAACCTGCGGTGCATCATCCGCGAGCAGCTGATCGACTGGCTGCGCTGCGAGCACCCCTACGCGCTGCCGCGGATCAGCACCGCGCCCGCGCCCGGGATCGCCGAGCAGCGCCCCCGCGAGGCCGCGCAGCCGCCGGACGCCGAGGACCTGGGCCCGGGCCCGGGCCGCGAGGTGGGCACCCCGCCGCCGTCCCCGCGCGAGGCGACGGACTAGCAGAGGTCGGTGCGGGCGGGGACGGGACCGCACGGAACTTTACTGACGCATCGTCAGATGCCGCGCAGGGAGCGGACGTCCAGGTGGCGCAGCACCCGGTCGACGATCTCCGGGTCGGAGCCGGGCTCGCTGCGGGCGGCGACGACCTCGTGCCGGGCGGCCGAGAGCAGTTCGTCCTGGATGCGGCGCAGCGCCTTGAGCCGCGAGGCGCGGCGGGCGTGGCTCTCGCGTCGCTCGTCGTCCAGCACGTCCGGCGAGATGCGGGCGCCGAGGTCGATCGCCCGGTGGTAGAGCATCTCGGCCAGCTCCTCGTCCAGCGACTCGGCCGTCTCGATCTCCCGCAGCCGCCGGCGGGCGGCCTTCATCGCCCGCAGCGCCAACTCCCGTTCCTGGTCGTGCTCCGCGCCGACGTCCTTGCTCACCCCGAGCCGGCGGATCAGCATGGGCAGGGTGAGGCCCTGGAGCACCAGGGTGACCAGCACCACCGCGAAGGCGATGAAGAGCAGTTCCTGGCGGCCGGGGAAGGGGCGGCCGTCGTCCGTGGTGAGCGGGATGGCGAGCGCCAGCGCCACCGAGGCCACCCCGCGCATCCCGGCCCACCACATGGTGACCGTCTCGCGCCAGGTCATGGGGATGTCCTCGTCCATGTCCCGCAGCCGGTGGAGCCGCCGGGCGGCCCAGGCGGCCGGCAGCAGGTAGAGCAGCCGCACCCCGACGACCACGGCGACCACCACCCCGGCGTGCCGCAGCATCGGCCCCCAGTGGCCCACCCCGAAGACGGTGTGGATCTCCAGCCCGATCAGGCCGAAGGCGATGCCGGTGACCATGGTGTCCACGATGTCCCAGAAGGTGTTGCCGGCCAGGCGGGCGGTCACGTCGTCGGCCTCGAAGGCGTACTCGGCCAGGAACAGGCCCGAGGTGAGCACCGCGAGCACCCCGGAGCCGTGCAGCTCCTCGGCGATGGCGTAGGAGGCGAAGGGCACCAGCAGGGACAGGCCGGTCTGCAAGGTGGCGTCGCCGACCACGCTCATCAGCTTGTTGGCGCCCCAGCCGAGCACCAGGCCGACGACGACGGCGACGACCGCGGACAGCACCAGTTCGAGGGTGGCGTGCGCGGCCGAGAAGTGGCCGGAGACCGCGGCGGCGACGGCGACGTGGTAGAGCACGATCGCCGTCACGTCGTTGAACAGCCCCTCGCCCTCCAGGATGGAGATCATCCGGCGGGGCAGGCCGAGGCTGCCGGCGACCGCGGTGGCCGCCACCGGGTCCGGCGGGGCGACCAGCGCGCCCAGGGTGAAGGCCGCAGCCAGGGTGATGCCGGGCACGATCGCGTCGGCGACGAAGGCGACCGCCGCGGTGGTGATGAAGACCAGCGCCACCGCCAGCAGGAAGATCGGCCGCCGGTTGGCCGCGAACTGCCGCCAGGAGGTGCGCTGCACCGCCGCGTACAGCAGCGGCGGCAGCACCAGCGGCAGGATCAGGTCCGGGTCGATGCGGACGTTGGGCACCTGCGGGATCAGCGCGAGCGCGACGCCGAAGAGGGTCATCAGCACCGGCGCCGGCAGCGCGACCCGGTCCGCCAGCGGCACCATGACGATCGCGGCGAGCATGAGGGCGAAGAACAACGCGAGCTGATCCACGCCGTCAGACTGCCATGCGGCTACTGGCTGTCGGCCCTCACCACGTCAAGGGCGTGCTGCAGATCCTCGGGGTAGTCGCTGGCGAACTCCACCCACTGCCCGTCGCCGGGGTGCTCGAAGCCGAGCCGGACGGCGTGCAGCCACTGCCGGGTCAGGCCCAGCCGCTTGGCGAGCACGGGGTCGGCGCCGTAGGTGAGGTCGCCTGCGCACGGATGCCGGTGGGCCGACATGTGGACGCGGATCTGGTGGGTGCGGCCGGTCTCCAGCTTGATGTCGAGCAGGCTCGCGGCGCGGAACGCTTCCACCAGGTCGTAGTGCGTCACCGAGGGCTTGCCGTCGGCGACGATCGCCCACTTGTAGTCGTGGGTGGGGTGGCGGCCGATCGGGGCGTCGATGGTGCCGCTGAGCGGGTCCGGGTGGCCCTGGACGAGGGCGTGGTACCGCTTGTCCACCGTGCGGTCCCGGAACTGCTGCTTGAGCAGGGTGTACGCCCGCTCGGACTTCGCCACCACCATCAGCCCGGAGGTGCCGACGTCCAGCCGGTGCACGATGCCCTGGCGCTCGGCGGCACCCGAGGTCGAGATCCGGTAGCCGGCCGCGGCCAGCCCGCCGATCACGGTGGGCCCGCTCCACCCCGGGCTCGGGTGCGCGGCCACGCCGACCGGCTTGACGACGACCACCACGTCCTCGTCGTCGTGCACGATCTCCATGCCGGCCACCGGCTCGGCGACCACCCGCACCGGGGCCGGCGGGGCGGGCATCTCGACCTCCAGCCAGGCCCCGCCGTGCACCCGCTCCGACTTGCCGGCGGCCGCGCCGTCGATGGTCACCTTCCCGCCCGCCGCCAGCTCGGCGGCCTTGGTCCGGGAGAACCCGAACATGCGGGCGATGGCGGCATCGACACGCTCGCCCTCGAGCCCTTCGGGCACGGGCAGGGAGCGGATTTCGGCTTGGGGGGTAGTCACCCGATCGATTTTACGGCCGCCGCGGGGGCGCCGGGTCCGCCGTCAGTCCGACTGGTGCCGGGTGCCGTCCGGGTCGATGCCGCGGAAGGAGAGCAGCACGACCAGGACGCCGCCGCAGGTGATGGCGGAGTCGGCGAGGTTGAAGACGGCGAAGTGGACGGGGGCGATGAAGTCCACGACGCGGCCCTGGAAGTCGCCGGGGGCGCGGAAGACCCGGTCGGTGAGGTTGCCGAGGGCGCCGCCGAGCAGCAGTCCCAGCGCGATGGCCCACGGCACGCTGTACAGGCGGCGGGCGAGCCGGGCGATCACGACGATCACGCCGACGGCGATCACCGTGAACACGATGGTCATCCCCTGGCCCATGCCGAAGGCGGCGCCGGCGTTCCGGATGGCGTCCAGCCGCAGGTAGTGCCCGAAGATGTCGACCGGGTCGTGGTGCTCCAGGCTGTGCACGACCCAGAGCTTCGACAGGAGGTCCAGCACGTACGCGAAGACGGCGACGCCGATGAGTACGGGGATCCGCCGCGAGCCGCTGCGCGGGGCTTCGGGGGTCGCCGGCTGCCCCTCGGCGTCCCGGGCCCCGGCCTCCGGCGGCTCGGACGTACGGGGTGCCTCCGGCGGCTCGGACGTACCGATGATGCGCTCCGCTTCCGTCACGTGCTCTTCCCTCTCTCCGGGGGCTGCCCCGGCCCCCTCCAGAGGGTACGCGATCCCGCTCCCCCCAGCGGGTCCCCAACCCCCGCCCGGCGGCCCGGAGCGCCCCGGGCCGCCCCTCCCGCCCGGCGGCAACGCGCAAGACCATCCCAATTGCGCGCGCAGTTCCCCGCGCCCCCAAGAACGGCAACCCGTCTGCCCCACGGGGTCCAATGCTGTCCCGAAGCCGGTGATCCGGGACGGACCGGGCTGCCCCTCCCGGCCGGTGGCGAAGCGCAGGACCGCTCCAATTGCGCGCGCAGTTCCCCGCGCCCCTATTGAGCTTGCCCTTTGCGCGCAAAGCGAGCGCCGTACCACCCAGGGCGCTGGGGGTACCTCCCAGGCGAAGCTCTGGGGGAGGAACTGCGCGACAAGCCATCTGCCGGCCGGTGGTCCGGGACGGACCGAGCTGCCCCTTCCGGCCGGTGGCGAAGCCCAAGACCGCCCAAATTGCGCGCGCAGCAGGTGTCACACATCACCCTGGCGCGGAGCGGCACCCTTGCCCGGGAGGGCGCGGCGCCGCCCCGCGCAGGGGCGCCCTGAGCACGGGGGCTCGGGGGAACCCCGGACAGGGGCCACCCTGGGTACGGGGGCGCGGGGGAACCCCGCGCGGCTCAACGCCGTTCTTGGCGCTGCTTGTCGTCCAGGCACAGCGTCGCGCGGGGAAACGCCTGCATCCGCGCCTTGCCGATCGGTTTGCCGCACACCTCGCAGAGCCCGTAGGTACCCTCCTCCAGCCGCCGCAGCGCCCGATCGGCCTGCGTGAGCATCTCCCGGGTGTTCGCGGCCAGCGCCAGCTCCGACTCGCGGGTGATGTTCTTCGCCCCGGTGTCCGCCTCGTCCCCCGCGCCGTCCCCGGAGTCGCGCAGCAGACCCTGCACGGCGGCCTCGGAGGAGGCGATCTCCGCCTTGAGCCGCTCGACCTCGCCGAGCAGCTCGGACCTGGCCTCCTCGACGTCCTCCTCGGTCCACGGCTCCTCGCCCGGCAGGACCGCGAGGTCCCCCGGCGCGGCCGTGTTCCGCGCCGCGGGCACTGCCGATCCCCCGCCTGCCGAGGCTGCCGTCCCGACCACGGTCTTCTTAGCTGCCACTTTGCGGGCTCCTGTCTTCTTTCTCGCTGCCGCGCGCTTGCCGGCCGGCGCCTTCTTCGCGGCCGCTCCGGCCGCCTTCCCCGTCCCCGCGGCTTTGCCCGCGGACTTCCCCGTCGTCGTGGCCTGCGCGCCCTTGGCCGCCGGGCGGGCGGCGGTCCTGGCCGCGGCCTTCGCCGACTTCCCGGCCGGCTTCTTCGCCGCCTTCGCCGCTTTCTTCGTCGCGCCCGCCTTCGTCGCCGCCTTGCCCGCCGCCTTGGCCCCGGAGGGCTCGGCGGCAGCCGACTTCTTCTTCACGACCATGGCCGCGACCCCTTCACCTCAGTGATCTTGTGCGCGAATCGTGCCGGAAACGGTAAATCGGGCATCGACCCGCGGCAACGGGGCGCGCTGCCGGGCCGACCCGCACCCCCGGGACGGGAGACAGGTCTGCATCGGTTGTGCCCAGCTCACCGCCAGGTATTCCGGTGAGGCCCCCGGACCATGCCGCAAGGCAGGGCAAGAGCCGCCATTCGGGCCAATACCACCACACTACGGGTGATGCCGCGCTTCCACGGGCGGCCGTGGGCGGCCGGCACTGGAACCGCCGGTCGGCCGCCAGTAACCCATCAGTCGGCCATCAGTCGGCCACCGCTCGGCCGAGGCGGGGGAAAACCGCGGCGACCCAGCGGCCGCGGCCCCGTACACTGGGCGCAGCGAGAGGCGTGGAAGGGACGAGTAGCGCCGCACGCAGCCATGAGCGACCCGGGGACGGTGGAAGCCCGGGGGCGTGCGCGGTGTGAAGATCACCCCGGAGCCGCCGGAAGAACACCGCGGGCCGTCGTGCCCGTCCGGCCAGTAGACCCGGCATCGCTGACCCCAATGAGGGGGCGGTGGGCGCGGCCGCGAGCCGTCCACGCCGCCAAGGAGGGTGGTACCGCGGGAGCGCTCGCTCTCGTCCCTCCGACGGAAGCACGCGACCAGCGACAAGCGTCCCGCCGGAGGAAGTAACCCCTGATGAGTGAGTTGCGCCAGCCGCAGTACCGCCAGGTGCCCGCCCAGGTCGACCTGCCCGCCCTCGAACGGGAGGTGCTGGACCTGTGGAGCGAGCGCAAGACCTTCGCCCGCTCCCTCCAGCAGACCGAGGGCCGCCCGGAGTGGGTGTTCTACGAGGGCCCGCCCACCGCCAACGGCATGCCCGGGGCCCACCACATCGAGGCCCGCGTCTTCAAGGACGTCTTCCCCCGGTTCAAGACGATGCAGGGCCACCATGTGACCCGCAAGGCCGGCTGGGACTGCCACGGCCTGCCGGTGGAGCTGGCGGTCGAGAAAGAGCTGGGCTTCACCGGCAAGAAGGACATCGAGGCGTACGGCATCGCCGAGTTCAACGCCAAGTGCCGCGAGTCGGTCACCCGCCACACCGACGCGTTCGCCGAGCTGACCACGCGCATGGGGTACTGGGTGGACCTCGACGAGGCCTACCGCACCATGGACCCGCAGTACGTGGAGTCCGTGTGGTGGTCGCTGCGGCAGATCTTCGACAAGGGCCTGCTCGTCCAGGACTACCGGGTGGCGCCCTGGTGCCCGCGCGACCAGACCGGCCTGTCCGACCACGAGCTGGCCCAGGGCTACGAGACGATCGTCGACCCGTCCGTCTACGTGCGGCTGCCGCTGACCTCGGGGCCGCTCGCCGGCCGGGCCGCGCTCCTGGTGTGGACGACCACGCCCTGGACGCTGGTCTCCAACACCGCGGTCGCCGCCCACCCCGACGTCACCTACGTGGTGGCCACCGACGGCGACGAGCAGCTGGTCGTCGCCGAGCCGCTGCTCGGCAAGGCGCTCGGCGAAGGCTGGGAGCCCACCGGCGAGCGCTTCACCGGCCGCGAGATGGAGCGCTGGACGTACCAGCGGCCCTTCGACTTCATCGAGATCCCCGACGCGCACTACGTCGTCAACGCCGAGTACGTGACGACCGAGGACGGCACCGGCCTGGTGCACCAGTCCCCCGCCTTCGGCGAGGACGACCTGCGCACCTGCCGCGGCTACGGCCTGCCGGTGGTCAACCCGGTGCGCCCGGACGGCACGTTCGAGGAGAGTGTGCCGCTGGTCGGCGGCGTCTTCTTCAAGAAGGCCGACGAGGCGCTGGTCGCCGAACTCCAGGCGCGCGGGCGGCTGTTCCGGCACGTGCCCTACGAGCACAGCTACCCGCACTGCTGGCGCTGCCACACCGCGCTGCTCTACTACGCCCAGCCCTCCTGGTACATCCGCACCACCGCCGTCAAGGACGCCCTGCTGCGGGAGAACGAGCGGACCACCTGGCACCCGGAGAGCGTCAAGCACGGCCGCTACGGCGACTGGCTCGACAACAACGTGGACTGGGCGCTGTCCCGCAACCGCTACTGGGGCACGCCGCTGCCCATCTGGCGCTGCCCGGACGGCCACCTCACCTGCGTCGGCTCGCTGGCCGAGCTGACCGGCCTGACCGGCACCGACCAGTCGGGCCTGGACCCGCACCGCCCGTACATCGACGAGGTCGTCTTCGACTGCCCGACCTGCGGCGGCACCGCGACCCGGGTGCCCGAGGTGATCGACGCCTGGTACGACTCGGGCTCGATGCCGTTCGCGCAGTGGGGCTACCCGTACCGCAACAAGGAGCTGTTCGAGCGCACCTACCCGGCGCAGTTCATCTCCGAGGCGATCGACCAGACCCGCGGCTGGTTCTACACGCTGATGGCCGTCGGCACCCTGGTCTTCGACCGCTCCGCCTACGAGAACGTGGTCTGCCTCGGCCACATCCTCGCCGAGGACGGCCGCAAGATGTCCAAGCACCTGGGCAACATCCTGCAGCCCATCCCGCTCATGGACCAGCACGGCGCCGACGCCGTGCGCTGGTTCATGGCGGCCGGCGGCTCGCCGTGGGCGGCCCGCCGGGTCGGCCACGGCACGATCCAGGAGGTGGTGCGCAAGACGCTGCTCACCTACTGGAACACCGTCGCCTTCCAGGCCCTGTACGCCCGCACCTCCGGCTGGGCGCCCTCGGCGGCCGACCCGGCGGTCGCCGACCGCCCGCTGCTGGACCGCTGGCTGGTCGGCGAACTCAACGCGCTGGTACGGGACGTGACCGACGCGCTGGAGTCCTTCGACACCCAGCGGGCCGGCAAGCTGCTCTCGGCCTTCGTCGACGACCTGTCCAACTGGTACGTGCGGCGCTCCCGCCGGCGGTTCTGGCAGGGCGACGCGGCGGCGCTGCGCACCCTGCACGATGTGCTGGAGACCTTCACCCGGCTGATGGCGCCGCTGGTGCCCTTCATCACCGAGCGGGTCTGGCAGGACCTGGTGGTGCCCGTCTCCCCCGACCTGCCCGACTCCGTGCACCTGGCGAGCTGGCCGGTGGCGGACGAGGCGGCGCTCGACCCGGCGCTGTCGGAGCAGATGCGGCTGGTACGGCGGCTGGTCGAACTCGGCCGCGCCACGCGGGCGGAGTCCGGCGTCAAGACCCGCCAGCCGCTCTCGCGCGCGCTCGTCGCCGCGGCCGGCTTCGGCGAGCTCTCCGCCGAACTGCGGGCGCAGATCGCCGAGGAGCTCAATGTCGCCACGCTCGCCTCGCTCTCCGAGGTCGGCGGATCGCTGGTGGACACCAGCGCGAAGGCCAACTTCCGGGCGCTGGGAAAACGGTTCGGCAAGGGCGTGCAGGCGGTCGCGGCGGCCGTCGCCGCGGCGGACGCGGCTGCGCTGTCGGCGGCCCTGCGCGAGAAGGGCACGGCGAGTGTCCTCGTGGACGGTGAGGAGATCGCGCTCGCGCCCGAGGAAGTGATCATCACCGAAACCCCGCGCGAGGGCTGGTCCGTCGCCTCCGACGCGGGCGCCACGGTCGCCCTCGACCTGGAGATCACCCCGGACCTGCGCCTTGCCGGCCTCGCCCGGGACGTGATCCGTCTCGTCCAGGAGGCCCGTAAGTCCTCGGGCTTCGAGGTCACCGACCGCATCGCGCTGCGGCACACCACCGAGGACCCCGAGGTCGCCGCCGCGCTCACCGCGCACGCGGACCTCATCGCGGAGGAGGTGCTGGCCACCGAGATCGCCGAGGGCGCTCCCGACGACACCTTCGGGGCCGCCTTCACCGACGAGGGTCTCTCCCTGACGTTCCACCTCCGGCGGTCGTAAGAGGCGGACAACGCGAAGGCCGGCACCCCGTCTCCGGGGGCCGGCCTTTCGCGTGGTGCGTGTGACTCGGTCTGGCTTAGTTGTCGTCCTCGTCGATCAGGAAGCCGCGCATCGGCGTGGGCGCCTGCTGGAGCGGGGACGGGCCGCCCTGGGGGCGGACCGGGGCCATCGGCTGGGTCATCGCCGGCGACATCTGCTGCTGGCCGCCGTACGTCGGGCCGGGGCCGTGACCGCCCATCGGGCCACCGTTCTGGCTGCCGTTGGCACCGCCGCCGTAGGACGGGCCGGAAGAGCCGTGGCCCATGGCGCCCGCACCGGCGGGAGCCATGCTGGCGATACCACCGCCACCCATGGTGCCGCCCATCGAGGGCGCGGACGGCAGGGACGGGGCGGACGGCGGGGCCGTCCGCGGCGGGGCGAGCGAGTCGTCCGCCTGATTCTCCAACTGGCGCAGCTGGGACTCCAGGTAGGACTTCAGCCGGGTGCGGTACTCGCGCTCGAAGCCGCGCAGGTCCTCGACCTTGCGCTCCAGCGTGGCGCGCGCGGACTCCAGGGAGCCCATCGCCACGCGGTGCTTCTCCTGCGCGTCCCGCTCGAGTGCGTCCGCCTTGGCGCGGGCGTCGCGCTCCAGGCCCTCGGCACGGCTGCGGGCCTCACCGACGATCTTGTTGGCCTCGGACCGCGCCTCGGCGATGGCCTGGTCGGCGGTCTGCTGCGCGAGCGACAGGACGCGGGCGGCGCTGTCGCCACCGGGGCCCTGCTGCTGCATCGGGTGGTGCTGCTGCATGGGGTGCTGCATCTGACCCATCGGGCCACCGGGACCCCCCGGGCCGCCCTGCATCCCACCGGGACCCTGCATACCGCCGGGGCCCTGCATCGGGTGCTGCATCTGACCCATCGGGCCGCCCGGTCCACCGGGGCCCTGCATGGGGTGCTGGCCCATCGGTCCACCGGGTCCACCCGGGCCGGGGCCGTGCTGCTGGGCGCTCGGACCAGCCGGCAGCTGCGGGGCACCGCCGGGCAGCTGGGGCGGTCCGCCCATGTGCTGCTGCTGCGGCGGCATCTGCTGCTGCACCGGCTGCGGTCCGGATATGGCCGGCGGCACAGGACGGTCCTGCTGGTCCTTGCGCATGCCCGGCTGCTGGTTCTGCGCGGCGGCACGAGTGGCCGCGGCCAGCTTGGCCCGCAGGTCCTCGTTCTCGCGGAGCAGTCGGGTCAGCTCCGCCTCCACCTCGTCGAGGAAGGCGTCGACCTCGTCCTCGTCATAGCCCTCTCGAAGGCGGACGGTCGTGAACTGCTTGTTCCGAACGTCCTCGGGGGTCAGCGGCATCTCTTCACCTCAACGTGATCGTCGACATATCGGGAGCCCGCACCGGTCACATCAAACCCCCGACGATGGAGATCAGGATGTAAACGATGATCATCAATACGAAGAAGGACAGGTCGAGCGCCACGCCCCCGAGACGTAGCGGCGGGATGAAACGCCGCAGAAGCTTAAGTGGCGGATCGGTGACAGTGTAGGTGCCTTCCAGGACGACCACCATGGCCTTCCCAGGGTGCCACGAACGAGCGAACTGGAAGACGTAATCCATCACCAAACGGAAGATCAGCACGAACAGGAAGACGTACAGCGCGATGTACAGCACTTGGAGTGCGATGTTCATCGCCCTTCCCTCTCCCCTGCTCGTCTTCGGCCTGCCGGCCGGGTCCAACTGTCGTGCGGTTGCCCTGTGCCTGTTGCTCGTGTTGCTGTCTGTTGCTCTTGGTGATGCTGGTTGTGACGGTGTGCAGTTGTCCTGTGCGGTTGTGTCCCGGTTCGCCTAGCTCTGGTTGAAGAACCCACCCTCGGCGATCCGGGCCTTGTCCTCCGCCGTGACATCGACGTTAGCAGGCGAGAGCAGAAAGACCTTCTGCGTCACCCGCTCGATGCTGCCGTGGAGACCGAAGACCAGACCGGCCGCAAAGTCGACAAGTCGCTTCGCATCCGTGTCGTCCATCTCCGTCAAGTTCATGATCACCGGCGTACCCTCACGGAAGTGTTCCCCGATGGTACGGGCTTCGTTGTAGGTCCTGGGGTGCAGCGTGGTGATCCGGTACGGCTCCCGCTCTGACACGACCTTGGGCATGATCACCGGTGCGTTCTTCTCCAGGTTCTGGCGTTCAGGTGTGATGGATGCCACTGGGGCGATCCGCGGTTCGCGCGGTGCCGGGGCGTGCACGAGCCGCGGCGGCTCGTCCTGGGGCGGCTGCAGCCGACCTGCCGGCACGTGCTGGTTGTGCGGCCGACGGGGCTCGGCGAGTTCGGGCTCCGGCGCGGCCCTGCCGCTGGGCGGCGCGGCCATCTCGGGCTCGAACTCGTCGTCCGGGTCGAACCCCGGTCCGTCGTATCCGTCGTCCTCCACGAGGCCGAGGTAGACCGCCATCTTGCGCATCGCGCCGGCCATGCTCTGCGTCCTCTCAGCGGGGTTGCGGTCCTGAGCCGCCGTCCGGGCGGCCGCCACACCATATTTATGCTGTGGTCCGACTTGTTTGGTGACGTTACCGGAGCCCAGGACGGACTCCGAGTACCGCCGTTCCGACGCGTAGATGTGTCGCTCCGGCCGCCACCGCTTCGTCGAGGTCCTGGCTCATCCCTGCCGAGACCATGTTCGCAGCCGGATGCGTCTCGCGCAGGCGGGATGAGATTTCCATCAACCGATCGAAGGCAGCACGGGGTTGGCCCGCGTACGGTCCGGCCAGCGGTGCTACGGTCATCACCCCGTCCAGCCGCAGCCCCTCGGCGGCCGCGATCGCGTCGGCGAGCGGGGCCACGGCGTCGGGGGCCACCCCGCCGCGCTCCCCGCGGTCGCCGGACTCCGCGTCCAGCGCGACCTGCACCAGGCAGCCGATCTGCCGGCTGGCGGCGGAGGCCGCCGCGGACAGCGCGCCGACCAGCCGCAGCCGGTCGACCGAGTGCACGTGGTCGGCGTAACGGACCACGGAGCGCGCCTTGTTGGTCTGCAACTGGCCCACGAAGTGCCACCGCAGCGGCAGGTCGGCGAGCGCGGCGGCCTTCGGCCCGGCCTCCTGGTCGCGGTTCTCCGCGACCTGCCGCACCCCGAGCCCGGCGAGCGCGCGCACGTCCTGCGCGGGGTAGGTCTTGGTGACCACGATGAGGGTGACGTCCTCGCGGCGGCGGCCGGCCGCGGCGGACGCGGCGGCGATCCGCTCCTGCACCCGGGCCAGGTTGGCGGCGAGTTCGGCGGTCCGCTGCCCGGTGGGCAGCGCGGAGCCGGTCACCGGTCGCCGTCCAGCCAGACGTAGCTCGCCAGCCGGCCGGTGCGCCCGTCGCGGCGGTAGGAGAAGTGGTCGGCGGACTCCAGCGTGCACACGTGCGGGCCGTCGATCTCCCGGACGCCGCAGCGCGCGAGTTGGGCGCGTACGCCGGCGGCCACGTCGATCGAGGGTGTGCCCCAGCTCGTCCCGGCGTACGACTCGGGAACCGAGGCAGCCACCTCGCGCCGGAGCGTGTCGGGCACTTCATAGCACTTGCCGCAGATCGAGGGGCCGATCCGGACGGCGATCCGGGCGGGGTCGGCGCCCAGGGCGGTCATCGCCTCCACCGCGGCCGGTACGACGCCGACGGCCATCCCCGACCGCCCGGCGTGCGCGGCCCCGGCGACCCCGGCGACGGGGTCGGCCAGCAGCACCGGCACGCAGTCGGCGGTGAGCACCGCGAGGGTGAGGTCCGGGCGGGTGGTGACGAGCGCGTCCACCTCGGGAACGGGCCGCTCGCCCCAGGGTTCGGTGACGACGGCGACCTCGCGGCCGTGCACCTGGTGCATCCACACCACCCGGGCGGGGTCGCGGCCGAGTGCGGCGGCGGCCCGGTCCCGGTTGGCGAGCACGGCGGTCGGCTCGTCGCCGACCGCCCCGCCGAGGTTGAGGCTGTCATACGGAACGGCGCTCACCCCGCCCCACCTGTCGGTGAAGGCGAAGTGCGCGCCGTCCACTGCCGTGTTGTGCGCTATCACTGCCGGGCGGTCACTTCAGGAAGTCGGGGACGTCGAGCTCTTCGACCGAGTCCGGGTACGGGCGGGCCGGCGGCACGACCGGCGGCGGCACCGGGGTGCCGGGCGTCTCGGCGACCGGCTCCGGCTCGCCGGCCGCCGGCGGGACGCTGCCGATGCCGTTGAACGACGGCGTGGGGCGGCCGGGTTCGGTGCCGATCCGGGGGGCCGGGGCGGCCGGCGGGACAGGCTCGTCACGGGAGGTGTAGGAGCTGATCACCTTGTCCCGGCTGCCCTTGGTCGGCGGCTGGCCGCCGTCGAAGCCGGCCGCGATCACGGTGACCCGGACCTCGTCGCCGAGCGCGTCGTCGATGACCGCGCCGAAGATGATGTTCGCCTCGGGGTGCGCGGCCTCGCTGACCAGCTGGGCCGCCTCGTTGATCTCGAACAGGCCGAGGTCGGAGCCGCCGGAGATGGAGAGCAGCACACCGCGGGCGCCGTCGATGGAGGCTTCCAGCAGCGGGGAGGAGATGGCCATCTCGGCGGCGGCCACCGCGCGGTCGTCGCCGCGGGCGGAGCCGATGCCCATCAGGGCCGAACCGGCCTCGGACATCACGGACTTGACGTCGGCGAAGTCGAGGTTGATCAGGCCCGGGGTGGTGATCAGGTCGGTGATGCCCTGGACACCGGAGAGCAGCACCTGGTCCGCGGAGCGGAAGGCGTCGAGCACGCTGACCTGGCGGTCGGAGATCGACAGCAGCCGGTCGTTGGGGATCACGATCAGGGTGTCGACGTTCTCCCGCAGGCCGGCGATGCCGTCCTCGGCCTGGTTGGCCCGGCGGCGGCCCTCGAAGGTGAAGGGCCGGGTGACCACACCGATGGTCAGCGCGCCCAGCGAGCGGGCGATGTTGGCCACGACGGGGGCGCCGCCGGTGCCGGTGCCGCCGCCCTCGCCCGCGGTGACGAAGACCATGTCGGCGCCCTTGAGCACCTCTTCGATCTCCTCGCGGTGGTCCTCGGCGGCCTTGCGGCCGACGTCGGGGTTGGCGCCCGCGCCGAGGCCGCGGGTCAGTTCACGGCCGACGTCGAGCTTGACGTCGGCGTCGCTCATCAGGAGGGCCTGTGCATCGGTGTTGATCGCGATGAACTCGACGCCCTTGAGACCGACCTCGATCATCCGGTTGATGGCGTTGACACCACCGCCGCCGATGCCGACGACCTTGATGACCGCGAGGTAGTTCTGGGGTGCTGCCACGTCGAAGCCCTCTCGCCTCGATTACGAATCGTGTGGGACGGTCGGTGGCTCGCCGGTGCCGTTCCGAACCCTAACCCTGAGGTTTAGGGTTACCAGTATGCCCTGTCCCTTGTGTTCCCTTGGGACGAGACACTAAGTCGACAAGCGGTGGCGGTTCAACGAACACGCCGAACCTCCCGTATTTCTTTTCACCCTATGTGATCACGTCATGCGCCGCTGCAGCGGGTCCGAACACCCGCGCGCCCGGCCGCACCCGGCCCGGCCGCGGCGTCAACTCCCGGACGCGGCAGGGGCGCTGGGAGCGCTGACGTCGTAGTGGGTCGCGTCGGGCTGCGCCTTCATCAGCGCGGTGAGCACCGCGGCCTTGCGGGCGCCCTGCTCGGAACTGCCCCACATCACATCGCGGCCGCCGGTG
The DNA here is from genome assembly GCF_900103985.1 of Actinacidiphila guanduensis. Taxonomy (GTDB): domain Bacteria; phylum Actinomycetota; class Actinomycetes; order Streptomycetales; family Streptomycetaceae; genus Actinacidiphila; species Actinacidiphila guanduensis. The sequence continues at coordinate 343,292 of NZ_FNIE01000005.1, read as the reverse complement.
AGTTCGACGGTGATGCCGTCATAGGAGACGACCTGGATCGCGGTCGCGTGGCCGCGCAGGCTTTCCGGGAGGTCGGCGGAGACCGCAATCGCCGCGCGCAGCAGCCTTTTCGTACCGAACTGCCGAATACTGTCCGCACGGGGGTCGGTCAATTGCACGAGGGGGACACCGGCGGGCGCGCGGTCGACGGTGGCGAACCGCACGCCGTCGCGGTCGACTTCGGTGTAGTGCGAGCCGCTGCGCAGCACGGCGGAGGGGGTCCGCTCGGTCACCTCCAGCCGCACGGTGTGCGGCCAGGAGCGTTCGACCGTCACGGCGGACAGCCGCGGCAGCGCTTTGAGCAGGCGGGAGCGGACCTTGCCGGTGTCCACCGACAAGAGGGCTCCGCCGAGGGGGACATGAGCGCTGCGGATGATCTGATCATCGGACAGATTGTGGTTCCCGCGCACGGTCACGTGCTCCGCCCGCAGCAAGGGTGAGCCGTAGACGAGCCACGTGCCGCCGCCGATCAGCACGGAGGCGGCCGCGAGGCCCCCGAGCACGGCCCGCCTCCGGCGGACCACGGTGTCCCGGGTGCGCGGGCCCCGCGGCGGCGAACTCGGCGCCCGCCGAACCGAGTCCGGCTGCGCCGGGCGCTGTACGCGACCCTCGCGCGTGGAGTTCCCACCCATCGGCGACACCTCGCCCTCCCGGCGTCCGACGCGGGCTCGCCCCGCGAATCCCCCCATCCTCCCCCGGCTTTGCCCCTACGCCGCGGCACCCCGCCGTAAGGCTGCGCCGCTCTCACGCCGCCAAGAACGGCTACGCGTCTGCCCCCACCCCGCCGTCCCCGGCCGCGGGCCGGTGGCCGGTTGCTCGCGCAGTTCTCCCCCAGTGCTTCGCCTGGGAGGTACCCCCACCCCCAGAGCTTCGCCTGGGAGGTACCCCCAGCGCCCCTGGGTGGTACGGCCTCGCCGTTCGCGCGCAAAGCGAGCCGTACGGCGGCGCGGGGAACTGCTCTCCCAGCAGAGGTCACCGTCCTTGGGACGGAAGATCACCCCCGTCGGGCAGACGGGTTGCCGTTCCTGGGGGCCGCGACAAGCCGCCCGCCGGCCGGTGGGCCGGACCGGCCGGAAGGGGCCTGGGGCAGTGGCCCCCTCAGCGCCGCGCGGCTACGGCCTCGTACACCATGCGGAGCAGCAGCTCGTCGGCGTCGCGGCGGCCGAACTCCGCGGCGGAGCGGGACATGTCGTAGAGGCGGTGCGGGTCGGTGAGGACGGGGAGGACGTTGCCGAGGACCCAGTCCGGCGTAAGGTCCGCGTCGTCGACGAGGAGCCCGCCGCCCGCCTTGACCACCGGCTGCGCGTTGAGCCGCTGCTCACCGTTGCCGATCGGCAGCGGTACGTAGGCCGCGGGCAGCCCCACCGCGGACAGTTCGGCGACCGTCATCGCGCCGGCCCGGCACAGCATCATGTCGGCCGCGGCGTAGGCGAGGTCCATCCGGTCCAGGTAGGGCACCGGGCGGTAGGGCGGCATGCCGGGCATGTTGTCCGAGCGCGGCAACTCGTTCTTGGGGCCCACCGCGTGCAGGATCTGCACCCCGGACTGCTGCAGCCGCGGTGCCACGGTGGCGACGACCTCGTTGAGCCGCCGGGCGCCCTGCGAGCCGCCGGAGACCAGGAGCGTGGGCAGGTTCTGGTCCAGCCCGAACATGTGCCGGGCCTCGGGGCGGGCGGCGGCCCGGTCGAGGGTGGCGATGGAGCGGCGCAGCGGGATGCCGATGTAGTGCGCGTCGCGCAGCTTGCTGTCGGGGGTGGAGACGGCGACGGTGTGCGCGTACCGGGAGCCGATCTTGTTCGCCAGCCCGGGCCGCGCGTTGGCCTCGTGGACGACGATCGGCACGCCGAGCCGCTTGGCGGCCAGGTAGCCGGGCAGGGCGACGTAGCCGCCGAAGCCGATCAGGCAGTCCGCCTTGGTGCGCTCCAGCACCTGCTCGGCCGCCTTGATGGTGCCGCGCAGCCGTCCGGGGACGGTGATCAGCTCGGGGGTGGGGCGCCGGGGCAGCGGGACCGCGGGGATGAGGGCGAGTTCGTAGCCCCGTTCGGGCACGAGCCGGGTCTCCAGGCCGCGCTCGGTGCCGAGTGCGGTGATCCCCACGGTCGGGTCCTGCCTGCGCAGGGCATCGGCGAGCGCGAGGGCCGGCTCGATGTGGCCGGCGGTCCCCCCACCGGCGAGTACGACATGCACCGAAATTCACCGCTCTCCGGACGGCCGCCGCCGGGCGGCGGGCCGTCGCATCGTCCTTCTGATGGCCCCGGTAAGGGAGTTGCGCCCCCGCGTGGCCAGCGCCGCCCGGGCGGCCGGCTCGCTTCTGGCGAAGGAGATCAGCAGCCCGAGGGCGTACATGGTCGGCAGGAGGGCCGAACCCCCGTAGGAGAACAGCGGGAGCGGGACACCGGCGATCGGCAGCAAGCCGAGCACCGCACCGATGTTGATCACGGCCTGCACCGTGATCCAGGTGGTCACGCCACCCGCTGCGAACCTGACGAAGGGGTCCTCCGTGCGACCGGCCACGCGGATACCCGCGTAGCCTAGTGCCGCGAAGAGGGCCAGTACCGACAGTGTGCCCGCCAGGCCCAGTTCCTCCCCGGTCACGGCGAAGATGAAGTCGGTGTGCGGCTCGGGGAGTTCTCCCCATTTCTCCACACTCGCCCCGAGACCGGTGCCGAACCAGCCGCCGGAGGCCAGGGCGTAGATGCCGTGCACGGCCTGCCAGCACTGGTCGTTGCTGCCGGGCGAGGTGGCGGCGATGCAGTGCAGGCGGCCCATCCGGTTGGGGCTGGTGGCCACGAAGAGCGCGGCGAGCACGCCGGCCGCGCCCAGGACGCCGGTGAAGAGCCTGGTCGGTGCGCCGGCCAGCCAGAGCATCCCGAACAGTATGGCGGTGAGCACCATGCTGGTGCCCATGTCGCCGCCGAGCATGATCAGGCCGAGCAGCAGCACCGCGACCGGGACCAGGGGCACCAGCAGGTGCTTCCACTGGGTGAGCAGCTTCTTGTCGTTCTTGCGGGCCAGCAGGTCGGCGCCCCACATCACCAGGGCGAGCTTGCCGAACTCGCTGGGCTGGAGCTGGAAGGGGCCGCCGATGGAGATCCAGTTGGTGTTGCCGTTGACCGTCTGCCCTATCCCCGGCACCTGCACCAGGCACATCAGGAACACCGCGCCGAGCAGCAGCGGGTAGGCGAGCGCGCGGTGCAGCCGCACCGGCATCCGGGCGGCGCCGTAGAGCAGCACCGAGCCGATCGCGACCGCGAGCAGCTGCTTGCGGAAGTAGTAGGTGGAGGGCAGCCCGTAGCGCAGCGCCTGGATCATCGAGGCGGAGTACACCATGACGAGGCCGAGCACGGTGATCAGCAGGCCGCCGCCGAGGATCACGTAGTACGCGGTCAGCGGCCGGTCCCAGGCCTCGCGCAGCCGCCGCGGCAGCAGTGCGGCCCCGCGCCGGGCGCTGCCGGTGCGTACGGACCGGGCCGGCGGTACGAGGAACCCGCGCGGCAGCCGGGCAGCGGGCCGCTCGCCCCCCGCCCCGGCCACGGCGACCGCGGCAACGGGTCCCCGCCGCCCCCCGCCCGGTACGCGCTCGCCAGGACGCTCGGGTCCCGAACCGCCCGGGGCCACCCCGGCGGCAGCCGCCCGCCGCCGCGCACCGGCCGCCGCGCGGGCAGCGTCGCGCTCCGCCGCCCTCCCGCCCCGCCCGGCCGCCGCCCCCGACCGCTGTGCAGGGGCAGGACGCCCGCCCCGCTCCGCCGCCCTCGCCGCGCGCTCACCGGGAACCGCCCCGGAACCGGTCCGGTCCCCGCCACGAACGCCGCGCTCCGCCGCAGGCGAGGGCTCGCCGGTCCCGGAACCGCGCCCACCCCGGCCCGCCGAAGCCGCCGGCCGACCACCCGGAGCCGAACGACCTGCCGCCCGCCCCGGGTCCTCGCCCGGAACACGGCCCCGCCCACCCCGCTCGGGGCCAACGCCCCAGCTGCCCCGGGCCCCGCCGGAGCCGGCCGGGTCCGTGCCGCGGGCTCCGCGCTCCGCCGGAGGCGAAGGGCGCCCGCCCGGGGCAGGGGGGCGGCCCAGGCCGCTGGGGTTCGCGCCGCGACCCCCGCGCGCCGCCGGAGGCTGCGGCTCGTTCGGGGCGCGGTCCTCGCCGCCGGGAGCGGTGAAGCGGTCTCGCGGCATGCGTCCCCTCCTCGGTGCGCGGCGCCGCCGCCCGCCGGCGGCCTAGTGGTCGTGCGGGTCGTCCGGCTGCTGCCCCTGGCCGGCGGCGGCCGCAAGCGCGCGCACCGCCTCGGCGAACAGGTCGCCGCGCTGGTTGTAGTTGGCGAACATGTCCATCGACGCGCAGGCCGGGGCGAGCAGGACCGTGTCGCCCTCGCGGGCGAGGTCGCGGGCCGTGGCGACGGCGGCGGACATCGCCCCAGTGTCGGTCCGTTCGAGCTCCACCACCGGGACCTGCGGGGCGTGTCGCGCGAGTGCTTCGGCGATCAGGGCGCGGTCGGCGCCGAAGAGCACCGCGGCCCGCAGCCGTGGCGCGGCCTTGGCGGCGAGTTCATCGAAGGTGGCGCCCTTCGCCAGGCCCCCGGCGAGCCAGACGATCGGCTCGTAGGCGGCCAGCGACGCCTCGGCGGCATGGGTGTTGGTCGCCTTGGAGTCGTCGACCCAGGTGACGCCGTCCACCACGGCGACCTCCGCGATGCGGTGGGCGTCGGGCCGGAAGGCGCGCAGGCCCGCGCGGACCGCCGCCGGCGCCACGCCGTAGGCGCGGGCGAGGGCGGCGGCGGCGAGCGCGTTGGCGATGTTGTGCGGGGCGCCGGGGCGCACGTCGCCGGTCTCGGCCAGCTCCTGGGCCTCGCGCTGCCGGTCGGCGACGAAGGCGCGGTCCACGAGGATGCCGTCCACGACGCCGAACTGCGACGGCGCCGGGGCGCCCAGGGTGAAGCCGATCGCCCGGCAGCCCTCCTCGACGTCGGCCTCGCGCACCAGCCGCTCGGTCTCCGGGTCGGCCGCGTTGTAGACGCAGGCGACCTGGTTGCCGTGGTAGACGCGGCCCTTGTCGGCGGCGTAGGCGGCCATGGAGCCGTGCCAGTCGAGGTGATCGGGGGCGAGGTTGAGCACGGCCGCGGAGTGCGGGCGGATGCTGGGCGCCCAGTGCAGCTGGTAGCTGGACAGCTCCACGGCGAGCACGTCGTGGTGCTCCTGGCCGAGGACGACGTCCAGCAGCGAGACGCCGATGTTGCCGACGGCCGCGGTGCTCAGCCCCGCCGCGGTGAGGATCTCGGCGAGCATCCGGGTCGCGGTGGTCTTGCCGTTGGTGCCGGTGACGGCGAGCCAGGGCGCGGCGTTGGGGCCGCGCAGCCGCCAGGCGAGTTCGACGTCGCCCCAGACCGGGGCGCCGGCCTCGGCGGCGGCCGCGAACAGCGGGCTGTCCGGCCGCCAGCCGGGCGCGGTGACGACCAGCCGGGTCTGCTCGGGAAGCCGCGTGACGGCGTCCTCGCCGAGGCGGACGGCGATGCCGAGCGCCTCCAGTTCGGCCGCCTCGGCCTGCCGCCGCTCGTCCGCGGTGGAGTTGACGACGGTGACCTGGGCGCCCAGGGTGTGCAGCGCCTTGGCGGCCGGCACCCCGGAGACGCCGAGCCCCGCGACGGTGACCGGGACGCCCTTGAGTTCGTGGGGGGAGAGCGGCGCGCCGGAAGCGGAAGGGGAGGCGGTCATGAGGCGGCCACCCAGGCGGCGTAGAAGATGCCGAGCCCGACGGCCATGCACATGCCCTGGATGATCCAGAACCGGACCACCACCAGGACCTCGCTCCAGCCCTTGAGTTCGAAGTGGTGCTGCAGCGGCGCCATCCGGAAGACGCGCTTGCCGGTGAGCCGGAAGGAGCCGACCTGGATGATCACCGACAGGGTGATGAGGACGAACAGGCCGCCCAGGATGGCGAGCAGCATCTCGGTGCGCGAGCAGATCGCCAGGCCCGCCAGGGCGCCGCCGAGCGCGAGGGAGCCGGTGTCGCCCATGAAGATCTTGGCGGGCGAGGTGTTCCACCACAGGAAGCCGAAGCACGCGCCCATGAGGGCGGCGGCGACCACCGCGAGGTCGAGCGGGTCGCGTACCTCGTAGCAGGCGCCGTTGGCGCTGACCGGGGCGCCGCACCACTGGCCGTACTGCCACACGCCGATGACGGTGTAGGCGGCGAAGACCATGGTGGAGGCGCCGGTGGCCAGGCCGTCCAGGCCGTCGGTGAGGTTCACGCCGTTGGACATCGCCAGGATCATGAACAGCGCCCAGATGACGAAGATCACCGGGCCGATGGACCAGCCGAAGTCCGTGGTGAAGGAGAGCTTGGTGGAGGCCGGCGTCTGGCCGCGCGAGTCGTGGAAGTTCAGCGCCAGCACCGCGAAGGTGATGCCGACGATGAGCTGCCCGGCCATCTTCGCCTTCGCCCGCAGGCCCAGGCTGCGCTGCTTGACGATCTTGATGTAGTCGTCCAGGAAGCCCACCAGACCGAGGCCGGTGGTCAGGAAGAGCACCAGCACGCCGGACATCGTGGGCTTGTCGCCCGTGATCAGCTTGGTCACCGCGTAGGCGATCAGCGTGGCCAGGATGAAGGCGATGCCGCCCATCGTGGGGGTGCCGCGCTTGCTGTGGTGGGCCTTCGGGCCGTCGTCCCGGATCATCTGCCCGTAGCCGCGCGAGGCGAGCAGGCGGATCAGCAGCGGGGTGCCGATCAGCGACAGGAAGAGTCCGAGGACGCCGGAGACGAGGATCTGCTTCATCGAGCGGCACCCTCGATCAGCGCCAGGGCGACGGACTCCAGTCCGACCGACCTCGATGCCTTCACCAGCACGATGTCTCCCGGCCGCACTTGTGTGCGCAGCAGGTCGATCGCCGCCTCCGCGTCGGACACGTGCACCGACTCCTCACCCCACGAACCCTCGTTATAGGCGCCCATTTGCAGCCAGGCGGCTTCGGTGCCGCCGACGGCCACGAGCTTGCTGACGTTGAGCCGGACGGCCAGCCGGCCCACGGCGTCGTGCTCCGCGAGCGACCGCTCGCCGAGCTCGGCCATCGCCCCCAGCACAGCCCACGTACGGCCCCCCCGAGCCTGTGCCGGGCCGCCCATCGCCGCGAGCGTGCGCAGGGCTGCCTTCATCGATTCGGGGTTCGCGTTGTAGGCGTCATTGACGACCGTCACGCCGTCGGGCAGCTCGGTGACCTCCATGCGCCAGTGCGAGAGCGAGTCCGCCGCGCAGAGCGCGGTGGCGATCTCCCCGGCAGGCATGCCGAGTTCACTGGCGACGGCGGCCGCGGCGAGCGCGTTCGACACGTGATGCTCACCGTACAGGCGCAAGGTCACATCAGCGCACCCGGAGGGTGTTTGCAGGGTGAAGACGGCTTGGCCGCGGTCGTTGAGCGTCACGTTCTCCGCCCGTACGTCCGCTTCCGGGGCCTCTCCGAAGGTCACCACCTTCGCCTTGGTTCGGGTGCGCATGGCACTTACCAGCGGGTCGTCCGCGTTGAGCACGGCGATGCCGCCCTCGGCCTCGGCCGGCAGCGCCTCCACGAGTTCGCCCTTGGCCTGGGCGATCTGCTCGCGGCCGCCGAACTCGCCGATGTGCGCGGAGCCGACGTTGAGCACCAGGCCGATCCGCGGCGGGGTGAGGCCGGTGAGGTAGCGGATGTGGCCGATGCCCCGGGCGCCCATCTCCAGCACCAGGTGGCGGGTCTCGCGGTCGGCGCTGAGCGCGGTCAGCGGCAGCCCGATCTCGTTGTTGAGCGAGCCGGGCGTCCACACGGTGGGCGCCAGGCGCTGGAGCAGCTGCGCGAGCAGGTCCTTGGTGCTGGTCTTGCCCGCCGAGCCGGTCAGCCCGATCACGGTGGCGCCCAGTTGCTCGATGACGTGCCGGGCGAGGCGGCCCAGGGCCTCCTGGACGTCGTCCACGACGATCGCGGGCACGCCGACCGGCCGGGTCGCCAGGACCGCCACGGCGCCGTCGGCGACGGCCCCCGCGGCGAAGTCGTGGCCGTCGGCGCGGGCGCCGGCGAAGGCGACGAACAGGGCGCCGGGCACCACCTCGCGGGAGTCCCTGACCACAGGGCCGGTGACCCGTACCGCGCTGTCCGGTATGTCGTGCGTGCTCCCGCCGACCGCTGTTGCGACCTCGGCGAGGGTGAGGGGGATCACAGTTGCTTCTGGTCCTTCTCGATAGCGGCGCGCAGCACCTCTCGGTCGTCGAAGGGGCGCACCTCTCCGGCGATGTCCTGGCCCTGCTCGTGGCCCTTGCCGGCCACCAGCACGATGTCCCCGGGCTGCGCGAGGGCGACGGCCGTGGCCACCGCTGCGGCCCGGTCGGGTTCGACGACGACGTGGCCGCGCTGGTCCGCGGGCACCTCCACGGCGCCCTGGAGCATCGCGGCCAGGATCGCCAGCGGGTCCTCCGAGCGCGGGTTGTCGGAGGTGAGCACGGCGGTGTCGGCGAGCCGGGCCACCGCGGCGCCCATCGGGCCGCGCTTGGTGGCGTCGCGGTCGCCGCCGCAGCCCAGCACCGCGTGGATGCGGCCGGCGGTGGTGGTGCGCAGGGCGCGGAGCACCGACTCCACGGCGTCGGTCTTGTGGGCGTAGTCCACCACGGCCAGGTACGGCTGGCCGGCGTCCACCCGCTCCAGGCGGCCGGGGACGCCCGGCACGGCCGCGATGCCGTCGGCGGCGGTCTGCGGGTCGAGACCGGCGGCGGCCAGGGCGGCGAGCGCGGCCAGGGTGTTGGCGACGTTGAAGGGCCCGGGCAGCGGCGAGACCGCCTGCACCCGCTCGCCCTTGGGGCCGACCGCGGTGAAGCGGCTCTCCATCAGCCCGGCGGCGATGTCCTCGGCCCGCCAGTCGGCGTCCAGCCGGCCGGCGGCGGAGTAGGTCACCAGCGGCACGCCCGCCTCGGCGACCAGCCGGCGGCCGTAGGCGTCGTCGAGGTTGACCACGCCCAGCCTGCTGCGGCGGGGGGTGAACAGCTGGGCCTTGGCCTGGAAGTAGTCCTCCATGCCGGAGTGGAACTCCATGTGCTCCGGGCTGAGGTTGGTGAAGACGGCCACGTCGTAGACGGCGCCGTCCACCCGGCCGAGCACCAGGGCGTGGCTGGAGACCTCCATCACGACGGCGTCCACGCCGCGTTCGCGCATCACCGCGAAGAGCGCCTGCAGGTCGGTGGCCTCGGGGGTGGTGCGCTCGCTCTTGGTCCGCTCGTCGCCGATGCGGGTCTCCACGGTGCCGATCAGGCCGGTCAGCCCGGAGCCGTGGGCGGCCCGCAGGCCGCCCTCCACCAGGTAGGAGGTGGTGGTCTTGCCGGAGGTACCGGTGACGCCGATGCGCAGCATGCCGCGGCCCGGCTCGTCGTAGACGGCGGCGGCGAGTTCGCCCATCCGCGCCCGCGGGTCGGCCACGGCCAGCACCGGCAGGCCGGTGGCGGCGGCGCGCTCGGCGCCCGCCGGGTCGGTGAGCACCGCGACCGCGCCCGCCTCGGCGGCCTGGGCGGCGAAGTCCGCGCCGTGGGCGCGGGCGCCGGGCAGGGCCGCGTACAGGTCGCCGGGACGCACCGCACGCGAGTCATGGGTGATGCCGGTGACCGTGGGCGACGCGGTGGTCCCCGCGGCGGCCGGCACGGGGGCGCCGAGGCGCTCGGCGAGTTCCGCCAGCGGTTTGGGGCGCACGTGCGCCGGGCGCGGCGCGCCCGGCTGTCTGAGGGTGGATTGATCAGCGTTGGGCACGGCGGTGAGGTTACCCGGAGGGCCGGGCTCCGGGCCAAAACGGCGCCGGCCCGCCCGCTGCGGGTCGCGCCGCCGCTCCCGGGCGCGGCGGTCGGCGGCGGGGGTCGGCGCGGCCTGCCCGGTGCCGCGGTGCGGCGCGCTCATCCGACCTGCTTGCCGGGGGTGGTGGCGGGCTGCCCGGGGTCGAAGGTGACCGGCAGGTTGGGCGCGGGCTTGCCGGTGGGCGGCACGCCCAGGGACTTCAGGGCGAACTGCATGACCTGCTTGAAGACCGGGCCGCAGATGTCGCCGCCGAAGTAGCTGCCCCTGGTGGGGTTCTGGATGACGCAGGAGACCGTCACCCGCGGGTCGTCGGCGGGGGCGAAGCCGAGGAAGGAGGAGGTGTAGCCCTTGTAGCGGCCGGTCTTCGGGTCCACCCGGTTGGCCGTACCGGTCTTGCCGGCGACGCGGTATCCGGCGATCCGGGCGTTGATGCCGGTGCCCTGCTCGCTGCCGACCACCGACTCCAGCATCTCCGAGAGGGTCTTGGCCGTCCTGGCGCTCACCACCCGGGTCTTCTTCGGCGGGTCGGCGGGCACGAACCGCCCGTCGGGCCCGGTGGTGCCGCGGATGAGGCTGGGCTCCACCCGGACCCCGCCGTTGGCGATCGTGGAGTAGACCGAGGTGGCCTGTAGGGCGTTGACCGACAGGCCCTGGCCGAAGGGGATCGTGTACTGCTGGGAGGCGTTCCAGTCCTGCGGCTCGGCGAGGATGCCGGGGGTCTCGCCGGGGAAGCCGATGCCGGTGGGCTGCCCGATGCCGAACTTGCGCAGGTAGGAGTAGAGCACCTGGTTCGCCTGGGCCTGTGTCCTGCCGAGCTGGCCGGTGGCCTCGATGGTGCCGATGTTGCTGGACTTGGCGAGCACGCCGTTGAGCGTGAGGTACCAGGTGCCGTGGTCGACGTCGTCGTGGAAGAGCCGGTCCGCGCGCGGCAGGGTGCCGGGCACAGTGACGCGGGTGGTGGGGGTGGCGGTGCCGGTGTCGATGATGGCGGCCATCGACATCAGCTTGCTGACGCTGCCGGGCTCGTAGGCGTCCTGCATGGCCGCGTTGCCGAGGGCCTGCGGGTCGGCGTGGGCGAGGTCGTTGGGGTCGTAGCCGGGGGCGTCGGCCATGGCGAGCACCTGGCCGGTGCGCGGGTCCTGGACGATGACGTAGCCGCGGTCGGCCCTGGACTTCTGCACCTGCTGGGTGATGGCGTTCTGGGCGGCCCACTGGATGTCGCGGTCCAGGGTGAGCTGGATGTCGGTGCCGGGCACGGCGGGCTGCTCCTGGCTGCCCGCGGTGGGCACCTGGCGGCCGTCGGACTGGGCGTAGCGGATTTTGCCGTTCCTGCCCGCGAGTTCCTTGTCCAGCATCGACTCCAGGCCGCCGGCGCCGCGCCCGTCGCTGTTGACGAAGCCGATGACGCCGGCCGCGAGGTCGCCCGCGGGGTAGACCCGCTTGGAGTGCGGGACGCTGAAGATCCCGGCGAGCACGTCGGCGCCCTCACCCGCGGCGGCCTTGGCGGCCAGCGCGGACTTCAGGTCCTGGATCTGGTTCCACGCCTGCGGGCTCTGCTGGTGGGCGATGATCTGGTACCGCGAGTGCGGGGTGGCCAGCTGCTTGGCGATGGCCGTGGGGTCGCCGCCGACGATGGGCGCGAGCAACTGGGCGGCCTGCTGCGGGGCGTCGTTCACCTTGGCCTGGGCGGGGGTGAACATCAGCGGGTCCGCCGTGATGTCGAAGGCGTCCACGGTGGTGGCGAGGTCCACCCCGTCGCGGTCGGTGATGGTGCCGCGGTCGGCGGTGACCTCGTGGGTGACCCAGCGGTTCACCTCGGCCTTGGCGGCGTAGGCGGAGGCGTCCACCGCCTGCACCTGCAGCAGCCGTACGACGAAGACGGCCATCACCACGGTGAGCACCGCGCCGACCAGCCGCAGCCGGGGGCGGGCGGCGCCGAGGCGCATCACGCGCCCGGCCGCGCGCGGCACCCGGCCCCGGGCGGCGGGGCGCACCGGGCGGGCCGGGCCGCGGGCGGGACCGCGCTGCCGGCCCGGTACCGGGCCGCGGGCGCCTCCTGCTCTGCCCGCGCCCCCTGCCGCTCCCCCCGCGGTCGTACGCGGCCGCGCCGGCCGCCGGCGGTCGGCGCCGTCCGGGGCGCCGGACTCGTCACGAGGGGTCACACGTTCACCTGCCGGAGGTCGTGGTGGTCGCGGCCGGCGGGGCCGCGGGGGGAGTCGTGGTGCCGGTGCCGGTCGGGGCGCCGGTCGTCGTACCGGTCGTCGTACTGGTCGCGGTGCCGGTGGTGGTGCCGTTCGCGGTGCCGGTCGTGCCGCTCACCGTGCTCGTACCCCCGGTCGTGCCGGTCACCGCGCCGGGCGGGGTCGCCGTCGGGACGGGCGGGCTCGCGGGCGGTGTGGTGGGCGGTGTGGTGGGGGGCGGGGCCGGCGGGGCGGTGGCCGGGGAGGCGCTGCCGCGCACCTTGCCGTCGGGGCCGAGGAAGGCCGGGTCGCCGCCGGGCACCATGCCGAGCTTGCGGGCCCGCTCCTCCAGGGAGCCGGGCGCGGAGTAGCCGTCGACCTCCTGCTGGAGCTTCTGCTGCTCGTCGGTGTAGCTCGTGGTGTCGTTCTGGAGCTTGTCGAGCTTGAAGGAGTCGGAGTTCACCGCGGAGTTGAGCAGCAGCAGCGCGATCAGGCCCCCGGCGAGCAGTGTCACGACAAGGACGACGAAAGGGGTACGGGCGGCGGTTGCGGACCGCCCGGCGGTCAACCGCCCGCCCAGGGCGGCCAGGCCGGCCGTCCGGCTCCGCCCGCCGGGACCACCGGCGCCGCGGCCGCCCGGGCCGCCGCCGCTCCCGCCCGTACGCCCCGCTCCCCCGCCGGTCCCGCCGCTGCCCCCGCTCACCGCACGTCCTCCCTGATCCGTTCCGCCGCCCGCAGCCGGGCCGGCGCCGCCCTGCGGTTCTCGGCGATCTCGTCCTCGCCCGGCAGTTCGGCGCCGCGGGTGAGCAGCTTCAGCCGCGGCTGGTACTGCTCGGGCACCACGGGCAGCCCCGGCGGGGCGCTGTGCGCGGCGCCGGCCGCGAGCACCTGCTTGACCAGCCGGTCCTCCAGCGAGTGGTACGACAGCACGGCGATCCGGCCGCCGACCGCGAGGGCGCCCACGGCCGCGGGTACGGCCCGCTCCAGCACCGGCAGTTCGCCGTTGACCTCGATGCGCAGCGCCTGGAAGGTGCGCTTGGCCGGGTTGCCGCCGGTGCGCTTGGCGGCCTGCGGCAGGGCCTCGCGGATCAGCTCGACCAGCCGGGCGCTGGTGGTGAAGGGCTCGCGGGCCCGCTCGCGGACCACCGCCTCCACGATTTTGCGGGCGAACTTCTCCTCGCCGTACGAGCGCAGGATGCGCACCAGTTCGCCGGGCGGGTACGTGTTGAGCACCTCGGCGGCGCTGATGCCCACCGACTGGTCCATCCGCATGTCCAGCGGCGCGTCCTGGGCGTAGGCGAAGCCGCGGTCGGCCTCGTCCAGCTGCATGGAGGACACGCCGAGGTCGAACAGGACGCCCTGCACCCGGGGCACCCCGAGCCGGGCGAGCACCTGCGGCAGCTCGTCGTAGACCGCGTGGACGGCGGTGACCCGGTCGCCGAAGGGGGCCAGGCGCTTGCCGGCCAGGTCCAGGGCGGCCGGGTCGCGGTCGAGGGCGATCAGCCGGCAGGACGGGAAGGTGGCGAGCAGCGCCTCGCTGTGCCCGCCGAGGCCCAGGGTGGCGTCGACCACCACGGCACCCGGAAGGGCGAGCGCCGGCCCGAGGAGGTCGAGGCAGCGGCGCAGCATCACCGGGACGTGCTGCGGGGTCGGGGACGGGTCGGTCATGGGGCCTGGTTTCACGGTTCCACGATGTCAGGGGGCGGCCGGGACGCAGGACCGGGTCCCCGCCCGCTCGGCAGAGGCCCTTCTGGCACCGGGGAAGTGGTGCCAGCTGGGCCGGGGAGCGGGAGGAGGCCGGGTCGTACGTCCGCGGTGGGGCGAGGTGGCGCGCGGTGGGCGGGCCCGTCGGCCGCGCTCACAGTAATCCGGTCGGAACCTCCTGGGACAGGGCCGAAAAGGTGTCTTCCTGGGCGGCCAGATACGCCTCCCAGGCGTCCGCCGCCCAGATCTCCACCCGGGTGTTGGCGCCGATGACCGCGCAGTCGCGGACCAGGCCCGCGTACTCCCGCAGGGGCTGCGGGACGGTGATCCGGCCCTGCTTGTCGGGCACCTCGTCGTGGGCGCCGGCGAAGAGCACCCGGGAGTAGTCACGCGCGGCCTTGGAGGTCAGCGGGGCGGCGGCCAGCTGCTCGGTGGCGGCCCGGAAGCCCTCCACCGGCCACACGCACAGGCACCGCTCGTGCCCGCGGGTGATGACCAGCCCGCCGGCCAGCGGCTCGCGGAACCGGGCCGGCAGCACCAGCCGGTTCTTGTCGTCCAGCCGCGGCGTGTACGTGCCCAGGAAGCCCAGGTCCACCGCACACCTCCCGCCGCCGGCACCACTTCGCGCCACTTTACTCCACGTTGCCCCACGGTCAACGGCGCTCCGGCCCGGCGCGCCCCCCTTTCCCGCGCCGCCTCCGATACCGTCGTAGACATGTCGATACCTGCCAGCGGCTCCGAGGAGTCCCCCGCCGTGGAGGGCGCCTCGACCGGCACCGCCACCGCATCCGTCACCGACCGCCTGGTCGCCGCCAACGCGAGCTACGCCGCCGAATTCACCGACCCGGGCATGGGCGCCGCGCCGGTACTGCGGGTGGCCGTGGTCGCCTGCATGGACGCCCGGCTCGACCTGCACAAGGCGCTCGGCCTCCAGTTGGGTGACTGCCACACCATCCGCAACGCGGGCGGGGTGGTCACCGACGACACCATCCGCTCCCTGGCCATCAGCCAGCGCGCCCTGGGCACCCGTTCGGTCGTGCTGATCCACCACACCAATTGCGGCATGCAGACCATCACCGAGGACTTCCGCACCGAACTGGAGCGGGAGGTGGGCCAGCGCCCGACCTGGGCGGTGGAGGCGTTCACCGACATCGACCAGGACGTGCGGCAGTCCATGGCCCGGGTGCGGACCTCGCCGTTCCTGGCCCACACCGACGACGTGCGCGGCTTCGTCTTCGACGTGCACACCGGCCTGCTCCGGGAAATCACGAGCAAGTAACGGCAGGCGAGTGACGTGGCCCCACCCGTGAGGAGAGAATGCACCGTGGGGGCCACGTCCCGCCGACCGCGGGTCGCTTGGCAACCGGGGAGGGCCGGTCCGGGGGCCGCGCTCCTTGCCGGCACCCTGCGACGGAACCCTGCAATTCCTGGGAACAGGCCGAGGAGCACTTGGTGACGACCTTTGACGCACGACCGAGCCTCAGCGATCTCACCGCGACCGCGGGCCGCGTGCGCCGCAGCGTGGAGAACGTGATCGAGGGCAAGCCCGAGGTCGTTCGCATCGCGCTGACCGTACTGCTGGCCGAGGGCCACCTGCTGATCGAGGACGTGCCGGGGGTGGGCAAGACGATGCTCTCCAAGGCACTGGCGCGGTCCATCGACTGCTCGGTGCGGCGCATCCAGTTCACCCCCGACCTGCTGCCCTCGGACATCACCGGGGTGAGCGTCTTCGACCAGCAGCAGCGGGACTTCGAGTTCAAGCCGGGCGCGATCTTCGCCCAGATCGTCGTCGGCGACGAGATCAACCGCGCCTCGCCCAAGACCCAGTCGGCGCTGCTGGAGTCGATGGAGGAGCGGCAGGTCACCGTGGACGGCACCACGTACGAACTGCCCAGCCCCTTCATGGTGATCGCCACCCAGAACCCGGTGGAGATGGAGGGCACCTACCCGCTGCCCGAGGCGCAGCGGGACCGCTTCACCGCCCGCGTCTCGGTCGGCTACCCCAGCCCCGAGGCCGAGTTGAAGATGCTCGACGTTCACGGCGGGGTCTCCCCGCTGGACGACCTGCAGCCGGTGGCGCACGCCCACGACATCGTCAAGCTGATCGAGGCGGTGCGGCAGGTGTACGTCGCCGAGCCCGTGCGGCGGTACGCGGTCGCGCTGGTGGGCGCCACCCGCACCCACCCGGACCTGCGGCTGGGCGCCTCCCCGCGGGCCACCTTGCACCTGGTGCGGGCCGCGCGCGCCTCGGCCGCGCTGGACGGCCGGGACTACGTGCTCCCCGACGACGTGCAGTCGCTGGCCTCCGCGGTGCTCGCCCACCGGTTGCTGCCGACAGCGCAGGCCCAGCTGAACCGGCGCACCCCCGAGCAGGTGGTGGCCGAGATCGTGCAGCGGGTCCCGCTGCCGGACCCCTCGGCCCCGAACTCGGCCGCGAACTCCGCCTCCAACGGCGCCCCGCACGCCTCCTCCAACGGCTCCGGACCGGCCGCGCCGGGCTGGCCGCAGCGCCCCGCGGGGCCGGCCGGCCAGCCGCAGGGCATGCCGGACTCGCGGGGGCTGTAGGTGTCCACGGTCTCCCCGGGGCCGGCGCGGCCCCCCGCGGACCGGCCCGCGCAGGCGCCGCCCGCCGGCGACCGGCCGCCGGGATCGCCGGGCGGCGAGCGGGCCGCCGGCGGCTTCCGCCGGGCGATGGGCGGCCTGACCACCCGCGGCCGCTCCTTCGTGGCCGCGGGCGTGGCCGCCGCCGCGTGCTCCTACATGCTCGGCCAGCCCGACCTGCTGCGGGTGGGCCTGCTGCTGGCCGCGCTGCCGCTGGTGTGCGTGGCCGTGCTCTACCGGACCCGCTACCGGGTGGCCGGCTCGCGCCGGCTGGCCCCCTCGCGGGTGCCGGCGATGTCCGAGGCGCGGGTGCACCTGCGGGTGGACAACGTCTCGCGGCTGCCCACCGGCCTGCTGATGCTCCAGGACCGGGTGCCCTACGTGCTGGGCCCCCGGCCGCGGTTCGTGCTGGATCGGGTGGAGCCGGGTGGCCACCGCGAGGTCTCCTACCGGGTCCGCTCCGACCTGCGCGGCCGCTACCCGCTGGGCCCGTTGCAACTGCGGCTGACCGACCCCTTCGGGATGGTCGAACTCACCCGCTCCTTCAGCGCGTTCGACACCCTCACCGTGGTGCCGCGGGTGGAGCCGCTGCCGCCGGTGCGGCTGGCCGGCGAGGCGTCCGGCTACGGCGAGAGCCGCACCCGCGCGCTCGCCCTGGCCGGCGACGACGACGTGATCCCGCGCGGCTACCGGCACGGCGACGACCTGCGCCGGGTGCACTGGCGCTCCACCGCCAAGTACGGCGAGCTGATGGTGCGCCGCGAGGAGCAGCCCAACCGGGCGCGCTGCACGGTGCTGCTGGACACCCGTAGGGACGCCTACTTCGGGGCCGGTCCCGACTCGGCCTTCGAGTGGGCGGTCTCGGGCGCGGCCTCGGTGGCCGCGCACATGCTGGAGCGCGGCTACGCGGTGCGGCTGCTCACCGACACCGGCAGCAGCGTGCCGGGCCCGGACGGCGCCGCGGGCTTCTCCGGCGACTCCGGCGACATGGCCGGGGTGCTGCTGGACACCCTCGCGGTGGTGGACCACTCCGACGGCGAGTCGCTGTCGGCGGCGTACGACGTGCTGCGCTCGGGCAGCGAGGGCATGCTGGTGGGCTTCTTCGGCGACCTCTACCGGGAGCAGGCCGCCGAGATCGCCCGGATGCGGCAACGGGCGGGCGGCGCGGTCGCGTTCGTCCTGGACAGCGACTACTGGCTGGCCCGGGAGACGGGCACGCCCGTCGAGCCGGCCGGCGCCGAGCCGGCGGGCGAGAGCGCCGACACCACCGACGCGGCGATCCGGATGCTGCGCGAGGCGGGGTGGACCGTGGCGGAAGTACGGCCGGGCGACCGGCTGACGGAACTGTGGCAGCAGGCCGACCGTTACCGGGTCGGCGAGGAACCGCAGCGGTCGGGGCACGGAGCGGGGGCGGCGGAATGAGCGGTCGGGCGCGGTTGACGGTGTGTGCGGCGCTGGCCTCGGTGCTGGCCGCGTTCTCGCTGCTGCCGCTGACCAGCGACAGCGGCTGGTTCTTCCAGGCGGTGCTGCTGGTGTGCGTGCAGTCCGCGGTGGGCGCCGGCGCCCGGCGGGTGCCGCTGGCGCGGCCGCTGACGGTGCTGGTGCAGGCGGTGGTCTCGCTCGTCGTGGTGACGATGATCTTCGCCTCGCACCAGGCGCTGGGCGGGATACTGCCGGGCCCGCAGGCCGTGGAGCACATGAACCAGGTGGTCCAGGACGGCCTGACCGACGTCTCCAACTTCGCGATCCCCGCGCCCGTCACCCCGGGCATCAAGATCCTGCTCGTCGGGGGCGTGGTGCTGGTCGGCCTCGCGGTGGACGCGATCGCCGTGACGTACAACAGCGCGGCTCCGGCCGGGCTGCCGCTGCTCGCGCTGTACTCGATCGCGGCCGGTCTGGCCGACGGCGGCGGCGCCAGCTGGCTGTACTTCCTGGTGGCCGGGCTCGGCTACCTGGTGCTGCTGCTCGCCGAGGGCCGCGACCGGCTCTCGCGCTGGGGCCGGGTGTTCAGCAGCGGCCCGCCGAGCACCGGTTGGGCCGGTCCCGGCGGGCAGGGGTCCAGGCCCGCGCCGATCCGCGGGGCCCGCAGCATCGGCGTGCTGGCGCTGGGCATCGCGCTGGTGGCCCCGCTCGCGCTGCCCTCGCTCGGCAGCGGCCTGCTCGACACCAGCGGCCACGGCGGCGGCAACGGGATCGGCGGCCGCGGCGGTGGCGGCGCGGTCAACCTGGTGGCGGCTCTCCAGGACAACCTCAACCAGCCGGACAACCACGCGGTGCTCACCTACCGCACCAACGCCGCCGACACCTCGGGGATGTACCTGCGGATCGCGGCGCTGGACAAGTTCGACGGCAAGGAGTGGTCGCCGTCGAACCTGCCGACCGAGACGATCCCCCAGGTGCTGCCGCAGCCGCAGGGCATGGCCGCCGATGTCCGCTACAAGGCGGCCACCACGCAGGTGCAGGTGGACGACAGCTATGTGCAGGGCCTGCTGCCGGTGCCCTTCCCCGCGCTGTCGGTCTCCGCGCCGGGCGACTGGAAGTTCCAGCCCGAGGGCCGGATGATCGTCGGCGAGCACGGGCAGACCGCCTCCGGTGTGCGCTACACCGTGACCAGCATGGAAGTGCAGCCCACCGCTGCCCAGTTGGCGGACGCGGGCAAGGCCACCGGCCGGATCGCCAAGCAGTACACACAAGTCCCCGACTCGCTGCCGCCGGTGGTCAAGCAGACCGCCCTGCAGGTCACCCGGGGCGCCACCAGCGACTACCAGCGGGCGGTGGACCTGCAGCGGTACTTCACCTCCGGGCAGTTCGTGTACAACACGCAGGCCAAGGCCGGCACCGGGGTGGACGCCATCGCGCGCTTCCTGCAGACGAAGGAGGGCTTCTGCGTCCACTTCGCCTTCACCATGGCGGCCATGGCCCGCACCCTGGACATCCCGGCCCGGGTCGCGATCGGCTTCACCCCCGGCTCGCTCAACCCGGACGGCTCGATGACGGTGGGCCTCAAGGACGCCCACGCCTGGCCCGAGCTGTACTTCCCGGGCATCGGCTGGACCCGCTTCGAGCCGACCCCGTACCGCGGCACCGCCCCCGACTACACGCAGACGCCCAGCACCGGCAGCGGGGACAACCAGCAGGACCTCACCCCGCACACCGCGGCCCCGAACCCGACCGCCTCCCCCACCACCGCCCCGACCTGCGCCCCGGAGAACCGGGCGCCGGCCCAGGGCGACTGCGGGCAGGCCGCGGTCACCGCGGGCGGCGGCTCTGGTGGCAGCGGCCTCGGCGGGGCCGCGCAGGCCGGTCTGATCGTGCTGCTCGCCCTGCTGGTGCTGCTGGTCCCGGCCACCCCGGCGCTGTGGCGCAGGCGCCGGCGGCACCGGCGGCTCGGCGGCGGCCGGCGGCTGCCGGAGGGGCCGACGCTTGCGGCATGGCGTGAACTCCTGGACACCGGCTGGGACTTCGGGGTACTGCCGGAGGAGTCCGAGACACCCCGGCGGGCAACGGCTCGGCTGGTGCGCGAGGGCGGTCTCGACGGTCCCGCGGCCGAGGCGGCGGCCCGCGTGGCCACCGCGGTGGAGCAGACCCTGTACGCGCCCGACCCGGCGCCGCCGCAGGGCCTTTCGGCCGACGTGGAGAAGGTCCGGGCGGGGCTGCGGGCCTCGGCCGGCCGCCGCACCCGGCTGCGGGCCGCGCTGCTGCCGCGCTCCTCGGCCCGCCTGCTGTGGGCCCTGTCCGCCCGCCGCCGGGCCGTGACCGCCCGGCTCTCCGCGGGAGCGAGCCGCCTGGTGCCGCCGCCCCTGCGCCGCCGCCCGGCGGGCTCCGCGGGCTCGGCCTGACCCGGCGCCCCTGGAGCGGGGGCAGCACTGCCGCACCCGGTGGGGGCGGGCCCGACGGCCCGCCCCCACCGGCGATTACGAAGACTTTGCGATGCCGCGGTGATCTGCTGAAGCACCCCTGACCTGCCCTCCGTCCGCTTTGCCGGGTTTCCCGGCGGGCCCGTGGCGACTTGTTCACCGAATCGGCCTTCCCCCGCGTTCTACGCGCGTGGTGTCATGCACACGCCCACTCCCTGTAGGCGTCGACATGACCAGGAGTCACGCATGTTGTGGAAGGCCCTCGCCCGTACCGGTGTCGCCCTCACGGCCGGTGCCGCCATCCTCGCCACCGCCGTCCCCGCGAACGCCGCCAGCTACACCGCCTTCGCCTTCTCGCAGAGCGGCAGCCAGCCGACCATCGACGACTTCATCGACTCGGCCACCAGCTCGCTCGACATGACGATGTACGAGCTGGAGGACACCACGGCCGTCAACGACCTGATAGCCCTGAAGAAGAAGGGCGTCACCGTGCGGGTCATCCTCGACCAGGCGCACAAGTCCGCCAACAACTCCGCCTACACCGCGCTGACCGCCGCCGGCGTCGGGGTGGCCTGGTCGCCGGCCGCCTTCGTCTACACCCACCAGAAGACCATCACGGTGGACGGCACCCGGTCGCTGATCCTCACCGGCAACCTGACCTCGCAGTACTACACCACCAGCCGCGACTACGGGGTGTTCGACGACGACACCCGCGATGTCGCCTCGATCGAGAAGGTCTTCAACGCCGACTACACCGGCGCCTCGATCACCCCCACCGACGGCGACCACCTGCTGTGGTCCCCCACCGACTCCCGCAACCGCCTGCTCACCGTGATCAACGGCGCCACCAAGACCCTCGACGTCGAGGAGCTGGAGTTCAGCGACAGCACCGTGGTGAACGCGATCGTGGCCCGCGCGAAGGCGGGCGTGGCCGTCCGGGTGGTGCTGGAGACGCCCTCGGACTACGCGAGCGAGGTCTCGGCGGTCAAGGCCGCCGGCGGCACGGTCGTCGGCTACTCCGACCCCAACGGCTTCTACATCCACGCCAAGGCGATGGTCGCCGACTACGGCCTGTCCACCCAGCAGGTCGAGGCGGGCTCGATGAACCTCAGCAGCAACTCCCTGACGAAGAACCGCGAGTTGGGCCTGATCCTGACCGGCACCGGCGTCGCCCAGTCGGTGGCCACCACGGTGGAGACCACCTTCGCGTCCGACTACGCGGGCGGCACCCGCGCCTGAGCGGGCCCGGCCGCCGGCAGGCGGCCGGCGGACAGGCCGGAGGACCCGTTCGGCGGGCGGGCCGAGCGGGTCCTCCGGGGTCGTGCGGGCCGCCGGTTGCGGCCGGTCCGGCCGGGGTCACCCCCGGCCGGTTCAGGCGGTCAGTGCCCGGCGCACACGTCGTGCTGCGGGCCGACCGGCGGGGCCGGCGGCGTCGTTCCGGTCACCCCGTCGTCCTCGCGGACGGTGAGGGTGCCGAAGTCCTGGCTGCCCAGGACGGCGCCGGTGGTGTCGGAGACCGCCACCTTGTACGCGGTGGTGGGCGCGGCGCCGGGCGCCGTGTCGCCGACCACCGGGACGGGCACGGCCACACAGGTCGCACCGGGCCGGAAGACGACCTGCTGGGCGGCCGGCGCGACCGGCGTGCCCGCCGTGCCGAGCACCGTCAGGTAGGCGGTGACCGGGGTGGCGCTGCGCCGGGTCAGGTAGACCGCGACATGGTCGGTGGCAGCGCCGTCGCCCTCCTCGACCTCGGTGGAGGCCACGTCGACGGTGGTCCTGGGGTGCGCGTCCGGTGTGCCGAGCCCGGTGCTGTCGAAGGAGAGGTCGGACAGGTACACCCCGCCGGTGGCGGTGCCGTCGGCGCCCACGGCCGGGGTGAAGGACACCGTGGCGATCTTGGCGGTGTTCACTCCTGCCTTGCGCAGGGTGCTGACGGGGACGTGCACCTGCTGCAGCACGATCTTGCTCAGCAGCGTGGTGCCGGCCCCGCCGGGCATCCGGCTCACCCCCCACGGGTTGAGCGAGGAGACCGGCGCGCTCCAGTGCCGGCCGGAGGTGTCGGTGACGGTGATCCGCACGTCGGTGCCGGTGGTGACCGTCTCGTCGGGCGACATGTCGACGGTCATCTCGTCGTACCGCGACACGTTGCGTTGGGCTGCCGGGACGGCGACGGAGACGCCGCCGGAGGTGCCGGTCCAGGTCATGTGCGTCATCGGGTTGAGCGGCACGTTGGGCGCGTAGTTGGCGGGCGTCCAGTAGGGCACCTGCTGCTTGGCCAGGGTGCTGCCGGGGACGGTGCAGGAGGGCAGGGCCTGCACGGTGGTGCGGCCACCCATGCTCGCGCACGGCTCGGCGGTGACGTCGCCGCTCGCGGTCACCTGGTGGGAGGCCGCCTGGAAGGTGGCGACGTCCTCCCGGTCGGCGGCCGGCTGCTGGGCGACGGTGCGCACGTCGGCGTAGGAGGAGACCGACGGCGGCTCCTGGCCGGAGCCGTCGAACATACCCTGGAACTGGTCCTGGTGGCCGAGCGTGGTCTCGAAGAAGCCGGCGATGTAGGCGGAGCCGACCTGGTACTCCTGGGCGGCGGTGAGCCGGATGTTCTGGCCGGAGGCGAGCGCGGTGGGGCTGGTGCCGCAGACCGGGTCGTCGGCGCGGGACCAGTCGTCGGAGGCGCCGGGGTAGGGCGGGGTCCACGAGCTGTTGTAGAAGTCGTGGTCGGTGCCCATGACCCAGATGTCCGAGCGCGCCACCTGGTCGTCGAAGGTGCCGTCGCGGGAGTCGGCGTAGAAGTGCTGGCCCTGCTGGTCGGAGACGTCGCCGTCGCAGTAGGGCAGCAGGGTGGTGGTGATCACGTCGGGCAGGGTGGCCCGGGTGAAGTCGATGGGGGCCAGCGCGAAGACGGACTTGATGTCCCACGGGTGCGCCAGGCCCTCGTTGAGGGTGCCGGCGGTGACGACGCCCTCGCCGCCGCGGGAGTGGCCCATCAGGCCGATGTCGGAGAAGTCCATGCTGCCGACGAGCTGACGGGCGGTCACGGTGCCGGTGGGCAGGGTGGCGTGGCCGGCGTCAAGGGCCTGCTGCAGGTCGCGGTCCTGGCCGGTGGCGGCGTCGTGGTAGGAGACCGGGCGGCCGGCGTCGGCGGCCTTCAGCATGGTGAGGGTGTCGAGGACCAGCTGGCCGCGGGAGACGGCGCCGTCGTCGGGCGAGAGCTGGTTGTCGTTGGCGTTGATGGCGTTGGCCGAGATCGACACCACGGTGTAGCCGTCGGCGGCCAGCGCGTCGCCGGCCCCGTCGTAGCCGGCGTAGCTGAGGATGGGCGCGGTGCCGGCCGGGCAGGGCCAGCCGCTGGCGCCCTTGAGGGTGGTGGTGTTGTAGCAGGAGCTGTGCCGGCCGTGCAGGAAGACCACGAGCGGGTGCGGGCCGTGGCTCTCGGGCAGGTAGATGCGGCCTTCCAGCTCGCCGCGGATACCGCCGATGTCGGCCAGCGGTATCGCCTGGTCGCCGAAGTCGTAGTCGGCGACGGTGTACTTGCCGTGCCCGACCGTGGTGGGGTCGGCGGCGGTGGTGCCGGTGCCGCCGGGCTTGGTGCCGCCGTTGTGCAGCGTCTTCTGCTGGGCCTTGAGCTGGTCCTGCACGGAGGGCAGCGAGGTCGGGCCGGTCGCGGTGCTGGAGCCGCCGCTGGACCACTGCCAGCTGACGGAGCCGGCGTGGGCGACGGCCGGGTCGGTGGTGGCGGCGGTCAGGGTGCGGCCGTCGGCGGACTCGGCCGCCGGGCCCAGGTCCGTTCCGCCGGCGACGAGTTCGGGCACGTCGTCGCGGACCGGCAGGGCCTGGGCCAGGGTGAGGGAGACCAGGTAGCCGCCGGCGGCGCGGCTGACGGTCCAGTCGTGGCCCGAGGCGACGACGGCCGAGCCGGCGCCCGGCGTCGCGGCCGCAGCCGGCAGGGCGGTGGCGGCGGAGGTGCCGGCCAGGGCCAGGACGCCTGCGGCCACCGCGGTGGCCGTGCGTCTGGAGGTCCGGATACGGAAGGTGGTGCGGTTCACTGCGACTTCGCCTCGCTCGGCTCGGTGCTGTCGGGGTCGTCGTCGGGATAGGGGTAGAAGGCGGTGCCGAGCTTGGGCAGCCAGCCGACCGTGGCGATCGGCTGGGTGCCGTCCGTCGGGTGCTGCGGCGGCAGGCCGGCGTTGACCACCGGCTGCCACGCGACGGTCAGGAAGCTCATCGCAGGGCCTCCTCGGCGACCAGCGGGTCGTTGGAGAGCTCGGGCGGGGTGGCGGGCTCGGCCCGCAGCACCCGCGGCGCGACGGCGGGGCTGCTCGCGACCGGGTCCGCCGGGGCGGCGTTGTGGTACTGCGGGAAGTTCGCCTGGTAGTCCAGCGCGGCCTGCACGATCTGCGGCTCGCTGAACCGGGGGCCCCAGAACTGGGCGGAGATCGGCAGCCCGACGGTGCTGTCGTAGCCGACCGGGAAGGAGACCATCGGCCAGGTCAGCGCGTTGGGCAGCTGGTAGTAGGCGCGGTAGACGGGGAAGCCGTTGCCGGTGCGCAGGCCGATCTGGGCGCCGAGCGAGAAGACCAGCATGAAGTCCACGCCGGCCGCGTCCAGCGCCGCCTGGTAGTTGGCCTGCAGGGTGCGGCGCCGGTGCTCGCCCTCGGCGCGGACGGCGGCGGGCACCTGCCCGGCGAAGTTCGTCGCGGAGTCGAAGGAGGCGGTCGCGTCGTTGGGGCCCTTGCGGCCGTACTGGGCGAGCAGGGCGGCGGCCTGGTCGGCGGGGCGGGTGGCTGCGAAGTCCTTGACGGCGTCCCAGTAGCGGATCTCGTACCGGTTGGGGCTGAGCACCGCGGAGGACGGCGAGACCGGGGAGCCGTCGATCGTGGCGAGCACGTCGGTGCTGGAGAAGTAGGGGTCGTTGGCCGCGACGGTGACGTCCAGGCCTGGGAACTCCTTGACGGTCGCGCCCAGCGACTCCAGTTGCTGCTTGAGCCGGGTGAAGGCGGCCGCGTGGTCGGCGTCGTAGGTGTCCTGCGGGGAGGTGCCGGTCTGGATGCCGCGGCTGGTGCGCATCCAGTCGGTCTGCGGGATGCCGATGACGGTGCCGGCCAGCGGCCTGCGGCCGGAGCGGGCGGTCAGCGGCATCGCCGGGAAGGGGTCGGGGGCGGAGAGGCTGAGCGGGTCGTTGGCCGGGTCGGGGCCGAGGATCACCGACAGGATCAGCGAGGCGTCGCGGACCGAGCGGGCGATCGGGCCGAGAACGTCGTAGCCGGGCGACAGGGGCATCAGCCCGGCCACGGGGGTGGTGCCGAGCGACGGCTTGATGCCGCTGGCGCCGTTGGCCGCCGAGGGCATCATGATCGAGCCGCCGGTCTCCTCGCCGATGCAGGCGGCGGCGAGGCGGGCGATGGGAGCGACGCCGGAGCCCTGGCTGGAGCCGCCGGGGACGTACGCCTTGTTCCACGCGTTGCCGGCGAAGGTGCCGGTGATCGAGCCGGAGAAGGCGGAGGCGATGGTGTGGCCGAGGATGACCGCGCCGGCCTCGCGCAGCCGGTGCACGACGGTGGCGTCGCGCAGGGCCGCGTTGCCGTCGAAGGCGTGGCTGCCGTCCTTGGCCTCCAGGCCCTTGACGGCGACCGAGTCCTTGATGCCGAACGGGATGCCGAGCAGCGGCGGCAGCTCCTCGTGGGTGTGCCGGGCGCGGGCGAAGCGGGCGTCGGCGGCGGCCGCGGCGGCGAGCGCACCGTCGCGGTCCAGGCGGACGAAGGCGTTGTAGAGCCCGTTGTCGCCGTAGGTCTCGAAGGGGCCGTTGAAGCGGTCGATGCGGTCCAGGTACGCCTTGGTGATCTGGACGGAGGTGACCGTGCCGGCCCGCAGCAGGGCGGCCAGTTCGACGACCTCGTAGTCCACGAGCCGGGCGCGCTTCTTGATCCCGCTCGCCTTGGGCAGCGCGGCGAGCAGGCGGGCGGTTGCGCTCTGCTCCGGGGTGGAAGGGGCAGGGGCGGGGGTGGCGGAGGCGGGGGCGGCCACGGCGACCGAGACGGCGGCCGCGCCGCCGACCGCGGCGGCACCGCCGAGAACGGCGCGGCGGCTGGGGCCGCGGGTGGCAGCGGCATCACGTTCTGCTGGCATGCGCAGGTGTCCTGTCCTGTGCGGGAACCGGATAAGAGCCGAACGCGGGGGGATGGTGGTGCGCCGTCGTCGACGTGCACGCGAACAGACCATAAGTCCATTGATTGCACCACGGAAGACCGTGATCACCTTGGATTGGACGGCCAGAGGCCCACTCATACCTTTGTTTCGCCAGGATTCCGCGACCGTAACAAGCCGGTCGCCGACAATCGGTTCACACTCGGGCAATCCGGCGGTCACAGGAGGTGGCCATTCCGCTTCGTGGACACCGCGAAATTGTGTGAAACATAAACTAAACATGCACGGGTGCATGGCTGGAGTTGCCCCGCCGGGCAGGACACAGCACCGCACAGCACGACAAAAGGCGCACCCTCCGCAGTGGAGAGTGCGCCTCGTCGTACGTGAGGGTGGAGCTGCGGGCTACTGCATGCTTTGGCGGGGCTACTGCCCCTGCTGCTGGTCCCTTCGGCGCTGCCAGCGCTCCTCGATGCGGTCCATCACCTTGCCCCGCCGCGGCTGGTGCCGCCGCGCACCGAAGCGCCGCCCGACATGCCCGGGAACCACCGGCTGCCGCTGCTGCTGCTCGAGCGGCCTGCTGGCGCGCCGCCAACCGGAGACCGCGAGGACCGCGCAGATGAGCATCACCAGGAAGCCGGCCACCCCGACCCAGGTCTGCTTGGCGACGATCCCGCCCATGAGCAGCCCGATACCGCACAGGAAGCCGAGCACGGCGAGGTAGACCCGCCGCCGAGTGAACGTGCGCAGCCCGTTTCCCTCAAGCGCAGACGCGAACTTGGGATCTTCGGCGTACAGCGCTCGCTCCATCTGCTCGAGCATGCGCTGCTCATGCTCCGAGAGCGGCACGGAGACCTCCTACTCGTCGGTCGCGCGGGGCCGCGACCGGTCCGTCCCTTTCAGGATAGGCGGGAATCGCCTCCGTGAAACCCGCCCCACTGCGCCAATCCGATGGGGCTGTCCTTCCCCGCGAACCGTCACGTCATGCCAGCATACGGTCAGGACGGCCGCCGCGGGCGGCGTGTGACGCACTCCCCGCGCACCGCCGTCGGCGGGCCCCGTGACGGGCCCGGTGAAGGGTCGCGCGAGGGGTCCGACAGGGGGCTTCGCACGTGGCCTCACGGCGGCTTCCGCGGCCTGCCGGGCCGCGGCCCCCGCGTGCTCCCTCAGCCGACCCCGCGGCGCGTCCGCGGGCCGATCCGCGAGCGCACCGCCGGCCGCCGCCCGGCCGGGCTCAGCCGCGCTCGGCGAGGACGTGGAGCTGGGTGGCGACCGAATGGAATCCGGGGTCCTCGGCCGCGGCCAGCTCCAGCCGCAGCAGCTCCTCCGCGGCACCCGGCTCGGTGTCCACCAGCACCCCGGGCACGAGGTCGGCGAAGACCCGCACGCCGTGCACCGAGACGGCACGCAGCCCGGCCGCGGCCACCAGCCGGGTCAGCTCCTCGGAGGAGAAGCGGCGGGGCAGCGAGTCGCCCTCGCCGTATCGGCCGTCCGGGTCGGCCAAGGCGTGCCGGGCCTCGGCGAAGTGCCCGGCCAGCGCGCGGGCGAGCACCGCACCGCCGCGGCCCGCCGCGAGCAGACTGAGGGCGCCGGCCGGGCGCAGGGCGGCCACGACGTTGCGCACGGCCTGCTCGGCGTCCTCCACGTACTCCAGGACACCGTGGCAGAGCACCATGTCGTACCCGGCGGGCGCGACCACGCCGAGCAGGCCCTGGGTGTCGCCCTGGACCCCCGTGACCCGGTCGGTGACGCCGGCCTCGGCCGCCCGGCGCTCCAGGGCGAACAGCGCGTCCGGGCTGGGGTCGACCACGGTGACCCGGTGGCCGAGACGGGCGACGGGCACCGCGAAGTTGCCGGTGCCGCCACCGGTGTCGAGCACCTCCAGGACCGGGCGGTCCGTGCTCTTGGCCCGCCGGTCGAGGGCGTCCCTGAGGACCTCCCACACCACGGCGG
The DNA here is from genome assembly GCF_900103985.1 of Actinacidiphila guanduensis. Taxonomy (GTDB): domain Bacteria; phylum Actinomycetota; class Actinomycetes; order Streptomycetales; family Streptomycetaceae; genus Actinacidiphila; species Actinacidiphila guanduensis. The sequence goes on along the minus strand of NZ_FNIE01000005.1, from coordinate 315,034 downwards.
TACGGAGGCTGGCGCGGGGGCGGATAGGCTCCGCCCCTCCTTCGGGGGACATGGCGGGCGGCTCTCCTCGGGGCGGCCGCGGCCGGCCGGATCGCTGCGGCTCGGCTGCGGCCGGGGGCGTGCGACGGGCTGGGCACGGACTGGGCACGGACTGGGTCGGGCTGGTCTGGCGGCTGGTCCGCCGACGGGGCTGCGGCTGGTCTGGGGTCGGTCCGGGTTCGGTCCGGGGGTCGGTCTGCGTCTGCTCTACGGGCTGGGCTTCGGGCCCATGGATGTGGCGGCTCCCACTCTAGAGGGTGGTGCCCGGGGCGGGCCTGAGCAGCAGCATGCGTTCCACCAGGCGCAGGAACATGCCGGAGTCGCGGAGCAGGTCGTCGGCCTCGCGGGCGGTGGCGGCGCCGGCTATGCCGGCCTCGGCGCGGGCCCTGCGCTCCGCGCCGGCAGCGAACAGGGCGCTCCATTCCGCGAGTTCCGGAGCGACCTCGGGCAGCACGGACCAGACGCTGCGGATCCGGCGGCGGCGCCGGGCCGTCTCCTCGGGCCGGCCGCGCACGGCGAGGACGGCGGCCGCGGCGCGCAGGGCGGCGAGGTGGGCGGTGGCGTAGCGCTCGTGCGCGGGCTCCAGGACGGCGGCCTCCTGGAGGCCGAGGTGTGCCTGGGTGAGCAGGTCGAGGGCGGCGGGCGAGGCGGCGGCGCGGCGCAGTACGGGATGGATGTCGCCGGCGGGGACTGTCATGACGTGCCTGCCTTTCTCCGTGTTTCCCGGTGTATCTCCTGCCCTCATCTTCGGTCCCACCACTGACAATCGGCCGTTCCGCGATCTTGCACATCTGTCCGGTTCCCGCCATCGGCCTGCCGAATCGGCCCTGACCTGGGGTGATACGGAGTGCTACGCGCGTATCCCGGCCTTTGCGCGCACTTGCCGGCGGCAGCGGCACCCAGGAAGGGCAGGCAGAATCGGGGCCATGACCAGCGCCCGACGCCAGGCCACGCGTGCCCGGCTCTTCGATTCCGCCGTCTCCCTCATCGCCGAGCAGGGCTTCTCCGCCACCACGGTCGACGAGATCGCCGAGCGCGCCGGCGTCGCGAAGGGGACGGTCTACTACAACTTCGCCAGCAAGAACGACCTGTTCGAGGAGTTGCTGCGGCACGGGGTGGGGCTGCTGACCGAGGCGCTGCAGGAGGCGGCGGCCGCCGCGCAGACCCGCGGCGGCACCCAGGTCGACGCGATGGACGCGATGATCGGCGCGGGGCTGGGCTTCATCCAGCGCTACCCGTCCTTCACCCAGCTCTACGTCGCCGAGCTGTGGCGGACCAACCGCACCTGGCAGGACACGCTGATGACGGCCCGTCAGGAGGCGGTGGCCGTGGTCGAGAAGGTGCTCGGCGAGGCCGTGGCGGCGGGCGAGGTCAGCGACGAGATCGACGTCCCGCTCACCGCGTCCGCCCTGTTCGGCATGGTCCTGGTGGCCGCCCTCGACTGGCAGGCGTTCCAGCCGGAGCGCGACGTGGCCGAGGTCCACGAGGCGCTGTCCCGGCTCCTCCAGGGCCGGGTGGGCGGCGCCGCGGCCGCCCGCTGAACACGTCCGGCGGCGCGCCGAGGAGGGGGCCCGGATCGCCGGAACACGGGCCGCCCGGCCCGGACTTGACGCGCGGGCCTCGCAGCCGGCCGAGCGCCGTACGGGCAGCAGCCGCCGAGCGGAGGCGCCGGTCCGCCGCCGCCCGCGATCCCCCGCGCGGGTGGTGGCGGGCCGGCGCCTCCCGGTGCCGCCCCCGTGTGCGCGGACGACGCACGCCGGGTCCGCCGCCCCGTGCCGGCGGTTCCGGACGCCCGCCCTCCGCGACCTCCACTCTTCCGTCCGGGCCACCCCGCGCCATCCGTACGGCTACTCAACACCGCACCTAGGTAGGGGTGCTCACCCCGGACCCAGCACCCTCGTGCCCAGGCCGCGAGCGGCCACCCCACGCCCACAAAATGACGCAGGCTCGCGCCACTCTGCGCCTGCCAATGGCGTCGCTCGGTTAGCCGAATGGCAAAGTGGTCGGCAACCGGCGCTCCGGCGTATCGACGATGCCGTCGAGCCGTACAGATCGAAAAGCTGGCGAATCTAGACGCCAATATTGTCCTCTCATCTTGTCCTCAGCACATGGTTCTCTCATCCAGTCATCACATTCACGGAACTCACATGGACCCGCTGGTGCGTTCACACGGGAGCGAGGTGATCCGTTTGGATCCACCCCACCCGTACGGCAAGGTTCACCGGTATGAAGAGCGCAACAACAGCAGCGGCAGATGTGCAGCCTCCCAAGATCACCGGCCGGGATACGCGTGCGGCGATGCTCAAGCGCGCTATACGCAAGGAGGTCCCTGTACGCAAGGAGTTCGTCCAGACCGCGCGGGGTAGCGCGAGCCGCCACGGCCCGCTCAAGGAGTTCGTCACCAACGGTGACCTGCGGGCCCTGCGGGCCTTCCTCATAGTTGTTGCCTGCTGCAGCGCGTCAAATGAGGACGGCTGGACCACCACCCACGACAGCGCGGTGTGGGCCCGGCTGCTCGACACGGACGTGGCCGCCACCGACCAGGCTGCTCGCACGGGCGCCTGGCGAACCTTGCGGCGCCTTGAGGACCGCGGTCTGATCCGATGTGGTCGCAAGCGCGGCAGCACCAGAATCTCCGTCACCCTGCTGCGCGAGGACGGTTCCGGCAACGACTACACCCGCCCTGATGGCAGCACCGAGGCCGATCGGTTCATCAATATCCCCATCGCCTTCTGGCTCAGGGGATACGACGAGCAACTCGACGTTCCCGGCCTGGCTTTGTTCCTCGCAGTCGCCCGCGAAAAGCCCTGGTCTCCCTTCCCCGCCGAGAAAGCCCCGGAGTGGTACGGATGGTCGCCGGACACCCACCTGCGCGGCCTCACCAAGCTGCTCGGCCTCGGCTTGGTCGAACGCCGCGCGACATACCGCAAGACCCCACTGTCCCCCAGCGGGTTCACCATGGTCTACCAGTACCGCCTTGTGGCAACAATGCGCCCGCGCCGTAAGAAGACCCTCCCACCCACGATGTCCGCACGTACCGAGAGCAGGATGTGATGCTGCCCCTGCCCATGCGCCCGCTCGGCGCGCTGCAGCGCGTGCTCCTGGTCACCCTGCTGACACCGATTGCCCTCATTGTCGCCGCGGCGTCAATCCCCGCCTTCGTCCTGCTGCCGTTCTTCCCCGGGGGCACCAACCGAGTGATCCTCCTCCTCACCACCCTCACCACCTACGCCACCGCGCTGCTCACCAACAGCCGCCCTGACCCGTGACAGGTCACCGCCGGCTGTGAGCGGACATACTGGCCGCTCCCGGGTTGCTCGCGGCCGGAGACGGTGCCTTCCCCCTGGGCCGAGCCGCAGTCGGGACGTCTCGGTCCTCGGCGAGGGCCCTGCCCCGGGGCGGGCGCCTACCGGGCCGGTCGACCGTGTGCGACGGAGGCGGGTACTCGAGGGCAACGGACCTTCTAGGGTGGCGTGATGAAGCTTCTCCTCACCGACTCCGGGGTCAGGAACGCGAGCATCCGGACGGCACTGGTCGATCTCCTGGGCAAGCCGATCGCCGAGGCCGATGCCCTCTGCATCCCCACTGCCGGATACGGGGGCCCGTACGGGGAGCCGGGTGGGCCATGGCGTTTCGTCAGCGGACGGTCTCCCAGTCCCATGACCGGGTTGGGATGGAAGTCGGTGGGCGTGCTGGAACTCACCGCCCTGCCCGGCATCGACAGGGAGCGCTGGGTCTCCTGGGTCCGGGAGGCGGACGTCCTCCTCGTCAACGGCGGCGACGCGCTGTACCTGTACCACTGGATGCGGGAGTCCGGACTGGCCGATCTCTTCCAGTCCCTGACCGACACGGTCTATGTCGGGCTCAGTGCCGGGAGCATGGTCCTGGCTCCCCGCGTCGGGGAGAGGTTCGTCGACTGGGAACCGCCCACGGGTGGCGACAGCGCGCTCGGCGTCGTCGACTTCTGCGTCTTCCCGCACCTCGACAGCCCGGACTCCCCGGAGAACACCATGGCCGAGGCGGAGCGGTGGGCCGCCGGGATCGACGGTCCGGCGTACGCCATCGACGCCCAGACCGCGATCAAGGTGGTCGACGGCCGGGTCGAGGTCGTCTCCGAGGGGCGCTGGAAGCGGTTCGACCCGGCATCGTGAACGCCGGTTCGCCTGCCCGTGGGAGGCGGTCGCCGCAGGCAGGGGCGAGGTGGGGCCCGGTCTCACCGCGGCGGCGTGAGCGGCTGCGCAGCGGCGGGAGGAGGGCACGTCGCTCGGTCGATCCGGGGCTGTGACGCGGCTGTTGCGGGGCTGTGGCCGCGCCCCCACCTCCCGTCGCCCGCACGGGGCTACCGTCGCACGGGTGTCCGTACTCCCGCTCGTGTTCACCAGTGGCTGGGCCAGTGGCGTCAACGCCTACGCGGTGGTGCTGCTGCTCGGCCTGATGGGCGCCACCGGTGCCACCGACCAGGTGCCCGACTCGTTGCAGCGCACCGATGTGCTGGCGGTGGCGGCCGTGCTGTTCCTCTGCGAGGCCGTCGCCGACAAGATCCCTTACGTGGACACGGCCTGGGACGCCGTGCACACGGTGATCCGCCCAGTGGCCGGCGCAGTGGTGGCCGCGCTGCTCGCCGGGCACAACGGTTCGCTCCCGCACCTTGCCGCGGGCGCGATCGGCGGGGCGACGGCGCTGGCGAGCCACCTGGTGAAGGCGGGCACACGGATGGCGGTGAACGCGACACCGGAGCCGTTCAGCAACATCGTGCTCAGCCTCGCCGAGGACACAGGGGTGGCCGCGATCGTGGTCTTCGGCCTCTTCCACCCGGTGGCCGCGGCGTGCTCGGCCGCCGCTCTCCTCGTCATCGGCCTCACGGTCGTCTCCCTGCTGCTGTCCCGCATCCGCCGCTACCTCCGCCACCGCCGAAGGCTCCGCCCGGCGGCCACGTAGGCACACGGGCAGCTCGCCCCGCCGGCGAGGGGCGGGCTGTCGCGGCGGGGCGGGCGGTTCCCGGCGGCGCCCCCTGCCGGTGCCGGTGGGCGGGTGGGTAGGGTTCGCAGGATGGGAAAGGTTGCGGTGATCGGCGCGGGGATGGCCGCGATGGCGGCGGCCGCGCGGCTTGCCACCGGGGGGCACGACGTGGTCGTGCACGAGCGGGCACGCACGTACGGGGGCGCCCTGGGACGCTTCGAGCGGGACGGGTTCGCGTTCGACAACGGCCCCGGCCTGCTGGTGCTGCCCGCCGTCTACCGCGACCTGTTCGTGAAGACCGGGCGCGAGCCGCTGGAGAGCCGCGTCGAGCTCGTCCAGACCGACCCCGCCGCCCGCCACCTGTTCGCCGACGGCACCGTCCTCACCCTGCCCAACGCCTCGCGCGCCGGCGCGGTCGCCGCCCTGGACGCCGCCTTCGGCCTCGGCAGCGGCGAGCGCTGGAGCGACCTGCTGGTCAGGGCCCGCGAGGTGTGGGAGGTCACCCGCCGCCCGCTGCTGGAAGCCGTGCTCACCGGGCCGGACCGGCTCGCCGGCGACCCGTACCCGGCGCTGCGCAGGCGCGGCCTGTTCCGCCGGGCCCCGCTGCTCGCCGATGTCGCCGCGGGCGAACTCGGCGGGGACCCGCGGCCGGCCGCCCTGCTGGAGAGCCACGCCCTCGCGTACGGCCTCGACCCGCGCCGGGCGCCCGCCGCCGCGACCGTCCTGCCGTACCTGGAGGAGGCCTTCGGCGTCTGGTACGTCCGCGGCGGCCTGCGCGCCCTCGCCGACGCGCTGTACGCGCGCTGCCTGGAGCGGCGGGTGGAGTTCCGCTTCGAGTCCGAAGTGGCGGGGCCGGTCGTGGTGGACGGCCGCGTCGCCGGGATCGCCTTCGCGGGCGGCGGCACCGAGGCCGCCGACACGGTGGTCGTGGGGGCGCCGCTGCCGTCGCTGTACGGCGGGGGCGGCCTGGTGAAGGACGCCGCGGGGCCGGTCGACGAGCCGGGCCGCTGCACCGTGCATGTGGCGCTGCGCGGCTCGCGGCCGGTGGGCGCCGCCCACCGTACGGTGGTCCACGCGGCCGACCGCACCAAGGCGCTGGACTGGGTGTTCTCCGCGAAGAGCCGCGACCCGCTGCCGGTCCCGGGCGCGCTGACGGTCACGGTGCTGCGGCCCGACGACCCCGCGGTGCGGCCCGACGCCGGGCACGAGGCGGTGACCGTGACCGCCACGGTGCCGCGGCACGACACCGCCCGTGGCGGCTCCGGCCTGGACTGGACGGCGGGCGACCTCGCGGAGTCGTGCGCCGAGCGGATGCTGGCGGTCGCGGAGGCGGCCGTACCGGGGCTGCGCGAACGGGAGTTGTGGCACGAGGTGCGCACCCCCGCCGACACCGAGCGCGACACCGCCGTGCCGGGCGGCTCGGTCCCGCCGCCCTCCCTTGCGGGCCTCTCGGGCGCCCTCTTCCGCCCCGCCAACCGCTCGCCGATCCCCGGCCTCTACCTCGTCGGCGGCTGGTCCCACCCCGGCGGCGGCCTCCCCCACGCGGGCATGTCGGCGGCGATCACAGCCGATCTGATCTCGGGCGGCCCCGGCGGCAGCCGCTAGGCTGCCGCCGGCTCACGGTCCGGTACCACCTCGGCCTGCGCGCGAACGGCCCTCTTTTACGGGGGTACGACCTCGCCCTGCGCGCGAACGGCAAGTCCCTTGAGGGGCGCTGGGGTACATCCCAGGCGGAGCCCTGGGGGAGCAGCGGCGCACGCCATGGGAACGCTCTCGCGCCTCGCCACCGGCCCGAAGGGGCAGCCCGGTCCGCCCCGGAGCACCGGCCGGTACGTGGCTGGTGGGGGTCCCCCCTCTGGGGGAGCAGTTCCCCGCGCCCCTGGGTAGTACGGCCGCACCCTGCCCAGGAAGGGCTCGCCCCATAGGGGGCGCTGGGGGTATCTCCCCGCGCCCCCCAAGAAACCCTTCGTGCGCAGGGTGAGGGGTACGACACCGGGAACCCAAGATCCTTAATCACCGCGTCGCGGCAATTCAACCCTTCGAGGGGAAAAGCGGGGTGCGGGCTCACGGGACGGGGTGGCGCGCGCCTAGCGTGAGCGCCGATCGACCGACATCCGAGCGGGAGGACGCGCGCCATGCCGCAGCCCTTCGAACTGCCCGCCTTCTACGTGCCGTATCCGGCGCGGCTGAACCCCCATCTGGAGCGGGCCCGCGCGCACACCCGGGAGTGGGCGCGCGGGATGGAGATGCTGGAGGGCTCGGGGATCTGGACCGAGGCCGACCTCGACGCCCACGACTACGCGCTGCTGTGCGCGTACACCCACCCCGACGCGAGCGGCCCCGAACTCGACCTGGTCACCGACTGGTACGTGTGGGTGTTCTTCTTCGACGACCACTTCCTGGACATCTTCAAGCGCAGCCAGGACATGGCCGGCGCCAAGGCGTACCTGGACCGGCTGCCCGCCTTCATGCCGGTGGACCTCGGTGCCGAAGGATCCGAGCTGCCCGAGCCGACCAACCAGGTGGAGGCCGGGCTCGCCGACCTGTGGGCCAGGACCGTGCCCACCATGTCGGAGGACTTCCGCCGCCGCTTCCACGAGAGCACCCGGCACCTGCTGGAGGAGTCGCTGTGGGAGCTGTCGAACATCAACGCCGGGCGCGTGGCGAACCCGATCGAGTACATCGAGATGCGCCGCAAGGTCGGCGGCGCCCCCTGGTCGGCGAACCTGATCGAGCACGCGGCGAACGCCGAACTGCCCGCCGGCGTCGCCGCCGAGCGCCCGCTGCGCGTCCTGCGCGACTGCTTCGCCGACGGCGTCCACCTGCGCAACGACCTCTTCTCGTACCAGCGGGAGATCGAGGAGGAGGGCGAGCTGTCCAACGCCGTCCTGGTGCTGGAACGCTTCCTCGACCTCGCCCCGCAGGAGGCCGCCGAGCGGGTCAACGACCTGCTCACCTCCCGGCTGCACCAGTTCGAGCACACCGCTCTCACCGAGGTCGAGCCGCTGCTGGACCGCCACCGGCTGGACCCCGCCGAGCGCATGGCCGTCTTCGCCTACGTCAAGGGCCTGCAGGACTGGCAGTCCGGCGGCCACGAGTGGCACCTGCGCTCCAGCCGCTACATGAACGGCGCGGACGCCGCCGCCCGCCGGGTCGGCGCCCTCGGCGGCCCCACCGGCCTGGGCACCTCCGCGGCGACGATCCTCGGCTCGCTCGCGGCCACCTTCCCGCAGCGGGCCCGCTCCTTCACGCACGCGCCCCACCGCGACACCTCCGACGTGCGGCGGCCGCAGATCCCGATGCCCTTCCCCACCACGCTCAGCCCGCACCTGGACGCCGCCCGCGCCCACAACCTGGCCTGGGCGCGCGAGGTCGGCATGCTCGAACCCGAGCCGGGCTACCCCGTGCCGGGCGGGCTGTGGAACGCGGTCAAACTCACCGACTACGACTTCGCGCTGTGCGCGGCCGGCATCCACCCGGACGCGGCCCCCGAGGAGCTGGACCTCACCACCGACTGGCTGACCTGGGGCACCTACGGCGACGACTACTACCCGATCGTCTTCGGCCGCGGCTCGGACATGGCCGCGGCCCGCATCGCCACCGACCGGCTGCGGCTGTTCATGCCGCTGGACGCCGGGCCCGTACCGCCGCCACTGACCACGCTGGAGCGGTCACTGGCCGACCTGTGGCAGCGCAGCGCCGTCCCGATGGCGCCCGAGGCCCGCCGCACCTTCCGCCAGGCGATCGAGGACATGTGCGAGAGCTGGCTGTGGGAGGTGGCCAATCAGAAGCAGAACCGGGTGCCGGACCCGGTGGACTACATCGAGATGCGCCGCAGCACCTTCGGCTCCGACCTGACGATGGCGCTGTCCCGGATCGGCCGCGGTGACGCGCTCGCCCCCGAGGTCTACCGGTCCCGCCCGGTACGGGCCATGGAGCTGGCCGCGCAGGACTTCGCCTGCCTGCTCAACGACGTGTTCTCCTACCGCAAGGAGATCGAGTTCGAGGGCGAGGTCCACAACGCGGTGCTGGTGGTGCAGAACTTCCTGGACTGCGGGCAGCAGCAGGCGATGGACGTCGTGGGCGACCTGATGGCCGCGCGGATGGCCGAGTTCCAGCGGGTCAGCGAACTCCAGCTACCGGCGCTCTTCGAGGAGTTCGGGCTCGAACAGGAGGCGCGTGACGCCCTGCTCGGCTACGTCCAGGAGCTGCGCGACTGGATGGCGGGCATCCTCACCTGGCACGAGGGCTGCCGGCGCTACCGCGAGGAGACCCTGCGCCGGGACTTCCCGCTCGTCCCCGACCAGCGGGACGCCCCCGAGGCCGCCGGGGTCCCCGCGGCGCTCTCGCCGACCGCCGGCACGGCCCGCCCCTGGCACACTCCGACCGGGCTGGGCACGGCCGCGGCGAGGCTGCCACTGCGGGCACGGTAGAGCCTCGGGCGGCACGCCGGTTCAGTAGCGGTAGGGGTCGTACGGGTCGGCGGGCTGATCGGTCTGCTCGGGCTGGTACGGCCCCTGCTGCTGCTCGTACGGGGACTGGTGCTGCTGCTGGGGGATGTACGGCTGCTGCTGGCCGTACTGGTCGTACCCGTAGCCGTAGCCGCCGTCCTGCTGCGGGTAGGGCTGCTGGGCCTGCTGCTGCCAGTCGCCCTGCTGCTGGCCGTAGCCGTAGCCGCTCGCGTCGTACGAGGCGGCGGGCTGCTCCTGGTAGCCGCCCTGCTCGTACCCTTGCTGGTATCCCTGCTGCTGGCCGGTCTGCTGGTCGTAGCCGGTCCAGCCGTCGTAGCCCTGGGCGCCGTAGCCCTCGTAGCCGCCGCTGGTGTACGGGTCGGCGGTGTAGGCGGTCTGGTGGTCGAAGACCGGGTACTCGCCGCTGTCGTCCTGCATGGGCATCGGCTGGTAGACCGGCGCCGGTCCCTGGGCGAGTTCGTCGGGCACCGGCGGCTGCGCCGGGGCCTCGTACGCGGCCTCGGCGGGCGCTGCCGCCGGGGCGGCCACCGGGGGCGCGGGAGCGGCCGACTCCGGCTCCACCGGGCCGACTTCGAGCGCCGGGTCGGCACCCGCCGGGCCCTTGCGGCGGCCCCGGTCGGACTCCGCGCGGTTGCCGATCGCCCAGCCCGTGGCGAACCCGCGCTTGTAGGACAGGGTCACGAAGCTCTGGCCGACGCCGAAGGCCACCGCACCCGCGGCTATGACGGCGATCTGCCGCTCGTAGACGCCGACGACCACCAGCATGAACCCCGCGAAGGCCAGCACCCGCCAGCGCAGCCGCGCCTTGTACTGCAGCAGCACCTCGCCCAGCAGCCACAGCGCGACGACGACGAACGCGACGTAGAGCACCGAGTAGCCCATGTGCCCACTTCCTCACCTAGTGCCGGAGGGTTCCGCCTACCTGGCCCGTTCCCCCGGGGAACTGCGTTCTGATCGTGATGCGGCAGGACGGTGGGCGGCCCGCGCCACGACGGGCGCCCGCCCACCAGGGCGCCCAGGATATCGACCGGGCGGCCGGGGTCACGCCGCCCGCTGGTGCAGCCCGAGGTTCTCGTAGATCTCCAGCGACGCGGTGGAGTGGTTGAGCGTGATGAAGTGCAGGCCGGGGATGTCCTCCGCCATCAGCCGGCGGCACATCTCGGTGGTGAACTCGATGCCGATCGCGCGGACGGCGGCGGGGTCGTCCTGCACGGCGAGGATGCGCTCGGCCAGCGCCGGCGGGAAGGGCGCGTTGCCCAGCTGGGAGAACCGCTCGATCTGCCGCACATTGGTCACCGGCATCACCTCGGGGATGATCGGCACCGGGCAGCCGGCCGCGTCCACCCGGTCCCGCAGCCGCAGGTAGGCGTCGGCGTCGAAGAACATCTGGGTGATCGCGAAATCCGCGCCGGCCCGGCACTTGTCGATGAAGTGGCGGGTGTCCTCGGCGGGGTCGGTGGAGCGCGGGTGCATCTCGGTGAAGGCGGCGACGCCGACGCAGAAGTCGCCGGACTCCTTGATCAGGCGGACCAGTTCGGCCGCGTAGGTCAGGCCCTGGGGGTGCGGCACCCACTCGCCCATCGGGTCGCCGGGCGGGTCGCCGCGCACGGCGAGCATGTTGCGGATGCCGGCGTCGGCGTACTGGCCGATGATGTTGCGCAGTTCGGCGACCGAGTGGTTCACGGCGGTCAGGTGCGCGCACGGGGTGAGCGTGGTGTCCGAGACGATGCGGTCGGTGGCGCGGACGGTGCCCTCGCGGGAGGAGCCGCCGGCGCCGTACGTCACCGAGACGAAGGTGGGCTGCACGGCCTCGATCCTGCGGATCGCCTGCCACAGGGTCCGCTCGCCCTTCTCCGTCCGCGGCGCGGCGAACTCGAACGAGTACGAGCGGCCGCCGCCCGCGAGGAGCTCACGGATCGTGAGGGCGCGGTCTGTCCGCGTGGAAGGTGTGCCCATGGCCATGCGGCCAGGCTAGCGGGTTTCCGGGTCCCCCTGAGCCGATGGGAACGGCGTCGCGCTTCGCCACCGGCCGGGAGGGGCACCCCCGTCCGCCCCGGACCACCGGCCAGTGGACGGCTGAGCGCACCGTTCCCCGCGCCCGCGGGCTTCACGCCAAGGCGGCACGGAGGGACTGGGCCGCCGTACAGGGGTCCGCGGACTCGGTGAGGGCGCGGACCACGACGATGCGGGTGGCACCCGCGGCCGTGACCTCGGGGAGGTTCGTCGGATCGATGCCGCCGATCGCGAACCAAGGGCGGGGGGTGGCCAGCGCAGCGGCATGCCGGACCAGGGCGAGACCGGGCGCCGGGCGGCCCGGCTTCGTGGGGGTGGGCCAGACCGGGCCCGTACAGAAGTAGTCGACGCCCGGCTCGACCGCCGCCGCGTCCACTTCCGCCGCCGAGTGGCACGAGCGGCCGATCAGGATGCCCTCGCCGAGGATGGCCCGGGCGTCGGCGACGGGCAGGTCGCCCTGGCCGAGGTGGAGCACGTCGGGCCGCGCGGCATGGGCGATGTCGGCGCGGTCGTTCACCGCGAGGAGTTTCCCGTGCCGCCGGCACGCCTCGGCGAGGACCGCGAGCGCCGCCAGCTCCTCGCGCGCCTCGATGCCCTTGTCGCGGAGCTGGATGATGTCCACTCCCCCGGCGAGCACCGCGTCGGCGAACTCCGCGAGGTCCCCGCGCCCGGCCCGGGCGTCGGTGCACAAGTAGAGCCGGGCGTCGGCGAGCCGGGCGCGGGCGTCGGTGGTTCCAGAAGCATCGGCAGCAGTGGTCATCCGGGTCCCCAGGTCGAAGCGCCCGGGGCGCCGCCGCCCGCGGGAGGGCGGCGGCAGCCGGTCCGGGCGCCGGCTACACGGCGAGCGCCTGCGCGCGGCGCTTCACCTCGGTGCCGCGATTCTCGCGCAGCGCCTGCGCGGGGGTGCCGGGCAGGGTCGGGTCCGGCGTGAAGAGCCACTCCAGGGCCTCCTCGTCCGTGAACCCGTCGTCCCGCAGGAGGGTCAGCGTGCCCGGGAGGCCCTTGATGATCTTCCCGTCCCCGATGAAGTCGCTGGGCACCATCAGGGCCTTGTTCTCCCCGCGGCGCACCGCGAGCAGCTGCCCTTCCTTGATCAGCGGCCGGATCCGGGTCACTTCGAGGCCGAGCCGCTCGGCCACCTCGGGCAGGGTGAGCCAGGAGGGGACGAGGGCGTCGACAGTTGCGTCAACCGACGAGAAAACAGTCACGGGGACAAGCCTGCCACCTGGGCCCGACAAGCGCTGCGGCACAGGGCCGTACGGGTCCGGTCCTCATCCCGCGCGCACGGCCGCCTTCAGCGGGACGGCCGGGTCCGCGGCCGGCCCCGGGTCCAGCTCCGCGCCGGCCGCGATCAGCTTGCGGGCCTGCGCCATGTCGCGCGGCCGCTCCACCGCGAGCAGCGCCACCAGCACCCCGCGGCGCAGCCACAGCACCGACCAGGACCCGCTCGCGAGGTCGCCGCGCTCCACCAGCGTGTCCTGCTCGCGGTGGAATCCGGCGTACTGCACGAACCGGCCGAACTGCTCGGACCAGAAGTAGGGCACCGGGTCGTACCGCTCGTCGCCGCCGAGCAGGTTCGCGGCGGCGGTGCGGGGGCCTTGGACGGCGTTGTCCCAATGGTGGACGAGCAGGCGGCGGCCGTAGCGGGCGGACGGGAAGGAGGCGCAGTCGCCGACCGCGTACACGCCCTCGGCGGTGGTGGCCAGGCGGTCGTCCGCGCGGACGGCGCCCTGCGGGTCCAGCGCCACACCGGAGCCGGCGAGCCAGCCGGTGGCCGGGTGGGCGCCGATGCCGACGACGACGCTGGCGGCGGCGAGGCGGCTGCCGTCGGCGAGGACGACTCCGCCGGGCTCCACGGCCGCCACGCGTGTGCCGGTGCGCAGTTCGACGCCGGCCTCCTCGTACCAGCGGGCCATATGGGTGGTCACGGAGGCGGGCAGGACGTCGGCGAGCGGGCGCTCCGCGGCCTCCACGACGGTGACCTCGCAGCCGGACTGGCGGGCCGCGGTGGCGAACTCCGCGCCGATCCAGCCGGCACCGACCACGACGACGCTTTCCTTCCGGTCCAGGACCGGGCGGAGCGCGACGGCGTCGTCCAGCGTGCGCAGCGGGTGGACGTGGTCCAGGCCGGTCGTGCCGGGCAGCGACAGGGCGTAGGCGCCGGTGGCCAGGACGAGCAGGTCGTACGGCAGCGGGCCGGCGTCCGTGATCAGCTCGCGGCGGTCCGTGCGGAGCGCTTGCGCGCGCAGGCCGAGGCGGAGTTCCACGCCGAGGTGGGCGAAGTCGACGTCGAAGCGGGTGTCGACGGGGGCCGCGGCCCCCTCCCCGCCCAGCAGCACCGCCTTCGACAGGGGCGGCCGGTCGTACGGGGCGTGCGGCTCGTCGCCCATCAGGGTGATGGGCCCGCGCCACCCTTGCCGGCGCAGCTCCACAGCCGTCTGCACCCCGGCCATCCCGGCCCCCACGATCACAACCCGCCGCGCCTCCACCACCCCAAGCTACCCTGCGAAGCCCTGCGGGCAGCCTCGGGAGTGGGGTTCCGCCGCACGTGGCGCCGAGTCGTCCTCCCCGGCCAGGCGTGCCGCTCCCGCCCGCGACCGGCCCACCACCGGCCGGTGGTCCGGGGCGGACCGGGCTGCCCCTCCCGGCCGGTGGCGAAGCCCGACACCGTACGCATGGCCGTCACCGCAGGCCGCAGGAAGTGCCCTTCGCGGGAGCGGTACCCCCTGGCGGGGAAAGGGCGGTGCCCTCGGCGCACAGGGCGCGGTGGACACCCGTAAGCTGAGCGCAGCGAAGACGCGGGAGCCCGGCGGACCGGGCTGAGAGGGCGGAGCTTGCCGCCGACCGTAAACACCTGATCCGGGTCATGCCGGCGAAGGGAGCAGCCGTAGCCCATGCGTACCCGAAAAGCGCAGGACCCGCCCGACGTGCTGGTGGTCGGAGGCGGCATCATCGGCCTGGTCACGGCCTGGCGGGCGGCCCAACGCGGCCTCGCCACGGCGGTGGCGGACCCCTCCCCGGGCGGCGGCGCCGCCCACGTCGCGGCGGGCATGCTCGCCGCGGTCACCGAACTGCAGTACGGCGAGCAGACGTTGCTCGACCTCAACCTCGCCTCGGCCGCCCGCTACCCGGACTTCGTGGCGGAGCTGACCGAGGCCACCGGCCTGGACACCGGTTACCGCACCTGCGGCACGCTCGCCGTGGCTCTGGACGCCGACGACCGCGCCCGGCTGCGCGAACTGCATGCGTTCCAGACCTCGTTGGGCCTGGAGTCCACCTGGCTCAGCGGCCGCGAGTGCCGCCGCCTGGAACCGCTGCTCGCCCCCGGTGTGCGCGGCGGCCTGCGGGTGGACGGCGACCACCAGGTCGATCCGCGGCGGCTGGCCGCGGCCCTGCTGCGGGCGGCCCAACTCGCGGGCGTCACCTTCCTGCGGGCCGCCGTGGCCCGCATGGTCTGCCGCGGCGACCGTGTCACCGGCGCGCGACTCACCGACGGCACCGAGGTGTCGGCAGAGCGCACCGTGCTCGCCGCGGGCAGCGAGAGCGGCCGGATCGAGGGGCTGCCGCCGGACGTGCTGCCGCCGGTCCGCCCGGTCAAGGGCCAGGTGCTGCGGCTGCGGGTGCCAGCCGCGCGTGCGCCGTTCCTGTCCCGTACGGTCCGCGCCGTGGTCCGCGGCAGCGACGTCTACCTGGTGCCGCGCGAGAACGGTGAACTCGTCCTCGGAGCCACCAGCGAGGAGTTCGGCTGGGACACCACCGTCACCGCCGGCGGCGTCTACGAACTGCTGCGTGACGCCCACGAGTTGGTGCCGGGCATCACCGAACTCCCGCTCACCGAGACCCTGGCGGGCCTGCGCCCGGGCTCCCCCGACAACGCCCCCCTGCTCGGCCCCACCGCGCTGCCCGGTCTGGTGGCGGCGACCGGCCACCACCGCAACGGGGTGCTGCTCACCCCGGTCACCGGCGACGTCCTCGCCGACGTGCTCGACAACGGCGAACTGCCCGACTACGCACGGCCGTTCACCCCCGTCCGGTTCGACCGGACCCACCAGGCCCACCAGGCCCACCAGGCCCATCAGGCCCCCGAGGTCCGTGAGGAGCAGCCCGCATGACCATCACCGTGCACGTGAACGGCGAGCGGCGCTCGCTGGCCGCCCCGCTCGGCCTGGACGCCCTCGTCGCCGAACTCACCAGCGCCCCCAAAGGCGTTGCGGCCGCACTCAACGACTCCGTGGTGCCGCGCTCGCGTTGGGCGGCCACGCCCGTCGGCGACGGCGACCGGGTGGAGATCCTCACCGCCGTGCAGGGAGGCTGAGCATGACCACCATCACGGACACCACAGGCGTCACCGGAAGTACGGCCACCGCCGACCCCTTGCGGATCGGCGACGCCGTCTTCGGCTCCCGGCTGATCATGGGGACCGGCGGGGCACCCAGCATGGAGGTGCTGGAGCAGGCGCTGGTCGCCTCCGGTACGGAGCTGACCACCGTGGCGATGCGGCGGCTCGACCCGGCGGTGAAGGGCTCGGTGCTCTCGGTCCTGGAGCGCAACGGGATCCGGGCGCTGCCCAACACGGCGGGCTGCTACACCGCGGGCGAGGCCGTCCTCACCGCGCGGCTGGCCCGCGAGGCGCTCGGCACCGACTGGGTGAAGCTGGAGGTCATCGCGGACGAGCACACGCTGCTGCCCGATCCGGTCGAACTCCTCGACGCGGCCGAGACGTTGGTCGACGACGGGTTCACGGTGCTGCCGTACACCAGTGACGATCCGGTGCTGGCGCGCAAGCTGGAGGATGTGGGGTGCGCGGCGGTCATGCCGCTCGGCTCGCCGATCGGGTCCGGGCTCGGCATCCGCAACCCGCACAACTTCGAGCTCATCGTGGAGCGCGCGGGGGTGCCGGTGATCCTCGACGCGGGGGCCGGTACGGCGTCGGACGCCGCGCTCGCCATGGAGCTCGGGTGCTCGGCGGTGATGCTCGCTTCCGCCGTCACCCGCGCCCAGCACCCCGCCCTCATGGCCGCGGCCATGCGCCACGCCGTCGCCGCCGGCCGCCTCGCCCACCGCGCCGGCCGCATCCCCCGCCGCCATTTCGCCCTGGCCTCCACCCCCACCACAGGCACCCTCGAACGGAACGGCTCCCCGCCGTAGGGCTCCCGTACGGTGCCGACTGCCGCCCGGTGAGGGGCTGTGGGGGCGCCCCGCACGAAGGGCAACGTTTTCAGGGGCGCTGGGGGTACCTCCTAGAAGAAGCGGCGCACCCCAGCGGCGACGAGCCCCCGTAAGCCGGCGCAGCGTTACCGTGTCACACCCAGGACACAGTACGTGGCGCTCCGCCCGAATGGCGCAAAGTGGCTCGTAGAATCGATCGCCGTGGACACCAGCGTGCAGGACCCGCTTGTCGGGCAGGTGCTCGACGGGCGCTACCGGGTCGAGGGGCGCATCGCCGTCGGGGGGATGGCGACGGTCTACCGTGCCGTGGACACCCGCCTGGACCGGCTGCTCGCGCTGAAGGTGATGCACCCCGCCCTCGCCACCGACACCGCGTTCGTGGAGCGCTTCATCCGCGAGGCGAAGGCGGTCGCGAAGCTGGCCCACCCGAACGTGGTCGGCGTCTTCGACCAGGGCACCGACGGCACGTACACATACCTGGCGATGGAGTACATCGCCGGCTGCACCCTGCGGGACGTGCTGCGCGAGCGCGGCGCCCTGCAGCCGCGCGCGGCCCTGGACATCCTGGAGCCGGTGCTCGCCGCGCTGGGCGCCGCCCACCGCGCCGGCCTGGTGCACCGCGACATGAAGCCGGAGAACGTGCTGATCGGCGACGACGGCCGGGTGAAGGTCGCCGACTTCGGCCTGGTCCGCGCGGTCGACACCCACACCAGCATCAGCACCGACAAGGTGCTCGGCACCGTGCACTACCTCGCCCCGGAGCAGATCGGCCGCGGCACCGTCGACCAGCGCACGGACGTGTACGCGTGCGGCATCGTGCTCTACGAGATGCTGACCGGCCGCAAGCCCTACCAGGGCGACACCCCGACGAAGGTGATGTTCGGCCACGTCAACGAGGACGTGCCGGCCCCCTCGGCGACCGTGCCCGCCATCGCGCCCGAACTCGACGCGCTGGTCTGCCGCGCGGCCGCCCGGCACCCGCAGGCGCGCCCGGCCGACGCCGTCGAACTGCTCGCCGAGGTGCGGGCCGTGCGCGCGGTGCTCAGCCCGGACGAGCTGGACGAGCGGCCCACCGATGTGCTGCCGCCGGTGCCCGTCGCCGAGCCCGGGCCCGCCGACGCGCTGCCGCCCGGCTCCGAGGAGCCGACCAGCGTGGTGCCGCTGCCGCAGGGCGCGGTCACCGACCGGACGGCCCGGCTGGTGCTGCCGCCGGAGCCGCCGGCTGCGGACCCCGTCCCCGGCGGCGGCCGGTCGCCACGCGGGCGGCGCGGCCCGCTCGCCGTGCTGGCGGCGCTGCTGGTGCTGCTCGGTGTCGGCGCGGCCGTCTGGTACATCAACGACGGGCAGTTCACCACCGTCCCCGGCGTGCTGTCGCTGCCGCAGGCCGAGGCGCAGAAGAAGCTCTCCAAGGCCGGGCTGGACACGAAGGTGGAGCAGGGCTTCTCGCTCACCGTGCCGCGCGGCAGCGTGATCTCGACCGACCCGGCGCCGGGCCGCCGCATCCGCGGCAACGGCACCGTGACGGTGACGGTCTCCAAGGGCCCCCAGCACGTGCAGGTGCCCGACGTACGGGGCCGGGACCTGGCGACCGCGCGCAAGGAGATCAAGGCCGCGGGCCTGGTGCCGGGCACGGTCGCGCAGGCGTTCAGCGCGGACGTGCCGCGCGGGCAGGTGATCGCCACCGATCCGGCCGGCGCCACCGAGCGCTCCCCCGGCACGCCGATCGCCCTCACCGTCTCGCGCGGCGCCCCGGTGGACGTGCCGGACGTGATCGGCGAGTCGGTGACCGACGCCCAGCAGGACCTGGAGTCGGCCGGGCTCAAGGTCGTGCTCGCCCCGGGCAAGGTCTTCTCCGACCGCGCCGACAAGGACAAGGTCGCGTTGGAGACGCCGGACGCGGGCACCCGGGCGGGCACCGGCGACTCGGTGACGATCACGGTCTCCAAGGGCCAGCAAATGTTCGACGTGCCGGACGTCACCGGCCAGGACGTCGGCGACGCCAAGCAGACCCTGCAGGCCGCCGGGTTCAAGGTCCAGGTGATCACCATCTTCTTCGGCAGCACCGTCTTCAGCCAGTCGCCGGACGGCGGCGGGCAGGCGCCCAAGGGTGCGACCGTGACGCTCTGGGTCCGCTGATCCCTTGGCCGCCGTCTCCTCCCCGTCGTCACCCATGGCACCCATGGCACCCGTGTCCCCGTCGTTCCCGTCGTCCCCGCCGCTCTCCCCGGTCGGTGCCCACGTCCCCGTCGCCGGGGGCCTGGCCGCCAAGGGCCTGGCGTACGCGACGCGGATCGGCGCGCAGGCCCTCCAGGTCTTCGTCGCCAACCCGCGGGCCTGGGCGACCGGCCCCGGCAGCCCCGCGCAGGACGCCGAGTTCCGCGACCGGTGCGCCGAGCGCGGCCTGCCGGTGTACGTCCACGCGCCCTACCTGATCAACTTCGGCTCGCACACGGCCGCCACGGTGGACCTGTCGGTCGCCTCACTGCGGCACTCGCTGCGCCGGGGCCGCGAGATAGGGGCCCGCGGGGTCGTCGTGCACACCGGTTCGGCCACCGGCGGGCGCACCCGCGAGGCCGCGCTCCTCCAGATCCGCGAGCGGGTGCGGCCGCTGCTGGCGGAGCTGACGCACGAGGACGACCCCTGGCTGCTTCTGGAGCCCACAGCGGGCCAGGGCTTCTCGCTGTGCTCGCTCGCCGAGGACCTCGGCCCCTACATGGACGCGCTGGAGCGGCACCCGAAGCTCGGGGTGTGCCTGGACACCTGCCACGTCTTCGCGGCCGGACACGACCTCGCGGCGCCCTCCGGTGTGGCCGACACCCTGGCCCGTATCGAAGCGGCGGCCGGGCCCGGGCGGGTGCGGCTGGTGCACGCGAACGACTCGAAGGCGGGGTGCGGGTCGCACCTGGACCGGCACGAGAACATCGGCCGCGGGCGGATCGGCTCGCCCGCGTTCGCCGAGCTTCTTGCCCACCCGTCGCTCGCGGGGGTGCCCTTCGTCATCGAGACGCCGGGCGGCCCCGACGGCCACGCGGCCGATGTGGAGCTGCTCCGGTCGCTGCGGCCGTAGCGGGCGCGGAGCCGGCTGCCGCCGGCCGGGCCGCGAGGGGCGCTACAGCTCCGGACCGTCGCCGGGGGATTCCTGGTAGGTGAAGCGCTGCTCCTGCCAGGGGTCGGCGAGGTTGTGGTAGCCGCGCTCCTCCCAGAAGCCGCGGCGGTCGGTCGTCATGTACTCGATGCCGCGGACCCACTTGGGGCCCTTCCAGGCGTAGAGGTGGGGGACGACCAGGCGGGCGGGGAAGCCGTGCTCCGCGGTCAGGGGCTGGCCGCTCTCGTGGGTGGCGAAGACGGTCTGCGGGTCGAGGAAGTCGCTCAGCCGCAGGTTCGCCGAGAAGCCGTACTCGGCCCAGACCATGACATGCGTGACGTCGTCCGCGGGCGGCGCGAGCTTCGCGACGGTGGCCGCGGCGATCCCGCCCCACTCCATGCCGCGCATCGAGAAGCGGGTGACGCAGTGGAAGTCGGCGATCACCGTGGCGTAGGGCAGCGCCGAGAACTCCTCGTGGTTCCACGCGGTGCGGCCGCCGTCGGCGGTGGCGCCGAAGACCCGGAAGTCCCAGCGGTCGGGGCGGAAGCGCGGCACCGGCCCGTAGTGCGTGACCGGCCAGCCCCGCTGGGGCCGCTGCCCCGGCGGAAGCCCCTCCTCCCGGTGCTCGTCCCGACCCATGCCTCCATGGTGACAGACCGGGCGCCATGCTCCCGACCCGGACTGCCCATACCTGTGGATAACTGTCGAAAACCCCTACATCACCTAAGCGTGCACTTACTGGATCGAACCGGCCCGTAGTGCGAGGATGCCGCCCACCATCCGCTGTGCGAACGGGAAGGACCGCCATGCAGGGCGACCCCGAGGTCATCGAGTTCCTCAACGAACAGCTGACCGCCGAGCTGACCGCCATCAACCAGTACTTCCTGCACGCCAAGATGCAGGAGAACTTCGGCTGGCTGAAGCTCGCGACGTACACGCGTGCGGAGTCCTTCGACGAGATGCGGCACGCCGAACTGCTCACCGACCGCATCCTGCTGCTGGACGGCCTGCCGAACTACCAGCGGCTCTTCCACGTACGGGTCGGGCAGAGCGTCACCGAGATGTTCCAGGCGGACCGGATGATCGAGGTCGAGGCGATCGACCGGCTGCGCCGCGGGGTCGAGGTGATGCGGGCCAGGAGTGACATCACCTCGGCAAAGATCTTCGAGTCGATCCTGAAGGACGAGGAGCACCACATCGACTATCTCGACACCCAGCTCGCGCTGGTGGAGAAGCTGGGCGAGCCGCTCTACCTCGCGCAGGTGATCAAGCAGCCCGAGAGCTAGCCGGCCGATGGGCTGCTGCCGGCAGGACAGCGGGCGGGGCGGCCGGCCCGGGCCGCGGCGTGCCCAGCGGCTCCGGCTGCGGCACCGGCGGCAGCTCCGGCCCTGCCTGCGGCCGCAGTTGCGGCCCCGGCTCCAGGCGGGCCCACGTCACGCACGCGTCGCCCCGGCCCAGCAGGGCCTGGATGCGGCGCACGCACGAACCGCAGTCCGTGCCGGCCTTGCAGGCGGAGGCGATCTGCCGCGGGGTGCAGCGCCCGGCGTCGGCGTGCTGCTTGACCTGCTCTTCGGTGATGCCGAAGCAGGAGCAGACGAACACGCGGTCACCGCCGATCCGGGGCACAGGGGTACCGGCGGGCGCTGACCTGCGCCGACGGGACACCACGAGGTACTGAGGTAACCCTTACCTTAGCCGGAGGCCGGCGGGGAGGAAAAGCCGCGAGGGGCACGGATCGGTGTGATCCGCGCCCCTCTTTGCCGCAGCCGGGCCTGCCGCAGCCGACCCCCGGAGCCGGGCGGCCGGGGTCACTGCCCCCGGTACATCTCCGCGACCAGGAACGCCAGGTCCAGCGACTGGCTGCGGTTGAGCCGCGGGTCGCACGCCGTCTCGTAGCGCTGGTGGAGGTCGTCGACGAAGATCTCGTCGCCGCCGCCGACGCACTCGGTGACGTCGTCGCCGGTCAACTCGACGTGGATGCCGCCGGGGTGGGTGCCCAGCGCGTGGTGCACCTCGAAGAAGCCCTTGACCTCGTCCAGCACGTCGTCGAACCGGCGGGTCTTGTGGCCGGAGGCCGCCTCGAAGGTGTTGCCGTGCATCGGGTCGCTGACCCAGGCCACCTGGGCGCCGGAGGCGGTGACTTTCTCCACCAGCGTGGGCAGCTTGTCGCGCACCTTGTCCGCGCCCATGCGCACCACGAAGGTGAGCCGGCCGGGCTCGCGGTCCGGGTCGAGGCGGTCGATGTAGCCGAGCGCCTCCTCCGGGGTGGTGGTCGGGCCGAGCTTGATGCCGATCGGGTTGCTGATCCGGGAGGCGAACTCGATGTGCGCGCCGTCCATCTGCCGGGTGCGCTCGCCGATCCACACCATGTGCGCGGACACGTCGTACAGCCGGCCGGTGCGCGAGTCGGTGCGGGTCAGCGCCGTCTCGTAGTCCAGCAGCAGTGCCTCGTGCGAGGAGTAGAACTCCACCGTGCGGAACTCGGCCGGGTCGATGCCGCAGGCGGCCATGAAGTTCAGCGCGCTGTCGATCTCGCGGGCCAGCGCCTCGTACCGCTGGCCGGAGGGCGAGGACTTCACGAAGTCCTGGTTCCAGGCGTGCACCTGGCGCAGGTCGGCGTACCCGCCGGTGGCGAAGGCGCGCACCAGGTTCAGCGTGGCCGAGGACGCGTGGTACATCCGCTTGAGCCGCTGCGGGTCCGGCACGCGGGCCTCGGCGGTGAACTCGAAGCCGTTGACGGAGTCGCCGCGGTAGGTGGGCAGGGTCACCCCGTCGCGGGTCTCGGTGGGCTTGGAGCGCGGCTTGCTGTACTGGCCGGCGATCCGGCCGACCTTGACCACCGGGACCGAGGCCGCGTACGTGAGCACCGCTCCCATCTGGAGCAGCGTCTTGAGCTTGTTGCGGATCTGGTCCGCGCCCACGGCGTCGAACGCCTCCGCGCAGTCGCCGCCCTGGAGCAGGAACGCCTCGCCCCTGGCCACAGCCGCCATCCGGCTGCGCAACTGGTCGCACTCCCCCGCGAACACGAGCGGCGGATACGAGGCGAGGTCGGCGATCACGTCGCGCAGAGCCTCGGGGTCCGGCCATTCGGGCTGCTGCGCCGCGGGAAGGGAGCTCCAGGTGTTGGCACCGGCAAGGGTGTCTGCAGTCACGGTCACGGCTCCAACTTTACGGGGTCGTTTCCCGCTGCCCAGGCGCCGACCATTAGATGAGATGCCCTCCGGCGGGGGTGGGGTCGAGGGGAACGGGGTGCGTGCGGGCGGTGCGCACGGCACCGGACCACCGCGGGCGCGGGTGGCGGCGCGGGCCCGCCGCAGGACACAGGGTGCGTACCCGCCCGGTGGCAGACCCTCGCGTGACGGCCGCAAGTGCACGGGGCGACGGCGCGGACGGGAGCGCGGCGGCATGCAGTCATCGCAGATGTGGAGGTGCGGTGGCGCACGGTGCTCGGCGCCGCGGGGCCGGGAGCGGGGCGGTATACGGTCCGCGGGTGCGGTATGGTCGGCGGCATGTTCGCGTCGATCACCGGCACCTGCTGGCGGACCGCTCCTCCGGCGGCCCGCTGAATCGCGCGTTCCAGCACTTCGCGAAGGCCGCCCCCAGGGGCGGCCTTCGGCGTCTGCGGACGGCCGCCCCTTCCCGTTCCCGCCCGGGTGAGCGCCCGGGCACGTGAGGAAGGAAGCCCGCCGTGTCCCGCATCCCCGCCGGCACCGCGCCCCAGGCACCCGAGCCGCCCCAGTCGCCCCCGTCGGCCCATTCGACCCCGTCGGCCCCGTCGGCCCCGTCGGCCCCATCGCCCCTGAGCGCGGCCGATCGGCTCGTCGCCCGGCTGCTCGACCCCGCCTGCCCGCCCTTCGCCCTGCTGCGCCGCCGATCCCCCGGCCGCCCGCACGACGTGGTCGAGGTGCTGCTCGGCCCGGTCGAGCACGCCGAGCGGCTCGCCGACATCGCGCTGCCGCACGGCCCCTCCGGCGCCGCCGGGCCCGACGCCCTGGTCCTCGTCCCCTTCCGGCAGATCCGCGAGCGCGGCTTCGACGTCCACGACGACGGCACCCCGCTCGCCGTCCTGCGCCCGCGGGAGTACGAGGAGCTGCCGCTGCCCGGCCTGCTCGACGCGCTGGCGGCCCGCGTCCCGGCCGGCGTGACCGTCGAGGACGGCGGCTTCGACCTCGATGACGAGGCGTACGAGGAGGTCGTACGGCGGGTGGTGGCCGAGGAGATCGGCCGCGGCGAGGGCGCCGACTTCGTGATCCGCCGCACCTTCCGCGGCCGGGTGCCGCAGTGGGGCCCGGCCGCCGCGCTCGCCCTCTTCGCCCGGCTGCTGCGCGGCGAGCGCGGCGCCTACTGGACGTACGTGGTGCACACCCCCGAGCGGACCCTGGTCGGCGCCAGCCCGGAGGCCCACGTGCGGATGGCCGGCGGGACGGTCGTCATGAACCCGATCAGCGGCACCTACCGCTATCCCGAGGGCGGCCCCTCGGCCGAGGGCCTGCTCGCCTTCCTGCGTGACCCGAAGGAGGTGGAGGAGCTGACGATGGTGGTGGACGAGGAGCTGAAGATGATGTGCACCATCGGCGACCTGGGCGGCGTGGTGGTGGGCCCGCGGCTGAAGGAGATGGCGCACCTGGCGCACACCGAGTACGAACTGCGCGGCCGCTCCACCCTGGACGTGCGCGAGGTGCTGCGCGAGACGCTGTTCGCCGCCACCGTCACCGGCTCGCCCGTGCAGAACGCCTGCCGGGTGATCGAGCGGCACGAGCCGCGCGACCCGGACGGCGCCGGGCGCGGCTACTACGGCGGGGCGCTGGCCCTGATCGGCCGCGACGCGGGCGGCGGGCAGACCCTGGACGCGCCGATCCTGATCCGTACCGCCGACATCGCCCCGGACGGCGGGCTGAAGCTGCCGGTGGGCGCCACTCTCGTCCGCGGCTCCGACCCCGCGGCGGAGGCGGCCGAGACGCGGGCCAAGGCGGCCGGCGTGCTCACCGCGCTCGGCGTGCGGCAGGCCGCGCCCGGCCCCGCCGCGGGGCCCCGGCCGAAGCTCGCCGACGACATCCGGGTGCGGGCAGCGCTGGACGCCCGGCGGGCGCACCTGGCGCCCTTCTGGCTGCGGATGCGCGACCGCGGCGGCGACGGCCCGCTGTCCGGGCACGCGCTGGTGGTGGACGGCGAGGACACCTTCACCGCGATGCTCGCGCACGTGCTGCGCTCCTCGGGGCTCGCGGTGACGGTGCGCCGCTACGACGAGCCGGGGCTGCGCGCCGCCGCGCTCGGCCACGACGGTCCGGTCGTGCTGGGCCCGGGCCCCGGTGACCCGGGCGACGCGGCCGACCCCAAGATGCGGTTCCTGCGGGACCTCACCGCGGACCTGGTGCGCCACCACCGGCAGGGGCTGCTCGGGGTGTGCCTGGGCCACGAGCTGCTGGCCGCGGAGTTCGGCCTGGACCTGGTCCGCAAGGAGCGGCCCTTCCAGGGCGCCCAGCTGGCGATCGACTTCTTCGGGCGCCGGGAGACGGTCGGCTTCTACAGCTCCTTCACCGCCCGGTGCGACGACGCGGCCGCCGAAGAGCTGGCCATGCACGGCATCGCACTGAGCCGCGACCCGGCGTCAGGCGACATCCACGCGCTGCGGGGCGGCCACTTCGCGGGCGTCCAGTTCCACCCGGAGTCGGTGCTGACGCTGAACGGGGCGGCGCTGGTGGCGGAGCTGCTGTCGGGGGTGACGGCGCCGAGCGGCGCGGCGGAGCGGCGGTA
The DNA here is from genome assembly GCF_900103985.1 of Actinacidiphila guanduensis. Classification (GTDB taxonomy): domain Bacteria; phylum Actinomycetota; class Actinomycetes; order Streptomycetales; family Streptomycetaceae; genus Actinacidiphila; species Actinacidiphila guanduensis. The sequence continues at coordinate 289,543 of NZ_FNIE01000005.1, read as the reverse complement.
GGGCTCCGCTGGCGGGCGGGACGGGGGTGGGCCCGGAGCGGCCGGGGCCGGACCGGGGACGGACGACGCGCAGCCGGGCCGTCCCGGTCCGGGGCCAGCGCGGGTCCGGGGCCAGCGCGGGTCCGGGGCCGGAGGGACCCGGCGGCCGGTGCGGCCCCGCCCCGGCCCCCGCGGTTCCGTGCGGCACGGGGAGTTCGGCAGCGCGGAGGGCTCGCGTCGCACGGCCGGTTCCGGGGCCGCTCGTCCCTCCTGCCGAGCCGTCTTGCCTCCCGCTAGGCCGTCTCGCCGAACTGCCCCGCGTGCAGGGGCAGTTCGGTCGTCACGGGGGCGGCGAGGACCGGGCCGATCAGGGTGAGCACCTCGGCGATCATCGTGTACTCGTCCGCCGTGCCGTCCACCACGAGGTCGGCGAGGCGGCGGGCGGGGGCCACGTGCGCGGCGTGCCGCTCCCGCCCGCTGGCGAGGTAGTTGAGCAGGGAGATCCGCGGGTCCTGGTCCAGGATCTCGATCTTGCGCAGGATCTTGCGGGCCAGCCGGATGTCATCGGGCGTGTCGACGTAGACCCGCCAGTCGGCCCGCAGCCTCACCGCCTCCAGCGTCAGGGCGAACAGGCCCTCCACGACGACCAGCCGGTACTGCCCGGCGCCGGTCATCGCGTCCAGCGCGTCGGCGACCGCGGCCGCGTCGATGGAGCCGGGGTGGTTCCAGTCGAGCGTCTCGGCGCCGGTGGCGCTCAAGGTGCGCACCCCGCGCCGGGGATCGTGCGCGGGGACGTAGAAGTCGTCGAGGTGCAGGAGGCCGACGGCCTCCGGGTGGTGCCGCGCCAGCGCGTCGGCAAGCGTGGACTTGCCGGACGCGGTGCCGCCTGCGACCGCCAGTACGGGCACGTGCTGCCCTGCTGCCACACCCGTCATGCGGGCGCTCCTTCAAAGTGCTCAAGGACGAACGAAGCGGCCGGACGAGCCGGGTGCAGGGATGGTAGGGCGGGTGGATCGGCTACGGCAAGCGCCGTACGTCATGCGTCGGCGGTGTCCTGGTCGTCACCGTCCAGGCCGCGCTCGATGGCGTAGCGGACCAGCTCCACGCGGTTGTGCAACTGGAGCTTGCCGAGGGTGTTCTGGACGTGGTTCTGCACGGTGCGGTGGGAGATGACCAGGCGGGCGGCGATCTGCTTGTAGCTCAGGCCCTTGGCGACCAGCCGCAGCACCTCGGTCTCGCGCTCGGTCAGCCGGGGCGCGGCGGGCTCGTCGGGGGCGGCGGAGGCGGGCTCGGTGGCGAGCCGGCGGTACTCGCCGAGCACGAGGCCGGCCAGGCCCGGGGTGAAGACGGGGTCGCCGGCGGCGGTCCTGCGCACGGCGTCCACGAGTTCGTCGCGGCCGGCGGACTTGAGCAGGTATCCGGTGGCGCCGGATTTCACGGCCTCCAGGACGTCGGTGTGCTCGCCGCTCGCGGAGAGCACGAGCACCCGGAGCGCGGCGTCGTGGGCGACGGCCTCCTTGCACACCTGCACCCCCGAGGCACCGGGCAGGTTGAGGTCGAGCACGAGCACCTGCGGCCGGGCGGCGCGGGCCCGCCGGACCGCCTCGGGTCCGTCCCCCGCGGTGGCCACCACTTCGAACCCGGCCTCGGTCAGGTCGCGCGCGACCGCGTCCCGCCACATTGGATGGTCGTCCACGACCATCACGGTCACCGGCTTCTCGGCGCCGTCGCCTCCGGCGGTGCCCAGGGTCATCCTCGACCTCCCATGTCGTCGTGCCTACCCCCTGCCCCCAGCCGCCCCGCGGAACCCTTCCCCCTGCCCCGGGCCCCTCCAACTCCGCGGTCCCCCATCACCCCGCCCGCCCTTACGTCCCCTTCTCCCGCCCAACCGGGCCCGCCGCGACCACGGACACCGACCCCACGCGTCGGCGCCCCACCCGACCCCCGGCTCCCCGACCCGAGCCGGCGCCCAAGCCCCGCCACACTAATGCCCCACCGACGCCCCGAACGCCCGCGGCCGCCCGGGACAGGGTTCCTGTGCTGTAGAGCCGGAACCGGACGGGCCGCCCCGATCACCGAGACACCGAGCGGGCGCCACCTAGTGGCGGGGGAGGCGGAGTTCCACTTCGGTGCCTTGGCCGGGGAGGGAGAGGACTTCGGCGGTGCCGCCCAGGTCGCGGAGGCGGCCGCGGATGGATTGGGCCACGCCCAAGCGGCCCTCGTCGGCTGCCGCGGCCAGGCGGCCCTCGGGGATGCCCGGGCCGTCGTCCCGGACCGTGACCAGGACCGCGTCCGGCTCGTCCTCGACGAGTATCCAGGCGTGCGCCTCCTCGCCCGCGTGGGTGCGGACGTTGTCCAGCGCCGCCGCCACCGCCGCCGTCAGCTCGCCCGCCGCCACCGGGTCCAGCAGGACCGGCGTGCCCGGCGCGGACAGGGTGACCCGGGCGGAGGCGTGCGGGGCGAGCAGGGCGCGCAGGTCCCGGGGGCCGGCCGGCTCCGCGGCACCGTCCGGGGTGGGCGCGGGCACCAGCGGGTCGCCCGTGATCAGCGAGCGCAGCGCCGCCTCCTGCTCCCCCGCGAGCCGGCCCAGCTCGGCCGCCTCCCCGCCGGCCCGGTCACCGCGCCGCTGCACCATCGCCAGCACCTGGAGCACCCCGTCGTGGATGTCGCGGGCCAGCCGCTCGCGCTCACGGGTGGCGGCCTCGATCTGCAGCGCCCGGGCCAGCGTCCGCTCGCTGGCCCGGGCGACCTCCACCACGTAGCCGATCGCGATGGCCGCGATCCACACCAGGACCAGGTTGTGCAGGGTGTCCCGGCTGGGCGTGCCGCGCTCGGCGATGTCCGCCGCGGCCACCACGGAGGCAGCCGAGGCAGCCCACCGCCAGCCGCCCTTGATCGCGAAGGCCAGCACCGAGCCCGCGGTCCAGATCGACGGCAGCGTGAAGGCGCCGGATTCGATGTGCGCGCGGTCGTAGACCCACAGCGTCATCAGGATGCCCGCGACGGCGAGAGCGAGGTCGGCCACCAGGAAGGTCCGGGTGCAGTGCGCGGCGTCCCGCAGCTTGCCCGCGGTGGCGAGCGTCCACACCGCGAGGACGGCCATGTAGACGCCGGCGGGCAGCGGGTGGCGCAGGTCGCCGTACGAGTGGACGTAGATCGCGACCGCATACCCGCAGGTCAGGATGCGGTACGCGAGCAGGGCACGCCACAGCGGCCGCTCCACGGACATCGCTGCCCCACCCCTCCCCCGTTGCTGCCGAAGCACCAGCCAACGCCAAAGCGGTGGCCCTGCGCAAACGCCTGACGCCGACCTCCAGGCCGGGCGCCTACGCCTGGCGCCGATGGCCGACGCTCAGGGCCCGACGCCAACGCCCGCGGCCGACGTCCAGGGCCGACGCCAACGCCAGCGACCGACGCCCCACGCGCCACGCGCCGACCGAAGCCGACGCTGTGACCGACGCCCAGCGTCCAGGACCGCCCGTCGCCCACGCCCGGCGTGAGTGCCGAACGCTCGGCGGGCAAGAGCCCCGTGGCTGCGCCGTCAAAGGCCGAGCGGCAGCCCTACTTCGTCGCGGCCCCGCCGCCCGTACCCGTCGAGCCTGCCGTACCCGTCGAACCCGTCGAACCCGCCGTGCCTCCGGCGCCCCCGCCATCCCCCGCACCCGCGGGACCCGCCGTACCCGTCGAACCCCCGGCTTCCCCCGCACCCGCCGAACCCGGCCCCGGGCCCGGCGCCGCGCCCTTGCCCCCCGTGCCGCCCCCCGCGCTCGCCTCCGCTGCCGCCGCCTTCGCGGCCTCCGCGATCTGCCGCTTCGCGGCCGTCGCGTAGATGTCCACGTATTCCTGCCCGGACAGCTTCATGATCTCGTACATCACCTCGTCGGTGACCGAGCGCAGGATGAAGCGGTCGGACTCCATGCCGCGGTAGCGGCTGAAGTCCAGCGGGCGGCCGATGCGGATGCCGGGGCGGATCGACAGCTTCGGCATCACCTGGCCGACCGGCTGCACCTTCTCGGTGTCGATCATCGCCACCGGGATCACCGGGGCGCCGGTGGCCAGCGCCACCCGGGCCAGGCCGCCGGGCTTGCCGCGGTAGAGCCGCCCGTCGGGCGAGCGGGTGCCCTCGGGGTAGATCCCGAACAGCTCGCCGCGCTCCAGCACCGCGATGCCGCTGCGCACCGCCGCCTCGCCGGCGCCGCGCGCCCCCGAGCGGTCCACCGGCAGCTGGCCGACGCCCTTGAAGAACGCGGCGGTGAGCTTGCCCTTGACCCCCGGCGTCGTGAAGTACTCCGCCTTGGCGATGAAGGTGACCTTGCGGTCGAGCACGGCGGGCAGGAAGAAGGAGTCGGAGAAGGACAGGTGGTTGCTGGCGAGGATCGCCGGACCCTCCGCCGGGATGTTCTCGATGCCCTCCACCCACGGGCGGAAGGCGGCCTTGATCGGCTTGCCGAGAACGATCTTCATCGCGCCGTAGAACAACCCTGCCTCCTGTTGCCGTCGCGATGACCTTAACCCCCCGGAGGTCCGGGAGGGCTTACCCGTGAGGATCGGGTCCGCGTACGCTGAACATCCGACGTTCGTGTACCCGCGTACGCCTCGTTGAACAGGAGATCCACGGTGCCGCTCATGCCCGGAGCCGAACCGTACCGCCACGAGGGCGGTGAGACCGGTGTCCTGCTCTGCCACGGCTTCACCGGAACGCCGCAGTCGCTTCGGCCCTGGGCCGAGTACCTGGCCGGGCGGGGCCTGACGGTGTCGCTGCCGCTCCTGCCCGGGCACGGCACCCGCTGGCAGGACATGCAGGCCACCGGCTGGCCGGACTGGTACGCCGAGGTCGACCGGGAGTTCCGCAGACTCTCCGCCACCTGTTCGCGGGTGTTCGTGTGCGGGCTGTCCATGGGCGCCACCCTGTCGCTGCGGCTCGCCCAGAAGCACGGCACGGCGGTGGCCGGCCTGGTGCTGGTGAACCCGTCGGTGAAGGCCGACAGCTGGCAGCTCAAGGCCGTGCCCGTGATCCGGCACGTCGTCCCCTCGGTGGCCGGCATCGCCAGCGACATCGCCCGGAAGGGCGCGGGCGAGCTGGGCTACGACCGCACCCCGCTGCACGCCGTGCACTCGCTGACCGCCCTGTGGCGCACGGTCCGCGCCGGCCTGCCCCAGGTCACCCAGCCGGTGCTGCTCCTGCACAGCCGGGAGGACCACGTCGTCCACCCCTCCAACTCCGCGGTGCTGCTGGGCCGGATCTCCTCGGTGGACGTCACCGAGCGGGTCCTGGAACGCAGTTACCACGTGGCCACGCTCGACAACGACGCCGAGCTGATCTTCGCCGAGTCCTACGACTTCGTGCAGCGGCTGTCCGTGCCCGCGGCAGCCGAGGAAGGTAGCGCCGGTGGCTGACGCCGACCGCGAGGACGAGGGCGCGGCGCCCCTCGACGAAGACGCCGCATGGGCCGCCCTGGTGGCCGGCTTCGACGCGGAGCCCGACCCCGGGGCGGCGGCGTCCTGGCCCGAGGCGGAGAACGTGCCGGAGGGCGACGCCGAGGTCAAGGAGCCGCCGAGCGCGAAGAACCCCGCGGCCGTGGCCCCGCCGCCCACCCGCAGCATCGTCATCCACCCGGTGATCGCCGGGCCGCGCAACTACGAGCTGGAGGACGACGAGGAGGACGCGCACTTCGTGCCGCCCGAGCCGCCGCCGCTGCCCGACGCGGACCTGACGACGAAGTTCGCCTGGATCGCGGTCCTCGGCGGGCCCCTCCTGCTCTTCGCCTTCGTCCTCCTGCAGTTGGACCTCGCCTGGTGGGTGATCCTCGTCGGCGTCGGGGGGTTCCTGGGCGGCTTCGCCACTCTTGTCGCGCGGATGCGCACGGGGGAGGACGACGACGACCTTCCCGGCGGCGGAGCCGTCGTATAGGGGTGTGGCGTACGGCCTTCGGGGCGCCGGAACCACCCCGGCCGGGTCGGGCTAGGCCGGCACCTGCAGGGTCGCCAGTACGGGGAGATGGTCCGTCGCCGCGCGGAGGTCGGCCGCGTGGACACCCGGGAGCGGGGTCGGCACCCCGCACGCGAGGGGGCGGACCCCATGGGAGCAGAAGATCGCGTCGATGCGTTGCCGCGGCGCGCCCGCCGGAGACGTGCACTCCTCCCCCCACGGCGCCACGGCGAAGGCGTCGGTGAGGGTGCCCGCGAGGCGGCGGAAAGCGGGCCCGTCCGGCCGTTCGTTGATGTCCCCGCCGACCACCGCGTGCTCGGCCCCCATCGCCGCCACCCGGTCGAGCAGCAGCTCCGCCTGGGCGCGGCGCTCGCGCGCCTGGAGGGACAGGTGCGCGGACAGGACCGAGAAGCGGGCGCCGCCGACCCGGACCACGGCGGTGGCGAAGCCGCGCCGGTGGAGCCCCGGGGTGTGCGGCAGCAGCACGTCCTCGGCGCGCTCGACCTCGACCCGCAGTGACGCGAGGACCATCGGGCCGGTGGCGGGCGCGCCGCCGGTGACGTAGAAGAGCCCGCTCGCGTGGGCGAGGCGCGCCGCGGCCTTGCGCCAGCGGAAGAACCGCGGGGCCTCCTGGACGAGGACGAGGTCGGGGGCGCAGGCACGGATCACCCGGGCCAGCGCCGCCTCGTCGTCCCGCAGCGAGCGGACGTTGTAGCTCAGTACGCGGACGACCGCCGAGTCCCCCGGTGCGGTGGAACTCGGCAGATCCGCCACGGCTGTGTGCCGCCTCAGCCCTGCCGGGCCAGGTCGGCCGCGCCCACGAGCCCGGCCTTGCCGCCGAGTTGGGCGGCGAGCACCTGGGCGTGCGGCCGCCATTCGCCGCCGATCAGCCATCGGCGGAAGGACTTGCGGATCGGGTCGAGCACCAGCTCGCCCTCGTCCGAGACGCCGCCGCCGACGATGAAGGCGGAGGGGTCGAAGAGCGAGGCGAGGTCCGCGAGGCCGGCGCCGGCCCAGCGGGCCAGCTCGCGGAAGGAGTCGACGGCCACCGGGTCGCCCTGCCGGGCGGCCGCGCTGACGTGCCGGCCCTCGATGCCGTCCGGGGTGCCGTCGCCGAGGGCGAGCAGCACCTCGGCGTTCTCCGGGGTGGCGGCGGCGCGCTGGCGGGCGTAGCGGACGAGGGCGCGGCCGGAGGCGTACTGCTCCCAGCAGCCCTGGCTGCCGCAGCCGCAGAGCAGTCCGTCGGGCACGACGCGGATGTGGCCGAACTCGGCGGCGACGCCGAACCGGCCGCGGCGGAGCTTGTTGCCGATGATGATGCCGCCGCCCAGGCCGGTGCCGAGTGTGATGCAGATCACATCGGAGTGGCCCTGTCCGGCGCCGAAGCGGTACTCGCCCCAGGCAGCCGCGTTGGCGTCGTTCTCCACCACGACGGGGAGGCCGACGCGCTGCTCGACCTTGTCCTTGAGCGCTTCGTGCCGCCAGTTGATGTTGGGGGCGAAGAGCACGGTGGCGCGCTTGTCGTCGACGTAGCCGGCGGCGCCGATGCCGACGGCTTCGATGGAGTGACCGGTGCTGACCTGGCGAACTGCTTCCACGATCGCGTCCACGACGCCTTCGGGAGTCGACGGTGTCGGCACCTTGACGGTTTCGAGGATCGCGCCTTCCTCGTCGACCACTCCGGCTGCGATCTTGGTGCCGCCGATGTCGACGCCGATGGTGAGTCCCATGTGTCCCTCAGTTTTCGTCGATCCCCGCTAAGAGAACCGTACCCGAGGGGAGGTCAGTCGAGGTCGATGTGTTCAGCGGTTGAACGCGAGGAGCTGCCGCCGGAGGTCCAGCGGGCCTCGGCGCCGGCCACGGCGGAGCGGTAGGCCGCCAGGAGTTCGGCCCCCGCGGCGGTCAGGTGGTCGAAGAGGTCGGGGTTGCGTTCCTTGATGGGTTCGACAACGGAACGCACCTGGGAGAAGACGCCTTGGGCGGCGAGCTGGACGGCGGGGCTGCGCAGGGCGGCGAGCCGCTCGTTCACGACGTCGCCCACCGCCTCCGCGAGGCGGCGCAGCTCTTCTGCCGGGGAGCCCTGGGTCTGGCCCGACTCCGCCTTGCGCCGGGCGCGCTCGGCGGCGATGTCCTCCGCGCTCGCGGTCGCCCACGCGTCGGCGTCGGGCCGGTTGGGTTCGCTCATGCTCGGCTCCCATGGCAGGGGAAGGGGTCCCCTTCGACGGTACCCGACGCTGCGCCGGCTTGAGGGGTTCCCACCCTCCGTGGCCCTCCCCGTCCCCGGCCGTCAGGCCAGCCCCCTACGCCTCCTCGCCGCTACGGTTCCGGCTCGTCTCCGGCCGCAAGCCGGTCGAGGGTTGCTCGCGCAGTTCCCCGCGCCCCTGGGAAACGACCCGCCGTCCCCGGCCGCAGGCCGGTCGGCTCCACGGCAGCCCGCCGCAACGGTTCCGGCCGGCTCCGGGCTATTGGGGCCACACTGCGGGGTCCGGGGTGAAGCGGACGTGGAGGGTGGCGTTGCGGAGGGCCGCGCCGGCTACGGTGCAGCGGCGGAGGGCGGAGGGGAGGGGGAGGATGCGGCGGAAGCCGTTGGCGTCCACGACGAGTTCGTCGCCCCGGCGGACCAGGTCCAGGCCCTCGCGGTCGGCGCCCGGGAGGGGGAGCGTCCAGAGGTAGTGGCCCTCGTCGGCCAAGTGGTCGGTGACCGTCCAGGGTTCGGCGGTGCGGGGCGCCGCTTCCGGTGCGGGCAGCGGGAGTTCGGCCGGGGTCTGCGGCGGGCGGCCCAGGTGCGGCAGTTCGAGGAGCGGGACGCCGTCCTCCGCGCAGTCCGCGGCCAGCGCCTTGAGGTGCTGCTGCTGGCTGCCGGACAGCCCCGCGAGGAAGGGGTCCGCCGAGCCGGTCGGCAGCAGGCGGTTCGCGACGACCGCGGCGAGCCGGTGGCCGTGCAGGGCGAGCCCCGTACGGGCGGTGCGCAGCGCCTCCTCGGCCCGTGCGCCGGGCTCGACCACGACGGCGACCGCCGTACCCGGGTCCTCCACCACCGCCTGGACGGCGGCCAGTTCGCGGTCGGCTCGCTCGGCGGCGTCGTACGCCCACTCCGCGGGCATCGGCACACCCGCGAGTTGGGCGAGCACCGGGCGCAGCGCCCGCGCGGCCTGCCGGTCGGCGGGCAGCAACCGCGCGAGGTAGCGCCGCAGTTGCTCGGGCAGCGCGAGCAGTCGCAGCGCCTCCCGCACGGGCGGCAGGTCCACCACGACGAGGTCCCAGCCGTCGGCCCCGTGGCCGCCGCTCGCACCGCGGCCCTGTCCCGAACCGTACGCACCGGCGTCGCCGTACGCGCCGCGACCCACGCCACCGCGCCGGCCCCGCTGCCCGTCCGCACCCGTGCCCGGACCGGCGGCGCCGTCCCGGCCCGCGTCATCGGTCCCCGTCAGCACCTGCGTGCTGCGCAGGGAGCGCAGCAGGGCCAGGGCCTCGGCGCCCGGGAGTTCGGTGACCTCTTCCGGGTCGAGGGGGGCCGCGCCCAGGAGGGTGAGCAGCGTGGTGGACCGTTCCTGCGCGGACAGCAGGGCCTCGCGGAAGGCCGCGACCGGGTCGATGACCGCGACCGACAGGCCCGGCAGGCCCGTGACCCCGCCCGAGCCGGAAGGCGGCAGGAGGGCGTCCACGCCCGTACGGTCGGCGGTGAGCAGCAGTGTGCGGTCGCCGTAGCCGGCCGCCGCGGCGGCGAAGGACGCGGCGACGGTGGTGCGGCCGGCGCCCGGGGCGCCGGTGACGAGCAGGGTGCTGACCGGTGCCACCTCAGACCGACTTGCCGGACTCGGCGGCCCCGGCCGCCGCCCCGGCACCGGACTCCACCCGCTTCTTCAGGCCCGCGAGCGCCCGGTCGATGATCACCTTCTCCGCCTTGCGCTTGATCATCCCGAGCATGGGGATCTTCACGTCGACGGTCAGCTGGTAGGTGACCTCCGTGCGGGTGCCGCCGTCCAGCGGGGCGAGCGCGTAGGAGCCGTCGAGCGTGCGCAGCATCTGCGACTTCACCAGCGACCAGTGCACCTCGTGGGCACCGACCCAGCGGTACGCCAGCGTGTGGTCGTCCTTGATCGCGCCGGCGTCCAGCAGCAGCCGCACCTGCTCGGCCCGCCCGTCGCCGTCGGTGGCCAGCACCTCGGCCTCCTTGACCTCACCGGTCCACTCCGGGTAGCGGCCGAAGTCGGCGATGACGTCCATGACGTCGGCCGGGGCCGCCTCGATCGTGATGCTCGACCTCGTGTGTTCCGCCATCGCCGTGGCCTCCGGACTGACTGGTGTCGCTGGGATGTGGTGCCGGGTGGTACGCCTGCCCCTGGTGCAGGCTATCGCGCCGGAGGGCACCGGGGCGGAAGCGCCGTCACCACTGCAGCGCCCACGGGGTGCGGGTGTGGTTGAAGTGGCCGACGTTCACGCACTCGGTCCGGCCGATCCGGGTGCGGGCCACCAGCGGCTGGTGGACGTGGCCGAAGAGCGCGTACTTCGGCTGCACGCTGCGGATCGCCGCCAGCAGGGCGGTGCTGCCGCGCTCGAAGCGCCGGGCCACGGTGTCGTAGCACAGCTCGGGCAGGGCGGGCGGGATGTGCGAGCAGAGCACGTCGACCGGGCCGAGGGCGGCGACCTTGGCGGCGTACTCCTCCTCGTCCACCTCGTAGGGGGTGTGCATGGGAGTGGGCAGGCCGCCGCCGACGAAGCCGAAGACCCGGCCGCCGATCTCGGCGGTGGTGCCGTCGAGCACGGTGGTGCCCGGCCGCGCGTACTGCGGCCACAGGCCGGGGATGTCCACATTGCCGTAAGTGGCGTACGTCGGGGTGGGGAAGGCGGCGAACAGTTCGGCGTACTGCTTGCGGACCGCGCGTTCGATGGCGTCGCGGCGGTCCAGGCCCGCCCACAGCTCGCGGTCCAGGGCGCGGGCCTCGGCGAAGCGGCGGGCGGTGCGCAGCTCGACCATGCGGTCGGCGTTGGCCACGCCGAACAGGTCGGGGAAGATGCCGCGGGAGTGGTCGGCGTAGTCGAGGAAGAGGATCAGGTCGCCGAGGCAGACCAGGGCGTCCGCCCCGTCGCCGGCCCGGGCCAGCGCGTCGGCCGCGCCGTGTACGTCGCTCACCACGTGGACCCGCATACCTGCACCCTATGCTCGGTGTGTGATGCTGAAAACATCTGTAGTGCCCCCCTATCGCCGGAGCTTTACCGATGGGTAACGTCCAGGCCGTCCATCACAACCCTCCGGGTGCGGCGTGGCACCGATGAGGAGCAGCAGCCTTGCGTGAGTTCAGCCTTCCGGCCCTGTACGAGGTTCCCGCGGACGGCAATCTGACGGACCTGGTCCGCCGCAACGCCGCACAGCACCCGGACACGGCGGTCATCGGCCGCAAGGACCCGGCAGGGCAGTGGGTGGACGTCACCGCCGCGCAGTTCCTGCTGGAGGTGCGGGCCGCGGGCAAGGGCCTGATCGCCTCGGGCGTGCAGCCCGGCGACCGGGTCGCGCTGATGTCCAGGACCCGCTACGAGTGGACGCTGCTGGACTTCGCCGTCTGGTACGCGGGCGCGGTGACCGTGCCCGTCTACGAGACGTCCTCGGCCGAGCAGGTGGAGTGGATCCTCGGCGACTCCGGCGCGGTCGTGGTGGTCGTGGAGTCGGCCGCGCACGAGGCCGCGGTGGAGTCGGTGCGCGAGCGGCTGCCGCAACTGAAGCACGTGTGGCGGATCGACACCGGCGCGGTGGACGCGCTCGGCCCGGCCGGCACCGACATCTCCGACGCGGTGCTGGACGAGCGGGCCACCGCGGCCCGCGCCGACGCCCCGGCCACGATCGTCTACACCTCGGGCACCACCGGCCGCCCCAAGGGCTGCGTGCTCAGCCACCGCAGCTTCTTCGCCGAGTGCGGCAACGTGGTGGAGCGGCTCGGCCCGCTGTTCCGCACCGGGGACTCCTCGGTGCTGCTCTTCCTGCCGCTCGCCCACGTCTTCGGGCGGCTGGTGGAGGTGGCGAGCGTGATGGCGCCGATCCGGCTGGGCCACGTGCCCGACATCAAGCACCTCACCGACGACCTGCAGGGCTTCCGCCCCACCCTGATCCTGGGAGTGCCGCGGGTCTTCGAGAAGGTCTACAACTCCGCGCGGGCCACCGCCGAGGCGGGCGGCAAGGGCCGGATCTTCGACCGGGCGGCGGCCACCGCCATCGCCTACAGCAAGGCGCTGGACGCCCCGGGCGGCCCGCCGCTGCGGCTGCGGCTGGCCCACCGGGTCTTCGACCGGCTGGTCTACTCCAAGCTGCGCGCGGTGCTGGGCGGCCGGGCCACCCACGCGATCTCCGGCGGCGCCCCGCTCGGCGAGCGGCTGGGCCACTTCTACCGGGGCATCGGCTTCACCGTCCTGGAGGGCTACGGCCTCACCGAGTCCTGCGCGGCCACCGCGTTCAACCCCTGGGACCGGACGAAGATCGGCACCGTGGGCCAGCCGCTGCCCGGCTCCACGGTCCGGATCGACGACGACGGCGAGGTGCTGCTCCACGGCGAGCACCTGTTCACCGGCTACTGGAACAACGAGCCGGCCACCGCGGAGGCCGTCTCCGACGGCTGGTTCCACACCGGGGACCTGGGCACGCTGGACAACGACGGCTATCTGACGATCACCGGCCGCAAGAAGGAGATCATCGTCACCGCGGGCGGCAAGAACGTGGCGCCGGCCGTGATCGAGGACCGCATCCGGGCGGACGCGCTGGTCGCGGAGTGCATGGTGGTCGGCGAGGGCCGCCCGTTCGTGGCCGCGCTGATCACGCTGGACGAGGAGTTCCTGCCGCGGTGGGCCGAGCAGCACGGCAAGTCCGGGCACAGCACGGCGGAGTTGGCGGCCGACCCGGAGCTGCTGGCCGAGGTGCAGCACGCGGTGGACCAGGGCAACGCGGCGGTCTCGCAGGCGGAGTCGGTACGCAAATTCCTTGTGCTGCCCGGGCAGTTCACCGAGGAGTCCGGGCACATGACGCCGTCGATGAAGCTGCGGCGGGGTGTGGTGGCCAAGGACTTCGCGGCGCAGATCGAGTCGCTCTACGCCCGGTAGGGCGTGTCCGGCAACTCCCGCCCGTTCGCCGGGTCCTGGCGTGCTGCCCCGACCGCGTCGTCGCACGCCGGCCGGCACCTCAGCCGCGCAACGGCCGTGCCCGGTGGCTCCTCCGCGTGCCGGCGCTCTCGTGCGGTCCGCCAACCGCCCCGTTACAGCAGGGACTTCAGCCGCCCGGCCAGGTGGTCCCAGCGCCAGGACTCCTCCACCCAGCGGCGGCCGCGCTCCCCCATCGCCGTGCGCAGACCGGGGTCGCGCAGCAGGCCCAGGATGCGGTCGGCGGCCGCGGCCGGGTCCCCGCCGGGGACGACCCAGCCCGTCTCGCCGTCCAGCACCGCGTCGGGCGCGCCGCCGGAGTCGCCGGCGACGACGGGCAGGCCGGTCGCCGACGCCTCCAGGTAGACGATGCCGAGCCCTTCGACGTCGAGCCCGCCGCGCCGGGTGCGGCACGGCATCGCGAAGACGTCGCCCGCCCCGTAGTGCGCCGGCAGTTCGCTCCACGGCACGGGGCCGGTGAAGTGCACGGCCTGCGAGACCCCGGTGCGCTCCGCGAGGTTCTGCAGCTCCTGCCGGTAGGGCCCACCGCCCACGATCAGCAGCACCGCGTCGGGGAACTCCCGCAGCACCCGCGGCAGCGCGAGGATCAGCGTGTCCTGCCCCTTGCGCTTGACCAGCCGCGACACGCACACCACCACCGGCCGGTCGGTGAACCCCAGCCGGGCCCGCACCACCGCGCCGCCCGAGCCGGGGTGGAAGCTCTTCTCGTCGACCCCGGGCGGCAGGTGCACCATCCGGCCGGCCGCCTGCGGGGTGAGCGCGGCCGCGATCCGGGACCTGGTGTACTCGCCGAGGTAGGTGAGCGTGTCGGTGCCCTCGCCGATCCGGCGCAACAGGATGCGGCTGCCCGGCAGTTGGGCCCAGGCCGCCTCGTGCCCGTGGGTGGTCCCCACCAGCCGCAGGGCGCCCGCCCTGCGCAGGTCGGGCCCCATGAGCCCGAGCGGCGCGGCGGCCCCGAACCACACCGATGTGCACCCGTGCGCCCGCAGCAACTCGGCGGCCCGCCGCCGCACCCGCGGCGTGGGCACCATCATCGTCGTGCGGTCCCTGACCACCTCGAACGGCTGCTCGGCGTCGAACCGGGCGACCTCCGAGCCGTCCCGCCACGTGGAGGCGTAGACGACGACCTTCCCGGGGTCCATCCGCAGCGCCATGTTGTGCACGAACGACTGGATGCCGCCGGGCCGCGGCGGAAAGTCATTGGTGACGATCAGCGTCTTCTCCATCGCCCCCGACAGTACCCGCCCCCATCCACCCCACCGCGCAGGCTCCCACCGGGGCCCGCCCTGCCCGAAGAGCGCCCCGCCCGCCCCGCGCGGGCCGAGGGGGTGGATGCCTGCCGGGCAGCCGCGACGCGCTCCCGCCGGGCGCGCGGGAACCCGGCAGGAGCTGGCCCTCGGGCGTCCGGGCAGGCCCCGAGAGCCCCACGGCTCCGCCGACCGCCGGAGGCCACCTCGGGCGGCTGCGTCCAGTGGGCGCCGTCCGGTACCCGGCAAGGCCCGAACCGCGCCGAGGCCGGGCCCGCTTCCCCCACGGGCCTCACGCACGGCGCCCTCGGCCTACGTGTCGGCGGGGTGCCAGGCGCGGGCGGCTGCGATGCGTTCGGCCGGGGTCGGGTGGGTGCCCAGGAGGAGGTGGACCGGGCGAGGAGGCGCGGGGTCGCCGACGTTGGCCGCCGTGAGGCGGCGCTGCATCGCTGCGAACGCGGACGGCGCCGCCGTCAGGTCGAGGGCGTGCCGGTCGGCGCGGCGCTCGATGCGACGGCTGAGGGCGGCGCTCAGCGGGCCGGCCAGGGTGCCGCCGAGGCTCGCAGCCGCGGCCAGCAGCCAGGCGGAGCGCGGGTCCGCGAAGTGCGCGACCCCGGCGGCGTCGAGCAGCGGCTGCCAGGTGACGACCGCTGCCAGCACGCACACGCCGGCGGCCGCGCCGACAGCGCCCAGCGCAGTGCCACGGGCCACGTCGCGGTGCACCACGTGGCCGAGTTCGTGGGCCACCACCAGCTCGACCTCGCGCGGCTCGGCGGTGGTGAGCAGCGTGTCGTAGACGACGATCCGGCGGGTGCGGCCGATACCGGAGACGTACGCGTTCAGCGCGGTGGTGCGGCGCGAGGCGTCGGCGACCAGGACCTCGCGGACCGCGACGCCGTCCCGTGCCGCCAAGGCGAGCAGCGCCTCGCGCAACGGCCCCGGCGCCATCGGCGTGAAGCGGTTGAAGAGCGGTTCGAGCAGCAGCGGGGCGAGGAAGGAGAGCAGGACGGCGAGCACGGCGGCGCCCGCCGCGGCCCACGCCCACCACCAACGGGTCACGCCGGCCAGGGCGTAGAGCGCGTACAGGACGCCCACGGCCAGCGGCAGCGAGATCAGCAGCCCGCGCAGCCGGTCCACCGCCCAGCCGCCCCAGCCCTGCGTCACGAGCCCGAACCTGGCCCGCACCACCCGGCCGCGCGCGGCTGCCGGCAGCCCGGCGACCTCGCCGATCCCCACCAGCGTCACCGCGGCCCCCAGCACCCGCAGCGCCCACGCCGACCCGAAGCCGCCCACGAGCGCGGCCCCGCCGTGCGTCAGTCCGAGCGCGAGGTTCAGCGCGAGCGAGACGGCGGCGCCGCCCAGCGCGACCGGAACGGTGAGCCGCCGCAACGCCCGCCCCCGCGCCACCTCCGCGTCGGTGAAGTCCCCGCCGTCGCCACGCAGTTCACCCTCGCCCCCGCCCGAATGACCACCGCCCGCGTCTCCGTACGGCGACTCCCCCACCGAACCGCCCTTCCCGGCACGCCCGTTGCCCGCCGCGGCCTCGCCCGGCGCACCCCCGCCGGAAGTCCCGGCGCCCGCCTCCGGCTGCTCCCCCGCCCAACTTCCCTTCCCCGCGCCCTCATTGGCCGCCGCACCGCCGCCCGGAGCCCCCTCACCGCCGGGACCACCGGCACCGCCCTCCGGGCCGTCCTGGGCACCCTCAGGCGCTTCCTGGGCCTTCTCGCGCGGCGGCTCCCCCGCCGAACTCCCGTCCCCCGTGCCCTTCTTGGCCGGAGCAGGGCCGTCCGGCACCTCGCGGGCGCCGCCCGGCGCCCGTTCCCGCGGCGGCTCCGCGGACGGACCCGTGCTCTCGCCGCCGCCCTCCCCGGCGGAGCGGTCCGCACCGTTCTCGGGGCCGTTCGTCATCGCAGCTCCTGCTTCACGTAGGCGCGCCAGCGGGCGGTGAAGGCGGGCAGGGACAGGCCCACCGAGGCGCGCAGGTGGGAGTCCAGGGTGCCGCCCCCGGCCACCGCCCGGTAGAACGCGGTGAGCGTGCCGGGCGACCACTCGTCGGCGATCATGCGGCAGGCGAGCCAGCCGCCCTCGTACGCCTGGGCCAGACCGCCCGCGGTGGGGGCGAAGTCCGCCCGGGTGGGGAGCGCGGCCGGCACGCGGCCGGCGCGGACGTCGGCGGCCAGTTCGGGGGCGATCTCCGGCGGGGTGCGGCCGGCGTCGCGGTAGGCCACCCAGTCCGCGATGCCCTCGGAGAGCCACAGCGGGGTGTGCGCGGTGGTCGACAGCCGCGTGGCCACGTGCGTGGTCTCGTGGGTGAGCACGACCTGCCGCCCGAAGGCCGACAGCTCGCCGAAGGCCGCCGGGTTGAGGATCACCCGGTCCGCGGGCGCGGCCGCGTTCCCGCCGCCCTCGCCGGTGGTGACGGCGGCGATGCCCCGGTACAGCGAGGGCGCGGCGCCGAGCAGCGCGGCCATCTGGTCCAGGGAGGCGGGCGCCTCGACCACGACCTTGCCCGGCCACCCCGAGCCCCAGGCGTGCCGCACCTCGGGCACGGCGAGATCGGCGTCGCGGGCGTACCCGCGCAGCGTGGCGAGCGGGCCGAGCCCGAGGACGAGGCTGTGCGCGCCGCGTACGGCCCCCACCCGGCCCTGGTCCCACAGCTGGACGTCGGTGCGGTGGCCGCCCTCCGCCCCGTCGTCGTCCCCGGACAGCAGCCAGCGGCCGCCGTGCCGGCTGAGCGTGAGGTAGGCGGTGGAGACCACGGGCCGGTCGTCGTAACCGGCCAGGCGGTAGTCGAGGCGGACCTCGGCGGCGGTGCGGCGGGTGCCGTCGGCGGTGGGCGGCAGGGCGAACGCCCCGGTCCGCACCAGCGTGTAGGACCACGAGGCGAGCGGGACCTGCGCGAGGTTGGCGAACACCTGCGTCTGGCGGCTGCGGTAGCGGGTGGCGGCGGGGTCGATGCCCGCGAGGAAGGCCATGCGGTCGCGGTGCAGCACGGCGGCGGCGTGCCGGTCGAGCACCTGCCGTACGGCGGTGTCGAGGGCGGCGCTCGCGCCCTCCCGCGTGCTGGTGGAGCAGCCGGCGAGACCGGGGGCGGCCAGCGCGAAAGCGAGCAGGGCCGCCGCCGTGACCGCCCAGCGCCGCCGTCCCGCCCGTCTTCTCGCCGTGGCCATGCGCCCGATCGTACGGTCCCGCCGCCGCGAACCCGCGCGCCGGGTGACGAGGCGCACGCGCGTCCCGGCGGGCGCCCCGGGGACGCGCTCCACCCGCGCAGACGACTGCCGGGGTACCCCAGGGGACGCTCTCCCCGCGCAGGCGACTCACGGCCGCGTGCGGCAGCCGCCCCGGCCGAACTCACCACAAGGGCCGGCGGCTCAGGGCACCCCCTCGCCGCCACAAGGCTTGCAGCGGCGTTCAGGGTCTCGTCACGGCGGTGATCGGCATCATGCCCACCGGGTCGTAGCGGACGCGGGCGCCCGGGTAGGGGGCGTGGATGACCTGGCCGCCGCCGACGTACATCGCGACGTGGCTGGCGTCCGAGCGGTAGATGACCAGGTCGCCCGGGCGGATCTCGGACAGCGGGACCCGCCGGCCGGCGTTCATCTGCTCCTGCGAGGTGCGCGGCAGGGACACCCCCGCCCGGCCGTAGGCGTACTGCATCAGGCCCGAGCAGTCGAAGGAGGACGGCCCGGCGGCGCCCCACACGTAGGGGGCGCCCAGGACGCGGCGGGCGGCGGCGATGGCCAGGGCGGCGCGCTCGGAGGGGGCGGGCAGGTCGGCGATGGGCGGCAGGGAGCCGTCCCGGGAGGCCCGCAGGTAGTCGTCGGGGCGCAGGGCCGCCCGCTGGCCGGGCGGCAGGGCGAGCAGCAGGTTCTGCGCGGCCGCCAGCGCCCGCCGCACCGCGCGCTTGCGCTGGCCGAGCAGCGTGGTGGTCCGCCGCAGGGCGGCCAGTTGGGTCGCGGCCTGGGTGCGCTGCTGCTCCAGGGTCCGCTCGGCTTCGCGGAGTTGGCCCAGCCGCGCGTCCTGCCGGGCGTCGAGGCGGTCCCACTGGCCCGCGTCGGCCAGGTACCGGTCGGGGTGCCCGGAGAGCAGCAGCGCGAGCGTGGGGTCCACGGCGCCGTCGCGGTACTGGGCCGCGGCGAGCCTGCCGACCTGCGTGCGCAGCGAGTTGACCTGCTGCTGGCCCACCGCCGCCCGGTCCTGGAGGTCGGCCACCTCCGCGCGCAGCCGCCCCGCCTCCTCCTGGGCCGCGTCGTACGCCTGGGTGGCCTGCTCCGCCTGCTGGTACAGCTGGTCCAGCCGGGTCGCGGGGTCGCCGCCCGCGGCCGGGGCGGCGGCGGCGAACTGCGCGGCGCCACCGGAGAGCGCGGCCGTCGCGGCGGCCGCCGCGGACAGGACGGTGACCCGGGTGGTGCGGGCGGCCAGGCCCGGCTGCGGAGTACGTCGATGGGAAGCCACGGCAGCAGACAGTAGCCATGCGGTGGCGCAGAGTTCAAAGACCGGGCGGTCAACACACCGCGGGCGGGCGGCTCCGGCCCAGGTCACACGCCTCGGCCCGCGGGCTCGGCAGGGTGTTCATCACCCGTACGCCGTACCTCGCGGGCCGTGGTAGATCCCTCGCGCGGGTCACGGACGTGCGCCCCGCCGGAAGGAATTCGCGTCAGATGCGCACGCCGAACTCGAAGGGCATGTCGCTCATCGACTCGTAGCGCACGTACGCGCCGGGCTTGGGGGCGTGCAGCACCATGCCGTTGCCGGCGTAGAGGCCGACGTGGTGGGCGTCGCTGTAGAAGATCACCAGGTCGCCCACCTCCAGCTGCGAGGCGCTGTAGATGCGGGTGCCGGCGTTGGCCTGCTCCTCGGAGGTCCGGGGTATGGAGACGCCGGCCTGGCTGTAGGCCCAGGAGGTCAGGCCCGAGCAGTCGAAGGAGCTGGGGCCGGTGGCGCCGTAGACGTACGGGTCGCCGATCCTGGTCTTGGCGGCGTCGAAGGCGGCCTGGGCGCGGGCGCTCGCCGCCTTCGCGTTGCCGAGGTCCACCCGGGAGCTGGCCCGGTTCGCGGCCTGCTGCTCCTGCTCCTGCATCTGCTGGCGCTGGGCGGCGGTCAGGCCGTTGAGGATCGTCTGCGCGTCGGCGAGCTTCTTCTTCGTCTCCGCCTTGCGCTTGGCCAGCTCGGTGCGGGTGCTCTGCACCTCGGCGAGCTTGCTGGCGGCCTCGGCCCGCTCCTGGTCGAGGGTGCGCTTGGCGTCCTCGAGCTGGGTGAGCGAGCCTGCCTGCAGGGAGCTCAACTGGTCCAGGGACGTGGCCTGGTCGAGGTAGCTGTCCGGGTTGGAGGACAGGAACAGCTGGAGCGAGGGGTCGATGCCACCGTCGCGGTACTGGGAGGCCGCGATCGCGCCGATGCCGTCCCGCAGCTTGTTCAGGTGCTCCTGCTGCCGCGCCACCTGGTCCTGGAGGCTGGAGGCGTCCTTCTGGAGCGAGGACAGCTTCTCGTTGGCCGCGTCGTACTTCTGGGTGGCCTGCTCCGCCTGCTCGTACAGGGCGTCCACCTTCGCCTTGGCGTCCTTGACGGACTCCTTGGCGGGGGCGGCGTTGGCCGCCTGGGCGGACAGGGCGACCGCTGCTGCGGCGGTCGCGGTGAGCACGGTCACGCGCGTGCGGCTTGCCGGCTTGGGACGACGGTGGGACGCCACGAAGGCGGTCTCCTTCTTCCTCAGCCGCCTACCGGTTCAGCTGGCGGGCGGCCTCCGAGCGCCATCCGGGTTGGATGATCGACTGCGCGGAGGTACGAAGCCAGACCCTAGTGACCGGACTGTGATCGGTTCAAATCCTTGTAGGCAAAATCTCGACCGCTTCGCACATTCTTTACGAGCCCCGTACGCGCGGTGAGGGCGCTACGACCGTGTGTCCGCGCTGGTGCGCTCGTGAACGGCCGCCGGGGCGGCGGCACCGCGGTGTGACCGATCCAACTCCCGTCACACCCTTGCCAGTCGGTTGAGCAGCAGGGTGGAGGCCACCGGGCGGGCGCCGGCCTTCGCCACGCCGTCGGCAACCTCGCGGTCGGCGGAGACCACCACCACCGGGCGGCCCGGCGGCTCGGCCCGCACCAGCCGGCGGATCAACTCGTCCGCGGTTTCACCCGACTTGGAAAACAGCACCCGCACCCCGCGCGGCGGCGCGAGCAGCACCGGCATGTCCAGGTCGGCCCCGTCGAAGACGCACGTCACCTCCGCGCCGCTCTGCGCGGCCAGCGCGGCCAGGCCGCCCAGCAGCCGCAGCCGCTGCTTGTCCAGCGGCATCGCGGGATAACCGGTCTTGGTCACGTTGTAGCCGTCGACGACCAGGTGGGCCTGGGGCAGCGCGAGCAACTGGTCGAGCAGCGCGGGGTCGGTGGCCGACAGCGCGCGGGCCGCGATGTCGCGGGCGCTCATCTGGCCGGGCGCCACCGCGTCCACGGTGTCGGCCGGGCGCACCGGCATGGTGTCGCGCGGCGGCAGCGCCAACTCCCGGCGCAGGCCCGAGGCGGCGTCCAGTACGGTGTCCAGCAGCAGCCGCAGCCGTACGTCCTCCACGCTGCGGCCCTCGCGGGCGGCCTTGCGGTTCGCCTCCACCGCGCCCTCGGCCTCGGCGAGGCGGGTGCGCAGCCGGCGCATCTCGCTCTCGATCGCGGCCCGGTCGTGCGCGGCGGCCGCCCGGAACTCCTCCAGTTCCACCTGGAGTTTGCGGCGGGCAGCCTCCGCGCGCTTGATGTCGCTGTGCGCCGCCCGCAGCTTGCGGTGCAGCGCGTCGCCCTCCTTGCGCACGGACTCCAACTCGGCGCGGGCGCGGGCGGCTTCGGTCCGGGACTGCGCGTGCAGGGCGGCCACTTCCTCGCGGAGCCGGGCCAGTTCGCGCGCGGCCTCCTCGTCGGCCCGCTCGGCGTCGGCCCGCTGCGCCTCCTCGCCGGCGGTGGCCACGAGCTTGGCCCAGCCCGGCGGGCGCAGCAGGTACGCGGCCGCGGCGACGTCCAGCGGGTCGGCGGCCGGCGGCGGACTGCCCGCGTCCAGGGCCTCGGTGAGCTCCGGCTGCGCCTCGCGCAGCCGCCCGGCCACCTTCTGCCGGAACGCGGTGTCGGACTCCAGGGCGGCGGCGAGCGCGGTCGCGGCGTACTTCACCCGCCGGGTGGGCGTGAAACGGGCATAGGGGCGCAGCGAGACGGGCAGTTCGGCGAAGGTGAACCCGCCGAAGGCGTCGGCGGCGACGGCGACCACCCGGTGCCGCACCCCTTCGGGCAGCGGACGGTCCAGCGCCGGCTCCTCACCCCCGGACGGGCGGGCCCCTTCGGGGGTGACGGCCGAGCGCCCGGTCTCCTCGCTCTCGGGCGCGGGGGGCGTGTGTTCCGGCATGGCGGTGCCAGGCCCGCTCTCCTCGGGGCTCGGTCGGCCGCCGTTACCGTCCACCAGTCACTCCCTGTCGGGTTTCTCGGCGCCCTCCCGGCCCCCTTACGATCCCTCCGGCCGCCGCCGTGCTTCTTCGGTACTGCTTCGCTGCTTCGTCCGTACTGCTTCCGTGCTCTGCTTCGGTCTTCTTCGCTCTTCTTCCATTGTCCCCGCCCCGGGCGCGAGCCGGTGCGGAACCGCCGCCACGTCCGCGCGGACGCGGTCCACCAGTTCGAGCCGGTCCGGCCGTCCCGGTGCGTCCTGCCGCCCCCCTACCCACTCCGGGGGCCTTTTGCGCTCCGGTCACCCTACGGCCTCGGACACGCTGCGTGCCGCGGCGAGGCGATCCGTGCGCATTGCACCCGTTCCGTCATGATCGGTCCATGGTCATCCCGGTGTACGACAAGAACCCCGTCCGCCGCCGGCCCGTCGTGACGTACACGCTGATCGCCGTGTGCACCGTGGTGTTCCTGCTGGGCCCGCTGTCCGGCTTCACCACCTCTTACGGCGGCGGCCACCACCTGCAGTGCACCCAGGCGGTGTACTTCGACCGCTGGGGCGTGATCCCCACCGAGCTGTTCCACGGCCGGCTGCCGGTCTCCGCGCTCGCTCTGCCGCCGGGCTGCCCGCCGCCGCGGCCGTTCGCCAAGGTGCCCTTCCTGTCCGTGCTCACCTCGATGTTCCTGCACGGCGGCTGGCTGCACCTGACCGGCAACATGCTCTTCCTCTACGTCTTCGGCGACAACGTGGAGAACCGCATGGGCCGGGTGCGCTTCGCCCTCTTCTACCTGGTCGCCGGCTACCTGGCGACCTACGGCTTCGCGCTCGCCCACAGCGACGACACCCAGAGCCTCGTCGGCGCCTCGGGCGCGATCTCCGGCGCGCTCGGTGCCTACCTCTACCTCTATCCGAAGGCCCGGGTGACCAGCGTCTTCCCGTTCCTGTTCTTCGTGCCGCTGCGCTTTCCCGCCTGGGTGGTGCTCGGCTTCTGGTTCGTGCTGCAGTGGCTGGCCGCGCAGACCGCGCACGGCGGGCCCGGGGTGGCCTACCTCGCCCACGTGGTCGGTTTCGCCTTCGGCTTCCTGTGCGCGTGGGTCTGCTACCGGCCACGGCGTAAGGTGAGCGTCGTCATCGGGACCACCCAAGGAGACATGCAGCCGTGATCACCGCGATCGTGCTCATCAAGACGTCTGTGGACCAGATCCCCGAGATCGCGGAGGCCATCGCAGCGCTCGACCACGTGAGCGAGGTCTACTCGGTGACCGGCGGATACGACCTGGTGGCGCTGGTGCGGGTGGCCCGGCACGACGACCTCGCGGACATCATCCCGGGCCGGATCTCCAAGATCCCCGGCGTGGCCGCCACCGACACCCACGTGGCCTTCCGCACCTACTCCCAGCACGACCTGGAAGCCGCCTTCGCCATCGGCCTCGACTCCTAGGAACGGGCGCCCTCGGCCGTCCCGATGCGGTCAGGACGCCGTCAGGACCCCGCCGTCACCAGGGACGCCAGGGCGGCGAGGAACCGCTCCACGTGCTCGCCGGGAGTGCCCGCGCCGAAGCTCACCCGGATCGCGTCGAGCGAGCGCTCGCCGGGGACCGCGTCCGGCGCCCCGCACTCGCCGAAGGCGTCCGGCTCGCTGCCGAGCAGGGTGCGCACCAGCGGATGGGCGCAGAAGAGCCCGGAGCGCACGCCGATCCCATGCAGGGCCGACAGGTCGGTGGCCAGCTGCGAGGAGTCGTGGCCGGCGACCACGAAGGAGAGCACCCCGACCCGCTCGGACGCCTCGCCGAAGAGCGAGAGCACCCGCACCCCGGGGATCGCCGCGAGCCCGTCCCGCAGCCGGGCGAGAAGTTCACGCTCCCGGGTGACAAGGGAAGCGAAGCCCGCCTCGGTGAGCGCCTTGCACGCCGAGGCGATGGCGTAGGCGCCCACGACGTTCGGCGAGCCGGCTTCGTGGCGGGCGGTGCCGCGGTGCCACTCCACCTCGACCTGCTCGCCCGCGCGGGCGACCGTCCGGGTGGCGCCGCCGCCCGCGAGGTAGGGCCGGGCCTCGTCCAGCCAGTCGGCGCGGCCGGCCAGCACTCCGGCACCGAAGGGCGCGTAGAGCTTGTGGCCGGAGAAGGCGACCCAGTCCACGTCCAGGGCGGTGATGTCCACCGGGCGGTGGGGGGCGAGTTGGGCGGCGTCCAGCACGATGCGGGCGCCGTGCCGGTGCGCGGCGGCGGCCAGCTGCCGCACCGGCCAGATCTCCCCGGTGACGTTCGACGCGCCGGTCACGCAGACCAGCTTGGGACCCTTGGGAGCGCCGTGCAGCGCGGTGTCGAGGAGGGCGACGGCCTGCTCGGGGGTGTGCGGGGCGGGGAGGTAGACGACCTCGCCGTCCTCGGCCCGCTCCCAGGGCAGCAGGGCCGCGTGGTGCTCGGTCTCGAAGACGAAGACGCGGGTGCCGGCGGGCAGGGCGGCGGCCAGCAGGTTGAGCGAGTCGGTGGTGGAGCGGGTGAAGAGCACCTCGTCACCGGGGCGGCAGCCGAGGAAGCGGGCGACGGTCTCGCGGCTCTGCTCGAACAGGTCGGTGGACAGCTGCGAGAGATAGCCGGCGCCGCGGTGGACACTGCCGTAGTAGGGCGCGTACGCGGCGACGTCGTCCCAGACGCGCTGCAGGGCGGGGGCGCTGGCGGCGTAGTCCAGCGGGACGTAGCCGGCCTCACCGCCGGTGGCCAGCGGCACCCGCACGTCCCGGCCGAGCACGGCCAGCGGCGCCGGGGCCGAAGCACAGGAGGGGTCCGGCTCGGAGGGCGCGACGGCGGCGGGAACAGCGGCGGGGGCACTGGCAGGGGCAGCGGCCGCGGTGGTGGCTGTGGCGAGGGACGAGACGACGGGGACGCGGGGAGTGCGGATCACACGGTCGGTGGCAGGCGTGGTCACAGTCATGACGAACTCCGGTGGCAGGCAGGCGAAAGCACCACTCACCGGCAGCGCGGTGGCGCTGCCCGGGTGGCGCGGAAGATGGTGATCGGTGCGGAATTGCGGGTGGCAGAGACCGGGGCCGACAGGCCCTAAAGCATTCGCTTGCTCATGGAGAACTCCCCAAGTCCGGCTTGCTGTGAGCCTTGCTGCTTCACAGCCTGGTCATCACCCGGGGCACCCCGCCTCGGACGGAGGGTTGCCGGACAGCGAGCCGGGGCCTTGACGCTGTCACTCGTGACCTGAACAGAAATTGTGCCATACAGCGGCCCGGGCGCAAGGTGCCGTCCGCCCAATGGACGGGACCGTGCGCCCGGACGGTGCCCGCGGCATGAGGCGGGCACGGGGGACTTCCGGGCGAAGGGGCGCCGGTTCAGGCGTTGCTGGCGGCCACCCAGCGGTCCAGGACGGCCGCCGCGGCGCCGGAGTCGATGGACTGCGCTGCCCGCACCAGACCGGCGGCGATCCGCTCCTCCAGCGTGCCCTGGGCCCCGGGCTCCAGCGCGGTGAGGGCCGCCGCGGAGTTGAGCAGCACCGCGTCGCGCACCGGGCCGGTCTCGCCGGCCAGCAGCCGCCGGGCCACCCCGGCGTTGTGGGCCGCGTCGGCGCCGCGCAGGGCCGACAGCGGCACCAGGTCGAGGCCGACGTCGCGAGGGTCGAAGGCGCTGTGCTCGACCTTGCCGTCCCGGACCGCCCACACCTGCGAGGTGCCGGTGGTGGTCAGCTCGTCCAGGCCGTCGTCGCCGCGGAAGACCAGGGCGGAGGAGCCGCGCTCGGCGAGCACACCGGCCACGATCGGGGCCATCCGCAGGTCGGCGACGCCGGTGGCCTGGGCCATCACCCGGGCCGGGTTGGTCAGCGGACCCAGGAAGTTGAACGGGGTGGCCACCCCCAACTCGCTGCGGGCGGTGGCCACATGGCGCAGCGAGGGGTGGAACCTTATGGCGAAGCAGAAGGTGATGCCGGCCTCCTCCGCGACCTCCACCACCCGCTCGGGGCTCAGGTCGAGGTTGACCCCGAGGGCGCCCAGCACGTCGGAGGCGCCGCTGGCCGAGGAGGCGGCCCGGTTGCCGTGCTTGACGACCTTCGCACCGGTGCCGGCGACCACGATCGCCGACATCGTGGAGATGTTGACGCTGTGCGAGCGGTCGCCGCCGGTGCCGACGATGTCCACGGTGCGGCCGGGCACCTCGATGGTGCGGGCGTGCGCGTACATCGCCCGGACCAGGCCGGAGATCTCGTCCACCGTCTCGCCCTTGGCCCGCAGCGCCACCGCGAAGCCGGCGATCTGCACGTCGGTGGCCTCGCCGCGCATGATGGAGTCCATCGCCCAGGCCGTGTCGTCCACCGACAGGTCCCGCCCGGCCAGCAGCGCGCTCAGCACGTCCGGCCAGGTACGCGTGGCCGCGGGGTCGCCTCCGGCGGGGTTCACAACGCTCATGGCTCACGCTCCTGCAACGGCACCCGAGTGGACCCTCACCCTATCGGGACGCGGCGGTACCGCAGGACGGCCCGGCGCCCCTCGTGCGAGGGGTGCCGGGCCGTCCCGTGTGGCGATGCGCGATGCGTGATCAGTGGTGGCCGTGGCCCGAGGTGATCTCCTCGTACTCCTCGGCCGTCGGCTTCGGGATCTGGCTGTGCTCGCCGTACCAGTTCTGCGACAGCCGGGCCTGGACCTTGGCGATCGGGCCGGCCTTGCGGGCCACGCCGTTCTCGTCCACCTCCGGGGCGAGCGTGAGCGGCTTCGGCTGGGCGTGCGCGGTGAGCACGTGCAGCTGCTGCTGCGACAGCGGCTCGTGGACCTCGATGAACTCGCCGTGCGGGAGGCGCTTGATGATGCCGGTCTCCCGCCCGTGCAGGACCTTGTCGCGGTCGCGCCGCTGCAGCCCCAGGCAGATCCGCTTGGTGATCCAGTACGTGATCACCGGGGCCACGAAGAAGCTGACCCGGACGAACCAGGTGATCGCGTTGATCGACAAGTGGAAGTGGGTGGCGAAGATGTCGTTGCCACCGCCGATGAGCAGGATGAAGTAGACGGTCAGCCACGCCACGCCGATACCGGTGCGCACCGGCCGGTTGCGCGGGCGGTCCGCCAGGTGGTGCTCGCTCTTGTCACCGGTGACCCAGGCCTCGATGAACGGGTACGCGGCGATCGACATCATCACCAGCGGGAAGATCATCAGCGGGATGAACACGCCGAGCACCAGCGTGTGACCCCACGCTCTGATCTCCCAGCCGGGCATCACCCGGATCAGGCCCTCGGAGAAGCCCATGTACCAGTCGGGCTGGGCGCCGGTGGACACCTGGTCCGGCCGGTACGGGCCCATCTCCCAGATCGGGTTGACGGTGGCGACGGCGGCGATCGCCGCGATGACACCAAAGACGATGAAGAAGAAGCCGCCCGCCTTCGCGGTGTAGATCGGGAAGAACGGCGCACCGACGACGTTCTTCTCGGTCTTGCCCGCACCCGGGAACTGGGTGTGCTTGTGGAAGAAGACCAGGATCAGGTGGAGCACCAGCAGGCCGGCCATCATGCCCGGCAGCAGCAGGATGTGGATCGAGTAGAACCGGCCGACGAAGTCGTGGCCGGGGAACTCCCCGCCGAACAGGAACATCGACAGGTAGGTGCCCACGATCGGCACCGACAGGATGGCGCCTTCCATGAACCGCACACCGGTGCCGGAGAGCAGGTCGTCCGGGAGCGAGTAGCCGGTGAAGCCGGTGAACATGCCGAGGAACAGCAGCGTCCAGCCGAACAGCCAGTTGATCTCGCGCGGCTTGCGGAACGAGCCGGTGAAGAAGACGCGCATCATGTGCACGATCATGGCCGCGATGAAGATCAGCGCGGACCAGTGGTGGATCTGGCGGACCAGCAGGCCGCCGCGCACGTCGAAGCTGATGTGCAGCGTCGAGGAGTACGCCTCCGACATCCGCACGCCCTGCAGCGGGGTGTACGAGCCGTGGTAGACGACCTCGTTCATGCTCGGGTGGAAGAACAGCGTCAGGTACACACCCGTGAGGATGAGGATCGTGAAGCTGTAGAGGCAGATCTCGCCGAGCATGAAGGACCAGTGGTCCGGGAAGACCTTCCGCAGGTTCGACTTGGCGAACTTGTAGAGGCCGAGCCGGCCGTCGGCCCACTCCGCGACGCGCTCACCCGGGTTGCTCGGGCGGCCGCGCTGCGCCGGTGCTTCTTCGGTCGTGGTGCTCATGAGCGCTCCCAGAATGCGGGGCCGACAGGCTCCTCGAAGTCGCCGAGGGCGACGAGGTCACCGTCACCGTCAACGCTGATCCGAAGCTGAGGCAGGGGGTGGCCCGCGGGACCGAACAGTACCCGGGCTCCGTCGGAGAGGTCGAAGGTCGACTGGTGGCAGGGGCACAGGACGTGGTGCGTCTGCTGCTCGTACAGGCTGATCGGGCAGCCGACGTGGGTGCAGATCTTGGAGAAGGCGACGATGCCCTCGTGGCCCCAGTCACGCTCGCGCTTGTCCTTGATGTCGCCCGGCTTGAGCCGCACGATCATCAGGGCCGCCTTGGCGATCTGCTCCTGGAAGTCGTCCTGCGTCTCCTCCAGCCCCTGCGGCTGCGCGAAGGTCAGCGAACCGACCTGCACGTCCTCCGGCCGGAGCGGCTGGCTGGTGTTGGAGTTGATGAGCTTCTTGCCCTTGGCCCAGGCGGTGTGGTCGAGCTTCTTCTCCGGCAGCGGGCCGAGGTCGCGCAGCAGCACCACGCCGGCGAGCGGCACCAGGGTGAGCGCGCCCAGCATGGAGTTGCGGATCATCTTGCGGCGGCCGAAGCCGCTCTCCTTGGCGCCGGTGATCCACTGCTGGCGGACGTTCTCGCGCAGCTGGTCGTCGGCGTCGGCGCGGTGCCGCTCGTCGGTGATCTCCTCGTCCGACATCAGCGTGCGCGCCCAGTGGACGGCGCCGGCGCCGATGGCGAACAGCGCGACCCCCAGCGTCAGGCCGAGCGAGAAGTTCAGCGCGCTGACGTGGCCGAACGGGAAGATGTAGACGATCTTGTCGACCGGGAAGATCACGAAGCAGGCGATGAAGCCGATGGTGGCGAGCATCGACAGGACGAACAGGCCGGTGACCACGCGCTCGGAGTGCCGAGCGGCCTTCGGGTCGATGTCCTGGCGCCTGAACTCGTGGGGCGGCAGACCCGGGTTGGCGAACGGGTCCTTCCTGGCCGCCTCGTGGCCGTGGTCGGAGCCGTGCTCCGGCAGGTTCTCTGGCACGTCGTTGTGTGATCCGATTTCGGTCATGACTTCTTGGCCTTCGTGTTGCGCGCCGCGAGCCAGACGGCGAGACCGAGGAGCGTGCCGAGGCCGAAGACCCAGGCGAACAGGCCCTCGGACACCGGACCCAGCGAACCGAGCGTGAACCCGCCGGGGTTCGGGCTCTGCGCGGTGTCGACGGCGTGCAGGTACGCGATGATGTCGGCCTTGTCCTTCGACGGCATCGTGCTGTCGGGGAAGGACGGCATGTTCTGCGGGCCGGTCTGCATGGCCTCGTAGATGTGCTTCGACGAGGAGCCCTTCAGGCTCGGCGCGAACTTGCCGTGCGTCAGCGCACCGCCCTTGCCGACGAAGTTGTGGCACTGCGAGCAGTTGGTGCGGAAGAGCTCACCGCCCTTGGCGACATCCGCGTCGGCCGGGCTGTACTGGTCCTTGGTCGGAGCGGCGGGGCCGGGGCCGAGCGAGGCGATGTACGCGGCGAGCTGGTCGATCTGCGCCTGGGTGTAGATGACCTTCTTCTTCTCCACCTGCGGGCCGGGCTGCTGGGCCGGCATGCGACCGGTGCCGACCTGGAAGTCGACCGCGGCCGAGCCGACGCCGACCAGACTCGGGCCGTCGTCACTGCCCTGCCCGTTGCTGTTGTGGCAGCTGGCACAGCCGACGTCGTAGAGCTTCTTGCCCTGCTCGATGGCGAGCGACTGCTGGCCCGAGTCCTGGGCCTGCGCCTTGGGCGCGGGCGCGAGCGCGGCGTACAGCCCCCCCGTGGCCGCGAGCGCGAAGAGTAGGACGACGAGCGCCGCCATCGGGTGGCGCCGTCGTGCCGAAAGCTTTTTCACGGATTACCCCGATGTCAGGATCTCTTGTGTCGATGCTTCTGGCTGGGTCGCCCGTCGGGAACGCAACGCGGTACCGACGGCTGGGTACCGCTTACTTGATCAGGTAGATCGTGGCGAAGAGGCCGATCCAGACCACGTCGACGAAGTGCCAGTAGTAGGACACGACGATGGCGGCGGTGGCCTGCTGGTGGGTGAACCTCTTGGCCGCGTAGGTGCGCCCCAGCACCAGCAGGAAGGCGATCAGACCACCCGTCACGTGCAGGCCGTGGAACCCGGTCGTCAGGTAGAACACCGAACCGTAGGGGTCGGAGCTGAGCGAGATCCCGTCCTTCTTGACCAGGTTGGTGTACTCGAAGATCTGCCCGCCGATGAAGATCGCACCCATCACGAAGGTGACGATGAACCACGACCGCAGCTTCTTGACGTCACCGCGCTCGGCGGCGAACACGCCCATCTGGCACGTGAACGAGGAGAGCACCAGGATCGTCGTGTTCGTCGCGGAGAACGGGACGTTCAGCGCGTCGGCGTGTGCCTTCCAGAAGTCGGCACCCGTGACCGACCGGAGGGTGAAGTACATCGCGAAGAGGGCCGCGAAGAACATCAGCTCGGAGCTCAACCAGATGATGGTCCCGACGCTGGTGAGGTTCGGCCGGTTGACCGACGGGTGCGCGTGCCCGGTTTCTACTGCTGTTGCTGTCGCCACGTCCGACATTATGTCGGGCGCTTATCCGGCGCTCACTCCCGGGGTCCCCCTTCGGTGTGTCAAGCCCGCCCGGCGACCCGAACGGCCCGCTCGGGGGCCGTTTCGCGGTCCCTCGATCGAGCGGCCCCCTCCTCGTGGAGGGCCTGCCGGGAGTAGGCTCCGAGCCACTTGGGAAATCCTTCACGAGGAGGACGACGATGCAGCCGACCGCCACGGTGCTGGTCTACAGCGACGACGCCAACACCCGCGAGCAGGTGCGCCTCGCCGTCGGCCGTCGGCCCGCCGCCGACCTGCCGCCGGTGCAGTACCTGGAGTGCGCGACGCTGCCCGCGGTCATCACCGAGCTGGAGAAGGGCGGCATCGACGCCCTGGTGCTGGACGGTGAGGCGAACCCGGCCGGCGGGCTGGGCGTGTGCCGCCAGGTGAAGGACGAGATCTACAACTGCCCGCCGGTGCTGGTGCTCATCGGCCGCCCCCAGGACGCCTGGCTGGCCACCTGGAGCCGGGCGGACGCGGCGGTCACCCACCCCGTGGACCCGGTGGCCCTGACCGACACGCTCGCCATCCTGCTGCGCCGCCGCATCGCGCCCCCGGCGAAGACGGTGGCCCACCGGTAGCCCGCCAAGGGAGCGAACGGAAGGCTAAGCCGTCTGGGGGGACAGGCGGGCGGGGTCGCCGGCCGGGACGTCGACCGGAGTGGTCTGGTCCTGGTCGGAGTTGCCGCCGGTGCCGCTCGTGCCGCCGCCGGTGCTGCCGGCACCGCCGGAGGCGCCGCCGTCACCGGTCAGCGCGCTGCCCTTCTGCCACTGGGCCCAGGTGAGGTTCCAGTCGCCGAAGCCGTTGTCGAACGGCGTCATCGTCGGGCCATGGCTGTTGACGACCCGGACGATGTCGCCGACCCGCACGTGGTCGAAGAACCAGTGCGCGTCGTCGGTGCTCATCCCGGTGCAGCCGTGGCTGACGTTCGCGTACCCCTGGGAGCCGACCGACCAGGGCGCGGCGTGCACGTACTCACCGCTCCAGGTCACCCGGGTGGCCCAGTAGACCGGCAGGTCGTAGGAGTCGGAGCTGCCGGCCGCGATGCCGACCGTCTCGCTGCGCATCTGGACGAACGACTCCTTGTCCAGCACCACCTTGATGCCGTTGCGGGTGTCGAAGCCCGGCTTGCCGGTGGTGACCGGGAAGGTCCGCACCACCTTGCCGTCGTCCTTGAAGGTCATCTGGTCGGTGGAGGCGTCGGTGAGCGCCTCGATGCGGTCGCCGGTGTGGATCGTCAGCGGCTTGTCCGCCGCTCCGTAGAGCCCCTTGGTGATCTGGACGCCGCTGAGCGTGCTGCGCGCGGTGATCGTGGCGTGCGCCGGCCAGTAGGTGCTGGGCCGGTAGTGCAGCGTCTTGTCGTCCACCCAGTACCAGGAGCCGGCGGCCGCGCTGGGGTTCGCCGACACCTGCAGGTGGGACTCGACGATCGCGCGGGACGCCCGGTCCTTCACCGGCGCGCTGAGCGTGGCGGTGATCGGCTCGCCCACGCCGTAGGTGCCCGCGTCGGGGCCGAAGGTGACGTGGAAGCCGGAGGTGGCCGCGGTGGTGTCGAAGGTGAGCGTCTTGCGGCCGGGACGGCCGCCGGAGTCCTCGGTGCTCACCCGGACGGTGTAGTGCGAGCCGGCGGCGAGCGGGGTGGTGGAGTGCCAGTGCTTGCTGTCGGCGCTCAACTGCCCGCTGACGTACCGGCCGGTGGAGTCGGTGGCGGTGACGTCGGTTATCTGGGTGCCGCCCTTGACGGACACCTCGAGCGGCTTGGCGGGGTCCGCCTTGCCGCCCTTCGCGGCGGTGTAGGTGACCTTGGCCGCGGCGTCGTGGGGCGAGGAGGCGAGCGGGTTCCCGCCGCCTGAGCAGGCGGCGAGGCCGACCGCGAGGGGCGCGGCGAGCAGAGCGCGGCGCAGGGGTATGCGGCGGCCGGGGCGGGGGCGCGAGGGAAGGTGGTTCATGCCGTTCACGCTAGGAACGGGGGCCGGCTTCCGCGCGGTGGGCGCCTGCAATCCGGTGACACGGCGTCGGGAACGAACGGCGGACGGGCGCGGGCCCGGCACCGGGAAGGTGCCGGGCCCGCGCCCGTCCCGCACGGCGTCATGCCGTCACTGCGTGCGGTTCTCGCCGCGGTAGTACTCGAAGACCCAGCCGTAGATGCCGATCAGGATCACGGGGGCGGCGAAGAACATCAGCCACCAGCCGAAGATGATCCCGAGGAAGGCGAGGCTGCCGCCGACCGCCAGCGCGAGCGGCTGCCAGCTGTGCGGGCTGAAGAAGCCCAGCTCGCCGGCGTCGTCCGCGATGTCCGCGTCCTCGCGGTCCTGGGCGCCGGTGTCGGCCCGCCGGGCGGTGAACGCCAGGTAGAAGCCGATCATGGTGCACAGCGCGAACCCCATGAACAGGGCGGTGGTGCCGGCCGCTTCCTTGGACCAGAAGCCGTAGACGATGGCGGCGGCCAGCATGAAGACGGCCAGGCCGACGAACATCTTGCCTTGGAGCTTCACGCCCGGCCCTCCTTGTCGTCGGCGCCGGTGAGCGGGGCCGTGGTGGCGCCGCCGGCGGCGATGGCGTCAAGGGCGGCGATCTCCGGGTGGTGCAGGTCGAACGCCGGGGATTCGGAGCGGATGCGCGGCAGCGTGAGGAAGTTGTGCCGCGGCGGCGGGCAGGAGGTCGCCCACTCCAGCGAGCGGCCGTAGCCCCACGGGTCGTCCACCTCGACCTTCTTGCCGTACTTGGCGGTCTTCCAGACGTTGTAGAGGAACGGCAGGATCGACAGGCCGAGCAGGAAGGAGCTGATGGTGGAGACCGTGTTCAGCGTGGTGAAGCCGTCGGCGGCCAGGTAGTCGGCGTACCGGCGGGGCATGCCCTCCACACCCAGCCAGTGCTGGACCAGGAAGGTGCCGTGGAAGCCGAAGAAGAGCGTCCAGAAGGTGATCTTGCCCAGCCGCTCGTCGAGCATCTTGCCGGTCATCTTCGGCCACCAGAAGTGGAAGCCGGCGAACATCGCGAACACCACGGTGCCGAAGACCACGTAGTGGAAGTGCGCCACCACGAAGTACGAGTCGGAGACGTGGAAGTCCAGCGGCGGCGCGGCCAGGATGACACCGGTCAGACCGCCGAAGGTGAAGGTGATCAGGAAGCCGATCGCCCACAGCATCGGTGTCTCGAAACTCAGTGAGCCCTTCCACATGGTGCCGATCCAGTTGAAGAACTTCACACCGGTCGGTACCGCGATCAGGAAGGTCATGAAGGAGAAGAACGGCAGCAGCACACCGCCGGTGACGTACATGTGGTGCGCCCACACCGTCACCGACAGGCCGGCGATGGAGATGGTCGCGGCCACCAGGCCGATGTAGCCGAACATCGGCTTGCGCGAGAAGACCGGGATGACCTCGGAGATGATGCCGAAGAACGGCAGCGCGATGATGTACACCTCCGGGTGGCCGAAGAACCAGAAGAGGTGCTGCCACAACAAGGCGCCGCCGTTGGCGGCGTCGAAGACATGGGCCCCGAATTTCCGGTCGGCCTCCAGGCAGAGCAGCGCGGCGGCGAGCACCGGGAAGGCGAGGAGCACCAGCACCGCGGTCAGCAGCACGTTCCAGCAGAAGATCGGCATCCGGAACATCGTCATGCCGGGGGCGCGCATGCAGATGATCGTGGTGATGAAGTTGACGGCGCCGAGGATGGTGCCGAAGCCGGACAGCGCCAGACCCATGATCCACATGTCCGCGCCGACGCTCGGCGAGTTGACCGCGCTGGACAGCGGCGAGTACGCGAACCAGCCGAAGTCGGCCGCGCCCTGCGGGGTGAGGAAGCCGCCCACCGCGATCAGCGAGCCGAACAGGTAGAGCCAGTAGGCGAACATGTTCAGCCGCGGGAACGCCACGTCGGGCGCGCCGATCTGCAGCGGCATGATCCAGTTGGTGAAGCCGGCGAACAGCGGTGTCGCGAACATCAGCAGCATCACGGTGCCGTGCATCGTGAACGCCTGGTTGAACTGCTCGTTGGACAGGAACTGGTTGCCCGGCCGGGCGAGCTCGGCGCGCATCATCAGCGCCATCACGCCGCCGATGAGGAAGAAGGCGAACGACGTCACCAGGTACAGCGTGCCGATGGTCTTGTGGTCCGTGGTGCTCAGCCACGACACCACGATCGAGCCCGGCTTCTTGGTGCGCGCCGGGATCTCGTCCTCGTAGGAGTCGTCGGCCGCGGCCGTCCCCTGGGGTTCGTTGAGAATGCTCATGTGGTCTTGGGCTCCGAGTTCTTCGCGTTGCCCGTGGTGGCAATGCCCGACGGCAGATAACCGGTCTGACCCTTTGCCGCCAGGTCCTTGAGGTGCTGCTCGTACTGCGCCGGCGTGACCACCTTGACGTTGAAGAGCATCCGGGAGTGGTCCACGCCGCACAGCTCGGCGCACTTGCCCTTGAAGTCACCGATCTTGTTCGGGGTGACCTGGAAGGCGTTGGTGTGGCCCGGGATGACGTCCATCTTCATCAGGAAGGGCACCACCCAGAAGGAGTGGATGACGTCCCTGGAGGTCAGCACGAAGCGGACGGTCTGGCCCTCGGGCAGCCACAGCGTCGGCCCGGGCAGGCCCGTCTCGGGGTCCCTGCTCGCGGCGGTGCCGACGTCGTAGACACCCTCTTCGCCGGGCTGGAAGTCCAGCTTGTTCTGCGGGATGTTGGCGAGCTCGGAGGGGACCTTCGCGCCGGTGGCCGGGTTCCCGTCGACGTTCTCCAGGTAGTTGAAGCCCCAACTCCACTGGAAGCCGACCACGTTGACCACGTGCTGCGGCTTGGCCGACAGGCTCGTCAGCTTGTTCTCGTCCCGGGCGGTGAAGTAGAAGAGCACCGCGACGATGACGATCGGGACGATGGTGTACAGGGCCTCGATCGGCATGTTGTACCGGGTCTGCGGGGGGACCTCGACCTTGGTCCGGCTGCGCCGGTGGAAGATCACGCTCCACAGGATCAGGCCCCACACGAGGCAGCCGGTCACGAGCGCGGCGGCCCACGAGCCCTGCCAGAGGGAGAGGATGCGGGGTGCCTGCTCCGTCGCCGGAGAGGGCATGCCGAGACGGGGATAGTCCTTGTACGAGCAACCGGTGGCGGTTGCCAGGACCAGGCCCGCGGCCAGCGCCCGTGGCAGCCATCGCCGCACCGGGCGCCGCGACATGGGGTTGCCTCCCACGCCGTTCTGGCCGTGGGGGAGGTCGGAGCCGTTGGGACTCACGTAGCGCCTTCCCGAGAGTCTCGCCCGCGCGTCGAGTGTCTCGGCCAATCTGGCTGGTCGGTCGGCCCGTGGCGCGTGCAGGTAGGTGTGGATGTTTATGCGGCACAAACCCTACTGGACGCCCTTCGGCGTCTCGCGGGGAGGGGTGCCAACGCGCCGGGCCGCACTCCGAAGGGGTGGAATACCGCG
The DNA here is from genome assembly GCF_900103985.1 of Actinacidiphila guanduensis. Lineage (GTDB taxonomy): Bacteria > Actinomycetota > Actinomycetes > Streptomycetales > Streptomycetaceae > Actinacidiphila > Actinacidiphila guanduensis. Next base: position 253,637 of record NZ_FNIE01000005.1, on the reverse strand, counting down.
CTCCGGGGCTGATCTGACGCCGTGCTGACGCCTTTCCCGGCCCGGGTTGTAGCGTGCTGAGGTGTCCTATTTCGATACGGCTTCGGCCGCTCCGCTGCACCCGGTGGCCCGGCAGGCGCTGCTCGCCGCGCTGGACGAGGGGTGGGCCGACCCGGGCCGCCTGTACCGCGAGGGGCGGCAGGCCCGGCTGCTGCTGGACGCGGCCCGCGAGACCGCCGCCGAGGCGGTCGGCTGCCGCCCCGACGAACTCGTCTTCACTCCTTCGGGGACACGCGCGCTGCACGCGGGCGTCGCCGGCGCGGCCGCGGGCCGGCGCCGGGCGGGCCGCCGCGTGGTGGTCTCGGCGGTGGAGCACTCGGCGGTCTTGCACGCGGCCGAGGCGCTGGGCGGCGAGGTGGCGACGGTGGGCGTGGACCGCACCGGCCGGGTGGATGCCGCGGACTTCGCCTCGGCGCTGACCGCGGACACCGCGCTGGCCGCGCTGCAGTCGGCCAACCACGAGGTGGGCACGCTCCAGCCGGTCGCCGAGGTGGCCGAGGCGTGCCGGGCGGCGGGGGTGCCGCTGCTGGTGGACGCGGCGCAGTCGCTGGCCTGGGGCCCGGTGGAGGGCGCGTGGTCGCTGCTGGCGGCGAGCGCGCACAAGTGGGGCGGGCCGCCCGGGGTGGGCCTGCTGGTGGTGCGCAAGGGCACCCGGTACGCGGCCCAGGAGCCGGAGGACGAGCGGGAGTCGGGCCGCGCCCCGGGCTTCCCGAACCTGCCGGCGGTGGTGGCGGCGGCCGCCTCGCTGCGGGCGGTGCACGCCGAGGCGGCGGCCGAGGCCGCGCGGCTGTCCGCGCTGGTGGACCGGATCAGGGCCCGGGTGCCGGAGGTGGTGCCGGACGTGGAGGTGGTCGGGCACGAGCGGCTGCGGCTGCCGCACCTGGTCACCTTCTCCTGCCTGTACGTGGACGGCGAGGCGCTGCTGACCGGCCTGGACCGGGTGGGCTTCGCGGTCTCCTCGGGTTCCTCGTGCACCTCCAGCACGCTCACGCCGAGCCATGTGCTCAAGGCGATGGGCGTGCTGTCCGAGGGGAACGTGCGGGTGTCGCTGCCGCGCGGCACCCAGGAGGCCGAGGTGGAGCGGTTCCTTCAGGTGCTGCCGCCGGTGGTGGCCGAGGTGCGGGCGCAGTTGGGGGCGCCTGCGGGCGGGACGGCGGTCGCGGCGGGCGGCGGGGCGGGTGCCCCGGACGAGGGGCTCGAGGGCCTGGTGGTGGACTCGCTCGGCAAGCGCTGCCCGATCCCGGTGATCGAACTCGCCAAGGTGATCGGCGAGGTGCCGGTGGGCGGCCTGGTCACGGTGCTCTCCGACGACGAGGCCGCGCGCCTGGACATCCCGGCGTGGTGCGGCATGCGCGGCCAGGAGTACGTCGGCGAGCGCGCGGCCCCGGTGGGCCGGGCATACGTGGTGCGGCGGCAGGCGTAGGTGCCGTAAGGCCGACTGCCGCAGGCACAAGGGCCGCGGAGCCAAAGGCCGCAGGTACTAGGGCGCGGAAGCAAACGCCGTCGGCCCGGGTGCCGTTGCGGGGGTACGTGCCCCCGCACGGGTGAAGGGGCCCGCCTCGTCACCTGAGCCGAGCGGGCCGCTTCCTTGCGTTGCCTTGTGCGCGTGACGCGTTGCCGCGTCCTTGCGCCGTTCAGCCCTTGAGGTGCTCGCGGACCTCGGCGGCCGCGTCGTCGCCGTATGCCTTGGCGAAGCGCTCCATGAAGCGGCCGCGGCGCAGCTCGTACTCCTGGGTGCCCACGGTCTCGATGACGAGGGTGGCGAGCATGTTGCCGACCTGGGCGGCGCGTTCGAGGCCGACGCCCCAGGCGAGGCCGGACAGGAAGCCGGCCCGGAAGGCGTCGCCGACGCCGGTGGGGTCGGCCTTGGCCTCCTCCTCCGCGCAACCGACCACGATGTCCGGCTCGCCCTTGCGCTCGATGCGCACGCCCTTGGCGCCCAGCGTGGTGACGCGGGTGCCGACCCGGTCCAGGATCTCCGCCGCGGTCAGGGCGGTCTTGGTCTCGATGAGGCCCTTCTCGTACTCGTTGTTGAACAGGTACGCGGCGCCGTCGAGCAGGGTGACGATGTCCTCGCCGCTCATCCGGGCGATCTGCTGGGAGAAGTCCGCGGCGAAGGGGATGCCGCGGGCCCGGCACTCCTCGGTGTGGCGGATCATCGCCTCGGGGTCGTCGGCGCCGATGGAGACCAGGTCGAGGCCGCCGACGCGCTCGGCGACGTGCTGCAGCTCGATCAGCCGGGCCTCGCTCATGGCGCCGGTGTAGAAGGAGCCGATCTGGTTGTGGTCGGCGTCGGTGGTGCAGATGAAGCGGGCGGTGTGCAGCACCTCGGAGATGCGGACGGAGGCGGTGTCCACGCCGTGCCGGTCCAGCCAGTTGCGGTACTCGCCGAAGTCGGTGCCGGCCGCGCCGACCAGGATCGGGCGGGTGCCGAGCTGGCCCATGCCGAAGGCGATGTTGGCGGCCACCCCGCCGCGGCGCACCTCCAGGCCGTCCACCAGGAACGACAGGGAGACCGTGTGCAGCTGGTCCGCGACGAGCTGGTCGGCGAACCGGCCGGGGAAGGTCATCAGATGGTCGGTGGCGATGGACCCGGTGACGGCGATGCGCACGACGTTGTCTCCTGGGGGCACGGCTGGGCGGAACAGGTGGGCGACTCCACGCTACCCGAGCCGGGCTGCCGCGCAGCCTGTCCCGCACCGGCGGGCGAACCTCGCGGGCCGCCGGAAACTACCGGTTGGTAACGCTTTCTGCCCGCTCACCCGGCGCCTAGCCTCGAAGTATGAGCACTCCGTACAGCGTGGTACCCGAGAGCCTGGATCAAGTCCTGCGCGACTGCCGCTCGATGGCAGGGCACTGGGACGCACCCGCGGCGCAGCACCGTGACTCCCCCGCGGCCACCGGCGGCCCCGCCGGCACCGGCCCGCACCGCATCACGGTGTCCCCGGACTCCGTACGGGCGGTGCGCGGGATGGCGGAGTACGGCGCCTGAGCCGAGTGGGCACCTGACCGCCCCGGCATCCGCGCGCACCCGCCCCCCGGTACCCCCGCGCGAACCACTGACCGCCGGTTCGCCCGTCCGGTGGAACCGCCCCGCGTCCCGCCGCGTCACATCGGCACCTGACGGTCGGAACCGGAGCCGAAGGAGCACGCGGTGGGTACGGAGCACGAGGACGGCGAGCAGCAGGTCCGCGAGGAGTCCGAAGCGCAGGAGTCCGGAGCGCAGGTGCGGCGCGGGCGCAGGCCGCGGCTGGCGGTCGCGGCGGTCGTGGCGGCGGTCCTGGTGGCAGGTGGTGGTGGCGCCTGGTGGGCGGCCGCCTCGGGCGGTGGCCACACAGGGGACACGGCGGCGGCCGCGCCCCCGCTGCGGCTCGACGGCCCCCTGCCCGGCGTGCCGGTGACCGGCGGCGGGCCCGGCCCGTCCGGCGGCGGCCAGTACCGGCTGACCGGCAAGCTGCCCACCGATCACCCGGACCGCGCGGCGGTCTACCGGGCGCCCGGCGGGGTGCCGCAGTCGCAGGTGGCGCACCTTGCCGGGCTGCTGGGGGTACGGGGTCAGGTGCAGTCCGAGCAGGGCTCCTGGAAGGTGGGCGGTCCCGGCGGCGGACCGACGCTGCTGGTGAGCAAGAGCGCCCCCGGCACCTGGACGTTCACCCGCTACGGTGCCTCGCTGTCGGGTGCGCGGCCCGACACCTCGACCTCCTCCTCGCCCTCCTCGGTGCCGGTCGCCCCCGGCGACCCGGGCACCTCGTCGTCGCCGGGCTCCTCCGGCGCCCCGCCGGTCTCGCAGGCCGCCGCCAAGGCCGCGGCCGCCCCGGTGCTCAAGGGGCTGGGCCTGTCGGGCGCGGCGGTGGACGCCTCCCAGACCTCGGGCGGGATGCGGACGGTCAGTGCGGACCCGGTGGTGGGCGGGCTGCCCACGCACGGCTGGTCCACCTCGTTCGAGGTGGGTTCCGACGGCAGGATCTCGCTCGGCTACGGGCGGCTGTCGCCCCTGGTGAAGGGGGCGCAGTACCCGGTGGTGAGCGCGGCGGCCGCGTTCGGGGAGCTCAAGGCCACCCCGGTGATGCACCCCGACCTGTGCCGGGTCGAGCCCGGCGGCGCCTCCGGCTGCGACCACCAGGGCGCACCGCACCCGGTGGATGTGCGGGGCGCGGTCTTCGGCCTGTCGCTGGAGTACGTGTCGGGCGCCCAGACGCTGGTGCCCGCCTGGCTGTTCGACACCGCGCCGGCCGGCACGTCGCGCACCTCGGTGCTGGCCCAGACCGCGGTGGACCCGTCCTACGTCCAGCCGCCCGGCGGCACGACGACGGCGCCTCCCCCGTCCTCGGTGAACCCCGGCGGCCCGATGCGTGTGCCGGTGCCGGCCCAGCCGGCGGACCCGTACGCCCCGCACAAGGTGGCCGTCTCCGGCTACCAGGCGTCGGGCACCACGCTGAAGGTGAGCTACATGCGCGGGACATGCGGGACGTACAAGACGTCGGCGGTGGAGACCGCGGGGCAGGTGCGGGTGTCGGTGGTGGACACGCCCAAGCCCAAGGGCACGGTGTGCTCGATGGTGCTGCTCTCCCAGACCGACACGGTGCGCCTGGCCGCGCCGGTGGGCGACCGCACGGTGGTGGACACCTCGAACGGGCACACGCTCACGCGGTGAGCGGCGCGGGACGGCACGAGGCGGCGGCACCCGGAAGGGGTGCCGCCGCCTCGTCGATCAGCAGCGGGTGCCGGTAGGGCCCGGCGGGAACTCAGTGGAAGGAGTCACCGCAGGCGCAGGAACCCGTGGCGTTCGGGTTGTCGATCGTGAAGCCCTGCTTCTCGATGGTGTCCACGAAGTCGATGGAGGCACCGCCCAGGTACGGGGCGCTCATCCGGTCGGTGACGACCTTGACGCCGCCGAACTCCTTGACGATGTCGCCGTCCAGGGACCGCTCGTCGAAGAACAGCTGGTAGCGCAGGCCCGAGCAACCGCCGGGCTGGACGGCGACGCGCAGGGCCAGGTCCTCGCGGCCTTCCTGCTCGAGCAGGCTCTTCACCTTGCCGGCGGCAGCGTCGGACAGGAGGATGCCGTCCGTCGTGGTGGTCTCGTCCTGAACCGTCATGTGCTTCACTCCCGGGTTGTACGGACTGCTGGCTACCGATGACTAACCGGTGCCCCCTCGGATTCATTCCGGGTCCGCGGCGACATTTGCTCCCTCCATATTTGCACACGCCCCGCGGCACGGACCTCCACCGGAGACCGTGCCCCGCGGGGCGCAGCGGTATGCGTCACAGTGACGAGTCCAGCATCGTCAATCTGACACGAACGGGCTATCATAGATAACGTCAAGTAGACGAAAAGGTCTGCGCGCTGCAAAGAAAGGGCTACGGGCCCGTGACCACCACACCAACGCTGAACGAACCGGCCGACCCGCTGGACGTCCGGCCCACCCCGCTCGCGCTGCTCCTGCTCGGCCGTGAGTCCGACCCGCGCAGCGAGCGCGGCGTGGACTGCCCCGGCGACCTGCCCGCCCCGTCCGACCCCGGCCTGGTCGAGCGCGCCCGCGCCGCCAAGGCCCGGCTCGGCGAGAAGGTCTTCATCCTCGGCCACCACTACCAGCGCGACGAGGTCATCGAGTTCGCCGACGTCACCGGCGACTCCTTCAAGCTCGCCCGGGACGCGGCCGCCCGCCCCGAGGCGGAGTACATCGTCTTCTGCGGCGTCCACTTCATGGCGGAGTCCGCCGACATCCTCACCTCCGAGCGCCAGCAGGTGATCCTGCCCGACCTCGCCGCCGGCTGCTCGATGGCCGACATGGCCACCGCCGAGCAGGTCGCCGAGTGCTGGGACGTGCTCACCGACGCCGGTGTCGCAGGCACCACGGTGCCGGTGTCGTACATGAACTCCTCCGCCGACATCAAGGCGTTCACCGGCCGGCACGGCGGCACCATCTGCACCTCCTCGAACGCCCGGCGCGCCCTGGAGTGGGCCTTCGCCCAGGGCGAGAAGGTGCTCTTCCTGCCCGACCAGCACCTCGGCCGCAACACCGCGGTGCTGGAGATGGGGCTGTCGCTGGAGGACTGCGTCGTCTACAACCCGCACAAGCCCGGCGGCGGCCTGACGCCCGAGCAGCTGCGGGCGGCCAAGATGATCCTGTGGCGCGGCCACTGCTCGGTGCACGGCCGCTTCACCCTGGACTCGGTGAACGAGGTGCGCGAGCGCGTGCCCGGCGTCAACGTGCTGGTGCACCCCGAGTGCCGGCACGAGGTCGTCGAGGCGGCGGACTTCGTCGGCTCCACCGAGCACATCATCAAGCGGCTGGCCGAGGCGCCGGCCGGCTCCAAGTGGGCGGTGGGCACCGAACTCAACCTGGTGCGGCGGCTGGCGAAGGCGCACCCCGACAAGGAGATCGTCTTCCTCGACCGCACGGTGTGCTTCTGCTCCACCATGAACCGCATCGACCTGCCGCACCTGGTGTGGGCGCTGGAATCGCTCGCCGACGGCAAGCCGGTCAACCGCATCCAGGTCGACGCCGAGACCGAGCACTACGCCAAGCTCGCCCTGGAGCAGATGCTGGCGCTGCCGTAACCGAGCACCCCCAGGTCTCACGGGGTACTCACCGGGTCCTCAAGGTGTCCTCAACGGGTTGCGGGCACACGGCAGTTCGCGCGAGGCATGATGGAACGGTGCTTCTGCGGCCGGTGCGCGACGACGAACAGGACGCCGAGCTGGTACGGGAGATCGCGGCCGCCGCGTTCGGCGAGCCGCACTCCCTGTACGGTCCGGGCGGTCCCGCGGCCGCCCGCGTGGCCCGGCAGCACAGCCGGATCCGGCACCTGGCCCGCACCGACCCGGGCGGCTGCTGGGTGATGGAGGACGAGGGCGCCGGGCCCGTGGGCGCGGTGCTCTCGTCCAAACGCGAGGGCACCTGGGCGCTTTCGCTGCTCGCCGTCGTACCGGGCGCGCAGGGCAAGGAGGTCGGCAAGGCGCTGCTCGCCCGGGCGCTGGACTACGGGCGGGCCTGCCTGCGCGGCATCGCCTGCCTGCCGGACGACCCGGTGGCCGCGCGGACCCTGCGGCGCGCGGGACTCACCCTGCACCCGACCATGCGGCTGTCCGGCGTCGTGGACGCGGGCCGGCTCGGGCCGCTGGACGGGCCGGTGCACGAAGGGACCGAGCGGCACCGGGAGTTGATGGACTCCGTGGACCGCCGCACCCGCGGCGGGGCGCACGGGCCCGACCACGAGGAACTGCTCCGGCACCACACGCTGCTCGTCGTCGACGACCTCGCGGGCACGGGTTACTGCTACGCCCGCCCCGGCCGCGTCGAGGCCCTGGCCGCCACCTCCCGCCGCCTGGCCACCCGCCTGCTGACCGCGGCCCTCCTCGCCACGCCCCCCGGCGACACGATCCGCATCACCCACGTCCCCGCCGAAGCCCAATGGGCCCTCGACGTGGCCGTCACAGCGGGCCTGGCCATCACCCCCTCGGGCTTCCTGGCCCTCCGCCTCCTCCACCCCCCGGAACTGGCCCTGACCCCCCGCACATTGCCCTAGCCGGGAGCCCATCGAGCAAGCAGGGCAAGGCTTTCAGGGACGCGGGAACGGCTCCTCCGGAGGGGGCACCCCCACCAACCCAGAACCGGCCGGTGGGCCGGGACGGGCCGCCCCTTCGCCCCGGCGGCGAAGCCCGACACAGCAACTGCCGGCCGCGCCCCTTCGAGCCGCACGCAGTGCCCCGCGCGGGAGCGGCACCCCACGCGCGTGGAGGCGGTGGAACCCTCCGTACGTTCAGAGCGCGAGCTCGGCGGAAAGCCGCGCGGCTCCTTGCAGGAGCGGCAGCGCGAGAAGCGCCCCCGTTCCACCGCCGACGCGGACCCCGCGGTCGACCAGCGGCTCGAGGGAGATACGGTCCAGCGCCTTCGCCTGGCCGGGCTCACCGCCGGCGGAGCCGGCCGCCCACCAGTCGGGCGCCCGGAAGGCCACCCGCTGCGCCACCAGCGCGCAGGCCGCGCTGACCACCCCGTCGAGCACGACCGGCAGCTTGCGCACCGCCGCCTGCAGCAGGAACCCCGTCGTGGCCGCGAAGTCCGCCCCGCCGACCGCCGCGAGCAGCGCCAGCTGGTCCCCGAGCACGGGCCGCGCCCGCCGCAACCCGTCCCGGATCGCCGCGCACTTCCGCATCCAGGCGAGGTCGTCGATCCCCGAGCCCCGGCCGGTCACGACGGAGGCGTCCGTGCCGCACAGCGCGGCGATCAGCACACCGGCCACGGTGGTGCCGCCCACGCTGAGGTCACCGAGCAGGACCAGGTCCGTCCCCGAGTCGGCCTCCTCGTCGGCGAGCGCCATCCCCGTACGGAACGCCTTCTCCGCCTCCTCGGGCGTCAGCGCGTCCTCGACGTCGAGCCGGCCGGAGCCGCGGCGGACCCGGTGCGCGGTGACGTCGGCGGGCAGCTCCCCGGGATCGCAGTCCACGCCCATGTCCACCACGCGCAACTGGGCACCGTACTCCCGGGCGAGAACGGCCGCGGGCGTGCCGCCCTCCAGCGCCGCCCGCACCAGCGCGGCCGTACCGCCCGCGGGGTTCGCCGACACGTCCAGCGCGGCCACGCCGTGGTCGCCGGCGAAGACCAGCAGCCGGGGCCGGGTGATCGGCCGGGCCACGGCCTGGCCCTGCACGGCGGCGAGCCAGTCCGCCAGTTCGGCCACCTTGCCGAGGCCGCCGGCCGGCCGCACCAGCCCGGCCCAGCGCTCCTGCGAGTCCCGCCGCACCCCTGCGTCCGGCCGCTCCACCAGTGCCGCGAACTCATCCATCTCGATCCCACTCACCCGCCGAACGTTACCGCCCGCCCCCGCTCCCCCGCCCGCCCGGCCTCACCCCGAACCCGACCGCGCGGGCCCGCGAAACAAAGCAAGCGGGCCACCACCGAGCCGCGGGCCCTGGACAGACGCGCCGACACCCCGACAGGGCGGGCCGCCGGGCCGAGCCGAGTCCGCCGCCACTCGCCGGGACCGGGTCCATGCGGCGACGCGTGCACTCGCGGTGCATGCTCCGGAGAACACGCCAACACCCCGCCCGGGCGAGCCGATCCGCCGCCACTCGCTGGGGCCGCGGCCGTACGGCGACGCGTGCACTCGCAGTGCAGGCGCCGCAAAGACGCGCCGACGGGGCGGGCCGACCCGCCGAACCGGTCAGCCGCCGCTCGCCGGGGCCGGGGCCGCACGCTCACGCGTGCGCTCGCGCGGCGAAGCCCGCAGGCACCTGCTCCGGGAGCCACAGGGGCGGATCGCCCCGAAGACCGGCAGGGCGACGCCGGGCGCGACCGGCTCGGGCGACTCGGGCGGCCCGTGCGGGGGATGGTCCCCACCGTCCCGTTCCGCCGGACCGCCACCGTTCCGATACCGGTCGCCCGCCCGTTGGACGCGCCTCACCGTCCCCTTCCGCCGGACCGCCACCGCACCGATGCCGGTCGCCCGCCCGTTGGACGCGCCCGCCACCTGCGCCCCGGCCGGAAGGGCCACCCCGGCCCAAAGGGCCGTGGCCGCCGGGACCGTACGCCGCCGGGCCTGCGGGTGAGGGCTACCGCAGCGTCACCGGGAGCCCCGCGACCATCAGCAGGACGTGGTCGGAGCGTTCGGCGACGGCCGCGTTGAGGCGGCCCAGCTCGTCGCGGAAACGGCGGCCGGAGGCGGTGGCGGGGACGACGCCGGAGCCCACCTCGTTGGAGACCACGACGGCGGTACGGCGGGTGGCCCGCCACGCCTTGCACAGCGCGTCCACCTGGGCGCGGACGGCAGTGGCGGCGCCGTCCTTCCATGCGGCGTCGTCCCAGGCGCCGGCCGCGTCCATGGTGTGGGTGAGCCACAGAGAGAGGCAGTCCACGAGCAGCGGCGGGCCGTCGGGGTCAGCGAGCAGCGGCAGCAGGTCGCATGTCTCGGCGGTGCGCCAGGACGCGGGGCGCCGCTCGCGGTGCGCGGCCACCCGGGCGGCCCACTCGCCGTCCCCCTCGCGGGTGCCGCCGGTGGCGACGTAGAGGACGTCGGGGAAGGCGGCCAGCCGCCGCTCGGCCTCGGCGGACTTGCCGGAGCGGGCGCCGCCGAGGACGAGGGTGCGGCGCGGAACGTCGGGCACGTCCTGGTAGTCGCCGGCCACCAGCGTGGTGCCGTCCGGCACGGCGCGGGCGCCCAACGCGGCCAGCCGCCGCGACAGTTCGGGCTCGGGCGGGGCGTCGTGGCCGATGTGGACGGCGACGACGTCCGTGGTGCCGGTGACCGCGCCGGCCGCGCGCAGCCGGGCCAGGGCGTCGGGGCGCCCGACGACGTCGAGCAGCACAAGGTCGTACGGCGCGGGCTCGCCGTCGCCCCCCGCGGAAAGGCCCGCGGGGGCGCAACCGGGCGGCAAGTACAGCATGCGCAGGCCGTCGGGGGAGTCGACGGCGTACCCCGTGCCGGGCCCGTCCACGGCGACCGCGCGGACGCGGTGGCCGGTGGTGAGCGGCAGCCGCTGCCCGTCGGGCACCCGCGCGGGCGCGGGCAGGCCGGGGGGGATCTCCACGGGGGGACCGTCGTGCGGGTGCGAGAGCAGGACGAGGCGCAGGCCGGCGAGGCTCCGTCCGGCCCGCGCGGCCGCCAGCGCGGCGCCCGGCGTCAGGTCCAGCAGCACCACCCCGTCCACGAGCACCGCGGTGGCCCCCCGCGCACCCGCGCCCACCGCAGCGGCGCACCCCGCACAGGGGCACCCCCCGACAGGCAGCCCCTCGACCGCCCCACCCCCCAGCACAGTGATCTCCACCCCCCGATCTTCCCCCGCCCCCCATCCCCCCGCCCACCGGCCCGCAGCCGGAACCGACGCGAGCGGGACAGACGCGTTGCCACTGCTCGGGGGCGCAGGGAACGGCGCGACCAGCCCACGACCGACCTGCCGGCCGGAGACGAACCCCATGGGGCAGACGCAAAGCCGCAGGGGCACGAGGAACGGCGCGACCAGCCACCGACCGGCCTGCGGCCGGAACCGGCGCGAGCAGGGCAGACGGGCTGCCGCTTCTTGGGGGCGCGAGGAACTGCGCGACCAGCCCACAACCGGCCCGGCGGCCGGAGACGAACCGCACGCGGCAGACGCAAAGCCGCAGGGGCGCGAGGAACTGCGCGAGAAGAGGCCACCGGCCCCGCGACGGCATCACACCCCGTGGGGCACACGGGCCCCGAAAGGTGCGCGAGGAACTGCGCGACCAGCCCACAACCGGCCCAGCGGCCGGAGACGAACCGCACGCGGCAGACGCGAAACGGCAGGGGCGCGAGGAACTGCGCGACCGGCCACCGACCGGCCTGCAGCCGGAAACGACGCGAGCAGGGCAGACGGGCTGCCGCTTCTTGGGGGCGCGAGGAACTGCGCGAGCAACCACCCACCGGCCCGGCGGCCGGAGACGAACCACGCAAGGCAGACGCAGAGCCGCAGGGGCGCGAGGAACTGCGCGAGAAGAGGCCACCCGCCCCGCGACGGCATCACACCCCGTGGGGCACACGAGACCCCGAAAGGGGCGCGAGGAACTGCGCGACCGGCCACGGCGAGGCCGCACCCGGCACCGTAGGGGAACCCGGACGGCGAGTAGCCCCCCGCAAGCCAGCGCAGCGATACCGTACCCCTGGTACCCCGAGTGAGGAGAGAACATGGCGTGGACGTGGCGGTTCGAGAAGGCCGACGGCACCGAAGTGCAGCCCGCGGTGCTGCCCGAGGAGTTCCCGACGCAGGGCGACGCCGAGTCCTGGGTCGGCGAGTTCTGGAAGGAGCTCGCCGCCGGCGGCGCCGACCAGGTGACCCTCTTCGACGGCGACGCCAAGGTGTACGGCCCGATGAGCCTCCACGAGGAGTCCACGGCCGAACCCGCCACGGACCCTGCCGCGGACCCCGTCGGGGAACCCGCCGCGGACCCGGCCCCCGAGGAGTCGTAGGGCCGGCCGCTACCCGAGCGACCCCAACGTCACCTGCGCGGTCCGCGTGTCATTGCCGCGCACGTACGTCACCTGCACCTTGTCCCCCGGCTTGCGGTTCGCCAGCGACTCGGTCAGCGACTGCACGGTCGTGATCGTGGTCCCGCCCAGCTTGGTGATCACGTCCCCGGCCCGCAGCCCCGCCTTGGCCGCCGCGCCGTTCTGCGGTGCGCTGACGATCGCCGCGCCGGCCGGCTGGTCGTTCGGGCCGAGGACCCCGCGCACCGTGACGTCGAGTGCCGCCCGCCCGGAGTCGGTGACGTGCCCGTTCTCGATGATCTGGCCGGCGATCCGCTTGACCGCCGAGGACGGGATCGCGAAGCCGATGCCGGGCGCGGCGCCGCTGCCGAGCTGGGGGTCGGTGGCGGCGAGCGTGGGGATGCCGATGACCTGGTTGTCCAGGTTCACCAGCGCGCCGCCGCTGTTGCCCGGGTTGATCGCCGCGGACGTCTGCACCATGTCGGGGATGGTGGCCCCGGTGCCGCCGCCGGACTCCCCCTCGCTGACCGTGCGGTCCGTCGCCGAGACGATGCCCTGCGTCACGCTGCTGGACAGCCCCAGCGGGTTGCCCATCGCGAGCACCAGCTGCCCGACCTCGACCTTCCCCGAGTCGGCGAAGGTGGCCGGCCTCAGGCCGCTGGGCGGCGAGTCCAGCCGGACGACCGCCAGGTCGTTCGCCGCGAAGGACGACACCAGCCGCGCGGCCAACGGCCGCCCGCCAGTGGCGAGTTGGACCTGGAAGGTCTTCGCGTTGCCGACCACGTGCGCGTTGGTGACGATGTCGCCCTTGGTGTCGTAGACGACGCCCGAGCCGAGGTCCTCGGTGGTGGTGATCTGGACCACCGACGGCAGGACGGCCCGGACCGCGCTCTGGTAGGCCTCCTGCAGGCCCGCGGCGGAGCCGCCCTGCGTGTCGGCGGCGGGCTGCACACCGCCGGACGGGGTGGACTGGGCGTGGCTCTTGGCGCCGGAGGAGGAACTGCACCCGGAGGCGAGCACGGCGGTGACGCACACCAGGGCGGCGGCGCCGGACAGCAGCGGGCGGGAACGAGGGGCGCGCGATCGACTCATGTCTGAATTGTCCCTTTCGCGGCACCCCGTGGCCCGGCCCGCACCGCCAATCGGGTCCCGCTCACCGGGCGCTACGCCGTCCCCGGCGGCTCTTCCGACTGGGCCGGTACGGAGGCAGGCCCTCGGGCGGTGTCCCCCGACGTCCGGCGCGGTCCGGCGCGGTCCGGCAAGGTCCGGCGGGTCCCGCCCGGCCGGCGGAACCGTCAGCCCCGTCCCCCGCGCAGGTGCAGGCTCAGCCCCGCACCCCGCACAGGTGCAGCAGCGCCGCCACCGCCCGGTACGGGTCCGTCCGCCCGGCCCGCTCCTCGGCGGCCAGCAGCAGCTCCAGCTCGTGCGGGTCGTGCGGGGCCACCGCGTGGTCGGGCGCCGCGTCGGTGAAGACCCGCACCCCGTACCAGGCCCGCAGCGGCACGCCGATGCCGCGCAAGGTGGCCGTCAGCGGTTCGAGCCGGTCGGCGCGCGTGGCCAGGCCGAGCCGGTTGGTGTAGGCGTCGGAGCCGAAGGCGCCCAGCGCCGCGGTCCAGTCCCCCTGGAGCCCGGGGCGCATCGCGAGCGCGTCCCCGTTGCGCACCAGCAGCGACAGCATGCCGCCAGGCGCGAGCACCCGGGCGAGCGCGGCGAGCAGCGGCTCGGGATCGGCCACGTACATGAGCACGCCGTGGCAGAGCACGACGTCGAAGCAGGCCGGCCCGAAGTGCCGGCCGGTCTCGCGGCCGTCGCCGCGCAGCACGACGAAGCGCTGGCGCACGTCGGCCGGCTCGGCCGCCACCGCCTGCCGCAGCGCGTTCAGCATCGCCGGATCGGACTCCAGCCCCGTCACCACATGGCCGAGCCGGGCCAGCCGCAGCGCCTGGGTGCCCTGGCCGGGGCCGATGTCGAGCACGCGCAGCCGGCCGTGGGCGTGGCCGCCCGCAGGCCGCGCGAAGCACTCCGCGAGCTGCTCGTCGAGCTGGCGCGCCACGAGCTCCTGGCGGACCGTGTTCCGCAGCCCGCCGAGGCCGGCGAGCCAGGTGTCCGCGCCACCGGCGAACCCGCCGGCCCCCGGGCCCCCGTACCCGGTGGTCAGCGGTTGCTGCCCCGGCCCACCTGCGGCTTGGGCAGGCGCAACCGGCGCATCTGGAGGGACCGCATCAGCGCGTACGCCGTGGTGCCCTTGGTGTTCTTGTCGGGGAAGCGGGTGCGCAGCTGCCGGCGCAGCAGCACCACGGTGACGATCGAGTCGACCACGATGCCGACGATCACGACCAGCCACAGCAGCAGCGACAGGTTCTGCAGCGAGCCGACGATGCTCAGGATGAGGATCACCACGGCCAGCGGCAGGAAGAACTCGGCCACCCGGTAGCGGGAGTCGACGTAGTCCCGGACGAAGCGGCGCACCGGTCCCTTGTCGCGGGCCGGCAGGTACCGCTCGTCACCGCCGGCCAGCGCCTCGCGCTGCTTGGCGAGGTCCACCCGGCGGGCCTCGCGGGCCTGCTTGGCGGCCGACTTGCGGTCGGTCGGCGTGGTCGCCGACTTGCGGCGGGCGCTCTGCGCCTCGCTGCGCTTGGGCGTGGGGCGGCCCTTGGGCGCCTGCGGGTCGCGCTGCTGCTCGTCGAGCAGTGCCGTACTCGCGCGCGGGGCCTGCTCATCTTCTGGGGAACGACGTCGGAACACGCCTCCAAGGTTACGTGCTCCGGGCCGCCGGCCCCAGCCCCCGCCTCCTCCCTGGGCTTGAGGTCACCGAACCGTGATCGTCCCCAGGGATGAGCGCATCCGCCGCAGGACAGTGCGGTAATGGAACCAAGGCCCGTAGGCTGGAGTCTGTAGCAGTGCCGGAGCAGTTGCCGAGAAGGGGGCGCGCGAGGCCCATGAGCGGTGTCATGAAGCGGATGGGGATGATCTTCCGCGCGAAGGCCAACAAGGCCCTGGACCGGGCCGAGGACCCGCGCGAGACCCTCGACTACTCGTACCAGAAGCAGCTGGAGCTGCTCCAGAAGGTCCGCCGGGGCGTGGCGGACGTCGCCACCTCCCGCAAGCGCCTGGAGCTCCAGCTCACCGAACTGCAGAAGAAGTCGGCGACCTACGAGGACCAGGGCCGCAAGGCGCTCGCCCTCGGCCGCGAGGACCTCGCCCGCGAGGCGCTGTCCCGCCGGGCCGCGCTGCAGCAGCAGGTCACCGACCTGGAGACGCAGCACACCCAGCTGCAGGGCGAGGAGGAGAAGCTGACGCTCGCCTCCCAGCGCCTGCAGGCCAAGGTGGACGCCTTCCGTACGAAGAAGGAGACCATCAAGGCCACCTACACCGCCGCCCAGGCGCAGACCCAGATCGGCGAGGCGTTCTCCGGCATCTCCGAGGAGATGGGCGACGTCGGCATGGCGATCCAGCGGGCCGAGGACAAGACCGAGCAGCTGCGGGCCCGGGCCGGCGCCCTGGACGAGCTGATCGCCTCCGGCGCCCTGGACGACCCGACCGGTATGGCCAAGGACGACATCCAGGCCGAGCTGGACCGGCTCTCCGGCGGCAGCGACGTGGAGCTGGAGCTGCAGCGGATGAAGGCCGAGCTGGCCGGCGGCAGCGCCCCGCAGGCGATCGAGGGGGGCCAGGGCGGCCAGTCCCAGCAGCAGGCGCAGCCGCAGGACACCCCCCGCTTCGACAAGCAGTGAGCCGCACACTTCGAGCCGCTTCGAGACGGAGCAGGAGGCCGTCGTGATCGTACGGATCATGGGTGAGGGCCAGGTCGCGGTGGACGACGCGCGCCTGGCCGAGCTCAACACGCTGGACGACGAGCTGCTCGCGGCCGTCCGGTCCGGCGACGAGGCGGCCTTCCACCGCACCCTGGGGGCGCTGCTCGACGGGGTGCGCGCGGCCGGCTCGCCGCTGCCGGACGACGCCCTGGAGCCGTCCCAGCTGATCCTCCCGGCCGCGGAGGCGACGCTGGAGGAGGTGCGGGCGATGCTCGACGAGGACGGTCTGATCCCGGGCTGACCCCTCGCCCCCTCATCACTCGGGCGCCCTCCCGGCCGAGCGGGCAGCGGCGTCCCTTACCGTTGCCTACTGTGCGGTATCCCTCCGGGCTCCTCGCTCCGTGGCAGTGGCTGCGGGCGCACCAGGGCACCGCGGACGCCGCTCTGGCGTGCGCGGTGTTCGCACTGATCCTGCTCGGCACCGTGCTCGGCGCGGACACCTACGAGCTGGGCTCCCTCGACATTCTCCTGGCCGCCCTCGCGTGCGGCTCGCTCGCCCTGCGGCGTCGCTTCCCCTGGGCCGTGCTCGCCTTCGCCTGCACCCTGACCGCCGTCCACATCGGGCTGCACCAGGCCGACGGGCGGAACCCGGTGGTCCTGGCCGCGGCCGTCGCGCTCTACACCGTCGCCGCCCGCACCGACCGCTCCACCACCTGGACCACCGGCCTCGCCGTGTGCGTCGGCCTGACCACGCTGGCGATGCTCTTCGGCCCCGACCCCTGGTACCGGCAGGAGAACCTGGCGGTGTTCGCCTGGACCGGCATGGCCGCGGCCGCCGGCGACGCCGTCCGCAGCAGGCGCGCGTACATCGCCGCGGTCGAGGAGCGGGCCGAGCGCGCCGAGCGCAGCCGCGAGGAGGAGGCGCGGCGGCGGGTGGCCGAGGAGCGGATGCGGATCGCGCGCGAGCTGCACGACGTGGTCGCCCACCACATCGCGCTGGTGAACGTGCAGGCAGGGGTGGCAGCCCACGTGATGGACAGCCGCCCCGACCAGGCGAAGCAGGCGCTCGCCCACGTCCGCGAGGCGAGCCGGTCCGCGCTGGACGAGTTGCGGGCGACGGTGGGCCTGCTGCGGCAGTCAGGGGAGCCCGAGGCGCCGATGGAGCCCGCGCCCGGCCTCGGTGTGCTGGACCAGCTGCTCGACGGGTTCCGCCGCGCGGGTCTGCACGTCACCGTGGAGTGCCGGGGGTGCGGCGAGGAGTCCGGTCGGCCGGCGCCGCTGCCGGCGAGCGTGGACCTCACGGCGTACCGGGTGATCCAGGAGTCGCTGACGAACGTGCAGAAGCACGCGGGACCGCGGGCGGGGGCGGTGGTGCGGATCATCAGGGAAGCGGCGGAGCTGCGGGTGGTCGTGGACGACGACGGGGCGGGCGGCAGGGAGGCGCCGCCGGGCGGGGCCTCGGGGGCGGAGTCCGGAACGGGGTCGGGATCGGCGGAGTCGGGGTCGGAAGCCGGGTCCGGAGCGAGGTCCGGTGGGAGGCCAACGGCTTCCGCGGAGGGCGGCCCGGGCTCTCGTACGGGCGGTGCCGGCTCCCGCGCGGGCGGTTCCGGTTCCCGTACCGGCGGTTCCGGGTCCCGTGCGGGCAGGGTGCCGCGTCCCTCGGCGGCTGGCGGCGCGGTCGCCGCGAGTACGTCGGGGGCTCCGGACTCCTCGGGTGCTTCGGACTCGGGTTTTCCCTTCGGCTCGCGCGAGCCGCTCGGGCCCGCGCACCAGGACTTCGGGCCCGGCCCCGCGCCCGGGGAGGGCGCCTTCCGCAACCCCTTCGGCGGCCACGGGCTGCTGGGGATGCACGAGCGGGCCTCCGCGCTCGGCGGGGTGTGCCGTACCGGGGCGCGGCCCGGCGGCGGGTTCCGCGTGTCGGTACGGCTGCCGCTGTCGGCTCCCCCGCGTACGGAGCCCGCGCCGGGCCCGGCAGACGGAGCGGCCTCGTGACCGTACGGGTGCTGCTCGCCGACGACCAGGCGCTGCTGCGCGGCGCGTTCCGGATGCTGGTGGAGTCCGAGCCGGACATGGCGGTGGTCGGCGAGGCGGCGGACGGTGCCGAGGCGGTACGGCTGGCCCGGGCCGAGCACCCGGACGTGGTGCTCATGGACATCCGCATGCCCGGCACCGACGGCATCGAGGCGACCCGCGCGATCACCGGGGACCCGGAGCTGGCCGGCACCGGCGTCCTCGTACTGACCACCTTCGAGGCGGACGAGTACGTGGTGCGGGCGATCCTCGCCGGGGCGTCCGGGTTCCTCGGCAAGGGCGCCGAGCCGGACGAACTCCTGGACGCCATACGGACGGTGGCCCGGGGCGAGGCCCTGCTCTCGCCTTCGGCGACCAAGTCGCTGATCGCCAACTTCGTGGCCCAGCAACGGCTCGCCGACAACGATGCCGCGCGTACGGTCCCCGGCCTCGACACCCTCACGGCCCGCGAACGCGAGGTCCTGGTCGAGGTCGCCTGCGGCCATTCCAACGACGCGATCGCCGCCCGGCTCGGCGTCAGCCCGCTCACCGTCAAAACGCACATCAACCACACGATGTCCAAACTCGCCGCCCACGACCGCGCCCAACTCGTCGTAGCCGCCTACGAATCCGGCCTCGTCCGCCCCCACCACCCCTGACCCGCCCCGATGGCCGCCTATTCCGCTATTCACGCGGCCTTTGAATACGGTCAATTGGGTGACCACCCGAACGGAGTATCGTTTCTGCATAGGTGAGTGAATTTAGGCTCCGGATATGGTCACTTCGTCACATGAAGCGATGCACCGGATCTTCCAGCAAGACCCCGGCATTTTCGCTCGCACCTTCACCAAGTTGGGGTTCCCGCTGGCCGAACCGGCCACCGTCTCCCTGCTGACGACCGACGTCACCGAGATCCGCCCGCTGGAGCGCCGACTGGACACCCTGCTCCGGATAGACACGGCCTCGGGCGGCAGCTACCTGCTGGCCGTCGAGGCGCAGGGCCGCAAGGACCCTGACAAGCACGGGAGTTGGGCCTACTACGCGAGCTACCTGTACGCCAAGTACCGCCTGCCGCCCGTGCTGTTGGTGGTCTGCCAGGACGCGGCCACCTCCCGCTGGGCCCAGGGCCCGATCCACATCGGCATCCCCGAGTGGCACTGCCTGACCGTCCGCCCCTTCGTCCTCGGCCCCGACAACGTCCCGGCCGTCACCACCACCGCGACCGCCGCGGAGGACATCCCGCTCGCCGCCTTCTCGGCAATCACCCACAGTCACCACCCGCAGGCCGGTACCATGCTCACAGCGCTGGCCGAAGCACTCAAGAAGACCGATGACGAGACTTCCGCGATCTTCACCGAGATCACCGAACTCGGACTCGGCAACACCCCAGCAGCCACCATCTGGAGGGACCTGATGGCCATCCCCACAGCTTTCTTCCGTTCCGAAACCGCCGAGAAGCTCCGCGACGAAGGCCGCGAAAAGGGCCGCGAAGAGGGCCGCCAGCAGGGCCGTGAGGAGGGCCGTGAGGAGGGGCAGGTCAGGAACGCGGTCGCGAGCCTCTTGCGGGTCCTGCACGCACGGGGCTTCGAGGTCAGCGACGAACTCCTCGCACGCATCCGGGAATGCCAGGACCTCGACACCCTCGGCCGCTGGCTCGAACTCACCGTCACCGCGAAGAGCGTCGACGAGGTCTTCGCCGCAGCGGAACCCCAGAGCTGACTCCCGATCGCCATACCGGTTGCCTCGCGTCGCGAAAGGCGTGGCGCGAGGCAAGCGCCGTCCTAGAGAAGACCCATGGCCATCCCCGCGGCTTTCTTCCGTTCCGAAACCGCCGAGAAGCTCCGCGACGAAGGCCGCGAAAAGGGCCGCAAGGAGGGCCAGGTGAGGAACGCGGTCGCGAGCCTCCTGCGGGTCCTGCACGCACGGCACTTCGACGTCAGCGACGAACTCCTCGCACGCATCCGGGAATGCCAGGACCTCGACACCCTCGGCCGCTGGCTCGAACTCACCGTCACCGCGAAGAGCGTCGACGAGGTCTTCGGGGAGGGCGACGTACAGAGGTGAGGTAGCGGCGGAACGACCCCTTCGGGGACCGGAGGCGCCGGGCCGCCGGGTTGGTCGGAGGGGTCGATAGGGTGCTCGAGTGAGGGGTGGGGTGCGGTTCGCGGTCGGGGTGCTCAGTGTGGTGCCCGTCCGGGCGGGGCGGTGGGATCGCGAGGCGGCCAGGGGCGGGATGGCGGCCGCGCCACTCGTCGGGGCTGGGGTGGGCGGGTTCGGCGGCGCCGTCGGAGCCGGGATACAGCAAGCCGGAGGAAGCGGACTCCTCGCCGGGATCGCCGCTGTCGGCGTCGGCGCCCTGCTCACCCGCGGCCTGCACCTGGACGGTCTCGCCGACACCGCCGACGCGCTGGGCAGCGGCAAGCCCCCCGAGCAGGCCCTCGACGTGATGAAGCGGTCCGACATCGGCCCCTTCGGAGTCGTCACCCTCGTCCTCGTCCTGCTCGCCCAGACCGCCTCGCTCGCCGCCTGCTACGCCCACGGCTGGACCTACGGCCTGACTGCCGCCGCCCTCGCCGGCCTGATGGGCCGCGCCGCCATCACCGCCGCCTGCCGCCGCGGGGTGCCGGCCGCGCGGCCCGGCGGCCTGGGCGCCATGGTCGCCGAGGTGCTCCCCCCGGCCACGGCCTGGACCGTCGCCGCCGCCTGCACCGCCGCGGCCGCTGCCGCGGGCACCTGCTTCGGCGGCCTCACCTGGCTGCGCTGCACCCTCGCCGCCCTCACCGCCCTGACCTGCGCCGAAGCCCTGCTCAGGCGCTGCCGCCGGCGGCTGTCCGGCGTCACCGGCGACGTCTTCGGCGCCCTGTGCGAGACCGCCGCCACAGCCGCCCTCCTCGTCCTCTCCACCCGCTGATCCGCGGTGGACTCGGCGCTGAGCGGACACCGGTGACCGGTAGGTGGGGTTCGGCCGGGGGCGGCAGCGTACTCTCGTGCGAGGCGCCCCGCGGATGTGGCGGCCCGCACCACCCCTCGACCGATAGGACCCCACCGATTGTGACTGCTCTGACACTCAGCCCCTCATCCGCCGCAGCGCTGCGCGCGGACGCCGTCGTCGTCGGTGTGGCCAAGGGTCCGAAGGGCCCGCGCCTGGCCCCGGGCGCGGAGACCGTGGACGACGCTTTCGGCGGCAAGCTCATCGCAGTCCTCGGCACCCTGGGCGCCACCGGCGCCGAGGGCGAGGCCACGAAGCTGCCCGCCCCTGAGGGCGTGAAGGCCGCCGTGGTCCTCGCGGTCGGCCTCGGCGAGGCCCCGGCCGACGGCGCCGCGTACGACGCGGAGGCCCTGCGCAAGGCGGCCGGCGTCGCCGCCCGCACGCTGGCCGGTTCGAAGAAGGCCGCCCTCGCGCTGCCCGCGGCCACCCCCGCGGACCTGGAGGCCGTCGCCACCGGCGCGCTGCTGGGCGCCTACGCCTTCACCGCCTACCAGGCGGAGGAGAAGACGCAGTCGCGCAGGCCGCTGGCGGAGATCGCCGTCGTCGGCGCCAAGCCGCGCGACAAGCAGCACAAGGCCGCCGCCGAGCGCGCGATCGCCGTGGCCGCCGAGGTCAACCGGGCCCGCGACCTGATCAACACCCCCTCCAACGACCTGAACCCGACCACCTTCGCCGCCGCCGTCCAGGACGCGGCCAAGGAGCACGGCCTGAAGGTCGAGGTGCTCGACGAGAAGGCGCTCGCCAAGGGCGGCTACGGCGGCCTGATCGGCGTCGGCCGCGGCTCGGCGACCCCGCCCCGGCTGGTCCGGGTGGCGTACAAGCACGCCAAGGCGACCCGCACCCTGGCCTTCGTCGGCAAGGGCATCACCTACGACTCCGGCGGCATCTCCCTGAAGCCCCCGGGGCACAACGAGACGATGAAGTGCGACATGAGCGGCGCCGCCGCCGTGTTCGCCGCCGTCGTCGCGGCCGCCAAGCTGGGCCTGGAGGTCAACGTCACCGGCTGGCTCGCGCTCGCCGAGAACATGCCCGGCGGCAACGCCACCCGTCCCGGCGACGTGCTGCGCATGTACAGCGGCAAGACCGTCGAGGTGCTGAACACCGACGCCGAGGGCCGCCTGGTGCTCGCCGACGCGATCGCCCGCGCCTCGGAGGAGGCCCCGGACGCGATCGTCGACGTGGCGACACTGACCGGTGCGATGGTGCTGGCGCTCGGCGACGGCCGGTTCGGCATCATGGCCAACGACGACGACTTCCGCACGGCGGTGCACCAGACCGCGCTCGCCGAGGGCGAGGACTCCTGGCCGCTGCCGCTGCCGCAGCAGCTGCGCAAGACCTTCGACTCCTCAGTCGCGGACATCGCGAACATGGGGGTCCGCCAGGGCGGTGGCCTGATCGCCGGCCTGTTCCTGCGCGAGTTCGTCGGCGAGGGCATCACCTGGGCCCACCTCGACATCGCCGGCCCCGCCTTCTACGAGGGCACCCCCTACGGCTACACCCCCAAGGGCGGCACCGGCAGCGCTGTGCGCACCCTGGTCGGCCTGGCCCGGCGGGCCGCCGAGGGCACCCTGTTCTGACCCCCGGCACAGCAAGCGAGCGAGATCGGGCATGTCCTCCCGGGCGGTGTGACGTGACCGGCGGGCCCCACGGCGCGCCGGTTACGTCACACCGCCCGGCCCGATGCCTCGCCGGGCCGGAACAAGTGCGAAGATGTTGTCTCGGCACGACAGGGCCCCCTTTGAGACAAAGCGGCCGAACCAACACCCGCCGCCCGGTCAAGGCGCACCGGTCCGGCGAACATGCATGGAGGACGTGACGTGGCGAACGACGCCAGCACTGTTTACGACCTAGTGATCCTCGGCGGTGGCAGTGGCGGCTACGCGGCTGCCCTGCGTGCCGCGCAGCTGGGCCTGGACGTCGCCCTGATCGAGAAGAACAAGCTCGGGGGCACCTGTCTGCACCAGGGATGCATTCCCACCAAGGCCCTGCTCCACGCGGGCGAGATCGCCGACCAGGCCCGCGAGAGCGAGCAGTTCGGCGTGCGGGCCACCTTCGAGGGCATCGACATCGCCGCCGTCCACAAGTACAAGGACGACGTGATCTCGGGCCTCTACAAGGGCCTGCAGGGCCTGGTCGCCTCGCGCAAGGTGACCTACATCGAGGGTGAGGGCCGACTGTCCTCCCCCACCTCCGTCGACGTCAACGGCCAGCGGGTCAACGGCCGGCACGTGCTGCTGGCCACCGGCTCGGTGCCGCGCTCGCTGCCCGGGCTGACCATCGACGGCAACCGGATCATCTCCTCCGACCACGCCCTGGTCCTGGACCGCGTCCCGCAGTCCGCGATCATCCTGGGCGGCGGCGTGATCGGCGTGGAGTTCGCCTCGGTGTGGAAGTCCTTCGGCACCGACGTGACCATCGTCGAGGGCCTGCCGCACCTGGTCCCGGTCGAGGACGAGAACAGCTCCAAGCTGCTGGAGCGGGCCTTCCGCAAGCGCGGCATCAAGTTCAACCTCGGCACCTTCTTCCAGGCCGCCGAGTACACCGACAACGGGGTGCGGGTCACCCTGGCGGACGGCAAGACCTTCGAGGCCGAGGTGCTGCTGGTGGCCATCGGCCGCGGCCCGGTCTCGGCGGGCCTCGGCTACGAGGAGCAGGGCGTCGCGATGGACCGCGGCTACGTCCTGGTGGACGAGTTCATGCGCACCAACGTGCCGACCATCTCCGCCGTCGGCGACCTGGTGCCGACCCTGCAGCTGGCGCACGTCGGCTTCGCCGAGGGCATCCTGGTGGCCGAGCGGCTGGCCGGCCTGAAGACCGTGCCGATCGACTACGACGGGGTGCCGCGGGTCACGTACTGCCACCCCGAGGTCGCCTCCGTGGGCATCTCCGAGGCCAAGGCCAAGGAGATCTACGGCGCGGACAAGGTCGTCACGCTGAAGTACAACCTGGCGGGCAACGGCAAGAGCAAGATCCTCAAGACCTCCGGCGAGGTCAAGCTGGTCCAGGTCCGCGACGGCGCGGTGGTGGGCGTCCACATGGTCGGCGACCGGATGGGCGAGCAGGTCGGGGAGGCCCAGCTGATCTACAACTGGGAGGCGCTGCCCGCCGAGGTCGCCCAGCTGATCCACGCGCACCCGACGCAGAGCGAAGCGCTCGGCGAGGCCCACCTGGCCCTGGCCGGCAAGCCGCTCCACTCGCACGACTGACCCTCGAACACGCCACCCATCCGCACAGATCGTGAGGAGTAACCGCAACCATGGCGGTTTCCGTAACCCTGCCGGCGCTCGGCGAGAGCGTGACCGAGGGCACCGTCACCCGCTGGCTGAAGGCCGAGGGTGAGCACGTCGAGGCCGACGAGCCGCTGCTCGAGGTCTCGACGGACAAGGTCGACACCGAGATCCCCTCCCCCGCCTCCGGCACCCTGTCGTCCATCAAGGTCGCCGAGGACGAGACGGTGGAGGTCGGCGCCGAGCTGGCCGTCATCGACGACGGCTCCGGCGCTCCCGCGGCCCCGGCCGCTCCGGCCGCGCAGGCCGCCCCGGCGGCTCCCGCGCCCGCCGCCCCGGCCCCCGCGGCTCCGGCCGCGCCCGAGGCGCCCGCCGCCGTTCCGTCCACCGAGGCCCCCGCCCCGGCGCCGGCCCCGACCGCCGAGGCGGCCGCGGGCAGCTCCGGCGCGGCCGGCACCGACGTGGTGCTGCCCGCGCTCGGCGAGTCCGTCACCGAGGGCACCGTGACCCGCTGGCTGAAGGCGGTCGGCGAGACCGTCGAGGCCGACGAGCCGCTGCTGGAGGTCTCGACCGACAAGGTCGACACCGAGATCCCGTCGCCGGTCTCCGGCACGGTGCTGGAGATCCTGGTCCAGGAGGACGAGACGGCCGAGGTCGGCGCGAAGCTCGCCGTGGTCGGTGCGGCCGGTGCCGCGCCCGCCGCCGCTCCCGCGCCTGCTGCGCCCGCCCCCCAGGCCGGGGCTCCCGCGGCCCCGCCGGCTCC
Source organism: Actinacidiphila guanduensis (assembly GCF_900103985.1). Classification (GTDB taxonomy): domain Bacteria; phylum Actinomycetota; class Actinomycetes; order Streptomycetales; family Streptomycetaceae; genus Actinacidiphila; species Actinacidiphila guanduensis. Next base: position 228,911 of record NZ_FNIE01000005.1, on the reverse strand, counting down.
TGCCGCGGCCCCGGCGCCTCCGGCTCCGGCACCTGCCGCCCCGGCCCCCGCCGCTCCGGCTCCGCAGGCCGCCGCCCCGGCAGCCCCGGCCGTCTCGGCGGTCAACGGCTCCGGTGGCGAGGCCGCCTACGTGACCCCGCTGGTGCGCAAGCTGGCCGCCGAGAGCGGTGTGGACCTCGGCTCGGTGCAGGGCACCGGCGTCGGCGGCCGCATCCGCAAGCAGGACGTGCTCGCCGCCGCCGAGGCCGCCAAGGCCGCCGCAGCTGCCCCCGCGGCCGCTGCCCCGGCCAAGGCCCCGGCGAAGGCGCCCGAGGTGTCCCCGCTGCGCGGCCAGACCGTCAAGATGACCCGGATGCGCAAGGTCATCGGCGAGAACATGATGAAGGCCCTGCACTCGCAGGCGCAGCTGACCACCGTGGTCGAGGTGGACGTCACCCGGCTGATGCGGCTGCGCGGGCTGGCCAAGGAGTCCTTCGCGGCCCGCGAGGGCGTCAAGCTCTCGCCGATGCCGTTCTTCGTCAAGGCCGCGGCGCAGGCGCTCAAGGCGCACCCGGTGATCAACGCCCGCATCAACGAGGACGAGGGCACGATCACCTACTTCGACACCGAGAACATCGGTATCGCGGTGGACTCCGAGCGTGGCCTGATGACCCCGGTCATCAAGGGCGCGGGCGACCTGAACATCGCCGGCATCGCCAAGAAGACGGCGGAGCTGGCGGCGAACGTCCGGGCCAGCAGGATCACCCCGGACGACCTGGCCGGCGCGACCTTCACCATCAGCAACACCGGTTCGCGCGGCGCCCTGTTCGACACGGTCATCGTGCCGCCGAACCAGGCGGCGATCCTCGGCATCGGCGCGACCGTCAAGCGCCCGGTGGTCGTGGAGACCGCCGAGGGCACGGTCATCGGCGTGCGGGACATGACGTACCTGTCGCTGTCCTACGACCACCGGCTGGTGGACGGCGCCGACGCCGCCCGCTACCTGGCCGCGGTCAAGGAGATCCTGGAGACCGGCGAGTTCGAGGTCGAGCTCGGGCTGTGACCCGGCCGGCGGCCGCGAGGCTGCCCGGCCGCACGGAGACAAGGCAGCGCCCCCGCCCCGCCCGCCGGGTGCGGGGGCGCCGCCGTTGTTCGCACAGGCCGCCCCGTTCGAGGGCCGCGGCCGCCGCGGGGGAGGCAGCGTTGCCTCCGCGTCGTATCGTCTATGGCACGCAACAGTGAAGGAGCGCGCCCCATGGCCTCTGCCGCCGCCCCTCATCTGGTCGTGCACAGCCTGCGCGAGCAGATCCGCGAGCACATTCTCGAAGGCATCGTCAGCGGACGGTGGAAGCCGGGCGAGCGGATCGTGGAGCGGCGGATCGCGGTGGAGCTGGAGGTCAGCCAGACCCCGGTCCGCGAGGCGCTGCGGGAGCTGGAGGCGCTGCGGCTGATCGACTCCGCGCCCAACAAGGGCGTGCGGGTGCGCAGCCTGACCCCGGCCGACCTCAAGGAGAGCTATCCGGTGCGGGCCGGCCTGGAACAGGTCGCGGCCGAGCTGGCCGCGGTCCGCCTGGCCGCCGACCCCTCGGCGCTGGAGCGCGAGGTGGCCGCGCTGCGGGCGGCCGACGCCGAGCTGGACGGCGAGGCGCAGGTCCGGCACACCGTCGCCTTCCACCACGAGCTGGTGCGGGCGGCCGGGAACGCGGTGCTGCTGCACAGCTGGGAGTCGCTCGGCATCGAGGTGTGGACGACGCTGTCGATCCGCTGGCTGAGCCCGGCGCCGCGGGCGTACGCCGAGGAGCACCAGGAGATCGTGGACGCCTTCGTGCGGGCCGATCCGGCGATCACCGACCTGATCAAGGCCCACGTGCTGAGCTGCGCCCCCCAAGTGTGACCGGGATCGGCAGCCGCGGAGGGGACCGCGCCCGCTGATTCGAAGGCCCACCCCTACTGACACCGCGTGCCCTGAAGGCTGGCACGGTGTGCCGACTTCGGAAAAGCGTCCGGACGACCATTGATCGATCATCGATCGGGGCGTACCGTCGACCGGTGGGGAGCTCACCCTGTCGTGCCCGACTCGTAAGTTCCCACCCCTCCCTTCGTCCGGAAGGCGGCACACCCATGCCTGACGCCGTAGGCCAGACCCGGCCGGGCCAGCTCGACCAGATCCCCGACCTCGACCCCGAGGAGACCGCGGAGTGGCGCGAATCGCTCGCCGCGGTCACCAAGGCGGCGGGACCGCACCGCGCCGCGTACCTGATGCGCCGCACCCTGGAGAGCGCTGAGGGCCAGGCGTCGATGCCGTCTCCCCTGGAGACCGACTACATCAACACCATCCCCACCGCCGCCGAGCCCGCCTACCCGGGCGACGAGGCGATGGAGGCCCGCATCACCGCCTGGAACCGCTGGAACGCGGCCGCCATGGTGACGCGCGGCAGCAAACTCGGCCTGGGCGGCCACATCGCCACCTTCGCCTCGGCGGCCTGGCTCTACGAGACCGGCTTCCAGCACTTCTTCCGCGGCAAGGAGGGTGACGGGAGCGGCGACCAGCTCTACCTGCAGGGCCACGCGTCGCCGGGCATCTACGCCCGCGCCTTCCTGGAGGGCCGGCTCACCGAGGCCCACCTGGACCACTTCCGCCAGGAGGCCGGCGGCCAGGGCCTGCCGTCCTACCCGCACCCGCGCCGGCTGCCCTGGCTGTGGGAGTTCCCCACCGTCTCCATGGGCCTCGGCCCGCTGTCGGCGATCTACCAGGCGCGCTTCAACCGCTACCTGGAGCACCGCGGCATCAAGGACACCTCCGGCTCGCACGTGTGGGCCTTCCTCGGCGACGGCGAGATGGACGAGCCGGAGTCGACGGCCGCCCTGGCGCTGGCCGCCCGCGAGGAGCTGGACAACCTCACCTTCGTCATCAACTGCAACCTGCAGCGCCTGGACGGCCCGGTCCGCCCCAACTTCAAGATCGTGCAGGAGCTGGAGGCCCAGTTCCGCGCGGCCGGCTGGAACGTCGTCAAGGCGTTGTGGGGACAGGCCTGGGACGAGGTGATCGCCAAGGACACCGACGGGGCGCTGCTGCGCCGGCTGCGGCTCACCCCCGACGCGCAGTTCCAGACCTACGCCACCCGCGACGCGGCCTACATCCGCGACCACTTCTTCGGCGCCGACGCCTCCTTGCGCACCCTGGCGACCGGGCTGACCGACGCCAAGCTGCTGGAGCTCTTCCAGTCCTCCCGCGCCGGGCACGAGCCGCGCAAGGTGTACGCGGCCTACGCCGCCGCCATGGCGCACAAGGGCGCGCCCACGGTGATCCTCGCCCAGACCGTCAAGGGCTGGACGCTCGGCTCGCACTTCGAGTCGCGCAACGCCAACCACCAGATGAAGAAGCTCACCGGCGAGCAGTTCCGCGCCATGCGCGACCTGCTGGAGCTGCCCATCCCGGACAGCGCGCTCGCCGGCGACACCGTGCCGTACTGGCACCCGGGCCCGGACTCCCCCGAGGTGCGCTACCTGCGCGAGCGCCGCGCGGCCCTCGGCGGCCCGGCCCCGGCCCGCACGGTCGTCCCCAAACCGCTGCCGCAGCCGGGCGACAAGCCGTTCCAGGCGCTGCAGAAGGGCTCGGGCGGCCAGGAGATCGCCACCACCATGGCGTTCGTCCGCCTGGTGAAGGACCTGATGCGGGAGAAGGAGACCGGGCGCCGCTGGGTGCCGGTCGTGCCCGACGAGGCCCGCACCTTCGGCATGGAGTCGCTGTTCCCGTCCGCGGGCCTGTACTCGCCCAAGGGCCAGACCTACGACCCGGTCGACCGCGACCAACTGCTGTACTACAAGGAGGCGAAGGACGGCCAGATCCTCAACGAGGGGATCACCGAGGCCGGTTCGCTCGCCGACTTCACCGCGGCCGCCACCTCGTACGCCACCCACGGCGAGCCGATGATCCCGTTCTACATCTTCTACTCGATGTTCGGGTTCCAGCGCACCGCCGACCAGTTCTGGGCGCTCGCCGACCAGTTGGGCCGCGGCTTCGTCATCGGCGCCACCGCGGGCCGCACCACGATGACCGGCGAGGGCCTGCAGCACGCCGACGGCCACTCGCACCTGCTCGCCTCCACCAACCCGGCGGCGATCTCCTACGACCCGGCGTTCGCCTACGAGGTCGCGGTGATCGTCCGCGAGGGCCTGCGGCGGATGTACGGTCCCGACGCCGAGGACGTCTTCTACTACCTGACGGTCTACAACGAGCCGAAGGTGCAGCCGGCCATGCCCGCGGGCGTGGAGGAGGGCATCCTCAAGGGCCTGTACCGCTACCAGGCGGCGCAGGCGGCCGCGCCCGACGCCCCGCGGATCCAGCTGCTCGCCTCGGGCACCGCGATCCACTGGGTGCTGGACGCGCAGCGGATCCTGGCCGAGGAGTGGGGGGTGGCCGCCGACGTGTGGTCGGCCCCTTCCTGGACCGAGCTGCGGCGCGAGGCCATGGAGTGCGACGCGGCCCGGCTGCACGGCGAGGACCGCACCCCGTACGTGACCCGCGCGCTGGCCGGGGCGCCTGGCCCGGTGCTCGCGGTCAGCGACTGGATGCGGGCCGTGCCGGACCAGATCGCGCCCTGGGTGGAGCAGGACTGGACCTCCCTGGGCACCGACGGCTTCGGCCTGTCCGACACCCGTGACGCGGCCCGCCGGCACTTCGGCGTGGACCCGCAGTCGGTGGTCGTGCACGCGCTGGCGGCGCTCGCCCGCCGCGGCGAGGTCAAGCCGCAGACGGTCAAGGAAGCCGCCACGCGCTACGGCCTGTGAGGTCCGCGGCGGCCCCTGCGGCCGGCGGGGAGCACGCGCTCCCCGCCGCACGTACGGGCGCCGCGGTCCTGCCGGGCGGTGGCGCGGCTGCTTTGTGACGCCGAAAAAGGGGCCGCCGTTCCACGACGGGACGGCGGCCTCCCTTTTTTTCTGTTTGTCGGGTTTCGGCAACCTGGCGCCCGATGCCGTACCTCCCCCGGGGGGTTGGGGGGTGCGATCGGCGGGGCGGGGCGGGAAGCTGTACGGGTGATGGACGAGACGGAGTTCTGGGAGATCGTCGACAGCGCCCGCGAGGCGGCCGACGGCGACCCCGAGGAGCAGGCCGACGCGGTCGTGGAGCGGCTGGTCGAGCTCGACGACCCCGAGGCCGTCGTGGACTTCGCCCGCCACTTCGAGACGCGGTTCCACCGTGCCTTCCGCTGGGACCTGTGGGGCGCGGCCGACATCCTGCTCGGCGGCGCCGACGAGGAAGCCTTCGACTACTTCCGCTGCTGGCTGATCGGCCAGGGCCGGCACGTCTTCGAGGGCGCCCTGCACTCCCCCGACGACCTCGCCACCCTCCTCCCCGACTTCGACCCCGAGGCCGACGGCGACGCCGAGGACCTCGGGTACGCCGCCGACGAGGCCCACGAGCAGCTCACCGGCCTGCGGCTGCCCGACCTCGACCTCGACCCGCAGGACACCCCGGCGGGCGAGCGGCTGGACCTGGACGACGAGCAGGCGATGGCGGAACGGTTCCCGCAACTGTGGGAGCGGTTCGGCTAGCCGCTCGGCCCGGGGCGGCGGGTCCGTCCGGGGCGGCGGTTTCCCGACGGCGGGTCCGGGTGGGGTTTCGGGTGGCGGGTCCGGGTGGCACTCCCGGTGACCCGTCCGCGGCGGGTCCGGGTGGGGTTTTGGGTCAGCTCGGGCGGCAGCCCCGGCCCGCACCTCCGGCGGCTACCGGTCGGCACCGGCGTCTGTCCGGGCCCGCAGCTCTGGGTGGCGCTTCCGGTGGCCGGTCCGGGCCCGCGGCCGCGCGGGCGGGGAACGGCGGCCGACGCCGACCCGGACCCCGCCACCGCGCGCGAGGAGAAAAGGGGCCGCCGGCCGAACCGACGCCGGCGCGGTCCCTGCAGCCGCGCCCAGGGGAAGGCGCGTCAGTGCGCCGGTGCGGGCCCGGCCGTAGATAATGGCGGCCATGCGTATCGCAGTCAGCGGCGCCTCCGGGCTGATCGGTTCCGCGCTCACCGCCTCGCTCACCGCCGACGGGCATGAGGTCGTGGCCCTTGTGCGCAGGGAGCCGCGCGGCCCGGGAGAGGCCCGCTGGGACCCCGCCGAGGGCACCGTGGCGCCGGGCGCGCTGGAGGGCTGCGAGGCCGTCGTCAACCTGGCGGGCGCCCCGATAGCGGCGCGGCGGTGGAATGCCGCGCGCAAGAAGGTGCTGTGGGACAGCCGCGTGGAGGGCACGGCGACGCTCGCCCGCGCCATCGCCGGCCTCGACGAAAAGCCGCGCGTCTTCGTCGCCGGCAGCGCCATCGGCTTCTACGGCGAGACCGGCGAGGACGCGGTGGACGAGGACAGCCCGGCCGGCCGCGGCTTCATCGCCGAGCTGGTCCAGGCGTGGGAGGCCGCGGCCGACCCGGCGCGCGCGGCCGGCATCCGCACCGTCCACGCCCGTACCGGCCTGGTGGTGGCCGCGGGCGGCGGCGCCTGGGGGGCCCTCTTCCCGATCTTCCGGGCCGGGCTCGGCGGGCGGATCGGCGACGGCCGCCAGTTCTGGAGCTACGTCTCGCTGGCCGACGAAGTGGCGGCGCTGCGGCACGCCATCGACACCCCCGCGCTCTCCGGACCGGTGAACATCACCGCACCCGAGCCGCTGACGAACCGCGAGATCACGGCGGCGATGGGCCGCGTGCTGAAGCGTCCCGCGGTGTTCCCGGTACCGGGCTTCGCCCTGCGGGCCGTGCTCGGCGAGTTCGCGGGCGACGTGCTGGCCAGCCAGCGGGTGCGTCCGAAGCGCCTGCTGGAGTCGGGCTTCACGTTCACCCACCCGGGCATCGACGACGCGATCCGGGCGGCCCTGCCCCCGCGCAACAGGGTCTGAACGAGGGCCGGTGGCCGGTGGGGGGCGGCCGGGAGCGCGGCTCGCGGAGCGCCGAAGCGGCGAAGGCGGCACACCCGCCGCACGACCTGCCGCCGCAGCCGGGCGATCCGGCGAACCGGCGAACCGGCGACAACGGTACGGGTCGTATTAGCCGCTCCCCGTACCCGCTCGACTCGCCCCAGCGCCCACTCCCCGTACATCCCTGCGGCAACCGTATCGGCCGTGCCCACCGCTCCCTGTGCGCCCGGCGGCACCCGTACAGCCCGTAGCACCCGTCCCCCGTAACCGCCCGACTCCCCCACTCGCCCGAGCACCCACCCCCGTACCCCCGGCGATAACCGTACGGGCCGTACCCACCGCTCCCCGTACCCGCTCGGCTCTCTCCCCTTGCTCCAGCCCCGCTCCCCGTACCCCCGGCGGCACCCGTACAGCGCGTACCCGCACCCCCAACTCCCCGCACTCGCCCCAGCGACCACCTCCGTACCCCGGCGGCAGCCGTCTGGCGGGGAGCCGGCGGAGGCAGGGCCGTAAAGGGCCGAAAGGGGACGGTGCGACCCGCATCGTTTGGCTTTGATGAGGGCATGACCTCTACCAGCGTGTGGTGGGGCGCGCACGTCGGGGTCTGCCGGGCGGCACGTCGTGGACGCGACCGCCGCACGGGAGCGCCGTGCCAGGTCCTGCGCCATGACGCGAGCGGGGAACGGAACCCGACTTCGGGGAGGGGCACTGTGCTCTCACCTGCACGCGCGAAGGGCGTGGCGACGGCCACGGATGTGATCGTCGTCGGCGCCGGCCTCGCCGGGCTGGCCGCCGCGCACCATCTGCTCGACGGGGGCCTGCGGGTCACCGTGCTGGAGGCGGCGGACCGGGTCGGCGGGCGGATGGCCACCGACACCGTGGACGGCTTCCGGCTCGACCGCGGCCCGCAACTGGTCAACAGCGCGGTGCCCGAACTGCGGCGGCTGCCGGGCCTGCGGGACCTGCCGCTGGCCCCGCTCGCCCCAGGGCTGCTGCTGCGTACGGCGGGCCGCGGGCACCGCGTCGGCGATCCGCGGACCGCCAGGGCGGCGTTCAACTCCGCGCGGGCGCCGCTGGGTTCGCCGTTCGACCGGGCCCGCTTCGGCACCGCCCCGGACCGGCTCGCGGCCGCCTGCGCCGACCGGCTGGCCGCCCGCCCGGAGACCGCGACGGCACTGGCGCTGACCGGGCGGGGCTTCGCGCCGCGTACCGTCGAGGTGTTCCTGCGGCCGCTGCTGTCCGCGCTGCTCGGCGACCCCGGGCTCGGCACGTCCAGCCGGGTGGCCGAGGTGGTGCTGCGCGGATACGCCCGCGGCCGCACCTGCCTGCCGGCAGGCGGCGCCGCCGCGGTGCCGGAGCGGCTGGCCGCGGCGCTGCCGGCCGGGACGGTACGGCTCGGGGTGCGGGCAGACCGGGTGGCCGCGAACGGTGTGCACACCGCGGACGGGGCCCAACTCCCGTGCCGGGCGGTCGTGGTGGCCACCGACGCACGTACGGCGGGGGTGCTGCTGCCGGGGCTGCGGGTGCCGGACTGTCATCAGGTCACGGTGGTCCACCACGCGGCTCCGGTGCCGCCCGTGCGGGAGCCGGTCCTGGTCCTGGACGCGGACCGTACGGGGCCGGTGGCGTACACGTACGCCGCGTCCTCGGTGGACCCCACGCGTGGGCCCGCGGGCCGTACGCTCATCACCTCCGTGATCCTGGGCGCGCTGCCGGACGGCACCGCCGAGACGCGGGACAAGGCGATACGGGCGCACCTGGCCGAGCTCTACGACGCCGCCACCGACGCCTGGGACCTGCTCGCCCTGCACACCTCCGCCGACGCGATCCCGGCGATGCCGGCGCCCCACGACCTGCGCCGCCCGGTCCGCCTCCTGTCGGGCCTCTACGTCTGCGGCGACCACCGCGACACGTCCACCCTCCAGGGCGCCCTCCGCTCGGCGCGCCGAGCGGCGGCAGCGGCACTCCGCGACCTCGCCTCTTAGCCAGGCCGTTTGCCGCCCGGGTGCCCTTCGCACGAAGGGCGAGGTGTCCCGGGGTGCGGGGCGCTGCGCGGCAAGGCCCCGACCGGGCGGTGGTCAGGGCCCGACGGCGAGGAGCCCTGCCTGCGGGCTACTTCAGCAGGCGCGACAAGCGGCGGTCGGCGAGCGGCTTGCCGCCGGTCTGGCAGGTGGGGCAGTAGTTCAGGAAGGAGTCGCTGAAGGACACCTCGCGGATGGTGTCACCGCACACCGGGCAGGGCTCGCCCTTGCGCCCGTGCACGCGCAGCCCGCTCTTCTTCTCGGCCTTCAGGTCGCGCAGCGGCAGCCCGCGCGAGCGCTCGACGGCTTCGCGCAGGGTGCTGCCGAGCACATCGTGGAGGAGCCCGACTTCCTCCTCGGACAGGCGCGCGGCGAGCTTGAAGGGGGACATGCGGGCGGCGTGCAGGATCTCGTCGGAGTACGCGTTGCCGATCCCGGCGATGACGCTCTGGTCGCGCAGGACACCCTTGATCTGGCGACGCTCGCCGGCCAGCAGCGCGGCGAAGACCTCGCGGGTGAACTCCGGGGCGAGGGGGTCGGGCCCGAGCCGGGCGATGCCGGGTACGTCGGCGGGGTCGCGTACGACGTGGACGGCGAGCCGCTTCTGCGTACCGGCCTCGGTGACGTCGAAGCCGGCGCCCTCGGGCCCGGCCAACCGCACCCGCAGGGCGAGCGGCCCCTTGCCCGGCCGCGGCGGGCCGTCCGGCAGCTTCTCGCTCCAGCGCACCCAGCCGGCCCGCGCGAGGTGCATCACGAGGTACAGCTCCCCGGCCCGCAGCCCCAGGAACTTCCCGTACCGCTCCACCCCCTCGAACGTGCGCCCCTCCAGGTCCGCGACCCCAGGGTCGTACGTCTTGAGCGCGCTCACGGCAACGGGATACACCCGCTCCACCTCGCGCCCCACCACCCGCTCCCCCAAAAACCCCCGCAGCGCTTCAACCTCCGGCAATTCAGGCATACCCCCATGATGCCCCGGACCGTCCTGCGGTGCCCTGGGCCCCTTTCTTCGCAGGTCAGCCCCACGGCCGGGCCGCGAGACAGGGGCCCGCTCAAACAACGCGGCGCGGGCCCCGGCATCAGGACCACCACTTCACAGGGCGACGGCAGGCCCGGTTGGCGGCCCGGGTGTCCGCCCGGACCGCCAACCCGACACGTAGCCGGTCCCGCGTCACCTGCTGGCGGCGTCCAGCGGCGCGTTCAGATCGTCGTCTTCGAGATCCACGGCGTACACCGGGCGCTCCTGGATGCCGAGTATCCGCATGAGGTGTGCCGTCGGAATCCGGTACAGACCGCCGACTCGCAGCACGGGGCACGGGAAGGTTCCCCGTCGGATCAGCCGGTAGGCAGTCCCAGGGTGGATGCCGAACGCACGGGCAGCGGTCCGCAGGTCCACACTGACAGGCAGGTCGAACACTTCACCGAACCCCAGCGGTGTGTGCGCGGCACCCTGCATCAGCGACGCCTCCCCCCGAGTCGCAACTTCAGGGTCCCGACACGGCGGCGCCGCTTGCTCCGCCCGGCGCGCCGCACCACTTCGCGCACACCGTAGTCATCGGCCAGCCCGGTGAGCACCGCCGCCTCCACTTTCCCGACTGGGCCGGACACCCGTAGCTGGGCTCGCAGACCGTACGGCCCGGCAGGACGAGGAATGGCCACGTCGAACTCCGCTTGCCGCTCCGCTTCTTCGGCCGTGGCGTCCTCGAAGACGTTCCCGGCGCTGTCGGCCTCCCTGTCCAGCCAGTCGGCCGGCATCTCTCGCCGTACGGCCCGCGCGTAACGCCACCCGGCGCTGCGAGCCGCCCTGACCAGTGCCTGTGCTGCGAGTTCTCCGGGGAGATCCATGCACGGCACCTCTTCGAGGAGGGCAAGCATCATCTCCGACTCCACATCCGCCCGGTCGGCGCGCAACCGGTTGCAGATCTTACGGGCAGTCCCGGACAGCCGTGGCAACAGCAGCCAGATCAGCAGCAACTGAGCGGGGCCGCGGGGTGTCGTCTCGGCACGGGCCCCGGCCAATGCACTCTGCCAGACGGCGGCAGCCAACTCCGGGTCGGCCGCCGGCTCGTCGACCGCCCGACGGGCCTCCATCGGGGAGAGCCGTACAGGCCGCGCGTCATCCCCGCGGGGCAGGACGGTCAACTGCGTCGCCTCCCGAACCCGGGGATCATCGAAGTGCCGGGCAATCGCGGCAAGCACGCCGCAGGGAAACGAAGACGTCATGTGGGTCCTCTCTTGGCGCGCGCCGGGCGCCGAAGGTGCAGATGGAAATCAGGGAACGTGAGAGCGATTCGCAAATGCGACAAAAAGGGAACCGGTCCCACGCGTCACGAATTTGTACACATGAAGACGGCTCCCACCGCCCGTCGCCGAGCGCGACGAGCGGGGCGCCATGAGGCGAACGGCTTCCTCGGGAGCCTGGAAGGGCGGAACACCCTCCGGAGAAGCGTGGTCACCGCCCCGTGGGGTGCCCACCCGAAGGCGGGCACCCTGGACTGGAGCGGTCGTTCAGCCCGCCGTGGTCGGCGAGTCCTCCGGCGCCGCGACCGCTTCGGTCGCGGTCGTCGCCGGCTGCTCCTTGACGTCCATCACCTTGGGGCGGGGGCCGTGGTCGGAGATTCGCTTGCTACGGGTCCCGCTGCGGCCGCGCCGGCGGTTGGCCATGGTGATTCCTCTCTCTCGGTGACAGTGGTGTCGCCCTCTGCGTTCGAGGACTGATGTCATCGTGCTCCGAGGGTGCGACAGCGCGCCGGGCCGAACCTGAGGAGAACCTGAGGCCGCCTCAGACCACGCGAAGCCCCCGCCGGGGGCGCGAAGGAGTGAAAGACGTGTGAGACGGGTTTGCCGTGCGCACAGATCCTGAGGCATCGCTGCGGGGGCAGTCCGATTGCGCGGAGTTGGGAGGGGTCGACCGTGGACGGGCGCGTACTGGGGACGGTCAGCATTGAAGTCGCGGGCCATGGACGGATTGTGGGGCGTTCGAAACCCGCAGGCCTGTTCGCCTTGCTGGCAACGTCGCCTGGGTATCTCTGTGGCAAGGAAGAGGTCGTCGCAGCGCTGTGGCCGCCCGATGAGCCACCGACCGACAACACCGTCGAGCGGGTCGTGAGCGATCTGCGCCGCGTCCTGGGCGATGGCGTTCTTCCGCGCAGAACCGGCAGGGCGTTCCTGCTCCGCCCGCCGGAGGGAAGTCTCGACCTCGTTCGCTTCCGCGACAGGGTCGACAAGGCGCGGCGCCTGCGCGGCCGGGAGCAGTTCGAGAAGCTGTCCGCCGCTCTGGAGGAGTGGCAGGGCGACGTACCCCTGTTGGGGCTTGATGGGCAGGTGTTCGAGCAACGCAAAGCACAGTTGCAGAAGGAGTGGCGAGAGGCGGTCTACTGTCGACTTGCCGCCGCATGGTACGCAGGGGAAGAGAAGTGGCTGCGTGAGGAATCTGAAAAGCTGCATCGGCGTTGGCCGCGGGACGAGAAATTTTTTGCGTCCTACCTGCGCACCCATGGCCTGGAAATGCCGGACTCGAAACTCAATTCGGTAGTCAGGAGATGGACCAGGAGGTACGGAGATATTGGGACCGAAATTCGCTCTGTCCTGGCCGAGATTCGCGGAACATCACCGCGCCCGCGGCCCGGCGTGCTCTTCCAAGTCCCGAACGAGTTGCTCGCGCCTCCGCGGCAGCCGCTGGGCCGGGAGGAGGCGGTCCGTGCCCTGGCCGAGCACGTACGGCGGCGGCAGGAAACGGGGGTTGCGTCCGTAGTCCTGCTGAGCGGACTGCCTGGTGTGGGAAAGAGCCTGTTGGCCTCCCACTTGGCACACCAACTCCGCGACCGGTTCCCCGACGGCGTCCTGTACGAGAACCTGAAGGGATTCGCGGGAGACGATGTACGACCTGTCGAGCCCGAGCAGGTGCTGACCCGCTTCCTGCGGGAACTCGCCCCGCAAGCGCCTGCTACCGGACTTGCGGCTCAGAGCGCAGCGCTGCGCTCGGCGCTCACGCATCGGTCCGTGCTCATCGTGCTCGACGACGCGGCGAGCGCCGAGCAGGTATTGCCGCTGCTGCCCGGCACCGGCACCAGTGCCGTGATCGTCACCAGCCGGAAGACTCTTGACGATCTGCGCTCCCGCCAGGACGTCCACCTGCACACCGTGGGCCCCCTGAGCGATGCAGCCGCCCTGGAACTCCTCCAGAACCGGTACTCCGTCGACGAGCGGAACAAGTACGCCGCTGACTTCGCCACGCTGGCGCGATTGTGCGGCAATCTCCCGCTGGCTCTGACCGTGATCGAACGGCGATTGGACCACCGCCCCGTGCACGCTCTTCGCGGCCTTGTCAGGGACCTCGAGGAGGAGCGGAAGAAGCTGCGTGCACTCCACCTTCCGGACGGTGAGCTGTCCGTGCTGACCGCTTTGAGCTACTCGGCCCGTGCGCTCAGCGAGGAGGCACGCCGGCTGCTGTGGCAGCTGGCGGTGCATCCGGGGCCGACCATCAGCTGGGAGGCCACGATGGATCTCGGCACGATCGGCGGCGCGGGCACCGACCATGCCATCGAAGAGCTGTGCGCAGCGAACCTGGTGGAGCTCCAGATGGAGCGCTACCGCCTTCACGACCTGGTACGGGCCTACGCGCGCCACGAACTTGAACCCGACGCAAGCGGTGCGCCGACCGACTTCAAGGCCGCGACCGTCCAGCGGGTGCTCGACCACCAGCTGCACCAGGTCCGTGCCTGCGATCGGCTGCTCGATGCGGAACGCCGGCTGCCCATCGATGACCGGGACGATCTCGAAGTCATATCCCCGGAATCGCCGGAACGCGCCATGGCTCTGCTGGACGAGGAGTATCGCACCGTCCTGAGCTGTATCGATCTGGCGGACAAGCTCCAACTCCACGAATACATCTGGCTGCTGCCGACCACCTTGATCACATATCAATGGCGTCGCGGGTATGTCGACGACGCCTTGCGCTATCTCCAGCGCGCCCGATCGTCGGCGGAGGAGCATGCCCGCCCGCTGGACTGCGCGCTCTTCCACCGAATGCTGTCCGGGACCTACTGGCGGCTCGAGAAGTTCGATGCCGGGGCCGCGTGCCTACGGCGAGCAGTACGGCTGAGCGAAGAGGACGTCACGGTGGCCGGCAGGGAGAGCCTGGCCCGTTCCTACCAGGCTCTGGCCAGCACCCTCCGCAAGCAGGGCGAGGGCCTGGAGGCCGAGCATTACCACGGCCTCGCTCTGGACCTCTACCGCGAGTTGCGGGACCCGGTCGGCGAGGCAGCGGCACTGAACGGCCTCGGCACGCTCCGCTTCGACCGTGCCGAGTACGAGGAGGGCCTCCGTGTCTGCGGCGAGGCGCTCGCTGTCACCGAGGCGGTGCACCTGAGGGAGCGGCCGGATGTCCTCGACGGTCGGGCGGACATCCTGTACACCCTCGCCAAGATCCACCAGGCTCGTGACGAGCGGGACGAGGCCGACTCGCTCTACCGGCAGGCCGCCGGTATCTACCGCAGGCTGGACCACTGGGCCTACGAGGCCAAGGTGTTGTCGTTCCACGCCGAACTCCTGGTGGCCGTCGGCCGCACGTCTGACGCTGTGGAAATCCTCGAACGGGTCCTGCTCCTGCGCGAGCGCATGGGCGGGTTGGGCGTCCAAGAGGTGCGCGAGCGGCTGGAGGCGCTGCGGTGAGCGAATCGGTCCGCACCGCGTCACAGCCGCGGCGGGTTCGTGCGGTAGTACTCGGTCGGGTCGGGTCGCAGCGGTTTGCGCGGTCGCGCGGAGCCGGGAACCGGCAAGTGCGGCCGCAGCGCGGCGAACACTTCTCGCACGTCGGCCGGACGGCGCTCCGGCAAGCGCTCCACCATGCGGAGCATGAGCGGGCCGAGCGCAGGGGGCAGATCTGCGAGTCGGTCCGGAGGCAGCACCGGGAAACCCTCTTGAAGGAGACCCGTCCTCGTCCCGCCGTAGGGCTGTTGCATGGCGGTCATTTCCAGGAGGATGCAGCCGAGGGCAAAAATGTCCGCTCTTCCGGTGACTCCGGCAGTGTTCCTGTCGAGTTGCTCGGGCGGCACGTAGCCGATGGTGCCGCAGCCTTCCTCGGTGTCTTCGTTCGCCGAGATGGCCATGCCGAGGTCGAGCAGCCGGATACGTCCGTCCGGCTCCACCATGACGTTCTCCGGCTTCAGGTCGCGGTGAACGATGTTGAGGCGATGGACGCCGTCGAGGATCTCACAGAGTTGCCCGGCCACGGACGCGATGGTGCCCAGATCTTTCACGGGCCTGGCTGACGCGGTGGAGTCGAAGAGAAGCTTCCCTTCGATGAATTCAAGGGCGATGCAACGCCGCTCGCGGTAGTACCCGATTGCGAAGACCTCCGGGATGCCGCGAACCCCGGCAAGGGTCTGAGTGCGACCGCCCTCCTTTTCAAACCCTTTAGCCACCTCCTTGAAATACTGACTCGGTTCGAATCCTCGCTCTTTCTGGATCTTGAGGGCCACCTTGCGTCCGCTGCTCCGTTCGCATCCGGCATAGAGGTCTGCCTGTCCGCCATCACCCACCTGCTCCATGACCTCGTAGACCTCTTCGATGTCGGGGAGGTCCAATACCTGACCCATGCACACTTCTCCGTTCCGCTGTGGCCGACTCTCGTTCGGCCATCGGTCTCAGCCTGTCAGAAATTACTTCCCGCCACCGGAAAAGGAGTGAGGATGACCGATTCGTGGTTGCCCCCGGACGGGGTCTGGCGAACGTCCGACGTCATCAAGGTGTCCGTTGGGATGTTCAAGGGAATCGAATTCCGCTGCCCTGCCGCGGACGCGCTCAAGGCACGTGGCTACCGCCCGGACCGGCGGCCCGTGCGCCACGACGAAGCGCTGGAGCACTTCACCTTCGGGCCCTTCATGGCCGCCCTGGATGCGCGGGCACCGCGGCCGCCGGCCGCGGAGCCGGGCGACGGCTGGGTACGACCCCGGAAGGAAGTACACGACGGGCTCCGGCGATGGACGGAGCACGCGTCGACGACTTACGAGCGCGCGTTCCCGACCGACCCGGACAACCCTTTGACGGAGGTCCCCGAGCCCTGGACCTACCGGCACCGCCTCGCCGACACCGATACGCGAGGAGCCCGCGAGTACCGGTTCACCGTATGGGGACGGTGCCTGCGGTCGGCGGACGGGACGGTGCGTGAACTCCGACTGCCGGTCAACCGGTTGCACCGCGACCCCCCGCCCGAGGGCTTTGTCGCCGCGGCCGCCCTCGTCCTCTCCGAAGGAGTCCCGGGTCCGCCGCCCGAACACGTGCGGATCGTTGAGGTGGCTCTGCTCGACGGCAAGGTGCGTACGCTCTTCGACGGCACCCGGGCCGAGGCGGTGAGCCGCTACCGTGCACACGGCCCCGCGGCGTTGCACGCTCTGCTGGACAGCCAGGAGTTCCGGCCGGGTTCCACCTGCGCGGAATGCCCCTACACAGCGGTCTGCCCTGCCCTGCGTCGGGCACCTGGCCTGCTCGGCTTCGAGGCTCAGGGGCGGCCGCGGCGGACCTGGTCCGTCACCAACGGCCGGAATTACCGGATCTGCCCCGCACGGGACCACCTTCGGCGGCTGCACCTTCCCACCGCGGACACCATCGAGCGCGCCCCGTCCGCCGAGCGCGGCCGCGCCGTCCACGCCTACCTCGCAGCACGCCACGGCAGCAGTGTGCTGCGGCCCTGTACAGCGGACGTGCCCGACGAGTGGGTTCCCGACGGCTTCGACCTGGATTCCGGAGAACGGGCCCTCGGCGCACGACTGTTGCGCAGGCATGCCGCCGTGTGCCCGCTGCGCTGCGTCCACGACGGTACGGACGTACGCAACGAGCCGCGGGTCGTACGGCATGACACGGCAGCCGACATCATCGTGATCGCGGCCCCGGACATGCTCTACCGGGACGCGGACTCGTGGGTCTGGCGGGAGACGAAGACATCGGCGGGCGCCCGCTCCGGGAGCGGATCGCTTCTCGAACGGTATCCGCAACTGGCCCTGGGGGTAATGCTTCTCGCACGCGGGGACCTGGGCGGGAAGCCCGGCCGCAGCCGCGTGGAACTGGAGGTACTCCGTCCCGGCGGCGCCGACCTGGAGATCATCGATCCGTTCGCACCCGCGGCACGCACGGCCGCGGAGGAGATACTGCGCGGCCTCGTCGGCGACTGGCACCGCGACGACCATTTCGTGGCGACCCCCGGCGCGGCCTGCGCCCGGTGCGAAGTGGCCCGCTGGTGCTCCTCTGCTCTTCCGGCGGGGGAGGCGGAACGATGACGGCGGCCACAGGACCCCGGACCGGTCCGGCCGAGACCACGAGCCGCGGAACGGCGGAGCAGGACGAGGTCGGTACCCGGCTCTATCGCGAGCTTTCCCGCATCGTCGTGGCCCTGGCGGACCTGGGCGGCCTGCGATCGTTCACCCTCCCGTATCCGCCGGCGGCGCAAACCGTGCTCGAAAGGGTCGTGCTCCACTGCCTGCGGACCGGAGAGGTGCCGCCGATGAGCCTGCCCGAACTGCTCGAATGGTGTCGGGAGCGATCCGCTGCCGACCGGCCCTTCTCGGTTTCCCCGGCCTTGGTGAGTCCCGACGCCACGCTTGTTCATCCGGTCGGCCTGGCACCCACCCGGACCTGCCTGGAGCTGGATTCGGACGGCCCTGGAGGCGGAGCCGAGGCCACGGCCCTGCAACTCCTCACAGAACTGGAATCCCGGTGCGGCTCGACTGAACGGTACCGCCGTTGCCGCCAGTTCCTCGCGCACAACGTCATGGTTCACCAGGACGACCGCTTCAAACGCGGCTGGAACAACGCGGTCTGGAGCAAGGTACGCGATTTCTACCACCCTGTGCCCGAAGCCCTGCTGGCCAAGGACACACTTCTGCGCTGCGCCGAATGCCGCCTGCCCGGCCGTCTCCGCGGCAGCAAGGTGCCCGCGCACGGTGCTCTCGTCTCCGGCACGGACACCTGGTGCGAGGCGGAGGACTGTACACACGGCGTACGCCTGGAGCTGATCCGCGATCCGGACCGGGTCCGCATGTTGTGCAGGCCGCTACGAGCATTCGTCGCGCTGCCGCTTCGCGTCGAGGAAGCCGCGCTGGACGAACTCGACCGCGTCGGCGTCGGATACCAGGCCCTGCCTGGCGAACTCAACGCCTACCACCTGTCCGGCGCCGGATGGCGGGCGCGGAACCTGCATGCCTACGACCGCGTGCAGCCCGTCCTGTTGGCAGCACGGCTCGCCACCCGCGCGGCTGAGCTCGCCGATGGGATGGCAGTCGTCGTACCGCGCCGGCTCGCCGATCGCGCCGGATACCGGGCCGCGTTCACCGCGGCCCTGCCCGAGGCCCTGAGACCGTACGTGCTGCTGACCACGCCGGAGGAACTCGTGCGGGACCTCGCTGCCGCGCCGCGCCGGGCCGCAGCAACCACCGGCATATCCGGCCGGAAAGACACTCCGGCCATCCACGAGACGAACGGAGAACCCGATGCGTAGTCTGCTGCCGCCCCTGGCCCCGGTGTTCACCGAACTGAGGCCGGCTCTGGGGCCGGACGTGCGCTCATCGGCGCTGGAACTCTTCTGCCAGATCGAGCTGGGGCTCCACCTTCAGCAAAGGCTCATGCCGAGCAGTCCCGCCGGACACGCCTGGGTGCTCTTCAGCGGCTACGGATTCGCCCAGGCATATGGTGTCCCGCTGCCCCCCGACGCCGACCGCACCCTGCGTGTGGCCCGGCACTCCCTTTGGACGCTGGGCCGGCCCCGCGCGTGGCGGGAGGCACTTGAGAACTACCAACGCTATGTGACACGAGCGCGCGGCTTCGATGTCCCGGATGTGGAAAGGCCTGCCAGTCGGCGGGAGGTCTCCCTCGGGTGCGACCGCTGGCAGATCTACGACCGGCTGCTGCGCGCCGCGCCTCCGATCGCCGGACAGCGGCTGCCAGTGGCCGGACAAGGCCCGCACGCCTTCTCCCTCAGTCGCTCCACCGCGGTGGCCGATATCCCGCCATTGCCCCTGGAGCCCCTGGTGGCCCATGACATGGATCTCGGACCGGCCGGCGGCGGTGCGCCGCTGACGTTTCGAATGGCGGACCTGGAACGCACGGCCGCGGAGATGGACGCCATCCACGAACGCCTGGGTACAGGCCACCCGCCACGCTGGCTGGAGCGGCTCCGGGCATTCCGCATGACCGGCAGGAAGGACGGAACCTTCCAGGAGACGGACGAATTCTCCGTGGACGGCATCCAGCACCTGCTGGGCATCGTAGGTGCGGGCAAGAGCACACTGCGCGACATCATCGCCGTCCACCTCGCGAGCCTGGGGAAACGGACCACCGTCGTCGTCTCCGACGTGGCCGAGGTGCTGAAGCTCGTCGAGCAGTACAACCTCTACACCGGCGGCGCCGCGGCCCCCGTGCTCGGACTGCATGGCCGGGAGCGGCACGCGCAGCGACTGCACCGGCGCCTCGCGGGCCGAGGAGAGCACCGCCTGCTCGCGCACAACGACCCGGCGTTCACGTATCTCGGAACGTCGTGCGTGCTCAACGCAACGTTGCATGCCCCGGTCTCCGGCCCGCTCACGTTCGGCGAAGCGCCCTGCACCCGTCTGCGACCGCCGTCCGTGACCACCCGGCGTACGGGCGGAGGTCATACGCCGGAGTGGCAGAAGCAGCTCGTCAGCTGCCCACTGTGGACCGTCTGCCCCCGGCATCAGGGCTCGCGAGAACTGGTGGGTGCGTCCATCTGGGTCGCCACGGCGCCCGGTCTCATCGACTCCGCGCCGCCGCGCCCGCAGAACGGTGAGCGTGTGCGCTACTTCGAACTCGCCTGCCGTCGTAGTGACCTGGTGATCGTTGACGAGGCGGACCGGGTGCAAATGAATCTCGACCGGGCCTTCGCACCCGCGGTCCTGCTCGCCTGTGACGAGGAAAGAGGTTTCATCGACGTACTCACCCGGCACAAGATCCGGGAGCTGGCCGCCAGCGGACGGACACAACTCTCGGATCGCGACGTGGAGAACTTCTCGGCCGCCCTCAACACAGCAGGCACGGCCACGGACCGACTGTACGCGATGCTCGTGTCGCAGCCGTCGCTGCGCACTTGGGTCCGCGTCGGCTATTTCAGCGCCTGGACTCTGCAGCTCGGGCTGCTCGACGAGCGCTACCCGCTCCCGGACGACGGCGACGCCGAGCATCCGAACCGGATCCCCCGAGACGCGCTGGGGAAACTCTTCGACGCCTTCCGCGACAACCCCTTCGGTGACCGCCCACGCCGACCGGAGAGGGATTTCACCCAACTCACCGCCCTGCTCAACGAACTCCTGCACACAGGAAATCCGGAGAGCACCCGGCGCAGCCTGATGACCGTGATGGATGAGGTCTTCCATCTCGACGAGACGTACATGGTCGGACGGCAGAAGGAGTACGACGACGAACTGGCCGCGTGGGAGAAGAAACAGGAGGAACTCCACCGCAAGGGGACGAGGGGCGGCCGGACAGGCAAGGCGCCTCGGCCACCGCAGACGCCGAAGGAGTGGCGCGACGAACTCGCCAGGCGTTTCGAGTTCACTCTCCTGCTCAGCGCGCTGGAGCCACGGCTGGCGATGATCAACGCCATGTGGTCAAGGGTCGAGGCATCGCTCAGCCTCCGCTTCAACGAGATGTACCGCAGGCCACGCGACTACGGTCCGATGGTGCCCGAAGCCCCCATGGGCAATGTGATCGGCTTCCAGTTCCGGGTGGATGGCGAGGACCAGGGCGGCGTCCGCAGCGGCGAACTCACCTTCTTCCGCTGCAGCGGCGTCGGCCGCGAACTGCTCAGGCAGGCACCGCTTCTGGCATCGGTCGACGGTCGGCCAGGTGCCCACGTCCTGCTGATGTCCGGCAGCAGTTGGGCGGCCAGGTCAAGCCGCTACCACGTCGCCGTACCGGTCGGCGTGATCATCGAACCGCCTCGCGAGGTGACCGAGCACATCGCGGGCGGGAGCAGTATGCGCTTCGATTTCCTCGAGGACGGGGACGAGATGATGCGGATCTCCGGGTCCGCCATCGACGAGCGGCCGGAGAAACTGCGCCGAATCGCGACCTGGCTCGGCGCCGGCGTGGACGAGGCCGAAAACGGCGGGCCCCTGGAACGGGAACTGCTGTCGCTGCCCGCAGGCCGCGACCAGATCCTCCTGCTGGTCGGCAGTTACCAGGAGGCCCGGCTGGTGGCCGACACCTTGCACGGCCTCAACGACCGGTGGCGGGACAAAGTGCTGTGCCTGGTCTCGGACGACGAGGAGATCGACGAGGAGGACCATGCGCCGTCGGCCGGCCGAGCACGAACCTTGCGGCGCGGAGACGTCGAGCACCTGAAGGAACTCGAAGCGGACATCCTCGTGGCGCCCCTGCTCGCCGTCGAGCGCGGCCACAACATCCTCAACGACGACGCGGAAGCGGCCATCGGGACCGTCTACTTCCTCGCCCGCCCGAATCCGCACCCGGACGACCTTTCTCTGGCAGTCAATGCCATCAACGAGTGGGTCGTCCGCATGCAGACCGACGATGGCGGTTTCTCCGCCTGGGTCCGCAGCGGAAGCACCATCGAGGCGGGCGCGGAGGAATTCCGCCGTCAAGCCCGCTCACGGTGGTACCAACTGCTGCGACGCCCCCTGGCCTGGAGCAGTCTGGGCGATGACCGGGAGCAGGTCACCTGGGACATGCTCGTCCTGATGTGGCAGGTGATCGGCCGCCTGGTACGCGGCGGAGTGCCCGCCAGGGTGGTCTTCGTGGACGCCGCCTTCGCCCCCAACCGGGCCGCGAGCCCGCCGCGACCCGACACCGAGAGGTCGAGCCTGCTGCACAGCGTCCTCGCTGTGCTCGACCCGTTCTTCTCCGACGACGGCATGCCCGCCGACGAGCGGTTCATCGTTCGGGCTCTCTACGAGCCCTTGTGGCGCATGCTCAGCCGCTGCCTCGCCGAGCCCGCTTCCGGCCGCCAGCCGTAGCCCGTCGCCGACGTCCACATCGTTCATGGAGGTATCGCATGTACCAGACCATCCGTGTCACGGCCTACGAGCCAGATCCGGCGCACGGTCCCTGGCAGGAGGAGCTCCAGGTGATGCGGCTCGGTGAGCAGTTGCACGCCGAACTCACCCGTCGTTGGGAGCAGACCCACTCCGGGGCCGACCACCCGCTCAGGCTGCCGGTGAAGCGTCTCAACTCCCTGCTGCTCGGCATGGCGCCCGGCGTTCTCGCCACCGGCCGCAACGCCGGCACCGATGGGCTGCTTCCCTGGTTGTACGCGCACGAGCCCGTGCCGCACGAGGTGCTGGCGCCGGTGGTGGCCACCTGGGCGGCAGGAGTCTTCCGACGAAACGACGAAGAGGACACCGAGGCGGACTGGGAGCTGGAGGACGAGCTGCTCGCTCCGGGGCCGGACACCTCGCTCGGTCTGCCGGCGTGGGAAACGGAGCCCGTCGACCTCACGGAGACCGCCATGTCCGCCGGCGGCACCGCGGAACCCCTGCGCCGTCTCTACGGACTACTGCCCGAGCAGGTCGCGCTGCGTCTGGCGGCCCGGCCCTTCCGGACCGGCGGCACCACTTTGCACTTCCGGGTAGTGAGCACGGACAGCGGAGCGGAGCTGGTCTCCTGGCCACCGCAGCGGTACGAACGGCGCAAGGAGACCTGGTACTACTCGGCGCAGGTGAAGATCGCCCTCCACACGGTGCCCTTCGCCCCCCGCATCCGTCTGCACGTCTCGACCGGAGTGCGCCGCTGGGCCACCCGCCTGGCGCTGCGTCCGCACCAGATGAGCGGTGCGACCGTTCTGTTGGACGCCCCGCTGCCCTGGCCCGCAGGCCCCGAGCGCCACCCCCGGCTCGTGGTGAACACCCTCGGCTACGATCGCCGGCGCAAGGAGGTCGCCTGGCGCCGCCACAGCCCCGCCCCGCTGGTCCCGGAGTTGGACATCGTGCGCCGCTACCCGGACCCCGCGGAGTTGTTCGCTTCCCCGGACAAGTGGATCACCGGGCGTGGAGAGGTCGCCGCCGGCATTGTCTATCACCCGAGGCTCGGCCCCCACGAGGTCGGACCGGGCCTGATGCCGCGCGAGCGGGCCGAGATCGACGCCTGGATCGAGGAGGGGCTTCGGCCCGTCCTGCGCCGCGTCCCCGACCTGGGCCGCGTCACCCGCAGTAACACCCCTTCGCTGTTGCCTCGCACCGTCAAGAGGGACGAGCCCCTGGCCCGCGAAGCTCAGTTGGCCCTGCGACGCCAGGCCGCACTGGGCCGCGTACTGAGCGGCCGCCCCCTGGAAGTGGAGGTTCTCTGGCAGTCCGCGGAGACCCGCACGGCGCTGCTCGCGGAACTTCCGAAACTCATCGGACTGCCCCCGGGCAGCGGGCAGGAGATCGCCGACGACACCTGGCAATGGCGGGTGAACGATATCGAGATCAACGTCAGGGCGCGCCCTGCGGGAGCGCTTCTCAGTCCACTGCAGGTGTCCGGTAACCGTGCCCGCCGACGTGCCGTCCGCCTTGCCGACGCGATCAACGACCGCTGCGCCCTGGTGGCCCGGAACACCGAGCCGCCGCGAAGCAGCGCCGCCCTCGTGGTGGCCGAGATCGCAGACAAGGACCAGTTCGCCGCGCACCCCGATTCCGACCCCAAGCACGCGCTGCGTCTGGCATGGGCGAGGCAGGGACGGATCAGCCAGTTCGTGAACCTGCCCACTGCAACAACTTCCCTGGAGCACCGCGCCCGCTGGACCTGGCTCGACGCCTTCCGGCAGCTCGGCGCGATCAGCCCGCCGGCCCACCGCGTCGGCACCGGCATCCCGGCCAACCTGCAGTACGCGGCGCTGTGGCTGGTGCGGTACACCGCTCAGGGGCCGACCCGCTGCCCCATCCGCCGACTCGTTGCAGTACGAGTACGTCCCGACGAGGAGCTGGGAGCCATCGAGGGCTGGGACGCCGAGCGGTCCGCCTGGGTGCCGTATCGCGAACTTCTCCTCTCGCTGGCCGACGGAAACGTCCGCGATCAGTGGCGGCGACACGGCTCCGGCGGGGAGGGCGTCGAAGAGCAGTGGCAAAGGGAAGCACAGCGGCAGATCAGGGCCCTGCTGTTCCAGCTGAGGGAGCGGCCGACGTTGTTGCTGGCGAACTCGGCGAACCTGCGCCAGTGCTGGCCGCGGCTGAGCAACGGCTCCTTGGTGCGGGACATGCTTGGCTTCGGGACCGAACCGGCCCAGCGCCTCACTGTCTACGGAAACGACCTCCGCGTCGTCCTGGTACGCGATGCGAACAGCCGTGAAGAGGTCCCCGAGTGGTACGCGCATGACGACAACGGCCGGATCGGTTTCGCCGAGGGAGTCTGGGGTCCGGCAGAGCCGGCGAACCGGGTCTTCGCCAGCACTGCCCGTACACCCCACACGGCGACGCTCCCGAAGGGTTTGCGGAAGCTGGTTCCGACGGCCGAATCCCGTACCGCTCCGGGCAAAACCGCGTGGAATCCCGCGCAGCTGGAGGTGACCGTCCTCGGCTGCCTCACCGAGGAGGTCCTGGCCCAGTCCGATCGCGCCGGTGTGACACCTGACCGCCCCGTGGAGTGGGCCACCCTCACCCACCAACTCCGCTACCACAACGACTATCCACCGCTGGCCCGTCCCCTCCCACTGCATCTGGCACGTCTGGCCGCCGAATACGTCCTGCCGTTGGCCGAGGCCCCGAACGCTCCGGCCACTGCGTCAGACTCCTGACGCGCTCCGTCCGTCCTCGGCATCGGCCCCGTCGACTTCTCGGAACCCGGCGACGGGGCCGACGGCAGGGGTGCCTGGAGCGCCCATGTCCGTCGAACGCTCCGGACCGACAGGACCGTCCATCCCCCCACTCAGCTCGCGCCGTACCCGCCGCCATGCCCGGATGACCTCCGGCAATTTGGACAGCACCTCGCTGACCTGTGTCAACAACAACGTGAAGCAGCCGAACACAGCGAGGATGACGAGCGTCACTTCGTCCCACTTCATTTCCCGCCCCCGAACCTTCTCCCTCTGATCTCCTGATGTGCGAACGCAGATTGCGGACGGCTCACAGCCCCGGACAGCGCGCTAGCCGAATACACGTTGATTGAGCATCCAGTCCAGGGCACCGACCCCGAGCCGGTCCGGCGCTTCGAGCAAAGTGGCCCTCACCGCCTCAAGATCGGTGAGCACGTCCGGGGCACCCGACCTGTCCAGCGCTGTCAGTCGGTCCATCGCCGAAACCACCGCACCGGGCCAACCCGGCATGCCGAAGTGACCGCGAGCTTTGGTGGCGGCGGAAACTGCGCGATGGAGGAGCGCGGCGCGCCAACCCTGCTCACGCATCACTTCACGGGTGAACCACACCCGGTCGTCGACGTGGCGAACGAACTCGGCCACCGGTCCGGCCTCCGGCACGGTGCGCAGCGCGAAGCGCGAGCCGCCGGCCCACCGCAGCTCCACATCGGACGCGACGGCTACGAACCCGAGCAGTCCCTCGGGGCCATCGTCCCGTGCTGCCACCAAAGCCGCCCTCGCCCTGCGGTACAGATCGACGCCTTGAGCAAACACCTCCGCGTCGCTCGGCCCGTCCACTGTTCCGTGGATTGCTTCCAGCGGTCCCTCCCGCCAGGCATCAACGACCAGACCGACAGCTGCCGCATTCAGCAGGACGTCCAAATCGTCCGGATCGACCCCGAGACGTGTCAGAACCTGCGGGGCGGTAGCCTCCATGTCCGGGATCGAATCGCCCTCCCTCACGTCCGCGGTCCCGGAGGGTCGTCGCGCCCCGGCCTCCACGAAGAACGGGGTCTCCGGTTCCGGCGGCTCCACCATGACCCCGTGCTCGGCCAAGTCGTCGAAGATGCAGTCGGGGCCGCAGTCGATGTCCGTCACGTCGTGCCTGCCCGTACAGCCATCCGGGCACTCGAATTCCTCGCACATCTCGGGGGGCTGCGCTTGGTTGATCACGTGGTAGGCCAGCCGCTCCGCAACCACCTCCCGAGCGCCGATCATGGCCAACTGGAGCCGGAACGCCGCGTCCTTGAGGTCGCGGTCCTCGCTCTCCACAGACGACGGCGGCTCCGGTGCGTCAGGAATCCAACTATTCGCCGACTCTAGGGAAACCAGCAACCACGCCATGCGCAGCGGCTCGACCGACTCTTCCCGGACAAGCGTGGTGACGGCCTCCGCGGCCTCCGTCACCCGCCCGAGCCGGGCAAGGTGCCGCTCACGCACCGGCAACCAGGCCGCGGCTTCGTCTCGAGCCTTCTCTGCGTCCTGGGTGCGTGCGGCATAACGATTCCGCCGTGCTCGAGCAACCAATCGTCCCAGGCACGGATGGCAGCCGAACAGTCCTGACTCAGGCGTTGGACCGAGCGGCACAGGCAACCGATCGTCAAAGGGGCTGTCGCAGATGCAGCAGTCCAGCGCCGCCACCTGCCGCGACGTAGGCAACTGCGGCAGCGCCGAGCGGATCGTTGCGTAAGCGTATGCAGGTATGTGCACGGAGAACGACTCCTCGGGAGACGACACACATTTCAGGCGGCCCTGATTCCATGTTGCGGTCCCTTCAAACCCGGTTGTCGCCGTCTGGCAAGAGGGCGGCCCAAGTTGGCGAAATCTGGCATCAAGCCTTCCTGCCTGCGGCTTCTACACTCTTGGCGATATCTGACGGCCGTCAAGGCCGCCTTTCGATGTGAAGGGAACCGCCGCACACATGGCTGCCGACGCCACGTCACCACTGGATCAAGCACGTCAGGATCTGGTGCGTGCCTTCGAAGAACTGCACCGTGCTGCGGGCAGCCCCGGCATGCGCAAAGTGAGCACGATGATCGCCCAAGGCGACCACCCCGCAGTCGTCAGCCATGAAGGAGTCCGTAGTGCCATCAAGGGACTGACCCTGCCACGCTGGGAGACCGTCCAATCGATCGTGGCTGCGCTGGCTACTGCCTGCGTGAACCCGCCACGGAATCCTGCCGACGAAGTGGCGCGGTTCCTTCCCCTCTGGCACGCAGCACGGGAGGGGGAGCCGGGGGGCATGAAGTCGGCCCGGGAACTGGCGCTCTCGGTGGGGTGGGGTACGGACGACGGGCACTGGACGCCCGAGGCTCTCCTCGGCATGATGATCAATCCCTTCAACGCCATCGAGATCGATCCGTCGCTCGCGGTTCCCCACGAGCCGTTGGTCTCGGAGGATGAGTGGGTGCAATTGGGTGTTCAACTCATCAAGGAGCATGGCGCCGAACTGGCCCTGCGTGCACTCCTGCGGACGCTGAAAGGCGACTACGTCGGCGCCGTCGAGGGCAGTCCCTTCGGCTACCAGAATCCAGATCAGGAAGTAGTCGACGCGTACATGGCCTTCCGCTACGGCTGTGACCGCATTCTGCAGCGACTCGCCACCGAGCCGAACCTCCTCCAGAGGTCGATCAGCGCGATGCACGCCGACGAGACCATGGACCGCGAGGACCGCATCAGCATGCTGCAGGCCGAATCCGACCCGTCCTTGATGCGGGAGATCATGATCGCAGCGCCGCAGTCCTGGGACGATCTCTCGGAGGAGGCTCACCACCAGATCTTCGGTTACCTCATCAAGTCGATCAGTCCGGCGGGCAGGGTCGGCCTCCCACCGGAGCAGCGGTTCCAGATCACCTGGCGCATTCCCGAGCCCCCGGCCACCTGACGCAAGGGCACCAAAACGAGCGTCGGCTCCTCCCTCAGCGGGAAAAGCCGACGCTCGTTACGATCCGCCGCCCCTCGCGGGGAACGCGGCTGGCTCACACGTCGAAGTAGAGCTCGAACTCGTGGGGGTGGGGGCGGAGCTGGAGGGGGGCGATCTCGTTGGTGCGCTTGAAGTCGATCCACGTCTCGATCAGGTCGGAGGTGAAGACGCCGCCCTGGAGGAGGAACTCGTGGTCGGACTCGAGCGAGTCGAGGACCGCGGGCAGGGAGGTGGGGACCTGCGGGACGCCCGCGTGCTCCTCGGGGGCCAGCTCGTAGAGGTCCTTGTCGATCGGCTCCGGCGGCTCGACCTTGTTCTTGATGCCGTCCAGGCCCGCGAGGAGCAGGGCGGAGAAGGCGAGGTAGGGGTTGCCGGAGGAGTCGGGGGCGCGGAACTCGACCCGCTTGGCCTTCGGGTTGGAGCCGGTGATCGGGATGCGCATGGCCGCCGAGCGGTTGCGCTGGGAGTACACGAGGTTCACCGGGGCCTCGAAGCCGGGCACCAGGCGGTGGTAGGAGTTCACCGTCGGGTTGGTGAAGGCCAGCAGCGAGGGGGCGTGCTTGAGGATGCCGCCGATGTAGTAGCGGGCGGTGTCGGACAGGCCCGCGTAGCCCGCCTCGTCGTAGAACAGCGGGGAGCCGCCCAGCCACAGCGACTGGTGGACGTGCATGCCGGAGCCGTTGTCGCCGAAGATCGGCTTGGGCATGAAGGTGGCGGTCTTGCCGTTGCGCCAGGCGACGTTCTTCACGATGTACTTGAAGAGCATCAGGTCGTCGGCGGCGTGCAGCAGCGTGTTGAACTTGTAGTTGATCTCGGCCTGGCCGGCGGTGCCCACCTCGTGGTGCTGGCGCTCGACCTGCAGGCCGGAGCTCTCCAGCTCCAGGGTGATCTCCGCGCGCAGGTCGGCGAAGTGGTCCACCGGCGGGGTCGGGAAGTAGCCGCCCTTGTAGCGGACCTTGTAGCCGCGGTTGTCCTCCAGGGCGCCGGTGTTCCAGGCGCCGGCCTCGGAGTCGATGTGGTAGAAGGACTCGTTCGACGCGGTGGCGAAGCGCACGCTGTCGAAGACGTAGAACTCCGCCTCGGGGCCGAAGTACGCGGTGTCGGCGATGCCGGTGGACGCGAGGTACGCCTCGGCCTTCTTCGCCACGTTCCGCGGGTCGCGGCTGTACTGCTCGCCGGTGATCGGGTCGTGGATGAAGAAGTTGATGTTGAGCGTCTTGTCCTTGCGGAACGGGTCGAGGCGGGCGGTCGCCAGGTCCGCGCGCAGCGCCATGTCCGACTCGTGGATGGCCTGGAAGCCGCGGATGGAGGAGCCGTCGAAGGCCAGCTGCTCCGTCGGGTCGAACGTCGAGACCGGCACCGTGAAGTGCTGCATCACGCCGGGCAGGTCGCAGAAGCGGACGTCGACGAACTTGACGCCCTCGTCCTTGATGAACTTGTTGACGTCGTCGGCGTTCTGGAACATCCAACTCCTCCTAGGCCCGGCCGGTGGCCGGGTTGGCGATCGAGGTGCGGCCGGTGCGGTGGCACACACTGCCAGACCTTAGGGATCAGGGATTTCTCCAGCATGACCCATTTGTTTCGCAGAGGTTAACCACCACGTCGCGCGAGTCCCACGCGTCGCACCGCTGCGCGTACCCCGCAGGGCTCGCAGGGAACGCTTTCCGGCCGCCGCGGTGCCCGCCCGGCAGCCGCCCGCGGGCCCAGGGTTACCGTTGTGGCGTGGACAAGAGAGAAGTGGTCGGTTCGTGGCTCTCCGGGCCGCGCGCGGCGGCCGAGCAGATGGGCGTCGACTTCGGCTACCGCGGCGAGCGGCTGGGCCTGCCCGAGTCCGGCCCCGGCTCGATCGCGCCCGTCGGGCGCCGGATCGCGGCGATCTTCGTGGACTGGATCCTCTGCGTGGTGATCGCATACGGCCTGATCGCTCACCGTAGCGTGCACAGCGCGCAGAACTGGGCGCTGCTGGTGTTCGGCGTGGTCAGCCTGATCGGCCTGGGCCTGGTCGGCAGCACCCCGGGCAAGATGATCCTGCGGCTGCGGGTGGTCGGCGTGGACGGCCGCCGGCTCGGCCTCCTGGCGGTGCTGGTCCGCACTGTGCTGCTGCTCCTGGTGGTGCCGGCGGTGGTGTGGGACCGCGACACCCGCGGGCTGCACGACAAAGCGGCGAAGGCGGTTCAGGTCAGGATCTGACCTGGACCGCCTTCGCCGGGTACGGAGCGGCGGGCGCCGCGGGCCGAGTGGCCCCGCAGAGGGGCGGGGCCGGGCAGGGCCACCGCGGAGCGTGACGGGGCTCAGCGCCCGCGCGGCATCCGCAGTCCCCTGGGCATCGGGCCCTTCGGGATCGGCATGTTGCTCAGCAGGTCGCCCAGTGCACGCAGCCGGTCGTTGACCTCGGTGGTCTTCGGGCCGCTCAGGGCGCGCGGCAGGCGCATCAGGGTGGTGCGGATCTTCTTCAGCGGCAGCTGGCCCTCGTCGTCACCGACGATGTAGTCGCGCACCGGCACGTCGTAGACCACCCGGGCGACCTTCTTCTTCTCGGCGGCCAGCAGGGACTTCACCCGGTTGGGGTTGCCCTCGCCGATCAGGACGACGCCGGCCCGGCCGACCGCCCGGTGCACCATGTCCTGGTTCTTGTTGACCGCCACCGCCTGGGTGACGGTCCAGCCGCGCCCCACGTTCTGCAGCACCGCGGCCGCCGCGCCCGGCTGGCCCTCCAGCTGCCCGAAGGCGGCCCGCTCGGCCCGGCGGCCGAAGACCACGGCCGTGGCCAGCAGCGCCAGCAGCAGACCCAGGATGCCCGCCCAGATGGGGTGGCCGATCAAGAAGCCGAGGGCGAGGAAAACACCGAAGGTGACGATTCCCACTGCCGCAAGGACGAGTCCGACCTTCGTATCGACTCGCCTGGTCATCTTGTATGTCTGGACGATCTGTGCCAGCCGTCCAGAACTGCTCTCGGATGTTTCCTTCCTCGCCATGCGGCAAAGGATACGTGGCGTGTCGGTACGCCGTCACCGCGGCCGGGCGGCACCCCCGGGCACGCCGGCCGTCAGGGCGGCCATCTCGTACTCGGCCTCCCGCCGGTCCCGGGCGCGCTGGCGGTCCGCGACGACGGCGGCCCAGGCGTTCCTGCGGGCCGTCTGCTGGCCACCGCTCAGCAGAAAGGTTTCCACAGCCCGCAGCGCGCCGGCCACAGGCGTGCGGCCGGGACGGCGGAACGGAGCACGCACCTGCTCGGACGACATGGCGTCCCCCTCATGAGGGCCCTCGTAGGGGCTCGGACGGGCGGATCATGTGCTGGACGGGCGCGGGACCCGGAGCAGGGCCCGGTCAGGGCCCACGCGGAGCCCGGTCCAGGGCCCGGTTCGAGACCCGGGCAGGCCCCGCGGCAGGTCCCACGGGGCGGAGCCGCCGCGGACCGGCCTGGGACAAGGGTCGCCACACCGTGTTACCAGGCGGTGACCAACGGGTCAATCTCGCATGAAAGCCGCGCCGCCGCCGCGCGGAC
Source organism: Actinacidiphila guanduensis (assembly GCF_900103985.1). Classification (GTDB taxonomy): domain Bacteria; phylum Actinomycetota; class Actinomycetes; order Streptomycetales; family Streptomycetaceae; genus Actinacidiphila; species Actinacidiphila guanduensis. The sequence goes on along the minus strand of NZ_FNIE01000005.1, from coordinate 197,801 downwards.
CTCCCGTACGGTGGTTCAGCCGATCGCCGCGACCGGCGTGACGGGGCTTCCGCCCAGCTCCGCGGCCTGTCCGCGGCGGTCCACCGCCTGCTGGAAGAGGCGCCCGGCGCGGTAGGAGGAGCGGACCAGCGGCCCGGACATCACACCCGCATAGCCGATCTCCTCGGCCTCCTCGCGCAGCTCCACGAACTCCTGCGGCTTGACCCACCGCTCCACCGGGTGGTGCCGCACGGAGGGGCGCAGGTACTGGGTGATGGTGATCAGCTCGCACCCGGCGTCGTACAGGTCGTGCAGCGCCTGGCTGATCTCCTCGCGCTCCTCGCCCATGCCCAGGATCAGGTTGGACTTGGTGACCAGGCCGGCCTCGCGGGCGCGGGTGATCACCTCCAGCGAGCGCTCGTAGCGGAAGGCGGGGCGGATGCGCTTGAAGATCCGCGGCACCGTCTCCACGTTGTGCGCGAGCACCTCGGGGCGGGCGCCGAAGACCTCGGCGAGCTGCGCGGGCTCGGCGTTGAAGTCGGGGATGAGCAGCTCGACCTTGGTACGGCCGGCCGCGCGGTCGGCGGTCATCGCGTGGATCTGCCGGACCGTCTCGGCGTACAGCCAGGCGCCGCCGTCGGGCAGGTCGTCGCGGGCGACACCGGTGATGGTGGCGTAGTTGAGGTCCATGGTGAGGACGGACTCGCCGACCCGGCGCGGCTCGTCGCGGTCCAGGGCCTGCGGGCGGCCGGTGTCGATCTGGCAGAAGTCGCACCGCCGGGTGCACTGGTCGCCGCCGATGAGGAAGGTCGCCTCGCGGTCCTCCCAGCATTCGTAGATGTTGGGGCAGCCGGCCTCCTGGCACACCGTGTGCAGGCCCTCGCTCTTGACGAGTTTCTGCATCTGCGTGTACTCGGGGCCCATCTTCGCCCGGGTCTTGATCCACTCGGGCTTGCGCTCGATGGGGGTCTGGCTGTTCCGGACCTCCAGGCGCAGCAGCTTCCGTCCGTCGGGTGCGACTGCGGACACGACCGGCTCCCTACAGCTATGGTTCAGCTTCGATTCTTCGGCGAACACCAGCGTACGCCCGTGATTCCCACGTCCTCGCTCCGTGCCAACCTGTGGCCTCGGCCGCGCATTCCCGCGTCCGGCCGCGCCGCGGCCCCGTCCGGGCAGGGCCGTCAGACCGCGCGGGGCAGCGGCACGGCGGCCGTCATCACCGCGGCCAGGTGCTTCTCGACGACCGGCAGCACCTCGGCGACGGTGACCTCGCGGCCCAGCTCCTCCGACAGCGAGGTGACGCCGGCGTCGCGGATGCCGCACGGCACGATCCGGTCGAACCAGGTGGTGTCGGGGTTGCAGTTGAGCGAGAAGCCGTGCATCGTCACGCCCTTGGCCACGCGGATGCCGATGGCGGCGAGCTTGCGGTCCTCGCGGCGCTGGCCGGCGTTGGAGGGCGCGTACTGCGGGCCGCTCAGCCGCGGGTCGAACTCCTCGTCGGCCAGCCGCGGGTCGAAGTCCAGGGTCAGGCCGCCGCTGGCCCGCTCGGTGACCGGGTCGCCCAGCACCCACACGCCGCTGCGGCCCTCCACCCGGGTGGTCTCCAGGCCGAAGTCGGCGGCGACGCCGATCAGCGCCTCCTCCAGCCGGCGGACGTGGGCGACCACGTCGACCGGGCGGGGCAGCTTCTGGATCGGGTAGCCGACCAGCTGGCCCGGGCCGTGCCAGGTGATCTTCCCGCCGCGGTCGACGTCCACCACCGGGGTGCCGTCCAGCGGCCGCTCGTTGTCGGCGGTGCGGCGGCCGGCCGTGTAGACCGGGGGGTGCTCCAGCAGCAGGCAGGTGTCGGGGATCTCGTCGGCGAAACGGGCGGCGTGCACGCGGCGCTGCTCCTGCCACGCCTCCTCGTAGTCGACGGCGTCGGCGCCGAACCCCAGGTGGACGAAGTGCAGCTCGTTCACGTCAACTCCCTTGCGTGTACGCGACGGGCGGGCGCGCGGTCGTCGGGGGTGGGACGGCCGTACCCGCCTCACTCACTGTACGGCGGTACGGGCGATTCCCGACCGGGGGGCGGCGGTGTCCGGAATACGGGCAGTTGTCGTTCATTCGGGCGAAGATGCGCCCCTTTCGGTGAGCGTCCGCCCACCGGCCGTTACATTCACGCCGGATCACCCGACGTGATTCCGAACCGCCCAGAGGAAGTGGACCGTACGCCGATGACGGACCGCCCCACGCAGCGCCCCCCGACCCCCGCGGCCGCTCCCGCCGAGGTTTCCGGTGCCGGTTCCGGTACGGGAACCAGTGCCGGTTCCGGCGCTGCTGCCCGTACCGGTGCCGCATTCGGTGCCGCGGCTGCTCCGGACCCCGGGGCCGTGCCCGCGCCCGCCCCCGCGCCCGTGTCCGAGGCCGCGGCCGCGGCCGCTCCGGCGCGGGCCGACCGGCCGGGCCGGCCGAACGCCAAGCTCGCCGCGGTCATCGCCGAGGCCGGCTTCTCGCACGCGGGGCTGGCCCGCCGGGTCAACCAGCTGGGCGCCGAGCACGGCCTGGATCTGCGCTACGACAAGACCTCCGTGACCCGCTGGCTGCGCGGCCAGCAGCCGCGCGGCACCACCCCCGCGCTCATCGCCGAGGTGTTCACCCAGCGGCTCGGCCGCCGCCTGGCCACGCAGGACCTCGGCCTGGACGCGTGCGCGCCCGTCTACGCCGGGCTGGAGTACGCGGCGACGCCCGCCGAGGCGATCGACATCGCCAGCGGCCTGTGGCGCAAGGACACGGGCAACCAGGCCGAGCTGCGGAAGATCGCCTTCACCCCGGCGGGCCTGGTCGTCCCCAGCCGCGACTGGCTGATCGGCCGCCCCGACGACCGCGTGGCCCGCGGGGTGCCGCCCGCACCTCCCGAGCCCACTACCCCGGCGGCCGACCGGACGGCACGGGTGCCGGTGCAGGGCCGCAGGGGCACCGCGGGCGCCGACGGGGGGCTCGTACCGGGCACGGGGGCGGCGGGGCCGACGGTGCCGCACGGGTACGCGGGCCCTGCGCGGCCGGGCGGGGCACCGGGGGCGTACGAGGGGACGGCGGGCGCGGGCGGATATGGGGGGCCCGCGCGGCCGGGCGCGGCGCCGGGTGGTGCTTCCGCGGGGTCCGCGGGGACGGTCGGGGTGCCGCGGAGCGGCAGCGGGGCCGCGGGGGGCGGGGTCTACGGGGTGCCGGGGGCTCACGAGCGGCCGGCGCGGCCCGGCGGCGGGCCCGGGGGGTACGAGGGGGGCGCCGGGGGCGCCGGGGGTGCCGGCGTCCTCGCGGCGGCGGGGCAGAGCGGTGGGCGGGCGAACTCCGCGGCCGGCGGGGGGCGGGTCGGGGCAGGGGACGTGGCCGCCGTACGGGCCGTCGGGGACCTGTTCCGTTCGCTCGACCACGCCTACGGGGGCGGCCACGCGCGGCTGGCCCTGGTCCGGTACCTGGAGCACGAGGCCGAGCCGATGCTGCGCGGCTCGTACGGGGAGGCGCTGGGCCGCCGTCTGTTCGCGGCCGTCGCGGACCTCACCCGGCTCGCCGGCTGGACGTCGTACGACATCGGCGCGCACGGGCTCGCGCAGCGGTACTTCGTGCAGGCGCTGCGGCTCGCGCAGGCCGCGGGCGACCGGGTCTACGGGGGCTATGTGCTGGTGACGATGAGCCGCCAGGCGGTGTACCTCGGGCACGGCCGCGAGGCCGTCCAGCTCGCGCGGGTCGCCCAGCAGGGCGTCGGGACCAGCGCGCCGCCCGTGGTGCAGGCGCTGCTGCACGCGGCCGAGGCGCGCGGGCACGGGCTGCTCGGCGAACCGCGGGCCTGCGCGGGCGCCTTGGCGCGGGCCGAGCGGGCCCTGTCGGGCGCCCGGGGCGGCGAGGACGTACCGCCCTGGGCGCGCTTCTTCGACGAGGCCCAGCTCGCCGACGAGTTCGCGCACTGCCACCGTGACCTGCAGCAGTACCGGGTCGCCGCGCAGCACGCCGAGCGCTCGCTCCAGCTGCGAGCCCCTGGCTACGTGCGCAGCAGGCTCTTCTGCCGCACGGTCCTCGCGGTCTCCCGGCTGGGCCTCGGCGAGGTGGACGCGGCCTGTGCCCAGGGCCTCGAAGCGTGGCGCGCGGCCTCCGAGATGCGGTCCCTGCGCGCCGCCGAATACGTCCGGGACTTCCGCACCCGCCTCGACCCCTTCCGTGACACAGCCGCCGCCCGCACCTTCCACGACCGCGTCTCCTCTCCCACGTGGTGAGGGTCCCTGCCGGGGGCTACGGAGCGACCGCGTCTGCCCCCTCGGGCCGGTGGTGAAGCACCCCGAAGCACGTGGCCGGCCGCGCGGTTCCCCGCGCCCTCGGGTCGTACGGGTTTCCCCCACGCGCGAAGGGCACGGTTTTCAGGGGCGCCGGGAACTGCGCGAGCAACCACCCACCGGGGGGTGGTCCGGAGACGACAGCAACAATCCCTCCGGGTCGGTGGCGAAGCCCGACACGGATCCAACTGGCCGCACCTCCCCCGCGCTCACGAAAAACCTCGGCCTCTCCGCGCAGGGCGTCCCGGACCGCCCCGGGGACGGGGCGGCGGCGCTGAGGGTGACGTGGGAACCGTAGAGTGCCGGGCATGGCATTCGGGATCATCGGGAGCGGCTGGCGGGCGGAGTTCTTCGTGCGGCTGGCGCGCGCCCTGCCGGACCGGCTGGAGGTCGCCGGTGTGGTGACCCGGTCGGCGGAGCGGGCCGAGGCCGTACGCGGGTGGGGCGTGCCTGCGTACCGGACGGTGGACGAACTCCTCGCCGCCGAACCGGAGTTCGTGATCGCCTCGGTGCCGTGGGAGGTCAGCCCGCAGGTCGTGCGGGAGTTGGTGGCGCACGGCGTGCCCGTGCTCGCCGAGACACCGCCCGCGCCGGACGCCGCCGGGCTGCGCGAGTTGTGGCGGGCGGTCGGCGGGGCCCGGCGTCCGGGCGGCGGCGCGCTCGTCCAGGTCGCCGAGCAGTACCCGCTGATGCCCGGCCACGCCGCCCGGATCGCGCTGGCCCGGGAGGGCGTGATCGGCGAGGTGACATCGGTCCAGCTGTCGTCCACGCACATGTACCACGCGATGTCCCTGATCCGGCACACCCTCGGTGTCGGGTTCGCGCCCGCCACGGTCACCGCCCGCGCCTTCACCGCCCCGCTGGCCGACCCGCTCTCGCCCCGCGGCTGGTCCGGCGACCTCACGCCCAAGGACGCCGTCACCACCCTGGCCCTGCTCGACTTCGGCGGGGGCCGCTCCGCCCTCTACGACTTCACCGACAACCAGTGGTGGAACCCGCTGCGCACCCGCCGCGCGCTGGTGCGCGGCTCGCTCGGCGAGATCGCCGACGAGACCGTCGTGCGCATGCTGGACCCGCGCACCCCGGTGGAGTCCCGCCTCACCCGGCGCCGCACGGGCACGGACCTCAACCTGGAGGGCGCCGAGGTGCACCACATCTCGTTCGACGGGCGCGTGGTGTGGCGCAACTCGTATGTCGGCGCCGGCTTCTCCGAGGACGACCTCGCCGTGGTCGACCTCCTGTGCCGCACGCAGGCGTGGACCCGGGACGAGGGCCCGGAGCCCTACCCGCTCGCCGAGGGCTGCCAGGACCACCTGCTCGCCCTGGCCGTCGAGGAGTCCGCCCGCACGGGCGCGGCCGTCACCGTCACCGCGGAGGAGTGGGCCGCGCCCTGAGCCACGGCCCGCTCAGTGCTCGACCTCGTCCCGCCAGGAGTGCTGCGGGTCGTAGCCGAGGACCCGGCGGGCCTTGTCGATGCTGAGCAGCGTCTCGTACGTGCCGCGTTCGCCGCGGAGTTCGACGCCGGGGAAGACCTCGGCGAGCAGTTCGGCCGACGGGCGGTTCATGATCGTGTCGGCGGCGGCGATGACATAGCTGCTCGCGCCGGTGACGTCGGCGGTCAGGCCGAGGCGGGCGGCCTGGGCGACATCGCGGGCGTCGACGTAACCCCACAGGTTCCACTTGCGCTTCGCGGCGTCGTCCCAGTACCCGGGGACCTTGCCGTAACCGCCGGGCAGGTGCACGTTCGACATCCGCAGCGCGACGAACGGGATGCCCGACCACGCGGAGATCTGCTCGGCCGCGGTCTCGCCGAGCACCTTCGACAGGGCGTACGTGCTGGTGGGGTACGGGTAGTGGTCCTCGTCCACGGGCGCGTACGCCGGCGGGACGTCGAAGGGCAGGCCCAACGTCGTCTCGCTGGACGCCCACACGACGCGGCCGAGCCCTGCCTGCGCCGCGGCGAGGAACACGCTGTTGTTCATCGCGGTGTTCACCGCCAGGGTCTGCGCGGGCGGGAAGAGGCCGGGCGCGGGGATGTTGGCGAGGTGGACGACGCTGTCGGCGCCGTGCAGGACGTCCGCGGCCTGGCCGTAGTCGGTGAGGTCGGTGCGCAGCAACTCCGCGCCCAGCCCCTCCGCCCACGCACGGTCCGCGGCCGTGACCGCGAGGTCCACCGCCCGCACGGTGTACCCGTGCTCGACCAGGTCCGCCACGACGACGCGGCCGGTCATCCCGGTGGCCCCGGTGACGACGACTGTGCTCATGCTTGCTCCCGACATACGCGCGGTACGGCCCGCCGCCCGCGGTGCACGGTCCCCTGCCGGGAGCCGCGGCCGCAAAGCCCCGCCCCCCGCACCGACCCGGCGGCACCCTCCACCCGAGCCCGTGCCCGGGCCACCGCCTCCCACACCACGACCTGAGCCGCTGGATCTCTTCCACCTCCCATCCTCCCCCGCCGGCTCCGGCACCGACCACCGCCCCACCCATGGCTCGCCGACAGAGGCTCTCGCATCGCCTGCCGCCCACGGCTCGCCGCGGGGTGGCCCTCCTCGGCGCTCGAACCCGCGCCCCAGCGCACAGGGGCCCTCGTCCGCGCGCGAGCGCACGGGGGCCCTCCCGCCTTTCAAAAGGGCCGCTGGCGGCCCTTGGACACACACCCGAGCACGCGGGCCCTCCTCCGCGTCCAAGCCCGCAGGCCCTCCTACGCGTCCGAGCACAGGCCGGAGCACCCACCCCGAAGCCCGTGCCCAGGTTCGCACGGACACCGGACTCAAGCCGGGCTCAAGGTGCGGGTCCCCGCAGCCGGTGGCCGCTTCGCCTTCCGCCTACGGCATGCCCTGGCCGCCCATGCTCTGCCACGGGTGGGTGTAAGGAGTGGTGGCCGGGTCGGCGGGCGGGGCGTCCAGCGCGTCGGGCTGGTCGTCGGCCGATGTGGCGGGCGGGTTGCCGCCGCCGGTGTCCGAACCGGTGCTCTCACTCAGGGCGCTGAGGACCGCGCCCGTGCCCACCCCGAGGGCGAGCACCGCGGCGGTCGCCATCACCCGTGCCGTCCTTCGCCTGCGCGGGCGCTCGGCAGGCGGGGCGGGGCGGGCGGGGGCGGTGTCCGACGGATCGGGGCCCAGCAGGCGGAGGTTGGCGCGGGAGATCTCGGCGCCGGCCGTGTCGGCCACGCGTATGCGCAGGTCGAACGCGTGGGCCAGGAAGGTCCGTGCCTCGTCGGTGCGGCCCTCCAAGGCGTGCAGGGTGCCGAGTTGATGGGTGAAGTACGCGGCCGCCGCCGTGCTTGCCGTGCGCTCGGCCGCGGCCCGGCCGCTGTCCAGGACCGCCTGCCACGCCTGCCACTGGCCGCGCAGGAACGGCAGCTTCTCCACGCACGCCGCCAGCCGTTGCGCCGCTGCCCACTCCTCCTTCCTGGCCGCGTGGGCGAGCAGGGCGAGCGCGGCCCGCAGCTTGCCGGGGACGTCCAGGCCGCCGGGATCGCGGGCGCTGATCCACTCGGCCATGGCGTCCAGGGCCCCGGCCGTGTCCATGTGCTCGGTGGCGACCCCCTCGTACTGCCGCGGCGCACCCGAGCGCAACGCCACCCGGTCCTCGTGCCGCACGGCCAGGCCGAGGACGACCAGCTCCTCGAACGGCGCCGCGCCCCGCACCCGCGCCATCGTCCTGGCCAACCGCAGCGGCAGTGCCGCCCCGTCGGTCAGCGCGAGCACGGCCAGCGCCTGCAGCTCCTCCTCCGCGAGCACCCCGAGCACGGCGTCGGCCAGAGCGGCAGGCCCTGTCCGCACCCCGGGCCCGCCGACGGCACCGCGCCAGAGCCGTGACGGCTGCCCGGCCGCCGAGGAGCCGAACGGTGGTGAGGCGTCGGCCCCGCCCGGACCGTACGGAGCGTCGGCCGCGGCCTGCCCGTACGTGGGGCCGGCCGTCTGCCCGTACGCAGGCACATCCCCGCCCGGACCGTACCCGGCGGCCGCACCACGTCCGTACGGCGTCTCGGCCCCGCCCGGCCCGTACCCGCCGTCCGCCGTACGCGATCCGTACCCCGGCTCCCTCCCGTTCGGCCCGTACAGGAAGTCGTCCTTCGGCCCGCGCGTGGGCTCGGCTCTGTTCGTCTCGTAGCCGGGTACTGCTCGGCCCCTCCCCCGCGGCGGAGATGCCTCGGCGGCAGCTTCAGGAGGATGCGGCGGGTGGTCGGGAGAACGGGCGCCCCGGTCGGCGTGGCGGGGGCCGGCGGCGGTGCCGCCGGGGCGGGTGGCGGGGGTGGTCCTTCGTCGGTCGGCCGGAGCCGGCCTGGAGTGGCGGCCGGTGGTCGCGGCCGCGGGCGCGGGCCACGTTCCCGTCTCGGCGATCTCGGCGACCGTGGCCAGGTCGTAGCCCCGGTGGCGGACCAGGGCGGCGGCCTGGCACAGGGCCAGCGGGTTGCCGGAGACGGCGGCCACCAGGCGGTGGACCGCGGGCAGTTCGCCCGGCGAGATCATGCGGCCGGTGTCGCGGGCGAGCAGGGCCAGGGCGTCGGCGTCGGCGAGGCCGGGCAGCGGGTGGGAGGCGCCGAGCAGGCCGATCACCGGACGGGCGGCGGCGACCAGAACGGCGCAGCCGGACAGCGCCCTGCGGACCAGGGCGATGGCCTCGCGGTCGAACGACACGTCGTCCAGCGCGACGACGGCTTCGACCCGCCGCAGGGCGTCCACGCACTCCTCGGCCGTCAGCCGCCGGCCGTCGAGCGGTGGGACATGGAATTCGCCGACGAGTTCGTGCAGGAAATCGACAACACCGAGTGCACCGACGCGGATATATGCATCCGGGCCGATCGCGTGCAGCAGCGCGGTCTTTCCGGAACCGCTTTCCCCGGTGAATTCGATCATCGCGCGGGTGCGCACCGCACCGCGCACCGCCTGCAATTGGGACTCGCGCCCGACGAGGGTGCCGACCGCGCGTGCGTGCGACCGGCTCGGCGGACGGCGCAGCGGTACCTCGCCCCTGCCGCCCCACGCCCCTCTCCCGACCGACGCGGCCACACCCGCGCCACCCGTGGGCGCGCCTTCGACGGCCGCGGGCGCCGACCGCTCCAGCAGCAGACCGCGCCCCCGCGAGAACACCGCGCGGAAATCCCCGAACACCACCCGGTCCATTGCCGAACCCCCAATCCACAGGCTCCGTAATACCCCTACGGCACTCCGCGGGACGCCACCTTGGGCCCCGACGTCCACCACGCTAGGGGTTCCGCCGATCCCGCGCGCAAAGTTATCCACAGGCGGCACCGGAAATCCGAATTTCAGCCCGCTGGCCCCGTCCCGTGCGCGAGGATCACCGGTTGCCCCCGAACACGCCCCGGTCCTGTCCCCCCGGCAATTGCCCCGCCCGCCGTCGCCTGGGCCGCGCCGCCGATCTGCCCGGATCATACCGTCGCGCAGCAGACACCCGACCGCCCGAGAAGCACCCGGCCCCGGTCGCGGCGGGGGTGAACTCCCGTTCTGGCCGGGGCCGTTGGGAGGACGGCGTGGCGAGGGCGTGTCTGACAAATAGCGGCGTCCGCCCGGCAGGGCGGGGGCTGCGGGGTCTGGTGCTCCCCCTTGCCTTCGGTGGGGGTGCCCCCAGATCGCAAGGCGGAGGGTGGGGGTACCTCCCGGGCCGCAAGGCCCAGGGGGAGAGAGCGCTGGGGGTACCTCCCTGGCCGCAGGCTCAGGGGGAGGGCTGCGCCGACGACCGACAACGCAGCTGGGGGTCCCCCCGCCGAAGGCAGGGGGCGCGTGCCAGACCCCGCCGACCAGGCGGGATTTGTCAGACACGCCCTAGCATGGTCTGGCTCCTGCACGGTCCGCACTTCGCTTCCCGGGGCCGCGGGCGGTCCCGGATTCCGCTTCCGGAGGTAGCCATGCGCAGCAACAGCAGGCGGTTACGCGTGTTCGGGACGTTCGGCGCGCTCGCGCTGGGCCTGGGAACCGCGGGGGTTCTCGGAGCCGGGGACGCCGCCGCGGCGAGCCCCGCGGTGACGCTGATCGGCCCGGACCAGTTCTTCACCGCCCAGGTGAACGGCGTCACCGACGGCGCCGCCATCAAGGTCCTCTGCGCCGGCCCCGTCTCGCCCTCGTCCACGGGCCACCCGATCGCCGGGCAGACCGTCTCCGTGTCCCCCGTCGTCGACCCCACCTCGAAGACCGGCGTCGGCTACACCGGCGCCTCGGCGAGCCGCGTGGTGGCCTCCTTCGGCACGGCCTCCTCCAGCAACCAGGCCGTGGTGATCACCGCCTACGGCGTCGCCGAGCCGATCCCCACGAGTCTCAACCTCCCTTGCGGCGGCACCGGCGAGGTCGGTTTCGTGCCGAACCCGACGAGCAGCACGGCGATCACCGCGCTCCTCCCGGTGACGTACGTGAACGAGGGGCTGCAGAAAGCGCGTTGACGCGCGGCCCTGATCCCGGGAAGTGACGCTCCCTCATCTACCGTCCCCCCGTCCGCCGAGTCGGGGCGCGGTGGCGCCACCCGCACCTGGGCACGGGGGGACAGCCCCACCCCCGGGGCGGGCGGCACCCGGATCGTGCGCGGCCGTTCCGCGCGGTTGGCTGGTCTCCGGCCGTGAGGGACACGGCCGTCGGGACGAGCAGGGGGAACGGCGATGCGGGTGGCGGGAACGGGACGGCGGGCGGTCACGGTGGCATGGGCGGTGGCGCTCGCCGCCACCGCCCTGGGCGCGGTGCCTGCGGTGGCGCACGCGGGACACGACGGCAAGGCGGGGCCGCGGGGCTACACGGCCGCCGATCTGCAGCGCGACCTCGCGGCGGTCCGTGCCGCGGGCGGCGGCGACGTCAATGTGGTGGCCCGGGTGGACCGCGCCGGTCAGGCGCCGCTGCGGGCCCGGTTCGGCACCGCCGGGCTCGGCTCACGCCAACCGGTGCCCTGGGCGCCGGAGTTCCGCACGGCAAGCTCCACGAAGACGTTCACGGCCGTGGTGGTGCTCCAACTCGTCGCCGAGGGGCGGCTGTCGCTGGACGACACGGTCGACCACTGGCTGCCCGGCGTGGTGGCGGGCAACGGCAACGACGGCTCCCTGATCACCGTACGGAACCTGTTGCAGCAGACCAGTGGGCTCTTCGACTACGTCACCGACCCGGCCGTCCAGGAGCGGATGTCCGGCCACTTCGCGGAGAACCGCTACGACGACACGCCCCCCGAGCAGTTGGTCGCCATCGCCATGACGCACCCGCCGCTTTTCCGTCCCGGCCAGGGCCGTTGGGCCTACTCCAACACCAACTACCTGCTGGCGGCGATGATCGCGCAGAAGGCGAGCGGCCAGGACTGGGCGCAACTGGTCGAGCACCGGATCATCGCACCGCTCGGCCTGCGCCACACGTACATCCCCGGCGCCGACCCCTTCCTGATCGGGCCGCACGAGCGCGTGACGGTCGACGGGCCCGACGGCACACCCGTCGATCTCACCGAGCAGAGCTTCCAACACACTGCCGATTCCGGGGTGGTGAGCACCCCGGCCGACCTCGACACCTTCTTCCGCGCCCTGGCCGGCGGCCGGCTGCTGCCCGCCGCGCAGTGGGCCGAGATGCGGCAGACGGTCCCCTACGACGACCTGCCGGTGCCGCCCGCCGGCCGACAGGGCGGCTACGGGCTCGGGTTGCGGGTGCTCCCCCTCACCTGCGGCGGCACGTACGACATGCACGAGGGCGACGGGATCGGCGTGTACGGGCGTCCCGCGGTGCGCGCGGACGGGCGGCGGGCGGTGACCGTGGCGATCACGACGACCACGGCGCTCGTGGACCAGACGAGGGTGAACGAGGCGGTCGAGGCGCTCACCGACCACGCGCTGTGCGACCGGGGGTAGGTGTCCGCGAGTGCCGTGCGTGCGACGGTCGCAACCGCGGGGTTACGTCGGCACAACATCGCCTCCATAACATGAGGTGATTTTCCGACGAGCCTTCTCCGGACCCTGTCGCAAGCTCCTGACCTGCGGCAACGCGGCGGATACCGGGGGTGCTCTCAGCGGATTGCCACCCGGCTCTCAGAGGAACCCCAGAATTCGTTCCTACGGTCGGCGGCATGACACACCACAGGCCGCCGTCCGCCGGCGGCGACGGCGGGGGGTGGGCGATGCGGGACTCCGGCGGCACAGCGGGCGAACCCCCCGCGCCCCCGGCGCCGACGACGGCTGCGGCCGCCGCTCCGGCCGCCACTGGCGCGCTCGAACTCCCGCGCCCCCGCGGCACGGACGCCCCCGATTCGGGTACGCCCTCCGCGGCCCCGACTGCAACGGCCCCCGAACCAGGGGCGGAAGGCGCCGCCGAGCCGCAGCCCGCGGCCCCGCGGGAGCCAACTGCCGGGCCCGGCCGGGCAGACGAGGGCGAGCCACCGGTTGAAGGGGCCGAATCCTCCACCGAGGAGGGCGAGTCCAGCACCGAACCGGACGCGCCGCCCACCGGAGCGGCCCAGCTCTCCGCCACACGGGACGAGTCGACCGCCGAACGGGACGAGTCCTCCGCCGAACGGGACCACTGCACCGCCGACGTTGGCGAGCCACCAGCCGAAGAGGTCGGACCCTCCACCGAACAGGACGAGTCCTCCGCCGACGCGAGCGAGCCGCCCACAGAAGAAGTCGAGCCCTCCGCCGAACGGGACCACTCCCCCGCCGACCCGAGCGAGCCGCCCACCGAAGAAGTCGGGCCCCGCACCGAACAGATCCACTCCCCCGCCGACGCGGCCGACGAGGGCGACACGGCCGCACCACCGGCCGATACGGCCGCCCAGGGCGAGCCCAAGGCGCCGGACACCCCCGACTCCCCAGAAGGCAGCGGGCGTTCGACCTCCTCGGCTCTCGCCGCTTTTACCGCCTCCGCACGGGAGGCGCGGCGGACCCTCGGCAGCGGCGTGTTCGCCGGGCGCGTGCCGGCGCTCGGGGAGTTCGGGGAGAAGGACGGGCAGGAGCCGGACGGGCGGTGGTGGGTGCGGCGGTCCGTGGTCATGTCGGTGACCGCGATCGCCGCTGTCGCCGTGCTGACGCTGGTGGCGGTCGCGCATTCGCCCGCGGCGAAGGCGGGTTCGGGCCAGGGTGCCACCGGCAGCGGCTCCACGGTCGCGCACCCGACGCCCACGACGCTGCCGCCCACCACGGTGCAGGCGATGCCGACCACGGCCCTGCCGACGATGACGACGCCCGCGGTCGACCCCACGTCCGCCGTCGCCGAGGCCGTACGCAACCTCGGCGTTCATGGACACCTGTCGGTCGCCGTGGCCGAGGAGGACGGCAGCGGGAAGGCGGTGTACGACAGCAGCGACGACACGGCGTACGACACCGCCAGCATCGTCAAGGTGGACATCCTCGCCTCGCTGCTGCTGCGCGACCAGAAGGCGGGCACCCATATGACCGCCTACCAGCGGAAGTTGGCCGAGGAGATGATAGAGCGCAGCGACAACGACGCGGCGCTCGCGCTGTGGCAGACGATCGGCCGCGCCGCCGGGCTCGCGACGGCGAACAAGGCGCTGGGGCTGCACCATACGATCGGCGGCGACGGCGACCTGTGGGGCCTCACGCAAACCACCGCGGGCGACCAGATCGCCCTGCTGAAATCGGTGTTCGGCAGCGACTCACCGCTCTCGACATCCGCCCGCACCTACCTGTCGGGGCTGATGCGCTCGGTCACCGACGGCCAGCGCTGGGGCGTCCCGGCCGCCGACACCGGCAGCGGATCGGGTCATCCCGCCCTGAAGAACGGCTGGTTGGAGCGCAGCGCCACCGGCCTGTGGGACATCAACAGCATCGGTGAGGTCACCTACAAGGGGCGCCGGCTGCTGGTGGCCGTGCTCTCCTCGAACCAGCAGTCCGAGGATTCGGGCATCGACCAGGTCGAAGGCGTCGCCCGCGCGGCAGCGAAGGCGTACACGGAAGCGACCGCCGCACCCTGAGCGGTGGCAGCCGCCGCACCAAGCCGCACGGAGCCGCACCGGCTGAGCACCCCACCGGCACCAGCCCGCACCAGCCCGCCCGCCTGGACCCTCGCCCTGAACCTGGCACCGGGCCACCTCGGCCATTCCCGCCCACACCGGCACCCACCCCACCGGCCTCCGCCGCTCCGGGCCGCCCGCCCGGACCCGCCCTGGACCAGCGGCCCGCACGGGCCACCCCCGACCACACCGCCCGCACCCACACTCGCACACCCACCCGTCAGTCTGGGTTGACACATCCCGCCCGTCAGTCCAAACTGACACCCATGGACATTACCGCCGTCATGAACGCGGAGGACCCCGCCGTCGGCCTGCGGGCCGTGGGCGCGCTGCACCGGCTGGCCGAGCAGGTCGAGGCGGCGCATGTGGCGCTGGCCCGGCGGCAGGGGTGGTCGTGGGAGCAGATCGGGGACGCGCTCGGGGTGTCCCGCCAGTCGGTGCACGCCAAGTACGGAAAGTGAGGGGGCCGTCATGCCCGAGACCGCCAGCTTGCGGCTCAAACCCGTCATCGAGTTCGCCCGCACCGAGGCCGAGCGGCGCGGCGACCGCAGGATCGGCACCGACCACCTGCTGCTCGCGCTGCTCGTCGACCCGACGGACGACCCGGCCCGCGCGCTCGGGGTGAGCCTCGCCCAAGGCAGGGCCGCGCTGGACTCGCTGGACCGCGAAGCGCTCGCCTCGATCGGCGTCCGGCTGGACGCCCCGCTCGAATCGCCCCTGACCCGCGGCCACCGGCGGCTGCCGCTCAACTCCTCGGCCCGCGCGGCCGTCGCGGGTGCCAAGCGCCACGCGGACAGCGAGCGCAAGGGGCGGCGGGTGGCACCCCGCCACCTCCTGCTCTCCCTGCTCACGGCCCGCCACCCGGACCCGGCCGCGGACCTGCTGGCCGCCCTCGGCCTGCAGGCCCCGGCCGTACGCGAACGGCTGGTCGCACAGTAGCCGTCCGCGGCCAGGACGCGGGGCGAGGACAGAACACGGGGCGAGGACAGGAAGCGGGCCGAGGGCAGCGCGAGGACGCGGCCGGAACGGGCTCAGGACGAGACCAGGACCGGGCCAGGACGGGGCCGCGGCAAGGGGTCAGGACGGGATGTCGATGAGCACCTTCCCGATCACCCCGTTGCGCACCGCCTCGTGCGCCTCCCCGGTGCGCTCCAGCGGGTAGCGGTGGTAGGGCAGCCCTGCCTCCGGGCCGCCGCGCAGCGCGCCCTCGGCGACGGCGGCCGACACCGCCGCCACGCCCGCGGCCAGGGCCGCAGGCGGCACGGTGTAGAGCAGCAGGCCCTGCCAGCGCAGGTTCGCCGTCATCGAGGGGCGGATCGGCACGCCGAACGTGCCCAGGTCGTCGGCGTAGAAGGCGATCACCGCGCCGTTGGCGGCAACGGCCGTGTTGAGTTCGGCGTTGGCGCCGGGCGCGACCTCGACCACGATGTGCACCCCGTCGGGGGCGATCCGCCGGATCTCCGAAGCGGCGTCCTGCTCGCGGTAGTTGACGACGTGGTGGGCACCGGCCGCGGTGGCGAGCGCGCCCTTCTCGGCACTGCTGACCGTGGTGATGACGGTGGCGCCGGCCCAACGGGCCAGCTGGATCGCCGCGTTGCCCACCGCGCCCGCGCCGCCGGCGACCAGCACGGTGACGCCATCCAGTGCGCCGGGGGCGAGCCGGTCGGGGCCGCCGTCTGCGACGGTCAGGGCGCGGTGGGCGGTGAGCGCGGGCACGCCGAGGCTCGCGCCGAGGTCGAAGGAGGCGCCGTCGGGCAGCGGGACGGCCCGGTCGGCGGGCACGGTCGTGTACTGCTGGGCGGTGCCGTCGGGCCGCTGGTACGCGGACAGCAGGAGCCACACGCGCTCGCCGACCCGCTCGGCGGGCACACCCGCGCCGACCGCGTCGATGACACCGGCGCCGTCCTGGTTGGGTACCTGGGGCCGGGGCGGCGCGGTGTTCTGCCGGGACTTCCAGTCCGTGGGGTTGACGGCCGAGACCTCGACCTTGACCCGCACCTCGCCGGGACCGGGCTCGGGCACCTCCCGCTCGGTGAGGGAGAGCACGTCGGGGCCGCCGTTGGTGGTGTAAACGATCGCCTTCATGGTCCGTACAAGCTACTGCGGCCGCGGAATCTTCCCCGTGACGGCGCGCAGGCGGCGGCAGGAAGGCACGCACGGAAGACACGCACGGGACCGATGCCACCCGCCGCGACGCCTCAGGTCGGTTCGGGCAGCAGCACCTGGTCCGCTGCCGGAGGCACCCGGGGGGTGCGCGGTACGTACGCCCCGGAGGCGCCGCCGTGGCCGCGGTGCACCAGCAGCCCGGCGACCGGGTCGGGCACCGCGTCGAGGGCGGCGCCGGTGCCGGGCAGCGCGCGCCACTGCCGCCACGATTCCTCGCGGGTGAAGGAGACTTCGAGCACGACGCCCCAGCTGTGCTCGAACCACTGCCAGCCCACGGCGCCGTTGGTCACCAACGACTCGGAGAGCGCCTGCTCGTACGCGGCACGCCACGACGCGGCCGAGATCCCCGCGTGTTCGGCGTCCATGACCTCGATCGACCACCAGTCCGCAGCGTCCATCCTTCGACGATAGACACCGATTTGGGCGGCCGGAAGGGGCCGCACCCGCATCCGGCGTGATCCTTTTCGCCCAGGTGCGCCCCGTTGTGCGCCCGGCGCCGCCGGGGAACGCCCGAGGGCCTGCCGACCCGCCGCCGGGGCGTCAGCCCAGCAACTCCTCCGCTGCCGCCAGGATCTCGGTCACCCGCAGCCCGAAGTGCACGTCGCAGGGATGCGGTTCGGGCCCGGCCAGCGCGTCGATCGCCCGCGCCATCGCGTCCACGGCAGGGCCGTTGATGCCCTCGGGGTACGTCGCGACCCCGTGCTCGCCGCGGAACTCCACCGCGACCCCCGCGCCCGCGGGCGGCGCCGTCAGGGTGAGCACCGCCGTGCTGGACGCGCCGCCCTCGTGACGCAGCACCAGGTGGACGGTGTCGCCGCGGCCGCGGGCGGCGTGCACCTCGGTGACGTCGCCGAGCACCGGCAGCAGGACGGACAGCGCGTGCGGGCCGACGTCCCACAGGCCGCCCTTCTCGCGCCGCCAGGGCGAGTCGGCGTACGGGCTGGCGTCGCCGCTGAAGACGGCGCCGTACCAGTCGGCGCGGCCGGTGAACCAGCCGCCGGCGGCGGCCTGGGTGTCGATCCACCCGCTCGCGCCCTCGTCGAAGCGCAGGGTGAAGAAGACCACCGAGCGCACCCCCGCGGCGTCGACGGCCTCCACGACGGCCCGCGCGTCGTCCACGGTCGCGGCCAGGGGCTTGTCGAGCAGCAGGTGGCGGCCGGCGCGGGCGGCCGCCACGGCGGCCTGCGCCTGGAGGTGCGGCGGCAGGGCGATGGCGATCGCGTCCACGTCGGCGATCAGGGCGTCCTGGTCGCCGTAGGCGCGGGCGCCGAACTGCTCGGCGATCGCCGTCGCGGCCTCGGGCCTGCGCCCCCACACGCCGGCGAACTCCGCACCGGGGTGCGCGGCGAGCGCGGGGGCGTGCGCCTTCCACGCCCACGGCCCGGTGCCGAGCAGCCCGACCCGCAGCGTCATCGCGCACCCCGCGGGCGGTCCTCGCGCACGTACGCCTCGCGGTCCAGGTCGCGCACGTCCACGGAGGTCTGCAGCTCGACCTCCGGCACGGGCGCGATGTGCTTGCGCAGCAGGGCGATCACCGCCTCGGACAGCTCGCGCTTGCGCTCGGGGGTGCGGCCGCCGAGGATGCCGATCTCGACGTGCACCATCGCGTACCCGTCGGAGCCGTCGGCGATGTAGGTGTCGGCGAGCGGCAGGAAGCGCGTCTTGCAGCCCTCGGCCCGGCCGCCGACCACCGCCACGAGCGTCTCGTGCAGATCCTTGGCGAACGCGCGGCGGTCGAAGGCGGCGGCAACGCCCTCGTCGTACTCGACCCTGGTGTGCGGCATGCCCCCGACCCTACCCACCGGGGCCGCGGGCCGGGCCCGCCGGTGCCGGCAGACGTGGCTCCTGGGCAGGGTGGGGCGGGCGGTGCGGGCCGATCCGCCGAATCGACGAAACCGCACGTCAGACGGGTTGATTCACACAGGGTTAACACGTGGGCAACGGATGGGAAAAAGGTCCTTGGGACGCTGCCGTCCGGCCCGATCAGCGCGGCTCGGGGCCCCGCACCCGCGTTCACGTACGTATAAGGATGGCGTCACCGTGACCTACAAGGCCGAGTACATCTGGATAGACGGCACCGAGCCCACCGCCAAGCTGCGCTCGAAGACGAAGATCCTGGCGGACGGGGCCGAACTGCCGATCTGGGGCTTCGACGGCTCCAGCACCAACCAGGCCGAGGGGCACGCGTCGGACCGGGTCCTCAAGCCGGTGGCCGACTTCGCCGACCCGATCCGCGGGGGCGCCAACCGCCTGGTGCTGTGCGAGGTCTTCAACATCGACGGCACCCCGCACGAGTCCAACACCCGCGCCGCGCTGCGCGAGACGGCCGAGCGGTACGCCGCGCAGGAAGCGCTGTTCGGCATCGAGCAGGAGTACACCTTCTTCGAGGGCTCGCGCCCGCTCGGCTTCCCGGAGAACGGCTTCCCGGCCCCGCAGGGCGGCTACTACTGCGGCGTCGGCGCCGACGAGATCTTCGGCCGCCCCGTGGTGGAGAAGCACCTGGACAACTGCCTGGCCGCGGGCCTGGGCATCTCCGGCATCAACGCCGAGGTCATGCCCGGCCAGTGGGAGTTCCAGGTCGGCCCGCTCAGCCCGCTGGAGGTCGCCGACCACCTGTGGGTCGCGCGCTGGCTGCTCTACCGCACCGCCGAGGACTTCGGGATCTCCGCCACCCTGGACCCCAAGCCGGCCAAGGGCGACTGGAACGGCGCGGGCGCGCACACCAACTTCTCCACCAAGAAGATGCGCGAGAGCTACGACGCGATCATCGAGGCCGCCGAGGCGCTCGGCCGCGACGACAAGCCGCTGGAGCACATCAAGAACTACGGCGTCGGCGTCGAGGCCCGCCTCACCGGCGCCCACGAGACCGCCCCGTGGAACGAGTACAGCTACGGCGTCTCCAACCGCGGTGCCTCCGTGCGCATCCCGTGGCAGGTCGAGGTGGACCAGAAGGGCTACATCGAGGACCGCCGCCCGAACGCCAACGTCGACCCGTACGTCGTCACCCGGCTGATCGTGGACACCTGCGGCTCCGCGCTGGAGAAGGCCGGCCTGGTCTGACCCCCCCCGCGTACGAAGGGGCGTTTCCGCCGATCGTGGCGGGAGCGCCCCTTTCGCATGCACCCCTTCGTTCACGCCTTCGGGTGATCCCCCGCGCGTGCGGCCCGGTGACCATCGCCCGGGCGGCTCGTTCGACAGGGCGTGAACACGCAAGCCGCACGCGCCGCGACCCCAGCCCCGACGTCCCCGGCCGGCCCCGTCCCGGTCGAGCAGGCCGAGGCGGCACTCGTCGAGCACTACCCGCGGCTGGTGCGGCTCGCCTACGTGACGCTGCCCGCCGGGCTCGGCCGGCACCACCGGGCCATCGCCGCCCACCGCCTGGTGCAGCGCGCCCTGCCCTCCTCCCCGCTCGACGGCCGCCAGGACGGCCCCTACGGGGTGCTGCGGCTCGAAGTCCTCAAGGCCGCCATGGCATTCGGCGGGCGCGGCCGGATCCACGAGGCGCTGGAGGAGCTGCGGCTGCCCCGCGTACTGGGCCTGCGGCTGAACCCGCGCGCCGGCGGCGAGGCCGAGGCCGCGCTGCTGCGGGCCCTCGGTTCGCTGCCGACCGCGGCCCGCGCGGCCTACGTGCTGCTCACCGTCGAGCAGCTCCCCGAGCCCGAGACCCGCGCCCTGCTGGACGCGGCCGGCGCCCCCGACCCGCGTGAGGCCGTACGGGCGGCCGCGGCCGTACGGGTCCCGGCGCAGGGCGGCACCGGGCCCGCGGTCCCGCCCGCCGTGGGCGACCTCGACCCGTGCACCGTGCACCTGCGCCCCACCGACCTGCTGCGGCGGCGCAAGCGGGCGAGGATCGGCGCCGTCGCCACCGCGGTGGTGGCCGCGGGCGCGGTGATCGCCGCGCTCACCACGGGCGGCGGCTCGTCGCACGCGTACACCGCCGCCGGCGCGCCCGGCGCCGACCCGCACACCCTCGACCCGGCCGCGCTGGTGCGGGTGCCGGCCGGGCAGTGGAAGGCCACCGCCCGGATGGACTTCTCCGCCTGGCCCGCCCGCGGCAACCGCGTCAAGGACACCGCGCTGCTGCGCCGGGCCCTGGAGGTCTGGGCCGCGCCCGGCTCCTCGGTGACGGTCAGCGCCACCCCCGGCACCCCCCGCACCGGCCCCACCGCTCCCCCGCAGTTGCTCTTCGCCGGGGACGAGGACGAGGCCACCGTGGTGATCTTCTACGACGGAGTGCGCATCGTCCGCTACGCCCAGCCGCGGCACGGCTCGGGCGGCTCCGCGCTCGACTTCGCCCAGGTGCAGAACACCGACCTCGCCACTTCCGCGGCGCTCCTGGTGGACCGGGTGGACGGCAACGCCCGCTTCCTGACCGCCCCGTGGATCACCGCCGCGCAGACCCGCGACCTGCTCGCCCCGGACCGGGCAGCCACCGCGCTGCACCGCGCGGCCGACGGCGTGACCGACCCGGTGCCGATGCCCGACGCGAAGGCGGCCGCGGTCGGCAGCGCCGCGTGCGGCTCGACCTGGCCGGTGCTGGAGCTGCACTCCTCGCCCGCGATCGGCGCCGGCCAGTCCTTCCTGCTCAGCGACCTCGGCGACCTCGCGCCGGTGCACCTGACCTGGACGCCGGCGAAGGGCAAGGGCCCCGCGGCCGCCCCGCTGGAGGCCACCGGGCAGCAGGCGCTGGCGAGTTGGGCGCACAGCGCCTGCCGGCTCGGCCAACTGCGCGGTCAGGGCGTCCGATCGGTCAACTCCTGGCAGTTCGCCAGGACTCCGCTGCCGGAAGGCGCCGGGGACGCGACGTGGACCTGCGACCGCGCGGACACCTGGCGCGGACCGGGCGTGGCCTTCGTGCAGTTCGTGCCGCCGGCCGCGAAGCCGAACGAGCTCGGCGCGCTGGCCGGGCAGCAGGCCAACGGCAACGCGTGCAGCCGCTTCTCGCCGCACGTGATGGCCGGGGTGATGTGGAAGTCGCCCGCCACGAACTGGTACCTGCTGGCGGCCGGCAGCAGCAACACGGCCTCCCTCTCGGCCACCAACGGCGTGGACACCACCGTGCAGGGCCGGTTCCTGGCCGTGCAGGCCCCCCGCGGCACCCGGGCGAAGCTGTCGGGACGGCTGGCGGACGGCACGGCGATGGCACCGCTGAACGGGGACTGAACGAGCACGACCCCGGCAGCAGTGGGTCCGACGGCCCCAGCCGGGAACCGTACGGGCCCGCGCCCGCCGGAAGCCCCGGCCGTACAGCCGCTGCCGGCCCGGGAGTCGCCGCGGCGTCACACCGGCGGTACGGCCAGCCGCATCGTGACGTGGTCCTCCTCGCGGCCCTCCTCCAGCCAGCCGCGGCTGGCGTAGAAGGCGCGGGCGCGGGCGTTGGGGGCGTAGACGTCGAGCAGCACCGTGGCGAGCTCGGCCGACTGCCAGGTGCGTACGCACGCCTCGTGCAAGGCGGTGCCGGTGCCGGTGCGCCACACCTCGGGGTCGATGTGGAACTGGAAGAGCTTGTCGCCGTCGAAGCGGGCGCCGAGCACCGCGAAGCCGACGACGTGGTCCTGGCGGGTGGCGCACAGCACGGTCCGCTCGCCCGAGACGATGGCCTCGGCGGTCCCCGTACGCTGCCGCTCCAGCTCCTGCGGCCCGCTGTACTCCTCGTCCGGGATGTGCCCGGCGTAGTACGTGGCGCGGGCCCGGGCGTGGACTCCGCAGATCGCGTCCAGGTCCTCGATCGTCGCCGTGCGGATCGTGACGTGCGGCTTGGTCATGGGTACATGGACGCACACCCCCACCCCTGGAGTTCCCCCGAACCCCCCACCGGTGACGCGTCTCACGCCTTACCCGCGGTAGCTTTCCGCGACGGCTTTGCAGCAACCACCTGCAAGTTTTTCCACACCTACCGCCGAACCGCCACCAGCCGGCCCGGAGGCAGCAACAAAGCCGGGGTGATGACGCGTCCTCCGACGCGCCATCACCCCGCCTCCGGCCTACGACCGGCGTCCCGACTCACTTGAAAGCGAGCAACTCCTCAGCCGCCTCGACACTGAACGCCTTGTCGAACCAGCACTCCAGCGTCTCCATGTCGCGGCACGCGGCAATGCGCTCCCGCGCCTCGTCGGAGACGGCAATACCGCGGTGCGCCAGCACCCGCAGCACGGCCTCGGCCTTGCCTTCTGCCTTGCCTTCTGCCACGCCCTCCGCCTTGCCCTCCAGGAACGTCTCCTCGACGAGCGTGCCGCGGCCGGGGAAAAAGCTCCCGTTCTTCATCAGCTTCCTCCAGATGTCCCGTGCCGGGGTGTTTCCCAGGCCGATATCCAGCATTTCCGAGTAGTACGCGAGCGCCAGGTGGTCGGTGCTCCCGATGGCGCGAGCGAGTGCTTCCAGTATGGCCGGGGCCTCGCGGTTGGGGCCATGGACGATTGCCGCGAACGCCGCCAGTGCCAGGTCGCGCGCGGCCTCTTGGGCGTCGGTGATGAGCGGGACGTTGTCCGGGCCGAGCGCCAGCGGGTGGACGCTGGAGGCGGTCCAGCCGCCCCAGCCGTTGCGGAAGGGGCCGGCCGCCCACTCCGCAGTGCCCCTGTCCTGGCAGATCACCAGGAGGAGCGTCGGGCAGCGGTACTTGGAGCTCAGGTAGGAGAGGTAGTACCCCCAACTGGCCGGTTTGTTCTCGTCACGCCGCCCCTGGGCCTCGATGGCCAGCAGGAACGGGCCCGTGCCGTCGGCGGGCTCGACCCGCATCACGGTGTCGACGCGCCGCTCCATGGGGCGTATCTCGGTGACGTCCGGGGTGAGGACTTCGAAGAGTGCTTTGTCGGGGGCCCGCAGGCCCAGGATCCGGAAGACGGGATTGAGCAGTTCTGGCCGGTCCTGAAAGATCCGGTGTGCTGCTTCATGGCTCGATGTGACCATGATCGGACCGTATGGGATCACTTCGGCGACACGCCCAAGATCATCCGACCGGCACCCGAACGAGTGAATAGCGGGACCAAAGTTGACGCCCCGTGACCAGGTGGACGTTCGTGGACACGGGCGACGGAAGGGTCGCGGATGACGGGGGTCGGCGGAAGTTTCTTGCAGACTCTTTCGCAAGAGGTTGCGGCGCTGTTACGGTCCCTCCCAGCCCGGGGCGGACGGCGGCGGGCCGGCGTCCCTGACCGGGTCGGGGCGCCGCCGTCCGGCGCGGGGCGACAGGGCACTTCCCTCATCAAGGAGTCAGGTATGCGACGCGGCATATCCGCCGTGGCGATGGCCGCGGCCATCGTTCTCGGCGCCACCGCCTGTGGCGGCGGCAGTGGCAGCGGCAGTGGTGGCACGCAGGACAGCGGCAAGGCGAAGGACCCCGCCCAGGTCTCCGGCACGGTGACCTACTGGGACACCTCCGACGCCAAGGTCGAGGCCCCGGCGTACAAGGCGCTGATCGCCGCCTTCGAGGCGAAGTACCCCAAGATCAAGGTGAACTACCAGAACGTGGACTTCACCACCGTGGAGCAGAAGTTCAAGACGGCCGCCCAGAGCGGCAAGGGCGCGCCCGACGTGATCAGGACCGACGTCGGCCTGATCCCGGAGTACGCCTCGCTGCACTACATCGCGCCGCTGGACGGCACCCCCGCACTCACGGACACGAGCGACTTCGTGGCCGGCCCGCTCAACACCACGAAGTACGACGGCAAGTCCTACGCCGTCCCCTCGGTCACCGACACCCTCGGCCTGCTCTACAACAAGGACCTCTTCGCGAAGGCCGGCATCACCGCGCCCCCCACCACCTGGGACGAGATGGTCGCCGACGCCGCGAAGGTGAAGGCGAAGGTCCCCGGCGTCGCCGGCACCTACATGAACCCCGACGCCTACTTCCTGCTGCCCTTCCTCTTCGGCGAGGGCGCCGACCTCGCCGACCCGGCCGCCAAGAAGGTCACCGTCAACTCCCCCGCGGCGGTCAAGGCCGTCACCGAGGCGAAGAAGATCTACGACACCTCCTCGCTGAAGATCGACTTCGCCAACGCGTACGACAACATGCAGACCTCCTTCAAGACCGGCAAGGTCGCCATGCTGATCCAGGGCCCCTGGTCGGTCGGCGACGACCTGACCGGCCCGGCGTTCAAGGGCAAGGACAACCTCGGGTACGCGCCCGTGCCGGCCGGCTCCACCGGCAAGGCGCTCGCCCCCACCGGCGGCCAGGATCTGGCGGTCTACCAGGGCTCGCGCAACCTCGACGCGGCCTACCTGTTCACGCAGTTCATGACCTCCACCGCGAGCCAGGAGCAGATCGCCCTGAAGAACGGCACGCTGCCCACCCGCACCTCGGCCTACACCGCCGCCGTGCTCAAGAGCCCGCAGATCGCCGGCTTCAAGCCGATCCTGGACACCGCCCGGCCGCGGGTCGCCCTCCCGCAGGTCGGCAGCCTCTTCACCCCGCTGCAGCAGCAGTACATCAAGATCCTCCAGGGCAAGACCTCGGTGCAGGACGGCCTGGACGCCGCCGCCAAGGACTTCGGCAAGCTGCTGCCGGACTTCACCGTGCAGTAGCCCGCACCGCCCGCGCCGGCCGGCACAGCATCGCACCGGCCGCAGACCGCCGGCCCGCAGGGCCTTCCGCGCCTGCGGCCGCCCCCGGCCCCGGACCGGCCGGCCGGGGCCCCGCGGCACCCCGCGTGCCAGAGGGCCCACGCGCCCGGCCGGCCGGTCCGGCCCCCACGAAGCCGCAGCCGAAGTCACAGCCGCAGCCCCGAGCGAACCGAAAGAGCCGAGGAGAGATGACCACCGCCACCGCCGAGCGGGCCCCGCGCCCGGCCCGTACCCCGGGCCGCGCCTCCGGCCTGCTGCCCTCGATCCGACGGGCCTGGAACAAGCACTGGTACGCCTGGGCGATGGTCGCCCCGGTGGTGATCGTCATCGGCGTCCTGGTGCTCTACCCGCTGGGCTACGGGGCCTACCTGTCGCTCACCAACGCCACCGAGCTCAACTCGGCGAAGAACATCGGCCCGGTGCACATCCCGGCCACCTACCACTTCGTCGGGCTGCACAACTACTGGCAGATCATCTCCGGCCGGGACGGCGACTTCTACCCGCGGCTGGAGTGGACGGTGGTGTGGACGGTGTGCTGCGTGGCCGTCACCTACTCCCTCGGGCTCGGCATGGCGATGCTGCTCAACCGCCCGATGCGCTTCCGCCTCTTCTACCGGCTCGCGCTCATCCTGCCGTGGGCGGTGCCGGCGTTCGTCGGCGTCTTCGCGTGGCGGCTGATGTTCAACTCGCAGTACGGCGTCTTCAACGACCTCGTCACCGCGGTCGGCCTGCCCGCCCAGGACTGGCTCGGCACGCCCTTCGCCCAGAAGGTCGCCGTCATCATCGTCAACGTCTGGTGCGGTGTGCCGTTCATGATGGTGGCCACCCTCGGCGGCCTGCAGGCGATACCCACCGAGCTCTACGAGGCCGCGGAGATGGACGGCGCCTCGCCGCTGCAGCGGTTCACCAACGTCACCGTCCCCGGCCTGCGCCCGGTGACCACCACGGTGGTCCTGCTCAGCACCGTGTGGACGTTCAACATGTTCCCGATCATCTTCCTCCTGCTGGGCAACAACACCACCGGCGACACCGACATCCTCGTCACCTTCGCCTACCAGAAGGCGTTCAGCGGCGTCTCGGACTACTCCGGCGCCGCGGCCTACGGAATCGTCATCCTGCTGATCCTGGTGGCCTTCTCCACCTTCTACCGCCGCCGCGCCGCGGCCGAGCAGAGCTAGGGCGTGTCTGACAAATCCCGCCTGGTCGCCGGGCCCTGGCACGCACGCTCGCCGCGTTGTCGGTCGTCGGCGCAGCCCGCTGCGCTCTCCTCCCTCCGCCTTGCGACAGCACGCACCAGACCCCGCCGCCCCCGCCCTCACGGGCGGACGCCGCTATTTCCCAGACACGCCCTAGGAGCCGACCCCATGAGCGCCACCACCCCCGCCGGCGCGCGAAGCCGCGGCCGCGGCGAGCGCGGCCCCGCCGCCTCGCTCGCGCTGCACGCGACCCTGCTGGCCGCCAGTGCCGTTGCCGTCTTCCCGGTCCTGTGGATCGTCTTCATCTCCTTCGGGCCGGACAACGCCTGGCAGCAGCCGGGCCAGGTGCTGCACCACCTGGGCCTGGCCAACTACCGCTTCGTGCTGCTGCACAGCAGCTTCCCGCGCTGGATGCTCAACTCGGTGATCGTCGCGGGCGCCACGATGGTGATCGGCGTCCTGATCGCCGCCAGCGCCGGGTACGCGATCTCCCGGATGCGCTTCCCCGGCCACCGCCCGCTGATGTGGACCTTCCTGGTCACCCAGATGTTCCCGGTCGCCGTGCTGATCGTGCCGCTCTACAACCTGATGGGCCGGCTCGACCTGCTCGACACCTACCTCGGCCTGGTCCTGGTGTACTGCACCATCGCCGTGCCCTTCTGCGCCTGGATGCTCAAGGGCTACTTCGACACGATCCCCCGGGAGATCGACGAGGCCGGCCGGGTCGACGGCCTCACCCCGTTCGGCACCTTCTGGTGGCTGATCCTGCCGCTGGCCCGCCCGGGCCTGGCCGTCACCGCGTTCTACACCTTCCTGACCGCCTGGGGCGAAGTCGCCTACTCCAGCCAGTTCATGAGCGGCGCGCACTACACGCTCGCCGCGGGCCTGCCCACCTTCGCCGGCAGCGAGCGGGCCAACTGGGGCGCCATGACGGCCGGTTCGGTGGTCATCGCGGTCCCGGCCGCGCTGGTCTTCCTGCTCGTCCAGCGCCACCTGGTCACCGGCCTGACCGCCGGCGGCACCAAGGGCTGAGCACCGCGACAGTCCTGGACCCGCCTGACGCCCGCACGCTCCCCGTATGCCATCCGTCGATCCCCCGCGAACCAAAGAGGGAATCAATGAGCCAGCACCTCACCGACGCGCCCAGCACCGCCGCCGCGACCGACGCCGCCGCGGGGCGCAGAGACTGGTGGCGCGAGGCGGTGATCTACCAGGTCTACCCGCGCAGTTTCGCCGACGGCAACGGGGACGGCATGGGCGACCTGCCCGGCATCACCTCCCGGCTGCCCTACCTGCGCGACCTGGGCGTGGACGCGGTGTGGCTCTCGCCCTTCTACGCCTCCCCGCAGGCCGACGCCGGCTACGACGTCGCCGACTACCGGGCGGTGGACCCGATGTTCGGGACCCTCACCGACGCCGACGACCTGGTGCGGGCCGCGCACGCGCTCGGCCTGCGGGTGATCGTGGACATCGTGCCCAACCACTGCTCGGACCAGCACGAGTGGTTCAAGCAGGCGCTGCGCGAGGGCGCCGGCTCGCCCGCCCGCGCCCGCTTCCACTTCCGCCCGGGCAAGGGGGCCCACGGCGAACTGCCGCCCAACGACTGGGAGTCCATCTTCGGCGGCCCCGCCTGGACCCGCACCACCGAGCCGGACGGCACCCCCGGCGAGTGGTATCTGCACCTGTTCGCCCCCGAGCAGCCGGACTTCGACTGGGACCACCCGGACGTGCACGAGGAGTTCCGCTCGGTGCTGCGGTTCTGGCTGGACCTCGGTATCGACGGCTTCCGGATCGACGTCGCCCACGGCCTGGTCAAGGCCGAGGGGCTGCCCGACATCGGCCACTCCGAGCAGCTGGCGCTGCTGGGCACGTCCCCGATGCCGTACTTCGACCAGGACGGTGTGCACGAGATCTACCGCGGCTGGCGTCGCATCCTCGACGAGTACGACGGGGAGCGGATCGCGGTCGCCGAGGCGTGGACGCCGACGATCGAGCGCGCGGCCCTCTACCTGCGCCCCGACGAGCTGCACCAGGCGTTCAACTTCGCGTACCTGACCACGTGGTGGGACGCCGTCGAGCTGCGGACGGTCATCGACCGCTCACTGCACGCCATGGGCGCGGTGGGCGCCCCGGCCACCTGGGTGCTGTCCAACCACGACGTGACCCGGCACGCGACCCGGTTCGGCAACCCACGGGGCGCCGGCACGCAGGTGCGGGAAGCGGGCGATCGGGCGCTGGGCCTGCGCCGGGCCCGGGCGGCCACCTTGCTGATGCTCGCGCTGCCCGGCTCGGCCTACCTCTACCAGGGCGAGGAGCTGGGACTGCCCGACGTCACCGACCTGCCCGACGAGGTGCGCCAGGACCCCTCCTTCTTCCGCGCCGCCGGCCAGGACGGCTTCCGCGACGGCTGCCGGGTGCCGATCCCGTGGTCGGGCAGCACCGCGCCGTACGGCTTCGGGCCGGTGCCGGGCGGGCCGAGCTGGCTGCCGCAGCCCGACAGCTGGGCGGGGCTGAGCGTGGCCGCGCAGACCGGCGACCCGGACTCCACGCTGGAGATGTACCGCAGCGCGCTGCGGCTGCGCCGGGAGCACCCGGCGCTGGGCGCGGGCACGGAGGTGGAATGGCTGGGGGCGCCCGAGGGCGTGCTCGCGTTCCGCCGGCGGGGGGAGGGCGGGCGGGACTTCGCCTGCACGGTGAACCTCACCGGCGACCCGGTCGTCGTGGCCGCGCCCGGCCGTCCGCTGCTGTCGAGCGGCGCGGCCCCGGTGCCGGTGGACCCGGCGGCCGAGCCGGGGGCCGAGCGGACCCCGCGTGCCGCGATCGCCGCGGACACCGCAATCTGGTGGGCGATCTGACGTGGTGGCGCCGCGTCCCCTAGCATCCGGTGGTGTGACCGCACGGCTCGCTGACATCGCAGCCCAGGCGGGGGTCAGCGAGGCGACGGTCAGCCGGGTGCTCAACGGCAAGCCCGGAGTCTCGGCCGGCACCCGCGAATCCGTCCTCGCCGCCCTCGACCTGCTGGGGTACGAGCGGCCGGTACGGCTGCGGCAGCGCAGCGCCGGGCTGGTCGGGCTGATCACTCCGGAGCTGCTCAACCCGATCTTCCCCGCGTTCGCGCAGATCATCGGGCAGGCGCTGACCCGGCAGGGCTACACCCCGGTGCTGGCCACCCAGACGCCGGGCGGCTCCACCGAGGACGAGCTGGTGGAGATGCTGGTCGAGCGCGGTGTGGCCGGCATCATCTTCGCCTCCGGGCTGCACGCCGACTCCACCGCCGACATGGAGCGCTACGCCCGGCTGCACGGCCAGGGCGTGCCCTTCGTGCTGATCAACGGCTTCTCGGAGCGGATCGACGCGCCCTTCGTCTCCCCTGACGACCGGGCCGCGGTGCGCCTGGCCGTCACCCACCTCGCGGCGCTGGGCCACCGCAGGATCGGCCTCGCGGTGGGCCAGCAGCGCTATGTGCCGGTGCAGCGCAAGATCGAGGGGTTCCTGGCCTCGATGGGCGAGGTGGTGGGCATGCCGGAGAAGGACGCGAAGACGCTGGTGCAGCACTCGCTGTACACGCTGGAGGGCGGGCAGGCAGCGGCGGCGGCGCTGATCGCCTCGGGCTGCACGGCGATCGTGTGCGCCTCGGACATGATGGCGCTGGGCGCGATACGGGCGGCCCGGCAGCAGGGCCTGGCGGTGCCGGACGACGTCTCGGTGGTCGGCTACGACGACTCGCCGCTGATCGCGTTCACCGACCCGCCGCTGACCACGATCCGGCAGCCGGTGGCCGCGATGAGCCAGGCCGCGGTGAACGCGCTGCTGGAGGAGATCGGCGGCACCCCCGCGCCGCACAGCGAGTTCGTCTTCCTGCCCGAACTGGTCGTCCGCGGCTCCACCGCCGCGGCCCCGGCCCGGGTACCGGCTCAGCACACCTTCCTGTAGCGGCTCCCTCGCGGGGTCGGCGGCGACACGCGGGCTGTCCGGTTCCCGCCGAATCCGGGCGGTGTGATCGAAGGACTCTGGCAGACTGGTGTCCTATGGGGGAACCGACCTCGAAAACGATGCAGGGCCGCCAGGCCGCGCCCGCGGACACCGGCGGCGCGACCCTGGCCGGCGGCACGGCCGGCCCGGACACCGGTTGGGCCGCCGCCCTGCGCCCGAGGGCCCAACTGGCCCGGCTGCGCGGCCCGCACCGGCCCCGGCTCTGGTTCGAGATCATCCTCATCGGCTTCAGCTACTGGCTGTACTCGCTGATCAGGAACGCCGTTCCGGAGGAGCGCGGCACCGCGCTGCGGCACGCCCACGACATCTGGTCCTTCGAGGGCGCCCTGGGCCTGGACGTCGAGCACAGCGTCAACCACGCACTGAACTCGGTGACCTGGCTGATCGTGGGGATGAACTACTACTACGCCACCTTGCACTTCATCATCACCATCGGCGTGCTGGTGTGGCTGTACGTGGCGCATCCGGACCGCTACGCCGCGCCGCGGCTGGTGCTCTTCGTGACGACCTGGCTGGCGCTGATCGGTTTCTGGGCCTACCCGCTGGCGCCCCCGCGGCTGATGACCGGCGGCCACTTCATCGACACCGTCGCCGTCCACCACACCTGGGGCTCGCTCTCGCAGGGCAGCCTCGCCCAGGTGTCGAACCAGTACGCCGCCATGCCGTCGATGCACATCGGCTGGTCGCTGTGGTGCGGGATCACCGTCATCTCGCTCGCCAAGCCGCTGTGGGTGCGCGTCCTCGGCGGGCTCTACCCGCTGTTCACCCTCACGGTGATCATCGCCACCGGCAACCACTTCTGGATGGACGCGGTCGGCGGCGTGGTGTGCCTGGCGGTCGGGTACGCGGTGGTGTCGCTCGTGTACGGACGGTGGGTGTACCGGCTGCCGCAGCTCGCCGTCGCCGAGCAGGCCGCGGCCAAGGCCGCCGCTTGAGGCACGCGGGACGTCCCGAACGGGCGGGGGTGCCCACCGTCGTGCACCCGGTCGCGAGAGTGATCAACCCTCCTGGCGGGCCTCACCCCTCGTAGAACAGCCGCTCCACGACCGCGCGGGCCCTGCGGGTGCGCCGGCGGTAGTCGTCCAGCATGTCGCCCGCGTGCCCGGCCGGGTGGCCGAGGTAGCGCGCCACGGCGGCCAGTTCGCGGCTGTCGCCGGGGAAGGTGTCGCCGGGGCGGCCGCGGACCAGCATCACCGCGTTGCGCACCCGCGTGGCCAGCACCCACGCCTCGTCCAGCACCGCCGCGTCGGCCGCCTCGATCAGCCCCTCGGCCTGCGCCGCCGCCAGTGCCCGCCGGGTCCCGGTGGTGCGCAGCGCGGGCACGCGGGCGGCGTGCCGCAGCTGGATCAGCTGGACCGTCCACTCGACGTCGGACAGGCCGCCGCGGCCCAGCTTGGCGTGGGTGGTGGGGTCGGCGCCGCGCGGCATCCGCTCGGACTCCATCCGGGCCTTGAGCCGGCGGATCTCGCGCACGCCGTCCTCGTCCAGGCCGGCGGCCGGGTAGCGCACCGGGTCGATCAGCGCGGTGAACCGCTCGCCGAGATCGGCGTCCCCGGCCACCGGTGCGGCCCGCAGCAGCGCCTGGCTCTCCCACACCTGCGACCAGCGCCGGTAGTACGCCTCGTAGGAGGCGAGACTGCGGACCAGGGGGCCGCTCTTGCCCTCGGGGCGCAGGTCGGCGTCCACCAGCAGCGGCGGGTCGGCGGTGGGGACCTGCAGCAGCCGGCGCAGCTCGTCGGCGACGGCGGTCGCGGCGCGGGCGGCCCGGTCGGGGTCGGCGCCCGGCACGGGCTCGTGGACGAAGAGCACGTCGGCGTCCGAGCCGTAGGCGAGCTCGCGGCCGCCGAAGCGGCCCATGGCGATGACTGCGAGACGGGTCGGCAGCGGCCGGGCGTCGCGGTCGGTGACCGCGCGGACGGCCGCCCGCAGCGCCCCGGCGATCGTCGCCGAGGTGAGGCCGAAGACGGCGGTGCCGACCCGGTCGACCAGCACGGAGGGGTCGGCGGGGCCGCCGGACTCCTCGTCGTCGCCGTAGGTGTCGATCAGGTCGCCGGCCGCGGTGCGGAACAGCTCGCGGCGGCGCACCCCGCGGACTGCGGCGATGGCCTGCTCGGGGGTCTCCGCGCGGCCGACGGCGGCCAGCACCTCCTGCTCCAGGGCGGCGTGCCCGCGCGGGGCGAGGCCGTCCGGGGAGCCGAGCATGGCCACGGCCTCGGGGGCGCGCATCAGCAGGTCGGGGGCGAGCCGCCCCGAGGACAGGACGCGGGCCAGCCGCTGGGCGGCGGCGCCCTCGTCGCGCAGCAGCCGCAGATACCAGGGGGTCCGGCCGAGGGCGTCGGAGACCTTGCGGAAGCCGAGCAGGCCGGCGTCGGGGTCGGCGGAGTCGGCGAACCAGGCGAGCAGGACCGGCAGCAGGGTGCGCTGGATCGCCGCCTTGCGGCTCACCCCGCTGGCCAGGGCCTCCAGGTGGCGCATCGCGGCGGCGGGGTCGGCGTAGCCGAGGGCCTGCAGGCGCTCGCGGGCGGCGGCGGTGCTCAGCCGGCTCTCCTCGGTGCCGAGCTGGGCGACGGCGTCCAGCAGCGGCCGGTAGAAGAGCTTCTCGTGCAGCCGGCGCACCTCGCGGGCGTGCCGGCGCCACTCGCGGTCCAGCCGCTCCACCGGCTCCGACCGGAAGCCGAGGCCGCGGCCGAGGCGGCGCAGCCCGGCCTCGTCGTCGGGCACGAGGTGGGTGCGGCGCAGCTTGTGGAGCTGGATGCGGTGCTCCATCAGCCGCAGGAAGCGGTAGGCGGCGTCCAGGGCGGCGGCGTCGGCGCGGCCCACGTAGCCGCCCGCGGCCAGTTCGGCCAGCGCGGTCAGCGTGGTGCCGCTGCGCAGCTCGGCGTCGCTGCGGCCGTGCACGAGCTGCAGCAGCTGGACGGCGAACTCCACGTCCCGCAGGCCGCCGGGGCCGAGCTTGAGTTCGCGGTCGACGTGGGCGGCGGGGATGTTGTCCACGACCCGGCGGCGCATCTCCTGCACGTCGGTGACGAAGTGCTCGCGCTCGGCGGCCTGCCAGACCATGGGCTGGATCGCCGCGGTGTACTCCGCGCCCAGGGCGGCGTCGCCGGCGACCGGGCGGGCCTTGAGCAGTGCCTGGAACTCCCAGGTCTTGGCCCACCGCCGGTAGTAGGCGAGGTGGCTGGCCAGGGTGCGCACCAGGGGCCCGTTCTTGCCCTCGGGCCGCAGGTTGGCGTCCACCGGCCAGATGGTGCCCTCGGCGGTGGTGTCGGAGCAGATGCGCATCATGCGCGCGGCGAGGCGGGTGGCGGCCTGGACGGCGGCCGTCTCGGCCTGCTGCCGGGCAGGGTCCGCCGGGGCCTCGGCCGGCTGCTCCGGCTGGATCGGGGGCTCGGCGACGAAGACGACGTCCACGTCGGAGACGTAGTTCAGCTCGTGGCCGCCGCACTTGCCCATCCCGATGACCGACAGCCGGCAGGCGGCGGCGTCCGCGGGCGCCTCCGCCGTGGCGATGGCCAGAGCAGCACGCAGCGTGGCCGTGGCCAGGTCGGCGAGTTCGGCGGCGGTACGGACCAGGTCGCTGGTGCCGCACACGTCGCGGGCGGCTATCCCGAGCAGGCACCTGCGGTACGCCACCCGCAGCGCGTCCGGGTCGCGCGCGGTGGACAGCCCCGCCTCGAACTCGGCGACGCCCGGGTGCAGGTCGGCGGCCTCGTAGGTGACCAGGGCGTGCCAGTCGGCGGGGTGCCGCACCAGGTGGTCCCCCAGCGCCTCGGAGGCGCCGAGCACGCCGAGCAGCCGGTCGCGCAGCGGCTTGGCGGTGGTCACGGTGTCCAGCAGGGTGCGGCGCTCGGCCGGCTCCAGGGCCTCGGCGAGCCGGACCAGGCCGAGCAGCGCCAGATCGGGGTCGGCGGTGGCGCCCAGCGCCTCCAGCAGCACGGGGTCGGCGCGGACGGCGGTGAGCACGTCGGCGTCCAGCAGCCGCTCGGCGGCCGCGGGGTCGGTGAAGCCGTGGCGCAGCAGACGGGTGAACGTACTGCTGCGTCGGCCCTGCATCCGGCCCTCCCGGGGGTTGGCACACCTTCGCGGGGCCGGCCCCTGGCGCCCCTCTTCGAGCCTAATCCCCTTGTGGGGCCGGGCGCTTCCGGGGGGCGCGCGCCGGCAGCAGCGCGGTGCCGCTCGCCCGCCAGTGGCCCGCGGCGCCGGGCCGCCCGGCAAGGTAGCGGGCGATCTCGGCGCCGCCCCAGGCGCCGGCCTCGCGCAGGCCTGCGGCCAGGTGGTCCAGGTAGGCGGCCGAGGGGACCGTCCAGGGCACGTCCGTCATCGCCCAGGGCGCTGTGAAGGTGAGCATCGGCAGGCCGTCGCGGGTGCCGAGCCGC
Source organism: Actinacidiphila guanduensis (assembly GCF_900103985.1). Classification (GTDB taxonomy): domain Bacteria; phylum Actinomycetota; class Actinomycetes; order Streptomycetales; family Streptomycetaceae; genus Actinacidiphila; species Actinacidiphila guanduensis. The sequence goes on along the minus strand of NZ_FNIE01000005.1, from coordinate 163,280 downwards.
ACCAGGGTCTCGTAGCGGCCGGGGCCCAGGGTGCTGCGGCCGGTGGCCAGCACCTCGGTGAGGTCCAGGTCCGCGCCGGGCGCCGCGTACATCTCCTGGGCGGCGATGTCGGCGAACTGCTCGGCGGTGAGCAGGTGCGCGCGGGCGAGGGTCCGCCCGCCCGCCTCCGGGTCGTAAAAGGCGCGGCCGCCGCCCCAGACCGGGGAGTGGGTGGCGAAGTAGACGGCGCCGGGTGCCTCCAGCGGCTCGGACCGGGCCGGCGGGCGGGGGTCGCGGCAGCCGGGGTAGGCCCGCGCGGCACCGGCCGGGTGGCCGCCTTCGAGGTAGCGGGCCAGCCGCTCGGCGTGCATGTTCGACCCGTAGGCCACGTACCAGATCGGGCTGCTCACGGCTTCCCATTGTCCCCGCCGGGGGGCGGCGGTGCTGGGCCGTTGGAGTGGCAGGTGCGGTCCGACGGGGTCATGGTGAGAAGGAGCCCGCATTTTCAGCTGCGAGGTCATCCTGCGAGGAAGGGGCTTGCCTTATGACCACCGCCACCGCGGAGAAGACCACGACGTCCGCCTCCGGCCGCAACGGACGCCCCTCGGGAAAGACCACGATCGCGGACTCGGTGGTGGCCACCATCGCCGGGATCGCCACGCGCGAGGTGGAGGGGGTCTACGCCATGGGCGGCGGGCCCTCCCGCGCGGTGGGCGCCGTCCGCGACCGGGTCGCCCGCGGCGCCGACCACACCCGCGGCGTGAAGGTCGAGGTCGGCGAGAAGGAGGCCGCCGTCGACCTCGACATCGTCGTCCTCTACGGCACGGAGATCGCCGACGCGGCCGACGACATCCGCTCCTCGGTCACCAATGCCGTCGAGCGCATGACGGGCCTGGACGTGGTGGAGATCAACATCAACGTCCGCGACGTCCACGTACCGGGTGAGGAGCCGGACGAGGACGAGGACGAGAACGTCCGGGTCCGCTGACCCCCACGACCGACCCCTCCGACCGACCGGGGCGCCCCTCCACCGAGGAGGGCGCCCCGGCACGTCCGCGCCAGCGGCGGCGCCGGGTCCCCTACAGGTTCGGCAGGTTCTTGCGCAGCTCGAAGGCGGTGACCTCGGAGCGGTACTCCTCCCACTCCTGCTTCTTGTTGCGCAGGAAGAAGTCGAAGACGTGCTCGCCCAGGGTCTCGGCGACCAGCTCCGAGCGCTCCATCAGCGTGATCGCCTCGCCGAGGTTCTGCGGGAGCGGCTCGATGCCCAGGGCGCGGCGCTCCGCGTCGGTGAGGGCCCACACGTCGTCGTCGGCGCCCGCGGGCAGCTCGTAGCCCTCCTGGATGCCCTTCATGCCCGCGGCGAGCAGGACCGCGTAGGCGAGGTAGGGGTTGGCGCCGGAGTCCAGCGAGCGGACCTCGACCCGGGTGGAGCCGGTCTTGCCGGGCTTGTACATCGGCACCCGGATGAGCGCCGAGCGGTTGTTGTGGCCCCAGCAGATGTACGAGGGGGCCTCGCCGCCGGCGCCCGCGGTGCGCTGCGAGCCGCCCCAGATCCGCTTGTAGGAGTTGACCCACTGGTTGGTGACCGCGGAGATCTCGCCCGCGTGCCGCAGCAGCCCCGCGATGAAGGACCGGCCCACCTTGGAGAGCTGGAACTCCGCCCCCGACTCGTAGAAGGCGTTGCGGTCGCCCTCGAAGAGCGAGAGGTGCGAGTGCATGCCGGAGCCGGGGTGCTCGGAGAACGGCTTGGGCATGAAGGTCGCGTGCACGCCCTGCTCCAGGGCGACCTGCTTCATCACCAGCCGGAACGTCATGATGTTGTCGGCGGTGGACAGCGCGTCGGCGTAGCGCAGGTCGATCTCCTGCTGGCCGGGCGCGCCCTCGTGGTGCGAGAACTCCACCGAGATGCCCATGGACTCCAGCATCGTGATGGCTGTGCGGCGGAAGTCCATGCCGACGTTCTGCGGGGTGTGGTCGAAGTAGCCGGAGCTGTCCGCGGGGGTGGGCGGGGTGCCGTCCACCGGGCGTTCCTTGAGCAGGAAGAACTCGATCTCGGGGTGGGTGTAGAAGGTGAAGCCGAGGTCGGAGGTCTTGGCCAGGGCGCGCTTGAGGACGAACCGCGGGTCGGCGTAGGAGGGCGAGCCGTCGGGCATCAGGATGTCGCAGAACATCCGGGCGGTGCCGGGGGCCTCGGCCCGCCAGGGCAGCACCTGGAAGGTGCCGGGGTCGGGCTTGGCGATCATGTCCGACTCGTAGACGCGGGCGAAGCCCTCGATCGCGGAGCCGTCGAAGCCCATGCCCTCGTCGAACGCCTGCTCCAGCTCGGCGGGGGCGACGGCGACGGACTTCAGGTAGCCCAGCACGTCGGTGAACCACAACCGCACGAAGCGGATGTCGCGCTCCTCCAGGGTGCGCAGAACGAACTCCTGCTGCTTGTCCATAACCATCCATCCTCGCCGGTCGGCCACCGCTTCCCCCGCCGTGGGAGGACCGGGGGACCAGGAGCATTGCACCACACCGTTTCCCCCGGGTTGCGCATCGCTCTCTCCCCATAGTGCCTGCGCGAGGGGCATATCTCACCTACGGCCGAGGGGGCGCCCCCGGCCGTGGCCGTGGACGCCCCCCGCGGGACGCGTCAGCGCCCCTTGCCGGTCGCGCTCCTTACGAGGCGTACGCCTCCAGCTCCGAGAGCTGGCCCGCGGGCCAGCCGGTGTTCCCGGTGAAGGTCAGCCGCAGGTAGCGGGTGCTCGCCGAGCCCAGGGAGACGGTCGCGATGTTGCCCGAGGACGGGTTGAACGTGTAGCCGGCCGACGCCTTCAGCGTGGTCCACGTGGAGTTGTCGGTGGAGCCGAGCACGGACAGGGTCTCGGTGCGGGTCGCCCATGCCGTGGCCGGCGGGAGCTTGAGCACCAGCCGCCCGACCGCCTTGGTGGCGCCGAGGTCCACGGTGATCGACTGCGGGAAGGCGTTGTCGGTGCTCTCCCAGTAGGAGTTGGCGTTGCCGTCCACCGCGTTGGAGGCCACGTAGACGTCGGTGTGCCCGGTGTCGGAGACGGGGCGCCCGGCCGCGAGGTTGCCGCCGGCCGGCGGTGTGGTGCCGCCGCTGCCGCCGCCCGTGGTGGTGCCGCCGCCGGTGGTGCTGCCCGAGCCGGGCTGCGGCCAGCTGCTGCAGTCGCCCCAGGTGCCGTCCCAACCGCTGTTGCCCGAGCCGCGGTTGATGGTGAAGGCGGGCAGGCTCGCCGGGTAGGAGCAGTTGTAGACGCCCGTGTCGCCGGTGCCGGTGGCGGTGACGTTGCTGAAGGTCGCCGAGCCGGGGGTCTCCGCCTGGACGACGACGGTCCCGGTGCCGGTGGCCGTGGCCCCGCTGACCGTCACGCCGCTGACGGTGTAGCCGTGGCCGCCGCCGGAGACGAACTCGAAGTCGCTGTAGGGGCTGTCGATGAACGACGTGCTGGAGATCTGCACGTTGACGTTCGTGATCGCGTAGTCGTAGGAGTCGACCCGCAGCGCGCCCATCGGGTGGCCCCAGTTGGGGTTGAGCGCCCCGGTGCGGATCAGGGTGTTGCCCGAGGCGGTCACCGAGCCGGACAGCGGGTTGAAGGGCTGCAGGAAGGCCTGGTTGGAGATGGCCAGGCCGCTGCCGAGGGCGTTGGTGTCGGCGATCACGTTGTTGCTCGCGGTGTTGTTCGAACCGCCGTAGATCGCGATGCCGTTGGCGAGGTTGGGCTGCACGATGGTGTTGTTGGAGAAGGTGTTGCCGGTGTCGGGCGAGCCGAGCGACCACATGGCCAGCGAGTCGTCGCCCTGGTTGCGCAGGAAGTTGTTCTTCACCTGCACGCCCTGGGCGCTGCCGTCCAGGTTGAGCCCGTCGGCGGTGGTGCCGATGATGCGGTTGTTCTGCACCAGCAGGTTGGTGTTGTTGCCGGTGAGCCACAACCCGCACTTCTCGCGCTGGATCCACATGCCCTGCACCACGGAGTTGGGGCCGAGGCTGCCGGTGATGAAGTTGTCGGGCGAGTTGTCGTTGCGGACGCTGACGTCGCCGATGACGGCGAAGTCGTAGAGCTTGGTGTTGCCGCCGGCCGAGGTCTGGTCGATGAAGTGCGAACTGTGCACCACCGAGTACCAGTTGCCGGCGCCGCGCAGGGTGACGCCGTCGGCGGGGATCTGCGAGGTGACCTTGAAGTCGCCCTGTGGGATCCACACTTCCTTGCCCTGCGCCTTTGCGTCGCTGATCGCCTGTCGGAAGGCCTGTGTGCTGTCGCCGCTGCCGCTCGCGTCGGCGCCGTCGGCGACCACCGACACGGAGTTGGCGGGCTGCGTGCCGGGCGCCGCGACCTGTTCGAAGTCGGCGACGTCGAGGGTGGCCGAGCCGGTGTCGCCGGAGTCGAGCTGGAACTTCACCTTGGCGCCGGCGGCCAGGTTCTGGCCCAGTCGTATACGGGAGTCGTCGAAGAAGTGGTGCGTCTTGGCGCCCGCGATCCAGCTGGTGTCGACATAGGAGTACTGCGAGGTGACGGCCAGCTTGGTGGCGATCTTGGTGCCGTTGACGTAGACCGAGACCGTGCCTGAGGCGCCCCGCGGCAGGTTGTAGGCGACATCGACGGCGTTGGCCGCCTTGGTGAGGGTGAACTCGACGTACTGGCCCTGGTTGATGGTGACCGCGCGGCGGCCGGACGCCTCGGAGGCGACGGTGCCCTGGGTGTAGTCGGGGCCGATGACGGTGCCGTTGGTGGCGGCCTGCTCGGCCTCGTACTCGGTGAACGGCACCGACGCGCCGCCGCTGACGTCGAAGGGCGAGACGGTGGAGACCTTGGCGGCGGCCTGGGCGGTGGGGGCGGTCAGGGCGAGGGCGGCCAGACCGCCGGCGGCGACCGCCGAGGCGGTGGCGCAGGCCAGCCACACTGCGGAGCGACGTCTGATGTCCATGGGGTGGGGGGTGTCCCTTCTGACGGGAGTCGCTTGCTGTGGCCAGTCACCCTACGGATGTCCCACAGGGGACAGCAAGATGTCGATCGCATTTCGCAAAATTTGGATTGCTTGCAGAGATCTCGCAAATAGGCCGCAAGAAACTTGCGATACCTGTACTAGAATCGACGCCATGACACGACGACTTGCCGAGGTGGCAAAGAAGGTCGGGGTGAGCGAGGCCACCGTCAGCCGGGTGCTGAACGGGAAGCCGGGCGTCTCCGATGCGACCCGGGCCGCGGTCCTCACCGCCCTTGACGTGCTCGGATACGAACGGCCCACCCAGCTGCGCGGCGAACGCGCCCGGCTGGTCGGCATGGTCATGCCCGAGCTGCAGAACCCGATCTTCCCCGCTTTCGCCGAGGTGGTCGGCGGCGCGCTGGCCCAGCAGGGATTCACCCCCGTGCTGTGCACACAGACCGCCGGCGGCGTATCGGAGGCGGACTACGTGGAGTTGCTGCTGCAGCAGCACGTCTCCGGGGTGGTCTTCTTCGGCGGCCTCTACGCCCAGGCCGAGTCCCCGCACGACCACTACGCGCGGCTGGCCGAGCGCAACCTGCCCACCGTGCTGATGAACGCCGCCATCGACCACCTGGACTTCCCGCGGGTCTCCTGCGACGACGGGGTGGCCGTGGAACAGGCGATGAACCACTTGATCTCGCTCGGCCACCAGCGCATCGCGATGGTGCTCGGCCCGCCGGACCACGTGCCCTCCCGGCGCAAGCTGTCGGCCGCGCGCCGGGTGGACCCCTCGGTCACCGTCGAGCACGCCCTGTTCACGCTGGAGGGCGGGCAGGCCGCCGCAAGCCGCTTGCTGGCCCGCGGCATCACCGCTTTCATCTGCGCCTCGGACCTGCTGGCGCTCGGCACCATCCGGGCCGCCCGGCGCCGCCGGATGTCGGTGCCCGAGGACGTCTCGGTGATCGGCTACGACGACTCCTCGCTGATGAACTGCACCGAGCCGCCGCTGACCACCGTGCGGCAGCCGATCGAGGCGATGGGGCGGGCCGCGGTGGACCTGCTCGCCGGCGAGATCAGCGGCGCCTCCGTCGACCACGACGAGCTGTTCTTCGAGCCGGAGTTGGTGGTGCGCGGCTCCACCGGGCCGGTGCGTGACGCCGCCCGCGTCCCCCACCCGGACGCCCGCGCCAACGCCTGAGCCGGCGCCTGAGCCACCGCCTGAGCGGACACCCGGGCCGCCGCCCGGGCCGGCACTCGGGCAGAGACCCCGGGCCGACACTTGGACAGAGACCCCGGGCCGGCGCCCGATTCGGCAGCCGGTCCGGCACGCCGTCCGGCCACCGGTGAAGCACCTCGCACCAGCGGGGTGCTTCTTCGCGTCGTGACCAAGTCGTGTCTTTGCGAAATTCGCGCGACATCTTGCGGACATCTATCACGTTCAGTACGTTGAGCCAACCCGGAAGGCGGCGCGCACCTGCGCTGGACGGCAGTTGCGTCCACGTGCCGCGGGGTCCCAGATCGCAGTCCGACGACGCGCAGTGGTTCAGGGGAAGGGTTGACAATGAGCAGAATCGGCTACCGCAGACTGGTTGCGGTCGCGCTGGTCGCAGGCATCGGGTTGACCGGTGCCGCGTGCTCCAACGACAAGAACGACAGCTCGAGCAGCAAGGCCGACAAAGCGAGTGCCGCCACCCCCTTGGACCCCAAGACCAAGGTCACCATCAGCGTCGACTGCGAGCCGCCGACCACCAAGAAGGCCGAGCGCTCCGAGTGGCTGAAGGACGTCGCGGCCTTCAACAAGATCTACCCCAACGTGACGATCAAGAGCATCGACACCTTCCCCTGCGAGGACACCGACAAGTTCACCGCGCAACTGCAGGGCAAGACCGAGGCGAACGTCTTCTACAGCTACGTCACCGACCTCAACCAGGTCCTCGACGCGGGCCAGGCCGCCGACATCACCGACTACGTCAACGACAAGTCGGTGCCGAACCTCAAGGACATCGACCCCAACGTCCTGGCCATCCTCAAGGACGGCGGGAAGCTCTACGGCCTGCCCACCACGAACTACTCGATGGGCCTGATCTACAACCGCAAGATCTTCCAGGAGGCGGGCCTCGACCCCGACCAGCCGCCGACCACCTGGGACGAGATCCGCCAGGACGCCAAGACCATCCAGGACAAGCTCGGCAGCAAGGGCGTGCACGGCTTCTTCGAGTACGGCGCCGGCAACCAGGGCGGCTGGCACCTGACCTCGGCGCTGTACGGCGCGGGCAACGACGTGGTGGACGCCGGCGGCACCAAGGCCACCTTCAACGGCCCCGAGGCCAAGCAGATCCTGCAGACCATCCACGACATGCGCTGGGTGGACCACAGCATGCCGGAGAGCGCCGGCAAGGCGTGGGGCGAGAGCCAGAAGGCCATGGGCGCCGGGCAGATCGGCATGTACCTGGCCGCCCCGGACGACATCACGCTGATGGTGCAGCAGTACGGCGCGAAGTACGCCGACCTCGGCATGGCCCCGATCCCCGGCGGCAAGACCTCGCTGATGGGCGGCAACGACTACTTCTTCAAGTCCTCCGACAGCCCGGACCAGATCAAGGCCGGCATCGCCTGGATCAACTTCGAGTTCCTCACCAACGGCAAGGGCCAGTTCGACTACGCCCGCAAGAAGGCGGACGGCCTGCCGGTCGGCCTGCCCGAGCCGTTCTTCTTCACCGGCCAGGCCAAGGCCACCGACACCGCGGACAAGACCGCGAACGCGACCATGCCGGTGGCGAACTTCAAGTCCTACGTCGACGCCCAGGTGCCGGTGAAGGCCGAGCCGCCGAACGCGCAGAAGCTCTACACGGTGCTCGACACGGTGATGTCCGGCGTCCTGTCGAACAAGAACGCCAACATCGGCAAGCTGCTCTCGACCGCCGAGGGCCAGGCCAACCAGCTGCTGGCCGCCGGCCAGTAGCCGCCCGGCGGAGCGGGGCCCGGTCCTCGGCCGGCCCCGCTCCGCGGCACGGACCTTCGCACCTTTCCAGTCGAGGAGCACCCATGGCGGCCACGACCGTCCCCGAGAACACCACCAAGCGCGCGGACCCGCCGTCCGGCGTGCGGACCAGGAGCGGCGGGCCGGGCCTGCGCCGCAAGGCAAGGGAGAACGTCCAGGCGTACGGCTTCCTGGTCGGCGCGCTCCTGTGCTTCGGGTTCTTCTCCTGGTACCCGATGGTGCGCGAGTTCATCATGAGCTTCCAGTCGACCCGGCGCGGGGTGACCCGCTGGGTCGGCTTCCACAACATCAAGGTCGTCTACCACGACCCGTACTTCTGGACCGCCTGGCGCAACACCGCGCTGTTCACCCTCTATGCGCTGGTGATCGGCTTCGCGGTGCCCTTCCTGGTGGCGATCCTGCTCAACGAGCTGCGGCACGCGCGCGCCTACCTGCGCATCCTGGTCTACCTGCCGGTGATGCTGCCGCCGGTGGCCGGGGCGCTGCTCTTCAAGTACTTCTACAACCCCGAGTACGGGCTGTTCAACACGGTGCTCAGAAAGCTGCACCTGCCGACCTCGCAGTGGCTGGACTCCTCGCACACCGCGCTGATCTCGGTGGTGATCGCGGCCACCTGGATGAGCATGGGCAGCGCCACCCTGATCTACCTGGCGGCCCTGCAGAACATCCCCGGCGAGTTGTACGAGGCGGCCGACCTGGACGGGGCGGGCCTGCTGAGCAAGATCTGGCACGTCACCATCCCGCAGACCCGGCTGGTGCTCTCGCTGATGCTGCTGCTGCAGATCGTGGCCACCATGCAGGAGTTCACCAACGTGTTCCTGATGGCCGGCGGCAACGGCCCGGAGAACTCCACCATGACCGTGGTCTACATGATCTACCAGTACGGCTACCACTACGACAACTTCAACGGCGCCGCAGTCCTCGGCCTCTTCCTGATGCTGGTGCTGATCTGCTTCTCCGGCCTCTACACCCGGCTGAGCCGGAACAGCGACTAGGGACGGGACCCCACCATGGCAGAGTTCACCCCCCAGACCCGGACGCTGATCTCGTCCGCGGCCCTCTCCCGCCCCCGCGGCAAGGTCGTCTACTGGACGGTCCTGTCGGTGGTGCTGGTGGTCTTCACGCTGGTCTTCATCGGCCCGCTGTACTGGATGGCGACCAGCGGCTTCAAGAACGTCCACGAGGTGCTGCACAACCCGCCCACGCTCTACCCGCACCATCCGCAGGCGTCCAACTACAAGACGGCCTGGACCCAGTTGCAGCTGGCCCGGCTGCTGTGGAACACCGTCTACTACGCCTTCGGCGCGCTGTTCTTCCAGCTGGTCCTCGACGTGGCCGCCGCCTACGCGCTGTCCAAGCTGCGCCCGGTGCTGGGCAACGTGGTGCTCGGCGCGATGCTGGCCACGCTGATGATCCCGGCCACCGTGCTGGTCGTCCCGCAGTACATGACCGTGCTCGACCTGCCGATCCTGCACCTGAACCTGATCAACCATCCGTGGGCGATCTGGCTGCCGACGGTGGCCAACGGCTTCAACATCTTCCTGCTCAAGCGGTTCTTCGACTCCATCCCGCAGGACCTGATGGCGGCCGCCGCCATCGACGGCGCCGGGCCGATCCGCACCCTGGTCTCCGTCGTGCTGCCGATGTCGCGGCCGATCCTCGGCGTGGTGTCGATCTTCGCCGTGGTGAACGTCTGGAAGGACTTCCTCTGGCCGATGCTGGTGGAGCCCGACCCGAAGAAGCAGCCGATCAACATCGGCATCCAGTCGCTCTCGCAGGGCGTGCCGGAGAACGTGCTGATCGCCGCGCTGGCGATCTCGGCGGTACCCACCCTGCTGATCTTCCTGCTCTTCCAGCGCAACATCATGTCCGGTCTGACCGCGGGCAGCCTCAAGGGCTGACGCCTGCCGCGCCCCCCGGCACAGCCCCCCAAAAAGCCGCACGACCCGAAACGCACCACCCATCAGCACTCCGCCGCCGGCCCCCGCACACCCGACATCCCCGCACGCGGGGCCGGCGGCGGGGTCCCACCTGCCCGAAAGGACGTTGACGTGGCAGACACCCCTCAGCCCGAGGCCGACGAGAACTGGTGGCGCGGCGCGGTCATCTACCAGGTCTATCCGCGTAGCTTCGCCGACAGCAACGGCGACGGCACCGGTGATCTCGCCGGAGTGCGGGCCCGCCTGCCGTACCTCGCCGAACTCGGCGTCAACGCCCTGTGGTTCAACCCCTGGTACCCCTCGCCGATGGCCGACGGCGGCTACGACGTGGCCGACTACCGCGACGTGGAGCCGGTCTTCGGCACCCTCGCCGAGGCCGAGAAGTTGATCTCCGAGGCCCTGGCGCTCGGCATCAGGACGATCATCGACATCGTGCCGAACCACATCTCGGCCGCCCACCCGTGGTTCCGCGAGGCGCTGGCGGCCGGCCCCGGCTCGCCGGCCCGCGAGCGGTTCTGGTTCCGGCCCGGCCGCGGCGAGCACGGCGAACTGCCGCCGAACAACTGGCCCTCGCAGTTCGGCGGCCCGGCCTGGACCCGCACCACCGACCCGGACGGCACGCCCGGCGACTGGTTCCTCAACCTCTTCGACTCCGAGCAGCCGGACCTGAACTGGAACCACCCGGAGGTCCGCGCCGAGCACGAGGACATCCTGCGGTTCTGGTTCGACCGCGGCGCCGGCGGGGTGCGGATCGACTCGGCGGCGATGGTCTGGAAGGACCCGCTGCTGCCCGACCTCACCGACGACCCGGCCGCGCCCCACCCGTACATCGACCGGGACGAGCTGCACGACATCTACCGCGGCTGGCGGCGGATCGCCGACTCCTACCCGGGCGCGCGCATCCTCGTCGGCGAGGTGTGGCTGCCCGACGCCGAGCGGTTCGCCCGCTACCTGCGGCCCGACGAGATGCACACCGCCTTCAACTTCGACTTCCTGGCCTGCCCGTGGGAGCCGGCCCGGCTGCGCACCTCGATCGACACCACGCTGGCCGCGCACGCGCCGGTGAGCGCGCCGGCCACCTGGGTGCTGTGCAACCACGACGTGACGCGGACGGTGACCCGATACGGGCGCGCCGACACCGGCTTCGACTTCGCCACCAAGGCGTTCGGGGTGCCCACCGACCTGGAGCTGGGCACCCGCAGGGCGCGGGCGGCCGCGCTGCTCACGCTGGCGCTGCCCGGCACGGTCTACCTCTACCAGGGCGAGGAGCTGGGGCTGCCCGAGGTGGAGGACATCCCCACGGACAAGCTGCAGGACCCGATGTACCTGCGCTCGCTCGGCACCAACCCCGGCCGCGACGGCTGCCGGGTGCCGCTGCCGTGGTCCGGCGACGTGCCGCCCTTCGGCTTCAGCCCGGCGGGCGCCGCCGAGCCCTGGCTGCCGCAGCCCGCGGACTGGGCCGCCCGCACCGCCGAACTCCAGGCGGCGGACCCGGCGTCGATGCTGTCGCTGTACCGGGCGGCGGTGCGGCTGCGCAGGGAGTTGCAGCGGAGCCCGGCCGGCGGGGCGGAACTCGGCGGCGGGCCCTCCGACGGGGCAGGCGGCGGGCTCGACGGCGAACCGGCCGACGGCTTGCACGGCGCGCTTTCCGACGGGCGGCTGGAGTGGCTGGGCAGCGCCCCCGAGGTGCTGGCCTTCCGCCGCGGCGGGCACTTCGCCTGCGTGGTGAACCTCGGCGCCGAGCCGGCCGAACTGCCGCCGCACACCGAGATCCTGCTGACCTCGGGCCCGCTCGCCGAGGACGGCCGGCTGCCGCAGGACACGGCGGTCTGGCTGCACGTCTGACCGTACGGCACCCCACGTACGACCCGCACACGGCGACCGCCGGAGAGCACTCTCCGGCGGTCGCTGTCGTTCCGGTCCCTGCCGTTCCGAAAGGCTTTACCCGCCCTTTGCGATACGAGACAGGGCCGTATCGTAAATCAGGTACGCTTGGCGGTATGGCCGAAGATGCGATAAGCGGGCAGGCGTCGACCGCCCTGCCGACCCACAAGGTGCCCGAGGCGATCCACCGCCGGCGCTGGGCGATCCTCACCGTGCTGCTGTTCAGCTTGCTGGTGGTGGTGCTGGACAACTCCATCCTCAACGTGGCGATGAAGACCATCGCCCAGCCGTCCCCCACCGGACTCGGCGCCAGCCAGAGCCAGTTGGAGTGGGCGATCAACTCCTACACCCTCGTCTTCGCCGGCCTGCTCTTCACCGCGGGCCTGCTCGGCGACCGGCTCGGCCGCAAGAAGGTGCTGCTGCTGGGCATGTTCATCTTCGGCGGCGGCTCGGCACTGTCGGCGTTCGCCGGCTCGGCGGGCGAACTCATCGCCTGGCGCGGGGTGATGGGCCTGGGCGGCGCGCTGATCATGCCCGCCACCCTCGCCATCATCATGAACGTCTTCGAACGCGAGGAGCAGCCGCGCGCGATCGGCATCTGGGCCGGCGTGGTCGGCCTGGCCATCGCGATCGGCCCGATCACCGGCGGCCTGCTGCTCCAGCACTTCTGGTGGGGCTCGGTCTTCCTGGTCAACGTGCCGATCGTGGTGCTCGGCCTGATCGCGATGTTCGTCATCGTCCCCGACTCCAAGGACCCCAGGCCCGGCCGGCTCGACCCGATCGGCGTGCTGCTGTCCATCGCCGGCCTGGTGCTGCTGATCTACGGCATCATCAAGGGCGGCCAGTACGGCGACTTCACCCGCCCCGAGGTGTGGGCCACCGCGCTGGGCGGCCTCGTCATCCTGATCGGCTTCGTGTGGTTCGAGGCGCGCAGCGACCACCCGGCGCTCGACGTCTCCTACTTCAAGAAGCGGCAGTTCTCCGCCTCGGTCACCGCGATCGGCCTGGTCTTCTTCGCGCTGATGGGCGTGACCTTCTTCGTCGTCTTCTACACCCAGTCCGTGCGCGGCTACAGCGCCCTGCAGTCCGGCCTGCTGCTGCTGCCGCTGGCCGCCGCCCAGATGGTCTTCGCCCCGCGGGCGCGGCTGCTGGTCGACCGGTTCGGCGCGCGGGCGGTGTGCACCGGCGGCATGGCGCTGACCGGTATCGCCTTCCTCGGCTTCCTGCTGCTCGGCCGCACCACCCCGATCTGGGTCCTGGAGGTGCTGTTCTTCCTCATGGGCACGGCGATGGCACACGTGATGCCGCCGGCCACCGTGATGATCATGTCCTCGCTGCCGCGGGAGAAGGCCGGCTCGGGCTCGGCGGTCAACAACACCTTCCGGCAGGTCGGCGGTGCGCTCGGGGTCGCCGTGCTCGGCTCGCTGATGTCCACCGTCTACCGCGACAACGTCCAGAGCCACCTCACGGTGCTGCCCGCGCCCGCGCGGCACTCGGCGGCCGAGTCCATCGAGGCCACGCTCGGCGTCGCGAGCCGACTCGGCCCGCGCGGCCAGGCGCTGGTCGACCCGGCCAACAACGCGTTCATCCACGCCATGCACGTCACCGCCGCCGCCTCGGCCGCCGTGGCACTGATCGGCGCCGTGATCGCCCTGGTCTTCCTGCCGGCGAAGCCCCGCCCCGAGGCCGCCCCCGGCGGCAGCGAGGAGCGGGAGATGGTGGGTGCGCAAAAGTGACCGGTACCCCGGTTCCGGCAGCGGCCGCGCGGCGCGGGCGGCCGCGCAACGCGGCCGTCGACAGCGCGGTGGTCGACGCGGTGCTGCGGCTGCTCGGCGACGGCGCCTCGATCGGCGAGTTGACGATGGAGGGCATCGCGCGGGAGGCGGGTGTCGGCAAGGCCACGGTCTACCGCCGCTGGCCCGGCAAGGACGCCCTGATGCTCGACGTCCTGGCCGCGATCGAGCCCCCGCCGACGCCGGAGCACACCGGGGACCTGCGGACGGACCTGATCACGGCGGTGGAGTACATCCGGCGGCGCAGCCTCGCCAAGCGCGAGTCGGCCATGATGCGGGGGGTGCTGCTGGAGGTGCAGAGCAACCCCGAGCTGTGGAAGCGCTACCACGACACGGTGGTGGCGACCCGCCGCCGGATGCTCACGGACCTGCTCGAGAAGGCCATCGCGGCGGGCGACATCCGGCCCGAACTCGGCACGGATCTCGATCTGCTGGCGGACATGGTGGCGGGCCCGGTCCTGTCCCGCGCCACGATGCGGCCGGACGCCCCCCTCCCCGAGGACCTGGCCCCCCGCATGGTCGACATCCTCCTCAACGGCCTCCGCCCCCGCGAATAGCCGAGCCAACTGCCCGGAACAACGGCTCCCTTGAGCAGGCGGCGAGGCCGAGTCGAGTGCGCACGTCCGCGAATGCGACAAGGGCGCCCTTCTTGCGCAAGAGGGGCGCCCTTGAGGCTACCCGGGCGCGCCTGACGTCGTCCCGCACGGGCGGGCGGAATGTGATGGTTTCGTCACAAGGGGGTTGTCGCAGGGCTGCGGACGGAACCCGGGGCGGGTCGTCGGCCGTCGGTTCACATGACGATCCCCTATGGTCGGAGCACCGGCAGGCCCCCGCCGCACCGGCGGGCGGCGGCGAAAGCGGCAGGCGAGGTTCTTCCATGACGCAGGCGCACAGCGGCACCGACGCGAGCACGGACGGCGGGGGGCCGCGGCAGGCAGGCGGCACCCGCGCCCGCCTGACCGCGCGGTTCCTGCGCTGGTGGCGCCCGCGGGGGATGTGGCGGCGCGGCATCGTCACCGCGGTGGCCGCCCTGGTGCTCACCGGCCTGTTCGTCTTCCACGCCGACCTGCCCAACCGGGTCGGCAACCTCGGCAGCCTGCTGGAGACCTTCCTGCCCTGGCTGGGCCTCGCGATCCCCGTGCTGCTCGCCGTCGCGCTGCTGCGGCGCTCGGTCACCGCGCTGATCGCCCTCGTGCTCCCCGCCACGGTCTGGCTCAACCTCTTCGGTGGCCTGGTCACCGAGAAGTCCTCGCCGGGCGGCGACCTGACGGTCCTCACCCACAACGTCAACGCCGAGAACCCCGACCCCGACGGCACCGCCCGCGACGTGGTGAAGGCCGGCGCCGACATCGTCGCCCTGGAGGAGCTGGCCGCCGGCGAGGTGTCCCGCTACTCCGGCGACCTGGCGGCCGCCTACCCCTACCACTCGGTGCAGGGCACGGTCGGGCTGTGGAGCCGCTACCCGATGACGGACGTGCGGCCGGTGGACATCAAGATGGGCTGGACCCGGGCGATGCGCGCCTCGGTGCGCACCCCGCACGGCGAGGTCGCCGTGTACGTGGCCCATCTGCCCTCGGTACGGGTGAAGTTCGACGCCGGCTTCACCGCCGGGCAGCGCGACAGCGCCGCCGACGCGCTCGGCGAGGCGATCGCCGCCGAGCCGCTGCACGACGTGGTGCTGCTCGGCGACCTCAACGGCACCATGAACGACCGGGCGTTGGCCTCGGTGACCTCGCAGATGCGCTCCACGCAGGGCGCGGCCGGCAACGGCATGGGCTTCAGCTGGCCGGCGAGCTTCCCGATGGCCCGGATCGACCAGATCATGGTCAAGGGCATCGAGCCGAAGTCGTCATGGACGCTGCCGCGCACCGGCAGCGACCACCTGCCGGTGGCCGCCCGCCTCCAAGTGCCGTAACGACGGGGTCCGTCGGCCGGAGGACTGCCCAAGGCCCGGCCGCGCGGCACCCGTTCACCGACCGACCGCCCACCGACCGGCCACCCGGCACCCGTTCACCGACGGATCGCCCATTACCCCGGCCACCCGGCACCCGTTCACCGACCGACCGCCCACCACCCGGCAGCCCGGCCCGGCCGTCTCTCCCACCCGGCCACCCAGCAACCGGCCACCCGGCTACCCGGCAACCGGCCACCCGGCCGCACCCGGTGGCCCCCGTACGCCTCCTCGACGCCCTTACGCCCCTTCGCGCCACCGGTCGGTGATCGGCAGCCGCCGGTCCTTGCCGAAGCCCTTCGGCGAGATCTTCGTGCCCGGCGGGTACTGCCGCCGCTTGTACTCCGCGGTGTCGGTCAGCTTGAGCACTCGCGTGACCAGCTCCGGGTCGAAGCCCGCCGCGACGATCTCCTGGAAGCCGCGGTCCTGGTCGACGTACAGCTCCAGCACCCGATCGAGCACGTCGTAGTCGGGCAGCGAGTCGGTGTCGACCTGGCCGGGGCGCAGCTCGGCGCTGGGCGGCTTGGCGATGGAGTTCTCCGGGATGGGCGGGACCTCGCCGCGGGCCGCGGCCTCGGCGTTGCGCCAGCGGGCGAGGCGGAAGACGGTCGTCTTGTAGACGTCCTTGATCGGCCCGTAGGCGCCGACGGAGTCGCCGTAGAGGGTGGAGTAGCCCACTGCCAGCTCGCTCTTGTTGCCGGGGGCGAGGACGATGTGGCCCTCCTGGTTGGAGATGCCCATCAGGGTCACCCCGCGAAGGCGCGACTGCAGGTTCTCCTCGGCGAGGCCGGTGAGCTCCAGCGAGGACATGTACGCGTCGAACATCGGCGCGATGGGGACGGTGCGGAAGTGCAGGCCGGTGCGGCGGGCGAGTTCGGCGGCGTCGTCCTTGGAGTGGTCCGAGGAGTACGCCGAGGGCATCGAGACGCCGTGGACGTGCTCGGCGCCGATCGCGTCGCAGGCGATGGCGGCCACCAGCGCGGAGTCGATGCCGCCGGACAGGCCGATGAGCACCGAGCGGAAGCCGTTCTTGCGCACGTAGGCGCGCAGGCCCGTGACCAGGGCGCCGTAGATCTCGGCCTCGGAGCCCAGCGGTTCGCCCTGCCCGCCGGTGTGCACCGGCTCGTACGGCTCGACGGGCGTCTCGGAGAGGATCACGTGCCGCATTTCCAGTCCGTCGGCGACGAGCCCGGCCGCGGGCACCCCGGTGGCGGCGGGCAGCTCCAGGTCGAGCAGCACGCACTCCTCGGTGAACTGCCCGGCGCGGGAGAGCACCTCGCCGCTCGCGTCGACGACGATGGTGTCGCCGTCGAAGACCAGCTCGTCCTGCCCGCCGACCATGGCGACGTAGGCGAGCGCGCAGCCGGCCTCCTGGGCGCGCTTGCGGACCAGCTCCAGGCGGGTGTCGTCCTTGTCCCGCTCGTACGGCGAGGCGTTGATCGCCAGCAGCAGCCCGGCGCCGGCCTCGCGGGCGCCGGGCACCCGGCCGCCGTCCTGCCAGAGGTCCTCGCAGATGGCCAGCGCGACATCCACCCCGCGCACCCGGACCACCGGCATGGTGTCGCCGGGCACGAAGTAGCGGAACTCGTCGAAGACGCCGTAGTTCGGCAGGTGGTGCTTGGCGAAGCGCAGCGCGACCTTGCCGCCGTACAGCACGGCCGCGCAGTTCTGCGGGGCGCCTGCCGGCTGGCCGTACTTCGGCTGGGCGTCCTCGCTGCGGCCCAGATAGCCGACGACGACGGGCAGCTCGCCGAAGCCCTCGTCGGCCAGCTCGCGGGCCAGCTCCGCCAGCGCGGTGCGGCTCGCGGCCACGAAGGAGGCCCGCAGCGCCAGGTCCTCCACCGGGTAGCCGGTGAGCATCATCTCGGGGAAGGCCACCAGGTGCGCCCCGGCCGCCGCGGCGTGCCGCACCTGCCGCAGCACGGCGGCGCGGTTCCCCTCGATGTCGCCGACACAGGAGTCGATCTGATTCAGAGCGATGCGTAGTTGGGCCACGCGGCCATCATAATCGTCAATTCGACGCGATGTCGCGTGCCGGCGGCTGTCGCCCGTGTCACGTGGCCACCGCGGTCGCCGGGGTTTCCGGTCCCGGGCCGGCGTGCCAGCATGGAAGTGGTCCGGGGACGCCGTGAGGGCGCCTCGAGATGACATGAAGGAGGCGTCGTCATGACGCAGCTTCCGGCTGCCCCCAAGGGGGCGGACAACCCGAAGGCGCTCTACGGCGGGACCGGCACGCGCCGGGTCACCGTCCGGGACATCGCCGCCGCCAAGGAGCGCGGCGAGAAGTGGCCCATGCTCACCGCCTACGACGCGATGACCGCCTCGGTCTTCGACGAGGCCGGCATCCCCGTGCTACTGGTCGGCGACTCGATGGGCAACTGTCACCTGGGGTACGACTCCACCGTGCCGGTCACCATGGACCACATGGCCATGCTGTCGGCGGCCGTGGTGCGCGGCACCAGCCGGGCGCTGGTCGTGGCCGACCTGGTCTTCGGCTCCTACCAGGAGGGGCCCGCCCAGGCCCTGCGCAACGCGACGCGGCTGGTGAAGGAGGCCGGGGTCGGCGCGGTGAAGCTGGAGGGCGGGGAACGCTCGCTGGCCCAGACCGAGACGCTGGTCGAGGCCGGCATTCCGGTGATGGCGCACATGGGGCTGACCCCGCAGTCGGTGCACACCCTGGGCTACCGGGTGCAGGGCCGCGGCGAGGAGGCGGCCGCCCGGCTGATCCGGGACGCCAAGGCGGCCCAGGACGCGGGCGCCTTCGCGCTGGTACTGGAGCTGGTGCCGGCCGAGGTGGCCGCCGAGATCACCCGCTCGCTCCACATCCCCACCATCGGCATCGGCGCGGGACCCGACTGCGACGCCCAGGTGCTGGTGTGGACCGACATGGCCGGCATGACGCAGGGCAAGGTGCCGCGCTTCACCAAGCAGTACGCGGACCTGCGCCGCACCCTGGGCGACGCGGCGAAGGCGTACGCCGAGGACGTGGTGGGCGGCGCCTTCCCGGCCGAGGAGCACACCTTCCACTGAGGGTGCCGCGGAGGGCCCGGCAGGCGGGGGCCCGCCGAAGGTCTGCCCGGAGGTCAGCGGGCGACGGCTGCCGAAGGTCCGCCGAGGGCGAGGCCCGTGCCCCCCGCCGCGGGCCCCGCTGAGAAGTGCCCCGCGGCGGGGCCCGGTTCGCACCGGGTCCCGCCGCTTGCCCCCGCCGGCACCTTTTGGCACGGAACGCTCCCTTTCCCGCCGGACGTCTGAGATGGTCGCCACACGGCTGAGACGACCGGGCCCGCCGTCCGTATACAGCGGTGAGCGCCCCCAGCGGCGCGACCCGCCGTACCCAGGGGAGCCCACCATGGTCACCACCCGCACCTCCCGCCCCACGCGGCAGACGCCGCCCGCCGGCGTGGGGTACGGCCGCTGATGTCCCGGTCTGCGACCCGCGAACTCGACCGGGAGCGGCGGGTACGGCAGTATGCCGCCGTGGACGGACCACCACTGGAACCCCCGGAGCCGGCCGAGCCGGTGCCGGAGGAAGAGCTCATGCGGGCGCTGTACCGCGAGCACGCGAGTGCCCTGTTCGCCTACGTGCTGCGGCTCGTGGCCGGGGACCGCTTCCTCGCCGAGGACATCGTCCAGGAGACGCTGCTGCGGGCCTGGAAGAGCGCGGCCAAGCTGGACCCGCAGGCCAGATCGCTGCGGCCCTGGCTGGTCACGGTCGCGCGCCGGATCGTGATCGACGGCCACCGCAGCCGCCAGGCCCGCCCGCCCGAGACGTCGCCGGCCGGTCTGGAGCAGCTACCCGCGGGCGACGAGCTGGAGCGCTCGCTGCGGCTGATGACCATCTCCGACGCCCTGCAGGACCTCTCGGCGGCGCACCGCGAGGCGCTGGTGGAGACCTACTTCCGCGGCCGGACGGTCAGCGAGGCCGCCGAGGAGCTGGGGCTGCCGCCCGGCACCGTCCGGTCCCGGGTTTTCTACGCGCTGCGCGCCCTGCGGAACGCACTGGAGGAGAGGGGGGTGACCACTTCATGACACCCCATGTGGACGTGGGCGCCTATCTGCTCGGCGCGCTGGACGACGAGGAGATGTCCCGCTTCGAGGAGCACCTCGCCGACTGCGACGAGTGCGGGCAGCAGCTGGACGAGCTGAGCGGCGTGGTGCCGGTGCTCGCCGAGCTGCGCGACGACGGTGTCGGCTACGTCGAGCCGCCGGGCGACGCCCTGCTGGCCCGGCTGCTGGCGCGGGTGGCCGCCGAGCGGCGCGCGCGGCGGCGCAGGCGGCTGGTGGCGGTGGCGGCAGCGGCGGTGCTGGTGATCGGCGGTCCGGCGATCGCGGTGGTGGCCTCCGACGGCGGCGGGAGCTCGGGCCGGACGACGGCCGCGCAGTTCGACGCGCGCGCCTCGGCGACGAACACCGCAACAGGCGTGTCGGCGGTCGTGGGGGTCGCCGACAAGGGCTGGGGCAGCGAGGTCCAGCTGCGGCTCTCGGGGGTGCGGGGCCCGCTCGACTGCCACCTGGACGCGGTGGGGAACGATGGCCGCCGGCAGACGGTGGCCAGCTGGTCGGTCCCGGCGGCCGGCTACGGGCTGGTGCCGGGCAGCAGGCCGCTGACGGTGACGGGGGGCACGGGGATGCACGACGACGCGATCAAGCGCTTCGAGGTGCGCGCGCAGGACGGCACGCTGCTGGTGAGCGTGCCCTCCCCGACCACGGTGCCCTCTGACCGGCCGCGCACGTCCACTCCCGGCTAGAGCCCGCGCAGGCCCCGCGGCGCCCCCGGTCGGAGGCGGTTCGCGCCGCATGAGAAGCCGCGGGCCCCCGACCAGGGCCCGCCGGCCGCCGGCCGGAAGCGAGAGCGCGCCGACGGGCCGCCGACACCGGCGTCCTGGCCGCCGTACGCACATGTCGGTGCGATGTCGGCGCCGTGTCGGAAGGCCCGTGCATCGTGGTGGGCATGACGACGCGACTGACAGACAACGGTGGGACCGCCGCCGTCGAGGTGCGCGGGCTGGTGAAGCACTACGGCTCGACCAAGGCGCTCGACGGGGTGGATCTGGAGGTGCGCCAGGGCACGGTGCTCGGCGTGCTGGGGCCCAACGGCGCCGGCAAGACCACGCTGGTGCGGGTGCTCTCCACCCTGATCCGGCCCGACGCGGGCACCGCCCGGGTGGCCGGCTACGACGTACTCCAGCAACCCCGGCAGCTGCGCCGGGTGATCGGCCTGACCGGCCAGTACGCCTCGGTGGACGAGAAGCTCTCCGGCCGGGAGAACCTCTACATGATCGGGCGGCTGCTCGACCTGCCCCGCAAGGACGCCCGCGCCCGGGCCGACGAGCTGCTGGAGCGGTTCTCGCTCACCGAGGCCGCCCGGCGGCCCGCGATGCAGTATTCCGGCGGCATGCGGCGGCGGCTCGACCTGGCCGCGAGCATGATCGGCCGGCCGGCGGTGCTCTACCTGGACGAGCCGACCACCGGCCTGGACCCGCGCACCCGCAACGAGGTGTGGGAGGAGGTCCAGCGGATGGTCGCCGAGGGCGCCACGGTGCTGCTCACCACCCAGTACATGGAGGAGGCCGAGCAGCTCGCCCACGAGCTGACGGTGGTGGACCGCGGCCGGGTGATCGCCGAGGGCAAGGTGGCCGAGCTGAAGGCGAAGGTCGGCGGCCGCACCCTGCGGATCAGGCCGGCCGACCCCGGCGAGGCGGCCGCGATGGCCGAGGCGATCGGGCAGGCCGGGCTCGACGGGGTGGCCGGTGCGCACGTGGACAGCGCCGAGGGCCTGGTCAGCGTGCCGATCCTCAGCGACGAGCAGCTGACCGCGGTGGTCGGCCTGCTCGGCGGCCGCGGCTTCGGCATCGCCCACATCGACACCCATCTGCCCAGCCTGGACGAGGTGTTCCTGGCGCTCACCGGCCGCCAGCCGGCGCCGGAGGAGCCCACCGACGAAGCGGCCCGGCCGTCGCGGGGCGGGCAGCCCGCCGGACCCGACCGGGCCGAGCCGAACAACGAGAAGAACGTGGAGGTGGCGGTATGAGCGCGGCCACGGCGACCACCGCCCTGCCGGCCGGCGCGGCCGCGGCGGGCGAGGGCCGGATCGGCCTGCGGGCCAACCTGCGGCACATCGGCGCCCTCGCCCGGCGCAACGTGCTGCAGATCAAGCAGGACCCGGAGTCGATGTTCGACGCCCTGCTGATGCCGGTGATCTTCACCCTGCTCTTCGTCTACGTCTTCGGCGGGGCGGTCTCCGGCAAGGGGCACCAGCACGAGTACGTGAACTACGTGATCCCCGGCCTGATGGCGATGATGGGCATGAACATCGCCATGGCCGTGGGGACCGGCATCAACGACGACTTCCAGAAGGGGGTCATGGACCGGTTCCGCACGATGCCGATCGCCCGGTCCTCGGTCCTCATCGCGAAGATCGTGGTCGAGGTCGGCCGGATGCTGATCGCCACGGCGATCCTGCTGGGCATGGGCTTCGCGCTCGGCCTGACCATCGAGACGGACGCGTTGCACCTGCTCGCCGCGATCGCGCTCTCCTCCGTCTTCGGTGCCTCACTGATGTGGATCTTCATTCTGCTGGGCCTGACGATGAAGACGGCCCAGGCGGTGCAGGGAGTGGCCATGCTCGTGCTGATGCCGCTGCAGTTCGGCAGCTCGATCTTCGCCAAGCCGACCACGATGCCGGGCTGGCTGGAGGGCTTCACCAAGGTCAACCCGCTCTCCAACCTCGCCGACGCCTCCCGCGCGCTGATCAACGGCGGCCCGGTGGCGCACTCGGTGTGGATGACGCTGGCCTGGGCGGTCGGCATCACCGTGGTGACGGCGCCGCTGGCGGTGGCGCGGTTCCGCAAGAAGACCTGACGGCGAGCGGGTCAGGCCACGTCGCGCATCAGGGCGACGGTCTCCTCCACGGAGAGGCCGTCGCCCTCGGCGCGCGCGGCCGCGTACTGCGCCTCGCCCAGCATCGCCTTCAGACGCAGGGCGTAGTCGGCCATCTGCGCGGCCTCGGCGGGCGGCACCGCCACGGGGCGCAGCCGGTCGTGCGCCCCGGCCAGCGCGGCCGCCCGGCGGGCCCGCCGGCGGGCGATGCCGTCGCCCGGGGGCAGGGTGCCCGGGCCCTCCGCGACGGCGCCCGCGTCCGGCGCCTCCTTCAGCCCGGTCTCGGCGAGCAGCGTCAGCAGCTCCACCGCGCCCGGCGAGATCACGATCGGCAGCCGCGGGGTGATGACATGGGCCAGCGGGTGGGACAGCAGCTCGTCCACGCCCTCGCTGAGCATCGCCAGGCCGCGCTCGGGCTCGCCGGCCTTGCCGACCAGGTGGCCCTTGAGCCCCTTGAGTATGCCGGTGACGAAGCCGGGCACGCCCTCCGCGGCACCCGCCACCGACGCGGCGTCCGCCATCGCCTTCTCGACCAGGGCGAGCGCCTCCGGCAGCCGGTCGCGCCGGCCGAGGTTCACCGCGAGGAGTACCCGGCCGAAGAACGCGGCCCCGTCGGCGGCCGCGCCGATCCCGGCGGCCGCCTCGATCCCCTCGCGCAGCAGCCGCTCGCCCTCCTCGACACGGCCGGAGTTTATCATCGCGTCGCCCATCCGGACGGTGAGGACGGGCACGTACTGGTGGGAGCCGATCTTGCGGGCCATGGCGATGCCCTGGCGGCAGCAGTCCACCGCGTGCTCCCACTGGCCGCTGTTGATCGACGCCTCGGCCTCGGCGGAGAGCGTCTCGGCCGTGCCCCACTCGTCGCCGAGTTGCTGGAACAGGCGGCGGCTCTCGCCGATGTCGCGCAGCGAGTCGCCGATGAACTCGGTCAGGTCGTTGTTCACCTTGGCCCGCAGCTGGAGCGAGAAGGCCAGCTCCCAGGGGCGGTTGTGGATGCGGCACGCCTCCACGGTCTCGTTCACCAGGCGGCGCAGCTGCTCGAAGTCGCCGGTGAAGAAGGCCCCGTAGGGGCGCAGGATGCCCGGCGGGCGGGCGGACTGCGGGAGATGGGGCGGGTAGGCGTCGATGACGGCCGCGCCCAGCCGGCGCAGCGACGGGTCGCCGAACCACTGCTCCTCGCCCTCCCGGGCGGTGACCTCGATCATCCGCACCCAGCGGCGGGCCTCGCGCAGTTGGAGGGGCGTCAGCGGCGGCGGGTCCTCCAACGGGCCGCGCTCCAGGGGCTCCAGTGCGTCCTCGGTGTCCGCGAAGGGGTCCGGGCCCATCGCCGCCACGGCGGCCGGCCAGTTGCGGCGCTCCGAGACGTAGTTGCGCACCTCCCAGAACCAGGCGCAGCCCAGCACCAGTTGGAGCGCCTGCTGCTCGTCGCCCGCGGCCACCGCCCGGCGCAGCGCCGCCCGCAGGTTCTCGTGCTCGCGCTCCAGCCGCTCGAACCAGTGGAGTTGGCCGGAGCCGCGCAGCTTCGGGTCGGTGGTGCGGGCGAACTCCCGGAAGTAGTCCATGTGCCGCGCCTCGACCGCCGCACGCTCCCCGGACTGCGACAGCCGCTCGCCGGCGTACTCGGCGATCGTCTCCAGCATGCGGTGCCGCACGCCGTCGGGGCCGACGTCGGCCAGGACGAGCGACTTGTCGACGAGGGAGGCGAGCAGCGCGGCCGCGTCGGGGGCGTCTATCAGGTCCTCGCCGCCGGCCGCCGGGTCGGGGTCGGCGCAGACAGCCTCGACCGCTTCGAGGGTCCAGCCGCCGCGGAAGACGGCGAGCCGGCGCAGCAGCACCCGCTCGGCGGGTTCGAGCAGGTCCCAGGACCAGTCGACGACCGCGCGCAGCGTCTGCTGGCGCGGCAGCAGGGTGCGGCTGCCGCCGGTGAGCAGCCGGAACCGGTCGTCCAGCCGGTCGGCGAGCTGGCGCGGGGACAGGCTGCGCAGCCGGGCCGCGGCCAGTTCGATCGCCAGCGGCAGGCCGTCCAGCCGCCGGCACAGCTCGGCGCAGGCCGCCGGGTCCTCCTCGACCGAGAAGTCCGGGCGGGCGGCGGCCCCGCGGTCGGCGAGCAGCCGCAGCGCGGGCGACTGCGGCAGCGGGTCCAGCGGCCGCACCAACTCCCCCGGTACGCCGAGCGGTTCGCGGCTGGTGGCGAGCACGGCCAGGTCCGGGCACTCGGCGAGCAGTTCGCCGGCCAGGTCCGCGGCGGCGTCGATGACGTGCTCGCAGTTGTCCAGGACGAGCAGCAGGCTGCGGCTCGCGCAGTAGGCGGCCAGCTGCCGGGTGGCGTCCTTCGGCTTGGTCTCGGCGGCGAGCGCGGCTTCGGCGGCGCTGCCGGAGTGGAGCAGGGTCTCGCGCAGGCCGAGCGAGCTGATCACCGCCTCGGGGACGGTCGCCGGGTCGCTGACGGGGGCGAGTTCGACGTACCAGACGCCGTCCGCCCACTTGGCCGCGGCCAGGTCGCCGGCCTCCTGCGACAGCCGGGTCTTGCCGGTGCCGCCGGGGCCGGTGATCGTCACCAGCCGGGCCCGCTCCAGGTCGGCGCGTACGGCGGCGAGGTCCGCCTCGCGGCCGACGAAGCTGGTCAGCCGGGCGCGGGCGTTGCCGGGCGCGCGGCGCTGCGGGCGGGACGGGGCCGGCCCGGGCGCCGCCGCGGCGGCCGGGGCGGGGACCGGGTCGCCGCCCACCGGGCCGGCGCCGAGCAGTTCGGCGTGCAGGGCGCGCAGTTCGGGGCTCGGGTCGGCGCCCAGCTCCTCGGCCAGCACCCGGCGGACGGCCTCGTACGCCGTCAGCGCGTCGGCGGTGCGGCCGACGGCCCGCAGGGCGCGGATGTGCAGGGCGCGCAGCGGCTCGTCCAGTGGGTGGGCGGCGGCGAGGGCGGCCAGCTCGGGCAGGACGCGGTCGGCCCGGCCCAGTTCCAGTTCGGCGGTGAGCCACTGCCGCTGGGCGGCCAGCCGCAGCGCCTCGGCGCGGACGGCCGCGGTGTCGCGGTCGGGCAGGTCGGCCAGGGCGGGGCCGCGCCACAGCGCGAGGGCGTCGCCGAGCAGCCCGGCGGCCTTGACGGGGTCGCCGTCGGCCAGCGCCCGGCTGCCCTCCTCGGCGAGCCGCTCGAACCGGAAGAGGTCCACGTCCTCGCGGGCGGCCTCCAGCCGGTAGCCGCCCTCCACCGAGCCGACGGCCGCGTGCCCCAGGGTGCGCCGCAGCCGCCCGACGAGCGCCTGCAGCGCGCCGCTCGCGTCGGCCGGCGGGTCGCCGTCCCACACCTCGTCGATGAGCGCGTCCGAGCCGACCACCCGGCCGGGCCGCAGCGCGAGCGCGGTCAGCAGCGCGCGCAGCCGCCCGCCGGCGGGCGCGACGACCGCACCGTCGTCGCGTACCGCCTGCGTAGGACCGAGGATCACGTACCGCACGGGCCCATTGTGTCGGAGTCGCCCGCCGTGAGTGCGAAGGGCGACTCGAAGGGGCGCTGGGGGTACCTCCAGGCGAAGCTCTGGGGGAGGAACTGCACGAGCAGCCCAGGACCGGCGGCTGGTCCGGCGCGGACCGGGCGCCCCCTCCGGGCCGCTGGCGAAGCCCGGCACCGCACCAGTGGGCCGCGCGGTCCGCGGCTGCAGCCGTGAGAAAGCCGCCGCACCCGTGAGAAAGCCACCGCACCCGTTACTGTTCAGGCGGGTGCTGTTGCCCGACCCCCGCACCGCGAGGAGCCCCGTAGATGAGCGTGACCCAGCTGCGTGCGAGCCGGCGCAGCCACAACCGCCGGATCAGCCCCGTCTTCCTCGGCATCGTCGCCGTGATGCTGGTCTCGGGCTGGGCCGTCTGGACCCGGTACGCCTCCGACAGCGGTTTCGCGATCTTCCTGTTCGTCGTCTCCGGCTGGCTGTTCTCGCTCTGCCTGCACGAGTACGCGCACGCCCGCACCGCCCTGCACAGCGGCGACCTGAGCATCGAGGACAAGGGCTACCTCACGCTCAACCCGCTGAAGTACACCAACGCGGTGCTCTCGGTCCTGCTCCCCGTGCTCTTCGTGATCATGGGCGGCATCGGCCTGCCCGGCGGCGCCGTCTACGTCGAGCGCGGCCGGATCCGGGGCCGGATCCGGCACAGCCTGATCTCGGCGGCGGGCCCGCTGACCAACGTCGTCTTCGCCCTCGCGCTGATGCTGCCCTTCACCCTCGGCGCGGCCGACAGCTGGCCGGTGGAGTTCTCCGACGCCTTCGCGTTCCTCGCGCTGCTCCAGGTCACCGCGGCGATCGTGAACTTCCTGCCGGTGCCGGGCCTGGACGGCTACGGCGTGGTGGAGCCCTGGCTGTCGTACGGCCTCCGGCGGCAGGTGGAGCCCTTCGCGCCCTTCGGCCTGCTGGCCGTCTTCGGCATCCTCTACATCCAGTCGGTCAACGACCGCTTCTTCCGGATGATGTACACGATCATGGGCTGGTTCCACGTGCCGGACAACGCCGCGTACTTCGGCTACCAGCTGTTCAGGTTCTGGAAGAACTGACCGCCTTGGCCTTGCGCCGGTAGTACCACCACATGTTGCTCGTGACGCCGGCCAGCAGCAGCCAGACGATGCCCAGCAGGCTGCCCTTCGCGAAGGAGACCGCGGCGGCGGCCACGGCCAGCACGAACAGGACGAGGCAGTAGGCGGGCAGGCGGGACATCGGCGGCGGCTTCCTGTCGGTGATACGCGCGGGCCCGCTCATTCTCCCCCATGGGCCGCCCGCCGTCCCCGCGGCCCGGGCGCACGGCGGAGCGGCCCGTCACGCAGGGTCACACGTCGGTGACGCGCAGGCCCGCGTGGGCCTTGTAGCGGCGGTTCACCGAGATCAGGTTCGCCACCAGCGACTCCACCTGGTGGGCGTTGCGCAGCCGGCCCGCGTAGACCCCGCGCATGCCGGGGATACGGGCGGCCAGCGCCTGGACCACGTCGGTGTCCGCGCGGGAGTCGCCGAGCACCATCACGTCCGTGTCGATCTCCTCGACAGCCGGGTCCTGCAACAGCACGGCCGACAGGTGGTGGAAGGCGGCGGTGACCCGGGACTCGGGGAGCAGCGCGGCGGCCTGCTGGGCGGCGCTGCCCTCCTCGGGGGTCAGCGCGTAGGCGCCCTGCTTGTCGAAACCGAGCGGGTTGACGCAGTCGACGACGAGCTTGCCGGCGAGCGCCTCGCGCAGGCCCTCCAGCGTCTTGCCGTGGCCCTCCCACGGGACGGCCACGATCACCACGTCGCTGCGGCGGGCGCACTCCTCGTTCTCCGCGCCTTCCACGCCGGCGCCCAGCTCCTGGGCCGCGGCCTGCGCGCGCTCCGCGCTGCGGGAGCCGATGACCACCTTCTGCCCGGCCCGCGCCAGCCGGTACGCCAGTCCGCGCCCCTGGTCCCCGGTCCCCCCGAGCACCCCGACCACCAGCTCACCGATGTCCGGCAGGTCCCAGGGGTCCTTCCGGGCGGGCTTCTTCCCATCCTCAGCGTTCATGCCGCCATCCTGCCGTACGGCTCCCCGCCGCGGGGGTCCGCGTCTCGTCCCGCGGCACCGGCCGGTGGGTGACTTGTCGCGCAGTTTCCCGGCCTGGGTCCGGCGACGGGACGGGAACGCCGACGGCGGCAGCCGTCACTCGCGCGAGTCCCACTCGTCATTGCGCTCGGCCACCCGCTCCATCGCGTGCTCCGCCTCCGCCTTGGTCGGGTAGGGGCCGAAGCGGTCCTTCGCGGGGCAGTCGGGGCCTTCCTCGACCCGCTGGTGCTTGAGGCAGTAGAACCACTCCCCCGGCTTCCCGGCCGGCCGCCTCGCCATATGGAACCCCATGACGTCCTCCCTCGTCGTCCGCCCGGAGGCGCACTTCCATCGTGCCCGATGCCGCGCCGATACACTCGTCGGCATGTCTGGTCAGTCGCTGCTCGTCCCCGGCACCCTCTCTCCTGCCCGGCACGTCCCCGCCTCGATCCCGCGGCCGGAGTACGTCGGGAAACCGGGTCCCGCGAAGTACACCGGGCCCGAGGTGCAGGACGCGGACACCATCGACCGGATGCGGGTGGCCTCGCGGATCGCCGCGCAGGCGATGGAGGCCGCGGCCGCGGCCGTGGCGCCGGGCGTCACCACAGACGAACTCGACCGCATCGCCCACGACTTCATGGTCGAGCAGGGCGCCTACCCGTCCGACCTCGGCTACCGCGGCTTCCCCAAGTCGATCTGCACCTCGGTCAACGAGGTGATCTGCCACGGCATCCCGGACTCCACGGTGCTGCGCGACGGCGACATCGTGAACCTCGACGTGACCGCCTTCATCCACGGCGTGCACGGCGACTGCAACGCCACCTACCTCGTCGGTGACGTCGCCGAGGAGTCGCGGCTGCTGGTGGAGCGCACCCGCGAGTCGCTGGACCGCGCCATCAAGGCGGTCCGCCCGGGGCGGCAGATCAACGTCATCGGCCGGGTCATCGAGTCGTACGCCAAGCGCTTCGGCTACGGCGTGGTGCGGGATTTCACCGGCCACGGCATCAACACCTCCTTCCACTCGGGCCTGGTGATCCCGCACTACGACGACCCGCGTGCGACGACCGTGATGCGGCCGGGGATGACGTTCACCATCGAGCCGATGCTGACGCTGGGCACCTACGAGTACGACATCTGGGACGACGGCTGGACGGTCGTCACCAAGGACCGCAGGCGCACCGCCCAGTTCGAGCACACCCTGGTGGTCACCGCGGACGGTGCCGAGGTCCTCACGCTCCCCTGACGCGGGCCCGGTAGGGTTGCCGCGACCCCATCGGATTGCCGGTAGGCAAGGAGAGCCGACGCGCCATGTCCCGCCGCAGGTTGGGCCTCGCGGCCGCCGCCCTCGCGCTGACCGTGCCGCTCGCCGGCTGCATGACCGTGCACGGCGAGCGCGCGCTGATCCCGTCCGCGACGCGCGCCCAGGCCGCCCAAGTACTCGCGCACTTCGCCGCGCAGAACAACAAGGCCACCAAGGCGTACGACGAGCAGGCCGTCGCCTCCATCGAGGCCGGCCCGCTGGGCGCGATCGACCAGGCCGGGGTGCGCGCGCGGCACGTCAACAGCCCCCAGGGGAACCCGGACTTCACCCCGCTGGTCTTCTCCGACACCACGTATGTGATACCGAAGCAGCGCGGCTGGCCGAAGTTCTTCCTCGCCGAGACGAAGACCAACCGCAACGGCGACGCCCGCTGGCTGCTGGCCTTCCGCCGCAGTTCGCCGACCGACCCGTGGAAGGCGGACTTCCTCGCCACCGCCGCGCCCGGCGCGCTGCCGGACTTCCTGGTGGACAAGGACGGCTACGCCCGGGCGGTGCCGCTCGCGGGCACCGACCTCCTTGTGCAGCCGGGGCAGTTGAGCAGCCAGTACGCCCGGTACCTGGACGCCGGCGACACCTCCGGCACACCGTTCGCCCCGGGCCCTGCCACCACCGGGGTGCGGGCGGACCACCAGCAGAACGCCAAGAGCGCCAACACGGTGACGCAGTACGCCGACCAGGCCGACACGGCGGGCGACTTCGCGCCGGTGGCGCTGCGCACCAAGGACGGCGGCGCGATGGTCTTCTTCGCCTCACGGCACCAGTCCCGCTCCACCTTCCGGGCGGGCTACCGGCTCAACCTCGACAAGGACACGCAGGCGCTGACCTCGGGCACCCCGAAGACGTCGATCACGCTGTCGCACGTGGCGCAGAGCATGGTGCGGGTGCCGGCGAAGTCCGCGGGCGGGCAGGTGGAGTTCCTCAGCCGGCTGGTCGGGCTGGTCTCGGCCACGGGCGCCTGAACCGGCGGCCGTTCTTGGGGCCGTGGGCGCGCGGCCCGGGCGGTACGGGGCTCAGCGGCCCCAGGCGACCGGCTCGGCCTCCGGCTCGTAGCCGAACTGGGCGCAGGCGTCGGTGAGGATGTCCAGCACCGGCAGCGGGTCGGGCAGCGGCAGGTCGGGGCCGAGTCCGGGCAGCCACCGCACGACGTGGCCCGAGGGCAGCCGGGCGGGGGGCAGCAGCACGTAACTGCCGCGGCAGTGCCAGCGGATGCCGGGGTGCTCGTCGGCCGTCTCGGGGTGGCAGTCGAGTTCGCAGGGCCACCACTCGTCCTCGTCGGCGGGGGTGCCGCGGGTGGCGGTGAAGAACAGCAGCCGCTCCTCGCCGGAGGCGGCGACCGGGCCGAGGGTGGCCGAGTCGGCGCCGAGCCGTTCGAGCGCGACGTGGCCGGCCTCGGCGGGCACGTCGAGCACGTCGTGGTCGCGGCCGGTGGCGGTGACGAAGTTGGCCAGCGGGTGGGTGCGCAGCCAGTGGTCCACCTGCTGCGGGTCGGTGGTGGCCTGGGTCTGCCAGGCGAGCGAGATCGGGTGCAGGCCCGGGATGGGACAGCCGATCCGCTCGCAGGAACAGCCGAAGCCGTCGGGGTGCGCGGCGGGCGCCACCGGGAAGCCGGCCTTGGCGGCGGCGCGGGTCAGCTCGTCGCGGCGCGGGTCGGGCAGGGCGTCGCGGCGGCCGCGGGCGGCTCGGGTGGGGCGGGCAGGACCTGATGCGCTGTCCGTACGGCGTCGCAGCCAGCCGGACACCTTGTTCATGCCTGCCATCGAGCTCCTTCCCTCGCCCCGGGCCCGTCGCCCTACACGGTACGCGCGTGCCGGGCCTTTCCGCCCCCGGGGGGCTGCGCCGCCACCGACTGCGGCACAACCGGCCCGCCGGGCGGAAGGTGCCGCCACAATGAGTCCACCCCCGCACCCCGGGGGCCCGCACGGCTTGCTCACACCCCCGAGGAGCCCTCATTGCGCACTGCCAGAACCCGCCGGTTCCTGATGTGCCCACCGGCGCACTACCGGATCACGTACTCCATCAACCCCTGGATGGACCCCAGCAAGCCCGTGGACCCCGCGCTGGCCCTGTTCCAGTGGGAGGACCTGCGCGAGCGCTACCGCGGCCTCGGCCACACCGTCGAGGTGCTCGACGCGCTGCCGGGGCTGCCCGACATGGTGTTCGCGGCGAACGGAGCCACCGTCATCGACGGCCGAGTGCTGGGCGCCCGGTTCGCCAACCCCGAGCGGGCCGCGGAGGCCCCGGCGCACCTGGCGTGGTTCCGCGCGCGGGGGTACGCCGAGATACGCGAGCCGGAGCACGTGAACGAGGGCGAGGGGGACTTCGTGGTCACCTCGTCCTGGATACTCGCCGGGCAGGGCTTCCGCAGCAGCCCGCTGGGCCACGACGAGGCGCAGGAGTTCTTCCGCCGGCCGGTGATCAGCCTGGAGCTGACCGACCCGCGCTTCTACCACCTGGACACCGCGCTGGCCGTCCTGGACGACACCGCCGACGAGGTCATGTACTACCCCGGCGCCTTCTCGCCCGGCAGCCGCGCGGTGCTGGAACGGCTCTTCCCGCAGGCGCTGCTGGCCACCGAGGAGGACGCGGTGGCCTTCGGCCTCAACGCGGTCAGCGACGGCGCCAACGTCCTGCTCCCCCGGGCCGCCACCGGCCTGCTCGCGCCCCTGCGGGCCCGCGGCTTCACCCCCGTCCCGCTCGACATGTCCGAACTCCACAAGGCGGGCGGCAGCGTGAAGTGCTGCTCGCTGGAGCTGCGGGACTAGCTGTTCTGTCCGGGGAGGTTGCGGACACAGCACCTGGGCCGGCGTCTTCGCCGGCGGGCCGCGCGGTGCCCGGTCGCGGCGTCCGGAAGGCCCGTACGCTGCCCCGTATGAAGGAATACGACGTCGTGATCGTCGGCGGCGGGCACAACGGGCTGGTGGCCGCCGCCTACCTGGCGGGGGCCGGCAAGCGGGTGCTCGTGCTGGAGCGGCTGGAGGCGACCGGCGGTGCCGCCGTCTCGAAGCGGGCGTTCACCGGGGTGGACGCCCGCCTCTCGCGGTACTCGTACCTGGTGAGCCTGCTGCCGCGGAAGATCGTGGACGAGCTGGGGCTGCGGTTCGCGGTGCGGCGGCGGCGCATCTCCTCGTACACCCCGCAAGGGGACCGCGGGCTGCTGGTCGATGCCGGCGACGAGGCGCGCACTCGCGAGCAGTTCGTCCGGCTCACCGGTTCGGAACGTGAGTTCGAGGCGTGGCGGCGGTTCTACGCGATGACCGGACAGGTGGCCCGCCGGGTTTTCCCGACGCTCACCGAACCGCTGCCGACGCGGGCCGAGTTGGAGCGCCGGGTGGACGACCGGGCGGCCTGGGAGGCGCTGTTCGAGCGGCCGCTGGGCGAGACGGTGGAGGAGGTGTTCGCCGACGACACCGTGCGCGGGGTGGTCCTCACCGACGCCCTGATCGGCACCTTCACCCACGCCCACGACCCCTCGCTGCGGCAGAACCGCTGCTTCCTCTACCACGTGATCGGCGGCGGGACCGGTGACTGGGACGTGCCGATCGGCGGGATGGGCGCCTTCACCGACGCGCTTGCGGACGCCGCCCGCGCCGCGGGTGCCGAGATCGTCACGGGCGCCGAGGTGACCGGGATCGCCACGGACGGCGCCGTCGCCGAGGTGGCGTACGGCGATGGCCATACCGTCGGCGCGCGCGATGTGCTGGTCAACGCCTCGCCGCACGCGCTGGCCGCGCTGCTGGGCGAGCCGTCGGGACCGAAGCCGGAGGGCGCCCAGCTCAAGGTGAACATGCTGCTGCGCCGGCTGCCGCGGCTGCGCGACGCCGCGGTGGACCCGCGCGAGGCGTTCGCGGGCACCTTCCACATCGCCGAGGGGTACGGGCAGTTGCAGCGCGCGTACGAGCAGGCCGCCGCGGGGGCGGTGCCGGACGCGCCGCCCTCGGAGATCTACTGCCACTCGCTGACCGACCCCTCGATCCTGTCGCCGGAGCTGGCCGCGCAGGGCGTGCACACCCTGACGCTGTTCGGCCTGCACGCGCCCGCGCGGCTGTTCGCGGCCGACCCCACGGGCGTCAAGGAGCGGCTGCTGGCGGCGACACTGGCGCAGCTGGACGCGGTGCTGGCCGAGCCGATCGCTGACTGCCTCGCGGTGGACGCGCAGGGGCGGCCGTGCCTGGAGGCGAAGTCGCCGCTGGACCTGGAGCGCGAGGTGGGGCTGCCCGGCGGGCACATCTTCCACCGGGACCTGGCGTGGCCGTACGCGCCCGAGGGCGCCTCCGGCGGGGGCGCTGAAGGGGACTCGGCTCCCGGTGGTGACGTGACGCGCGCCACGGGCCGTTGGGGTGTCGGCACCGGGCATGCGAACGTCTTCCTCTGCGGCGCGGGCGCGGTCCGCGGCGGCGGGGTCAGCGGTGTCCCCGGGCACAACGCGGCGATGGCGGTACTGGAGAAGACGCGATGACGGCATCCCGGTCGAAGAGGTCGTTCCGGCCCACGGTGGTGCGCTCCCCGGAGCGGGCACCCGGCCGCACCGGCCGGCAGTGGCGGCGGCGCGAGCACTGGCACACGCTGGAGTCCGGCGCGGACGGCCTGCCCGGGCCGCGACGCTGCACTGCGGACGTGGTGGTGGACTGCGCGGTGTACGAGGACGGTTCGCGGGCGGCCTCGCTGCCGCCGCAGGCCGCGCTGGAGGAGGCCCGGCGGCGCGGCGGCTTCGCGTGGATCGGCCTGCACGAGCCGGAGGCCGAGCACCTGGCGGAGATCGCCGAGGTCTTCGGCCTGCACCCGCTGGCCGTCGAGGACGCCGTCCAGGCCCACCAGCGGCCGAAGCTGGAGCGCTACGGCGACACGCTGTTCCTGGTGCTGAAGACGATCGTCTTCGTGGAGCACGAGAAGCTGACGGCGACCAGCGAGGTGGTGGACACCGGCGAGGTGATGATCTTCCTCGGCCCGGACTTCGTGGTCGTGGTGCGGCACGGCAGCGCGCCGGGCCTGACCGGGGTGCGCAAGGCGCTGGAGGCGCGCCCGCAGATGCTGGCGCACGGGCCGGCGGCGGTGCTGCACGCCATAGCCGACCGGGTCGTGGACGACTACCTGGACGTGGCCGACGCGGTCGAACTCGATGTGGACACCCTGGAGTCGGACGTCTTCTCCGAGGCGCACGCGGACGACGCCGAGCGGATCTACCAACTCAAGCGCGAGCTTATCGAGTTCAAGCACGCCGTCTTCCCGATGGCGCGCCCGCTGGAGCGGTTGACCGACGGCGCCGAGGGCCTGGTGACCGCGGAGATGGGCCGCTACTTCCGGGATGTCGCCGACCACCTCTCGCACGTCCGCGAACGGCTGGTGGCGTACGGGGAGTTGGTCGACGGGCTGCTGTCGGCGAACCTCAGCCGGCTGGCCGTGCAGCAGAACGTCGACATGCGGCGGATCAGCGCGGGCGCGGCGATCCTGGCGGTGCCGACGATGATCGCCGGGTTCTACGGGATGAACTTCCGCCACATGCCGGAGCTGGGGTGGACCTTCGGCTATCCGCTGATGCTGGGGGTGACGGCGGTGCTGTCGGGTCTGTGCTACCGGGGTTTCAGGAAGGTCGGGTGGCTCTGAGCGGGCTCGCTCGTGCGGGGGTTCCGCCCCTGCGCGGGTTCCCCTCCTGACCGGGCGGTTCGCGGGCGTACCGGGTTCCGGGGCTCGGGGGGGTTCCGGCTCGCGCGGCGGATGGTGGCCCCGCGGGGGCTCCCGCGCGTACGGCGATCCGTGGGCGGGGACGGAGCCCCGTACGCGGCGGTTCCGGTTTGTACGAAGCCCCCGCGGCAGTTTCTGGTCTCGCGGGGCTCCGGCTCACGCTCCTGCCTCTACGAGGGTTCCTGGTCCTTCGGGGGCCAGGCGTCGCCCCAGTCGGCGTCGCGGGCGGCGCGGTAGAGGGCGGCCGTGCGTTTGGTGACCGTCGGGTGGGTGAGTGCGGAGCCCGGGGCGCACAGGTCGAGCAGGACCTGGCCCTTGCGGATGCGGGGGTGGCGCACGATGCGGTGCTGCGCGGGGGTGGCGCCGGGCAGTGCGGCGGGGCGGGCGGCGGCCACGTAGCTGAACTTCTCGTCCTCGTAGGGGAGGGTGCCGCCCTTGACCTGGCGGTGCAGGGTGCTGCGGGTGACGCGGGCGGCGAAGTGGCACCAGTCGGTGCCGGTCACCGGACAGGCGCCGTCGTGGGGACAGGGGGCGAGCACGGTCAGGCCCTGTGCGATCAGCCGCTCGCGGGCGGCGAGTACGCGGGCGTACCCCTCGGGCGTGCCGGGCTCCACGACGACCACGGCGGCGCGGGCGGCTCCCGCGGCGGCTTCGACCAGCCGGTCGCGGTCGGCGGCGGCGAGTTCGCCGAGCACGTAGGAGACGGTGACCAGGTCGGCGGCGGGCAGGTCGGGGGCGCTGTCCGCCCCCAGGGGCGCGCGGGTCCAGGCGGCGGCCTGTACGGCGTCGGAGGCCGCGCGGGCGGCCAGGGCGCGGCCGAGCGCGAGGGCGGGCTGCGACCAGTCGAGCACGGTGGCCTCGTGCTTCGCGTCGGGCCAGGTGTCGGCGGCGGCCCACACGGCGGCCCCCGTCCCGCCCCCGAGGTCCAGCTGCGAGCCGGGCGCCCACTCCCCCGCCCGCTCCTCCAGTTCCCCGAGCGCCGTCCGCACCGCCGCGTAGGTGGCGGGCATCCGGTACGCAGCGTAGGCGGCGGCGTCGGCCTCGTCCCGCACGATGGGCCCCTGCGTCGAGGTCCCCCCGCGGTACTGCCCGATCAGCCGCTCCACCTGAGCCGCGGTCTGCTGCGCCGCGACCCCCCGCAGCTGCGCCCCAAGGGCGCCGACGAGGTCATCGGGCAGGTGAACAGCAGGCACAAGCGACACGGTCCCCTACTCTACGTCCCCACCGGGGTGCCCTTTGCCCGCCGGCTGCCCGCCGGCGTCCTACAGGACCCAGCGGTGCGGCTCCCCGCCCGGGGCGGTGTAGTGCACGGTCTGCTCGCGTGCCGTGACCTCGATGCCGAACCACTCGCGGCGGGGCCGGTTGAGCTCCTGCCACTGCCGGTGGGCGGCCTCAAGGGGCGCCCACAGGTCGCGCGGCCCCTGGCGGATGACGCTCGCGGACCCGTCCGTCTGATCGCCGACGCGGGTCAGCGAGCCGTCGCCCGGGTCGTACAGGGTGGTGACGTGCAGCCCTCGGTCGTTCGTACCACAGCTGCGGACAAGACCTGCGGGCATGTGCAATTGGGCGAAGAACGAGAACGTCCAGTCGTCGAGGACACGGCCCGACAGGCCGGACTCCCGCCGGGGACCGTCCGGGACGTCTGGTACGTGTACGGAGGGCTCCGCGCCGCTTCTGAGCGGCATGAACGCTGCGGGTGTGTGCAGGATGTGACCTGCGGCCGCGCCGTCCGGGAGCTTCGTGAGCCGGGCGACCATCCCGCCGGCGAGTTCGCCCTTGAGCGGGACGACCATGATGCCGCCGGGGCGCAACCGCGCCCGCCATGCGGGCGGGACGCGGCGTACGGAGGCCGTGGCGACGATCCGGTCGTACGTTGCGCCCGCCGGGAGGTCCCTGGCGCCGTCACCTCGGAGGACGAGGGGATGGAATCCCACAGCGGCCAGTCTGCGGCGGGCCCTGTCCGCGAGGGAGGCGGTCCGCTCGACGGTGGTGACATGCCGGTCCCCGGCGAGGAAGCACAGCGCACCGGCGTTGTAACCGGTGCCGGTGCCCACCTCGCAGACCTCCTGTCCCTCCGCCACGTCGAGGGCGTCGAGCATGTCCGCCATGAGGCTCGGCGCGGTCGAGGACGAGGTGGGCGCGCCGATGAGCCCGCCGGGGGCCGCGTCCTCGGCGTGGACCCCGTCCACTTCGGTGATGAGCGAGTCGTCCGCGTACACGGCGTCGAGCCATGCTTCCGCGTCCTGGGCGGTGGCACGCC
Source organism: Actinacidiphila guanduensis (assembly GCF_900103985.1). Classification (GTDB taxonomy): domain Bacteria; phylum Actinomycetota; class Actinomycetes; order Streptomycetales; family Streptomycetaceae; genus Actinacidiphila; species Actinacidiphila guanduensis. The sequence goes on along the minus strand of NZ_FNIE01000005.1, from coordinate 126,138 downwards.
ACGGGACGAAGCGGCCCTCTTCCCGGCGGTAGAAGACCGGCACGAAGGGGTGCCGGGGCACGTTGAGGAAGGCCCCGGCCAGACGGGAGGAAAGCACGACGCTCCCCCGATCGATCCGCCGGGTGAGCGCCACCCGCGCCGCGAGCGCACGCTGCTCGTCCTCGACGATCCCGGTCACAGTCCGACTCCTTCCAGGTAGTCGCAGATCGCGGCGGTGATGGGCAGCCTCGTCGCTTGCTCGATGAACCCGTACTGTCCGCTCGGGTTCACTTCCAGGAACCGCCATTCCCCGTCCGGGGTGACCACAAAATCAAAAGCGCCGTAAGGCAGCCCAAGACGGTCGAGCACCTTCAGGACCCCGCAGGCCACGTCGGACGGCGGGCTGCACACCTGGTAGGTGTGGCTCTCGTAATCGCTGCGCCAGTCGATGCGGCCCGCCTCGGAGTCGGCGTGGATCTCGGCCGCGAACATCCTGCCGCCCACGGCAGTCAACCGGACCTCGTACGCCTTGGGGACCCACTCCTGGAAGAGGTGAGCCGTCGTCGCGATGTCCGCTGCGGCAAGGTCGTCGCGGCGGACGATGTTCGCGTACACGGCGGCCGTCCGCCCGCGCATCGTGCCGCGCACGTGGAAGAACGGCTTGTAGACGACGGGACCGCCGATCATGTCGGCGAAGTCACCTGCGGCTGCGGGGTCGTTGGTGATGAGCGTCCGGGGAACGCTCAAGCCCGCCTCGGCGGCGACGCGCAGTTGCAGCGGCTTGTACTCGGCGTCGGCTGCCTTCCCCGGCGGGGGAAGCCATCGGCACGGCAGGGCTGACAGTAGGCCGCCGAACCCCCAACGGGCTTCGGTTTCGGCGACCTTGCGTGCCTCGGGGGACATGCCCTCGGGAAACCTCGGGCGGGTGGGACGGCGGTAGTAGACGGAGCGGACCGCGGCGAGGTCGAGGGAGCGGCGCCCGTTGGCCAGCGTGCCGTTCCACCGGTCCCCGCCGAGGCTCGCGGCCAGCCTGAGCGTCAGCGGGAACTCGGCCATGTCCGCCCGGAAGACGGGGACGGCACGCCGGTTCAGCTCCTCGACCACTAGGTCGCAGGTGGGGTCGAAGCGACCGGCGAGCACGAGGACGTGTCCGGCGTCGGCCATCAGTCGTCGCTCGGCCCGGGATCGTCCGGCGCGTCCATCTGGCCGGTGGGCTCGGTGGGGCCGTAGGTCTTCGGCGGGTTCTTGGTCATGTAGACGCCGGGTGGCAGACCCTCGTAGGTGCCCGTCTGCGTGTCCTCGTCGTAGCCGACATCCGCGGGCAGAACGCCGCCGGTCGCCGGGACGGGTACGAGGAAGCGGAATGCGAACGGCGAGGGGCCGTCGCCCGCGGACAGTTCGGGAAGTGCCGCGGCGCCCTCGGCGCTCAGCGGTAACCGCAGCTCCGGTACGTCGAGCGCCAGTCCGAGAGGGCGGCGCCGGTCAATGCGCGTGCTGGGCATGTGTCTCCTTCGCAAGGGTGCGGATCAGGTTCAGGGAGGTGTGGGGGGCCTGGGCGGTGGCGGTGAGGAGGGCGAAGGTGTGAGCGGCCTGGGCGAGGGCGGGGCGGGCGTCGGTCACGTGGCGGGGGTGGTCGGTGTAGGCCGCGTCGGCGCGGTCGGGGTAGGTCCAGAGGGTGAGCGGGCCGGCGAGGCCGGCGTGGTCCGGGGTGGCGAGCGGCACGACCTGGAGGGTCAGGTTCGGCCTCTCGGCCGCTTCGGCGAGGTGGTGGAGTTGGCGGGCCATGACGGCGGGACCGCCGATGGGGCGATGGAGCACGGATTCGTCGAGGATCACCCATACGCAGGGAGGGGTGTCGCGGGCGAACACCTCCTGCCGTGCGGCGCGGTCGGCGACGGCTTTGTCCAACTCCCTTGCTGAGATGTGCGGGTGGGCCCAGCGCAGGCGGGCTCGGGTGTACTCCTCGATCTGCAGCAGCCCCGGTACGACGCGGGGTTCGTAGATCCGGATCTCGCAGGCCCGGCCCTCTTCATGGGCGACGCCCTTGAACCAGGTGGGAAAGGTGTCGGCCAGCACCCGTTTCAGAATCCGCTGAAAACGGTCCCCGGTCCCCAACGTACGGTCCAATTCGCGTGCGAGGGCTTCGGAAGGCGTCCTGCGAGCGGCTTCCACATTCGACAACTGCTGAAAGCTGTATGTCGTCCCGGCGGCCAACTCGCGCAAGGTCAGCCCCCGTTCCTCCCGCACGGTGCGCAACTCCTCCCCGAAGAACCGCAACCAGGAACAGTCGGGCAGCCCGCTGTCCATCATGCCGATGGCTCCTACCCTCCGTGCCTTCGCAAAGGCCGCCACGTCCGGTGATCCCTTCTCGCGAGATTGCGTCGCCTTCGGATTCCCTCAGGCTCTATCGTTGACGTACAGCAAACCGTTCGCCACGGTCCGTGCATAGTCGGTTGCGGCGCAGGTCCCGTTAACCCCGTTAAAGGTCCACGCAGGAGGAGGGGAGCATGGCCCCGTCGCCGAGCACGCGGCGAAATCGCCGTCTGGAAGCGGTGATCGCCGAGTTGGGGTGGACGCAGGACCAACTCGCCGTCCGAATCCGCCGGGTGGCGGCCGAGGGCGGAAGCGACGACCTGCTGCGGGTGAGTCGATCGCACGTGGCACAGTGGCTGCGCGGCGTGCAGCCACGCGGCCGTGCGTCCCAGGCCCTGTGCGAGGCCCTGACGCGAGGGCTCGGACGCGTTGTCACTCCGGCCGAGCTCGGTCTGGAGGCAGCAGTCGGCCTCGGTGTGCGTCCGTCTGACGGCGATACGCTCAATGCGCTCGCCGACCTTGGGGGTATCGACTTGGACATCACCCGACGGCACATCCTGGTGGACGGTGCCTACTCCGTGGCGGGTCTGGCCGTACCGTCGGGCAGTTGGTGGCAGGAGCAGCGTGAACGGGCCCGCGCCCGCTCCTCCGGCCGCCTCCTCTCGGTGACCCCGGCGGATGTGAGCGCGGTCCGGGAAATGACGGGATTCTTCTCCAGGCGCGACCAGCAGCGCGGCGGCCGCTCCGGCCGTACCGCTCTGGTGGCCTACCTGCGCTACGAAGTCATGGGCTACCTGCGCGGCACCTACCCGTCCGACGCATTGCGGGCCCAGATGACGAGCGTGGTGGGCGAGTTGACCTATCTGGCCGGCTGGACCGCGTTCGACGCCGGGGAACACCCTCTCGCCCAGCGGTACTTCTCGCACGCGCTGGATTTGGCCGCCGAGGCGGACGACGCCCCGCTGGCCGGGCACATCATGCGGGCCATGGCCCACCAGGCCCTCGATCTCGGGCACCGGGCGCAGGCACTGGCCCTGGCGACGGCTTCCGTCGAAGGCAGCCGCTACACCCAGGCCGCAGCCCGGGAGAAGTCGCTGCTCGGCGTGGTTCATGCCCGCACCCTGGCGGCGGCCGGACGACGCAGGGAGGCTGCCGCGGCTCTGATCCGGGCGGAGGACGACCTACGAGCCATCGATGCCGGCCGCCCGGAACCGGACCGGGTGTTCTTCTTCTCCCGGGCGTCCCTCGCCCACGAGACGGCACGCACGCTGTCTGATCTCGGCGATCTCGAAGGGGCCGAAGGGGAGTTCCATCGCAGCGTTCGCACCCGTCCCGCCCAGTCGTTCGCCCGGACACACGCCGTCACGCTGGGCTACCTGGGCACGGTGCAGATCGCCCGCGGGCACCTGGACACAGCGCTCGCCACGTGGAACGGCGCACTTGACGCGATGGGCGGCGTGCAGTCCGGCCGTACCCGCGAAGCCGTCGTCCGGATGCGGCGCACGCTCAGTCCGTTCCGCGCGCGTGGTGGAGCAGCTGCCGCACGGCTGGACGACAGGGCCCGCGCCATGCTGGGCCACGTAGGATGATGATCGCCCAGCAATGGCAGGTCTCGAGAATCGAGGAGGGCCCGTGGCCGAGGGCCTTGAGCCGGTACTGATCGAGCCGATCGGCAAGGTCGTGGGTGGGCACGCTGTCGTCCGGGACGACTACCAGGGCGGAGTCGAGGCGATCATCCGGCTCCGGTCGGACTTCCCCGAGGAGACCGTGCTCGGCCTGGACGCCTTCTCGCACCTGCAGGTCGTCTGGCACTTCCACAAGGCGAGCCCGGAGGACGTGGCCCTGCACGCGCGCAGCCCGCGCAACGACCCGAAGTGGCCCCCGAGCGGCACCTTCGCCCACCGCAACCACCGCCGCCCCGCCCAGATCGCCGTCTCGCACCCCCGGTTGCTCCGCATCGACGGCCTCGACCTGCACGTCACGGACCTCGACGCGATCGACGGCACCCCCGTCCTCGACCTCGCCCCGTACTTCCCCACGATGGGTCCGCAGGGCCCTGTCCACGTCGCTCCCTGGACCACGGAAATGCTGGCCGACTACTGGGAAGCACCACCGCAGCGGCCGGCGTGAGCCGCGAGGTACGAGGGGCACCTGATGACCTCCGGGAATGTGCTGGCCATCAGCCGGTACACGCAGGCACACGCGAACCACATCCGCTCCGAGCTGCTGGCCGTGTACGCCGAGGAGTACGCGCGCGAGGCCGCCGGCGATCCGTTCTTCGCTGTCGAGCGGTTCGCGCAGCGGCTCGATCGGCACTCCGGGCACCCGGGGTGGGCCTGCGTGCTCGGCACCGTGGGGGGTGAGACGGTCGGGTACGCGTACGGGCGGCCGGACAGCGCTGACGACTGGACGGGGCTCACCGACACCACCGAGGACGTACGCCCGTACGCCCACGGCACCTTCGGGCTCTGCGAGATCATGGTCCGCACCCCCTGGCGCGGCACGGGCATCGCCCGCACCCTCCACAGCGAACTCATGCATGACCGCCCCGAACAGCGCGCCTCGCCTGGTCGAGGAGTCCCACCCCAAAGTCCGCGCCACCTACGAACGCTGGGGCTACCGCACAGTCGGCCGCCTCCACCCCGCCCCCGACGCCCCCCACTACCAGGCCATGGTTCTTCCCCTCCACCAGCACCCTTGATGCCATCAGTGGCGCCTAGTGGTGCCACGTGGCGTCAAACGCTGGCTCACCCAGGCCGCCACCAGCAGAGACGGCGCCCCCGACTCGGGACGATCCCCGCGGATCTGCGCAGTTCAGCGCACCCGTGAAGCCGATTGGCACCCTCGCGGCGCCATAAAGGGTTGCCGATGGCGCCATGGCGGTGCCATGATGGCGTCATGGACCTCACGCCCTATGTTGATGCGCTCCGGCGCGAGCTGGCCGTCGCGGCAGAAGCCGGTGGCGACGACGCCCGGGAGCTGGCGGAGCGGCTCACCGCGCCCCTGGAGTCGGCGACCCGGCTGAGCATGCTCAATGTGCTGTCCGCCGCGATGGACGAGATCACCCGCGACCTCGCTCCCGGCTCGGTCGACGTACGGCTGCGCGGGCTCGACCCCGAGTTCGTGGTGGCCCTGCCGCCTCCCGTGCAGGGCGAGCCCGCCGAGGCGCCGGCCCCGTACGCACCCGTCGAAGAAGAAGGCGGTACCGCTCGCGTCAACCTGCGGCTGCCCGCCCACCTCAAGGCCCGCGCCGAGGAAGCCGCCGGCCGCGAAGGGCTGTCGGTCAACGCCTGGCTCGTACGGGCCGTCGCCGCCGCCCTCGAGGGCCAGGCCCGGCCCCGTACCTCCGAGAAGACCCGCACCGTCGGACAGAGCTTCACCGGCTGGGTCCGCTAGCCAGCCGACACCCGGCCACACCCCTCCCACCTGCAGTAACACCCCACCGACCCAAGAGGACGCCACAGCCATGCCTTCTTTCAAGACCCACGCCCCCATCTCCGCCCTCGCCCACATCGGCGCCGGCTCCATCACCTTCACCGCGAGCGACCGCGCCGACACCGTCGTCGAGGTCCGGCCCAGCAACCCCAAGCGGGACAAGGACGTCCGGGCCGCGCAGCAGACCGAGGTCGCCTGCACCGGCGGCGTCCTGACCGTACGGACCAAGGAGCGCCTCCTCATCGGCCCCACCGGTTCCGTCGACGTGACCGTGGACCTGCCCGAGGGCTCGCGCGTGGACATGACCGGCTCCTGGACCCGCGTGCGCGGCGAAGGGCGACTCGGCGAGGTCAAGGTGAAGACCTCGTCCAACGACATCCGTCTCGACACCACCGGCCCGCTCCACCTCACCGCCGCGCACGGCTCGGTGACAGTCGGCCGGGTCGAGGGCCCGGCCGAGATCTCCACCAGCTTCGGCAGCCTGGAGGTCGGCACCGTGGACGGCCGGGCCGTACTGAAGAACTCGCACGGCAACACCACCGTCGACGCCGTCCTCGGCGATCTGCGGGTCAGCGGCGCCCACGGCAACATCAGCATCGCCCGCGCCGAGCGCTCGGTCACCGCGACCACCGCACACGGCGCCCTGCGCGTCGGCGAAGTCGCCCGCGGCACCGTCGAGTTGGAGACCTCCTACGGCGCCATCGAGGTCGGTGTCCGCGAGGGCACCGCCGCCTGGCTGGAGGTCGGCGCCGAGCACGGGCAGGTGCGCAACACCCTCGCCGAGTCGGCGCCCCCGCAGGAGAGCGAGGACACCGTCGAGGTCCGTGCCCGCACCCGCTGGGGCAACATCGACATCCACCACGCCCGCCCCTGAACGCAGTTCACCCCGGATCGGCGGCGGGGCCCGCTCGGCCCAGGACGGGTCCGGACCGACGCGGGGCCCCGCCCCGAAACCCGAAGGGCCCCGCCCTCGGCAAGGCCCCTCACCCCCTCCCCCGCCTCAACTCCCGTGCCTTCAGGGCGATCTGCCACCGGTAGAAGCTCATCGCCAGCGCGTAGTCCAGCCCGGCGCGGCCGTCGAGGAAGCCGCGCCGGTACACGTAGGCGTAGGCGAAGGACAGCGCCGGCTTGAACGGCGCCTTGTGGAAGATCCGCCCCTGCCGCGTCTTGGCCTGCCGGATCTCCTCCTTCACCGCCGGGTTCAGCTCCAGCCACGCCTCCCAGTCCGAGTAGCGGTTGTGCCGCTCGAACCAGGTGCGGACCGGGTCCAGGTCCTCGTGCTCGATGGGCGCGCGCAGCCGCGCGGCCGAGGGCGCCAACGGCTGGTAGTGGCCCTCCTGTTCGCCCATGCCGGGCGCGTCGAGGTCGCCCACCTCGGGAAAGCGGCACCGGGTGCGGTCCATCAGCGCCCGCTTGACGATGGTGTGCCCGTGCCGCAACCGCCGCCCGGCGAACCAGTAGCCGAGCGGGATGTCGAACGCCGCGACCGAGGGCGGCCCGGCGGCGAAGACGGTGTGCAGCTCGCCGAGGAGTTCGGCGCTGGGCGTCTCGTCGCCGTCGAGGAACAGCACCCACGGGATCTCGGGCCGCACATGGTCCAGGCACCACTGCTTCTTCTTCGGGTACTTCCCGTCCCAGGTGTACTCCACGACCTCGGCGCCGCGCGAGGCGGCGATCTTGCACGTGTCGTCGGTGCTGTGGGAGTCGACCACGACGACGGCCTGCACGTGGTCGATGACGGAGGCCACCGTCCTGGCGATGTTCTCCGCCTCGTTCTTGGTCGGTATGGCCACGACGAGCGGCAGCTTGGTCACGAGGTCCCTCCGGAAGGGGCGTCGGTGGGTGAGGGGATCACGGCGGGCGAGGGGGGCAGCCAGGCGTAGCAGCCGCTGGAGGTCACCGAGACGGCACCGGCCGGCACGGTGAGCCGCGCCTTGGCCGCGCTGCCCGACTTCCCGGAGGCGAGCACCGCGCCCTTGGCGCCGGACACCCGCCAGGTGCACGACGGCGAGGGGTTCGGCGCGTGATAGGTGCCGGGGGCCACGGACTTGCCCGCCACCGGGTGCGCGGCCACCGTGAAGGAGCCGTCGGCGAAACCGCGGGCGGCGGCGGCCAGCACCGGCTGCTGGTCCGGGCACAGGGCGGTGACGGCCGCTGCGGCCCCGGAGGCGCTGATGTCGCCGGTGACGATGGCGCTCGCGGAGTCGTCGGGGTCGATCGCGGAGGTGCGGGTCAGCCGCTCGCAGATCTCCTGGCCGCCCTCCAGGACGGCGACCGGGTCGGTGCCCTTGGGCACGCGGCCGGACAGGTACTTCTTCTGCGGCTTGGTGAAGCTGCCGCCGCCGGGCGGGGTGAGCTGGGCGTCGGGCACCTTGGGCGCGTCGGCGGCCGAGCCGGGCGCCTCGCCCTGCGTGGGGCCGGCGCCGGCGTCCGCGGATGTGCCGCCCCGGGTCGCCGCGCCGGGCCGAGTGGCCGTGGTGGCAGCGGCGTTGTGCGGGTCGCCGCCGTGCGAGCCGCTGGAGCAGCCGCCGAGCAGCACGGCCGCCGCCGTCACGAGGACGGCGGCGGCGGTGCCGGAGCGGCGGGTACGGATCACCCGGCGGTCCCGAGGGCGTAGTGGTTCGCGATCTGCGCGGCCGTCAGCACGCTCGGGTAGACGGCCGACTCGTCGATGGTGCCGGCGAAGTACATGCTGGAGGGGACGGACGGCCAGCCGTTGAGGTTGTCGCCGCCGACCTTCCAGTAGCCGGGATAGGCCTCGTTCTGGGTGACGAACGGCTTGGACGCCCGGAGGACGCCGTCCACGTAGAGCTTGATGCCGCCGGCGCCCTGGGTCGCCACGACCTGGTGCCACTGGCCGTCGTTGAGCGGGGTCGGGTAGGTGACGGTCTGCGTGGAGCCGGTGTACACGCCGAAGATCAGCTGGCCGCTGTCGGTCATGTAGACGTGCTTGTCGTAGAGGGTGCTGGTCTGGGCCGGAAGGTTGCCGAAGCCCATGATCATGCCGCCGCTGGTGGTCGTCGTCCGGAACCAGGTCTCGATGCTGTACGAGGTCGGCTGCGGGTGCTGGCGGTCGCTGTAGGTGAACTGCGACGTGCCGTTGTACGTGTACGCCTTGGAGCTGCCCGGGAGCACGCCCGTCACGCCGTGCGTGGGGCCGCCGACGCTGACCCCGCTGTCGTCCGAGGGCGAGGTGTCGGCGTTGTAGGAGCCGGAGGCCGCGTCGTAGCGCCAGTACAGGGTGGCGCCGTCGGCGAGCACCTGGGCGGGGTACGCCTCGGCCGATGCCGGCACGGTCGCCGACGCGTTGGGCGACAGGGCGCTGGTGTTGGTGCCGTCGCTCGCCGAGACCCGGTAGGTGTACTTCACGCCGGGGGTGACGTCGGTGTCGGTGAAGGTGATCTGCGGCCGGATCCAGGGCAGCGAGGTGCCGGTGGTGGTGTAGATCGGGGTGGTGGAGCCATTGCGGTAGACCCGGTAGGTCAGCAGCGAGTCGTCCAGGTCGAGGCTGGACTGCCAGCGGACCTGCACGGCGCCGGGCGCGATGCTCGTCACCGAGGTCTGCGGCAGGCTCGGTGCCCCGGTGTCGGGGGCGCTGGCGAAGCGGGTCAGGCCCTGCTGCGCGGCGCCGTTGACGGTGGTGAACTCGCCGCCGGTCCACAGGTATTCGGTGCCGCCGGTGTTGCTCAGCGCCATCACCCGCGGGCCGATCTGCTCGCCGATGCCGTCGTTGGTGTCGGGGAACCAGGGCAGCAGCTTGGCGTCGTCCACGCCCTCGGCGAGCAGGTGCTTGCGCACGCCGTTGGGGAACTCGCCCATGCTGGAGCAGTCGTGGGCGTGCGAGCCGCTGTAGAGCACGGTGTTGTAGACCTCCAGCGCCTGTGTGGCGCCGAGGCAGTTGTCCCGCCAGACCTGGTTGAAGTCGGTGAGGCTGAAGCGGATGCGGCCGTCGAACACCCCGCCGCCGGTGCCCTCGTTGGCGGTGTAGAAGCTGTTGCTCGCCGGGTCGACGACGATGTCCTTGGTGACGGAGTTCGGGTCGATGAAGCCGTTCGGGTACGCCTTCACCAGCGCGCCCGTGCTGGTGTCGACCACCGCGAGGGAGTGCGAGTCGGTGCCGTCCACGGTGTTGAAGTCCCCGCCGAGGATGGCGTCCTGGCCGTTCGGGGTGAGTGCGAGGGCGCGGCCGGGCAGGTCGACGTCGGGTGCCCAGGGCAGCAGGGAGCCGTCGGTGGCGCTGACGGCGGCGTAGCGGTGCCGGGTGGTGCCGCCGACGGAGGTGACGTCGCCGCCGAAGTACACCGCGTCGTCGGTGGCGACGATGGTGCGCACGGTGCCGCTGACCGCGGGCCGGAAGGTGGTGCTGACCGTGCAGGTGGCCAGGTCGATCGCGGCCAGGCTGCTGACGCCGGTGCCGCTGACGGAGCCGAAGAAGCCGCCCGCGTACAGGGTTTTGCCGTCCGGCGAGACGGCGAGCGCCCGCACGGTGGCGTTGTTCGAGCCCACGGTGAAGCTGAGTTGGCAGCCGCTGGGGGCACCGGTGGCCGCGTCGAAGGAGGCGAAGTTCGCCGCCGGGGTCTCGCTGGTGCCGGCCGCGGCGCCCGGCGGGCGGATCGTGGAGAAGGTGCCGCCGGCGAAGACCTTGCCGCCGGCCTGGGCCATCGCCCAGACCACACCGTTGGTCTGGTAGGTGGGGAGGTTGTCGGCGGTGATGCCGACGGGTGCCTGCAACGCGGTCGCCTGCGGCGACCCCACTGCTCCGAGCGCCGCGGCCGCCAGGGCCAGGGCGGCGGTGAACACCGGCCATCTGTGCATGTGCTGTGTACCCCCTGCTGGGTGGAACGGTCTCCGGGGCGCGTGCGCCGCGGAGTCGGTGCGGGGCCGTCGAGGTCCGGGCGGGGCTCGGCCTGCGGGTGGGGCGGTTCGGCTCGTCGTACGGTCGGTCTCAGCTCCGGCCGTACGAGGGGCCGTGGGCTCGGTCGTGGACGGGAGGGAGGGTCACCGGCTGTCGAGGGTCACCGGTCGATGCGGACGCCCGCGCCCGCGAGTTGGTCGGCGAGCTGCCGGATGTCGGCGTCCACCATGATCCGGGCGAGCTCGGCCACCTTCACCTGCGGCTCCCAGCCGAGCAGGTCGCGGGCCTTGGCCGGGTCGCCGATGAGCGCGTCCACCTCGCTGGGGCGCTCGTACTTGGGGTCGTACCGGACGTACTGCGACCAGTCCAGGTCGGCGTGCGTGAACGCGGTCTCCAGGAACTGCCGTACGGTGGCGGCCTGTCCGGTGGCCACCACGTAGTCCTCCGGCTCCTCGCGCTGCAGCATCCGCCACATCGCCTCGACGTACTCCGGGGCGTAGCCCCAGTCGCGTACGGCGTCGAGGTTGCCGAGGTAGAGCCGGTCCTGCAGGCCCGCCTTGATGCGGGCCACCGCGCGGGTGATCTTGCGGGTGACGAAGGTCTCCCCGCGGCGCGGCGACTCGTGGTTGAAGAGGATGCCGTTGACGGCGTACATCCCGTACGCCTCCCGGTAGTTGACCGTCGCCCAGTAGCCGAAGACCTTCGCGCAGGCGTACGGGCTGCGCGGGTGGAACGGGGTGCGCTCGGACTGCGGGGGCGGGGTGGCGCCGAACATCTCCGAGGAGGACGCCTGGTAGACGCGCGCGCCGATGCCGCTGGCCCGTACCGCCTCCAGCAGCCGCAGCGCGGACAGGCCCGTGACGTCACCGGTGTAGAGGGGCGCGTCGAAGGAGACCCGCACATGCGACTGGGCGCCCAGGTTGTAGACCTCGTCGGGGCGCACCTCGCGCAGCAGGTTCACCAGGGCGACGCCGTCGGACAGGTCGGCGTGGTGCAGCAGCAGCGAGCGGTACGCCTCCTGCGGGCCCTGGTAGATGTGGTCGATCCGCTCGGTGTTGAACGACGAGGACCGGCGCACGATGCCGTGCACGGTGTAGCCCTTGGACAGCAGCAGCTCGGCCAGATACGAGCCGTCCTGCCCGGTCACGCCGGTGATGAGGGCGGTCTTGCCCACGGTGGATCCCCCAAGTGGTCGAGTGGTGCGTGGAATCGGGATGCGGCACGCCTGAAGTGCCGCCGGAGGGAACGGTTCCGGTTCCGGGCGGCAGTCGATCAGCCCGGATCCCGGTTCGTCAGGAAATGGCGGGAATACGCACTAAGGTGCGGCCCGGAATGGCACAATCGCGCCCATGACCGAACTGCTGCCGTCCAGGGCCCGGATATTCGTCGCCGGCCACCGCGGGCTCGTCGGCTCGGCGGTGGCCCGCAGGCTCACCGCCGACGGCCACACCGTGCTGACCCGGCCCCGCACCGAACTCGACCTGCGGGACGCGGCGGCCACCGCCGGCTACCTGCGGCAGACCCGTCCGGACGCCGTGGTGCTCGCCGCGGCCCGGGTCGGGGGGATCATGGCCAACGCCACCTACCCCGTGCAGTTCCTGGAGGACAACCTCCGCATCCAGCTCAGCGTGGTGGCCGGCGCCCACGAAGCGGGCGTCCCCCGGCTGCTGTTCCTGGGCTCCAGCTGCATCTACCCGCGGCTCGCCCCGCAGCCCATCCGTGAGGACGCCCTGCTCACCGGCCCATTGGAGCCGACCAACGAGGCGTACGCGCTCGCCAAGATCGCCGGCATCGTCCAGGTGCAGTCCTACCGGCGGCAGTACGGCGCCGGCTACATCTCGGCGATGCCCACCAACCTCTACGGACCCGGCGACAACTTCGACCTCGCCACCTCGCACGTGCTGCCCGCGCTGATCCGCCGCTTCCACGAGGCCGCGCGCGACGGGCTGCCCGAACTCGTGCTGTGGGGCAGCGGCACCCCACGCCGGGAGTTCCTGCACGTGGACGACCTCGCCGACGCGTGCGCGCTGCTGCTGCGGCGCTACGACGGCGACGAACCGGTCAACGTCGGCTGCGGCGAGGACCTGACGATCCGCGAACTCGCCGAGACCGTACGGGAGGTGGTCGGCTACCGCGGCGCCATCGGCTGGGACACGACCAAGCCGGACGGCACCCCGCGCAAGCTGCTCGACGTCTCGCGCCTGCAGTCGCTGGGCTGGCGTCCGCGCATCGCGCTGCGCGAGGGCATCGCCGCGGTGTACGAGGAGTGGCGGTCCCAGCAGGAGGCCGCGCCGGTGGCGTAGCGCGGGGGCGCCCGGTCCGTCGGCGGCGAACGCGCCTGCGGCGCGGCACCGTTCGGCGGGCGCGCCGGCCGACGCGGCTGCCGCGCAGCCCGCTTCGGCCGGAGCGCGGTCACAGGCCGGGCGGATGGGGCCGCGGTGCGGCGGGGTGGGCAGCAGGTCCACTAGAAGGCCCCGCGTCCGTCGACCACGGCCCGCAGAGTGCGCGCCATCACGTCCACGTCGCTCGCCAGCGACCAGTTGTCCACGTAGCGCAGGTCGATCGCCAGCGTCTCGTCCCAGGACAGCTCGCTGCGGCCGCTGACCTGCCACAGCCCGGTGATGCCCGGCTTGACCGCGAGCCGGCGCAGCGCCAGCTCGTCGTAGCGGGCGACCTCCTCCGGCAGCGGCGGGCGCGGGCCCACCAGGGACATCTCGCCGCGCAACACATTGACCAGCTGCGGCAGTTCGTCCAGCGACCAGCGGCGCAGCAACCGGCCGACCCGGGTGATCCGCGGGTCGTGCCGCATCTTGAACATCAGGCCGTCGTTCTCGTTGCCGCCCGCGCGCTCCAACTCGGCCTTGCGGGCCTCCGCGTCGGCCACCATCGTGCGGAACTTCCACATGGTGAAGGGCGCGCCGGCCCGGCCGTGCCGGGTCTGCCGGTGGAAGACGGGGCCGCGCGAGGTGCAGCGCACGGCGGCGGCCAGCACCGCGAACAGCGGGACGAGCAGCAGGAGTCCGAGCGCGGCACCGGTACGGTCCACGGCCGTCTTCAGCGCCACCTGCGCTCCGGCACGCACCGGCGGGGCTATGTGCAGCATGGCGAGCCCGGCGGGCGCGTCCAGTTGGACCCTGCGCACACCGACGTCGATCAGGCCCGGCAGCACCGCGAGCGGGACGTCCGCGTCGTGCAGCGCCCACGACAGCCGGCGCAGCCGCTCGGCGGCCAGCCGCGGCCCGGGCGCGACCAGCACCAGGTCGGCCTTGTGCTCGCGGACGGCGCCCAGCACGATGCCGGCGTCCTCGGCGGGCCCGGTCGGCGGCACCGGCCCGAGCCGGGCGGTCACCGCCGCCCCGCACTCCAGCCGGGCGGCGCCCACCGGCACCACGGCCGCGACCACGTAGGGGTGTTCGGCCCGCTGGGCGAGGTGGTCCACCACGAGATCGGCGGTGGCGGGCTCGCCGACCACGAGCACCCGGCGTACGGCGTGCGGGGTGCGCCGGACGGCCAGCAGGTGGCGGCGGGTGACGGTGCCGGCGGTCAGCGCCAGTACGGGCGCCGCGGTCAGCCCGGCCAGCGCCCGGCCGGGGCTCACGGTGTCGCCGAAGGCGGTCCGCAGCACGGCCAGGACCCCGAGCAGCACCATCCAGTCGCCCGCGACCGCCAGCAGTCCCGCCGCCCGCGCCTCGCCGAGGACGGCGGGGGTGTAGCGGCGGCGGGCGGCCCGTACGGCGATCCAGGCGGCGGCGGTGAGGAGACCGGCAGCCGCGGCGTGCGGGACGTGCCCGGCGAGCAGGGCGGTGACGGGCACACCGGCCAGCGCGTCGGCACACAGGGCGAGCGGCAGGTACCAGTCGGGCTTCTCGCCGGGCCGGGCCTCGCGCCTCGGGTGGGCGCGGCCGCGTCCGGTCAGCGCGCGGACGCCGTAACCCCCGGGCACGCCAAGGGCATCGGTGGTTCCCGATGCCCTTGTGCCTGCCGTGTGCGGAGCCATGCTCCGCCCGGGTCTCGCCTCGCTCTCGACGGGTATGCCGGACGCTGCGCTCGGTGCTGGATTTGCTTCGATACGCCGCATGGACCCCCCTGGCACATAGCGACCTACTCGCAACGGGCGGTGCCCCAGCACTTCCCCAAGTGCTGGCGCACCGTGACTACGAGCGAACGCTAGGGCACCCGGGCCCCACTTCGCTGCCGATTGCGCATATTCGAGTCGATGTCATGACAGAGTTAACCTGCGTGTCGAACTCCGTCAGCCCGAGGGTGTATAGAGCCGCGTACTCCCGGCGCACGGGGGTGGCGTGTGGGGCGCGGGGGTAGCCCTGTTGTTTCGTACCCGCCCGAGGGTGTTTCTCAACTCCCGTACGGCTGGGGCCGGTTGCGCCTCACCCCGTACGGCTGGGGCCGGTTGCGCCCGCGGCCCCGGCCGGGCGCGCGCCCGGCCGGGCCACAGCGGCGTGCTTCTGTGTGCGGGCCCCGCCGAGGCCGTTCCCAGCAGCCGGTGCTGCCGGGAACGGCTTCGACCGAGGACCGGCTCACGTGTAGGAGTAGTAGTACCCCGTCAGGTCGAGGCCACGTCCACCGGGGAGCTGCCACCGTTCAGGTCGGAGCGGAAGACGTTGGACGAGGACCGAGGCGGAACCCGCAGCTCAACGGCCTCGGTTTGTGCTGTCGTGGGGTGCGGCCAGGTGGGGATAGCCGATCTCGGCGATGTCCCGGGACAGGGCCGCCAGGTCGGCCGCGGGGTTCAGCAGCGATACGACGTGCTGGTGGAGCGGCCGCAATGCCCGGACATGGCGCACGCCTTCCAGAGCGACGGGGACCTCGTAGTAGTTCTCGGCGAATCGCTGGATGGCTTCCGCGGAACCGTCGGTCAGGAGGCCGAAGAGCCCCGTCGCCCCATCGGGATCGGCGCTGCCCTCGGGGAAGTCGATCGCCCCGTGGTGCCAGCGCTCATCCGTCGGTCCCCGCCACAGGCAGGCCGTCACCACCGGCACGCCCTCGTGGTCGGTGAACGCCGGCTCTTCCACGAAGGGCCTGAAGCGCTCGGGGACTTCGTCCACCACGCCCGGCCAGGGCTCGCCATCGTTGACGAAAGGGCTCATCGGTGATTCGTGGTCGAAGCCGCGCACATAGGCCCCGGCCGCGGAGAACACGATCGCGTACTCGTCTCCCGACCCGTTGCGCATCGAGGCCATCTCCTCGTCGTCGGCCCGACGGGCGTCGAAGGAGTGGTACCGGGCTTCCCAGTCCGGGCTCAGGATCGCCTCGAGCATTGCCAGCGAACGGCACAGGTTCCGCAGGTCGGCGATGGCGGGCAGCCGCCGGGCCACGTCGTGGACGGTCATGGGCTCATCCAACCCGATGCCACCGGCACACGGACCGTGCCGGGAGGGGTGCGGAACGGCTCAGTGGTGGGTGCGGACGGATTCGTAGAGGGAGAGGAGGTCGGAGACCACCGCGTCGATCGAGAAGCGGTCCCTGATGAGGGACCACGCCGCCGTCGAGGCTGCCGCGTGGGTCGCGGGGTCGAGGAGTTCGAGGACGGCCGAGGCGACCAGGGGGCCGTTGTCGGCGTCCGGGCGGCTCGCGGTGATCACGCCCGCTCCCGCGGCCTCGATGTCCGGGGACAGGCCGCCCGTCGCGGCCGCCACGACGGGGACGCCGACGGACATCGCCTCCAGCAGCGAGACCGCGAAGGGCTCGACCACCGACGGCAGCACATAGACATCGGCCTCGCGCAGCCGCCGCAGGACGTCCTCGTGGCCGAGCGGCCCCGGCGTCTCCAGCGCGTGCGCCACGCCGAGTTCGGCCGCCATCTGCCGCATCGGCCCGGTCAGCGCGCCCGTGTCGGGCCCGGCGAGGACGAAGCGCGCCTCGGGGTGGACCGCCAGCACCGCCGGCATCGCGGCCACGAAGTCCTCGGGCCGCTTGCGCTTCTGCACGCGCGCCAGGTAGAGGATCGTCGGCGGGCGCTCCCCTGTGTACGGCGGGCGGCGGTCCTGCAGTTCCACGCCGTTGACCAGCCGGTGGAAGGTCCGCAGCGGGGTGCCGGGGACGACGGCCTGCACGCCGTCGCGCTCCATGGCGGTCAGGTGCAGGATCGCGTCGGCCCGGCGCAGCACCCGCTTCATACCGAGCAGGTCCACTGCCTTGGCGAACACCTTCTCCGTCGGGTCGATCATGCCGTGCGTCTGGACCACCAGCGGCACCCCCGCCTCCAGGGCGATGAGCGCGAACGGCAGCGTGATCAGGTCCCGCATGAGGTGGACGTGGACCACGTCGGCGCCCTTGACCATCCGCCGCGCCCGCGCCAGCAGTCCCGGCGAGGTGATGCCGCTGACCTCGAAGGCGGGCAGCACGTGCCGGGCCTGGTGGACGAAGGACGGCACGCCCTCCAGCTCGGTGGGCAGCGGGCCGGTGAAGCCGTCGCCGAGGGTCGCGATCCGCGCGTCCACGCCCTTGCCGCGCAGCCCCCGCGCGAGGTTCAGCGCGACCCGCGTCGGGCCGCCGAAGTCGTTGGTGGGCGTGTGCAGGGTGACGACATGCAGGACCCTCACTCGAAGCCTCCCCCTGGTGCGCGCCGGCCCGCCCGCCGTACGGGCAAGCAGCAGCGGCACCCCCCTGGCACCGCCCGTCCAGCCTATCGGCGCCGGGCCTTCCAGGTGGGGCAACCGGGGATTCATCCGGGCATTCAGGGGATCGGCGGGACATCGGCGCCGCCGGCACCGATGAGTCGCGCCGCCCGCGGCAGTCTCAAGGGGGACGGACCGGCCTGCCGGGGCGACGAGCCCGGCACGGCGGGTACGGCGAAAGAACCGGACGGTGCCGGACGGTGCCGAGCAAGGACGGGTGCAGCCGACGGGCGAGGACGGATGGAGCCGAGCACAGCCCGACCGCGCGACACGGCCCGACAGGGACGGAAACGGCGCCGGAAAGGGCCCGCGCGGACCCGCCGGCCAAGCACCGGCCGAGCACCGGCCAAGCAGCGAAAAGGCCCCGGCCGAGCACCGACCGGGAACTGCCAGGAAAAGGCCCCAGGGCCGACAACAGCACGGAGGACCCGATGACCGCATCGGACAAGCAGCTGACGACCTGCCTGTGGTTCGACGGCCAGGCGGAGGAGGCGGCCGACTTCTACCTGTCGGTCTTCAAGGACTCCTCGCGCGGCCGGGTGGGCCACTACACCGAGGCCGGCCCGGGTGAGCCCGGCTCGGTGCTGACCGTGGAGTTCACCCTCAACGGCCAGCGCTTCGTGGGCCTCAACGGCGGCCCGCAGTTCCACTTCGACGAGGCGATCTCCTTCCAGATCCCCTGCGCCGACCAGGAGGAGGTCGACTACTACTGGAGCCGGCTGACCGAAGGCGGCGGCGAGGAGGGCCCCTGCGGCTGGCTGAAGGACCGCTTCGGGGTGTCCTGGCAGGTGGTACCGGACGCGCTGATCGAGATGGCGGCCGGCGAGGACCAGGAGAAGGCGGCCCGCGCGATGGCCAAGATGCTCACGATGCACAAGCTCGACATCGCGGAGCTGCGCCGGGCGTACGAGGGCGGCTGAGCGGAAGCAGAAGGGCGGGGCGCCCGTACGCCTTGAGGCTCGCACGCCACAAGTCCCGGGCCCCCGCCCGCGGTTGCCGGCCGCGTACGCGCGAAGGCGAGCCGCACACCGGCAACGAAGCGGCCCCCGCGGGCGATTGCCCACCCGCACTGCGTACCGCTCCTCACGCCCGCGGGGTCACCGCCCGCTGTTCGGCGCCGCCGAACGGCGGGCACGCCCGCCGAGCCACCGCGCACTGTTCCGGCCCGTCGAGCGGTCCGAACGCCTCACCCCCGCGGCGTCACCAAGTGCCGTACCCGCGGTTCCCCCGTCGCCAAGGCGGCGGCACGCTCGGCGAGTTCGGCGTCGTACGCCGTCAACCGGCCGCCGTGCTGGCGCAGGTGCTCCTCCCAGGAGGGGACCTCGAAGACCTCGACCCAGCTGCCGGGCTGCTCGGCGTCCTCGTAGAGCGACCAGTGCACGGCCCCCGTACGGCGCCGGGAGACGGCGAGCGCGGCCATCGCCGCCCGGAACGCGGCCAGTTGGCCGTCGGCGACCTCGTAGGTCACCTCCACCAGCACGGGGCCGTCCCCCGGTTCGGCCGAGGCGCCGATCATCGGCTCGGGCCAGGGCGCGACGATCTCCCGGTCGAAGGTGCCGGTGCGCTCGTGCAGCGGCCAGCGGGCCAGCGAGGCGGCGGTGAGCAGCAGCAGTGCGGCGGCGGCGAGCAGGGTGCCGCGGGTGCCGGTGGCGTCGGCGAGCAGGCCCCACACCAGGGTCCCGACGCCCTGGCCGCCCATGAACACCATCAGGTAGACGGCGAGCCCGCGGGCCCGCACCCAGCCGGGCAGGGCGAGTTGGAGGGTGGTGTTGAGGGTGGACAGGGCGTAGAGCCAGCCCGTCCCGGTGACGACCATGAGGACGGCGACCACCGCGGTCTGGGTGACGGTGGCGGCGACCGCGGTACCCGCGGCGAAGGCGAGGCTGCTGAGCGCGAGCAGCGGGCTGCGCCCGACCTTGGTGCGCACCCGCTTGATCGTGACGGCGCCGATGATGGCGCCCACGCCCAGCGCGCCGAGCAGCAGGCCGTAGCCGCCCGCGCCCAGGCCGAGCCGCTGCGAGGAGACCACCGGCAGCAGGCCCCACAGCGCGGAGGCGGGGACGACGAACAGCGCCGCGCGCAGCAGCACCCGCCGTACGCCGGGCGCGTTGCGCACGTAGCGGGTACCGGCCGACAGGGCCGAGCGCATCCGTTCGGGCACGCCCTGCGCCTGGGGCGAGCCGCGGTGCCAGGCGACCAGGGCGGCGGCGACGCCGAGGAACGAGGCGGCGTTGATGCCGAAGACGACCTCGGGGCCGGTGGCGGCGACCAGCACACCGGCCAGGGCCGGGCCGACCGCGCGGGCGAGGTTGACGTTGAGGCTGCCGAGCGAGGCGGCGGCGGGGATCTGCTCGCGCGGCACGAGTTCGGGCTGGATCGCCTGCCAGCCGGGGCCGGTCAGGGCGCTGCCGCAGCCCATGAGGAAGACCAGGGCGATGAGCACCGAGGGGGTGGTCAGACCCGCCGCGGTGAGGATCGCGAGCGCGGTGCTGACCGCGGTCATCGCCACCGACAGGACGATCAGGAGGCGGCGGCGGTCGAGCACGTCGGCGAGGACACCGGCCGGCAGCGACAGGAAGAGCACGGGCAGCAGCGAGGCGGCCTGCACCAGGGAGGTCAGGGTGGGGGCGTTGGGCTGGTGGACGAGCATCCACTGGGCACCCACGGTCTGCATCCAGGTGCCGACGTTGGAGCCGAGCTGCGCGATCCACAGCGACCGGAAGATGGGCAGCCGCAGGGGCGCCCACGAGCTGCCGCCCCCGGCGGGCGGCTGCGCGGGACCCTCGTTCGGCACGGACCCGGCCATGCGCACTCCTTCCGGCGGCCGCTCCGGACGGCCCGCCACCGCAGGAACGTACCGCCCCGGCCCCCGGCCCGATCCCGGCCATGGCTGCCGCCGCGGGCCGAACCGGGCGAAAGGCCGCTGCCGGCCGGGGCGGGATCGCTAGGCTGGGCCGAACGGGCAGGGGGCGAGGGGCGTATGGCGCTGGGGGCGGTGCAGGAGGAGACCGGCGGCGGGCTGCGGCAGCGGGTCGCCGTGCCGCGCGTGCCCAGGGCCGCGCTGTCGCGGGCGCTGGCGGTGCCGCTGGTGATCGGCGTGGTGGGCCTGCTGCCCGGTTATGTGCTGGCGCAGCCGGGCACGGGGGTCCACGACACCGCGTTCTGGCTGCAGTTGGCGCTGACGGTGTACGCGGGCGTGCGGTTGTGCGCGATGGTTCTCACCCGCAGACGGCGGCTGGTGCAGGGCGCGTTCTGGCTGTTCTGCTACGTGGCGCTCGGCATCGCCCCGCTCGCGCAGGACGTGATCGGGCAGGTGCCGACCCCGGTGGTCGGGCCGCGCTCGGACACCGCGCTCGCGGTGTCGCTGACGCTGATCGGCTGCGTCGCCTTCGATGTGGGCGCGCTGGTGGCCCGTTACCGGCCGGCCGAACCGCGCCGCCCGCGCCGCCAGGCCCTGGTCTCCCGCCGCCGGTTGTGGCTGCTGATCGCGGTGGCGTACGTCGGCAGCGCGCTGTGCATCGTCAAGCTCGGCGGTGTCGGGGTGTTCTTCTCCAGCCGGCAGGGCATCAGCGAGTCCGTGCAGGCCAGCGGCCTCACGGGCAGCGGGGGCGACAGCCATGTCGGCTCCGCCTTCATCCGCGGTTTCGGCACGGTGCCGGCGCTGCTCGCGCTGCTGGTGCTCATCCGCTGGATGACGCTCTCGCGCGCGGCCCGCCGCAACCTCCCGGCGATCGTCGCGCTCGCGGGCCTGGCCGTCCTCAACGTGATCGTCAACAACCCGGTGTCCAACCCGCGTTACTGGTTCCTGACGGTCGTCTTCGCGATCCTCTTCACCGCTTTCCCACGCAGCCCCGTGGTGTACCGCACGGCCCTGGTCACCGGCGTGGTGGCCGCGCTGCTGCTCTTCCCGTTCCTGGACCGCTTCCGCTACGACTCCGGCGGCTACCACCCGGTGCAGTCCACCTCCGTCCTGGAGCCGCTGACGCTCAAGGACTACGACCAGATCGGGATGTTCGCCAACACCCTGACCTATGTGGAGTCCGGCGCCGGCCACTCCGACGGCCGCCAACTGGCCGCCGACGTCTTCTTCTTCGTCCCCCGCTCGGTCTGGCACGGCAAGCCCGAGGACTCCGGCGTCGTGGTCGGCCGCTGGATGGGCATGACCAACACGAACCTCTCCTCCCCGCTGTGGGCCGAACTCTGGCTGGACTTCGGCCCCTTGGGCATGACGGCGGCCTTCCTGCTGATCGGGCACGCCGCCGCCCGCACGGACACCCGCTACGCCCGCCGTACGTCCTCGACCGCCCGATCGGGGTCCCTGGCGGCGGTGGTGGTCCCGCTGATCGCGGGCTACTCGTTCATCCTGCTGCGGGGCCCGCTGCTGCAGGCGGCGGGGCGGATCGGCATCGGCCTGGTGTGCCTGGCCCTGGTGACGACCTTCGAGGACGGCCGCAAGGCGCTGCGCTGAGGAAGCCGCCGGCGCGAAGTGCCCCCGTCAGCTGGGCACTTCCTCCGCTTGCCGGTCGTGGTCTGCCGTGGCGGGGAGGGCGTTGTCGATGAGGGCGGTGGCGATGGCGGCGGCGGTGGGGAAGGCGTCGGCGTTCAGGACGCGGGTGCGGGCGGCGGCGCCGTCGATGAGCAGGGCGAGTTGTTCGCCGAGTTGTTCGGGGTCGGTGGCGCCGGCTTCGCGGGCGGCGTCGGTGAGGCGGGCGGCGACGGCCTTCTTGTAGTCGCGTGCGTATTGGGACGCGGGGTGCTGGGGGTCGTGGAGTTCGACGGCGGTGGCGATGTAGGGGCACAGCGGCGTGGTGGGGGGGACGTCGAAGACGGCCAGGAGGCGCTGGCGGGGTGTGAGGTCGGTGCGGTCGAAGATGTCGGACAGAACGGCGGGGTCGAAGCGGCGCAGGTATTCGGTGACGAGTTCGTCCTTGCCGGCGAAGTGCTGGTAGGCGGTGCGCTTGGAGACTTCGGCGGCGGCGCAGAGCTGGTCCATGCCGGTGCGGTTGATGCCCTGTTCGCGGAAGAGGCGCTGGGATGCCCCGAGGATGCGTTCGCGGGCGCCGCGGCCGCGGCGGCGGCCGGTGGGTCCCTTCTCCAGTTCCGTCATGGGGTCAGTCTACCTCGATTGGGTAATGGTCGGTGTACTTAGTTTGCGCGCGGCGTCCTCACCCCGTACGGTAACCACACAGGGCGGTGTACATAACACCGTTCCCGCAGGTGCGCATGGCACCACCGACCGAGGGAGCGATCATGGGGAAGCTGGACGGCAAGGTAGCGGTCATCACCGGAGGGTCCACCGGCATGGCGCTGGCCGGCGCCAAGCTGTTCGTGGCGGAGGGAGCCCACGTCTTCATCACCGGCCGCCGCCAGGACGCCCTGGACGAGGCCGTGCGGCAGATCGGCCGCAACGTCACCGGCGTGCAGGGCGACGCCGCGAACCTGGACGACCTGGACCGCCTGTACGACACCGTCAAGCGCGAGAAGGGCAGCATCGACGTGCTGTGGGCCAGTGCCGGCGGCGGCGAGCCCGCCCCGCTCGGTGAGATCACCGAGGCCCAGTTCGACACCTGGTTCGGGCTCAACGCCCGCGGCACCCTGTTCACGGTCCAGAAGGCCCTGCCGCTCTTCAACGACGGCGGATCCATCCTCATGACCGGCTCCAACGCCTCCCTGGGCGCCTTCCCCGGCTGGAGCGTCTACGCCGGCAGCAAGGCCGTCCAGCAGGCATGGGCCCGGGTCTGGCTCAACGAACTCAAGGACCGCCGCATCCGCGTCAACGTCCTGACCCCCGGCCAGGTCGCCACCGCCAAGCAGGAAGAACTCTTCGACGAGGCCACCAAGCGCCAGTTCGAGTCCCTGATCCCCCGCGGGCAGATGGGCAGCCCCGACGAGATCGCCACCGCGGCCCTCTTCCTCGCCTCCGACGACTCCAGCTACGTCAACGGCATGGAACTCGTCGCCGACGGCGGCACCACCGCACTCTGAACCCGGCACCCGCGCACCCAGGGGACATCTCTCATGAGCAGCATCAGCATCATCGGCACCGGCAACATGGCCCGCACCATCGGCGCGCGGGCCCTGGCGGGCGGCAACACCGTCGAGATCATGGGCCGCGACCAGGCCAAGGCCGCGGACCTCGCCGAGGCCCTCGGCCGCGGCACCACGACCGGCGCATGGGGCACCGCCCCGGCCGGGGACATCGTCATCGTGGCCCTGCTGTACGACGGTGTCGTGCCGGCCGTCACCCACTACGGGGACGCGCTCGCCGGCAAGGTGATCGTCGACATCAGCAACCCCTTCAACGCCACCTTCGACGGCCTCGCCCACCGCGAGGAGACCTCGATCGCCCAGGAAGCCGCCAAGGCGGCCCCGGCGAGCGCCACCGTGGTGAAGGCGTTCAACACCGTCTTCCGCCACGTCCTGGAGAAGGGACGCCCCGACGTCTTCCTCGCCGGCGACGACGCCCGCGCCAAAGCCCGGGTGGAGACGTTCGTCGAAAGCCTCGGCCTGCGCCCCTGGGACGTCGGCGGCCTGAAGATGGCCCACTGGCTGGAAGGAGCGGGCGTCCTCACCGTCGGCCTCGCCAACAACGGCGTCGGCACCCTCGACTTCGCCCTGAGCGTCACCGCACTCCGAGCGGGGCGCCAGTAATCACAAAGGGCTCCCGGCGGGGGTGCCCGTAAGCAGGAACCAGCGGGAGGTGAAAAGCCCTGGAGCCGAAGGGCGCGTCGCTGTCGAAAAGGAGAGCGCGCGGAGGTCTCCGAGGAACGAGGAGATCGAGCACGGTCGACTGTCGACAGTGACTCCAGCGCCCGGAGGCGGAGGGGCGTCCCAAAAAAAGGAGGCGGGGAGCCGTTCTGCCCCCCTCCGTGCGCGCACCCTATTGGCTCCGGCTCTGTTCCCTGCTGATGCGGAGCCACAGGGCGGCCGCCTTCAGCAGGGAGCCCAGGGCCAGGCCCCAGGCCGCGCCCAGGACGCCGTCGAGGTGGTAGCCCAGCAGCATCAGGACCACCGAGGTGAGGGAGAAGGCGACCTGGATGGGGAGGGTGGCGCGAGGCTGGAGGACGCGGAGGGTGAGCAGGGCGCTGGTGCCCAGAGCGATGCAGGCGTACTGGCTGCCCGAGGCGGGGAGCAGGGCGGAGGACGCGGACCAGGTGGCGCCGAGGAGCTGGCGGCCCGCGTGGGCCGGGAGCAGCATCAGCACGGCGGTCCACGCGACCGCCGTGCCCGCGAGGGCGGCGGCGAGGACGACCGTGGCGCGCACCTTGGCCGTGGTGCCGCGGACGCGGTTGAGGAGCGGCGGGCCGAAGGCGGTGGCCGAGTTGAACAGGACGTTCATCGGGCCGAAGAGGGTGGTCGCGCCGCGGAGCGCGCCCACGGCGAGCGGCGCGGCGAACAGGCCGAGGCCGACCACCGCCAGCTGGCTCGTGGCGTTGCCGACGCCGAACTCCACGACGAACCGCTGACCGAGGTGGCCGCGCCGTACGTACGGCAGGATGTCGACCGGCGCCCCCTTCAGCCGCGGCCGCAGCAGCAACGCGGCCACCAGCAGCGCGGGCAGGCCCGACAGCCCCCACACCCCCACCAGCCGCACCGCGCCGGTGCCCTGCGGCTGCACGGCGAGCGCGGGGACGGCCACCAGCAGCCGTACGGTGTCGGCCACAAGGGCGAGGTGCGGCAGGCGCAGCGCGGAGAAGCAGTAGCGCATGCCGTCCTGGGTGAGGACGATCGGCAGGACGGCGCCGAGGACGGCCAGGCCGTGGGCGGTCGTCCCGCCGGTGAAGGCCAGCACCGCGGCCATGGACCAGCCGAGCAGGGCGGAGGCGGTCGCGGTGAAGGCCACGGCCGAGCGGCACGCGGCCCGTACCCGCTCCGAGCCGCGCTCCAGGACGAGCGCCTGGCCGACGTAGGAGACGTTCACGCCGAGCAGCACGGTGAAGACCATGTACACCATGGAGAACACCGAGAAGGCGGCCGCGGAGGAGAGCCGGGCGGCAACCACCAGCACGATGATGTTGGTGAAGGCGGCGACGCCCTGGTCGGCGACGGAGCTGGCGATGGCGGCGGCGCTGCCCTTCCCGCCGGGCCCGGCGGGGTCCGCGGTGGGGGCGGTTTCCGCGTGTCCAGCGGCTTTGCGCCGCTCCGAGGGCCCGCGCCCTTCGAAGGACGCGCTCCACTCGTAGGGGTCCGCCCGGTCGAAGGGCTCGGCCTCGTCGAAGGGGACGCTCTGCTCGAACGGGACGCTGTGCCCGCGGAGTTGCGTGCCCTCCGGATGGACCGCGGGTCCGGCCCAGGGGTCGGCCGCCGTGCTCCCGCCGGCGTGGGATTCCCGGTCCGGGATCGGGTCCGCCCACAGGCCGGCGTCCGCCCGGGCGCGGGGCAGCCCGTCGGTGAGGGGTTCGGCGAAGACGGCCGGGCCCGCCCAGTGGTCCACGTCCTGCGGGTGGGGACGGTGCCGTGCCTCGCCGGCCGGGTTCGCGAACGGATCGGCGTGGGAGTCGGCGTCGTCGGCCCACGCGTGGACCGCGGCAGTGCCGTTGCCGAGGACCGTGTCGGCGCCGACACCTGTGCCGGTGCGGGCGTCGGCACCCGTGCCCGGCTCGGCGAGCAGCGCGTGCCGCGGCCACTCCTCGGTGGCCTGTGCGGGCTCCGGCTCTTCCGCCGGGTCGGCGTCGAGCCAGGCCGGCAGGCCGGCGGGCGCGGCTGCGTGGGTCGGCTCGTGCGCCGGTTCCTGGATCGCTTCGTGGATCGCTTCGTGGGCGGGCTCGCCCATCGGCTCGTGCGCCGGCCCTGCCGTCGCGTCCGGCGTCGGGCCCGAGGGAGACACCGGGGGAAGCACCGAGGGAGTCGGCGGGAAAGGTGCGGGGACGGCCCCGGGGGCCGCGGAGGTGGGGTGCCGCCGCGGGGCGGGGCCCGTCAAGGGACCGGGTGGCGTTCCGGGGAGGCAGGGGCCGGTTCGGTGGGCGGTTCGGTGCGGGCACCCGGGGTGGCGCGGCGCCTGCGGCCGGGCAGCCGCAGGCGCGATCCGGGCGGCGGGTCGGAGCGGTGCAGCACCGTGCCGAGGACCGCTCCCCCGGCGCCCTCGATCAGCTCCCGCACCCGGGCCAGGTCCTCGCGGTGCACCTCGCGCGGGTCGCACACGACGACCACGCCGTCCACCCGGTCGGCCACGGCGAGCGCGTCGGCGTAGGCGAGCAGCGCGGGGGCGAGGACGACCACCACCGTGCCGGGCTCGTCGGCCTCGGCGAACAGCCGGCTGGCCGGGGCGGAGGTCAGCGCGCGGGCGACGTTGCGCACGCGGCGGCCGGGCACCAGGTCGAAGGAGCCCGACTCGCCTGCGTCCACGGGCAGTTGGAGTCCGGCGGGCCAGCCGCCTTCGCCGACGCCGGGTGCACGGGCCCAGCCGGGGCGGGCCGGGTCGGCGGAGGGCAGGCGCCCGGAGAGGGAGGGGGTGCGCAGGTCGGCCTCGACGAGCAGCACCTCGCGGCCCATCTCGGCGAAGGACGCGGCCAGGTTGACCGCGACGGCGGCCGGAGTGTCGCCGGTGCCGCGCGGGGCGACGACGAGCAGCCGGCGGCGCTCGGCGAACCGCTTGTCGTGGCCGAGCCGGAAGGCGATGGCGCGGTACTCCTCGGCGAGGCGGCCGCCGGAATGGCCGCCGGCGAGCAACTGCCGCTGCTCGCGGGCCCGGTGGCGGGGCAGGGTGCCGAGCACGGGCGCGTCCATCACCCGGGTGACCTCGCCCACCGAGCGGGGCCGCGGGTCGAAGATCAGCCGTACCCAGGCGGCCAGCAGGCCGAGCGCCACTCCGACACCGAGGCCCAGGCCCAGCATGAGCGGCAGGCCGGGGCCGGAGGGCGAGCGGGGCACGGTGCCGGGCTTGATGACGGTGCCGGGAGTGGTGTCCAGGGCCTTCAAGTCGGCGATGTCGCCCTGGAGTTCGGTGATCTTGCTCAGCAGGTTGGTCTGCAGCGAGACGAGGCTGCCGACGCTCTGGGAGTTGCTGGTGTTCCTGATCTGGTCGAGCAGGTCGTTGCGCTGCTTGGTCAGCGGGTCGAGCTGGCTCTTGTAGCCGGCCACCATCTTGTCGATGGTGGAGTTCGTCTGCGCCCGGCGGTCGGCGAGGTAGGCGGTGGTGACGGCGTTCACCCAGTCGGCGGCGTCGCGGCCGGTGCTCGCGCTGCACGAGAAGCGCAGCACCAGGGTGTTGGGCGGGTTGGTGACCTGGAGGCAGTGCGCCAGCTTCCTGGCGGGCGCCCGGACCGCCTTGGCGGCGGCGTCGGTGATCTTCGTGCTCATCGCCGTCTGGCGCTCGGTGCCGATGTCGATGTTCTTGTCGGCGGTGGCGCCCGTGGCGAAGGGGTCCGCGGTGGCGGCCCTGACCATCACCTCGCTGGTCGCCGTGTACGTGTCGGCGCCGCCGACCGCGAGGTACGCGCCCCCGGCCAGGCCGACGGCGATCCCGGCCGCGATCAGCCCGCGGTAGCGCAGGATCTGCCGGACCTGGTCCCGTACGAGGTCGACGTCCTCCCCGTCCGTGTTCCCGTCAGCCACCGAGCCCCTCCTTCTCCCCCGCGGCGGCCTCCGCCGCCCCGGTGCCCCCCTGGCTCCCGCTCCCCGCCGGCACGGCCGCGCCGCTGCCCGCCGGGGTGTCCTTCTCGTCGTCGGCCGCGGTGTGCGGCGCCGCGGCCGGATCGTCCGTTCCGTCGCCCGTGTCCTCGTCCCGCGGCTGCTCGCCGTCCGGGCCCGCCGCCGTCCCGATGTCCGGAGCCGCGGAGGGCTTCGGTGGAACGGCAGGCGCGGTCGGCGGGGGCGGCAACGTCCGCGCGGGGGCGGCTGTTTGCTCGCGGCTCGCGCTCGGCTCCGCACCCGTCCGTTCCGCGGCCGCTTCGGGGCTCCCGGCACCCACAGCCGGCGCGGCCGAGGGCCTCGGCGGGGGCGGCGGGGCCAGGGAGAGCGCTTCGGTCAGGAGGGCGTCGATGCGGGCGAGGCCCGCCGCCGGGGTCAGGTGAGCCTCCGCGTAGGCGGGGCCGGCCGCGGCCAGGGCGGCCATGCGGTCGGGGTCCGCGGTCAGGGAGGCCAGCGCGGTGAGGATCGCGGGGGCGGACTCCGGGGGCACGTTGACGCCCGCGCCGGAGCGGGTGATCTCCAGGGCGGTGCCGCTGTCCGGGGCGACGGAGCCGAGGACGGGGCGGCCCGCCGCGAAGTACGAGGTGAGCTTGGACGGCAGGCTCATGTCGCGGACGGAGGCGCGCTGGGTGACCGCGAGGACGTCGGCGGCGGCGAGCACGTCGGCGAACTCCTCGTCCGCCGCGGGCGGCATGAAGTCCAGGTTGGGCAGGCCGCCGGCCAGTGCCCTCAAGTGCTCGCGCTGGTTGCCGTCGCCCATGAGCACCACCCGCAACTCCGGTGCGGAGCGGGCCGTTTCGACCAGCACCTCCAGCCCCTGCTTGAGGCCCATGTTGCCCGAGTGCAGCAGCACCACCTGGCCGGGGCGCCAGCCGAGCCGGGCCCGCATCTCCTCGCGGGAGCGTGAAGGGCGCCTGATGTGGGACCAGTTGGGCACCACCCGGACCCGCTCGCCCGGCACGCCCATCGCCTCGACCTTCGGCGTGAAGGACTCGTGGATCACCCCGACCAGCGCGGCCTGCCGCAGCACGTGCCGCTCGACGCGGCCGGCGACGAGCGCCGCTGGGCCGCCGCCGCGGATGCCGCTCTGGGCCGCGGCCGCGCCCATCAGGTCCTGCACGACGGGGATGAAGGGGACGCCGTGCCGCTGTGCGGCCCGGGCGGCGAGCAGGCCGCCGGCCAGGCTCGGCATCTGGGCGAACACCGCGTCCGGGCGGCCCATGCCCTCCGGCTCGTCGCGGCCGCCGCGCAGCACGGACGCCTCGAACCGGGCGCGGTTCAGGGCGGTTTGACGCGCGGGCACCACGTGGCCGCGGCGGTGCACCCGCACCCCCGCGCGCTCCTCGACGACCCGCTCCACACCCGCGTAGGCGGGGTCGAGCCGCCAGGCGGGGTAGTGCGGCATCCCGGTGAGCACGTGCACCTCCGCACCGCCCGCCGCCCAGTGTTCGGCGATCTGCGTGGCGTAGGGCGCTATTCCGGCGTGTTCCGGCGCGTAGTTGGTGGAGACCAGCAGCAGACGGCGGGCACCCGACGATGACACGGAGTGTTCCTTCCCCCCAGACTCGGACAAGTGCCCACCTTAACCATTCACCAGTCCATCACACCGGCGCTTGCCGAGCGTTGGCTTTCGGCAAATCCCCCGTTGACCGCCATACACCCGGCTATCGTCAAAGACTCGACAGTGCCGGGGAGCGTGCTCCCGGCGCAGACGTACGGCTGGGGGGTCGCATCGTGCAGCATCGGGTGGGGTACGCGCCAGGGGTCTACGACCTTTTCCACGTCGGGCACTTGAACATCCTGCGGCATGCCCGCAGCCAGTGCGACTACCTGGTGGCGGGCGTGGTCTCCGACGAGATGGCCGAACTCGCCAAGGGGCGGCGGCCGGTGGTGCCGCTGGTGGAGCGGCTGGAGATCGTGCGCAGCGTGCGCTGGGTGGACGCGGCCTTCGTGGAGACGGTGCCGGAGAAGCTGGAGACGTGGCGGCAGGTCCGCTTCGACGTGATCTTCAAGGGCGACGACTGGCGCGGCACCGACAAGGGGCTGAAGCTGGAGCGGGACTTCGCGGCCGTCGGTGTGGAGGTCGTCTACTTCCCCTACACCGTGCACACCTCGAGTACCTTGCTGCGCAAGGCGCTCGACGCGCTCAGCGCACCGGCGCCGGGGCGGCCGGCGCAGGCGGTCGGCTCGCCGGAAGCGCTCTGAGCTGCCGGAACCACTTGGTGAGGAAGGCCAGCAGGAAGAGCGCGTGCACTGCGAAGAAGGCCGCGTAGGCCCAGCGGAAGGCGCTTTGGCTGCCGAGCAGCAGGAACACCGCGCACAGGACGCCGTAGTCGGCGGGCAGCAGGGCGACGGCGCGCAGCCGTGACGGGGTGGGGGCGGGCTGCCCCGGCGGCGGCTTCGGGGTGAGCTTGTCGGTGAGCAGCCCGCCGAAGAAGACCAGCACGGCGGTGAGCTGGAAGCCGAGCGGCAGCAGCAGCCAGCCGTCGCCGGGCAGGTCGAAGTGCTGGTGGAAGGTGATGAGCACGGCCGCGTGCAGGGCGGTGATCTTGGCGCAGTCGACCACGTGGTCCAGCCACTCGCCGGCCGGGCCGCCGGCTCCGAGCAGCCGGGCGAGCTGGCCGTCGGCGGAGTCGAGGGCGAAACCGAGAGCCAGGGCCGCGTAGACGGCGACGGCCAGCGGCCAGGACGGGGCGGCCAGCGCGAGGGCGGCGATACCTGCGCCACTGAAGGCGGCACTGAGCAGCGTGACCTGATTGGGCGTCAGTCCGAGCCGGTAGGCCGTGGCGGCGAACAGCCGGCCGACCGGGCGGTTGACGTAACGGGAGTACAGCGAGACGCCCTTGGCGCTCTTCTGGGCGTCACGCAGCCGGCCGAGCGCCTCCCCGTAGCCCAGGGGCCGCCGCCGTGCCGGCGCTCTCGTCGGTGTCACGCTCTGCGCCACGCGGCCCCCCGGCCCCTCGGTCGGGCCGCGCCCTGCCGCCGCCCGGATCGCCCCATGATGGCAGCTCCCGCCCGGCCCGGGGGCGGGAACGGGCTCAGGAAGCGGCTCGGGGCGAACGGACGGCGCGGGCGAGCCGGGTGGCGGCCGCGGCCCGGGGTGCGCTGCCCTCGCGCCAGGTACGGGAGGGGTGCACGGAGTTGGCGAGCAGCACCAGGAAGGTGTCGGTGGCCGGGTCCAGCACCAGCCCGGTGCCGGTGAACCCGGTGTGCCCGAGCGCCCCGCGCCCGGCCAACTCGCCCATGAACCAGGGCTGGTCGGCCTCGAAGCCCAGCGGGCGGCGCTCCCCGTCGGGCCCGGGCACCCCGCCGAGCAGCAGCCGCACCGCGTCGCGGCCGAGCACACCGTCGATGCCCTCGTGCCGGCCGTCGAGCAGGGCGCGGCAGAACAGGGCGAGGTCCCAGGCAGTGGAGAACAGCCCGGCGTGGCCCGCGACACCGCCCATCGCGTACGCGTTCTCGTCGTGGACGATGCCGTGCACCATGCCGCGGTCGAGCTTGCCCCAGGGCCTGCGCTGGTCCTCGGTGGCGGCGATGCGGGGGCGCCAGGAGGCGGGCGGGCGGAAGCGAGTGGCGGTCATGCCGAGCGGGGTGGTGATGCCGTCGGCGATGAGCCGGTCGACGCCGCTGCCGGTGACGGACTCCAGCACGGTCTGGAGCAGCAGCAGGTTGAGGTCGGAGTAGCAGCGGGCGGTGCCGGGCGGGGTCAGCGGCTCCTCGGCGGCGAGGCGGGCGGCGCGCGCGGCGGCGTCCGGCTCGTCGTGGAGCGGCAGTTCGGGGCGCAGCCCGGAGGTGTGGGTGAGCAGGTGGCGCAGGGTGATGCCGTGCGCGGCGGCGGCTTTCAGCGCCGGCTCGTAGGCGGCAACCGGGGCGTCCAGGGCGAGCGTGCCGGCCTCGATCTGCCGTACGGCGGCGACGGCGGTGAAGAGCTTGGTGACCGAGGCCAGGTCGAAGACGGTGTCCGGGGCGGCCGGCACCCACTGCTCGCGGGGCAGTTCGATGCCGGTGTCGGCCGCCTCGTCGTAGCCGCCGTAGCGGACCGCCCATCCGACGCCCTCGTGCAGGACCACGTCGCGGCCCCGGCCGGCCAGCACGACCGCGCCCGCGCACCAGGGGCGGGGCCGGCCGGCGGCGGGGTCCGGCGCGAGGTACGAGGTCAGCTCGGGGACGATCCGGGCGATCTCGTCGGTGTCGAGACCCGCCTCAGGGCAGGTACCTCTCGACAGCGGCGGGGCCATGTTCCTCCAGTGCCTTGCGGGCCTTCTCGATCAGCTCCGGGGTGCAGTCCCGGCCGGAGGCCATCACCAGGTCCTCCGGGTCCACGGTGTGCTCGCCGCCCGTGTGCAGTGTGCTGTCTGCGGTCTTGAACGCCCAGGTGCGCTCGTCCGGATCGTCGGACATCGCTTCCTCCCGAGGGTCTAGGGTGCTTCCACCGTACGCCGACCGCGCAGGCAGAGCCCGACGAAACTCGCCACGGCGACCACGACGCAGGTCAGCTGGGTGATCGCCATGGGCACCGCGGTGCCGTCGCCGGCCACGCCCGCCAGCGGCGAGAGCACCGCTCCGATCAGGAAGGAGGACGTGCCCAGCAGCGCGGAGGCCGAGCCGGCGTTGTTCTTGGTGCGCAGCAGCGCCTGGGTGTTGGTGGTGGGCAGCACCAGGCCCATGGAGGCCATCATCACGAAGAGCGAGGCCGCGATCTCGGGGAGCGTCGCCTTGCCGAGGACGCCGGTGGTGAGCACCACCAGGGCGGCGGTGGACAGGCCGATCAGCACCAGCCCGACGGCCAGCACCCGGTCCATGTCGACGCGGCCGACGAGCACCTTGCCGTTGAGCTGGCCGACGCCGACGATGCCGACGGAGTTCAGGCCGAAGAGCAGGCTGAAGGTCTGCGGGGAGGCGCCGTAGATGTCCTGGACGACGAAGGAGGAGGCGGAGACATAGGTGAACAGCGCGGCGAAGGCGAAGCTGCCGGCGAGCACGTAGCCGGTGAAGACGCGGTCGGCGAGCAGCACCTTCATGGCGCCGAAGGTGGACTTCAGCTCTCCCTTGTGGCGCCGCTCGGGCGGCAGTGTCTCGTGCAGGCGGCGCCAGACGACGGCGGTGAGCAGGGTGCCGATCACCGTGCAGACCACGAAGACCCCGCGCCAGCTGGTCAGCCGCAGGATCTGGCCGCCGATGACGGGCGCGACGATGGGGGCGACGCCGGAGATCAGCAGCAGGGTGGAGAAGAAGCGGGCCATCGCCAGGCCGTCGTAGAGGTCGCGGACCACGGCCCGGGAGATCACGATGCCGGCTGCGCCGGCCAGGCCCTGGACCAGGCGGAAGCCGATGAGCAGGGGCGCGGAGGCGGCGAAGGCGCACACGGCGGTGGCCAGGACGTAGATCACCATGCCGGCCAGCAGCGGACGGCGGCGGCCCCAGCGGTCGCTGAGCGGCCCGACGACGAGCTGGCCGAGCGCCATGCCGGCCAGGCACGCGGTCAAGGTGAGCTGCACGGTGGCCGCGGAGGCGTGCAGGGCGTCGGAGACCCGCGGCAGTGCGGGCAGGTACATGTCCATGGACAGCGGGGGGAGCGCGGTCAGTCCGCCCAGGACGAGGGTGACGACGAGGCCGGTGTCGCGGTGCTCGCGGCCTGCTTGCTGCCGCGATAGGGGGTGACGGGGGTGGCGGGAGCCGGCCGCGGTGGGGGCGGGCGGTGCGGCGGGGTCGGCGGTGAACTGGGCGGGGGCGTCTGGCCCGGCGTCCTGCACGGGGGCACTCTCCATCGATGTAGTTGAAGCGTTGCCTATTCTTTCAGTCGGCGCGGGCCGCCAGAAGCGGATATCCGGTGACCGAGACGGTGGGTTCCGGACGCGTGAGGGCGCAGGTACGAGGAGCGAGGACGGGCAACGCGATGAGCGAGGGCACACGGAAGATCCGCTGGGGCATCCTGGCGACCGGCGGCATCGCCGCGACCTTCACCGAGGCGCTGCTGTCGCTTCGGGAGGACGCGGAGGTCGTGGCGGTCGGCTCGCGCACCGCGCAGAGCGCCAAGGCGTTCGCCGAGCGGTACGGCATCGCGCGGGCGTACGGCAGTTGGGCCGAGCTGGCGGCCGACGAGGACGTGGACGTGGTGTACGTGGCCACGCCGCACTCCCACCACCGCGAGGCCGCCGGGCTGTGCCTGGAGGCGGGCAAGGCGGTGCTGTGCGAGAAGGCGCTCACGATCAACAGCCGTGAGGCGCGCGAGCTGGTGGCGCTCGCCCGCGACCGGGGGCTGTTCCTCATGGAGGCCATGTGGACGTACTGCAACCCCCTGATACGGGAGCTGGTGCGGCTGGTCGGCGAGGGCGCGATCGGCGAGGTGCGCGGGGTGTCGGCGCACTTCGGGTTCTTCCAGGACTTCCCGCCCGAGCACCGCATGCGCAATCCCGCCCTGGGCGGCGGCGCGGTGCTCGACCTGGGCGTCTACCCGGTGTCCTTCGCGCAGCTGCTGCTGGGTGAGCCGGACGCGGTGCAGGCGTGGGGGCACCTGCTGCCGGAGGGCACCGACGCGGCCACCGGCATCGTGCTCGGCTGGGACAACGGCGCCGTGGCGACGCTCAGCTGCGGCTTCACCTCCGACATCGGCTCGCCCGCGGTGGTGACCGGCACCGCGGGGCGGATCGAGATCCGCGACGGCTTCTTCCACGCCGGCGAGATGGTGGTGCACCGGCGCGACCGGGAGCCCGAACTGGTCGCCTTCGCCGACATCCACCCGGCCGACCCCGACCACACCACGATGCGGCACGAGGCGCGCGAGGTGATGCGGGCGCTGCGGGCCGGGGAGACCGAGTCGCCGCTGGTGCCGCTGGAGGGGTCGCTGGCGGTCATGCGGACCCTGGACCGGGTGCGCGAGCGGATCGGGGTGCGCTACCCGGGCGTGGACTGACGCCGCGCCGACGGGCCCCCGAGAAGCCACCGGGCACCCGCCGGCCCGGCCGGGCGGTCACGGGGGGGGGCGGTGCGGGTACGGGGTGGGGAGCCGGGCCGGACGGCCACTGTCAGGGCGGTGGGGGGACCGCCCGGCCCGACGCTTGCGGCGGCCTCAGCCGGTGGTGAGGTCGAACTGCTCCCAGGTGCCGATCGTCGTCCGGTTGGCGATCAGGGCGGCCGCGCCGCCGTTCTCCGCGGTGACGTAGAGCCCGTTGGCCTGGGCCTTCAGGCTGACGGTGCCGTTGGAGTTGTGGACGAGCTGGAAGCTTTCCCAGCCGCCGACCGCGGTGCGGTTGGCGATGAGCGGGTCGGCGCCGGCGTTGTCGGCCGTGACGTACAGGCCGTTGGCGTGGGCCTTCAGGGCCACGTTGCCGTTGCCGGCGTCCACCAGGTCGAAGGTCTCCCAGGGGCCGGCCGCCGTGCGGTTGGCGATCAGCGGGGAGGCACCGGCGTCGTCCGCGGTGACGTAGAGGCCGTTGGCCCGGGCCTTGAAGGTGACCGCCGAGCCGCCACTGCCCGAGGTGGACCCGCCCTGCGGCTGGGTGGGGCGGGTGGCGGTCAGGGCGATCTGGCCCTTGAGCATGCGGCCGCCGTCGCCGGTCAGCCGCAGGTAGTAGTCGCTGGAGCAGGCCGTGCCGTCCTCGTCCAGCGCCCACAGGCCCGATCCGGCCGGCACCATCGAGGCGTTCTCGGCGGTCTTGGCGATCTGGTTGCCCTCGCCGTACTCGTCGAACATCGAGATGTAGATGCCCTGCACCCCGGCCCGGCACATGTTGTAGAACTGCCGCCACATGAAGTCGCCGTGGGCGCGCTGGCGGGCCGAGACGTCGCCGGGCAGCACGCAGGGCTGGTAGTCGATGCCGTGGGCGTTGCAGTCGGCCTGGTCGGGCACGGTGTAGGTGGTGTACGCGTTGTCGGAGTCGCCGGCGTTGCCGATCGCGCCGACCATCCAGGGCGAGATCATGTTCAGCGCGTGGTACACGTCGCCGTAGCCGGCCCGCGAACCGCCGGTGCCGGTGCGCCACTCGCGCGGCACCCCGCCGATCACGTAACAGCCCTGGCCCTTGAACCAGTTGATGACGTCCAGACAGGCGTCGGCGCTGAAGGGGTGGTTGCTGTCGTTGAAGCCGAAGCCCCATATGCACACCACCGGCTTGCCGTTCTGCGTGGCGTAGGCCGAACTGTCGGTGTGCGCCTTCATCTTGTTCGTCCAGTCGGTCTTGATCTCCGACTGCATGTTCGTCCATCCGGAGATGTCGTACATGATGTAGAACTTCACGCCCTTGGCCTCGGCGGACTGCCGGACCTTCTGCGCCATGGCGTCGCGGGTGGGGCCCTCGGAGCTGTTGGGGTTGAAGCGCTGCAGGGCCGCGGTGTCGCAGCCGTAGGTCTTCATCCACGCGAAGTGGGTGTCGACCGTCTGCTGGTCGTAGGAGGAGAACAGGGTGGCCGCGCCACCGCCGTTCAGGTTCTGGTACGCGGTCGGGTACGTCCTGGCGTACTCCCGCATGTCCGGCCATGCCTTGATCGCGTTGTTCGACGGCGAGGGCGCCTGGCCCCAGTCCTGGCTCCAGTGCCACCACCCTCCCCCCGAGGCTCCGCCCGGGGAGGTGCCCCCAATGGGTGCGCCGTCGCCCGCGCAGGCGAACCAGCCCTGGTAGCCGACGGTGATCTTCCCGACGACGTCACCAGCGCCGCTGGCGGCGGGTGCCGCCGCGGTGGCGGGTCCGGCGGCGCGGGCGGTCCCCGCGCCGAGGCCGGCCGCGGTCAGTCCCGCGGCGGCGGTCCCGCCGGCAAGCGTGCTGATGAACGTACGACGTGACACACCCATGTGACGCTCCGATGTTCAGTGGTTGAACGCAGGCCCCGCGGCAGGGCATCCGTGCACGTCACGGCTCGCCGGTGTGTACCGCTCCATTTGCGCCTGCTTGCGGTGGGGGGAGGCGTGCACAGCTGTCGCACACGCCCCGCTGAGCACTTCTGGCAAAAGCGGTTCCTGTTACGCAGGGGATTCAACTGCTGAACCAAACATCCCGTCAAGTGCCGTGAGAGGGATGGGGAGGTGCACCCTTGATCGCTCGTTTTACGGCGTTTTGCAGCGGGTTGGGCGGCTGCACATGGCACGATACGTCGGAGGATCGGCTTCATGAGATGGGCGCGCGAAAACGCCCGCGCCTCCCGGGCCGCGCGGGTGGGCGCGGTGGTTCCGGGAGGCGCGGGCGGGTGCCGCGACCGGGCTTCGGGCCGGCTCGGGTCCGGCTTCGATCGGTGCTACGGGGTGTGGTGCTCAGGCGGTTCGCTCCGGCGATTCGGTCAGGCGGTCCAAGCGGCCCAGGACATGTTCCAGCCGTTGATGCCGTTGCCGGGGTCGATGACCTTGTCGGGCGAGTGGACGACCTCGACGACGTCGCCGATCAGCGAGTGGCTGTAGAACCAGGCGGCCGGGGTGCTGGGGTCGCCACCGCCCTTGACGTCGTGCAGGCCGACGCAGCCGTGGCTGGTGTTCTCGTGGCCGAACGTCGACACCGGGCGCCAGTAGTTGCCGTGCGCGAAGGTGCCGGAGTCCGACAGCCGCATCGCGTGCGGGACGTCCTTGATGTGGTACGCGTTGCCCAGGCCCACGGTGCGGGAGTCCATGTCCACCACCGGGTCCTTCTCCTCGATCACCATCTTGCCGTTGTAGGTGGTGTGCTGGGCGTCGCCCAGGCTCGCGGGGAAGGTCTTGTAGAGGGCGCCGTTGCGGTAGATCTTCAGCGTCTTGGAGGTGTTGTCGGCCACCGAGGTCTGCGAGCGGCCGACGGTGAAGGACACGTCCTTGGACTGCTGCCCGTACACGCCGGGCGACATCTGCACGCCGTTGAGCCGCAGGTGGAGGGTGATCTTGGTGCCCGGGGCCCAGTAGTGCTCGGGCCGGAAGTCGATCCGCTGGTTGCCGAACCAGTGGCCCTGGACGTCCACCGCGGGGCTGGCGGTCACGGTGATGTTCTTGTGGGTCAGCGCCTGGTCGGCCACCGGCTTGTTGAACCGGATCGACACCTCCATGCCGACGCCGTAGGTCGCCCCGGGCTCGATGTTGAAGTTGCCGTAGTTCACCGACTTCGGCTTCAGCGTGGTGAACGACGACTGGCGCTGGGTGGTCAGGCCGGACGCGTCGGTCGCCGTGGCGTTGACCGTGTACTTGGTGCCGGTGTGCAGCGTGGCCGCCGGCGTCCAACTGGCGCCGTCCGCGGATATCGCGCCGTCCACGGGGTCGCCGGCCGGGTCGGTCACGGTGACCTTGGTCAGCTTGCCCTTGGCCGCGGCGACCTTCAGGGCACCGGTGGTGTCCACGCCGGTGGCGCCGTTGGCGGGCTGGATGCTCACCGCCGCCTGCGGGGCGGGCGTGGTGGCCGTGCTGCCCTGGCCCTTGCCGTCCTGGCCGTCCTTGCCGGCGGACGACCCGCTGTTCCCGCCGCAGGCGGCAGCACCCAGCAGGACGGCGCCGAGCGCCAGCGCGAGCAGCCCCTTGGCCGTCCGGCTGCCGCGGGCCGAGCGGCCCCCCGGCCGGGCCGTGTCGTGAGCGGCGGTGTCAGCCGCCGGTGACGTGATCAATCGAGTCTCCCCATCTCGCAGGTCGCACTACCTGTAGGAGGCAGTACCCCGCCCGTTCGGTTGCGGCCGCCGCCTGTGTTTCTCTCCGCCACCCGCGACCGCCACCCGGACCAGTGTCCCATGGTGTCCTGTGCCGGAAGTCTTCCCCGACGGTCCCGACTCCGCACCGGACTCCTCCCGCAGAGGTCAACGCGCCGAGCACGGCGGAAGGTTGCCTTCGCCACACGGGAACGCGGATGCGAACCGGTGCCGCGGCCGGGGAGCCGGGCCGCGGCCCGGACGAAGACACGAGGCGGGCCCGAGGCCGGTGCGGGGCCGCTGCGGGGCCGGGCCGGGACAGGACGGGAGCGGCAACCGGACGGGGAGGCAAACGGGTCGGGGAGGGAGACCGGAAGCCCGGCCGGGGGCCGTCCGTGACCGGGGGGCGGCGGCGGAGGGGTTGCCTCCGCCGCCGCCCCCGCGCTGTGGGGGTGCCGGGGCGGCCGGGCGCCCGGCCGGCTGTCAGGCGGGCGCCCTGCGCTCAGTTTCAGTGACCGCTCGCCGTGGGAGGCTTTCCGCGCCGTACGAGAGCGGTGCCCGCGGCCGCCGCCAGGGCGACGCCGGCGACCGTCCACGGCAGCCAGGAGCCCGTACCGGAGCCGCTGCCGGAGGCGGACGCCGTCTGCGCGGCAGCCGCGGAGACCGAGGGGTGGGGAGCCGCCGTGGTCGCCTGCGCCCGGGCCTGTTCGGCGTTGTACGCGGCGGCGTCCAGGACCAGGACGGGGGCCGGGAAGGCCGGCGGCGCGGCCCCGTGCTGCGCCTCGTCCCAGTCGACGACGTAGCCGTCGGAGTAGGTCTGGGCCGCGTCGAAGCTGACGCTCGCGTCCTTGGGCAGCGGCGCGACCTCGACCGTGAAGGACCGCACGTCGTCCGAGGCGATCTCGTGGCCCGCCCGGGCGGTCCACACCACGTGGGTGCGCCCGTCCGGGCCGGGCCGCTCGACCTGGTCGGTCCAGCCGCCGACCGGGGGGACCGAGGCGGGGGCGACGTCCTCGGGGAAGGAGACGTCCACCCGGACGGTGACGGCGGCGGTCCGCTCGGAGGGGACGCGGAACCGCAGGGTGGCCGGGCGGCCCTGCCGGGCGTCGTCGGAGAACACCTTGACGTGGGCCGAGGCGGGCCCGGCCAGGGCCAGCAGGGCCGTCGCGCACAGCCCGGCGCAGACCGGCGCGGCGCGCAGCACGCGGCGGCGCAGGGCTGAAGCGGACTTTGCCCGCGGGGACTTCGGGGAGGACATCGGCGGCCGGCCCGTCAGCAGCAGCACTCGTCGAGCGCGGCCGCCTCGACCGCGTCGTCGGAGCCGGGGTGCATGGCCGCGGCGGTGGTCTTCATCTGCTCCAGCGTCTGGGCGGTCGCGGCGCCCTTGTCGGCCAGGGCGATGCTCCGTCCGGTGAAGTCGGCGAAGGCCAGCACCTGGGGAGCGTTGCCGTTCGCGTCGGTGGTGAAGGACAGCAGGGGGATGCGCTGCCCGCCCGCGAGCACGGAGTACGCCTGGTAGGTGGTGGTCGGCCTCAGGTCGCGCGCCTGGAGCTGGATCATGTCCAGCCCGCTGACCGGGCGGACGGTCGCCTCCAGCTGCCGCCCCTTGCCGCCCGGGCGCATGGTCTCCCCCGCGGTCCCGTCCGGCAGCGTGGTGGGCACGTTGCGGGGTCCGGCGCCCAGGCCCTGCGTGCCGAGGTTCGCGGCCGAACCGGCGGGCGCGGCGTTCGGCACGTAGACGAGGGCCTGCGGCTCCTGGCCGGTGCGCAGCGTGTCGAGCACCCGGTCGGTGGCGGTGTCGATGACGTCCACCGCGTCGGACTTCTCCATGTCGACGTACATGCGGCTGCCGTCGCCGCTCGGCCAGATGCCGTGCGGGGCGTGGCCGTGGTCGTGGATGCGGGTGAGGAGCTGGGGGGTGCCGCCGGGCACCCGCCGGTAGACGAGCGTCTCGTCCAGCCCGCCGACGGTGAGGTAGGCCAGCGAACCCGCCGCCGTCCGGGCGAAGTTGGGGTGGTTGGTGTCCGGGCCGGTGGTGAGGACGGCGGCGACCTTGCGGTGCACGAGGTCCACGACGCTGGTCAGGCCGACCCGCTTGTGCGCGGCCCACAGCTCGGTGCCGTCGGGCGAGATGGCCTCGTCGGAGGAGAAGCTGTCGCCGAGTCCGGTGATGGTGTACAGGACCTTGCGAGTGTGCACGTCGACCGCGGTGATCTCGGCGGCGCTGATGTGGTTGATGTACGCGGTGTTCCCGTCCGGGCTGAGGACGACCTTGGACGGCCCGGGGCCCACGTGCACGTTTCCGATCACCCCGCCGTGGACGGCGTCCACGATCGTGACGGTGTCGCGGCCGCGGTCGGCGACCCAGAACTCCTTGCCGTCGGCGGTGAAGGTGCCCTCGTGCGAGGCGCGGCCGACATCGGTGGAGTTGAGCACCTTGTTGGTGGCGATGTCGATGATGTCGACGGTGTCGCTGGTGACGCTCACCACCCCGAGGCGGGTGTCGTCGCGGGAGAACGCCAGGCCGTGCACGCCCACGTCGGCGGTGTACTGCGGGCTGAGCGTGGCGCCCAGGCGCTGGGCGCCCAGCGCGATGGTGCCCAGGGTCCGGTCCGTGGAGGGGTCGATGACGGTGACGGTGTTCGACGTCTGGTCCGCGGTGTAGACGCGGTCGCGGCCGGAGATCCGTACCGGGGCGGAGGTGCCGTCGCCGGCGGTGGTGGCGGCCGACCGGGCGGCGGCCTGGAGGGGCTGTGCGGAGGAGGCGGACGGAGCCGCTTGTGCGGCCGCCGCGGCGGCGTGGTGGCCGCCGGTCGTGGACAGGGCGGTGGCGCCGACCCCGGCGAGGACCGCGGTGGCGGCGGCGACGCCCTTGAGGGAGAACACGGGATGAACCTCCATATATGGGATGCCCGATGGGCAGGCGGGACCCGGGCGCGGCCCGGTAGGGGCCGTGCCCCGGGAAGTACGGGGGGGTGGAGCGGGACCCGCGTGCGCGGCCCGCGGGTCAGACTCCGGTCGCGCCCGGCGCCGGTCGCGGGGTGACGCGGATCTCGGCGACCATGCGGCCGCGGGTGTCCTGGACGTAGAGCGTGGTGATGGCGCTCCTCGGCATCGCGGTCACCATCCGGACATGCATGGGGCGGCCGCTGCCGCCTGCGTGGACACTGCCCGCGGTCTGGCGGTGCCCGTGGGCGTCGCCGGTCTCCAGCCGGTAGGTGCGGCCCGGGGCGAGCCCGGACAGCAGCACGGGCACCTCCGTTCCCCAGGAGTGCGGGACCATCCGCCCCTCCTGAGCGACGCTGACATCGGCGGCGTCCGGTGCGGCCCGCCGGCCCGCGGTGGCCACGAGGCCGAGCGCGGCGGCGCAGGCCGCGAGCAGGAGGGCGCCTGCGGCCAGGGCGGCGCGGCGGCGCGGACGCCGCCGCGCGGGTGCCGTGCCGGTGTTCCCGGCGGGCTCGGGGCCGTCCTGACGGCGCAGCCGGGGTACGGCTGCGTGCGCCGGCTCCCCGCCTGCGGCCGGTTCGGGGAGCAACGAGGCGCGGAACCCGGCCCGTTCGAAGGTGCGCAGCACCTGGCGCACCTCCTGCGCCTCGGCCGCGCAGCGCGGACAGGCCGCCACGTGGTCGGCCAGACCGGAGGGCAACTCCTCGCCCAGCATGAGGAGTTCGGTCAGTTCCTCGGCGGTCCGCGCGCACCCGGCGCTCATGGGGTTCATGGGATCCACTGGATTCACGGGGCCAGCCATCCGTTCTCCTGGAGGATGCCGCGCAGGGCGCGGACGCCGTGGTGGAGGCGGCTGCGCGCAGTCGAGGCCGGGATGCCCAACTCGGCGGCGACGTCCGCGCACGAGCGGCCCAGGACGTGCACCTGGACGATCACCTGCCGTTGGTCGGGGCTCAACCGGCCCAGCGCCTCGTCGAGTTCGATGCGCTGCAGCAGCCGGTCGTAGGGGTCGGGGACCGCGGGGCCGTCGTGCTGCTCCCCGACGTGCCGCTCGGGCGGCGCGGGCCGGGCCGCGGCGCGCCTGCGGGCGTCCACCACCGCGTTGCGCGCGATGGCGTAGAGCCAGGTGCGCAGGCTCGCCCGGCGCGCGTCGTAGCCGTCGGCCGCCCGCCAGGCGCGCAGGAACACCTCCTGCACGACCTCCTCGGCCAACTGCTCGTCGCCCAGGGCGTTGCGGGCGAATCCGAGGAGTTCGCCGCCGTACTCGCGGTAGGCGGCGCGCACGTCCTTCTCGCTGCGCATGGCCGGGGCCGCCTCGACGGTGTCCTTCCGGCGCGCCCGCCACACCCTGGCCCCCGTCACCGCCGCCCGCCGTCCCCATCGCCCGCCTTCCTCACCGGCCATCCTCCCTCGCTTCCGCCCGCGCGCTGTGACGGGAGGGGATACGCGGGCCCGGGAGGCGGTGTTGACGCCGCCCGGCGTGGCCTGCGCCACACACCGCCCCACGAGTCGCCAGGGATGTGCCGACTTCCTTGTGGGCGGCTGCAGTTCGGTCCCTATTTCATTGACCGACCGGTCGGTCAATGGGTAATGTGCCGGGCATGGCGAGCGTGCGCACGGGTCTGGGCCCTGTCCATTTCGTGGAGCGGGGACAGGGCCTGCCCGTGGTCCTGCTGCACGCCAACCTGCACGACCACCGCGACTACGGCGGCGTGCTGGACGGTCTGGCCGAGCACTTCCGGGTGCTCGCGCCGGACTGGCCGGGGCACGGCGCCTCCGGCCCGATCCCGCCGGGGCGGACCGTGGGCGCCGGCGAACTGGCCGACGTGCTGGTGGACTTCACCGACCGGCTGGATCCCGGCCCGGCCGTTCTCGTCGGCAACTCGGTGGGCGGCTTCGCCGCCGCCCGGCTCGCGATCACCCACCCCGAGCGGGTGGCCGGGCTCGTACTGGTGAACTCCGGCGGCTTCACCCGGCGCGGCCCCCATGTCGCCCTCGGCACCCGCCTGCTGGGCCGGCCGGGGATCTACCGCCGCGTGTCCCCCTTCCTCGTCCCGCGCTACATGGCCCCGCGCACCGAGGAGGACCGCAGGATCACCGCCGAGACGGTGGCCCGGGGATCGAGCGGTACCGGCGCCAGGACCGCCGCCGGGCTGTGGCGCAGCTTCGGGCACACATCCTTCGACCTGCGCCCGCTGGCCGCCCGCATCACCGCGCCCACGCTGGTCGCGTTCGGCCGGCGGGACATCGTCTTCACCCGCGGGGCGGGCCGGCAGACGCGGGCCGCGATCCCCGGCGCCCGGCTGCGCACCTTCGACACCGGCCACGTCGTGTTCGCCTCCGACCCGGCGGGCTTCCTCGCCGAGGTACTACCCTTCGCTGAGGCCGCGCACCGGGCGGCCCGCGGCGCGGCGGCCTGAGCGGGGCTCCGGCGCCGCCGACTTCAGCGGCCGCACGGCACCGACGGCACGGGAGCGAGGCAGGACATCGTGACCACGCGCGCCGAACGCGCCGCCGGCACCCGCGGCGAACTCCTCGACGCCGGCCTGCGGTTGTGCGAGCGGGTGGGCCTGTCCGGGATGAGCGTGAACCTGGTGGTGCAGGAGGCGGGCCTCGCCAAGGGCACCTTCTTCCACCACTTCGGCGACCGCTCCGGCTTCCTGCGCGCCCTGCACCAGGAGTTCCACGACCGGCTGTTCGCCGAGATCACCGCGGCCGTCGCCCATCTCGCCCCGGGCCGCGCCCGGCTGATCGCCGCCGCGGACGCCTACCTCGACGGCTGCCTGCGCCACCGCGGGGTGCGCGCCCTGCTGCTGGAGGCCCGCGCCGAGCCCGCGATCTCCCAGGCCATCGCCGAGCGCAACGCGCAGGCCGCGCAGGTCCTCGGCGACGACTTCGCGGTCCTCGGCTGGCCGCATCCGGTGGCCGGGGCCGCCCTGTGGCTCGGTCTGGTCGTGGAGGCCGCGCTCGCGGAGTTCGCCGCGGGGCAGCGGCGGCCGGAGATCCGTACCGCGCTGGCACACTTCCTGCCCGGCACCTCGGCGCGGGCGGCACGGACCGGCTAGCGTCCCCCCATCGACTTCTCCAGCACGATGGGACGGCACATGGCCCGCAGCGGGGCGAGACGCGGTGGCGCAGGCAGCGGGGGCGACGGGGCCGACGGGTCCCAGGGCGGGAACGCGGCCGGCACGGCGCCCAAGGCGACGG
The DNA here is from genome assembly GCF_900103985.1 of Actinacidiphila guanduensis. Taxonomy (GTDB): domain Bacteria; phylum Actinomycetota; class Actinomycetes; order Streptomycetales; family Streptomycetaceae; genus Actinacidiphila; species Actinacidiphila guanduensis. Next base: position 81,573 of record NZ_FNIE01000005.1, on the reverse strand, counting down.
TCAGCGACGTCGCCCGGCGCGCCGGGGTCTCGGCCGCCACCGTCTCGCGGGTGCTGAACTCCAGCCACCCGGTCGCCCCCGCCACCCGGGCGAAGGTGATGCGCGCGATCCGCGACCTGGACTATGTGGTCAACGCGCACGCCCGCGCGCTGGCCGGCAGCCACACCAAGACGGTGGCGATCATCCTCAGCGATGTGACCGCGCCCTTCTTCAACACCATCGCCGGCGGCGTGCAGCGCCAGGCCGCCCTGGAGGGCCGGCTCTGCCTGATCTGCGCCAGCGACGGCGACCCGGAGCGGGAGCTGGCCATCGTCTCGATGCTGCGTGAGCAGCGCACCGACGCGGTGTTCCTGATCGGCGGCATCGCCGACACCCCCGAGTACCGGGAGCGGATGGCCCGCCTGGCGTACGCGCTCGACGGCGCCGGTTCCCGCCTGGTGCTGTGCGGCCGCCCCTCCCCCGGCGACGACCTGCCGGTCACGGTGGTGGAGTACGACAACGAGGGCGGCGCCTACGCCGTGGCCAGCCACCTGCTGTCGGCCGGGCACGAGCGGATCGTCTTCCTCGGCGGCCACGAGGGCAACACCGCGACCGACGCGCGCACGGCCGGGCTGCGCCGGGCCATGGCCGCCTACGGGCTCACCCTCGACCCGCGGCTGATCAGGCCCGGCCGGCTGAACCGCTCCTTCGGCTACGAGGGGACCCGGCGGTTGCTCGCCGAGGGGCTGCCGTTCACCGCGATCATGGCCTGCGACGACCCGGTGGCCGCGGGCGCGGTCGCCGCCCTGCGCGAGGCGGGGCGCGGCGTGCCCGACGAGGTCTCCGTGGTCGGGTACGACGACCTGAGCCCGGCCGAGGACGTCCACCCGGCGCTGACCACCGTGCACATCCCGCACGAGGAGCTGGGCCGCACCGCGGTCCGGCTCGCCCTGCACCGCGACGACCCCGAACGACCCGCGCAGCACGTGGTGCTGGGCACGCACGTGGTGGTGCGGCAGTCGGTGGCCCCGCGCGGGCGCGGCTGACCCCTCCCCGAGTGGTGGCCCCGCAGCGCCTGGAACCGCTTACCGGATCGCCGCGGCCGGAGAGTCGCCCCGCACGTGTGTGAAATCCGGTGTTCGCACAGGGCAATGACAGCACGCGCGCCGTAACACGTCGATGCGTCCCCTCCGTTGACGCTGTTCATGGAAACCGCTTACATTCTCCCCGACCCGGCCGGGGCCACTCCCGCCCGGGCACCGACGGCTCTGCTCGACGTCCCGCCGTCGGCCGGCAGTCGCACCAGGGAGGCGTTTCCATGGGCAGGACGACGGGATCGGGCACGGGCGGAAGAGGCACGGCGCGTACGGCGGCGGTTACGGCCGCCGATGACGCGGCAGGCACAGGCGCCGCCGCGGCTGCCGGCGTGGCGGGGGCCGTGCGATCGGCGCCGGGTGTCCCACGGCGCGGGCTGCTGCTCGCCGCGGCGGCCGTCACCGCGGGCAGCGCCGGGAGTTGGGCCCTTTCCACCGGTCCGGCCGCCGCCGACGCGCCGCCGGCCGGTACGCCCGCGGCGGTCCCGGCCGCTACGGACGACGACTTCGAGACCTTGCGCTCGCGCTGGCAACTCCTCATCACCGGCGCCGGCTTCGACGCGACCGTGGCCCCGTACGCCGCCGCCCTGGCCGCGCTCGGCAGCCAGGCCGCGCAGTTCCGCGACAGCCTCACCACCGGTGCCTCGCTGTGGGCGGACCTGCCACTCGGCAAGGTCTCCAACAACATCACCCAGAGTTGCGTGCGGCTGCGCACCATGGCGCTGGCGTACGTCCAGCCCGGCACGGGCGTCACCGGCGACGCCGCCCTGGCCGCCGCCGTCGCCGGCGGCCTGGACCGGCTGTGCGCGCAGGTGTACACCGCGACCACGGCCACGTACGACAACTGGTGGGACTGGCAGATCGGCGCCCCCAAGTCCCTGCTGGACGCCTGCGTGCTGCTCCACCCGCAACTCGACGCGGCGCAGATCGCCGCCTACTGCGCGGCCGTCGACCACTTCGTGCCGGACTCGGCGGTCGGCACGTATTCCGGCAACAGCACCGGGGCCAACCGGGCGGACCTGTGCAAGGTGATCGCACTGCGCGGGGTTATCGGCAAGGACGCCGCCAAGATCGCCACTGCCTCGGCCGCCCTGTCGCCCGTCTTCCCCTACGTCACCACCGGGGACGGCCTGTACGCGGACGGCTCGTTCGTCCAGCACTCCGACATCCCCTACACCGGCACCTACGGCGAGGTGATGCTCGGCGACCTCAGCTGGCTGTTCTCGCTGCTTGCCGGCTCACCCTGGGCCGTCACCGACCCGCAGACCGCCAACGTGCTGGACTCCGTCACCGCCGCGTACGCCCCCTTCGTCTTCAACGGCCTGGTGATGGACGGCGTTTCGGGCCGCGCCATCAGCCGCGGCCTGCAGGGCTCCAGCGCGCTCGCGCAGAGCGACCACACACGCGGCCACGCCCTCATCTCCGACATCCTGCGGCTGGCCGACTCCGGCATGGCGTCCGCCGAGCAGTCCGCGCACTGGAAGTCCCTGGTCAAGGGATGGATCCAGCGGGAGCGTTCGCTCCCCTACCTGTCCGACCCCGGCGTCGGCGTCCCCGAACTCGCCCGCGCCCAGGCACTGCTGGCCGACGACTCCGTCCCTGCGGCCCAAGAGCCCGACGGGCACCGGGTGTTCGCCATGGACCGGGCCGTGCACCGGCATCCGGGCTGGGCCGCCTCGGTGAGCATGTCCTCGACCCGGACCACCTTCTACGAAAACGGCAACGGGGAGAACCTGCGGGGCTGGCACACCAGCAACGGCATGACGTACTGGTGGGGCGGCACTTACGGCAACGACCAGTATTCCGACGCCTTCTGGCCCACCGTGGACCCCTACCGGCTGCCCGGCACGACCGTGTCCACCAAGCGCCTGGCGGACGGGGAGGGCGGCGCGTGGGGCGCGCCGCGCCCCGACGCGCCCTGGGCCGGCGGAGCCACCGACGGCACCCACGCCGCTCTCGGCCAGCACGTGCGGGGCCTGTCCAGCACACTGCAGGGCATGAAGTCCTGGTTCTGCCTGGGCGATTCGGTGGTCTGCCTCGGTGCCGGGATCAGCGCGGCCGACGGCGTGCCCGTCGAGACGGTCGTCGACAACCGCAACCTGGGCGCAGACGGCCGCAACGCCCTCTACGCGGACGGCCACCGGCAGCCCGCCGGCACCGGTACGGCCCGCCGCTTCCGCAATCCGCGCTCCCTGGCGATCGAGGGCTCGGGCGCCTACCTGTTCCCCGAGGGCGGCACGGTCAACGTGCTGCGCGAGGACCGTACGGGCAGCTGGCACGACATCAACACCGGTTCCAGCACTGCCCCGTTGACCCGCACCTACCTCACTTTGTGGTTTGACCACGGCACCGACCCCACGGACGCCTCCTACGCCTACGTGCTGCTGCCCGGCGCGGGCCCCGCAGCCGCGGCCCGCCACCGCCCTGCCCGCGTCCTCGCCAACACCCCCGCCGTGCAGGCCGTCCTGGACGCGCCCGGCCGCGTCCTGGCCGCCAATTTCCATTCCGCGGGCCGCCTCGGCCCCCTCACGGTGGACACCCCCTGCTCGGTCGTGGTCTCCGCGACGCCCCACCGCCTCACGATCGCCGTCGCCGACCCCTCCCAGACGGCCACCTCCGTCACGCTCACCCTGGACACGGCGGCGCGCCACCCCATCGATACGCCTCCGTCGACAAGGGTGGCGAGCCTCCACCCGGTGACTCTGCGAGCGGACCTCTCGGCCGCACGGGGAGCAAGCCGCGTAACTGTCCTGGAGACAAGAACGCCCGGCCTGCGCGAGTGCTGGTAGCCGCAGCGCGAAGCCGCGGGTGGGACCGCCGCGGTGCGGGGGCGTGCCCTCGTTGCCGGTGGCGGTTGCGACGCGGCCGTACGGCAGGCCGTGCCGTGGGCCGGTCAGCGGTGCTCCGGGGCGAAGGGGCCGCCGTCGCCGAAGGCGAGCCGGGCGAAGCGCTCGCCGATGTGCCGGTGGGTGGCGGGGTCCGGGTGGAGTCCGTCGGGCAGCGGCCGCTCCGCGTGGTCGGCCGCTCCGTAGAGGTCGAGGCCGTCGAGATGGTGCAGGTGCGGGTCGGTGGCGGCGCGCTGCCGGACGATGCGGGCGAGTTCGTCCCGGATCACGGTGAGGGTCAGCTTCCCGGCGGCGGTCTCCGCGGGGTCGCCGGTGCTGATGAATTGCAGCCGCCCCTCCCGCATCGCGCTGATGTCCGGGGCGCAGGGCCCCGGGGTGTTCTCGTGGATGGGGCAGTAGAGAGGGGAGACCACCAGCAGGGGCGTGGTCGGGTGGCCTTCGCGGATGGTGTCGAGGAAGCCGTGGACAGCCGGGCCGAAAGCACGCAGCCGCATCAGGTCGGCGTTGACGATGTTGATGCCGATCTTGACGCTGATCAGGTCGGCGGGGGTGTCGCGGATCGCCCGCGCGGTGAAGGGGTCGAGCAGGGCGCCGCCGCCGAATCCGAGGTTCACCATTTCCACCGCGCCCAGGGCCGCGGCCACGGCGGGCCAGGTCCCGGTCGGGGCGGTGGCGTTGGAGCCGTGGCTGATCGAGCTGCCGTGGTGCAGCCAGACCCTGCGGCCGCCGGTGGGCGCAGGGAGGACGGGGGCGTCGGTGCGCAGGGCGACCAGCCGGGTGGTCTCGTCGTGCGGCAGCCAGATCTCGATGTCCTTCTCCTCGCCGGCCAGTTCGGTGAACCGCACGGTCCGCACCGGCCCGGGACGCGTCTCCATCGTTCCCGCGGCCATGTCGATGCTGAGCACATCGCCGTCCGGAACGCTCGCCCGGCCCGCGGGCCGCCCGTCCACGACGAGTTCGTACAGCCCGTCGGGGCGCGTCGGCGCTCCGGCGTAGACCCGCTTGGTGGCCACGACATCCAGCTCGATCGCGGTGGCCCCGCTGCGGAAGGCCAGCCGCACACCGGAGGGCTGCGACTCCGCCATCGCCAGCTGGCCGTCGGGGATCTGCCGGCGGGCCGACGCGGGCAGCCGGTGCGGCAGCAGGCCGCGTTCGGTGTGCTCCACGTCGAGGGCGCCACGCAGGAGGCCGGCGGTGACGGGGGTGGTGGTCCACTCGTGCTCGGTGCGCATGGTCGTGGTCTCTTCGGTGGGAGGGGGCGGTGGGCCGGGGGCGGGCGGCGGAGCCACCGGGGCCGGTCAGGAGGTGGTGGGCCAGGTGCGCAGCAGGGTGTCGAGCCCGTTGAGGATCTCGGTCCAGCTCTCCTGTGCGTCGGGGGCGCTGTGGCTGAACCCGCCGGCCGTCTCCAGGACGACGAAGCCGCTGAAGACGCTGCCCAGCAGCCGCACGGCGTGGGTCTGCTGCGGTTCCGCCAGGTCGTATCCGCGCAGGACCGCCCGTGTCATCCGGGCGTGCCGCACGCCCGCGCTCGCGGCCGCCGTCTCGGGGTCGAGCGGGAACCGGGCGGCGGCGAAGCGGCCGGGGTGCTCGAGGGCGTAGTCGCGGTAGGCGTTCGCGAAGGCGATCAGGGCGTCCTTGCCGGCCCGTCCGGCCACCGCGGCGGACACCCGGTCGGCGAGTTCCTCCAGGGCCGTCAGCGCGATGCGGGTCTTCAGATCGTGGGCGTTCCTCAGGTGCGAGTAGAGGCTCGCGGTCCGCACGCCCAGCCGCCGGGCGAGCTCCGCGGGGGTCGTCTGCTCGAAGCCGATCTCGTCGGCCAGCTCCGCCCCCGCCCGGACCAGGCCCTCCGTGGACAGTCCTGCCCGCACCATGACCGTCCTCCGTATCGCTTCCGGGTTCTTCCGAAGACGATTCTGCATTTGCCTAATCCATTTAGGCAAATCCGGTACGGACGTAGGAGCCGTGCCCCTGGCACCGGGGGCGGGCCGACGTGCGGCTCAGAGCGTCCTTGCCGCGTCGGTGAGGGCCTGGTCCAGGATCGACAGGCCCAGCGACAGCTCGCTCTCGGTGGCGGTCAGGGGCGGGGCGATCCGCAGCACCCCGCCCATGCCGGGGAGCTGGACGATGTTCATGTGCAGGCCGAGGTCGAGGCAGCGCCGGGTGACCCGGCGGCCCAGGTCGCCGGAGCTGCGCCTGGTCTCGCGATCCACGACGAGTTCGACCCCGACGAGCAGCCCGCGGCCGCGGATGTCGCCGATGACCTCATGACGCTCGGCGAGCGCCGTCAGCCCGTCGCGGAGGAAGCCGCCCAGCACGCGGGCCCGCTCGTCCAGCCGCTGCGCGGCCAGCACGTCCAGCACGGTGCCGCCGACCGCGGCGACCAGCGGGTCGGAGACGTGGGTGGTGAAGAACAGGAAGCCGCGGTCGTGCGCCTCCTGCTCGATCTCGGGGCTGGTGACCACCGCGGCCAGCGGCAGCCCGGCGCCGAGCGTCTTGGACAGTGTGAGGATGTCGGGGACGATCCCGTCGCGCTCGAAGGCGTACCAGGTGCCGGTGCGGCACAGGCCGGTCTGCGCCTCGTCCAGGACCAGCAGCATGCCGCGCTCGCGGCACTTGCGCTGCAGGGCCGCGAAGTAGCCGGGCGGCGGCTCGATGATGCCGCCGGAGCTGAGGATCGGCTCGACCAGGCAGGCGGCCAGGCTGCCGGTGGACTGGGCATCGATCAGGTCGAAGGAGAAGTCGAGCTGGCGCTGCCAGTCGTGGCCGCCGCCCGGCGTGGTGAAGTCGGGCCGGTAGGCGTTGGGCGCGGGGATGGCGAAGTTGCCGGGCGCGGTGGGGCCGTAGCCCTTGCGGCCCGCGCTGTAGGTGGCGGCCGCGGCGGCCTGGGTCATGCCGTGCCAGGACTGGGCGAAGGAGACGACCTCGTGCCGGCCGGTGACGAGCTTGGCCATCCGCAGCGCGGCCTCGTTGGACTCTGCGCCCGTCGTCAGCAGCAGCGTCTTCGTCAGCGGCGCGGGCAGTGTCCCGGCGAGCCGCCGGGCGAGGTCGACCACGGGGCGGCTGAGCATGCCGCTGTAGAGGTGGTCGAGCGCCGCGATCCGGCGGCGCACGGTCGCGACGATCTCGGGGTGCGCGTGGCCGAGGATGGCGCTCATCTGGCCGGAGGTGAAGTCCAGGATCTTCCGGCCGTCCGCGGTGAACAGGAAGCTGCCTGCGGCGCGTTCGATGATCTCGGGGACGAACTCGACGCCGTAGCGCACGAGATGACGCTCGGCGTCGGCCCAGAAGGTCTCGGCCGCGGCGGTTTCGGCCGCCGGTCCGGTGCGGGAAGTGGTCATGCCTGCGACGGTAGGTGCGGCCGGAGCGGCACGTCCATCACACGATTCCGGCTGTCCTGTTCGGCGGAACCGCACAACAATGGGCGCGTGCTGAACCCCTTGCGGCTGCGGCTGCTGAGCCAGTTGGAGGCGCTGGGCACGGTGCGCGCGGTGGCGCAGGCCGCCCACCTGAGTCCGTCGAACGTGTCCCAGCAGCTCGCCTTGCTGGAGGCCGAGGCCCGCACCCAGCTGCTGGAGCGCACCGGGCGGCGGGTGCGGCTGACGCCCGCCGGGCTGATCCTGGCGCGGCGGGCGCGGGAGATCCTGGACCGGATGGCGGACGTCGAGGCGGAGTTGCGTGGCTTCGGCGACGAGCCGGCCGGGCTGGTGCGGCTGGGCGCGTTCCAGAGCGCGATCCACAGCTTGGCGGTGCCGGCGGTGACCCGGCTGGCCGCCGCTCACCCGCACCTGGAGGTCCAACTGCTGGAGCTGGAACCGCACATGAGCCTGCCGGCACTGCGGGCCGGCGACGCGGACCTCATCATCACGACCACCGACATCGACGAACTCCCCCTCGGCCCCGACCTCGACCTCGTGCCGCTGGCCACCGACCCGATCGTCCTGGTGGTGCCGCCCGGGCACCCCGCGGCACGGCGGGGCGCGGCCGACATCGCTGGCCTGGCCGAGGAGGCGTGGGCGTTCGACGCTCCGCACTCCTACATGGCGAACCTGGCGCTGCGGCTGTGCCGCCGGTCGGGCTTCGAGCCGCGGGTGGTGTGCCGCTTCAGCAGCTACCCGATGACGCTCCGGCACGTGGAGGCCGGGCTGTCGATCGCGCTGCTGCCCGAACTGGCGGTGGACCGCCGCTACCGCGTGCGCGTCAAGGACCTCGCGACCCCGGTCACGCGCACGATCACCGCGGTGGTCCGCCGCGCCTCGCCGCCGCGCGCCGCGGTGCGGGCCGTGCTCGACGCGCTGCGGCACACCGCCGGGCCGGACCGCGGATGAGGGGCCCAGGCGGCCCCGGTCCGTACTGCTGCCCGCGGGTGCCGCGGCAGGGGCGCGGGTCCGAGCGGAGAAGGAAAGGTACGGCAGACGAGTCGGGCTGTACGCCGGATTTTGTCGCCCGGTCGCCTCGCGGCGGCCGGGGAGACGGCCATCCATCTAGGACCGGCGTTGCCGCCGGCCTCGTGCGGTCCACCCGCGGACTCGGGCGGGCAGCCCTCGAACGTCCGCGCGGGACCGTATCCCTACGGTCCCTCTTGACCTTGCTCCGGGTGGGGTTTACCTAGCTGCCCAGGTCACCCTGGGCACTGGTGGTCTCTTACACCACCGTTTCACCCTTACCGGGGACGCGAGGCCCCCGGCGGTCTGTTTTCTGTGGCACTGTCCCGCGGGTCGCCCCGGGTGGCCGTTAGCCACCACCCTGCCCTGTGGAGTCCGGACGTTCCTCGGGGAACCCCTGGGGGCTCCACGCGGCCGTCCGCCCGGCTCGTCTGCCGTCCTGCCATCGTATCGGCTCCCCGGCGGCCCTGCGCACCACCACCGGCCGGTTACGCTGCTGCGGAACGCCGCCCGCCCGAGAGGACCACGACCGTGCTCGTACTGCTGCCGCCCTCCGAGGGGAAGGCCACCGCCACCCGCGGCCGGCCGCTCGCACTCGACGGGCTGTCGCTGCCGGCGCTCGCCGGGGCCCGGGCGGCGGTGCTCGACGAACTGGTGGCGCTCTGCGAGGGCGACCCCGACAAGGCCGCGCAGGTGCTGGGGCTCACCCCCGGGCTGCGCGGCGAGATCGCCAAGAACGCGGCGCTGCGGACCGCGCCCGCCCTCCCCGCCGCCGAGTTGTACACCGGGGTCCTCTACGACGCGCTGGGCCTCGACACTCTCGACCCCGCAGCGCTGCGCCGGGCCCGCCGCTCCGTCCTGGTCTTCTCCGGGCTGTGGGGCGCGCTGCGGCTCACCGACAAGGTGCCGTCCTACCGCTGCTCGATGGGGGTGCGACTGCCGGGTGCAGGCGGGCTCGCGGCGTACTGGCGGCCGCACCTGGAGGCGGTGCTGCCGGAGGTGGCGGGCTCCGGGCTCGTCCTCGACCTGCGGTCCTCCGCCTACGCGGCGGCCTGGAAGCCCGGGGGCCTCGCGGCGCGGACGGCGACGGTGCGGGTGCTGCAGGTGTCCCACGTGGACGGGGTCGAGAAGCGGTCCGTGGTGAGCCACTTCAACAAGGCGACGAAGGGGCGGTTGCTGCGGGCGCTCTTCACGGCGGGGGCGGTGCCCCGTACGCCTGCGGCTCTTGCCGACGCCTTGCGGGACCTGGGGTTCACGGTGGAGGGCGAGGGGCCGAAGCTGGATGTGCTCGTATCAGAGCTTTGAGCTCCGCTGGTGACGGGGTTCCCCTCCGAGCAGCCCCCGCTCGACGGTTCCGGGACCGTCCGCCCGGTTCTGGGCTTGTGTGGGGGTCCCCGCGCCCCCGAGAACGGCAACTCGCCGTAGGAAGCTCCACCGTCTCCGGCCGCAGGCCGGTCGCTGGTTGCTCGCGCAGTTCCCCGCGCCCCTCGGCTACGCATCTGCCCCCCGCCCCGCCGTCCCCGGCCGTAGGCCGGTCGGTGGCTGGTGGGGGTGCCCCCTCTGGGGGAGCAGTTCCCCGCGCCCCCGAGGGGCGCCGCTCGGGGGCGGCCCTTTGTCGGACCTCGGGCGTAGGTTCTGCGGGCGTGCGGCCGGGTTGGGTCGTGCGCAGGTGATGGAGGCTGACATGGCTGTTTCCCCGCCCGACTTCGCGCGATTGCTGACGGCAGGCGGTCCTTATCCGTTTCCCGTCGAGGGGCTCGAGGCGCGGATACGGGTGCTGCCCGGGGTGCCGTTGTCGCTGCCGAGCGGGCGGGTCGTCGCGATCGAGCCGTTCATGGCCGGGGGCGACGACGCCGACGCGATGGCCTTCACCGCGCGGGTGGCGCCCGGCACGTACCAGGTGGTGCTGTCGGAGATCGTGCTCCTCGACGCCGGCGGGCGGGTCAAGGACCGGCGAGTGGCCGCCGCCCGCCTGGTCGTCCGCGACGAGCCCGTGGCCCGCTGGGAGTTGGCCGTCACGGCGGGCCAGGACCCGGCCCGGCTCGGCGACGACGAGTACTTCGGCTACCCCGTCGACGGCGGCACCGGCTGCTTCCTCGACGCGGAGACCTACCGCGCGCTGGAGGCGGAGGAGGACTTCGGCGACCGCGTCTTCGACGCCATGTACCCCGGCGACAGCGTGACGGTGCCGAGCCCGATCACGCTGGCCGTGGGCGAGGACCCCACCGCGGTCGTCTTCTTCACCACCGGTTTCGGCGACGGCGCCTACGCCACGTGGGTCGGCCGGACCGCCGCCGGTGAGGTGGCCTGCTTCGTCACCGACTTCGTGACCCTTTCCGACGAGGACGAGGACGAGGACGAGGACGGGGACGAAGACCAGAAGGACTAGGACGGGACGAGGGGCGGTCCGACCGAGCCATTCCGTTGCAGCATGCGCAACGGTCGTTGCACGATACGAGCCTCGCCGGGAAGATGAGCGCCGTGGACGCGTTTCTCGGGGTTGAGGCCCTTCCTCCCGTCGTGCCCGTCGTCGTGCTGGAGGACGCCGCGGACGCGGTGCCGTTGGCCCGGGCGCTGGTGCGCGGGGGGCTGCCGGTGGTCGAGGTGACGTTGCGGACGCCGGCCGCGCTCGGGGTGATCGAGGCGATCGCGGAGGCCGTGCCGGAGGCGGTCGTCGGGGCCGGGACCGTCCTGGGGCCGCAGCAGGTGGCGGCGGCGAAGACGGCGGGCGCGCGGTTCCTGGTGAGCCCGGGGTGGACCGGGCGGCTGGTGGACGCGATGCAGGACTCGGGGCTGCCGTTCCTGCCCGGTGTGTCCACCGCCTCGGAGGTCGTCGCCCTGCTCGAACGCGGCGTCCACGACATGAAGTTCTTTCCCGCGGAGGCCGCCGGCGGCGCTCCCTACCTGAAGGCGCTCACCTCCCCGCTCCCCGAGGCCCGCTTCTGCCCGACCGGCGGGATCGACGCCGCGTGCGCGCCCCGCTACCTCGACCTGCCCAACGTCGCCTGCGTGGGCGGCACCTGGATGCTCCCCAAGGACGCGCTGCGCGCGAAGGCGTGGGACACGGTCGAGGAACTGGCCCGCAAGGCCGCAGGGTTGGGCGCCTGAGAGGACAGCCGCCGTAGGGTACGGGTATCGACCGCAGCAGGAGGAAGCCGATGGCGACCATGACGCTCGATCTGCACCCGATCTTCCGCAGCAACCGCGACATCGACCTGGCGATGCGCCAGTTCCTCCTGCGGGCCGCCAACGCCGGTGTCCCGGTGGCGGAGATCATCCCCGGCAAGGGGACCGGCCGGCTCAAGGCTCGGGTGCTGAGCTTCCTGGACCAGAAGCACATCAAGAAGCTCTATGTCCGCCGCGAGTCCGATCCGGGCAACGCGGGCCGGGTGCGGGTGTACTTCACCGCGTAGCCGCAAAGCACCCAAGCGGCCGGGCCGTTGGCGCGCACGCCCGGCGACTACCGCAGGTGCGCGGTCGCGTTGACGTAGCGGACGGACGCGTTGCCGTCCGGGTAGTAGGCCACCTCGCACAGCGCCGCCGGCGCCAGGTACATCCGGAAGAGCGCCTCGAAGGGGGCGCCCAGGGCGAGTTGGACCAGGCACTTGATCGGCGTGACGTGGCTGACCAGCAGCAGGGTGCGGCCGCGGTGGGCGTCCAGCAGGGCGTCCCGGGTACGGGCCACCCGCTCGCCGACGGCCGCGAAGCTCTCCCCGCCGGGCGGCGGCGCCGTGGCGGAACCGAGCCAGGCGGCCATCGACTCACCGTGCTGCGCCTGTACCTCGGCGAAGGTCAGCCCGTCCCAGACGCCGAAGTCCGTCTCGCGCAAGCCGGGTTCGACCGTGACGTCCAGCCCGAGCCGGGCGGCGGCCACGGCGGCGGTCTGCCGGCAGCGGGCCAGCGGCGAGCTGACCACCGCGTCGATGCCGCCGCCGTACCCGGCCAGTTCGCGCGCGGCCCGCTCGGCCTGCTCACGGCCGAGCGCGGAGAGGTCGGGGTCGCTGCCGCCGCTGCCGGAGAAGCGTTTCTCCCCCGTCAGCGCCGTCTCACCGTGACGCAGCAGCACGAACCGGGTCGGCGCCGCCGGATCGGGAGCGCCCCCGCCGGCAGCCGCGCCTCCGGCCGAGGCAACGCCACCCGAGCTGGCATCCCCCTCTGTGGCAGCGCCCGCGGAACCCTCCGCCACCGCCCTACAGCCCCGACTCCGCCGTGCGCACCAGGATGCGGCGGCAGTTCTCGCACCGCACGACCTCGTCCGCGGGAGCCGCGCGCAGCTCGTTGAGCTCGGTGATGTTCAGCTCCAGCCGGCAGCCCTCGCAGCGCTTCTGGTAGAGCCGGGCGGCGCCGACCCCGCCCTGCTGGGCGCGCAGCTTGTCGTACAGCTTGATCAGGTCGGCGGGAACCTCGGCGGCCAGCACCTCGCGGTCCTTGGCCACGGAGAAGCCCTCCGCGTCGATCGCCTCCAGTGCGGCCGTCTTGCGCTGCTCGGCCTCCACGACCTTGGCCTCCAGCGACTCCACCCGCCCGGCCAGCTCGGCGGCGCGCTCCTGGGCGGCCTCCCGGCGCTCCATGACCTCCAGGACGACGTCCTCCAGGTCGGACTGGCGCTTGGCGAGCGAGGCGAGTTCGCGCTGCAGGTTCTCCAGGTCCTTCGGGGAGGTGACCATCCCGGAGTCCAGGCGCTGCTGGTCGCGGACGGCCCGCTGGCGGACCTGGTCGACGTCCTGCTCGGCCTTGGTCTGCTCGCGGGCGGTGTCGCTGTCCTCGGTGCGGGCGGCGACCAGCAGGTCGCGCAGCTGCGCGAGGTCGGCGCCCAGCTGCTCCAGCTCGGCGTGCTCGGGCAGGTTCCTGCGCCGGTGCTCCAGCTGCGCGATGCGCGAGTCGAGGGCCTGGACTTCGAGGAGGCGGATCTGATCGGCGGGCGCGGCGTTCAGCGGGGGGCTCCTGGGCTGCTAGATGGCGGGGCGCCGATGGCGCCGGGGGAAGAGCTGCCGGCGGGGGCCGGCGAGGTCGAGGGCGCGTGCGCCGTCCACGGGTCGGTGACGGCGTGCGAGACATGGGTGCGCAGCGCCCAGCCGTGCCGGTCGGAGATCTCGTCCAGCTGGGCGGCGGCCTGCTCGCACCACGGCCACTCGGTGGCCCAGTGCGCGGCGTCGACCAGGAAGGGCGGGCCGGCCTCACGGGCCTCGGCGGCCGGGTGGTGGCGCAGGTCGGCGGTGAGGAAGACGTCCACCCCGGCGGCGCGGACCTCGGCGAACAGGCTGTCGCCGGAGCCCCCGCACACCGCGACGGTCCGGACGGGCGCCTCGGGGTCGCCGGCGATCCGCAGGCCGCCGGCGGTACGGGGCAGGCCGTGGGCGGCGCGGGCGGCGAACTCGGCGAGGGTCAGCGGGGCGTCGAGCTCGCACACCCGGCCCAGGCCGCGGCGGCCGGCCGGGTCGGTGGTGTCGGGCACCAGCGGGCCGGTGACCCGCAGGTCGACGGCGGCTGCGAGCGCGTCGGACACGCCGGGGTCGGCACGGTCGGCGTTGGTGTGCGCGACGAGCAGGGCGGCACCGGCCTGGATCAGCTCGTGCACCACCCGGCCCTTGAACCCGGCCGGGCCGACGGGGGCGACGCTGGTGGTGCCCCGCAGGTAGAGCGGGTGGTGGGTGACAAGCAGGTCCGCGCCCAGGCGCACCGCCTCGGCGGCGACCTCCGGCACCGGGTCGACGGCGAAGAGCACGCGCCGGACCTCGGCAGCCGGGTCCCCGCACACCAGGCCGACCGCGTCCCATGACTCGGCCAGCTCCGGCGGCCAGAGGGCGTCGAGCTCGGCGATCACATCGGAGACGGTGGGGACGGGCACGACACGAAGGTTACCCGCCCCGGCCGCGCCACCGGGAAGCGTGCGCGGAGCGAACCACAACGCCCGTGGCAGTGCCGTCCCTTCCGGCCCACGGACACCCTTACGGGTGAAGTGTCCTCACTCACGGCGATCATCCGCACATAGGAAAACTACGGTCCAGTGACTGGAGGTGACGGACGGACATGACTGTCGACACGAGCAAGCAGACGACCGGGCGGCCCGCCGAGCACGGGACCGGGCAGGGCAACGGCCACGCCGCCGCGCGCGGGACCGGCCCCGGGACCGACCACGGCTCCGACCGCGCCGGCGGAAACGCGAGCGGCCACGGGGGCAGGCACGCGTCCGCCGCGCCCAAGCAGGACCCCAAGCGCGGCCCCGGCCGCCGGCGGCGTCCGCTGTCGGCACCGCAGGAGCAGCCCGCCCCCGAGAACTCGGCGACGATGAACGCGACGACGTCACCGAATGCCCCGGCGGAGCCCGTGAGCGACCCCGGGCAGGCGAGCGGAAAACGCCGTGCGGACACGGGTGGCCGGACGAGCGAGCCGCAGCCGCCAGATGGAGCCGCACGGACACGCGGTCACCGGCGAGCGGACCCGCCCGGGCAGGGGGAGCAGGCACGTCCCACGGAGGCGGCCGAGCAGGCGGGCACACCCCTGCAGACGGGCGTGGCCGGGCCGCCGTCGAGCGCACCCCGCGTGGAAGACGCGGTGACCCCGCAGCCGAAAGCCGCCGCACACCCCACTGCCCTCCCGGCCATCGGCGCCCAACCCACCGCAGCACCCTCCACCGCCGCACACCCCACCGACATAGCGCCCGTTGCCGTGAGCATCGACCTCGTCACCGAGGCTGTGGAGGAACGGTTCGCCACTCCCCCGGCGGCTCTCGGCGGCGGGGTCGCCGTCCGGCGCCGGGTCGGTTTCGGTGTGGCCGGGGACGGGTCGTACGCGGCCTGCCTCGCGGAGGCGGCGGGGGACGACGAGGGCGAGGGCGGGGGCGGCTGGTTCGTGGAGCGCTGGTCGCTCGACGGGCCCGAGCCGTACACCGTCGCCCTGCCCGGCCCGCAGCCCGAGCGGCCCGGCACGCAGGTGCTGCCGCTGCCCGACGGCCGCGTCCTGGTCGCCCGGGAGCCGGAGGAACCCGGAGCAGCCGAGACACCCGAGGGCCCCGCCGCCGCGCGGGCCGCCCGCCCCGAGAAGCGGACCGACCTCGCCCTGCTCTACCCCTCCGGCGCCGGCACCGGGCAGCAGCCCCTCGGCTCGCTCGCCGGGCGCGAGGTCCGGCTGCTGCCGCCCCCGGCCGCCGGCGCGTACGCCACCTGCTGGGACGGCGAGGAGACCACCGTGTGGATGGTGTGCGGTACCCCGGCGGGCGTGCCGGTGCAGGTCGCGCGGGTGGCCGGGCGGTGCGGCGGCGGGGTGTGGCTGGACCGGGCCGGGCGGCTGCTGGCGCTCGACCGGGAGCTGGGCGGGCGGACGAAGGCGGTCGCCGTCGACCTGCACACCGGCACGGTCAGCCCGCTGCTCCAGCTCACCGAGGAGAGCGAGGACCGGCTGCTGCTCGCCGACCCGGACAGCGGGCTGATGATCGTACGCAGTGACGCCGCCGGGGAGGCGCGGCTCGGCTGGGGCGTCCTCGGCAGCCGGCACCCCGTCCGGTTCCCCGAGGCGCTGCGGATGCCGGGGGCGCGGCTGACGCCGCTGGCCGTGCAGCCGGGCAACTTCCTCAGCCCCGAGTCGGCCGTGCTCGCCCTGCACTGCGAGGTGCCCGGCG
This sequence comes from Actinacidiphila guanduensis, assembly GCF_900103985.1. Classification (GTDB taxonomy): domain Bacteria; phylum Actinomycetota; class Actinomycetes; order Streptomycetales; family Streptomycetaceae; genus Actinacidiphila; species Actinacidiphila guanduensis. Next base: position 65,654 of record NZ_FNIE01000005.1, on the reverse strand, counting down.
GCGCCCGCTGGCTCGCGCTGTGGCGGCCGGGCGACCGCGAGCTGCACTGGCGGGCCACGCCGCCCGGCTGGCTGGGGCCCACCGCGGTGTGGCTGCCCTCGGCCCCGCTGCGGCTGCCGGCCGCGCCCCCGGCGCTGCACCCGTACGACCCGCCGCCTCCGCCGGTCCCGCCGCGCGGCCGGGCCCGGCGCACCCGTCCGGTCCTGCCGGCGGCGGCCCCACGCCCGGCGCTGCCCGCCGCCGCGGCCGCCCCGGCGACGCGGCCGGCCCGCCGCACACTGTCCGTCCTGCCGTTGCAGCAGGCCCCGTTGAGTCCGGTCGCGTGAAGGGCGTCCGGGCCGCAGGACCCCGTGATCACGGTGTCGGCGCGGCTCGGTAGACTCACCCGCGCCGTCAGGGGTGACCACCCTGCGTGAGCGTGCCATGGGCAGGCGCGGGTGGGTCCGGCGGTGCAGCACCGGAACGCACGGAATTTTCGGGTACGGGGAGCACGGAAGATGTCGGACGCACGCACGGCCGAGCACATGGACGACCAGGCCGCGGGCCGCCACCGCGGGGAGGCATCCGCGGAGGAGACGCAGGAAGCACCGGCGCCGCACGGCCGCCACCGCCGCGAGGAGACGGACTGAAGCCGGAGCGCCGCGAAGCGCTCCGAGCAACCCTCAAGTGACCCGGCCCAGGGGCGCGTTGCGCTCCTGGGCCGGGTCACCTCAGTGGTGGTGCCCCTGGCGGCCGAGGGTCGTCACCGGGGTCGCGCCGGGCCGGGTCCACTGCGGTACGGGACGGCTGGTGGGGCCCCAGGTGGCGTTCCCGTCGGCGTCCGAGCGCCAGTACCAGCAGGCGTTGTCCCCCTCGGGCCAGCCCTCGGGGGTGTCCTGCCACGCCTCGCCCCGGCCGTAGGGCGTCATGTCGAGCAGCGCGAACATGCCGTTGGCCGCCTCGATGCCTCGGCCGGTCGTGCTGTAGGTGCGGAAGGCGCGGTCGCCCTCGCGCAGGTACGAGGTGAGGTGCCCCATCGCGCCGCCGACCGGCTCGGGCATGTCGCGCACCGAGTACCAGGGCTGGGTATAGCCCATGAACTCCACATAGGGCGCCACCTCCTCCCAGCGGCCGGTGGTCACGACGGCGAACGAGACACCGCGCGCGTTGAGGTAGGCCGCGTCCTTCAGGGCCCAGGCAGCGGTGGTGCAGCCCTCGCACTGGCCCTGGTGGGGAGCGCCGTCGTGCCACATGTGCTTGTAGACCAGCAGTTCGTCGCGGCCCTGGAAGAGGTCCAGGAACGGGACCGGGCCGTCGGGCCCGACCACCCGCACGGTGCCGTCGAACTCCACCATCGGCAGCCGGCGCCGGGCCGCGGCGATGGCGTCGCCCTCCCGCGTGTGCGCCTTCTCGCGGACCAGCAGCTCGTCGCGGGCCTTCTGCCAGGTGTCCTGGTCCACAACGGGCGGCCGCCCGGTGTTGTCGTGCGGTGCGGTCATCGCCGTCCTCCGTGGGTCTCTGGTGCGGTCCGGTGCGTCCGGTGCCCTTTTCGCGGCGCCCGTAGGCGGCCGTACGCAGCCGGCACGGGCGCTCACCCAGGTCGGACTCCGGCCCGGCCCGAAACTCATCGCCGGCTCCGTGACCGGGGCGTACGCCGGGAGCGGCGGTACCGTGGCGGGCGGTGCCGCACGCAGCACAGCGAGACGGGGACATGACATGACGAGGGACGCCGCGGACGGGGAGAAGTGCCGCCGCAGGGCCTGGTGGCGGCGGACGAACAGCTTCGAGGAGGAGATCGACCAGCTGCGCATGCCGGACGGCAAGGCGCTGGTCCCCTGGGTGCTGCTCGCCGCCGGACCCGCCACCGATGTGGCGCAGGGGAAGACGGCCGACCCGTGGCTCGCCGGGGTCGCCCTCGCCGCCTTCTGCGCCCTCTACGTGACCACGATCCGTACGGCCTTCAGCGAGCGGTGGGCCGAGGAGGCGTTGCCCTTCCGGCTGCTGTGCGCGCTGGGCGCCCTCGCGCTGGTGCTCGCCATCGGCTACGGCGGGAATTTCCTGCTGCTCTTCGTGCTGGTCTCGCTCGGCGTCGGCAGCGTGGCGCGCAGCCGGCGGCGGCTCGGCTTCATGCTGATCCCGGTGAGCGCGGCCGCCGGCACCGTCTCGGGGGCGCAGCACCGGGGCTTCTGGTCCACCGCGAGCCTGGCGTACGGCTCCTTCCTGTCCGGCCTGGTCGTCTCGGTGATCATCACCCTCTTCCAGGCCGTGGCCCAACTGCGGGCGACCCGCCAGGAGCTGGCCCGCTCGGCGGTCGCGCAGGAGCGGCTGCGCTTTTCCCGCGACCTCCACGACCTGCTCGGGCACACCCTGTCGGTGGTCGTGGTGAAGTCCGAGGCGGCCCGGCGGCTGGCCCCGCGGGACCTGGACGCGGCCCTGACCCAGATCGGCGACATCGAGTCCGTGGGCCGCCAGGCGCTCACCGAGATCCGCGAGGCCGTCACCGGCTACCGCGAGGGCAGCCTGTCCACGGAGCTGGACCGGGCCCGCTCGGCGCTGGCCGCCTCCGACATCGAGGTCGTGGTGCAGGAGACCGGGCCACCGCTGCCGCCGCAGACCGAGGCGCTGCTCGGCTGGGTGGTGCGCGAGGGCGTCACCAACGTCGTACGGCACAGCGGTGCCACGCGGACGACGATCGAGCTGCGCACCGACGGCGGCCGGGCGCACCTGACGATCACCGACAACGGCACGGGCGCCCCGGCGCGGGAGCGGCCGGCAGGCCCGCACCGCACGGGTACGGGCCTGCGCGGGCTGACCGAGCGGCTGGCCGCGGCGGGCGGCTCGCTGGTGTCGGGTCCGGCCCAGGGCGGCGGCTTCCGGGTGACCGCGGTGCTGCCCGTCCAGGAGGACGCGTCCGTGTGACGGGAGTTGACCGGCGGCCGCGTGAACGGCCCCTGGTTCAGGCCCGGTTGACCCGGCCGGCGACCGCGTGGGCGACCACGAGGTACACCGCCGCGGGCAGGCCGTAGTTGAGCACGGTGCGCCAGTCGGCGTTGTCGGGTGTGAACAGGTCGCGCGACCAGCCGGACAGCCAGTTCGCCGCATGATGAACGGCGTTGACCAGGTCGTTCGCCCGGTTCGCGTCGAGCAGGAAGAAGAGGATCCACAGAATCAGGATCAACGAGGCGATGTCTGCGGCGACCAGGATGATCACCGCGGCGGGGTTGCCGCCGTAACGTCTGGACATGCCAACCGCCTTGCCCCCTTTACGAACTCAAAACCTCGCCATGCAGGCGAAGCTCTGGGGGAGGAACTGCGCGACCGGCCAAGGCCGTTGGACGGTCCCGAGCGGGCGGCAACCACCCCTCCGGACCGGTGGCGAAGCCCAAGTACCCCGCCCGCACAAGGCAAACGGCCGGCTGCCCAAGCCGAAGGGCAACCGACCGCCACCAACCCCGTAAAAAATCAGCCGCGCTGGATCCCGCTACTGTCCTGCAGCACGCCGCGCCGACCGTCCTGCGTCTGCGCGACCAGCGCCTGCCCGCGCTGGTCGACCGCCAAGTACCACGTACCAGGGGTGAGTTCGGCGATCTGCGCGCCGCTGCCGTCCTCGGCGAACAGCGGGCGCGGCACCGGCACCGCGAACCAGAACGCGCTGAAGTCGGCCGACGGCGTCGCGGCCTGTGTCGGCGTCGCGGCCACCTGCGCACCGCCGTACGGGGGCTGGGGCGCCGGGGCGCCGCCGTACGCCGGGTCCACGGACTGCGCGCCGCCCGGGTAGCCGTAGCCGGCCTGCGGCGGGGTCACACCGTAGGGCTGGGGGGCGCCCATGCCGTAGGGCTGCGGCTGCGCGGGGGCGCCGAGCAGCGGGGCCTTCAGCGCCGGCAGCCGGTTGGACAGCACGGCGACGACGGCCAGCGCGAGGCCGAAGATCAGCGTCAGCCAGGCACCCGCACCCTTGGACACGCCGTCCTGGTTGTTGAAGAGCGTCGCCCACAGGGCGGTCCAGCCGACGAAGACGGACAGCGCGACCGTCCACTGCTCCAGCGTCAGGCCGATCACGTGCTTGCCGGCGAACTGCGGGGCACGGGCCAGGACCACCGCGACGGCCGCGACGATCGCGGCCAGCGTCACCGAGGGCAGCGTCGGGAACAGCTCGGAGTGCCAGAGGTTCTCGGAGTGCGACGAGCTGCCACCGCCGAAGTTCGGGATGTCGACGCTGAAGAACGGCAGGAACGAGGCGATCAGCAGCAGCACCGCTGCTCCGATCACCGCGCCGTCTCCTCGGGTCAGGGAGCGGATGTTCACGTCGGGTCCTGTCCTTTGCAGTTCGCTTGCGGTTCGTTTGCCGTCGTGCGGTGGGGCGGAAAGCGGTGCCCCATCGTACGGGTGTGATCTTCGGCCGGGTGCCGGGTATGCGCATTGCTGCACGATCCATACCTGACTGCTACAGCCCTGTCACCTCTTCCCGCCGGCAGAGCCCTGGGAGGAACCCTCGAGAAAAGCGGTGAGTCCGTCGGCGATCCCCAGGGCGGCGCGCTGCCGCCACTTCGGATCCGTCAACTCCGCGGCGTCCTGGCTGTTGCGCATGTTGCCGCACTCGATGAACGCCTTCGGCACGATCGACAGGTTGAGGCCGCCCAGGTCGCCCCGGACCATCAACCCCTTCCCGCCGCCGAGGTAGTCGGCGAACGGCTCACCGGTCGCGTCCTTGAAGTGCGCACGCAAGGTGGTTGCCAGGCGCAGCGAGGGCGCGGCGATCGCCCGGGTGTCGGCTGCTCCCGCGTGCAGCGACTTCGGCGCGATCACGTGGAAGCCACGGTCGGCCGCGGGCGCCCCGTCGGCGTGGATGGACAGCGCCGCGTCCGCGTGCGCCTGGTTGCCGATCCGGGCCCGCTCGTCGACACAGGGGCCGTACGGGCGGTCGCCGTCCTGGGTGAGCACGACCTTCGCGCCGCGGGCGGTCAGCAGGGCCCGCACCCGGCGTGAGACGTCCAGGGTGTAGGAGGCCTCGGCGTAGCCGCTGTCGGTCTCCGTGCCCGTGGTGTCGCACGCCTTGCGGTTCGTGCCGATGCCGACCAGGCGGTTGATCTCCTTGGTGTGCAAGTAGTTCGTCGGGTTGTGCCCGGGGTCGAGCACGACCGTCCTCCCGGCCAGGGGAAGCGTTTCAGCGGACGCGGTCGCCGAGGGAGTGCCGCCCGGGGGACTCGATGTCGCCCCCGGGGTACGGGTCGCCGGCGCACTGCTGGTGCCCCCGGCGCTCCCGCCGTCCCTGGCCGCTCCGCCGGAGTCCGAGCCCGCTGTCCCGCAGCCGCCCAGGAGTACCGCCGTCGCCACCACGGCCGCTGCGGCGAGCCCGCCGCCACGACCGCCCCCGTGTGACTCGTTGCTGAACACGCCGCGACTCTATCGGCCGCGGCTGCCGCCGCGCACCCGGCGTACGTGCTACGGGTCCGCAACAGGATCACCACCGAGCGCCGTCGTGCCGGGGTGCCGGGAAGGCCACCGGACTGCTACGGCCGCGGTCCGGTTCCGACGCTGACGGCGATCAGGCGATCAGGCGATCAGGCGATCAGGCGATCAGGCGATCAGGGGGCGAACGGGCCCGGGCCGCGGCGCAGCACCCGCAGCGAGCCGGTGGCCGACACCTCGGTGAACGCGCCCGAGGCCAGCGCGCGCCGGTGGATGCGGTACGGGGCCTGCCCGCCGTCGGCCGGGTCGGGGAAGACGTCGTGGATGACGAGCAGCCCGCCCTCGGCGACCAGCGGCGCCCATCCGGTGTAGTCGGCGCCCGCGTGCTCGTCGGTGTGCCCGCCGTCGACGAAGACCAGGCCGAGCGGCTGCCGCCACAGCCGGGCGATCTGCGGGGACCGCCCCACGATCGCGACCACGTGCTCTTCGAGACCGGCCGCGAACAGGGTGCGGCGGAAGGTGGGCAGGGTGTCCATGCGGCCGGTCACCGGGTCCACCAGGTCCGGATCGTGGTACTCCCAGCCGGGCTGCTGCTCCTCGCTGCCGCGGTGGTGGTCCACCGTGACGGCCACGGTGCCGGCCGACGCGGCGGCGTCGGCGAGCAGGATCGTGGAGCGGCCGCAGTAGGTGCCGACCTCCAGCAGCGGCAGCCCCGTCTCCGCCGCGGCCTCCTTGGCGGCGGCGTACAGCGCGAGGCCCTCGTCGGTGGGCATGAAGCCCTTGGCGGCTTCGAACGCCGCGATCACGTCCCTGGTCACGGGCCCAAGGCTACGGGTGGCTCCCGCGCGGACGGGACGGCGGTCGTAGGACCCGGCTCCGCCGAATTCCCGATGACCGATGTCAGTGGTCCGTACGAGGATGGTCGGCATGACCGACCTCCAGACCCGGAAGCCGCGCGGCGGCCTCCTCTCCGCCCCGCCCGCATGGGTCGTGCTGGCCGCGGTGTGCGCGGGCCAGTTCCTCGTCGTGCTCGACGTCTCCGTCGTCAATGTGGCGCTGCCGTCGGTGCGCACGGCGCTGGACCTCGGCGAGACCGGGCAGCAGTGGGTGGTCAACGCGTACGCGATCACCTTCGCCGGCTTCCTGCTGCTGGGCGGCCGCGTCGCCGACCTGTTCGGCCGCAAGCGCACCTTCATGGTGGGCCTGGCGCTGTTCACCGCGGCGAGCCTGGCCGGCGGCCTCGCGCAGGACGGGTGGATGCTGATCACCGCCCGCGCGGTGCAGGGCCTGGGCTCGGCGGTGCTCGCCCCGACCACCTTGTCGATCCTCACCACGTCCTTCCCCGAGGGCCACGAGCGTACCCGCGCGATCAGCACGTGGACTGCGGTCGGCGCGGGCGGCGGCGCCGCCGGCGGCCTGGTCGGCGGCCTGCTCACCGACTACCTCTCCTGGCGCTGGGTGCTGCTGGTGAACGTGCCGATCGGCGCCCTGGTGCTGGTCGCCTCCGCGCTGTTCCTGTCCGAGAGCCGCGCGGACCACGCCCGCCGGCTGGACATAGCCGGGGCGGTGCTCGTCACCTCCGGCGTGGCCGCGCTGTCGTACGGCATCGCGCAGAGCGAGACGCACGGCTGGTCGTCGGCGGACACCGCGCTGCCGCTGGCCGGCGGGGTGCTGCTGCTCGCGCTGTTCACGCTGGTGGAGTCGCGTATCGCCGAACCGCTCATCTCCCTGCGGCTGTTCCGCATCCGCTCGGTCTCCGCGGCGAACACGGTGCTGCTCGCCTGCGGCGCCGCCACGTTCTCCGCCTGGTACTTCCTGTCGCTCTACATGCAGGGCGTGCTCGGCTACAGCCCGGTGCGGGCGGGCGTGTCCTTCCTGCCGCACACCGTGATGATCGTCATCGGCTCCAAGCTGGCGCCGCGGCTGATGGCCCGCTACGACCCGCGGCTGGTGAGCGCGGCGGGCGGCCTGCTGACGACGGCGGGCATGGCCTGGCAGAGCACCCTGAGCGCGGGCGGCTCCTTCGCGGGCAACATCCTCGGGCCCGGCATGGTGATGATGTTCGGCGCGGGCCTGCTGATGACGCCGATCGCGGCGGCGGCGACCTCCGGCGTGCCGATGGGCCAGCAGGGCGTGGTCTCCGGCCTGCTCAACACCTCGCGCCAGCTCGGCGGCGCGCTCGGCCTGACGATCCTGGCGACGGCCGCGGCCGACCGCATCTCCTCCCGCGCGGCCGCCGGCGCGGACCAGGCGCACGCGCTGACCTCGGGCTACGGCCTGGCGTTCCTCATCGGCGCCGCCTTCATCGGCGTGGGCACCTGCCTGATCTCGCTGCTGCCCAAGCCGGTGGCCCCGGCGGGCCCGCCGGTCCGGGACGCGGCACCCGCCGACAAGGCGGCGAAGGCCGGGACGACGGGGACGGCGGGGAACGCCGACAGCGCCGCCGCCCCGCAGGCCACGGACGCCCGCACCCGCTGACGAAAACGAAGCGTTCCTACGGGGGCCGTTCCGCACCTGCGGCCGGCCCTACAGCCAGCCGTTGCGGCGGGCGGCGCGGACGGCCTCCATGCGGTTGCGGGTGGAGGTCTTGCCGATCGCCGCGGACAGGTAGTTGCGGACGGTGGACTCCGAGAGGAAGACGCGGGCCGCGATGTCGGCGACCGTGGCGCCGTCCGCGGCGGCGTTGAGGACGTCCTGCTCGCGCGGGGTCAGCGGGTTGGGCCCCGCGCTCAAGGCGGCCGCCGCCAGGGCCGGGTCGATCACCCGCTCCCCTCGCAGCACCCGCCGGATCGCCCCCGCCAGCTCCTCCACGGAGCCGTCCTTCACGAGGAACCCGGCGGCCCCGGCCTCCATCGCCCGCCGCAGGTATCCCGGCCGGCCGAAGGTCGTCAGGATCAGCACCCGGCACTCGGGCAGCTTCTCGTACAGTTCGGCGGCTGCGTCCAGCCCGCTGCGGCCGGGCAGTTCGATGTCCAGCAGCGCCACGTCCGGCCGCGCGGCCAGCGCCTCGGCGACGATCCTGTCCCCGGCCCCCACTTGGGCGACGACCTCGATGTCGTCCTCCAGGTCCAGCAGCAGCGCGAGCGCCCCCCGCATCATCCCCTGGTCCTCGGCCAGCAGCACCCGCACGCCCTTCCCACCATCCATCCCTCCAGCGTAGGGGGCGGGCCAGCCCGGGCTGTGCGGGCGCCGCGGCCCCGCGCTCCTCGGGTCCCGGGTCAGAAGCCGCGGAAGACGCCGTCCTCGTCCGCGGCGTCGACGAACTCCTCCCAGTCCATGTTGGCCAGCGAGATGTTGTTCTCGATCGACCACAACTCCTCGGCTATGACCCGCAGTTCCTCGTGCGCCGGACGGTCGGCGCCCTCCTCCTCGCCCTCTCCCCCGTCGTCGTACTCCCTGTGGCGCAGGACGGCCAGCAGCGGCATGTCGGGGGCGGTGAGGGCGGTCTTGTCGGCGAGGATCAGCAGGCGGTCATGCTCGGGGGCCAGGGCGACGATCTGCTCGGGCGTCAGGTCGCCGTAGGCGGGGTCGTCCACGAAGTGGAGGTCCGCGAGGAATTCGTCCTCGTTCGGCGCGGTGACCGCCGTCCGCAGGGCCTGCCAGGCGGCCTGGTCGGAGAAGTCGGTGCGGATCAGCAGGGTGCTGCTCGTCTGGGGGAGGCTGGTCAACGAAGTGGCCCTCTCGATACGTGCGTTCGGCGCTTCCCGCGGGCCGCGGGGGCGTCGTCTCGGAGGAAACATATCCGCGGGGTCCGACACCGGCGCCCAGGCCGGCCCCGCGGCGGACCGGGGCGGACCGGGGCGGGACCGCCGGCGACGATCAGCGACCGTCAACAGCCGTCAACAGCAGTCGCCGTCGTCCAGGCCCTCGGGGAGGGCGTCGGCGCGGAAGACCGCCCGCGTGGGCTCGTCGCCGCACAGCGCGGCGACGGCGAGAAGGAGCGCCGCCGCGGTCCAGCTGGTGCGCTCCGCCGGCCAGAAGGCGTCGTCGGCGTAGACGTGGCCGGTCCAGTACAGGCCGTCCTCCGCGCGCAGGTGCTGGATGTCGGCAAGGATGCGCACCGCGCGTTCGGACTGGCCGATCGTCCAGAGGGCGAGGGCGAGTTCGGCGGACTCGCCGCCGGTGACCCACGGGTTGGGGACGACGCAGCGCACCCCGCGGCCGGGGACGACGAAGCGGCTCCAGCCGCCCTCGATCCGGGCGACCGCGCGCGGCCCGCGCAGGGTGCCGGACAGGACGGGGTAGTACCAGTCCATGGAGTAGCGGGACTTGTCGAGGAACCGCTCGGGGTGGCGGCGGACCGCGTGCCCGAGGGCGCCCGCGGCCAGCTCCCAGTCGGGCTGCGGCTCCCCGCGATGCTCGGCGACGGCCAGCGCGCAGCGCAGCGCCTGGTGGACGGAGGAGCTGCCGGTGAGCAGGGCGTCGGCGACCGGGGTGCCGTCGGCCTCGCGCTTCCAGCCGATCTGCCCGCCGGGCTGCTGGAGGGCGAGGACGAACTCGACGGCCGCGTACACGATCGGCCACATCCGGTCCAGGAACGCGCTGTCGCCGGTGGCGAGGAAGTGGTGCCAGGTGCCCACGGCCACGTAGGCGCAGAAGTTGGTCTCGCGGCCGAGGTCGGTGGGGTCGGCGGCGTCGCCGTCCTGGTAGGCGGCGTACCAGGAGCCGTCCGGGTTCTGGTGCCGGGCCAGCCACTCGTACGCGGCGGCGGCCCGCTCGTGCTCGCCGGCCGCGTCCAGCGCCATGGCGGCCTCGGTGTGGTCCCAGGGGTCGAGGTGGTGGCCGCGGAACCAGGGGATGGCGCCGTCGGTGCGCTGGAGCGCGGCCAGTGCGGCGACGGTGTGCGCGGCCTGCGCGGCGGTGAGCACCCCGGGCAGCGCCAGCCGTCCGGTGCGGCGGCCCTGGCCCGGACTGGGTGCCGTCACTGCGGCTCCGCCACGGCGGCCCCGCGCGGCAGGTGCGGCTTGGTGGCGTAGGCGACGAAGCTCTTGCCGATCAGCGGGTTGAGCGCCTGCTCGGCGAGCCGGGTGGCGCGCGGCTTCTTCATGATGTCCCAGACCAGCAGCTTGTGGTACAGCTTCACCGGCAGCGCCCGGTCGTTGTCGACGCCGACCGCGCACTTGATCCACCAGTAGGGGGCGTGCAGGCCGTGGGCGTGGTGGGTGCCGTAGGGCTTCAGGCCCGCCTCGCGCATCCGCTCCAGCAGCTCGTCGCCCTTGTAGATGCGGATGTGGCCGCCCTCGACCTCGTGGTAGGCGTCGGAGAGCGCCCAGCAGACCTTCTCCGGGCCGTAGCGCGGGACGGTGACGGCGATCCGGCCGCCGGGGCGCAGCACCCGGACCATCTCGGCAAGCACGCCCTTGTCGTCGGGGATGTGCTCCATCACCTCGGAGATGATGACGACGTCGAAGCTGGCGTCGGGGAAGGGCAGTTGGAGTGCGTCGCCCTCCATGGCGACGGCGCTGGCGCCGGCCGGGGCCTCGCCCGCCTCGCGCATCGCGGCGAACCACTTGGCGACCTCGCGGATCTCCTCGCCGTTGCGGTCCAGCGCCACCACGTCGGCGCCGCGCCGGTAGCACTCGAAGGCGTGCCGGCCGCCGCCGCACCCGAGGTCGAGCACGCGGTCGCCGGCGGCGAGCGGGAAGCGGGTGAAGTCGACGGTCAGCATCAGCGGTTGCTCCCCACGGGACGTCCGGGTTCTGCGGCGGGCGGCACGGCCGGGGCGGCGGTGCGTACGGGCGCGGCCGGCGCCGGCCCGGCGGCGGGCAGGCGCCCGGGGCGGGCCTGCTCGGCGATCGCCGCCCGGTACTGCTCGGCGGTGGCCTCGGCGGCCCGCGCCCAGGTGAAGCGGGCGAGCACCCGCTCGCGTCCGGCGGCGCCCAGGCGGGCGCGCAACTCCGCGTCGTCCAGCAGGCGTTCGAGCCCCGCGGCCAGGGCGCCGGCGTCGCCGGGCGGCACCGCGAGGCAGGTGCGGCCGTCGGGCCCGGCCACCTCGGGTATGGCGCCGCCGGTCGTGGCCAGCAGCGGGGTGCCGGTGGCCATGGCCTCGGCGGCGGGCAGCGAGAAGCCCTCGTAGAGCGAGGGCACGCAGGCGACCTGGGCGCTGCGGATCAGGTCGACCAGCTCCTGGTCGCTGATGCCCTTGACGAAGTCGACGGCGCCGGCCAGGCCGAAGTCGGCGAGCGCGCGGGCGACCGGGCCCTCCTCGGGCCGCTTGCCGACGACCACCAGGTGCGCCTCGGGCCGCTGGACACGGACCTTCGCCAGCGCCTCGACGAGGAAGACCAGGCCCTTGAGCGGCACGTCGGCGCTGGAGGTGGTGACGATGCGGCCGGGCACCTCCGGGACGGCGGGGTCGGGGGCGAACAGCCGGGCGTCGGCGCCGATCGGCACGGTGTGGATGCGCTCGGGGCGCACCCCGAGGTCGGCGACGATCTCGTCGCGCGAGGAGCCGGAGACGGTGAGGACCGACGGCAGCCGCCGGGCCACCCGCTTCTGCATGCGGGTGAAGGCGTACCAGCGGCGGATGGAGGCGCGGCGGCCGCGGGTGGCGGCCGCCGCCAGCTCCAGCCGGCGGTCCACGGTGATGGGGTGGTGGATCGTGGTGACCAGCGGCAGCGGCAGGCCGAGCAGGCCGTAGCCGAGCGTCTGGTTGTCGTGCACGACGTCGAAGTCGCCGCGGCGGGCGGCCAGATGGCGGCGGGCGCGCAGGCTGAAGGTGAGCGGCTCGGGGAAGCCGCCGGTCCACATGGTGGCGACCTCCAGGGCGTCGATCCAGTCCCGGTACTCCGAGCGGTGCGGGGTGCGGAAGGGGTCGGGCTGCCGGTAGAGGTCGAGGCTGGGCAGTTCGGTGAGGGTGACGCCGGCGCCGAGGGAGTCGAGCACGGGGTAGGGCTGGGCGCCGATCACCTCGACGCTGTGCCCGAGGACGGCCAGTTCGCGGGACAGGTGCCGTACGTAGACGCCCTGGCCACCGCAGAAGGGATTGCCCTTGTAGGTGAGCAGCGCGATCCGTAGCGGCCTGGCCTGTGAGGTCACTCCGGCCCCCTTCTCGCTGCGATTGAGCCGGAGCGTAACCGGTCGCGCTAATCTAGAACAAGTTTCAGACTTGATGGTACAGAGGGTGCGCGGGGGGCGCGCGCGAGGGCCGGAAGCGTGTATCCACGCTGTATGCGCAACGCGGGGTCGGACAGGTGAGCGGGCGATGAGCACGGATCAGGCGGCGCCGGCGGCGCGGGTGGCGCCGCTGAGCGCGCGGCAGGAGGCCCGGCGGCGGCGCATCCTGGCCGCGAGCACTCGGCTGGCCTGCGGCGGCGGCTTCGACGCGGTGCAGATGCGGGAGGTCGCCGAGCACTCGCAGGTCGCGCTGGGCACCCTCTACCGCTATTTCCCCTCCAAGATCCACCTGCTGGTCGCGGTGATGGAGGACCAGCTCGTGCAGTTGCAGACCACGCTGCGGACCCGCCCGCCGGCCGCCGAGGCGCCCGGCGCCCGGGTCGCCGAGACCCTGCTGCGGGCGTTCCGCGCGCTGCAGCGCGAACCGCTGCTGGCCGACGCGATGGTGCGCGCGGTGATCTTCGGCGACCGCTCGGTACGGGACGAGGTGACCGCGGTGTCCCGGCTGACCAGGGCGATCGTCCTGGAGGCGATGGGCGCGCGGGCGCTGCGGGCGGACGGCGAGCCGACACCGGAGCAGGTGTGCGCCATCCGGGTGATCGAGCACACCTGGCACGCGGGGCTCGTCGCCTGGCTCGCGCAGCGGGCCGACGTCGAGCAGGTGACCGCCGACATCCGTACGGCCTGCACCCTGCTGGACCCCGCGGGGCGCTGAGCAGGGAACCCTCCCCCGCCCGGCACCGCAGGGCGGGACCGCCGTGCCGCTTCGGCGGCGTGGGCTCTCTGCCATGACACACGGAAGCCACTTTGCGTTCCTCCATCCGGGGCAGATTTGTTCGCCCAGCGTGAACGCCCGGCATCCGGCGACCCTCCCGCCGCACTGGCGCAGATACGTCACACCACCCCCGCGGCGCCGCCCGGGACCGACGGCCCCGCGCAACAAGGCATGGTCACAAGGGAGTTGACTATCCCCTGACATAACCCGACGGGGGTTATGGGGCAATACTGCACCTCTGCAACATTGTCGCCGTTTTCTCCGGAAACGATCTGGACCGCGCGAGAGCGGAACGGCACACTCTGAACGAGCATCAAGAAGGGACACCATGCCGCTGAGAAGCACCGCGACCGCGCGCCAGGAGCGCCTCGGTGCGGAGCTGCGCAAGATGCGGGAGGCGGCGGGGATCACCGCCCGCGACACCGCGCGGCTGCTCGGAACCGACCCGGCCAAGGTGAGCCACATCGAGGCGGGCCGGCTCGGCGTCAGCGAGGAGCGTTTACGGCGTCTGGCCACGTTCTACGAGTGCGGCGACCAGGACCTCGTCGCCGCGCTGGTCGCCATGGCGAACGGCAACGGCCGCAAGGGCTGGTGGGAGGCGTACCGCGGGGTGGTGCCCGCGGGCGAGCTCGACATCGCCGAGCTCGAGCACCACTCCACCCGGCTGCGCTCCATCCAGATCACCCACGTCCCCGGCCTGCTGCAGACCGAGGCGTACATCCGCGCCGTCTTCGGCCACGCCATCCCGCCCCTGCCGGACAACGAACTGGAGGCCCGCGCGGCCTACCGCCGCCAGCGCGCCGGCATCCTGCACCGCGAGGGCGCCCCACCCTACGAGGTGCTGCTCCACGAGACCGCGCTGCGGATGCGCTTCGGCGGCACCCGCGTGACCAAGGCGCAGTTGGAGCACATCGTCGAGCTGAGCCACCTGCCGCACATAAGCGTCCGGGTGGTCCCCTTCGCCTCCGGCGCCTACGTCGGGTCGAACTACGCGATGCTCTACGCGAGCGGGACCGTGCCCCAACTGGACACGGTGCAGATCGACAACGCCCACGGGGTGCTGCTGCTGCACTCGGCAACGCACCTGGCCAACTATCACGCCCGCTTCGAGAGCCTTTCCAAGGTGGCCCTGGACCGCCAGCAGTCCCGCGACTTCGTCCTCGCCATGTCCCGAGACCTCTGAAAGGGCAACCGATCCCATGACCGTGCGCCAGTCTTGGCAGAAGTCGTCGTACTCGCAGGACGCCGGGGACTGCGTGGAGCTGAGGGCCCACGGAGGAGCGGTGCTGCTCCGGGAGAGCGACGACCCCACCGTCATCCTCACCACCACCCGCAAGGACCTGGCGCGCTTCCTGCGCTTCCTGAAGTCCGCGCCCCTGCCCGCCCATCTGCCGCCCTCCCGCGCCCGCGGCGCCAGGCCGTAGGCAGCGGGCCGGCCACGCAAACGGGGAGCGAGCGGCGCACCGGACGACGGGGAGTGTCCGGCGGCGCCGCCGCCCCTCACACGTGCCGGGCCGGGCGGTCGGCGGGGCGGGTGTCCCGCAGCGCGCCCTCGGGGCGGTCGTGGTCGCCGCCGCACAGCTCGCCGCTCAGCTTCGTCAGCAGGGCGGCGAGTTCGGCGTGCCGGTCGGGGTCCCAGTCGCCGAGCAGGTCGGCGAGCACCGAACGGCGGGTCTCCTCCAGCCGCCCGGCCATCGCCCGGCCGTCGTCGGTGAGCACCAGCGGGTTGCCCGAGCGCACCGCGAGGCCTCGCGCCTCGGCCTCCACCGCCGCGTGCTCGATCACCTCGCGCGGCACCGAGGAGTGCAGGGCGAGCTCCACCGGGTCCACCCCGCCCTTGTGCGCCAGGCGCAGCAGCAGCCAGCCGGTGGCCGGGTGGATGTCGGCCCCGGATCTCCGCACGATCCGCACGTACAGGTCGCGCTTGGCCTCGCGGCTGCCCAGCACCGAGAGGCCTCGGGCGATCTCGTCCAGCGAGCTGCGGTCCACCGGGTTGGTGGCCACCGTCTCGCCCGCGTCCGGCGCCGTGACGCTGCCGCGCAGCGGCTGCTCGCGCAGCAGCCAGGACAGCAGGAACGCGAAGCCCGCCACCGGCACCGCCCACAGGAACACGGTGGTGATCGAGTCGGAGAAGGCGTGCAGCACAGGTGTCCTGACAGCGGGGGGCAGCCCCGCGATGGCCTTGGGGTCGGCCTGCAGCCGCGCCGGGTCCACGCTCCCCGCGGCCGGCACCCCGCGCAGCGCGCCCGCCAGCTTCTCCGAGAGCTGGTGGGTGAAGACGGTGCCGAAGACCGAGACGCCGAAGGAGGCCCCGATGGAGCGGAAGAAGGTGGCCCCGGAGGTCGCCGAACCCAGGTCCTGGTAGTCCACCGCGTTCTGCACGGCCAGCACCAGCACCTGCATCACCAGGCCGAGACCGAGGCCGAAGACGAAGAAGTACAGGCTCATCACCCAGGTCGCGGTGCCGACGCCGAGGGTGTGCAGCAGCGCGAGGCCGCCGGTGGTGACCGCGGTGCCCAGGATCGGGAAGACCTTGTAGCGGCCGGTGCGGCTGACGATCTGCCCGGAGACGGTGGACGACAGCAGCAGGCCGACCACCATCGGGATCATGTGCACGCCCGAGAGCGTGGGCGAGTAGCCGTGCACGACCTGCAGGAAGGTCGGCAGGTAGGTCATCGCGCCGAACATCGCGAAGCCGATGATGAAGGAGATCGCCGAGCAGATCAGGAAGGTGCGCACCCGGAACAGCTTCGGCGGCAGCACCGGCTCCTGCGCCCGCCGCTCGATGACCATGAACAGCGCGATCAGCAGGACGCCGGCGACCCCGAGGCCGATGATGCCGGCCGAGTCCCAGGCCCAGGTGCTGCCGCCGAGCGAGGTGACCAGCACCAGGCAGGTCGCGGCCGCGGCCACCACCGCCATGCCCGGGTAGTCGATCCGGTGCTCGGTGCGGCGGGCCGGGATGTGCAGCACCGCGGCGATGACGGCGAGCGCGACGATGCCGATCGGCAGGTTGATGTAGAACACCCAGCGCCAGGAGAGCTGTTCGGTGAAGACCCCGCCCAGCAGCGGCCCGAGCACGCTGGCCGCGCCGAAGACCCCGCCGAACACGCCCTGGTAGCGGCCGCGTTCGCGGGGCGGCACGATGTCGCCGACGATCGCCATGGACAGCGCGATCAACCCGCCGCCGCCCAGCCCCTGCAGGGCCCTGAAGGCGATCAACTCGCCCATGCTCTGGGCCACTCCGCACAGCGCCGAGCCCACCAGGAAGACCACGATGACGGTCTGGAACAGCCGCTTGCGGCCGTACATGTCGCCGAGCTTGCCCCACAGCGGGGTGGCCGCGGTGGACGCCAGCAGGTAGGCGGTCACCACCCAGGACAGGTGGTCGATGCCGCCGAGCTCGCTGACGATGGTGGGCAGCGCGGTGGAGACGATCGTCTGGTCGAGCGCGGCCAGCAGC
This sequence comes from Actinacidiphila guanduensis, assembly GCF_900103985.1. Taxonomy (GTDB): domain Bacteria; phylum Actinomycetota; class Actinomycetes; order Streptomycetales; family Streptomycetaceae; genus Actinacidiphila; species Actinacidiphila guanduensis. Next base: position 48,912 of record NZ_FNIE01000005.1, on the reverse strand, counting down.
AGGCCGAGCGCCAGCGCGCCGATCGCGATCCGCACCGACCGCCGGTCCAGCTCCTGGCCCGGTGGCGCGGCCCCCGCGGCGGTGCTCGTGGACTGGGCCATGGACAGCTCCTCACGGTCCTCGCCTCGTCCCCCCGGCATCGGTACTTCATGTTCCCACCCTTTGCCCCGGTATGACCTGCCGGAGTCGTCCGCGGTTGTGCGGGACTTGTGCCGAGGGCCCACACGATCGGCATAATCGGCCCTGACATCGCGCCCGGCGCCGCCGGGGGCGCACGCATGCGCCGGCGGGAGGGGACACAGTGGCGCCGAAGCAGCCGCGGCGGACCGATCGGGGCGGCCCCGCGCAACCGTCGCAACCGCCCGGGTACGGCGAGCCCGCGCCCGCGGACCCGACCTCCTACGGCCGGGGCGACCTGGACGCCACCGCGGCGATCCCCCAGCAGCGCCCGCAGGAGCGTCCCGGCCCGGCCGCCGAGCCGACGAGCGCGTCCCGCCTCCGCCCGGCGGCCGCCGGCTACGCACGTCCCGCGCCCCCCGCCGAGCCCGACACGGCGGTCCTCCCGGCGGTCACGGGCCCGTACCCGCCGTCCGGCCGGTACGGGGACGCCGCCGTCCCGCACCGGCCCCAGGCACCGAGCCCGTACGCGCGGCCGGAACCGCATACGGCGGCCGGCGACACCGCCGCCCTGCCCCGGGTGACCGGCCCCGCGGCCGAGCCGTACCCGGGGCCCGCCGATCCCGACGACCCGGACATGGCGCTGCGGGACGCCGAGCGGTCGGCGGAGCGGGCGGCCGCGCTCGCCGCCACGGAGGGCTTCCATCCGCTGCGGCTGCGGCCGTACGTGGGCGAGCCCGGGCAGGAGCCGGCCGAGAGCACCGTACGGCCGGTGGTCACCGACGACACGGAGGGCGGCGACGGGCCCGCCGAGGAGGACCTCGGCCTGTTCCCCACCGCCTTCGCGGGCGTGGAGTACGGCGCCGACCACGACGGGGCCGAGGCGCGGCGGGCCGAGGCGGCGGCGGCCGCGCGCGGGCGGCACCGCAGGCGCAGACGCAGACTCGTGGTCGCCGCCTCCGCGATAGCCGCCTCCGCGCTGGCCGCGGGCGCGGTCGCGGTCACCGGCCAGGTGATGGGGGACGAGCAGAGCACCCCCGACCGCGCCCTGCCGGACCAGAACAGTTCCATGCCGGACGTCACCCTGCCGAGCAGTGCGGCCAAGGCGTCGGCGAGCGCCGCCCCCGCGCTCACCCGCAGCGCGGCCCCCACCACCGCGGCCTCGCCCAGCACCTCGCCCTCGGGCCCGCCGCCCTCGGCCACCGCGACCGCCCACGGCAGCGCCGGCACCACGCACGGCGCCTCCCCCACCGCGACGGCGACCCCGACCGGCACCGCGTCCGGCTCGGCCCCCGCCTCCCCGACGGCGCCCCCGGTCCTGCGGGAGGGCGACAGCGGCCCGGCCGTGGCCGACCTCCAGCGCCGGCTCCAGCAGCTCGGTCTCTACTACGGCCCGCAGGACGGCCAGTTCAGCCACCGGGTGCAGAAGTCGCTCGCCTTCTTCCAGATGGAGAACCACGTCAGCGACGCCCCGGACGGCAGCTACGACGGCGTCTACGGCCCCAAGACGCGCGCGGCCCTGGAGAAGGCGACGAACTAGCGGCTCCGGTTTCGACGGACCCGGCGGCGGGCCCGCCGTCGCTCAGTGCGGCAGCCGCTCGACGTACTGCAGCAGGCCCCAGGTGAAGTGGGCGAGCACGCGGTGCCCCGTCCCGGGGTCGGTGAGCGAGAGGCGGGCGCGACTGGGGGCGTCGGGCGGCAGCGGGGTGGCCGGCGGGAAGGCGCGGGCGGCGTCGTCCACCGTGCAGGACCACGCCGTGAGGTCGTCGATCGAGGCGAGCCGCGGCGGCTCGGCGCCGGGCGCGCGCACCAGCCACTCGTTGAGGATCACGCCGGTGGACCCGCGCGGGGTGGTGACGACCTCGAAGCGCAACCGCGGCCACAGCGGCAGCGGCCAGAGCGCGGCCCGCAAGGCCATGTCGCCCACCCGCCGCTCCCGCACCGCCTCGGGCGGCCCGAGCGCGGCCCGGTAGCGTGCCTCGCCGCCGGGGTAGGTGCGGGCGTGCAACCGCGCCTGCCACCGCTTGTGCGCCTCGCGCAGCTCGGTCCGGGTGGCCCCCAGCTCGCGCAGCGCGTCCTCGACGAGACCGGGGTTGTGGTCGGCCATCCGCCGCAGCAGGACGAGTTGGAAGTGGTCGGGCCCGAAGCGTTCGGTGGGCATGCCGGCGAGTCTAGAGGGGGGACGGAACCGGGGGTGGCGCCGGCGGCACATCTTTTGTATCGTGGAGGAACAAAGTGGTTCCGCCCGCTTCCCCTGACCGGCGGGCGGGGCCACTGAGTACGCCGCTTGGCCGTCGAAGGAGCCCGTACATGCCGAGGCAGCCGCAGCAGTCCACCGAGCTCCGCGCCCGAGGGCTGCTGCTGGACATGGACGGCACCCTGGTCAACTCCGACGCGGTGGTCGAGCGCTGCTGGCGCCGCTGGGCCGACAAGCACAACCTCGACCAGGAGCACGTGCTGAGCGTCGTCCACGGGCGCCAGGGCCACACCACGATGGCCGCGCTCCTCCCCCACCGGCCGATGGCCGAGAACTACGCGGAGAACGCGCTGCTGCTCGCCGAGGAGACCGCCGACACCGAGGGTGTCGTGCCGATCGACGGCGCGCCGGCCTTCCTCGCCGCCCTCCAGGGCCGCCCGCACGCGCTCGTCACCTCCGCGAGCACCGACCTCGTCGCGGCCCGCATGGGTGCCGCCGGGCTCCCCCTCCCGCCGCACCGCGTCACCGCGGAGTCGGTGAGCGCGAGCAAGCCGGACCCCGAGGGGTTCCTCAAGGGCGCCGCCGCGCTCGGACTCACGCCGCAGGAGTGCGTCGTCTTCGAGGACGCGGAGGTGGGGATCGCAGCCGCGCGCTCCGCCGGGATGCGGGTGGTCGGGGTCGGGGCTCGTGCGGTGGCGCAGCCCGCGACGGTGCACGTGCCCTCTTTGGACCACGTGGAGGTGGCTTTCACCGAGGACGGCGGCTTCGTCCTCACGGTTCGGTCCTGAACGGCTTCCCGCCGTAGGGGCTTCCCACCGCTGCCGGGTGCTGCCCGGCCGTGGGCTCGTCGCGCGGTTCCTCGCCCAGAGCCTCGCCCGGGAGACACCCCCAGCGCCCTTTGCAGCCCCGCCCTTTGCGCCGACGGCGAGGTTTCGGGGTCAGGGGCGGAGGGTGCGCAGACCGTTGCGGATTTCGCCGACGAGGGTCTCGGGCTGTTCCATGGCCGCGAAGTGGCCGCCGTTGGGTGCTTCGGCGTAGTGGATCAGGTGGGTGTAGGTGTCCTCGATCCAGCTGCGCGGCAGGAGGGGGATGTCCTTCGGGAAGACGGTCACCGCGACCGGGAGCGTCAGTTGCGGGCCGGCCATGCTCGCCGACCGGTTCTCCCAGTAGATGCGGGCGGACGACGCCGCGCTGTTGGTGAACCAGTAGAGGGATATCGCGTCGAGCATGTCGTCCTGGCTGAGGGCGTCCTCGGCCAGCCCGTGGTTGTCGGTCTTGGACTGGAACTTCTCGTAGATCCAGGCCGCCTGGCCGGCGGGTGAGTCCGCCAGGGCGAATCCGACGGTCTGCGGCTTCGTGCCCTGGAGGTGGTTGGAGCCGCCGAGTTCGCCGGTGTAGCGGGCGAGGGTGTCCACGGCGTGGCGCTGCCCGGACGTCAGGGTGTCGGGGATCTGCGCGGGAAAGGCGTACTGGGTGTTCAGGTGGATTCCGAGCAGCCCCTCGGGTCGCATCGCCCCCAGGGCGGTGGTGACGACGGCTCCCCAGTCGCCGCCCTGCGCGGCCCACCTCGTGCAGCCCAGCCGCTCCATCAGCTCCACCCACGCGCGGGCGATGCGTGCGACCGTCCATCCGGTCTCCGCGGGCTTCTGGGAGAACCCGAACCCGGGGAGCGACGGGATGACCACGTCGAAGGAGTCGGCGGCGTCCCCTCCGAACGCGACCGGATCGGTCAGCGGGCCGATCAGCTTCAGGAACTCCAGGATCGAGCCCGGCCAGCCGTGCGTGAGCAGCAGCGGCATCGCGTCGGGATTCCGGGACCTGACGTGGATGAAGTGGATGTCCAGCCCGTCGATTTCGGTCAGGAACTGGGGGAAGCGGTTGAGTTCGGTCTCCAGGCGCCGCCAGTCGTAGCCGTGCTCCCAGTAGTCGACCAGGGACCTGGCGTTCTCCAGGCGGACCCCTTGGGACCAGTCGTCCACCGTTTCCGGGTCCGGCCACCGGGTCCCGGCCAGGCGCCGCTTCAGGTCGTCGATCTGCGCGTCCGGGATCGAGACGGTGAACGGGCGGACGAGGGCCGGCTCCTGCTTCGTCGGTGCGGTCATTGCCTTGTCCTCCTGCGTTTCGGAGTACGGCACAACGCTTCGTTGCACACTGGTGTGCAACCTACGTCATTGCACACTGGTGTGCAACAATGCTGCTGTGCCTGCCGAGTCCTCCCGTGCGCGCTCCATGAACGAGACGCGCGACCGCATCCTCGACGTCGCCCTCGATGTGCTGGGCGAGGACCCCGACGCCGGCATGGGCGACATCGCCTCGGCCGCCGGTGTCGTCCGCCGCACCGTCTACGGCCACTTCCCCTCGCGCCTGGACCTGGTCCGGACACTCACGCAGCGGGCCGTCAGCGAGATGACCGCCGTGCTCACCCAGGCCGACACCGCCGGCACGGAGGCGGACGCGGCGTGGGCCGGGTTCGTCGCCCGCCTCTGGCCGGTCGCGCACCGGTACCGGGTGCTGCTCGCGCTGCGCCGCGGCGAGTACGGCGAGACGATCCACGGCCTGCTCGGACCGCTCGACGCCCTCCTCGCCGGCCTCGTGGCGCGCGGCCAGGACGGCGAGGTGTTCGCCGGGCACCTTCCGGCAAGCGTCCTGAGCCAGGTCGCCTACGGCGCCGTGTTCGCCATCGCGGACAGCGACCTGTCGAACGGGGCCGAAGGAGCCCGGGCGGCGGCGATCACGAGCCTGCTGATGCTGGGCGTCCCCGAGGCGCGTGCCGTCGCGCTCGCGGGCGGCTGGCCCTGACCGGCAGGCGGGACCGGCCGCCCGCGCACATCAGCCGGCGGCGGCCTCGTAGAGACTGAAGCCCGCCAGCGCCACCATCACGCCCGCGGCCACCTTCGTGATCAGGGAGAGCGGCACCCGCTTCATCAGCAGCCGCCCGCCGAAGATGCCGAGCGCGGCGACCGCCCACAGGCCGAGCACGGCCCCCAGCGCGACGGAGACGGGGTCGCTGTACCGGGCGGCGAGGTTCGCCGTCATGATCTGCGTGAGGTCGCCGAACTCGGCGACCAGGATGAGCATGAACCCGGCTCCCGCCACCTTCACGAAGCTCTGGTCGGCGGGCGGCTTGATCTCCTCCTCGTCGTCGGCCTTGGAGAACAGCAGCACCGCCGCCCCGCCGAGGAAGAGCACCCCCACCACCCCCTGCACCCAGCGGTGCGGGAGCAGCGTGAGCAGGCTGCCCGCGGCGATGGCGAGCGCGACGTGGACGACGAAGGCGGCGGCCACCCCGGCGAAGACGTAGGACGCGCGGTAGCGGGTGCCGAGCATGAGGCTCGCGAGCGCGGTCTTGTCGGGCAGCTCGGCGACGAAGATCACGCCGAAGACGACGGCGATGACGCTGAGGCTGAGCACGGAAGTCGGTTCCTTGATCGGTCGGGCGGCCGCGCCGATCCGACCACGGACTTCCGAGGGGTCGCTTCGGCACGGCAGCGTCCAGGACACTGCGGCCGAAGGTCTCGCTGGCGGGCATCCGCACCGCCCCCGGGCGCCGGCCCGCCATGGCGCCGTACGCGGGGTACGGGCGGGCGGGCAGTATGTCGACGGTCCGGCGAAGAGCTACTCCCCTTCTGCTGATCACCACCCTACGTCATCCCGCGCCCGCCACGACGGCCCGGCTCACCCGCGCCGCGGCGGCCTTGCGCACACATGATCCGCCACATCTGTGCCGAACTGTTTCCCGGCCGGTATTCCCGCCGTGACCAGCACGTGATTGTCTTTTACGTCACGTGCCCCCGGCGGAACCGCGGGCCCGTACTGGCGTACGCTGTACGGCTGACGGCGGATGAAGATCCGCCGCTCGTGAAGAGGCACCGCTGCATCCGCTCGGGACCCTTCGCTCACGGGCTTGCAGGACCACGAAAGCACCACTCGGGCAGGACTCGGCGAAGGGCAGGAGGCGGCGTTGCTGCACACGCTGGACGTCCTGTTCGAATGGCCGTGGATCTACATCCTGGTGGGCCTGTCGGTGCTGCTCGACGTCTTCCTGCCGATCCTGCCCAGCGGCGTCCTGGTGATCAGCGCGGCCACCACCGGCTCCCGCGGCACCCGCGACGGCCTGCTCGACATCCTCGTGCTGCTGCTCTGTGCGGCCGCGGCCTCCTGCGTCGGCGACCTGCTGGCGTACCGGCTGGCCTGGCGCGGCGGGGCGTGGTACCACCGCCGGGTGTCCCGGTCCCGGAAGCTGGCCGCCGCTCACGAACGGCTCGGCCAGGTGCTCGCCCGCGGCGGCGGCGCCCTGGTGGTGCTCGCCCGCTTCGCGCCCGCCGGGCGCAGCGTGGTGAGCCTGGGCGCGGGCGCCGCCCGCCGCAAGCCGCGCGAGTTCCTGCCCTGGTCGGCGCTGGCCGGGGTCTGCTGGGCCACCTACAGCGTGGGCCTCGGCTGGGTCGGCGGGCACTGGCTGGGCGCGAGCTGGTTCGGCACCCTGATGTCCTTCCTGGCGCTGCTGGCGGCCGGCGCGTTCGCCGCGTACGTCTTCCGCCGCGAGCGCCGCATGGTGCTGGCCTCCGGGGCCGCCTACGCGGCGGTGCCGCTGACGATCCCGCCGCAGGGCCCGCCGCCGGAGCGCGGCGCCGTGGTCGAAGCGCTCTGACGACGCGCTGCTTCCTCCCCGGTTCCTCCCTCGCGAATCGTTTCTCCTCCGCACGGCGGTCCGGCCCTCACGCCGGGCCGTTTTCGCGTACCCGCTGGTCAGCGAGCCGTCGGCCCGTCTTGCGCCCGAGCGGGGGCCGGCTGCTTGCCCGTATTTCGGAAAGTAATCTCACTCGATTCGGCAATAGCCAGCCCCGCGGGCCGCGGAAAGAATGACGGCCGTATCACCCATGACGGGAAGGACGGCACATGTCGGTTGATGCGGGGCAGGAAGCCGCACACATCGATCCGCAGGACGCGCGTACGAGCCTGGACACGGCCGCCGCGCGCACCTTGGCCACCACCACCAAGTCGGCCCCGCAGATGCAGGGCATCTCCTCGCGGTGGCTGCTGAAGGTGCTGCCCTGGGTGCAGGTGAACTCGGGCACCTACCGGGTGAACCGGCGGCTCAGCTACGCGGTGGGCGACGGGCGGGTGACGTTCGTCAAGACCGGCTCCGAGGTCCGGGTCATCCCGCAGGAACTGGGCGAGCTGGCGGCGCTGCGCTCGTTCGGCAACGTCGAGGCGCTCACCGCGCTCGCCGACCGGTTCGTGCAGCGCGAGTTCGACACGGGCGAGGTCATCGCACACGCCGGCGAGAGCGCCGACACCGTCTACCTGGTGGCGCACGGCAAGGTCGAAAAGCTCGGCGAGGGTCCGTACGGGGAGGCGACCCGGCTCGGCGTCCTGGCCGACGGCGACCACTTCGGCGAGCAGGCGCTGCTCGACGGGGACGGCACCTGGGAGTACACCGCGAAGGCGGCCACCCCCACCACGGTGCTCGCCCTGCCGCGTACCGCCCTGTCGTCCCTGCTCGGTGTCTCCGACGCGCTGCGCGGGCACCTGGAGGCGGTGCGCTCCCTGCCCAGGCAGCGGGCGAACCGGCGCGGTGAGGCGGACATCGAGCTGGCCTCGGGCCACAGCGGCGAGCCCGCCCTGCCGGCCACCTTCGCCGACTACGACGCCAACCCCCGCGAGTACGAACTGAGCGTCGCCCAGACGGTACTGCGGGTGCACAGCCGGGTGGCCGACCTCTACAACGAGCCGATGAACCAGACCGAGCAGCAACTCAAGCTCACCGTCGAGGCGTTGCGCGAACGCCAGGAGCACGAGCTGATCAACAACCGGGAGTTCGGGCTGCTGCACAACGCGGAGTACGAGCAGCGGCTCCAGCCGCACGCGGGGCCGCCGCTGCCGGACGACCTGGACGAGCTGATCAGCCGCCGCCGCGGCACCCGCTACCTGCTCGCCCACCCGAAGACGATCGCGGCGATCGGCCGCGAGTGGACGCGCGCGGGCGTCTACCCCGACCCGGTCGAGGTACTCGGCTCCACCGTGCCGGCCTGGCGCGGGGTGCCGATCCTCAGCTGCAACAAGATCCCGATCTCGCCGGCCCGCACCAGCTCGATCATCGCCATCCGCACCGGCGAGGACAACCAGGGCGTGATCGGCCTCAACCAGACCGGCCTTCCGGACGAGTACGAGCCCGGGCTCAACGTCCGCTTCATGGGCATCGACGAGAAGGCCGTCATCAGCTACCTGGTGAGCACGTACTTCTCGGCGGCCGTGCTGGTGCCGGACGCGCTGGGCGTGCTGGAGAACGTGAACGTGGCCAACTGGCGCTGACCGCTCGCGCGCGCCCCTGACCGGGGCCGCGCGGGGTTCTCACCAAGGGCGGCTCCCCCACCCGGGCCGGGGTGGGGGAGCCGCCCTTGTGCGTGCGCGCTTCTCCTCACTGGCGCAGGACGATGTCCTTCAGCGCGCCCGCGCCCACCGCCAGACCGGTCCCGAAGGGCGCGTCGAGGTCCCAGATCAGGAAGAGCAGGAAGGCGATCAGCGCGCTGAAGAGCCCGGCGAGCAGCAACTCCCGTGCGGAGCGCCGGATCTGCAGGGTGAAGATGAGCCCGACGGTCACCAGCGCGCCCACGATCAGGCCGAACCACACCACGCCCGGCATCGTGGCGCCGGCGCTCTGCCCGCGCGAGGCCCGGGCCTGGTCGGCGGCGGCGACCTCGTCCACCAGCGGCTGGTACGCCTGCTGGCCGAGGTCGTCCTTCGGGTCGTAGCTCTCGATGTCGGTGCGCACCTGGGCGAGCAACTTCGTTCCCTGCGGCGAGAGTTCGCCGTGGTCACGCATGTACGGCCACTCGCGGTCGGTGACGTAGCGCGCGTACGCGTCCACGTCCGCCCGCACCCGGTCGCGCACCGGCGCCGGGTAGACCTGCACGCGGGCCTTCACCTCGTGCAGCGCCTGCGCCTCGGCGAGGACATCGGCCTGCGCGCCGCCCCTGCCCTCCCAGACGCCGGCGATCGCCAGACCCAGCACGATCGCGTACACCACCCCGATCATCATCACCATGTACTCGATGACGTCGGGCGTCTCGGTCGGATCGTCATCGGCGGCGATCCGGCGCTGCCTGAGCACCACCACGCTGATCACCACCGCGCACACCGCCACCATGGCGATGATCAGCACCAGCCACTGCGACATAACGTCAACTCCCCCTCGGATGTCAGCGGTTCCTGCGATAGGTGGACGAGCCGGGCCGCAGCACCGCCACGGCGAGCAGTGCGGGCACGGCGGTGAGCAGCATCGTGGTGACGGGGCTGCGCCGGTGCTGCGCGGGCCTGTCCACGGGTTGCGGCGCCGCGGCCTTCCACACGGTCGCCGTCGGCGAAGGCGCGGGTGTGGAGCGGGGCTTGGGCGCCGGCTCGGCCCGCGGCGGCCGGGTGGGCGGCGGCGTGGTGGGCGGTGCGATGGGTGGTGGTGCCTGGACGGGGGCGAGTCGGGGTGCGGGGGTGCGAACGGGCTTGGGTTTCGGGGTGGTCGGGGGCTTGGTCGGCGGCAGGTGGCTGTGGGTCGGCTCGGGTGTCGGGGTGCTGGGCGGGGGCGGTGGAGGTGGGGGCGGAGGTGGCGGTGGGGGCGGCTTCCTGTGCGGGTGGCACGGCCGGGCCCAGAACGGCAGCTGCTTGTCCGGGGGTTGAGCGTGGCCGTGCCCGCCGCTGCCGCCGAACGGCCAGTGCGGGTCGGATGCCCAGGGCCACCACCAGCCGCACAGCGGCGGCCACGGGTGCCGGTGCGGGTGCGGGCGCGGCGTGGCGCGCGGCTTCGGATGAACGTGCGCCGGCGGCTTCGGTTTCGGCTCGGATTGCGCACCTTCCGGCGCAGTCCACGCCGGGTCCGCCTTTTGCGGGCTGCTCGCGTGCGGCTTCGGTTCCGGGTGCCGCTCGGAACGCGCGCCTTCCGGCAGAGTCCGGGACGAGTCCCCCTCGGGACGGCTGCTCGCGTGCGGCTTCGGAAGCGGCTTCGGCTCGCTGCTCGGGTGCGCACGCGGCTCCCGATCCGTCTGCGTAACCGGCGTCGGATGCCGCATCGGCGGCGAACTCGTCTCCGGTGCCGAACTCCCGCGCACAGACGGCTTGTTCGGCGCGCGCGACGGCGTACGGGCGAATGGTGGCGGGGACAGGACGGGTTGCGGGGGGCGCGCGGCAGGCGAACTGCCGGGCCCCAACGGTGGATCGGAGCTCGTGCAGGCGCGTGGCACGCGTATGGCGTCGTGGCAGTGGTGCCGGGCGGCGGCAGCGGCGTACCCGCCGCCCAGCCCCCAGGACGCCGCTGCCATCACCACGACGAGCGCCGCGCCCATGCGGGCGAGCCTCCCCCTTGCTGTGGTCACGCCTCCATGGTTCGCACCGTTTCCCCGCGAACCGCCGCCTACACCCTCCGTTCACCCATTCGGGTAATGATCGGCCCAAACCCGCAGAGGCCAGGCGCACCAGCGCACCCCGGCGCCAATCCGTGCGCCCCTCCGCCCGGTTGAGCCGCGCTCTGCCGCACACGACCCCGACCGGGCCGCGCGCCTCGGGCACCCCGGGGGCAACTCCCGCTCCGCGCCCGACGTTCAGAGCCCGTTCATGGCCACAGGGTCCGGGCGTGGCCCGCGGCGGCTGCCACCCAGGCGCTCAACTTCGACGGCGGCGGCTCCACGGCGATGGCCGTGGACGGCGACCTGGTCAACCACATCTCCGACGCCAGGGGCGAGCGCCCGGTCGGCAACACGGTCCAGGTCCTGCCGTAGCCGTCCTGCTTTCACCGCCCTGTCGCAGCTGTCCTGTCACAGCTGTCCTCCCGCAGCGGTCCCGCCGGGGCGGTCCGGCCGTGGCGCGAAGCCAAGCCCGGGGGTGCCGTCGCGGATACGCTCGGACGGCCATCGTCCTCGCGGAGGTACCCGTGCCCGGCCACATCACCGTCCTGACCACGACCGACAGCCCCGACCGCGCGGCCGACCTGGCCCGCGCGGTCGTACGGCAGCGCGCCGCCGCCTGCGCGCAGATCGACGGCCCGATCCGCTCGGTCTACTGGTGGCAGGGCGAACTGCAGGAGGAAGAGGAGTGGCGCGTGCTGTTCAAGGCGCCCGCCGACCGCTACCCCGCCCTTGAGGCGGCGATCAAGGCCGCCCACACCTACGACACCCCGGAGATCATCGCCGCGCCCATCACCCATGCCAGCACCGAATACCTCGCCTGGCTCGACACGGAGACGGCTCCCCGGGACTGAACCCCCGCCCCGCCCCGGTTGGGCCCCGGGCGGGCCTCAGCCCAGGGTCACCACGCGGCTGCAGTGGGCACGGCCGGACTCGGCGCGCAGGGCGTTGGGGCGCTCGCTCGCCGCGATGAAGGCCATCGCCTCCTCCTGGCTGCGGCCGCCGATGACGTGGCGGTGCAGCAGGCGCTGCTCGCGCAGGTGCCGCGGGGCCTCGACGTACCAGAGTTCGTCGAGCAGGTCGCGGACCTCCGCCCAGTCCTCGCCGTCGTCGGCGAGGTAGTTGCCCTCGGTGACCACCAGCCGCGCCTCGGGCGGCACGACGAGGCCCGCGGCCACGGGCTCGTCCAGGCTTCGGTCGAAGTCCGGTGCGTAGACGGGCCGTTCGCGCGCCGCCCGCAGCCGGCGCAGCAGATGGACGTACCCGTCGACGTCGAACGTCTCGGGCGCGCCCTTGCGGTCGCGCAGCCCCAACCGGTCCAGCTGCGCGTTGGACAGGTGGAACCCGTCCATCGGCACACAGGCCGCCGTGCCGGGGCCGAGCCGGGCGTCCACCTCCGTCACCAGGTGCCGGGCGAGCGTCGACTTTCCCGCCGCCGGGGCGCCTGCCAGGCCGAGCAGCACCCGGCGGCCTGGAATGCTGGGCACCAGAGCGACCACGTCATCCACGAGCATCCGGTCAGCCTAGGGCCAAATGCGGTACGGCCCCGCCGGTCCGGATCACCGCACCGGGAGAAGACCGTGTACGAGACGAAGAACCCGCAGCTCACGCCCGAGCTCTACGCCTACGTCCTGGCGCACAACCCGCCGCTGACGCCCACCCAGCGGGCCCTGGTGGACACCACCCACCGTGAACTCGCCGACGTGGCCGGCCTGCAGACCGCCGAGGAACAGGGACCGCTGCTCTCCTTCCTGGTCAGGCTCACCGGCGCCCGGCAGATCGTGGAGATCGGCACCTTCACCGGCTTCTCCACCCTCTCGATGGCACAGGCGCTGCCCGAGGGCGGGCGGGTCATCGCCTGCGACGTCTCCGAGGAATGGACCGCGGTCGGCCGCGCCGCGTGGGCGGACGCGGGCGTGGCCGACCGGATCGACCTGCGGATCGCCCCCGCGCTGGAGACGCTCCGCGCCCTTCCCGAGGGGCCGTGGATCGACCTGGCCTTCCTCGACGCCGACAAGGGCTCCTACATCGACTACTGGGAGGAGCTGGTGCCGCGGATGAACCCCGGCGGGCTCCTCGTCGTGGACAACACGCTCTTCCACGGTGAGGTCACGGACCCTGCCGCGGGCGGGGGCGCGGCGGCGATCCGTGCGTTCAACGATCACGTGCGGGCGGACGACCGCGTGGACGACGTGCTGCTGACGGTGGCGGACGGGACGACGCTGGCCCGGCGGAGGTAGCGCTGCACAGCAGGTCAGCCCCGGCGGTAGCACGTCCGCCGGGACGCCTGCCAAGGCTGTGGACAACTCCGCGCCAGCGCTCGTCGCAGGCCGGTACCGTCCCCTGGAACGGCCCTGGCCCGGCCGGGAGACAGCTCTGTTCCGGCCCCGGAACTGCCCGGACCCGACCCTGGTCCAGCCCGGGCACAGCCCTGTTCCCGCCCCGGTTCAGCCCCTGGCCAGCCCCTGGCCAGCCCCCGGTCCGGCCCGATCCGCAGCCGCCGCGGGCGGTTCCGTACCGCTCCACCCGAGTGGCCTGTGGACAACCGCGGAAGGGGCGATGCGGCGGGCTAAAGTGAGCGCATGCCTCGTTACGAATACCGCTGCAAGGCGTGCGGCTACACCTTCGAGCTGCGCCGCCCCATGTCCCAGTCCGACGCTCCCGCCCCCTGCCCGCGCGGCCACGCGGACACGGTGAAGCTGCTCTCCACGGTCTCGGTCGGTGCCGGCGCGTCCGGCAGCGGCGCCGCCGAGTCCGCGGGCGGCGGTGGCGGCTGCTGCGGCGGGGGCTGCTGCGGCTGACGGCTTGCCGGCAGGCGGCTCGTGGTGCGGGCCCCGGCCGGAGCCGTAGTCAGCGGCCGGCTGCCCGGTCCTCGCGGATGTTGGCGACGACGCGGTTGGCGGTCTCGCGGACCGCAGCGGTCTCGGTGAGGAAGGCCCAGTAGTCCGGGTGGCGGCCCTGGAGGCCGGCCAGGGCGCGGTCGAGGCGGGCCACGGCGTCGTCCAGCGGGCGGGCGTGGCGCGGCTCGGGCGTGCTGCGGCCCTGCATGGCCAGCCGCTGGGCGTCACGGATGGCGAACCGGGTCCGCTCGACCTCGCCCTTGGGGTCCTTGCTGACCTCGTTGAGCCGCCGCAGCCGGTCGCCCGCGGCGGCCACGGCGCCGTCCACGTCGTCCATCAGGGCGCGTACGGTCGCCAGGCGCGCGGTGGCGTCGGCCCAGCGCTGCTCGGCGCGGGCCTTGCGGGCCTCGGCGAGCGCGTCCTCGGCCTGCCGCACGGCCTGCGCGGCCTGGTCGGGCACGGCCTGGAGGTCCTGCCAGCAGGCCGCGGAGAAGCGGCGGCGCAGCTCGCTGAGCACGGGCGCGACGCCCTCGGCCCGGGTGCCGAGCGCTTGGACTCGGGTGCGCAGCGACACCAGGCGCTTGTCGATCTCCTCGGCCTGGTGCGGCAGCCGCTCGGCCTCGGCCCGCACCGCGTCGGCGGTGCGCCGCATCTCGTCGGCGCGGCGGACGGTGTCCTGGACGCCGTGCTTGCTCGCGCCCTCATTGAGCTTGGTGAGCTCGGGGCCGAGGGCGGCCAGACGGGCCGCGAGGTCGTCGGCCTTGAGCCCGGCGGCGCGCACGGTGTCCAGCGCCTGGCTCGCCGCGAGCAGCGACTGCTTGGCGCGCTCGCGGGCCGGGGCGAGCCGGGCCAGCTGCGTCTCGGCCTTGCCCAGCAGCGGGGCCAGGCCCGCCTGGAAGCGCTCCAGCTCGGTACGGGTGTTGACCAGCTCGTCCTTGGCGCGGGTCAGCTCGCCGCGGGCGCGGGACGCCTCGCCGTGCTCCAGGCCGTCGCGGTCCAGGTCGTGGGCGTCCACGGTGGTGATGTAGGCGGCGCTGACCCGGTCGATCTTCTCGCCGAGGGCGCGGAAGCCCTCCAGGGCGCGGCGGGCCTCGGGGGTGCTGTCGACGGCGGAGATCGTCTCGATGGCGATCTCCAGCTCGCGCTGGGCGGTGTCCAGCTCGTAGAACGCCTGGGCGGCCGCGTCCTTCGCGGCCTGCGCCTCCGCACGCCCGTTGTCGCCGCGCCGCCACCACGAACGTGCCGTCGTCACAGTGACACTCTCTCCCCGTGCTCGCCGCCTGCCGCCGTCCGGTCCATCCTCCCACCCGTCCGCCCCGAACACACGGCCCCCTCCGGGCGCCGCGGTGGTTGCTGACCAGGTACCACCGCAAGGTAACCTGTGTCGTCGCAACCTCCCGGGCGTGTAGCTCAGCGGTAGAGCGCCGCCCTTACAAGGCGGATGTCGGCGGTTCGAACCCGTCCACGCCCACCCTCACAACCCCCGGGCCCCCACCGCACCCCGAAGCCCTTCCCGCCACTCTCCGGGAAGGGCTTCCCGCCGTCGCCCGGCCCGAGCCCCGGTGGGCGGCACCCCGCGGGCGTCCGGTCCGCAGGCACGGCTCGATCACTTGCCCATACAGGCATGGTCGAGCGACCGCGGGAACATCGACCGGACGGCCTGTCAGCCCCTGGCCCTAGCATCTCGGCCATGACGCGAACGGCACAGACGTACGCCTACCTCCGCCCCTCCGCCGTGCGGGGCACCGCCGAGGGGCAGAGCATCGGGCTGGAGACCTCCGGCGGCGCCACCCCCGCCGGGTGGGAAGCCCATCCCCGCTTCTTCAGCGGCTTCCTGACCCACCCTGAGGCGACCGCCGCCGGACTCCTGTGCGTGGCCGACGTGGCCGCCGCCCGCTACTACCAGCCGCGGCCCGACCGGTGGCGCGACCCCGTCGTCACCGGGAACGGGGACCGGCTGAGGTTCGAGTCGTTCTCCGCCTGCTGCGGGGTGTACGCGCGGCTCGACGTGCTGGGCGACGCCCTCGACGGCGGCGACATCGGCTACGGCACGACCAACGTCGACGTGAACGTCCCGCTGCGGGACGCCCTGAGCCGGGTGGGCGCGGGCGATCCGCTGCGTCTGGACGTCGGGCCCGACGAGATGGTCGTCACCACCTTCGACGGGCCGGTGGTGGAGAAGAAGGTGCCGCTGCCCGAGCGCTGGCTGCGCGGCTTCGCCGAGACCCAGGTGACCGCCGCCGCCTTCGACGTGCGGGCCGAACTCCCCGCGGTCGAGGCCGTCCGCTTCCTGCGCTCGCTGCCCCGCCCCAGCTCGGCCCGCGGCGCCTCCACGGGAGCGCGCTGGATCGTCCCCGCGGGCCGCTCGCTGCGCGCCACCACCCGGCCGGTCCCCGGCGCGGTCTGCCTGCCCGGGCCCGAGCGGCTGTCCGCGCTGACGCGGGTGCTGCGCCACGCGACGGGGCTGCGCGTCCACGGCCCGGCCGTCACCGCGGGCAGCTCCCCGGTGGCGAGCGCGTGGGAGATCGCACTGCCCGGGATGCGGATGACCCTCACCCTGTCCCCGGACACCGCACGCGGCTTCTCCGGCGAGGGCGGCGTCCTGGACGCCCTCGCGGCGGACGAGTCGGCCGAGGACGCCGACCTCGTCTCCGTGCTGCTCGCCTGGGACCCCGCCGTCGACGTCGCCGACCTCGCCGCGCAGTCCGGTCTGGACCCGCAGCGGGTACGGGCCGCGCTCACCCGCCTCGCCACCTCCGGCCGCATCGGCTACGACGCCGCGGAGGCCGCCTACTTCCACCGGGAGCTGCCGTACGACACCGGCCGGGCCGAGCGGGACAACCCCCGGCTGCGCGCCGCCCGCGCCCTGGTGGACGCGGGCGCGGTGCGCCTCGACGGCGAGACGGCCACCGTCACCGTCGACGACCACAGCCACCGGGTGAGGTCCGCCGACGGGCGGCTGACCTGCACCTGCCGCTGGTGGGCCGAGTACCGCGGCGGCCGCGGCCCGTGCAAGCACGCCCTCGCCGTCCGCATCGCCCGCCGCGCGGGCGAGTCCCGCACGACCACCGCCGCCCAGGACACCATCCGCACCGGAGCCACCCGATGAGCGACACCACCGACACCACCGACGTCCACCGCATACCCGACGGGATCGCCGAAGGCCCTCGCGCCCTGCTGGACGCGGTGCGCGAGGGCCGCGTCGCCGATGTCCCCAAGCTGCTCGGCGCCCTCACCGACGCCGAGCGGCGCAAGGCCCTGCCCGTCCTCAAGCAGTGGCGCAAGGACACCCCGGACATCTGGCGCAGCGAGGGCGACCTGGGGGTGAGCCGGAGCCTGCTGCTCGCGGGGGCGGGGTGCTGCACCGGAGCGGCGGCCGCGGCCCAGTGGCTCCTCACGAGCCGCACCCTGTGGTGGGCCAATCAGGAGGACCCCCAGGCTGTCGCCGGCGTGCTCGGCGACCGCGACCCGGCCTGGCTGGCCGAGGTGGTCCGCCGGCTGGCGGAGCGCCGCGCCCTCGGCTGGTGGGAGTACGCCCTGGTCAAGCAGCTGTCGCGGATCGCCGACGCCGAACCGCCGATGACGGACGGCCTCGTCCTCGCCTGGGAGCGGGACGTCCCGGGGCGGGGCCGGACGACCCTGGAGCAGCTGCGCGAGAACCCGTTCCTGCAGGCGGCCGTCCCCCGGCTCTTCGAGGTGGACGAGGCCGGCTCGACCTTCCAGTACGCCTGGGACAGCGACCCGGGATGGCCCGCCGCGCTGGCCGCCCTCGCGCGGGAAGGGCGGCTCAGCCGCGACATGCTGGTCGCCGGCTGCCTGTCCCGGCTGCTGCGCGGGGGCCGGCAGGGCATCGTGAAGGGCTACCTCGTCCTGCTGACCGCCCTGGAGCTGACCGCGGACGAGCGGGCGGCGCACATCCCCACCTGGGTGCGGATGCTCTGTGACGGGCACGCGCTCGCCGCCGCCCGCGCCCAGGAGGAACTGGCCGCGCTCGACGCGGCGGGCGGGCTGGAGACCGAGCACCTGGTCGAGGCGTCCAGGGGCGCCCTGTTCCGGCCCGAGAAGAAGATCGTGCGCGCCCAACTGGCCATGCTCGACAAGGCGGTCAAGCGCGACCACCGCCTGGCGGACGAGCTGCTGCCGCTGGCCGCCGAGGTCTTCGGCAGCGGCGAGCACAGCCTCCAGGACCGGGCCCTCGCCCTGGTCCTGCGCCACCGCAGGCACGCGGGCGAGACCGTCCTCGCCGAGCTGGCGGAGAGCGCCGAGCTGCTCCCCACCGACCTGCGCGCACGCGCGGCCGAGGCGTTCGGCGGCGCCGTGGCCGACGAGGAGCCCGGCCCGTCCGCCGCGGAGGGCGACGTCCTGCCGCCCGTGCCGGAACCCGAGCGCCTGGACCCCGCACCGCTCGCCCCGGTCGAACTCGCCGAGGAGATCGCCGTGCTGCTGCGCGGCAAGGGCACCCCGGCCCAGGAGGAGCGGGCGCTGAACAGCCTCGTGGTCCACGCCCACGCCGACCCGGCGGGGCTCCGCACGGCCCTGGAACCGGTCGTCGCGGCACACCGGCAGCCCGCCGCGTGGCTGAGCCAGAACGTCTTCGCGCAGGCCCTCGAAGCCGTCGTCATGTTCGTCATGGGGGAGGTCACGCAGGAGCAGACGCGCACCCTGCGCGTCCAGTCCGGCCTGGGCGCCCTGCGGTTCCGGTTCCAGGAGCACCAGTGCCCGCACACGGCGATGTGGTCCGTCTTCCTCAGCCGCGCGGCCGAGATCGGGGCGCGGCTGGAGCTCGGCGACCCGCTGCCCTTCCTGCTGGCCACGCCCACCTGGGCGACCGGGACCATCGAGGCGTCGGAGCTGGTGGCGCGGCTGGCCGCGTACGAGGAGTCGGGCACCGAGCCCGGTCCGGCCGACCTGCTCCAGGCCCTGCTGCGGCTGGAGCGGGAGGTGCCGCCCGAGGTGCGGGCCGCGGCGGATCGGCTCACGTCCCCGGCGGGGCGGCGGCTGGCCGCGTGGCTCGCCTCGGGCGGACTGCCCGACCCCGTCCTGTCCCGGGAGACCGAGCGGCTGAGGCTGAGGACCCCCCGCCCCGGTGTGCTCGTGCGCACCGAGGCCCTGCCCGGGCGCGAGGACCATCCCGAGCCGTTCCGCTCCCTGCTCGGCGCGCACGACCCGATCGAGCAGCCGTGCAGGTGCGGGGGCGGCGGGCAGTGCTCCCCGCAGACCCTGGCCGTCCTGCCCCAGCACCGGGAGATCGTCGCGGCGCGCATGCTGTCGACCTTCGCGGACCTGGCCGAGGGCGACCACGTGGGCCAGGAGACAGCCGTGCTGCCCGCGCTGGCCGAGTCCGGCGGTCCCGCCGGGCCCGCGACCCATCTGCTGGTGGCTTACGGCCTGGGGGCGCGGCGCTTCGAGGAGCAACTGTTCGCGGTGGACGCGATGCTCGTGCTGGCCGCGCGCGGACAGCTCGACACGCAAGGGCTCGGCCGGGACATCGCCGAACTGTGCGGCCTGGGGCGGCTCAAGCCGAAACGGGTCGTGGCCGCGCTGCGGGAAGCGGCGCAGACCGGCGCGTACGGCACGGTGTGGGCGGTGCTCCTGGGCGCCCTTCCCGGGCTCCTGGCCAGCGGGCCGGCATCGGCCGACGGCACCCTGCTCGCCCTCGCGGCCGACTGCGCGGAGCAGTCCGGGGCCCGCGGCGCGCTCCCGGAGATCGACGCGGTGGCGGCGCGCAAGGGATCGTCGCAGCTGATCAAGCAGGCCCGGCGGCTCAGCGCGACGCTGAGCCGCGAGGGCTGACCGGGCCGGCTGGACCGGAAAGACCGACTGAGCCGGCTGGACCGACGAGGAGGACGGCCGGGCCCTGCCCGGGCCCGGCGTCCTACCTGGGCCCCGCGGGCGGGGTGGGCCGGGGAGTGGTGGTGCAGCCCATCTTGCGGCAGTCGAGGTTCGAGCAGGACATCGCGGGTCTACTCCTTGGCGGTGGTGGCCTGAGCGGTGTGGATGCGGGCCCGGAGCTCCTCCGTCAGCGGGAGGGAGGCACCGGCGTGGTGGTACAGGGCGGAGACCAGGACCTGCAGCCGCCAGCCGGCCTCGACGGTGACCGGGCCCGACAGGACGTCGTCCAGGTCGGCCAGGGTGTCGTCGAGCGGACGGTCGGCCAGCCGGGCGCACGCCGTTTCCAGCGAGGGCACCCGGGGGCTGCGCAACTCGCGTTCCAGCAGGGCCCGCACGGTCAGTCGTCCTTTCGGTGACAGTCCCATCGCGAGCCCCCTTGCAGCCGCGCCCACCGCGGGGCCGGTCCACCGCGCCCGCGGATCACACCGGCCGTCTGCCCCGCTTCCCCCGGAACACTCCCTCTTCCCCACCTGTCACGGGCACCCCGCGCCCAGGCCCGCCCACCTCGCGGAACCACCACGGGCGAACCCGGACGAACCGAACCCCGGCGCCACCCCGAGCGGCGCCCGGCCCCCTACTCCCCCGCCGCCTCGCGGAGCATCTCGCGGAGGATCTCCTCCCCCGCCGCCACGCCCACCGCGGGCAGCGCGGTGACGTGGGGGGCCGTCCAGCCCGTGTCGGCGAGTTCGCCATGGCCCGGGGTCCAGCCGGTGTGCGCGGCCAGCAGCAGGTCCGCGTCGAGGAGGGAGTCGCCCGCCGCCAGCACCCGGGTGACCCCGGAGCGGCGGACCACCTCCGCCAGCGCCGCGCTCTTGGTCAGCGGCCGCGGCACCGCGTAGATCTTGCGGCCCTGCAGGGAGACCGTCCAGCCGCGCTCCTCGGCCCACACCGCCAGCTCCTTGACCCAGCCCAGCGGCAGCCGCTCCCGGTCGACCACCAGGTACGCGAAGAGGTCCTCGGCGATCCGCTCCTTGCGCAGCCACTCCGGGTCGGCCGTGGCGGCCAGGTGCGCGCGCACCTCGGCGAGCGGCGCGCTGCCGTCGGCCAGCCGCCGCCGCATCTCGGCGTTCCAGTCGTGGTCGGTGCGGCCGTCCACCAGCAGGTGACCGCCGTTGGCGCAGATCGCGTAGCGCGGGGTGCGGCCGGGCAGGCCGACCCGCCGGTACTGCTTGCGGGTGCGGGTGGTGGTGGGCACGAACCGTACGGCGTCGGCGAGTCCGGCCAGCAGCGCGCCCGCGGTCTCGGTCATGAAGGACAGCGGCCGGCCCTCGTGCACCTCGACGCACAGCAGCCGGGGCGCGTGCTCGTCCGGCATGGGCAGCGCCAGGGCCGCGGCGGAGTAGATGAGGGTGCGGTCCAGGTCGCTGGCGACCAGGACGTCGGCGCGGCGGGGGGAGAGCGGGCGGCTCACTTCGCGGCCACCGCCTTGCCGTCGGTGCCGGTCGCGCCCCGGGTGAAGCGCGGGTGGATCAGGCCGACGCAGGAGTACGGCAGGTCGTCGGTCTCCTCGACCGGCACCCCCCGCTGCCCGGCGAGCAGCCGTACGTGGTCCAGGTCCGCGCCCGCGCCCCGCTTGGCGAGGATGCGCCAGGGCACCCGGCGCAGCAGCACCCGGGTGGTCTCGCCGACGCCGGGCTTGACGAGGTTGACGTCGCCGATGCCGTACTCCTCGCTGATCCGCTCGACGGCGGCCCAGCCCGCCCAGGTCGGGGTGCGGTCCTGCGCCCGCAGCGCCTTGACGTCCTCGGTCACGCCCTCGCCCACCGCGTCGAAGGCGCCGGTGACGGTGTCCAGGAAGAGCCCGGAGACGTCCGCGCCGGCCAGCTCCCGGTAGAACTTGGCGCCGTGGAAGTCGTGCGGGCCGATCAGTCCCTCCCGCAGCACGGTGCGCGAGACGAGCCCGGAGACGGTGGAGTTCAGGCAGGCCGAGGGGATGAGGAAGTCCTCGCGGGTGCCGTAGGTGGACACGCAGCCGCCGGGGTCGGCGAGCACCGCGATGGAGGGGTCGAAGCCGCCGATACCGGTGGCGGCCGCGAGGCCGGCGACCGCGTCGGCCAGCTCGCGGGTGATGGCGCCCTTGCCGGTCCAGCCGTCCACGAACACCGCGGACGCGGGGTCGTGGTGGGCGGCGATCCAGCGCAGCGCGTTGGCGTCGATGCCGCGGCCGCGCACGATCGAGACCGCGTAGTGCGGCAGCTTCAGCCCGTGCGCGTGCCGGGCCCAGCGGCGCATCAGCACACCGACGGGGGTGCCGGCGCGGGCCAGCGAGACGAGCACGGCGTCGGGACCGCGCTCGGCGAGGACGAGTTCGGTGACGGCGCCGACCGCCCGCGCGATCCGCGCCGCCGAGGCGTCGAGGGCGGCGCGGAACAGCTCCTGGTACTCCGCGCTCGGCTGGTACTCCACCGGCAGCGACTCGGCGTAGTGGGCGCCGCCGCTCTGGATCGCCTCCTCGCGCTCCTCGGTGGGCGCTTCGAGTTCGGCGCCGGAGAGGTCCTTGAGCAGCCAGCCCACCTCCTCGGGCGGGTACGAGGAGAAGTGCGGTCCGCGCAGCGGCTCGGCCAGGTCGGGCGCTGAGGTCAAGGGGCTTCCGTTCGGTCGGTAGGAGGGCACCACGGCGAGCAGCACCGTGCCGGTGACGGCGGCGAGCCGGTCGAGCAGGCCGCCGGGGGCGTGCAGGGCGGGGGTGTCGCCGGCGGAGTCGGCCACGCAGACCACCGCGTCGAAGCCGCGCACGTTGTACGCGTACCGCTCGGGGCTGCCGCCGTCGCCGGGGTCGTCGTGGGCGGGGAAGGCGATCCTGGTGCGGATGGCGTACCCCGGGTCGTCCACGGCAAGCACCGGGGAGCGGGTGGTGGTGGAGTAGCGGACCTCGGGCGCGGCCGCGCCGGGGCGCCCGTCCCGCGCCGGGGCCGCCAGGGCGTCCTGGAGCGCGCCGGCGAGCCGCAGCGGCGCGTACATCAGCTCCTCGGTGCCGAGGACGAGCACGCTGCGGGCGTCCTCGGGCAGGGCGGCGGCCAGGCGGGCGCCCATGGCGGGCAGGGCGGCCGCCAGCCGTGCGGCGTGCTTGGGCGTGAAGCCGTGCCGGCCGCCGTCGGGCAGCCCGGCGGGCCACCCGAGATCGACCCGCCGGACGGCGCCGGTGCCGGGCCCGGCGACCGGCGGTGCCTCCTCGTGCGCGGCGACCAGTGCCTGGCCGCGGGTGAGGACATCGTCGGGGAGCGTCACCGAGCCGGTGGCCAGCGCGAGGACGTCGATGCGGGTGCCCAGGCCCACCGCGAAGGCGGCCAGGGCGGCGCGGTCGGCGGCCGAGCGCAGGTCGGTGAGGGCGACGACGACGTAGCGCTCGCGCGGGTGCAGGCCGTGCAGGGCGGCGATGGTGTTGCGGATGGTGCGGCCGGTGGAGAACTCGTCGTCGACCAGCACCAGCGGTCCCGGCCGGGCGAGCAGGTCCGGCTCCTCGGGGAGCAGCAGGTGGGAGGTGGCGTGGCTGTGCTCCTCCTCGAAGCCGCCCTGGGGGGCGACACCGGGGACCGCGCGCCGGGTGGAGTGCAGGTAGGGCACGGGGCCGAGGCCGTCGGCGACGCCGTGGCCGAGCCCGGTGGCGGTCTCGGCGTAGCCGAGGACGACGGCCCGCGCGGCCTCCTGCTCGCCGAGCAGTGCGCGGACCCGGCGGCCCAGGCCGACCGCGTGGCCGTGGACGGTGCGCGGGTCGGCGGGCACGTGCTTGCCCAGCACGTGGGAGACGAGCAAGTGGGCGCGCTTGGGGTTGCGCCGCAGGGCGAGGCCGAGCAGGTCGGCCAGGCCGTCCCCGTGCAGGGCGACACCGAGCCGGTCGGCGACCCACTGGCCGGTCCAGGGCGGGGTGGGGGGCATCAGGAGGGGTTCCTCACACTCGGGACACGCTGGGCACGCAGGACACGGGGAAAGGGCGGGACAGGGACGGCCGGCAGGGCGCGCGAAGCAGCCGCGGTACCCGGAGCACCGGAAGCACGCAGGGCGCCCACGGCACGGCGAGTACCCGGAGCACCCGGAGCGCCCGGCACGGGCGGGGCACCTGCGGGGCGGAGCACGGCGGCCGTCACGACGCCGGCAGGCCCGCCGCGAGCAGGTCCACGAAGCCGATGTCGGCGCGGGCCACGCCGAAGACCTCGGCCCGGCGGACGGTCCGCTCGGCCCAGGCGCGGTGCGGCTTCACCTCGTTCATCTTGTTCGTGTACGCCGAGCGCAGCACGCCGCCGCCGCTGCGGTCCACGTGCAGGATGTCGGCCGCGTCGCTGTACTCCTCGTGCGTGACGACGTTGAGCGCGTTGACGACCGGCACGTGGCTGGGGTGGATGCAGGTCTTGCCCTGCAGGCCGTTGGCGCGGTCGAGTTCGACCTCGCGCAGCAGGCCGTCCATGTCGTGCTCGATCAGGGACTCGCGCAGGTCCTCGGCCTCGGGGGTGAAGGGGCTCTGCCGCAGTTGCGGCTTGAACATCCGCTCGCTGTGCCGGAAGTACTCCCAGACCGGGCCGGTGACGGTGAAGCCGCTGCCGTCGGCGCGGCCGAGCACGTTGACGACGTCGGCGATGACGGAGGCGACGATCTGGACGTCGTAGGCGGTCATCGCGGGCGCCCGGCGCAGGGCGTAGGAAGAGCAGAAGTCGGTGACACCGAGCCGCAGCGCGAGCACCCGGTCCCGGTACTTGTCGACGGTGCGGGAGATCCCGTACAGCGTCTCGACCCGGCTCTCCAGGTGCAGCAGTTCGGGGGACTCCAGCACGGGCATGGCGAACAGCCGCCGCCCGCAGGCGGCTTCGGCGCGGGTGAGGGCTTCGAGGAAGGGGACGCCCGACTCCTCGGTGAACTTCGGCAGCACGAATCCGGACAGCAGCCGTGCGGCGCTCCCCAGCCGCCCGACGAGGTCCGTGATCTGGCCGGGGGTGCGCACACGGATGAAGAGCAGCGGCAGGGCGTGCTCCACGCCGGGCCGGGCTGCCAGGTCGGCGAACTGCCGGACGAGGTTGGCCTCGCCGGCGGGCACGTCGCGGTCGTCGATGGAGTCCTCCAGGCAGAGCACCATGGAGACCACTCCGCGGCCCGCCTGCTTCAGGACGTCGTCGGCGAGGTGGGTACGGGTGGCAGGGCTGTACAGCGTCGCACCCAGCGCCGTGGCGAGGGTCTGGGCGGGCGAGTCGGCAGTGAACTCCTGAGGTTCCCGGTGGAAGAGTTCACCTCTGAGATCCGCGGCGAGATGTCCGAAGTGTCGCATAAGCCCCCTTACAGATTGCGCGCCGGGCAGACGTGCGTCAAATGGCGGTCAACCATGCACGGCCGAGGCATGGCCGATAATCGTACGTGTGCGGGTGGCGTAAAGGTTCCCCCAGCGCGTGACAAACAGGTAACCGGAGCACGACCGAGGTATGACCATCGCGGCGCCTGCGGGATGCGGCGGGCGGCGTTGTCGCGCGGCCCGCGCAGCAGGCAGGATGGCGGGCATGACGCAACGGATGGTGAAGGGCTCGAACATCACGCTGGACGCCGTCGGGGTCCGCGCGGTGCTGCGCTGGAGCCCCGGACCCACCGCGCCCGACGTGGACGCCTCCGCCCTGCTGCTCGGGGCCGACGGGCGGGTGCGCTCCGACGCCGACTTCGTCTTCTACAACGCGCCCCGGCACCCCTCCGGGCTCGCCCGCCACCTGCCGAAGAAGCGCGTGCCCGAGGGCCTGACGGACACCGTCGAGGTGGACCTGGCCGCGCTGGACGCGGGCGTGGACCGGGTGGTGCTGGCCGCCTCCTGCGACGGCGGGGCCTTCCACCTCGTCCAGGACCTCGTGCTGGCCCTGTACGACACGGCCGGGCCGCAGCACGCCGCCCCCATGGCCACCTTCGACGTCGTGCCCGACACCGGCCGGGAGACCGCGCTGATCTGCGGCGAGCTCTACCGCAGGGGCGCCGACTGGAAGTTCCGCGCCCTCGGCCAGGGGTACGTGTCCGGACTCGTCGGCCTGGCGACGGAGTTCGGGATCGCGGTGGACGACGGCGAGCCCGACTCCGACCCCGCCCCGGCCCCGACGTCCGCCCCGAGCGCGCCCGCGCACGCCGCGAGCGCCCCGGCCACCGCGGCCACCGCGGCCTCCCCCGAGGCCCAGCCCACCAGCGCCTACGGCTACCCGCTCCAGGCCCCCTACCCCGCGCACGTCCCCGCCCAGCCCGCCTACGGCTACCCGCAGCCCGTGGCGGGAGCCGGAGCCGGAGCCGCGGCACCCACGGCACCCGTGCCGCCCCCGCCGCCGACCGCTCCCCCGGTCCTCCAGCAGCCCCAGGAGGGCTACCCCGCCTACGGCTACCCCCAGCCGGTCGCCGCCCCGGCCAACGGCGCCCCGCCGGCCCCGGACGGCACCTTCACCCTCCCCCTCCAGGGCCCCCAGTTCCAGAACCCCCGCTGACCCCCCCGGGGCCACTGGGGGCCCGGACCTGTTCCCGCCACGTCGGCACGAAGCGGCCCCACCGGACGGAGTCCGGTGGGGCCGTCCGAAGGCCGCGCAAGCGGTGCGGGGGCGGCGTCGGAGATCGGTGGACGGCGGAGAAGATCAGACCTTCGTCTTGTAGCCCCGCCCCCACTGCAACCCCCAGCCGTAGAGGCGGTCGATCTCGGCCTGGAAGCCGTAGACGTAGCGGACCTCGCGGCGGACGTACATCTCGCCCTTGCGGTTCTCGATCAGGACCACCGCGCAGGAGCGGGCCTGCGGCTCGCGCTCGGTGAGGGGGATCTCGATCCGCGGGCCCGAGCCGGGGAAGATCTCCACCTTCGCGTGGGTGCGGTCGAACGCCGGCGTGCCGTCGTAGATGTAGACGAACACCAGCAGCCGCTTGAACTCCTCGCGCTTGTCGAAGTTGATGTAGAGCGTCTCGCCGGAGGAGCCACCGAACCGGTCGTCGCCGCTCATCTGGATGTACGGGGCCGCGTCCAGATCGCCGAGGAAGTTGCCGAGTGGCTGCACCACCCCCTTGGTGCCGTCGGCGAGTTCGTACAGGCAGGCGAGGTCCAGGTCGACGTTGACCATCGCCGGGCCGGCCGCCTGCACGATCCGCGGCTTGAAGACGTCCACCTGCCGCCGCAGGAAGCCGCCCCGGTCGGTGACCCAGTCGCCGCTGTCCGAAGGGCGCATCTGCCAGGACAGGTTGACCCGCATGTTGCCCACGGCGGCACCCTGCCGGCTCAGGTTGATCTCCGGATGCCGCTTGGTGAGTTCGACGGTGTGGACATTCGTGACGTCGAACTGCTCGGCGCCGTCCGGCCGCAGGAACCGCCACCAGGCCATCGCTGTCCGTCCTCCTGTGTTCGCACGCTGTGCCGACAGTCTTCCCTGCCGCGTCCCCGGGCATGCGACTGCCCCCGCCGGTGGGACAGGGGGCGGGGGCAGCCGGGGACGGGAGCGGTCAGACCCCCGAGGGCACTTCGGTCTTGTCGTCGTCCGACTCCTCGGCGCTCTCCGCCAGGCGCCGGTTGCGCACGACCGAGGACCAGTACGACGCGGCGATCAGCACCACGCCGACCAGGCCGGTGATCACCTCGCTGACGTCGTACTTGATGGTGACCAGCAGGATCACCGCCAGGGCGCCGATGGCGTAGTGGGCGCCGTGCTCCAGGTACACGTAGTCGTCCAGCGTGCCCTTGCGGACCAGGAAGACGGTCAGCGACCTGATGTACATCGCGCCGATGCCGAGGCCGAGCGCGATCTCGAAGATGTCGTTGCTGATGGCGAAGGCGCCGATGACACCGTCGAAGGAGAAGGACGCGTCGATGACCTCCAGGTAGAGGAACATGAAGAACGCGGCCTTGCCGGCCAGCCCGACCACCTGCGCGGTGCTGCCGCTGCCCTTGGCGGCAGGCGCGGGCGCCTTCTCCTCGGCGGCCCCGTCCTCGGCGTCGTCCCCGTCCTCGTCCTCGTCGTCCTCCAGCCGCTCCTCGAAGAAGCTGGAGATGCCGCCGACCACCAGGTACGTGATCAGGCCGCCGACGCCGGCCAGCAGCACCGTCTCGGCCTTGTCGATGGTGCCGTGGCCGCCGTGCAGCGGGACCGCGGTGGCCACCGTGGTGCCGGCGATCACCAGGGCGACCATCGCCACGACCACCGAGAGCATGTCCAGCTTGCCGAGCTTGGCGAGCGGCTTCTCCAGCCAGGAGAGCCAGGTGATCTCCCGCTCCTCGAAGATGAAGTCGAGGAAGATCATCAGCAGGAACATGCCGCCGAACGCCGCGATCGCCGGATGCGCGTTGGTGACCAGGTTCTCGTAGCGGTCGTGGTCGTCGACCGCGATGCGCACGGCCTCCCACGGGCTGAGCTTGGCGGTGACCGCCACGATGATGATCGGGAAGACCAGCCGCATGCCGAAGACGGCGATCAGCACACCGACGGTCAGGAAGATCTTCTGCCAGAACGCGTTGAGCTTGCGGAGGATCCCCGCGTTGATCACCGCGTTGTCGAACGAGAGGGAGATCTCGAGGATGGACAGGATCGCGACGATCGCGAGGCCCTTGCCCCCCCAGAGGACGCCGGCCAGGGCAAGGCCGGCGGCGGTGATGCCGAACGACCAGCCGAATGTTCTGAGGAGCACGTGCTACCCACCCAATCTCTTGGATTCCCCTACGGTCGGGGCCCCCGCGCAGGACGCGGCTTTACGAAACGTTGACCCCGAAGTCTAGGGCGATGCCCCGCAGTCCGGACGCGTACCCCTGACCCACCGCACGGAACTTCCACTCGCCTCCGTACCGGTAGAGCTCGCCGAAGATCATCGCCGTCTCGGTGGACGCGTCCTCGGTCAGGTCGTAACGGGCCAGCTCGCTGCCGTCGCTCTGGTTGATCACCCGGATGTAGGCGTCGCTGACCTGCCCGAAGGTCTGCACCCGGGCGTCCGCGTCGTAGATGGAGACCGGGAAGACGATCTTGTCGACGTCGGCCGGCACCTTGGAGAGGTCGACCAGGATCGTCTCGTCGTCACCCCCGCTGCCGCCGACCAGCTCGTCGCCGGTGTGCTCGACGGAGCCCTCGGGGCTCTTGAGGTTGTTGTAGAAGACGAAGTACTCGTCCCCCTTGACCCGGCCGTTCGCGCACAGCAGCGCGCTGGCGTCCAGGTCGAAGTCGGCTCCCGTGGTCGACCGGGCCCTCCAGCCCAGTCCGATCTGGACCTGGGTGAGGTTCGGCGCGGCCTTGGACAGGGAGACGTTGCCTCCCTTGGCGAGCGTGACGCCCATCGTGGTTCTTCCCCCTCGCTCGGTGTGGTGGTGTGCCGCCGGCCGCACGGCCCGGTGGCTCACCGTGGCCCTGCGGCAGCCCTGCGGCGGCTCGGCAGCGGCTGGATGGCGGCCACGCGGCGGCCCTGTGGCCGCTGGGTGGGCCCGGACGTGCCCGATGTCAGACGTTCACGCCGAAGTCCTGGGCGATGCCGCGCAGGCCCGAGGCGTAGCCCTGGCCGATGGCCCGGAACTTCCACTCGCCGCCGTGCCGGTAGAGCTCGCCGAAGACCATGGCGGTCTCGGTGGAGGCGTCCTCGGTGAGGTCGTAGCGGGCCAGCTCGCGGTTGTCGGCGGCGTTGACCACGCGGATGTAGGCGTTGCGCACCTGGCCGAAGCTCTGCTGGCGCGGCTCGGCGTCGTAGATGGAGACCGGGAAGACGATCTTGGCGACGTCGGCCGGGACGCCGGCCAGGTTGACGTTGATCACCTCGTCGTCGCCCTCGCCCTCACCGGTGAGGTTGTCGCCGGTGTGCTCCACCGAGCCGTCGGGGCTGCGCAGGTTGTTGAAGAAGACGAAGTGCTGGTCGGACAGGACCTTGCCCTGTTCGTCGGTGAGCAGAGCGCTCGCGTCGAGGTCGAAGTCGGCGCCCGTCGTGGTACGGGCGTCCCAGCCCAGACCGACCACGACCGCCGTGAGGTTCGGCGCCTCCTTGGTCAGCGAGACGTTGCCACCCTTGCTGAGGCTGACTCCCACGAGTCCTCCCGTCCTATCCCGCTCGTTGCCGCGGGGTGTGCCGTCGCGTCCTGGTACAGCACCGCCGAAAGCGGCGGTGCTGCTGTCAACGAGCAGAGCCTAGTGACCGGTTCCCCCGCGCTACAGCGCCTGGAGCGCCTCGGCGTAGGCGCGGAGGTCCCGGGCGTCGGGAAGGCCGTTGACCACGGTCCACCGCACGGTGCCCTGCTTGTCGATGACGAAGGTGCCGCGCAGGGCGCAGCCCTTGTCCTCCGCGAAGACGCCGTAGGCCCGGGCAGCCGTTCCATGCGGCCAGAAATCGCTCAGCAGCGGGAAGTCGAGCTTCTCCTGCTCGGCGAAGCCGCGCAGGGCGTGCATGGAGTCGCACGAGACGGCGAGCACCTGTGTGCTGTCGTTCTGGAACGCGGCCAGCTCGCTCTGCACGGCCTGCAACTCGCCCGAGCACACGCTCGTGAACGCGAACGGGAAGAACAGCAGCACGACGTTCTTGGCGCCCCGGAACTGCTCCAGGCCCACCGTCCGCCCGTGCTGGTCCTTCAGCCCGAAGTCCGGGGCGGTGTCGCCTGCGGCGAGGCTCATCCGAACGGTCCCCTTACGTTGTACGAATCACGGCTCCCCGCCGCAGGGGGTTTCACGGCTCCCCGCCGTGGGGGCTTCTCCGCGTTCCCGGCCGCAGACCGAGGGTGGCTTGTCGCGCAGTTCCTCCCCCAGGGCTTCGCCTGGGGGTGCCCCCAGCGCCCCTTGGGTTGTACGGCCTCGCCCTGCGCGCCAAGGGCAACGTTTTCAGGGGCGCGGGGAACTGCGCGCGCAACCGGCCGCCGGGCGGCTGTCGGCGACGAGACGGGAACCCCGGCGGCGGGATGCCGCCCCGCTACCGCTTGCCGGCCTTCGCTGTCTTGGGCGTGACCAGCCGGCTCCCGGTCCAGTCCTTCGCAGCGTTCACGCTGCTCGTCTGGGCCAGCCCGGCGGTCTGGGCCGCCTCGCCGATCTCGCTCGGCTCGACATGGCCGTCACGCCCGGTCTTCGGCGTCATGAGCCAGATCGGGGCGCCGGGATCGACCGTCGACGTGGCGTCCACGAGCGCGTCGGTGAGGTCGCCGTCGTCCTCGCGGAACCACAGCAGGACGGCGTCGGGCACGTCGTCGTACTCCTCGTCCGCGAGCTCCTCGCCGGTCAGCTCCTCGATCCCCTCGCGGAGCTCCTGGTCGCAATCCTCGTCGTACCCGAGCTCCTGGACCACCTGTCCGGGCTCGAAACCAAGCCGGCTCGCCGGGTTGGTCCGCTCCTCCGCGTGGTCCGCGGTCGCGCTCACGCTTTGCCTCCTGTCATGGGCACTGTTCGTGCGTCGGTGCTGCGGCCGGCCCTGGCTTGCTGTGACCGGCCTCGGACTGGCTCTGTGCCCGCTGCGGTGCGGGTTTATTGGCGGTAGTCCACACGGGCGCGGCGGATCGCGCAAGTACCCGGCGTACGAGACCGCCGAAACGGTGATGATTCGACCGTCTTCGCCGCAAGTTCCCCGCGCTCCGCCGCCCGAGGTCTCTTCCCATGGTGATGCAGATCACGACGGTTTGCCGGTGTTGTGGGCGATTGGCGGCGCGCGTCGGGGTCACGTCCGCGTGGGCGTAGAGTTCGGGTTTGGCCGCACGCCAGGGGTTACCGACCCGTAGAGATGACGTATCGAACGCCCGCGGTGGACGATGGATGCGCCCCTCACACCGGACCGGAACGCCCCGGCACCGACCGCGACGGACCCGGCGCCCCCCACGCGCCAGGGCCGGGCCCCGGCCAGACCCGCCAGCCCCCAGTAGACGAAGGAACAGCGTGGCTTCCACCGATCGCAACCCGATCATCATTGGCGGCCTTCCCAGCCAGGTCCCGGACTTCGATCCCGAGGAAACGGCGGAATGGCTCGACTCGCTCGACGCGGCCATCGACGAGCGCGGCCGCGAGCGGGCCCGCTACCTGATGCTCCGGCTCATCGAGCGGGCCCGCGAGAAGCGCGTCGCCGTGCCCGAGATGCGCAGCACCGACTACGTGAACACCATCGCGACCAAGGACGAGCCGTTCTTCCCCGGCAACGAGGAGATCGAGCGCAAGATCCTCAACGCGACCCGCTGGAACGCGGCCGTGATGGTCTCCCGGGCGCAGCGCCCCGGCATCGGGGTCGGCGGCCACATCGCCACCTTCGCCTCCTCCGCCTCGCTCTACGACGTGGGCTTCAACCACTTCTTCCGCGGCAAGGACGACGGGAAGGGCGGCGACCAGATCTTCTTCCAGGGCCACGCCTCGCCCGGCATCTACGCCCGCGCCTTCCTGCTGGACCGGCTCACCGAGGCGCAGCTGGACGCGTTCCGCCAGGAGAAGTCCAAGGCGCCCGACGGCCTGTCCAGCTACCCGCACCCGCGGCTCATGCCGGACTTCTGGGAGTTCCCGACCGTGTCGATGGGCCTGGGCCCGCTCGGCGCGATCTACCAGGCCCGGATGAACCGCTACATGCAGGCCCGCGGCATCGCCGACACCTCCGGCTCGCACGTGTGGGCCTTCCTCGGCGACGGCGAGATGGACGAGCCGGAGTCGCTCGGCCAGCTGTCCATCGCCGCCCGCGAGGGCCTGGACAACCTGACTTTCGTCGTCAACTGCAACCTGCAGCGGCTCGACGGCCCGGTGCGCGGCAACGGCAAGATCATCCAGGAGCTGGAGTCGCAGTTCCGCGGCGCCGGCTGGAACGTCATCAAGCTCATCTGGGACCGCTCCTGGGACCCGCTGCTCGCCCAGGACCGCGACGGCCTGCTGGTGAACAAGATGAACACCACGCCGGACGGCCAGTTCCAGACGTACGCCACCGAGACGGGCGCGTACATCCGCGAGCACTTCTTCGGCGACGACCAGCGGCTGCGCTCGATGGTGGAGAACCTCACCGACGAGCAGATCCTGCACCTGGGCCGCGGCGGCCACGACCACCGCAAGATCTTCGCCGCCTACACCGCCGCCCTGGAGCACAAGGGCCAGCCGACGGTGATCCTCGCCCAGACCATCAAGGGCTGGACGCTGGGCCCGAACTTCGAGGGCCGCAACGCGACCCACCAGATGAAGAAGCTCACCGTCGACGACCTCAAGCGGTTCCGGGACCGGCTGCACCTGCCGATCACCGACCGGCGGCTGGAGGAGGGCTACCCGCCCTACTACCACCCGGGCCGGGACTCCGAGGAGATCCAGTACATGCACGACCACCGCAAGGCCTGCGGCGGTTACGTGCCCACCCGCGTGGTCCGCGCCAAGCCGCTGCCGCAGCCGCCGGACAAGACCTACGCGGCCGCCCGGAAGGGCTCCGGCGCCCAGCCGATCGCCACCACCATGGCCTTCGTGCGGGTGCTGAAGGACCTGATGCGGGACAAGGAGATCGGCAAGCGGTTCGTGCTGATCGCGCCCGACGAGTACCGCACCTTCGGCATGGACGCCTTCTTCCCGAGCGCGAAGATCTACAACCCGCTCGGCCAGCAGTACGAGTCGGTCGACCGCGAGCTGCTGCTGGCGTACAAGGAGTCGCCGACCGGCCAGATGCTGCACGACGGCATCTCCGAGGCCGGCTGCACCGCCTCGCTGATCGCCGCGGGCTCCGCCTACGCCACCCACGGCGAGCCGCTGATCCCGGTCTACGTCTTCTACTCGATGTTCGGCTTCCAGCGCACCGGCGACCAGTTCTGGCAGATGGCCGACCAGCTCGCCCGCGGCTTCGTGCTCGGCGCCACCGCGGGGCGCACCACGCTCACCGGCGAAGGCCTGCAGCACGCCGACGGCCACTCCCAGCTGCTGGCGTCCACCAACCCCGCCTGCGTCGCCTACGACCCGGCGTACGCCTTCGAGATCTCCTACATCGTGCAGGACGGCCTGCGCCGGATGTACGGCGAGACCGCCGACGGCAAACCGGGCGAGGACGTCTTCTACTACCTGACCGTCTACAACGAGCCGATCCGGCACCCCGCCGAGCCGGCCGACGTGGACGTCGAGGGCATCCTCAAGGGCGTGCACCGGCTGCAGCCGGGCACCGATGGCGAGATCCCGGCGCAGATCCTCGCCTCGGGCGTGGCCGTGCCGTGGGCGATCGAGGCCCAGCGGATCCTCGCCGAGGAGTGGAACGTACGGGCCGACGTGTGGTCCGCGACGTCCTGGAACGAGCTGCGGCGCGAGGCCGTGGCCACCGAGGAGCACAACCTGCTGCACCCCGAGGAGGAGGAGCGGGTGCCGTGGGTGACCCGCAAGCTCTCCGGGCACGAGGGCCCGTTCGTGGCCGTCTCGGACTGGATGCGCTCGGTGCCGGACCAGATCGCCCGCTGGGTGCCGGGCCGCTACACCTCGCTCGGCGCCGACGGCTTCGGCTTCGCCGACACCCGCGGGGCGGCCCGCCGGTTCTTCCACATCGACGCCCAGTCGATCGTCCTCGCGGTGCTCACCGAGCTGGCCCGCGACGGCAAGGTGGACCGCGGCGCGCTGAAGCAGGCGATCGACCGCTACCAGCTGCTCGACGCCTCCGCGGCCGACCCGGGCGCGGCCGGCGGCGACGCCTGACCGGTCCCCGCAAGCGGCTTCACCGCGGCCCCGCCCGCACCCGGTGCACCAGCCGGGACGGGCGGGGCCGCGGCCTTTCCGAGGCCGCGCGGGGGCCGTCCGGCGGCCTCCCACAGGCGCCCGCAGCCCTTTCCGATCCGCTGTGCGACGCGCCAAACGTGACCGCGGTCACGCATCCGACGGGTCCCGCGGGGTGTCTTCTACCCTGGAAGGACAGTCCGGTCCCTCTCCCGGCACGAAGAGCACGAGGCATGAGCGAGTGATTCCGGCACGCAGGCAACTGAGCCGCATTTCCGTCCGTACGCTGCTGGCCCTGGCCGTCGCGTTCGTGATGCTGGCGACCACGGGGTGGACGGGGCTGCGGCCCCACGCCGCCGACGACGCCAGAGCCGCGGCGGTGGCCGCCTGGATGACCGGCACGGTGGGCGTGCGGCACCTGCCGAGCCCCAACGCGGCCCCCGGGGCCATCGCCCGGTTCTTCGCCTCCCTCACCGCCTCCCAGCGGCTCGGCCTGGCCAAGCGCTACCCGCTGGTCGTCGGCAACCTCAACGGCGTCGCCCCCGCGCTGCGCTACACCGCCAACCGGTTCGCCCTGATCCACCAGCGCACGGTCGCCCTGCGCCGCTCGCACAGCAGCGACCTCAGCTACGAGGGGCAGCAGGACGCCGCCGACCTCGCCCAGCGCTACACCTCGCTGCTCAGCGGCCACCGGCAGATCCTCGCCTTCGACCCCACGGGCTCCGGCCGCGTCGCCGAGGTGCTGGGCGACCTGTCGACGGCCCGGCGGGTCGCGGTGGTCGTGCCGGGCGTGGACACCGACCTGCTGACCTTCGAGCGGGACACCAAGACCTACCAGGCGCCCGCCGGCATGGCCCGCGAGCTGTACGCCGCCGAGCGGCACGACGACCCCGGGGCGCACACCGCGGTGATCGCGTGGGCCGACTACACCGCCCCCGCCGGCCTCGGCCTGGACGCCTCCACCGGCACCCTCGCCCAGCGCGGCGCCGTCCGGCTGAACGGCCTGCTCTCGGCGCTCCCGCAGCGGGCCCAGGTGGCGCTCTTCTGCCACTCCTACGGCTCGGTGCTCTGCGGGGTGGCCGCGCCCGGCCTGCCGGGGCGGGTGAGCGACCTCACCGTCCTGGGCAGCCCCGGCATGCGCGCGAACAACGTCGCCGACCTGCACACCAGGGCCCACGTGTGGGCCGTCCGGGACTCCGGCGACTGGATCGGCGATGTGCCGCACCTGGAGTTCGCCGGCCTCGGCCACGGCCCCGACCCCGTCTCGCGCTCCTTCGGCGCCCGGGTGATCAGCTCGACGGGCGCCAGCGGCCATCCCAACTACTTCGCCCCCGACACCACCAGCCTCGCCAACTTCGCCGAGATCGCCCTGGGCTCCTACACGGCGGTGGCCTGCCGCAACGGCCTCGCCTGCACCGCCGGCCTCCCCTAGCCCACCCGGCTCACCCGGCGCTCGTACCGGCTCCCGGTCCGCTGCCGGGGCCTCGGTGGCGGCTTTCCCGCCCCGCCACCCCCGGGACCAGCGGAATCCGGCAGATGTCCCCGCGCGTGTCCGCACGGGGACGTCGCCGGTTTCGGTGACGCGCGTAGCGAAGGGGGGTGCGCGGCGCACAGCCCGTCCTAAGCTGAGCCTCATGGGTGAGGTGCTGGCCGGAAGCAACGCCGTGTGGGACATCGAACCCGAGGCCGTGGTCATCCGGTACAGCAGGGGCGTAAGGGGCTCACGACTGCTCCAGGCGCTCGGTGAGCGGCGTGTGCCGTACGAGGCGCTGGGGGGTGCGGAGTTCGTCGAGGGCCGGCGCGGCACCGTGGTGCTGCGGGCGCTGCCCAGGCCCGGCGCCGACCCGCTGATCGAGGTCGCCGACGGGCAGCTGCGGGCCAGCGCCGACCCGTACCACTTGGTGCTGCCCGAGCAGAACCGCGAGCCCGCGGAGGAGTTCCGGGCGGCGCTGCTGGCCGCGATCGAGGCGGCGGCCACGCCCGAGCCGCCGACCCGCTTCCTGGTGGCCGCGCCCGAGGTGCCCCGCTCCTTCAAGGCGTACGACGCCAAGGCGAGCTTCGACGGCCGCACGGTCGGCTTCCACTGGTTCCGCACCGGGGCCTCCACGGCCAAGTGGAAGGCGGGCGACCAGCAGTTCCCGGTGGATGAGCTGGCCGGGGTGCGCTGGCGCTCGCCGGACCAGGTCCACGGCCACCTGCGGCTGCTGCCGCGCGAGCAGCCCGGCGCCCTGCGGCTGCCGCCGGTGCCGGGTGTGGCGCCGGACGACGAGGGCCCCTGCCCGCCCGACCAGGACCCGGCCGCGGTCGTCTTCGGCCTCGGCTACGGCTCCGTGCACGAGTCGCTGCCGTTCGCGGCGGCGGTCCTGGCCGCGATCCAGGCGGCCGGGACCCGCCCGTGATCACTGCTCGCGGGCGTTCGCGGTGCTGCTCATGTCCGGGTAGCGGTCGCCGGCGACCTGGGCGCCGATCGGCTCCAGCGCGGCCAGTTCCTCGGCGGTGAGCACGATCGCGGCGGCCGCGGCGTTCTCGCGGACCCGGGCGGCCTTGCGGGTGCCGGGGATCGGCACGACGGGCAGGCGGTGGACGTCGGCCCGCTGGTGCACCCAGGCGAGCGCGATCTGCCCCAGGGTGGCGCCGTGCGCGGCGGCGACCTCGCGCACGGGCGCCAGCAGACCCGCGTTGTGCCGGGCGTTGTCGCCGCTGAAGCGCGGCTGACGGCGGCGGAAGTCGGTCGCCGGCAGGTCGGTGCCCGCGTCCTGGAAGGAGCCGGTGAGGAAGCCGCGGCCCAGCGGGGAGTACGGCACCACCGCGACGCCGAGTTCGGCCGCCGCGCCCACCAGCGAGACCTCCACGTCCCGGCTGAAGAGCGACCATTCGGACTGCACGGCCGCGATCGGGTGCACGGCGTGCGCCTCACGCAACTCGGCCCCGGTGACCTCGGAAAGACCGAGGTGGCGCACCTTGCCGGCCTGCACCAGCTCGGCCATCGCGCCCACCGACTCGGCAAGCGGCACGCGCGGGTCACGGCGGTGCATGTAGTACAGGTCGATCACGTCGGTGCCCAGCCGCTTCAGGCTCTCCTCGGCCGAGCGCCGGATGTACTCCGGGCTGTTGTCCACCCCGCGGAAGGCCGGGTCCTCGACCTTGCGGACGATGCCGAACTTGGTGGCCAGGGTGATGCCGTCGCGGTGCGCGGCCACGAAGGGGGCGAGGAACTCCTCGTTGGCGCCGTTGCCGTAGGCGTTGGACGTGTCGTAGAGGGTGACGCCCAAGTCGAAGGCCGCCTCCAGGGTCTCGCGGGCCGCGGCCTCGTCGGTCTCGCCGTAGAACTCGCTCATGCCCATGCAGCCCAGGCCCTGGACGCCCACCAGCGGCCCGTCCGTGCCCAGCCGCTCCGTGGGGAGCTTTCCGCCGTCGCCCATCACGCCGTCCTCTCCGGCGCCTGTCCGGCGCCCGCGTACGCACTGATCTTCGAGTCCAGCACCGAGAGGGTGTCCTGCAGTTCGGCGATCCGCCGCACCACGTCCACCCGGGTCGCCTCCAGCAGCGCCTGGCGCTGCCGCGAGGTGTGATCACCGGCCCGCAGCATCTCGGCGTAGGCCACCATGTCCGCCACCGGCATCCCGGTCAGCCGCAGCTTGCCCACGAAGGCGAGCCAGTCCAGGTCCTTGTTGCTGAACCGGCGCTGGCCGGTGTGCGAGCGGTCCACGTGGGGCATCAGCCCGATCCGCTCGTACCAGCGCAGCGTGTGCGCGCTCATGCCGGTGAACTCGGCGACCTCGCTGATCGTGTACTGGTCCTGTCCGTCCGGGCGGAGGTAGCGCTGCGCTTCGGCGCACGGGTCCGCCGCGGTCTTCTCCTCCACGATCGTCATGGGTTCCACGCTAGGACCTTGGAGTGCGCTCTAGGCAAACAGCTTGCCCTTACGGGCCCCCGGACGGGGTGCCTTGTGCTTGTCGCGGGACCTTCCGCCTCGTTGTGGCTTGTCGCGCGGTTCCTCCCCCAGAGCTTCGCCTGGGAGGGACCCCCAGCGCCCCCAAAAGACGGCAACTCGCCTGCGCCCACTCCGCCGTTCCCGGCGTCGGGGCGGCGGCCTCGTGGGGCGGAGGGGAACCCGTGCCCCCGTACGCTTTGGCGTATGGAGAGCTTGAGGTTGGTCGAAGAGTGGCCTGTGGGGCGGGTCGGGGTGGGGGTGGTGCGGCGGGACGGGGCCGTGGTGGGGGCGTACGGGGATACGAAGGGGCGGTTCGCGCTCGCTTCGGTGACCAAGCCGCTCACCGCGTACGCGGCTCTGCTCGCCTGCGAGGAGGGCGTGTTCGAGCTGGACGATCCGGCGGGGCCGGAAGGGGCCACCGTACGGCACCTGCTCGCGCATGCCTCGGGGCTCGCCTTCGACGCACCCACGCCCATGGCCGCGCCCGGCAACCGGCGGCTGTACTCCAACGCCGGGTTCGAGGTGCTGGCCGACACCCTGGCCAAGGCCGCCGGCATCCCCTTCGCCGAGTATCTGCGGCAGGCCGTGTTCGAGCCGCTCGGCATGGCCGCCACCACGCTGGGCGGCTCGCCGGCCGCCGGCGCCACCTCCACCGTCGAGGACCTGCTGAGCTTCGCCGCCGAACTGCAGGCCCCGCGGCTGCTGCACCCCTCGACCCTCGCGGCCGCGACCACCGTCGCCTTCCCCGGCCTGAAGGGCGTGCTGCCCGGCTACGGCCACCAGAACCCGAACGACTGGGGCCTGGGCTACGAGATCCGCGATCACAAGTCCCCGCACTGGACCGGCGCCCTGTCCTCCCCCGCCACGTTCGGGCACTTCGGCCAGTCCGGCACGTTCCTGTGGGTGGACCCGGCCGCGGGCGCGGCCTGTGTGGCCCTCACCGACCGGGACTTCGGCGAGTGGGCGCTGCCGCGCTGGCCACAGCTCACCGACGCCGTGCTCACCGAGTTGCGCGCGGCCGGATGAGCGTGTCGGTGCGGCGGGCCGGCGAGCGCTACCGCGGCGGCGACCCGGCGGCCGGCGTCCGGACGCTGCACGCCTTCTCGTTCGCGGGTTTCTACGACCCGGACAACACCCGCTTCGGGCTGCTGCTGGCCTGCAACGAGGAGCAGTTGGCCCCCGGCGCGGGCTTCGCCGAGCATCCGCACCGGGACACCGAGATCGTCTCGCTCGTGCTCGAGGGCGAGTTGGAGCACCGCGGCGAGGACGGCCGCGCCACGCGGCTGCGGGCGGGCGGCGCCCAACTGCTCGGCGCGGGCGGCGGGGTGCGGCACGTGGAGCGCAACCCGGGCGGAGAGCCTTTGCGGTTCCTGCAGATGTGGCTGCACCCCGACGCCTTCGGCGGCCCGCCCCGGTACGCGGCCGCGCCCGCAGCCCTGCCGCCGGGGCCGGGCCTGCACCCGCTCGTCTCCGGCGACCCGGACAGCCCCGCGCCGCTGCGGCTGCGCCAGGCCGCGGCCACCCTCCACGTCGGCCGCGGCGCCGCCGCCCTGCCCGAGGCGCCCTTCCTCTACCTGCACGTGATCCGCGGCACCCTCCGGGTCGGCCCCGACACCCTCGCCCCGGGCGACGCCCTGCGCGCCGGCCACGCCCCCGCCCTGCACGCCCAACCCGCCACCCAGGACGCCGAGTACGCGGTCTGGGAGATGCACGCCGAACCGTCGTACGGCTGACCCCGGAAGCCGTGTTCACCGGGGGCGCCCCGTCACGAAAAGGGACCCCGGGGCCTGCCCGGCAAACAGCGTCGTCCGCCCGTGAGGGCGGGGGGCGGTGGGGTCTGGGGCGTGCTGTCGCAAGGCGGAGGGAGGAGAGCGCAGCGGGCTGCGCCGACGACCGACAACGCAGCGAGAGTGCGTGCCAGGCCCCACCGCCCAGACGATGTTTGCCGGGCAGGCCCTAGGGTGGAGGGCGTGCCCGAACCCTCGCAGAAGCCCCATCCCGCCGTGCCGGAGCGCGGTGACCGTACGGCGACGCTGCGCCGCCTGGAGAAGTCCGCGGGGCGGCTGGCCGCGCACGCCATCGCGCGGATGGACGAGACGCTGCCGTGGTACCGGGCGATGCCCCCGGAGAACCGCAGTTGGATCGGCCTGGTCGCACAGGCCGGTATCGCCGCCTTCACCGAGTGGTTCCGCCGCCCGGAGGCCCCGCAGGCGATCAGCACCGACGTCTTCGGCACCGCCCCGCGCGAGCTGACCCGGGCGATCTCGCTGCGCCAGACCGTGGAGATGGTGCGCACCACGATCGAGGTGATGGAGGCGGCCATCGACGACGTGGCCGCCCCCGGCGACGAGAGCGTGCTGCGCGAGGCCCTGCTGGTCTACGCCCGCGAGATCGCCTTCGCCACCGCCCAGGTCTACGCCCAGGCCGCCGAGGCCCGCGGCGCCTGGGACGCACGCCTGGAGTCGCTGGTGGTCAACGCGGTGCTCTCCGGCGAGGCCGACGAGGGCGTGCTCTCCCGGGCGGCCGCGCTCGGCTGGAACTCCCCGGACAAGATCGTGGTGGTGCTCGGCACCGCGCCCAACGGCGACAGCGAGCTGACCGTGGAGGCGATCCGCCGCGCCTCCCGGCACGCCAAGCTCCAGGTGCTCACCGGGGTGCTCGGCGAACGGCTGGTGGTGGTGGCGGGCGGGGACGACGACCCGATCCGCGTCGCCAAGGCGCTGATCGGCCCGTTCGCGCCGGGACCCGTGGTGGCGGGCCCGGTCGTCGGCGACCTGCTGTCGGCCACCAGGTCCGCCCAGGCGGCAGCGGCGGGCCTGCGGGCGTGCCGCGCGTGGCCGGACGCGCCGCGCCCGGTACTCTCCGACGATCTCCTGCCGGAGCGCGCGATGGCCGGGGACCGTTATGCCCGCGACCAGTTGGTGGAGGAGATCTACAGGCCGTTGGAAGAGGCAGGCTCCGCCCTGCTGGAGACGCTGAGTGTCTACCTGGAACAGGCCTCCTCGCTGGAAGGCGCGGCCAGGATGCTCTTCGTCCACCCCAATACCGTTCGCTACCGGCTGCGACGTGTGACCGATGTCACCGGGTGGTCACCCTCCGATGTCCGTTCGGCGTTCACCCTGCGCATCGCGCTCATCCTGGGCCGGCTCTCGGAGTCCGAACGCGCCCGCTGACACCTTTGTTGGACACCCACAAATCACCTGACAGTTCTTGGTCCCTGTCCCCACGGGCGGTGACGCCCCCAAGCGAGAGAGAGTGTGATTGTGCTCGTACTCGTCGCTCCTGGCCAAGGTGCCCAGACCCCCGGCTTCCTGAACCCCTGGCTCGAACTGCCCGGCGTGGCCGACCGCGTCGCGGCGTGGTCCGACACGGTCGGACTCGACCTCGTCCACTACGGCACCAAGGCGGACGCGGAGGAGATCCGCGACACCAAGGTCGCCCAGCCCCTGCTGGTGGCCGCCGGCCTGCTGTCGGCCGACGCGCTCGGCATCACCGGTGCGGGCAGCGCCCACGCCCCCGGCGCGGTGGCCGGCCACAGCGTCGGCGAGATCACCGCGGCCGTGCTGGCCGGGGTCCTCTCCGAGCAGGACGCACTGACCTTCGTGGCCGCCCGAGGGCGGGCGATGGCCGAGGCCGCCGCCGTCACGCAGACCGGCATGTCCGCGGTCCTCGGCGGCGACCCCGACGCGGTGCTCGCCCACCTCGCCGGGCTCGGCCTGACCCCGGCGAACATCAACGGCGCCGGCCAGATCGTGGCCGCCGGCACGGTGGAGCAGCTGGCCGCGCTCAGCGCCGACAAGCCCGAGAAGACCCGCGTGATGCCGTTGAAGGTCGCGGGTGCGTTCCACACCTCGCACATGGCGCCCGCGGTGGCCACACTGGAGGCGCTGGCGCCCACCCTCGGCGCGAGCGACCCGGTCCTGCCGTATGTCTCCAACGCCGACGGGCAGACGGTGGACACGGGCACGGAGGTCGTCCGCAGGCTCGTCGTCCAGGTGTCCAACCCGGTTCGCTGGGACCTGTGCATGCAGACCTTCGAACAGCGCGGGGTCACCGCGGTCATCGAGGTGGCGCCGGGCGGCACTCTGGTCGGACTGGCCAAGCGGGCACTGTCCGGGGTCCGCACCCTCGCGCTGAAGACGCCCGACGACCTCGACGCGGCCCGCGCGCTCGCCGCCGAGGCCGCGGGTCCGGCGCACGTCCGAGTGCAGGAAGCCGAAGAGGAGCCACCGCAGCGATGACAGCGAAGATCACCCCCAGCAAGGGCGCGACGTACGCGCGGATCATCGGAGTGGGCGGCTACCGCCCGGTCCGCGTGGTACCCAACGAGGTCATCCTCGAGAACATCGACTCCAGCGACGAGTGGATCCGGTCCCGGTCCGGGATCGCCTCGCGGCACTGGGCCGGTCCCGAGGAGACCGTGGCCGAGATGTCGATCGAGGCCGGCGGCAAGGCCATCGCCGACGCCGGGATCTCCGCCGACGAGATCGACGCGGTGGTGGTGGCGACCGTCTCGCACTTCAAGCAGACCCCGGCTGTCGCGACCGAGATCGCGCACCGGCTGGGCACCGGCCGGCCGGCCGCGTTCGACATCTCCGCGGGCTGCGCCGGTTTCACCTACGGCCTGACCCTCGGCAAGGGCATGATCACCGACGGCACCGCCAAGTACGTGCTGGTGATCGGCGTGGAGCGGCTGAGCGACCTCACCGACAAGAAGGACCGCGCCACCGCGTTCCTGTTCGGCGACGGCGCCGGCGCGGTCGTCCTCGGCCCGTCCGACGTGCCCGCGATAGGCCCCACGGTCTGGGGTTCGGAGGGCGACAAGTCCGGCACGATCACGCAGACCGTGCCGTGGGACGCCTTCCGCGTGGACGACGTCGCGAAGCTGCCGGTGGACGAGAACGGCGCGGTGGTCTTCCCGGCGCTCACGCAGGAGGGCCAGGCGGTCTTCCGCTGGGCGGTGTACGAGATGGCGCGGGTCGCCCAGGAGGCGCTGGACGCCGCCGGGGTCAGCGCCGCCGACCTGGACGCGTTCATCCCGCACCAGGCGAACATGCGGATCATCGACTCGATGATCAAGGCGCTCAAGCTGCCCGAGCACGTGGCCGTCGCCCGCGACATCGAGACCACCGGCAACACCTCGGCGGCCTCCATCCCGCTGGCGATGGAGCGGCTGCTGGCCACGGGCGCGGCCAAGAGCGGCGACACGGCCCTGGTCATCGGGTTCGGGGCGGGTCTGGTCTACGCCGCCACGGTCGTTACCCTCCCCTAGTCACACCTCGACACCGCGGCGCCGCAGTTCCGCCCGCCGCACCGAACAGCGACACATCAAGGAGCGCCGTAGACATGGCAGCCACCAAGGAAGAGATCCTCTCCGGTCTCGCCGACATCGTGAACGAGATCGCCGGTATCCCCACCGAGGACGTCGAGCTGGACAAGTCCTTCACCGACGACCTGGACGTCGACTCGCTGTCCATGGTCGAGGTCGTCGTGGCGGCCGAGGAGCAGTTCAGCGTGAAGATCCCGGACGACGACGTGAAGAACCTCAAGACCGTGGGCGACGCCGTCGACTACATCCTCAAGGCCCAGAGCTGACCTGGTCCTGCGGCGGCCGGTGACCTCACCGGCCCCACCAGCGGCCCCCGGGGGCCGCGTTCACCGGACGACGCCTGTCGCCCGCCCTTCTAGACGTGGAGAGACATTCCTGTGAGCCCGACCAATCGCACCGTGGTCGTCACCGGTATCGGAGCAACCACACCGCTGGGTGGCGACAGCGCGTCGACCTGGGAAGCCCTGCTGGCCGGCCGGTCCGGCGTGCAGGTGCTCCCGTACGAGTGGGCGGCCGAGCTGCCGGTGCGGATCGGCGCGCCGGTGGCGGTCGAGCCGGGCGAGGTGCTGCCGCGCCCGCTGGCCCGCAAGCTGGACCGCAGCGCGCAGTTCGCGCTCATCGCCGCCCGCGAGGCGTGGGCCGACGCCGGCTACACCGCCAAGGCGGGCGAGGACCCGGCGGCCGACCCGGACCGGACCGGCGCCGTGGTCGCCTCCGGTATCGGCGGCGTGACCACCCTGCTCAATCAGTACGACGTGCTGAAGAACCAGGGTGTGCGCAAGGTCTCCCCGCACACCGTCCCCATGCTCATGCCGAACAGCCCGGCGGCGAACGTCGGCATCGACCTGGGCGCCCGGGCGGGCGTCCACACCCCGGTCAGCGCCTGCGCCTCGGGTGCCGAGGCGATCGGCTACGCCACGGAGATGATCCGCACCGGCCGCGCCGACGTGGTGGTCGCCGGCGGCACCGAGGCCGCGATGCACCCGCTGCCGATCGTCGCCTTCGCCAACATGATGGCGATGTCGAAGAACAAC
Organism: Actinacidiphila guanduensis; assembly: GCF_900103985.1. Taxonomy (GTDB): domain Bacteria; phylum Actinomycetota; class Actinomycetes; order Streptomycetales; family Streptomycetaceae; genus Actinacidiphila; species Actinacidiphila guanduensis. The sequence goes on along the minus strand of NZ_FNIE01000005.1, from coordinate 4,618 downwards.
GACGACCCGCAGGGCGCCTCCCGGCCCTACGACGCGGCCCGCGACGGCTTCGTGCTCGGCGAGGGCGCGGGCATCGTGGTCCTGGAGTCCGCGGAGCACGCGGCCGCCCGCGGCGCCCGCGTCTACTGCGAGGTGGTCGGCCAGGGCATCTCCTCCGACGCGCACCACATCACCCAGCCGGAGCCGTCCGGCCGCGGCATCGCCGCCGCGCTGCAGCACCTGATGGACAACAGCGACCTGAAGCCGGCCGAGATCGCGCACGTCAACGCGCACGCGACCTCGACGCCGCAGGGCGACATGGCCGAACTCAAGGCGCTGCGCAAGGTGTTCGGCGACGACGTCGACCACATGGCGATCTCGGCGACGAAGTCGATGACCGGGCACCTGCTCGGCGGCGCGGGCGGCATCGAGACGGTGGCGACCGTCCTCGCCCTCCACAACCGCCTGGCCCCGCCCACCATCAACCTCGAGAACCCCGACCCCGACCTCGACGCGGACATCGTGGCGGCCGAGCCGCGCCCGCTGCCCGCGGGCACCATCGTGGCCCTCAACGACTCCTTCGGCTTCGGCGGCCACAACGTCGTCCTGGCCCTGCGCTCAGTGCAGCACTGAGGGCGGAAACCCGCCGTAGCAGTTCGCCGCCGTTGCCGGCTGCCACACGGCCGTGGCTTGTCGCGCAGTTCCTCCCCCAGAGCTTCGCCTGGGAGGTACCCCCAGCGCCCTGACGGGACGCCCTTCGTGCGAAGGGTGCCCTACCGAGGGGCGCGGGGCACTGCGCGCTCAGCCCCCGCCGGGTGGCACCCGGCAGCGAGACGAAGCCCCGTCGGCTAGCCGAAACTCGCGAAATAGGTCGCCGCCATGTCCTCGTCCCCGTGCCCGAGTTCGACCGCGCGGCGGAACCGTTCGGCGCCCGCGGCGGCGAGGTCGAGCCGCACACCGCCGCTGCGGCCGGCGGCGACGATGAGCCGCAGGTCCTTGAGCGCGCCCTCCACTGTGAAGTTGGGCGAGTAGTCCTCGTCCCGGATGGCCGCGGCCTTCATCCGCATGTACGGCACGTCCATCGCGCCGCCCTCGACCGCCTCGAAGAACCTCTCGGGGTCCACCCCGAGTGCCTTGGACAGCGCCATGACCTCGCCCGTGGCGCCGGTGAGCGCGAGCACCCAGCTGTTGACGACGAGCTTGAGCGCGCTCGCGGGCGCCTCTCCCGCGTCCTCGCCCACCCACACGACCTTCTGCCCGATCGCGTCGAAGACGGGCTGCGCGAGCGTCCGCGCGGAGTCGGGCCCGGCCGCGAGAACGGTCAACTGCCCCTTCTCGGCGGGCTGCCGCGTCCCGAGGACGGGAGCGTCGAGGAAAACGGTGCCGTACCCGGCGGCGAGCCCGGCCAGCTCGCGCTGGGCGTCGGGGCCCACGGTGCTGCTCTGCACCCACAGGGCGCCGTCCTGAGCGGCGGGCCCGGCGGTACGCATCACGTCCCTGACGGCATCCCCGTCCAGCAGCATGGTGATCACCACGTCCGCGCCCCGTACGGCCTGCGCGGGGTCCTCCTCCACCCGGATCCCGGCCTCGGCGAGGGGCTGCGCCCGGGCGATCGTACGGTTCCAGGCCCGCACCTCGTGTCCGGCGGCGGCGAGGTTGCGGGCCATCCCGGCACCCATGATCCCGGTCCCGAGGACGGCGACGGTGAGGCTCTTCGTTGGCTGATTCGACATACGCCCAGGCTATTGCGCCCGCCCCGCCGACCGGCAACACCACGGCCACAAGCGGCGCCGGACAGCGACTCGCCGCGGACCCCGTACCGAACGCGCCCTCACCCGCCCTGACGGCCCATCGACCGCCCTCGCCCCGCCCGCCCCCGGCGTCCGGCCACCGGGCCCCTGAATCGCCCTCAGCCGGCGTCAGCGGTGCCGCCCGTGAACGGCCCTTGGCACTCGGGCCCCCAACCGACGTCAGCCGACCTCAACCGACATCAGCCGTGGCACCCGTGAACGGCCCTCAGCCACCCTCCCCCAACCGCCCTCAACCGTGTCACTCGTGAACGGCCCTCGGCCACCCGCCCCTCAACCCCAACCGCCCTCAACCGTGACACTCGTGAACCGCCCTCGACACCCCCACCCACCCGGCCGACATCAGCGTTGTGCAGGCATCCGTCATGTGACCCGTGAACCGGCCGGTGGGACGGGAACCCAGGCCCTCGGAGGGTGCGGTGGGGCCGTCAGACGACCTGGTGGAGCCAGCGGACGGGGGCGCCCTCGCCGGCGTAGCGGAAGGGCTCGAGTTCGTCGTCCCAGGGCTTGCCGAGGAGGCGGGAGAGCTCCTGCTCGAGGTCGGCCTCGCCGACGCGGGCGCGGGCCATGGCGGCGCGCAATCGGTCCTCGGGGATGAGGATGTCGCCGTGCATGCCGATCACGGCGTGGAAGATGCCGAGTTCGGGGGTGGCGCTGTAGCGCTCGCCCTCGGCGGTGGCGCACGGCTCGGCGGTCACCTCGAAGCGCAGCAACTGCCAGCCGCGCAGCGCGGAGGCGAGCTTCGAGGCGGTGCCGGGTTCGCCCTGCCAGGAGAACTCGGCGCGCCAGGTGCCCGGGGCGGCCGGCTGGCGGACCCAGTCCAGGTTCACGCGCACGCCGAGGACACCCGCCACCGCCCACTCCACATGCGGGCACAGCGCGCGCGGTGCGGCGTGCACGTACAGAACTCCACGTGTCGTCACCGGTACCTCCAGTGTGGGACGAGGTTCGCCTTCCCCAGCGGCCTCACCCACGAACCGGTTGAACCCGGGGCAACATCAGACATACTGCACTATTCACCACCGACGGGGAAAACCCGTCTGCGACACTCGCCAGGCAACGGCCTCCACTCGTCGTTCCGCAGATCTGCGACCTGCTGTCAGGGAAGACGCTACCGTGCGGCGTCTTCGAGGGAGTGACGTACCGTCGGGCTCGTAAGGGATGTCACCCACTCGTCGGAGGGAGGCGGCGCATGCGGACACTTTCCGGCCGCGCGCTGGCACTTGCGGTGACCGCCGTTCTGCTGGGCGGATGCGGAGCGGGCGGCACCGACCCGGACGGCGGCGCCCGGACGGCCCCCGCACACAGTTCGCATTCCGCTTCCCCCTCCCGCCCCGGCGGCACCCCGCGGCACGAAGAGGCTCCTGCCCGGCCGTGGAACGTTCACCCCGGCAGCGTCGCCGCCCTGGGCGATTCGATCACCCGCGGCTTCGATGCCTGCCATCCCCTCCAGGACTGCCCGGACGTCTCCTGGGCCACGGGTTCCCGCGCCACGGTGGACAGCCTCAGCAGCCGCCTGGGCGCCGCGGGCAGCTGGAACCTCGCGCAGTCCGGTGCCCGCGTCGCGGACCTGCCCGCGCAGGTACGGCGGGCCGCGGCCCACCACCCGGCGCTGGTCACGGTCCTCATCGGGGCGAACGACGCGTGCGCGGCCTCCACGGCCGCGATGACGCCCGTGGCGGACTTCCGGGCCTCCTTCACGGCCGCGCTTGCCGCCCTCCACCGCGCCCTGCCCACCACCGAGGTCCTGGTCGCGAGCATCCCCGACCTGCGCCGCCTCTGGTCCGTGGGCCGCACCAACCCCCTCGGCCGCGAGGTCTGGAAACTCGGCCTCTGCCCCACGATGCTCGACGCCCCCACCTCCACGGACGCCGCCGCGACCGCCCGCCGCGCCACCGTCCGCACCCGCGTGCAGGCGTACAACACGGTGCTGGGCCAGGTCTGCGCGACGTACGCCCGCTGCCGGTACGACGGCGGCGCCGTCTTCGCCTACCGCTTCACCACGGCCGACCTCAGCGAGTGGGACTGGTTCCACCCCAACCAAAGGGGCCAAACCGCTCTGGCGAGCCTCCTCGCAACAGTAGCCACGTCCCCGACGTAGACCGCGCCCCGCTCCCGCCTGCCCCCACCGGCCGGCGACGACCCGCACCACCGCCGTGGCCGGTCGCGCAGTTCCTCCCCCAGAGCTTCCCCTGGGAGGTACCCCCAGCGCCCCTGGGTTGTACAACTCACCGACCCCACCCACCGGCACCCAACACCGGCCGGAACACGTTCAGACCCACTCACGCACGGGAACCGACGACGCGGTAGGCGGCGGTCGCCCGCTGGCTCAGGCGCGGGTGACGTACTCGGGCTGGTGGTGGCCCTGGGGGAACCCTGCGGAGGGGGCGGTGGGTTGGGGGTGCGAAATGCTTACGTGTATTTGTGGGCCGCCAGGCCCGTAAATATACGATTTCGCACCCCCGACCCGGCGGCACCGACCTACCCGCACCACCAGAGCACGGGAGTACAGGTCGTCTGACTGGGACTCGGATGCGCACTCGCCGTGCGGGTCGGCGAAGGACTGGACGTGTGCGTGGGCGGCCGTGCGGACGGCGACGACTTGTGCGAGACCGAGGCACTGGGACGCGAGGAGGGCGACGCACTCGTCGCAGAGGGCGAAGCCGAACGCGAGGCAGAACCAGAAGCGGACGGCTTGGCAGAACCCGAAGGCGCCGCACCCGTATCAGCAGAAACCGACGCCCCACCCCCGGAGAACGGCACACCCCCACTCGTCACCGAAGCCGTCGGACCCCCCGTACCCGCACCGCCCCCCGCCCCACCGGACAGCG
>NZ_FNIE01000007.1 GCF_900103985.1 Actinacidiphila guanduensis | reverse complement strand
GCCAGGACCTTGGCGATGTCGAGGTAACTGGCCGCGGGAGTGTCACCGCCCAGGGCGTAGGCCTCGTCGGCCACCTTGACGTGCACCGCATCCCGATCCGGCTCCGCATACACCGCAACACTGCCGATCCCCGCATCCCGGCACGCACGGGCAACCCGAACAGCGATTTCACCGCGGTTCGCGACGAGCACCTTACGCACCACAACCCCTCCTGCCGGACGTCGATATCGACTGGATTCCATGGTCGGGTCCGGGAGGGATACCCTTCAAGGCATTCCGATTCAGCCTTCGGTCAGGAATTGCAGGAGCGGAATAGCTATGTCGGCATTGTGCCAGGGCAATGTCAGAAGAGTGTCAGAAGCCGCAGTACAGGGACCGCCGGCAGGGTTTTCCGGGATGCACGAAAAAAGGCGGGCCCCGCTTGCGCGGAGCCCGCCGGTGACGGGTGACATGCGTTTTTCCGGCAACGCGAAGAAACCCTCGAAGCCGTATTCCGTGCCGCGACAGGTTTCCTTACGGTGACGACGGCGGCCTGCCGGTCGGGGCCGGCCGCCATCGGAATTCAGGCAGGGCCCAGCCGGAAACCGACACCCCGGACGGTGATGATCCAGTCACTTCCGCCGAGTTTCATGCGCAGGCTGCTCACATGGGTGTCGACGGTGCGCCGGGACCAGGAGTCGCCCCATATCTGCTGCATGATCCGCTTGCGCGGGACGACCGTCTGCGGGTGCGAGGCGAGCAGGCAGAGCAGGTCGAACTCCTTGCGCGTGACGTCGACCCCCCGGCCGTCCAGACTCACCTCGCGCAGACCCACGTCGATGCGCAGCGATCCGTGCGAGATCACCTTCGCGGCCTGCGGCTTGGCTTGAACTCGCCGCATCACCGCTTCCATACGGGCGATCAGCTCGCGAGACCCGTACGGTTTCACCACATAGTCGTCGGCGCCGGCCTGCAGGCCGAGCACCCGGTCCAGTTCGCTGCCCCACGACGTGACGGCTATCACCGCGACATCCGACTGCAGGCGGATGCCACGGCACACCTCCAGGCCGTCCATGTCCGGCAGTTCCAGGTCCATGAGGACGATGTCGGCATCCTCGCAGGCCTGCAGTGCGGCCGATCCGGTCTCCACACCCTCGACCTGGTGGCCGTGCCGCCGCAGGTCCCCGCGCAGGGCCTCCATGGCTCCCCGGTCCTTCTCCACCACGAGCACGCGCCAGGCCCCTGCCGATCTCTGCGGAAGACGTAACCCGCGGGACGCGGAGGCACCCGTAATGCCTTGACCCATTACTCCCCCATATTGGTTGCGAAGTTCGATGCTCAGATCCACTCGTAGCCAACGCTCGCAACCCTACAAACCTACTCATCGGTTTGTCAATAAATTCTTGGCCAAGGGTGAACAATACAAAACCCTGCACAGCAGGTTCACGAAACGATCATCCGCGGCGGCCATCCGCCTATCTCAATACGCTGCGGTACTTACCTCCTGGATAGCACCGCCGAACTGGGTATTTCCGGGACCCGCCCCTGCGCCGGGAGATCACCACGCGTGGCACAGGACCACGAACCCGGTCGGCCGACGCACCCTATCGCGCCCAAATGAGACGATCACCGGAACGGTCATAAGGCGACGAAAGCACCCCGCTCCCGCCGCCGCGCCCGCGCCGGGCCGCCGCTTCCGTTAAGAAGCGGTAACACACGTTCCTGAACCCTGGGAAATCCGTAACGGAAGCCCGGCGCGAGGGGACGCCGACGCCGTTTCGTCCTGGCCGGGCGCGGTCGCCGGGTATGATTACCGCTCCGTACGGAGGGGTGCGGCACGGCGATCCGGGCGGCCGGCCGGTAAATGGACACTGCCCGCCGGGCGACGGTATCTTGGGGGCACCCGGAAGTCCGTCATCCGGCGCACCACGGCCTCCACGTTCGGGATACTCGGTACCACGGGAGGGATTGATGCCGAATGAACACTGACATCGAGGTACTGCGCGACAGCCACCCTGAAGAGGCGTGCCCCATCGGGCCGGTGGTCGAGATCGTTTTCAGCCGGTGGACCACGCCGATCCTGTGGACCCTCAACGAGTCGGGCAGCCTGCGGTTCGGGGAGCTGGAGCGGCGGCTGGGGTCGATCACTCCCAAGGTGCTCACCGACACCCTGCGCAAACTCGAGCGCGACGGGCTGGTGCTGCGCACCTCCCACCCCGGCATCCCGGCCCGGGTCGAGTACGAGATCAGCGAGCTCGGCCGCAGCCTGTCCGGGGTGTTCCAGGTGCTCGCGACCTGGTCGGACGGCAATCTGGACAAGGTCCGCCAGGCCCGGGCGGACTACGAGGAGCGCGACTTGGCGCGCATGCGCCGCTGAACGACCCGTGCGGCCCGAGCGGCCGCACCGGACACCCGTACCGGCGGTACCCGCGGTGCCGATGACATGCCCGTGCGCCTGCCCGCCCGACCCGGTCGACACGGGCAGGCGGACAGGCGCGGAGGTCGGACGCCGAGGTCGGGCGTTCGGCTGGGCGGCGCCGGACGGGCACTACACCCGCGCTGGGGGCACTACACCCGCTGGGCCTCGATCAGCCAGGTCGGCACGTGGATCTGCCCCTTGCCGTCGGCGTTCGGCGTGACGCCGAACCGCTCCAGGAACACGGCCATGCTCGCCTCCACCCCGGAGAACGTGCCCATCTCCATGGACGTGATCTCCCAGCCGCCCGCGGCGATCGTCGCACGCAGCGTGTCCTCCGGGATGGCCATCGGGGCCGGCATGCCGCCGGGGACCGCCGCGAAGGCGAGGATGTTGAGCCATGCCCCCGGCGTCGTGGACCGGTGCAGGGCCTCCAGGTAGAGCTGCTGGCCGCGCGGGTCCAGCACCTGGAAGAGGGCGCTGTCGAGCACGGTGTCGAACCGGCCGTCGTACCCGGTCAGCTTGGTGGCGTCGGCGACGAAGAGCTCGATGGGCGTCCCGGCGTGCCGCTCCTTCGCCAGCTTGATCGCCGTCGACGACCCGTCGAAAGCCGCGACCTTGTGACCCAGGGCGGCGAGATATGCGGCATTGTCGGCAAGGCCGCAGCCGGCGTCGAGAATTTCACCGCGGAACCGCTTGCGGCGCTCGAACTCGACAACTCCCGGCTGAACGTCCTCGATATCCCAGGGAACTCCGCCGGTGATCAGACCGGGGAGCAGTTCACCGCCCTCGTACACGATGTTGAAGTCGACGGCCCCGAGCTCGACGTCCACATGAGGCTGGTCACTCATTTGTATCTCCTTTGCCGGACGGAGGAGGCGGAAATGCGCGTACCCACAGCATTGCCGGTCCGTCCGACAGGGGTAAAGAACCCCCGTGTCAGGTCTTCCGCAAGTTTGTCAAGTTTCCGAAGGTGCCACGCGGATGCCACCGCGGTCCGCCCGGACGGGCGGCCCCGCCGGTCCGGGCAGGTGGCGCTCCACCCCCGCCCGGGCGCCGGTCCGGCCCACCGGGAGCCGCCGGCGGCCACCGGACCGTGAATCTTCCGCCGTGCCGCCGCACGCCGCTGACCTCGGCGAAGGCCGAAGTTCCGGCCGGATTCCAGCAGCCCGCCGGGCCACTTTCCGCTTGGTAACTATATGTAGTGGAGTGCTAGCTTCGCAGTGTCGCCCTGAAAACGGTTATGAGGAGACACTTCCATGTCTGCTTCGCGCGCGGATGCCCAGGCAACCGCTGTCCCGGGCTCCCGCAGCCCCGGGCTGATTCTGGCTTTTCTCTGCATCGCACAATTCATGGTGTTCCTCGACGTATCGATCGTGAACGTCGCCCTCCCCTCGATCCAACGGGGCCTGTCCATCTCCCAGGGCGATCTTCCCTATGTGGTCACCGCCTATGGGACGATTCTCGGCGGCTGCCTCATGCTCGGTTCACGTCTCGCGGACACCTTCGGCCGGCGCAGGCTCCTCCAGGTGGGGCTGGCGCTCTTCGGCCTGGCCTCGCTGTCCGGCGGACTCGCGCAGGACGAGATCCTGCTGTTCGTCTCCCGCGGTGTGCAGGGCTTCGGCGCGGCGATGGTCGCCCCGGCCGCCCTGAGCACCCTGACGGTCACCTTCGCCGAGGGCGAGGCCCGCAACAAGGCGCTCGGCGTGTGGGGCGGCCTGGCGGGCATCGCCTCGGTCGCCGGTGTCGTCTTCGGCGGCCTGCTCACCCAGGGCCCCGGCTGGCGCTGGATCTTCTTCATCAACGTGCCGATCGCGGTGGCCGCGGTGCTGCTGGCGCCGGCGATCCTGCCGGAGAGCCAGGGTGAGCGGCGGCCCTTCGACATCCCGGGCGCCGTCCTGATCACCGGCGGCCTCATGCTGCTCATCTACTCGCTCGACGAGGCGATCACCTACGGCTGGCAGTCCGCCCGGGTGATCCCCACCCTCGTCGCGGGCGCCGTGCTGCTCCTGCTCTTCCTCCTGGTCGAGCGGCGCAAACGCGACCCGCTCGTGCCCTTCACCATCTTCAGACTGCCCACCCTGCGGACGGCCAACATGGCCACCGTGCTCTTCCTGGGCGGCGTGGTCAGCATGTTCTACTTCGCGAGCCTGTTCATGCAGCAGGTGCTCGGCTACGACGCCCTCAAGACCGGCCTGGCCTACGTACCGCAGGCGGTGGCGACCGGTGTCGCGGCGGGCATCGCCTCACAGCTGGTCACCAAGATCGCGGGCAAGCCCGTGCTCATCATCGGCCTGGTGATGTGCACCGTCGGCCTGTTCCTCCTGTCGCGGGCGCACTCCGACGCGAGCTACGTCTCCGCCATCCTGCCCGCGTACGTCATCTTCGGGTTCGGAATGGGCTTCACGTTCGTTCCCCTGCAGGTCGCCGCGCAACTGGGCGTTCCCGAGCGGCAGGCGGGGCTGGCCGCCGGACTGATCAACACCAGCCAGGAGCTGGGCGGTGCGCTCGGCCTGGCGGTGGCCGCGACCATCGCGCTGCACGGCCTGCCCGGGAAGATCGCCGGCGCCCACGGCTCGGCGTCCCGCATCGAGTCCACGCTGACCACCACCTTCCACCACGCCTTCATCGTCGGCTGCTGCCTGACCCTGGCCGCACTCGCCCTGTCGCTGCTGCTGCCGATGCTGCGGTCCGCTCCGCCCGAGCAGCCGGCGGGCGAGCCCGCGAGCGAGACGGCCGAAGCCAATGTCTGACGGCCGGCGGCCGGAGCGGGACACCGCCCTGCGGTCCCCGCGACTGCCCGCGGGAGCAGCCGAGTTCCTCGCCGGGCCGCACATCGGAACGCTCACCACCGTGCGGTCCGACGGGTCCCCGCACATCGCTCCGGTGCGCTTCACCTGGGACGGGCAGGCCGGCCTGGTACGCGTGATGACGACCGGCACCCGGGTGAAGACCAGGAACATCGCCGCCCGGCCCGACGTGCGGATCGCCATCTGCCAGACGGTGAACTACCGCTGGATCACGCTGGAGGGCCTGGCGACGGTCTCCGCCGACCGGGCCCGGGTGTCGGAAGGGGTGCGGCGCTACATCCAGCGCTACCTCTCCGCACCCCCGAACGTCCCGGACATGGTCGTCATCGAACTGGCCGTGGACCGGGTCATGGGGATCTGGTAGCCCCCTCCCCCCTGTGGGTCCGGCCCGCACCGGGCCGGACCCACATGCCGGCGGGTCACCCCGGCCCGCGACACCGACGCACCATCGAGGACGGCAGGTTTCATGACCGAGAACGTGGCATCTCCCCCGGCCGCGGGCGCCGACACGCGCCCCGGACTCTTCAAGGCCTTGGCACTCGCCGGGGAGACCATCGCCAACGTGCGGCCGGACCAGTACGGCGCGGCCAGCCCCTGTCCCGAGTACGACGCCGAGAAACTGGTCCGGCACCTGATCGCCGTGGTGCGCCGGATGACGGTCGCCGCCAGCGGCGGCAACCCGTTCACGGTGGAGCTCTTCGCGGACGAGGTGCCGGCCGCCGACTGGGGCACGGCGTGGAAGGACGGCGTCCGCGACGCCGAGGCGGCCTGGTCGAAGCCGGGCATGCTGGGAACGATGTGCCAGCTCGGCTTCACGACCCTCCCGGGCGTGGCCGCCGCCGTCGCGTACACCACCGAAGTCACCATCCACACCTGGGACCTGGCCAAGGCCACCGGGCAGCAGCCGGCGTGGGACCCCGCGGTCCTGGCGCCGTCGCTCGGGGCGATGCGGTTCGCGGTGCCGGCCACGCCGCGGACCGCGCCGGTGCCCTTCGGCCCGGTCGTCGAGGTCCCCGCCGACGCGCCCCCGATCGACCAGCTCGTGGCCTGGTACGGCCGGCGCCCCTGACCGACCCGCACGACCAGCAGGGCGGACCGGCACCGTACCGCGGTGCCGGTCCGCCCTTCGCGTGGCCGAGGTGCCGTGCCGGCAGGTCCGGTCCGCCGACCGTCCCACGACACAGGAGGACCGCTCGTGGCAGAGGAACGACAGGCACGCGCCGTCCGCACCCGCCGCACACTGCTGTACGCGGCGGCACGGCTCTTCGACCGGTACGGCTACACGCGCACCAGAATCGGCGACATCAGCGCCGCCGCGGGCGTCAGCTCGGGAGCGCTGCACTTCCACTTCGAGAACAAGGCGGCGCTCGCCGCGGCCGTCGAGGAAGCCGGCGCGGACATCCTGTGGTCCGCCGGGTGGATCGCCTACCAGGCCAACGCGGACGCGCTCCAGGCACTGACCGACATGTCGCAGGCGTTCGCCCGCCTGCTGCAGTGGGACGTACTGGCCAGGGCGGGCTTCCGGCTGGGCGCCGACGGCGCGCTGCGCGGCAGCCGGGGCCTGGACCGGGAGTGGCAGGGCTGCGTGGAACGCCTGCTGCTGGAGGCCGCCCGCAACGACGAACTCTCCGCCCACGTGCAGCTCCACGAGATCACCTGCGCCGTGCTCACCGCGACCACCGGGGTGGGGCTGCTGATCAGGGGCGACTCGGAGCGGCAGATGCAGGCGGCGCTCACCGGCTTCTGGCAGGTCTTCCTGCCGGGCCTGGCCCGGCCCGAGGTGGCGCGGCGCCTGGAGCCGGCCGGACGGCTCTCCGTGGTCACCGACGCGGTGGCCGTGTCCGGGCGCGCACGGGCGCGGGCGGCAGCCGACCGCCCGGGGCGGGCCGCGCACCCTCAGTCCCCGCCGTCCTCCGGGGCCTCGGGGTGGGCGCCGGTGCCCAGCCGGTAGCCGATCCCGCGCACGGTGACGATCCAGTCGCCGGGGCCGAGTTTGCCGCGCAGCGAGCTGACGTGGGTGTCCACGGTACGGCTGGAGACAGACCATTCGTCCGCCCAGACCTTGGCCATCAGGTCCCGGCGGGAGACCACGGTCTGCGGGAGCGAGGCCAGCAGGTACAGGAGGTCGAACTCCTTGCGGGTGAGCGCGACCGAACGGTCGCCCACCCGCACCTGCCGGCCCCGCGGGTCGATCCGCAGCGCCCCGTGGCTGAGCACCGCGGTGGTCCTCGGCGCGGCCGTCCTGCGCAGGACGGCGCGCATCCGGGCCACCAGTTCCCGGTACCCGTAGGGCTTGATCAGGCAGTCGTCCGCGCCGGCCTGGAGGCTGAGCACCCGGTCCAGCTCGGTGTCCCCGGACGTCAGGGTGATCACCGGGGTGGCGCCGCGGCCGCGGATCTGCGCGCACACCTCCAGGCCGTCCACGTCGGGCAGGCCGAGGTCCAGGACCACCAGGTCGGCGTCCTCCCAGGAGGTCAGGGCGGCCCGGCCGGTGGCCGCCAGGCCGACCTCGTAGCCGCTGCGGGCCAGTCGGTCGGCCAGGTCGGCGGCGGCCCGCTCGTCCGGGTCGACCACGAGAACGCGCGTCTTCACCCTTCGCCCCCTGTCGGTCTGCCGCGAACGGCCCTGCGGACGGCCTGCGTGTGCTGTCGCCGAGGAGTTACTCGGCAGCCGAGCGGGTGTGCACGACGCGGTAGGTGTTCAGGTCCCGCTCGGTGGCCAGCGCGGCGACGCGCGCCTCGCTCTTGGTGCGGGCGGCCGTCCGCTCGGCCTCCGGCTGGGCGCGGAAGGCGTCGTAGGACTCCTTGTCGGCCCACTGGGAGTAGGAGACGACGAACGAGCCGTCCAGGCCGCGGGCGCGCAGGCCGCGCAGCACGGTGTGGCTGCGGAAGCCGGGCACCTCGGCCAGCCACTCCTGGGACGGGCCGAGCGCGTCGACCAGCTCCGCCTGGTCCTCCTCGGCGACCTTCAGCACCTCGATGACGGTGTAGTCGTCGCGGGTGGGCGAGATCTCGACGGTCCCGCCGAGCTCCGGCGCCTGCAGGGTGTGGACGACCTCGTTCTGCAGCAGCCGGATCGACGTGGTGATCTCGCCGAACAGCGGCAGGGTGCGGTGCTTGAACTCCTCCCCCTCGTAGCGCTTCTCCAGGTCCTCGCTGCTGCGCCACTGGATGAAGTTGGCGGTGCCGAACTTCTCCTGCCCGCTGTGCACGGTGCTGGAGATCCAGCCGGGGTACGCGGCCGCGTCGACGATCTCACGCATGGCCCCCAGCAGGCTCTCCTGCTTTTCCGCGGCGTCGGTCGAGAAGAGGTTGAGAACGGTCAGGTACTCACCGTCGGCTGCGATCTTCGGCATGGTGTCAGGTGCCTTCCATTCCGGGAACGGTGGATCGGGTCGCGACCAGCATCTGCGTGCCGGGGCCGGTGAGGAAAGCGGCTACGATTCAGGACTCCACGCAGGTTCGTCAATTCCGCACAACCACCGTCAGGTCTTGTACGGCTTCGTCAGATCGGTGACAAACGGCCTTGGCGCGCGGGCGCGGCGGCGCCCATTCTCGAACAATGCATACCGACCCACCGGCCGCCGGTGCGGCCCAATTGCTCGATCGCTACCTCATCAGCCTCGACGACGACAAGCTCGACGACGCCTGGGCGCGCGACCTGTTCACCGAGGACGCCGTGGTCGAATTCCCCATGAGCCGGCACGCCGGCCGCGCGGGTATGGCGGACTGGCACCGCGAGTCCCTGGCCGCCTTCGCCGGCACCCAGCACCTGGGCAGCCCCGCGGTGGTGGACCCCCTCGGCCCCGACCGGGTCGGGCTGCGGGCGAACCTGGTCTCCACCCACGTGCACCACCCGGGGGCGGCGCGCGAACCGCTCTTCGCCACCGGCACGTTCGTCACCGGCGAGGCCCGGCGCACCCCCGCCGGCTGGCGGCTGTCCGCGCTGGCCTTCCGGGTGGTGTGGATGACGGGCAGCCCGCCCGGTGGACCGGCGTGACGCGCCCTGTCCCCGGGCCGCCGCCGGGACCCTGGGTGCATCTGGCCGCGACCGCCCCCGACATGCTCACCGCGGTGATGCTGGTGGACATCGCGGTCGTCCTGATCGTGGGGGTGCTGCTGGGCCGGCTGGCCCGGCGGCTGCGGCAGCCGGCCGTGATCGGCGAGATCGCCGCCGGCATCCTGCTCGGTCCCAGCCTGCTGGGCCTGCTCCCCGGTGACCTGCCGCACAGGGTCTTCCCGAGCGACGTACGGCCGCTGCTCAACGCGGTCGCGCAGGTCGGCCTGGTGCTCTTCATGTTCCTGGTGGGCTGGGAGTTCGAGAAGCGCCTCGTACGCCCGCACGCCGGTCTCGCGGCCGGCGTCTCGCTCTCCTCCATCGCGCTCGCCTTCGGCCTCGGCGTCGCTCTGGCCACGCTGCTGTACCCGGACCACGCGACGGTGGCCGGCCACCACATCTCCTTCGCCGCCTTCGCGGTGTTCCTCGGCACGGCGATGTCGGTGACCGCGTTCCCGGTGCTGGCCCGTGTGCTGGCCGACAACGACCTTTCGGACACCAGAGTCGGCTCCCTCGCCCTGGCCAGCGCCGCCGTCGACGACGTCCTGGCCTGGTGCCTGCTGGCGTACGTCTCGGCGATGGTCAGCGCCGACGGCGACTACGCGCGGCTCGGCCGGATCGCCGGGTTCGCCCTGCTGTACGCGGCCGGCATGCTGCTGGTCGTGCGGCCGCTGCTGGCGGCGCTGGTGTGGCGGTGGGCCGCGGCCGAGCGCTGGTCCGCGCTGCTGGTGGTCCTCAGCGCCGGGGCCATGACCTCGGCGTGGCTGACCTCCTGGATCGGCGTGCACGCGATCTTCGGGGCGTTCCTGTTCGGCTTCGTCACCCCGCGCGAGCCCGCCCGGCTGCTCGCCCGCAACGTGCGCAAGCCGCTGGACGACATGAGCCTGGTGCTGCTTCCGGTGTTCTTCGTCGTCACCGGGCTGGACGTCGATCTGACGGCCCTGACCGCGGGCGACACGGTGGTGTTGCTGCTGATCGTCCTGGTGGCGTGCGCGGGCAAGCTGCTCGGGGCGATCCTCCCGGCGCGGCTGGCCGGGCTGCCGTGGCGGGAGTCCAAAGACCTCGGTCTGCTGATGAACACCCGGGGCCTGACCGAACTGATCATCCTCAACGCGGCGGTGACACTCGGCGTCCTCGACGTGCGGATGTTCACCATGATGGTCGTGATGGCCCTGGTCACCACGGCGATGGCGGCACCGCTGCTGTCCGGCCGGGACGCCCTGCGGGCGACCACCCCGGCGGAACCGTCCGCCGACCTCGTCGGCCACTGATCCACCTGCCTCGTCCCCGCATCCAAGGACGAAAGGTCTCCCGTGACTTCCGCACCCCTGTCCTCCTCCGCCCTGCCCTCGGCCCGGCGCGTGCCGCACCCGCGGCCGGCCGTCGACGGCAAGGCGCTGCGCGACGCGTGCAGCGCCTTCGCCACCGGGGTCACCGTCATCACCGCGGCGACCGGCGTGCCGGGCCATGCCGAGGGCACGACGGTGAACTCCTTCACCTCCGTCTCGCTCGACCCGCCGCTGGTGCTGTTCTGCCTGCACCGGCAGTCCCGGCTCGGCCCCGTGCTGCGCCGGTCCGGCGGCTTCGTCGTCAACTTCCTTGCGCACCACCAGCAGGAGCTGGCCTGGGCCTTCGCCGGCCGCGACTCGGCACGGGTCGAAGAGGTCCCGCACCGCCGCACCGCCGAGGGGCTGCCCCTGCTCGCCGGCGCCCTGGGCCACCTGGTCTGCCGGCTCGACGCCGAGTACGACGGCGGGGACCACCTCATCGTGGTCGGCGAGGTGGTCGAACTCGGCGTGCCCGAGCCGGAGTCGGCGCCCGGTGCGGCCCCGCTGGTCTTCTACCGCGGAGCGATGCACGCCCTTCCCGGCACCGGCTCCCCCGAGAATCCGGAGCAGAACCAAAGGGATTTCTGACGAACTTGTCGGAGTTCTGTACTCGGCGCCGTTCAGCTCCGCGCACTCCACCGGAATACTGGAGAAAACCCCGGCCGAAAGAGGGATGATGAACACGTTCGACACCGATGTGCTGATTGTGGGAGCCGGCCCCTCGGGACTCATGCTGGCCGGTGAACTCCGGCTCGCCGGAATACCGGTCGTCGTGCTGGACCGGCTGCCCGAACCGATGCGGCAGTCCCGCGCTCTCGGCTTTTCCGCCCGTACGCTCGAGGAGTTCGCCCAGCGCGGCCTGCTGACGAAATTCGGCGAACTCGAAACCATTCCGATCGGGCATTTCGGCGGCCTTCCGCTGGACTACCGGATCATCGAGGGCGGCAACTTCGGCGTCCGCGGCGTGCCGCAGTCCTTCACCGAGAAGGTGCTCGCCGAATGGGCCCTGGGTCTCGGCGCGGACCTTCGCCGCGCGCACGAGGTCGTCGGCCTGGAGCAGGACGAGGACGGCGTCACCGTCGAGGCGGCCACCGAGGCCGGCCCGGTCCGGCTGCGCGCCCGCTATGTGGTCGGCTGCGACGGCGCGCGCAGCGCGGTGCGCAAGCTGTCCGGCATCGACTTCGTCGGCACGGACGCCACGATGGAGATGAAGATGGCCGACTTCACCGGGGTGCGGGTGCCCATCCGCCCCACCGGCCAGGTCGGCGAGGCCGGCATGGTGGTCGTGCTGCCGCTGGGCCCGGAGGCGATCCGGGTGGTGGTCTTCGAGCGCGGCGCCGGTGTCCGCCCCACCCAGGAGCCGCCCACCTTCGAGGAGGTCGCCGACGCCTTCCAGCGGGTGACCGGCGAGGACATCCACGCCGCACGGCCGCTGTGGACCAGCTACTTCACCGACGCGAGCCGGCACGCCGCCGACTACCGCAAGGGCCGGGTCTTCCTGGCCGGCGACGCCGCCCACATCCACCTGCCGATCGGGGCCCAGGGCATCAGCGCCGGCGTCGGCGACGTGGTCAACCTCGGCTGGAAGCTCGCCGCCGCGCTGAAGGGGTACGCCCCGGCCGGCCTGCTGGACACCTACGGCTCCGAGCGGCAGCCGGTCGGCGCCGGCATCGTGGCCAACACCCTGGTGCAGCGCTCGCTCTACCTCGGTGGTCCCGAGATGCAGGCCCTGCGCGACGTCTTCGCCGACCTGATCACGCTGGAGCAGGTGCAGCGCCGGCTCGTCGGCGCCGTCACCGGCCTCGACATCGTCTACGACGCCGGCGAGGGCCACCCGCTGCTCGGCCGCCGGCTGCCCGAGCAGGACCTGGTGGTCGCCGACGCCAAGACCACCACCTTCGAACTGCTCACCCCAGGCCGCCCGATCCTGCTCGACCTGCACGACAACGCGCAGTTGCGGGCGACCGCCGCCGCCTGGTCGGACCGGGTGGACACCGTCACCGCGACCCGCCCGGACCCGGACGCCCCCGCCGCGAGCCTGCTGGTCCGCCCGGACGGCTACCTCGCCTGGGTCTCGCCCGACGGTTCGCCCGACGGGCTCTCCGAGGCGCTCACCCGCTGGTTCGGCGCCCCGCTCACCGCGGCCTGACGGCCACCAGAAGAAGAGGAGTGCGGACGTGACCACGAAGGCCGAGGCGGCGCAGCCGTCCCCCGGGACCGGCGAGCAGACGATGTGCGACGTGGTGATCCTCGGGTCCGGCCTGGCCGGCTCGATCACGGGTGCCATCCTGGCCCGCCAGGGCGCCGACGTCGTGCTCGTCGACGCCGGCCACCACCCGCGGTTCGCCGTCGGCGAGTCGCAGAACCCCCAGCTCGTCGAGTGGCTGCACATCCTCGCGGTGCGCTACGACGTGCCCGAGCTGAAGCACCTGCTGGACATCAAGGCGGTGACGGAGAACATCGGCCCGCACCATGGCAGGAAGCAGAGCTTCGGCTTCGTCACCCACCGGCCGAACCGCGAGCCGGACCCCCGCGAGGCGACGATGTTCGTCATCCCGAAGATGCTCACCGAAGCCACCCACATGTACCGGCAGGACACCGACTCCTACTACGTCAACGTCGCCGCCAAGTACGGCTGCACCATCCGGCAGGACTGGCGGGCCACCGGCCTCGACTTCGACGACGACGGGGTGACCGTCACCGGCCACACCGGCGAGGTGTTCCGGGCGAAGTACCTCATCGACGCCTCCGGTTTCCGCTCCCCGCTGGCACAGAAGTTCGACCTGCGCGAGCAGCCCAGCCGGCTCAAGCACCACGCCCGCTCGATGTTCACCCACTACGTGGGCATCAAGCCGTACGACGACGTGTGCAACTACCCCGAGGACCTCAAGGCCCCGGCGGAATCCCCCTTCCACGGCGGGACGCTGCACCACCTGATCGAGCGCGGCTGGTTCTGGATCATCCCGTTCGACAACATCGCCGAGTCCCGCAACCCGGTGTGCAGTGTCGGCCTCACCATGGACGAGCGGCTGTACCCCAAGCCCGACGACATCACCCCCGACGAGGAGTTCGCCCGGTTCCTCGACATGTACCCGGCCGTCAAGCGGCAGTTCGAGGGTGCCCGGCGGGTGCGCGAGTGGGTGTCCGCCGACCGCATCCAGTACAGCTCCAAGCAGACGGTGGGCCACCGCTGGTGCCTGATGTCGCACGCCGCCGGCTTCGTCGACCCGCTGTACTCGCGGGGCCTGTCCAACACCTTCGAGGTCGTGGACGCACTCGCCTGGCGGGTGCTGGAGTCCCTGCGGGACGACGACTTCTCGGTGGAGCGCTTCGAATACGTCGAGCGGCTGGAGCAGGGCCTGCTCGACTACAACGACAAGATCGTCAACAGCTCCTACATCTCCTTCTCGCACTTCCGCCTGTGGAACGCGGTGTTCCGGGTCTGGGCGTGCTTCACCACACCCGCCACCATCCGGCTGCTGCAGGCGCGGCAGGACTACCTGCTGAGCGGCAAGGACGACACGGTCTTCAAGGAGATGGAGAAGTCCGCCTACCCGGGCCTGTGGTGGCCCGACAGCCACTCCTTCAAGTACCTGCTCGACGTCACCGCCGAGACCTGCGAGAAGTACGAGGCCGGCGAGATCGACGGCGACAAGGCGGCCGACATCGTCTTCGACGCGATCCGCGCCTGCGACTCGGTGAACACCCCGTTCGGCTGGAAGGACGGCGAGGACCACCGCTTCTACCGCGCGACCACCCCCACCATGCTCCGGTTCATGTGGTGGGCCAACACCCAGGCGCCCACCGAGATCCGCGACCTGGGCCGGGCGATGGTCAGCGGCGTCGTCAAGTCCGCGCTGCGCGGCCGCAAGGTCACGTAGGGCCCCGGCTCCACCCTCCGGTCCGGCACCGCGGACCCGCCCGCGCCGCCCCGTCCGGCGCGGCCGGGCCGGCGGTACCGGACCGGAGCGCTGCCCGCTCCTTCCCCCCGCACCGGCCCGTACCGACCACAGCCCCGGGAGTACCCGTTGACCAGTCCCCGCACCCCGCTCGGCGCGCGGGCCGAGGCGCCCGCCGTGCCCGCCGGCGGCACCCGCGTGCCCTGGGCCCGGCTGGCCCGCCACCTCCAGGGCCGGCTCGTCCGGCCCGGCGACTCCTCCTACGCCCTGGCCGCCCAGCTCGAACTCGGCAACTTCGACCATGTGCGCCCGCAGGCCGTCGCCTACTGCACCAGTGCCCAGGACGTCTCCCTCGCCCTGCGGTTCGCCCAGGACCACGCGCTGGCGCCCGCCGTACGCAGCGGAGGCCACAGCTACGGGGGCTACTCCACCGGCGGCGGACTCCTCGTCGACGTCTCCGGGCTGGATTCCGTGACCGTGGGCGAGGGCGCCGTGGACCTCGGACCCGGCGCGATGAACGTCGACATCCTCACCGCTCTCGCCCCGCACGGGCTCGTGGTCAGCGAGGGCGGCTGCGCGACCGTGGCCGCCGGCGGCTTCCTGCAGGGCGGCGGCTTCGGCTTCCTCACCAGGCCCACCGGTATGGCCTGCGACGCGCTCACCTCGGCGGAGGTGGTGCTCGCCGACGGGCGGACCGTCACCGCCTCGCCCACCGCCCACAGCGACCTGTTCTGGGCGATCCGCGGCGGGGGCGGCGGCAACTTCGGGGTCGTCACCCGCTTCACGGTCACCCCGCAGCAGGGCGACGGGATGCTGATGGCCAACCTCGTCTTCGATTACGACGCGGCTCCACGGGTGCTCCACGGCGTCGCCGGCTGGCTGGTGGACGCCCCGCGCAGCATCGGCGGCGGCGCGTACGTGGTGCACGAGGACGCCGCGCCCGGCACCGTGCCCGCCGTCAACGTCATGCTCGCCTCCCGCGGCACCCCCGAGGAGTTCGCCGCGCAGACCGAGCGGCTGCTCGCCCTGACCGGCGCGCCCCTCGCGCGCCAGGGCGGCGCCATGACATACCGTCAGCTGATGATGCTGGTCTTCGCGGGCGGCACGCTGACCGCCGAGGAGTGCCGGCGCGCGGGCAAATCGCCGACGGGGCGGCTGCCCAGGCCCGCCTTCGCCCTGGAGCGGTCCCGGTTCGCGTCCGCGCCCTTCGGCGAGGCCGACTGGGCGGACGTGATGACCGCCTTCGACGCCGGCCGGCGCGCCGGCCAGGCCCGCTACCTCGACCTGCACTTCTTCGGCGGGGCGGCGAACGACCCGGCCCGTACCGACACCGCCTACGTGCACCGCGACGCGCTCTTCGCGGTCAACTACCGGGTCTTCGTCAACGACCCGGCCGAGGTCACCGCGGAGGGCACCGAGGCCGCGCGGCGCTGGGCCGACGGCGGCTTCGCCACGATCGACCCGCTCTCCAGCAAGGAGAGCTACCAGAACTGGATGGACCCGGACCTGGCGGACTGGCGGGAGTCCTACTACGCGGAGAACCTGCCGCGCCTGGCCGCCGTCAAGGCCGCGTACGACCCGCACGGCCTGTTCGCCTTCCGGCAGGGGATCACGGCGGCCTGACGGCACGGGCGGTCCGCGACGGCACGCGCCGCCGGGCGCGGACCGGGTGCTTTCCTCTAGGTGACCAGGGAGTACCCGGTGCTACGTTGGCGGAAAGTCCAGGAACCGCCCGCATTCCACCCCTGGGGAACTGCCATGATCGTGGTCACCGGCGCCACCGGTAACGTCGGACAGCCGCTCGTCGCGGCCCTCGCCGGGGCCGGCGCGCAGGTGCGCGCGGTCTCCCGCCGACCGCCGGCCGCCGGGTGGATCGAGGCTCTGCCGCAAGGGGTCCACCACCGGTCCGCCGACCTCGCCGACACCGACCGCCTGCCCGCCGTGCTCGACGGCGCAGAAGCCCTCTTCCTGCTGGTGGCCGGCGACCTGCTGGGCGGGGCGGGCGATCCGGCGCGGCTGATGGAGGTGGCCAAGGCCGCCGGGGTACGGCGGGTCGTCCTGCTCTCCTCGCAGATCTGCGGCACGCGTCCGGACGTCCTCTCGCACGCCGGCCTGCGCGCCTACGAGGACGCGGTCCGCGAGTCCGCGCCCGAGTGGACCCTGCTGCGCCCGAGCGGCTTCGCCAGCAACGCCTTCGCCTGGGCCGGCGAGGTCCGCGCACGCCGGACCGTCGAGGCCCCGTTCGCCGACGTGGCCCTCCCCGTGGTGGACCCGCTGGACCTCGCCGAGGTGGCGGCCGCCGCGCTGCTCTCGCCGGCGCACGCCGGCCGCACCTACGTCCTGACCGGGCCGGCCGCGGTCAGCCCGCGCGAGCAGGCCGACGCGATCGGGGCGGCGCTCGGCGAGCCGGTGCGGCTGGCCGAACTCACCCGCGAGCAGGCGCGCGAGCGCTTCTCGCAGTTCATGCCGGGGCCCGTGGTGGAGGGCACCTTGTCGATCCTGGGCGAGCCGCTGCTCGCCGAGCAGGCCGTCAGCGCGCATGTCGAGGAGGTGCTGGGCCGCCCGGCGCACGGCTTCGCGCACTGGGCCGAGCGCAATGCGGAGGCCTTCAGATGATGCAAGCGGCTCAGGAGACGACGGCGGCACGGGTGCGCAGGGCGCCGATGGCGCAGCGCGACCACATCACGTCGCCCTGCCGGTGCGGGTCCTCCAGCGTCAGGTGCTGCAGCTGACCCCACACCTCGGCCTGGCTCCACTCGGTGAAACGGCGGTGCGCCGTCGTCCCCGAAACCCCGAAGCTCGGCGGCAGGTCCCGCCAGACGCACTCGGTCATCACCACGTAGACGATCGCGGCCAGGACCTCCCGGTCCCCGTGGCGGCGCCGGCCTCCGCCCTGTGCCCGTACCGGGCGCTCCGGCACGACCTGGAGGAAGAGCTCCCAGAAGACGTCAGGAACCAGCCGTTCAACTACCGTCACACTCAGGAGACTACCAACGCCCCCTGGGCGACACTTGTTGCGCTTCCGCGCCGCCGAACTGGCACAGCGTCACATCAGTTGTGCAGGCGAGGACTTCGAGCCGCGGTGACCGGGTGCTGATCGGCCCCGCACCGTCGCCGCGGAGGGGGCCGTTCGGGTGGAACGTGCTGCCGATCGGGTGGATGCCGGGGGAAACGGAATAGGTACGCGGGCGGCGTCCGTTGGCGGGGTATGACACTTCAGACACCTGACGGTATCGGCCGGGTCGGCGTGTGGAGCGGGCTGCTCAGCCGCTCCGACACGCAGTTCCAGGACGAGCAGAAGGACGCCGCCGCCGAGCTGGACGAGCTGGGGTACGGGGCGATCTGGCTCGGCCGCTCCCCCGGCGTGGCGCGGGCCGTGCCGCTGCTCGCGGCCACCCGGCGGATCACGGTGGCCACCGGAATCCTCAGCGTGTGGGAGCACGAGGCGGCCGATGTCGCCGCGCAGGTCGCCGAGTTGGGCGAGGACGCCGCGCGCTTCGTCCTCGGCCTCGGGGTCAGCCACGGCCCGATGACGCCCGGGTACGCGCGGCCGCTGCAGAAGATGGCCGCGTTCCTCGACGAGTTGGACGCCGCGCCCGTGCCCGTGCCGCGCGAGCGGCGGGTGCTGGCCGCGCTCGGGCCGAAGATGCTGGCGCTGGCCGCCGAGCGCAGCGCGGGCTCGCATCCGTACCTGGTGACGCCCGAGCACGTCGCCCGGACGCGCGACGCACTGGGGCCCGGCAAGCTGCTCACCCCCGAACTGGGCGTCGTCCTCGACTCGGACCGCATGCGCGCCCGCGAGACCGCCCGCAAGTTCCTCGCGGTCTACCTCGGGCTGCCCAACTACACCAACAACTGGCTGCGGCTGGGCTTCACGGAGGACGACCTCGCGGACGGCGGCAGCAACCGCCTGCTCGACGGGCTCCTCGTGCTCGGCGACGCCGTCGACGTCCGTACCCGGGTCGCCGCCTTCCACGAGGCCGGGGCCGACCACGTGGCGATCCAGGTCATCCGCCCGGACGACACGCTGCCGCGGGAGGAGTGGCGGACGCTGGCGGCGGCGCTGCCGCTGGCCTGACGGGTCCCCCTGTCCCCGTATCCCCGTCGTAACCCCCGTACCCCTCGCGCCCAGGGCGCCCTTTGCACGAACGGCACGGTGTGCCCTCGTGCGAAGGGCGCCGCTTCGGGTCGCGGCCCGGGCGGCACGTGGCGCCGTGGGCGCGCTCGGCCGCACGGGGCGGTCAGCGGGCGAACTTCCCGGCGGCCTCCGGGGTGACCGGGGTGAAGAAGTTGACGAGGTTGCCGTCGGGGTCGCGGAAGAGCAGCGAGCGGTTGCCCCAGGGCATCGTGGTGGGGCCGTTGACGAACTCGGTGACGAAGCCGGTCAGGTTCTGATGGACGCGGTCCACGTCGTCGACGAGGAACTCGATGATCACGCTGTGGTTGTCCGCCGGGCGGGCCGAGCCCGGGGCGAACAGCGGAACCGTGCGGGTGCTGCCGATCGCGAGGGTGGCGCCCGGGGTCCTGAGTTCGGCGAAGTCCTCGGTGGCCCACGTCGCCCGTACCCCGGTGGCCTGCTCGTAGAACGCGACGAGGCGCGCCACGTCGCCGGTGATGATGCGGGTCGAGACGAACTCCATGGGGGATCTCCTTGGCCGTGCGAATGCGTACACCTCGCAGGCTAGGAGCAATAGTGGACAGAATCGGTCCTCTATCGCCGGTAATGTGGTGCGCATGCCTCGCCCCACCGGCCGCGTGCTGACCCTCCTGGAGTTGCTGCAGTCGGGCGGCACCCGCACGGTGGCCGAACTCGCCGACCGGCTCGGCGTCGAAGGCCGCACCGTGCGCCGGTACGTGGAGCAGCTGATCGACCTGGACGTGCCCGTGGAATCGGTGCGCGGCCGCTACGGCGGGTACCGCCTGTCCCCCGGGTACCGCCTGCCGCCGCTCATGCTCAGCGACGACGAGGCCCTTGCCGTGCTGCTCGGCCTGGTCGCCGGCCGCCGGGCGGGGCTGACGACCGCGCAGGGCACGGCGACCGAGACCGCGTCGGCCAAGATCCGGCGGGTGCTGCCCCGGCATGTCGCCCACCGGCTCGACACGCTCCTGGAATCCCTCGCCTTCACCCAGCAGCCCCGGGAGTCCGACCCTCCGGACGCCGGGGTCCTGCTCGCCCTCGCCGACGCGGTGCGCCACCGCCGGCCGGTCGCGATCCGCTACACCGACCGCGAGGGGCGGCGCAGCGACCGCATCCTGCACGCGTACGGCATCGTCAGCCATGCGGGCCGCTGGTACGTCACGGGCACGGACGTACAAAGCGGCGAGGACCGCACCTTCCGGCTCGACCGCATCGCGGACGCCCGGACCCTGCCCGGCTCGTTCGAAGCGCCGGAGGGTCCCGGTCCGGCGGAGCGGGTGCTGTCGGGGTTCGCCACGGCCGATTACCGGCACGAGGTGACCTTGCGGGTCCACGGCACCGTCGAGCAGGTCCGCGCCCGCCTTCCGGCAAGCGTCGCACGCCTGGAGGAGCACGAGCTCGCGGCCGGCGCCGAGGCGGGCGCCGCGCGCTGGCTGCGCGTCGAGGTCCGGGCGGAACGGCTCGACTGGCTGCCCCCGGTGCTCGCCGCACTCGACCGGCCGTTCGTCATCGAGCGCCCCGACGAACTGCGCGTCCTGGTCGCCGAGTTCGCCGACCGCCTCGCGTCCTGCGCCCGCCGGACCTGACAGCCGGGGCGGGTACGCGCCCTCACCGCCGGAGCCGAGAGCCGGTGACCGATTCGCGCGGGGCCGCCGGCGACCGGCTTCTTCGGCCCGGCGCCCCGATCCGGTCAGCCCTGGGCGCGCGGAGCACTCCCGCCCGGGCCGGCCAGGGCCTTGGCGAGGCCGTTCTCGTGGGGGCCGAGGAAGTGGGGGTCGGGGCGGAGCAGGACGTCCAGGGCGGCCTTGTCCGAGGCGAGCAGCTCGCGTGCGCCGCCGGCCAGCCAGGTCACGTCGTGCGGCTCGTCCACGGCCACGCCGTAGGCGTCGATCCCCGCGGCCGAGCACAGCGCGAGCGCCCGCCGGATGTGGAAGTCCTGGCTGACGAGGACGGCGCGGGTCACCCCGAAGACCCGGCGGGCCCGGTCGCAGGAGTCCCAGGTGTCGAAGCCGGCGTAGTCGGGCACGACCTTCGCCCGCGGCACGCCGTGGGCGACCAGGTACGTCCGCATGGCGTCCGGCTCGTCGTACGAGGCGCGGCTGTTGTCCCCCGTCACCAGCAGCGCGTCCACCGTGCCCGCCCGGTACAGCCGCGCGGCGGCGTCCAGCCGGTGCGCCAGGTACGGCGAGGGCTTCCCGTCCCACAGCCCGGCCCCGAAGACCACCGCGACAGGCTCGTGCGGCACGTCCGCCTCCGACCGCACCCGACCGCCCTCGGCCAGCCGCAACCAGGTCGCGGGCACCAGGGCCAGCACGCACACGGCGACGCTCCCGACCACGAGCCGCCGCCACCCCGCCCGCGTCCTGGGCAGCCGCACTCGGGGGACGGCGAGCCGGAACCGCCGCGTGGAACCGTCCGCCGCGCCCTCACCCCCGCCCGCAGCCGCCCGCCCGCGCCCCGCCCGTCCCTGCCACCCGCGCATGTGACCCCCACCTCGTCGCCCTACGGCAAAGACCGACGCTCCAGCACCCCGCCCGGTTGCACCGGCACCCGGCCCGGAAGCCGCCGCGTCACGACCAGGTGTCGGGGCCCGCGCCGCGCCAGTCGATCAGGTCGGGGCGCCGGAGGTCGGCGACGTCGAGGTCTTCGAGGCCCGCGCGGCGGAGGAACTCGACGACGTCGGCCGGGCCCGTCGCGATGCCGGCGTGCTCACCGCGGATGGTCACCCGGCGGCCGCCGGGGCCGGGTGCGTGCACGATCACCGGAGCATCCATGTCCCCAGGGTGCCCCGGCGACGGCCGAGGCGCACCCTGTCGGCCGATCCGGGAGGGTCCGGACAAGCCGCCCGCGCCGCTCACGGCAGAGCCCAGAGGCCACCGGGGCCCGCGCGCGAATATTTCGGCACAGTAAACGAATGTTGCGACCATCGAGCGGACAGCCACCCGCCGCCCTCCAGGCATCGAACCGAGCCCCGTCCCGGGGCTACGATCGCAGGCATGAGTGCCACCAGCGTTCACCATCCTCAGGATGACCAGCCCGGAGCCCCGACCGGCGGCACGGCCACCCTCGCCGAGATCGCCCGCGCCGCCGGCGTGTCGGCTCCGACTGTTTCGAAGGTCCTCAACGGCCGCGGCGACGTCGCCCCCGCCACCCGCAGCCGGGTGGAGGAGCTGCTGCGCCGGCACGGCTACCAGCGGCGGCGCGGCAGCGTGCAGCCCGCCCCGCTCATCGACCTGGTCTTCCACGAGCTGGAGAGCTCCTGGGCGATGGAGGTGATCCGCGGGGTGGAGAACGTCGCCCGCCAGGAGAGCCTGAACGTGGTCCTCTCGGAGTCCGCGGGCCGGCTCAGCCCCGGGCAGACCTGGGTGGACGGCGTGCTCGCCCGCCGGCCCACGGGCGTCATCCTCGTCCTGTCCGGGCTCGCCCCGGCCCAGCGCGCCCAGCTCACCAGCCGCGACATCCCGTTCGTGGTCATGGACCCGGCCGGCGACCCCGGCGACGACGTGCCCGCGATCGGCGCCACCAACTGGCAGGGCGGGCTGGCCGCCACCCGGCACCTGATCGAGCTGGGCCACCGCCGGATCGGCGTCATCGGCGGCCCCGGCGGCATGATGTGCAGCCGCGCCCGGATCGACGGCTACCGGGCCGCGCTGGAGACCGCGGGCATCGCCTTCGACCCCCGGCTGGTGCGCAACGGCAACTTCCACCACGTGGCCGGCTACACCGAGGCGCTGGAGATGCTGCGGCTGCCCGACCGCCCCACCGCCGTCTTCACCGGCAACGACCTGCAGGCGCTGGGGCTCTACGAGGCCGCGCGCGAACTCGGGCTGGCGATCCCCGGCGACGTGAGCGTCGTCGGCTTCGACGACCTGCCGCTGGCCCGCTGGATCAGCCCGCCGCTGACCACCGTGCGCCAGCCGCTCACGGAGATGGCCGAGGCCGCCGCCCGCCTGGTGATCGACCTCAGCCGCGGCAACGAGCCGAGCACCCTGCGGGTGGACCTGGCCACGCGCCTGATCGAGCGGGCGAGCAGCGCGCCCCCGCGCGAGGCGGCCTGATCCGGCACATCCGGCGGCCGGCCACCGCGTGACGGACGGGGCGTACGGGATGCGTGAGGCGCGACGCCGTCGCCGCCGGGGCGGGCTCGGGCGGCGGCATGGACGGACGTTCGGGTCGGCGGGAGCCGGAAAGCGCGCCGGGCCGGAGCGGGGAGCGAGCCGGATGGGAGCGCTCCCGCATGCCTGAACTGCGGCGATCGCGCGAGGTGTTGACCCCGGGAAAGGGCGGCCGTAAGGTCGCCGCACGTATCGGAATATTCGCCGAAACATTCGAGGCGCCCGTGATGCCGCTTCCCCCCACCGCCGCGGTCCACTCCGGCATCCCGCCCGCGGACCGGACGTCCCGTCCCCCGGTCCCCCTGATCGCCGCCCTCGTGCACGGGCGGGGCGACACGTTGAGCGTGCTCGCGGGGGGTGTCGAGCTGCTGCGGCACCACTACCGGGCCGAGCTGCACCCGCACGCCTGTCCGGGGCCCTTCGCACAGCCGCTGCGGACCCTGTCCGGAGTGGCGGTCACCGGACCCCGCCCGTACGACCGGCGGCTCGGCAGGGCCACCGGACCGGCGGCCGCGCAGCTCTCCGGCGCCGTCTCCTGGGGCCGCGGCACCCAACTGCCGCGCGACACGGGGCGGTTGGAGCGGACCGGCTTCACCGCCGTGGCCGCGGGCGGCCGCACCGCCATCACCGAGGACGTCGAGTGGACCACCGCGGACGGGCGGCGCTGGATCGCCGAGGAGCGCACCTGGGAGGTGCGCGACCTGGACCCCGAAGGCGGCAGCTGGACGCTGAAGTTCACAGCGGTGCTGCGCAACGTGCTGGGTGAGCCGGTACGGTTCGGCGGCCCGGGTCCCCTCGGGCGCCAACTCGCGGGTTACTGCGGTCTGTTCTGGCAGGGCCCGCGCGATGTCGAGGGCACGGTGACCGTTCCCGGCGGGGCCGGTCCGGGCGGTGCAGGTTGGGACGCCCACGGCACCCGGGCGCCCTGGCTCGCCTTCACCGCGGACTTCGCCGCGGCTTCAGGGCCGGACGCCGGCTCCGGCGCGGCTCCCACCGAACCCGCCGGGCCGGGCCCGGCCCGGGGAACGCCATGGGAAGGCGGCAGTCCCGGGAGTGCCGGCGGTACGAAGGGGGCCGCCCCGGCCGGCCGTGCCACCCTCGTCTTCGCCGCCCGGCCTGAGCCCTCCGGCGCCGGCTCCGCGTGGCCCGACTGGCTGGTCCGCCAGGGCACCCACCCCGCCGTGAACCCCGTGCTCGCCCTGTCCGGCCGGGCCCCCCTCGCGCCCGGCGAGGCCCTGCGCCCCTCCTTCCGGCTGGTCGTCGCCGAGGGCGTCTGGAGCAGCGAGCGCATCGCCGATCACCTCGCCGCCCACCCCTGGTGAGCCGGACACGGGCGAACGGCCCGCACGTGCCTGCGAGTTCAGCCCACCACCCGGGCCGGATACGCCGGCACCGAGGCGGCCTCGTCGTCCAGGCACCTGCCCGTCGCCAGGTCGAAGCGCTGCTTGAGCAGCGGCGAGGCGACGTAGGGGCGGCCCGCGGCGGAGCCGAGCAGGCCGTGGGAGAGCACGGCGGCCCCGGTGAAGGGGTCGATGTTGCCGATGGCGTGCACGGCGCCCGCACTGTCGAGGAAGAGCGCGGCCTGCGCGTCCTCGGGGAGCAGCACCGCGACCCCGCGCCCCGGTTCGAGGGCGCCGACCGGGCAGGCGGTGAACCAGCCGCCGGGGAGCAGCAGTTGCACGGAGCCGGGGGCGGCGGGAGCGGTCATGAGATCACCGTCAGGGGCAGCAGGGGCTTGATCTGGCCGCGTTCGGGGACGAAGCGGACCGTCGGGTCGGGCGTGTCGGGCGCGTTGACGAAGGAGACGAACCGGCGCAGCCGCTCGGGGTCGTCCAGGGTGTCGGCCCACTCGTCGCGGTAGCCGGCCACGTGGTCGGCCATCAGCTGCTCCAACTCGGCGCAGATGCCCAGCGAGTCGTGCACCACGACGTCCCGCACGTGGTCCAGGCCGATGCGCTCCAGCCAGACACTGGTGCGCTCCAGGCGCTCGGCGGTGCGGATGTAGAACATCAGGAACCGGTCGATCAGCCGCACCAGTTCGGCGTCGGAGAGGTCCTTGGCGAGCAGGTCGGCGTGGCGCGGGGTGGCGCCGCCGTTGCCGCCGACGTAGAGGTTCCAGCCGGCGGCGGTGGCGATCACCCCGAAGTCCTTGGACTGCGCCTCCGCGCACTCCCGGGCGCAGCCGGAGACGGCCGACTTCAGCTTGTGCGGCGAGCGCAGACCGCGGTAGCGCAGTTCCAGGTCGATCGCCATCCGCACGCTGTCCTGCACCCCGTAGCGGCACCAGGCGCTGCCCACACAGGACTTCACGGTCCGCAGCGCCTTGCCGTAGGCGTGGCCGGACTCGAATCCGGCGGCCACCAGCCGGGCCCAGATCCGCGGCAGTTGCTCGACGCGGGCGCCGAACAGGTCGATCCGCTGGCCGCCGGTGATCTTCGTGTAGAGGCCGAAGTCGCGGGCCACCTCGCCGATGACGATGAGCTTCTCCGGGGTGATCTCGCCGCCGGGGATGCGCGGCACCACCGAATAGGAGCCGTTCTTCTGCATGTTGGCCAGGAAGTGGTCGTTGGTGTCCTGCAGCGCGGCCTGTCCGGCGTCCAGGACGTGGCCGCTCAGGCCGATCGTCGGGGCGAGCGAGGCGAGGATCGAGGCGACCGTGGGTTTGCACACCTCGCAGCCCTCGCCGCCGCGCGCCTCGGGGCGGCCGTGGCGGTCGAGCAGTTCGCGGTAGGAGGTGATCCGCAGCGCGAGCACCGTCTCGTACAATTCGGCCCGCGTCTGCGCGAAGCAGCGGCACAGGCCCTTGTCGACGGCGATGCCCGCGGCTGCCAACTCGGTGTCCACCAGCTGCCCGAGGACCTTCGCGCACGAGCCGCAGCCGGTGCCGGCCCGGGTGCAGCGGCCCACCTCGGCGGCGGTGGTGCAGCCCTGCTCGGCGACGGCGGCCCGGATCGCGCCCTTGGCGACGTTGTGGCAGCTGCAGATCACCGCGGCGTCCGGCAGCGCGGCCGGGCCGAACGCCACCGGCGCGCCCGCGCCGGCCGGCAGCACCAGGTGCTCGGGGGCGACGGGCGGCACCGTGCCGGTCAGCGGCCGCAGCACCCCGTAGGACTCCACGTCGCCGACGAGCACACCGCCGAGCAGTGTGCCGTCCGGCGCGACGACCAGCTTGCGGTAGATCCCGGCCCGCGGGTCGGAGTAGAGCACGTCGAGGCAGCCCTCGGCGGCGCCGTGCGCGTCGCCGAAGCTCGCCACGTCCACGCCGAGCAGCTTCAGCTTCGTGGACAGGTCGGCGCCGGTGAAGGACGCCTCGGCGCCCGCGATGCCGGCGGCGGCCGCCTCGGCCATCTCGTAGCCGGGCGCGACCAGCCCGTAGACCCGCCCGTCGGCGGCGAGCGCGCACTCGCCGATGGCGTAGACGGCGGGGTCGGCGGTGCGGCAGGCGGCGTCCACGACGATGCCGCCGCGCTCGCCGACCGGCAGGCCGCAGGCGCGCGCCAGCTCGTCGCGCGGCCGCACCCCGGCGGAGAACACCACGAGGTCCGTGGGGAGTTCGGAGCCGTCGGACAGCGCCATGGCGGCGACCTTGCCGTCGGGCCCCGCGGTGATCTCCTGGGTGCCGACGCCGGTGTGGACCTGCACGCCCAGCGCTTCGACGGTCCGCCGCAGCGCCTTGCCGCCGCCCTCGTCCACCTGCACCGGCATCAGCCGCGGCGCGAACTCCACCACGTGCGTCCGCAGGCCGAGGCCCTTCAGGGCGCCCGCCGCCTCCAGGCCGAGCAACCCGCCGCCGACCACGGTGCCGGTGCGGGCGCCGGCCGCGTACGCCTCGATGGCCAGCAGGTCCTCGATCGTGCGGTACACGAAGCAGCCCTCGGCGTCTCGGCCCGGCACGGGCGGCACGAAGGGGTAGGAGCCGGTGGCCAGCACCAGGGTGTCGTAGCGGACGACCAGGCCCGAACGGGCCGTCACCGTACGGGCGGCGCGGTCCACCGCGACCGCCGGGTCGCCCAGGTGCAGCTCGATGCCGTACCGGGCCATGAAGCCCTCCGGCACCAGGGCGAGGTCGTCCGGGCGCGCCCCCGCGGAGAAGTACGAGGTCAGGTGGACGCGGTCGTAGGCCGGGCGGGGCTCCTCGCAGAGCACCACGACCCGGGCGCGCCCGGCGACCCCGCGGTCGGCGAGCGCCTCCAGGAAGCGCTGCCCGACCATCCCGTGGCCGACCAGCACGATCGTCGGCGCGGGGGCGGGCTGCGGGGCGGGCCGGGCCGCGCCGGGGGTGGGGTTGTCCATGCCGTCCATGCCCCACAGCGTGTGCGCGCGCTGTTACCCCGGCACATCCCCGCCGTTTCCCGAGGGCAACGGTGCGCTCATCGCCGGGCGGCGGGCAGTGTGAGCCGCGCTCACCGCCCCGGGGCCGCGTGACCGGATCGGTCCGCCGCCGAACCCGATCGTGCCTGGTCCCGCGGGGCGGCCACGGGTCACGATCAGGTCATGACCTCTTCCTCCCCGGCTTCCGCCCAGGTTCCTTCCGCGGCCCCTCTTGACGCCCCCGCTGCGGCCCCGGTTGAGACCCCTGCCACCGGCACCGCTCTCCTCGTCATCGACGTGCAGGAGTCCTTCCGGCAGCGCGAGAGCTGGCAGGCCGCCTCCGACCCCGACGTGGCCGCCAAGGTCGCCCGGCTCGTGGCCCACGCGCGCGGCCGCGGCGACCTCGTGGTGTGGGTGCTGCACGCCGAGCCGGGCACCGGCACCGTCTTCGACCCCGCGCTGGGCCATGTCCGGCTGATCGAGCCGCTGGCCGCGGCCGAGGGCGAGCCGGTGCTCACCAAGACCGCGCACAACGCGTTCACCACCACCAACCTCCAGCAGCTCCTCACGGAGCGCGGCGTGCGCAAGCTGCTGACCTGCGGCGTCCGCACCGAGCAGTGCGTGGAGACCACCACCCGGCTCGCCTCCGACCTCGGCTACGACGTCACCTTCGTCATCGACGCCACCGCCACCGAGCCGATCCCGCACCCCGGCGCCCCCGCCGAACGCCCCTTCGCACAGGTGCTCGCCGACCCCCGCACGCTCCAGCCGGCCGCCGTCCTGGAGCGCACGCGGTACGCTCTGGCCGGGCGCTTCGCCACCGTCGCCACCGTCGAGGAGCTGACCGGATCGTGACCCGGGTGGTCTTCCTGCTCGTCCCGCGGGTGCACCTGCTCGACCTCGCGGGACCGGCGCAGGTCTTCTCCACCGCCGCCGACCACGGCCTCGGCTACGCGCTGGACTACGTCGCCGAGCAGCCCGAGGTCCCCACCGCCCAGGGCCTGCGGCTGCACGCCTCCCCGCACTGGCCGCGCCTGGGCCCCGACGACATGGTCCTCGTGCCCGGCTGGCGCGCGCCGGTCCTGCACGGCAGCGCGCCCATCGCCGCCGCCACCCTGCGGGCCCTGCGGGCGCACCACGACGCGGGCGGCACCGTCGCCAGCGTGTGCGCGGGCGCCGACGCGCTCGGCCGGGCCGGGCTGCTCGACGGCCGCCGCTGCACCACCCACCACGACGTGCAGGACGAACTCGCCGCCCGCTACCCGCGCGCCACCGTCGTCCGCGACGTCCTCTACGTGGTCGACGGGCGGGTGATCACCTCGGCCGGTATCGCCAGCGGCATCGACCTCGCCCTGCACCTGGTCGCCGTGCGGCACGGCCCCGGCGCCGCCGCCCGCGTGGCCCGCGAGATGGTCGTCTACGCCCGCCGCAACGGCGACGAGCAGCAGACCAGCGCGATGCTGCGGCACCGCGCACACCTCAGCGACAGCGTGCACCGCGTGCAGGACCTCATCGACACCCGGTTCGGCGAGCGGCTCGCCCTCGCCGACCTCGCGGCCGCCGCGGGCCTGAGCGAACGCACCCTCACCCGGCGCTTCACCGCCGCCACCGGCCTCACCCCGCTGCGCTACCAGCAGGAGCTGCGGGTGGAGCGGGCCGAACACCTCATCGGTCAGGGCAGCACGGTGGAGTCCGCGGCGCGCGCGGTCGGTTTCCAGGACGCGCGGATGCTGCGGCGGCTGCGCAACCGCCCGGTGCCGGTGGAAGGTTGACCGCGGCGGCTCGCCGCGGGGCGGCGGGGGCCGGCTCTCAGACGCGATTCTCCTGACCGAGCGCGACCACTGTCGGCTCGTGCCGGACGGGGAAGTTCACCGAGGCGGCGATGAAGCACAGCCGGTGGGCCTGCTCGTGGAGTGCGATCGCCTTCTCGGCCATCGCCGGTTCGGCCACGGTCACCGCGGGCCGCAGCACCGCCTCGATGAAGTGCCCGCCGCCGTCGCGGGTGACCTCCAGGACCCCGCTCGCCCGGTCGGTGTAGGCGGTGACGACCACCCCGCCGACCGCGCACGCGTGCAGGTAGCTCAGCAGGTGGCATTGGGAGAGCGCGGCGAGCAGCAGTTGCTCGGGGTTCCAGCGGTCGGCGTCGCCGTGGAAGTGCGGGTCGGAGGAGCCCTCGATGGTCGGCAGCCCGGGCACGGACACCTCGTGCGTGCGCTTGTAGGACTTGTACGAGTCCGTACCGGTGCCGAGGTTTCCGGTCCAGGTCAGCTCGGTGGAGTACGTGTGCAGGGGGCCGGCCACCATGCCGTGTTCCTCTCCGAGGGGCCGGGCCTCGCGCCCTGCCGTGTCCTCCCAGCGTATGGGGTGGGCGGCCGGTACGGATTGCCGCCTGACCGGCGGCCTGCCCGGGCCTGCCCTGCGATTGGGCACGTGCGGGAGGGTTCGGCCCGCCGGAGGTCGCAGTGACGTGCGGGGGTCAGGCGCGGATCCGGGCGCCGAGGCGTACCAGCAGTTCGACACCGCGCCGTAGTTCGTCGCGTTCCCGGGCGGTCAGCGTCCTGTCGATCGCATCCGCCAGCACGTCGGCGCGCGCCTGTCGTTCCCGCTCCAGAGCCGTCCGGCCGGCCGGGGTGATATGGACCAGGAGCTTGCGGCCGTCGGTGGGATGGGGCCGGGTGGCGACAAAGCCGGTCAGGGCCAGCTCCTTGACCGTTCTGGCCGCCGATTGGTGCCGCACTCCGCGGGTTTGAGCGAGTTCGGCGATGGTCCGCGGGCCGTCGCGGTCGAGAAGGCCCAGGACGGCGGCTTCCGCGTCGGGCATCGTTCCCAGGTTCTGCTTCGTGCTTCGTACCAGCTGACCTACGGCTGCGCGCAGGTCCTCGGCCAGCCGGCGGCTCTCTTCCATTGAGAGAGTCTACGTTATACAGCAGTGCTGTACAGTTAGGCTGTAGATAGTTCCTTCGGCGAACCGGCGAGGTCTTCATGCAGCTCACCAAATACGGACACGCCTGCGTCCGACTGGACCAGGACGACCGCCGTCTCGTCATCGACCCCGGTGGCCTCACCGACCCGGCGGCCCTGAACGGGGCCTCCGCCGTCCTGGTCACGCACGAGCACTTCGACCACTTCTCCGAGTCCGCGCTGCGCGCCGCCGCAGCAGCCGACCCAGCCCTGGAGATCTGGACGAACACCGCGGTGGCCGCCCGGCTCGAGGGCCTCGGCAACCGGGTGCACCGCGTCGGGGAAGGTGATGCCTTCACTGCCGCGGGCTTCGAGATCCAGGTGTACGGCGCCTGGCACGCGGTGATCCACCCCGACATCCCGCGCATCGCCAACATCGGCTTCCTGGTCGACGGCCGCGTGTTCCACCCCGGCGACGCACTGACCGTTCCGGACCGGCCGGGCCTGCCGGGCCTGGAGGCCCTGCTGCTCCCGGTGCATGCCCCCTGGTCCACCATCGGCCACCTGGTCGACTACGTCCGGGAGATCGCCCCCCATCACGCCTACGCCATCCACGACGGCGCCCTGAACGACACCGGCACAGCCATGGTCGGCGGACTGCTCGGCGAGCACGGCCCGGGCATCGGCGCCCCCTACACCCGCTTGACCACCGGTGCCACCGTCGCTGTGGGCTGAACGCCCGGTGGTCTGTCGATGCCCACCCGCACCCGCGCAGGGCTCCTTCGGTGCCGGCCGTTTCGCTCGAAGGGCAAGCCCGTCACGGGCACGCCCAACCCGGGGCGGGCCGCAGGCGGCAGCGGCGGGGAGCCCTACAGCGGGAATCCGCGCCGCGGGAAGCGCTACGCGAGGAGCTGGGAGACGATGCGGTCCAGGACCGCCAGGTCCTCCGCGGGCAACTCCCGCAGGGCCGGCGGCGGGGTGCCCAGGATCTCGTTCGCCCGGGCGGCCACTTCGTGGCCGGCGGGGGTGGCCGAGACGATCTTGCAGCGGCGGTCCGCGGGATGCTGGTGCCGCTCCACCAGCCCCCGGCTCTCCAGATCGTCCACGACAAGCGTGAGGTAGGGCCGGTCGCAGGCCAGCTCCGCGGCGAGTTCGGACATCTTCGAGGGGTGCGCGGCGATCCTCCGCAGCGCCTTGACCCGGAAGAAGCTCATCCCGAGTGCCTCGGCCGTCTCCTTGCGCCGCTCGTTCTGCTCCAGGACGAGCGCGCGCAGGTTGTTCCAGACCCGCTCGGCCGGCCCGTCCATCGCGGCCACCGGGGCCGCCTGCGTACCCGAGGTCGTACTCATGACGCTCTCACCGCCACCTTGTCCTGCTCCGGCTCGGGCGCCATCAGCGCCGAGGCCGTCCGTTCCGCCGTTGCGCGGGCCCACCGTCCCGTGGTGAGCACTCCGAGGCCGAGGACGCCGACCCCGCATCCGGTAATGATCCACCAAGCGCCCTGGTGCAGTCCCGCGGCGAGGGCCGCGCCGAGCACCGCGACACCCAGCGACTGGCCCACCTGCCGGCTGGTGGAGGCCACCGCGGCGGCCACGCCGGCCTGCTCGCGCGGCATCCCCGAGACGGCGGTGTTGGTGATCGGCGCGTTGACAAGGCCGAAACCGATGCCGAAGAGGACGTACGAGGTGAACAGCAGCGTGTTGGAGGACTGCGCGTCGAAGGCCGCGAAGAGCACCCCGCTCGCGGTCAGCCCCACCCCGGCGAGCACCAGCGGCAGCCGCGGCCCGCGCGTGCCCACCAGCCGTCCCGAGATCGGCGCGAAGATCAGGCACATCGCCGCCATCGGCAGCATGTAGAGGCCGGCGTCCAGCGCCGACAGGCCCCGTTCGTTCTGCAGGTAGAGCGTGTTGAGGAAGAGGAAGCCGCCGAGCGAGGCGAGCCCGGCCACCGCGATGAGCGTGGCGCCGCTGAACGGGACGCTGCGGAAGAAACGCACGTCGATCAGCGGGTCGACGCGGCGCCGCTCGTAGGTCGCCAGCGCCACCACCGCGGCCACCGCCACCGTGAAGCAGCCCACGATCAGCGGCGAGCCCCAGCCCGCGCCCGAGCCCTCGATGATCCCGTACGTCAGCGCGCCCAGCAGCACGATCACCAGGACCTGGCCGAGCGGGTCCACCCGGCGGGCCCGCGGTGCCCGCGACTCGGGCACGAAGCGGGCGGTGAGCACGAGCGCGGCCAGGCCCACCGGTACGTTGATCCAGAAGATCGACCGCCAGCCCACCGACTGCACCAGCGCCCCGCCGACGATCGGCCCGGCCGCCATGCTGATGCCGACCACCCCGCCCCACGCGCCGATCGCGCGGGCCCGCTCGCGCGGGTCGGAGAAGGTGTTGGTGATGATCGACATCGCCACCGGGTTGAGCATCGAGCCGCCCACGGCCTGCACCATCCGGAAGGCGATCAGCCAGCCGAGGCCGGGCGCGAGGCTGCACAGCAACGAGCCCGCGGTGAAGATCACCAGCCCGGTCTGGAAGACCCGGCGCCGCCCGATCCGGTCGGCGGTGGAGCCGGCGAGGAGCAGCAGCGAGGCGAGCACCACCAGGTAGGCGTCGATCGTCCACTGCAGACCCGCCAGGCCGGAGTGGAAGTCCTTCTGCATCGACGGCAGCGCCACGTTGAGGATCGTGTTGTCGAGGCTGACGATCAGCAGGCTCGAACAGCAGATGGCCAGGACGAGCATGCGTCGGCGGTAGGACAACTCTGGCATAGGGCGGGGCTCCTGGGATGTCTCTTCTGTCCGTGTAATCGTTAATACTGTACAACCAAATGTCCCGGCGTCTTCCGGCGGTGGGCGACAATGGGCCCCATGACCGCTGACGCCACCCTGGCCCCGCCCGCGCCCGGAGCGCTCCGGATCGGCCCGCACACCGTGTGGCCGCCGGTGGTGCTCGCCCCCATGGCGGGCATCACCAACGCGCCCTTCCGCACGCTGTGCCGCGAGTTCTCCGGCGGCAAGGGACTCTTCGTCAGCGAGATGATCACCACGCGGGCGCTGGTGGAGCGCAACGAGAAGACGATGCAGCTCATCCACTTCGACGCGAGCGAGACCCCGCGCTCGATCCAGCTGTACGGCGTCGACCCCGCGACCGTCGGCAAGGCGGTGCGGATGATCGTGGACGAGGACCTGGCCGACCACATCGACCTCAACTTCGGCTGCCCGGTGCCGAAGGTGACCCGCAAGGGCGGCGGCTCCGCGCTGCCCTACAAGCGGCCGCTGCTGCGGGCGCTGCTCCGCGAGGCGGTGGCCGCGGCCGGCGACCTGCCGGTCACCATCAAGATGCGCAAGGGCATCGACGACGACCACCTCACCTACCTGGACGCCGGCCGGATCGCCGTGGAGGAGGGCGTCAGCGCCGTCGCCCTGCACGGCCGCACCGCCGCCCAGCACTACGGCGGCACCGCCGACTGGGAGGCCATCGCGCGGCTGAAGGAGCACGTCCCGGAGATCCCGGTGCTCGGCAACGGCGACATCTGGTCCGCGGCCGACGCCGAGCGGATGATGCGCGAGACGGGGTGCGACGGGGTCGTGGTCGGCCGCGGCTGCCTCGGGCGGCCCTGGCTCTTCCGCGACCTGGCCGCGCTCGGCTCGGGCGAGGCGCCCTACGCGCCCGCCTTCGGCGAGGTGGCCGCGGTGATGCGCCGCCACGCCGAGCTGCTCGGGCGCTGGCTCGGCGACGAGGCGCGCGGCGTGATCGACTTCCGCAAGCACGTCTCCTGGTACACCAAGGGCTTCGCCGTGGGCTCCGAACTGCGGCGCGCGCTCGCCACCGCGTCCTCGCTCGCCGAACTCGACGAGCAGCTGGCGCTGATCGACCCCGCGCAGCCGTGGCCGGCCCACGCCGACGGGCCGCGGGGGCGGACGGCCGCGGGCGGGCGGGTCGTCCTGCCGGACGGCTGGCTGGAGGACCCGTACGAGTGCGCCGCGCTGTCCGCGGATGCGGAGTCGGAGACGTCGGGCGGCTGAGCGGGGCCGGGCCCGTACGGGCCCGGCGGCGGGGCACGGCATGCCCGGCGGCGGTCGGGGCGGCCGGGGCGGTCGAGGCGGTCGAGGCGGTCGAGGCGGTCGGACATCGGCCGACCGGCACAGGGGGAAGCGACGTGCCCGCCGCATGACGGGCGCGTACCGGATGCGTAGGCGCCCTACGTCCAATGGATGAGACAGCGCGTGAGCCGTGCGGGTGATTCACGTCACGACTGATCACGTGTTTGCTCAAATGAGCGCACATACGAGCGCTGCACTACTCGAATGGACGGCACTGCGTGCCACCGCCTTGTCTCCACCTGACAGCGGAATCCATCACGCTCCGTAGACACCCAAACGGCCCTCCCTCGCGGAGCGGGGTCGTGGCTTCGACTCGTGAACGCGGGGTGAACACTCGGGGTCGAGCTATTCTGCTTGGACGCGGCTTGGATCTGACGGCAGTCGGGCGGTTACACCCGTGTGTCGTGCTGATGGACGCGCTACGGGACCTTCGAGATGGGTACGCTCCCCGCCGTCAGGGCAACCAGGACGCGAGGAGTCGAACCACCCGTGTCGACACGCGAGAAACACCCCAAGTACGTCTACGACTTCACCGAGGGCAACAAGGATCTGAAGGACCTGCTCGGCGGGAAGGGTGCGAACCTCGCCGAGATGACCAACCTCGGCCTGCCCGTCCCTCCGGGCTTCACCATCACGACCGAGGCGTGCCGCGTCTACCTGGACTCGGGGGCCGAACCGCCGGCGCTGCGCGACGAGGTGAGTGCGCACCTCGCCGAGCTGGAGCAGCGGATGGGCCGCAAGCTGGGCCAGAGCGACGACCCGCTGCTGGTCTCGGTCCGCTCCGGCGCGAAGTTCTCGATGCCGGGGATGATGGACACCGTCCTCAACATCGGCCTGTCCGACGACTCGGTGGCCGGCCTCGCCGCCCAGGCCGGCGGCGACGACCGGTTCGCCTGGGACTCCTACCGGCGGCTGGTCCAGATGTTCGGCAAGACCGTGCTCGGCGTGGACGGCGACCTGTTCGAGGAGGCGCTGGAGGCCGCCAAGCGGGCCAAGGGCGCCGACAGCGACCTCGGTCTGGACGCCGCCGACCTGCGCGGCCTGGTCGAGGAGTTCAAGGCGATCGTCGCCAAGGAGGCCGGGCGGGAGTTCCCGCAGGAGCCGCGCGAGCAGATGGACCTGGCGGTGCGGGCCGTCTTCGACTCCTGGAACACCGACCGTGCCCGGCTCTACCGGCGCCAGGAGCGCATCCCCGGCGACCTCGGCACCGCGGTGAACATCGTCGCCATGGTCTTCGGCAACCTCGGCCCGGACTCCGGCACCGGCGTCGCCTTCACCCGCGACCCGGCCACCGGCGCCCAGGGCGTCTACGGCGACTACCTGCAGAACGCACAGGGCGAGGACGTCGTGGCGGGCATCCGCAACACCGTGCCGCTGGCCGACCTGGAGCGGATCGACAAGACCTCCTACGACCGCCTGCTGGCGATCATGGAGACGCTGGAGACGCACTACAAGGACCTGTGCGACATCGAGTTCACCATCGAGCGCGGCCAGTTGTGGATGCTGCAGACACGGGTGGGCAAGCGCACGGCGGCCGCGGCCTTCCAGATCGCGACGCAGCTGGTGGACCAGGGCCTGATCGACGAGGCCGAGGCGCTGCGGCGGGTGACCGGCGCGCAGCTGGCCCAGCTGATGTTCCCGCGGTTCGACGACGCGGCCACCGCCCGCGGCTCGGTGCGGCGGATCGGCTGGGGCATCGCGGCCTCACCGGGCGCGGCCGTCGGCAAGGCGGTCTTCGACTCGTACACGGCCGTGAAGTGGTCGCGCTCGGGCGAGAAGGTCATCCTCATCCGGCGCGAGACCAACCCCGACGACCTCAGCGGCATGATCGCCGCCGAGGGCATCCTCACCTCGCGCGGCGGCAAGACCTCGCACGCGGCCGTGGTCGCCCGCGGCATGGGCAAGACGTGCGTGTGCGGGGCCGAGGAGCTGGAGGTCGACACCAAGCGGCGGTGCCTGACCGCACCGGGGGGCCTGGTGCTGGAGGAGGGCGACCTGATCTCCATCGACGGGTCCACCGGCAAGGTGTACCTCGGGGAGGTGCCGGTCGTGCCCTCGCCGGTGGTGGAGTACTTCGAGGGGCGGATGCACGCCGGCGCCGAGGAGGCCGGCGAGCTGGTACGGGCGGTGCACCGGATCATGGCGTACGCCGACCGGGTGCGCCGGCTGCGGGTGCGGGCCAACGCGGACAACGCCGAGGACGCGGCCCGGGCCCGGCGGTTCGGCGCCCAGGGCATCGGGCTGTGCCGCACCGAGCACATGTTCCTCGGCGAGCGGCGCGAACTGGTCGAGCGGCTGATCCTGGCCGACACCGACGGCGAGCGGGAGGACGCGCTCAAAGCGCTGCTGCCGCTGCAGCGCGCGGACTTCGTGGAGCTGTTCGAGGCGATGGACGGGCTGCCGGTGACGGTACGGCTGCTGGACCCGCCGCTGCACGAGTTCCTGCCCGACATCACCGAGCTGTCGGTGCGGGTGGCACTGGCCGAGGCCCGCAAGGACGCCAACGAGAACGACCTGCGGCTGCTGCAGGCCGTGCACAAGCTGCACGAGCAGAACCCGATGCTGGGGCTGCGCGGGGTGCGGCTCGGGCTGGTCGTCCCGGGGCTGTTCGCGATGCAGGTGCGGGCGATCGCGGAGGCGGCGGCGCAGCGGATCGCGGCAGGCGGCGACCCGCGGCCGGAGATCATGGTGCCGCTGGTGGGCACCGTGCAGGAGCTGGAGATCGTCCGGGACGAGGCCGACGCGATCGTGGCGGAGGTGCGTGAGGCGACCGGCGCGGACCTGGACCTGTCGATCGGCACGATGATCGAGCTGCCGCGGGCGGCGCTGACGGCGGGTCAGATCGCGGAGGCGGCGGAGTTCTTCTCCTTCGGCACCAACGACCTGACGCAGACCGTGTGGGGCTTCTCGCGCGACGACGTGGAGGCGTCCTTCTTCACCGCGTACCTGGAGAAGGGGATCTTCGGGGTCTCCCCGTTCGAGACGATCGACGCCGACGGGGTGGGCGCGCTGGTGCGCTCCGCGGCGGAGGCCGGCCGGGCCACGCGGCCCGACCTCAAGCTGGGCGTGTGCGGGGAGCACGGGGGCGACCCCGAGTCGGTCCACTTCTTCCACCGGGCGGGCCTGGACTACGTCTCCTGCTCGCCCTTCCGCATCCCGGTCGCCCGCCTCGAAGCCGCGCGGGCGGCCGCCCGATGACCCCCTGACCGGGCCGGCCCCGGACCCGCCGGCGGAGGCCCACGCCCTGGGGCCCAACCCTCACCGCCCGTCGGTTCCCCCCGGCCCCACCCCCGGGGGCGGCGCCCCGTGCAAGCGCCGCCCCCGGGACCCTTCCCACA
The DNA here is from genome assembly GCF_900103985.1 of Actinacidiphila guanduensis. GTDB lineage: Bacteria > Actinomycetota > Actinomycetes > Streptomycetales > Streptomycetaceae > Actinacidiphila > Actinacidiphila guanduensis. The sequence continues at coordinate 425,310 of NZ_FNIE01000007.1, read as the reverse complement.
CCCGCGCGCGCCCGTCCTTCAGCGGCCGGACGAGGCCGGGCGGGCGCGTGCCCGGTGAAGGGCTACGCGCAGTCGGAGCAGGTGCCCACGATCTCCATGGTGTGCGCGACGTCCACGAAGCCGTTCTCCGCCGCCACCGCCTCGGCCCACTTCTCCACGGCCGGGCCCTCGACCTCCACCGCCTTGCCGCACGAGCGGCAGACCAGGTGGTGGTGGTGGCCGCCGCCGGAGCAGCGGCGGTAGACCGACTCGCCGTCCCCGGTGCGCAGGACGTCGATCTCGCCGGCGTCGGCGAGGGACTGCAGCGTGCGGTAGACGGTGGTCAGGCCGACCGAGTCCCCGCGGTGCTTGAGGATGTCGTGCAGGTCCTGAGCGCTGCGGAACTCGTCGACCTCGTCGAGAGCCGCGGCCACCGCGGCCCGCTGCCGGGTGGAGCGGCCTCGCACGGTCTGCTGATGTGTGCTCACCGGTTCCTCCTTCTCGGTCCAAGCTCCGGGGCCCCGCGAGGCCCGGTCGCCCATTGTGCCAGCCCGCCGGCGCCCGGCGGGGCTCCTCACCCGGGCACGCCCACTTCAAGGGTGCCCGATCCGCCCCCGTCCGGTACGTCGCCCGCGGTGCCGCCCGCCGCCCCGCCGGCAGCACCCGCACCGGCCTCCCCCGCCTCCGCCTCGGCCCGCTGCACCGCCCGCGCCCGCCGGGCCGCAAGGGGCGCCGCCACCACCGCCGTGCCCAGGAAGACCGCCATCGCGGCCAGCACGATGCTGGAGCCGGGCGGCACGTCCACGTAGTACGAGAACACCGTGCCCGACACCGCCGCCGACACCCCGATGGCGACCGCCACAGCCAGCGTCCAGGCGAAGCCGCGGGTGAGCTGCTGGGCGGCGGCCACCGGGATCACCATCAGCGCGCTGACCAGCAGCAGCCCGACCGCCCGCATGGCCACCGTCACCGTGACGGCGGCGGTCACCGCGAGCAGCAGGTTCAGCGCGCGCACCGGCAGCCGCATCACCCGGGCGAACTCCTCGTCCAGGCACACCGCGTACAGCGGCCGGCGCAGGCCCAGGACGACCAGCAGCACGAAGACCGCGAGCGCGGCCATCGGCGGGATGTCGCCGGGCGCCACCGTGCTGATGGAGCCGAAGAGGTAGGAGTCCAGGTTGGCGTTGGAGCCGCCGGGCGCCAGCGAGATGATCAGCACACCGCCGGCCATGCCGCCGTACAGCAGCATCGCCAGGGCGATGTCCCCGCGGGCCTTGGCCTGGGAGCGGATCAGCTCCATCAGGACGGCGCCCGCCGCGGAGACCAGGACGGCCATCCACACCGGGCTGACCCGCAGCAGGAAGCCCAGCGCGATGCCGGTCAGGGCCACGTGCCCGATGCCGTCGCCCATGACGGCCTGCCGCCGCTGCACCAGGAAGATGCCGACGGAGGGCGCGGTGACACCGACGAGGAAGGCCGCCAGCAGCGCGCGCTGCATGAAGGCGTAGTCGAGGAGGGTCACGAGGCCCGTCCTTCCTGCCGCGGCAGCTCCGGCTGCCCGGGGGCTGTGCCCGGCTCCGGTACGGGGCCGCGGACGACGGCCGGCCGCGGCCCGGCGTGCGGGTGGACGTGCTCGTGGCCGGGCAGGGCGTGCTGCCCCACGACCCGCGGCGGCGCCCCGTCGTGGACGACCCGCCCGGCGGCGAGCACCACCGCGCGGTCGATCAGCGGTTCCATGGGGCCGAGTTCGTGGAGCACCAGCAGCACCGAGGCGCCGGCGGCGACCTGGGCGCGCAGGATGCCGGCGAGGGCGTCCTGCCCGGCCAGGTCCACCCCGGCCATCGGCTCGTCCATGATCAGCAGGTCCGGCTCGGCGGCCAGGGCGCGGGCGATGAGCACCCGCTGGTGCTGGCCGCCGGAGAGGGCGCCCACCGAGTCGCGGGCCCGCCCGGCCATTCCGACCAGTTCCAGCGCCCGGTGCACGGCCTCGCGGTCGGCCCGGCGCAGCGGCCGCAGCCGGGTGCGCGACAGGCGGCCGGAGGAGGCCACCTCCCAGACCGTGGAGGGCACCGCCCCGGCCGCGGTGGTGCGCTGGGGCACGTAGCCGACCCGGTGCCACTGCCGGAAGCGGGCGCCGGGCGTGCCGAACAGCTCCCACTCCCCCGCGCTCAGCGGCACCTGCCCGACCACGGCCCGCACGGCGGTGGACTTGCCCGAGCCGTTCGCCCCGAGCAGCGCGACCACCTCGCCCCGCCCGACCGCCAGGTCCACCCCGCGCAGCACGGGCCGCCCCCCGAGCGCGGCCGTGGCCCCCCGCAGCCGTACGACGTCTCCCCCGGCGGCAGCGGTGGCCCCGCGGCCAGGCGCGGGCGCGACCCCGGTCCCGCCGCCCCGCGCCGACCCGGGTACGCCCTGCACGCCGACAACGCCGACAACGCCGACAACGCCGACAACGCCTACCGCGCCTACCGCCTCCGGCGCCCCCGCCCCCGCCCCCGCAGACGCGCCGCCCCGCGCCGACCCGGCTGCGCCCTGCACGCCGGCGACGCCGACCGCACCCGCCACCTCCCGCGCCCCCGCCCCCGCAGACGTGCCGGCCGGGTCGGCCTCGGACGTGCCGCTGCCCGGCCGCGGGGCACCGGCCGCGGCCGCCGCCCGCCCCAGCCCCGCCGTACCGGCGACAGCCGTACCCGTCGTGCTCACGTGCGTACCCCCAGTGCCTTCTGCAGCGCCCGCAGGTTCGCGTGCTGCACCTCGAAGTAGTCGGTTCCGCGGGAGGCCGCGGTGATGCCCTCGATCGGGTCGAGCACGTCGGTGCGCAGGTGCAGGTCGCCGGCGAAGGTCCTGGCGGTGCGGTCGCTGACCAGCGTCTCGAAGAAGACGGTGGTGACGTGCTCGCGCCGGGCGAGGTCCTGCAGGGCCCGCATCCGGGCGGCGCTCGGCTCGCTCTCGGCGTCGATGCCGTTGATCGCCTCCTCCACCAAGCCGTAGCGTTCGGCGAGGTAGCCGAAGGCGGCGTGGGTGGTGAGGAAGGTGTCGGTGGTGCGGCCGCGCAGACCCGCGGCGAACTCGGCGTCCAGTGCGTGCAGCCGTGCGGTCAGCCGGGCGGTGCCGGCGGCGTAGTAGGCGGCGTGCGCGGGATCGGCGGCCTCCAGCGCCCTGCCGACGCCGGCCGCCACGGCCGCGTAGCGCACCGGGTCGAGCCAGATGTGCGGGTCGGCGCCCGCGGTCTCGGGGCGGCCGCCGCTGCCGTTGTCGCCGGTGGTGCGGTCGCGGCCGTCCACCTCGGTGCCGTGGTCCTCCAGAGGGACCAGTGCGGCCGCGTCCACCGTTCGGCGCACGCCGGACTGGGCCACGGCGTCGTCCACCGCGGGCTGCATGCCGCGCAGGTAGACGATGACGTCGGAGTGGGTGAGCGCGGCGATCCGGCGCGGGGCGAGTTCGAGGTCGTGCGGCTCGGTGCCGGGCCTCGTCAGGTCCGAGACGTCGACATAGCGGCCGCCGATCCGGGTCGCCAGGTACTCCAGCGGGTAGAAGGCAGCTGTGACGTGCAGCTTCCCGTCGTCCTTGAAGTCGTCGACGGTGGCGGCGCAGCCGCTGAGCGCGGGCCAGGCCGCCAGCACCAGCACCGCCGCCGCGGCGAGGGACCGCAGGGGCGCGCGGCGGGAGCTGTGCATGAGAGTCATGTTCAACTAAACTGGAAACGATTGTCAATTCTCGGGGTCCGCCCACTGCTCGCGGAACCGATTTGTGATGTGCCCCGCAGCCGCCGGTAATCTGGGACAACTGACCCCCTCGTCGCACTGAAGAGAGCACCGTGGCCGCCGACAAGATCGACACCATCGTCAGCCTGAGCAAGCGCCGTGGCTTCGTTTTCCCGAGCAGTGAGATCTACGGCGGATCGCGCGCCGCCTGGGACTACGGGCCGCTGGGCGTGGAGCTCAAGGAGAACATCAAGCGCCAGTGGTGGCGCGCGATGGTCACCTCGCGCGACGACGTGGTGGGGCTCGACTCCTCGGTGATCCTCGCCCCCGAGGTGTGGGTCGCCTCCGGCCACGTGGCCACCTTCTCCGACCCGCTCACCGAGTGCACCTCCTGCCACAAGCGCTTCCGCGCCGACCACCTGGAGGAGGCGTACGAGGCCAAGCACGGCAACCCGCCGCCGAACGGCCTGGCGGACATCAACTGCCCGCACTGCGGCACCAAGGGCGCCTTCACCGAGCCCAAGCAGTTCTCCGGCATGCTGCAGACCCACCTCGGCCCGACCCAGGACGCCGGCTCGGTGGCGTACCTGCGCCCCGAGACCGCGCAGGGCATCTTCGTGAACTTCGCCCAGGTGCAGACCACGGCCCGCAAGAAGCCCCCGTTCGGCATCGCCCAGATGGGCAAGTCGTTCCGCAACGAGATCACGCCCGGCAACTTCATCTTCCGCACCCGCGAGTTCGAGCAGATGGAGATGGAGTTCTTCGTCAAGCCCGGCGAGGACGAGAAGTGGCACGAGTACTGGATGCAGGAGCGCTGGAACTGGTACCGCAACCTCGGTATCCGCGAGGAGAACATCCGGTGGTACGAGCACCCGAAGGAGAAGCTCTCCCACTACTCCAAGCGCACCGCCGACATCGAGTACCGCTTCAACTTCGGCGGCCAGGAGTTCAGTGAGCTGGAGGGCGTCGCCAACCGCACGGACTTCGACCTGTCCGCCCACGCCAAGGCGTCCGGCCAGGACCTGTCGTACTTCGACCAGGAGGCCGGCGAGCGCTGGTACCCCTACGTGATCGAGCCCGCCGCCGGTGTCAACCGGGCGATGCTCGCCTTCATGCTCGACGCCTACTCCGAGGACGAGGCGCCCAACGCCAAGGGCGTGCTGGAGAAGCGCACCGTGATGCGGCTGGACCCGCGGCTGGCCCCGGTGAAGGTCGCCGTGCTGCCGCTGTCCCGCAACCCGCAGCTGTCGCCGAAGGCCAAGGGCCTGGCCACCGCGCTGCGCGGCCACTGGAACATCGAGTTCGACGACGCGGGCGCGATCGGCCGCCGCTACCGCCGGCAGGACGAGATCGGCACCCCGTTCTGCGTGACCGTCGACTTCGACACCCTCGAGGACAACGCGGTCACCGTCCGCGAGCGCGACACCATGAAGCAGGAGCGGATCTCGCTGGACCAGGTCGAGGGCTACCTGGCCTCGCGCCTGATCGGCTGCTGACCGCCCCGGCCCGCCGCCGTCACACGTGAAGGGCGCGCCTCCCACTGCGGGAGGCGCGCCCTTCACGTTCAGGGGTCCGCCGGGTGAGAGCGGCAGCCGGCGCCCTCAGCCCTGGGCGCCGCCGAAGCGGCGGTCGCGGGAGGCGTACTCCAGGCAGGCCCGCCACAGGTCGCGGCGGTCGAAGTCCGGCCAGAGCACGTCCTGGAACACCATCTCGGCATAACTGGACTGCCAGATCAGGTAGTTGGAGGTGCGCTGCTCGCCGCTGGGCCGCAGGAAGAGGTCCACGTCGGGCATGTCGGGGTAGTACAGGTACTTCATGAAGGTCTTCTCGGTGACCTTCGAGGGGTCCAGCCGCCCCGCGGCCACCTCGCGGGCGATGGCCTGGGCGGCGTCGGCGATCTCGGCGCGGCCGCCGTAGTTGAGGCAGAAGTACAGGGTCATCGCGTCGTTGCCGACGGTCTGCTCCTGGGCGACCTGGAGCTCCTGGACCACGGACTTCCACATCTTGGGCATCCGGCCCACCCAGCGGATGCGGATGCCGAGTTCGTCCATCTCGTCACGGCGGCGGCGGATCACGTCCCGGTTGAAGTTCATCAGGAAGCGCACCTCCTCCGGCGAGCGCTTCCAGTTCTCGGTGGAGAAGGCGTAGAGCGAGAGGTTCTTCACCCCTATCTCCAGGCAGCCCTTGAGCACGTCGAGCACGACGCCCTCGCCGACCTTGTGGCCCTCGGTGCGGGGCAGGCCGCGGTCCTTGGCCCAGCGCCCGTTGCCGTCCATCACGATGGCGACGTGCTTGGGCACCAGCTCGCCGGGGATCTTCGGCGGGCGGGCGCCCGAGGGGTGCGGCTCGGGGGTGCGGTAAGTGGTCCGGTGACGGGTGAGGATCCCGCGTCGTGCCATGGTCGTACGTCTCCCGCCAGGTCTTCCGGGTGGTGCCGGGGTTTCGGGTCTGTCGCCGCCGCGTGCGAGGCGTCCGCGGCCGGTTGCGGTCGGTGTGCTCGGTGTCGTCGGTGTCTCGGTGTCGTCGGTGGTCGGGTGCTACTTGTCCACGAAGCGCAGCGACCGCAGGCCGCGTTCGAGGTGCCACTGGAGGTAGGCCGCGACCAGCCCGCTGCCCTCGCGGCAGTGGCGCGGGGCGCAGGCGTCCGCGGTCTCCCAGTCGCCGCCCAGCAGGGCGCCGAGCAGTTCCAGTGACTCCCTGGAGGGTACGACGCTTCCGGGGACGCGGCAGTCGCCGCAGACGACTCCTCCCGCGCCGACCGAAAAGAACCGGTTCGGCCCGGGCAGCCCGCACTTGGCGCAGTCGTCGAAGCTGGGGGCGTAGCCGTTGACGGCCAGGGAGCGCAGCAGGAAGGCGTCGAGCACCAGCCGCGGCTCGTGCTCGCCGGCCGCGAGGGTGCGCAGGGCGCCGACGAGCAGCAGGTACTGCTGGACGGCCGGCTCCCCCTCGTGGTCGGTGAACCGCTCGGCGGTCTCCAGCATCGCGGTGCCGGCGGTGTAGCGCTCGTAGTCGGTGACGATGGTGCCGCCGTAGGGCGCGATGGTCTCGCCTTGCGTGCACAGCGGCAGGCCGCGGCCGACGAGTTCGCCGCCGCGGGCGAAGAACTGCACGTCGACATGGCTGAAGGGCTCCAGCCGCGCGCCGAACTTCGACTTGGTCCGCCGCACCCCGCGGGCCACCGCGCGCACCCGCCCGTTCCGCCGGGTCAGCAGCGTGATGATGCGGTCCGCCTCGCCCAGCTTCTGGGTGCGCAGCACGATGCCGTCGTCGCGGAACAGGCTCATGCGGTCCATTCTCGCCCACCGCGCACCGGCCCCGTACCGGTGCCGCACATCCGGCGGTGGGCGCCTGCCGGGTCAGGCCGCGGTGGCGGCGGCCCTCAGCAGGCGGTCGATGTGGTCGGTGTGCAGGGACAGGCAGCGGCCGACGGCTTCCAGCACGTCGCGTTCGGCGGGCAGGTAGGGGCCGTCGGCCAGGGCGATGCGGGCGCCTTCGAGGAGCACGCGCTCGCGGCCCTGGGGGGCAAGGTGGTCGGCGAGGGGTTCCAGCGCCTCGTGCAACTCGATGGACAGCCAGCTGCCGCAGCCGTCGACGGCCTCGGCGAAGGAGTCGGGGCCGAGTTCGTCGGAGCGGCGGAAGCGGCCCTCGTCGGCGACGATCGCGGCGAGCAGGCCGAGCAACTGGTCCTCGGTGCAGTCGCTGAAGCCGGCCGCGCGCACCGCGCCGACCGCGGCCTCGCGGGTGCTGCGGGCGCCGGCGCCGCCGGCGGTGAGCACGGCGAGCGCGATGGTGTGCACGGCGTCGCGCAGCATCGCCGAGAAGCGGGTGGTGGTCGGGCAGAGCAGCACCTCGGGCCCGTACCGCCGGTGGCAGGCGGTGCACTCGACGACGGTGCCGGCGGTGCCGCGGGCGAGCAGCGGCACGTTGAGCACGGTCAGCCGGCGGGTGCCGGTCCTGCGGTGGTAGGCCCGGTCGCCGCCGCAGTCGGGGCAGTAGAACTCGCCGTCGTCCTCGGTGTGCCAGGACGTGCGCACTCCCCAGATCAGCCCCAGCTTCATCGCACCCTCCGGCCGTCGTCGTCCCGGTACGCACCCGCAGCGGCCCGTTGCCGCGCGACGGGCGCCACGTCCGGCCCCGGGGGGCCGGCGGGGACGCCGATGACACGGCCACGGTGCCGTACAGCGTGATGTTAGCCACAGCCGGGAGGCCCAGTCAGTACCGCGTACGGGGGCAATTCGCCTTCTCTTCACCGCTCGGGGGTACCGCGCGGGTGACAGCGGCGGCCGCGGCGGAGCGGCGGGCGGCCCGGGATCGGGGCCGGGGGCAAGGGAGTTGGGCCCTTCGCGGCACCGGGCCGGCGCAGGGCGGGGCGCGGTCGCGCGGGCGGGCGGGGTCGCCGCCGGCCCGCGCGGCCACGGGGGTCGTCAGCGCGCGGCGCGGTTGACCGCGGAGACGACGGCCTGCAGGGAGGCGCGGGTGGTGTTGGGGTCGATGCCGATGCCCCACATCACGCGCCCGTCGATGGCGCACTCGATGTACGAGGCGGCCTGCGCGGAGGCGCCCTCGCTCAGGGTGTGCTCGGAGTAGTCCAGCAGCCGGGCGTCCACGCCGATGCCGGCCAGGGCGTCGAAGAAGGCGGAGATGGGGCCGTTGCCGGTGCCGGTCAGGGTGGTGGCGACGCCGTCCACCTCGGCCTCGACGGTCAGCGCGTCGGTGCCGTCGGAGGAGGTGGAGGTCTGGGCCGAGCGCAGCACGATGCGGCCCCAGGCGTTGTCGGGCGTGGGCAGGTACTCGTCGCGGAAGACCGACCAGATCTGCGCGGGGGTGACCTCGCCGCCCTCGGTGTCGGTCTTGGCCTGGATGATCCGGGAGAACTCGATCTGCATCCGGCGCGGCAGGTCCAGCTTGTGCTCGTTCTTCAGCACGTAGGCGATGCCGCCCTTGCCGGACTGCGAGTTGACCCGGATCACGGCCTCGTAGGAGCGGCCGACGTCCTTGGGGTCGATCGGCAGGTAGGGCACCGCCCAGGGGATCTCGTCCACGGTCTTCCCGGCGGCCGCGGCGTCGGCGGCCATCGCCTCGAAGCCCTTCTTGATGGCGTCCTGGTGGGAGCCGGAGAAGGAGGTGTAGACCAGGTCGCCCGCGTACGGGTGGCGCGGGTGGACCTCCATCTGATTGCAGTACTCGGCAGTACGGCGGATCTCGTCGATCTCCGAGAAGTCGATCTGCGGGTCGATGCCCTGGCTGAACAGGTTCATCCCCAAGGTGACCAGGTCGACGTTGCCGGTGCGCTCGCCCTGGCCGAACAGGCAGCCCTCGATCCGGTCGGCGCCTGCCATCAGGGCCAGTTCGGCGGCGGCCACCGCGGTGCCGCGGTCGTTGTGCGGGTGCACGGACAGGCAGACGTACTCGCGGCGGGACAGGTGGCGCGACATCCACTCGAACCGGTCGGCGTGCGTGGAGGGCGTCGAACGCTCCACGGTGGCGGGCAGGTTGAGGATGATCTCGCGGCCCTCCTCGGGCTGCCAGACGTCCATCACGCCTTCGCAGACCTCCAGCGCGAAGTCCAGCTCGGTGTCGGTGAAGATCTCCGGGCTGTACTGGTAGCCGAAGATCGTCTCGTCGGTCAGCAGCTTGTCGGCGTACTCCATCACCAGCCGGGTGCCGTCGACCGCGATCTGCCGTACCTGCTCGCGGGTGCCGCGGAAGACCACCCGGCGGAAGACCGGGGCGGTGGCGTTGTAGAGGTGGACGGTGGCCCGGTGGGCGCCGCGCAGCGACTCCACGGTCCGCTCGATCAGCTCCTCGCGGGCCTGGGTCAGCACCGAGATGGTGACGTCCTCGGGGATCGCGTCCTGCTCGATGATGGAGCGCACGAAGTCGAAGTCGGTCTGGCCCGAGGAGGGGAAACCGACCTCGATCTCCTTGTAGCCCATGCGCACCAGCAGGTCGAACATCTCCCGCTTGCGGGCCGGCGACATCGGGTCGATCAGCGCCTGGTTGCCGTCGCGCAGGTCGGTGGACAGCCAGCGCGGCGCCTTGGTGATCCGGGCGTCCGGCCAGGTGCGGTCCGGGATGTCCACCTGCTCGTAGCGGCCGTACTTGTGGATCGGCATCGCGGTGGGGCGCTGGGCGACGGTCGCGGCGGTGACGGGCGTGGCGCGGCCCACACGGTTCGGGGTGGTCATGCGAGTGGTTTCTCCTCGGCTCCGCTGGTGGCGGCCGACAGCTGGGCAACGCCGAACTCCGCGGGGAGGGGGTCGGCCTACGACTACAGGCCCTCGCCGCGGCGGCTAAGGAGGAGCAGCCCGAAACGCATGGCCTCGACCATAGCCCACCGCGCGGCCGATCCCGCACCCGGAGCCGGCTTCCTCTCAGCATGCAAGACGACGGCCGCCGCCGGTGCGGGCGTCCACCGGCATCCGGCGGATTCGCTCCATCTCGTGGACCGGCCCGAAATCTGCTGACACAGCGTGCGCAAGCTGTCACAGTGCGTGCATGGGAGTTTTCTGCAGCATCGTGCCACCGCACGTCCTGGACCGACTCGCCCGCTCCTCCGACCCCTCGGTGTCCGCCGCGGCCCGGCGCACCCTGGAACACGACGCGCGCCAGCGCACCCGGCGCCGGCTGGCCACCGCCATCGGCCCGTCCGGGGCGACCGCGGTCTCGGCCCGGCCCGCCGACCAGCCGGACCGCACCGTGTACGACGCCCGCCACCAGGACACGCTGCCGGGCCGCCGGCTGCGCGCCGAGGGCACCCCACCCATCGCCGACACCAGCGCCAACCGGGCCTACGACGGCCTGGGCGCCACCTTCGAGACCTACCTGCGGGCCTACGGGCGGCACTCGGTGGACGGCCGCGGCCTGCCGCTGACCGCGAGCGTGCACTACCAGGAGGACTACAACAACGCCTTCTGGAACGGCGAGCAGATGGTCTTCGGCGACGGCGACGGCCGGGTCTTCCTGGACTTCACCATCCCGGTGGACGTGATCGGGCACGAACTGACGCACGGCGTCACGCAGTACACCGCCAACCTCGACTACCAGGGCCAGTCCGGCGCGCTCAACGAGTCGGTCTCCGACGTCTTCGGCAGCCTGGTCAAGCAGTACAGCCTGGGCCAGACCGCCGCCCAGGCCGACTGGCTGATCGGCGCGGGCCTGCTCGCCCCCGGCATCCACGGCAAGGCGCTGCGCTCGATGGCCGCCCCCGGCACCGCCTACGACGACCCGCACCTGGGCAAGGACCCGCAGCCGGCCACCATGGACGGCTACGTCTCGGGCAGCGCCGACGAGGGCGGGGTGCACATCAACTCCGGCATCCCCAACCACGCCTTCTACCTGGTCGCGACCGCGCTCGGCGGCCACGCGTGGGAGCAGGCCGGCCAGATCTGGTACGACGTGCTGACCGGCGGGTCGCTGCGCGCCGACGCCGACTTCGCCCACTTCGCCGCGGCCACCGAGGCCGCCGCCCGGGCGCGCTACGGTGAGGGCGCCCAGCTCCAGGCGGTCCGCGCGGCCTGGTCCACCGTGGGGGTCGCCCCCGCGGCGGCGCCGGCCTCGGGCCTGCCGCGGCAGAACCCGGGCGAGCAGACACAGGAGGCGTAGCGGCGCATGCGTATCGAGGTGGTCCGCAGCGGCGGCTTCACGGCCGTTCCCCGACAGGCGGCCGTGGAGACGGCGGACCACCCCGAGGGCGCCCGGCTCGCGGCCCTCGCCGAGGCCGCGCTCGCTTCCCCCGCGGCGCCCGACGCACCCGCGGCCCCCGACGGCTTCCGCTACACGGTGACCGCCGGGGGCCGTACCCTGCACTGCGCGGAGCCCCATCTCACCCCGCAGCAGCGGGAGTTGATCCACCGCGTACTGGGCGAGGGTGCCTAGTCCCCGACGGGGCCGCGGACTCCGGGCGGGGTTTCGGCGGCAGTTCCGGCAGGGCCGAGCAGGCTCCACGGGTCCGGGCAGCGCCTGCGCGAGGCTCCAGCGACCGTTCCGGCGGGGCTGCGGCAGGGGACCGACAGGGTCGGGCACGGCCCGCGCGAGGTCCCAGCGGCCGTTCCAGCAGGATCCCGGCGGGATCCCAGCAGGGGTCCGGCAGCAGTTCCGGCCGGGGCTGGCCGGGGCCGGCCGGGGTTCCAGCGCCTGGGCAGGGGCCGCGCGAGGTTCCAGCGGCGTTCCAGCGGGGCCGGGCCCCGCGACAGGGCACCGGGCAGATTGCAGCGGGGCTCCGGGCAAGGGTCCGGCTCGCCTGCCGGCTCGGCTTCGGCAGCGGGTACCGACAAGGGCCGCGGCGCGGGTCCGGCAGGGGCCTCGCCGGGGGCGGCTCAGCGGGCCGCCGGGTCCGGCTCCGGCGCGGGGGCCGGCCGGTCCTGCGGGGCGGGCTCGGCGGCCGGGCGCACGGTGAGGGCGACAAGGACGGCGCCCACCAGTCCGGCGACGGCCGCGGCGAGGAAGATCCGGTCCAGGCCCGCCGCGTAGGCCGCGCGGACGCTGCCGCCGTGGCCGGTGACCGACCGCATCCGCGCCGTGAACAGGTCGCCGAACAGCGCGATGCCGAGCGTCATGCCCAGCTGCCGCGAGGTGTTGACGGCGCCGCCGGCCATCCCGGCCCGCTGCGGCGGCACCGAGCCCACCGCGGCCGACACCAGCACCGGCGTGGCCAGGCCCACCCCGACGCCGATGACCGCCAGGCCCGCGAAGAGCGAGGCCGCGTGCGAGCCCGCCGACATCTGCTGCCACAGCAGCGCCGAGCCGGCCGCGATCAGCAGCACCCCGCCGGCGATCGGCGCCCGGGGGGCCACCTTGTGCATGTGCCGCCCGGCGGCCCCGGCGACCACGAAGGAGGCACCGGCCAGCGGCATCAGGTCCAGGCCGGCCCGGATCGGGCTGAGCCCGAGCACGTCCTGCAGCCACAGCGAGAGGTAGACCAGGCCGGAGAAGGCCGCGCCCTGGTAGAGCAGGGCGCCGCCGAGCAGGCCGGAGAAGGCGGGCCGGCGCAGCAGCGGCAGCTCGACCATCGGGTGCGGCGACCACGCCTCGGCGAGCACGAAGCCGACGGCGGCGGCCGCGGCCACGAAGAACGCGGTCAGCGTGAGCGGGCCGCTCCAGCCGTGCTCGCCGCCGCGGATCAGCGCGTACGTCAGCGCGGCCGCGGCCAGGGTGAACAGGGCGGCGCCGGGCAGGTCCAGCCGGCCCTGGCCGCGCCGCCCGGCGGGCAGCACCCGCAGGGTGAGCGCGACGGCGACGACCGCGACCGGCAGGTTGACCAGGAAGATCGCCTCCCAGCCGAAGCCCTGGGTGAGCAGGCCGCCGAGCACCGGGCCCGCCGCGGCGGCGGCGCCGTTGACCGCGCCCCACACGCCGAAGGCGGTACCGCGGTCGCGCCCGTGGTAGGTGCCGGCGACCAGGGCCGCGGAGGTGGCGAACATCGCGGCGCCGCCGACGCCCTGCACGGCACGGGCGGCGATCAGCGCGGAGGCGTTCGGGGAGAGGGCGGCCGACAGCGACGCCAGGGCGAAGACGACGAGCCCGGCCACGTAGAGCCGCCGGTGGCCGAAGAGGTCGGCCAGAGAGCCGGCCACCATCAGCAGGGCGGCGAGCGCGAGCGCGTAGATGTCCATCACCCATTGCAGGGAGCTGAAGGACGCGTGGAGGTCGGTCGCCATGCTCGGCAGGGCGACGTTCACGATCGTGACGTCGACCAGCAGGATGAAGGCGCCCAGGCTGATCGCCACGAGGGGCAGCCACTTGCGCACGTTGGGACTCCTTTTCCGAAGAGTGGGGGTGCCGTTGTCCGAGGGACAGGGGTGCCGTTGTCCGGCAGCGGGGTGCCGTCCCGGCGCCTGTCACCGGGAACGGCCCCGCTCCGCGGCCCGGCGGCGCGGCCCGCGGCCCCCACTCTCCGCAAGGGCGCGCCCCGATCTGTAGCCACAGCCGCCCCGGTCGGCGGAATCCGACATCCACTAGCCTGGAGAGGTGGGAAACGGCATGAGGAAGAGCGCCGCCGATGCCTGGAGCCCGCTCGCCACCCGGGACGACCTGGACCGCAGGGTGCTGCACGCCCTGCAGATCGACGGCCGGGCCTCCTTCGCCCGCATCGGCGAGGTGCTCGGCGTCTCGGACCAGACGGTGGCCCGCCGCTACGCGCGGCTCCGCCGCGAGGGCGTGGCCCGGGTGCTGGGCCTGACCGATCCGCTGCGGCTGGGCCTGACCCCCTGGCTGGTGCGGGTGCGCTGCACGCCGGACGCGGCGGCCTCGGTGGGCGAGGCGCTGGCCCGGCGCTCCGACACCCGCTGGGTGAGCCTGATCTCGGGCGGCACGGAGATCTCCTGCATGGTGGAGTCCCGCGCGGCCGACCAGAGCGAGGTGCTGCTGCTGCGCACCCTGCCGCGCACCCCGCGGGTGGTGGAGGTCGCCGCGCACGCCATCCTGCACGTCTTCTACGGGCGCGACCTCAGCCCCGTCAGCCGGCTCGGCCCGCTGAGCCCCGACGAGGCCGCCGCACTCGTCTCACCGGACGCCCCCGGCAGCCGCGCTGCCGAGCCCGGCGAGCCGGTGCCGCTGGAGAAGGGCGACCGCCGCATGCTCGACGCCCTCGCGGTGGACGGCCGCGCCTCCGCGGCCGAGCTGGCCGCGGCCACCGGCTGGTCGCAGACGACGGTACGGCGCCGCATGGCCCAGCTGCGCTCGGCCGGCGCGCTCTACTTCGACCTGGACCTCGACCTCGCCCAGCTGTCCCCCAGCCTGCGGGCGGGCCTGTGGCTGGAGGCCGAGCCGGCCCGGCTCGCCGAGGTGGGCGCGGCCCTCACGACACATGACGAGGTCGCCTACGCCGCGGCGGTGACCGGCACCGCCAACATCTACGCCTCGATCTCCTGCCAGGGCCCCGGCGCCTTCTACCGCTACCTGACCGGCCCGGTGGCCGCCCTGCCCGGGCTGCGCCGCACCGAGACGGCCCCGCTGCACCGCACCCTCAAGGGCGCCGGCCCACCCTTCACCCGGCTCGGCAGCCGGTCCTCGGCGCCCGCGGGCGCGGACTCCGCCGTGGGAAGCGGCACGTGAGCCGCCGGCGGGGCTTCCGGCGGGTGTCGGCGGCCGGCCGTGGCGACCGGCCGCGGGCTCAAAAACCCAGCCGGCGCAGCTGCTTGGGGTCGCGCTGCCAGTCCTTGGCCACCTTCACATGCAGGTCGAGGAAGACCGGCGTGCCGAGCAGCGCCTCGATCTGCTGGCGGGATTTGGTGCCGACGTCCCGCAGCCGCGCCCCCTTCGGGCCGATGACGATGCCCTTCTGGCTGGGCCGCTCGATGTAGAGGTTCGCGTGCACGTCCAGCAGCGGGCGGTCGGCGGGGCGGCCCTCGCGCGGGGTCATCTCCTCCACCACGACCGCGATCGAGTGCGGCAGTTCGTCGCGCACCCCCTCCAGCGCGGCCTCGCGGATCAGCTCCGCCACCATCACCTGCTCCGGCTCGTCGGTCAGGTCGCCCTCGGCGTAGAGCGCGGGGCCCTCGGGCAGCAGCTTCACCAGCAGGTCGGCGAGGAGGGAGACCTGCTCGCCG
The DNA here is from genome assembly GCF_900103985.1 of Actinacidiphila guanduensis. Lineage (GTDB taxonomy): Bacteria > Actinomycetota > Actinomycetes > Streptomycetales > Streptomycetaceae > Actinacidiphila > Actinacidiphila guanduensis. The sequence continues at coordinate 410,078 of NZ_FNIE01000007.1, read as the reverse complement.
CTCACCGCGGAGACGGGAACGATCTCGGCCCACTCGAAGCCCAGGTCGCGGCCGAGCTTGTCCACCACGAGCAGTTGCGCGGCCAGTTCCTTCGGATCCACCAGGTCCGTCTTGGTGACCACGGCCACCTTCGGGGTCTTGCGGATGCCGGCCAGCTCGCGGGCGATGAAGGTGTCGCCGGGGCCGACCTTCTGGTCGGCGGGCAGGCAGAAGCCGATGACGTCGACCTCGGCCCAGGTGGTGCGCACCACGTCGTTGAGCCGCTCGCCCAGCAAGGTGCGCGGCTTGTGCAGGCCCGGGGTGTCCACCAGCACCAGCTGGGCGTCCGGGCGGTGCACGATGCCGCGGACGGTGTGCCGGGTGGTCTGCGGCCGGTTCGAGGTGATCGCGACCTTCTGCCCCACCAGAGCGTTCGTGAGGGTCGACTTGCCGGCGTTGGGGCGGCCGACGAAACAGGCGAAGCCGGACCGGTGTGCGGGGGGGTGCGCGCTCATGCGCCCATTCTCCCCGATCCGCACACCCGCTCGGGACATACGCGACCGGGTGCGGCCGGCCGGACCCCGGTGAGCCGCCGGAAACACCCCGGCAACACGAAACACCGGCGAAACACCTGCGTTCGCGTCCCGAAACGCGCGCATCCGAGGCTCGTGCCACCCGTGCCGACCCGGGCCCGGTCCGTGCCGCCCCGTACCGACCTGCGCTGACCCGTGCTGACCTGCGCCGATCTGCGCCGACCCGTGCTGGCCTGCGCCGCCCCGTACCGACCCGTGCCGATCGAAGGGACTCCCCCGTGCTGCTGCTGTCCGCCGGCCGCTCCGCCCTCGACGCCGGCGACACCGCGTGGCTGCTGACCGCCACCGCCCTGGTGCTGCTGATGACCCCGGGGCTCGCGCTCTTCTACGGCGGGATGGTCCGCAGCAAGAGCGTGCTCAACATGTTCATGATGAGCTTCGTGTCGATCGCGCTGGTCACGCTGGTGTGGCTCGTCGCCGGCTACACCCTCGCGTTCGGCCCCGACGCCGGCGGCCTCGGCCTGATCGGCAACCTCAGCCACCTGGGCATGCGCGGGATCGGCCCCACGAGCGTCACCGGCCACGTGCCCACCGTGCTCTTCGCCACCTTCGAGCTGACCTTCGCGATCATCACCGCGGCCCTGATCAGCGGCGCCGTGGCGGACCGGGCACGGTTCGGCGCCTGGGTGGCCTTCGTCGTGGTGTGGACGCTGGTCGTATACGTCCCCGTGGCGCACTGGGTGTTCGGCACCGGCGGCTGGGTGGTCGCCCGCCTGCACGCGCTGGACTTCGCCGGCGGGACCGTGGTCGAGATCTGCTCCGGCGCCTCCGGGCTGGCCCTGGCGATGGTGCTCGGGCCGCGGCTCGGCTTCCGCAAGGAGGCGATGCGCCCGCACAACCTGCCGCTGGTGCTGCTGGGCGCGGGCCTGCTGTGGTTCGGCTGGTTCGGCTTCAACGCCGGCTCCGCACTCGGCGCCGACGGCCTGGCCGCCTCCGCGTTCCTCAACACCCAGGCCGCCGGCTGCGCGGGCCTGCTCGGCTGGCTCGCGGTGGAGAAGCGCCGCGACGGCCACGCCACCACGCTGGGCGCCGCCTCCGGCTCGGTGGCCGGACTCGTCGCCATCACCCCGGCCTGCGGCAGCGTCGGCCTGCTGGGCGCGGCCGCGGTGGGCCTGGCCGCGGGCGTGCTCTGCTCGTACGCGGTGAGCTGGAAGTTCCGGTGGGGCGTGGACGACTCGCTGGACGTGGTGGGCGTGCACCTGGTGGGCGGCGTCGTCGGCACCCTGCTGATCGGCCTGCTCGCCACCTCCTCGATGACCGGCGGCCCGCGGGGACTCCTCTACGGCGGCGGGCTCGGCCAGTTGGGCCGCCAGGCCGTCGCGGTGGTGGCGGTGGGCGCCTACGCCTTCGCCGTGACGTACGGGATCGGCAAGGCGCTGGACCGGCTGATGGGGTTCCGGGCGAGCGAGGAGGAGGAGCGCACCGGGCTGGACCTGACCGTGCACGCCGAGACCGCCTACGATCACGGCGTACTCACGCACGGCACCGCGCCCGGCCTGCTGCGCCCGGCGGCCGCGCACCACCCCGCCCCGCCCGCCACGGACAGGAGCCCCACCGCATGAAGCTGGTCACCGCGGTCATCAAGCCGTTCAAGCTGGACGACGTGAAGCAGGCCCTGCAGGAGCTGGGCGTGCAGGGCCTGACCGTCACCGAGGCCAGCGGCTACGGCCGCCAGCGCGGCCACACCGAGGTGTACCGCGGCGCGGAGTACCGGGTGGACCTGGTGCCCAAGGCGCGCATCGAGGTGCTGGTGGCGGACGCCGAGGCCGACGCGGTGATCGACGCGCTGGTGGACGCGGCCAGGACCGGCCGGATCGGCGACGGCAAGGTGTGGGCGGTGCCGGTGGACACCGCGGTAAGGGTCCGCACCGGCGAACGCGGGCCCGACGCGCTCTGACCGACCCGCTCCGGCCGGGCGGCCGGGCCGACGCGCGTGCGCGCGGCGGCCCGGTGCGGGCACGCGGTTCCGGGCAGCCGAGACGCCACGGGAGCCGTTGTGCGGCCGCCCGGGAGCCGGTGGGCGGCCGCCGGCCCGACACGCGTACTCCCGCGGTGGCCTACGCCGGCTTGCGTTTTCGGGCCGCCGAGGCGCGGCGGAAGCCGGGCCGGCCGGAGCCGCGGCAGCCCACGGTTTCGGATGGCCGCCCTCGCGGCGGGGGCCGGTCAGCCCACGGTGGTGGCGAGCCGCACCGTGCCGTCGGGCCCCGCGAGCAGAAGCGTCGTCGAGGGGCCGCCGAGGTCGCGGACGGCGGCGCGGTCCTCGTCGGCGGGCGCGTCCGCCGTCGTCACCACGGCGGCCGCCTCCAGCGAGCGGGCGCCGCTGGCCACGGCCATGGCCACCGCGGTCTGCAGGGCGGTCAGCCGCAGCGAGGGCAGGCCGACGGAGCCGGCGACATAGGTGCGGCCCGTCTCGTCGCGCACGGCGGCGCCCTCGGCCACGCCGTTGCGGGCCCGGGCGGACCTGGCGAGGGTGAGGAGCTTGCGGTCCTCGGGGTCCTGCGGGGTGTCGGTGCCGGGCTGCGCGTCGTTCATACGCGCGATCATAGGCCGCCCGCCGCGGCCGCCGGGAGCCCGATCACCCTTCGTCACCGGACATGCGCGGGGCGCGAGATCCGCCTACGCTGGAGCGAGCAGTGTCCGCATTCGAGGTGATTTGCCATGCTTCTGCACATGCCCCTGGTCATCGCGCTCGCGGCTGCCACCTTCTTCCTCAGCCGCAAGGCCGAGCTGAAAGCCACCCACGCCCTCGCCTGCGGTGCTTTCGGCTTCTACCTGGCCGACACGAGCCTGGCCACGTCCATCCACTCCGCCAGCGCCAACCTGCTCGGCATGCTCGGCCAGTTCAGCTTCTGACGGGCCGGCGGCAGGTCGCCGGCCCGCCGCGGCCGGCTCAGGACTCCGGGCGGTCCAGGACCCGCAGCCACGTCCCATCACTTTGGCGGCGGGCCACCTGGACCCGGCCGCCTGTGCCGTCCTTGGGCCGGGTGGAGGTCAGCGCGAGGTCCCCGCTGATCAGCGTCGGCAGCGGCTCCTCGACCTCGAAGACCGGCTCGGCCGCGAGCAGTTTCGCGTACAGCTCGCGCAGCGCTGCCGTGCCCTGCGAGGGGCGGTCGATCGGGTAGGCCACGACCGCGTCGGGCTCGAAGAGTTCGAGGATGCCGTCGAGGTCGCGGGCGTTGACGCGCTCCACGAGGAGGCGGGCCAGGTCCTCGGGGTGGGCGGCGCGCTCACGGGTGGTGGCGGTCATGACGGTGCCCCTTTCTGCTGGTCTTCCCCTGCTCGGGTGGCGTCTGTTTCCTTCGCCATCTCCAGGGTGGCGCCGCAGCGTCCATACGTCCAAGAGCTGGATCTGCTGCGAGCTAGCATGATGGGTTATGGAACTGCGCCAGCTCGCCTACCTGGTCGCCGTCGCCGACGAAGGCGGCTTCACCCGGGCCGCCGACCGCCTGCACGTCGCCCAGCCCGGGGTGAGCGCGCAGATCAAGCAGTTGGAGAAGGAGCTGGGCCAGCCGCTCTTCGATCGGTCAGGGCGCAGGGTGCGGCTCACCGCCGCCGGGCAGGCTGTGCTCCCCTACGCCCGGGCCGCGCTGGCCGCCGTCGACGGGGCCCGCCTCGCCGTCCAGGAGCTCACCGGGCTGCTGCGGGGGCACGTCGCGATCGGCACCGTCACTTCGCTCGGCACCGATCTCGAAGTGCCGCGGCTGCTCGGCGAGTTCAGGGCCGCGCATCCCGGGGTGGACGTCACGCTCGCCGAGGACACCTCGGACCGGCTGCTGGCGGGGCTGCTCGACGGCCGCTACGACCTGGCGTTCGCCGGGCTCGCGGGCGACCCGCCCGAAGGCATCGCCGCACAGACGGTCGTCGACACCGCGCTCGTGGCCGCCGTCACGGCAGACGACCCGCTCGCCGCCGGCGGCAAGCGGTCGGTGCCGCTCGCCGCACTCCGCGGCCGCCCGCTGATCGCGCTGCCACGTGGCACGGGGATGCGGGCGGCTCTCGACGCAGGATGCGCCGCCGCGGGCTTCACCCCCCGGATCGCCTTCGAGGCGGGCAACCCCGAAGTCCTCGCCGACCTGGCCGAACGGGGCCTCGGTGTCGCCCTGCTCCCCGCGGGCCTCGCCGCTTCCCGCCCCGCCCTGCGGGCCCTCCCGCTCACCCGCCCGCCCCTGCGCTCCACCCTCGCCCTCGCCTGGCGCCCCAGCCCGCCCCCCACCCCGGCGGCGACCGCCTTCACCGCCCACGCGCGACGGTTCCTCGCGCACAAGGGGCGCGGGTGAGAACGCAGGGGCCCTACCAGCACACTTGAGGCATCATCACGTGCCCCGCGCGCTCCAGGGCGAGGTCACTCGGGGGCGGAGTCCTCCCCGCTCGGGCCGATCGGTTCGACCAGGACCGTGCCGATGCGGTTGCGGCGGCCCGCCTGGGTCTCCGCGGTGAGCCGCAGCGCGCTCACGCCGCCCGTCCCGTCCTCGGGCAGGGGGACCACCGCGACCGCGCCCGGGATCGGCACCCGGCCCAGGGACTTCGCGAGGAGACCGCCCACGGTCTCCACGTCGTCGTCGTCCAGCGGCACCCCGTACAACTCCCCGAGGTCGCCGATGTCCAGCCGCGCGGTCACCCGGTAGCGGCCCTCGCCCAGCTCCTCCACCGGCGGGGTCTCCCGGTCGTACTCGTCGGTGATCTCGCCGACGATCTCCTCCAGGATGTCCTCGATGGTGACGATCCCCGCTGTCCCCCCGTACTCGTCCACCACCACCGCGACGTGGTTGCGCTGCTGCTGCATCTCCCGCAGCAGATCGCCCGCGTTCTTGGTGTCGGGCACGAAGTAGGCCGGGCGGATCAGCGAGGAGATCGGGTCGGACTCGGCGTCCCGGTTGACGTGCACCCGGCGGGCCAGGTCCTTGAGGTAGACGAAGCCGACCACGTCGTCCTCGCTCTCCCCGGTCACCGGGATGCGTGAGAAGCCGCTGCGCAGCGCGAGCGTCATCGCCTGCCGCACCGTCTTGAACCGCTCGATCATCACCAGCTCGGTGCGCGGCACCATCACCTCGCGCACGATCGTGTCACCCAGCTCGAAGACCGAGTGCACCATCCGGCGCTCCTCGTCCTCGATCAGCGACTCCGACTCGGCGAGGTCGACCGCCGCCCGCAGCTCGGCCTCACTGGCGAACGGGCCGCGCTTGAAGCCCTTGCCCGGGGTGAGCGCGTTGCCCAGCAGGATCAGCAGCCCGGGCACCGGCCCGAGGAAGCGGGCCAGCGGCAGCAGCACATACGCCGCCGCGGTGGCGGTGTTCACCGGGTGCTGGCGGCCGATGGTGCGCGGCGAGACGCCGACGGCGACGTACGAGACGAGCACCATCACGCCGATGGCCACGCACAGCACCTGCCATGTGCTGTCGAAGTGCCGGTCGGCCACCACCGTGATGAGCACGGCCGCGGCCGTCTCGCAGCCCACCCGCACCAGCAGGGCCACGTTCAGATAGCGCGTCGGGTCGGACGCCACGGCCATCAACTTCGCGGCGCCGCGCCGGCCCGAGCGCTGCGCCTCCTCGGCCCGGAACCGGGAGATGCGGGCCAGGCCCGCCTCGGCGCAGGCGGCCAGCCAGGCCACGACGACCAGGAGTACGGCGGAGACGATCATCGCCTTGCCGCGCCGTCAGCGGGTGGTGGGCGCCGGCGAGGGGCCCTCGATGCCGTGCTCGGCCCGCCAGCCGTCCAGAATCGCCTTCTGCAGGCCGAACATCTCGGCCTTCTCGTCGGCTTCCTCGTGGTCGTACCCCAGCAGGTGCAGGACGCCGTGGACGGTGAGCAGCTGCAGCTCCTCGTCCATGGAGTGCTTGGTCGGCGCCTCCTCGCCCTGCTTGCGGGCCACCTCGGGGCAGAGCACGATGTCGCCGAGCAGGCCCTGGGCCGGCTCCTCGTCCTCCTTGCTCGGCCGCAGCTCGTCCATCGGGAAGGACATGACATCCGTGGGGCCCGGCAGGTCCATCCACTGCAGGTGGAGCTGCTCCATCGCGGCGGCGTCCACCGCGATCACCGACAGCTCGGAGAGCGGGTGGATGCGCATGCGGTGGAGGGCGTAGCGGGCGGCGTCGAGCACCGCCTGCTCGTCGAACTCCCAGCCGGACTCGTTGTTGACGTCGATCGCCATTGTGGTGAGGTGGTTACTTTCTCTTCGGCCGGCCGGTGGAGCCGCGGCCGCCCGGGGTCTCGTCCCGGGCGTCCTGGGCGCTGTCGTAGCGCTCGTAGGCGTCCACGATGCGCCCCACCAGCTTATGGCGCACCACGTCGGTGCTGGTGAGCCGGGAGAAGTGCACGTCGTCCACGTCCATGAGGATGTCCTGCACCTGCCGCAGCCCGCTCTTGGTGCCGCCCGGCAGGTCGATCTGCGTGATGTCGCCGGTGATGACGATCTTGGAGTCGAACCCGAGCCGGGTGAGGAACATCTTCATCTGCTCGGCGCTGGTGTTCTGCGCCTCGTCGAGGATGATGAACGCGTCATTGAGGGTGCGGCCGCGCATGTATGCGAGGGGGGCGACCTCGATGGTGCCGGCGGCCATCAGGCGCGGGATCGAGTCGGGGTCGATCATGTCGTGCAGGGCGTCGTAGAGCGGCCGCAGGTACGGGTCGATCTTCTCGTACAGGGTGCCCGGCAGGAAGCCGAGGCGTTCGCCGGCCTCGACCGCGGGGCGGGTCAGGATGATCCGGTTGACCTGCTTGGACTGCAGGGCCTGCACGGCCTTGGCCATCGCCAGGTAGGTCTTGCCGGTGCCGGCCGGGCCGATGCCGAAGACGATGGTGTGCTTGTCGATCGCGTCGACGTAGCGCTTCTGGTTCAGCGTCTTGGGGCGGATGGTGCGGCCGCGGTTGGACAGGATGTTCTGGGTGAGCACCTGGGCGGGGGTCTCGGCGTCCTCGCCGGTGCCCGCGCCGTTGGAGCGCAGCATCGCGATGGAGCGCTCGACGGCGTCCTCGGTCATGGGCTGCCCGGTGCGCAGCACCAGCATCATCTCGTCGAAGAGGCGCTGCACCAGAGCGACCTCCGCGGCGTCCCCGACCGCGCTGATCTCGTTGCCCCGCACATGGATGTCGACGGTCGGGAACGCGTTCTCGATCACGCGGAGCAGGGCGTCCCGCGAACCCAGGACGGTCACCATGGGGTGCTTGGCCGGTACGACAACGTGCGCGCGCGCCTGTGGCGGCTGCGACTGCTGCTGGGTCGGTGTCTGAGTCATGGGCCGGCGCTAGGGCCTGCTCATCCCGCTTTCTGCTGCTCGACGGGCCCGGTGGGCCTTGGTGCTCCAAGCCTACGACGCGGCCCGGCCGTGGCCGAGAGGATTTGCTCCGCCCGCGGGACGCGGGGGTCAGCGGGCCGGGCGGAAGCCGATGGTGGGGACGGCCCGGCGCAGCGGCCAGGGGCGGGTGGCGGTGGGGAGCAGCGCCTCCAGGAAGCCGTAGCGGCGCAGCGGCTCCAGGTCGCCGGGCGACTCCCCCGCGTACGCCTTCACCTGCTCCCACCAGCCGGCGATCTCGATCCAGCCGGGCGCGGACAGGGAGCCGCCGAACTCCTGGACCGACAGGGCCGCGCACAGGCCCGCGAAGGCGAGCCGGTCGGCCAGCGGCCACCGGGCGAGGGTGCCGGTCACGAATCCGGCGACGAAGACGTCGCCCGCGCCCGTGGGGTCCAGCGCCTCGACCGCGAGGGCGGGCACCTCGGCGGTCTCGCCGGTGCCGGAGTCGACCGCGAAGGCGCCCTCCTCACCGAGGGTGACGACGGCGAGCGGGACGAGTTCGGCCAGCCGGCGGGCGGCCTCGCGGGGCCCGGCCGCCCGGGTGTAGCGGACGGCCTCCTGCGCGTTGGGCAGGAAGGCGGCGCAGTGCTGAAGGCCGTCGAGGTCGGCCATGTCCCAGCGCCCGGTCTCGTCCCACCCGACGTCGGCGAAGACCTGGGTGCCGGCGGCCGCGGCCTCGGCGATCCAGGCGTGCTCGCCGCGTTCGGCCGGGCCGCGGCCGAGGGAGGCGACCGCGGCCCGCGCGGGCGGCGGGCAGGCCGGCACGGCGCCCTCCGGCGGCGGTGCCTGGTGCCCGTGGCTGACCATGGTGCGCTCGCCCTCGTACGCCATGGAGACGGTCACCGGGGAGTGCCAGCCGGGGATGCGGCGGGAGGGGCCGAGGTCGATGCCCTCGCCGTTCTGCAGGCTGTCCCAGCAGTAGTCGCCGTACATGTCGTCGCCGAAGGCGGCGGCGAGAGTGGTGCGCAGGCCGAGGCGGGCCAGGGCGGTGGCCATGTTGGCGATCCCGCCGGGGCTGGAGCCCATTCCGCGGGCCCACGACTCGGTGCCGCGCACGGGGGCGGAGTCGAGGCCGGTGAAGATGATGTCCAGGAACACGGTGCCCTTGAGGTAGACATCGGTCGCGGGGTCCCCGGGTGCGCGCAGCCCCTTCAGCGGGTCGATGACAGCCTGGTCCTCCATTGAGCCACTGTTGCACAGGGCGTGGCCGGATATTGGCCGGATACCGTCCGTCCGGCCCCGTACTGTCGGTTCCCGGACCGGTGAGACCCGGCAGAACCCGGCAGCACGGAAGGAAGCCGCATGCGGTTGGCGATTCTCGGGGGCGGGGGGTTCCGGGTGCCTCTGGTGTACGGGGCGCTGGTGGGCGACCCGCTCGTGGACGAGGTCGTGCTCCACGACACCTCGGCGCAGCGGTTGCGGGTGATCGCGTCGGTGGTGGGCGCGCAGCAGGCGGTGGCCCGGCGGGAGGGGCACCGGGCACCCGCGGTACGGGTGACCGCGTCGCTGGACGAGGCGCTGCGCGGGGCGGACTTCGTGTTCTCGGCGATCCGGGTGGGCGGGACCGAGGGGCGGGTGCGCGACGAGCGGGTGCCGTTGGGCGAGGGGCTGCTCGGGCAGGAGACCGTGGGCGCGGGCGGGGTGCTGTACGGGCTGCGCACGGTGCCGGTGGCGATGGGGATCGCCCGCCGGGTGAAGGCGCTGGCCCCGGACGCGTGGGTGATCAACTTCACCAATCCCGCGGGGATGGTGACCGAGGCGATGGCGCGGGTGCTGGGCCCGCGGGTGATCGGTATCTGCGACTCGCCGGTGGGGCTGGTGCGGCGGGCCGCGCGGGCGGCGGGCGCCGACCCGGACGCCCCCGGCTTCGGCTTCGACTACGTGGGCCTGAACCACCTGGGCTGGCTGCGGTCGCTGACCGCCGGCGGGCGGGACCTGCTGCCAGGCCTGCTCGCGGACCCCGCCGCGCTCGCGACCTTCGAGGAGGGCCGGCTCTTCGGCGCCGAGTGGCTCTCGGCGCTGGGCTCGCTGCCCAACGAGTACCTGCACTACTACTACTTCCGCCGTGAGGCGCTGGCCGCGGTGCGCCGATCGGCCGCCACCCGCGGGGAGTTCCTGCACGAGCGGCAGTCGGCGTTCTTCGCGGCGGCGGACGGCGCGGACGGCGCGGTGGCGTACGGGCTGTGGCAGCGAGCCAGGCTGGAGCGCGAGCAGACCTACATGGCGGAGAACCGCGCGGCGACCGGCGGTTGGGAGCGCGACCCGCACGATCTGGACGGCGGCGGCTACGACCGGGTGGCGCTGGCGCTGATGCGGGCGGTGGCCCGCGACGAGCCGGCCGTCCTGGTGCTCAACGTGCCGGGCGGCGGGGCCGTTTCGCTGCTGGACCCACAGGCGGTGGTCGAAGTGCCGTGCGAGGTGGGGGCGTTCGGGGCGCGGCCGCTGCCGGTGTCGGCGCCGGACGAGCACCAGGGCGGGCTGATGCTGGCGCTGAAGTCGGTGGAGCGGGCGGCGATCGAGGCGGCGGAGACGGGGTCGCGGGCGGCGGCGCTGCGGGCGCTGGTGCGGCACCCGCTGGTGGATTCCGCCGCGGCGGCCGGCCGGGTGCTGGACGCGGCCGGCTTCAGCCGCTGACCGGTCGTCACGCCGCCCCAACTGCTTCTGAACAGGGGGTTAACGCGAGCGAAACCGGCCGTGCCGACCACGCGCGTAGACATCCCTTGACCTGCCCGGATCGCTGGGTCTAGGTTTCGCCGCACCAACCAGCACCTCAAGGAGCACCGCCATGCCCCGAAACCGGCTCACCGCCCGCGCGTCCAGCCGTACCAAGGTCCTGACCGCCACCGCGGCGGCCGCGGCCCTGGGTCTGACGCTCTACGGCGTCGGCGCCGCCACCGCCGACCAGTCCGCCCCGCGCAGCGACAAGCAGATCCCCAACCTCACCAACGTGGTGAACGAGATCAAGGCGTACTACGGCGACACCGTCGACTCCGCGGGCGAGCACCAGGCCTCGGCGACGAGCAACTACGCCAGGCAGGTCGCCGGGATCGAGGCGCAGGCGAAGTCCTACCTGGCGCACGCCGGCAAGTCCGGCAAGCACGGCAAGAAGCCCGCGATCGTGCTCGACGTGGACGACACCTCGCTGCTCACCTACAACTACGAGCTGGAGGTGGGCTTCAACTACACCCCGGCGAGCAACCAGGCGTACCTGGACACCAAGAACATGCCCGCGGTGTTCGGGATGGACACGCTCACCGACTGGGCCGCCAAGCAGGGCATCACGGTCTTCTGGATCACCGGCCGGCCCGAGTCGCAGCGCGCCGACACCGTGCGCAACCTGGCCGCCTCCGGCTTCACCCCGGCCGCCGACACCGCCCACCTGTACCTGAAGAACACCGCGACCCCGCCGTCGTACCTGGCGTGCGGCGCGACGTGCACGACGATCCAGTACAAGTCCGGGACCCGCGCGCACATCGAGTCGCTGGGCTACGACATCGTCGGCAACTTCGGCGACCAGTACAGCGACCTGTCCGGCGGGTACGCGGACAAGTCCTTCAAGCTGCCCAACCCGATGTACTACCTGCCCTGATCAGGCGCCCGGCCCGTCCTGCGGCCGCGAAGAAGCGGCCGCGGGGCGGCGCTTGGGGACGGGGACGCGCATGAGGTCGCGTGCGATCGTCAGCCCGCCGGTGAACCCGGCGGCGCGGGCCTGCCGTTCGAAGTCCGCGGGCTCGGTGTAGCGCTGCGAGAAGTGGGTGAGCACCAGGTGCCGCACCCCGGCCTCGGCGGCGATCCGGGCCGCCTGGCCTGCCGTCAGGTGCCCGAAGTCCTCGGCGAGGGCGGCGTCTTCGTCGAGGAAGGTGGACTCGATCACCAGCAGGTCGCAGCCCTGGGCGAGCCGGGGCACGGCGGGGCACAGGCGGGTGTCCATCACGAAGGCGAACGCCTGCCCGGGGCGCGGTGCGCTGACCTCTTCGAGCCGTACGCCCCGCAGTTCGCCCTGCTGCTGCAGCCGGCCTACATCGGGGCCCTCGATGCCTGCGGCGGCCAGGAGTTCGGGCACCATCCGCCGCCCGTCGGGCTCCTGGAGCCGGTAGCCGTAGGTCTCCACCGGGTGCGAGAGGGCGGCCGCGCTCAGGGTGAAGGCGGGGGTGACCGCGAGGGTGCCGTCGCCGGACACCGGGGCGGGGCGCAGGTCGGCCGTCTCGTGGAAGGCGGTGGCGTGCCGCAGCCGGTCGAAGTAGACCTGCCCGCCCGCCGGGTAGTGGGCGGTGACCGGGTGCGGCACCCGGTCCAGGTTGATCCGCTGCACGATGCCGGCCAGGCCCAGGCTGTGGTCGCCGTGGAAGTGCGTGACGCAGATCCGGGTCAGGTCGTGCGCGGACACCCCCGCGTGCAGCATCTGCCGCTGGCTGCCCTCGCCGGGGTCGAAGAGGATGCCCTCGCCGTCCCAGCGCAGCACGTAGCCGTTGTGGTTGCGCTCACGGGTGGGCACCTGGCTCGCGGTGCCGAGCACGACGAACTCGCGCGGGGACAAGGGACGGCGCTCCTGCGGTCGTTGGCGGGCGATCGGGCGGACCGGACGGGGGCCGGACGGGCGGGCCGGACGGACCGGACGGGACCGCGCCGACGGCCGGACGACCAGGCGGGCGGCCGGCCGGTGCCAGGTGTCAGACCAGGCGCTGCAGGTCGCGGCCGCCGAGCACGTGGGCGTGCGCGTGGAAGACCGTCTGGCCCGCGCCGGAGCCGGTGTTGAAGACGATCCGGTAGCCGGAGCCGTCCACCTTCTCCCGCGCGGCCACCTCGCCGGCCTCGCGCAGCACGTCGGCGGCTGCGCCGGGGTCGCCCGCGGCGAGCTCGGCGGCGTTGGGGTAGTGCACCCGCGGGATCACCAGCACGTGGGTGGGGGCCTGCGGGTTGATGTCGCGGAACGCCAGGGTGGTGTCGGTCTCGCGCACGACCGTCGCCGGGATCTCCCCGGCCGCGATCTTGCAGAACAGGCAGTCCGGCTGCGCTTCTCCCGCCACGACCCGGCTCCTTCCCTCGTCTTCCTCGTCCGCGATCCCGTCCGTCGATCCCGTCCGGGGTGCCGCCGCGCCGGGCACCGCGCCCCGCCGGCACCCGCATGCTATCGGCCGCGGCGTCCCCCGGAAGCGGGACCGGCGGGCGGAGCGGGCCGCGGGTCCAGCCGTGTGGGTGATGTACGGCGGCCAACCCCGGGTGCACGGTGGGAGGATGGGACATCTCGGGATCACATGGGCGGCGGGCGCCGCCCTGCTGGTGGCCGCGCTGGCGGCGTGCGAGCCCACGGACGCGCTCAACAGCGCCAACGTCTCCGTGACCACGCACCAGTTGACGACGCGCGCGCTGGCCGACGACCGGGTCGCGGTGGACTGGCTCTCCTGCGGCGCCTCGGACGACCCCTCGGACCCCGAGGTGCACTGCCTGGGCCGCACCCGGGACGACCGGAAGATCACCGTCAAGGGCCACGTCACCCGGCAGTACGACCTGAAGTGCCTCACCGGCCATCTGACCGCGGTCGTCGGCGGTCGCACCGTCTTCGACGTCCGCGGGCTCGGCAACTGCGGCGGCCGGGTCCCGGCGAGCAGGTGATCGTGATTAGGTGGGCAGCGTGACGCAGCCCTCCACCACCCCGCGCTCCGCGGGCACTTCGCAACCGGCTCCCTCGTCGCAAGGGACGCAGCCGTCGCAGGACGCACAGCCGCACCGGTCGGCACAGGACCGGCAGGGGCAGCACGCGGGCCCGTCCGGGCCGCGCGGCAGCCGCCAGGCCCCGCCGTCGTACCTGCGCAGCCCGCACCCGCACGGCGACCTGCTGGCGTTCACCGCCGAGGACGACGTGTGGGTCGCGCCACTGGACGGCGGGCGGGCCTGGCGGGTCAGCGCCGACAACATGCCGGTGCGGCGGCCGCGGATCTCCCCCGACGGCACCCTGGTGGCCTGGACCTCGGCCCGCGACGGCGCCCCCGAGGTGCACGTGGCCCCGCTGGACGGCGGCCCCTCGCAGCGGCTGACGTACTGGGGCAGCGCCCTGACCGCGGTGCGCACCTGGACGCCCGAGGGCGAGCCGGTCGCGGTCACCACCGCGGGCGAGGTCTCGCTGCGCCGCACCTGGGCGCACCGGCTGCCGCTGGACGGCGGCCCGTCGCGGAAGCTGCCCTGGGGGCCGGTCGGCGACGTCGCCTACGGCCCCGGCGGCGCGGTACTGCTGCAGTCGGTGACGATGGGGCGCGAGGCCGCGTACTGGAAGGGCTACCGCGGCGGCACCGCGGGCAAGCTGTGGCTGGACGCGGACGGCAGCGGGGAGTTCGTCCGGCTGCACGCGGACATCGCCGGCAACATCGAGTGCCCGATGTGGGTCGGCGACCGCATCGCCTTCCTCTCCGACCACGAGGGCACCGGCGCCCTCTACTCCAGCCGGCCGGACGGCGGCGACCTGCGCCGGCACACCCCGCTCGCCGGCACGGACGGCTTCTACGCGCGGCAGGCCGGCACCGACGGCACCCGTGTCGCCTACACCGCCGGCGGCCGCATCCACCTGCTGGACGACCTCGCCGAGGGCACCGAGCCGCGCCCGGTCGAGGTCGTGCTCGGCGGGCAGCGCGCCGACCTGCAGCCGCACCCGGTACGGGCCTCGGCCCACCTCGGCGACGCCCGCCCCGACCACACCGGGCGCGGCAGCGCCGTGGAGATCCGCGGCACCACGCACTGGGTCACCCACCGCGGCGGCCCGGCCCGCGCGCTTTCCGCCGAGCCCGGCGTGCGCACCCGGCACCCGCGGGTGTTCTCGCAAGGCCAGGACCAGCACGTGGTGTGGGTGACCGACGCGGACGGCGACGACGCCCTGGAGACCGCGCCGGCCACCGGGCTGCCCGCGGGCGCCGCCCCGCGCCGGCTCGCCGCCGGCCGGCTCGGCCGGGTGCTCGACCTGGAGGTCTCGCCCGACGGCCACCGCATCGCGGTCGCTTCCCACGACGGGCGGCTGCTGCTGGTGGAGACCCAGACCGGCGAGGTCCGCGAGGTGCCGCTGGCCGATGAGTCCGCGGCGCCGGGCGGGGTGAGCAGCGACGAGGTCACCGGCCTGACCTTCTCGCCGGACTCCGCGTGGCTCGCCTGGTCGCACCCCGGCCCCGGCTCGCTGCGGCACATCCGGCTGGTCAACACCGCGGACCTGACCCTGGTGGAGGCCACCCCGCTGCGGTTCAACGACTTCGACCCGGCCTTCACCGCCGACGGCAAGCACCTGGCGTTCCTCTCCGAGCGCGACTTCGACCCGGTCTACGACGCCCACGTCTTCGACCTGTCCTTCCCCAACGCCTGCCGCCCGTACCTGATCACGCTCGCCGCCACCACGCCCTCGCCCTTCGGCCCGCAGCGGCACGGGCGGCCCTACGGCGAGGGCGACGCGGAGGAGGACGGCGACAGCGACGGCAAGGGCCCCGGGGGCGAGGACGGCGACAGCTCCGCGACCGGCGCCGACGCGCCGGAGACCGCGGGGAGCACCGGGGACGGCGAGGGCGCCACGGCCGCCGAGGAGGGCGGCACCGGCAAGCGCGAGCGGCCCCGCCCCACGACGGTGGACGCCGAGGGGCTGGCCGACAGGATCGTCGCCTTCCCCGTGGAGGCCGGCCGCTACTCGGGCTTGCGGGCCGCCAAGAACGGCGTGCTGTGGCTGCGCCACCCGCTGGTCGGCACCCTGGGCACGAGCCTCGCCACCCCCGAGGCACAGCCGCCGGACACCGTGCTGGAGCGCTACGACCTCAAGCAGTTGCGGCTGGAGACCCTCGCCGAGGACGCCGACGACTTCGCGGTCACCGGCGACGGCTCCAAGGTCCTCATCACCGCCGGGTCGCGGCTGAAGGTCGCCCCCGCCGACGCCAAGGCCGACGACGACTCCGACAGCACCGTCACCGTGGACCTGTCCCGGGTCCGCGTGACCGTCCGCCCGGCCGCCGAGTGGCGGCAGATGTACGACGAGACGCACCGCCTGATGCGGGACAACTTCTGGCGGGCCGACATGAACGGCATCGACTGGGAGGCGGCCGGGGCGCGCTACCGCCCGCTGCTGGAGCGGATCGCCACCCACGACGACCTGGTCGACGTGCTGTGGGAGCTGCACGGCGAGCTGCGCACCTCGCACGCCTACGTCACCGCGCCCGGCGGCTACCGCGACCCGCTGCACCGCCAGGGCCTGCTCGGCGCGGACATCTCCCGTACGGACGAGGGCACATGGCGGATCGACCGGGTGCTGCCCGGGGAGTCCTCCGACCCGCACGCGCGCTCGCCGCTGGCCGCGCCCGGTGTCGCGGTGCGGGCCGGGGACGTGCTGCTCGCTGTGGACGGTGTCCCGGTCGACCCGGTCGCGGGCCCCGCGCCGCTGCTGGTGGGCACCGCGGGCAAGCCGGTGGAGCTGACCGTCGCCCCTGCCGCGGGCGGGCCCGAGCGGCACGTGGTGGCGGTGCCGCTGGCCGACGAGGAGGCACTGCGCTACCACGACTGGGTGGCCGGCCGGCGCGCGTACGTGCACCGGGCCTCCGGCGGCCGGCTGGGATACCTGCACGTGCCCGACATGGTGGGCAACGGCTGGGCGGAGTTCCACCGGGACCTGCGGCTGGAGGTGGCCCGCGAGGGCCTGGTGGTGGACGTGCGGGAGAACCGCGGCGGCCACACCTCGCAGCTGGTGGTGGAGAAGCTGGCCCGGCGCATCATCGGCTGGGACGTGCCGCGCTACGGCCACCCGTTCAGCTACCCGCAGGACGCCCCGCGCGGCCCGGTGGTGGCGGTGGCCAACGAGTTCTCCGGTTCGGACGGCGACATCGTCAACGCGGCGATCCGCACCCTGGGCATCGGCCCGGTCGTCGGCACCCGCACCTGGGGCGGCGTGATCGGCATCGACAGCCGCTACCGGCTGGTGGACGGCACCGCGGTCACCCAGCCGAAGTACGCGATGTGGCTGGAGGGCTTCGGCTGGTCGGTGGAGAACCACGGGGTGGACCCCGATGTCGAGGTCCCCATGACCCCACAGGACTGGGCGGCGGGGCGCGACCCGCAGCTGGACCGGGCGGTCGAACTGGCCCTGGCCGCCCTGGAGTCCAGCCCCGCGCTGTCGGCCCCGCCGCTGCCCGAGCTGGAGTGACCCGCGGGCGGGAGTGAGACGAGGGGTGCGGCGGGCCGGGCCGACGGGCCCGCCGCACCCGGTCGTTGACGCCGGAGGGCGGCCAACGGGCCCTGGCCGGTGGCCGCTCGCACCCCTCGCATCTCCTTCGATTGCCCCCGGGGTGCCGGCCGCGGCCCTACAGCCAGCCGCGGCGGCCCGCCTGCAGGCCGGCCTGGAAGCGGGTCCGGGCGCCGAGTTCGGCGAGCAGTTCGCGCACGTGGCGCTGGGCGGTGCGCGGGTGCCAGCCCATCTGGCGGGCTATCGCCTGGTCGGTGAGGCCGGCCGCGAGCAGGCCGAGCAGGGTGCGGTACTCCTCCCGGCGCGGCCCGTCGGCGGCGCCGGCCGCGTCGAAGCGCATCGGCACCGCGTCCACCCACACCGCCTCGAACAGCGCGATCAGCGTGTCCAGCAGCGAGGAGGGGTGGATCACCAGGGCGCTGTCGCTGCTGGCCGGGCGGTCCAGCGAGATCAGCCCGAGGGTGTTGTCGGCGAGGAACATCTTCACCGGCACCCCGACCGCGACCCGCGCCTGCTCCCCGCGGTCCACCAGGTGCCGGATCGCCTCCAGGCGGCCGGGCAGCTCCAGCCCGGAGCGGTCGTAGACGGTGCGGTAGCGGATGCCGGCGGGCAGCAGCTCGTACTCGATCGGATTGGTGCCGGACGCCTCGACGTAGGGCGGGCGGTCGAAGGCGCGCACCTCGGTGCGGGCGCTGCGCTGGAGCTGGGCCCAGCGCTGCAGGGTGGCCTCGCGGGTGGTGACCACCTCGACGATCTCGGTGGGGCTGATCGTGCCCTGCCCGGCCCGGAAGCGCTCCATCAGCCCGGCGGCGGCCGCCCGCACCCGCTGCAACTCCTGCTCCTGGGCGCGGACCAGGACCTCCATCGCCATGTCGGGGCGGGCCGGCTGGTAGCGCACCGGGCGGCCGGCCAGCCGCGAGATCAGCCCCTTGGTCTCCAGCGCGGACAGCGCGGGGGCCACCCGCGCGCCCGCCACCCGCTCGCGCACCTGCGCGGCGGTGGCCGGGCCGCCGTCGAGCAACGCCAGGTAGACCGCCTGCTGTTCGCCTGTCAGACCCACTGCTGCCAGCACGCGTACCACCGCCGTATTCACGCCACTGCCGGAAACTGGGCCCCATCTTCCCTTCCTGCGCCACTCGCACGCATGCGAGCGTGACCGGAAACACAGCGATCTTGGAAAGGAGGCGCGGTGCGCTCCCAGCGGTTTCACCGCGTGTTCACCGGTGGCGCGGCCTTCGTGCTGGCCGCCGCGCTGGCGCCCGGGATATGGAGTCAGCAGGCCGGCGCCCAACCGGCGGCCGGCCCGTCCCCGGCGGCCGCAGCGGCCGCCGGCACGGCTTTCGACCCGGCCCGTGCCTTCGTCCCCGGCTCCCCGAAGCCGCTGACCACGGCGGGCACGGCGCAGAGCACCTCACCGGGTTCCGGTGCGGACACATCCGGCACCCCGTCCGCCGACCCCAACGGCGGTTCCCTCCAACTGGCCGAATCCGGCGGGGTGGAGACCGCCCAGGGCGTGCCCGTCACGGCCACCCTGCCCGGCGGCGACTCGCTCCAGCTGCACGGCCTGGGCGCCGTCACCCGCGTCCACCCCGACGGCACCACGGTCTGGCAGCGCAGCACCGGCTCCCTCTACCGCGACTGGCACCTGACCTTCCCCGCCGGCGGCTACGTCCCCACCCCCCAGCTCCTGTTCGGCACCGACCCGGCCGACCCGTTCTACGTCACCACCGCCGTCCCGTACGCCATGGCCGACGCCCAGCCCTACGCGGTCGGCGACCTGGACGGCGACGGCTCGGCCGACGTCGCGGTGGCCGAGACCGTGGGCGTGAACCTGGGCGCGGCCTCGTGCGGCAACTGCGGCTGGCCGTTCACCGTGCCCGGCTCCGACCTGCACATGGGCACCTTCGTCACCGTGCTCGACGGCCGCACCGGCACGACCCTCTTCAGCGAGCTCGACCCCGGCTTCGTCACCCAACTCGCCGTCTCCGGCAAGCAGTTGGTGATCGGCGACGAGACCGGCGACCCCAGCACCAAGAACGGCCCCGGTGCCTGGGACTCGGCCACCACCGTCAAGGCGGTCGCCCTGCACGCGGCCGGCCACGGCAAGGTGACGGCGAAGACCGCCTGGACGTACACCACCGGCGCCCAGTGGGGGCGGCTGCTCGGACTGCAGCCCGTCGACGGCGGCGTCGCCGTGTCCTGGAGCGACACGCCGCTGGGGCTCGGCGTTCCCGGGCCGCCGGACGGCCACGTGGTGCTCGTCGGCGCCGGCGGCACGGTCCGCTGGGACCGGCGCACCGCCGGCTACCCGGTGCTGACCCGCTACGACGCCGACCGGAACCTGATCGCCGTGGTGGAGCAGACCGACCCCACCCAGGCGGTCTCCGCGGTGCTCGCCGGGCTGCGGCCCGCCGACGGCTCGACCGCGAGCAGCACCCGCCTCGACGGCGTGCTGCCCACCGCCCTCGCCGTCGGCCCGCTCAGCCCGCACGCCGCTACGTCCTGGCTGGTCGCGGGGGTCGTGACCACCACCGACCTGGTCTCGCCGCCCGGCTACGGCTACACCTCGGCCACCGTCACCGCGGTCGACCCCGGCGCCTCCCGCACCCGCTGGTCGCGCACTCTGGCCACCGGCGACCCGCAGGCACTGCAGCCCGGATCGCTACAGGTGCTCCCCGCGGCCGGCGGCCGCGCCACCGTGGTCGTCGGCTCCTGGACCGGCTCGGTGACGCCGAGCCCGGCGGCTCCGGTGGAGGAGCAGCAGGACCTGCGCGGCCTGTCCGGCGCGGACGGCAGCCAGCTGTGGGACCACGTCGGCGACGTGCCCGACCCGCTCTCGCTCGCCGCGGACGGCGCCGCCGTGCGCGGTGTCACCGACGAGCAGGTGGCGGTCACCTACGCGGCCGACGGGCGGCAGACCCGCACCGCTCCCCTGCTCGGCGACCTGTACGCGGCCGTGGCGGCCGACGTGAACCGCGACGGGCGGGCCGACGACATCGCCGGCGGCCAGAGCGGCGCCGTCTACGCCTTCGACGGCCGCTCCCTCACCCCGGACGACGACGCCCCGCATGTGCTGTGGCGGGCCGACGTGGGCGGCCCGGTGCACAGCATCGTGCCCGCGACCGTGGCCGGCCGCCGAGTGCTGGCCGTCGCCGCCACCAGCGGGCTCGCGCTGGTGGACGAGGCCAGCGGCCGCGTGCTGCACCGCATGGCGCTGCCCGGCCAGTTCGTGTGGAACGCGGCCGTGGGCACCGCGGGCGGCCGCAGCGTCGTGGTGACCGGCACCGACCGCGTCACCGCCTTCGACGCCGCCACGGGGAAGGCGCTGTGGACCTACCGGCCCGCGTCCGCCTCCTACTTCGCGAACACCGAGGTGACCGGCGGCGTGGTCGTCACCGAGTACCAGAGCCAGGTGGAGGAGCACCAGGACCCGGCGGCCACCGCCGCCACCGGCCTGGACGCGGCCACCGGGCACGTGCGCTGGACGGCGGCCGGCGACCCGGCGGCCACCGAGTCGGCGCAGCTGACCTACGGCGTCGCCGCGGGCGCGGGCATCCCCGGCGCGGGCGCGTACGGCGCCGCCTTCACCTGGAACACCACCGACGGGCAGGGCCGGGTGGACGTCCGCGACGCCCGCACCGGCGCCCTGGACTACAGCGACACCGATCCGAGCCTCACCAACCACGAGGACTTCGTCCTCGACCCGCGGGTCGGCCTGGTGGCCACCGGCGACTTCGGCTCGGTGTCCATCGCGCCCGGCGGGCCCACCGGCTCGCCCTGGGTGCACGGCACCGACTCGGCGGTCGCCGAGTCCGGCGGCGCCCCGGTGCTGCTGGGCGCGGATGTCGCGGTGAGCGCCTACCCGCTCTCCGCGCTCTCCGCCACGGACGAGAACCCGGTGGCCGCCCTGGCCGAGTTCGACCCGTACCAGACCGGCCAGCTCGAAGCGACGGCCGGCGACCACGTGCTGGCCACGCCGGTCGACTGGCGCCGGCACGAAGTGCTCACCGCCGAGGCCGGGCTGACCGTGCGGCCGTACGACGTCTCCATCCAGCACGGCCTGGCCGACCTGGCGCTCACCGGCACCCCGGCCGCCCAGGCGGCCCGGCAGCCCGCCCGCAAGGCCGCGCCCAAGGCGGCGGCCCGGCCCGGCACGCTGCCGCTCGCCGACAGCGCCGACCTCGGCGCGCGGATCGGCACCGCCCAGCCACAGGCCGAGGTCACCGTCCACGGCTACGCCAAGGACGGCACCCCGCAGCTGACCGAGGCGGCACCGAGCGGCTACGACCCGGCGACCCTGCGGGCCTACCTCGGCCTGCACGGCACCGGCGCCGGCCAGACCGTCGCGGTGGTGGACGCCTTCCACGACGCGGCCATCACCTCCGACGTCGACGCCTTCAGCGCGCAGTTCGGCCTCCCGCCGACCTGCGCCGGCGGCGCCACCACGGGCTGCTTCCACCTGACGGTCTCGGCGCCCGACGGCAGCGGCGGCACCGACCCCGGCTGGGCGCTGGAGACATCGATGGACGTGGAGTGGGTGCACGCCGTCGCCCCCCAGGCGTCGGTCGTCCTGGTCGAGGCCCGCGACGGCACCTTCGGCTCGCTGTTCCACGCCGTGGACAGCGCCGCCGCCCTGCACCCGGACACGGTCAGCATGAGCTGGGGCATCCCCGAGGAGTTCACCGACGAGACCTACTACGACGCGCACTGCCGGCTCGCCGACTCCCTGTGCGTGGTCTCCAGCGGCGACTACGGGCACCCCGGCTCCTACCCGGCCTACAACCCGGCCGCCCTGTCGATCGGCGGCACCACCCTGCAACTGGACGGCGACGGCTCGGTGACCGCCGAGACCGCCTGGTCCGGCAGCGGCGGCGGCCGCAGTCACGTCGAGCCCGCTCCGGCCTACCAGCACGGGGTGGTCACCGGCGGGCGCGGCACCCCGGACGTCAGCTTCGACGCCGACCCCGCCAGCGGCGTCGCCGTCTACGACACGGCCGGCTACTACGGCCAGACCGGCTGGTTCCAGGTCGGCGGCACGAGCCTGGGCGCCCCCGCCTGGGCCGCGGTGATCGCCTCGGCCGACCAGCTGCGCGCCGCCGCGGGCCACGGCCGCCTCACCTCCACCGGCTCCGCCCAGCAGGCCGTCTACGGTGCGGCCGCGCACCTCGGCGACATCGTCTCGGGCCCGGCCAACGGCATCTGCCCCACGCAGTGTTCGGCCACCCCCGGCTACGACTTCGTGACGGGGCTCGGCAGCCCGAGGACGGGGGTGGACGCCACGCTGGCGGCAGCGCGCTGACCACTCCTCACAACAGTCGCTGACACGGCGGCCGGTCCGGGACCCGAGGGTCCTGGACCGGCCGCCGCCGTTCGCGGCAGCAGGGCGCGCCGAAGGGGGCTGCGGCGGACGCCGTGGCCTGCCGCACGCGGCCGCGGGCCCCGGCGCCCGCGGCGACCGTGGCGAGGGCAACGTCGCCGATGCCGAGCGGGCACCACAACCGCTCGGTGCAGACGGCATACGGGCCCGGACGCCGGACCCCGTGGCGGCGATGTCCGGGTGCCCGCATTCAGTGCAGGGGTCGGCGTCGAGGCGGCGCCGTGCCGTACCCCGTGCCCTGCGAGCCTGCGCCTCGCCGGGAGACGACGGGGAGACCACCGGCGCCGGGCTGCGTCCGCGGGCCGCGTCGACGGTCCTTCGCCGGTCAGCTCCAGCGCCCGGTGCGGGCCAGCAGGAGCGAGACCGCGGCCACGCCCGCCGTCGAGGTGCGCAGGACCGTGGGGCCGAGGCGGTGGGGGGTCGCGCCCACCTCCGCGAAGAGGGCCAGCTCCTCGGGCGCGATGCCGCCCTCGGGGCCCACGACCAGCAGCAGCGAGCCGGACTGCGGGAGCGCGGCGGTGGCCAGCGGCACCGAGCCCTCCTCGTGCAGCACCGCGGCGAAGTCGGCGGCGGCCAGCAGCGGCAGCAGCTGACGGGTCGTCACCAGGTCGCCCACCGTGGGGAACCGCAGCCGGCGGGCCTGCTTGGCGGCCTCGCGGGCCGTCGAGCGCCACTTCGCCAGCGACTTCGCGCCCCGCTCGCCCCGCCACTGGGTGACACAGCGCGCCGCCGCCCAGGGCAGCACCGCGTCCACGCCCGCCTCCGTCATGGTCTCCACGGCGAGTTCGCCGCGGTCGCCCTTGGGCAGCGCCTGCACCACCGTGACCGTCGGCCGCGGGTCGGGCTCGGTCCGCATCTCCCGCACCCGGACGGTCAGTTCGTCCTTGCCCGCGACAGCGGCCACCTCCCCGTGGGCCCCGCGCCCGGCGCCGTCGGTGAGCACCACCTCCTCACCGGGCTGCAGCCGCCGTACGGAGACCGCGTGGCGGCCCTCGGGCCCGGTCAGGACGATCTCGCGGGGCCCGGCCGGGCCGCCGCCGTCGAGCAGGGCGGGCTCGACGAGGAACACGGGGGCGGTCATGCGCGGGCCTCCTGGGCGGTACGCAGCTCCTCGGCCAGGGTCTCCACGAGCGCGCCGGCCGACATCTCGCGGGCCAGCCGGTGGCCCTGCCCGGCCCACAGCGCCATCGCCTGCGGGTCGCCGAGTTCGGCGGCGGCCCGGCGCACCGGGCTGGTCAGGTGGTGCACCTGCGGGTAGCCGGCCGGGGCGTAGCGGCCGTGCTCGCGCACGAAGCGGTTGAGCAGGCCGCGGGCGGGGCGGCCGGAGAAGGCCCGGGTGAGTTCGGTGCGGGCGTAGACCGGGTCGGTGATCGCCCGCTTGTGCAGCGGGTGCGCCCCCGACTCCGGGCAGACCAGGAACGCGGTGCCGAGCGCGGCCGCGTCCGCCCCCGCCGCGAGCACCGCGGCGATCTGCCGCCCGCGCATCAGCCCGCCGGCGGCGATCACCGGCAGCCGCACCGCCTCGCGCACCAGCGGGATCAAGGTGAGCAGGCCGATGCCGGCGCCGTCCAGCTGCGGGTCGTCGCGGTGGGTGCCCTGGTGGCCGCCGGCCTCCACGCCCTGCACCACGAGCGCGTCCGCGCCGGCCCGCTGGGCGGCCAGCGCCTCGGCCGGCGAGGTCACCGTCACCACCGTGTACGTGCCCGCCTCGGCGAACGCCTCCAGCACCGACCGCTCCGGGCAGCCGAAGGTGAAGCTCACGATCGGCACGGGGTCCTCCAGCAGGACGGCCACCTTCGCGTCGTACGCGTCGTCGCTGCCCGCCTCGGGATCGCCCAGCTCCGTGTCGTACCAGGCGGCCTCGCCGTGCAGCTGTTCGGCGTAGACGGCCACCGCCGAGGGGTCCACCGTGTGCGGCTGCGGCATGAACAGGTTCACGCCGAAGGGGCTCGACGTGGCGTCCCGCAGCTGGCGGATCTCCTCGTACATCGCCTCGGACGTCTTGTACCCGGCGGCCAGGAAGCCGAGGCCGCCGGCCGCCGCGACGGCCGCGGCCAGCCGCGGGTTGGAGGCGCCGCCGGCCATCGGTGCCTGGATGATCGGGTAAGCGGAGAACGAGGAGAGGTCGGGGGACACGGCCTCATGGTGCCACGCCCCTCCCACAGGGCTTCGCCCCCTCCCCCGCCTGAAGGGTGCGCTCCGCGCGAGGGCACTGCGTGCACCCCAGGGGCGCTGGGGGTACCCCCGGGCGAAGCTCTGGGGGAGAACTGCGCGAGCAACCCGCCACGGGCCGGTGGTCCGGAGCGGACCGGGCTGCCCCTTCGGGCCGGTGGCGAAGCGCGACCACTGTCCCATGGGGCAGGTCCGCCCCCAGAGCCTCGCCCGGGAGGTACCCAGCACCCCTGAGGCATCGCGGTGTACCGCGCCGCGCAGCGGGACCGCGCGCCCGAGGGGCGCAGACCGCCGCCGCGCGGAACGGCACCCCTGTCACGGGATGATGGAGGAGGCCGGCGCTAGCGGCCGTTGAACGCGTCCTTCAGGCGGGAGAACAGGCCCTGCTGGCCCGGGGCGAACTGGCCCGTGGGGCGTTCCTCGCCACGGAGCTGGGCGAGGCGGCGGACCAGTTCCTCCTGCTCGGCGTCGAGCTTGTTGGGGGTGACGACCTCGACGTGGACGACGAGGTCGCCGCGGCCCCCGCCGCGCAGGTGGGTGATGCCGCGCTGGTGGAGCGGGATGGACTGGCCGGACTGGGTGCCGGGCCGGATGTCCACCTCCTCCAGGCCGTCCAGCGTCTCCAGCGGGCACTTCGTGCCGAGCGCGGCCGCCGTCATTGGGATCGTCACCGTGCAGTGCAGGTCGTCCCCGCGCCGCTGGAACACCGGGTGCGGCAGCTCACGGATCTCGACGTAGAGGTCGCCGGCCGGCCCGCCGCCGGGCCCGACCTCGCCCTCGCCGGCGAGCTGGATGCGCGTGCCGTTGTCCACGCCGGCCGGGATCTTCACCGTCAGCGTGCGCCGGGAGCGCACCCGCCCGTCGCCCGCGCACTCCGGGCACGGCGTGGGCACCACGGTGCCGAAGCCCTGGCACTGCGGGCACGGCCGGGACGTCATGACCTGGCCCAGGAAGGAGCGGGTCACCTGCGAGACCTCGCCGCGGCCGCGGCACATGTCGCAGGTCTGCGCGGAGGTGCCGGGCGCGGCGCCCTCGCCGTTGCACGTGCCGCAGGTGACCGCGGTGTCGACCTGGATGTCCTTGGTGGTGCCGAAGGCCGCCTCGTCGAGCTCGATCTCCAGCCGGATCATCGCGTCCTGGCCGCGCCGGGTGCGCGAGCGCGGGCCGCGCTGCGAGGACTGCCCGAAGAAGGCGTCCATGATGTCGCTGAAGTTGCCGAAGCCCGCGCCGAAGCCGCCCGCGCCGCCGCCGGCCCCGCCCGCCGCGGACAGCGGGTCGCCGCCGAGGTCGTAGACCTGCTTCTTCTGCGGGTCGGAGAGCACCTCGTAGGCGGCGTTGATCTCCTTGAAGCGCTCCTGCGTCTTCGGGTCCGGGTTGACGTCCGGATGCAGTTCGCGCGCGAGGCGGCGGAATGCCTTCTTGATCTCGTCAGGCCCCGCGTCGCGGCGTACGCCGAGCACGGCGTAGTAGTCCGTGGCCACCTACGACTCCGCCAGGATCTGTCCGACGTAACGTGCCACTGCGCGTACCGCTCCCATCGTTCCGGGGTAGTCCATGCGGGTCGGTCCGACCACGCCGAGTTTGGCGACTGCCTCGTCGCCCGAACCGTAGCCGACCGCCACGACGGAGGTGGAATTGAGGCCCTCGTGGAAGTTCTCGTGCCCGATCCGCACCGTCATCGAGGAGTCGTTGGCCTCGCCGAGCAGCTTCAGCAGGACCATCTGCTCCTCCAGTGCCTCCAGCACCGGCCTGATCGTCAGCGGGAAGTCGTGGTGGAAGCGGGTGAGGTTGGCAGCGCCGCCGAGGACGATCCGCTCCTCCTTCTCCTCCACCAGGGTCTCCAGGAGCGTGGCCAGCACCGCGGCGACCGAGGGCCGGTCGTCCACCTCGAAGCTGTCGGCCAGGTCCTGCACCAAGGGCGGCACATCGGGGAAGCGGCGGCCGACGATCCGGCTGTTGAGCCGGGCCCGCAGGTCCGCGAGCAGGTTCTCGCCGACGGGCGCCGGGCAGTCCACGAACCGCTGCTCGACCCGTCCGGTGTCGGTGATCAGCACCAGCATCACCCGCGCGGAGGCGAGCGAGAGCAGCTCGACATGGCGCACCGAGGAGCGGGTGAGCGAGGGGTACTGCACCAGGGCGACCTGCCGGGTGACCTGGGCGAGCAGCCGCACCGTGCGGGCCACCACGTCGTCCAGGTCCACCGCGCCCTCCAGGAAGTTCTGGATCGCGCGGCGCTCGGCGCCCGACAGCGGCTTGACGCCGGCGAGCTTGTCGACGAACAGCCGGTAGCCCTTGTCGGTGGGGATGCGGCCGGCGCTGGTGTGGGGCTGGGCGATGTAGCCCTCGTCCTCCAGGAAGGCCATGTCGTTGCGCACCGTGGCCGGGGAGACCCCGAGCTGGTGCCGCTCGGTCAGCGCCTTGGAGCCCACCGGCTCCTCGGTGCCCACGTAGTCCTGGACGATGGCACGCAGCACTTCGAGTCTGCGTTCGCTCAGCATCGCGCACCTCCTGCCACAGGCCCTCAGGCTCTGACCTGGCACTCGTCCGTTTCGAGTGCCAACTTTCCCGCAGCCAGTGTACGGCGAGGCCACAAGTGCTCGGCAAGAGCACAGGGCGATCGGCAGGTGGTGGTGCCGCCGCGGGACGCGGTCGGCGACCGGTACGGGCGGAACGCGCCGAACGCCCCCCTGGCACGGCGGGCGGGGTGGCGGCGTATGGCTGGGGACGGGTGCGGCCGTCCGCGTCGCGTTCCGCCGCGGTCCTCCGCGGCTGTCCGGCACCTCTCGTGCCGCTACCCGAGGCTGTCCCCGGCTGTCGGCCCCTCTGGGCAGCTGTCCGCGGCTGTCCGCGGCTGTCGGGGAGCAGCGATAGCGTCGGGGCCGTGCATGACGCGGAGAGCACGGACGGGCGCCCGACGGACGGTGCGGGGTCGGCGTGGGAGCAGCTGGCCCCCGGGGTGGCCAGGCGGCGGCTGCCGCACCTGGACGTGACGATCGGCCTGGTGGTCGGGGCGCGGGGGGTGCTGCTGGTCGACACCGGCTCCACCCTGCGCGAGGGCGAGGAGCTGCGCGCCCAGGTGGCCGCGCTGACCGGGGGACGTGACGTGACCCACATCGTCCTCACCCACGGCCACTTCGACCACGTCTTCGGCGCCGCCGCTTTCGAGGGCGCGGAGATCTACGGGCATCAGCGGCTCGGCGGGTACCTGGCGGCGCAGCGCGAGGCCCAGCGGGCGGTCGCGGTGGAGCTGGGCACCGATCCGGACGAGGCGGCGCGGGCGGCCTCCGCCCTGGCGCGCCCCTCGCACCCGGTCACCCGCGAGCTGGGCCTGGACCTGGGCGAGCGCCCGGTGCGGCTGGTCCACCCGGGCCCGGGGCACACCGCCCACGACCTGGCCGTGCTCGTCCCCGGCGCGAGCCCCAGCGACCCGGCGGTGGTCTTCTGCGGCGACCTGGTCGAGGAGTCGGGCGAGCCGCAGACCGACGCGGCCTCGGTGCCGCACGCGTGGCCCGCGGCCCTGGACGCGCTGCTCCTGCTGGGCGGCGAGACGGCCCGCTACGTGCCCGGGCACGGCGCCGTGGTGGACGCGCGCTTCGTACGGGCCCAGCGGGAGGCGCTGGCCGCGCGCTTCGGCACGGCGTAGCGAGCGGTACGGGGCGGCACGGGGTACGAGTGCGGCACGGGGAAACTTCCGGCCCGTCGCGGCCCCGCCGCCGCGGGGCCCGTGGTTACGATCAGGCGCATGCGCAGCAGGAGTTACGGCCCCGACCTCACGCCGCCGTGGAAGAAGCCGACGCCGGTGCCCGAGGTGGCCGCCGAGCCGGACCTGGTGGTGGAGGAGGTCGGCAGCGGCTTCTGCGGGGCCGTGGTCCGGGTGGAGAAGACCGCCGAGGGCCTGACGGTGACCCTGGAGGACCGCTTCGGCAAGCTGCGGGTCTTCCCGATGGTGCCGCGCGGCTTCCTGCTGGAGGGCCGCACGGTCACCCTCGTGCGCCCCAGGGCCGCTCCGGCGCCGCGCGGGCCGCTGCTGTCGGCGTCGGGCTCGATCGCGGTGCCGGACGCCAGGGCGCGGGTGGCCAGGGCGGGCCGGATCTACGTCGAGGGCCGCCACGACGCCGAGCTGGTGGAGAAGGTGTGGGGCCACGACCTGCGGGTGGAGGGGGTGGCCGTGGAGTTCCTCGAAGGCGTGGACGACCTTCCCGCGATCGTCGCGGCCTTCGGCCCGTCCCCCGACGCGCGGCTCGGCGTCCTTGTGGACCACCTGGTGCCCGGCTCCAAGGAGTCGAGGATCGCGGCCTCGGTGACGGACGCGAACGTCATGATCGTCGGGCATCCCTACATCGACATCTGGGAGGCGGTCAAGCCTGCTTCCGTGGGAATCGCCGCATGGCCGCGGGTGCCGCGCGGGGAGGACTGGAAGACGGGCGTGTGCCGCGCGCTCGGCTGGGGCCACCTGAGCACCGGTGAGGCGTGGCAGCGCATCCTGGGCTCGGTGCACTCCTACCGGGACCTGAAGCCGGAGCTGCTGGGCGCGGTGGAGCGGCTGATCGACTTCGTGACGGAGCCGCCCGCGTAGCACCGCTCAAGGCCCGCCCGGTCCCGCCCGGTCCCGCTCAGTCGACCAGGTCGCGGACGACCGCGTCGGCGAGCAGGCGGCCGCGCAGGGTGAGCACGGCGCGTCCCTCGGCGTAAGGGGCGGGCTCCAGGAGACCGTCCCTTACCGCGCGCTCCGCCGCCCTGGTGCCCTCCTCTGTGAGCAGGTCCAGCGGGCAGCCGGCCGAAAGGCGCAGCTCCAGCAGGATGCGCTCGACCCTGCGGTCCTCGGCGGTCAGCACCTCGCGGCCGACGCCGGGGGTGCGGCCCTCGGCGAGGGCCTGGGCGTAGGCGCCCGGGTGCTTGGCGTTCCACCAGCGCACCCCGCCGACGTGGCTGTGCGCGCCGGGTCCGGCGCCCCACCAGTCGGCGCCCGTCCAGTACAGCTCGTTGTGCCGGCAGCGGGCGGCCTCGCCGGTGGCCCAGTTGGAGACCTCGTACCAGCCGTAGCCGGCCGCGGACAGCCGCTCCTCGGCGATCAGGTAGCGGTCGGCGTGCTCGTCGTCGTCCGTCGCGGGGACCTCGCCCCTGCGGATGCGGCGGGCCAGCTGCGTGCCCTCCTCGACGATCAGCGCGTACGCCGAGACGTGGTCGGGGCCCGCGCCGATCGCCGCGTCCAGGGAGGCGTGCCAGTCCGCGTCGGACTCGCCGGGGGTGCCGTAGATCAGGTCGAGGTTGACGTGGTCGAAGCCGGCCGCGCGGGCCTCGGCGACGCACGCCTCGGGGCGGCCCGGGGTGTGGGTGCGGTCCAGCACCCGCAGCACGTGCTGCCGGGCGCTCTGCATGCCGAAGGAGACGCGGGTGAAGCCCTGGGCGCGCAGGTCCGCCAGGTAGCGGGGGTCCACGGACTCGGGGTTGGCCTCGGTGGTCACCTCGGCGTCCGCCGCCAGGCCGAACTCCTCCCTGACGGCGGCGAGCATCCGGCCGAGGTCGGCGGCGTCCAGCAGCGTGGGGGTGCCGCCGCCGACGAAGACGGTGCTCACCTCCCGCGGGTCGTCGCCCAGCACCTTGCGGGCCAGGCGGACCTCCTCGACCAGGACGTCCGCGTAGTTCTCCCGCGAGGCGAGCGCGCCGCCCTTACCGCGCAGCTCGCTCGCCGTGTAGGTGTTGAAGTCGCAGTAGCCGCAGCGGGTCGCGCAGTAGGGCACGTGCAGGTAGAAGCCGAGGGGGCGCCGCTGGGCGCCCTCCAGCGCGGACGGCGGCAGGGCGCCGTCGCGCGGCAGGGGTTCCCCCTCGGGGAGTACGGAGGCCATCGGTCCATTATCCGTGACGGCCCCGCGTTCCCTACTTCTCGCGGCTGCCCTCGTACATCTCCTCGATGAGCGGGGCGAACTCGCGCTCGACCACCGGCCGCTTCAGCTTCAGGGACGGGGTCAGGTCGCCGTGCTCGACATCGAGGTCGCGCGGCAGGATGCGGAACTGGCGGACCTGCTGCCAGCGCTGCAGCGAGGTGTTGACCTCCTCGACGTACCCGGCGATCAGGTCGTGGACCTCGGGGCTCGCGACCACCTCGGCGTACCCCTTGCCCTCCTGGCCGTTCTCCGCGGCCCAGGCGAGGATCGAGGGCTCGTCCAGGGCGAGCAGCGCGGAGCAGAAGTTGCGGCCGCCGCCGAGCACCAGCACGTTGCTGACGTAGGGGCACACCGCCTTGAAGTGGCCCTCGATCTCGGCCGGCGCGATGTACTTGCCGCCCGAGGTCTTGATCAGGTCCTTCTTGCGGTCGGTGATCTTCAGGAAGCCGTCGGGCGACAGCTCGCCGATGTCGCCGGTGTGCAGCCAGCCGTCCGGCTCCAGCACCTCGGCGGTCTTCTCGGGCAGCTTGTGGTAGCCCCGCATGATGCCCGGGCCGCGCAGCAGCACCTCGCCGTCCTCGGCGATGCGCACCTCCAGGCCGGGCAGCGCCTTGCCCACCGTGCCGGTGCGGTACTGCTCGCCGGGGTTGACGAAGCTGGCCGCGCTGGACTCGGTGAGGCCGTAGCCCTCCAGGATGTGGATACCGGCGCCGGCGAAGAAGTAGCCGATCTCGGGGGCGAGCGCGGCCGAGCCGGACACGCAGGCGCGCAGCCGGCCGCCGAAGGCCGCGCGCAGCTTGGCGAAGACCAGCCGGTCGGCGACGGCGTGCTTGGTGCGCAGGGCCAGCGGGGCGCTGCGGGTGCCGGTCAGCCGCATGCTCTCCTGGGTGGCCTTGGCGTACTCGCGGGCCACGTCGGCGGCCCAGCGGAAGATCTTGTACTGCGCGGCGCCGCCCTCGCGGGCGCGGGCGGCCACCCCGTTGTAGACCTTCTCGAAGATCCGCGGCACCGCGGCCATGTAGGTGGGCTGGACCACCGGCAGGTTCTCGATGATCTTGTCCACCCGGCCGTCCACGGCGGCGACGTGGCCGACCGCGATGTGCCCGGCGGTGAGCACCTTGCCGAAGACGTGCGCGAGCGGCAGCCACAGGTACTGCACGTCGTTCTCGTCGAGCAGGTCGATCGCCTGGATGGCGCGGGCCATGTACGCCCAGGCGTCGTGCGGCAGGCAGACGCCCTTGGGGCGGCCGGTGGTGCCGGAGGTGTAGATGAGCGTGGCCAGCTGGTCCTTGGTGATGGCGCCGACGGTCTCCGCGATCACCCCCGGGTGCTGCTCCAGGTAGGCGGCGCCGCGCTTCTCCAGGTCGGCCAGGGAGAGCACCCAGCCGTCCCCGTCGGCGTCGGCGGCGGCCGCCGGGTCCATCACGACGACGTGTGCGAGCTCGGGCAGCTCGGCCCGGTGCTCACGGGCCTTGGCCAGCTGTTCGGCGTTCTCGGCGATGAGCACCCGGCTGCCGGAGTCGGAGAGGATGAAGACGGTCTCGTCGGCGTTGGTCGTCGGGTAGACCGTGGTGGTCGCGGCGCCGGCGCACATGACGCCGAGGTCGGCGAAGATCCAGTCCACGCTGGTGGCCGCGGCGATGGCGACCCGCTCCTCGGGGCGCACCCCGAGGTCCATCAGCCCGGCCGCGATGGCGTCCACCCGGTCGGCGGCCTGCCGCCAGCTGAGCACCCGCCACTCGTCGGGGCCCTCGCCGGAGGCCGGCGGCACCGGGTGCCGGTACGCCTCGGCGTCGGGGGTGGCGGCGACCCGCTCCAGGAAGAGCGCGGCCACGGAGGCCGGCCGGTTCTCGATCAGCGTCTGTGTGTCGGTCACCGCAACCTCCGGGCTGTGCGCGTTCTTAACTCACCAGTAACCTTGTCCGCCGCCAGAGTAGAGGGCCCACGCGCCGTACGTAAGGCCCCCACACCGCCCGATCGGCTACTTCCT
This sequence comes from Actinacidiphila guanduensis, assembly GCF_900103985.1. Taxonomy (GTDB): domain Bacteria; phylum Actinomycetota; class Actinomycetes; order Streptomycetales; family Streptomycetaceae; genus Actinacidiphila; species Actinacidiphila guanduensis. The sequence goes on along the minus strand of NZ_FNIE01000007.1, from coordinate 377,594 downwards.
GGCCTTGGCCTCCCCCTCGGAGTCGGTCGACAGCACCGCGATGAACGCCTCCTGCGGCACCTCGACGCTGCCGACCATCTTCATCCGCTTCTTGCCCTCCTTCTGCTTCTCCAGCAGCTTGCGCTTGCGGGAGATGTCGCCGCCGTAGCACTTGGCGAGGACGTCCTTGCGGATGGCGCGGACCGTCTCGCGGGCGATCACCCGCGCGCCGATGGCGGCCTGGATGGGCACCTCGAAGTTCTGCCGGGGGATCAGCTCGCGCAGCTTGGCGACCAGCCGGACCCCGTAGGCGTACGCCTTGTCCTTGTGGGTGATCGCAGAGAAGGCGTCCACCTTGTCGCCGTGCAGCAGGATGTCGACCTTGACCAGGCTCGCGCTCTGCTCACCGGTGGGCTCGTAGTCCAGCGACGCGTACCCGCGGGTCTTGGACTTCAGCTGGTCGAAGAAGTCGAAGACGATCTCGGCGAGCGGCAGGGTGTAGCGGATCTCGACGCGGTCCTCGGAGAGGTAGTCCATGCCGAGCAGCGAGCCGCGCCGGTTCTGGCACAGCTCCATGATCGCGCCGATGAACTCGGTGGGGGCGAGCACGGTGGCGCGCACCACCGGCTCGTACACCTCGTCGATCTTGCCCTCGGGGAACTCGCTGGGGTTGGTGACGGTGTGCTCGCTGCCGTCCTCCATCACCACGCGGTAGACGACGTTGGGCGCGGTGGCGATCAGGTCCAGGCCGAACTCGCGCTCCAGGCGCTCGCGGATCACGTCGAGGTGGAGCAGGCCGAGGAAGCCGCAGCGGAAGCCGAAGCCGAGGGCGGCGGAGGTCTCCGGCTCGTAGACCAGGGCCGCGTCGTTGAGCTGGAGCTTGTCCAGCGCCTCGCGCAGCTCGGGGTAGTCCGAGCCGTCCAGCGGGTACAGGCCCGAGAAGACCATCGGCTTGGGGTCCTTGTAGCCGCCCAGCGGCTCGGTGGCGCCCGCGCTCTGGCTGGTGATGGTGTCGCCGACCTTGGACTGGCGGACGTCCTTCACGCCGGTGATCAGGTAGCCGACCTCTCCGACGCCCAGGCCGTCGGCGGGCAGCATCTCCGGGGAGTTGGTGCCGATCTCCAGCAGCTCGTGGGTGGCGCCGGTGGACATCATCCGGATCCGCTCGCGCTTGTTGAGCTGGCCGTCCACCACCCGGACGTAGGTGACGACACCGCGGTAGGAGTCGTAGACCGAGTCGAAGATCATCGCGCGGGCGGGGGCGTCGGCTACGCCGACCGGGGCCGGCACGTCGCGGACCACCCTGTCCAGCAGCGCCTCGACGCCCAGGCCGGTCTTGGCGGAGACCTTGAGCACGTCGGCCGGGTCGCAGCCGATGAGGTTCGCCAGCTCCTCGGAGAACTTCTCCGGCTGGGCCGCGGGCAGGTCGATCTTGTTGAGCACGGGGACGATGGTGAGGTCGTTCTCCATCGCCAGGTAGAGGTTGGCGAGGGTCTGCGCCTCGATCCCCTGGGCCGCGTCCACCAGCAGGATCGTGCCCTCGCAGGCGGCCAGCGAGCGGGACACCTCGTAGGTGAAGTCCACGTGGCCGGGGGTGTCGATCATGTTGAGGATGTGGGTGCGGCCCTGCTGCTCGCCGTCGGTCGGGGCCCACGGCAGCCGGACGGCCTGCGACTTGATGGTGATGCCGCGCTCGCGCTCGATGTCCATCCGGTCGAGGTACTGCGCGCGCATCTGCCGCTGGTCGACGACTCCGGTGAGCTGGAGCATGCGGTCGGCCAGCGTCGACTTGCCGTGGTCGATGTGGGCGATGATGCAGAAGTTGCGGATCAGCGCCGGGTCGGTACGGCTCGGCTCCGGTACGCGGCCGGGATCTCTGGAATCAGGGGTGGCGGGCACGCAGGGTCCAATTTCTTGAGACTGCTTGAGACACGTGGTGGCGGTACTGGCTGCTGGGTACTGGCTTGGTGCTGGCTTGGTTCTGGCCGGATGCTGGTTCGGGTGCTGTTTCGGTGCTGGCTTCGTACGGGCTCGGTGCGGGCCGGATGCCGGTCCGGGGCGGGCCGGTGCGGGCTTGCGGCCGCCTCCCCATAGTCCCACGGACGGGGCCCGGCTCCGGTTTGGGAGCGCCCATCGGCTGCTGGTAGCCTGGGGCGCTGTGTCTCGTGCCCTCCATCCGAGGCGCGCGGCACCAGACCCCAGTGATGAACCGAAGCTGAGAAGGCTCTTTCGTGGCGAACATCAAGTCCCAGATCAAGCGCAACAAGACCAACGAGAAGGCGCGCCAGCGCAACAAGGCCGTCAAGTCCGAGCTGAAGACCGCGGTGCGCCGCACCCGCGAGGCCGTCGCCGAGGGCGACGTCGAGAAGGCCACCGCCGCCGCGCGCGCCGCCGCCAGGAAGCTCGACAAGGCCGTGAGCAAGGGCGTCATCCACAAGAACCAGGCCGCCAACAAGAAGTCGGCGCTGGCCCAGTCGGTCTCCGCGCTCCAGGGCTGATCCTCCCCCGCCGACGGCTCCGGCCGTACGGCGGGTGCGCACCCGCGCCAACGGCTCGCGGCACCGCGGGGAACCCGGAACAGCGGCCCCTCTACCGCCCGGACCCGCACCGCCCCGGCCAGCACGCCGCACGCGGACGTTCGCCACGTGGCAGCGGCGCAGGACGCGGAGCGCACAACAGCGTGTCCCTGCGGGTCTTTCCGCAGGTGTGACCACCGCCCGCCCGGGTCTGCCGGGCGGGCGGTGGTGCTGTGCGGGGACGTTCCGGGGTACGGCCGGGCCGGCTTCGGGCAGGGGTTCGGCGGCGCGTTCCCGGGCATCCACGGCGAGGTTCCGGCGGGGGTTCCGGGGCCGTCACGATCCGGTGCGGGTTCGGTCACCGACCGTCGCGGCGGGGTGCGCCCGGCACTATCCTCACGGCATGTCGACGCCGCCTGAGCAGCCGGGCCCCTCTCCCTACCAGCCGTCGCAGCCACTCCCCCCACCAGGACAGCACCCAGGACCGCAACCGGGACCGCAGCCGGGCGCGGCACCCGGGCAGCCGCCGAGCGGCGGTGGGTACGGCGCTCCGGTGCCGCCGCAGCACAACCCGTACGCGCAGCCGAGCCCGTACGCTCCGGCGCAGCCGGGGTACTACGGGACGCCGGGGATGCCGGGCGGGCCGGGAGCGCCGGGTGCCGCGCGCGGGTCCGGCGGGGTGGGGCGCGCCGTGCTGTGGGCGGTGGTGGGCGCGGCTGTGGCGTCGGCGCTGTGGGGCGGCGGGGTGCTGCTCCTCGGCAAGGACTCCGGCGCCAAGGCCGACCTGCGGGGCTACACGGTCAGGAACGACCTGTGCTCCAGCGCCGACCTGACCGCCTTCTCCGGCACGTACGCGGGCGGATCGACGCCGACCGCGTACACCACCAAGGGCAGGACGCTGGACGAGATGGAGTGCAGCGAGGGGATGAAGATCTCGGCCACCTCGGACCTGTCGGACGCGTACGTAGACATCGAGGTGGACCTGCACAAGAAGACCGATCCCGCCGGGGAGTTCGACGACCAGTGGCTCGGCTACCGGCAGCACAAGCCGGCCAGCACCGTCGTCCCGGTGAGCGGCTACGGGGACGAGGCGTTCCTGGTCACCGCGAGCGGGAGCGACGAGGTGACGCTGGCGGTCCGCGACGGCTGGGTGACCTACTCGATGACCTGGAACTCCTTCTCCTACGAGGACTCGGCGCCGTCGTCGAGCGACGCCACAGCATGGGTGAAGTCCTCCACCCGGGCGACGCTGGCGAAGCTCAAGTCGTAACGCCCGCGGGCCGGGCGGCCCGTTCCTGCCTGCCGGAACGTATGGGCGCCGGTCAGGAGCGGGTGCGGGCGGCGCGGGCGATGGCGACCACGGCCTTCTCCAGGGCGTAGGCGGGGTCGGCGCCGCCGCCCTTGACCGCGGCGTCGGCCTCGGCGACCGCGCGCAGGGCGACCGAGACGCCGTCGGGCGACCAGCCGCGCATCTGCTGCCGGACCCGGTCGATCTTCCACGGCGGCATGCCGAGGTCGCGGGCGAGCTGGCCGGGGTTGGCGCCGCGGGGGGCGGCGGCGAGCTTGCCGATGGCACGCACCCCGGAGGCGAGCGCGAAGGTGATGCCGGGCAGCGGCTGCCCGACCGAGATCGCCCAGCGCAGCCGCTCCAGCGCCTCGGCGGCCCGCCCGGTCACGGCGAGGTCGGCCACCTCGAAGCCGGTGGCCTCGGCGCGGCCGGTGTAGTAGCGGGCGACCACGCCGACGTCGATGGTGCCGTCCACGTCGGCGGTCAACTGGGCGCAGGCGCTGGCCAGTTCGCGCAGGTCGCCGCCGAGGGCGTCGACCAGGGCCTGGGCCGCCTCTGGGGTCGCGGAACGGCCGAGGGTGCGGAACTCCTGGCGGACGAAGGCCAGCCGGTCGGCGGGTTTGGTCATCTTCGGGCAGGCCACCTCGCGGGCGCCCGCCTTGCGAGCCGCGTCCAGCAGCGCCTTGCCCTTGGCGCCGCCGGCGTGCAGGAGCACCAGGACCACCTCCTCGACGGGCGCCGCCAGGTACGCCTTGACGTCCTTGACGGCGTCGGCCGACAGGTCCTGCGCGCCGCGCACCACCAGGACCTTGCGCTCGGCGAAGAGCGAGGGGCTGGTCACCTCGGCGAGGGTGCCGGGCTGGAGCGCGTCGGCGGCGAGTTCGCGCACGTCGGTGTCCGCGTCGGCGGCGCGGGCGGCGGTCACCACCTCGCGCACGGCGCGGTCGAGCAGCAGGTCCTCCTGGCCCACGGCGAGGGTGACGGGGGCGAGCAGGTCGTCGGGAGCGGTCTTCCTGGCCATCGCCGACCAGCATCCCACGCGGATGTGACAGCCCCCTGCGGGACCCCGCGCGGCCTCGGGCACAATGCCCGGGTGAGCGACGTACGACATGTCCTGGTGCTGCCCGACCGCGACAGCGCGGAAGAGGTGGCCGAACTCCTGGCCGAACGCTACGACCTGCCCGAGGAGCCCCGGCTGCGCCGCGACGCCCTCTCCGGCGAGGACGACGCCGAGGACGCCCAGTGGCTGGTCCTGGTGACGGACGAGGACGGCGAACTCGATCCCGGAGCGCTGGACGACCTGGCCGCCGACTACGGCGGCTGGCTGGAGGAGGACGACGACTCCGACGAGGAGGAGTGAGCCGGCCTGGCCGGGGGCTTCGGGGGACGGCGCTTCCGGGGACGGCGGGGGTTCGGGTTCGGGGGCTCAGGCGCCGTCCTGGACGGGCGGGTGAGCGAGGCCGCGGGGCTGCACCTGCGGAACGGGGTCGGCGGCGATCCGGGGCGGGCCCTGCCGGGCATTCGACGCCGGCTGCGCGGCAGGGGTCCGCGCCGGGTCCTGGGCGAGAGGCCGGTCAGGGTCTCCGGCCGGGATCGCGGGCGGCGCGGGTGACAGGGCCTTCGCGGGCAGTTCGCGCATCCGCGGGACCGGGGAGGGCAGCAGCCACAGCACGCTGAGCACGCCGCCGGTGGTGGCGAGCCACAGGGTGGGGCGCAGGCCGATGGTGCTGCCGAGCAGGCCGCCGGCGAGGGCGCCCAGGGGGCGCATGCCGTAGTTGACCGTCCGCCAGGCGCCGCTGACGCGCGAGCGCAGGGCGTCGGGTATCAGCGCGGCCTGCACCGAGCCGCTGCCGATGTCCAGCAGCATCAGGCCGAAGCCCGAGAGGAACTCCGAGGCGAAGAAGGCCGCCAGCACCGCCGCCCTGGGCCCGCCGGCGAGCGGCACGAGCACCAGCGGCGCCGGGAACCCGACGTACCCGAGCACCACCGTCGGCCCGATGCCGATCGCCCGCACGATCCTGCGGGTCAGGGCCGCGCCCAGCACGCCGCCGACCGCCCCGGCGCCGACCACCGTGCCCAGCGTGCCCGCGCTCAGCCCGAGCGTGCCGACGGCGTAGAGCACCACCAGGGTGTGGAAGGCGAAGTTGAAGAAGTTCACCGTGGCCGCGGCGGCGACCAGGGCCCGCAGCGTCGCGGACCCGGCGACGAACCGCAGCCCCGCCCACAGGTGGCCCTTCTCCCGCCGGGCGGCGGGGGGTTCGGCCGGGGTGATCCGGGCCAGCAGTCCGGCCGACACCAGGTAGGAGGCGGCGTCGGCGAGCAGCGCGAAGGGAGCGGCGAGCACCTGGACCAGCAGCCCGCCCAGGCTGGGGCCGGCCATGAACGAGAAGGCGCTGCTGCCGTTGGTCAGCGCGTTCCCCTCCACGTACCGCTCGGGCTCGACCAGCGACACGAACAGCGCGGCGTCGCACACGTCGAAGACGACGGCCAGCGCGCCCACCGCGAAGGCCACCGCGATCAGCTGCCACAGGCCGAGCACCCCGAGGGCGTAGGCGACCGGCACGGAGGCCATCAGCGCGGCCCGGGCGAGGTCGGCGGCGATCATCGTGCGCCGCCGGCGGGCCCTGCGGTCGGCCCACGCGCCGGCCGGGATCGACAGCAGCAGCGCGGGCAGCAGGCCGGCCATCGACAGCCAGCCCATCTCGGCGGCGCCGGCGTGCAGGACGAGCACGGCGGCCAGCGGCAGCGCGAGGTAGGTCACCTGGTCGCCGAGGGCGGAGACCGCCTGGCCGGTCCAGTACCGCCGGAAGGCCCGCTCCCGCAGCAGCCGCGGCACCCGCTGCCCCAGCCCGCGCGCCACCACCGCCACCGCGCTCACCGGGTGCCGCCCGGGTCGCGCGGCGGCTCGGGCTCCACGAAGGCGATCTGCAGGTACGGCACCCGCCGGGCGCCTGCCGGGCGCAGCACGGGGTCGGTCGCACGGCCGGTGTACTCCCGCACCAGCGCGTCGATCCGCTCGCCCAACTCGGCCAGTTCCTGCGGGGTCAGGTACAGCGTGCTGTCGGTGAACCGCTCTGCCTCCTGCCACTCCCGGGGCAGCTCGCCCCGGGCCTCCTGCGCCCTGGCCATGCGGTGGAAGTAGTTCTCGGCCACGGCGAGCGTCAGCGACTGCGCGGCCTCGGCGACCGCCGGGTCCTCGGAGTAGCCGGGCCAGTCCGTGAACTGCGCGGTCGCCCGCCACGGCTTCTCCCGCCCGGGCCCGCCCGGCTCCGCCTCCTCCGCCAGCCCGTACTTCGCGAGTATCCGCAGGTGGTACGAACAGCTCGCCACCGACTCCCCGGTCAGCTCCGCCGCCCTGGTCGCGGTCAGCGGGCCCTCCCTGCGCAGCAGCCCCGCGAGCGCCATCCGCGTGGGATGCGCGTACGCCCGCAGCGCCTTGGGATCGGTGAGCCTGACCTTGTCCTCCACTGCTGCCTCCCTGTGGCGTGTATCTAAAGCTATCTTTACAAAGAACTCTTTACAAGCGGCCTCTCACAACGGCCCGTCCGTACGCACCTCCCGCTTCGCCCGGTACGTCGCCCGCAACTCCCGCGGCGTACTCCCCTCGACCGCGATCGGCCCGTCCACGTCCGTCCGCAGCACCACCGCCCCCGACCCGCGCAATTCCCGCACCGTCCGCGCCGCCGGGTGCCCGTACGGATTGCCGGCACCCACGCTGATCAGCGCCAGCCTCGGCCGCACCCGCGCCAGCAACGCCGGGTCCTGGTAGGCCGAACCGTGGTGCGCCACTTTCAGGACGTCGACCCTCGGCAGGTCCGGCAGCCGCAGCAACTCCCGCTGCACCGCCGGTTCCAGATCGCCCATCAGCAGCAGCGTCAGGCCCGCGTCGCGGACCAGCAGGGCCACGCTCGCGTCGTTCGGGTCGTCGTCGGGCAGCCCGTACGGCGCCGGCGGCGGCCACAGCACCCGCCACGACAGCGGGCCGAGCCGCCGCTCCTCGCCCGCCACCGCCGTCGTCACCGGTACGCCCGCCGCCGCGGCCTCCCGCCGTACGCGCGCCGCCCGGCCCTGCGGCTCGTCGAGCACCGTGGTCTCGATCGCGCCCACCCTGCGGCCGCGCATCGCACCGGGCAGCCCGTCCACGTGGTCGGCGTGGAAGTGCGTGAGCAACAGCAACGGGATCGAGGTCACCCGCAAGTCGCGCAGGCAGCGGTCCTCCGCGGCCGGGTCCGGCCCCGTGTCCACCACCATCGCCCGGCCAGGTCCCACCGACAGCGCCAGCGCGTCGCCCTGGCCGACATCGCACATCGCGAACCGCCAGTCCCCCGGCGGCCACCCGGCCACCACCCGCGGCAACGGCACCGGCCGCACCAGCGCCAGCAGCAGCGCCACCGCCGCCCCCGCGCACACCCACGGTCTGCGGGCCAGCTCCCGCCCGCACACCGCCACCGCCACCGTGACCAGCGCCAGCAGCCCCGCGCCCGACCAGCCGCCCGGCCAGCCGACCTCCGCTCCGGGCAGCGCCGCCCCCCGCCGTGCCACCGCCGCGATCCACCGCGCCGGCCACCCGGCCGACCACGCCAGCGCCCGCGCCGCGCCCGCCGACAGCGGCGCCGTCACCAGCGCCCCGAACCCCAGCACCGTGGCCGGGCCCACCGCCGGCTCCGCCAGCAGGTTGCACGGCACCGCGACCAGGCTCAACCGCGCCGACAGCAACGCGATCAGCGGACCGCACGCGGCCTGCGCGGCCGCCGCCGCGGCCAGCGCCTCCGCCAGGCGCGGCGGCACCCGGTGCCGGCGCAGGGCCGCGCCCCAGCGCGGCGCCACCGTGAGCAGCGAGCCCGTGGCCAGCACCGACAGGGCGAACCCGGCCGACCGCGCCAGCCCCGGCTCCCACAGCACCAGCACCAGCACCGCCGCGGCCAGCGCCGGAAGCAGCGAGCGGCGGCGGCCCGTGGCGATCGCGAGCAGCGTGACCAGCCCGCACACCGCCGCCCGCAGCACGCTCGGGCCCGGCCGGCACACCAGCACGAAGCCGATCGTCAGCGCGGCGCCCGCCAGCGCCGTCCACCGCAACGGCAGCCCCAGCCACGCGGCCAGCCCCCGCCGTTCCGTCCGCACGGCCAGCCCCGGCGGGCCGATCAGCAGGATCAGCACGATCGTCAGGTTCGCGCCCGACACCGCCGTCAGGTGCGCAAGGTCCGTCGCCTTGAACGCCTCCGCCAGGTCCTCCGGCACCGCCGAGGTGTCGCCCACCACCAGCCCCGGCAGCAGCGCCCGGGCATCCGGCGGCAACGGCGCGGCCGCTTTGCGCAGCCCCGCCCTCAGGTGCGCGGCCACCGCCTGGGCCCGGCTCGGGGGGCCTGTGACGCGCGGGGCTCCGCGAATCCGTACGACCGCCGCGCTCTCGCCCCTGTCGTCCGGCGCGAATCGCGCACTGCCCGACACCCGGGTCGACGGCACCAGGCCCAACCACTCCTCCCGCGCGTCCGACACCATCACCACCACCGGTGTCCGCACTCGTGTCCGCCCGACCCGCTCCACCACCGCGGGCACCACCACGACAGCGGTCCGCCCCTGCGCCCCGGCCCGGAACGGATCCCCCGTCACGCGCAGCACGGCCTCCGCCGTACCCCGGTGCCGGGCGAGCCCCGGTACGGGACCACGGGTCAGGTCCGCCGCCGCCAGCACCGCGGCACCCGCCGCCACCGCCCCGCACAGCAACGACGCCACCGCGGCCAGCACCAGCCCACGCCTCCCCCGCGTCCCCGCGACGACGGCCACCACCGCGCCCAGCACCGCCAGCCCGCCCACCACCACCGACGCCCCCACCTCCGGCGTCAGCCCGGCCGCCGCCCACGCGACCAGCGCGGGCCCCACCAACCGCAGATCCGCGGGCCCCTCCTGCCGCGGATTCGCCGCCCCCAACCGCGACCTCGCCAACGCATGCACAGCCGCCCGCGCCCGGCCTTCTTCCCCAGCGGCAGGCTCAGCGGCCACGGTGGACAGGGCGGGCGCGGCGGACCCGGCAGACCCGGCGAACCCTGCGGGCTTGGCGAACCCTGCGGGCGCCAACGGCTCGGCAGGCACGGCAGTCTGCGTGGGCAGGGCGGGCCTCACGGACCCGGCGGGCTCCATGGGCACCCTGAGCACCGTCTGCGCCCCGGGCTCCGCGGGTTCCGCGGACCCCCCGGACTCCGGCCGTCCCGGCACGCCAGGCCAGCCGCTCGGGCTTCGCGCATACCAACCAGGCGACGCACCAGTTGAGTTGACCGCGCCCTCTGGAAGGGCGCCCACGGCTCCGCCCGAATCACCCCCGGTTTCGCGCCCCAGCACGCCCGAGCCCGAGGCCGCCCCCGCGCCACGCCCAGCCGCGGAAGGAACCAGCACCCGGCCGCCCTGCACGGCCGACCCCGGCGAGATGGGGTGCGGCCTCGTGCCGGGTCGGCGCGAACCGGCTGTCGCCGCATACGAGTCGGCCGCACGTCGCTGCGCGATCGGCGAGTCGGCCGAGGTGTCGGTCAGGGCCGGCTCGGGCGCCGCCGGCCCCTGGGCAGCCGCTCGTTCCCCGCTGTCGAGCGGATCGGTGGCCTGGACAGGCGCGTGGGCCGGGCTTGGCCCCGGAGCCGTCTGTGCCGGCAGGTTGCCCGCTGGGACCGCGGGCGCGGGACGGCTGCTTGCAACAGGAGGATCAGGCAGTCCGCTCGGGTCCTTGGGGGTGTTGGTGGTCATGGCTCGACCAAGGGCTGGAGGGTGGCGTATTTGCGGGGGCCGATGCCGGGGATCTGGCGGAGTTGCTGGGTGGAGGTGAAGGAGCCGTGCTGGGTGCGATAGGTGAGAATGTGCTGGGCCAGGACCGGGCCCACGCCGGGCAGGGCGTCGAGTTGGGCTTCGGTGGCCGTGTTCAGGTGGACCGGGCCCGTGGTGCCGGCGCCGGTGGATTCCGTTGTGGGGTCCGCGGCGGACGGGGGCGGGGTGACGCCGACAAGGATCTGCTCGCCGTCGGTGAGAGGGCGGGCGAGGTTGAGGGCGGTGAGGTCCGTGCCCGGGAGCGGGCCGCCCGCCGCGGAGAGCGCGTCGGCCACCCGGGACCCTCCGGGCAGGCTGCGCAGGCCCGGCTTGGCCACTTTGCCCGCGATATCCACGGTGACCTTGGCCGCGGGCGAGGGCGCGGGAACGGGATCGGGCGACGCCGGCTCCTCGGTTGCCGCACCCTCCTCCGCCGGCTCCGGCTTGTCCTCGGCCGAGGGGAACTGTGCCGCGGACTGCGCGACCTGGAGCGTGCGGGGGCGGCCGACCCAGTAGTGGTGCACGGCCAGGCCGAGCGCGACGGTGAGCACGAACGCGAGGGCCAGCACCGCCCTGAGTTCGAGCCCGCATCGCACGTACAGCCAGGTGCGGGCCCGGCCCAACGGCCCCGTGCCGAAGACGGGCACGCCGGGCGGGTGCGCACCGCGGTCACCGGAGTACGACGGTGCCCCGCCCAGCCCGTACGTCCCCGTCTCGGCAGCAGCGGCCACCACCGGCGCGGCCACCCGCATCGGCACTGCCGTATCGCCGCCCGTAAGCCCCGCGCGGTCCGTACCACCCGGTTCGCCCGCTTCATCGGCGCCGCCCGGCGCCCAACTGCCCGGCCCCGTACGACCGCCGCCCGGCGGTCCGGCATCACCACCGACCCGTACGCCCGCCTCCCGCGAACCTCTTTCCGACACCGCCGGCCCGCCCTTCGGCAGACGCCCGAACCGACCGCCCGGCGGCAGCCCCTTGCTCGCACGCCCGCCATCGCGCGTACCGCCCGCACTGCCCGTACCGCCCGCCGCACCCGGGACTTCGCCCCACCAGCCCGGTGGCCCTTCACCCGGCGGCTCCGGGACCGGCAACTCCGCAGCGGCAGCCTCAGGCGGCGGCTCCGCGCCGGGCCGTGGGCCGAAGATCGCCGCCGTGCGGGTGCGCACAGCTGTGTCGGCAGGAACGCGCGAGCCCTGGCGGTCCAGGGAAGGAAAGAGGTTCATGGCTCGATGGTGAGCCCCGTGCAAGCCCCCGAACGGCCCGCGGCCGAATCTGTGGAAAAGCCCGCACATGTGGATAACTCGGCCACCCGCAAGCGTGAGTTGAGCTCATGTCAACGCGCGCCGGCCGCCACCCCGTACACCACCCCGCTCCGGCCCCCGGTACGTACTTCCACCCCCGCGCCGACCCCACCCCGCACCCTCACTCAGCGCCCGATCCGTACGTCCACCCGAGCGGCCCTCACCCAACCCCCGACCCGTACCTCCACCCCGCACCCGAACCGTCCTACGCCGCACCCCCACCGCCCCCGGCCGGCGCCGCGCCGCCTCACCCCCGCCAATGACCCTGCCGCTGACGCCCCCTCACCGCGGCGCGATCACCACGCCCAGCAGCCCCGGCCCCGCGTGCGCCCCGATCACCGCCCCCACCTCGCTCACGACCAGCGAGTTCGCCGAAGGCACCCGGGTGCGGAGCCGCTCTGCGAGGGTCGCGGCCCGGTCCGCCGCCGCCAGATGGTGCACCGCCAGGTCGACGGACGACGTGCCCGCCCGCTCGACCACGATCTCCTCCAGACGCGAGACGGCCTTCGACGCCGTGCGGACCTTCTCGAGGAGTTCGATGCGGCCGTCGGCGAGCCGCAGCAGCGGCTTGACGGCGAGGGCGGAGCCGAAGAGGGCCTGGGCCGCGCCGATGCGGCCGCCCCGGCGCAGGTAGTCGAGCGTGTCGACGTAGAAGAACGCCGAGGTGCCCGCGGCCCGCCGCTCCGCCGCGGCGACGATGTCGTCGAGGCTGCCGCCCGCCTCCGCGGTCTCGGCGGCGGCCAGCACGGTGAAGCCGAGGGCCATCGCCACCATGCCGGTGTCCACCACGCGGACCGGGACCGGCGCCTCCTTCGCGGCGACGATGGCCGCGTCGTACGTGCCGGAGAAGTCCGCGGACAGGTGGAGGGAGACGATCGCCTCGGCGCCCTCGTCGGCGGCGGCCTCGTACGCGGCCGCGAACTCCGCGGGGCTCGGCCGCGAGGTGGTCACCGGGCGCCGCCGCTGCAAGGCGCGGGCCACGGCCGGAGCGGAGACCTCGGTGCCCTCTTCGAGCGCCTCGTCGCCGATCACCACGGTGAGGGGGACCACCCGCACCCGATGGCGTTCGAGTGCCTCGTGACCTAGGTAGGCCGTGGAATCCGTGAGGATGGCGACGTGCGGGGGCATGGACGGAGATTACCCGGGTGCGTGCCGCAGTTGCCGGTCGGCCCGTCGGTCAGGCGCCGGACGGACCCGAGCCGGGCAGTTTGCGCAGCCGCGGGCGGCCCGCGGAAGGCGCGGCCGGGGAGTCGCCGGCCCGGCCCGTCCCCCCGGCGGCCGGGTTCCCGTAGGGCTGCGGCCCCGCGGCCTGGCCGCCGAGCCGCCCGGCCCCGGAGCCCCCGACCGCATGCTCGCCGAAGGATGCGGCGCCCGAGCCGTCCAGCGGGCCGGCCGCCGGTTCCCAGTGCCGCAGCGCCCTGGCCTCCATGTCGACCTCCCGCGTCAGGTCGGCGAGATCGTCGGTGACGGCGTGGCGGGCCCGGTCCTGCGCGGCCCAGCGCAGCGCGTCCGCGGAGTGCGTGATGCGGTGGGCACGCTCGGTGAGCGCGGGCAGTTGGGCGGCGACCCTGGACCGGTCCGGCTCGCGCTCCAGGAGCCTCAGCTCGGCGTCCAGGGCGCGGGCGTGGCTGTCGAGGCGGTTCATCAGGGCCGCGGCCTCGGCGAGTTCCGCGCTGTCCAGCGCCTCGAAGGTGCTGTCGATGGAGGTGCGCAGCTCCAGCCGGAGCTGGGCGAGTTCGCCGAGCGCGCCGGGCAGGGCGAACCGGCGGGCGCGCAGCCGCTGGTCCTCGACCGCCCGGCGGGCCTGGGCGGTGCTCCGCTCGATGCCGCGCTTCACCTTCTGCGCGGTCTTCACCACCGCGACCGTCACCAGGGCCCCGAAGGCGAGGACGATCAGGAGCACGATGAGGCCGACGGTCTCCACGGGCGTCTCCCAGGATCGGCGGACCGCTGGCGGTCCAGGTCCAGCGGCGGGCTGTCCCTCCACGGTAGCCGCACCGCCCGCCCCCGCGCGGCCGATGCGGCCCCTGGTCCCTTCCCCAGGGCTCGGGCACGTGGCGCCCGGGCTCGTGGGAGCCCGGGCGCCCGCCCGCTCCTCGGGCCCTCGACCGGCGCGGGGACCGGCCTCAGACCACCACGTTCACCAGCTTCGGTGCCCGGACGATCACCTTCCGCACCGGAGCGCCGCCGACCGCCTCCACCACGGCGGGAGCCGCCAGCGCCAGCGCCTCCAGCTCGGCCTCGGCGATCGTCGGCGGGACCTCCAGGCGGGCCTTGACCTTGCCCTTGACCTGGACGACGCAGGTGACCGTCTCGTCCTGGACCAGCGCCGGGTCGGCGACCGGGAAGGGCGCGTGCGCCAGCGACTCCGCGTGGCCCAGCCGCGACCACAGCTCCTCGGCGATGTGCGGGGCCAGCGGCGCGATCAGCAGCACCAGCGGCTCGGCGACCGCGCGCGGTACCCCGCCGGTGTACGTGCGCACCAGGTGGTTGTTCAGCTCGGTGATCTTGGCGATGGCCGTGTTGAAGCGCAGGTTCGCCATGTCGGCGGTGACACCGTCGATCGCCTTGTGCAGGGCGCGCAGCGTCTCCTCGCCGGGCTCCTCGTCGGTGACGGAGACCCCGCCGGTGGCCTCGTCCACCACGTTGCGCCACACCCGCTGCAGCAGGCGGTACTGGCCGACCACGGCCCTGGTGTCCCAGGGGCGCGAGACGTCCAGCGGGCCCATCGCCATCTCGTACAGCCGCAGGGTGTCCGCGCCGTACTCCGCGCAGATCTCGTCGGGCGTGACGGCGTTCTTCAGCGACTTGCCCATCTTGCCCAGCAGCCGGGAGACCTGCTCGCCCTGGTAGTAGTACGAGCCGTCGCGCTCCTCGACCTCGGCCGCGGGCACCGCGATGCCGCGCGCGTCGCGGTAGACGAACGCCTGGATCATGCCCTGGTTGTACAGCTTGTGGAAGGGCTCGAAGGACGAGACGTGGCCCAGGTCGAAGAGCACCTTGTGCCAGAAGCGGGCGTACAGCAGGTGCAGCACCGCGTGCTCGGCGCCGCCGACGTACAGGTCCACACCGCCGGCCAGCTCGCCCTCGCGCGGGCCCATCCAGTACGCCTCGGCCTGCGGGGAGACCAGCTGCTCGCTGTTGCGCGGGTCCAGGTAGCGCAGCTCGTACCAGCAGGAGCCGGCCCAGTTGGGCATGGTGTTGGTCTCGCGGCGATAGGTACGCGGGCCGTCGCCCAGGTCCAGCTCGACCTCGACCCAGTCGGCGTTGCGGGACAGCGGCGGTTCGGGCGAGGTGTCGGCGTCGTCGGGGTCGAAGGTGCGCGGGCTGTAGTCGTCCACCTCGGGCAGCTCGACCGGCAGCATGGAGTCGGGCAGGGCGTGCGGGACGCCGTCCTCGTCGTAGACGATCGGGAAGGGCTCGCCCCAGTACCGCTGGCGGCTGAACAGCCAGTCGCGCAGGCGGTAGTTGACGGTGCCCTCGCCGATGCCGCGCTCCTGCAGCCAGGCGGTGACCGCGGCCTTGGCGGCGGCCACGTCCAGGCCGTCCAGGGTGATGTCGTCGTTAGCGGAGTTGACGATCTCGGCCTCGTGGGAGACGAAGGCGTCGTCCCAGGCGGCGGGGTCCTCGCCGCGGCCGTCGGTGGGCCGCACCACGCAGCGCATCGGCAGGTCGAAGGCGCGGGCGAAGGCGAAGTCGCGGGTGTCGTGGGCCGGCACGGCCATGATCGCGCCGGTGCCGTAGCCCATCAGCACGTAGTCGGCGATGAAGACCGGGACGGGCTCGCCGCTGACCGGGTTGACCGCGAAAGCGCCGGTGAAGACGCCGGTCTTCACCTTGGCGTCGGCCTGCCGTTCGACGTCGGACTTGGCGGCGGTGGTCTTGCGGTAGGAGGCGACGGCGTCGGCGGGGGTGGCGTGGCCGCCGGTCCACGCCTCGTGGGTGCCCTCGGGCCAGGCGGCGGGCACGATGGCGTCGACCAGGTCGTGCTCGGGGGCCAGCACCATATAGGTGGCGCCGAACAGGGTGTCCGGGCGGGTGGTGAAGACGGTGATCGCGCGCTCGGGGCCGCTCGCCCCGGTGCCGCGGGCCTCATGCACGGGGAAGTCCACCCGGGCGCCCTCGCTGCGGCCGATCCAGTTGCGCTGCTGCAGCTTGATGGGCTCGGGCCAGTCCAGCAGGTCCAGGTCGTCGGCCAGCCGGTCGGCGTACGCGGTGATGCGCATCATCCACTGGCGCAGCTTGGTCTTGAAGACGGGGAAGTTGCCGCGCTCGGAGCGGCCCTCGGCGGTGACCTCCTCGTTGGCCAGTACGGTGCCCAGGCCGGGGCACCAGTTGACCGGGGACTCCGCGGAGTAGGCCAGCCGGTAGCCGCCCAGGACGTCGGCCCGCTCGGTCTCGGTCAGCTGCTGCCAGGCGCGGCCGTCGGGGGTGGGGCGGCTGCCGTCGGCGAACTGCGCGACCAGTTCCTCGATGGGCCGGGCCCGGCCGGCGGAGGTGTCGTACCAGGAGTTGTAGATCTGCAGGAAGATCCACTGCGTCCAGCGGTAGTACTCGGGGTCGATGGTGGCGAAGGCGCGGCGGCGGTCGTGGCCCAGGCCCAGGCGGCGCAGCTGGGTGCGCATGGTGGCCATGTTCGCCTCGGTGGACACCCGCGGGTGCGTGCCGGTCTGCACGGCGTACTGCTCGGCGGGCAGGCCGAAGGCGTCGAAGCCCAGGGTGTGCAGGACGTTGTAGCCGGTCATGCGGTGGTAGCGCGCGTAGACGTCGGTGGCGATGTAACCCAGGGGGTGGCCGACGTGCAGGCCCGCACCCGAGGGGTACGGGAACATGTCCATGATGAACTTCTTGGGGCGCGCGGCCAGCTCCGGCTGCCCGTCCAGCTCGCCGCTGGGGTTGGGCGCGGCGAAGGTGCCCTGGGCCTCCCAGAAGTCCTGCCAGCGGTTCTCGATCCGCCCGGCCAGGGCTGCGGTGTAGCGGTGCGGCGCAGCCGTCTCGGCGGCCGGGGTGGTGTCGCTCATCGTCCTCGGTACTCCATCGATGTCGTGACGGCTGCGTGACCGTGTGCGGCCCCTGGGCACTGGCGGGGGAAACAAAAAAGCCCCTCACGCATGAGGGGTGCCGCACTGACGTGGTTCGCGGTCAGCGCGGCTCGCCAAGAAGAAGGCTCACGGCTCGCATGCGGTTCAGGGTACCGCAGGGGGTGCGGCGGCCGCACGGAGGTACCGCACGGGCACGGCCGGTGCCGGGCGGAGGGGTCCGCCCGGCACCGGCCGGGTCACGCGGTCCTGCCCGGCAGCCGCTCACGCGCTGCCGGCGGTGGTGCTCAGTGCCGCTTGGCGGGCTTGTAGGACTTGACGTAGTCCGTGCCCGGCGAGCCCACGCCCGTCACGTCGTCGTAGCCGACGGTGGCGTGCAGCGAGCTGTCGACACCCAGGGTGCGCAGGCTGGTGATGGTGCCGTCCGAGGCGTCGGTGGTGTTGACGAAGTCGACGCGCACGTTGGCGATGCCCTGGCCCTGGCCCAGCGGGTGGTCCGTCACGTCGTGGTAGGCCGACGTGCCGTACTTGTCGTAGATCCCCGGGTTGGCGAAGCCGATCGGGACGCCGCCGCGGGCCTGCTCGGCCAGCGCCTGGACGCCGGCGATCACCGGCGAGGCCAGCGAGGTGCCGCCGAGGCGGTACTCGTTGTACTTCACGGTGCCGTCGGGGAAGGTCTGCGTCTCACCGACCAGGAAGCCCGTGGTCGGGTCGGCGACCGCGGAGATGTCCGGCTGCACGCGCATCGGGGCGCTGGTGCCGTTCGCCTTGGAGAGCGCGTCGGGGACGACGCCGCGCTGGTAGAACGGCTGGGTGATCACGCGGCTGGTGCCGCCGCCGGCGCCGGAGGTGAACGGGCCGGGGAAGCCGGACCAGCTCTTGCCGTCGGCCGACAGCGGGGCGCGCTCGGTGCCCCAGCCGGTCTCCCACAGGTACTTGTCGTTCTTGCCGACGGCCAGCGAGGTGCCGCCGACCGAGGTGGCCCACTGGGAGTTGGACGGGACGGAGACGTCGGTCACGCCCTCGTCGATGACGTCGTCGCCGTCGTCACCGGAGGAGAAGTAGAAGCCGATGCCCTCGACCGCGCCCTGCTGGAAGATCTGGTCGTAGGCGGCCTGGATGTCCGGCGTCTCGTTGGCCTCCACGTCGCCCCACGAGTTGGAGACGATGGTGGCCAGGCGCTGGTCCACGACGCTGCTCAGGGCGTCGATCAGGTCGTCGTCGCCGCAGGAGGCGGCGCCGACGTACACGATGTCCGCGTCGGGCGCGACCGCGTGCACGGACTCGACGTCCAGGGACTCCTCGCCGTACCAGCCGGAGGCGTCGCAGGCGTCGACGCTGTTGTAGCCGTCCGGGCCCGGGGTGACCTGGGTGAGCTGGCCCTTGCGGTACTTCTGGCCGCCGGTGTCCTTCGCCAGGTGGGCGCTGTCGCTGACGATGTTCGGCGAGGCGTACGCGTCGGTGATCGCCACCGTGACGCCCTTGCCGGTGTACTTGCCCGCGCCGTAGGCGGCGCGCAGCTGCTCACCGGTGTACCCCTTGATCACGTACGGGGCCTTGCCGCCGTACGCCGAGGGAAGCTTCTTGTCGGTGTTCGACCCGTAGTACGTCGAGAACGGGCCGGAGTTGACGAACGCGGGCTCCGGGGGAGGCAGGGTGTCGTCGTGGCTCGCCAGCTTGGGGGCGTTGTCCAGGCCGGTGACGGTCAGGACGGCGCCCTGGAGGGAGGCGGGGGCCGAGGCGGTGCTCACCGGGGCGTGGTAGGTGTGCCCGTTCTTGGTGAAGTTGTGCAGCTGGGTGCCGAACGCCTTCTCCATCGACTTCACGTCACCGGTGACGGTCACGTAGTGCTGGGTGGTGCCCGTGACCTTCAGGCCGGAGGAGGTCAGCCAGCTCTTGACCGCGCTCACCTGGGCCTTGGTGGCGCCGAAGCGGGCCTGGGCCTGAGCGGGCGTCAGGTAGTGCTGGTAGTCGGCCGAGCCCGGCGTGGACACCGAACGGGCGTAAGCCGCGAGGCCCTTGGCGTCACGGCCGGCGAAGTAGACCCGGACGGAGAGCTTGCTCGCGTCCGACGTGTCCCCCTTGTCGGCGCGGGCCGTCGCCCACAACGGCTTGGTGCCGCTGAGCTGCTGGCGCCCGCTGGGCTGGTCGGCCGTGGCGCTCTGGGCGCCAAGCGCGAGGGCGCCGGCGACCAGGGGCAGCGCTGCGGCCACCACCAGCCCCGCACGCGTTCTCTTGCGCTCAAATCTCATGGAACCCCCATGCGAAGCGAGTGTTGTCGCGTTCTGACACGGCGTCGCCGCTATGCGTGCGCGGTGCACCGCAGAGCGACACTCTTTCGCTCATCAGGTCATACCAGGGCCACGACTTCCCCAAGAGAAAGTCAAGGAACGTCAGGATCGGGATCCGGCGACGACCCGTCAGCGTCAAAGGGCACCATGCGGGTTGACGCTAGCAGCGGCCCCGTGACCAGGACAGGGACACGCCGGAGAACCGGTGGCGGGCCACAGGCGTCCTCATTCGACAGGGGGTGTGTTCCATGACACTTGCGGACGATCTGGCCCTGCTCGCGCTCGACCCCGCAAAACGGCGGATACGGGCCGCGGGCCGGCTCCCCTTCGCGCTGCGGGCCGCGGAGCTGGCCGAGTTGGCGCTCGCCGGGCGGATCGAACTGACTCGCCGGATCGAGGTACGCGACAGCGCCCGGATGGCGGACCGGCGGCTGGACAACACGCTCCAGGCGCTCGCCCGCACCACGCCGGCACCCCTGCTCGACACCTGGCTGCGCACCACACCGCGCGGCCTGGCCGGCGAGTACGTCTCCCGCCTCGAGGACCGACGGACCGTCAAGGTGCGGCGAGTCCGGGAGCGCGGCGGCCGCACCCGCACCGACATCCTCGCGGTCGACCGCGAGCGCCGGGACGCGGTGCTCGCCCGCCTCGACGCGGCCGTGCGCAGCCGGCAGCCCGCCGAGGCCGACCGCTGCCTGGCCGTCCTCGTCCACGCGTGCGGCCTGGGCGCGCACCTGTACGGCCGCCTGACCGGCAGGGCGGCCCGCCGCCGCCTGGCCGCCCTCGCCGAGCCCGCGACCGCGGAGGCGATCGGCACGGCTGCCGCCGAGGAGGACCTCGCCCTGGTGGCGGCCGTGCGGGTGGACACCACGCGCCTCGACGACACGGTCTTCGACCAACTGAGGGACATCTACCGCGACTTGGCGCACAGCACCCACGGCAGCTTCCTGGCCGCGGACGTCAGCGGCGGCCTCCACCACCACGACGGCTACCACGACACGGGCGCCCACGGCGGAGGCCACGGCGGCTACTGACCTGCGCCCGCGCAATGGCGGTCGACCGGCAAAGCGCAGCACGGCGCCCGGGCACGGGGTGCGGGGTGCGGGGTGCGGGCAGCGAAGCCCCCGACAAGCGAGGCCGCAGCCCGAGCAGAAACAACCAAAGCGAGACGGCCCGCACTACCCGCGAACGCACCTCGCCCATCGCCAGACGGCCCGCACTACTGGCGAACGCACCTCGCCCCCCGCGAAGCGAACCCCGCTCCCGGGCACCCCAACCGCGGACGTCCCCCCCGCAAGACCCCCCGGGGGCGCGGGTGGCGAAGCCCCCGCCACGCGAGGGCGCAGCCCGAGCAGAAACGACGAAGGCGAGACGGTCCGCGCTTTCCGCGGACACACCTCGCCCATCGCCTTCGTGGAGCTACGGGGATTCGAACCCCGGACCTCTTGCATGCCATGCAAGCGCTCTACCAACTGAGCTATAGCCCCTCGGCCGGTCCGCCGGGAGCCCCGGCGACCTGGGATTACTTTACACGGCCCGGGAGGTGGGTCGGCAACGCGATTACCCCGGACCGACGCCATGGGCGCGGGGCAGGACCCGCCGCCCGGGAGCGTCCAAGGAGCCCCGCGCCGCGGTGTTCACACGCTCTCAACACTTCGCGGCCCGGCACCGGGTTACGGTGAAGGCGGCCGAGCGGAGGAGAGCTGGAGGGTGCCGTGACCACCGCGTTCGATCCGATCGACCTCGCCGGCACGCTGCTGCCCAACCGCATCGTCATGGCGCCGATGACCCGCAGCCGCGCCTACGGCCCGGGGCTGACGCCCACCGCGTCCACCGCGACGTACTACGCCCAGCGCGCCTCGGCCGGGCTGATCGTGACCGAGGGCATTCAGCCCTCCCCCGGCGGCCAGGGCTACCCCGATACCCCGGGGCTGCACAGCCCCGAGCAGGTCGCCGCCTGGCGCACGGTCACCGACGCCGTGCATGCGCGGGACGGGCGGATCTTCGCCCAGCTGATGCACACCGGGCGGATCGGCCACCCCTCGCTGCTGCCCGGCGACCTGGTGCCGGTCGGCGCCTCGCCGGTGGCGGCCAAGGGCAGCGTCTACACCGCCGAGGGGCCCAAGGAGTTCGTGGTGCCGCGCGAACTGGACGAGGACGGCATCCGGCAGATAGTCGACGAGCACGTGGCCGCCGCCCGCAACGCGCTGGCCGCGGGGTTCGACGGTGTGGAGGTGCACGGCGCCAACGGCTACCTGGTGCACCAGTTCCTCGCCCCGAACTCCAATGTGCGCACCGACGCCTGGGGCGGCGACGCCGAGCGGCGGGCCCGGTTGGCCGTGGAGCTGGTGGCGGCGGTCGCGGCCGAGATCGGCCCGGAGCGGACAGGACTGCGGATCTCCCCCGGCAACCCGCTGGGCGACATCGAGGAGCCCGAGCCCGACGCGACCTACCTGGCGCTGCTGCGCGGCCTGGAACCCGTCGGCCCGGCCTACCTGCACGTCGTGGAGGGCCCGGACCGGGCGCTCACCCTGGAGCTGCGCAAGCGCTTCGGCGGGGTGTTCCTGCTCAACGCCCGTACGCAGGGCCGCCCGAGCGGTCCGGAGGAGCTGGCCCTGGTGGAGGACGGCACCGCCGACATGATCTCCTACGGCGCCCTCTTCCTCGCCAACCCCGACCTCCCGCGCCGCCTGCGCGCAGGAGGCCCCTTCAACACCCCGGACCGCGCCACCTACTACGGCGGCACCGATCGCGGCTACACCGACTACCCGGAACTGGACGCGTAGGCAGCGGGGTTGGGCACCCTGGGTGCCAGTCGAACACCCAGGTGCCGAGGTTGAGCACTCAGGGCGCGCATCGGCCTCCCTGGATGCTGCCTTCGGCACTCAGGTGCCCGACCTGGCACCCAGGGGTGTTCAGGTACGGCGGCGGACGCCCAGGATCGAGGCCGCCGCGGCGCCCAGGACGGCGACCGCGGTCAACGCCACCGCGGTGACGGCGAAGGCGTGCGCGGAGGCGTGGGCGCCGGACGAGGGACCCAGGCGGTTGACGTAGAGCGTGCCCAGGGTGGCCACACCGATCAGCTGGCCCAGTTGCGTGCAGGTGGCGAGGAGCCCGCTGGCATCGGGCGCGTCCTTGGGTGCGACCTGGCCCAGCGCCAGAGTGAAGGCCGAGCTGAACGCGAGGCCGAGCCCGGCGCCCAGGACCAGCAGCCCGGCGTAGAAGAGGGCGCCGCCCTGACCGCCGCCCCGAAGAGCCAGTCCCAGGGCCACAAAGGCCGCCGCGGCCAGCAGCAGGCCCACGGGGAGCAGCCGGGACCACCACGGCCTCGGCAGCCGGCGCCAGGTCATGCCCGCCGCTCCGAAGGCGAGGGCCGTGACCGCGAAGGACAGGCCCGTGCGCAGGGCGGAGAAGCCGAGCCCGCTCTGCAGGTGCAGCGCCACCGCGAACAGGAAGCCCCCGTTCGTCGCCATGGCGACCGTGATCACCACCAGCGAGCGGCCCATGCCGGGCGCCCGCAGCACGCGTCCCGACACCAGGGGCGCGCCACCACGCCGGGTCAGCCGTGCCTCGATTGCCGTGAAGACGCCGAAGAGCACCGCGCTCAGCGCCAGGCACACCCAGCCCCACACCGGCCAGCCCTCCTCCTGCCCCAGCACCAGCGGCACCGTGAAGAGGGTCACCGAGCCGGCGAGCGCCATCAGGCCGGGCAGGTCGAGGCCGCGCCGCTCGCTCGCGGCCGGCCGGTCCTTGGGCAGCACGCGGGGCGCGACGATCAGCATGGCGGCGCCGATCGGCACGTTCACCAGGAAGACCGGCCGCCAGCCCGTGCCGAACAGGTCCGCGCTGACCAGCACACCGCCGAGCGACTGCCCGAGCGCGGCGCCGGAGGAGAGCACTGCCGCGTAGACGCTCATCGCGCGGGTGCGGGCCTCGCCGACGAAGTTCAGCTGGAGCAGGCTGAGCACCTGCGGGATCATCAGCGCCGAGCCGATGCCCTGGACGAACCGGAAGCCGATCAGCTCGCCGGTGCTCTGCGCGAGCCCGCAGGCCAGCGAGGCGGCCGTGAAGAGCGCGAGGCCGGCGAGGAAGAGCCGGCGGTGCCCGAACAGCCCGCCGAGCCGCGCCCCGGTGATGAGCAGCACCGCGTAGGAGATCGTGTAGCCGGCGATCACCAGCTGCAGCCCGGAGCCGGAGGCGTGCAGGTCGGTACGGATCGTGGGCGCCGCGACGTTGACGATGAAGACGTCGAGCAGGGCCATGAATTGGCCGGTGAGGATGATCGCGAGCAGCAGCCCGCCGCGCGGCCCGGCCCGCCCGGCCTTTTCGGTGCCCGAATCGCCGGTGCGGAGGAGGCCCGCCGGCCGTGCTTGCAGCGCTTCGTTGGTCATGTCCAGCAGACTGCGGCCGGCCCGGTACCGGTAACGAGAGCCCCGTGATCCTGGTACTGGCGGCACCTGGCAGCACGGGGACGCCCCGGAGAGGATGGCAGCATGGCCCAGACGCGCACCGCCGGCAACGCCCCCGAGCCGACCGCCCCCGCCCCGCCGCAGGCCCGGCCGGGCGGAAGCAGCACGGACGGGAGCAGCACCGGGCAGCGCCGCAGCGAGCTGGCCGCCTTCCTGCGCAGCCGCCGGGCCCGGATCCGCCCGGAGGACGTCGGCATGCCGCCGGGGCTGCGCCGCCGCACGCCGGGCCTGCGCCGCGAGGAGGTCGCGCAGCTCGCCGGGGTCGGGGTGACCTGGTACACGTGGCTGGAGCAGGGCCGCCCGATCAACGCGAGCGTCCAGGTGCTCGACGCGGTGGCGCGGGTGCTGCGGCTGGACGCCACCGAGCGTGAGCACCTCTACCGGCTGGCCGGCATCCCCTTCGTGAACGAGCACGTCAGCGACGCCGAGATGGTCGGCGAGGAGGTGCACGGCATCCTCGACGCGCTCGACCCGCTGCCCGCCGCCGTCTACAACGCGCGCTACGACGTGCACGCCACCAACGCCACGTACCGGGTGCTGTGGCCGACGGACGCGCTGGCGGAGCGGTGGGAGCGGAACGCGCTCTACCGGATCTTCAGCGTGCCGGCGTGCTGCTCCAGCTTCGCCAACGGGGACGAGGAACTGCCGTCGATGGTGGCGCAGGTGCGTCGCAGCTACGGGCGGCACGTCGGGGAGCCGGCGTGGGAGGGCTTCATCGCGCTGATGGTCGAGGTGAGCCCGACGTTCGCGCAGATGTGGGCGAGCCGCGACGTGGCGGCGCCGGGCCGCCGCGTGAAGGTGTACCGGAACGCGGACATCGGCACGATCAACCTGATGTCCAGCTCACTGAGCATCGACGGTTCGGCCGAACAGCGGATCGTGGTCTACACACCCGTCGCCGAGGACGACCGCGACCAGCTCGACCGCCTGCGCGCGATCGCCGACCCCACGGTCGGCTGCGCCCTCCACGGCAAGCCCCTCTCCCAAACCCTCGCCACCCGCACCCCCCGCCCCTGAGGACCGCCGAAGGCGAAACGGCCCGCACCGCCCGCGAACGCACCTCACCCCCCGCGAAGCGAACCCCGCTCCCGGCCACCCCGACCGCGGACGTCCACCCCGCAACCCCCCACAGGGGTGCGGGTGGCGAAGCCCCCGCCACGCGAGGCCGCAGCCCGAGCAGAAGCAACCAAAGCGAAACGGCCCGCACTACCCGCGAACGCACCTCACCCATCGCCAGACGGCCCGCACTACCCCCGAAGACACCTCGCCCCCCGCGAAGCGAACCCCGCTCCCGGCCACCCCGACCGCGGACGTCCACCCCGCAAGAGCTCACGGGGGTGCGGGTGGCGAAGCCCCCGCCACGCGAGGGCGCAGCCCGAGCAGAAACGACGAAGGCGAGACGGTCCGCGCTTTCCGCGGACACACCTCGCCCATCGCCTTCGTGGAGCTACGGGGAATTGAACCCCGGACCTCTTGCATGCCATGCAAGCGCTCTACCAACTGAGCTACAGCCCCGTGTCTGCCGGGTTGGCCCGGCGACGAGAAGAAGCATAGCCGGTGGACGCTCCGGAAACGAAATCGGCTGCCCGGCCCGCCACGGCGGGCCTCAGCGGTCGTCGCCGAGCACCGCTTCCGGGAGGCTGTGCGCGTTGTGCTCCATCAGCCGCCAGCCCCGCTCGGTCTCGGCCAGCACCGACCAGCAGCAGTTGGACAGCCCGCCCAGCGACTCCCAGGTGCGCGGGTCCAGGCCGAGCAGGCGGCCGATGGTGGTGCGGATGGTGCCGCCGTGGCTGGTGACCACGAGCACCCCGCCGCTCGGCAGCTTGTCGGCGGCGGCCTGCACCACGGGGGCGGCCCGGTCGGCGACCTCGGTCTCCAGCTCGCCGCCGCCGCGCCGGACCGGCTCCCCGCGCCGCCACGCCAGGTACTGCTCGCCGAAGCGGGCGGTGATCTCGTTGTGCGTCAGGCCCTGCCAGACGCCGGCGTACGTCTCGCGCAGCGCCTCGTGGTGGGTGACGGAGAGCCCGGTCAGGGCGGCCAGCTCGGCCGCGGTGTCGGCGGCGCGCTGCAGGTCGGAGGCGATCAGCGCGTCGGGCGCGAGGGCGGCGAGCATGCGCGCCGCCCGCTTCGCCTGGGCCCGCCCGGTGTCGGTGAGCGGGATGTCCAGGTCGCCCTGGAAGCGCTGCTCCAGGTTCCAGGCCGTCTGGCCGTGACGCCACAGGACCACGCGGCGCCGGGGAGCCTGGTTGTCGAAGAGGGTCACGGCGGGGTCAGTCCTCCCCGGCCTCGGCCGCCGCGGTCGCCTGCGCGTGTGCCGCCGCCTTGCCGCGGGTGGCCACCGCGTCCTCGGGCAGCTCGATCTCCGGGCAGTCCTTCCACAGCCGCTCCAGGGCGTAGAAGACCCGCTCCTCGGAGTGCTGGACGTGCACGACGATGTCGACGTAGTCCAGCAGCACCCAGCGGCCGTCCCGCTCGCCCTCGCGCCGCACGGGCTTGGCGTCCAGCTCCTTGAGCAGGGTCTCCTCGATGGCGTCGACGATCGCCTTGACCTGCCGGTCGTTGGGCGCGGAGGCGACGAGGAACGCGTCGGTGATGGAGAGCACGTCGCTCACGTCGTAGGCGATGATGTCGTGCGCGAGCTTGTCGGCGGCTGCCTGGGCGGCGGAGCGGATCAGCTCGGTGGAGCGGGCGGTTGCGGTCACTGTGCGGCTTTCCGATCGGGAATCCTGTGCTTCTAGGGTCTCACGACCCTCCGACAGGACCCGACCGGATATGCGATCGGCCGGGTGGCGGCGGTGCCCCGAAAGGCCCCACCGCCCGCCTCGGCCCTCGTCCCGGCCCGTGTCTCAGCCCGTGTCTCAGCCCTCGTCCTTCGGCAGCTGGTAGTCCTCGCCGAGGACGACCGCGATGTCGGCGTTCGAGGGCACGGCGCCCTTCTTCACCTCGGTCGGCGACAGGCCCAGCGTGGCCGCCACGTCCTTGGCCGCCGCCTCGCGGGACGGGTCGGCGTAGAGCACCTGGGAGGTCGGCTGCGCGGCCGCCTTGCCGCCCGGCACGTAGGTGTACGTGCCGCCGTTGACGATCGCGGCCTGCGCCATCGGGGCCGCCTTGGGGTTGCCGGTGGCGTCCTTGATCGAGACCCGCGGCTGCGCCGAGGCGCCCGTGCTCTGCTTCACGGCGCCGCCGAGCACATCCTTGACGATGCTGTCGGTGGCCTGCGGGCTCAGCGTGCCGTCCTGCTGGACCGGCAGCACCGTGGTGCTGTAGGCGCCGGTCTTGGCGAGGTCGGCGAGCTGGGCGAGGGAGGCGCCCAGCTCCTTGTCGGTGAGCGAGGGGTCGAGGATCTGGGCGAGCGCCTGGACGGTCTTGGTGGCGTCGGCGGCGTCGCTCGGCATCTTCTCCAGCACCGCCTCCATCACCTGACCGAACCGCTTGAGCTGCGCGGTCTGCGGTTCGCCGGGCGCCCGGTAGGTGGCGTACGCGACGGCGGCCTGGCCGCTGAGCTCCTGCTGCTCGCCCTTGGGTACCAGGACCTTGTCCTTGTCCTTCCCCGTGCCCTTGACGGCGGTGTCGGTGTCCACGATGACGTTGCCCAGGGAGTCCACGAGCAGTTCGAGGTAGGGCGAGTCCAGCCGCCAACTGCCCTTGATGTCCGTGCCGAGCAGGGCGTTGAGGGCGTCGCGGGTGGGGCCGACGCCGTCCTGCACGGAGGCGTCCAGGCTCTCGGTGCCGTCGTCGCCGGTGAGTTGGACCGCGTTGGGGATGAGCACGGTGGTCCCGTGCTTCTTGGTGGTGTTGTCGACCAGCAGCGCGGTGGAGCTGGGGCCGCCGCCGACCGGCAGCAGGTGGACCACGATCACGTCGCGCTTCTGGGAGCCGCTGACGGCCGCCGCCGCGGTGGTGTGCTTCTTCAGTCCCGGGATCTTCCCGGCCTGGTACAGGTAGCCGGCGCCGCCGATCATCGCCAGCACCACGAGGACCACCAGGGCGATCCGGCGGTTGCGGCCGCGGCGCCTGGCCTCCTCGCGGCGCTCGGTGCGCGACTCGGAGAACTTCAGCCAGTCGATGACCTCTTCGGACTCCTCGGAGTCCTCGTCGAGGAAGGCGAACTGCTCGGTGCGGTAGTCCCCGTCGGAGGCGGCCGGCGCCTCCTGCTCGCGGTACGCCGGCTGCTGCCCGGTCTCGTACGCGGGTATGTGCCCGGTGTCGTGGGGCGCCTGCACGTGGGGGTGCTGCCCGGTGTCGTACGGCGGCACCTGGGCGTGCTGCCCGGTGTCGTAACCGGGGTCGTAGCCGGGGTTGTAACCCGTGTCGTAACCGGTGGCGCCGTAGCGGGGCATCTGCCCGGTGCCGTAGTCCTGGGCGGGGTACTGGCCCGTGTCGTAGCCCTGCTGCTCGTAGTACGGCGGCGGGGCCTGCGGCGGGATCCAGCCCGGCGGGTGGCCGCCGTAGGTCTGCGCGGGCTCCTGGTACGAGGGGTACTGGCCGGTGTCGTAGCCCTGCTGCTGCGGCCCGGGCTGCTGGGGGTCCGGGTGGCCGTACGGGTCGTAGCCGTACTGCTGCTGGGTGTAGTGCGGGTCCTGCTGGTAAGGGTCACTCTCGTTGTCGGGACCGCCCTGGGCGTAATGCCTGCGGGGGTTGGCGTCGTTCACGAGGGAACCCCTTCACGGTTGCGTCGCGCCGCTACCCGGTCTCCGGCCGGTACAGCGCACGTTTGTCGATGTAGCGCACCACACCGTCCGGTACCAGGTACCAGACCGGGTCCCCCTTGGCCACCCGCTGGCGGCAGTCGGTCGAGGAGATCGCCAGCGCCGGGACCTCCACCAGGGACACGCCCCCCTCGGGGAAGCCCGGGTCCGACAGCGTATGCCCCGGACGTGTCACGCCGATGAAGTGCGCGAGGTCGAAGAGCTCCCCGGCGTCGCGCCAGGAGAAGATCTGCGACAGCGCGTCGGCGCCGGTGATGAAGAACAGCTCCGCCTCGGGGTGTTCGGCACGCAGGTCGCGCAGCGTGTCGATGGTGTACGTCGTGCCGCCGCGGTCGATGTCGCTGCGGCTCACCGAGAACTGCGGGTTGGAGGCGGTGGCGATCACCGTCATCAGGTAGCGGTCCTCGGCGGCCGACACCTTGCGGTCGTCCTTCTGCCAGGGCCTGCCGGTGGGCACGAAGACGACCTCGTCGAGGTGGAAGAGGCTCGCCACCTCGCTCGCGGCCACCAGGTGCCCGTGGTGGATGGGGTCGAAGGTCCCGCCCATCACACCGATGCGCTTTTTCGCCGACATGCTAGTCCCGGTTGAAGCGGGTGACGACCCACAGCAGGAGCAGCAGGGCGCCGAGCGCGCCGAATCCCGTGAGGAATGGGCTGAGGCTGGGGTGGTTGCCGCCCTCGGCGAGAGTGGTCAGGGCGGTGGCGGTGGCGCTCGGCATGACGTCGGACCCTTTGCGTGGTAGGGGACGGGCGGGAAGACACTGGGGGACACGGCAAGACTCTGCGCTCATGGTACGGGCGGTCGCCGGGGAACTTCGCGCAGGCTCCGTGCGTCCAGTCTTGTGAACCGTTTGGCTACCAGGGGGTTGGGCCGGTATGTCCGAGTCGAAGAAGGCCAAGAAGGACGGACCCGGCGGAAAGGGCGGGGGCGGCGAGAAGCTGCCCGGCCGCAGGCGGCAGCGTTTCCCCGACATCTCGTCACGGGCGTACGAGCACCCGGCCGACAAGTCCGCCCTGGTCGCCCTGCGCAAACTCAGCGGATTCGACACGGTCTTCAAGGCGCTCAGCGGCCTGGTGCCCGAGCGCAGCCTGCGGCTGCTGTTCCTGTCCGACTCGGTCCGGGTGAGCGACGAGCAGTTCGCCCATCTCAACGCCATGCTGCGGGACGCCTGTTACATCCTGGACCTGGAGAAGGTCCCGGCGATGTACGTCACGCAGGACCCGCAGCCCAACGCGATGTGCATCGGCATGGACGCGCCGATCATCGTGATCACCACCGGCCTGGTGGAGCTGCTGGACGAGGAGGAGATGCGCGCGGTCGTCGGCCACGAGGTGGGCCACGCCCTGTCCGGCCACTCCGTGTACCGGACGATACTGCTCTTCCTCACCAACCTCGCCCTGCGCGTGGCCTGGATCCCGCTGGGGAACGTGGCGGTGCTCGCCCTGGTCACGGCCCTGCGCGAGTGGTTCCGCAAGTCGGAGCTGTCCGCGGACCGGGCCGGGCTGCTCGTCGGCCAGGACCTGCAGGCGTCGATGCGCGGCCTGATGAAGCTCGCCGGCGGCAACCACCTGCACGAGATGAACGTGGACTCCTTCCTGAAGCAGGCCGACGAGTACGAGGCCGCCGGCGACCTGCGCGACTCCGTGCTGAAGATCCTCAACGTGCTGCCGCGCAGCCACCCGTTCGCCACCGTGCGCGCCGCCGAGCTGCGCCGCTGGGCCGCGTCGAGGGAGTACCAGCGGCTGCTCGACGGCCACTACCCCAAGCGCACCGAGGACAAGGACACCTCGGTCTACGACACCTTCAGGGAGTCGGCGAACCACTACGCCGACACGGTGAAGCAGAGCAAGGACCCGCTGCTGGGCCTCATCCGCGACCTGGGCAACGGCGCGGGCGACCTCGGCGGGAAGTTGCGCGACCGCTTCACCGGCTCGGGATCGGCGTCGGGACCGGAGTCGGGGCCCGGTACCGCAGGGCCCGAGCCGGAGCCCGGGGTGTAGCTCCGGCGCTCTGCGCGCCCGCGGGGGCCGTCGCCTCGTACGGTCCGCCGGCCGCGAGGGCGGGCCGGACGGCGGACGGCTGCGCGGCGGTGTCGGCGGTCGTGACGGCCGCGGTGGTCGTGGCCGTCTGCTGCGGCGCCCCGGCCGGCGGGGCGGAGGAGCCGGTGGCCGGTGTCGTGGCCGTGGACGTGCCGGTCGGGGTGCCGGTCGGCTGCGGTGTCCCCTCGGCGAGCGTGCTCAGCGGCGCGCAGACCGCGTCCGCGGAGTGCGCCCGGTCGTACGGGTCGGTGCCGAGGACCGGCGCGGCGCGGCCGCCGGCGAGGATCGGGCGGAAGTAGCCGTCCACACTGGTGGAGCAGGACAGCGGTCCGGCCTGCACGCGGGCCTCCACCAGCTCGATGTGGCTCTCGCGCAGGTCCGCGTGGTCGAAGTGGAAACGCATCTGGCGGCGCACGGTGAACAGCGACGTCCCGGTGTCGGCGGTCCCGGCGCCGTGCACGGCGTAGACGAAGGTGTGGTCGGAGTCGATCTCCAGCTGGTTGCCGCTGGCCATGGAGGTGAAGGCGCCGCTGACCCGGATGCCGCCGTGGGCGAGCTCCACGGAGTCGGCCGGGTCGAAGCGGACCAGCCAGCCGGTGACCTCGTGGCTGCCGTCGGCGTCGGGCCGGCCGAGGGCGGTGTCGAACTGGTCGAGCTGGCCGGGGTCGATCAGGTCGCGCACCGGGCCCACATCGCCGTAGAGCACCGTCGCGGGGTCGATGGAGGAGTCGGCCAGGTACTCCTTGGCGGTGTCCAGCGCCTTGGCGACCTCGGCCTGGTCGAAGCTGCCGACCGGGTGCGGCGCGGGCAGCTCCAGTCCGGCGGCGCCGGCCTTGTAGCCGGCCGCGCGGGTGCCGGCGAAGGGCGAGCTCCGGCGGACGACGGGCACCCGCCCGTCGGGCACCAGCGCTATCACGGTGGACCGCAGCGGCGGCACGGCGGCGGGGCGGTGCGCCTTGTACGGGTGCCTGACACCCATGTAGACCGCGAAGCCGAAGGCCACGAAGATCAGCAGCAGCAGGGCGACGGCCTGCCGGGCCAGCCCGTGCGGCACCATGTGGCGGACCCTGACCGCGCGGGCCCCCTCGTCGAGCCGCTCCTGGGCGGAGAACTCCTGGATGCGGGCAGCCCGCACGAACGACTCGTCGAACACGACGGATCGGTACTCGTCGTCTCCTCCGCCGCCGGGCGCGCCCTCGGACGCGCCCTCGGGGGGGTCGCCATGCCCGCTCATATCACAAGGTTACGGCTCCGAGCGCGGGAATATACGCCCCGGTACCGGCCGACTTGACCCGTGGTCAGGGCAGCGGGCCGGTGGTGGCCGGGGCCATCCGGGGGGTCGCGGCCGGCGGGGTGGTGGCGGGGGCGTGCGGGGCGCGGCCGCCGCCCGCACCGCGGTAGACGGCGGCGAAGGTCAGGGCGACCACCCCGATGCCCATCACCACCGCGAGCGCCCAGGCGACCGGCCGGTGCCATCGGGTGCTGCTGCCGCGGTAGGGGTGGCCGGCGGTGTAGAGGTCGTCGGAGGCGAGGACGGAGTCCTCCTCCAGCTCGGGGACGGCGGCCCCGCTTCTGTGCCGCGCGAGGAGGCCGGGCGGCAGCGCCGGGCCTTCCATGACGGCAAGCATCCGCTCCCGGGCCGTGGGCTCGTGGAACAGGGCTGACCGTACGAAATCTTCGTCGAGGACTACGGAGGCGAACTCGTCATCGTCCGGCATCTGTTCAGGGTAAGCCGGGAGGACGCCTTTTGGGCAGGGGATCCGGTGCTGCCTTGGTCACCCGTCCGGCCCCTTCTGCCCGTCCTGCCCCAGGGGACAGAATGGGCACAAGAGGACGGTCCGGATCAGCGGATGTGGCCGTCGCCGGTGACGATGTACTTGGTCGAGGTCAGCTCCGGCAGGCCCATGGGGCCGCGGGCGTGCAGCTTCTGGGTGGAGATGCCGATCTCGGCGCCGAAGCCGAACTGGCCGCCGTCGGTGAAGCGGGTGGAGGCGTTCACCATGACCGCCGCGGAGTCCACCAGCTGGGTGAAGCGGCGGGCGGCGGCCTGCGAGGTGGTGACGATCGCCTCGGTGTGCCCGGAGGACCACAGCCGGATGTGGGCGACAGCGGCGTCCAGGGAGTCCACCACGCCTGCGGCGATGTCGTAGGAGAGGTACTCGGTCTCCCAGTCCTCGGCGGTGGCGGGCACCACCGTGGCCTTGCTGCCGTGCTCCTCGGCGGCGGCCAGCACCTGCGGGTCGCCGTGCACGGTGACGCCCGCGTCGGCCAGCGCGCTCAGCGCGAGCGGCAGGAAGCGCTCGGCGATGTCGCGGTGGACGAGAAGGGTCTCGGCGGAGTTGCAGACGCTGGGGCGCTGGGCCTTGGAGTTGACCAGGATCTGCACGGCGGTGTCGAGGTCGGCCTCGGCGTCCACGTAGACATGGCAGTTGCCGGTGCCGGTCTCGATCACCGGCACGGTGGAGCCCTCCACCACGGTGCGGATCAGGGCCGCGCCGCCGCGCGGGATGAGCACGTCCACCTGGCCGCGGGCGCGCATCAGCTCGGTGACGGACTCGCGGCTCTCGCCGGGCACGAGCTGGACCGCGTCGGCGGGCAGGCCCGCGCCGCCGACCGCGTCGCGGATCACCGTGACCAGGGCGGTGTTGGAGGCGCGGGCGGAGGAGGAGCCGCGCAGCAGCACCGCGTTGCCCGACTTCAGGCACAGGGCGGCGGCGTCCACGGTGACGTTGGGCCGGGCCTCGTAGATGATGCCGACCACGCCGAGCGGCACCCGGACCTGCCGCAGGTCCAGGCCGTTGGGCAGGGTGGAGCCGCGCAGCACCTCGCCGACCGGGTCGGGCAGCGAGGCGACGTGCCGGACGTCGGCGGCGATGGCGGCGACGCGTTCGCGGGTCAGGGTGAGCCGGTCCACGATCGAGGCGCTGGTGCCGGCCTCCTTGGCGCGGGCCACGTCCTCGGCGTTGGCGGCGACGATCTCCTGGGTGCGCACGATCAGGGCGTCGGCGATCGCCTGGAGCGCGTCGTCCTTGGCCGCGCGCGGCAGCGGCGCCAGGTCGGCCGCAGCGGCGCGGGCCCGGTAGGCGGCGAGCAGCACGGGCGACTTCGGGAGCGGTGAGGGCAGGTCCGCGGGCAGGTCCATGGGGTGCAGGGTACCGGGCCGTGGCCCCCCGTACGGCGGGTACGGGCCAGGCGTCCCGCGCTTCGGACAGGCCCGGCCGGCGCCGGGCGGCGGCAACCGGCGGTGGCGGACAGCGCAGGACGGCGGGGGCCGTGCCGCGGATGTGCGGCCCGCCGGGATCACGGCCCGGCAGCACACGGGTGAAGCCACCGGTACGGCTCCGCCTGCCGCGGACGCCGCCTTGCCGAACCCGCCGCGCCCTGGCGAGCCCCGGCGTGCCCACGTCCGGGCAAGCGCTAGTACGGGTGCACGCCGATCGGGACCGCGGGGGGCGGGCCGTAGCCCTCGGCGAGGCGCTGGTGGTAGGTGGTGCGGTCGATGACCTCCAGGCCGACGATCTCCCAGGGCGGCAGCCTCGCGGTGGAGCGGTGCTCGCCCCACAGCCGCAGGGCCAGCGCGGCGGCGTCGTGCAGGTCGCGCGCCTCCTCCCAGTAGCGGATCTCGGCGTGGTCGACGGCGTAGCGGCTGGTGAGCAGGAAGGGGTGGTCGTGGGCGAGCTGCTCCAGGCCGCGGCGGACCTCGGCCAGCGGGGTGCGCGGCCCCGAGACGCTCAAGGTGACGTGCCACAGCCGGCTGGTCGGCCGCTCCTCGGGCGGCTGCAGGCGGGGGGTGCCGAGCCGGCGGCCCGCCTCGCCCGCGGGCCCGGCCGGCGCGGTGTCCCCGGCGGCCGCGGGGCCCTGCTCGCCGTGGTGGTCCTCGGTGTCCCGGTCGTCCGCGCCGGTGGCGGTGCCCGCGGTGTCCACGCTGACCAGCGTGCGCTCCGCGGTGCCCCTGGACGACGGCCCTGGGCGCCCTCGTTTCACCGGCGGCCTCCCTGTGGGTGACGGTCCGAGCGCCGCCCGCACCTGGTGTCGCGGGCGACTCCTCCGCATCACAGTTGACCAGGCTCGGCGGCCGGGCGGGGCGGTTTCCACGACTTTTCCGTGAGATCTGCTCCCCGTGAGCGTTCAGGG
This sequence comes from Actinacidiphila guanduensis, assembly GCF_900103985.1. Lineage (GTDB taxonomy): Bacteria > Actinomycetota > Actinomycetes > Streptomycetales > Streptomycetaceae > Actinacidiphila > Actinacidiphila guanduensis. The sequence continues at coordinate 343,039 of NZ_FNIE01000007.1, read as the reverse complement.
GTGCAGGAGTACGAGGTCGTCACGGTGAACCACCTCGCGTTCGTAGGCGGGCCCGAACTCCTGCGCGAGGTCGTGGGTGGAGCGGCCGAGCAGACGGGGCAGTTCGCGGGCGTCGAAGTTGACCAGTCCGCGGGCCACCGCGCGGCCCTGCTCGTCGAGCAGGTCCACCGGGTCCCCCGCGGTGAAGTCGCCCTCCACACCGGTCAGTCCGGCCGGCAGCAGGGAACTGCGGCGCTCGGTGACCGCGCGGACGGCGCCGGCGTCCAGCCGCAGCGAGCCGCGCGGGGTGGAGGCGTGGGCGAGCCAGAGCAGCCGGTCGGCCGAGCGCTTGCCGGTGCGGTGGAAGTGGGTGCCGATCGGGCGGCCGGCCAGGGCGTCGGCGGCGTGCACGGCGGAGGTGAGGACGACGGGCACGCCGGCGCCGGTGGCGATGCCGGCCGCCTCGACCTTGGTGACCATGCCGCCGGTGCCGACCCCGGCCCGCCCGGCGCTGCCGATGGAGATGCCCGCCAAGTCGTGCGGGCCGGCCACCTCGGCGATCAGGCGGGTGCCGGGGGTGCGCGGGTCGCCGTCGTAGAGGCCGTCCACGTCGGAGAGGAGCACCAGCAGGTCGGCGCGGACCAGGTGGGCGACGAGGGCGGCGAGGCGGTCGTTGTCGCCGAAGCGGATCTCGTCGGTGGCGACCGTGTCGTTCTCGTTGACCACCGGCAGGGCGCCCATGGAGAGCAGCTGGTCGAGGGTGCGGTAGGCGTTGCGGTAGTGGGTGCGGCGGCTGACGTCGTCGGAGGTGAGCAGCACCTGGCCGACGCGGATGCCGTAGCGGGCGAAGGAGGCGGTGTAGCGGGCGACGAGCAGGCCCTGGCCGACGCTGGCCGCGGCCTGCTGGCGGGCGAGGTCGCGGGGGCGGCGGTCCAGGCCGAGGGGGGCGAGCCCGGCGGCGATGGCGCCGGAGGAGACCAGCACCACCTCGCGGTCCTGGCGGGCCTTGGCCAGCACGTCGACCAGGGCGTCCACCCGGTCGGCGTCCAGGCCGCCGGCCGCCGTGGTCAGCGAGGACGAGCCGACCTTGACCACGATCCTGCGGGCGTCCACCACGTCCTGCCGTACCGCCGCTGCCACGTCTCCCCCAGTCCACTGGGCCGCCCCTGCGGGCGGTGCCGTCTGCCCCTGCGGCCGCCATGAGCCGCAGTGAGCCGCTGTGTGCCGCTGTGTGCCGCGTCACCCGGGGTTGCGTGCCTGCCAGCCCGCCCAGGCCGAGGCGACCATGTCCCGCACGCCGAAGCGGGCGGTCCAGCCCAGCTCCTTGGCGATGGCGTCGGCCGACGCCACCACCCGGGCCGGGTCGCCGGGGCGGCGCGGTGCCACCTCGGGTGCACGCCCAGTGTGGCCCGTCACCTCGCCGATGACGCCGATCATCTCGGCCACCGAGACGCCGGTGCCGGTGCCGATGTTGAGCACCAGGTTCGCGGCGGGGTCCTCGCGCAGCCGGCGGGCGGCGGCGACGTGCGCGGAGGCGATGTCCTCGACGTGCACGTAGTCGCGCACGCAGGTGCCGTCGGGGGTGGGGTAGTCGGCGCCGAAGATCTGCGGCGGCAGGCCCCGGACGAGCCGGCGGAAGACCATGGGCACGATGTTCGCCTCGCCGGTGTCGGCGAGTTCGGGGGTGGCGGCGCCGGCGACGTTGAAGTAGCGCAGGGCGGCGGTGGCCAGGCCGTGCGCCTGCCCGGCGGCGGCGACCAGCCACTCGCCGGCCAGCTTGGTCTGCCCGTAGGGGCTCATGGGGGCGCACGGCAGGTCCTCGGTGACCAGGTCCACGTCCACGGGACCGTAGACGGCGGCCGAGGAGGAGAAGAGGAACGCGCGCACCCCGGCGGCGACGGACGCCTCCAGCACGGTGCGCAGACCGCCCAGGTTCTCCCGGTAGTACGTCAGCGGGTCCGCGACGGACTCGGCGACCTGCTTCTTGGCGGCGATGTGGATCACCGTGTCGACGCCGTGGCCGCCCAGCACCCGGTCCAGCAGCGGCCGGTCGAGCACCGAGCCGCGCTCCAACGGGACACCGGCGGGCAGCCGGGCCGGGTCGCCGGTGCTGAGGTCGTCCAGTACGACGACACCCTCGCCCGCCGCCGCCAGGGCGCGCACGACATGCGAACCGATGTATCCGGCACCGCCGGTGACCAGCATCATCCGGCCACCCTAACAGGGGCGTTCCGGGTCTCCCGGGGACCGGCGAGCGGCCCGCGCACGGCCGGCGGGGATGGGGTGACGGGTCGGCGCGGGATGGGCGGGCGACCGGAAAAGGGCGCGCGATGAGTCGACAAAGTCACCGATCGTACGCCGGATGTTCACCGTTTTCACAGAAAACCCTTGCGCGTTGTTCGTGTGGCCGCATACTCGGAATCCGGTGCACCCGGGGGGGACATCAGCGTTCGAAGCGCTCCACGCGAGCCGCCCACGACACGGATTCCGGCGCTCTGGTGCCCGCCGCCGCCTACGCGCCGTGCGCGGGCGGCCCTTTCGAACCGCTGACACAAAAGGACTCAACCCGTGTCCCATACCTTCCGCCGCGCCGGCCGCCGCACGGCCGTCTGCGCGGCACTCGGCTGCGCGGGCCTGCTGGTCGTCGGCGCGCTGAGCGGCACCGCGGCCGCCGACGCGCCCGGTGTCCCCGGACAGGTCGCCCGTCCGGCGCCGTCCGCACCCGTACCGACCTTCACCATTCCCGGCCGCAGCGCGCACACCAAGAGCGCCCGGATCACCGGCAAGGCGGTCCCCAGGGACGCCGCCGCGACCGCCGCCCACCCCTCGGACTTCGACGGCGACGGCGCGGACGACCTCGTCTACCGCCTGTCCGGCGGCGACGTCCTGCTCTATCTCGGCGGCTCCACGTACTACGACGTGATCAGCTACGACACCTCCCAGGTCAAGGACCTGCTCACGCCCGGCGACCTGACCGGGGACGGCAAGCCGGACCTGCTCACCCTCACCGCGAGCGGCCAACTGCGCCTGCACAGCGGGGCGAACCCGCTGCAGGACAACGGGCTGGCCTCGTACACCACCATCGGCGCCAGCGGCTGGCAGCAGTACAGCAAGGTGATCGCGCCCGGCGACCTCAACGGCGACGGACGGCCCGACCTGCTCGCCCGCTCGACCGCCGGCCTGTTCTTCTACCCGGGCACCGGCGACGCGGCCAAGCCGTTCGGCGCCCGCGTGCAGATCGGCGGCGCCGGCTGGAACCAGTACAACCAGCTGGTCGGCGTGGGCGACTTCGACGGCGACGGCATCGGCGACGTGATCGCGCGCAACGCCGACGGCCTGTGGCTGTACTCCGGCAACGGCTCCGCGACCGCCGGCTTCAAGTCCAAGACGCAGATCGGCGGCACGGGCTGGGGCCAGTACAACCAGGTGATCGGCGGCGGCGACTACGACGCCAACGGCACGCACGACCTGCTGGCCCGCTCCTACGACGGCACCCTCTACTTCTACGAGGGCAACGGCAACGGGACGTTCGACCCCACCCGCCAGGAGATCGGCGCACCCTGGGGCGATGTCACGCAGTTCGCCGGCGGCGGCGCCAACCCCGCCTACGGCAAGAACGGGATCTTCGCCAACACCCCCGGCGGCGACCTGTACTACTACGACGGCACCGGCACCGGCACCCTGACCGCCAAGACCTCGATCGGCGGCGGCTGGGACCGCACCGCGGTGCGGCTGTACCACGTGTCCTCGCTGCGCGACGACGGCATCTCCGACCTGATCGGCCAGGGCCTTGCCGACGGCCACCTGTACAACTTCGGGGCCTACGCCGACGACGAGCTGGCCGGCGGCTCCACGGCGTACAACCTGCTCGTCGGTCCCGGCGACCTGAACGGCGACGGCAAGGGCGACCTGCTCGCCCGCAGCTCCGGCGGCCTGTACTTCTACGCCGGCAACGGCGACGGCAACTCGATGAAGAGCCGGGTGCAGGTCGGCGGCAGCGGCTGGAGCCAGTACAACTCCATCGTGGGCGCGGGCGACCTCAACGGCGACGGCCGGGCCGACATCGTGGCCCGCTCCTCGGCCGGCCTGTTCCTCTACACCGGCACCGGGAACGCCACCTCGCCGTTCGCGGCCCGCAAGCAGATCGGCGGGACCGGCTGGAGCCAGTACAACAAGCTGATCGCCCCCGGCGACATCAACGGCGACGGCGTCGCCGACCTGCTCGCCCGCAGCTCCAGCGGCCTGTTCTTCTACCCCGGCACCGGCACCGGCACCTTCGGGGCCCGGGTGCAGATCGGCGGCACGGGCTGGAGCCAGTACGCCGACCTGATCTGAGCGATCCGGCTTCATTCAACCGGATTCAAACGGATTCGGCCGGATCCGGCAGGGTTCAGCAGGGTTCAGCAGTTTCGCCCTGATCCCGGCCGGAGCCGGCACGATCCGATTCGGCACATCCCAGGCGTGCCGGGCGACCGCCCGGCACGCCTGTGCCACTGTGAGAGTGGTCACAATCCGCGGTTCGGTACAGCGAATGGGCCCCGCCGCTCGTCTGACCGCGGAGAAGCCCGGTGTACCCGCGGTGTACTCCGGGCCGCCGGACGGTGACGTCCGCCGGTCCCCGTAGAATTCCCCGGACGTACCAGCGGCCCAGAACACGAACGCTGCGAAAGGCGAGGCGGAACCAGGATGTCGGTCAAGGTCAGCGTCATCGTCCCGGTCTACAACCCCGGGAAGTACATAGAGCCATGCATCGAGTCCCTGCTGGGGCAGACACTGCCGGCGGAGGAACTCGAACTGCTCTTCGTGGACGACGGCTCGACCGACGACACGCCCGCCCGGCTGGACAAGCTGGCCGCCGAGCACCCGCAGGTGCGGGTGATCCACATCCCGAACTCCGGCTGGCCGGGCAAGCCGCGCAACATCGGCGTCGCCGAGGCCCGCGGCGAGTACGTGCACTTCGTCGACCAGGACGACTACATGGCCCCCGACGCCCTGCGGCGGCTGTGGGAGATGGGCCACCGCAACGGCTCGGACATCGTCTTCGGCAAGGTCGCCTCCAACTTCCGCGGGGTGCCGCACGGCGTCTTCCGCACCACCCGCGAGAAGTGCACCATCCACGACGCCCCGCTCGTGGACAGCCTCACCCCGCACAAGATGTTCCGCACCCAGTTCCTGCGCGAGAACAACATCGCCTACCCCGAGGGCAAGCGGCGGCTGGAGGACCAGCTGTACATGATGGAGACGTACTTCCCCGCGAAGGTCGTCTCCATCCTCGGCGACTACACCTGCTACTACTACTCCAAGCGGGACGACGGGAAGAACGCCGGCTCGGCGAAGATCATCCCCGAGGGGTACTACGGCAACCTGCGCGAGGTGCTCGACGTCGTCGTCGCCAACACCGAGCCCGGCACCTTCCGCGACGACCTGCTGCGCCGCTTCTACCGGGTGGAGATGCTCGGCCGGATCAGCGAGCCGGCGATGCTCAAGTACGAGCCCGGCTACCGCGACGAGATGATCGACGCGATCCGCGCGCTGGCCGCCGACCACGTCAACGACGGCGTGCACGACGGCCTGGGCGCCATCCTGCGGCTGCGCTCCACCCTGCTGCGCCGCGACGAGCGCGAGGGCCTGGTCGAGGTGGCCCGCCGCGCCTCCACCGTCAAGGGCGCCGCCCGCCTGGAGGACCTGCGCTGGGAGGACGGCCGGATCGCCATCACCGTCACCGCCCGCCTGGTGTGGGGCGAGGACAAGCGCCCGCTGGCGCTGCTGCGCCGCGACGGCCGCTACTACCTGCACCCGGACTTCCACCAGGGCCTGCTGCCGGACGGCGAGCTGGTCGACGTCACCGACGAACTCGACGGCTACCGGGCCGAGGTCAGCATCCGCGACCGGGAGACGGCCGTGGAGTGGCCGTGCCCGGCCGAGTTCGAGCACGCGGTGGAGGAGCTGCCCGCCGTCGCCGGCGGGCCGGAGGGCGAGGTCTGCGAGGTCGTCCTGCGCGGCAAGGGCTACCTCGACCCGAAGAAGGTCAAGGGCCGCGACGCGCTCGCCAAGGGCATGTGGGACGTGTGGGTGCCGGTGCGCGGCCTGGGCATGGTCCGCAAGGCCCGGCTCGGCGCCGACCGCGCCCCCGGCGTGGACGACGCCTGCCTGCCCGCGCTCCTCGGCTCCCCCGCCCAGCTGACCGTCCCGTACTTCACCAACCCGCACGGCAACCTCAGCCTGGATGTCGGCCGGCGCGGCAAGAAGCTCGGCGACGCGCTCGCCGGCCGCGAGGTGCTGCGGATGCCCGGCGACAGCCTGGAGCTGGAGCTGGCCGCGGTCTCGCACCCCGGCACCGCCCGCTCCCGCGCCTGGCTGGTGCTGCGCGGCACCGGTCCCGACGCGGCGTTCGCCGGCCTGCCGGCCACCCTGGAGCCGGTCGGCGGGCGGGTGCACCTGCGCCCGGCCGAGGCCAAGGACGCCGGTACGCCCTTCACCGGGCTGCGGGCCGGCGTCTGGCAGCTGTCGGCGCGGCTGGACGGCGCCACGTCCGGGCCCGAGCTGAAGATCGGCGAGGTCCGGGTGGACGAGCGCGGCCGGCTGCACCCGACCGACGGCCTCGCCACCGTGGACCCGGCCACCGCCCGCGAGGCCACCGCCCAGCGCCGCCAGTCGGCCAAGCGCAGCGCGCTGAGCCGGATCGGCGGCCCGGTGATGCGCCGGCTCAAGCCCGACGCCCGCAAGCGGCTGCGCCGGCTCGCCACCCGGCTGGGCGCCTGACGCACCGGCGGGGCCGGCCGGACGGGCGGTGCGCGAGCACCACGCCCTCCGGCCGGCCCCGCCCACGTACACCCCCGCCGGCATGGAAGCGGGGGCCCCTCTTCCTTCCTCCGCCCCACCCGCAGCAAGCAAGGACGTGATCGCATGCGGCAGCTGGACATCTCCGGCGCCTTCGTGCACGAGCCCAAGGTCTTCCCCGACAGCCGGGGCAGCTTCCACGAGTGGTTCAAGGCCGGGGACTTCCAGGAGTCGGTCGGCCACAAGCTCGACCTGGTGCAGGCCAACTGCTCGGTCTCCAGCCGCGGCACCCTGCGCGGGGTGCACTTCGCCGACGTGCCGCCCAGCCAGGCCAAGTACGTCAAGTGCGTGCGCGGCGCCGTCCTGGACGTGATCGTCGACATCCGGGTCGGCTCACCGACCTTCGGCGCCTGGGAGGGCGTGCGGCTGGACGACGAGCAGCACCACGCGGTCTACCTCGCCGAGGGCCTGGGCCACGCCTTCATGGCGCTCACCGACGACGCCACGGTGGTCTACCTCTGCTCGCAGGGCTACGCGCCCGAGCGCGAGCACGGCATCAACCCGCTCGACCCCGCGCTCGGCATCGCCTGGCCGGAGGGCATCGAGCCGCTGCTGTCGCCCAAGGACGCGGCCGCCCCGACCCTCGCCGAGGCGCAGGCGCACGGCCTGCTGCCCTCGTACGCGGACTGCCTCGCCTACTACGACACCCTGCGCGGCCTGTCGCAGTAACCGCCCAGCCCTCAGGCGCGCCTGCGCAGGCGCGCCCACGGCCGCCGCGCCCCGCCGCCCTCCCCGGGCGGACGGGGCGCGGCGGTCTTCTGCTTCGGGGCGGGGCGCTGCCAGTGCGGGTCGCGGCGGCCGAGCAGGGCGAGGGCGGGCAGGGTCAGGGCGCCGAGGAAGAGCGAGGCGCTCATGTAGCGCCACAGCGGCGAGGGGTTGGCGGCGATCACGGTGAGCTGCAGGGCGATGGGCAGGGCCGCCAGGGCGAGCAGTTCGTAGCGGCGGCGGCGCGCCAGGAGGGCGATCACCACCAGGTAGCCGAGGTAGGTCCAGTTGCCGCCGCGCCACAGGAACGGCTGGCGGTCGGGCGCCTGGGTCCACACGTACGCCCGGGTGGCCACGTGGTCCAGCTTGTAGGACAGCGGGGAGTCGCGCAGGGTCCGGCCGTAGGGCAGCTGGTTCGCCGAGGACAGGCCGAAGCTGGCCCAGCTCTTCAGCGTGGAGTGGTTCGAGGGCGCGTACAGGCCGGTGTGGCCGGTGAAGGACCAGGCGATGTCGGCGCGGCACAGCCGGGCGTCGATGATGAGCGAGGGGGTGCGGCGCAGGATGCGGAACCACAGGTCGAGCAGCTGGCTGTTCTCCCGGCCGGCCTTCAGCCGGTTCATCGGCTTGTGCATGATCGGGTCGGCGACGTGGCAGTCGCCGCCCGGGCCGCGCCAGTGGGACAGCGGGGCGATGCCGGCCATCAGCTTCAGGTCGGCGGGGGTGAAGGTGTCGGGGCGGCGGGAGTAGGCGACGCCGATGTCGGCGTAGTTGAAGGCGTAGACCTCGTCGGCGCGGGGCTGCTGGACGCCGAGTGCGGGGTAGACCGCGTTGTTGAGCAGCAGGGTGACGGCCAGGGCGGCGCCGGTGGCCAGCGCCGTCCAGCGGCGCATGCCGGGCAGCAGCAGCACCAGCAGCACACCGGCGGCGATGATCACCGGGAAGCCGTTGTTGCGGAACAGCCCGATGCCCAGGCAGCCCACGCCGAGGACGGCGACCTGGCGGGCGAAGGAGCGGTCCCGGGTGCGCTCGGCGCCGTGCAGGCGGCGGGCGGTCAGCTGCAGCACCGCGCCGAAGGCGACGAGGGCGGCGATGGTGAAGGCGACGTCCTTCCACACGAACACCGTGAAGGACCCGGTCATGGGCGCCGCGGCGACGAGGGCGGCCAGCGGCGCGCTCCAGCGGCCGCGCACCCCCAGGTCCCGCAGCCCGACGCAGACGTAGGCGAGGGCCACCGCCATGAACACCGTCTGCGCCAGGGTGAGGGCCGCGACGCCGCCGGTGATCTCGACCGACAGCCACAGCAGGCCGTCGTAGGCGACGGAGTGGTCCGAGCGCCAGTGCGAGGTGGTGACCTCGTAGAGGTAGGTGAGGCTGTCGCCGGTGATGCGGCCGGGGTGGAAGGCGGCCCACCAGCCGAGCAGCAGCAGTTGGCAGGCCGCGTAGACGGCCAGCGGCATCCGCCAGGGGACGGGGACGCGCCTGGGCGACCAGGAGCGGACGGCCCGCCAGTGGCGCCGCAGGGCCGGCTCGGGTGCGGCGGGCCCGGACGTCGGGGCGGCAGGCCGCCCCGACGGGGGTGCCGCCTGGGGTGGCGCCGGGGGCGCGGGCGCTCCCGCGGGCCCGTTCAGCGGGTTCCCGGCGGCCGGGCGCCCGGTGCGGCTGCGCAAGGGGCGGGGTTCGTGCGGCTCGAACGGCTCGGTCATCGGGTGGCCGCCTCCACCGGCCGGGGGAGGCGGTGGGAGCGGGCGACGACGTGCCCGGCCAGGGCCCGGGCGGCGCCCCATTCGCGGTGGCGCAGCGCACCGGGCACCATGGCCAGCGCGTGCAGCCGCACCGACAGGTGGCGGCGGGCGGTACGGGCGGCCCGGTGCCAGCCCAGGGCGTCGAAGTCGGCGGCGAGTTCGAGCAGCAGGGCGCGGGTCTCGTCGAACCGGGAACCGCTGGCCGCCTGGGCGGAGGACTCGCTGCCGCGGTGCCGCCGGTAGTCGAAGCAGACCTCGGCGTCGGTGACCATCTCCTCGCCGCGCAGCAGTAGTTCGGCCATGAGCGCCAGGTCCTGCACCACGGTGAGGTCGGTGCGGAAGCCGACCTCCTTGAGCACGTCCGAGCGCCAGCACATCGCCGGGAAGTAGACCCAGTTGCCGCGCAGCAGGGACACCGCCAGGTCCTCCCCGCCGAGCCGGGCGCGGCCGCTGCGGGGTGCCGTGGAGTACAGGTGCCGCTTGGCGGTGTCGACCAGGGTGCGGGCGGGCCGCCCGTCGGCGTCCACCACCCGCACCCCCGGCTGGTACATGGCGGCGCCCGGTTCGGCGGCGCGGGCCGCCTTGAGCGTGGCGACGTAGCCGGGGCGCATCAGGTCGTCGCAGCCCATCAGCACCGTGTAGGGGTGGTCGACCAGTTCGGTGCAGCGCAGGAAGTTGCCGGTGACGCCGAGGTTGTGCTCGTTGCGGAAGTAGCGCACCCGGTCGTCGCCGAGGGCGGCGAACCACTCCGGCACGCCCGGCTCGCGGCCGTCGTCCACCACGGTCAGCCGCCAGTCGGGGTCGCTCTGGGCGAGGACGCTGCGGACGGCGCCGCGCATCAGGTCGGGGTCGCCGTAGTAGGGCAGCATGATGTCGAGCGTGTCGGTCACGGGGTGCGGTCGCCTTCCACGGCAGCCAGCGGCCGTTCGGGGTCGGGGCGCTGGGCCGTGCGCAGGGCGGTGTCCCGGGCGAGTTCGGTCAGCCGCCGCTCCATGACCCGGAAGCGCAGGTAGGTGTTGAGGGCCAGCATGGTGACGCCGACCACGAGCAGGTAGAGCACGAGGTCGGTGCCGCGGCCGACGCCCACCCAGTGGGCGACCTTCGTGGTGTCGCCGGGCCGCAGCACGGCGTAGGCGTTGGCCACGCAGAAGGCGAGGAAGGCCAGCCGCTTCCAGGCCCGGGTGCGGGCGGTGTTCCAGTGCCGGACGAAGACGAAGATCAGCACCGCCACGGCGGCCAGCAGGAGAAACTGGATCAGCACCGGTGTCAGCCCTTCTTGTTGGTGAAGGACAGGTCGAAGAGGATGTTGACGCCGTTCATCAGCGACTGGCCCTTCGTCCGGGAGTAGTCCGTGTAGCGGATCGTCACCGGTGCCTCGGCGACCCTCAGTCCGGAGCGGGCGAGGAAGCCGGTGATCTCCGAGGCGTGCGCCATGCCGTTCATGGTGATGTGCAGCCGGGAGGCCGCCTTGCGGTTGAACAGCCGCAGCCCGTTGTGCGCGTCGGAGAGCTTCAGCCGCCGGGCGGTGGGGCTGACGGCGGCGGCGGTGCGCAGCACGATCCGCTTCTGCCAGGGGACTTCGCCCTCCGGGCCGAGGAAGCGGGAGCCGAGTACCACGTCGGCGGAGCGCTGGCCGGCCAGGTCGAGCATGGCGAGCACGTCGTCGACCCGGTGCTGCCCGTCGGCGTCGAAGGTGACGAAGCGTTCGGCGCCGGGCTGGGCGAGCGCGTAGCGCAGCCCGGTCTCCAGGGCCGCGCCCTGGCCGAGGTTGACGGGGTGCCGCAGCAGGTGGGCGCGGGTGGCGGCGATGCGCTCGGCCGAGCCGTCGCTGCTGCCGTCGTCCACACAGACCACGTTGGGGAAGGTGCGCAGCACCTCCGTGACCACCCCGCCGATGACAGGAGCCTCGTTGTACACGGGGATGATGATCCACACGTCCCGGTACGCGCGCCTTCGCCCGAGGGCCGGCGTGGCGGTGACCACCATGACAGCGCACCCTTCCGTCGTCTACTCAACCGATTGCCGATGCTTCCCGGGGTTCACCCCCTGTATGGCATCCGTCCAACCAGCTTGACGGGACATACGGCGCACAGGTTGCAGACTGGCGGTGCACATCACCCGCATGGTGAGCATCAGTACGGTAACGGCGGCGCCGGCGGTGTACGCGATCTCGACCCGGTCGCGGATCGGCAGCGGGCTCAGCGTCACGCCGACCAGCACCGCGGTGCCCACCACCCAGGCCAGCAACTGGCCGCTGTGGCCGCCGATCGCCTGCAGCGCCTGGCCCAGCACCATGGCGATCATGTAGCACAGGGTGCCGGCCGACAGCCACGCGAAGTCGCTCCAGCCGAGCAGGGCCGGCGTGCCGAACAGCCGGGGCACCAGCCAGGGCCCGAACGCCACCGCGACCGCGCCGCCACTGCCGCCCAGCAGCGCGGTGAACGCCGAGGTGCGCAGCAGCAGCTGGCGGTAGGCGGCCCGGTCGCCCGCGGCGACGGCGGTGGACAGCCCGCGCAGCAGCGACGCCTGCAGCGAGCCGAAGACGAAGAGCGGCACCCGGGCGAGGACGACCGCGGAGAGCAGGGCGGTGACAAAGGCGGTGTCGTGCGGCGCCAGCAGCTTCACGCTGATCACCGAGATGTTCACCAGCAGTTGCGCGAGCAGCGTGGCGGGGATCAGCGCCAGCAGCCCGGCCCGCAGCACCGACCAGCGCAGCACCGGGCCGCCGGGCAGCGGGCGGGCGGCCCGCAGCACCCAGGGCGCGGTGGCGGCCACCGAGACCAAGGTGGGCACGGTCAGCACGGCGGCGAACGGCAGGGCCTGCCGGGTGTGGGCGGCGGCCAGGACCACCGAGAGCACCACCCGCAGCACGCCGTCCACGGCAAGTTGGGAGCCGTAGGCGGCGAAGTGGCCGGTGCCGGCGAGCACCCCGCGGGTGACATAGGCCAGCGCGAGGGCGGCGAAGGCCGCGCACAGGGCGCCCACCAGGGCGGTGTCCCCGTCGAAGAGCCGCCCGGCGACGGCGTGGGCGAAGACCGCGAGCGGCACGCACACCGCGGCCAGCAGCACCAGCGCCGCCACGGCGGCCCGGCGCAGCACCGGGGCGACGGGCCTGCCCGCCACCACTCGGGCGGCGACCAGCCTCGTCACCTCCTGCTCGACCGGGAAGAACAGGCCGAGCCCGACCGAGAAGACCAGCGTCCACAGCACGGACACCCCGGCCATCCGGTCGGAGGGCAGCGCCCGCCCGGCGGCGGCGAGTTGGATGTAGCTGGCCAGGCCGAGCACCACCGTGCCCGCGCCCACCAGCGAGGTGCCGGGCGGCAGCAGCGCTGCGGCCCGGCGGAGCACCCCCAGAGGTCCTCTGCCGCCCCCCGCGGTGCCCGCGGCCTCAGCCACGCTCGGCTGCCACCAGGGCGGGGAACGCCTCGGCCAGGGCCTCCCGCCAGTCGCGGATCGGCTCGATGCCGGCCTGCTGCCAGCGGTCGTGGCCCAGCACGCTGTAGGCGGGGCGCGGCGCGGGCCGCTTGAACGCCTCGCTGGTGGTGGGCCGCACCCGCTCGGGGTCGGCGCCCAGCAGGCGGAAGATCTCCCGGGTGAAGCCGAACCAGGTGGTCTCGCCCGCGCTGGTGCCGTGGTAGACGCCGGGCGGCGCGGTGCCGTCGAGGGCGCCGACGCCGAGCCGGACCAGCCGGTCGGCGAGGTCCGCGGTCCAGGTGGGCTGGCCGCGCTGGTCGTCCACCACGTCGAGGGTGTCCTTCACGCCCTCCAGTTTGATCATCGTGCGCACGAAGTTGCCGCGTCCCGCGCCGTAGAGCCACGCGGTCCGCACCACATGGCCGTCGGCGGGCAGCGTCTGGAGGACGGCCTGCTCGCCGGCGAGCTTGGTGCGGCCGTAGGCGCTGCGGGGCGCGGTGGCCGCGTCCTCGGCGTACGGCTGCTCGGCGTCGCCGCCGAAGACGTAGTCGGTGGAGACGTGCAGCAGCTTGGCGCCGTGCTTGGCGCACGCCTCGGCGAGGTGCCGGGGGCCGTCGCCGTTGAGCCGCGCGGCCTCGGCCTCGTGCTCCTCGGCGTCGTCCACGGCCGTCCAAGCCGCGCAGTTGACGACCACGACCGGCTGGTACTCGGCGACGGCGGCGGCCACCGCCTCGGCGTCGGTGATGTCCAGGGCGGCGCTGCCCAGGCCCACCACCGCGGTGTTGGGCTCGGTGCGCAGCCGGACCAGCAGGTCCTGGCCGAGCATGCCGGCCGCGCCGGTGACCAGCCAGGTCGCGTGGGGCGGTTTCACAGTGCGGCGCGCTCCTTCAGCGGCTCCCACCAGGCCCGGTTCTCCCGGTACCAGGCGACGGTCTCGGCCAGGCCCGTGGCGAAGTCCTTGCGCGGAGCGTAGCCCAGCTCGGTGCTGATCTTGGTGCAGTCCACCGAGTAGCGGCGGTCGTGGCCCTTGCGGTCCTGGACGTGGTCGACCATGTCCCAGCCGGCGCCGCACGCCTCCAGCAGCAGCGCGGTCAGCTCCTTGTTGGACAGCTCGGTGCCGCCGCCGATGTTGTAGACCTCGCCCGGACGGCCCTTGGTGCGCACCAGGTCGATGCCCTGGACGTGGTCGTCGATGTGCAGCCAGTCCCGGACGTTGCCGCCGTCGCCGTAGAGCGGGACGTGCTTGCCGTCCAGCAGGTTGGTGATGAACAGCGGGATGACCTTCTCCGGGAAGTGGTGGTGCCCGTAGTTGTTGGAGCACCGGGTCACCCGCACGTCCAGGCCGTGGGTGCGGAAGTACGACAGCGCGATCAGGTCGCTGGACGCCTTGGACGCCGAGTAGGGCGAGTTGGGCTGCAGCGGGTCGGTCTCCGGCCAGGAGCCCTCGTCGATCGAGCCGTACACCTCGTCGGTGGAGATGTGCACGAAGGTGCGAAGGCCCGTGCGCAGCGCGGCGTCCAGCAGGGTCTGGGTACCGGCCACGTTGGTCCGGACGAACTCGGTGGCGCCCAGGATGGACCGGTCGACGTGCGACTCGGCGGCGAAGTGCACCACCTGGTCGTGCTCGGCGAGCAGCTTGCCGACCAGGTCGGCGTCGCAGATGTCGCCCTGCACGAAGCGGAATCCGGGGTGCGCGCGCACCTCGTCGAGGTTCGCCGGGTTGCCCGCGTAGGTGAGCTTGTCCAGCACGGTGATCTCGACGTCGCCGGGACCGGTGGGGCCCAGCAGCGTGCGTACGTAGTGGGAGCCGATGAAGCCGGCTCCCCCGGTCACCAGTATGCGGTCGGTCATGACGAGATCTGCACCTTGCTGTGATCGCCGAGCACCAGGCGGTGCGCGGCCGGGTTGCGGGGGGCGGGGGTCACCTCGACGTTGCGCCCGATGAGGGAGGCTTCCACACGCCGGACGCCGGTGAGCGAGGAGCCGCGCAGCACTATCGAGTACTCGATCTCCGTGTCGGCGATCCGGCACTCCTCCGAGACGGAGGTGTACGGGCCGACGTAGGAGTCGGTCACCTCGGAGTCGGCGCCGATGATGACCGGGCCGACGATCCGGCTGCCGGTGACCTTCGCGCCGGGCTCGATCCGGACCCGGCCGATGATCTCGCTCTCGGCGTCCACCTGGCCGTCGATCTGCGGCTCGATGGTGTCCAGCACCGACCGGTTGACCTCCAGCATGTCGGTGACGTTGCCGGTGTCCTTCCAGTAGCCGGAGATCGTGGTGGAGCGCACGTCGCGCTGCTGGTCGATCAGCCACTGGATGGCGTGGGTGATCTCCAACTCGCCGCGCCAGGACGGCTCGATGGAGCGCACCGCCTCGTGCACGGCGGGCGTGAAGAGGTAGACGCCGACCAGCGCGAGGTCGCTCTTGGGCTGCTTGGGCTTCTCCTCCAGGCTGCGCACCCGGCCCTGGTCGTCGAGTTCCGCGACGCCGAAGGAGGTCGGGTTCGGCACCTTGGTGAGCAGGATCTGCGCGTCCGGCCGCTCGGCGCGGAACTCCTCGACGAGACCGGTGATGCCGCCGACGATGAAGTTGTCGCCGAGGTACATCACGAAGTCGTCCTCGCCGAGGAAGTCCCGGGCGATGAGCACCGCGTGGGCGAGGCCGAGCGGGGCCTCCTGCTCGATGTAGGTCACCTGGATGCCGAGCGCCGAGCCGTCGCCGACCGCGGCGCGGATCTCGTCGGCGGTGTCGCCGACGATGATGCCGACCTCGGTGATGCCGGCGTCGGCGATGGCCTCCAGGCCGTAGAAGAGCACCGGTTTGTTGGCCACCGGCACCAGTTGCTTGGCCGAGGTGTGGGTGATCGGGCGCAAGCGGGTGCCCGCTCCCCCGGAGAGCACTAGTGCTTTCACGTCAGTCGTCCCATGCTGTGGGTGGTGGGGGCGGTCACTGCGGGCGGCGACCCGCGGCCCCGCAGCGAGCATACCCGGGGGTCACCTGGTGTTCCCCTCCTGGACATCCGCGGCCAGCTCCTCGTCGGCGCGCCGCTCGGCGGCGTGCTGCTCCATTTCCGCACGTGCCTCGCCCTCCAGGAGGGAACCCGGGCCGGTTTCACCCGTCTGGCCCATGGCGGCCTGCTGCAGCAGCCGCACGTCGGCCTTCCGGGCGAGTTCGCGCACGGCCTCGGTGAAGCGCTCCAGGGAGGTGGGCTCGTCGGGGCCGAGCAAGTACTGCTTTATGTCGGCGCGCGCGCCGGTCAGCACGTCGCCGGCCGGGTCCACCACGGCCCGCACCAGCTCGCCGATCCGGCTCGCCTTGTTGTCCAGCACCAGCGCGGCCCGGGCGGCGGTGTTCTGCCGCTTGAACTCCTCCTCGCCGAGTTCGGCCGAATCGGTGATGGCGTAGGGCTTGCCGGTGGCCACGAAGTCCGAGACCACGCTGGAGATGTCCGAGACCAGGGCGTCGGACTCGTTGAAGCAGTCGTACAGGTGCGGCATCGGGCCGGTGACGACCTTGTGCTCCCAGGAGCTCAGCGAGCGCCAGTACGCCTCGTTCCAGCGTCGGCGCAGGTCGGCCAGCCGGGCGGTGAGCGCGGGGTCGGCCATCGAGTCGCGCGACATCACGGCCGGGTCGCCCTCGCTGGAGGTGCCCTGGACCGCCAGGGAGTCCAGCTCGGCCTGTACGGCGGTCAGCTGGGCCCTGGCCGCGGCCCGCTCCGCGGTGCCCTCGGCGACCCTGGCCGCCCACGCGGGGTCGGCGGCGCGCTTGGCGTTCGCCTCGGCGAGCACCGCGACGACCCTGTCGTGCGCCTGCTTGGCCCGGCGGTCCACAGTGCCGGTGAAGGGGTGCGGCTTGTAGAGCACCCGGACCGGGGTCGGGCTCTCCACCAGGTTGCGCACGATGTTGACGCCGGCCAGCAGCAGCGAGGTGTTGCCCGGGTCGTCGGTCCAGCCCTCCCAGGTGGGCGCGTACAGGATCGTCGGGATGCCGGTGGCGGCCGTGCCGTCCCAGGGCTCGATCCCGGCCAGCTGCGGGCGGCCGACCTCCACGATGTCCTCGTCGCGCACGCCGACGTCGGCCAGCGCGTACCGGTCGCGGCCCGCCTTGCCGGCCGTCCACACCTCGTCGTACGCCTTGCTGAACGGGTTGACGCTGGCGAGCTTGTCGCTGTCGCCGTGCCCGACGAAGACGTGCTTCATCGTGGGCACCCGCAGCAGGTGGATGTTCTTGCCGACGTTCGCCGGGTAGAGCGCCACCCGCACTGTGGACAGGTCCATGTTCATCAGGTGCACCGCGCCCGGCACGCACAGCACCGGCAGCGCGGTGTCGGCCAGTTGCAGGTGGATCGCCCGCTCGCGCAGGATCACCAGCGGCCGCTCGCCCTTCATCTCCGCCAGCGGCTCCAGCCACATGTTCACCTGGTACGCGGAGTCCGCGGAGCCGGAGAAGTACAGCACGGTCGTCGGCTTGTACGCCCGCAGCCAGCCGTCCATGAACTCCAGCGCCTTGGCCGCGTTCGCCGGGCGCCGCCGGCGCATCAGGTAGGGCGCGAGCGCAAGGGTGTAGAGCACGCCCAGGCCCAGCGTCAGCACGGTGCCGGTGTACGCGAACGCGACCGGCCCGCCGTGCGCGTACACCAGGAAGCCGATCACCGCGAAGACGTCCAGGTGCAGGATCTTCTCCGCGGCCCGCGACATCAGCAGGCTCGGCGGCGCGTCGGTGACCTTCAGTCCGGTCAGGTCGATGTTGCGGGTGTTGAAGGGCAGCTTGCGGCGGTTGCGGATCAGCGTGACCAGCGCCGCGTGCGGGGCCTGCATCCCGTAGAAGGCCAGGAAGCAGACGATCGCCGCCGAGAACACCCGGTCGTTGGCCAGGTTCATCTGGGCCAGCAGCAGCACCAGTGTCAGCTCGCGCAGCAGGAAGCGCACCGAGACGCCGGCGCGGGCCTTGCCGAGCCGGTTGATCAGGTAGGCGCGGCGCTGGTGCAGGAACCAGTCCGTGACATAGCTGACGGCTCCGGCCACGGCGAAGAACCAGAGGTTCGGCAGGGCCGCGGCCACCACCAGGCACGGATAGCTGAGCAGCATCAGCAGCGCCGCGGCGAGTTCGCCGGCGGTCTCCACACGAGCCAAGCGAACGGCGGTTGAAATCACGAGAGGGCTGCTCCTGTGCAATGTCGGGGTGATGCCATGGGAGAAACGGTGCAGCGGTGCGGGTGGGTGCGCGGTCGGTCCGGCGCGGTGGACGGCCTCGGGGCCGCTACTCCTCCTCGCCGCGGGCCAGCACCTGGGCCAGCGCGCGCTCGATGCCGCTGGCGCCGGCCAGGCCCTGCATCGGGTCCTCGCGGCGGACGTCCACCACGTGGCCGGTGAGCGGGGAGAGCAGGACGTCCAGCGAGGTGCGGGCGACCGCCTCGGAGGAGAGCAGGGTGCCGGCCGGCTCCTGCCCGAACGCCTTGGTGCGCATCGGGGTGGCGGTGCGCTCGGGGTTGACGCAGTTGACGCGGATGCCGTCGGCGGCCCACTCGTCGGCGAGCGCCTGGGTGAGGTTCACCATGGCCGCCTTGGTGGAGGAGTACAGGCTGTACTCGGCGCGGCCGCGGGTGTAGCTGCTGGAGGTGTAGAGCAGCAGCTGGCCGTGGCTCTCGGCGAGGTACTTGTGGGCGGCGCGGGCGATCTGCACCGGGGCCAGGTAGTTGACCCGCAGCGCCTCCTCGATGGTGGCGGTGTCGGTCTCGGCGAGCCGGCCGATCCGCAGCACGCCCGCGGTGTTGACCACGTAGTCCACCCGGCCGGTCTCCGCGTACGCCTGCGCCAGCGCCTCGTCCACCTGCTCGGGGTCCTCGACGTGGGTGCCCGTGGTGGAGCGGCCGAGCGCGAAGACCCGGGCGCCGTAGCCCTCGGCCATGGCGGCGAGGTCGGCGCCGATGCCGTAGGAGCCGCCGAAGACCACCAGGGTGCGGCCGGACAGCAGGTCGCGGTAGGCCGCCTCGTCGGACTGGCCGGGGGCGGCGGTGGAGGCGAGCTGGAAGAGCTTGTCGGCCATGAAGACGTCCACCGGGGTGGTCACCTTCATGTTGTGCTCCTCGCCCGGCACCACGTGGATCGGCACGTCGGGCAGGTACTTCAGGACCACCGAGCAGTCGTCGGTGGCCTGGAAGTTGGGGTCCTCACCGGCGATCTCGTAGGCCCGGCGGATGGTCGACAGGCGGAATGCCTGCGGGGTCTGGCCGCGGCGCAGCCGGGAGCGGTCGGGCACGTCCGTGATGAACTCGCCATCGCTGCCGTGGGTGCGGGTGACGATGATGGTGTCGGCCGAGGGGATCGCCACGTCCACCGCCTCGTAGCGGGCCAGCGCGGCCACGCAGTCGGCGATGACGCGCTGGGAGATCAGCGGGCGGACGGCGTCGTGGAAGAGCACGTTGCGCTCCTCGCCGGGCGCCAGGCCCTCGCTGAGCAGCGCGATGGCGCGCTCGGTCGTCTCGTTGCGGGTGCTGCCGCCCTCGACGACGCGGGTCACCTTCGTCAGGCCCGCCTTGGCGACGATCTTCTCGACCTCGGGCACGTAGCCGGGCGCCATCAGCACCATCACCTCGTCGATCGCCTCCGCTTCCTCGAAGACGGCGAGTGTGTGCTCGATCACGGCCTTGCCGGCGATCTTCAGCAGCTGCTTGGGAATCGACAGGCCGACCCGCTGCCCGGTCCCGCCGGCGAGGATGACGGCGGTCGTGCGGGTGGCGGCGAGTTGCTCGGACAAGGGGAAACCTACCTAGCGGCAATCGAGGGGTATCCGGATCGTCTCACCCCCGGTAACCGTCCTGCAAGGCGGGACCCCTCTGCCCGCAACCGTCCGTTCACCATCGCGTGGGACAGGTCGAACGCCTTCGCGTCGTGCCGGTGTGCGGCTGCCCGCAAGTGCGCAGGTGAACCCGGGAATACGGGAGAGGGCCGGCGCCGGCCGGCCCTCTCCCCGCGTGCCCCTCGCCGGGTACCGGTCGCTCCCGGGCGCCGGCCGGCGCGGCTCAGTCCTTGTCGAAGGGGTCGAAGTCGCGGAAGGCCGAGGCCGCCTCGTCGTGCTGGGCCTGGCGGTCGCGGCGGCGGGCCGCGGCCGGGCGGGGGGCGTCGAACCGGTGGTCCTCGCCGCGCCGGCCGAGCATCTCGGCGCCGGCCGCCAGCGACGGCTCCCAGTCGAAGACCACGGCGTTCTCGTCCGGGCCGATGGCCACGCCGTCGCCGGCCTTGGCGCCGGCCTTGACCAGCTCCTCCTCCACGCCGAGCCGGTTGAGCCGGTCCGCGAGGTAGCCGACCGCCTCGTCGTTGCTGAAGTCGGTCTGCCGCACCCAGCGTTCGGGCTTCTCGCCGCGCACCCGGAACAGCTCGCCGTCGCGGGTCACGGTGAACCCGGCGTCGTCCACGGCCTGCGGGCGGATCACGACCCGGGTGGGCTGCTCGGCGGGCCGGGCCGCGCGGGTCTCGGCGACGATCTCGGCCAGCGCGAACGACAGCTCGCGCAGCCCCTCGTGCGCGACCGCGGACACCTCGAAGACGCGGTAGCCGCGCGCCTCCAGCTCGGGCCTGACCAGCTCGGCGAGTTCGCGCCCGTCGGGCACGTCCACCTTGTTCAGGGCGACCAGCCGCGGCCGCTTCTCCAGGCCGCCGCCGTACGCGCGCAGTTCCTCCTCGATCATGTCGAGGTCGCTCAACGGGTCGCGGTCGGACTCCAGCGTCGCGGTGTCGAGCACGTGCACCAGCACCGAGCAGCGCTCCACGTGCCGCAGGAACTCAAGGCCCAGGCCCCGGCCCTGGCTGGCGCCGGGGATCAGGCCGGGCACGTCGGCGATCGTGTAGACGGTGGAACCGGCGGTGACCACACCGAGGTTGGGCACCAGGGTGGTGAACGGGTAGTCGGCGATCTTCGGCTTGGCCGCGCTCAGCACCGAGATCAGCGAGGACTTGCCGGCGCTCGGGTAGCCGACCAGCGCCACGTCGGCGACGGTCTTCAGCTCCAGCACGATGTCGCGGGCGACACCGGGCTCGCCGAGCAGTGCGAAGCCGGGCGCCTTGCGGCGGGCCGAGGCCAGTGCCGCGTTGCCCAGGCCGCCGCGGCCGCCCTGGCCCGCGACGAAGCTGGTGCCCTGGCCGACCAGGTCGGCGAGCACCTCGCCCTGGGAGTCGAGGACCACGGTGCCGTCGGGGACCGGCAGCACCAGGTCGGTGCCGTCCTTGCCGGAGCGGTTCCCGCCCTCGCCCGGCTTGCCGTTGGTGGCCTTGCGGTGCGGGCTGTGGTGGTAGTCCAGCAGCGTGGTGACGTCCTGGTCGACGACCAGGATCACATCGCCGCCGCGCCCGCCGTTGCCGCCGTCCGGCCCGCCGAGCGGCTTGAACTTCTCCCGGTGCACGGAGGCGCAGCCGTGCCCCCCGTTACCCGCGGCGACGTGCAGCTCGACGCGGTCCACGAAGGTGGTCATGGTGCTTCCTCCAGAAAATCACGGGTACAACGCGTTCGAGGGCGGCCCCGCCGCCCGGAGACCGGGGAACGGGTCCGCCCTCGAAGAGTTCCTGCGGCCTGCCTCAGGCGGCCGGAACGATGTTCACGACACGGCGACCGTGCTTGGTGCCGAACTCGACCGCCCCGGCGGACAGGGCGAACAGCGTGTCGTCCTTGCCGATGCCGACGCCCGCGCCCGGGTGGAAGTGGGTGCCGCGCTGGCGGACGATGATCTCGCCGGCGTTGACGACCTGGCCGCCGAAGCGCTTGACGCCGAGCCGCTGGGCGTTGGAGTCGCGGCCGTTCCGGGTGGACGACGCGCCCTTCTTGTGTGCCATCTCTCTGAGTCTCCCTCAGTCCTTACTTGGCGGCCGCGGGGATGCCGGTGATCTTCAGCGCTGTGTACTGCTGGCGGTGACCCTGGCGCCGGCGGTAGCCGGTCTTGTTCTTGTAGCGCAGGATGTCGATCTTCTGGCCCTTGTGGTGGTCCACGATCTCGGCCTCGACCTTGATCCCGGCGAGCACCCACGGGTCGCTGGTGACAGCCTCGCCGTCCACGACGAGCAGCGTCGAGAGCTCGACCGCGTCGCCGACCTTGCCGGTGGGGATCCTGTCAACCTCGACGATGTCGCCGACGGCCACCTTGTGCTGGCGGCCACCGCTACGCACGATCGCGTACACGCGGAACTCACTCTCTCGCTCGATTCGGACCCCCGATGCCAGCGGCTCGTCGTCCTCAGGGTGAGCCGCCTCTCCCGGCGGGGCCGGGAGGAAGGTGCTCGGGGGAAGGGCGCGGTCAGCGCCGAAGCTCCAATTTACCACGCCGGGTACGCCCCGCTTCCCTCGCCCCCGAGGACGGCAACCCGCCGCAGGGGCGCCCCCGCTTCCCTCGCCCCCGAGGACGGCAACCCGCCGTAGGAGCTCTCCCGTGTTCCCGGCCGCACGCCGGATCGGGCTGGTCGCGCAGTTCCCCGCGCCCCTGAAAACCTTGCCCTGCGCGCTCATCCAAGGGCCGGCCTGCGGCCGGGAACGGCGAGGTGCGGGCAGACGGGTCGCCGTTCTTGGGGGCGCGGGGAACTGCGCGCCAAGCCCAGGACCGGCCTGGCGGCCGGAGACGGCGGGGCGGGGCAGACGAGTAGCCGTTCTTGGGGGCGCGGGGAACTGCGCGCCCAGCCCAGGACCGGCCTGGCGGCCGGAGACGGCGGAACCCCGGCGGCGGGGGGCGGGGGGTACCCCGCGGCTGGGGCACCCCCCGCCGCCGCTATTCAGCCACCGCGGCCCTCTTCGCCGTCTTCTTGGCGGCAGCCTTCTTCGCCGGCGCCTTGCGCGCGGCCCGCTTCTTGGGCTCGGGCTCGGCCTTGGCGGAAGCCTCCTCGGTGGTGGCCGGGACGACCACCACCGCGGCCTCCTCCGCGGCGGGCGCGCCCGCGGGCGCGGAGACGCTACGGGTGGCCCGGCGCCGGGTGCGGGCCGGCGGCTCGGTGGAGACGGCCGGCTCCGGCTCGGCGACGACCGCGGCGGCCGGCTCCGCGGCGGCGACCACGACGACCTCGGCGTCGGCCGCCGGCGGGGCACCCGCGGGCGCGGTCACCTTGCGGGTGGCGCGGCGCCGGGTGCGCGCGGGCGGCTCGGTGGAGACCACCGGCTCGGCCGGCGACGCCGGCTGCTCGACCTCGGGCTCGCTGACGGGTACGACCACCACGGCCGGCTCCGGCTCGTGGTCGGCCGCGGGCGGCGCGCCCGCGGGAGCCGTGGCCTTGCGGGAACCGCGCCGACGGCCGCGCCGGGAACCGTTCGCCGCGGCCTCGGCCTC
The DNA here is from genome assembly GCF_900103985.1 of Actinacidiphila guanduensis. Lineage (GTDB taxonomy): Bacteria > Actinomycetota > Actinomycetes > Streptomycetales > Streptomycetaceae > Actinacidiphila > Actinacidiphila guanduensis. The sequence continues at coordinate 320,053 of NZ_FNIE01000007.1, read as the reverse complement.
GGCGGCGCTGCCGAACCACTCCTCCTCGGGGTCGCCCACGGCCGGCACCAGGTCCGACTCGCCGATCTCGATCGGCTCCAGCTCGGGCAGTTCCTCGGCCTCCGAGAGCACCTCGGCGGCCGTCTCGTGCTCGTGCTCCTCGTGGCTCCCCGCGACCTCGGCCACCTCGTGGTCGTGCTCGCCCGCACCGCCGCGGCGCCGCTTGCGCTTGCCGCCGCCCCCGGTGGTCGTCGCCTGGTCCATGTGGACGATGACGCCCCGCCCGTTGCAGTGCACGCACGTCTCGGAGAAGGACTCCAGCAGCCCCTGCCCGACCCGCTTGCGGGTCATCTGCACCAGGCCGAGCGAGGTGACCTCGGCCACCTGGTGCTTGGTCCGGTCCCGGCCCAGGCACTCCAGCAGCCGCCGCATCACCAGGTCGCGGTTGGACTCCAGCACCATGTCGATGAAGTCGATCACGACGATGCCGCCGAGGTCGCGCAGCCGCAGCTGGCGGACGATCTCCTCGGCCGCCTCCAGGTTGTTGCGGGTGACGGTCTCCTCCAGGTTGCCGCCCTGCCCGGTGAACTTGCCGGTGTTGACGTCGACCACGACCATCGCCTCGGTCTTGTCGATCACCAGCGAGCCGCCCGAGGGCAGCCACACCTTGCGGTCCAGCGCCTTGAGCAGCTGCTCGTCGATCCGGTACGTGGCGAACACGTCCGTCTCGGAGGTCCACCGCGACAGCCGGTCCACCAGGTCGGGGGCGACGTGCGCGACGTAGTCGTGCACGGTCTGCCACGCCTCGTCGCCGCTGACGATGACCTTGGAGAAGTCCTCGTTGAAGATGTCGCGCACCACGCGGACCGTCATGTCCGGCTCGCCGTACAGGAGGGTCGGCGCGTTGCCGGTCTTGGCCTTGCGGCGGATGTCCTCCCACTGCGCCTGCAGGCGCTCGACGTCGCGGCGCAGTTCGTCCTCGCTGGCGCCCTCGGCCGCGGTGCGCACGATCACGCCCGCGTCCTCGGGGACGATCCTCTTCAGGATGGACTTCAGCCGGGCCCGCTCGGTGTCGGGCAGCTTGCGGCTGATGCCGGTCATCGAGCCCTCGGGCACGTACACCAGGTAGCGGCCGGGCAGCGAGACCTGGCTGGTCAGGCGGGCGCCCTTGTGGCCGATCGGGTCCTTGGTGACCTGCACCAGCACCGACTGGCCGGACTTCAGCGCGGACTCGATCCGGCGCGGGCCGCCGGACAGGCCCAGCGACTCGAAGTTGACCTCGCCCGCGTACAGCACGGCGTTGCGGCCCTTGCCGATGTCGACGAAGGCGGCCTCCATCGACGGCAGCACGTTCTGCACCTTGCCGAGGTAGACGTTGCCGACGTACGAGGTCGCCTGCTCCTTGTTGACGTAGTGCTCGACCAGGACGTTGTCCTCGAGGACACCGATCTGGGTCCGCTCGCCGTTCTGCCGCACCACCATGACGCGCTCGACCGCCTCGCGGCGGGCCAGGAACTCGGCCTCGGTGATGATCGGCACCCGGCGGCGGCCCTGCTCGCGGCCCTCGCGGCGGCGCTGCTTCTTGGCCTCCAGGCGGGTGGAGCCCTTGATGGACTGCACCTCGTCCACACCGGTGCCGCCCTCCAGGCGGGAGGCGCGCGGCTCGCGCACCTTCACCACGGTGCGCTCCGGGTCGTCGGCGGCGGCGCCGTCCGGCTCACCGGCGTCCGAGCCGCGGCGACGGCGGCGGCGCCTGCGGCGGCTGCTGGAGGAGGAGCCGGCCTCGGCGTCCTCGTCGTGCTCCTCGTCGGCGTCCTCGGCCTCGCCCTGCCCGCCGTCCTCGGCGTCCTGATCGTCCTCGGCGGCGGACTCGCCCTCGTGCTCGGCGGACTCACCCCGACGGCGACGGCGACCGCCGCGGCGGCGCCGGCGGGACGGACGGTCCTCGCCGTGCTCGGCGTCGACCTCCTCGACGTCCTCGGGCTCCTCCTCGGTCTCGGCGTCCTGCGCGGACTCGACCTCGGGCTCGTCGGCGACGGTGGTCACCTGGTCCGCGGCGGCGCGGCGGCGCCGGCGGCGGCGCGGGGTGCGCTCCTCGGCCTCGGCGTCCTCGGTCTCCGTGTCGGTGCCGGCCTCGGCGGCCGGTTCGGCCACGGGGGCCTCGGGCGCCTGGAAGACCGGGGCCTGGAAGACGGCGGTGGCCGGGCGGGTCGCCCTGCGGCGGCCGCGCGGAGGCGCGCCCTCCTCGGTGCGGACCTCGATGGTCAGCGACGCGGCCGGGAGGCCGAACGCGGTGGACAGCGCCTGGGCGGCGTCGGCGGTGGCCTCCTCGACGGTCTCGCCGTAGCCGCGGATCTCGTAGGCGCCGTCGATCTCGACGGCCCAGCCGTCGCCGTCGGGCAGCGCCCGGCCGGTGTACTCGGTCTGCCCGGCGTCGGGCTGCGGCTCCTCGTCCCGGGGCGCGAGGGCGCCGGGCTTGAGCCGCCGCGAGCCCTCGCCGGCGGAGAACGTCGGCACGGGCGGGGCCTGACGGGTCCGGCGCCGCGAACGGCCGCTCGCGGCGGGCTCCTCTTGTGCGGGGGCTTGTGCGGGGGTGGCGGGGGCCTCGGCGGCGGGCGTCTGGGCGGCTGCCTCCTCGGCGGGAGCGGGCGCGGCCGCCTTGCGCGTGGCACGGCGCCGGGTACGGGCGGGAGCGGCGGGCTCCTCCGCGGCACCGGGGGCCTCAGCGGCCGGCGCCTCGGCCGGGACCGCCTCAGTGGGCGCGGCGGGCGCGGCCTCTTCGGCGGCGGCGGGCGGGCCCGCGGGGGCGGCGGCCTTGCGGGTCGCCCGGCGGCGGGTGCGCGCGGGAGCGGGCTCCTGCGCGGCGGGCGCCTCGGGGGCGGCCTCGGAAGTCGCCGCGGGGGCGGGCTCCGCGACCGGCTCGGCCGCGGCCGCCTCCTCGGCGGGAGCCGGCGCGGCCGCCTTGCGCGTGGCACGACGCCGGGTACGGGCGGGAGCGGCGGGCTCCTCCGCCGCGGCGGGGGCCTCGGCGGCCGGCGCCTCGGCCGGGACCGCCTCAGTGGGCGCGGCGGGCGCGGCCTCCTCGGCGGCGGGCGCGGGCGTGGCGGTCTTGCGCGTGGCACGGCGGCGCGGCTTCGCGGGCGCCTCGGCCTCGGAGGCAGCGGGCTCGCCGGCGGGCTCGGCGGCCGGCGCGGCCGCGGGCTCGGCAGGTGCGGCCGCGGCGGTCTTGCGGGTCGTACGGCGGCGCGGCTTCGCCGGGGCCTCGGCCTCGGCGCTCTCCGGAGTGCTCTCCGGCGCCTCGGTGGCCGCCGCGGCGGTCTTGCGGGTGGCGCGGCGGCGCGGTTTGGCAGGTGCCTCGGCCTCGGCGGGCTCGGCGGCGGGCGCCTCGGCCTGCGCCTCTTCGGCGGCGGCCGGCGGTCCGGCCGGGCGTGAGGCGGCGCGCCGGCGGCGGCGCGGGGCTGCGGTCTCGTCGGCCGCGGCGGTCTCGGTGGTGTCCGGGGTGTTCCCGGTGGTGGTCGGCTCGTTCTCGGGCATTCGGGCAGTGCTCCCGTCGTGCTCCCGGGCGCCGGGCCTGGTCCGGGGCCTGCGGGCCGCTTGGATTCGCGGCCGGCCGCCGGGGGCGCGGGCGCCGCACGGGAGCTTGCTGTCTGGCTCGTCGGCACCCGGTGGGCCGCCGACGAAAGTCTCAAGTGGTCAGCGCCGCCGGACCCGGGTGGCTCCCGGTGCGTCGGCGACGCGTCGACGCCGTACCTAGGCGGAACCGGCCGGTACCGCCACGGCGTCGCGATCGGGCGCGAGCGGGTCGGTGACCGTGCCGGACTCCTCGTCGAGCGGCCCCTGCGCCAGCCTGGTCACCGCAGCGGGGACCGGCGGCGCGAGGCCGGCCGCCGCGCGGAGGCCGGACAGTACGTCGTCGGGCCGTACGGCAGGTGTCAGATGCCGCACAACCAGCCGCAGTATCGCACAGGCGCCGTCCTGCGGCCCATCGGCACCCTGTTCGGTGTGTTCGGTGTGTCGGTCGACGAGCGGGTGGGCCGCGCCGGACTCCTGGGGATCGACCACCTCGAGCCGCGTCACCGCGGCCCGGCAGTCGAAGGTGCGCGTCCCGTTCTTGGTGCTGCGCTGTACTTCCACGCTCTCCGCCGCCAGGAACGCCGCGGCGGCGTCCTTGGCCTCCTGCGGTGTCACGCCGTCCAGCCGCAACTGCCAGACCGACGCCTCCAGGCGCTCGGCGAGGCCCGAGGTGCGGGCCTCCACGGCGTCGATCACGTCCAGGCCCGGGGGCAGCGACGCGTCGAGCATCGCCCGCAGCGGCTCGATGTCCCGCGCGGCCGCGAGCGCGATCTCCAGGTACTCCGCCTCGCTGGCGACGCCGGTGGGTGCGGCGTTCGCGTACGAGACCTTGGGGTGCGGGGTGAACCCGGCCGAGTACGCCATCGGCACCCCGGCACGGCGCAGCGCCCGCTCGAACGCGCGCTGGAAGTCCCGGTGGCTGGTGAACCTCAGGCGGCCGCGCTTGGTGTAGCGCAGTCGGATGCGCTGCACCGCTGGTGCCGGCGGCGGGCCTTCGGGCTGTCGCTTCCCCAGTGTCCTTCAGTCCTTCGTCTCTGCCCGGCCGCCGGCCGCCGGTCCTCGTACGTGCGCGGCGGACCGGTGGCGCGCCCGCCCGCCGGCCCCGGGATTCGTTCCGGGACGCGTGCGGCGCGGCCGTCCGGTGCGCGGCCCCGGTCGGCTCCTCCGGTGCGCTCGCTGCTCCCGCCGCGCGCCTGGCCGGCGCGCCCGGGAAACTCCTACCCGACCAAGGTTACGCCGTGCGGCAGCACCCACACACCGCCTTCCCCAGCCCTGTGGACAACCTGCACGCGCCCCTCCCCCGGCGCACCGCGTGCCCGGCGCGCTCAGCCGCGCCCGTCCCGCCCGCTCGCGCCGGCCGCGGCGGTGAGCAGCAGCAGGACGACCCCGGCGGCGATGCCCGCCCAGCCGCCGAGGGTGGGGTAGCCGTGGCCGCGGTCCGCGGTGGGCGGCACCGCGACGCCGCAGGCGCCCAGCAGCAGCGGCGGCAGCGCCGCGTACACCCCACCCCGCGCGCGGCCCTGCCACAACCGCACCGCGCCGAGCAGGCCGAGCACGCCCGCGACCAGCCAGGCGCCGAGCGCCTCGGGAACGAAGAAGAGCAGCGCGAAAGCCGCCGGGAAGACGGCGGTGTAGCAGCCGAGCAGCAGCACCGCGAGGACGAACGGCGGCCGCCAGGCGCGCCCGGCGCGCGGCGGCGCGAGGTTCAGCAGCAGCGCGGCGCCCAGCCCGCCGAGCACCAGGGCGGCACCCAGCCACCACACGAAGAGCGGGTCGGGGGCGGTCAGCGCGCCGGGCCGGCCGGACAGCACCGCCGAGGCCGCGCCCACCATCGCGATTCCCACGGCGGCGGCCCCCACCGTACGCACGTCCAGCGCTCGCACCGCAGTCCCTCCCCGGGGCGGTCCCGCCGCCCCGGCCATCGTATCCGGGCGGGCCGCGAGGCCCGGGCGGCGGTGTGCGCCGGCCGGACCCCGCGGTGTCGTGCACCATCAGCGCGTCAGCTGTGTCCCGGCGGTCAGGTGCCGTCGCAGAACTCGGCCGCCTTGGGCCGGCCGACCGGGAAGTTCTCCGGCAGCGCCTGGATCTCCCACGGGTTGCCGCCGTTGCCGCGCAGGTCGACCGCGCACAGCCCGTAGGCGTTCTGGTCCGGGTCCCCGGTGATGCCGGGGATGTTCGAGAACAGCGCGAAGTCGCCGCGCTGCACCGGCCCCGAGGACGGGTGCCCGCTCTCGTCGACCTGGTGCCCGTCCAGGTACAGGTACATGTCGGGCATGTAGCTCTGGAACACCAGGCCCATCGTCGGACTGTCGTCGATGTCGTCGGTGGCGTGCGTCGGCTTCACCGTGCCGTCCGCGCAGAACGCCATGCTGACGTCCTGCCAGATCGGCGGGGCCATGTTGAAGAACGAGCCGAGGAGCTTGCCCTCGGTGACGGACGCCTTCTTGAAGAAGAGGTTGTACATGTCGCCCGCCGCATCGGCCACCTCCTGCGGTACCTGCCCGATGAGCGCCAGCGAGTAGAGCTTGTTCACCCAGGCGCTGAGGTTGGCGTCGGTGCTGTCCTGGGCGTCGAGCATCCGGTAGCCGAGGCTGCCGCCGCTGACGATCTTGGTGTCCAGGCAGGTGCCGGAGCTGTCGATCCCGTCGTTCTGCACCCGCTCCACGTACGCCTGCCCCGGAGTGACCCCGGTGGCCAGCGGGTTCGCCACGTAGCCGGTGGCACCGTAGCTGTTGGGGTCGGTGCCGGTGAACGACAGGTCGGGCAGGGTGACCCCGAGGCTGCCGTAGTCGGAGACCGTGGCGTGCACGAAGTCCAGCACGAACTGCGCCAGGTCGGTGTTCCCGGTCCGGTCGGTGTCGGTGACCTGCTCGCTGCCGGGGACGATCTTCCCGTCCGGGCCGGTCACGTACTGGGCGTCGATGTGCGTCTTGATCTTGTACGAGCTGTCATCGGTGAAGGAGTTGTCCGGGTCGATCGTGCTGGGCGGCGTGGGGTTGGAGAAGCCCATCCAGTCCGCCTGCGAGGGCGAGTTGCCGGGATCGGTGCCCGCCGCCTCCACCTGGGCGCTCCACGCGCTCGCGGCGGAGGCGACCGCGGGGCCCACGCAGGAGCCGGTGCGGGTGCCGGACACGCAGACGGGGAAGTTGGTCAGGCCGGTCAGCGAACCGCTGTTGTCCCACGTGCGGCCGCCGGCCGTCACCGAGTGCGCCCAGTCGTAGAGCGTGCCCCGGTTGCGCATCGGGCTGTCGATCTGGCTCGGCGTGGAGGTGTCGAGGTCGATGTCGCTGGGGAAGATCGACACCGCGTCGAAGGTGTGGTGCTGCCAGGTGCCCTGGAACGGCACGAACGCCAGCGCGTCGTAGGCCACGTCGGTGTCACCGGAGGAGCCGTCGCCGGTGACGTTGGTCAGCGTCACCGAGGCGCCGGTGCCCAACTGGAAGTAGCCGACGGTGACCCAGCCGTTCGTCACGCTGTCCTGGTTCACCTCCCGGGAGAAGTGGTGCCCCGCGCCGTCGTCGACCTGGTAGAGCGCCGACTTCGTCTTACTGCCGAGGAACGGCATGTACGCCTTCACCTGGTACAGCCGCGTCGGCAGGCTGGTGGGCTTCCAGGTGCCGGTGGTCTCCAGCAGGTTGTCCCAGTTGTTCGGCTCGCGCCCGTGCGAGAACCAGTAGTGCCCGTCGAACCCACCGCCGATCTCCCACAGGTCCTCCCGGGACTCGTAGTGCCCCTCTTCGTCCTCCGGGAAGGAGAAGGTGAAGGTGCCCTGGTCGGCGAAGGTGTTGACCGGGCAGCGCGGCTCCGGCGTCCCGGACGGCACATCGTCCACCACGACAGACCCCGACGGCAGGGCGGAGGTGTCGCACGGCGGCGGTGCCGGGTTCGCCCGGCCCGGCTCGTGCCGCAGCGTCACGTACCGGATCTGCCCGTGGCCGCAGGACGACGAGCAGTCCGGCTTCCAGGTCGCCGACGCGTGCCACCAGTGCGGGGTGTCGCAGTCGGGGTCGCCACTGTGGTCGACCTCGCAGGTGGGCGGGTCGTTGATGTCGCAGTCGTTGACGCCCGTGGCGCAGAAGGTCGCGATCGGCGGCTTCACCTGGCTGCGCTGCAGGTCGGTGGTCCACCAGGCGGCCGCGTAACCCGCGCTGCCGTACCCCGGGTCGCCCTTCTGCTGCTCGTTGCCACTGTCGTCGTAGGAGTGGCCGGTGTCGATCGGCCAGGCACCCCAGCCTTCGACCTTCTCCTCGTAGGGCCACTGCTGCGGCTTCGCAGCGTCGGAGTAGCTGTTGCCGTCCAGGAACGGGTGGCGGGTGCTCGGGTAGATCGGGTTCGCCGGGTTGTTGTACCAGCCCAGGCCCCAATTGCTCGCCGTGCCGGGCGCGTTGAAGCCGGAGTTGTAGTCCCAGACGGCCGCGAACCAGTTCTCCATCTTCGACGGGTCGTCGTCGTTGATCGCCAGGTGCACCGAGGAGGTGTGCAGCTCGTTCCACTTCTGGGCCAGCAGCCGGGCCGCGTAGGCGATGTTGGCCGTGTAGTCCAACGCGAGGGCGCGCTGCTGGTCGGCCGGCAGGGCGGTCTCGCCGGGCTTGGTGCGGCCGGCCAGCCGCATGCCGTCGGTGACCTGGCCGACGCCGTAACCGCAGTCGGACTTGTCCCAGTCCACCTTCCAGATCCGGTCCGGGTCGTAACCCGCGGTGCCCGCGTAGATGTTGGTGCCGTAGAAGTTCCCGATCAGCGGGTCGCCGAACTCGCCGGGATCGGCGTGCGAGGTGGCCTGCCACAGGTTGGACTCCTGGGCGAGGATGCCCAGGAGCACCTGGGACGGTATCTGCCCGCCGGTGTTCAAGTCCGGCAGCGGGAACATCCCCTGCGGGTCCACGGACGTGCCCAGCCCCTCGGCGCTGCGCCAGCTCTGCTGCTCCAGGTAGCCGGAGGTGAGGTCCTTGCGCACGGCCATGTCGACGGCCCACTCGACCTGGTTGGGCGTGGGCTGCAGGGCCATCGCGGCCGGGTCGTTGCGCGCGATCGAGCAGGAGCGGTCGGCATCGACGGTCGAGGAGGACGTGGCCGCGGAAGCCGCCTGCGCGTGCGCCTTGTCCGCGCCTGCCAGCGAGGGCGAGGTCGCCGCGCCCGAGGCCGCCCCGGCGGTCGGCGCCACCTGGGCGGAGAAGTCCAGGTCGGCGCCCGTGGCGGTGACGGTGGCCCGGAGGGTGGCGTGCCCGGCGGTCGGCGCGGGGCCGGTCGCCGCCGAGGATCGGTCGGCCACGTGCGTGTGCAGGCCGGGCGTCACCGCGTCCCTGACGGCCAGGCCGCCCTCGGTGGACAGGTCGGCCTGCGGGTCGGCCGCGACCCGCGCCACCTGGGCGGGCAGCTTGGCGGTCGTCTTCGGGGTGCCGGTCAGGAACACCCGGCCGTCGGCGGCCGGTGCCAGGCCGATCGTGCCGACCGCACCCGTGGCGAGCGTGGTCGTGTGCCCCGCGTGCACCCGGTGGGCCCGCTCCTCGCGGCCGCTGCTGTCGAGGAAGTCCACGCCGCCGCCCTTGTCGGCGCGGATGCCGTACGGGGTGCCGCTCGCGGTCGCCACCGAACTGGTCCTGCCCGTACGGGAGATGCTGACCACCTTGTTGCCGGACGCGGCCAGCAGGCGGTCCCCGTCCGGCACCGCGGAGGTGATCTCGCCGTCCAGGGTGGCGGTCGAGCGGGTCGCGCCGCGGGTGTCCACGGTCATTACGCGGGTGCGGTCGTCGGTGAGCTGGGTGATCGCGGCGGTGTGGGCGACCGGGTCGCAGGAGGGGTCGAAGTAGGCCAGCGAGGCGTTGGCGGCGAGCTTGTGCACCTTGCCGGTGTCGAGGTCCACGATCGCGGTGAACGCCCCGCGCTCCATGAGCTCCTGGGCGTCGGCGAACTCCCGCGGCGCGTAGACCACGACGGCGTGCGAGCGGTCGGCGAGGCAGAAGTTGCCGGTCCAAAGGTCGCTGTCGAAGCCCGGCTCCACCAGGGTGGTGACGGTCCGCCAGCGGTACGCCTTGCTGCTGTCGGCGGCCAGGACGTGCACGCCGTCGCTGTCGGGAGCGAGGGTGACGGCGCGGTCGGCCGAGGTGCGCCAGCCCTTGGGCAGGTCCTTGCCGGCGTCGGTGACGTGGTCGGGAGCGCCGTGCGAGGCGGTGTTCGAGGTCGCGGGGGCCTTCTTGGCGTCGCCGTCGCCGGAGCCGGCGGCCTTGGTGCCGCCGCTCGCCGTGGCGGCGGGCGCGGCGAGCAGCCCCGCGGCCATGACAGCGGTGCACAGCGCGGCGATGCGGAGTCTGCGGCGGCGCCGGGGCCGCCGCGGTGGAGGGAACATGCCGAGTGCCTTTCGTCGGTGGGGACGCCGCCCGGCCCGGTTTCCCCCGGCGCGCCACCGGAATTGCGGGACCTGCGGGCAGCGCTTTTCACATCCCCTTATGGGAAAAGGCAGCGGAAAGCGCAGTGGAAGGACGGCGGAATTTCACGCGCACACACCTGGCAAGGACACGCGGACACTCTTGGAAGAAATCGGTGACCGCGATTTCCGGAGCGGGGTGTTCCGGATTGTCCGGGAACTACTCGAAGTCGACCCAGTCGGTGCTGCCGGAGGAGATGAACCAGTTCGAGCCGACGTTGGCGATGGAGACCGTCTCGCCGTTGAGCCCCTCGGTGCCGCGGAAGTACTCGCAGCCGTCGACGTTGCACGCCTCGATATAGAGGTAGTAGTCCTCGCCGTAGTAGCGGGACCCGCTGTCGCAGTAGGCGTCTGCCTCGTGCGTGGTGTAGGAGATGGAGCAGCCCGCGACCTTGGTGATGTCGGGCTGGGCGGTGGTCGGGACGGAGTGCACGACGGCGGCGCGCGGAGCGGCCGGCTCCGCGGCGTGGGCCGCGGACAGGGAGGCGGCGCCCCAGAGGAAACACGCAGCGGTGGCACCGACGGCAGCGGCTTTCTTCAACACGTCCAGTTTCCCCTTGGTCTGCGAGGTGTTTCGGGCGCCATATTATCTGCGTCCGATCAAGTCCTCTGCATTGAAGCACACGCCGAGCCGTCGGCGACACGGTTGATTACGATCCTCACATCCGGAACCCGTGCGTCCCGCACGCACTCCCGCTATTTCTCCACCACTCCCCCGCCCCCCTGACGGACATATCGTCCCTCACCCCCAGGAATCCCCGCCCCTCATTCCCCCGGAATCAATAATTCCGCCAAAAAAGACGCCCCCCGCGGCCCGGTCACCCGAACCGCGAGGGGCACCCCTCATACGTGCGGAGCTGCCGTCAGCCCTGCCCGGAGGCGGAGTTGACCACGGTCAGCGGGAGGAGCTTCTTGCCCGTGGGGCCGATCTGGATCTCCGTGTCCATCGCGGGGCACACGCCGCAGTCGAAGCAGGGGGTCCAGCGGCAGTCGTCGACCTCGGTCTCGTCCAGGGCGTCCTGCCAGTCCTCCCAGAGCCAGTCCTTGTCCAGGCCGGAGTCCAGGTGGTCCCAGGGCAGGACCTCCTCGGCGGTGCGCTCGCGGGTGGTGTACCAGGCGAGGTCCACGCCGTGGGCCGGCAGCACCCGCTCGCACTGGGTGACCCAGCGGTCGTACGAGAAGTGCTCGCGCCACCCGTCGAAGCGGCCCCCGTCGGCGTACACCGCGCGGATCACGTCGCCCACCCGGCGGTCGCCGCGCGAGAGCAGGCCCTCGATGATGCCCGGCTTGCCGTCGTGGTAGCGAAAGCCGATGTTGCGGCCGTACCTGCGGTCGCCGCGGATCGCGTCGCGCAGCTTCTCCAGCCGCGCGTCGGTCTCCTCCACGCCCAGCTGCGGCGCCCACTGGAAGGGCGTGTGCGGCTTGGGCACGAAGCCGCCGATCGAGACGGTGCAGCGGATGTCGTTCTGCCCGGTGACCTCGCGGCCCTTCTGGATCACCTTCTTCGCCATCTCGGCGATCTGCAGCACGTCCTCGTCGGTCTCGGTGGGCAGCCCGCACATGAAGTACAGCTTCACCTGCCGCCAGCCGTTGCCGTACGCGGTGGCGACCGTGCGGATCAGGTCCTCCTCGCTGACCATCTTGTTGATGACCTTGCGGATGCGCTCCGAGCCGCCCTCGGGTGCGAAGGTCAGGCCCGAGCGGCGGCCGTTGCGGGTCAGCTCGTCGGCGAGGTCGATGTTGAAGGCGTCCACCCGGGTCGAGGGCAGCGACAGGCCGATCTTGTCCGCCTCGTACCGGTCGGCCAGGCCCTTGGCGATGTCGGCGATCTCGCTGTGGTCGGCCGAGGAGAGCGACAGCAGGCCGACCTCCTCGAAGCCGGTGGCCGCCAGCCCCTTCTCGACCATCTCGCCGATGCCGGTGATCGACCGCTCCCGCACCGGGCGGGTGATCATCCCGGCCTGGCAGAACCGGCAGCCGCGGGTGCAGCCGCGGAAGATCTCCACCGACATCCGCTCGTGCACGGTCTCCGCCAGCGGCACCAGCGGCTGCTTCGGGTACGGCCACTCGTCCAGGTCCATCACGGTGTGCTTGGAGACCCGCCACGGCACGCCGGAGCGGTTGGGCACCACGCGGCCGATCCGGCCGTCGGGGAGGTACTCCACGTCGTAGAACCGCGGGACGTACACCCCGCCGGTGCGGGCCAGCCGCATCAGCAGCTCGTCCCGCCCGCCGGGCCGGCCCTCGGCCTTCCAGTCGCGGATCACGTCGGTGATGGTGAGCACGGCCTGCTCGCCGTCGCCGATCACGGCGGCGTCGATGAAGTCGGCGATCGGCTCGGGGTTGAAGGCGGCGTGGCCGCCGGCCAGCACGACCGGGTCGTCCAGGGTGCGGTCGGCCGCGTCCAGCGGGATGCCGGCCAGGTCGAGCGCGGCGAGCATGTTGGTGTAGCCGAGTTCGGTGGAGAAGCTGAGGCCGAAGACGTCGAAGGCGCGCACCGGGCGGTGGGCGTCGACCGTGAACTGCGGCACGCCGTGCTCGCGCATCAGCGCCTCCAGGTCCGGCCAGACGCTGTAGGTGCGCTCGGCCAGGACGCCTTCGCGCTCGTTGAGCACCTCGTAGAGGATCATGACGCCCTGGTTGGGCAGGCCGACCTCGTACGCGTCGGGATACATCAGCGCCCAGCGGACATCGGCGGCGTCCCAGTCCTTGACGGTGGAGTTCAGCTCACCGCCGACGTACTGGATCGGCTTCTGGACGTGCGGCAGCAGAGCTTCCAGGCGCGGGAAGACCGACTCGACAGGCATCTCGGCGACTCTCGTGTCTCTCGGGGTGTCTCGGGATGTCCCGGATGTCTCCGGGACCGACCGCCCGCGGGCGGTCCCGCGGCGGAAGGGTGACCCTCAACAGTACCCGAGGCGCGGTGCGTCACACGCTGTGCCCGGCGGCCGCCCAGACGCCCGGCAGCCGCTCCTCCACCCGCGCCGCGGCCTGCCGTTCGGCCCGGTCGATCGCCTCGTACGGCGCCGGGTCCTCGCCCGCCGCTTCAGCCTCGGCCCGCAGGGCGGCCAGCGCGGTGCGGCACATCACGCTGTCCTGGTGCTCGCCGAGCAGTTGCTGCACGGCCTTCATCCGGGCGGTGTGGGCGGCGGCCGGCTCGCCGAGGACGGTCTGCGCGGCCTCGCCGCTGTAGCGGGCGCGCTTGGCGTCCTTGCGGGCCTCGTGCAGGGCGATGTCGCGCTCCTCGCCCGGCGGCAGGGCGAGCGCGCCCTCCACGGCGGCACCGAGGCGGCGGTGGTCGCGCCGGACGGCGGCGGCGACGGCGGTGCGGGCGGGGGCGGCGGCCCCCGGCAGGTACGGAGGCTCGGCCAGCAACGCGTCCAGCGCGTCCAGGAGGGCGAAGTAGCGGGCGCCGTCGAGGGTGGCCAGGACGGCGGCGTGCGCCTGCGACCGGGCGGAGGAGAGCGTGGAGGATCGGTCGGAGGAGGGCGCGGTGGGCCGGGCGGTTGTGCCGGCGGGCGGCAGGCCGAGGCGGGCGAGCAGCTCGGGGCCGACGAAGGCCGGGTCGAGGTCGGCGACCCGCCGGGCCAGGCGCTCGGCGAGCACCTCGCGGTCGCGTTCGCCGCCCAGGACGGCGGCGAGCCACTTCAGTTCGGCGCCGAGCGGGTCGGTGGCCTCGCGGGCCAGCTCGCGGCCGAAGCTCTTCAGCGCCGAGCGGGCCCGGCGGGTGGCCACCCGCATCCGGTGCACGGCGTCGGGCTCGGCGCGGCGGACGGCGGGGTCCAGGGCGAGGACGGCCGCCCGCTGGGCGCCGAGGTACGCGGTGGCGGCCTCGCCCGCGGTGGACTCCGGCCCCGCGGCGGGCGGTTCGGGTACGGGCGCGGGGCGGCGCCCGCCCAGGGCGCGGGAGAGCTTGGAGGGCGCGGCAGAGCGGCGGATGCCGGCGGCGAGCAGGCGCTCCTCGACCCGGTCCAGCAACTCCGGCTCCCCGTCGGCGAGTTCGACCTCGATCTCAGCCCAGTGGCTGTCGCCGGACGGCACGGGGACGCTTCCGGTCGCCGCCAGGCCCGCCTCTGGTGTGGCCCGCACCTCGTCGTACGCGATCTCGGCGAGCGTCTTCTTCGCGTCGTCCAGCAGCAGGGTGCGGCGCCGGGTGGTGCGCAGCCGTACGACGGGGACGAGGGCGCGGCCGCGGGTCAAGGCGGCGGTCTCCTCGCGGAGGACGGCGGGGGGCTCGTAGGCGTCCCCGCGCCCGGCCGGCCCCTCGGCCCGCTGCTTCCCCTCGCCCTCGGGCCGGCGCTTGCCCCCGCCACCGCCCTTCCCGCGGCCCTGGTCCTCCTCCAGCGGCGCGTGCACCTCGGTACGGGAGTCGGAGTCGGGCCCCTGGGCGGGCAGCTTCAGGTGCCAGCCGGCGTCCTCGCCGCCCGTGCGGCGGCGCAGGGTGACCCGGTGGGCGGCGAGGTCCAGGCGCTCGGTGTCGTAGTACACCGCGTCGAGCTCCACCGGCGGGAGCTCGCGGGTGTGCGGCGCGAGACCGGCGAGGTCGGGTACGGGGGGCTGATCGCTGCCGGCGGCCTCGTACTTGCGTTCCGTTTCCGTGAAGCGGCCCATATCGCCGACCGTACTACGGCCCCCGCCGGGACAGGAGCGGTCAGGCGGAGACCGGCCGCTGCATACGGACGGACTGCAGCATCCCTATGGCGATGAAGTTGGCGAACATCGAGGAGCCGCCGTAGGAGACGAAGGGTAGGGGGATGCCGGTGACGGGCATGATGCCGAGCGTCATGCCGATGTTCTCGAAGGACTGGAAGGCGAACCAGGCGACGACCCCGGCGGCCACGATCGTGCCGTAGAGGTCGGTGGCGCTGCGGGCGATCGAGCAGGCGCGCCAGAGGATGACGCCGATCAGCGCGACGATGAAGGCCGCGCCGACGAAGCCGAGTTCCTCGCCGGCCACCGAGAAGACGAAGTCGGTCTGCTGCTCGGGGACGAACTGGCCGCTGGTCTGGCTGCCGTGGAAGAGGCCCTTGCCGAGCAGGCCGCCCGAGCCGATGGCGATCCGGGCCTGGCTGGTGTTGTAGCCGACGCCGGAGGGGTCGAGGGCGGGGTTGGCGAAGGCGGCGAACCGGTCGATCTGGTACTTGTCCAGGATGCCCAGCTGCCAGACCAGGATCGAGCCCACGATGCCGGCGCCGATCAGGCCGAAGATCCAGCGGTTGGAGGCGCCGGAGGCGAGCAGGACGCCCAGGATGATCGCGCCGAGCACCATGACCGAGCCGAGGTCCGGCATGAGCAGGATGATCAGGATCGGCAGCAGCGCGATGCCCAGCGCCTGCATCACCGTGCGGTGGTCCGGTTGCACCTGGTCGCCCGCGTCCACCTTGGCCGACAGCACCATCGCCATGCCGATGATGATGGAGATCTTCACGAACTCCGAGGGCTGGAGGGAGAAGCCGCCGCCGATGACGATCCAGGAGTGCGCGCCGTTGACGGTGGAGCCCAGCGGGCTGAGCACCGCGAGGATGCCGAGGATGGACAGCACGTAGAAGAACGGCACGATGGTGCGCATCCGGTGGTGCCCTATGGCCATGGCGCCGATGCACAGGCCCGCGCCGATGCCGGCGTTCATCACATGGCGGATCAGGAAGTAGTACTGGTCGCCGTGGGTGAGGTTGGTGCGGTTGCGGGTGGCGGAGTAGACCAGCAGCGTGCCGATGCCGCACAGCACCACGGTGGCCAGCAGCAGCAGCCAGTCCATCCGCCGCACCGCGGAGTCGCGGGCGAAGAGCTTGCCGAGGGTGGACTTCTCCGGGCTGAAGCGCCGTACGGCGTAGGTGTGGGCGCTCATCACGTGTACTTCCTGCCGTACAGCAGCTTCTCGGTCCTGGTCGGGGTGAGGGCGGCGAGCACCGGGGCGGGGTCCTGGGCGGGGCCGCCGGCCGGGGTGTTGGCGAAGAAGTCGTCGAAGCGGGCGGTGTCGGCGGCCTGGGTGACCGCGGCGCCGTCGCCGGACATCTTCGGCAGCGCGGTGACCGGCTGGGGCATGATGCCCTTCTTCGGGTCGATCTTCTGGCCGTCCTTCTGGACGCCGTACATCGCCTCGTAGATGCGGCGGACGGCCTCGCCGGAGCCGCCGGAGCCGGTGCCGCCCTGGGAGATCGTCATGACGATCGTGTAGTCCTTGGTGTACGTGTCGAACCAGGACGTGGACTGCTTGCCGGAGACCTCGGCGGTGCCGGTCTTGGCGTGCAGCGGGATCTTGTCCTGCGGCCAGCCCTGGAACTTCCAGTCGGCGGTGCCCTCGGTGACCACGCCCGCCAGCGCCTGGTTGATGTAGCTCAGCGTGGACTTGCTGTCGGGCAGCTTGCCGGTGACCTTCGGCCGGATCGGCGTGACCGTCTTGCCGTCGGGGCTCACCACGGCCTTGCCGATGGTCGGCTGGTAGAGGGTGCCGCCATTGGCGAGGGCCGCGTAGATGCGGGCCATCTGGACCGGGGTGACCAGCGTGTCGCCCTGGCCGATCGCGTAGTTGACCGAGTCACCGGCGCGCAGCACATAGCCGTCGGGGCAGTTCTCGATGGCGATGGCGATCTTCAGCGGCGGGTTCGGGTCGTTCTTGTGCTTCTTGGCGGTGGCGCACCAGCCGGCCTTGTTCTCCTCCCAGAAGTCCTTCTTCCACTGGCGGTCCGGGACCCGGCCGCTGACCTCGCCGGGGATGTCGACACCGGTCTTGGCGCCGAGGCCGAAGTCGTGGGCGGTCTTGTAGAACCAGTCCTTGGGGTGCTTGGGGTCGGTCCCGCCGTCCTTCTTCCACTGGTCGTAGGCGATGCCGTAGAAGACGGTGTCGCAGGAGACCTCCAGGGCGCGGGCGAGCGAGATCGGGCCGTAGCTCTCGTTCTCGTCGTTGTGGAAGACCTGGCTGCCGATGGAGAAGGACGAGGAGCAGTCGTACGGGCCGTCCTCGGAGTAGCCGGCCCGGATGGCGGCGGAGGTGGAGACGACCTTGAAGGTGGAGCCGGGTGCCGACTCGCCCTGGATGGCCCGGTTGAGCAGCGGGTAGTTGGACTTGGCGTCGGTCAGCGCCTGGTAGTTCTTGAAGGAGATGCCGCCGACCCACTCGTTGGGGTCGTAGGTGGGTTCGCTGGCCATGGCGATGATCTGGCCGGTGTGGTTGTCCATGACGATCGCGGCGCCGGAGTCGGCCTTGAAGTTCCGGTGGGTGACCGGGTCGTAGGTCGTGCGGGCCGCCTTCATCGCATCGTTGAGTTCCTTCTCGGTGATCGCCTGGACCTTGGCGTCGATGCTGGTGACCACGTTGTCGCCGGGGACGGCCGGGGTGTCGCCGGCCTTGCCGATGACCCGGCCGAGGTTGTCCACCTGGTAGCGGGTGACGCCGGCCTTGCCGCGCAGTTGCGAGTCGTAGGTGCTCTCCAGGCCCGAGCGGCCGATCTGGTCCGAGCGCAGCAGCGGGTTGTCGGTCTTCTCGGAGGCGGCGACCTCCTTGTCGGTGACCGGCGAGAGGTAGCCGAGCACCTGGGCGGCGTTGGCCTTGTCCGGGCTCGGGTACTGGCGGACCGCGGTGGGCTCGGCGGTGATGCCGGGGAAGTCCTCGCGGCGCTCCATGATCTGCAGCGCCTGCTGGGTGGTGGCCGCGTCCGTGATGGGGATCGGCTGGTAGGGCGAGCCGTTCCAGCAGGGGCGCGGGGTGTGGGCGTCGCAGAGCCGGACCTTGTCCTCGACGTCCTTGGGCTTCATGCCGAGGACGCCGGCCAGCCGGGTGAGCACCGCGGTGCCGTCGTCGGCCTGCTCCAGCAGGTCGGTGCGGTTGGCGGAGACCACGAGCCGGGTCTCGTTGTCGGCGAGCGGCACCCCGCGGTCGTCGAGGATGGAGCCGCGCACGGCGGGCGTGACGACCTGCTGGATCTGGTTGCTGGCGGCCTTGGCGTCGTACTCCTGGCCGTTGCGGATCTGCAGGTACCACAGCCGGCCGCCCAGGGTCAGCAGCAGCGAGAAGACCAGGACCTGCAGGACGACCAGGCGGATGGTGATCCGCGAGGTGCGGCCGGTCTCGGGGATGTTGCTCATCGCCGGGCCCCCCTGGGCATCGAGCCGATCGCCTTGGCGCGGCCGAACAGCCCGCGCTGCGGGGTGATGGCGCCGGAGCGGCCGCGGAAGCGCGGTCCTGACCTGCCGGCACCGCCGAACCGGCTGCCGAACCCGCCGCGCGGGCCGCCGCCGAACCCGCCGCCGAAGCCGCCGGCGGCGTCCTCGGCGAGCGGGTCGTGGTCGAACTTGCGGGCCAGTGACATCACCAGGGGCACGATGAAGGGCGCGAGCAGCAGGTCGTAGAGGGTGGCGGTGAACACCAGCTTGGCCAGGCCCACATGGGCGCCGGCGGTGTCGCCGACGAGGCTGCCGACGCCCGCGTAGAGCAGCGTGGTGGCGATGGCGGCGGCGATGACCACCAGCATCGGGCCCGCCGCGGTGCGCAGTTGGCCGCTCTCGGGCTTGGCGAGGCCGGCCGCGTAGCCGATGATGCACAGCACCAGGGCGTAGCGGCCGACCGCGTGGTCGGCGGGTGGCGCGAGGTCGGCGAGCAGGCCGGCGAAGAAGCCGATCAGGCAGCCGCCGACGTGGCCGTAGGTCAGGGCCAGGCCGAGCACGGTCAGCAGCAGCAGGTCCGGCACGGCGCCGGGCAGGTGCAGCCGGGCCAGCACGCTGACCTGGGCGACCAGGGCGATCACCACCGCCAGGGTGGAGAGCACGATCCGGTTCAGTCGCATGGGTCAGCCCCCGTTGGAGATGGTGCTGGTGGTGGTCGTCGTGGGTGATGCGGGCGGTTCGTCGCCCGGTGGCAGGGCGGAGCCGGTGGCTGTCGGAGCCGTCGGGGTGCTGCCGGGCTTGGGCTTCTTGGCGGCCGGCGGCGGCGTGGTGGGCCGCGGCGGCAGCACGCTGTCGCGCGGGTCGTGCCGCGGGCCGACGACGACGATGCCGACGATGTCGAGCCGGGTGAAGCCGACGAAGGGCTGCACCTCGACGGTCTTGGTGAGGTTGCCCGCCGAGGGTTCGACGGCGACAACCTTGCCGACCGGCACGCCCGGCACGAACGGCTTGTCGGCCTCGGAGCCGAAGGTGACCAGCCGGTCCCCGTCGTGCACCGCGGCCTTGCCGTTGAGCAGTTGGACCCGCATCGGCCGGTTGCCCTGGCCGGTGGCGAAGCCGAGTTCGCCGGTCTTCTCCATCCGGGTGCCGACGGTGAAGTCGGGGTCGTTGGCCAGCAGCACCGTCGAGGTGGACGGGCCGACGGTGGTGACCCGGCCGACCAGCCCGTCGCCGTTGATGACGGTCATGTCGCGGGCGATGCCGTCCTTGCTGCCGGCGTCGATGGTGACGGTCCAGGAGAAGCCCTGGGCCGCTCCTATCGCGATCACCTGGGCGCCCTTGACGGTGTACTGGCCGGCGCCGGCGACCTTGAGCAGCTTGTCCAGCTCGGCGGCCTGCGTCCTGGTCTGCGTGTCGCCGGCGAGTCGCTGCCGCAGGGCGGCGTTCTCCCGCTGCAGGCGGGTGATGGTGCTGTTGCGGTGGCCGGAGTTGCGTACGGCGTCCACGGCGTTGCCGACCGGGTCGACCACGCCGGAGACGGCGTTCTCCACCGGGCCGAAGGCGGCCTGGGCGGCGCGCCGGGGGCGGTCCAGCGGGGAGTTCTCACCGCCCCGGATGTCGACGGTGATGAGCGCGAACGCCACCACGACCAGCAGTACCAGCAGCAGCCGGCTCTCCTTTGTGTCCCTCACGGGCGCCAGTCCGTGCCTTCCTCATCGGACCCGCCGCCGCTGGGGCCGCGGCCGGTCGGAGCTAGTGTGCTGGGGTGCGCTCACACACCGTCATCTGCGCGGGGCGGCGTCGAGGACCTGCTGGAGCGCCTCGAACTCCTCGACGCACTTGCCGGCGCCGAGCGCCACGCAGTCCAGCGGGGACTCCGCGATGTGGATCGGCATGCCCGTCTCCTGGCGCAGCCGCTCGTCCAGCCGGCGCAGCAGCGCGCCGCCGCCGGCGAGCACGATGCCGCGGTCCATGATGTCGCCGGACAGCTCCGGCGGGCACTTGTCCAGGGTGGTCTTGACCGCGTCCACGATCGCGTTGACGGGTTCCTCGATGGCCTTGCGGACCTCACCGGCGGAAATGACCACGGTCTTGGGCAGGCCGCTGACCAGGTCCCGGCCGCGGATCTCGGTGTGCTCCTCGTCGTCCTTGCCGACGTGGGCGGAGCCGATGGTGAGCTTGATCTGCTCGGCGGTGCGCTCGCCGAGCAGGAGGCTGTACTCCTTCTTGACGTGCTGGATGATCGCGTTGTCCAACTCGTCGCCCGCGACCCGGATGGACTGGGCGGTGACGATGCCGCCGAGGCTGATCACGGCCACCTCGGTGGTGCCGCCGCCGATGTCGACCACCATGTTGCCGGTCGCCTCGTGCACCGGCAGCCCGGCGCCGATCGCGGCGGCCATCGGCTCCTCGATGATGTGCACGGTGCGTGCGCCCGCCTGGGTGGCGGCTTCGATCACGGCGCGGCGCTCCACCCCGGTGATGCCCGACGGCACGCAGATCACGACCCGCGGGCGGACCATGTAGCGGCGGCGGTGGATCTTCAGGATGAAGTAGCGCAGCATGCGCTCGGTGATCTCGAAGTCGGCGATGACGCCGTCCTTCAGGGGCCGCACGGCGACGATGTTGCCGGGGGTGCGGCCGATCATCTTCTTCGCCTCGGCGCCGACCGCGAGGATGCCGCCGGTGTTGGTGTTGACCGCGACGACCGACGGCTCGTTCAGGACGATCCCGCGGCCCCTGACGTACACCAGCGTGTTGGCGGTCCCGAGGTCGACAGCCATGTCACGGCCGATGAACGACATGTTGTTCGCCATGTGGATACGTCTGGCCTTCCCGAGCGTGGGCGGAGGTTCCATCGTAGTCGCGCCTCACGGGCGCGGTGTGTCGGGGTTCCGACGCCATTGTCATCAGAACACACAGCGGACCTCAGTAATGGTGACGCCGTGTCGGAGTGTTTGGTTCCACGGTTCCCGCCGGTGGCGTCACTCCGGCGGGGGTCGAAGCATACGGCGGCGTCAGGCCAGCGCGGGGAAGAAGATCTTGATCTCCCGCTCGGCGGACCCCTCGGAGTCCGACGCGTGGATGAGATTCTCCCGCACGATCGTGCCGAAGTCCCCCCGGATGGACCCCGGGGCCGCCGCGATCGGGTCGGTCGGGCCGGCCAGCGCGCGCACGCCCTCGATCACCCGCTCGCCCTCGACCACCAGGGCCACGCTCGGGCCGGACGACATGAACTCCACCAGCGGCTCGTAGAACGGGCGGCCGACGTGCTCGGCGTAGTGCTGCTCCAGTGTCGGCCGGTCCAGCGTGCGCAGCTCCATGGCGCTGATCGTCCAGCCGGCCTTGCGCTCGATGCGGGCCAGCACCTCGCCGACCAGGCCGCGACGTACGGCGTCCGGTTTGAGGAGGACAAGGGTGCGCTGGGACACGGGGCGGCTCCTGGGGCGTGTGCGGGCATGTGCTGCAGGTACTGCATGTGCTGCATCCGGGTGTGACAAGCGGATGTGACGACGACCTTACAAGGCACGCCCGGCTCGGTCGTCAGGCGGCCGATGCGGCGTGCCGGGCCCGGATGTCGTCGACCTTGCGCCCGTAGTGGATCGACGCCCACCACAGGGCGGCGAAGATGACGCCGAGGATGAACATCGTACCGATCACGAAGCCGCTCACCACCAGGGCCGCCTGCAGGACCCAGCCGATGGCCAGCGCCCAGGGGCGTGTAACCACGGCACACAGCAGCACGCACACCACCATCGCGGCCCCGCACACCCCCCACACGGTGCCCATCGACAGATCGGGATGCTTCATCGCGACGAGCCCGGCGAAGCCGATGACGAAGAACTCGCCGATCAGCGTGCTCGAACACAGCGTCCGCATGGCCAGGGCCCCTTCGTTCTCCGCCAGTTCACAACAGCACGCGCGACCGCGTGCCTCACCTGCGGCCCAGCAGCAGCCGGGCCTCTCCGACCGTGATCACCGATCCGGTGACCAGCACCCCGGCCCCGGCGTACTCGGCCTCCTCCTCGGCGAGGGTGACGGCCGCCTCCAGGGCGTCGTCCAGCCGCGGCTCGACCTGCACCCGGTCCTCGCCGAAGACCTCCACGGCCAGGGCCGCCAGGGCATCGACGTCCATCGAACGGGCGCTGGAGTTGCGGGTGACCACGACCTCGGCGAAGACCGGCTCGAACGCCTCCAGCAGCCCGCGCACGTCCTTGTCGCCGCTGGGGGCGACCACGCCGACCAGCCGGGAGAAACCGAAGACCTCGGTGACGGCGGCCGCGGTGGCGGCGGCGCCGGACGGGTTGTGCGCGGCGTCGAGCACCACCGTCGGGCTGCGGCGCACCACCTCCAGCCGGCCGGGCGAGGTCACGGCGGCGAACGCGGCCCGCACCGTCTCCTGGTCCAGGGTGCGCTGGTGGACGCTGCCGATGCCGAAGAACGCCTCGACGGCGGCCAGCGCGAGGGCGGCGTTGTGCGCCTGGTGCTCGCCGTGCAGCGGCAGGAACACCTGGTCGTACTCCCCGCCGAGGCCCTTGAGGGTCAGCAGCTGGCCGCCGACGGCCAGTTCGCGGTGGAGCACCCCGAACTCCAGGCCCTCGCGGGCGGCGGTGGCGTCCTGCTCGACGGTGCGGCGCAGCAGCACCTGGGCGGCGTCGGCCGGCTGCTGGGCCAGGACCGCGGTCGCGCCCTTCTTGATGATGCCGGCCTTCTCCACGGCGATCTCGCCGGGCGTGGAGCCGAGCCGGTCGGTGTGGTCCAGCGAGATCGGGGTGACGACGGCGACCTGGCCGTCGACCACGTTGGTGGCGTCCCAGCTGCCGCCCATGCCGACCTCGACGACGGCGACGTCGACCGGCGCGTCGGCGAAGGCCGCGTACGCCATGCCGGTGACCACCTCGAAGAACGACATCCGGTGCGGCTGCTGCTCGTCCACGATGCCGAGGTAGGGCTGCAGGTCGCGGTAGACCTCGATGAACCGCTCGGCGGGGATCGGCGCGCCGTCCAGGCTGATCCGCTCGGCCATCGACTGCACATGCGGGCTGGTGTAGCGGCCGGTGCGCAGCTCGAAGGCGAGCAGCAGCCGCTCGATCATCCGGGCGGTGCTGGTCTTGCCGTTGGTGCCGGTGATGTGGATCGTCGGGTAGCCGCGCTGCGGGTCGCCGAGGAGGTCCATCAGGGCCTGCATCCGCACCAGCGAGGGGTCGAGCTTGGTCTCGGGCCAGCGGTCGAGCAGGGCCTCCTCGACCGCGCGCAGCTCGCGGTCCACCTCGGGGTCGGCCGGGCGCGAGGGCAGCTCGTCCTCGGGCGCGGGGTGGGCGACCTGGGTGCGCAGGGTGCGGCTGCCGGCCTCGATCACGGCCATGTCGGCCTCGCGGTCGCTGCCGTCGCCGTCAAGGCCGTCGGCGCCGTCAAGGCTGTCAGGACCGTCGATACGGTCCGGGCCGTCGCCGGGGTCGGCCGCGTCGCCGTAGGGGCCCTCGGGGTGCTCGCTCACAGCTTCAGTCTACGGAAGCGGGCCCGGACCCCGGGGTCCGGGCCCGCCGGTGCGCGCGGTGGCGCCGCTCAGGCCGGCGGCAGCGCGTCCAGCTGCGCGGTGATGCGGGCGATGTCGGCCTCGGCGGTGGCGAGCCTGGTGCGGATCTTGGCCACGACCGGCTCGGGTGCCTTGGCCAGGAACGCCTCGTTGCCGAGCTTCCTGGTCGTGTCGGCCTTCTCCTTCTCGGCCGCGCCGAGGTCCTTGGTGAGCCGCTTGCGCTCGGCGGCCACGTCGATGACGCCGGACAGGTCCAGAGCGACGCTCGCGCCGGCGACCGGCAGCGTGGCGGTCGCGTGGAACTCCTCGCCGGGCGGCAGCAGCCGCAGCAGCTGGCGGATGGCGTCCTCGTGCGGCGCCAGCGCGGTGCCGTCCAGGGCGAGGGCGGCCGGCACCTTCTGGCCGGGCTGCAGGCCCTGGTCGCTGCGGAACCTGCGGACCTCGGTGACCAGCTTCTGCACCAGGCCGATCTCGGCCTCGGCCGCCTCGTCGCGGAAGGCGCCCGACCCGGCGCCGGGGACGGACACCGTGGTCGGCCACTCGGCGATGACGAGGGACTCGCGGCCGGTGAGCGTCGTCCACAGCGTGTCGGTGACGAAGGGCACCACCGGGTGGAGCAGCCGCAGCGTGACGTCGAGGACCTCGCCGAGCACCCGGCGGGAGGTCTGCGCGGCCTCGCCGCCCTTGGCGAAGACGGACTTGGTGAGCTCGACGTACCAGTCGAAGACCTCGTCCCAGGCGAAGTGGTAGAGGGCGTCGCTGAGTTTGGCGAACTCGAAGTCGTCGTAGTAGGCGTCGACCTCGGTGACGACCTTGCCGAGGCGGGAGAGAATCCAGCGGTCGGCGGCCGACAGCCGCGAGGCGTCGGGCAGCGGGCCCTCGACGGTGGCGCCGTTCATCAGCGCGAACCGGGTGGCGTTCCAGATCTTGTTGGCGAAGTTGCGGGACGCCTTGACCCAGTCCTCGCCGATGGGCACGTCCGCGCCCGGGTTGGCGCCCGTGGCCAGGGTGAACCGGACGGCGTCGGAGCCGTAGGCGTCCATCCAGGTCAGCGGGTCCACCGAGTTGGGGTTGGACTTGGACATCTTCTTGCCGTGCTCGTCGCGGACCAGGCCGGTGAGCGCGATGGTGTGGAAGGGCTCCTTGTCCATGGCGTACAGGCCGAACATCATCATCCGGGCGACCCAGAAGAAGATGATGTCGTGGCCGGTGAGCAGGACGTCGGTCGGGTAGAACTTCGCGAGGTCCGGGGTCTGCTCGGGCCAGCCCAGGGTGGAGAAGGGCCACAGGGCCGAGGAGAACCAGGTGTCCAGGACGTCGGAGTCCTGGGTCCAGCCCTCGCCGGCCGGCGGCTCGTCGTCGGGCCCGACGCAGATCTGCTCGCCGTTCGGCCCGTACCAGACGGGGATGCGGTGGCCCCACCACAACTGCCGCGAGATGCACCAGTCGTGCATGTCGTCGACCCAGTCGAAGTAGCGCTTCTCCATCTCCTTGGGGTGGATCGTGACCCGCCCGTCGCGGACGGCGTCGCCGGCCGCGCGGGCCAGCGGCTCGACCTTGACCCACCACTGGAGCGACAGCCGCGGCTCGATGGTGGTCTTGCAGCGCGAGCAGTGCCCGACGGAGTGGACGTAGGGGCGCTTCTCGGCGACGACGCGGCCCTGCTCGCGCAGCGCCTCGACGATCGCCGCGCGGGCCTCGAAGCGGTCCAGGCCCTCGAAGGGGCCGGGCGCGGTGATGACCGCCCGCTCGTCCATGATCGTCAGCGACTCCAGGCCGTGCCGGCGGCCGATGGCGAAGTCGTTGGGGTCGTGCGCCGGGGTGACCTTGACCGCGCCGGTGCCGAACTCCGGGTCCACGTGGGTGTCGGCGACGACCGGGATGGTGCGGTCGGTCAACGGCAGCTTGATCCGCTTGCCGACCAGGTGGCGGTAGCGCTCGTCGTCGGGGTGGACGGCCACCGCGGTGTCGCCGAGCATCGTCTCGACCCGGGTGGTGGCGACCACGACGGAGTCCTCGCCCTCGCCGTAGCGCAGGGAGACCAGCTCGCCCTCGTCGTCCTGGTAGTCCACCTCGATGTCGGAGATGGCGGTCATGCAGCGCGGGCACCAGTTGATGATCCGCTCGGCGCGGTAGATCAGCTCGTCGTCGTAGAGCTTCTTGAAGATGGTCTGGACGGCGCGGGAGAGGCCCTCGTCCATGGTGAAGCGCTCGCGGGACCAGTCGACGCCGTCGCCGAGCCGGCGCATCTGGCCGAGGATGCGGCCGCCGTACTCCTCCTTCCACCGCCAGGTGCGCGCGACGAACGCCTCGCGGCCGATGTCCTGCCGGGACTTGCCCTCCTCGGCGAGCTGCTGCTCGACCTTGTTCTGGGTGGCGATGCCGGCGTGGTCCATGCCGGGCAGCCACAGCGCCTCGAAGCCCTGCATGCGCTTGCGGCGGGTGAGGGCGTCCATCAGCGTGTGCTGGAAGGCGTGGCCGAGGTGGAGGGTGCCGGTGACGTTCGGCGGCGGGATGACGATGGCGTAGGGCGGCTTGTCGCTCTTGGCGTCGGCCTCGAAGTAGCCCCGCTCCACCCAGCGCTCGTACAGCGCCCCCTCTACCGCGGCCGGCGTGTACTGGGTCGGCAGTTCGGGGTCGCTGATGGGCCCGGTCGCGGGGCCGCGCTGAGTGTTGTCGGTCACGGTACGGATTCTACGGCGGGCGGCCGGGGCGTTACGAATCAGTTGGTCCGGCTCGTCCGCGCGGCCGGCGGGGTGCGACGGGCGAACGGGCCGGCCGGTGCCACCGCGCGCAACCTTGTGACCAATCAGTTGCACCCCTGAGGCGGGCGGCGTCCACGACATCCGGGAGGATGGGCGGACTCGTTAACGGAGGGGACGAACCCATGAGTTTCAACCAGCCGCCGCCGAACCCGTACGGGCAGCAGCCCCAGGGTGGCGGCTACGGGCAGCCGCAGCCCGGCGGTTACGGCCAGCCGCAGCCTGGCTACGGCCAGCCCCAGCCGGGCGGCTACGGCCAGCCGCAGCAGCCGCCGGCGCCGCCGCAGGGCCAGCCGGCCTACGGCTACCCGCAGCAGGCGCCGCCCGCCCAGGCCCCCTACGGCCAGCCCGCCTACCCGCAGCCCGGCTACGGCCAGCAGCCGCCGTACGGCCAGGTCCCGCAGCAGGGCTACGGCTACCCGCAGCCGCCGCAGCAGGGCGGCAACGGCAAGCGCAACGGCATCATCATCGGCGTGGTGGTGGCCCTGGTCGCGGTCGGCGCCGGCGTCTTCTTCGCCACCAAGGGCGGTGGCGGCAACGGCTCGTCCCTGGCCGACAACGGCAAGAAGTACAAGCTGACGACCCCTGAGACGGTCGCCACCGACTACACCAAGTCCTCGGACTTCGGCGACGACGACGGCTTCGAGGACAGCGACATCGCCAAGCTGAAGGCGCTGGGCGTGAGCAACCCGACCCAGGTGTCGGCCGGTTACGTGAAGGGCTCGGAGGAGACCGGCACGCTGCTGGACTTCGCCGGCGTCTACGGCTCGGTGAAGGACCCCGGCAAGGTGGTGGACGGCATGTTCACCATGCTCAAGCAGGGCACCGAGGAGGACAAGAAGAACGGCACGAAGGTCGAGACCTCCGGCAGCCCGGAGTCGGTCAAGCCGGCCGGCATGATGAGCGACGCCGTCATGAAGTGCCAGCAGATCAAGGAGACCGACCAGGAGTCGGGCCAGACGATCACCATCAACACCACGGTGTGCGTGTGGGCCGACTACAGCACGGTCGCCTATGTGATCCCGATCGACCCGAAGGCGGCCATCGCCGGCGGCGGCAGCGCGCCGACCGTCGCGGACGCCGGCGACCTGACCTCCAAGGTGCGCAACGACGCCGAGGTGGAGACGGGCAGCTGACCCGCGACCGGCCCGCCGGCGACGGCGGTTCCGGCACCACGAAGGGGCGCCCCGGTCCGTACAGGACCGGGGCGCCCCTTCGTTCCGCCCGCGGGCGGTGCGGTGTTACGCGCTCTTCTGCTCGCCCTGGCCCATGCGCGGGTCGCGCGGCACCAGGGTGGGGTTGACGTTGGAGTGGACCACCTCGGCGGTGATCACGACGCGGGCCACGTCCTGGCGGGAGGGCACCTCGTACATCACCGACTGGAGGACCTCCTCCATGATGGCGCGCAGGCCGCGCGCGCCGGTCTGCCGCAGGATCGCCTGGTCGGCGATGGCCTCCAGCGCGCCGCGCTCGAACTCCAGCTCCACGCCGTCGAGTTCGAAGAGCTTCTGGTACTGCTTGACCAGCGCGTTGCGCGGCTCGACCAGGATCTGCAGCAGCGCCTCGCGGTCGAGGTTGTGCACGCTGGTGATGACCGGCAGCCGGCCGATGAACTCGGGGATCATGCCGAACTTCACCAGGTCCTCGGGCATGATCTCGGAGAACCGGTCCGCCATGCTCAGCTCGCGCTTGGAGCGGATGGTGGCGCCGAAGCCGATGCCCTTGGCGCCGGCCCGGGCCTCGATGATCTTCTCCAGCCCGGCGAACGCGCCGCCGACGATGAACAGCACGTTGGTGGTGTCGATCTGGATGAACTCCTGGTGCGGGTGCTTGCGTCCGCCCTGCGGCGGCACGCTCGCGGTGGTGCCCTCCAGGATCTTCAGCAGCGCCTGCTGCACACCCTCGCCCGAGACGTCCCGGGTGATCGACGGGTTCTCGCTCTTGCGGGCGACCTTGTCGATCTCGTCGATGTAGATGATCCCGGTCTCGGCCTTCTTGACGTCGTAGTCGGCCGCCTGGATCAACTTCAGCAGGATGTTCTCCACGTCCTCGCCGACGTACCCGGCCTCGGTGAGGGCGGTGGCGTCGGCGATGGCGAACGGCACGTTGAGCATCCGGGCCAGGGTCTGCGCGAGCAGCGTCTTGCCGGAGCCGGTCGGGCCGAGCAGCAGGATGTTGGACTTGGCGAGCTCGATCGAGTCGTCGTGCCCGGGACGGCCGTTCTCACCGGCCTGCACCCGCTTGTAGTGGTTGTAGACCGCCACCGAGAGCGCCTTCTTGGCCGGCGTCTGGCCGACCACGTAGCTCTCCAGGAACTCGTAGATCTCCCGGGGCTTGGGCAGGTCCTCCCACCGCACCTCGGAGGACTCGGCGAGCTCCTCCTCGATGATCTCGTTGCAGAGGTCGATGCACTCGTCGCAGATGTACACACCGGGGCCTGCGATGAGCTTCTTCACCTGCTTCTGGCTCTTTCCGCAGAACGAGCACTTCAGCAGGTCTCCGCCGTCACCGATGCGTGCCACGAGGTCTTTCCCCTTTACCTGGAATCGCCTGGGTTCCGCCGGCCTTCAACGGAGCCTGGTGCTTCTCTCATCGACGGTACCTTGCCGCGCCCCCCGTGTGGGCCCCCCTGGGCGTACTCGCGGAACGCAGTGCGGAGTACGGCCAGGGGCGGAACCGCGGAAGAAGCAGCCTACCCGTGTCTCAGACGCCCACGGACGACTTGCGGGTGGACACGATCTGGTCCACGAGACCGTACGCGAGGGACTCCTCGGCGGTCAGGATCTTGTCGCGCTCGATGTCGTCGCGGATCTGCTCGATCGGCGTGGTGGAGTGCTTGGCGAGCATCTCCTCCAGCTGCTGGCGCATCCGGATGATCTCGTTGGCGGCGATCTCCAGGTCGGAGACCTGGCCGCGGCCGGTCTCGCTGTAGGGCTGGTGGATCAGCACCCGGGCGTTCGGCAGCGCCATCCGCTTGCCGGGGCTGCCGGCGGCGAGCAGCACGGCCGCGGCGGAGGCCGCCTGGCCCATGCAGACAGTCTGGATGTCGGGCTTGACGAACTGCATGGTGTCGTAGATCGCGGTCAGCGCGGTGAAGGAGCCGCCGGGGCTGTTGATGTAGACCGAGATGTCGCGGTCGGGGTCCATCGACTCCAGGCACAGCAGCTGGGCCATCACGTCGTTCGCCGAGGCGTCGTCGATCTGCACGCCGAGGAAGATCACGCGCTCCTCGAACAGCTTGGCGTACGGGTCGTACTCGCGCACGCCCTGCGAGGTGCGCTCCACGAAGCGCGGGATGACGTAGCGGGCCTCGGCGCCGAAGATGCCGCGCCGCTCGTCCATGGTGCGCTCGTAGAGGCCGGCGCCGGGGAAGTCGAGGTTGTTCGAGGGGTTCGAGGGGATCACGTCCACCGTCTCCTGGGATTGGGGTCTTCGGGTGATCGAGGGGCTCAGGAGGCGGAGCCGGCGCCGGTGCCGCCGCCGCCGGGGACGTGCGCGGCGGAGAGCATCACGCCGTCCAGCAGGCCGTACTCCTTGGCCTCCTCCGCGGAGAACCAGCGGTCGCGGTCGGAGTCCTTGGTGATCTGCTCGAAGGTCTGCCCGGAGTGCTGGGCGATCAGCTCGGCCATCCGGCGCTTGGTGTGCAGCAGCTGCTCGGCCTGGATCTTGATGTCGGTGGCCGAGCCGCCCAGGCCCGCGGAGGGCTGGTGCATCAGGATGCGGGTGTTGGGCAGCGCGAACCGCTTGCCCGGGGTGCCCGCGGTGAGCAGGAACTGGCCCATGGAGGCGGCCATGCCCATGGCGATGGTGACGACGTCGTTCTTGATGAACTGCATCGTGTCGTAGATCGCCATGCCGGCGGTCACCGAGCCGCCGGGGCTGTTGATGTAGAGGTAGATGTCCTTGTCGGGGTCGGCGGCGAGGAGGAGGAGCTGCGCGGTGATCTTGTTGGCGATCTCATCGTCGACAGCCTGGCCGAGGAAGATGATTCGCTCACCGAGCAGCCGGTTGTAGACCTGGTCGCCGAGGCCACCGAAGGTCGGCTCGCCGGCGGCGGAAGGCATCGGAGTCGTCACGTATCCACCTGCTCGTTGTCGGACGGTCGAGTGGCCGTCACGGTCTTCGTCCAGGGCCGGGGGCGGCCAGTGGAACGGTGCTGCACCCCTGCCCTCCTACTGGTGGACCCTAACGCGCAGGTGGGGCCGAGCCATCCCCTACGCGGAACTGTTCGCTGTGAGCGCAGGGTGAGCGGCGGCGAGCCGTTCGGGGGCCGGGGCACGGCAGACGGGCCCGAACACCGGTGGCGTTCGGGCCCGTCTGGCGGCGCGGTCGCCCGCCGCGGGGGCGGGCGGCCCGGGGCCGCGGGCGCGCGGCGGCGCTGCCGGTGCGCCGGGGTGGGCGCGGGCGGCGGCGTGCCGGGCTTGCTGCGGGCTCAGGCGTCTTCGGGCGGCTCAGGCGTCCTTGGTGTCGCCCTCGGCCGTCTCGGTGCCCTCTTCGGTGTCGGTGGCGGCGTCGGCGGCCTCTTCGGTGGCGCTGTCGGCGGCCTGGACGGTCTCGCCGGTCTCGTCCTCATCCTCGTCCGACAGGTCGACCTCCTGGCCGTTGCTGTCGGTCACCTTGACGGCCTCGACCACGGTGGCGAGCGCCTTGCCGCGGGCGACCTCGCCGACGAGCAGCTGCACCTGGCCGCCCTCGACCACGGCCTGGGCGAACTGGTCGGGGGTCATGCCGGAGGAGGCGGCCCGGCGCACCAGGTGCTCGGTGAGCTCCTCCTGGCTGACCGAGAGCTTCTCGGTCTTGACCAGCTCGTCCAGCACGAACTGCGTCTTGATGCCCTTGATCGCCTGGGCCTCCAGCTCCGCGTCGTGCTCCTCGCGGGTCTTGCCCTCGCGCTCCAGGTAGGTGTCCCAGGTCAGGCCGAGCGCCGGGAACTGGTGGTGCTCCAGGTTGTGCACCCGGGTCTCGATCTCGCTGGCCAGCAGCTTCTCCGGGATTGGGATCTCGACCAGCTCGATGAGGGCGTCGAGCACCTTCTCCTGGGCCTGGGTGGCCTGGTCGTAGGACTTGACGCGCTCCAGCCGCTTGCGGGAGTCCGCGCGCAGCTCCTCCAGGGTGTCGAACTCGGAGGCGAGCTGGGCGAAGTCGTCGTCCAGGGCGGGCAGTTCGCGCTCCTGGACGTCGGTGACCACAACCTTGACAGTGGCGTGGCTGCCGGCCGCGGAGCCGCCCTGCAGGTCGGAGTCGAAGGTGGCGGTGCCGCCCTTCTCCAGGCCGGTGACGGCCTCGTCGATGCCGTCGAGGAGCTGGCCGGAGCCGATGGTGTAGCTGACGCCGGTGGCGATGCCGTCGTCCAGCACCTTGCCGTCGACGGACGCCTCCAGGTCGACCACCACGACGTCGCCTTCGGCGGCGGGGCGGTCCACGGAGGTGGTGGCGGCGAAGCGGTCGCGCAGCTGCTCGATCGCCTTGTCGACGTCCTCCTCGGAGACCTCGACGGCGTCCACGGTGACCTCGATGCCGGAGTAGTCCGGGATCTGCAGGGCCGGGCGGATCTCGACCTCGGCGGTGAACTTCAGCTCGTTGCCGTCGTTGAACTCGGTGATGTCGACGTCGGGCTGGCCGAGCACGCTGTCCGCGAGCTCACCCTCGGTGACCGCCTCCGTGTAGAACTTCGGCAGCGCCTCGTTGATGGCCTCCTCGAGGACCGCGCCACGGCCGAACCGCTGGTCGATGACGCGCGCAGGGATCTTGCCCTTGCGGAAGCCCGGCACCGTGACCTGCTGGTTGATCTTCTTGTACGCCGCGTCGAGGCTGGGCTTGAGCTCCTCGAAGGGCACCTCGACAGTGAGTCGAACCCGGGTCGGGTTCAGAGTCTCGACGGCGCTCTTCACGGTTGGGTCTCCTTGGGCTTTACGGTGATGGGGGCCACGCGTTCGCATGCGGGCCTGGCCGCGCGACGTGTCGCCGTCGAGCCATCCTACCGGTAGCGCCAAACCCGCCGGACGGGGTCGGCCGGGCGGATTTTCCGCCGCGTATCGGCGGCGGGCCCGTTCTGCTGTTCCGTCGCCCTTTTGCTCCGACGGCGTTCCAGCGAGCTGGCGGCTGACGGGGCTCCGCCTGATGGCGCACTGGCGGCGCTCCGACTGGCTGGTTGCGCTCGACGGGGCTGCGGCTGGCGGGGCTCCCCCGGGGCTCCGCCTGTCGGCGCTCCGGCGGCGTCGGCCGGCCCGGATGTCCCGGTCGGCCCTGTGTCGGGGTGGCCGGATTCGAACCGACGGCCTTCCGCTCCCAAAGCGGACGCGCTACCAAGCTGCGCCACACCCCGCTGGTGCGACACGTAGAGTACATGTCCCCGTACGTGCGGGCAGCCGGTATTCACCCACGACCGCGCCGGTTCGACCGGCTACCATGCGATGTGCCAGAATCGCAGGCGCCGCGGGCGTAGCTCAATGGTAGAGCCCTAGTCTTCCAAACTAGCTACGCGGGTTCGATTCCCGTCGCCCGCTCCACACCACAACGGCCCAGGTGACGGACGCAATCCGCACCCTGGGCCGTTGTCGTTTGCGATCTTGTCCTAGCCGTCCGTGCCCGCCACGTGCCCTCGCGCAAAAGTGCCGGCTGCCGGGCTGCCGGGCCGCGTCGGGCCTTCCTGGCGACCGGCCCTGCTTCAACGCCTTCACGATCATCACGCCGTGCCCGTTACGCGTTCCGCCACAGGCGTCGGTCCCTGGCGACCTGGCGATGCCGAGGCTCCACGAATCCGTCTCGACCGGCCGTCTCATCAGCCACCCGAGTAATCGGGCGAAGAGGCCGGGCGGACGTGCTGCGAGGTCCCGCAGGGAATACCGGGCTTGTGGCGGGCGAGGTCGAAGTCAGGGGGAATTGGCGGAGGGGTTGGCTCGGCCGTTGGTAGGACCGGGGAAGCGGGAGCGGAAGAGGCCGCGGCCAAGGGGTGAAGCCGGTGGTACGCGGCCAGGGCAGCACGTGCAGCGGGGCCAAGAGCCTCGATCTCTATGTGGACCTCGCCGGTCCGCCGGTCCTGCCAGCCGACGGTCTCCCCCGTGAGGGTGTTCGTGAGGGTGTTGACGTACAGGCGATCCTTCCCGTACCGCTTCCACGCCGAGACCCGTAAGTCATCCACGCTCGCGCCCCCATCCCGAATGCCGTTCGGCGCATGGCACCAGCAGACCTGATCACGGCACAAGACCACCCGAGCGGACTCTGACCGGGAGTGCACAGCCGAGGTCAAGACGCCGCCTCCGGCGGGGGCGCTCCGACTCCGGGATGGGCCAGACCCGGCCGGCAGCCGCGCAAGCGTCGCGGGCGGGCGCGGGAAGTTCCCAACCTGCCATCGACCGGCAAGCCGAGCAGTCAGGGCCCAGGGCGTCACGGGCGCTCGTTGGCGCGCTCCACCTTGGCGCCCTGAACCACGGCAGCCCCCAGGAGTGGGGCCGGTCATCACGCGGATACGCTGCCGCCGTGGACCCGAGCCAGGAACCGACCGGCCGCCTGTCGGACGAAGAATTCCGTCAGTTCCTCAGTTTGCTCCGGCGCTACCTGCACCACGACTTGGACCAGTGGGAACTCCTCGTGACTCAGCGCGAGTTCGGCCCGGCCTATGCGGTCTTCGCGAACAAGCTCCCGGAGGGCTGGCCCGAAGAGATGTTCAGGCCGTTCTAGTCCGCCCGGCAGCTCGCGTCCCACGTGCCCGCCACGTGCCCGCCTGAGGAGCGAACGAGGTGAGCTCACGGGGGAAATGCGGTCCGGACGTCCCAACGACCCTGTAAGGAGCCCTACGGCTGGTTGTCCTCGGGGGGTTCGAAGACGATCAAGGTGCCGTCCGGGGTGAAGCGCAGGACCCGAGGGGTGGGGGGCTGCTCGGGGGGCGGGGGCGGCTCCGGGTGGAGCTCACAGTAGCGCTGCCCGTAGAGGTCGATCGCCTCGCGGAGTGAGCAGCCTCGCGACGCGCGGATCGCCGACAGCGCGGGCAGGGTGCGCCCGTCCAGGATGTCGCGGTCCACACTCTCCGGCAGCCGATCCACGGCACCTCCCCTTCCGGCTCTCCGCAGTAGAGCAACCGCGGCGACCTCGGTCAACCGGATTGCTCCGCGGTCCGGACCGCTGGCCCGCGAGGGCAGGGCGCCCTCCAGGGCGGAGAGCGCCCCGCTCAGGGCTGCCGTTCCCGCAGAGCGCGGGCAGGTGCCGCACGCCGCTCCCCTTGTCGCCGAACGGCTCCCACTCCACGCCCTTCCCTGTCCCCCAGCGCACCCCATTGCGGTGGCCCACGCCACCGACGCGGCGACGCCGGGGAGTTGGTGCGCCCCGCCAGGCGAAAGGGTCCGCCCGTGAAAGGCCGACCGCAGGGCGGCGAGACCTGCGGATGAGAAGAATGGCGCCGTCCGGGCAACGGAGGGGCGGGCCGGGGGCGTTCAGAAGCCGTGGGGGAGCCAGGGTGCCGGGTCGGTGAGGAAGGCGGCGGAGGCCGCGGCGAGGGCCCCCTCGCGCAGTTCCCGGACCAGCCCCGCCGCACCCATCGCCCGCAGCGACAGGCCGCCGAGGTAGGCGGCCCCCAACTCGCGGACGTCCAGCGCGAGATCCGCCGGCTCCGTGCTCCGCTCGCAGCTCGCCCCCTTCGCGTCCCCGACCAGCTTCCAACGGCCGCTGTTCCAGGGGCAGAAGGGGTCCTCGACGTCGAACACGACCTCCACCGGCACCGTGTACGTACGCGCGGCGAGCGCCTCACCGACGTCGACCAACCGCACATGCAGCCCGTCGCGGAAGGACAGGTTGCAGCGGCGGACGTCCGAGACCAGATGCTGCACGGCGTCGTCGATGGGCCGGTTGTGCACGGAAATCTGCGTGCTGAGGTCGATGCCGGCCAGGTAGCGCCACAGCGCCGCGTACACCACCGGGTCCAGCGCCTCGATGTCGCGCAGGTGGATCGTGCCGTCCGCGCCCGCGGGGCTCCAGGAGGGCGTCACCGAGTAGCGGGCGTACCCCCGTACCCGCCCGTCCTGTTCGGCCAGGACGCACAGCAGCGGGCCCGAGCCGGGCTGCGAGGGCGGCACCAGCGCCTGCGTGTCCCAGCCGGGCTGCCGGACGAGCATCCCGGCCCGTCCGGGCACCAGTTCGGCGTAGATCTCCTCGCACCGCTCCCGCGCCTGCGCCGGGTCCACCAGCCGCATGCGCACCGCGTCGGCGCCCTCGGGCGCGAAGAAGGCCACCCGCGAGGTGTCGATGGAGGCGCGCAACTGCCGGGTGCCGATGCCGTACCCGAAGCGGCCGTAGATCGCCGGCTCGGAGGCGGTGAGCACCGCGACCGGCTCGCCGCGCTCGCGGAAGGCGTCCAGCTGCCGCCGCATCATGGCGGTGAGCACCCCGCGGCGGCGGTGCGTCGGCTGCACGGTGACCATGGTGACGCCCGCGGTGCCGACCGCGGAACCGCCCGGCACCGTCAGCCGGAAGGTGAACGCGCCCGCGGTGCCGATGAGTTCCTCGCCGTCCCACGCGGTGGTGGTCCGCCCGAACTCGAACACCCGGTGCCACTGCTCCCGGTGGGGCCGCGGGTCGGCCGGACCGCCGAACCCCCGTTCGACCCGGTCGAAGAAGTGGTCCCACTGCTCCGGCGCCAACGCGCGGTACTCGATCGCCATGACCCCCTGCCTACCAGTGGAAGTACGGCGGGAGCGACCGTATTTTCCGGCCTCGTCGGGGCGACTTCGGGCAGCCCTCCGGCCATCACGGGGGATCGGCCCTGCACGCGGCGGCGATCGATGGGTAGGGTCGCCGGGACATGACCAAAGAGTCGGCAAAGGAAGAGCTCGGGCTCCGGTGGCGCAGGTGGGCGCACCGGGTCCGCCTCGCCGTGCGCCGGTCCGCGGTGGACTACTTCCGCGGCGACGCCTCGGACCTGGCGGGCCTGGCGGCCGTGGCGGTGACCATCCCGGCCCTCGCGCTCGCCTCGGTGACCATGCCGGTGTGGTGCCCGCCGGGCGCGCTGGTGCTGCCGATCCTGGCCGGCGGGCTGCTGCTGCGCCCGGCCAGCCTGCTGTTCCTGTACGCGGCCTCCGCGCTGGCCCTGGTGGTGGAGTCGGCGGTGCTCGGCCCCTACCGCGAGGGCCCGGCCCGGGTCACCCCGGGCACGGTGCTGCTGGTCACCGCGGTGGCGCTGGCCGGCCTGGTGATCGCGCAGTTCCGGGCGCGGGTCGGGGTGCCGTGGCGGCGCGGCCACACCATGCTCTTCGACCTGCGCGAACGGATCAGGGTGCAGAGCCGGCTGCCGCACCTGCCGGCCGGCTGGCACGCGGAGATGGCGCTGCGGCCGGCCGGTGGCCAGTCGTTCTCCGGCGACTTCGTGGTGGCCACCCGCACCTCGGGCGGCCGGGTGCTGGAGGCGGTGCTCACCGACGTCTCCGGCAAGGGCATGGACGCCGCCTCGCGCTCCCTGCTGCTGTCGGGCGCCTTCGGCGGGCTGCTGGGCTCGCTCCCCCCGCACGCCTTCCTGGGCGCCGCCAACGGCTACCTGCTGCGGCAGAACTGGGACGAGGGCTTCGCGACCTCCGTGCACCTGGTGCTCGATCTGGAGAGCGGGGACTACGAGTTGCTGTCGGCGGGGCACCTGCCGGGCGTCCAACTCCACGCGGGCACCGGCCGCTGGGAGGAGAAGTCGGCCGAGGGGCCGCTGCTCGGGGTGTACGACGGGGCGGAATTCCAGGGCGTGAAGGGCACGTTGGCCTCCGGCGACGTGCTGATGCTGTTCACCGACGGCCTGGTGGAGACCGCCGAGCGGGAGATCGCCGAGGGTATGGACCGGCTGATCGGCGAGGCGGACCGGCTGGTCGGCACCGGATTCCGGGGCGCTGCCTGGCGGTTGATCGAGGCGGTCGCCAAGGACGTCAACGACGACCGGGCGTTGCTCGTGGTGTGCCGCGACTGACGTACGGGAATGGGACTATGGGCCCCGCGGCCGAGAGTCGGCCACAACGCGGCCTCCCGGTCCCGTGGCGGATGGCACCATGGGAGCGGGCGAGGCGGGGGCGGCGGGCGCGGTCCCCGGACCGGCAAGGGCCTACCGAAAGAGGAAGTGATCCATCGTGGTTATCTCCCTGTCCGCTGCACTGCTGCTGGCGATCGTGCTGGTGGTGATGATCCGGGCGAAGACCATGAAGGTGGGCCCGGCGATAGTCGCCGCGCTCTTCGGTTTCTTCCTGGCGTCCACGAACATGGCGCCCGACATCAACCGGTTCCTCAACTCAGTGGCCGACACCATCAGCCAGATAAAGCTCTGAGCGGGACAGGGCCTGCGGGGCGGCGCTGAGCACGGTGTGCAGCGTCTGCCCGGCGTCCTGCCCCCGCGGGGTGGCGAGCAGCGCCGCCAGCAGGGCGATACGGGTCTGCGCGGGGCGCAGCGTGCCGGCCAGCTGTGCGCCGGCGGCCACGAGGTCGACCGCTCCCCCGCCGGTGTAGAGCGGCGCCACCGCGCCGGCCGCGACCCGGGTGCTGACGGCGACGGGCACGCCGCCGGCGACCGCGGCCCGTACCGCGTCCACGATCTCGGGGGTGGTGTTGCCGGCGCCGGTCCCGGCGATCACCAGGCCGCGGGCGCCGGCGGCGAGGGCGGCCTGGACGAACACGGCGTCGCCGTCGCTGTGGTGGGCGATGATGTCGACGCGGGGGTGGGGGGCGTCGGCGGGGGGCAGTGGCAGGGCGGCCGCGCGGGGCCGCCGGCGGCCCCAGCTGACCCGGCCGAACTCGACGCGGCCGAGCGGGAGTCCGTCGGGGTCGCCGAAGGCGCGGGCGTCCAGGGTGTGCTTCTTGACGGTGCCGCGGGCGGCGAAGACCTGGCCGGCGAAGACGATGACGGCGCCGAGGTCGCTGCCGGTGGCGGCGGTGAGCAGGGCGTCGTAGAGGTTGCCCGCGGCGTCGCCGTCCTCGGCGTCCAGCGGCTTCTGGGCGCCGGTGAAGACGACCGGGCGGCGGTCGGAGTGGAAGAGGTCCACGAAGAAGGCGGACTCCTCCAGGGTGTCGGTGCCGTGGGTGACGACGATGCCGTCCACCTCGGGGTCGGCCAGGACGTCGTGGACGGCGTGCAGCAGGCTCAGCTGGTGGGCGGTGGTCACCCGGGAGCTGTTGACGGTGAAGAGGTCCACCACGCGGACCTCGACGCCCTCGGGGACGGCACCGGCGGCGAGCACCTCGCTGCCGGCCGCCTCGGCGGCGTACCCTTCCCCCTGCCAGCGGCTGGCAATGGTGCCCCCGGTGCTGATGACCACGACGTGTCGCATGTGTCCGCCTCCCTGAAGCGCCTGCCCCACGGTGGCGGCGGCGCGCGGCTGGTGCGCCTTCCCCGGGCGCACGGCAACATTCCCCAGCACAATGATATGCGCGTAGACCTGCCATATGATTGCTAAATCTGATGATGAACGCGCCATATCATGGGAGGAAGCACCCTCATGGACGCCATTGACCGCAGTATCTTGCGCGAGCTCCAGGCCGATGGCCGGCTGACCAATCAGGAGCTGGCCCAGCGGGTGGGCCTGACCCCCTCGCCGTGTCTGCGCAGGGTGCGGCAGTTGGAGGACGACGGGGTGATCCAGACCTACCGGGCCGTGGTGGACCCGACCGCAGTGGGCCGCGGCTTCGAGGTCTTCGCCTCGGTGGAGGTGCACCGCGACCGGGCCTCGGTGGCGTCCTTCGAGGCGGAGGTGCAGTCGATCCCCGACGTGGTGGAGGCGTACCGGCTCTACGGCGCCCCCGGCTGCCTGCTGCGGATCGCGGTCGCCGACTCCGACGCCTACGAGCGCTTCTGGACCGACAAGCTGATCGCGCTGCCCGGCGTCTCGGACGTCAACTCGCAGATGATCATGAAGCGGATCAAGGCGCCGCAGGGCGTCCCGGTGGACTGAGCCGGGCCGTACGGCCGGCGCGGGGAGGCTCGGGGGCGCCTGGATGCCCGGGGTGCCGCGGGCACGGCACCCCGTCGGCCGTCAGGCGTGCGGTGGTTGGCAGGTGGGGCACCAGAAGAGGTTGCGGCCCGCGAGCGGTTCGGTGCGCACGGGGGTACCGCACACCAGGCACGGCTGGCCGGTGCGCCGGTAGACGTACACCTCGCCGCCGTGGTCGTCCCGGCGGGGCGGGCGGCCCATCGCCTCGGGCTCGTGCTCGGGCCGCACCGTGTCGATCCGGTTGTCGCGCACCCCTTGGCGCATCAGGGCGGACAGGTCCGCCCACATCGCCTCCCACAGCGGCGCCGGCAGGTCCCGGCCGGGCAGGAAGGGGTCCACGCCGTGCCGGAAGAGCACCTCGGCGCGGTAGACGTTGCCGACGCCGGCGAGCACCTTCTGGTCCATCAGCAGGGCGGCGACGGGGATGCGCGAGCGCGCTATCCGGGTACGGGCCCGCTCGGGGTCGTCGCCGGGACGCAGCGGGTCCGGGCCGAGCCCGTCGTGCACCGCCTGCTTCTCGTCGTCTGTGACCAGCGCGCAGGTCGCCGGGCCGCGCAGGCTCATCGTCCGCTCGCCGTGCGGCCCGCCCTCCAGCCGCAGTCGCACGGTGGCGGTGACCGCGTCGCCGAAGGCGACCTTGCCGATCAGGCCGAGGTGGATGTGCACCCAGCCGAGTTCCCCGAAGCCGAGGAAGAGGTGCTTGCCGTGCGCGTCCACGCCGTCCAGCACGGTGCCGTCCAGCAGCGCCGCGCTGTCGGCGAACTTGCCCTGCGGGCTGCTCGCCCGCACCGGCCAGCCGGCCAGGCGGTCCCGGACGTCCTCGGCCAGGCGGTGGATCGTGTGGCCCTCGGGCATCGGCCGGCTCAGTCCTCCGGCTGCGGGTGGTGGGCCGGGACCGGCGGGAGGTCGCCGGTGGCCTCGTACCTGCTGAGCATGTCGATCCGGCGCTGGTGGCGCTCGGCGTGCGAGTAAGGGGTGGCGAGGAAGAGTTCGAGGAAGCGGGTGGCCTGCTCCACGGTGTGCATCCGGCCGCCGATGGCCAGCACGTTGGCGTCGTTGTGCTCACGGGCCAGGGTGGCGGTCTCCTCGCTCCACGCGAGGGCGGCGCGCACGCCCTTGACCTTGTTCGCGGCGATCTGCTCGCCGTTGCCGGAGCCGCCGATGACGATGCCGAGGGAGCCGGGGTCGGCGGCGGTGCGGGTGGCCGCGCGCAGGCAGAACGGCGGGTAGTCGTCCTCCGCGTCGTAGATGTGCGGGCCGCAGTCGACGGGTTCGTGGCCGTTCTTGACGAGCCAGTCGGCGAAGTGGTTCTTGAGTTCGAAGCCGGCGTGGTCCGAGCCGAGGTAGACGCGCATGGGGGGATTCTCGCACTCCCCGGCTCACGGTGCCGTACGCGGGCGGCGGCAGGGTGCTGCACCTGCGACACGGTGCCGCTGCGCGCGGCGGTGGGTGCCCTCAGCGGGAGAGGTGGTGCCAGGCGGTGGGGAGGGCGGTCATGGCGAGGGCGGCTTTGAGGGCGTCGCCCAGGAGGTAGGGGCGCAGGCCGAGGCGGAGGGCCTCGGGGGCGGAGAGGTGGGCGGCGTGGGCGAGGTAGGGGACGCCGACGGCGTAGGTCACCGCGGAGCCCAGGACCATCACCCCTGCCGTACGGAGCACCGTGCGGTCGCCCCCGCGGCGGGCCAGCGCGCCGACGACGGCCGCGGCGGCGATCATGCCGAGGATGTA
The DNA here is from genome assembly GCF_900103985.1 of Actinacidiphila guanduensis. Lineage (GTDB taxonomy): Bacteria > Actinomycetota > Actinomycetes > Streptomycetales > Streptomycetaceae > Actinacidiphila > Actinacidiphila guanduensis. The sequence continues at coordinate 279,010 of NZ_FNIE01000007.1, read as the reverse complement.
GCCGAAGCTCGGCATGGACCAGCCGGAGGTGCCGCCGGCGAACCACGGCAGCCCGGCGACGCCGGCCAGCGCGTACAGGCCGAGCGAGGCGGCCCCGCGGCGGGCGCCGAGCGCGGTGCCGACCAGGAGGGCCGCGAAGGTCTGCCCGGTCACCGGGACCGGCGAGCCCGGCACCGGCAGGGACAGCTCCGCGGCGAGCCCGGTGAGCACGGCGCCGCCGACCACGAGCGCGAGGTCCCGCAGCCGCGCCCGCGCGGCCGAGGAGGCGGGCAGCAGGTCGGCCAGGACGGTTCCGGTGCTGGGTGCGGTGCCGGGCGCTGAGGGGGCGGCGGTGCTCATGGGTGACTCCGCGGGATACGGGGGCGGTCGGGGACACGGTGACGCTAGCGCACGGCCCGCGGGCCGCTCATCGTATGACTCCGACAAAGCCGTACCGCCCCCGCTTGGAGGCTTCCGCGGCCGCCCGCACCCGCCAAGGCCCGCACCCGGTACGCCGTTTCACCAGGTCGCGTGAGCCATGTCACGTAGGGCGGGTGCGCGGGCGGCACGGGACGGCCCCGGCACAGGAGCGGTGCCCTTGCCGTCCCGCTGCCGTCCCGCTGTGGGAAACCGCCAATGCCGGCCGCGGCCCGGGGTCAGTCGAAGATCGGGCCCTGCGTGCGGGTGCGCTTGATCTCGTAGAAGCCCGGGATGGAGGCCACCATCAGCGTGCCGTCCCACAGCTTCGCCGCCTCCTCGCCCTTGGGCGCGGGGGTGACGACGGGTCCGAAGAAGGCGATCTGCTCGCCGTCGGAGCCGGGGACGGCGATGACGGGGGTGCCGACGTCCTGGCCGACCTTGTCGATGCCCTCCTTGTGGGAGGCGCGCAGCTGCGTGTCGTAGGCGTCGGAGTCGGCGTAGTCCGCCAGCGACTCGGGCAGGCCCACCTCCGTCAGGGCGGCCACGATCGTCTCGCGGTCGCGCGGCAGCGCCTGGTTGTGGAAGCGGGTGCCGAGCGCGGTGTAGAGCGGGCCGACGACCTCGTCGCCGTGCAGCTCGCGGGCGGCGGTGACGACACGCACCGGGCCCCAGGCGTCGCGCAGGAAGGTCGCGTAGGACTCCGGGAGGGTGTCGAGCTTGTCCTCGTTGAGCACCGCGAGGCTCATCACGTGCCAGCGGACGCTGACCGGGCGGACCTTCTCGACCTCCAGCATCCAGCGCGAGGTCATCCAGGCCCAGGGGCACAGCGGGTCGAACCAGAAGTCGGCGGGGACGGTCCCGGCCGGTACCTGGGCGGCGGTTGCTTCGGGGGCGGTGGTGGTCACTGCGTGCTCCTCGGACGGCGTGGTACGGACTGCGGCACTGCGCCGCGCGGGCTCCCCGGAGGCGCCCGGGTCCCTCGCGGGCAGGGGGCGGGCGGGGGCGCCGGCTCGGCGCACACCACCCCTTCCAACCGGAACGTGCGGCGCCGACCTGGCATTCCCGCGCCGCGCAGCCGCCCGGGGCCCGTGGGAGGATGCCTCAGCGCCGCGATCCGGCGTGCCAGTCGAAGCAGACGAAGGAGCCGACCGTGCCCGGCGAGAACCTGAGCCGTGAGGAGGCCCGCGCGCGGGCCGCGATCCTGTCCGTGGAGCGGTACGACGTGGCGCTGGACGTGCGCTCCGCGGTGGGACCCGCCACCGGCGCCGGGCCGCGCACCTTCCGCTCCACCACGGTGATCGACTTCCGCTGCTCGCAGCCCGGCGCCTCGACCTTCGCCGACCTGGTCGCTCCCGCGGTCACCTCGGTGCGGCTCAACGGCCGCGACCTGGACCCGGCCCGGGTCTTCGACGGCGCCCGCATTGCGCTGGACAACCTGGCCGAGCGCAACACCCTGGTGGTCGACGCGAGTTGCGCCTACAGCCGCACCGGCGAGGGCCTGCACCGCTTCGAGGACCCCGAGGACGGCGCGGTCTACCTCTACACGCAGTACGAACCGGCCGACGCCCGCCGGGTGTTCGCGAACTTCGAGCAGCCGGACCTGAAGGCGCCCTTCACCTTCCAGGTGACCGCGCCCGAGGGCTGGACGGTGCTGAGCAACGGCGCCGCGGACGGCGAGCCCGTCCCGGCCGAAGGGGGCGGCGCCACCGTCTCGTTCGTGCCCACCCAGCCGATCGCCACGTACATCACGGCGGTGCTGGCCGGCCCGTACCACGTCGAGCACGACCACTACTCGCGGACCCTGAAGGACAAGGCGGTCCTCGACATCCCCCTGTCGGCGCTGTGCCGGCGCTCACTGGCCCGGCACTTCGACGCCGACGCCATCTTCGAAGTGACCAAGCAGGGCCTGGACTTCTTCCACGACGCCTTCGACTACCCCTACCCGTTCGGGAAGTACGACCAGGCGTTCGTGCCCGAGTACAACCTGGGCGCCATGGAGAACCCCGGACTGGTCACCTTCCGCGAGGAGTTCGTCTTCCGCGGCAAGGTGACCCGGCCCTCCTACGAGCACCGGGCGAACGTGGTGCTGCACGAGATGGCCCACATGTGGTTCGGCGACCTGGTCACCATGCGCTGGTGGGACGACCTGTGGCTCAAGGAGTCCTTCGCGGACTTCATGGGCGCCTTCGCGCAGGTGGAGGCGACCGAGTTCACCGAGGGCTGGATCACCTTCGCCAACCGCCGCAAGGCGTGGGCCTACCGGGCCGACCAGCTGCCCTCCACCCACCCGGTCGTGGCCGACATCCGCGACCTGGAGGACGCCAAGCTCAACTTCGACGGCATCACGTACTCCAAGGGCGCCGCCGTCCTGAAGCAGCTGGTCGCCTACGTCGGCCGCGACGCCTTCCTGGAGGCCGCGCGGCGGTACTTCACCCGCCACGCCTACGGCAACACCACGCTGGCCGACCTGCTGTCGGTGCTGGCCGAGACCTCGGGCCGCGACATGGCCGCCTGGTCGCGGGCCTGGCTGGAGACCGCGGGCGTCAACGCGCTGACCCCGCGGGTGGGCCTGGACGCCGAGGACCGCGTCGCCGAACTGGTCGTCGAGCAGGGCGCCGCGCAGTCGCACCCGACGCTGCGCCCGCACCGGGTCGCGATCGGCCTCTACCGGCGGGACGAGGAGGGCGCGCTGACCCGCTACGCCCGCGCCGAGACGGACGTGGCCGGCCCCTCCACGGCCGTGCCGGAGCTGGCCGGGCAGCCGCGGCCGGACCTGGTGCTCGTCAACGACGAGGACCTGACGTACTGCAAGGTGCGCTTCGACGCCGCCTCGCTGGACACCCTGAGATCCCACCTGGGCGACCTGACCGACCCGCTGGCGCGGGCGCTGGCCTGGTCCGCGGTGTGGAACCTGACCCGCGACGCGCTGATGCCGGCCGGTGACTTCCTCGACCTGGTGCTGCGGTTCGCCGGGCGCGAGTCCGACATCGGCGTGCTCCAGCAGCTGCACCAGCAGGCCCGCACCGCGCTGACCCGCTACGTGGCCAAGGACGCCCGCGCGGCGGCCGGACAGGCGCTGGCCGCGGGGGCGCTCGAGGCGCTGCGGGCGGCCGAGCCGGGCAGCGGCCACCAGCTGGCCTGGGCCCGCTTCTTCGCCGCCGTGGCCGCCGCACCGGCCGATCTGCGGCTGCTGCAGGGCCTACTGGACGGCTCGGAGGCGATCGGCGGCCTGGACGTCGACCAGGAGCTGCGCTGGACGCTGCTGGGCACCCTGGCCGCGCAGGGCGCCGCCGACGCCGCGGCGATCTCCGCCGAGCGGGCCAGGGACGACACCGCCTCCGGCCGCCGGCACGAGGTGCGCTGCCTGGCCGCGCGCCCCGACGCGGCGGTGAAGGCCGAGGCGTGGGCGGCCGTGGTGGACTCCGACGCGCTGTCGAACGCGCTGGTCGAGGCGACCATCGCCGGCTTCGCGCAGGACGGCCAGGCCGACCTCCTCGCGCCCTACGCGCAGCCGTACTTCGCGGCGATCGAGGAGCTGTGGGCCAAGCGGTCGATCGAGATCGGCATGTCGGTGGTGCGCGGCCTGTACCCGGCGCAGCAGGACGACCCGCGGACGCTCGCGGCCACCGACGCGTGGCTGCGCGAGCGCGAGGACGCCGCCCCGGCGCTGCGCCGGCTGGTGCTGGAGGCGCGCGACGACCTGGCGCGCGCGCTGCGGGCGCAGGAGTGCGACGCCCGGCGCTGAACAGGCGTGCGGGCACCGCCCGCCGGGCCGGCAGCGCGGCCGGGCGGTGCGGGGCCGTTCCGGCTGGTCGGGGCGGCCCCGTCACTCTTATGGGTGATGGGGGCTGATCGGCAGCCCGGCGGGCAGACTTTAGCCCGGTGTTGTCCGGTTTTGTCGACGAGACCGTAACAACGGTTAGTGACCACCGGGCGGACGGGAAGCTCCTGTCCCATGAACGCGAACGACCTCACCCCCCACGTCCCCCTCCGCCTCGACCCCCGCGGCGAGACCGTCCTGACGGTCCGCCGGCTGCGCGAGCGGGGCCTGTCCGCCGCGACCATCGCCGAGCGCTGCCGCCCGGGCGGACCCTGGCAGCAGGTGCTGCCGCAGGTGTGCCTGCTGCACTCGGGGCCGCCCTCCAGCGAGGAGCGGGTGCGGGCCGCGCTGCTGTACGCGGGCCGCGACCTCGGCGTCCCCGCCCCGCTGGGCGGCGAGGCCATGGTCACCGGCCCGGCCGCGCTCGCCCTGCACCGCTTCCGCGGGGTGCCGCCGCTGATCGGCCTGCCCCGGATCGACGTGCTGGTCGGGCGGCAGCGGCGGCTGCGGGACGCCGGCGACGTGGCGATCCACCGGGTGCGCGAGCTGCCGCCGCCCGTGGAGGTGGCGGGGTTGCCCTGCGCCCCGGTGCCGCGGGCGCTCGCCGACGCGGTGGCCGAGCTCGACGACCCCGACACCGTGCGGGCGCTGTTCAGCGAGGCGGTGCGCGGCGGGCACTGCGAGGGGTCGGCGGTGCTGCGCGCGCTGTCGGCCGCCGGGCTGCTCGAACGCCCCTACGTGCGGCGCGCGCTGGACGTCCTGCGGGCCGAGGAGCGCGGGGTTGCCGAGCAGCGGCTGTACGCCATGGTGGCCGGCCACCGGCTGCCCGACCCGGTGTGGAACGTGGACCTGCGGCTGCCGGGCGGGCCGCCGTTGGGCGGGGTGGACGCCTTCTGGCCCGAGCACGCGGTGGCGCTCGTGCTGGAGTCGCAGGAGGAGGCGCTGCGGTCCCACCAGGCCCGCCAGCAGGAGCACTTGGAGGCGCTGGGCATCACCGTGGTGCTGGTGCCGCCGGAGCGGCTGCGGCACGCCCCGGTGCAGCAGGCGGCCGTGGTGCGCACCGCGCTGATGGCCTCCGCAGACCTCGACCCGGCCGCCTACGTGGTGGTGACGCCCAGGTGAGGGCCGACCCCAAGCGGCGGTTCAGCGCTTCCGCAGCAGCAGCTCGGTGTTGCGGTCGTCCGAACCCCCGGTGAAGCGGGGGATGTTGGCGCCGGGGGCGTTGTAGGCCAGCTCGCGGTAGAGCGAGGCCAGGCCGGTGGCCGACAGGTCCTCGAAGTCGGTGCGGTGCGGGGCCGCCGACTCGATGAGCGTGGTGAACAGCGACAGGGTGCCGTCGTGGTTGTCGGTCAGCTCGATGATCCGGGCCAGCTGCGGATAGTCCACGTGGGAGGCGGTGTTGACCTCCCAGAAGGAGCCGTGGGACTCGATCCGGTTCAGGTGGCTGTGGCCGTTGATCCAGGCCAGCACGTTGCGGTGGCGGCCGAGCAGCGCGGTGAGGGCCTTGCCGTCGTGCCGGGCCTCCCCCGGGCGGGCCGGGTCGAGGTGCAGGTTGGTCATGGTGCGGCTGGTGTGGTGGCTGAAGACGAGCGCGTGGCGGTCGGCGTTGGCGGCCAGCGTGCGGTCCAGCCAGTCCAGTTGCTCGGTGCCGATGGAGCCGAGGTAGTCGCCGCCGCGGTCGGTGGTGTCCAGGCTGATGCCGAGCACGCCGTCGGCGACGTCGAAGGCGTAGTAGAGGTGGTCGGCGTCGACACCTTCGGCCGCGTACCCGTGGCCGGCCGGGCCCGCGCCCTTGCGGCGCGGCTCCAGGTGCGCGGCCAGGTACTCCTGCGGGGTGAAGGGCACCCGGCGGGCGTCGGCGGTGACGGTGCGGGCCGTGCGCGCGTAGCGGTCCAGGATCTCGTGCACCAGGGTGCCGCCCGGGTCGCGGTGACCGTTGACCGCCTTGACGGCCTTCTCGACGTCGGCGTGCGGCACCTGCTCCAGTTTGCGGGCACCGGTGGCGATGTCGGCCGCGAAGCCGGCCGAGCGGTAGGCGCCGCCGAAGAGGGCGTCGTGGTTGCCGACGGTGGAGTACCAGGGGATGGTCAGCCCCGGGCTGGTCAACGGCCGCCTGGCGGCGGTGAGGTAGCCCGGCAGGTGCGGGAAGCCGCGCTTCTTGTCGGCGTCGGCGCGGGCGCTGTCGGGCTGCCAGAACAACTGCAGGCCGGAGTTCTGCACGCCCTCGTACGCCTCCGGGTCACCGGAGTCGGGCGTGATCGTGCCGCCGCTCAACGCGGTGAGGAACCAGTCGAGTTCGAGCGAGGAGTTGTTGTCGGTGTTGTCGCCGGTGGTGACGGCGAAGGCCAGCGGGGCGCCGGTGACCGGGCCGCCGCGCAGGCTGTTGATGCGCTCCACCAGCGCCACCGCGCCGGCCGCGGTCAGCGCCTCGTGCGGCCGCCAGCCGTTGGGGGCGTGCGCGCGCATCCACTCGAGCCGCAGCGGTGACTGTACGTCGGTGATGTGCAGGTCGGTGAGCTGGACGAAGGAGGCGAGCACGGTGCGGCGGCGCTCGCGCCCGGCGCGGGCGGGGGCGAGGTCGGTGCGCACCACCTGCTTCCAGCCGGGCGCGTCCGCCAGCCGCCGGTAGCCGCCCTTCCGGCCGGTGGGTTCGGCGACGCTGTGCAGGGTGGTGCCGACCGGCGTGGGCCGTACCGGCGTCGCGCGGGTCGGGGTCGCCGAGGGGGTGTGCGGCGCGGGGCGCGGGGTCGCGGTCACCGCGGCGGTGCGGGCGCTCGCGGGGTCGGAGCCGGGCCCGAAGACCCAGGCGGAGGCGCCGCCGCCCGCGGCGACCACCCCGGCGGAGGCGATCAGCAGCGTCCGGCGGTCGATCCGGCGGGCGGTGCGGGCGGGGGCCGCGATGGGCTCGGCGGGCTGCTGGGCGGCCGGTTCGGCCCGCAGCCGGGCGGCCGGCTTCGCCTGTGCCGCGGCGCCCGCGATGGCGCCCGGTTCGGACACGTCCGATGCGCCGGGTACGTCGGGTGCGGCTTCGGCTGCGGCTTCGGCTTCGGCTTCGGCTTCGGCTTCGAGGGCGGGTACGGGTCGCGGCGTCGGCTCGGGCTCGGGGCGGGCGGCAGGTCCGGGCATGGGATGGTCCCCCTGAGGTTCCCCCGGCGGCCGGGGGAGGGCGCGGCGTGCGGGCGTCCGCGGTCGGGGCGCCCAGGGGGATGGTTGGCAGCTCAAGTGACCTGTGACGTAACGCGGGACGAACGCCGAACGCCCATCTCCGGGCGCGGAATGTCCGTTTCCGGGCTGTCCATCCGCGGCTCGCCGCCCGGTGGGGAACCGCTCACCCGCCGGCCACGAAGGGCCGTCAGCGGGGCGTTCGGCGGCATGGACCGCGGCGGTGCGTGTCACGGGGCGCCGCCGCCCGGTAGCCGCCCATCGTAGCCCGGCGGCGGGCTACTCGCGGGCCGTCCCCGCCGCCGCGGGCCGGGTGCGCAGCAGCGCGCGGGCCGGAAGCCCCGTGGCCGCCAGGGCGAGGAGCACCGCGCCTCCGGCGATGGCCGCCGCCGTGCCCGGCGGCACGTAGGGCGAGGAGCCGGTCAGGCCGCGGGCGATGGGCCCCAGGGTGACCCAGGCGATGGCCGCGCCGATGGCGAGGCCGGCCACGGCGACGAGCAGCGCCTCCCAGCGGAGCATGGCCAGCACCTGCCGCCGGGTGGTGCCGGCCAGCCGCAGCAGGGCCACCTCACGGCGGCGGTCCAGCACCGTCATCACCAGCGTGTTGGCGGCGGCCACGGCGGCGAAGCCGCCGAGCACCACGGCCATCACCTCGTTGGACCAGGCGTTGAGTTCGAGGTCCTTGTCCACCTCGGCCCGGTAGCCCGCCCGGTCGGTGACGGTGAGACCCGGCACCGGCAGCGCCGCCAACTGCCGCCGTACTGCCGCCCGGTCGGCGCCAGGGGTGTCGCGGACCAGGATCCGGGCGTCGTAGGCGGTGCCGGCGTGTGCGGCAACGGCCCCGCGTGGCATGAGCAGTTGGCCCAGGCCCAGGCCGCGCGAGTAGATCGCGACCACCTTCGGGCGGACCTGTGTGCCGTCGCCCAGCCACAGCGACAGCCGCCCGCCGACCTTCGCGTGCGCGGTGCCGGCCAGCAGCGTGTCCACCGCCACCGTGCGGCCGTCGGCGGTCAGTCCGGCGAGGCTGCCGCGGCGCACACCGAGGTCGAGCACGCGGCCCACCCGCGCCGGGTCGCCCGAGACCCCCAGGAGGTTCGCCGAGTCCAGACCGCCGCCGACCCGTACGAGGGCGCCGGTGCGCAGCACACCGACCGCGGTGTCCACCCCGGGCACGGCCGCCGCCTGCCGCTCGGCGGCCGCGGGCAGCCCGCCGCCCGAGGAGCCCACCACCTGGTCGGCGACCACCCCGTCGCGGACCTGCCGGGCCGAGGTGTGCGTCAGCGAGCCCTGCATGCCCAGCAGGGTGCCGCAGAACGCGGTGACCAGCACGATCGGCGTGATCGCCGCGGCCAGCCGGCGGGCCGCCGCCCGGGCGTTGGCGGCCGCGAGCATCCCCGGCACCGAGCCCGAGGCGCGCAGCGGCAGCCCGAGCACGGCGGCGGCGAGCCACGAGACGATCGGGCCGAGCAGCGCGACGGCGACCATGAAGCAGAAGACCACGCCGAGCGCGGTGGAGGCCGCGTCGTCACCGGACGCCTGCGCGGCCACCGCGGCCAGCACCACCCCGCCGGCCAGCGCCACGACGCCCAGCACGGTGCGCACCACGCCGGGCCTGCGCCGCTCCACGGCTGCCTCCCCCAGCGCCTGGCTCGGCCGGGCCTTCGACGGGCGGCGCGCGGCCAGGTACCCGGCGAGCAGCGCGGCCAGCAGCCCCGCGCCCACCGCGGCCACCATCGGGATCCAGCCCACCGACAGCGTCACGCCCGCCGGCACCGCGTCCCGGTGCGCCAACTGCCGCAGCCACCAGCCCGCGAGCCGCACGCCCGGCCAGATCCCGGCGGCGCCCGCGAGCGGCGCCACCAGCAGCGCCTCGGTGGCGACGGTCCTGCGGATCTGCCGCGGCGTCGCGCCGAGCGCGCGCAGCAGCGCGATCTCCCGGGCCCGCTGGCCCACGGCGAGCGCCACCGTGCCCATCACCACGAACACCGCGGTGCCGGTGGCGACCCCGCCGAAGGACCCGCCGATCGCGACCAGCAGCTCTTTGGCCGAGCCCAACTCGGGCTGCTCGGCGGCGCCCCTGCCGTTCCCGGTGCGTACCTGGGCGGCGTGGCCGACGGCCGCGCGGACCTGGTCCGCGAGCGCGTCGGTGGACACGCCCGGCCGCGGGAGGACGGCGATGGCGTCGGCCCGCCCGTCGTGCCCGGACAGCACCCCGGCCTGCGCGTCGGCGAAGTAGACGCTGTCGGCGCCCGAGGGGGCCAGGGCGGCGATCCGGTAGCCGGCGCTGCCGGCAGGCGTGGTCAGGGTGACAGTGCCGCCCGCGGCCAGGTGGGCGGCACGGGCGTCCGCGGCGGCCAGGACGACCTCGCCGGGACGGGGCGCCGCCGTGCCGCGGCCGGCCGGGCCCTCGATCAGCCGGGCCGACCAGTCGCGGCCGGTCAGCGGCGGCAGATGGCCGCTCCGGACGGGGAAGGCGATGTCCGGAACGGCGGCGGCCACCCCCGGCCGCGCGGCGATGCGGCCGGCCAGGGCCGTGGCCAGGCGCGGCCGGTCCGTGAGCGGTGCGGACTCGGTGTCGCGGTCGTCGCCGTGGCCGGTGGTGACGTGCCCGGACGGGTCGGGCGCGGCCACGACCGGCACGTGCGCGTACCGCACCGGCAGCACACGGGCGGTGATGCCCGTCTGCAGCAGCGCGCCGCAGGCGGTGACCACGGCGGCGGCGAAGAGCAGCGCGACGAAGGTGCCGGCGAAGGAGGCCGGCCGGAACCGCAGGGAGGCGCGGGCCAAGCCGTTCACGCCGCCGCCCCCGCCGGTCCGCCCGTCGCTGCCGAGGTGAGGGCGACCATCCGGTCGGCCACCGCGGCGGGTTCGGGGTCGCGCAGCTCGCCGGCGAGCAAGCCGTCCGCCAGGAACACCACCCGGTCCGCGTATGAGGCGGCGACCGGGTCGTGGGTCACCATCACCACGGTCGCCCCCGCGCGGTCCACGGCCTGCCGCAGCAGGGCCAGCACGTCGCGAGCGGTCGCGGTGTCCAGGGCGCCGGTCGGCTCGTCGGCGAAGACCACCTCCGGGCTGGTCACCAGAGCCCGGGCGATGGCCACCCGCTGCTGCTGGCCGCCGGAGAGCTGGCCCGGGCGCCGCCGGGCGTGCCCGGCCAGGCCCACCTGCTCCAGTACCGCGGCCGCCCGCCGCCGGTCGGGCCGCTGCCCGGCCAGCCGCTGCGGCAGCAGCACGTTCTGCAGCACCGTCAGGGACGGCAGCAGGTTGAAGGACTGGAAGACGAAGCCGATCCGGCTGCGGCGCAGTTCGGTCAGCTTGTTCTCGCCGAGGCCGGTGATGTCCTCGCCGCCCAGCAGGACCGCGCCGGCGTTCGGCCGGTCCAGGCCGGCCGCGCACTGCAGGAAGGTGCTCTTGCCGGAGCCCGAGGGGCCCATCATCGCGGTGAAGCTGCCGCGGGGCAGGGCCAGGTCGATGCCGCACAGGGCGTGCACGGCGGCGTCACCGCGCCCGTAGGTGCGCCGCACCGCGCGCAACTCGACGGCGTAGGGGGAGCGGGGCCCGACGGCCGGACCGCCCCTCGCGTACCCGGCGTCCCTCACGTCTTCGGCTGCTTTCCCGGCTGCGCCCCCGGCGCCCACTGTGTCCACGCCACCGACGCTACGGAGAGCCCGGCACCCCCCGGAATGACGCTCCCCGGCGTACCCGCGGTGGGGTTGTCCCCCCCTTTTTCGATGCCCTCCGGCTGATTCCCGCACACGGGCCGGGCTGTCCGCGGGCTCCGCTCCCGCCCCGGCCGGACACGGGTCCGGCCAGGAGGGGGATATGAGGGCGGTGCCCCGGGGTAGGGGTGTGGGCACGTGATGTGAGGACGGAGGCTCGATGGACCGGGCACGGCTTGCCGGCTTGTACGGCGTGGACACCGCATACCGGCCGACCCCGGACACGGAGGTCCCCGTCCCCGAGGAGACGATCGTCGCCGTGCTCGCCGCGCTCGGCGTGGACGCGAGCACCCACTGCGCCGTCAGGGACGCCCTGGCCGCCTACGAGCAGCGCGCGGCACGCCGGCTGCTCCCGCCGTGCACGGTGGTCCGGGCGGGCCGCGAGACCCTGCCGACGCTGGCGGCCCGGCTGCCGGAGGGCACCCGGCTGACCGTGGCCGGTCCCGGCGGCGAGCCGCTGGAGCAGGTGCCGCTCGTGCCCGGCCGCTATGTGCTGCGGGCCACGGCGGCCGACGGCCACGGCGCCGTCGGCGACCTCGTGGTGGCGCCGGAGCGGCTGCCGGGCCCCGCCGGGCGCACCTTCGGCTTCATGGCGCAGCTGTACTCCACGCTGTCGGCCCGCTCCTGGGGCATGGGCGACCTCGCCGACCTCGCGGACCTCGCCGCCTGGACCGGCCGCTCGCTGGGCGCCGGTTTCGTGCAGATCAACCCGCTGCACGCCGCCGTGCCCGGCCGGCCCACCGACCCCTCGCCCTACCGCCCCTCCTCGCGCCGCTTCCCCGATCCGGTCTACCTGCGGGTCGAGGAGGTCCCGGAGTACGCCTACCTGGGGGCCGAGGCCCGCGAGCAGGCCGCCGCACTGCTGCGGCAGGCGGCCGCGCTGCGCGACGAGGTGCTGCTCAAGGACGCGCTGATCGACCGGGACGCGGTGTGGGCGCTCAAGGCGCGGGCGCTGGACCTGGTGCGGGCGGTGCCGCTCGGCCCCGGGCGGCAGGCCGCCTACACCGACTTCCTGGCCGCGCAGGGCCAGGCGCTGGAGGACCACGCGACCTGGTCGGCGCTCGCCGAGGTGCACGGCCCCGACTGGCGGGCCTGGCCCGCGGGGCTGCGCGACCCGCGCTCGCCTCAAGTGGCCAGGGCCCGCAGCGAGCTGCGCGAGCGGGTGGACCACCACTGCTGGCTGACCTGGCTCACCGACGGCCAGCTCGCCACCGCCCAGCATGCCGCGCGGGACGCGGGCATGCCGGTGGGCGTGGTGCACGACCTGGCGGTCGGTGTGCACCCGGCGGGCTCGGACGCCTGGGCGATGCAGGACGTGCTGGCCGCCGGGATGTCGGTGGGGGCGCCGCCGGACGCCTTCAACTCCCGCGGCCAGGACTGGGGGCTGCCGCCCTGGCGCCCCGATGCGCTGGCCGCCACCGGCTACGCGCCCTACCGCGACCTGGTCGCGCGCATGCTGCGGCACGCCGGCGGGGTCCGGGTGGACCACGTGATGGGGCTGTTCCGGCTGTGGTGGGTGCCCGAGGGCCGCCCGCCCACCGAGGGCACCTACGTCCGCTACGACCCCGAGGCGATGCTCGGGCTGCTCGCTCTGGAGGCGTACGAGGCCGGGGCCGTCGTCATCGGCGAGGACCTGGGCACGGTGGAGCCCGGGGTGCGCGAGGAACTGGCCGACCGCGGCATCCTGGGCACCTCCGTGCTGTGGTTCGAGCGCGACTACGACGGGCCCGGCGCCACCCGCCTCCCCCTTCCGCCGAGCGCCTGGCGGCAGGCGTGCCTGGCCACCGCGACCACCCATGACCTGCCGAGCACCGCGGCCCGGCTCACCGGCGAGCACGTCGGGCTGCGCCACCGGCTCGGGCTGCTGGCCCGGCCGCTGGCCGAGGAGCAGGCCGAGGACGCCGCCGAGGTCGCCGAGTGGATCGCGCTGCTCGGCCGGCTCGGGCTGCTGCCCGAGGGCGCGGCCGACGCCGCCGACGAGGAGGCCGTGGTCATCGCCGTGCACCGGTTCCTGGCGAGCACGCCGGCCCGGATGGTGGGGATCTGGCTGCCCGACGGGGTCGGCGACCGCCGCCCGCAGAACCTGCCGGGGACCTCCGACGAGTACCCCAACTGGCGGCTGCCGGTGGCCGGGCCGGACGGACGGCCGCTCGCCCTGGAGCAACTGGCGGCCTCCCCGCGGCTGCACGCCCTGGCCGAGGAGGTCCGGCGCGCGCTCGCGACGCGCCCGTAGGGGGACCCCGCGCGCGCGGCCCGCGGGGGCGGTCACTACATTGAGGGCGTGGACAAGAAGCTGACCAAGAAGCTGCAGCGGGCCGGGGTCGTCACCATCGGCACCACGGTGATGCTGCTCATGTCGTCCCCGGCGTTCGCCCTCATCCGCGACCAGGGCGACGACCCGGGCTCCGGTCTCAGCGTGGCCCAGACCCTCGGCCTCTTCGTCGGCATCCCCATCGCGCTGTTCGCGATCATCGCGGGCCTGGTCATCGTCACGGACCGCTCCCCCAAGCGCTGACGCTCGCGCCGCGGGGCCCCGCGGCGCGCTCCGGCGAGCCCGCCCGCACCCCGCCACCGCCCGGTGGCGGGGTCGTCGTGCATCCCCGGGGCTGCGCCCGCGGGCGGCACCACGGCCCGGGCCGCCGAGGCAGCGGGCCGCCGGGCCCCGGCGGCCGTGACGGGCCGCGCCCGGCCCCTGCGGCCCGAGTACGACACTCGCGCGAAGCACAGCGGCCCTGTCCCGGCGCCACCGCTCCTCGCGGCGGCCCGGGACGGGGCCGTTCTTCTCGGTGCCGCTCCTTACGCCGACAGGCGGGCGTCCGCCGCCTGGGCCTTCAGCGCGCGCTCCACGCCCGAGCGGCTCTCCACCACCAGGCGGCGCAGGGCCGGCGGCGGCTGCGCGGAGGCCAGCCAGGCGTCGGTGGCGTCCAGGGTGGCCTGCGAGACCTGGAGCGCGGGGTAGAGGCCGACCACGATCTGCTGGGCCATCTCGTGGCTGCGGCTCTCCCACACCTGCTTCACGGCCGCGAAGTACCGCTCGGTGTAAGGCGCCAGCTCCTCGCGCTGGTCCGGCTGTGCGAAGCCGCCGATGACGGCCTCCTGCACCGCGTTGGGCAGCTTGTCGTCCTCGACCACGGAGGCCCACACCGCGGCCTTGTTCGCCGCGCCGGGGCGGGCGGCCCGCGCGGCGGCGGCGTGCTGCTCGCCGGCCGAGGTCGCGTCGCGGACCAGCTCGGCCTCGATCGCCTCCTCGCCCACCCGGCCGGTGGCCGCGAGGCGGTTGAGCAGGGCCCAGCGCAGGTCGGTGTCCACGGCCAGGCCCTCGTAGGAGCGGGTGCCCTCCAGCAGGCCCTGCAGGATGTCCAATTGCTCCGGGGTGCGGGCGGTGACGGCGAACGCCCGCGCCCAGGCGAGCTGGTGGTCGCTGCCGGGGGCGGCGGCCTCCAGGTGCTCCAGGGCGGCCTGCGTCCAGCGGGCCAGGCCGCTGTCCCGCCAGGCCGGGTCCGCGTACAGGTCGAGGGCGAGCTTGACCTGCCGGTGCAGCGACTGCACCACGCCGATGTCGGACTCCTTGCCGATGCCGTGCAGCACCAGCTCCAGGTAGTCGCGCGTGGCGAGTTCGCCGTCGCGCGTCATGTCCCAGGCGGCCGCCCAGACCAGGGCGCGCGGCAGCGACTCGGCGAAGTCGCCGACGTGGTCGCGGACCACGGCCAGGGACTGCTCGTCGAGGCGGACCTTGGCGTAGGAGAGGTCGTCGTCGTTGAGCAGCACCACGGCGGGACGGGGGGTGCCGGCGAACTCGGGGACGTCGGTGTGCGAGCCGTCGACGTCCAGCTCGACCCGGCGGGTGCGCACCAGCCGGCCGTCGACCAGGTCGTAGGCGCCGATCGCGATGCGGTGCGGGCGCAGCACCGGCACGCCCTTGGCGCCCGCCGGCAGGTCGGGGGCGTCCTGGCGGACGGCGAAGGAGGTGATGGTGCCGTCGGCGCCCGTCTCGATCTCCGGGCGCAGCACGTTGATCCCGGCGGTCTCCAGCCACGCCTTGGACCAGGTCTTCAGGTCGCGGCCGGAGGTCTCCTCCAGGGCGCCCAGCAGGTCGGTCAGGCGGGTGTTGCCCCAGGCGTGCCGCTGGAAGTACGTCTGCACGCCGGCGAAGAACGCGTCCATCCCCACGTAGGCGACGAGCTGCTTGAGCACCGAGGCGCCCTTGGCGTAGGTGATGCCGTCGAAGTTGACCAGGACGTCGTCCAGGTCGTTGATCTCCGCCATGATCGGGTGGGTGGAGGGCAGCTGGTCCTGCCGGTAGGCCCAGGTCTTCATGGTGTTGGCGAAGGTGGTCCACGCCTGCGGCCAGCGCGAGCCGGGGGCGTGCGCCTGGCAGGCGATGGAGGTGTAGGTGGCGAACGACTCGTTCAGCCACAGGTCGTTCCACCACTCCATGGTGACCAGGTCGCCGAACCACATGTGGGCCAGCTCGTGCAGCACGGTCTCGCCGCGCAGCTCGTAGGCGGAGTCGGTGACCTTGGAGCGGAAGACGTACTGGTCGCGGATGGTGACCGCGCCCGCGTTCTCCATCGCGCCGGCGTTGAACTCCGGGACGAAGAGCTGGTCGTACTTGGCGAACGGGTACGGGTGGGCGAACTTCTCGTGGAACCAGTCGAAGCCCTGGCGGGTGACCTCGAAGAGCGCCTCGGCGTCCAGGTGCTCGGCGAGCGACGGCCGGCAGTAGATGCCCAGGGGGACGCTGCGGCCCTCCCCCTCCCAGGTGCTGTGCACCGCCGTGTAGGGGCCGGCGATGATCGCCGTGATGTACGTGGAGATGCGCGGGGTGGGCTCGAAGACCCACACGCCGTCGGCCGGCGGCTCGGGCGTCGGCGAGTTGGACACCACGGTCCAGCCGGCCGGGGCCTTGACGGTGAAGGCGAAGACGGCCTTGAGGTCCGGCTGCTCGAAGCTGGCGAAGACCCGGCGGGCGTCGGGCACCTCGAACTGCGTGTAGAGGTACGCCTGGTCGTCCACCGGGTCGACGAACCGGTGCAGGCCCTCGCCGGTGTTGGTGTAG
This sequence comes from Actinacidiphila guanduensis, assembly GCF_900103985.1. Lineage (GTDB taxonomy): Bacteria > Actinomycetota > Actinomycetes > Streptomycetales > Streptomycetaceae > Actinacidiphila > Actinacidiphila guanduensis. Next base: position 262,851 of record NZ_FNIE01000007.1, on the reverse strand, counting down.
GCGCAGTCGGCGACCACGCGCAGCTCGCAGGGCCCGGCCGGCAGGTCGGCCAGGGCGATCCGGGAGTCGGCGAAGACCTCGGCCGGGTCGAGGGTGCGCCCGTTGAGCACCACCTCGCGGACGGCGGGGGCCACCAGGTCGATGAAGGTGGAGCCGGCCTCGCGGGCCTCGAAGCGCACGGTGGTGACCGAGCGGAAGGTGCCGCCCTCCTGGGCACCGCTCAGGTCGAGCTCGATGTCGTACCTGTCCACCGAGAGCAGGCGCGCCCGCTCCTGCGCCTCCACACGTGTGAGGTTCGTACCCGCCACGACAGCCCACTCCTTTTCACCGGCTCGTTCCCGCCCCGCCCGGCCTGATCGGGCGAGGCGCCCATCCTCGCATGTCGCGCCGTTCCCCCGCCGGGACCCTGTGGACAACCCGCGCGGCGCCCCTCCGCGGCCTGCCCGCAGCCGGTCGGCGCCCCGTCCGCCACCGGCCGGCAACCGTTCAGCGGCCGAAGACCGGCCGCACCGCGGCCAGCAGCCGCTCGCCGAAGTGCCGCTGCTCGGGCTGCGCCAGCTGGGGGTACTCCTCGGCGAAGTGGTGCCAGCCGTACGCGCCGACGGCCTCCTCCAGGTCCTCCAGCGTCAGCGTCAGTGTGCTGCCGCCGGGCGTCTCCTCCAGCAGCCAGAACACCTGCTGCAGCAGTTCGTAGCGCAGCGGGAAGCGCTCGGCCAGCAGCACCGCGTCGTAGAGGTCCTTGCCCTCCGGGTGCAGGTCCGTGCCGAGCCAGACGAGCTTCCAGGCGAGCGACAGCTCCGGTGAGGCGGCGAGCAGTTCGGTGCCGGGCAGTCCCGGCGCGCCGGACAGCGCGACCCGGGCCGGCCGCGGCGGGTCCGGCAGCTGCTCGCCGAAGACGAAGTCAAGCTGCACCGAGCCGCCGGGCACCCCCGGTGCCGACCAGGGCAGCACCATGCGGCGGCCGGGCACCCGCTCGTACGTCCAGATGAACTCCGAGCGGGCCTCGGCCGCGTGGATCGACGGCCCCTCCGGGAGGCGCGCGCCCACGCGGGCCGCGGCGGAGGCGATCCCGGCGAGCATCCGGTCGGTGCGCTCCTCCTCGATCCGCCAGTCCGCGGGCACGACGACGAAGTCCAGGTCGCCCGGCTCGCGCGCCGCCGCGCCGAACCAGCCCGCGAGCAGCGCGCTGCCGCGCAGCACGAGGGCGTCGCGGTAGCCGCCCTCGACCACACCGGCGAGCACCGTGTCCAGGGCCGCCCGGCGCGCGGCGTGCCAGGGCGCGGCCGCCGCGGGGTCATCGAACGTCGGCTCGGCCACCCGGAAGGCGGTGGTGAAGTGCTTGAGCGCGGGGTCGAAGGCGAGCCCCTGACGGATGCCGGGGTCCTGGCTCGGCAGGACGGTGCGGGGCAGCTCCCGGTATCGCCGGTCGCGCTGCGCGGGCGTCTCCTCGCCGCTGTCGGGGCTGCCGGGGAAGCGGTAGCGGGCCCAGGGGTCGTTGCGGGACGCGCCACTTGGGGCACCGCCCTGCCCGTCGGGCCCGGGCACCGTCCCACCCGCCGTCCCGTCCCCGTTCTCGCCGTTCTCGCCGTTCTCGCCGTTCTCGCCGTTCTCGCCGTTCTCGCCGTTCTCGCCGTTCTCGCCCATGGTCCCGCCCGTGTCGCTCATGTCGTCTCCCCCGTGTCGTCCGCTCGGCATCTCATCGGACGGTCCGACCGATACCGGCACCTGTGCCCGCACCGGATTCAGCACCAGCACCGGCTCCCGGCTCGATCCACCCCTCGTCCACCGACAGGTCGCTGTCGTAGAGCACGAACTCCCGCTCCACCGCCAGCACCTCGTGTCCCCCGTCCGCCGAGGCGGAACAGCCGGTCAGCTCCGCCAGCAGAGCGGCCAGGCGGCCGCCCGCCGTGCGCGCCCCCACGCCGTGGCAGCGCTGCGTCACGAACCGCTCGTGGCGGCCGCGGCCCGTGACCCGGCGGGCGTTCCACGACAGGTGGGCGCCGTGCGGGCGTACCGCGGCCAGCAGCCGCTCGCGGTCGAAGTCCCCGGGCAGCGCCAGCTTCACGTGGTGCTCGAAGTAGGTGCCCTCCGCCGCCGCGTCCGCGTCCTCCTGCGGGGCCTGGGGCGCCCAGGGCTCCGTCTCGGTCTTCACTCGTACGACGCGGAAGCCGGCCGCACGCAGCCGCGCCTGCAACTCCGCGGCCCCGGCGCGGTGTCCGGCCAGGCCGGCGCCGCCCCGCACGGTGAGCATCGGCTGACTGGGGACGCGCCCGCGGGCGAGCACGATACGGGTGGCCTTGACCCCCTGCCCGGCCGCCCAGGCGGCCAGCCGCTCCCACTCCCCGGAAGTGGCGCAGGGCACGGTCACATGGGTCTCGTACTGCGGTGTTCGCACCTGGCCGATGGTCCCAGAGCACCCATGGTGCGCTCATCCGAATATGTGCGGGATTCGCGCGCCAAAGGGCCCAGGGCTGTGGGCAGTTCGCCGCCAAGGAGCCCAAGTCGCCCGTAGGTCACCCGGGTGACGCCGTGCCACGTCCGCCGGATGCCGGAAAGACGCCCGGCGGCCGTTGACACGCACCGGCGGCAGGTGATGGGCTCACGATCCGGCGTAGGACCGGTGCGGTTGGGGCACGGGAGGCAAACGTGCTGCGGAGGAGTTCCGCTGTGGCGGTGGTCGCCACCGTGGTGGGCGGCTGGCTCGGCCAGGTTCCGGCCTGGGCGGACGGACCGACCGCGCCCGTGTCCCCGGTGTCCCCCACGGCCACGTCGGCCCCCGACGCCCAGGGGCAGACCACCCCCGCGGTGTGGCCCAAGCCCCAATCGATGCGCACCGGCGGGCTGTTCGCACCCGTCACCTCCCAAGTGACCCTGGTGGCCGACTCGGACGCCGACCCGTACGCGCTCCAGGTGATCGAGCAGGCGCTCAAGGACGCCGGCGCGCGGCAGGTCGTCCGCGCGAGCGCGCCGGGCCCCGGCCTGACCGTCTACGCCGGGGACAGCTCCGCCGAGGGGCCGCTGGAGCGGCTGGGCGCCCCCGCGGCCGGCGACCTGCCGTCGGGCGGCTACCGGCTGGCCGTCTCCGGCCGCACCGTGGCGCTGGCCGGCGTCGGGGACGACGGCCTCTTCCACGCCGCCCAGACACTGCGGCAGTTGGCCGCCGTCCATGGCGGCGAGCACGGCTTCGCGGCGGCCGTGGTGCGCGACTGGCCGACCTCCCCCGTCCGCGGGGTGGCCGAGTCCTTCTACGGCGTGCCCTGGACGCAGGCCCAGCGCCTGTCCCAACTGGACTTCCTCGCCCGCACCAAGCAGAACCGCTTCCTGTACGCCCCGGGTGACGACCCTTACCGCCAGGCGCAGTGGAAGGAGCCCTATCCGGCCGCCCAGCGCGCGGACTTCAGGGCGCTGGCGCAGCGGGCGCGGCAGGACCACGTCACCCTGGAGTGGGCGGTGGCCCCCGGGCAGGCGATGTGCTTCTCCTCCGATGCGGACGTGCGCGCCCTGGAGAAGAAGCTCGATGCCATGTGGGCGCTGGGTGTGCGGGCGTTCCAGCTGCAGTTCCAGGACGTCAGCTACAGCGAGTGGCACTGCTCCGCCGACGAGGCGGCCTTCGGTTCCGGTCCGGACGCCGCGGCGCGCGCGCAGGCCAAGGTGACCAACCGGGCGGCGGCCTACCTGTGGGCGAAGTACGGCGTCCCCTCGGCGGGCGGCCCCGAGGTCTCCCTGCTGCCCACCGAGTTCTACCAGGACGGCGCCACGCCCTACCGCACCGCGCTGGCCTCCGACCTCGACCCCGCCGTCGAGGTCGCCTGGACCGGCGTTGGGGTCCTGCCGAAGACCATCACCGGCGCCCAGGTGGCGGGCGCCCGGGCCGCGCTGCGCCACCCGCTGCTGACCGAGGACAACTACCCGGTCAACGACTTCGCGCCCGGCCGGCTCTTCCTCGGCCCCTACACCGGCCGCGAGCCGGCCGTGGCCACGGTGTCCGCGGGTGTCGTGGCGGCCGGCATGCAGCAGCCCGCGGCCTCCCGCATCCCGCTGTTCACCGCTGCCGACTACGCCTGGAATCCGCGCGGTTACGACCCCCAGGCGTCCTGGCAGGCCGCGATCGACGACTTGGCGGGCGGCGACCCGAAGGCCGAGGCGGCGCTGCGGGCACTGGCCGGCAACGAGGAGTCCTCCGCGCTCGGCGGCCAGGAGTCCGCGTATCTGCAGCCGCTGGTCAAGGAGTTCTGGGCGGCGCTGGAGGGCGCCGACCCCGCGCGGCTGACCACCGCGGCGAGCCGGCTGCGGGACGCCTTCTCGGTGATGCGCACCTCGCCGACCGCCCTGGAGGGCCTGGCCGACGGCACATTCGGCGGCGAGGTGCGGCCCTGGCTGGACCGGCTCTCGGCCTACGGGGCCGCGGGCGCGGACGCGGTGGACATGCTGGTGGCCCAGGCCCGCGGGGACGGCGCCGCCGCCTGGCAGGCCCGGCAGTCGCTGGACAAGGAGCGCGCCGACCTCGCCCAGGGCACCGCGAAGGTCGGCGAGCAGACCCTCGACGGCTTCCTGGACCGGGCCGTGGACGAGGGCGACGCCTGGACCGGGCTGCGCTCCGACGGCCGCACCGCGACGACCTCCATGGCCTCGGGGCGCGGCAGCGACCCCTCGGCGATGGTCGACGGCAAGGACGCCACCGCCTGGTCGAGCGCGGCCGCCCCGCAGCCGGACGACTCCTTCGGTGTGGACCTGGGCGCCTCCCGCCCGGTGGACTCCGTGCGGATCGCCATGGGCGACGGCAGCGGCTCCGACGACTTCCTGCACGACGCGGTGCTGGAGATCTCAGACGACGACGGCGCCGGGTGGCGGAAGATCGGCACCTACCACGACCGGGCCGTGATCACCGCCGCGCTGCCGGCCGGCACCACCGCCCGGCAGATCCGGCTGCGGGCCACCGGCACCCAGCCCGGCGCGGTGACCGTGCGGGAGTTCGCCGTCTCCGTGGCCGGGCGAGGCGGGCCCACCGCCTCGGGCGGACCGCACGCCTCCGCCGCGGTCGACGGCGACCTCGGCACGGCCGCCGGTCCCGGGCCGCTGACGGTGGACTTCGGCGGGGCCCGGCTGCTGGACACCGTGAGCGTGGCCGCCGGGCCCGCCACCGGCGGCCGGGCGCCCGAGCCGCCGCCCGGGCCGCCGGACTCCGGCTGGAAGGTCGTCCCGCCCGACCCGCTGCCCGACCCCGAGCCGGTGACCGTGCAGGTGCACGTGCCGAGCGGGCCGAACGCGGGCTGGCACACGCTCGGCACGGTGCGGCCCGGCGGCTGGGCCGAGCTGCCCGCGGGTGTGCTCGCCGACTCCGTGCGGCTGTCGGACGGTGACGGGGTGCGCGAGGTCGTGCCGTGGTTCACCGGGGCGCCCCGGGTGTCGCTGTCGGGTTCCGAGGTGGACGCCGAGGCCGGGGGCCCCGCGGCGACGGTCACCGCCGAGGTGGCCTCGGGACTGCCGCGCGACACCGAGGCGGTGGTCGCGGCGGGCGGCAGCTCGGCGAAGGGCCCCGTCACGGTGACCGCGCCCGCCTCGGTCACCGTGCGCAGGGGCGCCACCGTGTCCGTGCCGCTGCGGGTGGCCGTGCCCGCGGGGACGGCGCCGGGGACGTACACCGTGCCGGTGCGGTTCACCGTGGCCGGGCGCACCGTGGAGCGCACCGTCGCCGTCCGCGCCCACCCGCGTACCGGTGGGCCCGACCTGGTGCCCGGCAGCCGGGCGACGTCCTCGGGCAACGAGACGCCGGACTTCCCGGCCTCCTACGTCGCCGACGGCAACCCGTCGACCCGCTGGTCCTCCCCGGTGGACGACCGGGCCTGGGTGCAGGTCGAGCTGCCCGCGCCGGCCGTGGTGGGCCGGGTGGTGCTGCACTGGCAGGCGGCGTACGCGTCGGGCTACGAGGTGCAGACGTCCTCCGACGGGGTGACGTGGCACACCGCGGCCGCGGTCACCGACGGCTCGGGCGGCAACAGCGAGCTGTGGCTCGACTCCCCCGTCGCCACCCGCTACCTGCGCATCCAGGGCACCCGGCGGGCCACCCGCTACGGGTACTCGCTGTACGGCATCGAGGCGTACGCCGTCACCCGGTGAGACGGGGGCCCGGGCGGGCAGCGCCCGCAGGAGCGACGGCAGGCTTCCCTCCCTCCAGCGAAGCCGACTGTGTACACATGCGTCACTTGGTACCATCGAGCCATGACGCAGATGCCCATAGAGTCCATCCGCGATGTCCGCGCGCACCTGGCCGAAGTCGTCGACCGGGCCGACCGTGACGATCAGCCCACCGTCATCACCCGCCGGGGCAAGGAAGTGGCCGCCGTGGTGTCGATCGAGGTCCTGCGCAAGTACCAGCAGTGGGAAGAGCGCGAGATCAACCGCATCATCGACGAGCGGATGGCGGACAGGTCGCCCGGTGTCCCGATCGAGGACGTCATGAGGGAGACGCTCGCGCGCAGTGAGTAAGTACCGCACCGTCTTCCGGCCGGAGGCCCAGGCCGAACTCCGGAAGGTCCCCCGGGAGACAGCGCTTCGCATCCTCGCCAAGCTGACGGAACTGGAGAGCGACCCTCTCGGATTCAGCACTACCGCTCTCGTATCCCAGCCTGAACGCCGTCGCCTGCGCGTCGGCGACTACCGGGTCATCTACACCGTCGACAACGGCGAATTGATCGTGTGGGTCGTGCACATCGGGCACCGGTCCACGGTCTACGACACCTGAGTGGCACCCACCGGCCCGCAGGGGTCTCGGGCACGCGTCCGGCCCGATCGGCGGCCGGGCGCGCCGCACCGACCGGCATTGGTGCCCCCGCCGCGCGAATCCGCTGGTCAGGGGCACCGCCGAAACACACGAAAGCCCGGATCTCAGGCTGATATGCCGTCGATCCGGGCCAGGGCGTCGTCCGCGCCGAAGGGTTGCAGATATGGCAGCCACCTCGGGTCCCGGTGTCCGGTCCCGATGATCCGCCAGGCCAGGCCCGACGGCGGCGCCGGTTGATGGCGCAGCCGCCACCCCAGCTCGGCGACGTGGCGGTCCGCCTTGACGTGGTTGCAGCGTCTGCACGCCGCCACCACGTTGTCCCAGGCGTGCTGGCCGCCCCGGCTGCGCGGGATGACGTGGTCGACGCTGGTGGCGGCCGCCCCGCAGTACGCGCACTTGCCGCCGTCGCGGGCGAACAGGGCGCGCCGGGTGAGCGGCACCGTGCCCCGGAAGGGGACGCGGACGAACTTGGTGAGTTTCACGACACTCGGCGCGGGCAGCGCCTGGGTCTCGCTGTGCAGGTAGGCGCCGGATTCCTCCAGGCACACGGCCTTGTTGTTGAGCACGAGGACGAGCGCGCGGCGGAGCGGTACGACGCCGAGCGGCTCGTACGACGCGTTCAGGACCAGGACATGCGGCACGGATGCCTCCTTAGGCGCCGGCGGCGCGTGGCTCGCGCCGGGACGTTCTGGCCTCAGTCTCTCCGGAAGGCGCCCTGACGCGCCACCATGCCCGGGTAACGGACCGAGGGTGTTTTGGACCACACTTTCGGGCTCGTTCACCTACCGCCCACTTCCACCAACACCGCTGTTGTCTCCATGCATCCCCCGTATGGCGGCCTTCCGCTCCTGCCGCGGGCAACAAGACGGCATCAAAGCGCGGCCCGCGGCGCCGTTAGATTGGAGGCTTCGCACTTCCAGGAGGTCTTGGTCCCGTGTCCACCGCGACGCCCGGCGCTTCCACGCCGCTCGACGACGTGCCCCGTACCGCCGCCCAGGCCAGCTCCTGGGTGGACGACAACTGGGCGGGGTGGGTGACCGCCGGCCTGCGGATCATCCTCATCGTGGCGATCGCGCTGGTGCTGCGGACGGTGGTGCGGCGCACCCTGAGCCGGCTGATCGACCGGATGAACCGGGGCGCCGAGGCGGCCGCGGGCACCACGCTGGGCGGGCTGCTGGTCAATGCCGAGCGGCGGCGCCAGCGCAGCGAGGCGATCGGCTCGGTGCTGCGCAGCGTGGCGTCCTTCCTGATCATGGGCACGGCCGCGCTCACCGTGCTGTCGGTGCTGAAGATCAACCTGGCCCCGCTGCTGGCCAGCGCCGGGGTCGCGGGCGTGGCGATCGGCTTCGGCGCCCGCAACCTGGTCACGGACTTCCTGTCCGGGGTGTTCATGATCCTGGAGGACCAGTACGGCGTCGGCGACGTGATCGACGCCGGGGTCGCCTCCGGCACGGTGATCGAGGTCGGGCTGCGGGTGACGAAGCTGCGCGGCGACGACGGCGAGATCTGGTACGTGCGCAACGGCGAGGTCAAGCGGATCGGCAACCTGAGCCAGGGCTGGGCCACGGCGCTGGTGGACGTCCAGGTGGGCGCGGGCGAGGACCTGGAGCACGCCCGCAAGGTGATCTCCGAGACGGTCGAAGTGATGGCCAAGGACTCGCCCTGGGACGAACAGCTGTGGGAGCCGGCCAAGGTGCTCGGCCTGGAGTCGGTCTCGGCGGAGTCCGTGGTCATCACGGTCCAGGCCCGCACCATGCCGGGGCAGTCGGCCGCGGTCGCCCGCGAGCTGCGCTGGCGCATCAAGCGCGCGTTCGACCACGAGGGCATCGTCATCACCGGCGGCCCCACGGCGGCGGCGATCCCGCCCCAGGCCGAGGCGCCCGCCGCCGCTGCCGCCCCGGTGCCGCAGACCGGGCAGGGCGGGCAGAGCGGGCCGGGCGGGCAGACGGGGCCGGTCCCTCCCGCGCCTCCGGCGCCTCCCGCCGAGTAACCGAACCGGCGCTCCCCGCCGATCGGCAGACCGCCCCCGGCCGGCAGCGGCCCTCCGCGCTCCCGCGCTCCCGCGCTCCCCGCACCCCCTCGCCCCTCGCCCCTCGCCCCTCGCCCCTCGCCCCTCGCCCCTCGCCCCCGGCACGCCACCACCCCCGCCCTCCCAGGTCCCGGGCCCTCCTGACCGCCGGACCCGCCCGGTAACGACTTGGGCGAAGGCGGGGGTGCGCCTCTTGACGGGTCCGTGACGGCGGGCCTAACTTGTCGTTCGAAAATAGGAAACTTTCCTAACAGTGGAGTGAGGGAGGATGGCGCGCATGGCTGGCACCCCCGGAACGCCGCGCGTGCTGCGCGCGATGAACGACCGCGCCGCGCTCGACCTCCTGCTGGAGCACGGCACCCTCTCCCGCACCCGGATCGGCAAGCTCACCGGACTGTCCAAGCCGACCGCCTCCCAGCTGCTGGCCCGGCTGGAGGCCGCCGGGCTCGTGCTCGCCACCGGCACCACCGCCGGCCGCCCCGGGCCCAACGCCCAGCTCTACTCGGTGAACCCGGCGGCCGCCCACGTCGCGGGCCTGGACGTCAACGCCGAACGGATCAGGGCCGCCGTCGCCGACATCACCGGCCGCACCGTCGGCAGCTTCCGGCTGCCCACCCCGCACCACCGCGCCGGCAGCACCGTCGAGCAGGTCGTCCAGGCGCTCGACGGCGCCGTGAAGGCCGCCGGGCTGAGCCGCGCCGACCTGCACCGCGTGGTCATCGGCACCCCGGGCGCCTTCGACCCCAGCACCGGCCGGCTGCGCTACGCCAGCCACCTGCCCGGCTGGCACTCCCCCACCCTGCTCGACGAGTTGGCCGCCGCGCTGCCGATGCCGCTGGAGTACGACAACGACGTGAACCTCGCGGCCGTCGCCGAGCAGCGCATCGGCGCCGCCCGCGGCCACGACGACTTCGTGCTGCTGTGGAACGAGGAGGGCATCGGCGCCGCCCTCGTCATCAACGGCCGGCTGCACCGCGGCTGGACCGGCGGCGCCGGCGAGGTCGGTTTCCTGCCGGTGCCGGGCACCCCGCTGGTGCGCAACGTCGCCAAGGCCAACAACGGCGGCTTCCAGGAACTGGCCGGCTGCACCGCGGTGCTGCGCATCGCCGAGGAACTGGGCCTCCCCCGGCCGGACGGCAACCTCGCCGACGCCGCCACCGAACTCCTCTGCCAGGCCGCCGCCCACCACACCGAGGGCGGCCCCCACGCCGAACTGCTGGCCCGCTGCGCCACCGGCCACGCCGTCGGCCTCGCCTCCATCGTCGCCGTCCTCGACCCCGAACTCATCGTGCTGGCCGGGAACGTGACGATCGCCGGCGGTGAGCCGCTGCGGGCCGCGATCCAGTCCGAGCTCGCCGAACTCGCCGTCCCCCGGCCCCGGTTGGTGCTCGGCACCGTCGAACTCCACCCCGTCCTGACCGGCGCCCTGGAAAGCGCGCTGCTCACCACCCGCGACGAGGTGTTCGACACCTCGCGCTGACGTCCACCACCCCCAGAACCCCGCACCGCCCGTACCCAGCGGAACGGCCCCGCCGCCGTCCCGCCGGACCCGCACACCCTCTGCACGTCCCCACCGACCTCCCGGAGGTAAAGCGCAGTGTCCCGACTCACGAAGGCCGCGGCCGCGGCGGCCGCCACCGCGATCGCCCTGCTCGCGAGCGCGTGCACCGGTCAGAACTCGTCCGGTGCCACGGACGACGCCACCAAGGACGTCACGATCACCTTCTGGCACGGCTGGTCCGCGCCGAACGAGCTGAAGGCGATCAACGACAACGTCGCCCGGTTCGAGAAGCTGCACCCCAACATCCACGTCAAGGTGCAGGGCAACATCACCGACGACAAGATCAACCAGGCGCTGCGCGCGGGCGGCAGCAAGGCCCCCGACGTCGTCTCCTCCTTCACCACCGACAACGTCGGCCAGTTCTGCTCCTCGGGCGCCTTCGCGGACCTCGCGCCCTTCCTCGCCAAGGACGGCATCGACCCGGCGAAGACCTTCCCGAAACCGATGCTGGAGTACACCCAGTACCAGGGCAAGCGCTGCACCCTGCCGCTGCTCGGCGACGCCTACGGGCTCTACTACAACAAGAAGGAGTTCGCCGCCGCCGGCATCACCCGTCCCCCCAGGACCCTCTCGGAGTTCGACAAGGACGCGGTCGAGCTGACCAAGTCCACCGGCGGCTCCTACTCCCAACTCGGCTTCATGCCGGACTTCCACGGCTACGAGTCCACCCCCGGCCACCTGGCCGCCCAGTGGGGCGTGAAGTACTTCGACGCCCACGGCAAGTCGCAGGTCGCCAAGGACCCCGGCTTCGCCGCGATGTTCACCTGGCAGCAGAAGCTGGTGAAGTCCCTCGGCGGCTTCGCCAAGCTGGAGAAGTACCGCAACACCTTCGGTGACGAGTTCGGCGCCAAGAACCCGCTGCACACCGGGCAGGTCGCCATGGGCATCGACGGCGAGTGGCGGCTCGGCATGGCCCGCGACGCCGGCGCCGACGACCTCGGCGTCGCCCCCTTCCCCGTCCCCGACGACCAGGCGAGCACCTACGGCAAGGGCTACATCACCGGCACCGTCGTCGGCATCGCGAACACCAGCGCGAAGAAGAACGCCGCCTGGCAGCTGGTGAAGTTCATGACCACCGACACCGACGCCGTGGTCTCCTTCGCCAACGCCATCCACAACGTGCCCTCCACGCTGGCCGCGCTGAAGTCCCCGAAGCTGGACCCCGACCCGGCCTTCCGCACCTTCATCGACATCGCGCAGGACCCGCTGAGCACCACCACCCCGCCGAGCGTCAACGGCGGCGCCTACCAGGTCACCCTCCAGGACTTCGGCTACGACTTCGAGTCGGGCAAGGCGAAGGACCTGGCCGCGGGCCTGGCGGGCGTGGACCGGCAGGTCGACAAGGACATCGCGCAGGCCCGCTGATGAGCGCCGTCCACCCCCAATTGCGCGCCCGGCGCCGGAAAGCCGCGCTGCGGAACCTCGCGTTCCTCTCCCCGTGGATCATCGGGTTCTCGGTGTTCTTCGCCTACCCGCTGGTCTCCACCGTCTACTTCTCCTTCATGCACTACAACGGGTTCGACGCGCCGACCTGGAGCGGCGGGAAGAACTGGTCCTATGTCTTCCGCGACTACCCGCTGTTCTGGCCCGCGTTGCGCAACACCCTGTGGCTCGTCGTGGTGATGGTCACCCTGCGGGTCGTCTTCGGCCTCGGCATCGGGCTGCTGATCACGAAGATCAAGACCGGCGCGGGCCTGTTCCGCACCGCCTTCTACCTGCCCTACCTCGCCCCGCCGGTCGCCGCCACGATGGCGTTCGTCTTCCTGCTCAACCCCGGCACCGGGCCGGTCAACCACATCCTGGGCGGCATCGGCATCCCCGCCCCCGGCTGGTTCACCGACCCGCACTGGTCCAAGCCGGCGCTGACCGTGCTGGCCCTATGGGGCATCGGCGACCTGATGGTCATCTTCATGGCCGCCCTGCTCGACGTGCCGAAGGAGCAGTACGAGGCGGCCGAACTGGACGGCGCCGGGGCCTGGCACCGCTTCCGCTACGTCACCCTGCCCAACATCTCGCCCATCGTGACGTTCGCGGTCGTCACCGGGGTGATCCAGACCATGCAGTACTACACGCAGCCGCTCGTGGCCGGGAAGGTCGCCTCGGGGATCATCGGCAACTCCGGCCAGCAGTTCGAGCCCGGCTACCCCGACCGCTCCACCCTCACCCTGCCCCAACTCGTCTACAACCTGGGCTTCCAGCGGTTCGACTACGGCTCGGCCTGCGTCGTCGCACTGGTGCTCTTCGTGCTCGCGATGGCGTTCACCGCGCTCTTGATGCGCCGCCGCAGCGGCTTCCTGGGGGAGGACTGATCCCGATGACCCATGCCACCCTCACCCGCGGCGAATCGGCTCCGGCCACCGCGGCCGGCCCCGCCGGCCGCGCCCGCCGCACCGCCCGGCGCCGCGCGGCCCTGCAGTGGATCGCCGTGCACGCCCTCGGCCTCGCGGCCGCCGCGTTCTTCGTGCTGCCCTTCGTCTTCGTGCTGCTCACCGCGCTGATGAGCGACAACCAGACGCTCACCCGCGACCTGTGGCCGCACCCCTTCGTGTGGTCCAACTTCCGTACCGTGTGGGACACCCCGGGCTTCCTGACCTGGTGGCGCAACACCCTGGTCTACGCCGTGGCAGGCACCGCGCTCACCGTGGTGTCCTCGCTGCCGGTGGCCTACGCGCTCGCCAAGTTCCGCTTCCGGGGCCGCAACCTGGTCATGGTGCTGGTGATCTCCACGATGATGCTGCCGCCCCAGGTCGTCATCATCCCGATGTACCTGTTCTGGACCAAGCAGCTGGGCATGGACGGCACCTTGTGGCCGCTGATCATCCCGATGGCCTTCGGCGACGCCTTCACCATCTTCCTGCTGCGCCAGTTCCTGCTCACCGTGCCCAGGGAGTACACCGAGGCGGCCAGGGTCGACGGCTGCGGCGAACTGCGCACCCTGCTCACCGTGGTGGTCCCGATGATCCGCCCGGCCATCGCGGCCGTCGCGCTCTTCCAGTTCTTCTACTGCTGGAACGACTACTTCGGCCCGCAGATCTACGCCAGCTCCAACCCGGGAGCCTGGACGCTCAGTTACGGCTTGGAGTCCTTCCGCGGCGCCCACCACACCGACTGGAACCTCACCATGGCCGCGACCGTTCTGGTCATGGCCCCGGTGATCCTGGTCTTCTTCTTCGCCCAGAAAGCCTTCATCGAAGGCGTGACGCTCACAGGAGTCAAGGGATGAAACTGGCAGTCGTGGGCGGCGGGTCCACGTACACGCCCGAACTCGTCGACGGGTTCGCGCGGTTGCGGGAGACGCTGCCCGTCGAGGAGCTGGTGCTCGTCGATCCGGCGGCCGATCGGCTGGAGCTGGTGGGCGGGCTGGCCCGGCGGATCCTGGCCAGGCAGGGGCACCCGGCCAGGGTCGTCACCACCGCCGACCTGGAGGCGGGGGTCGAGGGCGCCGACGCGGTGCTGCTGCAGCTGCGGGTCGGCGGCCAGGCCGCCCGCAACCAGGACGAGACCTGGCCGCTGGAGTGCGGCTGCGTCGGCCAGGAGACCACGGGCGCCGGCGGACTGGCCAAGGCGATGCGGACCGTGCCGGTGGTGCTCGACATCGCCGAGCGGGTGCGCCGGGTGGCGCCGCGGGCCTGGATCATCGACTTCACCAACCCCGTCGGCATCGTCACCCGCGCCCTCCTGCAGGCCGGCCACCGCGCGGTGGGCCTGTGCAACGTCGCCATCGGCTTCCAGCGCAAGTTCGCCGCGCTGCTGGACGTCGCGCCGGAGCAGGTGCACCTGGACCACATGGGCCTGAACCACCTGACCTGGGAGCGCGGGGTGCGCCTGGGCGGCCCGGACGGCGAGGACGTGCTGCCCAAGCTGCTCGCCGAGCACGGCGACGCCATCGCCGACGACCTCCACATGCCGCGCGAGATCGTCGACCGCCTCGGCGTGGTGCCCTCCTACTACCTGCGCTACTACTACGCGCACGACGAGGTGGTGGACGAACTGCGCACCAAGCCGTCGCGGGCCGCCGAAGTCGCCGCGATGGAGGAGCAGTTGCTCCGGATGTACGGCGACCCGGCGCTGGACGAGAAACCCACGCTGCTCTCCAAGCGGGGCGGCGCCTTCTACTCCGAGGCTGCCGTGGCGCTGGCCTCCTCGCTGCTGCGCAACAGCGGCGAGGTGCAGGTGGTCAACACCTACAACAACGGCACCCTGCCCTTCCTCGCCGACGACGCGGTCATCGAGGTGCCCGCGGTGGTGGACGGCAGCGGCGCGGTGCCACTGCCCGTGGCGCCGGTCGAGCCGCTGTACGCGGGGCTGATCGCGCACGTGACGGCGTACGAGGAGCTGGCCCTGGAGGCGGCGCTGCGCGGCGGGCGGGACCGGGTGTTCAGCGCGCTGCTGGCCCACCCGCTGGTCGGCCAGTACGCACAAGCCGAGGGCCTGACCGACCGTCTGATCGCGCACAACCGGGAGCACTTCGCGTGGGCCTGAGCCTCCCCGAGAGCCGCGGCACAGGGCTCGGCCCCGAGCCGCTCGTCCCCGGCGGCGTCCTCGCCGTCGACGCGGGCAACAGCAAGACCGATGTGGCGCTGGTCGCCGCCGACGGCCGGGTGCTGGGCGGCGCCCGCGGCGGCGGCTTCCAGCCGCCCGTCGTCGGGATCGGCCCGGCCGTGGACGCGGTCGCCGAGGCGGTGGAGCGCGCGGCCGCGGCCGCGGGCCTGCCGCCCGCGGCGGCGCGCGGCGGCCGGCCGCTCGCCGCGTACACCTCGGCCTGCCTGGCCAACGCCGACCTCCCGGTCGAGGAGCGGGAGTTGCAGCAGGCCGTGCACGCCCGCGGCTGGGCGCGCGAGACCGCGGTGGCCAACGACACCTTCGCGATCCTGCGCGCCGGTGTGGAGGAGCCGCGGGGTGTGGCCGTGGTGTGCGGCGCGGGCATCAACTGCGTGGGCATGCTGCCCGACGGGCGCACCGCGCGCTTCCCCGCGCTCGGCCGCCTGTCGGGCGACTGGGGCGGCGGCTCGGGCCTGGTGGACGAGGCCCTGTGGCTGGCCGCCCGCGCCGAGGACGGCCGCGGCGCGCCGACCGCGCTGGCCGCGACCCTGCCCGCCCACTTCGGCCTGGACTCCATGTACGCGCTGATCGAGGCGCTGCACCTGGAGCGCATCGCGGGCCCTCGGCGGCACGAGCTGACCCCGGTGGTCTTCGCCACCGCCGACGCCGGGGACCTCGCGGCGCGCGGGCTGCTGGAGCGCCAGGCCCGGGAGATCACGCTGCTGGCGACGGTCGCGATGCGGCGCCTGGACCTGCTGGACGAGGAGGTGGACGTGGTGCTGGGCGGCGGGGTGATGGCCGCGCGGCACCCGCTGCTGATGGCCGCGCTGGAGGCCGAATTGGCGGCGGCCGCGCCCAAGGCCCGCACCCGGGTGGTCACCTCGCCGCCGGTGCTGGGCGCCGCCCTGCTCGGCCTGGACCACCTGGCCGCTCCCCCCGCCGCCGCCGCGGCCCTGCGCGCGCACTACGGCTGATCCCGGGGCGGAACCGTACGCGTGCGCGGACGCGTGTGCACAGGTGGGCGGCGCCAGCCATACTGCTGCAAAGCCGACCGCTTCGTGGGGAGGGTTGCGTGACGCAGACGCGGACCGGGGGACCCGGGGAAGGGGCCCTGCGGGTGCCCGGCCGTACCGTCCGGGCGGCAGGCGCGGTGGTACCGCGGGCAGCGGCACCGGCGGGAGCGGCGCCGGTCGCCGCGCGGCTGCGCGCCTCGGCGGCTACCGAGCCGGGGCGGCTGCGCGTCATCGGCGCCGTGCTCGCCCTGCTGGTTGTCGCCTTCGGCGCGGTGACGGCCTGGCAGGTCGCGGAGCGCCGGGCGGCCGCCGGCAACGTCCTGGACCACAGCGCCCCCCTGAGCGCGAGCGCCGCCGAGATCTACCGGTCGCTGGCCGACGCCGACGCCACCGTGGCCGGCGGGTTCCTGGTCGGCGGCGAGGAGCCCGCGGACGTGCGGACCCGCTACGACCAGGACATCTCCCGCGCGGCCAACCTCATCACGCAGGCGGCCGCCAGCAGCGCGGGCTCCCAGGAGGCGCGCACCCAGATCGCCGCGCTCAACAGCCAACTGCCCACGTACACCGGCCTGGTGGCCGACGCTCAGGCCGACAACCGGCAGGGCCTGCCGCTGGGCGGCGCCTATCTGCGCTACGCCGACCAGCAGATGCGCAAGCAGGGCGGCCTGCTGGACGCCGCCGACCGGCTCTACCGGGCGGAGAACGCCCGGTTGGGCGCGGACTACTCCGACGCGAAGGCGCTGCCGTACGCCGCCTGGGCGCTGGGCGTGGTGGCGCTGGCCGCGCTGGTGTGGGCGCAGCGGCGCCATTTCCGGCGCACCAACCGGGTGTTCAACCGGGGGCTGCTGGCGGCGACGGGCGCGTGCGCGGTGGTGCTGCTGTGGCTGGTGGTCGGGCACACCGTGGCCCGGGGCGACCTCGACGACTCCTACGGGCACGGCGCGAAGTCGGCGCAGGTGCTCAACAACGCCCGGATCGCGGTGTTGCAGGCCCGCGGCGACGAGAACCTGACGCTGGTGGCGCGCGGTTCGGGCGACGCCTACGAGCAGACCTTCCGCGCCGGCATGGACCGGCTGGCCGGCACCGATCCGCACGGCACCGGCGGCGAGTTGGCGCAGGCGCTGGCGCTGGCCGACAAGCCCGCGGGCCGCGCCCCGGTCGAGTCGGCCGCCGCCGCGGTCCGGCAGTGGCGCGAGCGGCACACCGCCGAGCGCGCGGCCGACGACGGCGGCGACTACACCACCGCGGTGGCCCAGGTGATCGGCGGCAAGGACAGCAAGGGGGACCAGGTGGCGCAGACCACCGGGCAGAGTTTCCAGACCGTCGACACCCAGCTCGGCCGGGCGGTGGACCAGGAGCTGGCCGAGTTCCGCTCGGCGGCGGGCAACGGACGCGACGCGCTGGCCGTCCTCCCCTACGGGGCCGGGCTGCTGGCGGCGTTCGCGGCCGGCGCCGCGATGGTCGGGATCGGGCGGCGGCTGGCGGAGTACCGGTGAGCGGTGGGGGCGAGGGGATGACGGCGATGACCGGCCGGGGCGGGCGCGGCAACGGGATCGGCGAGGGGATCGACACCCCGATCGGCAACGGGCCCGCCGAGCACGGCGACCGGCACGCCACCCGTCGGCACCGGCCGTGGCGCGGCTGGGGCGGGGTCGCGGCGATGGCCGGGGCCTGCGCGCTGGCGCTGACCGCGGTGCTGTGCCCGCTGCACCACCACGACGCCGCGGGAGCGCTGCCGGTCCCCGAGGGCGGCGGCAACTCCGCGGCCACGCACGCGCGGTACGCCTCGGCGCCGCGGGACACCGGCTGCACCGACGCGACCGCGGCCGCGAGTCTCGATCCGGCGTCGGGCAGCACCGACGGCCCGGCGGTGGAGCGGATCAAGGCGCGCGGCCGGCTCATCGTGGGCGTGGACCAGAACAGCTATCTGTGGGGCTTCCGCGACCCGGCGACGGGCCGGCTCGCCGGGTTCGACATCGACATCGTGCGGGCGATCGCCCAGGACATCCTCGGCGACCCGGGCAAGGTGCAGTACCTGACGGTGCCCACGGCCGACCGGATAGACGCCGTGAAGGACGGCAAGGTGGACATGGTGGTGCGCACCATGTCCATCAACTGCCAGCGGGAGAAGGACGTCGCCTTCTCCACCGCGTACTTCGAGGCCGGACAGCAGGTGCTCGCGCCGAAGAAGTCCGCGATCACCGGCTTCGACGACAGCCTGAAGGGCAAGCGCGTGTGCACCGCGCGCGGCTCGACCGGGCAGGCCGAGTTGCAGGACGAGTCGCACGGCGCTTCGGTCACCCTGGTGGACAACCAGCTCGACTGCCTGGTGCTGCTGCAACTGGGCCGGGTGGACGCGGTGTTCACCGACAACGCGCTCGCCGCCGGCCAGGCCGCCCAGGACCCGCAGGTGCACCTGGTGGGTTCGAAGGTCACCGACGAGCCGTACGGCGTGGCCATGAACCTCGGTGCCCCGGATCTGGTACGCAGGGTCAACCAGGTGCTGGACGCCTACCGGGCGGGGGGCGCGAACAGCCCCTGGATGCACTCCTATCGCACGTGGCTCGCAGCACAACTGCCCGGCATCACGGGGCCGCCGCAGCCGACGTACACATAGACCGGCCCTGGAAGCCGGCAGCAGAACGGGCATCGCACGGGCCGGGCGGACCGGCCGAGGGACAAGCCGGCGGACCGGCGCGGCGACTTCAAGGCGCGCGGGGGCGGCGGGAGACGAGGGGAGCGCGGCGGCGGGCCGGCGGCGGAGTGGCGGGCCCGCGGCGGGGGGAAGCATCGGGAAGAAGCACGGCGAAGGCATCGGGGAAGCATCGGGAAGAGGGTGTGATGGCGCTGGTGGGAGCATCCGGACCGGTGATGGGCCGGGACGACGTCGACCGTGCCCTGGCACGGCTCGGCGCCGAGCACGAGGCCGTGGAGTCCTCGCTGCTGGCCCTGCAGGACCACTCCGGGCGCAGGCTGCTGGAGGGCGCGCAGCTCACCGGCGTGACCAAGGAGCGCTGGGCCCGCACCGACGAGGCGATCACCGCGCTGTGGGCGCACTACGAGGCGTACACCGAGGCACTGCGCGCCGCGCGCGAGCTGCGGGCCCGCCGCCGCTGGCCGACCCAGACCGAACTGGCCCGGCTCACCGAGCTGTTGCGCGGCGACGGGATCACCGTGACCGGCGCGGACGTGCCCGACCACGCGCGCTCGCTGACCGGCCCGGCCCGGCTGACCGAGCAGCTCAGCCTGGAGGAGCTGCTGCGGCGGATGAACGCCTGGTACGAGCAGGCGATGGAGACCGTCGCGGCGGCCGACTCGGTGTGGTCGGCGCTGCCCGCCCGGATAGACCTGCTCGCCGCCGAGGCCCAGCGGGTGCGCTCGCTCGCCGACTCCGTGGGCGTGCGCCCCGGCACCCACCCGGCCGGCGACGACCTGCGGCAGCTGATCGCCGACCTCGCGGTGCTGCGCGCCCGGACCGTCTCCGACCCGCTCGCCTTCTGGCAGCCCGCCCCGGCGCCGGGCCGCCCCGACACCACCCGCTACGACGCGGCCGGCCGCCGGCTCGAGGACATCCGGCGCGAGGTCGAGGCCGTGCTGCACGTGCGCGACGACGCCGAGCACCGGCTCAACCGGCTGCGGGACGTGCTCTCGCGGGCCGACCGCACCCTGACCGAGGCCCGCAGCGCCCGGGTCGAGGTGCTCTCCAAGATCCTCGCCTCCGACGTGCCCGCGGTCAGCGGCGCCGCGGTGGCGCTGCACGAACAGCTGTCCACCGCCGAGCAGTTCGCCGCCACTGCGCAGTGGCACCGGCTCTCCCCGCTGCTCGACGGCCTGGAGCAGGCCGCCGACGAGGAGCTGCTGCGGGCCCGCGACTCGCTCACCGCGGTGACCGCGCCGCTGGCGGTGCGCGCGGAGCTGCGCGGCCGGCTCGACGCCTACCGGGCGAAGGTGGCCCGGCTCGGCCAGGCCGAGGACCCGGTGCTCATCGAGCGCTACGACCAGGCCCGCCGGCTGCTGTGGAGCGCGCCCTGCGACTTGGCCGCCGCCGACCGCGCGGTGCAGCGCTACCAGCAGGCGGTCGCCGAACTCGGCGCCCCGCAGCAGGAGCCCAGGGACCGGGGGCCGGTATGAGCGCGCGGCCCGCGGTGCCGGCCGGCAGCGCCGACGGCGACCGGATCAGCGACCGGAACACCGCTCGGAGCGGCGGCCGGCACCTCGGCCCGGGCAACGGCCCGACCGGCAACGCGACCGGCAATTCGGCCGACCGCCATGCCCGTTACCGGCGGGGCCCGAACCGCGACCGCTCCGGTCCGCGTCATCAGCTGAGGAAAGGCATGAGGGGGAGACCGTGAGCAAGTGCCAACGGCCCGGCTGTGACGGGACCTTGGAGGACATGGGCGGCGGCGAGCTGTACTGCGGCACCTGCGGCCTCGCGCCGCTGCCCGCGGCCGCCCCCGCGGCCCAGGGTGCCCAGGCCGGCGCCGCGGCGGTGCCCCCGGCCCGCTCGGGCGGCGACTCGGGGCACTCCTCCGCCTCTTCGGGCAGCTCGCGTTCGGTCCGCTCCTCCTCGCAGGCGTCCCGCCGCTCGGTCTCCGGGCGGCTGTCGCAGACCCTGACCGGCAGCTCCGGTTCCGTCTCCGTACGCAGCACCCGCGGCAGCACCAGCGGACCGACCCGCGGCAAGCTCGGCGCGGGCCTGGTCACGGTGCCGCCGATCGCCCGGTTCGACCCGGCCGCGGCGGTGCTGGAGAACCCCGAGGTGCCCGAGCGCAAGCGGTTCTGCAGCAAGAGCGACTGCGGTGCCCCGGTCGGGCGCAGCCGCGGCGACCGCCCGGGCCGTACCGAGGGCTACTGCACCAAGTGCGGCCACCCGTACTCCTTCACCCCCAAGCTGCGGCCGGGTGACATCGTGCACGGGCAGTACCTGGTCAAGGGGTGCCTGGCGCACGGCGGTCTGGGCTGGATCTACCTGGCGGTGGACCGGGCGGTCTCCGACCGCTGGGTGGTGCTCAAGGGCCTGCTGGACACCGGCGACGAGGACGCGCTGGCCGCCGCGGTCTCCGAGCGGCGCTTCCTCGCCGAGATCGAGCACCCCAACATCGTGCGGATCTACAACTTCGTGGAGCACCTCGACCAGCGCACCGGCACCCTCGACGGCTACATCGTGATGGCCTACGTGGGCGGCAAGTCGCTCAAGCAGATCGCCAACGAGCGCCGCACCCCCGACGGCAGGCGCGAGCCGCTGCCGGTCACCCAGGCCATCGCCTTCGCCATCGAGGCCCTGGAGGCGCTCGGCCACCTGCACAGCCGCAACCTGCTCTACTGCGACTTCAAGGTGGACAACGCGATCCAGACCGAGGACCGGCTCGAACTCATCGACATGGGCGCGGTGCGCCGCATGGACGACACCGAGTCCGCGATCTACGGCACGGTCGGCTACCAGGCGCCCGAAGTCGCCGAGCGCGGGCCCTCGGTGGCCTCCGACCTCTACACCGTGGCCCGCACCCTCGCCGTGCTCACCTTCGACTTCCAGGGCTACACCAACGTCTTCGTCGACAGCCTGCCCGACCCGGAGAACATCGAGGTCCTGCGCCGCTACGAGTCCTTCTACCGGCTGCTGGTGCGGGCCACCGACCCGGACCCCGAGAAGCGGTTCGCCTCCGCCGAGGAGATGTCCGACCAGCTGCTCGGCGTGCTGCGGGAGATCGTCGCCCTGGAGACCGGCACCCCGCGGCCGGCCCTGTCCACCCTCTTCGGCCCCGAACTGCGGGTGGTCGACACCGAGTTGGTGCGCCCGCTGACCGGTGACCCGTCCCGGCTGGGGGCCGGCCGCCCGGCGGAGCCCCGGCGCCGCAGACGCGACCACGGCACCCCCGCTGCTCCGCCGCCGGGGCTGCCGCCCGCGCCGGGCGCCTTCGGGCCTCCGCCGCCCGCTCCCCCGGCCGCCCCGCCCACACCGCCCCGTCCGGTGGTCTCCCGGCTGGACCCGGCCGCCGCCGTGCTCGCCCTGCCGGTGCCGCACGTCAACCCGGCCGACCCCAACGCGGGCTTCCTCGCGGGCCTTTCGGCCGCCGCGCCCGGCGAGACGGTGGCCGCGCTGCAGTCGGCGCCGCAGGACTCGGTGGAACGGCGGCTGCGCGAGCTGCGGGCCCGGCTGGAACTCGCCGACACCGACGGCGCCCGCAAGATCCTCCAGGCCCTGGCCGACGACGACCTGGACGACTGGCGGGTCGTCTGGCACCGCGGCCTGACCGCGCTGTGCACCGGCGACCACGAGACGGCCGCGCTCGCCTTCGACGCGATCTACGACGCCTTCCCCGGCGAGAGCGCGCCGAAGCTGGCGCTGGGCATCTGCGCGGAGGTGCTCGGCCAGCTGGACAACGCCGCCGAGTACTACCGGCTGGTGTGGACCACCGACCAGAGCTACGTCAGCGCCGCCTTCGGCCTGGCCCGGGTGCTGCTGCGCGCGGGCGACCGCGCGGGCGCGGTACGGGCCCTGGAGTCGGTGCCGGAGTCCTCCACCCACTACACCGCGGCCCGCGTCGCCGCCATACGGGCCCGGCTGCGCGACCGCGCGCCGCAGGAGCCGCTGCTGCCCGACCTGCACGCGGCCGCCCGCCAGGTGGAGGAACTGCAGCACCAGGGCCTGGACTCCGACCGGCGCGAGCAGCTGGCCACCGAGGTCTACGGCAGCGCCCTGGACTGGGTGCTGGCCGGCCGGACCGGCGAGCAGGGCGGCGCCCCCGCCGCCCTGCTCGGCGCCGAACTGGACGAGCGCGGCCTGCGGTTCGGGCTGGAGCGCTCCTACCGGGTGCTGGCCCGGCTCGCCCGCCAGGGCAGTACGAGGATCGAACTGGTGGAGCGCGCCAACCGCTTCCGCCCCCGGACGTGGGTGTAGCCGATGCCGCCTCTCCCCGAATCGGCGCAGTCCGCGCCCCCGCAGGCCGCCCCCGCGGCGGCCCCGACGCAGGCGCGCACGGCGGACCCCGCGACCGGCACCGCGGCCCGCCCGGCTGCCGCTGAAGCGGGTGCCGCCGGCGCTGAGGGTGCCACCGGCGCTGCCGGAGCTGCCGGCGGCCGTCTCACCGCCTGCCCCGGCTGCGGCGAGCCGCACGACCCTGAGGACCGCTTCTGCGGCGCCTGCGGCACCGACCTGGCCGCGCCGCCGCCCGCCGCTCCACCGCCACCCGCGCCCGCGCAGCCCGCACCCGGGCCCGTAGCGCCCGCGCCCGCGGAGGCGGCCGACCCCGCCGACACCGGCTCCTTCCACCTCGCCCCGCCGCGCCCGGGCGGCGACGAGACCCTGCCGCTGGGCTTCAGCGCCCGTCTGTCCGACCCGGGCGAGGGCGAGGAGGGCGCCGACGACCGGGCAGGCGAGGCCGGCGGGAGCGAGGAGGCGGAGTCGCAGACGGCCGAACTGCGGGGCGGCCGCGGCCAGGTGTGCGTGGCCTGCGGCCTCGGCGGTGTCGACGCGGACGGCTACTGCGAGCACTGCGGGCACGCCCAGCCCCGGCAACGCGACCACCAGGAGAAGGAGTTGGAGGGCGTGGCCGCCGTCAGCGACCGCGGCCTGCGGCACCACCGCAACGAGGACGCCTTCGCGCTGGCCGCCGCCTCGCTGCCCGACGGCAGCGCCGCGGTGGCCGCCGTGGTCTGCGACGGGGTCTCCACCGCCCACCGGCCCGACGACGCCTCTGCCGCCGCGGCCGCCGCGGGCAGCGAGTCCCTGCTGGCCGCCCTGGAGGGCGGGGCCGCCGCGGACGAGGCCATGCGCGGCGCCCTGATGGCGGCCTTCGAGGCGGTCACCGCCCTCGCCGAGGAGGCCCGGCCGCGTACCGCCGTGCCCCGGCACAACGCGCCGGCCTGCACATACGTCAGCGCGGTCGCCACCGGCCCGGTCTTCACCGTCGGCTGGATCGGCGACAGCCGCGCCTACTGGGTGCCCGACGACCGGGCGCTGCCCGCCGCGCGGCTGACCGAGGACGACTCCTGGGCGGCCCGTATGGTGGCGGCCGGCCTGATGGCGGAGGCCGAGGCCTACGCCGACGAGCGGGCGCACGCGATCACCGGCTGGCTCGGCGCGGACGCCGTCGAGGTGGACCCGCACGTGGCCGCCTTCCAGCCGGACGGCCCCGGGGTGATCGTGGTGTGCACCGACGGGCTGTGGAACTACGCGGAGTCGCCGGCCGAGATGGCCGAGGCCGTCCCCGCCGACGCCCGCACCCGGCCGCTCGCCGCGGCCCGCGCCCTGCTGGGTGTGGCGCTGGACGGCGGCGGCCACGACAACGTCACCGTCGCGGTGCTGCCGTTCCCGGCCACCGTGGCACGGGCAGGAACCACCCCCGCCTGAAACCGGTTCGGCAGCAGCCGAACGGGGGGAACCAGCGAAGGCGTGAAGGAGCACAGGAAGCGATGCCGAGTCTTTCCAAGTCGAACGTGCCGCAGTTCTCGGTGGACGTGTACCAGAACGAGTTCCTGCCCGAGGGCGGCCGCGAGGTCAACGCGATCGTCACGGTGACGGCCACCGGCGGCGGCACCTCCGGCGGGCGGCCGCTGCCCGGCGGCGGCGCCACGGCCGGCGTCGTCGTCATGGTCGACTGCTCCGGGTCGATGGAGTACCCGCCGACGAAGATGCGCAACGCCCGCGAGGCCACCGCCGTCGCCATCGACACCCTGCGGGACGGGGTGTCCTTCGCGGTGGTCGCCGGCACCCACGTGGCCCGCGAGGTCTACCCCGGCGGTGGCCGCATGGCCGTCGCCGACGCCGCCACCCGCGCCCAGGCCAAGCAGGCGCTGCGCAAGCTCACCGGGGGCGGCGGCACCGCGATCGGCACCTGGCTGCGGCTGGCCGAGCAGCTGCTGTCCTCGGCGGACGTGTCCATACGGCACGGCATCCTGCTCACCGACGGGCGCAACGAGCACGAGAAGCCCGAGGACCTGCGGGCCGCCCTCGACCTGTGCGCGGGCCGCTTCACCTGCGACGCGCGCGGCGTCGGCACCGACTGGGAGGTCAAGGAGCTGACCGGGATCGCCTCGGCGCTGCTCGGCTCGGCCGACATCGTCGCCGACCCGGCGGGCCTGGCCGAGGACTTCCGGTCGATGATGGAGAACGCGATGGGCAAGGAGGTCGCCGACGTCGCGCTGCGGCTCTGGTCGCCGCAGGGCGCCGAGACCGTGTTCGTCAAGCAGGTCGCGCCCACCGTGGAGGACCTGACCGCGCGCCGCACCGAGGTGGGCCCGCTCACCGGCGACTACCCCACCGGGTCCTGGGGCGACGAGTCGCGCGACTACCACGTGTGCGTCCGGGTGCGGCCGGCCGCCCTCCGCCAGGAGATGCTCGCGGCCCGGGTCTCGCTGGTGCTGCCGCAGCCGGACGGCACCGTCCAGGTGCTCGGGCAGGGCCTGGTGCGGGCGGTGTGGACCGACGACATGGCGGCCTCCACCCGGATCAGCCCGCAGGTCGCGCACTACACCGGGCAGGCCGAGCTGGCGCAGGTGATCCAGCAGGGCCTGGAGGCCCGCAAGGCCGGCGACCTGGACAGCGCCACCGCGAAGCTGGGCCGCGCGGTCCAGCTGGCCAGCGCCTCCGGCAACGAGGACACCGCCAAGCTGCTGGCGAAGGTCGTGGACGTGGTGGATGCGGCGAGCGGTACTGTGCGGCTGAAGTCGAAGGTGACGGACACCGACGAGAGGACCCTGGAGACGCGGTCGACCAAGACCGTGCGCGTGAAGAAGTAGCCGTCGGGTACATAGTGCTCGCGCACCACCTGGAGACGCCGCCGCGGCGGATGGGGAGACCACACCATGCCGGTCTGTGTGAACGGCCATCAGACGAGCGCCACCGACTGGTGCGAGGTCTGCGGCATCCGGATCGCGTCGCCGGCCGGGGCCCACGGGTCCCGGTCGGCGTCCGCCGCGTCGTCGTCCTCCGCCTCGCCGGTCTCACCGCCGCCCCGCTCGCCCTCACCGCCCTTCGGCACCGAGCAGTCGGCACCCGAACGCTGCCCGAACTGCGGCACCCCCAGGGAGGGTTCCGCGCTCTTCTGCGAGGAGTGCCGCTACAACTTCCGCACCCACGCGGCCGCGCCCGAACCGCCGCAGCCCACCGCGCCCTCCTTCCCGCCCTACGAGCGCTACGAGTCGCAGCGCTCGCGGCCCTCGCAGATCAACCGCCCCGCCGAGCCGCTGCCCTCGGAGTCGGTCACGGTCACCTCCGGCTCGGGCGACTTCCTGCTCGACCCGCCCTCCGGCTCCGTCGCCGCCCCCGCGGCCCCGCCGACGGTCGCCGAGCCGGTGGCCGGCACCTCGGGCCGCCCCGTCCCCTCCCCCTCCGCCGGCGCTGCCGCGGATCCCGCCGCGGCGGCGCCCGCCGAGCAGGGCCGCGGCACCGCGTGGGTGGCCGTGGTGGCCGCCGACCGGGCCTACTTCACCGCGATGATGGCCCGCAGCGGCCCGGACGCGCAGGGCCTGTACTTCCCCGCGTACTCCCCCGAGCGCGAACTGCCGCTCACCGGCAACCAGGTCACCATCGGGCGGCGCCGGCACAGCACGGGCGAGGCACCCGACATCGACCTGGCCCGGGCGCCGGAGGACCCCGGCGTCTCGCACCAGCACGCGGTCCTGGTCCAGCAACCCGACGGCACCTGGGCGGTGGTCGACCAGGACTCCACCAACGGCACGACGGTCAACCTCGCCGAGGACCCCATCCGCCCCTACACCCCCGTGCCGCTCGACGAGGGCGACCGGGTGCACGTGGGCGCCTGGACCACCATCACGATCAAGCGCGCCTGACCCCGTCCGGGCGCGCCGGACGGAGGCAGCCAGTGGAACCCCTCCCCCTGCGCCGGCTGGACCTGGGCTGGTTCGTGCGGCCCGGCACCGAGACCGCGGACGGACGGCCGCGGGTGGAGCCGGCGTTCGGCTACCTGGTCCGGCACGGCGGCGAACTGGTGCTCTTCGACACCGGGATCGGCACCGCCGACGCCGCGACGGACGCCCACTACCGGCCCCGGCGGCGCCCGCTGCGGGCCGCCCTGGCGGCGGCGGGCGCGGCACCGGAGGACATCGCCCTCGTCGTCAACTGCCACCTGCACTTCGACCACGTCGGCGGCAACCCGCTCTTCCCCGGCACCCCGATCCTCGCCCAGTCCGCCGAACTGGACCTCGTCCGGGCCGGCGGCCACACCTTCGAGGAGCTGGTCGCCTTCCCCGGGGCCCGCTACGAGGAGCTGGCCGGCGAGGCCGAGGTCCGTCCGGGGCTGTGGATCGTGCCCACGCCCGGGCACACCGCGGGCCACCAGTCGCTGGTGGTACGTCGCCCGGACGGCACGGTCGTGCTCGCCGGCCAGACGCACGCCTCCGCCTCGGACTTCGCCGCCGCGCGCCTGGCGGAGACCGCGCGGGCCGAGGGCGCGGTGCCACCGCTGCCCGAACCGGACGCCTGGCCCGCCCGGTTGCTCGCCTTCGACCCGCGCCGGGTGCTGTTCGCGCACGACGCCTCGGTGTGGGAGCCCGCCGGCTGAGCCCGGCTTGCCCGCGGGAGCGGCCGGCCGGTCCCACCGCACGTCCCCTTCAGGCCGCGGGCGAGCCGCACGCGGAGGCCCGTTCGCCGGGTCCGCCCGGGTCCGCCCGCAGAGCCCGTCCGGGAAGCCCCTTCTCCGGGTCCTAGGGCCTCGGTCCTCCGCCGGCGCGTCTGCGACCATGGAGGGGTGAACGAGATCCCGCACGGCGAGTTGCAGCAGCAGACGTTCTACGAACTCGTGGGCGGCGAGGACACCTTCCGCCGGCTGGTGCACCGCTTCTACGAGGGCGTGGCCGGCGACCCCGACCTGCGGGCGATGTACCCGGAGGAGGACCTCGGCCCGGCCGAGGAGCGGCTGACCCTGTTCCTGATCCAGTACTGGGGCGGCCCGCGCACCTACAGCGACAGCCGCGGCCACCCGCGGCTGCGGATGCGGCACGCCCCCTTCGCGGTGAACCGGGCCGCGCACGACGCGTGGCTGCGGCACATGCGCACCGCTGTGGACGAGCTGGGGCTGCCGCCGGAGCAGCGGGCCCAGCTGTGGGACTACCTGGTGTACGCGGCCGCGTCGATGGTCAACACCCCGGGCTGAGCCGCCCGGCCGCCGCTTCCCCGAGCGGTTCGGTGAACTCCGGCCCACCCTTGTCCGGAACTCGCGGGCGCCCCTGTCCTGGACTCGCGCGCACCCTCGTCCGGGACTCCCGCGCACCCTCGTCCGGAACTCGCGGGCGCCCGGCCAGGACTCCCGCGCGCCCGCCTCGACGTCTGGTGCGCCCTCCCGCACGAGCTGCTCCGCGAGCCTCTTCGCGAGCCGTCCGCAGGCGGCCGCGCACGCCGTGTCACCGCCGGCCCGCCCGGCCCCTCCCGCGGTCACGATCGCATTGCGACAGAGATCGGCATGCTGCTGCACACGTCCGGCATTTGAGAGCATCCCGTCAGCGGCAGACGGGGGGACAGCGGTGACCGGGTTCGTCCTCTTGCGTGTCCGCGCGCACCGCCTGCTGCTCGCCGCCGCCCTGCTGACAGTCCTGCTCACCACCTGCGTCCTGGCCACCTTCACCGCCTTCACCGGCGCGATCGGCGACGCGGCGCTGCGCCGCACCCTGGAGCACCAGGCCGCGGGGCAGGCCACGGTCGAGGTGCAGGCCGACGTGACCGGCCCCCAGGGCAGCGCGCTCGACACCGCCGTCCGCCGCACCCTCGGCACCGCTTTCGGCGGGCTGCCTACGCGCGTCGACGCCAGCACCCGCTCGGGCCCGTACGGCCTGCCGGCCTCGCTGCGGCCCGCCGGGCGCCCCAAGACCGGCGACCCCGACCTCACGCTGCTCGCCACCTTCGACCGCGCCCGCCTCCGGCTCACCGCGGGCCACTGGCCGGCCCCCGCCGCCAAGGGCGCCGCCCGCGTCCAGGTCGCGATGCCGCAGACCGCCGCCCAGGCGCTGGGCACCCGCCCCGGCGACGTGCTCGCCCTGGCCAACCGCCTCGGAGGACCCGGCCTGCGGGTCGAGGTCAGCGGCGTCTTCCGCCCGGCCGACCCCACGGCCCCTTACTGGCACCTGGACCCGCTGGGCGGCCGCGGCGTCCACACGGTCGCCTTCACCACCTACGGGCCGCTGCTCGCCGACCCCGGCACCTTCGCCGCCGGCGCGGTCCCGGCCGCCGCCATGTCCTGGCAGGCCACCGGCGACTTCCGCACCGCCACCGCCGGCGGCATGGACGCCCTCCAGGAGGGCGCCCGCCGGGCCATCGCCCAATTGCGCGCCGACCCCGCCACCGCCTCCGCCCAGCCGTCCAGTGGCCTGCCCGACCTGATCGACCAGTTGCGCCGCAGCATGCTCGTCACCCGCTCCACTCTGCTGATCGGCGCCCTCCAACTGGTCATCCTGGCCGCCTTCGCGCTCCTGCTGGTGGCGGGCCTGCTCGCCGAGGAGCGGGCCGGCGAGACCGCGCTGCTGCGGGCCCGCGGCGGCTCGGCGGGCCGCGTGGCGCGGCTGGCCGCGACCGAGGCGCTGCTGCTCGCGCTGCCCGCCGCGGTGGCCGGGCCGCTGCTGGCCGGGCCGGTCACCCGCCTGCTCGCCGGCACCGGCGCGATGGCCCGCACCGGCGTCCACCTGGGCGGCGGCAGCACCGGGGCGGCCTGGCTGGTCGCGGTGTGCACGGCGCTGGCCTGCGCGCTCGCGGTGATCGTGCCCGCGCTGCGCACCGGCGGGTCCTTCGCCGCGGTGCGTGCCACCCGCTCCCGCCGGGCCGCGCTGCCCGGCATCCTCCAGGCGGGCGCCGACGTCGGGCTGCTGGTCGTCGCGGGCGTCGCCTACTGGCAGCTGCAGCGGCGGGCCTCCGGCAGCGGCGCCCTGAGCACCGACGCGGGCGGCGGGCTCGGCGTGGATCCGGTGCTGGTCGCGGCCCCCGCGCTGTGCCTGCTGGCCGGCACCGTGCTGGTGCTGCGGCTGCTGCCGCTTGCCGCGAAGCTCGGCGAGCGGCGGGCCGCCCGGGGCCGCGGCCTGGCGCTGGCCCTGGCCGGGTGGCAGCTGGCCCGCCGCCCGCGCCGGGGCGCGGGCCCGGCGATGCTGCTGGTGCTGGCGGTCGCCATGGGCATGTTCGCCATCGGCCAGGGCGCGAGCTGGGACCGCTCGCAGCGCGACCAGGCACAGTTCGCGGTCGGCGCGGACATCCGGGTCACCGGCATGACGACGCCGCCCTTCGGCCAGCACGGGATCTTCGCCTCGGTGCCGGACATCGCCGCCGCGGCGCCCGCCGCCCGCACCGACCTCTCGCTGGACGGCAACCGGCAGGCCACCGCGCTCGCCATCGACACCGCCCAGGCCGGCCGTGTCATGCGTTTCCGCTCCGACCTGACCGGCGGCCGGCCCCTGGCCACGCTCCTCCAGCCGCTGCGCAAGGGGGTCCGGCCCGACGGCAGCGGCTACCCGGTGCCGGCCGGGGCGCGGCGGGTCGAGCTGACCGGCACGCTGACGCCGGACGGCGGCTCCGAAGGCGACTCCGGCGACGGCCCCACCCACCTCGTGGCCACCCTCGTGGACGCCGAGGGCGTCCCCTACCAGTTCGCCATGGGCGACCTCGCCCCGGACGGCGCCCCGCACCCCCTCGTCCTCGACCTGGCCGCCCAGTCCGGCGCGGCCGGCGGCGCCCCCGCCGGGCCGCTGCGGCTGACCCGTATCGAGGCCACCTACGCCGTCGGCGTCCGCGACCAGGCCGTGCGGCTCGCCCTGTCGGCGCCCCGGGCGGTGCTCCGCGACGGCTCCGTGCAGCCGCTCGGCGAGCACGGCGCCTGGGCGGCCGCCCCCTCCTTCGACGACCCCACGCTCGCCACCACCTCCGGCATCACCGCCCCCACCACCGCCGCGCCCCCGCACCTGGCCGGCGGCGCGCTCTCGGCCGCCTACCGCACCGGCGCGGTCCCCGAGATGCTCGGCTACGACCAGGCCGAGGCGACCGTCCGGCTCGACGTGGACGCGCCGCCGCCCCCGCCGCTGGCCGCCGTCGCCACCGCCGACTACCTCAAGGCGGTCGGCGCGAGGGTCGGCGACACCGTGGCTGTCGAGGTCAACGGCGTCACCGCGCACGTGCGGATCGCGGCTTCCGTACGGGCGATCCCGGGCCTGGCCGACACCCTGGACACCACGGCCGCCGCGGACTCCACCGCGCCCGGGTCCGCGTCCGGCTCGGACACCGACACCGGGGGCGCGGCACAGAGCGGCACCAAGGACGTCGGCGGCATGATCGTGGACCTGCGGGCGCTGGACACGCTGCTGGAGGCGCAGGACGCGCCCACCCTGGAGCCCACCGAGTGGTGGCTGTCGGCCCGCCCCGGCCGCACCGCCCGGGCCGCCGCCGCGCTGCGGGCCCGTACCGACGTCGACACCCTGCTGGTCGCCGACGAGGTCGCCGCCGACCTGCGGGCCGACCCGCTCGGTGCCGGTCCCCAGTCGGCGCTGCCCGCGGCCGTGGTTGCGGCGGCGGTGCTGGCGGCGGTCGGCTTCGCGGTCTCCTCGGCGGGCGCGGTACGCGAACGCGCGGCGGAGTTCGCGGTGCTGCGGGCACTGGGTGCGCCCCGCCGCAAGCTCGCCCGGGTCATCGCCGCCGAGCAGGGGCTGCTGGTGCTGCTCTCACTCGTGGTGGGGGTGGGGCTGGGCGCGCTGCTGACCCGGCTGGTGGCGCCGCTGATCGTCCTCACCTCGCAGGCGGCCGAACCGACACCCGGGCTCCTGGTCGAACTGCCCGCGGGCCGACTCGCCCAACTCCTCGCCATGGTCCTGGCGGTGCCGGTGCTCGTCGTCCTTGCGACGGCGGCCCGGCGCGGCGACCCGGCGGCGGCGCTGCGGCGACAGGGGGAGGACTGAGATGAGCGATCCGACGGGACGGGAGCGGGCGGGCTCCGCCGGGCACGGGGATTCCACGCCGGGACCGGGGAGTTCGAGCCCGGGCGAGCCGAGCGGCACGGGGACCGCGGCCGGGGTCCCGCCGAGCGGCACCGACGGCCGCGAGCGGGGTCCGGGGGTGCCCGGTGACGGTTCGGCACCCAACCCTCCGGGCACAAGCGACGGTTCGGCGGTGCCTGGTGGCGGCTCCGCGCCCAGCCCTCCTGGTGCGAGCGACAGTTCGGCCACCCCAGCCGGTGCGCGTATCCGGCCTGTGCGGCTCTCCTGGGTGCGTGTGCGGCTGCG
Source organism: Actinacidiphila guanduensis (assembly GCF_900103985.1). Lineage (GTDB taxonomy): Bacteria > Actinomycetota > Actinomycetes > Streptomycetales > Streptomycetaceae > Actinacidiphila > Actinacidiphila guanduensis. The sequence goes on along the minus strand of NZ_FNIE01000007.1, from coordinate 230,719 downwards.
TACCGCGCGGGGTGCCGCGTTCGCCGTCTTCGCGCTGGTGCTCGTCACCGCGTTCCTCGCCGCCGCGATGCCGCGCGCCGTGGACCGCTACCAGGACTCCGCGCTGCGGCAGATGGTCCACGCGGCCCAGCCGCAGTCCCGCGGCATCAACCTCGCCGCCGGCTACACCCCCCAGCCCGGCTCGGCCGGTACGGACCCGCTCGGCCCCGCCGCCGTGGACCGCGTCGAGCGGACGCTGCTGCGCCTGGTGGGCCCGCCCGCCCGCATCGACGCGAGCACGGCCGTCTACGGGGTCCGGTCCGCCAAGGAGTCGACCGTCCTCGACCAGGGCATCCCCCGCCTCTCACCGCACCCGCCCGCGGCCTCCGTGGTCGCACAGGCCGGGCTGGAGCAGCAGGTCAGGGTCGTCGCCGGGCGGCTGCCGGCCGCGGTGCCGCCCGGCCGGAACCCGGCCACCGTGGAGGCCGCGGTCACCGTGCGGACCGCGCGGGTGCTCCACCTCAAGGTCGGCCAGACCGTGCACCTGGGCATGCAGACCGCCGTCGCCGGGAGCTTCCGCGTCTCCGGCATCCTCGCCCCGCGCCAACCCGGCTCCCTCTACTGGCACGAGGACGACGACCTGCTCGCCCCCGTCCGCACCACCCCGCCGACCGCGCCCGGCGGCGACCCGTACTTCTACTGGCACTTCACCCTCCTGGTCGACCGCACCGCCGCCGACGTCATCCCCCGCCTCGGCCAGGGGAACGACCTGTACTGGCACAACCCGCTGGCCGACGGCAGCCTCACCGCGCACGACGTGCCCGCGCTCCAGAAGGAGATCACCGCCCTGCAGAGCGGCCCCCTGGCCGCCCGGCTCCAGTCCGACTCCGGTACGGCCGTGCACGCGGACAGCGGGATCGGCCCCGTCCTCACCGACTTCGCCGCCCAGCGGTCGGCGTCCTCGCCGCTCGTGCTGGTCGCGGCCGTGGGCGTGGGCACCGCCGCGCTGGCGGTGCTGCTGATGGCGGGCGGGCTCGCGGCCGAGCGCAGGCGCGGGGAGGTCGCCCTGCTGCGCTCGCGCGGCGGTTCGCTGCGCGGCATCGCCCTGCGGCTCGCCGGGGAGACGGCGGCGGCCGCGGTGCCCGGCGGCGCCCTCGGCACCCTGCTGGCGCTCCTCCTGCTGCCGACCGAGCGGTGGGAACTGCCCCTGCTGCTGGGCGCCTTGGCCACCGCCGCCGGTGTGCTCGCGCTGCCGCTGCGGGCCGCGGGCGCCGTCCGCAAGCCGCGCCCGGCCGCCCGCGAGGACGTCGCCACCGCCCGGCCCTCGCGCCGCCGACTCGTCGCCGAACTCACCGTCCTCGTCCTGGTGGCGGGCGCAGTCGCGGCACTGCGGCAGCGCGGTGGGGGCGGTGCGGGGGCCGACGGCACGACCGGCGGTTGGGGCGACGACCCCTTCGTGGCCGCCGCGCCCGTTCTGGTCGCCGTGGCCGCGGCGATCGTCCTGCTGCGGCTGTACCCGCTGCCGCTGCGGCTGCTGGCCCGTCCCACCGCACGGCTGTCCGGCGCCGTCACCCACCTGGGCCTGGCCCGCGCCGGGCGCTCCCCCGCCACCGGCCAACTGCCGCTGCTGGCCATGCTGGTGGCGCTCACCGTGGCGTCCTTCGGCGGCTCGGTGCTGGCAGGCGTCGATCACGGGCGGGACCGGGCGGCGGTCGCCACCGTCGGCGCGGACGCGCGGGTCGACGCGACGCAGACGCTCGCTCCCCAACTGCCGGGCCAGATACGCAAGGTGCCCGGGGTGGGCGTGACCGCCACGGTGCGGGTCGAGCCGAGCAGCGCGGGGACGTTCTTCGCGGTGCCGTACTCCGTGGTGATCGTCGACCCCGCGTCGTACGTGAAGCTCACGGCGGCGATCGGGCTGCCGGGGTTCCCTGCGGGGGCGCTGACGGGGGAGCCCGCCGATAAGGGGGCGGGGTCGGGTTCGGGCTCGGAGGCGAGCGCGGGTTCGAGCGGCGGCGCGGCTCCGGGTTCGGGTCCGAGTTCGGGTGCGGGTTCGAGCGGCGGCGCGGCTCCGGGTTCGGGTCCGAGTTCGGGTTCCGGCAACAGCGCGGCTTCGAGTGCGAGTTCCGGCAACGTCCCCGGCGCGGGTGCGGGCGACGGCAACGGTGCGGGTGCGGGGTCCAGCAGCCCGGCTCCAAGCACCGGCTCGGCTTCGGGCACAAGCTCGGCTTCAGGCGGAGGCTCCGGCTCCGGCTCCGGCTCCGGCGAGAGTTCAGCGGCGAGTTCCGGCTCCGGCTCCGGCGACAGCTCAGGGGCGGGTTCCGACGCGAGTACGGTGCTGCCCGCCGTGCTCTCGCCGCAGTTGGCCGCCCAGCTGGGCAACCGTACGACCTCCGTCTCCACCGGCTTCGGGCCCGTGACCATCCGTACCGCGGCCGTCGTCTCCACCACCCCGGCCGTACCCGGCGACCAGTTCGTGATCCTCTCGGCGGCGCGGCTGGCCGCCCTCCACCCGAGCGCCGCCGCCTATCCGCAGACCACCGCGCCGACCACGGTGCTCGCCATGAACGCCCCCGGCCGCCGTATCGACGGCGCCGCCCTGCGCGCGGCGGTCCGCGACTCGACCACCTCGGCCACCGTCCTGCTGCTCACCCAGCAGCGTGCCGCCCTCGCGGACACCCCGCTCCAGCACGGCGCCCGGCGGATCTACCTCGCCGCGGTCGTGGCCGGCGCCCTCTACAGCGCGCTGGCGATGCTGCTGTCGCTGCTCCAGGCCGCGCCCGGCCGGAAGACGCTGCTGGCCCGGCTGCGCACCATGGGCATGACCCGGCGGCAGTCCCGGCGCCTGGTGCTGCTGGAGATGCTGCCGCAGGCCCTGCTGGCGGCGGTCGGCGGTGCCCTCGTCGGGCTCGCGGTGATCCCCCTGCTCGGCCCGGGCATCGACCTGCGCGCGCTCGCCTTCGGCACCGGGCCGCGCGACCTGGCTCCCGTCGACTTCGGCCTCGGGCTCCGCGCGGACCCGTGGTCCCTGGTCCTGCCCTCGGCGGCCCTGCTGGTCCTGGCCTGCGCGGTGCTGCTGACCCAGGCATGGCTGACCGCACGACGCCAAGAAAGCACCGAACTGAGAGCGGGGGACCAGGCATGAGCCGGAAGCCGATGGAGAACGGGCCCGCATCGCAGGCCCCGGGCGATACGGAACCTTCGAGCGGTGCGGGAAGTTCGAGCGCCACGGGGGCTACGGGCGGTGCCGCGAGCGATGCGGGAACTTCGAGCGCTGCCGGAGCTGCGACCGCCGCGGACGCTGTGCGGGCTTCGAACGCCGCGCGAGCTGCGGGCCCTGCGGCCACTTCCGGTGCTCCGGGTGCTCCCGGCGCTCCCGGCGCACTGAGCGCACCCAGCACGCCCGGCGCACCCGGCGAGGCTCCAGCCGCCGGTGTCGCCCGGGTGCGGGAGGTGGCGCCGCCGAGCCTCGCCGAGTTGGAGCGGCAGGCCGCCGCACGGCGGGACGGTCCCGCGTACGGTGAGGACGCCCTGATCAGCTGCGACCGCCTCGTGCGCATCTTCACCGCGGACGGCGTCGAGGTGCAGGCGCTGCAAGGCCTCGACCTGCTGGTCGGGCAGGGCGAGCTGATGGCGCTGGTGGGCGCGTCGGGCAGCGGCAAGTCGACGCTGCTGAACATCCTCGCCGGGCTCGACGTGCCCACCGCGGGCGCGGCCTCCGTCGGCGGCTACGACCTGCTCGCCATGGACGCCGGCGCCCGGCTCCGCTACCGCCGCGAGGTCGTCGGCTTCGTCTGGCAGCAGACGGCCCGCAACCTCCTGCCGTACCTGACCGCCGCCCAGAATGTCGTCCTGCCCATGCAGCTCGCCGGCCGCGGCGGCTTTCGCGCCCGGCGCCAACGAGCGGCCCGGGCCGATGAACTGCTGGACATGCTCGGTGTCGGCTACTGCCGCGACCGCCGCCCCGGGCAGATGTCCGGCGGCGAGCAGCAGCGCGCCGCCATCGCGGTCGCCCTGGCCAACAACCCCCGCGTGATCCTCGCCGACGAGCCCACCGGGGAACTCGACTCCGCCACCGGCGAGCAGGTCTTCGCCTCCTTCCGCACCGCCAATGAGGAGTTGGGCACCACTGTCGTTGTGGTCACCCACGACCACGCCGTGGCGAACGCCGTCCGCCGCACCGTCGCCATCCGCGACGGCCGCACGGCCTCCGAGGTGGTCCGCCGCACGGAGGTCGACGAGCACGGCCAGGAGTCGGTGGTGGCCCGCGAGTACGCCACCGTGGACCGCGCCGGCCGCCTCCAGTTGCCCCGCGACTACACCGAGGCCCTGGAAATACGCTCCCGGGTCCTGCTGGAACTGGAACCCGACCACATCGGCGTCTGGCCCGACCGCCCGCACAGCACCCCGGGAACGGCGAGCCCGGCTTCGGCCGCGGGCCCGGCGGGAGCGGCGCCCACGGCTACGGGTGCGGCTCCTTCGGACGGCCCCACCGCGGACTCGCCTACCGATTCGGCACCAGGGATGACCGGCAGTGCCGCCGGCCCTGGCAACAGCGCGGAACCCGGCCCCGGTTCCCCGCAACCACCCGCCTGAAGGCTGCCGCGTCACCGACCTGGCAGCGCCGACCCGTCCGGTCCCGCCCGGCCTCCACACGTCCGGTCCACCGCTCCACCCAGCGCCGACCAGTGCCCGACGCCGCTCAAGCTCCGGGCACCGGGCTGCCCATGCCGGCGAGGCTCGTACGCGGCAACGGCTCGGGCTCGCACGCCGGGCAGGCGCCATCGGCCTTCGCGGCAGAGGCGTCGGCCGAGCCCGCTACGTCTACGTCGGCGAGACCAGCAGGCCCGTGCCGGGCGACGTGCCGCGCATGGCCACCGAACCGTAGCCCGTCCGCAGCCGTACCCACGGGCCCGAGGTCAGCACCGCGACCGCCTCGTCCGCGACCTCGCCCGAGCGGCGCGCGGGCAGGAAGCCCAACGCGTGCGCCGCGTGCACCACCCGCAGCGTCACCCCGGCGCCACCGCCCGGCAGCGGCCGCTGCCACAGTTCCTCGGCGAGGGCGTCCAACTCGGCCCGGCCGCGCCGCTCGGGGACCAGCGCCTCCGTGCGCGCCCGGAACTCCGCGACCGCCCGCGCCGCCACCTCGCGCACCTCGGCGGCCTCCAACTCGGCCACCCGGCGCCATCCGCCGCGCGGCGGCAGCACTCCGGCCCAGGCGGGCCCGGTGACGGACGGCGGCACGGTGAACTCCCCGCCGCCGACCGCCTCCGGCACCGCCTCCAGCAACTGCCCGGCCGCCACGGTGGCGTCCACGGACGCCGCCACCCCGCCGGCGCCGAGCGGCAGGCTCTTCACCGCCAGCACCCCGCCGAAGGGGGGCTGCCCGAACACACCGAGCGCCGCCTCCCCCTCGGCGGACCGCAGCCGCACGACCGCGGCCTTGTCCCAGCGCACCAGCCGCCCGAGGAAGGCGGCGAGGTCCGCCTCCACGGCCGCCGACCCGTCGGGCCCCGGCTCGAAGCCCAGCCGCGTGCTCACACGGCCACCGCCCCGTCGTCCCGGTACTGCTCCAGGAACGCCTTCTCCTCCGGCGTGATCCGCCGCGGCCGCTGCTGCTCCAGGTTGTACGGGACCAGCACCGAGGACGCCCGCACGTACAGCTGCGTCTCGTCCTTCAGCTCGTACCGCAGTGTCATCGACGCCGCGGTGATGTCGGTCACCCACGTCTCGATGACGACCGGCTCGTAGCGGTGCACCAGCGGCCGGAGGTAGTCGATCTCGTGCTTGGCCACCACCGACCCGCCGGCGAACGTGGCGCTCCCCGCGTCCGAGGCCAGCCGGAACATCAGGTCGATCCGGGCCTCTTCCAGGTACCGCAGGAAGACCACATTGTTGATGTGCCCGTATGCGTCCATGTCCGCCCACCGCAGCGGGCAGTGGAAGACGTGCCGCGCCATCAGCCGCGGGTCAGCTTCTTGTAGGTGGTGCGGTGCGGCCGCGCGGCGTCCGGGCCGAGCCGCTCCACCTTGTTCTTCTCGTACGACTCGAAGTTGCCCTCGAACCAGAACCACTTCGAGTCGCCCTCGTACGCCAGGATGTGCGTTGCCACCCGGTCCAGGAACCACCGGTCGTGCGAGACGACCACGGCCGCACCCGGGAACTCCAGCAGCGCGTTCTCCAGCGAGGAGAGCGTCTCGACGTCCAAGTCGTTGGTCGGCTCGTCCAGCAGCAGCAGGTTGCCGCCCTGCTTGAGGGTCAGCGCCAGGTTCAGCCGGTTGCGCTCACCGCCGGAGAGCACCCCGGCCGGCTTCTGCTGGTCCGGGCCCTTGAAACCGAACGCCGACACGTACGCCCGCGACGGCATCTCCACCTGCCCGACGTTGATGTAGTCCAGGCCGTCCGAGACGACCTCCCACAGCGTCTTCTTCGGGTCGATGTTGGCCCGGCCCTGGTCGACGTAGGAGACCTTCACCGTCTCGCCGACCTTGATGGTGCCCGAGTCCGCCTGCTCCAGCCCCTGCAGCATCTTGAACAGCGTCGTCTTGCCCGCGCCGTTCGGCCCGATCACGCCCACGATGCCGTTGCGCGGCAGCGTGAACGACAGGTCGTCGATCAGCACCTTCTCGCCGAACGCCTTGCTGAGGTGGTCGACCTCCACCACGACCGACCCGAGCCGCGGGCCCGGCGGGATCTGGATCTCCTCGAAGTCCAGCTTCCGCATCTTGTCCGCCTCGGCGGCCATCTCCTCGTACCGGGCCAGACGCGCCTTGGACTTCGCCTGCCGCCCCTTGGCGTTGGAGCGGACCCACTCCAGCTCTTCCTTCAGCCGCTTCTGCCGCTTGGCGTCCTTCTGGCCCTCGACCTTCAGCCGGGACGCCTTGTTCTCCAGGTACGTCGAGTAGTTGCCCTCGTACGGCAGCGCCCGCCCGCGGTCCAGCTCCAGGATCCACTGCGCCACGTTGTCCAGGAAGTACCGGTCGTGGGTGACCGCGACCACCGTGCCCGGGTACTTCGCCAGGTGCTGCTCCAGCCACTGCACGGACTCCGCGTCCAGGTGGTTGGTCGGCTCGTCCAGCAGCAGCAGGTCGGGCGCCTCCAGCAGCAGCTTGCACAGCGCCACCCGGCGCTTCTCGCCACCGGACAGGTTCGTCACCGGCCAGTCCCCGGGGGGGCAGCCCAGCGCGTCCATCGCCTGCTCCAGCTGGGCGTCCAGGTCCCACGCGTCCGCGTGGTCCAGCTGCTCCTGCAGCTGGCCCATCTCGTCCAGCAGCGCGTCGGAGTAGTCGGTCGCCATCAGCTCGGCGATCTCGTTGAACCGGTCGAGCTTCGCCTTGGTCTCCGCGACGCCGTCCTGCACGTTCTCCAGCACCGTCTTGGACTCGTCCAGCGGCGGCTCCTGCAGCAGCATCCCCACGCTGTAGCCCGGCGAGAGGAACGCGTCGCCGTTCGACGGCTGCTCCAGCCCCGCCATGATCTTCAGCACGGTGGATTTACCGGCACCGTTCGGCCCGACCACACCGATTTTCGCGCCCGGCAGGAAGCTCAGCGTCACATCATCGAGGATGACCTTGTCGCCGTGCGCCTTGCGCGTCTTGCGCATCGTGTAGATGTACTCAGCCAAGAGAAACCGTCCGGCATTCGAGAAGGGCCAATGTGCGGCTCCGCCGCGTGAGGCAGATACACCCCATCTTGCCAGCCGTCCACCCCGCGGGGCGAACGGGTGCCACCCCTGCCCCACCCCCTCGGCCCGCCCCGCACCCCGACTCGGCCACCCCCGCCCGGACCCCGCATGGGCAGTGCGCGGGCGCTGCACGCGCCCCGCACGGACCCCGCGCGGGCACCTCTGCACGGACCCCGCTCGCACTGCACGGACCCTGTATGGGAACTGCACAGACCCGCATGGACCCCGCACGGGCCCCTCGCCAGCGCATTGCGGACCCTCAGCGGCAACCGTACGGACCTCGCGCCGCCGCCTCGCGAACCCCTCCGCGGCACCGTAGACCCCGCGCCCGCCGAAGCGCCGGCACCGTTACGGCCTACGGCCCCCGGATTCACCTCATCCGACTCCGCACCCATACGGGTACGAACCCCTGCCGATCCCGTACTCACCCCGTACGGACCCCACCACCACTCGCCACCCGCCTGCTCCCCCGGTCACCGCGAGCGCTTCGGCTCACGGTGACCGGGTTTCCAGCTCTCCTGCCGTGGCCTCGCCCGCTGCGAGGCCACGACAGGGTGTCCCCTGCGAAGGAGCAGCCTTCTTACGAGGCCGCCGAGCCCTTCTTGCGGCGGAAGAAGAAGACCGCGCCGCCGCCGACCACCACGAGGGCGGCCGCGATACCCGCGATCACCGGGGTCGCGTTGCTGCTACCGGTCTCGGCGAGGTTGCCGCTGCCACCGGTGGCCGGGCTGGGCTGGTTGCCGGCCGGGGCGGTCGGCGAGCTGCTCGGTGCGGGCGCGGAGGTCTTGCAGTCCAGCACGCCCTTGAAGGTCTTCACCGACTTGTCCGGCAGCGCGATGTCGATCTTGTACGACTGGTCCTCGGCGACCGGCACCGTGATCGTCTGCGACTTGCCGGGCGCCACGGTGTAGGTCTTGCCCTCGAGCTGGAAGGTGAAGTCCTCGTCACCCTGGTTGGCCGCGGTCACGTCCACGCCGTTCTTGGCGCAGTCGACCTGCGCGGACAGCGCCGGTATCGGGCCCTTCTTCGCCCAGGAGAGCGCGGCGGCCACGCTGACCGTGGTGCTCTGCGAGCCGGCGAGGATCTGCGACTGGCTGGACTGGTCCGTGGCCGAGAAGGCCCGGCCGATCGCGATCTCGCTGCTGGTCGACAGGTTCACCGTGGTGGAGCCGTCGGGCGTGCCCGCCGGTATGTCGAAGTACAGCGCGGAGCCGTCCTGCGCGGTCGTCACCGCGTTGCCGGACTTGTCGACGATCTTCGCCCCGGCCGGAGCGCCCGTGCCCAGGGACACGGCCACCGACTTCGCGGTGGTGTGGACCGTCAGCGGGCCGAGCCGGTCACCCGACTTGCCGGAGATCGCCGCCGGCTCCGCGGTCAGCGTCGGCTGCGGCTCGTCCAGGGTCTGGGCGTTGCCGTCCAGGTAGTCCGAGAGCGCCTTGGCGTCGGGGTCCTTCGCCTGCACCTTCACCGACGGGTCCGACAGGTGCCAGATCGCCACCTGCGTCCCGGCCGCGGCCTGCTGGGGGGTGAGCGGCTCGGGGAGGTCGATGTTCGCGGCCTTCAGGTTCCCCGTGATGGTGTTCACGTCGAGCTTCGGGTACGAGTTGTTCAGGATCCAGGCGATCTTGCCTGCGTCCTTGTTGCCGCGCAGGGTGGAGTCGCCCCAGGCCACCTCTTTGTAGGTGGCCTTGTTCGCGGTGTGGTGGTTGAAGTCGATGCAGTAGGTCTCGATGGTGCCGCCGTCGGGCATCGTCATCGTGAACAGACCGGCAGGCTGGTCGTGGGCGCCCTTGTCGTCGGTGACGCTGACGTTGGCCCACTTGCCGGCCTCGAGCCCGTCCAGGACGGCGGTCGCGCCACCGGACGACGAATCGGTGGGAGCAGGATCGGCGAAGGCCGTCCCGGCTCCGGCGAGCGCGCCTGCCGCGAGCAGACCGGTGACGACACCGGCCGCCGCAAGACGGGCAGCGCTCCGCCTGTAGCTGTTGAACATTGAAGTTCCCCTCCGGACGCGGCCCCTGGTCACATTGATGGGCGCGCCGCGCCTGCAGTTCCTGGCCCCCGTGCATATGAACGACGAGATCCTAGAAACCGTGCATGCGACAGCCACCATCGAAGACGCCACAAGTGGAATTCGAATCTCAATCGTTATCCGCCCGCAGGCGTGTTTCCGGGATTGTCGATAAATCATCGACGCTATTCACTCGTGAAACACGGCGGTATTCCGGCAGACCGGGACACTCAGGGCGCCGCGGCCGCCAACGCCGGCGCCGGCGGCCTCGTATCCGGCTGCGGTGCGGCACTCGACGCGCCGTTCCGCCGGAAAGTGGACCTCCCCCTGGCCAGATCGTGGCCGATGGCCACCGCCTCCAGTTCGGCGACGAGGTACCGCCGACCGTCCTTCTCGTCCTGACGGATTCTCAGTTTCCCCTGGACGACCAGGGGTTCTCCGAGACCCACGGATTCCTTGACGTTCGACCCGAGGGTCCGCCACGCGCTCACCGAGTAGAAGCTGGTGGATCCGTCCACCCACTCACCGCGCTCCGGATCCCAGCGGCGCGTCGTCGTGGCCAGCCGGAACCGCGTGACCGCCGCACCGGTGGCGATCACCACCGTCTCGGGCTCCGTCGCCACGTTTCCCACCACGGTCACCAAGGTCTCGTTCATCGCACGTTCCTCTCTCCTCTCGCGCTCCCGTGCGGAACGCGACAAGAACATCGTGCGCGAATTTCGACTACTTCAGCGGAAAAATCCTGAATCTGTGGACAACCGGCTTGCTGTGGAAAACTTCGTCACCCGACAGAGTGACCGCTGCGGCCTGCGGCCGCGGACAACGCGGAACCGGCTGAACCCGCGGAACCCGCGGAACCCGCGGCCCTGCCCGGTACGGGAGCCGAGCCGGCCACGACCGCGTACTGCTCGCGCACCTCGCGGTACCGCATCAGCTCCGCGGCGAGCGGTTCCAGTACCCCGGCCCGGCCGCAGTCCGCCGCCGCGTCCCGCAGCCTCCGCTCGGCGGCCTGGCCGTAGCGCCTGGCCGGCCCCCGCGCGATGATCCGGCACGTCCCCGAGACCAGTGGGCCTCCCGCCCCGCCGACAGCGGCCATGACCAGCGGCGGCCACCACGGCATGCGCAGCGAACCCGCGCCGACCGCGGCCAGGCACACCGCCCCGGCCAGCGCCAGCGCCATCAGCAGCCACTGCACGGCAGCGGCCGCCGACCACCAGCCGGGCCGGTCCGGGGATTTCGGCCGCGCCCGCAGCACCGCCTCGTCGAGCGCCGCCGGCAGTTCCTCACCGCCGCGACGGGCCGCCTCGCGCACGGCCCTCGCCCACGGCGCGGGCAGCCCGCGGGCAGCGTCGGCCGCGACCCCGCGGACGGCCTCGTCCACCACGGGGCGGGAGGCCGTCGGGACGGGCCCGATGACTCCGGCGAGCCCGGTGAGCGGCGGCGCGGGCGGGGCGCCGGCCCGGGTCGCCGTGCGGACGCCGGTGCGCGCGGCGGGCCCGGGACGGTTCCTCATCCGCCGAACGAGTGATCTCGGCGTTTTCGGCGCGGAATGGGAACGTGCGATCGAACCGGTCCGTTCAGTGATCAGTCGACTCCACGGGGTACGGCAGGTGTCCCACGCGGCGGCCGCCCACTCCCGTTCTGCCGACTGGCCTGCTCCGGCCGCCCCCACAGCGTCCGCGAGCCGGTCGACGAACTCCTCGCGCGCCGGATCGGTGAGCCCGGCGCCGCCCTCGCCGACGTACAGGGGGTGCAGCCCGCTCGCCGCGCGGTCCATGTCCGCTGCCAGCCGCCGTCCCGCCGCGGCCCGCTCGGCGGCGATCTGGGCCAGCACGGCCCGCAGGTCCTGCACGCCCTGCCCGGTGAGGGCGGAGGCGGGGAGCACAGCCGCCCCGGCTTCGCCGTGCTCCCCGACCGCGAGCCCGTCCTCGTCGAGCAGCCGCCGCAGGTCGTCGAGGACGAGGTCCGCGGTGTCCCCCGGCAGCCGGTCGACCTGGTTGAGCACCAGGACGGTGACGTCCGCGTGCCCGGCCAGCGGCTGCAGGTAGCGCTCGTGCAGGGCGGCGTCGGCGTACTTCTCCGGGTCCAGCACCCAGACGACGACGTCGACCAGCCGCAGCAGGCGGTCCACCTGCTCGCGGTGTCCAGCGGCCGCGGAGTCGTGGTCGGGGAGGTCGATCAGCACAAGCCCGTCGAGGCTCTGTTCCTCGGCGCCGTCGCGGTCCGGGCCGGCCGCGGCGCCGCCGCCAACTGAAGAGTGTGCTGCTCCGGTGGTTCCGGAGCCGCCGGCCTGCGCCGGCACTTCCGGGACGGCGTCCGCCTCGTCCCGTGGGCCGGGCCGGCAGTAGCGGTCCTGGGGCGCGATACCGAGCCGGTCCAGCAGTCCCGCGGCCTGCTCGGGCTGCCACGCGTAGGAGACAGGCCGGGAGGTGGTGGGACGGCGCACCCCGGTCGCCGACAGCTCGTGTCCGGCCAGCGCGTTGAACAGGGTGGACTTTCCGCTGCCGGTCGCGCCCGCGAGGGCGACGACGGTGTGGTCGAGCGAGAGCCTGCGCCGCTCGCCGATCCGCGCGAGCAGCTCGCTGCTCTCGGCGAGGTCGTCGGGACTGATCCGCGTCCTTGACAGCCCGAGCAGTTCGCCCAGTGCCTCGACGCGCGCGGTCAGGGCGTCGCAGGCCGCGGGGTCGGTCGCAGGGGTCTGCACGTCAAGTGCCGTAGTACCGGCGGCCATCTCGGTCACCTCTCCTTCTGCAGGGTGGACAGGGCCGCGATGAGGGCCGCCTGCTGCCCGGCGGTGACGTCGTGGCGGTCGACAGGGGCGAGGCGGCGCTCACGCTCGCGGGAGAGCAGTCCGTGGACGGTGTCGTCGAGCAGTTGGCGGGCGGCGTCCCGCAGCCTGACCGCGGCCTGGGCGCCGAGGGTCTCGGCGAGCCGTTCACCGGCGGCGCGTCCGGGGCGCCCGCCGAGCACCACGGTGGCCAGCAGCGCGGCCACGTCCTCCGGATCCGCGGCCGGGCGGTCGGCCGCGCGGGCGGTACGGGCTTCGGCGCGGGCGAGTTCGGCCATCCCGCGCCGCCAGCGCCGGACGCCTTTGTCGATCCGGGCTGCCACGGCCACGCGGTCGCGGTCGGGGCGGGCGCCGGGCTCCTCCAGCAGGGCCTCGCCGGCCGGTTCGCGCCGCCAGGTCTCGGCGATCCGGTCGTCGGCGGCGTCGGTCTCGGTGCGCAGCAGTGCGGCCAACTCCTCGGCGAGGGCGCGCTGCAGGGGCCGGGAACCGCTGGCGGGGTAGCCGCGCCAGTGGGCCAGCGCCTCGCCGGCGAGCGGCCGGCCGGAGGCGATGGCGTCGCTGGTGCGGGCGGCGGCCTGCTCGTAGGCGTCCTCCACGGCCCGGATCAGCCGCTGGGCCGCCGCATGCTGGGCCGCCGAGGCGGCGGCCAGGGCGGGCAGCCGGCCGCGCAGCGAGTCGAGGGTGCCGACCGCGGTGCGACGGCCCGCGAGCTGCCGTGCGGCGGGGTCCTCCGCGCAGTGGGTGAGCCAGGCGCGCAGGGAGGCGACGGTGGTCTGGGGGAGCAGACCGGCGCCGGCTGCGGACTCCGGGAGTTCGGGGACGGTGAAGCGGGGCACGTCGCCCAGCCCGGCCTTGGCCAGCAGGGCGGCGTAGTGCCGGCCGACATCGGCGGCGACCTGGTGGGGCACCCTGTCGAGCACGGTCGCCAGGGTCACGTCGTGCTCCTTGGCGCTGCGCAGCAGGTGCCAGGGCAGGGCGTCGGCGTAGCGGGAGGCGGTGGTGACCAGGATCCAGATGTCGGCGGCGCAGATCAGCTCGGCGGCCAGGTCGCGGTTGCGCGCGATCAGGGAGTCGATGTCGGGGGCGTCGAGGAGGGCGAGCCCGCGGGGCAGGGAGTCGTCGGCCTCCAGGCGCAATTCGGCGCACTCGCCGCCCCGGCGGTCGAAGTCCCCGCGGTCGGGACCGTCCTCGTCGGACCGGGAGCGCTGGCGCACCGACCAGGTGCGGGTCAGTCCCGGCAGGACACGCGGATCGGCGAACCAGGCGCGGTCCTCGGGGTGGCACACCAGCACCGGGACGCGGGTGGTCGGGCGCAGGACTCCGGAGGCGCTGACGCGGCGGCCGACGAGGGAGTTGACGAGGGTGGACTTCCCCGCCCCTGTGGACCCTCCGACCACCGCGAGGAGCGGAGCCTCCGGGGCTCTGAGCCGGGGCACGAGGTAGTCGTCGAGCTGGGCCAGCAACTCCTCGCGGGCACGGCGGGCCCGCGCCGCCCCTGGGAGCGGGAAGGGGAAGCGTGCGACATCGACACGATCACGCACTGCGGAGAGCGCGTCGAGCAGCTCGGGCCGTACGTCCAAGATCACCACAATGGCAGAATGCCCCATATTGCAGCGATTTCGAAGCTCATTCAGGCCGATTTGACCCCTTCGGCCCGCTTATCGGTCCGGACACCCCTCCAATGGGGCTGACGGGGACCAGGGGACAGAATGAGCCACCGGCATAACGACTGCACAACGGCAGCATTTCGACCCGTCAAAAGCGGTGCACCAACCGCGACAGCCTGGGATTATCGGACCGCTTCACCGAACCTCCACAACATGTCACGCGGGTGAAGCACCCGGCGGCAGGCACGTGGCGCCCTATCCTTGACCCCGGTACGAGGCCATGGAACCACTCAGGGCGAGACAGCCGCGGCCACTGTCCGGCCCCCGTAGCTCAGCGGATAGAGCAGGTGCCTTCTAAGCACTTGGCCGCAGGTTCGAGTCCTGCCGGGGGCGCCACGCACGGGGACGGCGTTTCCCCGTCCTCCCGCATCGCCTCCCCCTCTCGCCTCGTCCGGTCGCAATCACGCCCACCGCCGGGGCCCGGACATACCGGCGAATGATCTTTTCGCCATTCGTCCACTACCTTCCGTCAACACTACTTCACGGGCGGCTACTTTCGGGGCGGAACGGCTCCCTTCCTTCCCACGCGCCCCATCGGGCCCGCCGCACACGAGGCACGAGCCCACTCTGCAGGGCTGCGGACCGCCCCGCCCGCCGGACGCCGAGGCCGACCCATGACCGAAAATCGCCTGCACCGTAACCACCCTGCCCGCAGGCCCGGATCGAGGCCGCAGCCGACGCGCGCCCCGCACCCCCAATATTCGGCAAATACGCAGCCAGGGATGTTTAGGGTATTTGCCGGTTTTGTGATGGTTTGACGGCAGGGCGACCGGGCACACCACTCTCGGCCCCTTACGGCGATGACCGCCCGTATGCGAGGAGCTGGTGACGCATGCACTCTTCCTCTCCGGCCCGCAACAAGCACCCCCATGACGACGCACCCGACACCGCCGAGGCCTTCCGCCGCCTCGCGGGGCTGCCGGAAGGCGCCTCCAAGGAGCGGTTGCGGCAGCAGATAGCCACCGACTGGCTGCCGATGGCGCACCGCCTGGCCGGGCGGTACCGCAACCGCGGCGAGTCGCTGGACGACCTGCGACAGGTGGCGGCGCTCGGCCTGGTCAAGGCGGTGAGCCGCTACGATCCGGCCCGCGGCACTGCCTTCGAGAGCTACGCCGTGCCGACCATAGACGGCGAGATCAAGCGGCACTTCCGGGACTGCATGTGGTCCGTGCACGTCCCGCGCCGGGTGCAGGTGCTGCGCGCCCGGGTCAGGACGGCCCACCAGGAGCTGGCGCAGAGCGCCCCGGGCCGCACCCCGACCGCGGCCGAGATCGCGGAGCACGCCGGCATCACCGAGCAGGAGGCCGCCGACGGCCTCGAAGCCCTCGACAGCTTCAGCTCCCTCTCCCTGGACGCCCAGTGCTCGGGCCCCTCGGACTCCACAGGACCGATGTCGCTCGCCGACACCCTGGGGGCGCCCGACCCGGCGTTGGACGTCGTCCTGGACCGCGAGGCCGTCAAGCCGCAGCTGTGCCGGCTTCCCGAGCGCGAAAGGGAGATCCTCTACCTGCGCTTCTTCGGCGGCATGACGCAGAGCATGATCGCCGAGCGGCTCGGCATCTCACAGATGCACGTGTCGCGGCTGATCAGCCGCTCGTGCTCGGCGATCCGCGCCGAGGTCACCGGCGAGGAGGCCGACGACACCTCGAGCGCCGCCGCCCGGCGCCGCCGCGCCGCCTGACCCCGGCAGCGCCCCAGAGCGACCCTGGCGGCATTTCTTACGGACCCCGGACAGGGATGACGATTTGCCGTATCCATCCCTTTGGCTCCTCATTCGGCGCGTTAGCGTGAGGACCGGTCACAGAGCACGCATGTCCATCAACTCCCTTGATTTGCAGGGGAGTTGACGGCTGATGCGGTGTGCCCTGCGGACCGGTTCCCCGTCCCACGCAGGAGGAGTCACCGCCCATGTCCGCCATCCGCCGTACCCGCAGCCGCGCCCTCGGCCGCACCGCCGGCTTCGGGGCCGCCGCCCTCGCCTGCGCCGCTCTCTTCGCCGCCGCCCCCGCCGCACACGCCGCCCAGCCCGGCGACACCGCGCAGGGCCGGGCCCAGCACCAGGGCGACCGGGCCTTTTCGGACAGTACGAGCACCGGCCCGGTGTTCGTGCAGACCGACAACCCCGACGGAAACGCGGTCGTCGCCTACCACCGGGCCGCCGACGGCACCCTCACCCGCGACGGGATCTACCCCACCGGCGGCAAGGGCGGCGTCCTGGACGGCTCCGTCGTGGACCACCTCGCCTCCCAGGGCTCGCTGGCGTACGACAGCCGGCAGGGCCTGCTGTACGCCGTCAACGCGGGCAGCGACACCGTGACCGTCTTCGCCGTCCACGGCGACCGCCTCCAGCGACTCCAGATACTGGGCTCCGGCGGCTCCTTCCCCGTGAGCATCACCTTCCACGGCAACCTCGTGTACGTCCTCAACGCCCTGGACGGCGCCTCGGTCCAGGGATTCGTGCGCGTCGGCGACCGCCTCGTCACCGTGCCCGAGTGGAACCGCTCGCCCGGCATCGACCCCACGGCCACACCCCAGTTCACCCACACGCCGGGCCAGATCTCCTTCACCCCGGACGGCACCGCACTCGTGGTCACCTCCAAGGCCGCCAAGGGCGGCGCCATCGGCGTCACCCCCCTGGACAGCACGGGTGGGCCCGGCGGCCCGACCGTGTTCACCCCCCTTCCGGGCGCGGTGCCCTTCGGTTTCGTCTTCGACCGGGCCGGACGCCTGCAGGTCACCGAGGCGGGTCCCAACGCCGTGGCCACCTTCACGCTCGGCCGCGACGGCAAACTCACCAACACCGGCGAACTCCCCACCGGCCAGCAGGCCACCTGCTGGATCACGGCCGCTGGCAGCCACCTGTACGCCTCGAACGCCGGCAGCGGCACCCTCTCCGGCTACGCCACCGCCGGTGGCGCCCTGACCCCGCTCGGCACGACGAGCACCGACGCCGGCACCGTCGACGCCGCTGCCTCCCCCGACGGGCACTTCCTCTACGCCCAGACGGGCGCGGCCGGGATCGTCGACGAGTTCCGCGTGGAGGGCGACGGGTCGCTGACCGCGATCGGCTCGGTGACCGTGCCTGGGGCCGTCGGCGGCGAGGGCATCGCGGCAGGCTGATCCCCACGGGGCCGGTCCCGACCGGCCGGCCCCGCCCTCCTTTCCACGGCCGCACCGGCGCCACACGACTCCCCCGCGCACCCCTGCCCCCGCCCATCTCCTCGCAGGTCGGCGGGCGGGGATTATTTGCCCGAAAGGGCTACGAGCGCTCGTGGGCGGTGTGAGAAAGTGTGCGCCTGAGCGCCCTGGCGGGCTTCGAGCACCCACCGGATCGCGATCGCTGCCGGGCTGTCGCGGAGGCGCTCTTGGGCCATCCCGGCGCGACTGCGAGCGATGCGAGGGATCGTTGCGTATGGATTCCACCCTGTCCAGGACAGCCTCGACGGCGCGGCGACGCAGACGGCTGACCAACCGCATCAAAGAGGAACTGCGGGACCTCAGCATGCAGATGACGCTGCTGAACCACCAGGTGGGCTCCCATCTCGACCTCAGGGACGCCGATCTGGAGTGCCTGGACCTCATCAGCCGCTACGGACCGCTGGGGCCGACTGCCCTCGCCCGTCGTGCGGGCCTGCACCCCGCCACCCTCACCGGGGTCCTGGACCGGCTGGAACGCGGCGGCTGGGTGGTCCGCACCCCCAACCCGAGCGACCGTAGGGCCATACTCGTCCAGGTGATCAAGGAGAAGGAGGAGGAGATAGCCTTCCTCTTCTCCGGTCTCAACCACGCCATGGACACCGTGTGCGCGGACTACGAGGACGCCGAGCTGCTGATGATCGCCGACTTCCTCCAGCGCAGCGCCAAGGCCGGCCGGCTCGCCACCGACGAGCTCGCCGGGAACTGAACCCCACCGGACTGCCCGCGCCCGGCGACCTCTGCGGCCCGCCGCCGCGGTGACGCACCCCCAAGGGCGGCCTGCCGAAGCGGCCGCAGGCGCGGGCAGCCGACACCGAACCGCCCCCTGAACCGCCGCCTCCCGCGCGAAGCCGCTGCGCGACGCCCTCGCCCTTCCTCACACGCGACGCGGCACCCCGCCCTCACTGCACGCTTCTGCTCATTCCGTGCTCCTTTCGCGCAGAATCAATCACCTACACTGTGCGTCAGCGCACGACGCAAGGTCGCGTGCCGCCCACCCGCATCTCGTGAGGAGCCCGCATGCCCGCGCCGTCCCAGACCACCGCCGAGATCGCGACACAACCCGAATGCTGGGAGCGCGCGGCCGCCTTGGCCCCGGAGCAGTCCGTGAAGCTCCCGGTCCGCGGCGAACGGGTCGCGGTGGTGGGCTGCGGCACCTCGTGGTTCATGGCGCAGTCCTTCGCCGCCCTGCGCGAGAGCTCGGGGCACGGCGAGACGGACGCGTTCGCCGCCTCGGAGTTCCCCGCCACCCGCGGCTACGACCGGCTCGTCGCGATCACCAGGTCGGGTACGACGACCGAAGTCCTCGCCCTGTGCGAGCGGTTGCGCGGCATCACCCCCGTCACCGCCATCACCGCCGACCCCGACACGCCGGTGATGGAGACGGCCGACGACATCGTGGTCCTCGACTTCGCCGACGAGCGGTCCGTGGTGCAGACCCGCTTCGCCACCACCGCCCTGGCCCTGCTCCGCGCGCACCTCGGCGAGGACCTCACCGCCGCGGTCGCGGACGCCCGCACCGCCGTCACCGACGAACTGCCCGCGCAGGCGCTGGCCGCGGAGGAGATCACCTTCCTCGGCACCGGCTGGACCTACGGTCTGGCCCAGGAGGCCGCGCTGAAGATGCGCGAGGCCGCCGGTGCGTGGACGGAGGCGTACCCGGCGATGGAGTACCGCCACGGCCCGATCAGCATCACCGGCCCGGGCCGCGTCACCTGGGCCTTCGGCACCCTGCCGGCGGGCCTCGGCACCGACATCGCCGCTGTGGGCGGCCACTTGGAGCACCGCCCGGCCACCGACCCGCTGGCCGACCTGGTCCGCGCCCAGCGGCTCGCGGTCGCCGTCGCGGAGGCCAAGGGTCACAACCCCGACCAGCCGCGCAACCTGACCCGCTCCGTGATCCTCCCCTGAGGCCCGCCCCGACCACCCGTCCGGCCGGCCGCACCTCCGAGCCCGCAGCACCGCACGGCAGCAGGTAAGCGCGACCCGATCCCAGGAAGCCGG
Organism: Actinacidiphila guanduensis; assembly: GCF_900103985.1. GTDB lineage: Bacteria > Actinomycetota > Actinomycetes > Streptomycetales > Streptomycetaceae > Actinacidiphila > Actinacidiphila guanduensis. The sequence continues at coordinate 211,391 of NZ_FNIE01000007.1, read as the reverse complement.
TATGACCGCCACCACCGCCGCCTCGCTCGTCCGCGCCGCCCATGCGACCGGCCGGGCGGTGGCCGCCTTCAACGTCATCACCCTCGAACACGCCGAAGCCGTCACCGCCGCCGCCGAGCGCACGGGCCTGCCGGTCATCCTGCAGATCAGCGAGAACGCCGTCCGCTTCCACGAGGGGCGCCTGGACGGCGTACTGGCGGGCACCGCGGCCGTCGCGGCCGCCTCCGACGTCCCCGTCGCGCTCCACTTGGACCACGTGGCGGACGAGGCCCTGCTGCGGACGGGGGTCGCCGCGGGGGTGACGTCCGTGATGTTCGACGCCTCCGCCCTGCCGTACGAGGAGAACGTGCGGGCCACCGCCCAGGTGACGGCGTGGGCGCACAGCCGGGGCGTGTGGGTGGAGGCGGAACTCGGCGAGGTCGGCGGCAAGGACGGCGCCCATGCGCCGGGGGTGCGCACCGATCCGGCCGAGGCCGCCGCCTTCGTCGAAGCCACCGGCGTGGACTCCCTCGCCGTCGCTGTGGGCAGCTCGCACGCCATGACCGAGCGCACCGCCCGCCTCGACCACGCGCTCATCGCCCGCCTGAGCGCCGCCGTCGGCGTACCCCTGGTGCTGCACGGCTCCTCCGGCGTGCCCGACACCGAACTGCGTCAAGCAGTCGCCGCCGGCATGGCGAAGATCAACATCGGCACGGCGCTGAACATCGCCTTCACCACCGCGGTCCGCGAGCACCTCGCCGCGGATGCCGCCGTGGTGGACCCCCGCCGCTACCTGCGCCAGGCGCGCGCCGCCATGGAGGCCACCGCCGCGCACCTGCTCCGCGTCGTCGCCGAAGCACAGGAGCCCACCGCCGGGACGGGCACAGAGGCCGACGCCCAGGAACGCGGCCAAGGCGCCCAGCCGTCCGGCACCAAGGAGGCGGCCACCGGCTGAGCACCATGGCGTCCGGGCAGGTCCGCCGCAATGGCGGCGGGCGGCCCCCGCGTCCTTGGCGGCGACTGCCGCTCGTACACATGTCCTGCGAACCGTCCCCGTTTGTCACCGTTACGCGGGTTCCGTGTCACAGAAGATCGACAAGCCCATGCGGTGGTCGCACCGGGCGGGGTCGCCGGACGAAGGTGCTGAGCGACATCCCCGTCATATGGAGGTGCATCATGAGTGACCGGACTCTGTGGTCGTACGCCGACATCGCCGCCCATATCCGCGTGCAGGTCGACACCGTGCGCTCCTACCGGAAACACGGACACCTGCCCGACCCGGACGTCGTCCAGGGCGGCCGCCCTCTGTGGTACGCGGACACCATCCGCGCGTGGAGCGCCCGGCGGCCGGGAAACCGTGGACGGATTGCGCCGGACTGACCGGGGACGCGAAACGCCGCCGGGGACGCCCATGGCGTCCTGTCCGGCGGCGCAGCGAAGCGGCCGCGGCCTAACCGCCGCGGCCGCCGCCCAGAGGACAGGGTCTGTGCTTGGAGCCCTCGTCGGGTGAGGAGAGCTGCGAGGGCAGGATCTCCTTCTTGATCTCCTTCACGTCGGCCCGCGCGCCGACCGGCGGTCCGCTGCTCAAGGGATCAGCACTCATCGGTCCGCCCAGGGGGCCGGGCCCGCCGGGCGTGATCGCGGAGCCGCCGCCCGCGAGTGAGGCCGCGACCACGGGCGAGGGATGCGCCGCCTCGCCGTGCCGCCGGTCACGGCTGCGGGATATCCACTGCGCCAGCGTGCCGATTCCGGCCACGACCAGGGAGATGCCGAGGCCGAGGGACAGCGCGTAGAAGGAGTTCGAGGCGGCGCGACCGCTCAGATAGCCGGCGCCCACCGAGTACGACGCCCAGACCGCCTCCGCGATCCCCGCCCCGACGACGTAGCGCCTGGCCGGGTAGCGCACGACGCCCGCCGCCAGGCCGCCGATCACCCGGCCGCTGGGCAGGAACCGCACCCCTATGACGAAGGGCACGCCGTGGCGCTGGATGCGCAGGGCCGCCCAGTGCAGCAGCGCCGCCTGGCGCGGCCGGCGGCGCATGCGGCCCAGCACCCTGGTGCTCAGAGCGCCGCCCGTGCGGTGCACCACCATGTCGCCCACGACAGCGCTGCCGGCGACCACAAGGAGGACCAGGGCGAGGTTCAGGTGACCCTGGGCAGCCATGACGCCGCCGGTCACGAGCAGCACGGCGTTGGGCACCAGTGGTGGGGCCGTCGTCGCTGCCAGCAGCGCGTAGGCCCAGATGACGTGCCCACCCCGCAGGTACTCGGCGAGTCCGGAGGTGAAGTCCAGTGACGACACATTCAGTGCAACGTCCATTCCACCGCCCCTCTTCCCACCCACTCCCCTGCAATCAACGCTGACAGCGATGAACGCGGGTCGGCAAGCAGGTTTCGACACTCAGCCGATCTCCTCCAGGGATCGGCAAGGATTTCATCCTTGAGTTGCAGGCTTCCTACTCCTGTGGGAGTAGGAAGCCGACGTTCCCACCGACAGGTGTCAGCGGCCGAGCAGTTCGCCTCCATTGCACTGGAGGATCTCGCCGGTGATGAAACCGGCCTCCGGGGAGGCGAGGAAGAGCACGGCGGCGGCCACGTCGGCCGGCCGGCCCACCCGGCCCACCAGCGTCCGTCCGGCCCGCCGGGTCAGCTCGGCGTCGTTGAGCCGCGAGCCGAAGAACTCCGTTCCGGCCACTGTGCCCGGCGCCACGATGTTGCAGGTGACGCCCTGGGGGCCGAGCTGCGCCGCCAGGGAGTGGTTCCAGGCGTGCAGGGCGGCCTTGGAGGCCCCGTAGGAGCCGCCGCCGCGCAGGGCGGCGACCGAGGTCACGGTGACGACGCGGCTGCCGTCGCGGAAGCGGTCCCGCAGCGATTCGGTGAGCAGCACTGCGGTGAGGACGTTGCGCTCGAAATCGCCCCGCCAGCGGGCCAGCAGGCCGTGCGGCCCGGCGCCCACGGCCAGCTCCCGGCTGCCCGCGCTGTTGACCAGGACGTCGACCCGGTCGGGCATCTGCGGGAGCGCTCCCTCGACGTCGTCGGGGTCGGCCAGGTCGCACACCACGGGGGTGACGTCCAGACCGCGCTTCTCGGCCAGCTCGCCGGCCGCCGCGTGCAGCACCTCGCGGCGCCGCCCGACGATGGTCACATGGTCGCCGTCCTCCGCGAACCGGGTCGAGATGGCCAGGCCGATACCCGTGCCGCCGCCGGTCACCACGATGTTCCGGACCGCTGTCCCGTTCTCTGCCATGTGCTCCGCCCCTCCAGGAGAGACAGCACGCTACGGGATCGCCGTCCCCCGGCCGCGAGCGGGGTAGCCTGCGAAAACACCTTCCCCCGAGAGACACAGATCACATAGCTTGGAACGTAACCATTGCGGTGTTTCACGTGTCTTATGTCTTGAACACCGGCCCCCGGCGGAGCCGGTGCAGGGGGTTGAGGTACGGTCCGTCTAGGGGGATGGACCGAGTTGCGTCGCCGGGGCGACGCCGGGGAGCTTGAGCGGCCCTCCCGGCCTGCCGTCCCGGCCCGGCGCAGCCGCCAAGGACGCCCGGTGCAGACCCGTGGGGGGATCTGTTCCGGGAAACGGGAGCGCCCCGTGCCGGACCCGTGGGGGGATTCGTCGCGGGGCGCTTCTCTGTGCCGGTGACTGCCGGGGCTGCCGGCCCCTGCCGGTGTGGCAGGTGCCGTTCCGATGCGAGCGGTCAGCGGGCCTCGACCGGAACGTAGTCGCGGGTGACCACGCCGGTGTAGATCTGCCGCGGCCGGCCGATGCGGCCGCCCGGCTCCTTGATCATCTCGTGCCACTGGGCGATCCAGCCGGGCAGCCGGCCCAGCGCGAACAGCACGGTGAACATGCTGGTCGGGAAGCCCATTGCCCGGTAGATCAGGCCGGTGTAGAAGTCGACGTTCGGGTAGAGCTTGCGCGAGACGAAGTAGTCGTCGCTGAGCGCGTGCTCCTCGAGCTTCAGCGCGATGTCGAGCAGTTCGTCGGACTTGCCGAGCGCCGAGAGGACGTCGTGCGCCGCGGCCTTGATGATCTTCGCCCGGGGGTCGAAGTTCTTGTAGACGCGGTGCCCGAAGCCCATGAGCTTGACGCCGTCCTCCTTGTTCTTCACCCGGCGGATGAAGGAGTCGACGTCGCCGCCCTCGGCCTGGATGCGCTGCAGCATCTCCAGCACCGACTGGTTCGCGCCACCGTGCAGCGGCCCCCACAGGGCGCTGATGCCCGCCGAGATCGAGGCGAACAGGTTGGCCTGCGAGGAGCCGACGAGCCGGACCGTGGAGGTCGAGCAGTTCTGCTCGTGGTCGGCGTGCAGGATGAGCAACTTGTCCAGCGCGCTGACCACGACGGGGTCGAGCTGGTACTCCTCCGCGGGGACCGAGAAGGTCATCCGCAGGAAGTTCTCCACGTAGCCGAGGTCGTTGCGCGGGTAGACCACCGGCTGGCCGACGGACTTCTTGTACGCGTAGGCGGCGATCGTCGGCAGCTTGGCGATCAGCCGGATGGTGGACAGGTCGCGCTGCTTGGGGTCGAACGGGTTGTGGCTGTCCTGGTAGAACGTCGACAACGCGCTCACCACGGAGGAGAGCATCGCCATCGGGTGCGCGTCACGCGGGAAGCCGTCGTAGAACCGTTTGACGTCCTCGTGCAGCAGGGTGTGCTGGGTGATCTGGCCCTGGAACTCCGACAGCTCGTCGACGGTCGGCAGCTCGCCGTTGATGAGCAGGTACGCGGTCTCCAGGAAGCTGCCGCGCTCGGCGATCTGCTCGATCGGGTAGCCGCGGTAGCGGAGGATGCCCTCCTCACCGTCGAGGAAGGTGATCGCGGACTTGTAGGCCGCGGTGTTGCCGTATCCGCTGTCCAGGGTGACCAGGCCGGTGTCGGCACGCAGCTTGCCGATGTCGAAGCCCTTGTCGCCGACGGTGCTGTCCACAACGGGGTAGCTGTACTCGCTGTCCCCGTACCGCAGTACTACAGAGTTGTCGCTCACGTCATTCCCTCACCGACGGTTCTGCCTCTTCTTCGAGGTGCCCTGACTACGTCCACTGTCCCCCATTTGGCACTGGGGTGTGCACTCGGGGTCGGCCATCGGGCCGAAAAGTGGCACGGAGTGCCTATTTTGCGCCCAGAACAAGCCGATGGTCGAGAGCCGTGAAACGGCGGCCCGCCGAGACCGTGCGGACCGCCTGGCCGATCGCCCGCCGCGAACCGACCAGGACGACCAGCCGTTTCGCCCTGGTGACGGCCGTGTAAAGCAGGTTCCGCTGGAGCATCATCCAAGCGCTCATGGTGACGGGGATCACTACCGCCGGGTACTCGCTGCCCTGCGAGCGGTGGATGGTCACCGCGTAGGCATGTGCGAGTTCGTCCAGCTCGTCGAAGTCGTAGGCGATGTCCTCGTCCTCGTCGGTACGGACGGTCAGCCGCTGCTCCACCGCGTCCAGGTGGGTGACGACGCCGACGGTGCCGTTGAAGACACCGTTGGCCCCCTTGTCGTAGTTGTTCCTGATCTGCGTCACCTTGTCGCCCACCCGGAAGGTACGGCCGCCGAACCTGCGTTCCGGCAGGTCGGGGCGGGCGGGGGTGACAGCCTGCTGGAGCAGCCCGTTGAGCGCGCCGGCGCCCGCCGGCCCCCGGTGCATGGGGGTGAGCACCTGGACGTCCCGGCGCGGGTCGAGGCCGAACTTGGCCGGAATGCGCCGCGCCACCACGTCCACCGTCAGCCGCGCCGCCTCCTCGGCGTCCTCCTCGGCGAAGAGGAAGAAGTCGGGCAGGCCCTGGGTGAGTGGCGGCGTCCCGGAGTTGATCCGGTGGGCGTTGGTCACCACGCCGGACTGCTGGGCCTGGCGGAAGATCCGGGTCAGCCGCACCGCGGGCACCGGGCCGGCGGGCGCCAGAAGGTCGCGCAGCACCTCTCCGGCCCCCACGCTGGGCAGCTGGTCCACGTCCCCCACGAAGAGCAGGTGGGCGCCCGGCGGCACCGCTTTGACGAGCTTGTTCGCCAGCAGCAGGTCCAGCATCGACGCCTCGTCGACGACCACCAGGTCGGCGTCCAGGGGGCGGTCGCGGTCGTAGGCGGCGTCCCCGCCGGGCTTGAGCTCCAGGAGGCGGTGCACGGTGGAGGCCGGGGCGCCGGTCAGCTCCGCCAGCCGCTTGGCCGCGCGGCCGGTCGGTGCGGCGAGCACGACCTTGGCCTTCTTCGCGGTGGCCAGGGCGACCACCGAGCGCACGGTGAACGACTTCCCGCAGCCGGGCCCGCCGGTCAGGACTGCCACCTTCCGGGTGAGCGCCAGCCGCACCGCTTCCTGCTGCTCGGGCGCGAGGTCCGCGCCGGTCCGCGTGGCGAGCCAGGCGAGCGCCTTGTCCCAGTCGACGTCCGCGAAGGCGGGCATCCGGTCCTCGGAGCCGCGCAGCAGCCTGAGCACCTGGGCGGCCAGGGAGATCTCGGCCCGGTGGAAGGGCACCAGGTACACCGCCGTCACCTGCTCGCCGCTTCCGTCCGGCGCGGGCACGCGCTCGCGCACCACGCCCTCCTCGTCGGCGAGTTCGCCCAGACACTCGATCACCAGGCCGGTGTCCACCTGGAGAAGCTTGACCGCGTCCGCGATGAGGCGCTCCTCGGGCAGGAAGCAGTTCCCGGCATCGGTCGCCTGGGACAGGGCGTACTGGAGACCGGCCTTGACACGCTCCGGGCTGTCATGTGGTATCCCGACGGCCTGCGCCAGCCGGTCGGCGGTCAGGAAGCCGATGCCCCACACCTCGGCCGCGAGCCGGTACGGCTGGTTCTTGACCACGGAGATCGAGGCGTCGCCGTAGTTCTTGTAGATGCGCACGGCGATGGAGGTGGACACGCCCACGCCCTGGAGGAAGACCATCACCTCCTTGATCGCCTTCTGCTCCTCCCAGGCGGCGGCGATCAGCTTCGTGCGCTTGGGGCCCAGGCCCGGCACCTCCACCAGCCGCGTCGGCTCGGTCTCGATGACCTCCAGGGTGGCGGTGCCGAAGTGGTCCACGATCCGCTCGGCGATCCGCGGGCCGATGCCCTTGATCAGTCCGGAGCCCAGGTAGCGGCGGATGCCCTGGATGGTGGCGGGCAGCACCGTGGTGTAGTTCTCCACCGTGAACTGCTTGCCGTACTGCGGGTGGGACCCCCAGCGGCCGTGCATCCGCAGGGACTCGCCGACCTGGGCGCCGAGCAGCGCGCCCACCACGGTCAGCAGGTCGCCCGAGCCGCGCCCGGTGTCCACGCGGGCGACGGTGTAGCCGTTGTCCTCGTTGGCGTAGGTGATCCGCTCCAGCACGCCCTCCAGGACGGCCGTGTGCGGCGCCTCCCCCATCTGCGGCCTCCCTGCGGGCAACGGCGGTGATCCGCCTCCGAAGGTACCGGCCGCATCCGACACCGGGCCCGCCGCGGCCCACTCCCCGGGCAAAGGTCTTCCGGGCAGGCGCACATACGAGTGGGGTCCGGCCGGAGCCGGACCCCACTCGTTCCCCCCACTACCCCCGAAGCCCCCCTCGGGCGTACCTACCGCCAGGCTCCGTGAACCCCTCCTCGGAGCCTTGATGACATGTACGACCGACGGCCCGGTGAAAGGGTTGTACGCGCTGCACGGAATTTCTCAAGATTTTTTTCAGAGCACGTGCCGCCGGTAGCGGTCGGCGATCTCGGCGAGCACCTCGCGGCCGTCCCTGGCCCACAGGGCGGGGTTGAAGATCTCCACCTCGACCGGTCCCAAGTAGCCCGCAGCGTCCACCTGCTCGCGGAATCCCCGCAGATCCACGCAGCCGTCGCCGAGCTGGCCGCGGCCCAGCAGCACGCCCTCGGGCAGTGGCGTGACCCAGTCGGCGAGCTGGAAGCAGACGATCCGGCCGCCCCGTCCGGCCCGGGCGATCCCGTCGGGCACCCGGTCGTCCCACCACAGGTGGTAGCTGTCCACCACCACGCCGACCTGCTCGGCGGGGAAACCCTCGGCGATGTCCAGTGCCTGCCCCAGGGTGGAGACCACGCACCGGTCGGCGGCGAACATCGGGTGCAGCGGCTCGATCGCCAGCCGCACCCCGCTCCCAGCCGCATAGGCGGCCAGCTCCCCCACCGCGTCGGCGACCCGCAACCGGGCGCCGGCGATGTCGCGGTCGCCGTCCGGCAGCCCGCCGGAGACCAGAACGAGCGCGTCCGTGCCCAGGGTTGCGGCCTCGTCCACTGCGGCGCGGTTGTCATCCATGGCTGCGGCCCTGGCGGCGGGGTCAGCCGCGGTGAAGAAGCCGCCCCGGCACAGGGAGGTGACGGTGAGTCCGCTGTCGCGCATCAGCCGGGCCGCGCGCTCGACGCCGTACTCCTGGACGGGCGCGCGCCACAGGCCCACGTTCGTCACGCCCAGGGAGCGGCAGCCCTCGGCGAGTTCGGGCAGCGACCACTGCTTGAGCGTCTCCTGGTTGATGCTCAGGCGGGCCAGGTCCCGCGCGGCCTCCTGGCGGCCGCCTGTGGCGCTCACGCGGCCACCCCGTAGACGGAAAGCAGCCGGCGCATGCGGGCCTCGGCGAGTGCCGGGTCAGGGAACAGGCCGATCCGGTCGGCCAGTTCGTACGCCGTGGCCAGGTGCGGCAGGGAACGGGCCGACTGCAGGCCGCCGACCATGGTGAAGTGCTCCTGGTGCCCGGCCAGCCAGGCGAGCAGGACCACACCCGTCTTGTAGAAGCGGGTGGGCGCCTCGAAGAGGTGCCGGGAGAGGGCCACCGTGGGGTCCAGGACGCGGCGGAAGCCCGCGACGTCCCCCGCGTCCAGGGCGCTGACCGCGGCCGCCGCCATGGGCGCGAGGGGGTCGAAGATGCCGAGCAGCGCGTCGCTGCACCCCTGGGCGTCGCCCGCAATGAGTTCGGGGTAGTGGAAATCGTCGCCCGTGTAGCAGCGCACTCCTTCGGGCAGGCGGCGGCGCAGCGCGACCTCCCGATCGGCGTCCAGGAGCGAGATCTTCACCCCGTCCACCTTGTCCGGATGGGCGGCGACGACGTCGAGGAACGTGTCCGTGGCCGCGTCGAGGTCGTCGCTGCCCCAGTAGCCGGACAGCGCGGGGTCGAACATCGGACCCAGCCAGTGCAGGATCACCGGCCGCTCGGCCTGCCGCAGCAGGCGGCCGTAGACCTCCAGGTAGTCCTCCGGGCCCTTGGCGACGGCCGCCAGGGCGCGCGACGCCATGAGGATCACCTGGGCCCCCTCGGCCTCCACCAGGGCGGCCTGCTCCTCGTAGGCGGCGGACACCTCCGCCAGGGTGGCGGCGGGGGCGGCGAGCTGGTCCGTGCCGACGCCGCAGGCGATCCGGCCGCCGGCGGACCGGGCCTCGGCGCAGGACCGGCGGATCAGCTCGGCGGCGCTTGCCCAGTCCAGGCCCATGCCGCGCTGCGCGGTGTCCATGGCCTCGGCGACACCGAGCCCGTGAGCCCACAGGTGACGGCGGAAGGCGAGGGTGGCCTCCCAGTCGACTGCCGCGGGCCCCTCGGCGGAGGTGCGGTGGGGATCGGCCACCACGTGCGCGGCCGAGAAGACGACGCGGCTGCGCAGCGGGAGGTCCGCCACATGGGCGACCGATTCCGTCCTGGGCGCATAGGGGTGCGAACCGCCGGAGGCGTCGGGCAGCAGGATGGTCACAGGGACAGCTCCGGCACTTCGAGGCGGCGGCCCTGCGCGGAGGACTTCAGGCCCAACTCGGCGAGCTGCACGCCCCGGGCACCGGCCAGCAGGTCCCACCGCCACGGCTCGTCCAGGGCGACATGGCGCAGGAACAACTCCCACTGCGCCTTGAAGCCGTTGTCGAAGTCCCCGTTGTCCGGCACCTCCTGCCACTGGTCCCGGAAGCGCTCGGTTGCGGGCAGGTCGGGGTTCCACACGGGCTTGGGGGTCGCCGAGCGGTGCTGCGCCCGGCACTTGCGCAGCCCGGCGACAGCCGACCCCTGTGTGCCGTCCACCTGGAACTCCACGAGTTCGTCGCGGTCGACGCGCACGGCCCAAGAGGAGTTGATCTGCGCCACGATCCCGCCCTCGAGCTCGAAGATGCCGTAGGCGGCGTCGTCCGCGGTGGCGTCGTAGGGCTTGCCCTGCTCATCCCAGCGCTGCGGGATGTGGGTGGCGGTGAGCGCCTGCACGGTGCGGACCGGGCCGAACAGCTCGTGCATCACGTACTCCCAGTGCGGGAACATGTCGGCCGCGATGCCACCGCCGTCCTCGGACCGGTAGTTCCAGGAGGGGCGCTGGGCGCTTTGCCAGTCCCCTTCGAAGACCCAGTAGCCGAACTCGCCCCGCACGGACAGGATGCGGCCGAAGAAACCGCCCTCGACCAGGCGGCGCAGCTTCAGCAGGCCGGGCAGGAAGAGCTTGTCCTGCACCACCCCGTGCTTGACGCCGGCCGCGGTGGCCAGACGGGCGAGCTCGAGTGCTCCCACGGTCGTGGTGCCGGTGGGCTTCTCGCAGTAGATGTGCTTGCCCGCGGCGATCGCCTGCCTGACGGCTTCCTCCCGTGCGGAGGTCACCTGGGCGTCGAAGTAGATCTCGACGGAGGGGTCGGCGAGGACGGCGGCCAGGTCGGTGCTCCACTGCTCGATGCCGTGCCGCTCGGCGATGGCCCGCAGCGCGTGCTCGCGCCGCCCGACCAGCACCGGCTCCGGCCACAGGGTGGTCCCGTCGCCGAGGTCGAGCCCGCCCTGCTCGCGCAGGGCGAGCAGGGAGCGGACGAGGTGCTGCCGGTATCCCATGCGTCCGGTGACGCCGTTCATGGCGATCCGCACGGTCCTTCGTGTCATCGGGGCAGTCATCTCCTGGGCGTTGCGGCGACGGGGTCGTAACGACCGGGCGCCGGGCGATGATCTTTAGCAAGCGCTTTCTGCGGGATCACGCTAGCCTGCGGGCGGACGGGACGACAAGGGCGCACAAGGAGGCGGGAGAAAGCGCTTGCCGCCCGCTTGCCGCATTCGCCCACGCCCTTCCGGCCGCGGTCCCGTCGGGTACGGCGCTCGGCCTGGCCCCGCGGGCGACCCGGGAGTGAGAGCATGTGCCGCGGCGCGGCCGCCGGGGCCGTCCGCCGGGGCGGCACCAGCCCCCGCACGAGGAGGACCGGGACAGATGGCAGTGACGCTGGCCGACGTGGCGGCACGCGCGGGGGTGTCGTCGGCGACCGTCTCCCGTGTGCTCAACGGCAACTACCCCGTGGCGGGCAGCACCAGGGAGCGGGTCCAACGCGCCGTGGAGGAGCTCGACTACGTCGTCAACGGCCAGGCGCGCGCGCTCGCGGCCGCCACCTCCGACCTGGTCGGCGTCCTGGTCAACGATGTCGCCGACCCGTTCTTCGGACTCATCGCCAGCGCCCTGCAGAGCGAGATAGGCGTGGGCGGCGGGCAGCCGGACGCGGGCAAGCTCGCGGTGGTCTGCAACACCGGCGGCTCGCCCGAGGCCGAGCTGACCTACCTGACGCTGCTCGAACGGCAGCGCGCGGCGGGGGTCGTGCTCACCGGCGGCGCGGTGGAGGACGACGCGCACACCGCGGCCGTCGCCACCCGGCTCGCCCGCCTGGCGCGCTCGGGCACGCGGATCGTGCTGTGCGGGCGGCCGCCGCTGCCGGCGGGCTCCGGACCGGAGGCGGCCACGATCGCCTTCGACAACAGGGGCGGGGCGCGGCGGCTGACCGAGCACCTGATCTCACTGGGGCACCGCAGGATCGGCTACGTCACCGGCCCCCAGGGGCGCAGCACCACGCGGCACCGCCTCGAAGGCCACCGTGCGGCGCTGGCCGCGCGCGGTCTCGGGCCGCAGACCCGGGCGGGGGCACACGCGGAACAGCTGATCGTGCACGGCGGCTACGACCGCGGGGCCGGCTACGACGCCACGCTGGAGCTGCTGCGCCGGGACGACGGCATCACGGCGATCGCGGCCGCCAACGACACGGTGGCGCTGGGCGTGTGCGCCGCGCTGCGCGACAGCGGGCTGCGCATCCCCGAGGACGTGTCGGTCGCGGGCTTCGACGACCTCCCGTTTGGCGTGGACGCCTCCCCCGCCCTCACCACGGTCCGCATCCCGCTGCAGGACGCCGGGGCCCGGGCCGGGCGGCTGGTCCTGGGCCGGGTGGCGCCGCCACCCGGCGGGGTCGCCACGGTGGCCACGGAACTCATGGTCCGGGGTTCGACGGCGCCGCCCGGCGGGTCCCGCTGAGTTATCCACAGGCTGGGGAAATCCCTCCCGTGCCGTCCCCGCTTCGGATTATCTTTGACCCAGTCAACGGAAAATTCGGAGGTGGGCCGTGTCCGTCCGGGAAGTCCGCGAGTTCAACCGCTTCTACACCAATCTGATCGGCGCGCTCGACTACAGCCGCCACCTGCACACCCCGTACACCCTCACCGAGGCGCGGGTGCTCTACGAGCTGGCGCACGCGCGGGGGACCGACGCCGCCGACTTGCGGGCCGTGCTGTCGCTGGACGCCGGCCACCTCAGCCGGATGCTGGCGAAGTTCGAGGAGCAGCAGCTCGTCACGCGCGGACCGTCCGCGCAGGACGCGCGGCGGCAGCGGATAGAGCTCACCTCGCAGGGCCGTCAGGCCGCGGCGCTGCTGGAGGAGCGCTCGCAGGAGGCCGTGGGCACTCTGCTGGACGCGGTACCGCCCCAGGACCGCCCGCGTCTGGCGGAGGCGATGGGCACGGTGCGGCGGATACTGCGCGACGGCGAGGCCGACCGGGCCGGCAGGTCGCCCGCCGGCCGCCGGGTGGTGCTGCGCGGGCCGCGCCCGGGCGACCTCGGCTGGGCCGTGGAGCGCAACGCGGCCGTGTACGCGGCGGAGTTCGGCTGGGACGAGGAGTACGAGGCGCTGGTCGCCCGCATCGTCGCGGACTACGCGGCCGACCACGACGCCGAGCGGGAGGCGATGTGGGTGGCGGAGCTGGACGGGCAGCGGGCCGGGTGCGTGTTCTGCGTCCGGGACGAGGCCCCGGGCACGGCGCGGCTGCGGCTCCTCCTGGTCGATCCGGCCGCCCGCGGGCACGGGTTGGGCCGGCGGCTGGTGGAGAAGTGCATATCCTTCGCCCGCTCGGCCGGCTACGAGCACCTGGTGCTGTGGACGAACGACGTCCTGGCCGACGCCCGCAGGATCTACGAGCGCGCGGGCTTCACACTGGTCGCCGAGGAGCCCCACCGCAGCTTCGGCAAGGAGCTCAACGGGCAGGACTGGCACCTGGCGCTGTAGCCGCGGGGCTGGGCACGGCGTCGGTAGCCCGGGTTCGAGCACGGCGTTGCCAAAGGGGGCTGAACACGGCCCTGCGAAGGGGCCGGTGATGGTTGACCCGCCCATACCCGCTGCCTAGGGTCGCCGGATGAGACTCGCCTTCTCCACTCTCGGTGTCCCCACGCTGCCCGTCGACAAGGTGGTGCGGCTGGCCACGGACCACGGCTACCACGGTGTCGAACTGCGGGCGAGCGAGGAGGGGCCGGTGCACACCGGGCTGTCCGCCGCCGAACGGGCCGGCGTGGCCGAGCGGTTCGCCGCGGCCGGCATCGACATCGTCACCGTGGCCGCCTACGCGCAAGTGGCTGCGCCGGGCGCGGACGGGCCGGTGCTGGAAGAGGCCCGGGCCGCGCTGGGACTCGCGGCGGACCTGGGAGCCTCGTTCGTACGCGTCTTCCCCGGTGGCGGCGAGGCCGCGTCCGGGGAAACCGACGAGGTGGCGGCGCGCAGGCTTGCCGCTCTGGCGCCGCTCGCCGAGGACTTGGGGGTGCGGGTGCTGCTGGAGACGCACGACTCGCACCGGGCGGGCGCCGACGTGGCCCGGGTGGTGGGCCTGGTGGGCCACCGCGCCATCGGGGCGATGTGGGACGTGATGCACACCTGGCTGGCCGGGGAGCAGCCGTCCTCGACCTGGTCGGTACTGGCGCCGTTCCTCGGCTGCGTCCAGGTCAAGGACATCGCCTCGGCGACGGACACCACGCCGCTGCCGCTGGGGGCGGGGGTGCTGCCGCTCGCGGAGACGATCGAGGTGCTGTCGCGTGCGCAGTGGGAGGGCTGGTTGTGCTGGGAGTACGAGAAGAGGTGGTACGAGCAGGCCGCTGACCTGCCGGGCCTGCTGGGCCCGGGCAGGGAGCTGCTGGTGCGGCTGCTGTCGGAGTCGGCCTGAGCGGTGCGGGGCCGGGCCAGGGGAACCGGGTCGGGGTACGGCCCGTCGAACCGGCATGGGGACGCAGGTTCGGCACGGGACAAGGGCGGTTCCTACTCGCGTCCCGGGAGCGGTGGCGCTGGTAGCGGCGACCGCTCTTGTGGCGGGGTGCGGGGGCGGGCCCGGCAGCGCCGGTGGGACCGGCGGTGGGCCGAACGGTGGGGCAGGTCCGACGGTGGCACGCCCCACGGCTTCAGCCTCTGCCGCGGTGCGGACGGTGTACTTCTCGTCGTCGGCGCGGGTGGTGGCGGGGCTCCATGTGGTGGTGCGGGATCGGGCAGGGCTGGAGCGGTTCGCGGCGAACGCGGCGCCCGGCGATGGGGCGGCGAGGGCCGCGATGGTCCGGGCCGGGCGAGGTGCGGACTTCTCGCGGTCGGTGCTGGTCGGGTGGACGGCGACGACCGGATGCAGCGCGGCGACGGCTGCCGCGCTGGACGTGGTCGGCGACCGCTTGGCGGTGCGGATACGGCAACCGAGGCAGCCACCCGAGTGCTTTGCGGTCTCCCGGGTGGCGGCCGTGTTCGAGGTGCCGAAGCAACGGATGCCGGAGCGGCCCGTGTTCGGGTGACCGCCGGCCGGGACGGCGGTTCGGGCGGCGGGACGGCGGTGCCTGGGCAGCGGCCTGGTGTGAGTGCGGATCAGACCGTTGTTTCGGCGACCTCGCCGGTGAAGGTGCGCCACAGGGCCGCGTAGTGGCCCTCCCGGGCGAGCAGTTCGTCGTGGGTGCCGTCCTCGACGACGCGGCCGTGGTCGAGGACGACGACGCGGTCGGCTCGGGCGGCGGTGCTCAGGCGGTGGGCGACGACGAGGGTGGTGCGGCGGACGGCAAGACGGTCGGCGGCCTCGTTGACCAGTGCCTCAGTAGCGAGGTCGAGGGCAGCGGTGGCCTCGTCCAGGAGCAGGATCGCGGGGTCCACCAACTCCGCGCGGGCCAGGGCGATCAGCTGACGCTGGCCGGCGGAGAGGTTGCGGCCGCGTTCAGAGACCTGGTGCAGGTAGCCGCCCTCCAGGGAGGCGATCATCGCGTCGGCGCCGACCGCGCGGGCGGCGGCCTCGACCTCGGCGTCGGTGGCGTCCATGCGGCCGTAGGCGATGGCGTCGCGGATGGTGCCGGCGAACAGGTGCGGTTCCTGCGGGACGACGCCCAGGCGCTGGCGGTAGCCGGTCGGGTCCAGGGTGCGGATGTCGGTGCCGTCCACCAGGACGGCGCCGCCGGTCGGGTCGTAGTAGCGGGCGACGAGCTTGACCAGAGTGGACTTGCCGGCGCCGGTCTCGCCGACGAAGGCGACGGTCTGGCCCGCGGGGATGTGCAGGCGGATGCCGTCGAGGGCGTCGGTGTCGGCGCCGCCGTAGCGGAACCTGACGTCCTCGAAGGAGATCTCGCCGCGCAGCCGCCCCACGGGCCGGGGGTCGTCGGCGACCGGGGTGGTGGTCGGCTGCCGCAGCAGTTCGCGGATCCGGCCGAGGGAGACGCTGGCCTGCTGGTAGCCGTCGAAGACCTGGGAGAGCTGCTGGACGGGTGAGAAGAACAGGTCGATGTAGAGGAGGTAGGCGACCAGGGCGCCGGCGGTGAGGGTGCCGGCGTTCACCCGGTGGGAGCCCACGATCAGCACCAGGGCGGCGGCCACGCTGGAGAGCAGCTGAACGAAGGGGAAGTAGACCGAGATCAGGAACTGGCCGCGTACCCGGGCCCTGCGGTATTCGTCGCTGCGGCTGAGGAACCGGCGGGCGCCGTGCCCCTCGCCGCGGAACGCCTGGACGACCCGCAGCCCGGCCACGTGCTCCTGCAGATCGGCGTTGACGACGGCGATGCGCTCGCGGGCGGCCTCGTACGCCTTGACGGACTTGCGGCGGAAGATCCAGGTGCCCACCACGAGGACCGGCAGGGTGGCGAAGACCATCAGGGCCAGCTGGACGTCGATGGCGAGCAGGGCGACCAGGATGCCGAGGAAGGTCAGCAGGCTGACCAGCGCGGTGACCAGTCCGGTCTGCAGGAACGTGGACAGGGCGTCCACGTCCGTGGTCATGCGGGTCATGATGCGGCCGGACAGCTCCCGCTCGTAGTAGTCCAGGCCGAGCCGGTGCAGGTGGGCGAAGATCTTCAGCCGCAGGCTGTAGAGGACGCGCTCGCCGGTGCGGCCCGCGAGCAGTGTGGACCACCACTCGACCAGCCACTGCACCAGCACCAGGCCGAGGCCGATCCACGAGGCCACCCACACGGCGTGCAGGGCGTGCTGCCGCACGCCGGAGTCGATGCCGTGGCGGATCAGGATCGGCAGCAGCAGCCCGGCGAAGGCGTCGATCGCGACCAGCAGCAGGCTGACCAGCAGCGGCGCCCGGAAGCCCCGGAGCATGTTCCGCAGGCCGAAGGAGGTGTCGGCGGCGCGGGCCCGCTCCTCGTCGATGTCCGGGGTGTCCACTGCCGGGGGCAGGGCGTCGACCTGGGCGAGCAGTTCGGGGGTGGCGGGCATGCCGGCGATGGCCCCGGCCATGCCGGCGCCGCGGGCGGTGGCCGCCCCGCCGCTGCGCGCGGCCGCGGAGGGTGCGGCGAGGCCGGTGCGGGACTCCTCCTCCTCGGCCGGGCGCAGGTGCTCCGGCCACAGCTCGGGGGTGACCCCGGCGGGCTGCTGCCCCGCGTCGCCGGTCGCTGCCGCCTCGTCCGCCTCCTGTGGCGAGCACTGCGGGTCGGTGCAGGTGGCCCCCGCGGGGACGCGGTGCGGGCAGCGCTCGACCGGGGCCGCGGCGCCGGCCGGGTCGCGCTCGATGGCGTCGGCGCCCAGGGCGTCCGGGTCAGTCAGCAGGGCGCGGTAGAGCGGGCTGCGGGCCTGCAGTTCCTCGTGGGTGCCGACGTCGGCCAGCCGCCCCGCGTCCAGGACGGCGATGCGGTCGGCCAGGGCGAGGGTGGAGCGGCGGTGGGCGATGAGGAGCGTGGTGCGGCCGCGCATCACCTCGCGCAGCGCGTCGAAGATCTCCGCCTCCACCCGGGCGTCGATCGCGGAGGTCGCGTCGTCGAGCAGCAGCAGACGCGGGTCGGTGAGGACCGCGCGGGCCAGGGCGATGCGCTGGCGCTGCCCGCCGGACAGGGTGAGGCCCTGCTCGCCGACGACCGTGGAGTACCCCTCGGGGAGGTCGGAGATGAAGCCGTGCGCCTGGGCGACGCGGCTGGCGGCGAGGATCTCCTCGTCCGTCGCGTCGGGCCGGCCGTAGGCGATGTTGGCCCGCACGGTGTCGGAGAAGAGGAAGCTGTCCTCGGGGACGAGCCCGATCGTGGAGCGCAGCGAGTCGAAGGTCAGCTCGCGCACGTCGGTGCCGCCGATCCGCACGGCGCCGCCGGTCACGTCGTAGAGCCGGGGCAGCAGCAGGGAGACGGTGGACTTGCCAGAGCCGGAGGAGCCGACGACAGCGACGGTCTCACCTGGCTCGATGCTCAGGTCGAAGCCGTCGAGGACCGGCCGCCCGGCGGTGTAGCCGAAGGTGACGTGGTCGAAGTCGACGGTGGCCGGGGCGTCCGGCGGCAGCACCTTGGCGCCCTCTTCGAGGGTGGGCCGAGTGTCGATGAGCTCCAGGACGCGCTCGACTCCGGCGCGGGCCTGCTGGCCGAGGGTCAGCATCATGGTGAGCATCCGCACCGGGCCGGTCAGCTGCGCCAGGTAGGTGGAGAAGGCGACGAAGGTGCCCAGCGTGATCTGGCCGCGGGCCGCCATCCAGCCGCCCAGCGCCAGCATGCCGATCTGGCCGAGCGAGGGGACGGCCTGCAGGGCGGGCGTGTAGCGGGCGGTGAGCCGGATCGTGCGCAGCCGGCCGGCGAAGAGCCGCCTGCTGACCCGGATCAGCTTGCCCATCTCCTGCTGCTCCTGGCCGAAGCCCTTGACCACGCGCACCCCGGACACCGAGCCGTCCACCACTCCGGCCACGGCCGCGGCCTGCCCCTGCGCGTACCAGGTGGCGGGGAAGAGCCGCTTGCGGGAGCGGTCGGCGATGAAGGCCAGGGCGGGCGCGACGGCGAGGGCGATCACCGTCAGCAGCGGCGAGAGCACCAGCATGACGACCAGGGAGAGCAGGAACAGCAGCAGGTTGCCGATCATCACCGGCAGCATGAACATCAGGCCCTGGATCAGCTGCAGGTCGCTGGTGGCACGGCCGACGACCTGGCCGGTGCTCAGCTCGTCCTGACGGCGGCCGTCGAGCCGCATGATCGAGCGGAACATCTCGTCGCGCAGGTCGTGCTGGACGTCCAGGGCGAGCCGGCCGCCGTAGAAGCGGCGCATGTACGTCAGCACGTAGACGGCGACGGCGGCCACCACCAGGGCGATGGCCCAGGGGGCGAGCGGCCTGCTGTGCGTGACGATCACGTCGTCGATGATCAGCTTCGGGACGAGCGGGACGAGCGCGGTGACCGCCATGCCGACCAGCGAGGCGCCGAACGACAGCAGCACCGTGCGCTTGTACCGCCAGGCGTACCCGCACAGCCGCCGCAGCCAGCCGGGCTGCTCCCCGTCCGGCTGCCGCGCCGCCGTGTCCGCCGTCGCCTTCGTCACGTGATCCTCCCGCCACTCTCGCCGCCGCACCTGCCCGTGCGGCCGGTCCCCGCTCCGACGCTGCCAACATCGCACGCTGCGGGTTTCATCCTCCCGCAACAAAACCAACGACCAAGGTCGCACAGGAGTGCGACCTTGGTCGTAATCCTTTCGAGTGGTTCAGCGGGCGGCGGCGATCTGCCGGGTCATGATCGTCACGAGTTCGTAGGCGGTGTGCGAGGCGGCGACGGAAGTGATCTCGGCGTGGTCGTAGGCGGGCGCGACCTCCACGACGTCGGCGGAGACCAGGCGGCAGCCGGACAGGCCGCGCAGGATCTCCAGCAGCTCCCGCGAGGTGAGGCCGCCGGCCTCGGGGGTGCCGGTGCCGGGCGCGTGGGCCGGGTCGAGGACGTCGATGTCCACCGAGACGTACAGCGGCCGGTCGCCGATGCGCTCGCGCAGCTGCTCGACGACCTCGTCGACCCCGCGCCGCATCACATCGGCCGACGTCACGATGCCGAAGCCCATCTTCGCGTCGTCGTCCAGGTCGGACTTGCCGTACAGCGGCCCGCGAATGCCCACGTGGGAGAGCGCCGAGGTGTCGAGGATGCCTTCCTCGACCGCCCGCCGGAAAGGCGTGCCGTGGGTGTAGGCGGCGCCGAAGTAGGTGTCCCAGGTGTCGAGGTGCGCGTCGAAGTGCAGCAGCGCCACCGGGCCGTGCCGCCGGGCGACGGCCCGCAGCAGCGGCAGGGCGACGGTATGGTCGCCGCCCAGCGTCATCAGGCGGGCCCCGGTGCCCAGCAGGTGGCCGGCCGCCCCTTCGATGGTCTCCACCGCCTCCTCGATGGAGAACGGGTTGGCGGCGATGTCCCCGGCGTCGGCGACCTGGGCCAGTGCGAAGGGCGAGGCGTCCTGGGCGGGGTTGTAGGGACGCAGCAGGCGGGAGGCCTCCCGGACGGCGTTGCCGCCGAAGCGGGCGCCCGGCCGGTAGGAGACCCCTGCGTCGAAGGGGACACCGACCACGGCGACGTCGGCCGCCCCGACCTCGTCCAGCCTCGGCAGCCGGGCGAAGGTCGCGGGGCCCGCGTAGCGCGGCACCTGCGAGGAGTCGACGGGGCCGCGCGGCTGTGCGCTGCTCATGGGGTCTGCCTCTTCTCGGTTCGGCTGTCGGGTCGCGGATGCCGGGGGTCGCCCGGCGGGTCCGTGCGCGCGACCCTACGCGGGCGGACCCGGTGCCCACATGTACGGTTCCTCCAATCGGGGCGGGTGATTACGCCTCGGCGTCGATCTCCGGGAGGTCGCACGCGTGCACCCCGGGGCAGGAGAATGTGCGCATGTCCTTGGATTCCGTGCCTGTCGCGCCGACCCGGCAGGCCCTTGCCGCCCACCTGATACGGACCCGCATCGCGGGAGAGGTGGCCACCCCCCGCGAGAACAACCTCGACCACTACCGGGAGCTGTCCGAGGGGAACCGCTACTACTGGTTCGGGCTGGACCTGGGCGACCGCTGGTCGGACAAGGCGGCGGTGCTGGAGCTGATGGCGCAGCGGTGCGGCGTGGTCGCCGACCCGGCGCACACCTCCGGTCAGGACACCATCGACCCCGAGCTGACCATCGACGCCCTGGACCGCATGGCGGCGGTGCTGGAGAAGGCGGTGGAGAACCGCTCGACGGTGCTGCTGGCCAGCGGCCACCCGGCCGGGCTCTTCGCCGTGCACCAGGTGCTGGCGGCGGGGCTGCGGGCGGCCGGCTGCCGGGTGGTCGGGCCGGTGGAGCACCTGTACGCCGACGGCGGCGAGATACGGCACATGGCCGGGGTGTTCATGCTGCACCGGGGCGGCAGTCTGGTGCACACCCACTCCCCCGATCCGATGGCCGAGGTGCTGGGCGGGCTCGAGCGCGACGGGCGCGACCTGCCGGACCTGGTGGTCGCCGACCACGGCTGGGCGGGGTGCGCGGGCGCCCGGGGCATCGAGACGGTGGGCTTCGCGGACTCCAACGACCCGGCGCTGTTCGTCGGCGAGGCCGAGGGCAGCATCCTGGTGAGCGTGCCGCTGGACGACAACGTGCAGCCGCACTTCTACGCGCCCCTGAGCAGCTACCTGGTGGACGCGGCCGGCCTGCGCAGACGCCCGGCGCTGAACCGCAATGGCAGCGGACGGCACCGCCCGGACCCGCGGGCCAAGCGCACCCGCACCCGCAAGGGCCGCGACCAGTAAGGGCGCGGGCAGGCCGCGCGGACCCAGCGGCGGCAGAACTTTCCGCCACCTGACTGCCGGGAGCCGCCGCCATGGACGCGCGCTGGACCGGCAGCCATGGATGCCAGGGCGCGTCGCCATGGACGCCGGGCACCTGGGTGCTCAGTCGCGCGGCACCCTGACCAGGCCCTCCTGGATCACGGAGACGGCGAGGCTGCCGTCCTGGGTGTAGATACGGGCCGTGCCCAGGCCGCGGCCGCCTGAGGCGGACGGGCTCTGCTGGTCGTAGAGCAGCCACTCGTCGGCGCGCAGGGGGCGGTGGAACCACATGGCGTGGTCGAGGCTGGCGCCCACGACGTCGCCGACCGCCCAGCCGCCGCGGCCGTGCGCCAGCAGGATCGAGTCGAGCAGGGTCATGTCGGACACATAGGTGGCCAGGCACACGTGCAGCAGGGGGTCGTCGGCGAGTTTGCCGCGGGTGCGGAACCAGACCTGCGAGCGCGGTTCGCGCCGCACGCCCGCGGTCAGGAAGGGCGGGTCCTCGACGTAGCGCAGGTCGACGGCCGCGCGCGCCTCCAGGAGGCGGTCGACCACGCGGGGGTCGGGGAACTTGTCGGCGTGCGCCGGCAGCAGTTCGTCGGCGGAGGGCAGCGTCTCGGGGTCCGGCGCCTGCGGCATGGGCTCCTGGTGTTCCAGGCCCTCCTCGTGCACCTGGAAGGACGCCGACAAGTGGAAGATCGGCTGGCCGTGCTGGATGGCCACCACTCGCCGGGTGGTGAAGGAGCGGCCGTCGCGGATGCGGTCGACCTCGTAGACGATCGGCGCCCCGGGGTCGCCCGGCCGCAGGAAGTACGCGTGCAGGGAGTGGGCGGCCCGCTCCTCGGGAACGGTGCGGCCGGCGGCGACCAGGGCCTGGGCCGCGACCTGGCCGCCGAACACGCGCGGCACGAGCGCGGGGCGGCTGACCCCCCGGAAGATGTCCTGCTCGATGCGTTCGAGGTCGAGCAGGTCGAGGAGGGACTGTAGCGGGCTCGGGTTCTCGTTCACGGGTCCTTCGGTTCCGGCGGCGGTGGCACGACCGCCCGGGTCGGGGCGGCCGGGGGCGGCCCTGCGCTCACAGGCCCATCGACTTGGCGATGATCGACTTCATGACCTCGCTGGTGCCGCCGTAGATACGGTTGACCCGGCTGTCCGCGTAGAGGCGAGCGATCGGGTACTCGTTCATGTAACCGTAGCCGCCGTGCAGCTGCAGGCAGCGGTCGATCACCCGGGAGGCGACCTCGGTGCAGAACAGCTTGGCGGAGGCGGCGTCCGCGGCGGTCAGCTCGCGCCTGTCGTGCGCCTCCAGCGCGCGGTCCACCACGGCCTGGGCGGCGTCCACCTCGGCCTGGCAGGCGGCGAGTTCGAACTTGGTGTTCTGGAAGGACGCCACGCTCTGGCCGAAGACGGTGCGGTCCTGGACGTACGCCTGGGCGAAGCGGACGGCCGCGGCCGCCTGGGCGTAGGCGCCGACCGCGATGCCGAGCCGCTCCTGCGGGAGGTTCTGGCCGAGGTAGGAGAAGCCCTTGCCCTCCTCGCCGAGCAGGTCCTCCACGGGCACCTTGACGTCGGAGAAGGACAGTTCGGCGGTGTCGGACGCCTTCAGGCCGATCTTGTCGAGCTTGCGGCCGACCGTGTAGCCGTCGGACTTCGTGTCGACGACGAAGAGGGATATGCCGGCGCGGCGGTCCTCGGCGGTGGGCGGCGCGGTGCGGGCGCAGACGATGACGCGGTCGGCGTGGACGCCGCCGGTGATGAAGGTCTTGGCCCCGTTGAGCACGTAGTGGGTGCCGTCGGCCGCGAGCCGCGCGGTGGTCTTCATGCCGGCGAGGTCGGAGCCCGTGCCGGGCTCGGTCATGGCGATGGCGAGCATCGTCTCGCCGCTGGCGACGCCGGGCAGCCAGCGCTTCTTCTGCTCCTCGGTGCCGTACGCCAGCAGGTAGGGCAGGCACAGCGCGACGTGGACGGAGCTGCCGCCGAAGGTGACGCCGGCGCGGGCGCACTCCTCGCTGATGACGGCCTGGAACTTGAAGCTGTGCTCGCCGGCGCCGCCGTACTCCTCGGGCACCTCGATGCCGAACACGCCGAGTTCGCCGAGCCGGCGGTAGAACTCGCGGGGCACCTGGCCGGCCGCCAGCCACTCGCCGTAGACGGGGACGACCTCGGCCTCGATGAAGGCGCGCAGTGTCTTGCGGAATGCCTCGTGGTCCTCGTTGAACACCGTACGACGCACGTTCACGCCTCCCGTCGGTCGATAAGCAAGCGCTCAGTAAGTTACCCGCCGGTCGTCGCCGCTGTCCAGGGCGGTCTCCCCGTCGAGGGCGGCCAGCGCGCTGAGCGCGAGGCGCTGCAGCAACGCGGCCGTCGCGGACCGCTCCGGCAGGCCGGACTGGCTGCCGAGATGGGGCGTGGAGTTCAGCAGTCCGAAGACCGCGTGGACGGCGGCGCGGGCCTCCAGTTCGGTGGCGTGCGGGTGGACCCGCCGGACCACCGCGACCCACTCCTCCACGTACTGCCGCTGCAACTGGCGGACGAGCTTGCGGTCGGTCTCGCGCAGCCGGTCGAGTTCGCGGTCGTGCAGGGTGATCAGCGGGCGGTCGTCGATGGCGAAGTCGATGTGGCCGCGGATCAGCGCGTCCAGCGCCTCGGCCGGGTCCGGGGTCTCCGCCACGCGCATCCGGCCGGCGGCCAGCAGCCGCCCGCTGATGCCCACGAGCAGTTCGGCGAGCATCGCGTCCTTGCCCGTGAAGTGCCGGTACAGGCCCGGGCCGCTGATGCCGACGGCGGCCCCTATCTCGTCCACGCCGACGCCGTGGAACCCGCGCTCGGCGAAGAGCCGCGCGGCCTCCCTGAGGATCTGCTCGCGCCGGTTTTCCACAGCCTTGGTCGGACTCATGCGGTCGAGTCTAGACAATCCCGTTAGCGGGCGTTAACGTAGAGCCATCGAGTTAACGACCGCTAACACACGGGGGGCCGAACCATGGCATCACCCGCCCTCTCCAGCGCCGCGGATCCGGCGTCGGAGGCGTACCGGGCCAACACGCAGGCGCACGCCGCCCTCGGCGCCGCCCTGCGCGGCAAACTCGCCGCCGCGCGCCTCGGCGGCGGGGAGAAGGCACGCGCGCGCCACACCTCCCGCGGCAAGCTGCTGCCCCGGGACCGGGTGGACGGCCTGCTGGACCCCGGCTCGCCCTTCCTGGAGCTGTCCCCGCTCGCGGCCGACGGCATGTACGACGGCCAGGCGCCGGCGGCCGGGGTGATCGCCGGGATCGGCCGCGTCTCGGGCCGCGAGGTCGTCGTGGTGGCCAACGACGCGACGGTCAAGGGCGGCACCTACTACCCGATGACGGTCAAGAAGCACCTGCGCGCCCAGGAGGTCGCCCTCGACAACCGGCTGCCCTGTGTCTACCTGGTCGACTCCGGCGGTGCCTTCCTGCCGCGGCAGGACGAGGTATTCCCGGACCGGGACCACTTCGGCCGCATCTTCTTCAACCAGGCCACGATGTCGGCCCGCGGCATCCCGCAGATCGCCGCGGTGATGGGCTCGTGCACCGCCGGTGGCGCCTACGTCCCGGCGATGAGCGACGAGGCGGTGATCGTGCGCAACCAGGGCACGATCTTCCTGGGCGGCCCACCGCTGGTGAAGGCCGCGACCGGGGAGGTCGTCACGGCGGAGGAGCTGGGCGGCGGCGAGGTGCACGCGCGGACCTCCGGCGTCACCGACCACCTCGCCGAGGACGACCCGCACGCCCTGTCCATCGTCCGGGACATCGTGGCGACCCTGCCCGCCCGCGGGCCGCTGCCGTGGACGGTCCGGCCGGCCGAGCCGCCCGCCGTGGACCCCGAAGGGCTCTACGGGGTGGTGCCGGTGGACTCCCGCACCCGTTACGACGTGCGCGAGGTGATCGCCCGGCTGGTGGACGGCAGCCGCTTCGCGGAGTTCAAGGCGGAGTACGGCACGACGCTGGTCACCGGGTTCGCCCACATCCAGGGCCACCCGGTGGGCATCGTGGCGAACAACGGCATCCTGTTCGCCGAGTCCGCCCTCAAGGGCGCCCACTTCATCGAGCTGTGCGACCAGCGGGGCATCCCGCTGGTGTTCCTCCAGAACATCTCGGGCTTCATGGTGGGCCGCCAGTACGAGGCGGGCGGCATCGCCAAGCACGGCGCCAAGATGGTCACGGCGGTCGCCTGCGCCCGGGTGCCGAAGCTGACCGTGGTGATCGGCGGCTCCTACGGCGCGGGCAACTACTCGATGTGCGGCCGCGCCTACAGCCCCCGGTTCCTGTGGATGTGGCCCAACGCCAAGATCTCGGTGATGGGCGGGGAGCAAGCGGCATCCGTGCTCGCCACCGTCAAGCGGGACCAGTTGGCGGCCGCCGGGGAGAAGTGGAGCGAGGAGGACGAGGAGGCGTTCAAGGCGCCGATCCGCGAGCAGTACGAGACGCAGGGCAGCGCGTACTACGCCACCGCCCGGCTCTGGGACGACGGGGTGATCGACCCGTTGGAGACCCGCACCGTGCTGGGCCTGGCCCTGACCGCGTGCGCCAACGCCCCCCTGCCGGCAGCCGACCCGACCGCGCCGGGCTACGGCGTCTTCCGGATGTGAGGCCGAGATGACCACAGAGACGACCTCGCCGGGCACCCCCGGGACGGTGCCGGGGCCGGGCCGAGCAGCGGAAGCACGAAGCGGGCAGGAGCGTGGCGGAGCGGGAGGGGCGATGTTCGGCACCGTGCTGGTGGCCAACCGCGGGGAGATCGCGGTGCGGGTGATGCGCACCCTGCGGGAGCTGGGGGTGCGGTCGGCGGCGGTGTTCACCGACGCGGACGCGGACGCCCGGCACGTGCGGGAGGCCGACGCGGCGGTGCGCGTGGACAGTTACCTGTCGGCGGCGGAGCTGGTGCGGGCCGCGCGGGCGGCGGGCGCAGAGGCGGTGCACCCGGGGTACGGGTTCCTCGCGGAGAACGCGGGCTTCGCCCGGGCCTGCGCACAGGCGGGGCTGGTGTTCATCGGGCCGCCGGCCGAGGCGATCGAGGTGATGGGCGACAAGATCCGGGCAAAGCAGACCGTGCGGGCGGCGGGCGTGCCGGTGGTGCCCGGGAGCAGCGGCAGCGGGCTGTCGGATGAGGAACTGGCCGCGGCGGCACGGGAGATCGGCATGCCGGTGCTGCTCAAGCCGTCAGCGGGCGGCGGCGGCAAGGGCATGCGGCTGGTGCGGGACGCCGGGTTGCTCGCCGAGGAGATCGCGGCGGCCCGGCGGGAGGCGCGCGGCTCGTTCGGGGACGACACGCTGCTGGTGGAGCGCTGGGTGGACCGGCCGCGGCACATCGAGATCCAGGTGCTCGCCGACGGCCACGGCAACGTGGTGCACCTGGGCGAGCGGGAGTGCTCGCTGCAGCGGCGGCACCAAAAGCTCATCGAGGAGGCCCCCTCGGTGCTGCTCGACCCCGCAACCAGGGCGGCGATGGGCGAGGCGGCCGTCCAGGCGGCGAAGTCGTGCGGCTACACCGGGGCCGGGACGGTGGAGTTCATCGTGCCGGGTGCGGACCCGAGCGCCTACTTCTTCATGGAGATGAACACCCGGCTGCAGGTCGAGCACCCGGTGACCGAGCTGGTGACGGGGCTGGACCTGGTGGAGTGGCAGCTGCGGGTGGCGTGCGGAGAGGCGCTGCCGTTCGGGCAGGAGGAGGTGCGGCTGACCGGGCACGCCGTGGAGGCCCGGGTCTGCGCGGAGGCGGCACGGGCGGGCGGGGGCCGGCTGGACTTCCTGCCGTCGGCGGGCACCGTGCTGGAGCTGCGCGAGCCCTCGGGCGCCGGGGTGCGGGTGGACTCAGGACTGGCGCCGGGCACGGAGGTCGGTACCGCCTACGACCCGATGCTCGCCAAGGTCATCGCCTACGGCCCGGACCGGGCGACGGCGCTGCGCCGACTGCGGGCGGCGCTGGGCGGCACGGTGGTGCTCGGCCTGGAGACCAACACCGGGTTCCTGCGGCGGCTGCTGGAGCACCCGGCGGTGGAGTCGGGCGAGTTGGACACCGGGCTGATCGACCGGGAGGGCGGGAGCCTGCTGCTCCCGCAGGTGCCCGAGGAGGTCTACGCGGCGGCGGCGCTGCTGCGGCAGCGGGAGTTCGGCCCGGTGGCCGAGGCGGGCGGCTGGGTGGACCCCTTCTCGGTGCCGAACGGGTGGCGGCTGGGCGGGGAGCCGGCGTGGACGGTCCACCAGCTGCGGGTGGCGGGGCACGATCCGGTGATGGTGCGGGTGGCCGGCGAGCAGGTGCGCGTGGGTGAGGGCCCCGCGGTCCAGGCACGGGTGTCCGTGGACGGGGCGCGGGTGTTGCTGCACCGGGATGGGACGGTCACCGCCTTCGAGGCGGCATTCGAACCGGGGGGACCGGGCGAGCCGGGCGGGGTGTGGCTGGGCCGGGAGGGCGACAGCTGGCGGGTGCAGGTGTACGACCCGGTGGCGGCCGCGTTGCGCGGGACGGCGGCGGGTGCCGGGGGCGGCGCCCTCACCGCGCCGATGCCGGGCACGGTCACGGTGGTGAAGGTCGCGGTCGGCGACGAGGTGGTCGCCGGGCAGAGCCTGCTGGTGGTGGAGGCGATGAAGATGGAGCACGTGATCACGGCCCCGCACGACGGGACGGTGGCCGAGCTGGACGTGGCCGCGGGCAGCGCGGTGGCGATGGACCAGGTGCTGGCCGTGGTGGCCCCGGCAGCGGACGGGCAGTCGGCCGAGCCTGCCTCCGGCGCCGCAGCGGCCCGGCCCGACGCGGGCGCGAGCCCGGCAGCCGCCACCCAGCCCACCACCCAGCCCGCCGCCGGCACCACAGCAGCCCAGCCGCACGCGGGGCCGAGCCCGGCAGCCCAGGCGGAGCCCACCACCCAGCCCACCGCTGAGCCAGCCCCCGACGCCGCAGTAGCCCGGCCCGACGCAGGGGCAAGCCCAACGGCCACATCGGGGCCCGCCGCCCAACGCACCACCGAGCCCGGCCCTGACGCGGGGGCCGGCGCGCCCTTCGGGGAGTCGTCATGAGTGGGAGCGGGCTGCCGGAGGGGCTGCCGATGGCCGTGCCGGCGGGCGGGCTGCCGGCCGAGGTGCGCATCCACGAGGTGGGGGCGCGGGACGGTCTGCAGAACGAGAAGACGGTGGTGCCGACGTCGGTGAAGGCCGAGTTCGTGCACCGGCTGGCCGGGGCGGGGCTGCGCACGATCGAGGCGACCAGCTTCGTCCACCCGAAGTGGGTGCCGCAGTTGGCGGACGCGGCCGAGCTGGTGCCGCAGCTCGCCGACCTCCTCGCGGACCCGGCGCTGCGCCTTCCCGTCCTGGTGCCCAACCAGCGGGGGCTG
The DNA here is from genome assembly GCF_900103985.1 of Actinacidiphila guanduensis. Taxonomy (GTDB): domain Bacteria; phylum Actinomycetota; class Actinomycetes; order Streptomycetales; family Streptomycetaceae; genus Actinacidiphila; species Actinacidiphila guanduensis. The sequence continues at coordinate 183,128 of NZ_FNIE01000007.1, read as the reverse complement.
GAGCGCGCCCTGGAGCTGGGCGTGCGGGAGATCGCGGTCTTCGGCAGCGCCACGGAGTCCTTCGCCCGGGCCAACCTGAACCGGACGGTGGACGAGTCGCTGGCGATGTTCGAGCCGGTCGTGGCGCGGGCCCGGGCCGAGGGGCTGCGGGTGCGCGGCTACCTGTCGATGTGCTTCGGCGACCCCTGGGAGGGCCCGGTGCCGATCGGGCAGGTCGCGGGGGTGGCCCGGCGGCTGCACGCGATGGGCTGCACCGAGTTGAGCCTCGGCGACACCATCGGGGTGGCCACCCCCGGCCATGTCACCGCCCTGCTCGCGGAGTTGACCGGCGGCGGGGTGCCGGTGGAGCAGCTGGCGGTGCACTTCCACGACACCTACGGCCAGGCGCTGGCCAACACCCTGGCCGCGCTGCAGCAGGGCGTGACCGTGGTGGACGCCTCGGCCGGCGGGCTGGGCGGCTGCCCGTTCGCGAAGAGCGCCACCGGAAACCTCGCAACCGAGGACCTCGTCTGGATGCTGCACGGACTCGGCATCCGCACCGGGGTCGACCTCGTCCGCCTCAGCGCCACAAGCGTCTGGATGGCGGAGCAGTTGGGACGGCCGAGCCCGTCCCGTACCGTCCGCGCCCTGACCCACCAGGAGCAGTAGCCATGTCGATCGACCACCGTCTGTCCGAGGAGCACGAGGCACTGCGCGCGACCGTCGCGGAGTTCGCCCGGGACGTGATCGCGCCGAAGATCGGCGAGTTCTACGAGCAGGAGGAGTTCCCGTACGAGATCGTGCGGGAGATGGGGCGGATGGGCCTGTTCGGGCTGCCGTTCCCGGAGGAGTACGGCGGCATGGGCGGGGACTACTTCGCGCTCGGGCTGGCGCTGGAGGAGCTGGCCCGGGTGGACTCCTCGGTGGCGATCACCCTGGAGGCCGGGGTGTCGCTGGGCGCGATGCCGGTCTACCGGTTCGGCACCGAGGAGCAGAAGCGCACCTGGCTGCCCAAGTTGTGCTCGGGCGAGATGCTCGGCGCCTTCGGGCTCACCGAGCCGGCGGGCGGCTCGGACGCCGGCGGCACCCGGACGACCGCGCGGCTGGACGAGGCCGCCGGCGAGTGGGTGATCAACGGCACCAAGTGCTTCATCACCAACTCCGGCACCGACATCACCGGGCTGGTCACGGTGACGGCGGTGACCGGCCGCAAGCCGGACGGGCGGCCGCTGATCTCCTCGATCATCGTGCCCTCGGGCACGCCGGGCTTCACGGTGTCGAAGAAGTACAGCAAGGTCGGGTGGAACGCCTCGGACACCCGCGAGCTGTCCTTCGACGACTGCCGGGTCCCGGCGGCGAATCTGCTGGGCGAGCAGGGCCGCGGGTACGCGCAGTTCCTGCGGATCCTCGACGAGGGGCGGGTGGCGATCGCGGCACTGGCGACCGGCCTCGCGCAGGGCTGTGTGGACGAGTCGCTGGCGTACGCGGGCGAGCGCAAGGCGTTCGGGCGGCCGATCGGGGCCAACCAGGCGATCCAGTTCAAGCTGGCCGACATGGAGATGCGCGCCCACACCGCGCGGCTGGCCTGGCGGGACGCGGCCTCGCGGCTGGTGAGCGGGGAGCCGTTCAAGAAGGAGGCGGCGATCGCGAAGCTCTACTCCTCGGAGATCGCGGTGACCAACGCCCGCGAGGCCACCCAGATCCACGGCGGCTACGGGTTCATGAACGAGTACCCGGTGGCGCGCATGTGGCGGGACGCCAAGATCCTGGAGATCGGCGAGGGCACCAGCGAGGTGCAAAGGATGCTGATCGCAAGGGAGTTGGGCCTGGCGGGGTAACGGAGGGCGGAGCGGGGAAGGACCGCGGGAGCACTTGCGCGGGAGCGGCCGCGGACGTCTGGGCGCAGGGCCGGAACCCGAGGGACGAGGGGGGTGGAAGAGCGGTCCGGAGTGGTTGAGTTAGGTTAGGCTTACCTAACTCAACGTCTCCGGATGAGAGGTCCTGCCCCCATGCGCTCACACCTGCTCAGTGACGCCACGACGAAGGAGTACCACCGCTCCGTCACCCAGGCAGTCGAGCGGGTGGCGGCCACCTTGGCCGCGACCGACAGACCGTTCAGCGGCATCGCCCCCGAAGCGCTCGCCCCGGACGTCGACGCGATCGACCTGGAGCGGCCGCTCGGCGACACGGCCGCCGCACTCGCCGAGTTGGAGAAGGTCTACCTGCGGGACGCCGTCTACTTCCACCATCCCCGCTACCTCGCCCACCTCAACTGCCCGGTGGCGATCCCGGCGGTGGCGGCCGAGGCGGTGATCGCGGCCGTCAACTCCTCGCTGGACACCTGGGACCAGAGCGCGGGCGCCACCCTGATCGAGCGCCGGCTGATCGACTGGACCGCCGCCCGGATCGGCCTGGGCCCGGCCGCGGACGGCGTGTTCACCAGCGGCGGCACCCAGTCCAACCTCCAGGCTCTGCTGCTCGCCCGCGAGGAGGCCGCGGCGAGGACGGCCGGCACCGGCGCCGTCCCGGCCGCGCGGATGCGGATCCTCACCTCCGAGTACGGCCACTTCAGCGTCCGCAAGTCGGCGATGCTGCTGGGCCTGCCGGCCGACGCCGTGGTCACGGTCCCCGCCGACCAGGAGCGGCGGATGCAACCGGCCGCGCTGGAGCACGAGTTGGAGCGCTGCGTGCGCGAGGGGACGGTGCCGGTGGCCGTCGTCGCCACCGCCGGCACCACCGACTTCGGCTCCATCGATCCGCTCCCGCAGATCGCCGCCCTCTGCGCCCGCCACCGGACCTGGCTGCACGTGGACGCCGCCTACGGCTGCGGCCTGCTGGTCTCCCCCACCCGCCGCCACCTGCTGGCGGGCATCGAGCAGGCCGACTCGGTGACCGTCGACTACCACAAGTCCTTCTTCCAGCCGGTCAGTTCGAGCGCGGTCCTGGTCCGGGACCGCACGGCGCTGCGGCACGCCACCTATCACTCCGACTACCTCAACCCGCGCCGGGCCGCCGCCGAGAACATCCCCAACCAGGTGGACAAGTCCCTGCAGACCACCCGGCGGTTCGACGCCCTGAAGCTGTGGACGACGCTGCGGGTGATGGGCGCCGACGGCGTGGGCGCCCTCTTCGACGAAGTGGTCGACCTCGCCGACCGCGCCTGGCACCTCCTCGCGGCCGACCCGAGGTTCGAGGTGGTCACCCGCCCGGCCCTGTCCACCCTCACCTTCCGCTGGGTCCCCCGGCGGACCCCCGAGGACCCGGCCGCCCCGGCCATCTCCCCCGCCGCGATCGACAGCGCCAACCTGCATGCCCGCAAGGCCCTGTTCGCCTCCGGTGAGGCCGTGGTCGCCGGCACCACCGTGGCCGGCCGCCACCACCTGAAGCTCACCCTGCTCAACCCCCGCACCACCACCGACGACATCGCCGCCGTGCTCGACCTGATCGCCGAGCACGCCGCCCGCCACCTCGACCTGGGAGAGCCGCTTGTCCACGCCTGCTGAGTCCGCCGCCGGCGACCCGGACTTCATCGCGATCGGCCTCGGCCCTTTCAACCTCGGCCTGGCCTGCCTCACCGAACCGCTGCCGGGACTGCGCGGCCTCTTCCTGGAGGCCAAGCCCCACTTCGACTGGCACTCGGGGATGTTCCTGGAGGGCGCCACCCTCCAGACGCCCTTCCTCTCCGACCTGGTGACGCTCGCCGACCCCACCTCCCCCTTCAGCTTCCTCAACTACCTGAAGGAGCGGGGCCGGCTGTACCCCTTCTACATCCGCGAGAGCTTCTTCCCGCTGCGCGAGGAGTTCAACGACTACTGCCGCTGGGCCGCCGCCCGCCTGCCCTCGATCCGCTTCGGCCGGCCCGTCACCGAAGTGACCTACGACGAGCGGACCGGGCAGTACGCGGTCCGGACCGCGACCGGGCACACCTACCGCGCCCCGCGCCTGGTGCTCGGCACCGGCACCCCGCCCCACCTGCCGCCCGCCTGCGACGGCCTCGGCGGCGACTTCCTGCACAACTCCGGCTACCTGGCGGCAAAGAAGTCCCTGCAGGCCAAGCGGAGCATCACGGTGGTGGGCAGCGGTCAGAGCGCCGCCGAGATCTACCACGATCTGCTGCAGGACATGGACGCCCACGGCTACACGCTCAACTGGGTGACCCGCTCCCCGCGCTTCTTCCCGCTCGAATACACCAAGCTCACCCTGGAGATGACCTCCCCGGAGTACGTCGACTACTTCCACGCGCTGCCCGGCGATGTCCGCGACGCCCTCGGCGCCTCCCAGAAGGGGCTCTACAAGGGCATCAACGCCGAGCTGATCAACGCGATCTTCGACCTGCTCTACACAAGGAGCCACCGCGGCAAGGTCCCCACCCGCCTGCTCACCAACACCTCGCTCGAAGCGGCCTCCTACGACCCTGCGACCCGCAGCTACACCCTGGGCCTGCGCCAGCGCGAACTGGGCCGCGACCACGAACTCACCACCGAGGGCCTGGTCCTGGCCACCGGATACCGCTACCAGGTGCCGGACTTCCTCGCCCCCGTCCGCGACCGCATCCGCTGGGACGGCCGGGGCCGCTTCGACGTCACCCGCGACTACGCCATCGACATCACCGGCCGCGGCATCTACGTGCAGAACGCCGAGCTGCACACCCACGGCTTCGCGGCGCCCGACCTCGGCATGGCCGCCTACCGCAACGCGCGGATCATCCGTCAGCTGCTCGGCGGCGAGGAGCCGTACCGGGTGGAGACCGCCATCGCCTTCCAGGAGTTCAGCGTATGACCCGCCCCGAAGCCCCCCGCGGCGAGCACCCGGGCACCGGGGCACCCGAAGCCCCCGACCCGGCCCGCATCTCCTTCCGGCCCGTCCGCCCCACCGCCGACGCCGAGTTGCTGCACCGCTGGGTCACCCACCCCAAGTCCTCCTTCTGGCTGATGTCGCAGGCGAGCCGCGCGGACGTCGAGCGCGCCTACGCCGAGGTCGAAGCCTCCCCGTACCAGGCGGCGTTCATCGGCGAATACGGCACGTGGCCCTACGGCCGGGAGCGGTACGGCACGCCGCCCGGAGAGGCCGCCGGCGAGGCCCCGTACGGCGGGGGCCCGCGCCGCCCGGAACCCGTCTGCCTGATGGAGCGCTACGACCCCGCGCACGTCGAACTCCCCGGGCTGTACGAGCCCGAGCCCGGCGATGTCGGCATGCACTTCCTGGTCGCCCCGGCCGGCCCCGGCACCCCGCCCGTCCACGGCTTCACCCGCGCGGTGATCACCGCGGTGCTGGCCGAGCTGTTCGCGGACCCGTCCGTACGGCGGGTCGTGGTGGAGCCGGACGTCCGCAACACCGCCGTGCAGCGGCTCAACGCGGCGGTCGGCTTCGTCCCCGTCCGCGTCGTCCGCAAGCCCGAGAAGGACGCGCTGCTGAGCACGTGCACCCGCGAGCAGTTCGAGGCCGCCCGATGACCCACCAGCCCGCCGTACCCCCGTCGGCCACCGCCCACCTCACCCCCGAGCTGTGGCAGCGCGCCACCCGCCACCTCCTGCGCAAGGCCCTCGCCGAGTTCGCTCACGAACGGCTGATCCACCCCGAACCCGAACGGGAGCCCGCCCCCGCTCCCGAGACGGAGCCGGCGCCCGAGGCGGAGCCCGCACCCCGCGGCGCCACCCCGTACACCCTGCTCAGCGACGACGGCCGCATGCGCTACCGCTTCACCGCCTGCCGCCTCGCCCTGGACCACTGGCACATCGACCCGGCCTCCATCGAGCGCACCGCCCTCGCCCCGGAACCCGCAGCGGACCCAGCTCCGGAACCCGCCCGGGAGACAACCCCCTGTGCGGCCACGACAATCCCACCGGACACCCCATCGCACACGGCAGCGGTCACCGCCCCCCGGACCACCACCGCACCCCCCGGCTCCGGTACCCCCCTCCCGCTGGACGCCCTCGCCTTCCTCACCGAGTTCCGCACCTCCCTCACCCTCACGCCCGAGATCCTCCCCGTCTACATGGAGGAGATCACCGCCACCCTCGCCTCGCTCGCCTACCGGTTCGCCGCCGAGGCGGACGCCCGGCGCCCCTCCACCGCCGCCGAGTTGGCCCGCGCCCCCTTCCAGGCCGTGGAAGCCGCCATGACCGAGGGCCATCCCTGCTTCGTGGCCAACAGCGGCCGCCTCGGCTTCGGGGTGAACGACCTGCCCGCCTACGCGCCCGAAGCCGGCGCCCCCGTCCGCCTGATGTGGCTCGCCGCCCGCAAGGAGCGCACCCGCTTCGCGGCGGGCGCCGGTGTCACGTACGCGTCCCTGCTGGAAGGCGAGCTGGACCCGGCGACCCGCCGGCGGTTCGACGCCGTGCTGCGCGACCAGGGCCTGGACCCGGCGGACTACCTGCTGGTCCCCGTGCACCCCTGGCAGTGGGAGCACCGGATCGCGGTGACCTTCGCCGGCGAGGTCGCCCAGCGCCACCTGGTCCTGCTCGGCCCCGGCGACGACGCGCACCTGCCCCAGCAGTCCGTACGCACCTTCTTCAACGCCACCCACCCCGAGCGGCGCTACGTGAAGACCTCGCTGTCCGTGCTGAACATGGGCTTCCTGCGCGGGCTGTCCGCGGCCTACATGGAGGCCACACCCGCGATCAACGACTGGGTCGCCGGCCTGATCGCCGCCGACCCGACGCTCACCGCCGCCCGTTTCTCGATCATCCGCGAGTGCGCGTCGGTCGGCTACCACCCGCTGCCCTACGAGGCCGCGACCGCCCCCGGCTCCCCCTATCGCAAGATGCTCGCCGCCCTGTGGCGGGAGAGCCCGGTGCCGGGCCTGGCGGCGGGCGAGTCCCTGGTCACCATGGCGGCGCTGCTGCACACCGACAGCGCGGGCGGCTCGCTGGCGGCCGCGCTCGTCGCCCGCTCGGGCCTGCCCCCCGAGCGCTGGCTGCGCCGCTACCTGGACGCCTACCTGGTGCCGGTGCTGCACAGCCTCTTCGCGTACGACCTGGCGTACATGCCGCACGGCGAGAACGTGATCCTGGTGCTGGACGCGGACGGGGCGGTGGACCGGGTGGTCTTCAAGGACATCGCCGAGGAGGTCGTCGTCATGGGCGACCGCACCCCGCTGCCGCCGGCGGTCCGCCGGATACGGGCCGAGGTGCCGGCGGAGCAGCAGGTGCTCTCGGTGTTCACCGACGTCTTCGACGGCTTCCTGCGCTTCCTGTCGGCGATCCTCCACACCGGGAACGTCCTGGACGAGACGGTCTTCTGGCGGACGGTCGCGGCCTGCGCGGCGGACTACCAGCGGGCCCACCCGCAGCTCGCGGACGCCTTCCGCCGCCACGACCTGTTCGCCCCCGAGTTCGCGAGGTCCTGCCTGAACCGGCTCCAGCTGCGTGACAACCGCCAGATGGTGGATCTTTCCGACCCCTCGGCGGCGCTCCAGTTCGCCGGCACCCTCCGCAACCCGCTCGCCGAGTACGGCAGGCACGGCGGACCCGGCGGACCCGGCGAGAGGGGCGCAAACGGCGAGAACACCGCGTACGCCGAGCACACCGATTGCCACCGGCGGACCGGCCGCGCACGGCCCACCGGCCCCGCAGCCCCCTGAACCCGACGCCGGCCCCTGAGCCCGGCCCACAGGCCCGCCGGCCCCCGAGCCGGCCTCTCCCGACCCCCGAATTCACCCGATCGGCCCTCTCCACGCCGCGAACCCTGCCCGAAACCGGGCAGAATTCTTGCAAAGCGGAGATGATCTGATGAATATCAACGGGTGCTCGAACGCCGGACGTCCTACGAAGACCTGATCGACCACCTGGTCCGCACCACCCCGCTGCACCGCGGGGAAGCGGCCCGGGTGGTCCTCGACGTCCTGGCCTACTTCGACGAGACGACGGAGGAGTTCGTCCGCCGCAGACACCGCGAACTCCAGGCGAAGGGCCTGGTCAACGCGGAGATCTTCGAGCGGATCGGCGAGGAGCTGCCGCACCGGGCGGTGGCCCCCGCCGCACTCTCCCACCGGCAACTGCGCCGCATCGTCTACGGCTGAGCGGGCGGCCCGCCCGGGAAGGGACACCGAGGGGCCGGGAAGGGACACCGAGGGCCAAGAAGGCCGAGCAGGGCAGAAGCGCCGGGAACGGCCGGCACGCCCGGGCAGACGCCCGAGGACAGGCCAGGACAGGGCAAGCCCGGACCACCGGCCGAGCACGGATCAGCACCACCGAACAGGACGACCGAGAGGGACGGCACATGTGCGGAATCGTCGGCTACATCGGCAGGCGCGACGTCGCGCCGCTGCTGCTCGAGGGTCTGCAGCGGCTGGAGTACCGGGGCTACGACTCGGCCGGCGTCGTGATCACCGGCAAGACCGGCGACCTGCGCACGGTCAAGGCGAAGGGCCGGGTACGCGAACTCGAGTCCCGCATCCCCAAGCGCTTCGCCGGCACCACCGGCATCGCCCACACCCGCTGGGCCACCCACGGCGCCCCCAGCGACACCAACGCCCACCCGCACCTGGACGGCGACGCCAAGGTGGCCGTCGTCCACAACGGCATCATCGACAACGCCTCCGAGCTGCGCGCCCGCCTCACCGCCGAGGGCACCGTCTTCGCCTCCGAGACCGACACCGAGGTGCTCGCGCACCTGATCGGCCGCTCGCAGGCCGAGACGCTGGAGCAGCGGGTCAGCGAGGCGCTGCGGGCGATCGAGGGCACCTACGGCCTCGCGGTCCTGCACCGCGACTTCCCCGACCGCATCGTGGTCGCCCGCAACGGCTCGCCGGTCGTGCTCGGCATCGGCGAGAAGGAGATGTTCGTCGCCTCGGACGTGGCCGCGCTGGTCGCCCACACCCGCCAGGTGGTCACCCTCGGGGACGGCGAGATGGCCACGCTGAAGGCCGACGACTTCCGCACGTACACCACCGAGGGGTCCAGGACCACCGCCACGCCGACCACCGTGGAGTGGGAGGCCGAGTCGTACGACATGGGCGGCCACGACACGTACATGCACAAGGAGATCTCCGAGCAGGCCGAGGCGGTGGACCGGGTGCTGCGCGGGCGGATCGACGACCGGTTCGCCACCGTCCACCTGGGCGGGCTCAACCTGGACGCCCGCGAGGCGCGCGGGGTGCGCCGGATCAAGATCCTCGGCTGCGGCACCAGCTACCACGCGGGCCAGATCGGCGCCCAGCTGATCGAGGAGCTGGCCCGTATCCCCGCGGACGCCGAACCGGCCTCGGAGTTCCGCTACCGCAACGCGGTGGTGGACCCCGACACGCTCTACGTGGCCGTCTCGCAGTCCGGCGAGACCTACGACGTGCTCGCCGCCGTCCAGGAGCTCAAGCGCAAGGGCGCGCGGGTGCTGGGCGTGGTGAACGTGGTGGGCTCGGCGATCGCCCGCGAGGCGGACGGCGGGATGTACGTGCACGCCGGGCCGGAGGTCTGCGTGGTCTCCACCAAGTGCTTCACCAACACGGTGGTCGCCTTCGCGCTGCTGGCGCTGCACCTGGGCCGGGTGCGGGACCTGTCGGTGGCCGACGGGCGGCGGATCATCGAGGGGCTGCGCCGGCTGCCCAGCCAGATCGACGAGATCCTCAAGGCCGAGCCGGAGATCAAGCGGCTGGCCCTGCACTTCGCCGAGGCGCGCTCGATGCTCTTCATCGGGCGGGTGCGCGGCTACCCGGTGGCCCGCGAGGCGTCGCTGAAGCTGAAGGAGGTCAGCTACATCCACGCCGAGGCGTACCCGGCCTCCGAGCTCAAGCACGGGCCGCTGGCGCTGATCGACCCGGCCATGCCCACGGTGGCGATCGTGCCCGACGACGACCTGCTGGAGAAGAACCGGGCGGCGCTGGAGGAGATCAAGGCCCGCAGCGGCCGCATCCTCGCCGTGGCGCACCAGGAGCAGGAGAAGGCCGACCACACCATCGTGGTGCCCAAGAACGAGGACGAGCTGGACCCGATCCTCATGGGCATCCCGCTGCAGCTGTTCGCCTACCACACCGCGGTGGCGCTCGGCCGGGACATCGACAAGCCGCGCAACCTGGCGAAGTCGGTGACCGTGGAGTAGCCGGCCGCCAGCGGCGGCCGCCCCGAGCCAGGCCCCACCGGCACCGTACGCGGGCCCGGTGGGGCCCACAGGGGCCCACGGCCTCAGGACTCACGGCCGCACGGACCACGGCCACACGGCCACACGGACCTTACGGGCACCCGGCCGCGGCCACGGACGTGACGAGCGCGGGCCTCACGACGGCACGGGCCTGACAGCCGCGGGCCCGCCGGATGGACCGGCCCTACGGGATGACCACCACCGGCCGCTGGGCCCGTCGCGCCAGTCGCCCGGCCACGGTGCCGAAGATGCGCCCCACCATCCCGTGGGTGCCGCCGACCACGATGGCGTCGGCCTCGTACTCCCGGCCGACCTCCTCCAGCTCGTGGCAGATGTCGCCGCCGCGCTCGACCAGCACCCAGGAGATCTCGGCGAGGTGGTCGGAGCAGGCCAGCTCCAGACCGAGCACCTCGGTGCGGTGGTCGGGGACGTCGACGAAAACGGGGGGCTCGCAGCCGGCCCACACCGTGGCCGGCAGCCGGTTGGCCACGTGCACGATGATCAGCGCGGACTGCGTCCTGCGGGCCATGCCGATGGCGTACGACAGGGCGCGCTCGCTGGAGACGGAACCGTCGAAGCCCACCACGACGCCGTGCCGGAAGGCCGGGTCGCAGGAGTGGTGCCGCGCGGTGGCCAGCTCGGGCAGCGCCGCCGACTCGGCGAGCGGCCTGCCGTCGGCGGGCTCGGGAATCTCATGACCGGCCATGATGCGGATTCTCGGCGAAGGCGGCGCTCACGCGCCGAGCAGCGGACAGGACGGTTCGCATGGGGCGGGCCGCCGCAGCAGCCGGTTTCGGCCAGTTCGCCACTTCCCGTCCCACTCCCTCCAGGGTACGGCCGCGAAGTCCGCCTGCACAGGCATGACGGGGTCTTCACAGGGTCTTCCGTACCCCGGGTTCCCAGGAGAATGCCGGAGCCGGGCGAAGAGTGCAACGCCATCGCGCCAACCGGCCGCACGGACGGGCGCACGGGCGCATCGCGGGGGCGCATCGCCGCCGAATCGTTTCCGCCGTTCCCGCCGATCGCCGCTCCCGCGCGGCCGCCCGCCACGCGATCAGCACCCGCGCGGCCCCACCAGCGGTGCTGCCGCCGCCCGTTCCCCCGCGGGCAACCACACCGCTTGTACGCGCAACCCCGCACCACAGCGGTTGTTTTCGGCCAACTTCCGGCCGTTACAGGATCGTTGGGCGCCACCCGCACTAACACCTGCGCCACCTGCGGTTCTACGATGCGGCGGGACGCAGGCGGAGTTCGGCGGTCACCCGCGGCCACGAGGCGTACTTCCCAGTGAGCCCGACGAATGAAACGCTTCGTGATCGAATGCTTTACGCCACGTTGTCTTGTCGACTTGGCATCAGATGGTGAACTTGTCACTAACGCCCCACCTGACACAGTAGATTTGATCATGGTGGCTGCGCCTTGTTCAGCGGGGGATTACGTGCAGGACCGAGGGGACGACGCGTCGATACGAGGGGGGCTTGAGCTCCATGAGCCAGGAGTCCAGTTCCGGTACGGCGACGGACACTCCGTCGCAAGCACCATCGGCATCGCCTCGCGCCATCCGCAAGCTCTCCGCGCGCCGCCGGCCCGAGGTCGTCGCCGTGCTGCTCTTCAGCGGTGGGCCGATCTTCGAGAGCTCCATCCCGCTGTCGGTCTTCGGCATCGACCGGCAGGACGCGGGGGTGCCCCGCTACCGGCTGCTGGTGTGCGCCGGTGAGGAGGGCCCGCTGCGCACCACCGGCGGCCTGGAGCTGACGGCTCCGTACGGTCTGGAAGCGCTCTCCCGGGCCGGCACGGTGGTCGTGCCGACCTGGCGCTCCATATCCCAGGCGCCCCCGCCCGAGGCGCTCGACGCCATCCGGCGGGCGCACGAGGAGGGCGCGCGGATCATCGGGCTGTGCACCGGCGCCTTCGTGCTCGCGGCGGCGGGGCTGCTGGACGGCCGTCCGGCCACCACCCACTGGATGTACGCGCCCACGCTCGCCAAGCGCTACCCGTCGGTGCACGTCGACCCGCGCGAGCTGTTCGTGGACGACGGGGACGTGCTCACCTCGGCCGGCACCGCGGCCGGCATCGACCTGTGCCTGCACGTGGTGCGCACCGACCACGGCGCCGAGGCCGCGGCTGCCCTGGCCCGCCGCCTGGTGGTGCCGCCCCGGCGGGCGGACTGGCAGACCGGGCAGCGGCACCTGGACCGCTCTTTACCCGAGGAGATCGGTGCGGACCCGCTGGCCGAGGTGGTCGCGTGGGCGCTGGAGCACCTGCACGAGCAGTTCGACGTCGAGGCGCTGGCCGCGCGCGCGTACATGAGCCGGCGCACCTTCGACCGGCGGTTCCGGTCGCTGACCGGCAGCGCGCCCCTGCAGTGGCTGATCACCCAGCGGGTGCTGCAGGCACAGCGGCTGCTGGAGACGTCGGACTACTCGGTGGACGAGGTGGCCGGCCGCTGCGGCTTCCGCTCGCCGGTGGCGCTGCGCGGGCACTTCCGGCGGCAGCTGGGCTCCTCGCCCGCGTCCTACCGGGCCGCCTACCGCGCCCGCAGGCCCCAGGACGACCCCGAGCGGCCCGAGCGGCCCGAGCACCGCGCGGACCGCCCCGAGCGGCCCGCTGCCGGCCCGGAGGCGGCCGCGCTGCGCGGGGGCGCCCCCGGCATCGCCGGCAGGGCCCAGGTCCTGGCCGCCCCGGCCAAGGGCCCGGCCAAGGGTCCCGCCAAGGGCGACCCGGACGCCTTCACGCCCGGCGGCCGGGTGCCGGAGCAGCCCGGGCGGGCCGACGTGCCCGACGGGGCGGCCCGGGCCAGGCTGCGCTCGGCCCGAGGGCTCGGCGCCGCACTGCCGGGACCCCGTGATCGCCCCGTAGGGTGAGACACATGAACGACCGGATGGTGTGGATCGACTGTGAGATGACGGGACTGTCACTGGCGCACGACGCGCTCATCGAGGTGGCCGCGCTCGTCACGGACTCCGAGCTGAACGTCCTCGGCGAGGGGGTGGACATCGTGATCCGCCCGCCCGCCGAGGCGCTGGAGTCGATGCCGGAGATCGTCCGGCAGATGCACACCAGGTCCGGGCTGCTGGACGAGCTGGCCGGCGGCGTCGGCATGGCCGAGGCGGAGAAGATCGTGCTGGACTACGTCCGCGGCCACGTCCCGGAGCCGCGCAAGGCGCCGCTGTGCGGGAACTCGGTCTCCACCGACCGGGGCTTCCTCGCCCGCGACATGCCGACGCTGGAGCAGCACCTGCACTACCGGATCGTGGACGTCTCCTCGGTCAAGGAGCTGGCCCGCCGCTGGTACCCGCGGGCGTACTACAACAGCCCCGAGAAGAACGGCAACCACCGGGCGCTGGCCGACATCCGCGAGTCCATCGCGGAGCTGCGCTACTACCGCGAGGCCGTCTTCGTGCCGGCGCCCGGCCCGGACACCGACACGGCCCGGTCGATCGCGGCCAGGCACGTGCTCCCGGCGGCCCCGCACCCGGCCCCGCAGGCCCCGCCGACGGCCTGACCCGGCCGCCGGAAACGAGGGCGCGACCACCCCTCGCCACCCTGTACACTTTTGCAGGCGGCGCCACCCCGGAAGGGGACAAGCGCCGCTCAAGGTGGGTGTAGCTCAGCTGGTAGAGCACCTGGTTGTGGTCCAGGATGTCGCGGGTTCGAGTCCCGTCACTCACCCCAGCCGATCAAGCCCCGGCCTGCGTCACGCAGACCGGGGCTTCTTCGTGTTCGTGCCCGATCGGCACCGGAAAGCTCCGGCGGGCCCGGGCCCCGCCGCCCGGGGTCCCGCCGGAGCCGTCGATCACTCCTCGGCGGGCGGACTCACGCGCCGAAGAGCAGCGCGTAGGTGCCCATCGCCATGGCGATGTCCGCCTGCGCCCAGAACCGGTGATAGGTGAAGGTCGGTACCGCCCCGCCGCTCAGGTAGGACTGGACCTTCGACCAGTTGGGGTCGTTCTTGTAGAAGGACCGCAGCTCCAGGAACGTGGAGCTGGAGTTGATCCTGTCCCCGTTCGGCATCGTCCCGGTCCAGCCCGAGGGCACGTACACCGGGTCGTTGAACCGCGAGTAGTCCGCGCGGGTCTCGGGGGCCGCGATGCCCAGCGGGTCCTGGTAGTGGTCCCACATGCCGTCCAGCAGCTGCTTGGCCATCGTCCTGGCGGCCGTGTTGCCGGACTTGGCGGCGTAGTAGGACAGCGTCTTGGCGAAGGCCGCCGTGACGCCCAGGTCGTTGCCGTAGGCGGAGACCGTCACGTGGAGGTTGGCGTTGCTCCCCGGGCTGCTGGGGTTCCACGTGTCGGGTGCGCCCGTCCACTGCAGGTCGGACGGGATCTGGAAGGTGCCGTCGGCGTTGACGGTGGTCTGCGACATCGCCCAGGCCACCCACTTGTCGAGCACCGCCTTGGCCTTGGTGTCACCGGTCTGCTGGTAGTACTCGGCGACCCGCTCCATCGACCACGCCTGCATGCCGAACCACTGGTTCGACGGCGGGTCGTGGTAGACCGGCTCCCAGTCGTACGCCATCCCGTAGAAGGTGGGCGTGCCGGCCGGGGGCTGGCCGTAGGCGCCGCCCCAGCTGTTGGTGGCGCCGCCCGCGATCGCGCCTTCGTCGGACTGCAGCCAGCGGTAGAACTCCAGCTGCCGGCCCAGGCTCGTGGTCCAGTCCTGCTTGCCGGTGGCCGACTTGGGGGCCATGTTCGGGTCGGTGGTCAGCGCGTAGGCCGCCAGCGGGTTCTGGTAGCCGAAGTGCGAGGCGCCGTCGCCGATCCGCCAGGCCCAGCCGCCGCCGGAGCCCTCGGAGCCGCCCCAGGCGTAGTACCAGGACAGCAGGTAGTGCTCGCTGTCCTTGCCGGTGCCCGCCGGGCAGGAGGTCGGGCTGGTGCAGTTGCCGATCTTCTTGAAGTACTTGTCGAAGAACGAGTACCGCAGGTAGTCGCCCATCTTGCCGGCCTTGGCGACGGTGGCCTTGACGTCCGCCTCCTTGCCCTGCGCACTGGCCCAGGTGTCCGCCCAGTAGGCGGCCTGGATCGCGCGGGCGTCGGCGTCGGGTGCGTCGGTGTACTTCCACTGCTGGGAGTAGGAGGAGTCGCCGGTGAACAGGTCCAGGTAGCCGTTCTTGCCGCCGTACTTGAAGGCGTCGCAGGTCGGCTGCGGCACCGTCTCCCAGACCGACTCCTGCGAGCCGCGCTGGAAGGTGTTGATGTACGACGGGCCGTCGGCGCTCGGGCCCAGCTCGCAGCCGCCGCCGGGGGTGTCGCCGTAGCCGTAGACGTTGTCCACGTCCTGCAGCCAGTGCATCCCGTAGATGTCGTCGGTGCCGTAGGCGGACTTCAGCTCGCCGGCGATCGGGTCCTGCCCGACCGGCACGCTCTTGTCGAGCACCGCCGGGTACTGCGAGGGCAGGTCGTGCTCGGGGGCGTAGGTGGCCGGCGCGCTCGCGTTGTAGGAGCTGTTGCTGGGCTGGTCGGCGTGCGTGGGGATCATGTACTTCTCCATGGTCGCCCAGGCCGCGTTGAACTTGCTCCAGTCCTGGGTGACCTGGCCGTACATCGCCTGCAGCCAGATCATGTACGAGTACGCCTCGGACGTGGTCTCGTGCCCGTAGTCCGGCGCCTCCACGATGAGGGTCTCCACCGAGTGGTACGGGATGCCCTCCGGGGAGAAGTAGCCGTTCGCCGGGTCGGTGATCTTGCCGTACAGCGACAGGAAGCGCGCGTCGTAGTCGCTGGTGGCGCCGATCTCGGTGGCGGTCACCTCGGCCTTGAGGTAGCCGGTGGCCGTGGCGGCGAAGGTCGCCGCCCCGGTGCCGGAGCTGTCGGCGGCCAGGGTGACGGTCTGCGCGGTGCTCCAGTTGGACGGCGTGAAGGTCAGGCTCGCGCCGGACTTCACGCTCAGGCCGCTGTTGCCGGAAGTGCGCGCGACGGCCACCGTGACGCTGGACGCCGGGGCGCTGGACAGCTTCACCGCGAAGGTGCCGGTGCCGCCCTGCTGCACGGAGACCTGCGCCGGGGTGGCCAGGATCGAGGGCCCGGCGGCCACGTGGACGCCGACCGGGGTGGACTCCCCGCTCGCGCCCAGGCTGTCATATGCCTTGGCATACACCGAGTAGTCGCCTGCCGGCACGCTTGACCAGTCGAAGGTGTACGGGGCGGTGGTGTCGGTGCCGAGCAGGGTGTCGTCGTCGTAGAACTCGACCTTGGTGATGGTCGCGCTGTCGGCGGCGACGGCGGTCGCGGCCAGCGGGATGGTGGCCCCGGCGTTGTACGTGGCACCGGATGCCGGGCTGGTCAGGACGGGGAGCGGCGGCTGGTGGGCGCCGCCGCAGACGGTGCCGTTGACCGAGAAGCTCGTCGGCGCCGCGTTCGTGCCGCTGTAGGTGAAGTTGGCACTCGTGGTGACATTGCCGCCCGCGGCGATTGTCTTGTTCCAGTCGAGCGACTTGACAGTCACCGCCTTGCCGGACTGCGACCAGGTGCCGTTCCAGCCGCTCTGCAACTGCTGGTTGCCGGCGTAGGAGTAGGTCAGCGTCCAGCCGTTGACGGCCGAGCCGCCGAGGTTGGTGATCTTGGCGTTGGCGGTGAAGCCGGAGCCCCAGTCGCTGGTCGTGTAGTCGACGCTGCACTGGACGTCGGCGGCGTGCGCCACCGAGCCGCCGCCGGCCACGGTCATGGCGAGCGGAACGGCAAGGGCGGCCGCGAAGGCCGTCACCAGCCGTCGCAGCCGTCTGCGATGCGGTCTTCCTCCGGGCATGGGGGAGGTCCTCCTCGCGGTTCGTGTGGGGGGATGTGTGGGGGGATCCCGGGGCCGCCGCCGGCAGGGCCGGCAGACGTTCCCCGAGTGAACCAGTGGGAGCGCTCCCACCATCGAGCCGGGTTGACGCACTGTCAAGAGGTGAAGCACAAAGCCCTGGTGACGACCGAACAGCCCGGAAAAGGCTCCAGGTCTTTACCTCACCCCTACCGACCGGGACGACTTACCGCTATGGTCTGCGGCGGACCAGTGGGAGCGCGTCCACGCACCATCCTGCCCATCCTGCCCATCGGGCCCGGTTGTCCCACGTCCCCGTGGCAGCCGGGCACGTTCCGCCCACGACCCGGCGCGAGCACGGCGCCACCCGTTCGACTCCCCCCCACACTCCCCCCACTCCAGGAGTCGCACATGCGACGACCCACGCGCGCGGCGGCCCTCTCGCTGGCCGCCGCGACCACGGCCGCGGCGGCGGCAGCGCTCCTCCCGGCCCTGGGCGCGCCCGCGTCCGGCGCCACCCCGGCCTGCTCGGTGGCCTACTCGGTCGACAACCAGTGGGACACCGGCTTCCAGGGCGGTGTGGTCATCACCAACAACGCGGCGGCCACCACGAGTTGGAAGCTCACCTTCGACTTCCCCGGCGGCCAGCGGGTCACCCAGGGCTGGAACGGCACCTGGTCGCAGTCGGGCAGCACCGTCACCGTCGCCTCGCAGTCCTGGAACGCGGCGATTCCCAGCGGCGGCACGGTGAGCGCGGGCTTCCTGGGCTCGTGGTCGGGCAGCAACCCGAGCCCGGCGGTCTTCACGCTCAACGGCACCGTCTGCAACCAGGACGGCACTCCCCCGACCTCGCCCCCGACGTCACCGCCCACCTCGCCGCCCGGCGGCGGCACCGCCCCGCCGGAACTCCACGTCGCCGGCAACGAGTTGGTGGACTCCACCGGCCGGCAGGTCGTGCTGCACGGGGTCAACCGCTCGGGCACGGAGTTCGCCTGCGCCCAGGGCAACGGCATCTTCGACGGCCCGGTGGACGACGCGGCGATCGACGCCATCACCAGCTGGAAGGGCGTCAACGCGGTCCGCGTCCCGCTCAACGAGGACTGCTGGGAGGGGCTTTCGTACGTGCCCGCGCAGGACGCCGGCCAGGAGTACATCGCGGCGATCACCGGCTGGGTGGACCGCCTGGTCGCCCACGGCATCACCCCGATCGTCGAACTGCACTGGACGCACGGCCTGTACACCGGCAACTCCGCGGGCTGCTCGGACGTGAACGCCACCTGCCAGAAGCCGATGCCGGACGCGCAGTACGCGATCCCGTTCTGGACCTCGGTCGCCAATGCCTTCAAGAACGACACCGCGGTGGTCTTCGACCTGTTCAACGAGCCCTACCCGGACCGCGCGACCGCCACCTCCGAGCAGGCGTGGACCTGCTGGCGCGACGGCGGCACCTGCCCGGGCATCTCCTACCAAGTGGCCGGCATGCAGGACCTGGTCGACGCGGTGCGCGGCACCGGCGCGCGCAACGTGATCATGCTCGGCGGCCTCGCCTACTCCAACGACCTGACCGGCTGGCTCGCCCACGAGCCCACCGACCCGGCCGGCAACCTCGCGGCCGCCGTCCACGTCTACAACTTCAACTCCTGCGCCACCCGGTCCTGCTGGGACTCCCAACTGGCCCCGGTGGCCCAGCAGGTGCCGCTGGTGGCGGGTGAGATCGGCGAGAACACCTGCGCCCACTCCTTCGTCGACTCCTTCATGGACTGGCTCGACGCGCACCACCTGTCCTACCTCGGCTGGACCTGGAACACCTGGGACTGCTCGTCGGGCCCGTCGCTGATCTCCGACTACGACGGGACACCCACGGCCTACGGGCAGGGCCTGAAGAACCACCTGGCGGCCCTCGGCTGACCCGCACCGCGGACGGCCGGCCAGACCGGCCGGTTCCGCACCCCCGAAGACCGGGGCGGTCCCGTACATGGATGGCGTGTACGGGGCCGCCCCTCCGCATGGCGCGGGCCCGCCGGGGCAACTCCCGTGCCCACCCGCCCGATTGTCCGCCTTGTCCGGCGATTCCCGCGTGAGCAGGCCGTTGTCCGTTCGGGACTCGAAACAGCGGGCAGGGCCAACAGGCCAGTCTTGAACAACTTATTGACGCCGATGTACGCGCCTTGTAAACATCACCTCGCCAGAGAGCGCTCTCACTTGGGCACTCCCCGGCCTCCATCACGGACCCCACCCGGTTGAGGAGAACCCACCATGTCAGGCAGCACTACCCTCCCGGTGCGGCCGCGGCCCGGACGGCACGACAGATCCCGGCCGTATCTCGTCGCGACCCTCCTGCTCGCCCTCGTCGCGGGCCTCGCCCTGGTCGTCACCTCGCAGTCCCCGGCCCGCGCGGCCGGCACACTGCTCTCCCAGGGCCGGCCGGCCACCGCGTCCTCCACCGAGAACGCCGGCACCCCCGCCTCCGCCGCCGTGGACGGCAACACCGGCACCCGCTGGTCGTCGGCCGCCGCCGACCCGCAGTGGCTGCAGGTCGACCTCGGCAGCACCCAGACCATCACCCAGGTGGTGCTCAACTGGGAGACCGCGTACGGCAAGGCGTTCAAGATCCAGACCTCGGCCGACGCGGCCACCTGGACCGACATCTACTCCACCACCACCGGCACCGGCGGCAACCAGACGCTGGCCGTAAACGGTTCCGGGCGCTATGTCCGG
The DNA here is from genome assembly GCF_900103985.1 of Actinacidiphila guanduensis. Lineage (GTDB taxonomy): Bacteria > Actinomycetota > Actinomycetes > Streptomycetales > Streptomycetaceae > Actinacidiphila > Actinacidiphila guanduensis. The sequence continues at coordinate 163,616 of NZ_FNIE01000007.1, read as the reverse complement.
CTGTACGGGACCGTCCGCGGCACCCAGTACGGCTACTCGCTGTGGGAGTTCCAGGTCTACGGCGGCACCAGCGGCCAGCCGTCCGCCTGCAGCACCGACAACGCGGCCCTCAACCGCCCGGCCACCGCCTCCTCCTCCGAGAACGCCGGCACCCCGGCCTCGGCCGCAGTGGACGGCAACACCGGCACCCGCTGGTCCAGCGCCTTCAGCGACCCCCAGTGGCTGCGGGTGGACCTCGGCGCCTCCGAGCCGATCTGCGGCATCGGCCTGAACTGGGAGACGGCCTACGCGACCGCCTACCAGATCCAGGTTTCCGACGACGCCACCAACTGGACGACGATCTACTCGACCACGACGAGCACCGGCGGAGTGCAGAACCTCGACGTGACCGGCACCGGCCGCTACGTGCGGATCAACGCCACCGCCCGGGCCACCGCCTACGGCGACTCGCTGTGGGAGTTCCAGGTCCACCTGACCTCCGGCGCCACCCCGCCGCCCACCTCGCCGCCGCCGAACGACGCGTTCTGGGGCGACACCAGCAAGATCCCGGCGGCCAACAACGTGCTCGAGGTCGCCATCCTCAACCGGACCAACGGCCAGTACCCGGACAGCCAGGTGTACTGGAGCTTCAACGGCCAGACGCACTCGATCGCCGACCAGCCGTACTTCGACATGCCGGCCAACTCCTCCGGCCGGATGTACTTCTACCTCGGCTCGCCGGCCAGCCAGTACTACGACTTCATCGAGTTCACCATCGGCCCGGACGTCTTCAACGGCAACACCACCCGGGTCGACGCCTGGGGCCTGCCGCTGGCGATCCGGCTGCACTCCCACTCCGGCCAGGACATCCAGCTCGGCGACAGCCAGGACCTGTTCAACGAGAGCCGGGACGCGGTCTTCCAGCAGTTCCAGAACTCCGTGCCCCAGGCGTTCAAGGTCCTCGCCCAGACCCAGGCGCCCTACCGGATCATCGCCCCCGGCAGCGACCCGTCCTTCCGCAGCGGCGGGGTGAACCAGAACTACTTCACCTCCTACGCCCAGTCGGTCGGCGTCAACGCCCCCACCTCGGACATCTTCGGCTGCGCCGGCACCCTGGCCGGCAACCCGTCGATGTGCGCGGCGCTCAACCGCCACACGGCCACCCTGCCCGCCGACCAGCAGCAGGACCCGACGAAGTTCTACTCGGGCGACCCGGCCAACTGGTACGCCAAGTTCTGGCACGACCACGGCATCAACGGCCTCGCCTACGGCTTCCCGTACGACGACGTGGCCGGCCAGGCCGCCTACACCTCCATGCAGAACCCGCAGTGGATGGAGGTCGCCGTCGGCTACTAGGGCGTGTCTGACAAATAGCGGCGTCCGCCCGTGAGGGCGGGGTCGGCGGGGTCTGGTGCGTGCGATCGCAAGGCGGAGGGAGGAGAGCGCAGCGGGCTGCGCCGACGACCGACAACGCCGCGAGCGTGCGTGCCAGGGCCCGCCGACCAGGCGGGATTTGTCAGACACGCCCTAGCCGACCAGCCCTGGGACCGGGTCCTGCCGGCAGGGCGCCAGGAGGCGCCGGGAGGTGCCGAGCGGACCTGCCGGGAGCCGACCGGACCCGGTCCCACCCCTGACCCGTTTCCCGATTCCCCCCACAGGGACCGCCGGGGGCGAGCTGGGCGCACACCCCCACGTGTGCCCAGCCGCCCCCGGCGGCGCGTTCGCGCCCGGGGCGGCCGGCCGGCGGTCAGGCCGACTCGCGCCGGACCAGCTCGGTGGCGAGCACCACGTGCCGCCGCACGGCGGCCCGCTCGGCGATCTCCTCCAGGAGGACCCGCGCCATGGTGCGGCCCATCTCCTCGGTGGGCTGGCGGATCGAGGTCAGCGGCGGGTCCATGTGGCGGGCGATGGCGGAGTCCTCGAAGCCGACCAGGGCCACGTCGTCGGGCACGGCGCGGCCCGCCTCGCGCAGCACGGCCCGGGCGCCGGCCGCCATCAGGTCGGAGGCCGCGAACACCCCGTCCACGTCGGGACGCCGGGCGAGCAGCTCGCGCATCGCCCGCCGGCCGCCCTCCTCGGTGAAGTCCCCGGCGACCACCAGCTCCTCGGAGCCGTCCGCGCCCGCCTCCCGGACCGCCTGCCGGTAGCCGTCCAGCCGCGAGCGGGCGACGTACATGTCCAGCGGCCCGGTGATGGTGGCCACGGCGCGCCGGCCCCGCTCCAGCAGGTGCGCGACCGCGGCCCGCGCGCCGCCGACGTTGTCGGCGTCCACGTAGGAGACGGACTCCAGGTCCGAGCGGCGCCCGTTGAGCACGGCCGGCATCTCCAGCTGCTCCAGCAGGTCCGGCAGCGGGTCGTCCTCGTGGACGGAGACCAGCAGCACGCCGTCCACCCGGTGGGCGGCCAGGTACTGGGCGAAGCGGGCCCGCTCCTTGGGGGTGCGGATCAAGGTGAGCAGCAGCTGCATGTCGGTGTCGGCGAGCTCGGCGCCGATGCCCCGGATGATGTCGGAGAAGTAGGGCTCGGCGAACAGCCGCGTCTCCGGCTCGGGGATCACCAGCGCGATGGCGTCGGTGCGGTTGCCGGCCAGCGCGCGGGCCGCCCGGTTCGGGACGTACCCGAGTTCGGCGATCGCCGCCTCCACCGCCGCCTTCGCGCGGTCGCTGACCCGCGGCGAGCCGTTGATCACCCGGGAGACGGTCCCCCGTCCCACCCCGGCCCGGACCGCCACCTCCTCAAGGGTGGGCCGTCCGCTGTGCCGCCCGTTCATGGCCACTGCAGCCTCCTGTACTCATTGCGCGCCACCTTAGCGCCCGGTGCTTCCGCTGAGGAGCGTCGCGTGAGAGCGCTCCCACACTACAAGCCCCAGGCAGCGCCATCCGTTCAAGAAATGACCATCCGTCCGACCCGGATACGTTCCGGCAACGAAATCGACTTCACGTCTTGACACTGACCCCTCCCAGGCGTGAGTGTTCCGGCAAGCCTAGTGGGAGCGCTCCCACACACCTGCTCCGCGCACGACCCGAAGGACCGCACCACCGCACCGCACGACCCACCCTGACAAGGAGAGTGGAATGCGCACTTCCGGCAGAACCCGCAGGACCGCCGCCATCGCGGTCGCGGGTCTCGCAGCCTGCGCGACCCTGATCACCGGCTGCAGCAGCAACAGCAAGGACGACAGCAAGGGCTCGTCGTCCAACGAGCAGATCACCCTGCGGATCGGCGACTTCGGGTCGTTCGGCTACGACGACAAGACCGGCGCCAAGCTCTTCGCCGAGTACCACCGGCTGCACCCGAACATCACGATCAAGGAAGACAACGTCTCCGACAGCGGTGCGTACTGGAACTCCCTGAAGCTGCACCTGACCCAGAACAGCGGTCTGGACGACATCCAGGCGATCGAGATCGGGTTCGTCGCCAACGCCGTCCAGCCGCAGTACGCGAACAAGTTCGTGGACTTCAAGTCGGTCAAGGGCTTCGACGCCTCCAACTGGCTGGACTACAAGGAGAAGGAGGCCACCACCTCCGACGGGCGGATCATCGGTGTGGGCACGGACGTCGGCCCCACCGCGATCTGCTACCGCAAGGACATGTTCCAGAAGGCGGGCCTGCCCACCGACCGGGACCAGGTGGCGCAGCTGTGGGCGGGTGACTGGCAGAAGTTCGTCGATGTCGGCAACAGGTTCAAGAAGAAGGCGCCCGCGGGCGTGGCCTTCACCGACTCGGCCGGCGGTCTGTTCAACGCGGTGCTCTCCAGCCAGACCACGCAGTACTCCGACGCCTCCGGCAAGCTGATCTACGCCTCCAGCCCGGGTGTGCAGACCGCGTGGGACCTGTCCGCGCAGGCCGTGCAGGACGGGCTGACCGCCAAGCTCCAGCAGTTCGACTCCAACAACACCTGGAGCGCGGCCTTCAAGACGAACAAGTTCGCCACCGTCGCCTGCCCGAGCTGGATGGTCGGCCAGGTGGCCGCGAACTCGGGCCCGGCGAACAAGGGCAAGTGGGACATCGCCCAGCCGCCGCAGGCCGGCAACTGGGGCGGCTCCTTCCTCGCGGTGCCCAAGTCGGGCAAGCACGTCGCCGAGGCCGAGGCGCTCGCCCAGTGGCTGACCGCCCCCGCGCAGCAGGTCAAGGTGTTCCAGAAGTTCGGCAACATCCCCTCCACCAAGGCCGGTCTGGACGACCCGGCGGTGCAGAACGCCACCAACGACTACTTCCCCGGCACCCCCGTGGGCAAGATCTTCACCGCCACCGCGCACAGCATCCAGCCGGCCCCGATCGGGCCGAACGACGGCGCGGTGAAGGACATCATCACGCAGAACGGCCTGCTGGACATGGAGCAGCGCGGCACCTCCAAGGCCGCCGCGTGGAAGAAGGTCCAGGCCCAGGTGAAGGACCAGCTCGGCGACCTGGGCTGACCCCCCGGAGCGCCCCCGCTCGGGGCCGCCCGGCAGTGGCCCGACGCCTGCCGGGCGGCCCGCAGTGCCGCCCCTCCGGCGGCCGCACACCCGCCCCTCCCCGCACCGGCGGGGCCCCGGCAGTACCCGCGGTGCCCCGCAGGTTCCCGCAGTGCGAGCAGTCCCCGCAGTTCCCCCGCTGATCCCCTACCGGAAGGACGGCACTCGTGGCCACCTCCGTCAGGGCGACGTCCGACGGCAGCCCCCGGTCGTCCCGGACCGCCCCCCGCCTGAGCGGCGACCCCGGCCCGCCCGCCGGCTGGCGCGCCAAGCTGTTCCGGCTGGACACCAAGGCATCCCCGTACGTCTACATCGCCCCGTTCTTCCTCTGCTTCGCCGCCTTCGGCCTCTTCCCGCTGATCTACACCGGCTGGCTCTCCTTCAACGAGGTCCAGCTCGGCACCCACGCCACGTGGGTGGGCGCGCGCAACTACCGGGAGCTGTGGGACAACAGCTTCTTCTGGGGCGCCCTGCGCAACACCTTCACCCTCGGCGTGATCTCCACCGTCCCGCAGCTGCTGATGGCGCTGGGCCTGGCCCACCTGCTCAACTACAAGCTGCGCGCCCGGGGCTTCTTCCGGGTGGCGATCCTCGCCCCGTACGCGACCTCGATCGCCGCCGCGACGCTGGTCTTCGTGCAGCTGTTCAACCCCGACTACGGGATGATCAACCAGCTGCTGGGACACGTCGGCATCGGCCACGTGCAGTGGTCGTCCTCCAAGTGGCCGGCGCAGATAGCCATTTCGGCGATCGTCACATGGCGGTGGACCGGCTACAACGCGCTGATCTACCTGGCCGCGATGCAGGCGGTGCCGGCCGACCTGTACGAGGCGGCCGCGCTGGACGGCGCCTCGCGCTGGCGCCAGTTCATCAGCGTGACGATCCCCTCGATCCGGCCGACGATCTTCTTCACCATCATCGTCTCCACCATCGGCGCCACCCAGCTCTTCGGTGAGCCACTGATGTTCGGCGGCACCGTCGGCTACTCCGGCGGCACCGACCACCAGTACCAGACGCTGAGCCTGTACATGTACGACAAGGGCTGGCAGATCGGCGAACTCGGCCAGGCGTCCGCCGTGGCCTGGGTGATGCTGCTGATCCTGCTGCTGATCGGCGCGGTCCAGCTGCTCGTCATGCGGGCCAACCGCCGCAAGCTTGGGGGCTGACCCATGGCAGACATCACCCAGCCGATCGCCGGCACCGCGCCGCGCCGCTCGGACCCGGCCACCAAACGCCGCCGGCTGCGCGCGGGCGGCGCCGGCAAGCAGCAGAACGGCGGGCCGATCGCGTACGCCTTCCTGATCCTGGCGACGCTGCTCTCGCTCTTCCCGCTGTACTGGACGGTGGTCGCGGCCTCGCGCACCGACACCGAACTGGTCACCCCGCCGACACCGCTGCTGCCCGGCAGCCACCTGATCGACAACCTGAAGATCGTCTGGGACCAGGTCGACATGACCAAGGCCCTGATCAACTCGACGATCGTGGCCGGGTGCGTGGCGCTGAGCACGGTGCTGTTCGCCACGCTCGCCGGATTCGCCTTCGCCAAGCTGCAGTTCCGCGGCCGCAACGCGCTGCTGACGGTGGTGGTCACCACGATGACCATCCCGCCGCAGCTGACCGTGATCCCGCTCTACCAGATCGTCAGCAACATCGGCTGGGTGGGCCACATCCAGTCGGTGATCCTGCCCTCGCTGGTGGCCGCCTTCGGCGTGTTCTTCATGCGCCAGTTCCTCTCCGAGGCGCTGCCGGTGGAGCTGATCGAGGCCGCCCGGGTGGACGGCGCCCACTCGCTGCGGATCATCTGGCACGTGGTCTTCCCGATCGCCCGGCCGGCGATGGCGGTGCTCGGCATGCTCGTCTTCGTGCAGTCCTGGAACGACTTCTTCTGGCCGTTCATCGCACTCAACCAGCAGAACCCGACGGTCCAGGTGGCCCTGCAGGGACTGGGCTCGGGCGACCACACCATCAACCACGCCGTGGTGGTGTGCGGGGCGCTGGTCGCCACGCTGCCGCTGCTGCTGGTCTTCGCCGTGCTCGGGAAGCAGATCGTCGGCGGCATCACGGCGGGTGCCGTCAAGAGCTGACCCCCCGCCGGCAGGAGGGCCGCACGCCCGGCCCCTCCTGCTCCTCCTTCTCCTTCCTCTCCCCCGCCGCCCCGCCTCTCCCCGCCCCTCCTCTCCCGTCGACCCCTGATTCCCCTGGAGTCCCCTGTGACAGCTGTCCGTTCAGAGAGTCCGGAGCTCTCGGCGAGCCCGGCCCCGCTCCGCTTCCCCCCCGGCTTCGTCTGGGGGGCGGCCACCGCCGCCTACCAGGTCGAGGGCGCCGCGGCCGAGGACGGCCGCACCCCCTCGATCTGGGACACCTTCAGCCATACGCCCGGCCGCGTCCTCAACGGGGACACCGGGGACATCGCGGCCGACCACTACCACCGCTACCGCGACGACGTCGCGCTGATGGCCGACCTCAACCTGGGCGCCTACCGCTTCTCGGTGTCCTGGTCGCGGGTGCAGCCCACCGGCCGCGGCCCGGCGATCCAGCGCGGCCTGGACTTCTACCGCCGGCTGGTGGACGAGCTGCTGGAGCGGGGCATCACCCCGGTCACCACGCTCTACCACTGGGACCTGCCGCAGGACCTGGAGGACGTCGGCGGCTGGACGGTGCGCGACACCCCCGAGCGGTTCGCCGAGTACGCCGGGATCGTGGCGCAGGCGCTCGGCGACCGCGTGCCCTACTGGACCACTCTCAACGAGCCGTGGTGCTCGGCCTTCCTCGGCTACGGCTCGGGCGTCCACGCGCCCGGCCGCACCGACCCCGAGTCGGCGCTGAAGGCCGCGCACCACCTCAACCTCGCCCATGGACGGGCGATCGGGGTCCTGCGCTCCGTACTCCCCGCTTCCGCGCAGACCTCGATCACCCTCAACCTGCACCAGGTCCGCGCGCTCACCCAGTCGCCGGCCGACCTGGACGCCGCCCGCCGGATCGACGCGGTGGGCAACCGGGTCTTCCTCGGCCCGATCCTCGGCGACGGCTACCCCGCCGACCTGATCGCCGACACCGGCCACCTGGTGGACTGGGAGGCACTGGTCCGGCCCGGCGACCTGGAGGAGATCTCCCGGCCGATCGACCTGCTGGGCATCAACTACTACACCCCCACGCTGGTCTCCGACGGCCGCGAGAGCGCCGACCTGCCCCGCAACGACGGCCACGGCGCCAGCGACTACTCGCCCTGGCCGGGCTCGGAGCACGTGGCCTTCCACCTCTCTCCGGGCGAGACCACGGCGATGCGCTGGGCGGTGGACGCCACCGGCCTGTACGACCTGCTGATGCGGGTGCACCGCGAGCACCCGCAGCTGCCGATGATGGTCACCGAGAACGGCGCGGCCTTCGACGACTACATCTCACCCGAGGGCACCGTCAACGACCCCCGGCGGATCGCCTACCTGCGCGGCCACCTCGCGGCCGTGCACCGGGCGCTGTCGGACGGGGCCGACGTGCGCGGCTACTTCCTGTGGTCCCTGATGGACAACTTCGAGTGGTCCTACGGCTACAGCAAGCGCTTCGGCGCGGTGTACGTCGACTTCGGCACCCAGCGGCGCATCCCCAAGCGGAGTGCGCGCTGGTACGCGGGCGTGGCCCGCGACAACGTCCTTCCGGACGGCCCGGAGGAGGACGGGACGTCCTGAGGGATCAGGTGCGCCAGGGCGGTTCGAGGGTGCCGTCCCGGCGTGCCGGCAACAGGCCGGGCGGCTGCCGGAGTGGTGTCCGGCAGCCGCCCGGCGCCGCTTTCCCCGACGGCGGACGGGCCGCGGTCCTGTCCCGTGGGGGGAGGACAGGAACGCGGCCCGCCGGGTACGGGGCCCTGACGGCGGTTCAGCCGGTGTAGGCGGCGAACGCCTTGGCGAAGGCGCCGTCGGACTGGGCCACCGAGGAGCAGGTGGCCGAGGCCCAGCTCTGCGCGCCGCCGGGGCACTGCTTGTCCCGGGCGGCCGACCACATCGACAGCCACGCCAGGCCCTTGGACTGAGCGAAGGCGGCGAGCTTGCCGGCGTCGGCGACGGTGAAGGTCTCGGTGCTCACGTCGTTGACGCCGATCATCGGGGTGACCGCGATCTTCTGCCAGGCGGCCGCGTCGGAGATCCCGAGCACGCTCTTGACCTGCGCCTGGGTGGCCGTGGCGCCGTCGATGGCGTACTGGCCCATGTCGCCGGTGAACGAGGAGCCGTAGTCCATGGCCATGATGTCCACCGCGTGGATGTCCACTCCGTTGGATTTGGCGTTCGCCAGCAGGTCGATGCCGTCCTGGGTGAGGCCGCTCGGCATCGCGGGCAGGGTGTAGGAGACCTCCAGGCCGCTGTGGCTCTTCTGCAGTTGGGCGATGGCCTGCGCCCGGCGGGTGTTGGCAGCGCTGTCGGCCAGGGCGCCGCCCTCGATGTCGAAGTCCACCTTGGTGAGCTTGTACTGGTCGACCACCTTGCCGTACGCGGCGGCCAGGTCGCTCGCGGAGGAGCAGGCGGCGGCGAGTTCGGTGCCGTTGGCGCCGCCGAAGGAGACCCGCACGTCGCCGCCGGCCGACCGGACGGCGCCGATCTGCGCGGCCACCGCGTCGCTGCCGAGGTCGGTGCTGCCGCCCCACTTGGGGGTGCAGCCGCCGCCGGCGAGCACGAAGGCGAGGTTGAACTGCTTGACGCCGTCGGCCCGCATCGCGCCCGTCAGGTCGTAGGCGGGGTAGAGCGAGGTGTCGACGTACGGGGAGAAGCCGCCGGTCGCGGTCGAGCCGCCGCCGGTGGGGGGCGCGGAGGTCTTCGTCGGGCTCGCGGTGGGGGTCCGGGTCGGCTTCTGCGTGGGAGTCTGCGTCGGGGTCTGGGTGGGGCTCTGCGTGGCGGGCGGGGTGGTGGTCGGGCGGCCGGTGGGCGGGGCGGTCGGGGTGCCGTCCACCGAGCAGGAGGCGCCGTTGATGCGGCAGTCGGCCGGGGTGACGGCGGCGGTGGCGCCCGAGGTGCCCGGCAGGGCGGCCACGAAGCCGATCTGGACCTTGCCGCCGGCCGCGATCGTGCGGTCCCAGCCCTGCGGGGTGACGGTGACGGTCCGGCCGGAGACGGTGAAGGCGCCGTTCCACAGCGAGCTGATCCGGGCGCCGGCCGGCAGCTCGAAGCTGAGGGTCCATCCGTCGAGCGCGCCGCTGCCGTCGTTGACGATGTCGTACTGGCCGGTCCAGCCGGTCTCCCACTGGCTGGTGGTGGAGTACGCGGCGCCCACGGTGGCGGCGTCGGCCGAGCCGGCCAGCGCGAAGGCGGTACCGGCCGCGGCGGCCGCGACGGTGAGGGCGCCGACCGCCCGGAGCGTGCGTCCCGGACGGCGGCGGTGGGTGCGTGGTGCCATGACTGCCTGCCTCGTACTGGGGGGTGGGAGCAGCACGCTAGCGGGCCCGGATCGGACAAAAGACCAGTTCAGGACGGGCAGCAGGGTTCTTAGGGCGGGCTTAAGGAAGCGGAAGGGGCGGCTTAACGCTCGCTGTCCGCGAGCGTCGTGCCGCCCCTCGGCCGTTCCTGTGCCGCTGTGCGCAGCGGGGGGTCAGGCTCGGCCGGCCTTGGCGAGGTGGGCGAAGACGACGACGTTGGCCTCGTAGTCCTTCGTCTTGTGGTCGTAGGCGCCGCCGCAGGTGATGATGCGCAGCTCGGCGTCGGGGGTGTCGCCGTAGACCTCCTGGTCGGGGAAGGCGCCCTTGGAGAAGGTCTGCACGGAGTCGACCTGGAAGGTGGCCACGGTGCCGTCCGCCCGGGTGATGGCCGCGGTGTCGCCCTTCTTGAGGAAGGAGAGCAGGAAGAAGACCGCGGGCCCGGTGGTGGTGTCCACGTGCCCGGCGACGATCGCGTTGCCGAGCTCGCCCGGGGTGACGCCGCCCTGGTACCAGCCGACGAGGTTGCGGTTGTTCTCCGGCGGCGGTTGCAGCACCCCGGAGGCGTCCATGTTCAGGGCGGTGAAGGGGGCGTTCACGCCGATCCGCGGGATGCTCAGATTCGTGGGCACCGAGGGCGGCATGGACAGCCCGGTGGCCGGCGGCGCGGTGGTGGGGCTGGGGGGCGCCGCGGCGGCAGCGGCGGCGGCCGGCGGCGAGGGGGCGCCGACGGCGATGTCGGTGCCGGAGGAGTTCAGCGAGTGGTAGACGAGGAAGACGCCGACCAGGGTCGCCGCGGTCGCCCAGCGCAGGGCGCGGGAGCCGTTGTCCTTGGCCGGCCGCGGGGCGTCAGCCGTCCCGGGGTCGCGCTGCGGGGGCCGAGTGGCCATGCGGTGCTGCCTTTCTCGGGAGAACGGCGGGGCGGGCGGTCGGCGCCCGCCCGGATACGGGGGCGGGTCCCGTGGGGGAACGGAAACAGCGTGGCCACCGCTGTGCACGGACGGTGGCCACGCCGAACCGGTCCGCGGGACCGGGGGGTGCTTCTGGCCGGACCGGAGTCAGGGCCGGATCAGGCCGGGTCATACCGGGTCGGGCTGGGTCAGGCGAGGGCGCCCGCGGTCTTCTTGCGGCGCAGGATCACGGTGCCGGCGCCGAGGCCGCCGAGCAGCAGGACCGAGCCGGCCGCCAGGCTGCTGCCGCCGCCGAGCGACATGCCGCCGCCGCCGGTGTGCATGCCGCCGTGCGGCTTGTGCCACTGGCTGTCGTCCGAGCCCTGGCCGGTCCAGCCGTGCGAGCTGTCGCCACCGGCGGAGGAGGAGTCGGTGGAGGAGCCGGTGGAGGAGTCGGTCGACGAGTCGGTGGAGGAGCCGGCCGAGGAGCCGGTCGAGGCCGAGGAGGACGAGGACGAGTTGTGGCTGCTCGGGTCGTAGGCGTTGACGGCACCCGTGGCGTAGGCGGCGGGAGCGGCGAGGGCGATGCAGGCGGTCAGTGCGGCTCCGGCCACAAGGGTGCGGGCAGTACGCATGGGGACGATTCCTTCCGCCGTCGGATGCGCCGGCTGACAGCGTGTCAGCCCGACAAAGCGCAGCGACGACGTGATCACCGTCTGCCACGGCGGCGAGGTCCGCCACCGGAGAGGGCCGCAAGGGGGTGACCCCATCGGCCCTTCGGGTGGCCTGTGCGGCCACCCGGCCCTTGCGGGCGGCTCCACGGTGGGATCGGGGGCGCCCGCCCGCGCGGGCCTCGCGTTCTGAGCGGCTTTCAGACCGGGTGAACGGCCTGAGTCCCCCTCAGACGGGGTTCTCTGAGCGGAACTTTCCACCTGTCAGCGGGTGTTCGGTCCCGTCTGCCCCCACCTCGCCGTCCCCGGCCGCAGCCCGGTGGTGGGCTGGTCGCGCAGTTCCCCGCGCCCCTACTGCTACGCGTCTGCCCCCACCCCACCGTCCCCGGCCACAGGCCGGTCAGTGGCTTGTCGCGCAGTTCCCCGCGCCCCCAAGAACGGCAACCCATCTGCCCCACGGGGTCCAATGCCGTCCCGAGGCCGGTGGCCTCCTCCCGCGCCGTTCCCCGCGCCCCTTTCGGGTTCCCGTCTGCCCCACGGGGGCCTTTGCCGTCCCAAGGACGGTGGCCTCTTCCCGCGCCGTTCCCCGCGCCCCTATACAGCTTGCCCTTGCGCGCACAGCGAGCCCCGTACAACCCAGGGGCGCGGGGAACTGCGCGACCAGCCCAGGACCCGCCCGCGGGCGGGAACCCGGAGAAGCCCCCACGGCGGGAAGCCCTTCTTGGGGGCGCGGGGAACTGCGCGACCAGCCCAGGACCCGCCCGCGGGCGGGAACCCGGAGAAGCCCCCACGGCGGGAAGCCGTTCTTGGGAAGCCAGGGAAGCGCCTGCGGCGGGTTGCCGTTCCTCCGGGCGCCGGCAGGCACGCGGCGGCGAGGCGGGGCCCTCGCGGCGGGGAGCCGTACTCGCGCCCCGCCGGAGAGCAACCCTCAGGCGAGGCGGAAGACCTCGCGCAGCACTTCCTCGAGGCGCGCCGCAGGCGACTCCTCGGAGTGGGGCGCGCGCCAGGCGACGACGCCGTCGGGGCGGACGAGCACGCAGCCGTCGGCGGCGATCCCGTGCATGCGGGCGAAGTCCGGTGCGGCGGAGCCGTCTTGGGGCCGCCCCTCGGGCGGAGCGCCGGCCCCCTCGGGCGCCAGGACAGTGAGGTCCGAGCCGATCCGGTACCGCTCCAGCGGGACCCCGGTCCGCTCGGCCGCGACGCCCGCCGCCTCATACCAGGCGGCACCCTCGGGCCCGGCGAGAAGCACCGGCACCCGCTCGTACAGATCGTGCGTCGAGATCCGCTCGCCGCCGCGCTCCACGCGCAGGTGCGGCGCGCGGCCGCCGGGCACCGCGACGGGGCTGAACTCCGCGGGTACGACGGCCCCTTGGGGATCGGCGCCGACCACCGCGCCGCCTTCCGGGTACCGGTAGCCGAGCACCACGGCGAGCATCCCGGCCTGCCGCCCGCCGGCGGGGGCGACATCGTACCCGGGGTGGCTGTGCTCGGCAGAGCGCGCCGAGGCGCGGGCGGCGGTGGCGAGCGCGACCGGGCGCCGCTCGGCGTCGTAGGTCCCGATCAGCCCGGGCCCGGCCCACCCGGCGAGCACGGCGGCGATCTTCCACGCCAGGTTGTGCGCGTCCTGGATGCCGGTGTTGGAGCCGAAGGCCCCGGTGGGCGACATCTCGTGCGCCGAGTCGCCGGCGAGCAGGATGCGGCCCTCGCCGTACCGCTCGGCGACCCGCTCGGCCGCGTGCCAGGGCGCCTTGCCGGTGATCTCGACCTCCAGGTCGGGCACGCCGACCGCGGTGCGGATCAGCCGGGCGCAGCGCTCGTCGCCGAAGTCCTCCAGCGTCTCGCCGTCGTCGGGCTTCCAGGGCGCGTGGAAGACCCAGTTCTCGGTGTTGTCCACCGGCAGCAGGGCGCCGGGGCTGTCGGGGTTGGTGAGGTAGCAGACGATGAACCGCCGGTCGCCGACGACGTCGGCCAGCCGCTTGGCCCGGAAGGTGATGCTCACGTTGTGGAAGAGGTCGCCGGGCCCGGTCATGCCGATGCCGAGCCGGCCGCGCACGGGGCTGCGCGGCCCGTCGGCGGCGATCAGGTAGTCGGAGCGGACGGTCGTCGTCCGCCCGGACTCGCGGTCGGTGATCCGCGCGGTCACCCCGTCGGCGTCCTGCTCGCAGGAGACCAGCTCCGTGCCGAAGCGGATGTCGCCGCCGAGGTCGCGGGCGGCCCGCAGCAGCACCGGCTCCAGGTCGTTCTGGCTGCACAGGCACCACCCGGACGGGCTGATGCGGGACAGCGCGCCGCCGGGGTCGATGGTGCGGAAGAGCCACTCCTGGTCGTCGCCGGTCAGCGAGCCGGCCTGCAGGATGCCGTGGTTGCCGGCGAGCACGGAGGCGGCCTCGCGGATCGCCGGCTCCACGCCCGCGGTGCGGAACAGCTCCATGGTGCGGACGTTGTTGCCGCGGCCGCGCGGGTGGTGCGAGGTCTCCATGTGCCGCTCGACGAGCAGGTGCGGCACGCCGAGCCGGCCGAGGAAGAGGGAGGCGGACAGGCCGACGAGGGAGCCGCCGGCGATGAGGACGGGCACCTGCTCGTCGGCGGGGGCGGCGGGAGAGGGGGACTCGGAAAGGGACGCAGAAGAGGACGGGGAAGGGGACGGGGAGGCGGGGCTGGGGTTCGTCATGGCGGTCTCCGGCATGGGGTGGGCGGCGCCCGGGTTCGGTGGAGTGCGGGCGGCACCCGCCCGCGCTCTGCTCCTTTCCCTGCCGCCGCGCCCCGGGGCCGTGCCCGGGCGCTGCTTCACTCGCCCGCCTCACGTGCCGCGCACGAATCAGGACCCGGCGTAAGCATCGGGTTAAGCGGCCTCGCCATCCCGTCCGCATATGCGGATGGCACCGCGCGCCACGGCCGCGGCCCGCCCCCGGCCGGACCCGGACCACACCGGCCCGGCCCGGACCGGCCCCGACCCGTTGGCAGGCGACGGCCCCGCGCCCGCACCCTTGAGAGGAAAGAACTTCCGTGACGACTCTGGACGACCGGCTCGCCCCTTCCGCTCCCTCCGCCGCGGCCGGCACCGCCCGGCTGCGCGTGGTCCTGCTGCTCGACGTGCTCGACGGCCGGCAGGAGCGCTTCCTTCAGGCGTACGAGCAGATACGCCACCAGGTGGCCGCCGTACCCGGCCACATCTCCGACCAGCTCTGCCAGTCGCTGGGCAACTCCTCGCAGTGGCTGATCACCAGCGAGTGGGAGAGCAGCGAGCCCTTCATGGAGTGGGTGGAGAGCGCCGAGCACCGCGCGATGGTCGAGCCGCTGCACGGGTGCGTGCGCGACACCACCTCGCTGCGGTACGTGGTGGTCCGCGAGACCCCCGAGCCGGGCACGCCGGCCGCCGCCCGCACCGCGCGGCCCGCCGCCGGGCTCGACCCGATCCCGGCGCCGCCGCTGTGCACCTCGGGCGTGGTGCGGCACGCGATCACCTTCACGGTCAAGCCCGGCAGCGAGGAGCCGGTGGCCAAGCTGCTGGCCGACTACGAGTCGCCGCAGGCCCGGGTGGACGACACCACCCGGCTGCTGCGCACCTCGCTCTTCATGCACGGCAACCGCGTGGTGCGGGCCGTGGAGGTGGCCGGCGACCTGGGCAACGCGCTGCGGCACGTGGCCGCCCAGCCCGAGGTGCGGGCCGTGGAGGAGGCCATCAACCCGTACCTGGAGGAGGCCAGGGACCTGGCCGACCCGGCCTCCGCCCGGGCCTTCTTCGCCCGCGCGGCCCTGCCGGCGGCCAGCCACACCGCGCCGGAGGAGGCGGCCGCCGACGGCGCCGACGCTTCCGAGCCCGGCGGCCCGACCACCCGGCACGCCTTCCTCTACCCGGTCCGGCCGGGCGCCGCCGCCGAGGCCGCCCGGCTGCTGGAGCGGCTCGACCGGGCCGCCACCGCGGACCCCGCGCACCCGCTCGCCGCCGCGACCGTCTTCCACCGCGGCGACGTCCTGGTCCGCATGGTCGACGTCCGCGGCCCCCTGTCCGCGGTCGCCCGGCCCGCGGCCGACGACGCCGAGCTGCGTGCCCTGCTGATCCCCGGCGGCTCCGACGACGCGGCCGGTCCCGAGACCCTGACCGGCCTCGCCCACGGCGGCCACCTCATGACCCCCATCACCGACCGCCGCTCGCACTGAGCCGTCCGGCCCCGAGGCACCCGCAGGGGTGCCCCGGGGCGTACGGGCCGAAGGGCGCCCCGCTGTCCCCGGGCACCGGATCGACCCGGGCAGGGGCGGGAGAGCCACCCACACAAGGAGACCGTGATGAGCAGTAGCGCACGCATCGTGCACCTCGACGACACAAGCCCCAACACACGGCGCGGCGGCGACCTGCGGGCCGTGCTGACGCCGACCTCGGTCGGCGCCACCAGCGGCTTCATGGGGCTGGCCATCATGCAGCCCGGCGAGCGGATCGGCGAGCACTACCACCCGTACTCCGAGGAGTTCGTGTACGTGGTGAGCGGCGAGCTGGAGGTCGACCTCGACGGGACCACGCACCCGCTGCGGCCCGACCAGGGGCTGATGATCCCGGTGGACGTGCGCCACCGCTTCCGCAACGTCGGCGGCACCGAGGCCCGGATGGTCTTCCACCTCGGTCCGCTGGCCCCGCGCCCGGAGCTCGGGCACGTGGACACCGAGGACGCCGAGGATGCCGCGGGCACCGCGCCCGCGCGGACGGCGCCTCCCGACCCGGCCGGGGCGCGCGCATGAGCCGGCGGGTCGCGGTCACCGGTCTCGGGGTGGTGGCGCCCGGAGGCACCGGTGTGCCGGCCTTCTGGGACCTGCTGACCTCGGGCCGCACGGCGACCCGCGGGATCTCCCTGTTCGACCCCGCGGGCTTCCGCTCCCGGATCGCCGCCGAGTGCGACTTCGACCCCGCCGCGGCCGGCATCACCGGCGAGCAGGCGGAACGGTCCGACCGGTACGTGCAGTTCGCGCTCGCCGCCGCCCGCGAGGCGGTCCGCGACAGCGGGCTGGAGACCGCCGCGGAGGACCCGTGGCGGCTCGGGGTGACCCTGGGCTCCGCCGTCGGCGGCACCACCCGGCTCGAACACGACTACGTCGAGGTCAGCGCGCGCGGCAGCCGCTGGGACGTGGACCCGGCGAAGGCCGGCCCGCACCTGCACCGCGCCTTCCAGCCCAGCGCGCTGGCCTCGGAGGTCGCCGAGGACCTGGGCGTGCGCGGCCCGGTGCAGACCGTCTCCACCGGCTGCACCTCCGGGCTGGACGCGGTCGGCCACGCCTTCCATGCCATCCAGGACGGCAAGGCCGACCTCATGGTGGCCGGCGCGGCGGACTCGCCGATCTCCCCCATCACGGTGGCCTGCTTCGACGCGATCAAGGCCACCTCGACCCGCAACGACGACCCCGAGCACGCCTCGCGCCCCTTCGACGCGGACCGGGACGGCTTCGTGCTCGGCGAGGGCTCGGCGGTGCTGCTGCTGGAGGAGTGGGAGCACGCCCGGCGGCGCGGCGCCCGGATCCACTGCGAGCTGCGCGGCTTCGCCACCTTCGGCAACGCGTACCACATGACGGGGCTGACCACCGAGGGCCGGGAGATGTCCCGGGCGATCGACACCGCGCTCGCCGACGCGCGGATCGACCGCACCGAGGTGGACTACGTCAACGCGCACGGCTCGGGCACCAAGCAGAACGACCGGCACGAGACCGCCGCCGTCAAGCGCTCGCTGGGCGAGCACGCCCGCAAGGTGCCGATGAGCTCGATCAAGTCGATGGTCGGGCACTCGCTCGGCGCGATCGGGGCGATCGAACTGGCCGCGTGCGCGCTGGCGCTGGCCCGCGGGGTGATCCCGCCGACCGCGAACTACACCACGCCGGACCCCGAGTGCGACCTGGACTACGTGCCGCGCACCGCCCGCGAGGCCGACCTGCGGTCGGTGCTGTCGGTCGGCAGCGGCTTCGGCGGCTTCCAGTCCGCGGTGGTGCTGGCGCACGCCGAGAGGAGCACGTCATGAGCGGATCGCGCGCGCGGCGGCAGGCGGTGGTGACCGGGCTCGGCGTCGTCGCTCCCAACGGGGTGGGCACCGAGGCGTTCTGGAAGGCCGTGCAGCAGGGCGAGTTCGTGCTCGGCCCGGTCACCCGGGAGGGCTGCACCGAACTGCCGCTCAAGGTGGCCGGGGAGGTGGCCGGCTTCGACCCGGCCGACCTGGTCGAGGACCGCTTCCTGGTCCAGACCGACCGTTTCACGCACTTCGCCATGGCCGCCGCCGACATGGCCCTGGACGAGGCGCACCTGGCCACCGACCCCGAATCGCCGTTCGCCATCGGAGTGGTGACCGCGGCCGGCTCCGGCGGCGGCGAGTTCGGCCAGCGCGAGCTGCAGGAACTGTGGGGCCGCGGCCCGCAGTTCGTCGGCCCGTACCAGTCGATCGCCTGGTTCTACGCCGCCAGCACCGGCCAGATCTCCATCCGCGGCGGCTTCCAGGGCCCCTGCGGGGTGCTGTGCGACGACGAGGCCGGCGGGCTCGACGTGTTCGCGCACGCCGCCCGCGCCATCGCCCGCGGCACCGACGCCATGGTGGCCGGCGCCACCGAGGCGCCGCTCGCCCCCTACTCGGCCGTCTGCCAGCTCGGCTACCGCGAACTGAGCCTGGCCGAGCGGCCGCGCGGTGCCTACCTGCCCTTCACCGCGGACGCCTGCGGCTTCGCACCCGCCGAGGGCGGCGCGATGTTCGTGGTGGAGGAGGCCGAGGCGGCCCGGCGCAGGGGCGCGCCGGTGCGGGCCGAGGTGGCCGGCCACGCCGCCACCTTCACCGGCACCCGCGACTGGGCGGACTCCCGCGAGGGCCTGGCCCGGGCGGCGAAGGCCGCGCTCGCCGAGGCCGGGTGCGCGCCCGAGGAGGTCGACGTGGTCTTCGCCGACGCGCTCGGCGTGCCGGCCGCCGACCAGGCCGAGGCGCTGGCCATCTCCGACGCGCTGGGCCGGCGGGCCGCGAGCGTGCCCGTCACCGCCCCCAAGACCGGCTTCGGCCGTGCCTACGCGGCCGCCGCCGCCCTGGACGCGGCCGCCGCCGTGCTCGCACTGGAGCACGGGGTGGTCCCGCCCACCCCCAATGTCGCCGAGGTCAGGCACGACCTCGACGTCGTCACGGGCGAGGCGCGCAGCGCGCCGCTGCGCACCGCCCTGGTGCTCGGCCGCGGGCTGATGGGCTGCAACGCGGCCCTGGTGCTGCGCCGCGCCGGCGACGGCCCGCACTAGCCCCCTCCCCGAGAAGGGCGCCGGGCCGCCCGTCCCCACCGCTCCCCCCACCCAAGGAGAACCCCATGACCGACGCGTTGAACGCCCCCGCCCAGGGCCAGGTCACCTTCGAAGAGCTGGCCGGCCTGATGAAGGCCAGGGCCGGGCTGACCGTCGACCCGGCGCGGATGGCCGCGGACCCCTCGACCACGTTCGAGGAACTCTCCCTCGACTCGCTCGGCCTGCTCGGCATAGTCGCCGAGCTGGAGAACCGCTACGGCTGCAGGATCGGCGAGGAGGCGGAGACCTGCCGGACCCCGCACGCCTTCCTCGCCAACGTCAACGCCCAACTCGCCAACCACCGCTGAGGAGCCCGCGATGCCCGGGACGACCGCAGGACACACCGACAACGAGATCGTCATCAACGCCCCCATGGACCTCACCTGGCGGATGACCAACGACCTGGAGAGCTGGCCGCAGCTGTTCAGCGAGTACGCGGCCGTGGAGATCATGGACCGCAAGGGCGACACGACCACCTTCCGGCTCACGATGCGGCCCGACGAGAACGGCATCATCTGGAGCTGGGTCTCCGAGCGCACCGCCGACCGGGACAGCCTGACCGTCACCGCCCGCCGGGTGGAGACCGGGCCGTTCGAGCACATGGACATCCGCTGGGAGTACAGCGAGGTGCCGGGCGGCACGAAGATGCGCTGGGTGCAGGACTTCGCGATGAAGCCGGACGCGCCGGTGGACGACGCCGGCATGACCGAGCACATCAACCGCAACTCCAAGGTGCAGATGGAGCGCATCCGCGAGCAGGTCGAGAAGCGGGCGGCCGAGGCCGGTACGGCCCTGGGCACCGCGGAAGAGATGTGAGGGCGATGTACCGCAGCCTGATCGTGGCCCGGATGAAGCCCGAGGCCGGGCCCGACATCGCGGGCACGTTCGCGGAGTCCGACCGGGGCGAACTGCCGGGCCTGATCGGGGTGACCGGCCGCAGCCTCTTCCAGTTCGGGGACGTCTACCTGCACCTGATCGAGGCGGACCGGCCGCCGGGCCCCGAGGTGGCCAAGCACACCGGCCACCCGGAGTTCCGCCGCATCAGCGAGGCCCTGTCCCCCTTCATCGCCCCCTACGACCCGGCCACCTGGCGCGAGCCGAAGGACGCGATGGCCCGCGAGTTCTACCGGTGGGACGCGCGCACCTGACCGGCGGCGCCCGCACCGAAAAGCCGTTCCCCGCACCCCCTTCCGGGTGCGGGGAACGGCTTTTTCCGTACCGGCCTCACAGGGCGGTTCGGCTAGGCGGGGGTGCGGGACTCGAAGGCGTCGAGGTAGGGGTTGATCGGGGCGACCGAGGAGACGGGGAGGCCGGCCTCCTCCATCAGGTGGGTCATGCTCGCCCTGGTGTGCTTGGCGCCGCCGACGTTGAGGAGCAGGAGCAGGTCCATCGCGGTGGTGAAGCGCATGGAGGGGCTGTCGTCCACCAGGTTCTCGATCACCAGGACCCGGGCCCCGGGTTCGGCGGCGGCGACGACATTGCGCAGCGTGGCGCGGGTGCTGGCGTCGTCCCACTCCAGGATGTTCTTCAGCACGTAGAGGTCCGCGGCCACCGGGATCGCCTCGCGGCAGTCGCCCGCCACCAGGTCGGCCCGGTCGGCGAGGGCGCCGCCGGGGCGCAGCCGGGGGTCGGCGCCGGCCACGACGGCCGGCAGGTCGAGCAGGGTGCCGTGCAACGCCGGCTCCTTCTCCAGGAGTTCGGCGAGCGCCAGGCCCTGGCCGCCGCCGATGTCGGCGACCGAGCGGACCCCGGTGAGGTCCACGTAGGCGGCCAGGTCGCGGGCGGCCTGGCGGCTGGAGGAGGTCATGGCGCGGTCGAAGACGCGGGCGGACTCGGGGGCGTCCTCGTGGAGGTGGGCGAAGAAGCCCTTGCCGTACAGGTCGCCGAAGACGTCGCGGCCGGTGCGCACGGCGTCCTCCAGCCGCGGCCAGGCGTCCCAGGTCCACGGCTCGGTGCACCACAGCGCGATGTGGTGCAGGCTGCCGGGCTCGTCCTGGCGCAGCAGGCGTGACATCGGGGTGTGGGCGAAGCGGCCGTCGGGCTGCTCGGCGAACACCTCGTGGCAGGCGAGGGCGCGCAGCAGCCGGCGCAGCGGCTGGGCCGGCAGGTCGAGCCGGGCGGCGAGGTCCTCGGCGCTGCGCGGCTCGTCGCCGAGCGCGTCGGGCAGGCCGAGCCGGCAGGCGGCGCGCACGGCGGCGGCCGCGGCGGCCCCGAAGGCCAGTTCGCGCAGCCGCATCGAGGCGGACGGCGCGGCCGCCGCCTCGGGCGGAGGCGGCGTGGACAGCGGGGCCGTGGCGGTGGCAGTGGCGGGCGAGGTACGCGCGGGAGCGGTCATGGGCCGCCCTTTCTCGTGAGCGGTGCGGTCCGGCCGCGGCCGCCCAGCGGGCCGGCCCGGCCGGTCGGGGACAGATGGGGGCCGGGCTTCAGCAGCGGCCGGCGGGGAGGGAGACGCGGCAGTCGTTGCCGGTGAAGGTGTTGCCCGTGCCGTGGTCGCTGTCGGCGAGGTCGGCCGGGCCGTTGCGCAGGACGGTGTTGTCCCGCACGGTGTTCCCCGAGTTGGGCGCGCCCACGAAGCTCGGGAAGAGCACGATGCCGCCGGACAGCGGCGAGGTGCCCACATTGTCGGTGACCGTGTTGCCGGTCAGCTCGGTGTTCTCGATGCCGGTCAGCACGATGCCCGCGCCCTGCACGAACGGCAGGTGGGCGTTGGCCGCGCAGTAGGCGTTGTTCGCGGTGACGGTGTTGTCCCGGACGGTCAGCTCGCCGGCCCTGGGGGTGTTCTCGTCGCCGACGAGGAAGGCGCCGGCGCAGTTGCCGGACAGGGTGTTGCGCGCGACGGTGACGTCGCGCAGCCGCCGCACCACCAGGCCCATGTGGTTGCCGGTCAGGGTGTTGCCGCTGACCTCGGTGCCCTGGGTGTCGGTGGCGCCGGCCTCCTCGCTCACCGTGTTGGCGACGAAGAGGCCGGCCTCGCCGTTGCCCGCTGCGCGGTTGCCGGTGAACCGGCTGCGCACGGACTGCTCCTGGCCGATGCCGTACAGGCCGTTGTCGTCGGCCCGCACTCCGCTGACGGTCAGCGCGTCGGCTTTCGCGGCGCGGATGCCGTAGGCGGCGAAGCCGGTGACGGCGAGGTCGGTGATGTGGACGCCGCTGGCGCCGGTGACGCAGACACCGTCGCCGGCGGCGGCGCAGCCGGCGGCGGTGGTCGGCGCGGGGGCGCCGGCGTCGGGGGCGCTCCCGGATGCGGCGGTCTGGGCGGCGGCCGGTCGGATGACGGTCAGGCCGGCGCCGGTGCCGCGCAGGGTCACGTCCGAGGTGCGCAGCTGGATGCCGCCCTGGTAGACGCCGGGCAGCAGGAGGACGGTGTCGCCGGGGCGGGCGGCGTCCACCGCCGCCTGGACCGACTCCCCCGCCCGCACCACGTGCCACGCTCCGGGGCTGCTGCTCGCGGCCCGGGCCGGCGCTCCTCCCACCAGTCCCGCCGCCAATGCGCTCGCCGCGCACGCCGCCATCGCCACCGCTCGTCTTGCCATCGGCCAACCCTGCTTCCCAAGATGGGCACCCGTGCCGGGGCCCGTGGACGTGGAACGGCGGCTCGGCCGCCGACTCGACGCTAGGTTCGCCCCTGTGCCCCCGCCACTCCCGGCCGTCACTGGGGTGACGGCCGGGTGACGGCCTGGTGACGGATTGTCCGGCGGTCAGACGGCCGTTCGGGGCAGCCGTATCCGCAGTTCCGCGCCGCCCAGCACGCTGCGGCCGATCGCCACCTCGCCGCCGGCGGACTCCGCGACCCGGCGGACGATGTCCAGGCCGAGGCCGGTGGAGCCCTGGCCGCCCTGGCCGTGGCCGCGGCGCAGCGCCGCCTCGGGGTCGGCGACGCCGGGCCCCGCGTCGGAGACGAGCAGGATCACCGCGCGCTCGAAGCCATGCACGTCCACCGAGAAAGCGGTGCCCTCCGGGGTGTGCCGGAAGACGTTGCCGAGGGTGGCGTCCAGGGCGGCGGCCAGTTCCGCGCGGGGCACCGGGACCCGTACCGGCTCGTCCGCGCCGGCCATTGCGACCTGGCGGTTCTCGTCCTCGGCGAGGGCGGACCAGAAGGCCATCCGCTCGCGCACCACCTCGGCTGCGTCGCACCCGGCGGGCGGGGCGCCCGGGCCGCCGCGACCGTGCTGCTCGCGCACGGTGCGGATGATCTGGTCGACCTCGCGCTCCAGTTGGGCGGCCGCGGCCCGGGTGTGCTCGGCGGCCGGACCCTCCCCCAGGGAGGCGGTGTTGAGCCGCAGCACCGTCAGCGGGGTGCGCAGCCGGTGCGACAGGTCGGCGGCCAGCTCCCACTCGTTGGCGAGGAGTTGGACGACCTGGTCGGCCATGGCGTTGAACGCGGCAGCGGCCGCCCGCAGTTCGGCCGGGCCGTCCTCGCGGACCCGGACCGCCAGGTCGCCCTCGCCGAGCCGGCGGGCGGCGGCGGCCAGCCGCACCGCGGGCCGGATCGTCCGGCCGCCGAGCCGGTCGGCGACCAGCGCGGAGCCCGCGACGAGGCAGAGCCCGACGGCCGCGAGCATCAGCCAGGCGGTGGCCACGCCCCGGGTGACGTCCGCGCCGGGCACGAAGACCTCCACGACGGCGATCGTGCCCGAGCCCACCGCAGTGGGCCGCAGCAGGGCGTACCCTCCGGGCACCCGTACGGTCGCGGCCTGGCCGTTCGCCGAGGCGGCCGCGAGGTCGGCGGCGGGCGCGTGGTGGCGGCCGAGGTCCACCGCGGGGGAGCCGGGCGTCGCGGGGATGCGCAGCGCGATCCGGTTGGCGCCGCCGGCCTGCGCGGTGGCGACCGCCCGCGCCAGCTGGGCCCGGTCGGTGGTGATGGCGAGTGCGGGCGCCACCGCGGCGGCCTGCCGCTCGGCGTTGGTCAGCGCGCGGTCCCTGGCCAGTTCCTTGACCACCAGGCCGAGCGGCACCGCGAAGGCGATCACCACCATCGCGGTGACCGCGAGCGACACCCGGATCAGCGCCCATCTCACCGGGGGGCTCCCGGCGGCTCCAGCTTGACCCCGACGCCGCGCAGCGTGTGCAGGTAGCGCGGCCGCGCCGCGGTCTCCCCCAACTTGCGGCGCAGCCACGACAGATGGACGTCGATGGTCTGGTCGTCGCCGTAGGACTGCTGCCACACCTCGGCGAGCAGTTCGCGCCGGGAGACCACCGCGCCGGGGCGCGCGGCCAGGAACGCCAGCAGGTCGAACTCCCGCCGGGTCAGGTCGAGTGCGGTGCCGTCCAGGGCGGCGAGCCGGCGGCGGGTGTCGATCTCCAGGCCGCCGACGCGCAGCAGCGGGTCCGGGGCCGCGCCCCCGCCGGACCTGGCCCGGCGCAGGACGGCGGCGAGCCGGGCCGAAAGGTGCTCGGGGGAGAAGGGTTTGACGAGGTAGTCGTCCGCGCCGGCGTTCAGCAGCCGGACGATCTCGGCCTCGTCGTCGCGGGCGGTGGCGACGATCACGGGGACGTCGCTCAGGCCGCGCAGCATCTTCAGCGCTTCGGAGCCGTCCAGATCGGGCAGTCCCAGGTCGAGTATCACCACGTCGGAGCCCACCTGCGCGACCTCGCGGAGCGCTTCCAGGGCGGTGCCGACGCTGCGGACGGTGTGGCCGGCGCCGCTCAGGTGGCGGATCAGCGCGGACCGCACGAACTGGTCGTCCTCGACGACGAGCACACTTGCCATGGGGGGCAACCTATCCTCCGGAGGCTGCGGGTGCGGCTCCCGCCGCCGGGGTTCCATTGCGCCGCCGGCTGTCGCCTCGCGTTGCGCGGATGCGGCTTCCCGCCGTCGGGGTTCTCCCACGGTGCCGGCTGCCGCCCGCACCTGGCTGGGCGCGCCGTTTCCCCAGAGCTTCGCCTTGGGGTACCCCCGGCACCCATGTAGAGCTTGCTCTGGGCGCAAAGGGCGAGTTGAACAGGGGCGCGGGGAACTGCGCGACCAGCCACGACGGTGCGGCAGTCGGCGACGAGGCGGGAGCCCTACGGCGAATGGCCGCCCCGTAGGCCAAGATGGCGGGGTGCGGCGGACGGTTTTGCACAGCGGGGTGTGGGCCCTGGCCACAGCGGCAGCGACAACGCTGTCGTGGTTCGGCGTGCGCTCCGTGCTGCACGACACCGCGTACGGCCCGCCCCGGACGCTGCCGATCGCCGTCCGTACCTCGCCGCCGGCCATCTCCTCGGCCACGCACAGCCCGAAGCCGAAGCCGCCGCCCAAGTCGCCTTCCGTGCCGCACCGTTCGGCCCCCGCCTCGGCCACGCCGTCGACCTCCGCGCCGCCCTCCGCGTCGGCTCCCCCGCCGAACCCCGCGGGGGACGTGCACAGCTACACCACCGCGGGCGGCCAGGTGGTGCTGGACCTGGGCGCGTCCTCCGCGTCCCTGGTGTCGGCAACTCCGCGCCCCGGCTGGGGAATGCAGGTGTGGACCTCGCAACCGGGCTGGCTGCGCGTGACGTTCACCTCGGCCTCGGGCACGGCCGCGTCCTCGGTCTTCTGCACGTGGAACGGCCACCCGCCGACCGTCCAGGCGTACGACAACTGACCCTGCGGGCCGCTCAGTCGAAGGCGCCGGGCGGAGGCGCGGGCGAGGCGGCCGCGGTGGCGTCGGTGACGGGCGCGGCGCCCGCGGTGAAGTCGGCCAGCGCGCGGCCGTGTTCGACCCGGCCGGGGTGCGGGTCACCGGCCACCCGGCGGGTGAACTCCGCGACGGGCAGCGGCCGGTCGGCGGCGAGCAGCACCGCGTTGCCGAACCGTCTGCCGCGCAGCACCGCGGGGTCGGCGGCGAGCGCCGTCTCGGCGAACACGGCCCGGGCGGTGGCGACTTGGCCGCGCAGGAAGGCGAGCGGCGCGCCGTCGGCGAGGTTGGCCGCGTAGTAGCCGAGCGGATCGAGCACGCGGCGCACCTCGGCGAGGTACTCCGCGGTGGTGAGGTGCGCGGGGGTGCGGGCGCCGGCGAAGACGTCGGCGATCACCAACTCGGCCCAGCCGTCCGGCACTTTGGCCAGGGCCTCGCGGGCGTCGCCGCCGCGGACCTTGATCCGCCAGGTGCGGTCCCAGGGCAGTTCGGCCCGGACGAAGGCGGTCAGCGCGGTGTCGATCTCCACGGCCTGCTGGGTGGAGCGGGGCCGGGTGTGCGCGGTGTAGCGGGCCAGCGTCAGGGCACCGCCGCCCAGGTGCAGCACCCGCAGCGGCTGTCCCGGCGGGGCGGCGAGGTCGATCACGTGGCCGAGCCGCCGCTGGTACGCGAAGTCGAGGTACGCGGGGTCGGCCAGGTCCACGTGCGACTGCGGGGCACCGTCCACGAGCAGCGTCCACCCCTGCGCCCGCTCCGGATCGGGCCGCAGCTCGGCCACCCCACCGCCCACCCTGGCGGTGACCGCCTCCGCCCCGCGCCGATTCCGTGCCACCCCCCGATTATCGGCCCCGCCGGCTCACGACCGATCCGGGCCCACCCGCGGCACCCGCCCCGCCCCGAGCACGCCCGAGCCACGCCAAGCAGCGAAGTCCACTCCACCGGCCCCCTGCGCACCAGGCCCGACCCGGCCGCCGCGGGATCACGGCCCCGCCCCCGTGCCGGGCACACCCGAGCCAAGCCAAGCAGCGAAGTCCACCGCACCGGCCCTTTGCGCACGAGCCCCGGCCCCCTGCCACGGAATCGCGGCCCCGCCCCCGTGCTGGGCACATCCGAGGCACGCCGGGTGGCGAAGTCCGCCCCACCAGCCACCTGCGGACCAGGCGCGACCCGCCCGCAGCGGGATCACGGCCCCGCCCCGCGCACATCAAGCCGCGAAGCCCACCCCAACGACCCCCTGCGGACCAGGCGCGACCCGCCCGCCACGGGATCACGGCACCCGCCCCCGCTCCGGGCACACCTGCCGCACACCAAGCGGCGAAGCCCACCGGCCCCTTGCGGACCAGGCCCGGCCGCCGGGCGGCGAAGCGCGGGTCCGGCCGGCAGGCGCGGATTGCCCGTGGGCGCCGGAACGCGTCCGGCCAAGAGAGACGTCCGCCCGGCAAGGCGGGACCGCTTGGGCCGGTGCTCCCCCGTACCTTCGGCGGGGTGCCCCCAGCTCACAAGGTGCGGAGGGTGGGGGGTACCCCCCGGGCCGCAGACGCAGGGGGAGGGCTGCGCCGACGACCCGCAACGCGGCTGAGCCCCGCCGAGGGCGGGGGGAGCACACAGGGGCCCGGCCCACCGAGCGGGATGTGTCCGACAAGCCCTAGCGGGGCTGCTGCCCCGTGGACGGGTCCGGGTGGGGGTGCGCCGCATCGTCCGGGGGCGGTGCGGCGGGGTCCTGGGGGGACTGGGCGAAGGCGTCGGCCAGGCGGATGGTCTGGGCGGCGCGGCCCAGGGCGGCGCGCAGGATCTGGGGGTCGGTGACCGCCGTGTCGGTGTGGGGCGGGACGACCCAGCCGCCGGCCGAGGGGTCGGCGGCGGCGCGGTGGCACTGGCTGCCGGGCAGGTCCCACTGCTCGGCGGTGCCCGGCGGCACGAGGAAGGCGAGGCTGTCGGCACCGCGGTCGTGGAACACCGGGCCCACCCCGGTGCTCAGCCGCAGCAGATCGGCGGCCTCCAGGCCCTGCCGGGATGGCACGGTCACCACCTCGCGCGGCGGTGCCGCGCCCTCCTTCCGGCTGTGGTTCGAGGGGCAGCTCTCCTCCACGGCAACCTCCCTGTCTCTCCCGGCGCCGGCCGGGTGCGGCGCCACACCCCATCCAACGGCGCGGGACCCGCGCAGGACCCGCCCCCGCGGGGTGGCGCTCCCTGGCGATTGCCCGCGCCACGCCCCCGTTCGGGGGTGGTGGGGCGGGTGGGACGGGGGGCTACTCCAGGTGCGCGGTGTCGTTCCACCGCTCCAGGGCGGGAGCGCCGTAGGCCCAGCCGAGGACGGAAAGGGAGGCGGGGTCGAGGCGCAGCGCGGCCGCGAACGCGGGGTCCAGGCCCAGCCAGCGGGCGGCGAGCACCCGCAGGAAGTGGCCGTGGGCGAAGACCAGCACGTCACCGGGGGTGGAGCGGGCCCAGGCCACCACCTCGTCGGCCCGCGCGGCCACCGCGGCCAGCTCCTCGCCGCCGGGCACCCCGTCGCGCCAGATGTGGAACCCGGGGCTGACCTGCTGCAACTGCGCCGGGGTCAGGCCCTCGTAGCCGCCGTAGTCCCACTCCAGGAGCGCGTCCCACTCCTTGGCCCGGACGAACCCGGCGAGCGCGGCCGTCCTGGCCGCCCGGGCCAGCGGGGAGGTGCGCACCTCGGCGTCGGCCAGGTGCCGCCACCGCTCCCCCGCGAGCCGCTCGCCGAGCAGCCGCGCGGTGCGCTCCCCCTCGGCGGTCAGCGGGATGTCGGTGCGGCCGGTGTGCCGGCCGGTGCGGGACCACTCGGTCTGCCCGTGCCGGACCAGGTGGAGACGGGGTTCCGGCACGGTCATGGGGCGGGGCCTCCCGGGGCGGGGTCGGGGCGTACGGGTGTGCTCCCGGCAGCCTGGCGGCCGCCGGAGGGACCCTCCATGATGGCCCACCGCGCTCGAGCCGTGCCGCGCGGCCCGGGGCCCGGCCGCGCCGGGAGAACATCCCGGGGAATGCCGGCCGGCCTCGGACCGGCCCCGCGGCACCCCGGCCGACTCCGGAAAACCTCGGACGCCCCCGGACGGCCCCGGCCGAACCTCGGACGGACCTCCGACAGCCCTCGGGCAGCCCCGACCAGCTTCGGACGGCCCCAGCCGAACCTCGGACGGCCCTGACCAGCCCTGACCAGCCCTGACCAGCTTCGGAAGGCCCCGGCCGAACCTCGGACGGCCGCCCCCGGTCGCCCCGGAAAGGCTTCGCGCCTCAGTCCTCGGGCGGTCCCTGGCCGGCGAGCAGCCCGCACAGCAGGTGGTCCAGGCCCCACTCGAACTGCGCCACGGCGTCCTCCTGAGCGCACATCAGCTCGGGCGCGAGCGAGGTCAGGGTGGGGTACCGCTCGGGCGACAGGGCGTCGAACTTCGCCCGCACCCGCTCGCGCGCCCCCTCCTCGCACAGCGCCCGCGAGCGCCGGATGCTCCACAGCGCGGAGCCGACGATGTACTGCATCAGGGTGACCTGCGCGCGCACGGCGTCCTTGGCGGACAGCCCGCTGCGGCGCAGCAGCGCGAGCATGCGGTCGATGACGCCGATCGCGTCGTCCCCGCGCAGAGGGCGGCTGGTGAGCAGTTGCAGGGCGGAGGGGTGCTCGGTGAAGAGCCGGTGGACCCCCAGGCAGACCTCGCGCAGCTCACAGCGGGGGGCGAGGGCGCCGCCGCAGGGCAACTCGATCCCGTCCAGCAGGCGCTGGGCCACCGCGTCGCTGATCTCGTCCTTGTTCCGGAAGTGCGAGTAGATCGCCATGGTGGCCACGCCCAGCTCCTCGGCGAGCGCGCGCATGGTGAACGCCTCGGCGCCGTCCCGATCCAGCAGGGCGATGGCGGCATCGAGGATACGATCCGGGTTGAGCGTGTTGCGGGGTGCTCGGCGCCGTGGGGAGCGGACCGGCTGGGGCACGGACATCGGGATCTCTGTTCTCGTCCTTCGTACCTCGCGGCAGGCAACCCGTGGGCGGGGCCGGGCGTCCTCGGGTGCATACCCCGCCACGCAGGGTTGAACACATGACCGACCGGGGGTGTCCGGAAACACCCCGGGGGCGGGGTGCGCGCGATTTACCGTACGTCGTACGGTAGAGCGTACGCCAACACGTCGATGACCACCGGGCCGCGGCCTTCGCAGAACCTGGAGACACGTCCGCATGACGATGACCACCACCGCGCCGCGCGCTGCCGCCTACCGCGGCCGTCTCCGCTGGTGGACCGAGCTGCCGCTCATCGCCGTGGTCTACGGCCTCTATTCCGGCGCCCGCGTGCTCGTGCGCGGCGACGTGAGCGAGGCGGTACAACACGGGCTGGACATCCTCCACTTCGAGCAGCTGCTGCACCTGGACCCCGAGCGCTGGTTCAACCGGCTCTTCACCCGGCACGCCTTCCTCGGCGTCCCGGCGGACTTCGCGTACGCCTCGCTGCACTACATCGTGACGCCCGCGGTCCTGGTCTGGCTGTGGCGCCGCCGGCCCACCCACTACCGGGTGGCCCGCACCTGGCTGATGATCTCCACGTTCATCGGGCTGGTCGGCTTCACCGCGGTGCCGACGGCGCCGCCGCGGCTGCTCACCGGGGGCCACGGGTTCATCGACACGATGGCGCAGTACGGGTCCTACGGCTGGTGGGGCACCGACGCGAGCGCGCCGCGGGGCATGGGGCACCTCACCAACCAGTACGCGGCGATGCCGTCGCTGCACGTCGGATGGTCGCTGTGGTGCGGGATCATGCTCTTCCGGTACGGGCGGCACCGGGTGCTGCGCGGGATCGGCGTGCTGTACCCGCTGGTCACCGCGCTCGTCGTGATGGGCACCGCCAACCACTACCTGATGGACGCGTGTGCCGGCGTGGCCGTGATGGGTATCGGCTTCCTCCTCGCCAAGCCGGCGCTGCGCCTCACCGACGCGGTGCGCTCCCGCGTCCTCCCCACAGCCCCCGCCGAGCAGTCGCTCGCCCTGACCACCCCCGCACCCGCACCCACCGCCGCCCCGGCACCGGCCCCGACCGCTTCCGAGCCCCCGGCCCCGCCCGCACCCCGAGCGATCCCCTCCCCGGCACCCCCCACCGACGGCGAACCCGCCACCCACCCGTAGCCGCGGCACCCCGGGCCTGCACAGCCCGCCCTGCGCACAAAGGGCAAGCTCCACAGGGGCGCTGGGGGTACCCCCAGGCGAAGCTCTGGGGGTGGAGCTGCTCCCCCAGAGGGGGCACCCCCACCAGCCAGGCACCGGGCCGCGGCCGGGAACGCGCGGAACGCCCACGGCGAGTTGCCGCACCCGCACCGCCCCGGGCAGCACTCGGCACCGAAAGGGAACCCCCTGCGGCGGGGGCCGCGCACCCACCACCGGCCTGGCGGCCGGGGACGGCGAGTACGACCGCGGCGGGAGCCGCGCCCGCACCGCCACAGCGTGTTGTCACCGCGTAGTGCCACACTTTCGCGGGTGAGTACTACGCACCTGCGGGAGCGGCTCGCCGCGCTGCGCGGCGCAGCCGTCCCGCCCCGGCCCATGGACGCGCGTGCGCTGGCCGCGCTGGCGGCGAACCCCGGATGCCGGCGCCGCGCCCTGATGGACGCCGCCGGTGTGGACAAGGGCGCCCTGTCCGACGCGCTCGGCGCACCCGCCCGCTTCGGCCAGTCCCGCTTCGCCTTCTCGCGCGGCCACGCCTTCGAGGCCCGGGTCAAGAAAGACGGCTGCGCCGAACTGCTGCGCCTGCTCGGCGCCGAGGGCCGGGCCGAGCTGCCCGACCTCGCCGCGCCGGGTCCGGAGGGCCGCGTCCACCGCACCCGTATCGCACTGGCGGAGGCCGCCCCCGGCACCTGGACGCTGCTGGACCACCCGCTGCTCGCCCTGGACGTGGCCGGCTCGACGGCGTACCTGGAGCCGGACGCGGTCGCGGTGGCGCCGGACGGCACGTGGACCGTGGTCGAGATCAAGTCCTTCCCGATCCTGGACGGCGGCGCGGACGCCACGAAGGTGGGTGCCGCGGCCCGGCAGTCCGCGGTGTACGTGCTGGCGCTGGACGCGCTCGCGCCCGGCCGCACCCGCCCGGAGATCCTGCTGGTCTGCCCGAAGGACTTCTCCAACCTGCCCACCGCCGACCGCGTGGACATCCGCAAGCAGCTCGCCGTGACGCGGCGCCAGCTGACCCGGCTCACCCGGATCGCGGACATCGCCGACGCGCTGCCCGAGGGCACCACCTTCGACCTCGCCTACGGCCCCGACGGCCGTACCCCGACCCGGCCCCGCGCGGAGCTGGCCGCCGCGGTGGAGGCGGTGCCGGCCGCGTACGCACCCGAGTGCCTGTCCACCTGCGAGCTGGCCTTCCACTGCCGGGACCGCTCCCGCGCGGACGGCAGGGTGGAGGCGCTGGGACGGTCGCTGCGCGGCGAGTTGGGCGGCCTCACCACGGTGGAGGCGGTGCTGGCCGCGGCCCACGGCGAGGCGGGCGACCCCGACGACCCGGCGGTCGGCGCCCTGCGCCGAGCGGCCGCCCTCAGGGCGGAGGCGCTGACCGCGGCAGCCGCGACCGTCCCCGCGAGCAGGAGCCCCGAACCCCCCGCCCCGCCGAGCGGCCCCGCCGGAAACGCGGCCGCCTCCGGGGCCGGAGAGCCGCAGACGACCACCGCCGGCCCGTCCGGACAGCACACGGCCGCAGCAGCCGGGGCCGGCGGACCGGACACACCGACGGCCGGAACCGCCCGAACCGCGCCGCGGGCCGATGTGCCCCGGGCGGCCACCGGCGACCACGAGGGGCCCGCGGTCACGAAGAGCGAGCACTCGGCCGCCTCCGCCGCCGCGAACGGCAGGCACGCGGCAGGCGCGGCCGAGCCGGACACAGCCGCCGACAGCCCGCCCACCGCGGAACGCGCGGCCGCCCCCGACGCCCCCACGAGGCCCGGCGCGGCTCGGACGGTCCTCGGCGGCGCGGACGGCGCCGGGAACGGGGGGCGCAGGTGAGCGTGCTGCACACGCTGGCGCGGGCCGAGGCCGTGGCGGCGCGCAGGGCCGTGGCCGCGGCGACCGTACGCCATCGGCACGTGGCCGAACGGCCGCTCGTGCTCGTGCCGTTGACCACCGCGGGCGAGGCGGGGGCGCCGCTGGGGGCGATGGTCGGCACCGACCGGGCCGTGCCCACCCTGCTCGTGGTGCCCCAGCCGCTCGACCGCGAGCTGCGGTTCGGCTTCTTCGCCGGGCTCGCCGAGGCGCTGCTGCCCGAGGTGGAGCGGCTGTCGGACGAGGTGGAGGTCGAGCCGGCGACGCGGAACCGCGAGGAGACCGAGCTGTGCGCGGACGCGCTGCAGATCGTGGTGCCCAACAGCGCGGCCGTGGAGTTCGTGCGGCTGGTCGGCCGCTCGACCCGCTTCCTGCGCACCGTGGAGGACCCGGAGGCGCCGCACCCGGTGCCCGTGCCGGTGCCGCTGCTCGGCCGCTGGCTCACCCACTACGCCGAGCGCGCCCGCACCCCCGGCAGCAGCCTGCTGCTCGCCATGACGGAGTTGCTCACCCGGCACTGGGCCACCGGCCAGAGCGCAATGGAGGACCAGCACCTGGGCGCCCTGCTGGGCTGGATCGACCCGCCGCCGGGGCTGGACGGGCCCGCGGCCGCCGCCCGCGCGCAGACCGGCCGCACCCCTGACGGCCTGCTGGTCAGCCCGCCGGCCGGCCCGGCCACCGACCCCGTCTTCGACAACCGCGTGCTGGCGCCGGCCCTCGCCCGCTACGACAGGGCCCGGGCCGCGCTGGAAGAGGCGGGGGACGACGCCCGCCGCAGAGCCGAGGTCGCCGCCGCGCAGGAGCAGGTGCGCGAGCTGGTCGCCTCGCAGTTGCGGCCCACCTGGGACGACGTCTGGCACGGCCTCGACCTGCTGCGGACGCTGCCGGAGGCCGAGCACGTGGCGGAGCGCTGGAAGCGGGACCGCTGGTCGTTCACCGGCCACCGGGACCGGGTGCGGGCCGGCGAGCCGCCGCAGCCCAAGCGGGACGACGCGGTGACCGCCGCGCAGAAGCTCGCCGGGCGCGAGACGGCCCAGGCGCGGCTGGCCGCCCAGGAGGCGCTGGACGACCCGCTCGCCATGGCGGTGCGGCGGCTGTCCGGCGAGGCGTTCAGCGGCACCGTGCTGGATGTCGTGATGACCTGGTCGGAGGGCCGCCGCCCGATGCCCCGGCCGGTGCTCACCGTCGCCACCGACGACCTGCCGCAGGCCGAGCCGGGCACGAAGGCGTACCGGGCGCTGCCGGGGGCGCGCTCGGCGCAGAGCGCGGAGCTGGTGGCGGTGGAGCCGCGCGGCCCGGAGGAGCCGGAGCGGGCCGCTCCCGCGCCCGGCTGGCGGGTGACCGTCAAGCTCACCGGTGGCATGGGCAGCGGGCGCACCCCCAAGGAGGGTTCGGTGCCGCAGGTGGGCGACACCGTCGTCTTCACCCTGTTCGAGCACGACCCGCGCGGCGGGCCCGCCCTGCCGGACGCCGAGCAGACGCCCTGGACGCACGGCGGCCCGCCGCAGTCCGCCGTTCCCGGCGCCCCCGCGGCACCCGTCGCCGACGCACCCGACCCCGTGACCCCGGAGGACTACCTGTGACGCAGCCCGTGCGCAGCACCGGCCCCGACCCGGCCGGCAGCCCGTACGAGAGGTTCGGCCACGGGAGGGGCGCGGAGCCGTTCGACCCCGGCCGGGCGGCCGCCGAGGCGACGGCGGGCATCCTCGCCGACACCCTGCACGGCAGCGCGCGGGGGGTCGTGGTGGACTCCCCGCCGGGCGCGGGCAAGTCCACGCTCGTGGTGCGCGCGGCCCGCGAACTGGCCGCGGCCGGCGAGTCCCTGATGATCGTGGCGCAGACGAACGCGCAGGTGGACGACCTGGCGGCCCGGCTGGCCACGGCCGACCCCGAACTGCCGGTGGGACGGCTGCACGGCAGCGACTCGCCGCCGGACCCGGCGCTCGACCGGCACCCCTCGATCGCGAAGTCCACCTCGGTGGCGGACCTGCGGGAGCGGCAGGTGGTGATCGCCACGGCGGCGAAGTGGGCGTACGTGAAGGACACCGAGCCGTGGCGGCACGCGATCGTGGACGAGGCGTACCAGATGCGCTCGGACGCGCTGCTGCAGGTCGCGGGCCTCTTCGAGCGGGCGCTGTTCGTCGGCGACCCGGGCCAGCTGGACCCCTTCAGCGTGGTGGGGGCCGAGCAGTGGGCCGGGCTGAGCTGGGACCCCTCGGCGAGCGCGGTGGTGACGCTGCTGGCGCACAACCCGGGGCTGCCGCAGCACCGGCTGCCGGTGTCCTGGCGGCTGCCGGCGTCGGCGGCGCCGCTGGTGTCGCGGGCGTTCTACCCGTACACGCCCTTCCGCAGCGGCACCGGGGAGGGCGACCGGCGGCTCGGCTTCGGCGCGGCGGGCGACGGCGGGCCGGTGGACCGCGTGCTGGACGAGGCCGCCGAGAGCGGCTGGGGCCTGCTGGAGCTGCCCGCCCGGCACACCCCGCGGACCGATCCGGAGGCGGTACGGGCCGTCGCCGCCGTGGTGCGGCGGCTGCTGGACCGCGGCGGGGTCGCTTTCTCGGCGGACGAGCCCGCGCCGCTCACAGCCGAGCGGATCGCGGTCGGCACCGCGCACCGCGACCAGGCGGCGGCCGTGCGGGCGGCGCTTTCGGAGGTGGGGGTGGCCGGGGTGGCGGTGGACACCGCGAACCGGTTGCAGGGGCGGGAGTTCGACGTCACGGTGGTCCTCCACCCGCTGTCGGGGCGGCCCGACGCGACGGCTTTCCACCTGGAGACGGGGCGGCTGTGCGTGCTCGCCTCGCGGCACCGGCACGCGTGTGTCGTCGTGTGCCGCGCGGGGGTCGCCGAACTGCTCGACGAGCACCCTTCCTCCGAGCCGGTGCGGCTCGGTGTCACCGTGAAGTTCCCCGACGGCTGGGAGGCCAACCACGCGGTGCTCTCCCACCTCGCGGAACATCGCGTTGCCCTCTGAGCCGCACGGTTCTTTGTGCGGGTGCGGCACCCCGCCACGGGGTTCCCCGCCGCTGCCTCCTGCACCTCGCCATGGGCTGGTCGCGCGGCTGTCGGCACTGTACGGGAACCCCCGGGGCGGGGGGCCGCGTCCGCTCGGGGGAAGGACCCCGCACAATGGAGGGAGGCGTCGGTGGAGGGAGCCGAGATGGGGTCCGATGCGGGCGGCACGCCGCAGTGGCGGCGGCCGGTGCCGCTGCGGTTCGAACCGGGCGCGATACCCGAGGAGGGCACCGACCGCTTCTTCGAGCTGGAGTCGATGGACGACCCCCGCGAGCTGCTGCAGCGGGCGACCGAGCTCGCCGTCGCCTTCCGCGCGGCCGCCGACCGGGCGACGGAGTTCCAGGCCATCGCCGCGGCCCAGCTCGCCGACCCCCGCCGCTTCGACCGGCTGACCTTCGCGGCCCTCGCCGAGCAGGCCGGCTGGACGGAGGACTACGCACGCAAGATGGCCGAGTTCGGCGAGCGCCTGATCAAGGGCGGCGGCGCCACCCCGTAGCAGGCCCGTACGCACACGGGTGCGAACCCTGTGCGAGCAGGACCATCGGGAATCGAACACCGCGCGTGCAATTGCGCGCGTGGGCGCACGGTACTCCCTCGCGCCCCGTTCCGTCCCGGTTTCCACGGATGACCCACAGGTGCAACGGTGCCTCAGGTAGCTGTAGTTGCCATGGACGAGATGCAGCGCCGCCACCACAGCTCGTACGTCACCGCGGAGGGAGCCGCCTGGCTCGCCTCCGCCAGCGCCTTCCCGCGGAGCGTCGAGGCCCTCTGGTCGGCCCGCCCCACCGCGCCCAGCGTGCTGCCCTGCGGCACCGTCTTCGACGTGGTGAACATGCCGGCCCTCTTCGGGCGCCGGGTGGTGGAGCAACTGTGGGCCTCGGGCCCCGGCAGCGGCCCGGTGGCCGTGCACCGCGGCCGGGTGCTGCTGCTGTCCGCCCCCGGCACCGCCCAGCGGCTGCCCGCACTGCTCGACTGGGAGGAGTGGGGCCGCAGGATGCCGCCGCTGCTGTGCCACGGCCGCGGCGACGCGGTCACGGTACCGCCGCTGTACGGTCCGGCCGATGACGGCTGGGACACCCAGGAGGCGCCGGGGGCCGATCCGGGGCCGGCTGCCACCCGCTCGCACTGGGTCGTGGCGCCCGACACCGCGAGCCCGTGGCTGCCCGGTCCCGACGTGCTGCTGTGGGCCTGCCTGCGGGCCGTACGGGAGGCCCAGGCGAAGACCGTTCCGCCGCTTCCGCCCCTGGTCAGCGCGCCCGGCACCGCGTGAACGGGGCATGAACACGACCGATTTCGCAAGCTCAGGCAGCGGGTGCTAATGTCTTCCACGTCAGCAGGCGCCGCTAGCTCAGTTGGTTAGAGCAGCTGACTCTTAATCAGCGGGTCCGGGGTTCGAGTCCCTGGCGGCGCACCTGAGCAGCGAAGGCCCTCCGCGGTTGCGGAGGGCCTTTGTCGTGTCCGCCGTCGTGTCCGCCGTCGTGTCCGCCGTCGTGTCGGCGGGGCCCGGCGAGGTAGCGTTCACGCGGGCGGCGGGTGCCGCCCGGCGTTGGCACACCCGGAGCTCTTGGAGGCTTCCCCATGGCAACCACCCGCACCGCGACGACCCAGTGGAAGGGCCCGCTGATCGGCGGCGCCGGCACGGTTTCGCTCGACACCTCGGGCATCGGCACGTACGAGATCTCGTGGCCGTCGCGGGCCGAGGCGGCGAACGGCAAGACCAGCCCCGAGGAGCTGATCGCCGCGGCCCACTCCTCCTGCTACTCGATGGCGCTCTCGCACGGCCTGGCCGGCGCCGGCACCCCGCCGGAGTCCGTGGACACCGTGGCGAACGTGACCTTCCAGCCGGGTGAGGGCATCACCGGCATCACCCTGTCGGTCAAGGCCCGCGTGCCGGGGCTGACCGCCGAGGCGTTCGAGGCGGCCGCCCAGGACGCGAAGGCGAACTGCCCGGTCAGCAAGGCGCTCGCGGGTGTGCAGATCACCCTGGAGGCGGAACTGCTCGACTGAGCCCCGGCCCGGTCTCAGCGGCGGGTGACCCGCACCTGCCAGTCACCCGCCGCGTCGGGCGGCAGCACCGTGAAGGACAGGCCGTCCGCCGTGTCCTTCCAGCCCTCGCCCGGCGCGTAGGGCGCGTCGTTGAGCCCGTTGAAGGTGCTGCTGCTGAAGTCGCAGGCGCTGGTGCGGGGGTGCGAGTCCAGCACGGTGACCGGGCCGCGGCCGGAGTCGACGTCGGTGCGCACCCGGTAGGCGAGTATCCCCTGGCGGCAGGCGTCCTTGTCGTTGCCGAGCGCCTCGCGCAGCTCCAGCACGTAGGCCGTGGTCGCGTCCAGCGGGACGACCACCGCCTTGGTGCCGCCGGGCGTCTCCAGCGGCCGCAGCCGGTAGGTGCGGGTGCCGGGGGCGGTGACGCAGTCGACCTGGCGGTCCTGTATCCAGCCGAGCTTCCACTTGTGCCAGGCGAGCAGGTCGCCCTGCAGGCCCCAGTCCAGCGACATGGTGTCCCACTGCCCGGCGAGGCGGTCGGTGCGCTGGAAGTCGTCGGCGGAGTACAGGTCGGGCAGGCCGAGCGCGTGCCCGTTCTCGTGCGCCAGGACCCGGAAGCCGGACTGGTCGTGGCCGTATATCAGGGAGACCTTGTCCAGGTGGGCGCCGTCGTCGGTGGTGGCGGCCGAGGCGCCGGTCCAGGTCACCGAGAGCACGGACTCGTCGGCCGGCGGCCCCGCGTTGGGCGTGACCAGGATGTTGACCAGGTCGTAGCCGCGGAAGTCGACCGAGGTGCCGGCGGCCTTGAGCAGGTCGCGCATCATCTCGGTGTGCGCGTCCCAGCCGTAGCCGCGGCCGATGCCGTAGGCGGCGAACGGCCGCGGCATGCGTATCCAGCGCAGCACCGGGGTGGACTCGTAGCGCAGCCGGCCGTAGGAGGATCGGGCGTACCACTCGGGGACGGCCGGGAAGAACTCGCCGTAGCGCTCGCGCGCGCTGTAGGGGGCCTTGGCGTCGGGGAAGTCCACCAGCAGGGTCAGGGCGCGCACCGTGCCGGTGGAGGGGGCGAACTCCCGGCCGTGGCCGTTGTCCGGCGGGTCGGCGAAGCCCTCGGACATCGCGACGCCGGGGACCTGGCGCAGCGCGCAGGGGCGGGAGGCGGGCGGCGGGCCCTGTGCGCCGGGCGGCTGCGGGCGGGCTATGACGGCGGACCCGGCGGCGAGCAGCCCGCACACCGCGAGCGCGGCCGCCCGCAGCCGCTTGGTGCCCCACAGGCGGCGCAGCAGGTGCGGGGCGGCAGGGGTGCGCCCGGGCTCGGCCACGGCTAGCCCGCAGCCCGCAGGTCCGGCGTGCCGTGCGCGGGCCGTACGGTCACCCGCACGCTCCAGGTGCCGTCGGCGGGGTGGTCGGTGACGGTGACCTGGGTGCTGCCGTCGGGCAGGGCGTAGGACTCGCCGACGCCGAGCGGCGCGTCGGCCAGCGGCGGGTAGACGGAGGTGGCCGGGCAGGCGGAGGTGCCGGGGTGGCCGTCGACCACGTCGATGGGCCCGTCGCCGGACTCGCGGTCGGAGCGGACGGTGTAGAGCAGCACGCCCTGGGTGCAGGCGGTGCGGTCGTTGCCGGTGCGGGCGCGGGCCTCGATCGCCAGGGCGCTGTCCAGGCCGGTGCGCACCACGAGCAGCTTGGTGCCGCCGGGTGTCTCGTCGGGGCTGAGGTCGTGGTAGCTGGTGCCGACCCCGGTGACGCAGGCGACCTGGCCGGGGCCGAGCCAGCCGAGCCGCCATTTGTGCCAGGCGAAGGGGTCGGGGGCCAGGCCGAACTGGCTGCCCATCAGGTCCCAGTCGCCCACGTGGGTGTCCCAGTCGGCATTGCTGCCGGCCGGCGGGCGGTAGTAGAGGTCGGGCAGGTCGAAGACGTGGCCGGTCTCGTGGGCGAGCACGTTGCGGTCGGGCGGGTGGTGCTCGAAGACGGTGACCAGCCGGCGCATCGGGTTGCCGTCGGCGGTGATCGGCGAGGCGAGGTTGACCACCTTGGTGGCGTCGGAGTCGACGCCGGGGGCGTCGGGGTCGGCCACGAGGTAGACGACGTCGTATCCGTGGAAGTCCACCACGGGGTCGGCGGTGGCGATGGCGTCGCGCAGGTAGGCGGAGCGGTCGGCGCCGTCCCAGTCGCGGCTGATCAGGTAGTCGCCGGCCGGGCGGGGCATCCGCAGCCAGCGGGTCTCGGCGTGCAGGTGCAGCCGGAACTGCCCGTAGGACGCGGTGGCCCAGAACCGGCCGGTGGCCGGGTAGTGGTCGGCGGCGACCTCGGCGGGGGTGAGGTCGGGGGTGGTGCCGGGGAAGGACAGGAAAACCATCAGCGCGCGGATGTCGCCGGACGGGCGGGGGTAGCCGGCGTCCCAGCCGTCGGTGCCCTCCGAGTGGTGGGCGGCCGCGCGCGGCAGCAGGCAGGCGCTGCCGGCGACGGCGCCGGCCGACGGGCCGGTCATCAGCGTCCAGGCGACGAGCGCGGCGAAGCAGGCGACCGCGGCGGCCACGGCGCGCCCGACGCGCCGCCGCGCTTCGGGAGCGAACTCCGACCGCCGCACTGGGGCCTCCGTGGTGGGGTGCCGGGCCTCTCCCGGACCTCCCCCACCTTGCTATGGATTGCAGTGCTTTGCCGGTTTCGGGTGCTCCGAGCGGGTGTCGGCCGCGAGTGTCGTGGGCAGCACTCCCGTACGGGCTGTCCGCCGCACGAGCGACTACGCTCCGTCATGACGTGCGGAGAGTGATCAGGTGCGGGAAGCAAACGCGCGGAAACGGTCGGTCCGTCAGCACGCGTGCGGAGAATCACCATCACGGCGCTGGATCGCCAACTCCGCCAGCCCATATGATCGCCAGGGACGTCAAGCGCGAACAGGGAGCAGCCCATGGGCGGACCGGCGGGCGGCCCCGGCGTCGAGCCCGACAGCACCGCACAGACCATCACACGCAGTGATCATGTGCGGGCGCGCTCGACCGACGCCGAGCTGCACGACTACCGCGCCGCTTTCGCCGTCTCCCGCTCCGCGATGGCCCTGCTCGGCCCGGACGGCACCGTGCTCGCGGCCAACCCGGCGCTGGCCAGGCTGCTGGGCACCGAGCACGAGCGGATCGCGGGCGCCCCGATCGGCGCGCTGCTCGGCACCGACGGGGACCCGCACGCGCGGGGCGCCTTCCAGGACGTGCTGACCGGCCGCCGGCGCCGGCTGCGCTGCACCCGCCGGCTGGCCCGGCCGGACGGCAGCGCGCTGCGTGCGGAGATCACCCTGTCCCGCACCGGCACCCGCCCGCTGCTGCTCACCGTCGACGACGTCGGCGAACGCGACACCCTGCGGCGGGAGTTGCGGCACCTGCGGATGCACGACCCGGTCACCCGGCTGCCCAACCGGGCGCTGTTCTTCGAGCGGCTCTCCGACGCCTGCGCCCGCGCCCCGCAGCACGGCACCGGCCGGATCGGCCTGTGCTACCTGGACCTCGACGGCTTCAAGGCGGTCAACGACACGCTCGGGCACCGGGTCGGCGACGAACTGCTGGCCGCGGTCGCCGGCCGGTTGCAGCGCTGCGCCGAGCCCGGCGGGCACCTGGTGGCGCGCCTGGGCGGGGACGAGTTCGCGCTGCTGCTGCGCGACTCCACCGGCACCGGCCAGGCCACCACCCTCGCGACAGCCGTCCTGGACGCGCTCCAGGCGCCGTTCGACATCGCCGGGCAGCGCCTGGCGGTCTCGGCGAGCATCGGCGTGGTGGAGCGCGAGGCCGCCGACACCACCCCGACCGGGCTGATGCAGGCCGCCGACACCACGCTGTACTGGGCCAAGGCCGACGGCAAGGGCCGCTGGACACTCTTCGACCCGGAGCGCAACGCACACCTGATGACCCGTCAGGCCCTCTCGCGCACCCTGCGGCAGGCCGTGGAGCGCGGCGAGTTCGTGCTGGACTACCAGCCGCTGGTGGCGCTGGACACCGGCGAGCTGCGCGGGGTGGAGGCGCTGGTGCGCTGGGAGCACCCGCACTTCGGCCGGCTGTCGCCCAACCGCTTCATCGGGCTCGCCGAAGAGGACGGCTCCATCG
Source organism: Actinacidiphila guanduensis (assembly GCF_900103985.1). Classification (GTDB taxonomy): domain Bacteria; phylum Actinomycetota; class Actinomycetes; order Streptomycetales; family Streptomycetaceae; genus Actinacidiphila; species Actinacidiphila guanduensis. The sequence goes on along the minus strand of NZ_FNIE01000007.1, from coordinate 122,239 downwards.
TGCAGTTGGGCCGCTGGGTGCTCGCCGAGTCCTGCCGGCAGGCCCGCGCCTGGCAGGCCGCGCACCCCGACTCGCCGCTGGTGGTGAGCGTCAATGTGGCGGTGCGCCAGGTCTGGGACTCCGACCTGGTCGCCGACGTGGCGGCGATCCTGCGCGAGACGGGGCTGCCGCCGCGGCTGCTGCAGCTGGAGCTGACGGAGTCCGCGGTGATGGGCTCGGCCGGGCGGCCGCTGCAGGCGCTGCACGCCCTGCACGAGATGGGCGTGCGGATCGCCATCGACGACTTCGGCACCGGCTACTCCAACCTCGCCTACATGAGCCGGCTGCCGGTCTCGGCCCTGAAGCTGGACGGCTCCTTCGTGCAGGGCTTCCGGTCCGCCGAGCACCCCAACCCGGCCGACCAGACCATCGTCGAGGCCCTGGTGGACCTCGCCCACCGGCTGGGCCTGACGGTGACCGCCGAGTGCGTGGAGAGCGCCGAGCAGGCCGAGCGGCTGCGCCGGATCGGCTGCGACACCGGCCAGGGCTGGCACTACTCGCGCCCGGTCGGCCCCGCGGCGATCTCGGCGCTGCTGGGCTGAGCCCGCGCCGGAACGGGCCGGGCCGCGGCGCCGACGGCGGGGGCCGGAATCGCGGCCGGGAGACAGAAGGGCCCGCGTCCTCGGGGGGAGTGAGGACGCGGACCCGACAAGGGGGGCTCGGGCTTCGGGCGGTGGGCCCCCCGGTCTGTCAGGGGGTCAGCAGGCGCCCAGGTCCTGCCAGACGCCCCATTCCCCGGTCGTGCCGGGCTGCTCGTTGGTCGTCCACCACTTCGCCTGCCAGTTGTGGCCGTTCCAGGAGACCTTGTCGCCGTTGACGTAGATGGCCGAGGCGCTCCACGACGGCAGGGTGCAGCCGCCGGTCCCGCCCGTGGTGCCCGAGGTCGTCCCCGACGTGGTCCCGGAGGTCGTGCCCGACGTGGTGCCGGACGTGGTGCCCGAGGTGGTCCCGGAGGTCGTGCCGGCGGTGGTGCCGCCGTTCGTGGTCCCGGACGTCGTGCCGGACGTGGTGCCCGAGGTCGTCCCCGACGTCGTGCCGGAGCTGGTGCCGGACGAGGTGCCCGAGCTGGTGCTGCCGGTGGTGCCGCCGCCGCTGGAGCAGTTCGACGGGGCCGAGCCGTTGGTCGCGGTGACGATCTTGTTGAAGAGCGTCGCCGACGGGTCCAGGTCGAGCAGCGAGTACATCATCGAGCCGCCGAGCCCGCTGCAGTGCGCGTAGTCCGCCTTGGCCTGGATCTCCTGGGCGCCGAGGCCGGCCCAGAACTCCGTGCCGTTGTAGAAGTAGTTGGACTGCGTCTTCGGGTCGAAGAAGGTGTCCGACGGGTTGTCCACGATCCCGCCGAGTTCCTTGTAGTACGCCACGCCCGCGGTCTGGCTGAGGCTGCGCGCGCCGGCCGGCCCGGTCGCCGACTGGTACAGGCCGTGGTTGCTGCCGGCCGGCACCCCGGTCCAGCCGCGGTAGTACAGCGGGTAGCCCATGGTGATCTTGCTCGCGGGCAGGCCGCCGGGGATGCCGTAGGCGGAGTCGCCTTGCGTCCACGCCTTGATCGCCCCGTCGGTGCTGTACTTCTCGTTGCCCGGCGGGATCACCGCCGACGGGTCGTCGGAGGACGGGTAGACGGGGTCCTGGACGTTCGTCGGCCCGGTCGCGTCCCACGCGCCGTGCATGTCGTACGTCATGACGTTGGCGTAGTCCAGGTACTGCCCGATCTTGTCCGTCTCGATGTTCGCGATCTTGTCCTGGCCGGACGGCAGGGCCGCAGTGAGCAGCATGTGCTTGCCGCCGTTGGCCGCCCCGTAGGCGTTCAGCTCGGTGCGGAACTCGGCCAGCAGCTTGGTGTAGTTGGCCTTGTCGTCCGGGCTGTAGTGGTTGCCCACGTGGCCGTCGGGCGAGCCGGGGTACTCCCAGTCGATGTCGAAGCCGTCGAAGATGCCGGCCGCGCTGCCGGTGCCGCCGTAGCCGCCCTGGACCGGCAGGTTGCCCTTGATGAACATGTCGATGCAGGAGCTGACGAACTTCTGCCGGCTGGCGTCGGTCTTGGCCACGTCGGAGAAGTACTTGGAGTACGTCCAGCCGCCGATGGAGGCGACGATCTTCAGGTTCGGGTACTTCGCCTTCAGCTCCTTGAGCTGGTTGAAGGTGCCCACGATCGGCTGGTTCCAGACATCCGCGGTCCCGTTGACGCTGATGTCGGCGCCGAAGGACTTCTGGTAGTCGGCGAAGGCGTCGCCCGCCCCGTCCCCGGCGTTCGGGTCCGACTCGTTGGTGGAGTCCGACGCCTTGGTGGACTCGAAACAGGTCAGGTTCGTCGGATCGATGTTCTCGAACGAGTAGTTGAGGACGTCCAGCTTGCCCGCGATCCCCTCGGTGTCGAGGTTCTTGGGGTAGAAGGCGTTGCCGTACACGCTCCACTGGTCGTAGTACGCGATCTTGACCCCGCCGCTGCTCGCGGCGGCGGCCGCCGGCTGCGCCGCGGCGGTGGTGTTCGCCTGCGCGGTGCCGACCCCGCCGAACAGCGCGAGAGCCGCGCCCATGCTGACGGCGGCACCCGCGGCGACGGCCGCGAGCGTTCTCTTCCTACGGTGCACGGGGAACCTCCGGGGGGAGAGGGAGGAGGAACAACAGGGGTGCCCAGCATGGTTAACCCTTGGTCAAGTGCACGTCAATGGTATGAACCAAGCTTGGACTAGACCAATACGGCGGCCCGGGTGCTCCGCCCGCCTCCCCCCGGACGCGCCAAAGCCGCTCGTCAGCAGGGTGACGAGCGGCTTTGGCACGAACCGCGGACCGGCCCGGCGACGGCGCGCCGCCGGTGGGGAGTTGGACCACCGGGCGGCGGAAACGCGTGTTTAACCGGCGGCGACGTCCTTCGGGAAGCCGTAGGCGTCGGCGATGAGCTCGTAGCTGCGCAGCCGCGCCGAGGGGGTGTGCGCGTTGGCGGTGATCACCAGCTCGTCGGCGCCGGTGCGCGCCACGAGGGCGTCCAGGCCCTGCCGCACGGTCTCCGGGTCGCCGTAGACCACGTTGCCGAGCCAGGAGTCCACGAAGTCCCGCTCCACGGCGCTGAACTCGTAGGCCGCCGCCTCGTCGGGGGTCGGCACCAGGCCCGGGCGGCCGGTGCGCAGCCGCAGCATGCTCAGGGCGCCGGTGAGCACCTGGCGGTGCGCCTCGGCCGGGTCCTCGGCGGCGAGCGCGGCAACCCCGATCGAGGCGTAGGGGCGGTCCAGGATCTCCGAGGGCCGGAAGGACTCCCGGTACAGGGCGAGCGCCGGGATGGTGTTGGCGGCCGAGAAGTGGTGGGCGAAGGAGAACGGCAGGCCGAGCGCGCCGGCCAGTTGGGCGCTGAATCCGGACGATCCGAGCAGCCAGACGCTCGGCCGGGCGGCGGACTGCACACCGCCGGGGGACGTGCCCTGCACCGGGCCCGGGATGGCGTGGATGCGCGCGTAGGGGTGGCCGTCGGGGAACTCGTCGTCCAGGAACCGGATGAGTTCGGCCAGCTGGCGCGGGAAGTCGTCGGCGCCCTCGTGCAGCGTGTCGGAGCGGCGCAGCGCGGCGGCGGTGGCCCCATCGGTGCCCGGCGCGCGGCCGAGGCCGAGGTCGATCCGGCCGGGGGCGAGCGCCTCCAGGGTCCCGAACTGCTCGGCGATCACCAGGGGCGCGTGATTGGGCAGCATCACCCCGCCCGAGCCGAGCCGCAGGGTGGACGTGTGGGCGGCCAGGTGGCCCAGGATCACCGCGGGCGAGGAGCTGGCCACACCGGGCATCGAGTGGTGCTCGGCCACCCACATCCGGTGGTAGCCGCGGGTCTCCGCGGTGCGGGCGATCTCCACGCTGGTGCGCAGCGCGTCGGCGGCGGTGAAGCCGCTGCCGACGGTGGCCAGATCCAGTACGGACAGCGGCACCGGCGCGCTCCCGCGGACCGTGCCCCGGATACCCTGTCCCGCCCCGTCCCGGTCTGCTTCACCCACGGCTCGCGCCTCCTCGATCGTCGTGCCCGGCCTCTCCGGCGCCCGGCGGAACAACCGGAGAAAGCGTCCGGTTTATTCCCGGTCCGGGCCCGGGCGCGCCCCTCCCGTCGCAGGCGCCGCTCGTCTTTCCGGCCCCCCGCGGACCCGGTGGCACATGCAGACCGGCCGAAAAGAGGGCAGTGACGTGGGCATATGCCAAGGTGGCCCCTTCCTGCACAGACGCCCGGAGCCGGTCGGATCAACGTTCAACCTCCTCTACCGGAAAGCCTATTGGGGCTATCGTGGAGGTCGATCCAGCCGGAAGCAGCCAGTCATCAGCCAGTAGCAGCCCATGCCGCAGACGGTCTTACCCAGGGGGGTCACCGTGGCGCTGGAGTACCAACACCTCGGGCCGGGTGTGCAGGCGGTCCAATACGCGCTGCGCGTCCTGGAGTCGGTCGACGCCCACCGGGACGGCGTCACCGCCGAGCAGCTGTCCCGCGAGATCGGCGTGCCCCCGGGCCAGCTGAAGCAGGTGCTGGCGATGCTGCGCCGCGAGCGCTACCTGGGCTTCGTGCCCGGCGGCGGCTACGTGGTCGGCGAGTCGCTGGTGCTGCTCGGCGCCGCCCACCGCGACGCGGCCCTGGCCGAGCGGCTGCGCGAGGTCCTCACCGAGCTGCGCGACGAGGTCGGCGCCGCGGTCTACTTCAGCCGGTACGACGACGGCGAGGTGCGCATCGTGGACTTCGCCGACGGCCCCAACGCGCCCAAGGTGAACGAGTGGGTCGACTTCCGCTCGGCCGCCCACGCCAGCGCGGTCGGCAAGTGCCTGCTCTCCCAGCTGGACCACAACGGGCGCCGCGAGCACCTGTCCCGGCACCGCCCGGCCCGGCTCACCTCCCGCACCGAGGTCGACGACCGGGTGCTGCTCACCAAGCTGGAGCGGCAGCCGGCCACCGTGCCCACCCTGGACCTGCAGGAGTACGCGGTCGGCACCGTCTGCGCGGCGATCCCGGTCACCATCGGCAAGACCGTGGCGTGCCTGGCGCTGTCGATGCCCTACGCCCAGGCGCACCGGCTGCGCCCGGCCGTGGACACCCTGCACGAGCGGGCCGCCCCGGTGCTGCTCACCATGAGCATCTGAGCAGGCGGAAACCGGTTTGGGAGCGCCCGCCGCCATGGGGTAAGGTCTTCCACGTCAGCAGGCGCCGCTAGCTCAGTTGGTTAGAGCAGCTGACTCTTAATCAGCGGGTCCGGGGTTCGAGTCCCTGGCGGCGCACCTGAGGAGCGAGGGCCCTCCGCGGATCGCGGAGGGCCCTCGCTCGTTTTGCTGCTCGTTCCTGCTCTGCCTGCCTGCCCGCTCCGGTCAGGCGCCGGGGAAGGTCGCGGGCTTGGCCGTGGTGTAGAGCCAGGTGGTGAAGAAGGCGCCCAGGTCCTTGCCCGACAGGCGCTCGGCGAGCGCCTCGAACTCGGCGATGGTCCCGTTGCCGTACCGGTGCTGAGTCGGCCAGGCCCGCAGCAGGGCGAGGAAGGCGTGGTCGCCGATGGTGTCGCGCAGCGCCTGGATGGCCAGCGCGCCCCGGTCGTAGACCGCGTCGTCGAACTGGTTCGCCGCCCCGGGGTCGCCGGGCTTCACCGTCCAGAACGGGTCGCTCGCGGGGTGGGCGTCGTAGACGGCCCGGGCGAGCTCCTGCGGGGTGCCGGTGTGCTCGTGCTCGGCCCACAGCCACTCGGCGTACCCGGCGAAGCCCTCATTCAGCCAGATGTCCGACCAGCGCTCCAGGGAGACGCTGTCGCCGTACCACTGGTGGGCCAGCTCGTGGGCGACCACCGAGGTGTTCGGGCCCTTGGTGAAGAACTTCGGGCTGTAGAAGACCCGGGTCTGGGTCTCCAGCGCGAAGCCGGCCGTCACGTTCGGCACGTAGCCGCCCGCGGAGTCGAAGGGGTAGGGGCCGAAGTAGCCGCTGAGGAAGTCGACGATCTCGCCGGTGCGCTCCACACTGGCCCGCGCGTTGGCGGCGGTGGCCGGGTCCAGGTCGGGGCTGTAGGCGTTGAGCACGGGCACGCCGCCGGCGCTGCGCGCGTGCGTGAAGTCGAAGTGCCCGACCGCGAGCGTGGCCAGGTAGGTGGCCTGCGGGCGCTCCTGCCGCCAGTGGAAGTCGGTCCAGCCGCCGCGAGTGCTCTGCGAGAGCAGCAGCCCGTTGCTGATCGCCTGGTCGCCCTGCGGCACCTTGACGTCCACGTCGTAGGTCGCCTTGTCGGCGGGGTGGTCGTTGCTGGGGAACCACCACCAGGCCGACTCCGGCTCGTTGGCCGCGACCCCGCCGTCGGGGGTGCGCATCCAGGAGGTGAAGCCGTAGCGCTGGACGCTGGAGGGCACCCCGGAGTACGTGACGGCGACGGTGAGGGTGCGGCCGCGCGGGATGGTGCGGGCCGGGGTGACCACGAGTTCCTGCTCGCCGCTGGCGGCGAAGGCCGCCGGGCGGCCGTCCACGGTGACCCGGCTGACCGGCAGCGCGAAGTCCAGGTCGAAGGAGGTCAGCCCCTGGGTGGCCCGGGCGGTCAGCGTGGTGGTGCCGCTGAGGGTGTCGGTGGCGGGCTGGTAGGACAGCCGCAGGTCGTAGTGGGAGACGTCGTAGCCGCCGTTGCCGTAGGTCGGGTAGTACGGGTCGCCGATGCCCGGGGCGCCCGGTCCGGCGTTCGCCGCGCCCGCCGGGGTGGCCGACAGGGCGGGCAGCAGCCCGAAGGCGGCGACGGCGGCAGCGGACGCGAGCAGTCTCTTGCGCACAGGGGTCCTCCAGCGCGATGGGTGGCAGGTACACGCCGACCCTAGGAAGCCGGCGGCGCCCCGGCCACCCCAACCGCCCCTGCTGTCGCAATGCGTTCACCGGCCGCAACACCGCCGCCACGGCCCGCGGCCGGCATCCGCGCAGGTCGGGCGCGGACGAGGACCGGGTTGCACACATGAGCGAAGATGGGAACGTTGATGCTGTTCGGCGCGTTCCTGCTCATGGCGGTACCGGTCCGGGTACCGGCCACCGGTGGCCGCTGTGGGGCCAGGGGGGCGTGCGGCTGACCGGCCGGTCGAGGCCAGATGGGTACCCATGTGAAGAACGCCTGGGTGAGAGCAGTACAGCGGCTGGAGAGCGAGTACCTCTCCCGGATGGGCATGTCCCTGCCCATCGCCGCGCTGGTCATCGTGGTCGGCGCGGACCTGCTCGCCGGCCAGGACCACTTCCTGACGCCCGGCATCGTGGCCGCCCCGGCGCTGGCCGCCATCACCGTCAACTGGCAGCGCACCCTCTTCATCAGCCTGCTCGGCGCCGGCATCCAGGCCGCCCTGTCGCCCTACGACGGCGTGACCCGCATCCCCGACCGGGACGTGCTCCTCGGCCAGCTCTTCGCCTACGCCGTGGTGAGCGTCTTCAGCGTCTACATCGCCTGGCGGCGCGAGGCCGGCGCCAAGGCGTTCACCGCCATCGCCTCGGTCGCCGAGGCCGCCCAGCACGCGCTGATGCACCCGCCGGAGCCGCGGGTCGGCGGGGTGCGGCTGGCCGTGCGGTACGTCTCGGCGGCCGACGCGGCCCAGATCGGCGGCGACCTGTACGCCGTGCTGGACACCCCGCACGGCGTGCGCGCGCTCATCGGGGACGTCCGCGGCAAGGGGCTCGCCGCCGTGCAGACCTCGGCGGTGGTGCTCGGCGCGTTCCGCGAGGCCGCGTACGACGAGGGCGGCCTGGCGCACGTGGCCGCCCGGGTCGACGCCAGCGTCGGGCGGCACGTGGGCACGGGTGACTTCATCACCGCGCTGTTCGCGCAGTTCGACAAGGAGGGCAGCGTCGAGTTGCTGCACTACGGGCATGTGGCGCCGCTGCGGGTGTCCGCCGACGGCACCGTGGAGACGCTGGAACCCGTCGACCCCTGGGTGCCGCTCGGGCTGGCCGGCATGGTCGCGCACGGAGAGCCGCCCGAGCCGTGGCGGGTCCCGCTGCTGCCCGGGGACGTCCTGCTCCTCTGCACGGACGGCGTCATCGAGGCGCGCAGCCCGCGCGACCACACGTTCTACCCCCTCGCCGAGCGCGCGGCCCCCCTCGTCGCGGGCTCCTGCGACGACCTCGACGGGGCCGCCGAGCGCCTCTACGCGGACCTTCTCCGCCACGCGGGCGGCTCCCTCTCCGACGACGTCGTCGTCCTCCTCCTGTCGGCCCCCTCCGCGTAGGGGGCTCCCCTACGGTGCCGCCGTCGTGGCTACGGTGCGGCTCCCCGCCGCGGGGGTTCCCGTGCGTCGCCGCACCGTCGTGGCTACGGTGCGGCTCCCCGCCGCGGGGGTTCCCGTGCGTCGCCGCCTGCCGCCCGGTGGCTGGTTGCGCGCGCAGTTCCCCGCGCCCCTAAGGTGCTCGCCCTGCGCGCGAAGGGCGAGGTTTTCAGGGGCGCTGGGGTACCCCCAGGCGAAGCTCTGGGGGAGGAACTGCTCCCCCAGAGGGGCACCCCCACCGGCCCAAAGCCGGGCTGCGGCCGGGAACGCGGAGAACCCCGACGGCGAGAATCGGCACCGTAGGAGAAGAAAACCTCAGGGGCGCGTGGCTCGCTCCAGGGCGACCAGGACGGACTCGTAGGGCTCGCCCGTGGCCCGTTCGAGAGCCGCCTCGCAGAGCCGATCGGCCGAGAGATAGAGCTCGTACGGCCGCGCGGCGACCTCCTCGGCCTCGGGCCGCGTCGCCGCGGCGATGACCCCCGCGGTCAGGGACCCGCAACCGCAGCAGCCGGCGTCCTCGGGGACGGCGACGTCGGACGCGAGGGCGCGGGCGAGGACGGCAAGCGGGTCGTCGCCGGCGGCGTCCGGCCCGGCGAGGCGGTGCCCCGCGCAGGTGGGGTGGAGGACGGCGGAACCCGCCGGCGAGGCGACCGTCAGCTTGGGCAGCAGCTGCTCCGCCGTCCAGGACACGGCGTCCACGATCGTCAGCTCCTCGTGCAGCTCGCGGTTCGCGTCGCTGAGCAGCGGCACGAGACCCTGCCCGAGTCCGAGCGCGCAGGACTGGGCGTCGACCACGAAGGGGAGCCGCCCGCCTCCGGTCCAGCCCCACGCGTGCTCGACGGCCCGGTTGGCCATCAGCGCGGCCCCCTCCTCGTGGCCCCGGGCCCGCCACGGCGCCGCGCAGCACGTGCCGGCCACGCCCGGCGGGATCCACAGCGGCGAGCCGGCCCGCTCGGCGAGCGCCACCAAGGCCTGCACCACCCAGCCGCGGCGCCCCCGGGCCGGCCCGAGCAGCCGGTTCGCGCACGCCGGGTAGTAGACGGCGGCGGCACCGCGCTGGGCGGTGTGCGGCAGCCGTGGCGCGGCACCGGGCGGATCCGACAGGAACCCAAAGGGACCGGCGGCCCCGCGCTGGGGCGTGCGCGTCGGATCGGGGAGGACGTCGCCGGGGCGGGTGCGGGCGCGTACGGCGGCTGCCGCCGCGAGGGTGCTGCGGGCGGCGCGGCCCGCCGTGCGCCAGTGCCGGGCGAGCGCGGTGGCGGCCCGCTCCTCGGCCCGGCCGCGGCGGGCCCGCCGGAAGTCCCGCATGAGGGCGCCGGTGTCGATGCCGACCGGGCAGGCGGCCGCGCACAGCGACTCCCCGGCGCAGGAGTCGACGGCCTCGGCCCCGTACCCGGCCAGCAGCGCCTCGGCGACGGGCGACCCGGCGCCCTGGCGGTGCATCTCGCGGCGCAGGGCGATCCGCTGCCGGGGTGTGGTGGTCAGCTCCCGGCTCGGGCACACCGGCTCGCACAGCCCGCACTCGGTGCAGGGGTCGGCCGCGGCCTCGATCGCCGGGAGCGTCTTCAGGCCGCGCAGGTGGCCGCGCGGGTCCTGGTCGAGCAGGACCCGGGGGGCGAGGATGCCGTCGGGGTCGAGCAGCCGCTTGACCCGCCACATCAGCGCCACGGCGGCGGGCCCCCAGACGGTCTCCAGGTGGGGTGTCAGGGCGCGGCCGGTGCCGTGCCGGGCCCGCGGGGTGCCGCCGAGCCGTTCGGTGACGGTGTGGCAGTAGTCGTCGAGGAAGGCGGCGTAGCGCTCCACGTCGGCGGGGTCGGCGGCGTCGAAGGCGAGCAGGCATTCCAAGGTGCCCTGGCCGGCGCTGCCGGCGACCGCGGCCGTCTCGAAGCCGTGCCGCTCCAGCAGCGCGAGGAGTTCGGCGCACGCCTCGGCGAGCCGGCCCGGCGGCACCGCGAGGTCCTCGCAGGCCAGGGTGATGCCGGGCGGGCGGGTGGCGCCGACCGCGGTGAGGAAGGCACGGCGGGCCCGCCACAGCCGGGCGATGGCGGCCCGGTCGCGGGTGAAGTCGTTGGCGGCCGTGGGCACCGGGCTGACCAGCCCGAGGTCGTCGCAGATCCGCCGAGCGGCCCGCTCGTAGGCGGCCAGCTCCGTCTCGTCGGCGGCGCGGAACTCCACCAGCAGGGCCGCGCACTCGGCGGGCAGCGCGGCCCACTCCCCCGGCAGGCCCGCCACCGCGGCGGCCGCGCGCAGGGTGCGGCCGTCCATCAGCTCGACCGCCTCGGCGCCGGCGGTCGCGAAGTGCGGTGCCGCCTCGGCGGCCGCGGCGAGCGCGGGGAAGAACAGCAGCGCGGCGGTGGCCGCGGGCCGGGCGGGCAGCGTCTCGTAGACCGCCTCGGCGACGAAGCCGAGGGTGCCCTGGGAGCCGATCATCAGCCCGCGCAGGATCTGCACCGGGGTCTCGGCGTCGAGGAAGGCGTCCAGCCGGTAGCCGGCGGAGTTCGGCAGCGCGTGGCCGGCCCGGATGCGCGCGACCAGCTCAGGGTCGCCCTCGATCTCGTCCTTGAGGTCCAGCAGGCCTTGGTGCAGCTCGGGTTCGGCGGCCGCGAGCGCGGTGTCGGCCTCCGGGTCGCCGGTGTCCACGACGGTGCCCGAGGGCAGCACCGCGGTCAGGGAGAGCACCGTGCGGTAGGAGTCGCGGGTGGTACCGGCGGCGGGCCCCGCGGCGTTTCCCGCGAGCACCCCGCCGATCGTGGCCGCGGCCGCGCTCGCCGGGTCCGGGCCCAGCACCCGGCCGTGGCGGGCCAGGGCGGCGTTCGCGCGGGCCAGCACGGTGCCGGGCAGCAGCCGCGCCCTGGCGCCCCCGGCCTCGACCTCCACGCCGCTGAAGTGGCGGCGCACGTCCACCAGGATGTCCTCGCCCTGGGCCTGCCCGTTCAGGCTGGTGCCGGCCGCGCGGAAGACCAGGGTGCGGCGCTCCCGGCGGGCGTACGCCATGAGCTTGGCGATGTCCTGCACGCTGTCGGGGACGGCCACCGCCTGCGGCACGAAGCGGTAGGGGCCGGCGTCGGAGGCGTACCGGACCAGGTCGGACACGGTGCCGAGCACCTTGCCGGGGCCGAGCAGGCCGGCCAGGTCGGCGGCCAGGCCCCGCGGGGAGCCGCCGGCCCGTGCCTCCTCGACGCGGTCCGGTGCGGCGGTCGCGGGCGGCCGCGGCCGCCATCCGGCCGGCTTCTCCCCCTTCGGCTCACGTACGGGCATCCGGACCTCCACTGGGGGATCACTGGGCTGCGTACACCGCTGTGGCTTTCCGTCCTGGTGCTGTCCTGGTTCCGTCCCGGCAGTCCTGCTCGTTCTGTCGATCGTCGTCGTGTTCGTGGCGTTCGTCGTACTCGTGGCGTTCGTGGCATTCATCGGCTTCGTACGGAACCGTCCCCTTGCCCGGCACCCTAAGCCCCGCTGGTGCGGGCCGCGCGCGAGCCGGTCAGGGAGGCGTAGACCACCACGTTCGCCGAGTACGCCTGGCTGGCCTCGTCGAAGTCGCCGCCGCAGGTGATCAGGCGCAGCTCGGGGCGCTGCGCGGAGTCGGCGCCGTAGACGCGGGTGGCGTCGAAGTGGGCCTTCTGGACGACCTCGACCGCCTCCACCGAGAAGTCGGCGACCGTGTGGTCCGCCCGGGTCACCTCGACCAGCGCGCCCGGCTTCACCGTGCTCAACGGGAAGAACACCGCAGGCCCGGTCTCGGTGTCCACGTGCCCGACCACGATCGCCGCCCCCGCCGACCCCGGCGCCGGACCGCCCCGGTACCAGCCGGCGACCTTCGGCGTCGAGTACGGCGGCGGATCGACCGCGCCGCCGGACAGGCCGCGCGGCACGAGCGGCGCGTGCAGGCCGATCGAGTCGATGTCCAGCCGTACGGGGTCGGCCGCGGGCAGCGGGGCGTGGGCCGCGTACAGGTGCGGCGGGTGGTCGTCGGCGGCCGCGGCGAACACCCGCGGGGCCGCGGCGCCCTGTCCGCCCGAGCCGTGCCCGACGAGCCAGGCCGCCAGCAGGAGCAGTCCGGCCGCCAGCGCCGTCCACGTCCTGCTGTCGGGCCTGGCCCGGGTGTCGCCGCGCAGCGCCGCCTCGTCGCCGTCCCGGTCGTCCCCGCCGGTCATGCCGGGTCAGCCGCGGGCCGCGCGCCGGCGGCGGTGGACGGCCAGGCCGACCAGCCCGGCGGCGGCCACGGCGCCGGTGACCAGCAGCGGCTCGGTGCTGGTGCCCGCGGCCGCGGGACCGGCGGCCAGCTGCTCGGCGCTGCCGGCGCGCTGGGCGGCGAGCTGCTTGGCGGCCCCGCCCCCGCCGGCCGGCACCGGGCGGTCCGGCTGCAGCGGGGTGACCGGCGTGGTGCCGCCACCGCTCGCGCTGACCGTGATGGACGCGCTCGCGGAGCTGCTGGAGCCGTCGCACTCCACCGACACCCGGTAGGAGCCCTCGACCGCGTCGGAGCGGATGAACGCGCTGCCGTCCATGCCGCGGCCGTCGCCGGAGGGCGCGAGGGTCACGGTGTCCACGAAGACCTTGGCGCTCGCCTTGGCGGTCTTGCCGGACTTGCAGGAGGTGGACAGGTGCAGCGAGACGACGCCGCCGGGGGCGACGGTCTGCGGCGAGACGTCCATGCTGCCCTCCGAGCTCGACGACGAGCTGGAGGAGCTGCTCGACGAACTCGACGAACTCGACGCGGACGAGCTGGACGAACTGCTCGACCCGCCGTCGTCGGCGACGGCCTGCTCGACCGGTCCTGACAGGCCGCCGACCGCGAGGACGGCGACGGCGCCGGCGGCTGCGGCGGCGGGCAGTTTCAGACCAAACATGGGGACCTCCGCTCGGCCGGGAGCGGCGACTCGCGCCCGGTGCCTACGAAGATTCCGTCCCCCGCCGCCGCCCGCACTCCGAGCGGGCCCCCAGTGGGCCACCTGGGTGACGAACCGTATACGCAGAGTAAAAACCGCGTGTCGGGACAGCGCCCCGGGTCAGATCTCCGCGACGAGGTCCGCGATCGAGTCGACCACCCGCGAGGGGCGGAACGGGTAGCGGTCGATGTCGGCCACCGCGGTCAGGCCGGTGAGCACCAGGAAGGTCTCCATGCCGGACTCCAGGCCGGCCAGCACGTCGGTGTCCATCCGGTCGCCGATCATCGCGCTGGTCTCGGAGTGGGCGCCGATCGCGTTGAGCCCGGCGCGCATCATCAGCGGGTTGGGCTTGCCGACGAAGTACGGGTCCTTGCCGGTGGCCTTGGTGATCAGCGCGGCCACCGAGCCGGCGGCGGGCAGCACGCCCTCCGGGGAGGGGCCGGTCTGGTCGGGGTTGGTGCAGATGAAGCGGGCGCCGCCGTTGATCAGGCGGATCGCCTTGGTCAGCGCCTCGAAGCTGTAGGTGCGGGTCTCGCCGAGCACGACGTAGTCGGGGTCGTGGTCGGTCAGCACGTAGCCGACGTCGTGCAGCGCGGTGGTCAGCCCGGCCTCGCCTATGACGTACGCGGTGCCGCCGGGCCGCTGGTCGTCCAGGAACTTCGCGGTGGCCAGCGCGGAGGTCCAGATGCTGGCGACGGGGACGTCCAGGCCCATCCGGGCGAGGCGGGCGTGCAGGTCGCGCGGGGTGTAGATGGAGTTGTTGGTCAGCACGAGGAAGGGCTTGCCGGAGGCCTTGAGCCCCTTCAGGAAAGCGTCGGCCCCCGGGATGGGCGTGCCCTCGTGGATGAGCACCCCGTCCATGTCGGTGAGCCACGACTCGATCGGCTTGCGTGTCGACACGGATTGCTCTCCCGTCGTGGTCATATCGGTTCCTCAAGCCTAACGGTGGCGGACACCCCCGCCGGGGCGGAACCCCGCCGCGGGGTCCCGGCCGCGGTTGCCGCGAACCCGAGCGGCGAGGAGCCGCCCCGTACGCTGGGCCGTATGGAACCCTTGCGTGTTGCGCTGGTGGGGTACGGGCCCGCGGGGGCGTACTTCCACGGTCCGTTGATCGCCGGTACGGCCGGGCTCGAACTGGACACGGTGGTCACCGGGAACCCCGAGCGCAGGGAGCAGGCGCGGGCGGAGTTCCCCGGCGTGCGGTTCGCCGCCAAGGCGGAGGAGGTGTGGTCCCGCGCGGACGAACTCGACCTCGTGGTGATCGCCGCACCGAACCGTACGCACGTGCCGCTGGCGACCGCCGCGCTGACCGCGGGGCTGCCCGTGGTGGTGGACAAGCCGCTGGCCGCGACCGCCGCGCAGGCGCGCGCGCTGGGCGTGCTCGCCGAGGAGCGCCGGCTGATGCTCGCCGTCTTCCAGAACCGCCGCTGGGACAGCGACTTCCGCACCCTGCGGGACCTCCTGGAGCGCGGCGAACTCGGCGAGGTGCACCGCTTCGAATCCCGTTTCGAGCGCTGGCGGCCCCAACTCAAGGGCGGCTGGCGGGAGTCGGACGACCCGGCGGAGGTCGGCGGGCTCCTCTACGACCTGGGCGCCCACCTGATCGACCAGGCGCTCACCCTCTTCGGCCCGGCCCGCACCGTCTACGCCGAGACGGCCGCGCTGCGGCCCGGGGCCGGGGCGGTGGACGACGCGTTCGTCGCCCTCACGCACGTCGGCGGGGTGCGTTCGCACCTGTGGATGAGTGCGGTCGCGGCCCGGTTCGGGCCGCGCTTCCGCGTGCTCGGCAGCCGCGGCGGCTATGTCGTCCACGGGCTCGACCCGCAGGAGGCCGCGTTGCGCGCCGGCCGGCGCCCCGGCGGGGGCGACGAGGGTTCCTGGGGCGAGGTGCCGCCCGCCGACTGGGGCACCCTGGGCACGCCGGACGCCACGGAGGCGGTGCCCTCGCTGCCGGGTGACTACCCCGCCTTCTACGCCGCCGTCGAGTCTGCCCTCCGCGACGGCTCCGCCCCTCCCGTCACGGCTCTGGACGCGGCGGCGTCCCTGGCAGTCATCGAAGCGGCCGCGTCTTCTTCACGGGATGGCCTCACGGTCACCCTTTGACCCGCACGGCTCCCCGCCCCCGGGACCCCCTCCGGCGGTGTGCTGGTGGGGTTCCCCCTCCGCGGGAGCAGTTCCCGCGCCCCTGGGTTGTAGGGCCTCGCCCTTCATGCGAAGGGCAAGCACCTTAGGGGCGCGGGGAACTGCGCGACCAGCCCACACCGGCCTTGCGACGGCATACGACCCGGTCGGGCAGACGGGGAGCCGTTCTTGGAGGCGCTGGGGGTACCCCCAGGCGAAGCTCTGGGGGAGGAACTGCGCGACCAGCAGGCCACCGGGCGGCAGGCGGCGACGAGGCGGGAACCCAACGGCGAGAAGCCGCCCCCCTTACGCAGGCGCGAGCTCTTGGCGCTGGCGTCCCAGCCCCTCGATCGTCAGCTCGACGACATCGCCCGGCTTCAGGTACGGCTTGGGCTCGGGCCGGCCGAGGGCGACCCCGGCGGGGGTACCCGTGTTGATCACGTCACCCGGGTACAGCGTCATGAACTGGCTGAGGTAGCGCACGACTTCGGCGACGGGGAAGATCTGGTCCGCCGTCGTGCCGTCCTGGCGCAGCACCCCGTTGACCCATAGTTTCAGGGAGAGTGCCTGCGGGTCGGGCACCTCGTCGGCGGTGACCAGCCACGGCCCCAGCGGGTTGAACGTCTCGCAGTTCTTGCCCTTGTCCCACTGACCGCCGCGCTCGATCTGGAACTCCCGCTCGGAGACGTCGTGCGCGACCGCGTACCCCGCGACGGCGGCCAGCGCCTCCTCGTGCGAGGCGGCGTACCGCAGCTCACGTCCGATGACCACGGCCAGCTCCACCTCCCAGTCGGTCTTCACGCTGCCGCGCGGCACCAGCACGGTGTCGTCGGGCCCGACCACGGTGTCCGGCGCCTTCATGAAGACGACCGGCTCGCTCGGCGCCTGCGCCCCCGTCTCGGCCGCGTGGTCGTGGTAGTTGAGCCCGATGCAGACGATCTTGCCGATCCGGGCGAGCGGCGGCCCGACCCGCAGGCCGGCGTCCAGGGCGGGCAGCGAGCCGTCCGCGGCCGCGGCGGCGACCCGGGCGAGCGCGGCCTCGTCGGCGAGGAGGGCGCCGTCGATGTCGGGCACCAGGCCGCCCAGGTCCCGCAGGACGCCGTCCTGGTCCAGCAGTGCGGGGCGCTCCGCCCCGGCGGGTCCGACACGCAGCAGCTTCACAGTCGTACTCCATACGTCAGGTCGGTCGGATCGGAGCCGGATCGGAGTTCGATCGAGGACGAACCCGTCAGGTCATCCGATGTCTGGGCCGATCCTCCGACTCCGTGCCGTCCGGCCGCAAGTCCCCGACCACCCCGTGGACCGGGCTCAGCGGGTCGCCAGCTGGGAGACGGTGTAGATCAGCAGGCCGGCCAGCGCTCCGACCACCGTGCCGTTGATCCGGATGAACTGCAGGTCCCGGCCGACGTGCGCCTCGATCTTGCGCGAGGTCTGGTCGGCGTCCCAACCGGCCACTGTCTCGCTGATCAGCGAGGTGATCTCGTCGCGGTAGGTGGTGACCAGGTAGGTGGCCGCGTCCTCCAGCCAGCTGTCCACCTTGGCCTGCAGCGCCGGGTCGGCGGTCAGCCGGCGGCCCAGCGAGAGCAGCGAGGCGCGGGCGCGCTGCCGCAGCGCGCTCTGCTCGTCCTCGGCGGCGGCCACCACCATCGCCCGCACCGCGCCCCACGCCGAGGCGATCAGGTCCTGCACCTCGGAGCGGGCCAGCAGGTCCTTCTTCAGCCGCTCCACCCGGGCGCGGGTGTCGGCGTCCTCCTGCAGCTCGTGGGCGAAGTCGGCCAGGAAGCGGTCCACGGCGCCGCGGGCCGGGTGGTTCGGGGAGTCGCGCGTCTCGGTGACGAAGCGCAGCAGCTCCTTGTAGACGCGCTCGCCGATCCGGCGGTCCACGAACCGCGGGGTCCAGCCGGGGGCGCCGCCCTGCACGGCGGTCATCACCGAGTCGCCGTGCTCCACCAGCCAGTCATGCGCCCGTACGCACACCAGGTCCACCATCCGGCGGTGCCCGCCGTCGGCGACGACCCGCTCCAGCAGCCGGCCGAGGCCCGGCCCGACCTCCTGCGCCTCGGCCCGCCGGGTGATCGCCTCGCCGACCACCGCCTGCACGTCGGAGTCGCGCAGCACCGTGAGCACGCCGCGCAGCGCCGCCGACGCCTGCTCGGTGACCTTCGCGGCGTTGTCCGGTTCTGCCAGCCAGCCGCCCAGCCGCGCGCCGATGCCGACCGTCCGCAGCCGGGCCCGTACGACGTCGGCGGACAGGAAGTTCTCGCCGACGAACTCGCCCAGGCTCGCGCCCAGGGCGTCCTTCTTCGTCGGGATGATCGCGGTGTGCGGGATGGGCAGGCCGAGCGGGCGGCGGAAGAGCGCGGTGACCGCAAACCAGTCCGCGAGCGCGCCGACCATGCCGGCTTCCGCGGCCGCCGCCACATAGCCGGCCCAGCCGCCCGCGCCCTCCTCGCCGGCCCACTTGGCCAGCCCGTACACGGCCGTCGCGACGAGCAGGAACCCCGTCGCGATCCGCTTCATCCGCCGCACGCCGACCCATCGGGCCTCGTCCGGATCGCTCCCGCCCGGTGCTGTCGGCCCCGCCACCGCTCTCCCCGCATCCATCGGCTCCACCCGCGTATTCTCACCGCCCGTCCCCTCCGAGTAACGCCCCAGCTCCCCGCGTGGCTCCCGACCCGGCGGATTCGCCACCGTGAAGCCGTGTCCGGCGGGCCGGACCTGCGGGGCCTCGCGGGACCCACCGGGCCTGGGGCGCCTCGTAGAGGCAGGGACGGCACCGGCGTGCGGCGGGGCTCCGGTGGCACCCCCGAGCAGGGGGTTCGCTGCCGCAGGGCTCAGACTGGGCGCGGGTCGGGCGCAGGTCCGGGCCGGAGCCGTACGACGTCGAGGAGCAGCCGCGCATGGGACCGCAGAAGACCGCCGGCGGACTGCCGGGGTATGCCGAGCACTTCGAGGAGCCCGAGGGGTACCTCGACTTCGCGCGGTACGGGCCGCCGTCGCGGCAGGTGGTCGCCGCGACCGCCGAGGCGCTGGGCCGGTCCGCCCGCGCGGACCACACCACCGTGAACGAGCTGATGGCCGCCGAGGTACGGGCCAGGGCCGCCGCGGCACGGCTCGCCGGCACCGACGCCGAGCACACCGTGCTGCTGCCGAACGCCTCCACCGGCCTGTTCCACGCGGCCTTCGGGCTCCCGTCCGGCGCCGTACTGGTGCCGGCCGGCGACTTCCCGTCCAACCACTACCCCTGGCGCCGCTCGGCCGCGCTCGGCCGGGCCGTCCCGCGCTGGCTGGAACCCGACGAGCAGGGGCGGATCACCCCCGACACGGTGAAGGCCGCGCTCACCGACGACGTGGTCGCCCTGTCGGTCAGCGCGGTCGACTTCCGCACCGGCTTCCGCTGCGACCTCGCCGCCCTGCGGGACGTGCTCGGGCCCGACCGTCTGCTCGTCGTGGACGCGATCCAGGGCTTCGGCGTGCTGGACCTGCCCTGGCAGGCGGCCGATGTCGTCGTCACCGGCGGCCAGAAGTGGCTGCGGGCCAGCTGGTCCACGGGCTTCGCCACGCTCTCCGACCGGGCCCTGGAATGGCTCGAACCTGTCCTGACCGGGTGGACGGGCGTCGCCGACGTCGCGCTCTTCGACGACCGCGAGCACGAGCCGGTGCCCGGGGCCGGGCGGTGGAGCGTCACCAATCTCAGCCCGGTGGCCGGCGCCGCGCTGGAGGCGGCGCTCC
The DNA here is from genome assembly GCF_900103985.1 of Actinacidiphila guanduensis. GTDB lineage: Bacteria > Actinomycetota > Actinomycetes > Streptomycetales > Streptomycetaceae > Actinacidiphila > Actinacidiphila guanduensis. The sequence goes on along the minus strand of NZ_FNIE01000007.1, from coordinate 103,253 downwards.
TCCTCGTGGAGAGCGTCGGGGTGCCCGCGATCGCCGCGCACATCGAGGGGCGGGTGGACGAGCTGATCGAGGCGGTACGGGGTGGCGGGGGCGAGCTGCTGTCCCCGGCGGACCCTTCCGAACGGGGCGGGATCGTGTCCTTCCGCCTCCCGGGCACCGCGTCCTCGCGGGTCGCCGAGGCCCTGCACGCCCACGGCGTGACCCCCACGGTCCGCCCCGACTCCCTCCGCCTCTCCGCCCACGCCTCCACCCCGGCCTCCGCCCCCACCCGAGTCCACGAAGCACTCGCCTCTCTACGGTGAACCCGCCGTGGGGGCTTCTCCGAGTTCCCGGCCGCGGGAGGGTCCTGGGCTTGTCGCGCAGTTCCCCGCGCCCCTTTCGGCTCCGCGTCTGCCCCCACCTCGCCGATCCCGGCCACAGCAGGGTGGGTGGTTGCTCGCGCAGTTCCTCCCCCAGAGCTTCGCCTGGGGGTACCCCCAGCGCCCCTGGGTTGTACAGGTTCGCTTTGCGCGCGAAGGGCAAGGTTTTCAGGGGCGCGGGGAACTGCGCGCCCAGGCAGGGGAGCCGTGCACGCGGCAGCGGCGGGGACCCCGTCGGCGGGGAGCCGGAACCCCCCACGCTCAGCGCGAGCGAAAACGTGCGAGCGATAATGCCCGGCATGGAAAAACGCCTCGTGCTTGCCACCCGCAACGCCCACAAAATCGTCGAGCTGCGAGCGATCCTCGCCGAGACGGGCCTGGACGTGGAGCTCGTGGGGGCGGACGCCTTCCCCGAGGTGGCCGACGTGAAGGAGACCGGCGTCACCTTCGCGGAGAACGCCCTGCTGAAGGCGCACGCGCTGGCCGCGGCCACCGGCCTGCCGGCCGTCGCCGACGACTCGGGGCTGTGCGTGGACGTGCTCGGCGGCGCCCCCGGCATCTTCTCCGCCCGCTGGGCCGGCCGGCACGGCGACGACGCCGCCAACCTCGCGCTGCTGCTCGCCCAGCTCGCCGACATCGACGCCCCCCACCGCGGCGCCCATTTCGCGTGCGCGGCCGCGCTCGCCCTCCCGGACGGCACCGAGCGCGTCGCCGAGGGCCGGCTGGCCGGAACCCTGCGCCGCTCGCCCGCCGGTTCCGGCGGCTTCGGCTACGACCCGATCCTCCAACCCGACGCCTCGAACGGCGAGTTCGTGGCCGGAAGGACCTGCGCGGAGCTGACACCGGCGGAGAAGAACGCGATCAGCCACCGCGGCCGGGCGTTTCGCGCGCTGGCCCGGCAGGTCGCCGAACTCCTCGGCTGAGACCGGGCGGAGGCCCGGCGGAGACCGGCAGGCGGAAGCCCGGGCACTGCGTGCGGCCGGTGGGATTCGAACCCACACGGGGGGATACCCCACTGGGACCTAAACCCAGCTCGGCTGCCAGTTACGACACGGCCGCGTGTCCCGCCATGGTATCCGCGCCGCCGGGCCCGTACGCGGGCCCGGGCCGGAATCCGGACACCCGGCCGTGCCGCCCGGCCGCCGGGTCAGACCTTCAGGTCCCGCAGCAGCTTGGCGACGTGCCCGGTGGCGCGGACGTTGTAGAACGCCTCGGCGATCTTCCCCTCCTCGTCCACGACGAAGGTGGAGCGGATCACGCCCATCACGGTCTTCCCGTAGTTCTTCTTCTCCCCGTAGGCGCCGTAGGCGGTGAGCACCGAGCGGTCCGGGTCGGCCAGCAGCGTGACCTTCAGCGACTCCTTCTCGCGGAACTTCGCCAGCTTCTCGGGGGCGTCGGGCGAGATGCCGAGCACGTCGTAGCCGGCGGCGGCCAGCACGTCGAGGTTGTCGGTGAAGTCGCACGCCTCCTTGGTGCATCCGGGCGTCATCGCGGCCGGGTAGAAGTAGACGACGACCTTGCGGCCGCGGCGGTCGGCGAGCGCGACCTGGTTGCCGTCGGCGTCGGGCAGGGTGAAGTCGGGGGCGGTGTCGCCGGGGGCGAGGCGGCCCGGGGTGCCGGCCGCGGGGGTCGAGGAAGCGGACATGGGGTTGGCTCCTGGTGCGGGGGCGAACGGGGTGCCGACGAGGCGCGCGCCGCGTCGTACTGACAGACTGTCCGAACGCTACCTAATCAGGCGATGGAGGAAGTGCCGTGTCGGAAGCTGCCAGGACGCCCGCCCAGATCGAGGCGGACATCACGCGCAGGCGGCAGGACCTCGCGGTGGTGCTGGACGAGATCGCGGTACGGGTGCACCCGGTCACGATCGCGCGCGACACCAAGGCGAAGGCGGTGTCCGCCGTGGACCGCACCGTCGGGCAGGCGTACGTCGCCGCGAACCGGGCGGTCGGCCGGGCCCGGGCGCAGTTCGTGGACGAGGACGGATCGCCGCGGATGGACCGGATCGTGCCGGCCGCTGTGGCGGGCGCCGCACTGGTGGCCGCGGTGGCCGGTATCACGGTGTGGCGGCGGCGCCGGTAGGTTCGTGGTCGTGAGTTCGAAGAGTGAGCACGACAAGCTGCCCATCCGGATGCTGCACGACCGCGTGCTGGTGCGGCAGGACAACGGGGACGGCGAGCGCCGCAGCGGCGGCGGCATCCTCATTCCGGCGACCGCGGCCGTCGGCAAGCGGCTGGCCTGGGCCGAGGTGGTCGCGGTGGGCCACAACGTGCGCAGCGTCGAGGTCGGCGACCGGGTGCTGTTCGACCCGGAGGACCGGGCCGAGGTCGAGGTGCAGGGCGTGGCCTACGTCCTGATGCGCGAGCGGGACCTGCACGCGGTGGCCGCCGAGCGGCTGGAGGGCACCGACGACTCGACGGGCCTGTACCTGTAGCCGTCCCGCGGCCGTCCGGTAGCCGCCCGGACGGGCCGGCCCCTGGACCGGCCCCTCACCGGCCGGCGGCCGTCTACGGCGGGAAGGCGTTCGCCGCGTCCTGCGCCGAGCCCCGGCCGTCCGGCGGGTTCGGGTCGTTCGGCGGCGCGCCGAGCGGGCCGACCGTGTCGGTGGGCTCCCCCACCGGCGGCGGGCTGCTCTCGACCGGCGGCGTGGTGCCGGTCGGCGGGGTGCTCGGGGTGCCGCTGCCGCTCGGCGGGGTGCTCGGGGGTGTGCTGCTCGGCGGCTGCGAGCCGGTCGGCGGGGTGCCGGTGGTCGAGGGGCTGCCGGTGTCGGTGGGCGTGCTGCCGGGCTCGTCGCTGGGGGCCTCGGTCTGCGCGCCCTGGGCGAGGTCGAGGTCGAAGTCGGTGGTGGGCACGTCCCGCAGCGCGGAGGCGGTGTAGTCGGCCCACACCTGGCCGGGCGGGCCGCCGCCGTTGACCCGGTCCTGGTGCAGGGCGCCGTAGAGCGGTTCCTGGGCGCCGTTGGCGGGGTTCATGCCGAAGACGGCGACCACGGTGGCGAGCTTGGGGGTGTAGCCGGCGAACCAGGCGGCCTTGTCGGAGTCCGCGGTGCCGGTCTTGGCCGCGGCCGGCCAGCCGGAGTCGGAGGCGACCGCGGCGGTGCCGCCGGGGTTGTCCACCACGCTCTCCAGCATGGCGGTGGTGGTGTCGGCGGCGGTGCGCGGCACCGCCTGCACCGGGTCCCGGCGGGGCAGCCCCAGGTCGTGGCCGTCCTTGGTGACCTTGGCCACCAGGGAGTACGGGATCTGCTTGCCGTGGTCGGCGAGCGTGGCGTAGACCTGCGCCATGTCCAGCGGGCTGGCGCTCTGGTTCTTCGCGGAGTCCTGGCCGAAGGCGCCCAGCGCCATGGCGGGCGTCTGCGGGATGTCCACCTCGGGGGGCATGCCCAGGTCGTGCGCGGTGTCGATCACCTTGGCGGTGCCGACGTCCTGCGCCATCTGCGCGAAGACGGCGTTGACGGACTTGTCCATGGCCTCGGTGACGGTGATGTCGCCGTAGTCCACGTCGTCCTCGTTGGCCGGGTGGTAGCCGACCGGCCCGTTCGGGCCCTGCACCTGGCGGCCGCTGTCGCCGTTGTAGATCGTGGTGGGGCGGATCGGCTGGCCGTCCTGGGTCCTGGAGTCGTTCTGCAGCGCCGAGGTGAATATCACCGGCTTGAAGGTGGAGCCCGGCTGGTAGGTGCGGTTGGTGGCGCTGGAGACGTACTGCTTCGTGTAGTCGATCCCGCCGTAGAGGGCGACGACGTCGCCGGTGGCGGGGTCGATGGACGCCCCGCCGGCCCGTACGTACTTGTCGGCCTTGGCGTGGCCGAGCTTGTCGTACACGTCGTCCTGGGCCGCCTTGACGAAGGCGTCCTCCTTGGGCTTCTGGATGGTGGTGACGATCCGGTAGCCGCCGCGGCGCAGGGCGTCGGCGTCCACGATGTGGTGCGAGGTCAGGTAGTTGTTGACGGCCTCGATGATGTAGCCGCGCTGGCCGGCCTTGCTCGCGGTCGCCTTGGGGGCACCGATCTTCGGGAAGGCGGTGGCGGCGCGCTGGGCGGGGGTCAGCCAGTGCTCCTTCACCATGCCGTTCAGCACGTAGTTCCAGCGGGCCTTGGCCGCCGGGGCGTTCTCGGGGTGGGCGGCCAGGTCGTACTCGCTGGGCGCGTTGAGCAGCGTGGCGAGGTAGGCGCCCTCGGCGGTGGTCAGGTCGGCGGCGTTCTTGTCGAAGTACGCCTGGGCGGCGGCCTGGATGCCGTAGGCGTTGCGGCCGTAGTAGCTGGTGTTCAGATAGCCCTCGAGGATCTGGTCCTTGGACTCGTTGCGGTCCAGCTTGATCGAGATGAAGAACTCCTTGACCTTCCGCGAGGCGGTCTGGTTCTGGTTCAGGTAGTAGTTCTTCACGTACTGCTGGGTGATCGTGGAGCCGGACTGCTTGCCCTTGCCGGTGGCGGTGTTCCAGGCGGCGCGGAGCATGCTCTTCGGGCTGACCGCGGACTCGTGGTAGAAGTTCCGGTCCTCGGCGGCGAGCGTGGCGTACTGCGCGGTCTTGGAGACCTCGGCCAGCGTGACGTTCTGCCGGTTGACCGCGCCGTCGCGGGAGATCTCCGTCTTGCCGTCGGCGTAGTAGTAGACGTTGTTCTGCGCGACCGCGGCGGCGTTGGCGTCGGGGATGTTCACCAGCGCGTAGCCGGCGAAGAAGGCCCCGATCAGGAGCAGCAGCAGGGTGAGGCCGCCGCCGAGCGCCATCCGCCAGGTGGGCAGCAGGCGGCGCAGCCCGGTGCGCCGGGGGCGCCCGGGGCGGTCGGTCAGCGTCGGGTGGGGTCCCCACCCGCCCTGGCCGGCCGGCGCGCCGTAAGCGCCGCCGGCCGCCGTCCGGCTCGGATCGTCACTCATGTCTGTTGGGACTCCTCGGCCGCCGCCATGGTTGGTCTGCGGCGGAACATATGGACCAATCGTTACGTACGCGTCCGTACAGCCACGTAGCCCTCCGACTCACACTGTCGCATCATCTGCTCGCACCTCCGCCGCGGCACGCATCCGTGACAGGGCTGTGACGGGCCGTCCGGCGCATCCTGCTCACCTGTTCGGACGGCTAAAACCGTTGGCGCGCCTGGTCGGAGCGGTAATAGGCTCGGCGGCTTGTGTCGCGCGCCACGTGAGGGGGTTCACATCCGATGGGCGGCTTCTACGGGGCCGTGGTCACCCGGGGCTTCCGCCGCTATGCGACCTACCGCTCGGCCACCGCGGCGGGGGTGGTGACCAACAGCGTCTTCGGGCTGATCATCGCCTACAGCTACATCGCCCTGTGGGACCAGCGGCCGCACCTGGGCGGCTACAGCGAGCCGCAGGCGCTCACCTACGTGTGGGTCGGCCAGGCGATGCTGGCGGTGATGGCGCTGATGGGCGGCGGGTTCGAGGACGAGCTGATGGACCGGATCAGGTCCGGCGACATCGCGGTGGACCTGATGCGCCCGGCCGACCTGCAGACCTGGTGGCTGTCGGCCGACCTCGGCCGGGCCGCCTTCCAGCTGCTGGGCCGCGGGGTCGCGCCCATGGTGTGCGGCGCCCTGCTCTTCGACCTGGCGCTGCCGTCGGCCCCGGGGACCTGGCTGCTGTTCCTGGTCTCGGTGGCACTGGGCGTCGTGGTGAGCTTCGGCCTGCGCTTCCTGGTGGCGCTGAGCGCCTTCTGGCTGCTGGACGGGGTGGGCGCCACGCAGATGGCGATGCTCGCCGGGCTGTTCTTCTCCGGGATGCTGCTGCCGCTCAACGTCTTCCCCGGCGGCCTGGGCGAGGTTGCCCGGGCGCTGCCCTGGTCGGCGATGCTCCAGGTGCCCGCCGATGTGCTGCTCGGCCGGCACCGCGGCACGGGCGCGCTGGCCGCGCTGGCGTTCCAGGCCGGGTGGGCGGTGCTGCTGCTGGCGGCCGGGCGGCAACTGCAGGGCGTGGCAGCCCGGCGGGTGGTGGTGCAGGGTGGCTGAGCTGACCCCCGGCGAGGTCGCGGCGGCGCTGCCCGCGGCCGCCGGCCGGCCGGAACACCAGGAGCCGCGGTGGCAGCCGGCCGAGGCGATGCGTGCCTACGCCCTGATCGTGCGCATGTGGGTGCGCTCGACGATGGCCTACCGCACCTCCTTCGTGCTGACCGCGCTCGGCAACCTCGCCGCCACCGGGCTGGACTTCCTGACCATCGTGCTGATGTTCGCCCACATCCACGCGCTCGGCGGGTTCACCCTGCCCGAGGTGGCCCTGCTCTATGGCGCCACCAGCACCTCCTTCGGGATCGCCGACCTCACGCTCGGCTCGATGGACCGGCTGGGCCGGCGGGTGCGCGACGGCACCCTCGACGTCCTGCTGCTGCGCCCGGCCCCGGTGCTCGCCCAGGTCGCCGCCGACCGCTTCGCGCTGCGCCGGCTGGGCCGGATCACCCAGGGCGTGCTGGTGCTGGGCTGGGCGCTGCTGCGGGTGGACGTGCGCTGGAGCCCGGTGAACGTGGCGCTGGTGCCGGTGATGCTGGTCTCGGGCGCGGTGATCTTCGGCGCGGTCTATGTGGCCGGCGCCGCCTTCCAGTTCCTCGCCCAGGACGCCGCCGAGGTGCAGAGTTCGGTGACTTATGGCGGCAACACGATGCTGCAGTACCCGCCCGGGATCTTCGCCCGGGACCTGGTGCGCGGGGTCACCTTCGTGGTGCCGCTCGCCTTCGTCAACTGGCTGCCCGCGCTCCACGTGCTGGGCCGCCCCGACCCGCTGGGCCTGCCCGGCTGGCTGGACTTCGCCTCCCCCGCCGTCGCGCTGCTGTGCTGCCTGCCGGCGGCCGCGGCCTGGCGGGCGGGACTTCGCGCCTACCGCAGCACAGGGAGCTGACCGTGAGCACCACCGCCGGCACCGCGCCGGTCATCGAACTCGACGGTGTCGAGAAGGTCTTCGACGTCCGGCGGAAGACCGGGACGCTGCGCCGCACCCGCACCCGGGTGCGCGCGGTGGACGGGATCTCCTTCACGGTGCCGCGCGGCGAGGTCGTCGGCTACATCGGGCCGAACGGCGCGGGCAAGTCCACCACCGTGAAGATGCTCACCGGCATCCTCAACCCCAGCGCGGGCCGCATCCGCATCGACGGCATCGACCCCACCCGCGAGCGGACCAGGCTGGCCCGCCGGATCGGCGTCGTCTTCGGGCAGCGCACCACGCTGTGGTGGGACCTGCCGCTGCGCGACTCCTACGAGTTGGTGCGCCGGATGTACCGGGTGCCCGACGCGGTGTACGCCCGCAACCTCGACACGTGCGTCGAACTCCTCGATCTGGGGCCGCTGTTGGAGGTGCCAGTGCGTCAGCTCTCGCTCGGCCAGCGGATGCGCGGCGACATCGCGGCCGCGCTGCTGCACGACCCCGAGGTGCTCTACCTGGACGAGCCGACGATCGGCCTGGACGTGGTGAGCAAGAGCCGGGTGCGGGACTTCCTGCGCGGCTTCAACGCCGAGCGGGGCACCACGATCCTGCTCACCACGCACGACCTGACCGACATCGAGTCGCTGTGCCGCCGGGTGATGGTGATCGACCACGGCCGGCTGGTCTACGACGGGGGCCTGGACGGGCTGCACGCCTCCGGCGAGAGCGAGCGCACCCTGATCGCGGACTTCGCCCGCGAGCTGCCGCCGATCGACCTGCCGGGAGCGCGCTGCGTAGGCGTGGACGGGCCGCGCCAGTCCTTCGCCTTCCCGGCCGGCCGCAGCGCGGCCCCGCTGGTGGCCGCGCTCGCCGCCGACCACCCGCTGGTGGACCTGTCCATCCGGGAGCCCGCCATCGAGGACGTCATCTCCCGGATGTACGGGGCCACTTCGTGACGCGGCGGGCGAAGGCTCAGGCCAGGGCGTCCAGTTGGGCCTTGGTCAGCTCGGCGCAGCCGGCGGTGGCCAGGGCGAGCAGCGCGTCGAGTTCGGCGCGGTCGAAGGGGACGCCCTCGGCGGTGCCCTGGACCTCCACGAAGCGGCCGTCGCCGGTGCACACCACGTTCATGTCGGTCTCGGCCCGCACGTCCTCCTCGTAGGCGAGGTCGAGCACGGGGGTGCCGTCCACGATACCGACGCTCACCGCGGCCACGCTGCCGGTGATCGGCTTGGCCTTGGCCCGCACCAGGTGGTTGGCCTGCATCCAGGCGACCGCGTCGACCAGGGCGACGTAGGCGCCGGTGATCGCGGCGGTGCGGGTGCCGCCGTCGGCCTGCAGCACGTCGCAGTCGAGGACGACGGTGTTCTCGCCGAGCGCCTTGTAGTCGATCACGGCCCGCAGCGAGCGGCCGATCAGCCGGGAGATCTCGTGGGTGCGGCCGCCGATCTTGCCGCGGACGGACTCGCGGTCGCCGCGGGTGTTGGTGGCCCGCGGCAGCATGCTGTACTCGGCGGTCACCCAGCCCTCCCCGCTGCCCTTGCGCCAGCGGGGCACGCCCTGGGTGGCGCTGGCGGTGCAGAGCACGCGGGTGTCGCCGAAGGAGACCAGGACGGACCCTTCCGCGTGCTTGCTCCAGTTGCGCTCGATGGTGACAGGGCGGAGCTGGTCGGGGGTGCGGCCGTCGAATCGTGACATGCGCCCGAGCCTATCCGGGTGACGGACCCGGCCGCGCGCCGCCCGCTCCCCGGGCGGCCCGCGCCCCGGCGGGGAGCCGAGCCGGACGCACGACGGGGACGCGGCCGGCACGCGGCAAGGACGGCCCGGCGCCGGCTCCGGGGGGCCGCCCGGCTGGAGCCCGGGTCGCCGCCCGGCTAGAGCAGCGCCCCGATCTCGGCGGCGAGCGGGTCCGCGTCGGTGCCGACGACGACCTGCACGGCGCTGCCCATCTTCACCACGCCGTGCGCGCCCGCCGCTTTCAGCGCGGCCTCGTCCACCCGCCCGGGGTCGACCACCTCGGTGCGCAGCCGGGTGACGCAGCCCTCGATCTCCTCGATGTTCTCGATGCCGCCGAGCCCGGCGACGATCTTCTCTGCCTTGCTGGCCATCTGCGCCTCCTGCCTTCGCCCGTGGCGGCCGGCCGACGGGTCCGCCGCCTTCCGTTATGTCACGCCCGGCCGGTCCGCGCCTGCCGTGGCCGCACCAGGACCGGGCCGGGCCGCGATCAGGCCGGGTCAGCCCGGGTCGGGCCCGGGTTCAGACCTCGTAGACCGCGCCGGCCTTGGCGAGTTCGACGGGTCCGGCGAAGGCGGCCTGGGCGTCGCGCAGGTTCACCGAGGGGTTGGTCCACGGCGGGATGTGGGTGAGCACCAGCCGGTCCACGGCCGACCGGGCCGCCACCTGGCCGGCCTCCCGGCCGTTGAGGTGCAGGTCGGGGATGTCCTCCTTGCCCGCGGTGAAGGACGCCTCGCACAGGAACAGGTCGGCGCCGCCGGCCAGCGAGAGCAGCGCCTCGCACGGCCCGGTGTCGCCGGAGTACGCCAGCACCCGCCCGTCGGCCTCGATCCGGAAGCCGTACGCCTCCACCGGGTGGCAGACCGCGGCGGCGGTCACCTTGAACGGGCCGACCTCGAAGGAGCCGGTGCGCAGGGTGCGGAAGTCGAAGACCTCGCTCATGCAGGTGTCGTCGGGCACGTCGCCGTAGGCGATGTTGAGCCGCCGCTCGGTGCCGGCCGGGCCGTAGACGGGAATCGCGGAGACCGGGCCGCCCTCGTGCCGGTAGTAGCGGGCGACGAAGTAGCCGCACATGTCGATGCAGTGGTCGGCGTGCAGGTGGCTGAGGACGACCGCGTCCAGGTCGTACAGGCCGCAGTGGCGCTGGAGTTCACCGAGAGCGCCGTTGCCCATGTCGAGCAGCAGCCGGAAGCCGTCGGCCTCGATCAGGTAGCTCGAGCACGCGGAGTCCGCGGACGGGAACGAGCCCGAGCAGCCGACGACGGTGAGGTTCATCGCGGGGTACACCTCCGTTGGCGCGGCGCATCGGCCCGGTCCGGCTCCGAGGTGGCGGGACGCCCGCCACGTTTAGAGAGGGTAAAACGGCGTGCTCGCCGCCGCGCTCCCGCGGGGCCCGGTTGTGGGCGGAATCACCAGTGCGGGTCACCCGTGCGGGTGAGCGCCCGCGGTCGGCCGTGCGGGTGCCCGCGGGGCGCCCGCGGGGCCGGTTCCGCGGCCCGTTCCGGCCTGCCCGGCAGGCCCGTTCGCCGGACCCGCGGGCCCGGAGCCGGCCGGTGAGCGCCGTCGGTACGGACCGGACGGACCGGCGCGGCCCACCACGGAGGTGGCCGGGACCCGGCACGTACAAGCGTGGCCCCGGCACGTATCGGCACGGGCCCGGCCCGGACCCGGCGCTGCCCTACCGCCGAGGGGTCAGGCCCAGAGCTGCCCGTGCAGCGCGGCCACCGCGTCCTCGGTGGAGGCGGCGGTGTAGATGCCGGTGGACAGGTACTTCCAGCCGCCGTCGGCGACGACGAAGACGACGTCGGCGCGCTCGCCCGCGCGCTGCGCCTTGGCGGCGACGCCGAGCGCCGCGTGCAGGGCGGCGCCGGTGGACACCCCGGCGAAGATGCCTTCCTCCTGCAGGAGTTCGCGGGTGCGCCGGACCGCGTCGGCGGAGCCGACGGAGTAACGGGTGGTGAGCACGGTGCCGTCGTAGAGCTCGGGCACGAAGCCCTCGTCGAGGTTGCGCAGCCCGTACACCACGTCGTCGTACCGGGGTTCGGCGGCGACGATCGCAATGCCGGGGACCTTCTCGCGCAGGTAGCGGCCGACGCCCATGAGGGTGCCGGTGGTGCCCAGGCCCGCGACAAAGTGCGTGATGGTGGGCAGATCGGCGAGGATCTCGGGGCCGGTGGTGGCGTAGTGGGCGCCGGGGTTGGCCTCGTTGCCGTACTGGTAGAGCATCACCCAGTCCGGGTGCTCGGCGGCCAGCTCCTTGGCCACGCGCACCGCGGTGTTGGAGCCGCCGGCGGCCGGCGAGGAGATGATCTCCGCGCCCCACATGGCGAGCAGTTCGCGCCGCTCGCTGGAGGTGTTCTCCGGCATCACGCAGACCATGCGGTAGCCCTTGAGCTTCGCGGCCATCGCCAGCGAGATGCCGGTGTTGCCGGAGGTGGGCTCCAGGATGGTGCAGCCGGGGGTGAGCAGGCCGTCGGCCTCGGCCCGCTCGATCATGTGCAGGGCCGGCCGGTCCTTGACCGAGCCGGTGGGGTTGCGGTCCTCCAGCTTGGCCCACACGCTCACCCCCGCCGAGGGCGACAGCCGGGGCAGCCGCACCAGGGGGGTGTTGCCGACGGCGGCGAGCGCGCTGTCGTACCGCATCAGCGGGCGCCGGCGGGCATGGCGGCGGCACCGGAGCCGCCGGCCACCGCGGGCAGGATCGTCACGTTGTCGCCGTCGGCGACCTTGGTGGCGATGCCGTCGAGGAAGCGGACGTCCTCGTCGTTGAGGTAGACGTTCACGAAGCGGCGCAGCTCGCCGCCCTCGACGACGCGGTCGCGCAGGCCCGCGTGCCGGCTGTCCAGGTCGGTGAAGAGCTCGTCCAGCGTGGTCCCGGTGCCCTCCACGGCCTTCTGCCCGTCGGTGTAGGTGCGGAGGATGGTCGGGATGCGGACCTCGATGGCCATGGCTGCGCTCCTGTGCAGGCGGAATGGTGCGGGCTGGCGTTCTTGCGGCTTACATGCGGCTTGGGTGCGGAGGGAAGGTGCGGGCGGTGCGGGACGGGACCGGTGGCCCTGGCCCCTCCTGGGCCCTCCGCAGGTGGAAACGACGCGGTCATCGTAACGATTCCCCCGCGCGGGCCCGAGGGCGCCGTCCGGCATCCGGGACGTCAGGTGTAGGAAGCGACCACTTCGACCGGTTCCTCCGTCACCTTGCCGTCCACGATGCGGAACGAGCGGAACTGGAACTCCTCAGCGGTGGAGACCAGCACGTAGTGCGCGCCGGGCTCGTTCGCGTAGGAGATGTCCGTGCGCGAGGGGTACGCCTCGGTCGCGGTGTGCGAGTGGTAGACCACCACCGGCTCCTCGCCGCGGTCGTCCATGTCGCGGTAGAGCCGCAGCAGGTCGGTGGAGTCGAACTCGTAGAACGTGGGCGAGCGGGCCGCGTTCAGCATCGGCACGAAGCGCTCCGGGCGGTCGCTGCCCTCGGGTCCCGCGACAATCCCGCACGCCTCGTCGGGGTGGTCGGCCCGGGCGTGGGCGACGATCGCGTCGTGGATCTCCTGCGTGATGGTCAGCATGCCCGCAACGTAACAGGGGCCCGCGGGCTAGAGCGCCGGGGTCCCCGACAGCGGATCGGGCCGGTCGTCGCGGTCGTCACTGCCGTCACGGTGATCACTGCCGCCGCTGCCGTCCCCGCCGCCCGCCCGGCCGTGCGCGGGTGCCGGGGCCAGGTGCGGCCGGCGGGCGAAGGCGGCGGGGTCGCGGCGGCGCAGCACCCGGTGGCCGAGGACCAGCAGGACCGCCCACAGCGGCACCCCGTAGAGCGAGACGCGGGCGTCGTGGTCGATGCCGATCAGCACCAGCACCATGGCGAGGAAGGCCAGCGCGACCCAGCTGGCCGCCGCGCCGCCGGGGGCGGTGAACCACGAGGGCGCGGCGGCCCCTGCCCGCACGGCGGCCCGGTAGCGGATGTGGGCGGCCAGGATGACGCCCCAGGTCCACACGGCGGCGACGGTGGCGAAGGCGGTGATGTAGGTGAACGCCCCTGCCGGATCGACGTAGTTGACCCACACGCCGATGCCTATCACGGCCACCGAGGCGAGCGTGCCCCGCGTCGGGGTGCGGCGCTTGCCCAGCCGGGTGAAGGCGCGCGGGCCCTGCCCGTTGGCGGCCAGGTCGCGCAGCATCCGGCCGGTGGAGTACATGCCGGAGTTGCAGGAGGACAGGGCCGCGGAGAGCACCACGAAGTTGACCACGCCGGCACCGAAGGGGATGCCGATCCGGGCGAAGGCGGCGACGAAGGGGCTCACCCCGGGCCGGAAGACCGTCCAGGGCACCACGCACAGGATCACGGTGAGGGCGCCGACGTAGAAGAGCACGATCCGCCAGGGCAGGGTGTTGATCGCCTTGGGCAGGGTCCGGCGCGGGTCGCGGGCCTCCCCCGCGGTCACACCGACGAGTTCGACGGCGAGGTAGGCGAACATCACGATCTGCAGGGTGAGCAGCGAGCGGCCCAGGCCGTGCGGGAAGACGCCGCCCTGCCGCCACAGGTGGGTGACCGAAGCGGTGTCGCCGGCCGCCGAGACGCCGAGCAGCAGCACCGCCAGGCCGACCAGGATCATCCCGATGATCGCGGTGACCTTCACCATCGACAGCCAGAACTCGACCTCGCCGAAGATCCGCACCGAGACGGTGTTCACCGCGAGCAGCAGCACCAGGAAGCCGGCCGCGGCGGCCCACTGCGGCACCTGCGGCCACCAGTAGGCGAGGTAGGTGGCGGCCGCGGTGACCTCGGCCATGCCCGTGACCACCCACATCAGCCAGTACGTCCAGCCGGTGGCGTAGCCGGTGAAGGGGCCGAGGAACTCGCGGGCGTAGTCGGCGAACGAGCCGGAGACGGGACGGTAGGCGAGCAGCTCGCCCAGCGCCCGCATGATGGCGAAGATCACCGCGCCGGCCACCGCGTACATCAGCACCAGGCTGGGCCCGGCCTGGTGGATGGCCCGGCCCGCGCCGAGGAAGAGGCCGGTGCCGATGGCGCCGCCGATCGCGATCATCTGCACCTGGCGCGGGCCCAGGCCCCGGGCGTACCCCTCACCGCCCTCGCCGCCCGCACCGCCCTCGCCGCTGTCGTGCGGGGGCGAGGGGGGCCGGGCCGGGCCGGGGGTGCCGCGCAGAGTTTCGTCCGCCATGGGGCGATCCGTACCACCGGGTGCGGGCGGCGCGCCGGACGGTCACCGGATCGGGCGAGGCGGCACCGCCCGGACGGCGGGGGTGGCGAAGGCGGCCAGCAGCCCCAGCCCCGGCGGGACCGGGGAGCAGGCGGCCGCCGCCGCCTCAGGGCGGCACCGGAGCGGCACCGCACCACGAGGTCAGCGCAGCAGCGTCTCGACCAGGGTCTCCTGGAGGCCGCCGAGCCACAGGTACGCCATCACCAGCGGCTTGCGCGGATCGCTGTCCGGCAGGTGGTACAGCCCGCTCTCGTCGTCCTCGGTGACCTCCAGGCGGGTGCCGATGGTCAGCCGCAGGTCGTTGAGGCCGCCGAGCCACTGCCGGGCCTGGTCGGCGGTGAGCTCGACCACAGGGCCGCCGGCGTCCAGCGCGCGGATCATCGCCAGGGCGTCCTCGCGTTTGCGGGCGCGCAGGTCGTTCTCGGTGAAGCGGCGGAACTCCGAGGACTCCTCGGCGTCCTCGTAGGCGTCGGGGAAGAGCCGGGCGAGCGCCGGGTCGTCCGGCGGCTTGCTGGGGCCCTCGGCGAAGAGCCGGGCCAGCGGGTCCGCGTCGTCGGCGCCCTCGGCATCGCCGGGGCCGACGAGTTCGAGCAGCTGGACGGCGAGGCTGCGCAGGATGGAGACCTCCACCTCGTCCAGGGTGATGGCCGCCCCACCGCCGGGGGTGGGCTCGAAGTATCCGGCGCGGCCGCGTCGGCGGGCCATCAGCGGTCCTGCGACAGCGTCGCCCACAGACCGTAGCCGTGCATCGCCTGCACGTCCCGCTCCATCTCCTCGCGGGTGCCGCTGGAGACCACGGCCCGGCCCTTGTAGTGGACGTCCTTCATCAGTTTGGTGGCCTTGCCCTTGGAGTAGCCGAAGTACGTCTGGAAGACGTAGGTCACGTAGCTCATCAGATTGACCGGGTCGTTGTGCACGAGGGTCACCCACGGGACGTCCGGCTCCGGGACCTCGAAGGGGGCCTCGCCCGGATCGGTGCGCTCGACCTCGGACGGAGCCGGAGCGGGTGCGGACGCGGCGAAGGTGCCGCTCCGGGGCGGGGCGGTGGTGTCAGGCGGGTGGGCACTCACAACTCCCATGCTGCCGCTCACCGGGTGCGTCGCACAAATGGGCGTGTGAAGGCCGTGTGAGGGGTTGCACAGCGGCACCCGCCCACGAGATCTCGTCAGATTGACGAAATGCGGGGTAGCATCGCGCCATGAGCACTGCAGACCTGGCACTGCCGGTGGACGTGCCGTCCACCGCGCTGTTCACCGACCGGTACGAGTTCACCATGCTGCAGGCGGCGCTGCGCAGCGGCGCCGCGCACCGCAGGTCGGTCTTCGAGGCGTTCACCCGCCGGCTGCCGGAGGGGCGCCGCTACGGGGTGGTGGCCGGCACCGGCCGCGTGCTGGACGCGGTGGCGAACTTCCGCTTCGACGCGCCCGTGCTGGAGTTCCTGGAGCGCGAGCGGGTGGTGGACGCCGAGACCCTGGACTGGCTGGCCGGCTACCGCTTCACCGGCGACGTGTGGGGCTACCCCGAGGGCGAGGTGTACTTCCCCGGCTCGCCGATCCTGCGGGTGGAGGGGAGCTTCGCGGAGGCGGTGCTGCTGGAGACGGTGGTGCTGTCGATCCTCAACCACGACTCGGCGATCGCGGCCGCCGCCTCCCGGATGTCGGTGGCCGCGGGCGACCGCCCGCTGATGGAGATGGGCGCCCGGCGCACCCACGAGCTGGCCGCGGTGGCCGCCTCGCGGGCCGCGTATGTCGGCGGCTTCAGCTCCTCCTCCAACCTCGCGGCCGGCTTCCGCTACGGGCTGCCCACCATCGGCACCAGCGCCCACGCCTTCACCCTGCTGCACGACACCGAGCGGGACGCCTTCACCGCGCAGGTCGAGTCGCTGGGCCGCTCCACCACGCTGCTGGTCGACACCTACGACCTGACCGCCGCGGTGCGCACCGCCGTCGAGGTGGCCGGGCCCGAGCTGGGCGCGGTCCGGATCGACTCCGGCGACCTGCTGCTGCTCGCCCACCGGGTCCGCCAGCAGCTGGACGACCTCGGCGCCGAGCAGACGAAAATCGTGGTCACCTCCGACCTGGACGAGTACGCGATCGCCTCGCTGGCCGCGGCCCCGGTCGACGCCTACGGGGTGGGCACCTCACTGGTCACCGGCAGCGGCAACCCCACGTGCTCGATGGTCTACAAACTGGTGGCCCGCGCCGCCGCCGACGACGACCCGGACGCGCCCCTGGTCCCCGTCGCCAAGAAGTCGCTCGGCGGCAAGACCAGCGTCGGCGGCCGCAAGTGGGCCGCCCGCCGGCTCGACGACGAGGGCCACGCCGCCGCGGAGGTCATCGGCTCGGGCCCGATCCCCCCGGACCTCGCCGACCGCCAGCTCCTGGTCCCCCTCATCCGCCACGGCGAGGTCGTCGCCCGCGAACCCCTCGACGCGGCCCGCGCCCGCCACATCGAAGCCCGCGCCGGCCTCCCCCTGTCCGCCACCCAGCTCTCCCGCGGCGAACCGGTCATCCCCACAGAACTCATCTGACCGCAACGGGGAGAGCCCCGAAGGGGCGCTGGGGGTACCTCCCAGGCGAAGCTCTGGGGGAGGAACGGCTCCCCCATAGGGGGGACCCCCAGAAACCCCCACCGGCCGGTGGTCCGGACGGAACCGAACCACCCCTCCGGTCCGGTGGCGAAGCCCGACAGGGCCACCCACCAGGGGCGCGGGGAACGGCTCCCCCATAGGGGGGACCCCCAGAAACCCCCACCGGCCGGTGGTCCGGACGGAACCGAACCACCCCTCCGGTCCGGTGGCGAAGCGCCGCACCGTGCCGAGCCCCCCGCAGCGGAACCGTACATACGCACAGGGCACCACAGCAGGCGTAAGGACCCCCGCTTACGGGTAAGCGCGCGAGCCCCTAGTCTCGGTACGGCAGCACCGCAGCAGCCACCGTGAACCCTCGGAGAGAAAATGCACCGCGCACTCATCGTCGTCGACGTGCAGAACGACTTCTGCGAAGGGGGCAGCCTCGCGGTGTCCGGCGGCGCCGACGTGGCCGCGGCGATCACCGACCTGATCGGGGAGTCCGCGGGCTCGTACCGGCACGTCGTGGCCACCCGCGACCACCATGTGGACCCCGGTGACCACTTCTCGGACCACCCGGACTTCGTGACGTCCTGGCCCGTGCACTGCGTGGCCGGCACCGAGGGCGTCGGCTTCCACCCGAACTTCGCCCCCGCGGTCGCCTCGGGCGCGATCGAAGCCGTCTTCGACAAGGGCGCCTACGCGGCCGCCTACAGCGGCTTCGAGGGCGCCGACGAGAACAGCGTGGGCCTGGCCGACTGGCTGCGGCACCGCGAGGTCACCGAGGTGGACGTCGTCGGGATCGCCACCGACCACTGCGTACGGGCCACCGCGCTGGACGCGGCCCGCGAGGGCTTCACCACGCGGGTGCTGCTCGACCTGACCGCCGGGGTGGCCGCGCAGACCACCGAGCAGGCGCTGGCGCAGCTGCGCGAGGCGGGCGTGGAGCTGACCGGCAAGCCCGTCGTCCAGGGCTGAGCCCCGCAGAAGGGCCCAGAAGGACACAGAAGGGCCCCGGGGAGCCGCGAGGCCTCAGGCGGGGTGCGCCAGGCGGTTCAGGGTGGAGATCGGGTGCCAGGGGGCCGCCGCGGCCGCCTCGTGGTCCCGCCAGATCAGCCCGTCGGGGTGGTGCAGCACCGCCGTGACCTCGTCGGGCGTGGGCGGGTGGGCGTTCCCGGCCAGCCGGGCGCCGCGGAAGCCGAGGTTGCGCAGCCGGGTCAGCGCCCGCTGCCGGTTCACCGCGTGCACCACCACCCGCACCGTGAGCTGGGCGTACACCGGGTGCGGCAGCACGAGCGCCACGACGACCGTGCCGCCGGGGAGCTTGGTGAAACCGCCGACCGCCATGCCCACATCTTGTGCGCATCGGCCGCCGCCCACCAGGGGGCGGCGGCCTCGGAGCGCCCTTCGAGCCGCCACTGACCGCATCACCGCAGGTCAGAGACGCATGTGACACCTGTTACAGCTGATGCCGAAGGCGCGGGCGCCGGACGGGTCAGCGGTGGTGGGCGGGGGCCACCTGGACGGTCATGGTGCTGCCGTCCCACGCCTCGCTCAGGATGCTGATCCGGGTGTTGGTGTCCGGCACCTGCACGCTCCCGTACGGGTTACTGGCGTACCAGTACGTTCCGCTGTGGTCGTCGAAGACCGGGGTGCCGGGCTTCGCCGGGATGCGCTTGGCGACGCCGTCGTCATGCAGCGTGATCGCGTCGGTCGGGTAAGTGCTGAAGGGCGCGTCGAACGCCTGGGCGCGGTTCCTGATCACCGAGCCGTCACTGTACGTGAGCGGCTTGGCGTGCGCGTCCACCGGCAGGATCTCGCCGCTGCCCGGGTGCAGGCCGACGTTGTTGTCCGGCTGCGAGGTGTCCCACAGCCAGATCAGCAGGCCGTTCTGGTAGGGGAAGTGCTCCACCCAGTCGGGCCGGGTGCTGGTCCAGCCGAAGTTGTACGGGCCGGTCTGCAGGGTCCGGTCGTAGGAGACGTACTGCCGGTTCTCCGCGAGGTAGAACTCCGGGTAGTCGTTGGTGAACGACGCGCCGATGCGGGAGAAGCCCTTGGCGGTCCAGCCGCCGCCGTCGTTCTCGGCGCCGTCGGACAGCACGGTCCTGCCGTCCGCGGTCACTGCGATCGCGTCGGCCGCGAAGCCCTTCTGGGCTACGCCGCCGTCGGTGAGGTAGCGGAAGCGCAGCTGGATCTGCTTGCCGGCGTAGGCGTCGAGCGGGAAGACCAGGTTCTCGTAGGCGCCGGAGGTGCCGGTCAGCGCCGGGACGTCGCCGCCGTCGCGCGGGATGGCCGAGCCGTCGGCGGTGCCGTCCAGCGCGGTCCAGGTCGCGCCGCCGTCCGCGGAGACCTCGGTGTAGAGGTAGTCGTAGTTCTGCTCGATGTCCCACCAGCCCTTCAGGCTGAGCGAGGCGGTGCTCGCTCCGGTGAGGTCGAGGCTGCGGGTCAGGGTGTTCGACAGGTTGTCGCCCATGCCGCTCCACCACTGGCTGCTGCCCTCGGGCGGGGTGGCGACGGTGGTGGTGACCGCCTTGTCGGGCAGCTGGACGACCAGCGCCTGCTTGTCCTTGGTGTTGTACTCGGCGACGCCCAGCTTGGTGGTGGAGCGGGTGGCGGCCTTGGCCGTGCCGTAGTTCAGCCAGCCGAGCTGGAGCTTGTCCCAGGCGTTCATGTCGTCGGGGAGGTCGCCGATGGCGTTGCGGCCGGTGCCCATCCAGGAGCCGGAGGACATCAGGGTCCAGAAGGCGGTGCTGTTCTCGCCGATGTAGGTGGTGTCGTACTCGTCGGGCAGGCCGAGGTCGTGGCCGTACTCGTGGGCGAAGACGCCGAGGCCGCCGTTCTCCGGCTGCAGGGTGTAGTCGCCGATCCAGATCCCGGTGTTGCCGATCTGGGTGCCGCCGGCCTTGTTGCCGGCCGGGCCGGTGCGGCCCGCGTCGCTGCCGTAGGCGTACCAGCGGTGGGCCCACAGGGCGTCCTCGCCCTGGACGCCGCCGCCTGCCGACTCGTCCTCGCCGGCGTGCACGATCTGGAAGTGGTCGATGTAGCCGTCCGGCTCGTTGAAGTCGCCGTCGCCGTCGAAGTCGTAGCGGTCCCACTGGTCGTACTGCGCGAGGTCGGCCTTGATCTGGGCGTCGGTGCGGCCCTGCGCCTTCTGGTCGGCGACATAGGCGGCGGTGGCGTCGCGGATCAGGTCCCAGGCGTTGGAGCAGACGCTGGAGCCGCACCAGTTGGAGCCGTAACGGGCCTCGTTGTAGGGGACCTTGACCCAGTCGGAGACCTCGCCGTCCACCGAGTAGCGGCCCGAGGACTGCTTCTCGTAGTAGGTGGCCAGCGAGTCGGCGCCCTTGGCGTGCGAGAAGTACAGGTCCTGGAAGTGCTGCCGGTCGTAGTCGGCCTGCCAGGCGGTGCTGTTGTCCTTGCTGCGGTCCGGCGCGGCGATCGTGTTGTGCGCCGGGCCGGGGTCGCCGCCGTACTTGGGGGCGGGCGGCTCGGGTCCGTCCGGGCCGTCCGGGTCGTAGGCGGTGGTGCTGTCCACCTGGTCGCCGAACTCGACCAGGATGGTGAAGATCTTGTCGGTCTTCTCCCGGCCCAGCTCCACGTACTTGCTCTTCTTGCCCTTGCCGTGGCCGAGTTGGACCACCTGCGAGCCGTTGCGCTGCTGGACGCCGGCTTTGCCGGAGACGACCTGCTGGAGGGCGGCGGAGTGCTCGGCCGCCTGCTGCTTGCTGAACGGGCCCGGCAGGTCGTGCGGTTCACTCTGCGCCGGGTCGTGGCTCGCCGGCGCGGCCGCGGCGCCCGCGTCATGGCCCGGTGTCGCGGCTGCCGCCCCGGTGACCGTCGCGGGGATGCCGAGTGCGGCGACCGCGACCACCAGGGCTGCGCTTTGACGTATCCTCCACTGTCTTTTCACGATGCTTGACCTCCCCTTGGGAAAGGCCATTGCACCGGAGTGGCGGTGGAAAAGACAGACCTTGACTTGTGCATGACGGCGCCATTACCTTGGCCGGTTTCCGGTACGCGCGCTCCCGCTGACCGGACATCACCTCGGTGGCTCGTTCGGTCCGTTCTGCACGTGCAGGGGCGTTTCGGTCAGGCGTGCGACCCTGTGCGCCCCCTCGTGCACCGCGCCGCGGGTTAGGCGGGGCTTACCCCGCCGGGGGCCGGGGCATGCCCGACACGAGAGCACCGATGCCGGCGCAGCCCCCGCGCCGGCGCGAGCGACGAGGGCGGTCCCCCGATGCCACGTCCGACGACCCTGCAGGTCGCGTGCGGATGCGCGACCGTAGTCCTGTCCACCCTGGCGGTCCTGCTGCTGGCGGATGTGCGCTCCGGCGGCCCGGTGGTCGCCGTTGCCGCGGCCTGCCTCGTGCTCGGCCTCGCGGTCGCGGCCGCGGTCGGCCGCGGGTCCCGCCGCGTTCCCGCCCTGGCGGCCGGCGCCGCGACCCCCGCCGGAACCACCGTCGCGGCCCGGCCGGCCACCGCATCCCGGCCGGCCGCCGCGCGCTCCGCGCGGGCCCGGGCGCGCGCCGAGCGGGTCCGCGAGCACTCGCTGCGCGGCTGAGCCGAGCCCCGGGAACCCCGGGGGAACCGAGGAGCAGTGCTCGGCGCCGGCGATCCGGCGTCAGACGGCGGCCACGACCACGGTCCTGGCCGCTTTGTCGTGCAGGCACTGCCGCAGCGGCCGGTCCCAGGTGCACCACAGGGCGTTGACCAGCCAGAAGAGCGGGCCGATGTAGACCGCGCTGAGCACGGCGGGCAGCACGTACACCGCGGCGCGCAGCCAGCCGGCCGGCCCCGGCACCCCGCCGTCGTCCAGCCGGGCGGCGCGGATGCGCAGCGCGAGCTTGCCGAGGGTCTGCCCGCGGGCGGCGGTCATGGCGCCCTCCACCGCGAAGTAGGCCACGTAGCCGAGGACGGCGACGAGTTCGCGCCTGCCGAGCGAGACGTCCGACTGGTGGGTGACGCTGCCGCCGAGCGCCGCCCAGCTGACCAGCAGCACCACGGCGACGAGCACGACGGTGTCGATCGCCCGGGCGAGGAAGCGTTGCCCGAACGTCGCGAGCGGAGCCATACCGGCCGGTTGCTCAGGCGTCATGACTCCTGAGTAAATCAGCCATCCGGGTGACGGTACAGGGGGCCGGGCATCCCTCGCGCGGGGGACGCCGGGGCTGCTCACGCGGGCGCGGAGCCGAAGCGTCGCCGGGGCGGTACCGGCACCGGGCCCGGCGGAGCCCCCGTCAGTTCGCGCGCACCACCACGGTCCTGGCCGCCTTGTCGTGGATGCCCTGCTTGTAGGGGCGGTCCACCAGCACCGTCAGGCCGATCACCAGGAACCACACGCAGGAGCAGCAGAAGGCCGGCAGCCAGAGCACCAGCGCGCGCACCGCCGCCGCGCTCGGGCTCGGCACGCTGCCGTCGGCGAGCATCGCCACCCGCAGCCCCATCGCCCGCTTGCCGAAGGTGCGGCCGTCGGTGCGGGTCATGAGGAACTCGTACAGGAAGCCGATGCCCGCGGTGAACACCCCGCCGACCGCCGAGCGGCCCGCGCTGAAGTGGCCCTCCTGCAGCCCGACCGCGGCCCAGTCCAGCAGGTAGGCCGGGATGAGCACGATGACGATGTCGATGATCCGGGCCAGCAGCCGCTTGCCGCCCTCGGCGAGCGGCGGCATCCCGGCGAGCGGGTCGCCGCCGGGCCCGTAGGGCCCCTGCTGGTACGGGCCGGGCCCCTGACCGTACGGGCCCCCTTGGCCCCACTGGCCGCCCTGCTGCCCTCCCCCGCCATAACCCCCGCCGTAGCCGCCCTCGCCGGGGCCGCCCGGGGGCGGGGGTCCGTACGGGCCGCCGCCGTACGGGCTGCCGGGCGGCGGCTGGTTCGCGCCCGGCGGGGGCTGCTGCGCGGAGCCGGGCGCGTCGTCCGGCGAGCCCTGCCCGCCGCCCTGTCCGGGCCGCTTGGCGAACGGGTCGTCAGGGGAGCCGGGCGGCGGCTGGTCGGTACTCATGGACCGAGTCAATCCCGCCACTCGCGCGCCCGCCCGCGGACGGCAGCCGATCGGAGTACGGCACCGGGCGCCCCGAGAGCGGTTGCCCACAGGCCCGGAGAACCGCAACGGGCCGCAACCGTCAGGCGTGACCCGCCGCGGGTACGGTCCCGGGCTCGCGCGCGGCCACCGCCGGGAGACACCGGCACCCGCAGCCGGCCGTAGCGGTCAGGCGTGACCGCTACGGCACCGGCCCGGCCGGCAACCATGAGTTGCCGGCACCCGCAACCGGCCGGCACCGGTCGGGGCCGGCCGCGTACGGAACCGGGTGCGCCCGCGGCCGCCGTCGCCGGACGTCGGCCGCCGCCGTCAGCCGTCGCCGTCAGCTGCCGGCGACGAACGTGCGGGCTGCCTTGTCGTGCCAGCACTGCTTCCACGGGCGGTCGAAGAGGCACCACGCCACGCCCACCACGCCGACGACCACCAGGTCCAGCACGGTGCGGGTCAGCCAGCGGCGCAGGCTCGCGCCGAAGCCGGGGGGCAGTTGCCCCTCGATGTCCAGCACCTGCAGGCCGACCAGCCGCTTGCCCGCGGTGCGCCCCCAGCGGGCGGTGGGCAGCACTTCGAGCAGCAGGCACACGATCACGAACACGGCGAGGACGCCGCCGAGTTGGGCGCCGGTGGTGCTGTCGATCAGCCAGACCCGCACCGTTTCGCCGGTCAGCTTGGCCTGGTCCACCTTGTCCTTGGCGTGGTGGTAGGCGGCCGTGCCGAGCGGCACCGCGGCCAGCGCGGTCAGCGCGCCCACCAGCACGGTGTCGATCAGCCGCGCCACGAACCTGCGCACCAGCCCCGCGGGCCGCTCCGGGGCGCGGGCCGCGCCGAACGGGTCGTCGGCCGGCGGCCGCCACGGTACGACACCCTCCGCCCGTGCCAGGTCCTGCACCTGCGCGGCCCACGGCACGGACGCCCCGGGACCACCCGGGCTCTGGGCGCCGGGACCTGACGGGGTACCGAGGATGCCGCCCGCGGCCGGGCTCTGGGCGGCGGGCCCGTTCGGGGTGCCCGCGGCCGGGCCCGCGGTTGACGCGCCGCCGGCGAGGTTCTGCGGACCGGGGTAGCCGTAGCCGCCCGGCGACGCCGGACTCCCCGCCGGGCCGCCGGCAGGCGCACCACCCCCGAAGCCCTGCGGGCCCGGATAGCCGTAACCACCGGGACGCCCCGGAGCGGCCGGGCCGCCCGCCGGACCCTGCGCGGCCTGCGGACCCGGGTAACCGTAACCGCCGACGCCCGCCGCACCCTGCGGACCGGGGTAGCCGTAATCACCGGAACCGCCCGGCGAGGCCGCACCGCCCGCCGGGCCCGACGGCGCCGGCTGGACCGGAACCCCCTGCGGCGGGCCGAAGTTGGGACCCGCGCCGAACTCCGCCGGACCCTCCGCGGACACGCCACCCGCCACGCCCTGCGCACCGGGATGGCCGTAACCGCCGGCGCCCGCCGGACCCTGCGCGCCCGGGTGACCGTAACCGCCGGAGCCACCCGGCGAGGCCCCACCGCCCGCCGGGCCCGAAGGCGGCGACTGGGGCGGAACTCCTTGCGGGGCACCGAAGTTGGGGCCCGCCACCAAGGGCGGCTCGGACCGGGCCGCGGCGCCGGGCAGGGCGTGCTGGGGCGAGGGGCCCTGGAGTTCGGGCGTGGCCGGACCCTGTGCGCCGAATTCGCCGGAGCCAGCAGCGGGCCCCTCGGCCGCCGGGTGGGCGGGCGCCCCGCCCGCGTACGGGGCCGCGGCGTACGGGTCGGCGGCCGCACCCTGCTCGCCGCTTGCCGAGCCCTGCTCGCCGCGGGCCGACTGGGCGCCCCAGGAGATGCGCGGCAGTTCGGGCTCGGCGGGGCGGGGCTCTGGCCACGCGGGGACGTCGTCCTGGGTGAGCGGGGCCCGCGGGTCCGGGACGGACGGGCCGGGGCCGTGCTCGGCCCGGGGCGCGGCCGGGTCCTCGTCGAGGAACATCGGCCCCGACTCGTCCACGGCCGGGGCCAGTCGGTCGGGCAGGGGCATCACGGCGGACGGTCCGGACTGCGCCGACGGCCCGCCGGGCGGCTCCGGCGCGCTGCCGTCGGTCGGGGCGCGGCGGCTCGTGCCCGGGACCCACGCCGAGCCGTTCCAGTAGCGGATGTAGCCGGGGATCGAGGGGTCGGGGTAGTAGCCCGGCACCGGAGCGGCGGCGGGCTCAGAACCGGAGGAGCCAGACGTGGGTGCGCTCATGCTTCACGGGTTCCGTATCTGCTCGGCCGGGGGTGTTACGTCCACATCTACCAGACGGCGCGACCCGGTGGGTCCGCCCCGTCACCCGCGGTCCGGCGCACCGCCTCTCCCGGTGTCCTTACCGCGACCGGCCGGTCCGCGCCCGTCGTTCGGGAAATCTGAACCGGATTGTGGGAAGCCGCGTAATGGTGGGTGAGGCACGCGCTCTCTTCCAGGTGCAGGCCCCGCCGGCACAGCCCGCCCCAGGGGCCACCGCGCCGAGGAAAGGACGTCGGACTCATGCAGAACGTGGTGGAACGCGAACTCGAAATGCAGCTCGTGCTGTCCCCGGAACGAAGCATTCCGGTGCCGGCCAGGCTGACGTACCGCACGGACGACCCGTACGCCGTGCACGTGACCTTCCACATCGGCTCGGAGGCGCCCGTCAACTGGACGTTCGCCCGTGAGCTGATCGTGGAGGGCGTCTTCCGGCCGTGCGGGCACGGCGATGTGCGGGTCTGGCCGACGAAGGTGGCCGGCCGCAGCGTGCTGTGCATGGCGCTCAGCTCTCCCGACGGCGACGCCCTGCTGGAGGCGCCCTCCTCGCCGGTGGCCGCCTGGCTGGAGCGCACCCTGCGCCTGGTGCCGCCCGGCACGGAGTTCGACCAGCTGGGCATGGACGACGGGCTCAGCCGGCTGCTGGCGCCCGCGGCCGGCGACGAGATGTGGCTGCCCGACCGCTCCCCGCGCGCCCGGCGGCCCGGCGAGAACGGAGTGCCCGGCGGCGAGGAGACCCCGGATGCCGGTGCCTGAGCGGGCGGCGGCCCGGTCGGGCACGGGCGGCGGGCCCGCGCGGCGCAGGGCCGCTCAGAGCACCTTGCCCGGGTTGAGCAGCCCGAGCGGGTCGAAGACCGCCTTGACCCCGCGCTGGATCTCCAGCCCGGTGGAGCCGAGTTCGCGGGCCAGCCACTCGCGCTTGAGCAGGCCCACGCCGTGCTCGCCGGTGATGGTGCCGCCCAGCGACAGGCCGAGCGCCATGATCTCGTCGAAGGACTCGCGGGCCCGGCGGGTCTGCTCCTCGTCCTGGCCGTCGAAGCACACGATGGGATGGGTGTTGCCGTCGCCGGCGTGCGCGCACACCCCGATCGTGAGGTCGTACTTGGCGGCGACGGCCGCGACGCCGTCCAGCATGTCGGCCAGCCTCGCCCGCGGCACGCACACGTCGTCGATGAGGGTGGCCGACGCCAGCCGCTCCAGTGCGGGCAGCGACATCCGCCGCGCCTGCAGCAGCATCTCGGACTCGGCCGGGTCGTCGGCCGGCACCACCTCGGTGGCGCCCGCCGCCCGGCACAGCTCCGCCACCGCCGCGAGGTCCGCGGCCGGGTCCGGGGTGTCGAAGGCGGCCAGCAGCAGCGCCTCGGTGCTCTCCGGCAGGCCCATGCGGGTCAGCTCGTTGACCGCGCGGACGGTGGTGCGGTCCATCAGCTCCAGCAGCGAGGGCGTCCGGCCGCTCGCCATGACCGCGCCCACCGCCGCCCCGGCCGCGCCGGTGGACGGGAACTGCGCCGCCAGCACGAGTTGCGGCGCCGGGGTGGGCCGCAGCGCCAGCACCGCCTTGACGACGACGCCGAGGGTGCCCTCAGAACCCACGAACAGCCGGGTCAGGTCGTAGCCGGCGACGCCCTTGGCGGTGCGCCGGCCGGTGGTCAGCAGCCGGCCGTCGGCGAGCACGACCTCCAGGCCGAGCACGTACTCGGCCGTCACCCCGTACTTCACGCAGCACAGGCCGCCGGCGCCGGTGCCGATGTTGCCGCCGATGGTGCAGCTCTCCCAGCTGGAGGGGTCCGGCGGGTAGCTCAGGCCGTACTCGGCGGCGGCCTTGGACAGCGCCGCGTTCACCACGCCCGGCTCCACCACGGCGATCCGGTCCACCGGGTCGATCTCCAGGATGCGGTCCATCGCGGTGAGCGACAGCAGGATGCAGCCGTCCACGGCGTTCGCCCCGCCGGACAGGCCGGTCCGCGCGCCCTGCGGCACCACCGGCACCCGCAGCGCGGTGGCCGTGCGCATCACGTGCTGCACCTGCTCGGTGGTGCGGGGCCGCACCAGCACGGCCGCGGTGCCGGCCGCCGAGAACCCGGCCATGTCCCGGGCGTACCCGGCGACGACGTCGGGGTCGGCGATCACCGCCTCCGGCGGCAGGCCCGCCGCCAGTTCGTCCATCAGCTCCTCGCGCATACGTACAGCCTCGCACGCGCGAGCCCCTCCGAGGGAGGGTGGAAAAGATCCTCGGAGGGGCGGGACGGCGGTGTCCCTACAGGTTGCCGCGGCGTTCCTGCTCGCGCTCGATCGCCTCGAACAGGGCCTTGAAGTTGCCCTTGCCGAAGCCCATGGAGCCGTGCCGCTCGATCATCTCGAAGAAGACCGTGGGGCGGTCCTGCACCGGCTTGGTGAAGATCTGCAGCAGGTAGCCGTCCTCGTCGCGGTCGGCGAGGATCTTCAGCTCGCGCAGGGTGTCCACCGGCACCCGGGTCTCGCCGACCCACTCGCCGAGGGTGTCGTAGTAGGAGTCCGGGGTGTCCAGGAACTCCACGCCCGCGGCCTTCATCGCCCGCACGGAGGCGACGATGTCGTTGGTGGCCAGCGCGATGTGCTGGACGCCGGGGCCGCCGTAGAACTCCAGGTACTCGTCGATCTGCGACTTCTTCTTGCCCACGGCCGGTTCGTTGAGCGGGAACTTCACCTTGCGGGAGCCGTCGGCGACCACCTTGGACATCAGCGCGGAGTACTCGGTGGCGATGTCGTCGCCGACGAACTCCTTCATGTTGGTGAAGCCCATGACCTTGTTGTAGAAGCCCACCCACTCGTCCATGCGGCCGAGTTCGACGTTGCCGACGCAGTGGTCGACCGCCTGGAAGAAGCGCTTGTCCGGCGGGGCGGCGATGGGGCCTGCGGCGGCGTAGCCGGGCAGGTAGGGGCCGTCGTAGCGGCTGCGGTCCACCAGGGTGTGGCGGGTCTGCCCGTAGGTGGCGATGGCGGCGAGCACCACCGTGCCGTGCTCGTCGGTGAGTTCGTACGGCTCGGTGAGGCCGGTGGCGCCGTTGCCGACCGCGTGGGCGTAGGCGGCGCGGGCGTCGGGGACCTCGATGGCCAGGTCGTACACGCCGTCGCCGTGGGCGGCCACGTGGTCGGCGAGGAAGCGGCCGTGGTCGGACTCGGGCTTCACCACGGAGGTGAACACGAACCGGGCGCTGCCCGACTCCAGGACGTAGGAGGCGGTCTCGCGGCTGCCGGTCTCGGGGCCCGCGTACGCCACGCGGCGCATCCCGAACGCGGTCGAGTAGTAGTGCGCCGCCTGCTTCGCGTTGCCCACGGCGAAGACGACGGCGTCCATGCCCTTGACGGGGAAATCATCCTGGGTGCCACTGGGTGCGGTCATGGCAAAAGCGTCTCCCCGCCCGTCAGGGTGTGCAAGAGTTCCGGATTTCACTGGACAGGATGTCCAGCCGGAGCGAGGATCGGCCGCACAACCTGTGCAGGATGACCATGGGAGGCGGGCGGGGATGGCGATAGACGGGCTCGACGGGCGGCTGATCACGCTGCTGGACGCCGAACCGCGGATCGGCGTGCTGGAGGCGTCCCGGCGGCTGGGGGTGGCCCGCGGCACCGTGCAGGCCCGGCTGGACCGGCTGCGCGCGGGCGGGGTGATCCGCGGCTTCGGCCCGCAGGTGGACCCGGCGGCGCTCGGCTACCCGGTGACGGCGTTCGCCACGCTGGAGATCCGCCAGGGCCAGGGCGCGGACGTACGGGCCCATCTGGCGGGCGTCCCCGAGGTGCTGGAACTGCACACCACCACCGGTGAGGGCGACATGCTGTGCCGGCTGGTGGCCCGCTCCAACGCGGACCTGCAGCGGGTGATCGACCGCGTGGTGGGCTTCGAGGGGATCGTGCGGGCGTCCACCACGATCGCGCTGGAGAACCCGGTGCCGCTGCGGATCATCCCGCTGGTGGAGCAGGCAGCCCAGGAGAGTTGAGCAAGCCGCCGGCGGGCTCCCGGGGCGTCAGCAGCTCGGGGTTGCGCGGCCCGCCCGCAGGTCGGCGAGGGCCGTCAGCGCGCCGTCCAGGGTGGTGACCGGGATCAGCTTCAAACCGCCGGGGAGCTGGGCGGTGGCGTCGCTGCACTCGTCCCTGGGGACGATGAAGACGGTGGCGCCGTCGCGGCGGGCCGCCTTCTCCTTCAGCGGCACCCCGCCGACGGCGCCGACCTTCCCGGCCGCGTCGATGGTGCCGGTGCCGGCGATCGTGCGGCCGCCGGTGAGGTCGCCGCCGTGGCCGTCGCCGTCGATCTTGTCGATGATGCCGAGGGTGAAGAGCAGGCCTGCGCTGGGGCCGCCGACGTCGGCGAGCCGCAGGGTCACCTTCACCTGCGAGGGCGACAGCTTCAGGTGCTTCAGCGCCGCGGCGGTCGCGTCCTGC
The DNA here is from genome assembly GCF_900103985.1 of Actinacidiphila guanduensis. Taxonomy (GTDB): domain Bacteria; phylum Actinomycetota; class Actinomycetes; order Streptomycetales; family Streptomycetaceae; genus Actinacidiphila; species Actinacidiphila guanduensis. The sequence continues at coordinate 73,826 of NZ_FNIE01000007.1, read as the reverse complement.
TGGGAGTCGGTCATCTCCTTGGTGTTCTCGCGCTCGATCTCCTTCACGGAGCCGCCGCTGGGGTAGACCGAGTCGCGCGGCATGGCGGCCTCGTCGGTGCGGAACCACGCCTTGGCGACGTCGGCGACGTGCACGGAGGCGTTGGGGGCGGTGGCCGCGACGGTCACCATCCGCAGCTGGCCGCTCGTACGGCGCACCGGCACGCCGCTGATGGAGATCACCGGGGTGCCCTTGTTCGCGCCGAGCACGTTCGCGGTCAGCCCCGGCTCCACGATCGAGATCGGCAGCGGCGCGAGCGCGGCGACCAGGACCAGCACGACCACGACCACGGCGCAGGCGAGCAGGGTCACGGTACGGCGTGAGAGTCCCAGCATGCCGCGAGCTTATCGGGGGGCTCGGCTACCCGCCGCGGGGGTTCCCGCCGTTCCCGGCCGCCAGGCCGGCGGCGGGCCCGCGGCTCCCGCCGCGAAGGGTTCCCTACGGTGCCGAGTACCGCCTCGCCGTGGCCGGATGGTGCGGCAGGCGGCGACGAGACGGGGACCCGAACGGCGAGAATCCACACCGTACTCGGGAATCCGCACCGTACTAGCGAAGGGCCTCGGAGACTTCGGTGGCCGCTTCGACGACGCGGAGGCCGACACGTTCGGGGACCGCGTCGGCGAGCATGACGACACCGACGCTGCCCTCGATGCCGGGGACGCCGACGAGGGGGGCCGCGGCGCCGCTCGCGCCCGATTCGAGGTCGCCCTTGGCGATGACGTAGCGGAGCTGGTTGGTGGTGCCCCCGGCGCCCAGGACGCGGTCGGTGCCGTCGCCGGCGACGGCGGTCCGCACCCCGTAGTCGGCGAAGTCCGCGTACTCGACGTCCTCCCCCGCCGCCCGCTCCCAGCCGATGCCGTCCGGCGCGGGCTGCATGCCGCGGCCGGCGAGGATGGCCCGCCCGGCGGCCCCGCGGTCGAGCGGGTGGCGGAACCCGGTGCGGTAGGCCACGTGGTAGTCGGTCCAGGTGGGTTCGACGACCGCGACGGCCAGCGCCTCGGAGCCGTCGACGAGGGTGAGGTGCGCGGTGGCGCCGATGTCCTCCGCGAGCGAGCGCAGCGCGGGCAGCGCGGCCTCCCGCAGCAGCGGGTGCACCTGGTGCGCCAGCCCCAGCACGCCGAGCCCCACCCGGGCCCGCCCGCCGAGGTCCCGGCGGACCAGCGAGTGCTGCTCCAGCGTGGCGAGCAGGCGGTAGACCACCGTCCGGTTCACGCCCAGCTTGCCGGCCAACTCCGTCACCGTCAGGCCGTGGTCGGTATCGGCCAGCAGCTTCAGGACCCGCAGGCCCCGGTCGAGCGTTTGAGACGTCTCCGCGGTCACGACGCCCCCTCCTCGTGAAATCGGCGGCGCATCTCGCACTCCCCGAGCGTCGGGTACGCACTGCCGGTCCCGCGGCAGTGCGCGAGAGGCCGCCGGTCGGTTCGTTACCGGCTGCGCTCCGCGGCTGCACTGCCACGGCGCGTGCGTGACCGGCACCGTAGCGAGGGAGTACCGCTGAGCGGAAGAGGTCGTCCACAATCCGGGCGCTGTCTTGACCTGTTTTTGGGGCGCCGAACGCACGCAATCCGGCCGAGACACGTACAATCCGCTGCCGGAAATTTCGCGGTGAGCGGCACCGGTTGTCACTCGCGCCAGTGACACCACGCGCCGGGGTGTCACCGCATCCGGGTCGCCCACTCCTGGACCTTCTTGATCCGCTCGGTGAGTTGACCCGCCGTCGCCTCGGCGCTGGGCGGCCCGCCGCAGACCCGCCGCAGCTCGTTGTGCACCACTCCGTGCGGTTTGCCGCTCTGGTGGTGGTATGCGGCGACAAGGGTGTTCAACTGCTTGCGGAGCTCCAGCAGTTGGCGGTGGCTGACGACCGGGCGCCGCTCGGCCGGCAGCTCCAGCAGGTCCGCCTCCTCGTCCGGCTTCTTGCGGCTGTGCGCGATCTGCCGGGCCTGCCGCCGCTGCAGCAGTATCTGCACCTGGTCCGGCTCCAGCAGGCCCGGGATGCCGAGGTAGTCCTGCTCCTCCTCGCTGCCGGGGTGGGCCTGCATGCCGAACTCGGCGCCGTCGTAGAGCACCCGGTCGAAGACCGCGTCGGACTCCAGGGCCTCGAAGGGCAGTTGGTCGTCGTCGGTGGCCTCGTCCTCGGCCCGTTCGGCCTCGGCGAGGAGTTGGTCCTCCTCGGCGAACGGGTCCTCCTCGCCCGCCTTGCCGGGCTTGTCGAGCACGTGGTCGCGCTCGACCTCCATCTCGCCGGCGAACTCCAGCAGGGTGGGGATGGTCGGCAGGAAGACCGACGCGGTCTCGCCGCGCCGCCGGGAGCGGACGAAGCGGCCCACCGCCTGGGCGAAGAACAGCGGCGTGGAGATCGTCGTCGCGTACACCCCGACCGCCAGGCGCGGCACGTCCACGCCCTCGGAGACCATCCGGACCGCGACCATCCAGCGGTCCTGCGAGGCGCTGAACTCCTCGATCCGCTTGGAGGCGCCCGTATCGTCGGAGAGCACCACAGTGGCCTTGTGGCCGGTGATCTCGCGCAGCAGCTTGGCGTAGGAGCGGGCGGTGTCCTGGTCGCTGGCGATCACCAGGCCGCCGGCGTCCGGGATGGCCTTGCGGACCTCGGTGAGCCGCTGGTCGGCGGCGCGCAGCACGTTGGGGATCCACTCGCCGGTGGGGGCGAGCGCGGTGCGCCACGCCTGGGCGGTGGCGTCCTTGGTCATCGGCTCGCCGAGCCGGGCGGACAGCTCGTCGCCGGCCTTGGTGCGCCAGCGCATGGTGCCGCTGTAGCTGAGGAAGATCACCGGGCGGACGACGCCGTCGGCGAGCGCGTTGCCGTAGCCGTAGGTGTAGTCGGCCGAGGAGCGGCGGATGCCGTCGTTGCCCTCCTCATAGGTGACGAACGGGATCGGGTTGGTGTCCGAGCGGAACGGGGTGCCGGTCAGGGCGAGCCGGCGGGTGGCCGGCTCGAACGCCTCCAGGCACGCCTCGCCCCAGGAGCGGCTGTCGCCGGCGTGGTGGATCTCGTCGAGGATCACCAGCGTCTTGCGCTGCTCGCAGCGGTTGCGGTGCAGCATCGGGCGCACGCCGACGCCCGCGTACGTCACGGCGACGCCGTGGTACTCCCGCGACACCGGGCCGGCGCTGTACTCCGGGTCCAGCCTGATCCCTATCCGGGCCGCCGCGTCCGCCCACTGCGTCTTGAGGTGCTCGGTGGGGGCGACGACGGTGATCTGCTGCACGAGATGGTTGTGGAGCAGGTAGGAGGCGAGGCTGAGCGCGAAGGTGGTCTTGCCGGCGCCCGGGGTGGCCACCGCGAGGAAGTCCCGCGGCTGCCGCGCCACATAGGCGTCGATGGCCCCCTGCTGCCAGGCCCGCAGCTTGTTCGCCGTCCCCCAGGGTGCGCGGCCGGGGAAGGCGGGGGACAGGTGGTGGCCGGCGGCACCGGCGGGGTGCGAGGCGGAGGTAGTCACGGTCTCCATACGGGGTCGGTCGGCGTACGGCGGCGCCGCTGCTTCGCCGGGCCCCGCCGCTTCTCGGTTCGGTACGAAAACCGCCTCAGCCTACCGGCCCCCCGGCCACCCCCCGCGCCGACGCCCCGCTCGGGGCCCGGCTGCGACCCAGCTCACAACGGGGCGCCGGCAGGGGCGTTGAGGGGCCCACTCAGGACGCCCTCACTTGGCGACGCGCAGGCGGGGGGCCGTGGTGGCGCCGAGGAGGGCTATGGCGGCGGCGGGGAGGAAGACGGCGGCGAAGGCGGCGGGGTGGGACGGGGAGGCCGTGGTGGCGGTGGTGGAGCCGCCGCCCAGGGCGGTGAAGACGGTGCCGGCCGCGCCGACCAGGACGACGTTGGACAGGGCGTCGCTGACCTGGAGGGCGGCGGAGTTGGTGCCCGCCTCCTCGGCCGGGGACAGCCGCAGCAGGAGCACACTGAGCGCGGAGATCGCCAGGCCCATGCCGGTGCCGCCGACGCACCAGGACACCGCCACGGTCCACGCGGGCACCTGGTGGAGCAGCACCAGCGGCACCGTGCCGATCGCCACCGTGGTGAGCGCCATACCCGCCTGGACCAGGCGTTCGCGCACCGGTGCCAGCCGCGGCCGGGCCTGCAGCCAGGAGCCCAGCGCCCACGTCATGCCGCCCCCGGAGAGGGAGAGCCCGGCCAGGGTGGGCGACAGGCCCCGCTGGGTGACGAGCATCAGCGGGATGAAGCTCTCCGCGGCGATGAAGGAGCCCGCCGCGATCCCGCGCATGAGCACCACCGTCGGCAGCCCGCGGGCCGCGCGGAAGGTGCCGCGCGGCAGCAGCCGCAGCGCGGCCGGCACCAGCAGCGCCGCTCCCGCCACGGCGGGGGCGATCGAGCGCGGCCGCAGGTCCTGGCCCGCGTACTGCAGCAGCGCGGCCCCGGCGGCGAGCGCGGCGGCCAGCCAGATCCGGCGCCGGTCGGCGGCGGCCGGCTCCTGCGTGCGGCCGGTCGCGGTGCGCCGCAGCGCGGGCAGCATCACCGCCACCGGCAGCAGCACCAGGACCGGGATGGACAGGAACACCCAGCGCCAGCCGAGGTGTTCGGAGACCGCGCCGGAGATCAGCGGGCCCACCAGGGCGGGAACCACCCAGGACGCGGAGAAGGCGGCCATCACCGCGGGCCGCAGCCGCTCGGGGTAGGCCCGGCCGACGACCACGTAGAGCGCGACGATCACCAGCCCGCCGCCCAGCCCCTGAACGGCCCGCCCGAGCACGAAGACGGCCATCGAGGAGGCGGTGCCGCTGACCGCGAGGCCGGCCGCGAAGCCGGCGATGCCCGCGGTCAGCGGCGGGAGCGGTCCCGCGCGGTCGCACCACTGGCCGCTGACCACCATGGCGAGCAGCGAGGTGGTGAAGTAGCCGGAGAACGCGAAGGCGTACAGGCCCAGGCCGTGCAGGTCCCGGGCGGCGACGGGCATCGCGGTGCCGGTGGCGGTCGCCTCGAAGGCGATCATCAGCACGACGGAGACGATGCCGAGGGTGAGCGCCCGGTACGGCCGGGCGAGCACCCCGCCCGCCTCCCCCGGGCCCGGGGCGCCGTCCGCGGGCCCGCCCGGCCCGCCGTCCGGCCCCTCGCGCAGCCCCTCGCACATGTCCGCGCCCTGCGCGGCCGCCGCCACTTCAGCCGCCGCTTCCGCCCCACCCGCACGGCGCCGTCCGCGCCCTCCCGCCACAGCCATCCGGCCAGCGTAAGGGGTGAAGGGCCGCTCTGCCCCCTGCCGGTGGGCCCGTTCTCCCTGGTCCGCTCGGCCTGGGCCCACCGCCGGGCTCGCGGTGCGGGCCGGGGGCGGGCGGGCCGAGCGTGAACGGGGTGTGGCAGTCGCATTGCAGGGCGCCCCATCGTGTTGACCCGCACCCGGGGCGCCCGCCATCGTCGGAGGCGGAACAAGCACACGGCCGTGTGCCCGAGTGGTCAGGGACTCGTCTGCAAAGCGAGCCACGCCGGTTCGAATCCGGTCGCGGCCTCACAAGGACGCCGGGCCGGCACCCGCGAAGGGTGCCGGCCCGGCGCTCGTCCGCGCGGCTCCCGCCGCCTCACTTCAGGGCGACCGCCGCGACGACCGCCGCGATCACCGCCAGCGCCAGCACGACCGCCGCGGTGATCTTCGCCGCGCTGTAGGGGCGCTCGCCGATCACCTCGCCGGTGCGGGCGTTCACCATCACCTGCCAGGAGCGCCCGGCGTGCAGGTAGGTCAGGAACCACACGGGCAGCAGCACCAGCTTGTACGTCACGTCGTCGTACCGCGTGTCCACCGAGGTGACGCGCTGCTCGTCGCCGCCGATGTCCGCGCGGCAGTCGCCCTCGATCACCTCGGCCATGCGCTGCTTCGCCGTCTCCAGCCCCTGCTCGGGCTCGACGTCGTAGCGCACGGTCTGGAAGCCCGCGAGGTATTCCGCCTGGTAGGGGCGGGCCTCCTCCAGTGGCCAGGGGGTGAGCTTGTCCAGCTGCGCGGCGGCGACGTGGCCGGTGCCGGCGACCAGGATGTCGTCGAAGCCGCGGGCCACGGTGCCCGAGACGTGGTGCCAGCGGGTGTGCCGCACCTGCCGGGTCCTGGTGACCTGCTCGCCGTTCTCGGTCGCGGTGTAGGTCTCGGTGGTGTAGTAGTACTCGCCGCGCTGGCCCTCGTAGTGCGAGGTGGTGGCGGCGTCGTACGTCCAGTGCGGCAGGTAGCTGCCCTTGAACGTCTCCGCCTCGGTGACCTTCTTCAGGCTGCCGGGGGCGAACCAGCGCGAGGACGTCCACTCCCCCAGCTTCTCGCGGGCCGCCCGGCGGTCCAGGCCGAAGGGCACGACCGCCTCGGGGACGACCCGCTCGGTCAGCTCGGGGTCGGCGACCAGCGCGGTGGCGCAGAACTGGCAGCGGGCCGACAGGTCGTCGGTCTCGGTGCGGGCGCCGCAGCCGGGGCAGACGAAGGCGCGGGCGGCGCCGAGCGCGGTGGCGCGCGGCTTGGCCGGCAGCGCCGCCAGCTCCTCGATCGGGTGCTCGCGCACCTGCCGCGGCACCGCGGCAACCGCCTGCTCGTGGCCGCAGTAAGGGCACTTGAGGGCGTCGGCGCCGGGTGCGAACTCCACCGTCGCCCCGCACGCCTCGCACGGGTAGGACTGCCCGCCCGCGTCCGCGCCGGGGAAGCCGGCGCCCGCCGCGAAGCCGTCGGCTCCGCGCTCCTGTGTGCTCATGGGTCTGCTCTCCCCGCCTCAGGCCTGCGGCGGCAGCGGCGGCGGCACGGCGGCGAAGAGCCCGCCGAGGTCCGGCACTTGGGCGGCCGGCTGCCAGGCCGCCATCCCGTCCTTCCACACCAGCGTCTCGCGGGTCAGCGAGCCGGCGCCGGCCAGGCCGGCCAGCGCGGCCGCGTCGTAGGGGCCCTGCTGGGTGCCGCCGATGCCGACGAACCACTGGGCGGGCTGCGGCAGCGGCGGCGGGGTGGCCACGGCAGGAGCGGGGGCAGGAGCGGGAGCGGCCGCCGGGGCCGCGGGCGCCTGCGGGGTGAGCCCGGCCGCGATCCGCTGCCCCATCGCCATCCCCACACCGAGCCCGATGCCCTCGCCGGCGCCGCCCGGGTTGCGGGCCGCGTCCCCGATCGCGTCGGCCGCCTGGAACTGCGTGTACTGGTCGAGGTTTCCGGCGATGCCCATCCGGGAGCGGGTGTCGATCGCCTGCTCGACCTCCGGCGGCAGCGAGATGTTCTCGATCACGAACTTCGGCAGGCTGATGCCGACCGGGGCGAGCTCCTGGCTGATCGCGCCCGCCAGCCGCGTGCCCAGCAGCTCCTGCTGCCCGGCCAGGTCCAGCATCGGCACCCCGGCGGTGGCCAGGGCCGTCGACAGCTTGGAGACGACCAGCTGCCGCAGGTACTCCTGCACCTCCTCGGTGCGGAACTGCGGGTCGGTGCCGGCCAGTTCGCGCAGCAGCGCGGCGGCGTCGACCACCTTGGCGGCGAAGGTGCCGAAAGCACGCAGCCGCACCATGCCGAACTCCGCGTCCCGGACGATCACCGGGTTCGCGGTGCCCCACTTCATGTCGGTGAACTGCCGGGTGGTGACGAAATAGACCTCGGCCTTGAAGGGCGAGTCGAAGCCGTACTTCCAGCCCTTCAGCGTGGACAGGATCGGCATGTTCTGCGTCTGCAGGGTGTAGGTGCCGGGGGTGTAGACGTCGGCGATCTGGCCCTCGTTGACGAACACGGCCGTCTGGGACTCGCGGACGATCAGCTTCGCGCCCATCTTGATCTCGTTGTCGTGCCGCGGGAAGCGCCACACGATCGTGTCCCGGCTGCTGTCGGTCCACTCGATGATGTCGATGAACTCGCCGCGGATCGCGTCGAACAGACCCACCCTGGCCCCCATCCCGCGCTGCGCGCGTCACTGCCCTGCCGCCCGGGCACCCGGCTGCGCCCGAACCCGCGCACTTTAGCAACCAGGCGCGCGCCGCCCCGGAAGACGCCCGCGGCCGCGGGCACGGTTCCCCCTGGCCGCGGCCCCGCGGGCACCTCGTGCCCCGCGAAGTGGCCCACGGAACGGGTGCCCCAGTGGTCCGCACGAGGAGGGCGGCCAGGCCGTACGGTCGGGGCCATGATGCTGCGAGGACAGGCCCCCGGGCGGGGCCGCAGGAGTCAGGAACCGGCGGCGGGGCGCGGCCCGGCGGTGGCGGCGTGAGCGGGGCGGCGGCGCTGCGGGCGCTGCACCACGGCCGCGCGGCCGGCGACCCGCTGGTGCTGCCCGGCCCCTGGGACGCCGCCTCCGCCCGGGTGTTCGCCGACGCCGGGTTCGAGGCGCTGGCCACGCCGAGCGCCGGCGTCTCGGCCGCGCTCGGCTTCGAGGACGGCCAAGGCACCCCGCCCGCCGAGATGTTCGCGGCCGTCGCGCGGATCGCCCGCGCGGTGGACGTACCCGTGACCGCCGACGTCGAGGCCGGATACGGGCTGCCCGCCGCGGAGTTGGTGGAGCGGCTGCTGGCGGCGGGCGTGGCCGGCTGCAACCTGGAGGACACCGACCCGGCCACCCGTCGGCTGCGCGACCCGCACGAACAGGCCGACTATCTCGCCGCGGTACGGGCCGCGGCGGGAGCCGACCTCGTCCTCAACGCACGGGTGGACACCTTCCTGCGCGGCGATCGCACGCTCGCCGAGGCCGTCGCCCGCGGCCGCCTGTACGCCGAGGCGGGCGCGGACTGCCTCTACCCGATCACCGCCCCGCCCGAACTCCTCGCGGACTTCCGCGAGCAGACCGGGCTGCCGGTCAACGCCCTGTGCCGGGCGGGCAGTTCGTCCCCGCGTGAGCTGGGCGCCTTCGGCGCGACCCGGGTCACCTTCGGCGGCACCCTCCAGGAGCAGGCGATGCACGTCCTGGCGGAGACCGCCCGCGGCCTGCGCGGCTGAGCAGGCGTCAAGAACCTGGCTCCCATGGGGATTCGGGGCCGGCGACGGCCCGCCGGGCGGGGGTTCGGCGCCGTTGGCCCGCCGGGTCCGCAGTGGCGCGGCAGCGGCCCGGGCGCAGATTCGGCACCCTTCGCGCGCCTGGCCCGCAGTCGCACCGCAGCGGCGCGACCGCCGTGTCCCGCCGCGCCGGTCCGTTCTGCCCGCGTGAACGCCCCTGCGGGCGACCGCCGTTGGGGCCCGTCCTCAGACCTGCGGTTTGACGATCGCGGCCTGGGGGCGGATCGGCAGCCGGTTAACCGGGCGCCCGGTGGCCGCGCGCACGGCCGCGGCGACGGCGGCGGGCGCGGTCACCACAGGCACCGCCGAGACCGCCTTGGCGCCGAACGGGGCCACCACGTCCCGCTCCTCGACCAGCTTCACGATCCGCACGTCGGGCGCGTCCAGCGCGGTCGGCAGCGGGTAGCCGGTGAAGTTCGGCCGCTTGACGACCCCGCCCGGCGCCCGCAGGTCCTCCATCAGCGCCATGCCCAGGCCTTGCGTGACACCGGCCTCGATCCGGGCCGCCAGTTGCCGCGGGTTGAGCACGCGGCCCACGTCCTGGGCGACGGCCAGCTCCACCGCCCGCACCGAGCCCAGCTCGATGTCGACGTCGACCACCGCGCGGATCGCGCAGAACGCCAGGCCCACGAAGGCGTCGCCCTGCCCGTTCTCGTCGAGCCGGTCGGTGGGGTGCGGGCGGCACTGGGCGGTCGCCCACAGCTCCTTGCCGTCGAGCGTCTCGGCCACGGTGGTGGAGAGCACCCCGTCGTAGGAGGTGATCTTGCCGTCGGCGATGGACAGCAGCTCCACCGACATGCCGAACTTCGCGGCCAGCGGCTGGAGGAGCTGGGTGCGGACCATCTTCGCGGCCCGCTCCACCGCGCCCGCGCTCACCCACGTGTGCCGGCCGCGGGCGGCGGGGCCGGCGGGCGGCTGGTCGGTGTCGGCCGGCAGCACCCGCACGTCCTCCACACCCAGCACCTCCTGGACGACCTGGCGGGCCAGCGTGGTGAAGCCCTGCCCGGTCTCCACCGCGGCGCAGATGACGGTGGCCCGCCCGTCGTGGATGCGCACGGTCGCGGTGGACACCTCGTCGGTGCCCTCGGCGCCGAGCACGTGCACCATGCCGAGCGCGTAGCCGACCCCGCGGCGGACCGCGCCGGGCTCGCCCGCGCCGGAGGTGCCGCCGGGCAGCAGCCACTGCGACTCGTCCTCGCCGTCGGGCAGCGGCGGCAGGTCGGCGTCGCGCACGGCCTTCAGCAGCTCGCCCACCGGCGCCGGGCAGGTCACCGTCTGGCCGGTGGGCAGCAGGTCGCCGGTGGCCAGCACGTTGCGCATGCGGACCTCGGCGGGCTCCAGGCCGAGCTTGGCGGCGAGCTTGTCCATCTGGCCCTCGTAGGCCGCGCAGACCTGCATCGCGCCCTCGCCGCGCACGTGCCCGGACGGCGGGTTGTTGGTGCGCACCGCCCAGCCCTCGACGAAGACGTGCGGCACCACGTAGGGGCCGGCGGCGAAGGCCACCGCGGCGGCGAGCGCCGAGGAGGAGGCGTCGGCGTAGGCGCCGGCGTCCAGCAGGATCTGCGCCTCCACCTTCACCAGCCGGCCCTCGGCGTCGGCGTGGTGCCGGTAGCGCAGCAGGGTGGGGTGGCGGTGGGCGTGGCCGAGGAAGGACTCCTCGCGGGTGGCGACGAACTTCACCGGGCAGCCGGTCTTCAGCGCCAGCAGCCCGAGCGGCAGTTGGACGCCGGAGTCCTCGCGGTCGCCGGTGGCGCCGGGCACCCCGGTGACGACGACCTTGACCCGGTCGGCCTCCAGGCCGAAGCAGGCGGCGGCGATGTCGCGGTCGGCGTGCGGGTCGGTGGAGGCGATGTAGAGCTCCACGCCGCCGTCCGGGCGCGGCACCGCGAGCCCGGCCTCGGCGCCGATCGGCGCCGGGTCCTGCCGGCCGACCCGGTACAGGCCCTCGACCACGACCTCGCCGACCGCCTCCGGGTCGCCGAAGCTCAGCGGGATGTGCCGGATCAGGTTGCCGTCGGGGTGCAGCGGCTCGGCGGCGAACGCCTTCTCCGGGTCGGTGACGGGGTCCAGCACCTCGTACTCCACGAGGATCGCGGCGGCGGCCAGCCGGGCGGTGTCGGGGTGGTCGGCGGCGACGGCGGCGATCGGCTCGCCGTGGTGGCGCACGACGTCCTGGGCGAAGACCGGCCGGTCGGCGACGCCCCGGCCGTGCATGGCGTCGCCGGGCACGTCCTCGTGGGTGATCACGGCCCGCACGCCGGGCATGGCGCGCGCGTCGGCGGTGTCGATGCGCACGATCCGGGCGCTGGGGTGCGGGGAGCGCAGCACGGCCGCCCACAGCAGGCCCTCGGCCCACAGGTCGGCCGCGTACGGGTAGGTGCCGCGGGTCTTGGCGAGCGCGTCGGCCGGCGGCACGGAGGCGCCGATGCCGTGCGCGGAGGCGCCGGCGAGGGTGTCGGCGACCGGCCCGGGGCCTTCGATGATGCTCACAGGGCGCCTCCCACGGGCGAGTCGGGCCGTCCGGCGGTCATCCGGCGGCTCCCGGCGTGCCGGGCCCGCCCTGCTGCGGCACCCGGGCGTGGTCGTCGGCGGCCGCCTCGTCCTCGGCCGCCCGGGTGGCGACGACCTGGCGGACCGCCTCGATCACCCCGCGGTAGCCCGAGCAGCGGCACAGGTTGCCGCTGAGGGCCTGGCGGACGTCGAGGTCGGTGGGGCGGTGGTTGCCCTCCAGCAGGTCGTGCACCGTCATCGCCATGCCGGGGATGCAGAAGCCGCACTGGACGGCCCCGCTGTCGGCGAGGGCGCGCTGCACGTCGGAGGGGCGGCCGCCCTCGCCCAGGCCCTCCACGGTGCGCACCTCGCTGCCGGCGGCGGTGGCCGCGGGCACCAGGCAGGAGGCCACCAGGCGGCCGTCCACCTGCACCGAGCAGGCCCCGCACTCGCCCTGCTCGCAGCCGTCCTTGGCGCCGGCCAGGCCCAGCCGCTCGCGCAGCACGTAGAGCAGGGACTCGCCGAGCCAGGCGTCGGTGACGGGCCGGTCGGTGCCGTTGACCCGCAGCATGTACGAGGCCAGCGGGTGCTCGCTGCGGGTCTCCGGCAGCGGCTCGGGCTCCGGTTCGGCGGCGGCCCCGGCGAGCGGGTCGTCACCGGAGTCGTCACCGTGGTGGTCCGGGGTGTCGGCGGCGTCGGCGCCGGGCTCGGCGAGGGGGTCGGGCAGGGTGCCGTCGGCGGCGGCCGTACCGGGGTCGCCGGGGTCGCCGGGCCCCTCGGAGCCCGCGCCCTCCTTCTCGGCGGGCGCCCCGAAGGTCTCGCCCGCCTCGCTGTCCGCGGGCGCGAACGGCTCGGCGCCGTGCGGCGGTTCGGCCCCCTCGGCGGGCTCCTCGGGGAGCCCGGACGCCTCGCTCCCGGCGGCCGCGGCCTCCTCCCCCGCCTCGCCCGCGTGCTCGCTACCGGGCCCGGTGCCGAAGCCGCCGTCCCCGCCGGCCGGGGAACCTCCGTCGTCGCCGGAGCGCTGCTCGGGCAGGTGGAGCGCCGTCGGCTCCTCGTGGCCGGCCTCCCCGGCGGGGTGGGCGGGCCGGGGCGGCGCCGGGTCGCGCGGGCTGTCGGGGTCGTCCACGAAGGCCGACCAGGCGGCGTCGGCCGCGGGCGCGTGCGCGGGCAGCCAGGGGCCGCCCTCGGTGCCGTCCTGGCCGTACGGCTGCGCCCAGGGACCGCCGCCGGTCCCCGGCCCGTTCTCCTGGGCGGGTTCCCGGCCGCTTTCCTGACCGGTGTGCTGCTCGGGAGGCGGCGGGAAGTCCTGCGGGAAGCCGTGCCCGAAGTCCTGCGCGGGCTCGGCCGAGCCGCCCTCGGCGGGCGTGCCCGCGGCCTCGGCGGCCGCCCTGGCCGCCGCCGCGCCCTGGCCGAACATGCCCGCCGGGAACGACGAGGTGGGCGCGGCCGGCGAGGGCGCCTGGTCCCAGGACGGCGGCGGGGCGAAGGCGCCCACGGAGAACTCCCCGGAGTCCCCCTCGCCCTCGTCCCTGATGACGGGGATCGTCCAGGTGGTGGCCGCGTCGGCGGGCCGGGCCGCCGACGCGTCGGGCCCCGGCTCGGTCCCCGCCTCGGGCTCACCGCCGCCCTGCCCGGCCCCGTCGGGCACGCCGCCCTCGTGGCCGCCGTATCCGGCCGGGTCGCCTTGCGTCCCGCCGTAGCCGCCCGGCTGGTGCGGGGCGTAGCCCTCGGGGTCGTAGTCCTGCCCGGCGTAGCCGCTGCCCTCGTGGCCGCGGTAGGCGTCCTCGGCGGCGGTGTCGTGCCGGCCGTAGACGGGGGTGCCGTAGTAGGGGGCCTGGCCGGGGTAGCCGGAGTAGTCCGCGTAGTCGCCCGGGTAGCCGGTGGTGTGGCCGGCGGGGCCGCCCTCGCCCGCCGGGTCGGCCTGGCCCCGGTAATCGGGGTGGTAGTCGGGGCCGACCGGGCCGTGGGCGCTCAGGGGGTCCTCGCCGGGGCGCGGCTCGGGCGGCAGTTGGGCCGCGAAGGAGACGTGCATGGTCTGGTCGGGGTCGTAGTCCCCGCCGCCGGGCACGGGCTGCCAGGCTCCGGCGCTGCCCGGGCCGTCCTGCCCGTGCGGGTCCCGCTCGTGCGGCTGCCGGTCGGTCATGCCAGGGCCCTCCCGAGCGCTCGGCGGGACAGTGCGGCCACGGTACGGCGCAACTGGACGGCGGCGGGCGGCAGTTCGACGCCCGGCTGGTCGGGGATGCAGGCCGCGGCCACGTATTCACCGAAGGCCGTGCACGCCTCGGGGGCCAGGCTGCGCTCGCCGTCCCAGTCGATCAGCCCGGCCACCCACTGCTCGGCCTCCAGCGGCCGCAGCGGCACCGGCGCCACCGCGCCGACCGAGCAGCGCACCTGGCGCCGGGCCGGGTCCACCACGAGCGCGACCGAGGCCACCGCGCGCCCGGGCCCGGTGCGGCCGGTGGCCTTCAGGAAGGTCTGCGGGGCGTGCAGCAGCGGGATGCGGACGAAGGCCAGCAGCTCGCCGGGGCGCAGCGGGTCCATCCCCGTGAGCAGGTGACTGACCGGCAGTTCGCGGTCGCCCTCGGGCCCGGCGAGTATCACGCTGGCCTCCAGGGCGGCCAGCACCGGCAGGGCGTCGCCGGTGGGCGCGGCGGTGGCGATGTTGCCGCCCAGGGTGCCCGCGTTGCGGATCTGCGGCGGTCCGGCCGAGCGGGCGGCGGCGGCCAGGGCGGGGATGAGCGCGGCGAAGTCGGGGCGGCCCATGCGGGCGTGGGTCAGTCCCGCGCCGAGCAGGGCGGCGCCGTCGGCGTACTGCCAGCCGCGGATCTCGCTGATCCGGCCGAGGCCCACCAGCGCGGCCGGACGCAGCAGCCCGGAGTTCACGGCCGCCATGAGGTCGGTGCCCCCGGCGACGGGCACGGCGCTGGGCATGGCGGCCAGCGCCTCCACCGCCTCGTCGAGCGAGGACGGCAGCGTGACGTGCTCCGCCGCCTGCCCTGCATACGTGCTCACGCAGCTGCCCCTTCCCGGCCTACCTCCGTCACGCGGTAGCCGTACCGTACGTGCTGACAGCCCGGACGTGGCAACTCTGGCACATGTTCCCGGGCGGTCGGCGCGAGGGTCCACGAAGTACCGATCCGCCCCTCCCGGGTGCGATCGTACGACTCCGCTGGGAACGGGCGCGGAGTCGCGATTGCCGCGACCACGGGCAGTTGGGGCGGTTTGCGGTACCGGGCGAACGGGTCCGGCGCGGGGCCGATACAGGGCCGGCGGACGACAGCGGGGGCCGGCGCGAAGGGTCAGAGCTCCGGGGGCGGGCCCGCCATGGGGCGGCCGATCACGCCGGGGCGGCGCTGCCAGGGCAGCGGGCCGGACGGCGGCCGGTACTCCACGCCGAGGGCGTCCAGGCGGGCGTAGTGGGTGCGCATCCGCGCCTCGAAGCCGTCCCAGTCGCGCTCCTCGGGCGCCGGCAGGTCGGACCAGGCGACCTCGGCGAAGGCGGCCAGCCGCGGGAACGCCATGTAGTCCACCACCCGGGCCGAGTCCATCACCTCGGTCCACAGATTGGCCTGGGTGCCGATGACGTGCGCGGCCTGCTCGGCGGTGAGCCCGGCCGGGACGGGCTCGAAGCGGTAGACGTCCTCCAGGGTGCGCACGTGCCGGATCGGCACCGGCTCGTCCGGCCCGTCGGCCTGGCGCCAGTCCAGATAGACGTGCGTCTCCGGGCACATCACCACGTCGTGCCCCGCCCTGGCGGCGGCGATGCCGCCGGCGAAACCGCGCCAGGAGGCCACGGTGGCGCCCGGGGTCAGGCCCGCCTCGGCGGTGCCGCCCTCCAGGATCTCCTCCCAGCCGACGAGCCGGCGGCCGCGCCGGGCGAGCCAGGCGTCGAAGTGCCGCACGATGTGGCTCTGCAGCTCGTGCTCGTCGGCGAGGTCCAGCTCCTTGATCCGCACCTGGGCGGTGGCCGAGGCGCGCCACTGCTCCTTGGGGCACTCGTCGCCGCCGATGTGCACGAAGGGGCCCGGGAAGATCTCCAGCACCTCGGTGAGGACCTCCTCGTAGAAGCGCAGCATCTCCTCGGTCGGGGCGAGCACGTTGGGGTTCACGCCCCACTGGGTGAGGACGCCGAGGGCGGCGGTGTCCAGCACGTCGGTGTTGCCGAGCTCGGGGTAGGCGGCGATGGCGGCCTGCGAGTGGCCGGGCAGGTCGATCTCGGGGACGACGGTGATGTGCCGGTCGGCGGCGTAGGCGACGATCTCGCGCAGGTCCTCCTGCGTGTAGTAGCCGCCGTGCGGGCGCTCGTCCCAGCGGGTGGACTCGCGCAGGCCGACCTTGGTGCGCTCGCGCCAGGCACCGACCTCCGTCAGCCGCGGGTGGCGGCGGATCTCGACCCGCCAGCCCTGGTCGTCGGTCAGGTGCAGGTGCAGCACGTTGAGCTTGTGCGCGGCCATCAGGTCCAGGTACCGGAACACCCCGTCCTTGGGCATGAAGTGGCGGGCGACGTCCAGCAGCAGGCCGCGCCAGGCGAAGCGGGGGGCGTCGGCGAGGTGGCAGGCCGGCACCTGCCAGGTGCGGGGGCGCAGGGGGGCGCGCCGGAAGGCGTCCGGGCCGAGCAGCTGGCGCAGCGTCTGGACGCCCCAGAAGACGCCGGCCGGGCCGCCGCCGGTGACGCGGACGCCGGAGGCGGGATCGACAGTGAGGCGGTAGCCCTCCGGGCCGCCGCTGACCGTCTCGTCCACGGCGAGCCGCACCGTGCCGCCCGCGGCGCGCTCGGGGGCGCCCGCGCCTTTCGTACTCGGGGGACTCGGCGGGAAGGGCAGCCCCGTGGCGGCGCCGAGGTACGTGCGCAGCCAGCGCTCGGCACGCGCGGTGCCGGGCCCGGCGTCCAGGGCGGTCGCCTCGGTGAGCGTGAAGCTCGCTTCCGCGGAGTACGGGGCGGTGTGGCTCGGGGTGGGGATGAGGTCCATGGGGTTCATCTTCTCCCGCGCGGCGCAATTGGCATAGACCAATACGGCCGCATTCTACGGGGGCAACCCGCCGCCGGGGTTCGCCGCCGTTGCCGCCTGCGGCCCGCAGGATGGCTGGTCGCGCAGTTCCTCCCCCAGAGCTCCGCCTGGCAGGTGCCCCCAGCGCCCCTTGGTTGTACGGCCTCGCCGTGCGCGCGAAGGGCAAGGTTTTCAGGGGCGCGGGGAACTGCGCGACAAGCCACATTCGAGCGGCAGGCGGCGGCGTACGGGAACCCCCGCGGCGAGAAGCCGCCCCGTAGCCGAATCGCCGCGGCAGGCGGCGACGAGACAGGAACCCCAACGGCGAGTAGCCGCCCCGTTCAAAGAGCGCGGCGGCGGTGGGACTGGAGGCGCGCGGAGAGCGCGGTGGCGGCGAGCCAGCCGCCGACGGTCCAGGTGAGGTGCGCCGCGGCGACCGACGCCCATGTGTCGGTCGTCGTCGCCCGCCCCCGCACGGCCAGCGCCAGCGTCGTGCCGACCAGCAGCCCCACCGCGGTGAGCTGGATCCGGAACAGCCCCCCGTAGCGGGCGATCCGGCGGGCGAACATCCCGCCGTACCACCACGGCACCGCCAGGACGATCGCGCAGACGCCGGCCAGGGCGAGCCCGGCCATCAGCGCCGCCGCCCACAGCGGCCACGGGTGGCCGTGCCAGGCGCGCGCGGCGATCAACCCGGTGGTCACCAGCACCGGCAGCGGCATCACCGCGGCCACGTGCACCGCGGCGATCCGCCACAGCCACTCGTCGCCCACCATCTCGGTGCGGGTGGTGGCGCGGATGCCGCGCAGCCGGCTGCGGGCGCTGATGCCGGTGCGCCGGGCGCTGATGTTGACCAAGGTGGCCACGAGCGCGAAGGTCGCGGCCAGGACCACCCCGCCGGCCAGCAGCTCCCAGGTGCCACCGGTCTCGATGCGGTAGAGCTGCACGCCGAGGAAGAGCACGAACCCCATGCCGCCCAGCAGCGCCCCGCCGCGGGGGGCTACGAGCTGCCCGGGCACGGCGCCGAGCGCGAGCGCGCGCTCGACGGCGGCGCGGTGCTCGGCCCGGTGGGCGCGCGGTATGCGGCCCAGCGGGCTGCGGCCCGCCGACAGCGAGCGGGCGAGGGCGACCTGCGCCTCCGGCTCGTCGGGCGCGAGGGCCGCGGCCCTGCGGGCGGCGGCCACGGCGTCGGGCACCCGGCCGAGCCGCCGGTAGACGTCGGACAGGAGCACGGAGGGCTCCCAGCCGTCGGGGTCGGCGCCGGTGGCCCGCAGCGCCACCGTCAGCGCGGCATGGGCCTCGTCCAGCGACAGCAGGACCACACCGGCGAGCACGAAGACGTCGCCCGCCTCACCGGGTCCGGCGATCGCCAGCGCCCAGTCGACCGCGTCGCGCGCCTCGGCCGGGCGCTGCTCCTGGGCGAGCACCCAGGCCCGCAGCAGGTAGCCGGCGCTGCCGTTGCGCTCCACGAAGGCGTCGCTGACCACGGCGTGCGCCTCGGCGAACCGGCCCTGCCCGAC
The DNA here is from genome assembly GCF_900103985.1 of Actinacidiphila guanduensis. Classification (GTDB taxonomy): domain Bacteria; phylum Actinomycetota; class Actinomycetes; order Streptomycetales; family Streptomycetaceae; genus Actinacidiphila; species Actinacidiphila guanduensis. The sequence continues at coordinate 55,847 of NZ_FNIE01000007.1, read as the reverse complement.
CAGCGCGTGCACGCGCTCGCCGCTGTCGGCGTCGTCGTCCGGCGCGTCCGGCGGGCCGAACGCGTCGCCCTCAGCCGTTGCCGCCCCTTCCGGAGGACCCGGAACCGGAGCGGTCGCCGCCGCCGGCCGGCATGCCGTCGTAGATCTCCTTGCACATCGGGCAGACCGGGTACTTCTTCGGGTCCCGTCCCGGTACCCAGACCTTCCCGCACAGTGCGACGACGGGCGTGCCCTCCAGCGCGCTCGCCATGATCTTGTCCTTCTGGACGTAGTGCGCGTAGCGCTCGTGGTCGCCGTCACCGTGGGAGACCTGAGGAGTCGGCTCGACCAGGGTGCCGGTGCCCGTCCCGCGCTCGGGCTCAAGAGTGCTCATGCCGTCCAGCGTAGTTGAGGAGCCGACCTAATTGAGAGTCGGATCGTCGGGATACGTGGCGACCATCGCCAGCTCGCTGCGCTGGCGGCGCAGTACCGCCCGCCACAGCTTCTCCGGATCGGGCGCCGAGACGTCGCCGGGCTCGGACTCCACCACGTACCAGGCGCCGTCCACCAGTTCCTTCTCCAGCTGCCCCGGGCCCCAGCCGGAGTAGCCGGCGAAGATCCGCAGGGCGCCCAGCTCCGCGGCCAGCAGCTCCGGCGGCGCCTCCAGGTCGACCAGGCCGATGGCGCCGTGCACCCGCCGCCAGCCCAGCAGCTCGGCGCCGCCGTCGGCGGGCTCACCGGGTATGACGGCCAGGCCCAGCGCGGAGTCCAGCGAGACCGGGCCGCCCTGGAAGACCACCTGGGGCGGGACCGCGAGCGCGGCCCAGGGCTCCAGCACATCCCCGACACCCACCGGTGTGGGCCGGTTGAGGACGACGCCGAGCGACCCCTCCGCGTCGTGGTCCAGGAGGAGCACCACCGCCCGGTCGAAGTTGGGGTCCGCGAGCTTCGGCGTGGCCACCAGCAGTCGCCCGGTGAGCGAGGACACCTCGGTCATGGTCCACATGATCCCCCAACCGGCGGCCGCGCGGAGGGTCAACGGCTGGGCCGGAGCGGGCAGCAGGCGCATTACCATCTCTTCTTGGTTCCCGCGCGGCCGCGTCAACCCGGCGGCCGCGCGACGCGCCTGCCCGAATGAACCCTGCGACGATCGCGAGATCCATGACCGACATCGCCGATGTGCTGCTCGTCCACGGTGGGACCCCTCTGGAAGGCGAGATCCGGGTAAGAGGTGCGAAGAACCTCGTGCCGAAGGCCATGGTGGCCGCGCTGCTGGGCAGCGGCCCCAGCCGGCTGCGCAACGTGCCGGAGATCCGCGACGTGCGGGTGGTGCGCGGCCTGCTGCAGCTGCACGGGGTCACGGTGGAGAGCGGGGACGAGCCCGGCGAGCTGGTGCTCGACCCCACCAAGGTGGAGAGCGCCAACGTCGCCGACATCGACGCGCACGCCGGCTCCTCGCGGATCCCGATCCTCTTCTGCGGCCCGCTGCTGCACCGGCTGGGCCACGCCTTCATCCCGGGCCTGGGCGGCTGCGACATCGGCGGCCGGCCGATCGACTTCCACTTCGACGTGCTGCGCAAGTTCGGCGCCACGATCGACAAGCGGGCCGACGGCCAGTACCTGGAGGCGCCGCAGCGGCTGCGTGGCTGCAAGATCCGGCTGCCCTACCCGTCGGTGGGCTCCACCGAGCAGGTGCTGCTGACCGCGGTGCTCGCCGAGGGCGTGACGGAACTCACCAACGCCGCGGTGGAGCCGGAGATCGAGGACCTCATCTGCGTGCTGCAGAAAATGGGCGCGATCATCTCCATGGACACCGACCGCACCATCCGGATCACCGGCGTGGACCGCCTCGACGGCTACACCCACCGGGCGCTGCCCGACCGCCTGGAGGCGGCCTCGTGGGCGAGCGCGGCGCTGGCCACCGAGGGGAACATCTACGTCCGCGGGGCGCAGCAGCGCTCGATGATGACGTTCCTGAACACCTTCCGCCGGGTCGGCGGCGCCTTCGAGATCGACGACGACGGCATCCGCTTCTTCCACCCGGGCGGCCCGCTGAAGGCCATCGCGCTGGAGACGGACGTGCATCCGGGCTTCCAGACCGACTGGCAGCAGCCGCTGGTGGTCGCGCTCACCCAGGCGTCGGGGCTGTCCATCGTCCACGAGACGGTCTACGAGTCGCGGCTGGGCTTCACCGAGGCGCTCAACCAGATGGGCGCCCACATCCAGCTCTACCGCGAGTGCCTGGGCGGCAGCGCCTGCCGGTTCGGGCAGCGCAACTTCCTGCACTCGGCGGTGGTGTCGGGCCCGACCAAGCTGCAGGGCGCCGACCTGGTCATCCCCGACCTGCGCGGCGGCTTCTCGTACCTGATCGCGGCGCTGGCCGCGCAGGGCACCTCGCGGGTGCACGGCATCAGCCTGATCAACCGCGGCTACGAGAACTTCCTCACCAAGCTGACCGACCTCGGCGGCGACATCGAGCTGCCCAAGCCCGCGCTGGGCGCCCAGGGCGGCCCCGGCCACACCACCGCGGTGGCCTGAGGCCCCTGGGGGCGCCGAGGGCGCTCCCCGTGCGACCGCGGCCTCCAAGGGCGCCGAGGACGCCGAGGACAGCGCCTACCGCGTGCAGAGGGCGGCCGCCCCACCCGTCAGGGTCGGGGCGGCCGCCCTCTGCTGTACTGCTGCTGTGGTGCTGCCGAGATGCTGCGCGGCCGGCGCGGTGGCGCGGCCGCGCGGGGCTCACTTGCCCTTGGCCGCTTCCTTCAGCTTGGAGCCGGCCGAGACCTTCACGCTGTAGCCGGCCGGGATCTCGATCGGCTCGCCGGTCTGCGGGTTGCGGGCGGTGCGCGCCTGGCGGTGGGTGCGCTCGAAGGTCAGGAAGCCGGGGATGGTGACCTTCTCGTCACCCTTGGCCACGATCTCACCGACGGTCTCGGCGAACGCGGCCAGCACGGCGTCGGCGTCCTTGCGGGTCACCTCGGCGCGGTCGGCCAGGGCGGCCACCAGCTCACTGCGGTTCATATCTGTACTCCCGTGTTCTTTCTGCCAGGGGGCGCGAGCTCGAAGCTGTTGCTGTGTGCCTCACCGCCCAGGTCTGCATCCTGCCCCCATATATGGGGGGAAAGCCAATCGCCTGTCCGCGCGAGTCGCGGAAAAACCGCTGCAAGAGGCCGTGCGGGGGCCGCCGGACCCCCGTTCCGGCGGCGGCGCGGGCCCGGCGGCGGCCCGGCGGGCGTCAGGCGCCCTGCGCCGGGAAGGGGGCCTGGCGGGCCGGGTCCTGGGCCTGGGCGGCCTCCCGGACGGCGCCGGCGACGGCGCCCGCGACGCGGTCGTTGAAGACGCTGGGCACGATGTAGTTGGGGTTCAGCTCGTCGTCGCCGACCACGCTCGCCAGCGCCCGCGCGGCCGCCAGCATCATCTCGGTGTTCACCGTGCGGGACTGGGCGTCCAGCAGGCCGCGGAAGACTCCCGGGAAGACCAGCACGTTGTTGATCTGGTTGGGGAAGTCGCTGCGGCCGGTCGCGACCACCGCGGCACTCTCGCGGGCCGCGGCCGGGTCCACCTCCGGGTCGGGGTTGGCCAGCGCGAAGACGATGGCGCCGTCGGCCATCCGGGCGATGTCGGAGCCGTCCAGCACGTTGGGCGCCGAGACGCCGATGAAGACGTCGGCGCCGACCACGGCCTCCTTCAGCGTGCCCGTGACGTTCTCCGGGTTGGTGTTGTCGGCGATCCAGCGCAGCGCGGAGCCGGGGTCGCCGTCCACCAGGTCGGAGCGCCCGGCGTGCACCACGCCCTGGATGTCGGCGACCACCGCGTGCTTGACGCCCGCGGCCAGCAGCAGCTTCAGGATCGCGGTGCCGGCCGCGCCCGCGCCCGACATCACCACCCGCAGGTCGCCGATCTCCTTGCCGACGCAGCGCAGCGCGTTGGTGAGCGCGGCCAGCACCACGATCGCGGTGCCGTGCTGGTCGTCGTGGAAGACGGGGATGTCCAGCGCCTCGCGCAGCCGCGCCTCGATCTCGAAGCAGCGCGGGGCGGAGATGTCCTCCAGGTTGATGCCGGCGAAGCCGGGGGCGATCGCCTTCACGATCGCCACGATCTCGTCGGTGTCCTGGGTGTCCAGGCACAGCGGCCAGGCGTCGATCCCGGCGAACCGCTTGAACAGCGCGGCCTTGCCCTCCATCACCGGCAGGGCGGCCTTCGGCCCGATGTTGCCCAGGCCCAGCACCGCCGAGCCGTCGGTGACCACGGCCACCGAGTTGCGCTTGATGGTCAGCCGGCGGGCGTCCTCGGGGTTCTCCGCGATCGCCATGCACACCCGCGCCACGCCCGGCGTGTAGACCATCGACAGGTCGTCGCGGTTGCGGATCGGGTGCTTGGAGGCCATCTCGATCTTGCCGCCCAGGTGCATCAGGAACGTACGGTCGGAGACCTTCCCGATGACGACGCCCTCGATGGAGCGCAGCTTGCTGACGATCTCGTCGGCGTGCGCGGTCGAGGTGGCGGCGATCGTGACGTCGATGCGCAGCCGCTCGTGGCCGGAGGCGGTGACGTCAAGACCGGTGACGGAGCCGCCCGACGACTCGACCGCGGTGGTGAGCCGCCCGACCGCGCCCCCGCTGGCGGGGACCTCCAGCCGTACGGTGATCGAGTACGAGACGCTCGGCGCCGTTGCCATGACGACCTTCTTCCACGTTCCTGTCGGGCCCTGCGGTGCGATCGTTCCACCTACCTGTGAGTAAGCGTGAACGGGGGTCGCGCCGCCGCCACCGGAAGGCTTGCGGGGGAACGCGCGCACAACAGAAGAAAAACACAGCAGAACACAGAAGAACACAGAAGAACGGGGCCCCCTCACTCGGAGGGGACCCCGTCCACGCTGCGACACCGACCCGCCATGCTCGCCTCGCGGCAAGTGGGCGCTCGAAGCGCCTAAGGTTGGGCCCGGGGGCTTGGATCGGGCCGGTGCCTCACCTAGGCTAACAAACCCTGCCCCCGGACACTTCCCGCCGATCGTAAATTTCCGCCGAACGCCCCGCGCGGGTCCCTCAGTCGGCCTTCAGCAGGTCCGGGACGCCGTGCTCGTCGGGCAGGTCGCGGGAGGTGGAGAGCACCGAGAGGCGCTGGGTCGCCCGGGTGAGCGCCACATAGAGGACGCGCAGGCCGGCCGGCGACTCCTCGGCGATCTCCGCCGGGGAGACCACGAGCGTGGCGTCGTATTCCAGGCCCTTGGCCTCAAGGCTGCCCAGCGCGACGACGCGGTCGCCGAGCCCTTCGAGCCAGCCGCGCGCCTCGGCCCTGCGGTGCATCGCCGTGACGACGCCGACCGTGCCGTCCACCTCGGCGAGCAGCCGCTGGGCCGCGGCCCGGACATCGGCGGCCAGATCGTCGCCCGCGGCGTCGTAGCGCGGCTGGACACCGGTGGAGCGCACCGCGCTGGGCGGGCGGGTGCCCGGCATGGCAAGGCGCAGGACCACGTTGGCGGCCTCGGCGATCTCGGCGGGGTTGCGGTAGTTGACGGTGAGGGTGAAGCGGCGGCGCGGGCGGGTGCCCAGCGCCTCGTCGCGGGCCCGGTCGGCCTCCTCGACGTCCGTCCAGGAACTCTGCGCGGGGTCGCCGACGATCGTCCAGGTGGCGGTGCGCCCGCGCCGGCCGACCATCCGCCACTGCATCGGCGTGAGGTCCTGCGCCTCGTCGACGATCACATGCGCGTACTCGGTGCGCTCCCTGGCCAGCCGCTCGGCCCGCTCCCGCTCGCTCTCCTCGCGGGCCTGCGGCATCAGCTCGTCCAGGCCGGTGAGCTGGTCCAGCGGGTCGATCTCGCGCTTGCGCTCGCGCGGCGGGGCGCCCAGCAGCATGTCCAGCTCGTCCAGCAGCGCCACGTCGTGCACCGAGGTGCCCTCCCGGCGCAGCGAGCGGGCCACCCGGCGCACCTCGGCCCCGGTGAGCACCCGGCGGGCCCAGCGGGACAGCTGCCGGTCGTCGGCGAGCGCGGCCAGCACCCGGCGCGGCTGCAGCACCGGCCACCAGGCGTCCAGGAAGGCGGTGAACTCCGGCTCGGTGCTGACGTCCTCGTCGAAGCCCTGCCGCTCCTCGGCGGCGAGTTCGGCGTCGTCGAAGCGGCGCCCGGTCCTGCGCCACAGCGCGTCCAGCAGCAGCCGGCGGGCCCGCGGGCGCAGCACGTTCACCGGGGCGGTGCCGCTCAGCGCCTGGCGGCGGACCTCGGCGAGCTCCTCCCCGGAGAGTTCCAGGCGGCGGCCGAAGGCGACCACCCGCAGCCGGGTGGGCACGCCCGGCCCGCCGGGTTCGGGCAGCTCCAGGCAGCCGCGGGCGGCGTTGCGCAGCACCTTCTGCATCCGCAGCGAGCCCTTGACCCGGGCCGTGGCGGGCTCGTCGTAGAGGTCGGCGGTCACGCCCTCGACCAGCGAGCCGACCGCGCGGATCGCCACCTGGCCCTCCTCGCCGAGCGAGGGCAGCACGCCCTCGGTGTAGGCGACGAGCAGCGGGGTGGGGCTCACGCACAGGATGCCGCCGGCGTAGCGGCGCCGGTCCTGGTAGAGCAGGTAGGCCGCCCGGTGCAGGGCGACGGCGGTCTTGCCCGTGCCGGGGCCGCCGGTGACCTCGGTCACGGAGGCGGCGGGCGCGCGGATCACCATGTCCTGCTCGGCCTGGATGCTGGCCACGATGTCGCGCATGGAGTGCGTGCGGGCCTGGCCGAGCGCGGCCATCAGGGCGCCGTCGCCGACCACCGGCAGGCCGGTGTCCAGCTCGGGGCGGAGCAGGTCGTCCTCGATGCCGAGCACCCGGCGCCCCTTGGAGCGGATCACCCGGCGGCGCACGACCCGGCCGGGGGCGACGGGAGTGGAGCGGTAGAACGGTGCCGCGGCCGGCGCGCGCCAGTCGATCACCAGGGGGGCGTAGTCCGCGTCGAGGACGCCGATCCGGCCGATGTGCAAGGTCTCGGCGATCCGGGCGGTGGCGTCGGGGCCGATCGCGTCGTCGGCGGGCTCCACGGAGGTGTAGGCGCCGTCCGGGCCCTTCTTGCCGTCCTTGCCGCGCAGCAGGTCGATCCGGCCGAAGAGGAAGTCCTCGTACTCGTTGTTGAGCCGGTTCAGGTGGATGCCCGCGCGGAAGACCTGGGCGTCGCGCTCGGCGAGCGCCCCCGGAGTGCCCACGTGCCCCCGCTGGGCGGCGTCGCTCACCAGGAACTCCGCCTCGTGGATCTTCTCCTCCAAACGGCGGTACACCAGGTCCAGGTGCGCCTGCTCGGCGGCGATCTCCTGGTCCCTGACCCCGGTTGCTGCGGTCTGCGCGGCCACGCAGAACCCCCTTCTGCCATTCCTCGCCCCGACCGACGGAGCAGCCTGCAACCGTACGCGACACCCCCACCCCCTGCCCACCCGAACACCCCCTGCCCGGCCTGCGCCCGGGACCGGCGCGCGAGGGGCAGACGGGAACCCGAGGGGCGCTGGGGGAGGAACCGCGCGCAACAAGGGGCCGGCCGGCGGCCGGAAACGGCGGGGACGGGGCAGACGCGTACCCAAAAGGGGCGCTGGGGGTACCTCCCAGCCGAAGCCCTGGGGGAGGAACTGCGCGAGAAGAGGCCACCAGCCTTCGGCCGGGAACCGACAGGCAGGGGCAGAAGGGTTGCCGCTCTTGGGGGCGCGGGGAACTGCGCGCACAAGCAAGGACCGGCCTGCGGCCGGGAACGGCGGGAACCCCTACGGCGGGCAGCCGTACCACCCACCGGCCTGCGGCCGGGAACGGCGGGAACCCCTGCGGCGGGCAGCCGCACCCCCGTACCCCCACCGGCCTGCGGCCGGGAACGGCGAGGAGCCCAACGGCGAATAGCCCCCGTCAAATAGAGGCGGCGTACTTGGACTCCGCGTGCGGGTCCAGCGACAGCCGGTACCCCCGCTTCACCACCGTCTGCACCAGCTTCGGTGCCCCCAGGGCGCTCCTCAGCCGCGCCATCGCCGTCTCGACGGCGTGCTCGTCCCGCCCCGCCCCCGGCAGGGCCCGCAGCAGGTCGGCCCGGGCCACCACCCAGCCGGGCCGCCGCGCGAGCGCCCGCAGCAGCGCCATCCCGGCCGGCGGCACCGGCCGCAGCTCCCCGTCCACGACGACCGCCTGCCCGCGGATCTCCAGCCGGTGACCGGCCACCGGCAGCGGCCGCACCCGCCCGGGCAGCTCGCGAGCGATCAGCTGCACCAGCGGCCCGAGCCGGAACCGCTCGGGCTGCACCGTCGGCACGTCCCTGGCCTGCAGCGGCAGCGCGGTGAAGGGCCCGACGCACGCGGCGAGCACACCGCCGCGGAAGGCGTCGAGCAGCTCGTCGAGCCGGCCGCGCTCCTCGGCGCGGGAGAGCAGCGAGGCGGCGGCGGGCGCGGAGGTGAAGCTCACGGCGTCGAGCGCGCCGGCGGAGACGGCGTCGAGCAGCCGGTCCATCGGGGCCACGTCCTCCGGCGGCATCCACCGGTACACCGGCACGGCGACCACCCGCGCGCCGGCCACCCGCAGCGCCTCGCTGAAGCCGGGCAGCGGCTCGCCGTGCAGCTGCACGGCCACGCACCGCCCCTCGACGCCCTCCTCCAGCAGCCGTTCCAGCACCTCGGCTATCGACTCCGAGGCCGGCGACCAGGTCTCCTTGAGCCCGGCCGCGCGCAGGGCGCCGGTCACCTTGGGCCCGCGGGCGAGCAGTTCGGCCTCGCCGAGGCGGCGCAGCAGTTCCTCACCCAGGCCCCAGCCGTCGGCGGCCTCGATCCAGCCGCGGAAGCCGATCGCGGTGGTGGCGACCACCACGTCCGGCGGCCGGTGGAGCAGCTGCTCGGTCGTGGCGAGCAGCTCGGCGTCGTCGGAGAGGGGCACGATCCGCAGCGAGGGGGCCCGCAGCACGCTCGCGCCCCGCCGCTCCAGCAGGGCCGCCAGCTCGTCGGCCCGCCGTGCGGCGGTCACCCCCACGGTGAACCCGGCGAGCGGGGGCACGCCGTCGTACGCCGTCCTGCCGGGAAATTCCGCTGCCATCGCCCAGTCCCGCCTCGTTGCCGTACCGCCGTACCTGCCGAACCCCGCCGAACCCGCCGGAGCGGCGCGCCCGCCGTCATGCCCCTGCCCACCGTCGAACCGGCCGTACGCCGGGCCGCCGGGGCGCTCCCGTACGCCGCCGTACCACCCGCCGGAGACCGCCCCCGACCGGCTCACCTTCCCAAGCGGCCGTGTCGGGTGCGGTTCGTCCGCATGTCCCGGGTGTTACGCGCGCCGGGCCCGGCTCAGACCTCCGCGTAGGCGGTAGCCGCCGTGGTGGCGGCCATCCCCGTCGCGGCCGCCGTCCGTACGGCGGGCCGCAGGTATACGGCCCAGGTGACCGCGAAGCACACCGCGTAGAAGGCGAGGAAGGCGACGAACGCGGGGGTGCCGCTGCCGCCGTGCAGGAACGCCTCGCGGAAGGCGAGGTTGATCGCGACGCCGCCGAGCGCCCCGACCGCGCCGATCAGCCCCATGGACGCGCCCGACAGCCGCCGCCCGTGGGCCGCGGCGGCCTCGCCGGTCAGCCCCCGCGCCTCGGCCTTGCGCTGGAAGATGCCGGGGATCATCTTGTACGACGACCCGTTGCCGAGCCCGCTCAGCGCGAACAGCGCGATGAAGCCGACGAGGAAGGCGGCCAGCGACTTCGCCTGCGAGGCCGCGACGACCACGCCGGTGGCCGCCGCCATCGCCAGGAAGTTCCACCAGGTGATCCGGCCGCCGCCGAACCGGTCGGCCAGCCGCCCGCCGACCGGGCGGGCCATCGAGCCGAGCAGCGGCCCGATGAAGGTCAGGTCGGCGGCCTGCAGCGGGGTGCGGCCGAACTGGTTCTGCAGCACCAGCCCGAAGGCGAAGCTGTAGCCGATGAACGAGCCGAAGGTGCCGACGTACAGCAGCGCCATGATCCAGGTGTGCGGGTCGCGCGCGGCGTCCACGGCGGCCCCGGTGTCGTTGCGCACCGGGGCGAGGTTGTCCATGAACAGCGCGGCGAGCACGGCGGCCACCACGATCAGGGGGATGTAGACGGCGAGCACCAGCCGCGGGTGGGCGGCGCCCGCGGTGCCGATGACCAGCAGGCCGACGAGCTGGATCGCGGCCACCCCGACGTTGCCGCCGCCGGCGTTCAGGCCCAGCGCCCAGCCCTTCTCGCGCAGCGGGTAGAAGGCGTTGATGTTCGTCATCGAGGAGGCGAAGTTGCCGCCGCCGACGCCGGTGAGCGCGGCGACCACCATCAACTCCCCGTAGGAGACGCCCGGTTTGACGACGAAGGCGGCGGTGACGGTGGGCACCAGGAGCAGCAGCGCGCTGACCACGGTCCAGTTGCGGCCGCCGAAGAGGGCGACGGCGAAGGTGTAGGGGACCCGGAGCAGGCCGCCGACCAGGGTCGGCATGGCGACGAGGAAGAACTTGTCAGCCGCGTCGAGCCCGTAGGCCGGGCCCATGAACAGCACCATCACCGACCACAGGCTCCACACCGAGAAGCCGATGTGCTCGCTCAGCACGGAGAAGGCGAGGTTGCGGGCCGCGACCCGGCGCCCGCCGCCCTCGTTCCAGAAGCTCTCGTCCTCGGGTTCCCACCGCTCGATCCACCGGCCCATCGCGTCCGCCTCCTGGCTCCGCCCGACATCGGACCCGAACCTAGGAAGCTTTCATTTCGCCGCGGGACCCCCACCCGTGAACCAAGCGCAACCCTTCACTCACGAGCGCGGCTTCTCTCCTGTGAGGGCGGCTCCCCGCCGCAGGGGTCCACCCCGGCACCCTCCACAAGCGCACCACAGCACGGGAACAGCACCGTGCCCCAGCGCTCAAGGGCACCCTTGTACAGGCCAGCACCGTGCCCGCCCGCAGAAGGGTGCCCTTGAGCGGGGAGGGTTGTGCCGGGGGGTGCGGGTGGGCGGGAGCCCCCCGCCCAGCGCGGCGCAGCCGCGCAAAAAACGACGAAGGCGAGGCGGCCCACGCAGTCCGTGGGCACACCTCGCCTATCGCATTCGTGGAGATGGCGGGAATCGAACCCGCGTCCTGTGGTGCGGAACCAGGGCTTCTCCGAGCGCAGTCCGCTGTGCTTTTCTCGGCCCCGGCGGTCACGCGGACAAGCCGCCGACGGGCCCAGCCACTGTGAGGTTTCCCGCTGCGCCCCGTGGCCGGGCGCGGCGGTTGAGTTCCCTAGCTGATGCCAGGATCCGGGTCGGGAACAGCCCCGGGCTGACACTCCGCGGAGTCTTCGCTAGCTGCTAATCAGGCAGCGAGAGCGAAGGCGGAGGAATCGCGCTTGGAATTGGCGATTATTGGTTTCGGCATATGGTTAACGAGATCATTGCCGCTTCCTCGGCTCGCTTCCCCTGCTTCGACATCCCCAGTCGAAACCGATCATCCCCATGTGGTGTTTTCAAGGTGCACGCCGGGCGAACCCGCGGTGCTGTGACCATCGTAAGGGATCAGCGCCCGCGGGGGCCACCGTATTCCCGCCGGGTGCGGCGGGCGGAGCGGCGCCCGCGCGGGCGGCTCAGCCGCGCTGCTTGCGGCGGGCGGCGGACATGGCGCGGTCGGCCTCGCGCCGGTCCTGCTTCTCCCGCAGCGTCTGCCGCTTGTCGTACTCCTTCTTGCCCTTGGCCAGCGCGATCTCGACCTTCACCCGGCCGTCCTTGAAGTACAGCGCGAGCGGGACCACGGTGTGGCCGCTCTCCTGGGACTTCTGGTCCAGCTTGTCGATCTCGGCCCGGTGCAGCAGCAGCTTGCGCTTGCGGCGGGCCGCGTGGTTGGTCCAGGTGCCCTGGGTGTACTCGGGGATGTGGATGTTGTGGAGGTACGCCTCCCCGCCGTCGAGCTGGGCGAAGCCGTCGACGAGCGACGCGCGGCCCAGGCGCAGCGACTTCACCTCGGTGCCGGTCAGCACCAGCCCCGCCTCGTAGGTGTCGAGGATGTGGTAATCGTGCCGCGCCTTCTTGTTCTGCGCGATCATCTTGCGACCCGTGTCTTTAGCCATAGCCGATCCATTGTTCCACTAGGAAGGGGCGCCGAGGCCGGCGAAGACCTCGCGGCTGTCGGCGACCGGGTCGTGGCCGGCGGGGACCAGGACGTCGGGGGTCAGGCCCACGCCGTCGAGGCTGCGGCCGTCCGGCAGCCGGTAGTGGCCGACGGTCAGCTCGGCGACCGATCCGTCTGCCAGCGTGCTGGGCATCTGGACCGAGCCCTTGCCGAAGGTGCGCGACCCCATGATCAGCGCCCGGCCGCGGTCCTGCAGCGCTCCCGACAGCATCTCGGCCGCGCTCATCGTGCCTCCGTCGACCAGCACCACCAGCGGCACCTCGGTGTTCCCGCCGGGCCGTGCGTACAGCGCCTGCTGCCGGCCGTGCACGTCGTAGGTGGCCACGAGCCCGCCGTCGAGGAAGACCGAGGCGGTGGCCACGGCCTCGGCGACCAGGCCGCCGGAGTTGCCCCGCAGGTCCAGCAGCACCCCGTGCGGCGAGCCGGCCGCGGCCGCGCGGACCTGGTCGGCGACCCCCTTGGTGAAGGCGTCGACCGCTATCACCGTCGGGGCGCCCCGGTGCCGGGTGACGGTCACCGACTCCGTCGGCAGCGTGGCCCGGTGCAGGCCGACCGTCCAGCTCTTCGTACCGCGCTCCACACCGAGGGTGACAGGGCTGCCGGGTACGCCCGGGCCGCGCAGGCCGGCGACGACCTGGGTGACTGCCAGGCCCGTGCACCGGGTGCGGCCGATCGTTGCCAGGATGTCGCCGCTGCGCAGTCCGGCCGCGGCGGCGGGGCTGCCGGGCTGGACCCGGGCCACCTGGATGCGGCCGTCGTCGATACGGCGCACGGACAGGCCGGTGCCGACGTACGTGCCGTCGAGTGCCTGCTTCAGGCCGGCGTACTCCTGGGCGGTGTAGAAGGACGACCAGCGGTCGCCGCTGCGGCTGACCAGGCGCTGCACGGCCTGCGGGCCCACCGTGCCCTGCTCGATCTCGCGGGCGATGCGCCCGGTGTCGATGGCCCTGGAGGAGGGGGGCGCGGGCGTCCTCGCGGCCGCGGTGCCGTCCTTGGGCGCCGGGGCGCCCGCCGGGCCCTCGCGCGCGTCCCCGACCGGCGCGGCCTCGATGCGGCCGCCCTTGCGGGTCTGCGCGGCGGGTTCGGTGAGGCTGCCTGCCGCCGCGCCGCTGGCCAGTACGGCGCTGAACACCAACGTCAAAGTCGCCCCGCGGCGCAGGCGGCGGGGCATCCCGAACATCGACGGGCCGGACATGGCCGGAAGTCTAGGACACAAAGGTGATCCGTACGGGGTGATGCCGGCGGCCCACCCGCGCGGCCGCCCGGTGACGCGGCCGCGACCTGCGGCTGACACCCCTGCGACCGCCGGATGACGCGGATCTGATCCCCCGTCGGTCCGCCGCGGTCAGACCTTCAGGTAGCGGCGCAGGGCGACGAAGGCGGCCAGCGCCGGCATGGCCACGCCGATGAGCAGCACCAGCGGCAGCACCTGGATCACCGGGCCCCAGCCGAGGAAGGACACCAGCGGGATCTTCTCCTGCAGGTCCAGGCCGTTGTCGATGAGGAAGTAGCGGCCGCCGAGCAGCATGATGCAGGCGAGCCCGGCGCCGACCAGGCCGGCGAAGGCGGCCTCCATGATGAACGGCATCTGGATGTAGAAGCTGGAGGCGCCCACCAGCCGCATGATGCCGGTCTCGCGGCGGCGGCTGAACGCCGAGACGCGGACGGTGTTGACGATCAGCAGCATGGCGACGGTCAGCATGAAGGCGAGCACCACGTACGCGACCCTGGTCATGCCGTTGAGCAGGTCGAAGAGGTTCTGCAGCACCTTGCGCTGGTCCACCACGGACTGCACCCCCGGGCGCCCGTTGAAGGCGCTGGCCACGACCGCGAACTTGGTGGGGTCCTTCAGCTTGACCCGGTAGTTCTGCTCCATCTGGTCCGGGGTGATGGAGTTGACCAGCGGGGTGCCCTTGAACTGCTCCTTGTAGTTCTTGTACGCGCCCTGCTCGGACTCGTAGTAGACCTTCTTCACGACCGGCAGCTTCTTCAGGTCGGAGAGGATCTGGGCCTTCTGGTCGGCGGTCACCGCGCCCTTGGCGCAGTTCGGCGTGGTCGCCGCGTCCGCCTTGTTGCACATGTAGATGGTGACCTCGACCTTGTCGTACCAGTAGCCCTTCATCGAGCTGACCTGCTTGTTTGCCAACAGGGCGCCACCGGTGAGGGCGAGCGAGAGAGCCACGGAGATGACCACGGCGAAGGTCATGGTGAGGTTGCGCCGGAGGCCGACGCCGATCTCCGACAGGACGAACTGGACACGCATGGGGGTCGGGGTTCCTTCCGGAGGGGCAGTGCGTGCGTGCGGACCCGGCTGCTAGTGCTGGTAGCCGTAGACGCCGCGGGACTGGTCGCGGACCAGCCGCCCCTTCTCGAGTTCGATGACGCGCTTGCGCATCTGGTCGACGATGTTCTGGTCGTGGGTGGCCATCACGACGGTGGTGCCGGTGCGGTTGATGCGGTCCAGCAGCCGCATGATGCCCACGGAGGTCTGGGGGTCGAGGTTTCCGGTCGGCTCGTCGGCGATCAGCAGCATCGGCCGGTTGACGAAGGCCCGCGCGATGGCGACGCGCTGCTGCTCGCCACCGGACAGCTCGCCCGGCATGCGGTCCTCCTTGCCGGCCAGGCCGACCAGGTCGAGCACCTCGGGGACCGTCTTGCGGATCGTGCCGCGGGGCTTGCCGATCACCTCGAGCGCGAAGGCCACGTTCTCGGCGACGGTCTTGTTGGGGAGCAGCCGGAAGTCCTGGAAGACGGTGCCGAGTTGGCGCCGCATGTGGGGGACCTTCCAGTTGGACAGCCGGCTGAGGTCCTTGCCCAGCACGTGCACCATGCCGGTGTCGGTGCGCTCCTCGCGCAGGATCAGCCGCAGGAAGGTCGACTTCCCTGAGCCCGACGAGCCCACCAGGAAGACGAACTCCCCCTTCTCGATCTCCAGCGAGACGTCCCGCAGGGCGGGGCGGTTCTGCTTGGGATAGGTCTTGGTGACGCTGTCGAATCGGATCACGTTGGCACCAGGGTCTGGGGGTGAGCGGAGGTTTGCGGATGGGCCGGATAGGGGATGTGGGGGCGACACTACGCGAACGGGCGGCGGGTGCGCAGTCGCCGTCCGGGGTTGGTGGCCCGGGCCACAGGGCACATGCGGGCAAACCCGTCACTGGCCTCTCCCGTACCATGACGACGGCCGGTACGCAGCGCGATGGCGTGAAGACGCCGGGCCGCGGGCTCCGTTTCGCGGCCCGGGGCGCTCTTCAGGCCAGAACCTGGCACAGTGGAAGGAACGGGATCGGTGCGAGCCCGTGGGCCGGGCGGGGAGTACGCCCAGCGGCCCGAGGGAACGATTCCGTCACCGGGGGCGTTTCACCGGACGGAGGAGGAGAGCGCGATGACGTTCGACCGACTGGTGTGTGCGCAGTGTGCCGGCCCCGTGAGCGAGGGCCGCTGCCCGACGTGCCGCGCCACCCGCGCGCGCATGGAGCAGGAGGGCGGCTGGTCCGGGATATCGCCCGCGACCCTGATAGCCGCTCTGGTGGCTCTTCTCGCCGTCATCCTCGTCGTGGAGCACGCGACGGCCTGACCGGCCCGTATCCGCCCCGCAGACACACGAACGAACGCCCGCACCCCGCGTGTACGCGCCGGGTGCGGGCGTTCGTCGTGTCGTGACCGCCGGCGCCCTTCCTCACCGCCGGTGCGCGCCCCTCACTGGCCGATGACGGCCCGCACGGTCTCCTCCGCCGAGCGCACCAGGCCCAGCAGCGCGGTGGCGCCGGAGACGAAGGCGCCCAGCCGCCGCAGCCGCCCGGTCAGGCGCTGCCCGGCGGCCGCCGGGTCGTCGCCCGGCTCGGCCCGCAGCTCCTGCTCGATGGCGTCCGCCTCGGCCATGGCCTCCGTGCGCTGCTCGGGCGTGACGGGGGCGCCCTCGTCCGCCATCGCGTCCAGGTGCCGCCGCACCTCGGCGAGCATGGCCCGCACGGCCTCGGCGTAGAGCGGCTCGGCCACCTGCCGGGCGTCCAGCCGGGCGGAGGCGCCCCGGCCAGCCGCCACCGCGGAGTGCTCGATCCGGCCCCCGGTGACGATGATGCCCTCGTTGACGTGCGGGTTCGGCCCCACCGGGCGGGCACCCCGCCCGCCCGGCTGCCCGCTGTCGTCCGCGTCCCCGCCGCTCACGCGCCGCCTCCCGCGCCGGGCTGCGCCGGCTTCTGCGTGCTCGTGGCCCCGCCGGAGCCGCCGATCGTGGCCGAGGCGCCGGTGCCGGCGGCGATGCTGCCGGTCATCACCCCGCCGGTCATCATGATGCCGTGGTTCAGGATGACCTCCCGGTGCTGGTTCAACTCGCCCAGGTCCAGGCCGTGTTCGGCGAGGAATTCGGCGAGGGTGTGCAGCACCTGGAGCTCGATCTGCTTGCCGAGGCGGGTGACGTCGGTGCGCTGGAAGAGGTTGCGGTAGGCATGCGAGGAGGCGAGTTCGCGCAGGCTGAGGCTCGCGCCGAAGTCGTAGCGGCGATCGTTGGCGATGGCCCGCCGCTGCTTGCGCTCGCGGCTGCGGATGCGGCTGTCGGTGCGCAGCTCGGAGATCGCCCCGGCGGGGGCGGTGAGCAGCACCCCGCGGCTGCGGATGAGGGCGTCGGCCCAGGCCTGGACCACGTCCTCCTCGCTGCGGGCGCGGGCGATCGAGTCGCCGAGCCGGTAGGCCTCCCGCACCGGGGTGAGCACGAGGGTGTTCGCCTGCACGTACAGCGTGGAGCCGGTCACCGTGACCTGGACGAAGACCGACAGCACCAGGTCGGAGCCCCAGCTGCGGATCTGCGCGCACAGGCAGTGCCGCACCGGGCCGTCGGCCAGGCCCCGGGCCCTGACCACCTGCTCGCGCGGCAGCGTGTCGGCGGGGCGGGACTCGGCGGGCAGCGGGCTGGAGTGGCCGGGCCAGAACGTCCCCTTGCCGTAGAGGGGGTTGTTCTGCAGATCGGAGCCGTTGATGAACACCCGCTCGGTGACGACGAGTCCGGGCAGGCGGTCGGCGACGGGCGAGGACTCGTTGCGCAGCCCGTCAAGGTCGGACGCCAGCCGCTCCACCAGCTCCGGCAGCCCGAAGGGCAGCGGCGGGGTGTCCGCGGCCTGGCCCGGCTGCTGGCCCTTGGGGCGCAGCCGCATGGCGAAGTTCCAGGAGGTGACCTCGTCGCCCGCGCCCACGAACGGGTTGTAGCCGCTGTAGACGATGAGGTTGGCGTCGCCGCCGACCGCCGACTGCGGCAGCCCGGCCGGCGGCGTCGCCGGCCGGCGGGTGTCCGCGGCGAAGGCGGCCGGGGTGAGCTGCTCGCGCAGCACCTGCCAGGCGGCGTCCAGTTGCTGCATCGTGGCCAGCCAGGGCGCGCCCACCAGCAGGAGCAGGCCGAGCAGGAACTGGCCCACGAAGCCCAGGCCGAGCCAGTCCAGGACGTGCGAGCCGATCAGGCAGGCCACCACCAGCACCACGACCTGGATCACCAGGTTGCGGGCGAGCACCAGGAAGGACGGCTCTTTGCGGCCGGCGACCACTGCCGCGCTGTCCGCCGACAGCCGCGAGCGCAGCGTGGCGGCGGTGCCGGTCTGCGCGCCGCCGCGCAGCAGGAAGAGCCCGGCCACCCAGTAGACGGCCGTGCCCACCGGCAGCAGCAACAGCGAGGCCAGCAGCGCCGCGGCCACCGGCAGGTCGCGCCGGCGCAGCTGGTGCACCGCCTGCTCGGCGTGGCCGAGCACCCGGCCCAGGTCCACGCCGTAGGAGGGCGCGGTGGCGCGGAACCGCTCCTGACGCAGTTCCCGCACCACGGTGCGGGCGAAGTTCTCGTCCAGCCGCGCGCCCGCGCACAGGTAGCGGGTGGCGGCGTCCTTGTCGTGCGGGCCGGCCGGCTCCGCGGCGCCGGTTGCGGTCTGGTGCGGTACGTCCTGAGATGCAGTCATGCGTCCCCCCGGTCGAACGTGGGCTACACAGCATGGGTGGGGGACGCCGGAAGCGGAAGGCGGGGGACGGGCGCTCCCGGTGTGCGAAGGGGCGCACGGGAGCACAGGGGGCGCGAACTGACGTGCGTGGCAAGGGACTTGGCGGCCTCGCGCCCTCAACAGGCGGGCGGGCCCGGCACGTTGTGTGCCGGGCCCGCCCGTCGAACCGCCGGATGCGCTGCCTGGATCAGGCCGCCGCGCCGCCGTTGCCGCCGCCGCGGCCGACCAGGCGCGGGGTCAGCCGGAAGCCGATGCCGCCCGCGATCAGGGTGGCCGCACCGATGATCATGAAGGTGGTGCCGCTGGAACCGGTCTCGGCCAGCTGCGAGGTGGTGGCGCCCTGCTGGACCGGCTGGGTGTTGTCGGTGCTGGCGTTGTTGCCGCAGTCGACGCTCTCGCCGGTCAGGGTGCAGGTGTTGTCGTTCCCGCCCGAGGTTGACGAGGAGCCGCCGGTGCTGGACGAGCCGCCCGTGCTGGACGAACCGCCGCTGTTGCCACCGGAGTTGGCGCCGCCGTTGCCGTTGCCGCCGCTGTTGCTGCTGCTGCCGCCGGTGCCGGTGCCGCCGCCGTTCTGGTTCCCGCCGGTGGTCGTGGTGGCGCCCGTGGTGGACGTGTCGCCCGTGGTCGAGGTGTCACCGGTTGTGGAGGTGTCACCCGTGGTCGACGTGTCACCCGTCGTGGAGGTGTCACCCGTCGTGGACGTGTCACCGGTCGTGGAGGTGTCACCCGTGGTCGACGTGTCGCCCGTCGTGGAGGTGTCACCCGTGGTCGAGGTGTCACCGGTCGTGGACGTGTCGCCCGTGGTCGAGGTGTCACCGGTGGTCGAGGTGTCGCCCGTCGTGGACGTGTCGCCCGTGGTGCCGCCGGAGATCAGGGTGCCGCCGGTGATCAGGCCGTCGTCACCGGTGTCACCCGTGGTGTCGCCGGTGTCGTTGGCGGAGACGGTCTTGACGGTCTGCGGATTGCTGGCCGCCTGGGCCACGCCCACCGCCGTCATCGAGGCGCCGGCCGCGATCACCGCGGCCGCGGCTATGCGGGTCACGCGCAGCCTCGTGTTGCGCTTGCTCATGGTGTCGAGTACCCCCAGTTGATGTCTGTTGGGGCTGCGCAGCCACGGAGTGCGGATTACCGCGCGACCGGGGAACTCTTCGGTCACCCCGTGCGCCGACGACTCGTTACGTGCGCATGCCGCGCCTTACCCTTACGGCTTTACCAGGGGCCGTCAAGGTCATTAAGCACGCTATGGGTGAATTACCCGGCTGTGCCCGGCACTTCTGCACAGCACTGTGACACAGCGGGCAGCCGGTGCGGCCGTCCCCGGAGCAGCCGCCCCGGAGCAACCGTCAGGCGGTGGCCTTCTCACGGGACTTGCGCCAGCGGATGCCCGCCTCGATGAAGCCGTCGATGTCGCCGTCGAGCACCGCCTGCGGGTTGCCGACCTCGAACTCGGTGCGCAGGTCCTTGACCATCTGGTAAGGGTGCAGCACGTACGAACGCATCTGGTTGCCCCAGGAGTTGCCGCCGTCGCCCTTGAGGGAGTCCATCAGCGCCTGCTCCTCCTGGCGGCGCCGCTCCAGCAGCTTCGCCTGCAGCACGTTCATCGCGCTGGCCTTGTTCTGGATCTGCGAGCGCTCGTTCTGGCAGGAGACCACGATGCCGGTGGGCAGGTGGGTGATGCGGACCGCGGAGTCGGTGGTGTTGACGCCCTGGCCGCCGGGGCCGGAGGCGCGGTAGACATCCACCCGCAGCTCGGACTCGTCGATCTCCACGTGATCGGACTGCTCCACGACGGGCAGCACCTCGACACCGGCGAACGAGGTCTGCCGGCGGCCCTGGTTGTCGAAGGGCGAGATGCGCACCATGCGGTGCGTGCCCTGCTCGACGGAGAGCGTGCCGTAGGCGTAGGGCGCCTTCACGGTGAAGGTGGTCGACTTGATGCCGGCCTCCTCCGCGTAGGAGGTGTCGTAGACCTCCGTGGCATACCCGTGCCGCTCGGCCCAGCGCAGGTACATCCGCTGGAGCTGCTCGGCGAAGTCGGCCGCGTCCACCCCGCCGGCCTCGGCGCGGATGTTGACCAGGGCCTCGCGGGCGTCGTACTCGCCGGACAGGAGGGTGCGGACCTCCATCTCGTCCAGCGCCTTGCGGACCGCTTCCAGCTCGGACTCGGCCTCGGCCCGGGTGTCCGCGTCGTCCTCCGCCTCGGCGAGCTCGAAGAGCACCGCGAGGTCGTCGATCCGGCCGCGCAGGGTCTCGACCTTGCGCAGCTCCGCCTGCAGGTGGGAGAGCCGGCTGGTCACCTTCTGCGCGTGGTCCGGGTCGTCCCACAGGGAGGGTGCCGCGGCCTGCTCCTCGAGCGCGGCAATGTCGCCCCTCATCCGGTCCAGGTCGAGCACGGCCTCGATGGAGCCCATGGTCGAGGAGAGGGACTTCAGTTCTTCGGAAACGTCGACGATCGCCACGGTGCAAGCCTACCGGCTGGTCGGGTGAAGGGCGGTTTTCGGTCGGATGCGGCGGCGGCGCGGCAGGTGCGCGGCGCGGCGGGCCGCCCCCGCGCCCCGCCGAGGCCCAGCGGCCCGTGCTCCTCCCGCTGCCCCCGCCGTCTCCGCCGTCTCCGCCACCTTCGGGCCCGTCATACCGCGGCCGTCGCCCGGGCGAGCCGTCCGTCGCCGGTCACCGCGTAGACCTGCAGGGTGCCGCCGGAGGCCGCCGCGCCCAGGGGCCCGGCGCCCGCGGGCAGCGGCATCGCCTCGGGCGGGCCGGCCGGGGCGGTCTGGGCACCGGCCGCGAAGACGTAGAACCGGTCGCCCTGGGGCAGCACCTCGGGCCGGGCGGCCGCGTCCAGCCCCGCCACCACGCTGGAGGGGCGCCAGGCGCCGGCCTGGAACGGCAGCCGCAGCACGGCGCCGTCCGCCTTGCGGACCACGAAGGCGTCCAGGGTGCCGCGGCCCCGCGAGACCAGGGCGGGGGCGGCCGTGATCCGCCCGGCGGTGGGCACCAGCGCCCAGGCGTTCCAGCGGCCGTCCACCAGCGAGGCCGTCACCAGGTCACCGCCGACCCGCCCGACCAGGTCGATCCGGCCCGGCTCGGAGGAGGCGGCGGCGGGCGCGGCGTCGAAGTGGGTGCGCTCGTCCACCTGGATCCACTGCTTCCAGTAGCCGCCCTCCAGGGTCCGGCGGTAGAGCAGGCCGTCGGTGCCGAGTGCGAACAGGTCGATCCGCCCGGGCTCCGCCGAGACCGGCGCCGGGTCGCCACTGACGTTTATGCCGGTCAGCCGGTGCCAGGGGCCGTAGCCGGAGGCGTCGCGCACCACGTACCAGACCGCCTTGTCGGCGCCGCGCGCGAAGACGTAGGTGTAGCCGCCGACGACCAGCGCGCGCGGGCCGCCGGTCAGCGCCACCCCGGCCGCGGGCGCGTCGCGGAAGGCGGACCACTGCGGCAGCTCGACGGCCGCGCCGGTGCTGCCCTGCGGCGAGGCGGCGCCCGCGGTGGGCGCCTGCGGGGTGGTGCCCGTACCCGCGCCCCGGCCCTGCGAGGAGGGAGGTGCCTGGTCGTCGCGCGAGGTGCCGCCGGGGTCGGTGCCGTGGCTGTCGTGCCCGGAGGAGCCCGCGGCGGCGATGCCCCAGCTGCCCAGGCCCGCCACGGCGAGCGCGGCGGCGGCCGCGGCCGCGATCTTCAGCCGGCGCTGGCGCACCACGTCCGCGACCGCCCGGTGCCGGGGGCTCGCCGGGCGGTCGGGCGCCGACGCCCGGGCCCTGCCGCCGCGCCCGGCGGGATCGGCGGCGGCACTCGCCGCGGCCGCCGCCCCGTATCCGGCCAGTTCCTCGGCGGTGGGCAGCTTGATGCTGGTGTGGGTGTCGCGGCTGGAGTCCGGGGCGGTGCCGCGCACCAGCGGGACGGCGCCGCGCCTGCGGTCGCCCGCCGGGGCCGGCTCGACCGGGGGCGCGGCGAAGGGCTCGTCCCGCTCCAGGGGGGCGTCGCCGTAGCCGCCCGCCTCGGGCGCGCGCTCGCCGTTCGGGCCGCCGGGGGCGGCGGCCTCCAGGGGCGGCAGCCCGGCGAGGGAGGGCAGCAGTTCCCGCAGCCGCCCGCCCAGCTCGCCGGCCTTCAGCCGGGAGGCCGGCGCCTTGGCCAGGCACTGGGCGAGCACCTGCCACAGCTCCGCGGGCACCCCGGGCAGCACCTGCACGGTCTCGGTGACGTGCCGGCGCAGCACGGCGCCGGGGTGGCCGCCGCCGAAGGGCGTGAAGCCCGCGAGCAGCTCGTAGAGGACCGTGGCCAGGGCGTAGATGTCCACCGAGGCGCGCGGCGGCAGGCCCTCGATGATCTCCGGGGCCAGGTAGTCCGGGGTGCCGATGATCCGGGTGGCGCGGGTACGGCGCGGGGTGTCGACCAGGCGGGCGATGCCGAAGTCGGTGAGCAGCGCGGGCGGGGCGCCGCCGGGGCCGGGCACGGCGGCGGAGTCGAGCAGCACGTTCTCCGGCTTGACGTCGCGGTGGACGACGCCGGCGGCGTGGGCGGCGGCCAGCCCGTCGGCCACGTCGGCCGCGATCGACACCGCGGCCTCGGGCGCCAGCCGGCGGTCGCGTTCCAGGCGGGAGCGCAGGTCGGTGCCGCGGACCAGGTCCATCACCAGGGCGAGGTCGGTGCCGTCCACGACGAGGTCGCGGATGCCGACGATGTGCGGGTGGTCCAGGGAGAGCAGGGCGGTGCGCTCCTGGACGAACCGGCCGACGAGGTCCTGGTCGGAGGCGAGGTCCTCGCGCAGCAGTTTGATGGCCACCGGGCCCTCCGGGCCCTCGCCGAGCCACACGGTGCCGGCGGACCCCCGCCCGAGCACCTGGTGGGCGGTGTAGCGGCTGCCGATCTTCCTGGCCAACTCTGCTCCGACTCCTCCGGCGGTCCGGCGTCCCGCCGCGCTCCGCGCAGCGCGGCGTCGCAAGGTGTTGGCGACAAAGCTACGCGGCTCGGGGGCCGTTCGGGGCACAGGCGGCCGGTCACGAGGGGATCTGCCGGAGAAATCACCCTCCGGAAGTCGATAAATCCCCAACCCGGGGGCAGGGGCGGGCGGTTGGGGGCGGCCAGGGGCCCGTACGGGCGCCGCCGGGGAGCGCGCGGCGGCGTGGGAGCGCCCCCCGCCGCCGGGCGTCAGTTGTTGCCGCCGCCCGAGTCGCCGGTGATCGCCGAGATCTTGTCCCAGGCGGAGTGCACCCAGTGCGAGGAGGCGTCCCACAGGTTGCGGGTGCTGTCCACCCAGTCCGGCAGCGGGGTGGTGTACCAGACCACGACGAAGATCACGACGAGCACCAGGATCACCATCAGGCAGCCCTTGAGGCAGCCGAGCCCCGGGATCCTCATCGGGTTCGCCGAACGGCGCGGCTCGCGCGGGGCCCGGCCGCGGGACGGCTCGGGGGGCGCGGCCGGCGGGCGCTGCGGCTCGTAGCGGGGCTCGTAGCGCGGCTCGTAGCCCTGCGGGGGCTGCTGGTGGCGGGGTTGCTGCTGGGGCCGGTGCTGCTGGGGCTGCTGGGGGTAGCCGTAGGCCTGCCCGCTCTGGCCGCCGCCGTACGGCCCGCCCTGCTGCGGGCCCTGGCCGTAGCCCTGGGGAGGCTGCTGCTGCGGGCGGCGGACCGGGCGGCGGTGGAGCGGGTCGAGCTCCGGCGGCACCTGCTGGACCTCGGTCTGCTCGTTGCGCTGCCGGGCGGCGCTGAGCTGGGACTCCCAGGGGTGCGGGCCCTGCGCCTGCGGGGGCGTGCGCTCGTCGGCGGGCAGTACGCGGGTGGCGTCGGTGCGGTCATCGGCCGGCCCGCCCGGGCGGTCGCCCGGCAGGACGCTGGTGACCGCGTTCGGGTCGTAGGCCGAGCTGCCCGAGGGCAGGACCTGGGTCGGGTCCGCCGACGAGCCCGCGCCGGCGGCACCGGTCCCCGGCACCGGCGCCGGGTCGGCGTCCGGGCCGAGCAGGCCGCCGACCGCGAAGGCGGCCTCGGCGGCGTCGGGGCTCGCATGGACACCGATGCCGGCGGCGACCACCCGCAGGGCGCGCGCCAGGTTCTCCGCGCTGGGCCGCTGCCCGGGGTCCTTGCGCAGGCAGCGCTCGATCACCGTCCACAGCGGGTCGGGGACGGTGGAGGGGCGGCGCGGCTCGTCGTTGAGGTGGTGGTGCAGCACCTCGATCGCGCTCTCGCCGCCGAACGGGGGCCGGCCGGTGACCAGCTCGTAGAGCAGGATGCCGGCGCCGTAGATGTCGACCGCGGAGGTCTGCGGGCGGCCCTGCGCGGACTCCGGCGCCACGTACGCCGGGGTGCCGACGAACTCGTGGGTCCGGGTGACGCCCGGGGAGTCGGCGAGCCGCGCGATGCCGAAGTCGGTGAGCATCGGGTGCATGCTCTCGGTGCCGTCCTGCGCCGTGGCGGTGGCGAGCAGCACGTTCGCGGGCTTCAGGTCGCGGTGGACGACGCCGTCGGCGTGGCTGGCGGCCAGCGCGTCCGCGACGCCCGCGGTGAGGAGGGCGGCGGCGACCGGGCTGAAGGGGCCGTTCTCACGCAGGTAGCGGTGCAGGTCGGGGCCGTCGACCAGGTCCATCACCAGGGCGAGCAGGTCGCCCTCGACGACCAGGTCGCGCACCCGGACGATGTTCGGGTGGCGCAGCCGCAGCAGCACGGAGCGCTCCCGCAGGAAGCGCATCACGACGTCGGGGTCGCCCGCGAGCTCCTCCTTGAGCACCTTCACCGCGACCGGGACCCCGTCGCCGTCCCGGACGCGGCCGCGCCACACGGTGCCGGTGGCGCCGCGTCCCAGCGGCTCCTCCAGGAGGTATTTGCTGCCTACCGGCCGCACGGTCATGGGCTCCTTGCGTCGTCTTCTTCTCGCGGGTCCTTACGGGGTTCCGCCCCAGCGTAGGCCCTGCGGCTCGCTGCGCGGGGCTGCCATACCCTGCGGGCGGCCAGGCGGGACAGTCACGGCTCCCCCTACCGCCGCAGGGCCCTCGCTTACGGGACGCGGCTCCCCGCCGCGAGGGTTCCCTCACAGGTGCCGGGTGCCTGCCGGCGGTCACGGGAACGGCAACCCGCCGTAGGGGCTTCCCCGGGTTCCCGGCCGCAGGCCGGTTCTGGGCTGGTGGGGGTGCCCCCTCTGGGGGAGCAGTTCCCCGCGCCCCTGGGTTGTACGGAGCTCGCTGTGCGCGCAAGGGCAAGCTGAATAGGGGCGCTGGGGGTACCTCCCAGGCGAAGCTCTGGGGGAGGAACGGCGCGCCCAGCAGGCCACCGGGTGGCAGGCGGCGACGAAACAGGAACCCAAGCGGCGAGAAGCCGCCCCATAGCCCCAAGGGCGAACAGGCGCCCTCAGGGGTGGGAGGATGCAACCGTACGGCAGTCCCGTGGTGCCGATGGGCCCCAGGGGTACGGCCGTTGTCTGTCACAGCAGGCGCCCGCGCGCGACCGGGGAGGGCTCCCGGACGTGTCCCTGGGCCCGGGGAGAAAGGGACCGCGGACGAGATGCAGATCCGGCTGACCGTCCTCGGGCCGCGCAGCGGCCGGGCAGCACGCGGCTGTGACGTACTCGTCACGGCACCCGCGGGCACCACGTTGGGGGCGGTCGCCGGCGCGCTGGCCAGTGCCGCGGGCGCGGCCCAGCCGGGCGGCCGCGCCTCGGCCTCCTCGGTGGCCCTCTACGCCGGCACCGGCCGCCTCGCCCCGACCGCGGTGCTGGGCGTACCGCCCCTCGTGGACGGCGCGCTGCTCTCGCTGCACGCCCCCGCCGAGCAGCCGGGCGACCACGGGCAGTACGGCCGCTTCGGCCACTACGGCCGCCCCCCTGCCGACCTCGCCACCCTGCATGTGGTGGGCGGGCCCGACGCGGGCGGGGTGCACCTGCTGCAGGGCGGGCAGGCCGACGTCGGGCGCTCGGCGGACGCCGACGTGCCGCTGGACGACCCGGACGTCTCGCGCGTGCACTGCAGGATCGCCGTGGGCCCGGACGGCGAGGTGACCGTCGCCGACCTCGGGTCGACCAACGGCACCGTGCTCGCCGGCCGCCCGGTCGGCGAGGACTCCGTGCCCTTCCCGCCCGGCGCCCTGCTGCGGATCGGCGAGAGCTCGCTGCGGCTGAGCCCGCCCCGCCCGGCGACCGCCCCGCCGCTTTCCACCACGGCCGACAACGACGGCCACCTGCGGGTCTGGCCGCGCGGCAGCGAGCCGGCCCCGGCGGGCGGCGCCCCGGACTCCCCCTGGCAGCCCGCCCCCACCGCGCCGATCGCGCCCGATCTGCCCGCCCAGCGCGGCCCGACGGCCGCGGAGTCCTACCCGCGGGACCGCAGCGAGGAGGCCGAGTGGGCGGGCGGTCCGGGCTCCGCGGAGGCGGAACCGTACGCGTACGGCACCGGCCCCGACACCACCGACGCCTCCGCGGAGACGTACGGCCACGGCATCGCCGCCCCCGGCGACGGCGTGGCCGGCAGCGGGCGGCGGGCGACCGGCGAGCAGCCCCGGCGCGCGCTCGGCGAGCCGGAGGCGCGCGGCGGGGTGGTGGGTGCCATAGGGGCCTGGGCACGACGGCTGGCGGTCGGCCGCCCGGTCGCCGGCTCGTCCGGGCACGGCGGCGCGGGGCCCGAGGAGGACGGCGGCGCGGAGGCCGAGGCGCTGCGCGAGCGCTGGCCCGACCCGGCCGCGGTGCTGCTCACCGCGCTCGGCCCGGGCCGGCGGCTGTGGGAGCGCGGCCCCGGCCACCCGGACGCCCTGACCGTACGGCTGGGCACCGCCGCCCTGCCCTCGGTGGACGGCTCGCGGGTGCTGCCCGCCGTGCCGTACACCGTGGACCTGCGCGTGCCCGCGACCGCGGCGCTCACCCTGACCGGGCCGCGGCCGCGGCTGTCCGGCCTGGCCAGGGCCGTACTCGCCCAGCTGTGCGCCCTGCACTCCCCCGCC
Source organism: Actinacidiphila guanduensis (assembly GCF_900103985.1). Classification (GTDB taxonomy): domain Bacteria; phylum Actinomycetota; class Actinomycetes; order Streptomycetales; family Streptomycetaceae; genus Actinacidiphila; species Actinacidiphila guanduensis. The sequence goes on along the minus strand of NZ_FNIE01000007.1, from coordinate 28,921 downwards.
ACCTTGGAGGTCGTGCTGCTCTCGGCGGACCGCACCCGCGGTGCCGACGAGCGGACCGAGGAGTGGTCCTGGCTCAACTGGGTGCCGCACCTGCGGCCCGCGCACGGCCAGGACTGCCGCCTGCTGCTCGCCTTCGACCGCGACCAGGCCGAGGCGCGCGCCGCCGAGCTGGTGCGGCGGCTGGAGGCCGGGCCGCTGGGCCCGGGCTGGGCCGCCGCGTCGCAGGCGTCGGTCGCCGCCGCGGCCGCCGCGCACGAGGGCCCCTTCACGCTGCTGGTCGTCGACGGCGACCCGGGGTCGGCCGGGTTGCGCGAGGTGGTGGCCCGGATAGCGGCCACCGGCCCCTCGGCGGGCATCCATGTGCTGTGCCTGGCCGACCCTGGTGAGCCGCCCGCGATACGGCACGGCGCGGTGGCTGAGGTCTGCGGCGACGTGGCCACGACGCTGCGGGTCGGGCCGGCCGACCCGGCCGCCGCCGACGCGGCCGCGTTCACCCCGCTGCCGCACGGCGAGATCGTGCTGGACGCGGTCTCCGCCGCCTGGGCCGAGCACTTCGCCCGGGCGCTGGCGCCCCTGCGCGAGGCGGACGCCGGGTCCGTCGACGTCGTCTCGCGGCACGCCCTGCCCGGCACGGTGCGGCTGCTGGACGAGCTGGACCTGGCGCTGGCCACCCCCGCCCGGATCGCCTCGCGCTGGGGCGAGGCGGCGGGCGCGAGGGCGGGCGCGGCGGGGGCCACCGCCGTGCTCGGGCTCGGCGCGGCCGGGCGGGTGGCGGTGGACCTGGTCGCCGAGGGGCCGCACGCGATGGTGGGCGGCGCGCCCGGCTCGGGCAAGACCGAGCTGCTGCGCTCGCTGGCCGCCGCGCTCGCCGCGGCCGAGCGGCCGGACCGCCTCGCGCTGGTGCTGGTGGACGGCGCCGGGCTGGAGCGCGGCGAGGGCTTGGCCGCCTGCGCGGACCTGCCGCACGTCTCCACCCACCTGGTGGCCTCCGACCCGGTGCGGATGCGGGAGTTCGCGCAGGCGCTGTCGGCCGAGCTGAAGCGGCGGGCGCAGGTGCTCGGCGAGGAGGACTTCGCCACCTGGCACGCCCGCCGCTCGGCGGCCACCGTGCCGCACCAGGGCGGCGTGCGGACGGCGCTGCCCGCATTGCCGCGCCTGGTCGTCGTCGTGGACGACTTCGACGCCCTGGTCGCGCCCGGCCTCGGCAGCACCGGACGGCCCGCGGCCGGCAGCGTGGTGCGGGCGCTGGAGGCGGTGGCCCGGGAGGGCGAGCGGCTCGGGGTGCACCTGTTCGCCTCGACCGGCCGGCCGGAGCGCACCGCAGGCACGGACGCCGACGAACGCGCCCGGCTGCGGATCGCGCTGCGGATGCCGGACCCGGAGTCGGCCGCGCTGCTGGTGCACGTGGAGGACCCGGCCGGGCTGGACGACGCGCTGCCCGGGCGCGGCTACCTGCGGCGCCCCGGCGGCGCGGTGACGGTGTTCCAGACCGCGCGGGTCAGCGCCCGCATCCCGCGTACGGCGACGCTGCGGCCCACCGTCGTCCCCCTGGAGTGGGAGCGGATGGGCGATCCGCCGGCCCGCCGGCAGGTGCGCGAGCTGGGCAACGGGCCGACGGACCTGGCGCTACTGGCCAGCGCGCTGCAGCGGGCCGCGGAGACGGCACCGGAGGAGACGGGCGGGCCGGAGCGGGCCGCGGTGCGGGGCGAGGACGCGGCCGCGGCGGCGGGCGCGCTGGGCCGGCCGCTCATCTGACCATCGGTCCGGCCATCGCCCTGCTGGATGGTCGGACCGCTGCCTCGACGGCGAGGCCGGTCACCGTCCGGGGGACCACCGGCGCCACCTGGGACCGAACGCGTCGCCCGGACCGACCGGCACCGCCCGGGGCCGATCGGCAGCCCGCTGACGACCGATCACCAGCCGAGCTGACCGCTCGTCAGATCGGAGGTTTCGGCACAGGTCACGGCCCGGTCACGATGACCCCTGACGCAGTGCGCACGCCCTTGCGAGCTCCGTGACGACGGGCGTAGGACAGTCGCCACGGGACTGAGGGGATGGCTACATGCGTACCTTGAAGCGCACACGCACCGCGCACGCACACCGTGGAACGACCCGTATCGCGCTCGCCGTCGTCGCCGCCTCGGCGCTGGCCCTGACCACCGCGGCCTGCGGCGGGGGCGGCGGCAAGGGGAACAAGGACGACGCGAAGTCCTCGCCGTCGGCGAGCGCCCCGTCCTCGGACGGTCTGCAACTCCCCGATCTGCACGGCCAGAAGCTCGAGGTCGCGGCGGTGTGGACCGGCCCGGAGCAGAAGGCGTTCCAGAAGGTCCTCGACGCGTTCGACAAGCGCACCGGCGCCAAGTCCACGTTCGTGCCGACCGGCGACAGCCAGTCCACGTTCCTCGGCACCAAGATCGAGGGCGGCGCCCCGCCGGACGTGGCGTTCCTCGCCCAGAACGGCGTGCTGCACCAGTTCGCCGACAAGGGCTGGCTCAAACCGCTCGGCCCGGCCGCCCAGGCCCAGTTGACCAAGAACTTCTCCAAGGGCTGGCAGAACCTGGGCGCGTGGAAGGGCAAGCAGTACGGCATCTACGCCAAGGTCGCCAACAAGTCGCTGATCTGGTACAACGCCGCGGCCTTCGCCAACGCCGGGGCCACCGTGCCCAAGACGTGGGCGGACTTCCTGAAGACCGCCGAGACCGTCTTCGAGTCCGGCACCCCCGCGGTGTCGATCGGCGGCGCCGACGGCTGGACCCTGACCGACTGGTTCGAGAACATCTACCTCTCGCAGGCCGGCCCGCAGAAGTACGACGCCCTGGCCGCCCACACCATCAAGTGGACCGACCCGTCGGTGAAGACGGCGCTGACCACCCTGGCGCAACTGTTCGGCAACAAGGACCTGGTCGCGGGCGGCACCAGCGGGGCGCTGGCCGCCGACTTCCCCAAGTCGGTCACCCAGGTCTTCACCGGGAACCCGCCGAAGGCCGCGATGGTCTACGAGGCCGACTTCGTCGCCTCCTTCATCACCGCCAACACCAAGGCGAAGGTCGGCACGGACGCCAAGGTGTTCCCGTTCCCGGCGGTCGGCACCGGAAAGCCGCCGGTGGTCAGCGGCGGCGACGTGGCCGTCGCCCTCACCGACCGCCCCGCCACGCAGGCGCTGCTCACCTTCGTCGGCTCCACCGACGCCGCGAAGATCTGGGCGTCCAGCGGCGGCTACCTCTCGCCGAACAAGTCGCTGCCGTTCTCGGCCTACCCCGACGCGGTGCAGCGCAGCATCGCCCAGGCGCTGATCGCCTCCGGCGACGACTTCCGCTTCGACATGTCCGACCAGGCGCCGGCCGCCTTCGGCGGCACCAAGGGCCAGGGCGAGTGGAAGGACCTGCAGGACTTCCTCGCCAAACCCAAGGACGTCGCCGGCGCCCAGGCGAAGCTGGAGGCCGACGCGGCCAAGGCGTACGGGGGCTGATCGCCGATGGCTGACGCCTCTGTACCCGGGTCCGTACCCGGGGCGGGCGGTCCGGCAGCGGCAGGGGGCGGCACCTCCGGTGCGGCCCCCTCCGGCCCCTCCGGCCCCTCGGCCACCGTGCCGGGACCGCGCGCGGCCGGCCCGGGTCCGGGCGGGGCTTCCGGCAGGGGGCCGCGCGTGCTGCGCAGCGTCACCGGCACCCGGCCGTGGATCGCCGCGCTCTTCATGCTGCCCGCGCTGGTACTGCTCGGCGCGCTGGTGGCCTACCCCATCGGGTACACCGTCTACCGCAGCCTGTTCGACGCCGACGGCACCTCCTTCGTCGGCCTGAAGAACTTCGGCACCGTCTTCAGCGACCACGGCATCCTCACCGCGGTGCGCAACAACGCGATCTGGGTCCTGGTGGCGCCCACCGTGGCGACCGCCCTCGGCCTGGTCTTCGCGGTACTCACCGAACGGGTGCGCTGGGGAACGGCGTTCAAGCTCGTGGTCTTCATGCCGATGGCGATCTCGATGCTCGCCGCCGGCATCATCTTCCGGCTGGTCTACGAGCAGGACCCCTCGCGCGGCGTCGCCAACGCCGTGGTGGTGGCCGTGCACGACACCTTCACCAGCAACTCCGCCTATCCCGGGGCCCGGCCGCGCCCGAACAGCGACCTGAAGCCCACCGCGGGCGGCTCCTTCACCGCCGCCTCGACCGCGCGGACCGGCACCTCGGCGAACCTGCCGCTGGTCGGCATTCCGCAGAACAAGCTGCCCGCGGGCGCCGGGCAGGCCAGGCCCGCGCCGGCTGCGCCCGGCAAGGTCACCGGCACGGTCTGGCTGGACTTCCGGCCCGGCGGCACCGGGAAGCCCGACATCATCGACCCGGGGGAGAAAGCGCTGTCGGGGGTGAAGGTCGAGGCGGTCAAGGGCGGGAAGGTGGTCGCCTCGGCGAAGTCGGGCAAGGACGGCGTCTACACGCTGCCCGGCAGCGCCGCCGGCGCCCACCTGCGGCTGCCCGCCTCGAACTTCTCCGGGAAGTACAACGGCGTCAACTGGCTCGGCCCCGACCTCGTCACCCCCTCGATCATCGCCTCCTACATCTGGATGTGGGCCGGCTTCGCCATGGTGCTGATCGCCGCGGGCCTGGCCGGGGTGCCGCGCGAACTGCTGGAGCAGGCGCGGGTGGACGGCGCCGGCGAGTGGCAGGTCTTCCGGCGGATCACGGTGCCGCTGCTGGCACCGGTGCTGGTCGTGGTGATGGTCACCCTGATGATCAACGTGCTGAAGATCTTCGACCTCGTCTACATCATCGCGCCCGGCAACACCCAGTCCAACGCCAACGTCCTCGCCCTGCAGCTCTATCTGGAGTCCTTCGGCGGCGGGGACGACCTCGGCGTCGGCAGTGCGATCGGCGTCATCCTGCTGCTGCTCGTGGTGCCCGTCATGGTCTTCAACATCCGTCGGCTGCGAAGGGAGCGGCAGCGATGAGCGCGGACGCGACAGCCGCGGGGACGGCGCCGCCGGCCGCGCGGCAGGACCGGGCGCCCACCCGGCGGAGGCGCCGGGGAGGGCTTCCCGCCCGGCTGGCGGCGGCCGCGGGCGGCGGCGTTGTGCGGATCGTCCTGCTGGTGGTGGCGCTGTTCTGGCTGCTGCCGACGGTCGGGCTGCTCCTGTCCAGCCTGCGCACCCCGCAGGACATCGCGGTCAGCGGCTGGTGGAAGGTCTTCACCGCGCCCTCGCAGCTGACCGTGACCAACTACCGCAGCCTGCTGGACAACCACGCCATCACCGACTCCCTGTGGAACACGGTGCTGATCACGGTGCCGGCCACGCTGCTGGTGGTGGCGATCGGGTCGCTGGCCGGGTACGCCTTCGCCTGGATGGACTTCCCCGGCCGCGACTGGTGGTTCCTCGCCGTGGTGGCCATGCTGGTCGTGCCGGTGCAGGTCGCGCTGGTGCCGGTGGCCAAGCTGTTCGGGCAGATCGGGATCTTCGGTGACATCTCCGGGGTGGTGCTCTTCCACACCGCCTTCGGGCTGCCGTTCGCGATCTTCCTGCTGCGGAACTTCTTCGCCGAGATCCCGCGCGAACTGCTGGAGGCCGCCCGGCTGGACGGCGCGGGCGAACTGCGGCTGTTCGCCCGGGTGGTGCTGCCGCTGGGCGGGCCGGCCATCGCCTCGCTCGGCATCTTCCAGTTCCTGTGGGTCTGGAACGACATGCTGGTGGCGCTGATCTTCGCCAACAGCGACTCCCAGCCGATCACGGTGGCGCTGCAGCAGCAGGTGCGGCAGTTCAGCGACAACGTCGACATCCTGGCGCCGGGCGCCTTCTTGTCGATGGTGGTACCGCTGATCGTCTTCTTCGCCTTCCAGCGGCAGTTCGTCTCCGGCGTGATGGCGGGAGCGGTGAAGTAGCGGCGGACGCCGGGCAAAGACGGCGGTGGGCCGTCCACACGCAGCGCGTGCGTATGGACGGCCCACCGGTTCGGTCCGTTCGCCGGGCCCGGCTCGGTGGGTCCGGCCCGGTGGCGGCCGCGACTCAGCGGGCCGCGCTGATCAGCGGTGGGTGCGCAGGAGCGTGCGGAAGGTCCGCATCGCGACCGACAGGCTCGCCAGGTCGAACTCCTCCGAGCCCTGGATCTCCTCCAGCGTGGTGCGGGCCCGGGTGACCAGCCCGGAGTTGCGGTTCTCCCACGCCTGGTAGCGCTGCTCGGGGGTGGCCCCGGGCTCGCCCGCGCCCAGCACGTCGGCCGTGAGGGCGGCGTGTGCGGCGAAGAGGTCCTCGCGGATGGCGGCGCGGGCCATCGACTGCCAGCGGTCGTCACGCGGCAGCCGGGTGATGCGGTCCAGCAGCTGGGTGATGCCCAGCCGGTCGGCGAGGTCGAAGTAGATCTCGGCGACGTCCAGCGGCTCGCGGTCGGCCCGCCGCGCCACGTCCACGATGTCCAGGGCGGGGAACGCCGAGGAGAACCCGGCGACCCTCGTCGCCAGCTCGTCCGGCACCCCGGCCTCGACCAGTTCGTCGTGCAGCGACTCGTACCACTTCAGGTCGGCGCCGCGCAGCAGCTTGGGCAGGTGCGACCAGACCGCGGCCACGCCTTCGCCGAAGAAGTCGATGGTCTCGGCGATCTGCAGCGGCTGCAGGCGGTTGTTGAGCAGCCAGCGGGTGGCACGCTCGACCAGCCGTCGCGAGTGCAGCCGCACCCTGGTCTGCACGGCGGCCGGCACCGTGTTGTCCAGCGCTTCGACCGCGTCCCAGATCGGGCCGAGGTCGAAGATCGTCCGGGCGGCGGTGTGCGCGCGCACGATCTCCTCGGTGGTGGCGCCGATCTCCTCGCGGAAGCGGTGCAGGAAGGTGGTGCCGCCGGTGTTCACCGTGTCGTTGACCAGCACGGTGGTGACGATCTCGCGGTGCAGGGCGTGGTGGTCGATCTGGGCGGTGAAGCGCTCGCGCAGGGCGACGGGGAAGTACGCGTGCAGCAGCGACTTCAGGTACGGGTCGTCGGGCAGGTCGGTGCGGATCAGCTCCTCGGCGACGGTGATCTTGGCGTAGGCGAGGATCACCGCCATCTCGGGCTGGGTGAGGCCGGTGCCGGCCGCGAGCCGCTCGCGGATCTGCCGGTCGGTGGGCAGGAACTCCAGCGCCCGGTCGAGCTTGCCCTCCTTCTCCAGCCGGCGGATGAACCGCTGGTGGGCGTGGAGCAGGCTGGGCGCCTGGGCCATGCTGTTGGCCAGCGCCACGTTCTGCGCGTAGTTGTTGCGCAGCACCAGGTCGCCGACCTCGTGGGTCATCTCGGCGAGCAGAGCGTTGCGCTGCTTCACGGTGAGGTCGCCGTCGGTGACGCTGCGGTTGAGCAGGATCTTGATGTTGACCTCGTGGTCGGAGGCGTCCACGCCGGCGCTGTTGTCGATGGCGTCGGTGTTGATCCGGCCGCCGGAGCCGTCGGGGCCGCCGAACCGGGCGAACTCGATCCGGCCCAGCTGGGTGAAGCCCAGGTTGCCGCCCTCGCCGACCACCTTGACCCGCAGGTCCGTGCCGTCGATGCGGATCGCGTCGTTGGCCTTGTCGCCCACATCGGCGTGCGTCTCGGTGGACGCCTTGACGTAGGTGCCGATGCCACCGTTCCACAGCAGGTCCACCGGGGCCCGCAGGATCGCCTTCATCAGCTCGGCCGGGGTGAGCTTGGCCGCCTTGGACTCGATGCCCAGGGCCGCGCGCACGGCCGCCGAGATCGGGATCGCCTTGGCGGTGCGGGGGTAGACGCCGCCGCCCGCGGAGATCAGCGAGGTGTCGTAGTCGGCCCAGGAGGAGCGGGGCAGCTCGAACATCCGGCGCCGCTCGGCGTAGGAGGTGGCCGCGTCCGGGTTGGGGTCGAGGAAGATGTGCCGGTGGTCGAAGGCGGCCACCAGCCGGATGTGCTCCGAGAGCAGCATGCCGTTGCCGAAGACGTCGCCGGACATGTCGCCGATGCCGACGACCGTGAAGTCCTCTTCCTGGGTGTTGTGGCCGGTCTCGCGGAAGTGGCGCTTGACCGACTCCCAGGCGCCCGAGGAGGTGATGGCCATCTTCTTGTGGTCGTAGCCCACCGAGCCGCCGGAGGCGAAGGCGTCGCCCAGCCAGAAGCCGTAGGAGACCGCCACCTCGTTGGCGATGTCGGAGAAGGACGCGGTGCCCTTGTCCGCGGCCACCACCAGGTAGGTGTCGTCCCCGTCGTGTCGGACCACGTCGGCCGGCGGCACCACCTGGCCGCCGACCAGGTTGTCGGTGATGTCCAGCAGCCCGGAGATGAACGTCTTGTACGAGGCGATGCCCTCGGCCAGCCACGCGTCCCGGTCGGCCGCCGGGTCCGGCAGCCGCTTGCCGACGAACCCGCCCTTCGCGCCCACCGGCACGATCACGGTGTTCTTCACCATCTGCGCCTTGACCAGGCCCAGCACCTCGGTGCGGAAGTCCTCCCGGCGGTCGGACCAGCGCAGCCCGCCGCGGGCGACCTTGCCGAACCGCAGGTGCACGCCCTCCACCCGCGGGGAGTACACCCAGATCTCGTAGGCCGGCCGCGGTGCCGGCAGGTCGGGGATGGCCTGCGGGTCGAACTTGATCGACAGGTACGGGTGCGGCTGCCCGTCGGCCCCGCGCTGGAAGTAGTTGGTCCGCAGCGTGGCCTTGATCAAGGTGAGGAAGGAGCGCAGGATGCGGTCCTCGTCCAGGCTCGCGACCTGGTCCAAGGCGCCCTCCAGCTCCTCCAGGATGCCGTCGGTCAGCTCGCTGCCGGCCTTCTGGTGGTCGGGCGAGAGGCGGGCCTGGAAGAGGTTGACCAGCAGCCGGGTGGTGTGGACGTTCGTGCGGAGGGTGTCCTCCATGTAGTCCTGGCTGAAGGTGGAGCCGGCCTGCCGCAGGTACTTGGCGTAGGCGCGCAGCACCATCGCCTGCCGCCAGTCGAGTCCGGCCCGCAGCACCAGCGAGTTGAAGCCGTCGTTCTCCGCGCGGTCGGTCCAGGTGGCGGCGAACGCCTCCTGGAACCGCTCGCGCGCGTCGTCCCCGAGGTCGGCGAGCGTCGGGGCGTCGGGCCCGGCGGCCGCGGGCGGGTCCAGCCGCAGCCCGAAGTCGTAGACCCAGGCGCGGGTGTCGTCCGAGCGGCGAACCTCGTAGGGCCGCTCGTCCACCACCTCCACGCCGAGGCGCTGCAGCACCGGCAGCACCGCCGACAGCGAGACGGGCGCGCCCGTCCGGTAGATCTTGAAGCGGCGCTCGCCGGGCGCGGCCGACACCGGCTCGTACAGGCTCAGGGTGAAGTCGTCGGCGCCCAGGGTCTCGATGTGCTGCAGGTCGGCGACGGCCACCCGCGGCGCGAAGTCGGCGCGGTAGCCGTCGGGGAAGGCGTCGGCGTAGCGCCGGATCAGCTCGGCGGCCCGCTCCTCGCCGCACTCGGCGTTCAGCGCCTCGGCGAAGCCGTCGGCCCAGGACCGCGCGGCGGCCACCAGCCGGCCCTCGATCCGCTCGACATCGGCGTCGGTGAGTTCCGGCAGCGTCGTACCGGGGTCGACGCGGATCACGAAGTGCAGCCGGGAGAGCACCGACTCGGTGTTCCACGCGGTGAAGTCGACGCTGCGGCCGCCCAGTTCCTCCTGCAGGATGCGGGTCAGGCGCAGCCGGACCGCGGTGGTGTAGCGGTCCCGCGGCAGGTAGACCAGGGCGGAGAAGTACCGGCCGTACTCGTCCTGCCGCAGGTACAGCCGCAGTTGGCGGCGCTCCTGGAGGTAGAGCACGCTGGTGACGATGGAACGCAGTTCGTCCACACCGGTCTGGAAGAGCTCGTCACGCGGGTAGGTCTCCAGGATCTGCAGCAGGTCCCGGCCGTCGTGGCTGTCGGTCCGGTACCCCGAACCGGCCAGCACCTCCTCGACCTTGCGCCGCACCACCGGCACCCGCCGCACCGACTCGGTGTACGCGGAGGAGGAGAACAGCCCGAGGAAGCGGCGCTCGCCGACCACGTTCCCCTCGGCGTCGAACTTCTTGACGCCGATGTAGTCCAGGTACGACGGGCGGTGCACCGTCGAGCGGCTGTTGGCCTTGGTGAGCACCAGCAGCCGATGCTCGCGGGCCTTCTTGCGGGCGTCGGCCGGCAGCCGGCTGAAGGACGGCGAGCTGGGGTGGCCGGGGTGCCCGGGGTGGGTGCCGTCCGCGTGCGGGTGACGCGGGTCGGAGCGCAGGATGCCCAGGCCGGTGCCGGGCACGGCGACCAGCACGTCCTCGGCGGTGTCATCGGGGCCGGGGTCGGTGGTCAGCTCGTACTCGCGGTAGCCGAGGAAGGTGAAGTGGTCGTCGGCGAGCCAGCGCATCAACTCCCACGCCTCGCTGGCCTCCTGCTCGGGCAGCCCGGGCGGCGGGGTGGCGGCCAGCTCGTCGGCGATGGAGAGCGCGGCCTGGCGCATCTTCGTCCAGTCCTCGACGGACTCGCGCACGTCCGACAGCACCCGGCGCAGATCCGCGGTGATCTGCTTGAGGTCCTCGCGGTCGGTCTCGCGGTCGATCTCGACGTGGATCCAGGACTCCACCAGCACGTCGTGCGGCAGCACCTCGTCGGCGGAGCGGCCGCGCGCGGAGCCGATCACCTCCAGCAGCTTGCCCGTGACGTCACGGCGGACGTGGAACTGGGGGTGCACCACGACGTGGATGGCGCGGTTGGCCTGGGTGAGCGCGTTGGTGACCGAGTCGACGAGGAAGGGCATGTCGTCGGTGACGACCTCGACCACGGTGTGGCTGCACTGCCAGCCGTTCTGCTCCACGGTCGGGGTGTGGACCCGCACGTTCGCGGTGCCCTGCGGGCGGTTCTCCGCGAGGCGGTGGTGGGAGACGGCGGCCCCGTAGACGTCGACCGGGTCACGGTCGATGAGGTCCTCGGGTGCGCTGTGCAGGTAGTAACGCCGGAGGTACTCCGTCAGCGCCTCTGTGTCGAGGCCCTGGCCGGGTTGTCCCCCCGCGGGGCTGTTCTCACCTGCCCGGACTGCCTGCTCGAGCAGTTCGGCCTTGGCATCGTCCAGCTTGGTCTGCATGTCCTCTGACTCCTGTCGCGCGCCGTTGCGTGACGTCGGGTGGTGGCACGACGCCCTGCGACGCGGGGTTTCCGCTACGGGACGACGCTATGCCGGAGAAGGGGTGCGTCGCGCCCGTCTGCGCGGCGCGGGCCCCGGAGCGCGGATCACCAGTGATCACTCAGCAAGGCTATCGCTCCGGCGGGGGTGGCTGTCATGCGCCGTCTTCGTACAAGTGCACCGCTCGCGTTTGGCCCGATTGGACAGGACGGCGGGCTCCCGTCCAGGTCAGCGCGCTATTCGTGCGGCCTGCTCGACGGCTGCCGCGAGGCTGTCGACCACCGGCACCCCGGCGGTCTCCAGGGCGGCACGGCTGTGCGAACCGCCCGTGTAGAGCACCGCTTTCGCGCCCACGTGGGCGGCGGCGGCCGCGTCGTCCAGCGCGTCGCCGATGACGACGACGGGGCGGCCGTCGATGCCTTCGAGCGCCGCGAGGTGGCGGGCCATCTGCTCGGCCTTGCCGCGGTCGGAGGGGCCGGTGCGGCCGTCCACCCGCAGGAAGTGGGCGGTGATGCCGTGGGCGTCGACCATCGGGGCCAGCCGCTCGTGCGGGGCGAGCGAGCACAGCGACTGGGTGAGGCCGGCCGCCTGCTGCGCGGCGAGCAATTCGGCGGCGCCCTCGGCCAGTCCGCAGGTGTCGGCCAGCCGCCAGTAGTGCCGGTGGAAGGTGGCGTCCATCACGGCCCACTCGTCCTGGTCGGGCAGCCGGCCGAGCAGCCGCTCGTAGAACCGCGGGACGGGCACGCAGTACAGCTCGCGGTAGCGCTCCGCGGTGACGGGTGGCAGGCCCAGCTCGGCGAACGAGGCGTTCGTGGCCTCGATCACCGCGTCGATGTCGTGGAACAGGGTGCCGTTCCAGTCCCACACGAGATGCGCGTTCACACCCAGAACCGTACCCGCCGGACACGACAGCCCGTTTCCGGCCTGTGGACAACTTCCTGCGAACGTCAGCCGATCAGGTTGGGAATCTCCTGCGTTGCATACCACAGAAGTTCGTGATCCTCGGCACCGTCGACGGTGAACTGCGCATCGTCGTCGCCCGCGTCCGCGGCGCCCACCGCCGCGGCGGCCGCGGCGACGTCCCGCTCGGCGTCGGCGGCGTCCGCGTGGACGGCGGCGACCTCGATGAAAGGCACCGGCCGGGTCAGCCGCACCTCGCCCAGCGCCGCCGGGTCCAGGGCGCGGTCGGGGTCGTGCCGTACCGCGCCGTCGGCCACGTCCACCGCGACGACGAGGCGCCGGCGCGGCACGTCGGGGTGCAGCGCGAGCAGCCGCAGCGAGGCCTGGGCGGCCCGGGTGAGCGCCGCGTACTCGAGCTCCTCGATGTCGTCGGAGACGTACCACTCGCGCAGTCCGGGCGTCACGGCGAAGGCGTCCAGCGGCGCCGGGCCCAGTTCGCCGGCCTTGTACGACTCGGCCAGCCCGGCGAGGGTGGTGGGAATGTAGACGCGCATGGCGTGAAGCATACGTGTTGTCAACACCCTCAAAGGTGAATCCCGCCGGGCGCCCGAACGGCCCTGCCGGATCCTTGCCCGCGCTCTTCCCCGGGTCCTACAACCGCGCCTATCGACCGGCAGACGACCTTTGGGGACGCGACATGCACACCACTCCGGCCGCGGGCCAGACCCCCGCCCAGGCCACCGCCACCGCCGCCGCCAGCCGTCCGGCCAGTCCGGGCACTCCGGCTGGTCCGAGCAGTCCGAAGGCGACCCGCGGCCCCGGCACCGCCCCGGCCGCCCCCGGGAACCAGCCGCCCGGCGCCACTGCCGGAGCGCCCGACCGTCCCGCCGAAGCCACCGCCGGAGCCGCCGCCAACGCCCCTGGCCGGGGTCCCGCGGCCCCGAACCCGCGCCCGGGCTCCCGCGGCACCCTTGCCCGCCGAGCGGCCGTCCGCAGTGCCCCGCCGGGCCGGACGGACCCCCGCCGCCCGGCCGCCGGCGCACTCCGCGGGGGTTCGGGGCGGGCGCTGCCGCCGCACCTGTGGTTCGCCCAGCACCTGCTCGACGTGCTCACCGGGCGGCGCCCGCTGACCGCGCTGGCCGGCAGAGTCAGGGACGAGGCGTACCAGCGGCTGTGGCAGCTGCACGCCGACCGGGCCGACTGGCGCCTGCAGGCCCGCGGCCGCACCCCGAGCGTGCGCCGCTGCCGGGTCTTCCGCACCGAGAGCGGCGCCTTGGAGGTGACGGCGGTGGTCGTCCTGGACGAGGGAGTGGTGCGCGCCATCGCCTTCCGCCTGGAACCCGGGAACGCCGACTCGGGGCCCGGCTACGGTCGCGCCCGGTGGCACTGCACCGATGTGGCGGCGAGCTGAGCTGGGCACAGCGGCCCATTGGGCGGAGCATGCACCCGCCGATGACGGGTCCCGGTCCACACGCCGGCGGCCCGGTGCCTGACCATGAGGGTCAGGCACCGGGCCGCCGAGAGCATCCGGGCGCTTGCCCGGGTGCGCAGGTCCGCTACTTCTTGCGGCGCCGCCCGCCCTTGGCCGCGCGGCGGCGCTCGGCGCGGGTGGTGCCGACCTCCTCGTCGGCGGCGCCGCCCGAGCGGCCGGAGACGCCGGCCTCCTCGAACTCGCCCTCGACCACGCCGCCCTCGCCGTCGACCGAGGGCGCGGAGAAGTGCAGCCGGTCGGCGCGCTTGGGCGCCTCCAGGCCCTTGGCGCGGATCTCGGGCTGCTTGACGAGGGAGGGCACCGCGTCCTGCACCTCGGCGTCGGCCACGGGGACCTCCTCGACCTGCTGCTCGACCTGGACCTCCAGGTTGAACAGGTAGCCGACGGACTCCTCCTTGATGCCGTCCATCATGGCCGTGAACATGTCGAAGCCCTCGCGCTGGTACTCCACCAGCGGGTCGCGCTGCGCCATGGCACGCAGGCCGATGCCCTCCTGGAGGTAGTCCATCTCGTAGAGGTGCTCGCGCCACTTGCGGTCCAGCACCGACAGCACCACGCGCCGCTCCAGCTCGCGCATGATGTCCTCGGTGAGCTGCTTCTCGCGCTCGGCGTACTGCTCGTGGATGTCGTCCTTGACGGACTCGGCGATGAACTCGGCGGTGATACCGGCCCGGTCGCCGGCCGCCTCCTCCAGCTCCTCGATGGTGACCTTGATCGGGTAGAGCTGCCGGAAGGCGCCCCACAGCCGGTCCAGGTCCCAGTCCTCGGCGAAGCCCTCGCGGGTCTCGGCGTCGATGTAGGCGTCGATGGTGTCGTCCATGAAGTGCTGCACCTGCTCCTGCAGGTCCTCGCCCTCCAGGACGCGGCGGCGCTCGCCGTAGATGACCTCGCGCTGCCGGTTGAGCACCTCGTCGTACTTCAGGACGTTCTTGCGGATCTCGAAGTTCTGCTGCTCGACCTGCGACTGGGCGGAGGCGATGGCGCGGGTGACCATCTTGTTCTCGATCGGCACGTCGTCGGGGACGTTCGCCATGGACATCACGCGCTCGACCATCTGCGCCTTGAACAGCCGCATGAGGTCGTCGCCCAGGGAGAGGTAGAAGCGGGACTCGCCCGGGTCGCCCTGGCGGCCGGAGCGGCCGCGCAGCTGGTTGTCGATCCGGCGCGACTCGTGGCGCTCGGTGCCCAGGACGTAGAGGCCGCCGAGCTCCTTGACCTCCTCGAACTCGGCCTTGACCGCCGCCTCGGCGCGCTCCAGCGCCTCGGGCAGCGCGGCCGCCCACTCCTCGACGTGCTCGACCGGGTCCAGGCCGCGCTGGCGCAGCTCGGCCTCGGCGAGGTCGTCGGGGTTGCCGCCGAGCTTGATGTCAGTACCGCGGCCGGCCATGTTGGTGGCGACGGTGACGGCGCCCTTGCGGCCGGCCTGGGCGACGATCGACGCCTCACGGTCGTGCTGCTTGGCGTTGAGCACCTCGTGCGGGATGCCGCGCTTGGACAGCTGCGCCGACAGGTACTCCGACTTCTCCACCGAGACGGTGCCGACCAGCACCGGCTGGCCCTTCTCGTGCTTCTCCACGATGTCGTCCACCACGGCGGCGAACTTCGCCTCTTCGGTGCGGTAGATCAGGTCGGGCTTGTCCAGGCGCTGCATCGGCCGGTTCGTCGGGATCGGCACGACGCCCAGCTTGTAGATCTGGTGGAACTCGGCGGCCTCGGTCATCGCCGTACCGGTCATACCGGACAGCTTGTCGTACAGGCGGAAGAAGTTCTGGAGGGTGATCGTGGCGAGCGTCTGGTTCTCGTCCTTGATCTCCACCCCCTCCTTCGCCTCGATGGCCTGGTGCATGCCCTCGTTGTAGCGGCGGCCGGCGAGGATACGGCCGGTGTGCTCGTCGACGATCATGACCTCGCCGTCGATGACGACGTAGTCCTTGTCGTTCTTGTAGAGCTCCTTGGCCTTGATGGCGTTGTTCAGGTAGCCGACCAGGGGGGTGTTCACCGACTCGTAGAGGTTGTCGATGCCCAGCCAGTCCTCGACCTTGGTCACGCCGGACTCGTGGATGGCGACGGTGCGCTTCTTCTCGTCCACGTCGTAGTCGCCGGTCTCCTCCTTGCCCAGGCCGCCCGCCTCACCGCGGTTGAGGCGCGTGACCAGGCGGGCGAAGTCGCTGTACCACTTCGTGGCCTGGTCGGCGGGGCCGGAGATGATCAGCGGGGTGCGGGCCTCGTCCACGAGGATGGAGTCGACCTCGTCCACGATCGCGAAGTTGTGGCCGCGCTGCACCAGCTCGTCCTTCGACCAGGCCATGTTGTCGCGCAGGTAGTCGAAGCCGAACTCGTTGTTGGTGCCGTAGGTGATGTCGCGGGAGTACTGCTCGCGGCGCTCGGCCGGCGACATATTGGCCAGGATGCAGCCCACGGTCAGGCCGAGGAACTTGTGCACCCGGCCCATCCACTCCGAGTCGCGCTCGGCGAGGTAGTCGTTCACCGTGATCAGGTGCACGCCCTTGCCGGAGATCGCGTTCAGGTAGGCGGGCAGGGTGCCGACCAGGGTCTTGCCCTCGCCGGTGCGCATCTCGGCGACGTAGCCCAGGTGGAGCGCGGCGCCGCCCATGATCTGCACGTCGTAGTGGCGCTGGCCGAGCACGCGCTTGGCCGCCTCGCGGACGGTGGCGAACGCCTCGGGCATCAGGTCGTCGAGCGACTCGCCGTCCTCGTAGCGCTGCTTGAACTCGTCCGTGAGCGCCCGCAGCTCGGCATCGGAGAGGTCGACGAAGTCCTCTTCGATGGAATTGACCTGGTCCGCGATTTTGTGCAGCTTGCGCAGGATCTTGCCTTCACCTGCACGCATGATCTTGCTGATGACGGACACGTAGGCTGACTCCTTGCCGGTCGGGCCTGGCGCGCGGTTCCCGCGCGGGGCACAGCGCGGGTCCTGTCTGCCTGGCCCTGCTGCAACGGCCATCGTAAGCGAGGACGGCAGCGGGCCGGGAGGCCCAGCCGCGGCAAAACGGTTTTCCCCGGCCCCGCGGGCACCGCGATACTGCCCACCGGCCCCTTTCCTGGGTCCCGCCTGTGTCCCGCCCCGGTCTTCGCGGGGTCCCCGGCCCGTACGGCCGGAATCGCCAGAAAGGTGCGCCCGCCATGGAACCCGTCACCCTCACCACCCGGCGCCTGGTCCTGCGCCCCTTCGCGGCCGGTGATGTGGAGGCGGTGTACCAGGCGTGCCAGGACCCCGAGATCCCCCGCTGGACCGCGGTCCCCTCCCCCTACACCCGCGAGACGGCGGCCGACTTCATCGGCCGGATCTGCCCCGACGGCTGGCGCGAGGACACCCTCTACAACTTCGGCGTCTTCACCGTGGCCGAGGACGCGCTGGTCGGCTCGATAGGCCTGGTGCGGCTGCAGCAGCTGGCCCCGCCGCAGCGCCAGGCCGAACTCGGCTACTGGACGGCCGCCGACCAGCGCGGCCGCGGCTACACCAAGGAGGCCGGCCGCGAGGTGTGCCGCTGGGCCTTCGAGTCCCTGGGCGTGGAGCGCATCGAGTGGTACGCCGAGGCGGGCAACGAAGGGTCACGCGCCGTCGCGCTCGGCATCGGCTTCGTCCAGGAGGGGACACTGCGCTCCCGCCTGGTCCACGAGGGCACCCGGCGGGACTGCTGGGTGGGCTCCCTGCTCCCCTCGGACTGGCAGCTCCCCTCGGCAACGCCGTACCTCCCCGCTCCGAAGTAGAGGTCCGCCCGGTGAAAGCGCAGGTGGAAGCCGATTGTCGGTGCCCGGGCCTACGCTGGCCCGCATGACTGCGCTGCCGCCTCCCCAGCTCTCCCTGTCCGCAGACGAGGCCCGCAGGATCGCCCTGCGCGCCCAGGGCTTCATCGGGACCCCGGACCGGCGCGGCGGGGCCCGGGGGGTGCTGCGCGCCCTGGGAGCGGTCCAGCTCGACACGATCTCGGTGCTGGCCAGGTCGCACGAGCTGATCCCCTACGCCCGGCTCGGCGCCATCGGCCGGAAGGCGGTCGAGCGCGCCTACTGGTCGGACGGCCACGCCTTCGAGTACTGGTCGCACGCCGCCTGCATCCTGCCGATCGAGGAGTGGCCGCACTTCGCCTTCCGCCGACGGGCCCGCCGCGCCCGCGGCCACCGCTGGCACGTCCTCCAGGACGCCGAGCGCTCCATCGCCGCCGTCCTGGACCGGCTCAGGGCCGACGGCCCGCTGACCTCCACCCAGCTCGGCGGCGCCAAGAACGGCGGGCCGTGGTGGGACTGGTCCGAGACGAAGATCGCGGTGGAGTGGCTGCTGGACACCGGCGAGGTGGTCTGCACCCGGCGCAGCGGCTGGAAGCGTATCTACGACCTGTCCGAGCGCGCCGTCCCCGCCGACCTCCTCCACGACGATCTGGACGACACCGCGTGCATGCGCCGCCTGGTCGCCCAGGCCGGAACCGCGATGGGCGTGGCCACCCGCGCCGACCTGGCCGACTACCACCGCCTCAAGGGCGAGGACGTCGCCTCGGTGATCGCGGACACGGGCCTGGTGCCGGTGGAGGTCGAGGGCTGGGGCAAGCCCGCGTGGGCCGACCCGGCCGCGCTCGCCACCGAGCCGCGCGGCCGCCACCGTACGACCCTGCTCTCCCCCTTCGACTCCCTGATCTGGGACCGCCCCCGCACCGAGCGCATCTTCGGCTTCACCCACCGCCTGGAGGCCTACACCCCCAAGCCCAAGCGCGTGCACGGTTACTTCGCGATGCCGGTGCTGGCGGGCGGACGGCTGGTGGGCCGGGTGGATCCCGCCCGTGAGGGCCGCACCCTCGTCGCCCGGCAGGTCTCCCTGAACGGTCCGAAGGCCGTGCAGCCCACCGCGGACGCCATCGTGGAGGCCGCCGGCTGGGTCGGCTGCACGGACGCCCGGGTGGAGCGGGTGCTGCCGGAATCCCTGCGCGAGCCTCTCGCCGACGCCGTCAAGCGCAGCCACGACCGCCGCTAGGCCGTGTCCGACAAATCCTGCCCGGCCGGCCCGGGGGTAGGCGGGCCCTGGCACGCACGCTCGCCGCGTTGTCAGTCGTCGGCGCCGTCCGGCCGGGTCAGCGGATCTCCAGGATCTTCTCCCGCATCGCGTAGACCACGGCCTCCATCCTGGAGTGCAACTGGAGCTTCTCCAGGATGTTGCGCACGTGGTTCTTCACGGTGTTCTCGCTGATGAACAGCTGCTTGGCGATGTCGCGGTTGTTCAGCCCCGTCGCCACCAGCTTCAGAACCTCGATCTCGCGGTCGGTCAGCCGCGGCGCGGGGACCAGCCGCTTCTCGTCGGTGCGCTGGATCATCGACTTGAACTCGGTGAGCAGCTTGGACGCCATCGACGGGCTGATCTGCGACTGCCCGTCCGCGACGGCCCGGATCGCGGTGGCCACCTCGTCGGTGGAGATCTCCTTCAGGAGGTACCCGGTGGCGCCGGCCTTGATCGCCTCGTAGAGGTCGGCTTCCTCGTCGCTTATCGTCAACATGATGATCTTGGCGCTGGGGGCGACCTCCTTGATCGAGGTGCACGCCTCGATCCCGCCGCGCCGCGGCATCCGCACGTCCATCAGCACGATGTCCGGCAGCAGGTCGGCGGCCTTCTCCACCGCCTCGGTGCCGTCCCCGGCCTCACCGACGACCTGGATGTCCTCCTCCTGCGCGAGCACGATCTCCAGGCCCCGGCGGAAAAGCGCGTGGTCGTCGACGACCAGGACCCGGATCGGCTCGGCCGGGGCCGGAACGGAGGGTTCGCCGTAGGGAGGCCTGCCGCGTTCGCCGGACACCCCGTGGTCGAAATCCGGCATCAGTTCCTCCCCCTCAGAACAGAGTTGAGCACCGGCCCAGCATTTCACGTCCCGGCGCGACGGCGCCCCTGTGCGGATTCCAGGGGTGCCATCGCGCCAACTTGCCTAGTGATCCCCCGTGTTCGGCGCAGTGCTCACTCGCCGTGGTTCAGCGAGTCGCCGGCCTCGGTGGGCGAACCGCTTCCCGACGCGTCGGCGTTGAGGTGGATCACCCCGTAGTCGTAGCCGTGCCTGCGGTAGACGACGCTGGGCTGCTTGGTGTCGCTGTCGACGAAGAGGTAGAAGTCGTGCCCCACCAACTCCATCTCGTACAGCGCCTGGTCGAGCGCCATCGGCGTCGCCGCGTGGGTCTTCTCCCTGACCACCAGCGGCCCGTCGCCCCGCACCTCCAAGGGCCCGACCTTCTTGACGGGCACGTCCCCGTCTCCGCCCTCGTCCACCACGAGGGACCCGTCGCCGTTGATCTGCGCCACCCCGGGCACGTGTCCGGGAACCTCGGCGGCCGGGATGCGGCCGCTGCCCCTGCGGGTGTGGCGCTTGCTCGCGGCCTTGCGCAGCCGGGACTCCAGCTTCGTGACCGCGACGTCCAGCGCGGCGTACGGGTCCGCGGCAGCGGCCTCCGCCCGGATCACGGGACCACGGGTGTTCAGCGTGATCTCCACCCGGTCGGCCCGGCCCGCCTGCCGCGGGTTGAGCTCCTTGGACACCTCGACGTCGAGGCTGATCACCTTGCCGTCGAGCTTCTGGATCTTGTCCAGTTTCTCGGCCACGTGCTTGCGGAACCTCTCGGGCACCTCGGTCTTGCGGCCCTTGACGACGATGTCCACGCAGAACTCCGTTCCCGAACCGCCCCCGAGACCAGGGGCGATCCCTTTCCCTGGGCCGGGCCGGGCGCACGCCCCGTCCGGCACTGCGTCGGCTGCCGCTCCGCGCACCGGGGCATCCGGCGACCGCGAAGCTGCGGCTTTCACCTCCTTCTGCCCCACGGGGAAGATCAACACCCCACGGGTTCGCTTCCCTCTCCCCCGAACATAGTCCCGGAGTGTGGAACTCGGCATCCCCAGTGCCGCCATACCTCCGTATGGGTGATTCATACCCCCACTACCTGCAGCAATACGCATATCAACCGATCTACGGATCGTGTGGTCCGGCCACTACGGCCGCCCCCACGACCCGCCCGCCCACCGCGGCGACCGCCGCCGCGGAGGCCGCCAGCGACGCTCCCGTCGTCATGAGGTCGTCCACCAGCACGGCGGGGACGGCCGCCAGCAGCGGGACGGCGGAGCGCGCAGCCTCCACCGCACCGGACAGGTTCGCCAGCCGGCCCGGGCCGCCCAGCCCGGACTGGTCGGCGACCGGCCGCCGCTGCCGCAGCGCGGATGCCGCCCGGACCGGCACACCGCGCCTGCGCATCGCCCGGGCCGCGGACCGGGCGATGCGGGCAGTGGCGTCGTGTCCCCGCTGGGCGACCGCCCTGCGCGAGGACGGAACGGGGACCAGCAGCAGTGGACCGGAGCCGGTACGAAACCGCGGGCCGGGCCCTGACCCGCGAACCGCGCCGGCCGGCCCCGCGGCTGCTGCGGACCGGGCCCGATCCGCAGCAGCCGCGGCAACCACCCGCTCCACTGCCGCCGCCAGCGCCGCGCCCAGCGGACCGGCCAGTCCGAGGGCACCGCGCTCCTTGTGTGCGAGGACGATCGCGCGCACTTCGTCCCCGTACCGCCCTGCCGCGTAGACCGGCGGAAGTCCCCACGGCTCGGGCGACGGACGTACGCGCCGCACCGTGGCCGCCCCGCCCAGCAGCCATCGGCATCGCTCGCACAGATCCGTCCGCGGGTGGCCGCAGCCCGCGCAGTCCTCCGGGAGGACCAGCCCGGTGATCTCCTGCCACCAACCCCGCATGACTCCTACTGTGCGGCCTTGGTCAACCCCGCCACCAGTCACTCGTCCGTGTCTGTGGACAACTCCGGGGCCGCCCGGAACGCCGCTGGTCAGCCCGGGTAGACGGGGAACGTTCCCTGCGGGGAGACCTGCCGCCAGTTGGCGTCCGCGGGCAGTTCGTAGACCCGGCCCGCGTAGGAGGCCAGCAGCGGCAGCTTCTGGTTCTCCGAGGCCGCGACGGACGCCGCCTCGCTCACCCCCTGCAGCGCCGAGGCCGCCGACCCGTCGGTGTTGATGTACTCGATCTGCTGCACCCCGCCCGGCTCGGTGTCGAGCACCACCAGCCGACTCGCGCCCGCCCACGACACCGACGTGACGCTCTCCCCGGCCGGCGACAGCTTGCGCAGCCCCGTCACGGAGAACGCCGGCTCCCGCGAGGTCCCGGACCGTACGATCCGACCGATCTCCAGCCGCTTGACGCCGTCCTGCTCCACCACCAGCGCTATCCGCACCCCGTCCGAGGCCACCCGCAGCGAGAGCACCCGGCCGTCGAGGTCGGGCATCGGCACCTGGATCGGGGTGCCCGTTCCCCCGCGCAGCACCAGCAGCCGCGACGCGCCAGGATCGCGGTCGGCCACCCACAGGTCACCGAAACCGTCCCAACTGGGCGCGCTCAAGCCGTCCTTGACGTCGCTGGTGACGACCGCCTTGCCGAAGCTGCCGCCGTCCACCACCGAGTCGACCACCAGGTCCCGGCCGTCGGAGCGAACCCCGGCGGCCACCTGGCCGTCCCTGCGGATCGCCACCGCGCTCAGCTCCGCCTTGCTGCCACCGAACGGGCCGGGCACCGGCACCGCCTTCGGGGTCGGGCTCGTGTCGCCGGCCGACAGCTCGAGCAGCCGGTGCGGCGCGGCGGCCTCGATGTAGTAGGGCCCGGCCAGGGACGTCCCCACCAGGTTCTCCGGGCCGTACTGCTGGGCCTGGTCGCCGGGCAGCGAGCACGCGGTCGAGCCGTCCGCGTGCTCCACGTCCACCGACGCCAGCCGGGCCGACGCCTGCGCCTGCACCGTCGCGAAGAGCTGGGCGGCCAGGCCGGTGCAGCGCTCACCCCCCAGCCCGTCGGCCGCGCGGTTCAGCCGCACCCTTAGCTGCTGGGAGTCGTCCAGGGTGACGCCGTGGTCGGCCGCCTTCTCGTACAGCCGGGCACCCGCCGGATTGTCGGTGTCCACCACCTGCGAGAGCCAGTCGGTGGGCCCGTCGAGCAGCGTGGAGACCGTGGAGACCAGGGGGTCGGTCTGGTTGCGCAGGTAGACCGGGTCGGCCACGAGGGTGCGCACCGGGCCGTCGGTGCCGTGGGCGTCCGGGCCGAGGCGGGCGAAGTAGTACATGTTCGCGGAGTGGTAGATCCGCTGGAAGTCCGAGTCGGACAGCACCAGACCGGCCGGCAGCTCGTCGATCCGCCACTGGTTGTTCTCACGCGTCAGGTGGAAGGAGGTGCTGAAGGGCCCCGAGTCCGGCTGGTAGGCGTGCTTGGTGTCCACCACCGCCGCCTTGGTGGCCGTCAGGGTGACGGACGCGTACCCCTCCTTGCTCGTACCGCCCACCTCGCGGGAGCGCGGCTGGCCGGAGAAGACCGTGATCTTCGCCGACGGGTCCCAGTGGGCGTCCTTGGCCAGGTACTTCTTCGCGGTGGTGAAATCCGCCTCGCTGCTC
This sequence comes from Actinacidiphila guanduensis, assembly GCF_900103985.1. Classification (GTDB taxonomy): domain Bacteria; phylum Actinomycetota; class Actinomycetes; order Streptomycetales; family Streptomycetaceae; genus Actinacidiphila; species Actinacidiphila guanduensis. The sequence goes on along the minus strand of NZ_FNIE01000007.1, from coordinate 6,070 downwards.
GTGGTGGCCTCCATGAAGCCGCTCACGATCTCCGAGGGGTTCTCGCCCTTGCTCGGCGGGATGGCGCCCACCCGCACCTGCGCGTCGGCGTCGGCTCGCTGTGTGTCGCCGACCTTGCGCACCTCGCCGCTGCTCGGCATCGACGCGCAGCCGGCCAGCAGCAGCACCGCGCCGAGCGGCAGCACGCTCCGCCACAACCCGCGCCCCCGCCGTCCCTGTCGTCCCCGAGAACCCCCCATCGGCTCCATCAGACGTCGTCCTCCCGAACGGCTTCCCTGCGCTCCACCACCCGTGCCCCGCTGCCGGGCAGCGCCGCGGGGTCCGCGGTCGGCGGCCTCGGCGGCGCGGTCGGCATCTGCGATATCTGCGGAATCTGCGGCAGACCCGGGCCCCTGTCGGCGACCCGCCCGGCCGTCCTGCCGTCCGGGCCGCCCGCTCCGGCACGCGGCACCGGCACAGGCGCCGCGCTCCTCGCGGGCTGCCCGGATGCCTTCAGCCCGCGGTTGCGCCGCGAGTCCTCGGGCTCCAGCGGGATCGGCGAGCCGCGCAGGGCGTCGCCCGCGGTCCGCGGCAGCGTCATGCGGAACTGCGAGCCGCCGCCCGGCTCGCCCCACGCCTGCAGCCAGCCGCCGTGCAGCCGCGCGTCCTCCACGGCGATGGACAGTCCAAGGCCCGTGCCGCCGGTCGTACGGGCCCGCGCGGGGTCCGCCCGCCAGAAGCGGTTGAAGACCCGCGTGGCCTCGCCCGGCTTGAGCCCCACGCCGTAGTCGCGCACCGCGACCGCCACGGCGCCACCCGCCGTCGCCAGGCGCACCACCACGTCACGGCCCTCGCCGTGCTCGATGGCGTTGACCACGAGGTTGCGCAGCACGCGCTCCACCCGGCGGGGATCGGCCTCGGCTATCACCGGCTGCGCGTCACCTCGGATGACAACCCGGCTGCCCTTGCGCTCGGCCAGCGGCTCGGCGGCGTCCACCACCCGCCGTACGACGTCCCGCAGGTCTATCGGCTCGGCGGCCAGGTCGGCGGCGCCCGCGTCGAACCGGGAGATCTCCAGCAGGTCCGACAGCAGGGACTCGAAGCGATCGAGCTGGTTCTGCAGCAGCTCCGCCGAGCGGGCGGTCGCCGGGTCGAAGTCCGTACGGGCGTCGTGGATGACGTCGGCCGCCATCCGCACCGTCGTCAGCGGCGTGCGCAGCTCGTGCGAGACGTCGGAGACGAAGCGGCGCTGGATCCGGGACAGGTCCTCCAGCTGCTGGATCTTGACCTGGAGATTCTGCGCCATCTTGTTGAACGACTCACCGAGTCTGGCGATGTCGTCCTCACCCGAGACCTGCATGCGCTCCTGCAGCCGGCCGGCCGCCAGCCGCTCGGCGATGCCCGCCGCCATCCGCACGGGCGTGACGACCTGCCGCGTCACCAGCCAGGCGATCGCCCCCAGCAGCACGACGACGAATATCCCGGCAGTGGCCAGCGTGCCCTTGACCAGGCCGAGCGTCTTCTCCTCCTGGTCGAAGGGGAAGAGGTAGTACAGCTGATACGTGCCGCCGTTGATGTCCGTCAGCCGCTTGCCGACGGCCAGGGCGGGCCGCGGCGGGCTGCCGTCGTCGGTGTGGACGGTCGTGTACTGCTTCAGCGCCCCGGTGTGCGTCTCCACGGCGTGGATCAGCGACTGCGGGATGCTGCGGTCCGGCAGCACGCTGCCCGAGCTGCGCGGCCCGTGCGCGCTGTAGCTGCGCTCGCCGAAGATGCTCTCGTCGCTGCTGGCCGGGCTGAGCGCGACGATCCAGTACACGCCCTTCCCGCCGCTGGCGAACTGTTCGACCAGGTCCGTCAGCCACGTGCCCGAGTCGATCGGGCCCTGCGGGCTGCCCGAGCCCGTGCCGTCCTGGGACTGGGTGCCCTTGTTCGCCATGTCCTGGGCGATGGAGAAGCCACCCGTCGCCTGGTTCGTCGCCGCCTTCTCCTTCGCGTCGAGCAGGCCGTTCTGCACCTGCCCGATCACGACGAAGCCCAGCAGCAGCACCACACCGACGGACATCAGCAGCGTGTACGCCACCACCCGCAGCTGAAGGTTGCGCCGCCACAGCCGGGTCGCCGGCTGCAGCGGCCGCCTCGCCCAGCGCACGCACGAGCGGACGACCGGCAGCAGCCCCTGCATGGGGTCGGCCAGCCGGCTCTCCAGCCGCTCCCGCTCGTACGAGGCGCTCATGTCAGCCCGGTCCGGCCTTGTAGCCCACACCCCGGACCGTCACGACGATCTCCGGGCGCTCGGGGTCCTGCTCCACCTTCGACCGGAGCCGCTGCACGTGGACGTTGACCAGCCGCGTGTCGGCGGCGTGCCGGTAGCCCCAGACCTGCTCCAGCAGCACCTCGCGGGTGAACACCTGCCACGGCTTGCGGGCCAGCGCCACCAGCAGGTCGAACTCCAGCGGCGTCAGCGCGATCGGCTGACCGTCGCGCTTCACGGAGTGCCCCGCGACGTCGATCACCAGGTCGGCGATCGCCAGCTGCTCGGGCGTCGGCTCCTCGGCCCGCCGCAGCCGCGCCCGCACCCGGGCCACCAGCTCCTTCGGCTTGAACGGCTTGATCACGTAGTCGTCGGCACCGGACTCCAGGCCCACGACCACGTCGACGGTGTCGCTCTTCGCCGTCAGCATCACGATCGGCACGCCGGACTCGGCCCGGATCTGCCGGCACACGTCGATGCCGTCCCGCCCGGGCAGCATCAGGTCCAGCAGCACCAGATCGGGCTTGGTCTCGCGAAAAGCGGCCAGCGCCTTGTCACCGTCCGCGCAGAACGACGGCTCGAAACCCTCTCCGCGCAGCACGATGCCGAGCATCTCCGACAGCGCGGTGTCGTCGTCGACGACCAGGACACGTCCCTTCATACCGACCATCATCTCATTTGCATATCGGTTGCCGTGACCATCCGTGATCGAGGTCACGAGCTGGGCCAATGTCCACGCATGTCCATGGACGTCCGGCGGAGTCCGCTGCCCTCGATGTCAGCCGTGGGTGTCGGGGCTGCCGCCGGCCGCGACTCTGGATCATGTCGACAGTATGGCTTGGTCCCGCCGCCTCCGGCACCCGAACGGCCGCCGGACCGGCCTGGGCCCATCTTGTCAGCGATCGCCCCACCCGCGGGCGGAGCCTGTGGACAACCCAGCGCCCCCTACCGGCAGACGGCCGCCAGCGCCTGCGCCGTCACCGGGGAGACCACACCGTTCTCGGTCACGATCGCGGTGATCAGCTCGGGCGGTGTGACGTCGAAGGCCGGGTTGTACGCCTGAGTGCCCAACGGAGAGGGCGCCAGGTCCGTCACCTCGCTGCTCGCTCGCTGCTCCACCTCGATCGACGCCCCGTCCGGGGTCGCCAGATCGACGGTCGTCGTCGGGGCGACCACGATGAAGGGGACATGGTGGTAGCGGGCCACGACCGCCAGCGGGTACGTGCCAACCTTGTTCGCGGTCGCACCGTCGGCAGCGATACGGTCCGCCCCCACCAGCACCGCGTCCACCTCACCCGCCGTGAAGAGCGACCCGGCCGCGTTGTCCGCGAGCAGCGTGTAGGGCATCCCCGCGCGCGCCGCCTCGTACGCCGTCAGCCGCGATCCCTGCAACAGGGGCCGCGTCTCGTCCACCCACAGCCGGCGCAGCTCGCCCGCGCGGTGCAGGGAGGACACCACGCCGAACGCCGTGCCCTGGCCGCCCGACACCAAGGCGCCGGTGTTGCAGTGCGTCAGGACGCGGTAGCCGCCGCCGGGCACCAGTTCGGACAGCAGCCGCACGCCGTGCGCGGCCATCGCCTCGCTCGCCGACGCGTCCTGCGCGTGCAGCGTGCGGGCCTCGGCAAGAGCGGCAAGGGCGGCCTCTTCGGGCTCTGCCCGGCGGTACGCCGTCAACGCCCGCTGGACGCCGTACGCGAGGTTCACCGCTGTGGGACGGGCCCGTGCGAGGAGTTCCGCCGCCTCCTCCACGTCATAGCCGCGGGCCGCCGCCAGCGCCACACCGTAGGCCCCGGCCAGGCCGAGCAGCGGCGCGCCCCGTACGGCGAGGGAGCCGATCGCGGCCACGAGCGCCTGGACGTCCGTGCACACCAGCTCGACCTCTTCCAGGGGCAGTCTGGTCTGGTCGAGCACGACGAGCATGGGACCGTCCGGCGGCTCCTCCCATCGCAGCGCGGATATGGCGGCGTTCTCGGGACGCTTGACGTGATCACCCATTCCCTCAGTCTGCCCTGTCAGGCCCTCCTGGCGTCAGCCCGTGACACGATGGCGACTTGAACAGGCCGAGCAACACGAAGGGGCAGCCTCCCATGACCAACACTCCGGGCTGGGCATCGCCCGGATCATCCTCCGACTCACCCGAGCCGGAAGACGGCGACAGCCCCGGCCACTCCCCCGCGCGGAACGCACAGCCGGCAGCCCCGGAGCAGCAGGAAGCGGCCGCCAAGCCGTCTCAACCCGCGCAGGGAGCCGACGCTCCCGCGTCTGCCGAGCCCGGACCTGCCGCTCAGACGTCCTGGTCGCAGCGGCAGCCGCCCCCGGCCGCCGGGTGGGGACAGTGGGCGCCGCCGCCCGGCCCCCGTGTTCCGCCGCCCGAGCGGGGCGGTCCCCGCTGGGGTCCTCAGGTGCAGCCGACCGCTTGGCAGCCTCACGGCTCCTGGGGCACGGCTCCGGCGCCCGCCCCCAAGCCCGGGGTCATTCCGCTACGGCCGCTCGGCGCCGGCGAGATCATCGACGGGGCGATCGCCACGCTGCGTCGCCACTGGCGAGCGGTCGTCGGCATCACCTTCGCCATCGCCCTGGTCACGCAAGCGATCGCGGTGGTCGTCGAGGGCCTGTTCATCGACGACAGCAGGATCGACGAGCTCGACACCAAGTCCAACCCGAGCGTCCACGACCTGCTGCGGGCGTTCCGCGACGTGTACGCGGGTCTCGGGCTGACGATCCTCGTCACCGCGCTGGGCGTCCTCGTCGCCTCGGCCATCCTGACGGTGGTGGTCAGCCGCGCGGTCCTCGGCCGCGGGGTGACGGCCGGCGAGGCGTGGCGCGATGCACGGCCCAGGCTGCTCCAACTCAACGGTCTTGCGCTGCTGCTGACCGTGGGTTACGTGGCCGTCGTGGCGGTGGGTGCGCTTCCCGGGGGCCTGATCGCGGTCGCCGGAGCGAAGACGCTCGGCGCTTCGCTGGCCGTCCTCGGTATGACCGCGGGGCTGGTGGTGGCGGTACGGCTGTGGATTCTCTTCGTCCTCGCCCCACCTGCGCTGATGCTGGAACGGCAGAGCATCGTGGGTGCGCTCAAGCGGTCCGCGAAGCTGGTGCGCGGGTCCTGGTGGCGAGTCCTCGGGGTCCAGTTGCTCACCATTGTGCTGGTCTACATCGTCTCGACGCTGATCCAAATGCCGTTCGCGCTCATCGCTTCGGCCGTCACCAATCACGACTTCTCGTCGTTCGTCGGCTCCTCGTCGGAGAACCCCAGCTGGACGTATCTGGTCCTGGGCGGCATCGGCGGTGTGGTGGCGGCGACGATCACGCTGCCGGTCAGCTCCGGCGTGACCACCCTGCTCTACATGGACCAGCGCATTCGCCGCGAGTCGCTGGACATCGAGCTGGCGCGGGCGGCCGAGAAGCACTGAGGCGAGGCCGCGCAGGAACGCCGCGAACGGGGGAACGCGGCGGGACGCGGGAACGAAAAAAGCTCCGGCCCCCGGTTTTCACCGGGGGCCGGAGCTGAATGTTTGTTCGGCGGTGTCCTACTCTCCCACAGGGTCCCCCCTGCAGTACCATCGGCGCTGAAAGGCTTAGCTTCCGGGTTCGGAATGTAACCGGGCGTTTCCCTCACGCTATGACCACCGAAACACTACGAAACACACCAACCCACACCCGATACCTCGTTCCCGAGGGTCGGGTGGGATGCTGGTTGCTTCAGAACCACACAGTGGACGCGTAACATATATGGACAAGCCCTCGGCCTATTAGTACCGGTCAGCTCCACCCCTCACAAGGCTTCCACATCCGGCCTATCAACCCAGTCGTCTACTGGGAGCCTTACCCCATCACGTAGGT
>NZ_FNIE01000015.1 GCF_900103985.1 Actinacidiphila guanduensis | reverse complement strand
GCGGTGCGTCCGTCGTTGATCTCGTTCGACCGGTACCCGATCCTGGCCGACGGCAGCATCGACACCGCCTACTTCGACACCTGGGCCATCATCCGCGAAGCCGCCCTCACAGCCCGCATCCCCGCCTGGACCTACATCCAGTCCACCGGCTTCAACGGCCACGCCGTCCCCACCGCTTCCCAACTCGCCTGGCAGATCAACACCTCCCTCGCCTACGGCTGCAAAGGCATCCAGTACTTCACCTACTGGACCCCCGACCCCGCCCGAGGCGAGGGCTACACCCAAGCCCTCATCACCACCGACGGACAGCAAACACCCCTCTACCAAGCAGCCCGCACCCTCAACACCACCTGGCTCCAACCCACAGGACGCCAACTCAAACCCCTCACCACCGAAACCGTCCACCACGCCAACGAACCCCAACCCCCCACCGGCACCACCCCCTTCACCCCCGGCACCCACCTCACCCACACCACCGGCGACCCCGCCCTCCTCACCCTCTACACCCACCCCCACCAACCAAACGACACCCGCCACCTCCTCATCACCAACCGACATGCAGACAAGCCCGCCACCCTCCGCGTCGGCATCAACACCCGGTACGCAGCCGCTCGTTACGACCCCGGCGGCGACCGGTACGCCCCGGTGGCCGCCCGCTCCGGCGTCCTCGACGTCTCCCTCGCCCCCGGTGCCGCCGCCCTCTACCGGCTGAGCGCGACGTGACCTACCGCACACGGTGGCATATGCCCGGACGTAGGCTCGGGGAGCCACCGTTCCACCGTGGCAGCCCCTGAGAGGAAGCACGCCATGACCACCGAGCCGATCCACGCCGACACCGCCGGGCTGCTCGCCCGGGCCCGCCAGGACTACCAGGACCTCGCGGGACGCGGGCTCTCCCTGGACCTCACCCGCGGCAAACCGGCACCGGAGCAGCTCGACCTCTCCGAGGACCTGCTGAGCCTGCCCGGCGGCCGGCACACCGCCGCCGACGGCACCGACGTGCGCAACTACGGCGGCCTGCAGGGCCTGCCCGAGCTGCGGGAGATCTTCGCCGGGCTGCTCCAGGTGCCCGCGGCCCAGCTGCTGGCGGCCGGCAACTCCAGCCTGGAGCTGATGCACGACTGCCTGGTGCACGCCCTGCTGAGCGTCATGCCGGGCGCGAAGGCGCGCTGGGCGGACGAGGAGCGGATCGTCTTCCTGTGCCCGGTGCCCGGCTACGACCGGCACTTCGCGCTGTGTGAGCGGTTCGGCATCGAGATGGTGGCGGTGCCGATGACCGCGGACGGCCCGGACATGGACACCGTGGAGCGGCTCGCCGCCGAGGACCCCGCGGTCAAGGGCATCTGGTGCGTGCCGAAGTACAGCAACCCGGACGGCACCTGCTACAGCGACGCCACCGTGGCCCGGCTGGCCGCGATGCCCACCGCCGCACCCGACTTCCGGATCTTCTGGGACAACGCCTACGCCGCCCACCACCTCACCGACGAGCGGGTCGAGATCGCCGACCTGCTCGGCGCCGCCGCCGAAGCCGGCCACCCCGACCGGGTGTTCGTCTTCGGCTCCACCTCGAAGATGACCGCGGCCGGCGCGGGCGTGGCCTTCTTCGGCTCCTCACCGGCGAACGTGAAATGGCTGCTGGCCAACAACGCCAAGCGCTCGATCGGCCCGGACAAGGTCAACCAGCTGCGGCACGTGATGTTCCTGCGCGACGCCGAGGGGGTGCGTGCCCACATGGAGCGCCACCGGGCCCTGCTGCAGCCGAAGTTCGAGGCCGTCGCCCGTATCCTCCAGCAGGAGCTGGGCGGCACCGGCCTGGCCAAGTGGACCTCGCCCAAGGGCGGTTACTTCGTGACGCTCGAAGTCCCGGACGGCTGCGCGAAGGAGGTCGTGCGCAGGGCCGCCGAGGCCGGCATCGTCCTCACCCCGGCGGGCGCCACCCACCCGTACGGGAAGGACCCGCGCGACGCCGTCATCCGCATCGCGCCCAGCTACCCGGGCCTGAAGGAGCTGGAGCAGGCGATCGAGGGCCTGGCCGTGTGCGTCCGCCTGGTCGGGTACGAGCGGCAGGCCGCCTGACCCCTGTAGCTCTGCGTCCGTGCGGGCGCCCGGCCGGCCCCGGCCCCCCTGCAACCGCGGGGGGCCGGCGCCGGTACGGGCCCGGGCGTCAGCCCAGCGTCACGTCCGCCGAGGCGGTGAGGCCGCCGGAGGCCACCGTGACGGTGACCCGGCCCGCCCGCACGGCCGTCAGCGTCCCCGTGGACACATCGAGCACGGCGAGCGTGCGGCGGCTGCGGCGGGCCGTCCGCGCGGCGGCCGCGGAGTCCACCACGACCAGGCCCGGACCGCCGCTCCAGGTCACGCTGGCCGGGAAGCGCAAGGGGAAGCGCAGGCCGAACTCGCTGGTGATGCCGGTGGCCGCCAGCTGCGTGGAGGCGCCGCTCTTGAGGGTGCCGGGGGCGTCCAGCTCGATTCCGTCGATGAGCGGTCTGCTCTCGGCCCGCAGCCACTCGCGGGTCTGCGGGCTGGGCTGCCCGGCCTGCACCCCGGCCGGGCGCGGTTCGACGCCGACGTGCATCCAGCCGAAGAAGCCGCCCTGGTCGGGCGAGCTGTAGGGGGTCTTGCCGACCGCGGGGGTGTTGACCTCCAGCACGCCGTCGGAGCGGGTGACGGCCGCGGTGTGGGCGTGGCCGTTGAAGAGGGCGACGGGCTTGCCCGAACTCTCCCGGAAGTCGGCCAGCCACTGCTTGAGCAGGCCCGCCTCCAGCTGGTCGGAGAGCTGGGAGGCGCCCGAGCCCGAGGGGTCCTGCAGCGGGTGGTGGAAGGAGACCACGACGCCGGTGACCGCGGGGTCCTTCTCGGCCTTGGCCAACTCCTCCTTGAGCAGCGGGACCTGGTCCCAGTCGGAGGTGCGCATGTCGCCGGTGTGGGAGTCGAGCAGGATGAACCGGGTGCCCTTGTGGTCCAGGATCTGCTTGTTGGGGCGGCCCGTCGCGGCGAGGAAGGCGTCCAGGCCGCCGGTCGCGGTGAGGCCGGCCTCGTGGTTGCCGGGCGTCCAGTGGACGGGCAGGCCGCTCGGGACGTGGTCGCGCAGCAGCCCGTTGGCGAGGGCGAAGTCGGCCGGGTTGTCGTCGTCGACGAAGTCGCCGTTGATCAGGATGAAGTCCGGTTCGGCGGCGACCACTTGGTCCAGGGCGAGGGCGGCCTGGCGGCCGGAGAAGGAGTCGAGTCCGGCCGCGGCGCTGACGTGCAGGTCGGACAGGACGGCGAAGGTCCAGTGGTGGGCGGGCACCTCGCCCTGCTCCACCACGTAGGGGTCGGGCCGGGGCGGCTCGGTGGTGTCGGGCTGCTGGCCGACCTGGGCGGCCAGGCCGTCGAACTCCAGCTGCCCGGCGTTCTTGTCGGTCTGCGAGGTCTCGGCGATGTAGACCCGCGCCAGGGTGAGCGGGTCGGAGTAGCCGGCCGGGATGTCGCCGACGACCCGGCGCCAGCCGGTCCAGTCCACGACGGTGGCGAAGGTGAAGGGCACGTTGGTGGTGCCCTGGGAGGAGACCATGGCGCGCAGCCAGTGGTTGTTGCCGTCGCCGTTGACCCACAGGGCGAGGCGCTTGGTGCCGGCCGGCAGGGTGATCGGCGCCGGGCCGGCCACCGCGTAGGCGGCCGAGGTGCTGGACTGGCCGGTGAAGTCGTAGGTGAGCCGCAGGGCGTGGTTGTCCGCGGTGGCGCCGGGCCGCTCGGGGGCGGCGGTGAAGGCGACCGAGGCGGTGCCGCGCGCCGAGGCGGCCGTCCAGGTCTCGGTGGGCTCGAACTCGGCGAGGGAGACGTCGACCAGGCCGACGGTCACCGGCAGCTTCGCGGTGACGCCCTGCACAGTGGCGGTCACCACGGTGGCCTTGCCGGAGGCGTCGGCGGCGCCGGTGACGGCGAGGCTGCCGTCGCCCGCGTCCTTCACGCTGACGACGGCGGCGTCGAAGTCCAGCTCGGCGTCGCGGGGGGCCACGGGCGCGTCGAAGCCGTCGGCGTCGTAGCCGGTCAGGCGGACGGTGGCGCTGCTGCCCGGGTCGATGGTGACGGCCCGCTCGGTGAAGGCGAGGTGGTCCAGGGGGCCGACGACCCGCAACGCGTGGCTGCCGTCCGCGCCGCCGGCGTCGGCCCGCAGGGTGCCGGCGCCGGGGCGGTCGGCGCGGAAGACGCCGCGGCGGGTGCTGCCGAGCGAGCCGGGCACGGCCCGGTAGCGCACCTGGTGCCCGGAGGCGTCCACCGGCGACCAGGTCTCGTCGAAGCCGGCGACCGTGACGTCCAGGGTGAGGCCCGGCACCACGCGGTCGGCCTGCGGCCGTACGTCCAGGCCGCGCAGCCGGCCCGAGCCCTTGGCGCCGAACAGGCCGACGCCGTCGGCCACCGGCCGCTCGCTGCCGTCCGAGGGGGTGTTGATCACGCCGGCCGCGGTGTCGCCGGGGCGGCGGGCGACGAGTTCGGTGGAGCCGCCGCCGTCGAGCATCAGGGCCTCGTCGGCGCCGAGCCGGACCATCAGGGCGGCGGTGTCGTCGAAGCTCAGCCCGGCCGAGAAGTTCGCCGAGCCGTCCACGGCGACCAGCAGCAGCCGGTGCCCGCCGGCCGGCCAGCCGATGGCGGTGCGCGGCTTGGGCTCGTCGTTGCCGGTGCTGGGCGGGAAGTCGACGGCGGTGCCGCCGCGCACCAGCACCGAGCCGGAGCCGAGCGCCATCCTCAGCGCGACGGGCGCGTCGGTCTGCGGCGCGAACTCCACCGTGACGGTGTCGCCGGGCCGGGCGGCGGCGAGGTCCGCGGCGGCGGCGCCCCGGCCGAGCACGACGTAGCCGCCGTCGGGCACGGGCGTGTCGGTGATCGCGGCGCCGGTGGCGGTCACCTTGCCGCCGGAGACGACGAGTTCGGTGTACGGGCCGGGGTCCTGGATGAGGGTGCGGGCCCCGTGGCCCCACTGCGGGGTGAACACGGCGATGCCGTCGGCGGGCACGGACGCGGAGTTGAGGGCCGCCAGCGGGCGCCTGGTGCCGGCCACGGTGACCGAGCCGGTGAGCACCAGGTCGGCCAGGCGGGCCACCTGGTCGGCGCCGAGCGCGGCCACGGTGGCGTGCTGGGTGGTGGCCTTGCGCAGCTCGCCGCCCTGGATCTCCGGGCCTTCGGCGGCGTAGGTCTCGGTGATGTCGAAGTAGTCGCCGTTGACGGCGGCCACCGCGTGGGCGGCGTTCGCCGCCTGCGCCACCGGCTGCGGGTCGCTCACCCCGGCCCCGAGCAGGTCCGCGCCGGCCTGGCCGAGGTCGGCGTTGAGGACGTGCACCCGGGTCCATCCGGTGCGGCCGAAGGTGTCGAAGGAGGTGAGGACGATTCCGGGGGCGACGGGGATGTCGGTGCGGTCGGTGGCCACCGATTCACCGGGGACGGTGAGTCGGTAGTCGGGCGCGGTGAAATCCGGAAAACGGGGGGCCGTCGGGAAAGCGGGTCCCGCGGAATCGGCCGCGGCCGGGGTGCCGCCGGGCGTGCCCGCGCGGGCGGCCGTCGTGCCCGCGGTCGCGGTGAGTCCGGCGGCGACCGCGCCGACGATGAGCCCGCGGCGTGTGACGCCCGCGGCGGCGCCGCTCCCGGTGCTGGGGGTGCTCTCAGGGTCCATGGGGGGCAACGTATGGGCTGCGGGGGACCCCGGGATGAACGGCGGACCGATATTTCTTCCCGTCCTGCGGCGACGCGGAATTCGCCAGTGGTTCAGACAACTGGAACGACGGAAAGCAAGGGGAAGGACAACGGGAAAGGCAACGGGAAAGGGGCGCCGCCGAATTGGCGGCGCCCCTGGCGAACCGCGCCCGGTGTCCTGAGCGTTGGGGTGTGCACGCGGTGGTACGGGTCCCGGCGCGGGCCGTTGCGGGGCCAGGTCCGCTACAGGGCGTCGGCGCGGCCCTCGATGCCCTCGGCCGGGCCGCCGGCCCGGGCGTCACGGGTGAGGTCGAGGCCGAGGACGCGGTCCACGAAGGCGGCCGTGCCGAACTTCGCGCCCGCCGGCACATTGCGCGCGGCCGCGACCGTGCGCAGCAGTTCCAGCACGGCGGGGGTGTCCAGGTCGTCGTCCAGCGCGTCGGCCACCCGGCGGCGGAACACCTCGGGGACCGGCCGCGCGGGTGCGTGCGCCCACTCCGCGGCCCGGGCCCGCCAGGCGCGCAGGGTGCTGTCGGCTTCCAGCACGTCGTGGAAGGTGAGCGACAGGGGCCGCCGGTAGGACTGGCCGAGCAGCACCAGCCGGATCGCCAGCGGGTCCACGCTGCCGGTGTCGAAGGGCTCGGCGGCGGTGTCGGACACCTCGCCGACTTCGATCCACAGCCCGTCCTCGGGCTGGTGGAGGGAACTGCCGAAGAGGTGGGCGTCCGGCTCGCCGGTCAGGCCCGAGGGCGGGGGGATGCCGAGCGTGCTGCGGACGTAGGTGATGCCGCCGGCCTGCTCGGGCGGGTGGGCGAGGTCGTGCTCGACCCGCCGGCCGCCGGCCGCCACCGCGCGCACCAGCACGTCGCCGGTGAGCAGGGTGCGCATCTCGGCGGCGCCCACGAAGCCCTCGGCGCACGGCAGGTGCAGCCGGACCCGCACCGCCCCGTCCTCGTCACAGGGCAGGCTCACCAACCGGCGCACCCGGCCGTCCGTCACTTTCACCGGGCGTGTCCCTCCCGAGCTCCCCATCCGACCTTCCCCGCGGCGGTTCCCACGTGTCCAGCCCCATCGTCGCGGCTGCGGCTCCGGCGCACCAGCACCGGGGTGGCGATCAAGCCGACCTTTCCCCGCCACGGGGACGGGTGGGGCCGGGTGGGACTGGGGTGAGCAGTGGGGAGGCGGTCCCTGGCGCGACCGGGGGTGCGACCCGGGGGTGACCCGGGGGGTGAGCGGACATCAGCCGGCCCGACGGGCACGAGCGGACGCGATCGGGGACGGCCCGGCGGCCGGGTTCGGCCATACCTGCCGTGCGCCGGGGGAGCGGTCAGCGGGAGCCGGCGAGGAGTTCGGCCGCGGCCACGCCGGAGGCGGCGGTGGCGCCGTGGGTGAAGATGCGCAGGGCGCCCGCGCCGGAGTCCTCGGGCAGGCCCATCTCGACCACGATCGCGTCGGGGCGGTCCGCGGTGAGGGTGGCCAGCGCCCCGCCCATCCAGCGGTTGCGGGCCGCGTCGCGGACCACCACCACGAGCGGGCGGTCGGCCGCGGGCGCGAGCGCGTGGGCGGTCAGCACGCTCGGCTCGTCGGCGAGTTGGCGGTGGGTGACGCGGACGAAGGTGGTCCCGGGCAGCCGCTCGCGCAGCGGCGCCGCGACGCCCCACGGGGTCTCCTTGGCGATCGCCAGGTTCGTGGACGGCACCAGCTCCACCACGTGCGGGGCCGCGGCCAGCGGCAGGACGCCCTCGGCACCGCTGACCCGCACCGCCCGCCGCGCGGCCACGTACCCGATGTCGCGGCCGACCGGGTCCACCGGCACCGAACCGGCCAGCCGCGTCGACCAGCCGGCGAACTCCTTCACCCGGCGCGATGCTTCGGCCAGCCGCGCCTCGGTGAGGGCGCCCGAGCCGACCGCCTCGACCAGAGCGTCGGCGAGGTCCTGGGTCGTGTCCTCGCCCGCGCTCTCACCGCCCACGCACACCGCGTCGGCGCCCGCGGCGACCGCCCGCACGGTGGCGCCCTCGATGCCGTAGCGGCCGGTGACCGCGCCCATCTCGATCGCGTCGGTGACGATCAGCCCGTCGAAGCCCAGCTCCTTGCGGAGCAGGCCGCCCAGGACCCGGCTGCTCAGCGTCGCGGGCACGTCAGGGTCGTAGGCGGGCACCAGCAGGTGACCGCTCATCACCGCCCGCACGCCCGCCGCGAGGGCCGCCTTGAAGGGCGGCAGCGCCTGTTGGGCGATGGTGTCGAGGTCGGCGTCGTAGCTGGGCAGGCCGTGGTGGGAGTCCACGGCCACATCGCCGTGGCCGGGGAAGTGCTTGGCGCAGGCGGCGACCCCGCCGGACTGCAGGCCGCTCACCCAGGCCGCCGCGTGCCGGGCCACCCGGTCCGGCTCCACCCCGAAGGAGCGCACGCCGATGATCGGGTTGTCCGGGTTGGAGTTGACGTCCACACTCGGCGCGTAGTCCAACGTGACGCCCACCGCGTGCAGTTGGCGGGCCAGGTCGCGCGCGACCTCGGCGGTCAGCTCGGTGTCGTCCACCGCGCCGAGCGCGAAGTTGCCCGGCCGGGTGGAGCCGGTCGCGGACTCGATGCGGGTGACGTCGCCGGCCTCCTCGTCGATGGCGACGATCAACTCCGGGTTCTCCGCCCGCAATTGCGCGGTGAGCCGGGCGACCTGCTCGGGGGAGGCGATGTTGCGGGAGAAGAGCACCACGGAGGACAGGCCGTCGGCGATGGCCCGCAGCACCCACTCCGGCGCCTCGGTGCCGACGAATCCCGGCTGCAGGACGGAGAGCGCGAGTCCTCGCAGCTCACGGCTGTGCTTGCTGGCGGACATCGGCGGAGCCTTTCGCAGGGAGCCGGGATTGGTACAGACCAACGGATAGTGGCTCAGCCGATCTTGGGTGTCAAGGCACCCCGCAGCCTTCGCCGCGGCGGGCTCGCGGCAGCCCCGCCGCACCCCGCGGCGGTTTCACGACAAGCCCGCGGCAACACGCTTGACGACTCTGCGTCGCCCGATAAGTGCGTACGGCAACGGGAATTCGCCGGTCACCCGCGGATGATCATCCGGGCACCCTGTGCGAGGTGCGGAAACGGCCCTTTCGGAGGAGTTCCGGATAAGCCTGCCTTCGCCGGTGCAATGCCGCCGCACAACCCGCGGTGGCCGGTTGTCGGGACACTGTCCCCCGACCTGTCATTTGACAGGTCGAGTTGGTCTAGTCCAGTTTAGGACCACGCGAGTTCAGCGAGCGACAGCCGCGGCGTGCGCCCCGGCGGACGATCACGCTGGCCGGCAGAGCCCCGCGGTGCCCGACGGTGTCCACCGGCGGTCCCCGAGCCCCACCGCCAGGCGTTTTCTCCCCCGGGCGCCCACCCATTGCCGTGCGTATCCTCTCGCGCACCGACAGCAGCGCGGGCCTGCGGCACGACTGTTGCCGGCACCGCAAGGGCATTGCCCGGAAGCTGATCCGAACCCTGGGAGCGACCGACGTGTTGACGCCTGACCGGCTTTACCGAGCCTCCTCGGAAATCCCCTACTCCAGCGCGGACGGCGAGAGCTATGACGCCCCGGTCCCGCTCCGGGACCTGCGCAAGTCGAAAGAACTCCGCGTGCTGTCGGACGACGACTTCGCCTTCTGGCAGAAATACGGCTACGTCGTGGTGGAGCAGGCGATCACCGCCGAACACGCGCAGCAACTGCTCGACTTCGCATGGGAGTTCCAGGGCCTCGATCCCGAGCGCCCGGAAACCTGGTACGAGGAGCCGAAGTTCCGCGACGACCTCGACCGCGAGCTGCACATCTACGGCTTCGTCGAGGCCTACCACCACCAGCTGATGTGGGACAGCCGCCAGGCCCAGCGGGTCTACGACGCCTTCGTGGACGTCTGGGACTGCGAGGAGCTGTGGGTCACCCTGGACCGGCTCAACCTCAACCCGCCGAACATCAAGAACCGCGACCGCGCGCTCATCGCGCCCACCGAGCGCGGCTTCGACATCCGCCTGCACTGGGACATCGACAGCACACTGGACGTGCTGCCGCAGCGGGTGCAGGGCATCATCGCGCTGAAGGACACCAAGCCCGACGAGGGCGGCTTCCAGTGCAACCCCGAGCTCTTCCACCGCTTCGAGGAGTGGAAGGCGACCCAGCCCGAGGACCGGGACCCGATCCGCCCGAGCATCGACACCGACGAGTTCCCCGTGGTGCGGCCCGATCTGAAGGCCGGCGACCTGCTGATCTGGAACGGCGCCCTCGCCCACGGCGTCGCCCCCAACCTGTCGGCGGACGGCGTGCGCGCCTGCCAGTACCTGGCGATGATGCCCGCCCTGGAGTCGCACGAGGAACTGCGCCGCTCGCGGGTGGAGTCCTGGCGCACCCTGAGCACCCCGGAGTGGAACAAGACGCTGGTCGGCGACCGGGACAAGCACGAGTCGCTGCGCTACGGACCGGCCGAACTCACCGAGCTGGGCGCCCGGTTGCTGGGCCGCGACTCGTGGAACACGCCGTACGGCAACGTTGTCGACCAGGCGGCCGGAGAGTAGCGATGCGCCGCATCTGTCTGGCCCTGCCCACCAACCGGGCCTGCGCACCGGCCATTTCGGCGCTGCACGACGAGGCCGCCTACGCGGCACGCGAATTCGGCGTCGAGGTGCACATGCTCGTCCTGGACTCCTGCGAGGGGGCCGTCCTGGCCGAGCACGCGGCCCTTGCCGCGCGGCTGCCCGAGGTGCCCGGTGTCGTCGTGCACCACCTCGGCGAGGACGCCCAGCGCGACTTCCTGCGCGCGGTGATCGCCCGCTCGGGCGCCGCCGGGCCCGACGCCCTGCTCGACCTGATGCTGCCCGCGGCCCTGTCCTACGGCGCCTGCACCAACCGGATCTTCCTGGTCGCGGCCGCCCTGGGCTGCGCGTCGGTGCACCGCCGCGACTCCGACAGCCGCTACCAGAGCCTGGACGGCGAGGTGGTCTACCCGGTCCACCACGAGCTGCTCTCGCTGGGCCGGCCCGCCGCCGAGGCTGCCGGCGCCGTCACCGCGACCGACCTCGACCCCCGGCACCTGGCCAAGCCCGTCTCGATGGTGGGCAGTTCGTTCATCGGCGAGATGTCGGTGGACATCGCCGAGATGCAGCGGCTCGACCCGCGGACCTACCAGGAGGTCGTCGGGCTGTGGGCGCCCTTCGACTGGCCGGCCGAGCAGAAGCGGGAGTTCGCCGCCGACTCCTTCATCGGCGCCGGCACCGAGCCCTTCACCGCGGACCACTCGGTGCTGACCCTGGTGGACCCGATGCGGGTGGACATGTGCAACATCGCCTTCCACGGCGTGCACGAGGACGTGCCCCTGCTGCCGGCCACCGACACCATCGGCAGCGACTACTTCCTCATCCACCTGGTGCACGACGCCACCCTGCCCGGGGTGCTGCACAACCGGAACATCGTCAACTTCTACACCGGCGAGCGCCGCACCGACGCCGGATTCGCCGCCTACCAGCTGCGGTTCGCCAAGTTCCTGCTCTCCATGCTCTACCTCAACGACGTCTACGCCCACCTGGAGCAGGCCGGCGCCTCGCTGCTCGGCCCGGACCACCGGGTGCGGCCCGCGGCCGTGACCGAACTGCTGTGGAACGCGGCGAAGCTGGACGACGGCGAGAACGTGCAGCGGCTGGAGATCCTGGACCGCGCCTACCGGCGGCTCGGCGGCCGGTACGCGGCCTTCGCCGATCGGCTGGCCGGCAGCAGGGACCGCCTGCTCGCCGAGGCCCGCACCGACATCGAGGAGTACGCGCTGCTCACCGAGGCGTGGCCGGCGCTGGTCGCCGCCGCCAAGGAGCAGGGGCCGGCGGACGGTTGGCGCCGCGGCTCCGGCGCGGTCCCGCAGCAGCCGAACCGACGGCCATGACCCGGACGCGCACCGAGGAGCGCGGGCAGCAGGACCCGCTGACGGCCGCGCTCGCCGCCGCCGACCAGGACCGTATCGTCTTCGACCTCACCGGGATCGAGGCCCGCTACGACGCGCTGATCGCCGAACTGCCCGGCGCCGCCGTGCGGTTCGCGCTCAAGGCGTGCCCGGTGGACGAGGTGGTGGACACCCTGGCTCGCCGGGGCAGCGGTGTGGACGCGGCCAGTGTCCAGGAGATCCGGCAGGCCCTGGCCTGCGGGGTGCCCGCCGAGCGCATCCACTACGGCAACACCGTCAAGTCCGACACCGAGATCGCCGAGGCGTACCGGCTCGGCATCCGCGACTTCGCCACCGACAGCCTCGCCGATGTCGCAGCCCTCGCCGAACACGCCCCCGGCGCCCGGGTGTTCTGCCGCCTGGCCACCGACGGCGGCGGCGCCCTGTGGGGGCTGACCGGCAAGTTCGGCTGCTCGCTGCCCGACGCCGTCGCGGTGCTGGTCCAGGCCCGCGAGCTGGGCCTCATCCCGGCCGGACTGTCCGTCCACGTCGGCTCCCAGCAGATGACGGCCGGCGCCTGGACCCGCGCCTTCGACCAACTCGTCGCCGCCGTCCGCGAGTCGGCCCGGCACGGCATCACCCTGCGGTACCTGGACCTCGGCGGCGGTCTGCCCGCGCTCGGCTACCTCGACCCGCGCGGCGAGCCCCTCGACCCGCCGCTGGACAAGATGTTCGCCGTCATCCGGGAGGGCATGCAGCACTGCCGCGAGGCGGCCGGCCACCCGCTGGACTTCGTCGTGGAACCCGGCCGGCACCTCGTCGCCGATCACGGCGCCATCCGCGCCCACGTCTCGCGGCTGACCCTGCGGCACGGCCCGGACGGCGAGCCCCAGCACTGGCTCTACCTGTCCTGCGGCCGTTACAACGGCCTGTACGAGATGGACGCCCTGCAGTACCGGCTGGTCTTCCCCGGTCACGAGGGCGCCCCGACCGTGCGGGCGGTGGTCGCCGGACCCACCTGCGACAGCGACGACGCCTACCCGCGCGGCCACGCGCCCGTCCCCGTGCCGGCCGCGCTCGCCTCCGGGGACCCGGTGTGGGTGCTGTCCAGTGGTGCCTACGCGGTGAGCTACATGACCCAGGGCTTCAACGGGTTCCGCCCGCTGCCCTGGTCCTGCGTGCGCGGGAGCGGGGCCTAGATGCAGCCGCGCGCCCGGGTGCGGCCCATCGCCGCCGACGACTGGGAGGCCATCACCGCCCTGGAGGCCCGCGCCTACCGCCCCCTCGGGCTCTCCGAGGAGCGGGCCGTCCTGCAGTCCAAGGCCCGCTCCTCGCCGGCCACCTGCTTCGCGCTCGACGCCGCCGGGCGCAGCCCGGCCGGCTACCTGCTGGCCCTGCCGTACCCCGAGTCCGCGGCGCCCTCGCTCACCGCGCGCGAGGAGAGGGTCTTCCGCAGCCGCAACCTCCACCTGCACGACCTCGTCGTCGCCGAGGAGTTGCGCGGCCGCGGGTACGGGCGGCTGCTGCTGCGCCGGCTCGCCGGGCAGGCCCGCCGGGCGGGCTACGAGCGGATCTCGCTGGTGGCGGTGGGCGGCAGCCGCGGATTCTGGGCCGCGAACGGCTTCACCGCCCGCGACGGCGAGGTCGCCGGCTACGGACCGGGCGCGGTCTACATGTCCATGGCCCTGCCGCGGCCGGGGGACCACGGGCGGCACGTCCTGGCCGGGCACCCGCGGGGCGCCGGGCGGGAAGAGGCCGGGCGGAACGGGATCGTCCGCAACGGGACCGTCCGTAACGAGCCCGGCCGTGGCGAGCGTGGCCGTAGCGACATCGGCCGGAACGAGAACAGCAGGGACCTGACCAGGCGGGACGAAAGTGGGATGAGCTGATGCTGCGCGTACGCGACCCGTTCTGGCGAGGGCAGTTGGCCACCGCCGCGTTGTTCTGCTCGCTGGGTTTCCAGTACGCCACGTGGGCCTCGCGGCTGCCGGCGCTCAAGTCGCACCTCGGGCTGAGCGCGGCCGAGGTGGGCCTGCTGCTGATGTCCACGGGCATCGGGGCGGTGGGTACTTTCCCGCTGGTGGCGCTGCTGATGCGCCGCCTCGGCTCGCGCCGCCTGGCGCTGGCCAGTGCGACCTGCCTGGCGCTGCTGCTGCTCGCGATGTCCGCGCTGCCGGACTACCCGGTCGCGCTGCTGGTGATGCTGTGCGACGGGGCGCTGGTCGGCGGGCTCAACGTGGCGATGAACGCGCAGGGCGCCGCGCTGGAGGTCGCGCACGGGCGCAACGCGATGGCCAAGCTGCACGCGACCTTCAGCGGTGGCTCGCTCGCCGCGGCCCTGCTCGCCTCCGGCATGAACGCGATCTCCTCGCGGCTGATCGTCCACTTCGGCGTGGCCGCCGCGCTGTTGCTGCTGCTGGTGGCGTACGCCAGGGGCGGGCTGCTTGCCGAGGACCGCCCGGCGGAGAAGAAGGAGAAGAGCCGCGGGCGGTGGACGCTGCCGTCGAGGGTGACGCTGTGGCTGGGGGCCGCGATGGTCTTCGGCACGGTGACCGAGGGCGCGATGAACGACTGGTCGGCGCTCTACATGAAGGACGTGGCCAAGGCGTCGGCGGAGGTCGCGCCGCTGGGCATCGCGGTGGTCTCGGTGATGATGGTGCTCGCCCGCCTCTTCGCCGACGGCTGGCGGGCCCGCTTCGGCGACGGCCGCATCGTCCGCTCCGGCAGCGCGCTGGCCGGCATCGGCCTGGCCCTCGCGCTCCTCAGCGGGGGCGTCGTCCCGGCGCTGATCGGCTTCGCCTGTGTGGGCCTCGGCATCGCCGCGGTCACCCCGTGCGTGTACGTGGCCGCGGCGAAGGACGGCTCCGACGCCCTCACCGTCGTGGCCACCATGGGCACCACCGGCCTGCTGGCCGGCCCGCCGGTGATCGGCTTCATCGCCAACGGCAGCGGCCTGGTCTGGGGCCTGGCCGCGGTGGCCGCCTCGGCGGTCCTGGTCTCGGTCTGCAGCACCCAGATCAACTGGCCGTCGACCACCGCGACTTCGGCGGCGTCGGCGCCCGCCCCGACCGAGGCGTAGCGCTCCGCCGGCCGGCAGGGTCCGGCCGGGTGTCGCCCGCTCTGTGACAGGGGTCACTTCCGGCGGTGACACATCCGCGGGGCTCCCGGAGTCAGTGCTGCGTACGGATGGGCACGGCGAGGGGAGAGCATCGTGGACGCGCGGTTCGACTACTACGGGACGGCCACCGGCGCCAGGTTCGGGCGGTACGTCGGCTCGGCGGGCAAGGCGGTCGCGGACTCGGGGCTGCCCGCGGCGACGCAGGAGCTGGTGAAGATCCGGGCGAGCCAGATCAACGGCTGCGGGTTCTGCCTGGACATGCACATCAAGGACGCCCTGCACGCGGGGGAGGACGCGCTGCGGCTGCACCTGGTCGCCGCCTGGCGCGAGGCGACCGTCTTCACCGACGCCGAGCGCGCCGCCCTGGCGCTCGCCGAGGAGGCCACCCGTATGGCCGACACCCCCGGCGCCGTCTCCGACGAGGTGTGGGCGGCTGCGGCCCGGCACTACGACGACGACCAACTGGCCGCCCTGGTCTCCCTGGTGGCCCTGATCAACACCTACAACCGGATGAACGTGACCACCCGCCAGCCTGCGGGCGACTACCACCCCGGCCAGTTCGACTGAGCACCAAGCCCCGCCAGGGGCCCACGCGGGCGGGCCCGGGGTAACGGGTGCCACGGGGGCCCCGACCCCCGCCAGGCCCAGCCACGCGAGCCGGCAGGCGGGGACGAGGCCGCCCCACGCGGGCCGACAGCACGGGGAAACGGGCGTCACGGGGGCGCCGATTCCCCCATGCCCGTTTGGCCGAAACCCACCCCCGCCACTTGCCCCACCCTCGGCTCCTAGGCTCGCCCTCATGAACCGTCTGCAACGCGCAACCGGCGCCGTCGTGGGATCGGCTGTGGGCGACGCGCTCGGCGCTCCCTTCGAGTTCGGCCCGGAGGGCGCCTTCTCCGCCCGCTTCCCGCGGCCCGGCAGCGGCGGCGAGATGTGCGGGGGCGGCGGCTGGGCGCCGGGCGAGGCCACCGACGACACGCAGATGGCCGTGCACGTCGGCGAGTCCCTGCTGGAGCGTGGCGGCCTCGACCTGCCCGACGTCTTCGCCCGCTTCCGGCGCTGGGCCGCGGCCGACCCTATGGACATCGGCGTCCAGACCGAGGCCGTCCTCACCGGCGGCCTGCCCTGGGACCGGGCCGCCGCCGAGCACTTCCGCACCGAGAGGCGGGCCGCGGGCAACGGCGCGCTGATGCGGGTGGCGACCTCCGGGGTGTACTTCGCCGCGCACGGCCGCACGGCGACCATGGACGCCGGCCGCCGCCTTGCCGCCCTGACCCACGGCGACCCCGCCGCGTGGGAGGGGACGGCGATCCTGCACGACCTGCTGCGGGTGGCCCTGGACGGCGACGACCCCTTGGCGGCGATCCCCGGCACGCTGGCCGCCGTCGTCCCCGAGCACCGCGAGCGCTACGCGGTCGTTCTGTCGGCGGGTTGGCACCCACG
This sequence comes from Actinacidiphila guanduensis, assembly GCF_900103985.1. GTDB lineage: Bacteria > Actinomycetota > Actinomycetes > Streptomycetales > Streptomycetaceae > Actinacidiphila > Actinacidiphila guanduensis. The sequence continues at coordinate 158,466 of NZ_FNIE01000015.1, read as the reverse complement.
GGACGCCACCGAGTTCAACGGCGCCGTCTGGCCGTGCCTCGGCACCGCCGTCTGGGCGCTGCGCACCACTGGCTTGTACGAGGACGCCGTGCGCGCCGCCGTCGACTGCGGGGGCGACACCGACACCGTGGGGGCGGTGGCCGGGGCGCTGGCGGGCGCCGTCCACGGCGCCGAAGCGATACCGGCGCGGTGGCAGGAGGTGCTGCATGTGCCGCTGCCCGGTGCGCCCGTGGCCGGGCGGGTGCTGCGGGCGCCCGAACTCGCGGGGCTGGCCGGACGGTTGGTGGGAGCGTGAAGGACGGCGCGGGGAGATCCGCGCGATGCGGGTCCGGGCGGCCCGGGGAACCCCGGTGGCGGGCTCAATGGCCCGGGGTGGGCGGGGAGCGCGTACGGGGGCTGCGGGGAAAGGGGTTTGACGGCGGGCGGGGGTGGGGGTCGGATGGCCGATGTGATGCATAAAGGCGCGTACCCCGTCGGTGGAGAGCTGGTGCGGCGGCTCGTCGCGGGGCGGTTTCCGCGCTGGAAGGGGCTCGACGTGCGGCCGGTGGCGTCCGGGGGGACCGTCAACGCGCTGTTCCGGCTCGGAGAGGAACGGTGGTGCGGCTGCCGCTGACCGAGAGCGGGGCCGGGGACGTGCTGCGCGAGGCCGAGTGGCTGGGGCGGTTGGCGCCGCTGCTGCCGGTGGCCGTGCCCGAGGTGGCGGCGGTCGGGGAGCCCGCCGAGGGGTACCCGTGGCCCTGGGCGGTGCACCGGTGGCTGCCGGGGGAGCACCCCGAGCCGGGAGCGCTCGCCGCACCGCGGGAGTTGGCCCTTGACCTGGCCGGATTCGTCGACGCCATGCGCGGGATCACCCTGCCCGGCGGGCCGCCGGCCCACCGAGGGGGCCCGCTCGCCCTGCTGGACGCCGGTACGCGGGCCGCGATCGAGGAGCTGCGTGCTCTGCCCGAGGAAGGCGTCGACTGCGCCACGGTGACCGCGGTGTGGCAGGACGCGCTGGCCGCGCCGGGCCCGGACGGCCCGCCGGTGTGGCTGCACGCCGACCTGATGCCGGGCAACATCCTGGTCGACGGCGCCGGTCGGCTCGCCGCCGTGATCGACTTCGGCTGCGTGGGCCTCGGCGATCCCGCCTGCGACCTCTTCCCGACCTGGAACCTGCTGCCCGCAGCCGCCCGGCGGGCCTTCCGGCAGGCGCTCGCCGTGGACGGGGCCGCCTGGCGCCGCGGTCGCGGTCGCGCCCTGTCCCAGGCGTTGCTCGCCCTGCCCTACTACCGGGCCACGAACCCTTCGATGGCCGCCAACGCGCGCCACGTGATCCGCGCGGTGCGGTCCGGGGCGGCCGGGTGAACCCCGCCGGGGCGGAGGAGCAAACCGGCCGGGGTGGGGTCAGCGGTTGCTGTGGACCGGGCCCACCTGGAGGTTCTGGACGCCGGAGCCCACGCACTCCTGGCGGTTCCACGGGATGTTCGTGGACTCCTTCTGGTTCGGCGGGTAGACCCGCAGCGTCGGCACCGTCTGCAGATCGCACTGGGCCGCGGAGTAGCCGCCCTGGCCGTTGACCGTGCGCACGTCGGCGTAGGCGTGCGCGTTGGGGATGAGGGTGACGATCGTCGGCGCGGTGGACGTCCGCTCGGCCGCCTTGCCCATCTGCGTGTTGTGGATCTTGACGAAGGAGACCCCGGGGAAGCCGCTCAGCGTGCAGGGCGCGCTGCCGGTGTTCTGGAAGACCAGCTGGAAGGTCGTGCTGCCCGCGCCGCTGCTGAAGCCGTCCGCGGTCACCTTCAGGTTGCTGGTCGCGCAGCTCGGCGTGGTGCTGCCGGCCGCCCGGGTGGACTGCCCGCTTGACTCCTGCGCGGGCGCGTTGCCCGCGGTGGTGGGCGCGGTGCTGCCGCCGGTGTCCGTGGTCCCGGTCGAGGTCGGGGCGGCCTGAGCGGTCGTGGAGGTGGCCGGCGCGCTGGAGGAGGTGGACGCCGTGTCGTCGGAACCGCACGCGGTCAGCGTGAGCCCGGCGGCGACGAGCAGCAGCGCGGGTACTCCACGGCGGACGGTGGTGCTACGCATGGTGTGCCTCTTTCCTGTGTGCCGGATGTGTCCGGAGCGCCGCAGACCATCCTGCCCCCGCCCGGCCGCTTCAAGGCGCCGCGTTACACGGCGGGGACAGAACCTCCGAGGGCGGCGAACATTCGTTTCACGGCCGTTCCGGTCACCGGCCGACGAGAACCCGCAGGTCAGCCCGGTTCTGCTCATGCCCCCCCTACGACCGCGCCCGCATCGCCTCCGCGGGCGGCGTCCGCAGCGCCTGCCGGGTGGGCATCTCGATGGTGGCGAAGGCGGTGACCGCGACCGTGACGGCGGCGGCCGGCAGCAGCCAGACCGGCCCGGCCGGCCAGGGGCGGCCCAGGAAGCCCTGGCCGAGCAGGGCCAGCGGCAGCGCGGACAGGGCGAGCCCGGCCGCGATCGCGGCCCCGGCGACCATTGCCGCCTCGCGCCGCATCATCGACAGGACCTGCCGCGGCGTGGTGCCGGCCAGCCGCAGCGCGGCGATCTCCGAGCGGCGCTGCGCGGTCGCGGCGACCAGCCTGTTGGCGATGCTGAGCAGCAGGTAGCCGAGCATGACCACGACCACCGCGAGGTTCACCCAGGCCTCGGGCGGGGTGCCGGCGCCGTTGCCGTCCCCCGCGGTGGCGGTGAGCACCAGCCCGGGCCGGGCGGCGGCGTATCCGGCCAGGCGCTGCCGCGCGGCGGCGCTGCCGTCGGTGCGGACCAGCACGCTCTGGTCGAGCCCGGCGGTGGTGTGGCCCGCGGCCAGGTCGCGGGAGAGCACCAGCGGGCCGAAGCCGAGCCCGCGCCCGTACACGGCCACCACCCGGGCCCGCACCGGCGTCCCGTCGCCCAGGGTCAGCCGCACGTAGTGGCCGAGCCCGGCCCCCCGCGATCCGGCGGCGTCGCTGCTGACGGCCACGGTGGCGCCGGTCAGGGCAGACAGGCTGCCCTGCCGCACCCCGAGGTCCAGCACGCCCGCGGCCCGGGGCGTGAGCACCATCGCGGACTCCGACTCGGTCGTCGGGTCGCCGAACTGCCGGTACGTCCACAGGGCGGTGGTGGTCGCGGTGGGGGCCGCCGCCCGTACGCCCGGCAGGGCCCGCACCGCGGCGGCCGTACCGTCGGGGAGGCCGCCGAGCGCCGGGGCGGTCAGCTGCTGCCCGGCGAGGGTGCCGGCGCGGGCCTCCTCGGAGGTCGCGGCCATCACGGTGGTCTGGGCGAGGGTGTAGGTGAGGACGAAGACCACGGCCATCGCCAGCGGGGCGACCACGCCGGTGACGCGGTGGGCGTACGCCCGTACGTTCGCCGCCGCCAGCCAGGTCGGCGCCGAGGCGCCCGGGCGCAGGTTCCGTACGGCGGCCTCGCCGGCCCGCCTGACCAGGGCGGGGCCGGCCGACGCGAGGCCGATGGCGGCGAGGATGCCCGCGATCGAGGTGGCCGAGGCGGAGACCAGGCTGCGTTGCAGCAGCGGCGCGGTCGACAGCACGCAGGCGGCAGCGATGAGCAGCAGGCCGATCCCGGTCCTGCCCGGCGACGACTGCCGCGGCTCGCTGTGCGAATCTGCGACGGCCTCGGTGGCGGGCATCCGCGAGGTGCGCCAGGCCGCGCAGCCGGCCGCGGTCCACACGGTCGCGGCGACCAGCGCGATGGTGGCGAGCGCGGGGAACGGGCTGAGGGCGAGCGGCAGATGGGCGGGCAGCACCCCGCGGCCGACCAGCAGTGAGCGGAACCGCCCGGCCAGCAGGTAGCCGATCCCGATGCCGGGGGCGACCGCCGCGGCGGCGACGCGCAGCGACTGGCCGCGGGCAAGTCGCCTGATCTGCTGGGGCGTCGCGCCCACGGCCCGCATCAGCGCCAGGTCCCGGCGCTGCCCGGCGATCGAGACGCCGAGCGCGCCCGCGGTGACGAACCCGGTGATGAGCAGCACGATCCCGCCGAGCGAGCCGGAGAGCAGGACGAGCAGCGAGCGGCCCGCGTCCTCGCCGGGGGCGGCGGCCGCGCCCCGGCCGCCGCCGGTGGTCACCTTCAGCCCGGTGCCGGCGAGCAGGTGCCGGGCCTCGTCCGCGACGCGCGGGCCCTGCCCGGGCGCGGCGGTCAGCCCGACCAGGTCCACGGTGCCGGCCCGCGGCCCGCCGGAGGGCCCGCGCCCGGCCAGGCGCACGGCGGCGGTGTCGGCGACGTAGATCCCCGCGCCGGGAGCCCGCACCAGCGCGGTGACCCGGTACGGCGCGGCCGCGCGACCCGCGGCGGCGAGCCGCACCCGGTCGCCGAGGCGCAGCCCGGTTCCCGCGTCCACGGCGACCTCGCCCGGGCCGGAAGGCGCCCGCCCCTCGATGCGCGGGTGGGCCAGCAGCCGGGTGGAGGACCAGCCGTGCCCGTCGGCCCGCGGGTCGCCCTCGGCCACCGGCAGCACCCGGCCGCTCCTGTCGATCACCGCGGCGGGGAAGCCGATGTCGCCCACGGCCGCCGTGACGCCGGGCAGCCCGGCCAGCCGCCGGGTGAACGTCGCGGGCACCACGGCCCGTTCGGGCAGCGCGATCGGCACGTCGCCGGCCGGGTGGTACTCCTGGCCGGCGGCGACCACGACGTCGGCGCCGCCGAGCCGGCCGGGGGCGAGGTGGGCGCGCAGACCGGACTCGGCCAGCACGCCGGTCGCGGTGATCAGCACGGCGCCGCCGAGCACCGCGCCCGCGACGGCGAGCAGCGCGCTGATCCGGTGGGCGGTCATCCGCCAGGCGAGGTGCAGCACGGCTCACCGCTCTCCCAACGCGGCGAGGCAGTCGGCCAGTCGGTGCGCGGCCGGGGTGTGCAGGGCGTTGACGACCTGGCCGTCGGCCATCACCAGCGCGCTGTGCGCACGGGCCGCCGCCGCGGGGTCGTGGGTGACCATGACCACGGTCTGGCCGAACTCGTCGACGAGGTCACGCAGCAGGTCCAGGACCTGGCGGGCGCTGCGCAGGTCCAGCGCGCCGGTCGGCTCGTCGGCGAACACCACGGCCGGCCGGGCGGCCAATGCCCGTACCAGAGCCGCGCGTTGCTGCTGCCCGCCGGAGAGCTCGGCCGGGCGGTGGTGCAGCCGGCCGCCGAGCCCCACGCGCTCCACCAGGGTGCGCAGCCAGGCCCGGTCGGGGGCGCGGCCGGCCAGCCGCAGCGGCAGCGTGATGTTGTCCTCGACCGACAGCGAGGGGATCAGGTTGTAGGCCTGGAAGACGAACCCGACACGCTCGCGCCGCAGTTCGGTGCGGCGGGTCTCGTTCATCCCGGCGATCTCCCGCCCGTCGATCCGCACGCTGCCCGACGTCGGGGAGTCCAGCCCGGCCGCGCAGTGCATCAGCGTGCTCTTGCCGGAGCCGGAGGGCCCCATCACGGCCAGGAAGGTGCCGCGCTCGACGGTCAGCGACACGTCGTCCAGGGCGCGCACACCGCCCGCGTACGTCTTGGACAGGTGCGCCAGCGCGATGGCCGGGGCCTGGGCGCCCGACGGGGCCGCACTCACCGCCGCCCCCGTCCGCGCAGCGCCCGCACCCCGAGCGCGGCCGCGGCGAGCGCGGTCACGAGGCCGCAGGCCAGGTGGAGCGCGGTGGGCACCCCGCTCAAGGAGGCGGCCATGTTGGCCGCCACGCCGATGACCAGGACGGTCCACAGCAGCGCGCGGATCACCTCGCCGCGGGCCGGTGGGCGCGAGGCGGGCTCGGGGCGGGCGGGGCCGCTGAGGCGGTAGGGATCGGCTTTCGCCACGGTGTCCTCCGGGGGCTGCTCGGGTACCGGCGCCTGTGGGCCGCGCCGCTGTGCCGTTCCGACGTGCGACGACGCTACGCAGCCGCGCTCTTCGGACCGATCCCGCGAGCCACCGGATCCGCGGTACAGCAGGCTGTACTTTCGGGCCTCCGCGGGGTTCCGGGGGTGACGCCGCGTGGCGGTGCGGCCTAGGGTCGTGGGCAGACGGTGACCGCGCCCGCCGCCGTACGGCGCCGCGCCGTACCCGGCGCCCCCGGTCCTCGGCGGCCGCACGGCGGCCGCCTGTTCACGCGCGGTGACGCCCCGGACGCGTGACGTACCGTACGAGAGGAGCCCGCATGGCCATGCAGGCGGCCACGATGCCGGAGCCCGCCGACGGACCGCGGGCCACCGCCGTACGAGCGGCGCGAGCCGCGGCGGGCGCGCTGCGGCAGCTGCTCGGCGGGTTGCCGACGGCCGCCGCCGCGGCAGCCGTCCTCCTCCTGCTCGCCCTGAGCGCGATCACCGCCCCGGCCGGGATCGGCCTGCTCCTCGCGCCCGCCGCGCTGCGCGCCCTGCACGCGCTGGCCGGGCGGGAGCGGGCCCGGCTCGGCCGGCACGGCCTTGAGGTCGTCGCCCCCGAACCGCCCCCGACCACGCTGCGCGCGGCCCTCACTGACGCCACCACCCGCCGCGAGCTGCGCTGGTCGGCCCTGCACGCCACCGCGGGGCTGCTGCTGGGCTTCCTCGCGGTGTGGCTGCCGCTGTCCGCCGTCCGCGACACGGCCTTCCCGCTGTACTGGCGGCTGATGCCCGAGGGCACCACCGCCACCTCGCTCGGCGTCGGCAGGGCCGACTCCTGGCCCGACGCGCTGGCCGTCGCGCTGCTCGGCGTCGGCGAGATCGCGGTCGTCCTCGGCCTGACCCCGGCCATGGCGCGCCTGCAGGCCGGGCCCGGACGGCGGCTGCTGGCGGCCGGGCCCGGCACCGATCTGTCCCTGCGCGTCGCCGAGCTGACCGCCACCCGGGCCGCCGCGCTCGACGCCCACGCCGCCGAACTGCGGCGCATCGAGCGTGCCTTGCACGACGGCACCCAGAACCGGCTGGTCTCCGTCACGGTGCTGCTCGGCGCCGCGCGCCGCCAGGTCGCCCGCGACCCCTCGCGCGCCGGGGAGATCCTGGAGCGCGCCCAGTCCGCCGCCGAACAGGCACTCGCCGAACTGCGCACGGTCTCCCGCAGCATCCTGCCCGCCGTGCTGGACGACCACGGCCTCGCGGGCGCCCTGTCCGGCCTGGCCGCCGAGAGCCCGGTCCCCTGCCGCATCGACGTGGACGCCCCCCAGCGCTGCGCGGCCTCGGTGGAGGCCACCGCGTACTTCGTCGTCGCCGAGGCGCTGACGAACATCGCCCGGCACAGCGGCGCCCGCCAGGCGGCGGTGACCGTACGGTCGAGGGCCGGCCGCCTGCGGGTGACGGTGACGGACGACGGCCGCGGGGGCGCGGTGCTGCTGGAGGAGGCGGGTCTTGAGCCCGGCACGGATGGGCTCGTACGGGGTGGCGCGGTGCCGCCGGGCGGGGCGGGCGGACTCGTACCGGACGGTGCGGTGCCGCCGGAGGCGGCTGGTCCCGGTGCCGGTGGCGCGGACGGGCTCGTACGGGACAGCGGGCCGGTGCGGCACGGCCGGGCCGGCCCCGCTTCCGCGCAGGCCCCCGGCGGCGCGCCCACCGCTGCTGCGCACACCCCGGTGAGTCCGCCGCGGCTGCCCGGGAGCGGGTCCGGGCTCAGCGGGATCAGGCGGCGGGTCGCCGCGCACGACGGCACACTCCGCCTGGACAGCCCGCCCGGCGGACCGACCATCCTGGAAGTGGACCTGCCCTGTGGAACGTGAGCCGTGTGAGCCCGAGGACCGTCCGGTGCGGATCGTGATCGCCGAGGACGACCCGCTGCTGCGCGAGGGCGTCGCCCTGCTGCTGCGGCCGGAGTCGCTGGACGTGGCGGCGACGGCCGGCACCGCGGAGGAGGCGCTGGCCGCGATCGACGCGCACCGGCCGGACGTCGCCATCTTCGACGTGCGCATGCCGCCCACCCACACCGACGAGGGCATCCGCGCGGCCGTCGAGGCCCGGCGCCGCCGCCCGGACCTCGCGGTGCTGGTGCTGTCCGCGTACGTGGAGCAGAGCTTCGCCACCGAGCTGCTCACCGGGGGCGTCGCGGGGCTCGGCTACCTGCTCAAGGAGCGGGTCGGCCGGGTCGAGGAGTTCCTGACCGCGCTCCACCGGGTGGCGGACGGGGGCACCGCCATCGACCCCGAGGTCGTCGCCCAGCTCTTCACCCGCTCCCGCCAGGACACCCGGCTGGACCGGCTCACTCCGCGTGAGCGGGACGTGCTGGCGCTGATGGCCGAGGGGCTGGGCAACGGGGCGATCGCCGAGCGGCTGGTCGTCACCGACGGGGCCGTCCACAAGCACATCCGCAGCATCTTCGCGAAGCTGGACCTCGCGCCGACGGACCAGGTGGACCGGCGGGTGGCGGCGGTGCTGCACTACCTGGAGGCGTCGCCCCGCCGGCTCTGAACGGACGTGTGGGCGGCCGAACGTCCCTGGCAGCGCCCGGCGTTGACGGTACCGGCGCCGTGCGGCCCGTCCGCCGGGGCGAGTTGCGTACCCTCGCGGCCCGGCCGCGGGGCCGCCGTCAGTGGGAGGGGCCCGTCGCGCTCTCCAACGACGCGGTCAGGGAGCGGAGTTCATCCAGCAGGGCGCTCGCCTGGGTGCGGTTGAGCGCGGTGGCGCGGGCGATGGTGAGCGGGACGTCCTTGATCGTCGTCCGCATGGCCTCGCCGGCGGGCGTGAGGCGGACGATCACCGAGCGCTCGTCCTGCGGGCTGCGCTCGCGGGTGACCAGCCCCGCGGACTCCAGCCGGCGCACCAGCGGCGACAGGGTGCCGGAGTCCAGCCGCAGGTACCGGCCCAGCTCCTTCACCGACAGCGGGCCGTGCTGCCACAGGACGAGCATCACCAGGTACTGCGGATAGGTCAGCCCCGATTCCTTCAGCGCGCCGCGGTAGATGTCGTCGTACGCCCGCGCGGCCGCGTGGAGGGCGAAGCACAGCTGGTCCTCCAGGCGCAGCACCGGCTCGGCGGAGGGCTGGGCGGGGGTCGTCGGCTTCATGGCGCCAGTCTACGGGGTTCGGTTATCCGCAGTCGAGTTGTGCACAACTGAATTGTGTGCTTCACTTCTGGTCGTCGGGGCCGGATCGGCCGGCCCGCGAAGAGGGGAAGCACGATGGACGTCGTCTACACCGCCGCAGCCACCGCCACCGGCCGTGACGGGCGCGCGGTCAGCTCCGACGGGCGGCTCGACCTGAAGCTGGCGTTCCCGCCCGCGCTCGGCGGCAACGGTGAGGGCACCAATCCCGAGCAGCTCTTCGCCGCGGGGTACGCGGCCTGCTTCGCCAGCGCGCTGGGTGCCGCGGGCCGCGCGTCGAAGGTGGACACGCGTGACGCCTCCGTCACCGCGGAGGTGGGCATCGGCCCCGACGGCGACAGCTTCGGCCTCACGGTCACCCTGCGGATCGAGCTCCCCGACACGATCGACGCGGCCGCCGGCCGCGAACTGGTGGACCGCGCCCACCAGCTCTGCCCTTACTCGAAGGCCACCCGCGGCAACATCGAGGTCGACCTCGTCATCGAGTAATGGCTCGCGGCACGCCGAAGGCCGGCCCCTTCACACCGAGGGGGGCCGGCCTTCGGCGTACGTACGGTCAGTAGTGCCAGTGGGGCCTGCCGGACACCATTCCGCAGGTGATACGGGTGCCGTTCGCGTCCGTCGTACTCGCCCCGAGGTCGCTCTCCCGGCAGAACTGCCCGGCCCTGTAGCAGTTCCCGGCGTTCGAGCGGATGCTGCACACGCTCGCGTGCGTCACAGGTGGGGGCGGCGGCGTCGTCCGCCGGATCACCGGCGCCCTGGTGTGCGTCGGGGCCGCGGCCTTCTGGGTCGGCGGGTGCGTGGCCGGCGCCTTGCTCGGCGTCGTCGGCGGTGTCGTCGCCGGCGTCGTCTCGGGGGTGCTCGGCGGGGTGGTGACGGGGGTGGTGGGCGGCGTGGTTGCGGGCGTGGTCGGCGCCGCGGTCGTCACGCTGGGCGTGTGGGTCGGTGTGTGCGAGGTGTCGGCCCCGCAAGCGGCCAGCGCCGCGGCGGCGGCCACCGCGACCAGGGCTCCCCGTATTCGTCTCGTTCTCATGCGGGCACGCTAGGTGCTGGGCAATTGCTCCCACTCCGGAACGAACCAACCTACGCCATGCGTTGACGGGACCCACGGGTTCCCGCCGTAGGAGTTCCCCGCCGTTCCCGACCGCCAGGCCGGTGCCTGGCTGATCGCGCAGTTCCTCCCCCAGAGCTTCGACTGGGAGGTACCCCCAGCGCCCCTGGGTTGTACGGCCTCGCCGTTCGCGCGAAGGGCAAGGTTTTCAGGGGCGCGGGGAACTGCGCGCGCAACCGGCCACCGGGCGGTGGGCGGGAATGGCGGCGAACTCCCGCGGCGGGGAGCCGTACCCGCACCGCGTATGCGGGACCGTGTCGGTGGGGGCACGCGGGACCGTGTCGGCGAGGGGGCGGGGGTCAGCTCAAGGGGGCCGTGGGCCAGAGGGGGTCCGTGGCCACGTCCTCCGCGGCGCGCAGGACGCGCAGGACATTGCGGCCCGTCAGAGCCTCGAGTTCCGGCCGCGACCAGCCGCGCAGCGCCAGTTCGCGGAGCAGCGCGGGGTAGCCGGAGACATCCGCGAGGCCGGCCGGCTGGCGATCGACACCGTCGTAGTCCCCGCCGAGGCCGATGTGCTCGACACCCGCCGCCTCCCGCGCGTGCTCGACGTGGTCGGCGACCTGGGCCACCGTCGCCTCCGGGCGCGGGTGCGCCTCCAGCCAGGCGCGCAACCGGCGGTCGAGCGGCCGCTCGCGCTCGGCGGCCACCTCCTTCGCGACCGCTTCGGCGTCCTCGCCCGGCCGCGGGGCGCGCGGCCAGCTCCAGGGCCGGGCCGGCAGGTCCAGCCGCTGCCGCTCGGCCCGGAAGGCCGCCGACCACGCGGCCACCTCGGCGGAGACGAAGGCGGGCACGAAGGTGAGCTGGACGACGCCCCCGTTGTCCCGCAGCCGCTCCAGCACCCGGTCGGAGACGTTGCGCGGGTGGTCGGTGACCGCGCGGGCCGAGGAGTGGCTGAAGAGCACCGGCGCCTCGGAAGCCGCGAGCGCCGCGAGCTGCGTGCTCTCGGCGACGTGCGAGAGGTCGACCAGGACCCCGATCCGGTTGAGTTCGGTGACGATTGCGAGGCCCGTCGCGTTCAGCCCGCCGACAGCGGGCGCGTCGGTGGCGGAGTCGGCCCACGCGGTGTTGTCGTTGTGGGTGAGGGTGACGTACCGGACGCCGAGCCGGGCCAGGATACGCAGCACCCCGGCCGAACCGGCCAGGCTGTGGCCGCCCTCCACCCCGAGCAGCGAGCCGATCCTCCCGCCGGTGTACGCCCGTTCGACCTCGGCCGCGGTGTAGGCGATCCGCAGGTCGTCGGGGTAGGCGGCGACCATCCGGTACACGGCGTCGATCTGCTCCAGCGTGGCGACCACCGCCTCGGGCTCCGGCAGGTGCGAGGGCACGTACACCGACCAGAACTGCGCCCCGACCCCGCCCGCGCGCAACCGCGGGAGATCGGTGTGGAGTTCGGGCCGCGCGGTGTCCAGGCCCGCCACGCTGTAGCCGGCGCGGGCGCGCAGGGCGGCGGGCAGGTCGTTGTGCCCGTCCACGACGGGGGTGCTCTCCAGCACCAGCCGTACGGTCTCGTCGGGTGCGGGATCGGCGCGGTAGGCGGTCATGGCCCAGGGCTCCTCGGTTCTCGGTGGTGGGGCGGCCTCAACGGCCGCTCGGGCGGGGGGCGTTCCGGTCAGCGGGGCGAGAAGACTGCCCGTCCACGACGGTGCCGACCGCGGTGGACAGCACGTGCGGGAAGAGCGGGGCGTCGGTCGGCTTCAGGGCGAGCACCACCACCGCCGGGGCCGGCGCCGCCATCGAGGCGGGGCCGGCGAGCAGCGCGGAGGGGCCGTTCGGGTCCCTGATCCCCAACTGCCCGTCGAGGCCGGACTTCACGTCGGAGCGGTGCCGGATGCTTGCCGCCTCATGTACGCGGCTGCGCCGGGCGGGGCGGTCGTACGGGGGCGGTGGTGCAGGACCCGATGCGTATGGCTGCGGCGGGTGCGAGGCCTGCGGGTCGTACGGGCCCAGAGCTCCGCCGTACCCGAAGTCGACCCTGCTTCAGGGCGGTTGACGTCGGCACCGAACTCGCCGCACGCGGGACCGCGTTCGGGACGGCGGAACTGTCACCGCCGTGCCGGACCGTTCACCGCGAGCGGCCGCGTACCGCGAACCGGCGTCAGCGGGCCGGGAGTTGTCCCGGACACAGGGCGCTGTTCACGCGGAGCAGGTCCACGTGGCGCCGGGCGACGAGCGGGGCGAAGGAACCGCGGGGGAGGAGGCGCATGACGTCGCCGTGGGGGAGCCGCATGTGATCACCTCGCACCTGTCCGGCCCTCGGGCCTCGCGCTCGCGGGGCAGCCGTTGCCCTGCCGGTCGTCACCTGGAGCACTCCACCGAGGCGGAGGGTCGCGCGCTCGACGGGCCGGAATCCGGCGTCGACGCGCGTCACCGTCGCTCACGCTAGCCCGTGCGCCCGCCTTCGGGCAATGGCGTCCTGAACCGTGGACGAGCCCCGGTCGAGCCCCGGTCGGACCCTGCTCGGACCTGCGCGGACCTCCGCGAGGGCTCCCTGCCGATCCGGTCAGAGGGCGCGGCCTCGCCATCCGGACCCTGGTGGCCGGACCCGTTGACGCGCCCGTTGGCGGACCCAGCTGCCGTGCCGACGCGGGCGTCGCGGGGTTCTCTTCGCGCGGATTGTGATGTGTCATGGACATGCGCGTCACTCGCGCCACGCACAGCACGGCACGGCACCCGCACCACACGCGTACACGCCGCACCCGTACGCACGTACCCGCCCGCACCCGCACCCGCGATGCACCCGCACCCGCACGCACTGCACCCGCCCGCATCCCCGTGGCCCATCACCCGAGAGGATCGCATGAGCGTGAGAAGTCCCAAGTCGCTGGCGGCCGTTGCCGTCGCCACCGTGGCCCTGCTGCTGGGCGGCGGCCTCGGCACCGCCGCCGCCAGCCCCGCCGCCCACCCCGCTGCCGCTGCCGGCTCCCGTCCCGCCGCCACCGTCGCCTGCAGTTCGGCCGCCGCCTCCGGGCAGGCCGTCCAAGGCGCCCTGTCCCCGGGCGAGGTGCGCCGGCAGCTCGCCCCGCTCACCGCCCAGCACCGCGCGCAGTACGGCATCCCGGACAAGGGGCCGCTCGGCTCCACCGCGGCCACGCCCGACGCCAAACCGCTGGCCGACATCCACCCGGCGCAGGGCACCGCCTTCAAGTCCGCCTCCGGCGCGGACGGTTCGTGCGCCACCCAGTCGGTCACCACCGCGCTCACCGTGCGGGACGGCTACACCACCATCTACACCCCGACGATGTACCCGCCCGGCGGCTCCTGCGTCGAACTCGTCACCGTCTACACGCAGTCCGTCCACGAGGTCGCGGCCTGGGACTGGTGCCGCAGCGTCGACTTCGCCGCCTCGGTGCCCATCAACAGCTCGTTCCTGTCCACCTACACCAACGGCTCGGGCGCCTACACCGGCCGGGTCATCCGCACCTCCGCCTCCTCCAACACCTGGTCCGCGGCGCTCTACAACTACGCGGCCGGCCGCTGGGACACCCTGTTCACCCAGTCCGGCACCAACCAGTCGGGCCGCACGGACGGTTGGGACATCGAGGAGCTGTACTCCACCGTGCCCTCCTCCGGAACGGCATACTCCTGCACCGACATGGCCGGCCTGACCTTCGAGTCGTCGGGGATCTCGGTGCGCACCAACGGCAGTTGGGCCCTGGCGTCCCCGGCCAACGCCGACACGCACTACGACTCGGGCGCGGGCGCCTTCGCCTGTCCCACCCGCGCCTACCAGATGGTCAGCGCCTACGACCACTGGAAGGTCACCGGCTGAACCCCGTACGGGCGTGAACTCCCGTACGGGCGGCTCCCCTTCCCGCGAGGAGGGGAGCCGCCCGTACGCCGCTTCGCGGACGCCCCTCAGCAGGCGCCCTGGTCCGACCAGACGGCCCAGGAGGACGGGTCGGAGGGCACCGCGCCCGTCGAGTAGTACGTGGCCTTGTACGCGTGGCCGTTGTAGGAGACGGTGTCGCCCGGCACGTAGGAGGTGGACGGGTTCCAGGCCGCGGGGCACCCGGTGCCGCCGCCCCCGCCGGCCGCGGTGGTGGCCGTGACGGGGGAGGAGAGTGCGCCCGTGCCCGCGGTCCCGGTGGCCGCCACGGTGTAGGTGTAGGAGGTGGCCGCGGACAGCCCCGTGTCGGTGAACGAGGTGCCCGAGGTGGTGCCGACCTGGGCGCCGCCGCGGTAGACGGTGTACGAGGCCGCGCCCGCCACGCCGGACCAGGACAGCGAGACCGAGCTGCTGGTGGTGCCGGTGACGTGCAGGCCGGCCGGCGCGCCCAGCGGCGGGGGCGTGCTGCCGCCGCCGGAGGAGACGAACTCCCAGGTGATACCGGTGATCACGCCCGTCCCGGTCGGCGCGAACTCCTCGAAGGCGGGCTGGCTGAGGTCGATGTGGGTCGCGTCGCAGGTGGGGCACTTGTCGACGACGGGCAGCGTGACGGTGCGCCCGTTGTAGCCGACCTGGACGGAAATCCCCTGGCACAGGGGGTCGTTGTTGGGGTTGGCGGTCGTCCACCACTGGTAGGAGACGGCGACGAGGTATTGCGTGGAGGCGTCGATGGGCGTGCCGCAGGCGCCGTAGCCGACGTCGTTGTAGTAGGTCATCTCGCCGGACATGGGCTGCCCGATGGGGATGGCGGCCGCGGCGGGGCCGGTGGCGAGCAGCACCAGCGCGGCGGCGCCGGCGAGGCCGCCGAGCCACTTGCCGATGCGTGGGGGGATGCGCACGGAGCTCTCCTCTGTGTTCCGTTCGGCGGGTCGGGTCCGAGCAGGGCGTTCCGAGCAAACGTATTGACTGTACGCGAACAAACTCGGGTCCGGCCGGAGCGGCGGCGCCCCAGCGAACGGTTCCGGCCCGCGCTCCGCACCCGGCGCCCCCACGCGCCTCCCGCGCCCCCGCGGAACCCCTGATCACTTCCTCGGCCGAAGGCCCGCGCGGCCAGGCATGTTGCCCGATAGTCACGCCTTATGGCCATCGACTACCGCAAGCGCCTCATCGACTACCGCAAGCGCCCCAAGGCGCCCGCTCCGGCCGCAACGGGGAACAGGGCCGACAGCGCCGCGACCACCCCCGCCACCGGCGGGGCCATCAGCCTGGAGAAGGTCGCCACCCGCGCCCCCGGCCTGGTCAGCCTGTACAAGAGCGCCGCCGTCTCGCTGGCCAAGCACCGTGTCGTGGGCAGCCGCGCGGCCGTCTACCTCGTCCTGGACCGCTCCGGCAGCATGCGGCCCTTCTACCGGGACGGCTCCGTCCAGCACTTGGCCGAGCAGACCCTGGCGCTGGCGGCCAACCTGGACGACGACGGTGTCGTGCCCGTCGTCTTCTTCTCCACCGAGGTCGACGGCATCGCCGAGATCGGCCTGGACGACTACCGCGACCGCGTCAACCCGCTGCACGAGTCGATGGGCCACATGGGCCGCACCAACTACCACCTGGCCATGCAGGCGGTCATCGACCACTACCAGGCGTGCGGCGCCACCGACCCGGCCTTCGTCGTCTTCCAGACCGACGGCTCGCCGACCTCCCGCGCCGCCGCCGAGCACGTCCTGTGCACCGCGGCCCGCCTCCCCCTCTTCTGGCAGTTCGTCGGCTTCGGCGACGACGAGTTCCGCTTCCTGCGCAAGCTGGACGACCTCCCCGTCCCGGCCCGCCGTCCGGTCGACAACGCGGGCTTCTTCGCCGCGGGCCCGTCCCCCCGCTCCCTGACCGACAGCGCCCTCTACGACGCCCTCCTCGCCGAGTTCCCCCACTGGCTCGACTCCGCCCGCACCGCCGGCATCCTCCCCGCCGCCTGAGTGGCCTTGGGCAGAGCCGGGTGAGGTTCGCACCTCAGGCGCGCCGGTCCTCGTCCCTGTGCGGGCCCTCCGCCCAGCCGAGCACATAGGAGAAGCGCCGGATTCTGGGCACCCACAGCTGAAGCGCGGCCAGGTCGGGCAGCGTCACTTCGGGCGACAGCCGCAGCAGCGTGCTGTGCACGCGTGACCATTTCGGTACGCTCTCCGGCTGCAGGCTACCGACCACGCGGTTGCCCTGGCCGCGGACTTCCAGGTCGGCGACGAAATCGGGCCACGGCGTCTCCGGCGGTCTGGACATCAGACCGCCTGCGATGTCGTGCACCGGATCGGGCGGCGTGTCCAGCATCTGCTGCAGGAGCCTCGGCTGCGCTGTGATCAGTCCGAGCAATAGGACGACTGCCTGGTAGTCGCCCGGTTCGCCGTCCTCCCCGAGGAAGCGGGAGGCGCCGGACAGGTCCCGGGTGGACCTCAGCATGCGGTAGAGGTTGAGCAGTCTCTTTGCCTTCCGAGGAGTGCCGATCAGCGGGTTCAGGCTTGCCAGCAGGTCCAGTTCCGGCTTCGTCAGGGGTCTGAGGCTTGGTGCCGCGGGCCGTGGACCTCGCGGAAGGTCAGCCTCGGAGCCGGTCTCGACCGTGAGGGCGGTGTATGTCGATGCGTCCTCGACGCCGCGCGCCGAATCGGCGGACGCGTTGTTGACGGGCGCGATCGGCTCGGCTGCCTCAGCGGGCGCGGCCAGTGAGGACAGCAGTGGACGCAGGCTTCCGGCAGGCAGGCCAGGAAGGAGGAGAGGGATGTTGATGATCTTCTCCAGGTAGTCCTCGGGCAGCACCCGCGATCGATCCGCCGGGTCGCCGTCCTGTGTGTCCAGCATGCCGACGTAGTGGCTGGCCAGCGCCCGCACCAGCCAGCGCGGGTCCACACCGAGGACGACCACGAACAGGTCCAGGGCCAGCAGGAGGTGCACGGCCTGCAGTACCTCGACCACTTGCCTCGGGCTGCACCGATCGAGGTCGTCGATGTAGAGGACGATGCGATCGATCGGCCGATAGGAGGGCTCGGCCTGTTCCGGGTGCGCCCGCCAATCTCTCATCAGCGCGACCAACTGCTCAAGGTCCTTCCGCAGCACGGAAATCAGACCGAGGTTTCCCTTGTAGGAGTCGCCCCCGGCCCGCGCGCTCAAGAAGCTGTAGAGCCTGCGCCCTGGGCTCAGCTCGGTCAGTTGGCGGCCCAGGGCCCCGATGTGGGATACGGCGTCGTTCAGTTGGGCCTCGGCAACGCGCTGGTCGGCCTCGGCCTGGCGGAGATCGTCCAAGGCACGGGCCACCGCGCTCTTCGTGTCGGCCCGGCGGATGCGGTGCAGGTCCGCCCTCAGGTCTTCCGCTAGCCCGCGTAGCGCCCGGAGCCCCGAACGGGCACGCGCGACAGCGGCGAGTCCGAACGCTGTGCAGGTGACGAAGACACCTCCGCCGGAAACGAGCACCTCGGGTGAGGCGGGAGCAAATGCCATAGCGGTGATCATGGCCAAGAGGGCCAGCACGGCCACCCCGAGCGCGGCCCTGCCATGACGTTCGCGCGTCAGGCCACGGAGCGCCTGCGCATCCGAGACCGTGCCGTGCAACTGGTCCGCGAGGATTCTGGCCTGGTCCACGTCGTCCTTGACGCCCAACCTGCGCCACACGGCGCCCACGCGCTCGGCGAACTGCGGGGACTCCGCGAGCGAGCGGACCAACTCGCGGATTCCGACATCCCTGTCCGCCCCTGCTGCGTCCACGGCCTCCTGCAGGTGGGCGACGGTCACGCGGGCCTGCCGGGTGAGGGCGTCCAACTCACGGCGCTGGTCGAGCCGTACGGCAAGACGGTCGCGCAGGTCCCGCCGCTGGTCCTCCGGGCTGGCCTCGGGACCTGCCAGTTGGCGGAAGATCTCGTCGCCCAGACTTGCCCAGATGTTGGTATCCGCGTAGTGCCAGGCGTTGAAGCCGATCTGGGCGATCTCCGTGCAGTACCCCGGATGGCCCGACGCCGCCAGCTCCGCGATCCGGCTGCGCAGCATTGCCATGAAGTAGCTCTTTCCCGACCCCCATTCGCCGAAGATCCCCACAGACAAGGGCGTTGGCGTCCCACGGTCGCTCACGACGGCGGCGACCATGGACACGTACGGCGCCAGGCCGAGCCGGTCGCGGTTCAAGGGGATCCCGCCGTTCGGGTCGACCCAGTCGGCGGACACGCCACCCAGGAGGTCGGCCGGTGGGACCCTCCGCCCATCGAGCCGCTGCGAATCCGGCGCCGGCAGCTCGCCGGCCGCTGCGGCCTCCACGGCTGAAGCATCCGACTCGCTGTAGCCGAAGAAGACGACGTGCGTCCCGTGCCGGCGTGCGGCCGCCAGAGCCGCGGGCACCTCCACTGCCGCGACCAGTTTCCTGTCCAGCCCGAGGGCACCTGTCGCGAACAGCGGCAGTCCGACCGCATGCGCGCCGGCTTCGGCCGCTGTTGCGATCGCGCTCTCGGCGGCCGAAGTGATGGAGCCGATCGTCAGTGCACCGGTCCCTGCCTCGTGCGGCGTGGCCAGGACGGCGAGCCACGGACCCGCTGGCGCCTGCCCTCCGGACTCGGTCAGCCGGACGGTTCCTGGCCGCGTCGGCACCACCTCCGAGAGTGGCACCGACCGGAAGGGCGCCTCAGGGAAGTGGTCGGCGACGGTTGCCGCGAGAAGGCCGAAACTCTCGCCCACGGACACCACGATCGCGTCGATGTCCAACAGCCAGGGTTCCCCCGTCACCGCGACCGACATGCGTCCCGGTAATCCCGAGTGCCCACCCGCCCCGAAATCGCGCGACTCGGTCATGCCGTATCTCCTGTCGTCAACGTCGGTGCCGCAACACCTGAGCTCTCCGCCGCACCGGGCAGGTGCAGACCCCGGACCTTAGCGCCGCCTCGGAAGGGCGCCCGCGAGGTTTCGGCCGTTCGGCGGGGTGGGTCTGTTGTGGTGGGTGGGACCGTTGGGGCGCACCGGTTGTATACGGAGTTGCGGGCTCCTGGGTGCCGCGAGCTGGGCGGAGGGGCTGTCCGGCGGTCCTCGGCAGGCCCGGTGGGAGGCGCGGGGGCTCCTCGGGGAGGTGATTGCGGATCTTCATAGGAAGGCGAGAAATGACAGGTCAGAGGCGTGTGTCCGAAAGTTGGCCCTTGCACATGTTCGGGAAGCCGCTGCCCGTTGACGATCTCGTCCGCGCGGATCACCCTCACTTGTAGATGCCCCCTACACGCGAATCCGCGTAACGCGCGCGTTTCGCCGCCGGGGGCACGCGGCCGGGCGGAACCGAGCGTACGGAGGAAGAGACGTGTGCGGAATCGCCGGATGGATCTCCTACCAGCGTGACCTGCGGAGCGAGCAGGACACCCTCGACGCGATGACCGGGACGATGGCATGCCGCGGGCCGGACGCCGGCGGCACCTGGGTGAGCGGGCCCGCCGCCCTCGGCCACCGCCGGCTCGCCGTCATCGACCTGCCCGGCGGTCGGCAGCCGATGAGCGTGCGCACCTCCGGCGGCGAGGTCGCCATGGTGTACTCCGGCGAGGCCTACAACTTCACCGAGCTGCGCCGCGAACTGACCGCCCGCGGGCACCACTTCACCACCGACTCCGACACCGAGGCGGTGCTGCACGGTTACCTGGAGTGGGGCGACGCGGTGGCCGAGCGGCTCAACGGCATGTACGCCTTCGCCATTTGGGACACCCGCACCCGGCGGCTCGTGATGATCCGGGACCGGATGGGCATCAAGCCCTTCTACTACTCCCCGACCGCCGACGGCGTGCTCTTCGGTTCCGAGCCCAAGGCCATCCTCGCCAACCCGCTCGCCGACCGGACCGTGACCGCCGACGGGCTGCGGGAGCTGTTCGCCTTCGTCAAGACGCCCGGCCACGCCGTCTGGCACGGCATGCGCGAGGTCGAGCCCGGCACCGTGGTGACCGTGGACGCCGACGGCATCCGCACCCGCGTCTACTGGTCGCTGGAGACCCGGCCGCACACCGACGACCGCGCGGCCACCATCGCGCACGTGCGCGAGCTGCTCGACGACACTGTCCGCCGCCAGCTCGTCGCCGATGTCCCCCTGTGCACCCTGCTCTCCGGCGGCCTGGACTCCTCCGCCATGACCGCGCTGGCCGCCCGGCACCTCGCCGAGTCGGGCCGGCGGGTGCGCAGCTTCGCGGTGGACTTCGCCGGCCGCACCGAGAACTTCGTCGCCGACGAACTGCGCACCACCCCCGACACCCCGTTCGTGCACGACGTCGCCGAGGCGGCCGGCACCGACCACCAGGACATCGTCCTGGACTCCGACCAGCTCGCCGACCCCGAGGTGCGCTCCCGTGTGATCCGCGCCCGCGACCTGCCGGCGGGGCTGGGCGACATGGACGCCTCGCTCTACCTGCTCTTCAAGGCGATCCGGCAGCACTCCACGGTGGCCCTGTCGGGCGAGTCGGCGGACGAGGTCTTCGGCGGCTACCTGCAGTTCTTCGACCCCGAGGCGCGCAAGGGCGGCACCTTCCCCTGGCTGGTGAAGTTCGCCCGGCAGCTCGGCGACGACGAGTCCGTCCTGCTGCCGGACGTCGCCAAGCTGCTCGACATCGACGGCTACACCCGCGACAGCTACGCCACCGCGCGGGCCGAGGTGCGCCGGCTGGAGGGCGAGAGCGACTTCGAGTTCCGCATGCGCGAGATGTCCTACCTGCACCTGACCCGCTTCGTGCGGGTGCTGCTGGACCGCAAGGACCGGGCGAGCATGGCCGTCGGCCTGGAGGTGCGGGTGCCGTTCTGCGACCACCGGCTGGTCGAGTACGTCTACAACGCGCCCTGGGCGCTGAAGTCCTTCGACGGCCGGGAGAAGAGCCTGCTGCGCGAGGCGACCGCGGACGTCCTGCCGAAGTCGGTCTACGACCGGGTGAAGAGCCCGTACCCCTCCACCCAGGACCCCGCCTACGCCGTGGCTCTCCGGAACGCCCTGAAGGACCTCCTCGCCCGCCCCTCGCACCCGGTCTTCGACCTGGTGAGCCGCGAACGGACCGAGCGGGACGCCGCATTCGACGGTCCCGTCGTCGACCAGGCGGCCCGCAAGGGCATGGAGCGCACCCTCGACCTGGCCCTGTGGCTCGACATGTACCGCCCCACGATCACCCTCGACTGACCCGCCGGGCAGAGAACCGGGCAGAAAAACGCGGCACGAGGAACGCAGAAGGCAGAACGCAGCACGCGGAACGGAGGACGCGGGGCCGAACACCGGACGCGCCCGGCGCAGGGAACCCGGACGCGCCCGGCCCCGGGAAAGGGCCGGGCGCACGACCCGCGGCAGCAACCCGCCGCGGTTCAGGGCGCGATGGTGAGCACCGCCCGCCCGTCCGACCCCGCGGTCACCGGGAGGGAGAACAGCTTGGTGGAGGTGTCGTACGCCACCGCTCCCGCCTTCCCGTTGCTCGCCGTGGCGGTCGGCTTGCGGGGCGCGTACCCGTGCAGCGTCACCGGCCCCTCGCCCGCGGCGAAGGCGACCGTCACGTGCACGCTCCCGTCGTCGCTGAGGTGCTCGATCCGCTTGTCGCCGTGCGCGACGAACTTCCCCGCGTCGCCGAGGAACGCGATGCCGGAGTCGCCGACCGGGGCCACCACCCAGTAAGTTCCGCTGCCGACGGTGGTGTTCACGCCGCCGCCGGCGCCGACCAGGGCGCCGGTGCCGGCGAAGTAGTCGTAGACGTAGGCACGTCCGGTCACGCCCACCTCGGACAGCGCGAAGGAGACGGGCTGCGACAGGCCGGTGGCCACCGCGCCCTGGGTGACGCCGAGCCAGTCGATGTCGCCGCCGCTCGCCCCGGTGGCCGTCGCCCGCACGGTGTTGGCGCCCTGGGCGAGCGTGGCGGTCACCCCGACCACGCTCCACGACGTCCACCAGCCGGTGGAGGGGAAGGAGAGGGTCTGCGCGGCCCCGCCGTTGACGGTGATCGCGAGCGGCCGGTCGCCGAAGCCGCCGTTGGAGTAGCGGAACTGCAGCGTGTACGTGCCGGCGGCCGGCGCCTGCACGGTCCACTCGACGTAGTCGCCGCTCGCGTTCTGGTAGTCGGCGAAGCCCCGCCCGGTGTAACCGGAGTTGTCCGAGGCCACCACCGGCCCTGACAACTTCGCGTCCTCCGCCTGGTAGAGCTGCTGCGGCGGCACGAACTGCCGTGCGTAGGAGAAGACATAACGGTAGGTCAGGCCGACATGCGCCACGCTCGTGCTCGCCACCATCGCCGGCATCCGCCCGGCGCCCTCGCCCACGTAGGTCGCGTCGGTGGGGACGATCGGCACGTCCGGCTTGACGATGACGCCGTCCGGGCGGGCCACCTGGAACAGGTTGGCCGCGTTCACCTTCCCCAGCGCGTCGCCGACGCCGACCGGCCCGGCCGACAGGTTCGCCAGCAGCAGGTTGGTGGTCTCGCCGCTCATGAAGACGTCCACCCACGGCCAGATCCCGAGCGCGCTGGCGAGCTGCGAGTCGTAGAGGAACATGTCCCACTTGGGCCGGTCGAAGCGGTCGTCGCTGACCCGGATGGTGGTCAGGTTGGCGTAGCGGGTGCTCTGCAGGTAGTCGCGCGGCAGCGCCATGCAGTACTGCAGGTCCAGGCCGTCGCTCGCGGCGTGGTGGGCCATGGCGTCGAAGAACTCGTCGGCGTCGGTGAGGTTCTCGGCCGGCTTGGCGTTGTTGCAGAGCCAGTCCTGCTCGTAGACGACGACCCCGCCGTCGCGCAGGTAGTCCATCACGCTCTGCCAGTAGGCCGGGTCGGTGATGATGTTGTTCGAGAACGTGTACTCACCGTGGTACGGGCTGGACGCGTTGATCCAGCGGCCGTGGGTGACCAGCGGCATCCCCAACTGCGAGCGGAAGGCAGCCAGTCCGTTCGGGAAGAGCGTCCGGTCCGCCTGGTACAGGTAGGTGCCGTCCGGGTTGTCGGTCCAGTCGGCGTTCGGGCCCTTGGGATACCACCAGCTGTCGAGCTGCATGTAGCCCATCGGGAGCTTGTGCGCGGCCCACTCGTCGCGGACGGCCAGCAGGGTGCCGGTGTAGCCCTTGGACTGGTCGTAGGCGTAGTAGTAGTCGGCGCCGTTGTCGGTCCAGTAGCCCAGCGTGTTCAGCACCACGCCCGCGTCGTTGGCGGGCAGCGGCTTGCCCGCGAGGCGGGTGAGGGCGGTGCCCCAGGAGCGGTGGGCGGCGCCGATCCCGTCCTTGGTGGTCAGGATCGTCCGGCGGGTGTAGCCGGCCGGCAGCGTGCCGACCGAGCCGAGCACGCCGGCCGCGATGGCGCCGCTCGCGTCCTGTGTCGTCTGCGCCTCCTGGAAGTGGTCGGCCGCCGAGACGATGAAGGCGGCGCCGGCGTCGTCGAAGAAGATCCACGGGCTGTCCGAGGCGCCGGCGAAGGTGTTGAACTGGAAGCGGCCGAAGCAGTCGGCGTGGCTGAGCCGGTGGGGCAGCTTCGGGTAGCCGGTGAAGGTGGGGAACGGGTCGGCGTTGGCGGCGGCGGTGACGTAGGTGTCGGTGAAGATCACCGCGGAGGCCGCGTCGTAGACCCGGATGCCGCCCCTGCGGGCGCCGGACTTGAAGGTGAACGTGGTCTCGGTGTAGGCGCCCAGCGCGTCGGAGCCCGAGGCGGTGGCGATGTCCGCGGCGGCGCCGACCGAGCCGCTGAACGTCCAGCCCAGCGCGCTCGCGGTCACCTGCCAGGCGCCCGAGGTGCTGACGGTCCCGCTGAGCACCTTGGGCTTCGGCCGGTGCGGGTGCCCGTCGGGTCCGTGCGGTCCGCCGTGACGGGGGCTGTGCGCCTCCGCCTGCGTCGCGGCCGCCAGTGGCAGGGCGAGGGCGGCGGACCCGAGCCCGGTGGCCCTGATGAAGTCGCGGCGGTTGAATCCGGACATGGGGGTGCTCCTCGTCTCGCCGCGGGCGGCGCCGGGGCGCGGCTCCGCGGGGCTCGTCACGGGAGTGGATGGCGGACAGTGTGCTGTCGTGTTTCTTTTGCGGTCAAGACCCGAAGATAAGGAAACAGTTCCGCACAGGGGGGCCGCTCAATAAGCCGCAGGCCAACGGCACTTTTCTTGTCTGCACAGTTTTTTGCCGAACGGTAAATGTTCGCTCCCGTGAACGAACTGACGCCGCGTCATGTCAGCGCGGGTGCCTCGTGGGGTCATTGGTGTGCCGTGGGGTTGACCCTTGAGGGTGGCCGGAGCTAGCGTCGATCCGGAATGGTTCAGTGCGCGATCCGTTGTTCACATCTATGAACGGCGTGAATTCCCCGCGTGAATCCAGGAGCGGCGCACCCGAAAGGCCCGGCGGGCCCGGCACCGTATGGCGTTTCAGTGTCATTGACAGCCGTGGTCCGCACCAGCACGATGTCAGCCGTCCCACCGCCGCTTTCCAGGGGTCGGCGCGACCGCGTGTGCTGAATCGTTTCACACCGGAGGTTCCGATGGCACGGTCCCGCCCGCCCGCGCGCCGGTCGCTGCTCCTGCTCGCCGCGCTGACCGCGTGGCTCGCCCTGGTCGGCCTGGTGCTCGGAACCCCGGCCTCCGCCGGGCCCTTCCCGGACCGCCCCCCGCACGGCGCCGGCCACCCCTCGCGGCCCGGCGACCCGCACGCCCACCCGCACGCCGACGCCGCCACGCCCCCCACCGCCCTGACCGTCGGCGGCCTCACCGCCCCCGCCGACGTGGACGCGAGCGGCACACCGCTGCTCGGCTGGCAGGTCGGCGCGGACCGGCAGACCGCCTACCAGATCCAGGTCGCCACCACCGCGGCCGCCCTGTCCGGCACCCCCGACATCTGGGACTCCGGCGAGGTCGCCTCCGCCGCGAGCAGCAATGTCGCCTACCGCGGCCCCGCGTTGCAGGCCGCGGCCGGCTACGTGTGGCGGGTGCGTACCTGGAACTCCGGCGGCACCGCCTCCGGTTGGTCGGCCGCCGCCTCCTTCGGCACGGGCCCCGGCCGCAGTTGGCCGGGCGCGAGCCCCATCTGGGCGCCCGACGCCCTGTGGCAGGACTACACCTTCCAGGGCACCTTCGTGATCGACGCGAAGTACGCCAGCGTGACCTTCCGCGAGACCGACACCCGCGACTTCTACCTGTGGCAGTTCAAGGGCAACGGCGAGAACACCATTGCCCCCCAGGTGCAGAAGAACGGCACCTTCTCCAACCTCAAGGCCGCCGAGCCGCTGCCCTTCGCGCTCGCCGACGGCACGGTGTACGACTTCCGGATCGTGGCGGCCGGATCGACGTTCACCACCTACCTCAAGCCCGCGACCGGCACCTCCTGGTCCCTGGTGGACACCACCACCGACACCACCTTCCCGGCCGGCGGCATCGGCTTCCGCACCGGCATGAGCGAGCAGGCCACCTTCGACGACATCGACGTCACCGGCTCGGGCGGCACCGTGCTCTACAGCAACGACTTCAGTGCCCCGGGAGCGACCGGCTTCTCCTGCGGCACCGTGGTGGACCAGGCGCTGTTCATCGACAAGAGCCAGAACTGCGGCACCGGATTCGGCTCTGTGGACTGGGTGTTCCTGCGCGGGCAGACCACCTTGGCGGCGGGCCGGCAGATCGCCTGGGCGCACCTGTACGCGACCGGCGCCTCCACCGCGCCCACCCACCAGTTCGTCTACAAGCTGTGGGTCAACGACCACTTCGTGGGCGTCGGCCCGACCCGCCCGATCGGCAGCGAGACCCGCTACGACGGTTACGACGTCACGTCGCTGCTGCGCCCCGGCGCCGCCAACACCGTCGGCGCCCTGGCCTACACCACCAGCGACCAGCGCTTCCTGGCGGACCTCGTGGTCCGCTACACCGACGGCAGCACCCAGACGTTCGGCACCGGTCCCGCCTGGCGGGCCAGGAGCGGCGCCGATGTGCTGCCGAGCGCCGGCAGCATCGGCACCGGTTTCTACACCGCCCCCGTCGAGGACTTCGACGCCCGCGCCTACCCCACCGGATTCGCGGCCCCGGGCTTCGACACCTCCTCCTGGCTCGCGCCCGTCGTCAAGTCCGCCTTCTCCGACCTGGAGCCGACCCCGACCGCGAAGGTGGGGCAGCAGACGAAGACCCCGGTCTCCGCGGTGGAGTACGCGCCCGGCGACTACTACGTCGACTACGGCCGCACCTGGATCGGCGGCCTCTCGCTCGACCTCACCGGCACCGCGGGCCAGGTGCTCGACATCCGCTACGGCGAGGTGCCCTCCGGCACCGACACCGTCCGCTACCAGACCTCGGCCGGCAACACCTACGAGGACAAGTGGACGCTGCGGGCGGGCAGTCAGCACCTGGAGACCTGGGGCCTGCGGGTCTTCCGCTACGTGCAGATCACCGGCGCCCCCACCGGCCTGACCGCAGCCGACCTCACCGCGGAGGCGTACCTCTACCCCTTCGACGAGTCCGCCGGCACCTTCGTCTCCTCCGACAGCTCGCTCGACCAGGTGTGGGCGCTGTCCCGCAACACCGTGGAGACCGCGAACCAGGACCTCTACGTCGACTCCTGGGAACGCGAGCGCGGTGTCTACGAGGCCGACTCCTACCTGCAGTTGATGTCCGACCTCTACACCGGGGGCGACGCCGCCCTCGGCAATTACTCCCTGAACTTCCTTCTGCCGAACCGCACCTGGCCCACCGAGTGGCCGATGTACCTGATCCTCGCCATGCACGACAGCTACGAGGCGACCGGCGACACCACCGCGCTGACCGCCGCCTACACCGCGCTGCGGGGCAAGCTGCCCGACGAGTGGTTCGACCCCGTGAGCGGGCTGATCCACAAGACCACCGGCGACACCGGCGGGACCTGCGCCACCGACTGCGACCTCGTGGACTGGCCCGCCTCCGAGCGGGACGGCTACGTGTTCAGCTCCTACAACACCGTGATCAACGCGATCGGTTACGCCGCCTACCGCGACATGGCCGACATCGCCACCGCGCTCGGCCGCACCCAGGACGCCGCCGCCGACACCGCCCGGGCGCAGACCATCAGGTCCGCCGTGAACGCGAAGATGTGGGACCCGGCCAAGGGCGCCTACCGCGACGGCCTCGACGACAGCGGCGCCCCGATCTCCCACTACGCCGTGCAGGCCAGCGTGTTCGCCACCGCCTTCGGCCTCACCGACGACCGGCAGGCGTCACAGGCCGCCGCCTACCTCGGCAGCCGCGGCATGGCGTGCAGCGTCTACTGCGCGGCCTTCATGATCCAGGCCCTCTACGCCGGCGACCGGCCGGACCTGGCGCACGCCTTGCTCACCTCCACCGGCACCGACAGCTGGCTGAACATGATCCGGGCCGGCGCCGGGGCCACCATGGAGGCGTGGGACCTGTCCCTGAAGCCCAACACCACCTACTCCCACTCGTGGGCGGCCTCACCCGCCTTCGACATCCCGCAGGACATGTTCGGCATCCGGCCCATCACCCCCGGCTACGCCACCTTCGACGTCAAACCGCAGCCGTCCGGGGTGAGTTGGGCGCACGTGACCGTGCCCACGAACAAGGGCGGCATCGGGGTCGCCTTCGACACCGCCGGCAGCCGGGTGGACACCTCGGTGGAGGTGCCGCCGAACACCGCCGCCGACGTCCGCCTGCCGGGCGGCACCGCGGGCACCACCTCCGTGTACATGGACGGCCGGACGGTCGCCGCCACGTACGACAACGGCTACCTGCGGGTGGACGGCGTCCCGCCCGGCTGCCACGTCTTCACCACCGACCCGGGCACCTCCGCCTACGGCGACCCGCGGCTGACCGGCATCTGCCCCGGCGGCTACCGGCCCGCACCCGTGCCTCGGGCCCGCCCGCAGAAGCGGACGGGCCCGGACGGGCGGTGACGCCCGCGTCAGCCGACGTGCACGGTGACCGTGACGGTCTTCAGCACCGCGGGGAGCCTGGTGGTGTCGACCTTCAGGATCTCGCCGTTGTCGGTCTGCCCGGTGGACGGCAGCGTCTTCTGGTGGACGGTCCAGGTGCCGTCGGGGTCCACGGAGATGGTGTCGATGCCGAAGTCGTCGTCGTTCGACAGGTACAGCGTCTTCCCGGCGTCCGTGGTGGCCACGCCCTCGACCTTGTCGTGCGCGAAGAAGCCGCCGGTCGGGTCGAGTTGGCTGACCAGCGTGCCGAGGTCGAGGTACGGCTGCTTCTGGGCGACGTTCACGCCGGCGGCGGTGAGCGCGGCCAGCGCGTCGTCGGTGCCGTCCTTGCCGACCAGCGCCTCGGGCGTCTTGCCGCCGATCGTCAGGTTGCTGACGTCGGTGGCGCCGTTGGTGTCCACCTCGTAGAGCGTCTTCTTGGCGAAGGGCTCGAAGTTGCCGTCGCGCTCGTCCACCAGGAACTTGGTGTCGGACAGCGCGGTGATCTCGCTGTTGGCGTCGCCCGTGTCGTCGGGGTCGTCCAGCAGGTAGAGGTACTGCTTGGTCTTCAGCGTGTGCAGGTCGATCGTGAGGATGCGGGTCGGCGCGACGTTGCTCGCCTTCGGCCCGAGGTCGGGCTGCTGGAGCGCGGACTGCATGAGACCCACCAGCGTGGAGCCGTCCGGCGTGACCGTCAGGCCCTCCATGCCCTTGTTCTTCAGCCGGTCGGCGAACTCCGCCGGCAGGTACCCCAGGATCGTGTGGTACGCGTTGTCCGGGCTGTTCCGGTACGGGGTGAGCCGGCCCAGCTCGTAGCCGTTCGCGTCGAAGTGCGTGAGGTACGGGCCGTATTCGTCGGAGACCCAGAACGTGCCGTCGGGCAGCGCGACCAGGCCCTCGGAGTCGTAGCCGTAGGGGTCCTCGGCGATGGGGACGGGCGTGCCGCCGTTGGCGTTCGTCGCGGCGACGTCGTCGATGACCTCGCTGGTGTCGTGCGGCGGGCGGCCGCTGTACGGCACGCCGCCCAGCCGCTTCGGGCCTTTGAGGGTGACCTTCCTGACCAGCTCGGCCTTGCCGCCCACCAGTTTGAACTCGCCGATCTGGGGCGTGAAGTCCGGCACCATCTCGGACTTGTTGCCGTCGGGGGCGTCCGCGTTGGGGCCGCGGTCGGTCAGGCCGTAGAAGGAGCCGGCCTTGCCGGGCACCGCGGCGAGCGCGGAGCCGTAGCCCTCGCCGGAGATCCGGGTGGTGGTGCCGTTCGGCCCGGCGACCTGTGCCAGCGGCGGCAGCGGCGCGCCGTTCGCCTGGGTGTCCTGGTACAGCTGCACCGCGTCGGTCGCGGTGTAGGTGAAGGTGTCGGTGCCCTTGAAGCCGGCACTCGGGGTGTAGGTGAACGTGCCGTCCGCGTTCACCGCCACGCTGCCGTGCCCGGGGGCGGTGTGCCGCACGACCGCGGTCGCGCCGGCGTCGTTGCGCAGGACGTTGCCGGTCACGGTGCCGCGGCCGGAGAAGGTGTCGGCGTTCGCGCGGAAGTCGTGCGAGGGGGCCGACAGCCAGCCGTGCGCCTGGGCCGTGGCGGTGGCCGCCCCGGCCATGGCGACGGCGGCGCCGATCGCCACGGCGACGCGGGCACGCTTGCGGGGGAATCGTCTCTCAGTCACACCCGAGAACTTGGCGGCCCGTGGTGAACGGCGGGATGCGCCCCGGTGAACCCTCGACCGCGAACCCCTCGGAACCTGGATTCTCCTCGACGCGGGCCGCCCGCCGTGGTAGCCGTGTGGTTGCCGGGACCGGTGATACCGGCCGCTAGATCGTGCCGTCCTCCCACCACCAGGCGCGGCCCAGGTCCGCCCGGCTGTCCACGTGCTGGTGGTCCTCGGTGTAGGTCTCCAGGCCGGAGAAGCCGCAGGTCTCGGACTTCTGGTAGACGGTCTTGTTGGCCACGCCGGGGACGTCGAGGTCCGCGGCCGTGCCGTACAGGTGCATGCTGTCGCTCGCGCCGCCGACCGACGCGTTGTGCGCGATGCTGCGGAAGCCGGAGTTGACGGTGATCGGGGTGTTGCCGAGCTTCTTGCGGAGCGCTTCGAGCTTGTACATCAGCCGCCGCACGTTCTCCTTGGCGGCCGACGCGCTGACCTTGCCGCCGTCGAAGGTGCCGCTCACCCGGTCGGTGAACTCGCTCCAGTCGAAGTGCGCGGTCGAACCGTCCGACTGCTCAAGGGCGTTGAGCTGCGCCTGGGTCGCCGGGCCGACGATCCCGTCCACCCCGAGCCCGTAGGCGCCCTGGAAGAGCCGGACCGCGGTGGCGGTGCCGGGCCCGAAGTCCCCGTCGATGGCCACCCGGGTGTGCCCGGCGGTGCTCGTCGCCCAGCCGGCGACCCGGATCTGCAGCTCGGTGACGTCCGCGCCGGTCGCCCCCTGCTGCAGGGTGCGCGACCAGCCGTACGCGGAGGCCGTGCCGGACAGCAGCACCGGCCCCACCGCGGCACCGGCCCCGACGGCGAGCGCTCCGCGCAGCAGGGTGCGGCGGCCCAGGGGGAAAGCGGAGGAGGACGGTGCGGGGGACGCGGAGGGTGCAGCCATCGGTGGTCCTTCCGTGACTCATCAGGTCCATGCCAGCCGCGGCGCGGCCGTCCCAGCATGCCGCCCGCCCCTTGAGTGCTCAAGGGGGCGGCGGTGACGGGTGGGTGACGCGTGGGGGGCGCACGATGATTGACATGTCCATAGCGACTGGGGATGCTGAGGAGCCATGAAGCTTCTGCGCGGCCGGTACGGCCTGGCCCTGTGCGGCGCGGTGGCCGCCGCGGTGTCGCTGCTGGGCCCCGGGCCCGCGCAGGCGGCCGCCCCCATGGACCAGACCACGATCCATAACGCGGACCCCAGCGTGATCCGGGTCGGCAGCACGTACATCTCCGCGGAGTCCGCCGGCGGCGGCATCGCCGTGCGGGAGGCGTCCTCCACCGGCGCGCTCGGCGCGGCGACCGCGAAGAAGGTGTGGTCGGACACCAAGGGCCGCGGCGAGGTGTGGGCGCCGGAGATCGTGGTCGACAGCGGGCGCTACTACATCTACTTCACCGCCGGCACCGGCGCCGCCCACCGGATGTACGTGATCAGCTCGGCCACCGCGGACAGCGGCTACGGCGCCGAGACCGAACTCGCCCTGCCCGACGACAAGTGGGCCATCGACGGGAACATGTTCACCTTCAACGGGCAGCGCTGGTTCGTCTGGTCGGGCTGGGCGGGCGACACCAATGTCGAGCAGAACCTCTACCTCGCCCGGATGAGCAGCCCCACCACCCCGACCGGGGCGCGCTACATCATCTCCCAGCCGCGCGAGAGCTGGGAGCGGGTGGTCGGCGACCCGTACATCAACGAGGCACCCGCGGCGATCAAGGACCCCAACGGCCAGCTGCACATCGTCTACTCGGCCAACGGCAGCTGGAGCGACCAGTACTGCATGGCCGACCTGCGGCTGCGCGCGGGCGGCGACCCCACCTACGTGTGGGACTGGTACAAGTCCAACGGCTGCCTCTTCGGCTCGCACGCGGACACGATGATGTCCGGCTGGGACCCGACCCTTTATGTGGACGGCCCCGGCAGCCACAGCTTCGTCCTGCTCAACGGTGACATCAACACCAGCCCGCCCGCGGGCCCGACCTTCCCGCTGATGTTCACCGCGGTCCCCAAGGGCACGCCGTACTCCTGGTCCAACCGCTACTGGTTCACCGGCAGCTTCTGCTGGTGGGGCAACACGACCTACACCCGCGCCAACGTCCCCGGCGCGACGAGCAACACGGGATGGGGCCTGAAGTTCTTCGAGTGAGACCTTGACAGAGGCTCGTGAAAGCATCCAAGGGCGGTCGATCTTGGGCGAATCGCGTGGTACGTTCTGTCACACCCGATCTCAATAGAGTGACCCCGGCAGCGCGCCAACGCTCCGGGGTCCGGCACAGGAGCAAGACCTCCCGATGCACATCCATCGTAGCCGCCACACGCGCGGTTTCACCGTCCTGCCGAACACGGCGCTGCAGGACCGGCGGCTGTCCTACACCGCCCGGGGCCTGCTGGCCGACCTCCTCTCCCGCCCCGACGGCTGGCGCGAGGACGGCCGCCGCATGGCCGACACCAGCCCGCAGGGGCGCCTGGCCGTCGCCAAGGCCCTGCGCGAGCTGACCGCCGCCGGGTACTACCGCGTCGAGCGGGTGCGCCTGCCGGACGGCACCTTCGTCAGCCAGGCCCACGTGTACGACACCCCGTACGCAGCCGCGCAGGTGGGACCGGGTGCCGTACTTCCGGGCCCCGGCCGGCCGGCGGACGGCGCCCCTGCCGCCCACCCCGTAAAGGACCGCGGGAAAGAACCCTCCCTCCCCGCGCGGCGGACACCGGCCGGGGGCACCAGGGGTGCGCGACCGGGCGGGAGGCGGGAGACCCCACCGGACGGGAACACCCCTGTGCCCGGCAGGGTGCCGCCCGGCACGGCGGCGGGTGAGGCGGCGGCCCTGCTGCACGAGGTGACCGCGGCCGAGCCCCGTCTGCGCCTGGGCGCCGCGGAGGCCCTGGCGCTCGCGCCCCTGGTGACACCCTGGCTGGAGCGCGGCCTCGGCCCCCGCGACCTCGGCTCCGCCCTGCTGGTCGGCCTGCCCGAACGCGTCCACAGCGCGACGGCGTTGCTGCGCGACCGCCTGACCCGCAAGCTGCCCCCTGCATCGGAGCCGCTCACCGCACCGCCGCGGCCACGCCGGCACGAGTGCGCGGGCTGCGCCCGCCCGATCCCGCACGAGGGCACCTGCCGCACCTGCGCGGGCCTGGACGCCGTGCCCCCCGACACCCTCGCCGAACGCGCCCGCACGGCGGCCCGCGGCCGCGCCCTGGTCCACGCGACCCTCACCGGCCGCCGCCCGGACGCCTTGGCGGCCGCCGCTTCGGGCGCCTGACGGCTCACGCCAGGGGGCCTGGTTCCGGCAACCGCCGCCCGGCCCGCGCGGCCTCCGCTGCCGCCACTACGGCGCCTGACGGCTCCGGTCCCGTCCTGCCCGGCGGGCGCCCCACCTCGCCGGACTGGCGCGATCCGGTGGCCGGGAAGCCCGGCCGGCTCGGTCACCGGAACGGTCGGCGTGCCCGTCCGCGGACAGCTCGTGCGCCTCAGTGCAGTTGGCGGCGCACCAGGTGGTGGAACAGACCCTCGGTGTCGGCGAGGAGGTCGGACGGGGGGCCCTGCTGGGCCACGCGGCCCTCGGACATCACGATCACCCGGTCCGCGTCCATGATCGTGGACAGCCGGTGCGCGATCACGATCCGCGTGGCCCGCAGCGCGCGGGTGCTGTCCATCACCACGCGCTGCGTCTCGTTGTCCAGCGCGCTGGTGGCCTCGTCGAAGAAGAGGATGCGCGGGCGGCGGATCAGCGCCTGGGCGATCATCAGCCGCTGCCGCTGACCGCCCGAGACGGCGCCGCCGCCGTCGGAGAGCACGGTGTGCATCCCCATCGGCATCTGCTTGATGTCCTCGGCGAGGCCCGCCAGTTCGGCCGCCGCCCACGCCTCCTCCAGGGTGTACGCGCCGGCGCCGCGGATGCAGTCGAGGATCGAGCCGGTGAGCGGCTGCGCGTTCTGCAGCACCACCCCGCACTGGCGGCGCAGCGCGGACTGGTCGAGCGCGGCGAGGTCCTGGCCGTCGTAGTGCACCCCGCCGGACAGCGGCCGGTCGAAGCCGATGAGCAGCCGCAGCAGCGTCGACTTGCCGCACCCGCTGGCGCCCACGATCGCGGTGAACTCGCCCGGCCGCACCTGGAAGGAGACGTCGTCCAGCACCAGCGGCGCGTCGTCGGCGTACCGGAAGGACAGGTTCCTGACCTCGATCGCGCCGGACAGCACCCCGGGCCGGGTGCTGCCGCCGCGCACCTCGGGAGCCGCGTCGAGAATGGGCTTGACCTGCTCGAACAACGGCAGCACCGCGGCGGCCGACAGCAGCGCCCCGGTCAGCTGCGTCACCGAGGTCAGCATCATCGTCACCGCGGTGGTGAACGTGAGGAAGGCGCCCGGCGAGAGCGCACCGCGGGCCGGGCCCGCCAGCAGCATGAAGGTGGTGAGCGTGCACAGCGGCAGGCACAGCGAGGTGAAGACGGTGACGAGGTTCTTCGTCCGGCCCACCCGCTGCTGCAGCTCCCGGCTGCGCGCGAACTGCCCGGCCCAGGCGGCGTAGGCGAAGCTCTCCGAGGCCGACACCCGCAGCTTCGGCAGCCCGCGCAGCGTCTGGAAGGCGAGGTTGCTCAGCTTGTTGGTGAGCACCACCAGCTGCCGCTGCCACCGCAGTTGGGCGAAGCCCAGGCCGAGGAAGACCGCCCCGATGACGGCCAGGACCGCGAGCGCCACCAGCGCCATCGGCACGCTGTACCACAGCAGCAGCACCAGGTTCACCGCGCCGACCGCGCCCGCCTGCACCATCACCGAGCTGGTCCCCGACAGCACCTTGCGGATCGCGCTGATGCCCATCGCCGCACTCGCCAGTTCCCCGGTGGAGCGCTCGGCGAAGAACCGCGTCGGCAGGCTCAGCAGCCGGTCCCACACCGCGGGTTGCAGCGTCGCCTCGACCCGGCCCTCGACCCGCAGGATCGCGGTGTTCTGCATCAGCAGGAAGGCGGTGGACACCACCGTGGTGGCCACGATCGCCAGCGCGGTCTGCACGATGAGGCTGCTCTCGGCGTTCGGCACGTACACCCCGAGCACCCGGCCGGTGGCGATCGGCACCAGCGTGCCGAGGCCGACGGCGACCAGCCCGCTCAGCAGCAGCGCGCGCAGGTCGGCGCCGGTGCCGCGCAGGCAGAAGGCGAGCAACCGCCGGGCGGACATGGGCTCTTCGGGCAGCGGCCGGTAGAACATCACGGCGCTGGGCGCGAATTCGGCCGCGTTCGCCCTGCCGACGCGCGAGCGGCGGCCGGTGGCCGGGGTCACCGCCTCGTACCCGCCGCGGCGCCACAGCAGGGCGACCGGGGCACCGCTCGCTGCCCGATGACCCACCAGGGGACCGGAGTTCTCCCGCCACCACTGCCCGCCGAGCCGGACCGTACGGGTACGCACCCGCGCCCGAACCGCGATCCGCTCGACCGCGCCCATCCGGTCCGCCCCGTCCGGGTCGTCCACCGCCCCTTCGGTCAGGTCGAGTTCGATCCCGGCCGCGGCGGCGACCAGACGGCATGCCTGCAGCGTGCCGTCGTCGCGCGCGCTCCCGCGACCGCCCGCCGCCCGCCCGGCCCCCGGCTTGCCCAGCGAGGCCAGCAGCGTGTGGTCTGCCTCCTCGCGTACCTGCTCGCCGGCCCTGATGCCGGCCGCGGCCCGGTCCTCGTACGCCTGCTCCGCGCTCTCGATCCAGCGGTCCAGCGCGAGCAGCAGCCGGGTCTGCTGGTCCACCAGGCTGCGCCACATCCGGCCGTCGACCAGCAGGTCCCCGTAGGCGGCCTGGTACGCGTCCCCGTTCGCGCTCGCGCCGTACCCGTAGCCGTACGGGTCGGCGTAGCGCACGCTGCCCGGCGCGACCGGCATCCACAAGATGCCCTCGTCGGCCGGGCCGCCGCCCTCCTGCCCGCTGCCGCCCGGGACCGCGCGGCCGTCTACCGGCGCGTCGAACAGGACGGCCAGGCCGCGCCCGATGCCGCGGGCGAAGGCGTTCTCCAGCGGGCCGCCGCCCCACGCCTGGCTGCTCTCGGCCCACCCGTCGGCCCAGGGGCCGGCCCCGCCGCCGTACCCGGTCCCGTACACCGAACCGTCCCCGTACACCGAGCCGTCGCCGTGACCCCCGCCGTAGGCGACCTCGTTGCCGTAGCCGGTGCCGAACAGCTCCTGCAGCGCGATCCGGCGCAGCACGCTGCCCTCCAACGGGCGGCCGACCAGGGTGTGCTGCGGGCCCGCGGCCGGACCGAGCAGCAGCGTGCCGGTGCCGAGCCGGCCCAGGAAGTGCCAGCGGCCCTGCTGCGCCGCGTCCACCGCGAACAGGTCCATCGCCCCACCCGCGACCAGCCACAGCACGTGCGGGCCCTCCAGCGGCAGGCTGCGCCGGCCGGCCGGCGCCACCGGCAGGCCGAGCGCGCCCATGGCGTCCAGCACCGGGTCCGCGGGCCCCGGCCGCACCTCGGTCACCTCAGCGCTCCCTGACCAGGTCGGCGTACGCCCCGCCGGCCGCCAGCAGGTCCTCGTGCCGGCCGCGCTCCACGACCCGGCCGCGGTCCAGGACCACGATCTCGTCGCTGTCGCGGACCGTGCTCAGCCGGTGCGCGATCACCACGCAGGCGCAGCCGCGCCGCCGCAGGTTGTCGATGATCACCTGTTCGGTCTCGGCGTCCAGGGCGCTGGTCACCTCGTCCAGGACCAGCACGCTCGGCTGCCGGACCAGCGCGCGGGCGATCTCCAGCCGCTGCCGCTGGCCGCCGGAGAAGTTGCGGCCGTCCTGCTCCACCCGGGCGTGGATGCCGCCGGGCCGACGCGCAACCGCGTCGTGCACGGCGGCGTCCCTGAGCGCGGCCACCACGTCCTCGTCGGGGATCGACGGGTCCCACAGCGCCACGTTGTCGCGGACGGTGCCCTCGAAGAGGAAGACGTCCTGGTCCACGAAGGACACCGACGCGGCCAGCGAGCCGCGCGACAGCGTGTCCAGCGGCTGCCCGTCGATCCGGATCTCGCCCTCCCACGGCCGGTAGAGGCCCGAAATGAGCCGCGAGACGGTGGACTTGCCGCTGCCCGAGCCGCCGACGAGCGCGACCTGCCGGCCCGGCCCGACCTCCAGCGAGAAGTCGGTGAGCAGCGGCTCGTCGAGCGGGCTGTAGCCGAAGGTGACGCCCTCCAGCGCCACATGACCGCTCAGCCTGCGGACGCCTCCCGGGCGGTCCCGGACGAGCGCCGGGTCGGCGGGAAAGCGCTCGACGTCCTTCAGCCGCGCCACGTCCGCCGCGAAGTCCTGCACCCGGCCGGCCGTCGCGCTCAGCCGGCCGACCGGCGCGGTGAAGCTGGTCACCAGCGTCTGGAACGCGACGAGCAGCCCCACCGAGATCTGCCCGTCCACCGCCCGCACGCCGCCGAACAGCAGGATCAGCGCGCTGTTGAGCGCCGCGAGGGTGGGCGCGACGACCGCGAGCGCCGCGCTCGGCACCCCAAGTCGCTGCTGGCCGTCGAGCGTGACGGCGTGCTGCCCGGCCCAGCGGCGGAAGAACTCGTTCTCGCCGCCGGTGGCCTTCATCGTCTCGATCACCTGCAGCCCGCTGTAGGCGGTGTTGGTCAACCGGGCCCCGTCCGCCCGCAGTTTGTGCACCCGGGTGCTCCTGATCCGGGCCACGACCCGCAGCGCCACGACGTTCAGCAGCGCCAGCAGCACCCCGATCACCGTCAGTTGGGGGTCGTACGTCCACAGCAGCACCGCGTAGATGACGACGACCACAGCGTCCACACCCGCCGAGGCGAGGTCGCGGGCCAGCGTCTCGGCCACCGAGTCGTTGGACTGCAGCCGCTGGACGAGGTCGGCGGGGCTGCGCTGGGCGAAGAACGTGACGGGCAGCCGCAGCAGATGGCGCAGGAAACGGGCGCTGCCGAGCGTGGAGGAGATCACCCGCCCGCGCAGCAGATTGGCCTGCTGCACCGAGGTGAGCACCGCGGTCAGCGCGATCAGCACGGCCATCGAGGTGAAGACCACCGGCAGCAGCGAGGTGCGCCCTCCGAACAGGAAGGTGTCGATGTACGCGCGGCTGACCGCGGGCACCGCCACCCCGACGGCGACCAGCAGGAAGCTGGCGGCGAGCGCGGCCAGCGTCGTGCCGCGGGTGCCGCGCAGCCGGGCCGGCAGCGCGGCGGCGATCCCCGGCCGCCGCCCGCCGGGCCGGAACCTGGGACCCGGCGCGAAGGTCAGCACCACACCGGTGAAGCTCGCGTCGAAGTCCTCCTCGGAGACGAACCGCCGCCCCCGAGCCGGGTCGTTGAGCCGCACCCCGCGGCGGCCGAAGCGGCGCACGGTGCCCTCGTAGACCACGAAGTGGTTGAACTCCCAGAACAGGATCGCCGGGGCGCGCACCTGCGCCAGCGCGGCAGGCTCCATCTGCATGCCCTTGGCGTCCAGCCGGTACCTGCGGGCCGCCTTGAGCACGTTGCTCGCCCTGGAGCCGTCGCGGGAGACACCGCAGGCGATCCGCAGCTCCTCCAGGGGCACATGGCGGCCGTAGTGGCCGAGCACCATGGCCAGCGCCGCGGCGCCGCACTCCACGGCCTCCATCTGCAGCACGCCGGGCGTGCGGACCGTCCGCTGCCGCCGCGCCCTCACGGCAGCATCCAGTCGACCGGGTGCTGCGCGGCCAGGTGGACGGACCCGCTGATCAGCGTCCTGGAGTCGATCGGATACGGCGGCCCGTCCGCCGTCGACCACCGGTAGCCCGACTTCGTGCCCGCCGCGCGCTCCAACCGCACGACCACCGGCACGGGTTGGCCCTTCGCGGAGAACTGGCTGCCCAACTGGGCGTCGCCCAGGAAGCTGCTGATCTGGGCCTGCGTCTGCGGCGCCCGGCCGACCGCCAGGACACGGCCGCGCAGCACGCCGAACCGCTGGGTGGGCACGGTCTGGACGGTCAGGTCCACCTTCGCGCCCGGCGCGATCGAGGACGCGTCGCCGCTGCGCGCGTACAGCACGGCCACCAGCGGGTCGTCGGGGGCGTCGGCGTGCTCCAGCGTGGCGAGGTCGGCGCCGGTGGCGACCACGGTCCCGATCTTCGCGGTCAGCGCGGTCACCCGGCCTGCGGCCACTGTGCGGACGGTCTCCACCGCGCGGCTCGTGCGCACGGTGAGCAGCTTCGCGCCGCTCGGCAGCGACTGGCCCTCCTGCGCGTACACCGCGGTGACCTGGCCCGCGTACGGGCTCTGGAGGACGTAACTGCCCTGCTCGCGGGTGAGGATGCCGGGGACGCCGACCTTGGCGGAGATCGTGCCGGTGACCGCCCAGAAGGCGGCGGCGGCCATCACGGCCGCGGTGACGGCGAGCGCGAGCCGGCCCTGGGGGCGGGCGAGGCGGACCGGGATGTCGAGTTCTTCGGGCGCCTGGAGCTTGGCGAGGGCCTTCTGCCGGAACTGCACGGGACCTTTCCTTCAGCCGTCCGCCGGGGGCCTTGCGGGTGTGGGGGTTCCGCGCGGTGTGCGGGGGCCTGAGGTGCGGGATTTGCGCGCGGGTGTGCGCGGGTGTGCGGGTCGTGCGTGGGCGCGGGCTCGTGCGAGTCGCGCCGGACGGAGCCGGACGCGGCCGGACCCCGGAACCGGCGGTTCCGGGGTCATGGCCGAACTCTCGCGGTCAGAGACCCGCGAGACCGGTGACGCCGGAGAGCGTGGTGGTGGCGCCGCCGACCAGGTTGGTGACCTGGCCCACGGGCAGCAGGTTGCTGACCGGGGCGAGGACGTCGCCCAGGCCGAGGCCGTCCACGCCGATGCCCACGCCCACGCCGCCGGAGATGTTGTCCAGGTCGCCGTCGGCAAGCTCGCGGGTCTCGACCTGGGGAGTGGTGTTACGCATGAATTGCGTTCCCTTCATGACTCTGCGGAATTGCGAATGGTGAGCAGGGGCGCGCGGTGTTCGAAGCAACGGCCGAACACAATTCGCCGCACCCGTTCGACGCAGGACGCTAGTACGGCGTCCTGCCGTGCGGCCACCCTGGTCAGCTCGGTGTTTCGGTCGGCCTTTCGGTACCGCGACGCGTATTCGTGCGGCATCGGCCACGATATTCTGACGTTTCCTTCACATCGTTCGAACGGCTATTCCTGCCCGCCGGGCGCGCCGCCGACCGCGATGCGGACATTCCTGCGACTTACGATTTCGGCCCGCCGGGGGCGGCGGAACGTGTCGCGCTGCTGTGCGGCTTGTGCGTCAAAGGTGTGCAGGAATGCGGGGTGCCTGCGCTGAGCTCGCGGGGTGCCCCCCGGGGTGCCCCTTCCCCGGTTGCCGGGACCATCCGCCGGCCCGCGCTCGTCGCGCAGTTCCTCCCCCAGAACTTCGCCTGGAGGTACCCCCAGCCCCCCTGGGTGGTACGGACCTTGCCGTGCGCGCAAAGGGCAGGCTCTACAGGGGGCGGGGAACTGCGCGAGCAACCACCGACCGGCCTGCGGCCGGGACCGGCGGAAGCTCCTACGGGGGGTTGCCGTTTCTTGGCAGCGCGGCTGCGGCTCAGAGGGAGCCCGCGTCGGCCGACGGGTGGCCGAGGAGGGCGTCGGGGAGGCGGTCGCGGCCGTCGATGCCCAGCTTGCGGTAGGCGTTGGTGAGGTGGATCTCGACCGTCCGCAGGCCCACGGCCAGCACCTCGGCGAGTTCCCGGTTGGTCCGGCCCTCGGCGGCGAGCGTGGCCGTGCGCAGCTCGGCGGCCGTCAGCGACGCGACCCCCACCGGGTCCGCGGCCTTCGGCGGCCGCCCGCCCGCCGTGTACATCTCGACCCGGGCCCGCCCGGCCAGGTCCGGGCAGCCGCACTCCTCGGCGACCGCGATCGCGCTGCGCAGCGAACGCCGGGCGGGCACACGGCGGTTGGCCCGGGCGAGCGCGGCACCGTGCGCCGCCAGCGACCGGGCCAGGCCGAGCCGGTCCTCCGAACGCTCGGCCACTTGGACCGACTTCTCCAGCAGCGCCAGCCCCTCGGTGCCGCCCACGACAGCCCCCAGCGCCCGCAGCGCGGCGCTCAACGGTCCCGGCGTGCCCCACCTGCGCGCCTGCTCGACCTCCTCCGCGGCGTACCGCCGGGCCTCGGCCGGCTCGCCGAGGGCGAGCAGCGCCCAGGCGGCGCCCGACCGCCAGGGCGCGACCGCCGGGTTGTCCGCCTTCCACGCGGGCAGCCGGCCGCCGGACGTCAGCAAGTCCCGCAGCCCGTCCGCGTGTTGCCCGGCGGCCACCCGGAGCCTGCCGCGCGCGAGCAGCAGCGCCGTGCCCGCCCAGGTCCGCGCCGTGTCGGTGCGCACCTCGGCCACCAGGGCCGCCGCCTCGTCGTACGCGCCCAGATCGACGTGCACGTGGACCAGCCGGGCCAGCAGCCCCAACGCGGCACCCGCGTACCGCGGGACCCCGCACCCTTCCAGCAACTCCACTGCGGCACGCGCGTCTTCGGCCGCCGCGGGCATGCGGCCCAGCCGGTGGGCGACGGCTCCGCGCAGCGACCGTACGGCGGCGAGCCCGGGCCGGTGCCCCCACCGGTTCACCTCGGCGAGCAGCGCCTCGCACCGCTCGTACGCCTCCTCGGCCCGCCCGGCCTGCGCGAGCACCAGCACGGCCCGCAGCGTCGGACGCAGCGACTCCGGCGTGAACGGGGCTGCCGCCAGGGCCTGTTCGGCGAGCGCGGCGGCCTTCGACCGGGACCGTCCGGCCCGCGCCGTCCGGGTCGCGAGCAGGCTCAGATGGCGTATCTCGTCCACGCCGCCGGACCGTTGGGGCCGGGGCAGGCGGGGGAGCGGCCCGGTGGCGGCGCCGGCGGGCGCCTCCGCGTCGCACCGCAGGTCGGCCGCCCACAGGGCGCGCTCGCCGGGGACGGGCTCGGGGTTGGCGTCGAGGAGCCGGTCGGCCTCGTGGGGGCGGCCGGTCGTGGTGAGGTGGTCGGCGAGTTCGCGCAGGGCGGCTTCGCGGAGGGAGGGTTGAGGGCTTTCGCGGGGGCGAGGGGTGTGCGCTGTGGAGTGGGGCGCGGTGGTGTCCGGCGCGGTGGGGGCGGCCAAGGGGAGGGCTGGAACGGGTCGGTCGTGTCCGGGTGGGTCTTGTACGGGCCGTTCTTGCGTGGGCCGGTCCTGTTCGGGTCGGCCGGGTGCGGTCGGCTCACGCAGGGTCTCGCCTGGCGGGACTTGGGCGCTCGGCGCCGGGACGTACGAGGGGTCGGCGTGCCGGGCGCGGT
Source organism: Actinacidiphila guanduensis (assembly GCF_900103985.1). Classification (GTDB taxonomy): domain Bacteria; phylum Actinomycetota; class Actinomycetes; order Streptomycetales; family Streptomycetaceae; genus Actinacidiphila; species Actinacidiphila guanduensis. The sequence goes on along the minus strand of NZ_FNIE01000015.1, from coordinate 116,851 downwards.
GATGTGCGGCGTGCTCGGGCGCCGGCTGGTCGTGCGCTACCGATGCGCGTACGCCGTCGCCCATGGTCCGTGCGTGCTGGGCGGGCACGTGTGCGGCGGGCTCCCGTGCGGTGCCGCCGAGGTGGGCGTGGTCGCGCGCGGCGAGGTCGTACGGGGCCGGTTCACGCAGGCCCTGGTCGGGTGCGCGTTCGTGCAACGGCTGCTGCGGGACGCGCTGTTCGCGCGCGGGCGGGGTATCCGCGAACTGCTCGCGGGCGGGGCGAGCGTGCCCGAGTTGTTCGCGTGCGGGCCGGACATCCTCGAACTGTTCGCCTGCGGGCCGGGCGCGTACGGCATCGTCGGCGCCGAGCCGATGGAGTCCGCCGCGTTCGGCCCCGGCGTCGTGGCGATCTGCGTCATGGCGATCGGCTGCCGCGGGCTCGGCTGCGTGGGCTCCGGTTCCGTGGCGGCCCGCTGTGCGGGTCCCGGGTTCAAGACGAACAGCCCACTGCCCCTCGGCCTCCTCCGGCCGTCCCGATTCCTCTGTCGGGTCCGCTGGTTCACCGTCTCGGCCCGCTCGCTGCCCTTCAAGCTGCCCCGCGCCTTCCGCCGGCGGCCCCGCGCACGCTGCCGCCAAGTGGTCGATCGCCGCTTCGAGGTCCAAGTACCCCTCGACGTGGCCGAGTTCGGCGAGAAGTTCGGTGCGGGTGGCGTCCGGCAGCGGCTCACGCAGGGCCCGGGCCAGGTATGCGGCGGCCTGGTCGGGAGCGCCGCGGTCGAGGGCGGCCGCGGCGGCGGCCCGCAGCACCTCGCCGGCCCACGGGCCGGTGGGCAACGGGGTGGCGACGAGCTGTTCGGCCACCCGGTCGTCAGGGGCGCCGGTGGCCCGGAGTGCGCCGGCCGCCCGGGTGTGCAGGGCGTAGAGGTCCGCCAGCGGTACGTCCTGGAGCACCGCGTTGCGTATCAGGGGCTGGGCGAAGGCGAGGGAGCCGTCCGTGACCTCGATCAGGCCGGAGCGGTCCAGCGCCGTCACGGTGTCCATCACCTGCGCGGGCCCGACCTCGCAGAGCAGGCCCACCCGGGCGAAGTCCGCGTCGGCGCCGAGGACAGCGACGGCCCTTGCGAGTTCGAGGGCGTACGGCGACATCCGGCGCAGGCGCGCGCGCAGCCAGGCGGCCAGCCGGGGTACGGCGATGTCGCCGAGCAGCCCTGCCGAGTCCGCCGTGGGGGCGACCGCGTGGTCCCGCAGCGCCGAGGTCAACTCCGCCACGGACAGCGGGTTCCCGCCCGTCTCCCGCATCACGGCGGCGACGAAGGGCTCGTCGGGGGCCGCGGTCAGGGCCCGCTCGACCACCGTTCCGGCGGCGAGGGCGCTGAGTTCGGCGGGGTGCACCTCCACCGCGCTGACGGCGAGCAGTTCGTCGAGGGCCGCGGGGTCCGCGCACGGCTCGCCCGGGCACACGGTGAGCATGACGGCGACGGGTGCCTGGTCGATGCGCTGGGGGAGGGCGCTGAGCCAGCGCAGCGACTCGCGGTCGAGGTACTGGAGGTCGTCCACGGCGACGAGGACGGGGGAGCGGGCCGCGAGCCGGGTCAAAGCGGCCTGGAACCGCTGGAGTTCGGCGGCAAGTTCGGCATCGGAGGGGTGCCCGGTGAACGCGGCCGCGGCGTCGCCGGGCTCGGGCAGGGCGGGCGCGAGCAGCCGGTTCACCAGCCCGAAGGGAAGATCGCGCTCGGACGGTATGCCCCGGGCGGCGAGCACGGTGAAGCCGCTGTCCCGGGCCGGTGCGAGGGCCGCGCGGAGCAGCGCCGACTTCCCCGTGCCCGCGCCGCCGCTGACCACCACCATCCGCCCGGCGCCCGCGGCCGCCGCGGCAAGCATCGCCTCGACCTCACCGAACTCCCGGTCCCGCTCGACCAGTTGCGAGTCCGAGTTCTGCATGTGGTAACCCCTTTTTCGGGAGGCCCCCCTTTGTTTTGAGACGCCCCTCCGCCTCCGGGCGCTGGAGTCACTGTCGACAGTCCACCGTGCTCAGTTTCTTCGTTCCTCAGAAACTTCCGCGCGCTCTCCCTTTCGACAGCGACGCGCCCTTCGGCTCCAGGGCTTTTCGACCTCCCGCTGGTTCCTGCCCACGGGCACCCCCACCGGGGGCCGTCACGTTCAAGGGCGCCCCCAGATGGCACCCTTCACGCTCACCGGTACCCCTGCCGGGAACCCTCGTGGCACGGTCGCCCCCACGCGGCGCCCCTCAAGCACGCGGGTGCCCCGGCGGCAGCCCTCGCGCTCATGGCGGCCACGCGTGGAGCTCTTGAGAGCGCGGGTTCGCCGATCGGGAGCCGTGTCGCTCGCGGGGGCCGCCCGCGCGGGTTCGCCCGCTGCGGGCTCGCGCTGGTTTTGACTGCCAGGTCGTGCCATGTCCTCGTCCACCGCAGATCAGTTGCCCCCGACCGGGTGCCACACCTTAGCGCCTCATCCGGCCCGCGAGCAGGCTTGTGACCAGGGCTTCACGGCTCCATCACGGTTCGGGACCCTGCGTGTCGGCTCGCCCCCGGTGGCAGCCGGGGCGTTCAGTCGAACCAGTCGGGGTCCCCGGTCTCGATCAGCTCGCTGAGCACGTCGCGGTCGTGCAGGGCCTCGCGCAGCAGGGTGCCGAGGGTGCGCAGGGCCTCGGGGTCGCGTCCGTGGGCGACGAACATGCCCGCCTCGGGGTCGAAGGCGACCCGCCCGGCCAGCTCCGGGGCCCGCGACCGTATCGCCGAACGGGCCACGCCCGCCCACCCGTACCCGTTCCCGTACTGCCCGCAGTCCTCGAAGACGTCCAGCAGGTCGACCATGTGCCGGTCGCTGAGCATCAGGCAGTAGTGGCCGGGCTTGTGCTCGTACTCGAAGAACTGCAACGGCTCCAACGCCAAGGTCTCGTCCACCCTCCCGAACCTACAATCCACCTTCGACACCCGCCCGGCCGTCGCGCAAGCCTGCCCGACGGCTTCCCCGGACGCGGTCGAGAGGCATCCCCGGACCGGGGATTTTGGACGGTGTTGAGCAGAAGCCCACGCCCTGCGCACTCCTGCGGCCCCGTTTTCGGCATATTCGGCCCACCCCGGCCAAGCCCCCGGCCGGCGTGCCCGTTGGCGTCCGAATCCCCTGTCAGGCAAGTAATTTGACGGCTTCCGCCAATCCCGCGCACTGCTGCGCGATGCCTTGACTTTCGCTCAGAACAGGCTGAACAGTGGCTGGGCGAGTTCTCAAGGGTCCGGTGGGCGGCCGCGTGCGCGAGTGCGGTGCGCGTGAGAGGAGACATCGTTGTCAGCTCAACGATCGAGCCGCCGCCCCGCACCGGTGCCGTGCACGCTCCCCATGAACCTGTGCCCCAGCGGCGCGTGACGTGAAGGAGACAACCTTGCGCTCCCGAAGACTCCGGACATCGGCCGGACGCATGCTGGCCGCCGCCGTCGCGGCGACCGTGGTGGCCGGGGTGCCGGCCGTGGCGGAGGCGAGCCCCGCCGGCCCGGCCACCAAGGCCGCGGCCGCCACGACGCCGCTCTACCTGGACACGCACTACTCGTTCGCCGAGCGGGCCGCCGACCTGGTGTCGCGGATGACGCTGCCCGAGAAGGTGGCGCAGCTCCAGACCAACAACGCGCCGGCCATCCCCCGGCTCGGGGTCCAGCAGTACACGTACTGGAGCGAGGGCCAGCACGGGATCAACCGGCTCGGTGCCGACACCGCGGCCGGCGGGCAGGGCGAACTCGACGTCACCGCCACGAGTTTCCCGGTGAACTTCGCCGCCACCATGTCCTGGGACCCGCAGCTGACCTACCAGGAGACCACCGCGATATCCGACGAGGCGCGCGGCTTCCTGGACAAGTCGCTGTGGGGGAAGGGGCAGAACAACATCGGCCCCTCCGCCGCCGACTACGGCGACCTCACCTTCTGGGCGCCCACGGTGAACATGGACCGCGACCCGCGGTGGGGGCGGACCAACGAGTCCTTCGGCGAGGACACCTACCTGGCGTCCGCGATGGCCGACGCCTTCGTCGACGGCTACCAGGGCGAGACGCCGAGCGGCAAGCCGATGACCCCGTACCTGAAGGTCGCGGCAACGGCCAAGCACTACGCGCTGAACAACGACGAGAACAGCCGGCACACCCAGAGCGCGAACACCACCGACGCGAACATCCGGGACTACTACACCAAGCAGTTCGCGAGCCTGGTGCGGGACGCCCACGTCTCCGGCGTGATGACGTCCTACAACGCGATCAACGGCACCCCGGCGCCCGCGGACACCTACACCGTGGACGAACTCCTGCAGGCCACCTACGGGTTCGGCGGATACACCACCTCGGACTGCGGCGCCATCGGCGACATCTACTCCTCCGGCGCCCACAACTGGGCCCCGCCCGGCTGGACCACCAACGGCACGACGTGGACCGACACCGCCACCGGCGAGCAGATCTCCGCGGCGGCCGGCGGCCAGGCGTTCGCGCTGCGGGCCGGCACCCAGCTGAACTGCGCCGGCGGCGAGTTGACCACGCAGAACATCGACGCGGCCATCGCGCTGGGCCTGCTGACGCCCGGCGTCATCGACGGCGCGCTGACGAAGCTGTTCACGGTCCGCATGGAGACCGGCGAGTTCGACCCCGCGGGCAAGGTCGCGTACACGAAGATCACCAAGGACCAGATCGAGTCGCCCGCCCACCAGGCGCTCGCCGAGAAGATCGCCGCCCAGGACCTCGTGCTGCTGCAGAACGACAAGGTCGCGGGCACCTCGGCGCCGCTGCTGCCGGCGAACCCGGCGAAGCTGAAGAACGTCGTCATCCTCGGCAATCTCGCGAACACCACGACGCTGGGCGGATATTCGGGCCAACCCACGCTCAGGGTCGACGCCGTGCAGGGCATCACCGCGGCCGTCAAGGCCGCCAACCCCTCCGCGACCGTCACCTTCGACGCCTGCGGCACCTCGACCACCGCCACAACGCCCGCCTCCTGCTCGGCCGCCACGCAGTCCGCGGTCAAGGCCGCCGACCTGGTGATCGTGGTCGTCGGCTCGGACATGGCCGTGGCCGACGAGGGCACCGACCGCTCCGCGCTGTCGCTCCCCGGCAACGAGGACTCGCTGGTCGGCCAGGTCGCCGCCCTCGGCAACCCGCGCACCGCGATGGTCATGCAGGCCGACGGCCCGTACGACATCCAGGCCGCGCGGAAGGACTTCCCGGCGATCGTCTTCAGCGGCTACAACGGCGAGAGCCAGGGCACCGCGCTCGCCCAGGTCCTCTTCGGCGAGCAGAACCCCTCCGGCCACCTGGACTTCACGTGGTACGCCGGCGACTCGCAGCTGCCGCCGATGGACGACTACGGCCTCACCCCGTCCCAGACCGGCGGACTCGGCCGCACCTACCAGTACTTCACCGGCACGCCGACCTACCCCTTCGGCTACGGCCTGTCCTACGCGCACTTCGCCTACTCCCACGTCCAGGTGGGCCCCGGCACCGTGTCCGCGGACGGCACCGTGAAGGTCGGCTTCGACGTCACCAACACCGGTACGGTCGCGGGCGCGACAGTCGCGCAGCTCTACGCGGCCCCCCAGTTCACCGTGCCGGGCGCCGAGTTGCCCAAGGAGCAGCTGGTGGGCTTCCGGAAGACGGCGGTGCTCGCGCCCGGGCACACCCAGCACGTGAGCCTGTCCGTCAAGGCCGCCGACCTCAGCCAGTGGGACGAGGACGCCCTGAAGCAGGTGGTCCACGACGGCGCCTACCAGTTCCGGGTCGGGCCCGACTCCGCGACCGTCGCCGGCTCCGGCACGGTGCGGGTGCACGGCACCATCACCCCACGGGTGCGGACGGTCACCGTCCAGCCCGGCCAGGTGGTCTTCAAGCCCGGCGACGCGCTGGACCTGAAGGGCACCAATGCGTGGCTCGCCCCGGACACGGACTCCGCGCTGGAGCAGCAGCACGCTGCCGCGGACCACATCGTCGAGGCGGCCGACAACGACCAGTCCTTCGCCGACCTGTCCCGCGCCCACGTCACCTACCGCAGCACCGACCCGGAGGTCGCCTCCGTCAGCCGCACCGGCGTCGTCACCATGCGGGCACCCGGCGCCGCGTCGATCGAGGTGACGGTGGACGGCGTGACCGGCACCGCGCCGATCGTGGTGCAGGACCCGTTCACGCTCCAGGCGGACGGCATCGTGAAGCCCGACACGGCGATCACCGCGACCGCGACCTTCACCAACACCAGCGGGCAGAGCGTCCGCGCCCTGTCGGTGGGCCTCACCGTGCCCGACGGCTGGACGGCGACGGCGACCTCACCGGTCTCGGTGGCGCGCGTCGCGCCCGGCCAGAAGGTCACGGCGACCTGGAGCGTCCAGGTCCCGGCGAGCGCGAGCCCGGGCACCAAGGCGGAGCTGGACGCCTCGGCGGCCTTCACCGGCGGGGCCGGCACCTACACCGAGGCCGCGGTGAGCGCGCTCACCGTGACCTCCGGCGCCACGCCCCAGCAGGTCACCCCGGTGGTCACCGGGACCGACCCGGCGGCCGGTTCGCTGCGGGTCGTGATCGACAACCCCTCGGACACGCCCACTTCCGTGACGGGCGTGACGTGGAAGCTCGGCAGCCGCACGGGCACCCAGCCGGTGTCCGCGACCATCGCCCCGGAGTCGACGGCGACCGTCGATGTCCCGGTGACCGGAATCGACTTCGCGAAGCCCTATCCCTTCACGGTGACCAGCGTCATCTCCGGCGACCTGTCCTCGGAGGCGTTCTCCGGGCACGTCACCTTCCTCCCGGTGGTCAGCAAGTCCCTGGGCACCTCGTGGACCCTCGACCAGGTCCAGGACGGGCCCTCGGTCGACATGGCCGCGACCGCGGACGGCACGTGGAGCACGCTGGACGGCTCGCAGCCGTACGGGGGTCCCTCCGACCTGTCGGGCAAGGTGTGGCTCGACTGGGACGCCCAGAACCTCTACATCACCGCCGACCTGACCGACGACGTCCAGTCCCAGCCGGCCACGGGGGCGGACATCTGGCAGGGCGACTCCCTGCAGTTCGCGGCAACCTCGGGCGTCCCGGGCGCCTCGGCCACGGAGAGCACCGCCTCGGTGAACGGCCACTACGAGTACGGCGCCGCCCTCACCTCGGCGGGCTCCCAGCTCTACCGCTGGATCGCCCCCACCGAGGGCAGCGGCCAGGTCACCAACGCGACGGTCCATGTCACGCGGAACGAGTCGACCCACACCACCCTCTACGAGATGGCCGTCCCCTGGAGCGACCTCACCTCGATCCAGCCCACCGCGAACACCGTCTTCTCCTTCGCCCTGGACGACAACGACAAGGACAACGGCGTCCGCAAGGGCTACATGCAATGGGGCGACGGCATCGGCTCGAGCAAGGACGTAGCCGGCTTCAACATGGCCCAACTGATGCCGCCCGCCACCTCGTAACGACCCCCGCACACCCGCCGGCCACCCGGGCCCCCCGCCCCCCCAAGGGGACGCAACCAGGCCCGGGTGGCCGCCTTGTCGGCCGCGTCGGCAACTCCAGCTCCGCGCCCGGACCGTCGCAGTATCGTCGCGGGCATGAAGGTGCGGCACAACGTGCGCGCGGTTCTGCTCCACGACGGTCACCTCGTCTTCCTGCGCCGCGGCTGGCCCGGTGGCCCCTCCTACTTCGAGACCGTCGGCGGCGGCGTCGAGGCCGGCGACGCGGACCTCGAAGCCGCCCTGCGCCGCGAGGTCATGGAGGAGATCGGCGCCACCATCGGCCCGCCGATCGGGATCCTGACGTCGACCGACCCGGGCGAGCGCGTCACGGTCGTCCGCCATTACTTCCTCGCCGACGTGCTGGAGGTGGACGCGAGCCGTCGCGGCGGCCCCGAACTGGACGATCCCGACCTCGGGGACTTCACGCCGGTCCGCGTCCCCCTGGACGCCGCGGCCGTTGCCGCACTCGACCTCCAGCCGCCCGAACTCGCCGTCTGGCTGCGGGACTACGTCACGCGACGGGCGTGAGCGGCGGGAGGCCGCGTCAACTCGTAGTCGTGGCCGGGTCGCTGGTGCTGGGGGCGCCCGTTTCGATGTGGGCGGCGAAGCGGCGGATGTAGGCGGGGTCGGTGGAGGAGGTGACCGTGATGTCGTACCAGCGGTTGGCGGCGGCTACGCCCCAGTTGGGGACGGTGCGGGAGGTGGCCGGCTGGAGGGTGTAGGTGTAGTGCTGGGTGGGGGCGTAGGCGTCGGTGGCCGTGAAGGTGACCGGGGCCGAGGAGGGGTTGCTGAACACCAGGGTGACGTGGCCGGTCGAGGCGTCGTGGCGGGCGCTCACCTCGGGGCCGGCCGAGCCCGCCGTCCCGGCCATCCGGCGCAGGAAGCCGTTGGGGCCGTACACCGAGAAGTCGTAGCGGGCCGAGCCGGTGGGCATCGCCCAGGTGTCGCTGAGTGTCTTGCCCGCCTCGACGGTGTACGGCCACGGGCCGTCCGAGCGCACCGCGGAGGTGACGAGGAAGGCCGCGCCCGCCGTACCGAAGTTGCCGAAGGTGAACTGCATGCGCCCGCTCACCGGTTGGGTGTCGGCGCTCAGGTCGTACGGCAGGGCGCGGGCGTTGCGCAGGCCCGGCTCCTGCTTGGGCAGCGCGCCGGCCGCCGGCGGGGTCGGGACGTAGCTGCCGGGGTTGTCGTGGTTCGGCGGGACGTAGCCACCGGTGCCGGGCAGCGTCGGCGCCGCCGCGTTGCTGCGGGTGAAGTCGAAGGCGGAGGTGAGGTCGCCGCAGACCGCGCGCCGCCAGGGCGAGACGTTCGGGTTGCGCACCCCGAACCGCTTCTCGATGAACTGCACGATCGAGGTGTGGTCGAAGGTCTGCGAGCAGACCCAGCCGCCCGTGCTCCAGGGCGAGAGCACCAGCATCGGCACGCGCGGCCCCAGCCCGTACGGCCCGGCCGCGTATCCCGACACGCCGCCGGTGTAGAGGTCCTGCGTGACGTCCACCGTGGACAGGCCACGGGCCGCGGAGGCGGGCGGGAAGGGCGGCACCACGTGGTCGAAGAAGCCGTCGTTCTCGTCGTAGGTGAGGAAGACGGCGGTGCGGCTCCACACGTCGGGATCGGCCGTCAGCGCGTCCAGCACCTGCGAGACGTACCAGGCGCCGTAGTTGGCCGGCCAGTTCGGGTGCTCGCAGAACGCCTCGGGCGCGGCGATCCAGGAGACCTGCGGCAGCTTCCCGGCCAGGACGTCGGCCCGCAACTGGTCGAAGTAGCCGTCCCCGCCCGCGACATGGGTGCCGGTGCGGGCCTTGTCGTACAGCGGGCTGCCGGCCTTGGCGTTGCGGTACTGGTTGAAGTACAGCAGCGAGTTGTCGCCGTAGTTGCCGATGAAGGCGTCGCCGGTCCAGCCCCAACTCCCCGCCGCGTCGAGGCCGGTGCCGATGTCCTGGTAGACCTTCCAGGACACGCCCGCCTTTTCCAGCACCTCGGGGAAGGTGCTCCAGGCGTAGCCCGCCTCCTCGTTGCCCAGCACGGGACCGCCGCCCTTGCCGTCGTTCCCCGCGTAACCGGTGTACAGGTAGTAGCGGTTGGGGTCGGTGGAGCTGAGCATCGAGCAGTGGTAGGCGTCGCAGATGGTGAACGCGTCGGCGAGGGCGTAGTGGAAGGGGATGTCCTCGCGGGTGAGGTACGCCATCGTGGTGGTCGTCTTCGCCGGGATCCAGCGGTCGTAGTTCCCGCCGTTCCACGCCTGGTGGGTGCCGGACCAGCTGTGGTCGAGGTCCTGGATGAACTGCAGGCCGAGGTTGTCGGCGTCCGGCCGGAAGGGCAGCGTCTCGTGCCCGGAGGCATTCGCCTGGTGGAAGACGGACTTGCCGCTGGGCAGCGTCGCCGGCCGCGGGTCGCCGAAGCCGCGCACACCGCGCAGGGTGCCGAAGTAGTGGTCGAAGGCGCGGTTCTCCTGCATCAGCACGACGACGTGCTCGACGTCCTGGAGGGTCCCGGTCCCCGCCGCGGCCGGGATGGCGGCCGCCTTGGCGATGCCGCCGGTGAGGACGGAGGCCGCGGCGGTGGCCCCGGCGAGCTGCAGGAACCTTCGGCGGTCGACGTTGGCCATGGGCGGTTCTCCTGACGTCCGGTGGGGGCGGGGTCCGGCGGCGTACCAGGCGGCGGGCCGGCTGCCTCGTACGACCCGGGGTCGCGCGACATGACGTGTGCATGGTGGTGACGCGGGAACATGGTGTCAATGCCGCGTGAACGCGGGCGTGCGGCGGCCCGTCCCGCACCCGACGCTCCGGCGACGGCACACTGTTGCCCCTCTCGGACGGCCGGGGCGGCGGCCCCTATCATCGACCGCGACGGCTGACGTGGGGTCACCTGTGCGAGTGACCGGGCGCATCGCGTACCGGCGGAGAAGAGGCAGCGTGGGTCAGAGACGGGGATCGCGACGGAAGCTCGCGACGGGTGTCGTGGGCGCGGCGATGGTCGTCGCGGGGTGCGTGTCGGTGCCGGCGGCGTCGGCCGCCCCGGGTACGCCCGCGGCGACCAGCGCGGGGGCCTCGGCGCAGGCTTCCTCGGGGGCCTCCTCGGGCGAGCAGCAGGACTTCGCGTTCGCCGCGCGGGAGTCGAAGGTGCCGCAGGCGGTGCTGATGGCCGTCGGGTACGAGGAGTCCCGGTGGGACGTCCACCAGGGGCACAACACCAGCGGCGGCTACGGGCCGATGAGCCTGACGGACGTGACGCCGTCGATGGTCGCGGACGGCGGCGCCGGCGCGGCGGGCCGCTCCGACCTGGCGTCGCTGACGGCCGACCCCTCGCTGCACACGCTGACCGCGGCGGCCCGGCTGATCGGCGTCCCCGCGCAGCAGGTGCGCACCGACCGGCGGGACAACATCCGCGCGGCGGCGGCGCTGCTCGCCTCGTACGAGAAGAGCCTGGCGGGCGGCACCCCGAGCGATCCCGCGCAGTGGTACGCGGCGGTGGCCCGCTACAGCGGGTCGAGCGACCAGTCCGCCGCCGCGGGCTTCGCGAACCGCGTCTTCGCGACGATCAGGTCGGGCGCCGCGCGCACCACGGCGGACGGCCAGCGCGTGGACCTCGCGGCGCAGCCCTCGCTGCGGCCCGACACCGGCCGGCTGGCCGCGCTGCACCTCGCGAAGACCTCGGCGGCGGGCACCGACTGCCCGCCCGACCTGGACTGCCAGTCGGCGCCCGCGGCGACCACCAACTACCAGGTGGCGAACCGTCCTTCGGACGGCATGAAGATCGACTACATCGTCATCCACGACACCGAGACGCCCTACCAGACGGCGATCGACGCCTTCCAGAACCCGGCCTCCGGTGACGCCGCGAACTACGTGATGCGGTCCTCGGACGGCGCGATCACCCAGTCGGTGGCCGACAAGGACCTCGCGTTCCACGCGGGCAACTACTGGTTCAACATGCACTCGATCGGCATCGAGCACGAGGGCTACGCCGCCCACGGGGCCACCTGGTACACGCAGGTCCAGTACGAGAACACCGCCGAACTGGTGAAGTACCTGGCGGCCAAGTACGACGTGAAGCTCGACCGCGAGCACATCATCGGCCACGACAACGTGCCCGGCCCGGTCGACTCGTACGTCTCCGGCATGCACTGGGACCCGGGACCGTACTGGGACTGGAACGGCTTCATGGCGCTGCTGGGCGCGCCGACCGACCGGGGCCGGCACGGCGTCGGCCCGGTCGGCACCGCGGTGACGATCGCACCGGCCTTCGCGACCAACGAGCAGACGGCCACGGTCTGCCCGAAGGACGACCCGACCGGCGCCACACCCGCCTGCACCGAGGAGACCGCCCCGTCCAACTTCCTCTTCGTGCGCACCGCGCCGAGCGCGGACGCGCCGCTGGCGGGCGACCCGTACATCCACGCGAACGGTGCCGCGGGCACCGACGACATCAGTGACTGGAGCGCCACCGTCTCGGCGGGCCAGCAGTTCGTCGTCGCCGGCCGCCAGGGCTCGTGGACGGCGATCTGGTACGGCGGCCAGAAGGTGTGGTTCGACAACCCGCACGGCTGCAACACGGTCCAGGCGCGGCACGTGCGCATCCTCACGACGACGGGCGCCAGTGCCCCCGTCTACGGCGAGGCCTACCCCGACCCCTCGGAGTACCCCGCGGGCCTGGCCCCGGACACGGCCCCGCCGCTGAGTAAGTACGCCTTCCCGGCCGGCCAGGCCTACGTGGCCACCGCCGCGCCGGCCCCGCATGACGACTTCTACCCGGCCAACGGCACCACCCGCCCCACGGAGACGTACATCGAGGGCGCGGCAACGGTCTACACGATCCAGTACAACCACCGCGTGGCGCTGGTCAACGCGGCGGACGTCACCGAGAGCTAGCCCCTCTTCCCCCTCAACGGGCCCCCGCCCCGCGGCACCCAAAGCCGCAGGCCGGGGGCCCGTGCGTCTGGTTGTGCCCAACTCGACGCAGCTCAAGCAGAAGGCCCGCCGAAGACCGATTCCTCCTGGCCCGGCCACGCGAGAAGTACGCCGACCCGCTGGCACAAGTGGATCCACCTCCGCTCGGACGGCTCCCGCTCCACCCACAAAACGGCTGATGCATCCGGGGCGCGCTCGCGAAGTCGGTCCTGGTAGTCGAGCACTTGGCCGAGGCCCGCCCGCAGTTGGCGAACCTCGTTCGCCTGCGTCAGGGACTTGACCTCGCAGACGGTCAAGTGGCCGGCCCTGTCCCTCCAGGCAAGATCGAAGTCGGGGTCCGACACGTCAGGGGACAAGACGGTGAGACCGCGACTCTGCGCTTCGGCGGCCAGCAGATTCTGCAGCCTGCGGTGCGTCGCCAGGTTCCGCCCCACCAGATCCGGGTCCGGCGTACTGGCTGCGGCTGGTGTCACCACCACGTTCTCGTCCGGCGGCACGTAGCGCTGTCCGATCGCAACTTCAGGAGCGCTGACGGTGGCGTTGACGGGTACGAGGTGGAAGCGGATGACCTTGCGGAGGGCGCCGCCGCCGGTAGCCGGCGCCTCGTCCTCCGTGTAGGGCTCCTCAGGATCGAGGGTCCATTCCCCGATGTACCGCACAGTTCCGCGAGCACCGTCGAACAGACGCAACCTCTTTCCCGTTTGCGCGTGCTCCAGAATCGCCTTGTTGCCCCGAATCATTCTCTGGTCACCGACTTGGCCTTCGCCGGTGTAGTGGAACGTTCCGTCCTCGTTCCAAGTGTCGAAGTAGCCGTGCTGGTGACCTGAACTGGGAGCGGTGAAGATCAGCACATTGTCCGTCCTGCTACTCGGGGAGATGCCGTTCTGGGAGCTGCCCCCGTACCGATGATGCAGGTCGACCCTGCGGATCTCGTCACCTGGGGCGAGGTCCCACTCCGGGTCTGCTCCCTCCCTCGCCTCGATGATTGTGCGCAGGATCTGCCACTCCACGGCGGTCAACCGATGAGGGCTGCCCGCGAACGGCTGCCGAAGAATGGTCAGTTGACTCATACGGGGGTCGGCGGCGAGCCGAGCTTTGGGGACCCGCAGGTCGAGCCACTTGTCGACGGCGAGCGGCACGAAGTGTCGGGGGCCGGGGTCCTCGGCCCAGTAGCTCAGGTCGGGCTGCCCGTACGCTGCCGCGCCGGTGAAATGACCGTATGCAACGACGCCGGCGTTCTCGCCGGTGACCCACAACGCGAACTCATCGCCGTCCGCTACTTCGTCCACGTAGCGGGCGATCGTCCATGAGGTGAGGAGGTGACCGTCGCGGCGGTGACCTTCCAGGTCGAACCGCTTCGGGTTACAACTCAGCAGCCAGGCAGACACGCATCCCCCAGGGTGACTCCAGCGATGGGAGCACTCTAGGAGCTATTCGCGTGATCATGTGATTATCGTGTTGCAGGGCCGCGGGTTCGTACCGGAACACCCGGTATCCGCCGGACTGCCGGCTTCGTGCCCTCTCTTGCTTACGTCGCCGGGAGCCGTACGACGTAGGACTTCTCGCCCGCCAGGACCAGTTGGCCGGCGTGGTAGGTCAGGGTGCGCGGGAGGGCGCAGGGGAAATGGGCCGCGTCGACGGGCTTGTGGACGTCGCACGTGCCGTCCTTGGCGGCTTTCGCGGTGGGCTTCGCGGAAAGCACCACCGTGGCGGTGCCGTTGTGGAGGTGGAGGACGTAATCGCCGCTGCCACCGGTGAGTCGGACCGCGTGGACGTAGAGTCCGTCCGCGCCGTCCGAGGCGAGCCAGGTCGTGGTGAGGTCGGCGGGGCGGCCGTCGACGCCGGGGATGGCGGCGGGCAGCGCCGGCGCGGTCTCCTGACCCTGCGGGGAGATGACGCGCACGGCGCCGAGGGTGGGGGAGCCGGTCCTGGCCCCTCGTAGGTACGTCGTGCCGTCAGGGGCAACGGCGTTGCCCTCGGTGAGGAAGGTGGCGTCCTTGTCGTCGACGACCGGCTGCTGGTGGAAGCGGGTGAGCCTGCCGGCCGCCAGCGACCAGAGGGCCCGGCCGTCGAGGATCACGACGGCGCCCGCCTTGGTCACCCCGACCGGGACGGCCGACTTGGTGAAGCGGACGCTGCCGGCCGCGGCGGTGGCGGCCGCGGTCGCGTTGTAGTCGCGGGTCCGGTCGGCGTTGCCCGCCAGCACCGCGGCGGCGCCGCTCTTCGGGTCGAACCGGACCACTTCGCCGCCGTGCCCGAACAGCAGCGTGCCGTCGGGCATCGCCACCAGGCCGTCCGGCGGGGTCGCGTCGTAGTAGTGCTCGCTCGCGGGGTAGGCCGTCCCCTTGCCCGCGGTGCTCAGCCCGGCCAGAGCGGGGGAGTTGACCAGGTAGGTGGTGCCGGCCGCGTCGGTCGCGGCCCCGTTGGGATGGACCGCGGACAGCGTCTGGCCGACCGTGGTGCCGTTGTCGTACGTCCCGAGCAGCGCGGCCTGCCCCGGCTTCGGCGCGGGCGGCTTCCCGTTGCCGCCGCAGCCGGTCACGGCGACCAGCCCGGCCAGCGCGGCCGCGACGGCAACCGAAGCCGTACGCCCGCGGGAGGCCGTTGCGCGCTGGCGTGCTTCGGACGTGGCGGCGCTGTGGGCCGTGAATCCCGTTCCCTGCGTAAGCAATTATCGAAAGCTCTCCGTGTGTCGGCGCGCGTTCAGCTGGTCGGGACGCCGATGTCCAGGATGTAGGGGCGGTTGCCCGCGAGGTAGAGGTGGCCGGCGCGGTAGGCGAGGGCTTGGGGCAGAGTGCAGGGGAAGTCGCGGGCCGCTACGGGTTTGTGGGCCTTGCAGGTGCCGGATGCGGCCGAGGCGGTGCTCGATGCGACGATGTCGGCGCGGCCGTCGTGGATGTGGAGGACGTAGGAGCCCGGTGCCTTCGCCGGGATGGCGTTGAGGTAGATGCCGCCTGTGCCGTCCCCGGTGAGGAATGTCGGCTGCAACTGCGCTGTCGGCACGTCCGCACCCGTCAACTGCGAGGGGACGGCGAGCTTGTGGGCCGCCTGTCCGTCGCCGGGGACGACGACCACGTCGGCCAGGGACGCGGAGTCGCCGCGGGGGGCCAGGAAGACGGTGCCGTCCGGATCGGCCGTCGATTCCTCGCCCAGGAAGGGGCTGACGGCGCCGGTCGGGCTTTTCGCGGCGGCCTGCCGGTAGCGCTGCGTCAGCCGTCCGTTGCTGAGCGACCACACGACGTTGCTGTCCTCGATGAGGACCGTGCCGTCCTTCTCCACGCCCAAGGGCGTGACTCCACGGGCGAAGTGGAAGCCGGCCGCGGCGGCGGACGTGGGCACCGCGGCGGTCAGGGACCGGAACGCGCCCGCGGTGCCGGCGAGTTCGGTGATCGTGCCGTCGGGGGCGATCGACACCACCTGGCCGTCCTCACCCGTGAGCAGGGTCCCGTCGCCGCGGACGACGAGCCCGCTCAGGCCGCGGTCCTCGGGCGCGGGCCGACCGGCCTGCCGTCCGGAGACATCCGTGAACTTCCCGTCCGCGCCGAGCCGCACCAGGTACTCGTCGGTGTTCACGTACACCGTGCCGCCCGGGCCCGCGGCCACGCCCCGCGTGTCGCCCGCCACCTCCGAGCCGATGCCGCCGTCGCCGCTCGCCTCCCCGATCACCCGGGCCTGCCCGGCCTTCGGCGGGCCCGGCGGCCCGGAGTGCCCGCCGCACGCGGCCAGGGCCAGCAACCCCGCGACAGCCGCGACGGCGCTCCTTGCCCGGTGCCGTGAACCCAGCGTCATCCGCACTCTCCTCAACGATCGGTCGTCCCCGAACCGCCGCCCGGCCCGGCCCTGAACATCACTCGTCACGCCTATTGCCCGTCCTTCTGCCCGTGGGCGCGGCGCATCGAGGTGGAGTCGTTGTACCCGTCCTTGCCGGCGTTGAAGAGATCCAACGGGAGACTGCCGTCAGGGGCGTTGTCGTGCCACCACTGGTTGAAGGCTCCGGAGTACTGCCCGTTGATCGCTGCCTGGTCCAGTTTGCCGTCGTGGAACCAGTGGGCATCCTTCGGCGGGGTCACCGCACCGGAGTTGATGAGGCCCTGAGCGATGGGGATCTTCAACTCGCGCATCTCGAAGTCCTGTTCCGACTGGGCGTCGTCCGTCACGGCCGCGGCGTGACCACCCGGGAACTGGTACGAGCCCCAGGCCGTCCCCCCGGCGATGCCCGCCGACAGACCGCCCAGGAGGAGCTGGGCGCCCACTTCCCCCTCCTCGGCACCCGGAACGACCGTACCGAGGACGCCGCCGACGATCCACGTGTACATCGCCGATTGCGTGTCTTTTGCATCCTGCGCCGCTGCGGGGGTGTACTTCATGCCTTCCTTGACCGTCTGCACATCCCCGTCGAGCATGGCGAGCTGACGCATCAGGTCGTGCGCGGCCTTGGGGTCCGCGCCGGCGTTCTTCGACGTGGTGGCGATGTAGCCGTCCATGCTTCCGGAGAACAGGCCCGCCGCCTTGGGATCGGTCATGAACTGCTGCATCAGCGCCTCGATGGCGTCCTCGTCACCGCTGACGAACGGCCTCCCGGTCTTCGAGTCGATCGACGACGAGAACCGCACCTGGTTCGGATCCGGCTTCACCGGGCCGTTGTTGTCCATGCTCTGGGCCAGGTCGGGAACATAGATCGCCGCCACCTGGGCCAGCCCCTCGGCGAGTTGGCTCGGCAGCTGCGGGTACTGCTCCTTGATGTTCGCGGGCTGGTTCTTCGCTGCGTTGGCGTTGTCCAGGGCGCCCTGGAATACGTTGGCCGCCGCTGTCGAGGCCTTCGCCAGCTCCGCTCCCTTCAGGCCGTTGGGGCTGGTCGCAGCGAGCAGCACCTGGGCGGGGAACTTGGAATCGTCGCTGATGCCGGGCGTCTGCCAGTTGTTGTTGAC
Source organism: Actinacidiphila guanduensis (assembly GCF_900103985.1). Lineage (GTDB taxonomy): Bacteria > Actinomycetota > Actinomycetes > Streptomycetales > Streptomycetaceae > Actinacidiphila > Actinacidiphila guanduensis. Next base: position 99,556 of record NZ_FNIE01000015.1, on the reverse strand, counting down.
GAGTTGGTCGGCGGCGAACCTGCCGTCCTTGCCCGCGAGGAGGTCGCGGGACGCCTGGGGGTTCTCGCCGAGTTTGGAGAGCACCGCGAGGCTGGGGTCGTTGGCGGCCACGCCGCGGGCTATGGCCTGCTGGTCGGGGATGTTCTTGGTGAAGTTGTCCTCGTGCAGGCCGAGTTCCTTGTACCAGGGGTCGTTGCTCGGGTCGATCCAGCTGTCGACCGTGCCGATGCTCATGTCGCCCGGCGTGTAGCTCGGGCGCAGGTTGTCCTTCTGGTCGGCGCGCCAGTGCAGGGCGGCGTCGCCCATGTCCGTGAGGAACGTGTGGTCCCACTTGTCGCCGGAAGGACCGTACTTGACGAGCATGCTCGCCGCCCACATGTCCTTCGGCGCGGTGAACGTACGGGCGTTGAACTCCGGCAGCTTGCCGGCCGCGCTCAGGTTCGTCGCGGCAGCCAGGTTGTCGCCGAACTCGCCGAGGATCTTCGTGGAGTCCGCGCTGAGGACGGTGCCGCCCTGGGTGCCGTCCATGGCGTGCAGTTCGAGCGCCAGGTTCGACTCGAGGTCGCCGCCGCCGTTGCCGTAGTAGCCCTTCATGAAGCCGTCGTCGTTCTTGCCCGCCTCGGCCTGGTCGGCAACGGACTTGATCGCGGGGCGCGTTGCGGGCCACTTCGGGTCGGCGTTCTCGGCCAGCCGGAGCAGTGTGGCGGCCTGGGTGCCGGCCTGCTGGGGGGTGGCGTCGGCGGGTTGGCCGAAGGTGGTGAAGGTAGTGGTGATGAAGTCCTGGTAGTCGCTCTGCTGCGCGTGGCTGCTGCTGAGCGCGCTCATCGCGGCAGTGGCGAAGGTGGACTCGGCGCCGGTGTGCACGAGGGGCGCGTAGTACGAGCCGTAGGGGCCCTGTGTGGCGCGGTCGCCGGAACCCGACATGAGGGCGGCCTGGAAGGCGGCGGTCAGCTGCGGGTCGTGCTGCGAAGCGGCGTACCCCGTGAGGGACTTGAGGTTGCCGGCCAAGTTCGTCTTGCCGGGGTCCTGGCCCATGCCGGCCAGGACCTGCTGGGTGGCGGCCTCGTTGGGCGCGAGGGCCTGCAGGTCGAGGGTGATGGTGTTCTGCGGCAGGCCGAGCGCCTGGGCGTAGAAGGAGTTGCCGCGGAAGTCCTGGTTCGGGTCTTTGCCGAACTGGTCCAGCCCGGAGGCGCGGACGGTCTTGGTGAGGAAGTCCGTGGGGAAGGTGCCGTACTGGAGCATCGCGGCGCGGTTCCAGGCGGCGGCGTTGTCGCCCTTGGGCAGGGGCGAGGTGTAGCTGGCGACGACCTTGTCGAAACCCGGGGCCGGGTAGCCGGCGTCGGTCGCGGTGGCGAGCGCGTGGCTGTAGACCATGAGGTCGGTGCCCGCGGTGCTGCTGCCGGTGGAGGCCAGAAGGGTGGGCATCAAGGTGGCCGCGGCCGGTGTGAGGTTGGCGTAGAACGCCGAGCAGAAGTCCGGGTCGTTCTCGTGGGCGAGCAACTCCTGTGCCATGGCGTGGTATTGGTCGCCGGCCTTGCTGTCGCCGCCGTTGTTGGCGTTGAACTGCTGGGCCAGCTTCTTGCCGTCCGCCTGCGCCTGCGCGGAGGTCTGGGTGACGGGCTCGGGGATCTGCACCATGTGGGTGCCCGGGCCGGCACCGGCGTCCATGACGGCGGCGAGGTTCTCGCGCCGCTTGAGCTTGGGCGACTCGTCGTCCAGCCAGCCGCAGATGTCGAGGAGGCTGCTCAGGTCGGTGGTGTCGAGCCCCTGCGACGCGAACTGCCCCTTGTACCGCGAGGCGAAGTCCCGCAACTGCCGGCGGTCCCCGTCGAACGACGTGATCATCTGTTTCAGCGCGGTCGGGTCTATACCCGAGAACTCTCCCATGGCGTCCCCCCGTTGGACACTCCCGGGCGCCCACCTTGGCGCCGCGCGCCCATACTCCCACCGGCCCCGCCGAATCGCCCGCATGGGGGTGAACCTTGACGGCTCCTGTACTTTTTCCGCCCCCCGTGACGACGGGGTCACGAACGGGTCACGACGGGAGCGCGCCGCGAGCTTGCGCGTCGGGCCGGCGGCCCATCCCGAGGAGCCCGCCCGGGGCCCCGTGCCTTGGAGCAGTCGCCCGTGCCGCGGGAGTCGAAACTCAGGACGAACGGAGGTCCGGGTATTCGGTCTCCAGAGCTGCAAGCTCCGTGACCAGTTCGTCGAACTGCGCATCAGTGATCTGCGGAAGATCGTTGACGTAGTAGCTGAAGCGGTGCCCGGCTATGGCGGAGGACAGCTGAACATACCGGTCACGCGTAGCCTCCGGGATCTCCCCGCGATCAGCAGGAGGGGCTTGCGTTTCCCGGACGGCCGGGCCGGAGAGGGAGAGCATCTCCAGGAACTCTGCCTCCGAGATGACCTCAATGGTGTGTCCGCCGTCCAGGAGTTCCTGTGCTCTGCGGTGCTTGCTGCTGAGCGTCATCCCCGGCGCGAAGCGCGAGGGATCGGCGGTTCCGAGAACGAGGAGATCTGTTTTGAGCCCGACCGACGCTGTCGCCTGCGCTCCGACATCAGCAAGCCTCTTCTGAGCCTCGGCTCTGGTTATCGTACTCAAGGTGCCGGTGAGACAGACGGTTCGACCATAGAGGGCGCCTTCGGGATCGGCATTCGGGTTCGCCCGGGGGATCGGCGTCCGCGGTTCGTACGTACGGTGGCGGCAGTTGTTCCAGGAGTCCGACGTGGAGTACTGCCTGCCGTACTGGATCTGAAGCGTTCTCAGCAGGTCGTCGAGGTTGTCGACACGATGCTTGCTCATGGCCGCAATGACCACTCGTGCGGTGGTGTCTGCGTCCTCCTGCGCGTCGTGGTGTGGGCCGCGCATCGGCACGCCGGCGGCTTCTGCGACGAACGGAAGGCGGTAGGAGAGCAGTCTCCAGGTCTGGCGGGCGATGACCAGGGAACAGGCGTAACGGAGGTCCGGTCGCGTCACTGAGGTGATGCTGCACGCGTCGCGCAGCGCGCCGAAGTCGAAGGCGGCGTTGTGCGCAACCAGGGAACGGCCTTCGGTGAAGGTGAGGATACGGGCCAGGGCCTCGGGCCACGTTGGAGCGTCCACGACCGCATCGGGAGTGATGCCGTGGAGCTTCATGTTGAACGCGGCGACCCCGCCTTTGTCCGGGGGACGGATGAGAGTGGTGAAGCGATCGGTGATTTGTTGTTCTCGACAGCTGTCATTCCGACGGAGCAGATACTGCTCCGCGAGTAGTTGGCAGTCTCGAAGTCGATCGTGACCCAATCCACCGTCATCAGCCCCCTGTTGTCCTCGGTCTGATCCTGGCACGGTCCGGTTCTGCGAGGTCGTGACTTCAACGGATCGGCACAAGGACTTGCCAGTGAACTGCCCACAGTGCGGCGAACTCGTGAGGAGGGCGAGCCGTACGCGAGGTATCCAGTGGAGCAGCCCGACGAGCCTGCGTTATCGATCGTGGAGGACGGTCGGTCGGGTGATCGGGACGACGGTGAGGAGGCCGTCGAGTCCTTTGTAGTCGTCGGGGTTGGTCGTGAAGAGAGGGAGCTCTTCGGCTACGGCGATGGCGGCGATCATGAGGTCGGCGACCCGGCGGCGGGGTTTGCGGCCGGCGCCGATCACGGCGGCGCAGACGCGGCCGTAGATGCGGGCGGCTTCGGTGTCGAAGGGGATGGGGTCGAACTCGTTCTCCGCGCGTTGGAGGATGTCGAGGCGCCGGCCCCGCTCCGCGTGCTCGTCGTAGTCGCTCTGCTCCTCGTTCCTGCGCACCTCGTGGGGTCCTGCGGAGAGCTCGGCCAGGGTGATGGCGGTGATCGCCACTTCGGCGGGGAGTTCCGCTGGGTCGATCCACTTGCGCAGGATGACGACGTTGGTGTCGAGCAGGCCCTGGGTGTACTCAGCGGGCATAGGGGTCGTCCGGCTCCTGCTCGGCGGTGGCGTCCTGGTCGGCCCGGAAGGCGTCCAGTGAGACGTCCGACGCTGTCCGGGACATGGCGGCGAACTCCGCGCGCGGGACGAACCGCCGTCTGCGCCGCAGCGGGATCAGCTCCCCGATCTGGTGCCCGTCGCGCGTGACCGTGAAGGACTGGCCGCTCTGGACAGCGTCCATGATCTCTTTGGACCGGTTGCGCAGATCGCGCTGAGTGATCTCCGGCTGTGCTGACATGGCTCCAGCGTAGCGCGTGGTAGCACCGGGTGCCACGAGGTATCCGGCCGGAGCTGGGCCCCGCAAGCGTCGGCGCGCCCGGAGGATTCCCATCCCCGGGCGCGCTTGCCGTGCCGCTCGTACGTCCGTGAAGGACGCCCCCTACTTGGTGAAGTAGAGGTACACCCACGAGCCGTGGGTCGTCGTGTTCAAGGAGTCGCCGGACGTCCCCTTGACGTAGGAGGCACGGACGCGGGCGCGGATGCCTGAGACGCCGGGGGCGCCGAGGCGGACGGCGACCTTGCCGCTGGTGCCGAGCTTGAAGTACTCGGCGTCCGAGTCGTACCACTTGCCGTCGTAGTAGACCTGGAGCGCCAGCTGCTCCTCGCGGCCCTTGGCGTAGGTCATCGTGGTAGTGAGGACCGGGTCGGTCTTCTTGTGGAACCAGTAGTACGTAGTGGAACCGATCTTCGCCTTCCGGTACTGCTTGGAGACCGCCAGCGACACCTTCACCCGGGCGTATGCCGTGGACTTCACGGTCTTCGGGGCGGAGTGGGCGTCACCTGCGAAGACGGCGCTGACGGTGGTGTTGCGGGTCAGGGTGAGGGCGACGCTGAGATTGCCGCTCTTGCTGACCGTCCCCTTCTTCAGCAGCTTGTTCGGCTTGTCGGAGCCCGCCGGGTCGGCCCACAGCTCCACCGTGCGGTTGGTGTAAGTGGTGCCGAGGTGCGCGGTGAAGGTGAGGTGCGTGCCGTAGCCGTAGACGCCCTTGTTGTGGTTGAGCGAGAGCGCCACCGCGCTGCGGGAGACCTGCACCGAGGCCGAAGCCGAGGCGGCGACATGGGTGGCGTCGCCCGCGTAGGCCACCTTGTACGTCACCTTGCCGCCGGCCGGCGGGGTGTCGGCGAAGGTGAAGGCGCCGCCGGCACCGGTCCTGACCGAGGCGAGCGCCTTGCCTTTGGGCGACGACAGGTCGGTGCGGGTGACCGTGAGGACGGTGCCGGCGGGCACCGCCGTCTTCGAGGTCAGCGTGCCCTGGACGGTCAGCTTCTTGGCACGGGTGGCCGTGGCGGGCGCGGACACCTTGAGGGCCGGCACCTCCTTCTCCGGATCGCCCAGCGTGCGCAGCGTGAGGACGCCCGCGTCGTTCTCGGAGACCGCGAACAGCCGGCTGTGGTCCGGCGCCCAGGCCAGCGCGCCGTCCACCAGCGTGTCGGCGCCCGAGGAGGAGCCGGTGTTGGGGAAGTCGTACTCGCGGGTCGGCGACGCGGCGCCCGGCGCGAAGACGTGGACGTCCGGGTCGTACCAGGAGAAGGAGCCGGCCGCGACCTCGCCGTCCGGCGCGACCGTCACGGCGTTCGGGTAGGCGGCGGTCGGGTAGTCGCCGGCGCGGGACAGGTCGGCGGTGGAGAACGCGCCGATGGCGTAGCCGTACGAGGCGCCGTCGTCCCAGGAGGTCAGGACCTCCTGGCCGTCCGGCGTCAGGTCGATCTGCTTGACGTTGGACGCGACGTTCGCGCGCGCCCGTACCGTCACCCCGTCGGCCGTCACGTCGAACACGGTGAGCGCGGAGTCGCTCTCGGCCGCGAGCACGTTCGGCGCGGCCGGGTCGGCGGCGAGCAGCGGGTGCTCGCCCAGGGCGCCGCCGTCCACGTCGAGGGCCACCACCGGCTGGTCGCCGGACAGGTCGAGGGAGCCGAGGCCGCCGGCGTAGCCGAACCACAGCCGGTCGCCGAGGCGTTCGAGCGCGGTCGGGTCGGCGCCGTCCACCGGGTAGGACGCGGTGGACCGGTACGTCGAGGTGTCCACGGCGACGATCTCGTGGGCGCCCTTGACGGCCGCGTAGAGGGTCGCGGAGTCGGCGGACAGCGCGAGGCCGGTCACGCCGGGCAGGCCCGGCAGGCTCGCCTGGACGGTGCCGCTGTAGTCGGTGACGAGGAGCTTGCCGTCGGCCGGGTCGGAGAGGTAGACCCGCTGGTGGCTGCCGTCGACCACCATGCCGCCCACCGAGGTGGCCGGCAGGAGCTTGGCGGAGTCGGCCGCCGCCGTTCCGGCCGTACCGGCCGCGAGCGCGGCCGAGCCGAAGAGGACCGCGAGCGCGGTCGCGGTGGAAAGAGTGCGCTGACGCACGATGATGTCCGCCCCCTGGACGAAGAAGCCCGGCCGCGGCCGGGTACGTGAAATGCGGCCGCGCGCCCCCCATTTCGCCGGAGCCCGGCGTGGTGCGCGACCGATGGGAAGCCTATGGCACGGCTGTGACAACGGCTGCGCGGGCCAGGCGGTCATGATCGAGACCCCAACCGACACCGACACCGACGTCACGGACCTTCTGCTCGCCGGCGGCGGGGCGATGGGTGACCGTACGTACGTCGACCCGATGCGATCGGTGCCGGGACGTCACCCGCCGCCGCTGGATCGATGTTTGGTACCCGGTCCCCACGGAGGCCGGTTGCCCGGACCCCACGTGGGGCCCGGGCAACCGGCGTGGTCCGCGCCGTAACCGGCGCCTGGCTATGCCGACTCGGCGCTGTAATAGCCGTCGAGGTCCGCGATGGTCTGGACGTCACCCGTGTAGTTCGTCAAGGAGACCCTGCCGTCGACCACGGGCACCACCACCTGGTTGGCGATGGTCGTACCCGCCGGGTAGTTGAGGTTCGACACGCTGGGCAGCGGCGTGCCGTGCGGGTAGACGGTGAGGTGGCTGCCGGCGGTGGGGGCGGTGACCGTGACATTGAGGGTGACCGCGGTCAGATCGGCGATCGGGACACCACTGACCCCTCCGACCCGGAAACTCACCGTCGCGCCGGGACCCACCTGGCCGGTGCGCGCACCGAGTCCGCTGCGGGTGTCGAGCAGGCGTACCGGGTCGACCGGCGTGAACGTGGACCCCGCGGTGGAGAAGTAGCCCGTGACGTCGGCGACGAGGTCGATCGTTCCGCCGCTGTTGTAGAGGTCGGCGATGCCGTTGTGTACGGGGACGGTCACCAGGTTGGCAATGGTCTGGCCCGCTTGGTAGTTGAGGTTGGAGACGGACGGCCGGGCCTGGCCGTCGGGGTAGACGATGATGTGGCCGCTTGCGGTCGGTTGCACGGCGGTGACGTTCATGGTGACGGCTGTGACGCCTGAGGCGGGGACGCCGTGGGCGCCGGCGACTGTGAGTCGTACGGTGCCGCCGCCGGCGACTCGGGCCTTCGGGGCCCCGGTTCCGTTGCGGGTGTCCAGGAATCGGGTGGGTGTGATCGTCTTCAGGGCCGACCCTGCGCCGTTGGCGGTGTAGTAGCCCGTGACGTCGGCGACGAGGTCGATCGTTCCGCCGCTGTTGTAGAGGTCGGCGATGCCGTTGTGTACGGGGACGGTCACCAGGTTGGCGATGGTGTCGCCCGTCCGGTAGTTGAGGTTGGAGACGGACGGCTGGGGCTGGCCGTCGGGGTAGACGATGATGTGGCCGTTCGCGGTCGGTTGCACGGCGGTGACGTTCATGGTGACGGCTGTGACGCCTGAGGCGGGGACGCCGTGGGCGCCGGCGACTGTGAGTCGTACGGTGCCCCCGGCGGCGATCCGGGCCTTCGGGGCCCCGGTTCCGTTGCGGGTGTCCAGGAATCGCGTCGGTGTGATCGGCACGAGTCGGCTGTGCGTCGTCGCGGAGGCAGCGGTGACGGTGAAGCCGTCAGGAAGATAGCCGGGCGACTTCGTGCCGGTGGTGTATCCGGGTTGGCCGACGACGACGTCGTACGAGCCCGGATCGGCCGACCCGGGGGAGAGCAGTACCGTCAGCGCCGTGCCGTCGGCGCTGACCGACACCGGGGTGCTCATCGTGTCGTACGACGCCGGGCTGGCGTTCCTCACCAGACCCACCTGTGTTCCCAGGGTCAGGTGTGAGCCGTGCACGACGACCTGGGTGGCCGTGCCGGCCGGTCCGGTGGCCGGACTCAGCGATGTGACGTCCGCAGGGGCGGGCAGGGCGGAGCAGCCCTGCGTGCACACGCCTTGGATGGAGTACTCGACCGGGCTGGTGGTGTCGTCGGCCGAAACCACCAGCAGGTACTGGCCGGCCGTCGCGGACGACGAGATCTGGCAGAAGGCCCTGAAGCCCGGATCGGACATCACGCACTGGTAGGCGGAGTTGGGGGAGGTGCCCGCGAAACCCGTGGTGCCGAGCAGGGTCAGCGACGGCTCGTATCCGGCGTCACTGTCGGTGCCGTAGATGTCGAAGCGCTGCGAGGGCTTGAGGTCCATCACCCCGCAGTAGCCGGACGCGGAGTCGGTGAAAGTGCCGCTGAGGACGGGGAAGCCGTCTGCCGACAGCGAGTTGGCGGTGCACTGCGGCGCCCAGCCCGCGGCCGTGCCGACCTTCCAGGTGTCCACCCGCGCCTGGATGGGATCGCCGTTGTAACCGGCGGCGACGACACCGACGACGTAGGACGTCGAGCCGGTGACGCGGCACGCGGTGCCCTGCTGCCAGCAGACGACCTTCCCGGTGTCGTCCGCGACGAAGAGGTCGGCGCCTGTCTCGTACTCCGGGTGCGGGGTGCGGACCGACAACCACAGCTTGTCGCCGCTGGCGGCGGACACCCGCAGGCAGCCGCTGTCCAGGGCTGAGCCGAACGCGTAAGCGGTGGTGGCGCCGCCGATGGCGAGGGAGGCGGGCGCCGCGCAGGACGCGGTGGCGGAGATGTCCCGCCGGACCAGGTCGTACGTGTCGTCGTAGCCGGTGCCGACCAGCAGCACCTGGTAGGCGGTGCCGGCGGCGAAGCGGCAGGTGGTCAGGGAACTGCCCGCACTGGCACAGACCTTGTCGCCTGCTTGGTCGTAGACCTGGTAGGAGGCGTTCAGCCGGCCGCTGGTGTTGGTGTAGTCGAACATCTCCGCCGGGGAGTGCGAGTCCGCCGGGAGCGCCAGGCACTGCATCTGGTGGTCGGCGGCGCTCAGGGAGACCTCCGCGCCCCAGGAGCCGCCGAAGTCCGACTCCGGCCAGCTGGTGCAACCGCTCGTGGAGCCGGTCCGCTGGACGGTGTAGACGTAACTGCCCGTACCTGCACCGGAGTCCGTGCCGGTGGCGGTGTTCAGCAGCGCGAGGTGGAAGGGCGCGGTGCCGTTGAGCTTGCAGACGAGAACGACGGTGTCGTCGTCGCACTGCCGGGCGCCCGTGGCGTCGAAGACCGTCTCCGCCAACTGCGCGCCGCGGCCCTCCTGCTGGTCGAGGAGGTAGAGGCCCTGGCCGGTCGCCGTCGGCAGCGTCCAGCACAGTTGCTCACCGGGACCGGCGAAGGACCCGGTCAGGGCGCCGGAGGCGAAGCCGTCGTCGCGGCCGGCGACGCAGCCGTCGGTGCTCGCCGCAGCGCGGAACCACACGCCGTAGGCATCGGGTCCGTCGTCCTGGAAGTCGCGGGCCCAGGTGTAGTCCCCCGCGGTCAGGGAGCAGGCCGCTTCCTGGTCCTTGGTGCAGACCTCGGTGCCGTCGGCCCGGTACAGGGCGCCGGTGACTCCGCGGTCGGCGGCTGCGGTGCCGAAGACCCAGGAGCCGGCAGCCGTTACGTGCAGGATGCGGCAGCGTGAGGTGGACGACGCGTCCGGGACGGTGCCGTACGCCTGCGGTTGCAGGGCCGGACAGCCCGCCGGGGTGGACAGGCGTGCGTAGCCGACGGTGTAGTCGCTCTGCTCGCCGAACCGCTGGTCGAGTTGGACCCGGTAGGGCGCGGGGCCGGTGAGGGGGCACTCCATCTCGAAGGCGCCCTCGTTCTTTGCGCACACCAGCGTGCCGTCCGCGTCGTAGACCCACGCGTTGTCGGTCCAGTCCGAGACCCGTGAGCGCAGGACGTCCCCGGCCACCAGCGGCAGGCTGTAGCAGTCCCCGGCGGAGCCGGCGGCCAGCGAGCCGGTGAGGGAGGCGGGCGCGCCCAGCGCGGTGTCCTGTGCGGACACCGCGGTGCAGGAGGCGTCCGACAGCAGGGCGTTCCAGGCCACGGTGAAGCCGGCACCGGGAACGGTCAGTGTGTACGTGCCGGCCTGCGTGGTCGGGCAGCGCAGGGTGCCGTAGGCGTGCTGCTGGGGGTCGTCGGGACGGTCGCAGGTGAGCGTGCTGCCGTCGGGCGCGGTGACCACGGGGGACGGTTCGAACGCGTCCTGGGAGATCACCTGGACGAAGAGCAGGTCGTCCTGCTGCGGCAGGTCGAGCGTGTAGGCGGCGCCTCCGTCCTGCGGATCCGCGCAGGAGTAGACCGTGTGCGGCGTCAGGGCGCCGGAACAGGAGTCGGGCAGGTCGGAGACGACGGTCTGGTGCACCGCTTGCATGTGCGCCGTCTTGGCGTCCGCCGTGCTCCATGTCCGCTTCGCCGCAGTGGATTTCCCGGTCGTGTTTCCGGACGAGTGGGCCGTGGGCTTTGCGCCGTGCTTCGCCCTCGATGTCGCCGTGGTCGTGGAGCGTGCGGCCTTCGCGGCCGGCGAACCGGGCACCGGCTTCGCCGTGGGACCCGACGCCGTGTGTGTTCCGGTCCGGGCGGTGGCGGAGTTCCCCGCGGCAGCGGATGGCGCGCTGCCCGTTCCCGTCGCCGGTGCCGCGGCGGCCACCGGGGTGAGCCACAGCGTCGTCGCGGTGGCCAGGGCCGCAGCCAGCGCGCTGATGCCGCGCACGCCGATACCGCGGCCGGTGACGGCCTTTCGCCCCGCGGCCCATAGGCCGGTCCGCGGCATGCCGGCGGGTCTCGATTTCCTCATGATTCCCCCCTGGAATCGCCCTGTCTCACGATCGGCGGAGGCCGTCGTCGGGGCAGCCGGAGTATAGGGCCGGGCCATGACAAACGGGCCGTCATTTTTCAGGGCGAGGATCAGCGGGGAACCCCGCGCAGATGTCAACGCCAAGGCCCACGCCGGCTACCAGCACGTGCTGCGCGTCGCACACCCCGCACCTCTGGGGGCCTGGGGCGCCGCGGACGAGGCGTTGGCCTCCACGAGGGGATGGGGCGGTGCCTTGGAAGGGGCGGGTGCTAGCCCGCCCCGCTTCCGGGTTCAGGGGACGAGGTGGCCGCCGGCGCGGAAGAGTTCGTACCACTCGGCCCGGGTGAGGCGGAGGTCGGAGCCCTGGGCGGCGCCGGTGACGCGCTCGGGGCTGGTGGTGCCGAGCACGACCTGCATCCGGGCGGGGTGGCGGGTGATCCAGGCGGTCGCGATGGCAATGGCGGGGACGTCGTACTGGGCGGCGAGCCGGTCGATGACGGAGTTGAGCTCGGGGTAGTCAGGCGAGCCGAGGAAGACACCGGTGAAGAAACCGGCCTGGAAGGGGGACCACGCCTGGACGGTGATGTCGTGCAGACGGCAGTAGTCGACGATCCCGCCGCCATCAAGGGTGGCCGACTGCTGCTCCGCGAGCATGTTCGCGGCGACCCCTTGGGCGATGATCGGCTCGTGGGTGATCGAGAGCTGGAGCTGGTTGGCCACGATGGGCTGGCGCACGTACTTGCGCAGCAGGTCGATCTGGCGCGGCGTGTGGTTCGAGACGCCGAAGGCGCGCACCTTGCCCGAGGATTCGAGTTCGTCGAAGGCGCGTGCCACCTCTTCGGGCTCGACGAGCGCGTCGGGGCGGTGCAGCAGCAGGATGTCGATGCGGTCGGTGCGCAGGGCCGCGAGTGAGCCCTCGACCGATTTGACGATGTGCTCGTAGGAGAAGTCGTAGTACGGGCCGTCCGTCACGATGCCGGTCTTGGTCTGGATCGTGATCTCGTCGCGCTGCGAAGGGCTCAGTGCCATCGCCTCGGCGAAACGGCGCTCGCAGGCGTGCAGCTCGCCACCGTAGATGTCGGCGTGGTCGACGAAGTCGATCCCCGCGTCGCGCGCGGCGCGGACGAGCCCGCGGATCTCTTCGTCGGTCTTGTCGGCGATGCGCATCAGGCCGAGCACGATGTTCGGGGCGAGGATGCCGGTGCCGGGCATGGTGAAGGTCTTCACGGTGGGTTTCCCTTTCCGGTGTTCAGGTCTGCACATTACAAGCGGGGCGCTGCCGCTAGAGGTTGGCGGGGCCAGGGGGCCCGAGCCGCGCGTGATGGTTCCTGCGTGGTGCTCGGCTGTCGTGGCTCGGTGCTTGGGCAGTGCGAGACGGGGGCCGTGTCGGTCGCAGATCGGTGAAGACGCCTCTGCGCAGCGACGGTTCACGCTAGCGTGTGGCCATGCTTACGCCTACGGGACGTTTGCTGGCGCGGCTGTGGGAGTCGTCTCAGCGCCGGCTCCTCTTTCACCGCGGGCCAGGACAAGATCGCTGAGGCCGCGCGCTGATCCCCGCGCGATACGAGGCACCTGTCGCACGCTTCCTCTGCCACCACGGCTTCGAGTCCGACCGTCCGGTGAGAGACGCGGCAGTTGACGGAGGGGGATGGGAGGTGTGTTCGACATGCGAGTACGCGGGCGCTCCCGCCAGCGTAAGGACTCATGAGGCGAAGCATCACCAGCCCGCCGACCGCCGAACGTGAGGGCACTTGGGCGCGCTCGGTACAATGAATTGCCGATGAGCAGACGCGAATCGGCGCCTCAGGCCTTATCCACTCTTTGCGCCCGCCCAAGGGCGGAAGTTTTACGCGCTATTCGGACGCTCCGGAGCACGCAAAAGGCCCAGGTCTTCGACCTGGGCCTTTCAATGGAGCGAATGACGGGATTCGAACCCGCGCTCTGAGCTTGGGAATCACGGGGCATGGAGACCCCAAAATCTGCGCTGACCTGCTTGTACGGCTGCTCCGAGAAGGTGCGGCAAGTGGTGCTGATGACCGCGTCTGACCGGGGATCACCGCTCGACCGGGCACGCATCGGGCATGCAGCGGCAGGATCCCCGTCTTACTTCGGCTGACTACTTTCGGCTGATGTATCGAAATCCAAACATTAGATGTTGGCGCTCGACTCCTTGGCCTTCTGTAGAAGAGTTTCCTGGTTACGGCGGCTGCGTACATCGTCCTTGCGCAAGCTCCTGCCCTCGTTCAAGACAGACTCAAACTGCTCCGCGGCAAGCTCGACTGCAGTAGTGATCGCTAGTTCAATCCTCTCCGATTCAGAAATCTTGAACCTCAATTTCTTAGCGCCCCTCAGCTGCTGTTTTGCTGACTCTATCTCAGAGGTTTCGAAGATAGGCACAAGTTCCGGTGTGATTAGAGCGGACACCATCATCGCGATGTGATACTTCGCGGCTTTGAGAGTAGTCGATTCGGGTGTTCGGGCGAAGAACCTGTCTACCCGATACAATATCCAGGCCGCGTAATAGTAAGCCTCAACGGAGTATTCACCCCAAACAAACGAACCCTCAGCCTCTAGCTCCTTCGGAGCGCCGATCGCTCGGAAAGAATCACCGAAGAGTGTTGCAGCGACCGCTCGGTTGAGTTCGGGAGTCGTGACAACGCGAGTCCGCGGGAAATCAAGAGACCCATCCTGGTTCTGCCGCAGATAACGTAGGCCGTTTACGCCCGACTGGTTGAAATACTCTTCCACGTCTTTCGCCATCTGGGAACTCGCCTGAATGTCAGTTGAGCCGATGGGAGTTTGCAGGTTAGTAGCGATCGCCACGCTTGTTCGCACCCCTGCGTCGCCTGAGCTGACGATCTTCACCGGGACCCAAAGGTCAGAGAGGAGGGACGGATTGGCCTTGACTGGTTCGCTTGCCGCCCACCTAACGAGCTGGTGACTCGTCTGCCCGCCATTTACGATCTGATACCCGGAGATGAAGAATCTGTCACCAGACCCCCGGAGAGATGTTGCAATGATCGTGAGCCCGTTGTTGAGGAAGGGAAAGTGCTCGCGTTCGTCGCTATGAAGGGTTCTCGTGATCCGGATATTCACTGGGTTGTGGCTACCGAGATCAAGGCGCACGTTGTCATCGAAGATGCCTGGTCGTACGGAACCAGTCTCATCCGTCAGCAGCTTCATCACTGCCGTGCCGGACAAGAGCCCGATGTAACCTCACTCACCCGCTCAGTCGCAGGAATGGTCTGTCGCTTCTCAAAGTTGAATTGAATATTCTGTGGTCCGTGACGCTCTTTCAGCTTTGTGGCTAGTGCATCGTGGCCATGGGTGTTGAGGTGCAAAGGTTCTGAATAGATGCCGAGAGATCGAATGCGTTCGAGCGCCTCTGTGACCTGAAGTTCTTGCCGTGCGCTCTTCCCGTCATTGCCGCTGGTGGTGACGTAGTAGAGTTCGCACGGAATTCGCGTGTCTTGAAACTTATCACCGCTCTCTGCGATCCGATCGATCAAAGCGGCCAGATCGACCAGGGCTGGAGGAAGTTTGACGCTATTCGACTTAATCGCGTACTTTGTCACAGCTTCGACGCCGTGGAGGAACTTCGCGATGAGCTTAGAGTCGTAGGACTCGCTTGTCTTTGCCTGGATGAAGAGTACCCTCGCTGAATTAAATGCCTGGTCTGAGATAAGGTCGTCGATTTCTGAGGGTTCGAAGACGATCTGTCCGTTGACTACGACGGCAGCGATGTCGATGCCCTCGTCGGTCCCGCCGCCGAGAACAGTGCGCTCAATCTGCTCGACATCGTCCCGTACATAAGGGAAGAGGTAGTTGGCTGCGACGTACAGTTCGAACTGCTTGGCCTCGCCCCCCTCGAAGCCGAAGTCTCGCGCAAATTTGGCCACTCGCTTACCTGTGAGTGTGTGCACTTCATCCCCCTAGTCAGCCCGAGCGTTGATCGTTGTCACGGTGTGTTTGTCAGTGAGCGTAGCGTCTGGGGTGCCTTTGGGTGAGCTAGTTCTAAGCGGCGACGGCGGTCCGCTTCCGTACTGAGCGGACCGCCGAGGCATGAGGACCGCGACGATGCACACTCGGTGGCTTCAGGATCGCGGACTGGTTCACTGCGTTAAGCCACGACTCACCCCTGCTCCCATCTCGTCTGCTGTCGGCCCGCACCTAGGTGGAGCGGGCGCGATTCCTGGCGTCCAGGTGGAGCGCGCCACTGTACGAACGACCCTGACGCCCTGGACCACGCCCGCTCGGCTTGCCCAGGTCGATGGCCGTCGGGATGGGAACTCCCGCACCAGTTCCACGATGATCGTGCGGCGCCAGCCGGGCCTCGTCATCCCGGGGCCCGAGCGCCCCTGCCGGGGGCATCGTTGTGACCTCGGGTGTGCGGTCTCGCCTCAAGCTATCCGGCTGTGCTTCGTGGGTGCGCGGCGTCGGCCGGGCCGAGCGGGGCGGGGACAGGAGTGACAGCGCGGCCGGGTGCCTTGAACCTGTGGAGAAGATGGTTATTCGCACCTTGGTCTGCTGGTCTGCTGGCGTCGTTGACGCGCTCGGAACCCGTGCTGCGGGAACACGCCGACCGGCAGCGCCTCCGTAAGGTGCTTCAGGCCGCACCTGCCCAGGCCCGCACGAGAGCCGTTCGACTCGCTGAGCTGGGGCTCTTGTTGACGGCGCTTGCCACCTCGGGCTGCCGGTGCCCTCTCCTGGTTTGGATAAGGGGCGAGGGTCGGTCCCCGGCGCCGTTCGCTGTCCGTCCTCCACGGGGAGCACGGCGCGCTCCCGGTCGTGGAAGAGGGTGGGTGGTCGCCGTCACGATGCGGCCTCCGCGGTCGCCTCGGGTCTCCACATGCTGGGCAAGGGCGTTGACGATCAGGAGCCTGCGGTGAGGTGTATCGTCCGCGTCCGGCCACGCCAATGGAGGGGTACTGGACTGCCTCCGGCGTCGGTGACGGAGATCTCCACGGCGCTTGCCGAAGCAACGGGGCCGCGCTGGCGGCTGATGGTCTACCTGGCAGCGTTCGGATCGGCCAGGCCGGAGGAACAAGCCGCTCTGCGTCGGCTGGACGTCGACACGGTAGATGTCGGAGTGTGGATCCGGTCCGCGCAACCCGAGTCGGCGACGGAACGCCGTGTCCCGGGAGACACCAAGTCCGACGTCGGTCGTCGCTTTCTCGCACTGCCGGAATTCATGCGCAAGGCCCTGGTGCGCCACCTCGTGTGGTACGCGGAGAAGAAGCCGAACGGATTGCTGTTTGTGGGGGAGAAGGGTGCGCCTTTCCGGCGCTCGACGTTCGGCCGGAAATGGCGGAAGGCCCGCGCAAAAGTGGGGCTGCCCGACGACTTCCGGTTCTACGACCTGCGGCACACCGGGCACGGCCACCAGCACTCCGACCGGGAGTGGCAGGGGGAGGTGGCGGCCGGGCTCGATCGGATGGTGCGCAGGGCGCGGGCGGAAGCCAAAGCCGGTGAGGTGCGCGAGCGTTCTGGCACGGATCTGGCACGCGACAACTGAATTGGTCTAGGCAACGAGAAAGCCCCAGGTTTTTGACCTGGGGCTTTTCTTTGGAGCGGATGACGGGAATCGAACCCGCGCTCTGAGCTTGGGAAGCTCATGTTCTACCATTAAACTACATCCGCATTGGGGGCCTTCTGGAGGGGGCTCCGGGGATACTGTACCCCATGGGGTGGGGTGGGTGGAGGAGGGTTCGCGGGGGTAGGTTGAGGGGCGGTGTCGTGCTCCGGTGGGCGGGGCGGGGTCCCCTATCGTGTGGGTTTGTCTGCCACGCGGAGTTGGGGAAGGGACTTCATGGAGCGCACCGTCGTTCGTTGTGCCGAGGGCCATGTGTTCAGTACGGCCTCGTTTCCGATGCAGCAGCTGGGAGCCGATCGGCTCGGGCCCGGGCGGCTGTTGAGGTGTCCGAAGTGCGCGCGGCTGCGGCACGCCGTGCCCGTCAGCGGCCTGCAGGACAGCTCGGGGAAGTAGCCGGCCGTACGGCCCGACCGCGCCGGGGCGGTGCTCGCGCCGCCTCCGCGGTCGCCAAGCCGGGCCGAGGGCCGCGTGCCAGGGCCCAGGGGTCAGGGGTCATCGCTAGGGCTGGGACCAGCGCCAGGGCCGGGTCCAGGGACCAGAGCCAGGGCCCAGGCCAGGCCCAAGAGCCGAGCTCTGACGCCGAGACGGCCTCCGTCCATACCGCAACGGCACCGGACCGGGGCGGCGGTCGAAACCCCGTACCGAGTGGTTGCCCCGACCCCGTGGCGAGTGGTTGCCGAGCCCAGGCCGGGGGGTCGTCCCAGGACCCGGAGCCGCTGGCACTACCCTCGCAGGGTGCTTCTCTCCGACAAGGACATCCGGACCGAGATCGACAACGGCCGGGTGCGGGTGGACCCGTTCGACGCGTCGATGGTGCAGCCGTCGAGTATCGACGTGCGGCTGGACCGCTACTTCCGCGTGTTCGAGAACCACCGGTACCCGCACATCGACCCGGCCGTCGAGCAGCCGGACCTCACGCGGCTCGTGGAGCCCGAGGGCGACGACGCGTTCATCCTGCACCCCGGGGAGTTCGTGCTCGCCTCCACCTACGAGGTGATCACCCTGCCCGACGACATCGCCTCCCGGCTGGAGGGCAAGTCCAGCCTCGGTCGGCTCGGGCTGCTCACCCACTCCACCGCGGGCTTCATCGACCCCGGGTTCACCGGCCACGTCACCTTGGAGCTGTCGAACGTCGCCACGCTCCCGATGAAGCTCTGGCCGGGTATGAAGATCGGCCAGCTCTGCCTCTTCCGGCTGACCTCCGCCGCCGAGTTCCCCTACGGCTCATCCCGCCACGGCTCGCGGTACCAGGGACAGCGTGGCCCCACCCCGTCCCGCTCGTTCCTCAACTTCCATCGCACTCAGGTCTGAGCGGCGGACCGCGACCGTACGACCACGGTCGTACGTGCGAAGGGGACGCGACACAATAGGCGGGGCGTACGGTCGGCCCACGCGCGTACGACCGCCGTAGGTGCCAGGAACGTACAAGACGGCGTACGTCCCCGGGCTCGAGAGTGGGGCCATGAGCACCGAGCACACCGCCACTGCACCGAGGTCCGCGTCGCCCGCCCCGTCCGTCCACTCCACGGCACCCGACGCGGCCGCCGGCCCCGTCCGCTTCGACACCAAGATCGCCGTCCTCCTGCGGGACGACCTCGCGACCTGGCAGCGGCTCAACGTCACCGCCTTCCTCGTCAGCGGCCTGGGCGCACAGCTGCCCGAGGTCATCGGGGAGCCGTACGAGGACGCGGACGGCACGGCCTACCTGCCGATGTTCCGGCAGCCCGTACTCGTCTTCGAGGGCAGCGGCCAAGTGCTCAAGGACGCCCACGCCAAGGCGCTCGCCCGGGCGCTGCCGCGGGCCGTCTTCACCGCCGAGCTCTTCACGACGGGCAACGATCGCGACAACCGCGCCGCCGTCAGGGCCGTGACGACGCAGGAACTGGACCTGGTGGGCCTCGCCGTCTACGGACCGCGCAACGGCGTCGACAAGGTGCTCAAGGGCGCCCGCATGCACCCGTAGCGAGGCGGCCGGGCCAGGTGAACCGCAGCGCGTCGGTGGGCGACGCCAGCCCGGCGGCACGTCACCGCAGCACATCACCGCACTCGCGCCGGCGCACCGAGCGAGGGCACCGGCACCTCGCCGCATCAGCCGAGGGGCGCCGGGGGCACCACCGCACCATGCAAGGGCACCCGGCCCCGACAGAGCGGCACCAAAACAGACCCGCCCCTACAGACCGGTCGCAGCTCTAGAACAGCGACAGCTTGAACAGCATCAGCAGCGCCACCAGCTGGATCGAGCACGCCCCCAGCGCCTTCTGCCACGGCAGGTCGTGGGACTTCGCCACCATGGACGTCAGCAGCACCCCGCAGGCGATCCAGGTCAGCCACCCGAGCAGCTGCACGAACCCGTTGTCGCCGCCCAGGAAGAGCGCGAAGAACAGTCGCGGCACGTCCGTGAGCGACGTGATGAGCATCGCGAGGCCGATCGTCGGTGCCCACGCCCCGTCCCCGCCGAACTGCCGGGCCAGGGCGTTGGTCACCGCGCCCAGCGTCAGCCCGCCCAGCACCACGGCTATCGCGGTGGTCAGCACCCAGGGGACGCTGGTGCTGAGGGTGGCGCTCAGCACGTCGCTGCGGGCCGCGCCGAACCCGAAGACGGCGAGCAGGCCGTAGATGAACGTGACGGTCAGCGCGGGGCCCCACACGGTGTGGTCGCGCATCTGCCAGAAGGTGCGCCCGGGGCGCAGCACGATGCCGCTGAGCAGTTGCTTCCAGTGCAGCCTCGGTCCGGCCGGCGGCGCCGCGGCCTGGCCCGCGCGGTACGTCGCCACGTGGTCCTCGCCGTAGCCCGGGTACGGGGCCGCGTACGCCTCGTCGCCATAGGCGCCGTACTGCTCGCCCTGGGCGTACGGGTCGGTGGGCGCCTGGCCGCCGAAGGTGAAGGCGCGGGTGTGGCCGGGGGCGTCGTCGTACGAGGGGGCCGCGGGGGCGCCGTAGCCGTTGCCGGCGCCGGGCCCGTACGAGCCGGGGCGTCCTCCGGCGTCCTGAGCGCCGTTGTACGGCCCGGAGCCGTTGTACGGCCTTCCGTACTGCCCGCCGTTCACGGGCGCTCCGCCCTGCCGCTGCCCGCGCCCGTCCCGTCGATCCCTGAAACCAGCCACGTCTTCGAACGTACCCGCTGCCGCGTGACCCGGGGCGGCCCGCTGCAAGGCTGTGGTCCATTGCTGCCAACCTGTGACACGCCCGGTAGCCTTCGGGCGCGGATGGGTGACCGCTCCGCGCAGGGCGCCGACCGGCAGGCGGGAGCGCCGACGACCATGGGGGGCAGCGGTATGGGCACCAGGGCGACGACCGGGGTGGACAAGGCGGTCCGCCGCAATGGCGGCGAGGCGGCCTGCATAGGCCGAACGGGTGGCGTACGGGCGGGTGCGCGCCGCAGGGGCGGCGTGGCGGCGTGCGCGGCCATAGTGCTCGGGGTTCTGCTCGCAGGTTGCGACAGTACGCCGCCGGACCGGGTGACTCATACGGCTACGACGACCGCGACGGCCGCGAGCGCGTCACCGACCGGCGCCGACGTGCCCAGCGGCGGTCCCGCCCTCACCGACCTGCCCGCGCGGCTGGAGAGCGACGGCACGACGATCACCATGGGCGACCCGTCGGCCCCGCACACCCTGAGCGTGTACGAGGACCCGCGCTGCCCGATCTGCGAGCGCTTCGAGCAGGCGAACGCCGCGCAGGTCCTGGCGCTGACCAAGGCGGGCAGGATGCGTGTGCAGTACACCCTGGCGTCGTTCCTGGACCGCAATCTGGGCGGGGGCGGCTCCAAGCGGGCGGTGAACGCCCTGCGCGCGGCCCTGGACGCGGGGGGCTTCGCCCAACTGCACACGCTGGTCTACCAGTACCAGCCGCCGGAGACGACGGACGGCTTCACGACGGCCTACCTGCTGCAGCTCGCCGGGCAGGTACCGGGGCTGCGCTCGGCCACTTTCGACGCGGCGGTGCGCGGGCAGACGTACCAGGACTTCGTCGACCGCTCGGAGCAGGCGTTCACCGACTCGGGTGCCCAGGGCACCCCGACGCTCAAGATCGACGGCAAGTCGGTGCCCAACACCGACGCCATCTTCACCGCGGCGGGCTTCAAGCAGGTGCTGGCCCAGCACGGCATCTCCTAGGTGTTCGGGCGCGGCACCCGACCCCGACAGTCAGGCACCCGAGCCCGACAGTCCGGCACCCGGACACGGCAGTCAGGCCCCGAGTTCGTACCCAAGGTGCTCAATCCACCGCCGGCCCAGGGTGCCCAACTCACCGCCAGAGCGGCCCACCGACACCCCAGGTGCTCAGCCCGTCTCGTCACAAGGGCGCCCACCCTCGCGCCCAAGGTGCCCAACACGCAGCCAGGGTGCCCGACTACGACACAAAGGCGCCTGGGAGGCTTCGCCTCCCAGGCGCCACGCTCCAACCCCGAAGAGGCCCCGCCTCAGCCGGCCGCCGCCTCCGCCGGCACCTCCGCCGGCGTCTTCACCGAGTCCAGCAGCAACTGCGCGACATCCACGACCTGCAGCGACTCCTTGGCACCCGCGCCGGAGCCGCCTTCGGCCGCGGCTTTCTTGCCGTTGACCGAGTCGGTGAGCATCACCAGGCAGAACGGGCACGCGGTGGAGATGATGTCCGGGTCCAGGGACAGGGCCTCGTCCACCCGCTCGTTGTTGATGCGCTTGCCGATCCGCTCCTCCATCCACATGCGCGCGCCACCCGCGCCGCAGCAGAAGCCGCGCTCCTTGTGGCGGTGCATCTCCTCACTGCGCAACCCGGGCACCTTGGCGATGATCTCGCGCGGCGGCGTGTAGACCTTGTTGTGGCGGCCCAGGTAGCAGGGGTCGTGGTAGGTGATCAGGCCCTCGACCGGGGTGACCGGGACCAGCCGCCCCTCGTCCACCAGGTGCTGCAGCAGCTGGGTGTGGTGGATGACCTCGTACTCGCCGCCGAGCTGCGGGTACTCGTTGGCGATGGTGTTGAAGCAGTGCGGGCAGGTGGCGACGATCTTCTTCGACGCCTTGGGGCGGCGCTTGGCCGGGTCCACCTTGCCGTCGTCGTCGACCTCCTCGCCGAAGGCCATGTTCAGCATGGCGACGTTCTCCATGCCGAGCTGCTGGAAGAGGAACTCGTTGCCCAGGCGGCGGGCCGAGTCACCCGTGCAGTTCTCCTCGCCGCCCATGATCGCGAACTTCACGCCCGCGATGTGCAGCAGCTCGGCGAACGCCTTGGTCGTCTTCTTTGCCCGGTCCTCCAGGGAGCCGGCGCAGCCCACCCAGTACAGGTACTCGACCTCGGTCAGGTCCTCGATGTCCTCGCCGACGATCGGGACCTCGAAGTCGACCTCCTTGACCCAGGCCAGGCGATGCTTCTTCGGCAGCCCCCAGGGGTTGCCCTTCTTCTCCAGGTTCTTGAGCATGGTGCCCGCCTCGGAGGGGAAGGCCGACTCGATCATCACCTGGTAGCGGCGCATGTCGACGATGTGGTCGACGTGCTCGATGTCGACCGGGCACTGCTCGACGCAGGCGCCGCACGTGGTGCACGACCACAGCACGTCGGGGTCGATGACGCCGTTCTCCTCCAGGGTGCCGACCAGCGGCCGTTCGGCCTCGGCAAGGGCGGCGGCCGGCACCGCGGCCAGCTGCTCGGCGCTCGCCTTCTCCTCGCCCTCGGCGTTCTTGCCGCCGCCCGCCAGCAGGTAGGGCGCCTTGGCGTGCATGTGGTCGCGCAGGCTCATCACCAGCAGCTTCGGGGAGAGCGGCTTGCCGGTGTTCCAGGCCGGGCACTGCGACTGGCAGCGGCCGCACTCGGTGCAGGTGGAGAAGTCGAGGATGCCCTTCCAGGAGAACTGCTCCACCTGGGAGACGCCGAAGACGTCGTCCTCGCCCGGGTCCTCGAAGTCGATCGGCACGCCGCCGGAGGTCATGGGCTGCAGGGGACCCAGGGCGACGGGACCGGTGGCGTTGCGCTTGAACCAGATGTTGGGGAACGCCAGGAAGCGGTGCCAGGCGACGCTCATGGTGGTGTTCAGGCCGAGCACGATCGCCCACACCATGGTGACGCCCAGCTTGATCATCGCCGTGGCGTAGACGGTGTTCTGCAGGGTGTCCGTGCTCAGGCCGCGGAAGGCGGCCACCAGGGGGTAGGAGGCCCAGTAGGCGGCCTCGTAGTGGTCCACGCCGTGCAGGGCGCCCTCCAGGGCGCGCAGGACCAGGATCGCCAGGCCGATGACCAGCACGACGTACTCGACGAAGTACGCCTGCCAGAACGTCGAGCCGGTGAAGCGGGACTTGCGGCCGGCGCGCGAGGGCAGGTTGAGCAGCCGGATGGCGATGAGCACCAGGATGCCCAGGGTCGTCATCGCGGCGATGAACTCGATGTACACCTCGTACGGCACCCAGGTGCCGATCGCCGGGAGGATCCAGTCGGCCTGGAAGAGCTGCCCGTAGGCGTTGACGATGGTGAGGCCCAGGGTCAGGAAGCCGACCGCGACGAACCAGTGGGCGACGCCGACGACGCCCCAGCGGTTCATCCGGGTGTGGCCCAGGGTCTCGCGGACCATGGTCACGGTGCGGGCCACCGGGTTGTCGGTGCGGCTGCCCGCGGGCACCGGGGAGCCGAGCCGGACGTAGCGGTAGATCTGCGCGGCCGCCCGGCTGATCAGGGCGACGCCGACCGCCGAGAGGACCAGCGACACGATGATCGCGGCGAGTTGCATGGGGGCTCCTCGGGCCTGCACGAGCGAGATGTACTAAGCGGTAACTTATTGCGGTCCTGCTGAGATTACCCGGGATCGCGGGCCGCATACAGCAGTGTCGCCGGTGATCTGCGTCAAGGTGGGAAGCAGGGCAGGACGGGGTGGGCGGGCGGCCCGCCGGGGTGCCGGTCGGGCCCGGCTGCGGCCGTTCGTCGCCGATCCGTCGCCGATCCGCCACCCATCCGCCGCTGCCCGCAGCCGATGCGCCGCCCGCACGCCGCAAAGTTGAGTCTGCATGACTCATGTCAATTGACACCGGGTGCCGAGTGATGCACTCTTGAGTCAGTTCCACTCAAGTCAGCTGGAGGACTCACCATGGCACGTGCGGTCGGCATCGACCTGGGCACGACTAACTCCGTCGTCAGCGTTCTGGAAGGCGGCGAGCCCACCGTCATCACCAACGCAGAGGGCGCCAGGACCACGCCGTCCGTCGTCGCCTTCGCCAAGAACGGCGAGGTGCTCGTCGGCGAGGTGGCCAAGCGCCAGGCGGTCACCAACGTCGACCGGACCATCCGCTCGGTCAAGCGCCACATGGGCACCGACTGGCGGATCAACCTCGACGGCAAGGACTTCAACCCGCAGCAGATCTCGGCGTTCATCCTGCAGAAGCTGAAGCGGGACGCCGAGTCGTACCTGGGCGAGAAGGTCACCGACGCGGTGATCACCGTCCCGGCGTACTTCAACGACTCCGAGCGGCAGGCCACCAAGGAGGCCGGCGAGATCGCGGGCCTGAACGTGCTCCGCATCGTCAACGAGCCGACGGCCGCCGCCCTCGCCTACGGCCTGGACAAGGACGACCAGACCATCCTCGTCTTCGACCTCGGCGGCGGCACCTTCGACGTGTCCCTGCTGGAGATCGGCGACGGCGTGGTGGAGGTCAAGGCCACCAACGGCGACAACCACCTCGGTGGTGACGACTGGGACCAGCGCGTCGTGGACTACCTGGTCAAGCAGTTCCAGTCCGGCCACGGCGTGGACCTGTCCAAGGACAAGATGGCGCTGCAGCGGCTGCGTGAGTCCGCGGAGAAGGCGAAGATCGAGCTCTCCTCCTCCACCGAGACCACGATCAACCTGCCCTACATCACCGCCTCCTCCGAGGGCCCCCTGCACCTGGACGAGAAGCTCACCCGGGCGCAGTTCCAGCAGCTGACCGCGGACCTCCTGGAGCGCTGCAAGACCCCGTTCCACAACGTCATCAAGGACGCCGGCATCCAGCTGTCCGAGATCGACCACGTGGTCCTGGTCGGCGGCTCCACCCGTATGCCCGCCGTGGCCGACCTGGTGCGCGAGCTGACCGGTGGCAAGGAGGCCAACAAGGGCGTCAACCCCGACGAGGTCGTCGCCATCGGCGCGTCCCTGCAGGCCGGTGTCCTGAAGGGCGAGGTCAAGGACGTCCTGCTGCTCGACGTCACCCCGCTGTCCCTGGGCATCGAGACCAAGGGCGGCATCATGACCAAGCTGATCGAGCGCAACACCACGATCCCGACCAAGCGCTCGGAGATCTTCACCACCGCCGAGGACAACCAGCCGTCGGTGCAGATCCAGGTCTACCAGGGCGAGCGCGAGATCGCCGCGTACAACAAGAAGCTCGGGATGTTCGAGCTGACCGGCCTGCCGCCGGCCCCGCGCGGGATGCCCCAGATCGAGGTCACCTTCGACATCGACGCCAACGGCATCATGCACGTGGGCGCGAAGGACCTGGGCACCGGCAAGGAGCAGCGGATGACCGTCACCGGCGGCTCCTCGCTGCCCAAGGACGAGGTCGACCGGATGCGCCAGGAGGCCGAGCAGTACGCGGACGAGGACCACCGCCGCCGCGAGGCCGCCGAGACCCGCAACCAGGGCGAGCAGCTCGTCTACCAGACCGAGAAGTTCATCGCCGACAACAAGGACAAGCTTCCCGAGGACGTCAGGTCCGAGGTCGAGACCGCGGTCGCCGACCTGAAGGAGAAGCTGAAGAACGAGGCGACGGACGACGCCAACACCGCGGCGATCCGCGAGGCCACCGAGCGCGTCGCGGCCACCAGCCAGAAGCTCGGCCAGGCGCTGTACGCCAACGCGCAGTCCGAGGGCGCCGGCGCCGCCGGTGCGGGCGCGGGCGCGACCTCCGACGCCGGCCAGGCCGACGACGACGTGGTCGACGCCGAGATCGTCGACGACGAGACCGGCAAGAGGGATGGTGCCGCGTGACGGAGGAGCCGAAGGGCTTCGAGGAGCCCGACGTCCCTTCCGAAGCCGCCGACGAGCCCGGCTCGTCGGGCAAGGGTGCCGAGCCCGCCGACACGGCGGGCCCGGCGGCCCCCGGCGGGGACGACAGCACAGCACGCGAACTGACCGCCGTGCGGGCGCAGCTGGACCAGGTGCGCACCGCGCTCAACGAGCGCACCGCCGACCTGCAGCGCCTGCAGGCCGAGTACCAGAACTACCGCCGCCGTGTGGAGCGGGACCGGGCCGCCGTCAAGGAGGTCGCGGTCGCCAACCTGCTCACCGGGCTGCTCCCGGTGCTCGACGACATCGGCCGGGCCCGTGAGCACGGCGAGCTGGTGGGCGGCTTCAAGTCGGTCGCCGAGTCGCTGGAGACGGTCGCGGCCAAGCTGGGCCTGCAGCAGTTCGGCAAGGAGGGCGAGCCTTTCGACCCCCTGGTGCACGAGGCCCTGATGCACAGTTACTCGCCGGATGTCACGCAGACCACATGCGTGCAGATCCTCCAGCCGGGGTACCGCATCGGGGAGCGCAACCTCCGTCCGGCGCGGGTCGCGGTCGCCGAACCGCAGCCCGGCAGCCAGGTCAAGGAGGAGACGGAGCAGAAGGCGGACGAAGAGGAGAGCGGTGGCCCGGACGAGGGCTGACACGACCGGCCGGGCCGCGCGGCCCGGCCGGTCACGGGGGCCGGCCGTCCGGTCGGCGGAGCGGCCGGCCACGGTGCCGGCCGCGCGCCCGGTCGAGGGAGAGTTGACGGAGAGGAGGGACGTCGGGGATGAGCGTCAGTAGGGACCTGTTGGAGAAGGATCTGTACAAGGTCCTCGGCGTTCCCAAGGACGCCACCGAGGCCGAGATCAAGAAGGCGTACCGCAAGCTCGCCCGCGAGTTCCACCCGGACGCCAACAAGGGCGACGCCAAGGCCGAGGAGCGCTTCAAGGAGATCTCCGAGGCCAACGACGTGCTCTCCGACGCCAAGCGGCGCAAGGAGTACGACGAGGGACGCGCGCTGTTCGGCAACGGCGGCTTCCGCCCCGGCCCCGGCCCGGGCGGCACCGGCGGGTTCAACTTCGACCTCGGCGACCTGTTCGGCGGGGCGGGCGGCGGCACCGCGGGCACCGGCCAGGGCGGCGGCTTCGGCGGCGGTCTGGGCGACGTGTTCGGCGGGCTGTTCAACCGCGGCGGCGGCACCCGGGTGCAGCCGCGGCGCGGCCAGGACATCGAGTCCGAGGTGACGCTGAGCTTCACCGAGGCGGTCGACGGTGCCACGGTCCCGCTGCGGATGTCCTCGCAGGCGCCCTGCAAGGCGTGTTCGGGCACGGGCGACAAGAACGGCACCCCGCGGGTCTGCCCGACCTGTGTCGGCACCGGGCAGGTCTCCCGCGGCGGCGGTGGCGGCTTCTCGCTCACCGACCCGTGCGTGGACTGCAAGGGCCGCGGCCTGATCGCGGAGAACCCCTGCGAGGTCTGCCACGGCTCGGGCCGCGCCAAGAGCTCGCGCACCATGCAGGTCCGCATCCCGGCGGGCGTCACCGACGGGCAGCGCATCCGGCTGCGCGGCAAGGGCGCGCCCGGCGAGCGGGGCGGCCCGGCCGGCGACCTCTACGTCGTCGTGCACGTCGGGCGGCACCCCGTCTTCGGCCGCAAGGAGGCGAACCTGACGGTGACGGTGCCGGTGACCTTCGCGGAGGCGGCACTCGGCGGCGAGATCAAGGTGCCCACCCTGGGCGGTCCGCCGGTCACCCTGAAGCTGCCCGCGGGCACGCCCAACGGCCGCACCCTGCGTGCCCGCGGCAAGGGCGCGGTGCGCAAGGACGGTTCGCGTGGCGACCTGCTGGTCACAGTGGAGGTGGCGGTGCCCGGGCAGACCGAGGGCAAGGCGCTCGACGCCCTGGAGGCGTACCGCGAGGCGACCGCGGACTTCGACCCGCGGGCGGAGCTGTTCAAGGCCGCAAAGGGAGCGTGAGGCATGAACATCGATGGCAGCGGGCCCGGCGGCCCCCGCACCCCGCGGGGCCGCAACCCCTACCAGCTGACCGAGGAGTCGCCGGTCTACGTCATCTCGGTGGCGGCCGAGCTGTCCGGGCTGCACCCGCAGACCCTGCGGCAGTACGACCGCCTCGGGCTGGTCTCGCCCGACCGTACGGCCGGGCGCGGGCGGCGCTACTCGGCGCGGGACATCGAGCAGTTGCGCGAGGTCCAGCGCCTCTCGCAGGACGAGGGCATCAACCTGGCGGGCATCAAGCGGATCATCGAGCTGGAGAACCAGGTGGCCGCGCTCCAGGCCCGGGTCGCCGAGCTGTCGGCCGCCGTCGAGGGCGCCGCAGCGCTCGTCCAGCAGCGCGAGGCCGCCGTCCACGCCTCCTACCGCCGCGACCTGGTGCCGTACCAGGACGTCCAGCACACCAGCGCCCTGGTCGTCTGGCGCCCCAAGCGCGAGAGCCAATAAGCATCACCAAGGGGCGCGGGGCTGTCCTTTCCATTCGGTTCCGCCGCGGAGCGCGATCAGCCACGGCCGGTGTGCAGTCGGCGGCGGGACGGGAGCCCTGCGGCGGGAAGCCGCCCCGTCACACATGCCCCATCGCCCGGGTCACGGCGATCTCCAGCACCACCCGGTCGGGGTTGAACGGCGGGGTGCGCTCGTAGCGTTCGGCGTAGCGCCGTACCGCCTCGGCCACCCGCTCCGCGTCCTCGCTGACGGTCGCGATCCCTTCGAGCGTGGCCCAGCGGCGTCCTTCGAGCTGGCAGACAGCGACGGGGGCGCCGCTCGGCCCGGCCGCGCGCACATGCGCGGCCTTGCGGCTGCGGGTGTTGGTGATCACGCGGGCGAGGCCGGCCTCGGGGTCGTACGTCACGCCGACGGGGACGACGTGTGGGGTGCCGTCCGGCCGCGGGGTGGTCAGCGTGCACAGGTGGCGCTCGCGCCAGAAGGCGAGGTACGCGGGCTCGGGCGCGAACGGGTCGCGGCGGGCCGTACGGGACATGGGCGACATGGCGGAACGGTAACCCGCGGCGCGGGCGGCGGCGCCGATGCCCCGTGGAGCCGCCGCGGCTGCCCGTGCCTCAACCCTCCAGCCGTACCGGCAGGCCGGCCACGCTGTTGCCCACGAAGCCGGGCAGCGGCGGCAGTTCGGCGTCCGGGACGGCCAGGGCGAGGCGTGGGTGGGCCGCGTACAGCTCGCGCAGCGCGATGGCGGTCTCCAGGCGGGCCAGCGGGGCGCCCAGGCAGTAGTGGGCGCCGTGGCCGAAGGCGAGGTGGCGGGTGCCGGGCGGGCGGGTGATGTCGAAGCGGTCGGCGTCGGGACCGTACTCGCGCGGGTCGCGCCCGGCGGCGAGGTACCCGGCGAGCACCGCGGTGCCGCGCGGGACCGGGGTGCCGCCGACGACGAGGTCGGTCGTGGGGTAGCGGAAGGGGAAGTTGGCCACGGGGCCGTCCCAGCGCAGCACCTCCTCGACCACCGCGTCCCACGAGGATTCACCGGAAAGGACGAGGGCGAGCTGGTCGGGGTGGGTGCACAGGGCGCGCACCGCGTTGGTGATCAGGTCGAGCGTGGTCTCGTGGCCCGCGACGATCATCAGCAGCAGGGTGCCGACGAGTTCCTCGTCGCTCAGCTGCTCGGCGCCCTCGCCGAGGTCGGTGTCGCGGGCGGCGATCAGCGCGCTGGTCAGGTCCTCGCCGGGGCGGGCCCGGCGGGCGGCGGCCACCTCGGCGAGGATCGCGTGGACGCGCTCCTGCGCGGCCATCGCCTCGGCGCCGCTGCTGGCCGTGCTCACCAGCCGGCCGGTCAGGGCGTGCAGCTCGTCGCGGAACCCGTGGTCCACGCCGAGCAGTTCGCTGATCACGCCCATCGGCAGCGGATAGGCGTAGTGGGCGCGCAGGTCGACCGATCCGTCGGCGCCGGCACGGTCGGGGAGCGCGGCGAGCAGGTCGCCGGCGAGCTGCTCGATCCAGGGGCGCAGGGCGGCGATCCGGCGCGGGGTGAACGCCTTGGTGGCCAGGCCGCGCAGCCGCCGGTGGTCGTCGCCGTCGGCCGTCGTCATGCCGGTGACCAGTGCGAAGGCGTTGAGCTGCCACTGCGGCGGGACGCGGCCCTGATGGAGGGCGGCGAAGTGCCGGGGGCTCTTGGCGACCTTCGGGTCGGCCAGGAAGTCGCGCAGCTCCTGGTAGCGGCCGACGACCATGCCCGGCACGCCGTCGGGCAGGAGCACGGGGCAGGCCGCGGCCGCCTCCCGCAGCGCGGCCGCCTCCTGGTGCACGGCGGCACCGGAGGCGTCCATGGTGTGCACGGTGTTCATCGAAAGCCCCTCCCCAGGTCAACTCCCACCACCGCCAGGGGAGTTGGGTCCGCATTCTGGCACCGCCGACACGACTTCCTCAATGTTCTTCCACAATTTCTCCCCAGGCGGGGGGTCGGTGGCGCGGCGCCCCGGGCGGCCCGCCGGACGCCACCGGCGATTCGTCGTCCACACGGCGATTCGTTGTCCACAGGGCCCCCGAAAGTGCCTTGAGTGGAATAGACTCAACTTGCTTCATGTTGAGGATGGCAGGTTTACCCATCAGCATAGGGATGTACGACGAGGGAGGACAGCACGCCCGTGGACGCCGAGCTGACCAACAAGAGCCGGGAAGCGCTGAACAACGCCAACACCAGGGCCGTCGCCGAGGGCAACCCGGACCTGACGCCCGCGCATCTGCTGCTCGCGCTGTTGAGCGGCACGGACAACGAGAACGTGCTCGACCTGCTCACCGCGGCCGGCGCCGACCCCGCCGCCCTGCGCACCGAGGCCGAGCGCCTGGTCGCGGGCCTGCCCAAGGTGCAGGGCTCCACCGTCGCCCCGCCGCAGGCCAACCGTGACATGCTCGCCGTCATCGCCGACGCCTCGCAGCGCGCGAAGGACCTCGGCGACGCGTACCTGTCGACCGAGCACCTGCTGATCGGGATCGCCGTCAAGGGCGGCCCGGCCGGCGACCTGCTCACCTCGCGGGGCGCGACAGCGAAGGCGCTGCTGGCCGCCTTCGAGACCGCCAGGGGAGGGCAGCGGGTGACCAGTTCGGACCCGGAGGGCACGTACAAGGCGCTGGAGAAGTACGGCACCGACTTCACCGCAGCCGCCCGCGAGGGCAAGCTCGACCCGGTCATCGGCCGCGACCAGGAGATCCGCCGCGTGGTCCAGGTGCTCTCCCGCCGCACCAAGAACAACCCGGTACTGATCGGCGAGCCCGGCGTCGGCAAGACCGCCGTCGTGGAGGGCCTGGCCCAGCGCATCGTCAAGGGCGACGTGCCCGAGAGCCTGCGCAACAAGCGCCTGGTCTCCCTGGACCTGGGCGCCATGGTCGCCGGCGCGAAGTTCCGCGGCGAGTTCGAGGAGCGTCTGAAGGCCGTGCTCGCCGAGATCAAGGACAGCGGCGGGCAGATCATCACCTTCATCGACGAGCTGCACACCGTGGTGGGCGCGGGCGCCGGCGGCGACTCCGCCATGGACGCCGGCAACATGCTCAAGCCGATGCTCGCCCGCGGCGAACTGCGCATGGTCGGCGCCACCACCCTCGACGAGTACCGCGAGCGGATCGAGAAGGACCCCGCCCTGGAGCGCCGCTTCCAGCAGGTGCTGGTCGCCGAGCCCACCGTCGAGGACACCGTGGCCATCCTGCGCGGCCTCAAGGGCCGCTACGAGGCGCACCACAAGGTCCAGATCGCCGACTCCGCGCTGGTGGCCGCCGCCACCCTCTCCGACCGCTACATCACCTCCCGCTTCCTGCCCGACAAGGCCATCGACCTGGTGGACGAGTCGGCCTCCCGGCTGCGCATGGAGATCGACTCCTCGCCGGTCGAGATCGACGAGCTGCAGCGATCGGTCGACCGGCTGCGGATGGAGGAGATGGCGCTGCGCAACGAGACGGACCCCGGCTCCGTGCAGCGGCTGGACAAGATCCGCAAGGACCTGGCCGACCGCGAGGAGGAGCTGCGCGGCCTGACCGCCCGCTGGGAGAAGGAGAAGCAGGGCCTGAACCGGGTCGGTGAGCTCAAGGAGCGGCTGGACGACATCGACACCCGCATCGAGCGCGCCCAGCGCGACGGCGACTTCGAGACCGCGTCCAAGCTGCTCTACGCCGAGAAGCCCAAGCTGGAGGCGGAGCTGGAGGAGGCCACCCGCGAGGAGCAGGAGGCCGCCAAGGAGACCATGGTCAAGGAGGAGGTCGGCCCGGACGACGTGGCCGACGTCGTCGCCGCCTGGACCGGCATCCCCGCCGGCCGCCTGCTGGAGGGCGAGACGCAGAAGCTGCTGCGCATGGAGGAGGAGCTGGGCAAGCGCCTGATCGGCCAGACCGAGGCCGTGCGCTCCGTCTCCGACGCGGTGCGCCGCTCCCGGTCCGGCATCGCCGACCCCGACCGCCCCACCGGCTCCTTCCTCTTCCTCGGCCCCACCGGCGTCGGCAAGACCGAGCTGGCCAAGGCCCTCGCCGACTTCCTCTTCGACGACGAGCGGGCCATGGTCCGCATCGACATGAGCGAGTACGGCGAGAAGCACTCCGTCGCCCGGCTGGTCGGGGCGCCCCCCGGCTACGTCGGCTACGAGGAGGGCGGTCAGCTCACCGAGGCCGTGCGCCGCCGCCCCTACAGCGTGGTGCTGCTGGACGAGGTGGAAAAGGCCCACCCCGAGGTCTTCGACGTGCTGCTCCAGGTGCTCGACGACGGCCGGCTCACCGACGGCCAGGGCCGCACCGTCGACTTCCGCAACGCGATCCTGATCCTCACCTCCAACCTGGGCAGCCAGTTCCTGATGGACCCCTCCCTCAGCGAGCACCAGAAGCGGGAGGACGTGCTGGCCACCGTCCGCGCGTCCTTCAAGCCGGAGTTCCTGAACCGGCTGGACGACATCGTGGTCTTCTCCGCGCTCAACCGGGACGAGCTGCGCAGCATCGCCGCCCTGCAGACCGACCGCCTCGCCGAGCGGCTGCGGGACCGCAGGCTGCGCCTGGAGGTCACCGACTCCGCCCTGGACTGGCTGGCCCAGGAGGGCAACGACCCCGCGTACGGCGCCCGCCCGCTGCGCCGCCTGGTGCAGACCGCCATCGGCGACCCGCTGGCCCGCTCCATCCTGGCCGGCGAGATCCTCGACGGGCAGACCGTCCGGGTCGACCGGGCAGTCGACGGGCTGATCGTGATGGGGGAGGATGGCGGGGAAACGTCACGAAGGGAA
Source organism: Actinacidiphila guanduensis (assembly GCF_900103985.1). Classification (GTDB taxonomy): domain Bacteria; phylum Actinomycetota; class Actinomycetes; order Streptomycetales; family Streptomycetaceae; genus Actinacidiphila; species Actinacidiphila guanduensis. Next base: position 66,954 of record NZ_FNIE01000015.1, on the reverse strand, counting down.
CCTTCACGGTGAGCATCGACCCGTCCTCGATTCCGAACTTCGGGGGCCAGCAGGGCCCCACGCCGAACGGCCCCACGGGCCCGGCCGTGGGTGTCCCGAACCAGGAGCTGATCAAGCAGCTGCTCGATCAGATGGAGCTCAAGTACGCGGTCGACGAGGAGGACGACCTCCTCGCGCCGTGGGAGGAGTTCCGCACGTACTTCATGTTCCGCGGAGAGGGCCCGCAGCACGTCTTCGCCGTGCGCACCTTCTACGAGCGGGCCTACTCCGTCGACGAGAAGCCGCAGCTGCTGGAGGCCGTCGACGAGTGGAACCACCTGACGCTGTGGCCGAAGGTCTACACGAACACCGATGACGAGGGCGCTGTCCGGCTGATCGGCGAGGCCCAGATGCTCATCGGCATGGGCGTGAGCATCGACCACTTCGCGGCCACCACCGTCAGCTGGATCCAGGCGTCGATCGAGTTCAACAAGTGGCTCGGCGAGCGGCTGGGCCTGGAGGAGGACGGCGAGGCGGGCGCGGACGACTGACTGAGGCCCGCGGCCCCCTGTGAGGCCCTGCCTCGCGCTTTCCCCCGGACGTCGAGCGGCCGGCCGGGCACCACGGTGTGCCCTGGCCGGCCGCTGTGCGTCCGGGGGCTCGGGCAGCGGGCGCAGGTACGGCTTCGGGCCCCACATACCCCCACGTACATGGTCCGCCCGGCGGCGTACGGCGTCGCTCCCGTGCCCGTGCGGCAGACCTCGCAGCTTCCCGGACCGCACCCCGCACGCTCAAGGGCGCGGTTCCGCACGTCGGGCCTCGCAGCTCGCACCCGGCCCCTGCAGGCGGCGCCCGCACGTCCGGGCCCGTGCAGGCCGCACCCCGCACGTCCGGGCCTGCGCAGGCCGTACCTCGCACGTCCGGGCCCCTGCAAGCCGCACCTCGCATGTTCGGGCCACCAGCAGGCCGTACCCGCACGTCCCGGGTCGCTGGCCCGCGTCGTATCCCGATCGCCCGGAAGCGGCCGCCGATCTAGGGTTATGGCCATGGCTTCCGCACCCGGCGAACTGCTCGCGCCCACCACGGTGACCGCGCACGGCCTGCTCCTGCGGCCGCTGACCGAGGCCGACGAGCCCGAGGTGGCCCTGGCCATGGACGACCCGGGTGTGCTGCGCTGGGCCGTGGGCCGCAACGTGGCCGCCACCCCGCTCCCTCTGCGGGCCAGGACCTGGCTCGCCCCGCGGCTGACCGGCTGGGCCACCGGCACCGCCGCCTTCGCCCTCACCGACGCCGAGGACGGCGCCTTCCTCGGCTACCTCGGGCTGCGCGACGTCCAGCGCATCCCCGACCAGGCCGTCGCCGGCTACTGGGTCACCCCCGCCGCCCGCGGCCGCGCGGTGGCCGCCCGCGCCCTGGACGCCGCCGCCACCTGGGCCTTCCGGCGCCCGTCGGAGGGCGGCCTCGGCCTGCACCGCATCGTCCTGGATCACGCGCTGGACAACATCGGCTCCTGCCGCGCCGCCACCCGGGCCGGTTTCGCGGAGGAGGGCGTGATGCGCGAGTCCTTCCTGGAACCGGACGGCTCCCGCCGCGACAGCCACCTGCACGCCCGCCTGGCCACGGACCCCTCCCCGGACCTGGGCACCTGGTAGCAGCCCCGCGCCCCCGGGCCGTCAGGGCGCATCCGACCCGGCGGCGCCCGCTCGTCAGCCCCGCAGCCGCTTGAGCCGTTGCACCGCCTCGGCCAGCACCTCGTCCTTCTTGCAGAAGGTGAACCGCACCTGGGAGCGGCCGGCGTCGGGGTCGTCGTAGAAGACGGAGTTGGGGACGGCGACGACACCGCAGCGCTCGGGCAGGGCGCGGCAGAAGGCGTAGGCGTCCTTCTCGCCGAAGGGGGCGATGTCGGTGGTGATGAAGTAGGTGCCCTGGGGGAGGTGCACCTCGAAGCCGGCGGTGCGCAGGCCGTCCGCGAGGAGGTCCCGCTTGCGCCGCAGGTCGGCGCGGAAGCCCTCGTAGTGGGCGTCGGGCAGCCGCAGCGCCTCGGCGATCGCGTACTGGAACGGGCCGGCGCTGACGTACGTCAGGTATTGCTTGGCGGTCCGCACGGCGGCGACGAGCGGCGCGGGGGCGGTGGCCCAGCCGACCTTCCAGCCGGTGAGGGAGAAGGTCTTGCCCGCCGAGGAGATCGTGACGGTGCGCTCGCGCATGCCGGGGAAGGCCGCGATCGGCAGGTGCTCGCCCTCGAAGACCAGGTGCTCGTAGACCTCGTCGGTGACCACCAGCAGGTCGCGTTCGACGGCGAGTTCGGCGATGGCGGCCAGTTCCTCGCGGGTGAGGACGGTGCCGGTCGGGTTGTGCGGGGTGTTGAGCAGGAGCAGCCGGGTGCGGGGGGTGACCAGGGCGCGCAGGCGGTCCAGGTCGGGGCGGAAGCCGGGCGCGCGCAGGGTGAGCGGGACGCGTACCCCGCCGGCCATCGCGATGCAGGCCGCGTAGGAGTCGTAGAAGGGCTCGAAGGCGATGACCTCGTCGCCGGGTTCGAGCAGGGCGAGCAGCGCGGCGGCGATGGCCTCGGTGGCGCCGGCGGTGACCAGCACCTCGGTGTCGGGGTCGAACTCCAGGCCGTGGAAGCGGCGCTGGTGCTCGCTGATGGCGTGCCGCAGCTCGGGGACGCCCGGTCCCGGCGGGTACTGGTTGCCGCGGCCCTCGCGGATCGCCCGCACGGCGGCCTCGCGCACCTGCTCGGGCCCGTCGGTGTCGGGGAAGCCCTGGCCGAGGTTGATCGCGCCCGTCGCGACCGCGAGCGCCGACATCTCGGCGAAGATCGTGGTGCCGTGCCCGTCGAGCCGGCGGTTCAGCAGCGGCCTGCCGCCGGGGGCGTGCGCGGCCTCGTCAGCGTTCTTCACGTGCCCTCTTCCCGCCTCGTCCCGGGCCCCTCGCGGCGCCCGCCCGGCCCGCTCGCAGTCCGCTCGCGTCCGGTCCCGCTTCGTGCCCGGTCCCGCTCGTCTGCGGGCGCGTCCGGCTCGTCGCCTGCTGGTGTCCCGGCTCCTTGTCCGGGGGCCGAGCGTACCGGGTTGTCATATCGGAACACCTGAACCCGTAAGCCCCCCAAGGGATGGAAAGTCCGCACAGAAGGGTAAAAACGCTGACCGGTGGCTGCCATCCGTGGTTCGGTTGTCACGGATCGCCCCGATCCCCGATCCGGACCCGCGTCGGCACGAGCCACCGCACCCCCGCCCTCGCCGGCGGAGGGCGGCAGGACCGCCATGTGCCGCGCGTGTGATCCCCAGCGCGCCTGCGGAGCCCACCCATGCTCACCACTCTTGAGACCTCGTACACGGACACCCGGGCCGGCGACCTCGCCTGGTGCCTGGGCAAGGAACCGCTGCCCGCGCTCGCCGTGCTCGGCGTGCGGGTGGGCGGCGACGGCGTGCTCGCCGACGTCGAACTGCGGCTGCTCGGCGCCTCCCACCAGGTGCTGGTCGACTCCGGCCGGGGCGACTGCTCCGAGACGGTGGCCTGCCTGCCCGGCAGCCAGGCGCCGCTGCCCTTCGAGGTGGCCCGCAAGGTCGGCGCGTGGGACTACGAGTTCTCCGCCCGTGTCGAGCGGCTGTCGGCGGGCTCCTTCGCCGGCCGCGCCCAGGAACTGCTCGCGCTGGTGGCCGACCATCCGCACGGCCTCGCGGGCACCTTCCCGGGCGACCCGCACGCCTTCACCGCGATGCTCGTGCAGTGCGCGGAGGGCAGCGTGAAGTGGCGTACGTGGCACGCCTATCCGCAGGAGGGACGGCTGGTCACGACCCGGACCCGGGTGTGCCTGGCGGGATGAGGACCGGGCCGTGCGAGGCGTCCCGGGGCGCGGCTTCGCGGCTTTCGCGCGGGCGGCGCCACCCCGGCGGGGCGGTTTCGGCGCCGCCTGTGCAGCGCTGCCGGGCGGCGTCGCTCCGGCCCGGGAATCGCCGTGGGTGGCTCTTCCGGCCTGGGGACGCCGACAACCGGCTCGGCGGTGGCCTGCCGTGGCGGCGGACGCCTCGGCGGCGGCCCGCACGGCGCGGGGGAGCGTCAACCCCGGGCCCCTTTCCGGTGATTACCCTCGTGTGGGTGACCAGTCGTAGCCGATGAGTCACATAACGTGCCTTCATGCTCGACCAGCGCGGCCTTCCGCGGGCCTCCCGCCCCCTGCCTCTCCCGCTCCCCGTGCCCGCCCGGGCCGCCCGGGTGCTCGTGCTCGGCGCGGTGTTCATCTGCGCCGCCTGCGGGCTGGTCTACGAACTCGAACTCGTCGCCCTCGCCTCCTACTTGGTCGGCGACTCGGTCACCCAGGCGTCGGTCGTGCTCTCGGTGATGGTCTTCGCGATGGGCTGCGGCTCGCTGCTGGCCAAGCGGCTGCGCGGCCGCCCCGCCGCCGCCTTCGTCGCGGTGGAGTCCGCGCTCGCCCTGGTCGGCGGCCTGTCGGTGATGGTTCTGTACGCGGTCTTCGCCTGGTACGGCCAGGCCCGACTCGCCATGGTGGGCTGCGCGTTCGGGATCGGCGTGCTCATCGGCGCCGAGGTGCCGCTGCTGATGACCCTCGTCCAGCGCATCCGCCGGCAGGACGCGGGCGGCGCCGTGGCCGACCTCTTCGCCGCGGACTACGTGGGCGCGCTCGTCGGCGGTCTCGCCTTCTCCTTCCTCCTCCTACCGTACCTGGGCCAGTTGACGGGCGCGCTCGCCACCGGCGGGGTGAACGCGGTGGCGGGCGGCACCACCGTGCTCTGGCTCTTCCGCGGCGACCTCTCCCGCCGCGGCCGTTGCCTGCTCCTCGCGGCGAACGTCGCCGTCCTCGCGGTCCTGGCCTGCGCGGCAGTCGGCGCCGGTCCCTTCGAACGGGCCGCGCGCCAGGCGGTGTACGGCGGGCAGGTGCGGGTGGCCGAGCAGACCGGGGCGGAGGAGATCGTGCTCGCGGGCGGCGGGAGCGGCGGCCCGGGAACGGCCGGCCGGGACGCGGGCGGTTCACCGAGCCCGTCCCTGCGGCTCTACGTGGACGGGGACTTGACGGTGTGCGGCGCCGACGAGGCCCTGTACCAGCAGGCGTTGGTGGCGCCCGCGATGGCCGGACCGCACGCGCGGGTGCTGATCCTGGGCGGCGGGGACGGGCTCGCCGTGCGCGAAGTGCTGCGGTACGCGGGCGTACGGGCGGTGACGGTGGTCCCCTCGGACGCGGCGCTGACCCGTCTCGGCCGCACGGACCCGCGGCTGTCCGCGCTGAACGGGCACGCGTTCGCGGACACGAGGGTGCGGGTGGTGGCGAGGGAGGGGTTCGACTGGCTGCGGGGGGAGTGGGGGGCGCGGGCCAAGGGGGCAGTGGGTGCGTTGGGTTCGGGTGCGAGCGGTACGGGGTCGGGTGCGGTGGGTTCGGGTCCGAGCGCGGCGGGGCGGGGCTCCGGTTCGGCTGCTGCGGGCGCGGGTGCCCGCTCGGTGTCGGGGGATGCGGGGCCGCGTGTGGCGGGTTCGGGTGCCAAGTCGGCCGGATTTTCGCCGGGTTCGGGGGCCGATCATGACGCGACGGCCGCGGCAGGCGGTGGACCGTACGACGTCGTCATCGCCGACCTGCCCGACCCGGACAGCTCCGACAGCGCCAAGTTCTACTCCGAGGAGTTCTACGGCCTCGCGGGGCGGCTGCTGGCGAGCGGCGGCCGGATCGCCGTCCACGCCGGCGGCTCCGCCCACAGCCTGTGGACAACGGACGCGACACTGCGGACCGTCGGCCTGCACCCGGTGCCGTACACAGTCGACGGGCCGTACGCCTGCGGCCGTAGCGCCGTATGGGACTTCCTGCTCGCGGGGCCCCGGCCGCCGTTGCTGACGCTTCCCGTCAACGCCCCGCCGCACCTCGGCTTCACCCGAGCGGGTCTGGATGCCGCCGCCCGCAGCGCCCAACGCACCCGCCCCCCGCGGCCGTTGCGTCCCTCCACGTTGCTGCGGCCCCGTGTCGCCGAGTAGCCGCTGTGCCAAGATGCCCGCGTTCGGCACCGGGACGGAAGGGGCATACGTGAGCGCGACGGGCAACACGGGACTGCGGGTGGACAACCCGTGGCGCGGCCACCTGCTCACCCTGAAGGCCGATCTGCAACGGGAGATGGGCGAGCTGAGCGGCCTGCTCGCCCGGCCCTGCGCGGACATCGGCGAGGGCTCCGTCTGGGTCGGCCCGGCCGCCGACACCTGGCACCGCGAGGCCGAGGCCCGCCGCCGCGACATGCTCGCCCAACTCCGCGCGCTCGTCCCCCTGGTGGAGACGGCGATCCGCACGTGCCCGGAGAAGGTGACGATCGGCGAGGCGAAGCTCCTCCAGGCCGACTTCCTCTAGGAGTCGCGGGTGCCATCCTCGACGAGCCCCGCGGCGCCGGCCCAACTGCCTCACGGGGGCGGGACGTTCTCGGGCATCGACCCCGAACGGCTGCCCCTGACCATCGGCGCCCTCGAACGCGACGCCCGCCGCCTGCACGACAGCGCCGCCCGCCTGCGGGCCCGTTTCGCCCACTGCCGCATCGACACCGCCCCGCTCGACCGCCTGCTCGCGATCTCCGCGTGGGCCGGCGGCCAACTCCCCATGCTGCGGCGGCGCCAGCACCTCGCGGCGGCCACCGGCGAGTTCGTGCCGTACTACTCGCTGGTACCGCTGCCCGACGGCGCTCCCGGCAGCTCGGCCGAGGCGGCGGCGGACGGCACCGCGCTGGCCACCCGCTTCGGCCGCTCACTCGCCGAGCGCAACGGCGCCGTTCCGGAAGCTCTGTTCGCCGCTCTCGCCGCCAACTGCCGTGACGGGGACTTCCTCGCCGCCTTCTACGCCTCGCTCGGCCCGCGCCGCCTGTCCCAACTCTCCGCCGCCATGGCCGCGAACCCCTACGACGACCGCTACCTTGCCCACCCCGACCAACTCGCCTACGACCGCGACCTCGTGAGCCGCACCTTCGCCGCCTACACCCGCGTCGCCGCTGACACCTCCGCGCCGCGCGCCCAACACGCCTTCTGGACCAACTGGCTGGACCGCTTCGACCATCCCGGCCAGGGGTTCCGCCCCGACCTGCTGCTGCCCTTCGTCGACAGCGGCACGTACGACCCGCGGTTCCTCGTCGCCCTCGCCGACCGCGTCTTCACCCCCGGCGCCACCCACGACACCGCCGCCCGCATGTCCGGCTCACCCGGGGCCGGGCCCTGGGAGGGCGACCACTACGCCCAACTGTGGACCGCGCTCGCCCGCAGCCCCGCGGCGGCCGGGGCCTTCGTCGCCCTGCGGCCCGACATCGTCGCCGACGGCCTGCACCCCGGCGGCGGCAACACCACGCCGGAGCGCACCTCCGCGTTTGTCGCTGCCCTCACCGCGGCGACGGTCACCCTGCGCGCCACCGATCCCGCGCTCTCCGACCGCAACACGGCCTGGCTCGTCACGACGACGGCCGCGCCCACGGCTGCCGCCGCCCGCCCCCTACCGCAGGTCTCGCTGCTCTACTCCGAGATCCTCGCCCAGCACTGGGACGACCTCCAGTACGCGATCACCTCCCCCGCGCAGGACGCCTTCTGGCCGGCCCGCACCTGGTCCCCCACGGCCTTCGCCCGCACCCAGAACCCCACCCGCCCCGGCCTCGAACTCCACCCCGCCGCCTGGAGCCGCTTCATGCGAGCAGCGATCCGCAGCCCCCAGGCCGCCGCGAGCATGAGCGCACTCTTCGAGACATACGCCAACAAACTGTCCGCCCGCATCTCGTCAGCGCAGCGCAGTAACAACGAGTCCGTCGACTTCATGAGCTTCCAGATGGGTCTCAGCGACAACTTCTACAGCGATGCGTTCAGTGCGGCCCAGAAGCAAATGGGCGACGGGGCGCAGGCGTGGGCAGACAGCATGACCAATTTCCGCAAGGGGCTGGTTCTCGCGGCGGTGGCCTTCGCCACAGGCGGGAGGGAGGGGGCATCGGAGCTGGGGCGGGAGAAGGGTCAGGAATATGCGGCTGACCTGCTGGCGCAATGGGTGGGCCAGTACGTCCAGGTTCCGGTGGACCGTGCCCCGAAGGAACTGGTGGACGGGATCAGGGGGTTGAAGAACACCCGACTCGAAACCACGTGGCGATCCGCCTTTGCCACCAGGGTTGCCGAGTACATCCAGCAGGACTTCGCCAGCATCGGCAAGGTGACCTTCAGGGTTCCGGGTGAAGCCGCGGACGGCTCGACGTACTCCGGAAACCCATACGCTCCGCGTGGTTCGGAGGGCCCTCGGTACATCACGGGGCCGAAGGACGACTTCGTGGCCGCGGTCCGGAGGAACGGCGGGCAGGTCGACCCGACGCGTATGACACCGCCGCAGCAGGACGCGTACACACGGTGGTTGCAGGACCCCGCGGTCGCCGCCAAACTCGGCGACGACCGCGTGTACCTGCAGGTTCTCGGCCAGGGGTAGCGCTCTCACGCATCCCCGGGAACGACCTGCCAGGTGAGGACCCCCGCTGCCGGCTTCCAGGTCTCGAAGGTGAACGACAGCAGATCCCCGCCGACGAACGGGTACCGCAGTGCAGTGCCGCCGCAGGTGACGTGAGGCGTACCCGAGTGCGTGCTCCGCGATTTCCAGGAGAACTCGAAGGTTCCCGAACCCGCGCAGGCCGCTTCGATCACGTAGGGCTTGCCCTTTTGGACGGCGAGCTTCGTGGTCGGGAGCATGCTCGGGCCCTGGACCGGCCCCGTCCAGTGGAGGGCTCGGGTGGGGGAGTGCGTGAGCTTGGACTCGGCCTCTTCGCGGAGCTGGGACTGCGTGCGGGGGTGCGGCGATGGGGTCGGGGGGCGGGTGGGGGACGCCGTGCAGCCGGCCAGGGGGAGCAGGGCGGCGAGGGCGAGGAAGGCCGGCGCGGCGGCGCGGGCGAGCCGCTTCATGAGGGACCCCGTTCCGGAAGGAGTCGGACCAACTCGGATCAACGCGGACGAGCACGGACGAGCACGGACGAGCACGGACGAACACCGAACGTATCCCACCCCGCACCCCCACCGACCCCCGACACCAGTCTGCTGGCGTACAGCCCGAGAGGGTCCGCCAGCAGCGAGGACACGCACCCCACGCCCGCGCACCAGGCGCCCCGCCGTGCGAAAAAGGCGGTGCCGGGACACGCCAGGTGCCCGCGGTCCTGGGTAGGCTCCGCCGCATGGAGCACGAGTCGTTCGTTCCGGCCCCCTCCGCCCGGCTGGCGGGCTCCCTTCGCACCCCAGCCGCGGTGGCCGCCGCGCTGCCCGGGTGGCAGCCGGACCCCGGGACGGCGCAGACCGCGCCCACCGCGCAGGGGCGGCTGCGGCTGCGGGTCGCGGGCTCGACCGTCACCTACCGCGGCCACTTCGCCGTGGAGGGCGACAGCTCCCCCTTCGGCCTGGTCGCCCGCGGTACGGAGGTCCGGGGCGACGGGATGGTCGCCGTGAACGCCCGCATCACGCTCGCCGACACCGAGCAGCCCGAATCGGGGACGGCCGTCACGTACGAGGGCACCGCCGAGGTGACGGGACGGCTCGCCTCGTACGACCCGGCGGTGGTGGAGGCCGCGGTGCGGCGGCTGCTCGACCGTTTCACCGCGGGGCTCGCCGAGCAGGTCGACCGTACGGAGCCGCCCGCCGACGCGGCCTCTGCCGGCGCCGCGGCCCCTGCGGAGGAGCCCGGCCAGACGGACGCGTCGGCCGACGAGCCGGCCCGTGGGGGGACCGTGCCCGAGCAGGGCGAGCCCGGAACGCCCGCACCGGACGAGGCCACGCTCCCCACCGAGCCCGGAGCCGCACCGGACGAGGCCGCGCCTCCCGTCGAGGACCCCGCCGAATCAGCCGCCGAGCCCGGGAGCGGGCCCGAGCCCGCAACCGCCGGGCCCATGGCCGGCAGCACCGACGACGGCACCGACAACCGCCCCGGCGACAGTCCCGCCGAAGATCCCGACGCCGTCGAGGAACCCGACGTCGTGGACGACCTCGGCGAACCCTCCGAGGACCTGGAGGACTTCGAACTCGTCGAGGTCGAGCTGGAGGTCCCCGAGAGCGCCGCCGCCCTCGACGACCTCGTACCGCCCGCCGAAGCCGCCCACGCACGCCGCACCATGATCGGGCGCAGCGCCGAGGAAGTGGACCACGCGCCCCCGCGCGGCCGCTACGCCCCGGCCCCTGCCCCCGACGCCTCCTCCGCCGTGGCCACCCTCCGCTGGGCCGCCCCCGCGGCAGCGGCCCTGCTCGCCTCAGCCGTCGTCGTGGGCCGAGTCCTCCGCCGCCGCCGATAGCCCCGCCACGCCCCTGCCGTCTACGGCCCCAGCACCGCCCGCACCCCGGCGGTCGGCGACCGTGAGCGCCCAGGGGGACCGTTAGGCCGCGCACCACCGACCCACGTCCGCCGCAGCCCGCAGCGGTGCGCTCGCGCGGCTTCCGGGCGCGTGGGTCGAGGTCCGCGCGCAGCCGGACTCACCCGGCGACGCACGCCCGCGCCCGCGCGGGTGCCCACCCCGTGCCCGCGGAGGGCGCGCGTCGCGTGGTGCGACCGGACCCACCCGGCGACGCAAACCCGCGCCCGGGCGGCGCCCATTCCGCACCCGCGCGGAGCGCGCCTCTCCGCGACGCGCTACGCCCTCGCAACGTGGGCGTCAAGTGGCTTGACGGGAACTCCCGATAGGCTCCTTTCTGTGGAGAACGAGACGAAGCTGACGGCGGGCGACGCCGAACTGACCCTTCGGCCGGACCAGGGCTGCCGGATCGCCTCGCTGAAGGTGGGCGGGACCGAACTGCTGCGGCAGGGCGACAAGTTCGGCGCCTTCGTGATGGTGCCCTGGTGCGGCCGCACGGAGAACGGCCGGTTCCGCAACGGCGGGGTGACGCACCAGCTCCCCGTGGACGCGCCGCCGCACGCCATCCACGGCACCGGCCGCCACTCCGTCTGGCAGCCGGCGAGCCCGGCGACCGGGACGTCGGCCGCCTTCTACTACGACCTCGCCGACCCGTGGCCCTACCCCGGCCGGGTCACCCACACCGTGGAACTCGCCCCGCACTCGGTGACGCTGCACCTGAGCGTCGAGGCGCGCGGCGACTCCTTCCCCGCCCAGGCGGGCTGGCACCCCTGGTGGCGCCGGAACCTGGGGCAGGGCGGGCAGGACGTCGAGCTGGCCTTCACTGCCGCCTGGCAGGAGGAGCGTGGCGAGAACCACCTGCCCGACGGCAACCGTATCGACCCGAAGCCGGGACCCTGGGACGACTGCTTCGGCATGCCCGACGGTGTCGACGTCGCCCTGAACTGGCCCGGGGAGATGACGGTGCGGGTCACCAGTCCGAGCCAGTGGGTCGTCGTCTACACCGAGCAGCCCGAAGCGGTGTGCGTGGAGCCGCAGTCGGGCCCGCCCAACGGCCTGAACACGCTGCCCCGCCTGGTCACCCCGATCGAACCGCTGGAGATCAGCACGGTGTGGAGCTGGCAGAAGGTCGGCTGAGCCGCCGCGCGCCCGGCGCCTCTTTCCGCCCTTCCGTCCCCTCTGCTGGTGATCTACCCCTGCTCCCGGCTCGGCTAATCTCATCCGTATGAGCGACGTACGCACCGCCCTGCTGCAGCAGATCAAGGACAAGGCCGTCGTGCACGGCAAGGTGACCCTCTCCTCGGGTCTCGAAGCCGACTTCTACGTCGACCTGCGCCGGATCACGCTCGACGGCGAGGCCGCGCCGCTGGCCGGGCAGGTGATGCTCGACCTCACCGCCGACCTGGACTTCGACGCCGTCGGCGGCCTCACCCTGGGCGCGGACCCGGTGGCCGGCGCGATGCTGCACGCGGCCGCCGCCCGCGGCCGCCGGCTGGACGCCTTCGTGGTCCGCAAGGCCACCAAGACCCACGGGCTGCAACGCCGGATCGAGGGCACCGAGGTCAAGGGCCGCCGGGTGCTGGTCGTGGAGGACACCTCGACCACCGGCGGTTCCCCGCTGACCGCGGTGGAGGCGGTCCGCGAGGCCGGCGGCGAGGTCGTCGCCGTCGCGGTGATCGTCGACCGCGGCGCCGCGGCCGCCATCGCCGAGGCCGGTCTGCCCTACCTCGCGGCGTACTCGCTGGCGGACCTCGGCCTCGTCTGACGGCAACCGGCCGGCTGCCCCGCACCGGCGTGCATCGGCCGGCGATCTGCCTTTTCTCGGCCCCGGGAGGGTCCCCGTGACACCCTCCCGGGGCCGCCGCATGCCGTAGTGGACGGAGGTGGTGTATCCGTTCGAGTCTGGGAAGATAAGGGCGACGATGACGTCGCCACGCACATCGGCAGTACCACCCGCACAGTCAAGGAGCGGAAACGATGCCCATCGCAACCCCCGAGGTCTACAGCGAGATGCTCGACCGGGCGAAGGCCGGCAAGTTCGCCTACCCGGCCATCAACGTCACGTCGTCGCAGACGCTGCACGCGGCCCTCCGCGGCCTCGCGGAGGCCGAGAGCGACGGCATCATCCAGATGTCCACCGGCGGCGCGGAGTTCCTCGGCGGGCAGTACAACAAGGACATGGTCACCGGCGCCGTGGCGCTCGCCGAGTTCGCCCACGTCGTGGCCGAGAAGTACCCGATCACGGTCGCGCTGCACACCGACCACTGTCCCAAGGACAAGCTCGACGGCTATGTGCGGCCGCTGCTGAAGATCTCCCAGGAGCGCGTGGCCAAGGGCGGCAACCCGCTCTTCCAGTCGCACATGTGGGACGGCTCGGCGGAGAAGCTGGACGACAACCTGGCCATCGCCCGCGAGCTGCTCGGCGAGGCGGCCAAGGCGAAGATCATCCTGGAGATGGAGATCACCCCGACCGGCGGCGAGGAGGACGGCGTCTCCCACGAGATCAACGACTCCCTCTACACCACCGTCGACGACGCCTTCCGCACCGTGGAGGCCGTGGGCCTGGGCGAGCACGGCCGCTACCTGCTCGCCGCCTCCTTCGGCAACGTGCACGGCGTCTACAAGCCCGGCAACGTGGTGCTGCGCCCCTCCATCCTCAAGGAGCTGCAGGAGGCCGTCGCCCAGAAGTACGGCAAGGCCAACGCCTTCGACTTCGTCTTCCACGGCGGCTCCGGCTCCACGATCGAGGAGATCACCGAGGCGCTGGAGAACGGCGTGGTCAAGATGAACATCGACACCGACCTGCAGTACGCGTTCACGCGCCCGGTCGCGGGCCACATGTTCGCCAACTACGACGGTGTGCTGAAGGTCGACGGCGAGGTCGGCAACAAGAAGGCGTACGACCCGCGGGTGTGGGGCAAGGCCGCCGAGGCCGGCATGGCCGCGCGTGTCGTCGTCGCCGCGGAGAACCTGCGCTCGGCGGGCAACAAGCGCAAGTGAGCCCGCGGCGCCGGAACTCCTCCGGCCCGCCCGCACACACCGCGCCGCGACCCGTGCCGCGCACCGGCGCGGTGCGCCACAGCCGTGAATCGGGGCCCCTGGCAACTGCCGGGGGCCCTGGCCGTTCGGGCAGACTGAAGCCATGGCCATTCACGAGAACCTGCTCGGGGGTCCCGCCCCGACCCACCTGCCCGACGACCCGGAGCCGCGCGAGCTGCTCGCCGCCGGGGCCGCGCCCGCCGAGGTCGCGGCGAAATACCCGGCCTCCTCGCTGGCCTGGGCCCAGCTGGCCGACGAGGCGTTCGAGGGCGGCCGGGTCGTGGAGTCCTACGCCTACGCGCGCACCGGCTACCACCGCGGCCTGGACGCCCTGCGCCGGGCGGGCTGGCGCGGCCACGGCCCGGTGCCCTTCGAGCACGAGCCGAACCGCGGCTTCCTGCGCGCCCTGCACGCGCTCGGCCGCGCCGCCCACGCCATCGGCGAGAAGGACGAGTACGAGCGCTGCACCACCTTCCTGCGGGACAGCTCCCCGACCGCCGCGGACACCCTGGGCTGAGCCCACGGGCCGGTGCGGGGGCCGGACACGGCGGCCGTGCCCGCCCCCGGGCGCCCGTACGACCACTCGCCCCGGGCCCTCGCCCCGGCCCCTCACCCGTTCTGCCCCAGCCGCATCCCGCGGGCCTTGCCGGAATCGCGCACACCGCAGATGATCTCGGCACAGGCCCGGCGATCCCGGGCCGGCACTGGAGGTAGAACCATGTCCGATGCTTCGGCCGACGAGGCGGCGACCCCGAACCTCGCGTTCGAGGGCACCACACCCTACGAGGACTACGTGCAGGCGTCCGTCCTCACTCACCTGCAGCATCCGCTCTCCGACGACCCCGGCGAGATGGCCTTCCTGGTCACCACCCAGGTCATGGAGCTGTGGTTCACCCTGCTCGTCCACGAGTGGACCACCGCGGCCGCCGCCCTGCGCAGGGACGACCTGCCCGCGGCCACCGCCGCGCTGCGCCGCAGCCTGCCGCAACTGGAGTCGCTCAACGCGTCCTGGAAGCCGATCGCCCACCTGACCCCGGCCCAGTTCAACGCCTACCGCGCGGCCCTCGGCGAGGGCTCCGGCTTCCAGTCGGCGATGTACCGGCGGCTGGAGTTCCTGCTCGGCGACAAGTCCGCGTCCATGCTCGTCCCGCACCGCGGCAGCCCGGCCGCCCACGCCGAACTGGAGAAGGCGCTCACCGAGCCCAGCCTCTACGACGAGGTGCTGCGGCTGCTGGCCCGCCGCGGCCACCCCGTGCCCGCCGAGGTACTGCAGCGCGACCCCGCCCTGCGCTACGAGCCGCACCCGCAGGTCGAGGCGGTCTGGCAGGCGGTCTACGCCGACCCCGACCAGGACACCGAGGCGCTCCGCCTGGGCGAACTCCTCACCGACATCGCCGAACTCGTCTCGCGCTGGCGCAACGACCACCTCGTGGCCACCCGCCGCGCGATGGGCGCGAAACCCGGCACCGGCGGCTCGGCGGGGGTGGCCTGGCTGGAGAAGCGCGCAGCCAAGATCGTCTTCCCCGAACTCTGGACGGCCCGCAGCCATGTCTGAGCCGCTGACGACCCGCAGCACGGAGCCGGCGCCCCACCGCGCCCTCGCCGAGCGTGCTGCCGCCCTCGACGCCGCCGACCCGCTCGCGGCCGTCCGGGACCGCTTCGTCCTGGACGACGACACCGTCTACCTGGACGGCAACTCCCTGGGCGCCCTGCCCACGGCGGTGCTGCCCCGGCTCACCGACACCGTCACCCGGCAGTGGGGCGAACTGCGCATCCGCTCCTGGGAGGAGAGCGGCTGGTGGACGGCGCCCGAGCGGATCGGCGACCGGATTGCCCCGCTGGTCGGCGCCGCACCCGGCCAGGTGGTCGTCGGCGACTCCACCAGCGTCAACGTCTTCAAGGCGCTCGTGGCCGCCGTCCGCATGGCCGGGCCGGACCGCGACGAGATCCTGGTCGACGCCGCCACCTTCCCCACCGACGGCTACATCGCCGAGTCCGCGGCCCGTATGACCGGCCGCACCCTGCGCGCGGTGGACGCCGGCGCCATCGCCGCCGAGGCCGGCCCGCGCACGGCCGCCGCCCTCGTCAACCACGTCGACTACTGCACCGGGCGGCTGCAGGACCTGCCGGGCACCACGGCCGCCCTGCGCGCGGTAGGCGCCCTCGCCGTGTGGGACCTGTGCCACAGCGCGGGGGCACTGCCCGTCGCCCTGGACGCCGACGGCGTGGACCTCGCGGTCGGCTGCACGTACAAGTACCTCAACGGTGGCCCGGGCTCGCCCGCGTACCTCTACGTGCGCGCCGAGCACCAGCCGCGCTTCGACTCGCCGCTGCCCGGCTGGAACTCCCACGCCGACCCCTTCGGCATGGCCCCCCGCTACGTGGCCGCCGAAGGCGCCCCGCGCGGGCGCGTGGGCACCCCGGAGATCCTGTCGCTGCTCGCCCTGGACGCGGCACTCGACGCCTGGGACGGCGTCACCGTCCACGAGGTGCGTGCCAAGAGCCTGGCCCTGACGGACTTCTTCCTGGAGTGCGTGGCCGCCCTGGTGCCCGCCGGCCTGCTGTCCTGCGTGACCCCCGCCGCCCACGCCGAGCGCGGCAGCCAGGTCTCGCTGCGCTGCGCGGGGGCCGGCACGGTGATGCGCGAGCTGATCGGGCGCGGGGTCGTCGGCGACTTCCGGCAGCCCGACGTGCTGCGCTTCGGCTTCACCCCGCTCTACACCCGACACTCCGACGCACTGCGGGCCGCCCGCGTGCTGGCCGACGTGCTCGCCGACCGCGCCGCGGGCGCGGCGCCGGGCCCGGCGGGCGGCCACGGCGACCGGCCCGGCGACCTCCCCGAAGGGACCCCGTAACCGATGACCGCCGCCGCGCCCCGCATCCCCTCGCTCCGACCCGCCGACCGGGCGGCGGCCGAGGAGGCATCGGCGTTCGGCCACGCTCCCGTGCCGCCGGACGCCACAGCGGCCTACGGCGACCACCCCGACCAGGTGGTCGACTTCTACCGGCCCGCGGGCGCCCGCGGCCGTCCGGCACCGCTGGCCGTCCTGCTGCACGGCGGCGCGTGGCGGGCCGCCTACGACCGCACGCACCTGTCCCCGCTGGCCGCCTTCCTGGCCGCGCGGGGCCTGGCGGTGGCCTCCGTGGAGTACCGCAGGGGCGGCGCGCAGGCCGCGCGGGCGCCGCAGCAGTGCCCGGACGGCGAGGACCAGCAGCTTCCCGAGGAATCCGGGACACCGGAGCAGGGCGTCGCCCCCGCGGGCCGCTGGCCCGACACCTTCGACGACATAGCCGCCGCGCTCGACGCCCTGCCCGGCCTCGCGGTCGCCGCGCTCGGCGAGCCCGACGTCGATCCGCAGCGCATCGTGCTCGCCGGCCACAGCGCCGGCGGCCACCTCGCGCTGTGGGCCGCAGGACGCCACCTGCTGCCCCCGGAATCCCCCTGGCACCGCACCTCACCCCAACCTCTGCGTGGCGTCGTGGCCCTCGCCCCGATCGCCGACCTCACCACCGCGATACGCCTGCGGGTCTGCTCGGACGCGGTGACCGACCTGCTGGGCGGCCCGGACCACCTCGCCGAGCGCGTCCCGCACGCCGATCCGGCCGTACTGCTGCCCACCGGAATCGCCACCACCATCGTGCACGGCACCACTGACAATGTGGTCCCGCCGCAGGTCAGCGCGGCTTTCGCGGAAGCGGCGGGGGCGGCGGGGGAGGAGCCGGTGGTCGCGTGGCTGCCCGAGACGGGGCACTTCCCGCTCATCGACCCGGCGAGCCCGGCGAGCGCGACGGTCGCCGAGGAGATCGTCCAACTGGCCTGGTAGCGAGCCCGGCGCGGCCCGGGCACGCGAAAGCCCCGCACCGTGCCAGGTGCGGGGCTCGGGGCCGTGAGCCGGGGAGGCTACCGGCTGCGCTTGGCCAGCCGCTCCACGTCCAGCAGGATCACGGCGCGGGCCTCCAGCCGCAGCCAACCGCGGCCCGCGAAGTCGGCGAGCGCCTTGTTGACCGTCTCGCGCGAGGCGCCCACGAGCTGGGCGAGCTCCTCCTGGGTGAGGTCGTGCACCACGTGGATGCCCTCCTCGGACTGCACGCCGAACCGGCGGGACAGGTCGAGCAGGGCCTTGGCGACGCGGCCGGGCACGTCGGAGAAGACCAGGTCGGACATGACGTCGTTGGTGCGGCGCAGCCGGCGGGCGACCGCGCGCAGCAGGGCCGTGGAGACCTCCGGGCGCACGTTCAGCCAGGGCTGCAGGTCGCCGTGGCCCAGGCCCAGCAGCTTCACCTCGGTGAGCGCGGTGGCCGTGGCGGTGCGCGGGCCGGGGTCGAACAGCGACAGCTCGCCGATCAGCTCGCCCGGGCCGACCACGGCCAGCATGTTCTCCCGGCCGTCGGGCGAGGTGCGGTGCAGCTTCACCTTGCCCTCGGTCACGACGTAGAGCCGGTCCCCGGGGTCGCCCTCGTGGAACAGCGAGTCGCCACGCGCGAGCGTGACCTCGGTCATGGAGGCACGCAGTTCAGCGGCCTGCTCGTCGTCGAGCGCCGCGAAAAGCGGGGCACGGCGCAGAACGTCGTCCACGAGCTCTCTCCTTGTCGACAGTCGACATCGCCGGGTTGTCCCCATGATGCATGACGCGTGAAACAGTGCGATCAATCACAAGGATGTCTTATCTGTGTGCCCCGGCGTGCCCCGGGGGTCCGATCGGGCGGCCAGGACGCGTGGTTCGCACCGCCGGTGCGGCCGAACGGGTGGGCCGCCGCTGCGGATTCCGCCGTGAGCGAACACGCCGCGATCAGGGGCCGCGCAGGGCGCGGATGTGATCGGCAGCACTGTGTCACGGCTACGGCGTAGCCTTCGGTACATGGCAGAGAGCAAGGCCCGTAAGACGCCCGCGAAGGCCGCTTCCGTCGCCCCGGAGAAGGCGGCCTCGATCAGGGCCGAGTCGCACACGGCGAAGGTCCGCAGGGCCCGGAAGATCAACCGCGGGCTGGCCGAGCTGTACCCGTACGCGCACCCCGAGCTGGACTTCGAGAACCCCTTCCAGCTGCTGGTCGCCACCGTGCTGTCCGCGCAGACCACCGACCTGCGGGTCAACCAGACGACGCCCGCCCTCTTCGCGAAGTACCCCACGCCCGAGCAGATGGCCGCCGCCGACCCGGTGGACCTGGAGCAGATCCTGCGGCCCACCGGCTTCTTCCGGGCCAAGGCCCGCTCGGTCCTCGCGCTGTCGGCGGACCTGCGGGACAAGTTCGGCGGCGAGGTGCCCGGCCGCCTGGAGGACCTGGTGCAGCTGCGCGGGGTCGGCCGCAAGACGGCCAACGTGGTGCTGGGCAACGCCTTCGGGGTCCCCGGCATCACCGTCGACACCCACTTCGGCCGGCTCTCGCGCCGCTTCGGCTGGACCGCCTCGCAGGACCCTGAGCAGGTCGAGAAGGACGTGGCCGAACTCTTCCCGAAATCGGACTGGACGATGCTCTCCCACCACGTCGTCTTCCACGGCCGCCGGATGTGCCACGCCCGCAAGCCCGCCTGCGGGGTCTGCCCGATCGCGCCGCTGTGCCCGGCCTACGGTGAGGGCGAGACCGACCCGGAGAAGGCGCGCAAGCTGTTGAAGTACGAGAAGGGCGGCTTCCCCGGCCAGCGGCTGAAGCCGCCGCCGGACTACCCGGGCCAGCCGGCCCCGCCGCTGGCGGCCTCATGACGCAGGCGCGCGAGACCGGGCCCTCGGACGCCCCCGGGGTCCCGGACGCCGTGGAGGTCAGCGCGCGCGGGCTGCCGGACTGGCTGGCCCCGGTCGCCGCCGCGGCCGCCTCGATACGGCCCGAGCAGCTGAGCCGCTTCCTGCCGCCCGACGGCGGGGGCCGCCAGTCCGCGGTGCTGATCCTCTTCGGCGAGGGCCGCCACGGGCCCGACCTGCTGCTCATCGAGCGCTCCGCCGCCCTGCGCTCGCACGCCGGCCAGCCCTCCTTCCCCGGCGGCGCCCTCGACCCCGAGGACGGCGACCCGGACGGCCAGGGGCCGCTGCGGGCCGCCCTGCGCGAGGCCGAGGAGGAGACCGGGCTCGATCCCTCGGGCGTGCAGGTCTTCGGGGTGCTGCCCCGGCTCTACATCCCGGTCAGCGGCTTCGTGGTCACGCCGGTGCTGGGCTGGTGGCGGGTGCCGAGCCCGGTCGCCGCGGTGGACCCGGCCGAGACCGCGCGGGTCTTCCGGGTCCCGGTGACCGATCTCACGGACCCGGCCAACCGCGCCACCCTCGTGCACCCCAGCGGCTTCCGCGGCCCCGCCTTCCAGGTGCACGGAGCCCTCGTCTGGGGCTTCACCGCGGGCCTGATCGACAAGATCGTGCACTACGCGGGCTGGGAGCGGGACTGGGACCGGGAACGCACCATTCCGCTCGGCTGAGGGCGGGACGGGTGCCGGCCGGGCGCGGGCAGCGCCGTATCGTCCCGCACGCTCAGGCCGACGTGAGACCGTGTCCCCGTGAACGTGCTGGACTTCCTGCTCATCCTGGCCGCCGTGTGGTTCGCCGTCATCGGCTACCGCCAGGGCTTCATCGTCGGCGTCATGTCGGTGGTGGGGTTCCTGGGCGGCGGGCTGGCCGCGGTCTACCTGCTGCCGCCCGTCTGGGACAAGGCGACCGGCAGCGCTCAGCCGGGCTCGGTGGCGGCGCTGACCGCGGTGGTGATCGTCATCGTGTGTGCGTCGGTGGGGCAGGCGTTCACCACGCACCTGGGCAACAAGCTGCGCACCCGGGTCACCTGGTCGCCGGCGAAGGCGCTGGACGCCAGCGGCGGCGCGCTGGTCAACGTGCTGGCCATGCTCATGGTGGCCTGGCTGATCGGCAGCGCGCTGGCGACCACGACGCTGCCGACGATAGGCCGCGAGGTCCGCTCCTCGAAGGTGCTGCTGGGGGTCTCCCGGGTGGTGCCGCCGGGCGCCGACAACTGGTTCACCGACTTCAGCGACACCCTGGCGCAGAACGGCCTGCCGCAGGTCTTCGGCACCTTCGGCTCCGAGCCGATCACCTCCGTGCCGCCGCCGGACCCGGCCCTGGTGCACAGCGCGGCGGTGACCTCGGCCCGCGGCAGCATCGTCAAGGTGGTCGGCACCGCGCCGAGCTGCGGCAAGGTGCTGGAGGGCTCGGGCTTCGTGTTCGCCAAGGACCGGGTGATGACGAACGCCCACGTGGTCGGTGGCGTCTCGGAGCCCACCGTGCAGATCGGCGGCAAGGGGCGCCTGCACGACGCGCGGGTCGTCCTCTACGACTGGCAGCGCGACATCGCCGTCCTCGACGTGCCCGGCCTGGACGCCCCCGCGCTGCACCTGTCCACACGCAAGGAGCAGACCCGGGACGACGCGATCGTGGCCGGCTTCCCCGAGAACGGCCCCTTCGACGTACGGGCCGCCCGCATCCGGGACGACATCGAGGCCGGGGGCCCGGACATCTACCACCGGGGCACGGTGCACCGCGACGTGTACTCGCTGTACGCGACCGTGCGGCAGGGCAACTCCGGCGGCCCGCTGCTCACCACGGACGGGCAGGTGGCGGGAGTGGTCTTCGCCAAATCGCTGGACGACTCGCACACCGGGTACGCGCTGACCGCCGACGAGGTGCTCCCCGATGTCACGGCGGGCCGCACCGCCGACCAGCAGGTGGACACGCAGGGGTGTGCGCTGTGAACGGCGGTCCGGGGGCTGTGCTGACGCCGGCGGTCCCGGCGTGAGTGGGTGAGTGCCCGGCGTGTCGGGGCCGGGGGAGTCCCGGCCCCGGGGGTCAGTCCCTCACATGGCGCAGCCGCGCGCTGACCCAGCGGGCCCGGCGGCCGAGTATGCGGGGGATGCCGAGCCGGCTCTCCTCGGGGGTGAGGACGGCCGTGGGCGCGGCTCGGCCGGTGTCGGCGAAGCTGCGGCGGAAGCGTGCGGAATCGCGGTAGTCGTGCGTCCAACCCATACTCAGCTACGTGCCCGGGCCTCCTGGTCGGTAATCGCCCTCGCCTCGCTCGATTGGCTTATGCGTCCGGCATCTTGCCCGATCATCGGTTTGTCGTAGCGGCTTGTCGTACCGGCTTGGGGCGGAGGCCTGTCGTTGACGGTGTGCCGTGCCGGCTCGTCCTGGCAGCTTGTCGTACCGGCGAGTGACCGTGTGAGGGCGCGGGGCCCGTCAGCGGTCCGGTTCCGGGTCCTGCAGCCAGTTGATCAGCTCGGTCGAGAAGGCCACCGGGTCCTCCTCGTGCGGGAAGTGGCCCAGCCCCTCGAAGAGCCGCCAGCGGTAGGGCGCCTCGACGTACTCCCCGCTGCCAGCCACGTTGCGGGTGCCGATCGCCGGGTCGAGCGAGCCGTGCATCTGCAAGGTGGGCACCCGCACCGGCCGCTTCATCCGCCGGTTGAACTGGATACCGTCCGGGCGGGCCATCGAGCGCACCATCCACCGGTACGGCTCGACCGCGCAGTGCGCCGTGGACGGGATCTGCATGGCCTGCCGGTACACGGCGACGGCGGCCTCGTCCGGCGGCTTCGGCCCCGACCACTCCCGGATCAGCCGGCCGACCAGCGCCGCGTCGTCCGCGACCAGCTGCCGCTCGGGCAGCCAGGGCCGCTGGAAGCCCCACACGTAGCCGCCGGAACGGCTCTGCCGCAGGTCGGTGAGCATGGCCGCGCGCCAGCGGCGGGGGTGCGGCATGGAGCAGACGGCCAGCCGCCGTACGAGCTTGGGCCGCATCGCCGCCGCCGTCCAGGCCAGATAGCCGCCCAGGTCGTGGCCGACGAGGGCGGCGTCGGGCTCACCGAGGGAGCGGATGACGCCGGTGACGTCGAGCGCGAGGTTGGCCGGGTCGTAGCCGCGGGGGGTGCGGTCGCTGCCGCCGACGCCGCGCAGGTCCATCGCCACCGCCCGGAAACCGGCGTCGGCGAGCGCGGTCAGCTGGTGCCGCCAGGTCCACCAGAACTGCGGGAAGCCGTGCAGCAGCAGGACCAGGGGGCCGTCGCCGGCCTCGGCGACATGGAAGCGGGCGCCGTTGGCCGCGACCTCGCGGTGCGTCCAGGGCCCGTCGAGGCGCGGGACCCGGGGGCTGCCCTGGTCGGGGTCGTGGCGGTGCGGCCCCTCGACGACGTTCATGGTGTGAGCGTGTCACATCTTCGATTCCAGCGCGGGAGCCTCGGCCGAGGAAACCTCAGGACGGGCGTCCTGCGGCTCCAGCGGGCGCGGGTGCGGCTTGGCCTTCTGCAGCACCGCGGCGGTCTGCTTCGCCGAGTCGATGGAGCGCTGCGGCTTCTGGACCTTCTTGAACCGGCCGTAGGCGACGGCCCCCAGCAGGAGGGCGATCACCACGTAGGCGCCGAAGACGATGAGGAACGACCAGCCGAGGGTGATGCCGAGGGCGTGGATGCCGAGGGCCGCGGCGATGCTGCCGACGGGGACGGCGAAGAAGAGGGCGGCCAGGGCGAAGACGGCGGCGCCGCTGCCGACCGCGGCCCGCTTGGCGTCCTGCCGGATCTCGGCCTTGGCCAGGGCGATCTCGTCGTGCACCAGGGCGGAGAGCTCCGCCGTGGCGGAGGCGAACAGCTGGCCGAGGCTGCGCTCGTCACCGTTTGAGGCTGGGCTCATCGCGTCCTCCGTGGTCGGGGCCCCGCTCGGGCGGGGCCGGATCGTGCCGGTGCGGGTGGCCGGAACTGTCGGGAAACTGTCTGCCCCCGATCATGCCTTACGTTCCGTCAGCGTCGCCCGCGAGCCGCCGCCGTCGCCCGTTTCTTCCGCGGCCAGGGCGCGGTAGGCGTTGTCGCGGAGCTTGAGCAGGACGGCGGCGAGGACCGCTGCGGCCAAGGAGCCGATGAGGACGGCGGCCTTGGCCTCGTCGGCGAGCTGCGGGCGGGCGGCGAAGGCGAGTTCGTCGATGAGCAGGGAGACGGTGAAGCCGATGCCGGAGAGCGCGGCGAGCGCGAGGACATCGGGCCAGGCCAGGTCCGGATTGAGTTCGGCGCGGGTGAAGCGGGCCCCGAGCCAGGTGCCGCCGAAGACGCCGAGGGTCTTGCCGACCACCAGGCCGAGGAGGACGCCCAGGGTCTCGGGGCGGCGGAAGACGTCCGCCAGGGCGCTGCCCGAGACGCTCACCCCGGCGGCGAACAGGGCGAACGCGGGGACGGCCAGGCCAGCCGAGAAGGGCCGCACCAGGTGTTCGATCCGCTCGGCCGGGGTTCGGCGCTCGCCGGGCCTGGGGGTGCAGCGGAGCATGAGGCCCATGGCGACGCCCGAAACGGTGGCGTGGACCCCGCTGTTGTACATCAGTGCCCAAGTGGTGAGGGCGAGCGGCAGGTAGACGTACCAGCCGTGGACCTCCAGCCGCAGCAGCAGCCAGAACGCGGCGAGGCAGCCGGCGGCGCCGGCGAGGGCCGCGATATGGATGTCGGAGGTGAAGAAGATCGCGATGATCAGGATGGCGCACAGGTCGTCGACGACGGCGAGGGTGAGCAGGAAGGCGCGCATCGCCGGGGGCAGGGCGGTGCCGATCACGGCGAGGACGGCGAGCGCGAAGGCGATGTCGGTGGCGGTGGGCACCGCCCAGCCCTCGAGCGAGCCGCCGCCCGCGCTGCTGACGGCGGTATAGACGGCGGCGGGTACCGCCATGCCGCACAGCGCCGCGAGGACCGGCAGGGCCGCTTTGGACGGTTCGCGCAACTCGCCCACGACCAGCTCGCGCTTGAGTTCGATGCCGGCGACGAAGAAGAACACGGTGAGCAGCCCGTCGGCCGCCCAGTGGGCGAGGGTCAGGTGGAGGCCGAGGGCGGAGGGGCCGAGGTGGAAACCGGCGGCCTGCTCGTAGCTGGAGTGGAGGGCGTTGGCCCAGACGAGCGCGGCCACGGCGGCCAGGAGCAGCAGTACGCCGCCGACGGTCTCGGTGCGCAGGGCGTCGGCGAGGAAGGCGCGTTCGGGGAGGGGGAGGCGGGGGAAGAGGACGGTGGGCCGGATGCGGGCTCTCTTACGGGTTCCGGTGCTGGTACGGCGCCGGGCCCGCGCGCGGCCGCGGGTCGGGGCTTGGGTACTGCCGTCGGGGTGGCTGCGGGGGTCGGGCTCGTCCGGGGGCGTGTGCTGCTCGGCCACGGGCGGCGACCTCCTCGGAGTTCGGGGCGGACTGCCTGCCGCCGGCGGTCCCGCTCGGCCGACGGGGCTTGCCGGTGCTTCAGTCTTGCCGCGATCGGGCCCGGGGCGGGGCTCGACGGGGGCCGTACGGGTGAGCGGGCCGTATGGGTGAGGGGGGCCGTACGGGTGGGGCGTACGAGTGGGGGCAGCTGTTTGCTGCTCTGCGCTGCGGCGCGAGGTGCGGGCGCCGGACGCGCGAGGGGCGCCCGGCGGGTGTGCCGGGCGCCCCTCGCGGGTGTGTCGGTGGGCGGTCAGTCCTCGCTCGGGGCGGACGGCAGCTTGCTCTGGATCAGCTCCATCACCGAGGAGTCGGTCAGGGTCGTGACGTCGCCCAGCTCGCGGTTCTCGGCCACGTCGCGCAGCAGACGGCGCATGATCTTGCCCGAACGGGTCTTGGGTAGCTCGGAGACGGTCAGGATGCGCTTGGGCTTGGCGATCGGGCCGAGCGTCTTGCCGACGTGGTCGCGGAGTTCGGCCAGCAACTCGTCGCTGTCCTGCGCGGTACCGCGCAAGATCACGAAGGCGACGATGGCCTGCCCGGTGGTCTCGTCCGCGGCGCCGACCACCGCCGACTCGGCGACCTTCGGGTGCGAGACGAGCGCGGACTCCACCTCGGTGGTGGAGATGTTGTGGCCGGAGACCAGCATCACGTCGTCGACCCGGCCGAGCAGCCAGATGTCGCCGTCGTCGTCCTTCTTCGCCCCGTCCCCGGCGAAGTAGCGGCCCTCGAAGCGGGACCAGTAGGTGTCGATGTACCGCTGGTCGTCGCCCCAGATGGTGCGCAGCATCGACGGCCACGGCTCGGTGAGCACCAGGTAGCCGCCGGAGCCGTCGGGCACCTCGTTGCCCTCGTCGTCCACGACGGTGGCGCCGATGCCGGGCAGCGGGGTCTGCGCGGAGCCGGGCTTGGTCTCGGTGACGCCGGGCAGTGGGCTGATCATCATCGCGCCGGTCTCGGTCTGCCACCAGGTGTCCACGATCGGCGTCCGGCCCGAACCGATGTGCTCGCGGTACCACACCCACGCCTCGGGGTTGATCGGCTCGCCGACGCTGCCCAGCACCCGCAGGCTGCTCAGGTCGAACCCGGCGGGGATGTCGTCGCCCCACTTCATGAACGTGCGGATCGCGGTGGGCGCCGTGTAGAGCAGCGTCACCCCGTACTTCTGCACGATCTCCCAGAACCGGCCCTGGTGCGGGGTGTCCGGCGTGCCCTCGTAGATCACCTGCGTCGCACCGTTGGAGAGCGGGCCGTAGACGATGTACGAGTGCCCGGTGACCCAGCCGATGTCCGCGGTGCACCAGTAGACGTCGCTCTCTGGCTTCAGGTCGAAGACGGCGTGGTGGGTGAAGCTCGCCTGCGTCAGGTAACCGCCCGAGGTGTGCAGGATGCCCTTCGGCTTCCCTGTGGTTCCCGAGGTGTAGAGGATGAACAGCGGGTGCTCGGCCTCGAACGCCTCGGGGGTGTGCTCGGCGGACTGCCGGCCGGTGATCTCGTGCCACCAGATGTCCCGGCCTGAGGTCCACTCGACGTCCTGGCCGGTGCGGCGGACCACCAGGACGTGCTCGACCTGCGGGGAGCGCGCGACGGCGTCGTCGATCGCGGGCTTCAGCGCCGACGGCTTGCCCCGCCGGTACCCGCCGTCCGCGGTGATCACCAGCTTGGCGTCCGCGTCGGCGATCCGGGAGGCGACGGCATCGGCCGAGAAGCCGCCGAACACCACCGAGTGCGCGGCACCGATCCGGGCGCAGGCCAGCATCGCCACGACCGCCTCGGGGATCATCGGCAGGTAGACCGCGACCCGGTCGCCCTTCTGCACACCGAGTTCCGTCAGGGCGTTGGCGGCGCGGGAGACCTCGTCCTTCAACTCGGCGTACGTGATCGTCCGCGAGTCGCCGGGCTCGCCCTCGAAGTGCAGGGCGACGCGGTCGCCGTTGCCGGCCTCGACGTGCCGGTCCACGCAGTTGTACGCCACGTTCAGCCGGCCGTCGGCGAACCACTTGGCGAACGGCGGGTTCGACCAGTCGAGCGTCTGCGTGGGCTCGGTCGCCCAGGTCAGGCGACGGGCCTGTGCGGCCCAGAAGCCCAACCGGTCGGCCTTGGCCTGCTCGTACGCCGCCGCCGTGACGTTGGCGGCCGCTGCCAGATCGGCCGGGGGAGCGAACCGCCGCTCCTCCTTCAGCAGGTTGGCCAGGCTCTCGTTGCTGCTCACGCCAGCTCCTTGTCAGGGTGTCCCAGATGTCCCGGCACTACCTCACCAGTCCTTCGCCACGCTGACAAGACTTCGCCGCATAATGGTTTAGACCTTTATGGTCACGCGGGCGCGGGCGCCTCCTTTCCCCGCCCCGTGGGCTCCCCCTCCGGTGGCCCGTCCACTCCCACTGCCGCGAACTCCCCCGTGCCCCTGTCCAGGATGTACGCCTGCGCCGCCGCCACGTCGAAGTACATCCCGTGCAGGTGCAAGGTGCCCTCGGCGACTCGGCGGGCCACGCACGGATGGGCCGTCAGATGTTCCAACTGCGTCATCACGTTGACGAGTGCCAGCCGCTCCCACTCGTCCGCGACGGGCCGGCCCGCGAGGGTGGGACCCGGTGCGTGGGCGGCAACTGCCGCCGGAACGGGTCCTTTTCCTGGCGGGGACTGCGCGGGGCTGGGTGAGGCTTGCGCGGGGTCCGGCGCGGTTTGGGCGGGGCTTGGTGGACCCTGCACCGGGCCTGACGGGGCCTGTACGAGCTCTGGCTGGCCCTGCGCGGGGCTTGGCGGGGGAGCGGCGGTCGCCTCCAGACGGGCCAGGCTCGGCAGGCCGTGGCGCAACCAGCGGTTGAGCGGGGTGGCGTCGGCCGGGTCCCGGTCGGCGGCGAGCAGCGCCTGCATGGCGCCGCAGCCGGAGTGGCCGCACACCGTGATGTCGGAGACCCGCAGTACTTCCACCGCGTACTCCACGGCGGCCGCGACCGAGTCGCACGAGGCGTCCGATCCTGGTGGCGGCATCATGTTGCCGACGTTGCGGACCGTGAACAGGTCGCCCGGACCGCTTGAGGTGATCATGCTGGTCACCAGCCGGGAGTCCGCGCAGGTCAGGAAGAGCTGGCCGGGCCGCTGGCCCTCGCGTGCCAGACGGGCCAGCTCGTCGCGGACCAGCGGGGCGGTGTGGCGCTGGAAGGCGCTGACCCCGCCGAGCAGTTGGCCCCCGCCGCCGGTCGGTGTCGCAGCCGGCCGGGTGCAGTGGTGGTTGCGCCATGGGGTCCAGGGACGGCAGGCGTGCGCACTCAGCGGCTCGCTGACCGTTCGTCCCGCCCCGTCACCGAGCACGACCCGCCCGCCGCGCGAAAGGTGCCGCGTGCTCCAGGAGTTGAGCGCCTCGTACGCCGCGTGGTCCATGAACGAGCCGTCCAGCTCCACCACCGCGCTCGCCCCCTCCGGCACCTGCGCGAAGGCCCGGGCCAGCCGTGGCACCGCCAGGAACGTCAACTGCCCGCTCACCCGCACCCGGTGCTGCTCGCCCTCCGCGGTCACGGCGATCCGCGTGCGGGTCAGGCTGCGCAGTGCCAGGAGGAGCGCCACGGCGATCCCCGCGAGCACACCCTGCAGGACGCCGAAGACGACCACGGTGCCGAGCGTGACGGCGTAGACCGGGAACTCGCGGTGCCGGTGGATGTGCTTGATGTGGGCGAAGCTCACCATGCGCATCCCGACCACCATCACCAGCGCCGCCAGGGCCGCCAGGGGGATCGTCTCCAGGGCGCCGGCGGCGAGCCCCGCGCACAGCAGCACCCACACACCGTGCAGCACCGTGGCCCGGCGGGTACGCGCTCCCGCCGCGACGTTGGCCGAGCCGCGCATCGCCCCTCCGGCGATGGGCAGTCCACCGAGCAGGCCGCTGGCGATGTTGGCCACGCCCTGGCCGAGCAGCTCGCGGTCGAGCCGTGCCGGCGGCGCGTGCGGTCCGGGGCGGCGCGCCTGCAGGGAGTCCACCGCGACGGCTGAGAGCAGCGACTCCATGCTGGCCACCAGGGTGACCGTCAGCACCGCGGCCGCCAGCGCAAGGACAGGGCCCTGCGGTACGGCCGGAAGCACGGGCGCGCTCCACTTCGGCAGGTCCACCCGTGGCATCGACAGGCCGGCGCTCACCGCGGTGGCGAGGGCGATCGCGGCCAGCGGCGCCGGGACCGCGCGCAGGGCCTGCGCCCGTCCCCGCAGCCTCGGCCAGGCGAGCAGCACGGCCGCGGTCAGCGCTCCGATGAACGGCGTTGTCGGATGGCTGTCCGCGAACTGGGCGGGCAGCGCCGCGATGTTCTCCAGGGCGGAGGTCTGCGGGCTGCCGCCCAGCACCACATGGAGCTGCCCGATGGCGATCACTGTCCCGATCCCGGCGAGCATGCCGTGGACGATGGCGGGGCTCACCGCCAGGGCCGCACCGGCCACGCCCAGCCCGCCGAGCAGGAGCTGAGCGATCCCGGCGAGCACGGTGATCGCGCACATGGCCTGCCATCCGTACTGCTGGACCAGGCCCGCCGTGACCACGACCAGACTTGTCGCCGCCCCGCTGACCTGCAGTGGCGCACCGCCGAGCGACCCGGCGACGATGCCGCCGACCGCCGCGGCGACCAGTCCCGACTGCAGTGGCGCGCCTGTCGCGAGCGCGATGCCCAGCGACAGCGGCACGGCGATGAGGAAGACCGCGATCGATGCGGACACATCCGGTCGGTACGTTCTCATGGTTCTCCGCGCTCCTTCTTCTCCCCTTGACACTGCCAAGCACCTGTAAATGGAGAGTAATGGACTGACTGCGGAGAGTGAAGAGATGGATTCGGATCGGTGTGCTATTTCCGTCTTTCGGATGAAGAGTCCGGTGGGCGGGAACTTCCCTGCCGTGTCGGTGCGCAGGTCAGTGCGCGAGTGCCGCATCCGGGTCCGAGGGCGACTCGGACAGCACGAAGCCGGGGTCGATCTGGTCGGCGAGGTCGGTGCCAATCCGCGCGTTGGCCCAGCTCTCGGCGTTCCTGCGGTGGAAGTGGTGCATCTGGGCGGTGTAGCGGCCCCAGTCGCGGTTCTCGTACGAGCGATCGGCGCGTGCGTGCATCGTGACCAGCGCCTGCCGGTTCGGCGCCTCCAGCAGCGAGAAGCGGGGGGCGCGATCCTTCTCCAGCGTCCGGACCCACTCCGAGCGGCCCACGGCCGCCAGCAGGTCGTCGCCGACCTCGGCCCGCAGGTACGCCAGGTCGTCCGCGCCCTGGAGCTTGTTGCCGACCACAGCCAGCTCCACGTCGAAGTCGCGGGCGTACTCCTTGTACTGGCGGTAGACGGACACGCCCCGCCGGGTCGGTTCGACCACCAGGAAGGTGAGGTCGAAGCGCGTGAACAGCCCCGACGCGAAGGAGTCCGATCCGGCGGTCATGTCGACCACAACGTACGCGTCGCGGCCGTCCGCCATGTGGTTCAGGCACAGCTCCACCGCGCCGACCTTCGAGTGGTAGCAGGCGACGCCGAGATCGGTCTCGGTGAACGCGCCGGTCACCATCAGGCGTACGGAGCTGTCGTCTTCGTCGTCCTCGCCCAGCGCCACTGGGCGGGCGCAGGCGGCGTACACGGGGTTCTGTCCGACCGGTCGCAGCAGGCGGGAGCCGCGCCCGGGCGGAGTGGTCTTGATCATGCTCTCGGCAGAGGCGATCCGCGGGTTGCTGCCCCGCAGGTACTCCTTGATCTGGGGAAGGTGGGCGCCGAGCGAGGGCATCGCGGCCGCGATCTCTTCCTCCAGACCGAGGGCGGTGCCGAGGTGCTGGTTGATGTCCGCGTCGATCGCAAGGACCGGGACGCGGGCGGCGGCGAGGTGGCGGACGAAGAGCGAGGACAGCGTCGTCTTGCCGCTGCCGCCCTTTCCGACGAAAGCGATCTTCATGTTCGGTGAGCGTAGGCAGGCCGGGACGCGGCCGCGTGCCGCACGTGGGCAAGGCCACTCGATCGGGGTCGATCCCGGTTGCCGGGGGTGCGTAGGGTCGTGGGCATGGCTATGAACGCTGCGACTTCTCCCGACCCCGGCGCGGCGGACCCGCTGGCCGTGCTCGGCGCCCTTCCGGGCGTGCCGGAGGCGGTCGAGTCCGTACGGCGGTCCGTGGACGGGGTCTACGGGCACCGGGTGATGCGGCGCCGGTCCGGCGAGGTGGCGGCCGAGGCGGCCCTGCGTGGCGCCCGGGCCTCGGCCGCGCTCGCCGGGGCCGACTGGCCGCTGGAGGAGGTGCGCCGCCGCAGCGACTTCTCCGCCGACGGCGAGGCGCACACCGTCGGTGCGGCCCTGCGGCTGACGTCCGAGGCCGGCCAACTTCTCGCCGTCTGGCGCCAGTCGCCCGTGCAGGCGCTCGCCCGGCTGCACCTGGTCGCGGCTGGCGGGCTTGCCGACGAGCCCACGGTGGGGCGCCCGCGCCTGAGCGGCGAGCCCGTGGACGAGCCACTTCCCGGGCTCGACGACATTCCGCTCCCGCCCTCCGAGGAGGTGGCCGCCCGGCTGGAGGGACTGATCGACCTCCTGCGTGCTGGCTCCTCCGCTCCCGCGCTGGTGGTCGGCGCGGTCGTGCACGGCGAACTGCTCTGCCTGCGCCCCTTCGGCTCCTTCAACGGCCAAGTCGCCCGCGCAGCCGAGCGCATCGTCCTCGTCGGCAGCGGCCTGGACCCGAAGTCCATCTGTCCGGCCGAGGTCGGTCACGCGGAACTCGGTGCCGCCGCCTACGTCAAGGCACTCGAGGGCTACGCCTCCGGCACCCCCGACGGCATGGCCGAGTGGATCGGCCACTGCGGGCGGGCCCTGGAACTCGGTGTTCGCGAGAGCGTGGCCGTCTGCGAGGCGCTGCAGCGCGGGGCGGCCTGACCTGCCCGTGCGGACGAGCCGTCGGTCCGCCCGACTCCTCGGCGCTGTCGGCCGGCAGGAAGCGGTCGCCCATGCGGGCAGAAATCGGGCAGAAATGCGGCGGCACCGCACGGTGCCGCCGCTGGCATGTCCGTCGGGTTACCAGTGCGTGCGCGAGTAGTGCCGATCAGGTCGGGATCTTTGCCCGCTACCTGGTGCGGCTGGCCCGGTTGGCGGGTCGCCTACGCGTGGGTGCCCGGCATCCATGCTCGGTCCGTGGGCCATCTGCTGTGAACTCGGTCTTCCTCTCGGAAGTCCGTGGTCTCGCGGGCCGCTGCTTCTTTTCTACCGCCGGCGGCGAGCAAGCGGAACCCCCCGAGGCGCTTTTTACCTTTCCTCTCATCCTGGACATTTCCATACTCGTGTGGGGCTCGACACCTCACACGAACGGGAGGGGGCGCCTGCGGCGGGCGGCCAGCCACACCAGGCCCGCCGTTGCCGCCGCGGCGCCGATCGCCGCCGCGGCGAGGACCGGCCGCGGCGGCATCGGCAGCGCCTGGATGCGCTGCTTGAGCCGGACGGGGCGGCTGAAGGTGAGCACCGGCCAGCCGCGGGCGACGGCCTCCTTCCGCAGCGCGCGATCGGGGTTGACCGCGTACGGGTGACCGACGGCCTCCAGCATGGGGAGGTCGGTCGCCGAATCGCTGTAGGCGAAGGACCGCTCCAAGTCGTATCCCTCCGACTCCGCGAGCCGGGCGATGGCTTCGGCTTTCGCCGGACCGTAGACGTAGTGGTCGATCTCCCCGTTGTAGGCGCCGTCCTGTACGACCATGCGGGTGGCCACGACGTGGTCGGCGCCCAGCATCTCCCCGATCGGCTCCACGACTTCGGAGCCGGAGGCGCTGACGATGACGACGTCACGGCCGGCGGCGTGGTGCTCCTCGATGAGCGAGGCCGCCTCGTCGTAGATGATCGGGTCGATCAGGTCGTGCAGCGTCTCGGCGACGATCTCCCGGACCTGCTGAACATTCCAACCGCGGCACAGTTCGGAGAGGTATTTGCGCATGCCCTCCATCTGGTCGTGGTCCGCACCGCCGACCAGGTACACGAACTGGGCATATGCGGTGCGCAATACTGCCCGCCGGTTGATGAGCCCGCCGTGGTAGAAGGACCGCCCGAAGGCGAGGGTGCTCGACTTGGCGATCACGGTCTTGTCGAGATCGAAGAAGGCCGCGGTGCGCGGTGGCAGGTGGTTTTCCACGGGATGAGCATAGGCAACCACCATTCGGCGTAAGGTCAGGCGCGTGGGTTTGCCTGAGAAGGCCTTCGGGTACACCATGGAAGTCACGGATCGTTCGCGACCGTGCTAACCCGGTCTGACTCCTCCCCCCCCGAGCCGGACCGTGGGGACGACCCCCGCTCTCCCCCCCGGCGGGGGTCGTCGCATGTCCGGGGGCAGTCCGCGGATCCCGTCCGGCCGGATCACCGTGCATCTGCATGTCCATGTCGTCACCTCTCGTTCGCATGTGCGTGCGCTTCTGACGTGTACGACGCGTGACTCTCGGTAATTGTTCCGTGTGCGCCGGAACTCACCCGTCCGAGTGGCGAAGTTATCCACAATCGCCGAGTTGTCCACAGATTCTGGCCAAGATCGTCCCAATTCCACTTCCTGCCCCACGCTGTTCCCAGGCGAAGCACGCCGTGCTCGCACGACAAGCGACGGGGGACAGAGAAATGGCCCGAACCACCGCAACCGACCATGCGGGGACCGCGGCGGAAGGACTCCGCGGACCGCTGATTGTGACCGAGGACGAAAGACTCCTCGACGATCTGCTCAGGCTGTGCGCGGCAGCCGGCGCAGAACCGGAAGTCGTCTTCACCGCCGCTCCGAGCGCGGCGAGTTGGGAGAACGCCCCGCTGATCCTGGTGGACGCGGATTCCTGCCCGCGGCTGCGCGGCGCCGCACGGCGTGGGGGCGTTCTGCTCATCGCCCGCGACCGGGAGGATCCGGAGACGTTGAAGCGGGCCGTCGCGCTCGGCGTCGACCATGTGCTGTCGCTGCCCGAGTCCGAGAGCTGGCTGGTGGAGCGGATCGCCGATCTCGCCGACGGCACGGCCGGCCCCGCTCTGACGGTCGGTGTGGCCGGCGGCCGTGGCGGCGCCGGAGCCAGCACGCTCGCCTGCGCACTGGCCGTCGCCGCGGCCGGGTCCGGGCGCCGCACCATGCTGGTGGACGGCGATCCGCTCGGCGGCGGCCTGGACATCCTGCTCGGCGCCGAGCGCGCCGGCGGCCTGCGCTGGCCCGATCTCGCGGACTCCCGCGGCCGCGTCGACAGCGGGGTGCTGGAGGCATCCCTGCCACGGCTCGGCTCGCTCAGCGTGCTCAGCTGGGACCGCGGCGCTGAACTCGGCATTTCCGCGCAGGCGGTGCGCTCTGTCCTGGGCGCCGCCCGACGGCGCGGCGGCGTGGTCGTCGTCGACCTCCCGCGGCGGATGGACGACGCTGTCGCCGAAGCGCTCGCCCAGATCGACGTCGGTCTGCTGGTGGTGCCCGCCGAACTGCGCGCGGTGGCCGCCGCCAGCAGGGTCGCGACCGCCTTCTGCGCCGTCCTGGACGACTTGCGGGTGGTCGCGCGCGGCCCGTTCGGCAGCGGGCTCGACGGCTCCGAGATCGCCGCACTGATCGGCCGGCCTCTCGCGGGCGAACTGCCGCCCGAACCCTCCTTGTCGGGCCGCACGACAGCCGGCGCACCGCCGGGCACGGCCGCCCGCGGCCCCCTCGCCCGCTTCAGCAGCACCTTCCTCGGACAGGCACTGGCCGCCCTCGAGGAGGTGGCGGCATGAGTACCGCACTTCTCGACGCGGTGCGGCTGCACCTGGCCGAGCAGGGCGGGGAGGCGACCCCCGCCCGGGTGGCCGCGGCCCTGCGGGCTCAGGGACGGCTCCTCGGCGACACCGAAGCCCTCGACGTCGTGGCGGCGCTGCGCTCCGAACTGGTCGGCGCGGGCCCGCTGGAGCCGCTGCTGGCCGACCCCGACGTCACGGACATCCTCGTCAATGCGCCCGACCAGGTGTGGGTGGACCGCGGCCGCGGCCTGGAGCGCGGCGATGTCCGGTTCGCCGACACCGCGGCCGTCCGCCGCCTCGCCCAGCGCCTGGCCACGACCGCCGGACGCCGGCTGGACGACGCCCGGCCGTGGGTGGACGCCCGTTTGCCGGACGGCACCCGGCTGCACGCCGTGCTGCCGCCGGTCGTCGTCGGCTCCCCGTGCCTGTCCCTGCGCGTGGTGCGGGCCCGGGCGTTCACCCTCGGCGAGCTGGTCACGGCCGGCACCCTGGACGCCGGGACGGCGGACCTGCTGCGCGCCATGCTCGACGCCCGCCTGTCGTTCATGATCAGCGGGGGCACCGGCTCGGGCAAGACGACTCTGCTCAGCTGTCTGCTCGGGCTCGTCGACCCGGCCGCACGCATCATCCTGGCCGAGGACTCGGCCGAATTGCGCCCCGACCATCCGCACGTGGTCCGCCTGGAGACCCGCCCCGCCAACCAGGAGGGCGCAGGAGTCGTCACCTTGCGCGACCTGGTCCGCCAAGCGCTGCGCATGCGGCCGGACCGCATCGTGGTGGGCGAGGTCCGCGGGGCCGAAGTGCTCGACCTGCTGGGTGCGTTGAACACCGGCCACGAGGGCGGGTGCGGCACCGTGCACGCCAATGCGGCCGCGGACGTCCCCGCGCGACTTGAAGCCCTGGGCTCGACCGCAGGTCTGGACCGGGCCGCGCTCCACAGCCAACTCGCCGCCGCGCTCTCGGCGGTGATCCACCTGGTACGGTACGCCGACGGCCGCCGCAGGGTCGCCGAGATCCATGTGCTGCAACGCCGCGACGACGGACTGGTCGGCACCGTGCCCGCCCTGGTCCGCGACGTCAGCGGCCGCGTCGACCGTGGCCCCGGATGGCAGCGGCTGGCCGCGCTGTGCTTGGCGGGTGCGTCATGAGCGCGGTCGGTATGCGGGAAGCGGCGCTGTGGACGGCCGCGCTGGTGGCCTGTTTGCCCGCCTGGATGATCCTCCAGCGCCACGACCGTCAAAGGCACCTGTGGGACCTGCTCAATGCCCCAGGCGGCCTCGTCCGGCCGAGCCGAGGGCCCCGGAGCCGATGGGTCAGGCTGTGGGCCGCGATCACAAGTGCTTTGTTCCGGGGTGGCGTTCGCAGCGGCGACTCCGAACGGACTCGACCGGCCTTCAGGCGGCGGCTGTTGAGCGACCGCCGAGAAGAGGAGCCCGAACCGCAGGAGAAGTGGGCCGGGTCCGGAGAGAACTCCAGGGCTGGGGACATCTGGGGACAGGGGACTCGAAGAAGCAGGCGCGACAGGCTCGGTGCGCCGGATGGGCGCCGAGGACGCCCAGGAACTCGGCCGACCAGGCGCAAGGGCAGCCCTTGGGAAGGCGAAACCCGTGAAAAGCCCGCGAGTGCCCCTCGTGAGGAGGGATTCGGCGGTCCGACGTCCGGGCGGGCGCTGGGGCCGGCGGAAGGCGGCGCTGAGGGCGGGGTGAAGGGTCGGCTATCTGCCCCGCCGCCGGGCGCCGAGTGGCTGTGTGCGGTGGCGGGCGCGGTGCTGGGCGCGATCACGTGGTCGCCGGTGCCGCTGGTGGCGGGCAGTGCCGCGGCCCCGCTGGCGCGCAGAGCGCTGCAACGCAGGGCGGAGCGTGCGCTGGGGGAGCGCACGGCCGCAACTGTGGGCACCTTGTGCGGGACGGTGGCCGGTGACCTGCGGGCCGGGCGGCCGCCGAACGCGGCGCTTGCCGATGCGGTGCAGAGCACGGACTGGGCGGCCTCGTCCGAGCGGGGCGAGATGGGGCGGCTGCTGCTGTCGGCAGCGCGGTTCGGCGGCGATGTGCCGGAGGCGCTGCGGACGGCCGCAGGACGCGGACCCGGCGCCGACGGGCTGCGGGCGGTGGCCGCCTGCTGGCAGGTGGCCGTCGACGGGGGCGCTGGGCTCGCCGCAGCGCTGGACCGCGTGGCCGCGGCGCTGCGCGCCGAGGCAGACCAACGTGAGGACCTGCGCGCGCAGTTGGCGGGCCCGCGATCCACGGCGGCGCTGCTGGCCATGCTCCCGGCGTTCGGCCTGGTGCTGGGCACGGCCATGGGAGCGCGGCCGACCGACGTTCTGCTGCACACACCCGCGGGGCTGGCACTGCTCGGCACGGGGCTGGCACTGGAGGGGGTCGGGCTCGTCTGGACGGCGCGGATCATCGCCGCGGCCGAGGGCGCGGCAGGCCGGCGGGGCGTGGGCGCCCCGAATGCGCTGGGCGGACGGCATCGCGCAGCCGCCGGGGGCCCGGCCGGCGAGGACAGCGCCGCGGTCCGGTCGGTGGCCGCGATGGACCGGGCGTACGCGAACGGCGGGAGCGGCGCGAGGCGTTCGCGCCGGCCGACGGGAGCCGTGGGCGGCATACGGGGACCCGGCGGCAGGTGGGTCGATGGCAAGCAGTTCGACGGTGGAAAGGAGGGTCGATGAGCGGCGAAGTTGTCCACAGCCTGGGGATGGCGGGTTCCGCGACGGCGGGCGTGATCGCGGTGGTGCTCGCGCTGGTGGAGCTGCGCAGGGGCCGGAACACGGCGCACAGGGTGCGCGGAGTGCTCGGGGCGGCGCGGCCGGCGAAGGCGCCGGGGCGCGGACGGGAAAAGGCGCGCGCCCTCATGCGGGACTGGGGGCCCGCCGTGGCCGCGGGGCTGGGCGTCGGGTTGGTCGCCGGCGGGCCGGCCGGGTGTCTCGCCGGAGTGGTGGCGGGGCTTGGGACGCGGGTCTGGCTGGTCCGGCGGCGCCGGGTCGACGGGGCGCGGACGGAGGAGGAATCGGCCGATCCTTCCGAACTGCCGTTGTGCGCGGACCTGATGGCGGCCTGCCTGGCGGCGGGCGCCACGCCCGGGGAGGCGGCTGCCGCCGTCGGGCGGTGTCTGGGCGGGCCGTTGGGGGCTGCGCTGATACGAGCCGGGGCCGAGTTGCGGCTCGGCGGGGAACCCGCGGAGTGCTGGGACAGGTTCGGGCGGCAGCCCGCGGCCGGAGCGATGGGCCGGTGCCTGGCCCGGGCGTCCACGACCGGCACCGCGCCGGTGGCCGAGATGACCAGGCTCGCGGCGGATTACCGCGCGGCGCAGGGCCGTTCGGCGCTGGCCCGCGCCCGGAAGGCCGCCGTGATCGCGACGGCGCCGCTCGGGCTGTGTTTCCTGCCGGCGTTCCTGGTCGTCGGGGTGGCGCCGGTGGTGATGGGCATGGCGGGAGCCGTGCTGGGCGGACCGATGCGCTGAAGAGAGCTCGGAGACAGGGCGGTTCGAACAGGTGGCCGCTCTGCGGGGTGGCGTGCGCCCGCGACGGGGCCGAGCGGGTGAGCGGGTGGCGGCGGCCCAGGAGAGGAGGTCGGGCGCGGGTGGTCCGCGCGTGGGTGCAGGACAGGAAGGCAGGCGGCTTGGACACGGGCGTCCGGGCGGCCAGGACATTCGAGGAAACAGCAGGAGGACGAGATGGCGAAGGTCGGGACGTGGGAGACGAGGGGCCGGACGGCGGCGTGGGTTGCCGGGCGGATGCGCAGGTGCAGGTCCGCGGCGGAGGCCGGGATGAGCACCGCGGAGTACGCGGTGGGCACGATCGCGGCGTGCGGGTTCGCGGCGGTGCTCTACAAGATCGTGACGAGTGGCCCCGTGCGGACCGCTCTCACCTCGGTGATCGAAAGGGCACTCCATGCGCCGTTCTGAGCGGGCGGGCCCGCCTGGGCACGGGCCGCAACGAAGGGACAGGGACGGCGGTTTCGTCACGGCGGAGGCGGCCGTGGTGATCCCCGTGCTGGTGGGGCTGGCCGGGCTGCTGCTGTGGGGCCTGATGGCGGCAGCGGCGGAGATCCGGTGTGTGGACGCCGCCCGGGCCGGGGCGCGGGCGGCGGCACGCTCCGAGAGCGGGGCCGATGTGCTGCGGGTCACCCGGACGGAGGCACCGAGCGGTGCCCGGGTGAGCGTGACACGGTCGGCCGGGTTCGTACGGGTGAGCGTGACGGTGCCGCCGCCGCGTTTTCCGTTCGGGCTGAAAGCCGAGGCCGCCGCCTGGGACGAGGACGACGCGGAGGAGGAGGGGACGTGACCGGCGGGCGTGCCGACCGGGCCGCCGGCGGGCGGGCCGAGCGGGGGTCCGCGACCGTGTGGACGCTTGGGCTGATGGCGGTCCTCATGGCGGCCTTCGCTGCGGTCGCCCTGCTCGGGCAGGCGGTGGTCGCACGGCACCGGGCCGGTTCGGCCGCGGACCTGGCCGCGCTTGCCGCGGCCGACCGCGCGCTGGACGGCGAGCGCCCCGCCTGCGCGCTGGCCGCCCGGGTGGCCGCGGCGCAGGGCGCCGTGTTGCGCCGATGCGTGGTCGTGGGCGAGGTCTCGGACGTGACCGCTGCGGTGGGCGGCGCCCAGGTGAGGTCCAGGGCAGGGCCACCCATAGCCGTGTCCGAGCCGGGGACCGAGCCCGGTTAGGAGCGCCGGGGCTCCTGCCAAGTGCGGGCTTCCGTCCTGCCCTCGGCAGAGGGGCGGGCACCACCCAGGGTGCCCGCGCGCTCCCTCGGGCCTGGGGGCGGGGCCGCAGCCCGCGAACGTTGCCGGCCGCGACGCTCGTCCGGCCCCCGTCCGGCCCCGTGGTGAGTGCACGGCCCCGCACGGCCCCGCACGGCCCCGCACGGGGGCCGCCTCGACTGGCGATGGGCCCGAGGGGAGCCGGGGACCCGTACGGCCCGTGCCTATGGCTCGGAGCGCTCCCGCAGGTCCTCCGGGACGTCCTCCGGGGGAGTCGGCGCGGCGGTGAGGAGGGAGTCCAGGAGGCGGACGGCTGCGGCTTTGTCGAGAGGGTCGTTGCCGTTGCCGCACTTGGGGGACTGGACGCAGGAGGGGCAGCCGAACTCGCACTCGCAGGAGGCGATGGCCTCACGGGTGGCGGAGAGCCAGGAACGGGCGGTGGCGAAGGCACGTTCGGCGAAGCCGGCACCGCCGGGGTGGCCGTCGTAGACGAAGACGGTGGGCAGGCCGGTGTCGGCGTGCAGCGGTATGGAGACGCCACCGATGTCCCAGCGGTCGCAGGTGGCGAAGAGCGGAAGGAGGCCGATGGAGGCGTGTTCGGCGGCATGGAGGGCGCCGGGCAGCTCCTCGGGGTGGATGCGGGCGGCGTCGAGCTGGTCGTCGGTCACGGTCCACCACACGGCGCGGGTGCGCAGGGTGCGCGGAGGGAGGTCGAGCTTGGACTCGCCGAGGACCTCGCCGGTCAGGACGCGGCGGCGCAGGTAGGAGACCACCTGGTGGGTGACCTCCACCGAGCCGAAGTGGATGCGGGCCGGGCCCCAAGGCTCCTCGGTGTCGGTGGACAGCACGCGGATGTCGGTGGTGTCGCGGGCCATGGTGGAGTACGAGGGGTCGGCGCGTTCGACGAGGGCGACGGAGTCGTCGAGGTCCAGCCGCCGCACCAGGTAGGTGCGGCCCTGGTGGAGGTGGACGGCGCCCTCGTGGACGGTGGTGTGGGCCGAGGCGGCGTCCACAGTGCCCAGCAGCCGCCCCGTGGCGGCCTCCACGACCTGCACCGGGGTGCCGCCCTCGCCGCGGATGTCGGTGAGGTCGGCCGCCCGCTCGCGCCGGGTCCAGTACCAGCCGGACGCGCGCCGCCGCAGGAGGCCGCGTTTTTCCAGCTGGGGCACCAGGTCGGCCGCCTCGGGGCCGAAGAGAGCGAGGTCGGCCTCGGTCAGCGGCAGCTCCGCGGCGGCCGCGCACAGGTGCGGGGCGAGGACGTACGGGTTGTCGGGGTCCAGGACGGTGGACTCCACCGGCCGCTCGAAGATCGCTTCGGGGTGGTGGACGAGGTAGGTGTCCAGGGGGTCGTCGCGGCCGACCATGACGGCCAGGGCGCCCTGGCCCGAGCGCCCGGCCCGGCCGGCCTGCTGCCACAGGGACGCGCGGGTGCCCGGGTAACCGGCCAGAAGCACCGCGTCCAGGCCGGAGATGTCGACGCCCAGCTCCAGGGCCGAGGTCGAGGCCAGGCCGAGCAGGCGGCCGGAGTGCAGGTCGCGCTCCAGGGCGCGGCGCTCCTCGGGCAGGTAGCCGCCGCGGTAGGCCGCCACCCGGCCCGGCAGGGAGCCGTCGATCTCGGCGAGGCGCTCCTGCGCGATGAGGGCGACGAGCTCGGCACCGCGCCGGGAGCGGACGAAGGAGACAGTGCGCACCCCTTGGACCACGAGGTCGGTGAGCAGTTCGGCGCACTCCGCGGTGGCCGTGCGGCGGACGGGCGCGCCGTGCTCGCCCGACAGCTCGGTGAGCGGCGGCTCCCACAGGGCGAAGGCGAGCTCGCCGCGCGGCGAGGCGTCCTCGGTGACCTCCGCGACGGGCACGCCGGTCAGCCGGGTGGCCGCCTGGGCCGGCTCGGCGGCGGTGGCCGAGGCGAGCAGGAAGACCGGCTCGGCACCGTAGCGGGCGCAGACGCGGCGCAGGCGGCGCAGCACCTGGGCCACGTGGGAGCCGAAGACGCCGCGGTAGGTGTGGCACTCGTCGATCACCACGTAGCGCAGCCCGCGCAGGAAGGAGGACCAGCGGGCGTGGCCGGGCAGGATGCCGCGGTGGAGCATGTCCGGGTTGGTGAGCACGTACGTGGCGTAGCGGCGGACCCACTCGCGCTCCTCGAACGGAGTGTCGCCGTCGTACACCGCAGGGCGTATGTCCGGGCCCAGCGGCGCGGCCAGGGCGCTGACCGCGCGGCGCTGGTCGGCGGCCAGAGCCTTGGTCGGAGCAAGGTAGAGCGCCGTCGCGCCGCGCCCGGCGCCCCCGCCCTCCTGGGCTGCGGGCAGCAGCGCGCTGAGCACGGGCGCGAGGTAGGCCAGGGACTTGCCCGACGCGGTGCCCGTGGCCACCACCACGGACTCGCCGCGCAGAGCGTGGGCCGCGGCCGTGGCCTGGTGCTGCCAGGGGCGCTCGATGCCCGCCGCGGCGATCGCCGCCACGACCTCCGGGCGGATGCCTTCCGGCCAGGAGGCATGCGTACCGACCCGCGGGGGCAGGTGCTCCGTATGGGTGATGCGTACGGCGCGGTTCGCCCCCGCGGCGAGCCGCTCCAGAGCGGTCCTCGGGGACGGTCGGCCGTGCGCCGACTGCGGAGAATGATCCTGGGCCATCGGCACTCAGTGTGTCACCGGGGTGACCGTCAATCGCAGTAAGGCGTCGTGCGGCCCCACCGCGAAGTGATTGAATGCCATCGCGGCAAGACCCCTTCCCCGCCCTCGGGAGGGGAGTCTCCACTAGCGTTAGCGTCCAGTGGAGGCCCCAGGGGCCGCCGCGTCGATGCAAGGTGCTGGAGGAGATCCGTGGACCTGTCCCTGTCGACCCGAACCGTCGGCGATCGCACGATCGTCGAGGTCGGCGGCGAGATTGATGTGTACACCGCGCCCAAGCTGCGCGAGCAGCTGGTGGAGCTCGTGAACGACGGGAGTTACCACCTGGTCGTGGACATGGAGGGAGTCGACTTCCTGGACTCGACCGGCCTGGGTGTGCTCGTCGGCGGGCTCAAGCGGGTACGGGCGCATGAGGGATCGCTGCGCCTGGTGTGCAACCAGGAGCGGATCCTGAAGATTTTCCGTATTACCGGTCTGACCAAGGTGTTCCCCATCCACACCTCGGTCGACGAGGCAGTCGCGGCGACCGACTGACGCTCGCCGAGAGGGGCACCGGACGGACCGCCGTCCGGGCCCCTGTGATGCCCAACCACAGGACCGGAGGGGGAGCGCCCCATGCCCACCGTAGAACTGCTCTTCAGCGCCCAGCCGGAGCACGTGCGCACCGCACGGCTCGTTGCGGCTCAGGTGGCGCGCCGGGCGGGGGTGGACGAGGCGTCGCTCGACGAGGTCCGGCTGGCGGTCGGTGAGGCGTGCAGCCGAGCGGTCGGGCTGCACCGCAACAACGGGGTGGAGCAGCCGGTGCGCGTGCTGCTCAACGAGGACGAGAAGAAGTTCTCCATCGAGGTCGTCGACGAGGTGCCGGGCACCGCGGCCGGCGGTTCCCCCGACGCCGCCGAGGACTCCGCCGCCGAGGACGAGGGCGAGATGGGCCTGGCGGTCATCAGCGGCTTGGTGGACGACGTCGAGGTGATCGAGGGCGACCGGGGCGGAGTGATCCGCATGACCTGGCCGACCGTCTCCGTCTGACCACCCTCCGCAGCCGTCCGGCGCGACGCCGCAGGTCGCAGCGGTGTCGGCGAGCGCGTCACGCCGTCCGGCGGGGCACTTCCGCGTGCCCGCGTCAGCCGGGGCCGTGTGCGGGGGCGTGTATGTTCCGAGGCCGTAGGGTCACGGAAGGAACCATCCGGTGAAGGTGAACACAAGGGTGCTGGCCGCGCTGTCCGGCGGTCTGGCCGTGCTGCTGGCGGTGTCGGCGTGCGGCGACGACACGGGCAAGAAGCGGGACGAGTGGGCCAAGGGCGTCTGCGACCAGGCCGCGGTGCAGATCAAGAAGATCGACGATTCCAACAACTCGCTCGGCCAGGTCGACAGCGGCGGCAAGCCCGCCGACGTGCAGAGCGCGGACGCCGCGGCCTTCCAGTCCGCCGCCGACGCCTTCGGGTCCCTCTCGGCCATCTTCACCAAGGCCGGACCGGCGCCCGGCGACGACGGAAAAACCTTCCAGCAGAACGCGGTGACCGTCTTCCACGACGCGGCCACCCAGTACGCGGGGCTGAAGAAGCAGATCGACGGGCTCGACACCCGACACCAGGCGAA
Organism: Actinacidiphila guanduensis; assembly: GCF_900103985.1. Classification (GTDB taxonomy): domain Bacteria; phylum Actinomycetota; class Actinomycetes; order Streptomycetales; family Streptomycetaceae; genus Actinacidiphila; species Actinacidiphila guanduensis. The sequence continues at coordinate 23,869 of NZ_FNIE01000015.1, read as the reverse complement.
GTTCGCCGACGGCCTGAAGAACGTCTCGGCCTCGCTGCAGAAGGCGTCCGCGGCCGGCCAGAAGTCCCGCGACTCGCTCCGCCAGGGCGACGTGGGCCAGGCGCTGGCCAAGCAGCCCGGCTGCCGGGGCGTCGTACCGACGGCATCCGCGTCCTGAGCCTCGCCGCCATGGACGCGGGTTCGCCTCCATGGGCGCGGGGCCGCCGCGATGCGCATCCGGCCTCCTAGGAGCCGCAGCGGCGTCCAGGAAGCCGTGCCCGCCTCGCCGCCATTGCGGCCCAGGAAGGAGCCCAGGCCGGAGTCCCCAGGAACGAACCCCGCCTCCCCTGCGACGGCCCTCCGGCGGGTCCGCGACAATGAGGGGGTGAGCACCCCGAGCAGCGGCAGCACTCCCAGGACGCACGGCACCGCGAGCGGCACCGCGGTCCTGCCCGACCCTGCTGGCGCCGCCGCCCTGCGCGACGAGTTGCAGGCGGCCGACTTCACCGCCGACGGCTGCCTGGACCTGCTCGGAGCCGTCGCCTACGCGGCGCTCTCCCGCGCCGAGACCGTGCCTGCCCTGCGCGCCACCCGCGGCGGCAGCCCGCTCGACACCCTCGTCCGGCTCTTCCTGCTCCAGCAGCCCGTGCCCCGCGCCCAGGCCCGCGCCGCCCTCAAGGGCCTCGACGCCTATGAGGCCGGCGGTTGGGTGAACGCGGACGGCGACGCGGTGCGCGCCACCGTGGACGTACGCCCCTACGCCGGTGACGGCGGCGAGGACTGGTGGATCGTCTCGGACCTGGGCTGCTCGGTGGGCGGCGCCGGCGGCATCGGCAGCGCCCCCGGAGTCGACCGGGCCGACCTGGTGCTCGGCGTCGGCGGCGCCTCCACGACGCTGGCCGGCCTGACAGTAAGGGAGCCCGTCGCGAGCGCGCTCGACCTGGGCACCGGCTCAGGCGTCCAGGCCCTGCACGCCTCCCGGCACGCCGCCAAGGTGACGGCCACCGACCTCAACCCGCGCGCCCTGCACTTCGCCCGCCTCACCCTGGCCCTGTCCGGCGCCAGGGAGGCGGACCTGCGCGAGGGCAGCCTGTTCGAACCGGTCGGCGACGAGCGCTTCGACCTGATCGTCTCCAACCCACCGTTCGTGATCTCGCCCGGCGGGCGGTTCACCTACCGCGACGGCGGCATGGTCGGCGACGACCTGTGCCGGGCGCTGGTCCGCTCCAGCGCCGACCACCTCACCGACGGCGGCTGGTGCCAGCTGCTGGCCAACTGGCAGCACACGGCAGGCCAGGACTGGCGCGAGCGCGTCGCGTCCTGGGTGCCCGCCGGCTGCGACGCCTGGATCGTGCAGCGAGAGGTGCAGGACGTCGCGCAGTACGCCGAACTGTGGCTGCGCGACGGCGGCGACCACCGCGCCGACCCGGCCGCCTATGTCGAGCGCTACGACGCCTGGCTGGACGAGTTCGAGCGGCACAGGGTCGAGGGGATCGGCTTCGGCTGGATCACCCTGCGCAAGTCCGGCGCCGACCGGCCCGCGGTCACCGCGGAGGAGTGGCCCCACCCGGTCGAGCAGCCGCTCGGCCCGCACATCGCGGACTGGTTCGCCCGGCGCGACTTCCTGCGCGCCCATGACGACGCCGCTCTGCTCGCCGCCCGCTTCACCCTGGCGCCCGACGTCGTGCAGGAGCAGGTGGGGCTGCCCGGCGCCGAGGACCCCGAGCACGTCGTCCTGCGCTCCGCGCGCGGCATGCGGCGGGCCACGAAGGTCGACACCGTGGGCGCGGGCTTCGCCGGGGTATGCGACGGCACCCTGCCGGCCGGCCGCATCGTGGACGCCATCGCCCAATTGCTGGGCGAGGACCCCGTGGTGCTGCGCGACCGCACCCCGGAGTCGATCCGCCTCCTGGTCGAGCAGGGTTTTCTGTCGCCGGTGGATCAGGCGGAATAGCCGCCCTGAAAGAACGGCGAGGAAGGCAGGCGGCGCGATGCCGGAGCGGCACCCGTACGAGGGCCGGCGCTGGTACGCGGCGCCCCCTGGCACCGCGCCCTCCGCCGCAGCCGACACCGAGCACCCCGCACCCATGGGCGCGGGACCTGGGCACAAAGGTGTCCATCCGGCCCTCGCGCCCCTGGCGACGCTCGCGGTGGGCGCGGCCATGGCGATGTACCTCTACCGCACGGACCCGCACCAGCCGGGCCACCTCTTCCCGCGCTGCCCGTTCAACTGGCTGACCGGACAGCTCTGCCCCGTCTGCGGCAGCACCCGGCTCGCCTACGACCTGCTGCACGGCGAACCGGTGCGGGCCTTCCACGAGAACGCGCTGGTCCTCGCCCTGACCCCGCTGCTCGCCTGGGCCAGCGTGCGCTGGCTCCTGGCGGGCCTGCGCGGGCGCCGCTGGAAGCCCGCCGTGCCGCCGCGCGCACAGTACGCGCTGCTGGGGGCGGCCGTAGTGTGGACAGTGGTGCGCAACGTGTGGTGAGGGCCGGCTGCCATGGTGACCGGCCGCCACCGGCGAGAACCGGCCGTTCACAGCCGGCCGCCGACTGCCGTCCGGCCACCATTGCGCCCAGGGCCGTACACCCACGAGCCCGCAGGTCCGCGCCGCCTTCGGCGCACATGGCCCGCGGATCGGGCACCGCCGTGCATCGGCCCGGTCTCGGCCACCCGCCCACCAGGGCCGTACGTATGGGAACCCGGGAACGCGGGCACGATCGACGCACCCGACGTAGCCTGCATGAGGACCCCGACGGTGTGGATAGAACGTACATCGGGTTACCGTTCGAGTGGCGTTGCGGACTTTTCCCGTTTGACACGGGCCCAGGAGGTACGGTCACACTCCGCAGCGTCACCCCTTCGAACCGGAGAGAAGAGCGAAGTTGTCCCCGACCCGCGACACCGCACAGGGCGGCCGCCGACTCGTCATCGTCGAGTCGCCTGCCAAGGCGAAGACGATCAAGGGCTACCTCGGCCCTGGATACGTCGTCGAGGCCAGCGTCGGGCACATCCGCGACCTGCCCAACGGGGCCGCCGAGGTGCCGGCGGAGTACAAGGGCCAGCCGTGGGCCCGCCTCGGCGTGAACGTGGACAGCGACTTCCAGCCCATCTACGTCGTCAACGCCGACAAGAAGGCCCAGGTCAAGAAGCTCAAGGATCTCCTGAAGGAATCCGACGAACTCTTCCTCGCCACCGACGAGGACCGCGAGGGCGAGGCCATCGCGTGGCACCTGCAGGAGATCCTCAAGCCCAAGGTGCCCGTGCACCGGATGGTCTTCCACGAGATCACCAAGGACGCCATCCAGGCCGCCGTGCGCAACCCCCGCGAGTTGAACCAGCGGCTGGTCGACGCCCAGGAGACCAGGCGCATCCTCGACCGCCTCTACGGCTACGAGGTCTCCCCGGTGCTGTGGAAGAAGGTCAAGCCGCAGCTGTCGGCCGGCCGGGTGCAGTCGGTGGCCACCCGCCTGGTCGTCGAGCGCGAGCGTGAGCGCATCGCCTTCCGCACTTCTTCGTACTGGGACCTGACTGGCACCTTCGACACCGGCCGCGCGGGCGACCCGTCCGACCCCTCCACCCTGAACGCCCGGCTGGTCGCCGTGGACGGCCGCCGCGTCGCCCAGGGGCGCGACTTCGACGCCTCCACCGGCGCCCTCAAGAGCGGCGCCGACGTCCTGCACCTGGACGAGGAGAACGCCCGCGCCCTGGCCGCCGCGCTCGCCGACTCGCAGTTCGCCGTGCGCTCCGTGGAGTCCAAGCCCTACCGCCGCTCGCCGTACGCGCCCTTCCGCACCACCACCCTCCAGCAGGAGGCCTCGCGCAAGCTCGGCTTCGGCGCCAAGGCGACGATGCAGGTCGCCCAGAAGCTGTACGAGAACGGCTTCATCACCTACATGCGTACCGACTCCACCACGCTGTCGGAGACCGCGGTCAGCGCCGCCCGCGCCCAGGTCACCCAGCTCTACGGGGCCGACTACCTGCCGGACCGCCCCCGCGTGTACGCCGGCAAGGTGAAGAACGCCCAGGAGGCGCACGAGGCGATCCGCCCCTCCGGCGACAGCTTCCGCACCCCCGCCGAGACCGGCCTGACCGGCGACCAGTTCCGGCTCTACGAGCTGATCTGGATGCGCACCGTCGCCTCCCAGATGAAGGACGCGGTCGGCCAGTCCGTCACCGTGCGGGTCGGCGGCGCCGCCGCGGACGGCCGGGACGCCGAGTTCTCCGCCTCCGGCAAGATCATCACCTTCCACGGCTTCCTCAAGGCGTACGTCGAAGGCGCCGACGACCCCAACGCGGAGCTGGACGACCGCGAGCGCCGGCTGCCCCAGGTCGCCGAGGGCGACCCGCTGACCGCCCAGGAGATCACCGCGGACGGCCACTCCACCAAGCCGCCGGCCCGCTACACCGAGGCGAGCCTGGTCAAGGAGCTGGAGGAGCGCGAGATCGGCCGCCCGTCCACCTATGCGTCGATCATCGGCACGATCCTGGACCGCGGCTACGTCTTCAAGAAGGGCACCGCGCTCGTCCCCTCCTTCCTCTCCTTCGCCGTGGTCAACCTCCTGGAGAAGCACTTCGGCCGCCTGGTCGACTACGACTTCACCGCCTCCATGGAGGACGACCTCGACCGCATCGCCCGCGGCGAGGCCCACCCCGTGCCCTGGCTGCGCCGCTTCTACTTCGGCACGGAGGAGGGCGGCGACACCGACGCCGTGCCCTCGGCCGCCGCGGCCGGCAACGGCGACGGCGACCACCTGGGCGGCCTGAAGGAGCTCGTGGAGGACCTGGGCGCCATTGACGCCAGGGAGATCTCCTCCTTCCCCGTCGGCGACGGCATCGTGCTGCGGGTCGGCCGCTACGGGCCCTACGTCGAGCGCGGCGAGAAGGGCGAGGAGGGCCACCAGCGGGCCGACGTCCCCGAGGACCTGCCGCCCGACGAGATGAGCGTCGAGCTCGCCGAGGAGCTGTTCGCCCGTCCCAAGGGCGAGTTCGCGCTCGGCACCGACCCGGAGACGGGCCGCCCGATCGTCGCCAAGGACGGCCGCTTCGGCCCCTACGTCACCGAGGTGCTCCCCGAGGACACGCCCAAGACGGGCAAGAACGCCGTCAAGCCGCGCACCGCCTCCCTCTTCAAGTCGATGTCCCTGGACACCGTCACCCTGGAGGACGCCCTGCGGCTGATGTCCCTGCCGCGGGTGGTCGGCACCGATCCCGACGGCGTGGAGATCACCGCGCAGAACGGCCGCTACGGGCCCTACCTGAAGAAGGGCACCGACTCGCGCTCCCTGGAGAGCGAGGAGCAGCTGTTCACCATCACCCTCGACGAGGCGCTGGCGATCTACGCGCAGCCCAAGGCGCGCGGCAGGGCGGCCGCCAAGCCGCCGCTCAAGGAGCTGGGCACCGACCCGGTCAGCGAGCGCCCCGTCGTCGTCAAGGACGGCCGCTTCGGCCCCTACGTCACCGACGGCGAGACCAACGCGACGCTGCGCCGGGACGACGACGTGGAGACCATCACCCCCGAGCGCGGCTACGAACTCCTCGCCGAGAAGCGCGCCAAGGGCCCTGCCAAGCGCCCGGCCAGGAAGAAGGCCGCGCCGGCGAAGAAGACCGCGGCCAAGAAGACGGCAGCGAAGAAGACCGCGGCACCCGCCAAGAAGACCGCCTCGTCGGCGAAGAAGGCCGCCGCCAAGAAGCCGGGCAACTGAGGCCGCCTCCACCAGGCGGCGCACGCCCTTCGCCGTATGGGACCCGCCGCAATGGAGGCTTGAATCCGCCGCCATGGACGCGGACCCGGGCCCGGTCGCATAGCGCACGCCGGACCGTTGCACAGGCGTTTCGGGGCGGGCATGGACGCGTCGTCACGCAGCGCTAGGCTGTCAGGATGACGCGATCCGAGCAGCCGACGCAGCCCGCGCACGTCACCGACGCCTTCGCCGACGATCTCGCGGCGGACTCACGCGAACGCGCCGTGGGGGCCCTGCTGAAGATCCCGGCGCTGCGCAGGCTCTGGAGCGCCCAGCTGACCGGTGCGGTCGCCGACCGCTTGGGCATGCTGGTGCTGCTCGTGCTCACCCTCCAGGCCGTCGCCGGCGCCCACGCCTTCGGCGGCGGATACCGCTCGCTCGCCTTCGCCGCGGCAGCGGTGCTGGGCGCGCGCCTCGCCGCCGCCCTGCTCTTCGGCGCCGTCCTCTTCGGCCCGCTGACCGCGCTCACCTCCGAGACCGGCCCGCTGGACCGCCGCTGGACGATGATCGGCGCCGACGGCGTACGCCTCGCCCTGTTCATCGTGGCGCCCCTGTGGATCACCTGGGTGCCGGGCTCCGCGCACCTGTGGCTGCTGGCGACCGCCTTCGCGGCGGGCCTGGCCGAGCGGCTGTGGACCATCGCCAAGGACGGCGCCGCGCCCGGCCTGCTGCCGCCGCCCGGCGACACCAGCGTCCGGCCCGCACCCGACCACCTGGCCACCCTGCACCGGCTCGACCTGCGCACCGGCTTCGTCGCCCTGCCGCTGGCCGCGGCCGCCCTGGTGGCCGTCACCCTGGTCAACACCCTGATCGCCGTGGGCGCGAACTGGTTCCACCTGCACCAGGTCGCCCTCGCCTCCTATGTGGCGGCCGGCCTCTTCTCGTCCTCGATCGCCGTCCTCTACCTCCTGGAACTGCCCGCCGGCAGCGTCGCCCGGCCGCACTCCTGGCTGCAGGGTCTGCGACTGCCCAAGGGCCCGGCCGGTGCCGAGCGCGGCAGGACCGGCGCGCTGCCGCTCCTGGTGCTCGCCGTCTCCGCGGTGGCCGGCGCCATAGCGGTCGCCGTCGCCGTCGCCGTACTCCACGCGGCCGCACTCGGCTTCGGACCCATCGGCTTCGGGCTGCTGGTGCTCGCCCTGACCGCGGGCACCGTCATCGGCATCCGGATCGCCCCACGCACCCTCCCCGGCCTGTCCCGCCGGCGGCTGTTCGCCGTCGCCGTGGGCACGACCGGCATCGCCCTGCTGCTCACCGGCATCGTCCCCGACCAGACCACCGTGCTGCTGCTCTCGCTGCTGGCCGGCATCACCGCCGGCATCGGCGCGAACACCGGGCACGTGCTGATCGAGCTGGAGGCCGAGGAGTCGCGCCGGTCGCGGACCGTCGAGCACCTGCACGCCATGGTGCGCGCCGCCCTGGCGGTGGCCGCGGTCGGCGGGCCCCTGGTGGCGGCCGCAATCGGCCCGCACCGGGTGCAGAACGGCCACTTCACCTTCGACCACAGCGGCGCCGCCTACACGCTGATGCTCGTCGGCGCGCTCCTGCTGCCGGTCGCCGCCCTGGTGCTCGGCAAGACCGACGACCGCAGCGGCGTACCGCTGCGGCGCGACCTCCGCGAGGCCGTGCGCGGCGCCGAGCCCGCCGTCGCGCCCGCCATGAGCGGCTTCTTCATCGCGGTGGAAGGCGGCGACGGGGCCGGCAAGTCCACCCAGGTCGACGCCCTGGCCCAGTGGATCCGGGCCAAGGGGCACGAGGTCGTCGTCACCCGGGAGCCCGGGGCCACCGCCGTCGGCAAGCGGCTGCGCTCGATCCTTCTCGACGTCTCCTCCGCGGGCATCTCGCACCGCGCCGAGGCGCTGCTCTACGCCGCCGACCGCGCCGAGCACGTGGACACGGTGGTGCGGCCCGCACTCGAGCGCGGCGCCGTCGTCATCTCCGACCGCTACATCGACTCCTCGGTCGCCTACCAAGGCGCCGGGCGCGACCTGGCGCCCACCGAGATCGCCCGCATCTCCCGCTGGGCCACCGGCGGCCTCGTCCCGCACCTGACGGTGCTCCTGGACGTCTCCCCGGAGGCCGCGCGCGAGCGCTTCACCGAGGCGCCGGACCGGCTGGAGTCCGAGCCGCCGGAGTTCCACCAGCGCGTGCGCGCCGGATTCCTCACGCTCGCGGCCGCCGACCCCGTGCGCTACCTCGTCGTGGACGCCGGCCAGGACCCCGAAGAGGTCACCACCGTCCTGCGGCACCGGCTCGACCGGATGCTGCCGCTGTCCGAGCAGGAGATCCAGGCGCGAGCCGAGGCCGAGCGCAAGGCGGCGGAAGAGGCGGCCCGCAAGGCAGCCGAGGAGGCCGCGCGCAAGGCGGAGGAGGAGCGGCTCGCCCGCGAGCGGCAGGAGCAGCTGGAGAAGCTGCAGCGCGAGGCTGAGGAGCGGCGCCTGGCCGCCGAGGAGGCGGCCCGCCGGGAGATCGCCGAGCGCAAAGCCGCGCAGGAGGCGGAAGCCGCCAGGATCGCCGCTGAGGAGGCGGAGCGGGTCGCCGCCGAGGAGCGGGCCCGGCGGGAGGCCGAGGAGGCCGCGCACGCCGCCGAGCAGGAGCGGCTGCGGCGGCTCGCGGCCGAGCAGGCCCGGCTGCGTGCCGAGGCGGAGGAGAAGCGGCGCGAGAAGCAGCGCAAGGCCGAGGAGGCGCTGCTGCGGACCGAGCGGGCGCGGGCGGCCGCCGCGGAGGCCGAGCGGGCGGCCCAGGCCGAGCGGGACGCCGCCGCGGCGGCTGCCCGGTCCGCTCAACCCGCCCCGCCCGCCAGGGACGAGGACACCACCGAGACGACGGTGCTGCCCGCGGTGCCGGACGCCGACGGTCCGCAGGAGGAGGCGCCCTCCGGCCCCGACTCCGAGGAGACCGCTGTGCTGCCCGCGGTGCAGCCCGAGGACGAGACGGCCGTTCTCCCGCCCGTGCAGGACGCGCCACCGCCTTCGGACAACGACGAGACGGCCGTGCTGCCTGCGGTGACCGGGGACGGCGAGCACGAGGAGCCCTCCTCGGAACCGTCCGAGTCCTCCGAGTCCTCCGAGCCGTCCGACGGCGAAGGGCCGGGCGGGTCCGAGGCGCGGTCCTCGGCGTCCGAGACGACGACGGTCATGGCGCCCGTGGTGCCGCCCGTCGGCGGGGGGTCCGGCTCCGGACCGGCTGCCGGGGCCGACGACGAGACGACGGAGCTGCCGCCGCCCCTGGCCGGGACTGCCCGGGACGACGACCCGACCGACCGGGTGCCGCCGTGGCTCTTCCGGCCCGAGCAGTCCACTGGTGACGAGCGCACGCGCGAGCTGCCGAGCGCAGGGCAGCCGCCGCGGCGGCCGCGGCCCGCCTGGGCCGAGGAGACGCCGCTCGACGATCTGCCGTCGCTGGCGGACGAGTTGCTGGGGCCGCACGAGGAGCCGCCTTCGCGGTGACGCGCGGGGCTACTCGCCGCTGGGCTCCTCGCCGTTTCCGGCCGCCGGGCCGGTGGGTGGTTGCTCGCGCAGTTCCCCGCGCCCCTCGGGGACTGGTCTGCCCTGGTCCCGCCGTTGCCGGCCGCCGGGCTGGTCGGTGGCGCGGCGCGTAGTTCCTCCCCCGGAGCTTCGTCTGGGAGGCAGCCACGGCGCCCTTGAGCGGCGGCCCGTCTGCCTGCTCCTCGCCGTTGTCGGCCGCCGGGCCGGTCGGTGGCATGGCGCGCACTTCCCCGCGCCCCCTTTCGGGGGGCGCGTCTGCCTGGTGCGGTTGTGGGCTGTCCCGAGGTCGGTGGTCTCTTCTCGCGTAGTTCCTTACCCGGAGCTTCGTCTGCGAGGTAAGCACGGCGCCCTGAGCGGAGGCCCGTCTGCCTGTGCCTCGCTGTTGCCGCCGCGGGTTGGTAAGCCGTTGGGCGGGCAGTTCCTCGCGCGCCTTGACGGCAATCCGGCGGGCGCCACCCCCCCCGTTTCCGGCCGTAGGGACGCCTGCTGCTCGATGTGGGGGAGTTATCCACAGGTTGAGGATGGGGGCTCGGGGGTGGGGGTCGTGGGGGGAGAATGGGGGCGTGCGGTACGGGGTGCTGGGTGTCGGGGCTGCTTGGGCGCGGGATGGGGTTGCCGTGCCGCTCGGTGGGGCCCGGATACGGGCGCTGCTGGTCGCGCTGGCGGGGCGGGCCGGACGGGCGGTGGCGCCGCAGGTGCTGGTGGACGACGTGTGGGCGGACGAGCCGCCGGCGGATGCGGTGGGCGCGCTGCAGGCGCTGGTGGCGAGGTTGAGGAAGGCGCTGGGAAGGGAGGCGGTGGCTTCGGAGCCGGGTGGGTACCGGCTGGACGTGGCGCGCGAGGCCGTGGACGTGTTCGCGTTCGAGGCGCTGCTCGCGGAAGGGGAGGCGGCGCTGCGGGAAGGACGTGCGGACGGCGCCGCGGAGGTGCTGGACCGGGCGCTCGGGCTGTGGCGCGGTCCGGCGTTCGCGGACCTCCCCGCGCGTGAGGCGGCGGCCGCGCGACCCGAGGCCCAGCGTGTGGCGGCACGCCGGCTGCGGTTCGAGGCGGATCTGGTGCGGGGCCGGGCCGCGGACGTACTGCCCGCGTTGCGGGAGGCGGTGGCGGAGCGGCCGCTGGACGAGCCGTTCCACGCGCAGCTGATCAGGGCGCTGAGGGGGGCAGGGCGCCCGGCTGACGCGCTGGTGGCGTACGAGGAGGCCAGGGCCGCGCTGGCCGAGACCCTCGGCACCGATCCGGGGCCGGAGTTGCGCGCCCTGCACGCCGAGTTGCTGGCCGTTCCGGCAGGAGCAGCGCCGGCACCAGTGGCGGCCACCCGGGGCGCCCCGGCTGCCCCCACCGTGGCCGGCGGGCCCCGCCGGGGCAACCTCCGGGCCCGCCTTACCAGCTTCGTGGGCCGCGAGAGCGAACTCGCCGCCATCCGCGGGGACTTGCGGGCCGCCCGGCTCGTGACGCTCACCGGTCCGGGCGGCTCGGGCAAGACCCGCCTGGCACAGGAAGCGGGTGAGGCGGCGCAGGACGCGTACGCCGACGGGGTGTGGCTCGCCGAACTCGCCCCGCTGGACAGCCCGGAGGCCGTGCCGCACGCCGTGCTGAGCGCGCTCGGCCGCCGCGGCACTGTGGTGCTCGGCACCGGGCGCGACCCCCTGACGTCCGAACCGCACGCCGATGACCCGGTCGAGCGCCTGGTCGAGCACTGCGCCGAGCGCCGCCTGCTGTTGCTGCTCGACAATTGCGAGCACCTGGTTGAGCCCGCCGCCCGCCTCGCCGCGGAGTTGCTCGCCCGCTGCCCCGGCCTGACCGTCCTGGCCACGAGCCGCGAACCGCTGGGCGTACAGGGAGAGTTGGTACGGCCCGTGGAGCCGCTGCCGCCCCCGACGGCGTACCGCCTCTTCGCCGAGCGGGCCCGTGCCGTGCGCCCGGGTGCGGTGCCGCAGATATCGGGTGCGGCGGGCCCGTCGGACGCCTCTGGTGCCCCGGCGGTTGGCTCTCCGGGCGAGGGCGTTTTCGTTGAGTCAGCCGGTGCCGTGCGTCCGGGTGCGGTGCCGCAGATATCGGTTGTGGCGGGCCCGTCGGACGCCTCTGGTGCCCCGGCGGTTGGCTCTCCGGGCGAGGGCGTTTTCGTTGAGCTAGCCGGTGCCGTGCGTCCGGGCGGGGCGCCGCAGGTGCCGGGCGCGGCGGACCGGTCGGACGCCTCTGGTGCCCCTGCGGCTGGCTCGCCGCACGACGACGGTGCGGCCGCGGCATGGGAGATCTGCCGGCGTCTCGACGGGTTGCCGCTCGCCATCGAGCTGGCCGCGGCACGGCTGCGCGCCCTGTCGCCGCGGCAGATCGCCGACCGGCTGGACGACCGGTTCCGGCTGCTCACTGGCGGCAGCCGCACCCTGCTGCCGCGTCAGCAGAGGCTGCGGGCGGTGGTGGACTGGAGCTGGGAGCTGCTGGACGAGGCCGAGCGCGCGGCCCTACGGGCGTTGAGCGTCTTCTCCGGCGGTTGCACGCTGGCGGCGGCCGAGGCGGTGTGCGGCCCGGACACCTTGGACACGCTGACCCAACTGGTCGACAAGTCCCTGGTGGTGGCCGACCACGACCGCGTCGGCGGCACTCGTTACCAGCTGCTGGAGACGATCCACGAGTACGCGGCCGAGCGGGCGCGCGAAGTGCCCGGCGAGCTGGCGGCGGCCCGGGCCAGGCACACCGCTTACGTCCGCGACCTCGTGGTGGACGTGGACGCCAAGCTGCGCGGCGCGGACCAGTTGCGCTGGTTCGAGGTGCTGGAGAGTGAACTCGACAATGTGCGGGCGGCGCTCCACCGGGCGGTCGAGGAACGCGACGAGGCACCCGCCCTCGCCATCGCCGTGGCCATGGGCTGGTTCTGGTGGCTACGCAACTACCGTGACGAGGCCGCCGGTTGGCTGACCCGGGTGGCGGCGCTCGGCGAGGAGCCGCGCGACCGCGCCGACCCGCTGTTCTGGCCGCGCACCGACCTGCGGATGCTGCTCTTCTTCGTGCAGGCTGAGGCCGCGTCCGAGGCGCACTGGGCGTCGCCGGAAGTCAAGGACGCCGCGCGCCGGCTGAGCGCCGCCTATCGCGACGGCGGTGCGCCGGCGGCCCGCTTCCCCGGCCTGGTCTGGCCGTTCACCAGCTACATCACCGGCGCCGACACCAGCGGGATGCGCGCCCTTTCCGACCTCGTGGTCGACAACTGCCGTACGCACGGCGGGGACTGGGAGGTGGCGACGGCACTGATGCTGCGCGTGCACGTCACCGTGGACTCGCCCGGCGGGATCGACCGCACGGACGCCGACCGGGCCGAACTCGACCGGCTGGTCGCGCGGTTGGACGACCGCTGGATCAGGGCGCAGGTGCACAGCGCGCGGGGCGAGATCAGCAGCTTCCGCGGCGACTACGCGGCCGCCAGGGCCGACTACGAGGCCGCCCACAGGCTCGGCCGCGAGCTCGGCGCCTTCAGCGAGGGCGCCTTCCTGCTCGCCCGCACCGCCGAACTCGCCTTCCGAGGCGGCCAGTACGCCGAGGCGGACGAGCTGCTGGCGGCCGCGGGCACCGAGGCGGAGCGCTTCGCGGTCCTGGACGCGCGCACCTACATCCGCTTCCTGACCGCCCAATTCCGCCTCCACCAGGGCCGCTACGCCGAGGCCCGGGCGAGCTACGACCAAGCCGTCGGCCGGATGGCCGAGGGCACACCGCCGCCGATGTTCCACGTCCTGCTCCAGGGCATGGCCGCCCGCCTGCACGCCGCCGAGGGCGACCTGCCGGAGGCGCTGGCGCAGGTGGCCGGGAGCCTGCGGCTGGCGCTGGAGGTGCGCTGCATCGAACCGGTCGTCGCTACCCAGCTCGACACGGCCGCGCAGATCCTGCTCGCCATGGGCGACCCAGCTGTCGCCCTGTGCCTGTGCGCGGCCGGTACCGCCGTCCGGGGTACGCTGCCCCGCTCCGTCCCCGAGCAGTCCGCCGCCGACGCCCTGCGCACCGCAGCGGCGAAGGCCCTCCCGGCGGCGGCCTTCGCCGAGGCCGAGGCGGAAGGTGCCCGGCTCACCGCCGAGGAGGCGGCGGCCCTGCTCGGCGCAAGGGCCGCGGCCTGACGGGCTGGGAGGGCAGAGGGGGAAGGAGGGCAGACGGCAAGGCCACCGAGCCGACTGCGGCGGAGGTGCCGAGGTGAGTCGGGGCTGCCCGCACCGAAGGCCCGCCAAGGCCGCGCCCAAGCTGCGCCGACCTGCCGACGCCGCGCCAGGGCCGTCAGGGCCACCCCAGCCACTCCGACTCGCCCCGTCCCTGGCCTCCTGCCCCCGGCCCGGCCCACGCCCGGCCCCAGGCCTGCGGTTCTGGTGTCGGCCCCGCCCCGGCCAGTTCGAGTCGCCCCGGCCCCGGAGCAGAGGCCGACCCACGCTCGGCCCTCCATACGGTCCAGGCCCCGGTTCTGGTGTCGGCCCCGCCCTGGCCAATCCGAGTCGCTCAGGCCCCGCCTCCGGCTCGACCCGACCCCCCCGCCTGGCCACAGACCCCAGGCTTCGGCCCTGTCCCGCCCGAGCCCCGTGTTCGGCCCCCGCCTCGGCCCCTGGCCCGCCCCGCCTCGCTCCGGCCGAGGCCTCGCTCCGGCCTCGGCCCCGGCCAGGGCCCAAGCCCCGCCCCGGGAATACGCCGCCACCGCGGCCATGCTTACCCTTGCGGATCGATCGCCGTGCACACCCGGGAGTGAAACCGTGAAGGTCGAGATCTGGTCGGACATCGCGTGCCCGTGGTGCCACCTCGGCAAGTCCCGCTTCGAGCGGGCGCTGGCCGCCTTCCCGCAGGGCGATGCGGTCGAGGTCGTCTACCGGCCCTTCCAGCTCGAGCCCGGCGCGCCCGCGGAGCCGCGCCCGCACCGCGAGGTGCTGGCCAAGAAGTTCGGCCCGCAGGCTGTGGCCATGGACGACCGCCTGGCCAAGCTCGGCGCGGCCGAGGGCGTCACCTTCGACTTCGACACGGTGCTGGAGAACAACTCCCTGCTCGCCCACCGCCTCATGCGCTTCGCGCTGGACGAGTACGGCCCGGCCGCGCAGGCCCGGCTCAAGACCCGCCTCATGACCGACCACTTCGGCGAGGGCATGGACATCGGCGACCCCGCCCAGCTGGCGGACGCGGCCGCGGCGGCGGGCCTGGACCGGGACGCGGCCGCCGCGTTCCTCGCCGGCGACGCGCTGACGGATGAGGTGCTCGCCGACCTCGACGAGGCCCGCAGCCTCGGCATCACCGCGGTGCCGACCTTCGTCTTCGAGGGCCAGTGGGCGGTACAGGGCGGCCAGGAGACCTCGACCTTCCTGCGCGTCCTGGAGCAGGTCGCCAAGGAGACCGCGGCAGTGGAGGCACCGGCCGACGCCGACGCGTGCGCGGACGGCGTCTGCGAGGTCCCCGTCGAGCGGCCCGCTGCCACGGCCTGACGGCTCCGGCCCGTCCCGTTCAGCGCCCAGGCCGGTGTCCGATCAGTGTCCTGGGCGGTACCCGGTCGAACCGGCCCAGCAGAGCCAGGGCCTTGCCCGTGACCGACATACCGACGTCCGCTCAGTGCCTCAGCCGGTCCGCGGTCGATACCCGGCCGACGTCCGTCCGGCGCCAGAGGCTGCGGGCCGTGCTGCCCGCGGCCTCGGGCCTCACTCGCAGGTGATCACCGAGTCCGCCCAGTCGGCGAGGTTCGCGAAAGCGAAGCTCCCGCTCTGCGGGGTGACCACGAGCTTCATCGTCTTGACGCCCTTCAGCCCGACGTGGACCGGCACGGCCGCGTCCCCGGCCCGCAGCGGCGCCGAGGACCACAGCGGGGCATCGTCGCCGTAGACGCTGAAGACGACCGAACTGAGCGGCCCGGCCGCGCGGATGAGGTCGTCGACGCCGGCCTTCGCGTCGTAGGCGACGCAGGCCCGGTTGAGCGCGATGGTCACCGTGGAGGGCGCGTGCACGGTGATGCCGTGCGCGTACGTCGTGCCGCCCACGCTCGGGTCGGTGCGGTCCCACCACCAGTTGCCCAGGCCGGTCGGCACGATCGCGGGGCTGTCGGTGCTCTGCCCGAACAGCTCGGTGGGCAGTGAGTTGACCTGGTACGCCTGCGGAGGGGGCGGCGGAGGCGGTGGGGGAGGAGCCGTGGTCCGGGTCGGTGTCGGCTCGGGAGTCGTCGGCTTCGGCGTGGGCCGGGCAGGCGGCTTGTGCGTCGGCTTCGGAGTCGGCGCTGCCGTGGTGGCCGCCGGCGTGGGCTTCGGGCTCGCCGGCGGCGGGGGCGGCGGTGCGGCCGGGGGCTTGGCGCTCGGGTGCGGCTTGGGGGCGGGCGGCACCGCGGCGACGGTCACCGGCGCCGACGGCTGGGCGTGCGGCTTCGCCGGCGGCTTGCCGTGCCCGCCGGTGAGCGCGAAGGCGACCGCGGCCGCGGCGGCCGCGGCCACCACGCCCGCGACGATCCCGGCCTTCGCCGGCGCGCCGAGCCCTTCGCTCGCGGCCCCGCCGGCGGCCGCCGTGCTGCCGCCGGAGCCCGAGGCGGCAGCGGCCGCCCCGCCCGCGGCCGTCGCCGCGGCAGCACCTCCGGCGACCACGATCCCGGCGGCCTTGGTGGCGTAGACGGCGGCGAACCAGCCGATGAACGCGACCGGCAGCAGCCCCTTGAGCGCCGAGTTGAGGTCGGCCAGCTCCAGGGAGGCGGCCGTGCAGCGCTCGCACTCCTTCAGGTGCCGGTTCAGCTCGCGGTCCGCGCGCATCCGCAGGCCGCCGCGGGCGTGGGCGCCGAGCCGGTCGGCGAAGCGGGCGCAGGCGTCGTCGCCGGTGAGCGTGGAACTCACGTGTGCCTGCAGGTACGCCTGGCGCAGGCCCTCGCGGGCGCGGTGGGCGAGCACCGCGGTGGCGTTGGGCGTGAGACCGAGCAGCGGAGCGATCTCGCTGGGCGACTCGTCCTCCACCGCGGTGTGCCACAGCACCGTCTGCCAGCGCTCGGGCAGCGTGCGGAAGGCGCGGATGGCCAGCGACCGCTCGGCCTCGTGCATGGCCCGTACGTCGGCGCCGACGTCGGCGTTCTCCTCGGTGGCGGTGGTGCCGGCCGCGGTGACGGCGAAGACCGCGAAGTCCTCGACCAGGTGCTCGCGGCGGGCGGTGTTGCTCCAGGTGGCGGCGACCCGGCGGACGGTGGTGAGCAGGTAGGCGCGTACCGCGGTCTGCGGGCCGCTGCCGCCGCGGATGGCCTGCAGAGTGCGGGCGAAGACCTCGCCGGTGAGGTCCTCGGCGGTGTGGGCGTCGCGGCAGCAGGTACGCGCGTACCGCCGGACGGCCTCGGCGTGCCGGCGATACAGCTCCTCATAGGCGCTGTCGCGGCCGGCCCGGACCAGGTCGACGAGTTCGGTGTCCGACAGGGCGGCCTCGGCGGTGGGCGCGGCGGCCTGCGGAGCCTCCGGATCAGGGCCCGGGCCGGGTGCGGGGTGGCCGGGCAGCCGGTCGGCGTCGGCGGGCGCCGCGGACCGGAGCGGTCCTTGTGCCGGAACGGTTCCGCCGGGCGCGGTCGCGGGGTCCGGCACCGCGTCGGTGGCGGTGCCGGACCCCGGGCCGGCCGGGTCGGTGGCGGCGGGTGCCGCGTCGGCGTCCGGGGCGGCGCCGGGCGCTGCGGGGTCGGCGCGTGCGATCGGATCGCGCTGCCCCGGAACCCTGCGCGGCGGCACGCCGTCGCCGGTGTCCGGATCCACCGATGCGGAGCCGGAACCCCCGTTTGCCTCATCCACGGAGGAAAGCCTGACACACGGCGGATGCCCGAAGTCGGGTGATCGGTCGGAACCACACGTCCGTGGGCAGACCGTTCACAGTTCCTCCACGTGCGCTCGATCAGGCGTCACCCGAAAGAGTTGCGACCGCGGCTGGGAGACGACCCCGAGGGCCCGGTACGGGAGGGGCCGCGGAGGTCCGGCTCAGGAGTGGGCCCCGTCGCTCGCCCCCTTGTGGACGCAGGAAGGGCGCGAGCGCAGGCCCTCCAGCAGGATGTCGAGCAGCCGCCCGGAGGCGGCGGCGTGCTGGGCCGCGTCGGGCACTGCGGGCGCGGCCGCGGCGATGACGAGCAGCACGTCGGCCACCGAGACGTCCCCGCGCAGCTCGCCGGCCGCGCGCGCCCGGTCCACGAGCTGTCCGACGACGTCGAGCAGGGTGTCCACCCCGTCGTCGTCCGGGTGGGTCTCGCGCCCGGCGATGTCGGCGCGGCGGTCGGCCTGAAGGGTCAGGCCGGCCACGGCGGTCGGGCCGCCCGCGGCGACGGCGACCGGCGTGCGCTGCGTGGGCACCCGCGCCGCCTCCACGGCGCTCGCCGTGGCGGGTGCGCCGTCCACCCGCAGTACCTGCGGCGGCAGCAGCCGCCCGGCGCCCGAGGCGGCCGAGGTGCGCAGGAAGCGGGCGAGTGCCGACCACGCCTCGTCCTCTTGGCCGAGCGCGGTACGCGCCTGCTCGGTCAGCCGCGCGGTCTCCTCCTTCGCGATCCGGCGGACCAGTACGTCCTTGCTCGGGAAGCGGCGGTAGACGGTGCCGACGCCGACGCGCGCCCGGCGGGCCACGTCCTCCATCGGCGCGCCGTAGCCCAGCTCGCCGAAGACCTCACGGGCCGCACGCAGTACGTGCTCCAGGTTGCGCTGGGCGTCCACCCGCAGCGGGGCCGGGCGGGCGGCAACGCCGCGCCCGTCCGCGCCGACAGTCGTGGTGCGCTGAGAGTCCTGCATGTGCATTTGTCCATCCCCCGGTAAATCCAATGTCTCCCCCCGGAGACTCCCCACCCATTGCGAAGATCGCCGCGCACGGAGCGCGGTAGTACGAGATACGAACATAGTTGAGCCCGCGTCAAGAAAGAAGAGGGCGGCTTGCGCCGCGGCGCGCGCCGGTCCGCGCGCCCCCGCGCCGGTGCCGCGAACCGCCCGTCCCGCACGGCGGTTCCGGGCCGCCGACCTGGGCGCACGGCGATCACCGGGAATCGCCCGTGTCCGCCCTGTGGACAAACAGCCGGAGTCCATTGCGTCATGGAGCAATGACGATGGAGTCAGCAGCGATGGCCCGGGCGAGCACGCCGCGTATTCTCGTCATCGGCGGCGGTTATGTCGGGATGTATACGGCCCTGCGGCTCCAGCGGAAGCTCAAGCGCGGCGAGGCGGAGATCGTCGTCGTCGAACCGCAGCCGTACATGACCTACCAGCCCTTCCTGCCCGAGGCCGCCGCAGGCTCGATCTCCCCCCGGCACG
This sequence comes from Actinacidiphila guanduensis, assembly GCF_900103985.1. GTDB lineage: Bacteria > Actinomycetota > Actinomycetes > Streptomycetales > Streptomycetaceae > Actinacidiphila > Actinacidiphila guanduensis. The sequence goes on along the minus strand of NZ_FNIE01000015.1, from coordinate 5,430 downwards.
TCGTCGTCCCCCTGCGCCGGGTGCTCGCCGGCTGCCGGATCGTGGCGGGCGAGGCCCGCGCGGTCGACCACGCCGAACGCCGCGCCACCGTCGCCACCCTGGCCACCAAGGAAGGGGGCGGCAACGACCTGGAGATCCCCTACGACCACCTGGTGCTCGCCCCGGGCTCGGTCTCGCGCACCCTGCCGGTGCCCGGACTCGCCGACCACGGCATCGGCTTCAGGACCGTCGAGGAGGCGATCGGACTGCGCAACCACGTGCTCGAACAGCTCGACATCGCCTCCTCCACCCGCGACGCCGAGGTCCGCGAGGCCGCCCTGACCTTCGTCGTCGTCGGCGGCGGCTACGCCGGGGTGGAGGCCCTGGCCGAGCTGGAGAACATGGCCCGCTACGCCGTGCGCTACTACCACAACGTGGCCGAGGACGACCTGCGCTGGGTGCTCGTCGAGGCGTCCGACCACATCCTGCCCGAGGTCGGCGAGGAACTCGGCCGGTACGCGCTGCGCGAACTGCGCGGGCGCAACGTCGACATCCGGCTGCAGACCCGGCTCGCCTCCTGCGAGGGACGCATCGCCACGCTCTCCGACGGCGACCGGCTGCCGACCCGCACCCTGGTGTGGACCGCGGGCGTCCGCCCGGCGCCGCTGCTGGCCGGGACCGGACTGCCGGTGACCGGCCGGGGGCGGCTGCGCACGGCCGCCACCCTCCTGGTGGAGGGCACCGACTGTGTCTGGGCGGCCGGCGACGCGGCCGCCGTGCCCGACCTGACCGCCGACCCGCCCGGCGCCGAGTGCGCGCCCAATGCCCAGCACGCCGTACGCCAGTCCAGGGTGCTCGCCGACAACCTCGTGGCCACCCTGCGCGGCCGCCCCCTGACCGACTACCGGCACGCCTCGGCGGGCTCGGTGGCCTCGCTCGGCCTGCACAAGGGTGTTGCCTACATCCATGGGCGGGCCGTGAAGGGCTACCCGGCCTGGGTCGTGCACCGGCTCTACCACCTCGGCCGGATGCCGACACTGAACCGCAAGGCGCGGGTGCTCGCCGAATGGATACTGGCCGGGCTCTTCAAGCGCGAGATCGTCTCCCTCGGCTCGCTGGAACACCCGCGCGCCGAGTTCGAACTGGCGGCCGGTCCGGGCGGCGAGCCGGACCGCTCCTGACCCCGCCCGGCCGGGCGCGATTCCCGCTCGGGCCTCGATTCGGCCACACTGGGCAGGTGACCACGCGTGCAACCGCGCTACCAAAGAGTGACAAATACGAGGAATCGGACGTTTGAACCTGACGCGCTGGAGCGGCCGGCTCCCCGGAACACAGCGACGCACTGCCGTACCCGCAGCGCGCGCCCAAGCCGCCGACCCCGCAGCCGGCAGCATCACCGCGCCGGGCGGCACACCCGCCACGGCAGACGGCCACCCGCCGGCCGGTGACGCCCCCAGCGCGGGGGAGAAGTCCGTCCGCCTCGTCCTCAGCCGGCTGCCCGCCCTGATCGCCGTCACCCGCGGCCCCGCCCACCGGGTCCGCTTCGTCAACGACGCCTACACCGACGTCTTCGGCCACCGCGACACCGGCGCCCCCGCCCGCGAGGCCCTGCCCGAACTCGACGAACTCGGCCTGCTGCCGCTCATGGACCAGGTCCACCGCAGCGGCCGCCCCCGCACCGTCAAGGCCCGCAAAGTCTCCTGGCCCGAGGCCGGCGCCCCCGCCCGCTCCGGCTACTTCACCTTCACCTGCACCCCCGTCCAGGCCGGCGAGCCCGACCCCGAGCACCGCGGCGTCCTCGTCTTCGGCGCCGACGTCACCGACCAGGTGCAGTCCGCCGAGCGGCTGCGCGAGAGCGAGCGGCGGCTGCACGAGACCGCCGTCACCCTCCAACGCAGCCTGCTGCCCCAGGAACTCGAACAACCCGACGACCTGCGCGTCGCCGCCACCTACCAGCCCGGCGGCACCGACGCGGCCGTCGGCGGCGACTGGTACGACGTGATCACCCTCGGCGCCGGCCGCACCGCCCTGGTCATCGGCGACGTCATGGGCCGCGGGGTGCGCGCCGCCGCCGTGATGGGCCAACTGCGCACCGCCGTACGGGCCTACGCCCGCCTCGACCTGCCACCCCACGAGGTCATCCAACTGCTCGACGGCCTCGCCTCCGAGATCGACGCCACCCAGATCGCCACCTGCGTCTACGCCGTGCACGACCCCAGCGAGGGCCGCCTCACCTACGCCAGCGCCGGCCACCTGCCGATTCTCGTCCGCGACCCGGACGGCACCGTGCACCGCACCGAGGAACCCACCGGGCCGCCCCTCGGCACCGGCGGCTGGATGCACACCTCCGGCACCCTCCCGCTCGGTCCGGGCAGCACCGCCGTCCTCTACACCGACGGCCTCATCGAACGCCGCGACCAGGACATCGACGTGGGCGTGGCCGCCCTCACCCGCGCCCTGGCCGGTGCCACCGGCTCGCCCCAGGTCATCTGCGACCGGCTGCTGCGCTCGCTCGGCGTCACCTCCGAACACGACGACGACGTCGCCGTCCTCGTCCTGCAGTACCCCGACCACACCGGTCCCGACGCCGAACTCTTCCGCAACGCCTCCCTCGACCTCCTCGGCGGAGTGGAGGCCGCACCCCGCGCCCGTGCTTTCGCCCAGGGTGTCCTCGCCTCCTGGCGATTCCCGGTCGAACTGCGCGACCTCGGCGTCCTGGCCGCCAGCGAACTCGTCGCCAACTCGCTCCAGCACGGCACCCCGCCGATGCGCCTGCGGCTGCGCCGCACCGACCGCCGCCTGATCATCGAGGTCACCGACGGCGACGAGCACCTGCCCCGCCGCCGCAAGGCCGAGCCGGGCGACGAGACCGGGCGCGGCATCTCGATCGTCGCGACGATCGCCGCCAACTGGGGCTCGCGCCGCACGCCCGGCGGCGGCAAGGCCGTCTGGTGCGAATTCACCCTTCCGGAGTAGCCGCACCCGGCGACAGCGCACCGGACCGACGTCCCGACTCCACTACGCCGGCCGAACAGCCGCCGAGGCACAGGCTCGCGAGGGCGACGGCCCTCGGAGCCCCTGCCTCGGCGGACGGCCTCAGCAGCCCGCCTCGGCCTGGGCCGCCGGCTCGGGATGCACGACCTGCGCCACCACCCGCGAACCGTGCCACGGAGCGTCCTGCGCGGGGGTGAGTCGCCGCGCCATCCGCAGCGCCGTCACGGATATCGCCAGCGAGCACAGCACCAGCATCACGATGTACGCCTCGTACGCCCCCGCGGCCGCGATCACCCCCGCCACCGCCGGACCCAGCGCCAGCGCCAACTGCTTCACCAGCGCGAACGCCGCGTTGTACTGGCCCACCATCCGCTCCGGCGCCAGGTCGGCCACCAGCGGGTTCACCGTCGGAGCCAGCATCGCCTCGCCCAGGCCGAAGAGCGCGTACGTGGAGATGATCGCCGCCACGGCCATCGCATGGCTGCCCTGCACCACACCCGAAGCGCCCGCGGCCAGCCACGCCACCGTCCACACCAGGCCCACCGCCGCGATCACCCGGCTGCGCCGCCGGTACTCGACCAGCCGCAGCACCACGAACTGCGCCACCACGATCACCGCGGTGTTCGCCGCGAGCGCGGCGCCCAGCGTGGCCGGCGAGATGTGCGTGACCTCCACCGCGAACGCCGACAGCCCCGACTCGAACTGCCCGTAGCACGCGAAGAACATCACGAAGCCCAGCACACAGACCATCACCATCGCCCGGTCCCGCAGCAGCGTCCGCCAGCCGCCGCCGGTCGCCTTGGCGGCTCCCGAGCGCGCCACCGCGGCCCGCGACACGCCCGGCACCCGCGCGGTGGCGACCACCGCACCCAGCACCAGGAACATCGCCGCCTCGATGGCGAAGAGCCGGATGAACGAGCCCGGGTGCGCGGTGTCCACGATCAGGCCGCCGATCAGGCCACCCACGCCGAGCCCCAGGTTGTTCAGGAAGAACTGCACGGCGAAGGCCCGCGAGCGGGTGGCCGCGGTGGAGCACCACACGATCATGGTCGCCAGCGCGGGCTGCACCACGGCTATGCCCGCACCCAGCGCGCCCGCGGCTGCGATCACCCCGGCCTCGCTGCCGGACAGGCCCAGGCCCAGCGAACCGGACGCGGCCAGCACGGTGCTGGCCACGGCCACGGGGACAGGACCGCGACGGTCGATGGCCCGACCGGTGAAGGGCAGCACCAGCAGCGCGGCGACGGCGAACATCGCCAGCACCGCGCCCGCCGTACCGGCACCCAGCCCCCGCACCTGCGACACGTACACAAACGTGAAGGGCACGGTGAAGCCGTTGCCGAACGCGCTCAGCGCGTTCCCCAACTGGATCCGGCGCAGTGCTGCGCCCATCGCGGTGGTCACGCTCACCTCTCCAGGTCGTGAAGCCCTCAGGCCGTCAGGTTCCGATCCGGACCTCTTCGACCTGAAGACTTCAGAGATAAAGTTTCTTGTTGAAGACTACACACCGAAGGGCTTTAGTGCAATGGCCTTCCGTGTCATACTCGGGACATGACCGCTGCCGCGGGCTCCCCCGGAGCCCCCCAGGAGCTGGACCTCGACGAGCAGATCGCCGCGTACCAGCGCGAGTTCCCGGAGGTCGATCCGCAGGTCGAGAAGGTCGTCACGGCACTCGGACGGCTCAACCGCCGGATGAACGTCGCCTACGGCCGCCAGCTCGTCGACCTCGGCATCAGCAACTCCGAGTGGGAGGTCCTCAAGGCCCTCGTGGTCGTCGGCCGGCCGTACCGGCTCGGCCCCGGCGACCTCGCCAAGCGGCTCGGTCTCACCCCGGCCGCGATGACCCACCGCATCGACCGGATGGTCGCCGAGGGCCTGGTCACGCGGGACCGCGACGAGGCCAACCGGGTCCGGGTCATCGTGGAGCTCACCGACGAGGGCCGCGAGAAGTGGCTCCAGACCATGCGACTGGCCGCGGCCTTCGAGGACGAGCTGCTGCAGGACCTCACCCCCGTCGAACGGGCCGCACTCGGCGAGATCCTCACCCGCCTGCTGCGCCGTGTGGAGTCCTCCCAGCCCGATGCCGGCGGCCGACTGGAAGACCTCGACTGACGGGGCTTGACACCGGCCCCGCCCCTGCGTAATGTCCTTCGAGCTGTCTGACGTGAGCGCCGATCTTGGTCGGTCCCCGGGCAGCCATCCCGCAGAACCTCTACGACACGATGCGCGCTCCGGTGTGCACGCGTTTCGTCGTGCGTTTTTTCGGAATGGGTGGTGGATATTCGGAGCGCCAGCCGATTTGGCCCGGCGGGACGAGGTCCGCTAAAGTCTCACTCGTCGGAACGGCCCAACAGCCGGAAAGACAAACCCCGCTGACCGGGGATCAGGCACTGAAAAGGGTCTGATAGAGTCGGAGACACAACGAAGGGAAAGCCCGGAGGGCGCCGGTGACGGTGG
>NZ_FNIE01000011.1:320831-347950 GCF_900103985.1 Actinacidiphila guanduensis | reverse complement strand
GGCCGTGCTGCCGAAGTGGTGGCTGTTGTGCGTTCTCATCAGCCAGTAGTACGCACCGGCGGCGGGGTACCGGTCGGTGCTGACCGTGTACGTGGGGGTGTAGTTCTTGAACACGCACCCGGGGCTGCTGTTTCCCTTGGTCATGTCGTCGCACCTGATGTCCAGGTCGCCGTAGGTATTGCCGAGGCTGATCGGGGTGGTGACATCGGCGGCTTCCACCGCGCCCGCCAGGATCCAGCCGAGACCGACGTCCTCCTCGCCGGTGCCGTTCCAGAACGTCTGGAATGTCTGCGCGGCGACATGGAGGTCCTCGGACCCGGTCCAGGCCATCTCACCCGTAGTGACCTTGGGCGATTGCGTGCAGTCGTCGCAGTCCGAGGCTGTCACCCAGCTCAGCGACACGGCCCCCAGCTCCGGATCGATCTCGAACGGGACGATGATCAGGCTCTGGTCGATCTCGGCGGTGTTGTTGAAGAGCTGGATGTTCTGCATCATCGCGAACTTGGCGTACCCGACGATTTTGTCGTTCACCGAGAACTGGATGTTCACCGGAGAAAAGCCGTTGAGGCACGCCTGAGTGCGCGTCTCGGTGTCGGTCAGCTGGGAACCGGGGCACCAGGACGGGATGGGAATCCCGTCGAGCGGGCGGTTCTGGATGGCCTTATCCATGCTCCGGGCTTCCGCCGAGTCCGGCCGGCCCACCGTGATGCAAGTGGAACGGCCTTGGGCGTCGGCAGTGGAGCAGTGCGCTCCCACGCCCGGCTTCGGCAGTTGCGCCGGGGTGAGTCTGATCGGTGCGACACCGCCTTCGTGCGCGGTCAGCGCGGCGCGCGCGGCCGGCGTCATCGCGGGTAGGCCGCCGCGCTGGACCGGCCGCGCCGGTCCTTCGTAGCCGGGCAGCGGCGCGGAATCGTCGGGGTTGGGGAAGGTGATGCCGGGGACACCCCCGTAGTCGCCTGGAACGAAGGCGACGGCGTCCCACGCAATGTCGGTGTCACCGGTGCCGTTGCCGGTGGTGTTGGAGAGCCTGACCTCCGGTGGCTGGTCGTTGAAGCGGTAAGCGCCGAGCGAAACCCAGGCGTTGGCGGAGTTGGCGCTCTGGGAGATCGTCTTGTCCACGGTGCCGAAGGGCGTGACGATCTGGTAGTCCGCGTCGGTGGCCTGCGCGCCGGTGTCGGGGACATGGACGTAGACCTTGGCCTCCTTCTGGGAGACGGGCGCATTCATCTTCCAGTCGCCGAGGACGGTCATGCGCCCGCCGTCGCCGCCGAGGTAGGCGGTGTCCCGGGTGTGGGCGTACCAGTAGTGGCCCTGGTAGCCGCCGCCTATCTGGTGCAGGTCGCCTTTGGCCTCGTACTGGCCGTCGCTGTCGGGGTAGAAGGTGAACTGGAAGGTGCCGGCGGACGTGGTGTTGCCGCAGTCGCTCCAGGTCGGTGTTCCGTCGGGCACGGAGTGGACGACGATCGCGCCGGTGGGCGGGGCGGCGCAGTCCGGTGTGCCGTATTGGAGGCGGTAGCCGCGGCCGGGTTCGGCGCGCAGGGTCTGATACTTGATGCTTTCGTGGCCGCAGGTGTCGGCGCAGTCGGGTTTCCAGACGGTGTTGGGCTGGTTCCACCAGTGGAGTTGGTCGCATCCCTCGATGTGGTCGGTCTCGCACGGTGGCGGGTTCGAGATGTCGCAGTCGTTGCTGCTGTTGCAGAAGGCGTCCAGCGGGGGCTTGATCTGGCTGCGGTCCCCGGTCGTCAGCCACCAGGAGGGTTGGAAGCCGGCGGAGGAGAAGCCGGACTCGCCGGGCCAGTCCTGCCGGCCGCTGGTGGCGTAGGAGTGTCCGGTGTCGATGGACCAGGCGGCCCAGCCCATCACCTTTTCCTCGTAGGGCCAGTCCTGGGGGTGGGCGGCGTCGTGGTTGGCGTTCGGGTCGAGGCTGGTGTCCATGAACGCCAGCCGGGAGGCCGGGTAGATGGGGTTGGCGGGGTTGTTGTACCAGCCGAGTCCCCAGGGGCCGTCCGGTCCGCCGGGGCCTGATCCGGGTGGGTTGAAGCCGAGGTTGTAGTTCCAGACGGCGGTGAACCAGTTCTCCGGCTTGGACGGGTCGTCGTTGTTGACGGTGATGGGCGAGTCGGCGCTGTGGACCTCGTTCCACTTGTCGGCGAGGATCTGCAGCGAGGCGGCGATGTTGACGGTGTAGTCGAGCGCGACGGCCTTTTGCAGGGTGGGGCTGAGCGCGGTCTCGCCGGGCTTCTCGTGGCCGGCCAGGCGCATGCCGTCGGTGACCTGTCCGACGCCGTATCCGCAGTCGCTGTTCTCCCAATCGATTTTCCAGTAGTCGGACGGGGCGGTTCCGGTGTGGCCGTAGAAGCCGGCGACGGACGCGAGTGGGTTGCCCATCTGGCCCGGAATCGCGCCGGATTCGGCCTGCCACAGGTTGGATTCCTGGGCGAGAATGCCGAGTTCGACCTGTGCGGGGATGTTACCGCCGCCGGTCAGGGCCGGTTTGGCGAAAAGACCCTGCGGGTCGATGGTGCCCAGGCCCGTCTGCGAGCGCCAGCCGCCCTGGGTGATCCAGCCCGACGTCAGATCGCCCCGTACGGCCATGTCGACGGCCCACTCGACCTGGTTGGGGGTGGGCTGCAGTGCCTGGGCGGCGGTGTCGTTGCGCGGCACCGAGCAGTAGCGGTCGGTGTCCACCGGGTTGTGGTCCACCGTGGCCGCGGCAGGCTTACTGTTCGCCGATGTCGATCGCCGCGCTGTCTGTGTGGTGGCCGTGGGGGAGCCGGTGAGCGCCGGCGAGGCCGTAGTGCTGGGGACCGCAGCGGCAGCGACGGTCTGGGTGACCTTCCTGCCGGTGGTGGTGGCCGTCGCGGTCAGCGTCAGCGTGCCGTCGTCAGCGGTGCCCGCCGATGTCTGCGCCGGGGCGGGTGCCGGAGACGACTGCGGCTTGACGACGGCGGCGGCGCGGCCGGCGCCGGCGATGTTGGCGAGGCCGGACTGGACGGCCGGCGCCACGACCGGGTCGACGGCGAAGCGCCCCAGGCTGGACAGTTGGGTGTCGATGCCCGCGGTGACCTTCGTGATGCCCGTGCCCGCGGTCCGGACCGTGCCCGTGGGGTGGCCGGTCAGGAAGACCTTGCCCGTTCCGGACTGCTGCAGCCCGAGATCGGTGAGCGGACCGGCCGCGACGGTGGTGATCTTGCCGGCCGTCCACAGCCTGGCGTGCGCGGTGGTGTCGCCCTTGTGGTCCAGGAAGGCGTACGCGGCTTTGCCGTGACTGCCCCCGCCCTGCGGGTGGATGTCGTAGGGGGTGCTGTCGGTGGCGGCCAGGGTGGTCGTCCTGCCGGTACGGCCGATGTGCACCAGGCGGTTGCCGAGCGCGGCGACCGTACCGTCCGCCACCGGGACCGCCGAGGTCACCTGCCCGCCCGCGGTGGTGTCGGCGACCGTGCGCCCGGCGGTGTCCACGGTGACCAGGCGTGTCTTCTCGTCGCGGTAGGCGGTGAACGCCGCGGTGCCGGTGGCCGGGTTGCAGGTCGGGTCGAAGTACGCCAGCGACGCGGTGAACGGCAGTTTGGTCACCGCGCCGGTGTCCAGGTCCACCACCGCCGCGAACGCGCCGCCCAGCATGAGGTCTTGGTGGTTGGTAAAGGTGCGGGGCGCGTACACCATTGCCGCGTGGCCGGTGTCGATCACGCAACTGTTGCCGATCCACGTGTCGGCCGGCATCCCCGGCTCCGCCAGCACCGCGGCGGTCCGCCAGGCGTAGGCGTCCTTGCTGTCGGCGACCAGTACGTGCACGCCGTCGTTGTCGGCAGCCGAGGCCACCGCGCGGTCGGCGGAGGTACGCCACCCGTTGCCCAGCGTCGCGTCCGGATCGGCCACGGCGCCGGAGGACGACTGAGAAGCGCCGGCCGCGCCCGATGGGGCCGGGCTGGCGCCTGCTGGGGACGCCTGTATGAGCCCCGTGAGTGCCGCAGTGACGGCGAACACCGCCACCGCGCCACGTCTGCGGAAAGAGAACACCTTTTCTTCTCCTTACGGCATGAGAAAGGGCACCGGCTCCGCGAAAGGAGCGGGTGCCGAGTGAGCTACCGGGAGGATTGCGCGGAGTACGAGGGGGTTTGGCGTGTGACCTGGGATCACTCGTTGCCGATTGGGCCCTGGGCGCACACTCCAACGGAGACCGGACAGGGAAAAGTCGGGGCACAGGCCTGCCGAACGTTGAGTTCCGGTCTGCACCAAGAGCCAAAATTGGCTGCCCGATGTCTCGGGCAGCAGCTTCAGGCTGGCGTGCGGAAAACTTGCACGATGACGACCGTCGGATTCTTCGGGATGATGGCTCCGACGGATTCATCACGTGCTGTGTAAACGGCAGAGCTCGCTTCGCTGGGCTGCAGAGTGGCAGTTTGAACGCGCAGCAATGCGTTGTAACCGAGCGGTCCTGTCAGCCTGATGTAGGTGAGGTAGTTCGCGGGATTGGTTCCGGTATTAGTCACGTCCACGCCGACCCAGAATGAGTCGCCGGATCCTTTGAGCACCGGTTTTTTCACCGTAACACCGTCTTTGGTGACTGGGAAAATCTCGTTGCCCCTGCTGGAGACAGTGGGAGGTGGAGTGGGTGACGTTGAAGCTCCTTTGGGTGTGGTCGGCGGTTGTGAGATCCCACCTGATGTGGGAACGGCCGCTTGTGATCCTCCGTTACTGCATCCGGTTACAACGAAGATCGCTGACAGTGCTATCGCCACCCATAGCAATGTGATGTCGCGGTTGCCGGCGAGGCGAGAGGTGTGGGTGCTCTTTGTCACGTTCACGGTACTAGTCGCAGAAGCTACCGAGCACACGGTTGATGAGGTAGCTGGACGAACTGGATGTCGTCTTCATCAGGGCGGTGACCGTCGGGCAGTTGTCCATGAACACTGGACCTGCGTAGTCGCTGTAGTTTCCTTGATCGACGCTGCAGCGTGGATTGCTGGCCTTGTTCTCGCAGAGCTGGATTTTCATCCACTTGGCTGACCCTGTGTTGTTGTCGAGAATGGCGCATTCCGAGTCACCCGGCCCCAGGCCGCCGTTGTCATACGTGAACAGTGTGCCGAGCCTGGTGTCCAGAGTGGGGAGAGGCTCGGCGTAATAGAGTTCGTATCCTGTGCCGCAGACTGTGGCCGCCTCGATGGCGGCCCGTCGTTCTTGTGCCGCGATCGTACGTGTGGTTGCGTTCGCGGCCGGCGATAACCTTAGCCCCTCGGTGACGGCGGTACGGTCAGCTGCTGACGCCTGTGGAGCAACGAAACACAAGGCAGCCAACGCTGCCACGGTGGCCCCGGCGCGTGAAGCGTAGGAAGACATTCCGTTTTCCCATCCATGGAAGTTCCGCCTCGATCACCACAGAAGCGGACGACAGAGTGATCATTGTTGTGATCAGAAGGACACTATGTGCATCTGAGGCGTCCCGGGAATAGACGGCATCAAGCCATCTCGCCGGTCGTGTGCCCCCTGCTGACCGATGGTCACCGAGCCGATATCGGGTGGCCAATATTTTGCCAGTTTCTGGCGTGAAGTTGGCCATTGATTACACGCGGTCATGATGTGTCGCCCGTCACATTTGCCGCAGGTTGTCGCGCATCGTGTTTTGCAAATCGGCCATACGGGGAAAACGGGGCACGCTCCTGTCGGGATTGCAGCCGACGAGCACACATGCTCGCTGCACCGAAGGTCGCAAATGGACCTGCCAGTAGCTGCGGACTGCTGGTGACTGCATTACCGGGGATGCGAAGAACGTCCCTGGGACGGTAGAAGCAGCGCTCGACCACGTGGCGTGCCGTCGGCTTCCCGCCGGGCACACCACTCATGGACCGTCTGCCGAGGCCCGTACCGCTCCGGCAGATCAGGCCACGGAGCCCCGTCCGCAAGCGTCACAACACCCCGTCGATCACCTGTCGGTGATCCGCCAGGGCCGCCCCCGACCGTCCAGCACCGGCAACAACGGAGCTGTCCGCTCCCACGTCGCATCCGTCAACTCACCACGACCAGCCACAAGATCAACTATCCGGGGCGCTCCGGTGTCGGCCTCGGCACCATCTACCGGCGCTTCGCCCACAAGAACGCGCTCCTCGACGAACTGGGCTGGCGCTTCCTCTCGCAGGTGGTGGCCATCGCCGAGAGCCATCTCGACGATCCCGGTGGGACAGGTCTGGCCGCCTACCTCCAGGACATCGGGAAGCTGCTGTCCACCCGCCGCGGGCTGATGGCCCGCCGCTGGACCATGCCCCACGCCCACCCCTCATCAGGCGCTCGCGTGAGCTGCAGGGCCTTCTGCTGGCCGATGCCCAGCGCCACGGCCTCGCCAGATCCGAACTGACCGCGGAGGACGTGGTGGTGGCCTGCTGGTCGCTCCGAGGGGTGGCCGAGACCACGCGCGGGCTGCCGATCCAGGCGTGGTGGCGGCACGTGGCCGGCAACCGCTGTTCGAGGCATTCCTGAGCGGCGTCTGCATTCCGTGGCGGCCTGACTGGCAGGATTCCCCGGGCAGGAACCGGCGCCCAGCAACGAGCGCACCGTTTCTCCCGCATGCGTTCGAAACTCGCCGGTGCTGCATCCGGCAACGTTCGCCTCGTGCGGGCGATGGAAATGCCGTGACGCTGTGTCAGCGGCGGGCCGGCCGCGTCAGTTGCGGGCCGTCTCCAGTTGCTCGGCCGGCTGCGGCTGGACGTCGGAGCGGCTGACCGCCAGGTAGGCGACCAGGGCGGCGATGAGCAGGGCGAGCACCAGCGCCACCGGGCCGTCGCCCAGGCCGAGCCCGCTTCTGCTCCTGGGCTTGGCGAGCCCGTCGGCGATCGAGGCGCCGAGCGGGCGGGTGATGACGTAGGCGGTCCAGAACGTCAGGACCGGGTTCCAGCCCAGCCAGTACCACCCGGCCGCCGGGATCGTCATCAGGATGGCGAAGAGGATCGCCGAGGAGCCGTAACCGAGGTGCGCGGTGACGGCGGTGAGGTCCCCCACCGCCGTGCCCATGGCGAAGGTGGCCACGACGGCCGCCCAGTAGAAGGCCTCGCGCCGCGGCGTGTCGATGCTGTGCACGGACAAGGTCTTCTCGGTCGCCCGCCACGACACGAAAACGGCGGCCAGCACGATCGCGTAGAACAGGCTGGAGACGGCGTACGGCACACCGATCGCGACGTGGACGACGTCGGCGGCCATCGTGCCGAACACGCCGACCCCGGCCACCGCGGACCAGTACGTCCACGCCCGGTAGCGCGCGGCGCGGAACTGCGCCATCAGGGCGGCGAGGAAGGCGGCGAACCCCAGCAGCACCGCGAGCGGCGGGGCCATCACGCCCACCAGGTAGTCCGAGACGGATTCGCCCATCGCCGTCGACAGCCCCTTGACCAGCCAGAAGACGGCGGTGATCTGCGGGACGCGCAGGGCGCCGGCGGTGGTCGGGCCGGGGCGGGAGTGGCGTGCGGAGGACGTCACGGGGATTCCTTGCGGGGCGCGGCGACGGAGGGGGCCGCCGACGATCACGCGGTCCGCCGTGATACTACAACTCGTAGAAGATGCCCGCGAACGGGCCGCGCCGTCGTAGTACCGCGGTACCACGGGCGCCCGCACGGTTCAGTCCCCGGTACCACGGAATCGCCCCGGCGGGGACCTAGCGTGGCAGGTGAGGCGCCGGATCCACGGACGCCGTACCCCGACAGGAAGGGCGCGCTCATGATCGTCGCACGGCAGTTGACCAAGCGCTACGGCGAGAAGACAGCCGTCGACGGCCTGGACTTCACCGTCAGGCCCGGCTCGGTGACGGGCTTCCTCGGGCCCAACGGCGCGGGCAAGTCCACCACGATGCGCATGATCGTCGGCCTCGACGCCCCCACCGGCGGCTCCGTCACGGTGAACGGCCGGCACTACGCGCAGCACCGCGCCCCGCTCCAGGAGGTCGGCGCCCTGCTGGAGGCGAAGTCGGTCCACCCGGGCCGGTCCGCGTACCGCCACCTCAAGGCGCTGGCACTGACCCACGGCATCCCGAAGCACAGGGTCGAGGAGGTCATCGAGATCGCCGGGCTCGGCAGCGTGGCCGGCAAGCGGGCCGGCGCTTTCTCGCTGGGCATGGGCCAGCGGCTCGGCATCGCCGCCGCGCTGCTGGGCGACCCGCAGACGGTCATGCTGGACGAGCCGGTCAACGGTCTGGACCCCGAGGGCGTCCTGTGGATCCGCAATCTGCTGACCTCCCTCGCCGAGGAGGGGCGCACGGTCTTCGTCTCCTCGCATCTGATGAGCGAGGTCGCGCTGGTGGCCGACCACCTGATCGTCGTGGGCCGCGGGCAGTTGCTGGCGGACACGACCGTGCGGGACCTCGTGCGTGCCGCCGGCGGCGACACCGTGCACGTGGCCACGCAGGACCCGGCCCGGCTGCGGGACGTCCTGGCCGGCCCGGGCGTGGACGTCACCGGCCGGATCGGCTCCGAGGAGCTGCAGGTCACGGGGCTGACCGCGCGGGAGATCGGCCTGAAGGCCGCCGAGCACGGCATCGCGCTGTTCGAGCTGAGCACCCGCCAGGTGTCGCTGGAGCAGGCTTTCATGGATCTGACCAGGGACGCCGTCGAGTACCACGGCGCCACGACCGGCAGCGGGACCGCCGAGTCCCTCGGGAGGACGGCATGACCACCCTCACCGCGACGGAGCAGACGTCTCCGCCCGCCCCCGCCCGGCCCGCCTACCGGGTGACCGGCCGCCGGGTGCTCGCCTCGGAGTGGGACAAGCTCTGGTCCCTGCGCTCGACATGGATCACTCTCGGGCTCGGCCTGCTGTTCCTCGTCGCCTTCGGCCTGATCGCGTCCGGGCGCTACGCGTCCACGTACGGCTCGCCCCACATGGACCACGACTTCGCCTCGTCGACCGCCGTGAGCCTGTCGCTCTTCGGCACCAACTTCGCCCAGTTGGCGCTTGGCGTCCTCGGTGTGCTGGTCACCGCGGGCGAGTACTCCACCGGGATGATCCGTTCGTCGCTCGCGGCGGTGCCGCGCCGGCTGCCCGTCCTGTGGTCCAAGGCCGCCGTGTTCGGCCTGGTCGCGCTGGCCGTCGCCCTGGTGGGCGTATGCGTCGCCTTCTTCTTCGGCGGCCGCATCGTCTCGGGCACGCCGGCGGCGATGGGCTTCTCGCACGCCGGGGTCGTCCGCAGCCTGCTGGGCGCCGCGCTCTACCTGGCTCTGGTCGGGGTGATCGGCACGGCGCTGGGCTCGCTGCTGCGATCGGTGGCCGGCGGCATCTCCGTGCTCGTCGCCGCGCTCATGCTCGTGCCCGGCCTCGCCGAGCTGCTGCCCTCCTCGTGGCGGGACGACATCACCCGCTACCTGCCGAGCAACGCCGGCGAGTCGATGTTCGCCCTGACCCACGACAGCACCACCCTGTCGCCCGCCGCCGGCCTGCTGGTCTTCCTCGGCTGGACGGCTCTCGCCCTGGCCGGCGCCGCCTACCGGCTGCTGCGCAGCGACGTGTGAGGGCCCGCACGATGTGGAGGTGCCCCTCATGACCTCCCGGGCCGCCTTCACCGGCGCGCCCGCGGCAGCGGCCTCCCCGGCCGCTGCCGCCAGCGTTTCCGCCGCCCCCGCCGCCCCCGCCGCCCCCGCGGACGCCGGGGTGATGGGGCCGCTGGTCGCCCGGCTCTCCCGGGCCGGGCAGCGGCTGCGGCAGGCCGACCGGGCGCATCCGTGGGCGCTGGACACCGCGCTGCTGGTGCTGGTCTTCCTGGTGTTCTGCCTGCCCGACCTGCTGCACGGCGAGGACGGCGACGGGCCGCGCCGCTTCCGGCTGGCGTTCGCCCGGCTGCCCGTCGCCGGGATGCTCGCCCTCCAGGCCGGGCTCGTCGTGCCGCTGCTGTGGCGGCGGCGCCGGCCCGCGGTGGCCTTCGGCGCGGTGATGGGCGCCTTCGTCCTCCAGTTCGCGCTGGGCGCCGCGCTGCGCGCGGACATCGCGTTGTTCATCGCCCTGTACAGCCTCGCCCTGCACGGGCGGCTGCGGCAGCTCCCCTGGGCCTGCGGCGTCACGGCCGCCGCGATAGCGCTGGTGGCGGTGCGGGCGTCGGCCGCGGTGTCCGTCGGGGACGCGCTGTTCTTCCTGTTCAGCACCGCGACCGCGGCGCTCGCCCTCGGTCTCATGGTGCGGGTCCGGCGGGCCCAGCTCGCCGGGTTGCGCGACCGCGCCGCCCGGCTGGAGGTCGAGCGGGACCAGCGCGGGCGGCTCGCCGCCGCGGCCGAACGCGCCCGGGTGGCCCGCGACATGCACGACATCGTCGGCCACAACCTGGCCGTCATCATCACCCTGGCCGACGCCGGCGGCTACGCCGGCGCCCCCACCCCGGAACGCGGCACGGAGGTGCTCCACCTCATCGGCGAGACGGGCCGGCAGGCGCTCGGCGAGCTGCGGCGCGTCCTGGGCGTCCTGCGGGAGGACTCCAGCGGCCCGAAGGACGGCCCGGAACTGCACCCGCAGCCCGGCCTCGGCGACATCGGGGCCCTGTGCGAGGGCGTGCGCGCCGCCGGCCTCGACGTCGTCTACCGCACCGCCGGCGCTGTCGAGGCCCTCGACAGCGGGGTGCAGCTGACGGTCTACCGCATCGTCCAGGAGGCGTTGACCAATTCCCTCAAGCACGCCGGAGCCGGCACCCGCGTGAATCTGGCGATCATCGCCGAGCCCTCCAGGGTGACCCTCAGAGTGCAGGACACCGGTGCGGACGGCGACACCCGCGGCCGCGAGCCGGTGAACGAGGAGGGCCACGGCCTGGTGGGCATGCGCGAGCGCGCCGCCCTCTACCGAGGGAGCCTCAGGGCGGGTCCGGACGGCACGGGCTGGACCGTCGAGGCCGTGCTCGACCTCACCCCGCTGGACGGTGCCGGATGACCACCGTGCTGGTCGTGGACGACCAGCCCCTGCAGCGCTACGGGTTCCGGCTGCTGCTCGGCTCCGTCGCGGAGACGCAGGTCGTGGGCGAGGCCGCGCACGGTGCGGAGGCCGTCCGCTTGGCCGCCGAACTGCGCCCCGACGTCGTCCTCATGGACGTTCGCATGCCCGGCATGGACGGCATCGAGGCCACCCGCCGGATCACCGCCACCGGCGACCGCTCCCGCGTCCTGGTCCTGACCACCTTCGACCTCGACGAATACGTCCACGCCGCCCTGCGCGCCGGGGCCAGCGGCTTCCTCCTCAAGGACGCCCGGCCCGAGGAACTGCTCTCCGGCATCCGCGCCGTCGCCGCCGGTGATGCCGTGATCGCCCCGGCCCTCACCCGCCGCCTGCTGCGCGAGTTCGCCCACCTGGCACCGCCCCGACCCGGCGGGGCGGCCGCAGGCCCGGGGCTGGACTCCCTCACCGACCGCGAGCGCGAGATCCTCGTCGCCGTCGGCCAGGGCTGGAACAACGCCGAGATCGCGGCCCACTTCGTCCTGTCCGAGTCCACGGTCAAGACGCACGTCGGCCGGGTTCTCGCCAAGATCGGTGCACGCGACCGCATCCAGGCCGTCATCTTCGCCTACGACCACGGACTGGCCCGCCCTCACACCGATTGAGCCGTAGGCCCCCGCGCTCCCGGGAGGGTGATGACGAAGTGCGCGCCGCCCAGGGGACCGGGGGACGCGGACAGGGTGATGTCGCCGCCCGCGTTCCCGGCCGGGCGGCGGCCGGCGCGAGCCCGAGGCCCGCTCCGTCGTGACCGTCGCCGGGGTCGGCCCGGCGCCCGGCCGGGGACCGCGGGCCCCGGGCAGCCCCGCCAGGCCGGCTCGCCGTGGCCCCACCCTCCGGCGGTGGGTGCCCGGACGCCGGGGCGGGCGGGGTCCCGGGCAGGCCGCGGCGCCTGGTACCTCGGCATCGCCCGGCACGGCTACGATCACTCCTTCCCCGCACCCGTCGCGGCGCCCTTTCCCCCGGGGCAACCTGGCGTTTCTCCGCCTCTCTGGGCCACACCGGCATCTTCCGCTGACGTCGCCCGCCTGCCTCCGGGCCGACATCCGCACCCCGGGCCGCGCAGGGACCTCCCGCGTGATCTTCGTCTACATGGCTGTAGACCCCAATGGTAAGGTTTGCCTTGGCTAATCGGTCGGCGGTGGGCCGACGGTCCGGGGAGGGCACCTTCATGTGGGACAACATGTTCCCCAACTTCCTCATAGGTCTGCGGGAAGGCCTTGAGGCAGGGCTCGTTGTCTCGATCCTCGTGGCCACCTTGGTCCGCGGCGGCAACAAGGAGCGGCTGCCGCAGGTGTGGACCGGCGTCGCCGCCGCGGTCGGCCTGTCGCTCAGCTTCGGCGCGGTGCTGACGTTCAGTTCGCAGCAGATGCCCACGACCGCCCAGGAGGCCTTCGGCGGCTTCCTCTCGGTGGTCGCGGTGGCCTTCGTCACCGCGATGATCTTCTGGATGCGCAGGAACGCGCGCAATCTGTCCGGTGAGATCAAGGAGAAGGTGGCCGCCGCGCTCACCATGGGCGCCGGCGCGCTGGTCCTCACCAGCTTTCTCGCGGTCGGCCGCGAGGGCCTGGAGACCGCGCTCTTCCTGTGGACCAACGCGCAGACCGCGCACGGTTCCGGCACGGGGCCGCTGCTCGGCGGGGCCGTCGGCCTGGTGCTGGCGACCGGCCTGTGCTGGGGGCTCTACCGGCGCGTCCTGAGGATCAACCTGACCAGGTTCTTCACCTGGACCGGCTTCGGCCTGATCGTCATCGCGGCCGGCGTGCTCGGGTACGGCCTGCGCGACCTCCAGGAGGGCAAGATCCTGCCCGGCGGCGGCGCGTACCTGGTGGACGTCTCGGCACACGTCGACGCCACCTCGTGGTACGCCCAGCTCGTCCAGGGAGTGCTGAACCTCACGACGCAGATGACATGGCTCCAGGTCGTGGCGTACGTGCTGTACCTGGCCGTGGTCATGACCCTGTTCGTGCGGGGGCTGCGGGCCGCGCCGCCGGCGGCGAAGCGCGCAGCCCCCGCCGCGGCGCCGGCGACCGCGCGCCCCGCCCGGCGCGTGCCGCGCTGGACCGTACCGGTGGCCGTCGTCGCCATCCCGGCCGTCGCCGCCGGCGTCGTCATCGGCGCGTCCGGCGGGAGGAAGGCCGCGGCCTCGACCGTGAGCGTGTCGGAGGCCGACTGCGGCAAGGGCTTCACGCCCCCGCGGCCCGGCCGCCGGACGTTCCGCATGCACAACACGGGCACCAAGGCCGCCGAGGTCTATCTCATCGACCCGGCCAGCAACGCGGTGTACGGCGAGATCGAGGGCCTGGCCCCCGGCACCACCCGCGACCTGGTCGCCACCGTCGGCAGCGGCGCGTACGCCTGGCGCTGCGTGCCGACCGGCGGCAAGGCGGTGACCTCCGCGACCGTACGGGTCAACGGCGGCGGCTCCGCCAAGCCCGTACTGCCGCTCGCCGCCTCGGAGTTGCAGCCGCCGCTCGCGGAGTACAGGACATACGTGGCCGCCGGGCTCGGCAGGCTCCGCACGCAGACCGCCCGGCTCGCCGCCGACCTCACGGCCGGCGACCTCGCCGCGGCCCGCACCGACTGGCTGACCGCACACCTCACCTACTCCTCGCTCGGTGCCGCCTACGGCACCTTCGCAGGCTTCGACACGAAGATCGACGGCCGCAAGGACGGCCTGCCCCGCGGCGTCGACGACCCCGGCTTCACCGGCTTCCACCGCATCGAGTACGGCCTGTGGCACGGGCAGTCCGCCGCGACCCTGCGCCCCCTCGCCGACCGGCTCGTCAACGACGTCACCGGGCTGCGCAAGGCGTTCCCCACGCAGCACTTCGACCCATCCGACCTGCCGCTGCGCACCCACGAGATCCTGGAGAACACCCTCCAGTTCGAGCTGACCGGCGACACGGACCAGGGCAGCGGCAGCAACCTGGCCACCGCCGACGCCAACCTGGCCGGCACCCGCGAACTGCTGGACGTGCTGCGCCCGCTGATCGTCCGCCGGGCGCCGCGGCAATTGCCCGTCATCGACGCCGACATCGCCCGGCTGCAGGGCCTGCTGGACGCCGAGCACCGCGGCGCCGCATGGACGCCGGTGGAGAGGCTGGACCCGGCCGCACGGCAGAAGATCGACGGAGCGACCGGGCAACTGCTGGAGGACCTGGCACCGGTGCCCGACCTCCTCGAGATCCGCAAGTCCGCGTGATGAGCACGCCCCCTCCGCCCGCCCCCACGCCGGCCGGCGTGCTGCCGGCGACCGGCACGCACACCGCCGCTCCGCACGCACCCGCCCGGCAGCACACCGCCCCCGAAGGGAACCCCCGCATGTCCGCCGACTCCCCCCGCCCCGAGGGCCACGGGACCGCCTCGGTGCCGCAGGGCACCTGCCCGATGGGCGCCGGGCGCAGGTCCTTCGTGAAGACCGCGTTCGGCGCGGGAGCCGGCGCGGCGGCGCTGGCGGGCGGCGGCTTCGCGCTGACCTCGGCGGCCGCCGGCGGCACCGCGCACGCCTCGGACGCCGTCCAGCCGGGGCGGGCCCCCGCCGTACCGTTCCACGGCGCCCACCAGGCGGGCATCACCACCCCCGCGCCGGCCGCCGCCACCTTCGTGTCGTTCGACGTCATCGCCGACAACCGGGCGGAACTCGCCGGCCTGCTGCGTACGATCACCGACCGGGCCCGCTTCCTGACCGCCGGCGGCACCCCCGCCGACCTCGGCGTCGGCGCCCCGCCCTCGGACAACGGCATCCTCGGCCCGACGGTCCCCGCCGACGCGCTCACCGTGACCGTCGGGGTCGGCGCGTCCCTCTTCGACGACCGCTACGGCCTGGCCGCCGCCAAGCCGCGCCGCCTGGCGCCCATGCGGGTCTTCCCCAACGACAACCTCCAGGCCGCCCAGTGCCACGGCGATCTCTCGCTGCAGATCTGCGGCGGCAGCACGGACACCGTGCTGCACGCCCTGCGCGACATCGCCCGCCACACCCGCGGGGCGATGCAGATCAAGTGGCGCATCGACGGCTTCCAGAACGCCCCGCGCCCCACCGGAGCGCAGCGCAACCTGCTCGGCTTCAAGGACGGCATCGCCAACCCCGATGTGTCCTCCACCCGGGAGATGGACCGGCTGGTGTGGGTCACCGACGGCCTCGGCGAACCCTCCTGGGCCACCGGCGGCAGCTACCAGGTCATCCGGATCATCCGGATGCTCGTGGAGTTCTGGGACCGGGTCTCCCTCACCGAGCAGGAGAAGATGTTCGGCCGCCGCAAGGACACCGGCGCGCCCCTGGACGGCACCGCGGAGACCGACGCCCCCGACTACGCCAAGGACCCCGCCGGCAACGCCATCCCGCTGGACGCCCACATCCGCCTGGCCAACCCCCGCACCGCGAAGACGGACGACTCCCGCATCCTGCGCCGCGGCTTCAACTTCGACCGCGGCGTCGACTCCGTCGGCAACCTCGACATGGGCCTGGTCTTCTGCTGCTACCAGCAGGACGTCGTGCGGCAGTTCGAGGCCGTGCAGACCCGCCTCGTCGACGAACCCCTCGTCGACTACATCTCCCCTGTCGGCGGCGGCTACTTCTTCGCCCTCCCCGGCGTACGCGACCCGCGCGACTGGCTGGGACGGGGCCTGCTCACCGCGAGCTGACTCCCGCCGGCCGCGCAAGGAGCCGGTACGGGGGCGGGGTGCGGGGCTCCCGTCATGCGGCGTTATGCGGCGGACAGGATGGCGAGGAGTTCGAGCCGGTCCTCCGACGGGGTGCCGGGCTCCGCGGTGTAGATGACCAGGTCGTGCACCGCCCGGTCCGACAGGTGCAGGTCGAGGGACTGGAAGGCCAGCTCCAGGTGGCCGGCCTCGGGGTGCTGGAGCTGTTTGACACCGTCGTGGTGGGTGAGGACGTCGTGCGCCGCCCACCGGCTGCGGAAGTCGGGGCTGAGGGTGGACAGTTCGCCGACGAGTTCGCGCAGCGCCCGGTCGTGCGGCTCGCGCCCGGCCTCGGAGCGCAGCAGCGCGGCAGTGGCGACGCAGGCGGCGTCCCAGTCGACGAAGAAGTCCTGGGCGCCGGGATCGAGGAAGACGTAGCGGGCGATGTTCGGGCGGCCGCGCCCGTCGACGGTGGTGCTGTCGTACATCGGCGCGAACAGGGCCCGGGCCAGCGGGTTGCCGGCCACGATGTCGGTGCGGCCGTTGCGGACGAACGCCGAGGACATCGTCATCGAGTCGAGCAGCCACTGGACCCGGGCCGGGACCTCGACGTCCTTGCGGCGCGTCGCTGTGCGAGTGGCGGACCGCGACGAGCGGGCCAGGTCGAACAGGTGGGCGCGCTCGTCGTCGTCCAGCCGCAGGGCGCGGGCGACCGCGTCGAGGACGGCTTCGGACACGCCGGCGATGTGGCCCTTCTCCAGCCGCGTGTACCACTCCGTGCTCACCCCGGCGAGGACGGCGACCTCCTCGCGGCGCAGCCCGGCGACCCGGCGGCGGGTACCGGCCGGCAGCCCGGCCTGCGCCGGGGTGATCCTGGCGCGCCGGCTGGTGAGGAAGTCCCGGATCTCGCCGCGGCTTCCGGGCTGGTGGTCCATGGCGTTCAGGGTAGCCGCAGGTCAGGGCGCAAGGGGGGGCTGAGGTTGTACCCCCCATGAACGCGACCTTCTCCGGCCGCGGCGATCACGCTCTCCTGGGAGTCGACGGGGGCTGAACAGGATCGAACGGGAATCCACCGGGATCGGACGGGATCGAACCCGGACCCGGAGCAACGGAGGCAGGACGATGACGAGCGACACACTGAGCGTGCCGGCGGTGGCGTTGGGCACGTGGGCCTGGGGAGACAGCGGCCGGCCGGGCGACGGCTACTTCGGCAGCCCTTTGAGCGAGTCCGGTCTGCGCGAGGTCGTCGAGAAGGCGCAGGGCAGCGGCTTCACCTTGTGGGACACCGCCGTGGCCTACGGCATGGGTCACTCGGAGACGGTCCTCGCAAAGGCGCTCGCGGGCTACGACCGCGGCGAGTACGCGCTGTCGACCAAGTTCACCCCGCAGCTCGCGGGCGAGGGCGACGATCCGGTCGGGGACATGCTGGCGCGGAGCCTCGACCGATTGGGCACGGACCACGTGGACCTGTACTGGATCCACAACCCCGCCGACGTGGCCCGGTGGACGCCGCCGCTGATCCCCCTGCTGGAGAGCGGCAGGATCAAGCACGTCGGCGTCTCGAACCACAACCTGGAGGAGATCGCCCTCGCCGATCGGATCCTCGGCGAGGCCGGATTCCGCGTGGAGGCGGTGCAGAACCACTTCAGCCTGCTGTACCGGGGCTCCGAGCGCGCGGGCATCCTCGACCACTGCCGGAAGCACGGCGTGCGGTTCTTCTCCTACATGGTCCTCGAGCAAGGCGCGCTGACCGGCAGGTACGGCCCGGGGCATCCGCTGCCGGAGGGCAGCAATCGGGCGGCCGCGTACAACGGCATCCTGCACCGGCTGCAGGCGCTGACCGACCGGATGGGGGCGATCGGCGGGGAGCGCGGCGCGTCCGCCGCCGATGTCGCCACCGCCTGGGCCATCGCCAAGGGGACCACCCCGATCGTCGGGGTCACGAAGGCGGCCCACATCGACGGGCTGGTCCGGGCCCGCGCCATCGAACTCACCGGTGCGGAGATCGCGGAACTGGAGGCGCTGGCGGATGCCGCGGACGTCGACACGCGCGGCTGGTGGGAGCAGGAGATGGCGTAGGGGCCGGGCGAAGGGGCCCGGGGGGTATCCGGTCGGTGCCCCCGGCGGTTCCGCGCTCGGCTCCGGGCCGCCCGCACCGCTCACTGGTGCACGTGGGCGCGCTGGCCGTCGCGGTCGAAGACCATGATCAGCTCGGCCGGGCGGTCCAGGGCGGTGAGCGCGTGCGGGACCATCGTGGCGAACTCCGCCGCCTCCCCGGCGTCGACGTCGATCCGCCGCTCGCCCAGCCACAGCCGCACCCGGCCCTCGAGGACGAGGAACCAGTCGTGGCCCGGGTGCACCCGCTGGGCGGGCACGGCGTCGGAGGGCTCGAGGCGCATCTTCACCGCGACGGTGCGGCCGTCCGGACGGCTCAGCGGCCACGTCGTCCGCGTGCCGCTGCTGTGCGGGACCGGGCGGATGACGACGTCGTCGTCAGTGGGCACCTCGAAGAGCGCGTCGAGGCTCATCTGGAGGGCGTTGGCCAGCGGCACGAGCACATCGAGGCTCAGCGTGCGCTTCCCCGTCTCGACGCGGCTGATGGTCGACGGGCTGAGGTTGGTGCGCTCGGCCAGCTCGTCCAGGGAGTACCCGAGGGTGGTGCGCATGCTGCGCAGGCGCGAGCGCGCCAGCGCCTCGATGTCGGCTGCTTCCTTCACGCCCTCCATTCTGGGCGCGCCTTGCGGATACTGCAAGGCACTTTGCGCGAAGCGCCGGACGCCGTACCGTCGTCGGCATGAGCGAGCACCCCGCGCAGAGCCGGCCCCCGGCCCACCACTCCGAACACCCGGAGCACCCCGAGCACGCAGAACACCCCGGCCACCCCGACGAGCACGCCGGACACGCCCACCACCCCGCCATGGAGCGGCACTGCGACGTCGCCGTGATCGGCGGATCGGCCGCGGGTCTCGCCGCGGCCCTCCAGCTCTCCCGCCAGCGGCGCGGAGTCGTCGTGGTGGACGACGGCACCCCGCGCAACGCCCCGGCCGCGCACATGCACGGCTACCTGGGCCACGAGGGGGCCGCGCCCGGCGAGTTGACGGCCGCCGGACGCGAGGAGGTGCGCGCCTACGGCGGGGAGGTGCTCGCCGGCCGGGTCGTGGGGGTGCACCGCCACGACGACGGCCGGTTCCGGCTCGACCTGACCGGCGGGCACACCCTGGTGGCCCGCCGTGTCCTCGCCGCGACCGGCCTGGCGGACGAGCTCCCCGCGATCGACGGCGTCGCCGAGCAGTGGGGGCGCGGGGTGATCCACTGCCCCTTCTGCCACGGCTTCGAGGTGCGCGACCGGGGCCTGGTGCAGATCGTCACGCACCCGCTGGGCCTCCACCCGACCCCGCTGTTCCGGCACCTGACCGACCGGCTGACCGTCGTGCTGCACGACCCGGCCGGGATCGAGGAGGGAGCCCTCGAAGCCCTTGCCACCTCCGGTGTCACCGTCGAGCGCGGCGAGGTCGGCCGGGTCCTGACCGGGGCGGACGGCGAGGTCGCCGGGGTCGAACTCGCCGACGGCCGCGTCCTCGACGCCGACGCGGTGGTGGTCGGCTCCCGGTTCCGGGCCCGCGCCGGCGTGCTGGCCGGTGTCGGCCTCGCCGCCACCGCGCACCCGAGCGGCGCCGGTGACGTCCTCGCGGTGGACCCGCGCGGTGAGACCGCCGTCCCCGGGGTCTACGCGGCCGGCAACGTCACCGATCCGAGCCTGCAGGTGCTGCCGTCGGCCGCCCAGGGCAGCCAGGTCGGCGCGATGATCGCCTTCGACCTCGCCGAGCAGGATCTGCGGGCCGCCGCCCGGCCCTCGGGTGAGGCGGCCGACTGGGACCACCGCTACGCGCGCGCCGGCCGGGCGTGGAGCGGCAACCCCAACGGCACGTTCGTCCAGGAGGCCGCCGGCCTGGCGCCGGGCCGCGCGCTGGACGTCGGGGCCGGCGAGGGCGCCGACGCCCTCTGGCTCGCCGGGCGCGGCTGGAAGGTGACCGCCACCGACATCTCAGGCAACGCCCTCGCCCGGGTGCGGGCCGAGGCCGAACGCCGCGGGCTCACCGTCGAGTTGCTGCGCGGCGACGCCAACGACCCCGCGCCCTTCGGCACCGGGACCTTCGACCTGGTCTCGCTGCAGTACGGCTCGTTCAAGCGCACGCCCGACCGGCGCGGTGTGCGCAACCTGCTCGCCGCCGTCGCCCCCGGCGGCACGCTCCTGGTCGTGCACCACGATCTCGCCCCCTTGCGCGAACCGGTGGACGTGGCGGCCGAGACCCGGATGTACGACCCGCGGGCGTTCGTCGGGATCGACGAGTTCGCCGCCGCGCTCGCTGCCGACCCCGACGGCTGGGACATCGAGACCCACGAGACCCGGCCCCGTCCACCCGGCGCGGCCAGCACCCACCACGTCGACGACGTGGTGCTGCGGGCCAGGCGACGGGCGGTCTGACCGCGCGGCGAGGCCCGGTACGGCGGCGGCGCCCCGGGTCCCGGGGTGCCCGCCCGCCGGTGACGGCTCCGGCGGGCGGTCACCGGGCGATCCGGCCGGGGCCCGGCCCCCCGGGCGTCACTCCAGCGCGGCGGCCTTGCGGAGCAGGACGGACCGTTCGCGGGTGTTGCGGCACAGGCGGGCGGCGCGTTCGAGTTCGGCGCGGGCTTCGGCGGGGCGGCCGAGGCGGGCGAGCAGTTCGCCGCGGACGGTCGGCAGCAGGTGCGATCCCGACAGCCGGCCCGAGGCGGCCAGGCGGTCCACGAGGTCGAGGGCCCGGTCCGGCGCGCCGGCCATCGCCAGGGCCACCGCGCGGTTGAGGTCGACCACGGGGGAGGGGGCCATCCGGCCGAGCGCCTCGTAGAGGAGCACGACGCGCTCCCAGTCCGTCTCCCGCACCGAGGGGGCCGCCGCGTGGCAGGCGGCGATCGACGCCTGCAGCCCGTAGGGCCCGAGGCCGCGCCCCGCGGCCACCGCCCGGGCCAGGGCGGCCCGGCCGCGCCGGATCGCCGCCCGGTCCCACAGCCGCCGGTCCTGGTCCTCCAGGAGCACCGGCTCGCCGTCGGGCCCGGTCCGCGCGGGAAAGCGCGCGGCGGTGAGCTCGAACAGCGCGAGCAGGGCGTGGGCCTCCGGCTCGGCGGGCAGCAGGGAGGCGAGCGTCCGCGCCAGCCGCACCGCTTCCCGGGCGAGATCGGGACGCAGCAGGCGGTCGCCGGCCGTCGCCGTCGAGCCCTCGGTGAAGATCACGTACAGGACGCTGAGGACCGCGCCGAGCCGTTCGCGGCGCTCCTCGGCCGGCGGCGGCCCGAACGGGACGCCGGCCGCGGCGAGCGTCTTCTTCGCCCGGGTGATCCGGGCCTGGACGGTCGGCACCGGCACGAGGAACGCCCGGGCGATCTCCTGGCTGGACAGGCCGCCCACCACGCGCAGCGTGAGCGCCACCCGGGCCTCGGGGGAGAGCACCGGGTGGCAGGCGATGAACACCAGCGCGAGGACGTCGTCGTCGATCCGGTCGGGATCCCACGGCGGATCGTCCGCCGGGCCGGCCACGGCCTGCCCGCCCGCGCTGAACCCGCCCTCGGCCAACTGCCCGGCGAGCAGGGCGTACCGCTCGTCCAGCGCCGACCTGCGGCGGAAGGCGTCGATGGCCCGCCGCCGCGCGGTCGCCAGCAGCCAGCCCACCGGGCTGGCCGGCGTGCCGGAGCGGGCCCAGGACACGAGCGCCTCCGCCAGCGCCTCCTGCGCGACGTCCTCGGCGAGTGCGAAGTCCCCGGTCCAGCGGGCCAGCGCGCCGACGATCCGGGCGGACTCGATCCGCCAGACGGCCGCGGCGGCCCGCCGCGCCGCGTCGGCGTCCGGCGGGCCGTCAGGGGTGGCGGGCATCAGAGCTGGCCGGTCCGCTCCCGCCAGGCCCGCTCCTTGACGATCCACTCGTTGTCCTGCGGGAACTCGTCGATGCCGGGGACCCGGCGGATCTCGCACTTCGACCCCGGGATCGCCGGCATCCGCCTGGCCCACTCCACGGCCTCCTCCTTCGAGCCGACCTCGATCAGGTAGAAGCCGCCGAACAGCTCCTTCGTCTCGCCGTACGGGCCGTCGGTGACCACCGGGGTCTCGCCGGAGAAGTCGACCACCACGCCCTGGGCCGGGTCGTCCAGCCCCTCGGCGGCCAGGAGCACGCCCGCGCGGATCAGCTCCTCGTTGAAGCGGCCCACCGTCTCGAGCATCTCCTCGAAGGGGGTCTCCATCATCTTCGCGGCGGACTCGTCCGTACCCCGCATGATCAGCATGTACTTCGCCATCTCGGTCTCCTTCGGTCGGCGGGGCCGCTCGCCCCTTCCGGTCACAGGTCGAACGGCGGGGCCGCGGATCGACACGACCGCGCGCTCATCCGCGCCGAGGACAAGGTTCCCGGTGCGCAGAGCGGCCGACCCCATGATCAGCCGCTCTGCCCACAGCGGAGGCCGTCAGGGGGCGCCGGGGGCGGCCGTCGGAGTGAGCAGCGCGGCGGACGCCTGGTCGGCGAGCCAGCCGGCGGCGTCCGCCCAGTCCCAGCCGAGCCGGCCGACGGTCCGCCACGCGCTCTGGCCGAAGTAGAACCAGAGGATCTGCTCGGTGCGCGCCACATCCGTGCGGACCGCCCCCAGCGACACGAGGGTCTCGGCGGCCCGCAGCAGCCGCCCGCGGTAGCGCTCCACTGTGCGCTCGGCCACGGCGGCCACCGCCGGATCGGCGGTCGCGTTGTCGAACAGCAGGATCAGGAAGGACTCGTAGCGCCGGGTGATCTCTCCCGTGCTGCGGGCCAGGAGGGAGAGGATCTCCCGGCCGTCCGCCGACTCCTGCACGGCGGCCAGCGCGGCGTGTATCCCCTCGTCGTCGGAGCTCTGCTCGGCCAGCGCCTCCACGAGCGCGGCCTTGCCGCCCACGCTCGCGTACACGGTGTTCACCGCGACCCCGGCACGCTCGGCGATCGCGGCGACCGTGGCCCTGGCGTATCCCTGCTCCACGAACAGCTCCTCGGCGGCCCGCAGGATCGCCGCGTGCGTCTCCCTGGCGGCGGCGGCCCGGACGGTCGAGGTGTAGCTCCGCTTCGGCACCGAATCATCGTAACATCGCTCTATTGATAGTAAGGGTGTTACGGTGAATTATGACGATCGACCCTGACGCCCCGGCGGGCAAGCCCGAGACCCAGCAGATGAAGGTCATCCACCGCGCCATGCGCCGCGAGTTCGCCCGGCTGCCCGGCCTCGTGGCGGCGGTGCCCGCCGGTGACACCGCCCGCGCCCGCCTGCTCGGCGGCCACCTCGGGCTCGTGCTCGGCATGCTGCACGAGCACCACGAGGCCGAGGACGACCTCCTCTGGCCGCTCCTCGTCCAGCGGGTCCCGCTCCAGAAGGACCTGGTGGGCCTGATGGAGAAGCAGCACCAGGCGATAGCCGACGCGGTCGGCGCCGTCACCGAGCGGGCGCCGGCCTGGACCGCGCAGGCCGGCGCCGACTCCCGCGACCGGCTCGCCGCCGCCCTGCGCGACCTCGAACCCGCCCTGACCGAGCACCTCGACCTCGAGGAGAGCGCGGTGCTCCCGCTCATCCACGAGCACCTCACCGTGCCGGAATGGCGGGCGCCGCAGCAGCACGCGATGCGGCACGGCCCGAAGGCCGTCGGCGACAAGCTCAACCTCGCCGGGATCGTCCTGCAGGACGCCACAACCCGCGAACAGGCCTGGTTCCTGGGCCAGATGCCCGCCCCCGCCCGCCTCCTGTGGCGCCTGGCCGGTGCCCGCCGCTACACGCGGTACGCGGCCCGGCTGGAGGCCGGGACACCGCGCTGAGCAGCCGGCGCCCGAAGCCCTGCGGCTGTCGCCGCCGATCGACGGCCCGCCGGCGAGGTGGCGGACGCCGCGGCAACCGGACACGCGTCACACGTGAGGTGTTCCGTCACTCGGACAGCATCGGGGGTACCAACGGGCAGCCGTCGTGAGGGGAGGGCGCGGCGCTGCGGCGGGTGCGACAGAGTCGGAACGCACCGTGCCGGCGCGCCCGCTTTCCCGGCGCGGTGAGTCGTGCCCACCGGGTGGGTGCTCCCACGCCGGTGCCCGCTGCGAACCCGAGGAGTCGATGTGCGCAAGCGCCGCCTGCACAAGAGTCTGGCCGCGATCGGTGTCACGGTCGCCGCCGCAACCGCCGTGGCGCTGGGAGCCACCACGGCTTCCGCCGACGGAGTGCTCAGCCAGTGGTACCTGACCGCCTACGACTGCCAGTACGCGGGCAACGTGTACGCGCAGCAGGGCCTCATCCACAACTTCACCTGCACGCCGGGCGACGGCGGGTACATCCTCACCGGCTGGAACTGATCCGCCCGCGGGCCCGGTGGCGCGAGGCCGCCGTGACGGCGGCGGGGCCCGCCCGTCGGTAGCACCGCATCACGGCCCGGTACGGCCCGCACCCCACCTGTGCCCGCCCAGGGGCAGCCTGATCGCCCGCCGGCGAGCGAGCGGCCGTACCGGCAGCCCTTCCCGGGCAGCCGCTCCTTGCGTGAACAGCCCGGGAGGAGCCGCAAGTTGGACGACGACGCGAGCGTGCCGGGTCGCCGCTCGCGCTCCCCGCCTTCCGGGCGCCTACGTCGCCGATGCGGGCGGTTCGCTCAGGGAGGCGATGCAGGCCGTCAGCAGGCGCCGCATCTGGTCCTGGTCGGCGGGGCTCAGGTCGGCCAGCATGGCCTGCTCGACGCGGCGGACCGCGGCGCTGGCCACCTTGAGCTGCTCGCGGCCGCGATCGGTGAGTTCGGTGGGCAGGGCCCGGCCGACGGGCGCCTGCGCAGGGCGGACGACGAGCCCCTGGCGTTCGAGCGCCTGCAGGAGCACGTTCATCGACTGCCGGGTGACGAAGGTGCCGCGGGCGAGCTCGGAGTTGGACAGGCCCGGTCGCTGGGCGAGCAACTCCAGGCACGAGTAGTGGGTGATCGTCATGCCCAACGGCTTCAGTACGGCTTCCAGGGCGGAGTGGAGGGCGCTCGCGGCCGCTTTCAGCATGTACCCCAGCGACGTGTCCAGCTCGACTCCGGGCTCACCTTGACTCATGTCAGTAGTCTGACATACTGTGGGCAATGTCAGAAGACTGACATACTCTGAGGAGGCAAGGACCATGGCCGTCACCGGACCCGACTTCGTCTCGCTGCAGGTCCGCGACCTGGAGCGCTCCGCCGCTTTCTATGAGCGGTACCTGGGGCTGAAGCGCTCCGACGCGGGACCGCCGCACGCGGTCGTCTTCGACACCGCGCCGATCGCGTTCGCCGTCCGCGACCTCGTCCCGGGCAACGACATGGACGGCGTCCCGCAGCCGGGCCAGGGCATGGCGCTGTGGCTGCACGCCCCCGACGCGCAGGACATCCACGACGCGCTCGCCGCCGAGGGCACGCCGATCGTCTCGCCCCCCATCGACGGCCCCTTCGGCCGCACCTTCACCTTCGCGGACCCCGACGGCTACCACGTGACCCTCCACAACCGCACCTGACCCCCGTCGCCGAGGGCTGCCCCTGAGCGGGCTCCTCGACGCGGCAGACCGGCCGCAGGCGTCGGCTCGTTCCCGGACCGCGAAGCGGGCCCATGCCGGATCCGGCCGGTGACCACAACGGCACTGTTGAACCGTGCGGCGGCTGTGCGGGATCCTCGGGCGGCGGGGTGGCGTACGGGGGAGGCGGGCAGTGGCGTACCGCGGGCTGATCTTGGATTTCGGCGGCGTCCTCACCGTTGACATGCGGCTCAACGGGCGGGCGTTCGAGCGCAGCGAGGGGCTGGCGCCCGGCGCGTACGGGCACGCGCTGACCGTGCATCCGGACGGCGTGGCCGTCTATGACGCGCTGGAGGTCGGCCGGGCCACGCAGGAGGAGTGGAACGCCGTGGTCGGTCGCATCCTCGGGGTCGATCCCACGGACCTGATGCGGCGGGCGCTCGCGAACCTGCACGTGGAGCCGCGCATGGTCGAGGCCGCACGCCGTGCCCGGGCCGCCGGTGTGAAAGTCGCCATGCTCTCCAACAGCTTCGGGCTCACCCCCTTCAACCCCTACGCCGAACTGGGCCTGTGGGAGGGGGAGTGGGACGCGATCGTGCTGTCCGAGCGGCTCGGTGTGCGCAAGCCCGATCCCGGCATCTACCTGCACACCCTGGAGCTGCTCCAACTGCCCGCCGAGGACTGCGTGTTCGTGGACGACCGCGCCGTGAACCTGCCGCCCGCCGCCGCCTTGGGCATCCGTACCGTCCACCACACCGACGCGGCCGTCACCGTGAGCCGCCTCGACGCGCTCCTCGGCAACCTCACCCGCCGCGATCACTGAACGGCCGGGTGGGCGGGGAGCCCGGGTGCTTGCGCAGACGCCTCGCCCGGGACGTGCTCCCCAACGTCCGGGTACCAGCGTCACGCCGTTTTCAACCTGGCGATCACCGGCTCGCCGCTCACCACCGGGCACCCCACCTCACGGTCACCCAGGTAGTAGCGCAATCATGGGCGACGTGCGAGCGGGTGGTGCCTCCACCCGCTCGCGCATCCCGCCTGCGGTGGGACCGCGGGCCTCAGGGGCTCAGGAACGCCGCAGGCCCGGCGCACGTCGGCCGTCGAACTCCCGGCACCCGCCTCTTGCTGAGCGCCCCTGGGGGACCCCTATTCGGCGCCGCCGGGAAACAGCGACCCCGTCGACGGCGCCGACCGCGCCCAGCAGCATGGGCGGCATGGACGATCGATTCGTACGACTCGGGCAGGCGTTGACGACCAGGCGCAGGGAGGAGGGGCTGACGCTTTCGGCGGCCGCGAGCGCGGCCGGTGTCGGACGCGCGGTGGTGCAGAACATCGAGCGCGGGACGTCGGCGACGATGCTGACGACATCGACGCTGCGGTACGCCGCCGTTCTCGGCTGGTCGCGCAGGACCGTGGAGGACGTCCTCGCGGGCCGGCCGACCCACGGCGAGCCACCGGTTCCGGCGGGGAGGACCGGCGGGGACGTCGTCGTGGACGCCCGCAGCGTGCCGCTCTCACCGAGGGCGCGGGTGGTCGTCCTCGTGACGGCGGACCCGGCGGCCACACCTGCGGAGGCGGAGGCGGCACTGGCCGCGTGGGAGGACCGCGAGAGGGCGGTCATGGCCGCGCTGGGCGGGACGGCTCCGGCGGAGGGCTGAGGCCCACTTGCCCCGCGACGGCTGCGGCGTCCTCCACAGCGTTCCCCGAACGGGTCAGCCAGGCCGCCGGACGCCCACAACGGGAGCCCGGCGGTCGGCCTGTTCGCTCACGCTCGCAACGGGGCGGGGGCCTGATCGCCCGCACCGGCGATCCGGAAGGGAGCCGTGTCGGGAGCCCGGCGGCCGGTTTGTCCGCTGGCGCCGGCAACCAGGTGGCCGTCTTGTCCGCGGTCGGGCACTCTCGCCCCTCCAGTCGGGAACTCTCGGCGGGCCTGCCCGTTCACCCCGGAGCCCGGAGCCCGGAGCCCGGAGCCCGGAGCCCGGAGCCCGGAGCCCGGAGCCCGG
>NZ_FNIE01000011.1:0-320821 GCF_900103985.1 Actinacidiphila guanduensis | reverse complement strand
CCCGGAGCCCGGAGCCCGGAGCCCGGAGCCCGGAGCCCGGAGCCCGGAGCCCGGAGCCCGGTCTGCCCGCTCCTGCTCACGAAACCGCCGGCCGCGCCCCGTTCGGCGAAGGACAGGACGGCACCCCGGCGCCGGTGCGGCCGGTTCGGTGCGACCATGGCCGCTGCCGGTGAGCGGAAGTGGGTGCGGGCATGGGCGGCGAGGACGGGCCGTACAAGGGCGGCGGGAGTGCCGGGCGGGTCCTGGTGGTCGACGACGACGCGGCGATCCTGCGCTCGCTGGGCCGCGCACTGCGGCTGCGCGGCTTCGCGGTGGCCGAGGCCGTGGACGGCGCCGGCGCCCTCGACCTGCTCGGCCGCGTGCCGCCCGACGTGCTCGTGCTCGACGTCGCCATGCCCGGCACCAGCGGCATCGAGGTCTGCCGGACCCTTCGGGCGGGCGGCAGCGACCTGCCCGTCCTCGTCCTGTCCGCGCGGGACGAGGTCGCCGATCGCGTCGCGGGGCTCCAGGCCGGTGCCGACGATTACCTCGTCAAGCCGTTCGCCCTCGAGGAGCTGGTGCTGCGGCTGCACGCGCTGCTGCGCCGCCGGCCGCCGCGCCCCGACGACACCGTCCGCGCCTGCGGCCTCGTCCTCGACCCCGCCGCCCGAACCGCCACCCGCGACGGCGCCCCGCTCGACCTCACCCGGCGCGAGTTCGACCTGCTGGAGGTCCTGGCCCGCAACAACGGCCTGGTCCTCACCCGCGACCAGCTGCTCGACCGGGTCTGGGGCTACGACTTCGCCGTGCGCACCGACGCCGTCGACACCTTCGTCAGCTACCTGCGCCGCAAGCTCGAAGCCGACGGCCGGCCCCGCATCCTCCACACGGTCCGCGGCATAGGCTTCGTCCTCCGCCCCGCCACCCCGGACGATCCCGCGTAGCGCGGCGGCCCGCGGTGCGACGGCGCCACGGCACCGCCGTACGGCAGGAGGAGCGCGGACATGAGGCTGTCGACGAGGATCGCGCTGGCGGTGGGCGTGGTGGTGCCGCTGCTGGTGCTCGGTTCCGGGTGGGTGCTGGTGCGGCTGGTCACCCGCGACGCCCACGCGCAGGCCGACGCGCACCTGCGGCAGCGGGCCGCGGCCGTGCGCACCGACGCCCGCGCGCTGCTGCGGGCCATGGCCGGCGACCGGCCCGCCTCCGTCGAGGAGGCCCGGCAGCGGCGGCTGCTCAGCGCCGGCCTGGACATCGGCATCCGCGTGACCGGGCCGGGCGGCACCTACTCCGGCGGTCCCCAGCCCGCCTCCTCCGTCCCGCTGCCCGCGCCGGCCGCCGCCGCGCAACCCGTCACCGTGCGGGCCGGCAGCGGCAGTTGGCGGGTGCTGGCCGAGCCCATCGCGGTGGTGCGCCCGCCGGCCGCGGGCACCTTGTGGCTGTTCGCGCCCGAGGAGCCCGGCAGCGGCCAGATCGCCCGCACCCGCCGCAGGGTGCTGGCCGTCGCCGCCGTCACCGCGCCCGTCGCCGGGCTCGCGGCCTGGGCCGCCGCCACCCGCCTGGCCCGCCCGCTCCTGCTCCTGCAGCGGGCGACCGCCGGCATCGACCCCAGGACCAGCACCGCCCGGCTGGACCATGTGCCGACCGGTGTCCCCGAGGTCGACGACCTGGCCGGCACCCTGCGGACCGTCCTGGCCCGCTACGACGAGCAGGCCGCCCGCACCGCCGAAGCCCTCGCCGCCGCCCGCACGTTCGCCGCCAGCGCCTCCCACGAACTGCGCACCCCGCTGATGAGCATGCGGATCAACCTCGACGTCCTGGACGGCACCCCCGCGCCCGGCCCCGCCGAGCAGGCCGAGATCGTCGCCGACCTGCGCGGCGAGCACGAACGCCTGCTCGGGCTGCTCGTCATGCTGCGGGCCCTGGCCGACGGCGACCTCGCGGGGCCCGAGTCCTTCGCCACCGTCGACCTCGCCGAACTCCTCGACGCGGCCGCCGCCGACCTGCGCCGCACCCACCCCACCGCCCGCCTCACCCTCGACCTGGGCCCCGGCGGCACCGTCCACGGCTGGCCGCAGGGCCTGCGCTCGGCCGTGGACAACCTCCTGGCCAACGCGGCCGTCCACGGCACCGGTCCGGACGGCACCGCCGACATCCGGGTGGCCCTGCGCGCCGGCGCCTCGGCCGTCGAGATACGCGTCGCCGACCGCGGGCCGGGCATCCCGCCCGGTGCGCCTGTCTTCGCGCGCTTCAACCGCCGTACGGACAGCCCCGGTTCGGGGCTCGGCCTGGCGCTGGTCGCCCAGCAGGCGGCACTCCACCGCGGCGAGGTCCGGCACGCCCCGGCGCCGGGCGGCGGGACCGAGTTCGTGCTGCGGCTGCCGCGCGTCCCGGCCGTGTGAACGGGCCACAAGGTTTCCACAAAGACGGTTCCTAGCCTGCTCGTCGGGCCCGGACGGCGGGCCCGACGCACGGAAGGAGCACCAGCATGCACAGGATGCGCAGCGCGGTCGCGGCGACCGCGACCCTGGCCGCGGTCCTCGGAGCGGCGGGCACGGCGGCCGCCGACACCGCGACCGCCACCCCGGCGCCGGCGACGGCCACCGCGAGCCCCAAGGGCGACCCGGCCCTGCGGCTCTGCAAGCGCGTGCCCGGCATCGACCGCCGCATCGACCGCGCCCTGAACCGGCTGCACGGCCCCGCGAGCGAGCGCGGCTCGATCGCCCGTCTGCAGAAGCGGGTCGACGCGGCCAAGAAGCGGGGTGACTCGGCGGTGGCCACGTACCTCGGCGACAAGCTCGCCTTCCGCACCTCGCTGGTGACGACCCTCCAGCAGCGCAGCACCGACCTCGACGCGGTGCGCGACTGGTGCGGCACGCAAGGGGCGGCGGCCAAGACGGCGGCCGCGTCGTGACCCGCCGGTCCGGCGCCGCCCTGCCGGCCGCCGCCCTCGTCCTGTCCGCGGCCCTGCTGCTGGCCGGCTGCGGCAGCCACGCCCGCGCGGCCGGCTCCTCGGGAACGGGCGGCGCGCCGAACCCGTCGGCGCCCTCCGCTTCCGAACTCGCCCACATGCAGCAGCTCGTGGACGGCGCGGAGTCCGCCGTGGCGACCGCGGACTCCGACGCGGCCGGCGACAAGTAGGGCCGTGCCGTTCCAGGACCGGGCGCGCTGGATGGTCGCCGGCGTCGCCCGGCTGCTGCACGACTCCGCCCCGGCAGGGGCCGCCGTCACCGGCGAACGACTGGACGAACGGGTCGCCGCCGCCAGTCGCCGGCTACCCCCGGCCTCGCCGGTGCCGGCCGCGTTCGAGCAGTGCCCGCAGCAGCGCGTACTCCTGATCCCGCGGCTCCGCCCCGTCAAGCCCTCTGGCATGAGCGGGGCGGAGTCGTCCGCGGGCCCGCGCCGCGGCCCGCCCGGCGCCGGCCGTCTACAGTGAGGCGTTCGCGCCGGAGGGGGTGCGACGAGGGGTGGGGAGGAACGTGATGAGGCCGTCAACGGCTGCCCGTTGCGCGGGAGTTTTGACAGCAGTGCTCGTCGCCGCGGGGTGTGGCACACACCACCCGCGGACCGAGTCCCGCGTCACACCGGGTACCAGGGCGGCGACTGCGGACACGGCGGCGTCGAGGACGGTCGCCGCGGTGGTGGCCCGGATGGACACCAAGAGTTCCAGCCGGCTGGTGGAGACCCAGCGCCGGGACGGTCGGACGGTCACGATGGCGGGCTGGCAGGTCTGGGGGAGGACGGGACGGGGCTTCGACGTCATGGTCCCCCCGGCGGACCTGGGTTTTCAGAGCCTGAACCACTCGGACCGCATGGAGATGCGCTCGACGGGCGGAAACCTGTACGCGTCGATCGACCCCGTGACGCGTGGAGCTCTCAAGGGAAGGCACTGGCTGCGGTACTCGGAGGCGGCCGCCGATGGGAGCGATCTCACCGACGCCATGGACAAGGCGGGTGAGCGAAGCCCGATCGACGCGCTGGGGGTGCCCGCGGCGGCGGGCCGGGTCGCGCTGATCGGGCGGGAGACGGTCGACGGCAAGCCGACGGTCCACTATCGCGCGACCGTCGCGGCTGACCCGCGCGTCGTAGCGCTGAAGCAGGTGCCCGCCACCGCGCAGGCGGACCTGTGGGTGGGCCGCGACGGTTATCCGGTGCGGTACGTCTGGGACGACGGCCAGCAGCGGAACACCCTCGACTTCCAGAGCTTCGGCGGCACCCGCGTCATTCGCATCCCGCACGCATCGGACGTCGTCGAGATGCGCGACAAGGCGACGACGAGCACACCGACGACCTAGGGTCTGTTGTGAAGGTGCCGGTCACAGCCGCTCGTTGAGGGCTGCGGCCAGCACTGCTGCTTGATGGCGGACGGCGAGAACGAACAAGATCCACTTTCGCAACGGACCCTAGCCGCGTGGGGGCAGCGCGTGTGCGAGGGCGTCGATGGTCACGTCCACCACGGTCCTGAGCTGGGCCGGGCTCGCCCCGGCTCTGCTCAGGACGGCGAGCGACTGGTTGACGGCCGCCGCGTGGACGGCGAAGGCCTCGGCGTCCTCGTCGGGCAAGCGGCCCGCCTTGAGCGCGGCACGCAGGCGCAGCCGCTGGAAGCCGAACGCCTGCATGGCGTGTGCCGCGACGGCCGGGCTGAGGACGGGAATCGCCATGACGGACTGGGCGATCAGGCACCCGTCGGGCAGTTCGGGGTCGGCGATGCGCTGGAGGGTGACGTCGAAGAACGCGCGCACCGCCGCGAGGGGGTCGGCGCCCGCGCGTGACAGGGCCGCGTCGTATTTGGCGCCGTAGCGGGCGGCGTAGCGGTCCAGGCAGCGCAGGAACAGCGTGTCCTTGTCGCCGAGCGAGGAGTAGATCGAGCTGCGGTTCAGGCCGGTTGCCCGGGAAAGGTCGTCCAGCGAGGTGTCGGCGTAACCCGCGCGCCAGAACTGGACCATCGCGGCGTCGAGCGCGGTCTCCATGTCGAACTGCTTCCTGCCTGCCACGGGGGCGCTCCTTGCCGGGGGGTGTGGGTGCGCTGGGGTGTCGGGGTGTCCGGGGCGTCGGTGTCGGCGCATCGGGGTGTGGGGGTGCCGGGCTTCTGGTGCTGTGTGTGCTGATCGGTGCCGCTCGTCATCCTATCTTGAACTGATCGGTCCAAGATGTGCTAGCCTCCGGACCTGATCGTGACCGGGGCCCCGCGTGGCCGAGGCTGCGCATGGCCGGACGGTGCGAGGGGCCCATCACGGCCTCGGGGGAGCCCGTTCCGCGGCCCCTGCGGCAGGGGCACCGGACGCGATCCCGGCAGCCCGATGGAGGACCCCCATGAGCGTCACCGCACACAACCCCGTCCCCGACCTGCCCCTGCGCGACCTGGCCGGGTTCGCCCACCGCTGGGTCGACGCGGAGGGCGTCCGCCTGCACGCCGTCGAAGGAGGCCGGGCGGACGGACCCGCGGTCGTCCTGCTCGCGGGGTTCCCGCAGACCTGGTGGGCCTGGCGGGAGGTCATGCCCCGCCTCGCAGGCAACTTCCGTGTCATCGCGGTCGACCTGCCGGGCCAGGGCCACTCCGAGCGTCCGGAGGGCAGCTACGACACCCACACGGTGGCCGACCACGTCCACGCCGCCGTGCAGGCGCTCGGCGTGCCGGCGTACTGGCTGGCCGCCCACGACATCGGCGCCTGGGTCGCCTTCTCCCTCGCCCTCGGCCACGGGAGCGACCTGCGCGGGGTCGCCCTGCTCGACGCCGGGATCCCCGGCATCACCCTCCCGGAGTCGATCCCCACCGACCCGGCCCGGGCCTGGAAGACCTGGCACTTCGCGTTCCACCTCGTGCCCGATCTGCCCGAGACCCTCCTCGCCGGCCGCGAACGCGCGTACGCGGGCTGGTTCCTGAAGACGAAGGCGCTGGCGCCCGACGCTTTCGACGACGCCGACATCGACCACTACGCGGCGGCCCTCGCCGCGGACGGCGGCCTGCGCGCATCCCTCGCCTACTACCGGGACGCGGCCGAGTCGGCCCGCAGGAACCACCAGGCCCTCGACGGGCGCCGCCTGGCCGTGCCCGTCCTCGGAATCTCCAGCAGCCACGGCTCCATCCCGGACATGGCGGCCTCCCTGAGCCCATGGTCCGAGCACACCACGGGCATCACGGTCCCCGACGCCGGCCACTTCATCCCCGACGAGCAGCCCGAAGCCGTCGCCACCGCGCTGACCGCCTTCGCCACGGCCGACTGAAACCACCCAAGCCGCCCGGCCACCCGCCCGGGGCCCGGGGCCTTGCGCGGCCGCGGGGTTGAGTACGCGTGCTCATGCGAGCGTGTGGCGGGTGGGGGATGCTGCTGGTGCGTCGGAGTGCCCGGCAGGCAGGGGGGCGGGGGCCCATGGGCGTCGTGGGAGCAGTGGCCGCGCTGGTGTGCGCCGGGGCGGTGTGGCGGAGGTCCCGTCGGTCGGGGCAGGGGGTCGGAGCGGGGCTGGGGTGTCTCCTGGCCGGCGGGATGGCCCTTGTACTGGTGGTTGCCGTTTGGGCGGCTGTCGTCGTGCTCGGGCACTCGGATCTCGGCCTGGTCGCTCCGTAGCGCCAGCCCGGCGGGTGCCGGAATCGTCGCGCGCTTCGCTCTTCTCCGCTGCGCGCACCGGCCTGCTTTCCCGCACATCGGGCATAGGCGTCTCCTATAGGGACCGCTCTTTTTTCGTCTTTGCTTTCCGCTCTTTCCCCGTCCTACCGTGAAACGGCTCGATGCGGTGCCCTTTGCGGTAATCGGGGGCGTCAATTGTGTCGGGTGGACGGACACGTGAAGGAAAGGGTCGAAATGGCCGCGAGCGGAAACGAATTCGGCAAGGGCGAGTTCGAAGGGAAGCGCGCCCTTGTGACGGGCGGGACGCGGGGGATCGGGGCGGCTGTTGTGCGCCGGCTTCTGGAGGCGGGGGCCCAGGTGCTGACCACGGCGAGGTCGCAGACGGGCACCGTGCCGGAGGGAGCCGCGTTCGTCGCGGCCGACGTGCGTACGCAGGAAGGGGCGCGGGCGATTGCCGACGCCGCGCGGGAAGCGCTCGGCGGGGTGGACGTGCTGGTCCACAACGCGGGTGGGGCGCGGCCGCACAAGGGCGCGCTGGCCATCCCCGAGGACGAGTGGCAGGACGCGCTCGAACTCAACTTCCTTGCCGCCGTACGCCTGGACGCGCTGCTGGCGCCCGGCATGCGGGAGCGGCGTTCGGGGGCGATCGTGCACGTCTCCTCGGCCGCCGTGCCCGCGGCCATTCCCCAGTTCCTGCACTATGAGGCGGCGAAAGCGGCGCTGGAGAACTACAGCCGGGGACTGGCCGCGGAGCTGGCCCCCGCGGGCGTCCGCGTCAACACGGTGAGCCCAGGCCGGGTCGAAACCCCCGGCGGCGAGGCGACCCGCGAGCAGTGGGCGCGGCTGGACCCGTCGCCCGGCCCCGGCACCACCACCCCGCTGGGCCGCGACGGCCGGCCCGACGACATCGCCGACGCGGTGCTCTTTCTCGCCTCCGAACGGGCGAGCTGGCTGACGGGGAGCAACCTCTTTGTGGACGGCGGCGAATTCCCCCGGGGCTGACCGGGGAATTCCCGGGCGCCGGAATTCCTCGCGGCGATCAGTACGCGGGCGCGCGTTCGGACCATTCCGCCTGCGCGAGGAGTTCCAGCAGGGCCGTTTCCGCCGGGCCCGGGGCCGGCCGGACCACGGCGATGACCGGCTGGGAGACGGCCGGCGCCACCGGCCGTACGAGGTGCTCGTACCCCTCGGGCACGGCGGAACGCGGGACGAGGGTCACCCCCAGGCCGTGGGCCGCCCAGCGGACGGCCGTCGCGGTCTGGGAGACGCGGGCGACCGTGGCGGGGGCCAGCGCGTTGTCCCGCAGCACGGCGGCCAGGACGGCGTCGAGCGCGCTGTCGCGGTCGAACCGCACCCACAACTCCCGTTCCAGGCCGCGCAGATCGACACGGTCGGCGGCGAGCATCGGGTGCCCGGCGCCCAGCACCACGACGAACTCCTCGCCGCCGAGGCGGTGGGCGTTGCCGGGTGTCCGCTCGCACGCGGCCATGAGCGCGAGGTCCAACACGCCCCGGCGGCACAGCCGTTCGAGTTCGGCGGAGCTGGGTTCCTCGAAGACGGTGACCTCCAGCCGGGGGAAGCGGCGCCTCAATGTACCCAGGGCGCCCGGCAACTGCCGTGTACCGAAGCCCATTTGGGCGGCGACCACCAACTCGCCCGCCAACTCGCCGGCTCCGGCCCGCGCCGTCGCCCGCGCCCGCCGGGACGCGTTCACCGCGACCTCGGCCTCCCGCAGGAACGCGCGGCCCACCACGGTGGGCACCAGACCGGTCGGCGTGCGGGCGAACAACTCCACGCCGAGTTCCCGCTCCAGGGCGCGGATCTGCTGCGACACCGAGGGCTGGGCGACGTGCAGCGCCTCCGCCGCCGCGGTCACCGAGCCCCGCTCGGCAACGGCAAGGGCGTACTCGAACTGCCGAAGGCTCATGGGTTCCTCCACTCCTTCTCCCGGGCGGTCGGCGGGTGCGGTGCCCGGCCCCCGCCCCGGCCGAGTCTGCCACCCGGCGTGACGTTGATCGGCTGCCCGTCGCAGGAGCGGAGGTGCCGGAGCCCGGCCATGAGGTCTACGTCGATGAGCGACTGTCCGCGGTGCGGCTCTGCGAGGTGCGGCCGTCCGCGACGAGGCTGCCGGTGATCAGCCCGAGGGTGAAGTCGAACCGGTCGTGTCCCGTGCCCGAGGTCAACTCGGCGGCATGGCGCCGCGTCTGCGGGAACGTGGCGGCCGGCAGCGCGGTGAACCGGCCGATCAACTCCTCGCGCCCGAGGACCCACTCCTGGTCCGGGTGCTTGCGCCGCTGCCGGACCAGCGACTGCTCCAGGGCGTAGGCGCTGACGTAGAGGGACAGGGCGTCGAGCGCCCAGGCGGCCCGCTGCGGCGCGATCCCACCCGCGAGCAGGATCGCCAGCAGCCCCTCCCTGACCCGCAGCGTGGCGAGGTTGGTGGGGACCGCGGCCAGCGCGGCACGGGAGACCCCGGGGTACTTCAGGTACTGGTCGCGGATCTGCCCGTACACGTCGCGGATCTGCTCGCGCCACGCGGCCGGGTCCGGTTCGGGCAGCACGACCTCGGAGCAGATCCGGCCGACCAGCAGATCGTCGAGGTCCTCCTTGTTGACGATGTGCGCGTACAGC
Source organism: Actinacidiphila guanduensis (assembly GCF_900103985.1). Lineage (GTDB taxonomy): Bacteria > Actinomycetota > Actinomycetes > Streptomycetales > Streptomycetaceae > Actinacidiphila > Actinacidiphila guanduensis. The sequence goes on along the minus strand of NZ_FNIE01000011.1, from coordinate 311,648 downwards.
GACGACGGCCCGGTGCCGAGCACCGCGGCGACCCGCCGGATGGTCAGCGCGTCGTACCCCTCGGTGGCCACGACCTGCAGGGCGGCGTCGGTGATCCGGTCGACCGTGATCGGCTCCTTGCGCGGTGGCGGCGCCGCGGGCCCACCGGCGGGCTGGGCGTGGCGGGCTGCTCGGCGTTGTCGGGGATCGGACGGCATGCCGCTCACTATAGCTTGACACGAACTAAGTTCGCCTCCTAGAACTTAGATCGTGAAGGACGAACTAAGTTCGTTCACGCTGCGGTCCGCGCATGCCCCGCCCGACTGCCCGGGTGGGGCCGCGGATCTCTGTCCAGGAGGTGTGTGATGCGGGTTTCCGTGGTCGGAGCCGGTCTCGGAGGTCTGGCGCTCGCGCAGGGTCTGCGCGGCGCCGGGATCGAGGCCGACGTGTACGAGCGCGACCCGGGCATCACCGCCCGGTTCCAGGGCTACCGGCTCGTGCTGGACCCGATCGGCTTCCAGGCGGTGCGCGCCTGCCTGCCGGCGCGCTGGCATGCGCTGCTGGACGAGATCGTCATGCACGCCTCGGCCGAGCAAATGGTCCTCGACCCGCAGTTGAACGAGGTCGGCAGGCTCGGCGCGGGCCGGACCGGCGTCGTGGTCGACCGGCAGGTGCTGCGGCACCTGCTGCTGACCGGCCTGAACGTCCACACCGATGCCGCGCTGACCGGCTACGACGTGCTGGACGACGGCCGGGCCCGGGCCCGCTTCGCCCGCCGCGGCCCGGCCACCGCCGATCTGCTCGTCGGCGCGGACGGTGTCGCCTCCGCGGTCCGCGGGGTGCTCTCGCCGCTGACCGTCCCGACCGACACCGGTGTCCGGTTCGTCATCGGCCGCACCCCGCTGACCGAGGAGTTCGCCGCCCTGTCCAGGGCCTACGGCTCGAAGATCGCGGGCGACGGGGTCAGCCTGATGCTCGGCGCGATGCGCTTTCCCACCCCGCCGAAGCAGGCCGCCGAACAGCTGGCACCCGAGGTCGCGCTGCCCGACATCGGCGACTACGTGCGCTGGGCCATGATCCTCCCGCCGGACGGCTCGGCGGGGGACCCGACCGCGCAGGACGCCGTGCTCTCCAGGATGGAGGGCTGGCACCCGCAGCTGCGGGCCCTGATCGAGCAGGCCGACCCGGACAACAGCGCCCTGCTGTCCATCCGGGTGGTCGAGCCGAGTGAGCGGTGGGCCCCCGGCCCCGTCACGCTGCTCGGGGACGCCGCCCATGCCACCTCCCCGACCGGCGGGAACGGCGCGAACACCGCCCTGCGCGACGCCGACCTGCTGCGCCGCGGCCTGATCGAGGCCGCGGGCGGCCGTCGGGACCTCGTCGACGCGGTCGGCGGCTACGAGCGGCAGATGTTCGCGTACGGCGCCGAGGCGGTGCGCCGCAGCCTCGCCGCGCTCCCCGCCTTCGTCCCGGACCCGCAGCGCCCCGGGCCGGCGTAGGTCCGCGGAACCCTGTTCACGTCCTCACTTGCTATCCGGAGCACTGCACCGTATATTCGGGTCAGTGCTCCGTTTAATCCGGTGCACCCGTCCGGGCTGTGGACGTCGGTCGTCAATGACGTGCCGTGTCCGGCCTGCGGTCACGGCCCGAGGGACCCGGGGCCTTCTCTTTTCAGCACAGTGAGGACACATCCATGAGCAGCGTCAGCTTCATCGGTGTGGGCGGCATGGCCCGCGCCATCGCCACGCGCGCGGTCGCGGGCGGCAACACCGTCGAGGTCATCGGCCGTGACGAGGCCAAGGCGAAGAGCCTGGCCGCCGCGCTCGGCGGCGGGGCCACCGCGGGAACGTTCGGCGCGGCCCCGGCGGGCGACATCGTCGTGCTCGCGGTGCCGTACGCGAGCGCCGTGGAGGTCGTCACGGAATACGGGGACGCCCTGGCCGGCAAGGTCGTCATCGACATCTCCAACACCTTCACCAGCGACGCCACCGGGCTGGTCACTCCTGATGGCACCTTCGGCGCCCAGGAGATCGCCAAGGCGCTCCCGGCCGGCGCGCGTGTCGTGAAGGCGTTCAACACCGTCTTCGGGCACGTCCTGGCCAAGGGGCGTCCACTGGACGTGTTCTTCGCCGGGGACGACGCGCAGGCCAAGGCCGAGGTGTCGGCGTTCATCGAGAGCCTCGGGCTGCGGCCGCTCGACGCCGGCGGCCTGGCGGCGGCCCGCTGGCTCGAAGGGGCCGGGCCGCTGCTGATGGGCCTGGCCCGGAACGGCGCGGGGAGCTTCGACATCGCGCTCGGGCTCACCGTCCTCGACTGACTCCTCGACTGAGTCCTCGACCGAGCACCGGCGGGCTTCGCCGCCCGCCGTGTCGAGCAGCCCGGCCTCCCTGCCCGCTCCTTCCGCCCGATCACCCAAGGAACGACAAACATGCGCGTTTTCGTCACTGGTGGGACCGGCCACACCGGTTCGTACATCATCCCGGAACTCGTCGCCGCCGGGCACGAGGTCACCGGCCTGGCCCGCTCCGAGTCCGCCGCGGCGGCGCTGTCCGCGCTCGGCGCCAAGGTGCGGCGCGGCGACCTGCGGGACCTCGACGGCCTCAAGGAGGCGGCCGCCGACTCCGACGGCGTCGTCCACGTCGCGCACCGGCAGGACCTGCTGCCGGCCGGCGGGATGGACGCCGTGGCGGCCGCCGAGACACCGATCATGCTCGCCTACGGCGAGGCGCTCGCCGGCACCGGGAAGCCGCTGGTCGCGGCCGGCAGCATCGGCTCACCCGGGCAGCTGGGCCGGCCGGCCACCGAGGAGGACCCGGCCCTGCCCGTCGGCGAGGAGCACAAAGGCACCCTCCGGGTCCGCAACACCGTGGAAGCCGCCGTCATCGGCCTCGCCGAGCGGGGGGTGCGCTCGTCGGTCGTGCGGATCGCGAACATCGCCCACAGCACGACCGACCGCGCCGGCTTCCTTCCCACACTGATCGCGCTCGCCAAGGAGAAAGGGTTCGCCGGCTATCCCGGGGACGGCGCGAACCTGTGGAACGCCGTGCACGCCCGCGACGCCGCCGCCCTGTTCCGCCTGGCGCTGGAGAAGGGCCCGGCCGGCAGGTACTGGCACGCGGTCGCGGACGGGGCGATCCCGCTCCGCGACATCGCCGAGGCGATCGCTGGCCGCCTCGGGCTGCCCGCGGTGAGCATCCCCCTGGACGAGCTGATGGTGCCGGGATACTACGGGTTCCTCGCGAACATCGTCACGCAGAGCTATCCGGCGTCCAACCTCATCACCCGCCGGAGCCTCGGCTGGGAGCCCGGCCGGCCCGGCCTGCTCGCCGACCTCGACAACGGCCACTACTTCCCCGCCGGCTGACGGAAGGACGCAGCACACATGACGACCGTGGGATTCGTCGGAAGCGGGCAGATCGGCACCGCCCTCGCGCGGCTCGCCGTCGGGGCCGGGCACCACGTGGTCCTCAGCAACTCCCGCGGGCCGCACACGCTCGCGGACACCGTCGCGGAACTCGGGCCGCGGGCCTCCGCGGCGCCGAGCGGCCAGGCCGCGGCAGCCGGCGGCATCGCCTTGGTCGCGGTGCCGGTGAGCGCCTTCCCCGACCTGCCCGCCGCGGCGCTGGCCGGCCGGACCGTCATCGACACGTGCAACTACGGCCCCGAGCGCGACGGGCACATCCGCGAACTCGACGAGGGGCGGCTCACGTCGAGCGAACTGCTGCAGCGGTACCTGCCGGACGCCGTGGTGGTGAAGGCGTTCAACACCATCTACTACCAGCACCTGCTGGCTCTTGCCCGCCCGGCCGGAGCAGCTGACCGCTCCTGCCTGCCGATCGCGGGCGACTCCGGGCCGGCAAAGGCCGCTGTATCCGGCTTCATCGGATCCGTCGGATACGGCGTGGTGGACGCGGGGTCGCTGGCCGGCAGCTGGCGGCAGGCGACGGGCACGCCGGTGTGGGGGACGCCGTACGGGCCGTACTCCGAGGAGGACGGCCGGCCGGCGGGCGAGGACGCCATCCGTGCGGCGCTGGCTGCGGCGACACGCTGATCCGCGCCCGCACCGCGGTCCCTAAGCTAGGTGGATCGGCGCGCGGCATCCGCACAGCGCTGCCCAACCTGCCAAGCCGGGAGACCCATGCGAGCCGACGCGCAGAAGAACTACGACCGCCTGCTCACCGTCGCGCGCGACGTCGTGAGCGAGCAGGGTGCCGACGCCTCCCTGCGCGATGTCGCCCGCAGGGCGGACGTCGGGCTCGGCACCCTCTACCGGCACTTCCCCACGCGGGAGGCGCTGATCGAGGCGCTGCTCCGCGCGGACGTCGACGAGCTGACGGCCAAGGCGGCGGACCTCGAGGTGTCGAGCACGCCCGAGGACGCCCTCCTGACGTGGCTGCGCGGCTGTGTCGCGCTCAACCACGAGTACCGGGGCGTTTCGGCGCTGTTCACGGCCGCGCTGGAGGACACCGGGTCGGCACTGCACGACTCCTGCGTGGCGCTGCACGACATCGGCGCACGCCTCCTCGACCGCGCCCACGCCACGGGCGTGGCCCGCCCCACCGTCGACGGCACCGACCTGTTCGCCCTGGTCGCGGCCCTCGCCTGGCTCTACGACCAGCCGTCCCTGGCCCCACGCGCCGACCACCTCTTCGACGTGATCGCCACGGCCATCCTCCCCACCCACCAGCACACCGGCTTCCCCGAGTAGCCCCACGCGGCGGCTGCGCTGTCACGCGTTCGGCCGACGCCGCACAGGCTCGCCCGCACAGGGGGAGGGGACGCTGGGGAACAGTCATCCTGAACTCCCGCCCCCGCTCCAGGACGCGACCATGCAGACATTCCTGCCCGAGGCCGACTTCCGGCGCTCCGCCCTGCTCCTGGACCGGCGCCGCTTGGGCAAGCAGCGGGTCGAGGCCCTTCAGGTCCTTCGCGGCCTGACCGTTCCCGGATACGGCTGGCGCAGGCACCCGGCCGTGCGCATGTGGAGCGGATACGAGGAGGCCCTGGTCCGCTACGGGCTCGAGATCTGTCGGGCCTGGCGCGAGCAGGGGCACCAGGACAGCTGTGCCGCGTCATTGATCGCCGGATTCGCCGCAGGACGTCCGGATGCTCACGTGCGCGAGCAGCCCGCCCTCGCCGCCGCGGGGGAGCTCCCGCCGTGGCTCGGGGACGGGGCCTTCCATCGCAGCCACCAGTCCGCCCTCGTCCGCAAGGACCCGGGCACGTACGCGGCCCTGTTCCCCGGCGTCCCGGACGATCTGCCCTATGTGTGGCCGTCCTCCGACAGGGGAGGCGCGGGGGCCTGAGTGACGGCCGGGTGCTCAGCAGATGTGGACGACGTGACCGGTGGCGGTAGGGGCCGTCCGTTCGTCGTGGCCGGTGAGCCCGAGGTGCCGCCCGCGCCTCATGCCGGGGCGACGCGGTGGATGGCCAGTGCGTCGAAGCGGCGCGTTCCGGCGTCGGAGGGCGCGCACACCAGACGCCCGGTTGTGGCGCGAGGACCGGGCAGCGGGCGCTCGCCGCGCAGCGCGGCCTCGACGAACAGGCGCAGCCGGTCGGCACATCTGCGGTAGAACCGCAGCTGGACGCGGCGGCCGAACAGGCGCCACCCCAGGAAGGTGATCCGATCCAGTGTCGGGGCGCCCTGCGAATGGCATGTGACCACGAACAGCACCTCGCCGGTGTCCTGCCGCTTGACGACGGTGTAGGCGACCTGGCCACGTTCCAGGTGGCCCTCCAGGGTCTCGTAGGCCCATCCCCACACGCGGTCGGTTCCGTCGCGGGTCTCGTCCACCACTTCGGTGACGCGTACGCCGCAGTAGAAGTGCATGCCGTGGAACCGGGCCTCCAGCAGCATGTCGCGGCCGAGCAGCGGTGCGGCCGGGTCGTAGAGGGCCCGCACGAGTTCCGGCGGTGAGAACTCGTAATCGCGGACCAGGCGGCAGGCCTGCTCCCAGGGCCCTCCCGGCACCGGCGGGCCGGGGCGCTCCGCAGGCAGCGGGGCGCGGTGGACATCGATGTTCCACGAGGGTCGGGACACTTCGTCGACCGAGTAGTTCACGCGCGCGTCGGCGAGGTCCCGCCAGACCCGCGTGGCGTCGACCCGTCCGAAGACCCAGTCACCCAACGAGGTCACTCGCGCTCTCGAGCGAGTCGCCGATCAGCCACATGGTCGGCGGCCACAGACCCACGAAGAGCGCGCGCCGCTCGGCATTTCCCCGCTGCTCCTGGTCGACGGTCTTCGCGCGCACCCACAGCGTCACGCACAGGCCGATGGTGGCGAGGGAGGCGAGGTGCAGATGAGCACTTCGCAGCCCCGCACGATGCAGGAGCCGTACCACCATGGGGAGCCTCCAGGGCTTTTTGTCTGTATCAGGTTCATTGCATCTGTTTGTCAGGGTATACACAGGTCGATGGTGTTTCTTATGACCTCTCCGGTGGAGACCCGTGAGTGACGCGCCGCAGTGCCCTCGGACGCTCGCCGTGCTGGGCCGGTGGCTCCTCGGCACGGGGCTGGTCACGTGGCGCTATCTGTGGGAGACGACGCCTCTGCACCGTGGCGGCGAGTGCCAGGGGGACGAGGCGGACCTTCCGCCGCAGTTGCCGCCCGAAGCGGTCGACAGCCGGGTGCAACTGGCGCAGGACGGCTTCGGCCCCCTGTTCCACCGCGTTTTTCGCGTGCGCATTGCCGACGCCGACATCGGCCCGGGCGACCTCGTCGAATGGGTCTGTCGCGATTTCAAGCATTTCGTGCCTTCCGAGGTCGTGGACGTCCACACGGGGGAACTCGGGGACCACGGTCTCGATGTCTCCGACGAACTGCTGGTGGAGATGCCCGGACCCTGGAACGGACCCGTCAGGGTCGTTCGCCGGGACGTCGATCGTCTGCACCTGGTGACCCTGAGCGGCCACATGGAGGCCGGCCAAGTGCACTTCCGTGCACGCACGGACGACGGCCTCCTGGTCTTCGAGATCGAGCTCTGGGCGTGTGCGAGCAACCGGCTGGTGCACCTTCTGTACTCGCATCTACGCTTGGCGAAGGAGATCCAGCTCAACATGTGGGTCAGGTTCTGCCTGTCCGCCGCGGCGATGTCGGGGGGCCGACCGGTCGCCGGCGTCGACATCTCCACCCGCCGGCTGGACCGGCCTGAAAGAGCGCCACGCCCGCACGCGGCGGGGGTTCAGGCCTGGAGGTAGGCGAGGACGGCCAGGACGCGGCGGTTGTCCTCTTCCGAGGGGTGGAGGCCGAGTTTGGTGAAGATGCTGTTGCTGTGCTTGCTGACGGCCTTCTCCGACACGAAGAGGCGGGAGGCGATGGCCGCGTTCGAGCGGCCCTCGGCCATCAGGGCCAGGACTTCGCGCTCGCGCGGGGTCAGGGCCCGCAGCGGCTCGTCCTCCTCGTGGCGGGCGAGCATGACCGCGACGACCTCGGGGTCCATCATCGTCGCCCCCGCCGCGACCCCGCGGACCGTGTCGATGAAGCGGCCGACGTCCGAGACCCGGTCCTTGAGGAGATAGCCGACCGCGCCCGCCCGGTCCGACATCAACTCCCGGGCGTAGAGCTGCTCCACGTACTGGGAGAGCATCAGCACCGGCAGACCCGGGTGCCGGGCGCGGGCGTCGATCGCCGCGCGCAGCCCCTCGTCGGTGAGGGTCGGGGGGAGCCGCACGTCGATGACGGAGACGTCCGGGCGGTGGGTCTCCAGCGCCCGCAGCAGGGAGGGGCCGTTGTCCACCGCTTCGACGACCTCGAAGCCGTACGCCTGCAGGATCCGGATCAGTCCTTCGCGCAGCAGGGCCAGGTCCTCGGCTACGACCACGCGCACGGCAGGGACATCCTCACGTTCGTAGGTCCGCCCATCGGGCTGTCGATGCCGATGGTCCCATCGAAGGCGGCCAGCCGCCGCGCGATGCCCCGCAGGCCGGTGCCGGCCTCGAAGGAGGCGCCGCCGCGGCCGTCGTCGGCGACCAGGATGCTCAGCGTGCCCTGCGCGGTGTACTCCAGACGGATGTCGACGCGGTGGGCGCCCGCGTGCTTGATCGCGTTGGCCAGGGCCTCGGCGACCGCGAAGTAGGCCGCGGACTCCACCGCGGCCGGCAGGCGGCCCGGGATGTCGACACCGACCGTCGTCGGCACCGGGCAGGCCAGCGCCAGCGCCTGGATCGCGCCGTCCAGACCCCGGTCGGCCAGCACCGGCGGATGGATGCCCCGGACCAGGTCGCGCAGCTCGGCCAGCGCGGTCGAGGTCGACTCGCGGGCCTCGGCCAGCAGCCGGGCCACGGCCTGCGGGTCGTCGGCCAGCAGCTGCTCCGCGAGGCCCAGGCTCATCCCGAGGGACGCCAGCCGGGCCTGCGCGCCGTCGTGCAGGTCCCGTTCGATCCGGCGCAGCTCACCGGCCTGGCTGTCGACGGTCTCCGCCCGCGAAGCCGCCAGCTGCGCGACCCGTGCCCGCAGCCGGGCCTGCTCGGTCGGGGCCAGCAGCAGGCGCACCAGCCGTGCGTTCAGCCGGGCGAACGGCACCGCGCCGACGTACCAGAGGACGAGGAGGAGCAGGCCGAGCGGGACCATGGCGAAGGACTCGGCGACGCCGTGCAGGTGGAACCGCGGGCCCAGCGGGGTGCGGAACACCTGCGGCGGCGTCAGCGCGAACACCAGCGGGTACAGCAGGTAGAACAGCCCGGCCGCGAAGAGCAGGAACGGTCCGCCGGCGGTGCACCAGCCGACCGCCGAGTCGACCGCCAGCCAGGCCCAGTCCCGCCAGGTCGCCGGGTCCTTCAGGATCACCCACAGCCGCCTGAACCAGTTCCCCGGCGGGAGCGGCAGGTACGGGCGGGCGACCGGCGCCGGCAGCCACCGGCCCGCCCAGCCGCGGTGCCGGTCGGCGAACCAGCGCACCACCACGGTGGCCACCAGCGCCAGGGGCAGCCCGGCCCCGAGCAGGACCAGGCCCAGCGCGGTGCTCCACAGCACCAGCAGGGCGAAGGCCGCCAGCGAGGCGAGGAGCAGCAGCAGCGACCAGCCGAGCAGTTCCATCCGCTGCGCCAGCCCCGCTCGCAGGCCGCCGCGGCGCGAGGTCGTGTGGATCACGGGCATGCCCTCATCCTGGCGGGCCCGCCCCACTGCGCGCAGTGGGGCCAGGCCCACCCCGACCGGGGGTCCAGCACCCGTGCCCGGCACCGGCGCCCCCGGCAGGGTGGATCACGGGAACGCCGGGGCGGACGCCGCCCGGGCCCGCGTCCCGCGATTCCCACCCGACAGGCCGACAAGCCGACAAGCCGGCCGCCGGCCGACGACGTAACGGAGACCACCATGACCGCAAACACCCCGCGCCCGCCCCGAGGCCGGCGCACCGCGATCGCCGTCGGGATCGCCGCGGCCCTCACCGGGGTCCTCGCCGGGTGCGGGCACTCCGGCGGTTCCCCGGCGTCGAAGCCCACGACCCGCATCCCGGCCAAGGCCGCCGCCAGCACGGCCGCGGCCACCGACTCCACCCTGCACATGATCACCAACGAGGGGCACCGGCTCGCCTTCCACGTCACCCCCGGCCACCAGCCGGCGATCGTCCTGGACGCCGGCGGCGGCCTCGACTCCTCCTACTGGAAGAAGATCGTCCCGGAGCTGTCGGCGAGGACCGGCTCGGAGATCATCACCTACGACCGGGCCGGCATGGGCGCCAGCGACCCCGTGCCCGGCCCCTGGAAGGCGCAGGACGCAGTCTCGGACCTGGAAGCCGGGCTCACCGCCCTCGGCGCCACCCGCCACGTCGTCCTCGTCTCGCACTCCGAGGCCGGGGAGATCGCCACGTACATCACCGGGCAGCACCCCGGCCAGTTCGCCGGGGCGGTCCTCGTGGACGCCGCGCTGCCGCAGTTCAGCACCGACACCGAGATCGCCCGCGTGGCGGCCGCGACCCGGCCCGAGGTCGAGCAGATCCAGGCGAAGGACCCGAAGGCCCGCACCCAGGCCGAGCGCCAGCTGCTCGCCGTCGCCGCCGGCTACGTGCCCGACCAGCGCGCCTACCACCAGGCCGTCTGGCCGGCCGCCGTCCCCGCCGACGTCATCGTCTCCGAGCAGACGCCGTTCCCCACCTCGCCGCCCGACGCCGAGGCATGGCGGGCGGCCCAGAGCGCGTTCGCGAGCGAAGCACCCAACAGGCACCTGGTCACCGCCGCCGGCAGCTCGCACGACATCCCGCTCGACCGGCCCGACATCGTGGAGGCGCAGATCGAGGCGATGGCCGCCACCGTCCACTGACCCGCCGGGCCCGGGTCCCGGTCGGCAGGACGGCCGGGACCCGCCCTCTCGGCCCGGCGGTACGGGCGACCCCCTCAGCGGCGGTAGTCGGCCGCCTCGGTGCCCAGGACGTGGAGCAGGGCCAGGGACTCGGCGGACGGCGATCCGGCCGGGGCGCTGTAGAGGACGAGGTGCTGGTCGCGGTCGGTGAGCGCGAGGGAGTCGCAGTCCACCGTGATCTCGCCGACGGCCGGGTGGCGGAAGGTCTTCGTCAGCACGGGCATGTGGTGCACGTCGTGGCGCTCCCACAGGCGGGCGAACTCCGCGCTGCCGTCCCGGAGTTCGGCCACCAGACCGGAGACCGCCGGGTCGGCCGGGTAGCGGGCCAGTGTGGCGCGCAGCTCCATGACGACGTGCTGCCGGAACTCGTCCCCGTCGGAGACCCCGTACAGCGGCGTGCCGTCCGGGCCGGAGTCGAGGAACGCGCGGCGGGCGAGGTTGCGCTCGCGCGGGGCGAGCCCGCCGAAGTCCTCCATGAGCGCGGCCGCCAGGTCGTTCCACGCCAGCACCTCGAAGGCGGCGGACGTCACGAAGGCGGCCGTCTGCGGCAGCCGCTCCAGGAGCGCGAGGATGCTCGGGCGCACATCGCGCCGGTGCCGCCCGGTGCGGCTCGGCGCGGTGCCGGCCAGGACGTGGAGGTGGTCGGACTCGGCGTCCGTGAGCCGCAGCGCGGCCGCGATCGCGGCCAGCACCTCGGCCGAGGGGCGCGGCGCGCGGCCCTGCTCCAGCCGGACGTAGTACTCGGTGGAGATGTGCGCGAGGACGGCGACCTCCTCGCGGCGCAGCCCCGGCGTGCGGCGCCGCGGGCCGGTGGGGAGGCCGGCGTCCTGCGGCCGCAGCCGCTCGCGGCGGCTGCGGAGGAAGGCTCCCAGCTCCTGCTTGTCCATACCCCCAGTGTGCGCGCCGTGCGGCACCTGATCCTGGTACCGCCTGTGCCTGCCTGCGGTGCGCGGACCGCCCGACGCTGGAGCCATGACGAACGACAGCAACGCACCACGCACCGCACCGCTCGGCCTGCTCACCGGCAAGGTCGTGCTCATCACCGGCGCCAGCCGCGGCATCGGCGCGGCCGCCGCCCGGCTCTTCGCCGCCGAGGGCGCCGCGGTGGTGCTCGCCGCACGCAGCACCGAGGCGCTGGCGAAGGTCGTCGCCGAGGTCCGCGCCGAGGGCGGCACCGCCGACGCCGTGCCGATGGACCTCGCCGACAGCGCGAGCATCCGCGCGGCCGTCGACCGGGTGGAGGAACTGCACGGGCGACTGGACGGCGCCTTCAACAACGGCGCCGCGATCCAGCAGCCCGGCCCGCTCGACACCACCGGCGAGGACGCCATCGACCAGCAGTTCGCGGTCAACTTCCGCGGCCACTGGACCGCGATGACCGCCGAGGCCGCGCTCATGCGCCGGGGCGGCGGCGGGGCCATCGTCAACACCTCCAGCATCGGCAGCCGCCGCGCCAACCCCGAACTGCCCGCGTACGGCGCCATGAAGCGCGCGCTCAACAGCATCACCGAGTCCGCCGCGGTGAGTTGGGGCCCGCAGGGCATCCGTGTGAACGGCATCACCCCGGGCGGCACCGCCACCGAGATGATCGACGCGTGGGAGGCGGCGTCCCCGGGCGTGGTGGACCGCATCAAAGAGAGGGTCCCGCTGGGCCGCATGGCCGAGCCGCGCGAGGTCGCCGAGGCGGCGGCGTGGCTGCTCAGCGACCGCGCCTCGATGGTGACGGGAGCGATCGTCCCGGTGGACGGAGGCGCGGGCGCCTGAGGTGGGGCCCGGTGCCGGGAGCCGTCAGCCGCGGATCGCCGATCGCCGGCCGCCCGTCGCGGGCTTCGGCGGGGCGGCCACCGGTCGGGCGCGGCGGGGAACGCCGCACGGGCGTACGCCGGCCGGTACGGTGCCCCGGCGAGACGGCCGGCGCTCGGCGGTGCAGCCGGGCGGCGGCACGGCAGTCGGGGGCGGCACCAGGCGCCTGCCTGAGGGCAGTCGGCACCGAGCTCAGCCCGACACCTTGGCGCCGTCGAGCAGTTGGGCCGTAGCCTCCCACAACCGCCGCTCCCGCTGCGGGGCCTGGGCGACCGGGCGGACCTGGCGGACCTTGTCGACCACCACGAACGCCCCGTCGCGCAGGCCCGCCCACTTCTCGTCCAGTGCGAGCGAGGCCAGCGCGGGGCCCGAGCGCCTCGGGGTGGAGACGCCGGGCACGCGGCCCAGGCCGCGGCCCATCGCCTGGAAGACGGCGGGCGCGTCGCGGCTCAGCGCCGTGCCGGGCATCCAACCCGGCTCGAACACCGTGACGTTGACACCGGGCGCGGTGTGCCGCTGCAGTTCGTGCGCGTAGTACAGGACCGCCAGCTTCGCGTTGGCGTAGGCGATCCCGGACTCCTGGAAGCCCGGGCTTCGGGTGCCGGTGGCGGGCCGGGCGAGTTCGACGGGGTCGCGCCAGCGCGCCTCGGGCACGCCCAGCAGCCGCCGCCAGATGTTGGCGCTGTAGACGTTCGAACCGAGCAGCACGATCCGGCCCGGCGTGGCCATCGAGCCGAGGAGGTCGCCGATGAGCTGCGCGTGCGCGAGGTGGTTGACGGCGAAGGTCAGCTCGTAGCCGTCGGCGGACGCCTCGCGGGTGTCGGCCGACATGCGGCCGGCGTTGGCGACCAGCGCCCGCAGCGGCCGTACCGCCCCGGCGGCCAGCAGCTCCCGCGCGGTGGCGGCGGCGGCCCGCACGTCGGCCAGCCGGGACAGGTCGCAGGCGACGGTGTGGACGACCGCGCCGAGCGCGCGGGCCCGGCCGGCGGTGTCGGCCAGGGCGTCGCCGCCGCGGCCGACCAGCAGCAGGTCGGGCCGCTCGCCCGCCGGCCGGCCCGCCATCGCGAGGGCGGCGGACCGGCCGAGGCCGCGGGTCGGTCCGGTGATCAGAACGGTTCCGGTGTCGGTGCTCATGCCCCCAGCCTCGGCCCGCCGCGGGCGGCCGGCCAGCCGTCTCCTTGTCCCGGGAGCCGCCGGTCCTGGGAACGGCGGGGCCAGGACAGCGGCGCGCGGGCGCTGCAGACTGGGTCCATGGAGACCTGGGAGTTCGGCCGGATGGTGCGCCGCAGGCGCGACCGCGTCGCACCCGGGACGGTGGGTGTACCGGTCGGGCCGCGCCGGCGGGCGAGCGGGCTGCGCCGCGAGGAGCTGGCCGCCCTCGCCGGGATCTCGGCCGACTATCTGACCCGGCTCGAACAGGGCCGGGCGACCGCGCCCTCCGCCCAGGTGGTGGAGGCCCTGGCGCAGGCGCTGCGGCTGTCCGACACCGACCGCGACCTCCTCCACCGGCTGGCCGGCCACACCCCGCCCGGCACCGGCGTGGTCCCCTCGCGCGTCCCGCCGAGCGTGCAGCGCCTGCTCGACCGCCTTGCGAACACCCCCGTCGTCGTCTACGACGCCACCTGGACGCTCGTCCTCGCCAACGCCCCCTACGACGCCCTCATGGGCGCGACCACCTCCTGGCGCGGGATCGAGCGCAACGCGGTGTGGCGCCACCTCGCCGGGCCCCCGTCGCGGGTCGTGCACACCGAGCGGGAGCAGGCCGAACTCGACGCGCGGCTCGTCGCCGACCTGCGCCTGACCGCCTCCCGCTACCCCGCCGACCGCGCGCTGCGCCGACTGATCGGCGAACTCGACCACGCCAGCCCGAAGTTCACCGAGCTGTGGGACGCCGACGCGCTGCCGCCGCTGCCGGACACCTCCCGGCGGAAGGTGATCGAGCACCCCGCGGTCGGCCGGATCGCGCTCGACTGCGACACGCTCGTCGTCGCCATGGACGACCTGCGGATCATGGTCTACACCGCCGAGCCCGGCACCGAGGACGCCGAGCGGCTGGCGCTGGCGACCGTCCTGGGCACCCAGTCGATGGCCGAGCAGCCGGCGCCGCCGCGGACCGGTTCCCCCCGCCACCGATGACTTCCGCGCCCGCCGGCGGTCTGCACGGGCCGGAAGGAAGAGCGAGGAGGCCGCAGGATGAGCAGGTACGTCTTGATCCCGGGGGCCGGTGGCGCGGCCTGGTACTGGCACCGGGTGGTGCCCGAGCTGCGGGCCAGGGGGCACGAGGCGGTCGCCGTCGACCTGCCCGGCGCCGACGCCTCGGCCGGGCTGCCCGAGTACGCCGACAAGGTGGCCGCGGCGGTCGGCGACCGCGAGGAGGCCGTGGTGGTGGCCCAGTCGATGGGCGGCTTCACCGCCCCCATGGTCTGCGCGCGGGCGCCGGTGGCCCGGCTGGTACTGGTCAACGCGATGATCCCGCTGCCGGGCGAGACGGCGGGGGAGTGGTGGGAGGCCACCGGCTCGCAGGAGGCGCGGATCGCGGCGGCCGAGGCCGGCGGCTACGGCACCGAGTTCGACCTGGACACCTACTTCCTGCACGACGTGCCCGCCGAGGTCGCCGCCGAGGGGGCCGCGCACGAAGGGCCCGAGGCCGAGATCGCGTTCGGCCAGCCGTGCGCGATCGAGCGGTGGCCGGACGTCGAGACGCGGGTGGTGGCCGCGGCGGGGGACCGGTTCTTCCCGGCGGCGTTCCAGCGGCGGGTGGCCCGCGAGCGCCTGGGGATCGACACGGACGAGGTCCCCGGCGGCCACCTGGCCGCCCTGTCGCACCCGGCCGAGCTGGCGGAACGCCTGGTCGGGTACGAGGGCTGAGCGCCGATGGGGCGCCCGGAGCTGCCCGGGCACCCGGGCGTGGCGGGCGCCCAAGTCGGGTGGGGCGTAGGGGACTTGGGCGCCCGGATGGGGCGGGAGCGGGCGGGCGAGAGCCTGCCGGACGGGAGTGGGCGCTAGGGGAGGGTCCAGCGCTGGGCGTTCGTGCCGTTGCAGTCCCAGATCTGGACCTGCGTGCCGGCGGTGGTGGAGCTGTTGGGGTCGTCCAGGCACTTGCCCGAATTCGGGTTCAGCAGGGAGCCGTTGGACTGGGGAACCCAGACCTGGGCGCCGGTGCCGTTGCAGGTGTAGAGGTCCACCGCGGTGGCGTCGGCGGTGCCGGCCGCGTACACGTCCAGGCATTTGCCCAGTACCTGGAGGGTGTTGCCCGCGCCGACCGTCCACTGCTGGGCGGCGGTGCCGTTGCAGCCCCAGATCTGGATCGGGTTGTAGTCGGTGGTGTCGGAGGAGCGGTCGTCCAGGCAGAGCGAGGCGGAGACGCCGGAGGTGATCGGGCCGCTGGCGCCGTTGGAGCCGCCGCCGGCGGTGCCGTTGAAGGCGCCCAGGCCGTTGGGCGTGCCGAGGCCGGTGGGGCCGTCGTAGCCGCCGCCCGCCGTGCACAGGTAGGCCGGGGAGCAGGAGCCGTCGGAGCCGGAGACCACGTCGTTCAGGCCGCCGGTGTGCGCGTAGAGCACCGAGGCGGCCGAGGCGGCCGGTGCCCCGGCCAGCGCGTACACCGAGGCGATGATCGGCGACGAGACGCTGGTGCCGCCGACGACGAACCAGCCGCCCTGGCCGTAGGTGTCGTAGACCGCGACGCCGGTGCCCGGGTCGGCGACCGCCGAGACGTCCGCGACGGTGCGGTGGCTGCCGCAGCCGGTGTCCTTCTGCCAGGACGGCTTCGCCTCCCAGGACGAGCAGCCCGCGCCCGCCCCCGACCAGGCCGTCTCCGACCAGCCGCGGCCGGAGGAGTCGCGCCGCAGGCTGGTGCCGCCGGCGGCGACGACGTACTGCGAGGTGGCGGGGAAGCTGACGCCGTAGCCGCTGTCGCCGGAGCTGGCGACGTCGACCACGCCCGCGTGGTTGAAGTCCGCGTCGCCGCCCGCGTTGCCCGAACCGTCCCCGGTGCCCCAGCTGTTGGAGATGAAGTGGGCGCCGAGCGAGACCGCGGTGTTCTGGGCCGCGTCCAGGTCGCCCGCCTCGACCACCAGGATGTGGCAGTTGGGGCAGATCGCCGAGACCATGTCGATGTCGAGCGACGCCTCGGTACCCCAACCGCTGTCGCCGGGCGGGTAGTTGCCCTGCTGGCCGCTCTGGTTGACCTTGCGGAAGCAGCCGTTGGCGGTGGTACAGGCCGGCAGGCCGTACTGGGCGCGGTACGTGGCCAGGTCCGACTCCAGGTTGGGGTCGTCGGCCAGCTCGGCGACCGCCACGGTCGCCCCGCCGCCGTTCGAGGCCGCCGCCGAGGCGATGTTGTACGCGCTGCGCAGGTCGGAGGGGCCGTAGCCGGACGGAGTGGCGTCCGGGGAGAGCGCGTTGGCGCGGACGGCGGGGACGTCGGTGCGCACCAGGGCGTAGCAGACGGGCGCGCCGGGGTGGAGCGGCTTGTCGCAGGCGTGCGTGGTGGCGACGTGGCTGCCCGCCGAAACGGTCGCGGTGCTGCTCGGCGAGCTGCCCGTCCGACTGCTCGCGTGGCCGGCTGCGGGGCTGCTCGCGCTGTCCGGCGCCAGGGGCGCCGCCTGTGCCGCCATCGGGGCGCCGACGGCGATCCCGGTCGCGGCGGTGAGCGCGAGCGCCCACCGGAGGAGTGTTCTCATCGTGTCCACCTTGTGTGGGGGGTGCCGGGGGCAAAACCGTCCCCGGCGGAGAGGGTGTGCGGTGCCGAGCGGTCGAACAGGCGCCGATCCTCGGGGCGTGGGACGGCCGGGGGCCCGCGCCGCCGGACGCGGGGGCCGCCCGCTGCGAGCCGGTGGGGCACTCGCCCGTGTCGCCATGTGCATGACAGAAAACGGCTCGGGAAACCTGCCGACGGTGGCCTCCCGGGTGCTCGCTGCACATTGAGCACTCTTGTGGGTTCCCTTGTCAATGCCCCCAGAAGTAGCGGGAGTTCCCACAAAACCCCACACCCGTGCATTGGTGCAGACCAGGGCGCCGTGCGGCCGTTGCCTGCGCGGAAAAAGACCGACATCGTTGTCTGGGCACGCAAGGGGCCCCCGCCCGGCGGGGTGCCGGGCGGGGGCCCTGTGGTGCGGGTGGTACGGGTCGTGCGGGGTTCAGACGGACGTCGTCGGGAGCGTCAGCCGTCGTTCTCCGACGACGGGATGTACGCGCCGGGGACGTCGTCGGGGGCGTAGATCTTGTGCTCGCCCGGGTATGGCGTCTTCCAGTCGTGCGTCTGGTACCAGGTGAAGTGGTTCATCTGGGTCGGGTCGGCGTAGTCCGGCACCGCGTTGGGGCCGGTCAGGCGCTGGTGCGACTTCCAGGTGTTCCACTGTGCGGCGACCTGCTTCTCCGCCGCCGGCACCGTCGTCGACGGCACGGCCGCGGCCTTCGGGTCCTGCGGGGCCGGGGTGTCCACGCCGCAGGAGGGCGGCGTGCTCAGACCGGCGGTCAGCGAGGTGCGGTTGGGCACCGCGGTGTACGGCGTGTAGTTCGGCTTGCTGGTGAACGCCGTGGTCATCGGGGTGGCCGCGCTGTCCTTCTGGTTCATCGGGTGGATGCCCAGGATCTGCTCGATCGTGCGGATCATCGTGATCTGCGAGTAGTAGTGGTCGTCCACCACCCCGTGCTGCGCATAGGGGCTGATGATCTGGATCGGGGCGCGGTGGCCGTCCACGTGGTCCAGGCCGGCCTGCGAGTCGTCCTCGACGACGAAGATCGCCGAGTCCTTCCAGTACTTGCTGTGCGAGATCTCGTCGACCATCTTGCCGACCGCGAGGTCGTTGTCGGCCACCTGCGCGGCCGGGCTCGCCGGGCCGCCGGTGTGGTCGCTGGAGAGCCAGAACATGTTCAGGTTCGCCGGGCCGTTCTTCTCGAAGTCCTGCTTCCAGATCTCGTACCGGTACTGGTCCGGGACGCTGGTGTCGAACTTCGGGAAGGTCGGCAGCGAGACGTTGTTCAGCGACGGGATCGGCGAGGAGGAGTCCAGGGTGTAGGCGCTCTTCGAGCCGGTCGCGTCCATCGTCTTGGCGTCGCAGTACAGGTTCTGCCAGCTGGCGGCGGCCGGCTTGGTCAGGAACTGCTGGAACTCGCCGAAGTCCCGCACCGACTTGCCGGCCGCCTGGGCGCCGGTCCACAGGAAGCCGGACTTCTGGTGGCCGAGGGCGTCGTCCTCGGTGTCGTAGCTGCGCAGGTACTCACCGGCGGAGGACTCGGTGTACTCCGGGTCGTCGGCCTGCATCAGCCAGTTGTGGCCCTCGGCGGAGTTCGTGCCGATGTCGTAGGTGTTGTCGTACAGGCCGAACTGGGTGGCCAGCGCGTGCTGGTTCGGCGTCACGTTCTCGCCGAACTCCGCCAGCGACGGGTCGCCGTCGCCCTGCGGCATGTCGCCGAAGAGCTGGTCGTAGGTGCGGTTCTCCTTGACTATCAGGAAGACGTGCTTGATCGTCGACGGGTCGCCGATGCGGGCCGGGACCGGGACGGCCTTGGCCTTCTTGCCCTGGGCCAGCTTGACGTCGTTGTTCGTCCAGCCGTTCTGCTGGAAGACCTTGTCGGTCTGCGACCTGATCACCTTGTCGCTGGGCAGCGTGAAGTGCACCAGGCTGGAGGTGGTGTCGTGGGTGCCGTGGCCGGCGCTCGCGGTGGGGCGGAGCGCGTCGATGCCGCGGGTGTTGGACACGACGATCTGCTTGCCGACGGTCGCGATCTCCGCCGGGAAGTAGTCGGTGGGCAGCAGGCCGATGTAGGAGACGGGCTCCTGCGCGCTGCTGAACCGGTAGACGGCGATCGCGTTGGCGCGCCCCAGGGTCACCAGCAGGTGGCCGTCGGAGGTGAGCGTCACCGCGTCGGGCTCGTAGCCGACCGACGCCTCGGGCCAGGGCTGCGTGGAGATGGTCTGGACGACCTTGTCGCGCTTGGGGTCGATGACCGAGACGGTGTTGGTCGCGGTGTTCGTGACGAACACCGCGCCCTTGCCGGCGTAGATCGCCGTCGGGTGCAGGCCGACCCCGATGCTCGCCGGAGCCGCGGTGGGCTTCGCCAGGTCGATGACGCTGACCGTGCCGGTGGTGGTGGCACCGGTCACCGCGCTCGCCGGGACCTGCGTGTTGTAGGAGTTGAGCGTGGTGTCACCGGGCTGCGCCGGGCGGCCGCCCTCGTTGGTGACGTAGAGCTTGCTGCCGACCTGCACCAGACCGCGCGGGGCGTTGCCGACGTTCCAGCTCTGCTCGATCGCGCCGGTCGCCGCGTCGATGGCCACCACCCGGTTCTGGCCGTTGACCGCCGCGTACACGGTGGAGCCGTCGGCCGAGAAGACGGCCGCGGCCACCAGCGCGTGCTTCGCGCCGTCCGCCGGGATGCTGATGGTGACCGGGTTGGAGAGCGAACCGTCGGCGTTCACCGTGAACTTGGTGTAGCCGTCGGTGCGCCCCAGCCACAGCTGCTTGCCGTCGGGCGAGTACGTGGGGCCCTCCTGGCCCACGTCGGCGCCGCTGATGCGCAGGTTGTCGGCCGCGTTGCTGCCGACGAGCTGCTGCACCTTGTACGTCTTGAGGTCCACGATGACCAGGTCCGCGTCCCCGTCGGTGACCGAGGCGGCCAGGTGGCTGCCGTCCGGGCTCACCGAGGACGACATGATCTTGCCGTCGTTGATGACCGACCGGGCACCGTAGGGGTCGAGGTACTGGTCGCTGGAGATGACCTGGCCCTGCGCCGTCTGCTGACCCACCTGCTGGGTGCCGAACTGGTGCGTCTGGGCGAAGGCCGTGCCGGTGGCCGCGAGGCCGACGGCGGTGATACCCGCCGTGACCAGCGTCACCCGGCGGCCGAACTGCCTACCGAGGAAGACGAAGCTCGCCTTCTCGACACGCCGGCGGCGGCGTGTTACCTGCATGGGTTATCCCTTCTGGGAGGTTGACAGCAGCTCGACGTTGCCGTCGAACTGCCACAGCGGGTTCGGCGCGTCCCCCTGCGGGGTGCGCACCAGGAAGTAGCCGTTCACTTCCTTCGGTCCGTCGCCGTCGGCGACGTACCGCCCGTCCGAGGTGACGTCGAGTTGGTAGATGGCCGTGCCTGCGGCCTCGACGCCGGGGAGGTGCCACGTCACGACGCAGCGCCAGTCGTTGCCCGCACCCTGGGTGGCCGAATCGTCGTCACCCTTCGTGCAGGCGGCCGAGACCCGCAGCTGCGCCTCCGTGACGGCGGGGCGGTTCAGCTGGCGGGTCTGCATGCGGTACAGGTGGGCGAACGCCGTGGCGACCGACCGCTGGAGCTTGGGCTTGGTGATGCCCGAGCCCATCGACGGGGTGGCCGCGGCGACGATCGCGAAGGTGGCGGCGACCAGCACCGCCAGCGGGATCAGCCCGGTGGTGACGGCGCGGCGCGCGGTGCTGTCGTGCTGGGCGTTGGTGAAGTCCCGCCGCACGAAGAGCAGGTAGGCCAGCGCGGTGGCCACCACCGCCCACACCAGGCTCACTGCGACGCCGATCAGCAGCGGGCGCAGCTGGCCGGGATCGGTGAACAGGCCGTTCCAGGAGATGAAGGCGTAGCCGGGCAGCGCCATCCGCAGCGCCACCGGCAGCGGCAGCATCTGGGCCAGTTGCATCGCGAGGGCCACCAGCGCGGGCAGCAGCAGGCCCATCGGCGAGCGGCCGAGCGAGACCGAGCCGAGCAGGCCGATCGCGGCCAGTGCCAGGGTGGGGGCGAGCGCGGCGGTCCAGGCGAGCAGCACGTCCCCGGCCGCGTCCGAGGGCGCGAGCAGGTGGCCGTCCAGGCCCACCAGCGCGTGGTCGCCCACCGACAGCAGGCCGCCGACGATGCCGGAGGCGGCCAGGCCCACCACGAGCAGCAGGATCACCGTGAGGCTGGCCAGCGCCTTCGCGGCGAAGATCCGCCGCGGCGAGCGGACCGCCACCAGCAGGTGCCGCCAGGTGCCGAGCCGGTCCTCGGCGGCGAACACGTCGCCGGCGACCACCGAGGTCAGCAGCGGCAGCGCCCAGCTGCCGGAGAAGCCGAGGACGACCAGCGGCCCGGCCCAGCCGGTGGCGTGCATCCAGCGGCCGAAGAGGGTGTCGGAGGGCAGCGTGCTCTGCCGGCTCACCGCGGCCACGAAGAGCCCGGGCACGATCCAGCAGGCGAGCACCAGCAGCCGGATGCGCCACTGGGAGACGAGCTTGACCACCTCGAAGCGGTAGCCGCGGGCCACCGAGACGGGACGGGTGGCAGCAGCCGGCGTGACAACGTTGCCTTCGCCGGCTGCCGGGGTGGCGGTCGCGGTCATCGGCCGGCCTCCTGCTGTTCGGTGAGGGCGAGGAACGCCGCTTCCAGCGGCGAGACCACGGGGGCGAGTTCGCGCACCGCGATCCCGGCGCGCACCAGCGCCGCCACGAGGTCGTCCATGGCGGGCACCAGGGCGCGTACCACGAAGGCGTCGGCGCCGTGCCGGGAGCGGGCGGCGCTCTCCACGAGGGCGACCCCGTCCGCTCCCGCGGCCACCTCGCGGGCGGCCGCCGGGTCGGAGGTGAGCACCCGGTACTCCAGCTCGCGGTTCTCCGCGGCGAGCTTGGTGAGCGGGCCGGAGAAGACGACCCGGCCGGTGGCCAGGATGGTGACCTCCGAGCAGAGCGCCTCCACGTCGTCCATCCGGTGGCTGGAGAGCACCACGGCGGTGCCCTCGGCCGCGAGCCGGTCGAGCACGCGGTGCACGTGCCGCTTGCCTGCCGGGTCCAGGCCGTTGGAGGGCTCGTCCAGGACGAGCAGCCGCGGCCGGGTGAGCAGGGCGGCGGCGAGTCCGAGGCGCTGCCGCATGCCGAGCGAGAACCCGCGGGCCCGGTCGTCGGCGACGTCGGTGAGGCCGACCTGGGCCAGCACGTCGTCGATTCCCGCGGTCCGCGCGTCCGAGCCGCGCAGGGCGGCCAGCGCCGCCAGGTTCTGGCGGGCGGTCAGGGACGGGTAGAGGCCGGGGCCGTCCACGAAGCCGGCCACGCCGTCGGGGGCGGCCGGCGCTCGCCCGAGCGGGGTGCCCAGGATGTCCAGGGTGCCGGTGTCGGCGACGGCCAGGCCGAGCAGGAGGCCGAGCAGGGTGGTCTTGCCGGCGCCGTTCGGCCCGACCAGGCCGTGGATCTGCCCCTGCGGCACATCGAGGTCGACGCCGTCGAGCGCGACGACGTCGCCGAAACATTTGCTGATCCCACGAGCGCGGACTGCGAGAGTGTCCATAGTCCCTTCTTTCGAAACCCCCAGGGAACTTAGGGACGCCAGACAGCCCGGGCAGGGACACTCAATTGAACGCTTGGGGAACGGGAGACGACTGATGCCTACTGCAACGATGCCCCTGCGGCGGGCACGGCAGGGCTGACCTGCGGGTGTTCACCCGCTTTTGACCGGGACTTGACGGAGTGCCGGTGGCTGCCCGGCAAAGCGGGTCAACTCGTGCCGTGTGCGGGTATGTCCACCGCGGGGCCGGGTCGCGAATGTGTGCGGGATCTGTGTCCGGCGCCCCATACGGCGTGCCGCGGGCGGGAGTTGGACGAGCCCGGGCGACCGCGGGCCGGGCGGTTGTGGCCGGCCCGCCGTGGTCGGCCGGGCGGGTCAGGAGTCGAGCGTGGGGAGGGCCTGCCGGGGACGGCGGCGGCGCAGCGTCGCCACGACGATCAGGCCGCCGATGCTGAAGGCGGCCGAGGAGATGGCGAGGATCAGCGCGAGCGGCTGCTGGTGCCCGGCCTGCGAGCCTATGGCGTGCAGCAGTTGGCCCACTCCGACCGAGCAGGCCGCCCACCCCGCCCGCGCGCTGGCGTGCCTGCGGCGGCGGCGCTGTATGAACATCCCGCCGAGCACGACGAACACCAGACCGCTGGCGACCAGGAAGAGCGTACCGACCATCCCCCACCTCCGGGCCAAGCGTACGCGGGTCCAACTCCCCTGGCGCCAGGGGCCGCAGCGATGAGGCCCGGTCTTTTCCCGTCCTTTCCCGTGCGGTCGGTGACAGGGGGCCTTCCCGCAGCCCAGGGCGGTGCCGGGACGGATGACCGTGTTCCGCTGTGCTTCGTGTCAAAGCCGGACGGAGTGGCAAGGCTCCGGTAGGAAGAAGGCGGACCGGGCCGTCGCGCGCGGGCCGGGACGCGTCGGGCGAGTCCGGGAGGGTGATGGTCATGCGGGTCTTCGTGGCGGGCGGAGCCGGGGCGGTGGGCCGTCACCTGGTGCCCCAACTGGTGGCCCGCGGGCACCAGGTGACGGCCACCTCGACCAGCGCGGCCAGGTCGGGCCTGCTGGCGGAGCTCGGCGCCGAGCCCGCGGTGATGGACGGCCTGGACGCCGGCTCGGTGCGAGAAGCCGTCGCCCGCGCCCGACCGGACGTGATCGTGCACCAGATGACGGCGATCTCGCCCGCGCACACCGGTCGGCCGGACTTCCGCCACTTCGACCGCTGGTTCGCCCCGACCACCCGGCTGCGCACCGAGGGCACCGACCATCTGCTCGCCGCCGCACGCGAGTCGGGCGTGCCGCATGTGGTCGCCCAGGGCTACGCGAGCTGGAACGGCATCCGCCAGGGCGGCTGGGTGAAGACCGAGGAGGACCCGCTGGACCCGCTGGAGGGCACCGCGGCGCAGGCGGCCATGGCCGCGCTCCGGCACCTGGAGGCGGCCGTACTGGAGGCCGGTGGCGCGGTGGTGCGCTACGGCGGGCTGTACGGGCCCGGGGTCATCGAGGACCAGGCGGAGCTGGTGCGGGCCCGCAAGTTCCCGCTCGTCGGCGGCGGCACCGGCTACACCTCCTGGCTGCACCTGGAGGACGCGGCCGGCGCCACCGTGCTCGCGGTCGAGCAGAAGGCGCGGGGCGTCTTCAACATCGCGGACGACGAACCCGCCCCCGCCGCAGCCTGGTTGCCCCACCTGGCCGAGGCCGCGGGCGCCAAGAAGCCGCTGAAGGTGCCCGCGTGGGCGGCACGGCTGCTGGCCGGCGAGGTGGCGGTGATCATGATGACGCAGGGGCGCGGCTTCTCCAACGCCAAGGCCAAGCGGGAACTGGGCTGGCAGCCGCGCCACCCGTCGTGGCGGGAGGGATTCCGCGAGGAGCTGGGCTGAGCGGCGGGCGGGGTGCCGCCAACACCCCTTCTCAGTAGTCCGGTTGGGGCTGGTGGGCGAGCCGGTGGCCCTCCAGGCCGATGTCCAGGCGCAGGTCCTCCGCGTCCAGGGCCTCCTGCACCCGGCGCAGCACGGAGTCGTCGATACGCCGGCGGTCGCGCAGGTCCACCAGGGCCGTGCGCTTGGCGGCGATGATCTGCTTGCGCAGGTCGTACTCGGTGCGGTGGCCCGGCGAGGGCCCTTCGGTCATCCCCGCGTGGCTCTCCAGCTCGCGGCTGATCCGGTCGACCACCGCGGCCGGGGTGTGCAGGCGTGCGGCATGGTCCGGCAGGGACTCCAGCGCGGCCTGGGCGATGTGGCGGTAGGCCAGCTGCTCCTCGGTGTCGGCCTCGCGGTCCGGCGGCAGGCGGGCCCAGCGGATCACCGCGGGCAGCGTCTGGCCCTGGATCAGCAGGGTGGCGACGATGACCACGGCCGTGACGAAGACGACGACGTCCCGGGCGGCCAGGTGCCGGCCGCTCTCGGTGAGCGTCGGCATCGACAGGGCCGCGGCCAGCGAGACCCCGCCGCGGACCCCGCCCCAGGCGGTGGGGATGCGGTAGCGGGGCGGGATGCGCCGCAGGCGCTGCACCTGGCGGCGGTCCACCGCGCGCACGGCGTAGGGGCTGCAGAAGACGTAGACCAGCCGGGTGGCCATCACCACGCCGCTGACCGCGACCGCGAGCAGCAGCGCCCGCCAGGGGCTCATGGCCGTCAGGTTGCCCACGACGTGCGGGAGTTGGGTGCCGACCAGGACGAAGAGCGAGCCGTTGAGCAGGAAGGCGGCCACGCTCCAGAAGTCCAGGGTCTGCACCCGGCTGCGGGCGGGGATGAGCAGCGGGCTGGCCCGGCTGATGACGAGCCCGCACACCACCACGGCCAGCACTCCGGAGACACCGGCGGACGAGGCCGGGAGATAGGCCGCGAACGGCGTGAGCACGCTCAGCCCGCTCTCCAGCGAGGTGCTGTGCAGGTGCCGCCGGATCGCGACCACCAGCAGTCCCACGCCCGCGCCGATCGCCAGGCCGCCGGCGTAGCTCAGCGCGAAACGGCCCAGCGCCTCGCCCCAGGAGAAGGAGTTCCGGCCGGTCGCCACGTCCACCGCCACGGCGTAGGCGGCCAGCGCCGTACCGTCGTTGACCAGGCTCTCGGCCTGCATCGTGGTGAGGAACCGGCGGGGCAGCCCGCGGGCGACGGCCGCGACGGCGGTCGCGTCGGTGGGCGAGAGCACCGCGCCGAGCACGTAGGCGACCGCCCAGGTCAGCCCGAAGGCGTGCCCGGTGGCGGCGACCGTGACGGTGGTGGCGAGCACCAGCCCTACCGACAGCAGCACGATCGTGCGGAAGTTGGCCCGGATCTGGTGCTGCGAGATGGTCAGCGCCTCCGCGTACAGCAGGGGCGGCAGGAAGCCGAGCAGCACCACGCTGCCGGACAGGTGCACCCCGCCGACGTCCGGCACCTCGGCGAGCACCAGCTCGCCGAGCAGCAGGAGCAGCGGCTCGCTCACCCCGAGCCGCTGGGCGAGCCAGGTCAGGCCGAGCACGGCCGTCAGCACCACGACGATGATCTCCAGCCCGCGCACGGGATCACTATCCCACCGTGTGCGGTGTTTTCCCGTTATGTGCCGCCTCTTGCGCCGTCCCTTGCGCGGGCTGTCGGTGCGGGCGCCGGACACCGTGTTCTACGGTGGGTGGCGGGACGGATGCGGATCGTATGACGCGACGGGGACGTCGGAGCGTCGGGCAGGGGGCGGCGTGGAAGGCGAACTGGCACAGCTGGCGGCCTCGGGGGCCGGAGTGCTGGTCAACCTGATGGTGTCGGACGCCTGGGCCCAGGTACGGGGCCGGCTGGCGGGCTTCTTCGGGCGCGGCGGCCACGCGGAGGACGCGGGGCGCGAGTTGGCGCTGGCACGGACCGCCCTCGAACGGGCCCGGGCCGCCGGCGACGAGGAGGCCGCCGCCGGCATCGAGGCCGACTGGCGCGAGCGGCTGCGCCGGGCCCTGCGCGACGATCCCGCCGCCGCGGCCGAACTGCGGGCGCTGCTGGAGGAGTTGGCCCCGGAAGGCACCGACGGGGGCGGCTTCCGCAACACGATCAGCGGAGGCGTGCAGTACGGGCCGGTGGTGCAGGGCCGCGACCTGTCGAACCTGACGTTCGGGACCTGGACGCAGGGACCGGCGGCGGGGGAGTAGAGCGGCCGCCGGCGTACGGCCTGGCTTTGGGCGGGGCGGTTGGGGGTGTCCGTGTACGGCCCGGGCCTTGGGCGGGACGGTTGCGCTGTTCCGCGTACAGCCCGGGCTTTGGGCGGGGCCGGCTGCGGGCTCCCCCGCACGGCCCGGGTGTTGGGCCTGGCCGGCCGTGTTCCCCTACGGCCGGGGTTTGTTCAGTACCGTTCGGTGCTCTGCAGCAGGGGCGGGTAGACGGTGCTCGGCTCGCCGTCCACCGTCGCGCCCGCGTACTTGAGCATCGGGCCGACCGCGCGGTTCAGGGCGTGGGGGAAGTTGAGCGTGGGGGCGGACACCTCGTCGAGCAGGGCGGTCTGCTCGGGCGTGAGCCGGACCTCCAGCCCGGCGAGGTTGGCCGCCAGGTGGTCGAGGGTGCGCGGGCCGATCAGGGTCGAGGTGACACCCGGGCGGCTTTGCACCCACGCCAGCGCGACCGCCGCCGAACTCGCCTCCACCTCCCGCGCGACCCGGGCCAGCGCCTCGATCACCGTGAACTGGTCCTCGGTCGGCGCCCCCAGCACCGCCGACCGCCGCGAGCCCGCCGGCGCGGCCTCGCCCCGCCGCCAGCCCCCGGCCAGGAAGCCGCTCTTGAGCGGGCTCCAGGGCAGCAGGCCCATCCCGGCGTCCTGCGCGAGCGGGATCAGCTCGCCCTCGATGGTGCGCTCCAGCAGCGAGTACTCCATCTGCAGCGCCGTCACCGGGGTCCAGCCGCGCAGCAGCGCCGTGGTGTGCGCCTTGGCGGTGAACCACGCGGGGGTGTCCGAGAACCCGACGTAGCGGACCTTGCCCGCGGTCACCAGGTCGTCCAGGGTCCGCAGCGTCTCCTCGACGGGCGTGGACCAGTCGTAGTTGTGCAGCCAGTACAGGTCGATGTAGTCGGTGCGCAGCCGGCGCAGTGAGTCCTCCACCTGGCTCAGCAGCGCCTTGCGGCCGGCGCCGCCGCCGTTCGGGTCGCCCAAGTGGAGGTTGCCGAAGAACTTCGTGGCGAGCACGATCCGGTCGCGCCGCCCCGGGCGGGCCGCGAAGTAGTCGCCGAGGATCGCCTCGGAGTGCCCATTGGTGTAGAAGTTCGCGGTGTCCACGAAGTTGCCGCCGCGGTCGAGGTAGGCGTCGAGGATCTTCTCCGCCTCCGCGACGCCGCAGCCCATCCCGCCGTCCTCCCCGAAGTTCATCGCCCCCAGGCAGAAGGGGCTGACCTTGAGCCCGGAACGTCCGAGCCCGACGTAGGAATCGAGTGCCATGGGTCCACTCCCGTACTGATGGATGTCCCGAGGGACCCCGCGTCCGCCGGGCCCTCGCGATCGGATCGACCCTTGAAGCGAACCATCCGGGACGGGTGGGGCGTGAGACGAATACTCTTGGGCGATTGCACGATCCTGCCGAATTCCGCCGGGGTTCCGGGTGCGCCCCCGGGCGGGCCGAGCCCGGGCGTACGGCACCCGGCGGTGCGGCGTACGGCGCCGCGACCGACCCGGCGGGGGCCGTCGGCCGGTCGCACCGAGAAGGGCGCGGGCGGTGCCGGCTCCGTCGGGAAAGGCCATGCGCCGGCGGCGCCGGGTGGCCCGGCCGGGCGGTGCCGGACGGTGGGTTGTGGTGCGTGCGCAGGGTGCTGTCGGCCGTGCCGGGTGGAGGTGGGCGCTGTCGGCGGGGGGCCGGAGGAGGCGCCCGGTCCCCTCGGCCGTGAGCGGGTATGCCGCGCGGGCGGGGCTCGTCAGCTCCTCGCACGGCCGCTAGAGTGCCGTGCATGGAGAGCTTCGGGCCGCACTGACGGACGCCTTGCCGCCGACCCGCGCCGACGCGGGCCCTGGCGGTCGCTGATCCGTCCTGCTCGTGCCGTCGTACCGGAGAAGCCCCCATGCCTTGCCCTGTCCGGGGCAGCGCCTCCTACCGCGCTGTCCTCGCACTGCCCCGTGCCCGCCTGCTCTTTTGTGCCGCCCTGCTCGCGCGGCTGTGTTACGCCCTGCTCGGACTGCCCCTGCTGCTCGCGTTGCGCGGCGCCACCGGCTCGTACGGGGTGGCCGGGACCGCCGCCGGGCTGTTCGGGCTCGGTGGGGCGCTGCTCGGGCCCGCGCGTGCGCGGCTCGTCGAGCGGCGGCCCGCCGCCCTGCCCGGACTCGCCCTCTCCTACGCCGCCCTGCTCCTCGCTCTCGCCATCGCCTGCGCCCTGCCCGCCGCCCCCGCGCTCACCTGCGGCCTCGCCGTGACGGCCGGGCTGCTGCCCCCGCCCGTGGGGCCGCTGATGCGTACGGTGTGGGCGCGGCTCGCCGAAGGAGGGCGGCAGCGGCAAGCCGCGTTGAGCCTGGACACCGCCGCAGAGTCCACCGTCTTCGCCGCGGGCCCGGCGCTGGGCGGGCTCCTCGTCGCGATGTGCGGCGCCCCGGCCGCGCTCGCCTGCTGTGCGATCGTCGTCCTGATCGGCTTCGGCCTGCTCACCGCCGCCCTGCGCGACCGGTCCCCCGGGCCCGGGACCGGTCCGGCCGCCCCAGGGGCCCGCGGCCCGCTGTGCGGCACCGGGTTCGCGCCCCTGCTCGTCCCCGTGCTCGGCGCCGCGGCCGCGCTCGCCCTCGCCGAGATCGCCGCTGTTGCCGCCTGGGGGGCGCCGGCCGCGGGCGTGCTCACCACGCTCGCCTCCGTCGGCGGCGTCCTCGGTGGGCTCCTCTACGGGCGCAGCCGCCCGCCCGGCAGCCCCGAACGGCGCCCGCTCGCCCTCGGGTTCGGCTGCGCGCTCTGCTACGCCCTGCCCGCCGCCGCGTACGGCCTGCCGGGAGCGGGCGCCGGGCTCCTCGCCGCGGGCGCCTGCGAGAGTGTCCTGCTGATCACGATGTACGAGCTGGTGGCCCAACTCTTCGCCGAGGGGCCGTCCATGGCGGCCGGGGCGTGGGTGAACACCGCGTACAACCTCGGCGCCGCGCTCGGCACGCCGCTCGGCGGCCTACTGCTGGACCGCTCGGGTCCGCGGTCGGCGCTCGCGGCCGCGGCGGCGGTGGCCGGGGCGTGCACGGCGGTCGGGGCGGGGGTGGCGCGGGCGCTGCGGGCCGGAGCCGTCCCCGCGCGGGGAGCGGCCGCGAAGAGGTGAGGCCGCG
The DNA here is from genome assembly GCF_900103985.1 of Actinacidiphila guanduensis. Taxonomy (GTDB): domain Bacteria; phylum Actinomycetota; class Actinomycetes; order Streptomycetales; family Streptomycetaceae; genus Actinacidiphila; species Actinacidiphila guanduensis. The sequence goes on along the minus strand of NZ_FNIE01000011.1, from coordinate 282,121 downwards.
GCTGCCTCCGCGCCTCTCCGGAGGCGGCGCGCTTGCCCGTGCGAGCTCTTTTGCGGCTCTTGCGTGCACCGCAACTGCCCTTTGTGGAAGCCGCACTTGAGCCCGGCGGCGGGGAGCCCAAGACTGGGGCGCACACCTCCGGGTACGGTGCCCCCGCCCCCGGACGTGCCCCCGCCGGCCGCCTTCGGGAGACGCCCATGCCCACCCTTGCCCACCGCCTCCTCGACCGCGTGCTGACCCACGGGACCGTGACCGGGGTACGGAACGTCACCCCGCGCGTGATCGGCGTCCGGATCGCCGCGCAGGGGCTGCGGTGGACGCCCGGGCAGCAGGTGCGGGTGCTGGTCGGGGGCGGGGGGCTCGGGACGCGCCGGACGTACTCCGTACGGGACTACGACGGGGCTGCCTTCGAGCTGTTCGTGCTCCAGCACGGGGACGGGCCGGGGGCCGCGTGGGCGCGAGGTGTGCGCGAGGGCGAGGAGGTGCTGTTCTCCGGGCCCGAGGGGCGGTTCGTGCCGCAGGTGGGCGCGGCGTACCACTTGTTCGCGGGGGAGGAGACCGCGGCAGCCGCCTTCGGGCCGATGATCGCGGCTCTCGCCGGGGCCGGGCACCACGCGGTGATCGAGGTGGACACGGCGGAGGACCGGATACCGGTCGAGGGGGACGTCACGTGGACGTACCGGCACGGGACGCCTGCGGCGGACTCGCCCGGTCTGCTGGAGGCCCTGCGCGGGCTCGACCTTCCCGAGGAGCCCGGCGTCGCCTACCTCGCCGGCGAGGCCAGGACGGTCCAGTCGCTGCGGCGGCATCTCGTCACCGAGCGGGGGTGGCCGCGGCGGGCAGTGCTCACGAAGCCCTTTTGGGCGCCGGGGAAGCGGGGGCTTGAGTAAGGGGGTGCCCACTGCCGCTCTCGCGGTTCCTCGCGCTTGTGCGGCTGCCGCGGTGTGCCGCTTGTGGGTGCCCGTCCTGGCAGCACGGCGGCTGCGGTGTGCCGCTTGCGGGGCTCCGTGTGCCCCACGCGGTCCGGTTCCCGGCCGCCGGGCCGGTAGGTGGTTGCTCGCGCAGTTCCTCCCCCGAGCTTCGCCTGGGGGTACCCCCAGCGCCCTCAGGAACGGCTCCCCGCCGTTGGGGCTCTGCGTGTTCCCGGCCGCGGGTGCGTCCTGGGCTGGTCGCGCAGTTCCCCGCGCCCCTGAAAGGTCCGCACCGTCTACCGCGCTTGGGTGGTTCCCGGGCCTTCGGTCGGGTGGGTGGTTGCTCGCGCAGTCCCCCCAGGGCTTCGCCTGGGGGTACCCCAGCGCCCCTGAAAGGGCCGTGTCGGCTGGCCGGGTGGGGCGGGTTCCGGGGCTCGGGTGGTGGTGTCGGGCGGGCGTCGGGAAGGCGGAGGGGGTGGGTGGGGTTGGGTGGGTGGGGGGCTTGGGCTCCCGGAAGAGAACGTGGAGGAAGAGGGAACGTGGATCTGGGACTGGATGGGCGGCGGGCCGTGGTGACGGGCGGGAGCCGCGGGATCGGGCTGGCGGTGGCGAAGGCGCTGGCCGCGGAGGGTGCGCGGGTGGCGCTGGTCGCTCGTGGCGAGGAAGCGCTGGCCGCGGCTGTCGGGCAGGTGCCCGGCGCGGTCGCGGTGAGCGCCGACACCGGGGACGACGCCTCGGTCGCCGCGATGGCCCGCGAGGTCAAGGAGCGGCTCGGCGGCGTGGACATCCTCGTCAACGCGGCGGCCACGCCGAGTTCGGGGCGGTTCGACGAGAGCGAGCTCGAAGCGGAGATCAACGTCAAGGTGCGCGGTTACCTGCGTACCGCGCGCGCGTTCGCGCCGGGGATGACCGCCGCCGGCTGGGGCCGCATCATCAACATCAGCGGTCTGGCGGCCCGTCAGAGCGGCACACTGGTCGGCTCGGTGCGCAACGTCGCCGTTGCCGCGCTGACGAAGAACCTCGCCGACGAGCTGGGTCCGCAGGGCGTCAACGTGGTCGTCGTCCACCCGGGCCTGACCCGTACGGAGAAGACCCCGCAGACCCTCGCCGCCATGGCGGCCGCCCGCGGGGTGGAGCCCGCCGACGTGGAGCGCGAAGCCGCCGCGGGTATCTCGATCGGCCGCGTCGTCACCGCCGAGGAGGTCGCCGCGGTGGTGACCTTCCTCGCCAGCCCCCTCAGCGTCGCGATCAACGGCGACGCCATCGCCGCAGGCGGCGGCGCGAAGGGTGCGATCCACTACTGAGCGGGATCCACCACTGAGTAGAAGGGGCACGGCCCCGCCGCCATGGGTGCCCTTCCAGCACATGGGCGGCGGAGCCGCTTCCTGGACGCCGACCCCGCCGCCATGGATGCCGAACCCCGTCGCTATAGGCGCGAGCCCGCGTCCGTAGCGGTCAGGGTCGCCCCCCTGGCTGCGGACCGCCCTCCCTGGACGCGAGCCCGCGCCCCCATGGGTGCGGGGGCGCGGGCAATGTGGTCAGCCCCGCCCCGGCGGGGGGAGCGGAGGTCGCGGTCTAACCGGCGGGCTTCACCGGGACCATCTGCTGCTCCACCTCGGGGTGCTGCTTCATCCAGGCGCGGACGCCCTCCGTGGTCCTTCCCTGACCCGCGGACTGGATCGACGCCTCCAGGGAGCCCAGTTGGGCGTCGGTGAGGTGGAAGTGGCGCATCCACGTGCTGACCTGGGAGAGCTTGGCGCCGCCGGCCTTGTTGGCGAGGTCGTGGATGGAGTCGCCGGGGCCCCACAGGCCCTTGGGGTCGGCCAGCTTGGTGAGGTGGTAGGTGCTGTAGGCCCAGTGCGGGGACCACAGGACCACGGCGACCGGCTTGCGTGCCGCGGGCAAACAAAGCGCTCGCCCGGACGTGGGGCAGCTCACACCCTCCGGCTGTTTCGTCCTCCTGGACGGCGTCCATGCACGGGCCGGGTGCGGACCGGGTGCGGACCGGGTGCGGACCGGGTGCGGGGGTGCTCCACGGATCTGCGGTGATCCGTGCGCGAACCGTTGCGCTCCGCGATGTGAAGTGCAACACTCCCGGACGCTAACCCACGCTTTCGAACATATACCAACAGGCCGTCAATGGGGCCAATCGGGCCCATGGGGACAGGGTGGTGGCAATGGCCGTTCCACGTGTGCACAGGTTCCGCCGCAGCGACAGGGAGCCGGGTCCGGCCGGCCGCTCCAGACCCGGCCGCAGGCTCGTCCGCGGCCTGCAGGCCCTCGGTGTCGCCCTGGCCCTGGTGGCCGGCGCGGGCGCCACCGCGGCCGCCGCCCCCGAGCAGGCCCCGCAGACCGCACAGCAGACCGCCCCGCAGAGCGCGCCGCACGCCGGCGCCCACACCGTCAGCTACGACGGCTACTCCTGGATGATCGACGGCAAGCGCACCTACCTGTGGGCCGGCGAGTTCCACTACTTCCGCGAGCCCAGCCAGGCCCTGTGGCTGGACACCCTGCAGAAGATGAAGGCCGCCGGCTTCAACGCCGTCTCGCTCTACTTCGACTGGGGCTACCACTCCCCGGCGCCGGGCGTCTACGACTTCACCGGCGTGCGCGACGTCGACAAACTCCTCGACATGGCGGACCAGTTGGGCATCTACGTGATCGCCCGCCCGGGCCCGTACATCAACGCCGAGGTGGACGGCGGCGGCTTCCCCGACTGGCTGTCGACCAAGGCCGGCAACACCCGCACCTCCGACCCGGCCTACCTGAAGTACAGCGACCAGTGGCAGACGCAGATCGACCGCATCCTCGCCCGCCACCAACTCACCAACGGCACCGGCTCGGTGATCGAGTACCAGGTGGAGAACGAGTACTACAACGGCAGCGCCTCGGGCCGCACCTACATGCAGCACCTGGAGGACAAGGCCCGCGCCGACGGCATCACCGTGCCGCTGGTCGGCAACAACAACGGCACCTTCAACTCCGGGGACGCCGCCCTCGACGTGGACGGCGCCGACTCCTACCCGCAGGGCTTCAACTGCTCCAACCCGGCCTCCTGGTCCGGCGTCCCGGACATCTCCTACGACCACCCGGCCGGGAAGCCGCTGGAGACCGCCGAGTTCCAGGGCGGCGCCTTCGACCCGTGGGGCGGCCCCGGCTACGACAAGTGCGCCCAGCTGATCAACGACCAGTTCGCCGACGTGTTCTACAAGCAGAACATCGCCGTGGGCGCCACCTCGCAGAGCTTCTACATGACCTACGGCGGCACCAACTGGGGCTGGCTCGGCGAGCCGGAGAACTACACCTCCTACGACTACGGCGCCGCCATCCGCGAGACCCGCCAGCTCGACCCGAAGTACGACCAGGACAAGCTGATCGGCTACTTCACCCAGGCGGTCGCCCCGCTCACCAAGACCGACGCGCTGCCGGCCACCCCGACCGACAACGCCAAGATCGTGGACACCGCCCGCCGCAACCCCGACACCGGCACCCAGTTCCATGTGCTGCGGCACGCCGACTCCACCGCCACCAGCACCGACAGCGCCCACGTGACCATCGACCTGGGCGCCCACCCCGGCTACACCTACGACGACCGCGACAGCGCGATCACGTACACCGGGAACTGGTCGCACGTCGGCAGCGAGCAGAGCTACACCGGCGGCGACTACCAGCACACGGAGTCCTTCTCCAACACCGCGGGCGACAGCGCGAGCGTCGACTTCACCGGCACCGGCGTGAAGTGGATCAGCAACCTGGACGGCAACCACGGCCACGCCGACGTCTACCTCGACGGCACCAAGGCCGGCACCGTGGACCTGTACGGGGCCACCAAGCAGAACCAGTACGTCGCCTACCAGGCCAAGGGGCTCGCCAACGGGCCGCACACCCTGAAGATCGTCACCACCGGCCAGAAGGACGCGGCCGCCACCGACACCTTCGTCACCATCGACGCGATCGACGTCACCGACGGCAGCGCATCCACCGCCCCCGTCTACACCGTCCCCCAGCAGCCCGGCACCGCGCTGACCCTGAACGGCCGCGAGTCGGCGATCATCACCGCCGACTACGACCTGGGCGGCAACCAGCTGCAGTACAGCACCTCGCAGATCATGACGAACGCCACCATCGCCGGCCGCGACATCGCGGTGCTCTACGGCGACCACGGCAGCGACGGCGAGACGGTGCTGCACTACGCGAGCAAGCCCACCGTGACCGCCACCGGCGGCGACGTCACCACCACCTGGGACCCCGCCACCGGCGACCTGCGGCTCGACTACCAGCACACCGGGCTGACCCGGGTGCAGATCGACGGCGGCAGCCACCCGCTCCTGCTGCTGCTCGCCGACACCGACACCGCCAAGACGTTCTGGCGGCAGGACACCTCGGCCGGCCCGGTCCTGGTCCGCGGCACCCACCTGCTGCGCGGCGCCGTCCAGAACGGCCGCACCCTCGCCCTGACCGGCGACAACGGCACCGACCGCGGCATCGAGGTGTTCAGCGCCGCCACGTCGGTGACCTGGAACGGCAAGGCCGTGGCCACCCACGCCACCGCCACCGGCAGCCGCACCGGCACCATCCCCACCGCGGCCCCGATCACCCTGCCGCAACTCACCGGCTGGAAGCACACTGAGGAATCGCCCGAGGCCCAGCCCGGCTTCGACGACTCCGGCTGGCAGACCGCCGACAAGATGACGTCGAACAGCATCACCACCCCCGTCACCCTGCCGGTGCTCTTCGCCGACGACTACGGCTTCCACACCGGCAGCACCTGGTACCGGGGCCGCTTCACCGGCACCGGCAAGGAGACCGGCATCACCCTGACCGCCCAGAGCGGCGGCGGCGCCCCCGCCTCCTCGGTCTGGCTCAACGGCACCTTCCTCGGCAGCTCCACCTCCGACGGCCAGAAGACGTACACCTTCCCGGCCGGCCTGGTGAAGAACGGCGCGGACAACGTCGTCTCCGTCCTGACCGTCGACATGGGCCACGAGGAGGACTACAACGCCTCCAACGGCAGCAAGGCCGCCCGCGGCCTGACCGGCGCCTCCCTGACCGGCAACCCGCTGAACACCGTCACCTGGCGGCTGCAGGGCGTGCGCGGCGGCGAGGACACCGTGGACACCGTGCGCGGCCCGCTCAACACCGGCGGCCTGTACGGCGAGCGGGCCGGCTACTACCTGCCCGGCTACCCCACCGCCGGCTGGCAGCCCGTCACCCTCCCGGCCACCGACACCACCCCGGGCGTCTCCTGGTACACCACCCACGCCGCCCTGCACCTGCCCAAGGGCCAGGACACCTCGCTCGGCCTGACCATCACCGACGACCCCTCCCGCAAGTACCGGGCCGAGATCTACGTCAACGGCTGGGACATGGGCAACTACGTCAACTACCGCGGCCCGCAGCACAGCTTCCCCGTCCCCGACGGCATCCTGAACCCCGACGGCGACAACACCATCGCCATCGCCGTGTGGAACCTCGACGGCTCCACCGGGGGCCTGGGCAAGGTGGAGCTGACGAACTACGGCTCCTGGGCGTCATCGCTGACGGTGCCGCAGAACACCAGCCCCCGCTACGACCGGGCCACCTACGCCATGCCCGAGGCGCCCGGCGCGACCACCGCGCTCAGCGTCCCCGGCTCGGCGCAGGGCGGCGCCACCTTCACCGCCACCGCGACCGTCTCGGTGCCCGCGGGCAAACCCACCGCGAGCGACGTGACCGCAAAGCTCGCCGCCCCCGACGGATGGACCGTCGGCCCGGTCACCCCGGCGTCCGTGCGGCGGATCACCCCGGGCACCTCGGCCACCTTCCACTGGACGGTGACCGCGCCCGCGAAGCCCGCCAAGGCCACCGCGCTCACCGCGACCGCCTCCCTCGTCCAGACCGGCCGCAGGACCACCGCGGCCGACGAACGGGTGGTCGGTGAAGTGCCCGCGCCGCCGCCCGCCGGCACCGACCAGGTCAGCGACCTGGAGTGGCTGTCGGCGAGCAACGGGTGGGGCCCGGTCGAGCGCGACCAGTCGGTCGGCAACACCGCGGCGAACGACGGCACCCCGCTCAAGCTCGACGGCACCACCTACGCCAAGGGCCTGGGCACCAACTCGCCCAGCGACGTGCAGATCTACCTCGGCGGTGCCTGCAGCCGCTTCACCGCGACCGTCGGCATCGACAACGGCGACCCGGGCTCCGCCACCTTCAGCGTCGTGCTGGACGGCACGGCCCTGGTCACCACACCGGTGCTGCGCGGCAGTTCGCACTCGGTGAGCATCGACGTGCCCGTCACCGGCGGCCAGGTGATCGACCTGAACGTCGGCGACGGCGGCGACGGCAACGGCAACGACCACGCCGACTGGGTCAACCCGACGCTGACCTGCGGCTGACACCCCGTCAGTACACCTTCTCCACGCGGCGGAAAGCGCCCGCCTCCCGGCCCGCCCAGGGACCGGAAGGCGGGCGCTTCCCGTGTGCGGGAGCAGCGGGCGGATGGGGCCGGTGCGACCTGAGGGACGCCAGTCGGGTGACGGCCACGCGCTGCTCGCCGCGATGTCGTCCGCCGGCCACGCGGAACGCACATTAATGAAGGGCGGCCGGCGGACACGGAGGATGCCGGCAGACTCCAGGGAGCGCCCGCATGAGCGATGCCGAAATCCCCCGCGCGGCCGTCCGGTTGGCCCGTCGGCGGTTCCTCACCGTCACCGGCGCGGCCACCGCGCTGGCCTTCGCCACCAACCTGCCCGACCGGGCCCGCGCCGCCGGCTCCGGCGGCACCCTGGCCGGCGACCCCTTCACCCTCGGCGTCGCCTCGGGCGACCCGCTGCCCGACGCCGTCGTGATCTGGACCCGGCTGGCCCCGCTGCCCTACGAGCCGCTGGGCGGCATGCCGTACACCGCCGCCACCGTCGAGTGGCAGGTCGCCACCGACGAGCGGTTCCGGCACGTGGTGCGCTCGGGGAAGGCCGCCGCCCGGCCGGAGTTCTCCTACAGCGTCCACGTCGACGTGCGCGGCCTGCAGCCCGGCCGCACCTACTGGTACCGGTTCCGCGCCGCCGGTCACCTCAGCCCGGCCGGCCGCACCCGGACCGCCCCCGCGCCCGGCGCCAAGGTGGACCGCCTCACCTTCGCCGTCGCCTCCTGCCAGTCCTGGCCGGACGGCTACTACACCGCCCACCGCCACCTGGCCGCCGAGAACGCCGACGCCGTCCTCTTCGTCGGCGACTACATCTACGAGTACGGCATCTCCGCCTCCGGCGGCCTGCGCAACACCGCGCAGCCGGTGCCCGACCAGTTCCGCACCGAGGCCGACACCCTCGACCGCTACCGGCTGCAGTACGCGCTCTACAAGTCCGACCCCGACCTGCGCGCCGCCCACCAGAACACCCCGTGGATCTGCACCTGGGACGACCACGAGGTGCAGGACAACTACGCGGGCCTCGTCTCGCGCACCAATGCGCCGATCGAGGACTTCACCGTCCGCCGGGCGAGCGCCTACCGCGCCTACTGGGAGCACATGCCGCTGCGCACCCCGGCACCCCAGGGCCCCGACTACCTGCTCTACCGCCGGCTCACCTTCGGCCGCCTCGCCGAGGTCAACGTCCTGGACACCCGCCAGTACCGCGCGGACCAGGCCGACGGCGACCTGTGGAAACCCGACAACCCCGAACGCAACAACCCCGCCCGCCCGTTCGCCGGGGCGCAGCAGCGGCGCTGGCTGCTCGACGGCATGCGCCGCTCCCGCGCCACCTGGAACCTGCTCGCCAACCAGGTCGTGATGAGCCGGATGGACCTGGACGCGAGCGGCACCGCCACCTACAACATGGACGCCTGGGACGGCTACACCGCCGAGCAGCGCAGCGTCCTGGACGGCCTGGCCGCGCTGCGCGCGCGCAACCCCGTCGTCGTCACCGGCGACGTGCACGCCTCCTACGCCATGGACATCAAACGGGACTTCGCCGACCCGGACTCGCAGACGATCGGCGTCGAACTGGTCGGCACCTCGATCAGCAGCGGCGGCAACGGCGTCGAGGTCTCCGCCAACGGCCGGAACTTCCTCGACCACAACCCGCACCTGAAGCTCGTGGACGAGCGGCGCGGCTATGTGCTGGTGGAGCTGACCCCGCGCGAACTGCGCGCCCACTACCGGGCCGTGCCCTACATCGACCGGCCCGGCGCACCCGTGGCGACCGTGCGGTCCTTCACCGTCGAGGCCGGCGACCCCGGCCTGCACCGGGCCTGACCGGCCCCCGAAGGAGGAAGAGACCATGCCGACCATGCTCAGCGGGCCGACTGTGCCGATCAGGCCCCTCACGCTCGTGCGCCGGACGGCGGCCGCGCTGCGCCGGCGCGCCCTCGGCGTCGCCGCCGTCGTCCTGCTCGCCGCCTTCGGCGCCGTCGCGCCCGCCCAGGCAGCCACGTCCGCGCCGCCGGACCTCACCTTGGCCACCGACGTCGACCACGTGGACGTCACCCCGGTGCCCTGCGCCCAGCAGGGCTTCCAGCTGCGGTTCGGCAACGCCGGCAGCAGCGCGGTCTACGCCGACGCGTTCGTGGACGCGCCCGCGCCGCTGACCGTCTCGCGCCCGCTGGTCTCCAGCTACCTTCCGGCCGGCTACACCCTCAAGGTGCAGATCCAGGTCTCCGCGCCGAGCGACACCCCGCCCGGCGCTTATACGATCACCCTCCACGCCGGCAGCCGCACCCTGCTGCTGCCGGTCCGGGTCGGCCGGGTGCCGGTGGACACCACCGGCAACCTCGCCCGCTACCAGCAGGTCTCGGCCAGCTCGGAGAACCTGCCCACCTACCCGGCCTGCGGCGCCTTCGACGGCGACCGCGACTCCACCCACTGGGCCGCCACCACCGGCTGGAACGACGCGACCAAGGGCGCCTTCCCCGACTGGCTCCAGGTGACCTTCGACCACCCCCGGCAGGTCGGCCGGGTCGACCTCTACACGCTGGACTCGGCGAAGTACCCCGCGGCGGCCTACGGGCTGCGCGACTGGAACGTCGAACTCCAGGCGGGCGGGGCGTGGCAGACCCTCGCCCAGGTCCGGGGCAACACCGCGGGGAAGGTCGAGTCGACCTTCCCCGCGACCACGGCGACGGCCCTGCGCGTGGTCACCCTCGCGAGCAACGAGGGCCCGACCTACTCGCGGATCGTGGAACTGGAGGCGTACGCGGCCTGACCGCGGTCAGCGCCCGGCGCGCGCCGGCAGCTTCCAGTTCGGCCGCGGGAAGTGGCAGGTGTAGCCGTCGGGGTAGCGCTCCAGGTAGTCCTGGTGCTCCGGCTCGGCCTCCCAGAAGGGGCCGGCCGGGGCCACCTCGGTGACGACCTTGCCGGGCCACAGGCCCGAGGCGTCCACGTCCGCGATGGTGTCCTCGGCGACGCGCTTCTGCTCGTCGTCCACGTAGTAGATCGCCGAGCGGTAGCTGGTGCCGATGTCGTTGCCCTGGCGGTTCCTGGTGCTCGGGTCGTGGATCTGGAAGAAGAACTCCAGGATCGCCCGGTAGTCGGTGACCTCGGGGTCGAAGTGGATCTCGATGGCCTCGGCGTGCGTCCCGTGGTTGCGGTACGTCGCGTTCGGCACATCGCCACCGGTGTAGCCGACCCGGGTCGAGACCACACCCGGCAGCTTCCGGATCAGGTCCTGCATGCCCCAGAAGCATCCGCCCGCCAGGACGGCCTTCTGCGTCTGCGCGGCCATGTCGGTCCTCCAGTCCTCGTCGATGCGGGCGGCTCGAAAACGCCGCTTCCCCGCGACGTTTCCAACGCTACGAGGGCCCGCGGGATTCCTCACGGCCGGGCCGGCAGCACCCGCCCGGCCACTTCGCCCAGCCCGATCCGGACGCCGCCGGGGCCGGGCGCGGTGGCCGAGACCACCACCTCGTCGCCGTCGGCCAGATACCCGCGCACGCTGCCGTCGGGCAGCTCCAGCGGCTCCCGCCCGTCGTGGGTCAGTTCGATCAGGGCGCCGCGGCTGCCGTGGCCGGGTCCGCTGACGGTGCCGGAGCCGAGCAGGTCCCCGGTGCGCAGGCCCGCCCCGTTGACGGTCAGGTGGGCCACCATCTGCGCGTACGTCCAGTACATGGCGGCGAACGGCGGGCGCGAGACCAGGTGGCCGTTGATCCGCATCTCCAGCGCCAGGTCCAGGCCCGCGGGTGGCGTCGCGGTGTCGTCGAGGTACGGCAGCAGCGCGGTGGTGCGCGGCGGCGGTGCGGTGCGGGCGTGCGCGAGCGCGTCCAGCGGCACCACCCAGGGCGACAGCGAGGTGGCGAAGGACTTGCCGAGGAACGGGCCGAGCGGCACGTACTCCCACGCCTGCAGGTCCCGGGCCGACCAGTCGTTGAGCAGGCACACCCCGAAGACGTGCTCGTCGGCCTCGCCCAGCGCGACCCGGCCGCCCTGCGCGGAGGGCGCGCCCACCACGAAGGCGACCTCGGCCTCCAGGTCCAGCCGCAGCGACGGCCCGTACGAGGGCGGCCGGCCCGGCTGCTCGCGGCGCTGCCCGCACGGGCGCACCACGGGGGTGCCGGAGACCACCACCGTGCCGGCCCGGCCGTGGTAGCCGATCGGCAGGTGCTTCCAGTTCTCCGTCAGCGGCTCGCCCTGCGGCCGGAAGATCCGCCCGACATTGGCGGCGTGGTGCTCGGAGGCGTAGAAGTCGACGTAGTCGGCGACTGTGAACGGCAGGTGCAGTTCGGCGTCCGCCCGCGGCAGCAGGCAGGGCCGCACCGCCTCGGCGTACCGCGGCTCGGTGACCCATTCGGTGAGCGCGGCCCGCACCCGGGTCCAGACCGGGCGGCCCGCGGCCAGCAGCGGGTCGAGCGAGGCCGCCGAGAGCAGGGCTGCGGTTTCGGCCGGGGCGCGGACGGCCGCGGCGGCGGCCCCGGCGTCCAGGACGTGCTCGCCCAGGGCGACGCCGATCCGGCGGCGCGGGTCGGCGGCGGTGCTGAAGACGCCGTAGGGCAGGTTGTCCGGTCCGAAGGGGGAGCCCTCGGGGACGGCGAGCGGGCGCGCGGTGCTCATCGGACCTCCACGGGGGACCGCCGGCGATCACGGGACGGGCCGAGCGTACCCGGGGGCAGGGCGGGGGAGGGCGCCCGGCCGCGCGGGTGCCGCCGGTGGTGCCGCGGGCGCTTCGGGACGGACGGCGCCGGCGGGTTCCGCCTGCCCTCGTGTGTTCTCGCGTGTCCTTGCGGGTTCTCCCGCGCTTCCACGGGTTTGGAGCTGCCCGTCGGACGAACGTAAAGTCGGCCCGGAACCGGGAGGGGGCGGGGCCCGGCGGACACCACGGGGATCACACGGAGAGCAGCGGCTTCATGACGGCGACCATTCAGGACCTGCACGGCGCCGGGCCCGACCCGGCCGAGGACGGGCGGCCCGGAACGGGTGCCGGCATCCCGGGCGCGCGCGGCCCGGCGGACGGACCCGCCGCGGGCGCGGGTACGCCCGAGGCCGCGACCGCCGCAGCAGCCGGAGCGGGTGCCGGGTCGGCCGGGGTCGTGGGTGCTGCCGCAGCGGACACCGGGGCTGGGAAGGCGGCCGGGACCGTGTCCGGTACCGCTGCCGCCTTCGCCGGGACCGAGGCCGAAACCGAGGCCGTGACCGTCTCCGACGCCGGGGCTCTCCAGGACTTCGGGCCCGGGATCGACCCCGAGCGGCTCGCGCTGTGCCTTGCCGTGCTCGCCGAACTCGACACGCTGCCCGTGGACCACCCCGACGCCATCGCCGTGCGCAGGGCGACCGCCGGCATCTACCGGACGGTCAAGCAGCGCCGCCGCCAGGAGCGCCGGGCCGCCAAGACCGCCAACGACAAGGCCGTCACCGAGGCCACCGCCACCGGCGCCGCCGACCGCATCGACGACGAGACGCTCGGCATCCAGCTCGCCACCAGCGTCACCACGGAGCTGGCCGGCATACTCCAGCGCCCGCGCTCCTGCTACGTCTGCAAGACCCGCTACGTCGAGGTCGACGCCTTCTACCACCAGCTGTGCCCGACGTGCGCCGCCGAGAACCGGGCCCGCCGCGACGCCCGCACCGACCTGACCGGCCGCCGCGCGCTGCTCACCGGCGGCCGCGCCAAGATCGGCATGTACATCGCGCTGCGGCTGCTGCGCGACGGCGCCCACACCACGATCACCACCCGCTTCCCCAACGACGCGATCCGCCGCTTCACCGCGATGCCGGACAGCGCCGACTGGCTGCACCGGCTGAAGATCGTCGGCATCGACCTGCGCGACCCCGCCCAGGTGGTTGCCCTCGCCGACTCCGTCGCCGCCGCGGGGCCGCTCGACATCCTGATCAACAACGCGGCCCAGACCGTCCGCCGCTCCCCGCGCGCCTACAGCGAACTCGTCGCCGCCGAGGCCGCGCCGCTGCCGGCCGGCGAGCTGCCCGCGGCCGAGGTGATCGGCGCCTTCGGCTCCGGCGCGCAGGTCCCGGCCGCCCTGCCCTCGCCCACCGGCGCCGCGCTCACCCCCGACGACGTGACCGGGCTCGCCCTGGTCAGCGGCTCGGCCACGCCGGCGAGGATCGAGGCCGGCACCGCGATCGACGCCGGCGGCCTCGTGCCGGACCTGGACCCCACCAACACCTGGGTGCAGACCGTGGACGAGGTGGACCCGGTCGAGCTGCTCGAAGTGCAGCTGTGCAACGTCACCGCGCCCTTCATCCTCGTCAGCCGGCTGCGCCCGGCGATGGCCGCGGCCGCCGCCCGGCGCAAGTACGTCGTCAACGTCTCGGCGATGGAAGGGCAGTTCGGCCGCGGCTACAAGGGCGCCGGGCACCCGCACACCAACATGGCCAAGGCGTCGCTCAACATGCTCACCCGCACCAGCGCGCAGGAGATGCTGGAGCGCGACGGCATCCTGATGACCGCAGTGGACACCGGCTGGATCACCGACGAGCGCCCGCACCCGGACAAGGTCCGCCTGGCCGCGGCCGGCTTCCACGCCCCGCTCGACCTGGTCGACGGCGCCGCCCGCGTCTACGACCCGATCGTCCGCGGCGAGCAGGGCGAGGACCTCTTCGGCTGCTTCCTGAAGGACTACCGCCCCTCGCCGTGGTGACGCCGATCCGGTGACACGGGCGCGGCCGGCGATGCCCCTGTGAGTTCGTGCGCGCGGACCGGTCCACCGGACGCGAGCGCGGACCCGCGCCGCACCCCGAGCGAAAGGCGACCCCGATCCGCACCCGCAGCTTCCGCGACCTGGACGGCCACCACCGGCGGGTCGCCCGCACGGCCCCCGGCGGCCCGCCTGAGCCGGGCGGCGGAAGGGCGCTCTCCGGGGCGCGGACATATCGCTGCAAGGTTGTGGAAACCGCTGGTTGGTACCCTCGCGGGATGGCCGACGTCCTGGACATCACCGCGTTGCGCACGTTCACGTCGATAGCCGACTGCGGCGGTTTCCACCGCGCGGCGGCCGCCATCGGGCTGTCGCAGTCGGCGGTGAGCCAGCACGTGCGGCGGCTGGAAAAGGCGGTCGGCTGCCCGCTGGTCGCACGCGACGGCCGGGTCACCCGGTTCACCGCCTCCGGGGAGACCCTGCTCGCCGAGGCCCGCAAGATCCTCGCCGCCCACGACGAGGCGCTGGTCCGGCTCGGCCGCGGCGGCACCGGCCAGCACACCCTGGTCGTCGGCTCCACCGAGCACGCCGCCGACCGCATCCTGCCCGCCATCACCGGCGTGCTCAAGGAGCGCTACCCGGCCCGCGAGGTGCGCTTCCGGCTCGACCGCAGCGCCCGCCTCAACGACGGCCTGGACCGCGGCGGCATCGACGTCGCGGTCTTCATCGGTGACGCCCGCAGCCACGCGAGCGTCGCCGCCGGCGCCCTGCCGCTGTCGTGGTTCTCCGCCCCGGGCTGGCGGATGCCCGCGGCCGGCGCGCCGATCCCGGTCGTGGCGATCGACCACCCCTGCACGATCCGCCGCCGCGCCCTGGAGACGCTCGCCGACCACGGGCTGGCCGCCGCCGTCGTGGTCGAGGCCGCCTATCTCGCCGGGGTGGTGAACGCGATCCGCGGCGGCCTCGGTGTCGGCCTCCTCGCCGACGTCGGACCGCCGCCCGAGGGGCTGCGCCGCCGCGACGACCTGCCGCCGGTGCCGCCCGAACTGCTGCACCTGCGCACCCGCGCCGACGCCCCGCCCTGGCTCGCCGAGGCGACCGCGGGCGCGGTCCGCGACCTGCTCGCCGGGCAGGCGTGACAGCAGCCGCGGACGGTCCCGGGACGGCGGCCCCCGGACGGTCCCGGACCGGCTTCGGGACGGCGCCGCCACCGGCCCGCGGCAGGGCCGTACCCCTCCGAGCGCGCTGGGCTCAGCCCTCCCGCGGCGCCGAGGCGGCCAGGACCGCCGAGCCGATCGCGTGCAGGGCGGTGTCCTCCTGGGGGGCGTGGACGCCCGCTGACTGGATGTCGCGGAAGTGCCGCTCCAGCGGGTTGTCCTGCGACAGGCCCGGGTTGCCCAGCAGCCGCAGGCCGCTCTCCACCGCGGCGGTCACATGGCGCACCACGACCACCTTGGCGGCCAGCGCCTCCGGTCCCGGCACCGCCTCGCCGCGGTCCAGCCGCCCCGTCACGCCGAAGACCAGTTGCTCGGCGGTGGACAGCAGCGCCTCGATCTCGCCCGCGGCCTGCCGGAAGCGCTCGGTGCTCGCCACCGGCCGGCCGAGGTTCGCCGGCACCCGGGTGTGGGCGAAGCGGTGCACGCTGTCCTGCGCGGCCCGGGCGACACCGAGATAGACCGCCGAGAGCAGCACGTGCACGCTGCCGGCCGCGAGGTTGTCCTGCTGCGCCTTCGGCCCGTGCTCGGTCAGGTCGAGCACGTGGTCCTCCGGTATTTCCACGCCGGTGAACACCACGTCGTGGCTGCCACTGGCCCGCAGCCCCAACTGCCGCCAGGTGCGCACCACTTCGATACCGGGGGCGTCGGCGGGCAGGACGAACGTGCCGACTCGGGGGACCGGTTCGTCGGTGGTCGCCCACACCAGGAACCAGCTCAGCCCCTCGGCGCCGGTCACGAACCGCTTGCGGCCGCTGACCGCCCAGCCATGCGCGGTGCGGCGGGCGGTGGTCGCGGGCAGCCCGCCGCGCGCGGGGGAGCCCAACTCCGGCTCCACCCGGGCGTTGTTGAGCAGCGTGGGCCGCCGCGCGGACTCCGCGAGCACCCGCCCGTACAGCTCCGGCGGCCAGGGTCGGCGGGACTGGAAGGCGTGCGGCAGCAGCGTCATCGCGGCGATCAGCGCCACCGACGGGTCGCCGCGGCCCAGCGCGAGCAGGATGCGCGCCAGGTCGGTGGGCCCGGCGCCCGCCCCGCCGAACTCCCGCGGCACGCCCGCCGTCAGCAGCCCCGCCTCGTACACGACCCGGATCGCCTCGTGCGGGAAGGAGCCGTCGCGGTCGTGGACGGGCGCGGTGGCGGCGAGCGCGGCGGTCACCTCCGGCAGCCGGTCCAGGGCCGGTTCGGGCAGTTCGAGGGCGGCCGCGGTCATGACGCCGCCAGCGCCTTCGTCAACTGCCCGGCCAGGGCGTCGGTCCAGTACGAGGAGACGTCCACCCGGCTCGGCAGCACGCCCAGTTGGGTGAAGGTGTCGGCCACGTCCTGCTCCTTGGCGATCTGCTCCCGCGCCGGCGGCACCACCTGGCTCGGGATCTGCTTCTCCCCGGCCCGGAACTGCTGCAGCGCCTGTGCGGGCGGCTGATGGGTGGCGGCCGCGACGGCCTTGGCGTACGCGGCCTCGCGGCCGTCGCGCACCACCGCGTACGCCTTGTCGATGCGGGCGAGCAGGTCCACCAGCGCGGCCGAGCGGGCCGGGTCGGCGATCACCTTCCGCGACGCCTCGAAGGGGAAGTTGCCCGACAGGATGTCCGCGCCCGAGCCGATCACCTTGGCGCCCCGGGCCGTTGTGGTGATCACGGAGTTGCCGTAGGTGGCCAGCGCGTCGATCGAGCCGCTGTCGAGCGCGGCCACGCCCTCCTCGGGGGTGAGGGGCACCGCGTGGATGTCGCCCCACTTCAGCCCCGCCTGCTGGAGCAGCTTGTCCAGGAAGAACTGCGCGGTGGTGGCCTGCACGTACCCCACCTTCCGGCCCTTCAGCCCGGCGATGGACGTCACACGGGAGCCCTTGCCCGCCACGACGTCCTGCAGCAGCGTGTTCGTCCGCGCCACCGCGACCACCCGCCACTTGGGGGCCGTCGCGGCCGCGGCGAAGGCGGGCGGGATGTCGCTGGACTCCGCCACGTCCAGCGCGCCCGCCTGCAGGGCCTGCAACTGCTTGTCGCCGCCGGGGAAGACGGCCCACTTCACCGTGTACGGGGTGCGGTCCAGGCCCGCCGTCCTCAGCAGCGCCTGGACGGACCCCCATCCCGTCTCGCCCACCCGCAAGGTGACGTCCGCCTCCTTCCCCGCGTTCCCGGCGTCCGCGGTGCCCTTGCCGCCGCCGCTGCTCCCGCAGCCGACCGCGAGTGCGAGCAGAGCCGAGGCGAGAGCCGCTGCCGCCACCGGCCGCCCCTTGAACCTGCTGGAAAACCTCACGAATCCTCCTTGGCCGAGGCCGTCACGCGGCAACCGGACGACGGGCGAGTTCCTGGCGGACCAGCGGCAGGACGTACCGCGCGTACTCAACGGCGTCCGCGAGCGGGTCGTAGCCGCGGATGGAGAGCAGTTCGCAGCCGATGTCGACGTAGTCCAGCAGCGCCTTGGCGACGGTCTCGTAACTGCCCACCAGGGCCGTGGAGCTGCCGGCCGCGTTCGTCGCGGTGACCAGCGGCGTCCACAGCGCGCGGTCGTGGAGTTCGCCGCGGGCGGCGACGTCCAGGAGCCGCTGGGAACCGACGTTGGCGGGGCGGCCGTCGCCCGGCTTGGGGTAGCGCGAGCCCGCCGGCCGGGCGGCGACGGTCTGCCGCACCTGGGCGAGGATGCGGTGCGCCTTCTCCCAGGCCAGCTCGTCGGTGGACGCCACGATCGGCCGGAAGGACACCCAGATCCGCGGGCGCGGCCGCCCGGCGGCGTCCGCGACGGCGTTGACGGCGGCGATCTGCTCGGCGGTCTCCTTCAGCGGCTCGCCCCACAGCCCGAAGATGTCGCCCTGCCGCCCGCCGACCCGGTACGCCTCCGGCGAGGAGCCGCCCACCGAGATCGGGATCGCGTCCTGGTAGGGGCGGATCTCGGTGGCGAAGTCCTCGAAGCGGTAGAACTCGCCCTCGTGGCTGATCGGCCCGGTCGCCGTCCACACCTTGCGCAGGACAGTGATGAACTCCTCGGACCGGGCGTAGCGCTGCGCCTTCGTCAAGTAGTCGCCCTCGCGGGCCTGTTCGGTGTCGTTGCCGCCGGAGATGATGTGCACGCCGAGCCGGCCGCGGCCGATCCGGTCCAGGGTGGCCAGCGCCTTGGCGACGCGGGTGGGGAAGACGAAGCCGGGCCGGTGGGCCAGCATCGGCTTGATCCGCTCGGAGTTGTTCACCACGAACTGCGCGATCTGCTCGGCGTCCGCACTCGCGGAGCTGTAGGCGACCAGGGTCCAGTCGAAGCCGCCGTCGTCCAGCGCCCGCACGAAGCGGCGGGTGTAGTCGACGTCGAAGCCGAAGTGGCGGCCGGGCCCGGTGGCCTCGGTGGCATCGGTGGTGTGGGTGGCGCTGATGAACTCGACGGGCATGGCAGGGCTCCGATCACTGGGCCGAGGAGGAGGGCGACGCGGATGCTCCGGAGGTCGCGGCGGCCGAGGACGTCGTGCCCGGCGCCGCGCCGCCGGGGGCGTGCGGGAAGGCGGAGGTGTCGACGGTGCCGGCCACCTGCACGTCGGTGGGCAGCGACCCGATGGAGTGCATCAGGTCGGAGACGGCCTGCACCTTGGTGACGAGGGCGGGGGTGACCGGTTGCAGCGCGCGGGCGCCCTGGGAGACGACGGTGGCGGCCACGTCGGCTGGCACCCCGTTCTTCTTGGCGAACACCGAGGCGAACTGCGCGGGGTGGGCGGCGGCCCATTGATACGCCCGCGCCAGCCGGTCGAGGAAGTCGGCGACGGCGGCCTTGCGGGCGGGGTCGGCGAGCGAGGACTGCGCGGCCGACAGGAAACCGACGCCGCTGGTGCGCCCGTCGCGGCCGTTGACGACGATCCGGGCGCCCTTCTGCATGGCGATGTCCTGGTAGATACCGAAGGTCGCCCAGGTCTGGATCTTCCCGGCGTTGAACGCGGCCTGCGCGGCGGTCGGCAGCAGGTACTGCACGTGGACGTCGGAGTACGTCAGCCCCGCGTCGGTGAGGGCCTTGGCCAGCAGGTACTCGGCGATGGAGCCCTTGGCCGAGGAGACCACGACGGTCCTGCCCTTCAAGTCGGCCACCGAGTGCACGGGCGAGCCGGGGCGGGTGATCACCGCGGTGCCGGAGCCGTCGGAGGTGGCGGCGGCCACCAGCTTGATCTTCAGGCCGCCGCTGATCGCCTGGAGCGTCGGCAGGTCGGCGGCGGTGCCGGTGTCGACCTGGCCGCTCTGCATCGCCTGGAAGAGCGGGGCCGCGCCCTGGAACTCGGCCCACTTCACCTTGTACGGCGCCCCCTTGAGGGTGCCCGCGGCGTCCAGCAGGGTCTGCAGCCCGTTCGCCTGGTCGCCCAGCGTCAGGGTCACCCCGGACAGGTCGGGCCCGCCGGAGGCGGCGGGCGCCGCGGCCGGGTCCGCGCGGTCCGCCGTGCCTGCGGACTTCGTGGAGCTGCCGCAGCCGGCCAGCACGAGGCCGAGCGCGAGGGCGGCGGAGAGTGCGGCGGCGAGCCGCGGGAGGGTGCGGGGCATGGCTGTCCTCGGAGTCGGCGGTGCGGGGGCTGGTGGGCAGGCGAGTGGGGGTGTGTCCGGCGGCCGTTGCGGGTGGCCACCGTGAAGTGCCGGGGGAGTGGGGGTGTTGGGTGCGGGAGATGGGGTGGATCGGGCGGTGGTTCGCACCGGTTCGGCAGAGGTGGGGGCGGGAGTCGGGGGCGCGGCGGGTGTGGTGGGGGAGGTGGTCAGGCGTCGGCGGGTTCGGGGACGCGGGGGTCTTCTTCCGCCGCCCCGCCCCGGGGAGCCGGCGCGGGGGCCGCGCCCTCGGCGTCGTCGCCGACGCCGAGGCGGGCGAGCAGCGAGGTACGCAGGGCGACGAACTCCGGGGAGCCGATGTCGCGCGGGCGGGGCAGGCCGACCACCGCCTCGTGGGCGATGCCGCCGTCGCGCATGACGAGCACGCGGTCGGCGAGCAGCACCGCCTCCTCCACGTCGTGGGTGACCAGCAGGACCCCGCAGTTGTGCCGCGTCCACAACTCGCCCACCAGACGCTGGGCGTTGGCGCGGGTCAGGGCGTCCAGGGCACCGAACGGCTCGTCGAGCAGCAGCAGATCGGGCCGCCGGACGAGCGCGCGGGCCAGCGAGACGCGCTGCGCCTCGCCGCCGGAGAGCGTCTTGGGCCACACCGAGGCGCGCGCGGACAGCCCGACCTCGGCGAGGTAGCGTTCGGCGAGCGCGCGGTCGGCCCGTCCCGGCAGCCCGAGGACGACGTTGCGCCACACCCGCTTCCACGGCAGCAGCCGGGGCGCCTGGAAGGCCACCGCCCGGCGCCGCGGCACCGTGACGGTGCCCTCGATGTCGCGGTCGAGCCCGGCCAGGACCCGCAGCAGGGTGCTCTTGCCGCAACCGCTGTGGCCGAGGAGGGCGACGAACTCGCCGGGGCGGATGTCCAGGTCGAGCCCGTCGATCACCCGGCGCGCCCCGAAGGCGCGCACCAGGCCGCGCACCCGTACGGAGGTGTCGGGGGACTGGTCGTTCCCGGTGGCCTCGGTGAGGCCGGGGCCGGGCGGGCCGACGGGCCCGGGGGTGGTGGCGGGGGTGCCGGGGCTTTCCGGGGCCCGGCTCGCGGCCTTCTGCGACCGCGCGGGCGCCGTGGGTTCGGTCATCGTCATGCTCCGTCGAAGGATGCGCGCCAGGACAGCAGGTACGTGGTGCAGAGCCGGACGATCAGGTCGCTGACCAGGCCGAGCACGGCGTAGACCACCAGGCAGACCACGATCACGTCGGTCTGGAAGAACTGCTCGGCGTTGTTCATCAGGTAGCCGATGCCGTTGCTGGCGTTGATCTGCTCGGCGAAGACCAGGGCGAGCCAGGCGCTGCCGAGGGCGTAGCGCAGGCCGACCAGGGCGCCGGGCAGCGCCCCCGGCAGCACGATGTGCCGGATCTGCCCCCACCGGCCCAGGCCCAGCACCGTTCCGGCCTCGACCAGGTGGGGGTCCACACCGCGGATGCCGGCGTAGATGTTGAAGTAGAGCGGGAAGGTCACCGCGATCACCACCAGGGCGATCTTCGGCTTCTCGTCGATGCCGAACCACACGATGAACAGCGGGATCAGGCCCACCCAGGGCAGCGCCCGCAGCATGCCGACGGTGGAGTCGATCAGGTCCTCGCCGAGCCGGAACAGGCCCGCGAGCAGCGCCAGCGACGTGCCGGCCACCGCGCCGATCAGGAAGCCCTCCACCACGCGCTGGGTCGAGGCCCATATCGCGGAGCCGAGTTGGCCGTCGGCGGCCAGGTCCCAGCCCTTGTGGAACACGCGCACCGGGGAGGCGAGCGTGTCGGGGGAGAGCACGCCGGTCGCGCTGAGCAGCCACCACAGCAGCAGGGCCGTGACGGGGCCCGCGGCCCGCCGCAGCGGGCGCGGCACCTGCCGCCCGCGGCGCTCGTGCGCCGGGCGGATCGTCTCCACCCCGCCGCCCGCCGCGAGCGCCGTGCCCGCGGCAGCGCGGATCGGCGGCTCCTCGCCCGCCGGTGCCGGGCCGGCCGCGGCACCGGGCGGCACCGGTGGCACGGGTCCCGGCGGCCGGGACATCTCACTGGTGCTCATCGCTCTCCCCTCCGGTTACGGGTGCGCCCGGCGCCGGGCCGGTGGCCACCGGGCGGTGCGGGTCCGCCGACCAGGCCGACCACGAGCCGGGGAAGAGGGCCGCGTCGATCCCGGCCGCCGCGAGCGCGGCGACCTGGTGGGCGGCGGTCACGCCGGAGCCGCAGTAGACGCCGACCCGGGTGCCGGCGGTGGCGCCGAGTTCCGCGAAGCGCTTGCGGGCCGCGTCGGGTGCGCGGAAGCGCCCGTCCGCGGTCAGGTTGCCGGCCGTGGGCGCGCTCAGAGCGCCGGGGATGTGGCCGGCCCTGGGGTCCACCGGCTCGCTCTCCCCGCGGTAGCGCTCGGCCGCGCGGGCGTCCAGGAGGACGCCGTGCCGCGGCAGCCGGGCCGCCCGTGCGGCGTCGATCACCGGCAGGTGGCCCGGGCTCAGCACGATGTCGCCCGGCTCCGCCGCCCCCTCCTCGCCCGCGGCCACCGCCCCGCCCGCCGCCTTCCACGCGCCGAACGCGCCGTCCAGGAGGCGTACGTCGGCCACTCCGGCCCAGCGCAGCAGCCACCAGGCGCGGGCCGCGGCCAGGCCGCCCGCGTCGTCGTACACCACGACCGGCCGTGACGCCGTCACCCCCCAGGCGCGGGCGCTGCGTTGCAGGGCCTCGATGTCCGGCAGGGGGTGGCGGCCGCCGGAAGGGTTCGGGGGCGCGGCCAGTTCGGTGTCCAGGTCCACGTAGCGGGCGGTGGGGATGTGCCCCCGCCGGTAGTGGTCGCGGCCGTGCGGGTCGCCCAGCGCCCACCGCACGTCGAGCAGCAACGGCGGCCGCTCGCCCGCGAGTTCGGCGGCCAGCGCGGCCGCGTCCACCAGCACCGGCGGGCGCAGCCCGGGCACGGTCGCGGCAAGGTCCGCGTCGCCGAGCGAGCCGGGCGCGGTGCCCTCGCCGGCGGCCCGCCGGACGCGTTCCAGCAGGGCCTGGTTGAGCGGCGCGGCGGCGCCGGTCAGCCGGGCCTGCAGCACGATCTCCCCGCCGAGGAAGTCCGCCTCCAGCGACCCGGCCCGGGCCAGGCTCTGCCAGGTGGAGTTGCCGGGATACGGGTGGCCGGGGATGTCGCCGATCACGAGCCGGGACAGGTCGAGGGTGCTGTCGGCCTGCTCGTCCACGGGCGCGAGCCCGGCGGCGGTGAGCACGGAGCGGGCCTCGTCGGCGAGGAGTTCGCCGACGTGGTCGCGCAGCGCGCTCGGCCGGTAGAGGGCGCCCAGCACGTTGCGCGCGTTCCCGACCAGCTTCGCCGCCTTCCAGCCGGTGATGCCGGCGGTGACCTGCACCGCGAAGGAGCCCGCCCGCAGGTCGGCGGCGAGCCGGTCCAGCGCCGGGTGGTCGGCGCCGGACGGGTGGCGGCCGATCCACAGCGCCGCGGGGAACGGCACCGCGGGCGAGAGCACCACGCCGTCCTCGACGTACACCGCGGGCACCCGGATCGAGGCGGCCAGCACCGTGGCGAAGCGGCGCAGCGCCGCCCGCTCGGCCTCCAGCCCGTTCTGCAGGGTCACCACCGGCAGGACGCGGGCGGCGGGCGCCGTCCGGCCGTCCCCGCGCCGCACCGGCCGCCACGCCCACTCGGCGAGGGCCTGCTCGGCGTCCTGCGTCTTGACCGCGAGCACCAGCACGTCGCGGCCGGTGAGTTCGACCTCCTGCGGCCCGGCCGCGTACGGGACGGCGACCTCGACCGGGCCGTCCGGGCGCAGCAGCCGCAGCCGGCCGGCCCGCAGCGCGGCCAACTGGCCGCCGCGCGCGACCAGCAGCACCTCCGCGCCGCCGCGGTGCAGGCCCTCGGCGAGCACCACGCCGACCGCGCCCGCGCCGATCACGACGTAGCGGGTGCCGGCCCGGGCGGTCACGGGTGCAGCTCCTCGCGGACCGCGATCGGCGCCAGGTCCGCGCCCGCGCGCAGCCGCTCCAGGAACAGCACGACGGTGGCGGCGGCGGTGCGGTGCGAGATGTCGTTGAAGGAGTCGTGCCGCCCGTCGGCCAGGGTGACCAGCTCGGCGCGCGGCGCCCTGGCGTAGGCGGCGCGGGCCTCGGCCGGCGGGCTGACGGGGTCGGCGGCGCCGTGCAGCCCGAGCACGGGCACGGTGACGGCCGCGAGGTCGGCGCGCTCGAACCACTCCTGGGGCAGCGGGGTGTAGAGGGCGCCGCGGGCCAGCCGCGCGGTGTCGGCCAGGCGCCCCTGGTGAGTGGGGCAGGCGGTCCGCGCACCGAGTTCTTCGGACCAGCCGGGGTCGGGGGCCTCGGAGCCGGTGGACGCGGCGGTGTCGGCGCGGGCCGCGTCGCCGGGCGAGGAGGCGTTGGTGGCGGCACCGGTGCCGGCGGGCTGGGCCGTGCCGCTCGCGGACGCCACGGACGTCCTGCCGTCGGCCGCGGACTGCGCCCCCTGGCCATCAGCCGCCGGGACCGCCCCTGCCGCTGCCTGCGCTGTCTTGTCGGCAGCCGGGGCCGCGGTCCCGTCCGGCTGCCTTGTCGGCAGGCCCGCCAGGAGCAGGGCGTCCACCTCGACCTCGCCCGTGGCGACCAGGGCCACCGCGAACAGGGCGCCCGCGTCGGAGCCCGCGAGGACGACCGGGCGGGCCGGGCCCTTGCCGTCCGGGCCGGCCAGCGCCTCCTTCAACTGCCGCGCGGTCTCCTCGGCATGGCGGCTCGGGTCGGGCAGGACCGTCACCCGGTAGGCGTCCGCGGCGATCCGCGCGCCGAAGCGCTCGTACAGCCGCGGGTCCTCGCCGCGGCCGGGCAGCAGCAGGACGGTGCCGCGCGGGTCGAACTGCGGTGGGGCGTCCCATGTCGCGGCGGCGGGGGCGGTGCTGGCGGAAGTCATGGCGGGTCCTCGGAATCCTCGTGGCCGCCGGGCGGCGGGTGCCCTCGCGGGCGTCGGCGTGCCGGTACGGGTGCGGGCGGCCCGGGGCTGCCGCCGCGGCACACCGCCGGGGGCGGGGCGCGGCCGCGGGGGCCCGGGGCACGGTGGCGCGGCTCGGCGGGGCCCGGCTGGACGGGGCCGTCGAAAGCGTCGGGAGACGGGAGAGAGCGGGCTCGGGGCCCTACGGGTTCACCCGCGCGGGGCGGCCGCCGGACGGGCGGGCGCGCGGGCCGCGGGGATCAGCCGCGGCGACAGCCGGCGGAGGTGCCGAAGCCGAAGTCGATGACGCGGCGCTGGGTGAGCAGCGGCGAAGCGGCGGGAGCGCTCGCCGGCACGCAGGCGCCGTCGCGGGCCGGACCGTGTCCGGACCTCTCCGCGAGCAGGTGCGTCGGCTGCGTCGTCATGCCTGGAAGCATGCAGCACAAGGCGCCCGGCGTCCAACGCTGATTCCTGATCGGGACCGATCACCTTCCCTGATCGATCGCTCCCCGTGGCCGTTGCGCCGCCCCGGCAGGGCCACGACCCGCCCCGTTCGGCGTCCGGACGGCCTCCGACGCGGCCCCGCGGGTGCCCGAACGCGCCCTTGTCCGCGGCGGGTTGGGGGGCGCAGGGTGGGAGGTGGCGACCGCGTCGGCGAAGGGGAGCGGACATGGCGGACGATCTTCGGAAGTGGCGGTTCACCGACGACAGGGGGCGCGAGGCGTCCGGCTCCGGCGCCCCGCGCGTCGTCGCGTACGTGCGTGCGGCGGCGGCGCTGGCCGAGTACGGGCTGCACCCGGTCGCGGTCTACGGCTCCGGCCACGACGACCCCGCGGCGCCCGACCCCGCCAAGTCCGGCGGGCTGGACCTGACGGCGGTGCCCTACCTCGGCCGGGGCGCCGACCTGGAAGAGGCGCGGCTGCGCGAGTCGGGCGCCGACCTCGTCGTGGACGTCACCTACGACGGCAAGGCCGCCTACGCGGTGGCCGAGCCGGCGGCCGACGCGGCCGGTGTGCCGGTGGCCGCGCTGGGCGTGGGCGGCGAGGCCGATCTGGGCGCCATCGTGGGCCGATTCGCCGCGCTGGCCGCCGCACTCGGCGCCGGGACCCATCCGGGCCGCGGCGAACTGGCCGCCGCCGAGGAGGAGTTGCGCTCGACGGTGGCCCGCGGCCGCGCTCCCCGCGCGCTCGCCCTCTCCCCTGCGGGACCCGACCAGGTCCACATCGCCCGCCCCGCCACCTGGCCCGAGCTGCGCCGCCTCACCGAACTCGGCCTGCCGCTGGCTGATCCGGGCCCGGGCGCGGGTGTCAACTGGCGCACGGTCGGCTGGGACGCCCTGCGCGACATCGCCGCCGGCAACGCCCTGCTCCTCACCGACACCCGCGCCAACGCCACTCCCCGCGCCGAGCTGGCCGCGCTGCCCACCTGGCGGCACCTCACCGCCACGGCCACCGCGCTGCCCTGGAACCCCGAACTCCCCCCGGCCCCGGGGGCGGTGGCGGCCTTCCTGCGTACGGTGGCCGCGGCCGCCGCGTGACGGCGGGGCCCGTACAGCACGGCGCGGGGGCGGGGCCCGTACCGTCACCGGTGCGGAGCCCTGCCCCAAGCAGCCCGTAGGAGGGGCGAGTTCAGCCCTCCCAGCGCCAGTCCGCCACCTCCGGCAGGTCCGTGCCGTACTCGCGGATCCAGGCGTGGTGGCGCAGGCGGGTGTCCTCCATGCGCTGGCGCAGCGGAGCGGCCGTCACCGCGAGGCCGGGCGTGCGGTCGATGACGTCCATCACCAGCCGGTAGCGGTCCAGGTCGTTGCGCACCACCATGTCGAACGGCGTGGTGGTCGTGCCGATCTCCTTGTACCCGCGCACGTGCAACTGGGCGTGCCCGGTGCGCCGGTAGGCCAGCCGGTGGATCAGCCACGGGTAGCCGTGGTAGGCGAAGATCACCGGCTTGTCGGGCGTGAACAGCGCGTCGTACTCCGCGTCCGTCATGCCGTGCGGGTGCTCCTCGTGGGGCAGCAGCCGGGCCAGGTCCACGACGTTGACCACCCGCACCGCCAGCCGCGGCAGGTGGCGGCGGAGCAACTGGGCCGCCGCCAGGGTCTCCTGGGTGGGGACGTCGCCTGCGCAGGCGAGCACCACGTCCGGCTCGCGGGTGCCGTCGTCGGTGCCGGCGAACTCCCACATGCCGGCGCCCCGCGCGCAGTGCGCCCGCGCCTGGTCCATCGTCAGCCAGTCCAGGCACGGTTGCTTGCCGGCCACCACGACGTTGACGTAGTCGCGCGAGTTCAGCACGTGCTCGGCCACCGACAGCAGGGTGTTGGTGTCCGGCGGCAGGTAGACCCGCACCGCCTCGGGCGACTTGTTGAGGATGTGGTCGATGAAGCCGGGGTCCTGGTGCGAGAAGCCGTTGTGGTCCTGGCGCCACACGTGCGACGTCAGCAGGTAGTTGAGGGAGGCGATCGGCCGCCGCCAGGGCAGCCGCCGGGTGGTGCGCAGCCACTTGATGTGCTGGTTCGCCATGGAGTCCACGATGTGCACGAAGGCCTCGTAGCAGGAGAACAACCCGTGCCGGCCGGTGAGCAGATAGCCCTCCAGCCAGCCCTGGCAGGTGTGTTCGGAGAGGATCTCCATCACCCGGCCGTGCCGGTCCAGATGCTCGTCGACCGGCAGCTCCTCGGCCTGCCACGCCTTCCCGGTCGCCTGGTACACCGCGTCCAGCCGGTTGGAGGCCGTCTCGTCGGGGCCGACGATGCGGAAGTCGCGGCGCTCCGCGGTGTCGGCCATCACCTGCTCCAGGTAGCGGCCGAGCACCCGGGTCGGCTCGTGCAGCACCGCGCCCGGCTTGTCCACCGGCACCGCGAAGCCGTCCAGGTCCCGCAGCGGCAGCGCCCGCAGCAGCAGGCCGCCGTTGGCATGCGGGTTCGCCCCCAGCCGGCGCTCCCCCTCGGGCAGGCACGCCAGCACCTGCTCGCGCGGCCGCCCGTCCGCGTCGAACAGCTCCTCGGGCCGGTACGAGCGCAGCCACTCCTCCAACTGCCGCAGGTGCACCGGGTTCGTCCGCACCTCCGCCAGCGGCACCTGATGCGCCCGCCACGTGCCCTCCACCGGCAGGCCGTCCACCTCGGCCGGGCCCGTCCAGCCCTTGGGTGTGCGCAGCACGATCACCGGCCAGCGCGGCCGCTCGGCCGACCCCTCCTCGCGGGCCGCCCGCTGCAGCGCGGCGATCCGGTCCAGCGCGGTGTCCAGCGCGGCCGCCATCGCCCGGTGCACCCGCGCCGGGTCGTCACCGGTGAC
The DNA here is from genome assembly GCF_900103985.1 of Actinacidiphila guanduensis. Classification (GTDB taxonomy): domain Bacteria; phylum Actinomycetota; class Actinomycetes; order Streptomycetales; family Streptomycetaceae; genus Actinacidiphila; species Actinacidiphila guanduensis. The sequence goes on along the minus strand of NZ_FNIE01000011.1, from coordinate 254,206 downwards.
GTGGATCGGGTCGTGACCGTAGCCGCGCAGCAGCTCGTCCAGCTCGGCCTCGGGCATGCGGGCCAGCACGGTGGGGTTGGCGATCTTGTAGCCGTTGAGGTGCAGCACGGGCAGCACGGCGCCGTCGTGCACGGGGTCCAGGAACTTGTTGCCGTGCCAGGAGGTGGCCAGTGGCCCCGTCTCGGCCTCGCCGTCACCGATCACGCAGGCCACCACAAGGCCGGGGTTGTCGAAGGCGGCGCCGTAGGCGTGCGCGAGGGAGTAGCCGAGCTCGCCGCCCTCGTGGATCGAGCCGGGCGTCTCGGGCGCCACGTGCGAGGGCACCCCGCCGGGGAAGGAGAACTGCCGGAAGAGCCGGCCCATGCCGGTGCCGTCGCGGGTGATGTCGGGGTACGTCTGCGTGTACGTGCCGTCCAGCCACGAGTTCGCCAGCACCGCGGGGCCGCCGTGCCCGGGGCCCCACACGCAGATCAGGTCCAGATCCCGGTTGCGCACGACGCGGTTGAGGTGGGTGTGCACGAGGTTCAGCCCCGGCGAGGTGCCCCAGTGGCCCAGCAGCCGCGGCTTGACGTGCTCCGCGCGCAGCGGCTCGGTGAGCAGCGGGTTGCCGTCCAGCAGGTAGATCTGGCCCACGGCCAGGTAGTTCGCCGCCCGCCAGTGCGCGTCCAGGGCGTCCAGCTCTTCCTGCGACACAGCGGTGGCAGGTGCGGCGTCGGTCAGACCGGTGGCCATCGCGAAATCCTCCGTGGGAATGGGGAGTGGGGCCGGGTTACGTGCTTAGGGTCCCCGGTACGGAAGGAATGCGAGCAGGGCCATTCGGGGCACAGCTGGGGGGCGTTGGACTCGGGCTCACGGGGACCCCGGGGGAGCCGCTGCTCCTACGGGGCCCCCGGGTGTGGCCGTCTTCGGTGTTCGGCGGCCATTCCCCCCTCTTTTTGGACGCCCTTCCGCCTCCGGGCGCTGGAGTCGTTGTCGACAGTCGATCATGCTCGGTTTCCTCGTTCCTCGGAAACCTCCGCGTGTTCTCCCTTTCGACAGCGACGCGCCCTTCGGCTCCAGGGCTTTTCACCTCCCGCTGGTTCACGCCCACGGGCACCCCCACCCGGAACCCTCACGCTCACGGGGCCCCCACCCCGCGCCCTTCGTGCCCGCGGCGCCTTGGCGCGGACTACCTCAGCGGCTTGGTGGTTCAGTGGTTACCCACTAGGGTAAGGAACCAGAGAAGCGAAGGAGGAAGCGTGCAGCTTTATGAGGACGGGGGGCCCATCTTCGTGCGGATCGCAGGGGAGTTGGCCGATCGGATCGCCGACGGGGCGGTCGGCGAGGGGGAGCGGGTGGCGTCGAGCAATGAGCTGGCGGCGTTCTACCGGGTGAACCCCGCCACTGCCGCGCGGAGCCTGACCCTGCTGGCGGACGAGGGGCTGGTGGAGAAGCGGCGGGGGGTCGGGATGTTCGTGGTCGAGGGAGCGCGGGAGCGGCTCGTGGCGGCGCGGCGGCGGCGGTTCGCCGAGCGGTTCGTGCGGCCGCTGGTGGTCGAGGCGGCGCGGCTCGGGATGGGCGCCGACGAAGTGGTCGGGCTGGTGCGGGACGAGGCGGCCTCGGCCCGGGTCACGGCAGGAGGCGGGGCATGAGCGCGGTGGTCTCCGTGGCCGGGCTGGAGCGGCGGTACCGGGACCACCGGGCGCTGGCCGGGGTCGGCTTCGAGCTGGAAAGCCCTTGTATCGCGGGTCTGGTGGGGCGCAACGGCGCGGGCAAGACCACGCTGCTGCGCATCCTGGCCGGGCAGGAACTGCCCGGCGCCGGGCGGGTGCACGTGTTCGGGGCCGCGCCGTTGGAGAACGACGCGGTGCTGCGCCGGATGATCCTGATCCGCGAGGACCAGACGTACCCGGACCTGCGGGTGCGGCAGGTGATCGCGTCGGCCGCGCTGCTCTACCCGCGCTGGGACGCGGAACTGGCCCGCACCCTGCTGGACGCCTACGAACTGCCGCCCGCCCGGCAGGTCAAGAAGCTCTCGCGCGGCATGCGCACCGCGCTCGGCATCGTCCTGGGGCTGGCGGCCCGCGCCGAACTCACCCTGTTCGACGAGCCGTACGCCGGGCTGGACGCGGTGGCCCGCACGTTCTTCTACGACCAGCTGCTCGCCGACTACACCGCTCATCCGCGCTGCATCCTGCTCTCCACCCACCTCGTCGACGAGGCCGCCGACCTGCTGGAGCGGGTGCTGGTGCTGGACCGCGGCCGGCTCGTCCTCGACACCGGCACCGACGACCTGCGGGGAGCCGCGACGGCCGTCACCGGCCCGGCCGGCGGCGTGGAGCGGTTCGTCGCCGGCCGCGAGACGCTGGGGTGGCGCACGATGGGCGGGCAGACCAGGACGGTGATGCTCGGCCGGCTCGACCCGCGCGACCGCGAACTCGCCGAGCACCTTCGGCTGCGTCTGGAGGAGGTCACCCTCCAGCAGCTCGCCGTCCTCGCGGCCGAGCGGCCCGAGTCCGGCCTGACGACGGCGAGGGCCTCGTGATGCGCACCGGCCCCACCCCCGTCGGCACCGTCGTGCGCTACCTGCTCCAGGATCGCGTCACCTACCTCGCGATGCCCTGGGGCTGGGCGGCCTTCGCCTTCGCCCTGGACGTGGTCGTCCTCGAACTCACCCCGGCCGGCCACGCGAACCACCGCTGGGTGGGCGGCCTGGCCGCGGTCTTCCTCGTCGTCTTCGCCGCCGGCGTGCAGTCCGTCGCCCGCGCCCTGCCGCTCGCACTCGCCCTCGGCGTCAGCCGCCGCACGTACTTCCTCGGCGTCACCGCGCTGGCGCTCGCGCTGGCCGTGTGCTTCGGGCTCGTCGTGGCAGCCGGCCAGGCCGTCGAGCGCGCCACCGGCGGCTGGGGCATCCGCATGGCCTACTTCCGCATCCCGTACCTGCTCGACGGCCCCTGGTACCTGTCGTGGCTCACCGCCGCCACGGCCTTCGTCCTGATGTTCGTCTACGGGATGTGGTACGGACTGGTGTTCCGCCGGGCGGGTTTCCTCGGCACCGCGGTCTTCGGCGCCGCCCAGCTCGGCGTGCTCGCGGTGGCCGCGGTCGCGGCGACCTGGGCGCACGGCTGGCGGGACATCGGCCGCTTCCTCACCGCCCTGACCGCCGCCGGGGTCACCGGCGTCCTCGCGGCCGCCGTCGCGGTGCTGCTCGCCGGTGCCTTCGCCACGATCCGCCGCCTGACCGTATGACCCGGCCGCGACCTGACCGTCCGAAAGGCGCGTCCGCGCTCCTCACGGCTCGAAGCGGTAGCCCATGCCCGGTTCCGTGATCAGGTGGCGGGGGCGGGAGGGGTCGCGTTCCAGCTTGCGGCGCAGCTGGGCGAGGTAGACGCGCAGGTAGTTGGTCTCCGAGCGGTAGGAGGGGCCCCACACCTCCTGGAGCAGCTGCGTCTGGGTGACCAGGCGGCCGGGGTTGCGGACCAGCACCTCCAGCAGGTGCCACTCGGTCGGGGTGAGCCGCACGTCCGCGCCGTCCGAGCGCACCTTCTTGGCCGCGAGGTCGACGGTGAACGCTTCGGTGGCGATCACGGCCTGGTCCCCGCCGGAGCCGCCCGGCTCGGCCCGCCGCACCGCGGCCCGTAGCCGGGCCAGCAGCTCGTCCATGCCGAACGGCTTGGTCACGTAGTCGTCGGCGCCGGCGTCCAGCGCCTGCACCTTCTCCTTGGAGGCGTGCCGCGCGGACAGCACGATGATCGGCACCCGCGTCCAGCCGCGCAGCCCGCGGATCACCTGGGCGCCGTCCATGTCGGGCAGGCTCAGGTCGAGCAGCACCACATCGGGGTTGTGCGCGGCCGCCAGCCGCAGCGCGCCCGCGCCGTCGGGCGCGGCATCCACCTCGTAGTGGCGCGCCCTGAGGTTGATCACCAGGGCACGTACGAGTTGGGGTTCGTCGTCCACCACCAGGACCCGCGTCATCGTTCGGGCACTGCCTTTCGCCGGTCGGGATCGTTGGCCGCCGCCGGGTCGGGCCCGGCCTCGGGGACGGCGGCGCCGTCCGGCCCGGCGCCGCCGGCGGGAAGGGTGAAGACCATGCTCAGGCCGCCGCCCGGGGTGTCCTCGGCGGTCAGGGTGCCGCCCATGGCCTCGGTGAAGCCGCGGGCGACGGCCAGGCCGAGACCCACGCCGGTGCCCGCGGTGGGCGCGTCGCCGTAGCGCTGGAAGGGCTCGAAGACACGGTCCCTGGCCTCGGCCGGCACCCCCGGGCCGCGGTCGATGACCCGCACCTCCACGCGGGGCCCGGCCGGCAGCGGCAGCGGATCGGCCCTGACCACCACGGGCGCGCCGGGCGGGCTGTACTTGACCGCGTTCTCCACCACGTTGGCCACCGCCCGCTCCAGCAGCCCGGTGTCGGCCCGCACCAGCGGCAGCCCCTCCGGCAGGTCGAGCCGCACGGACGCGGCCGGCACCTCGGCCAGCGCGGCGGGCACCACCTCGTCCAGCGCGATGTCGCGCAGCAGCGGGCTCACCGAGCCGGTGCGCAGCCGGCTCATGTCGAGCAGGTTGCCGATCAGGTGGTTGAGCCGGTCGGCGCCGGTCTCGATCCCGGCCAGCAACTCCGCCTCGTCCTCCGCGCTCCACTCCACCTCGTCCGAGCGCAGCGAGGTGACCGCGGCCTTGATGCCGGCCAGCGGCGTGCGCAGGTCGTGCGAGACAGCGGCCAGAAGCGCGGTGCGGATCCGGTTGGCCTCGGCGAGCCGGCGGGCCTCCTCGGCCTGCTCGGCGAGCCGGCGGCGCTCCAGCAGGGCCGCGGTCTGGGCGGCGAAGGCGACCAGCACCCGGCGGTCCGCGGCGGGCAGCACCCGGCCGCCGAGCGCCAGCACCAGCCGGTCCCCGGCCGGCACCTCCACGTCCGCGTCCTCGGGCGACGCGGCCGGGTGGGCGCCGACCGCAGCCGCGGTCCGCCAGCGGCGCCCCTCGCCGGGCTCGGCCAGCTCCAGCAGCGCCACCGACTCCATCGCGAAGGTCTCGCGGACCCGCTCCAATAGCGCGGGAATGCTGCGGCCCGCGTCCTCCCCGCGCAGCACGCTGCCCGCCAGGTGGCTGAGGATCTCCGACTCGGCCCGGCTGCGGGCCGCCTGCTGGGCGCGGCGGGCCGCGAGGTCCACCACGGAGGCCACCGCGATGCCCACCGCGACGAAGATCGCCAGCGCCAGCAGGTTCTGCGGGTCGGAGATGGTGAAGGTGTGGGTGGGCGGCGCGAAGTAGTAATTGAGCAGCAGCGAGCCCGCCAGCGCCGCGGCGATCGCCGGGAAGACCCCGCCGACCAGGGCCGCGCCCACGGTCAGGGCGAGGAAGAGCAGCAGCGGGGTGATCAGGCCCGGGTCGCCCGAACCCGCCCGCAGCACCAAGGTGAGCAGCGGCGGCCCGGCCAGGCCCAGCAGCCAGCCGCCGACCGCGCGGCTGGTGCCCAGGGAGATCGGCAGCCGCCCCGGCAGCCGGGGCCGCCCCGCCGCGGCGTGCTCGTGGGTGACGATGTGGACGTCGATGTCGCCGGACTCGCGGGCCACCGTGGCGCCGACGCCGGGCCCGAGCGCGTACTGCCACGCCTTGCGGCGGCTGGAGCCGAGGACGATCTGGGTGGCGTCCACCCCACGGGCGAAGTCGAGCATGGCGGCGGGCACGTCGTTGCCGAGCACCGAGTGGTAGCTGCCGCCCAGGTCCTCCACCAGGCGCCGCTGGGCGCCCAGGTCCTTGCCCGAGGCGGCGGCCAGGCCGTCGGAGCGCACGACGTGCACCGCCAGGAGTTCGCTGCCCGAGCCCTTGGCGGCGATGCGGGCCGCCCGCCGTATCAGTGTGGCGCCCTCGGGACCGCCGCTCAGGCCCACCACGATCCGCTCGCGGGCCTGCCAGGCGGCGGCGATGCCGTGCTCGGCCCGGTAGCGCAGCAGGTACTCGTCGACCCGGTCGGCCGTCCACAGCAGCGCCAGCTCGCGCAGCGCCGTGAGGTTGCCGGGACGGAAGTAGTGCGAGAGGGCGGCGTCCACCTTGTCGGGGGCGTAGACGTTGCCGTGCGCCAGGCGGCGGCGCAGCGCCTGCGGGTCCATGTCGACCAGCTCGATCTGGTCGGCGCGGCGCACCACCTCGTCCGGCACCGTCTCGCGCTGCCGCACCCCGGTGATCGCCTCCACCACGTCGCCCAGCGACTCCAGGTGCTGGATGTTGACGGTGGAGACGACATCGATGCCCGCCGCCAGCAACTCCTCGACGTCCTGCCAGCGCTTGGGGTGGCGGCTGCCCGGCACGTTGGTGTGGGCGAGTTCGTCCACCAGGGCGATCCGGGGGCGGCGGGCGAGCACCGCGGCCAGGTCCAGCTCGGTGAAGCGGGCCCCGCGGTGCTCGACCGTACGGCGCGGCACCTGCTCCAGGCCGTCCAGCAGCGCGCGGGTGTGCGGGCGGCCGTGGTCCTCGGCCAGCGCCACGACCACATCGGCGCCGCGCTCGGCCCGGCGGTGGGCCTCGCACAGCATGGCGTAGGTCTTGCCCACGCCGGGGGCGGCGCCCAGGTAGACCCGCAGGCTGCCGCGGGACCCCTGCGGCACCCCGGGCTGCTCGGCACCTTCGGGTACGGCCACCGGACCTGCTTCCTCCGCCCTTCCTCCGCCTCTTGCCGGCTGGACGGCCGGGCCGGACCGGGCCGCCCGGCGAACCGGCCGCCGTGTCGCGGCACCACCGAGCATAGGCCGCGCCGCCCGGCCGGACCCCTTGCGACCAGGGGCGTCAGGGCAATCTTGGCGGCATCTTGATGACACGGGCCGCATGGCAGTACGTCCCCGGCAGGCGATCGGCACACCTCCACGGCCCGCCGCGGCGGCAGGCCGTCAAGAGGCGTTAAGAGGGCGCTAAGACTTCCCGCGGCATCGACCGGATGTCCGATTCGACCCGACTCTGTGCAGTAGTGATGTGGTGGTTCACCACCCTTTCCCGATCGGACTGTCCATGTCGTCGACCACCAACGGCCCGGCAACCGCCGAGCTGCCGGAGAGCTACGGCTACCGGGTGAAGAAGCACCTGCTCGGCAAGCCGCTGGTGACCGAGCAGCTCGGCGCGGAGCGGCTGTCCAACCCGATCGCGCTCGGCGTCCTCGCCTCGGACTGCATCTCCTCCATGGCGTACGGCTCCGAGCAGATGCTGGTGGTGCTCATCCCGGCGATCGGCGTCGCCGCCTTCACCGCGCTGATCCCGCTCACCGCGGCGATCTTGTGCGTGCTGCTCCTGCTGACGCTGTCCTACCGGGACGTGGTCATGGCCTACACCAGGGCCGGCGGGTCGTACGTGGTGGCGCGCGAGAACTTCGGGCCGCGAATAGCCCAGGTCGCCGCCGTGGCCCTGCTCATCGACTACATCGTGACCGTGGCCGTACAGGCGGCGGCCGGCACCGACGCGCTGGTCTCGCTGATCCACCTGCTGTGGGGGGACTCCCGGCTCACCGCCCTGGACCACGACAAGCTGTTCATCACCATCGGCGTGGTGCTCCTGCTGTGCTGGGGCAACCTGCGCGGCATCCGCGAGGCGGGTCGCTCCTTCGCCCTGCCCGCATACCTTTTCATCGCCGCCATGGGCCTGCTGCTGGTCACCGGCTTCACCCGCTTCCTGCTCGGCGACCACTCCCGGATCGACGTGCACACCCCCGGCATGCTCCCGCTCGGCTCCGACACCCACGGCTTCTTCTACGGCGCCTCCCTGCTGATCCTGCTGCGCGCCTTCGCCAACGGGGGCTCCTCGCTCACCGGCCTGGAGGCGATCTCCAACGGGGTGAGCGCGTTCCGGCCCCCGCAAGGGCCCAACGCCCGCCGCACCATGGTCGCGATGTCCTGCATCCTGGGCACCGGCGTGCTCGGCGTCTCGCTGCTGGCGCACATCACCCACGCCACGCCGTTCACCGCGCAGACCCCCACCGTGGTCTCCCAGGAGGCGAGCTGGGCGTTCGGCGGCAGCGCGTTCGGCACCGCGGGCCTGGTCTTCGTCCAGCTCGCCACGGCGCTGATCCTCTACACGGGCGCCAACACCTCCTTCAACGGCTTCCCGTTCCTGGCGAGCTTCGTCGCCGAGGACTCCTTCCTGCCGCGGCAGCTGACCCGGCGCGGGCACCGGCTGGCCTTCTCCAACGGCATCGTGGTGCTCACCGTCGTCTCGCTGGCCCTGCTGATCGCCACCCGCGGCAGCCTGAACGCCCTGGTCGGCCTCTACGCGATCGGCGTCTTCTCCGGCTTCACCATGGCCGGGGCCGGCCTGGTCCGGCACCACCTCACCCGCCGGGACGGCTCCTGGCGGGCGAAGGCGGCGCTCAACGGCCTGGCCTGCGGCGTCTCGCTGCTGGTCGCCCTCATCTTCGCCGTCACCAAGTTCACCGAGGGGGCGTGGATCGTGGTCGTCGTCTTCCCCATCGGCGTGTGGGCGCTGATCAAGGTCAACAAGCGGTACCGGGAGGAGGCCGCGACGCTGGCCGCAGCCGACGCGGACGCGACCCGGCCGACCCCCGCCCGCCAGGTGATGTACGTCCTGGTGGACCGGGTGGACCTGGCCGTGCTCAAGGCGATCCGCTACGCGCGTTCGCTGCGGCCGGCCGAGATCCGGGCGGTGCACATGGTGGTGGACGCGCACGAGGCCAAGCGGCTGGCCGACCAGTGGGCCCGCACCGATGTCGGCGACCTGCCGCTGGAGATGGTCGAGTGCCCGGACCGCCGGATCAGCCGCGCCATCCTGGAGCTGGTCAGCCGCCGCACGGCCGAGCAGCGCGCGCAGGTCACCCTGCTGATCCCGGAGCGCAACTACTCACCCGTCCTGGGCCGCCTCCTCCACCGCCGCACCGCGGACCACATCGCCCGCACGGTCGGCCGCCTCCCGGACGTGGTGGCGACGATCGTCCCGTTCGACGTGACGGAGCCCCACGGGGCGCTGCCGCCGAGGCATGCGGGTGAGGGGGCGCGCTGAAGCTTTTGGGTGCGCTGGGGCTTTTGGGCTCGGCGAGCTGTCGGGTGCGCGTGCGGACGGCGCGCTGAGCCGGCGGCTACGGGGCGGCTCTTCCGTTACGGGGGAGGCTGCGCAGGGGGCTGGCCGCTTACGCGCGAGGGTGCCGTCTTGCGTGTGCGTGTGGGCGCGCTGAGCTGTCGCGTGGGGTCGGTGAGGTGGTGGTTCGGATGCGGGGCAGCTCGGCGAGCTGTTGGGGCGGCGTTGGCGCGGCAAGCCGTCGGGTGCGCGTGGGGGCGGTGCGGTGAGCCGGCGGGTACGCACGAAGGCCGTCCGGGGGATCGACTCCCGCCGGACGGCCTTGCGCTGCCTCCCACCTGCCTCCCACCTCGGCCGCGTCAGCGGCTCACCATCGGTACCAGCGGCCGCGGCCGGCGCCGGACCGCGGGCGAACCAGGAATCCCAGCAGCCACACCACCAGCACCACCAGTGCGATCCACCAGAGGACCTTCACCGCGAAGCCGATGCCGAAGAGCAGCAGCGCGAGAAGAAGTACAACGAGTAGCGGTCCCATGTCGGTCAACCTCCTTCACGGCACCGTCTGCCCCGCCCCGCCCCCACCACACCTGCGTAGAAGCCCACCGCGAAGCGGTAACTGTCCGTGCTCCAGGCAGCACTACGGCCCCCGATTCCGCCGGGGTCGGGCGCCTTGCCCGGTGCCGATTCGCCGTGCTTGCTGCACCTCGGGGAACGTGCCGCTTGCGGCAGGACGTACGAAGGCGCGGGACCCGTCCGGCGTGAAGACCGGAGCTGAGCCGCCGGCGGCCTTGCGGTCGCGCACGGCGGCGATGGCGTCGGACCATGCCGGATCGAGGGCCGGATGCGCGGCGGCGACCTCCTCGGCGAGCGCGCGACGCAGCACGGCGGGTTCAACGGTCACGGGGGTCTCCTGCGTACTGGAGCCGGCCGGTGACGGCACCGAGGATCCTGGGGGGCATGAGCCGGCTCGGGTCACGCGACCCAGTGGGGGCGGGGGGTGGGTGGGGTGGTGGGGGTCGCGGGGAGGGCCGAGGCCAGGCGGCGGGCGGCCTCCTGGAGGGCGGGGGACGGGGCGCTGTACGGAATGCGCAGGCGCTGCTCGAACAGGCCCGGCTCCGTGGCGAAGTAGCCGCCCCCCTCGATGCGGACGCCGAAGGCGAGGGCTCGTTCGGCGAGCGCCGAGGAGACCGGCTCGCCGAGGTCCACCCACAGGGAGAGCCCGCCGGCTGGCTGCCGCCAGGTCCACTGCGGGAAGTGCTCGGCCAGGGCCGAGGAGAGGGCCGCCCGCTGCGCCCGCAGCCGGTCCAGGCGCTGCCCGAGCAGGGAATCGCCGCGGGTGAGCAGGGACAGCGCGAGGAGCTGGTCGAGCACCGAGCCGCCCATGTCGGTGGCGACCCGCTGCCCCGCGAGTTCGGTGACCAGCCGTGCGGGCGCTCGCAGCCAGCCGATCCGCAGCCCCGCCCAGTGCGTCTTGCTCATCGAGCCGATCGTGATCACCTGGGCCGCTCCGCCGGGCGGTGCCAGGGAGGCCATCGGGGGCGCGGGGGCCGTGTCCAGGGCGAGTTCGGCCATCGTCTCGTCCACCACGAGCCAGGTGCCCGCGCGTCGGGCGGCCCGCAGCAGCCGTAGCCGGTCGGCCGGCGGCATGAGGTGCCCGGTCGGGTTCTGGAAGTCCGGGATCAGATAGGCCAGGCGCGGCACCGCCTGCCGCAGGGTGGACTCGGCGATCGCGGTGTCCCAGCCGGCGTCCGTCACGGGGATCGGCACCATCCGCAGCCCCGCGCGCCGCATCGCGTCCAGCGCGTTGGGGTACGACGGGTTCTCCACGGCGACCCGGTCGCCCTGCCGGCACAGCAGCCCGAGGACGAGGCTGAGCGCGTGCTGAGCGCCCGCGGTGACCAGCACCTGCTCGGGCACGGTGGCCAGTCCGCGCCGGGTGAAGCGCTCGGCGACGGCGGCCCGCAACTCCGGCAGGCCGTACGGGTGGTAGCCGGGCGTGGGCGCGTGCTCGGCCACCAGTGGCGCGACTTCGGCGAGGGCGCCGGCCAGCACCTCGCGGTCCAGGCCGGGCGCGGCCCTGGCCAGGTCGATCGCGGTGTCCTCATGCGGGAGCAGCCGGGTGACGCTCTTGGTGCCGCGGCCCTCGGGCAGCTGCGTCCAGGTGCCCGAGCCCTGCCGGCTGCGGGCGAAACCCTCCTCGCGCAGCAGGTCGTAGACCGCCGTCACGGTGGCCCGGCTGATGCCGAGCGCCGCGGCCAGCTCCCGCTCGGCCGGCAGCCGCATGTGCAGCGCTATCCGCCCGTCCAGCACCAACGCGCCAACCGCGCGGGCCAGATGGCGGTAGGCGGGGCGGGCGGCGGCGGGGTCGGGCAGCATCGCGGCGAGCTGCCGGGCGCCCAGCGTCCGGTCGTCGCGCTCCAGCCCGCGCAACGGCGGCGGCACCCGACCGGCCATTTCCCCGGGATTGGCCCTGTGTTCCATGCCAATCACTCTACAGAATCACCCGCATTGGCCTTGACTCGTCCCCTGGAGGCACGTGGTATGGAGCGTCAGCTCACCGACGACTACGAACGGGTACTGCTGCGCCGCCACGAGCAGCGCATCGCCCGGCCCCTGCGCACACCGCGGCCCCGCCCGCACCGCTCCGTCCCGCTCGGCTACGTCAGCCTGCGCGAGCACCCGGGCCGCCGCCTGCCCCAACTCCTCGCCGGACTCGTCCTGTACGGCTTCGGCCTGTCCCTGACCGTGCGGGCCGGCCTCGGCGTGATCCCCTGGAGCGTCCTCAACGAGGGCCTGGAGCGCCACACTCCGCTGAGCTTCGGCATGGCCACCGCGGCGGTCGGCGCCCTGGTCCTGCTGCTGTGGATACCGCTGCGCCAGCGCCCGGCCGTCGGCACGGTGGCCAACATCACCGTCCTCGCCGTGGCCTCCGACCTCGGCCTCCACTTCCTGCCCACCGGCCTGAACACCGCCGCGAGGACCGGCCTGCTGGTCGCCGGCATCCTCATGCTCGGGCTCGCCACCGCGGTCTACGTCGGCGCGCGGCTCGGCCCGGGACCGCGCGACGGCTTGATGACCGGCGCCTCGGCCACCACCGGCCGCTCCCTGCGCCGGGTGCGCACCGGCATCGAACTCGCGGTGCTCGCGGCGGGTTGGGCGCTGGGCGGCGACGTCGGCGTCGGCACGGTGCTCGCCGCGGTCTCCTTCGGCCCCCTCGCCCAGGCGCTGCTGCCGTACGTGGTCTACCGCAGCGAGGCGGAACGGGCCGCGGCCGCGGGTGACGGGGCACCGCCGACAGCCGCACGGCTCCCGGCAGTCGAGCCCTCCTCGGCACCCGCGCCCTCCTCGGCGGCCGAGTTCTCCTCAGCAACCGCACCCTCCTCGGCATCCGCGCCCTCCCCGGCGGCCGACGCGCCTCTCGCCAGCAGCGCCTGAGCCCGCGCCCTTCCGCCAAGCACCAGGCGGGACTTGAGAAGACAGATCGCCATGTCGACTCATCCGGGCATGCCGCACAAGCTGTTGCCTCCGGGCCGACGAGCCGACCCGCTACGGCTTCCGGGCCGGCGAGCCGACCGCTACGGCCTACGGACTCCCGTGGATCGCACGCAGGGCACCCCACCACCCGCGACGGCACCCGCGTCGGCCACCCCCCCCGGCTCACATCCCCGTCGTCACGCCCCCGCCTTCGCCGGGACCCCGCGCCGCAGCACCCGGTCGGCCAGCGTGCCGCGCGAGGTGAGCTGCGCGGCGACCTCGCGGGCCGGGCCCACCATCTGCTCCTGCAACCGCCGTGCCACATCCAGGTGGTCGGCCGTCCAGATCACCCGGACCGCCGTGGCGGTGCCCTCGCCGCCGCTCCCGGCCAGGTCACGCCGTACGGCCTCCAGCAGGCGGCCGTCGGCACCCGCGCCCCCGGCCGGCCGCGGCGGCACCGGCCCCTGCCCGGCGAGCGCGCGGGACGCCTGCCGGAACCAGTCGCACACGTCGGCGGCCATCCGCAGCACCTCCAGCCGTACCCGCGTACGGTCGCCGCCCGCCGTGCCGTCCTCGTGCCGCCACAGGTCGAGCACCGCGTCCGCGGTCAGCCGCAGCACGGCCACCGCCGTCAGCAGCACCGTGACGTCGGCCAGCGGCAGGTGCTTGGTGCCGCGCTCGGCAAGGAAGCCGCGGAAGGCGTCGTCCAGCCGCCGTGCCGCCGCGGCCGCCGCACGCCGCTCGGCCTCCGGCAGCGAGCCGCCGGGCACGCCCGGGTCGCAGCGGGCGATCCCGTACTCCACGCTGCGCCGCAGGTAGCGCGCGCTGTCGCCGACCGCGTCGGACATCGCCCGGCCGAGCGCGGCGCCCGCCCCGCGCGGCCAGAACAGCGCCCCCACGCCGACGCTCACCGCGCAGCCGATCGCCATGTCCTCGAAGCGCACCAGGCCGATCGACCAGCCGGAGGGCGCGATGATGTCGAAGAGGATCAGCAGCACCGCGGTGAAGCCCGCCTGCCCGGCGGCGAACGAGATCGCCGCGGGCGCGAGCCCGGCGAAGAACAGCGCGAGCGGCAGCAGCAGCCACAGCGCGGTGGTGTCCGAGCCGACCGCCGACAGGATGCCGCCGCCGATGAGGATGCCCACCACCGTGCCCAGCAGCGCCCGCAGCGCGTTCTGGCCGGTGAGCAGCGCGCTGGAGCGCAGCACCGCCAGCGTGCCGAAGGCCACCCAGAACGAGTGCTGCACCCCGGTCAGCGCCGCCACCAGCACCGCGAGGCCCAGCGCGACGGCGCCGCGCAGGCTGTTGTGCAGCCACACCGAGTGCGCCTCCACGTGCGCGCCCGCCCGCTCCTGCGCGCTCGACAGCTGCCCGGCCAGGCCCGAACTGCCGCGCCCCAGCGCCCGCCGCCACCAGGGGCGGTTGCGCGCGGCGACACCCAGCGCGATGTTGCCCGCGATCGCCGTCACGGCGGCCGCCGCCTCCTGCGCGCGGAAGCCGGGCTCCAGCGAGCTGACGAAACCGGCGACGTCCGGCGAGGGACCGGGGCCCGCGCCAGAAGGGGCGGCGACCGCCATCGCGGCCTGCTCCATCGCCGTACGGGCCTGCCGCAGCTCCGCCAGGTCCCGCCGGAAGCCCTCCGGGTCGGTGTCCGACGCCTCCAGCCGCCGCGTCGCCCGCTCCAGCAGGTCCGCGGCGGACGCCTTGGCGCCGCGCACCGCGGCGTGCGAGGGCGAGGCCGGGCCGTCGACGGGAGTACGGTCCAGGATCGCCTCCAGCCACGCCACCTCGTCCACCAGCCGCACCATGGCACGTGCCTCGGTGCTCAGGCCCGTCGGGCGGTACGGGGTGGCGAAGAACGTCCTGCGCAGGGCGGTCGCGGCCTCGGCGGCCTCCTCGGACGGTGCGGCCCGGCCGGCGGGGACGTGGCCGCGGTCCACGCGGTCCGCCTCGGCCCGCAGCCGCCGGGCCAGCAGCGCGCAGGCCCTGATGACGGCCGCGCGCAGCGGGTCGCGGGCGGGCGCGGGCCACAGCAGGGTGACCGCGACGACCGAGGCGGCGCCCGCCATCGCGTAGCCGGCCAGCCGGTCCGGGATGCCGGAGACGGGCCCCTTCAGCGACACCGAGAGCACGAAGGTGGCCAGCATCGCGGTCGAGGCGGTGGCGAGCACCGAACTGACCACGCCGGAGAAGAGGATGAGGAAGGCGACCGCGAGCGTGGCCGGGCCCGCCGACCACGCCGAGCGCGAGGCGAGCGTGCCGAGGGTGACCAGGACGAGCCCGGCCGCCACGAGCGCGCTCTGCGCGGCCAGCCGGTCCTTGCGGGGGCCGCCGAAGTCGACGAAGAGCAGCAGCGCGATCGAGCCGAAGGAGGAGAACAGGGCCGTCATCGGGTTGCCGATCACCTCGGTGCCCAAGGCGAACAGCCCCGGCGCCACGATCGCCGCCCGGCCCGCCCGGCGCAGGGCCGCCAGTCCGGCGTCGCGCGTACGCAGGGTGCGCAGCGCCTTGCGCACGACCTCCACGGGCACCCCCTCGGCTCCCTCGGCAACCCGCCGGCCCGCCCCGGCCGACCGCCGCAGGGCCCGCGCCGGCAGAAGCCCAGCATGTCATTGCCCCGGGCCCGGTGCAGTACCGCCGCGGGGGTTGCGGCATTGCGGTGCCCGTCCGCTTCCGGCGGGACACCGCTCAACGCCCGCCGCCGCCCGCCGCCGCCCGCTCCTCGTACACCTCCGGCAGGCCGAACCTCGCGATGAGGGACGGGGTGGCGAAGACGGTGATGCGGGTGATGCGGTGGGACGTCGGGGACGGGGTGAGGACGGCGACGCCGAAGGCGCGGTGGGTGCCGTCCGGGGCCCGCAGGTAGGCCGCCGCGGCGGGCAGGCCGTTGGCCGCGGTGGGGACCATGCGCCAGTCGCCGGGCGCGCCCAGACCCGCGGCCGCCTGCGAGGCGGCGTCGCTGCCGGCGTACCAGCGGGGCGAGGGCGGCAGCTCCAGCGCCACGTCCTCGGCGAGCAGCTGCCGCAGGGCCACCGGGTCGGAGCGGACGAACGCCTCGACGTAGCGATCGAGCAGGTCCCGCACCCGCGGGTCGTCCGGCTCGGCCACCGACTCGGGCGCCGGCGCGGCCTCCTCCAGGCGGGCCCGGGCCCGTTGCAGCGCGCTCTTCACGGCGGTCGTCGTGGTGCCCAGGATCTCGGCGGCCTCCGCCGCCGGGAAGGCGAGCACGTCCCGCAGCAGCAGCACCGCGCGCTGCCGGGCGGGCAGGTACTGCAGCCCCGCCACCAGCGCCAGCCGCAGGCTCTCGCGGGCGACCGCGGTCGCCTCCGGGTCGGCCGAACCGGCGCCGACCAGCGCGTCGGGCACCGGCTGCAGCCATACCGCCGCGTCGGCCGCAAGACCGCCGTCCTCGCCGGGCGCGCCGAGCCCGGAGGGCAACTGGCGCCGGGCGCCGTGCCGCAGGGCGGTCAGGCACGCGTTCGTGGCGATGCGGTAGAGCCACGTCCGCAGCGACGCGCGGCCCTCGAACCCCCCGTACGACCGCCACGCCCGCAGGTACGTCTCCTGCACCAGGTCCTCCGCGTCGTCCACGGAACCGACCATCCGGTAGCAGTGCGCCAGCAGCTCCCGCCGGAACGGCTCGGCCACGGCCCCGAACTCGGCGGACTCCGGCATCCCGGTCACTCCTTCCTGAGGCGGGCCGCCCGTCACAGGCCCAGGTGGGGGCGGAGCCAGTGGGCGAGGCGGGCGATCGCCTCGTCGGCCTCCGGGGCGCGGCCCGCCATCATCTGGAAACTGTGCTGCATGCCGGCGAACACGTCGAGCCGGGCCGGCACGCCGGCCTTCTCGGCGACGGCCACCAGGCGGCGGCTGTCGTCCAGCAGCATCTCCTGGTCGCCGACCTGGGCGTAGAGGGGGCCGAAGCCCGACAGGTCGGCGAAGAGCGCGTTGGCCAGGGGGGCGCGCGGGTCCGTCCCGGCCAGGTAGCCCGCGGCCATCCCAGCGACCCAGGGGCGGTTGAACAGGGCGTCGGACTCCTCGTTGGCCGCCATGGAGGCACCCTCTCCCGCCATGTCGACCCACGCCGACATCAGCACGGTCGCGGCGGGCAGGGGCAGGCCGCGCTCGCGGGCGTGCAGTTGGGCGGTCAGCGCCAGGGCGCCGCCCGCCGAGTCCCCGGCGAAGGCGATGTGCCGCGCAGGGACGCCCCGCCCGAGCAGCCACTCGTACGCGGCGAGGGTCTGCTCGACCGGGAGCGGGTAGGCGCCGCCGGCCGGGAGCAGCGTGTAGTCCACCGACAGGGCCCGCACCCCGGCGGCCTTGGCCAGGTGGGCGAACATCTTGCGGTGGCTGAAGACGGAGCCGGAGACGAAGCCGCCGCCGTGCAGGCAGAGCAGGACCCGGTGCGGTCCGGCCTCCGCGTCCTGCGCGCCCTCCGCGGCGAGCGCGGCTTCGGTGGGCCGTACCGCGTCTGCGGCCGGTGCGGGTTCCGCCGCCCGCGCGGTTTCCGCCGGTTCCCCGATTCCCTTCGGCACCGCCCACAGCGCGGGCACCCCGCCCGCGTCCTCCTCCAGGTAGTCCACTCCGCGCGGCTCCGCGGTCAGGACGTCCCACTGGTCCTGGTCGCGCACCGGCTCGTCCTCGCCCGGCCCGGCCAGCCATGTGCGGTAGATCCGGCCCACGGCTGCTGACTGCGTGCTCGGCATCGTTCTCGGCCACCTTCGTCTCGTACGGTCCTTGCCCCCGTACTGACCGGTGGCGGCCCGCGAAGGAATCGGCGGCGACGGGAGTAGCGGCAGAAAGCGCGGGGGGGCCGCACCCTGGCAACGGGTGCGGCCCCCTTTCACGGGCTCCTCGCGAGCGAGCCGAAGGCCTACGAGACGGTCACGCTCACCTGCGCCTTCTCGGCGGCCGTGCCCGTCGGGTCGGTCGCGCTCGCGGTCAGGGTGTGCGCGCCCGCGGACAGCGCGGCGCCGGCCGTGCAGCTCCACGTCCCGTCGTCACCGGCGGTCGCCGTGCACACGGTGCTGCCGCCGTCCGCCACGGTCACCGACGCGTCGGGCTCGGCGGTGCCGGCCACCGTCGGCGTGGCGGTCACCTGGCCGCCCGCGGCGGGCGAAACGATGGTGACCGGCGGGGCGAAGGCCGCGGTGTCGGGCACCCCGTCGCCGGTGATCTTCACCGACACGCTGTGCACGGTCACCTGGCCGCCGCCGTTGCGCAGCCGGAAGTCGGCGCCGGAGTGCTCCTGCCCGCCGAAGTAGGCGTCGGCGGCGGTCACCGTGGCCGTCTTCCAGGTGTTGGAGCCGGTCAGCGGGATGCTCGCGGTGGACTTGTACGGGTCCGAGGTGCCGTCGTCGTAGTGCACGGCGAAGGAACCGGTGCCCTGGTCGTAGTACGAGATGGTGAACGTCGCCGCGTAGTCGCCGGCGTGGGCGACGGTGTCGTCGATGTCGAAGTAGATGTTGCTCTGGGTGCTGGTGCGGGCCGACAGGCCGTCGATCACCGAGGCGGTGGTCGGGCCGTCGAAGCCGCCGGAGGGCTTCTCGTCCTCGCTGAGGCCGTAGGCGTGGTTGGTGGCGCCGACCACCGCGCCCACGACGGCGGTGCCCGGCGGCAGGTCGGAGGCGTCGAAGCTGACGGCCGCCGACGCGTCACCGGTGACGCCGCTGGGGTCGGTCGCGGTGGCGGTGATGGTCTGCCGGCCCGCGGGCAGGCCGCCGGCCGGGGCGCAGGACCAGGCGCCGCTGTCGTCGGCGGTCGCCGTGCACAGCGCGTTCTGGCCCTCGTGGACGGTGACGGCGGCGTCCGGCACCGAGGTGCCCGTGACGGGGGAGGCGAGCTTGACGGTCGCCCCGCCGCGCGGGCTGGTGATCGCCGGGGCCGGCGGGAAGAGCCTGGCGGTGTGCACCCAGGGCCCGGTGGCGGTCACCGCGACGCTGTGGACGCTGAGTTGCGTGCCCGCGTGCAGCCGCAGGTCGGCGCCGCCGGCCTCCAGGCCGCCGAAGTAGGCGCCGGACAGGGCGAGATGGGCGGTCTTCCAGGTGCGGGAGTCCCGCAGGGTGATGGTGCCCGCCTGGTGGTAGGCGTCCTTGGTCCCCGCGTCGTACTGCACGGCGACCGTGCCGGTGCCCGCGTCGAAGTACGAGACGTCCACGGCGGCGTCGTAACTGCTGGTCGCCGCGACGTCGTCGGCGATGTCGAAGGACAGATCGCCGCCGGTGGCCGCGGTGGTGCGCGCGGTCAGGCCGGAGACGTCGGCCGCGGTGCCGGCGGCGCCGACCTGGGAGAGGCCGTGGTCGTCGTTCGCCGTGCCGAGGACGGTGCCCACCGTCGCGGTGCCCGACTGCGCCGCCTTGTCCAGGCCGAGCTGGACACCGCCCAGGTGCTTGGCGGCAGTTGCGGCCCGGCCGGTCACCGGCGCGTACGGCAGGGCCTTGGCGCCGGCCTGCCGCAGCAGGTACGAACTGCCCTTGCGGGCCTGCACGGTGAGCAGCGCGGCGCTGCTCGGCCCGGTCACCTTGTGGCCGGTGCGGCCGTCGACGACCTCGACCTGCTTGCCCGGCCACGGGTTCTGCACCGTCAGCCGGCCCGAGGTGCCCGCCTCGATGGCGGCGGTCGTCAACTGCCCGCCCTGCACCTGGACATCCGCCTTGTCGCCGGCCTGGAGGTAGACGCTGCCGCTGCCGTTCCAGTCGCTCGGCCAGGCCGGGGCGAAGCGGACGATGCCGTCGTAGTCCTGCGCCAGCGCCTCGTCCACCGCGGTGGCCGCGCCGGACTCCTGCTCGATGTAGGGCTGGAAGCCGACGCTGTTGCCCAGGTCGGCGAAGCCGTTGGGGTAGACCTGGTGGCCTTCGGTCAGCGAGATCAGGTTGCTGCGGACCTCGGCGGGGTTCTGCAGCCGGGCCGCGTCGATGGCGTCCATCGACCAGTCGTTGCCGCCCTTGTTGGGTCGGTGGGCGTAGGAGCGCTGCTCCAGCGAGAAGAGGTTGGCGTCCTGGTCGCTGACGGTGTTCCACGGCCACAGCGGCTCGAGTTCGATGTTCTCGCCGTTGCGGCGCTGGGCCGCCGGCTCGTACGAGATCGCGATCATGTCGGTGCCGGTCGCGTCGGCGGCCTGCGTCTCGGCCGCGGTGTAGTCGGGGTTGAGCAGTTGGGTGCGGGTGGCCTGGTCGGTCCGCGGGTACGGCGGGATCTGCTTCCGCGCCTGGGCGACGCGCGCGACGAGGCCCGCGTCGGCGCCGCGGGCGGTGCCGAGCACCTCGGCGGCCTGCCCGATGATCGGGAACACCGCCTGGTCCAGGGCGATGTCGGTGGTCGGGTCCTGCACGGCCCACTGCGTCTCGTGCGCGTTGGCGTTGGCGTGCAGCAGGCCGTCCTTGCCGACGGTCTGGTACGCGAGCTGGAACTCCACGACCGACTTCATGAACGGCCAGTAGCGCTTCAGTGCCGCCTTGTCGCCGGTGGCCTGGTACTGCTCCCACATGTAGAGCGCGACCTCGGGGCCGCTGGAGATGTCCAGGGCGTTCCAGTTGGGGCTGCCGGGTTCGCTGCACGAGCCGTTCTCGCCGACGCCCGGGGATATGCCGTTGCCGTTGAAGCGCATCGTCTCCGGCAGGCAGGCGCCGGGCAGGCCGCCCATCTGCTGCTTCGTCCACGCCTCGATCGCGGGCAGGTCGGCGGCGTACATGTCGAAGATCGGGGTGTTCAGGGCGTAGTTGCCGCTGCTCATGTTCGCGGAGATCTGGGTGCGCAGGTTCCACAGCCAGTACGCCGAGGGGGTCCAGGTCTGCTGGTCCTTCGCCCAGGCGAACATGTCGGCCTCGCCGGCCTGGCTGCCGGGGTAGATGCCCTTCTTCATCGACGCCGCCTCCTCGTAGAGGTAGAGCGTGCGCAGGTTCTCGATGTAGGCGGCGCTGCCGTCGGCGGAGTCCATGGTGACCAGCCCTGAGTGCGTCCAGAAGTCGCTCCACCAGTGGTTCTGGGCGGTCAGCAGGGCCTGCTCGCTCGCGGTGGCGTCGCGGCCGATCAGGGCGGCGGCGGTGGTGGCCGGGGTGTGGCGGGCGTCGCCGCCGGTCCAGGCGGGGGAGCCGACGACGACGCGGAAGGTGCCGTCGCGCTTGGGCTTGAAGGCGACCTCGACCTGGGTCGGGCTCGCGACGCTCGCGGTGACGTCGCGTCCGCCGGCGGTGAGGGCGGCCAGCGAGCCGAAGGTCTTGCCGGTGCCGATGGGCGGGGCCTGGTCGGACCAGGTCTCGGCGAGGGTGCCGGTGGTGCCGCTGACGGCGGCGGTGGGCTTGCGGGGGGACCACAGGCTGACGGTGGCGGTCTGGGTGCGGTCGGGGTCGGCGCCGGAGACGTCCACCACGAGTTCGTCCTTGCCGGTGGCGACCCAGGCGGTGAGCGACATGCCGCCGCCGGACTCGTGCAGCACACCGTCGGTCAGGTCGAGGCGGCCGGAGAAGTCGGCGGCGTGCGAGATCACCGACAGGCCGGGGATGGTGAGTTGGCCGGGGGACTTGCGGTCGGGCATCGTGTCGGAGCGGTTGAGCTGGGCGGTGAAGCCGTTCTGGGCCCAGGCGGCGACGCCGAGCGAGCCGTTGCCCAGCGGCATGGAGGCGGTGGGGTCGGTGTTGGGGGCGCCGAGGACGAGGTCGGAGCGGCTGACGACGCTGTGCGGGTCTAGGTGGAACTGGCCGTTCTGCCAGGCGGTGGTCTGCTGGGGTGGGCTGTCGGCTCCGGCGGGGCCGGAGCCGACCATGACGAAGCCGGCGAGCGCGGCCAGCAGCGCGGACCAGAGCGCGAGTGCCCGGCGCAGCGGGCTGCGCCGGGATGCCGGCCCGGATGCCCGCCGGTGTGCCCGCCGGGAGCGGGGGTTGATGTGCACGATGCCCTCCAGGGCGGATGCGTCGCCCGGCCGCGTTCTCCTCCACGCGACCCGTAGCGCAGTGCTCCGATGTATACGCACCCCTGCGGGCACATGTCGGCGACGTCGTGGACCAATCGTGGGGAGGCGTCACGTAACATCGGACGACTGTCGTTGTAATGCATGTGTGGTCCTGGCGTAAAGAGCCGTGCAGAAGCCAACCGGAAAGGTCCGCAGCAGAGTTGTCAGGGCCCCCTGTTCGTACGGGCCCCGCCCCTTCGGTGACCGGGTTCGCTACGGAGCCGGCCGCGGGGCCCGCACTCAGGGCGCGGGGCGGTGCGGCCGGCGGGGGAACGGTGCGTTGGGATCAGGCGCGGGGTGCGGACTCTGTCAGCCCGGTCGGCGGATACCGGACTGGGCCACCAGCGCGGTGAGGGCGGCGCGAACGAGCTGGTGCACATCCCCGGCAGAGGGCGGTGCGGCGTGTTGCCCAGCCGCGTGGTGCCGCTCCCACGCCGAGCGGCCGCACGGTAACCCCTGCCCGTACGGGTACCGTTCTGGTGTCAAAGCAGAACGGAGTTCGACCTGGTCGACCATGGTGAGCGGTACGCGGTCGAGTGCGGTACCTACTGCCTCAAAAGGTACCGGGCCGTAGCCTCGAGGTACGACATGCTCGCAGTTCGCGACGAGACCACCGTCCTTGTCGCGGCTATCAATGAGTGGCTGTAACCAGGCGGCTCAGCACGGGAAGCACACCCCGCAGGTCGTCGTCGTCCACCGCGACGGTCGCCGCCACGCGCGCTCCTGCCGATGCGTTGAACGCCACACTCAACCCGACGGATGCGAACAGTGGCAGGTCGGAGCGGCTGTCTCCGACTGCCGCGCACGAGCGGGGAGTCAGCCCCAGCTCTCGCGCCTGAGCGAGGGCGAAATCTCGTTTCCTGTACTCGTCGAAGTGACGGGCGACCCGGCCTGTGAATCGGCCGTCGGCGATCTCCAGTCGAGGTCCGCTGAACGCGTGGAAGCCAAAGCGGTCAGTCAGGTAGCTGCCCACTGGCGACCAGGCGAGGGTTGCCAGTATCGGCACCAACCCGTTTTGCCAACACCAGGCCACAGTCTCCGGGATGCCCGAGATCACGGGAAGCCCGTCGAGCCAGCCAGAGAGCTGATCTTCGGAAACCCCCGCCCAGCCCGCGGCATCCAGCTCGGAGACCTGGCGATTGTCCAGGACACCCGAGGCGTAGGCGCCCTCGGCCTTGGTCAACTCCTCCCGATGGCCAAGGAAGCCAGCCAGAAAGACCGACGAACTCGTACCTGGGACGAGGGTGCCATCGACATCGAAGAACACGGCGCCCGCATGATCGGATGAGAACACCGGCCAAGAATGCCACTGGTACACACGAGGTCGAGGGTGTCCCCTTGCACTTCCGATACACCCTTAGCAGACCACCACCCAAGCCGCGGGTTGCACCATCACATGCAACTCCCCGCTGTCGCACGCCGACAAGCTGAGCGTCACCAGGCCCCGCGCCCACACAAGCGGCCGCGGCGTGACACAAGGGGCGAACAACTCGGCCGGACGCCAAGAGAAGTGGCTTCCGGTCGTCAGACGGGGACCACGTGCACGTCTCTCGGGGCGAGGACTGTCAGGTAGGCGTGGATGGCCCCCGGGTCGGTGGTGAAGATGACCGCGCTGCCGTGCCGGGCCGCCGCCAGGGCCACCCAGGCGTCCACCGCGTCCGGCCGCTTCTTCGCCGGCAGGGCCGCCCGCCCCAGCGCCGTACCGATGCGCCGCCAGTCCGCGAGGTCCGGGCCCGTCGCGCAGGCCAGACACTCCGGACGGCCCGTCTTCGTCTCGCGCATGGGCGGCTCGGACGTACGGGCCTGAGGGACCGTGCAGTCCTTCAGGACACCGGACAGGGCGTGCACCACTGGAGGTTGGGGGCGCCACACCTGGGCGAGGACCGGGCCGAGCACCAGCGTCCGGTGCGGGACTGTCCGCAGTCCCTCGTGGAGGGCCACCGCCTTGGCCTTGCGGTCGGCGAGTGCGATGAGCATGCCGCTGTCGTAGATCGGCACCCGTGCGCTCACGCGACGTGTCCCGGGCGGTGGTTGGTATGACGACAGTGCGAGCGTCGGTCACTGTGGGCAACTGAGTGCGTCTTCGACCGATGACTCGTGAACGTTCGCGACGACCTCGCGAACGCTTTGCAGCTGGTGTCCGAGGGGGGACTTGAACCCCCACGCCCGATAAAGGGCACTAGCACCTCAAGCTAGCGCGTCTGCCATTCCGCCACCCGGACGGGGTGTGTCCCTGCGGCGTCGGGGCCGCGGCGACGGGGTAAACCATAGCAAAGATCGGGGTGGGGCGATCACCACGGGCGGGGCGGGCGGCCTCGGTGCGCGTCGGTGCCGACCTGATGCTGCCCTGGTGCGGGCCCGGTGCGGTACGGGTAGAGGGCGGCGGCTTGCGAGTCTGCGGCCGGAACCGGCGGCGCCGGGCCGTACGCGGCCACGCGACGGGCGCCCGCGCCAGTGGGGCGGTCACCGCGGTGCCGGCCGTGGCGGGGGTGGGAAACGGGGTGGCGGGCGAGGGAGGATGGTGGGGCATCGGTCGCGGTCGCCGCGGCGGGGAGAACGAAGCGAGGAGCAGGCGTGAGTGAGTCGGTGAGTGCGGCCGCGGCCGGGACCGGTAGGGCCGAGGACGAGGTCGTCGAGCTGTGCAGCGAGCTGATCCGGATCGACACCAGCAACTACGGCGACCACTCGGGACCGGGTGAGCGGGCCGCCGCCGAGTACGTCGCCCAGAAGCTCGCCGAGGTCGGGCTGGAGCCGCAGATCTTCGAGTCCCACCCCGGCCGCGCCTCCACCGTCGTGCGCATCGAGGGCGAGGACCGCAGCCGGCCCGGGCTGCTGATCCACGGGCACACCGACGTCGTGCCCGCCAACGCCGCCGACTGGACCCGCGACCCCTTCGGCGGCGAGGTCGCCGACGGCTGCGTGTGGGGCCGTGGCGCCGTCGACATGAAGGACATGGACGCGATGACGCTCGCCGTCGTCCGCGAACGGGTCCGCTCCGGCCGCAAGCCCCCGCGTGACCTCGTGCTCGCCTTCCTCGCCGACGAGGAGGCCGGCGGCACGTACGGCGCCCGCCACCTGGTGGACAACCACGCGGATCTCTTCGAGGGCGTCACCGAGGCGATCGGCGAGGTCGGCGGCTTCTCCTTCACCGTGGACGAGAACCGCCGGCTGTACCTGGTGGAGACCGCGGAGAAGGGCATGCACTGGATGCGGCTCACCGTGGACGGCACCGCGGGCCACGGTTCGATGACCAACAAGGACAACGCGATCACCGAGCTGTCCGAGGCGGTCGGCCGGCTCGGCCGGCACCAGTTCCCCGTGCGGCTGACCAAGTCGGTGCGCGGCTTCCTGGACGAGCTGTCCGACGCGTTCGGCGTCGAGCTGGACCCGGAGGACATGGAGGAGACCCTCGCCCGGCTCGGCGGCATCGCCCGCATGATCGGCACCACGCTGCGCAACACCGCGGCCCCGACGATGCTCAACGCCGGCTACAAGGTCAACGTCATCCCCGGCCAGGCCACCGCGCACGTCGACGGCCGCTTCCTGCCTGGCTACGAGGAGGAGTTCCTCGCCGACCTCGACCGGGTACTCGGGCCGCGGGTCAAGCGCGAGACGCTCCACTCGGACAAGGCGCTGGAGACCGACTTCGACGGCTCGCTGGTGGACGCCATGCGCTCGGCGCTCAAGGCGGAGGACCCGATCTCGCACACCGTGCCCTACATGCTCTCCGGCGGCACCGACGCGAAGTCCTTCTCCGACCTGGGCATCCGCTGCTTCGGGTTCGCCCCGCTGCAGCTGCCGCCGGAGCTGGACTTCGCCGGGATGTTCCACGGGGTGGACGAGCGGGTGCCGGTCGACGGGCTGCGGTTCGGCGTCCGCGTGCTGGACCGCTTCCTGGACAACTGCTGAAGCGGGCGGCGCCGTACGCGACCGCTGAGGACGGCGGGCCCCGTGCGGGCGATCACTGAGGACAGTCGGCCTCTCACGGGCACCTGTTGACCGCGAGCGGCTGTTGAGCGCGAGCGGCGCCGTACGGGCAACTGCCGTACGGCGCCGTCTCGTTCGACCATGTGTACCCGTACCGGTGTGATCATTCGCCGGTACGGGTGAAGCCTTCGGGGTGTTCGTAGCCCCTCCTCCTCGGCCTCGTTACTGCGGGTGTGGTCCGCGTTCCTCGGACCGCACCTGTCCCATGAGGAGGAACCCCATGATCAAGAAGGTCGTCGCCGTCGCGGCTGCCACCGGTGGCCTGGTGCTCGCGGGCGCGGGCCTTGCCGCGGCCGACGCCGGCGCGCAGGGTGCCGCCGTGCAGTCGCCCGGCGTGCTGTCCGGCAACGTCGTGCAGATCCCGGTCCACGTTCCGGTGAACGTGTGCGGGAACACGATCAACGTGATCGGCCTGCTGAACCCGGCCTTCGGCAACACCTGCGTCAACAGCTAGTCACCGCTCGGCCGCGTGTCGGCCGACGTCGGCCCCGGGTGCGTCCCCGCACTCCGGGGCCGCTCGCCATTCCTGGACGGTCGCGGGGGCCGGGTGCGCACGTGTCGGTGCGTGCCGGGGCCCGCGGCCGCCGAGGGTCACGAAAGTCACGAGGTAGGGAACGAACCATGCGAGAGGTCGCGAAGAAGGGCCTGCTCACCGTTGTCGCCACCGGCGGCGTCCTGGCCGCCACGGGCGGCTTTGCGTACGCCGACGCGGGCGCGGCGAGTACGGCGGCCGGTTCGCCGGGCGTGCTCTCCGGGAACACGGTGCAGGCGCCCGTGCACGTCCCGGTGAACGTCTGCGGCAACACGGTGGACGTGCTGGCGCTGCTGAACCCGGCGTTCGGCAACCAGTGCGTCAACAGTGACCAGGGGCACGGCGGCCCCGGTACGCCGGGTACGCCCGGCCGGCCGGGTCACCCCGGCAACCCGGGTACGCCCGGGCACCCCGGATATCCGGGGCACCCGGGCCACCCTGGACATCCCGGGCACCCCGGGCACCCCGGGCACCCCGGGCACCCCGGGCACCCTGGTACGCCTGGGCACCCCGGTCACGGCGGCAACCCCGGGCAGCCCGGGAACCCCGGTACGCCGGGCAACCCCGGCACTCCCGGTACGCCCGGTAGCGGCGGCGTGACCCCCGGAACCCCCGGCGGCACCGTCCCCGTCTCGGACACGAGCAGCACCGTGCCCACCACGGCCGACACGGCCGCACTCGCGGAGACCGGGGCGAACGGCCTCGGTGTCGCCGCCGCGTCGGCAGGCGGCCTGATGCTCGCCGGCGCCATCCTCTACCGCAAGGCACGTACGGCCCGGCGCTGAGGCCCGGAGCGGTACGTACGACAGCAGCACACCTCGCCGGCGGTACACAGCGGTACCCGCCGGCAGGACCAGCGGCACCTCTCCACCCGTGACCCGCACCCAGCGGCGGCATCCAGGCCCGCAGGGACCGAAACCTCCGGCCCCTCGCGGGCCTTCGTGCGTCCCCGGCAGCAACGCCCGCGCCCGTACGGGCCCCAGCCCGCCGTAGGCCGGGACCACCGCCGCTCGGGGGCTGCTGCCCCGCCCGACACGGCAACGTGACTTCCGTACGGGGGCGGGCGGCCTTCGTACGGTCTCGTCACCGCCGCTGGGGCGCTGCTGCCCAACCCCACACGGTCACCTGACCTCCGTACGGGAGCACGCACCCCTCGTACGCCTGTCACCCTCGCTCGTGGACCGCTGCCCCACCCGCCAGGCCCGCCTCACGTCCGTACGGGGGCACACACCCCGCCCCTACGAGAGCGGTCCCGCCCTCACCACGTCGCCCGCACCTGTCGGATGATCCTGCGGCGCAACCGCACCCGCCGGCTGCCGTCCGGGTACAGCCGGACCCGGTCCAGCTCCCAGTGCCCGTACTCCGCCTCGTCCGTGAGCAGACGGGCCGCGTCCCGGCGCGAAACCCCACGCGGAACGTACATCTCTCTGAATTCGTATTCCGGCATCGCTATCTATTGTGCGGGCAACGCCCCGGTGCGGATAGCGTCTGCTCCATGTCTGATGACGTGCAGCCCACAGTGGTCGAGGTCCGAGCGGCGGTCGAAGCGCTCAAGGCCGCGCTCGACCGGCACCTCGACGCGATCGAGAACCGTTCCGGCGAGGACGACCCCTCTGTTTACGCGGCGTTCGAGGCCCTCGCCTCGGCCGCGGAGTCGTACGACGAGCTGCTGTACGACAGGTACGACGAAGTCACCCCCTTCGAGGTGCCCTCCGGCGACGGCGGCACGGAGTACGAGGGCCCGGAGGACCCCGAGGCCATCAGCGTGCTCGTCCGCCGCGACTACGTCATCGTGGAGCCCGAGCGGCTGTTCGCCCAGGCCCGGCGGATCTCCGAGGACGAGGACGACGCGCTCGGCGACTCCGTGGGGGCCGCGGTCGGCGCGGTCTTCGGGGAGTACGAGCCGGACGAGATCGCGCAGCGGCACAAGGAGTTCGGCTTGGAGGAGGGGGACGCCACGCTCTGGGTGACGGCGGCGGAGCCCGCCGAGCCGGGGGAGTGGCTGGAGAACCCCTTCGACCAGGCGGACCCGCGGCTGGCGCTGGCGCGGTTCGACATGAGCACGGTGTTCGAGGACGATCTCACGGTGCTCGACGCGGAGTAGGGGGCGCGGCTTCCTGCGCTTCCCCACCGGCCGGTGGGGGCGGTCCGGTCCGCCCCTGGCCACCGGCCGGTGGGTGCCCTCTGTGGGCGAGCAGCTCCTTGCGTCCCCGTGCGGCTTGCCTCCGTGTGGAGAGCGGCCCCTGCGGGCGCGCAGGCGTACCTCCCGGGCGAAGCTTTCGGGGGAGGAACCGCGCGACCGGCCCGAGGAGTGCGGCACCCCCGCGATGGCGGCGAACCCTCGCGGCGGTACCGTTAGGACCCCTTCAGCCTTCGGCACCCTCTCAGCTTTCGGCGGCCAGCTCGCGGAGGATCTGGGTGAGGCGGGTGGTGCGAGGGGCGGCTTGGGAGGATGCCACTGCTGCCGGGAGGGCCTGGTCGGCGCCCTGGACCACCGAGAGGTGGCGCTCGGCGCGGGTGAAGGCCGTGTAGGTCCAGGCGCGGGTGAGCAGGGGGCCGGCGTCGCCCGGGACCACGACGACCGCGGCGGGCCGGCGTTGGCCCGCCGCCTGGTGGGCGGTGATCGCCCACCCGTGGCGTACGGTGCGGGCGACCTCCTCGCGGGGCACCAGCACCTCGCCGTCGGCGGTGCCGAGCCGCAGGCCCTCCGGTTCGGCGCCGAGCACGGTGCCGGGGTGGGTGCGGCCGGGGGCGGGAACGTGGACCACGCGGTCGCCCGGGTCGAAGCCGCCGAAGCGGCCGGGGCCGGGGTTGAGCCGTTCCTTGAGCGCCGCGTTCAGGGCGCGGGTGCCGGCCGGGCCCCCGTGGGCCGCGGTGATCACCTGTGTCTGCTCCGGCGGGATGCCGAAGGCCCGCGGCACCGAGTCGGCGACGAGCTGCACCGCCCGGTGCACCGCCTCGCGCGGGTCGCGCACCGGCACCACCACGACCTCCTTGCCCGGCGCCTCGACCGCGGGGAGTTCGCCGATCGCCACATAGGACGTCAGCTCGCCGATCGGGCCCGGGTCGGGGGTGCGGGAGGTGACGCGCGGGCACACCTTGGCCGCCAGCAGGTCCGCGAAGGCCCGGCCGGGCCCGGCCGACCACAGGGTGTGCGGGTCCCCGCTGAGCACCAGCCGGGCACCGTCCGGCACGGCCTCCACCAGCGTGGCCGCCTCCTCGACGGACAACTGGGGCGCGTCCAGGACCGCCAGCAGGTCCAGCGGCAGGCTGCCGTCGGAGGCGCGGCCGCCCGCGAGCAGGCCCTCGACGGTGAAGGCGGCCTCCTCGCCCAGGGCGGCGGCCAACCGGCGCCGCCCGTCCTCGGTGTACGCGGCCGCGTACGCCCGCAGGCCCGCCGCCCTGGCCGCGGCCACCAGCGCCGCGGGCTCGGCCCGGGCCGCCTCGCCGCCGCAGTGCAGCACCAGCGCGTGCGCGGCCGCCGTACGGATCAGCTCGGCGGCCGAGGAGGAGGGTGCGGCGGCCTCGGCGGCCGCCCAGTCGGTGTCGTCGCCCTCGAAGGAGCGCATGAGCCGCACGCAGCCGTCGGCGAGGCTGTCTTCGGCGAGCGCGTAGCGGTCCAGGCCGAACAGCAGCGGCCCGGCGGCCTCTTCGTCGGTCTCTTCGGCGTCCTCGCCTTCCGGCTCGGCCCCGCCCTCGTCCCGGAAGACCAGGACGGTGCCGTCCTCGACGGCGGCGGCCAGGGCCGCGTCCGGGTCGGGTACGGCGTGGCGGGCCAGCGCCTCGCGCAGCGCGTCGCCGGTCAGCGCGGTGTGGCCCTGCTCGGCGGCCTTCTCCATCAGGTGCGCCACCAGCGCGCGCACTCGCCGCTCGTCGCCGGGCCCGGCCGCGGGCCCCAGCACGGCCCGCGCGAAGGCGTCCGCCTGCTCCACGCCGACGCGCGCGCCCTCCAGCCCGAGCACCAGCCACGGGTCCTCCCGCAGCAGGTCGGCGGCCCCGCCGCCGAGCGCCCGCACGGCTGCGACGCCCACCTCGCCGGGCGCGTCCCCCAGCACTTCCTGTGCCGCCTTGACCGCGACGGCATCCAGCGCCACCCGCGCACCCTGGGCACCGGCCGGGGGACGACCGAGCAGTTCGGGCCGCGCCCCTTGCGACGAGCGGGCGCCCTGGAGGCCA
Organism: Actinacidiphila guanduensis; assembly: GCF_900103985.1. GTDB lineage: Bacteria > Actinomycetota > Actinomycetes > Streptomycetales > Streptomycetaceae > Actinacidiphila > Actinacidiphila guanduensis. The sequence continues at coordinate 224,105 of NZ_FNIE01000011.1, read as the reverse complement.
GGTGCGGCCCCGCTGCCATGGACGCTGCCCTGGCCTTCAGGGCGGTGAGGTGCGGTGCGTCCCGGGGCGCCGGGCCCGGCGTCCTGGGAGGCGGGCCCGGCCTGGGCGCCAGGAGTACGGCCTTGGCGGCTTTCCCCGCCGCCAGGGACGCCAGGCGAGGTGTGCTCCTGGGCGTCGACCTGCGCCTCGCCACCAGGGGCGCCGCCCTGGGCAGGTTCGTGCGCGTCCGGGGAGGCGGATTCTGCTTCGTCGCCAGGGGTGCCACCCTGACCGCCCACCGCCGCCTCGCCTCCATGGCGGCGAGGCGAGGTGCCTTCCTGACGGTCGGCCTCTGCCTCGCCACCAGGGGCGCCGCCCTGGGCGTCCGGGGCCGCTTCGCCGCCATGGTGCCCAACGGCGCCAGGAGCCCCGTCGGCAGCGGCCGAACCCTCCGCGCCGGAGGCCGACTCCGTCTCCGCCGGGTCAGCCTCCGTGTCCGCGGAACCACCCGAACGAGTGCCCTCCGCAACGCCCGTTCCCTCTGGCGCGTCCGTACCGTCCGTATCCGTCGTCGCCGCGCCGCCGCCCGTCGCGGGGGCCGTGCCCGCGGCCTCTGCGGCCTGCATGGCGGCGGCCTCCTGCGCCATGGCCTCGCGCCGCCTGCGCCGGGCCTCGGCCGGGTCGCCCTTGGGCGCGGGCGCCGCCGGGTTCTCCCCGCGCTCGATCGACCTCACGGCGGCCGCGAGGTCGGCAAGGCTCGGCTTGGCGCGCCCGGCACCCCCGCCCGCACCGGAACCCGATCCCGCACCGGAACCCGAACCCGCACCGGAACCGCTCGAACTCGCGCTCTCCGGACCGGAGCCGCCCGTGCCCGAGCCGGCCGAACCCGATGTCCCCGCGCCCGAGTCGCCTGGCCCGGGACCCTGCGAGTGCGAGCCCGGGCCCTGCGAGGAGCGGCTGCCGCCGGACGGACCCGCCGGCTCCGGGGGCTCGGCGTTCGCGGTGGCGGCTCGGGCCGGCGCGGGGACCGCGGGGGGCTCGGGGGCGTCCGTGGCGGTGGGGCGGCGGGATGGGGTGGTCACGCGGGGAGCCTCCGGAGGAGCGGGCGGGCGGCCGGGCCGCGACACGCGGGACTCAGAGGGTGGTCCAGTCGTGGTCCGGGTAGCGGTGCAGCGGCGCCGAGACATCGTCCAGCGCCAGGCAGATCTCTTCCGGAAGGGTAAGGCCCTCCACCGACAGCGCCGCGCTGAGCTGGGCGGCGTTGCGCGCGCCGAGGATGGGGGCGGCCACGCCCGGGCGGTCGCGGACCCAGGCGAGGGCCACGTGCAGGGGGGAGACGGCCAGGCCGTCGGCAGCTATGGCCAGCGCGTCCACGATCAGCCGGGCGGTCTCGTCGAGGTAGGGCGCGACGAAGGCGGCCATCCCCTCCGAGCCGCCGCGGGAGTCGGCCGGCGTGCCGTTGCGGTACTTTCCGGTGAGCACACCGCGGCCGAGCGGTGAGGAGGGCAGCAGACCGACGCCGAGGTCCAGGGCCGCGGGCAGCACCTCGCGTTCGACCCCGCGCTGGAGCAGCGAGTACTCCATCTGCGTACTGGCCAGCGCGGTGCGGCCCGCGACGGCCAGCTGCCAGGACGCGGCCTTGGCCAGCTGCCAGCCGCAGAAGTTGGACACGCCCACGTACCGGGCCCGCCCGGAGCTGACGGCGATGTCGAGCGCCTGGAGCGTCTCCTCCAGTGGCGTCTCGGGGTCGTAGGCGTGCACCTGCCACAGATCGACGTAGTCGGTGCCGAGCCGCTGGAGGGAGGCGTCCAGCGCGGAGAGCAGGTGGCCGCGGGAGGCGTCGAACCGCCGGTCCGGGTCGGGGACGCTGCCGGCCTTGGTGGCGATCACCAGGTCGGAGCGCGGCACCAGCTCCTCCAGCAGCCGTCCCAGCAGGTACTCGGCGCCGCCGTCCGCGTAGACGTCCGCGGTGTCCACCAGCGATCCGCCGGCCTCCCAGAAGGCCTTCAGCTGGTCGGCGGCTTCGCGCTCGCCGGTGTCGCGCCCCCACGTCAGAGTGCCGAGCCCGAGCCGCGACACGCGCAAACCGGTGCGCCCGAGGTGCCTTTGCTCCATGACCGCTGAGGCTAGCGCCCGCACCCCCCGATTGGGCAGCAGTGACGTACCCGACAGGCGCCTTGCCCGCTGATCGGCGCTACAGTCCGGGGGGACAGCGACGTTACTCACCAGTACACGACACCAGTACACAAGGGGAGCGGTATGCGGCTCGGGATCAACCTCGGCTACTGGGGCGCGGGGATGGACGCGGACAACCTGGCCGTCGCCAAGGAGGCGGACCGGCTCGGCTACTCCGTCTGCTGGGCGGCCGAGGCGTACGGCTCGGACGCCGCCACCGTGCTCTCCTGGGTGGCCGCGCAGACCGAGCGGATCGACGTCGGCTCGGCCATCTTCCAGATCCCGGCCCGGACCCCGGCGATGACCGCGATGACGGCGGCCACCCTGGACTCCCTGTCCGGCGGCCGGTTCCGGCTCGGCCTCGGCGTGTCGGGCCCGCAGGTGTCGGAGGGCTGGTACGGCGTCAGGTTCGACAAGCCGCTCGCCCGCACCCGCGAGTACGTCGAGATCGTCCGCCGGGCGATGTCCCGCGAGCGGCTGACGTACGAGGGCGAGCACTGGACGCTGCCGCTGCCGGGCGGGCCCGGCAAGCCGATCAAGCTCACCGTGCACCCCGAGCGCGCGCACATCCCGCTCTACATCGCGGCGATCGGGCCGAAGAACCTGGAGCAGACCGGGGAGATCGCCGACGGCGCGCTCCTCATCTTCCCCTCGGCGGCGCACCTGGCGGAGACCGCGATCCGCCCGCTGCGGGCCGGCCGGGAGAAGGCGGGGCTGACGATGGAGGGGTTCGACGTCTGCCCGACGCTGCCGCTCGCGCTCGGCCCGGCCGCCGAAGTGGCCTCGCTGGCCGACACGTTCCGCCCGTACACGGCGCTGTACGTCGGCGGGATGGGCAGCCGCAAGCAGAACTTCTACAACCAGCTCGCGCAGCGGATGGGGTACGAGAAGGCGGCCGCGGAGATCCAGGAGCGGTATCTCGCCGGGGACAAGGCGGGGGCCGCGGCCGCGGTGCCGCAGGAACTCATCGACTCCACGTGCCTGCTGGGGCCGGTGGAGCGGATCGCCGAGCGGATGCGGGAGTACGCGGATGCGGGGGTGACGACACTGACGCTGGCCCCCTCCGGGTTCACGCTCGACGAGCGGGTCGCCGGGCTGCGGGCCGGGGTCGAGGCCGCTGCCCTTGCCGGGCTGGCTTAGAGGGTTCCGTACGCCCTGCCTCGCCGGGAGGGCTCCCGGACCCTCCGCCGGTGGGTGGCTGCTCGCGCAGTTCCTCCCCCCCCCAGAACTTCGCCTGGGGGTACCCCCAGCGCCCCTGAGGTGACACACCCCTCGCCCTCCGGGCGGAGGGTGCCGCCGTACAACCGAGGGGCCCTGGGGGTGCCCCCCCACGGTGGCGCGGCAGTCGGCAATGGTGGGGGCACCCGGGCGGTCGGGGCCGCCCCGTTACGAAGGGATGCTGCGGGAGAGGAGGCGGCCGAAGGCGATGAGGCGGGCTATCTGGCCGGCGCCCCCGTCGTCCAGGGACTTGCTGAAGCGGAAGGACTCGGGGCGGACCTTCGCCGAGGCGATCAGCGGGGCCTCGGGGTCTGGGGCCGTCGCCTGCAGTTCGTGGGGCACCGCCGTGGCCAGGACGAGGTACACGCCGCGGTCCACCCGGCGACCCCGCTCGTCGCGCCCCACGAGCGTCCGCATGCCGATGTGACCTATCGCCTCCAGCGGCAGCACTTGCACGGAGGAGTCCAGCACCGTGCCGCCGGGAGCGTTCTCGTCGGTCAACTCCTCGCTGTGCCACAGGATCAGCCGCCGCCCGTCGCAGACGGCCGCCTCCTGCCAGACCGAGGCGCCCGCCTCGGTGAGGTCCACCACCCGCTCCAGCGTGAAACCCCGCACCCGGCGCCGCCCCAGCACGCCCGCGATGGCGTCGAGTGCCACGTCGGGGTGGAGGAAGTAGACGCGGGCGGCGTCCTCCAGCCGGGCGTAGGGCGACCAGTCCGTCCCCGCGAGCGCCGGGCCTGCCGCCGTCGCCGGACGCCCCCTGGACACCTTGCTGAACATCGCCACCTGCTTCGCGCTCCCCGGCCGGCGGGGCCCCCTCGACCCCTCGCTGCACCTTACCGAGGGGCGTCACCGTACGGAGCAACCCGGGGACGGACGATCACGACTCCCGGTGGACTGCGCGCCGGACCGCGGGACGGCTTCGCGGCCGTGGTGGGGGCTCGGGGGGATCCTCCCCGCCACGGCCGTCACCCAGCACAACGCGCGGCACCGGGAAGGGTTACGGTGGCGGACATGCCCACAGCGATCCTCGTCCGGCACGGCCGTTCCACCGCCAACACCGAAGGGGTGCTGGCCGGCTGGAGCCCCGGCGTCGCCCTGGACGACACCGGCCGCGCCCAGGCCACCGCGCTCGCCGCCCGCCTGGCCGCCCTGCCGCTGGCCGCCGTGGTCTGCAGCCCGCTGCAGCGCTGCCAGGAGACGGTGGCCCCGCTGCTGGCCACCCGCCCGGAGCTGACGCTGCACACCGAGGACCGGATCGGCGAGTGCCACTACGGCGACTGGACCGGCCGCAAGCTCGCCGAACTCGCCGACGAGCCGCTGTGGGCGACCGTCCAGCGGCACCCCTCGGCCGCGGTCTTCCCCGGCCCCGAGGGCGAGTCGCTGCGCGCGATGCAGGCCCGCGCGGTCGACGCCGTGCGGGACTGGAACGACCGGATCGAGCAGGAGCACGGGCCCGACGCCCTCTACCTGCTCTGCTCGCACGGCGACATCATCAAGGCGCTGGCCGCCGACGCCCTGGGCATGCATCTGGACCTCTTCCAGCGGATCAGCACCGACCCCTGCTCGGTCACCGTCGTCCGCTACACCCCGCACCGCCCCTTCCTGCTGCGGCTCGGCGACACCGGCGACCTCACCGGGCTCATCCCGCCGCCCCCGCCCGCCGAGGGCACCGAGGGCGCCGGGAGCACCGCCGGGCGCGGGCCCGCCTCCGACGACGCCGTCGTGGGAGGCTCCACGGGCACCCCGTGATCGCCTTCCGCAGTAGGGTGGATGCTCGGCAGCGTACGTGCGCCGCAGCGCGTCCTCCGCACCGGGCGCCCGCGGCGCCGGCAAGGCCGGCAGGTCAGTCGATCATTCGAGCAAACGGAGCAAGGCGTGCCCCGTCAGGTCTTCTTCTACGAGCACCCGGAGCGGTTCGTCGCCGGGACCGTCGGCCAGCCGGGCCAGCGGACCTTCTTCCTGCAGGCCACCGCGAAGGGCAGGACCACCAGCGTCGCGCTGGAGAAGACGCAGGTCGCCGCGCTCGCCGAGCGGGTGGACGAGCTGCTCGACGAGGTCGTGCGCCGCACCGGCGGCAGCGCCCCCGTCCCCGCCGTCGCCCCCACCGAACTCGCCGACAACGGGCCGCTGGACGTGCCGGTCGAGGAGGAGTTCCGGGTCGGCACCATGGCCCTGGCCTGGGACGGCGCGCACGACCGGATGGTGATCGAGGCGCAGGCCCTGGTCGAGCTGGTCGGTGAGGACGACGAGGAGCTGGAGGCGGCCGAGGAGGAGCTGCTGCAGGACGAGGAGAACGGCCCGCCGCTGCTGCGGGTGCTGCTGACGGGCGCGCAGGCCCGCTCGTTCGCCAAGCGCGCCCTGGACGTCGTCTCCGCCGGCCGCCCGCCCTGCCCGCTGTGCAGCCTGCCCCTGGACCCGGAAGGACACGTATGCCCGCGCCAGAACGGATACCGGAGGTCGGCCTGAACGGGTCCGGTCCCGATCCCCGGGACATCGAGGCGCTGCAGCACGGTGAGCTGACCGTCAGAGGGCAGATCCGGGACGCCTCCAACGCGGTGCTGTACTGCGAGGCCGTCCACGGCGGGCGCACGGTCGCCTGCGTCTACAAGCCCGTCGCCGGCGAGCGCCCGCTGTGGGACTTCCCCGACGGCACCCTGGCCCAGCGCGAGGTCGCCGCCTACCTCGTCTCCGAGGCCACCGGCTGGGGCCTGGTGCCGCCCACGGTGCTGCGCGACGGCCCGTACGGCGAGGGCATGGTGCAGCTGTGGGTGGGTCCCCCGGTGCCGGCGGCGGAGGACGGTGAGCCGGCGGACGGCTCCGACGACACTTCCCCCGACGGTGATCCCGGCGCCGAAGACGCGCAGGACGGCGAGGCACCCGCGGGCGCAGACGACGAAGAGGCCGGCTCCGGCGACATCGAGGACGTCGGCGCCCTGCTCGCTCTCACCGAGGACGCCGAGCCGGCGCCCGGCTGGAAGGCGGTCGTGGAGGCCGAACTCGAGAACGGCCGCTCGGCGCTGCTGGTGCACGCCGACGACATGCGGCTGCGCCGCCTGGCCGTCCTGGACGCGGTGCTCAACAACGCCGACCGCAAGGGCGGCCACTTCCTGCCGGGACCCGGCGGGCGCCTCTACGGCATCGACCACGGTGTGACCTTCCACACCGAGAACAAGCTGCGCACCCTGCTGTGGGGCTGGGCCGGCGAGCCGCTGCCGGCCGAGGCGGTCACCGTGCTGGAGAAGCTGTCCGCCCACCTGTCGGGTGCGCTCGGCGAGCGGCTGGCCGAGCTGCTGACCCCGGCCGAGACCGCCGCGCTGGGCGAGCGGGTCCGGGTACTGCTGGAGACCGGCCGGCACCCCGTCCCCGGCGGCGACTGGCCCAGCATCCCCTGGCCGCCGGTCTGACCCGTCCCGGCAACCCGGCGCTATCGGTGCCGGGTCGGCGTATGTTTTCGGCCACTTCCGGCCGGACCCGTCTGGCCGGGAGGAGGCGGCGGAGCGGCCACGGCTGCCCGCCGTGTGCCCGAAACCCGGCGTAATCGGGCCGCCCGGCGGGCCCTTCGGCGGGTATCCGCCCTGCTCCCGGTCGTTTTGGCAGTACGCGGCCCGGTTAATCTCAAGACATGCATGCCTGGCCAGCTTCCGACGTCCCCGCCCTCCCGGGCACCGGACGCCCCCTTCGTCTCCACGACACGTCGACCGGCGGACCGGTGTCCGTCGAGCCCGGCCCCGTCGCCCGCATCTACGTCTGCGGGATCACCCCGTACGACGCGACGCACCTCGGGCACGCGGCCACCTACAACGCGTTCGACCTCGTCCAGCGCGTGTGGCTCGACACGGGGCACCAGGTGGAGTACGTCCAGAACGTCACGGACGTCGACGACCCGCTGCTGGAGCGCGCGGCCGACACCGGCGAGGACTGGCGGGCGCTCGCCGAGCGCGAGACGGACCTGTTCCGGCAGGACATGACGGCCCTGCGGCTGCTGCCGCCGGCCCACTACATCGGCGCGGTGGAGGCGATACCCGGCATCGTGCCCCTGATCGAGCGGCTGCGGGACCTCGGGGCCGCCTACGAGATCGACGGCGACATCTACTTCTCCGTCCACTCCGACCCCGACTTCGGCAAGGTCTCCCGGCTGGACGCGGCCGCGATGCGGGTGCTGTCCGCCGAGCGCGGCGGCGACCCGGAGCGGGCCGGCAAGAAGGACCCGGTGGACCCGATGCTGTGGCGCACCGCCCGCGAGGGCGAGCCGAGCTGGGACGGCGGCTCGCTGGGCCCCGGCCGGCCCGGCTGGCACATCGAGTGCGTCGCCATCGCGCTCGACCACCTCGGGATGGGCTTCGACGTCCAGGGCGGCGGCTCCGACCTCGCCTTCCCGCACCACGAGATGGGCGCCTCGCACGCCCAGGTGCTCACCGGGCAGTACCCCTTCGCCAAGGCGTACGTCCACGCGGGGATGGTGGGGCTCGACGGCGAGAAGATGTCCAAGTCCCGCGGCAACCTGGTCTTCGTCTCCGCCCTGCGGGAACAGGGCGTCGACCCGGCGGCGATCCGCCTGGCGCTGCTCGCCCACCACTACCGCAGCGACTGGGAGTGGACCCAGGGCGTCCTCGACGAGGCCGTGGAGCGGCTGGCGCGCTGGCGTGCGGCGGTCTCCCGGCCGGACGGCCCGCCCGCCGACGGCGTCCTGGCGGCCGTACGCGCCGCGCTCGCCGACGACCTCGACGCCCCGCGGGCGCTCGCCGCGGTGGACGGGTGGGCGACCCTGCAGGCGTCGTCGGGCGGCACCGACACCGGGGCGCCCGGCCTGGTCTCCCGCACGGTGGACGCGCTCCTGGGCGTCGCCCTGTAGCCGGAGCGCGAACGGGCAGAACGAGAGGGGCCGCCCCCGGAGTTCGTCTCCGGGGGCGGCCCCTCTCGCGGTTGACCGTGGCCCGGCGGGCGGGCCCCGCCCCGGTCCCGGCGCGCAATTCATGGGGCGCGACCGTTCTCGATTTGCGGCATTGGGAATGAATGCGCCCGGCCGTTTTGATGGGGCTTCAAGGATTTTGCTGCCCTTGTCCACCGGTTGCAACGGGCATGAAAGTGGGCGGTGGTACGGATAATCGGGCCGTCCGACTCAACGACGGCAACTTTCCGCCAGTCTTTTTCCGCCGATTGACAGTGGTGCTCGACGCTGGTCAGCCTTGGTGAAGCTGGTACGGCTGACAGGTTTGCCCGCTTTCGCTCCCGACGGAGGTCTTTTCATGGCAATCGAACTGGTCGTCAACGGCGAGAAAACGACGGTCACCTCGTCACCCGATACTCCGCTGCTCTACGTGCTGCGCGGGGAACTCGGCCTGTCCGGACCCAAATTCGGCTGCGGCCTGGAACAGTGCGGTGCCTGTTCGGTGCTGTCGGACGCCGGCGCCAGACGCACGTGCGTGAAGCCCGTCTCGGCCTTCGAGGGGCAGAACATCACGACCGTGGAGGGACTGCCCGCGCTGTGGGCGAAGGAGCAGGACATCCCGGAGGCGGACCTCCACCCGATCCAGCAGGCCTGGATCGAGGAGCAGGTCCCGCAGTGCGGCTACTGCCAGAACGGGATGATGATCACCACCGCCAACCTGCTCGCCGGCAACCCCAACCCCACGGTGGACGAGATCAAGACGGCGTTCAGCACCTCGGGCCCTTCGGCCCACCTGTGCCGGTGCGGCACCTACGACCAGATCATCAAAGCGGTCCAGCGGGCCGCCGAGCTGATGGCCTGAGGGGACGAGGATGCGCAGCCAGCAAGAACCCGGGAAACTCAGCCGGCGCGGCCTCCTCAAGGCGGGCGGGGCCCTGGTCGTGATGTCGGCCGCGGTGCCGGTGGCCCTGCGGCCCTCGGTCGCGGAAGCAGCCGCGGCGGGCGCGCCCTTCCCGACCCCCGCCCTCACCGACCTCGCCACCTGGCTGACGGTGCACGCCGACGGCGACATCACCTGGCGCACCGGGCACGTCGAGCTGGGGCAGGGGAACCGCACCGCCCTCGCGCAGATGGTGGCCGAAGAGCTCGACGTCAGCTTCGACACGGTCACCCTGGTGATGGGTGACACCGATGTCACCCCGGACCAGGGGGTCACCGCCGCCAGCAGCACGATCGCCAGGGCGGGCCAGCAGGCCCGGCTGATCGCCGCCGAGGCCCGCGCCACGCTGCTCTCCCTGGCCTCCGACCGGCTGCACGTCCCGGTCAGCAGGCTCAGGGTCGACAACGGCGTGGTCAGCAGCGGCCGCAAGCGGGTCAGCTACGGCCAGTTGGTCCACGGCAAGGCCCTCACCGCCGTGACGCCGATCGTGATCGACAGCCAGGGCACGCACGTCGGGGCCACGCCCAAGCCGTACACCGAGTACAAGCTGGTCGGCCGGTCCGTGCCCCGGGTCGACATCGCGGACAAGGTCCGGCAGAAGACGGGGTTCGTCCACGACATCAGGGTTCCCGGCATGCTCCACGCCCGGGTCGTCCACCCCAAGGGGATCGGCTCCACCGTGGTCTCGGTGGGCTCCCTGCCGCCTGGAAGCAATGCCCAGGTGGTGCGGCTGAACAACCTGGTCGCGGTGGTCGCCGAGCAGGAGTGGGACGCGATCAAGGGAGCGGCGGCGCTGCCCGTCACCTGGTCGGACTGGAACGGCCTGCCCACGACCGAGGGCTGGCCCGCGGCGATGCGCGCCATACCGTCGAAGATCATGACGCAGGCCAGCAAGGGCGATTTCGACAGCGCCTTCGCCGCCGCCAGCAGCACGCTGCAGGCGACGTACCAGACGCCGTTCGAGAACCACGGCATGATCGGGCCGAGCTGCGGCATCGCCGACGTGCGCCCCGACGGCAGCGTGACCGTCTGGTCCTCCACCCAGTACCCGCAGGGCCTGCGGAACGGCATCGCCACGATGCTGGGCATCTCCGCCGAGCAGGTCGAGGTGGTCTGGGCTGACGGGTCGGGCCCGTACGGGCGGCTCAGCGCCAACTACGACGACGCGGCCTCCGAAGCGGTGTTCCTGTCCCAGCAGCTGGGCAGGCCGGTGCGGGTGCAGTGGAGCCGTGAGGACGAGCACATCTGGGAGCCCCACGGCCCCGGCACGCTCCACGACATGTCGGCCGGGCTCGACGAGTCGGGCAACGTCGTCGCCTGGAAGCACGACGCCTTCATGGCGCCCAACAACGACAGCACCATGCTCGGGCCCATCCTCGCCGGCGTCGCGATGCCGGCCCCGCGCAAACCGGTCGGCAGCTGGACCGGCCCGGACCTCTACCAGTTCCCGAACATGCTGGAGCTGGCGCACCAGATCCCGGAGCTCGGTGCCGACACCTCGCCCTACCCGTTCGGGATACGCACCACCTTCCTGCGCTCGCCCGGCCAGTACCAGATCACCTTCGCGCAGGAGGCGTTCGTCGACGAGATCGCGGCCAAGGCCGGGCAGGACCCGCTCCGGTTCCGGCTGAGGCTCCTCACCGACACCCGGGCGATCGCCGTCCTGAAGGCGGCGGCGCGGCGGGCCGGGTGGGAGCCGCGGCCCTCGCCCCGGAAGGAGGCGAGCACCAGCGGCGGCACCGTCACCGGGCAGGGCATCGCGTTCGTCGTCCGGGACGGCACCTACGCCGCCGCGGTGGTCAAGGCGGAGGTGACGCCCGCGACGGGCAAGATCCTGCTCACGGAGGTGACCGTCGCGCAGGACCAGGGCCAGATCATCAACCCCCGGGCGATCGAGCGCCAGATCTCGAGCTGTGTGATCCAGACCGCGAGCAGGGTCCTGCACGAGGAGGTCACCTTCGACACCTCCAACATCACCAGCGCCGACTGGAGCAGCTATCCGCTGCTGCGGATGGACGAGACGCCGACGATCAGCACCGTCCTCGTCCCCAACCCGGGCACACCCCCTACCGGGGTCGGCGAGCCGGCCGTCAACGTGATCCCGTCCGCCATCTCCAGCGCCGTCTTCGACGCCACAGGCGTGCGGCTCCGCACGATGCCGTTCACCCCCGAGGCGGTCATGGCGGCCATGGCGTAGCCGCTCTCCGCGGAGCCCACCGGCGTCCGCCCGGCCAGGCCGGGCGGACGCCGGCCGTCGTCAGGAGTCCTCGCCCGGCGTGTCCTCGCCGCCCTCCGACGGGCTGTCCTTGCCGTCCCCCGGGGAGCTGTCGCCGGAGTCCTCGGCGGAAGAGTGCTCGGCGGATGTGTCCTCGGCGTCCTCGGAGGAGCGGTGGGCCGGGCCGTCCGCGGTGTCGTCCGGCTTGTCGGGGTCCTCGGGGCGGGGACGGAAGCGGGGCACCCCGTCGGGGCCGTCGCTGGAGGCGTAGTCGCCCGGCTCGCGGCGGCGCAGGTAGCGCTCGAACTCCTTGGCGATGGCCTCGCCGGAGGCCTCGGGCAGCTCCGCGGTGTCGCGGGCCTCCTCCAGCGTCTGGACGTACTCGGCGACCTCGCTGTCCTCGGCCGCGAGCTGGTCCACCCCGACCTGCCAGGCGCGCGCGTCCTCGGGCAGCTCGCCCTGCGGGATGCGCAGGTCGAGCAGGTCCTCCAGGCGGTTCAGCAGCGCGAGGGTGGCCTTGGGGTTGGGCGGCTGGGAGACGTAGTGCGGCACGGCCGCCCACAAGCTCACCGCGGGGATGCCGGCGTGCGTGCACGCCTCCTGGAGGATGCCGACGATGCCGGTGGGGCCCTCGTAGCGGGACTCCTCCAGGTTGAGCGTGGTGGCCAGGTCCGGGTCGGAGGTGACACCGGTGACCGGCACCGGGCGGGTGTGCGGGGTGTCGCCGAGCAGCGCCCCGAGCACCACCACCATCTCCACGCCCAGCTCGTGGGCGAAGCCCAGCAGCTCGTTGCAGAAGGAACGCCACCGCATGCTCGGCTCGATGCCGCGGACCAGGACCAGGTCGCGTGGCCTGGGCGATTGGACCCGGACCACCGACAGCCGGGTCGTCGGCCAGGTGATCTTGCGGACGCCGCCGTCCATCCACACCGTCGGCCGGTTGACCTGGAAGTCGTAGTAGTCCTCGGCGTCCAGGGCGGCGAAGACCTCGCCCTTGAACTCCCGGTCCAAGTGGCCGACCGCGGTGGAGGCTGCGTCCCCGGCGTCGTTCCAGCCCTCGAACGCGGCCACCATGACCGGGTCGATCAGCTCGGGGACTCCCTCCAGCTCGATCACCCGGCTCCTCCTTCCGCCGGCTGCGGTGGCTCTGCCGTCCCCGCACCGGCTGCTGTCGCGTCTGTTGTCCATCTGCTGACCGTCGCGTCCTTCGCGTGCGGCACCAGCCTACGGCGTAGCGGCCGCCGCGCCGCAGTCCGCGCGTGTCATGGAGTGCCTCCGCGGTCCCGGTGGGCGGACCGGCCGGCCGGACCGGCGGTGTTCCCCGCGCCGGGCGCCCGGCCCGCACCCGCTGCGCTGCGCGTGCTGCCCCGGCTGCCGGTGCCGGCCGCGCCTGTTCGGCCGCTGCGGCGGACCGGCCGAAACCCCTGCTGAGACATCCGATCTGTTATCACAAAGTTCGTGCCTCCCCCTGGACGAGTGGGGGCCACCGCCGCTATACATCGGATCATCGAAAAAAGATCCGATGTCTTGCGACGGGAGTGTGCATGAGTCCGACCATCACCGAGGTCGACGTCCACGACATCCGCTTTCCGACCTCGGAGCAGCTCGACGGCTCGGACGCCATGAACCCCGACCCCGACTACTCCGCCGCCTACGTGGTGCTCCGCACCGACGCGCCCGACGGTCTGGCAGGGTACGGCCTCTGCTTCACCATCGGCCGCGGCAACGACGTGGTCGCCGCCGCGATAGCGGCACTGCGACCCTATGTGGTCGGCCGCCGGGTGGACAGTGTCACGGGCGATCTTGGCGCTTTCTACCGTCTGCTCACCCACGACTCCCAACTGCGCTGGCTCGGCCCGGAGAAGGGCGTGATGCACATGGCGGCCGGCGCGGTCGTCAACGCCGCCTGGGACCTGGCCGCCCGCCGGGCCGGCCGCCCGGTGTGGGAGCTGCTGGCGGGCATGACGCCCGAGCAGATCGTGGACCTGGTGGACTTCCGCTACCTCAGCGACGCCCTCACCCGCGACGAGGCGCTGGAGATCCTGCGCCGGGCCGAGCCGGGCCGGGCCGAGCGCGCCGAGCGGCTGCGCGGCCAGGGCTACCCCGCCTACACCACCGAGCCCGGCTGGCTCGGCTACAGCGACGAGAAGCTGACCCGGCTGGCCAAGGAGGCCGTCGCGGCCGGCTTCACCCAGATCAAGCTGAAGGTCGGCGCCGACCTCGACGACGACCTGCGCCGGATGCGGCTGGCCCGCGACGCGGTGGGCCCCGACATCCGCATCGCGGTCGACGCCAACCAGCGCTGGGACGTGCACGAGGCGGTCGCCTGGATGCGGGCGCTGGCGCCGTACGACCCGTACTGGATCGAGGAGCCCACCAGCCCCGACGACGTGCTCGCGCACGCCGCCGTGCGGGCCGGCCAGCCGATCCGGGTCGCCACCGGCGAGCACATCGCCAACCGCGTGGTGTTCAAGCAGCTGCTGCAGGCCGGCGCCGTGGACTTCGTGCAGATCGACGCCGCCCGGGTGGCCGGCGTCAACGAGAACATCGCGATCCTGCTGCTCGCCGCCAAGTTCGGCGTCCCGGTCTGCCCGCACGCCGGCGGGGTGGGCCTGTGCGAACTCGTGCAGCACCTGTCGATGTTCGACTACGTCGCGGTCTCCGGCAGCTGGGAGGACCGGATCATCGAGTACGTGCCGCACCTGCACGAGCACTTCACCGACCCCGTCGTGGTGGAGAACGGCCGCTACCGCGCCCCGCAGGCGCCCGGCTTCTCCGCCCGGATGGTCGATCAGACCCTCATCGACTACCGCTACCCGGACGGCCCGGTCTGGGTGGCCCGACAGGAGCTCGCCCGATGACCGACGCCGTATCCACCACCGTCCCCGCCGACCCCGGCGACCTGACCGGGCTCACCGCCCTTGTCACCGGCGGCGCCTCCGGCATCGGCGCGGCCACCGCCCGCCTGCTCGCCGCCCGCGGCGCCCGCGTCGCGGTCCTGGACCGCGACCCGTCCGGCGCCCCCGAGGGCACCCTGCCGGTGCGCGCGGACGTCACCTCCGACGCGGACGTGCGCGCCGCCGTGGAGAGCGCCGTCGGCGAACTGGGCGGCCTGAACATCCTGGTGGGCAACGCCGGCATCGGCGCCATCGGCACGGTGGAGGACAACACGGACGACGAGTGGCACCGGGTGCTGGACATCAACGTCCTCGGCCTGGTCCGCACCGCCCGCGCCGCCCTGCCGCACCTGCGCAAGGCCGCCGCCGCCCGCCCCGGCAGCGCCTCGATCACCCACACCTGCTCCATCGCCGCCACCGCGGGCCTGCCCCAGCGGGCCCTCTACAGCGCGAGCAAGGGCGCGGTACTCTCCCTGACCCTGGCGATGGCCGCCGACCACGTGCGCGAGGGCGTACGGGTCAACTGCGTCAACCCCGGGACCGCCGACACCCCGTGGATCGGCCGCCTGCTCGACCAGGCCGAGGACCCGGCCGCCGAGCGCGCGGCACTCGACGCCCGGCAGCCGATGGGACGGCTGGTCAGCGCCGAGGAGGTGGCCGCCGCGATCGCCTACCTGGCGAGCCCCGCGGCGGCGAGCGTCACCGGCGCCTCGCTCGCCGTGGACGGCGGCATGCAGGGACTGCGCCTGCGGCCCGCCGAAGGCTAGGCGCACCCGCCCGGCCGCACCCCCACCACTTCCCTGACGGAATCCACACCCCTCCACTGAGCCGACACCACCACACACCTGGAAGGGCAGGACTCGACGATGAGACTGCGCACGACGACCGTGGCGGCCTGCGCCGCACTGCTCGCGGTCACCGCGCTCGCCGGCTGCAACAGAGGCAGCGAGAGCAAGGCCGGAGGCAGCTCCGGCAAGGTCGGCATCGACCTGCCGCGCTCCGACAGCGACTTCTGGAACTCGTACAACAGCTATATCGAGAAGGACGTGAAGGCCGGAGCCGTCTCCGCGCTGCCGCGCACCAACTCCCAGAACGACATCGGCAAGCTCGTCGCCAACGTTGACAGCTTCGCCAACGAGGGCGCCAAGGCGATCGTGATGGCCCCGCAGGACACCGGCGCCATCGCCTCCACGCTCGACCAGCTGGCGAAGAAGAAGATACCCGTGATCAGTGTGGACACCCGCCCGGACAAGGGGCCGGTGTACATGGTGGTGCGCGCGGACAACAAGGCGTACGGCCAGAAGGCCTGCGACTACCTCGGCCAGCAGCTCAAGGGCAAGGGCAAGGTCGCCGAGTTCGAGGGTGACCTGTCCTCGATCAACGGCCGGGACCGCTCCGAGGCGTTCGCCGCCTGCATGAAGAGCAAGTACCCCGGCATCAAGGTGATCGCGCTGCCGACCAACTGGGACGGCGCCACCGCCTCGGCGAAGCTGCAGACCACGCTGGCCTCCAACCCCGACCTCAACGGCATCTACATGCAGGCCGGCGGCGTCTTCCTGCAGCCCACCCTCGCGCTGCTGAAGCAGAAGGGCCTGCTCAAGCCCGCCGGCACGCCGGGCCACATCACGATCATCTCCAACGACGGCATTCCCGAGGAGTTCAAGGCCATCAAGGCCGGCGAGATCGACGCCACCATCTCCCAGCCCGCCGACACCTACGCCAAGTACGCGCTGTACTACGCGAAGGCGGCGCTGGAGGGCAAGACGTTCAAGCCCGGCCCGACCGACCACGACTCCACCATCATCAAGATCCCCAACGGCCTGGAGGACCAGCTGCCCGCGCCCTTGGTGACCAAGGCGAACGTGGACGACCCCAGCCTGTGGGCCAACCAGCTCGGGAAGAGCTGACCCATGACCGATGCGGCAGCGCCCCCCGCAGTCCAGGCGGAGGGCATCGTCAAGAGGTTCGGGGCCACCGTGGCCCTGGACCGGGTGGGCATCACCGTCGCGGCCGGCGACTCGCACGCGCTCGTCGGCCGCAACGGCGCCGGGAAGTCCACCCTCGTCTCGGTGCTGACCGGGCTGCAGACGCCGGACGCCGGCCGGGTCACCTTCCAGGGGGCCCCGGCCCCGGCGCCGGGCGACACCGCCGGCTGGCAGTCCAAGGTGGCCTGCGTCTACCAGAAGTCGATGGTGGTGCCGCAGCTGACCGTCGCGGAGAACCTGTTCCTCAACCGGTTCGCGCCCGGCCGCATCCGCTGGTCGGCGCTGCGCGCCCGGGCCCGCGACCTGCTCGCCGAGTACGGCGTGGACGTCGACCCGACCGCGCTGGCCGGCGACCTCACGGTGGAGCAGCGCCAGTTCGTGGAGATCGCCCGGGCGCTGTCCTTCGGCGCCCGCTTCATCATCCTCGACGAGCCCACCGCGCAGCTCGACGCGGCCGGCATCCAGCGGCTCTTCACCAAGCTGCGCGAGCTGCGCCGGCAGGGGGTGGCCTTCCTGTTCATCTCGCACCACCTGCAGGAGGTCTACGACCTGTGCGACACCGTCACCGTCTACCGCGACGCCCGGCACGTGCTGACCGCGCCCGTCGCGGAGCTCGGCAAGAGCGAGCTGGTGGCGGCGATGACCGGGGAGAGCGAGCAGGCCGAGGCCGCCTGGCACGCCGGCCGCAGCAAGGACGCGGCCGCGGCCGGAGCGGGCGAGGAGGCCGCCGACGCCGTGCTGCGGGCCGAACAGCTCGCCCTGGACGGCGTGTTCGAGCCGGTGGACTTCGCGGTGCGGCCCGGTGAGGTGCTCGGCCTGGCCGGCGCCACCGCCAGCGGCAACACCGCGCTCGGCGAGACCCTGGTCGGCCTGCGCCGCGCCACCGGCGGCCGCACCCTGGTGCGCGGCCGTACCGTCAAGCCCGGCAGCGTGCCGCACGCCCTGGGCGCCGGCATCGGCTACGTGCCCGAGGACCGGCACCGCCAGGGCCTGGTGCCCGGCCGCAGCGTCGCGGAGAACGCCACCTTGTCGGTGACCGACCAGCTGGGCCCGTACGGCACGGTGCTGCCCGGCCGGACCCGGCAGTTCGCCCAGCGGATGATCGACTCGCTGGACATCAAGACCTCGGGCCCGGCCCAGCCGGTCTCCGACCTGTCCGGCGGCAACCAGCAGAAGGTGGTGATCGCCCGCGCGCTGGCCCGCGAGCCCAGCGTGCTGGTGGCCATCCGGCCCACCGCGGGCGTGGACGTGAAGTCCAAGGACGCGCTGCTCGGCGTGGTGCGCGGGGTGGCCGACCGCGGGGACGCCGCGGTGATCGTCTCCGACGAGCTGGACGACCTGCGGGTCTGCGACCGGGTGATCGCGCTGTTCCACGGGCGGGTGATCGCCGAGTTCGGCAGTGGATGGAGCGACCGGGACCTGGTCTCGGCGATGGAAGGGCTGCCCGCGGGCGGCGACGAGGGAGTCGAGGAATGAGTGACACCAGCCAGCTGACGGCCGAGACGGCCGCCCCCGACCAGCGCAAGCGCGGCGCCCCGCGGCTCCAGGTCGGCACCTACCGCGACCTGTCGCTGATCCCGGTGATCTTCATCGTCGGCGTGGTCGGCTTCATCGTCTCGCCCACCTTCCTCACCTCGGACAACCTGCTGGGCGTGCTCCAGCAGTGCAGCGAGCTGAGCCTGCTCGTGCTCGGCGAGGCGATGATCCTCATCCTGGGCCGCATGGACCTGTCGCTGGAGTCCACCATCGGCGTGGCCCCGGTGATCGCCATGTGGCTGGTGATGCCCCGCACCGGCTCGGCCACCTATCACGGCATCGGCGCGCTGCCCGGCTGGACCTCGATCCCGGTCTGCCTGCTCGTCGGTGTCCTGGTCGGCGGATTCAACGGCTTCATGATCCTCAAACTGCGGGTCAACGGCTTCATCGCCACCCTCGGCATGCTCACCATGCTGCGCGGCCTGCAGGTCGGCATCTCCCAGGGCAAGTCCATCGTCGAGGTGCCCAAGTCCTTCTCCTACCTCGGCGGCGCCTCCTGGCTCGGCGCGCCCGCGGCCATCTGGATCTGCCTGGTGCTCTTCGTCGCCGGCGGCCTCGCCCTGGGCTACCTGCGGCACGGCCGCGCCCTGTACGCGATCGGCGGCAACAAGGAGGCCGCGCGGGCGGCCGGCATCCGGGTGGACCTGGTGACCTGGACGGTGCTCGCCATCGCCTCGCTGCTGGCCGCGTTCGCCGGCGTGCTCTACGTCGGCCACTACGGCGCCATCTCCTCCACCCAGGGCCAGAACTGGATCTTCCAGGTCTTCGCCGCCACCGTCATCGGCGGGGTCAGCCTCAACGGCGGCCGCGGCACCCTGTTCGGCGCGCTCACCGGCGTGGTCGCCCTGCAGCTCGTGGTCAACGTCATGACGCTGGGCGGAGTGCCACCGCTGTGGGACCAGTTCCTCTACGGCGCGATCATCATCGTGGCCCTGATCATCTCCCGCTTCGCCAGCGGCGAGCAGGAGGACTGACCCCGCGCCGCCCCCGCGCCGCCCCTTCCTGTCTCTACCCGACCCCTGCTGACCCCTCCTGATTCCTCCCGACCCGTCCTGACCTACCCTGAGCCTTCCCGACATCGCTCTGCCCGCCTGGGCTCCCGGGGGCGCCGCGGCCTTGCCGCCGGGCGCCCCCGCGCCCCGTTTCCGCCGCCGTCCCGAGAGAAAGACCCCTCCCATGCCCGTACCGGCACTTCCCCGGCTCGGCCTCGGCTGCGCCCCGCTGGCCAACCTCTACCACGCCGTCAGCGACGAGGAGGCCGACGCCACCGTCGCGGCCGCCTTCGAGACCTTCGGCGGGCCGCCCACCTACTTCGACACCGCGCCCCACTACGGCCTGGGCCGCTCCGAGGAGCGGCTCGGCCGGGCGCTGGCCGGCCGGGACCGCGGCAGCTACCTGCTGTCCACGAAGGTCGGCCGCCGGCTGCGCGACCTGGCCCCCGGCGAGGTGCCCGACGGGCAGGGCTTCACCGACACCCCGGCCCGCGCCCGGGTCTGGGACTTCACCGCCGACGGCATCCGCGCCACGCTGGAGGGCTCCCTGGAGCGGCTCGGTGTGGACAGCGTGGACATCGTCTACCTGCACGACGTGGAGAACCACCTGCCCGAGGTCTACGCGACCGGCTTCCCGGCGCTGGCCGACCTGCGCGACCAGGGCGTGGTGAAGGCGATCGGCTTCGGCATGAACTACAGCGGCGTCATGGCCCGTCTGGTCGCCGACCTCGACGTGGACGTGGTGCTGTGCGCGGGCCGCTGGACGCTGCTGGAGCGCACCGCCTACGACGACCTGCTGCCCGAGTGCGAGCGGCGCGGCACCAAGGTCGTGGTCGGCGGGGTCTACAACTCCGGCCTGCTCGCCGACCCCAAGCCCGGCGCGCCCTACGACTACGCCGCCGCGCCCGAGGACCTGCTGCGCCGGGCGCTGGACATGGCCGAGGTGTGCGCCGGGTTCGGGGTGCCGCTGCGGGCCGCCGCGCTGCGGTTCCCCTTCGCCCACCCGGCCGTGGTCTCCGCGGTGGTCGGCGCCGCCAACGAGGCCGAAGTGCGCGACAACGCCGAGATGTTCGGCCACGACATCCCCGACGAGCTGTGGCACCGGCTGGTCGAGCGGGGGCTGCTGGACAAGGACGTGCCGCTGCCGCTGGCCGCCACCGTCGAGGCCAACGCGGCCGCGCACGCGGCCTCCGCGGCCGGGGCGGGGGAGTGACGGCGGTGCGCGTCGACGCCCACCACCACCTGTGGGACCTCTCCCGGCGGCCGCAGCCCTGGATCGCCGGCGAGGCGCTGGCCCCGATCGACCGGACCTTCGAGCTGGCCGAGCTGCGGCCGCTGCTGGCCGAGCACGGCATCGGGGCGACCGTCCTCGTGCAGTCCAGCTCCTCGCTGGAGGAGACCCGCGAACTGCTCGCCCTGGCGCGGGAGTCGGGCGGCCTGGTGGCCGGCGTCGTCGGCTGGGCCGACCTCACCGACCCGGCGCTGCCCGACGTGCTGGCCGACCTGGCCGCGCGGGGCCCGCTGGCCGGCATCCGGCACCAGGTCCAGGACGAGCCGGACGCGCGCTGGCTGGACCGGCCGGACGTCCGCGCCGGGCTCGCCGCGGTCGGCGCCGCCGGGCTCGTCTACGACCTGCTGGTCACACCGGAGCAGACCGAGGCCGCGATCGCCGCCGTGCGCGACCTGCCCGAGGTGCGGTTCGTCCTGGACCACGCGGGCAAGCCGCCGATCGCCTCGGGCGCCTGGCAGCCCTGGGCGGACCGGCTCACCGAGCTGGCCGCGCTGCCCAACGTCTGGTGCAAGCTGTCCGGGCTGATCACCGAGGCGGGCTTCGACACCTGGCGCCCGCAGGACGTCCTGCCCTACGCCCGCCATGTCCTGGACGCCTTCACCCCCGCCCGCGTGCTCTTCGGCTCCGACTGGCCCGTCTGCACCCTGGCCGGCCGCTACGCGGACGTCTTCGCGCTGGCCGAACAGGCGGTCGCCGCGCTCTCCCCGGCCGAGCAGGAGGCGGTGCTGGGCGGCACGGCGAGCGAGGTGTACGGGCTGAAGCGGTAGGCACGGCCGCCGGGCGTGGGGCCCCAGCCCCGGCCGTACGGCGAGGGGGTGCGGGGAGATCCCCCGCGCCCCCTCGTGCTGTCTTTACGGCCCGGCTTGGGCTCGACGGCCCTACGGACGGTTCACAGTGTCGAGCGCAGCCACTGCTCGACGCTGGCGACGTGGACCGTCGCCCAGGAGCGGGCCGCCTCCGCGTCGCGGTCGCGCAGGGCGGAGAGGATGGCGCGGTGCTCGTGGAGGGTACGGCTGACCGCGTCCTCCTGGGTCAGGCCGCGCCAGACGCGGGCGCGGGTGGTGGGCCCGGACAGGCCGTCCAGCAGCGAGCAGAGCACCGAGTTGCCCGAGCCCTGCACGATGCCGCGGTGGAACTCCAGGTCGGAGGCGACCAGTTCCTCCACCGACGGGGTCGCCCCGAGCGCGTCGAGCTTGCCCTCCAGGACGTCCAGGTCCTCCGCGGAGATCCGCACCGCGGCCATCGCGGTCGCCGCGGGCTCCAGGATGCGGCGCACGGCCAGGAACTCCAGCACCGTGTCGTCGCGGTGGAAGTCCACCACGAAGCTCAGCGCCTCCAGCAGCAGCTGCGGGTCCAGGCTCGTGACGTAGGTGCCGTCGCCCTGGCGCACGTCCAGGATGCGGATCAGGGACAGCGCCCGCACGGCCTCGCGCAGCGAGTTGCGGGACAGGCCCAGCTCGGCCGCGAGCTCGCTCTCCTTCGGCAGCCGGTCCCCCGGGCGCAGCGCGCCGGAGACGATCATTTCCTTGATCTTTTCGATCGCCTCGTCCGTGACGGCCATGTGCGCCCTCCCCGTTCCCGTCCCCTGGCACCCGCGCGGCCAGACCTCCGATGTCTCCCCCCATTATGAGCCAGAACCGCTCCCGGGCCCAACCAGCCGCCCGGCGCCCCCGGCCCGCCCCGGCGGGACCCATAATGGGCGCGTGATCCAGCACGAACTCATCACCCGGGTACGGGAGATGTGCCACGCGGACGAGAACGTGCGGGCGGCCCTGATGTACGGCTCCTTCGCCGCGGGGGAGGGGGACGCCCACAGCGACGTGGAGTTCTGGCTGTTCCTCACCCCGGAGGCCCGCGCCCGGCTCGACCCGGCGGCCTGGTGCGCGAAGGTCGCCCCCGTCAGCCTGGTGGTGCGCAACGAGTTCGGCACCCACGTCGCCTTCTTCCCCGGCCCGGTACGCGGCGAGTTCCACTTCGCGGTCACCGCGGACATCGCCTCCGTCGGCCAGTGGCCGCACCGCGGCGCCCCGGTCACCCGCATGCTGATCGTCGACCGGGACGGCGAACTCGCGCCCGTGCTCGCCGCGCTGCCCGCCCACCCGCCGCTGCCGAGCGGGCCGGACGAGATCGCCGAGCTGTGCGGGCGCTTCGCCAACTGGCTGGTGCTCGCCCTGCACGTCACAGCCCGGGGCGAGCACCTGCGCGCCCAGGACGCCCTCGCGCACGCGGCCCGCCACCTGCTGTGGATGGCACGGCTCGCCGAGGACAGCACTGCCCACTGGCTCACCCCCTCCCGCGCGGCCGAGGCCGAGCTGCCCGAGCACACCGTGCGGGCGGTCGCCGAAGGCGGGGCGGCCGCGCTGTGGCGCGAGGGGCGGGCCCGGTGGCTCGCCCTGGCCGAGCGCACCGGCCGGCCCCACCCGGCCGCCCTTTTCGCCGAACTCGACGCGCTGACGGCCTGAGGCAGTCCGCGCGCACCCGCCCGTACGCACCGCGCACGTGTGCGGCGGCCTGAGGCAGTCCGCGCGACCGCCCCGTACACACCGCGCGGGCGGGCCCGCGAGGCCCGGGCCCCGAGCCGCGGCCGGCCCGAACGGCCTTCGCCGCGGCCCTTGTGCGGCCTCAGCCCTCCCGGCCCAGCAGCTTCGCCACGCCCGCGCGGACCTCGGGGGTGTCCAGGCCGCGGATGGTCAGCGTGGTGCGGCGGCGCAGCACGTCGTCCACGTCGTACGCCCACTCGTGGTCGCGGGCGTAGACGACCTGCGCCCAGATCTCGGGGGCGTCGGGGTGGATGCGTGCGGCCAGCGCCGGGTCCTCGTTGGCCAGGCGGGCGATGTCGAAGGCGAGCGAGCCGTAGTGCGAGGCCAGGTGCCGGGCGGTGTCGGCGGCCATCCGCGCCCCCGGCGCGGCGCCGTCCACGACCAGCCGGTGCGCGACCGCGCCGGGGCTGGCGAAGCCGGGCAGTGGGGCGTGCCGGGGCAGGCTGCGCATCGGCTGCATGTCGTCGGCGAGCGGGTGCCCGGGCAGCTCGGCGAGCTTGTCCATCACGGTGCGGCCGATGTGCCGGAAGGTGGTCCACTTGCCGCCGGCCACCGACAGCATGCCGCCGCGGCCCTCGGTGACCACCGTCTCGCGCTTGGCCTTCGCGGTGTCCCCGGGGCCGCCGGGCAGCACCCGCAGGCCCGCGAACGAGTAGGTGATCAGGTCCCGGGACAGCTGCTGGTCGCGCACCGAGAGCGACGCCTCGTCGAGGATCTGCGCGATGTCGGACTCGGTGACCCGGACCTCGCCCGGGTCGCCCTCGTAGGACTCGTCGGTGGTGCCGAGCAGGAGCATGTCCTCCCAGGGCAGCGCGAAGGTGATCCGGTACTTGTCGATCGGGGTGGCCAGCGCCGCCTTCCAGGGGGCGGTGCGGCGCAGCACCAGGTGGGCGCCCTTGGAGAGCCGGATCGAGGGGGCCGCGCCGGGGTCCTCCATCCGCCGCAGGTGGTCCACCCAGGGGCCGGTGGCGTTGAGCACCAGCCGGGCGTCCACACCGAACTCGGTCCCGTCGGTGCGGTCGCGCAGCTCGGCGCCGGTCACCCGGCCGCCGGTGAAGCGCAGCGAGGTCACCTCGACGTGGTTGAGCACGACGGCCCCGGCGTCCACCGCGGCCCGTACCGTCATCAGCGCCATGCGGGCGTCGTTCATCTGGCCGTCCTCGTAGACGGCCACCGCCCGCAGGTTGTCGGTGCGCAGCTCGGGCACGTCCCGGGCGGCGCGGGCCGGGCTGATGACGTGGCCGACGCCGTCGCGGAAGGCGGACAGCGCGGAGTAGGCGAAGACGCCCGCGCCGAGCTTGGCCGCGCCGTGCGGGCCGCCCTTGTAGACCGGCAGGTAGAAAGTGAGCGGGTTGGCCAGGTGGGGCGCGACGTCCCGGGAGACGGCGCGCCGCTCCACGTGGTTCTCGGCGACCAGCCGCACCGCGCCGGTCTGCAGGTAGCGCAGGCCGCCGTGGAGCAGCTTGGACGACGCCGAGGAGGTGGCGCCGGCGAAGTCGCCGGCCTCGACCATCGCCACCCGCAGCCCCGACTGCGCGGCGTGCCAGGCGGTGGTGATGCCCAGGATGCCGCCGCCGATCACCAGGAGGTCGAAGGAGGCGTGGCCGAGCAGGTCGCGGGTCTCGGCCCGCCCGGGGTCGGCGCCGGCGGTCGGGTGCGTCCCGAGCGAGGGGACGAGCTGCTGCAGGGGGGTGGTCATGGCGTTCTCAGTGCTCCTCTTCGATCCAGCCCATGGTGGCCTGGACGGCCTTGAGCCAGTGCTTGTACTCGCGGTCGCGGTCGGCCGCCTCCATACGGGGCGTCCACTCCGCGGCCCGCTTCCAGTTGGCGCGCAGGGCGTCGGTGTCCGGCCAGAAGCCGACCGCGAGGCCGGCGGCGTAGGCCGCGCCCAGGCAGGTGGTCTCGGCGACCATCGGGCGCACCACGGGCGCGTCGAGGAAGTCCGCCAGGGTCTGCATGAGCAGGTTGTTGGACGTCATGCCGCCGTCGACCTTCAGCGCGGTCAGCTCGACGCCCGAGTCCTTGGTCATCGCGTCCGCGATCTCCCGGGTCTGCCAGGCGGTGGCCTCCAGCACCGCGCGGGCGATGTGCGCCTTGGTGACATACCGGGTCAGGCCGGCGATCACACCGCGGGCGTCGTCGCGCCAGTAGGGGGCGAAGAGCCCGGAGAAGGCCGGCACGAAGTACGCCCCGCCGTTGTCCGCCACGGACGACGCCAGGGTCTCGATCTCGGCTGCCGTGCTGATGAGCCCCATTTGGTCACGCATCCACTGCACCAGTGAACCCGTGACGGCGATGGATCCTTCCAGGGCGTAGACGGGAGCCGCGTCGCCGATGCGGTAGCCGACGGTGGTGATCAGGCCGTTGTAGGAGTTCACCGGGGTCTCCCCGGTGTTCATCAGCATGAAGGTGCCGGTGCCGTAGGTGGACTTCGCCTCGCCCTGGGCGAAGCAGGTCTGCCCGAAGAGCGCGGCCTGCTGGTCGCCGAGCGCGGAGGCCACCGGCACGTCGGCCAGGCCGCCGACGCTGGTGGTGCCGTACACCTCGGAGGAGGAGCGGATCTGCGGCAGCACCGCGGCCGGGACGCCGATGGAGGCGAGGATCTTCTCGTCCCAGTCCAGGGTGTGCAGGTTCATCAGCAGGGTGCGCGAGGCGTTGGTCACGTCGGTGACGTGCACGCCGCCGTCCACTCCGCCGGTGAGGTTCCAGATCACCCAGGAGTCCATGGTGCCGAAGAGGATGTCGCCGGCCTCGGCGCGCTCGCGCAGCCCCTCGACGTTGTCCAGCAGCCAGCGGATCTTCGGCCCGGCGAAGTACGAGGCGAGCGGCAGGCCGGTCTCGCGGCGGAAGCGGTCCTGGCCGACGTTGCGGCCGAGCTCCCGGCACAGGGCGTCGGTGCGGGTGTCCTGCCAGACCAGGGCGTTGTGCACCGGCTCGCCGGTGTGCCGGTCCCACAGCAGGGTGGTCTCGCGCTGGTTGGTGATGCCGATCGCCTTCACGTCGGCGGGGGTGAAGCCGGGGACGTCCTGGGCGGCCTTGCCGATGGCGCCGGCCACCACCTCCTGGACGTTGGCCCAGATCTCGGCGGCGTCGTGTTCCACCCAGCCGGGCTTGGGGAAGATCTGCTCGTGCTCCTTCTGGTCCACGGCGACGATCCGGCCGTCCCGGTCGAAGACGATGCAGCGGCTGGAGGTGGTGCCCTGGTCGATGGCGGCGATGAAGGGGCCGGAGCCGTGGGTGCTCTGCGCGGTCGGTGTGTCGGTCACGGGGTGCTCCTCGGTGCGGGTGGGCGGGTGCGGTGCGGTGGGCACGGGGTCTGCGGCGGCTGTGGCGGCTGCGTGTGCGGCGTCCGTGGTGTCCGCGGGGGCCGCGGGGGCCGCGGGGGCCGCGGGGTCGCCGCGCTGCTCGGTGCGTTACGTGAAGGCCAGCTTGTAGAGTCCGCCGGCGATCGCGGCGCCGACGAGCGGGCCGACCACCGGAATCCACGCGTACGACCAGTCCGAGCGGCCCTTGTTGGGCAGCGGGAGCAGGGCGTGCACGATCCGCGGGCCGAGGTCGCGGGCCGGGTTGATGGCGTAGCCGGTGGGGCCGCCCAGCGAGAGGCCGATGCCGACCACGAGCAGCGCGGTGAGCAGGATGCCCAGGCCGTTGAGGGCCAGGCCCTTGGTCATGCCCTGGGTGAGGATGAAGAGCACCAGCACGGCCGTGCCGATCACCTCGGTGAGCAGGTTCTGCACCGGATTGCGGATCTCCGGGCCGGTGGAGAAGATGCCGAGCACCGGGCCGCCGGGCGCCGAGCCGGCCTTCGTGGTGCCGGCCGGGCCCTCCAGGCTGCGGACCAGCTCGGGGTCGGTCAGGTGGGCCTGGAACTGCCCCATGTAGGCCACCCACACCAGGAACGCGCCGATGATCGCGCCGGCGAACTGGCCGATCAGGTAGTACGGCATCGTGCTCCACTCGCCGGTCTTGATCGCCACGCCGAGGGTGACCGCCGGGTTGAGCTGGCCGCCGGAGTAGCCGTTGGCGATGTAGGCGCCGGCGAGCACCGCCAGGCCCCAGCCGAAGGAGATGGCCACCCAGCCGGCTCCTTGGGCCTTGGACTTCTTCAGCGTGACGGCGGCGCAGACACCGCCGCCGAGCAGGATGAGCACGGCGGTCCCGAAGATCTCGCCGATGACTATGTGGCCGTTGGACACACCGACTCCTTTGTCTCTGTCCCGGTGCGGTGACCTCGAAGATCCGTCCGATGTTCGACATTGTCGACCGCAGGTCGAAAGTCTCGTCCTCAAGGTTCTCGGGGTCAAGAGAGGTGTGACGGAGTAGTCGTCGCGCCAGTCGTCGCACTGGCCGTGGCAGCAGCCGTACGGGCTGTCCGGCGGGTCGGGGAGCGGGCCGGCGGGCGGTCAGAACCGCCCGGCGCCCAGGTCGCGGGAGACCGCCCGCGCGCAGTCCCGTACCGCCGCCACCAGGCGGGCCCGGATCTCGGTGCCCTCGCAGACCCGCTCCACCGCGCCGGTGATCCCCACCGCGCCCACCGGCATCCGCCGCCGGTCGTAGACGGGCGCGGCCACCGAGGCCACGCCCTCCCAGGTCTCCTCCAGGTCGGCCGCCCAGCCGCGGGCCCGGGCCAGTTCCAGCACCGCCTCGAAGTCCTCCGCGGTGGTGACGGTCCGCCCGGTCAGCGCGGTCCGCTCGCCCTCGGCGGCCTCGCTGTGCGCCACCGGGTCGAAGGCGGCCAGCACCTTGCCGAGCGCGGTGCTGTGCAGCGGCTGCATGGCGCCCACCTCCAGCACCTGGCGGCTGTCGTCGGGCCGGAAGACGTGGTGCACGATGAGCACGCCCTGCTGGTGCAGCACCCCCAGGTAGGCGGCCTCGCCGCTGGAGCGGGCCAGGTCGTCGGTCCACACCAGCGCCCGGGCGCGCAACTCGTGCACGTCCAGGTAGCTGTTGCCCAGCCGCAGCAGCTCGGCGCCCAGCTGGTACTTGCCCGAGACCGGGTCCTGCTCCACGAAGCCCTCCTGCTGCAGGGTGCGCAGGATGCCGTGGGTGGTGCCCTTGGCCAGGCCCAGCGAGGACGCCACGTCCGACAGGCCCAGCCTGCGCTCGCCGCCGGCCAGCAGCCTCAGGATCGCCGCGGCGCGTTCCAGCGACTGGATGTGACCTGGCATGTCGGGCGCTCCAAGGGCGAGGTGTCGGCGGTGTGCCGGGCGGCCGTCCGGATGACGGCAACCGCGGCGCTCGGCGGGCGGTCGGCGGGTGGTCGGCGGGCCGCAGCAGTCCGCGTGCGGGTCGCTGCGGCCCGCTGTGGTCGACATTGTCGACCACAGCTGTCCCACATCATCGCAGAGACCCGCCCCGCCGTGACCGTCCGCCCTTCGGAACGCGTGGCCGGATTCCCGCCTCTGCGCGCGGTGACGGCTACGCTGGCGGGGTGCGTGTCCTGCCCGCGGCAGCCGCCCCGCGCGGTGGCCCGGGCCAGGGGAGCGCATAGCCGACAGCCGTCGCATCCCAGGGAGCAGCCCATGGCTTCGCCGTCTTTGCCGTCCTCGCCCGCCTCGCCGCGTCCCCCGCGTCCCTCCTCCGGAGCGCACGCCCCCTCCGCCGTCGACCCCGCCCGGGTCACCGCGCTGCGCGAGGCACTGGCCTCCCGGATCGTCGTCGCCGACGGCGCCATGGGCACCATGCTGCAGGCCCAGGACCCCACCCTGGACGACTTCCAGCAGCTCGAGGGCTGCAACGAGATCCTCAACGTCACCCGCCCGGACATCGTCCGCTCCGTGCACGAGGCGTACTTCCAGGCCGGCGTGGACTGCGTGGAGACCAACACCTTCGGCGCCAACCACTCGGCGATGAGCGAGTACGACATCCCCGAGCGGATCGAGGAGCTGTCCGCGGCCGGTGCCCGCCTGGCCCGCGAGGTCGCCGACGACTTCGCCACCGACGGCCGCCGCCGCTGGGTGCTCGGCTCGATCGGCCCCGGCACCAAGCTGCCCACCCTCGGCCACACCACCTACGCCACCCTGCGCGACGGCTACCAGGCCAACGCGGCCGGCCTGATCGCCGGCGGCGCCGACGCCCTGGTGGTCGAGACGATGCAGGACCTCCTCCAGGTCAAGGCCGCCCTGATCGGCGCCCGGCGGGCCATGCGGGCCGCCGGCGTCGAACTGCCGGTGATCTGCTCGGTGGCCGTGGAGACCACCGGCACCATGCTGCTCGGCTCCGAGATCGGCGCCGCGCTCACCGCCCTGGAGCCGCTGGGCATCGACCTCATCGGCCTCAACTGCTCCACCGGGCCCGCCGAGATGAGCGAGCACCTGCGCTACCTCGCCCGGCACTCGCGCATCCCGCTGACCTGTATGCCCAACGCCGGCCTGCCGGTGCTCACCAAGGACGGCGCCCACTACCCGCTCAGCCCGAGCGAACTGGCCGACGCCCACGAGGTGTTCGCCGCGGAGTACGGCCTGTCGCTGGTCGGCGGCTGCTGCGGCACCACCCCCGAGCACCTGCGCCGGCTGGTCGAGCGGATCGGCGGCCACGACATCACCCCGCGCGACCCGCGGCCCGAGCCCGGTGCCTCCTCGCTCTACCAGACCGTGCCCTTCCGCCAGGACACCTCCTACCTCGCCATCGGCGAGCGGACCAACGCCAACGGCTCGAAGAAGTTCCGCGAGGCGATGCTGGAGGGCCGCTGGGAGGACTGCGTGGAGATGGCCCGCGACCAGATCCGCGAGGGCGCCCACCTGCTCGACCTGTGCGTGGACTACGTCGGCCGGGACGGTGTCGCCGACATGGCCGAACTCGCCGGCCGGTTCGCCACCGCTTCCACCCTGCCGATCGTGCTGGACTCCACCGAGGTGGACGTGCTGCGCGCCGGGCTGGAGAAGCTCGGCGGCCGCGCGGTGCTCAACTCGGTCAACTACGAGGACGGCGACGGCCCGGAGTCCCGGTTCGCGAAGGTCACCGCGCTGGCCGCCGAGCACGGCGCGGCCCTGATCGCGCTCACCATCGACGAGGAGGGGCAGGCCCGTACCGCGGAGAAGAAGGTCGAGATCGCCGAGCGGCTGATCGCCGACCTCACGGGCAACTGGGGCATCCGCGAGTCCGACATCCTCGTGGACTGCCTGACCTTCACCATCTGCACCGGCCAGGAGGAGTCCCGCAAGGACGGCGTCGCCACCATCGAGGCGATCCGCGAGCTGAAGAAGCGTCACCCGGAGGTGCAGACCACCCTCGGCCTGTCGAACATCTCCTTCGGCCTCAACCCCGCCGCCCGCACCGCCCTCAACTCGGTCTTCCTCGACGAGTGCGTCAAGGCCGGCCTGGACTCCGCGATCGTGCACGCTGCCAAGATCCTGCCGATCGCCCGCATCCCCGAGGAGCAGCGCGAGACCGCCCTCGACCTGATCTACGACCGCAGGAGCGAGGGCTACGACCCGCTGCAGAAGCTGATGGCGCTCTTCGAGGGCGTCGACAGCAAGTCGCTCAAGGCCGGCAAGGCCGAGGAACTGGCCGCGCTGCCGCTGGAGGAGCGGCTGCAGCGGCGGATCATCGACGGCGAGAAGAACGGCCTGACCGACGACCTCGACGCGGCCCTGGCCGAGCGGCCCGCCCTGGACATCGTCAACGACACGCTGCTGGCCGGCATGAAGGTGGTCGGCGAGCTGTTCGGCTCCGGGCAGATGCAGCTGCCCTTCGTGCTGCAGTCCGCCGAGGTGATGAAGACCGCGGTGGCCTACCTGGAACCGCACATGGAGAAGTCCGACGACAGCGGCAAGGGCACCATCGTGCTGGCCACCGTCCGCGGCGACGTCCACGACATCGGCAAGAACCTGGTCGACATCATCCTGTCCAACAACGGCTACAACGTGGTCAACCTGGGCATCAAGCAGCCGGTCTCGGCGATCCTGGAGGCCGCCGAGGAGCACCGCGCCGACGTGATCGGCATGTCCGGGCTGCTGGTGAAGTCCACCGTGATCATGAAGGAGAACCTGGAGGAGCTGAACCAGCGGGGCCTGGCCGCGAAGTTCCCGGTGATCCTCGGTGGCGCCGCCCTCACCCGCGCCTACGTCGAGCAGGACCTGCACGAGCTGTACGCGGGCGAGGTCCGCTACGCCCGTGACGCCTTCGAGGGCCTGCGGCTGATGGACGCCCTGATCGGCGTCAAGCGCGGGGTGCCCGGCGCCCAGCTGCCCGAGCTGAAGGCCCGCCGGGTGCCGCGCCGCGAGCAGGCCGAGCCGGAGCCCGAGCCCAACCTGGGCCAGGTCCGCTCCGACGTCGCCGTGGACAACCCGGTGCCCACCCCGCCGTTCTGGGGCAGCCGCGTCGTCAAGGGCATCCAGCTCGCCGACTACGCCTCCTGGCTCGACGAGGGCGCCCTCTTCAAGGGCCAGTGGGGCCTGAAGCAGTCCCGCGCCGACGGGCCCTCCTACGAGGAGCTGGTGGAGTCCGAGGGCCGGCCCCGGCTGCGCGGGCTGCTCACCAAGCTCCAGTCCGAGGGCCTGCTGGAGGCCGCCGTCACCTACGGCTACTTCCCGTGCGTGTCCAAGGGCGACGACCTGATCGTGCTGCACGAGGACGGCACCGAGCGCACCCGCTTCACCTTCCCGCGCCAGCGTCGCGGCCGCCGGCTGTGCCTGGCCGACTTCTTCCGGCCCGAGGAGTCCGGCGAGACCGACGTCGTCGGCTTCCAGGTGGTCACCGTGGGCGGCCGCGTCTCCGAGGCCGCCAACGAGCTGTTCGCCGCCGACTCCTACCGCGACTACCTGGAGCTGCACGGCCTGTCCGTCCAGCTCGCCGAGGCGCTCGCCGAGTACTGGCACGCCCGGGTCCGCGCCGAGCTGGGCTTCGGCGGTGAGGACCCGGCGGCCATGGCCGACATGTTCGACCTGAAGTACCGCGGCGCCCGCTTCTCGCTCGGCTACGGCGCCTGCCCCGACCTGGAGGACCGGGCCAAGATCGCCGAGCTGCTGGAGCCGGAGCGGATCGGTGTGAAGCTGTCCGAGGAGTTCCAGCTGCACCCGGAGCAGTCCACCGACGCCATCGTCATCCACCACCCGGAGGCGAAGTACTTCAACGCCCGCTGATCCGGGTGTAAGGCGGCTGGTCGGCGGCTGGTCGGCGGCTGCTCGGGGGCCCGTCAGCGGTCGATCAGCGGGCCGGCACGGCCCGACGTACACTTGACGGTCCGGTGGAGGCCGGTCGCCGCCCCGCGGTTTCGCGAGGTGCGGTGGCCGGCCTCCGTGTCCCCCAGGACCGAGGAGTGGGGCCCATGACCAGCAGCATCCCCGTCGCCGCGACCCGTACGGTGCCAGGGCCCGGGCCCTGGGCGGTGCTCCTGGACCTGGACGGCACCCTGGTGGACACCGAAGGGCTGTGGTGGGCGGCGGAGTCCGAGGTCTTCGCGGCGCTCGGGCACGTGCTGGACGAGGTGCACCGCAAGGTGGTGATCGGCGGCCCGATGGCCCGTAGCCTCGGCCACCTGATGGAGGTCACCGGGGTGACGGCGACCCTGGGCGAGCTGAGCCTCGCCGTCAACAGCGCCTTCGAGCGCCTGGTGGCCCGCGGCGCCCCCCTGATGCCGGGCGCCCGGCGGCTGCTGGCGGAGCTGTCCGCGCACGGCGTGCCCACCGCCCTGGTCTCCGCCTCGCACCGCCGCACCATCGATGTGATGCTGCGCTCGCTCGGTCCCGAGCACTTCGCCTTCACCCTCGCCGGCGACGAGATCGCCCGCACCAAGCCGCACCCCGACCCGTACCTGGCCGCGGCCGCCCGGCTCGGCGCCGACCCGGCGCGCTGCGTGGTCGTGGAGGACACCCTCACCGGAGTCGCCTCCGCGGAGGCGGCCGGCTGCCACGTGGTCGCCGTGCCCTCGCTCGTGCCGATCGAGCCGGCGCCCGGCCGGACCGTCGTCCGCTCCCTGGAGGAGCTGAGCGTGCCGTTCCTGCGCGCTGTGAACACGCGCATTCACTGACGGTGCCCGGCTCGCGCCTCCCAGAAGGCGCATCCGGAACTTTGGCATCCCGTTGATGCTGATCACGGGCAATCTCGGTATCGTCGCCCAAGCGTGCCCACGGAACGGGTTTATCCATCCCTGCGGCCGACCGCGCCACGCCCGCGGCAAGCCGCCCGCTCCACGCACACGGCATCACCGTCACCTGCGTAGACGCGTACGTACATGCGTAAGAGGAGAACGACCACGATGAACCGCAAGCTTCTGGTGCTGCCTGCCCTGCTGGGCGCGCTGACGCCGGTCGTTGCCGGGTGCGGTAGCTCGGGAGGGAGCGGCGGCAGTGGCAAACCCATCGTCGTCGGCACCACGGACAGCATCGAGCTGAACAAGTCCAACCCGGCGCCGCTGGACCCCGCCACGTCGTACGACAGCGCCACCTGGAATGTCTTCTACAACACCTTCCAGATGCTGCTCACCTATCCGCGCGGCAGCACCACCCCGACGCCGGACGCGGCCAAGGAATGCCACTTCACCGACGCCACGGGCCTGGTCTACTCGTGCACCATGCGGTCGGGCCTGAAGTTCTCCAACGGTCACGACCTGACCGCCCAGGACGTCAAGTTCTCCATCGAGCGGACCCAGAAGATCAACTCGCCGACGGGCCCGGTCTCCCTCATAGCCGACGTCAAGAGCGTGGAGACGCCCGACGCCTCACACGTCGTCTTCCACCTGAAGTCGCCCGACGCGACCTTCCCGGCGAAGCTCGCCACGCCCGCGGCCGCCATCGTCGACCACCAGGTCTACCCCGCCGACAAGCCGTACACCGGCTGGCGGCTGACCGGTTCCGGTCCCTACACGATGGACTCCTGGGCGGCGGGCAAGGAGGCGGACTTCTCCAAGAACTCCAAGTACCAGGGCATCCTGAAGCTGCACAACGACGCGGTGAAGCTGATGCTCTACACCGACTCCCACAAGATGGAAGCGGCGCTGAAGGACCACACCCTGGACGTCATGACCCGCACCCTGGCGCCGGATCAGATCGAGGAGCTGCAGGACAGCGACAGCTCCGACATCAAGCTCACCGAGGCGCCCGGCGGCGAGGCCCGCTACCTGTTCCTCAACACCGACGACGGCGACTTGAAGAGCCTCGCGGTGCGCAAGGCGATGGCCGAGATCATCGACCGGCAGGCGATCACCCGCGACATCTACAAGCGCACCGCGGTGCCGCTGTACTCGGTGGTCCCGCAGGGCATCAACAGCCACATCAACTCCTTCTTCGACGTCTACAAGGAGCCGAACGTCGCGGAGGCGAAGAAGACCCTGAAGGACGCCGGCATCACCGAGAAGGTGCCGCTGACCATCAACTTCCGCCGCGACACCGGTGGTACGGAGAACCAGGCCGAGGCCCAGGCGATCGAGAAGCAGCTGGACTCCACCGGCCTGTTCGACGTCCACGTCCAGGCCGAGCAGTGGAACGCCTTCGTGGCGGCCGCCGCCCAGCGCAAGTACCAGATCTTCGCGATCAACTGGCTGCCGGACTTCCCGGACCCGGACAACTACATCGCGCCGTTCTTCGGCAAGGACGGCTTCCTGAACCTGCCGTACCAGAACAAGCAGATCCAGGACCAGATCCTGCCGGACACCCGCAGACAGGCGGCGCGCAGCTCCACCACGGACGCCTTCGGGCAGGCGCAGAACATCATCGCGGACGACGTCCCGATGATCCCGCTGTGGCAGGCGAACCAGTACATCGCCGCACACAGCAACATCACCGGCGTGGAGTGGGCGCTCAACGCCTCGACCACCACGCAGTTCTGGGAGCTGGGCCGGGGCGCCTCCGGCTGACGGCACCTGACGCCGAACGGGCGCGGCGGGAGGGGACTTTCGGTCCTCTGCCGCCGCGCCCGTTCGGTTCGCGGCTCGTCCTTTGCGGGTCCGGGGGCGGCGGATCAGCTCGCGCCGGGCCGCACCAGGCCGCTCTCGTAGGCGTACACCGCCGCCTGCACCCGGTCCCGCAGCGCCAACTTCGTGAGCACATGGCCCACATGGGTCTTCACGGTGGTCTCGCTGACGAACAGCTCGGCGGCGATCTCCGCGTTGGACAGACCGCGGGCCACCAGCTTGAGCACCTCCACCTCGCGCTCGGTCAGCGCCTGCAGCGGCTGCGGCACCGCGTCGTCGCCGGAGGGCAGCCGGCCCGCGTACTTGTCCAGCAGCCGCCGGGTGATCGAGGGCGCCAGCATGGCCTCGCCGGCCGCCACCACCCGGATCGCCTGCACGAGTTCGGCCGCCGGCGCGTCCTTCAGCAGGAAGCCGCTGGCCCCGGCCCGCAGCGCCTCGACCACGTACTCGTCCAGGTCGAAAGTGGTCAGCACCAGCACCTTCGCCGGGCCCGAGCGGTCCGGGCCGGTGATCTGCCGGGTGGCCTCCACCCCGTCCATCCGGGGCATGCGGATGTCCATCAGCACCACGTCGGGCTGCAGCGCCCGCACCTGGTCCAGCGCCTGCTGCCCGTCGCCGGCCTCGCCGACCACGGCCAGGTCCGGCTCGGCCTCCAGGATCATCCGGAAACCGGTACGCAGCAGCGGCTGGTCGTCCACCAGCAGCACGCGGATCGCCACGGGCACTTCCCTTTCGCTAGACCGCACCATTCTCGCCCACGACGGCCTGCGGATCGGCGGTCCTGCCCAGCGGGTAGGGCGGGGGAGTGCCGCCGAACTCCGGGCACAGCGCCTGGTGGTCGCACCAGCCGCACAGCGGGCCGCGCCTGGGCCGCCAGTCCCCGCTGGCCGTCGCCTTCGTGATCGCCTCCCACAGCGCCAGCAGGCGCCGCTCGGTCAGCCGCAGTTCGGCCTCCGTCGGGTCGTAGGTGACCACGTCGCCGCTGCCGAGGTAGACCAGCTGGAGCCGGCGCGGCACCATCCCGCGCAGCCGCCACAGCACCAGGGCGTAGAAGCGCATCTGGAACAGCGGCTCGTCGGCGTACTCCGGGCGGGGCGCCTTGCCGGTCTTGTAGTCCACCACCCGCAGGTCACCGGTGGCGGGCGCGACGTCCAGCCGGTCCACGTAGCCGCGCAGCGTCAGCCCCGACTCCAGCACGGTCTCCACGTACAGCTCGCGCTCGGCCGGCTCCAGCCGGGTGGGGTCCTCCAGCGTGAACCACCGCTCCACCAGGTCCTCGGCGCTTTCCAGCCACCGCCGCAGCGCAGCCGCGTCGGCGGCGCCCTCGGCCGCGGTGAACAGCTGCGCCAGCTCCGGGCGGGCGGCCAGCAGCTTCTCCCACTCACCGGGCACCATCGCCCGGGCCCGTGCGGGCGTGCGCTCGGCGGCGGGCGCGTCGAAGAGCCGCTCCAGCACCGCGTGCACCACCGTGCCGCGGGTGGCCGCCTCGCTGGGCTTCTCCGGCAGCCGGTCGATCACCCGCAGCCGGTACAGCAGTGGGCAGCGCATGAAGTCCTGGGCGCGCGAGGGCGACAGCGAGTCCGGCGGGCGCGGCGGCCGGGGCGCGGGGATTCCCGTGGTTCCCATGGGAGCGAACCTTACGGCCTGCCGCCGACACCGGCGCCCACCACGCCGCCGGGCGGCCCCGTCACGCACCCTCGTGCACAGTCCTGCACAGTCCCGCCCCGTCCTGCACAGTCCCGCGGTGTCCCGGTGTGCCGTGCTGCGCCTGGCCATAGCATGGTTGTGACGCCCTCGTGCCGCGTGACCGGTACGGGGGACTGTGGTCAGAAGGGGACGAAGTGAGCGAGAGCGGTCAACCGCCTTCCCGGGACACCCGAGCACCGGGCCGGGGTGAGGACGGCGGCGGCACCGCCAAGCCGTCAAGAGAGCCCGGCGGCGGCATCCTGATGGGGCGGTTCTTCGGCGTCCCGATCTACGTGGCACCCAGCTGGTTCCTGGTCGCCGCCCTGATCACCTGGGTCTTCGGCGGCCAGCTGGACACGGTGCTGCCGGAGCTGGGCGGGGTGCGCTACCTGGTCTCGCTGTTCTTCGCGGTCGCCTTCTACGCCTCGGTGCTCGTCCACGAACTGGCCCACACGCTGGCGGCGATCCGCTTCCGGCTGCCGGTGCGCCGCATCCAGCTGCAGTTCTTCGGCGGCGTCTCGGAGATCGAGAAGGACTCCGAGACCCCGGGCCGGGAGTTCGTGCTCGCCTTCGTCGGCCCGCTGCTCTCGCTGGTGCTCGCCGCGGTCTTCTTCGGCGGCATGCAGCTGGTGGAGCGCGGCACCGTGCCGGGGGTGCTGCTGGCCGGGCTGATGATCAGCAACTTGATCGTTGCGATCTTCAACTTCTTGCCCGGGCTGCCGCTGGACGGCGGCCGGATGCTGCGGGCGGTGGTCTGGAAGGCCACCGGCGACCCGATGGCCGGCACGGTGGCCGCGGCCTGGGTCGGCCGGGCCCTCGCCCTGGCCGTCCTGATCGGCCTCCCGCTGCTCTCCTACGCCGGCGGGCTCAATGGGGACAGCGGCGGCAGCGGCGCCGACTCCCTCACCGACGCCCTGCTGGCCGCCGTGCTCGCCGCGATCATCTGGACCGGCGCGGGCAACGCCCTGCGGATGGCCCGGTTGCGCGAGCGCCTTCCCGGCCTGCGGGCCCGCACCCTGACCCGCCGGGCGGTCCCGGTCGCCTCCGACACCCCCCTGTCCGAGGCGCTGCGGCGGGCCAACGAGGCGGGCGCGCGCGCCCTGGTGGTCGTGGACGGCCGCGGCGACCCCACCGCGCTGGTCCGCGAGTCGGCGATCGTGTCCATCCCGGAGCACCGCCGCCCCTGGGTCGCGGTCAGCGGCCTCGCCCAGGACCTCACGCCGGGCATGCGCGTGTCCGCCGACCTCACCGGCGAGGACCTCCTGGACACCCTGCGGGCCACCCCCTCCACCGAGTACCTCGTCGTGGAGCCGACGGGCGAGATCTACGGCGTCCTGTCCACCGCCGACGTCGAACGCGCCTTCCTGGCCGCGATGAGCCGGACGTCGTGACCGCGGGCGCCCGGAGGCGAACCGAGCCCCCTATAGGATGGGCTCATGTCTGAACCGACCGGTGCGGCCCGTCGTCGCGGGCCCTTCAGAGTCGGGGACCAGGTACAGCTCACCGATCCCAAGGGACGGCACCACACCTTCACGCTCGAAGCAGGAAAGCAGTTCCACACCCACAAGGGCGCTTTCCCGCACGACGAGCTGATCGGTGCCCCCGAGGGCAGTGTGGTGAGGACCACGGGAAACGTCGCCTACCTCGCGCTGCGTCCGCTGCTCCCCGACTACGTCCTGTCCATGCCCCGCGGCGCCGCCGTGGTCTACCCCAAGGACGCGGGGCAGATCCTGGCGATGGCCGACATCTTCGCCGGCGCGCGGGTGGTGGAGGCAGGCGTCGGCTCCGGCTCGCTCAGCGCCTTCCTGCTGCGCGCCATCGGCGACCACGGCATGCTGCACAGCTACGAGCGGCGCGCCGACTTCGCCGAGATCGCGAGCCAGAACGTCGAGCGCTACTTCGGCGGCCCGCACCCGGCCTGGCAGCTGACCGTCGGCGACCTGCAGGACCACCTCTCCGACACCGAGGTGGACCGGGTGATCCTGGACATGCTCGCGCCCTGGGAGTGCCTGGAGGCGGTCGCCAAGGCGCTCGTCCCGGGCGGCATCCTGTGCGCGTACGTGGCCACCACCACGCAGCTGGCCCGCACCGTGGAGGCGATCCGCGAGCACGGCACCTTCAACGAGCCGGCCGCGTGGGAGACCATGGTGCGCAACTGGCACGTCGAGGGCCTGGCCGTACGCCCGGACCACCGCATGATCGGCCACACCGGCTTCCTGCTCACCGCCCGCCGGCTGGCCGACGGTGTCGAGCCGCCCCTGCGCCGCCGCCGCCCCGCCAAGGGCGCCTACGGCGAGGACTACACCGGTCCTGGCGGCGGGAGCGGCGGCACAGCCGCCGAGTAGCACCAAATAGCACCGAGAAGCACCGCCCGGCTCAAACCCGTCACCGCTCAGTCACCGATCCGGTCACTGCTCCGTCACCGTTCGGCCCCGCTCGGCAACCGGCCGCCCCCGGCGCGAACCCGCCGTCCCGGCGGCCGGGGCCATGGGCGCCGGGGACCCTTTCCGGCCAACTTCCGTCCACCGCCGCCGTTTTGCCCGTTCACGGGCGAACCGGCGGCGGTGCTGCGTCGCAACGACGCCATGGCGCGGACCCGACACAGACCGGCGCGGTCAGGGGTGCCCCCGGCGTTCCCCGCCGTTGTGACGTGTGGCACGATGCTGGCCACCCCCGCTGATCACACCCCCAGGAGCAAGGCGCGTGCAGCCCTCCGCAGGCCCCGCCCTCCCGCACACCCGCAGCCGCGGCGTGCACTGGCTCACCACGGCCGTGGCCCTGGGTGCCGTGGTCGCCGCCGTCGCCCTGGTGGAGCCGGCCGACGCCAGCCCCACCGCGGCCGCCAAGCCCGCCGCGCCCCCCGTGCACGTCCCCCCGCCCGACCCGCACGCCGTCACCTACCCGCTGACCTGCGCGCCCGGCGACGCGGTGGACGTCATCTCGCAGGCGGCCGTGGACATGGACGGCGACGGGCGGCCCGAGACGGTCGTGGTCGTGCGCTGCCACTCCGACACCGGCACCCCGCCCAGCGGCGTCTACGTGCTCGCCTCGCCGAAGTCCGGCACGGGCGCCCCGCACATCGCGCAGATGCTGGTGGACCCGCGCGAGGACCGGCAGATCTCCGGCTTCCACGTCGCCGGGCACGCCGTGAAGGCCACCGTGCTCGGGTTCTCCAGCGACACCACCCCGCGCTGCTGCCCCGACCTGCGGCGCGACTACACCTGGGAGTGGCGGCAGGGCCGCTACGTGGCGATCCCCGGCCCGGCCCCGAACAGCGTCTGACCGGCTGCTGCGGCCCCGGGGCCCGTCGCGGCCCGTGAGACCGCCGCTACGACGCGTCCGGCCCGTACACCTCGGTACGGTCGGCGACCCGCCGCACATGGATGCACTCGCCCGGGCACTCCTTCGCGGAGTCCCGCACGTCCGCCAGCAACGGCAGCGGTACGGGTACCGTGGCACCAGGGGCCTGGCGCAGCTCGTCGTCGGAACCCTTGACGTAGGCGAGCCCGTCGATGTCCAGCTCGAAGACCTCGGGCGCGTACTGGACACAGATCCCGTCACCGGTGCACAGGTCCTGGTCGATCCAGACCTCGAGCGCCTCGGCTGTGTCCTGGCTGTCACTCACGGAAACCCATCCCTGCCGTCCGTCGTTCCTTCAAGGAACCGGGAAGCAACCGCGTCCGGCGGCTGTTGACCGAAACGACGATACAACCGGCGGCTTTCGGATGGAGATCGGCGGGTATCCCAGTGGCGGAGGGACGTGCGCAAGGGTGAAGATCGGACACACCGCGATCGTCTTTGTGATCTAGGGGTTTCAACCCCCACCGGCCCAGGTAGGGTCTGGGAACGTCCAGCTCCCCTTGGAGGAGGTGAGGACCGTGGCGGCCCACGACGACGAATTCAACCGTGGCGGCCGACCCGCTCGTGGATCGGAAGATCCCATGAGCCAGGTCGCCTTTCTTGAGCAGGAGATCGCCGTCCTGCGACGCAAGCTCGCCGACTCTCCGCGGCACACGAGGATTCTCGAAGAGCGGATCGTCGAGCTGCAGACCAATCTGGCGGGCGTGTCCGCGCAGAACGAGCGGCTGGCGAACACCCTGCGCGAGGCCCGCGACCAGATCGTGGCCCTCAAGGAGGAGGTCGACCGGCTCGCGCAGCCGCCGGCCGGCTTCGGTGTGTTCCTGCAGGCGAACGAGGACGGCACCGCCGACATCTTCACCGGCGGCCGCAAGCTGCGGGTGAACGTCAGCCCGTCCGTCGAACTCGACACCCTGCAACGCGGCCAGGAGCTCCTGCTCAACGAGGCGCTCAACGTGGTCGAGGCAATGGAGTTCGAACTCATCGGCGACATCGTCACCCTCAAGGAGATCCTCGAGGACGGCGAGCGCGCCCTGGTGATCGGGCACACCGACGAGGAGCGGGTGGTGCGCCTGGCCGAGCCGCTGCTCGACGGCACCCTGCGCACCGGCGACGCCCTGCTGCTCGAACCCCGATCCGGCTACGTCTACGAGCGGGTGCCCAAGAGCGAGGTCGAGGAACTCGTCCTCGAAGAGGTGCCCGACATCGACTACCGCCAGATCGGCGGTCTCGGCAACCAGATCGAGCAGATCCGCGACGCGGTGGAACTGCCGTACCTGCACGCCGAACTCTTCAAGGAGTACGAACTGCGCCCGCCCAAGGGCGTGCTGCTCTACGGCCCGCCCGGCTGCGGCAAGACGCTCATCGCCAAGGCGGTGGCCAACTCGCTGGCCAAGAAGGTCGCCGAGGTGACCGGCCGGCCGCAGGGCAAGAGCTACTTCCTGAACATCAAGGGCCCCGAGCTGCTCAACAAGTACGTGGGCGAGACCGAGCGGCAGATCCGCCTGGTCTTCCAGCGGGCCCGGGAGAAGGCGTCCGAGGGCACCCCGGTCATCGTCTTCTTCGACGAGATGGAGTCCCTGTTCCGCACCCGCGGCTCGGGCGTCAGCTCCGACGTCGAGAACACCATCGTCCCCCAGCTCCTCGCCGAGATCGACGGCGTCGAGGGCCTGGAGAACGTGATCGTGATCGGCGCCTCCAACCGCGAGGACATGATCGACCCCGCGATCCTGCGGCCCGGCCGGCTGGACGTGAAGATCAAGATCGAGCGGCCGGACGCCGAGGCGGCCAAGGACATCTTCTCCAAGTACCTGGTCGACACCCTCCCGCTGCACAGCGACGACCTCGCCGAGCACGGCCACTCCCCGGCCGCGACCGTGGACGCCATGATCCAGTCCGTGGTCGAGCGCATGTACGGCGAGACCGAGGAGAACCGCTTCCTGGAGGTCACCTACGCCAACGGTGACAAGGAGGTCCTGTACTTCAAGGACTTCAACTCCGGCGCGATGATCCAGAACATCGTGGACCGGGCCAAGAAGATGGCGATCAAGGACTTCCTGGACCACTCCCAGCGGGGCCTGCGCGTCTCCCACCTGCTCGCCGCCTGCGTCGACGAGTTCAAGGAGAACGAGGACCTGCCCAACACCACCAACCCCGACGACTGGGCCCGGATCTCCGGCAAGAAGGGCGAGCGGATCGTGTTCATCCGCACCCTGGTGACCGGGAAGCAGGGCGCCGACACCGGGCGCTCCATCGACACCGTGGCGAACACCGGACAGTATCTGTAGGCACTACCCTCCGGCTGCGGGCCCCACCAGCGGGTACCCGCAGCCGGTGTGTTTTCCGGCCGGACGAGCCGGAGCCGGGCAAGGAGGGCCGCATGACCGTACGGCGAGTAATGGGCATCGAGACGGAGTACGGCATCTCCGTCCCCGGCCACCCCAACGCCAATGCCATGCTCACCTCGTCCCAGATCGTCAACGCCTACGCGGCGGCGATGCACCGGGCGCGCCGCGCCCGCTGGGACTTCGAGGAGGAGAACCCGCTGCGGGACGCCCGCGGCTTCGACCTCGCCCGGGAGGCGGCCGACTCCACCCAGCTCACCGACGAGGACATCGGCCTGGCCAACGTCATCCTCACCAACGGCGCCCGGCTCTACGTCGACCACGCCCACCCCGAGTACTCCTCGCCGGAGATCACCAACCCGCGCGACGCGGTGCTGTGGGACAAGGCGGGGGAGCGGATCATGGCCGAGGCGGCGCTGCGGGCCGCCCAGCTGCCCGGCGCCCAGCCGATCCACCTCTACAAGAACAACACCGACAACAAGGGCGCCTCCTACGGCACTCACGAGAACTACCTGATG
Organism: Actinacidiphila guanduensis; assembly: GCF_900103985.1. GTDB lineage: Bacteria > Actinomycetota > Actinomycetes > Streptomycetales > Streptomycetaceae > Actinacidiphila > Actinacidiphila guanduensis. The sequence goes on along the minus strand of NZ_FNIE01000011.1, from coordinate 181,689 downwards.
CGCCGGGAGACCCCGTTCTCCGACATCGTGCGCCACCTGACGCCGTTCTTCGTCTCCCGCCAGGTCGTCACCGGCGCCGGCCGGGTCGGCATCGGCCAGGACGGCCGGGAGGACGGCTTCCAGCTCAGCCAGCGGGCGGACTACTTCGAGGTCGAGGTCGGCCTGGAGACCACCTTGAAGCGGCCCATCATCAACACCCGCGACGAGCCGCACTCCGACGCCGAGAAGTACCGGCGGCTGCACGTCATCATCGGCGACGCCAACCTCTCCGAGATCTCCACCTACCTCAAGCTCGGCACCACCTCGCTGGTGCTGTCCATGATCGAGGACGGCTTCATCAAGGTCGACCTGGTCGTGGACCAGCCGGTGCGAACCCTGCACGAGGTCTCCCACGACCCCGGGCTGCACCACCTGGTCACGCTGCGCAACGGGCGCCGGCTCACCGCGGTCCAGTTGCAGATGGAGTACCTGGACCTGGCCCGCAAGTATGTCGAGGAGCGCTACGGCAGCGACGCCGACGAGCAGACCCGCGACGTGCTGGCCCGCTGGGAGGACGTGCTGGGCCGCCTGGAGCGCGACCCGATGAGCCTGGCCGGCGAGCTGGACTGGGTGGCGAAGAAGGAGCTGCTGGAGGGCTACCGGCGCCGCGACGGCCTGGACTGGGCCGCCGCCCGGCTGCACCTGGTGGACCTGCAGTACGCCGACGTACGCCCCGACAAGGGCCTGTACAACCGCCTGGCCGCCCGCGGCCGCATCCAGCGCCTGCTGGACGAGAAGGACGTGCTGCGGGCCGTACAGCAGCCCCCGGAGGACACCAGGGCCTACTTCCGCGGCCGCTGCCTGGAGCAGTACGCCGACGACGTGGCCGCCGCGTCCTGGGACTCGGTCATCTTCGACCTGCCCGGCCGTGACTCCCTGCAGCGGGTGCCCACCCTGGAGCCGCTGCGGGGCACCCGCAACCACGTCAAGGAGCTGCTCGACCGGTGCCGCACCGCCGAGGACCTGCTCCGTGTCCTCTCCGGTGGCTGAAGCCGCGGCTGAAAGGGGCCGGAACCGGGAATCAAGTCGGTAGCACTCGGACGTTGACGTTAATCGAGGGCCGGAGTCGGACCCTCCTTGTAGGGTCTGATCTTGTAGGCACCAAACCGAGCGGGGTGAGGGACATGGCTACGAAGGACACCGACGGCGGGCAGCAGCGGGCTACGCGTTCCACCGAGGAGGCCGAGGAGGTCCAGCAGGACGCCAAGGCCGCGGAGGACCTCAAGGAACGCCACGAGAAGCTTTCGGACGACGTGGACTCCGTCCTGGACGAGATCGACGACGTGCTCGAGGAGAACGCGGAGGACTTCGTGCGCTCCTTCGTCCAGAAGGGCGGCCAGTAGCCGCTCACCCACCCAGCCGCCCCGCGCCGCCCCACGGACCGCGGGGCGGATGGATTTCCGGGCGACGGGTAGGGTCCGTACCTAACGTCATGATCGTGTGGAGGGAATCGCGTGGACAACACTCGCAGCACCACCGGGCGTCTGCCGGCCGCCTTCCTGACGCCCGGCTCGTCCTCCTTCCTGGACTTCCTCGGCGACCACTCACCTGAACTGCTGCCCGGCAACCGCACCCTGCCGCCGATCAAGGGTGCCGTCGAGCTCCCGCACGGCACCACGATCGTGGCGGCCACCTTCGAGTCGGGCGTGGTGCTCGCCGGTGACCGCCGGGCCACGATGGGCAACGTGATCGCCTCGCGCGACCTGGAGAAGGTCTTCCCCGCCGACGAGTTCTCCGCGGTCGGCATCGCCGGCACCGCGGGCCTGGCGGTGGAGATGGTCAGGCTCTTCCAGCTGGAGCTGGAGCACTACGAGAAGATCGAGGGCGCCACCCTCTCCCTGGAGGGCAAGGCGAACCGGCTGTCCACCATGATCCGCGGCAACCTCGGCATGGCCATGCAGGGCCTGGCCGTCGTCCCGCTCTTCGCCGGCTACGACACCGTCCGCGGCCGCGGACGGATCTTCTCCTACGACATCACCGGCGGCCGCAGCGAGGAGCACGGCTTCGCGGCCACCGGATCCGGCTCGGTCTACGCCCGCGGCGCGCTGAAGAAGCTCTACCGCAAGGACCTCACCCAGGACCAGATGGTCACCGCCATCGTCCAGGCCCTCTACGACGCGGCCGACGACGACTCGGCCACCGGCGGCCCCGACCTCACCCGCCGGATCTTCCCCGTCGTCACCGTGATCACCGCGGACGGCTTCCGCCGGATCCCCGACTCCGACGTCGCCGAGACCGCCCGGCTGGTGGTCGAGGGCCGCCGGCAGAACCCGGACGGACCGCGGGCCGAGGTGCTGTGACCGCAAGCCAGCCGCGAGCCGGTCGTCCGCCGACCGGACCTGTGACGTCAACCGCAGCGCCGACAGCAGAAAGGCACGGTTAGCCGGTGTCCACGCCCTTTTACGTTTCGCCCCAGCAGGCCATGGCCGACCGCGCCGAGTACGCCCGCAAGGGCATCGCGCGCGGCCGCAGCGTCGTGGTGCTGCAGTACACGGACGGCATCGTCTTCGTCGCCGAGAACCCCTCGCGGGCCCTGCACAAGGTCAGCGAGATCTACGACCGCATCGCCTTCGCGGCGGTCGGCAAGTACAACGAGTTCGAGAACCTGCGGCTCGGCGGTGTCCGCTACGCCGACCTGCGCGGCTACACCTACGACCGGGACGACGTCACGGCCCGCGGCCTGGCCAACGTCTACGCCCAGACGCTCGGCACGATCTTCTCCAGCGTCGGCGAGAAGCCGTACGAGGTGGAGCTGATCGTCGCCGAGGTCGGCGCCGCCCCCGAGGACGACCAGATCTACCGGCTGCCGCACGACGGCTCCATCGTGGACGAGCATGGCGCCGTCGCCGTCGGCGGCAACTCCGACCAGATCGGCAGCTACCTCGACCAGCGGCACCGTGACGGGATGACGCTGGCGGAGGCGCTGGCGCTGGCCGTGGAGTCCCTTGCGCGCGACTCGGGTGGCAACGGGGACCGGCAGCTGACCGCCGAGCAGCTCGAAGTCGCGGTCCTGGACCGCACCCGCCCCCAGCAGCGCAAGTTCAAGCGCCTCCTGGGCCCCCAGCTCAACGCCCTGCTCGAACAGTCGGGTGAGGGCTCTTCCGAGGACGGCCCCTCCGAGGACAGCGCCGAGGACTGACCGCCCGGGTGCCTCGTCCCGCCGGTTGCCGGACCTCCGGCCCGTCCGGGCCGGCCGCGCGGCTCCCCGCGCCCCTGTAGAGCTTGCCCTTCGCACGAACGGCAAGGTTTTTTCAGGGGCGCGGGGAACTGCGCGCCCAGCCACGTCCCGGCCTGCGGCCGGAGACGGCGGAAAACCCCCTGCGGCGGGGAGAACCTCGCAGCGGCGCAGCCTACGGCGCGGGGGCCGTGGAGCCGCGCGCCACGAGAGTGACGGGCAGCTCGCAGGGCGGGACGGGGCGCCCCGAGAGAAGAGCGAGCAGCGCCCGCATCCCCTGAGCGCCGACCTCCTCGGCGGGCAGCCGGACGGAGGTCAGCTCCGGGTCCACCGCGAGCGCGAGTGAAAGATCGTCGAACCCCGAGACCGACAGCTCGTGGGGGACCGCGAGGCCCAGCGCCCGAGCGGCCTTGCAGGCCCCGGCGGCCAGTACATCGCCGTCGCAGAGCAGCGCGGTGGGGCGCGGCCCCGGCGCGCTGAGGGCGCGGACGGCCGCCTGCCGGGCCGGCTCCACGTCCAGCGCGCAGCGCTCGGTGCGCAGCAGCACGCCCGGCACCCCGGCCAGCTCCTCGCGGACGGTCTGCGCGCGGATGCGGAAGGTCCAGGTGTCCACGTCGGAGGCGATGTGGGTGATGGTGCGGTGGCCGAGCCCGAGCAGGTGGCGGACGACCTGCCGGATGCCGTCGGCGACGGCCAGGTCCACCGTCGGCGGCCCGTCCGGCGCGCCGGGGCCGCTGTCGAGCATCACCAGCGGCAGCCCGCCGTCGCCGATGCCCGCCAGCGCGTCGGCGGCCATCGAGGAGGCGATCACGCCGTCGATCGCGGCCCGGGCGGAGCCGAAGGGGTCGCGGGCCGGGCCGATGCCCTCGGGTGAGGGGTAGAGCACCACGCCGAAGCCGTTCTCCTCGGCGACCCGGGCGGCCCCGGCGTAGACCCGGGCGAAGTACTCATGGGTGAGCGCGGGGACCACCAGCAGGGCCGTCCTGGTCCGCCCCAGCCGCAGGCTGCGGGCCGCGAGATTGGGCCGGTAGTCCAGCTCCCCGGCCGCCTGCCGCACCGCTTCCGCCGTACGCTCCGAGACCCGGCCGCGCCACTTGCCGCCGAGTACCAGCGACACCGTCGCCTGGGACACCCCCGCCTGCCGCGCCACGTCCCGCGACGTCGGCCGCGCGCTTTCGGCCACCGCCCCTCCTCCCGGCCTCGCCCCGGCCCACGGCTGGACCCGTGAGCTGCCGACATGGTACGTATGACCGTCACGTTATACGTACAACTTCCCGGAGTGCTCGCCGAGCGGCGGCCCGGGACCGGGGAGGGCGAGCGGTGGCAGGCGCGACGGACCGAACGGGCCGGACAGAGGGGGCCGGCGGCTACGGCGAACTGCTGCGCACGCGGCACGCCGCACGGCTGCTCGGCGGCACCCTGCTCGGCCGGCTGCCCAACGCCATGGCCGCGCTCGCGATCGTGCTCTTCCTGCGGGCCCACGGCGCCGGCTACGGGCTCGCGGGCACCCTGTCGGCCCTCTACGGCCTCGCCGTCGCCCTCGGGCAACCGCTGCTCGGGCGCGCGGTGGACCGCCGCGGCCAGCCCCGGGTGATGGCCGCGGCCGCCCTGCTCGCCGCCGCCGGATTCGCCCTGCTCGCCGTCAACGGCCCGCGCCCGGTGCCGATCGCGGTCGCCGCCGTGCTGCTCGCCGGGCTGGCCACGCCGCCGCTGGAGGGCGGCCTGCGGGCGCTGTGGCCGGCCGTGCTGGCGCGCGAGGAGCAGGTCCAGAAGGCGTACGCGCTGGACGCCGCCGCCCAGGAGGTGCTCTTCACCCTCGGCCCCCTGCTGGTCACCGCGGCCGTCGCGGCCGCCTCCGAGGCCGCCGCGGTGGTGCTCACCGGCCTGCTCGGCGTGGCCGGCACCCTCGTCGTGGTCACCTCCGCGCCCTCCCGGCGCTGGCGGGCCGAGGAGCGCGAGGCGCACTGGCTCGGCGCCCTGCGCTCGCGCGGCCTGGCCGTGCTGCTCGCCGCCTGCTTCTGCGTCGGCGTGGCGCTGGGCGCCTTCTCGCTGGCCGCGGTCGCCTACGGCGACGCCCACGGCGGCGCCGGCGCGGCCTCGTACGTCCTGGCCGCCAACGGCGCCGGCGCCCTCCTCGGCGGCCTCGGCTACGGCGCCCGCACCTGGAGCGGGCTGCCCGAGCGGCGGCTGCGGCTGCTCGCGGTGGGCCTGGCCGCCTGCTACCCGCCGCTGCTGCTGGCGCCCGCGCTGGGCTGGATGCTGCCGCTGGCGGCCCTGTCCGGCCTCTTCCTCGCCCCCACCCTCGCCTGCGGCTTCCTCGTGGTGGACCGGCACGCCCCCGCGGGCACCGTGACGGAGGCGTTCTCCTGGGTGGTGACCGCCGTCGGGGTGGGCTCGGCGCTCGGCACCGCCGTGGCCGGGGCGGCCGCCCAGGACGGCGGCGGCACCGGCGGGTTCGCCGTCTGCGCGGCCGGCGGCGCCCTCGCGCTGCTCGTACTGCTGTGCACGGCCCGAATCCTGACGGCGCCGCATCCCGAAACGGAAACCGAAAAAGATCCAAGCCGTGCCCCCCAACCCCGTTTCAGCACGTCGCCCGAGGCGTAATGTTCAGACATGGACCGCCGCATTTTCGGGCTGGAGAACGAGTACGGCGTCACATGCACGTTCAGGGGACAGCGGCGTCTGTCCCCTGACGAGGTGGCGCGGTACCTCTTCCGCCGTGTCGTGTCATGGGGCCGGAGCAGCAACGTTTTCCTGCGCAACGGCGCCCGCCTCTACCTTGACGTCGGCTCGCACCCGGAGTACGCCACTCCCGAGTGCGACAACGTCACCGAACTCGTCACACACGACAAAGCCGGGGAGCGCATCCTCGAAGGACTTCTCGTCGACGCCGAACGGCGGCTGCACGAGGAGGGCATCGCAGGCGACGTCTACCTGTTCAAGAACAACACCGACTCGGCCGGCAACTCCTACGGATGCCACGAGAATTACCTGGTGGCCCGGCACGGGGAATTCTCCCGGCTGGCCGACATCCTCATTCCGTTCCTGGTCACCCGGCAGCTGCTGTGCGGCGCCGGCAAGGTGCTGCAGACCCCGCGCGGGGCCGTCTTCTGCGTCAGCCAGCGGGCCGAGCACATCTGGGAGGGCGTCAGCTCGGCGACCACCCGGTCCCGCCCCATCATCAACACCCGCGACGAGCCGCACGCCGACGCCGAGCGCTACCGGCGGCTGCACGTCATCGTCGGCGACTCCAACATGTCGGAGACGACGATGCTGCTCAAGGTCGGCGCCACCGACCTGGTGCTGCGGATGATCGAGGCCGGCACCGTCATGCGCGACCTCACCCTGGAGAACCCGATCCGGGCGATCCGCGAGGTCAGCCACGACATCACCGGCCGCCGCAAGGTGCGGCTCGCCTCCGGCCGCGAGGCGTCCGCGCTCGACATCCAGCAGGAGTACTACAGCAAGGCCGTGGAGTTCTGCGAGCGTCGCGGCATCCGCAGCGGCGTCATCGACCAGGTCCTCGACTTGTGGGGCCGCACCCTGGACGCCATCGGCACCGGCGACCTCGGCAAGATCGGCACCGAGATCGACTGGGTGATGAAGTACCAGCTGATCGAGCGCTACCGCAACCGCGACAACATCACCATGTCCCACCCGCGGGTCGCCCAGATAGACCTCGCGTACCACGACATCCACCGGCGCCGCGGGCTCTACTACCTGCTGGAGCGCAAGGGCCAGGCCAAGCGGATCTGCAGCGACCTGAAGATCTTCGAGGCCAAGTCGGTGCCCCCGCAGACCACCCGGGCCCGGCTGCGCGGCGACTTCATCCGCCGCGCCCAGGAGCAGCGCCGCGACTTCACCGTCGACTGGGTGCACCTCAAGCTCAACGACCAGGCGCAGCGCACCGTGCTGTGCAAGGACCCCTTCCGCTCGGTCGACGACCGGGTGGAGAAGCTCATCGCCGGCATGTAGCCGGCCGGGCGGAGGAATCGGCAGGCACCGCGGCTCCGGCCCGGCGTGCCCACCGGCCCCACGCGCACCTCGTGTGCGTCTCGTACCGGGCCGGTGGCACGCCGTAGGGTGTGGGACGACCGAACGACCCGGTCGCAAGGCTCCCCCCACAACCCCATCGACCGTAACGAGGTCCCCGTGCGCCGACGCTCCGCCCTGCTCGCCGTACCCGCGCTCCTGCTCACCGCCGCCGGCTGCGGCGGCAGCGACAACAAGAGCGGTTCGGCAACGGCGAGCCCCACCACGCCCGCCGCCCCGGCCACCCCCACCACGCCGGGCACCACCGGCACCCCCTCCGCGCAGATCGTCCCCGGGCCGGTGCCCGGCATCACCGCGGGCAAGGGCTTCGGCCAGAAGCCGACCATCGCCAAGGGCACCATCGCCCCCTCGCCCGACCTCGCGGTCAAGACCGTGGTCCAGGGCCGCGGCCCGGCCATCGCCGGCGGCGACTACGTCCAGGTGAACTACCTCGGCCAGATCTGGGACACCGCCAAGGTCTTCGACACCTCCTTCGGCCGCGGCCCCTTCACCACCGTCATCGGCCAGGGCCAGGTCATCCCCGGCTGGGACGAGGCCCTGATCGGCCGGAAAACCGGCACCCGGCTGGAGCTGGCCGTGCCGCCCGCGCTCGGCTACGGCACCTCCGGCAACCCCCAGGCCGGCATCAAGGGCACCGACACGATGGTCTTCGTCATCGACGTGCTCAACCGCTTCGACGGCAAGTCCTCGGCCACCGGCAAGCCCGTCCCGCAGAAGAACACGGCGCTGCCCACCGTCGGCACCGCCACCGACGGCAGCCGGCCCTCGGTGAAGATCCCCAAGGGCGCCAAGCCGCCGGCCAAGCTCGTCGCCGAGTACGTGCTGGAGGGCGACGGGCCGGCCGTCAAGAGCGGCGACACGGTGCTCGCCCAGTACCAGGGGCTGCTGTGGACCACGGGCAAGGAGTTCGACTCCAGCTACAGCCACGGCCAGCTCGCCCCGCTGGAGCTGGACAAGCTGATCCCGGGGTGGCAGCAGGGACTGGTCGGCAAGAAGGCGAACAGCAGGGTGCTGCTGGTCACCCCGCCCGCGCTCGGCTACGGCAGCCAGCCGCCCAGCGGCAGCGGCATCCCGGCGAACGCGACCCTCGTCTTCACCCTCGACATCCTGGCCGTGATGTGAGGTCTGCAAGACTGTCCCGGTTGCCCGCAACAGCACAAGGAGCACCGAAGTGAGCATCGAGAAGCCCGAGATCGACTTCCCGGGCGGCGAGCCGCCGGCCGACCTGGAGATCAAGGACATCTGGGAGGGGAAGGGCGCCGAGGCCAAGGCCGGCGACACCGTCTCCGTCCACTACGTCGGCGTGGCGTTCTCCACCGGCGAGGAGTTCGACGCGAGCTGGAACCGGGGCACCCCCTTGCGCTTCCAGCTCGGCGTCGGCCAGGTCATCCCCGGCTGGGACCGCGGTGTGCAGGGCATGAAGGTCGGCGGCCGCCGCCAGCTCACCATCCCCGCCCACCTCGCCTACGGCGACCAGGGCGCCGGCAGCGCCATCGCTCCGGGCGAGACGCTGATCTTCGTCTGCGACCTCGTCGCCGTCTGATTGTGCTCGCTCGCCTCCGGGCGCTTGTACCCGGCGTCGACGGTCGATCATGCTCGGCCGCTCTCCCCTCAGAGCTTCCCTTGGGAATATGCCCAGCGGCCTGCGCGTGTTCTCCCTTTCGACACCGGCGCGCCCTTTGGCTCGCTCGCGTAGGTGGGCGTTGTACGAGTCGCCCTTGACTCTCCGGCTCCCCGCGGTCCGCCGCGGGGAGCCGGCGGGTTTGGGGCCGGGTGGCCGGGAGCGGTACGGTCCGTGGTGCAAGGGCACCATCGCGGAAGCGGCTCGCCCGGATGCCCGCCCGTATCAGGGCTCGCCGGTGAGCGAGCCGAAGGCCGCGCCGGTGTCGAGAGGGAGAACACGCGCAGGCCGCGGGGGTGCCTCCCAGGCGAAGCCCTGGGGGAGAGCGGCCGAGCATGATCGACCGTCGACGCCGGGTACGAGCGGCCGGAGGCGAGGGAACACAGAAAAATGGCGATTGCCAAGGCGGAGCGGCTGATGAATCTCGCGCTGTGCCTGATGAACACCCGGCGGCCGGTGAGCAAGCGGGAGCTGCGCGCGTCCATCGAGGCGTACCACGAGGTCACCTCGGACGAGTCGTTCAACCGGATGTTCGAGCGCGACAAGGACGATCTGCGCGAACTCGGCCTGGTCATCGACACCGTGGAGAGCATCGACGGCGAGTTCGGGTACCTCGCCCGCCGCGACCGCAACCGGCTGCCCGACATCGCCCTCGACCCCGAGGAGGCCGCCGCCCTCGCGCTCGCCGCGAAGGTCTGGCAGCAGGCCCGCCTCGCCGAGGCCGCCAGCGGCGCCCTGCAGAAGCTGCGCGCGGCCGGCGTCCCGTACGAGGACGCCAACAGCGCGCTGGAGCCGCGCATCCCCGCCCCCGAACCGGCCTTCGAGGCGCTGATGCTCGCCACCCGCGAGCGCCGGGCCGTCGCCTTCGACTACCGCAAGGCGAACGCCGCCCACCCCGAGCCGCGCCTGCTCGAACCCTGGGCGCTGGAGTGCTGGCGCGGCCACTGGTACGTCGCCGGGCACGACCGCGACCGCGGCGCCGTCCGCGTCTTCCGGCTCTCCCGCATCACCGGACGGGTCAAGGTCCGCGGCGGCTTCACCGCCGAGGTGCCCGACCACGTGGACGTCCGGGAGACCGTCGCCCGCTGGGCCGGCGAGGGCGCCACCGCCGTCACCGCCCGCATCCGCCTGCGCCGCGACAGCGGCTACCCGCTGCGCGCCCGCGCCGTCGCCACCACCCCGGTGGACGCCGAGTGGGACGAGCTGGAAGTGCCGTACGGGCACGGACTGGACGCCTGGCTCGCCGAGTTCGGGCCGGACGTCGTGGTGCTGGCCCCCGAGGAGCTGCGTGCCGACCTGCTGGACCGGCTGCGCGCCGTGGCGAAGGGCTGAGGGGGAGCGGACCGGTGAGCAATGCGATCGACCAGACCCGGCGGATGCTGTCGCTGGTGACCTATCTGCGCGAACGGCCGGGCGCCCGGGTCGACGAGGTGGCCCGCGCCTTCGGGGTGACCGAGGCCGAGCTGATCGGCGACCTGAACGTCCTGCCGCTGTGCGGCACCAGCTTCCGCGGCGGCGACCTGCTCGACATCGACACCGACGGCGAGCACATCTGGTGGCACAACCCGGACACCGCCGAGGACGTCGCCCAGCCGCTGCGGCTGGCCGCCGACGAGGCCACCGCGCTGCTGGTCGCCGCCCGCGCGGTGGCGAACCTGCCGGGGCTGCGCGAGGGCGACCGGCAGGCCCTGCAGCGCGCGGCCGCCAAGCTGGAGGCCGCGGCCGGCGAGGCGGCCGGCGCGAGCGGCCGGCTGTCGGTCACCTTCGAGTCCGAGGGCAGCGTCTTCGCCACCGTCGACCGCGCGCTCACCGAGCGGCGCCGGCTGTGGATGCGCTACTACTCGCCGGCCCGCGACACCCTCACCGAGCGCGAGGTGGACCCGATCCGGCTGTTCGCCGTCGGGCACACCTACGTCGAGGGCTGGTGCCGGCTGTCGGAGGACATGCGCACCTTCCGGCTGGACCGGGTCGCCGAGATCCGGCTGCTGGACGCGCCGTCCGACCCGCCGCGGATCGAGCCGCGCGACCTGTCCCAGGGTCTGGTCCAGCCGTCGGGCGACGACCCGGAAGTGGTGATCGAGGTCGGGCCCGGCGGGCGCTGGGTCGCCGAGTACTACCCGCACGACAGCGCCGAGGAGCAGCCCGACGGCGGCCTGCGGATCACCCTGCGCACCCCGGACCCGGGCTCGCTGCGCCGGCTCGCCCTGCGGCTGGGCCGCGACGGGCGGATCGTCTCGCCGCCCGACCTGGCCGACGGCGCGCGCGAAGCGGCCGTCCGGGCACTGGCGGCCTACGGTGAGTGAGGAGACCGGCGTGGCCGCAGCGGCGCCGCGGGTGCGGGCCGGCTGCCCGCACTGCCGCACCAGCTTCGAGCTCGACGCCGACGCGCTGCGGCTGGCGATCGGCGCCTCGGCCCGCACCACCTTCTACTCCTTCACCTGCCCCGGCTGCGGCGAGGCCGTCCGCAAGCCGGCTGGCGAGCGGATCGTGGAGCTGCTCACCGGCGCCGGGGTGCGCACCATGCGGCTGACGGGCCGCTGACCGAGCGTTGACCGAGCGCCGGCCGGCCGCCGTTCGGAGAGGGAGGAGACGTCATGTGGTGGTGGGTCATGGTCTGGGTGGCGCTGGCCGCCGCGGGCCTGGCGGTGCTGGCCGTCTTCGCGGCCCGGGTCTTCCTCGCCGTGGAGGCGCTGGGCCGGCAGGTGGCCGCGAGCAGCGACGCGCTGGCGGCCGCGGGGGACCGGCTGAGCCGGGCGGCCGGCCCGCTCGCCGAGCGGGCCGGGGAGATCTCCAGGCCCTGAACCTGCCGTGTCCGCGGGGGGTGAGGGTAGTCTGGCCCGGGCGGCTCGCATCAGGACGCGGCTCGGAGCCGCCCCGGGTGGCCACCGGCGCACTCTCCGGTGTTCACCGCCGCACGCTACGATCGCATCGCGGCACGGCTTCGGGCCCCCACCCGGCCCCGCACCGCGGACGCACGGACCCCGCCGTCAAGGTGAGAAGGTAGACCTCTTATGCTCGGCAACCTCAAGCCCCTGGAAATCCTCCTCATCGTCGCCGTCGTCATCGTCCTGTTCGGCGCGAAGAAGCTGCCCGACGCGGCCCGGGCGCTGGGCAAGTCCGCCCGCATCCTCAAGAGCGAGGCCAAGGCGATGAAGAGCGACGGCGGCAGCCAGGAGCCCGCCGAGCAGCAGCAGACCGCCGCCCGCACCATCCAGGCGGCCCCCGGCGACACCGCCAGTGCCCGCCCGGTGGGCGAGCACACCTCGGCCCAGAGCTGACCCCGGGGGACCGGACGCCCGCCCGCCGCGCCCGCGGCCGGGCCGGACGCGCCCGGCAGTGCCCGAACCTGAAGGACGAAGCCGGCACACCCTGCTGACGGCTGCCGCACGAGACGAGGACGTGGGTGCTCAAGACTGCCCGCAAGCAGGCCAAGGACCCCGAGGGCCGGATGCCCCTCGGGGACCACCTGCGCGAGTTGCGCAACCGGCTGTTCAAGTCGGTCCTGGCGATCCTGGTCGTCACGATTGTGGCGGCGTTCTTCTACAAGCACATCATCGAGCTGCTGCAGCACCGCATCCCCGACAACGTGCAGTGCATCAACGGCGACAAGCACAAGGGCGCCAGCGCCTGCGCGCAGATGACGGTCAGCGGCCTGCTCGGCGGCTTCTCGATCGCGCTGAAGGTCTCGCTGATGGCCGGCGTGGTCGTCTCCTCGCCCGTCTGGCTCTACCAGCTGTGGGCCTTCCTCGCGCCCGGCCTGCACCGCAACGAGAAGCGCTACACCCTCGGCTTCGTCGGCGCCGGCGTGCCGCTGTTCGTGGCCGGCGGCCTGCTGGCGTACGAGATCCTGCCGCAGACCGCGCGGATCATGATCGGCTTCGTGCCGAAGGACACCACCAACCTGCTGCCGCTGGACGACTTCCTGGACCTGGTGGCCCGGATGATCGTCGTCTTCGGCCTCGCCTTCGAGCTGCCGCTGGTGCTGGTGCTGCTCAACTTCACCGGCATCGTCACCGGCCGCCGCATGCTCGGCTGGTGGCGCGGCATGGTCATCGGCATCACCGTCTTCGCCGCCGTCGCCACCCCGACCGGCGACCCGCTGACCATGTGCCTGCTGGCCGCGCCGATCGTCTTCCTGTACTTCCTGGCGATGGCCGTGTGCTTCTTCAACGACCGCCGCAGGGCCCGGCGGCGCGCCGCCGACCCGGACTTCGACCTGGACCCGGACGAGGCGTCGCCGCTCCACCACGTGCCCGAGCAGGTCGGCGCGCAGCCGATGGACGAGCACGACACCGACTCCAGCTACGACGACGCGACCTGACCTGCGCCCTTCCTCCGGGCCGAGCGGGGCCGGGGTTTCCGCCGTCCGGCGCCGCGCCCGTCCGGCCACCTCCCCGTTCGCCGGAAAAAGATCAGCCACGGTGTCGGTGGGCGCGGGTAGGCTCGGGAGCGAGATGACCGAAGAGATGTCGCCCGCCGAGCGTTACGCGGCAAGCCGCCGGCGCGCCGAAGAGAACGCCACCGCGCTCGCCCGGTTCCGCGAGCTGTACGAGTTCGGCCTCGACCCCTTCCAGATAGAGGCGTGCCAGGCCCTGGAGGCCGGCAGCGGCGTCCTGGTCGCCGCGCCCACCGGGTCGGGGAAGACCATCGTGGGCGAGTTCGCCGTCCACCTCGCCTTGGCCGAGGGCCGCAAGTGCTTCTACACCACGCCCATCAAGGCCCTGTCCAACCAGAAGTACAACGACCTCGCCAAGCGCTACGGCGCCGAGAAGGTCGGCCTGCTCACCGGTGACAACAGCGTCAACGGCGACGCGCCGGTGATCGTCATGACCACCGAGGTGCTGCGGAACATGCTCTACGCGGGCTCCGCCGCCCTGGACGGCCTGGGCTACGTGGTGATGGACGAGGTGCACTACCTCTCCGACCGCTTCCGCGGTGCCGTCTGGGAGGAGGTGATCATCCATCTGCCGCAGTCGGTGACGCTGGTGTCACTGTCGGCGACCGTCTCCAACGCCGAGGAGTTCGGCGACTGGCTCGACACGGTCCGCGGCGACACCAAGGTGATCGTCTCCGAGCACCGCCCGGTCCCGCTCTGGCAGCACGTGCTGGCCGGCCGGCGGATGTACGACCTGTTCGAGGAGAAGTCGGGCCCGGCCGGCACCGCCGGCCGCCGCGAGGTCAACGCCGACCTGGAGCGGCTGGCCCGGATGGAGAACTCCCGGCCCTACGGCGGCCCGCGCGGCCGCCGTATGCGCGAGGCCGACCGGGAGCGCGAGCGGCGCGCCCGCAGCCGGGTGTGGACCCCCAGCAGGGCCGAGGTCATCGAGCGGCTCGACGCCGAGGGCCTGCTGCCCGCCATCACCTTCATCTTCAGCCGGGCCGGCTGCGAGGCCGCCGTCCAGCAGTGCCTGTACGCGGGCCTGCGGCTCAACAACGACGAGGCCCGCTCCAAGGTCCGCGCCATCGTGGAGGAGCGCACCCGCGCCATCCCCGACGAGGACCTGCACGTCCTCGGCTACTTCGAGTGGCTGGAGGGCCTGGAGCGCGGCATCGCCGCCCACCACGCGGGCATGCTGCCGACCTTCAAGGAGGTCGTCGAGGAGCTCTTCGTCCGTGGCCTGGTCAAGGCGGTGTTCGCCACCGAGACGCTCGCGCTGGGCATCAACATGCCGGCCCGCTCGGTGGTGCTGGAAAAGCTCGTCAAGTGGAACGGCGAGACGCACGCCGACATCACCCCCGGCGAGTACACCCAGCTCACCGGCCGGGCCGGGCGGCGCGGCATCGACGTCGAGGGCCACGCCGTAGTGCTCTGGCAGCGCGGCTTCGACCCGAGCGTGGTCGCGGGCCTGGCCGGCACCCGGACGTACCCGCTTCGCTCGTCCTTCCGCCCGTCGTACAACATGGCGGTCAACCTCGTCGGGCAGTTCGGCCGGCACCGCTCGCGCGAGCTGCTGGAGACGTCCTTCGCGCAGTTCCAGGCGGACCGCTCGGTGGTCGGCATCTCCCGCCAGGTGCAGCGCAACGAGGAGGGGCTGGAAGGCTACAAGGAGTCGATGACCTGCCACCTCGGCGACTTCGGCGAGTACATGGCGCTGCGCCGGGAGCTGAAGGAGCGCGAGGCGGAGCTGTCCCGGCAGGGCGCGGCCCACCGCAGGGCCGCGGCCTCCGACGCGCTGGAGAAGCTCAAGCCGGGCGACATCATCCACGTCCCCGCGGGCAAGTACGCCGGGCTCGCCCTGGTGCTGGAGCCGGGCATCCCCGGCCGCTCCGGCGGCGGCCACCACCCGCGCGGCGGCGAGTACCACGACGGGCCGCGCCCGCTGGTGCTCACCGCCGAGCGCCAGGTCAAGCGGCTCGGCCAGATCGACTTCCCGGTGCCCGTGGAGGCGCTGGAGCGGATGCGCATCCCCAAGTCGTTCAACCCGCGCAGCCCGCAGTCCCGCCGCGACCTGGCCTCCGCGATGCGCAGCAAGGCCGGCTCGGCGGGCTGGTCGGCGCCGCCGCGGCACCGCAGGGAGCGCTCGGCGGCCGCGGAGGACACCGAGATCGCCCGGCTGCGCACGGCGATCCGGGCCCACCCCTGCCACGGCTGCGAGGACCGCGAGGACCACGCCCGCTGGGCCGAGCGCTACCAGCGGCTGCGCCGCGACACCCACGCGCTGGAGCGGCGGATCGAGGGCCGCACCAACACCATCGCCCGCACCTTCGACCGGGTGAGCGCGGTGCTGGGCGAGTTGGGCTACCTCGACGGCGACACGGTGACCCCCGAGGGCCGCCGCCTCGCCCGCCTCTACGGCGAACTCGACCTGCTGGCCAGCGAGTGCCTGCGCGAGGGCGTCTGGGAGGGCCTGGGGCCCGCCGAGTTGGCCGCGTGCGCCTCCGCGCTGGTCTACGAGTCGCGGCAGTCCGACGACGCGGTGCTGCCCCGGCTGCCCAACGGGCAGGCGCGGGCCGCGCTCAGCGAGATGGTGCGCATCTGGGGCCGGCTGGACGCCCTGGAGGAGGACCACCGGATCAACCAGACCGAGGGCGTCGGCCAGCGCGAGCCCGACCTGGGCTTCGCCTGGCCCGCCTACCGCTGGGCGTCCGGGCACGGCCTGGACGCGGTGCTCTCCGACGCGGACATGCCCGCGGGCGACTTCGTCCGCTGGTGCAAGCAACTCATCGACGTCCTCGGCCAGATCGGCAATGCAGCCCCCGAGGGCAGCACGGTGCGGCGCAACGCCCACAAGGCGGTGGACGGGCTGCTGCGCGGAGTTGTGGCGTACTCCTCACTCGGGTGAATCCCGGGGCGGCCGCGTTGACGCGGGGCCGCCCCCCGGTCGCGGCCCGCCCGTACGTCCGCCGCGGCGCCAACGGGCCGCCGGGTCCCGCGGATTCACAGGTCGGCGGGGCCTTCGCGGTGCCCGCGCCTGGCCTCCGGTTGTGTGCGGGGGCTGTCCCTGAGCTGTGGCGGTCATGTGAAAGTTGGGTTCCGGTTTATTTGTTGTTTACCTGAGGGCTGGTTGGGTGGGCCGATGTATGTGCCATCAACTGCCGACATCCGGGAAGCCGAATCTGCGTGAGCAGCCGAACCTCCACCACCGACCGACCAGAACCCGCCCTGCGGGGGCCCGCCGTGGGACCGGCCCGTCCCGCCCCGTTCTTCCCCTCGACTGTGCGGTCCCGCAGCGCGCGGGTGGACGGCATCGACGGCCTGCGGACCTTCGCCGTGATGCTGGTGATCGTGTACCACTTCCACCCCGACATCCTGCCCGGCGGGTCGATCGGCGTGGACATCTTCTACACGATCAGCGGCTTCGTGATCACCCGGCTGCTCATCGCGGAGTTCGCGAGAACCGGTGACATCGGGCTGCGGCAGTTCTACCGGCGGCGGTGGCTGCGGCTGGTGCCCGCGCTGCTGGTGGTCTGCGCGCTCACCGCGGTGCTCACCTTCGCCCCCGTGCAGAGCTTCCGGCACGGCTGGTCGGCGGCGCTGCTGGCCGCGGCCTCACTGGTGAACATCGTCCGCGCGATGCAGCCCGGGGCGTACTCCGGGGTGACGGCGCCGCTCGGGCACACCTGGTCGCTCGGCGTGGAGGAGCAGTTCTACCTGCTGTGGCCGCCGGTGCTGCTCGGCCTGCTGCGGCGGCTGAGCAGCCGCGCCGTGCTGGTGAGCGCGGGCGTGCTCACCCTGCTGCCGGTGCTGTGGCGGTACCACCTGTGGCAGGCCAGTGCGGCCCACCGCATCTACAACGGCCCCGACACCCGCGCCGACCAGCTGCTCGCCGGCGCCGTGCTCGCCATCCTGCTGGCCCGCCTCCACGCGGGCAGCCCCTGGCGGGAGCGGCTGCGCACCTGGTCCGGACGGCTGTGGCTGCCGTCGCTCGCCGTGCTCGCGCTCATCGTCTGGCAGGTGCCGATCACCGGCGCCAGCGCCTGGAACAAGGCGGTCTACACGGTCGGCTTCCTCGTCATCGCCCTGCTCACGGTGGTGCTGCTCACCTCGCTCGAACTCCAGCCGCGGGCCCCGCTCAACCGGGTCCTGTCGCTGGTGCCGCTCGCCTGGGTCGGCCGCAACCTCAGCTACGGGCTCTACCTGTGGCACTACCCGCTGATGCACCTGCTCTCCGACCTCGGGGTGCGGCGGATGCTCTTCCCGTCCACGCTGCTGGCCACGTTCATCATGGCGACGGCGTCCTACTACCTGGTCGAGGAGCCCTGCCGCCGCATGAAGCACCGCCGCCGCAAGCCCCGGCAGCAGCAGCCGCAGGCGGAACCGGCGGTGACTCCGGCGTCGGCGTCGGTCCCGGCTCCGGTGGCGCTGGCTGAGGACTGAGGCGGAGCGAGCGGGAGTGCGACGTGGCCCGGGGTGTCGGCCCCGGGCCACGGGCTTGGTGACGGTCGGCCGCGGGCTGTGGGCTCGCCTGTCGGCGACGGGGTGCCCGATCGCATCGTCCGTGGCCGGACACCGGTTCCGCACGTCGGCCCCGGCCCGCGGGCCGTCTGCCGCGCCGCCGGGCCGGCCCGTACCGGCCGGGTGCCGGGGCGAGGTGTCACGGGACCCGGCGCGGGGGCGCTCCCGTGGGCGTCAGCTCTCCTGCTCGCGCTCGACCTCGGCGTTCCACTCGCGCTTCGAGGACTGCCAGCCGTCCTCGTCCTTGCCCAGGCGCCAGTAGCCCGAGATGGACAACTGCTCGCGGGGGATCGCATGCTCGACGCGGAGCTGGCGGCGCAGCTCCTTGACCACGTTCGCCTCGCCGTGGACGAAGGCGTGCACCCGGCCCGCCGGGAAGTCCAGCGCCGCCACCGCCTCGGCCAGCGCGGCCCCCACCGGCCGCTCGCCGCGGTGCAGCCAGACCACGTCGGCGTCCGCCTCCGTCGCGAGCTTCTGCTCCTCCGCGGGGCCGGCCACCTCGACGTAGATCCGCGCGGGCGCCCCCGCGGGCAGCCGCTCGGCCGCAGCGGCGACCGCCGGGAGCGCGCTCTCGTCCCCGGCAAGCAGGTGCCAGTCGGCGGACGGGTCGGGCGCGTAGCCACCACCGGGGCCCATGAAGTGCAGCACCTCGCCGGCCTGTGCCCGTGCCGCCCAGGGCCCGGCCACGCCGTCGTCGCCGTGCACGACGAAGTCCACGGCCATCTCGCGGCTCTCCGGGTCGTACGAGCGCACGGTGTACGTCCGCGTCCGCGGCCACCGCTCGCGCGGCAGTTGCGCGCGCAGCGCCTCCACGTTCAGCGGATCGGGCAACTGCTCACCCTCGGCGGGGAACAGCAGCTTGACGTAGTGGTCGGTGAACTCGCCGACGGCCAGCTCGGCCGCCGGGTCCACGGCCAGGACCACGCGCACCATGTGCGGGGTGAGCCGTTCGGTACGCACCACGGTGGCGCGCTTGGGTGTCCGCGTCCTGCGCTGCGGCTGTTCCGCCATGCTCCCCGCTCCTCCTCGCGCCCGAGCGCGCGTCTCTCCCTGCCGCCCCCCCGCTACCCGAGAGGTACTTAGGTAAGCCTAACCGAGAAGGGGTCCCTCCGAAGCCGGCTTTTCTGCCGACGGGTGCCCCGGGCTCTCGGCGAGGCGGCGCCCGTGACGGACGGTGTCCCCCGGAGCCGGTCCTCTTGCCCGCCCGGCGCTGCAAGCGCGTTGCGTGCCGGCCGGGCCCGCGCTCCCTGTTCCAGGGCCGCCGGCCCGGACTGTCGCCGGTGGCCGGAATGGCCGGATGGGGGTCTTCTGCGGCCCGGGCCCTCGGGAGGAAAGTGGGGTGGGGGGACGCACCGGGGGAGTCGTGGTCGTATGAGCCGAAGATCCACCAGCACGGTCGCCGGGGCGTTCCTCTGGGAGGTCGCCACGGCTTTCGACGGTGCCGCCCGCGAACTCGGCCTCGTGGGACCGGCGGCCGAGGACCGCATCCTGATGTCCGCCACCTACACCGATGGCGCGCTGGACTACGAAGTCCTGCTGGACCTTTGGGACCTGACGGTGGAGACCCAGGTACGCCTCCGCGAGCCGGGGATCGTCCTCGTCGCCGACATCGAACCCCTCGTGCTGGCCGCGGGTCTCGTCGACCGGCGGGGCGGCATCTCCTTCAGCGCCGCCTCGCTCTACGCCCTGCGCCGCTCCCTGCGGGGCCACGCAGCCTACGTGCGCAAGGTCCAGCCGGTGCTGGCGGCGGGCGATGCCGCCGCGCTCCTGCGGGCAGCGGGCGCCCGCGAGTACCACCCCGACCCCGAGAACTGACGGAACCCACCCGCACACAGGGCGCCCCGTCCGCCCGCGGCCCCGGCGAGCCGCCCCGAAAACAGCCGAGCGGACGGGGCCCGTCCGCCGCGAGAATGGCGCGGTGCTGATCATGGACCCGGTCCTGGAGACCCCCGACACCGCCGCCTTCTCCTTGTGGCCCGTGGCCGGCCTGCCTCCGTACCGCTTCATGGCCCTGTCGGACCGTATGACCGCACAAGAAGTCGGCACCGCGCTGGCAGCCCTGGTCGGCTGCGCCGTGCACGCAGGGGACGACGACCGCCCCGTGACGGATGCCCACGACGCGGTCCGCCGACTTTTGGCAGCGGAGACGGTCACCGTCCCCGGCGGCCTGCACGTGACCGTTACCCCGGGATGCTGCTGCGGCCTGGAGGACTGGCGCGAGTGGTTCGGCATCGCCGACGGCGCCACGCCCTGGCTCGGTCACGACCCCTCACCGCGCCTCGACCACACCGCCGAGTCCGTCCGCTTGTGGCCGGACGGCCGAGACGCCCATCGGGCCGCCACCGGAACCCCCATCGAGATCCCGGCGCCCGCCCTCTTCCCCCTCCTCCGATCCGCGCATCAGAGCCTGAACGGCTTCCTCTCTCTCGTGGGCCCCTGGGCGACCCGTCATGTCCCATCCCTGGCCGAGCCCTTGACCAGGAAGCTGGCCGACGCCCTGGCCATCGGCGAGCCCCTGCCGGATGCCACCGCCCACCCCGCGGGCTGACGAAGGGGGGTGGGGCCGGGGGGCGGCAAACCGGCCGGGCCGGGAGAGGGGCCGGGGTGCCGCGAGCCGCTGATGTCGGGGAAGTGTTCGTCGGCCCGCCGCAGCGACTCGCGGCGTTCACTACGTGAAGGCGTCCGACCCCTTGACGATCCGTGGGGACGTCGCTTTTATGCAGGGTGCGCGTGGGAGCGCTCCCATCTCCTGTGGGGCCCGCGCGCACGACACGAACGGAAGCGTTCCGCCCCCCACCGAGAGGAATCGTTCCGTGGTCACCAATCCGGGCTTTCCCAGCCCCCCGAGGGCGTCCCGCGTGCTGCGGACGGCGCTGGCCGCGGTTGTCGCCGCGGCCCTGATCGCGCTGCTCGCCCTCCTCGGGCAGTCGCCCGCGCGCGCCGCGGCCGCGCCCGAGGCCGCCGCCCCCAATGCCGGGACCGGCTACTGGCACACCAGCGGCCGCGACATCCTGGACTCCGCCAACCAGCCGGTGCGCATCGCGGGTGTCAACTGGTTCGGCTTCGAGACGTCGAACGACGTCGTGCACGGCCTCTGGTCGCGCGACTACAAGTCGATGATCGACCAGATGAAGTCGCTGGGCTACAACACCATCCGGCTGCCCTACAGCGACGACATCCTCAAGCCCGGCACGATGCCCAACAGCATCAACTTCTACAACATGAACCAGGACCTGCAGGGGCTGACCTCCCTCCAGGTGATGGACAAGATCGTGGACTACGCGGGCTCGATCGGGATGCGCGTCATCCTCGACCGGCACCGGCCGGACGCCGGCGGGCAGACCGCGCTGTGGTACACCAGCTCCGTCCCGGAGTCGACGTGGATCGCCGACCTGAAGGCACTCGCCACCCGGTACGCGAACAACCCGGCCGTCGTCGGCATCGACCTGCACAACGAGCCGCACGACCCGGCCTGCTGGGGCTGCGGCGACACCACGATCGACTGGCGGCTGGCCGCCGAGCGGGCCGGCAACGCGGTGCTGTCGGTCAACCCGAACCTGCTGATCTTCGTCGAGGGCATCCAGACCTTCAACGGCACCTCGGGCTGGTGGGGCGGCAACCTGATGGGCGCGGGCCAGTACCCGGTGCAGCTCAGCGTCGCCAACCGGGTGGTGTACTCGGCGCACGACTACGCGACCAGCGTCGCGCAGCAGACCTGGTTCACCGACCCGACCTTCCCGGCCAACATGCCCGCCGTGTGGGACAAGTACTGGGGCTACCTGTTCAAGCAGAACATCGCCCCTGTGTGGGTGGGGGAGTTCGGCACCACGCTGCAGTCCACGACCGACCAGCAGTGGCTCAAGGCGCTGGTGAACTACATGCTGCCCACCTCCGGCAACGGCGGCGACAGCTTCAGCTGGACCTTCTGGTCGTGGAATCCGGACTCGGGTGACACCGGCGGCATCCTCAAGGACGACTGGCAGACGGTGGACACGGTCAAGGACGGCTACCTCGCCTCGATCAAGGCCCCGGGCTTCGGCGGCACGGGCACCGGTACGGGCGGCACGTCCTCGGGGACGAGTTCGGGGACGAGTTCGGGCACGTCCTCGGGCACCACGAGCGGTACGTCCAGCGGGACGTCGTCGGGTACGAGCGCGGGGACGTCGTCGGGTACGACGAACGGCACGTCGTCCGGCACCAGTTCGGGAACGAGTTCAGGGACGAGTTCAGGGACGAGTTCGGGGACGATTGGCGGTACGGGCAGTGCGGGCTGCACGGCGAGCCTGCACGTGGACAATCAGTGGGACGCGGGCTTCACGGCCACCGTCACCGTGACCGCGGGCGCCTCGGCGATCCACGGCTGGAAGGTCGCCTGGACCTGGCCGGGCGCCCAGCAGGAGACCAGCGCCTGGAGCGCGACCGTCCAGCAGACCGGCACCTCGGTCACGGCGACCAACCTCACCTACAACGGAGCGCTCCCCGCGGCGGGTTCGACCACCTTCGGTTTCCAGGCCACCTCCTCGGGCGCTTTCACCGCCCCGACCCTGACCTGCACCGCCTCCTGATCCCACCCCCCAGCGGCGCAAACAGCCCGTCCTGTGCCGCTAACGAAAGACGCAGCGGTCCTGCCGGTCTGCACGGACCAGCAGGACCGCTGCGTCTGCCCAGGGGCCGAACCGTGTCTATGCGCGCGCAGGCTCAGGAGAAATCGGGCCAATCACGGTGCAGTGCCGATTCTCATTCCTGGCCCCCAAACTCGGGGCACGTCCCACCGCCGAGGCCAGCCACAAGGAATCGGTGGCTGGCCTGGTGAAGCCGCTCCAGGAGGTCCGGGTCCATGACCTCGTGCAGCGCCGACACGAACAGCTGCCCGAGCGAGTGGCCGAGTGTCGGCTCCGACCCTGGAACGGCTTCGCGACGAGGGTCTGCATCTGCGCGAGGAGCGTGGCCCGCTCGGCCTTCTTGTCACTGCGCCGACTCTGGATGTGGGACAGGGGTCCAGCCGAGGATGACGCCGACGGCCCCGGATACGATCCTTCGATCACGAGCACAGCGTGGCGGAACGTTCCTGCGGACGGGCATGATTTGACCTTTTACGCGGAGGTGAGCGGCGCGCGCGACCGGCGCCCAGTCCCGTGTTCTCGCGTCCTGCGGCTACTCGGCGGTCTTGCGGCGCTTCCACGACCGCCACGAGACGTCTGCCGGGCGGTCCCGCTCCCAGGCCAGGAAACGCTGTTGCTGACACCGAAAGCCAACGGACCCAGCGGCCGGGGCAGCACTGTGCTGGTGTCTGCGCGTTGGATCGCGCATCTGCGAGACCCTCAGCAGTCGCGCCCCTGGATCCGGCTGGCCGCCAAGTGACGTCCGTGCGCGGTCGCCTGAAGCACTGGTGGATGGTGCTGGTCCGACTGAACCTGGGGCCGGCGGTTGTCCGGACGAGGCGGGGTGGTCAGGGCAGGAGGAGGAGTTTGCCGGTGGTGGCGCGGGATTCAAGGTCGCGGTGGGCTTGGGCCGCGTCGTGGAGGGGGTAGGTGCGGCCGCCGTCTCCGGGTGTGAGGGTGCCGTTGCGCAGGAGGGTGAAGAGTTCGGCGCTGCGGTGCAGAAGTGCTTGGTGGTCGGGGATGTGGTCGCGGAAGACGGGGTAGCAGATCTTGATGCTGCGGGGGAGTTCGCGCAGGTTGATGACGGGTGCGGCGCCGAGGACGGCGCCGTAGTAGAGCAGGGTGCCGTGGCGTCGTACGACCTTCAGGGAGGCTCGGAAAGTGGTCTCGCCGCCGCCGTCGAAGACGGTGTGCACGCCTTGGCCGTGGGTGAGTTCCAGGACGCGGTCGACGAAAGCTTCTCCGGTGGAGACCAGGACGTGGTCGGCGCCGCCGGCGCGGGCGAGGTCGGCCTTGGCCTGGTTGGAGACCAGGGCGATGACGTCGCCGCCTTGGTGCTTGATGAGCCGGGTGAGTTTTTGGCCGAGTCCGCCGGCTGCGGCGTGGACGAGGGTGGTCTGGCCCGGGTGGACAGGGGCGGCTTCGGTGGTGAAGTGGTGGGCGGTGATGCCCTGCATCATCACGCTCGCGGCGATGTAGTCGGGGATGTCGTCGGGCAGGGGGACGGCGTCTGCGGCCGGTAGGACGAGTTGCTGGGCGTAGGAGCCGTAGGCGTAGACCCAGGCGACGCGGTCGCCGAGGGCGAGGCCGTCGACGCCTTCGCCCAGGGCTGAGACGCGGCCTGCGCCTTCGACGCCGGGGGTGAAAGGGAGCCGGCCGGTGGCGGCGCCGAGGCGGCGGGCTCCGGTGTCCATGAAGTTGACGCCGGCGGCGGTGACGTCGACCCGGATCTGTCCCGGCCCGGGTTCGGGGGTGGGGAGTTCCCTGACGACGAGTTGTTCCGGGCCGCCCAGGGCCTCGACGAGGATCGCCTGCATGACATGCACCTCTCTGCTGGACCGTGTGCGGGGTCCACGGTGCCTCCAGTAAAATGGACCGGCAAGTCCAGACTGGGGAGGTTCCGATGTTGACCGCCAAGGGGGCCGCGACCCGGCGCCGGATCATCGAAGGTGCCGCCGCGGAGATCCGCGAGATGGGTGTGGCGGCGACGACGCTGGACGGGATCCTGGGGCGCACCGCGACCAGCAAGAGCCAGGTCTTCCACTACTTCCCCGGCGGGAAGGAGGAGTTGCTGCTGGCCGTCGCCGCGAGGGAGGCGGACCGGGTCCTGGAGGACCAGGAGCCGCATCTCGGCGATCTGGGCACCTGGCAGACGTGGGACGCCTGGCGCGACGCCGTCGTGGAACGCTACCGGCGCCAGGGCGTCAACTGCCCGCTGGGCCTGCTGGTCACCGAGCTTGGGCGGACGACCCCGGCGGCGCAGCAGCTCACCGCCCAGCTCGTCGACCGGTGGCAGGCCGCCCTGCGGGCGGGCATCGAGCGCATGCAGGTAGCCGGCGCGATCGACGCGGCTGTGGACGCCGGCCGGACGGCGGCCGCGATCGTGGCGGCGATCCAGGGCGGAGTGGTGATCCTGATGTCCACCGGCCGGATCATCCATCTCGAAGCGGCCCTCGACACCATGATGGCCTTCCTTCGGAGCGCCGCCCCCACAGATGTCCCGGGTCACGACGAAGAGTGATCCTTCCCGGATGCCCAGCACGCCGGACGGCCCGCCGAGCGACGTGACCCGTGGCTCTGCGAAGCGGCGGCAGTCCGCGCTTGACTTGGAGCGCTCCAAGTTCTCGATACTCGAATCATGAACGAGGCACGAGCACCCCGAACGCGGCGGTCCGCCGAGCACGCGACGGATGCGGTCCTGACCGTCCAGGAGGTCTCCCGGATCACCGGGCTGAGCGGCTGGACGCTGCGGTATTACGAGAAGATCGGCCTGATCGATCCGGTCGCCCGCGACGCCTCCAGCGGCCACCGCGCCTACACCCGTGCCGACCTGGCCCGCATCGAGTCGCTCGCGCACCTGCGGGCCGCAGGCCTGGCGATCGAGGAGATGCGCGCGCTGATGGCGGCGCGCGGGCACACGCCCGAGACCGTCGCCATGAAGATCGAGATGCTCGCCGCCCACAGCCAGGCACTGGAGGAGGAGATGCGGCGACTGGCCGCCCGCAAGCGCTACATCGACAACCGGGTCGCCTACTGGCGTGCCGTCCAGGCTGGCGACGACGCCGAAGCCGCCCGCCTGGAGACTCAAGGCCGGTTTCTCGGCGAGAAGCTGAGCTGACCTTCCGGCGGCGCCCCGGGAACCGGGCCGGCCGCCCGTAGCACCTTTCGGGCAGGCCGTCGTCTGCCGTGCTCGATTCCTGATATCCGCCCTTCCGTGCCCCGCTGCCGGAAGCCGTCCACCGAGGAACCTGTCATGCTCACAACGAAAAAACGGGGTGGACGCCCCGCCGGGCCCTGGGTGGTGTTCGCCCTGGTGGCGACCGCGCAGTTCATGGTGGTGCTGGACACCGCGATCATCAATGTCGCCCTGCCAGTCATCAAGCGGGACCTGGACTTCGGCGACAGCACCATCCAGTGGGTCGTCACCGCCTACGTGCTCGCCTTCGGCGGCTTCCTGCTGCTCGGCGGGCGGCTCGCCGACCTGTTCGGCCGCCGCCGTACCCTGCTCGCGGGAATGGCGGCCTTCACCCTCGTCTCGTTCCTGATCGGGGTGAACTCCTCGGTGCCGCTGCTGATCGTGCTGCGCGGGCTGCAGGGCCTGGCCGCCGCCGTGATGTCCCCCGCTGCCCTGTCCACGGTCCTGGTGTTCTTCCCCGACGGGCACCAGCGCGCCCGCGCGCTGGGCTACTGGTCCATGGTCTCCACCGGCGGAGCAGCCGTCGGCCTCCTTCTGGGCGGTGTCCTCACCCAGTACGCCGGCTGGCGCTGGAACTTCTTCATCAATGTCCCCGTCGGCCTGGCCGTCCTCGCCCTCGCGCCTCGCCTCGTCCCCGATCACCGTCCCGAGCTGCGGGGTGGCCGGCGCCTTCCGGACGCTCCCGGCGCGGTGCTGGTCACGGCCGGGCTGATGGCCGGGGTCTTCGCCTTCAGTCAGGCACCCGAGTGGGGCTGGGGCGGCCCGCGGACCCTGGCCGGCTTCGCCGCCTGCGTGGTCCTGCTCGCCGCCTTCGTCCTCAACGAGCGGCGCGCCGACGAGCCGCTGGTGGACCTGGGGATCTTCAGGATCCGCAACGTCTCGGGGGCGAACGGCATGATGGCCGTGGTCTTCGCGGGCAATCTGGGCATGTTCTTCCTGCTCACCCTCTATTTGCAGGACGTCGAGCACTACAGCGCGGTCCGCACCGGGCTGGCGTTCCTGCCCTTCCCCGTGGTCCTGGGCCTGGTCTCCACCCGGATGGCCGGCCTGGTCCGCCGCTTCGGCTTCCGGCCCTTCCTGATCCTCGGCCCGGGCCTGGTCGTCGCCGGAATGCTGTGGGTCAGCTTCCTGCCCGTCCACGGCGGCTACGCCGTCCACGTGCTGCCGGGACTGCTGGTGATGCCGCTGGGCTACGGCATGAGCTTCGCCCCGATGTACGCAGCCGCCACCGCCGGCGTCCCCCACCGCTGGGCCGGGGTCACCTCGGGCCTGATCACCACCTCCCAACAGGCCGGCGGAGCACTCGGCCTGGCCGTCATCTCCGGCACCGCCGCCACCGTCACCGCCTCGCTCACCCACGACGCCCTGCCCCAGGCAATGACCTCCGGCTACGACACGGCCATGGCCGCGTCCGCCGGCATCACCGCGGTCGCGGTGCTGCTCGCCGCCCTCGTGATGCGTACGCCCGCCCCGGCGGACAGCTCGGCCGGGCCGTCCGTCCCCGAGGGCAGTCCGGCGAGCGCGCCCAGCGGCTCCTGACCGGCGTGCTGTCCCCGGGCCCCGACGCGCCCGGCGCCGGGGCCCGGGGACGGTCGGGCGCCGGTCAGTTCGGGGGTGCAGACGGTCCGGCGGTCCCGGCGGCGATGTCCAGGGCGGGGCCGCCGCGCGGTCGGGCGGTGGCGTCCGGCGCCTGCCCGAAGACGCCGAACGGCCCCTGCCGCGGGAAGACGGATACCCTGGGCTGCGGAGGCCACGCGCAGCAGCAGGTCGTAGGCCCTCTCCCTGTCCGGCGCGAGACGGGCCGCCGTTGGCAGAAGGGCGGTCGGCAGATCCTTGCCGGCGGTGGTGAGACCCGGGTGCTCGGCCTTGTCCGCGCCGGCGGAACAGGTCACGTCGAACAGGGCGCGTCCCCGGCCGCGAAGCGGACATAAGCGGCGGCGAATGTCGCCGGCTGCTCGACCTGGTCCCCCGGCGCCGGCCACGGCCCGGGCGAACCGCTCGCGGTAGCCGTGCTCGGGCAGGGCCGCGAGCAGGACGTCACGGTCGAAGTGCTTTTGGGGCGCGGGCGACGTCGACCCCGGCCGGCGGCTGGCCTCGGCCCGGGCGAAGCCGTGGGTGGCCCGCGCTCGGCGACCAGTGCGGGCGCCTCCCCGGGGCCCGTCGCAGGTCGCCGTGGTGTTGTCCGGTACGCCGCTCGGCAGGTGGGGTCCGCCGACAAGGTTAACGGCCTTCACCAAGTAAGCGGCATGGACCTTGGACGTCGCCATGCCGCTCCCCGCCGCCCGATTCCGCCACGTCGGCCTCTCGGTGGCCGCCCTCGGCAATTTCCTCGAACTCATCGAGGTCCAAGGCGGCTGAGCCGGGCCGGACCCGAGGGTCGCAGCCGGCCCGGCGTAGCATCCAGGTATGGGTGGTACTGGTGAAAAGGGGAGCGAACCCGTCACGGAACGGGCCGCAGGCGGTGGAGCCGCGCCGGGGTGCAGCATCGGCCGGGTCGAGCATGCCCTGGGCATTCTGGAGGGGCGGTGGAAGCTGCTGATCGTGCACCACCTCCTGGTCCGGCAGCCGCGGAGGTTCTCCGAGTTGGAGCGGGCCATCCCTCGGGTGACGCAGAAGATGCTGATCCAGCAGCTGCGCGCGCTGGAGGCCGACGGTGTGGTCCGCCGCATCGTCTACCCCGAGGTGCCCCCGCACGTGGAGTATCAGCTCACCCCGGCGGGACAGGCGTTGACCACCGCGTTGGACGCGCTGCACGACTGGGCCCGCGACTCGTGCCCCACCCCCGCCGTCCGGCGCCCCCGTGTCCGTCGGCCGGCGTGGCCCGGCCCCCGCTAGGCCCGGGAACCGCCGGCCGGCCTGACCCCGCCGGCCTGCCTGAGCCGGTCGGCCGGGCTCAGGTGGTGGGGAAGGTGTCCATCCAGAGGATCTCAAGCCTGCGGTGGGTGATGCGCCAACCCTCGGGCAGGCGCTGGAGGCGGTCCACGAAGAAGCCGGTCTGGATCAGGTTCCAGCCCCGGCCTTCGGTGGCGCCCTTGTGGGTGTGCAGGTGCTGGGTGCGTGCGGTCGCGGTGTCGCCGTCGATCTCCACGGCCGCGGAACCCTGGAAGTGCTGCCACCGGAGCAGGCCGCTCATCGACCCGTTCTCCCCGCGCATCACCTGGACCAGGTCCCGGTATCCGAGGTCCTTCAGCCTCGCGTCGCCGGTGACCGAGTAGTCCACCGTGGCCCCGGGCGCGAAGACCTGGTCCCACTGCTCCAGGACCGCGTTGTCGCCGTCCTCGTGCAGGTCCTGGCCCAGGCTGTAGCGGACCATCAGGTCCTGGATCGCAATCCGGTCCTCCACGTACTGCAGTCGCTGGTCAAAGGAGTTTTCGTGCGTGTTCGTCATGCGTTCGAACGTAGGCACAAGCTGCAGCTTCCGGAAGTACACACAAAAAAGTAAGCATCGAATGGGCAGGTCAGAGCCGGTTCGAGGAGTCATCCAGAGGAGGCGGCCAGCGCCGCCACCAGCCGACGGTTGGCCTGGTGGGGGGTCATACCCCAGTCCCACTCGCCCTTGTGGAGCCGCAGCGACACGATCCCGTGCCACCCGGACCACAGCAGCAGGGCGGCGGGGAACGCGGCGTCCGGGTCCACGCGGCGGGCCAGCGCCACGATGCGCGTCTGCAGGCGGGGCCCGTGCGGGGCGCGGGTGGCCGGCAGTTCGTCGCCGCTCTCGAACAGGAGCTGGTAGGCGCCGGGATGGGCCAGAGCCCAGTCGATGTAGGCGTCGCCCGCCGCCACGAGCGGGTCCTCGTCCGCGGCCGCGCCGTCCAGGGCCTCCTCCACGGCCCGGACCATGGAGGCGTACTCGGCGTCGAGGACGGCGGACCGCAGGTCCGCCTCGGAGGGGAAGTGCCAGTACACCGCCGACGGTGCGACCTGGCAGGCGCGGGCGATCGACCTCAGCGACGGCACCGCCACCGGCTGGGGCCGCGCGAGCATCTCCACGGCTGCCGCCACCAGCTCGGCGCGCAGATCACGGTCCTTGGAAGGGGCGGCGCTCTTCTTCACCCCGTCATTGAACACCTGTTCATGGTACGGTCGCGAGAGAAGTCATTGAACAGGCGTTCAGGAGGTGGGCATGCTGACGCTCATGACCGTGATCCGCAAACGCCCGGAGGTGTCCACCGGCGACTTCCGCCGCTTCATGGAGACCGAGTACGGGCCCGTGTACGCCGCCCTGCCGCAGGTACGCGAATACGTGCAGTTCTACGTGGACGACCTGGCCCGCGACGGCGAGGACGAGCCCATCGATGCCATCGTGCGGATCGCCTTCGACTCCGCCGAGAGCATGCGCGAGGCCCTGGCCACCCCCGAGTACCGCAAGGCCCACGCGATGCGGGAGGCGTACATGCGGGAGACCTCCCGCGGGATCCACTCCGCGAGCCTGGCCCGTGAAGTACGGCTGGTCTGAGCGTTGCCCGCCGGGATCGCCACGCCGGACGCGGAGGGAGACCCGCTGTCGCAGGCGCTGAGCCTGATCGGAGCCCGCACAGCAGTAGCGGGCGCCTTCACCGCCTCCGGCTCCTGGGCCCTGCGCCTTCAGCCACGGGCGCGGCTAAAGCTCACCGCAGTGGTCCACGGGTCGTGCTGGCTCGATACCGAAGGGCTGCAAGCGCCCCTGCTTCTGGAGGAGGGCGAGGTGGCAGTCCTTGTCGACCGTCCCTGGGACGTTCTGGCCAGTGATCCGGCCGCCGCACCGGTCGATGCAGGGCCGCTCTTCACCGACCGGCCCGACCGCCTCCTCCGCTTGGGCGAGGAACCCGCTACTACCACCGTGATCGGCAGCCACGTCGAGATGGACCGCAGTGGCGAGCAACTCCTGCTGGCCGTCCTCCAACCGGTCACTCGCATCCGGGCCGGCAGCCCCCACGCCCCCGTCGTACGCTTGCTGCTCGACCGCCTCCACCACGAGGTTCGCGATCGGCGCCCCGGCGCCACTGCCGCGGCGCGCCACTACGCCTACCTGCTGTTCGTGGAGGTGCTCCGCACCCAGCTCGCCGATCCCCTCGCGTTCCCGCCCGGCTGGCTCCGGGTCCTGGCGACCCGCGAACTCGCACCGGCTGTGGCTCTCATGCACGAGTCACCCGCCACGAACTGGCACTTGGAAGACCTCGCCCGCGCCACCGCACTCTCCCGCAGCACTTTCGCCGAACGCTTCCGTGCCGCCGCCGGCATGCCCCCGCTCGCCTACCTCCGCAACTGGCGCATGCGCCTGGCCGAACAGGCCCTGCGTGAGACCGACACCACCGTCGCTGTCCTGGCCGCGAGCCTCGGCTACTCCTCCGAGAGCGCCTTCACCCATGCCTTCATCCGCAGTACCGGCACCTCACCCAGCCGATACCGTGCCTCCTCTCGCCAAGCTCGGTCCGCAACGGCGCAGGACGCGCCGACGGATCAGATCGCGCCCCCGTTGACATAGACCACCTGTCCGTTCACCCAGCGGCCCGGGCCGGCCAGGAACAGCACCACCTCCGCGACATCACCCGGCGTCCCCACCCTTCCCAGAGGCGAGCCGGCCGCCACCGACCTGCGCAGATCCTCGTCGCCCGCGAGATACTCCTCCAGCATCTCGGTGGCGATGGAGCCGGGCGCCACCGCGTTCACCGTCACGCCCCGCCCCCGCAACTCCCGGGAGAGCGTGAGCGTGAGCGCCTCCACCGCCGCCTTCGACGCGGTGTAGACGGAGTTGCCGGGAGTGGAGAACCTGGTGACAGAGCTGGCGAAGTTGATCAGCGCGCCACCCCTTGCGAGCCTGCGCACCGCCTCCCGGTCCACCACGAACGTTCCCCGCACATTGGTGCGCAGCACCCGGTCCAGGTCGGCCAGATCGAGATCCGCCAAGGGCGCCCGATGCACGACGCCGGCGGCATGGACCACCACGTCGACCCCGCCGAACTCCTGCTCCGCGGTGTCGAACACGGACCTGACTCCATCCTCGTCAGCCACGTCGGCCTGCACCGCCACTGCTCTCACTCCCCGGGCCCGCAGGTCCGCCACGGTGCTGTCCGCGGCCTCCCGGTTGCCCGCGTAATTCACCACCACGCGCGCTCCGCTGTCGGCAAACCGCAGCGCGATCTCGCGCCCGATGCCCCGTGAGCCGCCCGTGATGACCACTCGCTTCGATGTTCCCGTCACGTCGTACCTTCCGAACCGACCAGATCGATGACGCGCCCCACGGCGCACGTCCACTCTCGATGGCCCGATCCGGATCCCGAATACTTCCCAGTCGCGGAAACCTGCTCGTCAGTCCAGCCCACGTGGTGTATCGCCCGGAGAAGTCGCACCACACGTCAGCTGCCGCAGCGACGGACCGGTCCTCCCATCCGGATTCGCTGCGGCGCGGGCCTGTGACCCGCGCCACTGCCCATATTTTTGACTGCACGTTCCACATAAGCTTACCGTTGCCCGTATGGCACGGACCAGGGAATTCGAGACCACGGCCGTCGTGGACGCCGCTGTGGGAGTGTTCCGCCAGAAGGGCTTCGAGGGGGCGTCGATCCAGGACCTCGTCGAGGCGACCGGCATCGGGCGCGGGTCCCTCTACGCGGCCTTCGGCAGCAAGGAGGGCCTGTACCTCGCGGCGCTCGAACGGTACCGCGAGCGCTACGCCGCGCCCCTGGCCGAGATGGTCACGGCGCAGATGCCGGTCCGCCGCCTCGTCCGCGAGATCCTGATCGGCGTCGTCGACGAGGTCGTACGGGACGGGCACCGGCAGGCGTGCCTGATCGTGGCCGGGTCCATGGAGCGGGCCCACCGCGAAGCGGCCGTCCGGGACCAGTTGCGCGTGACGATCGAGTCGCTGGAGGAGTCCCTGACGGAGCTGATCGCGCGGGCCCAGGCCAGCGGCGAGCTCGCTGGCGACCGCAGCGCCGCCGACACCGCGGGGTTCCTGGTGATGTGCCTGCAGGGGCTGCGGGTGATCGGCGCGGTGCGCCCCGACCGGGCGGCCCTGACGGCGACGGTCGACACCGCGCTGCGCTGCCTCAACTGAACCGCCGGGCCGGACCCGGGCCCGGGAGCGACGTTTTCGTCTGCTGCGGGCCGAGGTCCGCGCCTTTTTTTGAATGACCGTTCATTATTTAAAAGGAGCTTCATGACCACGAACCCTGCCCCGGGCCCTCGACACCTGCAGGTCCCACCCCTGTGGCAGCGGCCTGCCGCCGACGCGGCCGGCGAGGTGGTGTGACGTGAAGGCCGTGGCGTTGCAGCGTTTCGGCGGCCCCGATGTCCTGCGGGTGCACGAACTGCCGGACCGCCACGCGGGCCCCGGCGAGATCCGCGTCAGGGTCCGGGCGGCGGCGGTCTCGCCGGCCGACACCCTGATCAGGGCCGGCGCCGCCGCCCCGCTCCTCCAGGGGCCGCCTCCCTACGTCCCGGGCCTCGACG
The DNA here is from genome assembly GCF_900103985.1 of Actinacidiphila guanduensis. Taxonomy (GTDB): domain Bacteria; phylum Actinomycetota; class Actinomycetes; order Streptomycetales; family Streptomycetaceae; genus Actinacidiphila; species Actinacidiphila guanduensis. The sequence continues at coordinate 148,677 of NZ_FNIE01000011.1, read as the reverse complement.
CGGCCGGTGTCGTGGACGAGATCGGCCCCGGCAGCCGGACCGGCCTCGCGGTCGGCGACCCGGTCGTGGCGCTGGTCAACCCGACGCGACCGGCCGGCGGCGCCTACGCCGAGCACGTCGTCCTCCCCGCCGCGTACGTGGTGCGGGCGCCCCGCGGGGCCGGCCACGCCGAGGCGTCCGCGCTGCCGCTGAACGCGCTGACGGCACGCCGGGCCCTCGACCTGCTGGACCTCGCCCCCGGCAGCGTGCTGGCGGTCACCGGGGCGGCGGGCGGCGTCGGCGGGTTCGCCGTCCAGCTGGCCAAGGCCGGCGGGCTCACCGTGGTCGCCGACGCGGGGCCGGCGGACGAGAAGCTGGTCGCCGCGCTGGGCGCGGACACCGTGGTGCGGCGCGGGCACGACGTTGCGGAGCGCTTCCGCGACGCCTTCCCCCGCGGCGTCGACGGCCTGCTCGACGCCGCCGTCATGGGCGGCACCCTGGAGGCCGCCGTACGCGACGGCGGAGGCGTCGCGGTCGTCCGCGGACCCGCCGGACCGCCCTCCGGCCCGGGCTCCGAGCGGCACGCGGTCACCCACCACTCGGTGTACGTCCACGACTACGACGGCCGGCACGACGTCCTGGACCGGCTGGCCCGGCAGGTGGAGGAGGGCGTCCTCACCCTGCGGGTGGCCCGCACCTATCCGATGGAGCGGGCCGCCGACGCCCACCGCGCCCTGGAGGCCGGCGGCGTCAGGGGCAGGCTCGTCCTCGAACTCTGAACCCGGCGCCGGTCCTCGGCGCCGAGCCGCACCCTCCCGCGGCGGTGCGCATCACCCGAAAAGCAGCTCACCCGAAAAGCAACTCAGCAGAAACGCAACGATCGGAGTTCCTCATGTCCCGGCTTCTCGAATCCAAGATCGTCCTCGTCACCGGCGGCACGTCCGGCATGGGTGCCGCGTTCGCCAGGCGGGCGGCCGCCGAGGGGGCGACCGTCGTCATCGCCGCACGCGACGCCGCGCGCGGTGACGCGACCGTCGAACAGATCCGCGCCGCGGGCGGCAGGGCCGGCTTCGTGCGGACGGATGTCACGAAGGAGGACGAGGTGGCCCGCCTCGTCGACTTCGCGGTCACCGAGTACGGGGCCCTGCACGGGGCGTTCAACAACGCCGGCGGCGGCGACAACCAGCGCACCCTCGCCCGGACGGACTCCGCCTTCTGGGACACCATGATCGCGACCAACCTGACCAGCGTGTTCTACAGCCTGAAGTACGAGCTTCCGGCGATCGCGGCGTCGGGCGGCGGGGGCATCGTGAACAACGCCTCCACGGTCGGCACGGTCGGCGACGCGAGCATGCCGGCGTATGTCGCGGCCAAGCACGGCGTGGTGGGCCTGACCCGTTCCGCCGCGCTCGACTCGGCCAAGGCGGGCGTCCGGGTCAACGCGCTGCTGACCGGCCTCGTCGACACCCCGCTGTGGCGCTCCGCGATTGCCGCCCACCCGGAGATCGAGGAACGGTTCCTGGGGCAGGTGCCGAGCGGACGGGCGGGCTCCGAGGAGGACGTCGCCGCTTTCACCGCGTTCCTCCTCAGTGATCAGAGCACCTTCGTGAACGGTGCCGCGCTCGCCGTGGACGGCGGCTTCACGGCGCAGTGACCCCGGCCCCGGCCGCCCTCGCCGGACCGCGGCGGACCCGCGCCCGGCCGATTCCTCCTCCCGCGGGCGGGCGGCGGCGGGGAGCGGATTCGTCCGGCGACGGTGCGCGGAGCGTGCGCACCCGCGTCTCACCTCCCCGCCCCCAGCACTCCGAGGAGGAAGAGCCGGTCGGCGGTGCCGGTGCCGGGGGCCGGGACGAACAGGGCGAGGATCTGCGAGCGCCCCTCCGCCAGCAACGCCTGGCAGTCCAGCTCCAACAGCCCGACCTCGGGGTGGAGGATGCGCTTGCGGCGGCTGTGGAGCACCGCGACCTCGTGGTCCGCCCACAGCGCCGCGAACTCCGGGCTCTCCCGCAGCAGGCGTTCGGCCAGTCCTGCCGCCTTCCCGTCGCCCCGCCGCACGACCGCGGCCCGCAGATCCGCCACCAGCGCCCGGGACTCGTCCGCCCACCCCTGCGGCGGGTAGGCGGTCCGGGCGTCCGGCGAGGTGAACCAGCGGTACACCATGCTGCGCCGCGGCCCCGTGAACCGCTCGTGGTCCCCGAAGACCGCGGTTGCCGACGCGTTCTGCGCCAGCGTCTCGCCCAGGTCCGTCATCACCTGCGCCGGCATCTCGTGCAGTTGGTCCAGCAGGGCCAGGAGAACCGGTGAGACGTGGTCGTCGGCGGACCGCCGGTCGGGGACGCTGTGGCCGGCCAGGCGGAAGAGGTGGTCGCGTTCGTCCAGGCTCAGCCGCAGCGCCCGGGTCAGCCCGCGCAGCACCGACGGCGAGGGCTGAGGGGCACGGGCCTGCTCCAGGCGGGCGTAGTAGTCGGTGGAGATGTCGGCCCGCGCCGCCACCTCCTCCCGGCGCAGGCCGGGCGTGCGCCGGCGGGTGGACGACCGGAGGCCGACCTCCGCGGGGGTCAGCGCCTCACGCCGCACGCGCAGGAAGTCGGCCAGCTGCTCGGAATCCATGCGACCAGTGTCACCCGCCCAGGCACACCCAGGCAGGGACCGCCGATCCCTGGAAGAGCCGGCTCTGCCTCGTCGCACCGCCCGGCCGCAGGCTGGGTCGCGGGCCGCAGCAGCGGCCCCTTCCCACCTCACGACGGAGCACCCCCGTGACCTCACGCACATGGTTCATCACCGGCGCCTCCCGCGGCCTGGGCGCGCAGTGGGCGCGCACCGTGCTGGACCGCGGCGACCGCGTCGCCGCCACCGCCCGCACCGCCGCCTCCCTGCAGCCGCTCGCCGAGCAGTACGCGGACCGCGTGCTGCCCCTGGCGTTCGACGTCGCCGACGCTGCGGCCGTCCGCGCGGCCGTCGCCGCCACCGAGGAGCGCTTCGGCGGGATCGACGTCCTGGTCAACAACGCCGGCCACATGCTGGTCGGCGCGGTCGAGGAGGTCACCGACGAGCAGGCGAAGACCCAGCTCGACGTCAACTTCCTCGGCCCGCTGTGGACCACCCGGGCCGTCCTGCCCGGTATGCGCGAGCGCGGCGGCGGCCGCATCCTGCAGGTCTCCTCCCTCGGCGGCGTCGTCGCCTACCCGTCGCTCGGCCTCTACCACGCCTCCAAGTGGGCCCTGGAAGCGCTGAGCCAGTCGCTCGCCGCCGAAGTCGCCGCGTACAACATCCACGTGACGCTCATCGAGCCCGTCGTCTTCCACACCGGCCTCATGGCTTCCTCCCCGCAGGCCCGCAGGGACGACGCCTACGGTCACGCCCGCGAGGCGCTGTTCGCCAGGGCCGCGCACATCGTGCCCGGCGACGTCGCCGCTTCCGGCCGTGCCCTGCTGGAACTGGCGGACGCCGAGGAGCCGCCGCTGCGCGTGCTGTTCGGCGTCGGCGGCCTGGAGGAGGTGCGCGAGGAGTACGCCCGCCGCCTGGAGGGCTGGCAGCGCTGGGACGCGCTCGCGCGCACCGCGCACGGCTCGGCCCCGGAGGGCGCGCAGGCAGGTGCGTGACCGCGCCCGACCACACCGGCGCCGCCGATGGATCGCCGTCACGCCTGCGTGAACCGGTGTGCCTGCCTGCGATACGTGCCGGGCGGTGTGCCCAGCTCGCGTTTGAAGGCGAGGGAGAAGGCTGCTTCGGAGCCGTATCCCACCGAGTCGGCGATGGCGGCGATGGTCTGCTCGGTGGTCGCCAGGCGCTGGGCGCCCAGTTCGAGGCGCCAGCGGGTCAGGTACTCCAGAGGTCCTTGTCCCACCGTCCTCTTGAAGCGGGTGGCGAAGGCGGAACGGGAGACGTGGGCGGTGTCGGCCAGGAGCCGCACGGTCCAGTGGCGCGCGGGGTCGGTGTGGATGGCGCGGAGCCCGATGGCCACGACGGGGTCGTTCAGGCCGTGGAGCCAGCCGGTGCCGCCGGGGTGGCCGCTCAAGTGGTGGCGGATCATGTCGATGAGCAGCACGACGGCGAGGTGTTCGGTCACCGGGTTGGCGCCCAGACGGCGGGTGCGCGTCTCGTGGTCGATGCGGGTCAGCACATGCGGGGCCATCGAGGCGCCGTCGGCGTGGGCGGGCATGTGGATGACGGGCGGGAGCGCGTCCAGCAGCAGGGCGCGGGCCTGCCGGCCGAAGGTGAAGCTGCCGCCCACCAGCCGGGCGGTGACCGGCTGCGTGGGAGGGCCGGTCACCGCGGCGTCGTCGCGGGTGGCGCGGAAGAGGGGTGAGGCGGCCTGCGCGGGCAGGTGCGGCGCGGTGGAGAGGGTGAACTCCTGGGGCCTGGTCAGCAGGAACGTGTCGCCCGCGCGCAGGGTGAGCGGGCGCTCCAGGACGTCCGAGGTGAGGTAGCAGGAGCCCTCGAGTACGGCGTTGAACTTCGCCCCCGCGGGCGGGGGGAAGCGCAGGGACCACTCGCCGTGCCCGGTGAGTGTGGCGGCGCGCTCCGCCCGTGCCCCGATGAGGGCGAGAACATCCTCGAGCGGATCGACGGTATCGAGGAGATCCGCGCTGTGTGGACGATCTATATGGTCAACGACACTCATGATAGTCGGAAGTCTAATCCGAGGCGCCTACCGTGGACAGAGCAAGGGAAAGACACGAAGGAGCAAGCCATGGCAGACGCCGCCACCGACCGTCCCGCCGACAACCGCGCGGCCGTCCCTCCCGCTGTGCCCTCCAAGGGGCGCATCGCGGTGCTGACCGCCGATGTGGTCGAGGACGTCGAGTTCTTCTACCCGTACTACCGCTTCACCGAGGCCGGGTACGAGGTCGAGGTGATCACCCCGTCCGGTGGGGAGCTGACCGCGGCCCGCGGGATGAAACTCCAGCAGACCACCGCCCTCTCGGCTGCCGACCCGGCCGACTACCTCATGCTGTACGTGCCCGGCGGGCACGCCCCGCTGGAGCTGCGTGAACTGCCCGCCGCTCTCGATTTCGTGCGGGCGTTCGCCACCGCGGGCAAGCCCGTCGGGCTGGTCTGCCACGGCCCGCAGGTCCTGGTCAGCGCGGGCCTGGCCGAGGGGCGGCGGCTGACCTCGTGGTACGGCGTCGCCGAGGAGGTCACGGCGGCGGGCGGCACCTGGGTCGACGAGGCCGTGGTCCACGACGGCCCGTTCTTCACCGCCCGCAAGCCCGGTGACCTGCCGGCGGAGATGCACGCCATCATGGAGCACCTGAGCCGAGTGACCCGGACGGCGGGTGCGGGCAATGCCTGAGCTGCTGAGCACCCCGTTCGGGCCGAGGGCCACCGCTGACGACGTACTCGCCGGCGTCGACCTGGCGGGGAAGAGGATGCTGGTGACCGGAGGCGCGTCCGGGATCGGAGTCGAGACCGCCGCCGCCCTGGCGCGGGCCGGCGCCGAGGTGACCGTCGCGGTCCGCGACCCGGCGGCCGCAGCCGCGCTCATCGACCGCGCACGCCGGGAGGCATGGGCCGGGCAGGTCCGGGCCTGTCGGCTCGACCTCGCCGACCTCGCCACCGTCCGCGACCTGGCCCGCAGTTGGGAGGGGCCGCTGCACGCCCTGGTGGCCAATGCCGGCATCATGGCCCTGCCCCACCTCGTCCGCAGCCCCGAAGGGTGGGAGATGCAACTGGCGACCAACCACCTCGGGCACTTCGCCCTGGCCACCGGCCTCCTGCCCGCCCTGCGGCAGGCCGGGGCGGCGCGGGTCGTCGCCGTCAGCTCCGGCGCCCACCGCCGGCACCCGTTCGAGTTCGACGACCCCCACTTCGAGCGCACCCCCTACGACCGCTGGGTCGCCTACGGCCGGTCCAAGACCGCCGACGTGCTGATGGCCGTGGGCATCGCCCGCAGATGGGCCGGCGACGGCATCACTGCCAACGCCCTCATGCCCGGCTGGATCACCTCCGGGCTGCAGCGCCACCTCGACCTGCAGACGCTGCAAGCGATGGGAGCCGCCGACGAGAGCGGCAACCGTATCGACCAGCCCCACTACAAGGACCCCCGGCAGGGAGCGGCCACGAGCGTCCTGCTCGCCGCCTCACCCCTCCTGGAAGGCGTCAGCGGCCGCTACTTCGAGGACAACCAGGAATCACCGGTCACGATCGACGGCACCGGGGACGGCGTCGCCGCGCACGCCCTCGACCCCGGCAACGCCGACCGCCTGTGGGACCTTGCGGAGGACGCACTGCGCCACAGCGACTCCTGGTGACCACCCGGCCTCCGGCTCGTTGCCCGCGGGATTCCGGCGGCCAGTCGAGGCGCGCTCGGAGCGGACAGGCCGTCGGCAGACGGCCGGCCCCCTTCCTTCAGCGCCCGTCCCCGAGTGAACCCTGGAGGCTCGAGCGAGCAATCGGCGCAGCTCTCGCATGAGCGAATCAGGTGAGGCGGCAGGGTTCTGCTCCGCACACCCCGTGAGGAGCCGAAGAGGCCGACGGCATCACCGGCCTTCAAGGCCCGTGTGCGTGAATACCGAATTGCAAACTATCAAGGTCGGAGTGACATGTTTACTGGTCGTGCGTGGCGTGTGGTGAGGTTCGGTGAGCCGGAGGATGCGGCCGAGCTGCAGGAGATGACGTGGGTTGGACCGTCGGCCGGGCAGGTCCTCATCCGCGTGCGGACCGCGGGGGCCGGGTTCCCGGACCTCATGATGACGGGCGGCCGCTTTCCCCTGCTGGGTGCTCCTCCCTTCGGTCTCGGTGAAGAGGCCGCGGGAGAGGTCGTCGCCGTGGCACCAGGTTCGCGGTTCTCGGTCGGCGACCAGGTCACTGGCATTACCGGATTCCTGCAAGGTTGGGGCGGGTACGCCGAGTACGCATACGTCCGCGAGAATTCCGCGATCCGGATTCCCGACGGCATGACGGACGAACAGGCAGGTGGGTTCCCCATCGGCTTCCGTACCGCTTATGCGGGGCTTGTCGAGCGAGCCCCTGTGCAGTCCGGTCAGACCCTCCTCATCCTCGGCGCCGCCGGCAGCAGCGGCGCCACCGCTCTGCAACTCGGCAAGGCTCTCGGCGCGACGGTCATCGCTGTCGCGGGCAGCCGCGAGAAAACCGAATTCTGCCTCGGGCTCGGCGCGGACCACGTGGTGAACCGTCGCACGGACGATTTGACGGCCAGGGTCGCCGAGATCACCGGCGGGCGGGGCGTGGACGTGATCTACGATCCAGTGGGCGGTGACACAGCGGCCACGGCGGTGAGGAGCCTGGCACGCAACGGGCGTATCGCCATGATCGGCCTCGCGAGCGGCACACCGGTCGCACTTGATCCGATGGACATGCTGGTGCGGAACTATTCAGCGGTCGGCGTGCTGGCGATTCCGAACGACGACCCGGAGGCGGAGGCCCTGGTATGGAGCCATCTGGCTGACCTGGCGACCAAGGCCGCGATCACGACACCGGTGGGCAGGGTGTACGACTTTGAGGAGGTGCCTCGGATGATTGCCGAACAGAGCGCCCCGGGACCGGGGAAGTCTGTGGTTCGAGTGGCCTCCTGAACCTGCGGCCGTACTCCCTTCCTGACCGCCCTCGCCACCGGCTCGGCCGACGCGGCCGCGCGTGACGTGGCGCAACGTGAGGCCCAACACCCAGCGCCAACGCACGGCATCGGTACTAGGACTTGAGGATCTCCAGCATCCGGCCTCCCAGGACCGCCGCGGAATGGGGGTTCTGGCCGGTCACGAGGTTGCGGTCCTCGACCATGTAGGGCTCCCAGATCGGGCCGCGGCTGTAGTTGACCTTCACCTTCTCCTTCAGGTCCGTCTCCAGCAGCCACGTGGCACGGGAGGCCAGCCCGACGGCTTCCTCCTCCTCGTTGGTGAAGCCGGTGACGTCGTAGCCCTCGAAGGGCGAGACGCCGTGGATGCGGGTGGCGAGCATCGCGGAGGGGGCGTGGCACACGATGAACAGCGGGTTCCCGGACTCCAGCTGGGCGGTGAGCAGGCGGCCCGCGTCGGCGTCGAAGGCCAGGTCCGACATCGGGCCGTGGCCGCCGGGCAGGTACACGGCGTCGTAGTCCTCCAGGCGCACGTCGGACAGTTCCAGCGGCCGGCGCAGCACCTCGGCGTCCCGGATGATCGCCTCCAGGTCGAGTGCTCCCTGCTCGCCCCCGGCCATGGACGGGCGCAGGCTCATCATGTCGACGTTCGGGATGGCGCCGCCCGGTGTGGCCACCACGACCGAGTGCCCGGCGTCGGTGAGGATCTTGTACGGGTTGGCGAACTCCTCGGCCCAGTAGCCGGTCGCGTACCTCGTACCGTCCTTGAGCACCCAGTAGGTGGCGCCGCTCACGATGAACAGGATCTTCGCCATGGTGGTCTCGTCTCCTCGGCGTTGGTGTCAGGTGTCGGCCCGGGGCGCGCCGGGGGCGTCCCAGCCGTGGAAGGGGGACCGGTCGCCGCTGTCCCATGCCTCGCGCAGGCCGGGGGCTGCCAGGTCCCAGTCGGTGCGGATCTCGCGGGTGGCCTCGCGCAGGTCGCGCCACAGGTCGTAGGCCGACGGGCGGCCCCAGAACCAGTAGCCGTTGTAGAGGCTGTGCACGATCAGGCCCGGTTTGAGCACGAGCGTGTGCGGGACCATCGGGTCGTGGTCGGGGTCGGTGTACTCCTGGATGTCCAGTTCGCGCTGGACGGTCCGGCCCGGGTCGGACAGGAAGGTCCACTGGGCGCCCACCGAGAGCCGGAACTCCTGCAGGGTGTGGTGCTCGTCGGTGGAGATCGTCGCGATCTGCGTGTAGGCGACCGCGGCCTTCGGCTGGAGGACCCGCGCCATCTCCTGGTGCTGCTGGTGCTCCTTGGGGCAGTAGTGCCCGCGCGCGAGCGTGAGCACCAGAGGATCATCGCCCTGCAGCTCGCTGAGGGAGCGGACGGTGCCGGTGTGATCGGGGAGGGCGAAATCCGGGAAGACGCCGCCCGGAACGATGTCGGGGCGCATGGGGCCCACCTCGCCGGAAGTTGCGGCCGGTACGTCCATCAGCCTAGGGACGCGGTCGGCCGGTCGCATCCGGGCGGTCCGAGGCAGACGTTTTTCCCGCCGCACGAAGGCAGGTTGCCGCGTCGCTCCCGCCCGCGACTCGGGTGGCCACCGCCGGCAGGACATGAGTGAGCGGCTGCCGGCCTCGTACGTGGCGGGAGCGCCGAACAGGTGCGCTGCACCTCACGGCGGTACGGTGGGCAGCGGAGAAGGACGTTTTTCCGTAGCCGGCGGCGTGGCGTCCAGGCCGGATTCCGGGACCTGGACGGAGCGGAACGCTCGCGTGAGCCCCAGTGCGAGGGCCGTGACCGTTTCCGGTGACCGCGGCGCGCCGGGAGCCTGGAAGCCTGGAGCCATCCCATGTCCCACCACCTCGACTCTCCCGCCGCCCGCGCGGACGCGCGGCTCAACATCTCGGACACCTATGTGTTCCGCGGCGAGCGCGGAACGGTGTTCGTGATGAACGTCTGCTCCGACGCGGCGGGGCCGGACGCGCCCAAGGGTTTCCACCCCGAGGCCCGGTACGAGTTCAAGATCGACACCACGGGTGACGCCGTCGAGGACCTGGCCTACCGCTTCACCTTCGGTCCCGCGGACACCGACGGCACGCAGAGCCTGGAACTGCGGCGGCTGGTCGGTGAGGACGCCTCCGACGACCACGCGCAGGGCGTCCTGCTCCTGACGGGGACGACCGGCCGTGAGATAGCAGCGGACAGCGGGCTGCGGGTGTGGACGGGCCGGGCCAGCGACCCGTTCTGGATGAACCCGGGCGTCGTCGAGGCCGTCGGGCACGCGTTCCAGGACGGCACCGACATCGACGTGCCCGCACAGGACCCCGCACAGGTCTCCAGCCTCTTCGCCGGCCAGAAGATCCGCTCCCTCGTGCTGGAGGTGCCCGACGCCGGGCTGCGGCCCTTCACGCGCGACGGCCGCATCGGCGTATGGGCGACGACGGCCCTGGCCACCGACGCGGGCGGCTGGCACCGCGTCAACAGGTGCGGCCTGCCCATGGTCTCGCCGATCTTCGCGCAGTTCGACGACGAACTGGCCGAGAAGCTCAACCAGACGCAGCCGGCCGACGATCCGAGGACGTTCGAGGACGTCATCACCGACCGTGTCGCCGCGGTGGTCGCGGCCCGCGGGACGACGGCCGACCCGCGCGGCTACGGCCGGGCCGTCGCCGACCGCCTGCTCCCCGATGTCCTGGCCTACGACGTCGGCACACCCGCGGTGTTCGGCTTCGCCAAGTTCAACGGCCGCGCACTGACCGACAACGCCGGCGAGGTCATGTTCTCCCTCGCCACCGACAGCGCGCTGAGCATCGGCCTCTCCCACGACGCCGTCGACGCTCCCACGACCTCGACCTTCCCGTACGTCGCCGCCGCGGCCTGACGGTACGTCCGCCGGGACAGCGCAGCGCCCCCGCCGACGATGCCGGCGGAGGCGCTGTCGCGGGACTCGACCGCTTCGGGGCCTGGGGGTTGCTCCGAAGTGCCCGAAGGTGCAAGCACCTGTCCCTAGTGGTGGTCGATCAGCCGCACGGCCAGCGTCCAGAGCATGCGCGCGCTCAGGGCTATGCCGAGCCGTTCGGCTAATTCGCGGACCGGACCCTTACGTCTGCGGGCAGGTTCCCTTTCCACCATTTCCATCACCTCATCTCTCTTCCTCAATGAGCCGGGTCGACCGGGATTCGACGACCCCCAGCCACCGAATCGCGGAGGCGACCCGGCCCAGCCCACTGATGAGGTGAGGCGCTTCGAGCGTTGCACGCGCCGGCCCGACCCACCAGGGCGCACGAGGCTCACAAGGGGCGCGCGGAGCCGGCGCACTTGCCCCGGCATGCCGGCCCTGGCCGCTCCCTTCCCACCGGCCTCAACTCACCGCGGCAGCCGTCTCGTTGCCGGGTGCGGACGGTTCAGGGGGTCGGGAGTTCGCGCCGGGTCAGGCGGACGGGGTAGGCGGCCGGGGCGAGGACCGTGCGGACCGTCAAGGGGGCCTCCGGGGCCGCTGCCGGGGACAGGTCCCAGCGGGTGATCAGTGTCGCGAGGATCAGCACCGCCTCCGTCATGCCGAAGTCCTCGCCGATGCACTTGGTGGCGCCCCCGCCGAACGGGAGGTACGCGCCCCGCGGGGCGGCCGCGCCTGCGGCCGCGGTGGAGAGCCAGCGGTCGGGGGTGAAGGAGCGCGGGGAGGGGAAGAGGTCCGCGCGGCGGTGCAGGACGAGCGGACTGAAGAGGACCAGGCTGCCGGCCGGCACGGTGTGCCCGGCGAGTTCGGTGTCGCGCACGCAGGTGCGCGGCAGGATCCAGGAGGGCGGGTAGAGCCGCATCGCCTCGCGCAGCGCCCGCGTGACCGCCCCCAGCCGGTGCGCGTGCTCCCACCCCGCGACCTGCGCGCCCAGGACCTCGTCGGTCTCCCGGCGCACCTCCGCCAGCACCTCCGGGTGTGTGATGAGCAGCTGGAGGGTCCAGAAGATCGCCGCTGAGGTCGTCTCGCCACCCGCGAGCAGCAACAGGGCGACCTGGTCGGAGAGTTCGGCGTCGGACATCGGGCGCTGCTCGTCGTCCCGGGCGGCCATCAGCCGCGCCATCAGGTCATTCCCGTCACCGCCGGCGCGGCGCCGCGCCTCGATCAGCCGGCTGACCTTGCCGCGCCAGTCCTCGACGGCCCGGGCGAACCGGCGGTCGGCGAAAGAGGGCACGCCGCCGACCATGGAGAGCATCGCCTTGCGGTAGATGACGCGGAGGAAGACGTCGAGGGACTCGTGGAGTTCGCGGGCCTCCTCGGCGCCCAGGCCGGTGGAGAAGAACGCCCGCAGGGAGATCGTGTTGGTGAGGCGGAACATCTCCTGGACGAGGTCCACGGTCTCGCCTGGCTGCCACCGCCGCATCGTGGCGGCCACTTCCTCGCGCATCACCGCGGCGTACTCCGGCAGCCGGCTGTGGTGGAAGGCGGGCTGCATGACCAGCCGCTGCCGCCGGTGGTCCGCGTGGGGCGCCGTGGCCAGGCCCGAGCCGAGGGAGGCCCGCACGGTGTCGTAGACGAGCCCGGTACGGTCGAAGGCCGCCAGGTCGGTGAGGACCCGGCGGGCCAGCTCCGGGTGGCAGACGACGAAGACGCGGTGCCAGGCCAGCCTGATCTCCACGAGGTCGCCGTGCTCGCTGAGCGACTCCATGAACCGCAGCGGGCGCCGCCACAGCGCCGGCGCGTGCCCGAGGAGGGGCAGCGCGGCCGGCGCCCTGCCGAAGACGAGGCCCTCGCGGGGCCCGACAGCCGTGTCCGCCATGTGCACGCCCCTGCCTTCCGCCGCGGCGGCCCCGCCGGCCCCCGAACCGGCGATCCGTCAGAACGGCTCCTGATACGTCCCTTCGCGCGGCCCCGTACGGCGGCGTGCCGCCCCGGCACCTGCTCCCGTACGGCCCCGCGCCCCCGCCCGCCTCCGAAGCGGCCGTCCAGAGGCTACCGCCTGCGCCCGTCCGAGTCCCCGTGCCCCGCGCTCTCGGGACTTCCCCCGCGCCCGAACCGCCGCGCTACCAGAGGGTGAACGCCGGGCGGCTCCTCCCTTAATGGCGCGTTGTGCGTTTCGCACGCCGCGTTCACGGGGCCGATCGGGAGTGTGTCGAAAGGTTGCGGCGCCGTAAATACGGCGAGGCGGAAAGCGGTGGCGGGCGGGAGCGGTGGGGCGGGTGGGGCACCGCTCTGAGCTGGGGCGGAGCAGCGGAGCGGCTGCCCGGGGCGGGAGAAAGCGGGCGGCGGAGCTCCGTTTTCTGTGCAGGCAAGGCCGTCGCGCCGTCCGTGCGGGCTGGCTACAGTTCACGATCATGACCGAACGTCCGTTTGAGGCTGTCGGGTTGAGTGCCGACGCGGACCGGGCCTATCCCTTGCTGGTGGCCAGTCGCGGCGTGGCGGAGGAAGAACTGGCCGGGCAGTTGCGGATCCCGGTGGACCAGGCGCATGCCGCCTGCGAGGAACTGGCCGCGCTCGGCCTGGTCCGGCTCGGCGCGGAGGGGCGCTGGTACCCGCTGCCCCCGCACGCCGGAATGCTGCCGCTGCTCGCGCGGGCCCAGGACCGGCTGCGCCGCGGCCGCGAACTCCTGGACCGGCTCGGCGTGGAGTACCAGCGGGTGCACGAGGGGCACCGCGCCGAGGAGATCGTCCAGGCCGTCGAGGGCGCCGACGCCATCCGTGAACGGCTCGGGCTGATCCACCGTCAGGCCACCGAGGAGGTCCTGGTCTTCGCCGCCGGCGACGAGGAGCTGGAGCAGACCGGGGTGTCCACCGTGCGGCAGCGCGTCGTGGTGGAGCGGGCCCGGTTCGAGGAGGAGGGCTGGCACGGCGCCGCGGCAGGCGCCGGGGTCCGCGTGGTGGAGCGGCTGCCGGCGCGGATGTGCATCGCCGACCGGACCGTGGCGGTCCTGCCGCCGGCGGCGGGGGAGGACCCGAAGGACCCCGTGATGCTCGTGGTCGGCCCGAGCGCCCTGCTCGACGCCCTCGTGCAGCTCTTCGAGACGGTCTGGGCCGGCGGGGTGCCGCTCGCCCGCGCGGCCGCCGGCCGCGGCAGCATCCAGGAGCGCATCCTCGCGATGCTCGTCCTCGGGACGACGGACGTGGCCATGGCCCGCTCGCTCGGCGTGGCCGTCCGCACCGTCCAGCGCCGCATCGTCGCCATGGAGCGCGCGGCCGGCGTCGACAACCGCATCCAGCTCGTCTGGCACGCGGCCCGCCACGGCTGGCTCGACTGACACCTGCGGCCCCCGGCCGGGCAGGGGACCAAGCGCCCGCCCCTCACCCGCTGCCGCCCGGTGCCGCCCCTGCGCCCGCGGCCCCCCGCCCGTCCCTGCCGGCACCCCGCCCGGACCTGCCCGTTTGGCCAATTCCCGTCCCCCTGAAGGGGTCTGACGGCGTATCAGATACGAACATCCGCAAATGCAGGACAGTACCCGGGTCCATGGGTCTGGTGGTGCGGATCGGATGAAGCGGGGCTGGCGGGAAGGCGTCTGCCTGAGAACGTCACCTAGGTGGCAGGTATCCGTCAAGGTGTAAAGGATTTGCATGGGGTCTGTGATGCACAGGTATACGCCAGCAGCCCGATCGGGCCGCAGCCGGGCCCCCACACCGGCCTCCCTCAGGTCACGTCAAGGAGACCCACCTTGCGCATGCCCTCCCTCAGACGCGGCGCCCTCGCCGTCGTCACGACAGCCGCACTCGCGGCGATCGGGCTACAGGCCCCGCTCGCCGCGACGGCTTCGGCCGCACCGGCCACCGCAACGACCACCGCATCCGGCCACTCCGCGCAGAGCGCCCAGAGCACGAAGACCACCCAGGGCGCCCCGAGTTCCACCAAGAGCACCGACACCAAGGCCACCAAGGCCGATGTGGTCCGGCAGTGCGCCGCACCCAAGGCGGGACAGTTCTCCTGCTTCGCGTTGCGGCGCACTGACATCGTTGCCAAGAAGGGGGTCCAGCCGCTGGCGGCGACGCCGAGCGGATACGGTCCCGGCGACTTGCAGAGCGCCTACGCCCTGCCCGCCGACGGCGGCGCCGGCACCACCGTCGCGATCGTCGACGCCTACGACGACCCGAACGCGGAAGCCGACCTCTCCGTCTACCGCCAGCAGTACGGGCTGCCCGCCTGCACCTCCGCGAGCGGCTGCTTCACCAAGGTCAGCGAGCGCGGCGGCACGAACGACCTGCCCCAGCCCGACCCCGACTGGTCCGGCGAGATCTCGCTCGACGTCGACATGGTCTCCGCGATCGCGCCCAACGCCCACATCCTGCTGGTCGAGGCGGACAGCGCGAACTTCGAGGACCTCGGCGCCGCGGTGGACGAGGCGGTCGCGCTCGGCGCGAAGTACGTCTCCAACTCCTACGGCACCGGCTACGACTCCACCCCGGGCAGCGGCGAGGACCCCTCCGAGCTGACCGCGATGGACCCGTACTACAACCACCCCGGTGTCGCGGTCGTCGCCTCCTCCGGTGACGGCGACTACGGCGTCGCCTATCCGGCCGCGTCGCAGTACGTGACCTCCGTGGGCGGCACCGCGCTCACCCGCGACACCGGCACCAGCCGCGGCTGGAGCGAGTCGGTGTGGCACAACTCCTTCGGCGGCCCGGGCTCGGGCTGCTCGGTCTACGAGCCCAAGCCCTCCTTCCAGACCGACACCGCGTGCGACCACCGCGCGGTCGCCGACGTCTCCGCCGTGTCCGACCCGGTCACCGGCGTGTCGGTGTACCAGACCTACGGCGGCAGCGGCTGGGCGGTCTACGGCGGCACCAGCGCCGCGTCCCCGATCATCGCCTCGGTCTACGCCGACGCGGGCACCCCGGGCGACGGCACGTACCCCAACGCCTACCCCTACGCCCAGCCGAGCGCGTTCAACGACGTGACCACCGGCGCCAACGGCACCTGCACCCCGGCCGCGCTGTGCACCGCGGGGCCCGGCTGGGACGGCCCGACCGGCCTCGGCACGCCGAACGGCCTGGACGCCTTCCGCAGCGGCCCGCACGGCGTGATCACCGGCACGGTCACCGACCACGCCACCGGCAGCCCGATCGCCGGCGCCACGGTCAAGGCCGGCACGCACAGCGCCACCTCCGCGGCTGACGGCACGTACAAGCTCGACATCCCGCCGGGCACGTACGACCTGACCGCCAGCGCCTACGGCTACTCCAGCAGCACCGCCACGGGCGTGGACCTGACCGACGGGGCCACCGTCACCGAGGCGTTCGCCCTGGACGCGGTGCCCACGCACACCGTCTCCGGCAAGATCGCCGACGGCTCCGGCCACGGCTGGCCGCTGTACGCCAAGATCACCGCCGACGGCGTGCCCGGCGGCCCGGTCTACTCCGACCCGGCCACCGGCGCCTACTCGCTGAGCCTGCCGGCGGGTGCCAGCTACACGCTGCACATCACCGCCGCCCTGCCCGGCTACCGCACCGTCGACAAGTCCGTGGACGTCGGCACCGCCGACAAGACGGTCAACATCGCGGTGCCGGTCGACCCGTCCTCCACCGACGCGCCCGGCTACACCGTGAGCCTGGCCGGCGACACCCAGCCGTTCGACTCCACCACGGCTGCGCCCGACGGCTGGTCGGTGAGCAACGCCGACGGCACCACCGGCGGTTGGGGCTTCTCCGACGACGGCGGCCGCGGCAACCGCACCGGCGGCACCGGCGGCTTCGCCATCGTCGACAGCGACCACCTCGGCCAGGGCAACTCGCAGGACACCTCCCTGCTCTCGCCGGTGATCGACCTGTCCGGCGACGCCAACCCGCTGCTCGCCTTCGACACCGACTACCGCGAGTACTCCAACTCCACGGCCGACGTCGACGTCTCCGCGGACGGCGGCGCCACCTGGAACACGCTGTGGACCAAGACCACCAGCTCCTTCACCGGCCACGTCGAGCTCTCGCTCGCCGACTACGCCGGCAAGAGCGTCCAGATCCGCTTCCACTACACCGGCTCGTGGGCCTACTGGTGGGAGCTGGACAACGTCTTCACCGGCAACCGCAGCTACGACCCGGTGCCCGGCGGCCTGGTCGTCGGCCTGGTGACCGACGGCAACACCAAGGCGGGCGTCAACGGCGCGACCATCACCAGCGCCGACCTGCCCGGCCTGCACACCACCACCACGGCCACGCCCGACGACCCGAACCTGGGCGACGGCTTCTACTGGGCCTTCTACGGCAAGACCGGCAAGCACCCGATCACCGCGGCGGCCTCGCACTACGTCTCCGCCACGGCGACCGCCAACGTCCCGCCGGACGGCACCGTGCAGCGCAACCTGAAGCTGACCGCCGGCCAGCTGAAGGTCACCCCCGCCTCCATCGCCAAGACGGTGGGCTGGGGCAAGACGGCCACCCAGACCGTCACGGTGAAGAACACCGGCACCGCGCCGGCCACCCTCACCGTCGGCGAGACCCCGGGCGGCTCCGTGCCGGCCGGCAAGGGCGCGCCGCTGACCCTGGTCAAGGGCCAGTACACGCCGTTCTCACTGGCCGAGGCGGCCAAGGCGGCAGCGGCCAAGCCGCAGGCGCAGAGCGGCGCCGCCTCGATGGCGGCGCAGCCGACCGCAGGCGACGCCTGGCAGTCGATCCCGAACCTGCCGGTGGCCACCGGCAGCAACGCGACCGACTTCTACCAGGGCACGGTGTACTCCTCCTTCGGCTTCACCGGCCTGCAGGACACCAGCGACCTGTACGCGTACAGCACCGACAGCGGGGCGTGGACCAAGCTGGCGTCGGCCTCCGACACCCGTGAGGGCCCGACCCACGGCGTCATCGACGGCAAGCTGATCGCCACTGGCGGCTGGGGCCCGGACGCCGCCCCCGACGCCAAGACCGAGATCTACGACATCGCCGCCGGCACCTGGTCCACCGGTGCCAACGCGCCCAAGCCGTACGCCGGCGCGGGAAGCGCGGTGCTGGACGGGAAGCTGTACTCGATCGGCGGCTGCACCGCGAACTCCTGCGGTGTCACCGACGTGACGGTCTACGACCCGGCCAGCAACTCCTGGTCCACCGCCGCCTCCTACCCGGAGCCGGCGTCCTGGGAGGCCTGCGGCGCCGTCTCCGGCAAGATCTACTGCTCCGGCGGCACCACCGACAACGGCACCATCAGCCACGCCTACGTCTACGACCCGGCGTCCGACTCCTGGTCGCCGATCGCGGACCAGCCCACCGACGCGTGGGGCGCGTACGCCACCGCCGCCAACGGGCTGCTGCTGGTCCAGGGCGGCGCGGTCAACGGCGGCAGCGCCCTGACCAACCAGACCTGGTCCTACGACCCCGCCTCCGACACCTGGACCGCCCTGCCGAACGCCAACGCCTCGCTGTACCGCGGCGGCGGCTCGGTGGGCTTCTACGCGGTCGGCGGCATGGTCGGCAGCACGCCGTACGGCACCTCCGAGGTGCTGTCCGGCTACGACCAGACCGGCGGCTCCGACGTCACCTGGCTGTCGGAGAGCACCGACACGGTCACCCTCGACCCGGGCGCCAGCACCACGTTCACGGTGACGCTCGACGCCTCGGTGCCCGAGATCACCCAGCCCGGCACCTTCACCGCGTCGCTCGACCTCGGCAGCGACACCCCCTACCGGCTCACCCCGGTGGGTGTCTCGCTGACCGTGAACCCGCCCGCGACCTGGGGCAAGATCACCGGCACGGTGAGTGCGACCGGTGGCGGCGCCCTGCCGGGGGCGACCGTCCAGATCGACACCTGGGCGACGCACTACACGCTCAAGACCGCCGCGGACGGCACCTACCAGCTGTGGCTGGACGTCCGCAACAACCCGCTGACGGTCATCGTCGCCAAGGACGGCTACCAGCCGATCGTGGCCACGGTGAAGATCACGAAGGGGGCGACGACCACGAAGAACTTCTCGCTCGACAAGGACTGAGCGGGAACCTTCGAGCACGTCCGTACGGCACCGGGTCCGCCCGGTGCCGTACGGCCCCCGCGCCGCCCGCACTGGGTGGCGCGGGGGCGCTCCGATGTCCTGCCGCCCTGCTCCGGTCGGCTCCGGGCGGTTCCGGGCGGCTCCGGGCGGCTCAGCCCGGCAGGCCGGTGGTGCGCAGGGTGAGGTTCAGCCGCCCGGCGGCCAGGCCGGTGGCGGGATCGCCGGTGCCGGGCAGCACCTTGGGCACGCCGTGGAAGGCGTACCGGGAGGGGCCGCCGAAGACGAACAGGTCGCCGGAGGCCAGCCGCACGTCGGTGTACGGCTTCGTGCGCGTCTCGGGGTTGCCGAACCGGAAGACGCAGGTGTCGCCGATGCTCAGGCTCACCACGGGGGCGTCCGATCGCTCGTCCTTGTCCTGGTGCATGCCCATGGCGGCGCTGCTGTCGTAGAAGTTCACCAGCGCGGTGTCCGGCTCGTAGGCGGCGCCGGCGGCCGGGTCGTCGTAGGCGTCGGCGACCGCGCGCCGGCCCAGCTCGGCCAGCCACGGCGGAAAGGCCGCCACCCGCTCCCCGTTGACGTCCGGCGCGGTGCGCGAGTAGGCATACGGGCGCCAGTGCCAGCCGACGCAGACCGTCTGCACCGACATCACCCCGCCGCGCGGCAGCCGGGTGTGCCGCATCGGCACCGGGCCGCGCGCCCAGGCCCGGCAGCTGGCCACCAACTCCCGCTGCTCCATGGGCCCGAGCCAGTCCGGCACGTGGACCGCGCCGGGGGCGACCTCGGTGCGCTCGCGGGGGAGCAGGCCGTCGCCGCTCATCGCCGGCCCACCCGCCCGCCACCTTCCGCCCACTGCCCGCGCCGCCTGCTCATGCCGAGCGCACCGCCAGCGCGTCGAGCAGCCGGGACAGGGAGCCCCCGAGCCCCCAGCGCTCGGCCAACTCCTTCAGGGCGCCCGGGTGTTCGGGCACCGGGGGCAGCGCGGGGTCGAAGACGGGCAGGGGCACGTCGGTGGCGACGCGGACCACCTTCGGGGCGACCTCCAGGTAGTCGGCCGCAGCCAGGATGTTGCGCCGCCGGGCCGGCGTCAGCTTGGAGAACGGCTCGGCGGCGGCCGCCCGTACCGCGGCCAGGTCGCCGTACTGCCGCACCAGCTCGGCCGCGGTCTTCTCGCCGATGCCCTTCACCCCGGGCAGCCCGTCGCTCGGGTCGCCGCGCAGGGCGGCGAAGTCGGCGTACTGATCCGGGCGCACCCCGTAGCGCCCGGTCAGGAACTCGCCGTCCACCACGTCGATGTCGCCGACGCCCTTGCGGGGGAAGAGCACCCGCACGCCCCGGGCGTCGTCCACGAGCTGGAACAGGTCCCGGTCGCCGGTGACGATCGCGACCGGGCCGGGAGCGGCGGTGGCGAGGGTGCCGATCACGTCGTCCGCCTCGTAGCCCGGCACGCCGACGCGGGCGATGCCGATCGCGTCGAGCACCGCCTCGATCACCGGCACCTGCGGGGAGAGGGTGTCGGGCACCTCCTCGGTGCCGGCGGCGGCGTCCGCGACGCGGTGCGCCTTGTACGAGGGGATGAGGTCCACCCGCCACTGCGGCCGCCAGCCGGCGTCCATGCACGCGACCAGGGCGGCGGGGGAGTGGTCGGCGACCAGGCGGGCGATGAAGTCCAGCAGGCCGCGCACCGCGTTGACCGGGGTGCCGTCCGGCGCCCGCACGGACTCGGGTACGCCGAAGTAGGCACGGAAGTACAGGCTCGCCGTGTCGAGGAGCAGCAGGCCGCCGGCCTTGTCGTCGTTCACGGCGCCAGCATCGCACGCACCACCGACAGCGGCCGTACGGTGGGCCCGTGGCCTCCTCCCGTATCCGGCGTGTCGTCTCCCTGGTGCCGTCGCTCACCGAGGCCGTCGCGGCGAGCGCGCCCGGGCTGCTCGTCGGCGCCACCGACTGGTGCACCCACCCGGCGGACCTCGCCGTCACCCGGGTCGGCGGCACCAAGAACCCCGACACCGCCGCGGTGGCCGCGCTCGCGCCCGACCTGGTGGTCGCCAACGAGGAGGAGAACCGCCCCGCCGACCTCGCCACCCTGCGCGACCTCGGCCTCGAGGTGTGGGTCACGCGGGTGCGCTCGCTGCCGGAGGCGTTCGCCGAGCTGCACCGCCTGCTCGTCGAGGGCTGCGCCCTGCCCCGGCCCGCCTGGCTGGACGACGCCGAGGCCGCCTGGCAGGACCTGCCGTCGGAAGTCGACGCGCGCCCGCGGCGCCGGGCCGTCGTGCCCGTGTGGCGCCGCCCGTGGATGGCGCTCGGCCGCGACACCTTCGCCGGCGACCTGCTCGCGCGCCTGGGTGTGGACCATGTGCTTGCGGGCGCCGCCGAGCGCTACCCGCGCTTCGACCCCGCCGCCTTGGGCGCCGGAGTGATCGACCTGGTGGTGCTGCCGGACGAGCCGTACCGCTTCACCGCGACGGACGGCCCCGAGGCGTTCCCTTCGGTGCCCGCTGCCCTGGTGGACGGGCGGTACCTGACCTGGTACGGGCCCTCGCTGGTGGCGGCGCCCGAGGTGCTGGGGCGGGCGCTGGCGGGGGCGCGGCGGTTCGGGGCGGGCGGCTGAGACGGGTTCCCGGGCGGCAGCCGGCGGGTCCGTGGGTGAGGGCTGCGGGAACAGGCGGGTCCAGGCGTGTCCAGACAGGGGCCAGACGGAGCAGCCCGGAACAGCGACCGGGTCGATGACCTGACGATCGGTCAGACCGCACGACGGGTGAAGCTCCGCAGCGTGCCTGTCGCCGCCGCGAGCCAGCCTGCCGCCAGCAGGACGTACAGGCCGGCCGCCAGCCAGGTCGCCGCGTCCAGGCCGCTGTGCCGGGACAGCGCGGTCGCGCCCGTCACGCAGGTGCCCAGCGGGAAAGTGAAGGCCCACCAGGTCATCGAGTAGCCCATGCCCCGGCGTACGGCCCGCACCAGCAGCGCGGCCGCGAGCAGCAGCCACAGCAGCGCGAAGCCCATGACCGGCACCCCGTAGAGGACGGAGAAGGCCCGCAGAGCGGTGGCGTAGGACTCGTGCGGGACACCGCGGGCCGCGTCGGCGATGTTGCCTGTCGCGGTGGTGGACTGGCCGAGCGGGCCGAGGACGAGCAGGAGCGCGGGGGTCGCGGCCAGGGGGAGTTCGCGGCGGGTCAGGCGGCCCCACACCAGTGGCAGCATCGTCGTGGTGGCCAGCAGGCTCATGCCGAACAGGGCCAGGCAGCCCAGCAGCAGCGCCTCGCGGGCCTGCCCGGCGGTCGCGGGCAGGTGGGCCACCAGGGCGGGCCCGGCGGCCGCGGCCACCATGGGCGCCACGATCGGCAGCAGCCACACCGGGGAGGCGTCGTCCGGCCCGATCCGGTGCCGGGTCGCCATCAGGTACGGCACGCCCACCGCGACGACGAGCCCGCTCACCGTGCCGAGCGTCCACAGCGCCGCGTCCGTCACCACGGCCGCGTGCTCGCCGATCACCGGCGGGCCGAGCAGCAGTGTGCTCGACCCCACCGAGAGCAGGGCCATCGGCAGGCAGCCGTAGAACGGGGCGACGGTGTGGTCGGCCAGGTGCTCGCGGGCCCGGTCGGCGTGACGCAGCCAGTGCCCGGCGCGGGCGGCGAGCACGACGGCGAGGACCAGCAGCGCGAGCATCCAGACGCCCGTGCACAGCGCGTGCAGCCAGCCGGGGCGGCCGCGCAGGCCCGCGCCGGAGCCGGCGAGGATCGAGGTGCCCATGACGGCGGCGTACCAGTTGGGCCCGAACTCCCGCAGGGAGGGGGCCGGGACGGGCTCGGGCGCCTTGCGCGCGGGCGCGGCGGCCGGCGGGCTGCCGGCATCGGTACGGGCGAGGGGGGCGCCCGCCTCGGCGCGGGCGGCGGAGTCGGTGAGTGCGGCCATGGACCGACCGTCCCGCCGCGCGCCCGCCCCCGGTAGCCGTCACCGGCCTATCGGGACATAAGCTGCGGTTATGACATCGAGCGCGGGTGGTGCCCCTTCCGGCCCGGGCGGTGCTGCTTCCGGCGGGGACACCGGGGCCGCCGGCGGTGGGCCGCTCGCGTACCGGGTGCCCGACCTCGGGGCCATGGAGCTGCTGATCGCGGTGGCCCGGCTGGGCAGCCTCGGGCGGGCCGCCCGCGAGCTGGGCATCAGCCAGCCCGCGGCCAGCGGGCGGATGCGCGCGCTGGAGACCCGTCTCGGCGTGGCCCTGGTACGGCGCTCGCCCGGCGGCTCGCAGCTCACCGACGAGGGCGCGCTCGTCACCGAGTGGGCCCGCCGCGTGATCGAGGCGGCCGAGGCGTTCGACGCCGGGGCGCGGGCGCTGCGCGGCCGGCGGGACTCGCGGCTGCGGGTGGCCGCCAGCATGACCGTCGCCGAGTACCTGCTGCCCGGCTGGCTGATCGCGCTGCACGAGAAGCGGCCCGGCACCGCGGTGTCGCTGGCGGCGGGCAACTCCGCGGCCGTGGCCCGCCAGGTGGCCGCGGGCGAGGCCGACCTCGGCTTCGTGGAGGGCCTGGACGTGCCCGCCGGCCTGGACGCCGCCGTCATCGGCCACGACCGGCTGCTCGTCGTCACCGCCCCCGGCCACCCCTGGGCCCGCCGCCGCACCCCGCTCACCGCCGGGGAACTGGCCGCCACCCCGCTGGTGCTGCGCGAGGAGGGCTCGGGCACCCGCCAGGTCCTGGACGCCGCGCTCGCCGGGCACGGCGGACCGGCCGTACCGCTGCTGGAGCTGGCCTCCACCACCGCGGCCAAGGCGGCCACCGTCAGCGGCGCCGGGCCCGCGGTGCTCAGCGAACTCGCCGTCGCCGAGGAACTGGCCGCGGGGCGGCTGACCGCGGTGCCGCTGGCCGGCCTCGCGCTCGGCCGCTCGCTGCGCGCGGTCTGGCCCGCGGGCCACCGCCCGGCAGGCCCCGCCCGCGACCTGCTCGCCCTCACCCGCGCCCAGGCCCGCACCCGCCGCCCGGCGCCCACCTCCTAAGACAGCCCCCGCCCGCGGCCCTGACCGGCGGTTTCCGGCCGTTCGCAGCCGCCGCGGCCGGCGTGACCGCCCTGTGACCCGCGTGCTTACGGGATTCTCATGCTTCGGCCATAAGGTGACGCCGTGACGACGACGACCCCGCCCGGCTGGTACCCAGAGCCCGGGCAGACAGGCAACGGCCCCGCCATGGAACGCTGGTGGGACGGCAACGCGTGGACGGAGTACACCAGGACGGCGCCGGTGCCCATGGCGGGCCAGCAGCCGCCCCTGGCACCGCCCCCGTACGCCCCCTATCCGGCGGGCGATGTCATATCCGGCGGCGCCCCCAAGCGCCGTACCGGCGTCATCGTCCTGTCGATCGTGGCCGCGCTCGTGGTCATCGGCGGCGTGATCGCCGCCGTCCTCGTGGCCGGCGGGGGCAGCAGCGACAACAGCGCCGACAAGACCCCGGCTCCGCCGTCGGCCACCGGCCGGCCGCACGAGCAGCAGCAGCCGCCGTCGGACCCGCAGGGGCCCGGCCCGGACCAGCAGCAGAGCCCGCCGGCCACCAAGGGCCCCGGCCAGGCCGCGGTGGACTCCCTGGACGGCATCAGCCTGCCGGTGCTCGACGGCTGGACCGGCTCGGACAGCGGCGCCCAGTCCGCCGCCAACGTCGTGACCGGCCAGTACCCGTGCCCGGGCGACGCGAACTCCAGCTGCGTGCGCGGCGGCGTCTTCGCGCAGCCCGCCCAGACGCTCGACCTGACCTCCACCACGGCCGAGGCCGCCGCCAAGGAGGACATCGCGGGCAACGCCAAGGCGTCCTACGGCTCCGACATCTACGGGCGCACCACCTCGCACCAGCAGGTGGCCTCCGGGCCGGTGACCGTCGCCGGGCAGAAGGGCTACCAGGTGCGCTGGAAGGTCGCCACGCAGTCCGGCACCGACGGCTACGTGGAGTCCCTCGTCTTCCCCTCACCCGTGCACAAGGGCCTGCTGGTCGTGGTCCGCTTCGGCTTCGACATCGGCGGCAAGGCGCCCTCCCCGAGCGTGATCGACCAGATCACCAAGGGCATCAAGGCGGACAGCTCCACCCCGGGCAGCAGCGGCGGCACCGGCGTCTGACGCGTCACCACATCCGGTACGACGGCCCTCGCGCGAGCGGGGGCCGTTCGCGTCACAAGGAACTGGGCACCGGCTGGGCACTGCCTGGGCACCATGGGCGCGAGGCCACCCGGGCACCATGGAGGCGAAGTCGCCTGTGTCCCAAGGCGGCGGGGCCGCCCCGGCACCATGGCATGGGCGGCACCCGAGCACCATGGCGGCGGCCAGGTGCTCTACAGGAACGTGCGGCCCTCGCCTCGATACGTCGGGACCACCGACACCACGCTGTCGCCCTCCAGCAGGTGCAGTTCCGCGAACCGCTCGCACAGCTCGCCGGCCTTCGCGTGCCGGAACCAGACCTTGTCGCCGATGCGCAGGTCGTCCGCCGCGGTGCCGAGCAGCGGAGTCTGCACCTCGCCCGGGCCCTCCTGCGCGTCGTACCGCAGCCCCTCGGGCAGGTATGGCACCGGGAGGCGGTCGGGGCCCGCCGCACCCGAGGCGGGGTAGCCGCCGCCGAGCACGGTCACCACGCCGACGCCCGGGCGGCGTACCACCGGCTGCGCGAACAGCGCCGCCGGCCGGCCGCGGAAGGAGGTGTAGGTGTCGAAGAGCCGCGGCTGGTAGAGGCCGGAGCCGGCGGCGATCTCCGTGACGCAGTCCTCGGCCGCGGTGTGCTGCACGCTGCCGGTGCCGCCGCCGTTGACGAACTCCAGGTCCGGCACGACCGCCCGTACGGCCGCCACGGCGGCGGCCCGCCGCGCCGCCAGCTCCCTGCGCGCGACCGCCTGCATGGCGCGTATCGCCAGCGAGCGGGCCGGGCGGCCGGGCACGGCGTCGCCGACACCCGCGATGTGGCCCTCGTAGGCCATGATGCCCGCCAGGCGGAAGCCGGGGCGGGCCGCGATCACGCGGGCCACGTCGGCCATCCGCTCGGGGGAGTGCAGCGGCGAGCGCAGCGCGCCGACGCGTATGCGGCCGCCCAACTTCCGCAGGCTGGTGTCGAGTTCGAGGCAGACCCGGATGCGCTCGGTACCCTCGGGGCCGCGGGCGGCGTCGATCAGGTCGAGCTGGGCCGGGTCGTCGACCATCACCGTCACCGCGGCCGCCAGCTTGGGGTCGGCGGCCAGCTCGGCGAAGGCGGACCGGTCGGGCGAGGGGTAGGCGAGCAGCACGTCGGTGAAGCCGCTCCTGGCCAGCCACAGCGACTCGGCGAGCGTGTAGGACATGACGCCGGCGAACCCCTCGCGGGCCAGGGCCCGTTCGAGCAGCGCCCGGCAGCGTACCGACTTCGAGGCGACCCGGATCGGCTTGCCGCCCGCCCGCCGGGCCAGGTCGGCGGCGTTGGCGTCGAAGGCGTCCAGGTCCACCAGGGCCAAGGGCGCGTCGAGATGGGCGGTCGCCCGGTCGTAGCGGGCTCGGTCGGCGCTGCTCGGTGCCATGCGGGCAGCCTGCCAGACGCTGCCTACCCAGCGGTAGCCCCTCCGGCCTCGCCCCGGCGCATCCGTAACGCCCACCGACCCCGTAGAGTGACGCGCAAGCCGAACGGGTACGCGCCATCCGCGCGTACGGGGTCACGAGGGAGCGCCGGGTGAGCACCGGAGTGGACAACGGAAACACCTCGCCCGCTCCCTTCCCCACGCTCCACCCGCACCTGCGCACCGCGTCGGGGCCGAAGCCGGCTGCCGCGCACGAGGGCCCCGGCTCCGGGGCGGAGGGGGACCGGCCCGCCGCCCCCGCCGGACAGGCGGCGATGGGCGGCGCCCCCGGATCCGCCGCCGAGCCGCCAAGGCCGCGGCAGGCACCCGCCGTTCCGGCACCGGCCGCGCCCTCCGCCGTACCGCCAGGGGCGGTTCCGCCCCGCCCGGCCCAGGCCCCGCCCGCGCCCCCGCGGCGCCCGTCCGCGCCGCAGGCCCGGCCGCTTCCGCCCGAGGCCCCGCGTACCGCCCCGCCGCGGCCGGCGGCTCCCCCGCACGTACCGCCTCCGCCGAGGACCGCGCCCACCGTTCCCGCAACCGACGCGTCACCGCCGCCGCCGCGGCCCCCGGCGCCGCCCGCCGCGGCCACGTACCCGGCCGCCGCCCCGCCCGTACCCCCGGCCCCTCCCGTACCCCCGCGGCCCCCCGCCGCCGGGCCGCGCCTGCCGGGCAGCGCACGCGGCCGCCAGGCGCTGGCCGCGGTGTGCCTGGTCGTCGGGCTCGGCCTGGTGGGCGGCGCCATCGCGGGCGCGGTCATCAACCACGGCCCGCAGCGGCCCGCGCCCGTCGCCGACGGCAGCCCGGAGGCGTTCGCCAAGGCCCGCGAGGTGTGGCGCGACACCCCCGTCGACCGCCTCTTCCCGCCCACCGTGTCGGACAAGGACGGCGGCCCCGGCGGGGCGCAGCGCTCCTGGGTGCGCGTCGGCGTCGCCGCCCCGGCCGGCTGCCAGGGCGCCCTCGACCCGCTGCTGCAGCAGGTCGTGGCCCCCGTGGGCTGCACCCGGCTGCTGCGCGCCACCTACGTGGACAGCACCTCGACGACCGTCACCACCGTCGGGCTGCTCGTCGCCTCCGGCGAGGCCCCGGCGATGAGCGCCCTCGCCCGGCGCTGGACCTCCCAGCACCTCGGCGAGCGCACCGACCTGCTGCCCAGGCCCGTCGCCTTCCCCGGCACCCCGGCGGCCCGCTTCGGCGACCGCCAGCGCGGCAGCTGGGACGTCCAGGTCGCCGCCGACCTGCCCTTCGTCGTCTACGCCGTCAGCGGCTTCGCCGACGGCCGCACCATCGCGCAGCCGCAGCCCGCCGACAAGGCCGACGCCCAGGGCGCGACCACCCCCGCCGCCCAGGCCGGCCTCGGCTTCGACGCCACCGGCCTCGCCTCCGCGGTGGACGACCACCTGCACACCGCCGTCGACACCCTGCTGCACCCGCCGACCACCGGCCCGGAGAAGCGATGACGCCCCGCCCGGGCCGTACCGCCCGCCCCACCGCCACCCGCCTGCTGCTCGCGCTCGCCGCCGCGGGCACCACCTGCGTGCTCGCCGCGCCGCCCGCCGCCGCCGACCCGGCCCGCAGCCTGGACTGGGCGCTGGGCGCCCTGCACGCCCAGCAGGCGTGGCAGGTCACCAAGGGCGCGGGCATCACCGTCGCCGTCCTGGACACCGGAGTGGACGGTACCCACCCCGACCTGACCGGTCAGGTGCTCCCCGGCAAGGACGAGGTCGGCTTCGGCGCCAAGCGCGGCGACAGCGCCTGGGCCCGGCACGGCACCGGCATGGCCGCGATCATCGCCGGCCACGGGCACGGCCCCGGCGACGAGGACGGCGTCCTCGGCATCGCCCCGCAGTCCCGCATCCTGCCGGTCCGGGTGATCCTGGAGGACAAGGACCCGCTGCGGCAGAAGGCCAGGTCCAGCCGCGGCGACGCGCTGCCGGCCGGTATCCGCTGGGCCGTCGACCACGGCGCCGACGTCATCAACCTCTCCCTCGGCGACGACAGCGCCACCGCCGCTCCGGTCGCCGCCGAGGACGACGCGATCCAGTACGCGCTGGACAAGGGCGTCGTCGTGGTCGCCTCCGCGGGCAACGGCGGGGACGCCGCCGACCGCTCCTCCTACCCCGCGGCCTACCCCGGCGTCATCGCCGTGGCCGCCGTCGACCGGCACGGCGAGCACGCCTCCTTCTCCACCCACCGCTGGTACGCCTCGGTGGCCGCCCCCGGCGTCGAGGTCGTCATCGCCGACCCGGACCGCACCTACTACAACGGCTGGGGCACCAGCGCGGCCTCCGCGTACGCCTCCGGGGCCGCCGCGCTCGTCCGCTCGGCCAACCCGCGGCTCAGCCCCGCGCAGGTCAAGCAGGTGCTGGAGGACACGACCCAGGACAAGCCCAAGGGCGGCCGCAACGACGACGTCGGCACCGGCATGATCGACCCGGCCGCCGCGGTGGCCGCCGCCCGCAAACTGAAGCCGGCCCCCGTCCGCCCCGTCCCCGCCGCCTACGCCCACACCTACTTCCCGCCGGGGCCGGCCCCCGAGGCGGCCGCGGAGGACGGCTCCCGCCTCCTCGGCGACGGCGTGGCCACGGCGTTCGCCGCCACGGGAGCGGTCCTGGTCGCCCTGTCGGGCCTGATCTGGTTCCGGCTGCGCCGCGGCTGACCGCCGGGCCTCCACCGGCCGAGGTGACGGAGCGTCAGGGGGCAGCGGTCACGGGCGCGTGGCGGCTCAGCGCGGGGTCAGGCGGTGGAGGGTCCAGCCGCGGCCTGCCGGGTCCAGCGGCCTGGTCGCCGCGGTGAAGACCTCGGCGGCCCGCCGGTAGGAGAGGCGGCCGCGGGAGGTGGCGAACACCGGGCCGGTGAGCCGGCCCAGGACCAGGAGCGGCAGCAGGCCCGCGGTCCCCTCGCCCCAGCCGAGCGCGCCTTCGCGGCCGGGGCGGGTACGGCGGGCCGGCAGGTCCAGGTCGTCCACGTCGAGGGCGAGCACGCGCTCGATGGCCGCGCCCGACTCGTGCAGCAGGTGCCACAGGGTCTGCTCGCGCAATGGTGCCCGAAGCGCGAGGACGGCGCGGACCTGCTCGGGGGCGAGGCGGGCGCCGGGGTTGCGCCGGCTCGGCAGCGGCAAGGGGCGCAGCCCCGCGGTCGGGTCGGCTCGGAGCCAGCCGCGCTCGCGCCACCAGGCCACGGCGCCGTTGAGGACGGACAGTTCACGATTGGCGGTCCGCGGGCCGACCGCCGCCGAGCGGGCCGCGAAGGCGGCCCGCAGCCGGGCCGCGGCCTGGGGGGAGTCCAGCAGGTGCAGCGGCACGCCGGGCGCGGCCGCGCCCCTGCGCCGCTCGGGCGGCGCCCCCTCGACCAGCGCCCACGCCCACGTGGTGAGCGCGATCCGGTACACCCGGCGCGAGGCGTCCCCGAGGGCGGCCGCCGCCAGATAGCGGTCCACGGCGACGGCGTACTCGACGGGCTGCCGCACAGACCCTCCCTATGATTCACCGCAGTAAATGACATTCGCAGCCTAGCCATGCTCATCATAAGTTGATACAGGCTCACTCAGCTTTTTCTCGCGCGGCTCTGGCGTGTCGATCCGCGCAGGCTGCACCCTGAGCCGCATGTCCCCTGGTCAGAACCCTGCTCGGGTACGGCGGCACCGTGCCGCCGTGCTGCGTGAGCGCGGCTTCCGCCGTTTCTTCATCGGCTACACCACCTCCCTGCTCGGCTCCTCCATGGCCTCGCTCGCGCTGACCTTCGCGGTGCTGCAGAGCGGCGGGGGAGGCGCCGAACTCGGCGGGGTGATGGCCGCGCGCATCCTGCCGCTGGTCCTGCTGCTGCTCGCCGCCGGCGTCGTCGGCGACCGGCTCGGCAGCCGCCGGGTCATGCTGGCCGCCGACTCGGTGCGCTGCCTGACCCAACTCGGCCTCGCCCTGGTGCTCATGGGCACCGCCCCGCCGCTGTGGGCCCTGCTGACCCTGGTCGCCTGCTGGGGCGCGGCTGAGGCCCTGTTCACCCCGTCGCTGGGCGCCCTCGTCCCGGCCATCGCCCGGCCCGAGACCCTGGGCGACGCCAACAGCATGCTGGGCATGGCCCGTTCGGGCACCTCGATCGCCGGACCCGCGCTCGCGGGACTGCTCACCGCCACCGTCGGGCCGTCCTTCGTCCTCGGCCTCGACTCCGCCAGCTACGCCGCCAGCATCGCCGCCCTGCTCCTGCTGCCCCGCACCGCGCGGGCCGCGCGCACCAAGGCCCCGTCCTTCGTCGGCGAACTGCGCGAGGGCTGGGCGGAGTTCACCTCACGCCGCTGGCTGTGGACCAGCACCCTGCACGGATGCCTGTTCAACCTGCTGGTGTGGGCGCCCTTCCTGGTGCTCGGCCCGGTCGTCGCCCAGCGGCGGCTGGGCGGCGCGGGCGCCTGGGGCGCGGTGATGACGCTCTACGGGGCGGGCGCCGTCGCCGGGGGCCTGGCGATGCTGGGGCGCAGCCCGCGCCGCCCGGTGCTGATCGCCACCGCGGCCACCGCGGGCTGGTCCCTGCCGTCCGCCGCCCTGGCCACCGGCCGGCCGCTCGCGGTGGTCTGCGCCGCCGCCCTGGTGGCCGGGGTCGGCTCCGCGGTCTGCGGCACCCTCTACGACACGGCCACCCAGCGCCAGGTCCCCCCGGACGCCCTCGCCCGCGTGCACGCCTACGACGCGTTCGGCGCCTTCGCCCTCGGCCCGCTCGGCCTGGCGGCGGCCGGCCCGGTCGCCGCGGCCCTCGGCACCTCCGCGGTGCTCGCCTTCGGCGCGGCCTGGCAGACGGCGGCCGTGCTCACCGTCCTCGCGATCCCGGCGATCAGGGCCCCACTCCCGCCGCCGCGCGAGCCGGACGGAGCCGGGACGCCGGACCCCGGGCGCCGGCAGCCGCCGACCGCTGCCGGCCCCGCCGTGCAGCCCGGCGCGGGCGCCGGGGGCGGCGGTGGATAGGGTGCCCGGGTGGCGCTGAAGAACATTCCGAACCCCGGGTACGCCGACGACGACGGCTCCGCGCTCCCGGCGCTGGCCGCCGCCCTCGCGGGCTACCGCGCGGGGGAGGCGGGGGACGCCGAGGTGGTCGCCGCGCTCAGGGACGCGCGGCTGCTCGTCCCGGTCGTCGCCGTCCTCGGCGAGGCGGAGATCGGGCCGGACGGGCTGGCCCGGGAGAAGAGCAGCGACATGGCCGTCCCCACCATCCAGGCCCCCGACGGCCGGCGTGCCCTGCCCGCCTTCACCTCCTCCGCCTCGCTCGCCCGCTGGCGCCCGGACGCGCGGCCGGTGGCCGTGCCGCTCGGCCAGGCGCTCCAGGCGCTCGCGCAGGAGGGCGCCGACACATTGCTGATCGACATGGCCGGGCCGGTGCCGTACGAGCTGACCGGTGCGGCCCTGCGGGCAGCGGCGGGCCACGGCGGTACGGACCCGCTCGCCGAGCCCGAGGTCCGCGCGGCCCTGCGGGCGGTGCTCGCCCAGGAGCCCGGCGTGGCCCGCGCGCACCTCACGCCCGGACAGCCCGGCAGCGACGGCACCCTCGGCCTCGTGCTGGCCCCCGACGCCGACGTGGCCGCCACCGCCCGCAGCGTCTCCGCGCGCCTGGCCGCCGACGAGACACTGCGGGGCGCCCTCCTCCAGGGGCTCGATCTGGCCCTCCTCCCGCCCGGCGCGACCGTCCCCGGGGAGCCGCTGCACACGCGGTGAGCCGACACGTGCCCGGATACGTCCACGGGTGCCCGAGATGTGTGATTCACCCGGTGAGCCCACAATGCAAGGGCAGGGTCGATCACTCCTCCAGGAGGCCCCATGGACAGGTCGCGCCCGTTCGAACTCGGCTCACTCGATCTGCGCTCGGTGGACGTCCGCACGGTCACCTGCGAGTTCCTCGGCACGCTGCTGCTGGTCTTCCTCGCCGTGGGCGCCGCCGTGCTCGGCGGGCAGTTCATCGGCACCCTGGGCATCGCGCTCGCCTTCGGCTTCACCCTGGTGGTGCTCGCCTACGTGATCGGCCCGATCTCCGGCAGCCACGTCAACCCCGCCGTCACCCTCGGCATGCTTCTCGCCCGCCGGATCACCGTGCGTACCGCGGTCGAGTACTGGATCGCGCAGATCCTCGGCGGGATCGTGGGCGCCGCGCTCCTCCTGCTGGTGGTCCACCAGGTACCGGGACTGACCACGCACGGCCGGTTCGGCACCAATGGGTACGGCTACCGCTCGGCGATCGGCGTCAACATCTTCGGCGCCTTCGTGCTGGAACTGATCCTGACGTTCCTGCTGGTCATGGTCTACCTCTCGGTGACCCGCCGGGTCGCCGTGCTCGGCTTCGGCGGCCTGGCCGTCGGCCTGGCGCTGGCCGTGGTCAACCTGATCGGCATCCCCGTCACGGGCGCGGGTGTCAACCCCGCGCGCAGCCTGTGCCCCGCGATCTTCGCCGGCAGCCCGCCGCTGATCCAGGTGTGGCTCTTCCTGGTGGCGCCGCTGGTGGGCGCGGCCCTGGCGGCGGTGGTCCACGAAGTCACCCACCCGGCGATCGAGGCGGCCCGGGCGGCCGCCGCCCGCGAGGAGCGCGAGGCCCGCGCGGAGGGCGACTTCTGAGCACCAGTCCTGGGCACCAGGGGTGCGGCAGACGGTCAACAAGTCAAGGGCACCCGATCGGGTGCCCTTGACTGTCGTGTCCGGCGCCCGGGGCGCTCGCCCCGGCCGCCATGGGTGCGGATGCTCCGCGGACGGCCCCGGCGGCTAGCCGTAGACCGGGCCGGTGAACTTCTCGCCCGGGCCCTGGCCCGGCTCGTCCGGGACGAGAGACGCCTCGCGGAAGGCGAGCTGCAGGGACTTCAGGCCGTCGCGCAGCGGGGCCGCGTGGAAGGTGCCCAGGTCGGTGGCGGTGGCGGTGACGAGGCCGGCCAGCGCCTGGATGAGCTTGCGCGCCTCGTCGAGGTCCTTGTGCTGCGCGCCCTCCTCGGCCAGTCCCAGGTTCACCGCGGCCGCGCTCATCAGGTGGACCGCCACCGTGGTGATGACCTCCACCGCGGGTACGTCCGCGATGTCGCGGGTCAGGGTGTCGAAGTCGGGTGCGGGTGCGTCGCTGCTCATACGGGACACGATATGCCCCGTCCGGCGGATTACGACCTTTGCCCCTGCGCTGCTATGCTTGGTGAACGACCGGTCGGACACCTGTGTCCGGCCACCAAGTGGAGGCTCCGATCTCCCACCTGCTCGGCCCCCGGCCGAGGGGTCCCCGGTCAGATGGCATGAGTCGGCGCCCAGGCGTCGGCGGTAATGCCGTCCGATGCGCCCCGCGGAATATCGCGGCGGTGCTCCCGGTTGTGAGGAGCCCCGCCTGTGTTCCGGTCCGGGGCGTTTTTTGGCGTCTCACGTCGGAGCACGGGGTGAAGAGAAAGACGAACCCCAGCGCGGCTGTCGGCCAGTCAGCCGCGTGGTGCAACCGAGGAGGCCCCATCAGCGCCGAGCCCCGCATCAACGACCGGATTCGCGTTCCCGAGGTGCGACTTGTCGGTCCCAGCGGCGAGCAGGTCGGCATCGTGCCGCTTGCCAAGGCCCTGGAGCTTGCGCAGGAGTACGACCTCGACCTGGTCGAGGTCGCGGCGAACGCCCGTCCGCCCGTGTGCAAGCTCATGGACTACGGGAAGTTCAAGTACGAGTCGGCCATGAAGGCCCGTGAGGCGCGCAAGAACCAGGCGCACACGGTCATCAAGGAGATGAAGCTCCGGCCGAAGATCGACCCGCACGACTACGACACCAAGAAGGGTCACGTCGTCCGGTTCCTCAAGCAGGGCGACAAGGTCAAGATCACGATCATGTTCCGCGGACGCGAGCAGTCGCGCCCCGAGCTGGGCTACCGCCTGCTCCAGCGGCTCGCGGAGGACGTGCAGGAGCTCGGCTTCGTGGAGTCGAACCCGAAGCTGGACGGCCGCAACATGATCATGGTCCTCGGTCCGCACAAGAAGAAGACCGAGGCGATGGCCGAGGCCCGCGAGGCGCAGGCCGCCCGCAAGGCCGGTCGCCAGGCGGACACGGCCGACGCGCCCGTCGAGGAGCAGGAGCCGGCCGACGCCGGCTGACCCCCTGGTGGACGCGAGGGCCGTGCGCCTTCGGCACGCCGTAGCAGCACCCCGTAGGACCCCGGAGCCCGTGCGGCTCCGGGCAGTGCAGGACCCCATTGCGTGACTAGTGCAGGACTAGTCGCAGGACTGACGCTCTCCGTGCGCCCGAAAACGGGCGCCGGGAGGGCCAGCGACGAGGAGACCACGGCGCCATGCCGAAGAACAAGACGCACAGCGGTACGAGCAAGCGCTTCAGGATCACCGGCTCCGGCAAGGTGCTGCGCGAGCGCGCCGGCAAGCGCCACCTGCTCGAGCACAAGCCGTCCAGCAAGACGCGCGCCCTGACCGGCACCGTCGAGGTGGCCCCGGCGGACGCCAAGAAGATCAAGAAGCTTCTCGGCAAGTGACCCGCGCGCCCCCGACGGGGCGCGCGGTTCCCCTCCGGGACCCCCATTCGCTTTCGGGCCGTGTGACGACAACCGCGGCCCCCCAGAAGGAGTCATCAAGTGGCACGCGTCAAGCGGGCAGTCAACGCCCAGAAGAAGCGCCGGGCGATCCTCGAGCAGGCCAGCGGCTACCGCGGCCAGCGTTCGCGCCTGTACCGCAAGGCCAAGGAGCAGGTCACCCACTCCCTGGTCTACAACTACAACGACCGCAAGAAGCGCAAGGGCGACTTCCGGCAGCTGTGGATCCAGCGGATCAACGCCGCCGCCCGCGCCAACGGCATCACGTACAACCGCTTCATCCAGGGCCTGAAGGCCGCCAACGTCGAGGTGGACCGCAAGATCCTCGCCGAGCTGGCCGTCAACGACGCGCCCGCCTTCGCCGCGCTGGTCGAGGTCGCCCAGAAGGCCCTGCCCGCCGACGTCAACGCGCCCAAGGCCGCCTGACGCCGCCCCGGCCGAGGGGGAAGTCTCCGGGCCCGCGGGCGAGTGATCGCCCGCGGGCCCGCGGCATGCCCGGCGTCCCTCGCGCCCCCGCCGCGCCCCTCGCGCCCACCCGCTCGCCCCGCCGGAAACGGCCGCCGTGCCCTCAGGCGCGCGCCACCCCCGCACCCCGACCAGTGGAGCCCCCGACGTGACGTCCACGCCCGACCTGACCTCGCTGCGGTCCGCGCGCGTCACCGCCGCCCACCGCCTGGCCAGGCGCAGCTTCCGCGGCAAGGAGCGGCGGTTCCTGGTGGAGGGCCCGCAGGCCGTGCGGGAGGCCGCCGCCCACGGCGGCACGGGGGACGGCCGCACCCTGATCGAGCTGTACGCCACGCCCGAGGCCGCCGACCGCCACCGCGACCTCGTCGAGGCCGCCCGCGCGGCCGGCGCCCCGGTGCTCA
Source organism: Actinacidiphila guanduensis (assembly GCF_900103985.1). Taxonomy (GTDB): domain Bacteria; phylum Actinomycetota; class Actinomycetes; order Streptomycetales; family Streptomycetaceae; genus Actinacidiphila; species Actinacidiphila guanduensis. Next base: position 113,357 of record NZ_FNIE01000011.1, on the reverse strand, counting down.
CCGCCACCCCCGAGGTGATCGCGGAGATGTCCGACACGGTCACCCCGCAGGGCCTCGTCGCCGTCTGCCGCTTCCTCGACACCCCCTTCGAACGGGTGCTGGCCGCCCGGCCGCGGCTGGTCGCCGTCCTCGCCCACGTGCGCGACCCCGGCAACGCCGGCACCGTCCTGCGCTGCGCCGACGCCGCGGGAGCCGACGCTGTGGTGCTCACCGACGCCTCCGTCGACCTCTACAACCCCAAGGCGGTACGGGCCTCCGCCGGCAGCCTCTTCCACCTGCCGGTCGCCGTGGGCGTGCCCGTCACCGACGCCGTGGCCGGGCTGCGGGCGGCAGGACTGCGGGTCCTCGCCGCCGACGGCGCCGGCACCCGCGACCTGGACACCGAGCTGGACGAGGAGCGGATGGGCGGCCCCACCGCCTGGGTGTTCGGCAACGAGGCGTGGGGCCTGCCCGAGGAGACCCGCCGGCTGGCCGACGAGGTGGTCCGCGTGCCCATCCACGGCAGCGCCGAGAGCCTGAACCTCGCCACGGCCGCCGCGGTGTGCCTGTACGCCTCCGCCCGGGCGCAGCGCGCACCCGCAGGGTGCCGAAGCGTCATCTCCAGCTAGTAGGGTGGCGCCCCCGGGGGCCCTGAGAGGGGGGTGGCGGCGTTGGACGTGATGCCGCAGAACGGGGTGCGGGACGCGCCCACGCAGTGGCCCGCGCCGCCGTCCGGCCGCGCGCCGGACGCAGCGGCGGACACCTTCGCGCCCGCCGCGGGCGTCGACCCCGACGACCTGCCCGACGGCCTGGTCGTCGCCGACGAGCAGGGCCGCGTGGTGGTCTTCAACGCCGCCGCGGCCCGGATCACCGCGCTGCGCCCCGCCGACGTGCTCGGCCGTCCCGTCGAGCAGGCGCTGCCGCTGGAGGACCTCGACGGCCGCCGCTGGTGGCAGCTGACCGACCCCTACGGCGGCCTCGCCATCCGTGTCGGCCAGCCCGAGCGCAACCTGCTGCTGCCCGGCGGCCGCGAGGTGCTGGTCGCCGCCAAGTACGTCCGGCGCACCCCGGGCGGGCCCGTGCAGCGCCTGGTGGTCACCCTGCGCGGCACCGAGGCCCGGCGCCGCACCGAGCGCTCGCACGCCGAGCTGATCGCCACCGTCGCCCACGAGCTGCGCTCCCCGCTCACCTCCGTCAAGGGCTTCACCGCCACCCTGCTCGCCAAGTGGGAGCGGTTCACCGAGGACCAGAAGAAGCTGATGCTGGAGACGGTGGACGCCGACGCCAACCGCGTCACCCGGCTGATCGCCGAGCTGCTGGACATCTCCCGCATCGACTCCGGCCGCCTGGAGGTGCACCGCCAGCCGGTCGACATGGTCGCCGCCGTGCGGCACCACGTGGACGCCCACGTGGCCGCGGGACAGAGCGCCGACCGGTTCGCCGTCACCACCGGCGGGCCGCTGCCCGCGCTGTGGGCCGACCCCGACAAGGTGGACCAGATCCTGGGCAACCTGCTGGAAAACGCGGTGCGGCACGGCGAGGGAACTGTCACCATCGACGTGTCCCCAGCCGCCGCGACCGGCGGCGGCCACGGCACGGAAGGCACGGCAGTCACCGTGAGCGACGAAGGCCCCGGCATCCCCGAGGAGTCGATGAGTCGCGTCTTCACCCGCTTCTGGCGCGGCAGCAAGCGCGGCGGCACCGGCCTGGGCCTCTACATCGTCAAGGGGATCGTCGAGGCGCACGGCGGCTCGATCAGCGTCGGCCGGGCCCCCGGCGGCGGCGCCCAGTTCCGATTCGTCCTGCCCGTCGGGGCCCCCGCGTACCTCGCCTGACCGCAGGCGCAGCCAGGCGGCGCGGGACAGGCTCCGACGGGCGCCACCGTTGTCCACAGCCCGTGACCGCCCAGCCCGGCGCACACACCGGGACCACTAGACTCGGTTTCCGGCATGTGCCCGAGCCGGGCAGATCCGGGCACAGCACCCACAGTCGGAACGGGAAGAGATGTCGGCACCGAACAAGTCGTACGACCCAGTCGAGGTCGAGGCGTTGCAGCCGGAGCAGGTCGAGCGGATGCGCGACGAGGCGCTCGCGGCCATCGCGGCCGCCGCCGATCTGGACGCGCTGACGCACGTCAAGACCGCGCACGCCGGGGGCACCTCCCCGCTGGCGCTCGCCAACCGCGAGATCGGCGCGCTGCCGCCGCAGGCCAAGGCCGAGGCGGGCAAGCGGGTCGGCCAGGCCCGCGGCGCGGTCAACCAGGCGCTGGCCGCCCGGCAGGCCGAGCTGGAGGCCGAGCGGGATGCGCGGGTGCTCGTCGAGGAGGCAGTGGACGTCACCCTGCCGTACGACCGGGTGCCCGCCGGCGCCCGCCACCCGCTCACCACGCTGAGCAACCGGATCGAGGACATCTTCGTCGCCATGGGCTACGAGGTGGCCGAGGGCCCCGAGGTCGAGGCCGAGTGGTTCAACTTCGACGCGCTCAACATCTCGGTGGACAACCCCGTCCGCAGCGAGCAGGACACCCTCTTCGTCGCCGCCGCCGACGGCTCCCAGGACAGCGGCCTGGTGCTGCGCACCCACACCTCCGGCGTGCAGATCCGCAGCCTGCTCGAGCGCGAGCTGCCGGTCTACGTGATCGCCCCCGGCCGGGTCTACCGCTCGGACGAGCTGGACGCCACCCACACCCCGGTCTTCAACCAGGTCGAGCTCCTCGCCGTGGACGAGGGCCTGACCATGGCGGACCTGAAGGGCACCCTGGACCACATGGTGGTCTCCCTGTTCGGCGAGGGCATGACCACCCGGCTGCGGCCCAACCACTTCCCCTTCACCGAGCCGTCCGCCGAGATGGACATGCTCTGCTACGTCTGCCGCGGCGAGTCCGTCGGCAACCCCGACCGGCCCTGCCGCACCTGCTCCTCCGAGGGCTGGATCGAGCTCGGCGGCTGCGGCATGGTCAACCCCAAGGTGCTCGTCGCCTGCGGTGTCGACCCGCAGAAGTACAGCGGTTTCGCCTTCGGCTTCGGCATCGAGCGGATGCTGATGTTCCGCCACAACGTCGAGGACATGCGAGACATCGTCGAGGGTGACGTGCGCTTCACCCTTCCGTTCGGGATGGAGATCTGATGCGGGTCCCGCTTTCTTGGCTGCGGGAGTACGTCGAACTGCCCGCCGGCACCACCGGCCGCGACGTCCAGGCCAAGCTCATTTCCGCCGGCCTGGAGGTCGAGACCGTCGAGCAGCTCGGCGCCGGGCTGCAGGGCCCGCTCGTCGTCGGCGAGGTGCTCACCATCGAGGAGCTGGAGGGCTTCAAGAAGCCCATCCGGTTCTGCACCGTCGACGTCGGCAAGGCCAACGGCACCGGCGAGCCGCAGGAGATCGTCTGCGGCGCCCGCAACTTCGCGGTCGGCGACAAGGTCGTCGTCATCCTGCCCGGCGGTGTGCTGCCCGGCGACTTCCGGATCTCCGCCCGCAAGACCTACGGCCGCGTCTCGCACGGCATGATCTGCTCGGCCCGCGAACTCGGCATGGGCGAGGACCACGACGGCATCGTCGTCCTGCCGCCCGAGCACGAGGCCGGCACCGACGCCATCGCGCTGCTCGAACTGGTCGACGAGGTGCTGGACATCGCCGTCACCCCCGACCGCGGCTACTGCCTGTCGCTGCGCGGCGTCGCCCGCGAGACCGCCATCGCCTACGGCCTGCCGCTCAGCGACCCGGCCCTCATCGACGTGCCCGGGCCCAACCCGGACGGGCACCCCGTGCGGATCGACGACCCCACCGGCTGCGACCGCTTCACCGCCCGCACCGTCACCGGCGTCAACCACGAGGCCCGCTCGCCGATCTGGCTGCAGCGCCGGCTGCAGAAGGTCGGCATGCGGCCCATCTCGCTCGCCGTCGACATCACCAACTACGTGATGTTCGAGGTCGGCCAGCCCCTGCACGCCTACGACCGCAGCCGGCTCAACGGCCCGATCACCGTCCGCCGCGCCCAGCCCGGCGAGAAGCTCACCACCCTCGACGGCGCCGAGCGCGTCCTGGACGGGGAGGACCTCGTCATCGCCGACGACTCCGGCCCGATCGGCCTGGCCGGCGTGATGGGCGGTGCGCACACCGAGATCGCCGACTCCGGGCCCGACAGCGGCACCAGCGAGATCGTCATCGAGGCCGCGCACTTCGCGCCCGTGCCGATCGCCCGCACCGCCCGCCGGCACAAGCTCGCCTCCGAGGCGTCCCGCCGCTTCGAGCGCGGCACCGACCCGCAGGCCACCTCCGCCGCCGCCCAGCGCGCCGTCGACCTGCTGGTGCTGCTCGCCGGCGGCACCGCGGAGCCCGGCGTCACCGAGGTCGTGCTGCCCTACGCGCCCCGCACCGTCGCCATGGCCGCCGACCACCCCGACCGCGTCGCCGGCACCACCTACGGCCGCGAGACCGTGGTGCGCCGCCTGCAGGAGATCGGCTGCGACGTCTACGGCTCCGACGAGCTGATCGTCACCGTCCCCAGCTGGCGGCCCGACCTCGGCGCGCCCAACGACCTCGCCGAGGAGGTCATCCGCCTCCAGGGCTACGAGAACCTGCCCTCCACCCTGCCCCGCCCCCGCCCCGGCCGCGGCCTGACCGCCACCCAGCGGCTGCGCCGCCGGGTCGGACGGGCACTGGCCGGCGCCGGGTACGTCGAGGCGCCCTGCTACCCGTTCGTCTCCGCGGCGGACTTCGACCGGCTCGGGCTCGGCGCCGACGACCCGCGCCGCCGCCTGGTGCTGCTCGCCAACCCGCTCGACGACACCGAGCCCGGCCTGCGCACCACCCTGCTGCCCGGCCTGCTCGCCACCCTGCGCCGCAACCACGGCCGCGGCGCCCAGGACGTGGCGCTCTTCGAGACCGGACTGGTCTTCCACCCCACCGACGGCGCCACCGCTCCCGAGCGGCTGCCGGTGGACCGCCGGCCCACCGACGAGGAGATCGAGGCGCTCAAGGCCGCGCTGCCCGAGCAGCCGCAGCACGCGGCCGCCGTGCTCTCCGGCGCCCGTGAGCGGGACGGCTGGTGGGGCAAGGGCCGCCCGGCCACCTGGGCCGACGCGGTGGAGGCCGGCCGTACCGTCGCCCGCGAGGCAGGCGTCGAACTCATCGTGCGGCCCGCGCAGTACGCGCCCTTCCACCCCGGCCGCTGCGCCGCCTACACCGCGACCGCCGCGGACGGCACGCAGGTGCCCGTGGGGTACGCGGGCGAACTCCACCCGCGCGTGGTCGCCGCGCTCGGACTGCCCGAGCGCACCTGCGCGATGGAGGTCGACCTCGACGTCATCGAGCGGGTGGGCGGCGGCCGCGTCACCGGTCCGCACGTGTCGACCTTCCCGGTCGCCACCCAGGACGTGGCGCTCGTGGTCGACGCGGCCGTGCCCGCCGCCGACGTCGAGGCCGCCCTGCGCGACGGCGCCGGCGAACTCCTCGAATCGCTGCGGCTGTTCGACATCTTCACCGGCGAGCAGATCGGCGAGGGCCGCAAGTCCCTGGCGTACGCGCTGCGCTTCCGGGCGCCCGACCGCACGCTCACCGCGGAGGACGCCTCCGCGGCGCGCGAAGCGGCCGTGGCAGCCGCTGCCGCCCGCACGGGGGCGGTCCTTCGCAGTTAAGGGTGCGGCTGCCCGCCGCCGGGGTTTGCTCCCCGGCGGCGGTGCCGGCCGCGCAGTTCCTCCTCCGGAGCTTCGCCGGCGCGGAGGGGTAGGACCGGGGACGGGAAAGCCCCGACCCCGGGCGGCGGACCCCGTCAGGAAGGGTCCTGCAGGTACGTCAGGACGGCGAGGACGCGGCGGTTGTCGTCGGGCGCGGCCGGCAGGTCGAGCTTGGTGAAGATGTTGTTGATGTGCTTGCTCACCGCGTTCTCCGTGACGACGAGCGCTCCGGCGATGCCCGCGTTCGAGCGGCCCTGGGCCATCAGCGAGAGGACCTCGCGCTCGCGCGGGGTGAGGCGGGTGAGCGGTTCATGGCCGCCCACGCGGGTCACCATCGCGGCCACCACCTTCGGATCGAGCACCGTCGCCCCCGCCGCCACCTGCCGCACCGTGTCGATGAACCCCGGCACGTCCGCCACCCGGTCCTTGAGCAGGTAGCCGATCGCGCCCTCGCCCGAGCGCAGCAACTCCCGCGCGTACAGCTGCTCGACGTACTGGCTGAGCACCAGCACCGGGAAACCGGGGCGCCGGGTGCGGGCCTCGATCGCGGCGGCCAGCCCCTCGTTGCTGAACGTCGGCGGCATCCGCACGTCCACCACGGCGACGTCCACGCTCTCGTCCTCCAGCGCCCGGCCCAGCGCCGCCGCGTCCCCGACGGCCGCGGCGACCTCGAAGCCGTGCGCCTGCAGCAGCCGGGTCAGCCCGTCCCTGAGGAGGGCGAGGTCTTCGGCGATGACAACGCGCAAGGTACCTCCATCGTCACCCGGGTCGGCCCCCCGGCCGGACTGTCCACCGTGAGCGTCCCGTCGAAGACCTCCAGGCGGCGCTCCACGCCCCGCAGCCCCGTACCGGCCCCGCGGTCCGCGCCCCCGGCGCCGTCGTCCCCGACGAGCACGGTCAGGCTACCGGCGGTGTGGGAGAGGGTGATCCAGGCGCGGGAGGCGCGGGCGTGCTTGACCACATTGGCCAGCGCCTCGGTGACGGCGAAGTACACCGCCGACTCCACCGGCGCCGGAAGCCGCCCGGGCACCTCCGCGCGCACCTCGACCGGAACCGCCATGTCCAGCGCCACCGCCTCCAGGGCGCCCACCAGGCCGCGGTCGGCGAGCACCGGCGGCTGGATGCCCTCCATCACCGTTCGCAGCTCCTCCAGCGCGGAAAGCGTGGTGGCGCGGGCCTCGGCGAGGAGTTCGGCGACCGTGTCGGGGTCGGAGCGCAGCAGCTCACCGGCCAGGCCGAGGTTCATCGCGAGGGACACCATGCGGGCCTGGGCACCGTCGTGCAGGTCCCGCTCGATGCGCTTCAGCTCGGCGGCCTGGACGTCCAGGGCGCCGCTGCGGGTACGGCTGAGCACCCGTACTCGGTCGGCGAGTTCGCGTTCGCGGACCGCCGGGAGCCGCTGCAGCCACCAGCCGTGGACGACCAGCGCCAGCGCGACCGCCGGCGTGGTGAACACCGGCCAGAAGAAGCCGCCGCCGGTCAGCCCCCACACTGTGACGTCCATGACGACGTACACCGCGCTGAGCGCGGCCTGCACGGTGAAGCCCCGGCTGCGCCCCCGGTGGCGCGGCCGCCGCAGCGCCCACCGCAGGACGTACTGCACCACGACGTTGAGCGCCAGGCCGAACCAGACCCAGCGCGGCCAGAAATACTGGGGCCGCTCGCCGAGCCACACGAACGTGCACACCAGCCCGACGACCACGCTCACCGCGGCCTGCCAGGCCAGCAGCGCGCCCCAGCCCGGCCGGGCACGCCGCTCGACTTCCCACGGGATCCGGGCCGTCACGACGCTCCCGCGCCGCGGGCCGCCGGCCGGGTCGCCCGCCGGGCGGCGCCCCGGCCCGCCCCCGGCAGAGGTACCTCGTCAGGCGCCGTCACCGGGCCCGCGCCGCCCTCGTCCACCTTCGTCAGCGCCGCCGGCCGCAGTGCCTCGCCCGCCCGCGGCGGGCGCGCCGCGACTCCACCAGCCCCCATGGTCCCCGTCCTCCCCGTCGGCCCGTCCGTGCTCCGTGCCCGTTTCGTGCCCGTCCGCTGCTGGCTTCCTGCCGGTTTCCTGCCCCCACGACCCTACGGACCGCGGCCGGCGAGCGACATGGAGCCAGCCGCCGGCTTCGCGGGTGCGGGAAACCCCACCATCGGGCGGTGCCGACCCCCACCGGACGGGCGAATCGGTGTGAATCGGGGCGAGCAGGGGGTACGGGACCGGCGAGGAGAGCGACGTGACGAACGAGCCCGCGCCGGAGCAGACGGCACCCGACCGGCCCGGGGACGGCCCCGCGGCCGTCCCCGGGCCCGCTGCGGCCGTGCCCGCGGCCGGCAGGGTGCCGACCGTCGTCGTGGACGACCTGCACGTCACCTACCGCATCCACACCGCCGCCACTGGCCGCGGCAGCGCCACCGCCGCACTCGCCCGCCTGCTGCTGCGCCAAGGCTCGCCGAACGTGCACCTGGTGCACGCGATCAGGGGGATCACCTTCACCGCCTACCGCGGCGAGGCGATCGGCATCATCGGCACCAACGGGTCGGGCAAGACCACCCTGCTCAAGGCCATCGCGGGCCTGCTCCCCGCCGAGCGCGGCCGCGTCTACACCGACGGCCAGCCCTCCCTGCTCGGCGTCAACGCCGCCTTGATGAACGACCTGACGGGCGGGACGAACGTCATCCTCGGCGGCCTGGCCATGGGCATGTCCCGCGAGGAGATCCAGGCCCGCTACCAGGGGATCGTCGACTTCTCGGGCATCAACGACAAGGGCGACTTCATCTCGCTGCCCATGCGCACGTACTCCTCCGGGATGTCCGCGCGGCTGCGGTTCTCCATCGCCGCGGCCAAGAACCACGACGTGCTGATGATCGACGAGGCCCTGGCCACCGGCGACCGCGCCTTCCAGACCCGCTCCGAGCAGCGCATCCGCGAGCTGCGCAAGGAGGCCGGGACCGTCTTCCTCGTCAGCCACAACAACAAGTCCATCCGCGACACCTGCGACCGCGTCCTGTGGATCGAGAAGGGCGAGCTGCTGATGGACGGCCCGACGGAGCAGGTCGTGTCGGCGTACGAGAAGGAGCACTGAGCCCTTTCGGGCGGACGGGGGCGTGCTGTCTCCCGGTGGGGCGGGGCCCTCTGGCGGGGTGCGGGCCCGGGGGAAGGGCTTCGGGTTGGGGGTGCGGGGTGCGGCGGGGGAGCACGGGAGCAGGGACTGGCGGCCACGGGGGTGGGCCGGAGCAGGGACTGGCGGCCACGGGGGTGGGCCGGGCCATGGGCCTGGTGGAGGCTGGACTGACAGGTGCCGCAGGCGCCGGTGCCGGCGCTTCCGCATGGGCCCCAGGCCGGTGGAGGGGACAGGTGGTCGCCGGGTGTGCCGGGCCGGGGCGGCCAGCGGAGGGCACGTGTCGGCCCGGGGGCGGCGGCCGGGCGGAATGTGCCGATGTGGCGGCCGGGGTGGAAGCGCGGGCCGCCGGCGCCGTGCCGGTCAGTGGGCGCCGGCGAGTTCCAGCAGGTGGTGGAGGTCGTGCGCGGCGGCGAAGGCGCAGACGGCGTTGACGCCGACGAAGACGGCCGCGGTCGCGGCGGCCAGGACCGGCCCTGTGAGCGGGTGGTGGGCCGGTGGCGGGGCGAGCAGCGCGGCGACGCGGCGGGGGACCGGGCCCGGGCGGTCGCCTGCCGCCCGGCGAGGCAGGCCCAGCAGTCCGAGGACGGCCTGCGGCAGGCGGCGCGGCGCGGAGGAGCGGCTGGTCGCCAGCGCCGCCTTGCCCACCGCGCGGGCCACTTGACGGCGGTCCCCGCACTCCTCGGCCGCCCGCTCGTCGGCCCAGCGCTCCACGGTGTAGGCGACGGCGGTGGCGGCAGGGCGCAGCAGCGGGTTGACGGCCGCGGCCAGGTGGGCGAGGGCGACGAAGGCGTAGTGGTGGCAGGCGAGGTGCGCCCGCTCATGGGCGAGCATCGCCTCGCGGTCGCGCGCGTCGAGGGCGTCCAGCATGCCGCTGGAGACGACGACCCGGCCGGGCAGCCCGGGCAGCGCGAAGGCGTCGGGGTAGCGGTCGGGGACGACGACCACCTGGTCGGGCCCGGGCAGGCAGGCAGCGTCGAGCGCCGCGCCCAGCAGCGACCGCGAGCGGCGCCACACGATCCGGCCGCCCGCGGCGCAGGCCGCGGCCAGCGCCAGCCCCGCGAGGACCGACTCCGGCAGCGAGACCGAGTCGTGGGCCCGTACGGTGCCGGCCGACCAGCCGCCGATCCAGCCCGCCGGTTCCAGCCGGACCACCCCCGCCACCGCGAGCACCCCGAGCGCCGCGCAGCTCAGCGCGGCCAGCGCGAGGGCGCAGCCGGTCAGCAGCCAGGTCGCCCAGCGCGGGTCCAGCCGCTCGGCCAGCGGCCGCGCCCCGAGCGCGGCGGGCAGTGGGAAGAGCAGCGGCAGGTACACGAGCACGTGGAGGAGCATGGGTGGCTACCGCTCCTCCGGCAGGTCGCCGAGCAGGCCGCGCAGCAGCTGCTCGTCCTCGTCGGACAGGTCGTTGACGAAGCGGGAGAGCACGGCCTGGCGGTCGGTGTCGGCGTCGAGTTCCTGGCGCATCCGGCGGGCGGTCAGCCCGTGCGAGTCGGCGACGGGCGTGTAGGCGAAGGCCCGGCCCCGCTTGCGCCGGGTGAGCAGGCCCTTGTCGTGCATCCGCGACAGCACGGTCACGACTGTGGTGTAGGCGGGGTCGCCGGAGAGCTGCGCGGCGACCTCGCCGGGGGTCAGCGCCCGGCCGGCGCCCTGCAGCACAGCGAGCACCTCCGCCTCGCGCTCCCCGCTCGCCCGGCGCGGCTGGGGGGCGCGCCGGTCGGACCGTTCCGCGGCCCGTTCCCCGCCGGGTGTCCCGTCGTCGCCCCGGGGGTGCCCCTCGCTGTGCCCCTCGCGGTGTCTGATTCCGCGTCTGTTGCCGTATCCGTTGCCGGTTCCCGCGTCGCGTCCCTCGGCTCTCATGTGGTTTGCCGTCTCCCTCACCCATCTTCTACAGTCATGTAGAAATTCTACGGTGACGTAGAAGTCCCCGAGCGAGTGTGCCACACGCCGGCCGCGGGGCCGGGCGTCCGCAGAGATGGAAGTCGATGAGCGTCATCAACATCAGCCAGGCCGCTGTACTGGGCGTCGTCGAGGGGGTGACCGAGTTCCTGCCGGTCTCCTCCACCGGCCACCTCAAGATCGCGGAGGGGCTGATGAACATACCCGTGGACGACAACGCGGTTGTCGGCTTCTCCGCGGTGATCCAGGTCGGCGCGATCGCCGCCGTGTTCGTCTACTTCTTCCGCGACATCGCCCGCTTCGTCGGCGCCTGGGTGCGCGGCCTGCGGAACCGCGAGGAACGCTACCACCACGACTACAAGTTCACCTGGTGGGTGATCTACGCGACGATCCCCATCGGTATCGTCGGTATCGCCGCCAAGCCGCTCATCGACGGCCCGCTCGGCTCGCTGTGGGTCGTGGCCGCCTCGCTCATCGTCGGCAGCGGCGTGATGTGGGCCGCCGACCAGATGGGCCGCCACAAGCGCGGCGAGGACGACACCTCGTTCAAGGACGCGATGTGGGTGGGCTGTTCGCAGATCCTCGCCCTGCTCTTCCCCGGCTTCTCCCGCTCCGGCGCCACCATGTCCACCGCCCTCATCCTCGACCTGGACCGCACCGCGGCCACTCGCCTGTCCTTCTTCCTCGGCCTGCCTGCCCTCACCGGCGCCGGGCTCCTCGAACTCAAGGACGCCCTCGGCACCGGCGTGGGGGCAGGACCGCTCGCCGTCGGCACGATCGTCTCCTTCGGCATCGCCTACGCCTCCATCGCGTGGCTGCTGAGGTTCGTCGCCCGGCACTCCTTCAACGCGTTCATCACCTACCGGATCATCATCGGCGTGCTGCTGCTCGGCCTGCTCGGCACGGGCGTGCTGGACAGCTGAGGAGCCGCCCGGGCAGGACGCCGCCGCCGGCCGCTACCTGCGGCGCACGGTCCGCACGCCCTGCCCGGGCCGCCACACCCGGATCACCAGCTCGTCGCCGTCCACGCCGGTGACCACCGCCTCGTGCAGATCGATGAGGAACAGGTGGAAGTCGCCGGGCGGTTCGGCCCCGGTCAGATAGCCCTCCCGCTGCTCGCCCACGACTTCGACGGCGGTGCCCGCGACCTTCGCGTCGCCGGGCTCCGCCGCGTCCTGCGGATGGGCGTGGAGGGCGCACCGCCCGTCCCGTATGAGATCGCGCGCCTTGACCGCGTGCAGCATGGAGCCGATCCACAGGTCGGGCCCGGAGAACGTCACCTCCGTCCCGCTGACCCGCGGTGAGCCGTCCTTGCGCAAGGACGCCAGGACATGGCTTTTCGCCGCCTCGAACCGGGCGCGGACATCCGCCGCGAGCTCGGGTGCTTCGTGCGCGAACTGCTGCCAAGTCGCCATGCCGGAAGTCTTGCAGGAGGGTCTGACAACGGCCGGGCGACGGCGCCGGGGGCGGGTCCGCCAGGGGGTCCGCCAGGGGCCCGACCGGGGCCCTGCCCGGGGTTGTGCCGAGAGTCCGGAGCCGCCGCGGGCTGGCGCGGCGGGCGGCGCCGACCGGCGCTCCACTCGTCTCTCCACCCGGATCTCCACCCGCTTTTCCACCCGGGGGTTGAGGCGGCGGCGAGCGGTTCCGTCGATGATCATCGGTGTCGGCCCCGTCCTTCCGGGACCGGCTTCCCGATCGAGTCGAGGTGGGTGTGCCATGTCCGGGAGCAGGTTCGTCGCATGCGTCAAAGCCGTCGCGGCCGCCTTCAGGCCGTCGGCGTTACGGTCACGGGCGCGCTCGCGGACGAGGCGGCCGTGGGCCGGCGGGCTCGCCGTGCTGGCCGCGGCGGGGTGCCTCGCCGGCACCGGGGCCGCGCCGGCGGCCGCGCGGGGGCCCGGCGTTCCCTCGGCGCAGGCGCCCGTGCCACTGAGCTGGGGGGCCTGTCCGCCGGCCGAACCGGAGTCGGTGTCCGTGCCGCGGGACCCGCGCCAGCAGTGCGCCCGCCTGACTGTCCCGCTCGACTACCGGCGGCCGCACGGATCCCGCATCGCCGTCGAGGTCTCCCGCATCCGCTCCGGCGCCGCGCACCCGCTGCCGCTGATGGTGGGTCAGGGCGGTCCCGGCTTCGGCGGGCTGGACCTGCCGTCGGCGGAGGAGGGCGCACTGCCGCCCGAGGTAGTCGCCCACACCGACCTCTACGGCATGGACTACCGTGGCATAGGGGCCAGTTCGCCGCTCGACTGCGAGGTGGCGCCCGCCGACCGCAGCGAGGCCACCGGCGTTCCGTACCCGGCCGCGGACGGCTCCACGGACGCGAACGTGGCATGGGCCTCCCGTGTCGCGGCCGCCTGCGCGGCCCACGGCGGAAGCGAACTGCCCTACGTCAACACGGCGAACATCGCCCGCGACATCGACAGCCTCCGCCGCGCCCTGGGCCTGCCCGCCCTGTCGTACACCGGCACCTCGTACGGCACGTTCGTCGGCGCCGTCTACGCCTCGCTGTTCCCCGCTTCCTCCGGCCGGGTGCTGCTCAACAGCGTGGTGCCGCCGGGCGGGGTGAAGGAGGCCATCGAGCACAAGGGCCAGGCGGTGGAGACCGCGTTCCCGGTCTTCGCCGACTGGGCCGCCGCCCGCGACGCCACCTACCACCTCGGCACGACCGGCACCGCCGTGCGGTCCGCCGTCCTGTCCACCGCACGCACCCTCAACAGCCGTCCGATCGTCCTCGCCGACGGCGGCTCCCTCACCGGAAACCTGCTGCTGGAAGCCCAAGAGGCCCTGCTGGAACAGGAGTCGTACTACCCGCTGCTCGCCGGGCTGATCAAGGACGCCCGCACCGGCGAACTGCCGCCCGGCGGATCGTCGAGTCTGCCCTGGGGGCAGACCCTGAGCGACAACTTCGTCAGCGCCCAGGACGCCGTCGTCTGCAACGACTCGGCCTGGCCCCGCGACCTCGCCCACTACCGAGCGGCCGTCGCCCGCAGCGCCGCCCGCTACCCGCTGACCGCGGGCTCCCCGCAGAACGTCTGGCCCTGCGCCTTCTGGACCACCCCCACCTCCGACCGGGCCCCGGCGCCCCACCCCCACGGCCCGGCCAACATCCTGCTGCTGCAGAACACCGCCGACCCCTCGACGGCCCCCTCCGGAGCAGAGGCCACCCGCCGAGCCTTCGGCCACCGCGCCGGCCTGGTCACCGTGGACACGTCGGGACACGGCGTCGACATGAGCCAAGGGTGCGTGGCGGACGCGGTGACGCGGTTCCTCCTCCATGGCGGACCACCCCGTTCGGCCGCGTGCCCGGCACCGGGCATACCGGGGCAGCACCCATGAGCGTTGGCTTGGCGGGCTGATCCGAGACCGTCCTCGCGGTCGGGCCTCATGGTCGGGCGCCGACGGGGTAGCCGAACCGTTGCGGAGGACGGCCCGGACCGGCCGGGCTCCTCGGCTCCCGGAGAGCCTCGGCAGGGCCCCCGGAGAAATCCCGGAAAGGAAGTGCCTGATGCTCACGGCCATAGCAGACGTCCTCAGAGCCATTGGCCACGCCATCGCGACCGTTGTCTCACTGCCGTTCCGCGCGGTGGCCCGCCTGTTCGGCGGCGCGGCCGACACCGCCCACGGACACCATTGAGCGCGGAGGCCACCCTGATGGACACCCCGCGTTCTCCGCACATGACCCCCGACCTGCCGCCCACCGTGTCCACCCCCGACCTCGCCGGACAGGGCGGCCCCCGCCCGCCCCGCAAGCAGCCCCCGCGCGAGGAGCCCGCGCCCTCGCGCAAGGCCCCGGCGAAGCACGCGCCGCCCAAGAAGCAGCGCTGACCCGGCCCCGGGCGACCCGCGCGGCTCGACGTAGCCGTCACGCGGACGGCGCGAGCGCTCGCGGGGTGGGGCCGGCCCGGGGAGGCTGAAGGGGCGGTGCCCCGGACCAGGGCCCGCACCAGCAGAGCAGGGCAGCGGGCCGACCGAGCCCGTCGGACGACCGAGACCACCGCGTACGGGCACCTGTCCCGCGGCGGAGGGCGGGAGAGGTGACGCGAGGGTGAGCACGGTATCGACGGGCGCGAAGCTGCTGCGGAGCGCACTGCCCGACCCGGAGCGGCCCGGCCGGGTGCTGGGCGCGATGGGGCGGTTGGAGCAGGCCGGGTCACTCGACGGAGTGATCGAGACGGTACGGAAGGCAGTGCGGGCGGTGCCGCTGGGACGGTTCCGGGACGGCCTGCACGGGCGGTGGCTCGGGCACCCCGTGCACCCGCTGATGGTGCAGGTGCCGATCGGGGCCTGGATGTCCTCGGCGGTGCTCGATTGGACGCCCGGCGGCGGCCGGGCCTCGGGCCTGCTGGTGGCCGCCGGGCTGGCCGGCGCCGTGCCCGCGGCTGCCGCGGGACTGGTGGACTGGGCCGAGCTGGAGCCCTCGCAAGCGAGGGTGGGCCTCGCGCACCTCGCACTGACCAGTACGGCCGTTGCCTGCTACACGGCGTCGCTGGGCGCCAGGCTGACGCGGCGGCCGGTACGGGGGCGGGCGTACGCGCTCGCCGGGCTGACGGCGGTGGCAGCGGCCGGCGCGATCGGCGGCCACCTGGCATACCGTCAGGCCGCGGGCGCGAACCACGCCGAGGTCGTACCGCGGCTGGTGCCGCCGGGCTGGCACGCGGTGGGCCCGCTCTCGGAGCTGCCCGAGGGGCAGCCGGTGCGGCGGATGGTGGGCGAGGTGGCCCTCGTCGTGGTGCGCGGCGCGGACGGGGAGGTACGTGCGCTGGCCGACCAGTGCAGCCACCTCGGCGGGCCGCTGTCGCAGGGCGCGGTGGAGGACGACTGCGTGCGGTGCCCGTGGCACGGCAGCCGCTTCCGCCTCGCCGACGGCTGGAACGTCGCCGGTCCCGCGACCGCCGCCCAGCCCGCCTTCGAAGCGCGGGTCGCGGACGGCGGCCAGGTGCAGGTCCGGCTGCGCACCTCGCCGGCGGCCGGGCACTGAGCCGGCCGCCGGGCACGGGGAGCGGCGCAGGCGAGCAGACGGGCGCGGTCACGGTGTGAAGAGGACCTTGACCACGCCGTCGCGCTTCTGCTGGAACATCTCGTACGCCTCCGGCGCGCTGCTGAGCGGCACGCGGTGGGTGGCGAACCCGTCGACGCCCAGCGGGTCGGCGTCGGTGAGCAGGGGGAGCAGGTCGTCGGTCCAGCGACGGACGTTGGCCTGCCCCATGCGCAACTGGATCTGCTTGTCGAACATCGTCAGCAAGGGCAGCGGGTCGGTCATGCCGCCGTAGACACCCGACAGGGAGATGGTGCCGCCGCGCCGGACCAGGTCGATGGCGAGGTAGAGGGCGGACAGGCGGTCCACACCGACGCGCTGCATCATCCAGGACGCGACCGCGTTCGGCAGCAGGGTGGTCATCTGCTGCATGCCCTTGGCCAGGGGCGCGCCATGGGCTTCCATGCCCACGGCGTCGATGACGGCGTCCGGGCCGCGCCCGTCGGTGGCCTCGCGGACGGCGTCGCTGATCTTGTCGCCGTACTCCTGGAGGTCGAAGGTGTGCACGCCGCGGGCCTCGGCGCGCTGCAGCCGCTCGGGCACCAGGTCGATGCCGATGACCTTCGCGGCGCCCCGGTGCGCGGCGATCCGGGCCGCCATGTCGCCGACCGGGCCGAGACCGAGCACGGCCACCGTGCCGCCGGGCGGCACATCCGCGTACCCCACGGCCTGCCAAGCGGTGGGGAGCACATCGGAGAGGTAAACGAACCGGTCGTCGGGGGGCCCGGGCGGTACGGGGATCGGCAGCGTGTTGCCGAAGGGCACCCGCAGGTACTCGGCCTGCCCGCCGGGGACCTGCCCGTAGAGCTTGGTGTACCCGAAGAGGGAGGCGCCGGTGCCGTGCTCGTGCACCTGGGTGGTCTCGCACTGCGAGTGCAGGCCCTGGGCGCACATGAAACAGGTGCCGCAGGAGACGTTGAACGGGACGACCACGCGGTCGCCGGCCCGCACCGCGGTGACCTCGGGCCCGACCTCCTCCACGATCCCCATCGGCTCGTGGCCCAGGATGTCGCCCGGGTCGATGAACGGGCCCAGCACCTCGTACAGGTGCAGGTCGGAACCGCACAGGCCGGTGGTCGTCACTTTGACGACGATGTCCGTGGGGTCCTTGATCGCGGGGTCCGGGACGGTGTCGACCCGTACGTCGCGCTTGCCGTGCCAGGTGAGTGCCTTCACGAGTACGCCTTTCTCAACCGGTTAGGTGCCAGGTCCGGCGGGTACCCCGTCCCGGCCGGTCTGCACGGCGACCAGCGATGTTCCGCCGGCCCGTCCGGTGAGCCGCTCGATTGGGCCGCTCGGCGCGCTTTGCGTGGGTATGCCGTGTTTGTCGGTGGAGCAGGTGGTAAGGCGCCCAGACGAAGCCCTGACGGTCGGCTGGTGCGCAAGGCACGTGCGGCGGCCGGGACGGGACGACCGTTCGAAGGTCTCCACATGGACACGAACACCAAGGCGACACTGGCCGCCGGAATGGCCGCCGGATACGTCGTCGGCCGTACGAAGAAAGGGAAGCTCGCGCTCAGCCTGGCCTCGCTCGTCGCCGGGCGCAGCCTCGACCCGGCCTCGCTCATCGGCCAGGGGGTCAGGAAGCTGGCACAGAGCCCGCAGTTCGGGGAGCTGGGTGCGCAGGTGCGCACGGAACTGCTCGGGACGGGCCGCTCGGCGGTCACGGGCGTGGCGAACCGTGGCGCTGCTTCGCTGACCGAGGCCCTCCGCAAGCGGACGCAGGCGCTGCTGGACTCCGAGGACGAAGAGGGGGAGGGGGACGAGGACGCCGAGGGCGCCGGCGATGAGGAGGGTGCCGTCGAGGACGACGAGTCCGGCGACGGGACCGACGAGGGCGACCTGGAGGACGAAACCCCTGAGGACGCCGAGGACGCCGAGGACGAGGAACCGCCGGAGGAGGAGCGGCCCGCGCGGCGCCGGGCGTCCGGCCGCAAGGACAGCGGCGACGACAAGCAGTCCGCCGCGCGCGGGACGGCCCGGCGGGCCGGCGCCAAGGGCGCAGCGGCGAAGAAGGCCGCCGAGAAACCCGCGAAGAAGGCCGCAGCGAAACCGGCGAAGAAGGCGGCGAAGAAGGCCCGTACGGGCGGCTCGGCCGCGGAGAAGCCCGCACAGGCGGCCCGCTCCCGCAGCGGTCGGAGGTGACCCGCGATGACCACGTCCGAGAAGCAGACACCGGCCGAGAACCCGAGCCCGCTGGAGGAACTGCGCTCCGAACTGGGCAACTACGTCGGGGCCCGGGCCCGCCACGCGGTCGGCTCGGCCGCCCAGGCCCTCTCCGGCATCGGCGACGGCAAGAAAGCCGGTAAGAAGGCGGGCAAGACCGCGGGCAAGCTCGGCGGCGGAGGACTCTCCGGGCTCGCCAAGAACCTCCCCGGCATCGGCGGTGGGTCGATGAAGGACCTGGCCACGGGGATGGTCAAGGACAAGGTCAAGGAGACGGGGAGCAAGGCCGTCGGCGGCATCAAGGAGGCGCTCGGCGGCGGTGGGGGCGGCGGCGGTGGCGGCACCAAGGTGACGCTCGTTGTGGAGACCCTGGACATCGGCCTGCCCCGGCGCACCGTCTACGACTACTGGAGCGAGTACGAGGCGTTCCCGGAATTCGCCAAGGGCGTCACCGACGTCTCCTACGGGGACGACGAGACGGAGTCCGACTGGAAGTTCAAGATCGCGTTCTCCAACCGCAGCACCAACGCGAACATCGTGGAGCAGATCCCGGACGAGCGGATCGTCTGGGATTCCGACGGGGAGAAGGGCACCACGCACGGTGCCGTGAGCTTCCACGAGATCACGCCCGACCTGACCCGGGTGGTCGCTGTCATCGAGTACCGCCCGGTCGGCTTCTTCGAGAAGACGGGCAACCTCTGGCGCGCCCAGGGGCGCCGGATCCGCTTGGACCTCAAGCGCTTCCAGCAGCACGTGACGCTCGCCGAGGAGCCTCCGGAGGGCTGGCGCGGCGAGATCCGCGACGGGGAGGTCGTGCGGACGCACGAGGAGGCGCTGGACGAGGAGGAGGACGGCGAGGACGCCGAGGACGCCGAAGACGAGGAGGACGGCGAGGACGTCGAAGAGGACGACCTGGACGACGAGGACGACGAGGACCACCGGGACGACCTGGACGACGAGGAAGAGGACGACGACGAGGACGAGGGGTGACACTCGTGGCCGATGACGTCGACGACACCGGGCGCCCCGAGGACGAGGGTGCCCAGGAGCGGGACAACTGGGAGTCCGACGGCTCCTTCGACAGGGACGGCGATCCGGATGTACTGCTCGACGTGCCGAACCTCAGCGTGGAGGAGATCGACCTCGAGGTCGAGGATCTGCGGGGCCGGGTGTCGCTGCACGCCGAGGTCCTGGAGCTGCTGAAGCTCGATGTGGGGGTCGATGTCGCGCTCGGGCGCGTGCACCTCGGGATCAAGGGGGTGGAGGCGCAGGCCCTGTTGAAGGTACGGCTCGACAACGTGGCGGCGATCATCGAGCGCGTGCTCGCCACGATCGACCGCAACCCGCAGATCCTGGAGCAGATCGCCTCCGGCGCCGGCCGGGCTCTCGGCGAGGTGGGCCGGGGGGCCGGTGACGCTGCTGGCGAGGTGGGCCGCGGCGCCGGTGACGCTGCCGGTGAGGTGGGCCGGGGGGCCAGCCGAGCGGTCGGTGAGGTCGGGCGGGGTGCGGGTGATGCTGCCGGTGAGGTGGGCCGGGGCGCCGGCGACGCGGTCGGCGAAGTCGGTCAGGGCGCGGGGGAGGCCGCGGGCGAGGTCGGCAAGGGGGCGAAGGAAGCGGCGGGCGGTGCCGGCAAGGCGGTGGAGGGGGTCGGCGACAGCGCCGGGAAGGCCGTCGAGGACGTCTCCGACGACGTGGGGGAGGTGGAGGGCGCGATCGAGGGGCAGGCGGGCTATACGGCGGAGTCGGTGGAGCGGAAGTCCGACGGCGGGTCCGGTGGGGGATCGCGGAGCGGAGGGAAGCGGCGGAAACGGGTGCGGGAGTCGGAGGGGGAGAGGCCGCGGCGGTCGGCCAGGCGCCGGGCCTGAGCGGCGGCGTATTACGGGGTTTGGCCGTCCGGGCTGCTGCCCGGGGCCGTTTCCGGATCATCCGCCGGATGATGGCTGGTCGCGCAGTTCCTCGCGCCCCTTTGTTGGTGCCGTGCGCGGTTGGCTTGCGCCGTCCGGGCTGCTGCCCGGGGCCGTTTCCGGATCGTCCGCCGGTTCCTGGCTGGTCGCGCAGTTCCTCGCGCCCCTTTGTTGGTGCCGTGCGTGGTTGGTTTGCCCCGTCCGGGCTGCTGCCCGGGGCCGTTTCCGGATCATCCGCCGGATGATGGCTGGTCGCGCAGTTCCTCGCGCCCCTTTGTTGGTGCCGTGCGCGGTTGGCTTGCGCCGTCCGGGCTGCTGCCCGGGGCCGTTTCCGGATCGTCCGCCGGTTCCTGGCTGGTCGCGCAGTTCCTCGCGCCCCTTTGTTGGTGCCGTGCGTGGTTGGTTTGCCCCGTCCGGGCTGCTGCCCGGGGCCGTTTCCGGATCATCCGCCGGATGATGGCTGGTCGCGCAGTTCCTCCCCCAGAGCTTCGCCTGGGAGGTACCCCCAGCGCCCCCTTCGTTCGTTGCCCTGCGCGGTGGTTTCCCTCGCGGCCCTACTTCGCTTGCTGCTTGCTCATTCGGTGGGCTGTTTTTGGCAGTTGGGGCACCAGACGGTGGTGCGGCCGGCTATCGGGGCGTGGGTGAGGGGGGTGTGGCAGCGGGGGCAGTGGGGGGAAGAGGCGTCGCGGTGGGCGGTGAGCCAGGTGGATGGGGCGGGGACGCGGCCGGCGCGGATCGAGCGGGTCAGGACGCGGCGCAGGGCCGTGTGGAGGATGCGGCATTCGGCGGGGGAGAGGGAGTTCGCCGGGCGGGCGGGGTGGAGGCGGGCGGCCCACAGGATCTCGTCGGCGAGGAGGTTGCCGAGGCCGGCGAGCGCGGACTGGTCCATCAGCACGGCCTTCAGCTTGGCCCGGCGGCCGCCGAGGATCTCGCAGAGGGCCGAGCGGTCCACGGTGGCGGCGTCCGGGCCCTGCCCGGCCAGCGCCCGCTCCACGGCCTCCTCGGAGTCGGCCAGCCGCAGCCCCTGCAGCTTGCGCTGGTCGCGGTAGCGCAGCTCGCGGCCGTCGGACAGGTCGAGCCGTACGCGGTCGTAGCGGTGCGGGGGTTCGTCCGGCGGGCAGGCGACGAGCTGCCCGGTCATCCCGAAGTGCAGCAGCAGGGCGGGGCCCTGATCGGTGCGGGCGATGAGCCACTTGCCCCGCCGCTCGGGCGCCGCCAGTTCGCGGCCCTCCAGCGCCTGCCGCAGCCGGCGCGCGCCGACCCCGCGCAGCACCCCGGCGTCGGCGACGTCCACCCGCTCGATCCGCCGCCCCTGGCCGTGCGAGCGCAGCACGCGGCTGAAGCCTTCGACGTCGGGCAGTTCGGGCATCGGGCACCACCTTCCGGAACGGCTCTCGCCCTGCGGGTGTCCACTGATTCTTCCGTTATGCGCCGATTCCGGATGTCCTCCGGGAGGCTGCCTTGCCCCCTCGGTGTCCGGATTCGGTAACAGCGCCCCTCAGCCGCGGGTGTGTCCCTAATGTGGACGGTCGCCAGGCAGGGGGCCTGGCTCGAATCAGGGGAAACCATGCATCTCACCCGCATCGCGGCGGTCCTCGCCGTCTCCGGCGCCGCCGCTGTCGCGCTGACCGCCGCGCCGGCCCAGGCCGCCACCGGCTCCGTGCACCTGTACAAGATCTACTACAACAGCCCGGGGTCGGACACCCGCTCCACTGCGAGCCTGAACGCCGAGTACGTCCAGATACGCAACACCACCTCGAAGGCGGTCTCGCTCAAGGGC
The DNA here is from genome assembly GCF_900103985.1 of Actinacidiphila guanduensis. Classification (GTDB taxonomy): domain Bacteria; phylum Actinomycetota; class Actinomycetes; order Streptomycetales; family Streptomycetaceae; genus Actinacidiphila; species Actinacidiphila guanduensis. The sequence continues at coordinate 91,827 of NZ_FNIE01000011.1, read as the reverse complement.
TGGGTCCTCTCGGACGCCTCCTCCCACCGCTACACCTTCACCGCCTACACCCTGGGCGCCGGCAAGACGGTGACGGTCCACACGGGCAAGGGCACGAACACCACCGCGAACCGCTACTGGGGCAGCGGCAATTACATCTGGAACAACGACAAGGACACGGCCACGCTGAAGAAGTCGACCGGCGCCAAGGTCGACACGTGCTCCTACAACAACAAGAAGGCCAGCTCCAAGCTGTGCTGACCCCCACGCCCGAGCGCCCCGGGGCGCGCACCCGCGGCCCGGCGTGACCACGGGCGCCCCGCCGCCCCCGGCAGCGGGGCGCCCGCCCGGCTAGTACGGGTAGAAGCCCGCGCCGCTCTTGCGGCCCATGCGGCCCGCGTCCACCATGCGCTGCAGGATCGGCGGGGCCGCGTACAGGGGCTCCTTGTACTCCGCGTACATCGAGTCGGCGATGGCGGCCACCGTGTCCAGGCCGATGAGGTCGGCGAGCTTCAGCGGTCCCATGGGGTGGGCGCAGCCGAGTTCCATGCCGTTGTCGATGTCCTCGCGGGTGGCGATACCCGACTCGTACATGCGGATCGCCGAGAGCAGGTAGGGCACGAGCAGCGCGTTGACGACGAAGCCGGAGCGGTCCTGGGCCCGGATGGGGTGCTTGCCCAGGACCTCGGTGACCAGGTGCTCGGCCCGCTTGAGGGTCTCGCTGCCGGTGGTCAGCGCCGGGATGAGCTCCACCAGGCGCTGTACGGGGGCCGGGTTGAAGAAGTGGATGCCCAGCACCTGGTCCGGGCGCGAGGTGGCGACCGCGAGCCGGACCAGTGGGATGGAGGAGGTGTTGGAGGCGAGGATCGCGTCGGGCCGCTCCACCACCTGGTCCAGGGTGCGGAAGATGTCCAGCTTGACCTGCTCGTTCTCCACCACGGCCTCGATCACCAGGTCGCGGTCGGCGAACTCGCCGAGGTCGGTGGTGAAGGTGAGGCGGCCGAGGGCGGCGTCCCGCTCCTGCGCGCTGATCTTGCCGCGCTCGGCGGCCTTGTCCAGGGAGTTCGCCAGGCGGGCGCGGCCCAGCTCCAGCGCGTCGCCCGTCGTCTCGGCGACCTTGACGTCCAGCCCGGCCTTGGCGCACACCTCCGCGATGCCGGACCCCATCTGCCCGGCGCCCACCACTCCGACGCGCTGGATGTCACTCACTCGCCAGCCTCCCGACCGCGTGCCCGCTGAACCGGCCGTGTCCCGCCCGTGCGACGGACGGCGCGCCGGATTACCGGACAGACGTTACCGCCGAGCGGAGCGCGGTGGGTCGGCCGGGGCGCCGGCGGACCCGGGCCACCGGCCGGCCCCTGCGGACAGCGGCCCGGCGCCCCCGGCACGTCCGCCCGGCGTCGCGGCCCGGCGCCCGCGAGCCGTCCGCTCAGTGCGTGCTCTCCACCAGGAACACCGGGTTGGTCAGCGCCGCCATCGGGCCGAAGAGCAGCGCGTCGCCCATGGTGTTGCCCTGCCCCGCGGAGCCGTCCGCCATCGGGTGGCGCACCTCGGCCCGTACGTAGGCGGCCAGCGACGCGGTCGTCCGCCAGGTCGCCGTGCCGGTGCCGGAGGCGTCCAGCGACTCCTGGTGCATCTGCCCCTCGTCGGTGATGAAGCGGATGGTGCCGTGCGGCACGCCCTTGACGTCGAGGCGGACGTCCACCGGCGCCTCGGCCGGGACGCTCAGCGTCTCGCCGATGCCCGCCTGGCGCCCGGCGCCGGTGACGGTGAAGGCGAGGTCGACCGAGGAGGACTCGGCGATCCAGCTGTGGCCGGCCTTGACGCCCGCCAGGACCGCCTCGGTGGCGAGGTCGTCGGCGCGGACGACGTTGTGCGGCAGCCCGATGACGTTCGGGTCGCTGTGCGCGTCGCTGTTGCCCATCGCCGGCAGCCAGCGCCCGCCGGTGCGGACCGCCTCGCCGAGCTTCTGGTCCCAGGTGCTGACCGCGTGCTCGTCGTCGTACGTCCACGGGCCCGTCCACACCTCGGTGGCGTCCGCGTCGTCGAAGCCGAACTTCCACTGGCAGGCGATGTAGGCGCAGTACATGTGCGCGGGCACCACGATGCCGCCGCCGCGGTGCACCTGGCGGGCGAAGCGGGCGAAGGAGTCGTCGCGGGAGCGGTAGCGCCAGTCGATCCACTCGCCGGCCGGCAGGCCGAGCGCGAGCCAGTGGCCGTTGCGGGTGGTGACCTCCTCGCCGGTGATGATCAGCAGGTCGGGGCCCGCGTACTGGCCCCACACGCCGTGCGAGGAGCTGGTGTTGTGGTCGGTGGTGACCATGAAGTCCAGGCCGGCCGCGCGGGCGCCGGCGGCGACCTCGGAGGGCAGCCGCTTGCCGTCGGAGTGGACGGTGTGCAGGTGGCAGTCGCCGCGGTACCAGTCGCGGCCGCGGCTCTTCGCCTGCTGCGGCGGGTAGTCCGGCACGAACGCGGGGCCCTTCGGGCCGTAGGTGAGGGTGATCTGCACCTGGTACGTCAGGCCCTGGGGCGCCACCTGGTACGGGCCGAGGACGACGTTCCAGCGGCCGGCGTTCACCGGGCCGGGCAGGTAGCCGGGCGTGGCCTCGGAGTTGGAGATCTCGAAGGCGGTGCGGAAGCCGCCGGACCAGCCGCGGAAGCCGCTGCCGCCGAGCGCGGTGCCGCGCTCGTCGAAGATGCCGATGTCGCAGGAGTTGCCGGGCACGCCGGACGGCACGGTGGGCTTGTCGTAGGAGTACGAGACGGCGATCTTCTGCACGCCCCGGGGGACGTCCACGGGGAGGTGGACGAAGTCGGCGGCGCCGGTGGCGAGGGTGCCGGTGACGGTGCGGGTCACCTGGGTGCCGTCGGCGGGGGCGCCGCCGCTCTTGGTGTCGGCGTTGTCGGCGGCCTCCGCGAAGGAGACGGGCGCCAGGGTCAGCGCGACGGCGCCGCCGAGGCCCGCGGTCAGCAGCCGGCGGCGGCGCACGCCCGCGTCGGCGGACGCCGGCTCGGCGCTCTCGGGAAGGGCGCCCGGATCGAGCGGGGCGACGTGGTGCTCGCAGCGGCCTTCTGCGCACATGGCCGTCCTCCTGGTGTGTCGAGGGTGAAAGACCTCTGGACCCTGAACCGCCGCAGTGAACTCCGGATGAGCCGGGCATGGCCCGTTCGGCAACAGCGAGGGACCGGACGCCGGAGCTGTTGCACCCTTTGCTGATGCACCGTCAAGGAGCCCCAGCAGCACGGAGGTACCAGAGGAGTAGACCAATCGGGGTGCTTGCCGTCGGAGTGGCGGGCCGCCATGATGCAGCGGGTCGTCCGTAGGAAGCACGACCGCAGGGAGCCCCGTATGGAGTCGCTGTCCCGCAGGACCTTCACCCTCGCCGCCGCCGGAGCGCTCGCCTCCGCCGCTGGGACCGGCACCGCCCGCGCCCAGGCGCCCGCCCCGCTGGTCGCCGGCCCGGGCCGGCCCCGCACCCGGGACCTGCGCGGGATGTGGATCGCCACGGTCACCAACACCGACTGGCCCTCCGCCCCCGGCCTGTCCCCGGCCGAGCAGCGGGCCGAACTGACCGACCTGCTCGACCTCGCCGTCGAGCGCCGGCTGAACGCGGTGATGTTCCAGGTCCGCCCGACCGCCGACGCCTTCTGGCCCTCCCCGTACGAGCCCTGGTCGCAGTACCTGACCGGAACCCAGGGCCGTGACCCCGGCTGGGACCCGCTGGGCACCGCCGTCCGCGAGGCGCACCGCCGCGGCCTGGAACTGCACGCCTGGTTCAACCCCTACCGGGTGGCGATGACCGACGACCCCAGCACCCTCGCCCCCACCCACCCCGCGCGCCTGCACCCGGAGTGGGTGCTGCCGTACGGCGGCAAGCTCTACTACGACCCCGGGCAGCCGCAGGTGCGCTGCTTCGTCGAGGACGCGATGCTCGACGCGGTGCGCCGCTACCCGATCGACGCCGTCCACTGGGACGACTACTTCTACCCGTACCCGGTGGCCGGCCAGACCTTCGCCGACGACGCCAGCTGGGCCCGCTACGGCGCCGGCTTCCCCGACCGCGACACCTGGCGCCGCCACAACACCGACCTGCTGGTCGCCGAGATGGCCACCCGCATCAAGCGGGTCCGCCCGGGCGTCCGGTACGGCATCAGCCCCTTCGGTGTGTGGCGCAACGCGGCGAACGACCCGCTGGGCTCGGCCACCCAGGCCGGCGTGCAGACCTACGACGACCTGCACGCCGACACCCGCGGCTGGGTGAAGCGCGGCTGGCTGGACTACATCGCACCTCAGGTCTACTGGAACATCGGCTTCGCCGCGGCGGACTACGCGGTGCTGGTCCCGTGGTGGTCCGACGTCGTGGCGGGCACCCGCGCGGAGCTCTACATCGGCGAGGCCCTCTACAAGGTCGGCGCCGCAGGACAGCCGGCCCCCTGGCAGGATCCGGTGGAACTCATCCGGCACCTGGACTTCGACGCGGCCCACCCGCAGGTGCGGGGCAACATCTACTTCTCCGCCACCCAGGTCCGGGCCGACCCGCTGGGGGCGATGACCCTCGTCCAGGACCGTTACGGCCGCGACGACCGGGGGGAGCGCCCGGGAGCGCGCTGGGACGGAAGCCGGCGCCGCGGCTGAAGGAGTTGCCTGAGGGAACCCCGGCCGGCACCGCCCGCCGAGCCGGGCACCGTCCTAGGCTGGGGAAGCGAGGAGGTGCGTCATGCGCAAAGTCGCCGACTGCCGGGACTTCCCGAGCGAGATGAACTGCACCCTCACCATCTCCGGTGAAGAGGAGGAAGTGGTCCGCGCCGCCAGCGAGCACGCCGCGTCGGTGCACGGCCACGAGGACAGCCCCGAGCTGCGCGAGCAGGTCCGGCAGACCTTGAAGGACGAGGTTCCGCAGCACGCCTGATCCCCTGGGTCTGGGGCCGGCGGGTGCACCCCGCTTCCTGCTGACCTCCTGACCTGTTTCCCATTTGTCCCGAGCCCCTGCGGCGCCCCTCGCGCGGCGGGGGCGGAAGGAGCGTGCCCTTCTGCACGGGCACGGACGGCCTTCTCCCCGCGGATGCGCGCTGCTCCCCACACTGGCGGGCCGCCAGCAAGCCGCGTTGTGCTCTGCCCCCTTCCCTCGTGCTCTCCTGCGCCTTTACGCACGTCCACCCTCTTCGTGAGAGGGGACTTGCATAAGGAGTGCGAGGGCGATACCTTCATGCAAGTCAACTCGCATGAAGGAGAAACAGTCTCATGGCCAACGCTGCTACGACCCGCTCCCTCGACCTGGGCAACGGGCTCGAAATCACCATCGAGGAGCACGGCGACGCGGTCGAGTCGAAGGGCAGGGGCCTGCTGCTCCTGCACGGCGGCGGCGGTCCGCGCACGATGGCCGGCCTGGGCGCGGCGCTCTCCGAGCACGCCTACGTGGTGCGCCCGACCCACCCCGGCTTCGACGGCACCCCGCGGGTGCCGTGGCTGGACTCGGTCGCCGACCTCGCCGACGCCTACCTCGACCTGATCGAGGAACTCGGCCTGACCGAGGTGATGGTGATCGGCAACTCCGTCGGCGGCTGGATCGCCGCTGAGATGGCGCTGCGCGACATCGGCGGCCGGATCATGTCCCTCACCCTGCTCAACGCGACCGGCATCCGCCCCGACGACGCGACCCAGATCACCGACACCCGCGCGCTGTCGCCCGCCGCCTTCGGCCGGCTGGCCTTCCACAACCCGGCCCTGCGCCCCGACCCGTCCGCCCTCAGCGACCAGCAGCGTGCCGTACTGGCCGCCAACCAGCAGGTCCTCGCGTTCTACACCGGCGAGCACTTCCTGTTCGCACCCAAGCTGCGCCGCCGCCTGCACCGGGTCACCGTGCCGGTCCTGGTGGCCTGGGGCGAGGAGGACTGCGTGGTCACCCCCGAGTACGGGCGCATGTACGCGTCGGCCTTCGCCAACGGCCACTTCCGCCCCATCGCGGAGGCCGGCCACCTGCCCCAGGTGGAGCAGCTCGGCTCGGTGCTGGGCACCATCGGGACCTTCGTCGAGGAGGTCATCGAGGCCGACAGCGAGTGAGGGGTCACCGCCGCGGTCCTGCGCGCCCCGTACGCAGGACCGCGGCCCGGCCCGCGGCGCCTCGCGGGCCGGCCCGCCGCGCGCACCAGCCCATGAACGTCCCAGGAGTCCCCGGCGTGTTCCCCCCTGCCTGCCCTGCCCCCCACTCTGCCCCTCACCCAGCCCCCCACCGCGACACCACCGGTGACGCCCCGCGCGGCGGCGCCCCCGCCGTCGGCCGGGCATCGCGAGCCGGTGGTGAGCACCGCCCATGAAGTCCAGGATCGACCCCCTGTCGGTGGCCGCCATGACGGTCACGGTGGTCTCGATATCGGCCACCGCCCCCCTCACCGCCTACGCCGCCGCGCCCCCGCTGGCCCTGGCCTTCTGGCGCAACGCCCTCGGCTTCGCCACCCTCGGGCCGCTGCTGCTCCTCCTGCGCCGCCGCGAGGCCGTCCGGATCGTCCGCGGCGAGCGCCGCGCCTTGCGGCGGGCCCAGTGGCGCCCGCTGGCCTTCGGCTTCCTCGCCGCCACCTCGCTCTCCCTCCACTTCGCCACCTTCATGACCAGCACCCACCTGACCTCGGTCGCCATGTCGACCGCCCTGGTGGCCACCCAGCCGCTGTGGCAGGCCCTCATCGCGGCCGCCGGGGGAGTGCGCACTCCCCGCAAGACCTGGGCGGGGCTCGGCGTCTCGGTGGTGGGCGTGGCGGCGGCGAGCGGCGTCGACATCAGCTCCGGCGGCACCGCCCTCCTCGGTGACACGCTCGCTCTCGCGGGAGCCGTCGCGCAGGCCGGCTACACCGCGCTCAGCGCCCACGCCCGCACCTCGCTCAGCACCCCCTTGTACTCGGCCCTCAGCTCCTTCGTCTGCGCGCTGGAACTCATGGCCTTCTGCCTCGTCTCCCACACCGCGCTCACCGGCTTCGACGCCTCCACCCGGCTCTCGCTGCTCGGGCTCCTGGTGCTGCCCCAGCTCCTGGGCCTCGGCTCGCTGAACTTCGTCCTCGGCCGGGTCTCGGCGACGACCACCAGCGTCGTCCTCCTGCTGGAGACGCCCGTCGCGGCCCTGGCCGCGTGGTGGCTGATGGGCCAGCGACTCAACCCCGGCACCGTGCCCGGCCTGGTCCTCGTCATCGCCGGCGTTGTGGCCGCGATCACCAGCGGCGGCCGCGGCCGCCCGCAGGGCAGGCACCGCAAGGGCGCACCGCAACCGGTGCCCGCTTCCCGTGCCGCCGGCGGACTCCCGCAGCCCGCCCCCGCCGGCCGGCCGGTGGCCCCGAGCGCACCCGCGCACGCCTGGCAGCACGCTCCCATGGACACCTCGGAGGACGTGTCCCCCTACGACCCCTACCTCGCCTTCGACGACCAGCCGACCCTCCAGCTCAACTACCACGGCGCCGCCCCCTTCGACGCGGTCACCACCGACCGGCCTCCCACCGGATAGCCCCTGGCGGGCCACCGGCACCCGTCGCTCCCGGTCCCCACGGCTCCGCCCACGGGCCCTCGCGGGGAGGACAGGCGCACCTGCCCGTCCACAGCTCGGGGTGCCCTCGAACCCCCGTGCCCCCCGGAGGGGATATCTTGATATCAAGCAATGTTGGAGACTGGACGGAGAGCAACCGGTGGCTGACTCGACCATCATCTACACGCACACCGACGAGGCACCGGCCCTGGCGACGTACTCGTTCTTGCCTGTGATCGAGGCCTACGCCTCGACCGCCGGGGTCGGCGTCGAGAGCCGTGACATCTCGCTGGCAGGTCGGATCATCGCCGGCTTCCCGGAGTACCTGGAGGAGGGCCAGCGGATCGGCGACGCGCTGGCCGAGCTGGGCGCGCTGACGCAGGAGCCCGAGGCGAACATCATCAAGCTGCCCAACATCTCCGCCTCCGTCCCGCAGCTGAAGGCCGCCGTCGCCGAGCTGCAGGCCAAGGGCTACGCGCTGCCGGACTACCCGGACGACCCGAAGACCGACGAGGAGCGCGAGGTCCGCGCCCGCTACGACAAGGTCAAGGGCAGCGCGGTGAACCCGGTGCTGCGCGAGGGCAACTCCGACCGCCGGGCGGCCGCCGCGGTGAAGAACTACGCCAAGGCCCACCCGCACCGCATGGGCGCCTGGAGCCCGGACTCCAAGACCAACGTGGCCACCATGGGCGCCGACGACTTCCGCTCCACCGAGAAGTCCGCCGTGGTCGCCGAGGACGGCACCCTGCGCATCGAGCTGCACGGCGACGACGGCAGCACCACCGTGCTCCGCGAGGTCCCCGTGCTGGCTGGCGAGGTCGTCGACGCCTCCGTGATGCGGGTCAGCGCCCTGCGCGAGTTCCTCACCGCCCAGGTGGCCCGCGCCAAGGCCGAGGACGTGCTGTTCTCGATCCACCTGAAGGCCACCATGATGAAGGTCTCCGACCCGATCATCTTCGGCCACGTGGTCCGCGCCTTCTTCCCCGAGACGTTCGCCCGCTACGGCGCCGAGCTCGCCGCGGCCGGCCTCACCCCGAACGACGGCCTGGGCGCGATCCTCGACGGCCTGGCCGCGCTGCCCGAGGGCGACGCGATCAAGGCGTCCTTCGAGGCCGAGATCGCCGCCGGCCCGCGCCTGGCCATGGTCGACTCCGACCGCGGCATCACCAACCTGCACGTGCCCAGCGACGTCATCGTGGACGCCTCGATGCCGGCCATGATCCGCACCTCCGGCCACATGTGGGGCCCGGACGGCCAGGAGGCCGACACCCTCGCGGTGCTGCCCGACAGCAGCTACTCCGGCGTCTACCAGGTCGTCCTCGACGACTGCCGCGCGCACGGCGCCTTCGACCCGGCGACGATGGGCTCGGTGCCCAACGTCGGCCTCATGGCGCAGAAGGCCGAGGAGTACGGCAGCCACGACAAGACCTTCGAGATCCCCGTCACCGGCACCGTCCGGGTCGTGGACGGCTCGGGCACCGCGGTGCTGGAGCAGACCGTCGGCGCCGGCGACATCTTCCGCATGTGCCAGACCAAGGACCTGCCGATCCGCGACTGGGTCAAGCTCGCCGTCACCCGCGCCCGCGCCACCGGCGACCCGGCCGTCTTCTGGCTGGACGAGGACCGCGCGCACGACGCCGTCCTCATCGAGAAGGTCAAGGCGTACCTGCCCGAGCACGACACCGAGGGCCTGGAGATCAAGATCCTCTCCCCGGTGGAGGCGACCAAGCTCTCCCTGGAGCGCATCCGCCGCGGCGAGAACACCATCTCGGTCACCGGCAACGTGCTGCGCGACTACCTCACCGACCTGTTCCCGATCCTGGAGCTGGGCACCAGCGCCAAGATGCTCTCGGTGGTGCCGCTGATCAACGGCGGCGGGCTGTTCGAGACCGGCGCCGGCGGCTCCGCACCCAAGCACGTCCAGCAGCTGGTCAAGGAGAACTACCTGCGCTGGGACAGCCTCGGTGAGTTCCTGGCGCTCGCGGTCAGCTTCGAGCACCTGGCGCAGACCACGGGCAACGCGCGGGCCCAGATCCTCGCCGACACCCTGGACCGCGCGACCGGCACCTTCCTCAACGAGGACAAGTCGCCCTCCCGGCGCGTCGGCGGGATCGACAACCGCGGCAGCCACTTCTACCTCGCCCTGTACTGGGCGCAGGAGCTGGCCGCGCAGAGCCAGGACCCGCAGCTGGCCGAGGCGTTCGCGCCGCTGGCCAAGACGCTGGCCGAGCAGGAGGAGACGATCGTCGCCGAACTGCTCGCCGTGCAGGGGTCCCCGGCCGACATCGGCGGGTACTACCAGCCGGACCCGGCCAAGGCGGCGGCCGTGATGCGGCCGAGCGCCACGTTCAACCAGGCGATCGCGTCCCTGGGCTAGCGGGACCTGTGGGGCACCCCCTTTTGCGCGGGGGGGTGCCCCACTTCCCTTTGAGGGCGCCCAACTCCCTTGGCGCGGGGGACCCAGGGCTGGCGCGGGGACCCTTGGCTGGCGCCGGCGAGCCCAGGGCCCCTTTCGGTACCCTTCGTGCTCACCTCGCCTGTTGTGCTCGCTTCACCGCTTGGTGGCTTTCAGGACCACGAACTTGGGGTGGGCGGAGAGGACTTCGCAGGAGCCGAAGAGGCGGCGCAGTGCCGTGTGGTAGCCGAGGTGGCGGTTGCCGACGACGTAGAGCTCGCCGCCGGGGCGCAGGGCGGCGCGGGCGCCCTTGAACATGCGGTGGGCCGTCGCGTCGGTGGTGGCGCGGTGGGAGTGGAAGGGCGGGTTGTTCAGGACGAGGTCGACGCTGCCCGGCGGTACGGCGGTGAGCGCGTCGGCGACGGTGAAGCGCGCCTTCGTACCCGGCTCGGCGTTGGCCCGGAACGTCTCCTCGGCCGAGGCCACCGCCTGGTAGGACTCGTCGGTGAAGAGCACCTCGGCCGCGGGGTTGGCGAGTGCGGCCGCGGTGCCGAGGACGCCGTTGCCGCAGCCGAGGTCCACGACCTGCTCGGGGCCGCCGCGGGAGGGCAGGTGCGCGAGGAGCAGCCGGGTGCCGGGGTCGAGCCGGTCGGCGCAGAAGACGCCCGCGTGGTTGGTGACTCGGCGGCCAGCCATGGGGCCGATGCCGGCGGGGAGGTCGTAGCGCAGCGGCCAGGGGTTGGCGGGGCGGGTGAGCTGCGGGTCCGGGGCGGCGAAGATCAGGCGGGCCTTGCGGCGGGCGAGCGAGGTGGTCGTCGGTCCGATGATCTGCTCGAAGAGGGCGAGCGTGGAGGTGTGGATCTCGGCGGTCATGCCGGTGCCGACGACGGTGGAGCCCGCGTGCAGCGCGGGGGCGAGCCGGTGCAGCTGGTCCTCCAGCAGGGCCAGGCTCTTGGGTACGCGGACGACGGCGATGTCGATCCGGGTGGGCAGCTCGTCGCGGGTGGTGGTCAGGTGGGCCCGCAGGGGCGTGGCCGGGTCGGGGGCGTTGCGCCGCAGGTTCGCCTCGGCGGCGCGCAGGGCGAGGTAGGAGTCGGTGACCAGGGTGGGGGCCGTCGGCAGGTGCGCGGCCAGGGCCGTGGTCAGGGCGCCCCAGCGGTCGCCGATCACCACGAGGGTGCCGGTCGCACCGCTCACCGCGTTCTCGGCGAGGTGGTCCAGGACGTACGCGTCGGCGGCGTCGTAGGCGCGCAGCTGCTCCCGCGGCTCGTCGGGGAAGCGGGTCAGGTCGAGATCGCCCCACGGCGAGGTGAATCGGTCCATCGTGCGGTCAAGGGTATGGCCTGGGCGGGGCGACGCGGAAAGCGGCGTTCGCCGTACGCGGTGGGCCGTATCCGGTGGGTGGTACGTGGTGGGACTTCGCGGTGGGCCGTATCGGGTGGGCCGTATGTGGTGGGCCTTCGTAGTGAGCCGCAGCCGGTGTGATCGTAGGAAAGTCGTACGAAAGCCGTACGGGAGACCCTCTCGGGCAAGGAGCGGGACCCGGGGACATGTCCAGGCCCCGGGCCCCTGAGGGGCCGCCCCATCGTCACGCCGGCACACTTGAGGCCACAGGTCAGCGTGATGTCGTCGTGTTCTGCCGTTGAACTACCGGGGCAGGTGGAGCCCCGGGCGGGATTTGAACCCGCACCTGACGACCCAGCCCGTGGCCGGTCGATCCGGCGATCGGCGGCAGGTGCTGAATCTGGAGCGAGAGTCTGAGGTTCACCGCGGTCTGCCTCTGCCAGGATTGGGCCACCCCGGCGTGGTGTGCCGGGGGAGGGATTCGAACCCTCACTGGGAACCGCGTTTCGTCACGACAAGGCTCAGCTTCAGCTTTGCGCTCCTCGCGCACCCCGCGCGCCGCAGCGGCGCGCGGGGAGTCCGGTCAGGGGCCTCACGCCCCCAGGAGGTAGCCGAACACGGCGTCGCCGATCCGCTGGTCGGTGACCTCGGCGCCGTTGGCCTCCTCGCGGGCGAACTTCACCGCCTGCTGCAGCTTCTCCACCCGCTCGGCCAGCTCGTTGATCCGCTGGGCCGGCAGCGCGCCGGAGAACTTCACGGTGGTCCAGTAGCCCACGGCGATGTCCTCGTAGTACACCTCGACCTGCGCCGGGTGCTTCTCGGTGGCCTCGGCCTTCACGTGGTTGCGCGGCACCTTCTTGGTGCGGATGGTGCGCACCGGCTCGGTCTTCCAGGCGTCACTGGAAGGGTCGGGCGTCCACGCCTCGGCGGCGTCCAGCACGGGCAGCTTGCGGACGAAGGTGTGCAGGTCGGTGAGCTGCTTCTCCAGGAAGAGCAGGTACGAGACGGGTACGTCGCGCAGCAGGGCGCGACCGTCGACGGTGACGTCGGCGCGGGCCTCGCAGTTCGCCCAGTCCTTGGTGGCGGTGACGTCGAAGAGGCGGGTGAGGGTGGCGGCCGTCGCCTTGAGCACCTGCTCGGCCTTCAGCTGCACCCGGGTGGACTCGGGCGGCAGTTGCTCGCCCTCCTCGTCCTTGGGCTGGTACGTCCGCGCGATCCCCGACAGCAGCGCGGGCTTCTGCAGGTCGTGATGAGCAGCCGTCAGCTCCTGCTGCGCCTTCGACTTGACGCCCTTCTCCACTGCGATGATCTGATTGAGTTTCGCCACGCGCCGAACGTACCAACACCGACTCCCGCCCCGCGAACAGGTTTTCCCCGGCCCCCAGCCGCCCCTCATCCGGGCGCCCGCCCTCCGGCACCCACTCAGGCCCCGACGCGTACCCCCGCCGCTTGGGCCCGCCGGAAGAGCGCCTGCACCTGCCTGTTCTTTGCATGCGGAGAGAGCCGAGAGACCATGATGCTCATCTTCTCGTCGCACCTCCCCGACTGGACCAGCGGATAGTCATTGAGGGCGGCGTTCCAGGACTCACACGCGGCTTCGAGTTGTCCGACATCGAGCTGTCGTTCGGCCGTCAGGCTCAAGTGACGGACCCGGGTCCTTCTGTAGTGGGGGAACGCGATCTTTGTCGACTCCCGCATCGCCTGCACAGCACCGGCCTTGTCGTTGAGTTCGTGCCGGACCTGTGAGAGGTGGTACATCAAGGCGGCCGGGTCGTAGGAACCGAAGGCTTTGGACTGCGATTCCGCTACGTCCATGGCCCTCTCCGCCTGGCTCATGAAGCGGATCGCCGCCGCGGAGTTTCCCAACTGGGCTGCCGAATGAGCCTGCTGTCCGGCAAGGAACGCCCGCATCCGCGGACCTGCCTGGGGCGAGGCTGCCGCAGCAGCGTCGGCCAGCCGCATGGCTTGCCGTCCATGCCCGAGGTCGACGGCCTGCACGGACATTCCGCGTAGGGTCGTGCAGTAAGTGAGGTGATCGTCTGCTGCCCCGGCCAACTCCAGGGCCTTGAGGTAGTAGCGCTGCGCGAGCCCGTGAAGTCCCTCGTCCACCGCCATGTAACCGGTGAGGTAGCAGAGGTCCGCCGCCGCTGACATCATCGCCTTGCGGACATGGCTGGGCGCTTCGGCTCTCAAGTAACCCGCCACGGTGTTCACAAGGAACGCGGCAGCCATCGGACGGGCGTGCCGACCGCCGAACTGATCGTCCAGGTCGCTCACTCGCTCGGTCATCGCCTGTACCATCTGCACTTCGCCCATGCCGATGTGCGTGACCACTCCTGCCGAGAACGCCTCGGCGCGGCCGACGACGTCCGGCCAGTCCGGGATGGTGATGGCGACGGAGAAGAGCGCAGCGCCCAGAACGCTCCTACGAGACGGATCCATGTCCTGCCTCCCCAGGTCGATCAGCCCTTCTACCGTACCCAGGGCAGCACCGTGGCCGACGGGGGCCGGGAAGCCCGCCTCTTCGTAGGTGACCGGCCGGAAAAGTCGCCGTGACATCGCCTCGACGATGGCGGCTCGCGCTTCCTTGCGCGGCACCGTGCCCTTCAGCCAGTGGTGCACCGCGGACTCGTCGTAGCTGGTGGGATGGCCCACCTCGGTCCCGATCCGGTTCACGGCCATGACGAAACTCGCGTACGTCCAGCCGGATTCGCGCAGTAAGGCTTCCATGCAGACATTCGGCGTCTTCGGGGCCACATCAACTCCCGAGAACTTTCAAGTGATTCAAGTTCTGCCGTGGCTCACACCGTACCGCTTTGCGTGTTCGTGCGGTTGCGTAGTGCGTGCAGATCCCCGAGAGACGGTGACGTGCCCATTCACCGCAAACTCGGTCTCGAAGCAGCGCCACATCCGATGGGAGAAACGATGGCGACAGCAACAATTCCGCTGGGGGCTCGTCATGCTGCGGCCCCCGCCCCTGGTCACGACGAGCGTCGAGGGTGTCACCTGGGACGAGGGCCGGCAGCTCAACGTCAAGCCGGACGGCACGCCCTGGCACACCGAGCCGCAGGCCGCTTCCTGCACGGACACCAACCAGGACGGCAAGGGTGACGACGTGAACGACCCCTACTACGCACCGGCCTCCTGATGACCGCGGACCGTCCGGTACTCGTCGTCGCCGAACAGCTCGACGCCGCCGCGGACATGGTGGTGGATCGGCTGAACCGGCGAGGGGTGCCGGTTCTTCGCTACGACTCCGCGGACTTCCCGCAGAACCTGACCCTGGCCGCGACACATGCCGCGGGCGGCGCCGGGTGGCGGGGAGTCCTGGACCACGGGAGCCGGTCGGTCCACTTGGAGGACGTCCGGGCCGTCTACTACCGGCGGCCCGGACGACCTGTCATCGCCGGGGCAGTTCCGGAACCGTACGCCGCCTGGGCGCGGGACCAGGCGGACGCGGCACTCCTGAACGTGGTCGCGGCTCTCCCAGTGCGCTGGATCAACAACCCCCACGACGACCGGGCGGCATCGCACAAGCCGCAGCAGCTCGTCTGCGCGGCCGCGTGCGGTCTCCGTGTTCCGCGGAGCATCATCACCAACGACCCTGACGCTGCCCGCGCTTTCGGAGAGGAGGTGAAGGGCCCGCTGATCTGCAAGCCGGTCCTCGGTGGGCGGCTGGACAGCGGTCGGGGACGCCCGCTGATGATCGCCACGCACCCGCTCGACCCCGACGACATCGACGATTCGATCCGGCTGACGGCCCACTACATCCAAGAAGCCGTGCCCAAGAGCCATGAGGTGCGCCTCACCGTCGTGGACGACCGGTTGTTCGCCTGCTCCATCACGGCGACGACGCAAGCCGCCCTGACCGACTGGCGCACGGACCCCGGGGGGCTGACCTTCGGCACCACGCCCGTCCCCGAATCTGTCGCCGCCGGAGTGCGACGCTACCTGGCCTCCTACGGCCTCGTCTTCGGCGCTTTCGATTTCGCGGTCACCCCGCAAGGCGATTGGGTGTTCTTCGAATGCAACCCGGCCGGGACCTGGGCGTGGGTGGAGAGCCACACCGGTCTGCCCATCGCTGCCGCCCACGCCGACTACCTGCAAGGAGCGCAATGACCGACAAGACGGCCGCCGAGCTGCGTGCCGCGTTCGCCGCCGGTATCGGCGGCGGGCACCCGAGCCCCTGGCGGGAGGCGTTCCGCGCGATTCCCCGCGAGGCGTTCGTCCCCGTCTTCCACCGTCAGGACCAGGCCGGGCAGTGGGCGCCCGTCACGGCGTCGGACCCCGGCTACCTCGAGGCGGTCTACTCCGACACCGCGCTCATGACCCAACTCGACGCCAACGGCATCCCCACCTCGTCATCGAGCGAGCCCGGCCTGATGCTGGACATGCTCGACGCCCTCGACGCCCACCCCGGGGACACCGTCTTCGAACTCGGCACCGGCACCGGTTACAACGCGGCACTGCTCTGCCACCGGCTCCGCGCGGATCACGTCACGAGCGTGGACGTCGATCCGGACCTCGTCGCGCTCGCCGCCCGACGACTCGGCGACCTCGGGCTCACGCCGTTCGTCACCGCGGGGGACGGGGCACTGGGCTATTCGGCTCGGGCGCCCTACTCCCGCATCATCGCCACCGCCGCACTGCGCTGCATCCCTCCCGCGCTGATGGAACAGGCGGCTCCGGGCGCGGTCATCGTCGCCCCGATCGGCCACGGGGTCATCCGCGCGGTCGTCACCGAGCCCGGGCACGCCGAGGGTCGCTTCCTTTCCCGGCCCGCTCTGTTCATGCCCAGGCGCAGCGACGGCAGGGGGCCCGACTTCGACATCCTGCGGAACCAGGCCCCGCAGGCCACCGGCCTGCCCGTCGCCGATGCGCTGAGCCGTTGGAAGTTCCCCTTGTCGCTGGCGCTGCCCGGCTACAGCTCCTGCACCTGGCGCGACGACGACGGCACGCTGACCGCGGTGGGTCTGTGGACCGAGGACGGCTCCACCGCGACCGCGAGCGTCAACGGCCACGTCCGCCAGACCGGCCCCCGCAAGCTGTGGGACACCGTGGAAGAACTGGCCGCACTCTTCCCCCAAGGTCCCCCCGCTCGCGAGGACTTCGGCATCACCATCACCTCTGCCGGCCAACGCATCTGGCACGGCCACCCCGCCGGCCCCACCTGGACCCTCCCCACGGCATCCGAAGTACAGCGCTGATCGGGCGGTCGTCCCTGGGGCCGGTGCCCCTTGGCCGAGCCTTGGGCACAGGTGGGCGGGCGCTTGATGTCGGTGCCAGGTGGGACAGTTCCGGGATGAGCGAATCGGGTGGGGAAACGGTGGGTGGCGGTGGCGAGCATGCTGTCATCGCGCGGTATCGGCTGGCGCAGGAAGGCTTCGGCGAGCCGGGTGACCGGGCGGCTGTTCGTGAGGTCGCGCGTGTGGTGGCCGACGCCGTCGGACGCGCTGGTGCCGGGGAGTTCGACGGGAACGAGTTCGGGGGTGGCGAGGCCGTCCTCTACGCCTATGGGCCCGACGCCGACGCGCTCTTCGCCGTCATGGAAGCCGCGTTGCGCGGGCTGCCCTTCCGCCCGGCGCACGTGATCCTGCGCTACGGGTCCGCGGCCGATCCCACTGCCGCCCAGGTGCGCCTGGACCTGTGAGCAGAGCGCGACCCCGCAAGCCGCCCCGGGTCAGGAGCGGCGGCGGGGCTTGCGGCGCGCGGGCTTCGCGGTGACGCGGGCGGCGCCTGGGGTGCGCTCCGGCTTGGGGGCCTGCTTGGGCTTGGGCTTCTGCTGGGGCTGCTGGGGCTGCTGGGGCGGGCGGCCGCGGGTGCTGTTCACCGTGCGGCCGCGGACGATGCCGATGAACTGCTCGACCAGATCGGTGTGGCGGTCCTCCGGCCAGGACAGGGCCACCGACGAGGAGGGGGCCTCGGTCAGGGGGCGGTAGGCGACGTCCCTTCGGTGGTGCAGGCGCGCCAGCGACTGGGGGACCACGAGCAGCCCGATCCCCGCCGCCACCAGTTCGATCGCGTCCCCCGTCGTCGCGGGACGCTCCAGCGCGGGCAGGCCGGGCGGCCGGTCCCAGGGGAGTACGTCGTCCAGGGGGTGCAGCAGCACCTCGTCGGCGAGGTCCGCCGGGGACGCCTCCTCGACAGCGGTCACCACGTGGTCCTTCGGGACGACGACCACGGTCGTCTCTGTGTAGAGGGGGATCGCGCTCAGCACCGTACGGTCCACCGGGAGCCGTACGAGGCCGGCGTCCGCCTCTCCCGCGAGCAGCAGCCCCGGTGCTTCGGCCGCCGGGACGGGCACCAGCTCCAGCGGGACATCGGGCAGCCGTTCCTGCCAGATCCGCACCCACTTCGCGGGCGTCGCCCCGGGCACGTACGCGAGCCGGAACATCGGCGCCTGCTGGTCGGTCACCCGGCCAAGGCTACCGGGCCCGGGGCCGGGCGCCGTCCGTGCCGTCCGTGCTGTCCGTGGGCGCCTCCCGCGGTCGTTAAGGTTGGGGCATGACCTCGCAGCAGAACTCCCAGACGATGAAGCCGGCCACCGCGGCCAAGAAACTGGGGGTGTACCTTCCGGCGACGCCCGACGAGTTCCGGGAGGGCGTGGTCTCGCGCAGCGAGCTGAACGCGCTGCAGGCCGACCCGCCCGAGTGGCTGCGCGAGCTGCGGCGCAACGGGCCGCACCCGCGGCCGGTCGTGGCCGCGAAGCTCGGCGTCTCCATCGCGGGGCTGGCCCGCGGCGGCGTGACCGAGGCGCTGACCACGGCCGAGATCGAGGCGATCAAGGCGGAGCAGCCGGAATGGCTGGAGCGCGAGCGCGCCACCCAGGCGGAGGTCCGCAAGGAGGCGGCCCGCATCAAGGAGAAGCACGCCGCCGAAGCCGCCCGCCGCTCGGCCTGACCACAGCGGCCGGGAGCTGTCCGGGGCCAGGGCGCCGCTCTCGCGCAGTCCCGCGCCTTCGGTCCGACTGCCCGCTCGGGTCCGTACGAGCCGGCGTGCCGCCCGTACGTGAGGTGACCGCTCGCACCGGGGGTCGGCCCGCCCTTCTTGCTCAAGGGCGCCGCTCTCGCGCAGTCCCGCGCCTTCGGTCCGACCGGCCGCTCGGGTCCGTACGGGCTGGCGTGCCGCCCCACGCAAGGTGACCGCTCACGCCGAAGAAAGGGCCCGCCCCTCTCGCCCGAGCGAACCGTTCATGCCCGCGCGGCTGCCGCCCTCCCGCTCAAACCCACCCTTCTCACCCGCGCGCACCGCTCCCGCGCACACGGCCGCCACCCCCCTCGCCCACATCCACCCCTCCTGCTCAAGCGGCCCCCCCAACCCCCCGCTCACGGCGCCCGAAGCGCCTAACTCGCCTCCACCGCCTTCTTGATCCGCTCCGCGAAAGCCGCGGCGTCCTTGCGCGCCGCGCTCAAGGCGACCGGCGCCAGCAGCTTGCCCACCCCGTGGCCCTCCAGCGTGTTGAAGACGCGCAGGCGGGTGCGGCCGTCGGGGAGCGGCTCCAGGTCGTAGCCCCCCTCGGGGGCCGTCACGAGGTTCCTCGACAGCTCGGTCCAGCGGATGGTGGTCGGCGCGTCCAGGGCGCTGATCCGGAATTCGCGCCGGGACTTCATCCCCGCGTCCTTGACGGTGCTGGCGAAGACCGTGCCCACCTCCGTGGAGCCCGCCGGGCGCTTCACGATCTCCTGCACCCGCGGGCTGAACTCGGGATCGTGGGTGCCGTCGGCGAGATAGGCGAACACCTCCTCGACGGGGCGGTCGATCTCCGTCGTCCCCTCGAACCGGCCGGACATGGCTACCTCCTGGTTTCTCAGAGAATCGGGCAGGCGCCGGGTCGGCGCCGGGCTGAATCCGGGCACGCCTCGGACACGGCAGCCCGGGGCCCCCGAGAAGCCCTCACCCCCTCCTTGCCCGGTCGCCACCCGGCTTATCCCCTTCCGGTGATTGCATAAAGCTGCGTAGACTCGTATAGTCATGCCGTCTACGAGGAGGATTCCATGGCAGTGCGGGTGGCGGTCGCCGGAGCCAGTGGGTACGCCGGGGGTGAGGTGCTGCGGCTGCTCGCCGGACACCCCGAGGTCGAGATCGGCGCGGTGACCGCGAACAGCAACGCCGGGCAACTGCTCGGCGCGCTCCAGCCGCACCTGCTGCCGCTGGCCGGCCGCGTGCTCCAGGAGACCACGGCCGAGGTGCTCGCCGGGCACGACGTCGTCTTCCTCGCACTGCCGCACGGGCAGTCCGCCGCGGTCGCCGAGCAGCTGGGCGGCGACGTGCTCGTGGTGGACATGGGCGCCGACTTCCGGCTGCGCGACGCCGCCGACTGGGAGCGCTTCTACGGCTCGCCGCACGCCGGCACGTGGCCGTACGGCCTGCCCGAGCTGCCCGGCGCCCGCGCCGCGCTGGCGGGGACCAAGCGGATCGCCGTCCCGGGCTGCTACCCCACGGCCGTCTCGCTCGCCCTCGCCCCGGCCTACGCCGGCGCCCTCGCCGAGCCCGACGCCGTGATCGTCGCCGCCTCGGGCACCTCCGGCGCGGGCAAGGCGCCCAAGCCGCACCTGCTCGGCTCGGAGGTGATGGGCTCCATGACGCCCTACGGCGTCGGCGGCGGCCACCGGCACACCCCCGAGATCGTGCAGAATCTCAGCGAGGTCGCGGGCGAGAAGGTCACCGTCTCCTTCACCCCCACCCTGGCCCCCATGCCGCGCGGCATCCTCGCCACGTGCAGCGCCAAGGCCCGGCCCGGCGTCGGCGCCGCCGAGGTGCGCGCCGCCTACGAGAAGGCGTACGCCGACGAGCCCTTCGTCCACCTGCTGCCCGAGGGCCAGTGGCCGGCCACCGCCTCGGTCTACGGCTCCAACGCCGTGCACCTCCAGGTCGCCTACGACGAGGCCGCCGGCCGGGTGATCGCGATCGGCGCCATCGACAACCTCGCCAAGGGCACCGCCGGCGGCGCCCTGCAGAGCATGAACATCGCTCTCGGCCTGCCCGAGACGACGGGCCTGTCCGCGATCGGCGTGGCGCCGTGACGGCCCGCGGCGGGCTCAGGGCGGCAGGTGCCGCGGCAAGGGCCGCGGGGCTGGCTGCGAGGAGGTCGGCATACACCGCGGTGATCGCGGGCAGGGGCCGCGGCGGTGCGCGGGACCGGCGGACGCAGCAGAGCCGGCCGGCGCCGCACGCGCAGCACACCCAGCACGCAGAGCACGCACAGGGCGTCCCGGGCGCACGGGACACGCGGGACGCCCACCGGGCAGACGACAGGGAGACGCAGTGAGTGTCACGGCACCCAAGGGATTCACCGCGGCCGGAGTGGCCGCGGGGATCAAGGCGAACGGCAACCCGGACCTGGCCCTCGTGGTCAACACCGGGCCCCGCCGCGCCGCCGCCGGCGTCTTCACCTCCAACCGCGTGAAGGCCGCGCCCGTGCTCTGGTCGGAGCAGGTGCTCAAGGGCGGCGCGGTCACCGCGGTCGTCCTCAACTCCGGCGGCGCCAACGCCTGCACCGGCCCCAAGGGCTTCCAGGACACGCACGCCACCGCCGAGAAGGCCGCCGAGGTGCTCGGCCACAGCGCCGGTGAGGTCGCCGTGGCCTCCACCGGCCTGATCGGTGTGCTGCTGCCGATGGACAAGCTGCTGCCCGGCGTGGAGGCCGCGGCCGCCGAACTGTCCGAGCACGGCGGCGAGAAGGCCGCCATCGCCATCAAGACCACCGACACCGTCCACAAGACCGCCGTGGTCACCAGCCCGGCCGGCTGGACGGTGGGCGGCATGGCCAAGGGCGCCGGCATGCTCGCGCCGGGCCTGGCCACGATGCTCGTGGTGCTCACCACCGACGCCGACGCGGACGCGGGCACCCTGGACAAGGCGCTGCGCGACGCCACCCGGCAGACCTTCGACCGGATCGACTCCGACGGCTGCATGTCCACCAATGACACCGTGCTGCTGCTCGCCTCCGGCGCCAGCGGCACCGTGCCCGAGTACGGCGAGTTCGCCGACGCGGTCCGCGCGGTCTGCGACGACCTGGCCCGGCAGCTGATCGGCGACGCCGAGGGCGCCAGCAAGGACATCAGGATCGAGGTCGTGCACGCCGCCAGCGAGGACGACGCCCTGGAGGTCGGCCGCTCCATCGCCCGCAACAACCTCCTCAAGTGCGCCCTGCACGGTGAGGACCCCAACTGGGGCCGGGTGCTGTCCGCGATCGGCACCACCTCGGCGGTCTTCGAGCCCGACGCGATCGACGTCGCCATCAACGGCGTGTGGGTGTGCCGGGGCGGCTCGGTCGGCGAGGACCGCGACCTGGTCGACATGCGCTACCGGGAGATCACCATCACCGCCGACCTCGCCGCGGGGGAGGCGTCGGCCGTGATCTGGACCAACGACCTGACGGCCGACTACGTCCACGAGAACAGCGCGTACAGCTCGTGACCGCCGCCGACCTGCGGCCCGGGACGCCCGGAGTGCCGTCGCGCAAGGAGACCGCCCTGCTCAAGGCGGGCGTGCTGATCGAGGCCCTGCCGTGGCTGACCCGCCACAACGGCAAGGTCGTCGTGGTGAAGTTCGGCGGCAACGCCATGGTGGACGAGGAGCTGAAGGCCGCCTTCGCCCAGGACGTGGTGTTCCTGCGGCACGCCGGGCTCAAGCCGGTGGTCGTGCACGGCGGCGGGCCGCAGATCAACGCGGCCCTCGACCGGCACGGCCTGGTCAGCGAGTTCAAGGCCGGCCTGCGGGTGACCACGCCCGAGGCGATGGACGTGGTCCGGATGGTGCTCGCCGGGCAGGTGCAGCGCGAACTGGTGGGCCTGCTCAACCAGCACGGCCCGCTCGCGGTCGGCCTGACCGGCGAGGACGCCCACACCATCAGCGCCGTCAAGCACTACCCGCGGATCGACGGCGAACCGGTCGACATCGGCCGGGTCGGCGAGATCACCGCCATCGACACCGGCGCCATCGAGGCGCTGCTGGCGGACGGCCGCATCCCGGTGGTCTCCTCGATCGCCCGCGCCCACGACGACGGCCACATCTACAACGTCAACGCCGACACCGCGGCCGCCGCGCTGGCCGCCGCGCTCGGCGCCGAGACGCTGATGGTCCTCACCGACGTCGAGGGCCTGTACGAGGACTGGCCCAACAGCGACGAGGTGATCAGCCGGCTCACCGCGAGCGAGCTGGAGAAGCTGCTGCCGGAGCTGTCCAGCGGCATGGTGCCCAAGATGCAGGGCTGCCTGCACGCGGTGCGCAACGGCGTGACCACCGCCCGGGTGATCGACGGGCGGGTACGGCACTCGATCCTGCTGGAGATCTTCACCGACGAGGGGGTGGGCACCATGGTGGTGCCCGACCCCGAGCCCCCGGCAGGCCCCACGGAGAACGGCGAGACGGAAGGGACGGCCCAGTGAGCAGGAACGCGACCGGGAACGCGGAGTACGCCCAGCGCTGGCAGGGCGCGCTGATGGACACCTACGGGCTGCCCCGGCTGCCCCTGGTCCGCGGCGAGGGCGCCCGCTTCTGGGACGCCGACGGCAACACCTACCTCGACTTCCTCGGCGGGGTCGCCACCAACTCGCTCGGCACCGCGCACCCCGCGATCGTCGAGGCCGTCACCCGCCAGGTCGGCTCGCTCGGCCACGTCTCCAACCACTTCATCGCCGAGCCCACGGTGCGGCTCGCCGAGAAGCTGCTCAGCATCGCCGGGCGGCCGGGCCGGGTGTTCTTCGGCAACTCGGGCGCCGAGGCGAACGAGGCCGCGTTCAAGATCACCCGACTGACCGGTCGCCGCCATGTCGTCGCCACCGAGGGCGCCTTCCACGGCCGGACGATGGGCGCGCTCGCCCTGACCGGGCAGCCGGCCAAGCGGACCGCATTCGAACCGCTGCCCGGCGGCGTGGAGTTCGTGCCCTTCGGCGACGCGGACGCGCTGCGGGCGGTGGTCACCGAGCAGACCGCGGCGGTGGTGCTGGAGCCGATCCAGGGCGAGAACGGCGTGGTGGTGCCGCCGGCCGGCTACCTGGCGGCGGCCCGCGAGATCACCGCGGCCACCGGCACCCTGCTGGTGCTGGACGAGATCCAGACCGGCATCGGCCGCACCGGGCACTGGCTGGAGAGCCTGGCGCAGGGCGTCGAAGCGGACGTCGTCACGCTCGCCAAGGGGCTGGGCGGCGGGCTGCCGATCGGCGCCGTGCTCGCCTTCGGGCCGGCCGCGGAGCTGATGACCCCGGGCAGCCACGGCAGCACCTTCGGCGGCAACCCCGTCTCGTGCGCGGCCGCGCTCGCGGTCCTGGAGACCATCGAGAGCGAGGGTCTGCTGGACCACGTGGCGCAGCAGGGCGAGAAGCTGCGCAAGGGGATCGAGGAGCTGCGACACCCCCTGGTCGACCACGTCCGCGGCGCGGGCCTGCTGATCGGTATCGTGCTCACCGAGCCGCTGTCGGGACAGGTCCAGAAAGCGGCTCAGGACGCCGGGTTCCTGGTGAACGCGGCCGTGCCGGACACGGTGCGGCTCGCGCCGCCGCTGGTCGTCGCCGACGCCGACACCGACGCCCTGCTGCACGCGCTGCCCGGCGTCCTCGACCAGGTCCACCGGGCCGCACACCCCGACCGACCCGCACACTGACGGAGACCCGCACCCGATGACCGATCCGCACGCGCAGGGCGCGGGACAGGCCGTCCCGCACACCCGCACCGCACGCCACCGAAGGATCGTCGACATCCTCGGCCGGCAGCCCGTGCGGTCGCAGAGCCAGCTGGCCAAGCTGCTCGCCGACGACGGGCTGAGCGTCACCCAGGCGACGCTCAGCCGGGACCTGGACGAGCTGGGCGCGGTGAAGATCCGCACCAACGACGGCGAGCTGATCTACGCGGTGCCCTCCGAGGGCGGCTTCCGGGTGCCGCAGGCGCCGCTGGGGGAGTCGGTCAAGGAGGAGCGGATGCGGCGGCTCGCCGGCGAGCTGCTGATCTCCGCCGAGGCGTCGGCGAACCTGGTGGTGGTGCGCACCCCGCCGGGCGCCGCGCAGTTCCTCGCCTCGGCGATCGACCAGGCCGAGGTCTACGACATCCTGGGCACGCTCGCCGGCGACGACACGGTGGTGCTGATCAGCCGGGACCCGGCGGGCGGCCAGAAGGTCGCCGACCACCTGCTGCGGCTGGCGCAGGGCGAGTAGCGGCGGTTCCGGGCCGGATGACACGGCTGGCGAGGCGGTCGGGTGACATGTGGTGACGCGCGGGGTGACGCGGCCGGGCCGACTGCTTTGACGGGGCATACCGATGTCTGCATACTTATGCCAATCACGGAATACATCACCACCGCCGCCATGAGGGGCACCGCACTGTGACCAGCAACGAGCACGGCAAGCAGACCGACAGCGCCGGCCAGGACGTCAAGCTCTGGGGCGGCCGGTTCGCCGACGGCCCCTCCGCGGCCCTGGAGAAGCTCTCGGCCTCCGTCCACTTCGACTTCCGCCTCGCGCCCTACGACATCGCCGGCTCCCGCGCCCACGCCCGGGTGCTGCACGCCGCCGGGCTGCTGACCGCCGACGAACTGTCCCGCATGATCGCCGGACTCGACGCCCTGGAGGCCGACGTCGCCTCGGGCGCCTTCCGCGGCACCCTCGCCGACGAGGACGTCCACACCGCCCTGGAGCGCGGCCTGCTGGAGCGGCTCGGCCCCGACCTCGGCGGCAAGCTGCGGGCCGGCCGCTCCCGCAACGACCAGGTCGCCACCCTCTTCCGGATGTACCTGCGCGACCACGCCCGCATCATCGGCGGCCTCATCGCCGACCTGCAGGACGCGCTGGTCGGCCTCGCCGAGGCGCACCCCGACACCGCGATGCCCGGCCGCACCCACCTCCAGCACGCCCAGCCGGTGCTCTTCGCCCACCACGTCCTCGCCCACGCCCAGGCCCTGTCCCGGGACGCCGAGCGGCTGCGCCAGTGGGACGAGCGCACGGCCGTCTCGCCCTACGGCTCCGGCGCCCTGGCAGGCTCCTCGCTCGGCCTGGACCCCGAGGCCGTCGCCCGCGACCTCGGCTTCGAGCGCGGCAGCGCGGGCAACTCCATCGACGGCACCGCCGCCCGCGACTTCGTCGCCGAGTTCGCCTTCGTCACCGCGATGATCGGCGTCAACGTCTCGCGGATCGCCGAGGAGATCATCATCTGGAACACGAAGGAGTTCTCCTTCGTCACCCTCCACGACGCCTTCTCCACCGGCTCCTCGATCATGCCGCAGAAGAAGAACCCCGACATCGCCGAACTGGCCCGCGGCAAGTCCGGGCGGCTGATCGGCAACCTCACCGGCCTGATGGCCACCCTCAAGGCACTGCCGCTCGCCTACAACCGCGACCTGCAGGAGGACAAGGAGCCCGTCTTCGACTCCTGCGACCAACTGGAGCTGCTGCTCCCGGCGTTCACCGGCATGCTTGCCACCCTCACCGTGCACCGCGAGCGGCTGGAGGAACTGGCGCCGGCCGGCTTCTCGCTCGCCACCGACATCGCCGAGTGGCTGGTCCGCAAGGGCGTGCCGTTCCGGGTCGCGCACGAGGTCGCCGGGGAGTGCGTCAAGGTGTGCGAGGCCGAGGGCATCGAGCTGCACCAGCTCACCGACGAGCAGTTCGCGAAGATCTCCGCGGACCTCACCCCGCAGGTGCGCGAAGTCCTCGACGTGCACGGCGCGCTGGCCGCCCGCAACGGCCGCGGCGGCACCGCCCCTTCGGCCGTCGCCGTCCAACTCGCCGAGGTGAAGGCCGATCTGGCCGTCCAGCACGCCTGGGCCACCGCGAAGTCGGGCACCTCCCCCCGCACCGCGTAGGGGGCGTCGAAGCGCCGCGGCCCGGGTCCGCCTGCCGGCGACCCGGGCGGGCTCACTCCGGCTTGTAGGAGGGGCTCGGCGGCGGGACGAAGGACGCGCTGTCGGCGCCGAGCCAGTGCTGCGCCAGCCTGGTGAGCGAGCCGTCCTGCCGCATCTGCTCCAGCACGCCGTTGACGAACCGCACGAAGTCCGTCTGGTCCTTGCGCATGGCGATGCCGTGCGGCTCCCGGGTGAAACGCGGGCCCACCAGGTGGGTGTTCGGGTCCTGCGCGGCAAGGCCGATCAGGATCGTGTCGTCGGTGGAGACCGCGTCCACCCGCCCGAGCTGCATCAGCATCAGGCAGTCCGTCCAGTCCTTGACCGCCACCGGGACGACCGGGTGCCTGCGCAGCGACCTGAGCGTGTCGATCGAGGTGGTGCCCGAGGCCGCGCACACCCGCTTGCCGCCCAGGTCGTCGATCGACTTCGCCGGCGAGGACCTGGGCACCAGGACCCGCTGGCCGGCGTCCATGTAGTCGGTGGAGAAGGCCACCTTCTTCCAGCGGTCGCAGTTGATGGTCATCGAGTCGATGACGATGTCGACCGAGGGCTTCCTGGGGTTCAGGACGGTCAGGCGCGCGTTGGAGGAGATCGTCTTGAACTGGATGCGGTCCGGACTGCCGAACAGGGCGGTGGAGATGCGCCTGAGCAGTTCGATCTCCAAGCCGTCCAGCCGGCCGGTGAGCGGGTCGCGGTAGCCGAAGAGGTAGGAGTTCTGGTCCACACCGGCGATCAGCCGGCCGCGCTTGACGATGGCCGCCATGGTGGAACCCGCCAACATGTGCCCGGGCTGCGGTAACGCGCCGCGCGGGCGGTAGCTCTCCAGCGGGTGGCAGGATCGGTCGTCCGCCTGGGACGGCGCCCCGTCCCGCACGGCCGACTGCGTCCGTGCTTCCGTCGGCCTGGTCCGGTCCGGACCGGGCCCTCCTGCGGCGCACCCGCCCAGCACCGCGGCGGCGACCATCACCGCGATGACCGGCCACGCCCTCCTGCGCCCCACGCCCACCTCGGACCCCCCTCAGCGTCGCTCCCGTCACCGGGAACTGACGCCCCGGCCGGTGCCGTCAGTTCCGCCCGCCCGCGAGCGTAGCGGTCAACGAGGGGACACGGCAGGGGCGTTGGCGAGCCGGGCCGTCGCGGACCGGGGCCTCAGGCGGCCTTGGCCTTGGTGGCGTAGATGTCGACGTACTCCTGGCCGCCCAGGTGCATCACGTGGGACATCACCTCGTCGGTGACGGCGCGCAGCACGTAGCGGTCGCGGTCCATGCCCTCGTAGCGGGCGAACTCCAGCGGCTGGCCGAACCGGACGGTGACCGGGGCGATCCGGGGCATGCCGCGCCCGCCCGGCTGGACCTTGTCGGTGCCGATCATCGCGAACGGGACGACCGGGGCGCCGGTCATCAGGGCGAGCCGGGCGATGCCGGTGCGGCCGCGGTAGAGCCGGCCGTCGGGGGAGCGGGTGCCCTCGGGGTAGATGCCGAAGATCCGGCCCTCCTCCAGGATCCGGCGGCCCGTCATCAGCGCGGCCACGCCGCCGTGCCCGCCGTCCCGGTCCACCGGGATCATGCCGCAGGTGGTGAAGAACCAGGCCATGACGCGGCCCTTGACGCCCTTGCCGGTGACGTACTCGTCCTTGCCGATGAAGTAGACCTGGCGGCGCACCACCAGGGACAGGAAGAGCGAGTCGATGAACGTCACGTGGTTGCCCGCCAGGATGACCGGGCCCTCGTCCGGGATGTGCTCCACGCCCTCGACCACCGGGCGGTACAGCACGCGCATCAGCACCAGAAGGATCACCTTCAGCACGCTGCGGGACATCCGGGACAGCAACCGGGACAACGGACCCTCCGGGCTCGTACGCGAACCAAGCATCGACCTGCTCGTCAGCCTACCGGCCCGTAGGGCGCGCCCCAACGGCCGCCGGCCCCGCCGCCCGGTGTGACTTTGCCAACTCGCCTGCCCGCCGCAAGGGTTCGGCCGATCCTGAATTCGAGGGTTGGATACCCGGTGGGACGGGGTAATGCACGGTAAACAGTGGACGGCGCCGGGTGGCGGTGGTGTGCCCGGCGGCACTGTGACGGGCGACGCATCCGCGGGACCCGGTGGGAGTGACTGTGCGATCATCGGCGCCAGCGGAGGCGGCGTACATCCGCATGAACTCCGCTCACCCACACGTACCGGGCGCCACCCTCACCCTCCAGCGCCCGGACGCACATGGAAGGGGCCTGCGCGAATGGGCATGAGCGTGACCATCTCCACGGCGGACGACGGCGACGCCGAGCGGATCCTGAAGCTCCAATACCTGTGCTACCAGGGCGAAGCCGAACTGTACGGCGACTACACCATCGAGCCGCTGACCCAGACCCTGGACGAGCTGCGCGCCGAACTCGCGGGCGGCATCGTCCTGGTGGCGCGGCTCGGCGAGGAGGTGGTCGGTTCCGTCCGCGGCGCCGTCGACGACGACGGCACCGCCCGGATCGGCAAGCTGATAGTCCACCCGCGGCTGCAGCGGCACGGCCTGGGCGGGCGGCTGCTCGCCGCCCTCGAGGGCCGGCTCGCCGCCGAGGCCGAGGCCAAGCGGTACCGGCTGTTCACCGGCCACCGCAGCCAGGTCAACCTGCGGATGTACCGCAAGCTCGGCTACGAGCAGGTGGGCGCCGCCGAGCCGGTCACCCGCCGGCTCAGCCTGGTGCACATGGAGAAGCCGGCCACCCGTGGGGCGGACGAGACGAGCTACGCCGCCACGGCCTAGCGGCCCGACGCACCGCGACGCACCGCGGCGTACATCGGCGTACCCGCGAACCCCGGTACCGCGGTTCACTCCCCGCCGGCCTGCTGCGGCAGCGCCTCCCGCCCGGACCGGGCGGAGCGGCGCAGCCACAGCAGGCCGGACACGGGCAGCAGCACCGGCAGGAAGACATAGCCGATGCCGAAGTCCGACCACACCGTCTGGTCCGGGAAGGCCGAGCTGTCCACGATGGTGAGGATGCCCACCGTCACCACGCCGACCAGCTCCGCCGAGCAGGACACCAGCGCCACCTTGCGGGCCGCCTCGCCGCCCCGCCACAGTGCGAAGGTGATCACCGCGTAGACCACGCCGGCCACCCCCGACAGCACGTAGGCCAGCGGCGCCTCGTGGAACTTCGTGCTCAGCTGCACGATCGACCGGGACAGCGCGGCCACCGTGAACACCCCGTACAGCGACAGCAGCAGCCGCCCGGGCCCGGTGCCGATCCGGCCGGCCTCCGCCTGCGGCGCCGTACCGTCCGCGGGGGCCGGCGGGGCGTCCGGTGCCTTCTGCGCTGCGCTCACGTGGGGGTCCGTGCCTTTCGTCGTCTCGCCTGGGGCGTGCGGTTCCGCCGGGTGCGGGGGTCGCGGCTGCGGATGCGGGGACCGCGCGGACTCCTCAGCCATGGCCGGCCCCCCAGACCTCGTGCAGCCGCAGCTCCAGTACCGCCAGGATGACGCCGCCGGCCGCCACGATCGCCGAGCCCCACCGGGTCCGCTCCACCAGCGACATCGCCGCCGCGGCCGGGATCGTGCACAGCGCCCCGACCAGATAGGCCAGGAAGACCGCCATCCCGCCGTCGGGGCGGTCGCCGCGGATCAGCTGCGCCACCGCCACCACGAACTGCACGAGCACCGCCAGTGTCACCACGGCCATGCCGACGAAGTGCTTGTCCTTGGTCGGCGAGTCCCGGTACGCGGCCCAGCCGCACCACGCCGCCAGCAGCAGCGCGAGCACGGTGACGGAGATGACGGCCCAGTCCAGCATGCGACGACTGTATTACGCGCGCGCACCCCCGCTTCCCCCGCCCCCGCGCGCTCCGGGCGGCGCCCCGGCGACGCTCTTGCGGGCGCTCCCCGCCGGCTCCCCGGCTGCTCGCCGTGGGCTTGGTACGGACCGGCGGCGGGCCGGCTCAGCCGCCGTAGCGCACCCAGTACACGTCCGTGGTGTACGGCATCTCGATCGCGCCGCTGCCCCGGGTCGCGTCATGCGCCCCGAGCACCGCGGCCACCTCCCCGCGGACCCGCGCCTGGGCCTGCGGGTCCAGCACGGCGATGTGGCTGGAGGACATCATGCGCTCCACCACGTCGGCCACCGTCGTCGAGTGCGGGTTGGGCCAGTGCCGCTCGCTGATCGCACCCCACCCCGGGCGGCCCGCGAAGACCTTCCGCCACCGGTCGGCGGCGCCCTGCGGGCCGTGCGACTCGTCCGCCGGGCTCCCCCCGCCGGGGCGGGCCGGCAGCGGCGGGCTCGGCAGGTCCCGCGGCGCCAGCCGGAAATAGATGTCCTGGTAGTCGCGCACCCACGGCACCGACGTGTCATAGGTGTTCCACACCAGCACCAGCGCACCGCCCGGCCGCAGCAGCCGCTCCACCTCGGCGAGCGCCGCGTCCGGGTCGAACCAGTGCCACGCCTGCGCCGCCACCACCGCGTCCGCGCACCGGTCCGGCAGCCCGCTGTCCTCCGCCGTCCCCGCCGACACCGCCACCTGCGGCAGCAGTTCGGCCAACCGCTCGCGCATCGCCGTCACCGGCTCCACCGCCAGCACCTCGGCACCGGTCAGCGCCAGCAGGCGGGTGAACTTGCCCGTCCCCGCCCCCAGGTCCACCACGGTGCGGCCCGCCTGGAGCGGCAGCGCGTCCGCGAGGTCGGCCAGCGCGGCCAGCGGATAGGACGGCCGGGAGCGCTCGTAGGCCCCCGCGGCCCGTTGGTAACCGAGTCCTGCTGCGTGGTGCACACTCACGCGGGCAGACGGTAGCAGGATCGGATCAGGAGCAGATGACGTCCGCGGATACCGCAGCCGAACGGCAGGACGCCCGATTCCGCCTACCCTGGAAGGGAGTTCGCCACTGAGACCGTACCGCGACCTGTATCGCGAACCGTACCGACCCCGTACCGCGACCCGTAGTGAGACCCGCCCCGCACCCGCCCCGAGCCGGCCCCGGCAGGGCCCTGGCGCACACCGCCCGCCACCGCTCTGCCACCCCCTGCCACGGGGCCCCGCGGCCCGATGCTGCATGCTGGTCCATCCACCCGCGCCCACCCATGCCCTGGTTACGGAGCACGAATGACCGCCACCTTCCCGGACATCTCCCTCAGTACGGAGCGGCTGGTGCTGCGCCCGTACGAGGCGGAGGACATCCCCGAGCTCGTGGAGATGATGAACGACGAGCTGGTCACCGCGTGGACGGGCGTGCCGTACCCCTACACCGCCGCCGACGCGGCCGACTTCGTCCACCGCTACGCCCCGGCCGAACGCGCCCACGGCCGCGGACTGGTGCTCGCCGTCACCGAGATGCTCACCCAGCGGCTGGTCGGCACCGTCACCCTCCAGCACACCGACTGGCGCATCCGCGGCACCGAGGCCGGCTACCTGACCGCCGCCTGGGCCCGCGGCGAGGGCTACGCCTGCGAGTCGACCCTCGCCCTGTGCCGCTGGCTCTTCCGCGAACAGGGCTTCGAGCGGGTGGAGTTGCGCACCGCCGCCGACAACACCGCCTCCCAGCAGGTGGCCCAGAAGATCGGTTGCGTCAGCGAGGGCGTGCTGCGCGGCGCGGGTATCGTCCGTACCCGCCCCGAAGGCGCCGACCCCGCGGCGCCGTGGACCGAGACCCGCACCGACCTGCTGGTGTGGAGCCTGCTCCCGGAGGACCTGGAGGAGGGCGGCGGCACCGCGGGCGCCGGCAGCGAGCGCAGCTACGCCGACGACTACACCGCCTTCGCCGACTGGCGCTGACCGGCACCCGACGGGCACCCGACAGGCACCGGCCCGGCTTCCCACCGGGGCCCGCCGCCCCGCCCGGACCGGGTTAGGGTTCTTCCCCGGGACGCTCACACGCCTTGGAGGCAGACGACGATGGCCGACCGGGTCACCGTGATCGGATGGGACGGCTCACCCCCGTCCGGAGCAGCACGGGCCGCACTCGGCGCCGCCACCCTCGTGGCCGGGACGAGACACCACCTGGCGCTGCCCGAAGTGCCCGCCACCGCCGAGCGGATCGTCCTCGGCAGCATCGACATCGCCGCCCGGCGGATCGCCGCCCACCGCGGCACCGCCGTCGTCCTCGCCGACGGCGACCCCGGCTTCTTCGGCGTGGTGCGCGCCCTGCGCGCCCCCGAACTCGGCCTGGAGGTCGAGGTCGTCCCCGCCGTCTCCGTCGTCGCCCGCGCCTTCGCCCGGGCCGGCATGCCCTGGGACGACGCCCGCGTGGTGCTCGCCACCAGCCGCACCCTGCGCCGCGCGGTCAACGTCTGCCGCGCCTACCCGAAGGTCGCCGTGCTGACCGCGCCCGGCGCCGGGCCGGCCGAACTCGCCCTGCTGCTCACCGGAGTGCACCGCACCTTCGTCATCTGCGAGGCGCTGGGCACCGAGCAGGAGCAGGTCACCGTGCTCACCTCGGACAAGGTCGCCGACCACATATGGCGCGACCCCAACGTCGTCCTCGTGGTCGGCGGCATCACCTCCGGCTCGCCCGGCGTGGCCGGGCCCGGTGCCCCCGCCACCCAGTCGCGCGGCGGCTGGATCGCCGGACGCGACCCCGGCTTCCCCGGCCCGGTCCGCGGCTGGGCGCTGCCCGCCGCGGAGTACGGCGGCCACCTGCCCGCCCAGGTGCGGGCGCTGCAACTGGCCCGGCTCGGCCCGCGCAGCGGCGACCTGGTGTGGGACATCGGCGCCGCCGACGGCTCGCTCGCGGTGGAGGCGGCCCGCTTCGGCGCGGCCGTCATCGCCGTGGACAGCGACGCCGACGCCTGCGACTGGGTGCGCGCGACCGCCCGCCGGGTCGGCGTCCAGATCCAGGTGGTGCACGGCACCGCGCCCGCCGTCCTGGAGGACCTGCCGGAACCCGACGTGGTCCGGATCGGCCCGGCCGACCCTGAGGTCGCCGCCGCGGCCGCCGCCCGCCGCCCCGAGCGCATCCTCGCCGCGGCCGCCATCCGCGACGAGGCCGAGGCCCTCACCCGGGCGCTGGAGGAGGGTGGTTACGACGTCGACCGCTCGTTGGTGCAGTCGGTCGAACTGGACGCCGAATGGGCCGAGCGGGAGCGGTCGGTGAACTTCGTGCTCTGCGCCACCCGTCGCTGACCGGCTCTGAATACCCACTGTTCCAAGGCGACCGAAAGCGTCACTCACGCCACCCCCGCACCACCCCGGGCACTCCCACGCGCGGGCCGTTTCCGCTGGTGGACAGGGGCAGGGGGAGGGCACTGTGAGATACGTCCCGACGTGCGGACCGAGGGCGGGCAGGGGCCGCGACCGGGGGTAGGCTGACCGATCGTTGTGCCGTCGTCACCGGTTGACGGAGCGTCGGGATGTGCGGGCTCCACGAGGCCGACGTGCCGCATCCCCGGCCCGCTCGTTGGTCACCGCGGGGGGTGGTTCCGACACGGCACGGCGGCTGGAAGGAGCGACACCGATGGGCGAGGGGCACGCATGACGGACACCGGTCAGATCCCCGGCGAGGGGCTACCGGAGAACGCGGGCGCGGAAGCGGGCGGCGAGGCCCTCCTCCCGCCGCACACCGCCTTCCCCGGCAACGGCGCGGCGCCGCAGCCGGATTGGAGCACCGGGCCGGACGCCGGATACGCCTACCTCGACCAGCCCGAACCGCCCGGCGCCGACCTGGACGACGACGAGGACGACGTCCTGCTGATGCCCGGCGCCCAGGGCTCCTGGAGCGACCCGCAGCCCGTGCCCCCGCAGGCGCCGCCGGCTCCCGCCACGGCTCACGCCCCCCTGCCCGGCCAGGTCGCACCCGTGCCGCCCGGCGCCCTGCACGCAGAACCGCGGCCGATCTCCGTGGAGGTGCCGGTCGAGGTGCCGCTGGAGACGACGATGCCGCCCGTACTGGGGCACGGCGCCGCCGTGTTCGTCGCCCAGCACCCGCAGGCGCAGCCCGAGCCGCCGGTCCAGGGCGCGCACCCCGGGCAGCAGGGCGTCCCCCCGGGCTTCCAGCAGCCCGCTGCCCCCGCGGCTTCCCAGGGCGCTCCCGTGCAGGACACCGGGTACGGGACGCCGGATGCCGGCCAGCAGCCGCTCGCGCAGGGCGGTTTCACCGCGGCCGGCGCTCCGGGGCACGCTGCTGCCCAGGGGCCGGCCGCCGGTGCGCCCGGTGGCGAGCCCTTCGCGGGAGCCGCGCCCGCGGCTTCCGAAGCGGGGCAGGCGCCCGTCCCGGGCGCCGGGCCGGGGGAGGCCCAGCCCGCCCAGGCCGCCGCGCCTGCTGCCCCCGCCACTCCCGCCGCCCCTGTCGAGCAGCCCACGCCGCCGCCCGTGCCCCGGCGTCCCCTGCACATGGGTCCGCCCGTGCACGACACCCCGAGCGGCGGTGTCTCCGTGCGCTCCCTCGCCGACCGCGGCCCCGCCATGAACCCCTCCGGCCCGCCCACTTCGGGGCCCGAGTACCTGGACGTGCCGCGCGACGACACCGGCGCCATCCCCGCCCAGCAGACGGGCGAGCCCGGTGCCGCCGCGGTCGCCACCCCCGGCAGCGCCTGGCCGGCGGCGGGCGGCGGTGCCTCGCAGCAGTCGCTGATCCCGCGCGCCGACAGCGTCCCGCGGCCCGCCGAGCCGGCGGCTCCCGTGCCGCAGGGCCCGCAGACCCCTGCCGCCGGAGCACCCGGGCAGAACTTCCCCGCCGCACCGGTCGATCCGGCCGCCCCGCACCAGGTCCCGCCGCAGGCCGCGCCGGCTCCCGCCGCGCAGACCGCGCCCGAGGCGCCCGCGCAGGCCGCACCGGAACCGGCTGCCGAGGTCGCGCCCGAGGCGCCCGCGGAGCCGCAGGCTCCTGCCGCCGCAGACGCGGCCGCCGTGCCGGCCGAGCCGCAGGCTCCCGCTGCCGGGGATGCCGCCGCCGTGCCGGCCGAGCCGCAGGCTGCGGGTGCTGCTGCCGCTGCCGCGCCTTCCGCTACGGCACCGGCTCCTGCTTCTGCCGCGCCCGAGGCGCCTGTTGTGAGCGGGCAGCCGGCCGCTGCCACTCCGCCCGTCGCCGAACCTGTCGCCGAGGGTGCACCCGTGGCGACCGTTCCCGCGCAGGGCGGTCCGGCCGGGTCGGTCGGTGCCGGCTTCGCCGTGGGCGCGGCTGGCGCGGTCGCGCCGCAGCCCGCGCCCGCCGCTCCTGCGGGCCGAGGCGAGGCGGCGGACGAGGGTGCTGCCGCGCGGGTGCCGGAGCAGGCGGGGGAGGGGGCCGTGCCGGCTGCGGCTCAAAGTGGGGCGGTGGCCGATGCGGTGGAGGGTCAGCCGCAGGCGGCACCTGAGGCTGCTGCTGCGCCGAGCGCTTCCGCCGACGCGGTGACCACGGACGCTGCCGCGGTGCCCGTTGCTGCGGCGGCTCCGGCTTCCGCGGATCCTGCCGCACCTGCGGCGGAGGGGCCGGCGCAGCCGCCGGTGGCGGCCGAGGCTTCCGCGGAGGGCGCGGTCGCGGCGCAGGCGGGGCCCGAAACCCCGGCTGCGGGCGATGCCCCCGCTGCTACGCAAGAGGCTCCGGCCCAACCGGCTGCGGCGGGTGGTGCGCACGCGGCACCCGCGTCCGGGGCGCCGGCAGCCGAGACGCCCGCGCCTCCGGCCAAGGCCCGTCGCGGACGGCGGAGGGCGGCTCCGGCTGTCGAGGAGCAGCCCGCGCCCGAGCAGGAGGTGAGCCCTGCCGCTGAGGCTGCTGAACAGGCGCCCGCGACTGCCCCTGCCCCTGTGACACCCGAGGCGCAGGCTCCGGCTCCCGTGGAGCCCGCGGCTCGACCCGAGCCCGTGACCGCGGCCGAGCCCCAACCGGCAGCCGAGCCGCAGGCGGAGCCCGCGCCCGCGGCCGTACCGCAGCCGGCAGCCGCGGCCGTGGAACCGCAGACCGTGGAGCAGCCGGAGGCCGAGGCCGTACCCGAGCCTGATGCCGTAGCGGAGCCCGTCGCCGTACCCGAGTCCGTCGCCGCAGCGGAGCCTGTCGCGGTTGCGGAGCCGCAGCCGGCGGCCGAGCCCGCGGCCGTACCGGAGGCCGTTGCCGCTGCCGCCGCCGTCCCGGCAACTCCCGGTCAGGAGGCCGGGGACGGGCAGCAGGCGGCCGCCGAGCCGTACGAGTCGTCCGTGCGCGACGCCGTGCACCGGGTGATCCGCGAACGGCGGGACGTGCGCAACGGGTTCCGGCCCGACCCGATCCCGCACGACGTACTGCTGCGGGTGCTGGAGGCCGCGCACACCGCGCCCAGCGTCGGCCACTCGCAGCCGTGGGACTTCGTCGTGATCCGCTCGGAGAAGACCCGCGAGAAGATGCACGAGCTGGCGATGCAGCAGCGCGACGCCTACGCCAAGTCGCTGCCCAAGGCGCGGGCCCGGCAGTTCCGCGAGCTGAAGATCGAGGCGATCCTCGACACGCCCGTCAACATCGTCGTCACCGCCGACCCCACCCGCGGCGGCCGGCACACCCTCGGCCGCCACACCCAGCCGCAGATGGCCCCGTACTCCTCCGCGCTCGCGGTCGAGAACCTGTGGCTGGCCGCCCGCGCCGAAGGGCTCGGTGTCGGCTGGGTGAGCTTCTTCGACGAGCGTCAGATGGTCGCCGAACTCGGCCTGCCCGAGCACTTGGAGGTCGTGGCGTACCTGTGCGTCGGGTACGTGGACGAGTTCCCCGAGGAGCCCGAGCTGATGCAGGCGGGCTGGTCGCAGCGGCGGCCGCTGTCCTGGGTGGTCCACGAGGAGGAGTACGGCAACCGGGCGCTGCCCGGCGAGGAGCCGCACGACCTGCTGGAGGAGACCCTGCGTGGCATCCGCCCGCTGGACGCCAAGGCGCTCGGCGAGGCATGGGAACGGCAGAAGCGGATGACGAAGCCCGCGGGCGCCCTCGGCATGCTGGAGATCATCTCCGCCCAGCTCAGCGGGCTTTCCCGGCAGTGCCCGCCGCCGATCCCGGAGCCCGCGGCCGTCGCCGTGTTCGCCGGGGACCACGGGGTGCACGCCCAGGGGGTGACCGCCTGGCCGCAGGAGGTCACCGCCCAGATGGTGGCGAACATCCTGGGCGGCGGGGCGGTGTGCAACGCGTTCGCCAACCAGGTGGGCGCCGAGGTGTGCGTGGTCGACGTCGGTGTGGCGTCCGAACTGCCCGCGACCCCGGGGCTGCTGCCGCGCAAGGTGCGGCCCGGCACCGCGGACTTCACCGCGGGCCCGGCGATGACCCGCGAGGAGGCGCTGCGCGCGATCGAGGTCGGCATCGAGACCGCGCGGGACCTGATCGCGGCGGGCAACAAGGCGCTGCTCACCGGTGAGATGGGCATCGCCAACACCACCGCGTCCGCGGCGATCGTCGCCGTCTACACGGGCGCGGACCCCGCGGAGGTCACCGGCCGCGGCACGGGCATCAACGACGAGATGCACGCGCGCAAGGTCGAGGTCGTCCGGCGCGCGCTCGACCTGCACCGGCCGGACCCGAGCGACCCGATCGCCGTCCTCACCGCGATCGGCGGCCTCGAACACGCGGCGATGGTCGGGCTGCTGCTCGGCGCGGCGGCCCTGCGCACGCCGGTCGTCCTCGACGGTGTGAGCGCGGGCGCGGCGGCGCTGATCGCCCGGGCGATCGCCCCCGAGGTGCTGGCCGCGTGCATCGCGGGCCACCGCAGCGCGGAGCCGGGCCATGTCGCGGCCCTCACCACGCTGGGCCTGCGCCCCCTGGTCGACCTCGACCTGCGCCTGGGCGAGGGCACGGGTGCGTTGCTCGCGCTCCCTCTGGTGCAGAGCGCTGCGCGGGCGATGCACGAGGTGGCGACGTTCGACGCGGCGGGAGTGACCGAGAAGGGTTGATCTTGTACGGGGCCCGCCCCGCGTGCCCCGTGCCGCAGTCTCCGGCCGACCGCTGGTTGCTCCCGCAGGTCCTCCCCGGAGCTTCGCCTGGGGGTACCCCCAGCGCCCCCTTGTCGGTTGCCCTGCGCAGTCGGCTCGCTCCGTCCAGGCTGCCGCCCGGGGCCGCCTCCGGACCGTCCGCCGGGCGATGGCCGGTCGCGCAGTTCCCCGCGCCCCTACAGGGCCCACCCATCGCACGAAGGGCGAGGTTCTCGGGGGCGCGGGGAACGGCGCGAGCAGCCCTCCACCGGCCTGCGGCCGGGAACGGGAGATCCGCTACGGCGGGATGCCGTTCTTGGGGGCGCGGGGAACGGCGCGAGCAACCCCCCACCGGCCTGCGGCCGGGGTCGGGCGGGTTGGGGCAGGCGCGTGGCCGAGGGGCGCTGGGGGTACCCCCAGGCGAAGCTCTGGGGGCGGAACTGCGCGCTCAGCCCAGAGCGGGCCCGCGGCCGGGCGCGGCGGCGTACCCCAACGGCGAGTGGCCCCCGCGAAAAGCCAGAGCGCAGCGACCGGCCGATACCCTGACCTTGGAATTCGAGTGCTAGGTGGAGGAGCCCTTCATGCGGGACGTGGGCGCTTATCCGGTCGGGCTGCGACTCGGCGGGCGGCGGGTCGTGGTCGTGGGCGGGGGGCAGGTCGCCCAGCGCCGGCTGCCCGCGCTGGTGTCGGCAGGCGCCGACGTCGTCGTGGTGTCGCCCTCGGTGACCGCGTCCGTGGAGGCGATGGTCGCCGCAGGCGAAGTCCGCTGGGAGCGGCGGCGCTACCGCGAGGGCGACCTGGAGGGCGCCTGGTACGTCCTGGTGGCGAGCACCGACCCGGTCGCGAACGCCGCCGTGAGCGCCGAGGCCGAGCGGCGCCGCGTGTGGTGCGTGCGCAGCGACGACGCCGAGGCCGCGACCGCGTGGACCCCGGCGACCGGCCGTACCGACGGTGTGACCGTCGCCGTGCTCACCGGCCACGACCCGCGCCGTTCGGCCGCCGTGCGGGACGCGGTCGTGGCGGGCCTGCGCGACGGCAGCCTCGCCGCGCCCGCGCACCGGGCCCGTAGCGGGGGCGTCGCGCTGGTCGGGGGCGGCCCGGGCGACCCGGACCTGATCACCGTACGCGGCCGCAGGCTCCTCGCCGAGGCCG
Source organism: Actinacidiphila guanduensis (assembly GCF_900103985.1). GTDB lineage: Bacteria > Actinomycetota > Actinomycetes > Streptomycetales > Streptomycetaceae > Actinacidiphila > Actinacidiphila guanduensis. The sequence continues at coordinate 52,818 of NZ_FNIE01000011.1, read as the reverse complement.
ACGTCGTCGTCGCCGACCGGCTCGGCCCGCGCGACCTGCTGGACGAACTGCCGCCGCACGTCGAGGTGATCGACGCGGCGAAGATCCCGTACGGCCGGGCGATGGCGCAGGAGGCGATCAACGCGGCGCTGGTCGAGCACGCGAAGGCGGGCAAGGCCGTGGTGCGCCTCAAGGGCGGTGACCCGTACGTCTTCGGGCGCGGCATGGAGGAGGCCGAGGCGCTGGCCCGCGAGGGCATCCCGGTGACGGTCGTCCCCGGCATCTCCAGTTCGATCAGCGTCCCGGCGGCCGCGGGCATCCCCGTCACCCACCGGGGAGTCGCCCACGAGTTCACGGTCGTCAGCGGCCATATCGCGCCGGACGACGCGCGCTCCCTGGTGGACTGGGGCGCCCTCGCGCGGCTGCGCGGCACCCTCGTGGTCCTCATGGGCGTGGAGCGGATCGCCGCCATCGCGGCGGCACTTGTGGCCGAGGGCCGCCCGGCGGACACCCCGGTCGCGGTGGTCCAGGAGGGTACGACGGCGGCTCAGCGACGGGTGGACGCGACACTCGCGACGGTCGGGCGGAAGGTGGCCGACGAGGGGGTGCGGCCGCCCGCGGTGATCGTGATCGGCGAGGTGGTCTCGGTCGGCGGGGCGGTGGCGGAACTCGCCCAGGCGACGGGCGCGTTGGCGGGCGGGCTCCCCGACGGCGGCTCCGGGGGCGCCGGTTCGCCCGCCGGCGAGGACGCCGCCGAGAACGCCGCCGAAGGGGACGGGACGGCTCCGCGTGGCTGAGCCGATCGCCGTCGGGGACCCCGGTGACGCCCGGCTCGCCGAGTACACCTCGCTGACGGACGTCGAGTTGAGGCGCCGCCGCGAACCCGCCGAGGGGCTGTTCATCGCCGAGGGCGAGAAGGTGATCCGCCGCGCGCTGGCCGCCGGCTATCCGATGCGGTCGATGATGCTGACGCCGAAATGGCTCGGCCCGATGCGCGACGTCATCGAGGAGACGCGGGCGCCGGTCTACGAGGTGGAGCCCGCGCTGGCCGAGGCGGTCACCGGCTACCACGTGCACCGCGGCGCCCTCGCCTCGATGACGCGTACCCCGCTGCCCGCGGTGGACGCCCTCCTGGACCGGCTCGGCCCCGGCCCGCGCCGGATCGCGGTCTTCGAGGACACCGTCGACCACGCCAACCTCGGCGCGGGCTTCCGCAGCGCGGCAGCCCTCGGTGTGGACGCGGTGCTGCTCAGCCCGCGCTGCGCCGACCCCTTCTACCGCCGCTCGGTCAAGGTCTCGATGGGCGCGGTCTTCTCCGTTCCGTGGACCCGCCTGGACCCCTGGCCCACCGGCCTGGACCGCCTGCGCGCCCGCGGCTTCACCCTCGCGGCCCTCTGCCTCGCCGAAGACGCGGTCCCCTTGGCCGAGTTGACCGCCCGCCGCCCGCCGCGCCTGGCCCTGATGCTCGGCACGGAGGGCGACGGCCTCACCCCGCAGGCCCTGCGCGCGGCCGACATCCGCGTCACGATCCCCATGGCAGCGGGCGTCGACTCCCTCAACGTGGCAGCCGCCTCAGCCGTGGCCTTCTACGCCACCCGCCCCTGACCACCGGGCAGTTGCCCAACGCCGCGCAGACGTACGGCCGTTGCCCTGTCCGTACCGGGGCGCCCCGTGGCCGGCGGAGAACCCTTCGGGCGGGGGTTCAGGCCGGGGGGAGATCGACCAAGGGGGACAGGGCGGCGCGGTGGCGGGCTGGGGTGCCCAGGGCCAGTTCGTCGGCCTTGGCGCGCTTCAGGCGGAGGTGGGCCGGGTGTTCCCAGGTCATGCCGATACCGCCGTGGAGCTGGATCGCCTCCTCCGCCGCGTGGACGGCCGTGGACGAGGCGGTGGCCTGGGCGACGTGGACGGCGAGGGCCGCCTCCAGGTGGTCGCCCGCGGCCAGGGCGTCGGCTGCGGCGCGGGCGGCCGCGCGGGCGGAGACGACCTCCAGCCAGAGGTCGGCGAGGCGGTGCTTGAGGGACTGGAAGCCGCCCACGACCCGGCCGAACTGGTGCCGCTGCTTGAGGTGGCCGACCGTCTCGTCCAGGCACCACTGCGCCACGCCCACCTGCTCGGAGGCGAGCAGCCCGGCCGTGGTGAGCAGGGCGCCGTCCAGCGCGGCCGCCGGATCGGCCGCGGGGAGCAACCGGGCCGGGGCCGCTTCGAAGGTGACATCGGAGAGCGGGCGGGTCAGGTCCAGCGAGGAGAACCGTTCGACGGCCGCGTCGGCGGCGGCCACCTCGTAAAGCCCGGGCCCCTGGGGGCCGCCTGCGGGGACGACGAGGACATCGGCGGCGAAGGCGTCCGCGACGCTGGTGACCCGCCCGGTCAACCGGCCCTCGCTGTCTGCCGTCACGGAACCGGGGAAGGGCGCGCCCGGCGCCCCGGACAGCGGTACGGCGAGGGCGGCGGTGGCCTCGCCGGCGGCCAGGCGGGCGAGCAGGGCGGCGACGGTGCCGTCCGCGGTGTCGCAGCCCAGCAGCGCGGAGGTGGCGAGGACCGCGCTGCCGAGGAAGGGTACGGGCGCCACGGCACTGCCCAACTCCTCCAGCACCACCGCCGCTTCGCGGGCCGAAGCGCCCTGGCCGCCCAAGTGCTCCGGCACCAGCAGCCCGGCCAGGCCGAGTTCGGCGGCGAGGAGCTTCCACAGGCCGGTGTCGTAGGGCAGTTCGCTCTCGATGCGGCCGAGCACCGCCTCCGGTGGGCAGCGGTCGGCGAGCACATCGCGGACCGCGGTGCGCAGGTCGTCCTCCACGTCGGAGTAGAGCAGGTTCATCGCGGCAGGTCCTTCCAGGCGACGTCCTTGTCGGTACGGGGCTCGGCGGGCAGCCCCAGCACCCGCTCGGCGATGATGTTGCGCAGGATCTCCGAGGTGCCGCCCTCGATGGAGTTGCCCTTCGCCCGCAGGTAGCGGTAGCCGGCGTCGCGGCCGTAGAAGTCCACGGACTCGGGGCGGACCATCGTCCAGTCGCCGTAGCGCAGGCCCTCCTCGCCCATCAACTCCACTTCCAGGCCGCTGACGTGCTGGTTGAGCCGGGCGAAGGCGAGCTTCAGGCCCGAGCCCTCGGGACCCGGCGCGCCCGCGGCCATCTGCTGGCGGACCCGCTCGGCCGACAGCCGGACGACCTCGGCGGCCACCCACGCCGACAGCACCCGGTCGTGCAGCTCGGGGGTACGCAGTTCCGGCCGCTCGCGCCAGGCCGCCGCGAGCGGGCCGATCATGCCGCCCTCGCGGGGCAGCGCCATCCCGCCGATGGCCACGCGCTCGTTCATCAGCGTGGCCTGCGCCACCCGCCAGCCGTCGCCGATGGCGCCGAGCCGGTGGGCGTCGGGGATGCGGACGCCGGTGAGGAACACCTCGTTGAACTCCGCCTCGCCGGTGATCTGGCGCAGCGGCCGCACCTCCACGCCGGGGTCGGTCATGTCGCACAGGAAGTACGTGATGCCCTGGTGCTTGGGGACGTCCGGGTCGGTGCGGGCGATGAGGATGGCCCAGCGGGCGAGGTGGGCGCTGGAGGTCCACACCTTCTGGCCGTCCACGATCCAGTCGCCGGAGTCCGGCTCGCGTACGGCCCTGGTCCGCAGGCCCGCCAGGTCGGAGCCGGCGCCGGGCTCGGAGAAGAGCTGGCACCAGACCTCCTCCCCGGTCCACAGCGGGCGCAGGAAGCGGCGCTTCTGCTCCTCGGTGCCGTAGCGGAGGATGGTCGGGGCGGCCATGCCGAGGCCGATGCCGATCCGGCGCGGGTCGTTGTCCGGGGCGCCGGCCGCGGCCAACTCGGCGTCCACGACGGCCTGCAGGGCGCGGGGCGCGCCGAGTCCGCCGAGCCCTTCGGGGAAGTGCACCCAGGCGAGGCCGGCGTCGAACCTCGCGCGCAGGAACTTCTCCCGGGGGACCCTTGCGGGGTCGTACGCGGCCAGCAGCTCGGCGACGCGCCGCCGCACCTCGCTCGCGTCCGGGTCCTTCCCGGGCGTCGGGTGACTTTCCGCCATGGGGTGCCGTCCTCTCCCGCTAGGCTAAGCAAGCGCTTGTTAAGCTAACCGAAGAAGGGTTCTCTGTGAAGGGGGGCTACTCGCCGTAGGGGTTCCTCGCCGCGCCTGGCTGCCGGCCGGTTCCGGGCTGGGCGCGCAGTTCCTCGCGCCCCTCGGCTACGGGGCTGCCCCTTCCGCGCAGTCCCGGCCGCGGGCCGGTGGCCGGTTGCTCGCGCAGTTCCTCGCGCCCCCGAGAACGGTGTCCCGCCGCCGGGGTTCCTCCCCGTTCCCGGCTGCCGGCCGGCTTCGGGCTGGGCGCGCAGTTCCTCGCGCCCCTTTGCGGCTACGCGTCTGCCGCATCCGTGGCGTCCCCGCCCGCGGTTGCTTCTGGTGGGTGCAGGGAGCGGGCGAAGGTGGCGAGGGTGTGGAAGTCGGGCTCGCGCAGGCCGAGGCGTGGGTTGACGTGGTGGAGAAGGCCGGGGCCGGGATGGTGGGCGGTGACGTACGTCCGGTCGGGGTCGGTCTGTTCGTCGTCCACCCAGGCGAAAGGGCGGCCGTCGGCGTACTCGACCAGTGGGCCGGTCTTCCAGTGGACTCCGTCGGGGCGTTGCTGGAGCAGGGCGTCGCCGAAGTCGACGAAGGGGAGTTCGGGGAGGCCGAGCGTCGGCGCGATCCACCGGTTGGCTTCGTTCATCCACGTGGTGGCCCAGCACAGTTCGAAGCCGAGCCGGAGCAGGGCGGGCCCGTGCTGCGGGTTGAGCCAGACCCGCAGGGTGCGCCGCCGCGACAAAAGGCCGCTGTCCGCCCCAAGAGCTCCCTCGCCCAAGGGCACTCGGAGCGTGGTGTACCCCTCGGGACGCCTCTGCGGCTTGGCCGCATAGGGGTTGAGAGGCCCGTCCACGTCGAGGAACAGCAGCGGTCGGTCCACGGGTCCCCCGGTCCCCCTCACAGTCGGCTGCCGCGAGAAGCGTAGCCCCGGTGCCCGACCCGGCACCGGCCCACCTGGGTGTCCACCACGATCGTCCGCCCCGGCCGCAGGCCGGCCTACCAGGTCCTTTCGGGTTCCCGTCCGCCCCACGGAGGTACGTCGCTGCCCCTTGTGCGCCGGGCGCCCCGGACAACTCGTGTGCGGGGCGCGCTCCGGAGGAGCAACGTGGGCGCGGGCGCCCTCCGTAAGGGGCGGGGGCGACCTATGGGTGGAAGGCCTGGAGGGTTGCGATGCAGGCTGCTGCCAGCAGGGTGACCACGATGAAGACGAACAGGCGCTGCCGCATGAGGCGGCGGCGCCGTACCTCGGGGGCCGGGGGACGCCGTGCGGCGGGGGTGCGGGTGGGGGTCCGGGCACCCGGGTGCGAGCCGCGGTCCGGGGCGTGCGGGTGCGGCGTACGGTCGGCGGCGCCGGGGCGCGAGGAGCGTTCGGCCGCACCCGGGCGGGAGGGCCGGTCGCCCGTGCCCGGGCGGGGGACCGAGCGGTCGAGCGTGCGGGGGTGCGAGCCTTGGTGCGGAGAGCGCTCCAGGGAGCCCGAGGACGCGGACGCCCCCTCCGGGCCCGCGCGCCGCTCCGTACGCTGCTGCGCGTACTCCTCCGCGCGCCGGCCGGTCGGCCGCGCCGCCTTGGGGTCGCGCGGGGCCGCGATGCCACGGGCCTCGCGCGCCGCGATCTCGCGCAGCCGCTCGGCGAGTTGGGCCGTGGAGGGCCGCTCCTCGGGGTCCTTGGCGAGGCACGCGTAGACCAGGGGCGCCAGCGCGTCGGGCACCCCGATGAGGTCCGGCTCCTCGTGCACCACCCGGTAGAGCATGACCTCCGAACTGCCCTGCCCGAAGGGCGAGTCCGCGGTCGCGGCGTACGCCAGCGTCGCCCCGAAGGCGAACACGTCCGTCGCGGGCGTGACGGCCGCCCCCCGCACCTGCTCGGGCGCGAGGAAGCCGGGCGAGCCGACCGCCGTGCCCACGTGCGTGAGCGTGCTCGCCCCCGTCGCCCACGCGATGCCGAAGTCGATGATCCGCGGGCCCTTGGGCGACAGCAGGATGTTCGACGGCTTGAGGTCGCGGTGCACAACTCCCGCGTCGTGGACGGCGACCAGCCCCTCGGCCAGTGCGGCCCCGATCCCGGCGACCTCCGCCGCGGGCAGCACCCCGCCCTCGGCGACCTTGTCGTGCAGCGAGGGCCCGGGCACGTACTGCGTGGCGAACCACGGCCGTTCGGCCTCCAGGTCCGCGGCCACCAGGCGGGCCGTGCAGCCGCCGCGGATGCGCCGGGCGGCCGAGACCTCGCGCGCGAAGCGGGACCTGAACTCCTGGTCCTCCGCCAGCTCCGGCCTGATCACCTTCAGCGCCACCCGCTGGCCGCGCTTGTCGGCCCCCAGGTACACCACGCCCATGCCGCCCGCGCCCAGCCGCCGGTGCAGCCGGAACGCGCCGACGACCCGCGGGTCCTCACGCCGGAGCCGCATCATCGCCATGTTGTCCTGTCCGTCCCCTACCTCCGGTGGTGGGGGAGAGGGCCCCACTCCGCTGACTGGCCTTACGGCCGCCCACAGCTTACGTACTCAAGTCCCCTTACGTGCTGAAGCCTCGCAGGCGGCGGGGCACGAATTGTCGGTGCCCGGTGGCATCCTGAAGTGCGGGAGCGCTCTCCGGGCCGGCCGCCGCTCCCGTGCCAGGCGCAACGTTTCGCCAACGGACCGTCCACCGAGGGGGAGTGACGCCGTGAAAGGTGACCGTGTGGAGATCGTGGTCGACGCGGGGGACAGCACGCGGACGTACGAGGTGGTGGCCACGCGGGCGGGCCGCCGGGTGGAGATCGCGGTGCGGCGCGGCGTGGTCGAGGTCACGGAGGTCACCCGCAGCGGCACCGCCGTGCGCACGGCCCGCTTCATGGCCAACCGGGTGCTGGCCCTGGTGGAGCACCCGGTCCCGCGCGCCGACCCGCAGGACGCGGCCTGACCGCCCGTACGCCGCGGGACCGCCCGAACGTGTAGGGGGCCATCCCCGACCAAGGGCTCACTCCCGGGCCGCTCGGGCTCCACCCTGGGGAGTATCCGGCCGGCCGTTCCGTCATCCTCCGGGAGGCCGGGAAAGGGGTACGAGGGCATGACGACCGGGGGCCGGCGCGCCCCTAGATTGAAGGTCGAGCGGCGGGCGCACGCACTCGTCCCCCGAGGTCACACGTCCGCCGCTCCCACGAACGTCGTCCGTGGCCGGCCCGTCGGGGCGTCACACCACGTCCCGGGCCCGGAAGAGCGGTCCGGGCCGGGAACCACCGGCCGCAACCCCGTGGGGACGGGGGTACGGCGGACGGCAGCGGTTGCCCGGGTATCACCCGATACCCGGGCACAGCGCTGCCCACTCCACGCCGCACGGAGGGCCCGGCCGTGCTGGACCCGCACCCCACCCCGCCGCTCAACGGCCCCCTTGTACGGGGAGGGCTCCCCCTGTCGTGGGGGGTGCGGGTGGGCGGGGCCCCGCGCCGTGCGCGGACGGAGTCCGCGCGGAAAACGACGAAGGCGAGCCGGTCCGCGCTTCTCGCGGACACACCTCGCCTCTCGCCTTCGTGGACGATACTGGGATTGAACCAGTGACCTCTTCCGTGTCAGGGAAGCGCTCTCCCGCTGAGCTAATCGTCCTCGGGTCCCACAAGTGATGCGTGCGCGATACTGGGATTGAACCAGTGACCTCTTCCGTGTCAGGGAAGCGCTCTCCCGCTGAGCTAATCGCGCAAGGCCGTACAACTCGCGTACGGAGCCGTGCTGATCGAGCAAAGGCCCCGCGCGGGGGCCAGTGGACGATACTGGGATTGAACCAGTGACCTCTTCCGTGTCAGGGAAGCGCTCTCCCGCTGAGCTAATCGTCCTTGGAGGTGGAGACGGGATTTGAACCCGTGTAGACGGCTTTGCAGGCCGTTGCCTCGCCTCTCGGCCACTCCACCAACGCGGCGGGGGCTCGGGTGGTCCCCCACATCGAGCGGACGACGAGATTCGAACTCGCGACCCTCACCTTGGCAAGGTGATGCTCTACCAACTGAGCCACGTCCGCAGGTGCCACCGCCGTACACTCCTCGGCGACGAGTTGAACTCTAGCGGATTCCCGGTCCAGCTCAAAAACCGGTTTCCGCAGCGTGCCGGGCCAATGACGGGCTGTTGACGCCGAAGCGGCCGGCGAACCCCCGCCCACCAGCCGCTCACCGGCCCCGGCGATGCTGGTCCCGAGCCGCTCCGGAGCCGCTCCGGAGCGGGTCCCGAACCGGTCCCGTGGCCGGTCCCGACTCCCCGAGCTCTCCCCGCCCCGCCCGCACCCCGCCCCCTCGCCAACGGCCCGCCCGACGCCCCGACCCACCAGGACGCACCCCGTGTACGACCCCTCGCCCGCCCCGCCCCCGGACGCGTCCCCGCGCCCCGCCGTACGCGCCACCGGCCCCGCCACCAGCCCTGCCGCCGGACGCGGGCGCACCCGTACGGCCAGGGCCGCCCTCCCCGCCATGGCCCGCTTCGGCCGCATCCTCGCCACCGACCTGCGGGACGTCACCGACGACCTGGCCGCGCTGGACTCCACCGGCTTCTGGGCCGTCGCCGCCGACTTCGACGGCCGTACGGTCTGCGCCCGGTTCGCCGATGTCCGCCGCACCTCGCGGCCGTACGGCGACGGCACCGCCCCCGGCCCCTGGCACGGCCCCGACCCGCGCACCTGGACCTCCTCGATGGACCGGGCCGGCTACGAGGCCGGCGTCCGGGCCGTCCGCGCCCGGATCGCCACCGGCGAGGTCTACCAGGTCAACCTCTGCCGCGTCCTGACCGCCCCGCTCCCGCCCGCCCCACCGCAGACGCCGCCCAGCCCAAGCAGGCAGGGCACCCCAGTCGCCCAGGACCCCGGCATCCCGGACACCGAGGGCTCCCCCGCCGCCCCGCCCGCCGGAACCCATGACATCGACGCCCTCGGCGCCCTCCTCGACCGTCGCCACCCCGGCGCCCTCGCCGGCACCATCCGCCTGCCCGCCCACGGCGTCGAGATCGCCACCGCCTCACCCGAGCTGTTCCTGCGCCGCGACGGCAGCACGGTGGAGTCCGGCCCGATCAAGGGCACCGCCCGCACCCCCGAGGAGCTGCTGCCCAAGGACCGCGCGGAGAACGTCATGATCGTCGACCTGGTCCGCAACGACCTCGGCCGGGTCTGCGCCACCGGCTCGGTCACCGTGCCCGCGCTGTGCCGGGTGGAGCCCTATCCCGGCCTGGTGCACATGGTCTCCACCGTGCGCGGCGAGCTGCGGCCCGACGCCGGCTGGCCCGAGCTGTTCGCCGCCACCTTCCCGCCGGGCTCGGTGAGCGGGGCGCCCAAGTCGAGCGCGCTGCGGGCGATCCGCGAGCTGGAGCCGGCGCCGCGCGGCCCGTACTGCGGCGGCCTCGGCTGGGTGGACGCCGACCGGCGCACCGCCGAACTCGCCGTCGGCATCCGCACGTTCTGGATCGACCGGGGGACCGCCGCGGGCCCCGTGCTGCGGTTCGGCGCCGGCGCCGGAATCACCTGGGGCTCGGACCCGGCGGGGGAGTGGGCGGAGACCGAGTTGAAGGCCGCCCGGCTGCTGGCGGTAGCGTCTGAGGGGTAGGACCGGCGCCGCCCGCAGCGGGCGGGTGCGCGCACCGGCGGAAGGACACTGCGGTGAGGATCTGGGTGGACGGCGCGCTGCGGGAGACCGCGGACGCCACCGTGTCCGTCTTCGACCACGGCCTGACGGTCGGCGACGGCGTCTTCGAAACCCTCAAGGCGGTCGGCGGCACGGCCTTCGCGACCACGCGGCACCTGGAGCGGCTGGCCCGCTCCGCCCGCGGCCTCGGCCTGCCCGAGCCCGACCTGGACGAGGTCGCCCGCGCCTGCGCCGCCGTACTGGAGGCCAACCCGGTGCCGCTCGGCCGGCTGCGGGTGACCTACACCGGCGGGCCCTCGCCGCTCGGCTCCGACCGGGGCGACGCGGGACCCACCCTCGTCGTCGCGCTCGCCGAGGCGAGCCCGCGGCCCGACACGACCGCCGTGGTCACCGTCCCCTGGACGCGCAACGAGAAGGGCGCCCTGGCCGGGCTGAAGACCACCTCGTACGGCGAGAACGTCGTCGCGCTCGCCCGCGCCCACGCCGAGGGCGCCTCCGAGGCGCTGTTCGCGAACACCGCGGGCCGGCTGTGCGAGGGCACCGGCTCCAACGTCTTCGTGGTGCTCGGCGGCGAACTGCTCACCCCACCCCTGGAGTCGGGCTGCCTGGCCGGGATCACCCGCGCGCTGGTGATCGAGTGGGCCGGCGCGCAGGAGGCCGACCTGCCGATGGAGGCGCTCGACGAGGCCGAGGAGGTCTTCCTGACCTCCTCGCTGCGCGACGTGCAGGCCGTCCACCGCGTCGACGGCCGCACCTTCCCCGGTGCCCCCGGCCCGGTGACCGCGAAGGCGATGCGCGTCTTCGCCGAGCGCGCCGCCGCGGACCCCAACCCGTAGGTCACGTCCGCGAAGCCACGTCCGGCCGTCGAGGCCCGGCACGCGTCGCCGGGCTCCGCACCGCCCCCCCGGCCCCGCGCACCTGCGCGGGGCCGGCCCGTCCGCGTACGACAAGGGAGTCGTGAAGCCGCCCATGACCACCACCCTGCGACCGGTCGGCCCCGAGCGGCGCGAGGCCGACGGCACCCGCGCCCGCACCTACACCGTGTGCGTCAACAGCCGCCCGGTCGGCGGCGTCGAGCTGGGCACCGATCGCCGCTACGGGCCCACCGTCGGCCGGATCAACGCGCTCGCCATCGACGCCCCCGACCGCGGGCGCGGCCGCGGCACCGTGGCCGCCCTCGCCGCCGAGGAGGTGCTGCGGCAGTGGGGATGCACCCGCGTGGAGACCGCCGTGCCCGCCGCGGCCGACCACGCGCTGCGGATGGCCGCCGCCCTGGGCTACACCGAGCGCAATCGCACCATGCGGCTGGAGCTGGACGGCAGCCCCTCCGGCGCCCGCCACCCCCTGCCTGCAGGCAGCACCCTGCGGCCGCTGCGCGACGACGAGTACGACGAATGGCGCGCCCACGAGCGCGAGGGCTTCATCGCCTCCCTGACCAGCCGCGGCGTCCCGCACGAGCAGGCCCTCGCCCACGAGGCCGGCGCCTACGCCTACGCCCTGCCGGACGGCCCCGCCACCCCCGGCACCGAACTGCTCGTCCTGGAGCACGAGGGCACCGTGGTCGGCCACCTGTGGCTGCGCACCACCGACCCCGGCTGGGTCTTCTCGGTCGAGGTCCTGGCCGAGCAGCGGGGCCACGGCCACGGCCGCACCCTGATGCTCGCCGCCGCCGACCGCACCCGCCACGCCGGCGCCCGCACCCTCCAGCTCAACGTCTTCGCGGGCAACACCCCGGCGCTGACCCTCTACGAGTCCCTGGGCTTCCGCCCCATCGACCACCACTTCCACAAGCCCCTGCTGTAGCCCCACGGGTCGCGACGACCTACGCGCCGGTGTGCGGTCGTACGCAGGCCCTCGTCCACGGGCCGCTGTATACGGTCCGTACACGACCCCCGTACGGTCCTACGCCTCGCGGCCGAGCAGGCGGTCCGCGATCGAGACGATCCGCTCGCGCAACCCCGTCTGGTCCTTGGAGCCGTCGAGCAGTTCGCCGCCGATGAGGTACGTGGGGGTGCCGGCGACGCCGATCGCCTTGCCCTCGGCCTGGTCGGCGTCGACCACCAGCAGGTGGCGGCCGTCGACCAGGGCGGTGTCCACCTCGTCCGCGTCCAGGCCGAGTTCGGCCGCCGCCTCCACCAGGACCGGCTCACCGCGCCGCTCCAGCTCCTCGATGCGGGCCAGCACCGCCTCGGCGTACGGCAGGCCGCTGCCCTGGGCGACGGCCTCCTCGTACGCCTGGGCCGCCGCGAGCGCGTGCCGGTGCTTCTCCAGCGGGAAGTGGCGCAGCTGGATGTCGAGCGCGGCACCGTACCGCTCGCGCAGCGCCCGTACGTCGTCCAGCGCGGTCCGGCAGTCGGGGCACTGCAGCTCGCACCAGAACTCGAGCACGACGGGGGAGGGGGAGTCGGTCATGGGGCAAGTCTCCCATCCCGCGCGCCCCGCCCGTCCGTACGCGAAGGGCCCTCCTACCGCCCCGGGAGGACCCGCGGCCTCCCGCGTGCGGAGGAGGGCACCCCGAGATCCCCCTGAAACGGGCCGTGGGGCATGGCCCGCCGGGCGCCGGGCGAGGCACGATGGAGGGGACCACTGCGTGCGCGGCCCCGGCAGGCCCGCGCGACCGGACCGCCGCCGCTGGAGCTGTGCCGGATGCTGACCGACCTGCTGTGCGCCGCCCTGACCGCGGGCGGCCTGGCCCTCGCCGTCGCCACCGCCTACCGCCGGCGGTTCCGTGCCGCCATCCGCACCGCCGCGGTCGCCCTGCTGCCCTTCGGCCTGGCGCTCGCGGGCCTGGTCACCCTCGGCCGCCGGGTCGGCACCGCCGTGGGCGACTGGGCCACCGACCTGGTCTTCAAGCCCAGCGTCTGGTTCGGCTTCGCCGTGCTGGCGTGCTCGGCGGTGCTCTACGGGGCCAGCCGGCTCTTCGCGGGGCGCGGCGGTTCCGCCGAACGCGGGCGCGGCCGGACCGCCGAGCCGGCCGCCGTGCCGGGGGCGTCGGCGCCCGCGCTGGCCGCCGGGCGCGGCACCGAGCCGGCCCGCTCCGGGCGGCGCGGCCGCGGGTCCGCCGACAGCGGGCTGCAGGAGTTCGCGGACGTCGAGGAGATCTTGAAGCGGCGCGGTATCTGAGCAGGTGCGGGGGCCTTTCCGCAAGTCGGTCCCGGCATCCGAGACGCAGTTAAACGCCCTTGTAAAGTTCGCGTGTTGGGCCACGGAGGGTGGGCCGCTGCGCGATCATCGCCGTGTGCTGCCCACCCACGGGGACTCCCTCGCTCCCGCGCGGCCGGACCGTGCCGAAACGCCCGCTTCCGTCTTCGCCGCCCTCGCCGCCTTCAGCGGCGTCGCCTTCCTGCCCCTCGACGCGGTCGAGGAGGCCGCACTGGACGCCGAGGACACTCTCGCGGTCCGTGACGAGGGTGAACCGCTCGTTCGCGAGGATGGTGAGTCCGTTGTCCGCGAGGATGGCGAACCGCTCGTCCGTGAAGACGGCGAACCGCTCGTTCGTGACGAGGACGAATCGCTCGTGCCTGGCGACGGCGAATCCCCTGTTCACGAGGGTGGTGAATCCCTCTGCCCTGAGGACAGCGAACCCCTCGTCCGTGGCGACGGCGAGGCCCTTGCCGGGGCTGCCCCGCTTGCCCCGCCTGCCCGCCGCCGCCCGCCCCGCCGCGGCTCACGGCGCCTCCGTACCGCCGAGCGCGCCGCTGCCCGCCGCTTCCGGCGCCTGAAACCGGCGGGTTCCGGTTCAGGTTCGGCCGAGTACGAGGCGCGGGCCGCCGCTCGGGGCCGGGCCGAGGCGGTTGCGGCGGCTGCGGGAGTCCGGGGCGCCGCTGTGGCCGTCGTCGCCGGCTCCGGTGGGTCACGGGCCGAGGCGGGCGAGCCTGCGCATGCGGGGGCCTTGGGCGTGTTGGACCCGAGGGTCGCCGTCGAGGTCGCGGACGCCGTGGAGGTCGCGAGGGTCGCGGTTGAAGTCGGGGACGTGGGGGAGGCCGTGGAGGTCGCTCTTCCCGTCCGGCCGCGGGTGCCCGCCCCCGCGGGTCCGGCCGAGCCCGTACGCCGGGCGGGACCCGTCCGCCCCCCGGAGCCCGTCGGCGGCGCTCGGCCGGGGCCGCCGGCGCAGGGGACCGGGTTCGTGGAGCCCAAGGGATGCCTGTACGCGCTCTCGCAGCCGCCGCTGATGCTGTTCCTCTGCGTGATCGGCGGCCTGATCGGCGGGGGCGCGGCCTGGGACCTGCTCTTCGTCTGAGCGCGGTCGGCCGTGTGGCCCGGGCGCCCCACGCACGCGGCCGGCCATGGGTCGGATACCCCGGACACGGCCGCGCGGTGACGTCTACGCATCCCTTGCCGGCCCGCGCCCTACCCGGGGCCGGCTCCACGGACTGGCGTCTGCTCTTCGTCTGAGCGCGGCCAGCGATGTGGTCCGGGTGCCGCGTGCACGTGCGCCCGCGCACGCGGTCGGGCCGGACCGGGCCGACCCCGCCCGATCCGTTCGTCGATCCGTTCGTCGCCCTGTTCGCCGATCGGGCCGACGGGGCGCCGCGGCGCGGCTGCGTCGGCGGATGCCCGCGCGCGGCCCCGCGGTGCCGTCTCCGCGCCCCTTGTCGGCCCGGCCCCTTACGCCGGGTCCGGCTCCGCGGCCTGGGGAGCCGCTTCGCGCCGCCGTGCCCGGTACGCGGCCACGTGGAGGCGGTTGCCGCAGGTGCGGCTGTCGCAGTAGCGGCGGGAGCGGTTGCGGGAGAGGTCCACGAAGGCGCGGCCGCAGTCGGGGGCCTCGCAGCGCCTCAGCCGCTCGCGTTCGCCGTGGATCACCAGGAAGCCCAGCGCCATGCCGAAGTCGGCGGCGAAGCGGTGGGCGGGCGAGGCGCCGGGCGCGAAGTAGTGCACGTGCCACTCGTAGCCGTCGTGGTCGGTGAGCCGCGGGGTGGTGCCGGCCTCGGCGATCATCGCGTTGAGCAGGGCGGCGGCCGTGCTGTCGTCGGGCGCGGCGAAGACCTCGGCGAACCGGGCGCGTACCGCCCGTATCGCCCGCACGTCGGCCTCGTCCACCCGGCCGACCTCGCTGAGCCGGCGGCGGGCGACGAAGGCGCGCAGGTCGGCGGGGGTCTCCAGGGCCTCGCGGGCACGGCCGCGCGGAGCGGTGTTCAGCAGGTCCACCACGCTGTCGAGCGCGCGCCTGGTGTCGTGGTCGATGAGCACGGAATCGCTCCTGCCGGCGGGTGTGGCGGCTGCGTTCCGGCGACTGTAGCGCGCGCGAGCCGCCGTCGTGGTGTCCCACGGCGGCGACTCACGGGCCTTGCGGCTGCCTTGCGGCGCCGGACGGGGTGCGTGTCCGGCGCGCCCAGGGCGCGGGTCGGGCTCGGCCGGCCGGACGGGATGTGCCGGACGGACCCTGGGTCCGGGCGTCCCCCCGAGTAGGACGGCCCCGGACGTGCGAGGAGACGGGGCTCAGCTCTCCGCGAGGATGTGCGAGAGCTCCGTGTCCAGATCGAAATGGCGGTGCTCGGTGCCCGGCGGTACCGCGGCGTCCGTCCGCTTCAGGAAGGACTCCAGGGCCCGCGCCGGGGCTTCGAGCAGGGCTTCGCCCTCCGGGGAGCTGAGGGCGATGCATACGACGCCCTGGCCGTGGCTGCGGGACGGCCAGACTCGGACGTCGCCGGTGCCGGTGGGGCGGTGCAGCCCCTCGGCGAGCAGGTCGCGGGCGAACACCCATTCGACCGTCTCTTCGGCTCCGGTGTGGAAGGTGGCGTGCACGGCGTAGGGATCGGCCGTGTCGTACCGCAGGCCCGCGGGCACGGGCAGTGACGATTCACTCGACACAACGAGGCGCAGGTGCAGCTCGCAGCTGACCGTGGTGTTCATAAGCGCCATGGCCTTTCGCTCAGTGTGCGCTCGGGGATTCGCACGTCGGCGAATTCGACATGCCACCTGCGGGGACGTTGTAAACCCCTCTGAGGTGTTTGTGCGGCTTCCGGTAGCTCGTCCGGCTTATCCCGAACCCCCGGACGGCGGCTGGCCGAGCCGGCCCGGCGCGGCTCCAAACCTCGCGCGTGTCACCCGTACGACTGCGGAGGGTGACGGGGGGCGAACATGCGTCTGCGGGGCCCTGCGGAGCCGGGGCGGGGGTGCGGGAGCTGTGGGGGCGCGCGGGAGGTCCGGCGGGGTCGCCGGTGGTCAGCCGGTGGTCAACGAGGGGTTTCCCGTGCGGTAGTGTGGTGTCCACGCCGGGGCGATTAGCTCAGCGGGAGAGCACTTCGTTCACACCGAAGGGGTCACTGGTTCGATCCCAGTATCGCCCACTCTGGCCAGAGGCGATCCATGTCCGCGCGCTGCGGGGGATGGGTCGCCTTCCTGCTGTTCCCGGTCGGGTTCCCTTTGCCGTCACCTGTGCCGTTCTCGGTGCGGTCCGGGGGCTGCCGCGGGGGCGGGCGGCGGCGCAGACTTGGGACGTGGAGTGGAATCGGTACCGGTTTCGGAACACGTGGCAGGTCGAGGCCGAGCCGGAGCGCGTGTACGAGGTGCTGGTGCGGCCCGACCGCTACCCCGGCTGGTGGCCGCAGGTGCGCGAGGTGCGGCAGACGGGGGAGACCACGGGGGTGCTGCGCTTCCGCTCGGTGCTGCCGTACGACCTGACGGTGGCGGCCCGCTCCGTACGGCAGGACCCGGCCGCGCGGGTCCTGGAGGCGGCGATGACCGGGGACCTCGAAGGCTGGGTGCGCTGGACGCTCGTACCGAGCCCGCCCGCGGCGACGCGCGTGCTCTTCGAGCAGGAGGTCACCGTCCGCAAGCCGCTGATGCGTCGGCTCGCCCTCCCGTGCCGCCCGCTCTTTCGCGCCAACCACGCCCTGATGATGCGCGCCTGCCGCCACGGCCTCCTCGCCCACCTCCGGCTACCCGTTTGAACGCGACCCCCCTCCCCCTGTACTCTTCAACGCGTCCCGGGCGATTAGCTCAGCGGGAGAGCACTTCGTTCACACCGAAGGGGTCACTGGTTCGATCCCAGTATCGCCCACTCCATCCCATCCGGGACCTTCCCAAGGGCCGTCCACAAGGACGGCCCTTGCGCGTTTTCCCCACCCTCGCCCAAGCCCGCACGCAGTCCGAACTCTTGCCTACCGACTGCGGTTCTCCGGCATGTGACCGAGTGCTTTCCGTCACGAGTTGCCCCAAGGCTTCTGCTCGCCGGCGTGTCGCCAATGACCACGGCGCGGGTGCCGGCGAAGTCGTGACCGTACTTCTGCGACGCTCGTTTCCGCGCCTGGCGGACGAGTTCGGCGCGATCACTGCCGTCGTCGCCGTAGCCGCCGACCGAGAAGTCGAGGCCGTCGCCGAGGCGCAGGGCGGTGAGCTTGGTCATGGCGATGGGCCGTATGTTGCCGGTGACGGCTGTCTGCACGGTGCCGTGGGCTGCGCAGGAAGCGATGGCTTCACGCGACCCAGGAAGAACGGTGCCGACGTCGCGCATGCGGTCGGTGAGCTGTTCGGCGGCCGCGGCCAAAGCTGCGTAGAAGTCGTCGAACAGCGCTTCCGGTTCTTCGACACCATTCAGGCGCAGCGTCTCCACCATGATGGCCTGATCAGTGCGGCCCGACATCTCCGCAAGCTCACCGAGCGGCTTGCCGGTCACTTGCCGGAACGCGCGTTCGTAGATGCTGCGGCTGACGCCGCCACCGACGCTGACAAGTGTGTGGTCGACGTCCCACATGACGAGCGAGGGGCCGAGATCGCGCTGGTCGGTTGGCATGCGACAAGGCTGGTTTCCGGTGCCTGCGGATCCGCAGTTGCCCGGCGACAGTCGGTCCCGGAACAGTTTCCAACCTGGTGTGCAGCAGGCCGGTTCCGCAGGCGTGGCGTTGAAGAAGCTGCGATGGAGCCCATACGGCCGCTGTGATGGTCGGAGGCGAGGAGCTGGGCGGTTCGGGGGACGGGTGCGGCGGGTCGTTGCGGGGGCGGCGGCGGGGGGTCGCAGAATGCGGGGCGAAGCGGCGGACCCGGGCGAGCGGGGGAACAGTGGCGAGCATGGCCGGGGCAACCGGACAAGGGCGGCCCCGGCGCGGGCCGCGCGCGGTGACATGGCTGGCCACGCTGTTCCGGCTCGACCCGGCCGGCGCCAACTGGACCCGCGCCGTGCTGTTCCTGGACATCGCGCTCGTACCGCTCATGGTCTTCTGGGCGATCGGGGACGAGCAGTACCTCCTGAGCGCGGTCTTCGGCCTGCTGTTCGCGGCCCTGGCCGACCCCGGAGGTGGTCTCGGGCATCGTGCCGCGCACATCGCGCTCTTCGGGCTGATCGGCGCGGGGGTGACCGCGCTCGCCTTCGGAATCGGGGGAGCGGCCTGGGGCTGGCTGGCGCTCCTGGCTTTCGCCGTCACGCTGGCCGCCGGGCTGGCCGTCGCGTTCGGGGTGGGCAGATTCGCCAACGCCCTGCTGCTCAACGTCTGGTTCGTCGTCGCTCTCGGCCTCGCCTTCGGCCTGCACCACCACACCCGTATCACCAGCCACACGTGGGTGCAGACGCTTGCCTGGGCCGCGGGGTCGGCGTCGTGGATCATCGTGGCGCTCGTCGGCCGGCTGGTACGGCGGCGTGCGCAGGCGCCCCGGCCGTTCGCCGAACTCCCCGGCGACACCTCGCGCCGGAAACTGACCCCGCAGCTGATCGCCTTCGCGGTACTCCGTGCCCTGGCCATCGCGGGCACCGTCGCCCTCGCCTTCGGCCTGGACCTGGCGAACGGCTACTGGATGCCCGTCGCGGCCATCGCCGCCATGAAGCCGAGCTTGCAGCAGACCGCACTTGCCGCCGCGCAGCGGCTGATCGGCGCGATGATCGGCGCGGCCGTGGCGGTGCTGCTGCTCCTGCTGCCGGCCGGCGTGCACGGCCGCGAACTGTTCGCCGTGAAGCGCGGGCTCGAAGTCGTCGCCCTGGTCCTCCTGATGCACGCGGTGGCGATCCGCTTCCTCAACTACGCCCTGTACTGCGCCGCCATCGCCGCGGCCGTCCTCCTCATGATCGACCTCCCGCAGACCTCCCACCATGCCGCCGAGGCCCACCGGGTGCTGTGGACCCTGTGCGGCGGGGGCATCGGCCTGCTCGTCATGCTGCTGGCGGCCCTCCTCGCCAGGCGGAGCCCGCGAGCGGCCCGGCGGACCTGAGGCGTCCGGCAGGCGGCTACGCGGCCGCCGTTGTGGGGGGTTCGGGACGAAGGGGCCAGGCCGGGTCGCAGACCTCGGGGGTCCCGTTGGCGGCGAACCAGGCCTGCAGGCCCCGGGATTGGGCCGCGTGCCAGACGGCCTGGCGGGCGTGGAGCTCGGGGAGGGCGAGGTGGGCCAGACGGGCGGCGTAGCGCCGGGCTATCGCACGGACCAGGTCGAGGGAGGCCGCCGCGTCCGCCGCCGCGTCGTGGGCCCCGTCGAGCACCACGCCGTAGTGAGCGCACAGGTCCGTCAAGGTGCGGCGGCCCTTGCGGTAGCGGTCCAGGTGCTTGTCCAGGACCCGCGGGTCCACCACCGCCCAGCCCGGGCCCGCGGTGAAGTACGAGCTGAGCGCGCTGCCCCGGTGCCGCTTCAACTCCCGGTCCAGCAAGGTGAGATCGAAGGGCGCGTTCATCACCACCAGCGGGATCCCCGCCGCGCACTGCGCAGCCAGCTCCCGCCCCAGCTCCTCGACCACCGGCCCCGGCGGCCTGCCGTCCAGCCGCAGGAACTCCGCCGACAGCCCGTGCACCGCCTGCGCCGCCGCCGGCACCGGCACGCCCGGGTCCACCAACCAGCAGGCCGCGAAGGCCGGTTCGCCCGGCGCCGACTGCACCACCAGCGCCGCCGACACGATCCGGTCCTGCTCCACGTCGACCCCTGTGGTCTCGGTGTCGAACGCGGCCAACGGCCCCTCGAACCAGTACGCCATGGCCAGATCCCTTCCCCGTGGTGAACGGTGAGTGACGAGGGGGTCGACGGGAGAATGCGGCCCAACTCCCCACCAACGGTGTACCCATGACGAGATGTCAACGAACCAGGATGGTTTGTCGGTTGCCGCAGGTGGGGATCACTCCTGCGAGAAACCCGTACGTGTCACGAACACGCGTCCGCCCCCGGGCGCAACCGCACGGAAGGCACACAGCGCGATGGCGCTCGCACAGCCCGAGCCGGGCGGCGGGCTGCTGCCGGAGAGGGCAGCACCCCTGCGCGGCGGGCTCGCCACCACCACCTCCATGGAGACCCTGCAGATCGGCTACCTGCACGCGGTGGCCGCCGCGGCCGGGTGCTCCCTCGCCCAGCCCTTTCCGGACAACGGAATCGACTGGCACCTCAGCCACAGCTCCCGCAGCCACGCCATCGACGACGAGGTCACCATCAAGGTGCAGCTGAAGTGCACCTACCAGGTCGCCCCCCACCCCCGCGGCCCCAGCTTCGCCTTCACCCTGGAGAACGACCACCTCGCCAAGCTGGCCCGCACCCCCGTCTCCGTCCACAAGATCCTCGTCGTGATGCTCGTGCCCCGCACCCCGGAGGAATGGCTGCGGGCCAGCCACGACCGCCTCGAACTGCGCCACTGCTGCTACTGGACCAACCTCGCCGGCCACCCCGTGACCGGCAGGTACAAGACCACCGTGCGCGTACCCACCGCCAGGATCTTCGACGACCGCGCGCTGTGCGAGATCATGGCGCGGGTCGGGGCCGGAGGACGACCGTGACGCCACCCACCGGCGACGACCCCTTCCCGGCGGTCCCCGACCTGGTCGACCCCGCCGTCCTGACCGCGCTGCTGCACCGCCACGGCTGGCGGCGGCGCGGCGGGGCGCCCGGCCGGTACAGCCGCTGGACCCCGCCGGACGGCACCCACACCAGCCTGCTGGTGCCCGAGGCCCGCCCGCACGGCTCCGGCGGCGCCCGCGGCGGCTACGCCGACAGCGGCGACCTGCTCGGCGAGGCGCTCACCGCGCTCGCCCGCTCCGGCGAACCGTCCGCCCGGGCCATCCTGCGCGGGCTGAGCGTGCCCGGCGACGAGATCCGCTGGTGCCGCGACATCCCCGGCACCGGCGGCGCCGTGCCGTGGACCACCGCGGAGGAGCTGACCGCGGCCGCCCGCGCCATGCTGCTGGCCGGGGCCCGTGCGGCCGTCCGCCCGGCCGGCTACTTCGGCCGCCGCCAGGGCCCGCAGGCCGCGGCCTTCCTCGACACGGTGCTGCTCGGCCCCGTGGGGCCGGCCCCCGGCGGGCACCAGCTCACCGCCTACACCCCCGTGCCCGACGGCCGGGCCACCGCCACCACACTGCTGGGGGCGCTGCAGGCCACCCGCGAGGCCGTGGACCGGCAGCGGTCCGGCGGCAGCCCGGCCGCCTTCGACGACGCGATCGGGCTCGGCGTCAGCCACGAACTCACCCGGGCGCTGGTGAAGTTGGTGCGCGGCACCGAGGGGGCCGCGGTCGTGCTCGGCTGGTCGCCGGCCTCCGGGCCGCCGGGCGGCTACCCCCCCCGGCGCCCGGGCCGGTGCAGTTCACGCCCGGCGACCTGCCCGCGCTGGTGGCCGCGGGCGAGCGCTTCCGTGCCGAGGAGCCGCCGATCGAGGTCCGCGTCACGGGGACGGTGGTGCGGATGCGCCGCCCGGCGCCCACGGGCGGCGGCAGCGTACGGCTCCGCGTGCTCTCGGGCGCGGACGTGCGGCAGGTGCGGGTCCGGCTGGACGAGGCCGCCTACCGCACGGCGGTGCAGGCACACCTCGCGGGCCTGCCGATCCGTGTGGACGGCCGCCTCGAAAGCGGCGGCGGCTTCCGCCGCCTCACCGACCCCCACGGGGTCACCCCCGTCGAGGTCGACGCATCCGAACGCGACCGCCTCCTGAAGTCGCACCCCCTCGCGGAGCCCTGCGAGGAGGACACCTAGCGGTGAGTGCGGGCCGCTGCCGGCCCACGGACAGGTCCCGGCCCCGGGCCCCAGGGTTCCCCGGGCCCCCGGTGTCACGTTGCCGTCGCGGTCGGCGGGGCCGCCGTGGGGGGAACGGGCCGTGGGTGGAATGGATTGTCGGTCGTCGGGTGCGGCTCGGTACGATTCAGGCGGCGGGATGGATCCCGCCGCCTGCCATAGACGAGTCAGGAGCAGACCGGTGTCAGACCTCCGTGTGATCATCAGACGCGAATCCGCCGAACCGGAGCAGCGGGTGGTCACGACGGGGACGACGGCCGCCGACCTGTTCACCGGGGAGCGCTCCGTGGTCGCCGCCCGCGTCGCCGGGCAGCTGAAGGACCTCGCCTACGTGCTCGCCGACGGCGACGAGGTGGAGGCCGTCGACATCACCAGCGACGACGGCCTCGCCATCCTGCGGCACTCCACCGCGCACGTCATGGCCCAGGCCGTCCAGGACCTGCACCCGCAGGCCCGGCTCGGCATCGGCCCCCCGGTCAAAGACGGCTTCTACTACGACTTCGACGTCGCCGAACCCTTCACCCCCGATGACCTGAAGGCCATCGAGAAGCGGATGCAGGAGATCCAGAAGCGCGGCCAGCGCTTCTCGCGCCGCGTCGTCACCGACGAGCAGGCCCGCGCCGAGCTCGCCGACGAGCCGTACAAGCTGGAGCTGATCGGCCTGAAGGGCTCCAGCGCGGGCGCCGAGGACGGCGCCGACGTCGAGGTCGGCGGCGGCGAGCTGACCATCTACGACAACCTCGACGCCAAGACCGGCGAGGTGGTCTGGAAGGACCTGTGCCGCGGCCCGCACCTGCCCAGCACCCGGGCCATCCCCGCGTTCAAGCTGATGCGCAACGCCGCGGCCTACTGGCGCGGCAGCGAGAAGAACAAGCAGCTCCAGCGGATCTACGGCACCGCGTGGCCGACGAAGGAAGAACTCAAGGAGTACCTGGACTTCCTTGAGGAGGCCGCCAAGCGCGACCACCGCAAGCTCGGCACCGAGCTGGACCTGTTCTCCATCCCCGAGCAGATCGGCTCCGGCCTGGCCGTCTTCCACCCCAAGGGCGGCATCGTCCGCCGGGTCATGGAGGACTACTCGCGCAAGCGGCACGAGGAGGAGGGGTACGACTTCGTCTACACCCCGCACGCCACCAAGGGCGCCCTCTTCGAGACCTCCGGCCACCTGGACTGGTACGCCGACGGCATGTACCCGCCCATGCAGCTGGACGAGGGCACGGACTACTACCTCAAGCCCATGAACTGCCCGATGCACAACCTGATCTTCGACGCCCGCGGCCGTTCGTACCGCGAACTGCCGCTGCGGCTCTTCGAGTTCGGGACGGTCTACCGGTACGAGAAGTCCGGTGTCGTGCACGGCCTCACCCGCGCCCGCGGCTTCACCCAGGACGACGCGCACATCTACTGCACCCGCGAGCAGATGGCCGACGAGCTGGACTCCACCCTCACCTTCGTCCTCAACCTGCTGCGCGACTACGGCCTCACCGACTTCTACCTGGAGCTGTCCACCAAGGACGAGACCAAGTTCGTCGGCAGCGACGAGGTGTGGGAGGAGGCCACCGAGGTCCTGCGCAAGGTGGCCGAGAAGCAGGGCCTGCCGCTGGTCCCGGACCCGGGCGGCGCCGCCTTCTACGGGCCGAAGATCTCCGTGCAGACCCGCGACGCCATCGGCCGCAGCTGGCAGATGTCCACGATCCAGCTCGACTTCAACCTGCCCGAGCGGTTCAAGCTGGAATACACCGCCGCCGACGGCTCCCGGCAGCGCCCGGTGATGATCCACCGCGCCCTGTTCGGCTCCATCGAGCGGTTCTTCGCGGTGCTGCTGGAGCACTACGCCGGCGCCTTCCCGGCGTGGCTCGCGCCCGTGCAGGCGGTCGGCATCCCGGTGGGCGACGCCCACATCTCGTACCTGCAGGAGTTCGCCGGCGAGGCCAAGCGCAAGGGGCTGCGGGTCGAGGTCGACGCCTCCTCGGACCGGATGCAGAAGAAGATCCGCACCTGGCAGAAGCAGAAGGTGCCGTTCATGATCATCGTCGGCGACGAGGACATGTCCAACGGCACGGTCTCCTTCCGCTACCGCGACGGCTCCCAGGAGAACGGCATCCCCCGCGACCAGGCGCTGGCCAAGCTGGTGGACGTCGTGGAGCGCCGCGTCCAGGTCTGACCCGCGAACGCGAGGGCCGACCCGCCCCCGGTGTGCTCAGCGCGCCGGGGGCTGCTCGTCCTCGCGGGTGAAGACCTGCAGCAGCCAGGACGAGAAGGAGCCGGTGACCGCGCCCAGCAGCGCCAGGCCCAGGAACATCAGCACCACCGCGATCGTCCTGCCGCCCGGCGTGACCGGCGTGACATCGCCGTAGCCCACCGTGGTCACGGTGGAGCACACCCACCACACGGCGTCGCCGAACGTGGTGATCGTCGCGCCCGGCGCCCCGCGCTCCTGCTGGTAGACCGCCAGGGCGCCGGAGAAGCCGAGCAGCACCGCGGTGGCGCCGGCGTACGCGCTCACCCGCCCGTACAGGCTCAGCCTCGGCTGCGCCCGGTTGCGCTGGACCGCCTGGTAGATCTCCACCATCCGCAGCGGCCGCAGCAGCGGCAGCAGGACGACGACGGTGTCCAGCAGGTGCCGGCGGATGTACCGCAGGCCGAAGCGCTCCCGGCGCAGCCGCACCCGCACCACGTAGTCGGCCACGAAGAGCGCCCAGGTCAGGCCGATCAGGCTCTTGAACAGCAGGTGCCAGCCCGTGGGCAGCGACGGGTCGAGCACGTGGACCGCGTAGGCCCCCAGGAAGACCAGGGAGGCGGCGAACAGGGGCAGCTCGCTGCGGTTCTCCCAGCGGGCCAGGGGGCTGTCGGCGTCCATGCCGCCAGGATCGCGGCCGGAAGCGGGTGTGACGCCCGGCGACACGCGGTGCCGGGGGATGGCCATATGCTGATCGACATGACGAGTGAGCCGGAGCAGGGGATCGGGGCGGGGG
Organism: Actinacidiphila guanduensis; assembly: GCF_900103985.1. GTDB lineage: Bacteria > Actinomycetota > Actinomycetes > Streptomycetales > Streptomycetaceae > Actinacidiphila > Actinacidiphila guanduensis. Next base: position 28,311 of record NZ_FNIE01000011.1, on the reverse strand, counting down.
CGGCGGACGCTTTCCAGCGGCTGTGGACGCCGCACCGGATGGCGTACATCCAGGGGGAGAACAAGCCGACCGGTCCGGGGGCCGGCGACGGCTGCCCCTTCTGCGCGATCCCGTCGAAGTCCGACGAGGAGGGGCTGATCATCGCCCGCGGCGAGCAGGTGTACGCGGTGCTCAACCTCTATCCCTACAACAGCGGCCACCTCATGGTGGTGCCCTACCGGCACGTCGCCGACTACACCGACCTCGACGACGCCGAGACGGCCGAACTCGCGCTCCTCACCAAGCAGGCGATGACGGCGCTGCGCGCGGCCTCGGGGGCCCACGGCTTCAACATCGGCATGAACCAGGGCGCGGTCGCAGGCGCGGGCATCGCGGCTCACCTTCACCAGCACGTGGTTCCCCGCTGGGGCGGTGACGTGAACTTCATGCCGGTGGTCGGCAACACGAAGGTGCTGCCGCAGCTCCTCGCCGACACCCGCAAACTCCTGGCAGACGCTTGGCCGAAGGCGGGTCCCGCCCCGACTGCCCGGTCCTGACGGTTCCCGGACCACCCGCCGGTGTGTGGCCTGTCGCGCAGTTCTCCCCCAGCGCTTCGCCTGGGAGGTACCCCCAGCGCCCCTTAGGTGATACGCCTCGCCCTGCGTGCGAACGGCAAGGCCGTACAACTTAGGGGCGCGGGGAACTGCGCGACAAGCCCAGAACCGGCCTGCGGCCGGGAACGCGCGGAAGCTCCTACGGCGGGTCGCCGTTTCCCGGTACCGCGGCACCCGGCGGCTTAAAGAACCCCCTGCGGCGGGCAGCCGCAAGCCGGCGGCGGCTCAGAGAACCGCCAACGGAAGGCCACCGCGGCACCCCGCCCGGCCCAGCGCAGCGTCACGCGTCGTAGACGTCCGCCTTCTTCGGGGTCACTTCCTGGACCTGGCCGCTCAGGCTGAGGGAGCGGGAGGTGAAGCGGGAGACGTCGACACCGTTCTCGTCCATGACCTGGATCGCGGCGGCGTGGACCGCGCGCAGCACGGGCGTGGCGGCACGCAGCGCGTCGTCGGCCATGAAGCGGTGCGCCCACGGCTTGTCCGCCCAGGTGTGGCGCAGCCCGAACGGCTCGGGGAGCTTCAGGGTGCCGCCGAGGTGGTCCAGGACCGGCGGGAACCAGGTGAGCGGGGCGCGCGCGGCCAGCCGTACGACCTCGTCGGAGCCGATCAGCGGCAGGTTGACCGTCTTCGTCTCCCAGAACCGCACCGACTTCGCCACCGTCTTCGTCCGCGGCGACGGCTTCCCGCTGAACAACCCGTTGATCGGCCCGAGCGCGTGCCCGGTGACCTCCACCCGCAGGGTCTGGTGGAGCACGGTCACGGTGACCATGAGCGTGATCACCAGGTTGCCGTCCCACAGCACGAACTGGATGCCCAGGTAGTGCCGGTTGCCCTTGCCGAACTGCTGGGTGTTGCAGATCCGCTGGATCTCGAAGTCCTTGACGGTGTAGCCCTCGACCTCGGTGCCGGTGGGCCGGCTGATCGCGCCCGCGCCCTCGCTTATCGGCACCACCACCCAGTGCCGTATCGCCGGCCGGGGGAACCCGCCGGTGTGGATCGGGGTGCGCTCCAGCATCTTCAGCCGGTCGTGGATCGCGCGCACGACGTCCCAGCTGCGGAAGGGGTTGATCTCCTTGAGGTCCTCGCGCGGGGTGAGCTCCTCGGCCATCTGCCAGCTCGCCCAGCGGCTGCCCATGCCCAGTATCCCCTTGGGCCCGGCGTAGAAGACGACGTTGCTGTTCTGCTCGGCGGACAGCTTCGCGAGGTTCTGCCGCAGGTTCTCCGCCTTGGTCTGGTTGGGGTTGCGCGGCACCGCCTCGGGGATCTTCGCGCCCACCCCGGAGCCGCCGGCCAGGTCCGACCAGCGGTCGCGCAGGTCCTTGGCGGTACGCTCGCAGATCCGCCGGGCCAGGAACCAGCCGATGACGGGGACGACCATCACCACCCGGAAGTACTCCCGCCAGAAGCCGCTGAACGGCGGGACGATGGCGAGCAGGACGGTGAAGCCGACCGCGACGGCGAGCACGGCGCCGGCCAGCACCCCGGCCCGGTTGCCGTTCGCCTTGAGCTTGCCGAGCGAGCGGCGCAGCTGGAAGGCGCCGAGCCAGACCAGCACGCCGGGCAGGAACAGCAGCCCGCACACGGCCATCACCACGGTCAGCCGGGTGTCGCGCTCCTGCCGGATGCGGTTGGCGGCCAGGCAGTGCTCGACCACGGTCTGCGGCTCGATGCCGAAGGACTGCACGACCTCCTTGCGGCCGCCGCCGAGCATGCGCACCTGCACCGCGCGGGAGAACGCCTCGCCCAGGTTGGGCTGGAAGAGCGAGATGCGGGGCTTGGAGACCGAGGCCGCGTCGTTGATCTTCACCAGGTCCTCGACGGGGGTGTCGCGGTAGGCCGCCGACGCCAGCGCCTGCGTGGCGGCCGTCTCGCCGTCGATCCCGGTGAGCGGGACCTGTGCCCCCGGACTGAAATCGAACCCGTCCGTCACCGCAGCCCCCAACTCCGCCGCCCGCCGCCGCCCTTGTCACCGCTCCGATTCCCCTCTCGGGGCACCGTCACACACCGGAGCGGCTTCCCACCCTAGCGGCGCGGCGGTCCGCGGTGGGTGCGCGGGCCGCCGAATGGCCTGCTCCGTACGGGAGTTGGCGCCCCATACGCTGCCGGCAGCCGCTGCCGGTGGCGTACCCGACCGGCCACCGGCCCCAGCGCCCGATCGCGAACTGCGGCCAGCGGATCCAGTACCCGACCGGCCACCCCGCGCCGCGAACCGCGGCCACCAGCCCGGGGGATACGACCGGCCGCCGGCCGGGCACCCGCCACCCGCGTCCCCAACCTCGCAAGGCAATACGCCTAGCGGCTGTGGGCCTCCGCCTCCTCCTCCCGGCGCAGCCGCGCCGCGACCTGCGCGGGCATCGGCTCGTGCCGGGCGTAGTGGCGGCTGAAGCGGCCGGTGCCGTGGGAGAGCGAGCGCAGGTCCACCGCGTAGCGGCCGATCTCGATCTCGGGCACCTCGGCGCGCACCACCGAGCGGCCCGCGCCGGCCGGTTCGGTGCCCAGCACCCGCCCGCGCCGGCCGGACAGGTCGCTCATCACCGGCCCCACATACGCGTCGGGCACCAGCACCCCGACCTCGTCGACCGGTTCGAGCAGGTGGATCGGGCAGTCGGCGGCGGCCTCGCGCAGCGCGAGGGCGCCGGCGGTCTGGAAGGCGGCGTCGGAGGAGTCCACCGAGTGCGCCTTGCCGTCGGAGAGCGTGACGCGGATGTCGACCACTGGGAAGCCGAGGGCGACCCCGCGGGCGGCTTGCGCCCGCACCCCCTTCTCCACCGACGGGATGAACTGCCGCGGCACCGCCCCGCCGACCACCTTGTCCACGAACTCGATGCCCGAACCCACCGGCAGCGGCTCCACCTCGATCTCGCAGATCGCGAACTGCCCGTGCCCGCCGGACTGCTTGACGTGCCGGCCGCGGGCGGCCGCGGCCTGTCCGAAGGTCTCGCGCAGCGGCACCCGGTGCGGCACGGCGTCCACCTGCACCCCGTAGCGGGTGCGCAGCCGCTCCAGCGCGACATCGGCGTGCGCCTCGCCCAGGCACCACAGCACCACCTGGCCGGTGTCCGGGTTCTGCTCCAGCCGCATCGTGGGGTCCTCGGCGACCAGCCGGGAAAGGCCCAGGGAGAGCTTGTCCTCGTCCGCCTTGCTGTGCGCCTCGATGGCGACGGGCAGCAGCGGGTCGGGCATCTGCCAGGGCGCCATCAGCAGCGGGAAGTCCTTGCCGGACAGGGTGTCGCCGGTCTCGGCCCGCGACAGCTTCGCCACGCACACCAGGTCGCCGGCCCCGGCCGAGGGCACCGGCCGCTGCTGGCGGCCGAAGGGCGAGGTCAGGGCGCCGACCCGCTCGTCCACGTCGTGGTCCTCGTGCCCGCGGTCCTCCATGCCGTGCCCGGAGACGTGCACGGTCTCGTCCGGCCGCAGCGTGCCGGAGAAGACCCGCACCAGGCTGATCCGGCCGACATAGGGGTCGGAGGCCGTCTTGACGACCTCGGCGGCCAGCGGCCCGTCCGGGTCGCAGGTGAGGTCCGGCCGCGGGCTGCCGTCCGGCGCCGTGACCTTCGGGGGCCGCCGCTCCAGCGGGGTGGGGAAGCCGCGGGTGACCAGTTCGAGCAGTTCCACGGTGCCCAGGCCCTGGCGGGCGCCCTCGGCGGCGGGCGCCGCGGCCAGCACCGGGTGGAAGCTGCCGCGGGCCACCGCCCGCTCCAGATCGGTGATGAGCGTCCTGACGTCGATCTCCTCGCCGCCGAGGTAGCGGTCCATGAGGGTCTCGTCCTCGCTCTCGGCGATGATGCCCTCGATCAGCCGGTTGCGGGCCTCGGCGATCCGGGGCGCGAGGTCGGGGCCCGGCCTCGACTCGGTCCGCTCGCCGGAGGAGTAGTCGTACAGGGTGCCGGTCAGCAGCCCGGCGAGGCCGGTGACCGGGGCGTGGCCGTCCGGCCCGGCGGGGCCGTGCAGCGGCAGGTAGAGCGGCAGCACCGCGTCGGGGTCGTCGCCGCCGAGTTCGGCCGCGCACTGCGCGGCGGTCTCCTCGAAGCCCGCCCGCGCCGACTCCAGGTGCGTGATCACCACGGCCCGGGGCATGCCCACGGCCGCGCACTCCTCCCACACCATCCGGGTCGCGCCGCCGATGCCCTCGCCGTCCTGCGCGGCCGAGACGACGAAGAGGGCCGCGTCCGCCGCCCGCAGACCGGCCCGCAGCTCGCCGACGAAGTCGGCGTAGCCGGGGGTGTCCAGCACGTTGATCCGCACCCCCTCCCACTCCACCGGGACCAGGGAGAGCTGCACCGAGCGCTGCTGGCGCTGCTCGATCTCGTCGTGGTCGGAGACGGCGGTGCCGTCCTCGACCCGGCCGGCCCGGTTCACCGCCCCCGTGGTCAGCGCCAGCGCCTCCACCAGCGTCGTCTTGCCGGCGCCCGCGTGGCCGACCAGCACCACGTTGCGTATCGCCTCGGGACGGGCGGCCGCGCCGGCCGCCGCTGATGCCCCTCCGGCGGCCCCTGGGGCCGTGTCTTTCCTGTCGCCGCCCATGTGCCTCGCCTCCCGGTCCGTCACCACGTGGGGGACCGCGCCCGCGCCGCGGGCGCGTGCTGGGGGACCGACGGTGGGAACGACCCCGGGCAGGAAGCATCGGGGAGGCCCTGGCGGCACCCCGTCGTCCTTCGACCTTCCCACGGGCGCCATGGCGCGTCCATACGTGGTACGTCGGCCGTCCCCCGGCCGTACCCCTGGGCGCGCCCCCGGGCGGGTGCGGCGGTGCCGGGCACGTGGCAGCGGCGGCACCTGGCTACGATGGGCCATCCGGTGGCCGCCCAGGGCCGCCACCAGTGCCGCCGCAAGATTTCCACCGACCTGTCGGGAAGGCCATGCTGAACAAGTACGCGCGTGCGTTCTTCACGCGTGTTCTCACGCCGTTCGCCGCGTTTCTCCTGCGCAAGGGGGTGACCCCGGACATGGTGACGCTCGTCGGCACCGCGGGCGTCGTCGCCGGCGCGCTGGCCTTCTACCCCAGGGGCGAGTTCTTCTGGGGCACGGTCGTCATCACGCTCTTCGTCTTCTCCGACCTGATCGACGGCAACATGGCCCGGCAGATGGGTCGTTCCAGCCGCTGGGGCGCCTTCCTGGACTCCACGCTCGACCGGGTCGCCGACGGCGCCGTCTTCGGCGGCCTGGCGATGTGGTACGCGGGCAAGGGCGACAACCTCGTGCTGTGCGCGGTCACCATCTTCTGCCTTGCCAGCGGCCAGGTCGTCTCCTACACCAAGGCGCGCGGCGAGGCGATCGGCCTGAAGGTCGCCGTCAACGGCCTGGTGGAGCGCTCCGAGCGGCTGGTGATCACCCTGGTGCTGTGCGGCTTCGCCGGCTTCCACCGCACCTTCGGCGTGCCCGGCATCCAGTGGGTGCTGCCGATCGCGCTGTGGGTGGTCGCCGTGGGCAGCCTGATCACGCTGATCCAGCGGGTGGTCACCGTCCGCCGGGAGGCCGCCGAGGCCGACGCCGCCGAGCACCGCGAGGCCGTCGGCCACGGGAGCAAGGCGTGAGGGAGCGCCTCACCGACGGGCTGTACGGCCTGGGCTGGGGCGCGGTCAGGAACCTGCCGGAACCCGCCGCCCGCGCCCTCGGCCGCACCATCGCCGACGCGGCCTGGCGGCAGCGCGGCAAGGGCGTGCGACGGCTGGAGGCGAACCTCGCGCGGGTGGTGCCCGGCGCCGGGCCCGAGCGGCTGCGCGAGCTGTCCCGCGACGGCATGCGCTCCTACCTGCGGTACTGGATGGAGTCCTTCCGGCTGCCGGCCTGGAGCAAGGACCGCATCCGCAACGGTTTCGCGCCCCAGGACGTGCACTGGCTCACCGACGGGCTGGCCGCGGGCAAGGGCGTCATCCTCGCTCTGCCGCACATGGGCAACTACGACCTGGCGGGCGCCTGGGTCACCACGAAGCTGGAGACGCCCTTCACCACGGTCGCCGAGCGGCTCAAGCCCGAGACGCTCTACGACCGGTTCGTCGCCTACCGCGAGAGCCTGGGCATGGAGGTGCTGCCGCACACCGGCGGCGCCGCCTTCGGCACGCTGGCCCGGCGGCTGCGCGCGGGCGGCCTGGTCTGCCTGGTCGCCGACCGCGACCTGTCCAAGGGCGGTGTCGAGGTCGACTTCTTCGGTGAGCGGACCCGGATGCCGGCCGGCCCGGCGATGCTCGCCCAGCAGACCGGCGCCCTGCTGCTGCCGGTCACCCTCTGGTACGACGAGTCGCCCGTCATGCAGGGCCTGGTACACCCCCCGGTCGAGGTGCCCGAGGGCGACCGGGCGCACCGCACCGCCGTGATGACGCAGGCCCTGGCCGACGCCTACGCCTCCGGCATCGCCGAGCACCCCCAGGACTGGCACATGCTCCAGCGCCTGTGGCTGTCCGACCTGCCCCCGCGCGAGCCGGCCGAGCCGATGACGGCGGAGGGCCCGGTGGCGGCGGCAGCGACGGGCCAGGGTGCGGCGGCTGCCCCGCAGGAGGGCGCGGGCACCGCGAAGGGGACGTCGGGCGAGGCAGCTCCGGGCGAGGTGGGCGGACCGGGCGAGAGCGCGGGCGAGGCGCCCGGGGCCGATGGGCGCGACGCGGCTTCGCGCGAGGTGTCCGGGCCGGGCGAAGGTCCCGGCGGGGCGGCCGGGGCCGACGCGGGCGGCGCGGCTGCGGGCGAGGCGGGCGGACCGGGCGAGGGTCCCGGCGACGGTTCCGGGACGGGGACGGCGTGAGGATCGGGATCGTCTGCCCGTACTCCTGGGACGTCCCCGGCGGCGTCCAGTTCCACATCAGGGACCTGGCCGGTTATCTGATCGGGCTCGGGCACGAGGTGTCGGTGCTCGCCCCGGCCGACGACGAGACGCCGCTGCCGCCCTACGTGGTCTCGGCCGGGCGCGCGGTGCCGGTGCCGTACAACGGCTCGGTGGCGCGGCTCAACTTCGGGTTCCTGTCCGCGGCCCGGGTACGGCGCTGGCTGCACGACGGCCGCTTCGACGTCATCCACATCCACGAGCCTGCCTCCCCCTCGCTCGGCCTGCTGTCCTGCTGGGCCGCCCGCGGCCCGATCGTGGCGACCTTCCACACCTCCAACCCGCGCTCGCGGGCGATGATCGCCGCGTACCCGATCCTGCAGCCCGCGCTGGAGAAGATCAGCGCGCGGATCGCGGTGAGCGAGTACGCCCGCCGTACGCTCGTGGAGCACCTCGGCGGGGACGCGGTCGTCATCCCCAACGGCGTGGACGTCGACTTCTTCGCCCGCGCCGAACCGCGCCCCGAGTGGTCCACGCCGCCGGACGGTGCCGCCGACGGCGGGACGATCGGCTTCATGGGGCGGATCGACGAGTCCCGCAAGGGGCTCCAGGTCCTGATCAAGGCGCTGCCGCAGATCATCGAGGCGCGGCCCGGCACCCGGCTGCTCGTGGCCGGGCGCGGTGACGCGCAGGAGGCGCTGGAGCCGCTGCCGGAGCACCTGCGGGACCGGGTGGAGTTCCTCGGCATGGTCAGCGACGAGGACAAGGCGCGGCTGCTGCGCAGTGTCGACCTCTACGTGGCGCCCAACCTCGGGGGCGAGAGCTTCGGCATCATCCTGGTGGAGGCGATGTCGGCGGGGGCGCCGGTGCTGGCGAGCGATCTCGACGCCTTCGCGCAGGTCCTCGGCCAGGGGGCGGCGGGGGAGTTGTTCCCTGTCGGGGACTCCGAGGCGCTGGCGGCGGCCGCGATCCGCATCCTCGGCGACGCGTCCCGCCGGGCCGACCTGCGGGCCCGCGCCGCCGCTCACGTGCGGCGGTTCGACTGGTCCGTGGTCGCCGCGGACATCCTCGGTGTCTACGAGACGGTCGCCTCCGGCACGGCAGCGGTCTCCCCGGACGATCGGCTCCGTCGCGCCCGAGGCTTCCGCCTCTAGCTGTTACGGGGCGGCTTCTCGCCGTTGGGGTTCCTGTCCCGTCGCCGCCTGCCCCCCGGCGGCCGGTTGCGCGCGCCGTTCCCCGCGCCCCTGAGGTGATACACCTCGCCGTGCGCGCAAAGGGCAAGCCGCATAGGGGCGCGGGGAACGGCTCCCCCAGAGGGGGCACCCCCACCAGCCAGGGGCCGGGCCTGGGGGCGGGGGCGGCGGACAGGGGCAGACGGGGCGCACCCCGTGAAGAACTCAGAGTGCTGTGGCGCCGCCTTCGGCGGTGAGGGCGGTGGGGGGTTCGTCGTCCATCTCGAAGGCGAGGGGGAAGGGGGCGTGGCCGGCGAGGCGGAGCCAGCGGACGACGCGGTGGGTGCGGACCGCCCGGGCCGCGCGGACGGCGTCGTTGTGGAAGCGGCGAGCCATCGGCACGCGCCGTACCGCACGGGTCAGTTCACCGATGGCGGCGGTGCCGCCGGGGGCCGCACGGACCTCCGCCACCGCGTCGGGCTCGGCGAAGACTGCCCGCAGCGCCTGGCTCAACTCGCTCTCCGCGACCTCGCGTTGCTCCGCCTCGGCCTGGCGCGCGGCGTGCGCGGCCTCGTACAGCACGATCGAGGCGGCGGGGTCGAGTACGCCGGCCGTCGCCAACTCCTGCGCGACGGAGGCGCGCCGCACCAACTGCGCGTCCAGCGCGGCACGCGCGGCGTCGATCCGCGCGTGCAGACGGTCCAGCCGGCCCGCCGTCCAACTCAGGTACAGCGCGACCGCCACAACCGCCAGGGCAACCCAGATCCACGTGACCACCCCCGCACCCTAGTGTCTTCCCGGCCCACCACCCTTCCACCGGGCGCCCAACAAACGGCAACCCGCCGTGGGGCTTCTCCCGTCCCCGGCCGCCGGGCCTGGGCTTGTCTCCCCCAGAGCTTCGCCTGGGAGGTACCCCCAGCGCCCCCATCAACCTGACCCTTCGCGCGAAGGGCAAGCTGTATGGGGGCGCGGGGAACTGCGCGAGCAACCCGGATCCGGCCTCGGGACGGCAGACAACCCCGTTGGGCAGACGGCAACCCGAAAGGGGCGCCGGGGGCACCGCCGGACGAAGCTCTGGGGGAGAACGGCGCGGGCAACGGGTCACCGGGCGGCACCCGGCACCGTACGAGGAACCCTCGCGGCGGGGAGCCGTGGGGGCTCGCGGGAGCTCCCGCGAGAGGGGTCCGTGAGGCGGAAGGGGACCGCGGGCCTCCCGCGAAAGGCGAGCAGCAGCCACGGACGGCACCGTCCACCCCCGAAAGCCACCCGCAAGGGATTGGCCCTTTCCGCGAGCCCCCCCACCTGGCCGATAATCGTAAACGTCCGCTTTCGTCAAGAGTGAGGTCACCGTGTCCACAACCCCGTCCCCCGCAGCAGCGTCCCCGGAGACCGGCACCGCGCGCGTCAAGCGCGGCATGGCCGAGCAGCTCAAGGGCGGCGTGATCATGGACGTCGTCACGCCGGAGCAGGCGAAGATCGCCGAGGACGCCGGCGCCGTCGCCGTGATGGCACTGGAGCGGGTGCCCGCCGACATCCGCAAGGACGGCGGCGTGGCGCGGATGTCCGACCCCGACATGATCGACGGCATCATCAACGCCGTCTCCATCCCCGTGATGGCCAAGTCCCGCATCGGCCACTTCGTCGAGGCGCAGGTGCTCCAGGCGCTGGGCGTGGACTACATCGACGAGTCCGAGGTCCTCACCCCGGCCGACGAGGTCAACCACTCCGACAAGTGGGCCTTCACCACTCCCTTCGTGTGCGGCGCCACCAACCTCGGCGAGGCCCTGCGCCGGATCGCCGAGGGCGCGGCGATGATCCGCTCCAAGGGCGAGGCCGGCACCGGCAACGTGGTCGAGGCCGTGCGCCACCTGCGGCAGATCAAGGGCGAGATCGCCCGCCTGCGCGGTCTGGACAACAACGAGCTGTACGCGGCCGCCAAGGAGCTGCGCGCCCCCTACGAGCTGGTCAAGGAGGTCGCCGAGCTGGGCAAGCTGCCGGTCGTGCTGTTCTCCGCCGGCGGCGTGGCCACCCCGGCCGACGCGGCGCTGATGCGCCAGCTCGGCGCCGAGGGCGTCTTCGTCGGCTCGGGCATCTTCAAGTCCGGCGACCCGGCCAAGCGCGCCGCCGCGATCGTCCGCGCGACCACCTTCTTCGACGACCCCAAGGTCATCGCGGACGCCTCCCGCAACCTCGGCGAGGCCATGGTCGGCATCAACATCGACGTGCTGCCCGAGTCCGAGCACTACGCGAACCGCGGCTGGTAAGGCAGCGATGACGAGCACTCCCACCATCGGCGTCCTGGCCCTGCAGGGCGACGTACGGGAGCACCTGGCGGCACTGGCCGCGGCGGACGCCGCGGCCGTGCCGGTCCGGCGCCCCGAGGAACTGACCGGACTGGCCGGCCTGGTGATACCCGGCGGCGAGTCGACCACGATCTCCAAGCTCGCCGCCCTGTTCGGCCTGACCGAGCCGCTGCGGGCGGCGATCCGGGCCGGCCTGCCCGTCTACGGCACCTGCGCCGGCCTGATCATGCTCGCCGACAAGATCCTCGACCCCCGCTCCGGCCAGGAGACCTTCGGCGGCATCGACATGATCGTGCGGCGCAACGCCTTCGGCCGGCAGAACGAGTCCTTCGAGGCCCAGGTCGAGGTGCGCGGGGTGCCCGGCGGCCCGGTGGAGGGCGTCTTCATCCGCGCCCCGTGGGTGGAGTCGGTCGGCGCGGACGTCGAGGTGCTCGCCGAGTACGGCGGCCACATCGTGGCCGTGCGGCAGGGCGCGGTGCTGGCGACGTCGTTCCACCCGGAGCTGACCGGTGACCACCGGATGCATGAACTCTTCGTGTCCGCTGTGCGCGCGGGGAGCTGACCGTATCCCGGTAGGATCGTGCGCGCGACGACGACGAAGCCACGACGAAGCACAGCACTGAAGAACAGCAGCACTGGTGACGCGAAGGAGACTGTCGGATGTCCGGCCACTCTAAATGGGCTACGACGAAGCACAAGAAGGCCGTGATCGATGCCAAGCGCGGCAAGCTCTTCGCGAAGCTGATCAAGAACATCGAGGTCGCGGCCCGCACCGGCGGTGCCGACCCGGACGGCAACCCGACCCTCTTCGACGCCATCCAGAAGGCCAAGAAGCAGTCGGTGCCGAACAAGAACATCGACAGCGCGGTCAAGCGCGGCTCCGGCCAGGAGGCCGGCGGCGCCGACTACCAGACGATCATGTACGAGGGCTACGGGCCCAACGGCGTGGCCGTCCTGATCGAGTGCCTGACCGACAACCGCAACCGCGCCGCCTCCGACGTGCGGGTCGCCATGACCCGCAACGGCGGCTCGATGGCCGACCCGGGCTCGGTGTCCTACCTGTTCAACCGCAAGGGCGTCGTGATCGTCCCCAAGGGCGACCTCGGCGAGGACGACGTGCTGGGCGCGGTCCTGGACGCCGGCGCCGAGGAGGTCAACGACCTCGGCGACTCCTACGAGGTGATCAGCGAGGCCACCGACCTGGTGCCGGTCCGCAAGGCCCTCCAGGAGGCCGGCATCGACTACGACTCGGCCGACGCCAACTTCGTCCCCACCATGCAGGTGGAACTCGACGAGGAGGGCGCCCGCAAGATCTTCCGGCTGATCGACGCGCTCGAGGACAGCGACGACGTCCAGAACGTCTTCGCCAATTTCGACGTCTCCGACGAGGTCATGGAGAAGGTCGACGCCTGACAGGAGCCGGGGGGCTCACAGGGCTGACGGTACGTCACCGCAGCGGCGGGCGACGCTGCTTCACAGGGGCCGGCGGGACACACCCGCCCGGCCCCTGCGGTGTTTGTCGGCGACTGCCGGTAACCTGCACGAACAGGCGCGGACACGGGGCTGAAGGGGGCGGCATGCGGGTGCTGGGCGTGGACCCGGGGCTGACCCGGTGCGGGGTCGGCGTGGTGGACGGCGTGCCCGGCAAGGCGCTCACCATGGTCGGCGTCGGCGTCGTGCGCACCCCCGCGGACGCCCCCGTGGGGCTGCGCCTGGTGCAGATCGAGGAGGGCCTGGAGCGCTGGCTGGACGAGCACCGGCCCGAGGCCGTCGCCGTGGAGCGCGTCTTCAGCCAGCACAACGTGCGCACCGTGATGGGCACCGCCCAGGCCAGCGCCGTCGCCCTGCTGTGTGCCTCCCGGCGCGGCCTGCCGGTGCACCTGCACACCCCCAGCGAGGTCAAGGCGGCCGTCACCGGCAGCGGCCGGGCCGGCAAGGACCAGGTCGGCGCCATGGTGACGCGGCTGCTGCGGCTGGACGCCCCGCCCAAGCCGGCCGACGCCGCCGACGCCCTCGCGCTCGCCATCTGCCACATCTGGCGCTCGCCCGCCACCAACCGCCTGCAGCAGGCCGTGGCGAGCCACCGGGCCGCCCAGGCCGCCCAGCACGCCCAGCCCGCGGGCCGGACGGCCCGTACCGCACGCACCCAGGAGTCCGCCCCGTGATCGCCTTCGTCAGCGGCCAGGTCGCCGCCCTCGCCCCGGACAGCGCGGTCATCGAGGTCGGCGGCATCGGCATGGCGGTCCAGTGCGCCCCCGGCACCCTCGCGCCCCTGCGGATCGGGCAGCCCGCCCGGCTGGCCACCTCCCTGGTGGTCCGCGAGGACTCGCTGACCCTCTACGGCTTCGCCGACGACGACGAGCGGCAGGTCTTCGAGCTGCTGCAGACCGTCAGCGGGGTCGGGCCGCGGCTCGCCCAGACCATCCTGGCCGTCCACGCGCCCGACGCCCTGCGGGCCGCGGTCGCCGCCGGCGACGAGAAGGCGCTGACGGCGGTGCCCGGCATCGGCAAGAAGGGCGCCCAGCGGCTGCTGCTGGAGCTGCGCGACCGGCTGGGGGCCCCCGTCGGCGCGGTGCGCGCGGGCGCGGTGGCGGCGGCGCCCGCCTCCTGGAGCGAGCAGCTGCTGGCCGCGCTCACCGGCCTCGGCTACACCGCGAAGGACGCCGAGGAGGCCGTGGCGGCGGTCACCCCGCAGGCCGAGGCCGCGCAGGAGCCGCAGGTGGGCACCTTGCTGCGGGCCGCCCTGCAGAGCCTGAACCGCACCCGCTGACCCGTACGAGCCCGTGCCCGTCCGATCCGAGAGACCTGCCATGAACTGGGACGATGCCGCCGCCGAGAGCGCCGAGAGGCTGGTCGGGCCGGCCGCCGACCGCGAGGACCAGGCGGTCGAGGCGGCGCTGCGGCCCCGGGACCTGGGGGAGTTCATCGGGCAGGAGCGGGTCCGCCAGCAGCTGGACCTGGTGCTGCGGGCGGCCCGGGCCCGCGGCGGCACCGCCGACCACGTGCTGCTCTCCGGCGCCCCGGGCCTCGGCAAGACGACACTGTCGATGATCATCGCCGCCGAGATGGGCGTGCCGATCCGGATCACCTCAGGGCCGGCGATCCAGCACGCGGGCGACCTGGCGGCCATCCTGTCCTCGCTCACCGAGGGCGAGGTGCTCTTCCTCGACGAGCTGCACCGGATGTCCCGGCCGGCCGAGGAGATGCTCTACATGGCGATGGAGGACTTCCGGGTGGACGTGGTGGTCGGCAAGGGGCCGGGCGCCACCGCGATCCCGCTGGAGCTGCCGCCCTTCACGCTGGTCGGGGCGACGACCAGGGCCGGGCTGCTGCCGCCGCCGCTGCGCGACCGGTTCGGCTTCACCGGCCACATGGAGTTCTACGCCCCGGCGGAGCTGGAGCGGGTGATCCACCGGTCGGCCGGGCTGCTCGACGTGACAATCGACACCGCCGGGGCCGCCGAGATCGCCGGCCGCTCCCGCGGCACCCCGCGCATCGCCAACCGGCTGCTGCGCCGGGTCCGCGACTACGCGCAGGTCAGGGCGGACGGCGTGGTCACCCGTGAGGTGGCAGCGAAGGCGCTGGAGGTCTACGAGGTGGACGGCCGGGGCCTGGACCGGCTGGACCGGGCGGTGCTGCAGGCGCTGCTGAAGCTCTTCGGCGGCGGGCCGGTGGGCCTGTCGACGCTGGCGGTGGCGGTGGGGGAGGAGCGGGAGACCGTCGAGGAGGTCGCCGAGCCGTTCCTGGTCCGCGAGGGGCTGCTGGCGCGTACGCCCAGGGGACGGGTGGCCACGCCTGCCGCGTGGGCACACCTGGGGCTGGTGCCGCCGCAGGGTACCGCAGGGGCGGGGACGAGTGGTGACGGATCGGGGCAGAGCGGACTGTTCGACTCCTGACCTCGGATACACTCGGCCGATAGCCATCCGATATGGAACCCCCATGGGATGCTGGGCGTTGTTCCCACGGCGAGCCAGCGCTTAGACTCCGCCGACGCCCTTCTCTCCGGATCGGCACCCACATCCCGAAATCCAGGCCATCCCCCACGTTGGCCGCGCGAAGGAATGTCCAGACCGTGAACATCGGAATCCTCCTCCCCCTGATCCTGATCGTCGGCGTCATGTACATGATGACGCGGTCGGCGAAGAACAAGCAGCGACAGGCGGCGGACATGCGCAGCCAGCTGGAGCCCGGCGCCGGCGTCCGGACGATCGGCGGTATGTACGCCGTCGTCAAGGAAGTGGGTGACGAGACCGTCCTGCTGGAGATCACGGACGGCGTCCACGCGCACTTCGCCAAGAGCGCCGTCGGCACGGTGCTCTCCGAGGACGAGTTCAACCGGATCGTGCACGGCATCGAGCCGGAGGACCCCGAGGACGCCGACGACTCGGACGACTCGGAGGGCGCGTCGAGTGCCGCCGAGGACGAGGGTGCGCGGCCGAACCCGGTCGAGGACGGCGAGCAGGCCGCCGGGGAGCACGTCAGCCTCGACAAGTCCGCCGACGAGGTGCCGGAGCAGGACGGCTCCGCCCCCGCGGAGGCCGCCCGGGAGCACGACGGCTCCGCGGCCAAGTAAGGGTCCGGCTTCATTCACTCGTGGCCGCCCCGCGGGCCCGTGCGGCCCCGGGGCGGTAGGACAGGGAGAAACAAGAAGGTGGCAGCAGCCAAGAAGGGCCGTAGCAGGTCCTCAAGGAGCCAGGGGTACCCCGGCCGCGCCCTCGCCGTGATCCTCATCGCCCTGGTGGCGCTGACCGGAGGGATCTTCCTCTCCGGCAACACCACTCCCCGGTTGGGCATCGACCTCGCCGGCGGTGTGAGCATCACGCTCACCGCCAAGCCCGACCAGCACGGCGCGGTCACGAAGCAGAACATGGACACCGCGGTCAACATCATCAACAACCGCGTGAACGGGCTGGGCGTCTCCGAGGCCGAGGTGCAGACCCAGGGGTCCGACAACATCATCGTCGACATCCCCAAGGGCACCAACGCCGACCAGGCCGAGAAGCAGGTCGGCACCACCGCGCAGCTGTACTTCCGGCAGGTCCTCGCCGACGACAACGGCGTGCCCACCAAGCCGACCAGCACCCCGAGCCCGTCCGCCACGGGCAGCGGCGCCACCCCGAAGTCGTCCAGCACCCCGTCCGGCACCGCCACCCCGAAGTCCACCGGCACGCCAAAGACGTCGAGCACGCCGACCGGCACCTCGACCCCGCAGGGCCGCGCGGTCACCGGCGCGCTGACGAAGTCCGGCAGCACCGCGACGCCGACGACCCCCGCCGCCCCGCCGGCCACCACCGCCCCGGCGGCGCCCCCGGCCACCACGGCGCCGGCCGCCGGCACCGGCGACCTGTCGATCCCGGCCGACCTGCAGGCCAAGTTCCAGGCGCTGGACTGCACCAAGCCCGCCCAGCGGGCCGCGATCAGCGAGAACGCCAAGCCCACCGACAAGGTGATCGCCTGCGGCCAGTACAACAAGCAGTGGATCAAGTACGTGCTCGGCCCGTCCCTGATCGACGGCAAGCGCGTCACCAGCGCCAACGCCAACTTCGACACCCAGGGCGGCGACGGCTGGGTGGTGAACCTCGGCTTCGACTCCAAGGGCGCCAGCCAGTTCACCAACGTCACCAAGTCGCTCTCGGCGCAGCAGCAGCCGAACAACCAGTTCGCCATCGACCTCGACGGCAACGTGGTCTCGGCCCCCTCGGTCTCCCAGACCCTCAGCGCCGGCACCGCCCAGATCTCCGGCAGCTTCACCCAGCAGTCCGCCGAGGACCTGGCGAACGTGCTGAAGTACGGCTCGCTGCCGCTGGCCTTCAACATCTCCGACAAGACCACGGTCTCCGCCGCCCTCGGCGGCGAGCAGCTGCGCGGCGGCCTGATCGCCGGCGCGGTGGGCCTGGCCCTCGTCGTGATCTACCTGCTGGCGTACTACCGCGGTCTGAGCTTCGTCGCCGTCCTCAGCCTCGTGGTCTCCGCCGCGCTGACCTACACGATCATGTGCCTGCTCGGCCGGGCGATCGGGTTCGCGCTGAACCTGCCGGCGGTCTGCGGTGCCATCGTCGCCATCGGTATCACCGCCGACTCCTTCATCGTCTTCTTCGAGAGAATCCGCGACGGGCTGCGCGACGGCAGGTCGCTGCAGCCGGCCGTCGCCCGCGGCTGGCCGCGCGCCCGGCGCACCATCCTGGTGTCGGACTTCGTCTCCTTCCTCGCCGCGGCCGTCCTCTACGTGGTCTCCGTCGGCAAGGTCCGCGGCTTCGCCTTCACCCTGGGCCTGACGACGCTGCTCGACGTCGCGGTGGTGTTCCTGTTCACCAAGCCGCTGATGACGATGCTCGCCACCCGGCCCTTCTACGCCAAGGGCCACAAGTGGTCCGGGCTCAACCCCGAGAGCCTGGGCGTCAAGGCGCCGTTGCGCCGGATCCGCCGCCAGTCGCCCCCCTCCGAGACGAAGGAAGCCTGATGTCCAAGCTCGGTACGCTCGGCCACCGGCTGCACCGCGGCGAGGTCAGCTACGACTTCGTCGGCAAGCGGAAGATCTGGTACACCTTCTCGATCCTCGTGACCGTCGTCGCGATCGTCGGCCTGGTGGTCAACGGGCTCAAGGAGAGCATCGACTTCTCCGGCGGCGCCGTCTTCAACACCCCCAAGACCTCGATCTCGGTCTCGCAGGCGCAGAGCAAGATCGCCGGCGACACCGACGGCGAGACCGCCACCGTGCAGAAGCTCGGCACCGGCAGCCTGCGCATCCAGGTCAGCGGGCTGTCCACCGACCAGTCCAAGCAGGTCCAGCAGAAGATCGCCCAGGACCTCGGCTTCCCGTCGGCGAAGATCGACGCGGAGATCGTCGGCCCGAGCTGGGGCAAGGAGATCACCCACAAGGCCGTCGAGGGCCTGATCATCTTCCTGGTGCTGGTGGTCATCTACCTCGCCATCACCTTCGAGTGGCGGATGGCCCTGGCCGCCCTGATCGCCCTGCTGCACGACCTCACCATCACCACCGGTGTCTACGCCATCGTCGGCTTCGAGGTCTCGCCCGGTACGGTGATCGGCCTGCTGACGATCCTCGGCTACTCGCTCTACGACACGGTCGTGGTGTTCGACGGCCTGAAGGAAGCCAGCAAGGACATCACCAAGAAGAACACCTTCACCTACAGCGAGATCGCCAACCGCAGCCTCAACAGCACCCTGGTGCGGTCGATCAACACCACGGTGGTCGCCCTGCTGCCGGTGGCGGCGCTGCTCTTCATCGGCGGCGGCATCCTCGGCGCCGGCATGCTCAACGACATCGCCCTGGCGCTGTTCGTCGGCCTCACCGCGGGCGCGTACTCCTCGATCTTCATCGCGACCCCGATCGTCGCCGAGTTCAAGGAGCGCGAGCCGGCGATGCAGGCGCTGCGCAAGCGGGTGCTGGCCAAGCGCAAGTCCGACGCGGCCAAGGCCGCGGCCCGGATCGCCGCGGGCGAGGACCCCGAGGCGATCGAGGAGCCGGACGGCGCTGACGGCGTGGACGACGCGGACGACTTCGACGACGAGGACGAGGAGGCCACCCCGGCGGTCGTCGGGCAGCGGCCCTCCTCGGGCGGCACGCGCTCCGGTGCCGCCGCTCGGCCGCGCCCGCAGTCCGGCAGCCGTGCCGCCCGCCGCAACCGCTCCTCCGGCAAGCGCCGCTGACCGCGATCCCCTCACCCGAGGGCACCGCGCACCACGAAGCGCACCATCCCGGCGCCCGCCGGCCGTCCCGCACCGGACGGCGGCGGGCGCCGCGCGTTGCCTGCCCGCCGTCCCGTAGGATTTCCGGGCCCGAACACCCCCGTACCGCCCGGCGCCCGGCGCACACCGCCGACCGCGGCCGGGAACCACGCGATACGGTCCGGCACCGCCCGGCCGGTACACCGCCGCACCCGAAAGAGGCACCATGACCACGACGGAAGCCGCCGGCGCCGAGCTGCGGGACCTGCTGATCTCCCGCATCCGCGACGTGCAGGACTACCCGCAGCCCGGTGTCGTCTTCAAGGACATCACCCCGCTGCTCGCCGACCCCGTCGCCTTCAGCGCGCTCGTCGACGCGCTCGCCGAACTGTGCCGCAAGCACGCCGCCACCAAGGTCGTCGGCCTCGAAGCACGCGGCTTCATCCTCGCCGCCCCCGCCGCCGCCCGCGCCCACCTCGGCTTCGTCCCGGTCCGCAAGGCCGGCAAGCTCCCCGGGCCCACCCTCGCCCAGGGCTACGACCTGGAGTACGGCAGCGCGGAGATCGAGGTCCACGCCGACGCCTTCGGGCCCGGCGACCGCGTCATCATCATCGACGACGTGCTCGCCACCGGCGGCACCGCGGAGGCCGCGCTCGACCTGATCCGCCGCACCGGCGCCTCCGTCGTCGGCGTCTCGGTGCTGCTGGAGCTGGGCTTCCTGGCCGGGCGCGAGCGCCTGGCCCCGCAGCTGAAGGGCGCCCCGCTGGACGCCCTGCTCACCCTCTGAGCCCCCTGCCGGCCCACCGGGCGGGCCGGAGGCGTTCCGAGGGGCCTCCCGGCCTCCTGAGGGGCCCGCTCCCGGCCTCCTGAGGGGGCCGCGGGGCTCCGGGGGCGCCTCGGGGGCGCACGGGGGCAGCAAAGAGCGCAGGCGGGGCGCCCGGCTTCGGGCGCGGCTCGATACCATGGGGGTTCCACCACGTGGAGGAGTGCCCGTGCCAGACCAGGCCCAGCCGATCGAGACCGCGGGCGGCACCGGACCGGCCGCCCCCGCGCAGCCGAGCACGCCCGTGGACGGCGCCCAGGCCGAGCCCAGGCCCGCGCCGCCCGCCGTGCGCCCGGTGCGCACCCCCGGGGCGGTGGCACCCACCCGGCCCGGCGCCTCCTCCAGCCGCGTCCGCGCCCGGCTGGCCCGTCTCGGCGTCCAGCGTTCCAGCGCCTACAACCCCGTGCTGGAGCCGCTGCTGCGGATCGTGCGGGGCAACGACCCGAAGGGCGACAGCGCCCAGCTGCGCCAGATCGAGGCCGCCTACCAGGTCGCCGAGCGCTGGCACCGCGGCCAGAAGCGCAAGAGCGGCGACCCGTACATCACCCACCCGCTCGCGGTGACCACGATCCTCGCCGAGCTGGGCATGGACCCGGCCACCTTGATGGCCGGGCTGCTGCACGACACGGTGGAGGACACCGACTACGGCCTGGAGCAGCTGCGCCGCGACTTCGGCGACCAGGTGGCGCTGCTGGTGGACGGCGTCACCAAGCTGGACAAGGTCAAGTTCGGCGAGGCCGCGCAGGCCGAGACCGTGCGCAAGATGGTCGTCGCCATGGCGAAGGACCCCCGGGTCCTGGTGATCAAGCTCGCCGACCGCCTGCACAACATGCGCACGATGCGCTATCTCAAGCGCGAGAAGCAGGAGAAGAAGGCCCGCGAGACGCTGGAGATCTACGCCCCGCTCGCCCACCGGCTGGGCATGAACACCATCAAGTGGGAGCTGGAGGACCTCGCCTTCGCGATCCTCTACCCGAAGATGTACGACGAGATCGTCCGCCTGGTCGCCGAGCGCGCCCCCAAGCGGGACGAGTACCTCGCCGTGGTCACCGACCAGGTCCAGCAGGATCTGCGCGCGGCCCGCATCAAGGCCACCGTCACCGGCCGCCCGAAGCACTACTACAGCGTGTACCAGAAGATGATCGTCCGCGGCCGGGACTTCGCCGAGATCTACGACCTGGTCGGCATCCGGGTGCTGGTCGACACCGTCCGCGACTGCTACGCGGCGCTGGGCACCATCCACGCGCGGTGGAACCCGGTGCCGGGGCGGTTCAAGGACTACATCGCGATGCCGAAGTTCAACATGTACCAGTCCCTGCACACCACCGTGATCGGCCCCAGTGGCAAGCCCGTCGAGCTGCAGATCCGCACCTTCGACATGCACCGCAGGGCCGAGTACGGCATCGCCGCGCACTGGAAGTACAAGCAGGAGGCGGTGGCCGGCGCATCCAAGGTGCGCACCGACAGCCCGCGTTCGGACAAGAAGGACGACGCGGTCAACGACATGGCCTGGCTGCGCCAGCTGCTGGACTGGCAGAAGGAGACCGAGGACCCGGGCGAGTTCCTGGAGTCGCTGCGGTTCGACCTGTCCAAGAGCGAGGTCTTCGTCTTCACGCCCAAGGGCGACGTGATAGCGCTGCCGGCCGGCGCCACCCCGGTGGACTTCGCCTACGCCGTGCACACCGAGGTCGGCCACCGCACGATAGGCGCCCGCGTCAACGGCCGCCTGGTGCCGCTGGAGTCGACCCTGGAGAACGGCGACACCGTGGAGGTCTTCACCTCCAAGGCGGCCGGCGCCGGGCCCTCGCAGGACTGGCTGGGCTTCGTCAAGTCGCCCCGGGCGCGCAACAAGATCCGCGCCTGGTTCTCCAAGGAGCGCCGCGAGGAGGCGGTGGAGCAGGGCAAGGAGGCCATCGCGCGGGCGATGCGCAAGCAGAACCTGCCGATCCAGCGGGTGCTCACCGGTGACTCCCTGGTCACCCTGGCGCACGAGATGCGCTACCCCGACATCTCCGCGCTGTACGCGGCGATCGGCGAGGGCCACATCACCGCGCAGTCCGTGGTGCAGAAGCTGGTGGACGCGCTCGGCGGCGAGGACGGCGCCACCGAGGACATCGCCGAGATCACCACGCCGACCCGGGGCCGCACCAAGCGGCGGGCCAACGCCGATCCCGGGGTGATCGTCAAGGGCGAGAGCGATGTGTGGGTCAAGCTGTCGCGGTGCTGCACGCCGGTACCGGGCGATCCGATCATCGGGTTCGTGACCCGTGGCAACGGGGTGTCGGTGCACCGTGCCGACTGCGTCAACGTGGACGCGCTCGCGCAGCAGCCCGAGCGCATGATCGACGTCGAGTGGGCGCCCACGCAGTCCTCGGTCTTCCTGGTCGCCATCCAGGTCGAGGCGCTGGACCGCTCGCGCCTGCTCTCCGATGTCACGCGGGTGCTGTCCGACCAGCACGTCAACATTCTCTCCGCGGCCGTCCAGACCTCCCGCGACCGCGTCGCCACCTCGCGCTTCACCTTCGAGATGGGCGACCCCAAGCACCTGGGCCACGTCCTCAAAGCCGTCCGCGGCGTCGAGGGCGTCTACGACGTGTACCGGGTGACCTCCGGTCGGGCGCGGTAGCGGCATCCCGCCGCGGGGGGCCGGCCCGCTCCCGGCCACAGCCCGGGACGTGGCTGGTCGCGCAGTTCTCCCCCAGCGCTTCGCCCGGTAGGTACCCCCACCCCGAGAGCTTCGCGTGGGAGGAAGCCACGGCGCCCCCGAGCCCGTACGGGCTTGCTCTTTGCGCGAAGGGCGAGGTGTGACACCTCAAGGGGCGCGAGGAACTGCGCGACCAGCCATGAACCGGCGGACGGTCCGGGGACCGGGGGAGGGGGCAGCCCGGTCGGGGGTCGGCCACCGGCCGGTGGCCCGGGGGGCAGGGGGGGCCGGGGCTGACCCCGGCGGCCCCCCTCGGGCCCGCGCCTAGCGGAACTCGCCCATGCCCTTCAGCGCGGCGTCCAACAGCGCCTGCCGCCCGTCGAGTTCACTCTGCAGCTTGTCGGCCTTCGCGGTGTTGCCGGCGGAGCGCGCGGCCTCGATCTGCGCCTGCAGCTTCTCCACCGCCGCCTGCAGCTGCCCGGTCAGGCCCGCCGCCCGCGCCCGGACCTCCGGGTTCGTACGGCGCCACTCGGCCTCCTCGGACTCCTGCAGCGCCCGCTCGACCGCGTGCATCCGCGCCTCGATCCGCGGCCGGGCGTCGCGCGGCACGTGGCCGATGGCCTCCCACCGCTCGTTGATCCCGCGGAACGCGGCCCGCGCCGCCTTCAGGTCGGTCACCGGCAGCAGCTTCTCCGCCTCGGTGACCAGCTCCTCCTTGCGTGCCAGGTTGTCCCGCTGCTCGGTGTCGCGCTCGGCGAACACCTCGGAGCGGGCGGCGAAGAAGACGTCCTGCGCACCGCGGAAGCGGTTCCACAGGTCCTCCTCCGCCTCGCGCTGCGCGCGCCCGGCCGCCTTCCAGTCCGCCATCAGCTCGCGGTAGCGGGCCGCGGTCGGCCCCCAGTCGGTGGACTGCGAGAGCGACTGCGCCTCGGCGACCAGCTTCTCCTTGGTCCGCCTGGCCTCCTCGCGCTGCGCGTCCAGCGACGCGAAGTGCGCCTTGCGGCGCTTGGAGAACACCGAGCGGGCGTGGCTGAAGCGGTGCCACAGCTCGTCGTCGGCCTTGCGGTCCAGGCGCGGCAGGCCCTTCCAGGTGTCGACCAGCGCGCGCAGCCGCTCGCCCGCCGTGCGCCACTGCTCGCTCTCGGCCAACTGCTCGGCCTCGGCCACCAGTTGCTCCTTGGCGGTGCGGGCCTCCTCGCTCTGCTTGGCCCGCGCCGCCCGGCGCTCCTCCCGCTTGCTGTCCACGAGGGCGACCAAGGCGTCAAGGCGCGCGCCGAGGGCCTCCAGGTCGCCGACCGCGTGCGCCTCGGTCACCGAGGTGCGCAGGTGCTCGATCGCGGCCAGCGCCTCCTTGGGTGCCAGGTCGGTGGTCTGCACCCGCCGTTCGAGGAGGCCGATCTCCACGACGAGACCCTCGTACTTGCGCTCGAAGTAGGCCAGCGCCTCCTGGGGGGAGCCCGCCTGCCACGAACCGACCTCCTTCTCGCCGTCGGCCGTACGCACGTACACGGTCCCCGTCTCATCGACGCGGCCCCACGGGTCGCTGCTCACAGCGCCTCCCTCATGCGATACCCGCGCCCGGCACCGCCGGCGGGCATCGTCCACAGTTCTCTCCGGCCGGGCCGCACGCCCAGACCGGTCCCATCCGCCAACATAGGCGACCGGCGGCCCGGCTGTCCGCATCCGATGCGCGCCCAATCTCGAATTCGGATACCGATCAGGACTCGATCAGATCATCGGCCGGGCACGACGCGGCTCAGGAGGTGGTGACCGTCGCCTTGTTGATGACCACGGTGGCGTTGGGCGCGCCGTCGCCCTGCCCGGTGCTCTCGCCGGCGGCCGCGATCTTGTTCAGCACCTTCATCCCGGCCGGGCTGATCGTGCCGAACGGCGTGTACTGCGGGGGCAGCGGGCTGTCCTTGTAGACGAGGAAGAACTGGCTGCCGCCGGTGTGCGCCTGGCCGGTGTTGGCCATGGCGACGGTGCCGGTCGGGTAGGTCACGACGCCGGAGCTGTCGGCCTTGCCCAGCCCGTTGAGGTTCTCGTCGGGGATGGTGTAGCCGGGGCCGCCCTGGCCGGTGCCCTGCGGGTCGCCGCACTGCAGCACGTAGATGCCGGTGGTGGTCAGGCGGTGGCACTTGGTGTGGTCGAAGAAGTGCTGGCCGGCCAGGAAGGCGAAGGAGTTGACGGTGTGCGGGGCCTTCGCCGCGTCGAGCGAGATCGGGATCGCGCCGCAGGTGGTGTCGAGGGTGAAGGTGTACTTGGCGCTCTTGTCGACGGTGAGCGCCGGCTCCTTCTTCCACTGCTTGGTGCCCGGCTTGCCGGCGGCGGGCTTGGCGCACGGGTCGGGCGCCTTGCTGGTGGGCGTGGCCGAGGGGGTGCCGCTCGGCGCGTTGCTCGGGGCGCTCGCCGCCGCGTCGTCCTTCTTCTTGCCGCTGCTGTCGAACGCGCCGGCCGCGTAGGCGCCGCCGAACGAGGCCGCGATCACCACGGCCACCACCGCGATCACCGAGTTGCGCACCCTGGCCTTGCGGCGTGCGCTCGACCGGCGCTGCTGCTGCCGTGCGAACTTCTCCCGGGCGAGCTGCCGCCGCCGCTGATCCTTGGTGACCACTTCGCCGTCTCCGTCATGTGTGTGGGTCGGGTTGCCGTCCGTGCCGCGCAGCGACGCCGTACGTTGTATCTTGCGGGTACTTCCTGTGTGTGCGTGGGCCGTACCGGCGTGCGGTGCTGCCGTGCGCGCGTGCACGTGCCGCAGATCTTCGCGTCACCACGCGCCCGCCGTCCAGTCCGCGAACCGGCCGGCACCGGCGAGCAGCCGCCGGGAAAGCAGCCGGGAGCAGCCGGCACCAGTCAACAGGTGCACCCTATGAGTTCGCGGCGGCCGCGCGGTGGCCGGTAGGCTCGTTGCGGACCAGGAGCGGGCCGCCCAGGCCCCACCGCGGACGACAGAAGGACGAACGTGCTCATTGCCGGGTTCCCCGCCGGGGCCTGGGGCACCAACTGCTACGTGGTCGCCCCCGCCGCGGGCGAGGAGTGCGTGATCGTCGACCCGGGCCACCAGGCGGCCCAGGGCGTCGAGGACACGCTCGCCAAGCACCGGCTCAAGCCCGTCGCGGTCGTGCTCAGCCACGGCCACATCGACCACGTGGCCTCCGTCGTCCCGGTCTGCGGCGCCCACGACGTGCCCGCCTGGATCCACCCGCAGGACCGCTTCATGCTCGCCGACCCGGAGAAGGCGCTCGGCGCCGCCATCGGGGCCCGGCTGATGGGCGAGCTGACCGTCGGCGAGCCCGACGACCTGCGGGAACTCACCGACGGCGGGACCCTGCCGCTGGCCGGTCTGGAGTTCGGCGTGTCCCATGCGCCCGGCCATACCAAGGGGTCGGTGACCTTCCGGCTGCCCGAGACGCCCGACATCCCGTCGGTGCTGTTCTCCGGCGACCTGCTGTTCGCCGGCTCCGTCGGACGCACCGACCTGCCCGGTGGCTCCACCGCCGAGCTGTACGAGTCGCTGGCCCGTGTGTGCCTGCCGCTCGACGACTCGACGGTGGTGCTCTCCGGGCACGGCCCCCAGACGACCATCGGCCGCGAGCGCGCCGCCAACCCCTACCTGGGCGAGGCGGCCCGCACGCACGGAGCCGGCGCCCCGGCTCCACGACGAGGAATGTGACCTTCCCGCTGTGAGCGACGAGACCTCCTTCCAGGCCCCCAAGGGCACCTTCGACCTGCTGCCGCCCGACTCGGCGGTCTTCCTCGCCGTGCGCGACGCCCTCTCGGCGCCCGCCCGGCGGGCCGGCTACGGCTATGTGGAGACCCCCGGCTTCGAGTCCGTCGGCCTCTTCTCCCGCGGCGTCGGCGAGTCCACCGACATCGTGACCAAGGAGATGTACACCCTCACCACCAAGGGCGGCACCGAACTGGCGCTGCGCCCCGAGGGCACCGCCTCCGTGCTGCGCGCCGCCCTGCAGGCCAACCTGCACCGCGGCGGCAACCTGCC
The DNA here is from genome assembly GCF_900103985.1 of Actinacidiphila guanduensis. GTDB lineage: Bacteria > Actinomycetota > Actinomycetes > Streptomycetales > Streptomycetaceae > Actinacidiphila > Actinacidiphila guanduensis. The sequence goes on along the minus strand of NZ_FNIE01000011.1, from coordinate 2,333 downwards.
GGTCAAGCTCTGGTACTCCGGCTCCTACTACCGCTACGAGCGGCCGCAGGCCGGCCGCTACCGGCACTTCTCGCAGGTCGGCGCCGAGGCGATCGGCGCCGAGGACCCGCTGCTCGACACCGAGTTGATCGTGCTGGCCGTCGACGGCTACCGCTCGCTCGGCCTGACCGGCTTCCGGCTGCTGCTCAACACCCTCGGCGACCGCGAGTGCCGCCCGGTCTACCGCGCCGCCCTCCAGGACTTCCTGCGCGGCCTGGACCTGGACGAGGAGACCCGGCGCCGGATCGAGATCAACCCGCTGCGGGTGCTGGACGACAAACGCGAGTCCGTGCAGCGCCAGTTGGCGGGCGCGCCGCTCATCGGCGACCACCTGTGCGAGGCGTGCAAGGAGTACCACGAGCAGGTCCGCGACCTGCTGACCGCCTCGGGCGTCGCCTTCGAGGACGACCCGCGGCTGGTGCGCGGCCTGGACTACTACACCAGGACCACCTTCGAGTTCGTGCACGACGGCCTCGGCTCGCAGTCCGCGATCGGCGGCGGCGGGCGCTACGACGGCCTGTCGGAGATGATCGGCGGCCCCTCGCTGCCCTCGGTCGGCTGGGCGCTCGGCGTGGACCGTACCGTGCTCGCGCTGCGCTCGGAGGGCGTCGCACTCGACCTGCCCGCGGCCACCGACGTCTACGCGGTGCCGATGGGCGAGGAGGCGCGGCGGACGCTGTTCACCGTCGTCACCGAGCTGCGCCGCGCGGGGGTGGCCGCGGACATGGCGTTCGGCGGCAGGAGCGTGAAGAACGCCATGAAGTCCGCCAACCGCTCCGGCGCCCGGTTCGCGCTGATCGCCGGCGAGCGGGACCTGGCCGACGGAGTGGTGCAGATCAAGGACCTCGCGGGCGGGGAGCAGGAGCCGGTCGCGCTCAACGAGGTCGTCGCGGCCGTCAAGTCCCGGCTCGGCTGAACCCTCTTCCGTGTCACGCGAACCCTCGTATGTGTCACCAGGGCGGCGGATCTTACACCGTTCACACCGCCCTGGTGCACAATGAGGGGGCCCGCCCCCACGGACCTGGAGAATCGGCGACCATGACGACTTCCGCGCTCGACGACACGCGCACGGACGGTGACCGCAGTCCGCGTCCCAACGGCGAGGACGACACCCTCGCCTCGGGCCGGGCGTTCACCTGGCTGCTGCTGATCTGCGGGGCGCTGGGCCTCGTTGCCTCTTTCGTCATCACCAACGACAAGTTCAACCTGCTGCAGGCGAAGATCGACGGCAGGACGATCCACCTGTCGTGCAGCCTCAACCCGATCATCTCCTGTGGCGACGTGATGGAGTCCCGCCAGGCGCACGCCTTCGGCTTCCAGAACCCGATCATCGGTCTGGTCTCCTACGGTGTGGTGATCTGCCTGGCGATGGGCGTTTTCGCCGGCGCCCGCTACAAGCCCTGGTTCTGGTACGGCCTGCAGGCCGGCGGCCTGTTCGGCGTGGGCTTCATCTCCTGGCTGCAGTACCAGACGATCTACAACATCAACGCCATCTGCCTGTGGTGCTGCCTGGCGTGGGTCGTCACGATTCTGATCTTCTGGTACACGGCCGTGCACAACATCAAGCACGGCCTGATCAAGGTGCCGGCCAAGGCCCGCTCGCTGGTGCTGGAGTTCCACTGGGTCGTGCCGATCCTGTGGTACGGCGTGATCGCGATGCTGATCCTCACGCACTTCTGGTACTACTGGAAGACCGTCATCTGATCTTGCCCGGTGTCCATCGCCGTCGGCGGCCGTGACCCCGTGCTTCGCCGCCGCCCCCCGGTTCCGCAGGGGGGCGGCGGCTTTGTCACAGGGGTGCAATACGCTGCAAGGATGGAGCCGGATCTGTTCAGCGCGGCCGCGGAGGAGCGCCGCGAGAAGGACCCCAGCAGCACCCCGCTCGCCGTCCGCATGCGCCCGCGCACGCTGGAGGAAGTGGTGGGCCAGCAGCACCTGCTGCGCAAGGGCTCACCGCTGCGCCGCCTGGTGGGCGAGGGCGGCAGCGGTCCCGCCGGCGCCTCGTCGGTGATCCTGTGGGGCCCGCCCGGCACCGGCAAGACCACGCTGGCGTACGTGGTCAGCAAGGCGACGAACAAGCGGTTCGTGGAGCTGTCCGCGATCACCGCCGGCGTCAAGGAGGTCCGCGCGGTCATCGAGAGCGCCAAGCGCCAGTCCGGCGGGTACGACCGCGAGACCGTCCTCTTCCTGGACGAGATCCACCGCTTCAGCAAGGCCCAGCAGGACTCCCTGCTGCCCGCCGTGGAGAACCGCTGGGTCACCCTCATCGCCGCCACCACCGAGAACCCGTACTT
>NZ_FNIE01000008.1 GCF_900103985.1 Actinacidiphila guanduensis | reverse complement strand
GCCAGCGTTCGTCCTGAGCCAGGATCAAACTCTCCGTGAATGCTTCCCCGTCATCGGGGCCACACATCACGAGAGCGGCACCCGGGAAGGAATAATCCCCAGGTGCACAGCGTCCTCGCTGTGTTTCTTCTTCAAAGGAACCACGTCTCAGAGAGAACAAATCTCCAAAAGACGGGGTATCAACATATCTGGCGTTGACTTTTGGCACGCTGTTGAGTTCTCAAGGAACGGAAGCTGCCATCGGCCACCGTCACCGGCGCCCTCCGGGCTTTCCCTTCGTTGTGTCTCCGACTTTAGCAGATGCTTTCCGGTCGGAATTACCGGCCCCTTTTCGAGGACACACGTTCCCGCGTGTCTCGTCGAGGCGGTTGCGCCAACCTACAAGACCGGCTCCCGCAGGAGCAAATCGGGGGTGACGAGGGGGTGTCGATCCGGACGGCGCCGCTCGGGCGGAATCACCACTTGACATGACTTAGGCTGCTCTCGCGGCTCGCCGTCCGGTGACTGAGTGTGATGGCGCCTGATCTCCGCACCGAGGAGGCTTCCATGACCACTGTTTCGTCGCCCGTGAGCGGCCGGGCCATCGCGCTCGACGACGTGCCCGATCCGGTCTTCGCCGGCGCCATGGTGGGCCCGGGGGTGGCGGTCGATCCGCCGCGGGCCCGTACCGTCGCCGTCGCTCCGGTGGACGGTGTCCTGGTCTCCGTTCACCCGCATGCCTTCGTCGTCGTGGACAACGAGGGGCACGGGGTGCTCGTCCACCTGGGGATCGACACCGTGCAGCTCAACGGTGAGGGCTTCGCGCTGCTGGCAGCCAAGGGGGACATGGTCACCCGCGGGCAGCCGGTGGTGCGGTGGGATCCCGCGGCGGTCGAGGAATCGGGGAAGTCTCCCGTGTGTCCTGTGATCGCTCTTGAAGCTACCGTCGATGTGCTGAGCCGACTTGCGACCGGAAGCGAGGTCGCGGCCGGGGACACCCTCTTCGACTGGAAGTAGTTGCCATGGAGACAACGCTGCAGGGCGTCGGGGTCAGCCACGGTGTGGCGGTCGGCGAGGTACGGCACATGAGCACCGCGGTGCTGGAGCCGCCGGCCAAGCAGATCGGCAGCCAGGAGGCGCCCCGCGAGCAGAGCCGGGCGCGGCAGGCGCTGGAGGCGGTCGCGGCAGATCTGAACGCGCGCGGGCAGCTGGCCGGCGGGGACGCGCAGGCCGTGCTGGAGGCGCAGGCCCTGATGGCGCAGGACCCGGAGCTGGCCGCCGACATCGAGCGGCGGATCGCGGTGGGGAGCACGGCCGAGCGCGCGGTCTTCGACGCCTTCGCCTCCTACCGGGCGCTGCTGTCGGGTGCGGGCGAGTACCTGGCGGGCCGGGTGGCGGACCTGGACGATGTGCGGAACCGGATCGTGGCCCGGCTGCTGGGCGTGCCGATGCCCGGGGTGCCGGACAGCGACGAGCCCTATGTGCTGGTGGCGCGGGACCTGGCGCCCGCCGACACCGCGCTGCTCGACCCGACGCTGGTGCTCGGCTTCGTCACCCAGGAGGGCGGGCCGACCAGTCACAGCGCGATCCTGGCCCGGGCTCTCGGGGTGCCCGCGGTGGTGGCGCTGCCCGGGGCGGTGGATCTGGCCGAGGGCACGGTGGTGGCGGTGGACGGCAGCACGGGCGAGGTGTTCGTGGAGCCGGGCGCGGCCAAGCGGGCGGAGCTGGAGCGTGCGGTGGCCCAGCGGAAGGCGGCGCTGGCCGCCTCCTCGGGTCCGGGTGCGACCTCGGACGGCCACCGGGTGCCGTTGCTGGCGAACATCGGCGGCCCTGCCGACGTGGCGGCCGCGGTGGCGGCGGGCGCGGAAGGGGTGGGCCTGTTCCGTACCGAGTTCCTGTTCCTGGACGACTCGGTGCGGGCGCCGTCGCAGGAGAAGCAGGTGGAGACCTACCGGGAGGTGCTGGCGGCCTTTCCAGAGGGGCGGGTGGTCGTACGGGTGCTGGACGCGGGGGCGGACAAGCCGCTGGAGTTCCTGACGCCGGGCGACGAGCCGAATCCGGCGCTGGGCGTGCGCGGGCTGCGCACCCTGCTGGAGCACCCGGAGGTGCTGCGCACGCAGCTGCGGGCGCTGGCGCAGGCCGCCGAGGGGCTGCCGGTGCACCTTGAGGTGATGGCGCCGATGGTGGCCGACCGGCAGGACGCGCGGGCGTTCGCGGAGGCGTGCCGGGAGGCCGGGCTCGGGGCGAAGTTCGGGGTCATGGTGGAGATCCCGTCGGCGGCGCTGCGGGCGCGCGCGATCCTGCGCGAGGTGGAGTTCGTCTCGCTGGGGACGAACGACCTGGCGCAGTACGCGTTCGCCGCGGACCGGCAGGTGGGTGCGGTGTCGCGGTACCAGGACCCCTGGCAGCCGGCGCTGCTGGACCTGGTGGCCTTCGCCGCGGAGGCGGCGAAGGCGGCCGGGAAGGGCTGCGGGGTGTGCGGGGAGGCGGCGTCCGATCCGCTGCTGGCGTGTGTGCTGACGGGTCTGGGTGTCACCAGCCTTTCGATGGGTGCGGCGTCGATCCCGTATGTGCGGGCGGCGTTGGGGCGGCACACGCTGGCGCAGTGCGAGCGTGCGGCAGCCGCGGCCCGGGCGGCGGACGGTGCCGCGGAGGCCAGGCGCGCGGCCCGGGGCGTGCTGTCGGGCGAGTAGCAGGGCCGCCGGGCCGCTGCCCGGTCAGGGCCGGGGATCGGTGAGGTCGCCCGGCAGGGGCGGCGGCAGGGGGAGGCCGGCCGCGTACCGGACGCCGGGTTCGGGTGGGACGGGGTCGCCGGTGCTGGGGTCGGTGCAGTAGGCGTCGAAGACGGCGGCCTCGGTGAGCGGGTGGGGTTCGCCGCCGCACAGTTCCCAGCCGCGGACGGTGTCGTGGCCGTCGGGGTGGAGGGTGCGGGCGACGAGTCCGCCCGGGCGGCCGGTGACGGTGGCGGCGGCGAGGACGGTGCACACGGCCAGGGCGTCGGCGTCGTCCATGTCGAGGTCGCCGTCGGGGGTCGCGTCGAGGTGGACGGCGGCGAGCAGGGGTGGGCCGTCGTCGGTGGGGAGGCTGCAGACGACGTGGTGGGTGCCATCGCCGATGGCGTCGGCGAGGCGCAGCAGCGTGTGGGAGGCGCGGTCGAAGGCGCAGTCGGCGAGGGCCTGGCCGCAGTCGGGGCAGGGTCCGGCCGCCATGAGGATGTCGGTGGCGCGGTCCAGGGTGGCGCGGCGCTCGGTCTCGTGGGCGAGTTCGGCGCGCAGGGCGGCCAGGGGCTGGCGGGCGTAGGGCAGGCAGGCGCGGGTGGTGGTGGCCTCGGCGACGTAGTGGGCTCGGGAGGCCGGGGTGTCGGGTGGGCGGCGGGTGGCCCGGCAGTATGCGGCGTACGCCTCAGGGTCGAAGAGGGTGACGGCGACGTGGGTGCCCTGCGCGTGCAGGCTGCGCAGCAGGCCGTCGACCTGCCGCAGATACGTTCCGTAGTCGTCGAAGCGGAAGCTGCGGTAGCGGGTCATGGCGGTGAAGTCGGGCTCGTCGAGCAGGAGGCCCACGACGACGGGGGTCTCGCGGCGCAGGGCGCGGCGGTGCCGCTTGCCGCCCGGCGGTCTGCCGCGGCCGGTGCGCGATGTGCCGCGCGGTGGCGTATCGGGCCTGGTGGGCGGTTGGTTGCCGGTGCGGGTGCGCTGATTGCGCGCGGCGGTGGCGCGGGACCGGCGGGTGCGGTCGGTGCGGCCGTTCCGGTTCTTGCGGGTGTCGGACATGGCTCCCCCTCGGGTGCGTGCGGAGGTTCCGGGCCCTGGTGGCCCGGTTTCCCCTTCCGATCACTCACCGTAGTGGGTACCACTGACAACGGGGGTGCGGCGGTCCCGCGGGCGGCTTCCCGGGGCCGTCACCGCACGGGGCGGTTGCGGCGCCGGGGCGGTGCTACGGGCGGTCGCCGATGGTGCGTTCGGCGGCGAGCCGCTCGTAGAACCGCAGGACCTCCAGGTCGTCCACCGAGCCGGGGTTGACCGCCCGCTCCAGCGGGGCGCCCTGCAGGAGGCGTTTGACCGGGACCTCGATGCGCTTGCCGGTCAGGGTGTGGGGCACGCCGGGCACGGCGATGACCTCGTCGGGCACGTGGCGCGGGGACAGGGAGGCGCGGATGGCGGTGCGGATGCGCTCGCGCAGGGCGTCGTCCAGATGGGCGCCTTCGGCGAGGCGGACGAACAGCGGCATCCAGTAGCCGCCGTCGGGCTGTTCGACGCCGATCACCAGGGACTCGCGGATCTCCGGCAGTCGCTCGACCACTTCGTAGATGTCGGCCGAACCCATGCGCACGCCCTGCCGGTTGAGCGTGGAGTCCGAGCGGCCGTGGATGATCACGGTGCCGCGCGAGGTCAGGGTGATCCAGTCGCCGTGCCGCCACACGCCGGGGTACATCGTGAAGTAGCTGTCCCGGTAGCGCGTGCCGCCCGGGTCGTTCCAGAACCGGATCGGCATCGAGGGCATCGGGTTGGTGACGACCAGCTCGCCCACCTCGTCGGTCAGCGGGCGGCCCTGGGCGTCCCACGCCTGCAGGTCGGTGCCCAGGCACGGGGCCTGCAGCTCGCCGATGTGGACGGGGAGGGTGGGCACGCCGCCGGCGAAGCAGCTGCACACGTCGGTGCCGCCGCTGACCGAGGCGATCCACAGGTCGGCGCCCGCTTCTTCGTGCAGCCAGGTGAAGCCGTCCGGCGGCAGCGGGGAGCCGGTGGTGGCCACGCAGGTGAGGGCGGACAGGTCGAAGTCGCGGGCCGGGTGCACGCCGGCTTTGCGGCAGGCCATCACGTAGGCGGCCGAGGTGCCGAGGACGGTGGTGCCGGTGCGTTCGGCGATCCGCCACTGGGCGGCGGTGTCGGGGTGGCCGGGGCTGCCGTCGTAGAGGACGACCGTGGCGCCCACCAGGAGGCCGGAGACGAGGAAGTTCCACATCATCCAGCCGGTGGAGGTGTACCAGAAGAAGCGGTCCTGCTCGGTGAGGTCCAGGTGCAGGCCGGTCTGCTTCAGGTGCTCCAGCAGGATGCCGCCCTGGGACTGCACGATCGCCTTGGGCAGGCCGGTGGTGCCGGAGGAGTAGAGCACCCACAGTGGGTGGTCGAAGTCCACCTGCTCGTAGGCGGGTTCGACCTGGCGGCCGGTCACCTGCGCCCATTCCAGGACGCCTTCGGGGGCCGGGGTGCCCAGCAGGGGGATGTGGACGGTGGCGCGCAGGGTGGGCAGGGCGGCGCGCAGTTCGGCGACGGTGCCGGCGCGCTCGTGGGTCTTCCCGCCGTAGCGGTAGCCGTCGACCGTGAACAGCACGACGGGCTCGACCTGCTGGAAGCGGTCCAGCACGCTGCGGGCGCCGAAGTCCGGGGCGCAGGAGGTCCATACGGCGCCCACGGCGGCCGAGGCGAGCAGCGCGACCACGGCCTGGGGGATGTTGGGCAGGTAGCCGGCGACGCGGTCGCCCGGGGTGACGCCGAGGCGGCGCAGCTCCGCGGCCAGCGAGGCGACCTGGGCGGTGAGTTGGGCCCAGGTGACGGCGGCGGGCTCCTGCCGCTCGTCCACGTGCAGGAGCGCGGGGCGGTCGGCGTACCGCGGGTCGCGGCCGTGGCGCAGCGCGTGCTCGGCGTAGTTGAGGCGGGCGCCGGGGAACCAGCGGGCGCCGGGCATCGCCGGTTCGGCGAGCACTGTCTCGTAGGGCGAGCTGAAGCGGACGTCGAACCATTCGGCGACCGCCTGCCAGAACGCCTCGGGTTCGCGTACCGACCAGGTGTGCAGGGCCGCGTAGTCCGCGACAGGGTCGCCGGCGGGTGCGGGGGCGCCGTGCCGCTCGGCGGCGGTGCGGTGGAAGCGGGTCACCTGAGCGGCGGAGACCCGCTCCGGGCGCGGGCGCCACAGGGGCTCCGGCGGGCCGGCGGGTTCGGGCGTGGTGCTCATGGGGCGGCTCCCGGACGGTACGCGTCGTTGCGCTGGTGCGGGCCCGCGGGCCGGGGTCTCCCGGAGCCGGGGCTGGGCAGGACGATGCCATGTGATCGTCGCGGGCGCCAGACAGCGGCGGCGGGCGTGGGCGGTGTCACCTCCGGGGCGGCGTGGACTGGGTGGACCGCGGGCCGCCGCAGCCGGGCCGCGCAGGTGAACAGCGGCTGAACAAGCGGCACACGCGGCCCGGGCGCATGGAGAATGATCACATGGACGGTGCATACCTGCTGGGTTCGCTGTGGAGGGAGGCCGTCGACGGGTGGTCGGACGCGCGGACGGCCCTCGGGCGGCGGCGGGCAGGCGCCGCGGACCTGGCGAGGACGGCGGCGATGCTGCGCTCGGCGCAGGGCCGCCTGGTGGTGCGCTCGGCGCTGCGGCGGCGCGGCACGGACCGGCGCGACCTGCCGCGGTACGCGCCGGAGCGGGCCCGTACGCCAGGAGCGCTGACGGGAGCGGAGCCGGAGCCGGGCGGCGGCACGGTCCGCTTCGCCCGGGCGGTGCTGCGGGTGCGGGTCACCGCCGGCGGCGCGGTGTTCTGCGGCTGGGACGGCGCGGAGCCGGAGCCGTCGTACGCGCTGGCCGCGGGGTGCCCGCCGGTCGACGCGAGGGCGGTGCTCGAACCGGACGGTGAGGGCTGGCGGGTGGTCTCCGAGCGGATGACGGTGCGGATCTCGGCGCGGGGCGCGGTGGCTTTCCACACGCCGGGCGGGTTGCTGCTGCGCGCGGAGGGGCCGCCGCGCTGGCGGCTGCCGGCCGGGGTGGTCGAGAGCCGGGGCGGGCGCTGGGAGCAGCGGGCCCGGGTGCCCGCGGACGCGCGGGTCTACGGCCTGGGCGGGCACGGCGGCGGCCCCGCGCTGGGCACGGGCACCTACCGGCTGTGGAACAGCGCGGCGCAGGCGGGCGGGGGGCCCTCGGCCGCGATGCCGGTGCAGCTGGTGGTCTCCGACGCCGGCTGCCACCTGGTCTTCCACGACAGCACCTGGGACGGCGAGGTGGCCCTTTGGCAGGGCCGGGAGGGTGCGGGCTCGGGGCCGGACCAGCCGGGCGGCAGCCGGGTCTCGATGGAGGGCGGCCCGGTGCGCTACTGGGTGCTCGCCGGCACCCCGACACGAGTGCTGTCCGGCTGGACGGCGCTGACCGGGCGGCCGGCGGTGCCGCCGCTGTGGGCCCTCGGGCTGCACCACGCGCTGCCGCCCGGCGCGGGCGGGAACGAGGCCGTGCGGGCGGCCGCTGCGCTGCGCGAGCAGGGCCTGCCCGTTGCGGCCGTGCACCTCGACACCCCCGGGGCCGGCCTCGAACCGGCCGCTGCCGCCGAGGAGTTGGCCGTGCAGGGGGTGCGCCTGGTGTCGGTGGTCGATCCGGGGGTGCCGGCGGCGCCGGGCACAAAGCCGTACGAGGACGGACGGGCCGCGGGAGCCTTCGTGCGCGACGCGCGCGGCCGGGAGGTGCGCGGGGTGACGCGCGCGGGCGAGGCGGTCTTCCCCGACGTCACCGATCCCGCGGCGCGCGCCTGGTGGGGCGCGCGGTACGCCGAGGAGCCGCTGCGGGCCTTCGCGGGCTTCGCGCACACGATGGACGAGCCGCAGTCGCTGGCCGCTTTCGGCGACCCGACGCTGCCGCGCTCGGCCCGGCACGCCCTGGAGGGCAGTGGCGGCGACCACCGCGAGGCGCACAACGTCTACGGCCTCCAGTTGGCCCGCGCCGCCTACGAGGGCCTGCGCGCCCAGCGCCCGGAGCAGCGCCCTTTTTTGCTGGCCAGATCCGGCTGGGCGGGCGTGCAGCGCTACGCAGGCACAACCGCGGGCGACACGGCGGCCGGCTGGGCGGGCCTGCGGGAGTCGCTGGCGCTCGTGCTGGGCCTGGGGCTGAGCGGGGTGCCGCTGTCCGGTCCCGTCGTCGGCGGCGCGGGCACGGACGATCCGGAACTGCTCGCCCGCTGGTTCCAGTTGGCCGCCTACCTGCCCCTGCTGCGCACCGGCGCCGCCGGACCCGGGCCGGACGGGCAGGTGCTGGAGCCGATGCGGGCCGCGCTCGCCGAACGGGCCCGGCTGCTGCCGTACTTGGAGACGGTGGCGCACATCTCCCGCCGTACGGGGGCGCCCTGGGTGCGTCCGCTGTGGTGGAAGTCGCCCGGCGACCGCGATCTACGCGCGTGCGGCGACGCCTTCCTGCTGGGGGACGCGCTGCTGGTGGCGCCGGTGCTGGCGCCGGGGGTGACCCGCCGCCGGGTGCGGCTGCCGCGCGGCCGCTGGTACGACACGGTGACCGGGCAGGCGTACCCGGGCCGCAGCACGGTGCTGACAGCCGCCCCCGCGGAGCGGATCCCGGTGCTGGCGAAGGCGGGTGCGGTGCTGCCGGTGGCCGGGCCGGACGGGGCGGTGGAGCTGGAGGTGTGGGCGCCGCGGGCCGGCCGCAGCGGGGGCGGCGAGGTGATCGCGGGCGACCCCGAGGGCTGGTCCTCGCCGCGGCGGGAGCGGTACGTGACGCGCTGGGTCGAGGGGCGGGTGGCGGTGGAGCGCGAGGGCGGCGGCGCGCCCCGCTACACGGTGCGGGTGCGCGGGGCGGACGCGTAGGCGCCGGCGAACCAGCGGCGGGCCGCGATGGTGTGCAGCGGGAAGCCCAGCTCCTCGGGGGCGTGGAGGACCTGGTGGCCCTCGGTCTCATCGGTGGCGGCGGAGGGCGGCAGGTCGGCGGCCGGGCGGGGCGGCAGCAGGCCGAACAGCAGGAGGTAGCCGCCGACCTCGTCGGTGAGGGCGTCGGCGAGCGCGACGTCCGAGGCCGCGGCCGCGATGCCGGTCTCCTCTCCCAACTCCCGCACCACGGCGTGCTCCCAGCTCTCGCCGAAGTCCACGAAGCCGCCGGGCAGGGCGAGTCGGCCCAGCGCCGGGGGGATGCTGCGGCGGATCACCACCAGGCCGGTGCGCCCGCCGTCCAGGACGGGCAGCAGGCAGACCGCGACCGGCAGCGGGTTGCGGTAGGCGACCTGGCCGCACGTGCCGCATCGGCGCGGCCAGGTGGCGGTGTCGGCGTAGGGCGTTCCGCAGGCCGAGCAGTGGGAGTCCTTCAGCACGGGCGGACCCTATCCGAAGCGGGCAGGGCGCGGGTGAGGCGCTGGTCGGCGGGGCCGTGGGACTCCAGCAGCACCGGGGCGCCGAGCAGCGCCGAGACCGCCTCCGGCCAGGCGCCCGGTGCGCTGCCGGGCGAACTCCAGCGGGCGGGGCGGGCGGTGGACAGGCGCGCGGTCAGTGCCTCCTGGCGGGCCAGGTCGCCGGGCGGGCCGACGGGCAGGTGCTCGATCTCCCGGCCGCCGATGCCGTAGGCGGTGCAGATCCGCAGGGAGGGGCAGCGGGCGGGGGCGTCGAGGTGGGTGAGCGCCAGGGCGTCGATCCCGCCGCACACCTCGACGGCGTAGCGGTGAGCGACGGCGTCGAAGTGCCCGGTGCGGAAGGCCCCCTGCCAGCGGCCGTGCCGGTTGTGCGGCTCGGGCAGCAGGGCGCCGAGCGCGGGGTCCTCGGTGACGTGCGGGCCTGGCCCGTGCCGGACGGTGGTGGTGCGCAGCACCCCGAGCCGCAGCGCGCCGCGGGTGTCGCCGGCCTCGGCGAGCAGCGTCTCGGCGTTGGCGAAGGTGGTGGTGGACCAGGTGGTGTACGGGTGGAAGCCGTGCCACTCGTCCAGCAGGACGCCCTGGGCGCCCTCGAAGACCAGGCGGCCCTCGCGCGCCATGCGGGCCAGGGCGTCCTCGCCGGTGAGGGTGACGGTCCGCGCGAAGGCGCCGAAGGCGTCCGCGCAGTCCTCGACGGGAGGCGCGTCGAGCGGGCCGAGTTCACCGGCCAGGCGGTCGCGCAGCCGCCGCAGCAGGCGCAGCAGCCGGGGCCGGTCGGCGCAGTCGCCGGCGGTGGGGGCCTCGCCGGGGTGGGCCAGGGCGTAGCGGGTGCTCTCGCCGACGCCCATGCCGCACGAGCCGTGCCGGGCCGCTCCCCTCAGCTCTTCGCGCCTGCGGCCGGCGGCCGCGTGGTACGGGGTGACCAGGGGCGCCGCCCGGTCGGCGGTGAGCAGTGCGTAGGGGTCGGCGACGCCCAGGCCGCGGAGGTGGTCGGCCTCCGCGGCCAGGGCGAGCGGGTCCACGGCGGTGAAGCGGGACAGGTGGGTGGGGGTGCCGCTGAGGGTGCCGGCGCCGAACTGGGCGAAGGTGTGGTGGCGGCCGTCCGCGGTCACCACGTTGTGGGCCGCCTGGGGGCCGCCGTTGAAGCGGACCACGGCCCGCACGGGCCGCGCGCGGCACAGGGCGGCCACGGTGGCGCCCTTGCCGGCGTCGCCGTAGCCGAGGTCCACGACGATAATGTGCATCGCGGGGCTCCTTTCCTGTCCCTCGGGTCCGCACGGCCCTCGCCGTGCGGCCGGTGGTCGGCGGTCAGCGGTCCAGTGGGGCCAGGGCGCGGGCGACGGAGGGGCCGGCCGTGGAGCCGATGTCCGCGAGGTCGGCCAGGCCCGCCGCGAGGTCGATCGCCTCCTCGCCGAGGCCGACGGTGAGCGCGATCGTCTCGCACACCGCGTCGAGGTCGTCCAGTTCGATGACGTTCTGGCCGAGCAGCTTGCGCCAGACGCCGAGCACCTCCTGGTTGCCGGCGTAGGAGGCGCCGGCCGGGAGGATGTAGAACACGTGGAACTTGCGGCGCAGTTCGGCCAGGATCACCGGCAGCGGGATGTCCTCGGCGACGCTGTCGCCCAGGACGGCGCGCACCTCGCGGGACTTGACCCTGCCGTAGGGCAGCTCGTCGCCGATGAGGAACAGGTAGCCGCGCCGGCCGCGCTTCTCGTGGCAGTCCAGGGCGGTGTGCCGGGCCATGGCGTACATGGCGAGTTCGTAGGACTCGCTCATCTGGCCGCCGCCCCCGCCCTCCAGCAGGATGTTGCCCAGTTGCTCGTCCATGCGGTTGTCGGACTCGAACTGCCCGAGCTGCAGGGGCACCCGGTCGCAGGTGGCGTCGCCGACCGCGCCGAAGAGGATCTGCGGGTGCGCGGTGTAGCCCTTGCGCAGCAGCAGCCCGAACAGGTCGGGCAGCTTGGTCTGCAGCACGCGCGGGACGCCGCCCATGGAGCCGGTGACGTCGAAGAGGACGGAGATCGCCAGCGAGGTGGGGTGCTCCTGCGAGTCCCGGCTCTCGCGCACGGTCAGGCCCTTGGGGTCCAGCGACGGGTGCGCGCTCCAGCCGGAGCGGGAGGTGCGGGACTTGACGCTGTCGCTGTAGGCGAAGGCGCCGGTGCCGGCGGCCCTGCGGTAGCGCTCGGCGGCGTCGTAGACGTTGGTGGACCAGCTTCCGCTTCCCATGGTGTTCCCCCTTGGTGTGCCGGGCGTGCGGCCCGGTGGGTTGTGGTGTGTGGTGCGCGCTCGCGCGGCCTCAGACGCCGGGCATCGCGAACGGCCGGAAGGTGCGCGGCCCGTAGAGCCCTTCGAGCAGGTCGTCCAGGTCGGCCAGGAGCTGCCAGGCGTCCTGCGGGCGGTCCTCCTGCGAGCGCAGGGTGCAGGCGTGCAGGAAGGCGCGCATCGGGCCGGGTGCCCGGTCGCCCATCAGGTCGCGGACCAGGCACGAGGCGAGGTGGATGTCGGTGGCGGGCGAGGCCGGCAGGTGCGCGCGGACCTCGGGCGGATAGGTGGCGGCGTGGCGGTGGAGCAGCACCGGCACGTCGGTGCCCACGGCGGTGGCGTAGCACCAGTCGGCGAGCACCACGCCGTGCAGCTCCGGGTGGATCAGGACGTGTTCGGCGAAGACGGCGCCGTGCACCAGGCCGGCGCGGTGGGCCCAGCCGAGGCCGGTGAGCAGGCGGCGCCACGTCCAGGCCGCGTCCCGCGGGTCGAGGCCGCCGGGGTGGGCGGCGGCGACCTCGGCGAGGGTGTGGAAGCCGGTCAGCGGCGCGAGGACGTTCGCCCGGCGCTCGGTGTTGTCGGGTTCGAAGTGGCGGAAGCTCTCCAGCAGTGCGGTCGCGTAGGCGCGGTGCCTCGGCTCGGCGACGGTGTCCAGCCGGGTGAGCACGTCGGCCTCGTGCTCCATGAGGTCGTTGTCCCGCGGGTGCCGGGCGATCTTGAGGACGGCGGAGTGCCGCCGGTCGCCGCTGCGGTACTCGACGGGGTGGAGGTCGGCGATGTCGCCCCGGGCGAGCAGCGGGCCGAGCAGGTAGCGGTGGCGGGGGCCGACGACGTACGCCGCGTCCTCCGGCACCTCGAACTCCGGGTCGTACGGCGGGCTCTGGGGATCGCCGCCCAGACCGTCCCGGCCGCCCTGGGCGCGGGTGCCGGCGCGCTGCCGGTCGCGCCAGAGGGCGGCCAGGCGGGCGAAGGCGGCGGTGGCCTGGCGCTGGCGGTCGGCCGGGGCGGTGTCGGGGTGGAGCAGCCGGGCGAGCTGCCGGTAGCGGCGGCCGGCCCGTACGGGGTCGGTGGCGAAGGGGGTGGCGTCCAGCTGGGCCAGCGCCTCGTCGAACGTGTGCGGCGCGGCCCAGGCGCGGGCGGCGCTCACCGCACACCCGCCTCGCGGTCCGGGCGCAGCAGCGCCGGGTGCAGCAGGCGGGCGTCACCGGCCCGGTAGAGGCGGGCACGGGGGCCGCCCTTGCTGCCGGGGCGGCTGTCGGTCTCGCCGGTGGACTCCACGAAGCCGGGCACCGAGAGCACCTTGCGGTGGAAGTTGCCGGCGTGCAGGGGCGCGCCCCACACCGTCTCGTAGACCGCCCGCAGTTCGCTGATGGTGAAGGTCTCGGGGAGGAAGGCGGTGGCCAGCGGGGTGTACTCGATCTTCGCGCGGGCGCGCTCCAGGGCGTCGGCGAGGATCGCGTCGTGGTCGAAGGCGAAGCCCTCGGGGGCGTCGGCGGAAAGAGGCCGGCGGCCGGTACCACCCCCGTAGGTCCCGGGCCGCCGGCCCCGCTCGAAGGGACGCCCCACCGCCGTCGCCGGTTGCTCGGCCGCGGCGATCGCCTCCAGGGGCAGCCACCGGGCGCCGGCCGCGTCACCGCCGGGGCGGGCGTCGGGCAGGCCGGGTGCGAAGGCGACGTAGGCGACCGAGACCACGTGCATGCGCGGGTCGCGGTCCGGGCGCCCGTAGGAGCCGAGCTGTTCGAGGTGCACCCGGTCCAGGGACGCCGCCTCCAGGCCGGTCTCCTCGGCGAGTTCGCGTGCCGCCGCCTCGTCCAGCGACTCGCGCCCGGCCCGCACGAAGCCGCCGGGCAGCGCCCACTCCCCCGCGTACGGAGGCCCGCCCCTGCGCACGGCGAGGACGTGCAGCCGGCCCTCGCGCAGGGTCAGGACGACCACGTCGACGGTGACGGCGATCGGGTCGAACTCCCGCGGGTCGTACGCGTCGAGGAACTCCCTCTCCTCCTGCGGCGTGTCCATCGCGGCCTCCCCTTGCCACCCGAGTCGTTCTCAAAATGAGTCTTTCTCGCTACGAGAAGAACATAGCACGCACGGCTGCCTCTGCCCAGGGGTTCGCGTGCCGCCAATCACCGGGCAGGAGAAGGGAGTCAGCAAACACCGCCTTTCGCCCGGCCCCCTGACAGCACCCGGCTGCGGCGCTACGGTGCGGGGATGGCGAAGCAGACCTTCGGCTCCTTCGAGGATTTCTGGCCCTACTACGTGGCGATGCATTCCAAGGCCGCCACCCGCTGGGTGCACCTGGCCGGCACCCTGACCGGGCTCGCGGTCGCCGGCTGGGGGATCGCGCGCGGGCGCGCCCGGTACGCGGCCGCGCTGCCGCTCATCGGCTACGGCACCGCCTGGCCCGCGCACTTCCTGATCGAGAAGAACAACCCGGCGACCTTCGGGCACCCCGGCTGGTCGCTGCGCGGCGACGTCCTGATGATCACGACGATGCTCGCCGGGCGGGACTCCGAACTCGCCGAGACCGCGGCCAAGTGGCTCGCGGAGCACGGCGGCACGCGGGACATCGAAAACACGGCGGACGCAGCGGTGGCGCCCGGCGACGAGGGCTGACCGCGGCCGGACGGCTCTACGGCCGCCCTACCAGGGGGACCCGGCGGTCAAGCGCCGGCCGGCGCCCGCTGGGCGGCGGCGACATAGGCGGCGTGCTCGACCACCGTGATGAGCACGTTCTTCGCCGACTCGCGCTCGCGCGCGTCGCACAGCACCACCGGCGTGCCCGGGTCCAGGTCCAGCGCCTCCCGCACGGTCTGCGGGTCGTGCAGTTCGGCGCCCTCGAAGCAGTTGACCGCGATCGAGAAGGGGATGCCGCGCTGCTCGAAGTAGTCGACCGCGGCGAAGCAGTCGGCGAGCCTGCGGGTGTCGGCGAGGACTACCGCGCCGAGCGCCCCTTGCGCCAACTCGTCCCACAGGAACCAGAAGCGGTCCTGCCCGGGCGTGCCGAACAGGTAGAGCACCAGGTCCTCGCGCAGGGTGATGCGGCCGAAGTCCATCGCGACGGTGGTGGTGTTCTTGCCCTCCACACCCGAGACGTCGTCCACCGGGCGGCCCAGCTCGCTCAGCGACTCCTCGGTGCGCAGCGGACGGATCTCGCTGACGGAGCCCACGAGCGTCGTCTTGCCTGCCCCGAAGCCGCCGGCCACCAGCAGCTTGAGCGCCATCGGCTCGGCGGCGGGCTCGATACGGCGGTCGGTGCGCGCCATGGCCATGGTCTCTTCTCTACTTCTCGGGATCGCAACGGACGGGGGACGTACGGGCCTTACCAGTGCCGGCCGGCGTCACAGCGCGCGCAGGCCGTTGATCACGTCGCGCAGGATGCTCTCGTCGGGCAGCTCCGCGGGCGGTACGGGGCGGTGGATGTGCACATGGGCCGCCTCCAGCAGGTCGCCGACGAGCACCCGGACCACGCCCACCGGCAGGTCCAGGTCCGCCGCCAGCTCGGCGACGGACAGCGCCTGGTACTGGCAGCGTTCGATGATGTCCAGGTGTTCGGGCGTCAGGTCCGGGTCGTCCGCCGGCGGGTCGCCCTCGCCGGGCGCGTGCCGGGTCACGACCAGGGCGATCAGGTCGAGCTTCGCCTCCGCGGCATGGCTGGTGCGGCCCCTGGTCATCGCATAGGGCCGCACCACCGGTCCTGCCGCGTCGTCGTACCACCGGTCCGATTCAGAAGCCATGAGCCCTGTTCACCCCGTATCGGTCAGCTCATCGGTCAGGTGCTGAGCACCGTGCCGCCGCCGTCGCGCCGCGGAGCCGCGGCCAGGTGCGCCCCCACTCGCTTGACCAGCAGCGCCATCTCGTACGCCACCTGGCCGACGTCGGACTCGGAGTCGGTGAGCACGGCCAGGCAGCTGCCGTCGCCCGCCGAGGTCACGAACAGGAACGCCTCGTCGAGTTCGACGATGGTCTGGCGGACCTGCCCGGCGTCGAAGTGCCGTCCGACGCCCTTGGCCAGGCTGTGGAAGCCGGAGGCGACGGCGGCCAGGTGCTCGGAGTCCTCCCGGGTCAGCCCGTCGGAGGCGCCGATGGCCAGGCCGTCCCCGGAGAGCACCAGGGCCTTGCGGATACTGGCCACCCTGGTGACCAGATCGTCGAGAAGCCAGCTCAGCTCTCGGGTCGGGCTGGATGGTGCCGTCATCGGGCGTTCCCCTCAGAAGATGTCGTTCGCGGTGCGGGTGTCGCTGGGTCGTCGTCGGGCTCGGCGTCCGGATCGGCCGCGCGGCCCCGTGTCCAGCCGCGCTGCAGCGCGGCCATCCTGTCGCGTACCTCTTCGGCGGACCGCTCGCGGGCGGCCGCCTCCTGCTCGCGCCGCTCGGGCGGCGCGGCCTGCCGCAGCTGCGGCGCCAGGCTCGCCTGCCGGACCCGGCGGGGCAGCACGCTGCCGCCGCCTGCCGGCGGGGGCGGCGATGCCGAGCCGCCGCGCAGGTCCGCGGCGGGTGCCGGGCGGGCCGGCGGGAGCGGTGCGGGCCGCACCACGGTGCCGGGTTCGGGCCTGGCGTGCTCCTCCGGCGGGAGCGGGGCGGCCGCGACGGGCGCGGCCTGCTCGGCGGCAGGACCCGCCGTCGGCGCGGGCCCGGCCGGTTCGGCGTCGGCGGCGGTCACGGCCGCGCCTTCGTCAGGCTGCCCGTCCGCCGCGTCCGGTTCCTGCGGGCTTTCCTGCGGTCCTTCCTGGGGGCGGCCGACCGGGCGGCCGCGGTCGGCGACCAGGACGGGTGCCCGGCGGCGGCGCCGGGGCAGCCCGAGCGGGCCGTCCGGCTCGGGGGCCGTGGGGGTGAAGGGGTCGTCGGCGTGCGCCGCGTGCTGGCGTTCGCCGCCGGCGCCGTCCAGGCCCCACTGGCGGAAGGTGTGCTCGGTGTCCTCGCTCCTGGCGGGTGCCGGGACGGACTCGATCCGGGTGGAGCCGGTGTCCTCGCCGCTCTCGGTGAGCAGGCCGGAGGGGATGAGCACGACCGCGGTGGTGCCGCCGTAGGGCGACTGGCGCAGCGAGACCCGCACGCCGTGCCGCTGGGCGAGGCGGCCGACGACGAACAGGCCGAGCCGGTCGGTGTCCGACAGCTCGAACTCGGGTGTCTCGGCGAGCCGCAGGTTCGCCTCGAGGAGGGCGTCGGGGGTCAGGCCCAGGCCGCGGTCGTCGATCTCCAGGACGAATCCGTTGGCGACGTGGTCGCCGTGCAGCCGCACCTGCGTGGTGGGCGGCGAGAACACCGCGGCGTTCTCGATGAGTTCGGCGAGCAGGTGGGTGAGGTCGGCCACGGCGGCGCCGGCGACGGCCAGCCGGGGCAGGCGGCGCACCTCGATCCGCTCGTAGTCCTCGACCTCGGCGACGGCGGCGCGCACGACGTCCATCAGCTGCACCGGCTTGCGCCACTGCCGCGAGGGGGCGGCGCCGGAGAGGATGACCAGGCCCTCGGCGTGCCGCCGCATGCGGGTGGTCATGTGGTCCAGGCGGAAGAGGTCGGCGAGTTCCTCGGGCGCCTCGGTGCGGCGCTCCATGGCGTCGAGCAGGGTCAGCTGGCGGTGCAGCAGGACCTGGCTGCGGCGGGCGAGGTTGACGAAGACGTCGGAGACGCCCTTGCGCATGTCGGCCTGGCGCACGGCGGCCTCGACGGCGGCCCGCTGCAGGGTGTTGAGGGCCTGGCCGACCTGGCCTATCTCGTCGTGGGCGTAGCTGAGTTTGGGCACCTCGGTCTCGACGTCGACCGCCTCGCCCGCGGCCAGGCGCCGCATCACGTGCGGCAGGCGGGTGCCGGCGACCTCCGCCGCCTCCTGGCGCAGGCCGGTCAGGTCGCGGATCAGGCCGCGGCCGATGCGGACCGACACCAGCACCGAGGCGACCACAGCGATCAGGCCCAGGCCGCCGGCCAGCGCCGCCTCCACGATCAGCCGGGTGGGCACGGTGGCCAGGCGGTCGCCGAACTCGGTGTCGACGGTGGGGTTGACCTTGCCGAGCACGCCGAGCGCGTTCCCGGCGACGGAGGGCCAGGAGTCGTGCGCGGCGACGATGGGCGCGTCGGCGGCGTCGGCCGCCACGACGTCGTCCTGCGCCGAGCGCAGCTTCTTGGCGCCGGCGCTGTTCAGGAAGCCGTCGTAGGGCGCGCGGTAACGGGCGTCGAGCGCGGGGAGGTTGTCGTCGTAGTAGCCGCGTTCCAGGGCCACGGCGGAGCGGAAGGCGGTCAGTTCGGCGCCGCTCATCCGGCCGGTGCTGATGGCGGCGCTCAGCAGGGCGTCCTGGCGGCTGAGTTCCTCGTCGGCGCGGGCCAGGCCGATCACCGAGCGACGCTGGATCTCCAGGTCGACGCTGTCCAGCACGTTGAGGTTGTCGAAGAGGGCGAGGCCGGGGCCGACCAGGTCGTCGTAGCCGGTGTAGGTGGCCTCGCGGCTGCTCCTGCCCTTGCCCACGGTGTCCACGGCGGCGCGCAGCGCGGGCAGGCCGCGGATGCCGGTGAGGAAGCGGTCCAGGCCGGTGCGGGCGCGGTCGTCGAGGCTGTTGCGCACGCGGACGGCGCTGCTGCTGGTGCGGAGCCTGGCGATGGCCGCGTCGGTGGCCTGTTCCTGCTTGTCCAGGGCACCGCGGGCCTTGGCGTCGCGGTTGCCCGCGGCGTAGAGCAGGGCGGCCTTGCGCTCCTGCTGGAGGTCGGCGACCACGGCCCAGGCGGGCAGGACGACGTTGTCGGTCATCAGGCGCACGTCGGGGCGGCCGAACACCGCGCGCGAGGTGATCGTCGCGGCGAAAATCCAGATGGCGGTGAGGGACACCAGCGGAATCAGCAGCAGCGCCACGATCTTCCGGCGGATCGTCGTCCCGCGAAAGCGCATGGCCTCCCCCATGTCCCGCCCCTGTCCGGGGTCCCGGTGCGGTCTGCAAACGGCGCGAGCCTACTACTGCCACTGCTGTAACTCGAAAGTCCGTCTGAGTGGTTGATCCCGTCTGGCCGGAAACGTACTACCCCTGTGAGTGCTGAATGCACATGGGTGTTTCGGGGCAGGGACCCGTCATGGAGGACGAACGCCGAACGGTGTGGGAGGAGCAGCCCGTGGGGACCCCGCGGCTGCCCGACCCGGTCCGCGCGGCCGCCGTACGGGCGGTGCTGATAGCGGCCGTGGCCCTGGTGGAGACGGTGGTGGCGGTGCTCCTGGCCGCCGGGCACTCGTGGCTGTCCGCGCCCATGACGCTGTGCACGGTGCTCACCAGCGTGGTGGCGAGCTGGGCGGTGCTGGACGTGTGGGTGACCCGGCAGGTGTGGAACCAGCGCAACGGGGTGGTCTCCAGCCCGAGCAGCGCGGCCCGGGCGCTGCGCAAGGAGCGCCGCAGGGCCCGGCGGGCGGCGCGGGCGGCGGCCCGCGGGAGGCGCGGAAGGCCGCACATACTGCACATGCACCGCGTCTGAGGGCGGCGCTCCCGGGCCCCTGCGAGGGACCGCGAAGCTCCCCGAAAGCTCCGCCGTTCCTCCTTCGAAGCCCCGCGAAAAGTTTCCGAGGGCTTTCCTGGAGCCGCCTCAGGCGCCGCCCGCCGCCGCCTCCGCGGGCCTGCGGAAGACCCGGGTCGCGGTGATCTCGCCGTGCACCTGCTCGCCCTGCGGGGCGGGCGCCGGCAGTCCCGGCCGCAGGTGCTCCTCCACGCTGATGTACTTCAGGCCCGCGCGCAGGTCCGCGTCGTTGCGCAGTCGCACCACGAGCGGGAACTCCGCGAGGGCCGTGGTGTCGAACAAGCCGGTGGTGTAGAGGAGCTGGACGCCGAGGGCGTCGGCGACCGCGCGCTGCAGTTCCAGCAGGTAGGTGGCGTTGGCCCGGCCGATCGGGTTGTCCAGGAAGAGGGTGCCGGCGTGGCGGCGGCGCTCGCGGCCGCGGTCGTTGCTGCGCAGGGCGGCCATGGTGCAGTACAGCGCGATGGCGGCGGTGAGCAGCTGGCCGCCGGAGAAGACGTCGCCCATCTGGCCGACGGGGACGCGCTCGGCGCGCAGCACCGCGTCGGGCTTGAGGATCTCCACGGCCACCCCGCGCGGTTCGAGGGCGGCGGCCACCGCGCGCAGCAGCAGCGTCATGCCGTCCCGGCGCAGGTCGGAGTTCTTGCGGACGGCGGCGCGGGTGGCCTCGTCGATGACCTCGCCCAGGCGCTCGGTGAGCACCGCCTGGTCGGGGTCCTCGAAGCGGATGCGCAGGAACTCCTGGCCGGACCACTCGCCGAGGCCCTCGGGCAGCCGGGAGAGCCGCTGCGCGGAGCGCAGGGTGGCCAGGGAGGACTCCACCAGGCCGCGCAGCCGGTCCACGATGCTGTCGCGGTTGCGCTCCAACTGCTCCAGCTCGTCGGTCAGGACGCGCAGCCGGGGCGCGAAGGCGGCGGCCCAGGCGGCCGCGTGCTCGGGCAGTGCGGCCGCGGGCAGCTCGCGGACCTGCTGGCGGGCGGGGGTGCGGACCTGCTCGAAGCGGACCGCGTTGGCGTGCCGGACCAGGACGTCGCAGGCGTCGCGCACCCGGGTCTCGGCGGCGGCCAGGTCGGCGGCGCAGCCGCGCAGGGAGCGGCGGGCCTCGGCGGCGGCCCGCCGGGCGTCCTCCAACGCGGCCGGGTAGGGATCGGGTTCGTCGTCCTCCGCGGGTGCCTGGGGGCCCTCGCGGAGCAGGTCGCGCAGGAGTGCAGCGACCTCGTCGAAGCCGCCGGCGGCGTCCTCGGCGGCGCGGTGGGCGCGCACGACGTCGCTGTGGGCGCTCCTGGCCTCCTCCACCTCCTCGGTGCGGGCGGCGAGTTCGGCGGTGGCGGCGCGCAGCAGCTGCTGGGCGTGGTCGGCGTCGCGCGGCTGCAGGGAGTCGGGCAGCTCGGTGTGGGCGCCGCCTTCGGCCGGGGCCAGCCGCTCGGCCTCGCCGCGCAGCCGGCCCAGTTGCTCGCTGGCGGCGGACTGGCGCGACTCCAGGGTGTGGACGAGCTGTTCGGCGCGGGCTGCGGCGGCCTGGCGGGAGGGGCCGTCGGCCCCGTCGGGCCCTTCCAGGAGCTGGGCGGCGCGGCTGCGGACCTTGTTGGTGAGCCGCTCCAGCTCGGCGAGGGCGGCGGCCTCGGTGCTCTCGGCGCGGGCCTGTTCGGCCCGCAGGTCGGCGCCGACCCCGACCTGCTCGTAGACCTGGGAGGCGGCCCGGTACGCCTCGCGCAGGGCGGGCAGCGAGGGCCGGTCGGCCGCGGTGTCCTGCGCGGGGTCGGCGGCCTCGGGCTCGTCGGGGGCGCCGGCGACCTCGGAGCGCTCGGCGCGCAGGGCGCGGGCGGTGCGGCGGGCGTCGTCGGAGGCGCGCTGGGCGGCCCTGCGGTCCTCGTCGGCGGCGCGGGCCTCGGCGAGGCAGGTCTCGGCGCGGGCGTCGGCCTCGGCGGCGTCCGCGGCCAGTTCGCGGGCCCGGCGCTGCCAGCCGGCGCGTTCGCGCAGCCGGTGCGCCAGGCCCGCCAGGGCGTCGGCGCGGCGGCGGGCCTGCTCGGCGGCGGCGCGGGCGGTATCGCTCGCCGCCGCGGTCCCGGCGGCTGCCGCGTCGGCCTCCGCGCGCTCCTCGCGGACGGCGGCCAGGTCGCCGCGGGCGGCCTCGGCGGCCTCTTCGGCCGCCGCGGCGTCCGCGGCGAGTTCGGCGAGCCGGCCGGGCGGGCAGGAGCCGCGCCAGGAGGCGAGGCGGGCGGCGAGCGTGCGGTCGTGGGCCAGGCGCGCGGCCAGGGCCCGGATCTCCTCCTCGCGCGCGGTGGCGCGGGCCCGCAGTTCCTGCCGCTCGCCGTCGGCGGCGACCTCGTCGTGCATCGCCGGGTTGGGCGGGACGAGGAAGACGTCGGGGGCCCGGTCGGCGGGCGGCGGCGGGGCGAGCAGGGCGGCGGCGGTGCCGACCGCGACGGTGGAGCGCGGCAGGAGCGCGGCCTGGCCCAGGGCCTCGCGGGCGCGGGCGTACGAGCCGGGGTCGGTGATGACGACGCCGTCGACGAGTTCGGGCCGGGCGGCCATCACCGCGGCGTGGTCGGCCGGGTCGACGGCCTGGGCGAGGTAGCGCCAGCCGGGCAGGGCGGGGATGCCGTGCTCGCCGAGGTACTCCACAGTGGCGAGCACGTCGGGGCCGGGCGGGAGCAGGCCGCCGTCGCCGAGGGCGCCGAGGATGCGGGCGTCGTCGGCCGCGGCGGTGCGCAGGTCGAACAGCTGCCGCTCGGCAGTGGCGACGGCGGTGTCGAGCAGTTCGCGCAGGTGCTCGGCGGCCCTTTCCAGGGAGGGGCCGTCAAAGGAGCCGAGGGCGGGGTCGGGCGAAGGGCCGGCGGCTTCGGGTGCCTCCCCGGTGTGTCCCCGCGCGCCGTCCCGTACGGCCTCGGGGGCGCCGCCCTGCGCGGGGACCAGGCCGCGGGCGGGCTCCTCGGTGCCGGCGAGGCCGAGCAGGGCGGCCGCGCGGGGGTCGGCGAGGATGCCCTCGATCTCGGTCCGCGCGGTGCGGTGGGCGGTCCTGGCCGCGGTGCGGGCGTCGGCGGCCCGGGCGGCGGCGAGTTCGGCGCGCGCCTCCGCCGCGGCGGCCTCGCGGGCGCGTACGGCCTCGGCGGCGGCCGCGGCCGCGGTGGTGCGGGCGGTCTCGTCGGCGGCGCGTTCGGCGTCGGAGGCGGCCAGGGCCGCGCGGGCGGGGTCGGCGTCGGGCGCGGAGTCGTCGAGCCAGCCGGCCCGCACCGCCTCGGCGGTCTCCTGCGCCACCTCGGTCAGCCGCTGCCCGAGGTGGCCGGCCTCGCTGCGGGCCCGCTGTGCCTCGGTGGCCGCGGCGGTGGCGGCCCGCTGGGCGCTCTCGGCGGCCTCCTGCAGCTCGGCCGAGCGGGCCTCCTCCTCGTCGGCCCGGCGCTCGGCGCCCGCGGCGGCCGCCTGCAGGGCGCGGACGAGGTCGGCGGCGGCCCGGGTGCGGGCGGCCAGGGCGGGCGCGGCGTCGCGCTCGGCCTCGCGGATGGCGGCGGTGACGCGGGCCAGCCGGTCGCCTGCCGCGCGCTGGCGCAGCACGGTCTCGGCGGCCTGCCAGGCGGCGTGCAGGGTGCGGGCGTCGGTGAGCTCGCGGCGCAGCGCGGCGGCGCCCTTCTCGGCCGCGGCCAGGGCCAGTGAGGCGTGGCGGTAGGCGAGTTCGGCGGCGATGCGGGCGCTGCCGGCGTGCGCCTGCTCGGTGTCGGTGACGGCGTGGGCGGCCTGGGCCATGTGCCCGGCGAGTTCGGCGGCGCGGCCGCGCTCCTGGCGGGCGCGGGCGGACAGCTGGCGGGTCAGGGCGCGGGTGCGGCGCTCGGCCTGGGCGTGCACGGCGCGCGCCTGGTCCCGGGCGGCGGCGGCCTCGACGATCCGGTCGAGCAGGTCCAGGGAGCCGGCGGTGAAGTCGCGTTCGGCGGTGAGTTCGGCGCGGCGGCCGAGCTTGCCGGCGAAGCCGTGTACGAGGTCCGCCAGGCCGTCGGTGTCGCGGGTGTCGGTGACCGCGCGCAGCAGCAGGTCGGTGAAGTCGGAGTCCTTCTTCACGGCGAACAGACCGGCGGCCTCGCCCTCGTCGGCGTTCATCTCGCGCTGGTAGCGGAAGAGTTCGGGGTCCAGGCCGAGGTCGCCCAGGTGTTCGTTCCAGCGGTCGTGGACCTCCTCCCAGACGACCTCCAGGTGCGGGTACGCCTTGGCGGCCTCGGTGAGGGCGTCGCGGAAGCCCTTCATGGTGCGGCGCCGGCCGCGCGCCCC
Source organism: Actinacidiphila guanduensis (assembly GCF_900103985.1). Classification (GTDB taxonomy): domain Bacteria; phylum Actinomycetota; class Actinomycetes; order Streptomycetales; family Streptomycetaceae; genus Actinacidiphila; species Actinacidiphila guanduensis. Next base: position 429,510 of record NZ_FNIE01000008.1, on the reverse strand, counting down.
CGAGGCGCCCTCGGCGGCGGGCCGCACCGAGGTGGCCTCGGCGACCGGCAGGTTGTCCAGGCCGAGGCCGGGGCCGGGCCGGAAGGAGTACCAGGCCTCGGCGAACTTCCGCGGGTCGGAGGAGACCTGGCGGCCGCGCCACTCGCTGACCTTGCCGACCACGACCAGCTCGCCGGTGACGGTGTGCTGCCACTCCAGGGCGACGTGGCCGCAGTCCTCCGCGAGCAGGAACTTGCGCAGCACCCCGGAGCTGGCGCCGCCCAGCGTGTTGCGGTGGCCGGGCAGCATCACCGAGAAGATCAGCTTCAGCAGCACCGACTTGCCGCCGCCGTTCTCCAGGAAGAGCACGCCCGCGGGCGCGGGGCGGCGCGGTGGCCCGGCGGGTTCGTCGGCGAAGAACTCCCCTTGCGCGGGCGCGGGCTGCGGCACCGGCTCGCCGACTCCGCGCAGGTCGAGCACGGTGTCGGCGTAGCGCGCGCCGGCGGGCCCGATGGAGTAGAGGCGGACGCGGGAAAGCTCGTACATGCGGGGGGCTCTCGTGCTCGGGTGGTCGGGGCGGGCGGGACGGGGCGTTGAGGGGGGATGCTGTTACGGGTGTCAGGCGTGGCTGTGGAAGGGCAGGCCCGCGTCGGCCACGAGGTCGTCGGCCTCGCCGTCGGCGGCGGGCACCAGCGTCGGGGTGCCGTCCGCGACGGGGACGACGCCGAGGTCGAGCAGTTCGGCCATGGCGGCGCTGCCGGCCATGTCGCGGACCTGCAACTGGTAGCGGGCGGTGGTGCGGTAGGTGCCGCCGGACTCGTCGCCGGTGCGCTGCAGGAAGCCGGAGTCGACGAGGAAGGCGACCGCCTTGGCGATGATGCCGGTGGTCGAACTCGCCAGGCGGCGGGCGTCCTTGGTGGCGCCGGTGGCGGTGCGGCGGGTGTAGACGCGCCAGGCGGCCTCCAGCCCGGGCGCGTCGCTGGCCGGGTCGGTGTTCTCGCCCTGCTCCTCGGCCCGCTCCTCCAGCCGCCGGCACGCCTGTCGCACGAAGGCGTCCACGCCGTGCACGGTGATGCGGCCGATGTAGCCGTCGTCGGCGAGGTCCTCGGGTCGGGGGAAGGCGAGGGCGGCGGTGGCGAGGTGGGCGAGGCCGTGCAGGAAGCGGTCGCCGGCGTCGGAGGCGGCGCGGCGGGCGTAGTCGCCCATGCGGACGGCGAAGACGGAGTCCTCGGCGGCGGTGACGGCCATGCCGGCGCGCGAGGAGACCTCCAGGACGACCAGGCCGAGGCCGGCGGCCACCGCGTCGGCCAGGCGGGCGAAGGCGGGGTCGTCGCGGTGGCGCCGCACCAGGTCGGCGTACTCGGTGTCGCGGGCGGGCACCAGCTTGGGCTGCAGGCCGAAGCCGACCAGGCGGGCGGCGTCGGCGACGTCGCCCGCGGTCACCGCGGGCGCGGACTCCCTGGCGTCGCGCGCCTCCCTGGCGCCCGGCTCCGCCGCCCGGTCCTCCCGGTACTCGCTCAACTCGGCTCCTTGACTGCGTGGGTTCGTGCTGGTGCCAGGGCGCGCCTTCCCTGCGGCGGCGCCGGTGCGGGCGTCACGGCTGCGGGGTCCCGGCGGCGAGGCGGGCGGTGCCGACGATGAGGTCCGCGCCGCCGAACTCCGGGTCGTCCAGCACGGTGCCGTCGTCCACGGCGAACAGCAGCCGCGGCTCGCCCTGCCGGTGGGCGGTGCCGACCGGCGGGGAGGCGGCGTGCACGGCGAGCAGGGCGACGAGGTAGGCCAGGTCGGGGTCGCCGCCGGCGCGGGCCTCGGCGAGCAGCCCGGACAGCCGCCGGGGCGCGTCGGGGGGCAGGTCCAGCAGGGCGAGGGCGGACTCCAGTTGCTCGTCACTGAACCGGGAGTCGTCGGGGGTGGCCACCAGGTCCGGCTCGGGCATCTCGGCGCCCAGGTGGTCGCGTTCGGCGGGCGGGGTGAGCAGCAGGTCGACCAGGTCGGTGACGCGGACGGCGCCCGGGGTGCGCAGGCCGGTGCCGCGGGCGAAGAAGGCGTCGGTGACCCGGGACGCCTGCTCGACCGGCAACGGCAGCAGGGGCGCGACCAGTTGGCCGTACAGGTCGAGGCCGGCCCGGGCGGGCGGGGCGGCGAACGCCTGGCGGTCCTGCTCGGCGCGGAAGAGCGGGCCGGCCTCCAGGAGGCGGGACTGCAGCTGGGTGTGGCGCCGGATGCAGTCCTTGACGATGTCCACCAGTTCGGCGGCCCGCCGCCGGTGCTCGGGGTCCTCCGCCTCGTCGCGCGCCTTGCGGATGTTGGTGAGGATCGCGTTCTCGTGCCGGTAGCGGTCGGCGACGTGGTCGAGCGCCTCGGTGATCATGTCGGGCACCCGCCGCAGCCAGTCGACCGCGCGGACGTTGCGCCGGGTGGCCTCCAGGGTGCGGCGCAGTGTCTCGGCGTACTGCACCGTGCGGTAGCGGGCCTGCTCGGCGGCGAGTTGGGCGTCGGCGAGGCGGCCGCGGCTGATCAGCACCTCCAGCTTGACCTCGGCGGCGATCTGGGCGCTGGTGACGTCGGTGTCCAGGGCGCCGACCAGGACGTTGACCGCCTCGTCGGTGGTCCGCAGGTAGACGCTTCCGCCGGGGCCCGGGACCTCCTCGATGAGCTTGAAGTCGTAGTCCCGCCGCACGTAGGCGCCGTCGGGGCCGAAGGTGCCGTAGACGGCGCGGAAGCCGCGGTCGGCGCTGCCGACGTTGATCAGGTTCTCCAGCACCCAGCGGGCCACCCGCTCGTGCTCGGCGGCCGAGCGGGTGGGTGCCTGGGCGGCGACGCGGGGCAGCAGCCTGGCCACTATCTGGTCGTGGTCCGCGCCGGTGTCGAAGTCCATGTGCAGGGTGACCAGGTCGATGGCGGCGAGCGCGATCTCGGCCATCGCGTAGACGCTGTACTCTCCGGCGAGGTTGGCCTTGCGGGAGTCCAGGTCGTGCAGCGGCGCGGTGCAGGCGAGGGCTCGCAGCCGGCGGGCCAGGCCCTCGTCGGCCGCGGGGCCCGGGGCGGGGCGCGCGGCCCCCGGCAGCGGGTGCGGCGCGTACGGGACGGTCGTGGTCACGCCCCACACATTAGGCGCTGGCACCGACAACGGCCCAAACGGCGCGGATGCGTACGGGGCGGGCGGCCGCACCGGGGTCCGCGCCGCCTCCGGGATGCTTCAATGGCCGGCAGGACAACGCAGGCGCACAGCAGTGGGACCCCGGGGCGGAATCATGGCGGAAGCGGCGATCGATCTCAACGCCGACCTCGGCGAGGGCTTCGGCCGCTGGTCGCTGACCGACGACGCGGCCCTGCTGTCGGTGGTGACGAGCGCGAACGTGGCGTGCGGCTTCCACGCCGGCGACCCGGCGACGATGCGGCGGGTGTGCGACCTGGCCGCCGAGCGGGGGGTGCGGATCGGCGCGCAGGTCTCCTACCGCGACCTGGCCGGCTTCGGCCGCCGCGCGATGGACGTGCCGGCCGACGAGCTCGCGGCCGAAGTGGCCTACCAGATCGGCGCCTTGGAGGTCTTCGCGCGGGCGGCGGGGGCCTCGGTGGCGTACGTGAAGCCGCACGGGGCGCTCTACAACCGGGTGGTGGACGACGCGGAGCAGGCGGCCGCGGTGGTCGCCGGCGTCCGGCTGGCCGGGCCGCTCCCGGTGCTCGGGCTGCCGGGCTCCCGGCTCCTCGCGGCGGCCGCGCGGGAAGGGCTGCCGGTGGTGCACGAGGCGTTCGCGGACCGCGCCTACACCGCGGCGGGCACCCTGGTGCCGCGCCGGGAGCCGCACGCGGTGGTGACCGACCCCGGCACCGTGGTGTCCCGCTCGGTGGGACTCGCCCGCGACGGCTGGGTGACGGCCGTGACGGGTCAGGAGGTGCAGGTCACGCCCCGCTCCCTGTGCGTCCACGGTGACACCCCCGGTGCCTCGGCACTTGCGGCGCGGGTACGGCGGGCGCTGGAGGACGCGGGGTTGCGGGTGGAGGCGTTCGCGTGAGGCGGGGCCAGCAGGCGGCGGGGCGGCGGGTACCGCCGGGCGCACCCCGCGTGAAGGCGCGGGCGAGGCTAACGGTGCTTCGCACGGGGGGACTTGGCGTGGGGCGCGGTGAACGCGGGCGGGGCGCCTGCCGCTCGGGCGCTCGGGGCGCGAACCCGTGGGCGCCGGGTGGGATCGGGGCGGCATCGTGAAGCTGCGCGCGATGGCTGCCGGGCGGGCCGCGGTGCTGCTGGAGGCCGAGGACGGCGAGCAGGCGGCGGCGCTGCACGCCGAGGTGCTGCGCCGCAAGGCGGCGGGCGAGGTGCCGGCGGGTGCCGAAGTGGTCCCGGCCGCGCGCACGGTGCTGGTCGACGGGCTGCCGGACCCGGCGGCCTTCGCCGCCATGGCGGCGGGTTGGCAGGTGCCGCCCCTCGCGGCCGGGCAGGGCGACGCGGTCGAACTGCCGGTGCGCTTCGACGGCCCGGACCTGGCCGAGGTGGCCGCCTTGTGGGGCATGTCGCGCGAAGGGGTCGCCGCAGTGGTCACCGGCACCGTCTTCCGGGTGGCCTTCTGCGGGTTCGCCCCGGGCTTCGGCTATCTGACGGGCCTGCCGGCGCACCTGCACGTGCCGCGCAGGGCGACCCCGCGCACCTCGGTGCCGGCCGGCTCGCTGGCCCTCGCGGGGCCGTACGCGGGCGTCTACCCGCGCTCCTCGCCGGGCGGCTGGCAGTTGCTGGGCACGGCGGAGGCGGCCCTGTGGGACCCCGCCCGCGAGCCCGCCGCCCTGCTCGCGCCCGGCACCGCCGTACGCTTCACGGCGCTCCCGTGACGGGCGTGCTGCACGTGGTGCGCCCAGGTGCCCTGACGACCGTGCAGGACCTCGGCCGGGCCGGTTACGCGCACCTGGGAGTGCCCCGCTCGGGGGCGCTGGACGGTCCCGCGCTGCGGCTGGCCAACCGGATGGTGGGCAACGCGCCGGGCGCCGCCGGGCTGGAGACCACGGTGGACGGCTGCGCGGTACGCCCCTCGCAGCCGGTGGTGGTCGCGGTGACGGGTGCGGCCTGCCCGGTACGGGTGGACGGCCGGCCCGCCGCGTGGGGCGCGCCCCTCCTGGTGCCGGCCGGCGCGCTGCTGGAGGTGGGGGCGGCGACCGAGGGCCTGCGCTCCTATGCGGCGTTCGCAGGCGGCGTGGACGTGCCGCGTGTGCTGGGCAGCCGCTCGGCGGACCTGCTGTCGGGGCTGGGGCCGGCTCCATCGGCGGCGGGCGACGAACTCCCGCTGGGCAGCGGGCCCCGCGGTCCTGCGGCGTCGGCCGACGCGGTGCCGTACGCCGGGCTCGGTGCCCCCTTGGTGCTGCCCTTCACGCCGGGCCCGCGCGACGACTGGTTCACCCCGCAGGCCCTGCGCACCCTTGCGACCGGGCGCTACACGGTCTCGCCCGACTCCAACCGGATCGGACTGCGCACCCTGGGCCCGGTGCTGGAGCGGGCCCGGAGCGGCGAACTGCCCAGCGAGGGCATGGTGCTGGGTGCCGTCCAGGTGCCCCCGGACGGCCGTCCGGTGGTCTTCCTCGCCGATCATCCGACCACCGGCGGCTACCCGGTCATCGGGGTGGTCGCCGAGGCCGCGCTGCCGGCCGCGGCCCAGTCGCCGCCGGGCACCCCGGTACGGTTCGTGCCGCTGCGCCCGGTGCCGCTGCCGCGGTAGCCCGCGCCGGGCCCGGCGGCCACGGACGCCTCGTCCCGTCGCACAGGGGCGAGCCCCAGGGCGTCAAGGGCCGCGGTGGTGGCCTCCTTTGCGGCCAGGTCGAGCAGCGAGGCGGTGCCGTGCCGCTCGTGCCGGTGCTCCTCGGCGGCCAGCCGCAGCAGATCCGGCAGCAGGTCGCGGCAGCGGTCGGCGACCCACCTGGTGCCCCGGGTGGCCATCCACCAGGTGGCGGCGCCGCGCCCGGGCGGCCGGTGGTCGGGGGTGAGGCGGGGCGCGGGACCGCAGGCCAGGCCCGCCTCGGTGAGCACGGTGTGGAAGTCGCGCGCGAGCAGCCGGTGGCCCTGCTCGCTCGGGTGCAGCCGGTCGGCGCTCAGGGCACCCGGCGAGGTCGTCCAGGGGTGGTCGGCCGCGTGCAGGTGGACGGCGCCGTGGTGGGCCGACAGGGCGTGCACGGCGTCGTTGAGCGCCTCCATCCGCCGCCCCAGCGGCCGGGCGAGCGGCCAGGGCAGGCCGAGCACGGTGCCGGGGTCGGGCAGGCACGCGGTCAGCACGGTCGCCTCGGCGGCCCGCAGGGCGCCCATGGCGGTGTGCAGGTCGGCGACGACCTGCTCGATGGCGAAGCCGCCGCGCAGGGTGTCGTTGCCGCCGACGACCACGGAGGCCATGTGCGGCCGGTGGGCCAGCGCCGCGGCGAGTTGGGGCCCGGCCACGTCGCCGGTACGGGCCCCGCTGCGCGCGGTGTTGAGCACCTCCACGCGCTCGGGGCCGGCGGCGACCGACTCGGCGAGCAGGACTCCCCAGCCCCGCCACCCGCCGCCGGGCAGCGGGTCGCCGACGCCCTCGCTCAGCGAGTCGCCGAGCACGGCGAACCGCAGCCCGCCGGTCACGGCGCGCCGTCCTCGGGGCCGAGGGCCGTAACCGCCGCAAGGGAGGGAGGCTGCACCTGCGCACCAGGGACGCGGGGTGCCTGGGCGCCCTGGACGCGAGCCGGGGACACCTCGGGTACGGCCTCGCCCGAGCCGACGGGTGCCCCGTCACCTTGGACAGCCGGCTGCGAAGGGGCCGCGCCGCCATGGACGCCGGACGCCGTGTCGCCACCATGGATAACAGGCTCGACCCCGCCGTCACGGGTACCGGATGGCACACCGCCGTGGACAGCAACCACCCCGCCACCATGGACGCCGGACGCCGTCCCGCCACCATGGGCGTCCGACGCCACACCGCCGTGGACAACAACGGCTCCGCCACCATGGACAACAGGCTCGGCCTCGCCACCATGGCTACTGGATGCCACACCTCCGTGGACAGCGCCCGCCACGCCCCCCTCCAGGCCGGGCACGCCCCCCACGGCCGCTTCGTGCGCGGCAAGGAACGCGGCCACTGCGGCGGGCCACGGGTGGAGTTCGGCCCTGGCCCGGGCCCGGGCGCGGCGGGTCTCCGCGGGGACGGCGAGCAGGCCCCGGACCGCGTCGGCGAACTCCTGCGGGGTGCCCGCCGAGGCGCCCGCGGCGCCGATGATCGCGGGCAGTGCCGAGCGCTCACTGGCGACCACAGGGGTGCCGCAGGCAAGCGCCTCCAGCGCGGCGAGGCCGAACGTCTCCACCGGCCCGGGGGCCAGCGCCACATCGGCGGTGGCCAGCAGGGCGCCGAGGTGGGCGCGGTCGGCGACGTGGCCGAGGAAGGTGACCGGCAGCCGGTCCTGGGCGGCCTGGGCGGTCAGCCGGGGCCGCAGCGGGCCCTCGCCCGCGACGACGAGCACCGCGTCCACCCCGCCGGCCCGCAGGTGGGCCAGGGCCTGGAGGGCGTCGCCCGGCCGCTTCTCCGGCGAGAGCCGCGAGCACAGCACGAGCAGCACCTGGTCCTCGCGCGCGTGCCGGGCGCGCACGGCCGGGTCGTGGTGGCCGCCGTGCCAGGACGCCAGGTCGACGCCCAGAGGCGCGCGTACGACGTTGCGGGCCCCGATCCGGTCGAACTCCGCCGCCGCCCATGCGGTGGTGCACACGACCCGCGTGTAGGCGTGCGCGGTACGGCGGTTGAGGGCGTCGCCCGCCCGCCGGGCGAGCCCGGCGGGCAGCCCCCAGGTGCCCAGGACGCCGTCGGCGCTCTCGTGGGAGACCATCACGGCCGGGATGCGGCGGCGCCGGGCCCACTCCCCCGTCCAGCGCAGCGTGGTGCGGTCGGATACCTCGATTCGGTCGGGCGCCAGGGCGTCGAGGACGGCGGCCACCGGGGCGCGCCTGGCGAGCACCCGGTAGCCGCCGGTACCGGGCAGTTCGGGGCCGGGCAGGGTGATCACCCGTCCCTGGGAGGTGAGTTCGTCGCGGTGCCCGGGGCCGGGGACGACGAGCACCGGTTCGTGGCCGGCGGCCGCGTAGCCCTCGCCGAGGTGGCGCAGGGCGGTGCGCAGGCCGCCGGAGGTGGGCGTGACGAAGTTCGCCAGGCGGACGATGCGCAGCCCCTCGGGCGCGCCGCCGCCGGACCCGGTGGCGGGAGGCCGGCCGCTCATGCCGCTGCCGCCTGGTGCTGCGCCAGCACGTCGGCGTAGTGGCCGAGCAGTTGGTCGCCGACCGCCTCCCAGGTGCGCTGCTCGACAGCCGCGCGCCCCTCGGCGCCGAAGCGGTCCCGCAGCGCGGGATCGGCCTGCAGCGTCCTGACGGCCTCGCTGACGGCGGCCGCGTCCCTGGGCGGCACCAGCAGCCCGGTGCGGCCATGGCCGACGAGGTCGAGGGGGCCGCCGGCCGCCGGGGCGATCACGGGCAGGCCGCTGGCCATGGCCTCCTGGACGGTCTGGCAGAAGGTCTCGAACGGCCCTGTGTGGCAGAAGACGTCGAGCGAGGCGTAGATGCGGGCGAGGTCGTGTCCGGTCCTGCGGCCGAGGAAGACCGCGCCGGGCAGGGCGCCGCGGAGCCCGGTCATGCTGGGTCCGTCGCCGACGACCACCACCTTCACGCCCGGCAGCGCGCACGCGCCCGCCAGCAGCTCGACGTGCTTCTCCTGTGCGAGCCGGCCCACGTAGCCGACGACCAGCTCGCCGCCGGGGGCGAGTTCGGCGCGCAGGGACGCGTCGCGGTGCCGCGGGTGGAAGCGCTCGGAGTCCACGCCCCTGGCCCACAGGTGGACCCGCGGCACGCCCTGCCGCACCAGGGCGTCCAGGGAGGCGGTGGAGGGCGCGAGGGTGCGGGCGGCCGCGGTGTGCACGGCCCTGATGCGGCGCCAGGCGGCGGCCTCTCCCGCGCTCAGGTAGGTCTTGGCGTATCCGGCGAGGTCGGTCTGGTAAACGGCGACGGCCGGGATGCCGAGCCGGGTCGCGGCCGCCTGCCCGCGCACGCCGAGGACGAAGGGGCTCGCCAGGTGCACGATGTCGGCCTTGTGCGCGGCCACCGCCGCCGCGGTGCGCCGCCCGGGCAGCGCGACCCGCACCTGGGGGTAGCCGGGCAGGCCCAGTGAGGGGACGCGGACGACGGGGCAGGGGTCCTGCCCCGGCTCCGGCGGCTGTGGCCCCGCCGGGGCCACGACGAGGGGCTCGTGCCCCCGCCGGACCAGGTGTTCGGCCGTGCGCAGCGCGCAGTGGGCCACTCCGTTGACGTCGGGAGGAAAGGATTCCGTGACGATGGCGACTCTCATACGGCCGTTGTCGCCGCGCCGGGGGTTGTCAGGGTCACGTGGATCTTTCCCGGAGGGGAACGGCTGCGTTCTTCTTCGCTCACACCGCCCTGTTCACCAGGCCCAACGCCCCTCGCGGACGGCTCGCACCGGCAGCCCTCACACCCGCGCACCGCGTCGTCGGGGCCGCCGCGCCCGCCCGCTGGAAACCGTTCGCCCGGCGTACGCCTGGCGGCCGCGCGCGAAGGGTTGACCCGCGGCTCTCGCCCGGGCATCGGCCCCGGGCCGCCCGCGCCGTGCTCCCCTCATTCGGGGCGGAGCGGGCAGGGGCGGCCGTGGAGGGTCGCGGCCGGCGGGTTCAGCGGGTGGTGCCGCCCGAGCTGAGGCGGCCGCGGACCGCTGTCTGGACCTCGGCCTCCTCGGCGGGGTCGGCGGCCAGCCGGCGGAGCTGGGTGAGGACGCGCACGTCGCCGGAGGCGGCGGTGCGGGCGGCCAGTTCGCGGGTGCTCTCCTCGCAGTCCCACAGGCACTCCACTGCGAAGCCCGCGGCGAATCCGGGGTCGACCAGGGAGAGGGCCTGGGCGGCGGTGCCGCGCAGTTGGGAGGAGGAGGTCTCCCGGTAGAGGTGCCGCAGTACGGGGCTGGCGCCGCAGGCGTGGAGGCGGCCGGCGCCCTCCACCAGGGCGTCGAGCCCTTCGGCGTCGGCGCCGCCGGTCTGGACGGTGCGCCGCAGCGCGGCCAGTACGAGGCCGGCGTCCTCGGGGCCGCCGCGCCGGGCGAGCATGCGCGCGGCGGCGGTACCGAGCGGGCCGCCGCGGGCGACCCAGGTGCGCGCCCGGTCCAGGGCCGCCTCGTCGCGCAGCCGCTCGAAGGACTCCACCCCGGCGCGTACCACCCGCTCGTCGCCGCTGTCGGCGGCCGCGGCGATCAGGTCGAGCGCGGCGGGGTCCCGCCGGTCGGCCAGGTGCCGTACGGCGCTGGCGCGGGCCGCGGAGGCGCCGTGCAGGGCGGCGTCCAGGAGGGCGGGGCGGTCCTCGGGGCCGGCGACGGAGGCCAGGCAGCGGGCGGCGGGCTGGTCGCGCTCGACGGCCGGATGCTGCGCCAGGCCCTGCTCGGCCCAGTCCAGGACGGCGGACACGCTCCAGCCGGGGGTGGGCCCGGCCGGGCGCAGCTGGCGCTGCCAGCGGTCGAAGGAGACCTGTTCGAGTGCCGCGCGGACCCGCTCGGCGGTGCCGGGGTGCGCGGCGTCCTCGGCCCACAGCTGCCAGGGCCGCGGCTCGTACGCCTCCTTGGCGGCGCGGGCGAGTTCGGCCTGCCCCTCGGGCGTGTCGGGGAAGCGGGCGACGACGGCGGGGCCGAGAGCGCGCAGGCCGTCCTCGGTGTCGTGGACGGCGAGTTCGTCCAGGGCCCAGGCCCAGCAGCCGCCTACGGCGGCGTAGCGGCGCAGCAGGCGCAGGGCGTCGCGGCGGCCGTATCCGGCCAGGTGGCCCAGGACGGCCAGGGCCAGGCCGCAGCGGTGCTCGTCGGGGACCAGGAGGTCGTCGGGGTGGAAGAGGTGCTGTTCGATCCCGTCGAGCGGGCCCTCCAGGTCGGAGTACAGGCGCGCGTAGTACAAGGAGCGCGACTCCACCCGCCAGTCGAGGCGGGGGTCGCGCAGCACGCACTGCTCCAGGGCGGCCAGCGCCTCCGCCCGGGGCGCTGCCAGGGCATGGAGGGGCCCGTCTCCGCGTCCTCTCTGGAGGAGGCCGAGAAGGGTGCCGCTGGGCGCTATGTCTGGGTCGAACATGAGGTCAGCATCCGGTGCGGGGGATCTCCTGGCAACGGGATTTCCGCTGCCGTCGCCCGGCATCCTTACCGGCCACCGGGCGTTTCATGCCGGGCGGCGGGGCGGGACTCCCTGCGGACGGGCGGCCGAAGCCTACCGATTCGGGACTGCCGTGTCGCTTCCGGGCCGACCCTCGGCGGCCCCGGGCGCAGCGGCCGGAAACGGTCGGAGCACAACGAGGACAACGAGGGAAGCGGAGCCGGGACGGCCGGGAAGTGACCGGACCCCCTCGAACAGGGGTGGCGCCCTTGCGCCGCATGGCGCGAAAGTGCCGGTGGCGGTGGTACGGCGGGCCGGCGGAGTCCGGCGGCGGCAGCACGGGCGGACCGGCCGGCACCGCTCCCGCGCCTGATCGGAGCGGCTTCGGGCCGCGCGGGGACCCCCTTCGGTGACGGCCGGACGGCCTCTCACGAGACGCAGTCATTTGGCATATGCCAGGAGCACCACCGGATCGGGTATCGCAGAAACCCTTACGGCACATCGCTCACTGTGCAACAGTCGTTACCGGCCCCAAGGGCCCCAACCGGTCCACCGTCCGCCGCGGCCGCCGGATCGGCAGCCCGCAGACACGTTCGGAGTGCGTCATGCCGTCCCCCACGCACGCGGATCACCCCGCGGCCCAACCGCCGGACGCCGGCGCCGTGGACGCGCTGATCACCCAGGCCCGCCAGCTGCGCACCCGGGTGGACTCGGTGCTCAAGGAAAGCGCCGGCGACACCGAGGACCCCCGGCAGCGCTGGCAGCGCGCCCTGTGCGACCTCGCGGTGCACCAGCTCGACGACCTCAACACGCACCTCGGCCAGCTCCGCGAGGGCTTCGACCCGCAGGGCCCGCCCGAGAGCGACCTGCCGCCGGAGCTGCCGCTGCGCCAGGGCCGGCCGGACGCGGCCGCGGTCGGGGCGCTGGGCCGGGCCGGCAGCGCCGAGTGGGATTTGCTCACCGACGGCGTGCAGTGGTCCGACGAGCTGTTCCGGATCTTCGGCCGCTCCCCGCAGGACGGCCCGCTGACGCTGGACGAGCTGCCGTCCTGGCTCTTCGCCGAGGACCAGCAGCTGCTCACCGAGATGACCACGGCCTGCCTGGTGGACGGGCGGCCCATCGACGGGGAGTTCCGGATCGTCCGCGCGGACGGCTCGGTCCGCACGGTGCACATGGTCGGCGAGCCGGTGCTCGGCCCGGACGGCGACACCGTTTCGATGTGGGCGGTGATCCGGGACGTGAGCGATCTGCGCCGCAGCCAGCGCACCCTGCGGGAGACCAGGGACTCCCTGGAGCGCCAGCGGCGGATCGCGCAGACCGAGCGCCGCCTCGCGGTGGAGCTGCAGGAGGCCGTGCTGCCGCCGTGGCGCGGCGCCCAGCGGTTCCCGCAGGACGGGGGGCCCGTGACGATGGACCTGGCCGCGCACTACCTCCCGTCGTCCACCAGCGGCCTGATCGGCGGCGACTGGTACGACGCGATGCAGCTGCCGGACGGCTCCTCCCTTCTGACCGTGGGCGACCTGACCGGGCACGGCGTGGCCGCCACCTCGGGCATGGCGATGCTGCTGGGCGCCCTGCGCGGCATGGCGGTCGCCGGCCTGCAGCCCGGCCCGCTGATGGGCTGGCTCAACGAACTGCTGGACACCTCCCCGCAGCCCGCCCTCGGCAGCGCCTTGTGCTGCCGCTACGACCCGGGCACCCGGCAGCTGCACTGGGCGCAGGCGGGCCACCCCGCCCCGCTGCTGTTCCGCAACGGGACGGGGCGCGTCCTGGACCCGCCGGACGGCGTGCTGCTGGGCGCCACCTCCGGTGCCCAGTACGCCCAGGCGACCGAGCAGTTGGCCGCGGGCGACCTGCTGCTGCTGCACACCGACGGCCTGGTGCCGCGGCGTACGCCCGACGGCACGGGCCGGCCCACCGGGGCCGAGCGGCTGCTCGCCATGGCGCAGGCGTTCGCCGAGGCCACGTCCGCGCAGGACTGTCTGCGGCTGGTCGCCGAGGAGTTCGGCGGTCCGGACCGCGAGGACGACGCCTGCGTGCTGATCGCCCGGCTGGGCTGAGGACGGCAGATCCGGGACCGAGGGAGCTGGGAAAACCGGCTCAAGTCCCGACCGGGGAGCGCCCGTTGCCCTGCCGACAGGCTGCCCTTCTCTCGGACCTGCGGGGGCCCGCCTACACCGAACGGGTGCGCGGGCCGCGGCTCTTCGCCTTCGGCAGCGCGGTCTCGATCTCCCTGCGCAGCTCCTGCATGCCCCTGTGGTCGCCGTAGGGGGCGGTGAGGCGGTACATCGCGCGCAGCCGGTCCCAGGTGCGGTGCGAGGAGGTCTGCCCGATCGTGAGCAGCGCCATCCTGGCGTAGCGGTCGGCCTGTTCGGGGTCGTTGGCGATGAGGCAGGCCGAGGCGAGCGAGAGGTAGTCGAAGATCATCGAGCGCTCGTGGCCGGAGCCGCGCAGCCTGATCGCCTCCTTGGCGTGGTACTGCGCCTGCCCGGCGGCCGCCGGGTCGTGCTCGGCCAGGGTGCGGTAGGCGAGTGCTTCCATGCCGTGCAGGTCGGCCTCGTCGAAGTTCTGCATCCAGTCGGGTGAGGGGACCTTGTTGTCGTCGGAGGCGAACAGGTCCTCGGCGCGGCCGAGGGTGCGGCGCATCTGCCGGCCGCTGCCCATGGCCGCCTGGGCCCATGCCTCGATGGTCAGCAGCATCGCCCGGCTGCGCGGCGGGGTCTGCCGGCCCGAGCCCGAGGTGGCCAGGTCCATCAGGTCCAGCGCCTCGCCGGGCCGGCCCAGGTGCACCATCTGGCGGGCGGCACGGGAGACCGCCTCGCCCGCGCGCGGCCGGTCCCCGCCCTCGCGGGCGGCGTGCGCGGCGATCACGAAGTACTTCTGGGCGGTGGGCTCCAGGCCCACATCGTGCGACATCCACCCGGCGAGCACCGCGAGGTTGGCCGCCACCCCCCACAACCGCCGCTGCAGGTGCGGCGGATGGCGGTAGGTGAGCAGCTCGCCCACTTCGTTGAGCTGGCCGACGACCGCCTTGCGCTGCAGGCCGCCGCCGCGTGAGGCGTCCCAGGCCCGGAACACCGTCACCGACTGCTCCAGGGACTCGATCTCCTGGGAGCCGACCGGGGCGGCCCCGCCGCGCTCCAGGGCGGCCGGGTCGACGGTGAGGGGGTCGTCCAGGACCGGGCCATCGGCCGCGAGCACCGGGTCGGAGTGGAGCCAGTCGTACATGGCTGTGCTGAGTACGGAACCGGAGGCGAGCGCGGCGCCCGCGCCCACCAGACCGCGTCGGTTGAACATGAGGTCCATTCCCGTGAATTCGGTGAGGACCGCGGCGGTTCGCTCCGGCGGCCAGGGCAGGTCGTGCACTGCCTGGCGCTTCCCCGTCTGCCGACGCCGGTCGAACCCGAGGTCCTCGATGGTCACGACACGGCCGAGACGCTCGGTGAACAGCGCGGCGAGCACCTTCGGCACGGGTTCGCGCGGCGTCTCGCCGGTGTCGATCCAGCGGCGCACCCGCGAGGTGTCGGTCGCCAGCTGCGGGTGGCCCATGGCCGCCGCCTGCCGGTTGACCAGCCGTGCGAGTTCGCCCTTGGACCATCCGGTGAGGCCGAACAGGTCCGCGAGTCGGGTGTTGGCTTCGCTGCCCACGTCAAGCCCCCAGGTTCCTCGGCACGTTGACACTAATCCCGTTGTCATGGGCCCCGCGACTATTCGCCAGGGTTCGCCAGGGTCCGCCAGATGGTCTGCCACCCGCGCGCGGGTGTCAGGTAGGAACGCGCCACCCGGCCCGCCGCCGCATTCCCCAGGGTGCGGTACCGGCGAGCCGGGCGGGCGTTCCCGGTACCGCTGCACACGAAGGGATCTGCTTCCACTCATGTATTCGGCATCGTCCTCCGTGTCCGTTCCGCCCCGGCTCGCGCACCCTTCCATGGCGGAGCCGGTGCTGCGCCCGCGCGCCGCCGCCGTGCGGCGGACCGCGGGGGGCGGCTCCCATCCGCTCGGCGGGAGAATCGACTTGACCGGCCCTCAGGGGGCCCAGCTGCGCACCGCGGTGGCCGCGGTGCAGCGGATCTGCCCCGAGTTCGCGCCGGCGCAGCTGCTGCGCAGGGGCGGCCGCACAGCACTGCTGATCGGCACCTCGGGGCGGGCCCCGGCGGTGGCGAAGTGCCTGCTGGACCACTCTCCCGCATGGGCGGAACGTTTCCGCCACGAGATAGCCGCCTACCGCACCTTCGTCCGCCAGCGCCCGCCGGTGCGCGTGCCGCGGCTGATCGCGGCGGACCCGGACAGCTGCGTGCTGGTGATCGAGCGGATGCCGGGCCGGGTGGTGGCCCCGCAGCGGCACCCGGTGCAGTCACCGACCCGGGCCGACGTACGGGCGGCCCTGAGCGCGTACTCCCGGATCAACGCCTGGCGGCCGGCCGCCGGCGCCTTCGAGGCACCCATCGACTACCCGGCCCGCATCAACCGCTACCACCAGCTGGGCCTGCTCACCGACCGCGACCTGGGCGACCTGCAGAACCTGCTGCGCGGACTGGCGCATGTGCAGGGGCAGTTCTGCCACGGCGACGCCCTGCTGTCCAACGTGCTGGTCTCCCCGGCCGGCCCCTCACTGGTCGACTGGGAGCACGCCGGCTGGTACCTGCCCGGATACGACCTGGCGGTGCTGTGGTCGGTGCTGGGCGACGACCCCGCGGCGCGGCGGCAGATCAGCCAGCAGGCGCAGAGCCAGGGCCCCGACGCCCGCGACGCCTTCCTGGTGAACCTGATCCTCGTGCTGACCCGTGAGATCCGCACCTACGAGACGGCGGTGCAGCGCACCATGCGGGCCACCGGACCGGTGCCGCCCGGCGCCGCCGAGGCCGGTGAGGAGCAGCGCCTGCTGCTGCGGCGGCTGCACGACGACTGCGGCCGGGCCCGCAAGGCGGTCCGCGCGGCGGTCGGCACCCGCTGAGGCGTCTCCGGCGCGCCCCGGGCGCGCCGGGGTCACCACCCCGGCCGGCGCACCGGGACGGGACGGGCGGCGGCGCCGTCAGCCGGCCTGGAACATCTCCGCGGGCAGCGGCTTGAGCAGCTGGTAGAGGTCCTCGGTGATGGGGCGGTCCCAGGTGGCGATGGTGACCTGGACGCCGTCGCTGCGCTCGAACTGGGCGCAGGCCACGCGTGATTCGGAGACCTTGATCCGGCGCACGATCAGCGGCCCGTCGCCGAGCATCACCGGGGTGCCCTCGACCTCGGTGACGGTGACCGGCTCCTCGTTGCCGAGCGCGGCCAGCAGCTGGGCCACCTCGAAGGGCACCTCGCCCTCGGGCAGCTCGCGCGCCGGGGAGCCCTCGGGCAGGTTGCCGATGAGCATGGCGGGGCCGCGGCCGCCGAACAGGTCGTAGCGCAGGTAGATGCCCTGGCAGCTGCCGTCGGGCCCGGGCAGCAGCCCCGCTCCCAGGTCGCCGGGCCAGTCCCCCGGGTCCATCGCGAGGACGTCGAAGTCCGGACCGGAAGGCGTGGCGGCGCTACGGCGGCGGAGGAAGGACATGCGGCCATCGTACGGGTAGCCCCGGTGCGGTGGGAGCCGGGCCGTCAGGCCGCCCCGCCGGGCGCGGGCTGCCCGGGGACCCCGGCGAGTCCGGCCCGCGCCCGCCCGGCCAGCCCGTCGGCGCCGCAGCTGACGGCCCCTTCCAGGCCGCGCCGCAGGGCCCGCCGGCCCTCCGCGGTGCGCCCGGCCTCGGCCAGGGCGGTGCCCTGCGCCACCAGGGCGGCGGCGAGGTGGTGGGCGGCCGGGGAGGCCTCCAGACAGGTGACCGCGTCGGCGAGGAGGGTGAGCCGCTCCTGTCCCGCGGCGGTCTCGGCGGTGACGAGCAGGGCGTGGCCGATGGTGGAGGCCGCGCCGAAGCGGCGGGCGCGGCCGAGGGCGTCGCGGGCGGTGGCGCCGGCCAGTTCGGGCGCGGTGTGCACCTGGGCGCGGGCGAGGTCGAGCTGCCAGGGGCACCAGGCTGGGTTGCGCATGCCGCGCGGGTCGAGCCTGCTGCCCACCGCGGACAGTTCGGCGGCGGCCTCCTCGTGGCGGCCGCCGGCCAGCAGCAGGGCGCCGTGGACGGCCTGGGCGTCGGGGAAGGTGACGGCGGCGGGGAAGGGCTCGGCGAAGGCGTACTCCTCGGCGAGGGCGGCGGCCTCCGCGGTGCGGCCGCGGGCGATCAGCACCCCGGTCAGCACCGCGACGGCGTACCACTGCACAGGGGTGCCGCGGCCGACCCGCTCGGCCAGCCGCAGCCCGTCGCGGGCCAGCGCCTCGGCCTCGGCGAGCCGGCCGCTGCGGTGGCGCACGTAGCCCAGCAGCAGGTAGCCGAAGGACAGGTGGGCGCCGCGCCAGCCGTGCCGCTCGAAGTCGGCGATGCCCTCGGCGAAGAGTTCCTCGGCGCGTTCGGGCCGGTCGGCGTAGGCGTAGGTCATGGCGACCAGCGCGGGCACCTCGAAGCCGCGGCTGGCGTCGGCCCAGGGCAGGCCGCCGGAAAGGGCGCGGGCGGCGTGGTGCAGCACCGTCTCGGTGGGCTCCCCGCGCAAGGTGGCGTCCCAGGCGCGCAGGCCGATGACGTAGCGCTCGGTCAGGTCGCGGCCGGTGAGGCGGTCGGCGAAGCGGGCCAGGCGGCGCGAGCGGCGGGGCGAGTCGGGCTCGTCGGCGCGGAAGGCGTCCCACATGAACTGCTCGGACTGCATGCGCAGCCGGGTACGGGCGCTGGTCGCGCTGCGGGCGGCGCGCCCGACCTCGTCCGCCGCCTCGCCGATCCGGTCGCTGTGGGCGAGGGACTGCGCGAGCAGGATGACGATGCGGTCGCGCAGGTCCGGGTCGTCGATCGGCTCCTGGAGGGCGGCGCGCAAGTGGTTGACGGTGGTGGTGGGCTCCAGCAGCTGGGTGGAGCTGCCCAGTTCGTAGAGCACGGCGGCCCGCTCGTGCGGCGGCGGGGGTTCGCGCAGCGCCCTGGCGAGGTGGTCGCGGGCCGCCTCCGGCGCGCCGGCGCCCAGCATCTCGCGGGAGGCGGCGCGCAGGTGGCCCACCACCCAGGGGTCCTCCTCGGGGTGGGTCTCCAGCAGGTGGCGGGCGGCCGCGGCGGAGCCGAGCCCGGCGTCGACCACCGCCCACGCCGCCTTGCCGTGCAGGGCCACCCGCACCGCGTCGGGGATCGCCCGGTAGACCGCGGTGGCGATCAGCGGGTGCACGAACTCCAGAGTGCGGCTGCCGGTGAGCACGCGGGCCTCGCGCAGCCGGTCGGCGCAGTCGGCGGCCTCCTGGCTGCCGAGACCGGCGACGGCGGCGGCGAGTTCGGGCCTGACCTCGGTGCCGAGCACCGCCGCGGCCCAGGCCAGGCGGACCGTGGAGGGCCCCAGCCGCTCCAGGCGGGCGATCAGGCCGCTGCCCTTGACCGCGGCGGCCAGGTCGCGCAGCAGCGGGACGGCCGAGGCGTCGGGCCGAAGGCCGCGGTCGCGCACCTTGGCGGTCAGCTCGACGGCCTCGAAGGGGTTGCCGCCGGTGACCGCCCAGCACTCGCGGCAGAAGGCGTCGTCGGCGTGGTCGCCGACGGCCTCGCGCACCAGGTCGCCGATCGCGCCCGCGGTCAGCGGCTCCAGGCCGATGGGCCGGCCTCCGGCGCGGCCCGGCAGGCCGCGGAACGCCTCGGCGGACGCCGGGAGTTCGTCCGGCCGGTAGGCGACGACGAGCAGCAGCGCGAGGTCGTCGGTGCGCGGTGCGAAGGCGGCCAGCCAGTTCAGGGACTGCGGGTCGGCCCAGTGGGCGTCGTCCAGCACCAGCACCACCGGCGCGTGCTGCACCACGACGTGGGTGAGCACCCAGTCCAGGCCGTCGCGCAGGCCCTGCGGGTCGGGCGCGGACCCCTCGGCGGCGCACAGCCCGAGCGCGGGCCCCACGATGCCGTACCAGCTGCCGAACGCCGCCTTCAGCTCCTCGTCCCCGACGCCTGCCAGCAGCGGCTGCAGCAGTTGCCGGGCGACGTGGAAGGCGACCTGCTGCTCCTGGTCACCGCCGCGGGCGCTCAGCACGGTGCAGCCACGTCCGGCCGCGCGGGCGCGGACCTCGGCGAGCAGCGTGGTCTTGCCCAGACCGGCCCGGCCGGCGACCGCCAGCAGGCCGCCGGCGGGTTGTCCTCGGTCGGTGAGCCGGTCGAGAGCGGCATCGGCCGCGGCGATCTCCGCGTCGCGTTCCAGCAATGGGCGCGCGTCGATCCGCCCCTGTGCCATGTACTCCCCCTGCCTCCGCCTGGCGTCGGGAAGTCGCCGTGCGCCGGGCGCACGCCTCCCGGTGGGGCCACAGCGTACGCCGTCGGCTGCGCTGTGTGAGGAGGAACGGCGGCAGCCGGTCCCACCGCTGGCAGTCGGCGGGACCGGCAGGCGGTGCCGGCGGAGCGCCCGCCGCGGATCGGCCCGCCGCGACCCTCCCACGGGCACCCCCGCCCCCACCACCGCGCCCCGGCCCCACTCCCCGTCAAAGCCCCCGTGCGCCCCATGTGCGCCCCCGCGGCCCGATGCTCCCCACGGCGACGACCGGCGACGACCGGCGGCGACGGGGGCCGCGCCCGGGTTCAGCCCAGCGCCTCGCGGGCGCGCTGCCGGGCGTGGTGGCGGGCGACCCGGGCCCGGTTGCCGCAGGACGGCTTGCACCACTCCTGGCGCGGGTGGGACTGCACGAAGTACCGCACGCAGCGGGGCGCGGGGCACGCGCGCAGACGGGCGCGGTCCGGGCCGGCCAGGAAGGCGATGCCGGCCCGGGCGAGAGCGGCGGCGAGCAGTTCGGCCCGCGGATGCTCCCCGGCCGGGTGATGGCCCGCCGCGGGTGCGCCGTCCTGCGGCCAGGCGAGCCGGTAGTGCACGGGCACCCGGGCCGCGGCGGCGTTCAGCCGTTCCAGCGCGGCCGCGGGGTCCGGCAGCCGCCCGGTGTCGGCCGAGGAGGGCGGACCCGGCAGGACGGCCCGGGCGAAGAGCGCGCGCAGCGCCGTGCGCACCTCGGCCACGGCCGCGCGGGACGCCTCGTCCGCCGTGAAAGGGACGGCGGGGAAGCCGTGTCGGCGCAGGTCCTCGGCGTGGCCGAGCACCCAGGCGGTCAGGCCCGCGGGCTGGGCGAGGTCGTCGGCGACGCCGTCGTGACCGTCGTGGCGGATGGTCACCGCGAGGTCGAGGGCGAGATGATCACCGTGCATGTGGTTAATGGTATCGTCGCGCTCATCCATTAACACCGAGGGGGTTTCGTGGTGGCCGTGAACGGGACGGGGACGGACGGACTGCAGGCCGCTCTCGCCGAGGGGCAGGACCGGCTGCGGGCGCTGCTGCCCGGCCTCACCGACGAACTGCTCCGCGCGCCCAGCGCCCTGCCCGGCTGGAGCCGCGGGCACGTGCTCACCCACATCGAGGGCGTCGGCCTCGCCCTGGCCCGCCAGGCGCGCTACGCCCTGCGCGGCACGCTGATCGACGTCTACGACGGCGGGCGGCCCGCCCGCGACGCCGCCATCGAGGCGGGCCACCGCCGCTCGGCCCCGCAACTGCGCTCCGCCCTGGCCGACGCGCTGGACGAGGTGGAGGCGTCCTGGGCGGCCGTCGGCCCGGACGACTGGGACCGGCCGGTGCGCTACCGGGACGGGGCGCTGCTGGACGCGGGCCGGGCCTGGTGGCGGGAGCTGGAGATCCACACCGTGGACGCGCGGCTCGGCCGCACCAGCGCCGACTGGTCGCTGCCGCTGTGCACCTATCTGGTCGACTACCTGGCGCCGCGGGTGCCCGCGGGCTACCAGGTGGCCTTCACGGCGACGGACACCGGCTGGAGCGCGGTGCGCGGCTCGGGCCGGGAGATCGAGGTACGCGGGCGGATCTGCGACATCGCGGCGTGGCTGGCGGGCCGGGTGCCCGAGGCCCCGCTGGAGGGCGGGCCGCTGCCGCAGCTGGCCGACTGGCCCTGATCCCGCGGCCCTGGTCCGACTGGCCCGATCCGGTCCGCCGGAGGCCCGCGCGGCCGGGCAGAACAACGCGACCCCTGCCGGCAGCCGGCGCCCTCCCGAAGGCGCCGCCGGTCCGGGCACCGAGGTGCCCGCGGCCGCCGGCAGGGGTCGCGGAGGATTCGGGACGGGTCAGGTCAGGTCGAACTCGCCGTCGCGGGCGCCCAGGACGAAGGCACGCCACTCCGCGGGGGTGAAGATCAGCGCGGGCCCCTCGGGGTTCCGCCCGTCCCGCATCGCGATGTAGCCCTCGACGAAGGCGATCTGCACATCGCCCGTCCCCTGGCTGCTGGACAGCCACTCCGCGTCCGTCAGGTCGAGCTGCGGCTTCTTCCCGTCGGCCAACGGCTGTCCGATGGTGCTCTCGGCCACGTCGGGCCTCCTCCCACTTGGGCGTTCCACCACCCAGCGTATCGGCCGCGGGCCCCCGCGGCAGAAGAAGCCGGAAGCCGTCCGCGGGGGTGCGGCGGCAATCGCCCGCACCTGCTCACCGGATGTTCAACTCCCTTGCAGAAACCGGCTGTTCGATCTTGCGCAGACCTGCGGGCGGCCGGGTAGGGTCCGCCCATGACCGCACATGATCACGAACGCGGCCGCGGCGGGTACGAGTCGCCGCTGGGCGCGGGCCTCGATCCGGCGCGCACGGCCCTGGTGCTCGTGGACCTCATGGAGCGCATGGTCGCGCTGCCGCTGGCGCCCCGGCCGGGCGCCGGGGTGGTCACCGCGTCCCTCGGTCTGGCCGCGGCCTTCCGCGCGGCCGGTGCCCCCGTCGTGGCCGTGCGGGGCCGCCGGGCCGGCCCGCACGGCCGGCCGCCCGGCAGCGACCTGGTGCCCGAAGTGGCCGCCGCGGCCGACCTGGTGGTCGACAAGCCGGCCATGGGCGCCTTCCAGGACACCGAGTTGCACCCGCGGCTGGCCGAACGCGGCGTCCGCACGCTGGTGCTGGCGGGCATCGCCACGAACCTCGCCGTGGAGTCCACCGCCCGCGCCGCCGCCGACCTCGGCTACGGTCTCGTCCTCGCGCGGGACGCGATGTCGGGACTGACGGCGGCCGAGCACGAGGCCGCAGTGGCGCTGGACTTCCCGCGGTTCGGCACGGTGGTGACGGCCGCGCAGGTGCACTTCGCCTGAGCGGGCGCGGTCGTTCCGCGGGGCATCTCGCAGGAGCCTTCTGTACCTACTGGTATGTACACTGCCCGTCATGGACACTGCCGAACGACTCGTCACCAGCGCCCAGGAGCTGCTCTGGGAGCGCGGATACGTGGGCACCAGCCCCAAGGCCATCCAGGAGCGGGCGGGCGCCGGGCAGGGCAGCATGTACCACCACTTCCGCGGCAAGCCGGACCTCGCGCTCACCGCGATGCGGCGCAGCGCGCGGGAGCTGCGGGCCCAGGCCGAGGAGCAGCTCGGGCGGGAGGGCACCGCGCTGGAGAGGGTCGGCGGCTACCTGGGGCGCGAGCGCGAGCCGCTGCGGGGCTGCCGGGTGGGCCGGATGGCGATGGACCCGGAGGTGATCGCCAGCGACGAGCTGCGGGCACCGGTCCGCGAGACCTTCGCATGGCTGGCCGAGCGCGTCGCCGGCATCGTCGCCGACGGCATCGCCGCCGGGGAGCTGCGGCCGGGACTCGACCCGGCCGACACCGCCGCCGCGATCACGGCTGTCGTCCAGGGCGGCTACGTGCTGGCCCGCGCGGCCGGCGACCGCGAGCCCTTCGACCGGGCGGTACGCGGGGCGCTGGGCCTGCTGGCGGCGGCCGCGACCGGCGAGGCACCGCACGGCGCCTGAGGCAGCATTCCGCGTCTTCGCCCAAGGCGGCACCGAGCGCTGCCCACCGCCACCGCCGCGGCACCGGGCGCCGCCGGCCCGGCCGGCTCGCGTCCCGTCTCGACACCCCTGAGTCCCGATCCGTCCCGAACGAGGGAGCATCCCACCGTGCACGGCATGAACTACCGCATCACGCTGCCCGCCGACTACGACATGGGCGTCATCCGGCAGCGTGTGGCCACCCGCGGCCGCGCCCTGGACGGCTTCCCCGGCCTCGGGCAGAAGGCGTACCTGGTCAGGGAGCGCGGCCGGGACGGCTCGCCGGTCAACGAGTACGCGCCCTTCTATCTGTGGCGCACCCCGGAGGGCATGAACAGCTTCCTGTTCGGCCCAGGGTTCCGCGGGCTGGCCGAGGACTTCGGGCGCCCGGTGGTCGAGCACTGGAGCGGGCTCGGCTTCGAGCGCGGCCCGGCCATGGACGAGGATCCCCACGCGGCGTCCCGCCGCGCCCGGCGGTTGCCGCCCGGCGCCGGCCTGCCCGCCCTCGTCGAGGACGAGATCAGGCACCTGGCCGCCCTGGCGACCGCCCCCGGCCTGCACTCGGCGGCCCTGCTCCTCGACCCGCGCCGCTGGGAGCTGCTGCGCTTCACCCTCTGGCAGGACGTGGCCCCCGAGGAGCCCGGCGCCGAGCGCTTCGAGGTGCTGCACCTCTCGCGGCCGGAGCTGGCCGCCCTGCCGACCGGGCGCCAGTGGTGACCGCCCGGACCGACCGGGCTGCCGCGGAGCCGCGGCCGGACCTGCCCGGGGAGCCCGCCGAGGCCGACGGTCCGCGAGTGAGGGCCGTGCGGACCGTGCTCGGGGATGTCCCGCCCGACCGCCTCGGCGTGTGCGACGCCCACGACCATCTGTTCCTGCGCTCCCCCGCCCTGCCGGGCCACGAGCTGGACGACCCCGCGGCCGCAGCGGCGGAGCTGGCCACGTTCCGTGAACTGGGCGGCGGGACGCTGGTGCAGTGGACGCCCTTCGGGATGGGCCGGGCGGCCGGCGAGCTGCCGGCGCTGTCACGGGCGGCGGGCGTGCACCTGGTCGCCGCCACCGGTCTGCACCAGGCCGCGCACTACGCTCCCGGGCTGCTGGAGCGGCTGAGGGGCGGCGGCCTCGCGGCCTTCTTCACCGCCGAGCTGACCGAGGGGATGCTCACCGGGGACGACCCGGACGGTCCGCGCGGCCCCGCGAGGGCCGGCATGGTGAAGGTCGCGGGGATGTTCCACGGTCTGGACGGCCACGCCCGCGAGGTGATGGCTGCCGCCGCCGAGGCGCACCACGCCACCGGGGCACCGATCGGCGTGCACCACGAGATGGGCACCGCTGCCGCGGACGTACTCGCCCTGCTGACAGGGCAATTGGGGGTTCCCGCGGCATCCGTGCTGCTCGGCCACCTCAACCGCTTCCCCGACCCCGGGCTGCACCGCGAGCTGGCCGCCTCGGGCGCGTACCTCGCCTTCGACGGCCCCTCGCGCGCCCACCACGCTACCGACTGGCGGCTGCTGGGCTGCCTGGAGGACCTGGCGGCGGCCGGCCACGCCGACCAGCTGCTGATCGGCGGTGACACCACCTCCGCCACCGCCCGCGCCGCCACCGGCGGCGGTCCCGGCGTGCCGTACCTGCTGCGGGTGCTGCGCCCGCGCATCGCGGCGGCCCTCGGCGAGGACGCGGCCGCCGCCCTCTTCGTCCGCAACCCGGCCCGCGCCTTCGCCTGGGCGTAGCGCCGCCCGACGGCCGCCGGGGTCAGCCGTGGGACAGGGCGAGGTCCGCGACAACAGCCGCGTGATCGGAGGCGTGGACGCCGTCGACCGGGACGGCGGCCGCGCGGCGGGCGCCGCGGATGCGGCCCTGCCCGTCCGGCCCCGGCGGGCCGACCAGGACGTAGTCCACGCAAGAAGGCAGCAGGCCGAAGCCGACCGCGTCCTCGTGGGCGACGTCCCAGGTGCCCTGCGGCAGCGTGGGATCGGCGAACCGCCAGGCGTCCAGCAGGACCAGGCCGGGCGCGGCGGGCGCGGTCTTGTAGCCGCACAGCAGCCGCATCTCGTCGAAGTCCGGCTCGGCGTTGAAGTCGCCGGTGACCACCGGCGGGAAGGGGCCGCCGGCGCGCTCGGCGACGAAGGCGGCCAGCTCCCGGACCTGCGCGCAGCGCACCGCCGACTCCCCCGAGCCCGGGTTCAGGTGCGTGGTGAAGAAGGGCAGCGGGCCGCCGGGGATGTCGACCAGGGCGTGCAGGGCGGTCTTGCCGTCGTCGCGGAAGCCGGGCGCGGTCGGCAGCCGGCGCTCGGCGGTCTCCAGGACCGGGTGCCGGCTGAGCACGGCGACACCGACGTCCACAGCGGTGTCGCCGCCGTTGCGCGCGTGCCAGCGCTCCTGCACCGGTGAGCGCGAGAAGACCCAGTGCATCCCGAGCCGCTCGGCGAGCCACCCCGCCAGGTTCTCCCCGCCGTCCTGCGCCCACACCTCCTGCAGGCCCAGCACGTCGGGCCGCTCGTCCGCCAGGGTGCGCACGATCGCCTCCCGGCGCCGCCGCCAGTCGCCGAACCGCCACCACAGGTTCCAGGTCATCACCCGCACGCTCGGGCCGATATCCACTGGCCGCCTCCCTTCGCCGCGCCTACGGTGACCGGATGCCCACTCAGGTGATCCTTCTCAACGGCGGGTCGAGCGCGGGCAAGTCGACCCTCGCGCGCGCCCTGCAGGACACGCTCCCCGAGCCGTGGCTCACCTTCGGCACCGACACGCTGGTCGACGCCCTCCCGGCGCGAATGCGCGGCTCGGACGGCGGGATCGCCTTCGGCTCCGGCGGCCAGGTGGTGCCGGGCGCGGACTACCGCCGGCTGGACGACGCCTGGGCGCAGGGCATGGCCGCACTCGCCCGCGCGGGCGCCCGCCTGGTGATCGACGAGGTCTTCCTCGGCGGCCCCGCCTCGCAGGCCCGCTGGCAGGGCGCCCTGGCCGGCCTCGACGTGCTGTGGGTGGGGGTGCGCTGCGACCCCGACGTGGCCGCCGCGAGGGAGGCGGCCAGGGGCGACCGCACCGCCGGGATGGCCCGCCTGCAGGCCGACCTGGTGCACCGCGGTGTCCGCTACGACCTGGAGGTGGACAGCGGCCGCTTCTCCACCGCGCAGTGCGCCGCCCTCGTCGCGGCCCGCGTCACCCGCTGACGCAGGGCGGCGCGCCGAGGAAGTCCCGGACGGCGGCCAGGAAGGGCGCCGGGCGCTCGTCGTGCACCATGTGGCCGGCCTCGATGGTGGTGAGGCGGGCGCCGGGGATGCGGGCGGCCACCTGGGCGAGCTGGTCCTGCCGCAGGTGGCTGGCGGGGCCGCCGGCGATCAGCAGGGTGGGCGCGGTGATGGCGGCCAGGCCCTCCCAGTGGTGTGCGGGCGGCGCGTTGCGCTGGCGAGCGACGTCGCGCACCACCCGCCAGTCGTACGGCGTGGGCCCCTCGGGGCCGGTGGGCACCGGCCGCGGCGGTTCGGCGGGGAAGGGCAGCGGGCCCTCCTCCAGCACCAGCCGCGCCACCGCGTGCGGGCGCTCCATGGCGACCAATGAGGCCGGCACGGTGCCCATCGAGTGGGCCACGATCACAGCGCTGCGGGTGCCCAGGGCGTCCAGAAGGCCGAGGAGGTCGTCGCGCATCTCCTCGAAGGTGTACGTGCCGGGGTGTGCGCTGTCGCCGTGGCCGCGCAGGTCCACCGCCCAGGTCCGCCACCCGTCGTCGGCCAGCCCCCGGGCGACCGCCGCCCAGGAGGCGCGGCTCTCGCCGAGCGCGTGCAGCAGCAGGACGACGGGGCCGCCCGCCGGCCCGCACGCCTCGGCCACCAACCGCACCCCGGCGACCTCGAAGGTCCGCACCTCGCCCATGCGGCCGACGCTACCGGCGGGCCCGCCGCCCGGGCAGCTGTGTTCGCTGCGGGCATCACCTGGCATCCATGGCGGCGGGGTCCGCCTGGGCACCATGGCCGCTGGGCACCATGGACCCCAGTTCCACCTGGGCGCCATGGATGCCAGGTACGCCTGGACGCCATGGCGGCGAGGTGCGGCTACAGGGATTCCGGGCCGTCCGCGGCGTGGGCGGCGACCCGGCGGTAGAGGGCCTGCGCCTCCGCGGTGCGGCCCAGGTGTTCCAGGCAGCGGGCCTCGTCGTTGCGGGAGGTGAGGGTGTCGGGGTGGTCGGGGCCGAAGAGAGCCTCGCGGGCGGTGGCGACCTCGCGGTAGGCGGTCAGCGCCTCGGCCCAGCGGCCCAGCCAGCCCAGGCAGACCGCCGTCTCGCGCTTGCTGACCAGCGTGTCGGGATGGTTGGCGCCCAGGACGCGCTCGCGGATGGCCGCCACGTCGCGGGCCTCGGCGAGCGCCCGGTCCCAGTGGCCGCGCCGGCCGAGGTTCACGCCGAGCGCCTGGCGGGCCCGCAGCGTCTCCTCGTCGGCGGAGCCCGCCGTGCGGGTCAGGAGGGCGACCAGTTCCTCGTAGAGGGCCAGCGCCTCTTCGGTGCGGCCCAGCCGGCCGAGGCAGATGCCGGTCTCGTAGCGGGCGGCCAGCGTCTCGGGGTGCTCGGCGCCGAGCACCCGGGCGCGCAGGGCGGCGACCTCGCGGTAGGTGTCCAGGGCCTCCGCCCAGCGCCCGGCCTGCCCGAGCGTGAAGCCCACCTCGAAGCGGGTGCCCAGGGTGTCGGTGTGCTCGGGGCCCAGCACGCGGGAGCGGGCGTCGGCCACCTCGACCGCGGTGGTGTACGCCTCGGCGGCGCGGCCCAACTGCCCGAGGTTGTAGGCCAGGTTGTGTTTGCAGTGCAGGGTGTCGGGGTGGTCGGGGCCCACCGTGCGCTCGCGGGCGGCCAGCACTGCGGAGAACTCCCGGTGCGCCTCCAGGTGGCGTCCCAGGGTGCCGAGCGCGTAGGCCGCCTCGTGCCTGGCCGCCAGGGTGTCGGGGTGGTCGGGGCCGAGCACCCTGCCACGTACCTCGGCGACATAGGCGTACAGGCGCAGGGCCTCGTCGGTGCGGCCGAGCATGGTCAGGCAGTGGGCCGCCTCGTAGCGCGCGGCCAGAGTGCCGGGGTGCTCGGTGCCCTGGGCGCGGTCGCGGTCGGTGGCGACGGCGATGTGCAGCTCGTAGGACTCCTGCCAGTTGCCGATCCGGCCGAGGTCGGCCGCCTCTGCCTGCCGCGCGTCGAGTGCGGCGAGCGCGCCCGGGTCGGCGGAGGGGGTGACCGTGCGGGTGGACCAGGCACCGGTCAGCTCGTGGTGCGCGGCCTTGGCGGCGGAGCGGGCAGGGCGGGCCGCCGGGCCGGTGGCAAGGGTGCGGGCCCACTCGGGCAGCGGCGCGGCCGGCGGGGCGGGCAGCGCGGTGACGCTTGCCGCCGCCCGCATCGCCTTGAGCCGTCCCGCGACGTCGGCCGCGTCCTGCGGGCGATCGTCGGGGTCCTTGGCGAGCAGGTCGAGGATGAGCCGCTCCAGTTCGGGCGGCAGCCCGGGCCGCTCGGCGGACGGCGGCACCGGCTCGGTGTCGCGGTGGGCGACCAGCACCGACCAGGCGTCGTCCTGGTCGAACGGCGGCCGCCCGGTGGCCAGTTCGTACAGCACGCAGCCCAGCGAGTACAGGTCGCTGCGCTCGTCCACCTCGGAGTTGCCGATCTGCTCGGGCGACATGTAGTGCGGGGTGCCCATGGCGACGCCGGTCCCGGTCAGCCGCGAGGTGAAGCCGATGTCGTGGCCGAGCCGGGCGATGCCGAAGTCGCAGATCTTCACCGCGCCGTCGGTGAGCCGGATGATGTTCGCCGGCTTCAGGTCGCGGTGCACGACACCTTGGCCGTGGGTGTACGCCAGGGCGGCCGCGACCTGCTCGGCGATGTCGGTGATGTCCGGGACGGGCAGCGGCCGGCGCCGGGCGTCGTCCAGGACCTGCAGCAGGTTGCGGCCGTCGAGCAGCTCCATCACCAGGAAGAGCAGCCCGTCGTGCTCGCCGAAGTCGTGCACCACCGTGATGCCCCGGTGCTGGAGGGCGGCGGCGACCCGGGCCTCGCGCCGGAACCGCTCCTGCAGGATGCGGGTGAAGCCGGCGTCACCGGAGTGGCCGAGCGGTTTGAGGCACTTCACGGCGACCCTGCGGCCCAGCGACTCGTCCAGCGCGCGCCACACCTCGCCCATGCCGCCGCGGCCGATCAGCTCGTGCAGCCGGTAGCGGCCCTGGATCAGGGCGGTGCCGTCGTTCCCGTCCTGCGCCGCCGCGTGCCCGCCGCTGCCGGCCGGCCGCCCGCTGCCGCCCGCTTCCCCGGGCCCCGGCCGGTCTCCGTGGTGCTCCTGGTGTCCTTGGTACTCCTGGTGTTCCTGCCGTTGCCCAGCCGCCATCAGCGCCGCCGCCCCCGTGCTCATCGCTGCTCCCCGGTGCTTCCCCGCACCCAGTATGGCCGGGTTCGACAGGACGGGGACAGGGCGTTCCGCCCCACTCCGCGGCGGTCCCGCGCGGCCGGCGCGCGGAAGGGGTGCGCGGGCGTCTGCCGCCCGCCTGGCGGATGTGCCCGGGTCGCAGCCGACGGTGTGACCCAGCGGGCGGAGACCGCAGCACCCGGCCGGCCGCGCGCCGGCGTGCCCGCGCCCCTTCCGGTGTGCGGGCACCGATGGCGCCGACACCCCGCCGCCGCGTCGGGAATTCCCGGACACACTGGGTGATACTGCACGTGCGCGGGCGGCGGCGGCCCGCCAGTCCGCGAACGGACGCAAGGGACGACACCGCCCATGGCCGACTGCGACGAGCAGCGCGGCGCCCCCGGCGCCTGCCGCCCGGCAACCAGGCACCGCGGGCACTGCGCGCGGTGGGGACGGCTCACGGCGCACGGCGAGAGGAGCGGGAGATGCGGGTGGCGGTGGCCGGCGGGACCGGCGTGGTCGGGCGGTACGTGGTGGCGTCCCTTGCGGCGCTCGGCCACGAACCGGTGGTGCTGGCCCGTTCCGCAGGCGTGGACGTGCTCACCGGCGGCGGCCTGGACGCGGCGCTGGAGTCGGTCGCGGCCGTGATCGACGTGACCAACGTCAAGACGACCTCGCGCCGCGCGGCCGTGGGCTTCTTCGACACCGCGGGCCGCACCCTGCTGGCGGCCGAGATGCGGGCGGGGGTCCAGCACCATGTGGCGCTGTCGATCGTGGGCGCGGACCGGGTGCGGATGGGCTACTACGAGGGCAAGGTGCGCCAGGAGCAGCTGGTGGCGGCGGGCCGGGTGCCCTGGACGCTGCTGCGGGCCACGCAGTTCCACGAGTTCGCCGCCCAGGTGGTGGACGCCGTGCCGGGCCCGATCGCGGTGGTGCCGAAAATGCGCTCCCAGCCGGTGGCGGCGCGGGAGGCCGCCGCGGTCCTCGCCGAACTCGCGGTCGGCCCGCCGCTGGGCCGGGCGCCGGAGCTCGCGGGGCCGCGCATGGAGGACGTGCCCGACATGGCCCGCCGCCTGCTGCGGGCGCGCGGGTCGCGCCGCCGGGTGCTGGCCCTGCCGCTGCCGGGCGCGGCGGGCCGGGCCGTCGCCGAGGGCGCCCTGCTGCCGACCTCCCCCGGTGCCCGCGCCCGGCAGACCTTCACCGAGTGGCTGGCCGAGGAGCGCTGAGACGGCCCGCCGCGGGGGCTCAGCCCCAGATCGCCTGGGCCAGGGTCGCGCCGAAGAAGGCCGAGCCGAGCCCGGCGGCCAGGCTGCCCACGATGTTCGCGGCGGCGTAGAAGCGCGCGCCGTCCTCGGCGAGCCGCAGCGTCTCGTAGGAGAAGGTGGAGTAGGTGGTCAGGGCGCCGCAGAGCCCGGTGCCCAGCAGGAGCTGCACGTGCGAGGAGGCGGCGCCCTCGGTGGCGGCGCCGGCCAGCAGACCGAGGACGGCGCAGCCCGCGACGTTGACCGCGAAGGTGCCCCAGGGGAAGACGGTGTCGTGCCGGGCCTGCACGGCGCGGTCGGTGAGGTAGCGCAGGGGGGCGCCGACCATGGCACCGAGGACGACCAGCAGCCAGTTCATCGCGGCCTCCGGGCGGCGGTGACGAGCAGGCGGGTCGCGGTGGCGCCCGCCCAGACCGCCGCGAGGGCGGCCACCAGGGTGAGCGCGAGGTAGGCGAGCGCGGTGCGCGGGTGGCCGCCGTCGATCAGCGCGCGGATGTCGTTGGCGTAGGTGGAGAAGGTGGTGAAGCCGCCGAGCACCCCGGTGCCGAAGAACGGCCGCAGCAGCCGGTGCGCGGTGAACACGTCGGTGATCAGCACCATGAACACGCCGATGACGGCGCAGCCGACCGCGTTGACCAGCAGTGTCGTCCACGGGAAGGCGCCGGCGGCGGTCGGCCAGAGCAGCCCCGCCCCGTAGCGGCCGCAGGCGCCGATCGCGCCGCCGACGGCCACGGCGGCGATCACGGGGGCGGCGTGCGGCCGGAACTCGGCGCGCTGCTCGGGTACGTGCAGGTCGACGTCGGAGTCGACGGGTTCTTCCGCAAGCGGCGGCCGGGGCTCGGACACGCGGATCTCTCCTACTCGCTGGGGACGGCACGCCTGCCACCGGCTGTCGGGCCGGGCAGGTGGCGTGCTGCGCAAGCAGGGACCGTTGGCGGCACCCTCGCCGCGGTTCGGGAACGGCGGGCCCCACCGCCGTGGCGGCGCCGCAACGGGCGTCCGCGTGCCGCCATTGTATCGGGTGGCCCCGTGCCCCCGGCGGCGGGTCGGCCGCGGGGAGGGGTGCCGCGCGGTGGAGTGAACGTATAGTGCGGCGGAGCCGGCGACGACCCTCAGGAGTCCCGATGACCACGCCCGTGACCCGCAGCGCCCGCGTGCGGGCCGCCGTGCTCGACGCCACGGCCGCGCTGCTCGCCGAGGGGGGCCTGCCCGCGGCCACGGTGGACGCCATCAACGCCCGTTCGGGGGTGAGCAAGGCGACGATCTACAAGCACTGGGCCAACCGCACGGCCGTGGCCATCGACGCCTTCGCCGCCATGATGGCCGAGACGGTGCCGCTGCCCGACACCGGCAGCGCCCGCGGCGACCTCACCGAGCAGGCCCGCCGGGTGGCCGCCTTCTACGCCAGTCCGGCCGGGCGGATCTTCGCCCAGCTGCTGGCCCAGACCTCCTCCGACCCGCTGGCCGCCCGCCTGCTGCGCGAGCGCTTCCTGAACGGCCGCCAGGAGGCCGTCCGGGTGCTGTGGCAGCGCGGCCTGGACCGCGGCCAGGTCCGCCCCGACATCGACCCCCAGGTGGCGATCGATGTGCTCTTCGGCCCCATCGTCTTCCGGATGCTGACCGGCCACGCCCCCATCGACCCGCCGCAGGCCGCGCAGATCGCCGAGGCGGCCCTGACCTCCCTGCTCACGTGACCGCCGCCATGGACGACACCTCCTTCGCCGCCCATGTGGCCGGCCGCCTCGCCGGTCTGCCGGGCGTGCGGGCGGTCGCCCTGGGCGGCTCGCGTGCGGCGGGCACCCACCGCCCGGACAGCGACTGGGACTTCGCGGTCTACTACCGCGGCGCCTTCGACCCGGCCGCGCTGCGGGCGCTCGGCTGGCCCGGAGAGGTCTCGGAGATCGGCGGCTGGGGCGGCGGCGTCTTCAACGGCGGCGCCTGGCTGCGGATCGAGGGCCGGCCGGTCGACGTCCACTACCGCGACCTGGACGAGGTCGACCGGGTCGGAGCCGAGGCCCGCGACGGGCGCTTCGCGGTGGAGCGCCTGCTCTTCCACCTCGCCGGCGTCCCCACGTACATCCTCCTCGCCGAACTGGCGGTCAACCGCGTCCTGCACGGCGACCTGCCCCGCCCCTCCTACCCGCCTGCGCTGCGGCGGGAGGCCGCCGGGCGCTGGGCGGGCGAGGCGCGGCTGACCCTGGGGTACGCCCGCGGGGCCTACGCGGCCAGGGGCCGGGCCGCCGAGTGCGCGGGCGCCGTCGCGGTGGCCGGGTGCCAGGCCGCCCACGCCGTGCTCGCCGCCCGCGGCGAATGGGTCACGAACGAGAAGACGCTGCTGGAGCGGGCCGGGCTGCGCTCCCTGGACGCGGTCCTGGCCTCCCTGGGCTCCGGCCCTGACGCCCTGGACGCCGCCCTGGACGCGGCCGCCGTCGTACTGGAGGAGGCGCTCGGCAGCGCGGGCCGCTGAGCACGGGAACCAGGCAAGCGGGTGCCTTCGCCGTGACGTCCGCCGATCACCGGCGGATACTGGGGTCATGCGCCGGCTGGGTACGGAACAGGGGACACGACCACCGCGGGGCCTTCGGCCCGCCGGCGGTGTCGTTGCCGGGCCGCGCGGCACCGCCCGAGGCAGCGCCCGAGGGCCTGCGGGCACCGAGGTCGAGAATCCGTGAGACCGGCCCCGGCCGGGCAGGCACATGGCCCGGGGCCGGTCGGCAACCCGCCGAGGAGATACCCGTGAGGATGCTGATCAACGTACCCGAGACGGTGGTGGCCGACGCGCTGCGCGGCATCGCGATCGCCCACCCGGAACTGACGGTGGACGTCGAGCGACGCGTGATCATACGGCGCGGGGCGCCGTACGAGGGCAAGGTGGGGCTGGTGTCCGGCGGCGGTTCGGGGCACGAGCCGCTGCACGGCGGGTTCGTCGGCCGCGGGATGCTGACGGCGGCGTGTCCGGGCGAGGTGTTCACCTCTCCCGTGCCCGACCAGATGGTGCGGGCCGCGGCGGCCGTGGACAGCGGCGCGGGCGTGCTGTTCATCGTGAAGAACTACACCGGCGACGTGCTCAACTTCGACATGGCCGCCGAGCTGGCCGAGGACGAGGGCGTGCAGGTGGCCAAGGTGCTGGTCAACGACGACGTGGCGGTCACCGACAGCCTCTACACCGCCGGCCGCCGCGGCACCGGGGCGACCCTGTTCGTGGAGAAGCTGGCCGGTGCCGCCGCCGACGAGGGCGCCCCGCTGGACCGCGTCGCCTCCATCGCCCGCCAGGTCAACGAGGCGTCGCGCAGTTTCGGTGTGGCACTGAGCGCCTGCAGCACGCCCGCCAAGGGCGGCCCCACCTTCGACCTGCCCGACGGCGAGCTGGAGCTGGGCATCGGCATCCACGGCGAGCCGGGCCGCGAGCGGCGGGCCATGATGACCTCCGGCGAGATCGCCGACGTGGCGGTGGACGCGGTGGTGGAGGACCTGCGCCCCGAGGCCCCGGTGCTGCTGCTGGTGAACGGCATGGGCGCCACCCCGCTGCTGGAGCTGTACGGTTTCTCCGCCGAGGTGCACCGGGCGCTGACCGAGCGCAAGGTGTCGGTGGCCCGTACGCTCGTCGGCAACTACGTGACCTCGCTGGACATGGCAGGCGCCTCGGTGACCATCTGCCAGGCCGACGAGGAGCTGCTGCGGCTGTGGGACGCTCCGGTGTCCACGCCGGCGCTGCGCTGGGGCTGCTGACCGCTCCGGGCGGCCCCGGACGGTCCCGGCCTGCTCCGGGCGGTCCCAGGTGGCCCTGAGCTGCCCGGACGGCCGGGCCTGCGCCGTGGGCCGCCCGGCACCCCGTCCCCGCTCCCCCCGACTCCCCCACTCCCCCCGTCTCTCCCGTCTCGCCACCCGCCGACCCGTGGAAAGGCCCCGTATGAACGCCCTGCCCGACGCGCCCGTGGACGCATCGTTTCTGCTGCGCTGGTTGGACACCTCGGCCACCGTGCTGGACCGCGAGGCCAACCGGCTGACCCTGCTGGACTCCCCCATCGGCGACGCCGATCACGGCACCAACATGCGCCGGGGCTTCATAGCCGCGCGCACGGCGGTCGGCCAGGAGCCGCCGGACACGCCCGGCGGCGTGCTGACCGCGATCGGGCGGCACCTGATCAGCACCGTCGGCGGCGCCTCAGGACCGCTCTACGGCACGCTGCTGCGGCGGGCCGGCAAGCAGCTCGGCGACGAGCCGGCGGTGGGCGCCGAGCGGCTGCGGGACGCGCTGCGGGCCGGCGTGGACGGTGTCGCCCAGCTCGGCGGCGCCGCGGCGGGCGACAAGACGATGCTGGACGCGCTGCTGCCCGCGCTCGACGCCATGGACACGGCGCTGGCCGGCGGCGGCTCGACCACCGAGGTGCTGGACGCGGCGGCCAAGGCCGCCGCGGAGGGCGCCGAGGCGACCACTCCGCTGCGCGCCCGCAAGGGCCGGGCGAGCTACCTCGGCGACCGCAGCATCGGCCACCAGGACCCGGGCGCGACGTCCTCGGCGCTGCTGGTCGCCGCGCTCGCCGACACCGCGCGGGAGGCGTCCGCATGACCGGAACGGCAACGCAGCAGGAGCCCGTGGACCCCGGGGGCACGACTGCGGGGACGAACCCGATGGTGGGCGTGGTGCTCGTCTCGCACAGCGCGGCGGCCGCGAACGCGGTCGCCGAGCTGGCGAAGGCGCTGACCGGCGGCGGGGTGGACGTGCCCGTCGCCCCGGCCGGCGGCGGGCCCGACGGCGGCCTGGGCACCAGCTCCGACCTGATCGCTGCGGCGGCCCGCTCGGTGGACCGCGGGGTGGGGGTGGCGATCCTCGCCGACCTCGGCAGCGCGGTGCTGACCGTGAAGGCGCTGCTCGCCGACGACGAGCTGCCCGCGGGCACCCGATTGGTCGACGCACCCTTCCTGGAGGGCGCGGTGGCCGCGGTGGTCACCTCCTCGACCGGGGCGGCCATCGACGCGGTGGAGGCGGCGGCCGGGGAGGCGTACACCTACCGCAAGCTGTGAGGCCGGGCGGCCGGATGCCGCCTGATCTACGTACGCGCAGGCCCCCGGGCCCGGATGATCCGGGCCCGGGGGCCTGCGCGTACGTGGCGGCGCCGTGCGGGGTGCCTCGACGGCCACCGGCGGTCGGCCGCGCCTGGGGCGGAGTGCTCAGCGCCCGTAGCGCATCAGGTTGCGCACCATGCGGCAGGTGATGTCGGACGGCGGGTGGACGCCTATGCGCTCGGCGGTGCGGCGGATCAGCCCGTTGCCCGCCTGGGCCGGCTCGTAGACGCCCGAGTCGAGCAGGGCGATGGCCAGCCGCATGGTCTTCAGGCGGCGGTTGTGCGCCACGTACCACTCGCGGGGCAGGCCGGCGGGGAGCGGCTTCTTCTGCAGTGCGGTGAAGCGATCGGACGGGTGGGTGGTCCTGCGAGGGGTCACGGGCGGTGCGGCAGCGGCCATCGGGGTCCTCCTGAGGCGTCGGCCAACCCTTTCGAACACTCTCGATTTTACTCCCAAGCACCGACAAAGTCCCCTGGCCACAGGGGGTTTGACGACCGGCTACGGCGTCCAGGGCTCGCTTGCCGCCGGGGGCGGCGCGGGGGCGAACCAGGTGGGGTCGTCCCGCAGGGCGAGTTCGATCCGGCCGCGGGCGATGGGGCCGAGCGGCGGCAGTTCGTCGATCGCGAACCAGCGCACGTCCAGGGACTCGTCGTCGTTGACCCGGGCCTCGCCGCCGACCGCCCGGCAGCGCAGCACGATGTCGGTGTACTGGGCGTGGTCGCCGTTGGGGTAGACCACCGGCTCGTTGGTGAAGACGCTCAGCACCCGCTCCACCACGGCGTGGACGCCCGTCTCCTCCTCGATCTCGCGCACCGCGGCCTCCGCGGGCTGCTCGCCGGGGTCGGGGATGCCGCTGATCAGTGCCCAACGCCCGGTGTCGGTACGGCGGTTGAGCAGCACCCGGCCGCGCTCGTCGAAGACCACCATCACCACGCCCGGGAGCAGCAGCAGGATGTTCCCCGCCTTCGCGCGGATGTCCTGGATGAACTTGGGAGTCGCCATGGCACGAGCCTACGAGAAGCGGGGTGAACGCCACATCGGCACCAGGTTTCACAAGGTCGACAGCGTTCCTGCGCGACATGTCCACAGGGTGCGCCTTCACCCGTTACGGTGATCCGGAAGACAGGGCCCACGCGGGGAACGCGGGCTGTGCGGGACCCCGTCGTGCCCGGGTGGCGGCAGGGGGGCCGGGGATGGACACGACAGCCGACGGCTCCGACGACATCGAGGGCGCGGCCGGCGGCCTGGACCGGTCCGGCGCGCCTCCGGATGCCGCCGGCGAGGTCGGCGCGTCACGCGAGAGCGACGAGGCCCCTGGTTCCCGTCCGGACGGCGCCCGTTGGGCCGAGCCCGCCGCGACCGTTGTGCCACGGGCCCACGCCGGCGCGGTGGACGCCGCGGGAATGGTGGTGCTGGCCTGCTGGGGCGTATGGGTGCTGGTGTGCGCGGCCGGGCGCGAGGCCAGGCCCGAGGGCACCTTGCTCGCGCTGCTCGCCGTCACCGCCGGGTACGCCGCCGGCCGTGTCCTGGGCGCCATGGTGGCGACGCTCA
The DNA here is from genome assembly GCF_900103985.1 of Actinacidiphila guanduensis. Lineage (GTDB taxonomy): Bacteria > Actinomycetota > Actinomycetes > Streptomycetales > Streptomycetaceae > Actinacidiphila > Actinacidiphila guanduensis. The sequence continues at coordinate 392,381 of NZ_FNIE01000008.1, read as the reverse complement.
CCCTGGCCGCGGGGAGCGTCGTGGTGGTGCTGCTCGTCCTGGTGCCCGGCGACCGCCTGGCCGCCGGGAGCGCGCCGCCGCTCGGCTACCACAACGCCGATGCCGCGCTGCTGGTGCTGGCCACGGGGGCGGCATGCTGCGCGGCCTGGGGCCCTGGGTGCGCTACGGCGCTGCGGGCCGCGCTGTGGCTGGTGGCGGCAGCGGCCGCGGTCACCACCCTGCTGCTGGGGTCCGCGGCCGCCTTCGCCGCGGGAACGGCGGTGTTGCTGTGCTCGGCCGCGGCGGCCCGGATGCGCCACCGGCTGCTCGGCCTGGCCGGCCTCGCGGCGGCCGCGCTGATCGCGGTGTCGGCGAACTACGCGGTGGCGGTGGACGCGCTGCCCGCCGGGCTGTCGCAGTCACTGGCGGGGCAGCTCACCGCGCCGCGGGTGGCCCTGTGGCACGAGGCGGTGCACCTGGCGGGGCAGCACCCGCTGCGCGGGGTGGGTCCCGAGCGCTTCGCCGAGGAGAGCACCCCGCTGCCGACCGACACGCCCACGGCCGAGACCCCGCAGTCGGCGCCCTTGCAACTGGCCGCGGAACAAGGGGTGCCAGGTGCGGCGCTCCTGGGCGCGGCCTACCTGTGGACGCTGTGCGCCCTGTGGCGCTCGCCGCAGCCGACCCCGGTGGTCCTCACCGCCGGCGCGGCCCTGACCGGCCTCGGCATGCTCGCCACCGTGGACCATGTGCTCAGCTGCACGGCGGTGACCGCCGCCGCGGGCCTGCTCGCCGGGCTCGCCACTTCCTGTCCGCTCACCCCGCCGGCCCGAGCGGGCGAACGGCCTTGAGACCGCGTCCGAGGAGGCGGCGTGGGGCGCCATGGAGGCGGATCGGCCCGGCGTCCTTGGGCGCGGGCCTCGCCGCCTTGGGCGCGGGCTCGGCGGCCCAGGATGCGATCCGGTCTCCAGGGACACGCGCCTCCTTGCAGAGCACCCCGCATCCATGGTTTGCGGCCCCCACGCGCCAAGGGCGGCGCCCCCTTTGCGGGGCGCCGCCCTTGTGCTGCCGGTGGCCTGCGCGTCAGCGGGGTGAACGCGGGGGCGACGGGGCCAGGCCCAGGAGTTCGCGGATGGCGCGTACGGCGCCCTCGGCGTCGTCCACGGTGACCGTGAAGCGGTGGCCCGCGCCGAGGTCGATGACAAGGCCCGGGCCGCGGCGCACGATCACGGCGGTGCCCTTCTCCGGCCGCCAGCGGTAGCCCCAACCACCCCAGCTGCGGGGGCTGATGTGGGGTGCCAGCCGGGCGCCGCTGACCTCGTCGAGGGGGATGCGGCGGCGCGGGACGCCGATGTGCCCGCAGCGCACGTGGACCGCCTCGCGGTCGACCCGGACGTGGACGTGCGTGAAGGCGACGGTGCCGAAGAGCACCAGCAGGCCGACGGCCAGGCAGCCGACCACGGACATCACGAGCGGGGCGAGGCCCGAGGACGCGGGGTCCGGGCCCTCCACCGCGAGCAGGATGCCCAGCGCGAGGCACGCACCGCCGACGGAGGCGAGCACCCACTGCATTCGGTTACTGGCCCGGCCCGTCCACACCTGGGACGCGCCGTTCTCCGGCCGGGGAGCGTGCGTCATGCCTCGCAGCGTACCCATATGCGGGCCGCTCGGCAGCCATCCGCGTCAAGCCGTGGCCGGTGTCACGGCGAGCGCGACCCCCTCCTTGTAGGCGAGCGCGACCGCGGGCAGCCCGGCGGGGCGGCCGCTGAGAACGACTTCCAGGGTGCCGCCGCCGGGCCCGCCGGGGATGCGGCGCAGCGCCTGGGCGGCCACCGCGTCCGCGGACCCGTGGAGTTCGGCGCCGGGTACGGCCGCGGCGATCCGGTCGGCGACGAGTTCGTAATGGGTGCACCCCAGGACGACGGCGCTTACGCCGACCGGTGTCAGGGCCGCGGCGGCGGCGACGGCCGCGTCGATCGCCGCGTCGTCGGCGGCCTGGACGGCGTCGGCGAGGCCGGGGCAGGGCACCTCGGTGACCAGGGCGCCGTTCCCGTGGGCGGCGATGAGGTCGCGCTGGTAGGCACTGCCGGTGGTGGCGGGGGTGGCCCAGATCGCCACGCTGCGGTGGGCGGCGGCGGCCGGCTTGACCGCGGGCACGGTGCCGACCACGGGCAGTCCGGGTTCGAAGGCGTCCCGCAGGGCGGGCAGCGCGTGCACGGAGGCGGTGTTGCAGGCCACGATCAGCCCGTCCACCCCGCGGTCCGCCGCGGCCCGCGCGCACGCCAGCGCCCGCTCCGTCACGTCGTCCGCGCTCCTCGGGCCCCACGGCATCCCGTCGGGGTCCGACGCCAGCACCAGGTCCGCGTCCGCGCGCAGCCGCCGTACCGCCGCGGCAGCGGCCAGCAGCCCGATCCCCGAATCCACCAGCCCGATCTTCACGCCCCCACCTTACGGGCAGCCGCCGGCCCGCCCCCGCGCGCGTACCTCCGGCCGGGCGACCGCCACGGTGCCCGCGGGCGGCGCCGCCCGGCGCGTCGGGCAGACTGCTGCGGGTGAGCGTGATGACGGGAATCGCCGGAGTGTCGTTGGCCGCGTGGCTGTGGCTGCTGGTGGGGCAGGGGGGCTTCTGGCGCACGGACGTACGCCTGCCGCGGCCCGAGGCGGCCGGCGCGGCGGGAGGAGCGGGCGCGGCAGGGGCAGCGGGAGCGGCAGGGCCGGCCGGCGCGCAGGTGTGGCCGGACGTCGCCGTGGTGGTGCCCGCCCGCGACGAGGCCGAGGTGATCGGGGTGAGTCTGGCCTCCCTGCTGGCCCAGGAGTACCCGGGCCGCGCGGAGGTCTTCCTCGTCGACGACGGCAGCACCGACGGGACCGGCGACCTCGCCCGCGCCCTGGGCGGGCAGCCCGGTGCCCTGCCGCTCACCGTCACCTCGCCGGGCGAGCCGCCCGCCGGGTGGACCGGCAAGCTGTGGGCGGTGCGGCACGGGATGGCGCTCGCGGGCGAGCGCACCTCCGCGGAGTTCTTCCTGCTGACCGACGCCGACATCGCCCACCGGCCGGGCAGCCTGCGCGCGTTGGTGGAGGCCGCCCGGGAGGGCGGGCTCGACATGGTCTCCCAGATGGCCAGGCTGCGGGTGCAGACCGGCTGGGAGCGGCTGATCGTGCCCGCGTTCGTGTACTTCTTCGCGCAGCTCTACCCCTTCCGCTGGATCAACCGCCCCCGCGGCCGCACCGCGGCGGCGGCCGGCGGCTGCGTGCTGCTGCGCGCCTCGGCGGCCAAGACGGCAAACGTGCCCGAGTCGATCCGCCAGGCGGTGATCGACGATGTCGCGCTCGCCCGCGCGGTCAAGCGCTCGGGCGGCCGCATCTGGCTGGGGCTGGCCGAGCGGGTGGACAGCGTGCGCCCCTACCCCGACCTCGCCGAGCTGTGGCGGATGGTGGCCCGCAGCGCCTACGCCCAACTGCGGCACAACCCGCTGGTGCTCGCCGGCACCGTGCTCGGCCTCGCGCTGATCTACCTGGTGCCGCCGGTGGCCGCGGTCGGCGGCGCGGTCGCGGGCGCCTGGCCGCTGTGCGTGCTGGGCGCCGCGGCCTGGGCGGTGATGGCCGGCACCTATGTGCCGATGCTGCGGTACTACGGCCAGTCGCCGTGGCTCGCGCCCCTGTTGCCGTACACCGCCGCGCTGTACCTGCTGATGACCGTGGACTCGGCGGTGCAGCACTACCGCGGCCGAGGGGCGGCCTGGAAGGGCCGCACCTACGCGAAGCCCGACGCGGCGGCGTGAGGCGGTAATGGGGCCGGGACTGGGGCGACCGGCCCCGTAGGGCGCGCCTGGCACGCAGGGCGGGGCCCGGCGCCGCGGACGGTCCGGGCCCCTTCGACGTATCCGCGGCACCTGCCGCGCCTGCTCGTGCCTCCCCTCAGCGGCCGGGGGCCCACGACAGGCCCCAGCCGTAGGCGTAGTCCAGGGTGCGCTGCGGGCTGAGCCCCGCGCGCACCGGCAGGTAGCGGGCCTCGCGGCGCACCACGAGGTCGGGTCCGTCGCGCGTGATCAGGGCGAGCGCGCAGGCGGTCGCCGGCTCGCGGCAGGGGGCGAGGCCGATGCCGATGTCGGCACCGTGCTCGCTGTGCAGGGTGACCGAGCCGTCGAGGCCGCGCAGCCCCTGGTCGCCATAGGCGCTGGCGAACAGGAGCACCCTGCGGAAGGCCCCGGCCCGCACCAGGTCGAGCGCAAGGTGCTCGCCCCTGCGCCGGTCGCGGACGAGCTCTATGTGCGGCGGGGCGTCCAGGCGCCCGTAGGAGTCGCCGAGCGCCTGGACCACTCCCCTGGTGCCGTCGGCGAGTTCGTACAGGGCGCCCAGGTCGGGCCGTGCGGGCGGTTGGGCGCGCGGGGCCGTCCGCCAGTGCGGCACGGCCCGCAGCAGGCCGCCCAGGGCGCCCTGGAGGCCGAGGGAGGCGACGGGCAGGCCGGAGTCGAGCACCATGGCGGCGGGCCGGGCGCCGGCGGGCCGCAGCACCGGCCGGAAGTGCCAGTCGCCCGCGTGCGACGCGATCTCCCCTACCACGAAGTCGCCGCTCCCCCAGCCGCCTTGGAGGTCGGCGTCGGCGATGTCCTCGCCCGCCGCTTCCAGACGCAGCCGCCCCCGGGCGGCGGCTCCGCGCAGGACCACGCGCACCCCGCCACCCTCCGGCAGCGCCTCGGGGTCGACCGCCAGGGCGGCGCCGTGCGGCCCGCCGCCGCCGGACCGTGCATGTGCACCCGCCGGCATGGGCAATGGTGCGCCCGCGGCGGCGAGCGGCTCGGCGACCAGCAGGGCGGGCCCCTGCGCCTGCGCGCGCCCGCCCGCGCCTCTTCCGGCGCCCCACGGCACCCCTCGTGCTCCGGTCCGGCCCGCGGCGGGAGCCGCCGCGAGAGCGGCCGGCACCCCCCGGTCCGCCCCGGCAAAGGGCCCGAACGACTCGTATCGAACCCATAGGACGCCCCCCGGCAACTCCACGCACTCCCCGGCGCGCAGCGTCATCGAAACCCCTTCGGCAGTGCTCCCCGAAATCCCCCGTCACGCGCCCGACGCGCGCCTTTTACCTGATCACATCATGAGCCGCTGACCGTTTTTCGCGGATTCGCTCGGATTGATGACCGGAGGTCACTCACTGCACGCAAAACATCCAACCGATCGCTCTCCCCAACGACCACATCGTGGGCTTACCTTATGGGCCATGACCACCCCCCGCGGTTCGTACGGTGGCGGCTCCGGCAGCTACTACCCTTCGTCTGCGTCCTTCCCGGACACCCCGATCTACGACAGCCTCGTGGCCGAGCGCGGCACCCCGCAGATCGCCCCCATCCGCGTTCCCGCGCCCTACCCGCCGTATGAGTCCGCCGGCTACAACTCCTATGGCGGGGGCTCGAATCTGCCGGCCCTGCCGGCTCTCCCCGCGCTGCCGGCCGGCCCGTCGGCCCCGCCACAGCACCAGCAGCCGCAGCCGTCCTACAACGGCTACCAGGGCGGCGGGTACCCGCAGCAGCCCGCGCCCTACGTGCCGCAGCAGGCGCCGGTCGCGCGCCCGCAGTACAACGGCGGCCACCCGGGCGCCGGGTACCCGGCGCAGGCCCCGCAGCCGTCACCCTCCGGATACGAGGCGGCCCGTCCGGTCCCGCCGCGCCCGGTGCCGCCCCGGCAGGTGCCCGGCGGGCACCCCGAGGACGGCTACCAGCGCCGCAACCTGGGCGTCGGCGTCCCGCCGCAGCAGCACGGGGGCTACTACCAGGGCTGAGGGCGCGGCGCCTGGCACCATGGGCGGCATGGCCATGCCCGAAGTCAGCGCGCTGCACGTCTATCCGGTCAAGTCCCTGCGCGCGACCAGCGTGCGGGCGGCGGTCGTGGAGCCGTGGGGGCTCGCGGGGGACCGCCGCTGGATGCTGGTCGACGCGGTGACGCTCAGGGGAGTCACCCAGCGGGAGCAGGCCGGTCTGGCGCTGGTGTCCGCGCAGCTCACCCGGGGAGGTGGCCTGCGGCTGTCCGCGCCGGGGCGCGCGCCGCAGGAGGTGGCCGTGCCGGCGCCCGGACCGCTGGAGCGGGTGCGGCTGTTCGCCGCGGAGTTCGACGTGCGCCCGGCCGATCCGGCGGCCGACGCGTGGTTCGGCGAACTGCTGGGCACCAAGGTGCGGCTGGTGCACCTGGACGAGCCGGCCGTGCGGCGGCCGGTCAAGCCCGGCTTCTCCAGGCCCGGCGAGACGGTCAGCCTCGCCGACGGCTACCCGCTGCTGGCGACCTCCACGTCCTCCCTTGACGCCCTCAACGCCCTGATCGCGCAGGGCGACCACGCGCACGAGGGGCCGCTGCCGATGGACCGGTTCCGGCCGAACGTCGTGATCGACCACGCGCCCGCCTGGGCCGAGGACGCCTGGCACCGGGTGCGGATCGGCGAGGTCGTCTTCCGCGCCCCCGAGCCGTGCGGGCGCTGCGTGGTCACCACCACCGACCAGGCCAGCGGCGCCCGCGGCCGCGAACCGCTGCGCACGCTGGGCCGGTTCCGCAAGGTGGGCGCCAAGCTGCTTTTCGGCCAGAACCTCATCCCCGAATCCTCAGGAACCCTGCACGTCGGCGATCCGTTGACCCTTGTGGAATGACGTGTCCGGGGCCTCGTTCGAGGTCACGGGACCGCCCTTCCGGCACGGCACTCCCGCCGCTCCGGCCGCCCCGCCGGCGAAGCGGGCCCGCCGCGCGGCATGAACGGGACCGTCCGCGGTTATTCGAAGGGTGTGAAGGGGGTGGCCGCCGATGAGGGGTCGTACGAGGCCGACACGGCTCGGCTGGCGGTGGCGGCGCAACGCGCTGCGCCGGCGCACCGACGTGGTCGAGGCGCTCCTGGTCCTGGTGACCACCGTCCTCTTCTGCGCCGTCCCGCTGCTCGGCTGGTGGGCCGGCCAGTCGGTGAACCGCACGCTGCAGCAGGTGGTGCGCACCCAGCGCCATCAGCGCACCCTGGTCACCGCGACCCTCGAACCGGCCAAGGAGGCGGGCAAGCAGGCCACCGAGGCCGGCAAGGGCGCGCAGGCGTCCACGGCCTCCGTGCACCGCGGTGAGGACGTCCTGCGCTGGACCGCTCCCGACCACTCGCGGACCGTCACCGCCACCGTCTCCTCCGACCTGGAGGTCTGGCACAAGGACCGCATCATGCTGTGGACGGACCGCAGCGGCCACCTGGTGCCGCCGCCGCTGGACTCCGCCACCGCCGACACCCACGCGGTGCTCGCCGGCACCGCCGTGGCCTCGGCCGCGGCCGGGCTGCTGGTGATATCCCGTCAGTTGCTGATGTGGCGTCTGATGGCCCGCCGGATGGACTCCTGGGAACGCGAGTGGGCCCGGGTCGGCCAGGACTGGGGCCGCGCGGGCGCCGGCGGCTGAGCCGTCGCCACGCGGCGGCGCGCCACCGGCAACGGCGTCGGAACGGGAGGCAACTCCCCGGTGGCCGCCGGGAGTCGGCAGCGGCACGCCGTGTTCGGCGGCCGTCCGCACCGGCCGTCCAGGCGTCCCGCGCCTGTCAGGGCCGGTCAGCGTCGGTCAGCACGGCGCGTGCGCAACCCCCCACCCGGCGCGCTGCGCCGCGCGCCAGTCCCGCGCCGGCCCCGCGTACGCCCCGAAGTGCGGCTTTCCGCTCCCCCCGCACGGGGGTCGGGGCCGTCCGAGGGCCGGGCGGACGTCACCACCACGGCTCCGCTCGCGCTACGGTTGACCCCCGGTCGGCGGACTCAAGAGGTGGGGGCAGGGCAGCCCGATGGCACATGGCGTGGTGCAGGTGACCAATCCGAGCGGTTCTCGGTGGCGGCGCCGCACAGGTGAGTACGAGTCGCTCGCCGCCGCGCTGGAAGCAGCGAGTGACGGCGATGTGCTCTCGGTGGGCAGCGGTACCTACCGGGAGAACCTGGTGCTGGACCGCGCGGTGGTGCTGCGCTGCGCGGACGGGCCCGGCACGGTGCGGATCGCACCGTCCTCGGGCGTCGGTCTGACGGTGCGTGCCGCCGCCTCCGTGCAGGACATCACAGTGGAGTGCCAGGACGTCACCTCGCCCGCACTGCTGGTCGAGCAGGGCACCCCCGAACTGTCCGGGCTGCGCCTCAACACCCGCTCCGCGGTGGGGATCGAGGTCCGCGACGGGGCCCGGCCGACCGTGCGGCGCTGCACCGTGGACAACCCGGCGGGCACCGGGGTGAGCATCCTGGACGGCGCCGGCGGGATCTTCGAGGAGTGCGAGGTGGTGGCCGCCGGGCAGAGCGGCATCGCGGTGCGCGGCGGTGCCACGCCCCGCCTGGAGCGCTGCCGGGTGCACCACACCGGGGGCGCGGGCCTGTCGGTGACCGGCGAGGGCAGCGCGCTTGAGGCGGTCAGCTGCGAGGTGTTCGAGGTGCGCGGCCCGGGCGTGCAGGTCTCCGCACGAGGCAGCGGCCAGTTCACCGACTGCCAGGTGCACCGCACCACGGGCGACGGCATCAGCCTGGACACCGACGCGGTGCTGGCGCTCGCCGACTGCGACATCCACGACGTGCCCGAGAACGCGGTGGACCTGCGGGCCCGTTCGGTGCTCACCCTGACCCGCACCTCGGTGCGCGGCTTCGGCCGCAACGGGCTGTCGGTGTGGGACCCGGGCACCCGGGTGGACGCCAACCAGTGCGAGATACACGACAGCACGGGCGACTACCCGGCGGTGTGGGTGAGCGACGGCGCCGTGGCCATACTGGACTCCTGCCGCGTCCACGACGTGCCCGACGCCCTGTTCGTCCTCGACCGCGGCTCACGCGCGGACGTCGTGGACAGCGACTTCGCGCAGATCCGCAACACCGCGGTGTCGGTGAGCGACGGCGCCGTGGTCCAGCTCGACGACTGCCGCATCCGCGAGGCCGCCACCGGCGCCTGGTTCCGCGACCACGGCAGCGGCGGCACCCTGGCGCAGGTCACCATCGACGACACCGCGACGGGCGTGATCGTCACCAAGGGCGCCGACCCGGCGCTGGACCGCTGCACCGTCACCAACCCCTCGGAGGCGGGCGTCTACGTCTCGGCGGGCGGCCGCGGCACCTTCACCGCGTGCCGCGTCACGGGCAGCCGCGGCTTCGGCTTCCACGTCATCGACGGCTGCCGCGCCACGCTGACCCGCTGCCGCACCGAGCGCTGCGCCCGCGGCGGCTACGAGTTCGCCGAGCCGGGCGCCGTGGTGGAGGACTGCACCAGCGACAAGACCGCGACCGAGGAGCCGACGCCCCCGCCGGCCGTCGACGCCGGGCCGCGCGTACAGAGCGCCACCCAGTCCTTCGGCCTGCTCGGCGGGGTGCCCGCCCCGAGACCGGCGGAGGCCGCCGGGCCCGCCGGGACGCAGCAGCCGCGGGTGGCGGCACGGGAGAGCGATGCCGTCCTCGCCGACCTCGACGCCCTGGTGGGCCTGGAGGGCGTCAAGCGCGAGGTGCGCACCCTGATAGACCTCATCGCCGTGGGGCGGCGGCGCGAGCAGGCCGGCCTGAAGGCCCCCTCCCCGCGCCGGCACCTGGTCTTCACCGGCTCCCCCGGCACCGGCAAGACCACGGTGGCCCGGCTCTACGGGGAGATCCTCGCCTCGCTCGGCGTCCTGGAGCGCGGGCACCTGGTGGAGGTGGCGCGCGTCGACCTGGTCGGCGAGCACATCGGCTCCACCGCGATCCGCACCCAGGAGGCGTTCGAACGCGCCCGCGGCGGCGTGCTGTTCATCGACGAGGCGTACTCCCTGGCGCCGGAGGACGCGGGCCGCGACTTCGGGCGCGAGGCGATCGACACCCTGGTGAAGCTGATGGAGGACCACCGGGACGCGGTGGTGGTCATCGTGGCCGGCTACACCGCGGAGATGCAGCGCTTCCTCGCCTCCAACCCCGGTGTCGCCTCGCGCTTCTCCCGGACCATCACCTTCGGCGACTACACCCCGGAGGAACTGCTGCGGATCGTGGAGTCGCAGGCCGCCGAGCAGCAGTACCAGCTGGGCGGCGAGACGGACGAGGCGCTGCTGAAGTACTTCACGGCGATCCCCAAGGGCCCGGCCTTCGGCAACGGCCGCACCGCGCGGCAGACCTTCGAGGTGATGGTCGAGCGGCACGCGATGCGCCTGGCCCACGTCGACGACCCGTCCCACGACGAGCTGCAGCTGCTCTTCCCCGACGACCTGCCGGAGCTGCCGTAGGGCGTGTCTGCCGAATCCCGTCTGATCGGCGGGATCTGGCACGCCCTAGCAGGTGTCCGGCAGGTCCGGCGGGCCACGCCCGGCTCACACCAGGGGGTCGGGCAATCCCGCCGGCCGTCCTTGGGCGGGCACGGCCGGCACGGGATAGCCCAGGCGCGCCAGCAGTCCGGCGCGGGTCCGCGCGAAGGCGGGATCGGCCTGGAAGTCGGAGTGGCCGAGCACCGGTTCGGGCAGCGGGTGGGCGGCGCTGCGGCCGTAGGCGGCCGGGTCGAGCAGCGGCCCGACATCGACCGGCGGGCCCCCGATGCCCGCGTCACCCGCAACGCCTGCAACGCCCTTGCCGCCGATACCGACCGGGCCGCCGATCGGGTCGGTGCGGCGCCACAGGTTGCACCAGGCGTGCATCTCCTCGTGCAGCTCGCGCAGCCGCGCGGGCGCGAAGTGGGCGGGGAACCAGCGGCCGTAGAGGCGGGCGAGCGGGCAGCCGTAGGTCAGCAGGGCGACACGGCCGCGCACTTGGGGGTCGAGCTGCCAGACGGCCGCCGCGGAGAGCACGCTGCCCTGGGAGTGGCCGGACAGCACGATCCGCCCGCCGGTCGCCTGCGTCCAGGTGGCCATCCGCCAGGTGAGGTCGGGCACGGCGCGCTCGGCGTAGCAGGGCGGCGCGAAGGGGTGGGCGGCGCGCGGCCAGAAGGTGCCGATGTCCCACAGGATGCCCACCGTCCGCCGCGCGGAGGCGTCCTTGTAGGCGCGGCGGCCGACGGCGACCAGCGCTATGACGCCCGCGCCCACCAGCCACGAGCCCAGCGACTGGGCGGTGTCGGCGAGCGCGGTCACCGGGCCGGGGGCGCCGCGGGCCTCCTCGCCCGGGGTGCCGCCGCCGATCCAGGCCGCGGCGACCGCGCCGCCGCCGAGGACGAAGGCGGTGCCGCACAGCACGGCGACGAGCAACGGCGCCCGGTCGGTCAGGCCCGCGCGGGCCAGCGCCGAGGCGATGTGCCGGGTGCGGGAGCGGTGGTGGACCTCTCCGGGGTACAGCGCGTCCACCTCCGGGCACAGCTCCCGCTCCTCGTGCCGGAGGCGGAGGGCGAGCCACGCGCCGGCCAGCAGCACCAGCACGAGCACGGCCGGGATCACCGAGGACTCCCAGGTGAGCACAGCGGGCGGGCCGGCCAGCGGGCTGCCGGACTGCCCCGGAGTGCGGCCGCGGTCGAGCAGGTCGGCGGCGCGCTCGGCGATCCCGCCGGTGAGCACCCCGCCGATCGCGCAGCCCAGCAGGGCGACGGCGGGCCCGGCCTGGCCGCGCAGGGCGGGCGCGGTGTCCTCGAACTCCGCGGGCCGCGCGCGGTGCAGGGCCGCCGCGGTGCCGGCGAGCAGGGCGACCAGGACGCCCTGGGTGATGGTCAGCGCGGAGAACGCCTGCGCGGACGGCAGCCGCCCGGCCGAGTGCCAACCGGGGCGGCTCCAGCCGCCGTAGAGGACCGCCGCTGCGAGCAGGGTGCCCGAACCGGCCAGGAGCAGGCGGGTGGTGCGCGGGTCGGCGGTGTCGTCCAGGCCGGTCTCGACGCGGTGGGCGCGCACCGTGACACCGATCGCGATGGCCACGAGGACCACCAGGACGCCGGCCAGGCTCCAGCCGATCGCGGGCAGCACCGCGCCGGGGCGGCCGCGGTCGTGGCCGAGCGCCGGGGTCAGCAGCGCGGCGGCGATGGTGAGCAGGCCGACCGCGGTGTGCGCGGTACGCAGCCGGGCCACGGACCTGCGGCCGTACCAGAAGCCGGGCTGGGCGAGGGAGGGGGCGCCGGGGGCGGGCGGCCGGGACGGTACGGCCGGGCGCTGCGACTCGTAGGCGTACCAGGTGCGGTGGGACAGCCACCACAGCACGCCGGTGAGCGCGAGTGGCGCGGCGGCGGCCAGGGCGAGCCGGCGGCCGGGCTGGCTCCACCAGCCGCCGCGCGAGGCGGCCGCGAAGCCGAGCCAGGACTTGTCGTGGGTGCAGGCGGCGCGGCCCGCGCACTGCCAGCCGACGATGTCGAGCGCCACTTCGCACACGGCGGCGACCAGCAGCACGGTCAGCGAGAGCGCGAGCAGCCGGACGGCGACCTCGTACCAGCGGGCCAGGCGGGTGCGGGTGGAGGGCGGGCGCATCCAGTGCGCGAGGTTGGCGATCATGAACGGCAGGAGCAGCAGCCACAGCGCCCGGCCGGCGTTGCCCGAGGTGAGGTTGGACCAGCAGTAGGCCTCGGGGACGGGAGCCTCGCGGTACCTGCCGGGGTGTGCCTCGGCGTCGGTGTCGCACGCCCTGCGGTGGATGCCAGCGGTGGTGTCGCCGGCCAGGCAGACCGTCCTTGGATCGTCGAGCATCTGCTCGGGCGTGGTGCCGCCGACTCCGTGCACGAGCAGTTCCAGGGCGATCGGCACGTCGGTGTGCGGTTGCTCGGCCACGGGTGTCCCCCGATCCTTGCGTCCCGGGGTGGTGGTGCCCGCCCCCGGAGGCGGTCAGTCGTGTTCGCTCCCGTCGCGCTGCAATCGTGACCGTCCGCGCGAACGGGCACCGCCGGCCGCACCCGTCCCCGGCCGGTCCGGTCGCCCCGGGGCCTTGCGCCGTACACGTGACCGTGCCCGGCGTGGAAGGATGACCGCAGCACTCCGGCGGCCGGCACGTCCGGCCGCGGTGGACAACGACACGGACGGGACGGGGTCACGGGTGAGCGACAACCAGAACCTCCTCGCGGAGCAGCGCCGGGCTCTGATCCTGGACGAGGTGCGGCGCCGCGGCGGCGTGCGGGTCAACGAGCTGACCCGCCGGCTGAACGTCTCGGACATGACGGTCCGCCGCGATCTGGACGCGCTCGCCCGCCAAGGCGTGGTGGAGAAGGTGCACGGCGGCGCGGTGCCGGTGGTGGAGCCGAGCAGCCACGAGCCGGGGTTCGAGGCCAAGTCGGGCCTGGAGCTGGGCGCCAAGGAGGCGATCGCGCGCACGGCGGCCACGCTGGTGCCGCCCGGCAGCGCCATCGCGCTGGCCGGCGGCACCACGACCTACGCACTCGCCCAGCACCTGCTGGACGTGCCCGACCTGACGGTGGTGACCAACTCGGTGCGCGTGGCGGACGTCTTCCAGTCCGGCCAGCGCCGCCCTGGCACCGCGCACGGCGGCAGCGCGGCCACGGTGGTGATCACCGGCGGGGTGCGCACGCCCTCGGAGACGCTGGTCGGCCCGGTGGCGGACCGGGCGATCCAGTCGCTCCACTTCGACCTGCTGTTCCTCGGCGTGCACGGCATCTCGGTGGAGGCGGGCCTGTCGACGCCGAACCTGGCGGAGGCGGAGACCAACCGGCGCTTCGTGCGCTCCGCGCGCCGGGTGGTGGTGATCGCCGACCACACCAAGTGGGGGACGGTGGGCCTGAGTTCCTTCGCCTCCCTGGAGGACGTCGACACCCTGGTGACCGACGCGGGCATCCCCGAGGTGCTGCGCGAGGAGATCGCCGAGCACCTCGCCGAGCTGATCGTGGCCGGCGAGCCGCTGCCCGACGGGTCAGCCCTTGCCGGTCAGGAGGGACCAGGCGTGGCTCGGTGACAGCACCACCAGCAGCACCGCCACGACCAGCACCACTCCCAGCAGTCCGCGCAGCAGGCCGCGCCGGCGCGCCCGGGCCTCGCCCGCGTCGGTGACCGGTGCCCGCCAGGCGGTGGCGCGGCGTTCGGCCCGGCTGCGCGGACGCCACCGGCGGCGGCTGCCGCGGGCGGCCTGCTCGGCCCGCTCCTGCTCCTCGCGCAGCCGGCGGGCAACAATGCGGGCCCGCGCGGAGGGCTCCTTGGGTGCCGAGGCCCTGATGTCGCGCTCGCTGTCCTGGAGGAACTGCTCCCACACCTCGTCCGGCAGGGCAGGCTCCTCGGGCAGGGGCGAGGATTCGGTGGTCATCAGGCGGGCTCTCGTCTCGTCCGGGCCCGGTCGGAGCGTCGGACGGCTCGCACCGCGCCCCCCAGGCGGTTCCTCCCCACTCTTACACGCTCGAACAGGCGCGTCACAACCCGCCCCGGACACCGGCCGCTCAGCGGTACTCGGCGAGCCGCGGGCGCACCGCGAGCAGGACGAGGAGGGCGGCGACGCCCGTGGCGCCGGCGGGGATCGCGGGCCAGCCGTCGAGGGCGCCGTGGGCGTCGGCGGCGTGGCCGGTGAAGTCGTCGAGCTGACGGGCCGCCAACTGGTCGAGGGTGGTGGCGAAGTCCCAGAAGTCGAAGGCGATGTCACCGCGGCCCACGGTGGTGAGCACGACCGCGGCCTGCTCGGTGTCGCCGGCCGCCTGCAGGGTGCGCAGGTGGCGGTCGTCGGTGAGGAAGACCTGGTAGCGGCGGCGCACGTCCTGGTAGGCGGGCCGCTCGTCGGCGGGGACGCCCGCGCCGGGGGTGAGCAGGCCGTCCAACTGCCGGGTCAGGGAGGTGAAGCGCACCGCGTCGCTGCGGCCGAGCGCGGCGCCGTGCACGAACCAGCGGCTCTCCGCGGCCGCGGCCTGCGCGGCGACCGTGCTCGCCTCGGACAGCCGCGCCCAGGGCATCAGTCCCTGGCGGTCCGCGGTGCCGGCCGAGCCGCCCGCCGCGCTCAGGACGGCGGCGCCGGTCAGCGCGGTGGCGAGCACCCCGGCCGTGGCGGCGACGAGCGGCACGCTGAACACCCGGTGGTAGTCGCGGGCCAGGCCGCGCTGCCACCACAGCAGGTGGAGCAGGGCGAGCAGGCCGGTCAGGACCACCAGGAGCGTCCAGGTGCGGGCCCGGTCGTGCACGCGGGCCGCGGCGTCGGCGGCCTGCTTCTGGTAGTCGGCGGAAAGCGCGGAGGCGACCGGCAGCAGGGTCCCGGTCATCACCGCGCCGGCCTGGGCGTTCATCGCGACGCTGGCCTCCGCGGGGTGGCCGGCCACCCGGTCGGGGAACTGCTCGTCGACGTAGGAGGCGCGCCCGCTCAGGTCGTCGTACTGGCCGAGGCCGTCGAGCAGTGTGCGTACCTGGGCGCTGTGCGCCTCGTCGCTGCCGAGTTGCCGCAGGGCGTCGCTGACCTGGGCGCGGCGCTGCTGGGCGGTGATGAGGGCGTTGAGCTGGTTGCCGACGTAGACGCCCGGCTCGCGGGTGGACATGCCGGGGGCGAGGGTGTCGGCGCGCTGGGCGTCGAGGTCGGCCAGGGCGAAGCGCAACTGGGCGGCCACGGCGGCCCGCCGGGCGACCGAGTCGCGCAACTGCGAGGTGTCGCCGCTGACATTGACGGCCGCGGCGACCGCGGTGGCGCACAGCGCGGCCAGCAGCAGGACGGAGACGACCGCGTGCGCACCGAGCCGGCGCGGCCCGGCCACGCGCCCGGTCCGCCTCGGCCGGGGCTCGGGCCGGGCGTTGGGCCGCGGTACGCGCCGACCGGGGGTGGGCGGCGCGGCGGGACGGCTCGTCACCTGCGACGTGGTCATGCGGTGACGCTAGGTTCGCACGGCGAAAGGACGGTGGCCCACGGGCGACCGCACGGTGTCCTGGCTGTAACGGGTCTGCTGCGGCGGGCTGTTGCGGCCGGGCGGGCACTCATAGGGCCCGTGCGGGGGGAGTTCGGGCGGGGGGGGACTTCCGGGCAGGGAGGCGGCGCTACGGCCTCGTCCGCGTCCTCACTCGGGCTCGGGCGCGGGCCGTTCGGGCTCGCGCGCGGAGTGCTCCGTCGCGGGCTGCTCGGGCTCGCCCGTGCGCCACAGGACGTGCTGGCTGCGGACCCACCAGCGCGGAACGTACCCGGTGCGCAGGCCGCGCCGCGCTTCGGGGTCGCTCGCCGCGAAGTAGACGTGGCCGGTGATGACGGCGGCCAGCAGCAGGGCGAGCCAGTCGTGGACGAAGGTGGCGCCCGTGCGCCACACGAGCGGGGTGAGCCGCGGGAACCACATGATCAGACCGGTGCCGATCATCACCAGGACGGCGCCGGCGACGAAGTTGGCGTTGAGCTTCTGCCCGGCGTTGAACTTCCCCGCCAGGGTGGGCTCGCGGCGGCGCAGCCGCAGGGCGGTGCCCAGCCACTTCCCGTCGTGCGGGAAGTAGCGGCCCAGCCGCCGCAGGTCCGCACGGTAGGCCCGCGAGAGGAGGCCGAGCACGACCGGGACCGGCAGCAGGATGCCGGACCACTCGTGCACGGTGACGATGAGCCGGCGGCGGCCGACGATCTCGGCCAGCTCCGGCAGGTAGAGGCAGGCGGCGGTGAACACGCACACGCCCATCAGGACCGTGAAGCTGCGGTGCACCCACTTCTCGGCCCGGGTGAAGCGCCGCACCCCGGTCTCGTCGCGGCGCCACCGGCGCTCAGGACGTGGGGTCGTCATGGCGGCCGTTGGACTTTCCGACCCATCCGTCGACGTCATAGCCGTAGTGCTCCCAGTAGCCGGGTTGGACGTCCTTGGTGACGGTGATGCCCGACAGCCACTTCGCGGACTTGTAGAAGTACATCGGCGCCGCGTACAGCCGTACCGGGCCGCCGTGCGCGGCCGTGACGGGCTTGCCGTCCATGGTGAGGGCGACGAGCATGTCGCCGCGGCGGGCCTGCTCCAGGGTGAGGCTCTCGGTGTAGACGCCGTCGAAGCAGGTGAAGTGCAGGGCGGTGCCCGAGGACTTGACGCCGGCGGCGTCCAGCAGCGTGGACAGCCGCACCCCGGAGAACGCCGTCCTGGGCACCCGCCAGCCGGTGACGCACTGCACGTCGCGGACCAGGTGCACCTGGGGCAGCGCGCGCAGGTCGGCGAGCCGGTAGCTGACGGGGCGGTCGACCAGACCGCCGATGGTCAGCCGGTAGTCGTCCTCGCCGCGGTGCGGGATGGACTCCGAGACCGAGTAGAAGCGGAAGCCCCCGCCGCCGGGCAGCAGGCCCGTGACGCCGGTGGGGTCCTTGGCGCTGACGGAGGCGAGGACCGAGTCGATGCGGTCCTGCATACTGCCGCCCACCGCGACGCCTGCGGCGCCGAGCCCGAGCATGCCGAGCACGAGCCGGCGGCCCACGGGCGAGCCGCGGCCCAGCTCCGGGTCCTGCGCGGGGTCCTCGGCGCCCTTCCGGGCGCGCTTGCGAGGTGGGTCCTTCGGCAGGTCCCGGGCGGTCCGCGGGAGGTGCTCGTCCCCGGCGGCGTCTCCCGGCGGCCGGCCCGGCGAGTGCCCCGAAGAGTGGTTGCTCATGCAACGATTCGAGCACGCCGAGGGCCGTGGAGCCAGGGCCGCGGGGGTACCGTCAGCATTTCGTCATATCTGCGGGGCCTTTCGGCGTTCTCCGCTGGGACTGTCCGGCCGCTGGGGGCTGCCGTCCGGCGGGAGGGCGCCGTGCGCACGTGCGTCCGCCGGTACGGGCGCGGGTGCGCCCGTCGGTACGTCGGCAGGCGCGTGCGGACGTCCGGTCGCGGTCACCTCCGCCAGCAGCGCGGCCACCGCCTGGTTGAACGCCTCGGGCCGTTCCAGGTTCGGCAGGTGCCCGGCGCCCTCGACGACGGCCAGCCGGGCGCTCGGAATCCCCCGGTGCAGCAGCTCCGCCTCGGCGACCGGCGCGAAGACGTCCTCGCTGCCGACCACCACGAGCGCCGGTACGTCGATCCGGGCCAGCCCCTCGCGGTAGTCGGGCCGCTCGGCCCGGCCCCGCAGGGCGGCCGCGGCTCCTGCCGGCGGGGCGGCGCGCATCATCGCGAGGACGTGGGCCGCTGTCGCGGGCAGCGCGCGGGCGGTGGCGGGGGCCAGCATCGAGTCGAGCACCTCCTCGGCGTAGGCGGCCATCGCCGCCGCCCCGCCGCGCTCGAACTCCTCGGCCCGGCGCAGCCGCTCGCGCCGGCCCTCCTCGGTGTCGGTCCGCGCGGAAGTGGCTGGAACTCCAGCACGATCTGCCCGCCCATGGAGAGCCCGGCCACGACCGCGCGCTCCACGCCGAGCGCGTCGAGCAGTGCGGCCAGGTCGTCCGCGAAGACCTCGAGCCGGGTCGTACCCGCGGCCGGTCCACTGCGGCCGTATCCGCGCAGGTCCGGCGCTATGGTCCGGCGGCCGGGGAAGGCCGCCGCCTGGGGCCGCCACATGCTGCGGTCGAAGGGATGCCCGTGCACCAGGAGCAGCGGGGGCTCCTGCTCGGGTCCGGGTGGGCGGAGGTCGTCGTGGTCGATGTGCGTGCCGTTGGCGAAGGTGCCGGTCATGTGGGGTGCTCCCGTCTGGAATGCCGTGGTGGAGACGCTAGGGCGGGGCAATCGCGAGGGCAATGAGATGAAATGATCTCGGTGCAATAGGCGGAACGCTGGAGGGTGGCGGAGGGTGCGGGATTTCCGGAGGATCGCCGACTCGGTGGCCGCCCAGATCGCGGCGGGCCGGCTGCGCCCGGGTGACCGGCTGCCCACGCAGCGGGCCTTTGCCCGCCGGCACGGCATCGCCGACTCCACCGCGGGCCGGGTCTACGCCGAGCTGGTACGGCGCGGCCTGGCGGTCGGCGAGGTGGGCCGCGGCACGTTCGTCCGGGCGGCGTCCGGCGGTGGCCGCGGTCCCGCCCTCGCCGAGCCGACCGCGGGCGCGCGGGTGGACCTGGAGCTCAACTACCCGGTGGTCCCCGGCCAGTCCGCGCTCCTGGCCGCCGGGCTCGCCCGCATGGCGCGGCTGGACGTCCTGACCGAGGCGATGCGCCCGGCGGGCGCCCGCGGCACGGGCCGGGCCCGCGAGGCGGTGGCCGCGCTGCTCGCGCGTCCCGATTGGAGCCCTCCGGCGGCGAACGTGCTCTTCGCGGGCAGCGGCCGCCAGGCGATCGCGGGCGCGCTGGCCGCTCTGGTGCCGGTCGGCGGGCGGCTCGGCGTCGAGGAGTTCACCTACCCGGTGGCCAAGGGGCTGGCCGCCCGGCTGGGCCTGAACCTCGTGCCGCTGGCGTGCGACGGCGACGGGCTGCTGCCGGAGGCGGTGGAGGCCGCCCACCGCGAGGGCCCGCTGCACGCCCTGTACCTGCAGCCCACCCTGCACAACCCGCTGTCGGTCACCATGCCCGCCGAGCGCCGGGCAGCGGTCGCCGGCCTGCTGCGGCGGCTGGACGTGCCCGCGGTCGAGGACGCGATCTGGTCGTTCCTGCACCCGGTCGCCCCGCCACCGCTGTCCGCCTACGCCCCCGAGCACGTGGTGACCGCCGACAGCCTCTCCAAGCGGCTGGCCCCCGGGCTCACCGCGGGCTTCGCAGTGGTGCCGCCGGGCCGTTCCGAGCAGGTCGCGGCAGCTCTGCGCTCGGGCGGCTGGACGCCCGGCGGCTACGCCCTGGAGGCGGCGACAGGCTGGCTGACCGACGGCACCGCAGCGCGCCTGGCCGCGGCCAAGCGCGAGGAGGCGGCCGCACGCCAGCGGATCGCCGCCGAGGAACTGGCCGGCTTCGCCCTGCGCACCGACCCGCGCTCGTGCTTCTGCTGGTGGGACCTGCCACAGCCATGGCGGGCCGACACCTTCACGGCCGCCGCGGGCCGCCGGGGCATCGCGGTCACCCCTGCCGCGTCCTTTGCCGCGGGCCCGCGGCGGGCACCGGACGCCGTACGGATCGGCCTCGCCTCTCCCCCGCGCGAACTGCTGCGCGCCGCTCTGTCGGCGCTCGCCGCCCTCGCCCGTACGGCCCCCGAGGACACCGCGCCGGACTGAGCCGTTACGGGGACGGCCACCCCCCTCACGCAGGACACACGCGCCGTGACGGTCCGACTTGCGCCATGCGCCGCAACGGGTGAACCTGATTGGGCATCACGGAGTACTGCCGCAGTCACTCTACGCATTCCCGCTCAAGTGTTCCCATCGGTGCGGTGAGCGCCCGGCCCCGTTCGTCGGGGCCCGACCACCGCGGAGGGAGTCGCAGCCGTGATCATGCAATCCGACCAGACCGACCCAGCCACGCGCGAGTGCGCGCTCGAGCTCGAGGCGCATCCGTACCGCATCCAGCAGATCCGCCGGATCGTCTCCGCCCAGCTGCGCTACTGGCGGCTGGACCCGCTGATCGACGCCGCCGCCAGCGGCATCAGCGAGCTGCTGGCCAACGTGCACCGGCACGCCAAGCCGGACAAGCAGTGCGCGGTCAAGCTGACCATGGCGCCCGACCGCCTCACCGTGGCCGTCGCCGACCACGACGTGCGGCTGCCGTACCTGCAGCCGACCGAGCCGACCGCGACCACGGGCCGCGGCCTGGCGATGGTCGAGGCGATGAGCGACAGCTGGGGCACCGATCTGCTCCCCGACGAGGGCGGCAAGGTGGTGTGGTTCGTCCTGCGCAGGCCGGTCCCGGTGCCGAAGCGGGTGCCGCTGAAGGCTGCGGCGATGCCGGTCGAGCAGGCCGCGTCCCCCGAGCGCGTGGCGGTCGCCGCCTCGGTCGCCTGACCACCTGCCGGCCCGGCCCGGGCCCGGCTCACGCCGGCGAGGTGACCGGTCGGCAAGGCTGAGAGCCTGACCGTCCGTCCCGAGCCCGGCCCCACAAGCCCGAGCGGCTTCCCGAAGGGCCCCGCAGGACCGCAGGCCGTCGGACCGGCCGCCGCCTCCCCGCCAAGGGGACGCGGCGGCCGGTCCGTTGCCGTGCACGCACCTGTCCCGCAACGGCCCGCTACTCCGCGGCCACCGCCCGCAGCACGTCCAGCCGTGCCGCGCGCCCGGCCGGGCGCCAGCCGGCGGCGACCCCGGCGGCGACGCCGACCAGCAGCACCATCGCGAGGCGCCCGGGCGGGATCGCGAACGAGCCGGTGCGCGCGGTGTCGGCGGCCCGCGCCACCACCCAGCCCAGGAAGGCGCCGAGTCCGAGCCCGCCGGCCGTGCCGAAGGCGGCCACCACCACCGACTCCCAGCGGACCATCGCCCGCAGTTGCGCCCGGGTCTGCCCCACCGCCCGCAGCAGCCCCAGCTCCCGGGTCCGCTCGTGCACCGCCAGCGTCAGGGTGTTGGCGATGCCGAGCAGGGCGATCAGCACCGCGAGGGTCAGCAGGGCGTAGATCAAGGTGAGGAAGGTGTCGATCCCGGCCGCCGAGGACTTCGCGTACTCGGCCTTGGTCTGCACGGCGGGCGAGCCGAAGGGCACCACCGCCTTCTCGACGGCGGCCTTGCCCGCAGCCGTGTTCACCCCGTCCCGGAAGTCGATGGCGACCAGGGTGTCCTTGTCCTGGATGTGGTGCGGGGCCCAGGCCGCCCTGGTGACGATGTAGTCACCGGCCAGGTCGGAGCGCTGGTAGACGGCGGCGACCCGGAACGGCACCCGCTGCCCGTCGGCGAAGCCGAGCGTGACCGTGCTGCCCGGGTGCCAGTGGTGGCTGTCCGCCTGGCTCTTGGCGACGGCGATGCCGTGCGTGCCCAGGGCGCCGAGCGAGCCACGCACGGTGCCGAGGTCGAGCAGCTGCGAGAGCGCCGCGGGGTCGGTGACCGTCAGCCGGTGCCCGCCGCCGTCGATCTCGGCGGCGCCGCGGCCGAGCCCGACCGCCCGGCGGACCTGCGGCAGCCTCGCCACGGTGGGCGCGATCCTCGGGCTCAGGCCCGCGCCGCCGGCGCCGTAGACCTGGGCGCTGATCGCCACATCGCCGGCGAAGGTGCGGTCCACCGTGTCGTCCAGCGTCGCCTTCATCGAGGCGCCGAGGACGGTGAACAGCGTCACCACCGCCACTCCGATCATCAGCGCGGTCGCGGTCGCCGCCGTGCGCTTGGGGCTGCGCAGCGCGTTGCGGCGGGCCAGCGCGCCCGTCACCCCGCGCACCCGCGCCAGGGGTGCGCCGATCACCCGCACCGCGAGCGAGGAGGCGACCGGGCCGAGCACCACGAAGGCGGCGAGCGTCAGGACCGCCCCCGCCGCGGCGAGCAGCAGCGTACGGCTCTCGACGCCCGCCACCGCCAGGGCGGTCCCCGCGGCCGCGGCCACCACCCCGATCAGGGCGCGGCGGCGCGAGGCACCGGAGGTGTCGACAGCGCTCTCCCGCAGGGCGGCCAGCGGAGCGGTGCGGCCGGCCTGCACGGCGGGCATCGCGGCCGAGCCGACGCACACCGCCAGGCCGACGGCGAGCGGCACCGCCATGGCGAGCGGGTGGATCACCAGGCCGTTCCGCGGGAAGGGAAAGCCTGCGGCGGGGAAGAGCGCCTGCAGGCCGGCCGCCACGCCGATGCCGCCGAGCAGCCCGGCGAGCGAGGCGGTGAGCGCGACAGCCGACGCCTCGGTCAGGGTCGCGCCCAGCACCTGCCGCCGGTCGGCGCCGAGCGCGCGCAGCAGGGCGTTCTCGCGGGTGCGCTGGGCGACGACGATGGCGAAGGTGTTGTGGATGCTGAAGGTCGCCACCAGCAGCGCGATGCCGGCGAAGACCACCAGCAGCGAGGTGAACAGGGTCAGGAAGGTGCCCGCGGTCGCGTCCTCGGTCTCCTGGCTCGCCTCGGATCCGGTGATCGCCTCGTACTGCGGCGGGAGTACCCGGCCCACCCGCGCGGTCAGCTCCTGCTCGCCGATGCCCGGCCCCGCGCGGACCCTGAGCGCGGTGGCCTCGCCCGGCTTCGGCATCAGGTAGCGCTCGGCGTCGGCGAGGGTGAGCGCGGTGTACGTGGACTCGCCCTCGGAGTCCTCGCCGCCGAAGGTCGCGATGCCCACGATGGTGATCGGCACCGGGTCGGGCACCCGCAGCAGGGTGCGGTCGCCGACCGCGAGGTGCGCCCTCTTGGCGGCGAGGCGGTTGATGACGGCCTCGCCGGGACGGGAGGGGGCGCGCCCCTCCACGAGCCGGTAGGGGTTGAGCTTCGTGTCGCCGATCCAGTTGGCGGCCGTGGTGGGGCCCTTGGTGTCGAGCGTCCTGCCGTCCTGGGCGACGAGTTCACCCGCGCCCTCGACGTCGGGCGCCGCGGCGGCGACGCCGGGCACCTGCTCGATACGGCGCAGCAGATCGGTGGGGACCGGTTCGCGGGCACCCACGCCGCGGCCCGCGGTGATCTCGTCGGCGCCGCGCACCACCGTGCCGGTGCCGCTGTCGGCCCCGTCGAACAGCGCGCCGAAACCCGCCTTGAGGGTGTCGCCCATGACCATGGTGCCGGCGAGGAAAGCGACACCGAGGAAGACGGCGGTGAAGGTGCCGGCGAACCGGCGCTTGTGGGCGCGGAGTCCGGCGAGGCCGAGGCGCAGCGGGACGCGGGCAGGACGGCCGGGGAGGTACTTGGCGCCGCGTCCGGTGGTGGATCGGGCAGCGGGTCCGGGGGCGGGTCGGGGACTGGGATCGGTAGTGGGTCCGGGGGTGGTCATGCAGGCGCGTCTTCCTGGGTGCCGGCTTGGGCGCCCGCGGGACGGGCGTGTTGGGGGCGGGCCCGGTCGGAGGGGGTTCGGTCCGTACGGGCCGGATCGGTACGGGCGGAGTCGGTACGGGCCGGATCGGTACCGGCATGGTCAGGGCGCGCCCGCTCGGCACGGGTTCGGTCTGTACGGGTCCGGTCCGTACGCGCCTGTCCCGTCAGGGCCTGGCCCGTGCGGGTGTCGAACGCCTTCATCCGGTCGAGCACGCGGCTCGCGGTCGGGTCGGCCATGCGGTCCACCAGGCGCCCGTCGGCGAGGAAGACGACCTCGTCGGCGTGCGCGGCGGCGTTCGGGTCGTGGGTGACCATCACCACGGTGCCGCCCATCTCGTGGACGGCCCGGCCGAGCAGGCCGAGCACCTCGCCGCCGGAGCGGGAGTCGAGGTTGCCGGTCGGCTCGTCGGCGAATACCACCTCGGGGCGGCCGGCCAGCGCCCGGGCCACGGCGACGCGTTGCTGCTGGCCGCCGGACAGCTCGCTCGGCCGGTGCGCCAGGCGCCCGCCGAGCCCGACCACGTCCACCAGCGCGTCCACCCACTCCGCGTCGGGCCGCCTGCCCGCGAGGTCGAGCGGGAGCGTGATGTTCTCGGCGACCGTCAAGGTGGGCACGAGGTTGAACGATTGGAAAACGAAGCCGATCCGCTCCCGGCGCAGCAGCGTCAGCTGCCGGTCGCCGAGCGGGCCCAGCTCGGTGCCGCCGATGTACGCGCGGCCGGCGGTCAGGCTGTCCAGGCCGGCGGCGCAGTGCATGAGGGTGGACTTCCCCGAGCCCGAGGGGCCCATGATCGCGGTGAACCGGCCCGCCGGGAAGCCGACCGTCACACCGTCCAGGGCGCGCACGGCCGCGCTGCCGGCCCCGTAGACCTTCTCGGCGCCGACGACGCGTGCCGCCATCGCGGTGCCGGGCTGCTCCGCGGCGGAGGACGGGGCTCCCGCGGGGGCTCCGGCGGCGGCGCTCACGCGGCACCGCCCTTGCCGCCGCGGGTGCCGCGCGGGTCACGGGCGAAGTGCTCCTCCAGCACCGACATCCGGCGCCAGTACTCCTCCTCGTCGATCTCGCCGGCGGCGAAGCGGCGGCCGAGCACGGCCATCGGCGAGTGCTCGGACCCGCTCACGGGCGGGCGCTGCTGCCAGGCGCCGAACGGGCCGCCCCAGCCGCCCCGGCCCCGCAGTCCGGTGCGCCGCAGCGCCGTGATCACCACGGCGACCACGGCCGCCCAGACCAGCGGTACGAACAGGATCCACGGGCCGGGCCCGCCGTCATGCCAAGCCAGGGTGTCCATTGCGCGTCATCTCCTCGGTCGGAGCCGGGTCCTTTCCCGACACCCCGAGACTCCCGCCGGCCGGCGCCCGCGTCGTCGTCCGGCCAGCGGCACCTGTCCTGCTCCGCGGGGAGTACCGGGTGCCGTCCACGCTGCTGCGCCCGTCGGCCCCGCCGGCGGCCGCGTACGCCCCGGCACCGCGCCGCGTGTCGGTGGGTGGATCTAGCTTGGGGGCATGTGGCGGTGCGGTGGGGTCCGGTGGCGGGCGGAGGGTGCGCAGTGGGTGTGGTGGCACCCGGAGCACGGCGGGCGGACGAGTCCGCTGCGGGTCGGTGAGCCGGCCGGGCTCGCGGTGGGTGGGGACGCGGTGCGCGGGTGCACGGGGGTGTGGCGGGCCGGGCGGCGGTCGGCGTGTCCGTACGGTGCCGAGCTGGCGCCGCAGGTGCGGCGGGAGCAGTGCGAGGGGTGCCTCGCGCTGGACCGGGCCTCCTCGGTGGCGGCGGACACCCGTGCGGACGACCCGCGGCCCTTCGCGGTCTATCTCGCCTACTTCGGCCCCGGTCTGCTCAAGGTGGGCATCACGGCGGCCGAACGCGGCCGGGTGCGCCTGCTGGAGCAGGCCGCGGTGGGCTTCGCCTTCCTCGGCAAGGGCCCGCTGATGGCGGCGCGCCGTACGGAGGCAGTGCTGGGCGCTGCGCTGCGCGTGCCGGACCGGGTCCGCGACCCCGCCAAGCGCGCCGCCCGCTACAGCCTGCCGCCGCCGGCCGAACGCGAGGCCGAAGTGGCCGCCCTCCACGCCGAGGTGACCTCTCGTCAGGCCGACCTCCCCACCTCGCTCCGGCTCGCCCCCTTCGCCTTCACCGACCTCACCGGCGTGTTCGGCCTCGACCGGCAGCCTCCGCTTGCCGCGCCCGCCGCCGAGGTCACCGCGCTCGCCTCGGGCTGCGCGCTCACCGGCACCGTCCTCGCGGTCGCCGGCCACGACCTCCATCTGGCCACTCCCGAGGGCCCGTTGCTCCTCGACACCCGCCTCACCGCCGGCTGGCCCCTCCAGCGACCGCCCGGCGGCACCCCGGCGCCGCCACCCACGGCCCCGCTGCGCCTGGCGCCCGGCGCCCCGCAGTCCCTGTTCTGACCCACCGGCGCTCCCCCTCTCACCGGGCAACCCTTCCGCCACGCACCGTCACCACTCCCCCGTTTTCGCCGCTTTCGGGCACCTCCGCGTGAGCGTGCGCGTTTGCCATGCCCGACTCTCCGGGCAATTCGTAGGGGTCTACGGAGAAGGGGGCACCGTGATCATCTGGGTGAACGGCGCGTTCGGCGCGGGCAAGACCAGCGCGGCGCGGGAGATGCTCGACCTGGTGCCGGGCAGCACCCTGTACGAGCCCGAGGTGCTCGGCGGCTGCCTGCACCGGCTGCTGCCCGAGAAGAAGCTCCAGGCGGTCGGCGACTGCCAGGACCTCGCGATCTGGCGCCGCCTGGTGGTCGAGACCGCGGCCGGTCTGCTCGCCGAGGTCGGCGGCGTGCTCATCGCGCCCACGACGCTGCTGCGCCAGGACCACCGCGACGAGATATTCGGCGGTCTCGCCGCTCGTGGCATCGATGTCCGCCATGTCCTGCTCGATCCCGGAGAAACGATCCTGCGGGCGCGCCTCGCCGCCCGCACCGACTCCTCCAGCAAGCCCGGCACCGCAACCCACCAGGCGCCGGCCGACCACCTCGCCGACTACGCCGCCGCCCTCCCCTGGCTCCACAACGACGCCTTCGTGCTGCACACCGCGGAGTTGACCCCGCGCCAGACGGCCGTGGCCGTCGCCGAGGCGGTCGGGCGCGGCGCCGGGGCGTGCGGCATCGTCCAGACGCCCGAGCCGCGAGCCGAGACCGTGGCCGCCGGCGTCCTGCTCTTCGACGATGCCGACCGCGTCCTGCTCGTGGACCCCACCTACAAGCCCGGCTGGGAGTTCCCCGGCGGCATCGTCGAGCGCGGCGAGTCCCCCGCCCGGGCCGGCCACCGCGAGGTCGCCGAGGAACTCGGCATCGAACTCACCGGCGGCCTCGAACTCCTCGTCGTGGACTGGGAACCGCCTCGCCCGCCCGGCCACGGCGGCCTCCGTCTGCTCTTCGACGGCGGCCGCATGCCCTCCTCCGACATCCCCCGGCTCCTGTTGCCGCGCGACGAGTTGCGCGACTGGCGGTTCGTCACCGAGGACGAGGCCGCCGATCTGCTGCCCCCGGTCCGCCTCGAACGCCTGCGGTGGGCCTTGCGCGCCCGCAAGCAGGGCCGCCCCCTCAACCTGGAGGCCGGACACCCCGCCCGCTGACTCGACCACCCGCGACGGGCTGCGGCCGCCCCGTCTGCCGGGCCGGCCGCAAGCCGCGCCCGCTCACCGGGGTCCGCCGCGGCCCGCCCGGACCCCTCAGCGGTTCAGACGCCCATGCCTGCGGACTGCGCGGCCCCGTAACCCTTCAGGAAGAGCGCCTCCGTCAGCGACATCCGCTCGAACTCCTCGGGCGACAGGCTCTCGTTCACCGCGTGGATGTGCGCCTCCGGCTCGCTCAGCCCGATGAGCAGGATCTCCGCCTGCGGGTAGAGGGTCGCCAGCGTGTTGCACAGCGGGATCGAACCGCCCTGCCCGGCCACCGCCATCTCCTGTCCGTACGCCTCCCGCATCGCCTCGGCCATCGCCGCGTACGCCGGGCTGGCGGTGTCCGCCGCGAACGGCTGCCCACTGCCCCGCAACGCCACCTCCACCTTCGCGCCCCACGGCGCAGCCGCCCGCAGGTGCGCCTCCAGCACCTCCGCGCTCTTGATCGCGTCGAACCCCGGCGGGACCCGTACGCTCACCAGCGCACCCGCCTCCGCCTGCACCGACGGCGTGGCCCCGACCACCGGCGGCGCGTCGATCCCCAGCACCGTCACCGCGGGCCGCGCCCACAGCCGGTCGGCGATCTGCCCGGTGCCCACCAGCCCGACGCCGTCCAGCACCTGGGCGTCCGCCCGGAAGTCCGCCTCCTCGTAGGCGAGCCCGGCCCACACCCCGGTGGCGTCCAGCCCGTCGACCGTCGTGGCGCCCGTCTCGTCCCGCAGTGAGGCGAGCATCGCGATCAGCGCGGCCAGCGCGTCCGGCGCGGCCCCGCCGAACTGCCCCGAGTGCAGGTTGCCCCGCAGCGTGGCCACCTTCACCTCCAGCAGCACCATCCCGCGCAGCGACGAGGTTACCGTGGGCAGGCCCAGCCGGAAGTTGCCGGTGTCCCCGATCACGATGGTGTCCGCCGCCAGCAGCTCGGGGTGCGCCTCGGCATAGCGCTCCAGCCCGCCCGTGCCCTGCTCCTCCGAGCCCTCCACGACGATCTTCACCGTCACCGGCACCCCGCCGTCCTCGCGCAGCGCCCGCAGCGCGGTGATGTGCATCAGCAGGCCGCCCTTGCAATCCGCCGCGCCCCGCCCGTACCACCGCCCGTCCCGCTCGGTCAGTTCGAACGGCGGCGACAGCCAGGCCGATTCGTCCAGCGGCGGCTGCACGTCGTAGTGGGCGTAGAGCAGCACGGTCGGCGCGTCCGCCGGGCCGGGCAGCAGGCCGTAGACCGACTGGGTGCCGTCAGGCGTGTCGAGCAGGGCGACGTCCTGGAAGCCCTCCTCGCCGAGCAGTCGCGCGATCCACTCGGCGGCGCCCTCGCACTCGCTCCTCGGGAACTGCCGCGGGTCGGCCACCGACCTGAAGGCCACCAGCTCCGCCAGTTCGGTCCTCGCACGGGGAATCAGCGAGGCCACGGTCTCGGAGAGCGGAACGGACGGCATGGACGGCTCCTTGCGGACGTAGGGAGGTGGACGCTGCCGATGGTGCCACAGCAAGTCCGTGTCCTTTCGCGCAATAGGATGCATCCGAAGAGCTCTGAACAGCGAGTAAAGCCGAGCGTGGCGAGCGGGAGCGAAGAAGACGTGAGCGGTGAGCAGTCGGCGCAGGACAGCAGCACGCCGGGCGAGGGTGCCCAGCAGGTCTGGGACGTCGTGGTGATCGGCGCCGGGCCCGCGGGGGCGACGGCCGCCCACGCGGCGGCCCTGACCGGCCGGCGGGTGCTGCTGCTGGAGAAAGCCGAGCTGCCCCGCTACAAGACCTGCGGCGGCGGCATCATCGGCCCTTCCCGCGACGCCCTGCCACCCGGATACGAACTCCCGCTGCTGGACCGGGTGCACGCGGTCACCTTCAGCCTCAACGGCAGGCTGACCCGCACCAAGCGCTCCCGGCAGATGCTCTTCGGCCTCATCAACCGCCCAGAGTTCGACGCCGGCCTGGTCGAGGCCGCCCGCGAGGCGGGCGCCGAGGTGCGCACCGGCGCGGCCGTCTCCCGGGTGGAGCAGCACGGGCCCGGCGTCCCGGACCGCCGCACCGTCGCCGTCGTCGTGAACGGCACGGGCTCGGGCAGCGAGGAGATCGTCTACGCCCGCGCGGTGGTGGGCGCCGACGGCAGCGCCAGCCGGATAGGGGCCCACGTCGGTGTGAAGCTCGACCAGGTCGACCTCGGCCTGGAGGCGGAGATCCCCGTGCCCCCCGCCGTGGCCGAGGACTGGGCGGGGCGCGTGCACATCGACTGGGGGCCGCTGCCCGGCAGCTACGGCTGGGTCTTCCCCAAGGGGGACTCCCTGACCGTCGGTGTCATCTCCGCCCGCGGCGACGGCGGTGCCACCAAGCGCTACCTCGACGACTTCATCGCCCGCCTCGGCCTCGCCGGTTTCGAGCCCAGCATCTCCTCCGGCCACCTGACCCGGTGCCGGGCCGACGACTCCCCTCTCTCCCGCGGCCGGGTGCTGGTCTGCGGCGACGCCGCCGGCCTGCTGGAGCCCTGGACCCGCGAGGGCATCTCCTACGCGCTGCGCTCGGGCCGCCTGGCCGGCGAGTGGGCGGTGCGCATCGCCGAGTCGCACGACGCGGTGGACGCCCGCCGCCAGGCCCTCAACTACGCCTTCGCAGTCAAGGCCGGGCTCGGTGTCGAGATGGGCGTCGGCCGCCGCATGCTGGCGCTCTTCGAGCGGCGTCCCGGTCTGCTGCACGCGGCCCTGACCGGTTTCCCGCCCGCTTGGCGGGCCTTCGCGGGAGTCGCCCGAGGCAAGCGCTCGCTCGCCGAACTCGTCCGCACCCACCCCATCGCCCGTCGCGCGCTGGACGCGGTGGACCGCACCTGACCGCCCCCGCGGCGGCCGGTACGGGCGGCCGCCGCGCGCCCCGGCCACCTCACCGCTCCTGTCCCGAGGTGAGCCGGAAAACGGGGTGGCGGGGAGCTATGGCCCGCAGTTCCTCGTCCGACGAGTTCGGCCCCACCCCGCCGAAGAAGACGCCGACCTCCGCCTTCCACCGCTTGAGGTAGGCGCGCAGCACGGGCACCTTCTCGTCGTCGCCCAGCTCGGCCGCGGTGAACTCCTCCACGCGCCTGCCCAGCAGCAGCCGCCCGCCGCCGGCCTCCCGCATGTTGTACGTCCACTGCACGTGGCCGCGGGGGGCCACCAGGTACCGCTCGCCCCCGAAGGTGAGCAGGTTGACCGGGGTGCGGCGCCACTGCCCGCTCTTGCGCCCGCGGACCGCGAGGATCCGGGACCCCCACACGCTGATCCCGCGGCGGGTCAGCCACGCGACCGCCCGGTTGAAGACGTTGACCGTGACCCACCCGGGCTTCTGGACGTGCACCGCCTGCTCGGACATGACGACTCCTCGTTGACTACCGCCCACTTTTGTGAGCACCGCTCTGTCTTGAGAACAGCATGCACGTCTCACCTCCGGAAATCAAGAGCACTGCTCTCTTTCTTGTGCGGCGTTCTTTTTCCGTGGCACACTGGCCCCATGAGCGTCATCCGAGGAGCCAGGGAACGGGCGAGGACCGAGGTCACCGCAGCGATCAAGGAAGAGGCCAGACGGCAGCTCGCCGCCGAGGGGGCGGCGCGGCTGTCGCTGCGGGCGGTCGCGCGCGAGCTGGGCATGGTCTCCTCCGCGCTCTACCGCTACTTCCCCAGCCGGGACGACCTGCTCACCGCGCTCATCATCGACGCGTACGACGCCGTCGGCGCCGCCGCCGAGCAGGCCCTCGCCGCCGAGCGGGGCAGCCCAGTCGAACGCTGGGTCGCGGTGTGCCGCGCGGCTCGGGACTGGGCGGTCGGCCACCCGCACGAGTACAGCCTGATCTACGGCTCGCCCGTCCCCGGCTACGCCGCCCCGCAGGACACCGTCGCCCCCGCTTCCCGCGTCGCCCTGGCCCTGATAGCGGTCACCCGCGAGGCCCACGCGGCAGGCGTGCTCGGACAGCCCGCCGGCCGCCCCCCGGCCGGGCCGGTGCGGGCGGACGCGGAGCGGCTCGGGGCCGAGGTCGCCCCCGACCTTCCCGTCGAGGTCGTGAGCGCCCTCCTCGCCGCCTGGGCCCAGGTCTTCGGCATCGTCAGCTTCGAGGTCTTCGGCCAGTTCCAGGGGGTGGTCGAGGCCCGCGGCCCCTTCTTCGACCACGCTGCCGCGGCCCTGGCCCTCCAGGTCGGGCTGCCCGCGGACAGCACCGGCAAGGCGAGCGAGGCGCGCCGCGGTACGGCCGACGCCGTCTACGAACCGGCAGGCGACGGTCCGGTCGCGCTCGCGTACGTCCCCGCGGACGAGTTCGCCGACCTGGATGAGGACCTCCCGGACGAACCCGCGCGCCGCAACGGCGGCGGGGCCGGGCACGGCGTACTCCCGGCGAAGTAGCGGCAGGCCACCCGCCGGGCGGACGCCCACCGCGCGAGCGCGGTCTAGCGTGGGACGCATGACGTACGAGCAGGTGCCCGGACCGCCGCGGCGCGGCCTGACCGGGACCCGCCCCATGTGGGTGCCCGCGCTCGTGCTTGCCGTGGTCCAGGTGGTCGGCACGAGCGTCGTCGCCCGCCACCAGCCGCACCGGGCGGACCTCGGCCCCTTCGCGTACGTCCTGCTGCTCGCCGGCCCCGCGATGCTGCTCCTGCGCCGCCGGCACCCGGTCGCCGTGACGGCGGGCATCGGCGCGGCCACGCTGCTCTACACGGTGCTGGGCTACCCCTACGGCCCGGTGTTCGGGAGCCTGGTGGTCGCCTTCTTCAGCGCGGTGGCCGCCGGCCACCGCAAGGCCGCGCTCACCGTGGCCGCCCTGGTCTTCGCCGGCCACACCCTGGTCGGCACCTGGCTCTACCGCTGGCTGCCCCCCTCGGGCGATCACGGCGTGTCCTGGACGCAGGTCTCGGGGGTCGGTGCCTGGCTGCTCGCGGTGCTCGCCGCCGCCGAGCTGTACCGGGTGCGGCGCGAGCAAATGGAGCGGGAGCGGCGGGAGCGGGCAGAGGCGGCCCGCCGCCGGGCCGACGAGGAGCGGCTGCGGATCGCCCGCGAGCTGCACGACGTGCTGGCGCACAGCATCTCGGTGATCAACGTGCAGGCCGGTGTGGCGCTCGCGCTGATGGACGAGCGGCCCGAGCAGGCGCGCACGGCGCTGACGACCATCAAGGCGGCGAGCAAGGAGGCGCTGGGCGAGGTGCGGCAGGTCCTGGGCACCCTGCGTGCGCCGGGCGAGGCGCCCCGCTCCCCCGCCCCGGGCCTCGACCGGCTGCCGGAGCTGGTGCAGCAGGCCACGGCGGCAGGCCTCGCGGTCGAGGTGACCGTGGACGGCAGACGCGCGGGCCTGCCGCCGGGCACCGATCTGGCCGCCTTCCGCATCGTGCAGGAGGCGCTGACCAACATCGTGCGGCACTCCGGCTCCCGCACCGCCAGGGTCCGGCTGTCCTATGCACCCGGCAGCGTCGAGGTGCTGGTCGACGACGACGGCCCGGCCGTCGCGGGCGGCGAGAGCGGCGGCGGGAACGGCCTGGTCGGCATGCGCGAACGGGCGACCGCGCTCGGCGGCACCCTCGACGCCGGCACCCGGCCGGACGGCGGCTTCCGCATCCGGGCCGTCCTGCCGCGGGCCGCCCGCCCCGACGGCACCGAGCCGCGCGAGGCCGGTGCGGCCCGCGACTCCGCCGGCGCGCCCACGGCCCCCGACTCCGCCGGGTCGACCGTTCTGGGCGACGCCCAGACCCACGCCCCGATCCGCACCCCTGCCGACCGGGACGGGGTGCCCGCCGCCGAGGAGCGCCCGTGATCCGTGTCCTGCTGGCCGACGACCAGGTCCTGGTGCGGGCGGGCTTCCGGGCCCTGCTCGACGCCCAGGAGGACATCGAGGTCGTCGGCGAGGCCGCGGACGGCGACGAGGCCGTCCGCAAGGTACGCGAACTGGCCCCGGACGCCGTGCTGATGGACATCCGGATGCCCCTGGTGGACGGCCTCGCCGCGACCCGTACGATCACCGCCGACCCGGCTCTCGAAGCGGTGAAAGTGGTGGTCCTGACGACGTTCGAGCTGGACGAGTACGTCTTCGAGGCGATCCGCTCGGGCGCGTCCGGCTTCCTGGTCAAGGACACCGAACCCGATGAGCTGCTGCGCGCGGTGCGGGCCGTGGTCGCCGGCGACGCCCTGCTCTCGCCCGGTGTGACCCGCCGTCTGATTGCCGAATTCGCCGCCCGCTCCAAGGCGCCGGCCGCGGCGGCGGGGCTGGAGCAGCTCACCGACCGCGAGCGCGAGGTGATGGCGCTGGTCGGCATCGGGTTGTCGAACGAGGAGATCGCCCGGCGCCTGGTGGTCAGCCCGCTGACGGCCAAGACCCACGTCAGCCGGTCGATGGTGAAGCTGGGCGCCCGGGACCGGGCCCAACTGGTGGTGCTGGCCTACGAGTCGGGGCTGGTACGGCCGGGCTGGCTGGGCTGATCGGGTGACGGCCCGTCGCCTCGCCGGGAGGATGCGGCACTTCCTGAGGCGTGCACCGGGTCGGCGGTAATGGACGGATCGGACGGCGTCTGCCCGGGCGGAGCGGCCGCCGGGCCGTGCGGGTCGGCGCCCCGCAGCCGCCCCAGACGTTCGAATCGGCGCAGGGTGATGGCGACCCGGCCGCAGAAGAGCGCCGCGGCGAGGACGACGGCACCGGCGAAGCACCCTTTGCGGCCGGCGCCGTGGACCGCCCCGGCCAGCACCGGGCTGATCACGGCGATGAACCCGGCGGCTGCGAGCAGCGCTCCAGTGACCGCGGCGAACACCATCTCCACGGTCGCCGCGTCGCGTTCGGACTGCGTCCGCCTCCTGCCGAGCACCGAACAACCTCCCCCTGGCTCCCCCTGCCCAGTCTGCCACGCAGCGCTCCCCTGCTCTCCAAGACGCCTTGCGCGCCAGGGGCGTTGAGCGCTCCGCAGGGCGAACGCGAGGAAGGTCCGGCCCCGCGCGCTCCCTCGCCGCGCGGGGCCGGACCCGGTCCCGGAGCCGGCCCCCGTCAGTCGCGGACCGCGACCTGCTCGTCGGCGGCCTCCTCGCGGGCGGCCTCGGTCAGCGCGCGGTCGCCGGCGGAGGAGGCGACGAGCACTCCGTAGGAGGGCCGCCGTCGGCGCAGCCCGGACACGGTGAGCAGGAGCCCCGCGATGCCGATCCCGGTCACGACCCACAGGCCCGGCCGGTAGCTGTCGAGGATGGCCTGCTTGTCTGCGGGGTGCGCGCCGGCGTGCGCGGTGACCACCGCGGTGACCACGGCGAGGAAGATCGCGCCGCCCACCTGGAAGGAGGTGTTGAGCAGGCCGGAGACCATGCCCTGCTCGCGGTCCTTGACGCCGTTGGTCGCCTGGATGTTCAGGGCCGGGAAGGCCGCGGCGAAGGCGGCGCCGAGCAGCAGCATGGAGGGCAGGATCGCCGAGGCGTACGAGGGGTGCAGGTCGATGCGCAGGAACAGCAGGTACCCGATCACCAGGGAGGTGAAGCCCGCGGCGATCACCCGCGGGGTGCCGAACCGGTCGACCACGGGCCCCATCCGGGTGGACAGGATCGCCACCAGGGAGCCGGCGGGGAGGAAGGCGAGAGCGGTCTGCATCGCGCTGTAGCCGAGGACGTTCTGCAGGTACTGGGTGACCAGGAACTGGAAGGCCACGTAGGAGCCGAAGAAGGTGGCGGCCCCGAGGTTGGCGCGGACCTGGCCGGAGGAGCGCAGGACGCCCAGGCGGATGAGCGGGTGGGAGGTGCGCTGCTCGACGGCGACGAAGGCCGCCAGCAGGGCGGCGACGCCCGCGAAGGACCCGAGGGTGCGGGCCGAGGCCCATCCGGCGCTGCCCGCGGAGACCACGGTGAACACCAGGAGCAGCATCGCCCCGGTGCCGGTGACCGCGCCCGGCAGGTCGTAGCCGCGCCCCTCGGTCTTCTCGCGCGGGGTCCGCGGGATGAGCTTGAGGCCGGCCACCAGGGCCACCAGGGCGACCGGGGCGGGCAGCAGCATCGTCCAGCGCCAGCCGGCCTCGGTGAGGAAGCCGGAGAGCACCAGGCCCATGGAGAAGCCGGTGGCGCCGCAGCTGGAGTAGATGGTCAGGGCGCGGTTGCGCACCGGGCCCTCGGCGAAGGTCGTGGTGATGATGGACAGGCCCGCGGGGGCGGTGAAGGCGGCGCTGAGGCCCTTGACGAAGCGGGTGGCGATGAGCAGGTCGCCGGAGTCGACGAGGCCGCCGAGCAGGGAGGCCACCGCGAAGACGGCGAGTGCGGTCAGGAAGACGCGGCGCCTGCCGAGCAGGTCGGCCGCGCGTCCGCCCAGGAGCAGCAGGCCGCCGTAGCCGAGGATGTAGCCGCTGACGACCCATTGGAGCGAGGACGTGGACAGGTCCAGGTCGCGGCCGATCGAGGGGAGCGCGACGCCCACCATGGAGACGTCGAGGGCGTCGAGGAAGAGCGCGGCGCAGAGCACGAGCAGGGTGCCCCACTGCAGAGCGCTCCACCGAGCGGCTCCCGGAGCGGATGAGGTCGGGGACGACGGAGAGGTCATGCGGGAGAGACTACATGCGCATACATTAGATGCAAACACATTTAATGTCTATGCATAAGGGCCCCGGATTCTGCTACCGTGGCGTTATGACCGGCGAGAAGGGCGAGCGGGCGCTCGTACAGGAGTGGCGGGAGATCCTGGCCGTTCACGCGCGTACTGCCTGCGAGATCGACCGCGAGCTCCATCCGTACGGGCTCGGCGCCAGCGATTTCGAGGTGCTCGACGTCCTCGCCGGTGGCGACGAGGGGTGCAGCTTCCGCGTCCAGGAGCTCGCCGACCACGTCCACCTCAGCCAGAGCGCCCTGTCCCGGCTGGTCGCCCGCCTGGAGAAGGAAGGGCTGGTGGAGCGCTGCATCTGCAGCGAGGACCGGCGCGGGGTGCGGGTGGCCATCACCGAAGCGGGCCGCGAGCGCTACGAGCGGGCGCGCCCCAGCCACCTCGCCGTTCTGGAGCGCATGCTCACCAAGGCGCCGCAGGAGATCGGCTCACGCTGAGCGCCTGAACACCTGGGCGCCGGTTCGTCTCCGGCAGTCAGGTGATCAGGCAGTAAGGCGGCCAGGTCCCGCCGCCCTTGCGGCGTCAGCGGGGTGCGACCCGGCGGCGCCTCGAACGCGCCATGCGCCCGACCACCACCGCGTTCACGCAGGCCGAGAGCGCCGCGGCCAGCATCGTCAGCGACCACCCGGTCCAGCTGTTGCCGGCGGCATAGGGGTCGAGGCCGCCGATGGCCGCGAACAGTCGCCACAGCAGCGGCGTCCAGGGCAGCGTGAGCAGTTCGAGCAGCATCGCCGGCAGGGTCACCTGCAGGTGGGCGAGCAGGCCCGCGGCAAGGAGCGTCAGCGCGAGGGACGCCGCGACGGCGTAGAGGTAGACGCGCGAGGCCCGCTCGTGCCACAACTGCCGCGCCGCCCAGGCCGCCAGGGACGACGTCCGAGGTGCTCGCATCCCGCCTCCTCCACCCGTACGAGGACAAGGTCGCCGGGGCTCGCGTCCACCGGGTGGGACCAGCATGCCCCGCCTGAGCCGTCCGGGCGCCTCGGGCGCACGCAAGGGTGCCGGGATGGAGCAACCCGGTGCCGCTCAGACGGACCGGGGCGATCCTGTGTTGCGCACTGCCCAGGCGATCAGGGCGGCCACGGCCGCGAGCGCCGAGACCGTCGTCAGCGCGGTGGGCAGGCCGACCGCGTCGGTGAGGAAGCCGATCGAGGGCGGCCCGAGCAGCATGCCGCCGTACCCGACGGTGGAGGCGACGGCGACGCCGCTGGGGCCGGTCAGCTCGCCGGCCCGGGCGATGGCGGTCGGGAAGAGATTGGCCAGGCCCAGACCGGTCAGCGCGAAACCGATCATCACCAGGGGCGTGAGTGGGGCCAGCGCGCCCAGCAGCATGCCGCCGCAGGCGGTCATGCCGCCGAGTACCAGGGCGCGGCTCTGGCCCAGACGGGTGATCAAGGTGGTGCCGGACAGCCGGCCGAGCGCCATGGCCGAGGTGACACAGGCGTATCCGGCCGCCGCGAGGCCGGGCCCGTCGTGGAGGTCCTGCTGCAAGTGCAGCGCGCCCCATTCGGCGAGCGCGCCCTCGCCATAGGCCGAGCAGCCGGCGATCAGCCCGAAGACGGCGACGAACAGCGCGACGCGGGTGTGGCGGCTCCTTGCGGCATCCTTGGTGTCGGCCGGAGGCGTCCGCGGAGGCGGCACCTGGGTGCCGGACGGGGCCGTTCCGTCCTCGCTGCGGGTACGCTCCTGGTCCTGGCCCGCCCGCCAGGTGGGGCGGCTCAGCGGGTGGGCGAGCAGCGAACGCCCGGCGAACGCCGTCGCGACCAGGCCGATCGGGGTGAGCAGCAGCAGATGGGTGGCCGGCGACAGATGCGGGGCGAGCAGCCCGCCGAGCCCGGAACCGAGCAGCCCGCCGAGGCTGTACGCGGCGTGGAAGCTCGACATCACCGGGCGGCGCAGCGCGGCCACCAGGTCCACGGCGACGCTGTTCATCGCCACGTTCAACCCGCCGTAGCCGGCTCCGAAGAGGAGCAATACGAGCCCCAGGCCGAGCGCGGAATGGGTGCGGGGCGGGAGCGCGACGCTCACCGCGAGCACCACTGCGGTCAGCACGGTGACGCGCTCGCTGCCGAGCATGCGGCAGAGCCGCCCCGTGAGCAC
This sequence comes from Actinacidiphila guanduensis, assembly GCF_900103985.1. Taxonomy (GTDB): domain Bacteria; phylum Actinomycetota; class Actinomycetes; order Streptomycetales; family Streptomycetaceae; genus Actinacidiphila; species Actinacidiphila guanduensis. The sequence continues at coordinate 354,653 of NZ_FNIE01000008.1, read as the reverse complement.
CATGGTGGCCACCGCGCCGACCGACACGCCGAGCAGTGCCAGCCCCAACTGCCCTGCGGACGCGCCGACCTGGGCCTTGATGGCCGGAATGCGCACCACCCATCCCGCGAACAGGAAGCCGTCGACCGCGAAGAAGGCGGTCAGCGCGATGCGCAGCGTGCGCAGTGCGGGGTCCGCGCTGGCGGTGCGGTGGGATCGGGACAGCGCCGTCCCTATTTTGTTCAGCGTCGGCACAAAGTGAGAATAGAGTGGTGACACAGATTCGGACAAGGCTTGAGCGGGGCAGAGGTGCGCTCGGTCCCGCGCTCGGCCTGGTGCACACCGGTCGCGCTTCCACCCGCGCCCTGCTGACCGCGGAGCTCGGCGTCACCCGGGCCACCGCGGGGGCGGTGGCGGCCGAACTGGAGGCGCTCGGGCTGATCCGCGTCGACACCCGCCCCGCCGGCCCCTCGGGCGCCCAGGGGCGCCCCTCGCACCGGCTCGAGGTCGCCCCGGGCGGGCCGGTCGCCCTGGCGGCCCAGGTGCACGACGACGGCTTCCGGGCCGCCCTGGTGGGGCTCGGCGGGGAGATCGTCGCCACCGCGCCCGTGACGATGACCGTGCAAGCCGACCCCGCGCACGTGCTCGCCGCCGTGGTGGCGGCCGGTGCGGGGCTGCTGCGCGAGCACGGCCGCCTGTGCGTCGGCGCGGGCCTCGCGGTGCCGTCCGCGGTCGCCGAACCCGAGGGCACCGCGCTCAATCCGCTGCACCTCGCCTGGCCGGCCGGCGCGCCCGTGCTGCAGATCTTCACCGAGCAGATCGCGCGCGCGGGCATCGTCGGACCCGACGGGCAGCCGGTGCCCTGCTTCGTCGGCAATGACGTCAACGTGGCGGCCCTCGCCGAACACCGCCACGGCGCCGGGCGCGATGCCAAGCACCTGCTGGTGGTCGCCTCCGGGCACCGCGGCGTGGGCGGTGCCCTGGTGCTCGACGGCCGCCTGCACACCGGAAGCGCGGGACTCGCCCTCGAAGTCGGCCACCTCACCGTCCTGCCCGACGGGCGCCCCTGCCACTGCGGCTCGCGCGGCTGCCTCGACGTCGAGGCCGACCCCGTCGCCCTGCTGGAGGCGGCGGGCCGCGCCCCGGGACCCGAGGGCTCACTGCTGGAGCAGGCGCGCGACCTGCTGCGCACCGAGTACGACGACCCCGCGGTGCGCGGCGCCGCCCATGTGCTCATCGACCGCCTGGGCACGGGGCTGGCGGGCCTGGTGAACGTGCTCAACCCCGATCGCATCCTGCTCGGCGGCCTGCACCGCCATCTGCTGGACGCCGACCCCGAGCGCCTGCGGGCCGTCGTCGCCGACCGCAGCCTGTGGGGCCGCAGCGGCGGCGTGCCCCTGCTCGCCTGCGCGCTGGACCACAACAGCCTGGTCGGAGCGGCCGAGTTGGCGTGGCAGCCGGTCCTGGACGACCCGTTGGGCGCCCTGGCGGGCTGATCACCATGGCGGCGCCGCCACGACGCCATGGCGGCGACCCGCCTCCATGGCTGCCGCGGCCGCTCGCGCCCCTGGACACCAGGTCCGCTTCCTATGCGCCGCGCAGGTCCCCGCCGGTCGTCATGCGGCCGAGCTTGAGTCCTGCCTCGAAGCGGCTGGAGGCGTCCAGACGCGTCATCAGGCGGGTCACCGTGCGCTGCACGGTGCGGCGGTGGACGCCGATCTTGCGGGCGATCTGGTCGTCGCTCAGGCCGCCGGACATCAGCCGCACCACCACCCGCTCCTGGGCGGTCAGGTCGATCCGCTCGGACTCCGCGAGCGCCTGGCGGTAGGGCACGGCGCGCAGCCAGGTGTCCTCGTAGAGCGCCACCTGGGCGTTCATCAGGGCCGAGCCGCGGATCAGGAGGGTCGCGGGCGAATCGGTGCCGGGGGCGGCGGGCATGCAGGCCACCTGGCGGTCGAGCAGGAGCAGGTCGTAAGGCGCGTGCTCGATCAGCCGGACGTCCACACCGGTGGCGCTCAGCTCGCGCAGGTAGTGGGCGTGCTTGGGCGTCTGCAGCACCGACAGCCGGTAGATCGCCCGGCAGCGCACCCCTCGGGCGACCAGTTCGCTGTCCTCGCGGAGCGACCTGGCCAGCACCTCCATGGGCGGCATGCCGCCCGGGTGCAGGGAGTCGCAGCTCTCGGTGATCGCGGCGTTCAGCTCGTGCAGGCGGCGGTCCTTGGCCCGCCGGTCGCTGACGAACTCCACCTCGATCTGCGAGGTCTCGAAGGATGCGGCCGGGCGGTAGACCGTCAGCAGCGACTGCGTCAGCTGCTGCAGCTCGCCGGCGGCAGCCGCCTGGGCGAGGGTGTTCTCGCGGTAGGCACCCAGCGCCCGGACGAGCGCGGTGTCGGGTTCGACCGGCTCCACGGCGCCGCTCGACTCGTCGACGAGCCCGAGCCGCCGCAGCCGCTCCAGCCCGCGCGCGGCCCGGGCGGGATCGAGGTCGGCCGCCGCCGCCAGGGCGTCCTCGCGCACCTCCCCGCGGGCGCGCAGCGCCTGGTAGAGACGGAGCGCATACGCCTCGTCGTCCTGCATCGACCGCCCCTTCCGCAGGTCCCCCACCGCCGCGCGCGGAACCGCTTACCACCGCCGCCTCCGGCACCGAGACGTGCATCATGGCAAACCCGGCGGCGTGCCCGCAGACCCACCCCTCGGCGAAGGGAGGGGCGCAAGAGGAACCGCTCTCCCCCGCGCCCCTGGCGGCGCGATCGGCGCCCATGGTGCCCAGGCGAGCGCATCGCGGCCGCGCTCCCACCCCGCCCGGCACCTGGAGAGGCGAGGTCTTACGGCCCGTCAAGTTCCCGGACTCCCTTGCGGCGCCCGCAGGCGCGCACCGGTCACGCCTCGCGCCCTGAGGAGCCCTGCTGACGCAGCCGGAGGACGGTGGGTGGCGTCGGGGACCTCTACACCCCCAGCGGGAACAGGCCGAGCCCCTGCGCGGCGACTGCCGCGGCGCCCACGAGGCCCGCGTCCGTGCCGAGCTTGGCCGGCACCACCTCGACACCGGCCGCGAAGGAGAGGGTGGCGTACTGCGTGAGGTGCCGGCGCAGCGGGTCGAAGAGCAGCGGCCCGGCCGCGGAGACGCCGCCGCCGATGACGGCAACGTTGATCTCCACCAGGGTGGCGGTCGCGGCGATCCCGGCGGCGAGCGCCTGGGCGGCACGGTCGAAGGACGCCGTGGCGACCGCGTCGCCGCCGCGCGCCGAGGCGGCGACCGCGGCGGCGGTCGGCTCGGTCCCGGCGGGCGGGCGCCAGCCGGCGTCCAGGGCGCGCCGGGCGATGTTGGGACCGCTGGCGATGCGCTCCACGCAGCCGCGCGAACCGCACGGGCACGGGTCGCCGTCCAGGTCCACGCTGATGTGGCCGATGTGCCCGGCGTTGCCCGTCGGCCCGGGCAGCAGGTGGCCGCCCAGCACGAGACCGCCACCGACACCGGTGGAGACCACCATGCACAGGGCGTTGTCGTAGCCGCGGGCCGCCCCCTGCCAGTGCTCGGCAGCGGTCATGGCGACGCCGTCGCCGGCCAGCACGACCGGCAGGCCGCCCACGGCCTCCCGCACCCGCGGCACGAGCGGGAAGTCGCGCCAGCCGGGCACGTTGACGGGGCTGACGGTGCCGTGCGTGGCGTCGACCGGCCCCGCGCTGCCGATGCCGACCGCGACCGCCCCGGGCCACCCGGGAGCAGCGCGCAACTCGGCGAGGACCTCGGCGACCGCGGCCATCACGGTCCCGCCGTCGGCTCTCGGCGGTGTCGGCCGCAGCGCGCGGACCAGCAGCCTCCCCTCGGCATCGACGAGCGCCCCGGCGATCTTGGTGCCGCCGATGTCCAGTGCCGCCACGAGTGGACCGGCCGCGCCGTGAGGCTGCATCCTGCTGTGTCTCCTTCGTCGTGTCCACGCGGTTCCACGGTCCGACCGCCCCGGGTTTCGGCAAAGCCGCGTCGAGGGTTAGTCTCGCCTGTTCCTGACAACGTTGTCCATCTCTAGCCGCAGGGAATACTTGCCACCGTGACCCAAACACCTGGACATGTGCCCCGGCCCACGATGAAGGACGTCGCCGCAAGGGCGGGTGTCGGCCTGAAAACGGTCTCCCGCGTGGTGAACGAGGAGCCCGGGGTCACACCGGAGACCTCGGCGCGCGTGCAGGCCGCGATCGACGCCCTGGGCTTCCGCCGCAACGACAGCGCCCGGCTGCTGCGCACCCGCCGCACGGCGAGCGTCGGCCTGGTGCTGGAGGATGTCGCGGACCCCTTCTACGCGGCCCTCAGCCGGGCCGTGGAGGACGTCGCCCGGGCGCACGGCGCGCTGCTGTTCACCGGCTCCAGCGCGGAGGACCCGCGCCGGGAGCAGGAGCTGGTGCTGGCCTTCTGCGCCCGCCGGGTGGACGGCCTGGTCGTCGTGCCCGCCGGCGACGACCACCGCTACCTGCTGCCGGAGATAGCGGCCGGCGTGGCGACGGTCTTCGTGGACCGCCCGGCGGGCCGGCTGGACGCCGACGTGGTGCTCACCGACAACGCGGGCGGCACCCGGCTCGGCGTGGAGCACCTGATCGCCCACGGCCACCGCAGGATCGGCTTCATCGGCGACCAGCCCGGCATCCACACCGCGGGCGAGCGCCTGCGCGGCTACCGCGCGGCCATGGAGGCCGCGGGCCTGCCCGTGCGCCCCGAGTGGTACGCCATGGGGCCGACCACCCCGGAGCGGGTGCGGGCCGCCCTGGACGCCATGCTCTCCGGGCCGGAGCCGGTCACGGCGCTGCTCGCGGGGAACAACCGGGTGACGGTGACGGCGGTACGCGTGCTGTGGAACCGCCCCGACCCGGTGGCGCTGGTCGGGTTCGACGACTTCGAGCTGGCGGACGTGCTCGACCCGCCGGTCACGGTGGTCGCCCAGGACGCGCCCGGACTGGGCCGCGCCGCGGCCCAGCAGCTCTTCCGGCGGCTGGACGGCATCGCGCCCGAAGAGCCGAGCCGGGTGGAGCTGCCGGTGCGGCTGATCGCCCGCGGCTCCGGGGAGATCCCGCCGCCGCGCTGACCTGCCGGGCGGCGCCGCGTGGTTCACCGCCCGGCCAGCCCGTCCAACCCGGCCCGGCCGAGCCCGGTCCGCTCGGCGATCTCGCCGGGATCGACCGCGCCGCAGTCCAGGCCGCGCAGCAGGTAGCCGGAAAGCGCCCGCGCGGTGGCCGGCTCGTCGAGCACCGCGCCGCCCGTCCCGGCCGTGTAGGCGGCCAGGCGGGCGGCGGAGGCGTCCAGGCCTTCGCGGTAGAAGGCGTAGGTGGCCGCGTAGCGGGTCGGCAGGTGGGCGGGGTGCATGTCCCAGCCCTGGTAGTACGCGCGGGCCAGGGAGCGCCGTACGAGCCCGTAGTGCGACTTCCAGGCGGCGTGCACATGCACCGTGTCGCCGACGGGCAGGACGTTGGTGGAGCCGTCGGACAGCCGGACCCCGGTGCCCGCGGCGGCGACCTGCATGACGGCCTTGGCATGGTCGGCCGCCGGGTGGTCCATCGACTGGTGGGCGGCGCCGACCCCGCAGGCCGCGCTGTAGTCGAAGGTGCCGTAGTGCAGGGCGCTGGCGCGCCCTGCGGCGGCGTCGATGAGCCGGGGCACGGTGGCGGTGCCGTCGGGGCCGAGGATCGCCTGCGTGGTCTCGATCTGGATCTCGAACCGGAGCCGTCCCGCGGGCAGCCCGGCGGCCTGCTCGAACTGCGCGCACAGCTCGGCCATCGCGGCCGCCTGGGCGGGGAAGGTCACCTTCGGCAGGGTGAGCACCAGCCCCTCCGGCAGCGGTCCGGCGTCCAGCAGCGCGGTCAGGAAGAGGTCGAGGGTGCGGATGCCGCGGTCGCGCACGGCGGCTTCCAGGCACTTCATGCGGATGCCCGCATACGGGGGCGCGGTGCCGTCCGCCACCATGGCGGCCAGGGTCCTGGCCGCGGCCAGGGCGGCGGCGTCCTCCTCGTCGTCAGGGCGACGGCCGTAGCCGTCCTCGAAGTCGATCCGCAGGTCCTCCACCGGCTCGCGCAGCAGCTTGGCCCGTACGCGGTCGTGCACCTGGGTGGCGAGGTCCCCGGTCAGGCCGAGGACCGCGCCCAGGGCGGCGGCGTCGGGCGCATGAGCGTCGAGGGCGGCCAGCGCCTGGTCGCCCCACTCGCGGACGGTCCCGGCGGTGAAGGCGTCGGCGGGGACGTAGACGGTGTGGACGGGTTGGCGTTCCGCCGGCTCGCCGGGATAGCGGCGGGCGAGTTCGGCGTCGGTGGCGGCGAGCGACGCGCCGATCTTGGTGCGTACCGCATCGGCCAGTGTGGTCACGGCCGCCATCAGCGCCCTCCCGGCGTTCAACATTTCGTTGAATCGCAAGCTAGCCGGGGCGGGCAGGAGCGGTCAACAGGGCATCGGGCGGGACCCGGCGCCAGGGCGCGCCGAGGGCCGCCGACGCGGCCGGCCCCCGTCCGCCGGGTGGGGCGGGGCGGGGGCCGGACGGCCGGTGCGAAGGGACGCCGGGTGGGCATCAGCCCTTGCGGCTGTTGATCTCCTCGGTGAGCTGCGGGACGACCTGGAAGAGGTCGCCGACCACGCCGTAGTCGACGAGGTCGAAGATCGGGGCCTCGGGGTCCTTGTTGACCGCGACGATGGTCTTCGAGGTCTGCATGCCCGCGCGGTGCTGGATCGCACCGGAGATCCCGTTGGCGATGTAGAGCTGCGGGGAGACGGACTTGCCGGTCTGGCCGACCTGGTTGCTGTGCGGGTACCACCCTGCGTCCACCGCGGCGCGAGAGGCGCCCACGGCCGCGCCGAGGGAGTCCGCCAGCGACTCGATCAGCGCGAAGTTCTCCGCGCCGTTGACGCCGCGGCCACCGGAGACGACGATCGCCGCCTCCGTCAGCTCCGGGCGCCCCGACGACTCGCGCGCCGCCCTGGAGACGACCTTGGTGCCGCGGGCCAGCTCGCCGAAGGTCACGGCGAGCTCCTCCACGGCCCCGGCCGCGGGGGCGGGCTCCACGGGGGCGGAGTTCGGCTTGACGGTGATGACCGGGACGCCCTTGGTGACGCGGGACTTCGTCGTGAAGGCGGCGGCGAACACCGACTGCGTGACGACGGGACCGTCGGCACCGGCCTCGACGTCCACCGCGTCGGTGATGATGCCCGAGCCGAGCCGCAGCGCGAGGCGGGCCGCGATCTCCTTGCCCTCGCCCGAGGTCGGCACCAGGATCGCGGCGGGGTCGACGGCCTGGGCGGCGGCCTGCAGGGCGTCCACCTTGGGTACGACGAGGTAGTCGGCGAACTCCGGCGCGTCGGCGGCCAGCACCTTCACCGCGCCGTGCTCGCCGAGCACCTTGGCGGCCTGCTCGGCACCCGGGCCGAGGTGGACGGCGACCGGCTCGCCCAGGCGGCGGGCCAGCGTGAGCAGTTCGAGGGTCGGCTTGCGGACGGCACCGTCCACGTGGTCGACGTAGACAAGGACTTCAGCCATGGGAGTGCTCCTGCGGGAAGTGTGCGGGACGGGCTTGCGAGGACCGGCGGGGCGCCCGGAGAGCGCACTCGGACCGGGCGGACCGAGCAGGCCGCCTCAAGGCATTGCGGCGACGTTCCGGAGGCGGCCCGGCGTCCGGTCGGGAGAACCGGTCAGATGAACTTCTGGGCGGCCAGGAACTCGGCCAGCTGCTTGCCGCCCTCGCCCTCGTCCTTCACGATCGTGCCCGCGGTGCGGGCGGGGCGCGCGGCGGCCTCCTCGACGGCCGTCCAGGCGCCGGCCAGGCCCACCTCGGCCGCGTCCACACCCAGGTCGGACAGGTCCAGCGTCTCCAGCGGCTTCTTCTTGGCGCCCATGATCCCCTTGAAGGAGGGGTAGCGGGCCTCGCCGGACTGGTCGGTGACCGACACCAGCGCCGGCAGCGACGCCTCAAGCTGCTCGCTGGCCGCATCGCCGTCGCGGCGGCCGCTCACCTTGCCGTCGGTGACCTCGACCTGGGAGAGCAGCGTCACCTGCGGGACGCCCAGCCGCTCGGCGAGCAGCGCGGGCACCACACCTGCGGTGCCGTCGGTGGAGGCCATGCCGGTCACCACCAGGTCGTAGCCGATGTGCTCGATCGCCTTGGCGAGCACCAGGGAGGTGCCGATGATGTCGGTGCCGTGCAGGGCGTCGTCCTCCACGTGCACGCCCTTGTCGGCGCCCATCTGCAGCGCCTTGAGCACCGCGCCGCGCGCGTCCTCCGGGCCGATGGTGACCGCGGTGACCTCGGCGTCGTCCGCCGCCTCCGCGATCTGCAGCGCCTGCTCCACCGCGTACTCGTCGAGCTCCGACAGCAGCCCGTCCACCGCGTCCCGGTCGGTGGTCAGGTCCTCGGCGAAATGGCGGTCGCCCGTGGCATCGGGCACGTACTTGACAGCGACTACGATCCTCAAGCTCACGCCAGCTCTCCTACTGCGTTCGTCGTGCACGTCATCGTGAACAGCCCCGGACCGGGCCGCGGCACCCGGGAAAGCGCCCCGGAATGGCAGCATAGGCGCCGGTGGCGGCAGCTCCCGGACGGGGCGCGGCAACCGCCCCGAGCGAATATATTACTCGTCAGTACACAGAGCAGCGTACCCATCCGCAAGGGACTTGCACTGTGACGTGGCCGACGCCGGCGAAGCACCCCGCGGAACACCCGCGCGCAGGGCGGCAGCGCCCTGAGCTGCGGTCAGACCGCGGCGCCCAGGGCGGCGATGACGTCGGCCTTGCGGGGCTGCCCCGCCGCGCGGCGCACCACGGCACCCTGGGCGTCCAGCACCAGGACGGTCGGGGTCTTGAGCACGTTCATCCGGCGGACGAGGTCCAGGTGCGCCTCGGCGTCCACCTCGACGTGCCGGACGCCCTCGACCATGCCGGCCACCTCGTCGAGGACCCTGCGGGTCGCCCGGCAGGGGGCGCAGAACGCGGTGGAGAACTGCACCAGCGTCGCCCGCTCCCCCAGCGGCCCTCCGAGGTCCGAGGCGGTCAGCCGCTCGTCTGCGTCCCCTGCCACCCGGACCCTCCCGTTCCTGCGCCGGTGCACCAGCCCGTAGGCGGTCGCGGCGGCGAGCACGGCCAGGCAGACGATCAGACCGGTCATCCGTCCCGCACCTCTCCCGCGCCGTCGTACGGCAGACGCTGTCCGCCTGCCGCCATGGCGCCTTCCAAAGTCGTCCCTGCACGTGTCGGTGCCCACCGCGTGGGCACCTCCACACCTGCAACGCTCCAGCGTTCATGCGACCGCAATCATTCCCAAGCGCCGCCGCGCGTCCGCTTCGGTCATCATTTCAGGCATGGAGATCGATGTGCGCGGACCGCGCTTCGGCGCCGCGGTGACCACGGTGGTGCTCGCGGTCGTGCTGGTCACGGGAAGCGTCTGGCTGCTGGCCGCCCAAGCGGTCCTCTTCGCCCTGGGCGCGGCCGCCGGGGTGCAGAAGTCGCCGTACGGCTGGGTGTTCCGCACCCTGGTGCGGCCGCGGATAGGCCCGCCGCCCGCGACGGAGGACGCGGCCCCGCCCCGCTTCGCCCAGGCGGTTGGCCTGGTGTTCTCGTTGATCGGCCTGATCGGCTACGGCGCGGGTGTGCAGTGGCTCGGACTGGCGGCGACCGCCTGCGCGCTCGCGGCGGCGTTCTTGAACGCGGCCTTCGCCTACTGCCTGGGCTGCGAGCTCTACCTGCTGCTCAAGCGCGTCACGACGGCCTGAGGCCGTCCAAGGAGCGCGGCAGGGTCGCCGCCAGGGCAGTGGTGTCGGGGGCGGCGCGCAGGGCGGCGAGCGCCGGTGCGACGGGGGCGGCGTACACCAGGGGGTAGGTGGTCTCGCCCAGTGCGGGCCGCACCGGGAAGGCCAGTTGCTCGGCGTCGAGGCGGAACTGCGCGTCCACGCCTGGCTTGTTGCCCCTGGGGTCCTGCCGTACCCAGCGGGCGGTGCCGGGCAGCAGGAGGGCGACCAGACCGTGCAGCACCGGGTCGCTGCCGTCGCCCTCGGTGAGCCGCTGGTAGCACAGGCCGGCCGGGATGCCCTCGGCGCGCAGCAGGGCGGTCAGGGCGTGCGCCTTGGCGTAGCAGATGCCCGTACGGGCGGCGAGGACGTCGGAGGCACGCCAGGTGACGCGGGGGTCGCCGCTGTCGAAGGAGTGCGGCACCGCGTCGCGCACGTACACATAGGCTGCCTTCGCATATTCATGCGGTCCGCGGGCCGTTGTGCGCAGCTCCTCGGCGGTCTGCCGCACCTGCGGGTGGTCGTGGTCGATGACGTCGTCGGCGACAAGATACGCCGAGAGGTCGGCGGTTTCCGGGATGGGCTCCATGAGCGGAGCCTAGGAAACCGGCCGACCTCTCATCAATCGATTTACCTAGCTATGCATATTCATGCATCTCTTCGGCGATCGCCGCCGCAAAGGCGTCGATGTCCTGCTCCGTGGTGTCGAAGGAGCACATCCAGCGGACCTCGCCGACGGCCTCGTCCCAGAAGTAGAAGCGGTAGCGCTTCTGCAGGCGCTCGCTGACCTCCTTGGGCAGGGTCGCGAAGACCGCGTTGGACTGCACCTTCTGGGTGATCCGCACGCCGTCCACGGCGCGCACCGCGCGCTCCAGGCGGCGGGCCATGGCGTTGGCGTGGGCGGCGCTGCGCAGCCACAGGTCGCCGGCGAGCAGCGCCTCGAACTGCACGGAGACGAAGCGCATCTTGGAGGCGAGCTGCATGGACATCTTGCGCAGGTTGGGGATGCCGCGGACCCGGTCCGGGGAGAGCACGACCACGCAGTCGCCGAGCAGCAGGCCGTTCTTGGTGCCGCCGAAGGAGAGCACGTCCACTCCGGCGTCGGTGGTGAAGCGGGCCGGCGGGACATTGAGGCTCGCGGCCGCGTTGGCCAGCCGGGAACCGTCCATGTGCACGGCCATGCCGAGCTCATGGGCGTGGTCGCAGATCGCCTTGACCTCCTCGGGGGTGTAGCAGGTGCCGAGCTCGGTGGTCTGGGTGATCGAGACGACCTGGGGCTGGGCGCGGTGCTCGTCGTCGAAGCCGAAGGCCTCGCGGTCGATCAGCTCGGGGGTGAGCTTGCCGTCCGGGGTGGGCACCGGGGTCAGCTTCAGGCCGGCCATCCGCTCGGGGGCGCCCGCCTCGTCGGTGTTGATGTGCGCGGTGGCCGGGCAGATCACCGCGCCCCAGCGCTCGGTGAGCGCCATCAGGGCGGTGTTGTTGGCACCGGTGCCGTTGAACACCGGGAACGTCTGCGCGGCCGGCCCGAAGTGGCGCCGGAAGACCTCCTGGAGGTGCTCGGTGTAGGCGTCGCCGCCGTAGGCGACCTGGTGGCCGCCGTTGGCCAGGGCGAGGGCGGCGAGCACCTCGGGGTGCACCCCTGCGTAGTTGTCGCTCGCGAACCCGCGTACCTCGGGGTCGTGCCGCCGTACGGCGTCGGTGGTGGGGGGCTCGGGTGCGTCGGTCACGTCGGTCACGGTCGGGGCGTCAGCCACTTTCGGGTTCCGTTCACTTCCTCGGGGCTTTCGTTCCACACGTCCGCGATGGCGTCGGCCAGGTCGCGCACGTCGGTGAAGCCGGCGAATTTGGCGTCGGGCCGCTGGGCCCGCAGTTCATCGTGCACCAACGCCTTGATCACCAGCACAGTGGCCGCCGCTGTGGGAGCGTCGCCGCCGAGTCTGCGGAAGGAGTCGCCCATGGCGAGCGTCCACGCCTCCGCGGCGGCCTTGGCGGCCGCGTAGGCCGCGTTGCCGGCGGTCGGGGCGCTCGCGCCCGCCGCGCTGATCAGCACGTACCGCCCGCCGGGGCTGCGCAGCAGGCCGTCGTGGAAGGCGAGCGAGGTGTGCTGGACAGTGCGGACCAGCAGGTTGTGCAGCACGTCCCAGTCGGCGAGGTCGGTCTCGGGGAAGGAGCGTGAACCGCGCCAGCCGCCTACCAGGTGCACCAGGCCGTCCACCCGGCCGTCGTCCTTCTCGATCCGGGCGGCCCAGGCCCGCGTCGCCTCGGGGTCGAGCAGGTCGACGACCTCGCCGGTGACCTCGGCGCCGCTCGCTTCCCGGCGGGCCGCGTCCACCGCCTGCGCCAGCCGCTCGGGGTCGGCGTCCGCGGCCACCACGCGGCTGCCGGCCCGGGCCAGCCGTGCCAGGGCCGCGCGCCCGGCGGGCCCGGCGGCACCCGCCACCGCGACCACCGCTCCCTCGAGCCCGCCCGTGTACGTCTCGGCCGTCATCTGCGTCTCCTCGCCCGTACCGGTCACGCGGCGCCCCGCAGCGTGCTCCCGCCGGTGATGCCCTTGGTCGAGGCGATCACCTCGCGGAGCTTCTTCGCAAGGGCCTCGTAGAACATGCTGAGCGGAAACTCGTCCGGCAGCACGTCGTCCACGAGCTTGCGCGGCGGCAGGGAGAGGTCCAGGGCGTCGGGGCCCTTGGCCCACACCGAGCCGGGGTGCGGGGACAGATAAGTGGCCACGAGGTCGTAGGCGGCGAGCCAGTGGACGAGCTTGGGGCGGTCGATGCCGTCCCGGTAGAGGGTCTCGATCTCGGCGCACAGCTGGTTGGTCACCTGGGGGGCGAGCTCCCAGTCGATGTGCAGGGTGTTGTCCGTCCAGCGCACCGCGTCGTGCTTGTGCAGGTAGGCGAAGAGCAACTGGCCGCCGAGGCCGTCGTAATTGCGCACCCGCTCGCCGGTGACGGGGAAGCGGAAGAGGCGGTCGAAGAGGATCGCGTACTGCACGCCCAGGCCCATGGGGTGACCCTCGGCCTGGAGCTTGACCGCCTCCTTGAAGCTGGTCAGGTCGCAGCGCAGCTCCTCCAGGCCGTACATCCAGAACGGGGCCCGCTGCTTGATCATGAACGGGTCGAAGGGCAGGTCGCCGTGGCTGTGGGTGCGGTCGTGGATCATGTCCCACAGCACGTAGGTCTGCTGGGCCAGCTCCTGGTCGGTGACCAGGCGGGCGGCCTCCTCCGGCAGGTCGAGGCCGAGGGTCTCCACCGCGGCGGAGGTGACGGCCCGGAAGCGGGCGGCCTCGCGGTCGCAGAAGATCGCACCCCAGGTCCAGCGCTCGGGCGCCTCGCGGACGGCCACGGTCTCGGGGAAGAGCACCGCGGAGTTGGTGTCGTAGCCCGGAGTGAAGTCCTCGAAGGTGATCGGGACGAAGAGCGGGTTGTCGTACCGGGTGCGCTCCAGCTCGGCGAGCCATCCGGGCCACACCACGCGGAAGACGACGGCCTCCAGGTTGCGATCCGGGTTGCCGTTCTGGGTGTACATCGGGAAGACGACCAGGTGCTGCAGGCCGTCTCGGCGGTCGGCGGCGGGCTGGAAGGCGAGCAAGGAGTCGAGGAAGTCCGGGACGCCGAAGCCGTTGTCGGCCCAGGCGCGCAGGTCGGCGGCAAGGGCGCAGTGGTAGGCGGCGTCGTGCTCGAGCAGGGGGGAGAGCTGCTCGAGGGCGTCGAGCACGCGGCCCAGGGTGCGGGCGGCGTCCTCGCGGGAGGGGGCGCCCTCTGCGTCGAAGTCGATCGAGCCGTCCTTGCGCTGCCAGGGGCGGATGGCCTCGACCGCCTGCTTCAGCACCGGCCACTGGGGGTGCCCGAGCACACCGTCGCCGGATATACCGCCTTGTCCGGCCACCTTCGGCGTAAGAACTTCGCTCATGACCCCTCCTTCGCAAAAGAACCTGTTGCCCGGCCAGCCTATCCACGGTCCAGGCAGGGCGACAAGGAGAGCCGGTGGAGAATATCCGGCACTCCAGCCCAACAGCCGCTGTTTTTACGGCCGCCACCCCGGATGGATCGCCAGAAGTTGCGGTTTCCGTCTGCTTCTGCCTCCCTACACGCCCCGTTCAGGCGCAGGCCGGCCGTGCTTCGCCCGCCGCCGCGTCCTGGGTGGCTAGGGTGCCCGTATGGGCTTCCTCACCGTCGGGCACCGCGGGGTCATGGCCGTCGAGCCGGAGAACACCCTGCGCTCCTTCCGCCGCGCCGAGCAGGCGGGCGTCGACCAGGTGGAGCTCGACCTGCACCTGAGCAAGGACGGCGCGCTCGTCGTCATGCACGACGCCTCCGTCGAGCGCACCACCGACGGCCGGGGGCTGATCCGCGACCTGACACTGGAGGAGATCCGCGGCCTGGACGCCGGCCTCGGCGAGCGCGTGCCGGTCTTCGAGGAGGCGCTGGCGGCCGTCACCCGGCCCATCCAGGCCGAGATCAAGGACGCGGCCGCCGCAAGGGTGCTCGCCTCGGTCCTGCGCGAGCGCGGCGAGACCGGCCGGGTCAGCGTGCTCTCCTTCCACGACGAGGCGCTCGCCGAGATCCACACCCTGCTGCCCGAGGTGGCCACCGTCCTGGTGGCGAGCGACCTCGGACCGGACATCGTGCCGCGCGCACAGGCCGTCGGTGCCCGCCTGGTCTCGCTGGACCTGACCCGGATCAGCCTCGACCTGGTGCGCCGCTGCCATGCGGCGGGCATCGCGGTCATGGCCTGGACGGTCAACTCCCCGCAGGACTGGGCGCTGGCCCGCGCCTTGGGCCTGGACGGCGCAGCGACCGATCTGCCGCCTTCTCAGGGCCGGGATCTCCCCGCGGGCCTCTGAGACACGCCGCGGGTCTCTGACGGCCCCTCAGGTGCCACGCTGCGCCACGCATCGGCGACGCCACGTCGGCCGCGGGGACGCGGCAGGCAACACCGCGGACACAAAGGTCCGGCATGCGGACGGCGGGGCCAATCACGTGGACAGAGCGGGCCGCGCGGTGCCAAGGTCCCGCCATGCGTCCCTCGTTCCGGCTGTCCCCCCGGCCCGCCGCCATGGCCGCGGCCGCCCTGTTCGCCCTCGCGCTCGCCGGCTGCTCGCCCCAGGACGACGACAACTCCGCGGACGCGTCGCCGGCCACCGGTGCGAGCGCCGCGTCCGGCACCGCCACCGCGGCCTGCGCACCCGGCTCGCTGGCCACCCGCGCCGCGGGCAAGCTCACCGTCGGCACCGACAACCCGGCCTACGACCCGTGGTTCTCCGACAACGACCCGGCCAACGGCAAGGGCTACGAGTCGGCGGTCGCGTACGCCGTCGCCAAGCAGCTGGGCTACGGCCCCTCGCAGGTGGTCTGGCAGAAGGTGCCCTTCAACAGCGCCTTCGCGCCCGGCCGGAAGAGCTTCGACTTCGACATCAACCAGGTGTCGATCAGTGCCGACCGGAAGAAAGCCGTCGACTTCTCCCCCGGCTACTACGACGTGCGCCAGGCACTCGTCGCCCCCAAGGGCTCCAAGATCCTCTCGGCACACTCGCTGGCCGATCTGAAGGGCGCCAAGCTGGGCGCCCAGGTGGGCACCACGAGCCTGGATGTGATCAGGGACGTGGTGAAGCCGGCCAAGCAGCCCGCGGTCTTCCAGCGCAACGACCTGGCGGTGGCCGCGCTGAAGAACGGCCAGGTGGACGGCATCGTGGTCGACCTGCCCACCGCCTTCTACATCACAGGCGCCGAGGTCTCCGGCGCCAAGGTGGTCGGGCAGTTCGCCGGCACCGGCGGTACGCCCGAGCAGTTCGGGCTGGTGCTCGACAAGGGCAGCAGCCTGACCCCGTGCGTGTCCTCCGCCGTCACGGCGCTGCGCGCCAACGGCACCCTCGCCGCCCTGGAGAAGAAGTGGCTCTCCGACGCCGTCGACGCCCCGGTGCTCAAGTGACGCGGCTCGCGGGCGCCTTCACCGTCCGCGGGCGGGCACGCCGGAAGGCCGCGGCCGTATGACCGTCAGCGACGCCGAGCAGGGCTCCGGGCCGGGCACCAAGGGCGCCGGGTCCGCCGCCATGGGCGCGGACGCGGACGACGGGTACCGGCCCTCGGCCCGGCGTCTCGAGCGGGAGCGCTACCGGCGCGCCCGCACCCGCCGTGCCTTTCTGATCGCCGCGGTGAGCACCCTGGTGACCGCCGCCGTGCTGTACGTCCTGGTGGTCGGCTCCCCCGGCTGGGACCGCACCCGGGAGACCTTCTTCGACGCCCACTACGCCCGGACGTCCTTCCCCGACATCATGCGCGGCCTGTGGCTGAACCTGCGGCTGCTGGTGGTGTGCGGGGCCGTCGTCCTGGTCGCCGGGCTGCTGGTCGCCCTGCTGCGTACCCTGCGCGGCCCGGTGTTCTTCCCGCTGCGCGCCCTGGCGACGGCCTACGTCGACTTCTTCCGCGGGCTGCCGCTGATCATCTGCATCCTGGTGTGCGTCTTCGGCATCCCCGCGCTGCGGCTGCGGGGGGTGACCACCGACCCGGTGCTCCTGGGCGGCCTGGCCCTGTGCCTGACCTACACCGCCTATGTGGCAGAGGTGTTCCGCGCGGGCATCGAGACCGTCCACCCGAGCCAGCGCGCCGCGGCCCGCTCGCTGGGCCTGAGCAACTCCCAGGCGATGCGCTACGTGGTGCTGCCGCAGGCCGTGCGCGGGGTCGTCCCGCCGCTCCTGAACGACCTGGTGTCGCTGCAGAAGGACACCGGCCTGGTCTCCATCGGCGGCGCGGTCGACGCGGTGTACGCGGCGCAGATCACCGCGAGCGAGAAGTTCAACTACACCCCTTACGTGGTGGCCGGGCTGATCTTCGTGGTGATCACCATTCCGATGACCCGCTTCACCGACTGGGTGGCCGCGCGCATGAACCGCCGGCAGGCGCAGGGAGGAGCCGTATGAGCGCCCAGGCACCCGAATCCGGGGACGCGCCCGGACCCGCCGCCATGGAGGCGGGAGCCGCCCTGCGCAAGGAGCCCGGCCTCGCGCAGGAGCCGGTGCTGCGCGTGGAGTCGGTGCGCAAGAGCTACGGCGGCTCGCTCGTGCTGCGCGACATCGGCCTGGAGGTGCCGCCGCACTCGGTGACCGTCCTCATCGGCGCCTCAGGCTCCGGCAAGTCCACCCTGCTGCGCTGCGCCAACCTGCTGGAGGACGTCGACGACGGAGCGATCTTCCTGGACGGCGAGGAGATCACCGACCCGCGCACCGACCAGGACGCCGTGCGCCGCAGGATCGGCGTCGTCTTCCAGGCGTACAACCTCTTCCCGCACATGACGGTGCTGGACAACATCACACTG
The DNA here is from genome assembly GCF_900103985.1 of Actinacidiphila guanduensis. Taxonomy (GTDB): domain Bacteria; phylum Actinomycetota; class Actinomycetes; order Streptomycetales; family Streptomycetaceae; genus Actinacidiphila; species Actinacidiphila guanduensis. The sequence continues at coordinate 337,615 of NZ_FNIE01000008.1, read as the reverse complement.
GCCCCGCGCCGGGTGCACAAGGAGCCGCGGGCGGCGGCCGAGGCGCGCGGGCGCGAACTGCTGGACCGGCTCGGCCTCGCCGACCGGGCCGGGGAGTACCCGGACCGGCTCAGCGGCGGCCAGCAGCAGCGGGTCGCCCTGGTGCGCGCGGTGGCCACCCGCCCGCGGCTGCTCCTGCTGGACGAGATCACCGCCGCCCTCGACCCGGAGCTGGTCGGCGAGGTGCTCGCGGTCGTCCGGGACCTGAAGGAGCAGGGCATGACGATGGTCGTGGCCACGCACGAGATGGCCTTCGCCCGGGAGGTCGCCGACCAGGTGTGCTTCCTGGACGGCGGGGTGGTGCTGGAGTCCGGCACGCCCCAGGAGGTGTTCGGCGCCCCGCGCCGGCCGCGCACCCGGGAGTTCCTGCGCCGGATCACCGAGGCGGGCCGGCTCTGAGCACAAGGGGCGCCGGGGTCCTCCTGCTCAGCCGAGCTTCTTGGTGAGCAGCTCGAACTCCAGGTCGTCGCGGGTCGGGATGCCGAAGCGCGGCTGCCCGTACGGGAAGGGCGTCGTCTCCCCGGTGCGGGCGTAGCCCCTGCGCTCGTACCAGGCGATCAGCTCCTCGCGCACGGAGATGACCGTCATGTGCATCTCGGAGACGCCCCACTCCTCGTGCGCGAACCGCTCGGCCTCGGCGATGATCCGCTTTCCCAGTCCGGCGCCCTGGAGCGCGGGGCGGACGGCGAACATGCCGAAGTAGGCGTGTGTGCCGCGGTGTTCGAGCTGGCAGCAGGCGATCAGCTCGGCACCGGACTCCACGGCGAGCAGGACCCCGCCGGGCTTGCCGATGACCTCCAGCACGCCCTCGGGGTCGGTGCGCTGCCCCTCCAGGATGTCCGCCTCGGTGGTCCAGCCGGCCCGGCTGGCCTCGCCCCGATAGGCGGATTCGATGAGGCCGACGAGCGCCGGTGCGTCGTCAGGGGTGGCGGGGCGGAAGGTGAGTGCGGCAGTGTCGTCCATGGCGGCCAGGCTAACCGACAGCATTGGGCCGCTTGGGGGGCGCGTTCGTGCTTCACGCACTCCCCAGGGTGACTCCGTGCGCAGGGGTACACGCCCCTGCGCCTGGGCAGGTCTCCCGATGGCGCCGGAGGGCGGCCGCGCCGAATTCGTGCAGGGACGCGAGAAGGCGTGAGAGGGGTGTGCCCCGGTGACCCACGAACCACCGCTGGTGGACTGGCTGCTCGTGGTGCTGAGCCTGGCGACGGCGGTCTCGTGCCTGGTCCGCTCGCGGGACCGGGAGGAGGCGGTGATGGGCGCCGGGATGGCGGTCATGGCCGTGCCGGCCTCGGTGCTGGGCCCGCAGTGGTGGGTGGCGCCGGTCTTCGCCGCCGTGTACGCGGCGGCCGCGCTGCGCGCCATGGTGCCGGGCGGAGCGTGCCAGGGGCACCGGGTGCACCACGTGGTCTGCTCGGCCGCGATGGTCTACATGGCGTCCGCCATGGCCGGATGGGGCGCGCGGGGGCACGGGGACGGGATGCGCATGGGGTCGGGCGTTCCCGCGGCCACGGGTCTTCTCGCGCTCTATTTCGCGGTGTACGTGGTGCGCGCGGGGGTTCGCCTGGTGCTGGTGCCCGCGCCGGCGGGCGGGGCGCTCGGGGCCGGCGCCCCGGCCGGGGCCCCGCTGCGGCTGCGTCACTCCCGTGAGGTGGCCGACGCCTGCCGGGTGTCCATGGCGCTCGGGATGCTGGCGATGCTGTTGCTGATGTGACCTGCTGATGCGACCGCGGAGGGCGACCGCGGCGCGACGATCGGTCGGTAGTGAGTCGTGCGTCACATCGGTGCGGCGCCGTATCACGCCGTCCGGGGCGGCTCCTAGGGTGGGCCCATGACGGTCCCGTTCGTGCTGCTCGTCGTCGGCGCACTTGCGGCGGCAATGGCGCCACGTCTGCTCTCCCGTGCCGACTGGCCGGAGCGCGAGCCCGTTTTGGCCCTGTGGGTCTGGCAGTGCGTGGTCGCCGCGGTGCTGCTGTGCTGCGCGGGAGCGATGGCGCTCACCGCGTCCGCCGCCTGGTCGGCGGTGCGCGGCCACATGTTCGCCTTCGCGCCGCGCGGCGTCGAGGACGCCTACGGTCTGGGCGGCTACGGGCGCTGGGCCGGCTCGGTGGCGGTGGTGCTCGCCCTGGGCGGGATCTGGACGGCGGCGATGCTCACCCGCGAGGTGCGGGCGGCACGGGCCAGGCGGCGCAGCCGCCACGAGGAGCTGCGGGTACGCGCGCCGCGGCTGCCGGGCGAGTCGGTACCGGTGGGCGAGCGGCTGGTCGTCCTGGAGGACAACCGCTCCGACGCCTGGTGGCTGTCGGGCGCCGAGCCCCAGCTCGTCATCACCACGGCGGCGCTGCGCCGCCTCAAGGGGCGCCAGTTGGACGCCGTGCTCGCCCACGAGCAAGGGCACGCACGGGCCCGCCACGACGTCCTGCTGCACTGCGCCGGCGCCCTGGCGGGCGGTTTCCCGCAGGTCCCGGTCTTCGCCGCTTTTCGCGACCAGGTGCATCGCCTCATCGAGCTGGCGGCGGACGACACGGCTTCGCGCCGTTTCGGCCGGCTGACCACGGCGCTGGCCCTGGTGGAACTCAACGAGACCCGCGGTGTCTTCGGCCCCGGCCCCACCCCGCTCGCCGAACTCCCCGGCCGCGTCAACCGCCTGCTCGCCCCGGCGCCGCGGCTCCCGCTCGCCCAGCGGGTACGCCTGACCGCGCTGTCACTGCTCGTCCCGGCCGTCCCCCTGCTCATCACCTTCGGCCCCGGGCTGCACGCGCTGACCTAGCGTTTTGCCAACGCTGCTTCGCACGCGGCCCTCTGAGCGGCCGTCACCCTTCGTGCCGTCACGGCTGCGCAGCGCACCATTCGCGCGGGACTGAACCATTTGCGGCCCTGCGTCGTCTCAGCCAGTGGGGCGCGTACCTGCCGCGCGCCCGGTGACACGTGCCACGGAGGTGCACCATGTCCTGCCCCAACGCCGACTGCCGCCGCGGCGGTTGCTCCACCGAGCCGCAGCAGCCGCGCCCCTCGGGTGAGGGCCGCAAGGCCTGACCCCACACCCGACGGCCCCAATGCCCCGCCCCGAGGGCTCCGACAGCTTGGACGACGCCGCGGGCCCCGCGGGCCCGTACCCACCCGGACGCCCCGGGCAGGCCACCTGACGGCCGGCCGGGGGCGCCTGGGATGCTGGTGGGGTGAACATCTCAGTCATGGGGAAGACGGGGCGGCCCGGGGTCATGTTCGACTTCTCGGGCACGCTGTTCCGCATCGAGTCCGCCCGCGAGTGGCTGGCCGCCGTGCTCGCGCAGGCCGGGATCGACGCGGGCCAGGACGAGATCACCCGGTACGCCGGGGAGTTGGAGCGGGTGGGCGCGCAGCCCGGCGGCACGCAGCCGCGCGAGGCGGACCTGCCCGGCCATCTGGTGGCCGCCTGGGAGCAGCGCGACCTGACCGCCGCCCACCACAGGGCGGCGTACACCGCCCTGTCCCGGCTGGCCGGCCTCCCCTGGGACGTGCACGACGCCCTCTACGCACGGCACATGACGCCCGAGGCCTGGCGCCCCTACCCCGACACCGCCGAGGTGCTCGCCAAGCTGGGCACCCTGGGCGTGCCGGTGGCAGTGGTGAGCAACATCGGCTGGGACCTGCGGCCGATCTTCCGGGCGCACGGGGTGGCCGACCACATCGCGGAGTTCGTGCTGAGCTACGAGCACGAGGTGCAGAAGCCCGATCCGCGGATCTTCCGGCTCGCCCTCGACGCCCTGGGCACAGCGCCCGAGGACACCCTCATGGTGGGCGACAACGCCGGGGCCGACGGTGGCGCCGCGGCGCTGGGCTGCCCGGTGCTGCTGGTGGACCCGCTGCCCGCGGCCGAGCGGCCGGGCGCGCTGCTGCCGGTCCTGGACACCGTGGGCGGCGCGGTATGAGGCGGCCCGTGCGATGCCGCGTCCGGTGGTTGCGGAGAGCGGGGCCGGGTCCCCGGTACGCACGGCCCCGCTGACAGGCGCCCGTCCCCGCGGGCGGCGTCACCGACCCCGGTCCCGACGATCCCCCGCGTCGCCGGGACCGGCGATCGGTCCCCGTATCCCCCGTTTCCCACCGGGCCCAGGGGGTCCGGCAGGTGGCGCTGAGTATATTGGCTCGCAGCCAGTCAACGCAGGAGTAAGCATGTCGCCTCGAAGCGCATCGGTCAATGAAGCGATGCGTCAGCGTTCCCGGGATCGGCTCCTGCAAGCCACCGTCGAACTGCTCGACGAACGCGGCTACGAAGCCACGACGCTGTCCGACATCACCACGCGGGCGGGATCGGCCCGCGGCCTTGTCTCGTACTACTACTCGGGCAAGCGCGCACTGGTGCAGTCGGCGGTGCACCGGCTGATGAACCGCCAGCTGGCCGCCGCTCTGGAGAGCGAGCCGCGCCCGGACGACGGGCAGGAGGTGCTGGCCCGGGCGATCGACGCCGTCCTCGGGCTGACCAGGACGCACACCAAGGTGATGCGCATCCACATGGCCTCGATCCTGCAGGAGGAGGGTTTCATCCAGTGCCCCGAGCAGCAGCGGCTGGCCCAGCTGCTGCGGGAGTCGGTGGAGGCGTGGGGGGCGAAGGACCCCGAGGAGGAGTACCGGCTGCTGCGCGCGCTGCTGATGGGCGCGACGGTCGCATTGTTGCTGCCGGGCGCGCCGATGCCGCTGTCGCGGCTGCGCGCCGAGCTCTTCCAGCGCTACGGCCTGGACTGGGAGTTGGGCTTCCCGCCGCCGCAGATCCCGCCGGCCGCTCCCGCGGAGCCGCTCCGCACGCCCTGACCGGGCCGGTCCGGCCGCCCGGAGTTGTCCGAAATCCGTCTCCCCCGGCGGCGGCCGCAAGTCGCCGGCACCGGTTGGCGAACTCCGATCACACGCCGCTGACCTGCGGCGGAGTCGCCGCGACGACCCGTTGTCAGTGGCGGGGTGCAGACTCTGTGATGTCGGACACATCCACGGAATCGGCGGAGGCGAAGGCGCCATGACGGACGTACTGCTCGCGGTGGGCACACAGAAGGGGCTCTTCCTCGGCCGACGGCGCGGGAGGGACTGGCAGTTCACCGGGCCACACTTCCCCATGCAGGCGGTGTACTCCGTCGGCATCGACACCCGGGGCCCGCGGCCGCGGCTGCTCGTGGGCGCCGACAGCTCGCACTGGGGCCCGTCGGTATTCCACTCCGACGACCTCGGGGAGACCTGGCAGGAGCCGGCCCGCCCCGCGGTGAGGTTCCCCGAGGACACCGGCACTTCCCTGGAGCGGGTGTGGCAATTGCATCCCGCGGGCCCCGCCGCCCCCGGCGTCGTCTACGCGGGCACGCAGCCCGGCGCCCTGTTCCGCTCCGAGGACGGCGGCGAGACCTTCTCATTGGTGCGCAGCCTGTGGGAGCACCCCCAGCGACCGCAGTGGGAGGCCGGCTTCGGCGGTCAGGCGGTGCACACGGTGGTGACGCACCCGGCCGACGCCGAGCAGGTCACCGTGGCGGTGTCCACCGGCGGCGTGTACCGCTCGCAGGACGGCGGGCGGAGCTGGTCCCCCTCGAACCAGGGTGTGCAGGCCACCTTCCTGCCGCCCGGCAGGCGCTTCCCCGAGTTCGGGCAGTGCGTCCACAAGATCGCCCAGGACGCCGCCGATCCCGACCGGCTCTACCTGCAGAACCACGGCGGGGTGTACCGCAGCGACGACGCGGGGGCGCGCTGGAGCGACATCGGCGGCAACCTGCCCGCCGACTTCGGCTTCGCCGTGGCCGCGCACAAGGCCCGCGGCGGCGTCGCCTACGTCTTCCCGCTGTCCGCCGACGCCCACCGGATGCCGCCGGAGTACCGCTGCCGGGTCTTCCGCACCGAGGACGCGGGCGGCTCCTGGACGCCGCTGTCCGACGGCCTGCCGGACGCGCCCTCCTACGGGGTGGTGCTGCGCGACGCCATGTGCACCGACGACGCGGAGCCTGGCGGTGTCTACTTCGGCAACCGCAACGGGGAGGTGTACGCCAGCTCCGACCAGGGCGACAGCTGGCAGCTCGCGGCCGCGCACCTGCCCGATGTGCTCTGCGTGCGGGCGGCCGAGGTGTGAAGGCGGGCCGATCGCGGTTCGGCGCACGGGTGTTGAGCCAGTAGAGTGACGGACCGTGACTGCACGACCGTTGCACGAGATCGTCGAGGCGGGCTGGGCGAAGGCGCTGGAGCCCGTGGCGGACCGCATTGCCGCGATGGGGGACTTCCTGCGCGCCGAGATCGCGGCCGGCCGCACGTACCTGCCCGCGGGGGCCAACGTCCTGCGCGCCTTCCAGCAGCCCTTCGACGAGGTGCGGGTGCTGATCGTGGGCCAGGACCCCTACCCGACACCCGGGCACGCGGTGGGCCTGAGCTTTTCGGTGGCGCCCGAGGTGCGGCCGCTGCCGGGCAGCCTGGAGAACATCTTCCGCGAGATGCACAACGACCTCGGCACGCCCCACCCGTCCAACGGCGACCTGACCCCCTGGACGCGGCAGGGCGTCCTGCTGCTCAACAGGGCGCTGACGACGGCGCCCAGGCGCCCGGCCGCGCACCGCGGCAAGGGCTGGGAAGAGGTCACCGAGCAGGCGATCAGGGCGCTGGCCGCCCGCGGCCGCCCCCTGGTGTCGATCCTGTGGGGCCGCGACGCGCGCAATCTGCGGCCGCTGCTGGGCCCGCTGCCCGCGATCGAGTCGGCGCACCCCTCGCCGATGTCCGCCGACCGCGGCTTCTTCGGCTCGCGCCCCTTCAGCCGCACCAACGAACTCCTGGTCGGTCAGGGCGTTCCGCCCGTCGACTGGCAGCTCCCCTGAGCGGGGCCCCACGGTACTCTGCCCGGGTGACCACGCATTCCAACACCCCGGCCGGCTGGTACGCCGACCCGGCAGGCACTCCGAACCTGCTCAGATACTGGGACGGCACCCAGTGGACCGAGCACACCAACCCGGGCCAGGTGCCGGGTCAGCAGCAGGCGCCCAAGCAGGAGGGCGGTGGCAGTGCCTGGGAGCTGAACGTCAGCCGCCCGGCCGATCCCGCCAAGGTCCAGCACCAGGTGCAGCAGCAGGCCGGAGTGGCCCGCGCCGACTACGGCGGCGGCACTCTGTTCACCGAGCCGATCCTGGTGGTGAACCAGAAGGCGAAGCTCATCGAGCTGGTCAACGAATACACGGTCTACGACCAGCAGGGCCGCACCATCGGCTCGGTGGTGGAGGTGGGCCAGAGCACCGCGAAGAAGGTGCTGCGGTTCGTCTCCAGTGTCGACCAGTTCCTCACCCACAAGCTGGAGGTGCGCGACGCCCAGGGCCAGCCGCACCTGGTGCTGACCCGGCCGGCGAAGTTCATCAAGTCCAAGGTGCTGGTGCACCGGGCGAACGGCGAACCGCTCGGCGAGATCGTCCAGCAGAACGCCTTCGGCAAGATCAAGTTCGGCTTCATGTACAACGGCCAGCAGATCGGCGCCATCAAGGCGGAGAACTGGCGGGCCTGGAACTTCGCGATCGTGGACCACACCGACCGCGAGATCGCCCGCATCACCAAGACCTGGGAGGGCCTGGCCAAGACCCTCTTCACCACGGCGGACAACTACGTGCTGCAGATCCACGAGCAGCTCGCCGACCCGCTGCTGAGCATGGTGGTGGCCTCCGCGCTGACCGTCGACACCGCCCTCAAGCAGGACTCGCGCGGGCTCGGCTGACGGGTGCGCACCTCCTCCTCCGCGACCGGCGCGACGGCGGCAGCGGCCACCGGAGCATGGGTGCTCGGTGTCGACTCCGGCGGCTCGGGGGTACGCGTGGCGCTCGCCCCGGCGGAGCCCGGCGCCGGCCCCGCCGCCCTGGGCCACGGCCCGGGAGCCGCGGCGCCCACGGGAGCCGTCGCGGTCGCCGCATCCGACCGGCCCGCCGTGACCTCGGAGCGCGGCATCGACGCCGAGAGCCTGCTCGGCCTGGTGCTGCCGCTCGCCGCCGACTTGATGCGCGCCGCGGGTGCCGGGACGGTCGCCGCCGTGTGCGTGGGCGCGGCGGGGATGGCCTCGCTCGGCGACGATCTGCGCGCCCGGCTGCCCGGCGCCCTGCGGGAGTCCCTGGGTGCCCGCCGGGTGGCCCTCGCGGGTGACGCGGTGACGGCCTTCGCCGGGGCGCTGGGCCTGCGCCCGGGCGTGGTGGTGGCCGCCGGCACGGGAATGATCGCGCTGGGCACCGACGGGGTTGCGTGGCGCCGCGCCGACGGCTGGGGCCACCTGCTCGGCGACGCCGGCGGCGGCGCCTGGATCGGCCGCGCCGGCCTGGACGCGGCGATGCGCGCCCACGACGGGCGCTCGGGCGGCTCGGCGGCCCTGCTGGCCCGTGCGCAGGCGCGCTTCGGTCCCCTCGCCACATTGCCGGGCCAGCTCTACCCACGGGCGGACCGCGCCGCCGTCCTCGCTTCCTTCGCGCCCGAGGTCGCCCGATGTGCCGCCGATGAGGCCGGCGACAGCGAGGACGGGGTCGCCGGGGCGATCCTGCGGCAGGCCGCCGCGCACATCCTGGAGTCCGCCGCCGCCGTACGGCCCGGCCCGAGTCCCTTCGATCTCGGCCTGACCGGCGGGCTGTTCCGGATGGGCGAACCGCTCCTCGCGCCCTTGCGCGCCCTGGCCGGCCGTGTGCTGCCCGACGCCACGCTCGTGCCCGCAGCGGGCGACCCGCTGTCCGGCGCCGTCCTGATCGCCGGCGCGCTGCACCGCGGCGCCCTGCCGCTCCCGTCCGGGAGCGGTCTGCTGACGGTGTCCGGCGAAGGCGCGCTCCGGTAGCTGCTGAAGGGCCGCTGACCGCCCTGGAAGAGCCTGGGAAGCCCCGGGCAGGACCGGGGACCGTCGGGGCACCCGAACGGCGCCCGGAGGCACCGGCAGCCGCCTTGCGGCCTCTTCACGGCTACGCGCCCCATCCGTCCGCTGACCGGGGGTGATGGCCGAAACCGACAGTTCCGGACAGCTGCGACCTCCTTCGCACCCGGGCGAACATCCGGGTGGCGCAAGGCGTTAGCATGCGACGCCATGAGCAACGCCACAGGGCCCGCCCCCGGACTCCCCGTTCGAATGCCGCGTCCGCGCCAGCCCGGACGCCACCGCCGACCGGAAGCACTGACCGCGCCCGAGGGGGCGCCGGTGCTGGTGCTCGCCGTGCCGGGCAGTCCCACCTCCGCGGCGCTGAGCCTGGCCGAGGAGGTCGTCAGCATCGCCCGCAGCGAGCTGTCGGGCCTCGACCCGCGGGTCGCCTTCGTGGACGGCGACGACGAGGAGTTCGCGTCCCTGCGCGGGGTCCTGGACCAGGTGGCGGCCGACCGACCGGGCGAGGAGACGTCCGCTGTGGTGGTGCCGCTGCTGGCCGGCCCCGAGGCCGCCGTGCTGCGCCGCATCCGGCAGGCCGTGGGCGACAGCAAGGCGCAGGTCGAGCTGACCGACGTGCTCGGCCCGCACCCCCTGCTCGCCGAGGCGCTGCATGTGCGCCTGTCGGAGGCGGGACTTGCGCGCGCCGACCGGGCCCGGCTCTTCACCGTCGCCACCGCGGCCGACGGCATCATCCTGGCCACGGTGGGCGGCGAGGAGGCGGCCCAGGCGGCGGGCGTGACGGGGTTGCTGCTGGCCGCGCGGCTGGCCGTCCCCGTGCTCGCCGCGGCGCTCGACGAGGACGGCGCGATCGCGCAGGCCGCCGAGCAGCTGCGTTCCTCGGGCTCCTCGACGCTGGCCCTGGCGCCCTGCCTCATCGGCCCGGAGGTCGCCCCCCAGCTGCTGCACGAGGCGGCCGCGGAGGCGGGCTGCTCGGGTGCCGACGCCCTGGGCCCCTACCCCGCGGTCGGCAAGCTCGTGGTCACCCGGTACGCGTCCGCTGTGGGCCTGGCGGTCCCGCAGCAGAGCGCGCAGCCCCAGTAGGGCTCCTCTGAGGCGGGGTCCTGGGGAGCGGCGCGGAGAACACCATTGCGGCGGGCGGCCCTTGACGGGGCCGCCCGCCGCAATGGTGTCGGGGGTTGCGTCGGCCCGAGCCGGCCTCGTGCCACAGCTCTCGACGACACGGCCTCGGGCGGGGGGCCTCAGACGAACAGGACGCAGGAGGCCGCCGGGGCGACGATCGAGCCGGCCTGACTCGGGATGCCGGTGGCCGGGTCGACCTGGAACCAGGTGACGTCGCCGGAGTTCTGGTTGGCGGCGTAGAGGCGGGTCCCCGAGGGGTCGAGGGTCAGGTGGCGCGGCCACCTGCCGCCGCAGCCGACGGTCTCGATCAGTTCGAGCCGCTCGCCGGTCTCGTCGACGCGCAGCACGGCGATGCTGTCGTGGCCGCGGTTGGCGGCCCAGGCGTAGCGGCCGTCGCGCGAGACGACCAGTTCCGACGGGTAGTTCTCGCCGGTGAACCCCTCGGGCAGCACCCGCACCTCGTCCAGCGGGCGCAGGCTGCCCTTGTCGGCGTCGAAGCTGCAGACGGTGACGACGGAGTCCAGCTCGTTCATCACGTAGCAGTGGGCGCCGCCGGGGTGGAAGGTGAGATGGCGCGGGCCGATGCCCGAGCGCAGGCCCAGCTCGCGCTCGATCTCCAGTTCGCCGCCGGCCGGGTCGAGTTCGCAGACCCGCACGGAGTCGGTGCCGAGGTCGGCGCTGAGCAGCCACCGCCCGGTCGGGTCGGGCAGCACGGCGTGCGCGTGCGGGCCCTCCTGGCGGTCACGGTTGGGGCCGTCGCCCTCGTGCTCCAGGACGGAGCGCAGGTCGCCGAGCGAGCCGTCGGCGTTGACGGCCAGGACGCTGACGCTGCCGGGCGCGGAGTAGTTGGCGGTCACCAGGTGGCCCTGGTGGAGCGCCAGGTGGGTGGGCTCGCCGCCGTGGACGGGCACGGGCGCGCCCAGGAGGCGGGGGGCCGCCGGGTCGGCGAGGGAGAAGGCGGCGGCCGCTCCCTGGGGCGCGGTCTCACTGACCGTGTAGAGGGTGCGCCCGTCCGCCGACGCGGTGAGGAAGGAGGGGTTCGGCACGTCGGCGATGTGCCCGAGCGCGCTCAGCGCCCCCGTGTCAGGGTCGACGCCGGCCGCGGTGAGCCCGCGCCCACCCGCCGACGTGAACGACCCGATGTATGCGTGTCCGGCCACTTGCCGTACCTCTTCCGCCTGACGTCTGTACGGCGGCTGAGAGTAGTACCTGCGGGGCGCGCGCGTCGCCCCCGGGTCACCCTGGGGACGGCGCGTCGTGGCGATGCCGCCGCCGGGCGGACAGCCGTCAGAAGCCCGCGAGTGTCTGCACCGTGTAGGCGCAGTCGGTGTAGTAGTTGCCCGACCGGAGCTTCTCGGAGTCGGCGCTGGAGGTCGCCGTGGAGCCGCCGGTGGGCTTGTGCAGCAGGTAGATGGTCCCCGGTGGCAGGTGGACCGTCTTCTTCGGGTAGTGCTTGCCGCTGTCCTTGCAGGCGCTCGCCGTGGCCAGCGACTCGCTGCTGTACTCCGAGCACTTCCCGCACGCCGGAAGGGTGAAGCTGCCGGTGACCGTGCCGGTGTAGAGGATCTCCACCGAGTCGGGGCTGTCGTTGCTCACCGTCAGCGACAGGCTGCCGCCGGAGGCCAGGGTGGGCAGGTGCTTGCCGGCGGCCGCGTCGGACTGGGCGACCTCGGCCGCGATGACGATCTTCTTGGCGAGCGCGCGGTTCTTGGCGTGCGGGTACGTGCCGACGAAGCCGTTCATCGTGTCGACGGCGGTGCCGAAGTCGCCGGCCTTGTACTGGTGGACGCCGCAGGCGTAGGTGCCCGACTCCAGGTAGCCGTCGGCCCGGTCGCCGTCCTTGCCGAGAGCGGTGGCCGTGTCGCCGTCCGCCTTGCCGGCGAGGCGGTCGGCGTAGGAGCCCAGGCCCCGCACCGAGTCGTTCGCCGCGCAGGGGTCGCTGCCCTTGATGCCCTTGGCCGCCTTGGTGATCGAGGAGCTGACGGCCGGTTCGACCTTGGCGGCCTGCGGGGAGTTCGGGAACGTGGTGAGCAGTTCGCCGAGGTCGCTCTCGTCCCCGCCGGTGGCGGTGGCCCCGTTGCCGTCCAGGTCCTTCACGCCGCACTCGTACAGGGAGGTGGCGAGCTTGTCGTCGGGCGAGGCGGCCAGTCGGGTGTCCAGGCCCTTGCCGAAGCGCGCGGGTACGTTGCGCAGGTACGTCAGCGGTGTGACCGCGTCGCAGTACTGCCGCTGGTCGTAGGGGGTGGCGATCGCCTCGTAGTACGCCTTCATGCGGTCGGGTACGAGCTTGGCCGCCTTGGAGCCCGGGTGGTGGTCCTTGAGGTCCCGGTAGGCCGACAGCGCCTCCTTGTACTCCGGCTCGCCGCCGGCGAAGGACTTGGCCTTGGCGGTCGCCACCAGGGTGTCGGCCTTGGCGAGGCGGTCCAGGAGCATCTTCTGCGTGGCGTCGTCGCGGGCCCCGTCGTAGAGGGCGACACCGCCGGCCGGCACCGCGAGCAGCACCAGGCCGAGCACGGCGGCCACGGGCGCGAGCGGGAGCAGCGACAGGCGCGTGCGCAGGCCGCGGAAGGCACCGTGGAGGGCGGCGAGCACCAGGAAGACGAGGTAGGCGACGACGACCCCGGTGGACACGCCGTCAGGGTCCGCGGGCAGGGCGACGACGAGCAGGACGGCGGTGGCCACCCAGCACACCCCCATCGCGAACCAGCGCCGCACGAGGGCGTAGCCGATGCCGAGGCCGCTGAGGTTGAGCAGGCCGACGGCGACCGCGCGCAGCGGGTCGGCGGGCAGCTTGGGCGGTACCGAGGGCGGCGGCGGTACGGGTCCGCCGTAACCCCCGCCGCCGTAACCGCCGTAGTTGCCGTAGCCGCCCTGGCTGCCGGGTGGCCCGTAGGCCCCCGCCCCGCCTCCATGGCCACCGGGCGCGCCGTATCCCCCTGGTCCCCCGGAGCCCCCGCCGTACCCTCCCGAACTCCCGGCCGCGCCCTGCGCATCCCAAGACACCGCGAAGCCCCCCTCTTTCCGTGCGTAGACCAAACGATCGGTGGATGACGGGTCGTCGGGCAGCCCGACCGCCCCCTGGCGCACGCGGGCCGCGCGCGGCGGGCGGAGCTTGGTGCCGCCCCGCCGCAACGTGCCCGTAAAGGGGAAGATTGCGCCCGCGCCCGCCCGGTTCCCGTCGGGGTGAACTATTTCACGGCGCGGCCGGGCGGGGTCCTGGTGGCGGCCGCCGCGCGGTGGCTCGAAATGATCGTCGGGAGCGCGGGCCGTCGGTACGGTGAATATGCCAACTACACTGCCGCGAAAGGGAGCACCGCCCCATGCCCGTCGACGCGCTGGACGCGCGTATCCTGCGGCTGCTCCTGGAGCAGCCGCGCACCAGCGTACGGGAGTACGCCCGCATCCTGGGTGTCGCCCGCGGCACCCTCCAGGCGCGGCTGGACCGGCTCGAACGCGAGGGCGTGATCGCCGCGGCCGGCCCGCGTGTGTTCCCTGCGGCGCTCGGGCACCCCGTACTCGCCTTCGTGCGCATCGAGGTGACGCAGGGCCGGCTCGACCACGTCGGCGAGGCGCTGGCCGAGGTGCCCGAGGTGGTGGAGGCGTTCTCCATCACCGGCGGCGGCGACCTGCTCGCCCGGGTGGTGGCCCGCGACAACGCGCACCTGGAGGACGTGATCCAGCGGCTGATCGGTGTTCCCGGAGTGCTGCGGACGCGGTCCGAGATCGCCCTGCGCGAGCGGGTGCCGGAGCGGATGCTGCCGCTGGTGAAATCCCTGGCCGCAGAGGTGCCCGGCCAGCGCGGCCCCACCGACCAGCCCGTGGTTCGCTAGGTCCGCGACGTGATGGGGCGCCGCCCGGGCGCCCCATCCGGGGGTGCCGGTCCTCTGGCGGACGCGCGTAGAAGCGCGCATCATGGCGGTGTTCCACCTGCACTGCCGACCCATTCGTCGCACCCGGCACAGCTGGGGCTCCTCAGGTACGGCGAGTCAGATTGTCATGCTCATGTAATTCCCGTGTGACACCAGGACTCCCGCCGACCCCGGCGCCTCCCTCACGGCTCGCCGCAGACCCCCATACTGCGGCGCGCCCGTGCCGATCGATTTGTCATGCACAGGTCACCAGCCTGTGCCAGTGAAGGGATTCGACATGGCTTGCGGATCGACCAGCCTCTGGGCAGGAGAGACCACCTGGTTCTGCTGCGGCAGCTCCTGGGGCCCGTGCGGGAGCGCCGGCACCGGCGCCTGCGGCACCTGCCAGTCCAGCGCCCACCAGGCCGCCTGGCCCAACACCTCGCAGGCGTGCTTCGACATCACCCGGCCCGACCTGTGCGGGGAGAGCATCGCGCGGCGCGCATGCGGCTCGGTGATGAACGTCAAGCACCAGTGCTCGGGGGCCACGGTGTGCGTCACCGTCTCCGACTGCGGGCCCCGCACTCAGAGCTTCTGCGGCGAGGCCACCTGCTGCAACGGCGCCTGCCGCACCAACCGCGTGATCGACCTGACCCCCGCGGCCTTCTCGGCCATCGGGAACCTCAGCTCCGGCAAGCTGCCGGTCTACATCTACGAGTGAACCGACCGGCAGGAGGAGCACCGACATGACCGACCGTCACGACCCCGCCCGCCGCGGCTTCGACCGCCGGCGCTTCCTGACCACCGCCGCCCTCGGCGGCGCCACCATCGTGGGCGCCTCGGCCCTCGGCGGCCTGGACGCCGACGCCGCATTCGCCGCGCCCATACCCTCCCTCGACCCGGCGATCGCCAAGTCCGCCTTCGCGGAGGGCAGGATCACCGCGATCAAGGGCAGCGTGCTGGAGGTCGCCGGCTCCTACGGCGACCGGCACCTGATCCAGCTGACCAACGCCACCAGCATCTGGAAGCTGCGCACCACCACGGCGGACGCGATCAGGACCGGCGACGGCCTGTACGCCAGGGGCGTCGACATGCCCGACGGGACCATCGCGGCCGACGCGGTGTGGGTCAACATCGTCAACCTGTTCTGCACGGTCCGCGGCATCGCCAAGGACCGGCTGCACCTGACGCACGGCAGCGCAGACCACGAGGTGGTCGGGCGGATCGTGCCGGAGACCACCACCGCCTCCTACCTGGGCGGCGCCCTGACGCCCGACCTGTCCCGGGTGAGGATCGGGCAGTCGGCCCAGGTGCTGGGCGCCTGGCGGCCGGAGGACGACACCGTGGACATCGCCCGCGTCACGGTCGGCCACTGAGGAGGCGCGGGAATGATCCAGGACCTGGCTCCCCTGGTGTGCGGGCTGCTGCTCGCCGCCACGGGCGCGGCCAAGCTGTTCGGCCGCCGCACCGCCCAGATCGCCGCCAACACCGTCCTGGTGCGGGTGCTCGGCAACAGGCACCGCGCCGCCTTCGCCCTGCGGGCGGTGGGCGCCCTGGAGGCCGCCGTCGCGGCGGGCCTGCTCGCCGCACCCTCGGCGGTGGTGCCCGGCGTCGCCACGGCCGTGCTGGGCGCCGGCTTCACCGGTTACCTCGGCTACGCCAGGGCGACCGCGCCGGAGACCTCGTGCGGGTGCAGCGCCCGCGACGAGGGCCCGATCGGCACGCGCTCCTTCGTGCGGGCGGTCCTGGTGCTGGCCGGGGGTGTCGCCGCCGCCTTCGCCGGCGGCACCTGGTGGCACGAGATCGCCGGCCGGCCCGGCTGGTCGCTGCTGGTGCTGGCCGCGGCGGCCGCCCTGGTGGCGGCCGTCTCCAGGGACGTCGACCGGGTCTGGCTGCCTGTGCGGCGCCTGCGGCTGCGGCTCTTCGGCACCCCGCTGCCCACGGGTTCGGGGCGCCGGGTCCCGGTGGAGGCGAGCGTGGAGCTGCTGGAGAGCTCGCTCGCCTGGCAGGCGTCGGCGCCGATCGTCCGCTCGGCGCTGCTGGACCACTGGGACGACGAGGGCTGGCGGGTGCTGCGCTTCGCGGGCGTCCATCAGGACGAGCGCGGCGCGCGGCCGGTCAGCGTCCTGTTCGCGCTCGACGAGGAGGCGACGATCGACAGTTCGCCGAGCCCGGCGGTGCGGGTCTCGGTGATCGACGACGATACCCAGGAGGCCATTTTGCTGGACCTGCTGGCGCTCTCCGGGCTCAGGACACCGCTGCCACTGGTCTGAGTAGTGTCCGGCTCCCGGCCGGAGGACGCCGACGGGCGTCGCCGCCGCCCTTCCGGGGCGGGTGGCGGCGCCTTTCGGTGCGATGGGGACCGCTGGGGACGGTTCGGGCAGGTGCGACCGCGCGGTATCGGCCATGATCGGGAACGGGAACGTGCTACGGCGGACAGGGCGGGCGGGGCCGCACCAAGGGGCACGCGGGGCACCATGGGTCGCTGCGCGGAAGTCGACGCCCATGTGGTCAGGTCGCGACGCCCTTGTGCTCAGGCCGGTCACGTGGTCAGGGCCGCCGTTGGGTCAGGCAGACCGTGTGGTCAGGCCCGCCGACTGGTCAGGGCCGCTTCTTCGCCCGGCTCGGCTGCACCCGCGTGGGCTCGCCGTCCATCTTGGGGTGGTCCGGCGGGTAGGGGAGGTCGCCGAGGCCGTGTTCCGCCTCGTCGCGCGCGGCCAACTCAAGGGCGGCGTCCAGGCGGTAGGCGTGCTCGTCCATGTCGGCGTGCACGTCCCCGACCTCGGCGAAGCGGCCGGGCATCGTGGCGATGTCGAAGTCCTCGGGGACGGCGCTCTCCACCTCGTCCCAGCGCAGCGGCGCCGAGACGGGGGCGTGCGGGCGGGGCCGCACGGAATAGGCGCTGGCGATGGTGCGGTCGCGCGCGGTCTGGTTGTAGTCCACGAAGATCTTCGCGCCGCGCTCCTCCTTCCACCAGGCGGTGGTGACGCGCTCGGGCGCGCGTCGCTCCAGCTCGCGGGCGACGGCGATGGCGGAGCGGCGGACCTGCACGAAGGTCCACTCGGGGGCGATGGGCACGAAGACGTGCAGGCCGCGCCCTCCGGAGGTCTTGGGCCAGCCGGCCAGCCCGAGCCCGTCGAGGACGTCGCGCAGCTCCAGGGCGGCGCGTACGGCGTCCGCGTAGCCGGTGCCGGGCTGCGGGTCGAGGTCGATGCGCAGCTCGTCGGGGTGGTCGGTGTCGGCCCTGCGCACCGGCCAGGGGTGGAAGGTCAGGCAGCCGAGGTTCGCCGCCCACACCACGGCCGCGGCCTCGGTGGGGCAGATCTCGTCCGCGTGGCGGCCGCTGGGGAAGGAGATGCGCCCGGTCGGGATCCAGTCGGGCAGGTTCTTGGGGGCGCGCTTCTGGAAGAAGGACTCACCGGTGACGCCCTCGGGGTAGCGCTCCATGGTGGTGGGGCGGTCGCGCAGCACCCGCAGCACGCCGTCGCCCACGGCGGCGTAGTAGCGGGCGACGTCGCCCTTGGTGAAGCCGCGCTCGGGGAAGTACACCTTCTCCGGGTGGGTGACGCGCACGGTGCGCCGACCGACGGTGAGCTCCAGCGCCTCTGCCATGCCCTCACGCTAGGCCGCATCCGCGGGGCGCGCGCGTCGGCCGGCGGGCGCGGGAGCGCTCACCGGCGGACAATCCGCTCATGGACCTTCCCGTGATGCCGCCGGTGGCGCCGATGCTCGCGAAGTCCGCCGCCCGCGTGCCGCCGGGCATGCTCTACGAGCCGAAGTGGGACGGCTTCCGGGCGATCGTCTTCCGCGACGGCGACGAGGTGGAGCTCGGCAGCCGCTCGGGCAAGCCGCTGACGCGCTACTTCCCCGAAGTGGTGGCCGCCGTGCGGGAGCACCTGCCGCCGCGGTGCGTGCTGGACGGCGAGATCGTGATCGCCCGCGGCGGCCGGCTGGACTTCGACGCGCTGCTGGAGCGCATCCACCCCGCGGACTCCCGGGTCCGCCACCTGGCGGAGGTGACTCCCGCGAGCCTGGTCGCCTTCGACCTGCTCGCCCTGGGCGGCAGCTCTCTGATGGACACCCCGCAACTGGAGCGCAGGCGGGCACTGGAGCGCGCGCTGCACGACGCGGCCGCACCTGTGCACGTCACCTCGGCCTCGGAGGACCTGGAGCTGGCCCAAGAGTGGTTCGAGCAGTTCGAGGGCGCGGGTCTGGACGGCGTGGTCGCCAAGCCGCCGGACCTGCCGTACCAGCCGGGCGCGCGGGTGATGGTGAAGGTCAAGCACGAGCGGACCGCGGACTGCGTGGTGGCGGGGCTGCGGCCGCACAAGAGCGGCCCGGTGCTGGGCTCGCTGCTGCTGGGGCTGCACGACGCGAACGGGCGGCTGCAGCACGTGGGGGTGTGCGCGTCCTTCCCGATGGCGCGGCGCAAGGCGCTCATGGAGGAGCTGGCGCCCCTGCGGATGGAGTCGGTGGCAGGCCACCCCTGGCAGGACTGGGCCAGCGAGGAGGCGCAGGCGGCCGGCCGCCTGCCCGGCGGGCCCAGCCGCTGGACCGGCAAGAAGGACCTGTCGTGGGTGCCGCTGCGCCCGGAACGTGTCGTGGAGGTCGCCTACGACCACATGCAGGGCGACCGGTTCCGGCACACCGCCCAGTTCCGCCGCTGGCGGCCCGACCGCGACCCTTCGAGCTGCACCTACGCGCAGTTGGAGGAGCCGGTCCGCTACGACCTGGCCCGTGTCCTGAGCGGCGGCTGAGCCCGGGCCCGGGCTGCTCGACCGCTGCCGCCCGGTGTGCGAGGTGTCTCGTCCGGCGGTGCCCGGTGCCCTCGGGCCGCAGGGGCGGCGATCGCGGGCCGCTCGCATGATCCGACGCCATGGGTGCGGCCCTGCCCCCGCATCCATGGCGTTCAGCCCACTCAGCCCAGGAAGCTGAGGCGCACCTTGCGGTCGGGGTTGGCCACATTGGTGTCGACCAGCACGACCGACTGCCAAGTGCCCAGCTCCAGGCGGCCGCCGATCACAGGGAGGGTGGCGTGCGGCGGCACGAGTGCGGGCAGGACGTGGTCGCGGCCATGGCCGCGGGGGCCGTGCCGGTGGCGCCACCTGTCGTCCGCCGGGAGCAGGTCGCCGAGAGCGGCGAGCAGGTCGTCGTCACTGCCGGCGCCCGTCTCGATCACGGCGATGCCCGCAGTGGCGTGCGGCACAAAGACGTTCAGGAGCCCGTCGGAGCCGCGGGCGACCTCGCCGAGGAACGCCTCGCACTCCCCCGTGAGGTCGGTGACCACCTCCTGGCCGCCGGTGTGCACCTGGACCACCCGTGTACGGAACTGATCGCTCATGCCCCCCATGATGGCCCGGCGGGCCGTCAGCGTGCCGGGGGCGGGCCGGTGGGCGGCATCAGCGCGGCGATCGGCCGGGCCCGGCGGAGCAGCAGTTCGTCGCTCCCGGGACGGGCGGCGAGCTGCAGGCCGAGCGGCAGTCCGTTCGCGGCGCGCCCGGCGGGCACGCTGACCGACGGCCAGCCGGCGCTGCTCCAGGGCAGGCACATGATGGAACTGCCCGTGGTGGCCAGGCCGCGCGGTGCCGGCCCCGTCGCGGCGGGGGAGATCCACAGGTCGGCCCCCGCGGCGTCGGTGGCCGCGGCCAGCCGGGCTCGGAAGGCGTCCCGGCGGCGCAGACCCTCTTCGTACTCCGTCCGGGTGATGGCCCGCCCCTGGCGGACGACGGCCGCGGTCTCCTCGCGGTACAGCGGCCCGTACTCCTCGAACCACTCGGCGTGGCTGCGTGCGGCCTCGTACCGGTTGACGGTGAACAGGTCGGCGACGTCCTGCTCGAAGTCCGCGAAGGCGGGCGCGCGGCGGACGGTGAAGCCGCCCTCGCGCAGGGCGGCGACATGGCGTTCGAAGGCGTCGCGGGCCTCGGTGCCGGCGCGCTCCAGGTAGGGGCCCTCGGGCACGGCGAGCACGGGCCTGCGGCCGGTGTCCTCGGCCGGCCGCCAGCCGTCGCAGAGCACGCTCGCGGCCGTCTCGACGGCCTCCGGCGTCGGGCCGTGCAGTCCGAGCGTGTCGTAGGTCGGGGCGTTGGGCACGACGCCGTCGACGGGGATGCGGGCCGCGGTGGGTTTGAAGCCGACCACACCGCAGTAGGCGGCGGGACGGATCACCGAGCCGACCGTCTGGGTGCCGATCGCCAGCGGCACCATCCCCGCGGCGACGGCGGCCGCCGAGCCGCTGCTCGAACCTCCGGGGGTGTGCGCGGGGTGGTGCGGATTCCGGGTGGGGCCGGGCGCGAGAATGGCGAACTCCGCGGTGACCGTCTTGCCGGCCACGAGCGCCCCGGCGGCACGCAGTCGGTCGACCACCGCCGCCTGGGCGCCGGCCAGGGCGGCAGCGGGCAGGTGCGAACCCGCGCGCGTGGGCAGCCCGTCGACCCTGACGATGTCCTTGACGCCGACGGCCACGCCGAACAGGGCGGGCCGGGCCCGCGGGTCGGGCCAGCGCTCGTGGACCGCCCGCAGTTCGGCGGCGAGCCGCACGCGCCGCTCCTCGGACGTCTCGCAGTCCGCGACAAAGGCGTGCAGGTCCGCATCCAGGGTGTCGATCCGGTCGCACAGCTCGTCAAGAGTCGCGAACGGCCCGCCGCCCGGCGCGTAGGTCCAGGTGTCCACGAACGCCAGCCTGCCAGAGGCGCCTTGGCGGCCGGGCGGCTGCGGGGGCGAAAGCCGCGCGGAGGTTCCGTTGCCCGCACGGCAGATTGGTCTGTACCATTCGGGGGCGCCGCCGGCCGCGTGCGAAAGGGGACTTCGTGAAAACGCTGCACAGGCTCGCCGTCCTGGTCGACTCGTGCCTGCTGCCCTCCGTGCGCGGTACCGGGCGGGGGCTGCCCGAGTGGATCCTGCGCGGCCTGGAGCGCGGCACGCCGGGCGCCGCCGTACACGCTTTCGGCGCCGAAGCGAAGGCGGCCTCCGACGCCGTGCGCACGGTGCTGCCGGACGCCCTGACCGGCCACTCGGGGCCGCACGGGGCCGGGACGGACGGCGTCGAGGCGGCGGCCGCGCTCATGGAGACCGGTGCGAACCTGCACCTTGGCGTACGGCCCTACCCGCGTGCGGACGCCACCCGCGTCTTCGTGACCGACCTGCAGGTCCACGGAGTGGCCGCCGCCCTGGGCCCGTTCACCGGCACGGGAAACCTGCGGCCCTTCGCCGAGGGCGCGGCGGCCGGGGTGCGGGCGATCACCGCGGACGTGCCCGCGACGCTCAGCGGTCCGGCCATCGCCGGGGTCCTGCGCGGCGAGCTGGGCTACGGCGGTGTGGTGGTGAGCGACATCCTCGACGCGCCCTCGGTCGTCGACGGCTGGGGCGTTCCGGGCGCCGCCGTGCTGGCCTGGATCGCCGGGGTGGACCTCATCCGGCTGGGCCCCGCCAGCGGCGCGGGCGTCCGGGACGCCATTCAGGCGGCGGCCGCCCGCGCGGTGGCGGACGGCGACCTGCCGGTCGACCGGCTGGAGGAGGCCGCCGACCGCGTGGCCCGACTGCGCCGCTGGGCCTCCGACCCGCGGATGCCCGCGGCCAGGGGCTGACCCGCGGGAAGCTTTCAGCCCGGCACCGGGTTGGACGAAGCATGAACGGCTTCGGTACGACGGCGGTGCGGGCGCCCGGCGCCGCGGGCGGTGAGCCGGGTCCCGCCACGCCCGTGGAGGTTGCGGTCATCGGCGCGGGCCAGGCGGGGCTGTCGGCCGCGTACTTCCTGCGGCGGGCCGGGCTGCGGGCCGGCTCCGGCTTCGTCGTGCTGGACCACTCCCCCGGCCCCGGCGGCGCCTGGCAGTACCGCTGGCCGAGCCTCACCTACGCCAAGGCGCACGGCGTGCACGCGCTGCCCGGCATGCCGCTGGAAGGCGCCGACCCCGACCTGCCCTCCGCCCAGGTGGTCGCCGACTACTTCCGCCGCTACGAGGAGACCTTCGACCTGTGGGTGCGCCGCCCCGTGGACGTCACCGCCGTACGCGAGGACGGAGGCGGACGGCTGCGGATCGAGAGCGGCCAGGGCGCCTGGTCGGCCCGCGCGCTGCTGAACGCCACCGGCACCTGGGATCGGCCCTTCGTGCCGTACTACCCGGGTCAGGAGACCTTCCAGGGGCGCCAGTTGCACACCGCGGGCTACCGGGGCGCGGCCGAGTTCGCCGGCCGGCACGTGCTCGTCGTGGGCGGCGGCACCTCGGCGGTGCAACTGCTGATGGAACTAGGCGCGCCCGGCGGCGCGGCCCGCACCACCTGGGTGACGCGGCGCCCGCCGGTCTTCCGTGACATGTCCTTCACCGAGGACTGGGGCCGCTCGGTGGTCGCCCTGGTCGAGGACCGGGTGCGCCAGGGGCTGCCGCCGCAGAGCGTGGTCAGCGTGACCGGGCTGGCGGCGACCGAGGCGGTGCTGGACGCGCAGGCGCGCGGCATCCTGCACCGGGAGCCGATGTTCGCCCGCGTCACACCGCACGGCGTCGCCTGGGCCGACGGGCGCACCCTGGAGGTGGACGTCATCCTGTGGGCGACCGGGTTCCGTGCCGCGCTGGACCACCTGGCACCCTTGCGGCTGCGCGAGCCGGGCGGGGGCGTGCGGATCGAGGGCACCCGGGTGGTGAAGGACCCGCGCATCCACCTCGTGGGGTACGGCCCGTCGGCCAGCACGATCGGCGCCAACCGGGCCGGGCGCACCGCCGTACGCGAGATCCGCGCGCTGCTCGACGGCCGCGGCTCTGGAGCCCTGGCCACCGGCGACGCGGGCCAGTTGGCGGCGATGGCTGCCAACTGAGCTCGCGCACCGGCATCGTGGGACACCGTGGACATCCGCCTTTTAAGGGCGGCGCTCGCCCATTGAGGCGGGCCCGCTCGCGTCCATGGAGGCGAACGGGTACCCGCGCCCATGGACGCGGATCGAGATCCGGCTCCTCTGCCGCCATCCCCGCAACAAACATCGGATGTCTTCTTCCCATGTCAGGGCTTCTTGCGGCAGTATGTGCGGCATGTGTGATCGAAAAGCGAGCGGCGCGGCGGCCGCAGGCGCGGAGGAACCATGCGGGTAGCCCTCTTTGTGACCTGTGTGAACGACCTGCTCTACCCCGACACCGGCCGCGCGGTGGTCACCCTGCTCGAGCGCCTGGGTGTCGAGGTGGACTTCCCCTCGGCGCAGTCGTGCTGCGGGCAGCCGCAGTTCAACACCGGGTACCGGCACCAGACGGAGCCCCTGGTGCGTCGCTACGCCGACGCCTTCGCGCCCTACGACTACGTGGTGACGCCCTCCGGCTCCTGCGCGGCCATGGTGCGCGACAACTACCCGAAGATCGCCCGCAAGGCGGCCGCCGAGGGGCGCGACGACGGCCTGTCGCAGGCCGCGGCCGCGGCGGCGCCGAAGACCTACGAACTCACCGAGTTCCTGGTGGACGTGCTCAAGGTGACCGACGTGGGCGCCTACTTCCCGCACACCGTCACATACCACCCCTCCTGCCACGGGCTGCGCATGCTCGGGCTCGGGGACCGGCCGCGGCGGCTGCTGGAGGCCGTGCGGGGCCTGGAACTGCGCGAGTTGGAGGGCGCGGAGGAGTGCTGCGGTTTCGGCGGCACCTTCGCGGTGAAGAACCCGGACGTGTCGGTGGCGATGGGCGAGGACAAGGTGCGCCACGCGCTGGACAGCGGCGCCTCGGTGCTCTGTGGGGCGGACAACTCCTGCCTGATGCACCTGGGCGGCATCCTGCGCCGTGACGACGCGCCGATGCGGGCCGTGCACCTGGCGGAGATCCTGGCCTCCACCCAGGAGCAGCCCTTCACCCCCGCAGTGAGCGGGGCGGTCCGGTGAGCGGCACCTACCTCGGCCTGCCGGCCTTCCCCGAGGCTGCCCGTACCTCCACCAAGGACGCGCAACTGCGCGCCAACCTCACGCACGCCACGCACACCATCCGGGCCAAGCGGGCGGGCGCGGTCGGCGAGTTGGCGGACTGGCAGGGCCTGCGGGCGGCCGGCGCCGCCATCAAGGACCACACCCTGCGGCACCTGGACACCTATCTGGAGCAGTTGGAGGCCGCGGTCACCGCGGCCGGCGGGACCGTGCACTGGGCGGTCGACGCCGCCGACGCCAACCGGATCGTCACCGAACTCGTGCGGGCCACCGGGGAGACCGAGGTCGTCAAGGTCAAGTCCATGGCCACCCAGGAGATCGGCCTCAACGACCACCTGCGCGTGGAGGGCATCAGCGCCTACGAGACCGACCTCGCCGAACTGATCGTCCAGCTCGGCGACGACCGCCCCTCGCACATCCTGGTGCCGGCGATCCACAAGAACCGCAGCCAGATCCGCGACATCTTCCGCACGGCGATGGGCGAGTGGGGCCGTCCGGCGCCCGACGGGCTGAGCGACACCCCGGCGGACCTCGCCGAGGCCGCCCGGCTGCACCTGCGGGAGAAGTTCCTGCGGGCCAAGGTCGGCATCTCGGGGGCGAACTTCATGGTCGCCGAGACCGGCACCATGGTGGTCGTGGAGTCCGAGGGCAACGGGCGGATGTGCCTGACCCTGCCCGAGACGCTGATCTCGGTGGTCGGCATCGAGAAGGTCGTCCCGACCTTCCGCGACCTGGAGGTCTTCCTGCAGACCCTGCCGCGCTCCTCCACCGCCGAGCGGATGAACCCCTACACCTCGATGTGGACCGGCACCACGGACGGCGACGGCCCGAGAACCTTCCACCTGGTGCTCCTGGACAACGGGCGCACCGACACCCTCGCCGACACCGAAGGACGCCCGGCGCTGCGCTGCATCCGCTGCTCGGCGTGCCTGAACGTCTGCCCGGTCTACGAGCGCGCCGGCGGCCACGCCTACGGCTCGGCCTACCCCGGCCCGATCGGCGCCATCCTCACCCCCCAACTGCGCGGCACCGCCGACGCCCTGGACGCCTCGCTGCCCTACGCCTCCAGCCTGTGCGGCGCCTGCTACGACGTGTGCCCGGTCGCCATCGACATCCCCAGCATCCTGGTGCACCTGCGCGAGCGCGTCGCCCAGGGCGGCGAGGTGGTCACCGCGGGGCGGCGCACCACCATCAAGCCGGCCAAGGGCCACGCCGCCGAACGCGCCGCCATGCGGGCCGCCCTGGTGACGCTGGACCACCCGGTGGCCTGGCGCGCCACGCAGTACCTGGCCGCGCGGACCCGCCGGCTGCACCCCCGCAGGCTGCCCACCCCCGCGGGCCGGGCGTGGACCGACCGGCGGGACCTGCCGCAGGTGCCCGCGGGCTCCTTCCGGGACTGGTGGCGGGAGCACGAGAAGGAGCGGGCCGGGCGGACCGGAGCGCCCGCGCGGGACACCGGAGAGAAGGGCGGGGCGCAGTGACCGGCAGCAGCAGCCGTACGGAGGTGCTCCGCCGCATCCGGGCCGCCCTGGGCGACCGGCCCGAGGACGTCCCGGTCCCCCGCGACTACCTGCAGGAGCACGGCGACCGCACGCCCCAGGAGACGGCCGACCTGCTCGCCGAGCACCTGGCCGACTACCGCGCCCACGTCCACAGGGCCGCCCCGGCCGACATCGCCGGCACCGTGGCGCGGCTGCTCGCCGACCACGGCAGCCGCACCGCCGTCGTCCCGCCCGGGCTGCCGCAGGAGTGGCTGTCGCAGGTCGCGGGGGTGGAGGTGACGACCGCGGGCGCGGACATCACCGCGCGGGAGCTGGACGCGATCGACTCGGTGGTGACCGGCTGCGCCGTGGCGATCGCCGAGACCGGCACCATCGTCCTGGACGGCTCGCCCGACCAGGGGGTGCGCCGAATCACCCTGGTGCCCGACCACCATGTCTGCGTGGTGCGCGCGCCGGAGCAGGTCGTGGCCGCCGTCCCCCAGGCGCTGCCGCGGCTGGACCCGGCGCGGCCGCTCACCTGGATCTCGGGGCCTTCGGCCACCAGCGACATCGAGCTGGACCGGGTCGAGGGTGTGCACGGCCCGCGCACCCTCGATGTCGTGCTGGTCTCAGCGGCCGTCTGAGCCACTGTGCCGACCTGCCCGGCCCGGCACCCGTCCCGTGCCCTCCCAGGTGCCTGACGGGGTGTCAGGCGGCCGTTGCGGCGCTGTCCGCCGCGGTGGCCAGGTCGGTGTCGCGGCGGATCAGGGCGGCGTAGCGGCCGCCTTGGGCGAGGAGTTCGTCGTGCGAACCGCGCTCCACGATGCGCCCTTCGTCCAGGACGACGATCTGGTCGGCGTCGCGGATCGTGGACAGGCGGTGCGCGATGGTGATGGTGGTGCGGCCGGCCGACAAGGCGTCGATGGCGTCCTGGACGGCCGCCTCGGTGCGGGTGTCGAGCGCGCTGGTCGCCTCGTCCAGGATGAGTACGGGCGGGTCGCGCAGGATGGTGCGGGCGATGGCGAGGCGCTGCTTCTCGCCGCCGGAGAAGCGGTAGCCGCGCTCGCCGACGACCGTGTCGTAGCCGTCGGGCAGGGCGGCGATGTGGTCGTGGATCTGGGCCGCCCGGGCGGCGGCGGTGATCTCCTCGTCGGTCGCCTCGGGCTTGGCGAAGCGCAGGTTCTCGGCGACGGAGGCGTGGAAGAGGTAGGTCTCCTGGGAGACCACGCCGACGGTCGCCGCCAGGGTGTCGAAGCTGAGGTCGCGCACGTCGGTGCCGTCGATGGTGACGCGGCCGCCGGTCACGTCGTACAGGCGCGGCACAAGGTAGCTCAGGGTGCTCTTGCCGGAGCCGGTGGCACCCACGACCGCGAGGCTGCCGCCCGCGGGGACGTCGAGATCGATGCCGCGCAGGGTCGGCTCGGCGTCGGGGTCGTAGGCGAAGTCGACGTCCTCGAAGCGGATGGCGCCGCGGGGGTGCTCGATGGTCACCGCGTCGGGGCGTTCGGTGATGTCCACCGGCAGGTCGAGGTATTCGAAGATGCGCTGGAAGAGCGCCAGGGAGGTCTGCACCTGCACGCCGGTGGCAAGCAGCGACACGGTGGGGCGGAACATGCCCTGCTGGAGGGAGACGAAGGCGACCAGGGTGCCGATGGTGATACCGCCGCCATGGCTGCTGGTCAGGCCGGCCGCCCAGTACAGCAGCGCGGGCATGGCGGACATGACGATGCCGATGACCGCCATCCGCCAGCGCCCCTGCATGTTGGAGCGCACCTCCAGGTCCACCAGGTTCTCCGACTCCGCGGCGAAGTCGCGGGTGAGGGAGTCGGCGCGGCCCATGGTGCGGCCGAGCAGGATGCCGCTGACCGACAGCGACTCGGTGACGATCGCCGACATGGCGGCCATCTGCTTCTGCCGCTCGGTGGTGATCTTCTTGCGTTCGCGGCCGACCTTCCTGGCCACCCACACGAAGACGGGCAGGAGCAGCAGGGAGACCACGGTCAGCCGCCAGTCCAGGGCGACCATGGCCACCACCGAGGCGATGACGGCAGTGAGGTTGGAGACCAGCGAGGTGGCGGTGGAGGTGACGGTGGCCTGCATGCCGCCGATGTCATTGGCGATGCGGGACTGCACCTCGCCGGTGCGGGTGCGGGTGAAGAAGGCCAGCGACATGCGCTGCAGGCGCTCGTAGACGGCCGTGCGCAGGTCGTGCATGACGCGCTGGCCGACGCTGGTGGAGATCAGGGTCTGCAGGACGCCGAAGACGCCGTTGGCGACGGAGGTGGCGATCATGCCCAGCGCGAGCAGGGCGAGCAGGCCGGTGCGGCCCTGGGGGATGGCGGTGTCCAGGATCGCCCGCAGCAGGAAGGGCGAGGCGACCGACACCAGGGAGGACAGGCCGACGAGGAATCCGACGAAGGCGAGCCGTCCGCGGTAGGGGCGGAACAGGCGCATGATGCGGCGGACGTCGTTGCGTCCGCCGGGCTGCCGCTTGGGCGGCGTCCAGCGCGAGGCGAGATCGTTCTCGGGGCGCAAAGGGCTCCTTGGGAAGGCAGGGGGACGCGGACAATGAGAGTGTAGGTCATTGTTACCTATACTCACAATGAACGGTGTTCCTGATAGCCTGGAGCCATGGACTCCTGCACCGCCCCGGCCGACGCGGCCCCAGGTCACGGCCACGCGCCGGCCCTCGGTACCGCCCCGGGCACCGACGAGGTCACCGGACGCCTGGCCGACCAGCTGCTGCAGCTCAGCCGCCGCCTGCACCGCTCGCAGCGCCGGCTGATGGACCCGCTCGGCATCACCCCGGCCCAGGCCCGGCTGCTGCGCACCCTGGCGCACTGCGAGGAGCCGCCGCGGATGGCCGACCTCGCCCAGCGCCTGGATGTCGTGCCGCGGGCCGTGACGACCCTGGTGGACGCCTTGGAGGAGCTGGGGCTCGTGCGGCGCCTGCCGGACCCCGGCAACCGCCGTGCGATCAGGATCGAGCTGCGCCCGCGCGGCGTGGAGGCCCTCGCGGCGCTGCGCGGCGCCCGGCGGGCGGCGGCCGCCGAACTCCTCGCGCCCCTGGACGCCGAGCAGCGCGCCGCCCTGTCGGGCCTCCTCGACGCCCTGGAGGCGGACGCGCCGGCTACTTCGTGACGCCGGTCGGGCCCGCCTCGCCGCCCTGGGCGACGACAGAGGGGGCGATGACCGCCGTGCAGGCGCTGCACCGCCTGGCGGCGGCCGGCACGGCGGTCAGGCACTCGGGGCACTCGCGCATCGGCGCTCCCGAGGCCTTGGGGAAGAACTTCTCCTGCATGCGGTTCATCGGCAGCACCACCAGGAAGTAGATCACCGCGGCGACGATCACGAAGCTGATCAGCGCGTCGATGAATATCCCGTAGGGGAAGGTGACCGCCGAGGCGTGGAACGACTTCTTGCTGAAGTCGCCCGTCGCGCCGCTCACCAGCCCGACGATCGGCGTCAGGAACGCCTTGACGAAGCCGTTCACCAGGGTGGTGAAGGCCGCGCCGACGACGATACCGACGGCGAGGTCGACGACGTTGCCGCGCAGCAGGAATGCGCGAAAGCCCTTCATGCGGGGGTACTCCTCTGTGACCGGGATCTTGGCGGCACACAGTGTGCCGTTTCCGGCCGCGCGCGGGCCAATCCCGGACGTGTCCCGTCCCGTTCCCGGGTCAGCCGCAGGGCCCTCCCACGTACAGCGCCACCGCGTCGCCGGCGCCAATGGTCGCGGTGAAGCGGCCGTCGGAGCCAACGGTGTACCTGGTGCCGGTGTGCTGGACGTCGCAGTAGCTGCCGGCCGGCAGCGAGGTGGTGAACGTCTCGGTGATCGCGCCGCCCTCGTGGTTGATCGCGACATAGCCCTTGCTGCCGCGGCCGAAGGCGATGGCGTTGTTGCCGTCGTCCCACCAGTTCGTCACCCCGGTGCCGGCGACCGCGTTGCGGAAGCCCACCATGCCGGCGATCTGCGGCCAGGCGTGCTCGCACTTCCAGCCGTCGGTGTAGCAGGCGTTGACCTGGCCGTTGTTCGGCGGGCCGGCGTCGTTGTCGGAGAACTCGTAGCTGGAGGTCACCTCCGGTGAGCCGTAGGGCCAGGCGAGCATGTAGACATTGGCCAGGGTGTAGGTGGCGTTGTCCTTGTAGCTGAGCGTCGAGCCGTTGCGCTCGGTGTCCCAGTTGTTGACGAAGGTGCGCGTCTTGTTGCCGGGCAGGTAGCCGGCGCCCCACGCCTCGCCCCAGTTGCTGAGGTACGCGAGCTTCTCGCTGGTGAAGATCCGCTTGAGGTCGTAGGCGCCCTGGAAGGCGTCCACGTCGCCGGTCCCCTCGTACTCGGTCGGCTGGACGGCCTCGCCGGCGCCGTAGATGACCTCCTGCGCCCAGTAGATGTTCGGGTTCGACAGGCGGGACTTGATGGCGGCGAGGTCGCTCGCGGCGATGTGCTTGGCCGCGTCGATCCGGAAGCCGTCGACGCCGAGGGAGATCAGGTGGTCGAGATAGGCCGCTATGGTGCCGCGCACGTAGTCACTGCCGGTGTTCAGGTCCGCCAGGCCCACCAGCTCGCAGTTCTGGACGTTGTCGCGGTTGGTGTAGTCGGTGATGTCGGTGCGGCAGGTGTGGAAGTCCTGGTCCTCGTAGTATCCGGGGTAGTTGTACTTGCTGTAGACGGTGCCGGCCGTGCCGGTGCCCGAGCCCGCCGACATGTGGTTGATGACGGCGTCGGCGACGACCTTGACGCCCGCGCTGTGGCAGGCGGCGACCATGGCGGAGAACGCCGCCTCGTCGCCCAGGCGGTTGCTGAGCTTGTAGCTCACCGGCTGGTAGGAGGTCCACCACTGGCCGCCCTGGATCTGCTCGGTGGCCGGGGAGACCTCGACGAAGCCGTAGCCCTCGGGGCCGAGTTGGGTGCTGCAGGCGTGGGCCACCGACGCGTAGTTCCACTCGAAGAGGGTGGCGGTGACGTCCTTGGTGCCGGGTGGGGTGGCCTGGGCCTGCTGCTGGCCGGCGGCGACCAGACCGGTGGCGGCGACGAGCACGGCGAGTGCGCCGTTCAGGACGCGGGATCTCATGGGCGGCTCCTTCGGGAGGCGGGCAGCACAGATGCCCTCGAAGGCAGCCACGCGCCGGGCCGCCACGGGGAGTGGGGAGCCCCGCGGTCCCCCGGGGCTCCGCCCAGGAGCGTGCCCCTGGCGACGTGGGCACGTCAATACGGGCGCCGGAAGAAGTTTCCGGGGGTTACCGCAAGGAGTTGCCGTGCCGCCGAAGGCGCGGCTGCCGCCGGGGGGCCGGGCCTTCGGCGGCAGCGCAGGGGGGAGCCGCTACGGCTACGGAAAACCGTTTGCCCCTCGGGGCGGAATCCTAGGAACCTTGCACGGTTCGCGGTCGGTCCCGGCATGGTTTATCCGGGTATCGCCCTGCCTTCTGCTGCCCGTTGCCGCATCCCGCCGCCACCGGAAACCAGGACGCCATGCCCTCGCTCCGCAGCCTTCCCCACGCCGACCCGGGTGAGCCCGACGCGCGGTCCGGCTTCCGTCTGCTGCTGTGGCTGGAGCTGCGTCAGTGGCGCGGTCAGCTGGCCTCGACCGCTTGGGGCACCTTGCACATGGCCGCGGTGGCCTGCTTCCCGGCCGCCGTGGGAGTCGCGGTGCAGGCGGTGATCGACCGCTCGGGGACCCGGCTGGCGCTGTGCGGCGCGGCGATGCTGCTGCTCGGCCTGCTCACCGCGCTCGGCGACACCATGCTGCACCGCACCGCGGTGGGCAACTGGATCAGCGCCACCACCCGGATGCAGCAACTCCTGGCCCGCAAGACCGTCGAGCTCGGCGCGGTGCTCGGCCGGCAGGTGGCGGCGGGCGAGGTGGTCGCGGTCAGCACCGGTGACGTGGAGAAGATCAGCTGGTTCGTCGAGGCGCTGGCCCGCTTCGGCTCCGCGGTGCTCGCCACGCTCGGCGTCGCGGTCGCCCTGCTGGTGTACGAGCCGGCGCTCGGCATCGTCGTCGCCGCCTCGGTGCCGCTGCTCGCCTTGTCGGTGCTCCCGCTCCTCCCCGCGGCCACCCGCCGGGCGGACGTCCAGCGGGAGAAGTCGGGGCGGGCCACGGAGCTGGCCTCGGACACGGTGGCGGGCCTGCGGGTGCTGCGCGGCATCGGCGGCGAGGAGCTGTTCCTCGAACGCTACCGGCGGATGTCGCAAGAGGTGCGCCGGGCGGCGGTGCACAGCGCCCGGATGTGGGCGCTGATCTCGATGGTCCAAGTGGCCCTTCCGGGGCTGCTGCTGGTTGCCGTCGCCTGGTACGGGGCGCGGCTCGCGCTCAGCGGCGACATCCCCGTGGGCGGGCTCGTCACGGTGTACGGCGCGGTGTCCTTCCTCTTCTTCCCGCTGCAGCGGTTCCAGGAGATCGCCATGGCCTGGTCCTTCTCGCGCCCTTCGGCGAGGCGGGCGGCGCGGCTGCTGGCGCTGCGACGGGCGGACGGGCCGGCCGGGCAGGGGGACGCGCGCGCCTTCGAGGAGGCCGGTGAGCCGGAGCGGGCTACGGCCGGAGCGGCGGAGTCGGCGGCGGGGGCGCCCTTCGTTCCGGGCCCGGCCGCCCGCCCGGGCCCGGGTGCACCAGGTGACGGGCCCTCGCGCTCGGCCGCCGACGTGGACCCGGCGGCGGGCGAACCTGCCGCGCCCTCGGGCGAGTTGGCGGACCCCTCGACCGGGCTGCGCGCGCCGGCCGGGCTGCTGACGGCCGTGGTCTGCGGCGATCCGGACGTCGCCGGGCGCTTGGCCGACCGGCTGGGCGGGCACGCCCCGGACGCCGGCGGCCGGCCGTCGGTCCTGCTGGACGGCCGCGAACTCGACGCCCTGCCCCTGGCATCGGCGCGGCGCGCCGTCCTCGTCCACGACAAGGACCCGGTGCTGCTGTCCGGCACCCTCGCCGACCTGCTCGACGTGCCCCGCTCCGGCCGCGTCACCCCCGGCGAGGCCCTTCGGGCGGCGCAGTGCGACGACGTCCTGGAGGCGCTCTCCCGGACGCTGACGGGTCGTGACGCGGCATCGGGCGATGTGATGCGGGCGCACATCCTGGAGCGCGGCAGATCCCTCTCGGGCGGCCAGCGGCAGCGACTGGCGCTGGCCCGCTCGCTCGTCGCCGATCCGCAGGTCCTGGTGCTCGACGAGCCGACGTCCGCGGTCGACGCCCACACCGAGGCGCGGATCGCCCACGGCCTGAAGCAGGTGCGTGCGGGCCGTACGACGGTGGTGTTCACCTCCAGCCCGCTCGTGCTCGACCGGGCGGACCTCGTCGTCTTCGTCGACGGCGGCCGGGTCGCGGCGACGGGCCGCCACCACGACCTGCTCGCCACCCATACCGGCTACCGGGCCGTCGTCACCCGTTCGTCGGACGACGAGCCGGCGCCGGGCGAAACGGCGGACCCGGCGCACACAGACCTCGCGGAGGAGACCGCATGATCGGCGCACCACCGCCGGAGGCCGACCCGGAGCTGCCGGAGCCGGCCCCGATCCTCCCCGTGGGCTCCCCCGCCACCGTGCGGTCCTACGTGCGCGAGCTCGCCCGCCGCCACCGGGGCGCCTTCGCCCTGCTGCTCGCGGCCAACGCCGGCGCCGTGATCGCCTCGACCGCCGGCCCCTACCTGCTCGGCACCCTCGTGCAGAACCTGTCCGAGGGCCACCGCGACATCCACCTCACCCGCACCGTCGGCATCTTCCTGGCCGCGCTGGTCGTGCAGGCGTACTTCGTGCGTCTGGTCCGGCTGCGCGGGGCGATCCTGGGCGAGCAGATGCTCGCCGACCTGCGCGAGGACTTCCTCGTGCGCGCCGTCGCCCTGCCGCCGGGCGTCCTGGAGCGGGCCGGCACCGGTGATCTGCTCTCGCGGATCACCACGGACGTCGACCGGCTGTCGGAGGCAATGCGCGAGGCGGTGCCGGAGCTGGCCGTGGCGGTGCTGTGGGCGCTGCTGCTGCTCGGCGCCCTCGCCGTGACCTCACCGCTGCTCGCGCTGTCGGTACTCGTCGCTGCCCCGCTGCTGATCGCCGGCTGCCGCTGGTACTTCAGGCGCGCTCCGAGCGCCTACCGCTCGGAGGTCGCCTCCTACGCCGCGGTGTCCGCCGCGCTCGCCGAGTCCGTGGACGCGAGCCGCACCATTGAGGCGCACGGTCTGGGCGCTCGCCGCGAGGAGCTGTCCCGGCGCCACCTGAGCCGCTGGGTCGGCTGGTCGCGGCGCACCCTGTGGCTGCGCAGCGTGCTCTTCCCGGTGGTCAACCTGACCCATGTCGTGATCCTCACCTCGGTCCTGATGATCGGCGGCGCCTTCGCCCTGCACGGGTGGATCACGCCCGGCCGGCTCACCACCGGCGCGCTGTTCGCCCAGATGCTGGTGGACCCCATCGGGCTGATGCTGCGCTGGTACGACGAGTTGCAGACCGCCCAGGCGTCGCTGGCCCGCCTGGTGGGGGTACGCGAGATCGCCGTGGACGGCGGCGACGCCTCGCTCTCCCCCGCCGGCCGCCATGTCGCCGCCGACCGGGTGCGCTTCGGCTACCGCAGCGGGACGGACGTCCTGCACGAGGTCACCCTCAGCGTGCCGCCGGGCACCCGGATCGCCCTGGTGGGCCCCTCGGGCGCGGGCAAGTCCACCCTCGGGCGGCTGCTGGCCGGCATCTACGCCCCGCGCACCGGCGAGGTCACCCTGGGCGGTGCCGCGCTGGCCCGCATGCCCGCCGAGCGTGTCCGCGAGCACGTCGCCCTGGTCAACCAGGAGCACCACGTCTTCGTCGGCACCCTGCGCGACAACCTTCGGCTGGCCCGCGCCGACGCCGGGCCGCAGGAGCTGTGGCAGGCGCTGCGGGCGGTCGACGCCGAGGAGTGGGCGCGGGCACTCGGCCAGGGGCTGGACACCGAGGTCGGCTCCGGCGGAGTGTCGCTCACCCCGGCCCAGGCCCAGCAGCTGGCCCTGGCCCGCCTGGTGCTCGCCGACCCGCACACGCTGGTGCTGGACGAGGCGACCTCGCTGCTCGACCCGCGGGCGGCCCGGCACCTGGAACGCTCGCTCGCCCGGGTCCTGGACGGCCGCACGGTGGTCGCCATCGCGCACCGCCTGCACACCGCCCACGACGCCGACGTCATCGCCGTGGTCGAGGAGGGCCGGATCAGCGAACTCGGCAGCCACCACGAGCTCGTCGCCGCCGACGGCGCCTATGCCGCCCTGTGGCGCTCCTGGCACGGCTGAGCCGCGCCCGGCACCGGCGTGGAGGGCGGGCTAGCTGAAGACGCCCAGCGCGCCCAGGGCGCTCGCTCCGCCTATCACGAAGAACGCGGGCGTGAGCACCTTGACCTCCACCCAGCTGCCGGCCCGGAACCGCATGAACTTCGGCGGCCCCACCGGGTACCAGCGCCTGCGGCCGATCGGTATCGGCCACAGGATCGGGCAGCCGGACACGGTCAGGGCGTCCCCGACGCAGTGCACCAGCGCGCCCAGGACGATCGGCATGCCGATCCACAGGTAGTGCTGGCCGGGCTGGGTGAACAGCCACGCCTTGCCGTTGCCCGGGTCGTCCAGCACATCGGCGAGCATCCAGGCGCTGGTCGCGCCGAGCAGCCAGACCAGCACGTCGCTGGAGACGCGGGCCTGCCGCCACAGCAGGCCCTCGACCGCGAGCACCATGTGCACGAAGAGGATCGCCAGCACTGCCCAGCGGCCGCCGTAGACGGCGGCGGCCGAGCAGCCGGCGCCGAGCAGCACGGCCCAGGGCCAGGTGTGGGTCAGGGTGCGGTGGCCGCCGGAGCGCCGCGGGTCGCCCGTCTTGCGCGTGCTGCGGTAGGTGGCGTGGGCGAGTCCGTCGATGATCTTGCAGGCCAGCCGGGACAGGGGGCCGAAGGCGCGGGAGATGGTCGCCGCCTGGTGGTCCAGGTCCGGGGCGAGCGCCGCACCCGCGCAGATCAGCGCGCCGACGACGAGCGTCGGCCAGGGCATCGGGTCGCCCAGGCCCGACGCGACGGCGCCGACGGCCAGCCAGGCAGTCGCCCCCGACAGTGAGTGCGCTGGTCCCATCATGGTGGTGCAGTCCCCCCGATTCGGCCGCCCGGTGGCGGAGTTGACCCCGTGTCGAGCGCACACCCTACCGCTGGTGATCATCGGCTTCTCCTCCGGTTCCACCCGCGGGAGCGGGGACGGGCAAGATGGAGGGGTGACCCTTATCGATCAGCTGCCGTCCGACGCCGATCCCGACGCCCTCTTCGAAGCCTTTTCGACGTGGGCCGAGGGCCAGGGCATCACCCTCTACCCGGCCCAGGAGGAGGCGCTGATCGAGGTGGTCTCGGAAGCGAACGTGATCCTGTCCACCCCGACCGGGTCGGGCAAGAGCCTGGTCGCCGCGGGCGCGCACTTCGCCGCGCTCGCCCGCGACGAGGTGACCTTCTACACCGCGCCCATCAAGGCACTGGTCTCGGAGAAGTTCTTCGACCTGTGCAAGCTCTTCGGCACCGAGAACGTCGGGATGCTCACCGGCGACGCCTCGGTCAACCCGGACGCCCCCGTGATCTGCTGCACTGCCGAGGTGCTCGCCTCCATCGCGCTGCGTGACGGCAAGGACGCCGACGTGGGGCAGGTCGTCATGGACGAGTTCCACTTCTACGCCGAGCCGGACCGCGGCTGGGCCTGGCAGATCCCGCTGCTGGAGCTGCCGCAGGCGCAGTTCCTGCTGATGTCGGCGACGCTCGGCGACGTGTCCCGCTTCGAGGAGGACCTCACCCGGCGCACGGGGCGGCCCACCGCGGTGGTGCGCTCGGCGACCCGGCCGGTCCCGCTGAGCTACGAGTACCGCAGCACGCCGCTCACCGAGACCCTCACCGAACTGCTGGAGACCCGCCAGTCCCCCGTCTACATCGTGCACTTCACGCAGGCCGCGGCGGTGGAGCGGGCGCAGGCGCTGATGAGCATCAACATGTGCTCGCGGGCCGAGAAGGACGCCAT
This sequence comes from Actinacidiphila guanduensis, assembly GCF_900103985.1. Lineage (GTDB taxonomy): Bacteria > Actinomycetota > Actinomycetes > Streptomycetales > Streptomycetaceae > Actinacidiphila > Actinacidiphila guanduensis. The sequence goes on along the minus strand of NZ_FNIE01000008.1, from coordinate 301,450 downwards.
CGCCGACGTCATCGGCAACTTCCGCTTCACCACCGCCTTCGGCCGCAACCTCTCGCGCTACGTGCGGCACGGCATCGGCGTCCACCACGCCGGCATGCTGCCGAAGTACCGGCGGCTGGTGGAGAAGCTCGCGCAGGCCGGCCTGCTGAAGGTGATCTGCGGCACCGACACCCTCGGCGTCGGCGTCAACGTGCCGATCCGCACGGTGCTGTTCACCGCGCTGACGAAGTACGACGGGCAGCGGGTGCGGGTGCTGCGGGCCCGCGAATTCCACCAGATCGCCGGCCGGGCGGGCCGGGCCGGCTTCGACACCGCCGGGTTCGTCGTCGCCCAGGCGCCCGAGCACGTGATCGAGAACGAGAAGGCGCTGGCGAAGGCCGGTGACGACCCGAAGAAGCGCCGCAAGGTGGTACGCAAGAAAGCACCCGAGGGCTTCGTCAGCTGGGGGCAGAACACCTTCGAGAAGCTGATCGCCTCCGAGCCCGAGCCGCTGACGTCGCGCTTCCGCGTCACCCACGCGATGCTGCTGTCGGTGATCGCCCGGCCGGGCAACGCCTTCGAGGCCATGCGGCGGCTGCTGGAGGACAACCACGAGGACCGACGCTCCCAGCTGCGGCACATCCGGCGGGCCATCGCCATCTACCGCTCGCTGCTGGACGGCGGCGTGGTGGAGCGGCTGGAGACCCCGGACGCCGAGGGCAGGATCGTGCGCCTCACCGTGGACCTGCAGCAGGACTTCGCGCTCAACCAGCCGCTGTCCACCTTCGCGCTGGCCTCCTTCGACCTGCTCGACCCCGAGTCCCCCTCCTACGCGCTGGACATGGTCTCGGTGGTGGAGTCCACGCTGGACGACCCGCGGCAGATCCTGGCCGCCCAACAGAACAAGGCGCGCGGCGACGCGGTGGCGGCCATGAAGGCCGACGGGCTGGAGTACGAGGAGCGGATGGAGCGGCTCCAGGAGGTCTCCTATCCCAAGCCGCTGGAGGAGCTGCTGGTGCACGCCTACGGCGTCTACCGCAGGAGCCACCCGTGGGTGGGCGACCACCCCGTCTCGCCGAAGTCCGTGGTGCGGGACATGTACGAGCGGGCGATGACCTTCTCGGAGTTCGTCTCCTTCTACGAACTGGCCAGGACCGAGGGCATCGTGCTGCGCTACCTCGCGGGCGCGTACAAGGCGCTGGACCACACCGTGCCGGACGACCTGAAGTCCGAGGACTTCCAGGACCTGACCGCCTGGCTCGGCGAACTCGTACGCCAGGTGGACTCCAGCCTGCTCGACGAGTGGGAGCAGCTGGCCAACCCCGAGGAGGAGACCGCCGAGGAGGCGGCCGAGCGCGCCGACCAGGTCAAGCCGGTCACGGCCAACGCGCGGGCCTTCCGGGTGCTGGTGCGCAACGCCCTCTTCCGGCGGGTCGAGCTGGCCGCGCTGGAGAAGTACGACCAACTCGGCGAGCTGGACGGGGAGTCCGGGTGGGACGCCGACGCCTGGGCCGACGCCATGGACGCCTACTGGGAGGAGTACGACGACCTCGGCACCGGGCCCGACGCCCGCGGTCCCAAGCTGCTGCTCATCGAGGAGCAGCCGGCGAAGGGCCTGTGGCAGGTGCGGCAGACGTTCGCCGACCCCGAGGGCGATCATGGCTGGGGCATTTCCGCCGAAGTGGACCTGGCCGCCTCCGACGAGGAGGGCCGGGCGGTCGTCCGCGTCACCGACGTCGGCGAGCTGTGACCGGGACCGGCGGACTCGTGCCCACCGCGCCCCGCCGGCGCCGCCCGGCCTGATCTGCGGCCGCGGCCCAGCAGGTGGAGCAGCCGCCGCCCGTGCCCGGGCCGCGGCGCGGCATGGGCCGGAACCCGGGCCGGGATGTGGGCGGGCGCGCGAGCGGGGGTGCGGACGGGCGCTTCGGGCCCGGCCGGGAGCGGCACTTCCTCCGTCGGCAGCGTCTGCGGCGCCGCGGGAGCGGGCCGGGGCGCCGGAGCCGGGACAGGGACCGCGAACAGGGTCCCGCTCGGGCCGGCCGCGGCGAGCGGATGGGCCCGCGCCGTGCCCGCGATCGGCGGGGGCGCGAGGCCGGGACTTCCCTGGCGGTCGGGCCCGGCCGGGACTGCTGCGGGGGCCGGTGCCGGACGCTCCGCCCTGGCCCTGCGCAGGGCGTCGGCCAGGGCGAAGAGAGCCAGCGTGATCTCGTCGGGATGGTCGGCCGTGGTGAGCTTCCGGATCTGCTCGGGGGTGGCAAGCCCGGTCCGGCCCGGCGGGAGGGTGCCGCGCAGTCGGCGCAGATGGGCCCGCTCGGAGACGTCGGGCACCGCGGTGTCGAGCGCCTCGGGGCCGAGCAGGGCCGCCCATACGGCGGCCTCCTCCCACGCGTCGTAGGCGTCACGCACCAGCTGGGCGACGCGCCGGGAGCGCCAGCCGCGGGCCCGCTGGTCCTCGCCTGCCGCCACCGCCTCGCGCAGGCCCGCCGGCAGCGGCCGATGCAGCAGGGCCGGGTGCTCCTCGGCCAGCTGTGGCACCTCGTGCGCGGGATACAGCCACACCAGTGCCCGGTACCGGTTGACGTACCAGCGGGCCGGGCGGACGAAGCCGGCCTTCGCGAGCCGGACGAACCGCTCCCTGCCCACTCCGAGGATCTTGGCCGCCTCGGCGGAGCCGATCAGGCGGATCCGCTCCAGCAGGGGCTGCGGATGGCCCGGCTCCGCGCACAGCCGCTCCACCTCGCCCGCCGGCACCTTCCATGTGTGGGGCCCGCAGCCGACCGCCGGGACCTCGCCGAGCTGCAGGGCGAGGTCGAACTCCTCCAAGCCCAGCCCCAGGGTCTCCCGTGCCTGCCCGAGGGAGACCATCTCGACCGCTTTCACGGGCGCCGATGTCCTCGCGGGCACCACCGCGCTCCGCCGGGACTGCTTCCGCTGCCGTGTCGTACTCATTTTCCTCACTCCTCGCATTGCTCGATCACTGACAGTGACGAACTTAGCGCGAAGCGCCGACACCCCACGGAGGGCCTGTGGATAACTTTTTCTCCGCAGGACTCGGGCCTGCCCGGCCGGGCTCAGCCGCGGCGCGGGGCGTACATGATGATCGCGACACCGAGCAGGCAGACCGCCGCGCCGGCCACGTCGAAGCGGTCGGGCCGGTAGCCGTCCAGCACCATGCCCCACGCCAGCGAGCCGGCGACGAACACCCCGCCGTAGGCGGCCAGGACGCGGCCGAAGTCGGAACTCGGCTGGAGGGTGGCGACGAACCCGTACAGCCCGAGCGAAACGATGCCCGCCGCGATCCAGCCGATTCCGCGGTGCTCGCGCCAGCCCTGCCAGACAAGCCAGGCGCCGCCGATCTCCAGCACGGCTGCGACCAGGAACAAGGCGACGGAACGCAGGGTGATCATGCAACCATGATGCATGGCCGGAATGAACAGTGAGCACGAGCACGTCAAGGAGTTCTTCGCCGCCCGCGCGAGCGGCTGGGAGCAGCGCTTCCCCGACGACCGGCCCGCTTTCGAGGCGGTGGTCGAGGAGTTGGGCCTCCAGGAGGGGGACAGCGCACTCGACGCGGGATGCGGGACCGCCCGCGCTCTGCCGCTGCTGCGCGAGGCCGTCGGCGCCGGTGGCACCGTCGTCGGCGTGGATCTGACGCCGGAGATGCTGCGGGAGGCGGCGGCGCTGGGGCGGCGCGAGCACGGAGGCCTCGTCGAGGCGGACTGCGGGCGGCTGCCGATGGCGGACCGCGCCTTTCACGCGGTGCTCGCCTCCGGGCTGGTGCACCACATGCCGGACCCCGCCGTGGGCCTGCGCGAACTGGCCCGGGTGACACGGCCGGCCGGCCGCCTCGCGATGTTCCACCCGCGCGGCCGCGCCGCCCTCGCCGCCCGGCACGGCAACGCCCTGCGGGCCGACGACATCCGCGCCGAACCGCAGGTGGGCAGGCTTCTGGCCACGACCGGCTGGGAGTTGCTGCTGCTGGACGACACGGACACCCGCTACCTGGCGCTGGCGGTCAGGAAGAGCTGACCGCGGGACGGTCTCAGGAGCCCGGAGCGGATTGCCGCGCTCCGCGACCCCTCGACGCGAGGGTTACCGCCTGGTTAGGGTGCGGCGGACCACGCGAGAGGGAGGCAGAGGCATGGGCGACGAGCCGCAGAGCGCGGGTGACGACGAGCTGTTCGTACTGACCGCGGCGATGCTGACACCCGGGCGCTATCCGGGCGTACTCGGCGACGACTACCCCGCGGCCTGCGCCTTCCTCGGTCTGGAGCCGCTGGAGACCGGGTACGGCCTGGTCTTCGGCCAGGACGGCAAGGGCGCGCGCTGGACGGTGGCCACCACCGACTCCGCGATGGTGGCCTGCGCCTTGGCGGCCTGGGACTGCGGCTTGGAGTACGACCTGTCGCCGGACGAGTCCACCATGATCGCCTCGCTGCCGGGCTGGCCGCTGCCGGTCGCCGTGGCCGTGCCCGGCCTCCCCGACCCGTACGACCCGGGCGAGGAACTGGGTGCGGGTCCCGCACTCACGCCCCCGGACGTGTCGGTGTGGGGGCCGCCGCAGCGGCGGCTGGGCGCGGACGAGATCGCCATGCGCTGGCGTGAGTGGCGGGACGGATTCGAGGCGGCGGCCTCCGGCGACGAGCCGGGGCAGGAGCCGGATGCCTCAGGAACAGCCGAGGTCGCGCAGGCCGAGAAGGGCGCGCCCGGCAGCGCAGAGGCACCTGCCGCGCAGGAGGGCACAGCCGGGTCCCCTTCCGGCGAGGCAGGCGTCGCGCCCATCTCCCACCAGGGCGTCCGCAAGGCCCTTGCCGGAGCCGAGGAGTACGTGCGCACGCCTCCGCCGCCCGGCCGGGTGCGCGCCGCCTACGGCGCGGTGCGGGCGGACGGTCCGGGGTGGAGCCTGGTCGGCCGGGCCGACGACATGGCGTTCGTGCTGCTGGACGACGCCCCGGGCGAGGTGCTGCCGGTCGGCCGCGGACCGTCGCTGCCGCCGCTGCTGGAGGCGCTGGAACGGATTGCGGCCGACGCGGTGGTCAGCGTCCCCTGACGTCGGCGGCGACCGCGTCGGCGGCCTTGCGCGCGGCGACCAGCACCGGGTCCCACACCGGCGAGAAGGGCGGCGCGTAGCCGAGGTCGAGGTCGACCATGGCGGCGACGGTCAGCCCGGCGGTGAGGGCGACCGCGCCGACGTCGACCCGCTTGGCGGCGCCCTGGCCGCCGACGATCTGAACGCCGAGCAGCCGGCCGGTGCCGCGCTCGGCGAGCATCTTGACGGTCATCGGGTCGGCGTCCGGGTAGTAGCCGGCGCGGCCGGTGGACTCGATGACGGCCGTGACGAAGTCCAGGCCGGCGGCGCACGCCTGGGACTCCTTCAGGCCGGTCCTGGCGATCTCGACCTCGCACACCTTGCTGACCGCCGTGCCGACGACACCGGGGAACGTGGCGTACCCGCCGCCGATGTTGGTGCCGATGATCCGGCCGTGCTTGTTGGCGTGAGTGCCCAGGGGGACGTGCTTGAAGGTGCCCGAGACCAGGTTCAGCACCTCGACGCAGTCACCGCCCGCCCAGATCCGCTCGGTCCCGCGGACCCGCATGGCGCGGTCGGTGAGCAGGCCGCCGTGCTCGCCGAGGGGAAGACCGGCCGCCCGCGCGAGCGCGGTGGCGGGCCGGACGCCCAGGCCCAGCACCACGATGTCGGCGGGGTACTCGCCGCCGTCGGTGGCGACGGCCCGGGCGCGGCCCTCCCTGTCGGTCAGCACCTCGCGGACCGCCGCCCCGGACACCACGCTCACACCGAGCCCTTCGAGAGCGGTGCGCACCAGGCGGCCCATGTCGGGGTCGAGGGTGTTCATGGGCTGCGGGTTGCGGTCGACGAGGGTGACGTCCAGGCCGTGGCGCAGCATGGCCTCGGCCATCTCCACGCCGATGTAGCCGCCGCCGACCACGACGGCGCGCCGGATCCCCTCGCCGTCCAGGCCTCGTAGGACGGCCTCGCCGTCGTCCAGGGTCTGCACGCCGTGGACGCCTCGGGCGTCGATGCCGGGGATCGGCGGGCGGATGGGGACGGCTCCGGTGGCCAGGACCAGGTGGTCGTAGCCGGTCCACTCCTCGCGCCCTTCGGGGCCGCGCACCAGCACCCGGCCCGCGTCGGCGTCGACGGTGGTGACCTCGCTGCCCAGGCGCACGTCGATTCCGCGGGCGCGGTGCTCCTTCGCCGTGCGGGCGATCAGGGCGTCCGGGCCGTCGGTGGCGCCGCCGATCCAGTACGGGATGCCGCAGGCGCTGTAGGAGACATGCCTGCCGCGTTCGAAGGCGACGATCTCCAGGTCGTCAGCGTCGCGACGCCTGCGGGCCTGGGAGGCGGCGGACATACCGGTCGCGTCGCCGCCGACGACCACCAGGCGCTCGCTCATGCGCGCACCTGGGTGCCGGTGACCTGCGCCGCCAGGCGCGCCCTGGCTTCCATGAGCGCGAACCCGAGCAGGTTGAGGCCGCGCCAGGCGTCCGGCCGGGCGGACCGCTCGTCGTCCGCGGCCAGGCCGATGCCCCAGACCCGGTCGAGCGGGCTGGCCTCGACCAGGACGCGATCGGCTGTTCCGAGCAGATAGCGCAGCAGGTCCGGATGGGCGCGGAACTTGTGCTCGCTGCCCTCGGCCACCAGGGCGAACCGCTCGCGCCGCCAGACCTCCTCGTCGAAACCGCGCACGGTGCGGCCGACCGCCTTGGCCGCGTGGGGGTGGCCCGCGGTCAGGGCGCGCCGCTCGGCGTCGGCGTCGCCGAAGAGGCGGGCCTTGGCGGCCATCATCCAGTGCTCGGCGGTCGCGTAGGTGACGCCGTCCACGGTGAAGGGCGAGGGCCACCACTGGCTGAGGCAGCCGGGGCCGACGCTGCCGTCGCGCTGCGGCTGGTGGCCCCAGAAGTGCAGGTACTTCACCCGCCCGCCGCTCGCCACCCAGGCGGCGAGGTCCTCGGCGGACCGCAGGGTGCCGGGGGTCGCCGCCGGAGTGCTCGCCACGGCGGTCAGACCCTCTCCAGGGGGCGGTGCGGGGTTGCGGGCAGCTCGACCCCGATGGCGTCGCCCGGCTGGACGGTGCCGCTCTCCAGGACGACGCCCATCACGCCGCCTCGCAGGACCAGCCGGCCCTCCTCGTCGCGCCACACCACCCGCTTGAGCAGCCCGGCACGAAAGGCGTCGATCTGCAGGCAGGGGTTGCGCAGCCCGGTGATCTCCACGCGGGCCTGCGGGCCCAGGCCGAGGCGGGTGCCGGTGGGCAGGGCGTGCAGGTCGAGACCGGCGGTGGTGATGTTCTCGCCGAGGTCGCCGGGGGCGACGTCGTAACCGGCGGCCCGCAGCTCGGTGAAGAGCTCGGAGTGGATGAGGTGGACCTGCCGCAGGTTCGGCTGGGTGGGGTCCTTGGCCACGCGGGAGCGGTGCTGGACGGTGGTGCCCAGGTGCGCGTCCCCTTCGACACCGAGCCCGGCGAGGAGGCGGATGCTGTCCTGGACGGGCTTGCTGAACCGGTGGTCGGTGTCGCGGCTGACGGAGACGACCGTGCCGTGCATGAGAGTGCTTCCCCTCGATCGGATGCCCTGACCCGATGCCTCACCCTAACGGGGAAGCACCGGGGTCAGCGACCGATTTGCCGCCGGGAGACCCGCCGCAGCCTGCGGCGCTGCGAGGAGTCCAGGCTGAAGTAGGCGACGGCGGGGATGCCGACGACGATCAGGAGGAACAGCCACCAGGGGATCCAGGCCAGCAGGATGAGCCCCACCACCACGCCGCCGATGGCGATCTTCGTGCGATTGGTCATGATCCCCGCCTCCGCATTTCCGGCCGACACCGGCCACAGCGTGTTCCTACCCACTGCAACGCGCTGCGGGCCGGTGCGGTTCCCCATGCCGGTTCCCGTCAGCCCAGCGTTGCCGCCGGGGTCAGGGCCGGGGCGGGCGCGGCGGGCCTGAGCGCCTGGTGGGCGGTGCGGGCCGCCGCCGGCTGTGCGTGCAGGGCGCCGGCCCCGCCGACGATCGGCAGGTGGGCCACTGTGTGCGCCAGGTCGATGCCGACGGTGGGGGTGGTGTCGGGCGGCAGGATGAGGCCGCCGTCGGTGCCCGCCACGATGAGCGCGAGGCGGTGCCCGGCGGGCACCACGTGGTCGGTGGCGGCAAGCTGGATCGTCATGGTGTACGGCCGTCCCGGGACCAGCGGCACGCCGTGCTCCAGCGACTTGTAGTGGCCGAGGTCGGCCCAGCCGCGGCTGAAGACGTTGTGGTCGACGTTCTCGGTGTCGGCCGCGGTGTCGAGGTAGCAGGCGCTGTCACCGGCGGTGCTCTCGCCGTAGCAGGAGCGGGTGCCCAGGGTGGTGATGCCCTCGCCGCCGCCCAGGTAGTTCCTGATCGTCTCGGGGCCGAGGTCGACCAGGACCGCCGACAGGTGGGCGCTGGTGGTCGTGGAGGTGGCGGTCACCGTCACGGTGCCGCCGCCGGAGATCCGCAGGTCCTTGGTGAGCACTCCGGTGGTGAAGGCGGTCTTGGCGGGGGTGGGGGTGTCGACGGAGGACGCCCAGTCCTCCTCCCACAGGTTCGGGTCGTCGGTGAAGGACTCGGTGGTGCCGGGGGCGGCGTGCCCGGTGGTGCCCAGGGTGCCGAGGCCGGCCGTGGCGGTCGGGCCGAGGACGAGCGAGGTGTCCTTGGTGCCGGGGGCCGGCCAGACGCGGTCCGTGGTCCAGTGGTCGACGCTGCGCTCGATGTCGGCCATCGGCTCGCGCTGGATACCGTTGTCGACGCCCAGCAGGTAGTGGTCGAACCAGCGCTGCAGGGTGGGCACCCAGGCGTCGCGGCGGTAGTCGAAGGGGTCGACGTGCCCGGTCTGCGACAGCCACACCTTGCGCTCGACGCCGTGCGCGGCCAGGGCGGTCCACCACTGGCCGAAGTGCTTGGTGCGGACGTTGAGGTCCTGCATGCCCTGGACGGCGAAGACGCTGGCGCGCACCTTGCCGGCGTCCTTGACGTAGTCGCGGGCGGTCCAGAAGGGCGTCCAGTCGCCCGAGCGCGGGGAGCCGTCGATGATCTTCTGCTGCTCGGCGGCGCAGTCGGCGTGCGCGCTGTCACTCTCGACCAGGTCCGACAGCCACTCCGGGCCGTCCTGGAGCGCGGCGCCCTGGTGGAAGTAGTAGTCGTACCAGGAGGAGATGGCGCTGATCGGCACGATGGTCTTCAGGCCCTTCACGCCGGTGGCGGCCACGCCGTTGGCTATGGTGCCGTCCCAGCTCTTGCCGATCATGCCGACGTCGCCGTTGGTCCAGCCGGCCGTGACGGTGTGGCCGCCGGAGCGGGCGCTGTAGCCCTTGGCGCGGCCGTTGAGCCAGTCGATGACGGCCTTGGCCGACTGGATGTCGGAGGGACCGCCGACATCGACGCAGCCGTCGGAGCGGTCGGTGCCCGCGAGGTCGACCAGGACGGTGGCGTAGCCGCGCGGCACGAAGTAGTTGTCGTAGTACAGCGGCGCCTGGACGATGTCGCCGGCGGCGTCGTAGGTCTTGATCTGGCTCTCGTTGCCCCGGCCGCAGCAGGAGTAGTAGGGGCTCGCGTCCATGATGACGGGCACCTTGCGGCCGGCCTGCGCGGGCTCGCGGGGGCGGATGATGTCCGCTGCCACGCGGTCGGTGCGGCCGTCGCCGTCGCCGTCCATGCCGGTGTCGACCCAGACGGCCTCGCGGATGGCGTCGGCGTAGGAGTAGTCGGGTTGGCTCAGTCCGTGCCGCACGGTGCCTGCGCCGCGGGCTGCCGCGTGGGCGGGCGCGGGGGCGAGGAGTGCGGCGGCCAGGGCGACGAGGAGCGCCGCCGCCAAGGAGATCCAGGGGATGCGGGATGTCCGCGGCTGTGAGATCACCAGCCAGAGGCTAAACCTTGACTGGGCCACGCCAACAGAGGCCATTGTCCCGGCCGGCGTGGCCGTAAGGGCCGAACTCCGGGGCGCCGGGCCTTACCTGACGAAGCGTAAGGACCCGGCTCCAGGTGACGGGGGCTTACTTGCCGCCGGCCAGGCCGGCCCTGCGCAGGGCGTCGGCCATCGCGCCGCCCGGCGCCGGCTGCGAGGAGCCGCGCCGGCCCTGCCCGCCGCCCTGCCCGCCCTGGCGTCCCTGGCCGCCTCCCCTGCCGCCCTGGCGTGGCGGGTTGCCGCGCCGCTCGCCGCCCTCCCGGCGGCCGCCGCGCTGCGGCCCGGCCTCGTCCTCCAGCCGCAGGGTCAGCGAGATGCGCTTGCGGGGCAGGTCCACGTCGAGCACCTTCACCCGCACGATGTCGCCGGGCTTGACGACCTCGCGCGGGTCGGTGACGTAGGAGTCCGACAGGGCCGAGACGTGGACCAGGCCGTCCTGGTGGACGCCGACGTCCACGAAGGCCCCGAAGGCGGCGACATTGGTCACCACGCCCTCCAGCAGCATCCCCGGGCGCAGGTCCTTCATCTCCTCCACGCCCTCCTTGAAGGCGGCGGTCTTGAAGGCGGGCCGCGGGTCGCGCCCGGGCTTCTCCAGCTCGGCGAGGATGTCGGTGACGGTGGGCAGGCCGAACGACTCGTCCACGAAGTCCTGGGGCCGCAGGTCCCGCAGCACCGAGCCGTTGCCGATCAGCGCGGGGATGTCGGTCTTGGCGGCCGCGCTGATCCGGCGCACCACCGGGTACGCCTCGGGGTGGACGCTGGAGGCGTCCAGCGGGTCCTCGCCGCCCTGGATGCGCAGGAAGCCGGCGCACTGCTCGTACGCCTTGGGGCCGAGGCGGGCCACGTCCTTGAGCGCCTTGCGGCTGCGGAAGGGGCCGTTGGCGTCGCGGTGGGCGACGATGTTGGCGGCCAGGCCCTCGGTGATGCCGGAGACCCGCCGCAGCAGCGGCACGGAGGCGGTGTTGACGTCGACGCCGACGCCGTTGACGCAGTCCTCCACCACGGCGTCCAGCGAACGCGACAGCTTCACCTCGGACAGGTCGTGCTGGTACTGGCCGACACCGATGGAGCGCGGGTCGATCTTGACCAGCTCGGCCAGCGGGTCCTGCAGGCGGCGGGCGATGGAGACCGCGCCGCGCAGCGAGACGTCGAGCTCGGGCAGCTCCGCCGAGGCGTACGCGGAGGCGGAGTAGACCGAGGCGCCCGCCTCGGAGACCACCGCCTTGGTCAGCTTCAGCTCGGGGTGGGCCTTGATCAGGTCGGCGGCGAGCTTGTCGGTCTCCCTGGACGCGGTGCCGTTGCCGATCGCGATGAGGTCGACCCGGTGGGCTGCGCACAGCCGCGCCAGGGTGGCCAGCGACTCGTCCCAGCGGTTGCGCGGGGCGTGCGGGTAGATCGTGTCGGTGGCCACGACCTTGCCGGTGCCGTCGACGACGGCGACCTTGACGCCGGTGCGCAGGCCCGGGTCGAGACCCATGGTGGCGCGCGAGCCCGCGGGGGCGGCCAGCAGGAGGTCGCGCAGATTGGCGGCGAAGACGCGGACCGCCTCGTCCTCGGCGTTCTGCCGCAACTGGACGCGCAGGTCGATGCCGAGGCGGACGAGGAAGCGGGTGCGCCAGGCCCAGCGGACGGTGTCGGCGAGCCAGCGGTCGCCGGGGCGGCCTCGGTCGGCGATGCCGAACTGCTGGGCGATGCGGCGCTCGAAGCTGCTCGGGCCCTCGGTGGGCTCCTCGGGCTCCAGGGTGAGGTCCAGGACCTCCTCCTTCTCGCCGCGCAGCATGGCGAGCACCCGGTGCGAGGGCAGCTTGGTGAACGGCTCGGCGAAGTCGAAGTAGTCGGAGAACTTCGCGCCGGCCTCCTCCTTGCCCTCACGCACCTTGGCGACCAGGCGGCCGCGGTTCCACATGCGCTCGCGCAGCTCGCCGACGAGGTCGGCGTCCTCGGAGAACCGCTCGGTGAGGATGGCCCGCGCGCCCTCGAGGGCGGCGGCCGCGTCGTTGACGTCCTTGTCGGCCGACACATAGGCGGCGGCCTCCGTCTGGGGGTCCAGACCGGGGTCGGACAGCAGGGCGTCGGCCAGTGGTTCGAGGCCGGCCTCGCGGGCGATCTGTGCCTTGGTGCGGCGCTTGGGCTTGTAGGGAAGGTAGATGTCCTCCAGGCGGGCCTTGGAGTCCGCGGCGAGGATCTGGGCCCGCAGCGCGTCGTCCAGCTTCCCTTGCGCCTCGATGGACTCCAGCACCGCCGCCCGCCGCTCGTCCAGCTCCCTGAGGTAGCGCAGCCGCTCCTCCAGGGTGCGCAGCTGGGCGTCGTCCAGGGTGCCGGTGGCCTCCTTGCGGTAGCGGGCGATGAACGGCACGGTCGCCCCGCCGTCCAGCAGGTCCACGGCCGCCCTGACCTGTCCTTCGCGTACGCCGAGCTCCTCGGCGATCCTGGCTTCCACCGACACGTTGCCGCTGATGATCTCGCTCCTCAACTCGCCTGCCGCGGCGCCATGGCCGCGAGCGCCCCCGGGTCTGCCCTGCATCGTAGACTCCGCGGCGCCCGTGGCGGTGGAGGGGAAGCACACGGCCGGGGCGCCCTGGGCGCGGGATCGGCCGGGAATCGGCCGCAGCGGGCGGCCGGGGCTGTCGCATGCCCCGGAACAGCGGTGATACTGCTGGGGTGCCGACAGGTCTCACCGTGGACGAACTGGCCGCGCGGGCCGGGACGACGGTCCGCACGGTGCGCTTCTACAGCGCCCGCGGGCTGCTGCCACCGCCGGTGATCGGGCCGCGCCGGGTGGGCAGGTACGGGCCCGAGCACCTCTCGCGGCTGGCGCTGATCGAGGAGTTGCAGCACCACGGGCTCACCCTGGCCGCCATCGAGCGCTACATGAGGCAGCTGCCGGACGACATCAGCGCGCACGACCTCGCGATCCACCGGGCGCTGGTGGCGTCCTGGCTGCCGGAGGGGGTGGAGGAGACCGACCGGGCCAAGCTGGAGGCGCGGGTGGGCCGGCCGCTGGAGGAGGCCGACGTGGACCGCCTGGTGGCGATGAACGTCCTGGAGCGCACGCAGGACCCCGACGTCTTCCGGGTGGACCCGGGCACGCTGCACCTGGGGGTGCGGCTGCTGGGCATGCCGCTGTCCCTGGAGGCGGTCCTCGCCGCCAGGGAGGTGATGCTGGAGCACTCCCGGGCCGCGGCCAGGGAGATCGGCCGGATCTTCCGCGCGGAGGTCTCCGAGCCCGACGCCGCCGGCGAGCGGCAGTCGCTGTCGCAGGTGCGGGCGCTGTCGGGCCAGATGCAGCCGCTGGTGGTGCAGGCCCTGGTGACGGTCTTCCAGCGGACGCTGACGGAGGAGATACGGGCCTGGCCTGCCGAGCCGGAGCCGCAGGGCGGGCCTGAGCGGCCCCGGGACGAGGAGCGCGGCGGGCGGGACTGAGCCCCGCCCGCCGCGCTCCTGACGGGCCGTGGGAGGGCGCCGTGCGGCTCTGCTGGCGGCCCGCCTCAGTCCGTGAAGCGCTCGCCCCGCTCCGCCTTGGCCACCAGCAGCGCCGGCGGCTCGAAGCGTTCGCCGTAGGCGGCGGCCAGCTCCCGGGCGCGGGCGACGAAGCCGGCCGGGCCGCCCTCGTAGCCGTTGATGTACTGCAGCACTCCCCCGGTCCAGGCGGGGAAGCCGATGCCCAGCAGGGAGCCGACGTTGGCGTCGGCGACGGAGGTCAGGACGCCCTCCTCCAGCAGGCGCACGGAGTCCAGGGCCTCGACGAAGAGCATCCGCTCCTGCATGTCGCGGAAGGGGATCTGCTCGCCCTGGACGCCCGGCTGCTCGAAGTGCTCCTTCAGGCCGGGCCACAGCCGGGTCCTGCGGCCGTCCTCGTAGTCGTAGAAACCGGCGCCGCCGCTGCGGCCGGGGCGGCCGAACCCGTCGACCATGCGGTCGATGACCCGGTCGGCCGGGTGCTCCTGCCAGGTGCCGCCGGCGGCCTCCACGGCGGCCCGGGCCTCGGCGCGGATCCTGCGCGGCAGGGTCAGGGTCAGCTCATCCACCAGGGAGAGCACCTTGGCCGGGTACCCCGCCTGGGCGGCGGCCTGTTCGACGGACGCGGCCGGGATGCCCTCGCCCACCATGGCGATGCCCTCGGTGATGAAGTGGCCGATGACCCGGGAGGTGAAGAAGCCGCGGGAGTCGTTGACGACGATCGGCGTCTTGCGGATCTGCCGCACCAGGTCGAAGGCGCGGGCCAGCGCCTCGTCGCCGGTGCGCCGGCCGCGGATGATCTCCACCAGCGGCATCTTGTCGACGGGCGAGAAGAAGTGCAGGCCGACGAAGTCGTCCTGCCGCTGGACGCCTTCGGCGAGCGCGGTGATCGGCAGGGTGGAGGTGTTGGTGCACAGCAGCGCGTCGGGGGCGACGACGGACTCGATCTCCTGGAACACCTTGTGCTTCAGGGTGGCGTCCTCGAAGACCGCCTCGATGACGGCGTCGCAGCCGGCGAGGTCGGCCGGGGCGGCGGTGGGCGTGATCCGGGCGAGCAGCGCCTCGCGCTTGGCGGCGGTGGTGCGGCCCTTGGCGAGCGCCTTGTCGAGCAGGCCCGCGGAGTACGCCTTGCCGCGCTCGGCCGCCTCCTGGGTGACGTCCTTCAGCACGACCTGGATGCCGGCCCGGGCGCAGGAGTAGGCGATGCCCGCGCCCATCATGCCGGCGCCCAGGACGGCGACCTTGGCCACCTGGCGCGCGGGCACGTCCTTGGGGCGGCCCGCGCCGGAGTTGACGGCCTGCATGTCGAAGAAGAACGCCTGGATCATGTTCTTGGCCACCGGGCCGCAGGCGACTTCCGTGAAGTAGCGGGCCTCGATGGCGAAGGCGGTGTCGATGTCGACCTGGGAGCTCTCGACGGCTGCGGCGAGGATGTCGCGGGGGGCCGGGAAGGGGGCGCCGGCGAGCTGCTTGCGGAGGTTGGCGGGGAAGGCCGGCAGGTTGGCGGCGAAGGCGGGGCTCTTGGGGGTGCCGCCGGGGATCTTGTAGCCGGGGGCGTCCCACGGCTGGCGCGCCTCGGGGTTGGCGTCGATGAAGGCGCGGGCGCGTGCCAGCAGTTCGCCCCGGTCGGCGGCCACCGCGTCGATCAGGCCCGCCTCCAGGGCGCGCTGCGGAGCGTACTGGCGGCCTTGGAGGAGCACCTTGAGCAGGGCGTCGGCGATGCCGAGCAGCCGCACGGTGCGCACCACTCCCCCGCCGCCCGGCAGCAGGCCGAGGGTCACCTCGGGGCAGCCGATCTTCGTCTCCGGGGTGTCGAGGGCGACGCGGTGGTGGCAGGCGAGCGCGATCTCGTAGCCGCCGCCGAGGGCCGCGCCGTTGATGGCGGCGACGACGGGCCGGCCGAGGGTCTCCAGGCGGCGCAGGCCGCGCTTGACGCGCATGGACCCGGCGAAGACGCGTTCGGCGTCCTGCGGGGTGGCCCGCACGAGGTCGCGCAGGTCGCCCCCGGCGAAGAAGGTCTTCTTCGCGGAGGTGACGATCACGCCGCGGATGCCGTCGCGTTCGGCCTCCAGGCGGTCGACGGTGGCGTCCAGGGAGTCGGCGAAGGCGGCGTTCATGGTGTTCGCGGACTGCCCCGGGTCGTCGAGGACGAGGGTGACGACGCCGTCGGGGTCCTGCTCCCAGCGGATGGTGGTGGACTGGCTCATGGCGGGAAGGCTCCGTTGGTCCGGTGCGGGCTCGGGGTGGGCGGCCGGTGGGCCGTGGCGTCTGCGGCCGGCGCTCGGGCGAGCGCGCGGCGGTCAGACGCGCTCGACGACAGTGGCGACGCCCATGCCGCCTCCGACGCACAAGGTGGCCAGGCCGTAGCGCTGCCCGCGTCGCTCCAACTCGTCGATGAGGGTGCCCAGGAGCATCGCCCCGGTGGCGCCCAGGGGGTGGCCCATGGCGATGGCGCCGCCGTTGACGTTGACCTTGTCGAGGCTGACGCCCATGTCGGCGGCGAAGCGCAGCACGACCGCGGCGAACGCCTCGTTCATCTCGATCAGGTCGATGTCGTCGATGGTCAGGCCTGCCTTCGCCAGGGCCTTGCGGGAGGCGGGGGCGGGGCCGGTGAGCATGATGGTCGGCTCGGAGCCGGAGACCGCGGCGGAGACGATGCGGGCCCGCGGGGTCAGGCCGTAGCGCTCGCCGACCTCGCGGCTGCCGACCGCGACCAGGGCGGCGCCGTCCACGATGCCCGAGGAGTTGCCGGCGTGGTGCACGTGGTCGATCCGCTCGACCCAGTGGTACTTCTGCAGGGCGACGGCGTCGAAGCCGCCGGCCTCGCCGATGGCGGCGAACGAGGGCTTCAGGGCGGCCAGCGACTCGGGGGTGGTGCCGGGCCGCATGTGCTCGTCGCGGTCCAGGACAGTCAGGCCGTTGCGGTCCACGACGGGGACCACCGAGCGGTCGAAGCGGCCCTCCTTCCACGCCTCCGCGGCGCGTTCCTGGGACATGGCGGCGTAGGTGTCGACGTCGTGGCGGGTCCAGCCGCCCATGGTGGCGATCAGGTCGGCCCCGACGCCCTGGGGGACGAAGCCGGTCTCGTAGGAGGTCATGGGGTCCATCGCCCAGGCGCCGCCGTCGGAGCCCATGGCCACCCGCGACATGGACTCCACCCCGCCGGCCAGCACCAGGTCCTCCCAGCCGGAGCGGACCTTCATGGCGGCCAGGTTGACCGCCTCCAGGCCCGAGGCGCAGAAGCGGTTCTCCTGGACGCCGGCCACGGTGTCGGGCAGGCCCGCCGCAAGGGCGGCGATGCGGGCGATGTCGGAGCCCTGGTCGCCGATGGGGCTGACCACGCCGAGCACGATGTCGTCGATCGCCGCGGGGTCCAGGCCGGGGAAGCGGCGGCGCAGTTCGTGGATGAGGCCGACCACGAGGTCGATCGGCTTGGTGCCGTGCAGGGCGCCGCTGGCCTTGCCGCGCCCGCGGGGGGTGCGTACGGCGTCGTAGACGTAGGCGTCGGTGCTCAACGTCGTGCCTTTCGGTCGGGGTCGGCGGGTGGGCCGTCAGCCGGTGGTGCGGGTCAGGGCGGGGGCGTCCCAGTCGCGGGCCACCTCCGCGGTGTCGGCGCCGGGCCGGGCCGGCGGGCGGCGCACGGTGGCGGGGGTGGCGGAGAAGCGCGGTGCGGGGGCGGGCTGGACGATCCCGCCGTGTACGGCAAGCGTGGCACGGGCGGCCAGGTGCGGGTGGGAGGGCGCCTCGGCGAGTGTCAGGACGGGAGCGGTGCAGGCGTCGGTGCCGTCGAAGACGGCCGTCCACTCCTCGCGGGTGCGGGTACGGAAGCGCGCGGCGACCGCGGCGCGCAGTTCGGGCCAGCGGGCGGGGTCGGCGCGCAGGGCGGCGGTCTGCTCCGGCAGGCCCAGAAGAGTGGCGAACTGGTCGTAGAAGCGCTGCTCCAGGGCACCGACGGCCATGTGGCCGCCGTCGGCGGTCGGGTAGACGCCGTAGAAGGGCGCGCCGCCGTCGAGGAGGTTGGTGCCCCGGGGGCCGGGCCAGGCGCCCGCGGCGCGCATGCCGTGCACCATGGCGGTCAGGTGGGCGGTGCCGTCCACGACGGCGGCGTCGACGACCTGGCCGCTGCCGTGCTCGCGGGCGTGGTGGAGGGCGGCCAGGACGCCGGCGACGAGGTAGAGGCTGCCGCCCGCGTAGTCGCCCAGGAGGTTGGCCGGGGGGCTCGGCGGGGTGCCGGCGGGGCCGGCCAGGTCGAGGGCGCCGGTGACGGCGACGTAGCCGATGTCGTGGCCCGCGGTGTGCGCGAGGGGGCCGTCCTGGCCCCAGCCGGTCATCCTTCCGTACACCAGGCGGGGGTTGCGGGCCAGGCAGTCCTCCGGCCCGATGCCCAGGCGCTCGGCGACGCCGGGGCGGTAGCCCTCGATCAGGATGTCGGCGCGCTCGGCGAGGTCCAGGAGGGCGGCGGGGCCGCCGGGCGACTTGAGGTCGAGCAGGACGGAGCGCTTGTTGCGGTTGGTGACGTCGGCCGCCGGGTCGATGCCGAGGCCGGGGCCGCCGGGCCGGTCGACGCGTACGACATCGGCGCCGAGGTCGGCCAGGAGCATGGCCGCGAACGGGCCGGGGCCGATACCCGCCAGTTCCAGGACGCGCACGCCCGCCAGCGGGCCGGTCGCGGGAACCGCCGTGCCGGGTACCGGGTTTGACAGCCCTGATGTCACATCCGCGATGCTAAGAACGTGTTCCAGTCTTGGCAAGGGCTGACTGAGCGCTCGCTCAGCGGGCCGGGCGCCGGTCCGGACGCCGGGGAACCTAGGGTGGAGGCATTGCAGTCCGAACTTCCTGGAGGGATCCGGCATGAGTGCGTACGACCCGGCCGACGTCAGGATCAGCCCGACCGGATGGGTGGCCGAGCAGGCCAAGCGGTACGAGGAATCCGGCGGCACCGAGGGCACCGACCTGAAGGGCTCGCCCTGCCTGCTGCTCGACTACCTCGGGCGGCGCAGCGGGCAGTGGCACCGCACGGTCCTGATCTACGGCCGGGACGGCGAGGACTACCTGGTGGTGGCCTCCAAGGGCGGCGCCGACGACCACCCGTTGTGGTTCCTGAACATCCGGGACAACCCGCAGGTCCACCTGCGGGTCGGCACCGAGCGGTTCGAAGCGCGTGCCGAGGTGCTTCCGCCGCAGGAGAAGGCCCGGGTGTGGCCGACCATGGTGGAGGTCTACCCGCCGTACGCCGAGTACCAGGAGAAGACCGAGCGCGACATCCCGGTGGTGCGGCTCCGCCGCGTCTGACCGCCTGACGTACCGGTAAGGGGCGCGCCGCTGTGGCGGGCGCCCCTTGCGCATGGGGCATGTGCGGCAGACGGTGCGGCCCCCTGGCACGCGCCCATTGCGCCCGGGCAGCCGCGTGCCCTGGGTGCCCGACGCGCTACCGCTCCACCGGACGGTCGCTGGTGAGGAAGGGCGCCAGGGGGGCGAGGGCCTGCCGCAGGTTCGAGCTGGAGCAGTGGCGCGAGAGGCGGGCCGCCTCGCGCGCGAGGGTGCGGGCGCCGTCCTGGTCGCCGGTGAGCGCGTGCGCGTGGGCGGTCCGCGCGGAGTACAGCGCCCGGTCCCGCACCCGGGCCGGGTCGATGGCGGCCAGGGCGGTGTCGAGCCGCGTGCGGGCCTCGTGGGGCAGGCCGAGGTCGAGCAGGGCCAGGCCCGTCTGCGCGGTCAGCTCCGCGCGGTCCATCCGGTACAGCCAGGCCGGCCCCGGCTCGCTGCCGGCCGCGGCCAGTTGCCGCTCCGCCTCGGCGGCGGCCCGGCGGAAGGCGCCCTCGGCGCCCAGTGCCGCGTGGGCGCGGGCGAGCCGGGAGGCGGCCAGGGCCCGCACCCGCGCCGGGGTGCCGCCGGCCGCCCGCACCGCCGCCTCGGCCGCGATGGCGCCGTCCTCGGCGCGACCGGAGACGACCGCCTGGAGCGACAGGCTGCCCCACAGGGCGACGGCCAGCGCCCGGTCGCCGCAGGCGTGGGCGAGGCGCAGGCCGGTCAGGAAGCAGCGCTGGGCGCTCGCGTGGCAGCCGGTCTCGGCCGCGGCCCGGCCGGCGAGCTGGGCGAGGTCTGCCGCGGTGCGCAGCAGGCGGCGCTCGACGGCCGGCGGCTGGAGCCGGCGGTCCAGCATCGCGGCCACGACCCGCAGGTCGGCGTCGACGCGGTGGCGTACGGCGGCGCCGCCGAAGCGGTCGTCCAGCTGCCGCAGACCGAGCACCCCGGCCTCCAGCCACTCCAGCAGCGGCCGGTCCACGGCACCCGGGGCGCCGGCCTGCTCGGGCACCCTGGAGGCCAGGGGGCGCGCACCAGGCGCCTGGGCGGCGTAATGGGCGGCAGGCGCGGATGACGACGGGCGCGGGCCGCGGGCGCGCGGGGCGACTTCGGGCCGCTGCGCGGGCACCGGTACGCCCGCAGGAACGTGGCCCCCGGGGGCCGGGTCGGCGGACGCGGCCATGGCGGCGTCCCAGTCGGCAACGATGTCCTTCAGCGCACTGCCCTCGGCGGCGGGGAAGTCGCCGGGGACGGGTGCCTCGTCGAGCAGGGTGCCCAGGGCTGTGCGGCTGCCCTCGGGCGTCCAGGGCAGGCCGTCGGGGACGGTGCCGTGGGCGGGCAGCCAGCGCGGCCAGGGGTGCCGTTCGATTTCGCGTGGCGAGATGCCCAGGGCGCGGGCCAGGGCGCGCTGGCTGTCGGCCTCGGGGATGACGCCCCAGTGCTCCCAGCGCCAGACCTTCTCCCGGCGCGCGGCCATGGGCACGCCCAGGGCGCGGGCGTGCTCGGCGATCACGCGGGCGAGGTCCTGGTAGCTCCAGCCGTGCGCGCGGCGCACGTGGGCCAGCGGGTGGGTGGCGGCAGGGGCCGGCCTGTCGCGTGCCACGTTGGTGTCGTCCATTCGCCCCGGTCCCCATTGCGTTCGCCCGGCCGGCGCACGGCGTCCCTCATGGCGCGGCCGCGCTTCCGGTCTCCTGCTGTCCGGCCCATGGAGCCCGGCGGGCAGCAGCCCGCACGGCGGCCCGGCCGGAACTCGGCCGTCCCGGACTCCGGTAACGATACGGGACCAGAGCGGGCAGGCGAGCCCGGACCGGTCCCGAACGGGCGCTCGGGAAAAGGGTGTTCGGGATATGCGGAGCTCGAGGGAGGCCGAGGCAGGCCGGGTGCGCCGCGGCGCCGGGGCTCAGTCGGTGAGCCCGGGCGCGCCCCAGACGGGGAACCAGCGCGACAGGTCCTGCTCCAGCCGCAGGTCGTCGGCGACGAGGGCCTTGACCTGGAGTTCCAGTGCGCTGTCGCGCTTCTCCCCGGGCAGCGGGCAGAAGGGGTAGAAGGTGCCGCGCTTGTAGAGGTAGACGAGGGCGAGGGTGCGGCCCGCGGGGTCCTTGAAGCCGACGAGGGAGCACAGGAGCTGCGGGCCGAAGCCGTGCTCCTCCAGCGCGGAGTTGACGGCGTGGAGATCCGTGACGAGGTCGGTGACCTCTTCCGGCCGGTGGCGGGAGAGCAGCCAGGAGTAGCCGTAGGAGTCCTGACTCGCCTCCAGGGGAAGCAGGGCGTGCAGGTCCTGCTGGATCTCGGCGAAGGCGCCGCCCTCGACGGCGGCGAAGCACACCGAGCCGAGGCCGGTGGGGCGCAGCTCGCCGGCCGCCTCCAGGGTGATGGCGGCCGAGGTGAGGCCGAAGAGCTGGTCGAGGTCGGGCCGGACCGGCTTGGAGCGACCGAGCAGCACGTCGAGCAGGCCCATCAGCGGCGGTCCAGTTCGCGGGTGATCCGGCCCAGCTGCTCCAGCCGGCGCTCCAGGGTGGGGTGGGTGGACAGCAGCTTGGAGGCGGCGGCGCCGGCGCTCAGGGCGGGGGCGAAGAAGAAGGCGTTGAACGGCTGGGAGCGGCGCAGGTCCTCGGTGGGGATGGCGGCGATCTGGCCGCTGACCTTGGTGAGCGCGGAGGCGAGCGAGGAGGGGCGGCCGGTGAGGTAGGCGGCGGCGCGGTCGGCCGACAGCTCCCTGTACCGGGACAGCATCCGGGTGAGCAGGAAGCTGATCACGTAGATCAGGGCGCTGACCAGGGGGACGACCAGGGCGATGATCGCCGCGTTGGGGTCGCGGTTGTCGCGGCGGAAGCCGCCCCACAGGCCGATGCGGGTGATGACGCCGGCCAGGACGCCCAGGAACGAGGCGATCGTCATGACGGCGACGTCCTTGTGGGCCACGTGCGACAGCTCGTGGGCGATGACGCCCTCCAGCTCGTCGGGCTCCAGGCGGCGCAGCAGGCCGGTGGTGGCGCACACCATGGTGTTCTTCTTGTTGCGCCCGGTGGCGAACGCGTTGGGCACGTCGGAGTCGGCGATGGCGACGCGGGGTTTGGGCAGGTCGCCCAGGGCGCAGATGCGGTCCACCACGCCGTGCAGCTCGGGGGCCTGCTCCGGGGTGACCTCGCGGGCGCCCATGCTGAAGGCGGCGATCTTGTCGCTGAACCAGAACTGCGCGACGAAGAGCGCTCCGGCGATGATGAGGATGAGCGGCCAGGAGCCGCGCAGCAGGGCGAGGAGCGCGCCCACGAAGACGACGTAGAGCAGTCCGATCAGGAACATGGTGACGACCATGCGGGTCGTCAGTCCCCGGTCGGGTGCGAAGCGGTTGTGTTGCATGGCCCCTCCCGAGTCGTACGGGGCGCGGGTCGCCAGTCCACGGCCCGGCGTACTGCGTTGTGGCTGGAGCGGTGGGAAAGCCGCCGCCGGCCGGTGGTGCCGTCCGTCCGGCTGCTTGCCCAACGATGCAACGTTCCGGAGGTGCCGCGGGGTTCCGCGCGGCTCCGCCGGTGGTGTGATGTCGGCCGCAGCCGCCGGGGCGGGCGGCAGGTCCAGTGTGGTCCGGTCAGGCCCTGACGTCGAGGACCAGCTTGCCCGTGGTGCGGCGGGCCCGCAGGTCCTCGTGGGCGCGGGCGGCGTCGGCCAGGGGGTGGACGGCGCCGAGCAGGGGGCGCAGCCGGCCGGCGGAGGTCATGGCGAGCAGGTCGTCCAGCGGCTCGTGGAACATGCCGGGGCGGCGCACGCAGTGGACGAGCCAGAAGCCGATGACGGCGTGGGAGCGGGCCATGAGGCGGGCGGGCGCCACAGGGGTGGCGGGTGTGCGCGAGGCCATGCCGTAGGTGACCAGGCGGCCGAAGGGAGCCAGGGCGGCGAGGGAGGCGTCGAAGACGGGCCCGCCGGTCATCTCCAGCACGAGGTCGGTCCGGTGGCCGCCGTTCGCCTCGATCAGGCGCTCGGTGAGGCCCTCGGGGTCGGAGTCGACGGCGACGTCGGCGCCGAGTTCCAGGGCGAGGTCGCGCTTCTCCTTGGTGGACGCGGTGGCGATCACCCGCCCCGCGCCGTACTCCTTGGCGAGCTGGACGGCCAGGGAGCCGGTGCCGCCGGCGGCCGCGTGCACCACGACGCTCTCGCCGGGGGCAAGCCGGCCGACGGTACGCAGCAGGTGCCACCCGGTCAGGCCCTGGACGATCAGGGCGAGCGCCTGGCCGTCGGTGATGGAGTCGGGCAGGTCGTGGGTCAGGGCTTCGGGCACGACGGCCTTCTCCGCGTAGCCGCCCGATCCACTGAGGGCGACCACCCGGCGGCCCTGCGGGGTGCGGCCGGCGACCTCCGCGCCGGGCACCAGGGGGAGGGTGGCGCGGCTGAGGTAGCTGTTCTCCACGGTGTGGGTGTCGGCGTAGTTGACGCCGGCGGAGTCCACCTCGACCAGGAGTTCACCGGGGCCCGGCACCGGGTCGGGCAGGTCGGTCAGGCGCAGGACCTCGGGTCCGCCGAACTCGGTGATCTGGACAGCGCGCACGTTCCCCACTCCTCCGGGCCGGTGGCCCCGCCCTGCGGCGAGGCCCTGGCGCAGAGACTACCGTTATTACCGACTGGTCGGTATGTGACGCGCGGCCTTGGGCTCGGGGCCCACATAGCGGGCCTGCGGCCGGATGATCTTGCTGTCCTCGGCCTGTTCCAGGATGTTGGCGCTCCAGCCGACGACCCTGGCGGCGGCGAAGGTGGGCGTGAACATCTCCCGCGGCAGCCCGCACAGCTCCATCACCACGCCGGCGTAGAACTCCACGTTGACGTGCAGCTCGCGGCCCGGTTTGAGTTCGGCGAGCAGGGCCTCGGCCCGCTCCTCGACGGCGGTCGCGAAGTCCACCAGGTCGCCGCCGAAGCTGCGGGCGATGCCCTTGAGCATGCGGGAGCGGGGGTCCTCGGTGCGGTAGACGGGGTGGCCGAAGCCCATGATCCGTTCGCCGGCCAGGATGTGCTCGCGCAGCCAGGCGTCGATGCGGTCGGGCGTGCCGATGGCGTCCAGGGTGTCCAGGGCGCGGCTGGGAGCGCCGCCGTGCAGTGGGCCGGACAGGGCGCCGACGGCACCGACCAGGCAGGCCGCGAGGTCCGCACCCGTGGAAGCGATCACCCGGGCGGTGAAGGTCGAGGCATTGAAGCCGTGGTCCACGGTGGAGATCAGGTAGCTCTCGACGGCGCTCGCCTTGTCCGGGTCGGGCTCCTGCCCGGTCAGCATGTAGAGGTAGTTCGCCGCATAGGGCAGGTCGTCACGCGGCTCCACGGGTTCCAGCCCCTGGCCGAGCCGGTGCAGCGCGGTCAGCAGGGTGGGCACCATGGCGCACGCGGCAAGGGCGTCGGCCCGGCGCCGCTCGGGGTCGATGTCGTAGAGCGGGCGGAAGCCGGCGGCGGCCCCCGCGAGCGAGAGGGCGGTACGCAGGCCGGCGAGCGGGCCGGACAAGGCGGTGGCCCGCGCGATCGACGGCAGGGCCGCGGCCACCTCCGCGGGCAGCTTCCGCAGGGCGGCGGTGCGCTCCCTGAAGGCGTCGAGCTGCCCGGCGTCGGGGAGGGTGCCGTGGAACATCAGGTGCCAGACGTCCTCGAAGGTCCGGGTCTCGGCCAGGTCGACAGCCGAGAACTCCCGGTAGTGGTAGAAGCCTTCGCTCCCCCGTACGTCGCCGAGGGTCGTCTCGGTGACGATCACGCCCTTCAGGCCGCGCGGTACCTCGATGGGGGCGGTGGGCTCGGTGGTCGGCATGGTCTTCCTCCTTGGATGTTGATTCGACTGTTCATGATTGATTCGAGTGTGTCAATATTGATTGAAATCAACGTTGATGGATCGGCGGCAGCGGATACGGTGAACCCATGACGGAGCAGGCGGGCGGGGACGGCGACGAGGGCCGCATCGGCACCAAGGAGGCCGCGCGGCGGCTCGGCGTGAAGCCCGAGACGCTGTACGCGTATGTCAGCCGCGGCCTGCTCGGCAGCCGCCGGGCGGCCGGTGGGCGGGGCAGCACCTTCGACCCCGGCGAGGTGGCCGCCCTGGCCCGCCGCGGGCGCCCCGCCTCCGCGGAACCGCAGAACGTGGCGGACGGCACGCGCGAGGGTGGCTGGGGCAGGGTGCGCACCGGCATCACGCTGATCGAGGGCGACCGGTACTTCTTCCGCGGTGTGGACGCGGTGGCCCTCGCCCGGGCGTACGGGTACGAGGAGGTCGCCGAGTGGCTGTGGACGGGTGAGCTGCGCCGCGGGGCGCGCTTCACCGCTCCCCCGGCGCCGCTCGCCGCCGCCCGTGCGGCGGCCGCCTCGCTCCCCGAGGGGAGCGGCCCGATGGACCGGCTCCGGGTGGCTGTCATCGCGGCGGCCAGCGCCGACCCGTTGCGGTTCGACCTGTCCCCCGAGGCGGTACGGGCCACCGCCCGCGGCCTGGTGCCCACCCTCGTCGACGCGCTTCCCCTGGCCAGCGCCCAAGGCGGCGAGCACGCGACAGCGCCCAGGGATGCCCCAGAGCAACCCGCCGCCATGGGCGCGGGCGGAGACGGGCACCTGGACGCCGAGAGGCGGGCGCACAGCCCCGGCGCAATGGACGCGGGTCGCGCAGGCGACACCAGGCCCGCTGCTCTCGCCCACCGTCTGTGGCCGCGGCTCACCGCGGCGCCCGCCGAGGAGGCGGCGCTGCGCGTCCTGGACGCCGCGCTCGGTCTGCTCGCCGACCACGACCTCGCCGCCTCGACGCTCGCCGCAAGGGTGGCCGCCTCGGCACGGGCGCACCCTTACGCGGTGGTCTCGGCGGGGCTCGGCGCGCTCGACGGACCATTGCACGGCCAGGCCAGCGCCCTGGCGCACCGGATGCTCGCCGCGGTGGAGGAGCGGGGCGCGGGGCCGGTCGTCGCGGAGTACCTGCGGGCGGGGCAGCGCATCCCGGGGCTCGGCCACCGCCTCTACCGTGGCGAGGACCCTCGCGCGGCCGCCCTGTTCGACCTGCTGGACGACGTGTCCGCGGCCGCCGGCGCGCTCGCTGCGGCCCGCGAGGTCGTCGCGACGGCCGCCGCCCGCCACGACGACCTGCACGCCAACGTCGATCTTGCGCTGGCCGTACTTTCCGTCTCCCACGCCATGCCCGCCGAGGCGGGCGAGACCGTCTTCTCGGTGGCCCGCACGGCGGGGTGGATCGCGCACGCGATGGAGGAGTACGGGGAGCGGCCGCTGCGGATGCGGCCGGTGGGCGCTTACGACGGTCCGCGCCCCGGGCGGCCGCTGCCCGGCGTCTGAGCGGGACGGCTTCGGGTACGCCACGGTGGGGTTTCGCAGGCGTACCGGTGGGCCGACCTCCCGCGTGGCCCGGCCGGTGGCCGTACGGCATCGCAGCGGGGCGGGACGACGGGCCCGTGGCACCTGGTAGGTACGACCGTAGGACGAACGGCACCCCGCTTCGGCAGCGGCGGTCCGGCCCGGCACCCGCGATGCCGGGCCTTGTCACAGGTCCGGTTCCCGCGGTGCGGATCTGCACCCCGGGACCGGCCTCAAGCCGCTGTCACACGCTCGTCAGCCGCGGCACCCGGCCCACCAGCTCCACCCACTCGCTGTCGGTCTGGCCCGGCACCATCCGTCCCGCCGACTGCCACTGCGCGACCAGTTCGGTGAACAAGGGGGCGTCCGGGCTCTGCAGAACCGTTACGCCACGGGAATCGCGTCCCGAGGAGGCTGAGCTGCCACTGAACGTGACGTCCTGGCGAATCCATTTCGTTGCTGCCATATGCGGTCAACGAGGGCGGGACCGGCCGCGCCACTGGACCGAACGGCTCGGCACACGAACGAGTGACACCCCCGGAGCCGGGCGTGTCCCGCCGGTCCGGGAGGCGGGACAGCGCGCGTGGCCGGGCGGAATTTCCGGTGCGTGCCGCCCGTTGAGCGTGGTATGAGCACTCTCGAGCTGACCAAGGAGAACTTCGACGAGGTCGTGTCCTCCAACGACTTCGTCCTCATCGACTTCTGGGCCGACTGGTGCGGGCCGTGCCGGATGTTCGCGCCGGTCTACAACAAGGCGTCCGAGAAGCACGGCGATCTCGTCTTCGCGAAGGTCGACACGGAGGCGCAGCCCGAGCTCGCGGCCGCGTTCCAGATCCAGTCGATCCCGACGCTGATGATCGTGCGGGACAAGGTGGCCGTCTTCGCGCAGCCGGGTGCCCTGCCGGAGCCCGCGCTGGAGGACGTGATCGCCCAGGCCCGCGCGCTGGACATGGAACAGGTGCACAAGGCCGTCGCCGACGCCCAGTCGTCCGGCTCCGCCGGCTGAAGACCGGCCCGCTCCGGCTCCTCCCCCCGTCCCCACGGGGCGCCCCCGCGTCACAGCGGTGGCGCCCCGTTTTCCTTTCCGCGCGCGAATTCTCCCGGCCGCGGCAGCGCCCGCATGCACGCTCCCGCCCGCGCGGGCGGTTTCCCCCCGCGGGCCGGTCCGATCACCGGCCGCCGCCCGGCCGGCCTCGGCCTCCCCGCCGGGGGCTGCCCGGCCCGGTCTGCCGCGGGCTGACCGGCCTGGCCTGGCTTGGCCGGCTCTGCCCTGTGGATAACTCGATCGCGATGTCCGCGGTCGGGCCTATGGTCGGGGTGTGGAGAACGAAATCGCCGTCGTCGCCGACCCGGTGGGTACCGGGGGTCGGCTGTGCGCGGTCGGGCCCGACGGGCGGCCCGCCGCGCCGGCCGTCGCTGTGCCCGACCTGGCGGCGGAGGTGGCCCGGCTGGAGCAGCAGGACGCGCCGCGCTGGGTCTGGGCGGCCGCGGACGAGATCTACCCGCGGCTGCTGGAACGCTCGGGGGTGCGGCTCGCGCGCTGCTACGACGTGAAGCTGGTGGAATCGCTGCTGCTGGCCGCGGAGGGGCGGTTCGGGCGGCCGCGCTCGCTCGGCGCGGCCTGGGCCCGGCTGAACGGGCTGCCCGAGCCGGCGGACGCGCCCGAGCCCGGCGTCGAGGACCAGCCGGTGCTCTTCGCCGCCGACCGGCACCAGCTTCCGCCCGGCGCGGACCCGTTGGAGGTGCTGCTCGCCGTCCACGCCGAGCAGCGGCGGCGAATCGCGGTCCGCGAGCACCCCGACCGGATGCGGCTGCTGGCCGCCGCCGAGTCCGCCGGGGCGCTCGCCGCCGTGGAGATGGGACGCGACGGCCTGCCGTGGAGCGCCGAGGTGCACGACGAGTTGCTGACCGGTCTGCTCGGTCCCCGCCCGGCCGGCGGCGCCCGCCCCGCGCTGCTCTCGGAGCTCGCCGCGCAGGTCCAGGCCGCACTCGGCCGCCCGGTCAACCCCGACTCCCCCGCCCAGGTGCTGCCCGCCTTCGCCCGCCTGGGCATCCAGTTGCGCACCACCCGCTCGCACGAGCTGCGGGAGGTGGACCACCCGGCAGCCGCGCTGCTGCTGCGCTACAAGGAGCTGTCCCGTATCCACGCGGCGCACGGCTGGGCGTGGCGGGAGGCGTGGGTGCGCGAGGGGCGGTTTCGGCCGGAGTACGTGGTGGGCGGTGTCGTCTCGGGGCGCTGGGCGACGCGGGGCGGCGGCGCGCTGCAGATCCCGCGACTGCTGCGGGGCGCGGTGGTGGCCGATCCCGGGCATCGGCTGGTGGTCGCCGACGCCGGGCAGTTGGAGCCGCGGGTGCTCGCGGCGATGTCGGGGGACGCCGGGCTGGCCAGGGCCGCCTCGGCCGGCGACCTGTACGCGGGCCTGGCCCGCGACGCCTTCGGCGGCGACCGGCCGCGGGCGAAGATCGCCCTGCTCGCCGCGATGTACGGTCAGACCAGCGGTGAGGCGGGCCAGTTGCTCGCGGTGATGCGGCGCCGCTTCCCGGCGGCGCTGGCCCTGGTGGAGGCCGCGGCCCGCACGGGGGAGGCGGGCGGGGTGGTCCGGTCGCAGTTGGGCCGCACCTCCCCGGCGCCCTCGCTCGACCGCCTCCTGGACGACACGGCCGACCCCGCTGACGGCGCCTCCCCCGACCGCCGTGCCGCCCGCTCGTGGGGCCGCTTCACCCGCAACTTCGTGATCCAGGCGAGCGCTTCCGACTGGGCGCTGGCCATGCTGGCGGCGCTGCGCCGCCGGCTGACCGCGATAGGCCCGCAGCCGCGGCTGGTGTTCTTCCAGCACGACGAGGTGATCGTGCACACGCCCGAGCCGCTGGCCGCCGCTGTCGAGGAGGCCGTCGGCGCGGCCGGCGACGAGGCCCGCCGCCTGGTCTTCGGCTCGACCCCGGTGCCTTTCCCGCTGGAGACGCACGCGGTCAGGTCCTACGTGGAGGCGAAGTAGCGCCGGCCGCGCAGAGTGCAGCGCCGTACCAAGGCCGCCGGAGTCGGCGGGATCTGCCGGTCCGGGGCGAGCGCGGATTACGCACCCTGGTGTCGGTCCCGGCCTCGGGACCGGAGGGCAGGACCGGCCCCCGATCCAGGTAGCGGGACCGAGCCCCGGCCTCCGGACCCGAGTGGCGGGACCGGGCCCAGGACCCTTCCGGCAGGCCCGGGCTCCGACCCGAGGGGCAGGCCGAGCCCCGGACGGGGGTGGTAGGCCCGGACCCCGGCCGCCGGCCCGGGCGGCGGACCCTGGCCCGGGGCTCGGCTGCCGGGAAGCAGCCGGGCCCCAGGCGGGGACGGGGGGACGGGACCGGAGGGAAGGGAGGGCTGGGAACCACGGACGGGGAAGGAACGGAGAGGAGAGGAGCGATGGAGGGGTACGAGGGGTCAGATCGCCAACTGGAGCCTGTTGTCGACGATCTGGGTGAAGTCCGCGTCCTCCGGGATGAGGTCCCAGGCCACCATCCAGTCGTACGTCCGCTGGAACTCCTCCGCCGGGTAGGGGGCCGGCTCGGCGTAGCGCAGCCGGTCGCGGCGGAAGTCGGCGGGGTCGAGGTGGACGATGTCCTCGGGGACGTCGGCGATGAGGTAGTGCAGGTAGGGCCGCGGGTCCTGGTTGATCTTGTGCACGGCCTTGATCACCGCGCGCTGGATCGCGGTGAAGGTGTCCGGGTCGAGGTTCGGGTCGGCGATCTCGGCGCCGACGTAGAACGCCTCGGCGATCAGCTTGTAGCCGAGCTTCTCGGCCACGGTGATCCAAGGCTCCATGACGGCCGCCGCCTCGACCTTGCCGTCGCGCAGCGCCTCGAACCGCTCGCGCGGCCCGCCGACGTGCACGACGTTGATCTCCTCCTTGCGCAGGAAGCCCTCCAGCGTCTGGATGCCGATGTAGTGCGAGCCGTGGTGGAAGTTGACCGCGACCGGGCGGTTGGCCAGGTCCTGCGGGTGGTTGGCCGGGTCGTCGGGCCGGACGAAGATCGCCTGGCTGCCGACGGCGGCGCGCTTGCTGACCACCTGGCCACCGCGGGAGCTGTCGTAGGAGCGGCGGATCTGGCCCCACTCGCAGGCGCGGTAGAGCGACGCCTCGCCCTCCTCGAAGGAGGACTTGGTGGTGAACGCCGAGATCAGGTGGTGGTCCTCGACCGGCTTGATGACCGCTTCCCGCTGACCCTTGCGGACGAGGTCGACCTCAAGTCCCTCCTCGGCGAAGTAGCCCTCGTCGCGGGCGACGAAGTAGGGGAGCGAGAAGACCGGGCTGGAGGTCTCGCTGACGAGTTTCTTCAGTGCCATGGTGGCGGCCCTTCCAGGTTGGGTGGGTGCGGTGGCGGGGTGGTGTGTGCGGCCGGTCGGACGGCCGGCCGGTGGGGGACTCGGATACGCGGACGGGGTACGGGCCCCGGCGCGGGCGGCGGTTCCGGGCACGGATACGGGCCCGGGCGCCGGATACCGCGCGGTCTCAGCGCAGGACCGCGGCGACCGAGGTCTTCGGCAGCAGCCCGTACGTCTTCTGCAGCCCCTGGTAGAAGCCCTGCTCGGCGAGGGCGTCCACGTAGGAGTTGTCGATGAGCGGCGCCAGGTTCTTCAGCGCCTGCTGCTGCCCGGCCGGCTGGTAGCGGGTGTAGGGCGCGAAGTAGGCGGCGGAGCAGCGGCCGGGCGGCGCCTGGATCGGCGGTAGGTAGGCGTCGTAGCTCTTGCTGAGCGTCGCCTTGTCGGCCGGCTTGGCGGGGTCGAGGCCGAGGAAGCCGCCCAGGGTGCTGATCGCGTCGTCCTTGTGCGTCTGGTAGGACCAGGTGCCCTCGGCCAGGCTCTTGAGGATCGCGGTGACGGTGGCGGGGTTCTTCTTCGCCCAGGCGGCGTCGACGACGTACGGGGTGGGCGGGCCGGTGGCGTAGCCGAGGTCGGGCAGGCCGGCCTTGTCGGCGCGGAAGTCGAACGGCGTGGACAGCAGCCCGCTGTCGATCTTGCCGCTGGTCAGGGCGGTCAGCACATTGGGGATCGAGCCGAGCGGCACGAAGGTGACGGAGTCCGCGGGCAGGCCCTTGCTCACCAGGTACGCCTCCATGGCGACCTGGGGCGCGCCGCCGAGGGAGGGCACGCCGACCTTCTTGCCCTTCAGGGCGGCGACCGAGGTGGTGCCCTTGCGGGCGTAGAGGTAGTAGCCGGTGTTCGTGGCCACGCAGCCGACCGTCTTGATGTCCACGTGCTTGGCGTACAGGTCGAGGACGTCGCCGCCGGCGAGCTGGTCGAAGTGCACCGAGCCCGCGACGAAGGCCGCCTTGAGCTGGCCCTCGGCGGACAGCGGCGTGGTGACCGACAGTCCGTTCTTCGCGAAGAAGCCCTGCTTGACGGTGTACTGGAAGGCGCCCTGCGAGGCCGAGACCGAACCGGCGGGCACCGTCAGGCGGGTGGTGGCACCCTTCGCGGTGGAGCCGGCGGAGGAGCCCGAGGAGGAGCCGCACCCGGCGAGCACCACCGCGAGGATCGCCGTCACGGCGGCGGCAAGGGCGCGCAGGCCGCGGCGTACGGTTCGGGGCGGCGGGTTGCGTCGGTGTCTCATCGGGCTCTTCTCTTCTCCGGGTGGGGTGCGTCGGCGGCGGGCGCGGCCTGCTCGGCGTGGGCGCGCTCGTCGCCGTCCTTCAGGTGCCGGTAGACGCGCGCGGCGATGGCGGCGAGTTGCTCGCCGTGCTGGAAGTCCTCGGTGCGCGGCCGGGGGTGGTCGACGGTGAACGTGGCCACGATGCGCCCGGGCCGCTCGCTCATCACCGCGACGCGATCGCCGAGGAAGACCGCCTCGCGGATGTCGTGGGTGACGATCACGGCGGCGGTGCCGAGCGCGTGCAGGGTGCGGGAGAGCACGCGTTGCAGCCGCTCGCGGGTGAGGGTGTCGACCGCGCTGAACGGCTCGTCGAGCAGCAGGACGGCGGGATCGATGGCAAGTGCCCTGGCCAGGTTGACCCGTTGCTGCATGCCGCCGGACAGGGCGGCGGGGCGGAAGTCGTGGAAGCCGGTGAGGCCGACGATCTCCAGTAGCCGGTCCGCCTGCGCGCGGCGCTCGGCGGCGCTCGTCCGGCGGCCGCGGGCGCGCAGCTTCAGCCCGAACTCGATGTTGCGGCGCACGTTCCACCAGGGGAACAGCGAGGGCTGCTGGAAGACGTAGCCGGTCTCGGCGGCGCCGCCGGGGGCCGCGCCGTGCACCGCGACCTCGCCGGAGTCGAGCGGGGCCAGGCCCTGGAGCACCCGCAGCAGTGTCGTCTTGCCGCAGCCGCTGGGGCCGACGACGGCGACGACCTCGCCGGGCCGTACGGCCAGGTCGACGCCGTCCAGGACGGGCAGCGGACCTGCGGGCGTGGCGTAGTGGGTGCGGGCGGCGGCGATCTCGATGACGGGACGGCCGGGGTCGGGCGCGTCGTGGACGGTCGCCGCGCGGGCGGGGGTCGTCGCGGAGCCCATCAGGCACCTGCCCGGGCGGTGCGGGCCGCGGTGATGCGGCGCTCGGCGTAGCCGACCAGGCCGGTCAGCACCAGGCCGATCACGCTGAGGGTGACCACGCCGACGTAGACGTCGCTGGTCTCCAGGTTCTGCTGGCCGGAGATGATGAGGTACCCGAGCCCGGAGGTGGAGCCGAACAGGTCGGCGGCCACCAGCGCGATCAGGGCGCGGCCGATGGCCAGGCGCACCCCGGTGAGGATGTGCGGGGCAGTGCCGGGCAGCGTCAGGTACCACAGTGTTTCGAGGGAGTTGGCGCGGAAGGCGCGGGTGACGTCGCGCAGCCCGCCTTCGGTGACGGCGGCCGCGCCCGCCTGGGTGCTGATCGCGATCGGGAAGAAGGCGGCGGCCACCACGATGGTGATCTTGGCGGCGTCGCCGAAGCCGAGGGCGACGATGACCAGGGGCGCGACCGCGATGACGGGGATGGTGTAGAGCACGGTCACCCAGGGGCCGACCGCTCCGGCGACCC
This sequence comes from Actinacidiphila guanduensis, assembly GCF_900103985.1. GTDB lineage: Bacteria > Actinomycetota > Actinomycetes > Streptomycetales > Streptomycetaceae > Actinacidiphila > Actinacidiphila guanduensis. The sequence continues at coordinate 268,468 of NZ_FNIE01000008.1, read as the reverse complement.
ACCGGCTGGCGCCCAGCAGCACGCCGGCCGCGGTGCCGGCGACCACCGCGATGGCCAGCCCGCACAGGAGCTGGACCAGGCTGAGCCGGATGTCGGCGCCCAGGGTGCCGTTCGCGAACAGCCGCCGGGCGTCCCGGGCGATCTCCCAAGGCCCCACCACGGCCAGCTTGTTGGGGTGGAAGACGCTGATCGCCGCCTGCCACAGCGCGAGTCCGGCGGCGATGGACAGGGGCGGCACCGCGAGTCTGCGCAGACGGCGGCCGGTGGGCATGCTTCTGGTCAGGGCAGAAGCGGGCACGGATTCCTCCAGTGCTCGGGGGAGTTCGGGGAGGAGCGCGCGCCGGCGCGGCGGGGTGCTGCGCGGAGGGCTCCTGGGGCCGGCGCACGCCACGGCGAAGGGTGCGGCAGCGCGGGCGTGGGGCGGGGTGGGGCGTTCGACCGGCGCGAGGGCGCCGGGAAGGGTGCCGCCCCGCGGTTCTCCGCGGGCGGCGGTGCGCGTTCAGCGACAGACGGCCCCGTTGCAGTGACTGAAGTCGAGGTACCGCCGCCGCGACAGGAAGTCTCCGGCGCAGGTCATGGCCACGAGTATGCGCAAGCCCGCGCGGGACTGTCAATGCATCGCATTTCATTGACATACACGGGAGTACGGAGACGGGCCCGCAGGTCACGTGCGGGCGGCGCCGGAAGCACGGGCGGAAGGTGTACGGGGAAGAGCGGGGGGCGAGGGGGGAAAGGGCCGGGGGCGGGCGTGCGGACAGGGGTGTCGCAGCGGCGGAGCCCGGGCCGCTCGGCGGCGGTTCGAGGGCGCGGCGCGGACGGCCACCGGCCCCCGCGTGAACCCGCGTACAAACCCGCGTACAAGAGCGAACGACCGTGCCCTCAGCGGCAGTTCAGCGCGCTCCCGCCCGCAGCGACGAGCGCCCGCCGCGGTCGGCGATGCTCCGCTGGGAGCTGGCCGGACGGCCCCCCGTGCGCTCCAGCCAGACGCAGATCAGGTCGGTCCACGCGTGCACCCGGGCCGGGCCGACGATGTCCAGCGCCATCAGCCGCAGCAGGCGGTCGGTCCGCGCCTGGTTGCCGAACGCGGCCCTGCGCTTGCCCAGGCGGGTGTCCAACTCGGCGAGTGCCGCGGTGACCGCGCGCCGCGAGCGGTGCACACCGGGCTGCCGGGCGGCGAGTTGACGCACCGTCATGGGCGCTGTCCAGGCGAGCCAGGCGTCCAGTTCGGGCAGCCGGTAGCGGGCGGCCTCCGCGGTGAAACAGTCCCAGTCCTCGCGGCTGCGCCAGGCCCGCTGGAGCAGTTCCCACAGCCGCAGGCCGCGCCGGTCCAGGCCCCGGCTGCGGCAGATGCGGCGGGCCTCGGCGCGCAGTTCCGCCTCGCCGGTCCACACCTCGGGCGCGTCCTGCGGCCAGACCTCGGCGACCGCGCGGGCCAGGCCCGCCGAGCCGTCGCCGACGATCAGGGCCGGGCGGCCCTGCCGGCCGCGGGCGGTCTCGCGCAGGAAGGCGGCCCAGTGCCGGGCGCCGGTACCGGCCGCCGAGCCGATGGCGAAGACCACGGGCCGGCCGTCGGCGCCGTAGGCCATGGCGACGAAGACGGAGAAGACCAGTGCGGAGCGGCCCTGCTGAGCGGTCGTCAGCGGCAGGACGCCGACCAGGACGGTCCCGGGCCAGTCGGCGCGGTGGGGCGCCTGCGCCTGCCAGAGCGCCTCGGCGTAGACCTCGACCCAGTCCGAGACGAGGGTGCCGTGGCGGCGCGGGGGGCGCTCGGCGTTCGGGCCCCAGCGCCGGGCCGCCTGCTGCCGTACGGCCTCGCCCGCCTGGGCGTAGCTGGTGCCGCGGCTGACGGCGACCAGGCCGGAGGCGATGTCGTAGGCGGTGAACTGGTACTTGCGGGCGGTGCGCAGCTCGTCGGCGTCGGGCCCCGGCTCCTGCGTGCCGGGCGGCTCGCTCTCGCGCGGGACGGAGCTGCCGGCGGGGGCGAGCGGCGCGGTGAAGCGGTGGGAGGGGGCCGCGGAGCCGGGCCTGGCCCTGTTGCACACGTACAACTGCCGCTGCCTGCCGGGCTTTCCGTAGCGCCCGCCGAGGACGACCTTGCTGTCCTCATGGCCCGGAACGGGGCATCGCGGCAGCGCTGCCGCCGGCGCGTCGAGCGTCACCACGTGGTGATTGAAGGTCCCGCGCCGGTCGGCTGTCAAGGCAGGCGCCGGGGCCGACGGCAGGACTCGCGGCGGCGGACCGCTGGAGCCGGCCCGAACAGCCGCGCAGCCGGCAGGGCGACGGCGCGTGGGCGCCGCAGGGCGAAGGTCCCTGCCTCAGAGTTCGCCGCGCCTCACCAGGAGCGCCAGCACCAGGACTCCGGGCACCAGCGGCAGCCACGTCGTCAGCAGCCGGTAGCCCAGCACCGTCGAGGTCGCGTCCACCCCGCCTGCCCCCGCCGTGACCAGCGCCAGCACCAAGGCCGCGTCCAGGGAGCCGAGTCCGGCCGGGGTGGGCAGCCAGCCGGCCGCGGTGCTCGCGCACAGGTACGCCACCGCCACCCCGCTCGCCGGCACCGGCATGTGCACGGCCCGGGCCACGGTGACGACCACGGCCGCGTGCATCGCGGGGAAGGCGAGCGCGCCACCCCACAGCGCCGTCGCCCGGGCCCGCCTGCGGTGCACCTCGCGGACGTCCTGCGCCACGGAGACGACGAAACCGCGCACCCGGGCGCCGAGCCGGCGGGCGTAGCGCAGCAGCAGGAAGAGCCCGACGGCGGCGGCCGCCGCGCCCACGGCGAGCAGCACCGGGTGGTCCGGCACCGTGCCGCCCTGGGCCACGGCCCGCCGCACGTGCAGGGCGTCGGGGTAGAGCAGCAGCGCGGCCAGCAGCAGCGTCATGCGGCCGACGACCGCGGCGGCGGCGCGGACCGCGAGGGCGGCGAGCGCGCCGGTCGGGGTCAGGCCGCGGCGGACCAGGAAGCGCAGGTTCACCGCGTTGCCGCCGACGCCGGCGGGCAGGACGTGGTTGGCCGCCGAGGCCGCGAACTGCACGGCGAGCAGCCGGCCGGGGGGCAGCGCGGGCACGACGGCCCCCTGCTGGGCGGTCGCCGAGCAGACCCAGGTCATCACCGCGGCCAGGCACGCGACCGTGATCCACTCGCCGTCGGCCGAACCCAGCCGCCCCGCACCGGAGTCGATCACCGTCCACTTGCTGGCCAGCACGACGGCGACGGCGACCACCGGCACCACCATCACCGTCGAGCGCACCGACGCGCGCTGCCACAGGGCACCCTCGTTGCGGACGATCGACACGGAGGACTCCTCGGCGGGTGGGGACGGCCCGACCGGGCTGGGGCCCGCCCGCCAGCAGGGCGGAAGGCGCTGCCCGTCGTATCGACAGTAGGGCGTCGGGGTGCGCGTCTCCCACCCTCGCAGGGCCACTTGGGTCAACGGATGGGGGAACATCAGCCGACGGGCAGGCGCGGGGCCTGCCCCAAAGAGCACCGCAAAGGGCCGGCCGCCGCCACGTGCGGGATGCACGTGGCGGCGGCCGTTCTCCCTGGTGTTCACTTCCTCCTGCTCGACCGGAGGGCGGTGAGAGGTCCGCCATCCGGCCGTTCGTGGGGCAGCGGATCAGGCGGCGGGCGCCGTCCACTGCTGGTTGGCCGCTCCGGTGCAGTCCCAGATCTGCAGCCGGGTGCCGTTGGCCGAGCTGGGCCCGGTGGCGTCCAGGCATCTGCCGGAACCGGCGTTGACCAGTTCGTTGCCGCTGCGGTTCCAGGACTGCGCGGCCGTGCCGTTGCAGTCGTAGAGCTGCACCTGGGTGCCGTTGGCGGTGCCGGCGCCGGTGACGTCCAGGCACTTGCCCAGCGCCTGCAGCGTGCTGCCCGAGGCGGTCCACTGCTGGGCCGCGGTGCCGTTGCAGTCGTAGAGCTGGACGGCGGTGCCGTTGGCGGAGCTGCCGCCGGCGACGTCCACGCACTTGCCGCCGTAGCCGGTGATGGTGCCGGTGTGGCCGGGCGCGGTGCCGCCGCTGCCCTGGGTGCCGGACCAGGTGAAGGTGGCCGAGGCGCCGCCGGGCAGGGTGTAGGCGAAGTTCTCGTTGCCCCAGTTGACCCGGACCTGCTGGGGCGAGGAGGACTCGTTGTAGGCGATCAGCGCCTTGGAGCCGTCGGGGTTCCGCCAGGCGACGTTGCGGATCGTGGAGTTGTCGTTGGACGCGATCCGGTAGGCGCCGGGCTTCACGAACTTCGTCAGGTGGCCCATGGTGTAGTACTCGACCGTGTAGTCCACCTGCCCGCTGCGGCTGTCCCCGTTGTGGACGGTGATCAGGCCGGTGCAGGTGCCGCAGCCGCCGTTGTGCGGGCCCATGTTCTGATCGACCGCCAGGCTCCACTTCACCCAGCTCTGGCCCCAGTTGCGGGTGTAGTCGATCAGGTTCTCCATGTCCTCCTTCTGCTGGTTGCCGATCCAGGTGCCGCCGGAGTGCTCGGTGTCGAAGGACGGCACGTTCGGGTACTCGTTGTGGATCGTGGTCTGCTCGGTGACACTGCCCTCGTAGCCGTGCCAGGCGATGCCGCCGAAGTTGGGGTCGTTGCGGATGCTCGCGTCGTCCAGCGTGGGGGCGGCGTAGCTGTCGTAGGAGTCCGGGTTCCAGTCCAGCGCGAGGACCTTGGTGGACAGGCCAGCGCTGTGCAGGGCCGGCAGCAGGTCGTTCTTGGCGAAGTAGGCCAGGCCCGAGCCGTTCCACTGGGCGCCGGGGTAGTCGCCGCCGACGGTGGGCTCGTTCTGCTCCGAGACGTAGTCGATCGGCACGCCGGCCGCCTGGTACGCCTGGATGTACTTCACGAAGTACTGGGCGTAGGCGGCGTAGTACTGCGACTGGAGCCAGCCCTGGATGTAGGAGCCGTTGTCCTTCATCCACGGCGGCGGGGTCCAGGGGGTGCCCATCACCTTCAGGCTCGGGTTGAGCTGCTTGGCCTGCTTGGTGAGCGGGAGGATGTCGGTCTGGTCGTGCGCGATGGAGAAGTGCGCGAGGCTCGGGTCGGTCTGGCCGGCCGGCATGTCGTCGTAGGTGTAGCTGTAGCGGGCGAGGTCCGAGGCGCCCATCGGGTTGCGCAGGAAGTCGATGCCGATCCCGTTGACCGGGTCGAAGAGCTTCTGCATGACCTGGGTGCGGGTGGCGGAGGACAGGGCGCCGCTGGAGTTCATCAGCCAGGCGGCGGTGTCGGTGAAGGAGGCGCCCGCGCCGGTGAACTGCTGGTAGCGGGTGTTCTCGTCGACGGTGATCTGCTGGCCGGAGCCGCCGGTGCCGGACCCGAAGGTGACCGGTGCCTGCTGGGCGAGCCCCTGGGTGACGTTGCGGCCGCCGGAGTCGTTGGTGGTGGTGAGGTAGACCTGGACGCTCTCGCCGGCCGCGTGGGCGGTGGCCGGCATGAGGAGGACGGGGGTGACGGCCGCGGCAGCGGCGGTCAGCGCTCCGACCAGGGTCCGCCGTACCCGGGTTCTGCCCGCGCGGGGGCGCGTTGCTGCGCTCATGATTCGTTGCCCTTCTCGGCAATGATGGCATGGGCCTGACAGGGATGGTGCTGCGCATGCCGTGAAACAGGCCGGGCAACCGCGTGGCGAGGGGGCCCACACGCTTGTTCCACCACTTGTTTCACGGCTTATATCGCGACGTGATTTAACTCGCGGGCCAGGAGGGCGTCAAGGTGCGGCACCTGGTTCGAATGCGTGAAACATCATGTAACACAAGGGAGTTGCCCCGCAGGGTGCCGATGACCTGCGGGGTATTGGTCTGGACCGCAGAAAGCAGCCGCTGGCGTCTTCGCTCCGCTCCCGGGGGTCAGGCCCGTACCGCGGAGATCTCCAGCCGGACGTAGTCCACCACCGGCTCGGCGAGGCGGGCCGCGACCGCCTTCACGAAGGGCTCGCGCTCGGCGTCGGCCATCGCGTCCAGCTGCGGGCCGAGGATCACCGTGGCGAGGAAGGACTCCAGCTGCTCGCCGGGGGCGAAGGCCGCCGGGTCGGGGCGCAGCCGTACCTCGATGTCGGTGAAGCCGGCCGCCGCGAGCCGGGCCCGGGTGTCCTCGACCCCGGCGAACTCCCAGGTGCCGGAGGGGGTTCCGGTGACCTCGGCGACGGCCGCGTTCACCGCGGCGATGTTGCCGCGGCCGCCGCAGTCGCTGACCAGCCGGGCGCCCGGGCGCATCCGTGCGGCCAGGGCGGCGAAGAGCGCGGCGTGGTCCTCGATCCAGTGGAAGGCGGCGACGCTGAAGACGGCGTCCACCTCGCCCTCGAAGGGCAGCGGCCGCGTCAGGTCCGCGTGCACGACCTCCACCCGGTCGAGCCGCCCGGCCAGCCGCTGCCGCAGCTGGTCCAGCATCCGGACCGAACCGTCCAGCGCGACCACCCGCCCGGCCGGCAGCCGGTCCAGCAGCCCTTCGGTGTCGCGGCCGGTACCGCAGCCCGCGTCCAGCACCCGCTCGTCCCCCTTCAGTGGCAGCCGGGCGAGAGTGCGGCGGCCCCAGCGGAGGTGCGGCAGGGGCAGCGAGTCGTAGGCGGCGGCGTCCCATTCGCGGGGCATGGCGGGTCCCTCCATCAGGGCGGTCGGGCATCGGGCGGTCAGGCGTCCTCGGCCCGCGGCCGTCCCTGGGGCGCCCGCGGCCCGTCCCGGCTCACGCTACGCCCGGCGGTCCGTATGGTGACACCCGCGTCTCAGATAGTGATTCGCGGATCGCTCGACCAGGCGGGTTTGCGGTCCTTGTCGACGAGCAGCGCCCGTACGCCCTCGTGGAAGTCCGGCTCCCTGGCGACCTTGCAGGCGTACGCCAACTCCCGTGCGAGGCAGTCCTCCAGGCTCGCGCCCTCGCCGGCGGCGAGCAGCTCGGCGGTGACCGCGAGGCTCATGGGGCTGGCCCGGTCCAGCTGGTCCAGGGTGTCGCGCGCCCAGGCCGCGTCCTCGCCCTGCCCGCGCTCTTCGGCGGTCAGGCGGGCCCGCACCTCGGCGAGGCCGGGGGCGGAGAAGCAGCGGGCGATCGCGGGCAGCCGGCCGGTGAGTTCGGAAGGAGGCGGCGGGACGGCGCGGCGGGCCAGCGCCGGGGCGGGGTCCGCGCCGCCGGCCAGCTCGGCCTGCAGCGCGGGCAGTTCGGCGGCCGGCACGTAGTGGGTGGCCAGGCCGCACTCCACCGCCGCGGCGCCGTTGATCCGGGCGCCGGTCAGGCCCAGGTAGCGGCCGACGGAGCCGGGCAGCCGCGGCAGGAAGTACGTGGCACCGATGTCGGGGAAGAAGCCGATGGCGGTCTCCGGCATGGCGAGCAGGGCGCGCTCGGTGACCACCATGGCGGAGCCGTGCACCGAGATGCCGAGCCCGCCACCCATCGCGTAGCCGTCCACCAGCGCGGTGTACGGCTTGGGATAGCGGGCGATCATCGCGTTCAGGGCGTACTCGGCGGCGAAGTAGCCGCGCACCTGCTCGTCGTCGCCCCTCATGCCCGCCTCGCGGACCGCGCGGATGTCGCCGCCGGCGCAGAAGGCCTTCGGCGAGGTGCTGGACACCAGGACGGAGCGGACCGCGGGGTCGTCCCGCCAGGCGGCCAGTGCCTCGGTCAGCTGCCGGACCATCTCGGCGTCCAGGGCGTTCAGGGCGGCCGGGCGGTTCAGCTCCAGCAGTGCGGTGCGGCCGGGCCGGGTGCGGACGACGGGCTCGGCCGCCGGGGGGTGCGCCATGGGGCTCCTTTGTCGGTCGCCCCCATCCAAACACCCGTGCCACCGCCCTCGGGGGTGAGCCCCGTCACCGCCGAGGGGTCAGCCCGATCACCCCGGGCGCAGACCGTCTCCACCCGCGGTGCACGGCGGCGGCCCCGGCGGATTGGTAGGGTCGGAGCGGGCCGTGACTGGCGCGCTGGGATGGACCGAACCATCGGGAAGCGGCCCGTGGGAAGTGCTGTGCCGTGCGCCTGGGCCGTTCGCCGTACCGTCGTAGATCGCCGTCTCCGGAGGACCCATGGCCGAGCAGCCGTCCACCAGTACCGTTTCGACCGCCTTCCGCAGTGCCCTGGACGTGATCCGCGAGGTGGAGCCGCGCGTCGCGGACGCCATCGCCGCCGAGGTCGCCGACCAGCGCGAGATGCTCAAGCTCATCGCGAGCGAGAACTACGCCTCGCCCGCCACCCTGCTGGCCATGGGCAACTGGCTCAGTGACAAGTACGCCGAGGGCACCGTGGGCCGCCGCTTCTACGCCGGCTGCCGCAATGTGGACACCGTGGAGTCGCTCGCCGCCGAGCACGCCCGCAGTGTCTTCGGCGCCGCCCACGCCTATGTGCAGCCCCACTCGGGGATCGACGCCAACCTCGTGGCCTTCTGGGCCGTCCTGTCCCAGCGGGTGGAGAGCCCGGCACTGGAGAAGGCCGGGGTACGCCAGGTCAACGAGCTGTCCGAGCAGGACTGGGCGCAGCTGCGCGCCGACTTCGGCAACCAGCGGATGCTCGGGATGTCCCTGGACGCCGGCGGCCACCTCACCCACGGCTTCCGCCCGAACATCTCCGGCAAGATGTTCGACCAGCGCAGCTACGGCACCGACCCGGTGACCGGCCTGCTCGACTACGACGCGGTGCGCGCCGCCGCGCGCGAGTTCCGGCCGCTGATCATCGTGGCGGGCTACTCCGCCTACCCGCGGCTGGTGAACTTCCGGCTGATGCGGGAGATCGCCGACGAGGTGGGCGCGACCCTGATGGTCGACATGGCGCACTTCGCGGGCCTGGTCGCGGGCAAGGTGCTCACCGGCGACTTCGACCCGGTGCCGCACGCGCAGATCGTCACCACGACCACCCACAAGTCGCTGCGGGGCCCGCGCGGCGGCATGGTGCTGTGCGACGACTCGCTCGCCGAGCACGTGGACCGCGGCTGCCCGATGGTCCTCGGCGGCCCGCTGCCGCACGTGATGGCGGCGAAGGCGGTGGCGCTGGCCGAGGCCGCGCGCCCGGAGTTCGGCACCTACGCGCAGGCCGTGGTGGACAACGCGAAGGCGCTCGCCGAGGGCCTGCTGACGCGCGGCGCCAAGCTGGTGACCGGCGGCACCGACAACCACCTGGTGCTGATCGACGTCTCCTCCTACGGCCTGACCGGCCGGCAGGCGGAGGCGGCGCTACTGGACGCCGGCATCGTCACCAATCGCAACGCGGTACCGCAGGACCCGAACGGCGCCTGGTACACCACCGGCATCCGGATCGGCACCCCGGCGCTGACCACGCGCGGGCTCGGGCCGGCGGAGATGGACGAGATCGCGGGGCTGATCGACACGGTGCTCGACGGCACCAGCCCGGCCGCCGCGGCCAAGGGCGGCACCTCCAAGGCGAACTACGTCCTGGACGCCTCGATCGCCGACCAGGTGTCCCGCCGGGCCGCCGACCTCCTCGCCGGCTTCCCGCTCTACCCCACGCTCGACCTGCAGTAGGTCCCGCGGACAGCGCGAAGGGCGCCGGGGTGTTCCCGGCGCCCTTCGGCGTTGTGGCGAGGGCCTGCTCGGCCCTGCGGCATCTCGCGAGGTGCCGCGAGGGCCTGCGGCTTTTCCGCGGGGTCCCTGTTGGGACCCCGCGGTCCCTGCGATGCCGCAGCGGCGTCGCTTACGAGAAGGACCAGATGACCCCGTGGTCGGCGATCGTCAGCGCGACCATGAGGACGAGGTCGGCGATGCCGAGCGCGAGGCCCAGCAGGGCGCGGCCGCGCCGCCGGGTGCCGCGGCCGAGGGCGACCAGGGCGAGCACGATGGCGACCGGGCCGAGCACGAAGTTCAGGACGAGCAGGCCCGGCAGGCCGAGCAGGAAGGAGGCGACGGCCATCCCGTCCGCGTCCCGGCTGCGTTCGGCCGGGCGGCCGCTGGTGACCGGGTGGACTGCGGAGTTCACGATGTTTCCCTTCGGGGACGTACGTGCACGTACGGCGGTTGGGGGTGGCTCAGCCGCGGCGGCGGCCCAGGCGCTCGCGTACGGCAAAGGCGAGCAGCCAGGCGGCGATGCCGATGGCGGCCAGGGTGAAGACGGTGAGCGAGGTGTGGGCAGCTGTGCCCATCAGGATCCCCATGCCCAGCAGGAGGAGGACCAGGCTCATCTCCGCTGCACCTCCAATGAGTTGGAGTTTCGGCTGACAGTTGTTCACTGACATCTCCAGTGTACGGTGGCGAAAGTCGGAGAACAGTTGTTTACTGAATGACATGAGTCACAGTTCCGGCGTCCGCCAGGTGCAGAAGCAGCAGACCCGGCAGGCCCTGCTGGACGCGGGCCTCCGGCTGCTGGAGCACCAGAACCTCAGCAGCCTGGGCCTGCGCGAACTCACCCGCGAGGTGGGCGTGTCGCCCGCGGCCTTCTACCGGCACTTCCCCGACATGGCCGGTCTCGGTGTCGCTCTGGTCGGCGAGGCCCTGGGCAGCCTGCACGCCACGATCCGCGCGGTGCTCGCCCAGGGCGCCGGCGCCGCGGGCAGCGCGCAGAACGACGCGCTGATAGAGGCGAGCGTCGCCCTGACCGCCGACTACGTGGCCGACCACCGCCCGCACATCCGCTTCATCGCCCGCGAGCGGCACGGCGGGGTGGGCCCGGTACGGGCGGCCATCGCGGCCGAACTCGACCGGTTCGCCGACGAGGTGGCCGCGGGGCTGGCCACCCAGCCCGACTCCGCCAGGTGGTCCGCGGCCGACCTGCACGTGCTCGCGCAGCTCTACGTCGACCACATGGTGGCCACAGCCGCGGCCCTGCTGGAGGTCCCGCCCGACGACCGGGCGGGCCACGAGCGCATCCTCGCGGCGGCGCGGCTGCGGATGCGCGTCATCGCCGTCGGCAGGCGCCACTTCTTCGACGCGGACGCGTGAGCGGGGGCGGGCGCGGCGCCCCTCCGGGGGATGAGCGGGCCGTTTGGAGCCGGTACGGATGCCACCGGACACCCGCACCGGCTCTCCCCCGCCGGCCCGTCCCTCCCCCGTCGGGCATGCGGCACCCCGGAGGGCGCCGCGGGCTCGATCATGTATCGGACACACCGGTAGAAGCGAGGACAGAACGCGCCACCTCGCGGACAGAACGCGCCAGTTGGCGCGTAAGCTGCGTCAACGCCCCCTTGCGGCCGCCCGCGGAGGGCCCGCCATGACGCCGACCGCCGGAGTACCGGTTCCATGCTTGCCGCCCCCACCCCCGCGCCCGCCCCACCGCCCCCACCGGACGACGGCCGCGATGCCGGCGGCCGGCCCGGCCCGGTGCCCGCGCTGACCGAGTCGGTCGTGGTGCCCCGGCTGATCGCGCTGGGGGCGAGCACCGGGCCGGCGGAGGCCCACGGGCTGGTCCGGGCGGCGGGGCTGCCGCACGCGCTGAGCGCCCCGGAGACCGTCAGGACCCCGTCGGCCGCCACCTACCGGCTGTGGGGAGCCGTCCTCGCCCGCACCGGGCGGCGGGACGCGGGACTGCTGGCCGCCCGTGGCTACCGGCCCGGGATGCTCGACGTGTTCGACTACCTGATCGGCACCGCGCCCACCGTGGGCGAGGGCCTGGCCCGCGCCGCCGCGCACATCCACCTGGTGAGCAGCAATTCCCTGCTCACCGTCGCCGAGGACGGCGACGAGGTGCGGATCGGCTACGGCGTGCACCGGGGCGACGGCGAACTGCGCGGCGTGGTGGCCGAGTTCTCCCTCGCCGTGCTCACCTCGGTGCTGCGCTGCGCCACGGCCGGCGAACTCACCCCGCTGCGGGCGGACTTCACCCACCGGGCACCCTTGCGTACGAGTGGCTACGCCGAAGCCTTCGGCGGCGCCCGGATCGGCTTCGGCGCGCCGGCCGACACCATCACCCTGCGCCGGGACGACCTGGAGCGGCCGCTGGCGACGGCGGACCCGGCCCTGGCGGCCATCATGCTGCGGGCGGCTGCCGCCACCCCGGCCCCCGCCCTGGCGCAGGACGGTCCCGTGCCGGGGCTGCGCGCGGTGATCGCCGCCCAACTGCCGTGCGGGCGGCCCTCACTGGCGGACGCGGCCCGGTGCCTTGCGATCAGCCCGCGTACGCTTCAGCGCAGGCTCGGCGAGGCCGGCACGACCTGGCGGGCCGAGCTGGACGAGGTCCGCCGCGAGCGGTTCGGCGGGCTGCGCGAGCAGGGCGCGGGCTCCGCCGAGCGCGCGGCCCGGCTCGGCTTCGCCGAGTCGCGGTCGCTGCGCCGGGCGATGAGCCGGTGGGACACCGCCCGCGGGACCGACGAGGGGCGCCGCACCTCCGGCGCCGGACAGGAGGCAGGCACACCCATGACGACCTGCGACCCCGGACAGCCGGTGCGCCCCGCGCGCACCAAGCGGGCGAACGAAGAGCGCGGCGGGCACGAGGAGTTCGGCACCGACGCGGGCCCGGCCGCCCGCCGCCGCACCGGACCCGCCGAGCAGGCGGCCTCCGGCCGCACCCCGCGACCTGCTGAAAGCCTCGGCGGCCATGAGCAGTTCGGCCAACCCCTACAGCCGGGCCCCGGCGGCACCGGCCGTTCCGCGGACCCGCGCACGGCGCCCGCCGGCGAAAGCCGCCGTGGGCACCAGGAGTTCAGCGAGGGCGGGGAGCCGGCCTGCTGGCTGGACCGGGTCTGCGAGGAGTGCGGCGCCTTCCGCGAGACGCCGGCGCCGGTCTGCGCCCGCTGCGGCACCCCCTTCCCCGGGGCGGCGGGCCGCCTGACGGAATTTCAGGAGCCGCCGGGGCACGGCTCCTCGGCACCGGAGGGCGAGCGGTGAGCGGGCCGGCCGGAGTGCTCGTCTTCAGCGCGACCGCGGGCTACCGGCACGAGTCCATCGCCGCGGGAGCCGCCGCGCTCGCCGAACTGGCCGAGGAGTCGGCCCTGTTCGCCCTGCACACCGAGGACCCCGACGACCTGCGGCCCGACGCGCTCAACGGCTGCGCGGCCGTGGTCTTCCTCTCCCCCACCGGTGAGGTGCTGCACGACCGGTCCCGGGCCGCGCTGCGCGACTTCGTCACCGGCGGCGGGGGTTTCCTCGGCGTCCACGCGGCCACCTGCGCGGAGTACGGCTGGCCGTACTACGGGAAGTTGCTCGGCGCGCGCTTCGAGGGGCACCCGGAGATCCAGACCGCCGAGGTGGACGTGCACGACCGCGACCACCCGGCCACCGCCCACCTGCCGGCCCGCTGGCGGTGGACCGACGAGTGGTACGACTTCCGCTCCGGGCCCGAGGGCCGGGGCCTGCGGCTGCTGGCCTCGGTGGACGAGAGTACGTACGAGGGCGGCCGGACGGGGTCGCCGCACCCGGTGGTGTGGTGCCACGAGCCGGGCCTGGGCCGGGTGTTCTACACCGCGCTCGGCCACGCCCCGGCCGCCTACGCCGACCCGGACTTCCGCCGCCACCTGCGCGGCGCCCTGCGCTGGTGCGCGCGCCTGGAGGACTGAGCCCAACGCGGGCCCCGCACCGGGCCCCGCGCGGCCCCGTACCGCAGGGAACTCGGGTGCGCAGCCGTCCCGGTGGGTGCCTCCGGTTGCGCACGGGGGCGCGCGAACCGGAGCGCGCGCCGCCATTTCGGGGCGGTGGGGGGCGCGAACCGCGACGGCCCTACTACGCTGAGTCGTCCACAGCACATTCGACGGCACCGGGGAGTCGGGAGGGCCGTTCATGGACGCTGGTTCAGGGCACGGGGAGCGGGACATCACCAGGACGGGCGGGCAGCCCGCGGATCAGCTGGCGCGGCTGCTGGACCGCGCGGAGAACGGAGAGCAGGCCGCGATGCACCTCGCCGGGGTGCACGCGGCGCTGATGCACTACTGCGGCCTGCAGTCCTGCCGCCACACCAAGAGCCCGCCGCGGCCGATGGAGCGCCGCACCTACCGGCACAGCTTCCTGCTCCCGGACGGCGGGGTCCGGGTGCTGTGGGAGCTGGAGCACGACACCGACGCCGACGGGGTGCTGCGGCGGTGGGTGTTCACCGACCGGGGCGACCTCGCGGTGGCCGAGTGGGAGGCCGATGCCGCGTTCGGGCCGTTCGCGCCCGCCCCGGCCCCGCTGGAGGAGCCGGCGGGCTTCGGCACCGCGGAGGCCGCCGCCATGCTGCTGCCCGAGCAGGACGGCTGCCGCCGCGCCTACACCGAGAAGGGCTCACCCGAGCACGCCCGCCGGCTGCTGCGCCGGGCGGCCAACGACAACGCGCCGGGCCCCGAGGTGCACCTGCGGTTACGGAGTTCGGTGGCCCACACCATCGGTATCGTCACCCGCCGCAGCGCGGTGGTCCGCGGCCGGCTGGTGTCCTGGTCGCTCTACGAGCACGCGTTCCTGCTCCCGGACGGCACGGAGGTGAGCCTGTGGGAGATCGACCACACCCGCACGCCGAGCGGCGACCCCGTCTGCGAGGTGTACCTGTCGCGTGACGCCGCTCTGGACACCGCGGTCCGCCGCATCGAGGCCGGCTGACCCGCACTCGCGTCGGCCGTTCCCGTGGCGGGGGCCGCCAGCGGGGGCCGCGGTCAGCACCCGGTCAGCAGGGGCCGTCCGCAGCCCCGGGATCGAGGGTGGCGATGGCCTCGGCTATCGCGCGGAAGCGGTCCTCGCCGAGCGGTTCGAGCACGCGGGAGCGCAGGGCGCGCACCAGGACGCCGGAGGCTTCCCGCACGGATTTCGCGCCTGCCTCGGTCAGCGCGGTGTAGACGACCCGGCGGTCGGCGTCGGAGGGGCGGCGCTCCACGAGTCCGGCCTCCGCCAGCCGGTCCACGACCTTGGTCGTACCGGCGGTGGAGAAGCCCAGGGCGGCCGACAGCTGGTTCATCGGGGCCGCCTGGCCCGGGGCGGTGACCAGGAACATCAGGGCCTGGAAGGAGGAGGGTGCGAGCCCCTGCCGTTCCTCGACGTCGGCGAGCAGGTCGTCGGTGAGGCGGCGTACGCCGGAGTGCAGGCCGTGCCACTGCTGGAGCAGGGCCAGCTCGGCCGCCTGCGGGCAACCCGGTGCCTCGTCCGGCTTCGCCGGGCGCTCCACTCCTGGGGACACCGGTTCCACTGCCATGCTCCCAGGATAGCCGCAGGCTATTATCTCGCTGGCTATCTAATATCGGGTACTGTGTTGAGCACTCAATGACCCGGACGGCCCATTCCTCCCGTCCCACGGGCCCCCACCAGCAGAAGGACCACCGCCATGCCGAACGTGACCGCCACCGCAGGTACCTGGGTTCTGGACCCGGCCCGCTCCTCCGTGCGCTTCCGCAGCAAGACCTTCTGGGGGCTGGCCACCGTGAAGGGCGTCTTCGGCACGGTCGAGGGCGGGGGCGAGGTGGCCGCGGACGGCACCGCCCGCGGCACTCTCACCATCGACGCGGCCTCGGTGGACACCAAGAACGGCAAGCGCGACACCCACCTGCGCTCGGCCGACTTCTTCCACGCCGAGGAGCACCCCTCGATCGTCTTCACCGCCGCCGGGATCAGCGCCCCCGCCGAGGGCTCCGGCGTGGTCGAGATCGACGGCGAGCTGACCGTCCGGGGCGTGACGCGCCCGCTGTCCTTCCCCGCGCAGGTCTCCCTCACCTCGCCCGAGGAGGCCGTCCTGGAGGCGGAAGTCACCGTGTCCCGCGCGGACTTCGGCATCACGTGGAACCAGCTCAACATGATGCCGGCCCCCACGGTCCTCTCGGTGACGGCCGCCTTCCACCGGAGCTGAGCGGGAACGGGCCGCGCCGCTGCGGTTCCCTGCGGTGCCGACGCCCGGCGAGCGGTTCTCGCGCAGTTCCTCCCCCAGAGCTTCGCCTGGGAGGTACCCCCAGCGCCCCCGAAACGACCTCACCGTCACCCGCAGAGCGAGGCCGTACAACCTTGGGGCGCGGCGACCGCGCGGGCAACAACGCGGCGCGGCCATCGGCAACGGCGGGGAGCCGCGCCCGCGACGGCACGTGCGGACGGTGTCAGCCAAGGCCGGCGTCGAGGGAGACCACGGTGAAGTCACTGAGAGCCACGACGAGTTGGCCTGCTTGGACCCAGGGCAGGCGCGGGTCGTTGTAGGGGAAGACCATGGCGTCGACGGCTTCGTAGCCGTGTTCGCAGCGGTGTTCGTGGCCGTGGCGGATGGGGCGGTGGAGGATGCCTTTGACGCCGTAGGGGGCCCAGCTGCGGACGCGCAGCGGAGTGGTGCCCTTGCGCAGGTGCGGGCAGGCGCGGACGGACCAGTGGGCGCAGGGGCGGCATACGGGCGGGTGGGCGGTCAACTCCCGTTCGGGGTCCAGCTCGTGGGGCTCGGCGTCGATGAGCCAGAGGACTCCGTCTGCGGTGCGGTCGGCGGGGCCGCCGCAGACCTGGCAGCGCAGGCCGCTCATGCACATTCGCTGCCGCAGTGCGTGGACGGCGCCGAACTGCGGGCGTCCGCGGCCTGGTTGGGAGGGGTCGCGGACCCAGAGCACTCCGTGCTCGTCGCGGTCGTACGAGCGCTCGTCCGGGTAGCCGATCCCCAGCGCGCGCGCTCCGCGCCGGAACACCACGTCCACCGACTGGTGCTCACCGCTCCACTTCGTGATGAACGGCACCGCGGCGGATGAGGGGCGCGCTCCGGGCGGCGTCCGGGTGGGCGAGGGTCCGGTGGACTTGCCCATCACGCCTCCCCGTTGACCGCTGCCGGCATCAAGCGCGTATCCGGGAGCGGTGGTGGTCCCTGGTGTGCCGTTCGGGCATGGTGGGCGGCGGCCCATTGGGTACGGGCCTCGACCAGCGCCGGGATCGCGACGTGTTTGAGGCGGTCGGCGATCCTCTCCAGGGCGCGGGCCACGCGGCCGACATCGGCGACACCCAGACCGCTGATCATCTCGTCCTCGGTGACGCTGATGGCGATCACCGGCACACCGGTCTGCGTGTCCGAGAACGGGTTGCAGTGCAAGGACACCCCGAACACCACGCACGGCTGGAGGTCGGACGGCCGGTTCGAGGGCAGCACCTCGCCCTCGAACAGCTCCCCGTACAGGTGCATCTCCTCCAGCACCGCCGGCAACCGCCCCGGCACCACCCCTGCGGCACTGGGGTCGTTGGCCGCCCACGCCGGTAAGAACCCGCGCACCACCTGCCCGTCGGAGGTGGTGATCGTCCACGTCCGCCCCTCGTCGACCTCGGCACCCGAACCCGACAAAGCGGCGCCGTCCTGTTCGTCCTGCACCATGTCCTCCACGTCCTCCACGTCCTCCATCTCCTCCACTCGTGCGTGTTCTTCCGGCTCCGGCGGATCTTGCAGCTCGGCCCAGACCGTCTTGCCCCAGGACCGCACGTCCGCGCCCCAGTCGGACGCCAACGCGGCGACCAGGAGCAGCCCGCGCCCGCCCTCCGCACCGCCACCCGGCGCGCGCAGCACCGGCCGCACCTGCGAGAAGTCCGAGACGGCAACCCGCACCCGACGCGGAGCAAGGCGCTCGACGGCAACGCGGACGCCCGGGCCCGGGGCGTGGCGGACGGCGTTGGCCACCAACTCGCTGACGACCAGCCCGCCGTCCTCCGCCGGCCCTGCCAGCCCCCACGCCGCACACGCAGCCCCCACGAGACGCCGCGCGGCACCGGCGCTCTCCGGCAGAGACGGCAGCGTTTCGCAGTACCCGGGGTGCCCGGTCGGTCGGGATGCAACGGTCACGGTCATCAAGACCCTCATCGAATGGGCAATACGGCCCGGCCCGCTTCAGAAGGGACGAAGGTGCCCGTTCGAGCACTCGTCCTGCCATCCCTTCCGGCGCCGGCCTGTCACTCAGTCAACGCCGCTTGCTGACGGAGCGTGAGGTAACCCTGCCGCGGCTCTCTTTGAGAGCAACCGGTAATTTCGCAAGCCGCCCAAGTGCTGAGATCTCGTGACCTCGCTACCGTGAACGTGTGGAAGCGAACAGGCACTTGGCGGAGGCGCTGGGCAAGGCCGGCCTGACCCAGGGCGAGTTAGCCGACGTCGTCAACGACCACCTCCGGTCGCTCGGTCGCGAGGGCACCGTGACCGACCGCACCGTGCGGCAGTGGCTGACCGGGAAGACCCGCTGGCCCCACACCCGTCAACGCGAGGCCCTGGAGCGGTTGTTCGGCTGCACCGCCGAGGAGTTGGGCTTCGTCCGACCGCCCAGCCGACGAGATCCGACCCGGACGGAGGACCCCGTGCTCCGCAGAAACTTCCTTGCCGCCGCCGGCACGGCAGCCGCTTCCGTCCCGCTGGGTGGCAGTCGCCCCTTCACCGTGGGCACCACCGACGTCATTCGGCTGCGCAACGGGCTGGACAGGCTGACGGCCCTGGACAACACGAAGGGCGGTCATGAGGATCTGGAGAGGGCCGCGCTCAGAGGAGCGGCGAAGGCGCTGGAACTCCAACAGCACGGCGCTTCCCAGCGCATTCGCCGGCGTCTGTTCAGCGTCGCGGCCAACTACACAGCCATGGCGGCCCAGAGCACCATGGATGCCCGGGCTTTGGAGCGCACCGGCGTTCACCTGAGGGAAGCGCTGTATCTGGCGGGGATGGCAAAGGACCCCATTGCCCAATTCAGGGTGTGGAATCTCCAGGCCATGCTCGCGGGTCACCTCAACGAGCCTCCCGCGGCCGTGGACGCGGCGCTGGCAGCCCAGGCCACGGCCGTTACACGTCAGGACCCGCTATTCGCCTCACTCGCACACGCACGTACGGCAATCAGCCATGCTCGCGCAGGGAACCGGCAAGGCGCCCTGCGGTCATTGGGCTACGCCGAAGCCGCCCTGGCAAAGGCCCCGGAGGATGAGCCCCGGCCTTCATGGATGGCGTTCTACGGCCACGGCGAACTTCTCGCCCTGACTGCCATCGCCCATGACTCCATCGCGCTCCCGGCCAGCGCCGAAGCTGCTTCCCACCGCGCGCTGGCGGCAATCCCCGAGGGCTTCCGGCGCAATCGCGGCCTTGCCACCGCTCGATTGGCCTTGGCCCAGCTCCACCAGGGCGACGTCGAGCAGGCATGCTCCACCGCTGTGCACGTCTTCGCCGTCATGGACGACGAACCCCTCCCGGGCCGCATGCGCTCCTTGCTCGGCGACTTCCACCGCGACTTGATCACCACCGCGCCGAACACCCCCGCCGCACGGGAGTGGACCGACCTCTACCGAAACCACTGGAGTCAAGCGTGACCACCGCCGAGGCCCTGGAACTGCGCCACTTCGGCCACGACGACCTGCCCCTCATCAGGCAGACCCTCATCGACATGCACGCAGAGGTCTACGCCGCCGCGATGATCAGGGATGAGTTCTACCGGAAATTTCCCTGGTTCGTGGACCACTGGGGCGGCCGTCCGGACTTCTCCTGCGTGATCGCCTACGACGGCGACGAACCGGTGGGCTTCGCCTACGGCGCCCCCGCCGTCGAAGGGCGGGAGTGGTGGCGCCGCCACCTCGTTGCCGCCCCGGAGAAGGAGCGCACCTTCCACTTCTCGCAGTTCCTGGTGCGCGAGCGCTGGCGCAAGACCGGCGCGTCCAGCCGGCTGCACCGCGCCCTCATGGACCCTCGCGGCGAAGATCTCGCCGTACTCCTCGTGGACGCCACCCATCCGAAAGTCCAGGCCCTCTACGAGTCCTGGGGCTACCACCAGATCGGCCGCGACCAACCCTTCGCGGACTCACCGGTGTTCGCCGTCATGCTCGCCGAACTCCCGCTCCCCTGACGCAAACCGAACACCGCGAAGGCCCCCACCTCACCGCCCGCCCCGGTCCCTGGCGCCCCCAAGAGCGGCAACCCGCCGCAGGAGTTTCCGACGGCCCGAGTGCCGCCCGGCAGACGGCTGCTCGCGCAGTTTCCCGCGCCCCAGGCGGTACGTCGCTCGCTCTGCACACAAAGGGCAAGCCCAAGAGGGGCGCGGGGAACTGCGCGCCCAGGTAATGGCGGGCTGCAGGCGGCAGCGGCGGCGAACCCCACCGGCGCGCTACCGCACCCGCACAAGCGCGGCAGCCGCACATCCCTTGACACAAGCGAAAGCAAGCCGCAACCATCACCCCGTTGGGAGAGCGCTCTCCGAAGCGGGGCCGCTCTCGCGCGCCCCCCACCCTCCGGAGCACCCTGATGCGAGCGTCACCCTCCCCCACCCACCCCCTGCGCACCCTCCTGCTCGCCCTGCTCGCCGCCGGGCTGGCCCTGTACGCCCTGGCCGTACCCGCCCCGCAGGCGCACGCGGCCGACGCCCTGCTCTCCCAGGGCAGGCCCGCCACCTCCTCCAGCACCGAGGGCGACGGCTACGCGGCCGCGAACGCCGTGGACGGCAACACCGCGACCCGCTGGGCAAGTTCGTGGAGCGACCCGCAGTGGCTCCAGGTCGACCTCGGGGCGAGCGCCACCCTCGACAAGGTGGTGCTCGCTTGGGAGAACTACGCGACCGCGTACCAGATCCAGGTCTCCGACGACGCCTCGCACTGGACCAGCGTCTACTCCACCACCACCGGCTCCGGCGGCACCCAGACCCTGGCGGTCAGCGGCTCGGGCCGCTACGTGCGGATGTACGGCACCATGCGCCAGAACGGATACGGCTACTCCCTCTGGGAGTTCCAGGTCTACGGCACCGCGGGCGGCTCCGGCGGCACGACGGGCGGCGGCACCGGCGGAGGCGGCACTCCCCCGCCCGGCGACTGGACCACGCTGTGGAGCGACGGCTTCGACGGCTCGGCCGGCAGCCCGCCCGCCCCGGCCGACTGGACCATCGACACCGGCACCGCCTATCCGGGCGGCGCCGCCCAGTGGGGCACCGGCGAGGTGGAGACCGCGACGAACTCGCCGGCCAACGTCTCGCTCGACGGCAGCGGGCACCTGGACCTCACCGCCCTGAAGTCCGGCGGCAGTTGGACCTCGGGCCGGGTGGAGACCAAGCGCAGCGACTTCGCCGCCCCGGCCGGCGGCCGGCTGCAGATCTCGGCGGTGCTCAAGCAGCCCGACCCGGCGAAGGCGCTGGGCTACTGGCCGTCCTTCCGCGCGATGGGCGCCGGCTACCGCGGCAACCCCTCGGCGTGGCCCGCGGTGGGCGAGAGCGACATCATGGAGGACGTGAACGGCCGCGGCCAGCTGTCCGCGACCCTGCACTGCGGCACCGCCCCGGGCGGCAACTGCGCCGAGTACGACGGCCTGACCAGCGGCCTGGCCTCCTGCACCGGCTGCCAGAGCGGCTACCACACCTACTCCGAGGTCATCGACCGCACCACCTCCGACGAGCAGATCCGCTTCTACCTCGACGGCCACCAGATCTGGCAGGTCAACGAGTCGCAGGTCGGCACCGCCACCTGGCAGGCGGCCTTCGACCACGGCGTCTACGTCGACTTCAGCCTGCGGATCGGCGGTTCGTACCCCAACGCGGTGTGCGGCTGCACCTCGCCGGCCGACGACACCTCCTCCGGCGGCGTGCTGAGCATCGACAGCGTCACCGTCTCGCAGACCACCGGCAGCGCGCCGCCGCCGCTGACCGACCCGCCGGTGCCCTCCGGCGGCAGCAGCGTGCACGTGACCGGGAGCCAGGGCAACTGGCAGCTCACGGTGGACGGCAAGCCCTGGCAGGTCAAGGGCATGACCTGGGGCCCGGCGACCTCGACGGCCGACGCCCATATGCGCGACCTGAAGGCCATGGGCGTCAACACCCTGCGCACCTGGGGCACCGACGCCACGAGCAAGCCGCTGCTGGACTCCGCGGCCGCCTACGGGCTCAAGGTCATCAACGGCTTCTGGCTGAACCAGGGCGCGGACTACGTCAACGACACCGCGTACAAGAACGACACCCTCAACGCGATCAAGCAGTGGGTGACCGCGTACAAGGACAACCCCGGCGTGCTGATGTGGGACGTCGGCAACGAGGTCATCCTCACCACGCAGGACCACTTCAGCGGCGACCAGGTCGAGCAGGAGCGGATCGCCTACGCGAAGTACGTCGAGCAGGTGGTGCAGGCGATCCACGCCATCGACCCCAACCACCCGGTGACCTCGACGGACGCGTGGACGGGCGCCTGGCCGTACTACAAGCAGTACACCCCCGACCTGGACCTGTACGCGGTCAACTCCTACGGCGCGGTGTGCAGCGTGAAGCAGGACTGGGTCAACGGCGGCTACACCAAGCCCTACATCGTCACCGAGTCCGGCGAGGCGGGCGAGTGGGAGGTGCCGAACGACGCGAACGGCGTGCCCACCGAGCCGACCGACACCCAGAAGCGCGACGGCTACCTGTCGGCGTGGAACTGCGTCTCCGGGCACACCGGCGTCGCGCTGGGCGCCACCCTCTTCAACTACGGCCAGGAGAACGACTTCGGCGGCGTGTGGTTCAACGTGCTGCCCGAGGGCTGGAAGCGGCTGTCGTACTACGCGGTCGCCAAGGACTATGGCGGCTCGCCGCAGGCGGACACCCCGCCGGTGATCGGCTCGATGACGCTGAGCAACACCAGCACAGTGCCGGCCGGCGGGCAGTTCACCGTCACCGCGCCGGCCACCGACCCCGACGGCGACTTCGTGCGCTACCAGCTGATGTACTCCTCGAAGTACGTGGACGGCGGCACCGGGCTGCACCAGGTCGCCTTCACGCAGACCGGCGACGGCGCCTTCACCGTCACCGCGCCCGCCACGCTCGGAGTGTGGAAGGTCTACGTCTACGCCTACGACGGGCACGGCAACGTCGGCATCGAGACCCGGTCCTTCCGCGTGGTGGCGCCCACCGTCGGCGGCCCGGACCTCGCGCAGGGCCGGCCCACCACCGCCTCCACCTACCAGGCCACCGGCGACGGCGCCCCCTTCCCGGCGGGCAACGCCACCGACGGCAAGTGGGACACGCGGTGGGCCAGCGAGTGGAGCGACCCGCAGTGGCTCCAGGTGGACCTCGGCCAGGTGACCGCGATCCGGCACGTCCAGCTCGGGTGGGAGGCCGCCTACGGCAAGGCGTACCAGGTGCAGGTCTCCACCGACGGCTCCTCGTGGACGACGGTGTACGCCACGAGTTCGGGCGCGGGCGGGGTGGAGACGCTGGACGTCTCCGGCTCGGGCCGCTACGTACGCGTGAACATGACCCAGCGGGGGACGGCGTACGGCTACTCGCTCTACGAGTTCGGCGTCTACGGCTGACGGCGGGCGACCGGGCGGGCGCCCCCCATCCCGCGATCGGGTGGAGGGTGCCCGCCCCGGTGCGGGTGAGGGGGCCGGGGCGGGGCGCGGTGGCCTGTGGGGGGCCGCCGCACCGCGCCCCGGCTGCGCCTTCGCCAGGCCGGGCGGGCGCCGGGGGGACATGGGAAAGGCGGCTGGAAAGGGGGGCCGGCGGGGATCGGCGAGGCAGGTGCGAGACGCCCGGAGAGCGCTCTCCTGCATGGTATAAAGACAGGTATGAGCCAGATCCCCCGCCGCCCGCGCATGCCGACGCTGGAGGACGTCGCGCGCCAGGCCGGGGTGTCGCGGGCGACGGTCTCCCGGGTGGTCAACGGCACGCGCAACGTGGACCCGGAGATCCAGAAGGTCGTGCAGGAGGCCGTGGCGGTGACGGGCTACGTGCCCAACCGGGCCGCCCGCACCCTGGTGACCCGCCGCACCGACGCGGTCGCCCTGGTCTTCTCGGTGCCGGACCGCCCGGAGGACGACCCGTTCCTGGGGCGGGTGTTCGGCGACCCGTTCTTCGGCCGGATACTGGGCGGGCTGCTCACGGTGCTGCGGCCGCGCGGGGTGCACCCGGTACTGATGCTCGCCGACTCGCAGCGGGCCCGCGAGGAGCTGGCGGGCAGCCTGCGCCAGGAGCACATCGACGGTGTGGCGGTGGTCTCGATCACGCCGGACGACCCGCTGCCCGAGCTGCTGGGCCGGGCGCAGGTGCCGGCGGTGCTCTTCGGCCGGCCGGCGGCCGCCGAGGTCCCGGTGAGCTTCGTGGACATCTCCCAGCAGGCCGGGGCCCGCCAGGCCGCCGACCATCTGGTGGCCCTGGGCCGCACCCGGGTCGCCACGATCGCCGGGCCGCAGGACTCGCCGGCCGGCCGCGATCGGCTGCGCGGCTTCCGGGAGGCGATGGCCGGGCACGGGCAGCGCGATGTGCCGTGCGTGGCGGGCGACTTCACCCAGGTGGGCGGCGAGAAGGCGATGCGGGAGCTGCTGGCCGCCGAGCCGGGATGCGACGCGGTGTTCGCGGCGAACGACCTGATGGCGCAGGGCGCCCTGCATGTGCTGCGGGAGGCGGGCCGCAGGGTGCCGGAGGACGTGGCGGTGGTCGGCTTCGACGACAGCAGTGCCGCGCTGGCGGCGCGCCCGCTGCTGACGACGGTGCGCCAGCCGATCGAGGACATGGCCGCGGAGATGGCCGAGTTGCTGCTGCTGTCGCTCAACGACCCGGATCAGCCGACGCGTTCGGTGATCTTCCGGACGACGCTGGTGCGGCGCCAGTCCGCGTGAACGGGGCCGCGGCCGAACGGGGCGGCGCGCAAGGGCAGTCGGGAGGAAGTCGCGGGGAGGGCGTCTGCGGCCACCGCTGCTGTCCGGCGGGCCGGGCGGTCACCGCGTCATTCGGCGGGGACGGCGATGGCGGTGGCGACCAGGCCGCCGCGGGCGATCCAGCGGCCGGTGAACACCTCGGGACCGGCGCCGCCGCTGAGCAGGGGTCCGGGGAGGAGCACCCGCGCGGTGTAGCTGCCGCCGTTCGCGGAGGCGGGCCCGTCGAAGAGGAGTTCGCACTCCTCGAAGCCGAGCATGCGGTGGTGGTGGGGGTGCCACGCCTTGTAGACGCTCTCCTTGGCGCTGAACAGCAGCCGGTCCCAGTGGATCGCGGGCTCGGCGGCGGTGAGTTCGGCCAGGGCGGCGCGCTCGCGGTCGGTGGAGTGGATGGCGCCCAGCACGCCTTCGGGCAGCGGCCCGTCGGGCTCGGCGTCGATGCCGAGGGCCAGGATCTGCGCGCTGCGGGCCACAGCCGCGGCCCGGTAGCCGTCACAATGGGTGATGCTGCCGATGACGCCCTTGGGCCACACCGGCGCCCCGCGGTCGGCGTTGTCACGCGGTATGGCCACGGGCTTCTCGCCGAGGGCGGCCAGGGCCTCGCGGGCGCAGGCGCGCCCGGCGGCGTGCTCGGCGCGGCGTTTGGGCACCGCGCGGGCGACGGCGGGCTCCTCCTCCGGGTAGAGAGGCGCGTGGTCGAGTTCGTCCCCGTAGGCGGCGCGGGTGCGCACGGCCGGCGGCAGCAGATGCTCGATCACCGGCGGACCCCCTGCCGGCCGGGCAGGATGCGGCGCAGCCCGGGCGCACCCGAGGGACGGGCGCCCCACTCGCGGGGGTAGCCGAGCGAGACCTCGGTGAAGCGGACGCTGTCGCGCCAGATGACCCGCGGGATGTGCAGGTGGCCGTAGACGACCTCGGTGGCGTGGAAGCGGGTGTGCCAGTCCTCGGTCAGCTCGGTGCCGCACCACAGGGCGAAGGAGGGGTGCCGCAGGACGGCGGTGGGGTCGCGGTGCAGCGGCCAGTGGTTGGCGAGCACGGTGGGCAGGCCGGTGTCCAGCGCCTCCAGCCGGCTCGCGGTCTCGGCGACGCGGGCCCGGCACCAGTCGTCACGGCCGGGCAGCGGGTCGGGGTGGAGCAGCACCTCGTCGGAGCAGATCACCCCGAGGTCGCTCGACTGTGCCAGCGCCTCCTCCTTGGTGGTGGCCCCGGGGGTGCCGTCGCGCCAGGTGTAGTCGTAGAGCAGGAAGAGCGGGCAGACCGCGACGGGCCCCTCGGGGCTCTCCCAGATCGGGTACGGGTCCTCGGGGGTGACCACGCCGAGCGCGCGGATCTCCTCGACCAGCCGGCGGTAGCGGGCCTCGCCGCGCAGGGTGACCGGGTCGCGGGGGTGGGTCCACAGCTCGTGGTTGCCCGGCAGCCACAGCACGGTGGAGAAGTGCTGCTTGAGGGTGCGCAGCGCCCACAGGATGTCGTCGAAGATCTCGCCGACGTCCCCGGCGACGATCAGCCAGTCCTCGTCGCTGCCCGGCCGCATCTCCTCCACCAGCGCCCGGTTCGCCTCGTACCCGACGTGCAGGTCGCTGATGGCAAGGAGTTGCGGAGCGGTGGCCGTGGGTGTCTGCACGCTCTGATCCTCCCAGACCCCACCCGGGTCCCGCCAACCCCTACTTCTGCGCACAGCGGGTGAATCACCCGGATTCGTCCGGTCTTTCAGGCCGCTGCGCGCAGGCCGGTGCGGTCCAGCCAGGACGACAGGGCGGCAGCGATCTCCGCGGGCCGGTCCTCGGGGGCATGGTGGCCGGCCTCGCCGCAGTCGGCGGTCTCCAGCGCCGCGATGTTCCGTGCGCACCAGGCGGCCGCCTCGTCACCGATGAGCAGGCTGGGGGCACCGTGGAAGGTCAGCAGCAGCTTGGGCACGTCGGTGCTCCGGGCGAGCCAGGCGTCGAAGTGCTCGATACGGGCGACCAGTTCGGCCGGCTCGCCGTCGATCGGCATCTGCCGGGCCCAGGCGAGCAGCGGCCGACGGCTCTGCGGTGTGGGGTAGGGGGCCAGGTAGGCGGCGAGGTCGGCGGGCGCGACGGGGGTGCGGACACCGCCGGTGAACGCGCTGCGCAGGAAGGCGTTCTCCTCCAGCACCATGCGCTCGCCTGCACCCGGGGTGCGCACCCGCTCGAAACGCTCGCGGGCCTGCGGTGAGAGGTCGGCCGAGGCCATGGGCCGTACGACGGCTTCGAGGAAGGCGATGCCGCGCACCCGTTCGGGGTGCCGGGCCGCGTGGTCGAAGGCGAGGGCGCCGCCCCAGTCGTGGCCGACGAGCACCACGTCCCGCAGTCCGAGCGCGTCGAACCAGGCGTCCAGGTAGGCGGCGTGGTCGGCGAAGGAGTAGTCGATGGCGGGCTTGCCGGAGCGGCCCATGCCGATCAGGTCCGGCGCCAGCAGCCGCCCGGGCCCGACGGCGGGCAGCACGTTGCGCCACAGGTGGGAGGAGGCCGGGTTGCCGTGCAGGAACACGATCGGCGTGCCGGTGCCGGTGTCGAGGTAATGGATCGCGGAGTCGAGGACATCGATGGTGGGCATGCGGGGGCCCGCCTTTCGGGAGGCGCTCGATGAGCACATGAACGTTTGTCGCACTAACGAATCTAGACTGTTAGTGCGACTAACGCAATGCGCTTCCGCGGGCGCCCGAGGGTGCTTCGGGCCGCTTGGGCCGCTTCGGGGGCGCTCCCCCGCCGTGGGCTCAGTCGCGGTCCACGAGCACCGCCGAGCCCTGGCCGACGCCGACGCACATGGTGGCCAGGCCGCGGGTGGCGCCGGTGCGGCGCATGCGGTGCAGCAAGGTGGTGAGGATGCGGGCGCCGGAGCAGCCGAGCGGGTGGCCCAGGGCGATGGCGCCGCCGGTGGGGTTGACGAGTTCGGGGTCGATGCCGAGCAGGCGGACGGCGGCCAGCGCCTGCGCGGCGAACGCCTCGTTGAACTCCGCGGTCTGCACCGAGTCGATGTCCCGGCCGAGGCGGGCCAGCGCCCGGCGGGTGGCGGGCACGGGGCCCAGGCCCATGACGTCGGGGTGGACGCCCGCGCTGGCGCCGGCCACGTAGCGCCCGAGGGACTCCAGGCCGAACTCCTCCAGCGCCTCCTCGCTGACCAGCAGCAGCCCCGCGGCCCCGTCGTTCATCGGCGAGGAGTTGCCCGCGGTCACGGTGCCGCCGGCCCGGAAGACCGGCCGCAGGGCGGCGAGCTTGTCGGCGGTGGTGTCCTCGCGGATGCCCTCGTCGCGGGTGACGGTGTCGCCGTCGGGCCGCTCCACGGGCAGGATCTCGTCGTCGAAGAGGCCGTTCTTGCGGGCGTCGGCGGCGTTGCGGTGACTGCGCAGCGCGAAGGCGTCCTGGTCCTCGCGGGTCACGGCGTGCCGCTCGGCGACCTCCTCGGCGGTCTCGCCCATCGAAAGCACGCCGTGCAGGTCGCGCATCCGCGGGTTGGTGAACCGCCAGCCCAGGCGGGTGTCGTAGGTCTCCAGGCCGCGCGGCAGCGCCTCGTCGGGGCGGGCCAGCACGAAGGGGGCGCGGCTCATCGACTCCGAGCCGCCGGCCAGCACGACGTCGGCCTCGCCCGCGGCGATGGCGCGGGCGGCGGTGGTGACGGCCTCCATGCCGGAGGCGCACAGCCGGTTGACGGTGGCGCCGGGCACGGTGTCCGGCAGCCCGGCGAGCAGGACGGCCATCCGCGCCACGTTGCGGTTGTCCTCACCGGCCTGGTTGGCCGCGCCCCAGTAGACGTCGTCCACCCGGGCGGGGTCGAGCGCGGGGGCGTCGGCGAGCAGGCCGCGGATCACGGTGGCGGCGAGGTCGTCGGGCCGGACGGTGGACAGGGCTCCGCGGAGCCGTCCGATGGGGGTGCGGCGGGCTGCGGCGAAGTGGACAGGGCGCATCGGGCGGCTCCTCTACGGGAAAACTAGCACTGCGAGTTTACGTGGGGTCCAGGCCGTCGTACAGCTTCGCCAGCAGCGCGTGGAGCTGCGCCTGCTCGGCGGCGTCGAGGGGGGCGAGGATGCCGTCCTGGACGACGGCGGCGCCCAGCGCGAGCCGTTTCAGCGCGGCCGCGCCCTCCTCGGTGAGGCTCACCAGCACCCGCCGCCGGTCCCCGGTGTCCCGCACGCGCTCCACCCAGCCGGGGGCGGCGAGGTCGTCCAGCACCTTCACCAGGTCGCTCGGGTCGATCTCCAACCGGCCGCCGAGGTCGCGCTGGGCGTGCGCGCCGAAGTCGCCGAGGGCCGCGAGCACCGCCATGTGCGACATCCGCAGGCCCTCGTCGGCGAGCCGGGCGGCCGTGGCGGCGCGTGCGGCCTTGCCGGTCTTCGAGAGCAGGTAGGTGGTCAGCGAGGTGAGCGTCGGCGGCGGGGTGAAGTCCATCCCCCCATGCTAGGGGTCAACCCATCGTGGGTTGGTACCCACCATTCGGGTATAGAGTGTGGGCCCATCATGGGTGCGCACCCATGAATGGTTGCACCCTATGAAAGGAGCCGAGCCGTATGGACGCGCTTCATCCCCGACTGCTCGTCGCCGACTTCGGCGCCGCCTTCCGCTTCTACGACGGGCTGTTGCCCGCGCTGCTCGGCGCGACCCGCACCCGCGGCGGCGCCAAGGGCCCCTACGCCGCCTGGGATCTGGGCGACCAGGGGCTGCTGTCGCTCTTCGACCGGGCCGCGATGGCCGCCGCGGTGGGCACCGGCGGTCTTCCCCGGGCAGCGGGCCAGGACCAGGCGATGCTGGTCGGCCGGGTGCCGGACGTGGCCGCCGCGCACGATCTCGCCCTCGCGCACGGCGCCGTCTCCGCCGCTCCCCCGGCGGACCGCCCCGAGTGGGGCCCGGGCCTGCGTACCGCGCACGTGCGCGACCCGGAGGGCAACCTGCTGGAGTTCCAGTCGTACTGACCTGCATGAACGCACGGGCCCGGGCGCCGGAAAGGCCTTCCCGGCATCCACCCGCACCCACGCACCCACCCGTCCGGCACACCGAACCGCCCGCCCCCGCGCACCGAACCGCCCGAGCCATCCCGAACCGCCGCGTCCCGCACACCGAAGCCCGGGCCATCCCGAATCGCCCCGCCCCGCACCACCCCCGAGGGACCCGATCGCTCCCGACCGCCCGCGATCACCCCCGGCCACCCCCGCGGAGCGGGAGCGGTCCTCACCCGCTCGTCGGCACCCAGTACCGCCGCTTGCCGACCCGCGTGTCCTCGTAGACGCCGCCGCACGCCTCGATCACCTTGCGGGAGGGCGTGTTCTCCACGTCGCAGGTGAGCAGCGCGGGGTCGATGCCGAGGGCGCGGGCCAGCGGCAGGGCCTCGCGGAGCATCGCGGTGGCGTGGCCGCGCCGGCGGGCGGAGGGGCGCACGTCGTAACCGATGTGGCCGCCCCATTCCAGCAGCGGCCCGTTGAGGGTGTGGCGGATGGCGAGGCGGCCGAGGTAGGTGGGGCCGTCGGCGTACCAGTAGGTGGTGCAGGCCACCCGGCCGTCCGGGCGCGGGGTCTCGGGGCGTGCCGCCGCCTCCAGGGTGGCCAGGTAGCGGGCGAAGACGGCGGGGTCGTGCCAGCCGGCACCGAAGCCGCGTATCTCCGCGCCGACCATGGAGTCGTCGCTCGCCCCGCCGCGCCCCTCGGCGGCGAACTCGGCCATGGCGTCGAGGAACGAGCGGTGCAGCAGCACCGAAGGGGGTGTCAGCTCCGGCATGGTCCTCCCCTCACCCCTGGGCGTGTCCCTGGCTGCCGCGCCGGCCGTGCAGCCGTTCGAGCTCGCGGCGGTCGCGCTTGGTGGGGCGGCCGGCGCCGCGGTCGCGCACGCCGATCGCCAGGGCGTCCGCGCGCGGGGGCGGCGGCGGGCTGTTGTCCACGTACGCCTCCGCGGCCACCGGCGCGCCGACCCGCTTGGCCAGCAGCCGGGAGACGACGACCACGCGCTCACGCCCGGCGTGGAAGAGCCGCACCTCGTCGCCGACCTTCACCGTCTGGGCGGGCTTGACGCGCTCGCCGTTGACCTTGACGTGCCCCGCCTTGCAGGCCGTGGCGGCCATCGAGCGGCTCCTGGTCAGCCGCACCGACCAGATCCAGCTGTCCACCCGGACGCTGCCTGCGGTCTCGTTGCTCTCGTGGTTCTTCTGCAGGTTCTGCTGCCCCATGCCGTCGAGCCTACGGCGCCCGTCCACCGGTTTTCCGGCCGTTCGCCCCGGCCGTACCGGAAAGGGCCGGGCAGTGCCGGGGAGCGGCCGGGGCGTGCCGGGGCGGAGGTGCGTCAGCGGGCGTAGACGGCCACGAAGTCCCGCGTGGCCTGCGTGTAGTAGCGGTCCGGCGGGTCCTCGAAGTCGAGGATGTTCGTCGGCTTGGGGTCGGCGGGGTCGCGGCTGCCGTCGTAGGACATGAAGGACGGCCAGGCGCGGTTCATGTCGAGCGGCATGGCGCGCACGGCCCCGGCCCGCTGCATCAGGTCGGCCAGGGTCTCGGCCGACAGGGCCTGGCCGACGACCATGATGATGTCGCCCTGCGCGGTGACGCCGACGCCGGAGCGCGGCACGTACATCCGGCTCTGGTCGCTCACCCCCCACTTGTCGCCGTCGTCGATGTCGGGGACGACCTTGCCGCCGTCGACCATCAGCTCAAGGCACTGGCGCACCCCGACGACCTGCGGGGTCATCCGCACGTCGCGGCCCCACTCGCCGATCCGGATGGAGCCGTCCTTGTAGAAGACCTCGGAGGCGGCGCCGTCGCGCAGCTCGCCGTCGGTCTTCCCGTCGAGGTAGAAGCCGCCGCGCGAGCCGCCGTCGGTGATGCGGAAGCCGCCGTTCCAGGTGGCGACCAGGCCGGTGCGCTGCCCCTGCGGGATGGTCGGCGGCACGTCGAAGGTGCCACCGGGCTCCTTGAAGCCGGGGTGCAGCTGGAAGCGGGCGTACTTGCCGCTGATCCAGGCGACGGCGGCCTCGTAGGAGGTGTGCTCGGCGTCGGGGCGCACATAGGTGCCCTGGACGATCGGCTCGCCGCGGGCGGCGGCCAGCGTTCGGTAGACGCCTTCGCCGGGCAGGGCCGGGCCGACCGGCGGCTTCATGGGGGCGCGCAGCGGCACCAGCGGCTGGGCGGGGGCGCCGGGCCGGGCGGGCGGCGCGGCCTGGGTCGCGCCGGCGGTGGCCTTCATCCGGGCCAGCGCGTCGGCGGACAGGCTGCCGCCGACCTTGGGCGGGTGCATCCGGTACTGGACGTCCTCCAGCCGGTCGACGACGAAGCCGAGTTCGTGGTCGCGGGCCCACTCGGCGAGCCGGGCCTGGGTGCTGTCGGTGCCGGGGTAGGTCAGGGCGCGCCCGACCGACCAGCCGACGACCCCGGTGAGCACCAGGAGCACGGCGAGGGTGCCGCGCACCGCGATCCGGCGGCGGCGCCGCTGGGCGGGCGTCAGGTCGCGCCGGTGCTTCCAGGGGAGCAGCCGCCTGCGCCTGCGGCCGCCGCCCGGCGGTTCCGCGGTGCCGCCGTCCGGCTGCCGCTCGGCGATCGTCATGCCGCTCCTTCCGTCCCCCCGCCCTCATTACGTCTGATATTCATACGTATTGACCGGTGGTCCGCCGGCTGTACCGCCGTTCCGGTCGGAAACACCCGCCCGCCGCACGCCCTAAGGTGGCTGTCGGGCACCAGCGGGAAGGGGAGGGCATGGGAGCCGACAAGCGGGTCGCGGGGCTGATGGCGCGGGCGGGGATACCCGCGGACGTGATCGTGGCGAGCACGCCGCTGGCCGGCGGCACCTACAACACGCTGTACCTGGCCGACCTCGCCGACGGCAGCCGCCTGGTCTTCAAGGTGCCCCCGCCGCCGCACCTGCCGCGGTTGCGCTACGAGGCCGAACTCCTCACCGGCGAGGCGCAGTTCTGCGCCGGGGCCGCTGCGGCGGGCGTACCGGCCCCGCGGGTGCTGCACGCCGAGCCAAAGGAGACGGCCGAGGCGGGCGCCTTCCTGGTGATGACGCACTGCCCGGGCGCGCCCTGGCAGTCGGTCGCCGGTGAGATGGCCCCGGCCGAGCGGGACCGGTTGCGTGGGGAACTGGGCGGCATGGTGGCGCGGCTGCACGCCGTGCGCGGGCCAGGGTTCGGCTACCCGGCGGGCAGCGTGGCCCCGCTGACCGACCGCTGGGCGCCGGCCT
Source organism: Actinacidiphila guanduensis (assembly GCF_900103985.1). Lineage (GTDB taxonomy): Bacteria > Actinomycetota > Actinomycetes > Streptomycetales > Streptomycetaceae > Actinacidiphila > Actinacidiphila guanduensis. The sequence goes on along the minus strand of NZ_FNIE01000008.1, from coordinate 235,936 downwards.
TCACGGCAATGGCCGCCGCGGCGCTGGAGGACGCGGAGCGCTACGGCGCGTGGCTGCCCGTCCCGGTGCCCGACATCCGCCGTACGATCGCGGCCGCGGGCGCCTCGCTGGCGGAAGTGACCGTCCCCGCGCTGGTCCACTTCGACCTGTGGCCGGGCAACGTGCTGCTGGACGGCCCGGCGGGCGAGCGCGGGATCAGCGGCCTGATCGACGGCGAGCGGATGTTCTGGGGCGACCCGCTGGCCGACTTCGCCTCGCTGTCGCTCTTCGGGACCGACGCGGAGGACGACGCGGCCTTCCGGGCCGGCTACACCGCCGCGGGCGGGCGCATCCCGGGCGGCGGGCACGCCGGGCGCAGACTTGCCCTCTACCGGGCCTACCTTTACCTGATCATGCTGGTCGAGGTGGTGCCGCGCGGCACGGCGGGCGAACACCTCGCCTGGGTGCGGGAGTTCGCCGGCGCTGGGCTGTCGGCGCAGCTGGCGCTCGCGGCGGCGCCGGAATCGGCCGATGGAGTGGGCGGAGGAAGAGATGGGGAACCTGATGTGGCCGAATCCTTTCGGTGACCCCCCATGCTCTGAGAGGATTCCCGTGCGGCTCGCGGCCGCCCTGACACGGCCGTAGGCTGCGGCATCCCCGCCGCGGCGGGTACGCAGGAACGGCGGTGGGCCGAGGACCACCGCCGTTCCGCGGATGTCCGGTCCGGCCCTCTTGACCGCGCGATGCGCGCCGCCGGCCGGCGGGACGGCCCCCGCTCCGTCCCGGGAACTCCCGGCCGCCTGCTTCCGGACAGCCGCCCGCAGCCGCCCGCCCGCCGTCAGGGCAGGGTCGCCACCAGTGCCGCGTAGGACAGCCCCGCGCCGTAGCCGAGCAGCAGCGCGGTGTCCCCGGAGGCGGCCGCCCCCGAGGAGAGCACGGCCTCCATCGCCAACGGGATGGAGGCGCCGGAGGTGTTGCCGCTGGTGACGATGTCCTTGGCGACGGCGACCCGGTCGGGCAGTTCCATGGAGCGGGTCATGCTGTCGATGATGCGTTCGTTCGCCTGGTGCGGGATGAAGGCGTCGAGGTCACCCGGGCCGATGCCGGCCGCGTCCAGCGCCTGGCGGGCCACCTTCGCCATCTCGTAGACGGCCCAGCGGAAGACCCGCTGGCCGTCCTGGCGCAGCGCCGGGAACGGCTGGCCGGGGTTGTCGCGCAGCGCGTCCCAGGGCACGCTCTGCCGGATCGCGTCGGCCTGCGAGCCGTCCGCGCCCCAGACCACCGGGCCGATGCCGGGGGTCTCGGAGGGGCCGACGACCACGGCGCCGGCGCCGTCGCCGAAGATGAACGCCGTGGAGCGGTCGGTCAGGTCGAGTATGTCGGTCATCCGCTCGACGCCGACCACCAGGACGTGGCCGCCGCGGGCGCGCACGGTGTCGGAGGCGAGCGCCACGCCGTGCACGAACCCGGCGCAGCCGGCGGAGATGTCGAAGCCCGCCGCGTTGGTGGCGCCGAGCCGGTCGGCGATCTCGGTGGCGACCGCCGGGGTCTGCATCAGGTGCGTGAACGTCGCCGCGATCACGCAGGTGATGTCCTGCGGGGTGATGCCGGCCGCCGCGACGGCCTTGGCCGCGGCCTGCTCGGCCATCACGCCCAGCGTCTCGTCCGGTTCCGCCCAACGGCGCGTCACGATGCCTGTTCTCGTGCGGATCCACTCGTCCGAGGAGTCGATGTGGCGGCACACTTCTGCGTTGTCCACGATCCGCCGCGGACGGTACGCGCCCACTCCGAGGATGCGGGAGTGCGGCGCCCCTGCGGGGACGGCGATCTCAGCTTTCATGGGAGCCTTTCAGGCCATCGGCCGGCGGGGGGCGGGCCCCTGCCGCGGCACCCGCTGCAGGGCGCCCGCACAATTCTCGCGCGCCTCGCGCACCTCTCGCGCCCTCCTTCAGGACCGGGCCGTTGGGTCCTGTCCCACACCCTCCCCCTCGTGCCCGCCCCCGCGCGGGCCGTCCCGCCGCGCGGCCGGACGGTCCGTGCGGCGGCCGGGCGGCGGCGAGTTGACGGAAGCGAACAGGTTCCAACACGGTGTGCGCATCACGGTCCGGCAACGCATCGGGATGAGATCGTTGACGACCATGGGCATGTGGCGTAGAACTACCCTGCAGTTGCGATGGCGTTTTATCTTGGTGACTTCTGTTGGAAACGGATCGGCGCTAGAGCCGCTGGAAATGTCCGCCGCCAACGTTTCGCCTGCCGTCCCTTAGATACGCCCACACACACATGGAGGCACCATGTCGGACGTCGAGTCGACGGGCAGCACGTCGGACAGCACCGTGTCCGGCCCCCTGTCCGCGTCGCGCCGGAACCTGCTGAAGGGGGTTGCCGGCGCCGCCGGCCTGGCGGCCGTCTCCGGCGGCCTGTTGACCGCCTGCGGGGGCGGCGGCTCCGACGACAAGAAGAGCGGCGGGTCCGGCAGCACGAAGTCCGTCGCGGGGTCCACGGTGACGTTCGGGTCCAACTACTCCGACCCGGCCGCCAAGACCGCGTTCGCCGCCCTGACCTCCGGCGCCACCGCGGCCACGAAGGTGAACGTCAAGATCAACACGGTCGACCACAACACCTTCCAGGAGAACATCACCAGCTACCTGCAGGGCACTCCTGACGACCTGTTCACCTGGTTCGCCGGCTACCGCATGCAGTACTTCGCCGCGCAGGGCCTGGCGCAGAAGCTCGACGACGTGTGGGAGAAGATCGGCTCCAACTTCAGCCCCGCCGCCAAGAAGCTCTCCACCGGCCTGGACGGCCACCAGTACCTGGTGCCGATCTACAACTACCCGTGGGTGGTCTTCTACAACAAGAGCGAGTTCGCCAAGCGCCACTACACCGTCCCCACCACCTGGGACGAGTACGTCGCGCTGGCGAAGAAGATGAAGGGCGACGGCCTGATCCCGATAGCCTTCGCCGACAAGGACGGCTGGCCGGCCCTGGGCACCTTCGACATCCTCAACATGCGCATCAACGGGTACGACTACCACATCAAGTTGATGAAGCACGAGATCCCGTGGACCGACCAGGGCGTCCACACCGTCTTCCAGCACTGGGCCGAGATCCTGCCGCTGATGCAGAACGGTGCCAACGGCCGGATCTGGCAGGACGCGGCCAAGGCGCTGGAGCAGAAGCAGGCCGGCATGATGTTCCAGGGCACCAACCAGGTCGCCGCCCAGTACGTCACGGACAAGGCGGACCTGGCCGACCTGGACTTCTTCCCCTTCCCCGCGGTCAACCCGCAGTGGGGGCAGGACTACATGGACGCCCCCACCGACGGCTTCATGCTCTCGGCGAAGGCGAAGAACGTGGACGCCGCCAAGGCGATCCTGGAGTACATCGGCTCCGGCCCCGCCGAGACCGCGTACCTCAAGACCGACCAGTGGGACGTCGGCCTGGTCAACGGCCTGCAGGTGCCGACGTACAACGACATCCAGAAGAAGTCGGTCCAGGAGATCTCCAAGTGCAAGGCGGTCGCGCAGTTCATGGACCGCGACTCCGACCCGGCGATGGCCGACGCGATGATCAAGATCTGCCAGAAGTTCATCGACGACCCGAGCACGAGCAGCATCGCCTCGCTGCAGAAGAGCGCCGAGTCCCAGGCGAAGGCGATCTACTCCTGATGACCGCATCCTCCCCGGAGCGTGTCGCGGCGGCGGTGTCGGAGAAGTCCGAGGGCAGCAAGCCCTCGGTCCGGCGCCGCCGCCGGCGGTTGCGCACCATGACCACCCGCGACCGCATCGTGGTCGCGCTGCTGCTCGGCATACCCCTGCTCCTCGACCTGGCCTTCGTGTGGTTCCCCGCGATCGGCACGGTGCTGCTGTCGTTCACCAAGTGGAACGGCGTGGGCAGCCTGCACGAGAAGACCTGCAAGCCCAACATGCCGTCGATCCTCAACAACGGCTGCTGGTACGGGCTGCAGAACTACCACCAGGCCACCACGATCGACCCCTCGTTCTGGCCCGCGGTGCGCCACAACGTCATCTGGCTCGCGGTCTTCGTGGTGATCGCCACCCCGCTCGGCATGCTCTTCGCGGTGCTGCTCGACCGGGGGCTGCGCGGCACCCGCATCTACCAGAGCCTGATCTTCCTGCCGGTGATGCTCTCGCTGGCGCTGATCGGCATCATCTGGGAGTTCGTCTACTCCCAGAACTACGGCCTGATCAACACGGTGATCGGCCGCAACGGCAACAGCAACGCCATCGACTGGCTCGGCAATCCCCATCTCAACTTGTGGGCGGTACTCGTCGAGGCCACCTGGCGGCAGGCCGGCTATGTGATGGTGCTCTACCTGGCGGGCCTCAAGGCCGTCGACCCGACGCTGCGGGAGGCGGCGCTGATGGACGGCGCCAACGCCTGGCAGACCTTCTGGCGCGTGATCTTCCCGGTGATGCGGCCGATCAACATCGTCATCATGGTGGTCACCGTCATCGAGTCGCTGCGCGCCTTCGACCTGGTCTACATCACCAACAAGGGCATCAACGGACTGGAGTTGCTGTCGGTGCTGGTGACCTCCAACATCGTCGGCGAGACCCAGCGGGTCGGCTTCGGCTCCGCCCTCGGCGTGGTGCTCCTGGTGATCTCCCTGGTGCCCATCTCGATCTTCCTCTACCAGACCTTCCGCCGGGAGGAATCAAGTTGAGCTCCCAGACCCTGGCCGCCCCGGCCTCCGTCGGGTCGCCGCGTACCGGCGGCCCCGGCGCCAAGCCCAGGGCCATCGGCCAGATCGCCTCCCAGGTCTTCCTGATCGTCGCCTCGGTGCTGTGGGTCCTGCCGATCCTCTTCGCGCTGTACGTGGCCGTGCGGCCCTACTCGGACACCCGCAAGTACGGGTACGTCTCGATGCCGCACCACCTGACGTTCGACAACTTCCGGCAGGCGTGGACGCAGTCCGACATGCTCCACTTCTTCTGGAACTCCGCGCTCATCACCATCCCGGCGGTGGTGATCGTGCTGGCGCTGGCCTCGGGCGTGGCGTTCGTGCTCACCCGGGTGAACGTCAAGTTCAACGTGGCGCTGCTGATCGTCTTCACCGCGGGCAACCTGCTGCCCCAGCAGGTGATCATCACCCCGCTGTACCGGATCTACCTCAAGATCCACCTGCCGCACTTCCTGGCCGGCAGCGGGCTGATGTACAACTCGATCTTCGGCCTGGTCGTCATCAACGTCGCCTTCCAGCTGGGCTTCTGCGTCTTCGTCCTGAGCAACTACATGCGCTCCATCCCGGGCGAGATGTACGAGGCCGCGCTGGTGGACGGCGCGAGCCTGTGGACCCGGTTCTGGCGGCTGACAGTGCCGCTGTGCCGGCCGGCGCTCGCCGCGCTGGCCACGCTGCTGACCACCTGGATCTACAACGACTTCTTCTGGGCCATCACCCTGATGTCGTCGGGTGACAAGCGGCCGGTGACCTCCGCGCTGGCGAACCTGCAGGGCCAGTTCGTCAGCAACCAGAACATGATCGCGGCCGCGGCGATGATCGCGGCGATCCCGACCCTGGTGGTGTACCTGGTGCTGCAGCGCCAGTTCATCGCCGGCCTCGCCCTCGGCTCCAGCAAGGGCTGAGCGGCGGGCGGCAGTTCGGCGCTCCCGTGGGTCCGGTGCGGCCGGGCGCCCGGCTCCTGATGACAGGGGCGGGCGCCCGGCCGTTTTCATGAGGGGCCCCACTTGGGGCTGGGCCCTCACGATCAGGGGGCCGAACGGGGGCCCGGGCGGGGGGCGTTGACAGTGCGCGGGGCCGCTCCTATATGTGGGAGCGCTCCCACACTTCCCCCCACGAACGGAGGAGCACTCGTGCGCACCTTGTTCAGGCGGTTCGCGCACCGCCCATGGCTGTGGGTCCTGGCCGCGGCCGCCCTGCTCGTGCCCGCGCTCGGCGTGCTGCCGGCCAGCGGCGCGACCGCGGGCTGCCGGGTCGAGTACACGGCCGACCAATGGTCCGGCGGCTTCACCGCGTCGGTGCACGTGACCAACCTCGGCGACGCCCTCGACGGCTGGACCGTGCAGTGGAGTTACGGTGGCGACCAGAAGGTCGTCTCGGCCTGGAACGCCGAGGTCCGACAGAGCGGTACGGAGGTCACCGCGACCGGTGAGAGCTACAACTCCGCGCTGCCGACCGGCGGTTCGGCCGACTTCGGGGTGCAGGGCACCTGGCGGGCGGCCGACCCCTCGCCCACCGCCTTCACCCTGAACGGCACGGCCTGCACCGGCACCACCAGTCCCCCCACAACACCGCCCACCACTCCCCCGACAACTCCCCCCACCTCCCCGCCCGCGAGTTGCGCCGGGGCCGTGATCTGCTCGGACTTCGAGGACCAGAGCGGCACGACGCCCTCGGGAGGCTGGGGCGTGGCCGCACCGGACTGCTCGGGCACCGGCACCGTGTCCGTGGACACCTCGGTCGCCCACAGCGGCACGCACTCCATCCGGGTGGACGGCCACGCCGGCTACTGCAACCACGCCTTCCTGGCGAGCGGCACCGACCTGTCCGGGGTGGGGCCGACCCTCTACATCCGGCTGTGGGTCCGGCACACCACGGCCCTGCCCTCGGGCCACGTGGCCTTCGTCTCGATGCCGGACGCCTCCCAGGGCGGCCGGGCGCTGCGGATCGGCGGGCAGAACGGCGCGCTGCAGTGGAACCGCGAGAGCGACGACGCGACCCTGCCGGCCCAGAGCCCGGCCGGGGTGGCGCAGAGCAGGCCGCTGCCCACGGGCGGCTGGCACTGCCTGCGGTTCGCGATCGACACCACGGCGCCGGGCCTGGACACCTGGCTGGACGACCAGCAGGTCCCGGGGCTGCACGCGGACGCCGTGCCCACCCCGGACATCGACCAGCAGTGGCTGTCCTCCACCCTGCCGCCCCGCCCGACCTCGCTCCGGCTGGGCTGGGAGAACTACAGCACGGGCGATGACACGCTGTGGTTCGACGATGTGGCGGCCGGCTCCTCGCCGATCGGCTGCTGACCGCCCCGCCGGACCCGGCCCGCCGCCCCCACAGGGCCGGTGGCCGTACCGCGGCAACGCGAGCGGTACGGCCACCGGCCGCGGGAGCCCGGCCGGCTCCCATTGCGGTATGACGCTCCGTCAACTCGCCCTGCAGGTCGGCGTGCCCAGGCTCGTGGCGGAGCCGGTGAGGGTCAGGCCGAAGGTGGTGGTGGCGGCAGGGGCGAGGGTGCCGTTCCAGGAGGCGTTGCGGAAGGTGGCGGTCGTGCCGGAGGTGGTCGCCTCGGCGTTCCAGGCGGAGCCCACGGCAGTGCCGGCCGGCAGGTCCAGGCCGACGGACCACGAACTCGTGCTCGCGCTGCCGGTGTTGGCGACCGTGACCTGTGCCTGCAGGCCGCCCGGCCAGGAGTTGGTGACCGTGGCGGTCGCGGTGCAGCCGCCCGAGGCGGGACTCGTGGGCGGGGTCGTGGGGGGCGTTGTCGGCGGAGTGGTCGGCGGAGTGGTCGGCGGGGTCGTGCTGCCGCCCTCGGTGGTGTACTCCACGGCCGTGTACGGGGCCGAGCAGGTGCTCGAACAGGTCGCGGGCAGTGAGAAGTCGTAGATGCGGCCGCCGAACACGTAGGCGTCGGCGGCGTCCTTGACGCGGATGCTGAAGTCGGTGCCGCCGTCGGTCGTGGGCTGCAGGATGTACGACTCGCCCATGTCGCTGTTCATCTGGGCGTCGTGCCAGGTGCCGCCGGACAGGTACTGCACCCCGTGGATGCCGTCGGGCAGGTGCGAGACGGCGACGGCGGCCCAGTAGCGCTGGGCGCCCTGCAGGAAGCCGATCCGGATGTCGCCGCTGTAGCCGGGCGCGGGCACGTAACTCCAGGACACCTGGCGGTTGTTCCAGTGGTCGGCCAGGCCCGTGACCGGGGCACCGTCCTTGGTGAAGCGCGCGAGCGAGGAGGTGACCAGGTCCAGGTGGTTCGGGTCGTCGCGGCACCAGGCGTTGGCGTCGGCGCAGCTGTCGGCCACCACCATGGTGAGCGTGGCGCCGTCGTACTGGTCGGCGGTCCAGCCGCCACCGCGGCAGAAGGGCTGGCCGGGCGCCCCGTCGTTGGTGCCCGTGCAGTAGTCGCCGATGGTCACCCGCATGTAGCGGCCGCAGTTGAGCCCGTTGTCCCAGGCGCCGATGATCCCGCTCTGCGCGGGCGGCACCGGGCGGGGGTGGGCGCTGTAGTCGCCGGGGGTGTCGAAGACGTTGAGCGCCACGAAGTCCTGTGTGTCGAGCTGGGCCTGCGGCAGGCCGCAGCCGCCGTAGGGCTGGCCGAGGCCGTCGAAGTGGGTGGCGTTGCCGACCACGTCGGCCCGCGGGGTCGCGGCGGGCGCGGGCAGCACCGCGGCGGCGACGAGCAGGGCGGCACCGGACAGCGCGGCGAGCCAGGCGGCCGGGCTCCTGCGGCGTTTCGGGGGTGGGCTGAATCTCATGGGGCTGCTCCAGGATGTGGGGGGACTCCCGTGCGGCCCACGCATGGGAGCGCTCCCATAGTCGGCCCGGCCCCTCGCCCCGTCAACGGCCCGTCACCTCCCGTTCCGCGCCGGGTGGACGGCATTGCGGCAGGCCCGGCCACCGGCAAGCGCGACGCCGACGCTCCCCGCATAGGCGCGGCCCTTCCCGGGCCGGTGCGGGCCCGCGCCGATAATGGGTGGTCAGGACCGGACCACCGCAGGAACGGAGCACCCCCGCATGCCCTCCCCCGCCACCGCACCCCTCCTCCCGCTCAACGACGGCACCCGGCTGCCCGCCGTCGGCCTGGGCACCTACCCGATGGACGACGCCGAGGCCGAGCGGGCGGTGGCCGAGGCGATCGGGCTCGGCTACCGGCTGGTCGACTCGGCGGTGAACTACCGCAACGAGACGGGCACCGGCCGCGGCGTGCTGAACAGCGGCGTCCCGCGCGAGGAGATCGTCGTCACCACCAAGCTGCCCGGCCGCGACCACGGCTACGAGCAGACGCTGCGTTCCTTCGAGGAGTCCCGCAAGCGGCTCGGCCTGGAGTACGTCGACCTCTACCTGATCCACTGGCCGCTGCCCCGGGTGGACGCCTACGCCGACTCCTGGAAGGCGATGGTGAAGCTGCGCGAGGACGGGCTGGTGCGCTCGATCGGCGTCTCCAACTTCACCGCGGAGCACATCGACCGGCTGGAGCGGGAGACCGGTGTGCTGCCGTCGGTGAACCAGGTCGAGCTCCATCCGCTGTTCCCGCAGGAGGAGTTGCGGGCGCAGATGGCCGCCAAGGGCGTGGCGGTGGAGAGTTGGAGTCCGCTCGGGCGCGGCAGCGACCTGCTCGGCAGCAAGGAGGTGGCGGCGGTGGCCGAGGCGCACGGCGTCACCCCGGCGCAGGCCGTGCTGCGCTGGCACGTCCAGCTCGGCGCGGTGCCGGTGCCCAAGTCGGGCGACCCGGGACGGCAGCGGGCGAACCTCGACATCTTCGGCTTCGAGCTGACCGAGCAGGAGATGGCCGCCCTGGGCGGCCTGGGCCGGGGCCGGATCGGCGGGGACCCGCAGACGCACGAGGAGTTCTGAGCCGCCTCCGGCCGCGGGGCTTCGCGCCGGCCCGGCGTCCCGCCGCGGAGCCCCGTCGGCACCGCGGCGTCCCCGCAATCCTGCAGCCGGGTGGCGGTGTCGTGTCCGCCGCCCGGTCGTACTGTCGGAGGAACACCCCACGACGGCGGTATGTCCGGATTGCGGGTGATTGCACCCGATGCCATGCTGAAAATCCATCCACCCCAGAGAATGGAGATGGTCCCATGGCTTCGGAGCTGACAGCCCCGGTCGAGACGGCAGCCCTTGCCGCCGAGGTCGAAGGCCTGCTGGACTCGGCCGAACCCGAAGGCATCTACCGCGACACCCGCGAGTGCGGCGGCGGCCTGCTCCTCGCGGCGCTTCTGCTGATCTCGCCCCCGACCCCCCGCGCCCCGAAGACGGACGCCCGCTGACGTCCTAAGGGGAACGTGTTGGCCGAGCAGGCGCAGGAGAACTCCTCCCTGAGCACTGTGGTGGCCGACGTCGCGAACGGAGTCGCCCTCGCCCTCGACGGCGAGGGCGGCTCCTACGCGCTGTCGGCACTTCTGGCGCAGGACGACGCGGTGGCCCTGGCCGCCGTACGGGTGCTGGGGGCCGATGTGCTGGCGCCCTACGCGCTGGGCGCCCCACCGGGCGGCGGCCCCGACGAGCAGGTCGTCCGCAAGGCGCTCGCCGCCTATCCGCCGGGCGCCGACGCCTCCGAGGTGTCGGTGTGGTCCTACCGCGGTCTGGTCGAGGCGTCCCGCGCCTTCCTGCCCGCCGGCGGGGACTGGCCGGACACGCCGCAGGCCGGCGCGGCCTGGCTGCAGACCGACCCCTGGCCGCGGCTGACCCACCGCGCCTCGCAGCTGGCCGCCTTGGCGCTGCCGGGCCTCGCGCCCGCGCTGGCCGCGGGCCTGGCCGCCCGCACCGAGGACCTGGCCAGGGGCTTCGTCCGGGCCGTCCGCCGCCGCGACTGGCTGCAGGCCGCGGGCGCGGGCCGCTGGCTGGCCCGGGTGCCCGATGTGCCCCAGAGCCTCGGGCTGGACGCGGGCCTGGTGTACGTGCGCCGGATGAGCGGGGGCGACCCCCGGGTGGCACTGCATGCCGCGGCCGCCCGCCGCTTCCACCTCCGCGGCCCCCGGTGACGGCCGGCCCCGCCGCGCAGGGCGCGGCTCCCCCGAGCCCGCCGCCCGGGGCCGCGCACCCGGACGCCGAACTGCTGGACGACATCGTCGCCGGGGCGCTGCGCTGGCTGGAGGCGATCCGCCCCTGCTTCCGGCTGCCCCCGGACGCGGCCACCGACGCCGACCCGAACACCACGCTCAAACCGCTGGGCGAGCTGGCCGAGCTGGCGCACGTGATGCAGACCCTGCACCCGCTGCCGCAGGTGCGGGCCGCGGCCGCCGAGCTGTTCGCCTTCGCCTGGAAGGAGACGCGGGGCGGCGAGCTGTTCGCCGAACTGGTCCGCGGTGAGCCGGTGGCCACCTATCCGGTGGAGCTGTACGGGGTGTTCGCGCGGGCGGGGCTGCGCAACCCGGCCGCCGAGGAGCTGATCGCGGCGACCACCTCGCTGGTGCGCTGGCGGGTGGCCCGCGAGGACCACACCCGCACGCTGGGCGTGCTCAACGCCGAGCGGCGGATCGGGCTGCCGGAGCACACCGGCTTCGACCGGGTGCTGGCGCTCACCGGCCTGGGCCTGCGCCCCGAGCCCTGGGCGCTGGACCTCAAGGCCGCCTACGGCCTCACCCACGACGTCTTCCACACCGCCGACTGGGGCCGCTCCCCCGGCCGGCTGCCCGCCCCGCTCGCCGACTACCTGCGGCTGTGGCTGCCCGCGTGGACCGAGACATGGACCGAGGAGCGACTGTGGGACCTGGTCGGCGAGTTCCTGGCCGTCACCGCCCTGCTGCCCGGCGCCCCGTACGACCCCGCGGCCTGGCGCCGGCTGGCCGCGGCCCGCGGCGCCGACGGCGCCCTGCCCGAGCGGGGCGACCCGCCGCCGGGTGACGCGCCGGACGGGGAGCGGTTCACGGCCTGCTACCACTCCACGCTGGTGGCCGCCTTCGCCGCGACGCTCGCCCGGTCCCGCCCGCCGCAGCCCCAGTCCCCGGCGCAGTCCGATCGGGCGGCGCCGCGGACCACCGCTCATGGCGGCCGCCCGGCGGGCTCGCCGGACCCGGGCGGTGCGGCCGCCGAGGGCCCGGGCAACACGCTCCGCGGGCCCGCCGACCCCCGACTCCCGCTGCCCGAAAGCGAGGCGACCCCGTGACCGCCGCTCCTCCCGCGCTCCTGCACCGTGTCGGCGACCTCGCGCTGTCCTGGCTGGACGCCCGGCGCGAGATGTTCCGGCTCACCGACGAGGACCTGGCCACCGGCCGCGGCATCGTCGAACGACTGAAGCCCGTGGGCGAGTTGGCGATCAACATGCGGGTGCTCGCCCGCGAGGGCGTGGCCGGCTCCCGGCAGCACGACTGCTCGGTGCGGCTACTGGACCACGCCTGGCGCGAGCTGCTCGACGGCGGCAACCTGCTGGCCGAACTCCAGCGCCAGGAGCCGCTGTCGCCGGTGCCGCTGGAGGTCTACGCGAGCCTGCACGAGCTGGGCCACCGCCACCCCGGCCTGGAGAACGCGATCGACCTGGCCCGCAGCACCCGCAGCTGGCGCGCCCTGGAGATGATGCCGAGCCGCCGGCTGGGCGTGCTCAACGCCGAGCGCAAGCTGGGCCTGGTGCCCAGCGGCGACATGGCCGAGGCGCTCGCGGCGACCTGGCTCGGCCGCATGCCGGAGCCCTGGACGGTGCAACTGCACATCGCCTACGACATCACCCACACCGTCTTCCACCTCACCGACTGGGGCGCCGCGCCCGACCGGCTGCCGCCCGAGATCGCCGACTACCTCGCCCTGTGGCTGCCCGCCTGGATGGCGGACTGGGCCGAACTGCAGCACTGGGACCTGCTCGGCGAGCTGCTGGTGGTCGACGCGTGCCTGCCGCGGCCGACGCTGGACGCCGGGATGTGGGAGCTGTACGCGGCGGCGCAGTCCGAACTCGGGGCGATGCCGGTGCAGGGGCCGATGCCCGAGGGCAGCCCGGAGACCGTCTTCGACCAGGTCCACCACCCCACGCTGGTGGCCGCGTTCGCCTCGGCGATGGCCACCTCGCGGGCGCTGTCGGCGGACGTGGCCGCGTGAGCGCCCCGGCCCCGGCCGCCTACGGCAGCGACGGCCTGGCCGCGCGCCTGGACCGCGCGCTCGGGCAGGTGCGGGCGCCGGACGTGGTGGTGGCCGCCAGCCGCGACGGCCGCCGGGCGTACGCGGCGGGCGGCGCGGGGCCGGTGCCCGCGGTGCCGCGCGAGCTGCTGGCCTACGAACTCGGCTCGCTCTCCAAGACGTTCACGGTGCTGCTGCTCGCCGACCTCGCCCGCAGCGGCGTGCTCGGCCTCGACGACCCGCTCGCCGCCCACCTGCCGGTGCGGCTGCCGCCCGGCGACACCCGCCGCGTCACCCTGCGCCACCTGGCCACCCACACCTCCGGGCTGCCGCGCGTGCCGCGGGACCTGCTGGCGGGCGCGCTGCTGCGGCCGTACGCCAACGGGTACGCCGGCTACGGCCGGGACCGGCTGCTCGCCTCCTTCGCCGGCGCCCGGCTGCGGCACCCGCCCGGCACCCGCTGGCACTACTCCAACTTCGGCCTGGCGCTGCTCGGCCCGGCGCTGGAGGAGGCGGCCGGCGCCCCCTACGCCGAGTTGCTGGACCGGCGCGTGCTCGGCCCGCTGGGGCTGACCGCCACCGCGGTGGGCACCGCCGCCACGGAGCGCGCCACCGGGTACCGCGGCGACGGGCGCACTCCGCTGCCGCCCACCGACATGGCCGCCTTCGCCCCGGCCGGCGGAGTGGTCGCCACCCCCGCCGACGTGCTCGCCTACGCCGAGGCCCACCTGTCGCCCGGGAGCGGCGGCGGCCTGGCGGGCGCGCTGCGGGACGTGCAGCAGCCGCAGCTGCGGCGCGGGCCGCGGCGGCGCCGGGAGACCCACACCCTCACCTGGTACCAGCACCCGGCGCCCGGCGGCCCGCTGCTCTTCCACGCCGGGGCGACCTTCGGCCAGCAGTGCTTCCTCGGCCTGCACCCGGCGACCCGTACGGCTGTGGCCGCCTTCGCCACCCGCCACGACCGGATGAGCGCGGTGGTGAAGTCCGGCTACGAGCTGCTGTCCGCGCTCACAGCGGAGCAGCGCGTGACCGCGGAGAGCGGGTCCGCCGCGGCCTGAGGCGCCGCCGCACCCGTCCCGTCCGCCACGCTTTTCCCGCGCCTTTCACCGGACGGCCGCGGTGCGGCCTTCCGCGCGCGCGGGAGTACCCGAATGGCGCGGGAATTGCGCCGTGCCCGCGTTATGCCCGGACCACCCGGAGCAGCAATGCAGCGGTACTCCTATTCGTCCTCCCGGCACCGATCGGGAGCCGCCGCCGCGCAATTATGCGCGCACACAATTCATTCGCATGCGGGGCGCATGGATGCCCCTCCCGCGCACCCCAACGGCCTTCCACCCGCGCCGGATACACCTGCGGACGGCAGCGACTATCGGCGGACTTTCCCCACGGGGTGATAAGTTTCACCCCAACGGTGAATGCTTTCGCACGGGGGCGATGGTGTATGGCGTTTTTTGAGCGCCGTGGTGAGACGGCGCGTCTGAGAGAACTCCACGACAGCAGCAGACGCGGACGGCCGCAGATCGTCCTGCTCGACGGCGCCGCCGCGAGCGGCAAGACGCTCCTGCTGGAGGCGTTCGCCGAGCAGGCGGCGGGGCAGGGGACCGTGGTGCTGGCTGCCGCCGGCTCACCCGACCGGCCCGCCGTCCCCTTCGACCTGCTGTCCCGGCTCGTCCTCTCCCCGGCCCTCCCGGCGACCGCCCGCCGGCACGCCGCAGCCCTCCTGGCCGAGCCCGAACCGGCCGGTCCCGCCGAACTCGCCCGAGCACTGGGCGACTTGATGACCGAGGCCGCGGCGGACGCCCCATTGCTGCTCTGCGTGGACGACCTCAGGCACGTGGACCCCGCCTCCCTGGAGGTGCTGCTCGCCCTCCTGCGCACCCCGCCCGCCACCCGGTTGACAGCCGTGCTCGTCGAGCGCTCGCAGCCGGGCGGCGAACCCCCGGCGTTCCCCGCGGAGTTGCTGGACCGGCCGGACTGCCACCGGCTGACGGTGCCGCCGCTCTCCTACGCCGAGGTACGGGCGGCGCTGTCGGGCAAGGCGTCCGAATCCGCGGCCGCGGCCTACCACGCCATATCCGGCGGCAACCCCCTGCTGCTCGGCGGGCTGCTGGCCGACAGCGCGACCGGGACGGGGAGTTCGGGCGGTACGGTCAGCCCGTTCCTGGCCGGCCGCCCGGATGGTACGGGCAGCGCGGGCACCGGCGGCGGCGCCCTCCGGCAGGTCCCCGACGCGGAGGCGTTCGCCGACGAGCCGGTGGCCGGGGAGTCCTTCCGGCAGGCGGTGTTCGCCTGCCTGTTCCGCTGGGACCGGGTCACCGTGGGCGTCGCCCGCGCGCTGGCCGTTCTCGGCCGCGGCTGCGAGAGCCTCGCCGCGCCGCACACCCTGCCGGCCCCCTTGCTCACCCGGATGACCGGCCTCGACGCCGCCCAGGTGCGGCACGGGCTCTTCGCCCTCAGCTCCTCGGGCGCCCTGGCCGGCGGCTGGTTCCGGCACCCGGTGATCCACACGGTGGTGCTGGACTCGCTCGTGGTCGAGCAGCGCACCCGGCTGCACCTGGCCGCCGCGCGGCTGCTGCACGAGGCCGGACGGCCCGCGGCCGAGGTCGCCCGCCACCTGGTGGGCGCCGGGCGAGTCGAGGAAGAATGGACCGTGGAGGCGCTGCAGCAGGCCGCCGACCGCGCGCTCGCCGCCGACCGCCCCGACGTCGCCCGCGAGTGCCTGGAGGCCGCGCTGCGCAACTGCGCCGACCCGGCCCGGCGGGCCGGCCTGACCATGGCCCTCACCCGCCTGCGGTGGCGCGACCAGCCCTCGGCCGCGGCCTGGCACCTCGCCCCGCTCCAGCAGGACCTCTTCGCCGGCCTCCTCGAGCCCCGGTACGCCCCGGAGCTGGTGCGCTGCCTGCTGTGGCACGGCCGCAACACCGAGGCCCAGACCACCTACCGCTGGCTCCTCGCCACCGACGCCGACGCCTCCGCCGCGGCCGCCGACCTGCGCCTGCACGCCCCGTGGCTCACCCCGGCGGGCAACCCCCCGGGGCCGATACCCGGCGGCGCGCAGGAGTCCGTACGGGCGGGCGCGGGCGACCGTACGGACGGGGCGGCCGGGACGGACGTCCTGACGGACCCGGACCCGGGCACCGCCGACACCGACACCGGCACCGCCGATACGGACGGCAGCGGCACCGACCGCGCTGCCGGGGACGCCGAATCCGCTCGGCGCCCCGCGTCCCCGGACGGGCGCTTCCGCACCGGCCTGCTGCGGAGCCTCGCCACCACCGCCGACGCCGGCCCCGAGGGTGCCGGCGGGCGGATGGACGAGCAGACCCGTGCGGTGCTGCAGACCGCTGCCGCGCTCGCGACGGTGCTGCGCGAGGGGCCCGGCGAGGAGGTGGTGGCGCGGGCCGAGCGGGTGCTCGCCGAGCACGTACCCGCAGACGACACCGTGACCGCGCTGACCTCTGCCCTGCACGTGCTGATGTTCGCCGACCGGCCCGACCGCGCCGAGCTGTGGTGCCGCGGCCTCGCCGAGCAGGCGGCGGACCGGCAGGCGGCGGCCTGGCAGGCCCGGTTCACCGCCGTGCGGGCGGCCGCGGTACTGCGCAGCGGACGGCCCCTGGAGGCCGAGCGGCTAGCAGCTCGCTCACTGGAACTGCTCACCCCGCACGACTGGGGCGTGCACGTGGGCCTCCCGCTGTCGGTGCTGGTGTCCGCGCGCACCCTGCTGGGGCGGCACGAGCAGGCCGCCGCGGTGCTCGAGCAGTTCGTGCCCGAGAGCATGTACCGCACCCCCTGGGGGCTGGCCCACCTGCACGCGCGCGGCCACCACCTGCTCGCCGTGGGCAGCGCCCAGGCCGCGCTCGCCGACTTCCGCACCTGCGGCGAGCTGGTGACCGCCTGGGCGATCGACTCCCCCGTGCTCGTCCCCTGGCGCAGCGCCAGCGCCCGGGCCCGGCTGCTGCTGGGCGAGCCGGAAAAGGCCCGCGCGCTGGTGGAGGAGCAACTGGCGCTGCCCTCGGCAGCGGCGCCGCGGGTACGGGGGATCTCCCTGCGGGTGCTGGCCGCGACCCTCCCGGCGGAGGAGCGGCCGCCGCTCCTGCGGGAGTCGGTCGCGCTGCTGCGCAGGACGGGCGACCTCGGCGAGGTGGTGCTCGCCCTCGCCGACCTCGTCGCCGCCCACCGCGCCCTCGGCGACACCGCGGCCGCGGCCCCCCGCGAACGCCAACTCCTGCGGCTGGCCCAGGCGACCGGTCTGACCGAACGGTTCCTGCCGCCGGCCGCCGACCCGGCGGCCCCCGCCGCCCGCCCCGCCGAACTGACCGGCCTCCTCAGCGAGGCCGAGCGCCGGGTCGCCGAACTCGCCGCCCGCGGCCACACCAACCGGCAGATCAGCCGCCGCCTCTTCGTCACGGTCAGCACCGTCGAACAGCACCTGACCCGCGTCTACCGCAAACTCCACGTCTCCCGCCGCGCCGAGCTGCCTGCCTTTTTTTGAGACGCCCCTCCGCCTCCGGGCGCTGGAGTCACTGTCGACGGTCGATCATGCTCGGTTTCCTCGTACCTCGGAAACCTCCGCGTGTTCTCCCTTTCGACAGCGACGCGCCCTTCGGCTCCAGGGCTTTTCGACCTCCCGCTGGTTCCTGCTCACGGGCACCCCGATGGGAACCCTTCATGCGGGGGCTACACCCGGTCGATGTGGACGCTTGTCGACTTCACCCTCGCCACTGCCTCGGCGCCCACCTCCAGGCCCAGCTCCTCCACGGCCTCGCGGGTGACCAGGGAGACCAGGCGGTGCGGGCCCGCCTGGATCTCGACCTGCGCGGCCACGTCGCCGAGCTTGACGGCCGTCACGATGCCCGGGAAGGAGTTGCGGACGCTGGTGTACGGGGCGTCCTGCTCGCCGTCGCCGCTCCGCGCGAGTTCCACGGAGAAGGCGGCGAGGTCGCGACCCTCGATGAGCCGCCGGCCCGCCTCGTCACGGTGCGTGGCGACCCGGCCCGCGTCCGCCCACCGGCGGGCGGTGTCCGGGCTCACCCCCAGCAGGCGCGCGGCCTGCCCGATCGTGTAGGACTGCATGGCCTCACCCTACGGCTCCCGCGCCGGTCCGCCCGGTGACGCTTCGGGGCGCGGCCGCGCGGCGGGGCCAGTACGCTGAAACCGCGAAAGCAGCCGAACATGTGGACGACGGGGACGGGGATGCCCATGACCGAGCCGGACGGCACGCGCCGCGCCGCGCTCCTGACTGTCGACGACGATCCGGGGGTCTCCCGGGCGGTCGCCCGCGACCTGCGGCGCCGCTACGGCGAGCGCTACCGCATCGTGCGCGCCGAGTCCGGCGCGGACGGGCTGGAGGCGCTGCGCGAGATGAAGCTGCGCGGGGACCTGGTCGCGGTGATCCTGGCCGACTACCGGATGCCCAACATGACCGGCGTGGAGTTCCTGGAGCGGGCCATGGACATCCACCCGGGCGCCCGCCGGGTGCTGCTCACCGCCTACGCCGACACCGGCGCGGCGATCGACGCGATCAACGTGGTGGACCTCGACCACTACCTGCTCAAGCCGTGGGACCCGCCGGAGGAGAAGCTCTACCCGGTGGTGGATGACCTGCTGGAGGCGTGGCTGCGCTCGGACCACAAGCCGGTGCCGGAGACCAAGGTCGTCGGGCACCGCTGGTCGGCGCGCTCCTCGGGGGTGCGCGAGTTCCTCGCCCGCAACCAGGTGCCCTACCGCTGGTACCTGTCGGACCAGGCCGAGGGCAAGCGGCTGCTGACGGCGGCCGGCTGCGACGGGCTGCGGCTGCCGCTGGTGATCGCTCCCGGCGGCGAGGTGCTGCTGGAGCCCACCGACCAGGACCTGGCCGCGCAGGTGGGCCTGTCCACCACGCCGGCCGAGGAGTTCTACGACCTGGTGGTGATCGGCGGCGGCCCGGCCGGTCTGGGCGCGGCCGTCTACGGGGCCTCCGAGGGGCTGCGCACGGTGCTGGTGGAGCGCACCGCGACCGGCGGGCAGGCCGGCCAGAGCGCCCGGATCGAGAACTACCTCGGCTTCCCCGACGGCGTCTCCGGCGCCCAGCTCACCGACCGGGCCCGCCGGCAGGCCACCCGGTTCGGCGCCGAACTGCTCACGGCGTGCGAGGCGACGGCCCTGGAGGTCGGCGGCCCCTCGCGCACGGTGCGGTTCGCCGACGGCACCGCGGTCTCCGCGCACAGCGTCATCCTCACCACCGGCGTCGCCTACCGGCAGCTCGACCTGCCGGGCCTGGACGAGCTCACCGGTCGCGGCGTCTACTACGGCTCGGCGCTCACCGAGGCGGACGGCTGCGAGGGCCAGGACGTCTTCATCGTCGGCGGCGCCAACTCCGCCGGCCAGGCGGCGGTGTACCTGTCCCGGCACGCCAAGTCGGTGACGCTGCTGGTGCGCGGGGCCTCGCTGGAGGCGTCGATGTCGCACTACCTGATCCAGCAGATCGCCGACATCCCCACCATCACGGTGCGCACCGGGACCCGGGTGGCCGGCGTGCACGGCGAGGACCACCTGGAGGGCCTGACCCTGCAGGACACCTCGGGCCGCACCGAACTGGTCGAAGCCCAGCGGATGTTCGTCTTCATCGGCGCCGCCCCGCGCACCGACTGGCTGGACGGGGTGGTGCGGCGCGACGGGCACGGCTTCGTGGTGACCGGCCCCGACCTGCTGGACGACGCGGGGCGCCCGCCGCTCGGCTGGGAGCCGGACCGGCTGCCGTACCACCTGGAGACCAGCGTGCCGGGCGTGTTCGCCGCCGGCGACGTGCGCTCGGAGTCCGCCAAGCGCGTGGCGTCGGCCGTCGGCGAGGGCGCCATGGCCGTGATGCTCGTGCACCGCTACCTGGAGGGGCTGTGACCGCGAACCCCGAGATCTGCGACCCGCAGGAGCTGCGCACCCTCTTCCTGTTCGAGAAGCTCGCCCCCGAGCAGCTGGACGAGCTGTGCCGGATCGGCCGGACGGAGACGGTGGAGCCCGGCCCGGTGTTCAGCGAGGGCGAGCCCGCCACCTGCTTCTACGTGCTGCTGGAGGGCACGGTGGTGACCTCCCGGCGGGTCGGCACCGACAACGTCGAGGTCAACCGCACCTCGCAGCGCGGGGTCTACTCCGGCGCCTTCCAGGCGTACCTGGGCGACCGGGTGCCGCAGCTGTACCCCAACTCGATGCGGGTCACCGAGCGTTCGCGGTTCTTCGTGCTGGCCGCCGACGACTTCGCGCGGATCGTCAGCGACTGGTTCCCGATGGCGGTGCACCTGCTGGAGGGGCTGTTCTTCGGCAACAAGACGATCCAGCAGGCGATCAGCCAGCGCGAGCGGCTGCTGGCGCTGGGCTCGCTGTCGGCCGGGCTCACCCACGAGCTGAACAACCCGGCGGCCGCGGCGCTGCGGGCGACCTCCTCGCTGCGCGAGCGGGTGGCCGGGATGCGGCACAAGCTGAAGATCCTGGCCGGCGGCTCCTACCGGCAGGCGGACCTCAACGCGCTGGTGGCGGTGCAGGAGCGGGCCGCGGAGAAGGTGGCCAAGGCCGAGCAGCTCAGCCCGATGGACGCCTCCGACCGGGAGGACGCGGTCGCGGACTGGATGGAGGCGCACGGCATCGGCGGCGGCTGGGACCTGGCGCCGGCGTTCGTGCAGGCCGGTCTGGACGAGGAGTGGCTGGACCAGGTGGCGGCCGCGGTGGACGGCTCGCTGCTGGAGAGCGCGGTGCGGTGGCTGAACTACACCGTGGAGACCGAGCTGCTGATGAACGAGATCGAGGACTCCACCAGCCGCATCTCGGGTCTGGTGAACGCCGCCCGGCAGTACAGCCAGCTGGACCGGGCGCCCTACCAGGTGATCGACGTGCACGAACTGCTCGACAGCACCTTGCAGATGCTCGCCGGCAAGATCGGCGACGGGATCAGGGTGGTCAAGGAGTTCGACCCGGCGCTGCCGCCCGTCCCGGGCTTCCCCGGGGAGCTCAACCAGGTGTGGACCAACCTGGTGGACAACGCGGTGGCCGCGATGGACGGCTCGGGCACGCTCACCGTGCGGACCCGGCGCGAGCACGGCAGGCTGGTGGTGGAGTTCCAGGACACCGGCCCGGGGGTGCCGCCGGAGATCCGGCGGCGGATCTTCGAGCCGTTCTTCACCACCAAGCCGGTGGGCCAGGGCACCGGGCTCGGCCTGGACATCTCCTGGCGGATCGTGGTGAACAAGCACCACGGCGACCTGGAGGTGGAGTCCGAGCCGGGCGACACGCGCTTCCGGGTGTACCTGCCGCTGACCGCGCCCCAGCCGGAGCAGGGCGAGGGCGCCGCGCGAGCCGTGGCGGACGGGCAGGCCGGGACAAGGCCGCAGACCGCGAGCGAGGAGGCATCCGCATGACCACGCACGGCAGCCCGCACATCGACCCCGCCGTGCCGCCCAGCGGCACCGGCTGCTCGGAGTGCGACGAGGGCGGCGGCTGGTGGTTCCACCTGCGTCGCTGCGCCACCTGCGGCCACGTCGGCTGCTGTGACTCCTCGCCCGCCCAGCACGCGAGCGCGCACGCGGCGGCCACCGGCCACCAGGTGATCCGCTCCTACGAGCCGGGCGAGAGCTGGTTCTGGAACTACGCCACCAACGAGTACGTCGAGGACGGCCCGGAGCTGGCGCCGCCGCTCAGCCACCCCGCCGATCAGCCGGCGCCCGGCCCGGCCGGGCGGGTGCCGGGCGACTGGCGCGCCCACCTGAACTGACGGCCGCCGGACCGACGGCCGCGCCGGGTCCAACTGACCCGGCGCGGCACGGGCGGCCCGTGGCCGGTCAGTCCTCCAGCACCGGCAGCAGCTCCGGCAGGTGCCCGTCCGAGGCGAGCGCGGCTTCGACGCGCTCCTGGGGCACCTCGCCGTAGAGCGTGGTGCGCGGGCGGGCCGGGCGGCCGGCGGCCTCGGCGATGGCGACCAGGTCGCGCACCGAGCGGTAGGAGCCGTAGGAGGAGCCGGCCATCCGGGAGATGGTCTCCTCCATCAGGGTGCCGCCCAGGTCGTTGGCGCCCGAGCGCAGCATCTCGGCGGCGCCCTCGGTGCCCAGCTTCACCCAGCTGGTCTGGATGTTGGTGATGTGCGGGTGCAGCAGCAGCCGGGCCATGGCGGTCACCGCCCGGTTGTCCCGCAGGGTGGGGCCCGGGCGGGCGATGCCGGCCAGGTAGACCGGCGCGTTGGTGTGGATGAAGGGCAGCGTGACGAACTCGGTGAAGCCGCCGGTGCGCTGCTGGATCTCGGCGAGCAGCCGCAGGTGGCCGAGCCAATGATGCGGCTGGTCCACGTGCCCGTACATCATCGTGGACGAGGAGCGGATGCCCAGCTCGTGGGCGGTGCTGACCACCTCGACCCAGGTGGCGGCCGGGAGTTTGCCCTTGGTGAGGACCCAGCGCACCTCGTCGTCGAGGATCTCGGCGGCGGTGCCGGGGATGGTGTCCAGGCCCGCCTCCTTGGCGGCGGTGAGCCAGTCGCGGATCGACATGCCGGTGCGGGTCGCGCCGTTGACGACCTCCATGGGTGAGAAGGCGTGGACGTGCATGCCGGGCACGCGGGCCTTGACCGCGCGGGCGATGTCGAAGTAGGCGGTGCCGGGCAGGTCGGGGTGGATGCCGCCCTGCATGCAGACCTCCACCGCGCCGACCTGCCAGGCCTGTTCGGCCCGGTCGGCGACCTGGCCCAGGGACAGGGTGTAGGCGTCGGCGTCGGAGCGGCGCTGGGCGAAGGCGCAGAACCGGCAGCCGGTGTAGCAGACGTTGGTGAAGTTGATGTTGCGGGTGACGATGTAGGTCACGTCGTCGCCGACGGTGTCGCGGCGCAGGTCGTCGGCGATGCGGCACAGCGCGTCCAGGGCGGGGCCGTCGGCGTGCAGCAGGGCGAGGGCCTGGGCGTCGGTGAGGCGGGTGGGGTCGTCGGCGGCGGTGCTCAGCGCCTGCCGGACGTCGGCGTCCACCCGGTCGGGCACCAGGCCGGGGGCGGCCTGCTCGCGCAGGGCGTCCCAGTCGCCGTAGACGTCGTCGAAGTCGTCGCGGCGGTCGCCGGTGCGGCCCTCGGTGTCGATGGTGCGGTGCAGGTCGGTGCGGCCGGCGGCGGCCGGCAGGGAGTCCTCGGGCTCCTGCCAGGGGCGGCCGCGCACCTCGGCGTCCTCGCGGGCGAGGCCGGTGGCCGGGTCGGCCAGCGCGGTCACGTGCGGCAGCAGCCGCGGGTCCAGCCAGGGCTCGCCGCGGCGGACGAACTCCGGGTAGACGGTGAGGCGTTCGCGCAGGGTGAAGCCGGACTCCGCGGTGCGGGCGGCCAGTTCCTCGATCTGCGGCCAGGGCCGCTCGGGGTTGACGTGGTCGGGGGTGAGCGGGGAGACCCCGCCCCAGTCGTCGATGCCGGCGGCGACGAAGCGGTCGTACTCGCCGTCCACCAGGTTGGGCGGGGCCTGGATGCGGGCGGACGGGCCGAGGACGAGGCGGGCGACGGCGATCGCGGCGGCCAGCTCCTCCAGTTCGGCGTCGGGCATGGCACGCATCGCGGTGTCCGGCTTGGCCCGGAAGTTCTGCACGATGACTTCCTGGATGCCGTGGTAGCGGCGCTGGGCGCGGCGGATGGCGAACAGCGCGTCGGCGCGCTCCTCGTAGGTCTCGCCGATGCCGATGAGGATGCCGGTGGTGAAGGGCACGTTGGAGCGGCCGGCGTCCTCCAGCACCCGCAGGCGCACCGCGGGCTCCTTGTCGGGCGAGCCGTGGTGGGGGCCGCCGGGCTCGGACCACAGCCGGGTGGCGGTGGTCTCCAGCATCATGCCCATGGAGGGGGCGACGGGCTTGAGGCGCTGCAGGTCGGTCCAGCTCAGGACGCCGGGGTTGAGGTGCGGCAGCAGGCCGGTCTCCTCCAGGACCCGCACCGACATGGCGCGCACGTAGGCGAGGGTGTCGTCGTAGCCGTGGGCGTCGAGCCACTCGCGGGCCTCGGGCCAGCGGTCCTCGGGGCGGTCGCCGAGGGTGAACAGGGCTTCCTTGCAGCCCAGTTCGGCGCCGCGGCGGGCGATGTCGAGGACTTCGTCGGGCGAGAGGAACATGCCGTGGCCGTCCCGGCGCAGCCGGCCGGGGACGGTGACGAAGGTGCAGTAGTGGCAGCGGTCGCGGCACAGCCGGGTGAGCGGGATGAAGACCTTGCGGGAGTAGGTGATGACGCCGGGCCGGCCGGCCGCCGCCAGGCCCGCGTCGCGGACCCGGCCGGCCACCGCGGACAGCCGGGCCAGGTCCGCGCCGCGCGCCTGGAGCAGCACGGCGGCCTCGGCGGTGTCCAGGGCGACACCTTCCTCGGCGCGGTGCAGGGCGCGGCGCATCCCCGTGGCGGTGGGCCGCGGGGCGGGCTCTTCAGGTACCGGGGGGACTCGCGTCGTCATCCTTCGAGCATATGCATACGCAACAACACCTCGGAGGGCGGCAGGGGTCGGGTCGTAACGACCGGGCCCCGCGGCGGCGGACCGGGCCGGGCGGGACCGGGCGGCGCCGGCCGGGCCGCGGGCGGCCGAAACGGAACCGGTTGCCCCGCCGTGACGCGGGCGGGGCAGGATTGTCGTCGCGGGGCGGGCGGGAGCGGGGCGGCCGGAGAGGGGAGTTGGGACGGTGCTGGAGGTACTCGGGCTCGACCACGGGCAGGAGGCGGCCTACTTCGCGCTGCTCGACGGATCGGCGCTGGGCCTGGACGAACTGGTGGGGCGGACCGGCCTGGAGGCGGACATCCTCAAGGGCGCGCTCACCCGTCTGGAGGACGGCGGGCTGGTGTCGCGGTTGACCGGGGAGCCCGCGCGGTGGACGGTGCTGCCGCCCGAGCACGCGATCGAGGTGCTGCTGCTGGCGCGCGAGCGGGACATCCGGCGGGTGCGGGCGCTGACCCAGTGGCTGGGCGAGAAGCACCGCAAGGGCCGGATCGGGCAGGACGCGGCCGCGCTGATCGAGGTGATCACCGGGCCGGAGGCGGTGGCGCGGTGCGGGCAGCAGTTGTTCGCGGGCGCCGAGCGGGAGGTGCGCGGCATCGACGCGCCGCCGTACGCGCAGGCCGGCGACGGCTCGTCGGTGAACTCCAGTGCGAACATGGCCTCGCGCGGGGTGCGCAGCCGCTTCATCTACGGGCGGGACAACCTGACGCTGCCGGGCACGATCGGCCGGATCGAGCGGGACATGGCCTACGGCGAGGAGGTGCGCATCCTGCCCCGGGCGCCGATGAAGATCATCATGGCAGACGGCCAGGCCGGGCTGATCCCGCTGGTGGCGACCCCTCAGGTGCTCGACTCGTGCATTCTGGTGCGCCCTTCGGCGCTGCTCGACGCGCTGTCGGCGCTCTTCGAGACGCTGTGGCAGCAGGCGCAGCCCTACGTCCCGGACGGCCTGGGGGCGGCGGTCGCGGGTGAGGACGGGCCGACGGAGGACGAGCGGCGCATCCTGTCGCTGCTGGCACTGGGGCTGTCGGACGACGCCATCGCCCGGCAGTTGGGGATCGGGCTGCGGACGGTGCAGCGGCGGGTGCAGGCGCTGCTGGTGCGGCTGGGTGCGGGCAGCCGGTTCCAGGCGGGGGTGCTGGCGGCCGACCGGGGCTGGTGGCGGCCGACACCCCGGCCCCGGTCGCAGGCGCCGGGCGAGCGGGTGTGAGGCGGGGCCGCGGAACCGGGTGGTGCCCGGCCCCGCGGCCCCTGATGGGCCGTTCCCCGCGGCTACAGCGCGGTCAGCGCGAAGTCCGCGGTGACCGTGCCGGCCTTGACGAGCTTGACCGTGCGGGTCGCCGGCCGGTAGCCGCCGGCCGCCACCACGATCGTCAGCTTGCCGTCGGAGACCGGCCGCCACAGCCGGTACCCGCCGTCGGCGCCCGTGGTCAGGGCCGTGCCGCCGTTCTTGGAGTCGACCTCCACCACCGCGCCCGGCAGCGGCACCTGGCCGTTCGCGGTGGCGCCGGTGACCGTGCCGGACAGCTCGCCCCAGCCGGGCGGCGCGGTGACCGTCATGGTCAGCGGCACCGTCAGCGACGCGTACGGGGTGTCGCTGTCCACGACGAGGGCGGCGCGGTGGTCGCCGAGGTCGGCGGCGCCCATCGCGGAGGCGTCCAGGGTCACCTTGACGGTGGTGGACGCCCCGCCCTTGAGGGTCAGGGTCTTCGCGCTCTCCGACAGCCAGGGCACGTCCGCGTGCGGCGCGTCCCAGCCGGGCAGTTGGAGGGCGCTGGTGAGCACGCTGCCGTCGGCGCCCTCGCCGCCGAGCAGGTACCAGCCCGGGGCGGCGTCGGCGAGCAGGGTCGGCTGCGGCAGCCCGGCCTGCGGACTCCAGGTGTCGGAGCCCGGGTCGTAGGCGTAGGTCTGGCCGCTGACCGTGCCGGTGCTCAGCGACGCGCCGCCGGCCACGAGCAGCCGGCCGTCCGCGCTGGTGCCGGCCGCGCCCCAGAAGTCGGTGGGCGCGTCGGCGGCGCGGTGCCAGGTGCCGGTGGCGGCGTCCAGCCGGTAGGTGTGCGGGGTGTCCACCGAGGTGCCGTCCATCGGCGCGTAGGAGCCGCCGGCGCAGGTGAGCACCGACTCCACCGTGCCGCACGCGGAGTACGAGATCGGCTCCGGGTACGGGCTGCCGGTCGACCAGGTGTCGGTGGCCGGGTCGTAGACCTGGACGTCGGTGGTGCCGCAGCCGATGGCGAAGGTGCAGCCGCCGATGACGTAGAGCCGGTCGGCGGCGACACCGAAGGACGAACCGCCGTAGCCCAGGGGGGCGTCGGCGATCTGCGACCAGGTGTTGCTCGCCGGGTCGTAGACCTCGCCGCCGCGGATGCCGTTGCCCGCCTCGTCGCGGCCGCCGGTGACGTAGAGCTTCCCGCGGATGAAGCCGTAGGCGGGTGCGAAGCGCTTGGTGACCGGGGAGGCGAGCTGGTGCCAGGTGCCGGTGGCCTGGTCGTATGACCGGAAGTCCGTGGTCCAGTTGCCGTCGGCGGTGGCGCCGAGCCCTTCGTAGAGCACGCCGTCCTGGACGGCGGCGACGCCGCCGTAGGAGCCCGCGGGCAGGTCGGCGAGCGACTGCCAGCCCTGGGCGGCGGTGGCGGGCGCGGCCCGCCGGGTGAGGTCGGCGGTCGGCCCCTGCGGGGTGGCCGCCGGCTTGCGGGCGGCCGTGCCGGCCGTGCCGGGGGCGGCCGTCAGCGGGGTGATGGCGGTGGGCGCGGTGACGGCGGGCGCGCCGGCGGAGGTGGCGGCCGGGCCGAGGTCCTGCTCGCCGAGGGAGAACGTGACGGGCGAGCCGCCGGTGTTCCGCAGCGAGAGGCTGACCGTCCTGCTGTCGCCCCAGGCGACCGAGGCGGCCACCGAGGACTGGTCGGTGGCGAGCTTCGCCGGGTGCAGGGCGAAGTCGGCGGCGACCGCCTGGTCGGCCGTCACCTTCACCTTCGCCGAGACCGCCGGGTAGCCGAAGGCGGGCAGCCCGGCGGTGAAGGACTGCTTGCCGGTGGCCGAGGAGTACAGCCAGTAGACGCCGTCACCGACCGCGGGGTCGCCGGGCGAGACGACGGCCTTGGCGCTGTCGGCGGGCTGGGCGTCGGAGGCGACGGTGGCCCCCGGCACGCCCGATCCGGTGTTGGCGTCGGTGACGCGGCCGACCAGCAGGCCGCCGTGCAGGGCGGTCAGGGTGCGGGTGCCGACGGCGACGTCGTCCAGCTCCCAGATGCCGGTCAGGCTGCCGGTGAAGTGGAAGCGGACCCGCACCGAGCGGTCGCCCGCGTAGGCGGTCAGCGGCACGGACTCGTGGTCGGGCCCTGGCACCACGTCCTCGTGGTGCCAGACGGTGGTCCACGTGGTGCCGCCGTCGGTGCTCACGTCCACGTCGGCGGTGGCGTCGCCCAGCCGGTACAGCGACGGCAGGGCGCTGTCGAAGTCCAGCTCGGGTGTCTTCTCGG
Organism: Actinacidiphila guanduensis; assembly: GCF_900103985.1. Lineage (GTDB taxonomy): Bacteria > Actinomycetota > Actinomycetes > Streptomycetales > Streptomycetaceae > Actinacidiphila > Actinacidiphila guanduensis. The sequence continues at coordinate 208,286 of NZ_FNIE01000008.1, read as the reverse complement.
CGCTGAAGTCGTAGGCGGGGCTGAGCAGTTCGGTGTCCACCGGGGCCCAGCCGTCGGCGAAGTCGTCGACGATGGCGAACCGGCCGGAACCGCCGGTCTGGTTGCCGCGGTTGAGCGGGTCGTCGAACTGCCAGCCGCCGGCCGGGGTGTTGTTCTTCACCGTCCAGCCGGCCGGGGCGGCGGCGGAGTCGAAGTGCTGCTGCTCGCCGCCGTGGTAGGTGATCTCGTAGCCGGCCGGCAGGGTGCCGGAGGTGTTCAGCTGCGGCACCACGTCCACCCCGGTCAGCGGCTTGGCGCCCACCGACACCTGCCGGGTGGCCGCCTGGTAGCCGGGCACCAGCGGGGTGACGTGCACGGTGTAGTCGCGGTTGAGCGGCACGGTGACGCGGTAGGCGCCGGTGGCCGGGTCGGTGAAGGTCTGGCCGGGCACGCCGTCCAGGGTGATCCGGGCGTAGACGCCCCAGGAGTGGGCGCTGTCCCGCACGGTGCCGGAGACCTGCTCGGAGGGCACCGCGGTCAGCGCGATGTCCTCGGTGAGGTCGGTGCCGTCGGGCAGGTCGAGGGTGCCGAGGTCCTTGTCGGCGTAGCCGAACGCGCCCGCCGTGGCCGGGTAGTCGCCGGCCGGGATGGTCAGCCGGTAGGTGCCGTCGGCGGCGCTGGTCGCGTGGTAGTCGCCGACATCGACGGCGGCCCCGGCGATGGGCTTGCCGGTGTCGGCGTCGGTGACGGTGCCGTGCACGTCGGCGTGCGGGCCGGGCTTGAAGGCCGCGGTGCCGTCGGGCGTGCCGAGGCCGCTCGGCCCGTCGTAGCCGGGCTGGGCCGCGCACAGGTAGAGCGGGTCGCACTGCGGGGTGCTGCCGAAGCCGCACAGCGAGGCGTCCGCGCAGGAGGCGTCGTCGCCGGTGGTCACGTCGTTGAGCGCCGAAGGCGTCTGGTACGGGTAGGAGTTGGGGTACGTGCCCGCGACCGGGGTGCCGGCCAGCGCGTAGGTGCCGGTGATGATCGGGGCCGAGGCGCTGGTGCCGCCGTAGACGTTCCAGCCGCCGTCGGAGAAGCTGTTGTAGACCGCGACACCGGTGGCCGGGTCGGCGACCGCGCTGACGTCGGCGACGGTGCGCCCGGGGCAGCCGGAGTCGGTCTGGAAGGCGGGCTTGGCCTCCACCGCGGAGCAGCCGGAGGCGGGGGCGCCCCAGTGCGGGGCCCCGGTGGAGTCGGTGACCACCGAGTTCCACACCGTCTCGTTCCAGCCGCGCGTGCTGCTGTCGCGGGTCAGCGAGGTGCCGCCCACGGAGGTCACGTACGGCGAGGAGGCCGGATAGCTGATCCCGTAGCCGTCGTCGCCGGAGGCGAACACCACGGCGGTGCCGGGGTGGTCGAAGTACGCCTGGTCCGCGGCGGGTTCGCCCGGGTCGTCGATGTAGGCGCCGTAGGAGTTGGAGACGTACTTCGCGCCGAGCGAGACCGCGGTGTCCACGGCGGTGCCGAGGTCGTCCATGCTCGTGCCGTCCGCCTCCACCAGCAGGATGTGCGCCTGCGGGGCGACGGCGGAGACCATGTCGAGGTCGAGGGAGATCTCGCCGGCCCAGCCCTCGTCGGGCGCGGGCAGCTGGGCGCCGCCGTGCTCGTCGGTCTTGCGGAAGCAGCCGGAGGCGGCGGTGCAGGCCGGCAGGCCGTACTGCTGGCGGTAGACGGCGAGGTCGGCTTCGGCGGTCGGGTCGTCGTAGGCGTCGACGATCGCGATCGTGGCACCGGCGCCGCCGTCGGCGGGCAGTCCGTAGGCCGAGCGCAGGTCGGCCGGGGAGAGGCCGTCGGGCGCCGCGGCGGCGCCCGCGCTGTCGCGCTGCAGGCCGAGCGCCCTGCGGACGTCGGTGCGGCGGAAGGAGAAGCAGGAGAAGGCGCCCGGCTTGGGCGTGCCGCACAGCGGTTCGGCGGCCGCGGAGTTGGTGCCGGCCTTGGTCGCGGCGCCGGTACCGGTGACCCCGGCGGGGGCGGCCCAGGCGTTCTGCGGGAGCAGCAGGGCGAGGCAGGCCAGCAGCACGGTGGCGGCCGCGGCCAGGGCGCGGCGGGCGGGGGGCCGGGGCCGGCGGGCCGCGGGCCGGGTCACGGCGGCGGCGCGGGACCGGAGCCGGGGTCTGTGCCGGGGAGCGCTCCCATACGGGTTCGGGCCGGGCGGGGGTATGACGGGCAAGGGACATCTCCAGGGGTGTCAAGAGTGCCGGCCCGCGGCCGTCATCGGTGGGGAACGGACGCGGTGGACTCAAGATCCCCAGGCGGCTCGGCCCGGGTCAACGCGCACGGCTGGCGGCTTACCGCCGTGTCGGGTTCACGCCCCCGGCGCCCGCCCGTGGCACGACGGTCGCCTGATCATGCCGCGGCCGCGTGGGGGCGCGACTGGGCGGCGCCCGCGCGGCACCTGGACCGCGCACCCGGCCGCGCTGCCGAACGCGCGGGCGGACGGCGGCAGTTCCCCGGGCGGCGGTGCGAAGTCCGGTGCGGCCCGGGCCCACCGGCACCGGCCGCGGCGGAAAGTCATCGTCCGTGCGGGGCCGCGCCCGCGGCGGCAGGGGGCGGTCCGCGGGAGCGGGCGGCGGGTTCGGGCCAGATTCCGCTTCCGGCCGCAGGCGCCCTTTCGGCGGCACGGAGTGTGAACTACCGTGACAGCTGAGTTAGTTGCTTCAAGCATCTAGTGCTGGGGGCAGCTACCTCATGGGTCCCGCACGCCTCGACCACCTCACCCGTATCCGCTTCTGACCGGAGGAGGAGTCCGCCATGCCCGCAACCGGATCGCCCACCCCCCTACTCGACGTTCCCGCAGCCCGCGGCGGCTGTCCGTTCGATCCGCCGCCCGCCTACGGACAGGCCCGCCACGAGCACCCGGTGGCCCGGGTCCGGCTGTGGGACGGCACCGAGAGCTGGATGCTCACCCGGCACGAGGACATCAGGACCGTGCTGCGCGACCGCCGGTTCAGCGCCGACGCCCGCAGGGCGGGATTCCCCTTCCTCACCGAGGGCCGCAAGGCGCTGACCACCGATCACCCCACCTTCATCCGCATGGACGACCCCGAGCACGCCCGGCTGCGCCGGATGCTCACCGCCGACTTCATGATCCGCAAGGTGGAGACCTTGCGCCCCCAGGTGGAGCGGCTGGCCGGCGAGTTGCTGGACGCGATGACCGAGGGGCGCCACGAGGCCGACCTGGTGGCCGAGTTCGCCCTGCCGCTGCCCTCGGTGGTGATCTGCGTACTGCTCGGCGTGCCCTACTCCGAGCACGCCTTCTTCCAGCGGTGCAGCTCCACCATGCTGCGCTCGGACGCGTCCCCGCAGGAAGTCACCGGCGCCCAGAAGGAGTTGCTGGACTTCCTCGCCGAACTCGCCCGCGCCAAGCGCGCCGACCCCGACGACGGCATCCTCAGCCGGCTCGCGCAGGAGGGCGAGCTGGACGACGACGAGATCGCCTCGATGGGCCGGCTGCTGCTGGTCGCCGGCCACGAGACGACGGCCAACATGACCGCCCTGTCGGTGGCCGCGCTGCTGCAGAACCCGCGCGAGCTGGCCCGGATGCGGGCCGCCGGACCGCAGGAGACCGAGGCGGCGGTGGAGGAGCTGCTGCGCTACCTCAGCGTCGTGCAGGGCGGGGTGGCGCGGGTGGCCACCGAGGACGTCGAGGTCGGCGGCACCCTGATCCGGGCCGGCGAGGGCGTGCTGTGCATGCTGAACGAGGCCAACCGCGACGAGGACGCCTTCCCCGGCGCGGACGAACTCGACCTGGCCCGCCCCGGCTCGCGCCGCCACCTGGCCTTCGGCTTCGGCGTCCACCAGTGCCTGGGCCAGCCGCTGGCCCGCCTCGAACTGCGGGTCGCGATCCCCGCGTTGCTGCGCCGCCTGCCCGGGCTGCGGCTGGCCGTGCCGTTCGAGGAGCTGCCCTTCCGCCACGACATGCTCGTCTACGGCGTCCACCGCCTGCCCGTCGCCTGGTGACCGGCCGGACCTCTCCACGGAAGGAGCCCGCCATGCGGGTGCATGTCGACCAGGACCGGTGCTGCGGCTCGGGCATGTGCGTCCTGAGCGCGCCCTCGGTCTTCGACCAGCGCGACGAGGACGGCATCGTGGTGCTGCTGGACCCCGAACCGCCCGCCGAGGTGCTCGCCGACGTGCGCGACGCGGTGGCCGGCTGCCCGGCGCTGGCCATCGAGCTGGCCGGCGACGAGGAGCGGGCGGAGTAACGGCCCGCCGTACGGGAGCCGTTCCCCTGTCGGTCGGGTCCGCGGGACGGGACGGCCCGCGGACCCGTTCGGCGCGCGGGCCCGGCGACACGGCCCGCGCGGCCCGTCACGCCCGCTCCGGCTCCCCCGCCGGCGCGGGCGGCTCCGCGTCGCCGCCACCGCCCGGGACCCGGGCGCGCAGCGCCGCCTTGTCCGGCTTGCCGCCGGGGGCGACGGGTACGGCGGTGATGAAGGTGATGGTGGCGGGCGGCGCGCCCTCGCCGAGTTCGGCGAGCACGGCCGCCCGCAGGTCCTCCGGGTCGGGGGTGCGGCCGGGGGCGGGGACGACGAAGGCGTGCGCGGCCTCGCCGGTCGCCTCGTCGGGGGCGCCCACCACATACGCCTCGTCCACGTCGGGATGGGCGGCGAGCGCCGCCTCGATCGCGCCCACGTAGTGCAGGATCGCGTTGACGAAGATCACCTCGCGGGCCCGGCCGACCAGCCGCAGGTAGCCGTCCTCGCGCAGGGTGGCCAGGTCCCGGGTGCGTATCCAGCCGTCCCGCAGCACCTCGCGGGTCTGCTCCTCCTCGCCCAGGTAGCCGGACATGGCGCCGCCGGTGCGCACCCACACCTCGCCGGGCGTGCCGGCCGCGACCGGCTTCCCGGCCGGGTCGCGCAGGCTGAGGTCCACGCCCGGCATCACGCTGCCCACCGAGTCCAGCACCCGCCCGCGGTGTTCGGCGATGTCGCGCGGGGTGAGCAGGGTGAGCATGCCGGTCTCGGTCTGGCCGTAGCCCTGGAAGACGACCGGGCCGAGCCGGTCGGTGGCCTCACCGAGCCGGTGCGGGGGCAGCGGTGAGCCGGCGACGAGCAGCGCGCGCATGCTGGAGGTGTCGACGGGCTCGCCGCCTTGTTCGGCCTCCCGCAGCGTCTCCAGCACCTGGTACAGCCGCGGCACCGTGCACAGGCAGGCGGTGATCCGGTGCCGGGCCCAGGTCTGCGGGAAGGAGACGGGCGGTTCGGGGATCACCGCGGTGCCGCCGGACAGCAGGCACAGCGCCAGGTGCTCCAGCATCACCGCGCTGGTGAGGGTGCCGAAGACGAGGTAGCGCCGGTAGCAGTCGGCCAGTTCGCGGGCCCGCTCGCTCCACAGGGCGGCCGGCTGCCAGGACCAGTGGGCGGCCAGCGCCCGGTAGGTCTGGGCGCAGCGCTTGGGGTGGCCGGTGCTGCCGCTGGTGAGGGTGACCAGGCCGTAGTCGTCGGGGCGGGCGCGGGCGGTCAGGTCGTCCGGGCGCGGCTGCGCGCCCTCGGGGTCGGGCCCTTCGACCAGGTCGCGGTCGACGTCGACCAGGGCGGCGCCCGCGGCCTTGGCGGCGGAGGCGAGCGCCTCGGTGGTGGTGGACTCGTCGGCGAGCACGGCGTCGGTGTCCTGACTGATGACGTACAGCAGCTGACCCGGAGTCAGGCCGGGACGCAGCCCGGTGACGCGGCAGCCGAGCAGGTGCGCGGCGATCTGGGCGGCGAAGCCCTGCGGGGTGACGGCGGTGCCGATGGCCACCCCGCTGCCGGGGCCGAGTCCGGCCGCGCGCAGCCGCCGCACGCAGCGCCGCACCAGCTCCAGCACCTCGCCGCGCGGCACCGGTTGTGACCGGAACTCGAACGCGGGGGTCGCCGGGTCGCGCGCGAAGGCGTCGATCAGGGGCTGCGGAAACACCGATTCGGCCGGATTGTTCATCTTGCCCCCTCGCTCCGAACGGTCGGCAGGCGATCGTATTCGGCCGCGCGGAAATGACCGGAGGGCCGTCGCTCACCTACCGTGACCGGGCCCGCCGGAAGGCAGCGCGGACTGCTGCCGAAGTTATCCGTACCGCCCGCCTCCCAACCTCGGAAAACTGTGTGATATGGATCACACGATGCCCTCTGGAATACTCTTTGAAACCTCAACTATGGTGACCGCATCCCTATCGGAAGCGGGAGGGCACGTGTCCGGAGAAGAACGGCTCGACTACTTGGTAGTAGGCGCGGGACCCGCCGGACTCCAGGCGGGGTATTTCCTGGAGCGGGCAGGCAGGAAGTATCTCGTGGTGGAGGCCGGCGAGGCTCCGGGTACGTTCTTCACGAGATTTCCCCGGCACCGGACACTGATATCGATCAACAAAGTGCACACCGGCTGGGACGACCCCGAACTGCGGCTGCGCACCGACTGGAACTCGCTGCTCTCCGAGGAGCACGCGCCCCTGTTCACCTCGGTCACCCCGCGCTACTTCCCGCCCGCCGACGCCATCGTGGACTACCTGGCGGATTTCGCGGCCACCCACGGCCTGCGCATCCGCTACAACACCCGCATCACCCGCATCAGCCGTCCCGCTCCCGAGGGCGCCGAGGCCGGCTCGGGCGCACGCGGGGACTTCGTCGCCGAGACCACGGACGGCACCGTGCTGCGCGCCCGCCGGCTGATCGTCGCCACCGGGGTGACCCGGCCGTACACCCCGCCGATCAAGGGCGCGGAGCTGGCCGAGCACTACTACGACGTGTCCGTCGACCCGGCGGAGTTCGTCGGCAAGCGGGTGCTGATCGTGGGCCGCGGGAACTCCGCTTTCGAGACCGCGGACAATCTGATCGAGACCGCGGCGGTCATTCACGTGGCCGGTCCCGGATCGCTGAAACTCGCCTGGCAGACGCACTTCGTCGGCCACCTGCGGGCAGTGAACAACAACTTTCTCGACACCTACCAGCTGAAATCGCAGAACGCACTGCTGGACGGTGACATCGAGTACATCAGAAAAGCGGACGGCCCCGGCGAGAACGGCGGATTCCTGGTCGCGGTCAAATTCTCCCGGGTCGCGGAAGTGGTCAAGGAGATCCCCTACGACCGGGTCATTCTTGCCACCGGTTTCCGGTTCGACGCCTCGATCTTCGCCGAGGAGTGCCGCCCCGAACTGACGATCAAGGACCGCTTCCCCGCGCAGACCGAGGCGTGGGAGTCGCCCAATGTTCCCGACCTCTTCTTCGCGGGGACCATCACCCAGGTGCTGGACTTCAAGAAGTCCACCAGCGGGTTCATCCACGGCTTCCGCTACGGCGTGCGCGCCCTGCACCGCATCCTGGAGCAGCGCTACGAGGACGTGCCCTGGCCGCGCCGCGACCTCGCCCCCGAACCCGGCGCGGTCGCCGACGAGGTGATCGCGCGGGTCAACCGCACCTCGGCGCTGTGGCAGCTGTTCGGCTTCCTCGGCGACGCGGTGCTCCTCGGCCCGGACGGCACCGCCGGCTACGTCGAGGAGGTCCCGGTCGCCCACCTCCACCAGGCCGTCGGCGACGGCCGGTTCGGCGAGGTGGACCGCTACCTGACGGTCACGTTGGAGTACGGCGCCGACCACGACCGGGTGAACCCCTTCGACGTCTCGGTGACCCGGGTCTCCCAGCAGTCCACCGGCGGCATCGACGGCCGCTACCTGCACCCGGTGGTGCGGCTCTTCCAGGACGGCAAGCAACTCGCCGAGCACCACATCACCGAGAACCTGGAGAACGAGTGGGACAGCGAGGAGTTCCACCGCACCCCACTGGTCCGCTTCCTCACCGAGCACCGGGTGCCGGCCGTGCCGGAGGCCGCCGCGCCCGGCGCGTCGTGACCGGCGGCGCCGCCCGCGGCCTGCTCGCCGAACTGCGCGAGAAGGCCGCGGCCCGGCTCGACCCGGTGCACCTGGACTTCTACGAGGGCGGCGCCGGCACCGAGCGGGCGCTGGCCGAGAACGAACGGGCCTTCGCCCGGCTCGCGTTGCTGCCGCGGGTGCTGCGCGCCGCCGGGCCGCCGCGCACCGCCGTGGACCTGCCGGGGGCGCCGGGCACGCAGCCCGTCGTGGTCGCGCCCACCGCCTTCCACCGGCTCGCCCACCGCGACGGCGAGTTGGCCACCGCACGAGCGGCCGCCGCCGCGGGCACCGTGCTGACCGCCTCGATGGCAGCCACCACCACCGTCGGCGAGATGGCCGCGGCCGCCCGGGCCGTGGACCCCGCGGCGGCCGTGTGGTTCCAGCTCTACCTGCAGCCGGAGCGCGAGGTCACCCTGGCCCTGGTGCGCCGGGCCGAGGAGGCCGGCTGCTCCGCCCTGGTGGTCACCGCGGACTCCCCCGTCTTCGGCCGCCGCACCCGCGACGACCGCAACCGCTTCCACGACCTGCCGCCCGGCTACGCCGCCGAGAACATGCGCGGCCTGCCCGGCGCCCCGCCCGGCGGCACCCGCGACATCGCCATGTCGCCCGCCCTGGGCTGGGCCGACCTGCGCCGGCTGCAGGCCGCCACCCGCCTGCCGGTGCTGCTCAAGGGGGTGCTGCACCCCGCCGACGCCCGCCGGGCGGTCGAGGAGGGCGTGGCCGGGATCGTCGTCTCCAACCACGGCGGCCGCCAACTCGACGCCGCACCCGCCGCGGCGGAGGCACTGCCGCGGGTCGCCGACGCGGTCGCCGGGCACGTGCCGGTGCTGCTCGACGGCGGGGTGCGCTCCGGCTCCGACGCCGTGACCGCGCTCGCGCTGGGCGCCACCGCGGTCGGCGTCGGCCGGCCGGTGCTGTGGGGACTGGCCGCCGAGGGCGAGGACGGGGTGGCCCGGGTGCTCGCCCACCTGCTGGAGGACACCGCACACGTGCTGGCGCTGTGCGGCGCGGGCGGCCCGCGCGACCTCGGCCGCGACCAGGTCGTCCGGCGCGGGCCGGCCGGCCTGCCGGGAATCGGGGAGGCGGGGTCCTGGTGACAGTGGGAAAGACCGTGCGGCAGGCGGCCGCGGCCGCGTTCGTGCTCTCCACCCCTTACTGGCTGCCCAAGGCGCTGGTGGGCCTGCGGGTGCGGGTGTTCGCCGCCGTCAACGGCCCCGAGGGCGTCATCGTGCCCAACGAGACCGTCGGCCCGGAGCAGTTCGCCGAGCTCTACGCCCATCCGGCAGCCGACGGCCGCAGCAAGGGCGCGGGCCTGTCCGACCTGTTCTGGTACTGGCTCTCCCCCGGCCCCGAGGTCCACCAGGAGCACCTCGAACCCGGGCCGCGCTACGACGCGGTGGCCCGTACCACCGTCTCGATCCTGGCCGGCAGCAGCGCGCAGCTGTCGAAGGCGGCCGCCGACTGCGCCGCCCGGGTGCTGGACGAACTGGTGCCCGGCGACGTCGAACTGGTCCGGCTGCGGGACCTGATGATGCCGGTGTGGGCGGAGTTCTTCCACGGCCTGGTCTTCCACGAGCCGTGCCCGCCGGGGGTGCGCGAGCTGATCACGGGCAACGCCGAGGACGTCGTCAATTCGCTGAAGAACACCCGGCTGCGGCACATGGGCAGGCGCGCCCGGCTGACCCGCTACCTGCTGCGCCGGCTCGCCGCCGGCGACCTGCCGCACGAGCTGCCCGCCGAGCTGTCCGGCCCGCGCGACCGGGCGCACTACCTGCAGGGCGCCTTCTTCAACACCGCGGTGGTGCAGATGTCGGAGGCGATGGCCCACCTGCTGCTGGTGCTCGCCCAGCACCCCGACGTCCAGCGGCGGCTGGCCGCGCACCCGGAGGACGACCACGACCTGGGCAACGTCATCAACGAGACACTGCGGATGTACCCGCTGTTCGGCATCGCGCACCGCATCACCAGTGCCGACATCGACCTCGGCGGCGACGTCCGCTACCCGGCCGGCACCGTGCTGTGCTTCGACTATCCCGCCTACCACGCGACCGGTTACGAGGACCCGGACGTCTTCGACCCCGGCCGCTGGGACCGCATCTCGGCCAAGGACGCGCACCACATCCCGTTCGGTGTCGCGGCCAACCGGCCGTGCCCCGCCTGGCGGCTCTCGCCGGTGGTGATGCGCGCGGCCACCCGCGAGGTGCTGGCCCGCTTCACCCTGCACTCCTCGGTCTCCCACACCCGGCCGATCCCGCACCGGGCACCCTGCCTGCTGGTCCGCCGCGGCCACCGGCTGCCGGCCCACCGCAGGGCCGCCGTGCTCGCCTTCCTGCGGGTGCGCGACCGCTGGGAGGACCTCGGCCGCAGCCTGCTCCAACTGGGCCTGGGCACCTGGATGGTGGCCGACGCCCGCCGGCTGCGGATGGCCGAGACCTACTTCGCCCACCACGACACCCAGGGCAACCCGCTGCCCGGCCAGCAGGCGGCCGGCGCGGCCGGTCCCGCCACGATCCCGCGCACCGCTGGCCCGTCCGGCTGCCCGTACCCGCACTGACCGCACGATCCCGGACCGCCGACACCACCCGTGCACGGGCGCCACCGCGTACCTGCACCGCCGGGCCCGCCCCCGGCCGGAGCGCCACAACCCCCATGCCGCTTCCCGCCGAAGGGCCGCCCATCGATGTCCACCACCGAACTGGGAACCGCTTTCCTGCTTGCCGTCGTCGTCATCCTGGTCGTCTGCCGGGGTGTCACCTTGCTGCTCAAACCGCTCGGGCAGCCGCCCGTCGTCGCCGAGATGATCGCCGGCGTGCTGCTCGGGCCCTCCGTGCTCGGCCTGCTGCTGCCCTCCGTCGAGCACCACGTCTTCCCCGCCGAGATGCGCCCGATGCTGTACGTCACCGGGCAGTTGGGCCTCACGCTGTTCATGTTCCAGGCCGGCTACGAGTTCCGGATGGACCGGATCAAGCCGGTGGCGCGGTCGGCCGCGATGATCTCGGCGGCCGGCAGCGCGCTGCCGCTCGCGCTCGGCGCCGGCGTCACCTGGGCCATGAACAACTCCGTGCACACCTCGCCGCCCGGCGTGCCGCTGCACGTGACCGTGCTTTTCGTCGGCGTCACCCTGGCGATCACCGCGTTCCCGATGCTGGCCCGGATCATCACCGAGAACAACCTCACCCATACCTCCTTCGGCACCGTCTCGCTGGCCGCCGGCGCGATCGACGACGTGGTCGCCTGGATCCTGCTGGCCGGCGTGGTGAGCATGGCCCGCGGCACCGCGGGCACCGCGGTGCTCGCCGTCTGCGGCGCCGCCGGCATGGTGGTGGTGCTCTCCCTGGTGGTGCGCTTCCGGGGCCCGCTCACCCGCGGGATCGAGCGGCTGAACCACGAGCAACTGCTGCTGGTGATGCTGCTCGCGCTGTGCCTGGCCGCCTGGTACACCGACCGGATCGGGCTGTACGCGGTCTTCGGTGCCTTCAGCCTCGGTGTGGCCTTCCCGCGCTCGGCGAAGGTCGACCGCGCGGTGGAGGCGACCGCCCCGCTCAGCCGCACCCTGCTGCTGCCGCTGTTCTTCACCTACTCCGGGCTGAACACCGACACCGGGCTGCTCGGCCAGAGCGCGCTGCTGCTCTTCGCGCTGGCCTGCACGGCGGCCGCGGTGGCGGGCAAGTTCGGGGCCTGCTGGGCGGCGGCGCGCTGGAGCGGGCAGAGCCCGGCGGTGGCGCTGCGGATCGGCACCCTGATGAATGCGCGCGGGCTGATGCAGCTGATCGCGATCAATGTCGGGCTCTCCGAGGGCATCGTGTCGTCCTCGATGTTCACCGTGCTGGTGCTCGTGGCGGTGGTGACCACCACCATGGCGACACCGCTGCTGCGGCTGTGGGACCGGCTGGACGGCGGGGTGCGCGAGGCGGAGGGGCCGGTCCCGGACGCGGAGCCCGTGGGCGCCGCGGCGGGGCTGGGAGGGGCCGCGGGAGCCGCCTGACCCGCCCTGACGTGCCCCGACGTGCACAGACGCGCGGTGATTTGCCTCTGAGGCAAGTTTTTTGCCTCAGAGGCATTTCCTGCTGTTCCATGAAGCCATGGACGACGCCACAGCACCTGCCACCGCTCCCGGCGACGACCTCGTGCTCGCCCCCCGCCTGCGCGAGCGCCGCAGGTCCGCCGGGCTCACCCTGGAGGCCGCGGCCCACCGCATGGGCCTGTCCGCCGCGCACCTGTCCCGGCTGGAGTCCGGACTGCGGCAGCCCTCGCTGCCGGTACTGCTCGGGCTCGCCCGGCTCTACGGCACCACCGTCTCGGACCTGCTCGGCGAGAGTGCGGCCGAACCCGATCCCATCGTACGCGCGGCCGACATGGCGCCGGTGCCCGCGGGCGGGTGGACGTACTGGCGGGCCGGCGGCACCGGGCGGGCCATGCAGGCGCTGCGGGTGCACGTGCCGGCCCGGGCGCAGGAGGCCCTGGTGCGGGTGCACGCCGGCGAGGAGTGGCTCTACGTCACGCACGGGGCGCTGGAGCTGACGCTCGGCGAGCAGGTGCACACCCTGGCCGCGGGCGACTCGGCGCACTTCGACTCGCTCGTGCCGCACAAGCTGGCAGCCGGCACCCGCGAGGGCGTCGACCTGCTGTTCGTCCACACCCTCATGCAGAGCGACACGGCCGGGCTGTGCATCACCCCGCATCAGCCGGCCGACCTACGAGGAGGCCGATCATGACGGAAGGAACCCGTCCGCGTCCTGTCCCCGTGGTGGTGCCCACCACCAACGGCAGCGAGCGGCAGAAGGAGCGCGGGGCCACCCTGCGCGTGCTGGTCTACGTGGCGGTGGCGCACCTGATGGCCTTCTTCCTGTGGCTGATGTTCGCGGTGATCGGCAAGCGGTGACCGCTCGCGGCCGCCGCCGGTCCCCCGCCCGGCGGGCCCGGTGCCTCGACGGCACCGGGCCCGCCGGCGTGTCTCACCAGCGCAGCGTCACCGAGCCGCCCGGGCGCAGGTCCACCGTCCGGGTCCGGCCGGCGGCCACGACCTCGGTGCCGCGGCCGCCGACGCTGTGCAGCGTGGCCTCGGTGACCTTGCCGTCCCGCCAGGCCAGGTCGAGCGTGAAGCCGCCGCGGACGCCGACGCCGGTGATCCGGCCCTGCGCCGACCACGCCTGCGGCAGGGCGGGCAGCAGCTCGACCCGGCCGGGCCGGGAGTAGACGAGCATCTCGACCATCGCCGAGGGCGTGCCGAAGTTGGCGTCGATCTGGAAGATGCTGCGGTCGGCCTCCACCTGGTAGATGTCGAAGAGGTTGAGTGCCGAGCCGTTGCTGTTGGCGGTCGAGGGCCGCAGGTTGGTGGTCACCAGCTGGTAGGCGCGCTCGGCGTCCTTCAGCCGGGCCCAGCACAGCGCCCGCCAGGCGTTCGCCCAGCCGTAGGAGTCCATGCCGCGGGCGACGAGCAGGGCGCGCACCGCGTCGGTCAGCTCCTTCGGCGAGGAGTCCAGGGTGATCCGGTCGCCGGGGAAGAAGCCGATCAGCGGCGAGAGGTGGCGGTGCTGGTCCTCGCCGAGGTTGTCCGGCGACATCCACTCCTCCAGCCAGCCGCTGGTGGGGCTGATCTGCGGCAGGTAGAGCCGGTCGCGCAGGGCGTCGAGGGTGCCGCGCAGGGCGGCGTCGCGGCCGAGCAGGGTGCTGGCGGTGTGGAAGTTGCCGAACAGCGCCCAGACCAGCTCCTGGGAGTAGGTGTTGCCGCGGGTGTCCTGCGGACCCTGTTCGGGCGACCAGTCCTTGTCGTCCACCAGCACCTCGCGGTCCTGCCCGGTGGCCGGGTCGGTGACCGTCATGGACACCAGCCGGGCCTGCCAGAACTCGCAGGCGCCCTTCAGCAGCGGGTAGATGCGGGCCAGGGTGCCGGTGTCCTGGGTGAACTCGTAGTGCTGGAAGAGGGTGTTGGCGATCCAGGCGTTCGCCGCGGGGTGCCACCACCAGCCGGAGCCGCCGTGGATGTTGGTGGAGAAGGCCACCGCCCAACCGGCCACCTTGCCCGAGGAGTTGCGGAACCGGTTGCGCGGGTCGTTGAACAGCCGCCGCGTGGTGTCGGTCCAGGAGGGCAGCTGGGCCAGGCAGTAGTCGGTGAAGGCGTCGAAGCAGCCGGACAGGCCCGCGCGGTCGGCCATCCAGTAGTTCATCTGGACGTTGATGTCGGTGTGGTAATCGCCCATCCAGTCCGGGTCGTTGCCGTCCAGCCACAGCCCCTGCAGGTTCAGCGGCACACTGTCGCGGGAGCCGGAGATCATCAGGTAGCGGCCGAACTGCAGGTAGGCGGCCTCCAGTTCGGGGTCGGGGGCGGCGCCCTGCGCGGCTCTTGCCTGCAGCCTCGTCCAGGTGTCGGCCGCGCGCTGCTCGGGGGTGGAGGCGCCGAGGAAGACGTCCTGCGCGTCGAACAGCCGCCGGTGGTCGGCGACATGGGTGGCGCGCAGGAGCGCGGGGTCGTGCCGGGCGGCGGCGGTGGCCTTGTGCCGGGCCAGCGCCAGCGGGTCCAGGCCCGGGTCGCGGTAGCCGCGGGCGGCGTCCGGCGCGTAGTCGGTGCCGCCGGCGAGCACGATCGTCAGGTCGGCGCAGCCGGTGAAGTCGAGCCCGGTGGCGGTGGCGCGGACCCGGCCGGTGCGGCTGGTGGCGGTGACGGCGGCGGCGTAGCGCAGCCCGTTGGCGAAGGCGGCGGAGATCGAGCCGGTGGTGTCGGCGGCCGAGGTCGCGGTGGTCTCGCCGTGGGTGCCGGCCAGGGTGATGTGCCCGCTGAGCCGGCTGCCGCCGCTCTGGGTGAGGTGGAGCACCACGGCGTCGTCGGGGTGGCTGGCGTAGACCTCGCGGCGGTGGGTGCCGCCGGCATGCGTGTACTCGGCGGTGACCAGGCCGTTGCTGAGGTCCAGGGTGCGGCGGTAGCCGGTGACGGTGCCGGGGGTGTGGTCGGGCAGGTCGACGGTGAGGTGGGCGAGCTGGGTGAAGGAGCCGAACTCGACCCGCTCGTAGGGGAACTGGCCGTCGTCGTCCAGGACGTCGTTGAGCCCGCCGGTCCACATGGTGCCGTCGGTGACGTAGACCGCCTCCTGGGCGGGGTCACCGCCGACGAGGGCACCGAGGCGGCCGTTGCCCACCGGCAGCGCCTGCTGGATCATCGCGTCGGCCGAGGCGGGCGCGGTGTACCAGAGCCGGACCGCCCGGTCCTGCGGGAGACGCGGGTCACCCGTGGGGCGGTCCGGCTCCGCGGCGCTCGCGGTGAAGGCCGGCAGGCCGAGCGCGGCAAGCGACCCCAAGGCTCCGGTCGCACCAGCGGCAGCGAGAAAGCTCCGACGACTGGGCGGTGCAGACGGGTCGCGCTGAGGGGTGGTCATGACGGATGCTCCTCTGGGTGACTACGGTGTCGGACGAGGTTCTTGCCAGGAACGCGGGAGCACCATAAAACTCGTAATTAATGGAATCAAGGGTTCTGACCGCCCTGACTGTCCCACCGAACATCCGATGTCTCAAGGAGCATGCCCATGACGGAGCACGGTGACCCATTCAGCAGGCGCGGTTTTCTCCTCGCCGGCGGCGGCGCCGCGGCGCTCGCCGCGCTCGGCAGCGCGGCCCCCGCGGCGGCCGCCGGCAGCCCCCCGGCGGGGCCGGTTCCGCCGGCCGCCTCCGGCGCCGCGGCCACCGCGGGGCGCGCGGCCGTGGACTGGATCAACCCGTTCACCGGCGCCCTGACCACCTCCCCCGACACCGCCTGCGGCAAGACCTTCCCCGGCGCCGTGGTGCCCTACGGACTGGTGCAGCTCAGCCCGGACACGGTCTCCGGCGGCGACAACGGCAGCGGCTACAGCGCCGACATGACCACCATCGAGGGCTTCAGCTTCCTGCACCTGAGCGGCATCGGCTGCTACGGCGACCTCGGCCAGGTCCAGGTGCAGCCCCAGACCGGCGACCTGGTGACCGGCCGCGACGCCGCCAAGAGCCCTTTCGACAAGGCCACCGAGCAGGCCGAGGCCGGCTACTACAGCGTCGAACTCGACCGCTACGGCGTGCGGGTGGAGCTGACCGCCGCCGAACGGGCCGGCATGCTGCGCTGCACCTTCCACGAGGCGGGCACCGGCCGGCTGAAGGTGGACCTCTCCCGGCGCATCGGCTTCGACGGCTCGCACACCGTCACCCAGGAGCTGCGCCTGGTGGACGCGCACACCGTGGCGGGCTCGATGACCGCCGACCGCTCCGGCGGCGGCTGGATCTGCGGCAACGGCCCCACGTACACGGTCTACTTCTGCATGCGCTTCCAGCTGCCGATCAGCGAACTCGGCACCTGGGACGGCGAGAAGGTCACCCGCGGGGCCACCGCGCAGTCCGGCGCGAGCGACAGCGCGGGGTTCTTCGTGGAGTTCCCCGTCCACGCCGGCCAGCAGGTGCTCGCCAAGGCCGGGATCTCCTTCACCGGCCTGGACGGCGCCCGCGGCAACCTCGAATCCTCCCTGCCCGACTGGGACTTCGACGGGGCCAGAGCCGCCGCCCGCGGCTCCTGGTCGCGCGCGGTCGCCAAGGTGGCGGCCAAGGGCGGCACGGACGAGCAGCGCGAGATCTTCTACTCCGCGCTCTACCACACGATGATCGACCCGCGGGTCTCCAGCGACGCCGACGGCGCCTCCCGCTTCGGCGACGGCCCGATCCGGCACGACGGCTTCACCCAGCGCACCGTCTTCAGCGGCTGGGACGTCTTCCGCGCCCAGTTCCCGCTGCTCACCATCATCGACGAGCAGGTGGTCGCCGACCAGGTCAACACCCTGCTGGCGCTGACCGGTTCGGGAGCGGTCAAGGGCCTGGCCCGCTGGGAGCTGCTGGGCACCGACACCGACACGATGATCGGCGACCCGGCGGTCAACGCGATCGCCGAGGCGTACCTGAAGGGCGTGCGCGGCTTCGACGCCGACACCGCCTACCGCTACTGCCGCGACGTGGCGCTCGGCCCCGCCGAGGTCACCAACCGCAACGACTTCGCCCACTGGAGCACGCTCGGCTACTGCGTGGACACCAGCCTGTCGACCACCCTGGAGAACTGCTACTCCGACTACGCCCTGTCCCGCTTCGCCCGCGCCACCGGCCACCACGCCGACGCGACGGCCCTGGAGCGCACCGCGCAGAACTACCGCAACCTCTTCGACCCGGCGGTCGGCTGGTTCCGCGGCCGCAACGCCGACGGCAGCTGGATGGGCGACCAGGACGGCTGCGTGGAGTCCAACCCCGAGCAGCAGGGCTGGTTCGTGCCGCACGACATCGAGGGCCTGGCCGGGCTCCTGGGCGGCCGCGAGGCGTTCAACACCCGGCTGGACGCGATCTTCGCGCAGACCCCGCCGGCGGACATGATGAAGTGGAACGACAGGTACAACCACTCCAACGAGCCCGTGCACCAGATGGCGTTCATGTTCGTCTACACCGGCGCCCCCTGGCTCACCCAGAAATGGTCGCGCTACGTGTGCGCGAACGCCTACGCCACCGGCCCGGCCGGGCTCGCCGGCAACGACGACTGCGGGCAGATGTCGGCCTGGTACGTGCTGGCGGCCGCCGGCTTCTACCCGGTGGCGCCGGCCAGCGGCGTCTACGCCCTGGCCAGCCCGCTCTTCGACGAGGTGGCCTTCACCACCAGCCGCGGCACCCGCTTCACGATCGAGGCCCGGCACAACTCGGCGCAGAACCTCTATGTGCAGTCCGCGACGCTGGACGGCAGGCCGCTGCACCGGGCGTGGATCACCCACGAGGAGATCGTGCGCGGCGGCCGGCTCACCTTCGTGATGGGCGCGGAGCCGAACACGGCGTGGGGCAGCGACCCGAAGTGGGCGCCCCCGGCCGGGCGGTGACGTCCCGCCGGGCCGGGAGCAGCAGGGCGGTCAGCTCGCGAAGACCTGGAACTCGGCCACCTGCCCGGCCGGCCAGCCGGTGTTGGCGGTGAAGGTCAGCCGCACGTAGCGGGTGGTGGCGGTCGAAGGCAGCGTGATCGTCGCGGTGTTGCCCGAGGCCGGGTCGAAGGTGTGGCCGGCCGAGGCGGCGAGCTGGGTGAAGGTGCCGCCGTCGGTGCTGCCCTGCACCGACAGGGTCTGGGTCCTGGCGCCCCAGGCGCTGGACGGCGGCAGGGACAGCACCACCCGCTTGACCGGCTGGGCGGAGCCGAGGTCGACCTGGAGCCACTGCGGGAAGGCGTTGTTCACCGACTCCCAGTAGGAGTTGGCGTCGCCGTCGGTGGCGTTGCCCGAGGCGTAGGTCTGGGTGTGGCCGGACTCCGCGGTCGCGCGGTGCAGGGCGAGGTTGCCGGTCGGCGGCGGGGTGGTGCCGCCGCCGGCCACCGGCGGGGTGGGGCGGGTGGCGGTCAGGGCGATCTGGCCCTTGAGCATGCGGCCGCCGTCGCCGGTCAGCCGCAGGTAGTAGTCGCTGGAGCAGGCGGTGCCGTCCTCGTCGAGGGCGAGGAAGCCGGAGTTGGTGGGCACCCATGCCTGCGACTCTGCGGTCTTGGCGATCTGGTTGCCCTCGTTGAACTCGTCGAACATCGAGATGTAGATGCCCTGCACCCCGGCCCGCACCATGTTGTAGAACTGCCGCCACATGAAGTCGCCGTGGGCGCGCTGGCGCAGGGTGACCGCGCCGGGCAGCACGCAGGGCTGGTAGTCGATGCCGTGGGCGGCGCACTCGGCGAGGTCGGGCACGGTGGCGACGTTGTAGAAGTTGTCGGCGTCGGCGACGTTGCCGATCCGGCCGACCATCCACGGCGAGAGCATGTGGAAGGCGTGGTAAACGTCCGAGAAGCCCGCACGCGAGTCGCGGTCCCCGGTCCGCCACCAGGTGGGCACCCCGCCGATCACGTAGCAGCCCTGGGACTTGAACCAGTTGACGACGTCCAGGCACGCGTCCGGGGCGAAGGGGCGCTGGTTGTCGTTGAAGCCGAAGCCCCAGATGCACACCACCGGCTTGCCGTTCTGCACGGCGTAGGCCGAACTCGCGGTGTGCGCCTTCATCTTGTTCGTCCAGTCGGCCTTGATCTCCGACTGCATGTTCGTCCAGTCGGAGACGTCGTACATGATGTAGAACTTGCGGCCGTGCGACTCGGCGGACTGCCGGACCTTCTGCGCCATGGCGTCGCGGGTGGGGCCCTCGGAGCCGTTGGGGTTGAAGCGCTGCAGGGCGGCGGTGTCGATGCCGTTCTGCTGCATCCACAGGAAGTGCGTGTCCACCGTCTGCTGGTCGTAGGAGGAGAACAGGGTGGCGGGCTGGCCGTTGCCGAGGGCGGCGTAGCCGGTCTGGTAGGTGTGCGTGTAGTCGCGCACGTCCGGCCAGGCGACGATGCCGGTGTTCGACGGGGACGGCGGCTGGCCGCCGTTGGCGCTCCAGTGCCACCAGGTGTTGATCGGGGCGCCGTCGCCGATGCACGCGAACCAGCCCTGGTAGCCGACCGTCACCTTGCCCACCACGTCACCGGGGCCGCTGGCGGCCGACGCGCTCCCCGCCGCCGCGGTCTGGGCGGCCGCGGTCGCCCCCACGGCGGTGGCGGCCACCGCCGCCTGCAGGAAAACCCGACGTGTGACACCCATCTGGACTCCTCCGATCGGTCGTCGAGCCCCTGATGGTAATGAGACGAACACATGGCAGCAATAGTCCGCGCATCAGGCGAAATATTTGACAGAAACCACGCAAGATTCATGCTCCCGTCGCCCTGACTGCCCCGCCGGCGGTGACCGGACCATGACCGGGCCATGACCGGGGAGGCCACCGCCGCGTGGCCCCTCTGATGGCCGACCCGGCTGCCCGGTCCCCCGCCGCGGGTGCAAGACTGCGCCGTACAACGACCACGACGGGGAAAGGGCAGGTCGGCGGGGGCGCGGCAGACCGCGGTGTGGCAGGCACGGGCAGGAGGAGGAAGCGTGGCGGAAGCGATCATCATCGGCAGCGAGCGCAGCGAGGCGGGGCTGCCGACCGGCATGGAGGTGCTGAGCCGTGGCGGCTCCGCGCTGGACGCCGTGGAGGCCGCCATGCGGCGCTGCGAGGACAACACCGCGGACCACTACGTGGGCACGGCCGGCCTGCCGAACGCCCAGGGCGTGGTCGAGCTCGACGCCTCGCTGATGATCGGCTCGGGCCGGCAGTTCGGCGCGGTGGGCGCCCTCAAGGGCTACCCGAACCCGATCTCGGTGGCCCGCGCGGTGCTGGAGAAGCTGCCGCAGCACAGCCTGCTGGTCGGCGAGGGCGCCGCGCTCTTCGCGCAGGAGTGCGGCTTCACCACCGCCGACCTGCTCACCGAGGAGTCCCGCGAGCTGTGGCGCAAGCAGGTCGCCGACTCCCAGGAGGCGGTCGAGGGCGAGAACACCCGGGCCACCGACGGCGACGCCCGCTACCGGCAGAGCGCCCTGGAGCTGATCCGCCGGCTGGCCCCGCACGACGGCCCGTGGGGCACGATCAACATCATCGCCCTCGACGCGGACGGCGAGATGTGTGTGGGCGTGTCCACCTCCGGTTACCCGTACAAGTACCCCGGCCGGGTCGGCGACTCGGCGCTGCCCGGCGCCGGCAACTGGTGCGACCTGCGGGCGGGCGGCGCGGCCTGCACCGGCCGCGGCGAGCTGAGCATGCGCGGCGGCACCGCGCGCACCATCGTGGAACTGCTGGCCGCCGGGCAGGACCCGGCGGACGCCTGCCGGGCGGCGCTGGCGGACGCGGCCACGCTGCCGGACGACTTCCGGGCCGAGTTGCGCGCGCTGGCGCTGACCCCGGACGGGCGGCACGGCGGCGCCGCGGGCCAGGAGGGCAGCGTGTACGCGCTGATGACCGAGGCGTCCACGGAACCGGAGTTCAGGCCCAGGAGCGTGCTGTGAAGATCTTCATCTCCTCCGACATGGAGGGTACGGCCGGTGTCGTCGACTGGTCGCAGTGCCGTCCCGGCCAGCCGGAGTACGACCGCTACCGGGGCCTGCTGCAGGCGGAGGTGAACGCGGCGATCGAGGGTGCCAGGACCGGCGGGGCGCGCGAGTTCCTGGTCAACGACTCGCACTCCACCATGGCCAACCTGCACCCCGAACAGCTCGCCGGGCGGGCCCGCTACCTGTCGGGACGCCACAAGCCGCTCTACATGATGCAGGGCCTGGACTCCTCCTTCGACGCCGTCTTCTTCGTCTCCTACCACGGCTCGATGTCCGGCTCGCCGGCCACCTTGTCGCACACCTACAACCCGCTGGCGATCAGCGAGGTGCGGCTCAATGGCGTGGTGGCCGGCGAGAGCGGCATCAACGCGCTGGTCGCCCTCGGCCACGGCGTGCCCGTGCTGCTGGTCACCGGGGACCGCACGACCGCGGAGGAGCTGCGGCCCTTCTGCCCGGGCGCGATGTCCGCGGTGGTCAAGGAGTCGGTGTCGCGCTTCTCGGCCGACAGCCTGCACCCGGAGGACGCCCGCGAGGAGATCCGCACGGCGGCCCGGCGGGCGGTCAAGGCGCTCACCTCGAGCGCCCCGGCCCCGCTGCCGGCCATCGAGCTGCCGGCGACGCTGACGGTGCGGATGCGCAACCCCGACCTGGCCGAGATGGCCACCTGGATCAACGGGGTCGCGGCCCACCCCGGCGACCCGTGCACGGTGACGCTCACCGACGAGGACCCGATCCGCCTCTACCGCACCTTCGTCACGGTGGTGCTGCTGACCCGGGGCATCGCCGAGTAGGCCCGTCCCGGCCCGGGGGCACCGTCCCCCGGGCCCGGACGCCGGCTCAGAGGGTGGCCGGCGGGTTCACCTGTGAGTGGGTGATGGCGGTGCCGGGGACCGACCACTTGGCGAAGATCCGCGCGTAGGACCCGTCGGCGATCAGCTTGTTGACCGCGTCGGCGAGCACGGGTGCCAGCGGCGAGCCCTTGGCGGTGGTGAAGCCGACCGGGGTGCTGCTGATCTGGCCCAGGTACTTGGTGTGGGCGACGTGCACGGCGTCGTACTTCAGCGCCAGCGTCGGGCCGAAATAGATGTCCACCTTGCCGTTGGCCAGGCCCAGGAAGATCGGCCCGCTGTCGGAGAAGTACTGCACGGTGTACGGCTTCTTGCCGGCGGCGGCGCACTTGCCGGCGCCGTCGGTGAGGATCTGCTGGAAGGTCGAACCGGGCGAGGTGGCCACGGTGTAGCCGCACAGGTCGGTGAGCGTCTTGACGGTGTTCACCGGGACGGTGTCGGCGCCGAGGAAGGACTGCCCGTCGTTGAGGTAGGTGGCGAAGTCCACCACCTGCTCGCGGGCCTTGGTGACGCCGAAGTTGCCGTAGCCGATGTCGTACTTGCCGTTCTGCACGCCGGGGATGATCGAGGCGAAGGTGCCGTGCTCGACCTGCAGCTTGACGCCGAGCAGCTTGGCGACGGCGGCGCGCAGGTCGACGTCGAGGCCGACCTCCTTGCCGTCCACCGTGCCGCCGTGCGGCAGCCCGACGGTGCCCGGGTCGGGCGGTGTGCCGAGGGTGAGGCTGCCCGAGGAGCGCACGGCGGCGGGCAGTTCGGCGTGCAGGGCGGGGTCCTCGGCGATCGAGGAGACGACGTCCTGGCTCGGCACGGCGGTGCTGCCGGAGCCGCCCGAGGAGGCGGCGGGCTTCGCCGGGGCCGTGGTACCGCCGCCGGAGTCGCTGCCGCAGGCGGCGGTGGCGCCGAGCGCGGCGACGGCGGCGACGGCCGCGAGCAGCCGCCGGGCGGGGATACGGCGGGAGGGGCGGGCGGGCACGGGCATGGCGTGACCTTTCATTGGGGCGGCGGTGCGGACCGGGCGGCGGCGGCCGGCCTTGCGGGCACCGGGACGGGGCGGGGGGCGGCAACGGGCCGCGGGCGGGCGGCGGAAGGAGGGTGCGGGAAAGCAGGAGAAGGGCAGGAAAGGCGCGGGAAGGCGGGGAAGGCGGGGGAAGGCGGGAGTGGACGGGACAGGGGGCGGGGTTCAGAGCACCGCGGACAGGAACGCGCGGGCGCGCTCGTGCCGGGGCGCGGTGAGGACCTCGCCGGGCGGCCCGGACTCCACGATCCGGCCGTCGTCGAGGAAGACGACGGTGTCGGCGACCTCGCGGGCGAAGCCGATCTCGTGGGTGACCACGATCATCGTCATGCCGCTGACCGCGAGGTCCTTGATCACGGCCAGTACCTCGCCGACGAGTTCGGGGTCCAGGGCGCTGGTCGGCTCGTCGAAGAGCAGCAGTTCGGGCTCCATGGCCAGTGCCCGGGCGATGGCGACCCGCTGCTGCTGGCCGCCGGAGAGCCGCTTGGGGTAGGCCGACTCGCGCCCGCCGAGGCCGACCCGCTCCAGGAGTTCGCGGGCCCGTGCGGCGGCCTGCTTGCGGGGGATGCCGCGCACGGCGACCGGGGCCTCGGTGAGGTTCTCCAGCACGGTCAGGTGCGGGAAGAGGTTGAACTGCTGGAAGACCATGCCGACGCGGGCACGCTGGCGGGTGATCGCCCGCGGCCGCAGCTCGTGCAGCCGGCCCCCGTCGTGGCGGTAGCCGACGAGGTCGCCGGCCACCTCGACGAACCCGGCGTCGGGCCGCTCCAAGTGGTTGACGCAGCGCAGCAGGGTGGACTTGCCCGAGCCGGAGGGCCCGAGCAGCACCGCGACCTCGCCCTCGTGCACGTCCAGGTCGACGCCGGAGAGCACCTGGTGGGTGCCGAAGTTCTTGGTCAGCCCGCGTACCCGCACCAGCGGGTGCCGAGCGGTCCCGGCGGTCATGACAGCCCCGCCTGGTGGCGGCCGGACCACACCGGGCCGAGCAGCGGCAGGTTCTCCCGGGCCACGGCGAGCAGACCGCGGTGCTGCCTGCCGCCGGGCGGCGCGCCGCGGCTGCTGCCGCGCGCGTAGTACCGCTCGATGAAGAACTGCCCGATGGACAGCAGGGTGGTGAGCGCGATGTACCACAAGGTGGCCACGATCAGCAGCGGCACGACCCGGAAGTTCTGCTGGTAGATCAGCTCGGTGGAGTAGAGCAGGTCCTGCACCGCGATGACGCTGACGATCGAGGTCGCCTTCAGCATGCCGATGAGCAGGTTGCCGGAGGCGGGGATGATCGCGGGCATCGCCTGGGGCAGCACGATCCGGCGAAAGATGCGGCCCCGGCCGAGGCCGAGCGCCTGGGCGGCCTCGGTCTGGCCGCGGTCCACGGCGAGGATGCCGCCGCGCACGATCTCGGCGGAGAAGGCGGCCACGTCCAGGCTGAGCGCGACGTAGGCGGCGAGCACGCCGCTGAACAGGTGCGCGGTCCTGAAGGAGGCGAAGTGCGGGCCGAAGGGCACCCCGAGGGTCAGGGTCGGGTAGAGCGAGGCGAGTTCGTACCAGAAGAGCAGCTGGACCAGTGGCGGCACGGAGCGGATCAGCCAGACGTATCCGAAGCTGAGCAGGCGCAGCACGCGGTTGCCGGACAGCCGCATGGCGGCGATGCCGATGCCGAGGAGGTAGCCGGTGGCCATCACGGCGCCGGTGAGCCACAAGGTGAGCGCCAGGCCGTGCAGCACCGAGGAGCGCAGGAAGTAGTCGCCGACCGTGCCCCACTCGAAGCGCTTGTTGGTCAGGAGGGTGTTGACCAGCATGGCGAGCAGCACCAGCAGGACGGCGGCCGAGGCCCACTGGCCGGGGTGGCGCAGGGGCACCAGCCGGGCGGCCAGCAGCTCCTCGTCGGAGGGGCGGTCGCCGCCGGCCACGACGGGTGCGCCGGGCGGCGGGCTCTTCGGGGTGGTGGCGGGGGGTGCGTCCGCCGGGGGCGGCGCTGGGGTGGGCTGCGGCTTCATGGCGGGGCTTCCCGTCTCGTCGGACCGTCGCGAGGGGCTGCTACGGGGTCGCTGTGGGACGGCGCCGGGGCGAGCGCGTGGGCCCGTACGGCCGGAAGGGGTCCGCGCACCCCCGCGGGAGGGCGACAGGGCACGAGGGCGCGCGAGGGCGGACCAGGGCGCTGTCGGGCGTCGCGGGAGCGGGGTTGCGGGGAAGGTCTTCCGGGCGGGCGTCAGGCGGTCAGCGGACCGGCGCTCCGTCCGGACACAGGGCGCTGCTCACCCGGAGCAGGTCGACATGGCGGCGCAGGACCCGCAGGTGGAAGGTGCCGGCGGGGCGGCGGGCACTCCTGCCGAGGCTGCCGGGGTTGCCGGTGCGATCGGGTGCGCGCATGTCCACCCCCCCTGGGCGTCTCGGGCCGCCGCGGCGCCGGGAGCCGTCCCGGCGCGGCCGTTCGGGCAACCACGCTAACCGCAGGAGGACTTCAAGACAATGACGGCAGTGTTACGTGCGGACGAAGCCGCGCCGGTCACGGGTCCGGGTCAGTCCTCGATCCAGCCGTGGCCCTTGCCGAAGCGCACGAACTGCTGGCGGATCTGCACGATCTGATCGCCCGTCAGCCACGGCGCCGTCTTCAGCAGCAGCTCGGTGACGTCGCGGGTGTACTCCTCCTCGCTGAGGACGTCGCACATCGGGTCGTCGAGGTCGATCCCCGACGGCCGGGGCACGGACGACCGCATCGGGGGCGGCGCCTCCGCGCCGTGCGCGAGACGGACCGAGGACGCCTTGAGTCCCCGCTCGCCGTCCTCCACCTCGAACTCCACCGCGACCCCGGACCGCACGAACGACTCCGGGATCAGCAGGTCGTTGACATGCAGGAAGACATCCTCGCCGCCGGTCTCGGGCGCGATGAACCCGTACCCCCGCGCCCCGTCGAACCGAACGACCCGACCAGCGACCATACCGACCCCCGACCACAACCGCGGGCCCCTTGCCCGTACCTGGAGCCGATCCTAGCAACACCGCCCCCGGCGGACCCCGCAGGCGGAAGGCGCGCCTCCGGATGCACGTCCGGACGCACGGCGGGCAGCCGGTCCGGGAAACCGCCGAAGAAGCCGCGATTCCCACCGAATCGGGCGCGCGGAATTGTTTTTCGCATACAGACTACTGACGACCGTGATTGAACGAGGCCAGTCTGGTAATGCATGGCAGGCTGCGTAAGCGTACCCGTCCTAGCGGAAAGGACCGCTATGAGTCAGTCTGCGCAACTTGTGGGTGTCGTATCGGAGTCGCGGCCAGGTGAGAGCAGGGTGGCGGCGACCCCCGCAACCGTCACCCAGCTGCGGAAGCTCGGCTACGAGGTCGTGGTGGAGTCCGGTGCCGGGCGGGGAGCGAGCTTTTCCGACGAGGCGTACGCGGAGGCGGGCGCCGCGGTCGGCGAGCGGGCGGCCGCGTGGGGAGCCGACATCGTCCTGGCCGTCAACCCGCCCTCGGCCGAGGAGATCGGCCTGATGCGCGAGGGCGCGCTGCTGGTCGCCCTGCTCGCCCCGGCGACCAGTCCCGACCTGCTCCAGGCGCTGGCCGCGCGGGGGGTGACGGCGCTGGCGATGGACGCGGTGCCGCGCATCTCGCGGGCCCAGTCGCTGGACGTGCTCAGCTCGATGGCGAACATCGCCGGCTACCGCGCGGTGGTCGAGGCCGCCCACCGGTTCGGGCGGTTCTTCACCGGGCAGGTCACCGCGGCCGGCAAGGTGCCGCCGGCCCGGGTCCTGGTGGTGGGCGCGGGCGTGGCGGGACTCGCCGCGATCGGCGCGGCGGGCAGCCTGGGCGCGGTGGTGGTCGCCACCGACCCGCGGCCCGAAGTCGCCGATCAGGTGCGCTCGCTGGGCGGGGAGTACCTGGCGGTGGACTCCGCCGAGGCCGAGGTGAGCAGCACCGGCTACGCCAAGGAGATGTCGCAGGACTACAACGCCCTGGCGGCCGCCCTGTACGCGCGCGAGCTGCCCGAGGTGGACATCGTCATCACCACCGCGCTGATCCCGGGCCGCCCCGCGCCCCGGCTGATCACCGAGGAGATGGTGGCGAGCATGAAGCCGGGCAGCGTCGTGGTGGACATGGCGGCCGCCCAGGGCGGCAACGTGGCGGGCACGGTGCCCGGCGAGGCCGTCACGACCGCCAACCAGGTCACCCTCATCGGCTACACCGACCTGGCCGGCCGGCTGCCCGCGCAGTCCTCCCAGCTGTACGGCACCAACCTGGTCAACCTGCTGAAGCTGCTCACCCCGGCGAAGGACGGGCAGGCGGTGCTGGACTTCGAGGACGTGGTGCAGCGCTCGATCACGGTGGTCCGCGACGGCGAACTCACCTGGCCGCCACCGCCGGTGCAGGTCTCGGCGGCCCCGGCGCCCGCCGCCGCGGCGCCACCGCCGACGCCCGCGGCGGAGCGCAAGCGCCCGGCCGGGCCCGGCCGCCTCTACACCGCCGTCGGGGCGGTCGCGGCCGGGCTGTTCGTGCTGGCCGGCTTCGCCCCGGCCCAGCTGATCGGCAACCTGACGGTGTTCGTGCTGTCGATCGTCATCGGCTACTACGTGATCGGCCACGTCCACCACGCGCTGCACACCCCGCTGATGTCGGTGACCAACGCGATCTCGGGGATCATCGTGGTGGGCGCGCTGCTGCAGATCGGGCACGCGCACACCGCGGTGACCGTGCTCTCCTTCGTCGCCATCCTGCTGGCGTCGATCAACGTCTTCGGCGGCTTCGCCGTGACCCGGCGCATGCTGAGCATGTTCTCGAAGGACTGACGCCGCCATGACCGCATCCTCGGCCGCACAGGCGGCCTACATCGTCGCCGCCCTCCTCTTCATCCTGAGCCTGGCGGGTCTGTCCCGGCACGAGACGTCCCGCCACGGGGTGGTCTCCGGCATCGCCGGCATGGCGATCGCGCTCGCCGCGACCATCGCGCTGGCCACCCGCAGCATCGCCGCCACCGGGGTCGCGCTGCTGGCGGTCGCCATGGTGGTCGGCGCCGGCATCGGCCTGTGGCGGGCCCGCCGGGTCGAGATGACCGGCATGCCCGAACTCATCGCGCTGCTGCACAGCTTCGTCGGCCTCGCCGCCGTGCTCGTCGGCTGGAGCGGCTACCTCGACGTGGAGGCCAAGGGCTCGGGCCAGCACGAGATCGCCCACGACCTGCTCGGCATCCACCACGCCGAGGTCTTCATCGGCATCTTCATCGGCGCGGTGACCTTCACCGGCTCGATCGTGGCGTTCCTGAAGCTGTCGGCGCGGATCAGGTCCAGCCCGCTGATGCTGCCGGGCCGCAACTACCTCAACGTCGGGGCGCTGGCCGCCTTCGTCGGCCTGACCGCGGCCTTCGTCGCCTCCCCGAACGTGGGGCTGCTCACCGCGGTGACGGTGGTCGCGCTCGCCCTCGGCCTGCACCTGGTGGCCTCCATCGGCGGCGGCGACATGCCGGTGGTCGTCTCGATGCTCAACAGCTACTCCGGCTGGGCGGCCGCGGCCTCCGGCTTCCTGCTCGACAACAACCTGCTCATCGTCACCGGCGCCCTGGTGGGCTCCTCGGGTGCGTATCTGTCGTACATCATGTGCGCGGCGATGAACCGCTCCTTCCTGTCGGTGATCGCGGGCGGCT
The DNA here is from genome assembly GCF_900103985.1 of Actinacidiphila guanduensis. Classification (GTDB taxonomy): domain Bacteria; phylum Actinomycetota; class Actinomycetes; order Streptomycetales; family Streptomycetaceae; genus Actinacidiphila; species Actinacidiphila guanduensis. The sequence continues at coordinate 180,031 of NZ_FNIE01000008.1, read as the reverse complement.
TCGGCATGGAGGCGGCGGGGCCGGACGACCGGGACTACGGCGAGTACCGCGAGATCACCGCGGAGGAGACCGCCGAACTCCTCAAGGACGCCTCGTCGGTGGTGATCACCCCCGGCTACGGCATGGCGGTCGCCCAGGCCCAGTACCCGGTGGCCGACCTCACCCGGCGGCTGCGCGAGCGCGGGGTGGAGGTGCGCTTCGGCATCCATCCGGTGGCGGGCCGGCTGCCCGGCCATATGAACGTCCTGCTGGCCGAGGCGAAGGTGCCCTACGACATCGTGCTGGAGATGGACGAGATCAACGACGACCTCGCCGCCACCTCCGTGGTGCTGGTGATCGGCGCCAACGACACGGTCAACCCGGCCGCTGCCGAGGACCCCGGCAGCCCGATCGCCGGCATGCCGGTGCTGCGGGTGTGGGAGGCCGGCCAAGTCGTCGTCTTCAAGCGCTCGATGAACACCGGCTACGCGGGCGTGCAGAACCCGCTGTTCTTCCGGGAGAACAGCCAGATGCTCTTCGGCGACGCCAAGGAGCGGGTGGAGGACATCCTCAAGGCCCTGTGAGACCACTGTGAGGACCCCGTGCGGGTCCCGGGCGGCGCCCGCCTGCGGCGCCGCCCGGATCTCCCCGGGACCTGCGACGGCAATTAGTTCAACCGTTGACTTAATTGCCGGGGCTCGACTACGTTGTGACGCGGCCAAGGCCGGGCGGTGGCTGCCGAATGCAGTCCGGCACCCGCTCCTTGCCACTCCCCCACGAGCCGCTCCACCCTGCCCTTCGGCGCCGGAGGGCCGCTCCCGCATGCCTCGTACCCGCACGTGACACATGGAGGTGTCGTGTGAACAGAGCACGCAAGCTCGCCGTGGCCCTGCTGTCGGCAGCCGCCCTGGTGGCCGCCGCGCCGTCGACCGCGCTCGCGGCCGGCGCGCCGGCCGGCCACCCCGGCCTCGGTCACAACCCCGTCGGCGGCGCGGCCACCGGCCACTACCCGGATGTCTTCGCCGCCGCCGGCTACTCCAAGAAGGCGGTCGACGCCCGCCTCCAGGAGACCTGGCAGCAGCTCTTCCATGGCGACCCGGGCACCGCGCCCACCCACGCCGACGGCCAGTCGATCTACTACCAGCTCAGCCCGGACCTGGCCTATGTCGAGGACATCGGCAACCAGGACGTGCGCACCGAGGGCATGGGCTACGCGATGATGATCGCCGTCCAGCTCGGCCACAAGCAGGAGTTCGACTCGCTGTGGAACTTCGCCAAGACGAAGATGCAGATCCAGAGCGGCGGCGAGAAGTACTACTTCGCCTGGCACACCGACACCACCGGCAAGGTGCTCAGCACCGGCGTGGCGCCCGACGGCGACCAGTGGATCGCGGCGGCCCTGGCCTCCGCCTCCGGCCGCTGGGGCGACGGCAGCGGCACGTACGACTACGGGCAGCAGGCCGAGCAGATCCTGCACGCGATGTGGCACGCCTCGGACAACGGCGGCGTCAACATGTTCGACGCGGCCAGCCACCTGCCCACCTTCTCCCCGCCCGGCGCGGTGAGTTACAGCGACCCGTCCTACGCGCTGCCGGCCTTCTACAAGGTCTTCGCCACCGCCGACCCGAGCGACAAGGCGCAGTGGGAGCAGGCGTACACCGCGGGCGAGAAGATGCTGCAGGAGGCGCCGAACGCGCAGACCGGCCTCGCGCCCTGCTACGCCAACTTCGACGGCACGCCCTACATGCGGGCCGGCGAGACGGTCGACGACAACGCCTACGACCACAACTTCCAGGAGGACGCCTGGCGGGTCATCGCGAACGCCAACGTGGACGCGGCCTGGTTCGGCACCAAGCCGTGGCAGACGAAGTACTCCGACACCCTGGAGAACTTCTTCCAGGGCCAGGGCGTGAGCACCTACGTCAGCCGCTACCACCTGGACGGCACCCCGCTGACCGCCGGCCAGAACACCTATGAGCCGGCGCACGCCCAGGGCCTGGTGGCGATGAACTCCACCAGCGCGATCACCGCCAACGCCCACGGCCGCAAGGACTTCGTCCGCGACCTGTGGAACACCCCGATCCCCTCAGGCCAGGCGCGCTACTACGACGGCATGCTCTACATGCTCGGACTGCTCTACGACAGCGGGCAGTTCAAGGACTGGGCGCCGCAGGCGCACCACCACTGAGAAGCTCGGCCGCCGACGCCGTCAGGGGGCGCCGGCGGCCGACCGCGCCCGCCGCGGGACCCGGTCGACCCCACCGGTCCCCGCGGCGGGCGCACCCATGTCAGGCCCCGGCGGTGGGCACCCAGCTGCCGTGGAAGCCGAGCGGCACCGGCTTCGGCAGGTGCACGCGGGCCACCGGCGCGGCCGTGAAGTCCTGGGCGGCCAGAACCACCAGGTCGGCGGCACCGCGGTCGGGATCGTGGACGTAGGCGAGCACATAGCCGTCGTCCTCCGCGCGGCTGTGCCGGGCCGGCACGAACACCGCCTCGCTCGCGGCCGCGCCCTTCGGGAAGCGGTGGACCTGCGTGGTGCCGCGCCGCAGGTCGTGCTTGAGCAGCGCGTTGGAGAACGCCGCGTCCGGCGGCACCCCGTCGACCGTCTCGTAGGCGCCCCACATCGCGGCGGCGGTGGCCGCGTAGCCGTAGCGGTGCCGCCGCGAGACCAGCGACTCGCGCACCCGCGGGAACTCCTGCGGCCGGTCGTCGATCCGCCGCACCTCGGCCGTGCCGCGCGCCAGGTCGACCGTCATCCGGTCCAGGTGCGGGGTGCCGAGCGCCGACGGGCCGTCGCAGCCGCGGCCGGCGGCGAAGAAGGGCGCGGGGAAGCCGGTGTACTCCACGACCACCTTCCCGCCGCTGTCGTAGGCGTTCAGGGTGTGCGAGTAGTACGTGCCGGGGTCCGCCTCGAACCACCGGACGGGGCCGCCGGAGCGCGGCATCACTCCGACCCGGGCCGGGTGGGCGTCGTTCCAGGTGTACGGCACGAGGGCGCCGGCCTGCGCGGCTGCCGCGTCGAAGGTGACCGGCATGTCGAAGACCACCACATAGTGCTCGGTCAGGGCGAAGTCGTGCATCATCGGGCTGTCGGCGACGGGGATGCGGGTGGTGCGCGCCACCCGCCCGGTGCGGTCGACCACCAGGTGCCTGACGTGGTCCCAGGTCGGGTAGTACGTCACCGCGTGCAGCTCGTCGGCCGCCTCGTCGTACTTGGTGTGCGCGGTGAAGGCGTCGCTCAGCGAGCCGCCGAAGTCGAACGGGCCGCGCGTCTGCAGTTCCTCGCCCAGCGCGTAGGGCATCGGGCCGGACTCCTGGAGGGCGAGCACCAGGCCCTTGTAGCCGATGACATGGGTGTTGTTGGCGAAGTCGTTCGGCGGGGCCTGCCACGGGTAGGGCTCGCCGAGTGCGGCGGCCGTGTCCGAGGAGCGCACCCAGCGGTTGCGGTACCACTCGGCGCGGCCGTCGCGCAGCCGCACCCCGTGCACCATGCCCTGGCCGAGCATCCAGTGGTGCGCGCGGGGGTCCTCCAGGCCCAGCACGTTGGGCCCGTTGCGCAGGTAGCGGCCGTCGAGTTCGCGCGGGATGCGGCCGGTGACGGGCAGGTCGAAGGCGGTCACCTCCTCGGTGGCGGGGGCGAAGGCGCCGTGGAGGAAGGGGAAGAGGTCGGTGTCCCGCGGCCTTTGCGCCCCTTTTGTTCCGCCGCTCGCCCTGCCGCTCGCCCGGGTGGGCGCCGCCGCGCGGGCCGTGCCCGCGCCGCCCACCGCCGCGAGCCCGCCGATCGCCGCCGCGGCCGAGCCGCGCAGCACCCCGCGCCTGCCGAAGTCCACCATGTCCCGAACTCCCCGTCCTCACCGTGCTCCTGGGCCGGCCGCGGGGCCGCGGCCGCCGTACCGAGACTCCCGCGCCGCGGCCCCGGGCTCACTGGCGCAGGCGGGTGTACCCGGGGTGGGGAGAAGGGGACCCTGAGAGGTGGAGAAAGGTGTACCCCTCTTCTCGTCCTTCTCGTCCTCCTCGCTCTTCTCGCCGTCCTGACCGGCCCTCTTCGCGGCGTGCCCGCAAAGCTTGGTCCGTCCTTTACACAACACCCGGGAACTGCGGGGAAGGTCCGGAAGTCACTTAAGTGTGGGCCGAAATGGCCGGCCAAGGCGGCGCCGGACGGTGTGGGGATACCGGGAGCGGCCGCGGGCAGCAGCGGTGAAGCGGCGCGCGCAGGCGCGGAAGAGTTGCGGACGAGTGGAGTACGGGCACATGGGCCGGGTCAGGACCAGCATGGGGATCGCGCTCGTGGCGGGCGCGGTGCTCGCCGGGACGAGTGCGTGCGGGGGGAGTTCGGCAGCGTCGTCATCGGCGGCGGACGCGAAGGAGAAGCCGGCGCCGGCCGCGAGCACGGCGAGCCCGAAGCCGACGAAGCCCAAGCCCCTCGGCCCGCCGATGCTGCTGGACACGATCACCCCGGCCACCGGCACCACGGTGGGCGTGGCGATGCCGATATCGGTGGTCTTCAGCAACCCGGTGGCGCCCTCGGCGCGGGCCGGCATCGAGAAGGCGATGCGGATATCCACCTCGGTGCCCGTCACGGGCGCCTGGCACTGGTTCTCCGACACGCGGGTGGACTTCCGCCCCGAGACGTACTGGAAGCCGGGCACCCGCGTCACGGTGGACGCCGACATGACCAACGTGCCCAACGGCAACGGCCGGTACGGCGTGCACTCCTACCACCACACCTTCACCATCGGCTCCGACGACGAGGCGCAGGTCTCGGTGAAGGACCACACGATGAAGGTCACCCACAACGGCACGGTGGTGAAGACCTTCCCGATCGACGCGGGCAGCCCGACCTGGCCGTCCTGGGACGGCACGATGGCCGTGATCGACAAGTCGAAGGAGGTCCGGATGACCTCCTGCAGTGTCGGCATCAGCTGCAACAAGTCCAGCCCGGACTACTACGACCTGACGCTGCCGTGGGACGTCCACCTCACCACGTCCGGCACGTACGTCCACTACTCCACCGGCGACCCGTACCCGGGCCACAGCTACGGCTCGCACGGCTGCGTCCACCTGTCCATGGCGAACGCGAAGTGGTTCTACGACTTCGTCCGCCAGGGCGACCCCATCACGATCACCGGCTCCCCGCGCGGCAAGGCGGCCGGCGACAACGGGTACGCGGACTACAACCTCGACTGGTCGACATGGCTGAAGTCCAGCGGCGAGGGCCAGATCACCACCCAAACCGCGTGACACCTCGCTGATCTCCGCCGAAGGGCGCCGCGGGCCCGTGCCCGCGGCACCCTCGCGCATGCCCGGGTCCGCCGGGTCCACGGCGCTCCCTTGGGCCCGGGGTGACGCGGGCGCGGGCAGCGCGGGCAGCTGCAGCATGGCTCGGGCCCCGGCTCCGCGCCTGACTGGGCGCCGGACCCGGGCCACCCGGCCCGTTTCCCTCCATGGCACATCCCGGCGCCATCCCGGTACCCGGCCCGGTGTGCTCCGGTCCGGCGAACGTGGGGCGGGCGGTGGGCGGTTCGGGGCGCCGTACGGGAGGGGGGCGGCCGGGCGGCGTACGGTGAGGGGCGCGGCCGGGTTCCCGTGTCCGGCGGCGCCGTTCCCCGAGCCGATCCCGCAGCACCGTAGGAGCCGCCCCCGTGGCCACCCGCCCGCAGTCCCCCGCCCCCGCAGGCCCCGCCCGGCCGGCCGCGCCACGGATCGGCCTCGGCCTGGCGGCGGTCGGCCGCCCCGGCTACATCAACCTGGGCCGTGACCGGGACCTGCCGCCGGGGCGCGGCGTAGGGGCGATGCGCGAGCGCACCCACGAGCTGCTGGACCGCGCCTACGAGAGCGGCGTGCGCGACTTCGACGCGGCCCGCTCCTACGGCCGCGCCGAGGAGTTCCTCGCCGAGTGGCTGGACGCCGCCGAGCGGCCCGACGCGGTGGTCTCCAGCAAGTGGGGCTACACGTACACCGCGGACTGGCGGGTGCAGGCCGAGGCGCACGAGGTCAAGGACCACAGCCTGGCGACGTACCAGCGGCAGCTCGCCGAGACCCGCGCCCTGCTCGGCGACCGCCTCGCCATCTACCAGATCCACTCCGTCACGCCCGACAGCCCGGCCCTCACCGACGCGGCCCTGCACCACGCGCTGGCCGAACTCGCCGCTGAGGGCGTCCTGGTGGGGCTCTCCACGAGCGGTCCGGAGCAGGGGGAGGCGATCCGGGCGGCGCTCGCCATCACGGTGGACGGCGAGCCGCTGTTCCGTTGCGTGCAGGCGACGTGGAACCCGCTGGAGCCCTCCGCGGGGCCCGCGCTGGCGGAGGCGTACGCGGCGGGGTGCCGCGTGATGGTCAAGGAGGCGATGGCGAACGGGCGGCTCGCCGTTCCCGAACCGCTCGTCGCCGAGGCGCTGGCGCCCCTGGTCGCCGCACACGACATCACGCACGACGCCCTCGCGCTCGCGGCGGCGCTGCACCAGCCGTGGGCCTCGGTGGTCCTCTCCGGCGCGGCCACCGCCGCCCAGCTCGACTCCAACCTCACCGCCCTCACGGTCCGCCTCACCCCCTCCGACCTCACCACCCTCTCCGCCCTGGCCGAACCCCCCACCACGTACTGGCGCCACCGCGCGTCACTCCCATGGAACTAGCAAGCCCAACTCCCCGCCGCTAGGGAGGGCGGCTCCCCGCCACGGGGTCCCCTCTCGTCGCCGCCTGCCACCCGGTGACGAGTTGTGGGGGTGCCCCCTCTGGGGGGGCAGTTCCCCGCGCCCCTGCAAACCCCGCCCTTCACGCCCAGGAGCAAGCCCCACAGGGGCGCGGGGAACTGCGCGACCAGCCCAGAACCAACCCGCAGCCGGAAACGGCGAAGCAGAGGCAGACGAGCTGCCTTAGGGGCGCGGGGAACTGCGCGACCAGCCCAGAACCGACCCGCGCCCGGGAACGGCGAGACAGGGGCAGACGCGTCCCCGAAGGGGCGCGGGGAACTGCGCGACCAGCCCAGAACCGACCCGCGCCCGGGAACGGCGAAGCAAGGGCAGACGCGTCCCCGAAGGGGCGCTGGGGGTACCTCCCAGGCGAAGTTCTGGGGGAGGAACTGCGCGACCAGCCAGGACGGCGCGGCAGTCGGCGACGGGCCAGTGGCCCAACGGCGAGAATCCGCACCGTAGAAGGCGAAATTCGGCACCGTAGAAGGCGAAATTCGGCACCGTGGAAAACCACCGGCCGCTGCCGGCCGGAAGGCCCGAGCGCGGGCACGTCGCACACGGCGGCCGGCAGCAGCCGGAATCGGTGGGGCTCGCCGCGCCCCTGAGCAGCGGGTGCCGTATCTCAGGGGCGCGGGGAAACCCCCGCAAGCGGGGCACCAAGGCGACGGGCGGTCAGGCACCCGACACCCACCCGGCACCCCGCAGGGGACCGCGCCCCCGAGCAGCGGGTGCCGTATCCCGGGGGCGCGGAGCGAGGAGCGGTCAGCGGCCCCCTGTGATGAGGCGGGCGCGCTGCTCGCGGCCCGGACCGCCGTAGGGGTAGTCCGCGGGAGCCGGATCGCTGGCCCGGTCGAGGCGGGCCGTCTGCTCGTCGGAGAGATGAACGGACACGGCCCCGAGGTTGTCGTCGAGCTGCGCGAGCGTACGCGCGCCGAGGATGACCGAGGTCACCGCGGGCCGCGCCGCGAGCCACGTGAGAGCGACCTGCGCCATGGACGCCCCGAGTTCACCGGCCACGGCCCCGACCTCGCCGACGACGTCCCACGTCCGCTCCTGCGCGCTGCGCCGCTTGTACGCCTCCATCCCCCGCTCGGGGTTCTCACCGAGGCGCGTCGCCCCGCCGGGCACCTCGTCGCGCCGGTACTTGCCGGTGAGCCAGCCGCCGCCGAGCGGGCTCCACGGCAGCAGCCCGAGCCCCTCCGACAGGCACGCCGGCACGATCTCCCACTCGATCTCCCGCGCCAGCAGGCTGTACTGCGGCTGGAGCGTCACCGGCCGGGCGAGCCCGCGGAAGTCGGCGACGTCCACCGCCTTCTGCAGCTGCCAGCCGGTGTAGTTGGACAGGCCCGCGTAGTGGATGCGGCCGCGCCGCACCGCGTCGTCGAGGAAACCGAGCGTCTCCTCGATCGGCGTCAGCGGGTCCCAGGCGTGCATCTGGTAGAGGTCGACGGACTCCACGCCGAGCCGCCGCAGCGAGGCGGTGAGCGCGCGGTCGAGGTGGCGCCGGGAGAGCCCGACGTCGTTGGGCGCGGAACCGGTCGGGAAACGGCCCTTGGTGGCGATGACGACCCGGTCGCGGATGTCGGCCGGCCGCGCGGCCAGCCAGCGGCCGACGATCTCCTCCGAGGCGCCGCCACTGTAGACGTCGGCCGTGTCGATCAGCGTGCCGCCCGCCTCCACGAAGCGGTCCAGCTGCGCGAACGCGCCCTCCTGTGACGTCTCCGAGCCGAAGGTCATCGTCCCGAGCGCGTACGCCGAGACGCTGCATCCGCTGCGGCCGAGGGTGCGGTACTCCATGGGCGGCTCTCTCTCCTTGGGGGCGCGTACGGGGCCGCGACCATGCTCACCCCGTACCGCCGGGGCCGTCCAATAGAAGAAAGAGAACAGATTCATCGGCTAGATTTCTCAATCATGGAACTGCGCCAGCTGGAGTACTTCGTCGCCGTCGCCGAGGAGCGGCACTTCACCAAGGCCGCCCAGCGGCTCATGGTCTCCCAGTCGGGGCTGTCCGCCTCCGTCCGGGCGCTGGAGCGCGAGCTGGGCTCGGCCCTCTTCGTCCGCACCACCCGCAGCGTGGAGCTGACCGGCGCGGGGCGGGCACTGCTCGGCGAGGCCACCCGCACCCTGGCCGGGGCCCGGGCCGCCAAGGAGGCGGTCGCCGCGGTGCAGGGCCTGCTGCGCGGCAGCCTCGCCGTGGGCACCGAGCAGTGCGTGAACGTCGACGTGGGCGCCCTGCTCGCCCGCTTCCGCGCCCGGCACGAGAACGTCGAGGTGCGGCTGCGCCAGGCGGGCTCGGCGGTGCTCGCCCAGGACGTCGCGGACGGCCGGCTGGACCTGGCGTTCATCACCCTGCCCGGGCCCGCGCCCGACGGCGTCCGGCTCCTCCACCTCACCAGCGACCCGATGGTGCTGCTCTGCGACCCGGCGCACCCGCTGGCCGGCGGCCCGGCGGTGAAGTGGACGGAGCTGGCCGACGAGACGTTCGTGGACTGGCACCCCGACTGGGGCGCCCGCCGCCTGACCGACGAGGCGTTCGCCCACAGCGGCACCCCGCGCCGGGTCGCCCTGGAGGTCTACGACGTGCACACCCTGATCGACCTGGTCCGCCACGGCCTGGGCATAGCGGTCGTTCCGCAGCCCATCGCCCGCAAGGAGCAGGCCGCGACACTGGCCGCGGTGCCGCTCGCCGGATCACCGGAGCCGCAGTGGGAGGTGTCGGTCGCGCTGCCCGAGGGAGACCGGCCGAGCCCGGCGGCCCGCAAACTCCTGTCGTACCTGGACCGCTGAGCCCCACGCCACCGAGGAGACCCGGACCCGATGCCCGAGACGCGGCTCGACCCGAAGCTCGACCTGGACACCGCCCGCGCGACGCTCGACAGCCAGCCCTTCAGCCGGCTGCTGGGCGCACGGATCACCGCCTTCGGCGACGGCTCGGCGGTGCTGGAGGTCCCGGTGCGCGACGACCTGCGCCAGCAGAACGGCTTCCTGCACGGCGGTGTGCTCGGGTACGCCGCCGACAACGCGATCACCTTCGCGGCCGGCTCCGTCCTCGGCCCGGCGGTGCTCACCGGCGGGGTGAGCATCCAGTATCTGCGCCCGGCCGCGGGCGCCACCCTGTCCGCCCGCGCCCACACCGTCCAGGCCGGCCGCCGCCAGGCCGTCTGCCGCTGCGACCTGTACGCGGTGGACGAGACGGGCACCGAGACGCTGTGCGCGGTGGCGCAGGGCACGGTGCTGAGGGTGGAATCGCGGGAGCGGTAAGGCAGTTCGGCCGTACGGTCGGCCGCCGGGGTCGCCCCGCGGGTGTCGGCGGGGCGGCGACGGGCCGCCGGGCGTGCGGGCCTGGGGTGCGGCCGCCCTGCGGCGCCGCCCGGAACCGTCCGGGTGAGCGGCGGCCGACCGCTCCCCCGCGACCGTCCGCCCCACCCCACCCCGCCGCCTACTCCCGGCGGGTGCCGTGGTGGGTGAGCAGGCGGGTCAGCAGGTCGGTCAGCTCGGTGCGTTCGGCGGGACTGAGGGGGGCGAGCAATTCGTCCTGGACCTCGGCCAGCAAGGTGTCCAGCCGGCGCAGCCGCTCGCGGCCGGCGGCGGTGGCCGTGACGACGTTGCGGCGCCGGTCCTCGGGGTCGGGGGCGCGCTCCACCAGCCCGCGCGCGGACAGTTCGTTGATGACCGCGACCAGGTCACTGCGGTAGATGCCGGTACGCCGGCTGAGCGTGGCCTGGCTCGCCGGGCCGGCCTCCTCCAGGGCGGCGAGCACGGCGTAGTGCCACTTGCGGGCGTCGGCCTCGGCGAGGCGGCCGCTGAGGATGCGCTCGCCGTGGGCCGCGGTCAGCCCCAGCAGCCGGCTGGGCAGCCGGCGCAGCCGCTCGGGGGTGTCCGCCAGGTCGTCCGCACCCGGCATGTCGTGCCCGTGGTCCATGACCGCATCGTACTCTCGGCCGTTTGTCGACCTAACGACACGGCGTCCCCGGGCCGACGGTACCCTTCGGTCCGGACGAAAGGACGGCCCGCCATGCCTCTGCAGATCAGAGCCACCGACGCCGAGCACCCGTCGGCGCTGCTCGACCTCGCCTGGGGTCTGCCGCTGGCCGAGTGGCCCGAGGAGTCCCTGGTCGCCCTGCCCCGCGGCATCTCCCGGCACGTGGTGCGCTTCGCCCGGGCCGGCGACGAGGTGGTGGCGGTCAAGGAGGTCGGCGAGTGGGCAGCCGACCGCGAGTACGCCCTGCTGCGCGACCTCGACCGCCTCGCGGTGCCCGCGGTGGACGCGATCGCGGTCGTCACCGGCCGGGTCGCCGCCGACGGCACCCCGCTCGAACCGGCCCTGATCACCCGCCACCTGGACGGCTCGCTCCCCTACCGCTCGATGTTCGAGACGACCATGCGCCCCGGCACCGTCAACCGCCTGCTGGACGCCCTGGCCGTCCTGCTGGTCCGCCTGCACCTGGTCGGCTTCGCCTGGGGCGACTGCTCGCTGTCCAACACCCTCTTCCGCCGCGACGCCGGCGCCTACGCGGCCTACCTGGTGGACGCCGAGACCGGCCAGCTCCAGCAGCAACTCTCCACCGGCCAGCGCGAGTACGACATCGAGCTGGCCCGGGTGAACATCGCGGGCGAGCTGATGGACCTGGAGGCGGGCGGCTCGCTGCACCCCTCGGTCGACCCCGTCACCTTCGCCGAGGCGATCTGCTCGCGCTACACCGACCTGTGGCACGAGCTGACCCGCGAGTCGGTCTACCCGGTCAGCAAGCGCCACTACATCGACCGCCGCATCCGCCGCCTGAACGACCTCGGCTTCGACGTCGCCGAGATGCAGATCCAGCGCTCCCCGGCCGGCGACACCGTCACCTTCCTCCCCAAGGTCGTCGACGCGGGCCACCACCAGCGCCAGCTCCTGCGCCTGACCGGCCTGGACACCGAGGAGAACCAGGCCCGCAGCCTCCTCAACGACCTCGAGCAGTGGATGGCCACCCAGGACGACTACGCGCCCGGCGACGCCCTCGGCGCCCGCCCCGAGGTGCTGGCCCACCGCTGGGTCCGCGACGTCTTCCGCCCCACCGTCCGCGCCGTCCCCCGCGAGTTGCGCGGCTCCATCGACCCGGCCCAGCTCTACCACGAACTCCTCGAACACCGCTGGTACATGTCCGAACGCGCCCAGGGCGACGTGGGCCTCGACGCGGCCGTCAAGTCCTACATAACCGAGGTCCTCCCCCACCGCACCCCGGACCCCACCCCGAACCCCAGCTGACAGACCCCCACCGCTCCAGGCACCCAACCACCGCCCCTGCTCAGCGCCGTGCATGGACAGGCACCAGGCAACTCCCGCCGCCCACCACCGCCCACGTAGCCGGACAGGCACCTGGGTGCTTCCCCTGCCCACTTCCGTCCCTGAACAGGCACCCAACCGCTTGCCTGAGCCACCACCGAGACCACTCAGGCGCCCAACTACCGCCCCTGCTCAGCGCCGTGGCACCGTGGCCGGACAGGCACCCGATCACTCGCCCTGGCCGGTCACCGGGCCATCCGAAACTATCGGCTGGAGTGGCTCGGCAGGCAGAGGTCGAGCAGGCAGAGTCCGCTCGCGGTGGGACTCCCGCTCGGCGTCTGCGCCCCGCCGCCGCCCGGCGCGGTGGCCGTGGGCGAGGCGGTCGCGCGGCTCGGCGTGGTCACGGCCCCGGATGCCGTACTCGTCGGCAACGACGACCGTTTCCCGCCGCCGCCCACCCCGCTGGTCCTCGTCCCCCCGACCTTCCCACCGGACGTGTGCGCCGCTTCGGGCACCCCCGAAGTCGCGCCGGGCACGGCCCCATCGGATGCCTCGGCCGACCGCGAGGTCGTCACCGACACCCCGGCGCTGGCGGGCACCTTCTCCGGCCGCCCCTTGGACGACGACCCCGCCGAGGCAACGGCGACGGTGATCGCCCCACCCACCACCACAACAGCGACAGCCGCCGCGATCCCCCGCCGCTTCCGCCGCCGCGCCCCCTCTCCCTCCAGCTCCTCGAACCCCAACTCCCCACCACCGGACCCGAACTGCCCCGGGCCCCCCACCTCACTCCGATCGACCTCAGCCGGCAGCGCCACGGGCACGACCACGCCACCACCGCGCGACTCCCCCTGGGATATGGGCACCAGAGCCCCACCCCCCACCTGCCGGACCTCTTCCCGATCCCGGGCACCACCCTTACCCGCAGCACCCTCGCCAGCGGAGCCACCCACCAGCACGGAGTCCCCACCCCGGGAGCCCCCCACCACAGTGGAACCGGCACCACCGAGGCCACCCACCTGCGTGGAGCCCCCAACGGAGCCACCGTCCACCCGAGAACCCCCGACCACAGAATCGGAACCCCCGTCCGAAGACCCCCCTCCCAGGGCCCCGTCCCCGGCTGAACCCCCTTCGCGGAAAGCCTCCTTGGCCCCTTCCCCAGCGGAACCCTCAGAAGAAGAACCCCCTTCGAGCGCCCCGCCCCCTCCGAGCCCTGGGGACACTTCGGACTCCGCCCCCGCGTCGAGGATTCCGGCCTCGGAGTCGACCCCGGAGCCGACGTGGGGATCGATGTGGGGGTCGATGTCGGGGGCGTAGGCGCCGCAGCCAGGGCACATGAAGGCGCCGTTGAGGGTGCGCCGGCGGGAGGTGCAGTAGTCCATGCGCGGGCTGTCAGCGGCGGAGGCAGGGCGGTCGGGAACGCGTGGCGCCGCGCTCTCGGATCGCCTGGTCTCGGCCGGACTCGCCGGGCTCCCTTTTCCCATGGCCCGACAGGCTAGTTCACCCACCGCCTGGACGCCCGCACCGGCGCAAGTGAGTACGGTCACCCGGGCAGTACCCCAACCGCCCGCAAACGAACGGGAACCCACGGGCAACCGGGACCCCAAGGCCGAGCGAAACCCACCGGCACAGGGATCCCGGCGAACCGGACCCAAAGACCGAGCGGAACCCCACGGCCGAACCGGAACCCACAGGCGCACGGAACCCGGCCGAACCGGAACCCGCGGGCGCAGGGGAACCCACCGGCACACGGAACCCCCGGCGCTGAACCCCGGTACCTCAGGGCGCGGGTGGCTCAAGAGCCCCCGGACGGAGCCGTGCGGCGGCACCCCACCAGAAGGGCGGAGAGGGGAGGGGGTGGGGTGCGAAATGCTTCCGTGTATTTGTGGGCCGCCAGGCCCGTAAATATACGATTTCGCACCCCACCCCCGGACCTCGCAGCCCGGCCGGCACCCCCGAAAAGTACAACCCCGCAAAAACCCCGTAGCGAGCAGAGAAAGGACAACCGCCCCCCGTTCAACCCGCGTTGGCCGTGACACAGTGGTGCGCATGAGACGGGCGGGACTAAGGTCCCTTCGGCGCCAAGCAGCACCGCAGCAGAGCCCCGCAACACCGCACCGCAACACCGCAGCAGAGCCCCGCACCACCGCAGCACCGACGCACCGCAGCAGCGCAGCACCGGCGCCGCACACCCGCCGCCACGGCGGGACCCGAAACCGGCCCGCGCCTGGTGCGGGACCGGTCCACCACCCTTGCCTGGGGGTCGCGTTGACCGCACACGCCACGCTCCACCGCGCCGCCGTCACTCTGATCGCAGCCGCTGCCCTGACCGTCGCCGGCACCGCCTCCGCCCACGCCGATCCGACCCAGGTCTGGACCCGCACCGGCAGCACCACCGTGAGCTCGCTCACCGGCGGTGAGGGCATCGCCACGAAGGCCGACGGCTCGCTGCTGACCCGCGGACTCGGCTCCATTCCGCTGCGCCTGCGGGTCGCGGGTTGGAACCACGTCGGGGACCCGGACATCGTCAACGGCTACGTGTACGACGCCTACCAGGGCGGCGACGACGCCACGTCGAAGATGTTCGAGGTCACGACACCGTCCGGTAAGACCTACGATTACACGCACCCGCTGGACGCGGGCGAGCTGCTGAACAACTCGTTCGCGGCGGTGTCGCCGGACGCGCAGTGGCTAGTGGAGGGCGAGTGGGGCACGGTGAACCGCCTCCAGGTCTTCCCGGCGCCGCTCACGAACCCGTCCACCCCGGCCACCGGCGGAACGCTGCCGCAAGCAGGCCAGATCACGCTTGACCACGCGGTGGACGACATCCAGGGCTGCGACTTCGTCTCGGCCACCCGCCTGGTCTGCGCGTCGGACGACGCGGCGAAGGACGTGCTGCAGGTGGACCTGCCGCACGCGCTGGACGGCACCGCGGTGACCGGCCAGGTCAGCACCCTCTTCCAGATCCCGCAGAGCAGCGTCTGCTCGGGCACGTTCGAGGCGGAGGGCGTGGACTACGACGTAGCGGCGGCCACCCTCCGCGTGGAGATCGTCCCCCCGAGCGTCTGCGAAGTGGCCACCACCGTCTACTCCTACAAGCCGACCAGCTGAACCCGCACCCCCTGCGACGCCTCGCCCACCACCCAAGGGCGAGACGTCGCAGGGCGCACGTGGAGTGACCGGCCTGGCGGCCGGACACGGACCAGCGGGGGCACCCCCGTAGCCGTCCCCGCAGCGGCCCGTGGCGGACCGCCGTCCCCGCCCGACCCGCCGTCAGGCGAACGCGTCGACCCCCGTCAGCGAAGCGGAAAGCGCCCACAGCCGCGCCGCCTCCTCGGGATCGACCGCGTAGGGCTTGACCCCCTTGCGCGTGCCGGGCGGCGCGGGCACCGCGATGTCGCAGTCCTCCAGGTACACCCCGCCCTTGCCGTCGAGCTGCGGCGAGGTCGCGGCCCACACCTGCGTGGCGGCGCCCTGCTCGGGCGTCTTGAAACCCGGCGGGTTGAGGGGGGTGCCGTCCTCGTCGATCCACCCGCGGTCGACCATCTCCTGCTTGGGCAGGTGCCGCTGCAGCGGCGTGAGGATGCCCCCGGGGTGGACCGCGAACGCCCGGACCCCGCGCTCGGCCCCGTACCGGTCGAGCTGGACCGCGAAGAGCGCGTTCGCCGTCTTGGCCTGTCCGTACGCCTGCCACTTGTCGTAGCCGCGGGTGAACTGCACGTCGTCCCAGCGCATCGCGGAGTTGTGGTGGCCGCTGGAGGAGACGGCGACCACCCGGCCGCCGCCGCGCTCGATCGCCGGCCACAGCCGGTTGACCAGGGCGTAGTGCCCGAGGTGGTTGGTGGCGAACTGGGCCTCCCAGCCGGGGCCGACACGTGTCTCGGGGCAGGCCATGACGGCCGCGCTGTCGATGACGATGTCGATGGCGCGCCCGGAGCCGAGCAGCCGCTCGGCGAAGCTCTTGACGCTGTCGAGGTCGGCCAGGTCCAGCTCGTCCAGCTCGACGTCCTCGATGCCGGCGAGCGCTTCCCTCGCCGTGTCCGGCCGGCGGGCGGGCACGACGACGTGGGCGCCGGCCGCGGCCAGCGCGCGGGTGGTCTCGATGCCGATGCCCGAGTAGCCGCCGGTGACGACCGCGAGCTTCCCGGTCAGGTCGATGCCCTGCAGGACGTCGGCGGCGGTGCTCTGCGCGCCGAAGCCCGAGGGAATGGGTTGCTGTGCTGTGGTCATGTCTTCAACGCTAGGAGTTCGAGTGCGCTCCACCACAAGACCCGCGCGGGCGGTCAGGGAAGTCCGCGGGCGGCCCGGAATCGGGCGCTCGCCTCGGCGAGGTCGGCGATGGGCGCGGGGTAGTCGAGGCGGTCCCGCTCCGGCGCCGGCAGCGTCCAGGGCCGGTGGACCGCGGAGCCGCGGACGGCGGCGAGTTCGGGCACGTGGCGGCGGACGTAGGCGCCTTCGGGGTCGTACCGCAGGGCCTGGCGGAGCGGGTTGAGCACCCGGTTGGGGCGGGTGTCGGTGCCGGTGCCGGCGACCCACTGCCAGTTGAGCTGGTTGGCGGCCACGTCGCCGTCCACGAGCAGGTCGAGGAAGTGCCGGGCGCCGTGTCGCCAGTCCAGGTAGAGCGTCTTGGTGAGGAAGCTCGCGGCGAGCAGCCGGCCGCGGTTGTGCATCCAGCCCTCCTCGCGCAGCTGGCGCATGGCCGCGTCCACGATCGGGTAGCCGGTGCGGCCGTCGCGCCAGGCGGCCAGGTCCTCGCGGGCGGCCGCTCCGGTGCGCCAACGGTCGTGCCGGGGGCGGTAGTCGGCGCGGGCCGCGTCGGGGCGGGCGGCCAGCACCTGCTGGTGGAAGTCGCGCCAGGCGAGCTGGCGGACGAACGCCTCGGCGCCGGGGCCGCCGCGGGCACGGGCCCGGTGCACGGCCTCCACCGGCGAGAGGGTGCCGAAGTGCAGGTGGGGCGAGAGGCGGGAGGTGCCGTCGGCGGCGAGGTCGTCGTGCCTGCGCTCGTAGGCGTCGGCGGACGAGCGCAGCCAGGAGGCCAGCCGGGCGCGGGCGACCCGCTCCCCGCCGGCGGCCAGGCCGGGGGACGTGCCGGGGACGCCGGCGCGGGAGGGCAGCGGCTCGGAGCCGATGGCGTCGGGGACGCGCACGGCCTGGGGCGCGCGGCCCGGGGTGCGCAGCCGTTCGGCCGACCAGCGGCGGAAGTAGGGGGTGAAGACGGCGAAGTGGCCGGTGGAGCCGGGGGTGACGGCGCCGGGGGCGAGCGCGGTGACCACTTCGTCGTGGACGTCGAGCCGCCGCCGGTCCGCGGCCAGCGCGGTGCGCAGCCGCTCCTCGCGGCGCCGGGCGAACGCGCTGGTGCCGGCGGCGACATGGACGGTGCGGGCGTCGGCTGTCGCGGCGACCTCGCGGACCTGCTCGACGGTGTCACCCGAGCGCAGGACGAGCCGGCCGCCGCGTTCGCGCAGGGCCGCGTCGAGGTCGGCGAGGCAGTCGTGGAGGAAGGCGAGCCGGTTGGGCGCGGCGAAGCCGGCGGCGTCCACGGCGGGGTCACGGACGAAGAGCGGCACGATCTCGTCCGCCTCGTCCAGCGCGGCACGCAGCGGCGGGTGGTCGTGCAGCCGCAGGTCGGCGGTGAACAGGACGAGCGAGGTGGTCACCGCGAATCCCCCTTTCCGGGCCGGGCGTCGGGCCCCGCGTCGGTTCCGGCGTCGGTTCCGGGCCCGGCGGCGCGGCCTTCGGGGCGGGCCCGTGCGCCGGCTGCCGTACCGGCTTCGGCTTCCGCGGCCGCCGCGATGTTGCGGGCCATGCCGCCGAAGACGGCCGCGTGGAAGGGTGCCACGCTCCACCAGTAGGCGTGCCCGGCCAGGCCGCGGGGGTGGAAGAGGGCACGCTGCCGGTAGGTGGTGCGGCCGCGTTCGTCGGTGCCGACGTGCATTTCCAGCCAGGCCAGGCCCGGCAGCCGCATCTCGGCGCGCAGCCGCAGCAGGCGTCCGGGTTCGATCTCCTCCACGCGCCAGAAGTCCAGGGTGTCGCCGGCCCGCAGCCGCGCGGCGTCGCGGCGGCCGCGGCGCAGCCCGACGCCGCCGACGAGCCGGTCGAGCCGGCCGCGCACCGCCCAGGCGGCCGCGAAGGAGTACCAGCCGTGTTCGCCGCCGATGCCCTCCACCACCTGCCACAGCGCCTGCGGCGGGGCGTCGACGGTGCGTTCGCGCACATCGGTGTAGAGGCTCCCGCCGGCCCAGTCGGGGTCGGTGGGCAGCGGGTCGCTGGGGGCGCCGGGCACGGAGGCGGAGGACCAGCGGGTGGCGACCTGGGCCTCGCGCACCCGCTGGAGGGCGAGTTCGACGGACCGGTCGAAGCCGATGGGGTGGCCGGGCGGGTCCGGCAGGTACCGGGTGATGTCGTGCTCGCGGCAGACGACCTCGTGGCGCAGCGACTCCGCCAGCGGCCGGGCGATGGCGCCGGGTACGGGGGTGACCAGGCCGATCCACTGGCTGGAAAGACGCGGGGTGAGGACGGGCAGCGAGACGATCACGCGGCGGCGCAACCCGGCGACGGCAGCGTAGCGCTGCATCATGTCGCGGTAGGTGAGGACGTCGGGGCCGCCGATGTCGAAGGCGCGGTTGACGTCGGGCGGCAGGCCGGCGCAGCCGGCGAGCAGCCGCAGGACGTCGCGGACGGCGATGGGCTGGATGCGGGTGCGCAGCCAGCTGGGGGTCACCATGACGGGCAGCCGCTCGGTGAGGTAGCGCAGCATCTCGAAGGAGACCGAGCCGGAGCCGATGACGGTGGCGGCCCGCAGCACCGCGGTGGGCACGCCGGAGTCGAGCAGGATGCGGCCGACCTCGGCGCGCGAGCGCAGGTGCGGGGAGAGCTGCTCGTCGGGGACGCCGGAGGGGGTGAGGCCGCCGAGGTAGACGATCCGGCGCACGCCGGCCGCTCTCGCCTGCTCGCCGAAGACGCGGGCGGCGCGGGCGTCGGTGGCCTCGAAGTCGCGGCCGGTGCCGAGCGCGTGGACGAGGTAGTAGGCGACCTCGACGCCCTCCATGGCGGCGCGTACGGAGGAGGCGTCGGTGACGTCGCCGGGGACGACCTCGGCGCTGCCGGCCCAGGGGTGGTCGCGCAGCCGCTGCGGGGTGCGGGCCAGGCAGCGCACGGTGCGGCCGCGGTCGAGGAGTTCGGGCACCAGGCGGCCGCCGATGTAGCCGGTGGCGCCGGTGACCAGGCAGGAGGGGCGGGTCCCGCCCGGGTCCCGCCCGTGCTGCTCCGCCGTGCCGCCGCTCATGGGCTCCGCCCTCTCCCCGTCCGATACGGGTCCGCCGTGGTGCCGCCGTCAGACCACCGCCGGTCTGCGGTGGCGCTGCCGTCGAGCCGCCGCCGGTCCACCCGGTGCCGCCGCTGGTCCGCCGTGGTCCCGCTGTGTCTCCCCACCCATACCGTGCGGGGCCGCCGGCGGCGGTCTGGGCGCGCCCGGACCGAGGGCGGTTCACCTTCACCGCCGACACCTCCAGAACTTTCAGCAGAAAGTTCGGTTGTAACGAAGCACGGTCTGGATATTGCACAGCAGTGTCGATGACATTACGGTCTGCTGTGCATCGCCGCCCGCCCCCCACTCCCAGCCCCGGCTCCCGCGTCACCTGGCCGCCCTGCCCCCACGGAGGCGGCAAGGCGCACGGCCACGCCCAGACCGCGCCCTTGAGCGGCGCCCGCACGTCCCCCCTTGCTCTGCGCTCGGTTCCACCCCGCGGCGCCGACGGTGCACAGGACCGGCATTGCGTGTCGAAAGGAGCAGTAGATGTTCCAGGCCATCAAAGGCCCGATCAGAAGCCTGAGAAGAGCGGTCGCGGTGGGAGGGACCACCGCGGTCCTCGCCGCCGGCGGCGCGATCGTGCTGGCCGCGGCGCCCGCGTCGGCGGCCGCCACCGGAGGCAGCGGGGCGAGCCTGCCCTACGTGGAGGTGCAGGCGGAGAACTCCGCCACCAACGGCAGCGTGATCGGCCCGAGTTGGACCCAGGGCCAGCTCGCGGACGAGGCGTCGTACCGCAAGGCGGTGACGCTGCAGGGCACCGGCAAGTACGTCACGTTCACCACGCCGGTGGCGACCAACTCGATCGACTTCCGCTACAGCATCCCCGACAGCTCCAACGGCTCGGTCTACACCGCCCCGCTGTCGCTGTACGTCAACGGCACCAAGCAGAGCGACTTCACGCTCACCAACGCCTACAGCTGGTACTACGGCAGCTACCCGTTCACCAACTCCCCGGGCAGCAACCCGCACCACTTCTACGACGAGGCGCACCGGCTCTTCCCGACCACCTATCCGGCCGGCACCACCTTCAAGCTGCAGGTCGACTCGGGCGACAACGCCTCCTCCTACACGATCGACTTCGCCGACTTCGAGAACGTCGGCGGCGCGCTGCCGCAGCCGTCCGGCTCGGTCTCGGTGACCAGCGAGGGCGCCGACGCCTCCGGCCAGGCCGACTCCACCAGCGCCTTCAACGCCGCGATCAGCGCGGCCGGCCCGGGCGGCACGGTGTGG
Organism: Actinacidiphila guanduensis; assembly: GCF_900103985.1. Taxonomy (GTDB): domain Bacteria; phylum Actinomycetota; class Actinomycetes; order Streptomycetales; family Streptomycetaceae; genus Actinacidiphila; species Actinacidiphila guanduensis. Next base: position 159,558 of record NZ_FNIE01000008.1, on the reverse strand, counting down.
ATACCGCCGGGCACGTTCAAGGTCCCCGGCCACATCGCGGTCAACAACGTCACGGTCGCCGGCGCCGGCATGTGGTATTCCACCGTGACCGGTGCCGCGCCCGGCTTCTACGGCAACTCCGCGCCCTCGCCGAGCAGCAACGTGCACCTGCAGAACTTCGCGATCTTCGGCGACGTGCAGGAGCGCAACGACAGCGCCCAGGTCAACGGCATCGGCGGCGCGATGAGCAACTCCTCGGTGTCGAACATCTGGATCGACCACATGAAGGTCGGCGCCTGGATGGACGGGCCGATGGACAAGCTCACCTTCAGCGGGATGCGCATCCGCGACACCACGGCCGACGGCATCAACTTCCACGGCGGGGTCACCAACTCCACGGTGACCAACAGCGAGATCCGCAACACCGGTGACGACGGCATCGCCACCTGGGCGGACTCCTCGCTGGGTGCCGACGCCAACGACACGATCTCCAACAACACCGTCGAGCAGCAGATCCTCGCCAACGGCATCGCGATCTACGGCGGCCACGACAACACCGTCTCGGGCAACCTGGTGCAGGACACCGGCCTCACCCAGGGCGGCGGCATCCACGTCGGCCAGCGCTTCACCTCCACGCCGGTCGGCACCACCGACATCACCAACAACACGATGATCCGCGACGGCAGCCTCGACCCGAACTGGCAGTTCGGCGTGGGCGCGTTGTGGTTCGACGGCAGCCAGGGCGCCATCAACGGCCCGATCAACGTGACCAACGCGCTGATCGAGCAGAGCCCGTACGAGGCCGTGCAGTGGGTGGAGGGCACCGTCAGCGGGGTCAACCTCAACAACGTGACCATCGCCGGCACCGGCACCTTCGCCCTGCAGGAACAGACCGGCGGCGCCGCGAAGTTCACCAACGTCACCGCGACCGGGGTGGGTTACTCCTCGCCGGTCTACTCCTGCGAGGGCGGCAACTTCCAGGTCACCGACGGCGGCGGCAACTCCGGGATCTCCGGGACCCCCTACTGCGGCGGCTTCCCGGCGCCGGTCTTCCCGCCCTACCCGGCCAGCGGTGTGACCGCCAACCCCAGTGCCCTGGACTTCGGTTCGGTGCCCACCGGCACCACCAGCGGCGCCAGGACCGTCACCGTCTCCAACCCGACCGGCGCGGCCGCGGCCGTCTCCTCGATCGCCGCCACCGGTGACTTCGCGCAGACCAGCACCTGCGGCAGCTCGATCCCGGCGGCCGGCTCCTGCACGGTCTCGGTGACCTTCAAGCCCACCGCCACGGGCGCCCGCAGCGGTTCGCTGACGGTCAACGCCGGCGGGGTCACCAACACCGTGACCCTCACCGGCACCGGCACCGCGCCCGGCCCGGTGCTCGGCGCCGACCCGGGCGGGCTGTCCTTCGGCGGCACCGTGGTGGGCACCACCACCGCGGCCAAGACGGTCACGCTCACCAACACCGGCACCACCAGCGCCACCATCTCGGGTGTCACGGTCAGCGGCGACTTCGCGCAGACCAACTCCTGCACCACGCTGGCGGTCGGAGCCTCCTGCACGGTGAACGTCACCTTCAAGCCGACCACGGGCGGCACCCGCTCGGGCACCCTCACCGTCACCAGCAACGCCAACAACAGCCCGACCACGGTGGGACTGAGCGGCAGCGGCATCGACAGCAGCACCAACATCGCGGCGGGCAAGACGGCTTCGGCCAGCTCCGCCAACAGCCTCTACCCCGCCTCGAACGTCACCGACACCGACGCCTCCACCTACTGGGAGGCCACCGGCGGCTTCCCGTCGTGGGCACAGGTCGACCTCGGCCAGAGCTACTCGGTCGGCAAGGTGACGCTCAAGCTGCCGCCGGCCACCGCGTGGGCGGCCCGCGCCCAGACCCTCGCGGTCCAGGGCTCCACCGACGGCCAGTCGTTCACCAACCTGGCCGGTCCGGCCGGCTACACGTTCGACCCGGCTACCGGCAACACCGTCACCATCTCCTTCAACGCGGCCACGGCGCGCTACGTGCGGGTCAACATCACCGCCAACACCGGCTGGTCGCAGGCCCAGTTGTCGGACCTGGAGGTCTTCCCGGCGGGCGGCGGCACCAGCCCGTCGTCGGCCACCCTGTCGGCGAACCCGACCTCGCTCGCCTTCGCCGACCAGGCGCCGGGCTCCACCAGCGCGGCCAAGACGGTGACGCTCAGCAACACAGGCAACGCCGCCGCGACCATCTCCTCGATCGCGGTCACCGGTGACTTCTCGCAGACCAACACCTGCGGGTCCACCATCGCGGCCGGCGCGTCCTGCACGGTGAGCGTGAAGTTCGCGCCGCAGGCGTCCGGCGCCCACACCGGCACCCTCACCGTCGCCGGCAACGCGTCCAACAGCCCGACCCTGGTGGCGCTGAGCGGCACCGGGACCGGGACGGTCAGCACCAACCTGGCCGCGGGCAAGCCCACCACCGAGTCCAGCCACACCGACGTCTACCCGTCCTCGAACGTGACCGACGGCAACCAGGCGACGTACTGGGAGAGCGCCAACAACGCCTTCCCGCAGTGGGTGCAGGTCGACCTCGGCTCGGCGCAGAGCGTCAGTCGGCTCGTGCTGCAGCTGCCGGGCGGCTGGGACGCCCGCACCGAGACGCTGTCCGTGCAGGGCAGCACCGACGGCAGCAGCTTCACCACCGTGAAGTCCGCCGCCGGCTACACCTTCGACCCCAACGGCCAGAACACCGTGACGGTCACCTTCTCCGCCACCACCCAGCGCTACATCCGGCTGAACTTCACCGCGAACACCGGGTGGCCGGCCGGTCAGCTCTCCGAGCTGCAGGTCTGGAGCAGCTGAACCCGGGCCGGGGCGGACCCGCACGGTCCGCCCCGGCCCGTACGGGGGCCGGTCACCGCAGTACGGCCGGCACCTGCCCGCCGTTGCGGACCGATTGCTGCCGCCGGCCGGTACGACCTGAACCGCCGGCCGCGCGGTCGGGCGGTGCCGCCGGGCTCACCCGAGCCCGGCGGCACCTGCCGTCCCGGCGGCTTCTCCCTCTGCCTCCGCCGTCACCCGCGGCGCTTTCCGTTCCCGCCCCGCCCTGGTGACCAGCAGCGTGCCGACCCCGGCGAGCAGTCCCCAGAACGCCGAGCCGACACCGAGCAGGGTCACCCCCGAGGCGGTGGCGAGGAAGGTGACCACGGCGGCCTCGCGGGTGGCGTCCGCGGCCAGCGCCGTCTGCAGCGCGCCGCCGATCGTGCCCAGCAGGCCGATCCCCGCGGCTCCGGCCACCAGCGGCGGCGGCATCGCTGTCAGCAGGGCGCCGACCGTGCCGCCGAAGACGCCGACGAGCAGGTAGCCCGCGCCCGCCCACACCGCCGCAACGAACCGGCGCGCGGGGTCGGGGTGCGCGTCCTTCCCGGCGCAGATCGCGGCCGTGATCGCGGCCAGGTTGATCCCGAAGGCGCCGAAGGGCGCCAGCACCGCGTTGACCGCGCCGGTCCAGCCGGTCAGCGCCGAGACCGGCACCTCGTACCCGGCGCCGCGCAGCACCGCGACCCCCGGCAGGTTCTGCGAGGCCATGGTCACGACGTAGAGCGGCACGCCGACGCCCACCAGGACGTGCCAGTCGAAGCGCGGGGCGGTGAAGACCGGCGCGCTCGGGGTGAGCGTGATGTGCCCGGGCCCCCAGTCGCCGGCCGCGGTCACCGCGAGCACACCGGCGAGCAGGCCGGCGGGCACGGCGTAGCGGGGCAGCCACCGGCGGGCGGCCAGGTAGGCGGCGAACATCGGGAAGAGGGTGCCGAAGCTGCCGTGCATCGAGCGGAACAGGCCGGTGCCGAACTCCAGCAGCACCCCGGCGAGCAGGGCGGAGGCCAGAGCGACGGGTATGGAGGCCATCGCGCGGGCGAACCAGCCGGTGACGCCGCTGAGCACGATCAGCAGCGCGGAGAGCAGGAAGGCACCGACGGCCTCGCCCATGGACACCCCGTGCAGGCTCGTGGCGAGCAGGGCGGCGCCCGGCGTGGACCACGCCGTCAGGACCGGGATGCGATAGCGCAGCGAGAGCCCGATGCAGGTGGCGCCGATCCCGACGCCGAGGGCGAGCATCCAGGACGCGAGTTCGGCGCGGTCCGCCCCCGCCGCCCGCGCGGCGGCCAGGACGACGGCGGCCGAGCTGGACACGCCGATCACCACGGTGATCAGCCCGGCGGTGACGGCCGAGGGCGGGGCGGCCGCGTTCAGGACGGCGGCGAAGCGGGAGGGCACGGCGGGTCTCATCACTCATCCCGGGGTCGGGCGCGGGTGCGGCGGCAGGGCGGGACGGCGTTCCGCGGGGGTCCGGCGGCCTTGCGACGGTGTCCGGCTGGGCTCGACGGTGTCCGGCTGCTGCGGGCAGCGTTCGGCCGTGCTCAGCGGTGCTCCGCAAGCCGCGTTCCGTAAACAGAACGTTCCGTGTGCGGAACGCTAGGCCGCCGGGCAGGGTCCCGTCAACGCTGTTTCGGCTCCCGCCGGGCTCGCATGGACTCCACCCGGCGGTAGCTCCAGTAGAGGAGCGCCAGCAGGATCAGGCCCGAGAGGATGAGGCTCGACCCCGTGCTCCAGCCGGCAAAGGGGAGCCAGGAGAAGACGCGCACGCCCCACAGGACGCCCGCCGTGATCAGGCCGAGGCCCGCGAGGACCGAGCCGGCGATCCGCCAGCGCGAGGAGACGCTCGCCTCGGCGCCCGCCAGTGCCTGCTCGCGCACCGGTTCCACCAGCCGGGCCACCGCCGGGACCGCCCGCGACAGCAGCACCAGCCCGGCGAGCACCAGCAGCAGGCCGGGGCCGGGGAGGACCAGCAGGGCCACGCCGACCAGCACCAGCAGCCCGCCGGCCGTGGCCAGCAGGACCCGCGTGGCGGGGTTCAGCCGCCGCTCGACCGCGCGGCCCTCCTCCTCGGCCCGCTCCCCGGTGTTCTGGGCTGTGGACCGAGTGCGCGCCCGTGGTGCGTTCACGTGTCCACCGTAAACGGAGCGTCCCGCTCGCGCGTGCGCGAGAGGAGGCGACGCGAGGTGGCGACCCGAGGTGAACGACCGGGGAACGAGGAGGAGCGGGCAAGCGGGCTCAAGGCGAACACGCGGCCGCCGTGTCCCGCTACCCTGGGATACGCGGGGTCCCGGATCGGTACGCACACACCAGACCGGGGCCCCCTTTCGCGGTCTTCGCGCGGCTCTCACCCCTTCGCGCGGCCGGCGCCCGATGGCCGGACGGGGCCGCGGTGCGGCGGTCCCGCGAGCCGGCAGGGCCCTTACGAGGCCCCGCCCGGTCCGCCTCAGCCCCGCTGCCTCAGCTCCGCTGCTCCGTCGGCACCGGCTCCGGCTCGGCGGGCGCGGCCGCGGCGCTCTTGGCCGCCGCCGCCTTCTTGCGCCGGTCCTTCAGGTCCTGCCGCAGCAGCACCCCCCAGCCGACCGGGACCATCGCCGCGAACAGCCACCACTGGATCGCGTACGGCAGGTGCACGCCCTTGCCGACGATGGCCTCGTCCGAGGTCGACTGGCTGTCGCTGTCCGGCCCCGCGACCAGCTGCGCGCTGTCGGCGCGGGTGAGGGGCGGCTTCGCCGACACCAGCTCCAGGTAGCCGCCGAGCACCGGCTCCGGCAGGTTCGCGGCCTGCTCGCGGCTGCTGATCAGCATGTACTGGCGCGGCGGCAGCCCGGAGACGTTGCGGATGCCGCTGAGCGCGGAGGTCTCGTCGGGCTGCAGCCGCCCGGTGAGGGTGACCGTGCCCTGCGGGGTCTTCGGCAGCGCCGGGAAGGCGGCGCCGTCGTCGTTGTTCGGGGCCACCCAGCCGCGGTTGACGAGCACGGCCTTGCCGTCGCTCGTGACCAGTGGGGTGATCAGGAAGAAGCCGATCTCGCCGTCGGAGTTGGTACGGCGGCGCACCACGAACTGGTGCGCGGGGTCGTAGGTCCCGGTCACCGTCACCGGCCGGTACCGCTCGGACTCGGGCACCTTCGCACCCGGCCGGGTCAGCGTCTCGATGGCCACCGGCGGGGCGTGGACGGCCAGCGAGATCCGGTGGTTGTCCTTGTTGGTCTGCTGGTAGCGGTGGAACTGCCACAGCCCGAGCCGGTACATGACCAGCACCATCGCGACGAACACGACGGTCAGGACGATCCATCGGCGGGTGAGCAACACGCGAAGCACGGCATCGACGCTACCCGTGCCGCCTTCGCGGCCCGACGCCGGGGCCCGCAAACCGCTCATCCCGGTGGGGCGTCCGCTACCGGATAGCGCACGAACAGCACGCCTTCCACGTCGCCCTGCGGGGCCGCGTACAGGTGCGGCCCCTGCGACGACCAGTGCGCGTACTCCCCCGGCCCCGCGGTCGCCGGTGCGTCCGGGTCGCCGACCCGGGCGGTGCCGCGCAGGACGTACAGGTGCTCCTCGGTGCCGGGCAGGTGCGGGCCCGAGTGCTGGACGGCGCCGGCGGTGATACGGATGCGGAAGACCTCCGTGACGGCTTCGGCGTCCTCGTGCCGCTCGGTGAGGACGGCGGTGACGGCCTCGCCGGAGGCCGACGCGGCGCCGAGGGGGTCGGCGGGGGTGCCGTGGGAGAGACCGTGCGGGTCGGCGGGCGGGTCGGCCAGGACGGTACTGAGGGGGACGCCGAGCGCGGTGGTAAGGGCGTAGAGCGTCTCCAGCGTCGGGTTGCGCTGGCCGGCCTCCAGCTCCGAGATCGTCGCCTTGCCGATCCCCGAGCGCCGGGCGAGCTCCGACAACGACAGCTGCCGCTCCTCGCGCAGACGCCGCAACCGCCGCCCGACCTGCTCGTTGATCTGCATGACCGTCCCGAACCCCGGCGAAGACGCTACCGGCGCCGACGCTACCGCACGGCGGCGGCAGCCTGCGGCGCGTACGGGTGTCCTTGCGCAGGGGGCGCGGGGGATTCGAGCGGGCGGCCCGGCCGCGGTGCCAGCCGCGAGGGAGCCGCTCCACCGAGGCCGCTCCCCGGGCAGCGACGAGTGTTCACGGAGCCTCGGCGCACAGGTCGACCCCGCTCCCTTCTGCCGCATCATTCGTGGCGAAGCGGAGACGCCCCTCGTTGCCGATAGGCGGTAGTGGGGCGTCGCCCCCGCGCTTGGGGCTCACGGGGCAGGAACCTCGCCGTGGCCCTCGTCCGGAAGCGGAGCCCGCAGCTGTGCCGTCAGTTCGGGGTCCGCGAGGATCCTGGCGGTGGCGCGCCACTCGACGATCACCCGGTGCAGGTTGGTGTGCGCATCCAGTTCGGCGACGTCGCGCGTTGCGTCCACCAGGTCCAGGACGAATGCACGGACTTCCTCCGCCGAGAGGTATCGGACCCAGGGGAAGACCTCGGGCAAGGCGATCAGAATCGCGCGGACACCTTCGTCGCTGCGGGTCAGGGCCGCAAGCAGTCGCGCGGTGACCTCGGCCGTCTCCTCGCGCCGGCGGTCATGACGCTCGGTGGTGAGGTACAGGTCCTCGCCATCCCGGCGCGTCACGTGGACGCGCTGGGCACGCTCGACGGTGTCGGCGACCCGCTCGGAGTTCTTCGACAGATCGGAGAACGTAACAGTCAAGGCGGACATGACCGGAGCGTACTTCGGAGCAGCGCGGTGGCCGTACCGGGCATGCCTTTGCCGGCCGTTGCGGCTGCCTGGGGCTGGGCCGGTTGCGGCCGACTTCCCACGCTCGCCCGTTCTGTCCGGGAGGATCGGCGCATGAGCAGTGCTACCCGACTCGAGGTCGCCGCCTCGGCCGTCACCGTGCGCAGCAACAGCGACGTGGTCACCGACTGGGCGCTGCGGTACTTCGGCCCCTGGTGGAACGCCACGTCGGTGGACGCCGCCGCCGTGGGTGCGGAGCCCGTCGTGATCGCGGACGTGGACCCGGACGGCTACGAGGAGGTCACCCTTCTCGTCCACGACGACCGCCCCGTGCGAGCCGCGGTCTACGCCAAGCACCCGCTCCTGGTCGCGCGCGACGGCCGGGACATCATCGCCACCTCGACGAGCGAAGGGATCGGCTACCGCAGCACGCCGTCGTCGGGGCGCCTCGTCCTCGCCGGCACCCACGCTCACCTCCTCGCCCCGGCCGCCGCCCGCCTCGCGCGGGAGGCCGTCCGCGGCCGACTCCTGCGCGACGGCTGGGCCGTACTCCACGCCTCCGCCGTCGTACGACCCGACGACGGCGCGACCGTGCTCGCCTTCGGTGGCAAGGGCGCCGGGAAGACCACCACCGCGCTGCTGCTCGCCTCCAACGGCTGGCAACTCCTCGCCAACGACCGGGTCCTGGTCCGGCCCACCGGCGAACGGGACGTCGAGGTCCTGCCCTGGCCGGCCGCGGCCGCACTGGGCCTCGGCCTGCTGCACTCCCTCGGCTGGGACGACACCGCGCGCGAGCACCTGCGGGCAGGGGGCAGCTTCCACCCGACGCAGCACGAGTCCGTGACGGAGGCGCTGCTCGCGGGCGACCACACCCCGCGGTGGGAGTACGGGCGGCGGGAGCACAAGGTGCAGGTCTTCCCGGACCAGTTCCCCGCCCTGTTCGACGTGCCGCTCGCCACCAACGGCCGGGCGGCCGCACTCCTCTTCCCCCGGATCCTCCCCGGCACGCTCCCGGCCATCACCGACGGCACCCGTTCCGTGAGCGAAGCCGACTTCATGACGGGCACGACCGAGGACCGCTACCCCGACATCTTCGGGCAGGCGCAAGGCGTGGACAGCGGCGGTCACCCCGGCGTACGAGCCGAAGTGGCCGCGCGCCTCGCCCGGTTGCCCCACCACGCGCTCCGCCTCAGCCACGACATCCCGGCCAACACTGCCCTCCTGACCAAGGTGACCGCCACGGTCTGAGGTTGCGATCTTGCGTACGCCGGCTCACCGGCCGTGCACCCGCCGCGCGGTCCGGTGGCGCCTGAGAGGCGCCGTTCTCAGCATGAGTCCGGGCCGGGCGGTCAATTAGCGTCGGACTCATGACGTTGCCGAAGTACCACCTGGATCGGGCGCGCGCTCAGTCGTTCGGCTCCGACAGCGAGCAGTACGACCGGTACCGGCCCTCCCCTCCCGACGCCCTCGTCGATGATCTCGTCGCGTTGCGGGCCGTCGACGTGCTGGATGTCGGCTGCGGTACGGGCAAGGTCGCCGTTGCCCTGGCCGGCCGCGGGATGCGGGTGCTCGGAGTGGAGGTCGACGGACGGATGGCCGATGTCACGCGCGCGCACGGGGTCCCGGTGGAGGTCGCGAGCTTCGAGTCCTGGGACGCCGCGGGCCGCCGCTTCGACCTGATCACGTGCTCCGACGCGTGGCACTGGATCGATCCGGTGGTCGGCAGCGAGAAGGCCGCGGCGCTGCTGCGTCCCGGCGGCACGCTCGCGCTGTTCTGGAGTTCCTACCTCCTCGAAGCAAGCGTCGAGGCGGTCTTCCAGCGCATCTACGACGAGCACGCGCCGAAGGCAAGGACGCACAGCTACGAACCGCTCCAGGCGCGGAGCGAGCCCTTCGAGCCCATCGCGGCGTTCGGGCCGGTCGAAACCCGCACGTACCGGTGGGACACCACAGTGAGTGCCACCGAGTGGGTCGGTCTCCTCGCCACCTTCAGCGACCACCGGGCCCTCGCGCCCGAGAACCTGACGGCCCTCCAAGCGGCACTGTACGAGGCGATCGAAGACGTCGGGGGGAGCATGGCGGTGTCACGCGGGGTGCATGCGGCGTTCGCGCGGCGTCTGTAGCGGACGCCCTGGCCCCGGGGAGCTGTCCGTGGCCGCCACCGAGCACCCCACCGGAGACGGGGATGCACCACCGCCGCGCCGTGGACGGGTCACGCCGAGGGCGGGCGGGCTGCGGGCGTTGGCAAAGGGCTCGCCAAGACCTTCGGGCGGGTCCTGGGCTGCGGGGAGGGGATATTGACACACACCTTTCTGATGATTGTCATGAGCACATGGGATGGTCGTTTTATCGGCTTGCGGGCCGCCTCACGGCGCGCTGCCACACGGTGGAGCGCCACGCGGCGCAGCCCGCCGTACCGCGAACGGCCACGCCGTGAACCGCCACACCGCGAGCCGCCGCGGCGCAACGGCACCGCACCGCCGCAGTGCCGCGCGGCGCAGCGGACCGGGCGCGGTCGCGGAGAAGGGGACGCGCGGTGGGGAGCCACCGCGGAGGGGCCGGGCGACGGGGACCCGGTGACATCGCGTACGACCGGTACGACCACGAAGGAGGCACCCCGCAGTGCCGCAGCCAGCCGCCCCCGACGCCGCGCCGACCGCGCCCACCGCAGGTGTCGGGCCCGCGACACCCACCGGCCCCCTCGTCCCCACCGCGCCCACCGGGCCCATCGCGCCCGCGGCTCGCACCCGGCCTGTCGGGCCCGCGACACCCACCCCGCCCGTCGGGCCCATCGCATCTGTCGGGCCCGGGGCATCCACCGCGCCCGTCGCGCCCCCGACACCCGCCGCCCCCGCCCGACCCGTCCGGCATGCGGCACCCACCCGACCCGTCGCACCCACCGCGCCCGCCGGGTCCCCGGCACCCGCCACACCCCGCACCCCATCCCACGGTGAACCCCACCGCGGCCCGCACCCGACAGCGGCAACCGCCGGTGAGGCCGAGCGCGAGCGCGACCTGGGCGCCCTGCGAGCCCAGTTGCGCGAGCACCGCGGTGTCCTCGTGTACGGACCCGCCGGCATCGGCAAGACCACCCTCCTCACCACCCTCGCCGCCGCCGAAACCGCCCGCGGCACCCGCGTACTGCGCTGCTCCCCCGCCCCCGCCGACGCCGAACTGCCCTACCTCGGCATCATCGACCTCCTCGCCCGCGTTCCCCGCGAGATCCTCGGCCAGGTCCCGCCCGGGCTGCGCGAGGCGCTGCCCATCGCGGTGCTGCACGGCCGCGGCGCCGCCGGGCGGCCCAACGAACTCGCCATCCGGCTCGCCGTGTTGGAGGTGCTGCACCTGCTCGCCGCGATGGCGCCGGTGCTGGTGGTCGTCGACGGGCTGCAGTGGCTGGACGAGCAGAGCGCCGCGGTGGTCGCCTTCGCCGCCCGCCGGATCGAGGGCGACCGGATCGCCGTCGCGGCCGCCGAGCGTACGCCGGAGGGCGGCCGACCGGCCGGGGCGCGGCTGTGCCCGCCGGGCAGCGCGGAGTTCGCGGTGCCGCCGCTGCCGGACGAGGAGGTGGCCCGGCTGCTGCAGCCCGAGCGGCTGCCAGCGCCCGTGCTACGCGCGGTGATTCGCACGGCGGCCGGAAATCCGTACTACGCCCGGGAGTTGGCCCGGCACACCGCCTCCGACACCCTGCCTGCGGAGTCCGGCGGCCTGCTGCCGGTGCCCGAGGAGCTGCGCACGCTGCTGACCGAGCCGCTGGACCGGCTCCCGCCCGGCGCCCGTGACACCCTCCTGCTCGCGGCCGCGGCCGAGCACCCCACCCTGCCGCTGCTGCAGGCGGCCGGCCTGCCCGACACGGCCGCCGCGCTCGCCGAGGCCGCCCGCGCGGGCCTGGCCGGCACCGACGCGGCCCAGGCCGTGCACCTGGTGCACCCGCTGCTGCGGGCCGCGGTGTACGACGCGGCGCCCGCACACGAACGCCGGGCGGCGCACGGCCGGTTGGCCGCGGCGGCGACCGATCCCGCCGAGGCCGCACGCCAGTTGGCGCTGGCCCGCCCGTATGAGGACGCGGCCACTTCCGCGGCGCTGATGACCGCGGCACGCGCGGCCAGGGAGCGCGGGGAGCCGGGCACCGCGGCGGAGTTGGCGGAGCTCGCGGTCCGCAGGACCCCCGTGCACCAGGCCGCCGAGCGCGACCGGCGGCTGGTGCAGGCGGCCGACTTCGCCTGCGACGCGGGCCGTTGGGGGGAGTCGGAGCGGGCCGCGGGCGCGGTGCTCGCGCACTCCGCGGACGCCCACTGCCGGGTCCGGGCCCGGTTGGTGCTGCTGCGTACGGCGGGCCAGGCGCTGCGCGACCACGGCGAGTTGATCGAGGACGGGCTGCGCGACGCCGCGGGCGCCCCGGGGCTCGAGGCCGCGCTCCACCACTGGGCCGCGGTGCGCGGTCTGCTCACCGGCGCCCTCGACGAGGCCGCACTCAACGCGCGTCGATCGGCCCGCTGCGCCGCCGCGGCCGAGGATCCCGGCCTGCGGATCGCCGCCCTGTCCACGCTCGCACGGGTGCGCGCGCTGGCCGGGGAGACGGAGGCGGCCGAGCGGGCGCTGGAGCAGGCGATGGAGCTGGCCGCGCATCTTCCCGACAGCGGCCCGCAGAGCCGCGGGCTCATCAGGATGCAGGCGGTGCTCGCGCTGGACTCCGATCGCGTCGCGCAGGCCGGCCGCCAGCTGACCGAACTCCTCGCGGCCGACGGCGAGTCGGACGGCGTGGAGGCCACCATGGCGGCGCTGGTGGCGCTCACCCGGGTGCAGGTGCGGGCCGGGGACTGCGGGCAGGCGCGGCGCACGGCCGCGCGCTGCATGCGGATCGCGGCGGAGGCGCGGATGGCGTCGGCGCCGGCGCTGTACGTGGCCGCGCTGGCGGAGGCGTACGGCGGAAGCGCGGCGGAGGCACGGGAGTTGGCGCTGCGGGCGGTGCGGGCGTCGGAGGAGGACGGCGACCAGCTGTTCCTGCTGCGGGCGTCGGCGGCGCTCGGCCAGGCGGGGCTGTTCAGCGGCGAACGCGCGCTGGTGGCCGAGGCGGTGGAGGCGCTGCGCCGGGTGGTGCGGATCGGGGTGTCGATGGGCGCGGCCGATCCGCCACTGCTGGGCTGGTACGCGGACCTCGCCGAGGCCTTGGCGGTGCTCGGCGAGACGGAGGCGGCAGGCGAGGTCCTCGGCCAGGCGTCGGCGCGAGCGGCAGGCCCCGGGCGGGCCGCACACGCGCCGGCAGCTCCGCCGACGCAAGCAGCGAAGCCGCGGGCTACCGCGCACACCGCACCCACCGAACTCACCGCCCTCCTGTACGCCTCGGCCGGGCACGTGCCCGGCAGTGTTCTCGCGTCGCTGGAGCGCGCCGCCGGGCTGCAGGCCGCCGCTCGGGGCGAACTCGCCGAGGGGGCCGCGCTGTTGCGGGCGTCGGCCGGGCGGTTGCGCGGGCTGGAGCTGCCGGTGGACCTGGCGCGTACGTTGATCGCGCTGGGGACCGTGGAACGGCGGGCGCGGCACAAGACGGCCGCGCGGGAGCTGCTGGCCGAGGCGCTGCGGCTGGCGGAGGGGGCGGGCGCGGCCCCCTTCGCGGAGCGGGCGGCGGCCGAGCTCGCCCGGGTCGACGGCCAGTCCCCGGACGGGCAGGCGCGGTTGACGCCGGCCGAGGCGCGGGTGGCGGAGCTGGTGCGGGGCGGGGCGACGAACCGCGAGGTGGCGGCCGAGCTGTTCATCAGCGTCAAGACGGTGGAGGGCACCTTGTCGCGGCTGTACCGCAGGTTCGGGGTGCGCTCGCGGACGGCGCTGGTGCACGCGATGGCCTCCGCAACACCTCGTTGGTCACAGGAAACGCACCCTTAACGTCGGTCGCAAGGGTTCCCACGCTTATGCGCGACAGCGCGACTCCATAGCGTGGTGGACGGCCCCGCCCCCAGGGGACCGACCACCTCTTGGAGGACCTTCGTGACTCTCCGCCTGAAACTGCTGGCCGTGGCCGCCGCCCCGGCGCTGCTGGCCGCAGCCGTGCCGGCCGCGTACGCGGCCTCCGCGCACCCCGACGCCGTGCGTGCCCAGATCGCCGGCGACGTGCTGCCGAACCTCTCCTCGCACGCGGTGCGCACCGGCGCCGTGGCGCAGGGCGACCGGATAACCGTCGCGGTGAGCCTGAAGTCCCGTGACACCGCGGGACTGGACACCTTCGTGGCGAAGGTGAGCGACCCGCGTTCCTCGTCCTACGGCCACTACCTGACGAAGGCGCAGTTCGCGGCCCGCTTCGGGCGCAGCGACGCCGACGTCAAGAAGGTCACCGACTACCTGGCCGCCCAGGGCCTGAAGGTCGGCGCGGTGCACTCGGGCAACCTGCTGGTGGACGCCACCGGCACCGCCGCCCAGGTGCAGAAGGCGTTCGGCACGTCGCTGTCGACGTACAAGGACGCCGCCACCGGGCGCAGCTTCTACGCCAACGACGCGGCGCCCTCGCTGCCGGCCTCGATCGCCTCGGTGGTCAGCGACGTCTCGGGCCTGAACAACCAGGCCAAGCTGCGCCACCAGCCCACCGCGCTGAAGCCCGCGGCGGCCCCGCACAACGGCCCCGGCGGCGGCTACACCCCGGCGCAGATCAAGGGCGGCTACAACGTGTCGGGCACGTACACCGGCAGCGGCCAGCAGGTCGCGCTGCTGGAGTTCGACGGCTTCCAGCAGTCGAACATCACCACGTACGACAGCCACTACGGGCTCGGCTCGTCGGCGCCCACCGTGCACAAGGTGGACGGCGGTTCGGGGTCGCTCGGCGACGGCCAGGTCGAGGTCGAGCTGGACATCGAGGTGCTCAACGCGGTCGCGCCGGCCGCGAAGGTCACCGTCTTCGAGGGCCCGAACTCCGACGCGGGCGAGGTCGACACCTATCAGGCGATCGTCGACAGCGGCATCCCGGTGACGTCGATCAGCTGGGGCGCGGCCGAGACGCAGCGCACCTCGTCCAACATCACCGCGGTGGACGCGGTGTTCAAGCAGGGCGCTGCCGAGGGCCTGGGCTTCTTCGCGGCCTCCGGCGACAGCGGCTCGGACGACGCGGGCACCGGTGGCACCTCGGTGGACTACCCGGCGAGCGACCCGTACGTCACGGGCGTCGGCGGCACCACGCTGACGGTGACGTCGTCCAACGCCTGGAGCCGGGAAACCGCGTGGTCCGGCGGCGGTGGCGGCAAGTCCTCGAAGTTCGCCATCCCGAGCTGGCAGACCCCGGTGCAGAAGAGCCAGGGCGGCGGCAAGCGGCAGGTGCCGGACGTCGCGGCGCTCGCCAACCCCTCGCCCGGCGTGTCGATCTACTCGCAGGGCTCCTGGGGCCAGGTCGGCGGCACCAGCGCGGCCGCGCCGGAGTGGGCCGCCTTCGCCGCCCTCTACAACCAGCAGGCCGCCGCGGCCGGTAAGCCCGGCCTGGGCTTCGCCAACCCCGCCCTGTACGCGGCGAACGGCACCGGCTTCCACGACATCACCAGTGGCAGCAACGGCGCCTACTCCGCGGGCACCGGCTGGGACTTCACCACCGGCTGGGGCTCGTACAACGCGGCCACGCTGGCCACGAAGCTGCTCAGCCAGTGAGCGGTGTGAGCTGACGCTCCGTCAACTCTCCGTGTGATACGCGAAGGAGCCCGGGCGGTCTGCCCGGGCTCCTTCGCCGCTACCGCCGCTTCCGTCAGCGGCGCGTGGAGTCGGTGCGCGGCGGGAGCTGCGCGCCTGGGATGTCCACGGTCAGCGACTTGCGGGCGGGCGCGGGGGCCTGCCCCTGCGGCGTGCGGACGGTGGGCAGGGACCGGGCGAAGTCCTTCGCCAGGGACTTGCTCGCCGAGCCCGCCTGGGCCGGCAGCACGCCGCCGGCCCACCAGAGGGTGGTCATGTGGGCGCTGTCGATGCCAATCGCGTTGCCGATGTCGCTGCGGTTGGTGGGCGAGTACGCGTCGTTGCCGCCGAAGGTCGCCACCTCCTGCACGCTCGCGGACTCCGTCGTCAGGTACGCCTTGCTCTGGTCGGACAGGACGTCGACCGTGGACCACAGCACGGGGCCGTAGGTCGCGGTGACCGCGTTGCCGGTGACGGCGTTCTGCCAGGTCCAGGTGTCCTGCACGGTGGCGGCGTTGGGCGCCGACCACCAGAACTCGGCGAGGTTGACCGCGGTCTGCTCGTTGGAGCTGCCGCTGACGTCGTAGAACTGCCAGGGCTTGGCCAGGGCGGTGTTCTCCAGCGCCGTGCGGGCGTTGGCGCCGACCGAGACCAGGTTGGTGGTGTTCGGGTCCAGGGAGTTGAGGTAGTTCTGGACCGAGGAGGGGATGGTGGTGCCCTTGGTGAGCAGCACCACGCCCAGGCCCTTGTAGCCGAGCGCGCCGGCCGCGCTGGCGGCGGCGATCGGGTCGTGGTAGTCGTTGCCGTCGGCGACGAACACCCAGTCGGGAGTGTGGGTGATCTGGGTGGCGGTGCGGGCGGAGACCGCGGCGAGGTCGGTGCCGTCCATCCGCAGCGCGGTGTAGCCGAGCGCGGTGATCTGCGAGGCGACGTTGGCGCTGAGCAGGTTGGTGTTGCCCATCAGGTACACGGTGCTGCCCTTGGGCAGGGTGCGCTTGAGTTCGGCGACGGCGGTGGCGTCCAGCGAGGTCGCCGACGTCATCAGGACCGGGCCCTGCTTCTCGGCGGCCAGCGAGACCGCGGGGGTCGCGTAGGTGCCGTTGCCCTTGTTGACCAGCACCGCCGAGTGGGCGGTGATCAGGCCGGGCTGGTGGGTGGCGCCGGTGGTGTCGAAGGTGAAGCGGGAGGCGGCCTGGTCGATGGTGATGTCGCCGGTGCCGTAGACGCGGTCCAGGGTGTTGTTGCGGACCGGCTGCCAGGCGGGCCGGCCGGTGGCGCCGTTGAACAGGCTGGTGCTGCCGTCGGCCAGGTCGAGCAGGTGCGTCTCGCGCTTGTCGCTCGCCGCGTCGGTGACCACGTCGTAGGCGATCCGGCCGCCGGCCGGGTCCCAGGCCGGGTCGTGGTGGTCGGAGGCGTCGGTGGTGATCTGCTTGGGGTCGCTGCCGTCGGCGGCGGCCACGAAGATCTGCCGGTGGCCGTCCACGACCCGGGTGAAGGCGAGTTGGCTGCCGTCCGCGGAGTAGGCGGGCTCGGCGCCGTCGGTGACGATCTTCTGCAGGGCGTCCGTCGACGGGTCCAGCGCGTAGATGTCGGAGTCGGTGCTGCCGCAGGCGGACCGCTGGAAGGCCAGCGGGCCGAGGATGCTCGCGGTGGGGTGCCGGTCGCAGGTGCCCTGGGCGGGCGCGTTGGCGCCGGTGAGCAGCGGCTGCTGCCCGAAGGAGGCGTCGGACGGGCCGTAGAAGAGCTGGACGGTGTCGCTGGTGACGACGTAGCTGCCGTCCAGCCAGTAGACCGCGTCGGAGTACTGCGAGCCGCCCGCGCCGCCGGTGGGCCACACGGTGGTGACGGGCGAGGCGGTGCCGACCGTGCGGGTGCTCAGGAAGGTGCCCGGGTCGTCGGTGCCGCCGACCAGGCGGCTGCCGTCGGGCGCCCAGTTCGGCGACATGCCGTACGGGTCGGGCAGGCCGGGCACGAGGGCCGAGCCGGAGCCGTCGGGGTTGGCGACGTGGACGCCGTCGGCCCCCACGGTGGAGATCTGGCCGGTGGTGGCGCTGATGGTCAGCGCTCCGGCCTGCGGCGCGGTGGCCGCGAGAACACCGGCCGCCAGCGACGCGGCCGAAGTCAGCACCGCGAGGTTGCGGCGCGTACGAGCTTCCAAGTGGAAGACCCCCCAATGACGCGATGCCCGAAGAAGGCATCGACCTGATGCGAAGTGCCGACGGCCCCCCGGCCGCCCCCCGTTGCTGTCGGCCCCGGCGCTCGCGGGTGCGTGGGCGCACCGCCGCGCGTGGGGACCGGTTGTCGGCCCGTGGACGCTACGGGCCGCAAAGGATCTTGACGGAAGGGAACGCCGAATTCCGTGTGAACAGCAGGCCACCAAAAGGGGCTGCCACGTTCCTTACGCGGCAAAGCCGTTGACCCTTGGCCCGCGCATCTTGCCCAGGGGCGAGGACGGTCACAGGCCCGTGACGGAGGCCGCTGCCGTGATCTCGTACGCCAGGGTGATCTCGCGCCGCTCGCCCGGGGCCAGCCGCAGGTCGTAGCGGACGATGCCCTCGGCGTCGGGCGCCCCCGGGTCCGGCGCGCAGGCGCCGGGCAGCAGCCGAACCTCCACCGCCGAGACCTCGGAGACCGGTATCCGCTCGCGCACGACCACCTCCCGCTCGCCCGCCGCCTGCGGTCCGGCGTCCAGCCGCGAGACGAACAGCCGTACCTCGCGGGTGATGACGGTGCGCTGGTTGATCGCGGCCAGGCCCGCCGTGTCGCGCCGCTCCTCGACATGGCGCACCACCCGGAAGTCGTCCTCGCTGCCGAACGCGAGGCGCACCTCCTCGCCGACGCCCGCGAAGGGCAGCTCGCCACGGCCGCGGAAGCCGCTGCCGCGCAGCAGGTCCACCGGTCCGGCCAGCAGCACGTGCCCGGCCTCGTTGGTGAACCGCGCGGTCGTCACCACCAGGGGTGACAGCTCCGGCGCACTGGACCACTCGGCCCGGCAGGCGGCCGTGAAGGCGGACAGGTGCACCCGGTGCGGCCGCCCGTCGCCGGGCACGGCAACGGGCCGGGGCGCGGCCAGGACGCGGACGGCACCGCCGTCGGCCAGGCCGGGCAGGGCGCCCGTGCCGGTCGCGGCCGGCGCCGACTCGGCGCCCACGGTGGCGATCTCCTCCTCGCGCAGGTCCACCTCGACCGTCCGCCGTTCCTCGGCCGAGCGGTCGCGCAGCGTCAGGACGTCCTCGGTCAGCCGCGGCGGGCTCGCGGCCAGCGTCGGCCGCGCCGTGGACAGCGACAGCCGCACCCCGTCCCAGTCCTCGCCGGTGCGCTGCCACACGAAGGCGTCGGTCTCCACCCGGACGGTGCCGCGGTCCTCGGCGAGCGTGGCCCGGTAGGCGGGCCGCCACACCGCGCAGGGCACCAGGTGCGCCACCTTCAGGTGCGCGGCGCCCGCGCTCCCGGCTTCCACGACGACTTCCAGGTGGGCGGTGAGCAATGGCGGTTCGTTCTCGGTCGCGGCCAAGGCGGCACGGGCCTCGGCGAGTTCCTGCTCGACGTCGTGCAACCGGCGGCGCTGGCGGTGCAGTTCGCCGATGCGGGCCTCGGCCTCCTGCTCGACCCGGTCCAGCCGGTCGGCCCACCGCTCGGGGTCGGCGTCGCCCGCGCCGGCGCCCTGCACGATGTCGCGGTGGACATCGGCCCGGGCCTGCTCGACGACGGCCAGCGCGCTCTCCAGCCGCTCCTGCAGCTGCCGCACCTCCTGCGACTCCCGCTCCAGGGCGTGGACTTCGCGCCGCAGCACGGAGGCGTCGCGGCCGGGCTCGCCGGGCGGCGGGGGCGTGTGCACACGCACGACGCGGGTGTCGAGCACGCGGGGTGCCGCGGCCCGAACACCGGCCGTCCCGGCGGAGATCGGGCCCTCTTCCGACGGCGAACCGCCCTGCCCGGCCTGCGGGTCAGCGGTGAACTCGGCCCGCAGCGAGCGGTCCACGGCCAGCGGCGTGACCGGGCCGATGCGCAACCGGCTGACGCCCGCGGCGAGATGGACGGTGCCGGAGCGTTCGACCTGGGCGCGGTCCTCCAGGCAGGTCACGGCAGTGATCGGCAGCCGCAGGGCGTCCTCGGCGGCGGGGGCCGCCGGGCCCCCGGGTCCTGCTGGGCCCGTCACCGTGCGGTCCGCACCGCGGTCCTCGACACCGTCAACCACGCGGTCCATCGCCTCAGTTCCTCCGGTTTCCGCCGACGACGGACTTGCCGACCGGCAGCCGCACGGCGTACCCGCCGGTCAGCGTGGTGGTCCGGCCGGGCTCCAGCGCCACCCGCCAGACGCGGGCCCCGCGCACATAGGTCTCGTCCTGGCCGGGCAGCGGCCCCTCGGGCGCCGCCCAGGCCGGCTCGGCCCGGTGCTCCTCGATCCGCACGTCCTTGTCGCCTGCGACGGGCACCCGCTCGCGCACCTCCACGACCACCGGGTACGGCAGCCGGTTGGCGACCTCGACCTCGACGCTGTGCTCCAGCACGGTGGTGCCGCCGCGCAGCCCCGCGGTCGACTCGCGCATGTGCGTGCGCCGGGCCACCTGGACGCTCTCGGCCACACCGATGCCGACCGCCTGGCGCTGCCCGGGCGCGAGGGTCGGCAGCGGCGCGGTGAGCACGAAGTCGCCGTCGACCATGACGTCGGCGGGCCCGGCGAGCAGCGGGCGCGCGGAGGTGTTCGTCAGCAGCACGGTGCCGAAGACGGCGGTGTCCTCGGCGGGCACGCACACATAGCCGAACTCCGTCTCGGCCGGCACCTCGCCGACGGGCACGGTGTGCCAGGACCCGTCGGAGGCGACATCGACGGGGGCGGCGGCCTCGAAGCGGTAGTCGAAGGACCCGGCGGACCGCCGTACGTCCACCGCGTGCGCGGGGCGGGGCAGGTCCGCCACCTTCGCCGCACGGCTGCGGTGGGCGGCGATCTCGTTGTCGCCGGTCTCCACGGTACGGGTCAGGGTGCCGCGGTCGAACGGCCGCTCCGGGCCGGCCAGGGTGAGCGCGCTGTAGTCGAGCATGCCCGCGGAGGGTGCCGCGGGAGCCGCGGGTGCGGCGGCCGGGGGGCCGGGTACGGCCGGCGGCGCACTGCTCGGGGCCATCGGCGCGGACAGCGGAACGGGGGCCGGCGGGTGGGCCATCCAGCTCTGCGCGTGGGCGGGGCCGCCCGGGGCCGGCGGGGTGCCCCCGGTCCGGCGGGCGTGGCTGCGCAGCGCGCGGGTCGTGCCGCCGGCCTCCTCGTCGGCCCCCGCGCTGCCGGCGTGGAGGGCGGCACCGTAGCCGGCGCCGTCGGCCCGGGCGGCCGTGGCCGCGCCGTACGTCTCCTGCGCGGCCAGGTGCCGGGACACCGGCACGTCCCCGCCGACCGCGCCGCCCAGGGCGGGACCGCTGGGCCTGCGCTGCTCGGCCGCGTCGTAGCCGGCGAACAACTCCTCCAGCCCGGCCGGGGGTTCGCGCCAGCCTCGCGGCGCGGGTTCCTCCTGGGTCCGGCCGATCCGCAGCGAGCGCAGGGCCGGCAGATCGGTGCGGCGCAGCAGGTCGGCGGTGGACAGACCGAGCCGCACGCCGGTCCAGTCCTCGCCGGTGCGCTGGGCGACGCCCGCGCGCAGCACGAGGATGCCGGCCCCCGTCCTGCCGTCCAGGCGCAACTGGTAGACGGGCGACCATGTGGCGCCCACGACGTGGTACTCCACCTCGACCTCTGCCGAGCCGCCCTCGGGCTGCCCCTCGCCGGGCACGAGGGTGAGGACGGCGGTGAGGGTGGGCACGGCGCGGTCGGCGGGCTGCGCGGTGGAGGATTCCAGCAGGCGGTGCCGCGCGACGGCCACCTCGTGGTCGGCCTGCTCCAACTCCTCCTGCGCGGCCCGCAGTCGGGCGTGCAGGACACCGAGCCGGGTGTCCACGAAGCCGGCGAGGGCGAGCAGGGACTCCACGGGTGCCCAGCGCGGCGGGTCGCCGCGCCTGGGCTGGGGCGGCTCGGCCCGGAAGGCGGCGACCTGCTCGATCTCGCGCGTCAACCGCTCGCAGCGCTCCGCGAGTCGGCTCGCGCGGTCCTCGGCGTCCTCCAGGTCGAGGCGCAGCGACGGCAGTTGCTCGCCCTGCCGCAGGACGGCACCCACATCGACGCGAATGTCGGCGACGCGCAGCCCGGCCGGGCCCGACACGACCCGGCCGCGCAGCGAGTGCCGCTGCACGGTGGGCGGCAGCCCGCTGATCCGTACGACGGGTTCCGCGCCGGAGGCGGGCAGCTCCACACGGGCCGTACGCGTGCAGACGGCTCCGGCCGCGTGCACCACGACCTCCCGCAGCACCGATTCCGCCCCGCCGCCCATCGCGCCTCCCCCAGCCCCGCCACCGGTCGTGCGTACCCTAGCGGAGCCGCGGGCCGGGCCGGCCCGGCGCCCGCTCCCCGGGCGCGGGGCCGGGGGTCAACCGGCCTTCGCGGGAACGGACCCGGCGGGAGCGGCGTTGTGCGGGACGGGTCTCAGAGGCAGTAGCGGACCAGCCACTCGTCGGCGTTGTAGGTGTCGCGGGAGGGGTCCGGGACGGTGCCCGGGCGCTCCTCCACGGTGTCCTGCAGCCGGACCGGGGGCGGCAGGTGGCCGAAGCGGGCGCGGCGGGCGGCGGCGTCCGGGTCCTGCTCCGTACGAAGGGCCGCGGTGCTGGTGTCGGTCGGCATGAGGGACTCCCCTCCAGGGCGCGGCACCCGGGAGGGAACCGCTGATGGCACGATCGTCCGCCGAGCCCCGTCACCTGTCAAGGGGGTGACGTGGGAGCGGGCGGGCAGTGCCGGTACGGGCAGTCCGCCGACCCGTGCTGTCCGCCGCTCCACCGCACGCGCAGGCTGCGGCGCCCTGCGGACGGCTCTCCGTGTACGGGCTCCCGCCTACGTCCGCGCGCAGCCCGGCACCTGGGCACCTGGGCACCCGCGCACCCGGAGGCTGCGCACGGTTCGCGCCTACGTCCACTCCCGCAGTCGGCGGCAGGCACCCCGTTACGCCCGCAGCCCTCACCCTGCCTCCGACAGCCGGCCCTCCTCCAGGGACAGCCGCCGCTCCACCCCGATCTCCGCCAGGAACCGTTCGTCGTGGCTGACCACCACGAACGCGCCCTCGTACGCGGAGAGCGCCGACTCCAGCCAGCCGACGCCGACCAGGTCCAGGTTGTTCGTCGGCTCGTCCAGGAGCAGCAGCTGCGGGGCCGGTTCCGCGCACAGCACGCAGGCGAGCGTGGCGCGCAGCAGCTCGCCGCCGGACAGGGCGCCGACCGGCAGGTGGGCGCCGTCGCCGCGGAAGAGGAACCGGGCCAGCAGGTTCATCCGGTCGGCCTCGGGCAGCGCGGGCGCGGCGGCCGCCATGCTCTCGGCCACGGTACGGGCGGGGTCGAGCAGGTCGAGCCGCTGGGAGAGGTAGGCGGTGCGGCCCTGGGCGCGCACGACGTGGCCGGAGTCCGGCGCGAGGTCGCCGCTGAGCAGCCGCAGCAGGGTGGACTTGCCGGCCCCGTTCGGCCCGGTCAGCGCGATCCGCTCGGGGCCACGGACCACCAGGTCGGCGCCCTCGCCCGCGAAGACCTCCCGACCGCCGTAGGCCACCCGCATCCGCTCGCCGGTGAAGACGGTGCGGCCCGCGGGCACTCGGGTGCCGGGCAGGTCGAGGACGATCCGCTGCTCGTCGCGCACGGCCCGCGCCGCCTCGTCCATCCGGGCCCGGGCGTCGGCCACGCGGGAGGCGTGCACATCGCCGGCCCGGCCCGCGGACTCCTGGGCGCGGCGCTTGCGGGCGCCGGCGAGGATCTTGGGCAGGCCCGCGTCGGCGACCTTGCGGGCGGCGGTACCGGACCTGCGGTCGGCCCGCTCGCGGGCCTGCTGCATCTCCCGCTTCTCACGCTTCACGTCGAGTTCCGCGGTGCGCAGCGCTTTCTCGGCCGCCTCACCCTCCGTGCGGACCGCCTCCTCGTAGAAGGTGAAGTTGCCGCCGTAGAAGCGCAGTTCGCCGGAGTGGAGTTCGGCGGTGCGGTCCATGCGGTCCAGCAGCGCCCGGTCGTGGCTGACGACGAGCAGGCAGCCGGTCCACTCCTCGAGCACCGCGTACAGGCGGGCGCGGGCCCGGCCGTCGAGGTTGTTGGTGGGCTCGTCCAGCAGCAACACATCGGGGCGGCGCAGGAGTTGGGCGGCCAGGCCGAGCGAGACGGCTTGCCCGCCGCTGAGGGTGGCGAGCCGGCGATCGAGCGCCACTCCGCCGAGGCCGAGCCGGTCCAGCTGGGCGCGGCTGCGTTCCTCCACGTCCCAGTCGTCGCCGATGACGGCGAAGTGCTCCTCGGCGGTGTCGCCGGACTCGATGGCGTCCAGGGCGCGGATGACGGGTGCGACGCCGAGCACGTCGGCGACGGTGAGTTCGGCGGCGAGCGGCAGCGTCTGCGGCAGGTGGCCCGGCACCCCGCGCACGGTGACGGTGCCGGCGGTCGGCCGGTACTCGCCGGCGATCAGCCTGAGCAGGGTGGACTTGCCCGCGCCGTTCGGCGCGACCAGGCCGGTGCGGCCGCCGCCGAGGGTGAAGGACAGGTCGGTGAGGACCGGGATGTCGCCGGGCCAGGAGAAGGACAGGTGGGAGCAGACGACGAAGGCGTCGGACATGGCGGGTGACCTCGGGGAGCGTACGGCGGGCACACAGGCGCCGCCGGGAAGGGTGTGTGAAGGGACGACGAGGAGGCCACCTCGGCGGCGCTCAGGCAGCGCCTGCCGGTGGCCTGACAGCTCCGGGATCACCCGGAGATGTCGTCGTCACCCACCACGTTCGTCTCCACGGTCACGATCGGTCACATGCCCGGCCAGGGTAACAGCGTGGCCCGGTCCGCCGCTGCGAATAAACGCCGCCGCCGCGAACGATCCGCGGCCGCGGCAGGGCGCGGGCTCCGCCCGCCTGCTGGCGGGCTGAGCCCGGCCGCCCCCTGCTGCTCGCGCCGGCTCGCGGCGGCGCCCCTCAGCAGATCCGCGGGAGTTGCTCGCCCAGCGGCATGTCCACCACGCGCGTGCCGCCGAAGGTGGTGCGGGCGACGACCATGCCCGGGTGCTCCTCGACGCAGGTGCCGATGACCGCCGCCTCGGCGCCCAGCGGGTGGCTGCGCATCGCCGCGAGGACGGCGTCGGCGTGCTCGGGCGGGACGAAGGCGACGAGCTTGCCCTCGTTGGCGACGTACCAGGGGTCGAGGCCGAGCACCGCGCAGGCGTTGGCGACCTCGGGCGGCACCGGCACACTGCGCTCCTGGACGGTGACGCCGACACCCGCCGCGGCGGCGATCTCACCGAGGGCGGCGGCCAGGCCGCCGCGGGTGGGGTCGCGCAGCACGTGCAGGTCGGGCGTGACCGCGAGCATCGCCTCCACCAGGCCGCCGAGGGCCGCGCAGTCGCTGCGCACCGACACGCCGAACTCCAGGCCCTCGCGGACGCTCATGATCGCCGTGCCGTGCACCCCGACCGGTCCGCTGACCAGCACCACGTCGCCGGGCACCGCCCGCTGCGGCCGGATGTCCACGCCGTCGGGGATGAGGCCGATCCCGGCGGTGTTGAGGTAGATGCCGTCGCCGTGCCCGGCCTCGACGACCTTGGTGTCGCCGGTCGCCACCTCGACGCCGGCGGTGCGGGCGGCGGCGCCGAGCGCCTGGGCGACCCGGGCGACGGTGGCGGTCTCCACCCCCTCCTCCAGGATGAAGGCGCAGGAGAGGTAGGCGGCCTTGGCGCCGCTCATCGCCAGGTCGTTGACGGTGCCGTTGACGGCGAGGTCGCCGATGCTGCCGCCGGGGAAGAACAGCGGCCGCACCACGTAGGAGTCGGTGGAGAAGGCGAGCCGGGCGCCGCCGAGCCGGAGCACCGCGGAGTCGCCGAGTCCGGCGAGCAGCGGGCCGCCGAAGGCGGGCGCGAAGACGTGCTCGACGAGTTCGGCGGACAGCGCGCCGCCCCCACCGTGCCCCATCACGATGTGCTCCTGGTCGCGCAGCGGCGCAGGGCAGGTCCAGCCGGAGAAGTCGGGCGCGGCCGGCGCGGGCACGGTGGCGGCGGCGCGGCCGGGCTCGCCGGTACGGGACAGGTCGGTGATGTCAGCCAACGGGGGTCGCCTCCACGGTCGCGGGCGTACCGCCGAGCCGGCGGTAGAGGTAGTACGCGGCGCAGGCCCCCTCGCTGGAGACCATGGTCGCGCCGAGCGGGGTGCGCGGGGTGCAGGTGGTGCCGAACGCCTCGCACTGGTGCGGCTTGAGCAGCCCTTGCAGGACCTCGCCGCTGCGGCACTCGGCGGGTTCGCGGGTGTCGATGCCGGCGACGCTGAAGCGGTGCTCGGCGTCGAACTCGCGGTAGCGCTCGGCCAGTCGCCAGCCGCTGCCGGGGATGGTGCCGATGCCGCGCCAGGCGCGGTCGGTGACCTCGAAGACGTCGGCGAGCATGGCCCTGGCCGCGGGATTGCCCTCAGGGCGCACCGCCCGCGGGTAGGCGTTCTCCACGCCGGGCTCGCCGCGCTCCAGCATGCGCACGGCCCGTCGCACCCCTTCCAGGATGTCCAGCGGCTCGAACCCCGTGACGACGATGGGGACCTCGAAGCGCTCGGCGAGTTCGGGGTACTCGCCGGTGCCCATCACGCTGCACACGTGCCCGGCGGCGAGGAAGGCGTCCACCCGGCAGTCGGGCGACTGCATGATCGCCTCGATGGCCGGGGGCACCCGCACATGGGAGACGAGCATGCTGAAGTTGCGGATGCCGAGTCTTGCGGCCTGGTGGACGGCCATCGCGTTGGGCGGGGCGGTGGTCTCGAAGCCGATGCCGAAGAACACCACCTCCTTGTCGGGGTGTTCGCGGGCGAGGCGCAGCGCGTCCAGCGGCGAGTAGACGACGCGGACGTCGCCGCCGGCGGCCCGCACCCGGAACAGGTCGCGTCCGGAGCCGGGCACGCGGAGCATGTCGCCGAAGGAGCAGAAGACGACGTCCGGCCGGGAGGCGATCTCCAGCGCCTTGTCGATGACCTCCAGCGGGGTGACACACACCGGGCAGCCGGGGCCGTGGATCAACTCGATCTGTTCGGGGAGCAGTTGGTCGATGCCGTGCCGGATGATCGAGTGCGTCTGGCCGCCGCAGACCTCCATCAGCGCCCAGGGGCGGGTGACGGTGGCGCGGATGTCGTCCAGCAGTCGCACGGCCAGGTCGGGGTTCTGGAACTCCTCGAGGTACTTCACGCGCGTGCCTCCTCCTGTGCCGGGCCGCTTTCTCCTCCGGTCGGCCCGGCGGCGGCCGCGGCCTGCCAGGGGTCGCCGAACTCCTCCTCCAGCAGGCCGAGGTTCTCGAACAGCGCGAGGGTCTGCCGGGCCGACTCCTCGTCCAGCCGCTGCAGGGCGAAGCCGACGTGCACGATGGTGTACTCGCCGACCCGCAGGTCCGGCAGGTACTCCAGGCACACCTCCTTCACCACGCCGCCGAAGTCGACGGTCGCCATGCGCGTGCCGTCGCGTTCCTCGATCTCCAGGACCTTGCCGGGCACTGCCAGGCACATGGGTCTCTCCTCGTCCTCGGGTGTCTCACGGTCGGCGGTCGGGGGCTTGCCGGGTCAGGGCCGCGGCCGGGCGGATCGGCGGGCGGCGACGGCGAGTTGGCCCAGTGCCAGGCCGCCGTCGCCGGGCGGCACCAGGCGGTGGCGCAGCACGGTGAAGCCGTCGGCCGCCAACTCCCGCGCGCAGGCGGCCGACAGCAGCGCGTTGGCGAACACACCGCCGGTCAGGGCGACCGTCCCGGTGCCGGTGCGCGCCCGCAGCGCCCGGCAGGTGTCGCGAACGGCCAGGGCGACGGCGGCGTGGAAGCGGGCGGCAATCCGGCCGGCGGGGGTACCGGCCCGCAGGTCGGCGACGACGGCGGCGAGGACGGGTGCCGGGTCGAGCACGAGAGGCGGCTCGGCGCCGGCGGACCCGGGTCGCCCCAAGTCGGCCGCCCCGGCGGGAGATCGGGGCTCGGCCGGGTCGTCCCGGCGCAGGGCGAAGGCGTACGCGCCCGGCTCCTCCCCCGCGAAATAGGCCGCGGCCTCCCATGCGATGGCGGCCTGCGCCTCGTAGTCGGCGCGGTGGCACACCCCGGCGAGCGAGGAGACGGCGTCGAAGAGGCGGCCCATGCTGGAGGTCGGCACGCAGTTCAGCCCCAGCTCCAACTGTCGCGCCAGCACGGGGCGTTCGTCCTCCGGGCAGGCCGCGACGCACGGCAGGTCGACCGGCCAGCCCAGGCCCGCGGACCGCAGGTGGGACAGGGCCATGCGGTACGGGTGGCGGACGGCCGCGTCGCCGCCGGGCAGCGGCACGTACGCCAGGTGTGCCGCGCG
This sequence comes from Actinacidiphila guanduensis, assembly GCF_900103985.1. Lineage (GTDB taxonomy): Bacteria > Actinomycetota > Actinomycetes > Streptomycetales > Streptomycetaceae > Actinacidiphila > Actinacidiphila guanduensis. Next base: position 131,978 of record NZ_FNIE01000008.1, on the reverse strand, counting down.
CAGGTGGCCGTCGTAGTCGGCGAGCAGGAACTCCCCGCCCCACACGGCGCCGTCCTCGCCGTATCCGGTGCCGTCGAAGGCGACGCCGATGACGGGCCGGCTGCCGTCCAGGCCGTGTTCGGCCATGGCCGCGGCGACGTGGGCGTGGTGGTGCTGGACGTGCCGGACCGGGCGGTGCCCGGCGTGCCGGGCGGCCCACTGTGCGGAGCGGTAGCCGGGATGCCGGTCGGCGGCCAGCAGTTCGGGCGCCACCGCGGTGATGCCGGCCAACTGCCGCTCGGCGGTGGCGAACGCGGTGAGGGTGGCGAGGTCGTCCATGTCGCCGACGTGCGCGGACAGCCACGCCTTGCGCCCCTCGCCCAGGCAGAACACGTTCTTCAGGTCGCCGCCGACGGCGAGGGCGGGCCGCACCTCCACCGGCAGCGGCACCGGGAAGGACGCGTAGCCGCGCGAGCGGCGCACCGGCAGCTCCTGCCCGTCGAGAATCCGCACCACCGAGTCGTCGCAGGGCACGTGGATCGGCCGGTCGTGGGTGAGCCAGGCGTCGGCGAGCCCGGCCAGCCGCTCGCGGGCCTTCCCGTCGTCGGTGACGATGGGCTCGCCGCCGAGATTGCCGCTGGTGAGCACGAGCAGCCGCGGCCCGGGCGGGTCGCCCGGCAGGCCCAGCAGCAGGTGGTGCAGCGGGCTGTAGGGCAGCATGACGCCCAAGTCGGCGCTGCCGGGTGCCACTTCGGCGGCCACCAGGCCGGCGGGCGGCTCCGGGCGGCGGCGCAGCAGCACGATGGGGCGCACCCGCCCGGCGAGCAGGTCCCGCTCGGCGGGGCCCAGGTGCACCAGCGGCTCGATGTCGGCCGGGCTCGCGGCCAACAGCGCGAAGGGCTTGGCGGCGCGGTTCTTGCGGCGCCGCAACTCCCGTACCGCCCGGGCGTTCGCGGCGTCGCAGGCCAGGTGGTAGCCGCCGATGCCCTTGACGGCGAGGATCGCGCCGCGCGCCAGCAACTCCCGTGCGGCGGCCACCGGTTCGTCCGTCAGCGGCGTCAGCGGGCCGCTGGGCGGCAGGACCAGGCGGAGCCGGGGGCCGCAGTCGTGGCAGGAGACGGGCTGGGCGTGGAAGCGGCGGTCGGCGGGGTCGGCGTACTCGCGGGCACACCGCGCGCACATCGCGAAGCCCGCCATCGTGGTGTTCGCGCGGTCGTACGGCAGCCCGGTGGTGATGGTGAAGCGCGGCCCGCAGTGGGTGCAGGTGATGAAGGGGTGCCGGTACCGGCGGTCGGCGGGGTCGCACAGCTCGGCGAGGCAGTCCGCGCAGGTAGCGGTGTCGGGGGCGACGAGGGTACGGCGCGGGCCGCCCGCGCGGGACTGCAGGATGGCGAAGCCGTCGCCGCCGCGGACGGCCACCGGCTCGTGCCGCACGTCCTGGACGACGGCCAGCGGCGGCGCCTCGGCGGCGATGCGCGTGCAGAAGGCGGCCACCGCGGACGGGGCGCCCTCGACCTCGGCGACCACGCCCTCCCCGGTGTTGGTGACGTGGCCGCTCAGCCCCAGCTCCCCGGCGAGCCCGTACACGAACGGCCGGAAGCCGACGCCCTGCACGACCCCGCGCACGGTGACCCTGCGCCGCTCGGGGGCGGCGCCCGCAGCGGACGCGGCGGACACGGCGGTTCCGGATGACACGGCGGCGGGTTCTGCGGTCATGGCGAACGGGGCTCAGATCGCGGGGAGTCGGGTGGCGGCGGGCGCGTGGCCGTGCTCATGGCCGGGCCGGCGGCTGTGCTCGTGGCCGTGGCTGTGCTCGTGGCTGTGTTCCTGACCGTGCTCATGGCTGTGGCCGTGTTCGTGGCTGTGCCCGTGGCCGCCCGCCCCCACCGTCCGCGCCATCACCGGCTCGTGCACCGCTCCGCCGTCCGCGGCGGCGAGCGCGCGGTCCAGCAGCAGGCCGACGCCCTCGCCGCTGCGGGCGGAGGTGAACAGCACCTCCACGCCGGGGTTCACGCGTGCCACGTTCGCCAGGAACGTCCCGCGCTCGAAGCCGGCCGCCGCCGCGATGTCCTGCTTGGTGACGACGACCAGGTGCGCGAGTCCGTACGCTGTGGGGTACTTCAGCGGTTTGTCCTCGCCCTCGGTGACGGAGGCGAGCACCACCCGCAGCGTCTCGCCGAGGTCGTAGGAGGCGGGGCAGACCAGGTTGCCGACGTTCTCCACGAACAGCAGCCGGGTGTGCGGCTCCAGCAGCCCGTCCAGGTGGCCGCGGAGCATGTCGGTCTCCAGGTGGCACAGCCCGTCGGTGAGCACTTGGCGCACGGGCGCGCCCGAACGGGCCAGCCTGGTCGCGTCGTTCTCGGTGGCGAGGTCGGCGGTCAGCGCGGCGACGGGGACGCCGCGCTTACCGGCCAGGGTGAGTTCGGCCTCCAGCAGGGCCGTCTTGCCGCTGCCGGGGCTGGAGAGCAGGTTCACCATCGCGGTGCCGCGGGCGGCGAGTTCGGCCCGCAGCCCCTTGGCCCCGGCGTCGTTCTTGGCGAGCACGGCGCTGCGCAGGTCGGTGGCGTCGCACATGGTCCTCAGGGCTCCTCGTGCAGGGCGGCGGCGGGGCGGGCCGCCCACCGGACGGCGGCGATCTCCAACTCCCGTCCGGACAGCAGCCCTTGGGCGGCGCCGCCGCACCGCGGGCAGGTGAGTTCGGGCGGCATCCCGGTGGCCCACTCGTGCGGGCAGGTCCCGCAGCGGGCGCGTCCCGGCACCTGCTCGGTGACGAGCCGGGCGCCTGCGGCAACGGTGCCGTCGCAGGCGAGTTCGAAGCAGAAGCGCAGGGCGTCGGGGACCACACCGGCCAGCTCGCCCACCCGCAGCGTCACGGCCTCGGCCGCTCCCCGGCCGGCCGCGCGCGCCGCGTCCTCGACCTGGCCGACCACGGCCAGCGCGATGGACATCTCGTGCATGCTCAACTCCCGCCGGTCCCCGTGGTGGACGGGCCCCGGAAGCCCCCGGGACCACCCCAGTACAGGCCCGGCGCGGGGGTCGCCGCCCCCGCCACGCCGCCGGGCGGCGCCGAGGTTCGCCCTAACGGCGCTTCCGGCATACCGGTGTCACATCGAGCGGATCTTCATGTAGCGCTTGATGTCGGGCAGGTTGGCCGCGATCGCGGCGGCGGCCAGGCCGGCGGCGGCCGCCGCGAGCAGGATCTTCGTCATGGCTGCATCTCCTTGGTGATCGCCGGCTCCCGCGTCCTTCGTGCCGCGGAACCCTCCGTGTCGTGCGGGCGGTCGGCGCCCGCGGCCTGGTCGCCGTCCGGGGCGAGCAGCCGCAGCACGGCCTCGACCGCCTCGTCCAGCGCGCCCTCGACGGCCGCGCTGAGCCCGATCCCCTCCTCCAGGCAGGCCGGTTCGCAGCCGACGACGGCGACCCGGTCCGGCCGGCTGCCGCCGGTGCCCTCGCTGAGGGTGCCGAGCAGGGCGAGCACGGCGTCGGGCGTCATGCGGTGGCCGTCGATGAGGACGTCGCCGGGCGCGGGTGCCGCGGCCTCGGCGTGGTCGATGAGGTAGAGCGTGCCGGGGGCGCCGCCGCGGGCGGTGGCGTCGAGCAGCACCGCGGTCCCGTACCCCTCCAGCAGGCGGTAGGCGAGGTGGACGCCGCGTACGCCGATGTCGGCGACCTCCACGCCGGGCGGCAGGGTGCGCCGGGCCAGCCGCGCGGCGGCCTCGACGCCGAAGCCGTCGTCGCCGAGGAAGATGTTGCCGAGCCCGGCCACCAGCACCCGCCGCCCGGCGGCAGCCCGCTCCGCCACGGCCCCGCCGGTCCCCGAGCCGGCTGCCGGATCCACCGGGTCCACGGTGTTCACGGCGCCTCCAGGGGGACGACCTCGTCGGGCTGGAAGTAGCGGAACCGGCCCTGCGCGCGCTGGAGTTCGGCGCCCGGGTCGCCGTCCACGGTGACCGCGAGGTGCACGCTGCCGTCCACGTCGTGCAGCACCGCCTCCACCAGCGCGGTGCGGCCGTGCAGGAACATGTCCTGCGCGTCGGTGCGGCGCAGCCCGGGCCGCAACTCGACGCGGTCGCCCGCCCCGACCGAGCGTCCGTCCACCAGCACCCGGTCGCGCTCGGGGTCCACGCTGCGGTCGGCGGCCGGGTCCCACCACGGCGTCCCGGGCTGCATCAACGCGCCGGTGTCCTCGCCCGGCGTGTGCAGCACGGGCGGCCCGTCGGCGGGCCGCGGCCCGGCGGTGACCTCGCGCAGGGAGCGCACGGCGCCGTGCAGGCGCTCCAGCACTTGCGGCGGCAGCGAGTCGGCAAGGTCGATGACGGCGCCGGCCCGCTCGTCGGTGCCGCGGGCCTCGCGTTTCTCCTGGTCGGTGAGGGCCGCCGTGCGCAGGGCGAGGATCTCGTCGATCTCCAGGGCGTCGTAGAGCGCGCCGGGGCTCTCCGGGGCGAGGTGCGGGTGGTCCTCCAGGATGATCGGCGAGGAGAGCACCGCGTCGGCCCGCCCGTCGGCCCCGGCGAGCACCGGCCAGGTGTGCAGGTTGCGGCACTCGGCGACGGCGGGCGCGGCCCATTGCGGCGGGTCGGTCATCGAGACGAAGGAGCCCGCGGTCAGCGCGAGCATCAGGTGCGCGGAGACCAGGCAGTGCGGCAGTGCCTCGTCCCTGGCGGTGCCGGAGCCCGCGGGCGCCCAGGTCCCGGTGTTCGCCACGGTGGCGGTCAGCCGCACCACCCGGTAGGGGCCCGGGAGTTCGGCGGCAGCCACGCGCAGGCGCGCGGTCACCGGCTCGCGCCGCCGCACCAGCCGGCCCACCACCTGCCCGGCGGCGTCCCGTACGTCCTCGGTGTCCTCGCCGGCCGGCAGCACCACGGGCAGTTCGGCGCCGCCCTCGCCGAGCGCGACCAACTCCGCCACGGACAGGCTCACTTCGGCCTGCTCCTCCACGCCTTCGTCCCAGCCGACGAGCACCCGGTCGGGCAACTCCAGTGCCTCGACGGGCTCGTGGCCGCCGTCCGCCCGCACCTGCTCCACCGCGCGCCGCTGTACGCGCAGGAAGCGCAGCCTCACGTGCAGGCGAGCGCCCTGCCGCGGCTCGGCCAGACACTCGGTGCGCTGGGCGCTGTGCTCGCCCGCGTGCCCGTCCCAGGCGGGTGGTACGAGGACGCCGAACTGCCAGCGCATCCGGTTCTTGGCGGCCGAGGCGCGGTAGGGGTAGAGCACGTACCCCTCGTACAGGACGGCGTCGGCGACCCGGCAGGCGTGCGCGAGCAGCTCGTCGGCGGCCGCGGTGCCCTCGCCTGCGGCGGTGGGGGTGTGCGTCGTCATGCCGTCGCCTCCGCCGTCGTCCCCGCGCCGGCCGCCACCGTCGCGGCCGCGCCCTCCGGCGAGGGGTCCCGCTCGGCCGCGGCGAGCAGCGCCTCCAGCGTCTGCTGCCAGGACGGCAGGGCGTGCCGGGAGCGGAAGGCGGTGAGGGCGGCCATGGTGTCGTGGGGCAGCCGGATCCAGCCGCAGCCGGGGAAGTGCTGGTCGAACATCTCCCGCCAGACCCGCGCGGGCAGCAGGCAGGGCGCCTCGCGGTCCCACGGCACCGGCTGGACGCTGAAGCCGCCGGGGCCGCGGAAGGCGGTGCCGGAGAAGAGCAGGGTGAGGGGGGCGTGCCCGTCCTCCAGCGCGGCGAAGTAGCGGCTCGCGGCGATGTCGGTGTCGTAGGTGCAGGGCACCGGCAGGTCCACCTCGGTCCGCCCGGTGAAGCCCGGCACCATCAGCGCGGCCTGGGCGAACTGCAGCGGCTGCATGCTGCGGCCCCAGCGGGAGCGGTCGCCGAACAGGTCGTGCAGCCCGGCGGCCTCGGCGTCGCCGTAGCGGCGGCGGGCGGGCTCGATGCGGATCTGGCAGCGCAGCGCGAGGGCGTGCACGGGCTCGTCCCCCGCGGCGGTGACCCGCAGCCGGAAGACAAGGGTGGGCCCGGCGGCGTACGGGTCGGCGCGCACCCCGGTGCAGGCGAAGTCCAGGTCGCTCACGGCGTGCCGCCCCCTTCCGGCGCGGCCGGCGCGGACTGCGGTACGGGCATCGCCTTGCGCTCCACCTCGGCGAAGAACGCGTCGAGTTCGGCGCGGGCCCGGTCGCCCCCGTCGAAGCCCTGCCAGTGCAGCCGCAGCCTTCCGACGAGTTCGTACGCGGTGTCCACCGGGACCAGGTGGCAGCTGGTGTGCTCCTCGTCGCGCCGGACGACCAGCGCCTCGACGTCCGGGGCCAGGGTCGCGGCGAGCGGGGTGCCGCCGAAGGCGGCCTGCCAGGCGGCCGGTTCGATCTCGCTCTCGGTGGCGCCGGCCGGACTGGGGTAGAGCGCGACCATCCGGTCCAGGGCGGAGTTGCGGAAGAAGAACGCGACGCCGACCGGCACGCCGAGGGCCTGCCAGCCGGCCGCGCCGACCTCGCGGCCGGGATCGCTCAGGTAGCGGTCGGGGATGGTGCGGAAGCGGCCGCCGCCGGTGCCCTCGCGGTCGAAGAGCACCGCGCAGGCCAGGCAGGCGCAGGCGAGCACCCGCTGTTCGACGTCGACAAGGTGCCGGTGCTCCTCCTCCAAGGGCACCGAGCACAGCTCGCACCGCTCGGCGGCCGGCGGCCGCGGCCCGCGGAAGCGGCGCAGCCCCCGCGCGGGCCGTCCGCCGGCGCCCTGCTTGCGGCCGGGCAGCGCGGCGGGGTGCGAGGCGAGCGCCGCGGAGACCCCCGTCCCGCCCGTGGTCGGCCCCCCGCCCCCGCCCGACGCGAGCCCACCCGCCGACGCAGACACCCCGCCCGGGACACCCGCACCCGCCGAACCCGACGACCTGGCGGCAACCCCGCCCGACGCGGGCCCACCCGCCGGTGACGGCGTCGCGGTCACCGGGACCCCGTCCTTGCGCCGGGGGCGGGCGGGCGGCTGCCGATCTGCAGCAGCACCGGCTCCCGTGCGGCCGGCTGCTCGTCCACCTCGATCGCGGTGACCTCGGGCGCGAAGCTCGCCAGTGCCGCCTCGGCCTGCTCGCGCAGGGCGGCCGTGGAGCCGCCGCAGCCGCAGCCGCCCGCGGCGGGCCGGGCGGTCAGCCGCAGCCGGCCGCTGTCGGGGTCGAAGGCGTCCACGTCGAGCACCCCCGCGGCGTCCACGCTGCGCAGGGCGCGCTCGATCCGGCCCGCGGTGTCGTCGGGGTGCAGGTCGTGCAGGACCAGCAGGCCCGCGGTCGTCTCGTCGTCCAGCAGCGCGCCCAGCGGGCTGCCGGTGCGGCCGGAGAGCAGGGCGACGATCCGGGCCAGGCCCGCGCCGTAGAAGTCCATCAGGGCGCGGACCAGTTCCTCGGCGGTCTCGGTGACGGCGGGGCCGCCGCTGCCGGCCAGCCGGTCGAGCAGCTCCTCCACCCGGCGGGCCGCGGCGTCGGGGGTGGTGCCGGCGGGGCGGGCGCTCATCCGGCCAGCCCGCTCAACCCGGTCGGCACGTGCATCTTCTCCACCGTCCGGCCGCCGCCGACGTACATGTGCACCCCGCACGGCAGGCAGGGGTCGAAGCTGCGCACCGCGCGCATGATGTCGATGCCCTTGAAGTTCTCCGGCGGGTTCTCCTCGAAGATCGGCGTGTTCTGCACCGCGTCCTCGTACGGTCCCGGCGTGCCGTAGCTGTCGCGGACGCTGGCGTTCCACGGGGTCGGCGGGTAGGGGTGGTAGTTGGCGATCTTGCCGTCGCGGATCACCATGTGGTGGGAGAGCACCCCGCGCACGGCCTCGGTGAAGCCGCAGCCGATGGACTCGTCGGGCACCTCGAACTTCTCCCAGGTCTGGGTGCGCCCGGCGCGGACCTCGGCGAGCGCCTGCTCGGTGAAGTGCAGCGCGCACGCGGCGGCGTACGCCTGGAAGTAGGTGCGCGCCCGGTTGCGCTCCAGGGCGTTGCTCCACTTCGGGATCTTCCACTCGAAGGTGGTCTCCGGCTTGGTGAGCGAGCGCGGCAGGTTGATGACGACGCTGTGCCCGGTGGCCTTGACGTAGCCGATGTCGACCAGGCCGGACAGGGCGGTGGACCACAGGCGGGCGATGGGGCCGCCGCCGGTGTCCAGGGCGAGGTGCTCGGTGCCGTCGAACCAGCGCGGGGACATCACCCAGCTGTACTTGTCGTCGAAGTCGCGCTTCTGCGGCGCCGGGATGGTGTGCTGGTTCCACGGGTGGCGCGGGTCGACGGGGTTGCCGAGCGGGTCGTGGGTGACGAACTGCTCCTGGCCCTGCCAGTCCTGGTAGTACGAGCTGCCGAGCAGGATGCGGATGCCGAGGTTGATCTCGGTGAGGTCGTTGGTGACCAGCTTGCCGTCCACCACGATGCCGGGGGTGACGAACATCCGCCGGCCCCAGTCGGTCATGTTGCGGTAGGTGAAGTCGCAGTGCGCCGGGTCGTTGAGCGCGCCCCAGCAGCCGAGCAGCACCCGGCGGCGGCCGACCTCCTCGTAGCCGGGCAGCGCCTCGTAGAAGAAGTCGAACAGGTCGTCGTGGAGCGGCACGACGCGCTTCATGAACTCCACGTAGCGCATCAGGCGGGTGAGGTAGTCGGTGAGCAGCTGGACCGAGGCGATGGTGCCGACGCCGCCGGGGTAGAGCGTGGAGGGGTGCACGTGGCGGCCCTCCATCAGGCAGAACATCTCCCGCGTGTACCGGCTGACCTGCAGCGCCTCGCGGTAGAACTCGCCCTCCAGCGGGTTGAGGGCGCGCATGATGTCGGCGATGGTGCGGTAGCCGTGCTCGCCGGCGTGCGGGGCCTCGGTGCGCTCGGCCTGCTCCAGCACGCCGGGGTTGGTCTCGCGGACCATTTTCTCGCAGTAGTCGACCCCGACCAGGTTCTCCTGGAAGATGTTGTGGTCGAACATGTACTCGGCGGACTCGCCGAGGTTGATCAGCCACTCCCCCAGGTGCGGCGGCTTGACGCCGTACGCCATGTTCTGCGCGTACACCGAGCAGGTGGCGTGGTTGTCGCCGCAGATGCCGCAGATCCTGCTGGTGATGAAGTGGGCGTCGCGCGGGTCCTTGCCACGCATGAAGACGCTGTAGCCGCGGAAGACCGACGAGGTGCTGTAGCACTCGGCGACCCGCTTCTGCTTGAAGTCGATCTTGGTGTGGATGCCGAGGCTGCCCACGATCCGGGTGATCGGGTCCCAGGACATCTCCATCAGGCCGCTGCCGTCTCCTACGGCCGTGGGCGAGCTCATCGTCGGTGCCGTTGCCCTTCGTCATGTGTCTCGGGTGGGGGGTCCGCAGGTGCTGCTGGGGCGGCCGCGGGCCGCTGCCGGGCAGCTACCAGGGGCGGGAGTAGCCGGTGGTCAGCTCGCGGCCGCCGTGGCGCCACTTGGGCTCCTTGTCGACCGTCTTCATCGTGATGCCGCGCAGCCGGCGGATGGCCGCGCCGTACAGGCCGCTGGCCGAGCTGGACACCTTGCCGCCGGGCGGCTCGTCCATGAACGGCATGAACTTGTCGGGGAAGCCGGGCATGGTGCAGGCGATGCAGATGCCGCCGACGTTGGGGCAGCCGCCGATGCCGTCCATCCAGCCGCGCTTGGGCACGTTGCACTTCACCACCGGGCCCCAGCAGCCCAGCTTGACCAGGCACTTCGGGGAGTCGTAGGCGGCGGCGAACTCGCCCTGCTCGTAGTAGCCGGCCCGGTCGCAGCCCTCGTGCACGGTGGCGCCGAACAGCCAGGTCGGGCGGAGCTTGTCGTCCAGCGGGATCATCGGCGCGGAGCCGGCGGCCTGGTAGAGCAGGTAGGTGAGGGTCTCGGCGAAGTTGTCCGGCTGGATCGGGCAGCCCGGCACGCACACGATCGGGATGCCGGCCTTGGAGGTCCAGTCCCAGCCGAGGTAGTCCGGCACGCCCATGGCGCCGGTCGGGTTGCCCTCCATGGCGTGGATGCCGCCGTAGGTGGCGCAGGTGCCGATGGCGACGACGGCCAGCGCCTTGGGGGCCAGCCGGTCGATCCACTCGCTGGTGGTGATGGGCTGGCCCGTCTCGGGGTCGTCGCCGAAGCCGCACCAGTAGCCCTCGGCCTTGATCGCCTCGTTGGGGATCGACCCCTCGACGACCAGCACGAACGGCTCGATCTCGCCCCGGTCGGCCTTGAAGAACCACTCGATGAAGGCGTCGGCGCCCTGCACCGGGCCGCACTCGAAGTCGATCAGCGGCCAGTGGACGGCGATCTTGGGCAGGCCGGGCAGGCCCTGCAGGACGATCTCCTCGATGCTGGGCAGGGTGGCGGCGGTCAGCGACACCGAGTCGCCGTCGCAGCTGAGGCCCGCGTTGATCCACAGCACGTGGATGGGCGCCTCGTCGGCGGCGGGACTCGCGGGGTGCTCCTGGGTGGCGGAAGGGCTCGCATCCGTCATGGGATGCCTCCTGGGCGTGGGGGGCTCACGCCAGACAACGGCGCTCCCTGCCTGGATACCGCGCGCCGCGCCGCACCGGCCCGCGAAAGGCGGCCACCGGGGTGACCAGCGCCGACGGGATGGCCCAGCCCTTACGCCGAGACGGTACCGCCCGCTGCGCGGGGCGGCGCGGAGGCCGCGGCGCGGGCCGGACGGGGGGCCCGGACGCGCAGCGGCCCGTGCCCGGCCGGACGGGAGTGGAGGCCCGCGGCGACGCATGCACGGATTCGGGGCCGCACGACGCGCAGGCCCCCCGGCCGGGCGGCCATGCCGGGACTATCGCTGCCGATGGCCGCCGCGGCAGCCATGCCCCCACGCCGGCCGCCGGCCGGCGACGAGCCCTGGAGGGCACGCGCCGCACGGCCGTGCAGCCCACCGACCGGCGGGTGGGCGTCCACGCGGGGCGGGGCGCGGGGCGGCGCGGGCGGGGTCCGCGGCGGCCGGCGCTCGGGCGTGGCTGCGCTGGGGCCGGCGCGTTCCCCGTAGGCCCCCGGAGGGGGCGGCCTCAGACCGTCATCGGGCGGTCGCCCGGGCTCAAGGGGGCGGGGAGTTCGGTGGCGCCGGTGAGGTAGCGGTCGGCGGCGGCCGCGGCCGAGCGGCCCTCGGCGATGGCCCAGACGATCAGGGACTGGCCGCGCCCGGCGTCGCCGGCGACGAAGACGCCGTCGAGCACGCCGCCCGAGGGGCCGGCCGTCAGGGCCGTGAAGGCGTCGTCGCGGGCGTAGTTGCCGCGCTCGTCGGGCGCGAGGCCCAGACCGCGGGCCAGGCCGCTGCCGCGTTCGGGGCCGGAGAAGCCGAGGGCGAGCAGCACCAGCTCGGCCGGGATCACCCGCTCGGTGCCGGCCCGCGGGCTGCGCGCGCCGGGCTCGACCTCGGTGAGCCGCAGCGCGCTCACCCGGCCCCGGTCGTCGCCCTCGAAGTGCAGGGTGGCCGCGGAGAACACCCGCGGGTCGCTGCCGGCCCGGCCGCGGGCCTCCTCGTGGGCGTGCGAGATCCGGTACACCTTCGGGTAGATCGGCCAGGGCTCGCCGGGCGGGCGCCCGGTCTCGGGTTCGGGGTTGATGTCCAGCTGGAGCGCGGAGGCGGCGCCCTGCCGCAGCACCGTGCCGAGGCAGTCCGAGCCGGTGTCGCCGCCGCCGACGATCACCACGTGCCGGCCGGCCGCGGTGATCGCGGGCTCCTCGATGTCGCCCTCCTGCACCCGGTTGGCGAGCGTGAGGTACTCCATCGCCTGGTGGATGCCGGACAACTCGCGGCCGGGGACGGGCAGTTCGCGCCGGTGGGTGGCGCCCACGGCGACGACCACCGCGTCGTAGCGCTCGCGCAGGTCGGCCGCGGACACGCCGTCGCCGCCCACCTCCACGCCGGTGCGGAACCGGGTGCCCTCGGCCCGCATCTGCTCCAGCCGCCGGTCCAGGACGTCCTTGGCGAGCTTGAAGGAGGGGATGCCGTAGCGCAGCAGCCCGCCGATCCGGTCCGCCCGTTCGTATACGGCCACCGTGTGGCCGATCCGGGTCAGCTGCTGGGCGGCGGCGAGCCCGGCGGGCCCGGAGCCGACGACCGCGACGGTCTTCCCGGACAGCCGCTCGGGCGGGTAGGGGACGACGTGGCCGCGCTCCCAGGCGGTGTCGGCGATCTGCTGCTCGACGTTCTTGATCGTCACCGGGTCGGTGTTGATCGCGAGCACGCAGGCGTCCTCGCAGGGCGCCGGGCACAGCCGGCCGGTGAACTCGGGGAAGTTGTTGGTGGCGTGCAGCCGCTCGTGGGCGGCCTGCCAGTCGCCGCGCGAGGCCAGGATGTTCCACTCGGGGATGAGGTTGGCCAGCGGGCAGCCGTGGTGGCAGAACGGTATGCCGCAGTCCATGCAGCGCCGGGCCTGCTCGGAGACCAGGGGCAGCTCGGCCTGCCCCGCGTACACCTCGTCCCAGTCGCGCAGCCGCTCCTCGACGGGCCGCGGCGGGACGGGCGCGCGCGGGAGGGAGAGGAAGCCGTACGGGTCGGTCATGACCGTCTCCGGGGGCAGGTGTGCGCTGACCTTTTGTCCAGGTTACGACCGATGCGCAGCTTTCGGTCGCATCGTCACACAGGGTCGTCATGGTCGGACGCTGCGCATACGGGAGCAACAGGAGGTCCCGATCGGGCCGACCGCAAAGGAAGTTGGCCGTCGGTCAGATGTAACCGCCGGAGTCCTGGCACCGCGTCAGCCGGGGAAATATCCTCCAGAGGCCATCGGCAGCTGGAAGAAGCTGCCACGTCCTGCGGGAGAGTGCATGGGCACACACGAGCACGAGGTCGACCGGCGCACGCTCTTCAAGGCGGGTCTGGGTACGGCGGTGGCCGCGGTGGTGGGCGCCGAGCTGGCCTTCCCGGACGCCGCCGGCGCGACGCCGGCGCCGGAGTTCCCGTGGATCATCGACTGCGACACCTGGGGCGCGCGGCCGCCGTCCAGCACGATCCAGATCACGGGCAACACCACCAACAAGATCATCCTGCACCACATGGCCTTCCCGAACGTCACCGACTACTCGCGCGACCACGCGCTCCAACTGGCCAGGGACTGTCAGAACCTGCACATGGACACCAACGGGTGGGCCGACACCGGCCAGCACTTCACGGTGAGCCGCGGCGGCTACGTGCTGGAGGGCCGGCACCGCAGCCTGGAGACGCTGGTGGCCGGCGAGCACCAGGTGATAGCCGCCCACTGCCCGGGTGAGAACGGCAACGCCATCGGCATCGAGAACGAGGGCACCTACATCACCGAGACCCCGCCGCCCGCGCTGCTGGACTCCCTGGTGACGCTGTGCGTGGCGGTGTGCGAGAAGTTCGACCTGAAGGCGTGGGACATCTTCGGGCACTGGGACTTCTACACCACCGACTGCCCGGGGATCGCCTTCTACGCCGAGTTCCCGATGGTGCGGGGCCTGGTGCGCCGGGCCATGGGCACACCGCTCTCGGCGGCGCCGGACCGGCGCTGGCCCGACATCTGGCGCTTCGTGGACGGCCCCGTGGTCGAGGTGGCGCAGTACCTGCTCAACAACGCCGGCTACACCGACCTGGCGATCGACGGCGTCTTCGGCACCGACATGAACCCGATCGTCGCCGACTTCCAGACCGCCAACGGCATCCCGGTCACCCAGGACTGCACCTTCGACCAGGCCACCTGGGAGGCGCTGGCGCCGCCGCTGGGCAAGGACGCCGAGGGACTGCCGGTCCAGGCCCTGCAGTTCATGCTCTCCCGCAAGGGCTACGCCGATGTCGCGGTCAGCGGCGCCTACGACCACGCGACGATGAAGGCCGTGCAGAGCATGCAGCGCCTGCACGGCCTGGTGCCCGACGGCAAGGTGGACCTGAGCACGTGGTGCGCGGTGGTGGGCGGTTCGGTGCGCGAGGCGTTCGCCCGCCACTGAGCCGGACCGGGCCGGGGGGTGCTCACTCCCCCGGCCCGTCCCGGCTCCTGCCGGCTTGCCGGACGGTGGCCTCCGGATCAGCCGATACGCGCCACGCGGCTCAGCTCAGTGCGAACTTCTGGGCCGCGGAGCCGTTGCAGTCCCAGATCTGCAACCGGGTGCCGTTCGCGGTCACGCCGTTCGGTGCGTCGAGGCAGCGTCCGGACTGCGGGTTGAGCAGCGAACCGTCCGCCTGCTGCACCCACTTCTGACCGCCCACCCCGTTGCAGTCCCACAACTCGACCTGGGTGCCGGCCGCGGTGCCGTTGCCGTTGATGTCCAGGCAGCGGCCGAGCGTCTTGAGCGACTGGTCGCTCTGGTGGAACCAGTGCTGGTCGACCGCCCAGCTCTGGCAGCCCCACAGCTGCACGGCGGCGCCGTCGCCGCCGGTGTCGTCGGACGCCACGTCCAGGCACTGGCCGCCGGGAGCGGCCACGGGGCCGCCGCCGTTGACCGCGAACTTCTGGGCGGCGGAGCCGTTGCAGTCCCAGATCTGCAACCGGGTGCCGTTGGCGGTGGCGCCGCTCGGGGAGTCCAGGCAGCGCCCGGACTGCGGGTTGAGCAGCGAACCGTCCGCCTGCTGCACCCACTTCTGACCGCCCACCCCGTTGCAGTCGTACAGCTCCACCTGGGTGCCGGCCGCGGTGCCGTTGCCGTTGATGTCCAGGCAGCGGCCGATGGTGCTCAGCGAGCCGTTGGCGTTGTGGGTCCAGTGCTGGTCCTCGGCGTAGGACTGGCAGTTCCACAGCTGCACCGCGGCCAGGTTGACGCCCGTGTCGTCCGCGGCGACGTCCACGCACTGGCCGCCGGGGCCGGTGATGGTGCCCTGCGGGCCGTTGGGCACGTTGGTCTCGCCGCTGTAGCCGACCGAGACGACATTGGCCTGCACGGCGTTCTCCGCGGCGTCGGTCGGGTAGCCGGCGACCATGGCGCCCTCGAAGAAGGTGCCCATGTTGCGGTTGCTGTTGTCACCGCCGGTGCCCAGGATGATGCCGCCCTCCTGCTGCATCGGCATGTAGCCGCCTCTGGTCGGCAGCGACCCGTTCCACCACGTACTCAGTCCCCCCGACTGGGAGTTGCCGCCCTTGATGGCGTACGTGGTCTGCCCGTTGTTCTTCAGCACCGCCGTCACATAGGTACTGCTGTTGCCCGCGTTGGCGGTGTTGGAGCCGTTGTTCCCCTGGAACATGCCGTTCTCCATGTCGGCCTCGACCCAGGGGCCCGAGCCCGTGCACGGCTGGAAGTAGCACGTGGTGGCGATGCTGACCGCGTCCATGTGGCCGTTGCCCGTGTCGGACGGCGTGCTCTCGGCGTTGCCGTAGTCGAAGCAGCAGTCCGACCCCACGTGGGTGCCGCTGGCGACCATGTAGACGCCCTCGGGCTGGCCGTGGACGGCGACGCCCGAGGCCGCACCGGTGTACCGGTAGCCGACGCCCGGGGAGATCCAGATCCCGTAGACCTTGTGGCCGCCGGCCGTCACCGACAGCTCGCTCGCGTCCGCGCCGCGGTCCGCACCGCCCGCGGTACCGGCCGGACCGGGCAGCAGGTCGTTGTGGCGCGAGGTCTGGTCGTACACCTTGCTGATCCGGCACGTGGTGCCCGCGCAGAACTCGTCCTGCTGCTGGGCGTCGGCGTAACCGCCGGCCGACAGCAGGCCGATGTCGCTCTTGGCGCCGTCGGAGGCGCGGGTGACCTGGTAGAGGGGGCCGTCGTACGCCGAGAACAGCGCCCGGGTCGTGCTGTGCGCGGCCACGCAGGGCGTGCCGGCGGCCGCGTAGATGTCGCAGGGCAGCGAGCCGGCCGCCTGGGAGCTTCCCGGCAGGGCGACGAGGGCGCCGAGCACCAGCACCAGGGCGGCGAGGGCCGACGACAGCGCCCGCAGCGGGGAGGCGAGCAGGGCGGCCAGCGGCCGGGGCAGGCGGCGCGGACCGGTTCGGGCGGCCACGGCGAGCCCGTGGCGTCTTCTTCTGCGCATGCGTGAACTCCTCGGTGGCGGGGGTGGGAGGTGGTGCCCTCTTCGGTGGGCGCGGGCCCGGCGGACCTACAGGAAGCGCCACAGATGGTCGGCGGTGCGGTTGTCCTCGTACTGGACGACGCGCGCGCTGTCGGCGGTGGACATGCCGTCCACGCCGAGCACCAGGCCGCTGTTGCCGTTGCGGATGCGGTACCAGCCGTCGCCGTTGTCGATCAGCCGCCAGTAGTGATCGGCGGTCCCGTTGTCGTGGTACTGCTGCACCTGCGCGCTGTTGGCGGTGGACATGGCGTTGACGGCGAGCAGCAGGCCGCTGTTCTGGTTCCTGACCGTGTAGCGGTGGTTGCCGAGGTCGGTGAACTGCCAGAGGTGGTCGGCGGTGCCGTTGTCGGCGAACTGCACCACGTCGGCGCTGTCCGCGGTGGACATCCCGGCCACGCCGAGCACCTTGCCGCTGTTCTTGTTCTGGATCCGGTACCAGGTGCCGGGCCGGACGATGGCGAGGGTGGCGTCGACCGTCCATTGCAGGATGCCGCCCGAGACGCCGGGGGCCAGTTGGACGACGATCCGCAGCGCGGTGGTGGTGACGGGGGTGAAGGTGACCGCGTTGAAGCGGTCGGTGGCGACCGGGTAGCCACTGGCGCCGCCGACCTGCTGCCAGGTGCCGCCGTCGAGGTACTCGACGTGCCAGGAGGCCGGGACCCGGCACTGCCCGTGGCCGATGTCGTCGTACCAGTACACGGACACGCCGGAGGCGGTGATGGGCGAGGTGTAGGTGTACTGCGCCCACTCGCTGCTGCCGGTGTGGTCCCACCAGGTGAACCTGGGGTGCGACTGGTCGTAGGAGCTGCTCGGCAGGTAGGCGCTGTTGAGGGCGGTCACCGTGTCGCCGGAGAAGCACCAGGAGGCGGTGGGCGTCGCGGGCAGCTGCCAGCTCCAGGTGCCCTGGCCGATGGTGGGGAAGGACGTGATGCGCAAGGGGGCCGCGCCCATCGGGACGAGGGTGACGGCCTCGACGGGTTCAGCGGAGGCGACCGGGCTCGGCTGGAGGGTGGTGACGACGTCCTGGGTGTCGGCCTGCCAGTTGGGGATCGCCCGGGCCTGCGCCGTGAGGGCGACGGGGGTGCCGCCTTGGGTGAAGGGGTTGCCGCTCGCGCCCGTCGTGGTCGGGGTGAACGTGCCGGGCACCAGGCCGTAGTTCCAGGCGGAGGTGGGGAAGACCTCGTACTCCGCCCAGTGCGAGGAGGGGTCGTTGGTGCGCAGGAAGTTCTGGCCGATCCGCAGCGCGTAGGTGAGCGGGCCGCGGTGGACGGACAGGGAGTCGTGGTTGGCGGTCCAGGTGGTGGTGGCGACCGGCATCGGCAGCGACAGGGTGACGGTGTCGCCGTTCGCCCAGGTGCGGTTCAGCGCGGCGAAGCCGGAGCCCGCGCTCACCGCCACCGACTGGCCGTTGACCTTCACGGCGGGCGCGGTGCACCAGGACGGCAGGCGCAGGTAGAGCGGGAAGGCGGTCGGCGCCGGAAGCGAGAGGGCCAGGGAGACCTGGTCGGAAAAGGGGTAGTCGGTCGTCTCGGTGATGGTCACCGCGGTGCCGGCGGCGACCTCGGCGGTGACGGTGGTGGGGCCGTAGAGCATGGCGGCCAGGCCGTTGTCGGCGGTGGCGAGCCAGGTGTTCTCGGTGAAGTACGCCCAGCCCTGGCCGTAGTTGTGCGGGCAGCAGCGGTACTTGTCGACGCCGAGCAGATACGCCTGCATGGAGAAGGCGTTGTCGAACTGGCCGAGGGTCTTGTCGTAGTCGTCCAGCTGCACCTGGTTGGCGGCGGTGGCGTAGTGCAGCGTCGTGTGGTTCGGTTCCATGGCGGCGGGAAGGGAGTTGAAGGCGAGCGTCTCGGTGCCCTCGGCCCAGCTCGGGTCGCCGGTCATCCGGGCCATCGACTCGAAGCTCTGCATGTACTCGACGATGCCGCACGTCTCGAACCCCTGGCGGGGGTCGCCGTAGCCGGGCCGGGCGTTCTCGTCGCCGGCGAACCCGCCGCCGCTGAACTGCCCGTAGGTGCCCTGGATCGCGGCGTAGTCCTGGTAGGTCGCCTGGGTGAGCGAGCTGTCGCCGCGCAGGGCGGCGAATGCGGGCTCGGTGAAGCCCTGGGCGAGGCTGACGTTGTGCAGCACCGGCAGGTTGTTCACGTAACTGGCGCTGTACTGGTGGATCTTGTCGGCCAGGGCGAGCAACCCGCTGTCGCCGGTGCGGGCGAAGAGCCAGTGCACGGAGGACAGGGTGGTCGCCCAACGGCTGGCCGCCCAGCTCTGGTTGAACGCCGAGGCGCCGAACTGCGCCTGGTAGCCGAAGAACTTCGACAGGAAGGGCACGATCCGGCTGTCGCCGCTGTACTCCTGGTAGGTGCACAGCGCCTGGAGCAGCGGCATGTACGGCCAGAAGTCGGGGCCGCCGCCGAGCTGGGTGCGCAAGGAGGTGGGGCCGAAGAAGCCGTCGCCCTGCTGGGTGGCGAGGATGCCGTCGATCCAGCTCGCGGCCTTGCTCCGCAGCCCCGCGTCACCGGTGACGCCGGCCAGGGCGGTCAGCCCGCGCAGCCAGTAGGGCACCTCCTCCCAGCCGGTCAGGTCCGGGTGGAGCCAGCCGGTGGTGGAGGTGTCGAGGAAGTGGGAGACCTCGTCGTAACGGCCGGCCAGGCCCGAGGTGTCCAGGGCGAGCTGCTGGGCCAGCCAGCCGGTGCCGCGCACGCTGCCCGAGGGCAGCTTCAGCAGCGGGGTGCGGCTCAGCCCGGCGGGGTTCGGGTGGTAGCGGCCGCCGCCCGAGGTGTCCCCGACGAGGACGATGCGCGGGCCGGTGCCCGCGGCGCCCCACGCCGAGGTGACCGAGCGGCCGGCCAGGACAGCCGCGCCGAGGACGGCGGCACCGCCGCGCAGGAAGCTCCGACGATCCATCACGACTCCTGGTGCTCGGGGGGTGCCCTGGGGCGGGCGTGGGGGGTTCCGAGCCGCGCGATGGGGCTCCCCAACGGAATTCCAACGTTGGAAAGCCCGGCGACAGTCAGCATGACAGCACTCCACGCTCTGTCATGTCCATACCTTTGACGGAAGTCCGCCTGCCCGATCCGCCGCGGATCGGGCACACCAGGGCACCCACCGGGCACAGCTGTCCCCCGGGCGGGGCGCCGGGCCTCGCCTCGGGGGTGCGGATGATCGCCGGCCGCGCTTCTCCAACGTGGGAAGGCGGGCCGCCGCGGGCTACTCGGTCGGGTAGATGTCGCCGGCCGCCATCATGCTCTCCTGCTCGGCGTCGGACTCCAGCCGCCGGACCTCCTGCTGGAGCCGGCGTCGCTCCTCGGCGTCCGCGGCCCGCTCGGCGTCCGCCTCCAGCGCCCGCGCCTGCTCCCGCATCCGGTGGACGTCGCGGGCCGCCGCCCGCATCATGTCCGCGCCTTCACTCATGCCCTGGTTCATGGTGGTCGGGTACCCCGGAGCGTTCGTTTCACCCCGGTATGCCCCCTTGTTTCGCCGCGTGTCCCCTTCCCCGGCGAACGGCGCCCGTCCCCGCCTGCGGGAGGCGGGGGCGGGCGCCGGAACGCTCCGGTAGGGGCGGCGGCCCGCTGCCGTCAGCCGCTGTGGGAGACGGTCAGGGCGTAGAAGGCGACACGGGCGCCCTGGGTGGTGCTGTCGGAGGAGGACTGGTTGTACGACCCCGCCTTGAAGTACTGGTGGTAGGCGTCGAAGGAGGACGGGATGGCGTAGTGCGTGGTGCTGCCGTTGACCGTCAGGTCGATGGTGTTGCCGCCGGAGACGCCGATCGTGTAGCTCCAGGTGGTGCCCACCGCCACGTGGCCGACGGTGTGGGTGGTCTGGCCGCCGTCGGGCGAGTTCTCGACGCCGGCGACGATGTCGCCGTTGGAGTGGTAGTACAGCTCGATCAGCGGCTTGGTGGACGAGCCGCCCGAGCCGAGGTGGATCTGGCCGACGCAGACGTTGGAGGTCACCGAGACCACGCGCAGGGTCGCGTTGAGCCGGTGGGTGCCGGCGAGCGACCAGTCGGCGGCGCTGCCGTCGGTGTTCATCTCGCGCAGCTCGGAGCGGGCGTAGTTGGAGTTCGGCGTGGTGACGCCCTTCTCGGGCGCCCAGAAGGTCATCGCGCCGTCGGAGGAGTCGGTGTAGAAGTACGAGTCCTGGAAGCCGCCCGCCCCTTGCAGGCGGGAGGAGGAGATGGTGGTGGGCGAGCCGGGCGAGCCGACCGGCTCCTGCAGCTCCCACACCGACAGGTTGAAGTTGCCGCCGGGGGCGACGCCGGGGTTCAGGCCCGAGGGCGGGGTGCTGCCGCCGCCGGTGGGCAGCGTCCACAGCTGGTTGGAGGCTCCGGTGCAGGACCAGATCTGCAGCTGGGTGCCGTTGGCGGAGGACTTGTCGGTCGCGTCCAGGCACTTGCCGGAGGCGGTGTTGACCAGCTCGCCGTTGCTGGCGGTCCACTGCTGGGCGCCGGTGCCGTTGCAGTCGTAGAGCTGCACCTTGGCGCCGTTGGCGGTGGAGCCCGCGGCGACGTCCAGGCACTTGCCGAGCGCGCGGACGGTGCCGTCGCCGCTGCCGACCGTCCAGTTCTGCGCGCTGGTGCCGTTGCAGTCGTAGAGCTGGACGGCGGTGCCGTTGGCGGTGGAGGCCGCGGCGACGTCGACGCACTTGCCGGCCAGGCCGGTGATGGGTCCGGACGCGGCGGCCGAGGCGGTGGGGGTGCCGAACACGCCGAGCGCGCCGGCGACGCCTGCGGCCGCGGTGGCCGCGAGGAGCCGTGAGCGGTAGGTCATGTGGGGGTTTCCTTAGGCTAGGTCTGGTCTAGTCCAAGGGGGCGCCCTAGTTGGATAACACGCGCTCGCGAGGGCCGTCAACGGGCCGTGACGGTGGGCTCGTTGCCCCGGCGGTGGCGTCGTGCGGGCCGGTGCCGCGGGCCGGGAGGGGGCCCGGCCGGTGGCAGCGGTGACACCCGGGCCTCGGCCGCGCAGGTGCCCGCTGCCGCGAGAGACCACGCAGGCCGCGCCCGGCCGGGGGCCGACGGGCCGGTGATAGCCGGTGCAGGGGTCCACCCGGTCCAGCGGGTCCAGCCCGTGCGGCCGAGGTCGGCCCGTCCAGCCCGTCCAGCCGAGGTCAGCCCGTGCGGCGCCGGCCCGACTCGCCGGAGCGCTTGCCGGCCGCCTTCTTGGGAGTGGCCTTCTTCGTGCTCTTCGCAGCCGTCTTCTTGGCCGCGGTCTTCTTCCCGGCGGTCTTCTTCCCGGATGTCGCGGACGTCGCGGACTTCGCGGCCGCCTTCTTCCCGGGCTGCTTCTTGGCCGCCGCCTTCTTGGCCGCCGCCTTCTTCGGTGCCGCCTTCGGCCCGGACCGCTTGGCCGCCGTCCTCCTCGCGGGCGCCCCGCCCTCCGCGTCCTCCCCCTCGGCCGCCGCATCGGAGGACGGCTTGGCGGCCGACTTCTTCGCGGCCGCCTTCCTCGACCGGTGCTCGTGCAGATGGGTGACCTCGGCGCCGCCGCGGCGCCCGCCGCCCTTCGCCCGCGACGTGCGGGCCTCGTCCACGCTGGCCTCCAGCGCCGCCATCAGGTCGACCGTCTCCCCGCCCTCCTTGCGCCGCGGCTCGGCGGTCCCGGCCGGCTCGGTGCCCTCCATCCGCGCGGTGAGCAGCGCCTCGACGGCCTCCCCGTACTCGTCGCGGTAGTCCTCCACGCTGACGCCGCTCATCGAGTCGATCAGGGCCAGCGCGCCCTCCAGCTCGTCGTCGCCCACCTCGACATCGGATCGCGGGGCGGCGTCGTCGGGCGCGCGCAGCTCGTCGTTCCAGTGCAGCATCTGGAGCACCAGGACGTCCCCGCGGGCCCGCACCAGGGCCAGCTTCTCCGAGCCGCGCAGCGCCAGCTTGCCCACGGCGGCCTTGCCGGACTGGGCCAGCGCGTCGCGCATCAGGACGTAGGGCTTGTTCGCGGCCGGCGAGGAGGGGGCGAGGAAGTAGGGGGTGTCGAACTGCTCGGGCGGCACATCGGCGAGCCCGACGAAGCCGCTGACCTCGATCGTCTTGACCGTCGGCAGGGGCATCCCGTCCAGCTCCTCGTCGGTGATCTCCACCAGGGTGCCGTCCGGTGCCTCGAAGGCCCGGCCGATGTCGTCGGGCTGGAGCACCTGCTGGTCGAGCTCGCAGGTCTTGCGGTAGCGCACCCGGCCGCCGTCCTCGGTGTGGATTTGCCGGAAGGCCACCTTGTGGCTGGAGGTCGCGGCCTCGACCGTCACCGGGATCGTCACCAGCGAGAACGTCAGACTCCCCGACCAGACCCGTGGCACCGCACACCCCTTATGTCGGCTCTTTCGCGTCTTTCGCGCATCACCCTTTTCTCCTGTTCGTCACCCTAGGCGCACCCGGCCCCGCGGGCCACGGGACGCCGCCCTCACCTTTCGTTCACCCGGGCGCCACCTCTCGTACAACCTTCTGCCGGCCTGCGGTGTCGATACGTGCGACCGGGCCGCCCATGCCGGCGGGGCACTACCGCCGCGGCCGGCCGGTCATCTCGACGAATGTGGCCGCGGCGGCGGGGACCGCCGCTCCTGGAGGGGGTTCATCGTGCGCAATCCCGAGGCGCCGCGCCTGGTCGGCGCGTACCGGCGGGCGGTGCCCAAGCGGGCGCGCCGCATCATCGCCCAGCGGGTGGACGCCGACCTGCGCAAGCAGGTCAAGCTGCGGATCGCGGACGCAGCCTCGGCCGCCGAGCGGGTGCGCGCGGCCCGGATCGCCAAGCGCCACCATGCGCTGCTGGACCGGCCGGGGCGCGCGGTCGTCACCAAGGCCGGCGAGCCGCGGATCGCCGAGCTCGACCCGGACCTCACCCCGCTGGCCACCCGCCGGGAGAACCTGCGGCGGGTGCTGGACGCGCTGGCCGCCGCCGGCCTGGAGCACTTCTGCGTCCGCGGCCGCTCGCAGATCGCCTCCGCGGTCGCCGTGCGCGCCGAGGACCGCACCCTGGTGCTCAATGTGCTGGCCGCCGCCTGCGCCGAGCAGCCCGGCTACGTGGTGCCGGTGCGCGGCAACAACCGGGCCGCGGAGTCGGCGGCCCACCCCGGCTTCGAGCCGGCCACCTGGCGGCGCCTGCAGCACGCCTCGGTGCTGCGCGTGGCCTGGTACCGGGCGGAGCCGACCCGGCGCCTCGTGCTCGGCTTGCGGTACGGGTGCGACATCGAGTTCTGGCGCGAGGAGGACGGCCGGCTGGTCGCCCCGCGGGCCGGCCGCTACACCGCCGACATCGCCGCCGACAGCAAGACCGTCGAAGTCCCCGACAGCTACTTCACCAGCTTCGCGCCCCGCGCCACCGCACAGGACGCACCGCTGACCGTGCGCACCCGCGAGCCCTTCGCGATCCACCCGATGGACGAGATCCGCTTCCCGATCGACGCCGTCTACACCTGGGTGGACGGCAGCGATCCGCTCTGGCTCGCCCGCCGCGCCCGCTACAGCGACACCGGCTACCACGAGGAGTCGGCGAACGCCGCCCGCTGGATCAGCCGCGACGAACTGCGCTACTCGCTGCGCTCCCTGCACCTGTACGCGCCCTGGCTGCGGCACATCTACCTGGTCACCGCCGACCAGGTGCCCGCGTGGCTGGACACCTCGGTGCCGGGCCTGACCGTCGTCCCCCACCGGGAGATCTTCCGCTCCGCCGAGGGCCTGCCCACCTTCAACTCCCATGCCATCGAGAGCCAGTTGCACCACATCGAGGGCCTCTCGGAGCACTTCCTGTACTTCAACGACGACATGATGCTCGGCCGCGAGACCGTGCCCCAGGACTTCTTCCTCGGCAACGGCACCACGAAGTTCTTCCCCTCCCCTGCCTTCGTGCCGCTCGGCGAGCGCACCGAGGAGGACCCGCCGGTGGCCGCCGCGGGCAAGAACAACCGGCGGATCGTCGAGACCCACGCGGGCACCACGATCATCCAGAAGATGAAGCACGTGCCCTACGCGCTGCGCCGCAGCGTGCTCGCCGAGATCGAGCAGACCTTCCCCGAGGCCCACCACCGCACCGCCATCAGCCGGTTCCGCGGCGTGGACGACATCTCCATCGCCTCCTCGCTGCACCACTACTACGCCTACGACAGCGGGCGCGCGGTCCCCGGCCGGCTCTCCTACGCCTACGTGGACCTCGCCCACCCCTACACCGAGGCGCGGCTGGGCCGGCTGCTGGCCAAGCGGGACCGCACGGTCTTCTGCGTCAACGACACGGTCTCCACCGGTGAGGACACCGAGGCGCAGAAGGACGTGCTCACCCCGTTCCTCGCCGACTACTTCCCCGTCCCCTCCCCCTTCGAGCGCCGGGACTGAGAGTCCCGGGGCGCGGCAGAGCGCCAAGTGAGTGCCGCCTGGCTTCCGCGTCGGTTCCCGTTGGGCGCTGCGTGGCTTCCGCGTCGGTGCTGCGTCGGTGCTGCGCCGGTTCCGGGTGGCTTCTGAGCGCGCCCGGCTCCGCCGCCGGCGGTCGGCGGCCGGGCCGGCAACGCCTTGGCATCGGATGGGGAAATTTCACCCGAACCGGCGGAATGGCGGCGCGCCGGGCGCTAGTCTGCCGCCGGGCGCGGCCGCTTCGGCCGAATGGGGAGCCCGCCGGGGATCAGGGGGTCTCATGCGAAGAATCAGGGCCACGGCCGCCGCGGCGGCGTGCGTGGTGGCGGCCGCGCTGGGGGCCGGCGCGGTCCCGCCGGCGGCGGCGCTGACCGCGCCGGTGGCGATGACCGCCGATGACCTGCCGACGTGGCAGACGAACGGCGTGGTCTGGGCGCTGGCCGAGGCGAACGGCGTGGTGTTCGCCGGCGGCACTTTCTCCTCGGTCCGCCCGCCCGGCGCGGCCGCCGGCACCGACGAGCAACCGGCCCTGAACTTCCAGGCGTTCGACGCGGCCACCGGCGCCCCCACCTCCTGCCGGCTCTCCTTCACGGTGGGCTCGGGCACCGCGACCGTGCGGGCCCTGGCCGTCTCGCCGGACGGCAGCACGCTCTACGCGGGTGGCACCTTCGGGTCGGTGAACGGCGTGCCGGTCAGCAACATCGCCGCCATCGACATCGCCACCTGCACCGTGAAGGACTCCTTCAAGGTCGCCGTGGACTCCCAGGTGCGCGGGCTCGCCGTCACCGACGACACCGTCTACCTGGCGGGCAACTTCACCACGGTCGCGGGGCAGACCCGGCAGCACTTCGCCGCCGTCTCCACCTCGGGCGCCCTCAGGGCGTTCACCGCCGACGCGGACCAGGCCGGCAAGACCATCGCGGTCAGCCCCGACGGCACCGAACTCGCCCTCGGCGGCGACTTCGACACCGTCAACGGCGCCAACTCCCATGCCCTGGCGGTGGTGAACGCCACCACCGGCGCCAATGTGAAGACGTATCCCGGCTTCATCCCGGCGACCTCCACCGTGCAGAACATCACCAGCGACGGCACCAGCTTCTACACCGGCAACGAGGGCACCGGCAGCGGCGTCTTCGACGGCCGGATCGCGGTGAGCTGGAGCACCCTCGCCCAGCGGTGGCGCGACACGTGCCTGGGCGCCACCCAGGCGGTGCGGGTCTACAAGGGCGTCCTCTACAGCGCCTCGCACGCCCACGACTGCTCCTCCATGGGCCAGTTCCCGCAGATGAACGACCGCCAGCACCTGCTCGCGGAGTCCGTGGACAACCCCAAGCCGCTGCTCGGCTGGTTCCCCGACACCGACGACGGCCCGGCCGGCACCGAGCAGATCGGGCCGCGCGCGATCACGGTGGCGACCAGCGGGAGCACCGACTACATGTGGGTGGGCGGGGAGTTCACCCGCATCGCCAGCAACGGCAACCGCCCGCAGCAGGGGCTGGTCCGCTTCGCCAGCACCCCCGACACCCGCGCCCCCTCGATTCCGCTGCAGGTCTCGGCGGCCAACGCCACCGGCGGCACGGTGCGGCTGCGCTGGCAGTCGGCCCTGGACCTGGACGACTCCACCCTCACCTACACCGTCTACCGCGACGGCGTGGCGATCGGCACGGTCACCGGCGACTCCAAGTTCTGGCTGCTGCCGACGCTGACCTTCACCGACGCGCGCACCCAGCGCGGCACCGCCTACACCTACCAGGTGACGGCGGGCGACGCGGCCGGCAACACCAGCGCCAGGTCCGCGGCGGCGACCGTCACCACGCCGGGCACGCCGACCTCCTCCACCGTCACCCTGGACGCGACCGCCGACTCCTACGTCAACGCCTCGGCCGCGAACACCAATTACGGCACCGACCAGCAGCTCGCGGTGCGCGGCAGCAGCGCCTACACCACGTACCTGCGCTTCTCGCTGCCCTCCGCCCCGGCGGGGATGGTGCTCACCAGCGCGCGGCTGAGCGTGCGCACCAGTTCACAGGACACCGCCGGCTCCACCGACGACCTCGCCGTGCAGCAGGTCACCGGCGCCTGGACCGAGACCGGGGTCACCTGGGCGAACCGCCCGGCCCTGGCCACCGGCTCCCTCGGCACCCTCAGCGCCCCCTCCGCCCTGCAGACCGACTACACCGCGGCCCTGGACGCCTCGGCGCTCGGCGCGCACCTGGGCGGCACCGCCGATCTCGCCCTGACCGCGACCGGCACGGACTCGGCCTGGCTGTGGTCGCGCGAGGCCCCGGGCACGACGGGCCACCCGCAGCTGACCCTGACCTTCACCAAACCCTGACACCTGCCGCCAACCGCCGCCACCGGCAGCCCGGGTGGGATCCTCCCGCCCGGGCTGCCGCCACTTCGGACATAGCGGGACGCCTGCCGCGGGCGGTGCCCGAGATCACCGACGATCTTTGCAGGAGCATCACAAGTCTCACTCGACCTCTCCCAGAACGGCTGTTAGCTTGTGACACCTGCCCTGACCGGGTGGACGCGAACATGCCAGTGGCCTCCCCGGCCGCAGTCAGCACACAGGAAGACCGCGGATGGACTACTGCTACACGTGCCAGCGCACTCTCAACGGGGCGCTGGTGTGCCCGGGTTGCGGCGCCTGCGCGCCTGAGGCCGACATACCCCGCCGCAACTCCTTCGCCGGCGGCCCGATACCGCCGTCCTCGCGGGCCGGTGCCGTCCTCCAGGAACTCGACGCCGCGCTGGAACCGGCTGGCCGCGCCTGGCAGCCGCAGGCCGCCGCCGCGCCCCTGCCGCTGCCCGAACCCGCCCCGGCCGGCGGGGAGTCGGGCGAGCAGGAGTCCGTCCTCGGCCCGGCGTCCATCGCGCCCACCCTGCACCGCGGCCGGGCCGCCCGCAGGCGGCAGATGGCCCGCTGGAAGAAGAGCCGGCGCCGCGCGGGTGTCGCCACCGCCTTCGCCCTCTTCGGCGGCGGCGTGACGCTGGCGGCCGTGCACACCACGGGCCGCGGCGGACCGGCGAGCGCGTCGTCGTACGACACGGTGACGCCCGTCTCGCTGCAGGACGGCGGCTCCGGGACGCAGGCCGGCAACGACACCGCCCCGGCCGGGAACACCGGCAGCGCGCACAACGCGCCCTCGGTTCCCAAGCAGCGCGGCGCCCACGCCCGCCCGGCGGCGCAGACCAGCCACCCGAGCACCGACAGCGCGGCCAGCTCCCCGCTGACCGGCACGACGACGGCCACCACCTCGCACGCCCACCGGGCGCCGCAGACGAGCACCACCCAGGCGCCGTCGCAGACCACGGCGACGGGCAGCACGAGCACCTCGGCGGCTTCCACCAGCACCGGCAGTGACGACCAGAGCAGCGGGACCACCGCGGGCAGCGGCACGAGCACGGGCGGCAGCACCTCGGCCACCCCGCCCGCGACCAGCGACCCGACCACGCCGCCCGCGACCACGGACCCCGGCTCCACCTCGGGTCAGCACGGGCTGTGCGTCCTGGTGCTCTGCATCGAGTGATCCTCCCCACCATCCCGATCGCGCGAGTTTCACCCGAAATGTCCGAACTGTTCCCGCAAGGACTACGTTGAGTAGGTAGGGGAATGTTCGGACCTTTGGGGGTGCGTGATGCTCGCGGTACTCCTCACGGTGGCCGCCGTGGTGGTCGTGGTGGGCCTGGTCTATGTGCTGGCCTCGGCCCGCGTGGTCAAGCAGTACGAGCGGGCCGTGGTGCTGCGGCTCGGCCGGCTGCGCCGGGAGGTCAGGGAGCCGGGCTTCATCCTGGTGGTGCCGGTCGTCGACCGTGTGCACAAGGTGAACATGCAGATCGTCACGATGCCGGTGCCCGCGCAGGAGGGCATCACGCGCGACAACGTGACGGTCCGCGTCGACGCGGTGGTCTACTTCAAGGTGGTCGACCCCGCCGCCGCCGTGATCAAGGTGGCCGACTACCGGTTCGCCGTCTCGCAGATGGCGCAGACATCGCTGCGCTCCATCATCGGCAAGAGCGACCTGGACGACCTGCTGTCCAACCGGGAGAAGCTCAACCAGGGCCTGGAACTGATGATCGACAGCCCGGCGATCGGCTGGGGCGTGCAGGTGGACCGGGTGGAGATCAAGGACGTCTCGCTGCCGGAGACGATGAAGCGCTCCATGGCCCGCCAGGCCGAGGCCGACCGGGAGCGCCGGGCCCGGGTGATCAACGCGGACGCGGAGTTCCAGGCGGCCAAGAAGCTGTCGCAGGCCGCCCACCAGATGTCGGCCGAGCCCTCGGCCCTGCAGCTGCGGCTGCTCCAGACCATCGTGGCGGTGGCCGCCGAGAAGAACTCCACGCTGGTGCTGCCCTTCCCGGTCGAGCTGCTGCGCTTCCTGGAGCGGGCGCAGCAGGGCGCGGCCGGCCAGGGGCAGGACGGGGAGCGCGAAGCGGCCCCCGCGGACGGCGGGAGCGGAGCGGCGGGGCGGGACAGTGGCGCGCCCGCGCCGGACGGGCCGCACCCCGAGGAGGAGCCCGCGGCGATCGAGCCGGGGCGGGCGGCGGGGGACGAGCCGGGCGCCGGACTCGTCGGCGAACCCGACCTGGACCTGCGCGAGCCGCTGGCCGGCTCCCACCCACGGCGCTCGTAGGACCTGTCCGACAAAGCCCGCCTGGGCGGCGGGGCCTGGCACGCGCATTGCCCGCGAGGCCGAGTCCTCCCGGCCCCGCGGGCAGCAGCCTGAGACGTCCGGCCTGAAAACGTCCGGCCTGAGGACTCCGCTCGCCGGACCCGGCTCCCGTCCGGAGCCGGGTCCGGCGGCTACGAGGCGGCCGCCTGCTGCTCGCGGTCGTAGAAGGCGCGGCGGACACGGCGCAGCCAGGCCTCGACCGGGCGCTCGTCGGGCGCGTCGGGCAGGACGCTCACGGTGGTGTCGAAGGCGTGCTCGTAGTGCCGGAGCAGCGGCAGCGCGGCCATGCCGTCGCGGGCGACCTCCCGGCCGAAGGCGCGGTACTCCTCGGGGTCCTCCAGCCGGACCGGCAGTTCGCCGGTCGCGTAGAGGGTGTACCCCTGGTGGCACAGCCGCTTCAGGTGCCGGGCGTGCTTGGCGGTGCGCTCGCGGACCTCGGCGGAGAGGGCGCCGTCGCCCCGCTCGTACAGCCGCCTGAACTGCTGGGTGGCGTAGCCGAGATAGGCCGCGCGCACCCGGTGCGCGGACAGGAACGCCTCGCGGATGGCGATGAGTTCGTCACCGAGCGGGGTGCGGACCTCGTACAGCTCGTCGGGCAGCCAGGCGAGTTCGAGCACGGTGGGGTTGCCGGACAGGGCGAGCCGGGCCCACTTGGCGGCCTCGTGCAGGGTGCGGTCGGGCCGGGTGGTGACGTGGCTCTCCCGGGGCCGGTGCAGGCCGACCAACTCCTCGGTGGGCGCGGCGAACACGCCGAGCCGGTCGATGTCGGAACCGGCGTGCGCGAGCCCGTAGGCGGTCGAGCCGACCACACCGGACAGCAGGACGTGGGGAGTTGGGGGTGCACTTGCGCTCATGGGCGACTCTCCGGGTGCTGCGGGCGAGCGCTCATGGTCGCGCGCGGCGGCGGGCCGGGGCGAACGGATTTCCCGGCCGGGGCGGGCACCAGGGGAAAGCGTGGCTCGGGCGGGGCGCCCCACACGCACCACCCGAACCCGGTTCGCCGCTCGGCTGACCCGAACCGCGCCGGCCGGGGCGCCCCCGCGCGGGGGCGGCCGCACCGTCTCTCACGCGGAGTGAGGCGAACACACGCGCAGTGATTCTCGCAGCGGGCACCGCGTATCGGCTGCGCGCCACGCCGGAAGGCACCGCGCGAAATCCTGATTTTCACGGCAGCGCCCACCGCACGGTCACGGCGGTGCCGACGGGTAAACGCCGTGCCCTTTCGCGCATACGAATGCGCACGCACGGGGCAGGAGTGAAAGATGGGAATGCCCACGGCCGCCGCGAAACGTGAATTCGGGGTAACAGCACAGGCCGCGGGGCCGGAGCCGGCGAAAGCGCTTACTCCTCGGTAAATCTCGCGAAATACCGACGAAAGGCAGACCGGCGGCGGTCACCGCCGAGTGACCGGGGCATTGCCGCCGCATCCGGTGGGCATGGTCACTTCCGCCACCGGCCCGTAACATCGGGTCACGCGGACAACGGCACCGAGGTGTTTTGAGGGGTACATCATCTCTGCTGAGTGGAGCGTCAGTTGATCGACTTACGACTTCTCGGCCCGGTGCGTGCGCTCGCGGGCGGACGCGATCTGGAGATCGGCCACCCCCGCCAGCGCGGTCTGCTGGCCCTGCTCATGGCGGACGTGGGCGTACCGGTGCCCTTCGACCGGCTGGCCGAGCTGCTGTGGGACGGCCGCCCGCCGCGCATGGCCCGCAACGTGATGGCCGGCTACGCCACCAGGCTGCGCAAGGCGCTGGCCGCCGCGGCGCCGCGCGGGAGCGCGGTGGAGCTGGCCGCCCGCGACGGCGGCTACGTGCTGCACGCCGACCGCTCCGCGGTCGACCTGTACCGCTTCCGCGACCTGGCGGCCCGCGGCGGCCGGCACGACTCGCCGGTCGAGGAGCGGGCCCGGCTGCTGCGCCAGGCGCTCGACGAGTGGTCGGGCACCCCGCTGACCGGACTGTGGGGCACCGGGGTCGAGTCGCTGCGGGCGGGCCTGGAGGAGCAGCGCCGCCAGGTGCTCAACTCCTTCTACGACACGCAGCTGCGGCTGGGCCGGGCCCGCGAGATCCTGCCGGAGCTGCAGTGGCTGATCGCCGAGCACCCCTATGCCGAGGACCTGATGCTGCGGCTGGTCAAGGCGCACAGCGGCAGCGGCAACCAGGCCGAGGCGCTGCGCCAGTACGCCGCCTTCGTGGAGCGGCTGGCCCGGGACCTGGCGACGCGGCCGGGCCCGGAGCTGCAGGCGGCGAGCGCGTCGCTGCTGCGCCGGCGGCCGGACCCCCACGACCGGGCCCCGATCGGCGCCGATCTGTCGATGCCGCCGGCCCCGGAGGTCTTCCTCGGCCGCGAGGAGGAGCTGCGGGCGATGGACGTGCTGGCCACCGCCCGCCCGGCGCAGGCCGCCGCGGTGGGCCCGGGCCGGAACCTGTTCGTGGTCAGCGGGCTGCCCGGATCGGGGAAGACGACGCTGGCGCTGCAGTGGGCGCAGCAGGCCCGCGACGCCTTCCCCGACGGGCGGTTCTTCGTCGCCATGCGCGGCCACCACCGCAACCTGGAGCCGCTCTCGCCGGCCGAGACGCTCGCCCGGGTGCTCCTCGCGCTGGGCGTGCCCGCCGCCGACATCCCGTACGGCCAGGACGAGCGGGCCGCCCTCTACCGCACCCTGCTCGCCCGGCACCGGGTCCTCATCGTGCTGGACGACGCGGCGGGCCCGGAGCAGGTGCGCGACCTGCTGCCCACCGGCGCGCACAGCAGCGCGGTGGTGGTCACCGCGCGCGGCCGCATGCCGGAGCTGACGGTCCGCTACTTCGCCGAGGAGTGCGCGCTGGACGTGCTGGACATGCCGGCCTCGCTCGCGCTGTTCCGGCGGCTGGTGGGCACCGAGCGGGTGGACGCCGACCCGGCGGCGGCCGACGGCCTGGTGCGGGTCTCGGGCCGGCTGCCGCTGACCCTGCAGCTGAACGCCGCCTATGCCGCGAGCCGCCCGGAGCAGTCGCTGGCCTCGCTGCTGGCGCAGGTCACCGCGGCGGCCGAGAGCGACCTCGCGCGGGGCGCGATGCGGGTGGCCCTCGACCTGTCCTACCGGCGGCTGGCCCCCGCGCAGCGGCAGATGTTCCGCTGGATCGGGCTGATCCCCGGGTCGGACTTCGAGGTCGAGGCGGCCGCCGCGCTCGCGGACTGCTCGCTGCCGGAGGCCGACCGGCGCCTGGGCGCGCTGGTGCAGGCGAACCTGCTCACCGAGTACGCCTCGCACCGCTACCGGCTGCACGACATGGTCCGGCAGTACGCGGCCGAGATCGCCGCCGCCGATCCGCGGCCGGTGCGCGAGAAGGTCCTGGTGCGGCTGCTGGAGTGGTACCGGCGGTGCGTGGAGGCGGCCAGCAGCAGCCAGAACATCCAGGTGGCCGGCTTCCACCGGGGCGCGGTGCAGGGCTGGCCGCCCTTCGGCGCGGTCCAGGAGCCGGCGGCGCTGCAGGGGATGGGCATCGAGTGGCTGGACCGGGAGAAGGCCAATCTGTGCGCGGCGGTCAAGCACGCGGCCGAGATGGGCCTGGGGCGGCCCAGTTGGCAGCTGGCCGACGCGATGCTGGGCTTCATCCGGCTGCACCCGGGCGGCGAGGACTGGGGGGCCGCGGTCACCGCCGCACTGGGGCAGACCGCGCTGTCCGGCGACGGCCGCGCGCACACCGGGATGCTGCTGAACATGGCGGACGTGCACTACCGGGTCGGCCACGGCGAGGGCGAGATGAGCCACGCGCGCGCCGCGGTGCGGGTGGCACGCGGGGCGCGATGGCGGGCCGGGGAGGCACTGGCGATGACCACGCTGGGCCGCGCGTACTGGTCGGTCGGCGAACTGGGCCTGGCCGACCGCTACTTGACCCGGGCGCTGCGCATCCACGAGGACATGGGCGACTGGGCGGGGCAGGCGAACGCGCTGGCCCGCATCGCCCGCAACGTCTACGACGCGGGGGCGATGGCCGAGGCGCTGCGCCACTTCCGGCGGGCGCTGACGCTGGTGGAGCGGGCCGACTCGCAGTTCGGCCGGGTGCGGCTGCCGGGCTACCTCGCCCTGACGCTGCGCCACATGGGCCACTACGAGGAGGCCGAGCGCTGGTGCACTTTGGCGGTGCGCACGAGCGAGGCGATGTCCTTCCACGAGGGGCTGGCGATCGCGCTGACCTGCCGGGCCGGCATCCACAGCGACCTGGGCGCGCAGGCGAGGGCGGCGGCGGCCGCGCGGCTGGCGCGGGTGGCGATCCCGCACCTGTCGGACCCGCGGATCGAGACCGACTGCCTGGTCCACCTGGGCAGTGTGGAGGCCGCGGCCGACAGCCCCGAGGAGGCGCTGCGCAGCTTCGGCCAGGCCCGGCAGATCGCCGAGAAGTTCGGCTACCGGCAGGGCGTGGCCCGCGCGCTGGCCGAGAGCGCCGCCGTCCGGGTCCGCCTGGGCCGGTACGAGGACGCGGCGGCCGAGTGCCGGCAGGCGCTGGCGGTGGCGCGCGGCACCGCGCTGCACCCGGTGGTGGCGCTGGCCCTGATGTCGCAGGCCGACTGTGCCCTGGCGGCCGGGCGCGGCACCGAGGCCGTCGCCGGTTACCGGCGGGCGGCCGCGATCTACCAGGCGGGGCAGCAGCCGCTCGGCGAGGTGCGGGCACTGCTGGCCTGGAGCCGGGCGGTGGGCGCCGGCCCCGGCCGGGGCCGCGCCCGGCGCCCCGCCACGCGCGGCCTGCGCATAGCCGAGCGCCTCGGC
This sequence comes from Actinacidiphila guanduensis, assembly GCF_900103985.1. Taxonomy (GTDB): domain Bacteria; phylum Actinomycetota; class Actinomycetes; order Streptomycetales; family Streptomycetaceae; genus Actinacidiphila; species Actinacidiphila guanduensis. The sequence continues at coordinate 98,365 of NZ_FNIE01000008.1, read as the reverse complement.
GTACCGGAGGCGGACTCCCTGCGCGCCCTGGTGTGACGGCGAGCGCGGCCGGGGCGTGCCGCGACCCATACGGCGGCACCGACGAGGTCCGGGCCTGGGCGCCCCGGAACCGCGCGGCGCTGGTGGCTCCTCGCCGGCGGGCCCGAGGCGCCCGGCACCGCACGCACGTCCCGCCCCCGCCGGGCAAGGACCGTGCCGGACACGGACCGGAGGGTGCCCGGCACGTAGGGGCGTCCGCCCGGCACGGCGGGGCCGGCGCTCTCCGCTGTGCGATGCGGCGAGCACGCCGCCGCGTCGCACGGCGGAGGGTGGGGTACGTCTCCGGCCGCCGGCCCAGGGGGGTGAGGGGGCCACCCCGCCGGAGGCCGGGAGCATGCCGGGGCGGGTTCTGCCGGACGGGCGTCAAGGCACCCGGATCACCGTGGCGGCATAGGAGAGGCCCGCGCCGAAGCCGATGAGCAGGGCGAGGTCGCCGGTGCGCAGGGTGCCCGAGGTGCGCATCCGGTCCAGCGCGAGGGGGATGGAGGCCGCCGAGGCGTTGCCCTGGTCCACGACGTCGCGGGCGACGGCGACGTGGCCGGGGAAGCCGATGCTGTCGGTGACGGACTCGATGATGCGCAGGTTGGCCTGGTGCGGGACGAACGCCTGCACGTCGCCGGGGCCGAGCCCGGACCGTTCGAGGGCGGCCGTCGCCACGTCGGGCAGGTGGGTCACCGCCCAGCGGAAGACCGCGGAGCCGCGCATGCGCAGGATGGCGCGGCCGTCGTGCTCGGGTTCCGGGCGCACGGTGATGGTGTCGGCGAGTTCGGGGTCGGTGCCCCACACCACGGGCCCGATGCCGGGCTCCGCCACCGCGCCGACGACGGCCGCGCCGGCGCCGTCGGAGAACAGGAACGCGGTGCCGCGGTCGGTGGGGTCGATGATGTCCGTCATCCGCTCGGTGCCCACCACCAGGCAGTTGCGGGCGGCGCCCGAGGTGATCAGGCTTGCCGCCAGCGCGAGCGCGACGGTGAAGCCGGAGCAGGCGGCGCTGACCTGCGCGCTGCCGCCGGGCACGCCCAGCCGGGCGGCGACGGCGGCGGCCAGGTCCCGCCCCTCGTCGATGTCGGACATGGTGGCGACCAGCACCTGGTCGATGTCGGTGGGCGCGAGGCCCGCCTCGGCCAGCGCCTTGCCGGCGGCGATGGCGCCCATCTCCACCAGCGTCTCGTCGCTCTGGGCGACGCAGCGGGTGTTGATGCCGCTGCGCCGCAGGATCCACTCGGGGGACGAGTCCAGGGTGCGGCAGATCTCCTCGTTGGTGACGATCCGCCGGGGCCGGTAGGTCCCGACGCCCAGGACGGCCGCGTGTCCCTTCTCGGCCGCGGGCCGGAACGTGCGCTCGCTCTCGGTGCTGTGCACTGTGGGCTCCCGTCGTCAGCGCTGCTTCCGCAGGTGTTACGCGCCCGGGCCCCCGCCCCCGCGCGGCCACCCGGCCCGGCTCCCGCCGAACTGCGGCAGAACTCCCGTCGAGACCCCCTCGTAGGGCTGCCGCACAGACCCCCACGGGCGCGCCGGAGTCCCCCCACCCGCGGCGCCGCGGGTTCGCCTTGACACCGACATACCGAGGGTATGTACTTACATACCCAAGGAATGTAACTGGGAAGGAAGCGACTGTGACCTCAGCAACGGCCCCATCGGCGGCCGAGAGCTCGAAGGCGGGGACGACGCTGCTGCTCACCGCGGCGGCCACGTTCATGGCCTTCCTCGACACCACCGTGGTGAACGTGGCGTTCCCGAATCTGCGGTCGGACTTTCCGCACGAGTCGCTGACGAACCTCACCTGGGTGGTCACGAGCTACGGGGTGCTCTTCGCCGCACTGCTCACCCCCGCCGGCCGGTACGCCGACGTCTTCGGCCGGCGCCGCTTCTTCCTCGGCTCGCTGGGCCTGTTCACCCTCGCCTCGATCGCCTGCGCCGCCGCGCCGAACGTGGACTTCCTCATCGCCGTGCGCGCGGTGCAGGGCATCGGCGCCGCCGGCATGATCCCCGCCGCTCTCGGCCTCGTACTCGCCGAGACACCGGCCGAGAAACGCGCCGAGGCCATCGGCCTGTGGGGCGCCTCGGGATCGGTCGCCGCGGCGGCCGGCCCCTCGCTCGGCGGCCTGCTGGTCAGCGCCTGGGACTGGCGCGCGGTGTTCATCATCAACGTGCCGATCGGCCTGGCCGTGATGCTCGCCGGCGCGAAGCTGCTGCCGGAGCGCCCCGCGGCCGGCGGCAAGTCACCCGACATCCTGGGCACCGCCACGGTCACCCTCGGCATCGCCGGCGTCGTCGTCGGCCTCACCAAGGGCGAGGACTGGGGCTGGGGTTCGGCCGAGACGTGGGGCTGGATCGGCGCCGGCGTGCTGCTCACCGCCTTCACCCTGCTGCGCTCGCGCGGCCGGGAGGCCCCGGCGGTGGACACCTCGCTGTGGGAGAGCAGGATGTTCGCGGCCGCCAACCTCACCGTCTTCTTCATCGGCGCCGGCCTGTTCGTCTGGTTCCTGTCCGGGCCGCTCTACCTGACCACCGTCTGGCACTACTCGGTGCTCAAGGCGGGTCTGGCCGTCACCCCGGGCGCGGTGCTGTCCGCGGTCACCGCCATCATCGTGGGCAGCAGGATCAAGCCGGAGAAGCAGCGCCCGGTGGTCATCGGCAGCGGGCTGATCTTCCTCGGGCTGAGCCTGTGGGCCTACTTCGCCCTGGGCGCCGAGCCGAAGTTCCTCGCGATCTGGCTGCCCTACGGCGCCTTCGGCGGTGCCGTCATCGGCGCCTCGCTGACCAGCGTCACCACGGCGGCGGCGATCTCGGTGCACCCGCTGAAGTTCGCCGCGGGCACCGGACTGAACACCACCGCACGGCAGTTCGGCGGCTCCATCGGCATCGCCGTGATGGCCGCGGTGATCGCCGCGCACAACCCGCTGCAGCCGCAGGCGTACCTGGACGCCTTCCTGCTGGCCGGCGTCTTCCTCGCGGCCTCGACGATCCCCGCCTCGATGCTCTTCACCAAGAAGTCGATGGCCATCATCGCCGAGACCCAGCGGCAGGTGCAGGCGTACATGGCCGCCCAGGCGCAGGCCGCGGCCGCGGCCGCGAGCGGGGGTGCCGCCGCGCCCGCCGAGGGCGCCGCGGTGGCCGACCGCGGCTGACCCGCACGGGCAGGCAGCACCCCGCACGAGAGCGCAGCAGAACGCAAGAGCAGAACCCGCCCGGCCGGCAAGGCCCCAGGGTCCCCGGCCGGGCGGGAACCGGCCGTAAGGACATCAGGCCGGCCCCCAACTCCCGGCGCCGGTATCCCCGGCCGGCCCCGGGCCGCGCGGTCGGACGCCGCGCCACGCGAAGGCCGGGGGCGGAACTCCCCCGGTCCGCCCCCGGCCTTCCGCACGCCGCCAGCAGCCGGACGCCGCCGGAAGTCGGAAGCCGGAAGCCGTCGGCAATCGCCGCCAGCCACCGCCAGCCACCGCCAGCCACCGCCAGCCACCGCCAGCCACCGCCAGCCACCGCCAGCAGCCGACCACCGCTGACCACCGCCGCCAGCTGCCGAAACCAGCCGACAGCAGGACGAACCGCGCGGCGCAACGGGACCGCGGCACCGGTCTCACCACCGCCCGCGGAAAGGCGGCACGAAATCTCCCGAGGGGACTCCCCTCCGGGCGCGTAACACCAAGCGAGTGCCCGTCCACCGAGAGGGAACCGTTGAACACCGTCCTTGACTGGCTGGACGATCCCGTCCCCGAGCGCGGGATCCACTACTACCGAGCGGACGGCTGGCAGCTGCGCGGCTACCCGGAGATCGCCCGGCAGGCCCGGCAGATCGCGGCGCTGCTCACCGCCGAGGGCGTCACCCGGGGCGTGGTCAGCCTGCAGATCGAGACCCCGGAGACCTTCGTCCCCGCCTTCCTGGGGACCATGTACGCCGGGCTGACCCCCTCGCCCATCGCCTCGCCGGTCACCTTCGCCAACCACGAGGCCTACGGCGACCACTCCGCCGCCGTGCTGCGCGCGGCCGAGCCCGCGGCCGTCCTCACCGACGCGGCGATGGAGCCGCTGTCGGCCGCCTCCTGCGCCAAGGCGGGCCTGCCGGCGCCGCTGGTGCTCCCCGAGACGCTGCCGGACGAGCCGGCGGCCGGGCCGCGCACCGCGGAGCTGGCCCTGCTGCAGTTCACCTCGGGCTCCAGCGGCACCCCCAAGGGCGTGCGGGTGACCGCGGACAACCTCGCGGCCAACGTCGCCGCCATCCACGGCTGGCTCGGCGTCACCCCCGAGGACTCCTGCTCGTCCTGGCTGCCGCTCTACCACGACATGGGCCTGATCGGCACCTTCCTCGGCTCCGTCGTCGCCCAGATCGACCTGTGGCTGATGACGCCGATGGACTTCATCCGCTCCCCCGCCCGCTGGCTGGAGGCGCACGGCAAGCACGGCGTCAGCATCACCACCGCCCCCAACTTCGGCTACGGCTACGCCACTTCGCGGGTCAAGGAGGAGGAGCTGGCGGGCAGCGACTTCTCCGCCTGGCGGGTCGCGATGAGCGGCGCCGAGCGGGTGGACGCCCGGGTCGCCGCCGACTTCGCCACCCGGCTGAACCCCTACGGCTTCCGCACCAGCGCCTTCACCCCCTGCTACGGCATGGCCGAGACCACCCTCGCCGTCACCGGGGTCCGCCCGGGCACCGGCGCCCGGATCGTCCGGCTGGCCGGCGCGCCAGCCACCGGCGAGCCGGTGGCGGTGGACGGCACCGGCACCCTGGGCTTCGACCGCCCCGAGGACCCGGCGGGCTGGCTCAGCTCCTGCGGCCGCCCGGTCCCCGAGACCGCCGTGGAGATCGTGGACGACGACGGCAAGCCGGTGCCCGAGGGGGCCTTCGGCGAGATCCGGGTGACCGGCTCCTCCGTGGCGCTGGGCTACCAGTCGCCCGACCCGGACGCCTCCGCGCCCTTCACCGCGGCGGGCCTGCACACCGGCGACGCCGGCTTCCTGCTCGACGGCGAGCTGTATGTGATCGGCCGGATCGGCGACAGCCTCAAGGTCCGCGGCCGCAAGGTCCACGCCGAGGACCTGGAGGCGGCGCTGGCCGCCGTGCCCGGCGTGCCCGCCGGCCGCTGCGCGGTCGCGCTGGGCAGCAGCGACGGGCGCGGCCGGGCGGTCGCCGTGGTCGAGGCCGCCGGCGAGGAGTGGCTGCCGGCCGCGCTCACCATGCTGCGCACCTCGCTGGACGCCACGGTCGCGATCACCGTGGTGGCCGCCCGGCGCGGCACCATCCCGCGCACCTCCAGCGGCAAGCCGCGCCGCCGGCTGCTCTTCCGGCTGGCCGGCGAGAACGCCCTGCCCGGCAGGGTCCTGCACGACACCCACGGTCCGGCCGTCGCCGGCACCGCATCCTCCGCACCTTCGACGGAACGAATGGACAGGGCTGCGTCATGACCGCCACTTCCGCGGGGCTCGTTCTCGACGTCACCGAGACCGCCCCGGAGACCACCGCAGAACAGCACGGCCGGCTGGCCAACTCCGCCGACCTCTACCGGCGCTGGGAGCGACAGCAGTGGGCCGTGGCCCAGGTCGACCCGGCCCGCGACGCCACCGTGTGGAACGCGCTGTCGTCCTTCTCCCGCAGCCAGATGCTCGGCTCGCTCGCCGAGCTGGAGGTCGGCGAGGTCGCGGTGACCCACACGCTGGGCGCGCTGATCGACGCCCCGCCCACCGAGGACGACCGCATCTTCCTGTGCACCCAGCTGGCCGACGAGGCCCGCCACGTACGCTTCTTCCAGACCTACCTGGAGGAGGGCTGCGGGGTCGCGCTGGACGGCGCCGACGGCAAGGAGCTGGAGGGCTCGGCGGACTACGCCGAGGTCTTCGCGCCCGAACTCCAGCGCGTCACCGACGCGGTGCGCTCCGACCACGCCGACCGCGACTCCTGGTACCGGGCGCTGATCTACTACCACCTGATCACCGAGGGCGTGCTCGCCGCCACCGCGCTGCGCACCACCCGCTTCCTGGCCAAGCGGCTGAAGCTGCCGGCCCTGGAGGAGGGCCTGACCAACGTCACCCGCGACGAGTCGCGGCACGTCTCCTTCGGCCTGCGGGCCGCCCAGGACGGCGTGGTCAACGGCGGCTTCGCGCAGGTCGTCGAGGACGCGCACTTCGAGTCGCTCGGCTCGGCCGCCTGGGTGCTGATCGGCCCGTCCCGGTACAACCCGGTGCCCGCGATCCAGGCCGCCCTCTTCAGCCGGGCCGCCCAGTTGCAGGGCGCGATCGACATCGCCCGCGAGCGGCTGCTCAAGCAGCTGCGCCTGGTGGGCCTGCCGCACCTGACGGAGAAGGCCGGGCTCGCCTGGGACCAGGCGGTCGAGCAGGCCGTCGACGCCTACGAGGAGCGGTGGAACGCCCCGCACCCGATCCGCGCCGCGGCCGCCCGCGCCGCCTGAACCACCCGAACCGCGAGCAGCCGGCCACCGGCACCGCCCGGCCGCAGGGACCGCGGGTCCCGCGCCCTTCATCGACACAACGGAAAGCGAGCAGCGCTCATGGACAGCAGCACCGTACGCAGCAAGGTCCGCACGATCGTCGGCGAGATGAGCCCGCTGGGCGCGCGCGAGGCGGCCTCCGGGGACCGCCTGGTCGAGGAGCTCGGCTACGACTCCCTGGCCGTCATAGAGCTCTCGCTGCGCATCGAGCAGGAGTTCGCGCTCGACCCGGCCGCCGCCGGCGGCACCCCCGACATCACCACAGTCAAGGACATCGAGGACTTCGTCGAGGCGCAGGCCGCGGCGCCGACCGACGCGGCCTGACCGGCCCCACCGAACCGGAAGAACGGCAACGAAGGAGCACCGTCACCATGACCGAGGATCTCAGCCGCGAGGCCGCCGACCCGCTCTGCCTGTCGCAGGAGGAGTCGGCCCGCCTGCTGCGAGGCGCCCCCTGGCAGCGGTTCGTCGCCATGGGCGACAGCTTCGCGGCCGGGGTCGGCGGTCCCAGCCGCGGCTACGCCACCGTCTCCTGGCCGAAGCGCGTGGCCGCGGCACTGGGCGAGGGGCGGCCCGACTTCGCCTATCTGAACACCGGTGTCATCGGCAAGCGCACCGCCGAGGTGCGCGCGGAACAGCTGGAGCAGGTAATGGCGTTCGAGCCCGACCTGGTCAACGTCGCCGCCGGCGGCAACGACATCTTCGACCCCGAACCCGACTTCGACGCGGTGGAGGAGAACCTGGACGCCGTGTACACGGCGCTGCGCGGCCGGGGAGCCGACGTGTTCGCCTTCACCGTGGCGAACGTCTTCGACACCGTGCCCGAACTCGCCGAGTTCGGCCTGCGGGTGGCCGAACTCAACAGCCGGATCCGGGCGGTGGCCGCCCGGCACGACGCGATGGTCGTCGAGATGTGGGACCACCCGGTGCGCAAGCGGCCGGAGTTGATGAGCGAGGACGGCATCCACTTCGCGATGGAGGGCCAGGCCGCGCTCGCCGCGGAGATCGTCCGCACGCTCTCCCAGCGGCTCAGCCGGTACGGCGCGCAGGGCCAGGTGCGGTGAGCGGCACCGCGCAGGCGGGCGGGACCGCCACCACGGACATCAGGACCGCGCGCTACGTCGTCGTCGGCGCCGGGTCGGCCGGCTGCGTGCTGGCCGCCCGGCTGAGCGCCGGCGGTGACGGCGACGTGGTGCTGATCGAGGCCGGCGGCAGCGACGGCCGGGCCGCGATCAGCATCCCGGCCGCCTTCCCCACCCTCTTCGGCACCGACGTCGACTGGGCCTTCGCCACCGAGCCGCAGGCCCAGCTGGACGGGCGACGGGTGAACTGGCCACGCGGCCGCACCCTGGGCGGCTCCTCCTCGCTGAACGCCCAGATCTGGACCCGCGGCCACCGCGCCGACTACGACGGCTGGGCCGCCCTCGGCCTGCCCGGCTGGTCGGCCGATGAGGTCAGGCCGTACTTCGAGCGGGCCGAGGACCGCTCGGCCGGCCCCGAACCGGACGGCGACGAGGCCGGGTACGGCTCCGGCGGCCCGATCCGGATCGAGGACCTGCGCGACCCGTCCGAGGCCACGCGGGAGTTCCTGGCCGCGTGCCGGCAGGCGCGCATCCCCGACCTGACCGGTGTCACCTCGCTCGCCCCGGAGGGGGCGGGGCCGGTGCACACCACCCAGCGCGGCGGCCGCCGGTGGAGCGCCGCCGACGCCTACCTGCGGCCCGCCCAGGACCGCGCCAACCTCACCGTCGTCACCGGTGCCCAGGTCGAGCGGGTGCTGATCGAGGACGGCCGCGCGGTGGGCGTGGCCTACCGCACCGCCGAAGGACCCGCGCAGGTGCGGGCCGAGGCCGAGGTGATCCTGGCGGCCGGCGCCGTCGGGACCCCGCACCTGCTGCTGACCTCGGGCGTCGGGCCGGCCGACGAGCTGGCCGCGCTCGGCATCGCCGTGCACGCCGACCGCCCCGAGGTCGGCCGCAACCTCACCGACCATCTCTATGTGCCGCTCGCCTTCGAGGCCTACGGCGAGGTGTCGCCGGGCGTCGCCGACCAGGCCGCCGAGATCGGCACCTACTTGCGGGGCCGCCGCGGCCGGCTGACCTCCAACATCGCCGAGGCGCTCGCCTTCGTCCGCAGCTCCGAGCGGCTGGCGGCGCCCGACCTGGAACTGGTGTGGATGGTGCTGCCCTTCCTCGACCAGCGGCAGGCGCGCCCGCAGCACGGCGTCACGCTCGGTGTGGTGCTGCTGCGGCCGCGCAGCCACGGCAGCATCCGGCTGAACCCCGCCGACCCGGCCGGGCCGCCGCTGATCGACCCGCGCTACCTGTCCGACCCGGCCGGCGAGGACCTGCGGACCCTGACCGCGGGTGTCCGGCTGGCCCAGCACGTGCTCAGCCGGCCGGCCCTGGCCGACCGGCTCGGCAGCCCGCTCACCCCCGGCGCCTTCGACCGCTCCGAGTCGTCGGTCGCCGCCCTCGTCCGCGCGTACGCCGAGACCCTCTACCACCCCGTCGGCACCTGCCGGATGGGCGCGGACGAGGACGCCGTCGTCGACGCGGACCTGCGCCTGCGGGGGATCGAGGCACTGAGAGTCGTCGATGCCTCGGTGATGCCCTCGATCCCCCGCGGACACACCCACGCCCCCACCGTGATGATCGCCGAGCGCGCGGCCGACCTGATCCTGGCCGCCGCCGACGCGGCGCCGGTCGGCCAACTCGCCGGCCGCTGAACGCGGTCCGGGCCCGCAGGGCCCCGTACCGGCCCACCCGCCCAGGTCTCCACCGCTCGCGTCCCGTCCCCTCGCATCCCCACTCGTCACCGAGCACCCGTCCCGCGAACTCCTCACCGGAAAGGCCATCCCCCGTGACTGTCCACGCCACCGCAGCCGAGGCCCAGGCGGTCCTCGCCGACGCCGCCCGGGCGGCCCTGAACGACGCGGCCTTCGCCGCCGCCCTCAAGGAGAGCGACTTCTCGCTCCAGCTCGCGCTGACCGGCCCGCAGGTCGCACTGCGCATCGACAAGGACGAGGTGGCCGAGGGCGCGCAGGCCGCCACCGTCCGGCTGGAGGGCGAGACCGACGCCCTGCACGCGGTGCTGCTCGGGCAGCTGCCGCTGCCGCGCGCCATCGTCGAGCACGGCCTGGCCGTCAAGGGCAAGGTCACCGCGGTGCGGCAGCTGGGCGCCCTGCTGCCGGTGCTCGGCCGCGAGTACCACCGGCGGCTGACCGCAGCCTCCGCCTGAGGCCCTTCAGGCCGCGCGGCCGCAGCACGTATCGCCGCCCTGCCGCCGCAGTACGCCGCCGTACCACCGCCGCACGCGGACACACCGGCACCGCCCTACCCGGTCCGCCACCGCATCCCTGACGCCCGACGCGAAGAGAGTCCAGCTGTGACCGATAGCCCTGTGACCACCGCCGGTTCCCTCGGCACCTCCGCGGTGCCCACCGGCCCCGTCCCCAACGCGCCGACCCTGTCCGACCTGCGGGCGCTCAAGGCCGCCGCCATGCCCTCGATCTTCGACCTCCCGCCGGACGTGGAGGAACTGCGCGACGAGGTCCGCGAGTTCGCCCAGACCGTGGTCAAGCCGCGGGTGCTGGAGAACGACCTGGCGCCGCACGACGAGTTCGACTGGGAGATGGTGCGCCTCGGCCACGAGCTGGGATTGCTGCGCCTGACCATCCCCAAGGACTTCGGCGGCCGCGGCATGGGCGTGCTCGGTGTGGCCGTCGCCATGGAGGAGCTGGCCTCGGTGTGCGCCAGCACCGCGCTGATCTTCGGCGCCTCCATGCTGGGCCAGACCTCCGTGCTGTTCTCCGGCGACCAGCAGCTGCAGGCCCGCTTCCTGCCGCCCTTCCTCGGCGACGAGCCGGTGCTCGCCTGCAACGGCATCACCGAGGAGGTCTCCGGCTGCGACCTGCTCATACCCGAGAACGCCGAGCTGGCCGCCGATGTGATGACCGCCCGCAGGGACGGCGACGGCTACGTGCTCAACGGCATCAAGCGCTTCATCACCAACGGCAAGGTGGCCCAGTGGGCCACGGTGTTCGCCAACATCGAGGGCAACCCCGGCGCCACCGGCCTGACCGTCTTCGTCGTGCCGCTGGACAGCGAGGGCGTCACCCGCGGCGCGGTCGCCGACAAGATGGGCTACCGGGCCTGCCTGGGCACCACGCTGACCTTCGAGGACGTGGTGGTGCCCGCCGAGAACGTCGTCCTCGGCGAGGGCAACGGCTGGAACTACCTGTCGGTGCAGTCCAACCAGGCCCGCTCGATCGTGGCCGCGATCTCCACCGGTGTGGCCCGCGGCGCCCTGGAGTACGCCCGGGAGTTCGCCGGCGAGCGCGTGCAGGCCGGCAAGCCCCTGTGGGAGCACCAGTTCACCGCCCGCAAGCTGGCCGAGATGTCGGCGAAGGTGGAGGCGTCCCGGCTGCTGTACCTGCAGGCGGCCTACCAGGCCGACAACATGCTGCCGGCGCCGGTCTACGGCCCGGCGGTGGCCAAGCTGTTCGCCGACCGGGCGGCGATCGAGGTGGCCGAGGAGGCCATGTCGATCCTGGGCGCCCGCGGCTACTGCCGGGAGAACCACGTGGAGAAGCTGGTCCGCGAGTCCTTCGGCGCCCGGATCTACGAGGGCACCCCGGAGGTGCTGGCCCTGGCGATCACCGGCTCCCTGTACGGACGGCGGGTGTGACCGCAGGCCCGGCCGGGACCGCCGTCGCCGCGGCGGCGGTCCCGGTGCCGCCCACCGCCGCGGACGCCGTCACGGACGTGGCCGCCGCCGAGGACGCCCGGCTCGCCGGGCGCCGCAGCCGCTACGTCGCCGACCTGACGGCGATGCACGACCGGATCAGCCTGCGCGGCCTGGTGGACCGGTGCGACCCGCTCTACGTGGCGCGCCGCCCGGACGGCCTGACCGTGCTGGCCGTCCCGCAGTCGGGGCTGCCCGACCGCTACCGGCTGATGATCTACGGCTTCCGGCTCGCCCAGTACCTGCGGCTGCGCTTCGCCAGCGACGAGATCGCGTACGGCAGCGCCCTGTTCGCCGAACCGCACGACGACCACGGCGAGGAGGTGCACGTCATGGCGCTGCGCGAGGAGACCGGCGCGATCCTGCGCTACGTCTCCTACGTCGGCACCACCGACGAGCAGCCGCTGCCGCTGACCCACCCCGCCCGCCGGCCCTTCCCGGCCGAGGTGGCGCACGGGGTGAACTTCTTCGACCACGTGCCCGTGCCGGACTCGGTGCACAGCGACGAGGTCTGGGAGGTCAAGCGGCTGGTGCAGCGCGGCTCGGAGCAGGACGCCTCGGCGGCGACGCGGCTGCGGGTCTCGCTGGAGATGATGCTCGCCTTCTACCGGACGCTGCGGGCGCTCGACCCGGCCCCGCGCTACCTGGTCGGCGACGGCGAGGAGGGGCTGGCGATCCGCCGGCTCACCCGCAGCCTGAGGGACATCACCGTCATCGAGGGCACCGCGCCCTCGCTGCCGCACACCGACCTCCACTTCCCGCTCTATGTGACCCGCGACGTGGTCAAGCCGTTCGTGGCGCGGGCCCCGGGCGGGGAGGAGCTGGACCGGCTCATCGGCTGGCTGGAGCGGGCGCTGACCGCCGCCGACCCGCTGGCCGGCTTCAAGAACCTGGTCGCCACGGTCGAGGGCACCATCAGAAGGGTACGGATATGACCAGCAGTACAGCTGCTCCCGGCGGCGTCCGCGACGGTGTTCCCGAGGGTGTGCCCGGGGACGCGGACGCGTTCTACCGGGAGTTCACCGAGCGCAACCGGGGGCTGATCCCCGAGGCGGTGCAGGCCCGGCTGCGCACCGCGCGGGTCCTGGTGGCCGGCTGCGGCTCCACCGGCGGGGCCGCGATCGAGCCGCTGGCCCGGCTGGGCGTGGGCGGCTTCGTGCTCACCGAGCCCGGCACCTACGAGCTGAACAACCTCAACCGCCAGAGCGCCACCCTGGCCGACCTCGACCGCAACAAGGCCGACGTCGGCGCCGACCGGGTACGCGCCATCAACCCGTACGCCCAGGTCGTGGTGGACACCGCCGGCGTGCAGGCCGACAACGCCGCGCTGCTGCTGGACGGCGTGGACGCGGTGGTGGACGGCGTGGACGTCACCACCGCCAAGGGCTGGCAGGCGAAGTACACCCTGCACGCCGAGGCGGCCCGGCTGCGCGTGCCGGTCGTCTCCGGCTACGACATGTCCGGCACCCAGCACGTGCGCTACTACGACTACCGGGTCGAGACCGAGCCCCTGGCCGGCGAGGTGACCGAGCAGGACCTGGCGACCGAGACGCTGTGGAACCTGCTGCTGCGGATCATCCCGCGCGAGATCGTGCCCGCCGACCTGATCGCCGACATCACCGCGCACCGCGGCGAGGCCGAGTACAGCGTCCCCCAACTGGTCTACGCCTCCCACCTGTTCGGCGTGATCGCCAGCCGCTACGTGGTGGAGGTGCTGGCCGGCAACCCGGTGCGGGACACCCTGACGCTCGACGTCCACAGCCTTGTCTCACCCGCACCCCGGCCCACCCCGAAGGAGCAGGAGCACACCCCATGACGACAGCCACCACACCGGGTGAGCGGCGCCGCGACGCGGACCCGCTCGCCCGGCAGACGAAGAAGGCGGCGCAGCTGCTCATCGCGTCCGCCAAGCACTCCTACGACCCGCGTGTCGACATCGACTGGGACCAGCCGCTGGAGGACGGCAAGTGGTTCCTGCCCGAGAAGCGCATATCGATCTACGGCACCGACCTCTACGCGTCGCTGACCCAGGAGCAGAAGCTGCTGCTCAGCCGGGAGGAGCTGGGCTCCTCGCTGGCCGCGGGCGTGTGGACCGAGCACATCCTGATGCACCTGGTGTCGCGGTACGCCTACAAGCGCGACATCAGCAGCCCCCAGGTGCAGTTCGCGATCACCGAGGTGGCCGACGAGGTCCGCCACATGATCATGTTCGCCCGGCTGGCGGAGAAGATCGGCATCGACTTCTACCCGGTCTCCCCCAAGACCCACCGCAACGGCCTGCTGCTGAAGACTTTCGCGCCGGTGCCGGCCCTGTGGGCGATGATCCTGCTCACCGAGGAGTTCTTCGACCGCTTCCAGCGCGAGCAGGCCAACGACGAGACGGTCCAGCCGGTGGTCCGCGCGGTCGCCCGTATCCACGTGGTGGAGGAGGCGCGGCACATCAGCTTCGCCCGCACCGAGTTGGAGCGGTTCGTGCCCACCCTCTCCAAGCGCAAGCTGGAGATGCTGCGCAACTTCCTGGCCAGTGTGGTCAAGACGATCCGGCACGACCGCTACAACCCGCTGATGTACGAGCGGGCCGGCATCGACCCCAAGGAGGCCGTGGCGGCCGGGCGCAGCAACCCGATCGCGAAGGCCAACGGCGCCTACGGGGCCGAGCGGATCGCCCCGTACTACCAGTCGATCGGCCTGATCGGCGGCAAGTCCGAGAAGGTGTGGGCCGAGGCGGGCTGGCTGCCGGACAAGGCGCACTGAGCGCGTCCGCGCGCCTGCAACGCACCAGCCACCCAATACCCACCGGTTGAACGGCCGGGCCGTGCGCCCCGGCACACGAGGAGCGACGAGGAGCGACATGGAGGACGACGGCTACGACGGCCCCGCGGTGGTGATCGTGGGCGAGGAGCGCTTCGCGACCCGCGCCCGGCTGCTCGGGCAGTTCCAGCCGCTGGACGGGCGGTACCGCTGGTACGGCCGGCTGGCGGCCGACGAGGCACTGACCCGGCTGGTGGGCGACCGCGGGGCGGCCGTCATCCTCCGCACGGAGGAGGGGTTCGCCGAAGGGCGCATCGGCGAACCCGACCTGTGGAATCGTTACCGCATCGAGGGAGAGAGCGCGCCCCCGTTCCACGTCCCCTTCGGCGTGGAGGACGTCGAGCCCGCCGACGACCACTGAACCGCCCGCGGCCGCCGGGCAGCCCAGCAGCGCAGCACCAGCACGTCATGCACCACCAGTGAACAGAGGAAGGGAACGACCCCGCATGTGCTTCGACGAGGACGCGGTCCCGCCGGTACCCGCCGACAAGGACGCGTCCACCCGGTCCGCGTACCTGGAGCTCACGGCCGCCGACGGCAACGTGTTCGGCGCCTTCGCCGCCGCGCCCCAGGACGGCAGCGACACCACCGTGGTGATCCTGCCCGACGTGCGCGGCCTGTACGGCTTCTACACCGAACTCGCGCTGCGGTTCGCCGAGAACGGCCTGGGCGCCCTCGTCTACGACTACTACGGCCGCTCGGCGGGCACCGGCAAGCGGGCCAAGGACTTCCCGTACACCGACCACATGGCCACCTTGACCCCGCGCAACATCTACACCGACCTGGCGGCGGCGGTCGGCCACGCCCGCTCCCCGCAGGGCGGCGCGGCGTCGCGGGTGCTGACGCTGGGCTTCTGCATCGGCGGGCGGATCGCCGTGCTGGGCGCCGCCCGGGACCTGGACCTGGCCGGGGTGGTGGGCTTCTACTGCTGGCCGGCCGCCGGCCCGGACGGCTCCCCCGGCCCCACCGCGCGGGCCGCCGAGCTGAAGTCCCCGGTGCTGGCACTGATGGCTGGCGACGACCCGGGCATCCCGGCGCGGCACGTGGCCGAGTTCGAGGAGGCGCTGGCGGCCGCCGGGGTCGACCACGAGGTGGTCACCTATCCCGGCACCCCGCACAGCTTCTTCGACGCCGCCCGGTCGCAGTACGCCGACGCGTCCGCCGACGCCTGGCAGCGGGTGCTGGCCTTCGCCCGGCGGGTGGGCGCCCCGGCGGTCGGCAGCTCGTAGACCTGGCCCGGCCGCGCGCCCGTACCACAGCTTACGTACCCTCGGAATGGAAACCACTGTACGCTGGACGTATTGCGCACGATCGGGAGGTGAGCGGTGGCAGCCGCAAGCGGCAGGACCCACGTCACACAGCGCGAGCGTTCGGACAGCACCATCGAGGCGCTGCTCGCGGCGGCCCGCGAGCAGTTCGCCACGCACGGTTACCACGCGGCCTCCCTGGACGCGGTGTGCGGCCAGGCGCACATGACCAAGGGCGCGCTCTACCACCACTTCTCCGGCAAGAAGGACCTCTTCCGGGCGGTCTACGAGCGCGAGCAGCGGCGGCTGGCCCGGGTGGTGGCCCGTGCCTACACGGCGGCGGAGACCGCGGAGCCGGGCGCCTGGCAGGCGGTGTACGCGGGCGCGCGGGCCTTCCTCGCCGAGGTGCTCGCCGCCGATGTCCAGCGGATCACCCTGCTGGACGCGCCGAGCGCGCTGGGCACCGACGCGATCCGCGAGATGAGCACCGGCTGCCTGCAGATGATGCAGGAGGGCATCCGGCGGGCCGCGGAGGCGGGCGACATCGCCACCCGGTCCGTCCCCGCGCTCGGCCACCTGCTCTACGGGGCACTGTGCGAGTCGGCGATGGCGATCGCCGGCGCGGAGGACCAGGAGGAAGCGCTCGCCGAGACGCTGGGCGAGCTGGAAGGGCTCTTCGACGCGCTCGCGGTGGCGGGCCGCAAGCCACTGGGCGCGGGCGCGTACTGAGCCTGGCCCCACGGCCCGGGATCGGCGTCCTTCGCATCCTCGGGCGGTGCCGTCAGGTGCCGATGCCGTCCCCGGACGGGGAGTTGGGGTGCGGGCCGCTGTCATGGGCCGCGGTCCGGGTATCCGGGTGGCCGCCGGTCGGGATGTCCGGGTGGCCCTCAGTCCGGTTGTCCCGGTGGGCCTTCGTCCGGGCTCCCGGTTGTGTTCCCGGTCGGGCCTCGGATCGGGCCTCCAGGATGCGGCTGAGGTCCCACAGGCTCAGGTGGGGGCGGCTCAGGGCGATCTCGGCCACCTGCGTCAGCGCCTTCGGGGTGCGGCCGCTGGCCTGGATCAGCCGCGGCAGCGCCTCCTCCTCCACGCCGACGCGGCCCTCGCCGAGGATCGCCGCGAGCATCCGCTCGGCCTGGCGCGCATTCAGCTCCCGCAGCCGGACCAGCCGGATCGGCTGCCATGACCGCAGCCTGCCCTGCAGCGCGGTCGAGCGGGTGGTCGCCACCACGGTCGCACCATCGCAGAGGTCCCGCAGCAACTCGCCGGAGACGTCCGCGCCGAGGTCGTCCAGCACGATGAGCAGCCGCCGGCCGGCCGCCGCCTTGCGGTAGAGCACGGCCAGTTCGTCCAGCGAGGCCCAGCCCTCCGGGTCGGGCACGCCGAGGCTGCGCAGCACGAACCGCATGGCGTCCTCGGGCCCCTGCGCCATGGAGCCGTCCTCGCTGCCGTGCATGCCCGCGAAGATCTGCCCATCGGGGAAGAGGGGGGCGACCCGGTGCGCCCAGTGGACGGCCAGCGCGGTCTTGCCCACGCCCGGCGGTCCCTGGATGACGCGCAGGCTGCGCTCGGACTCGGCCGCCGCCACGGAGCCGTCCAGCATGGCGACTTCCTGCTCGCGGCCGATCAGCCGTGCCGCGCGCGGCAGTTGGCTGGGGGCCGGCGGGTCGGCGGCGGGCGGGGCCGACAGGGTGCCGGCCGCCGCGTTCGGCAACCGGGCGGCCGCCGGGCCGCCCTGGATCTCGGCGGCCAGGGCCTGCGTCTCGCTGCCCGGGTCCACCCCGAGGTGGTCGGCGAGCCGCCAGCGCAGGTCGGCGTAGGCGTTCAGCGCCTCGGCGCGCAGGCCCGAACGGTGCAGCGCGGCCATCAGGTTGCGCACGACGATCTCGTTGTCGGCGTGGCGGTCGGCCAGCGCGCGCAGTTCGCCCAGGAGTTGGCGGTGGCGGCCGAGCCGCAACTCGGCCTCGTGGCACTCCACCAGCACCGACAGCCGCTCCAGCTCCAGGACCCGGCGCATCCGGTCGGCCCACGGGCAGCTCACACCGCCGAGCGGGCTGTCCTCCCAGACCGACAGGGCCTGCCGCAGCAGCCGCACTCCGGCGGCGCCCTCCTCGGCCCGGGCCCGCAGCACCAGGTCGCGGTAGACGTTCAGGTCCACCGCTTCCACGGGCAGTTCCAGCACGTAGCCGCCGTGCGCCCGGCGTACCGCGGCCACCTTCGACATCCCGGCGGCCTCGAGCGCGCCGCGCAGCCGGGAGATGTAGCCCTGCACGATGTTGCGGGCCGAGGAGGGCGGGTCGCTTCCCCAGGTCCAGTCGATCAGACTGTCCGTCGTCACGGCCTCGTTCACGTTCACGGCCAGCATCGCGAACACCCCGCGCTGCCGCGGCGCGCCGAGTTCGACCGCTGTTCCGTCCGGCCCCCGGCATTGCGTGTTCCCGAGCAGGCGCACAAAGGCCATGTGGCGACTCCCTGTCGGCGAGACGTCCCTCGACGCAATCCGGCCACACCGGATCCCGTCGACCACTCTAGGCGCGAACCCCCGTACAGGAGTCCGATTTCCGGCAGGACCGGTTCGCCGGGCAGGTCGGCTGCATGCGGGTACCACGGCGATGGAGGAATCCTTGACAGCCCGTGAGCGGTCCCGCGGCACGCTCAAGTTTTGCTTCATCCGGTGCCCGGATGCTCATCCGTGAAGCGCGACGAAGAGCATCCGTCGGACGACTCGGGGGCAACTCGGATGACATTCAAGGACGACAGGCGGCTCATCAGGCAGCGCACCGGCGAGCGTCGCTGGTCGCTGGTGATGCGGGAGCGAGAACGGCTGCTGCGGCTGGTCGTCGGCCGGCTCGGCCGGACGGCGGACGCGGAGGACTGCGTCCAGGAAGCGATGATCCGCGCGGCGACGTACGCCGCGCTCGACGAGGACCGGGTCGGCGCCCTGCTGACCACCATCACGCTGCGGCTGTGCGTGGACCAGCAGCGCCGGGCCACGCGCGACCAGCGCCTGGCGCACCGGGTGAAGACGCTCGGCGGCTCGGACCACGGCCCGGACGTGGAGCTGCAGACCTGCGAACGGGCGGCCGGCAGCTGGCTGATGGGCCAGCTCGACCGGCTCAGCGCCCGCGAGCAGCAGGTGATCCAGGCCCGGGCGGACGGCATGTCCACGGCCGAGACGGCGCGGGCGCTGAACATCACGCACAAGTCGGCGGAGAGCGCGTACACGCGGGCGCGCAGCCGGCTGCGCACGCTCTACATGCAGGAGATGGCCCGCTGAGCCGTGCCCGGCTCCGTGCGCGCGGGTCACCCCACCGGTCCCTTCGCCCTCACAGCGACCACCAGCAGTAGACCCGCCGGCCGTCGGCCTTCGCCCGCCGGGTCAGGGCGGCCAGGGACTCCAGGACGATCAGCGCGGTGCGGGCGTCGACGCGGGCCTGGGCCAGCTCCGCGGTCCGCGACCAGGGCCCGGCCGCGCGGGCGAGATCGGACGGCTCCGCCTGGACGAGTGCGTCCAGCAGGGTGTCCGAGAGGCTGAGTACGATCGGCGTGTCCCCCTGCGGGGAGGACAGCAGCCGCCCGGCCCGCGGGCGGCGGGTCGCCTCCTCGTAGCTGCAGCCGGTGAGGATCGCTTCGAGCCGGGCGACGGCGACGACGGGGTCGACCCCCGTGAGCGGGACCGCGTCCAACCCGCACACCGCGGGCCCGCCCGACCGCCCGGCCACCGCCGCGGCAGCCCGGTCGTCGGGTGCGGAGAAGTAGTCGCACAACGCCATCCCCCGAGTCTGTCACCGCCCCCCGACATTCCCCTCCCTCGCGCCGGGGGTCATTGGAGACGATCGGCTCCCGGCTGCGGCATGGCTGATCAGCGGCCGCCGGCACCCCGCGGGAGCGGCCCCGAGCAGGACGCGACCGCCCACCCGCCCGTCCGCGGAGCCTGCGGGCTTCGTGGCCGGACGGCTACGAGGGGCCGGTGCGTACGATGGGGAGGCCGTTGAGGGAGGGGTGGGGTTGGGGAAGGGTGGAGTCGTGGGGCGCGCGCTGGGTGCCACCTATCTGGCATTCGCCGGGTCCGGGTTCGCCGGGGCGAGCTGGGCCGCGCGGATTCCGCAGGTGAAGGACCGGCTGGGGCTGGATGCCTCCGCCCTCGGCGTGCTGCTCCTGGCCGTCGCGATCGGCTCGCTGGTGGCGCTGCCCGTGTCGGGGCACCTGGTGGGGCGGTTCGGGTCGCGGCGGATGGTCGCCGCGATGGCCGTCCTGCTGGGGCTCGGCTTCGTCCTGGTCGCCGTCGGCGTCCTGCAGGGCGAGGCCCCGGTCGCCGCCGGGCTGTTCGTGTTCGGGTTCGCGAACGGGACCTGGGACGTCGCCATGAACGTGCAGGGCGCGCTGGTGGAACGGCGGCTCGGCCGCACGGTGATGTCCCGCTTCCACGCCGGCTTCTCCATCGGCACCGTCGCGGGCGCGCTCGTCGGCGCCGCGGCCGTCGCGCTGCACGTACCCGTGACCGCGCACCTGCTCGCCATCGCCGCGGTGGTCGCCCTCGGTATCCCCCCGACCACACGCGTGATGCTCCCCGACCGCCGGAGCGACGCCGAGGCGGCCGGGTCCGGCGGCGAGCACCCCGCGCCGGGCGGTGTCCTCACCGCGTGGCGCACCCCGCGCACCCTGCTGATCGGCCTGTTCGTGCTCGCCTTCGCCTTCGCCGAGGGCACGGGCAACGACTGGATCGGCCTCGCCCTCATCGACGGCTACCACCGGCCCGCCGCGCTCGGCACCCTCGCCTTCGCCGTGTTCCTCGCCGCGATGACAGCGGGCCGCTGGTTCGGCACGGGCCTGTTCGAACGGTACGGGCGGGTGCCCGTGGTCCGCGTGCTCGCCGTCGTGGCGACGGCCGGCGTCCTGCTCTTCGCCTTCGGCTCCGCCACCCCGGTCGCCTTCGCGGGCGCCGTGCTGTGGGGCTTCGGCACGTCCCTGGGCTACCCCGTGGGCATGAGCGCCGGCGCCGACGACCCGCACCACGCCGCCGCCCACGTCAGCGTCATCGCCTCGATCGGCTACTGCGCCTTCCTCGGCGGCCCGCCCCTGATCGGCTTCCTCGCCCACCGGCAGGGCGTCCTCCACGCGATCACGGCCGCGGCCGCGCTCCTCGCCGTGTCGGCCCTGATCGCCTCGGCCGTCCGCGCGCCCGCACCGGGCCCGCACCGACCGCCGAAGCAGCGCGACCCGCACGTGGCAGAAGAACGCGCCGAGGCCCAGTAGCCCGAAACCCCGCCGCCCCCGCCGCCCCCGCGGCCCCCGCGGCCCCCGCGGCCCCCGCGGCGACGATGCCCTGCGTGACGTCGCGCCTGCGCGCCCTGCTGCCCGACACCGCCCCCTGGCGCACCTCGCGCGACTTCCGGCTGATGTGGACGGCCGGCACGGTGACGACGTTCGGCAGCTTCCTGACCCTGGTCGCCCTGCCGCTCCAGCTGAAGGAGCTCACCGGCTCGGCCGCCGCGGTCGGCGCCGCAGGCAGGCCAGTCCGCTACGGCGGCGCTGCCCGCGTCCTCCCCGAAACGCGCCGCCGCCGGTCGGGCGCGGCCGCTCGACAGCCCCCCCTCGACACGCGTCCTGCCGCGCCAACAGGTGTGCCGCGCATACGAGTACGGCTGCTCACGGGGCCACCGGCGGCGGGTCCCCACCTCGGACGTGCCTCGACCGAGGTGGGGACCCGCCGCACAGGGCCTGTCTCAACGCGCGGTCACCGCGGGCGCGTTGTAGCCCTCGACGTGCAACTCCGGGCGCCCGGAGGCGAGCGCGTCGGTCGGCCAGGAGCAGACGACCTCGCGCGACTCACCCGGCAGCAGCCAGAGGTAGTTGTCGCCGTACAGCGTCGGCAGCACCCGCGCCCCGCCGGCGGCGTCCATCAGCGACAGCCGCACCATGGCGGCAACCGCGTTGCCCTTGTTGCGGATCGTCGCCGTCACCTGGCTGCGCGAGCCGTCGTGCGTGACCCGCCCGAGCGACGCGGACACCTTCGCCGGCCGCGCCTGGCCCAGCGCCTTCATGTCGGCCGGGTCGCGGTAGCGCCAGTAGGTGTTCTCCGAGAGCACCGTGCCGCGGGCGTCGGTGAGGGTGAGGCGCAGCAGGTGCAGGTCCGGCAGCCCGGAGGAGAAGTCCGCGGTGAACGCGTCGGTCCTGTCCGAGGAGGGCACGTCCAGCGTGACCGTCCGCTTGGCCGCCACGTCCCGCCCGTTCAGGTCCAGCACCCGCGCGGTGACGCGGGCGCCCTTGAGTGCCTGCGGGGTGTGGTTGACCGCCGTCACCTGCCACGTGTCGGGCCGGGCCTGGACGTGCAGCGCCTCGCAGCCCTTGCGGGCACCGTAGTAGACGCCGTTGACGTCGAAGTCGTAGTCGTACGTCTGCCACACCGTGCTGTGCCACGCCGGGTGCGACATCCACAGCATCAACCCGCTGGCGTCGTCCCACAGGTTGGCGTTCCACGCCTCGAACATCGCCCGGGTGTTCTCGTAGTTGACGAACTGCGCCTTGCGGACGAAGTCGTCCAGGCCCGTCGCCGTGCCCAACCGGGCCTCGATGGCGGCCTGGTAGTTCTGCGGGGCCTGATTGCCCTTCGTGCTCCAGTCGTGGTAGTACCAGGCGCCGCCGATCGGCCACTCGGGCTCGTCGCCGACGAGGTTGCGCACGCTGGCGGCCGTGGAGACCACCGGCATGCCGATCTCGGTGTGGAAACCGAAGCTGCCCAGGCCGTACGTGGACGGGTCGATGTAGCGGTTCGGGTCCACCCAGCCGTAGGGGCCGCCGCCGGTGATGATGCCGCCGGCGGAGTTGTTCTGGTACAGCACGCCGGGAGCGTGGGTCTGGACCGCGCTGCGCATCCCGTTGTCGATCGCGGCCGGCGGGTTGCCCTCGTTGGCGCCGCACCACACCACCACGCAGGGGTGGATGCGGTAGCGCAGCACCGTGTCGGCGGCCACGTCGTTGTATCCCTGGTGGTCCGGCGGGTCCATCCCCCAGGCGTTGGGGAAGTCGTTCCACACCAGCAGGCCGAACTCGTCGCAGCCGGCGAAGAACTCCTCACGGTCGCTGGAGCCCACCCAGTTGCGGATCATCGTGAAGTTCATGTCGCGGTGCATCCGCAGCGCCGCGTCCATCCGCTCGGCCGGCATCCGGCGCAGCAGTTCGTCCCAGCCCCAGTTGCCGCCGCGGGCGAACACCCGCACCCCGTTGACGCTGATCTTCAGCGGGTCGGGGGTGTTGTCGACGGTCTTGACGTCCGTCCATGTCGAGCCGTCGTCCGAGACGCGGATCGTGTACGTCTTCGGGTACGCCGCCTCCCACACGATCACGACCTCGTCGAAGGAGACCGAGGACCCGAGGTCCACCTGGATCCACTGGTCGTCGGCGTAGTCGGAGGACCAGCGGGTGCCCGCGTTCCCGTCGGTGGCGTTCACCGCCGGGTTGGACGGGTCCTCGGTGGACGCCTTCACCGGCTTCTTCAGCGCCAGGTCCTTGCCCGGCGAGGAACTGTCCACGACCGAGAGCGTCCACAGCGAGTTGCCCCAACTGGTCGCGCGCTGGTGGCAGTCGATGCGCACGTAGCGGGCGGTGACCGCGTCGAAGGTCTCGGTCTGCAGGCTCGCGTCACCGGTGTTGAAGGGCAGCGGCACCGCGGAGTTGTCCACGGACTTCACGTCCGTCCACGTCTGGCCGTCGGCCGAGACCTGCACGGTGAAGGTCTGCGCGTACGCCTGCTCCCAGGTGAGGTCGACCCGGTCGAAGGAGACGCTCGACCCGAGGTCCACGGCGATCCACTGGTCGTCGTCGAAGGAGGACGACCAGCGGGTGTCCGGGTCGCCGTCGGTGGCGTTGCCCGGCTGGTGGTCGGACTCGTCGACGGAGGAGGCGGTCGCCGTCTTGTGCAGCGCGAGGTCCGTGCTGGGCGCGGAGCTGTCGATCACGGCGAGCGTCCACAGCGAGGAGCCCCAGCCGGTGGCGCGGGTCAGGCAGCGCACGCGGACGTGCTGGGCCTGCTGCGGGCCGAGGTCGACGCTCTGGGTGTAGGCGTCCCCGCCGGAGACGAACGGCAGTGGGGTGTCGTAGGCGTAGTCGAACTGCCGGATGCCGAACCGGGTCGTGCGGGTGTCGCTGGTCTTCCCGCCGACCGCGGCGGTCAGTTCGAGGTCGTGCAGCGCCGGGCTGCCGTAGCCGTTGGGCCACCACAACTTCGGGTTGCGCAGCCGGAGTTGGGTGAACGTGGTGGGGGTGAAGACGACGTCGGTGCTCTGTCCCGCGGGCACGGTGACCGTCTGCGAGACCTGCACGCCGTCGAACGAGGCGCTCACCGCGACCTTGCGGTCGGCGCTCGCGGCATTGCGGACGGGGACGGTGATCGTCAGCTCGGCGGTGCCGGTGTCGGGCAGGTCCGGGAGCACCGTGTCCACCCGCGGGTCGCCGATGACCGCGTCGCCGGTCGAGCGCAGCCGCACGTGGTTCCAGATGCCCGAGACGCGGTCGCGGACCGCCGGCATCCAGTCCCAGCCCGAAGCGGCGAGATAGGTCGGCGAGTTGAGGTTCATGATGTTCGCGCCGGCATCCACGAAGGACAGGCCCTCGGGGCCCTTGTCGCCGGGGCTGCCCGGGTACGGCACGGGCGTGATCTGCACGGCGAGCGCCTGCTCGCCGCTGTCGGCCAGCAGCGCGGTGATGTCGTGCGCGGACCGGGCGAACGGGTAGGTCATCTCGCCGACCTGCTGCCCGTTGAGCCAGATGTCGGCCTTGTGGTTGATGCCGTCGAACTCCAGCCACACCCGGCGGCCGCCGCCGGTGGGCAGGCCGCGCGGCAGGGTGAAGGAGCGGCGGTACCACCACGAGTGGCGCGACAGCGCCTCGGGGATGTGCAGGTTGTTGAACCCGGAGACGGGGTCGGGCAGTTTGCCCTGGTCCACCAGCGAGGTGAGGACGGTGCCGGGCACGGTGGCGGGCAGCCAGCCGCTGGTGTCCACCGCGGGGCGGGACAGGGCGGCGCCGTCCGCGCCGGCCCAGTCGTCCATCGTCAGTGTCCAGCCCGACTCCAGCGGGACGGTGCCGTCGGCGGCGACCTCCAGCGCGGGCGGGCGGTGGTCGTGGACGCCCCAGTCGGTCCAGCCGGTGGCCTGCGGGCGGTGGCCGGCAGCGCGGCCGTAGACCTCGAAGCCGTTCAGGCCCAGCGGGTTGGCGTTGGAGCGCTTGCGGACGGTCAGCCGCACCCAGCGGGCGGTGACCGGCCGGTCCAGCGGGATGTCCACGACGCCGCCGGTGCCGGAGGTGGTGCGGTACACCGTGGTCCACGAGGAGTGGTCGCGGGAGGTCTCCACCACGAAGTCCGTCGCGCAGCTGGAGAGGATCTCCTTGCCGGTGGTGCTGTCCCACGGGTTGCCGCTGGTGGAGGGGGTCCACACCGGGTCGTCGACGGTGGCCTCGAAGGTCAGCTTCACCGAGTCGACCTCGCAGTCGGCCTGCAGGTCGACCGAGATCCACTGCGGGTCGCCGGCCGCAGCGCGCCAGCCGGAGCCGCGCACGCCGGTGGAGTTGAGGCTGTCCACGGCGAACTCGGCGGGGGTGGCGGCGTAGTCGGTGGAGGAGACCGCGACGGGGCGGTAGGCGGCGAGTTCGGCCGGACTGCCGGCCGTGGGCTGGGCGCCGGTCGCAGTGGAGCTCTGGGCGCCCTGGGCGGAAGCGGTCGCGGGCAGTGCGACACCGAGGCCCAGACCGGCCAGCAGGGTGGAGCCGGTGGCCACCACGGATCTGCGGGACGGGCGCGGCGATTCATTCGACATGTGCGGAATGTCCAATCCCGGGAGGGTCTTGGAGTGGAGCGTCCCCCGGCTCAACTCGGCTCTGACAACGTTGCCAAACGTTGCTGCCAGGGGTGGGGGTATGTCAAGAGGTGCGGCTTCTTGTGTACGGGGGTTGCTTGGGGCTTTTCGTACGGGGGGTGCCGGTGCGTGCGGGGGGTCGGTGGGGCGGTTCGTACGAGGGGTGCGGGCGCGTGCGGGGTTCGGTGGGGCGGCTCGTACGGGGGGTGCGGGGGCGTACGTGCCGTGCGGCGAGCCGTCTTGTTTGCGGTCGGCTTCGTGCTTGAGGGGGCATCAGGGCCTGCCGGGTGGGGGCGACCGCTCGTCGGGCCTGTTGGGGTTCTCGGGCGCCGGGTACGAGCGGTGGGGGCTTGGCCGGGACGGAAGTCCGCGGGTTTCTTGTGGCGGGGGTTCCGGGGGCGGGTGCGCTTGCGGTCGGTCTCCTGCGTGTACGGTGCACCGGCTGGGCACGAGCCGGCGCTCTTCGCGCGCCTCCGTTCCTGTCGTGCGCAACACCTGCCGTACCGGGGCATCGGGTGATTCTCGAACTCAAGAATGCAGGGGGCGCGCCTCTTTGCCCCGCACACGTATCCCGGTCGCGGCCGGATGGAAACTTCCGTCCGCGGCAGACGTCCACGCACCTTCCCCCGTTTCCACTCCCTCTGCTGCCGACGCGGCTTCCACGCTCCGGGAATGACCGTTTGGCAGTTGGGTTATCCCATGACCGCTCGGGCCGCGTCGAGGAACGCCAGCCGGTTGTCCTCCAGGTAGTCCCTCACGCTCTCGCCGTCGGGCAAGCCCTGCCACACCGTCCGGTTGAGGTCCAGGAAGTACGCGCGTGCCGCGTCATGTACGGGTAGGGGGAACTGGATGCGGATCAGCCGCTCTGCGACCCATAGCCTGTTCATGATGCCCTGGGTCGTGAAGTACCAGGGGTGAGTATCGTCCCATTCGGAAGGCCGGCTGAATGCGGAGCGTTCCGCCTCGGCCGCCACCTCGATGAACCGCTCCAGCAACGCCAGCCGTTCCGCGCGCCGGGCCTCCGACAATGCGTTCAGTTGCCGTTGCTGCTCGGCTCGTTCCGCTGACAACTGAGTCCTGTGCTGGACGAGGTAGGACAGCGTGCCGCCGAGTACCACGCCGCCCAAGGATATGAGCGACACCCAGACCTGACCTGACATGGTCGCCATGGTCCCACGCAGTGTGACCTATGTGGTCACGGCGTCGGAGTCGTCCTGCATCGCCCCGTTCACCGGGCTGAGCCTTGGATGGCCTTGTCAGACCCTCTCCATATGCTGCCGCCCATGAGCATGAACGGCGAGTACCTGCGTGTCACACCCGAAGAGCTGGCCCGAGCAGTCAAGAATCCCGAGTGGGCCCTGGAACTCGCCGACGAGATCCAGGACGCTCAAGAGGAGAACGAGCCGGCACCCGCTGAGGCTCGGCACTTCACCACGCACAAGACCTGGGACCTGCTGGGATTCCTGCTACATCGCGCGGCATTCCCGGTCGACATCGTGCACGGCGAGGAGCCCCTGGCCGCGGACGACTGGGGCTATGGACCGCCGCGATACCTGACCGCCGACCGGGTCCGGCTGGCTGCCGACGCACTGCACCGGATGACGTACGACCAGCTGATCCACGGCGTCGATCACTCCGAACTCGCCGAGGCCGGGACCTACCCGCAGATCTGGGACTCGCCGACCTCACTGGAGTGGGCCCGCGACCTGTTCACCCCGCTGACCACGTTCTTCCAGGCCGCCGCCTCTGCCGTTCAAGCCATGCTGATCTGGCTCGATTGAGCAGCCGACCCGAGGGACGTCGAACAACAACCCAGCGGTTGCCCATAGAGCGATTGCGCATCCGTCAGCGCATCTTGTGCTGGCCGACGGGGTCGCGCCTCCGCAACACCCACGCGCCGACGGCACCCGCTGCGTCCGCGCACGCCCCGCACCGGCACGACGGCTTCGCGCGTGCCCACCGGGCGGCGACCGCACACCTCACCTGGGGCGACGCGACCCCGCCTTCGGTTTCGGGATCGTTTCTCACGGATAACCTTTCAGCGTCTTCCGATCGTGCACGACCCCGATCCTGTACGACGCGCACATGACGAGTGCCTGTCGGTCGGGGCGCTTCGTGGAAGAGGGTAAGCAATGCAGCACCGCGGATCGCACGAAGACGAACCGATACGCACCTCGCTGCTCTCCCGGCGCAGGTTCCTCGGAGCAGGCGCCGTCCTGGCGGCCGGAGCCACCGTGGGACTGTCGGCGCCGGCGTTCGCCGACTCGCAGATTCCCGGCGCGAGGCCCCCGGGCGACAGGCCGTTCGGGCCGGTTCCGGTCGCCGGCGCCGTGCAGGGCTCCTACGCACGCGCCGTGCGACTCACCGCCTCTCACCCTGCGGGGCGATCGCGCACAATCCTCGCCACGTTCCAGGGCTCACGTGACGGATTCCCGCTCTACCGGAGCGACGACCAGGGCCGCACCTGGCGGCTGTACAGCACCATTCCCCTCAACGGGTTCGCCCTGCAGCCCTTCCTCTACGAACTGCCCCGCGCGTTCGCGGGCCTGCCCAAGGGCGCGCTGCTCTTTTCGTGCAATCAACTCGGCGGCGTCGGAACCAACATCCAGCTCTACGCAAGCACGGACGGCGGGCTCACGTGGACGTTCCTCAGCACAGTGGCCCAGGGCGGGCCGGCCGACACGACCAACGGCGCCACGCCGGTCTGGGAGCCCTTCCTGCTGCTCCACAACGACGTGCTGATCTGCTACTACTCGGATCAGCGCGACCCGAATTTCGGGCAGAAGCTCGCCCACCAGACCAGTACGGACCTGCGCGCCTGGGGTCCGGTGGTCGATGACGTGACGGGGGCGGCCTACGCGGACCGCCCTGGTATGACGTCGGTGGCGCGTCTGCGGGGAGACCTGTGGATCATCACCTTCGAGTACGGAGCGCCCGTCGACCCCGAGAACCCGGAC
Source organism: Actinacidiphila guanduensis (assembly GCF_900103985.1). Lineage (GTDB taxonomy): Bacteria > Actinomycetota > Actinomycetes > Streptomycetales > Streptomycetaceae > Actinacidiphila > Actinacidiphila guanduensis. The sequence goes on along the minus strand of NZ_FNIE01000008.1, from coordinate 70,271 downwards.
CAGGCCGACTACACCTACCACGTGCACTACCGGCTGGCGAGGAACCCCGAGTCGTTCCGATTCTCCGAGACCCTTCCGCTGGTCGACCAGAGCGGCTACGCGCCGAACGCGGCGCCGATCGTGTCGTGGTCGGACTCGGGCGGCCCCGACGGAACGATCGTCGTCACGGACAACGACGACGCGGACTTCTTCATCAACCGCCACCTCGGCGACCCCAGGAAGTGGACGCGCCTGTCGTCGCCCATGCCGGCGGGCTACAGCCGCTACACCATCCCTCTCGACGGCCCGGGCAGCCCTGAGGACCGTGGCCTCGTCTTCGTGATCACGGGAGCTCAGTACGGCACGTCCGCTCCGGTCGAGGCGGGCATCATCTCGGTCGCCGGCTGAGCTCCGATCCACGTGGCCTGCCTCGCCCCACGGGGTCGTCAGGGAGGTGGGGCGGGCCCGTCGAGGGCTACCGTGGCGGCGTGGGGTGGAGCGAGGCGGAGTACGTCGGGTGCCTGGAGGCCGAACGGCGGGGCTACGCCTGGGTGATGCGGCATCACGGCGGGCTGACGCCCGAAGCTGCCTGGGAAGCGGCCCTGTTGCGGTATCCGTACGAGGCCGAGGGTGCGCCGTATCCCGGGCTGATTTTCCACGACGAAGCGTGGCATTGGGCGATGCTGGCGATCCACGGCGACCGTTATTGGGTCGACCACCCTGAACTCCTCGAACCGCCGGCCGAATACGAGGAACTCGGCTGAAGGCGGGGCAGCGGACCCCCTCGTCAGCACAGCAACACCCTTGATGGTCACCGCGCGCCCCACCGCCTGCCGCCCCGAACGAAAGCCCCGCACCGACGCCAGCCCGCCCGCTCACCCTGACGCGCAGACTCAACGCCCCATCGCGACGCGGCCCAAGGCGCCGCACCCGGAAGGCGCCCCACGCGAACCCGGCCCGGACCCGGGCCGGATCAGTGGGTGAAGAAGTCGCTCAACGCGGCCGAGAGCGGGCCGGGGGCCTCCTCCGCCACATGGTGGCCGGCGTCGATGCCGTGGCCCCGCACGTCGTCGGCCCAGTCGCGCCAGATGGTGCGCGGGTCGCCGTACAGGTCCTCCAGGTCGTCCCGCAGCGACCACAGGACCAGGAGGGGGCAGCCGATCCGCGCGCCCCGGGCGCGGTCGGCCTCCTCGTGCCGGCGGTCCACGGTGAGCCCGGCGCGGTAGTCCTCCAGCATGGCGCGCACGACCTCGGGGTTCCTGGTGGCGGCCCGCCACTCGTCGTGGTTCTCGCGCCCCATGGCCTCGGGGTCGCCGCGGTACCAGGCGTCGGGGTCGGCGTTGATGACGCGTTCGGGAATCTCCGGCTGGGCGAAGAAGAACCAATGCCACCACGCGGTGGCGAACCGGGCGTCGGCGCGGGCCAGGTGCTCGCTGAGGGGCAGGCCGTCCAGGAACGCCACCCGGGTCACCGCCGAAGGGTGGTCCAGCACCAGGCGGAGCGCCACGGCGGCTCCGCGGTCGTGGCCGACGAGCCCGAACCGCCGGTGCCCGAGGGCCCGCATGACCTCCGCCATGTCCCCGGCCACGGCGCGCTTGGAGTGCGGGACATGGTCGGCGGCGGGCGCCGGGCCGCGGGAGCGCCCGTAACCGCGCAGGTCGGGGCAGACGACGGTGAAGCCGCGCCGCACCAGGAGGGGCGCGACCCGGTGCCAGGTCGCCGACGTGCGCGGGTGGCCGTGCAGCAACAGCAGAGGCGGGCCCTCGCCGCCGTACCGGACGAAGATGGACGCCTCACCGGTGCGCACCGTCCTGGTGGCGAACCCCTCGAACACGACACGTCCTCCCGTTCCGGGGCCCCTGCACGGCGCCCCGCCCTCCCGCCTGCCCACGACGGACCCCGGCACGTCATCGGAACGCCCGCGGCCGTCGGGGGCTGACGGGGCTGGGGCTTTGCGGCCAGGGGGAACGTCAGCCCACCGGGGTAGTCGGGAGCCGTTGGGTCGTTACGGGGCTGGGGCTTTGCGTCCAGGGGAAGCACCAGCCCCGGGGCGGTTGGTCGGGAGCCGCTGGGCTCGCCCAAGGCCTCGGGACTTACGGCGAGTGGGGGGGAGGAGCGAGCCCGGCCCGAGGTCGTGGAGCCGTAACGTCACCGCACCGCACCGGTCGGCCGGCGCCGCGACACCCGGCTCAGCTGCCGTCCCCTGGCACCTCGTCGGTCGAGCGGCGCGCATACATGATCATGTCCCTGCGTTCCGCGCCCACCTGCTGCCACCCCCGCAACACGCCCTCGCTCCGGAAACCCGCCCGCTCGGCGGTTCTGCGGGACGCCGTGTTCCACGGCTCGACGTAGAGCTGCAGCCGCGGGATGCGCAGCTCTTCCAGGGCCCAACGAGACACCGCACGCAGGGCGTCGGCGGCGACCCCGCGGCCGCGGGCGGAGCCGGCCAGCCAGTAGCCGAGGGTGGCGCGCCCTTCGCCCACCTCGCGGAGCCACAGGCCGACCGTCCCCAAAGGCCGGGCGTCCGCGACCCGTTCGATGACGAATGGGTACCCGACGCCTGTTGCCGTACGCCGCCACTGGCGCCTGACGAACGCCTCGCCCTCCGCCTGCGAGTACACGGGGGGAACGGTGGTGATCAGCGGAATGTAGCCATCCCCGGACGCCTCCTCGACCAGCGGCAGGTCACCCAACTCCCAGCCCCGCAGCACCAGCCCCCCATCGGCGGCCAGACGCGGCACATCCACAGCGGCAGTCATCCCCGCATGATGCCGCGCCTCCCACCCGCGGCGCACACCGATTAAGCAACGCGCCTGCGACGAAGCAGCGCACACGCAACGCCGCGGCCCCGACACAACGCAACGCGACCAACAGCCCCGACCCCGTGCCCACCGGAGCCCCCACACACAACCCCAGCGCACCCGACCCCCCAGCCGCACCCACCAGGGCCCCGCACCGACACGCGCCCAACGCACCCAACCACCCCAGACACCACCCACCAGGCCCCCACCCCCACACGACTCAACGCACCCAACCACTTCGACCCCCTACCCACCGGGACCCCCGCCCGACGCAAGCCCAGCGGCCCCGACCACCCCAGGCCCCCCCGGGGGCTGATGCTCCCCTTGAGCCCAAAGGCCCACGCCCCCAAACACCTCGCACCGCCCACCCCCCCTCCACCTCGCGCAGGCCGCGTGGCCGAACCCGTGACTCACCGAGCACGCGCCACGACAAGTGCACCCGCCGACCCCCCAAGCACCGCGCCGCGACCAGCGAACCCGCAAACCCCCGAGCACGCAGCCGCGACAAGCGGCCCTCACCCCCCGCGACCCTCCTCCCCCGCCGCAGGCGGCCCCTCCCCGAGGAGGTAGCGGGCCCCCGGGCCCGCAGACGCGGCCGTGTCGGCCGGGTTGTAGAGCGCGCACTTCGTCAGCGAGAGGCAGCCGCAGCCCACACAGCCCGTGAGCTGGTCCCGCAACTGCTGGAGCTCGGCGATCTGGCTGTCGATGCGCCGCTGCCAGGTGCGGGCCACGCGGTTCCAGGCCGCGGCCGAGGGGACCTGGTCGGCCGGGAGGGCGGAAAGCGCGGTGCGGACCTCCTCCAGGGTGAGGCCGATGCGCTGGGCGGCGCGGACGAAGGCGAGGCGGCGCAGGGTCGCCCGGCGGTAGCGGCGCTGACCGCCCGCCGTGCGCTCGGCCGTGATCAGGCCGATCTCCTCGTAGTAGCGCAGCGCCGAGGTCGCGCAGCCGCTGCGGGCGGCGAGTTCGCCGATGGTCAGCCGGTCGTCCCGCGTGGACCCCCGTGACCCCGAGAACCCCGCCCGCGACCGCTTCCTGCTCTCCAAGGGCCACGGCCCGATGGCGTACTACGCGGTGCTCGCCGCCAAGGGCTTCCTGCCCGTCGAGTGGCTGCCCGGTTTCGCCTCGTACGACTCGCCGCTCGGGCAGCACCCGGACCGCACGCTCGTGCCGGGCGTCGAGATCGGCTCCGGCTCGCTCGGGCACGGCCTCGGGCTGGCGGTGGGCACCGCGCTGGGCCTGCGGGCCCAGGGACTGACGGAGGCGCGGGTGTGGGTGCTCGTCGGCGACGCCGAGATGGACGAGGGCAGCAACTTCGAGGCCGTGCAGTTCGCCGGCGCGGTCGGCCTGGAGGGGCTGCACACCGTCGTGGTCGACAACGCCTCGGCGACATACGGCTGGCCCGGCGGCCTCGCGCCGCGGTTCGCCGCCGAGGGCTGGTCCACCGCGACGGTGGACGGCCGCGACCACCGCGCGCTGTACGAGGCGTTCACCGCGCCGCATCCTGGGCGGCCGCACGTGGTCGTCGCCCGGGTCGCTTCGAAGAGCTGACTCCCCGCACCGAACGAAGGGCATTCCATGGACACCATGCGCGACCGCTTCGGCAGCGTCGTGAGCCGGCTGCTGGACGACGACCCGCGGCTGGCCGTCGTCCTCGCGGTGATCTCCGGCGACCGCTTCGCCGAGGCCGCCAGGGCGCATCCGGACCGCGTGATCGACGTCGGGATCAGGGAGCAGCTCCTGGTGGGCGCGGCGGGCGGCCTCGCGCTGGCGGGGCTGCGGCCGATCGTGCACACCTTCGCGAGCTTCCTCATCGAGCGCCCCTTCGAGCAGGTGAAGCTGGACCTGGGGCACCAGGGCGTGGGCGCGGTGCTGGTCAGCGCGGCGGCCTCGTACGACAGCGCGGCCGCGGGGCGCACCCACCAGTGCCCCGGCGACGTCGCCCTGCTCGACACGCTCGACGGCTGGACGGTGCACGTGCCGGGCCACCCCGACGAGGCCGAGGCGCTGCTGCGGCACGCGGCGGCGGACGGCGACACCCGCGTCTACGTCCGGCTCAGCGACCAGGCGAACGCGGCGGCGCGGCCCATCGAACCGGGCCGCTTCCGGCAGGTGCGCGAGGGGCGGGCGGGCGTGGTGCTCGCGGTGGGGCCGATGCTGGACCCCGTGCTGGCGGCGACCGAGGGGCTGGACGTGAGCGTCCTGTACGCCTCGACGGTGCGGCCCTTCGACGCCGCCGGTGTCGCCGCGGCGGTCGGGCGGGCCGACCACCCCGACCTCATCCTGGTGGAGCCCTACCTCGCGGGCACCTCCACGCCGTTCGCGACCGAGGCCCTCTCCGCGCTCCCCCACCGGATTCTCGCGCTCGGCACGCGCCGCGCGGAACTGCGCCGCTACGGCACCGCCGCGGACCACGCGCGGGCCCACGGCCTGACGGCGGCGACCCTGCGGCCGCGCATCGAGGGGTTCCTGCAGCTGTGAGGTGACACGGCGGCGCCGCGGAGCCGTCAGGTGCGGGCCCGATGCGTGGGATGGGCGGGGCCCGGACCCTGACGGGGTTCGCCCACCCCCGCCGGGCCCGCCGGGTTCAGCTCGCCGGGTCGGGGCCCGCGGGGTCCGTCTGCGCGGGCGGTGCGGCCGGTGCGGCGGCGGCCGGTGCTGCGCCGGAACCCGCCGCGGGAGCGGGGCCGGCGCCCGCGGGAGCCTCCGCCGTACCTCCTGGCGCGTCCGTCGTCGCCGTGGCCGTCGCCGTCACCGTGCCCCCGTGGCCCGCGGCCGGCGTCTTCGGGCGCGGGGCCGCGCGCTGGGGGCGGCGGGCGTCCTCCGCGCTGTTCTGGGCGCCCAGTGTGCCGAAGTAGAAGCCCGCGACCGTGGCGAGCACCGTCATCAGCGCCGTCACGATCGTCTTGCGCAGGTCGCCCGCGTCCGCGCCCGAGGAGAGCATGGCGACCGCGAGGGCGAAGCCGACCAGGGCGAGGATGAGGACCGCGATGATGCTGCGGGTGAGCCCGCGCACCCCGCGGGGCTCGCGCAGGTCGCGGAGGAAGTCGCGGACCTCCTCGTCGTCGGCCGCGTGGTCGAGCAGGTGGTCGGTGAGCTGCTGCCGCCAGGCGGTGGCGCGGCGGACGTCCAGGATCAGCGGCGTGACGGCGATGGCCGCGACGGCGACCACCACCACGGCGATCAGCACGAAGGCGGAGGTGCCGCTCAGGCCCGCGACGGGCCCGGCGGACAGGGCGGCCGCTGCATGCGGCACGGTCGGCGCCATTTCGGTGTGTCCCCCCACGCGGCAGGTTACGAGCGGGCTGGATCGTAGCGCACCAAACTGTCGGCGGTAGGGCCAAGTGCCGTACGGGCGAGGAGTGTTGGGCGAAACAGCGGGCCGGCGGCAGGCGGCCGCGGGGAAATCCGTGTCCCATGCAACTGGCGCGCGGACCCGCCGCCTGACAAGAATCGTTTCCGCGGATCGTACATCCGCGCGAGTCCCCGAGACCGAACACCGAGTACCGCGAGGAGCAGCACCATGCACGAGGCGCCGCCGCCCGGGCCGCTACCGTACTACGAGGACGTCTCACCGGGCACGGGCGCGCTGCCGCCGCGGGCCTGGACGGCCGTCTCGGACGCGCGCCGGGTGAGCCTGGCCGGGGCCTGGCGGTTCCGGCTGTCGCCGACCGCGCAGGCCGAGGACGAGTCGTTCGCCCGTCCCGGCTTCGACTGCTCGCACTGGGACGTGCTGCCCGTCCCCTCGCACTGGACGCTGCAGGGCCACGGCAGCCCCGCCTACACCAACATCCGCTACCCCTTCCCGGTGGACCCGCCGCGGGTGCCGACGGAAAACCCGACCGGCGACCACCTGCGCTTCTTCGACCTGCCCGACGACTGGCCGGGCGGCGCGGCCGTGCTGCGCTTCGACGGTGTGGACTCCTGCGCGCGGGTGTGGCTCAACGGCGAGGAGCTGGGCACCTTCAAGGGCAGCCGGCTGCCGGTGGAGTTCGAGGTCGGCGAGGTGCTGCGGCCGCGCGGCAACGTCCTGGCGGTGCGGGTGCACCAGTGGTCGTCCGGGAGCTACCTGGAGGACCAGGACATGTGGTGGATGCCCGGCATCTTCCGCGACGTGACGCTGATCGAGCGCCCCGAGGGCGCGGTCGCCGACTTCTTCGTGCACTGCTCCTACGACCACCTGACCGGCGAGGGCACGCTGCTGGTGGAGTGCGATCCCCAAGGGACCGTGTCGGTGCCCGAGTTGGGCCTGGACATCGCGACCGGCCAGAGCGTGTCGGTGCCGGTGGAGCCGTGGTCGGCGGAGGTACCGCGGCTGTACGACGCGGAGTTGGCCACCGAGGGCGAGCGCATCCCGCTGCGGATCGGCTTCCGCACGGTCGCCGTGGAGGACGGGGTGCTCAAGGCGAACGGCCGCCGCATCCTCTTCCGCGGCGTGAACCGGCACGAGTTCGACCCGGACCACGGCCGCGCCCTGGACCTGGAGACGATGCGGCGCGACCTGCTGCTGATGAAGCAGCACAATGTGAACGCCGTCCGCACCAGCCACTACCCGCCGCACCCTGCGTTCCTGGACCTGTGCGACGAGTTGGGCGTGTGGGTGGTCGACGAGTGCGACCTGGAGACGCACGGCTTCCTCGAAGTGGGCTGGCGGCGCAACCCGGTGGACGACGAGCAGTGGACGCCCGCGCTGCTGGACCGGGCCGCCCGGATGGTCGAGCGCGACAAGAACCACCCGTCGGTGGTGATGTGGTCGCTCGGCAACGAGTGCGGCACCGGCAGCGGCCTGTCCGCGATGGCCGCGTGGATCAGGCGGCGCGACCCCTCGCGCCCCATCCACTACGAGGGCGACCGCAGTTGCCGCGACGTGGACGTCTACTCGCGGATGTACGCCGACCACGCCGAGACCGAGGCGATCGGCCGCCGCGAGGAAGACCCGCTGGAGGACCCCACGTTGGACGCGAGGCGGCGCGCGATGCCCTTCGTGCTGTGCGAGTACGCGCACGCGATGGGCAACGGGCCGGGCGGACTCGCCGAGTACCAGCGGCTGTTCGAGACGTACGAGCGCTGCCAGGGCGGCTTCGTCTGGGAGTGGATCGACCACGGCCTGCGCCGCAGGACCCCCGACGGCCGGACGTACTTCGCCTACGGGGGCGACTTCGGCGAGGAGCTGCACGACGGCAACTTCGTCTGCGACGGCCTGGTCTTCCCCGACCGGACGCCCTCGCCGGGCCTGGTGGAGTTCAAGAAGGTGATCGAGCCGGTGCGGATCGCCGGCGACGCGGCCCGCGGCCTGGTCACCGTCACCAACCTCCATGATGTCGCCGACCTTTCGGGTCTCGCCTTCCGCTGGACGTACGAGGTGGACGGCGAACGCACGGACGCCGGGCCGCTGAAGGTGCCCGCGCTGGGGCCCGGGGAGAGCGCCGAGGTCGAACTGCCGGTGCTCGCCGCCGCGTCGCGGCCCGGCGAGGGCTGGTGGACGGTCCGCGCGCTGCTCGCCGAGGACACCGCGTGGGCGCCCTCGGGCCACGAGGTGGCCTGGACGCAGTTCGCCGCCGAGCACGCGGTGCCGCGGGCGCGGGCGGCCGAGGGCGCCCCGCACACCCCGCGCCGGGTGGAGGGCGGCCTGGTCGTGCTCGGCCCCGGCACCTTCGACGCGGCCACCGGCACCCTGCGCTACCTGGACGGGACCGCGGTGCGGGGCCCGCAACTCGACGTGTGGCGGGCGCCGGTGGACAACGACATGGGCTCGGAGTGGCACCAGGACGGGCGGCTGGACAACCGCTGGCGCGCGCTGGGCCTGCACCGCATGCACCACCGGGTGGACCGGGTCAGCGTCGGCGGCGACACCCTGACGGTGGCGACGCGGGTGGCCGCGGCCGCCTCCGACCTGGCGCTGCGCGCGGTGTTCAGCTGGAGCGCGACCGGGGACCGGCTGCGGCTCGCCGTCGAGGTGGAGCCCGAGGGCGACTGGCCGGTGCCGCTGCCCCGGCTGGGCCTGCGCCTGGGCCTGCCGGCCGCGCTGGAGACCGCCGAGTGGTTCGGCGGCGGGCCGGGCGAGGCGTACCCGGACACCCGGCAGGCGTCCCGGATCGGCCGCTGGCGCTCCCCGGTCGCCGACCTGCAGACGCCGTACGTGCGCCCGCAGGAGAACGGCGCCCGCGCGGACGTCCGCTGGGCGCGGCTGCTGCGGGCCGACGGCAGCGGGCTGCGGATCGAGGGCGAGCCCTCCTTCTGGTTCACCGCCCGCCCGTGGAGCACGCGCGAGCTGGAGCAGGCGCGGCACACCCACGACCTGGTCGCGGGCGAGACGCTGTGGGTGCACCTGGACCACGCGGTGCACGGGGTGGGCACGGCCGCGTGCGGGCCCGGCGTGCTGCCGCAGTACCGGCTGGCGGCGGCGCCGGCGGCCTTCGCCGTCACCTTCCGCACCGAGGGCGGCGGGCGGGAGACGCCGAGTACCCTGCGCTCGGGCCGCCGCCCGGACGCGCCGGCCGACGAGGGGGACGACCTGTGACCGCCGCCGTACGCCCCTACCGCCCGGCCGACCTGCCGGCGCTGTACGAGATCTGCCTGCGGACGGCCGACGCGGGGCAGGACGCCAGTGGCACGTACCCGCCGCAGGACCACGAGCTGCTGGGCGCGATCTTCGCCGCGCCCTACGCCGTCCTCGAACCGGACCTGGCGTTCGTGGTGGACGACGGGAGCGGGCAGGCCGTCGGCTACATCCTCGGCACGTCCGACACCGCGGTCTTCGCCGAGCGGTTCCGCGACGAGTGGCTGCCGACGGTGGCCGACCGGTGGCCCGCGCCCGCGGGCGAGCCGGGAACGCCGAGCGAGCTGATGGCCCATCTGCTGCACACCCCGCAGCGGATGGTCCGCCCCGACCTCGCCGGCCACCCGGCCCACCTGCACATCGACCTGCTGCCCGGCTACCAGCGGGCCGGGCACGGCCGCGCCCTGATGACGGCGTTCCTCGCGGCGCTCGCCGCCAAGGGGGTCCCGGCGGTGCACCTGAGCATGCTGACCGCGAACACCGCGGCCCGCGCGTTCTACGACCGCCTCGGCTCCACGGAACTCCCGCTGCCCGACGTCGGCGAACTCACCTACCTGGGCCGCCCGACGTCGTAGCACCGCGCGCCCGCGCCCCCCGTCGTGCGAGGGGGGCGCGGGCGCCGCCTTGTTCAGCGGAGGCCGACCGCGCGGATGATGGTCTGGTCGACCGTGTTTCCCGCCGAATCGCTCGCGCTCAGGCGCAGGGACGCGAAGGTCGCCGTGCGCGGGGCGTGGAAGCGGTACTGCCCGTGCGCGTCCGCCGCGAGGTGCTGCCAGGTGGCGCCGTCGTCGTAGGACACCTCGACCCGGGGTGCACCGGGTCGGCCGGCGCCGGCGACGGAGACGTCCACGAGTCCGACGGCCACCGGGTCGCGGTGCGCGACGGTGACCCCGAAGGCCGCCGTGCGAGAGGCGGAGCCGGTCGCGTCCGTCTTCACGTCGAGCCCGATCTGCAGCAGCGGCAGCAGGTCCCGCTCGTCGGGGACGGCCGGGGCGGCGGAGGTGAACGTCCACTGCGTCGTCGTCGAGGAGGAGTACGGGCTGTACGACGTGTCGCGCCGGTTGGTGACGACCAGCCGGTACGGCAGGGGCGCGGCGCTGGGCAGGTTCGGGCTCATGACGAGTCCGTTGCTGGTGGAGCCCAGCCGGGTGCCGCCCTGGTAGAGGGTGACGTCCTGGCCGGCGTCGCTCCCCCATGCAAGGGAGTAGCCGGCGTGAGTGGCGTTGCCGTAGCCGGGGACGTCGATCCGCATCTGGTCGCCCGTCCGCGTCGGGCCGAGGTAGCTGTTGTTGAGGTACGGGCGCTGGACGGGCTTGAACCATTCCTCGCCGATGGTGGTTCCGTGGGTGTAGGACCGCTGGACACCGCTCTCGTACTGTGTCCCGTCGGTGGCTTCCTGGCCCCACGTGTTGGCGCCGTCGGTGCTGACCCAGTCGGTCCGGTGGCTGTCGACCGCGAGCGGAACGTCCTGGCCGATGCCCCACTCCGAGTAGACGGGGTAGTCGTACCGCCATTCCTGCGCGTAGGGCGAGGGGCCCGGGCTGTCGAAGTCCTCGTCGATCCGGACGAGGTTCTTCTTCGACGCCTGGACGACCATGTCCTTCGGGAGCCGGTCGTGCCAGGTGTGCATGAGGTCGTAGACGTAGTCCGGCACCGGGTGGGACTCGGCCCGCAGCACCACGTGTCCGCGCTGGGCCCGGGCGATGAGCTTGTCGCCCTCGTCGGGGGAGAGCAGGCCCACGTCGACTGCGGCCGGGTGCAGTGCGTCGGTACCGAAGGAGAGCTTCTGGCGTCCGGCCCGGTCGTTGGCGACCAGCAGGAGCCTCGCCCCGGCCGCGGCCGCCGCCTGCGCCTGCGCGACGGGGGTCACCGCGGTGGTGCGGCGCACCACGACCGCCTTGCCGCGGGCGTGGAGGCCGGTGTAGTCCGCCGCCGCGCCGTCGCCGGCGAAGACCAGGGGGAGCGAGCGTGTGCCGGCGGGCAGCGGGGTGACACCGTCCTGCCGGAGCACGTCGGTGAAGTCGGCCCCCTGCGCCGAGACGGTGAGCGCGGGCTGCTCCTTGCGCCACCGGGTGCCGAGGTAGAAGTCGCCGTGCTCGACGGTTCCCTGGGGCTGGACCCACAGGCTGTCGTACGCGGTGTCGCCGACCTCGAAGTCGTGCCACTGGGACTGGCCCAGCGCCCGGTCGTACTCCAGCCGCAGGTACGTGGGGTCGCCCGGCTGCGGGGTCGTCTCATCGACCTGCCGGACGGCGCCGACGTCGAGCGTCACGGTGCGGTCCCGGTCGAGGACGACGTCCGGGTCGCCGAGCAGTGCCAGGCCCTGCGACCTGGGGCCGTGGGCGCCCGGCACAGTCAGGAAGCCGAGGGCGGAGTAGTCGTCGTCGGGCATGTAGAAGGTCGCGCTGCCGCTGACGTCCACCAGCTCCGGGTCCGGGTCGCCGGACCGCAGCAGCGTCACGAGCGCGTCGGCCGGGTTGCCGGCGGCGTCCTTGACGTCGATGGTCATCTTGTGCGAGGCCGCGCCCAGCGAGATCGCGGTGTGGGCGAGCACGCCGCCCGGGCCCGAGGCCAGGATCTGGCCGCTGAAGCTGCCCGATGCGCCCGCCGCGGCGGCGGGGTCGATGGTGAGGGTGACATCGGCGGTGCCGTGGGCGGGCACCGCGACGGAGTCTGCCGCAAGGTGGAAGGTGCCCGCCGGCGCGTCCGGGGCGGAGACCGACAGGGCGAGGGTCACCGGGCTGCCGCCCAGGTTGGTGTAGGTGACGGGCCGCCGGACCGGGCCCGGTTCGCTCTCGCCGGCGTACGCCGTGGCGGTGGCGAAGACGCCGGCCCCCGCGGCGGCCGCCGCGTCCACCCGGCCGCTGCCGGCCTGGAAGGCGCTGTAGGCGGGGGTCTGCTTCGATGTGCTGGTCAGCAGGTCCTTGAGCTGCGCTCCGGTGAGGTCCGGGTGCTCGGCCGCGATGAGGGCCGCGGCACCGGTCACGTGCGGTGTGGCCATGGAGGTGCCGCTCAGCGTCTGGTAGTAGCCCTCCCCCTCCGCGGCGTACTGCGAGCGGGCGGCCAGGATGTCGACACCGGGCGCGGTGATCTCCGGTTTGAGGGCGCCGTCGCCGACCCGGGGGCCCTGGCTGGAGAAGTCGGCGAGCGTGTCGCCGCCGTCCACCGCGCCGACGGTGAGGGCGTCGGCGGCGGCTCCGGGCGAGCCGATGGTACCGGAGCCGCCGGTGTTGCCCGCGGCGATGACGAAGAGGGCGCCGGTCTGGGCGCTGAGCCGGTCCACGGCCTCGGACAGCGGGTCCGTGCCGTCGGAGGGGTCGGGGTCGCCGAGGCTCATGTTGACGATCCTGGCGTGCTCGTCCACCGCCGCCCACTCCATGCCGGCCAGCACATCGGAGTCGCTGCCCTGGCCCGCGTCGGAGAGGACCTTGCCGATGTGCAGCCGGGCGCCCGGTGCGACGCCCTTCTCGACGCCGCCGGAGGCGGCCCCCGTGCCGGCGATCGTGGAGGCGACGTGGGTTCCGTGGCCGTTGCGGTCCTCGGCGTCCTCGCCGGCGACGAAGCTGCGGGTGTCGACGATCCGGCCGGCGAGGTCCGGGTGCGCGGTGTCGACGCCCGTGTCGAGGACGGCGACGTCGACGCCCTGCCCGGTGTCACCGTTCGCCCACACCTGCGGCGCGCCGATCTGCGCGGTCGAATCGGCCAGATCGGCACGCACCTTGCCGTCCAGCCAGATGTGCGTGATGCCGTCCTCGAACGACGGGGCGGTCCGGCCCGTGCCAGGGGATACGGCCGAGGAGAGCGCGGAGGAGGCCGCCGGGGAGGGCGTTCCGGTCACGGACGACCAGAACTCCGCCACGTGCGTATGCGGTGCGGTGACGGCCGCCCCCGCGACGCTCGGGAGCGCGCGGACCGTCGACGCACCCGTCGGCGCCGTGGCCGCGCGGAACGCGGCGCCCTGCGTCCCGTAGGAGACGATCAGCGGGAGGCTGTCGCTGTGAGCGTCGTCGTAGCCGTCGGCGACGAGGTCCGTGACGTCGAAGAGTCTGCGGTCCAGTTTCCCGTCAGCGACGTAGGGCATCGCCGCGTCGGGAAAGACGTACAGGTCCCCGGCCGACTCGAGGACCCTGGCCCGGGCGGGCCCGCCGTCCGGCCCCGTGACCGACACCGTGCCGCCCTCGCCGGCCGCTTCCCCCTTCGGGCGCACCGTGACGACGTCGCCCGTGACGAGGGTGACGGTGTGCTCTGCGCCGCCGCCGTCCTGGCCCACGACCGAGGGGCTCTGGTCCGGCGTCGCTCCGTAGGCCACGGACCCGGGTCCGGGGACCGCGAGCGGGCTGACGAGCAACGCCAAGGACACGGCCGCGGCTGCGGCGAGAGCCCGGCGTCTGCGTGGAGATCTCACGGGAGACCCTTTCCGTTCGGGGAGGCGCAAGGTAGTCGGCACGTGGGGGTTGGCCGAACACTGTCATTCGGCAGCGAAGCGAGACAAGGCGTTTCGTGGCTGCTTGCTGCCACTTGGCACAACCTCGACAGACCCGCTACAACAGGCGCATGGAGCTTGCGGTACTCGGCATGACCTGCGATGAGGAGCGCGTCTACGAAGCGCTCGTCGCCCAGCCGGGATTGACGGCGGCCGCGCTCGCCGACCATCTCGAAGCCGAGGTGGCCCCGCTCAGGCGGGTCCTCAACTCGCTTGTGGACAAGCACCTGGCGACCAGGAGCGGCCGCCCGACCCGGTACCTGGCGGCGCCGCCGGACATCGCGATCAACCACCTCGTGCAGACCAGGGAGAAAGAGCTGAGCGCCGCGCGCGCCAAGGCGTACGCGCTCTCGGAGATCCACCGGAACGCGACCCGGGCACGTCCCGAACTCGCCATCGAGCAGCTGACGGACCGCGAGACCATCGCCTCGGCCGTCGAACTCCTGGAGTCCAAGGCCCAGCACCAGGTCAGGGTGTTCGACACCCCGCCCTACTACGAGCCCCCCGACGGCGAGGGCGCCGCCCGGAACACCGCCACGCAGATCGCGCGCCACCAGCGCGACGGGGTCGCCCACCGGGTGATCTACAGTCAGGACGCGCTGACCTGGCCGAAGAAGCTGGAGACGGGCATCCTGCCGGCGATCCGCGGCGGCGAGCAGGCCCGGATGCGGCGCACCCTGCCGCTCAAGCTGATCATCAGGGACGACCAGGACGCCCTCATCCCCTTCGACCTGAGCCGGAGCGGCCTGCAGGTCGCCTACCTGGTCCGGCGCTCGCCGCTGTTCACCGCCCTCGAAGCCCTCTTCGAGGGCGAGTGGACCCAGGCCGTCCCGCTCGACGCGGGAGCGACGGCACCCACCGCCGTCGACGGCCCGGACGAGGAGACCCGGTCCCTGCTCGCGATGATGATGGCCGGCCTCACCGACACGGCCATCGCTCACGCCAAGGGGTGGAGCACCCGGACGACCTACCGCCGGCTCCAGGACCTCCTGACCGAACTGGGGGCGTCCACCCGTTTCCAGGCCGGCTGCATCGCGGAGAGACGCGGCTGGCTCTGATCCGCGGCGGCGGCCCTGGTCCGGTGGCCGCGGCGCTGATCTAGCCTCAAGGGCGTGACGACCACGAATCCGCTGCTCGCCGAGAGCCCGCTGCCCTACGCCCTGCCGCCCTTCGAGGCGATCCGCGAGGAGCACTTCCTGCCCGCCTTCGAGGAGGCGATCCAGGCGCACCTGGCCGAGGTGGCGGCGATCTCGGGCAGCACGGAGCCGGCGACCTTCGCCAACACCCTTGAGTCGCTGGAGCGTTCGGGTGTGCTGCTGGACCGGGTGCGGCGCGTCTTCGACAACGCGGCCGGCGCGCACCTCACTCCCGGGCTGCGGGAGATCGAGCCGAAGGTCAACGCGATGCTCGCCGCGCACGAGGACGCCGTCCACCTCGACGCCGCCCTCTACTCCCGGATCAAGGCCCTGTACGAGACGCGCGAGGACCTCGGCCTGGATCCGGAGTCGCTGCGGCTGGTCGAGCGCTACCACACCCGCTTCCGGCGGGCGGGCGCCGAACTGGACGAGCGGGGGCGGGCCCGGCTGCGGGAGCTGAACGCGCGGATCGCCGCGGAGTCCACGGCCTTCGGGCAGAACCTGCTGGCCGCGAACGAGGCCGGCGCCCTCGTCCTGGACGACCCCGCGCAATTGTCGGGACTGTCGCCGGACGCGGTCGCGGCGGCGGCCGAGAACGCCCGTAGGCTCGGCCACGAGGGCGCCTGGGTGCTGTCGCTGCGGAACTTCTCCAACCAGTTCGAACTGGCCGTCCTGGACGACCGCGAGGTCCGCCGCCGCTTCCTCCGGGCCTCCCTCGACCGCGCCCAGGACACCAACCTGCCGCTGGCGAAGTCGCTGGCCGTGCTGCGCGCCGAGCGGGCCGCGCTGCTGGGGTACGACAGCCACGCCGCCTATGTGGTCGCCGACAACACGGCGGGCAGCACGCGGGCCGTCACCGACCTGCTGGCCCGCCTGGTGCCGCCGGCCGTCGCCAACGCCCGCCGCGAGGCCGACGCGCTGGCCGACATCGCCGGCGGCGAGGTGGCAGCGTGGGACTGGGCGTACTGGTCGGAGAAGGTCCGCAAGGAGCGCTACGACGTCGACCAGGCGGCGCTGCGGCCCTACTTCGAGCTGGACCGGGTGCTGCGCGAGGGCGTCTTCCACGCCGCCCGCGAGGTCTACGGCATCACCCTGACCGAGCGGCCCGACCTGCCCGGCTACCACCCCGATGTGCGGGTGTTCGAGGTCTTCGACGCCGACGGCAGCGAACTCGGCCTGTTCCTCGCCGACTTCTTCTCCCGCCCGACCAAGCGCGGCGGCGCCTGGATGAACTCGCTGGTCGTGCGGTCCGAACTGCTGGGCGGCCGGCCAGTGGTGGTCAACAACCACAACATCGCCGCGCCCGCACCGGGCGAGCCGGCCCTCTTGACCTTCGCCCAGGTGAAGACGCTCTTCCACGAGTTCGGGCACGCCCTGCACGCGCTCTTCTCCCGCGTCCGCCACCCCTACTTCGCCGCGACCGCAGTGCCGCGCGACTTCGTCGAATTCCCCTCGCAGGTCAACGAGATGTGGGCGCTGTGGCCCGACGTGCTGGAGCGCTACGCCCGCCACCACGAGACGGGCGAACCGCTGCCGGCCGACCTGGTGACGCGGATGGAGCAGGCGGCCCGGTTCGGGCAGGGCTTCGCCACCGTGGAGTACCTGGCGGCCGCGCTGCTGGACTGGGCCTGGCACAGCCTGCCGGCCGGCGAGGACCCGGGCGACCCGCTGGAGTTCGAGGCACGGGCGCTGCGGGAGGCGGGCCTCGACCTGCCGGCGATCCCGCCGCGCTACCGCACCTCGTACTTCACGCACATCTTCAACAGCGGCTACAGCGCGGGCTATTACTCCTACATCTGGAGCGAGGTGCTGGATGCGGACACCACCGAGTGGTTCACCGCGCGGCCCGAGCGGCGCCGCGAGAACGGCGAGGTGTTCCGGGACCGGCTGCTGTCCAAGGGCGGCAGCGTCGATCCGCTGGCAGCGTTCGCGCAGGTGCTGGGGCGGCCGCCGCGGGTGGAGCCGCTGCTGACCCGCCGCGGACTGGACGGGGCCGAGGGGGCGTAAGGGCGCAGGGGGCACAGGGGGCACAGGAGGCACAGGGGGCACAGGGGGCACAGGGGGCGTAACGCTGCCGCCTCTCGCCAGGGTCCGGTCCACCTGCTACGTTATCGTTAACTCGACAGCGAGCCCGTGGTCGGGAAAGACCGGGCGTTCGCGTTATCTCTGGTGCGGAGCGGATGGCATGGGCGACTGGTCGCAAGTGACGGTGACGGCTGCGGCGTACGAGCCGGACCCCTGCTATCCCGTGCAGGCGGGAGCGGTCGCCGCCGGCTGGGACGCTGCCGTGCGCGAACTGCCCGCCGGGGTACGGCTCCTGGCCGTCGACGGTCCGCCGGCGCTCGCCTGGGACGACCTCGCCGAGGACATACGCGCCGCCCTCGGGGCCGCCGGCAGCACCGCGGTGGAGACCGTGGACACGCGGACTGCGATGCGGGACTGGGCGGCGATCCGCGAGCTCACCGATTCCCCCGCCCTGTCCGGCGACCCCGACTTCGCCCGGCTCGCGCAGGGCGAACTGGCCGACCTGCTCGACCCGTCCGCGCTGGCGGCGCTGTCCGCCGCGGTCCCCGAGGGGCAGGTGCGGGTCGTCGTCGGCCCCGGCGCCGCGCTGGTGGGGGCGGACGCGCTGTGGTGGGCCGACACGCCCAAGCGCTTCGCGGAGGCGGCCGTCGGCCGGGGCCTCGGCCGCAACCTGGGCGCGCCGGACGGCGAACCGCCCAGCCTGCGGCGGCTGTTCTACATCGACTGGCCCCTGCTGGACCGGCACCGCGACGCCATGGCCCGGCGGATCGACCGCTGGATCGACGTTACCGATACCGCGCAGCCGCGCTCGATCAGCGGCGAGGCCCTGCGGGCGTCCTGCCGGTGGCTGGCCGGGCGGCCCTTCCGTACCCGGCCGACCTTCAACTCCACCCCGTGGGGCGGGCATTGGGGCCAGGAGCAGCTCGGTCACAACACCGAGGCGCCCAACACCGCGCTGGGGTACGAGCTGATCGCGCCCGAGAGCGGCGTCCTGCTCGGCGAGAGCCCGCAGGCGGGCGTGGAGGTCCCCTTCCAGCTCGTCGTCTCCCTCTTCCCCGCACAGGTGCTGGGTGAGGTGGCGCACGAGATGTTCGGCACCTCGTTCCCGATCCGCTTCGACTACCTCGACACGGTCGGCGGCGGCAACCTGTCGGTCCACTGCCATCCTCAACCGCGGGAGATGCGCGAGCTGTTCGGCTGGCCCTACGCCCAGCACGAGAGCTACTACCTCATGCGGGCGGGCACCGGCAGCCGCGTCTTCCTCGGCCTGCACGAGGGCGCCGACCTCGACTCCTTCCACGACCATGCCCACGCCGCCGACGCCCACGGCGTGCCCTTCGCCATCGAGCGCTACGTGCAGACCTTCCCCGCCGAGGCCGGGCAGCTCTACCTGGTCCCGGCCGGCACCCCGCACGGCAGCGGCGCGGGCAACGTCGTCCTGGAGGTCAGCGCCACCCCGTACCTGTACTCGCTGCGGTTCTACGACTGGCTGCGCCGGGACGCCGCCGACCGGCAGCGCGCGGTCCACGTCGAGCACGCCTTCCGCAACCTCGACCCGGCCCGCTCCGGCGCCTCGGTCGCGCGCGACCTGGTGCAGCGGCCCCGGGAGCTGACGGCGGGCGAGGGGTGGCACGAGGAACTCATCGGCGCGCTGCCCGAGATGTTCTTCGAGGTCCGCCGGCTGCGGATCGAGCCCGGCGGCGCGGCCGAGCAGAGCACGGCGGGCCGCTTCCACGTGCTGACCGTGGTGGACGGCCAGGGCGCGCTGGTGACGACCGAGGCGGGCGAGCAGCACTTCGTACACTACGCCGAGACTCTTGCCGTGCCGGCCTCCGTGACCGCCTACCAGGTGCGCAACGCCGGGCCGGAACCGGTCCGACTGGTAAAGGCGCAGGTGGTATGAGCGCAGGTGGTGTGGGCGGACGTCCCGAGCCCGAGCAGTCCCTGACCATGCGGGACGTGGCCGAGCGGCTGGGGGTGAGCCCGATGACAGTCTCGCGCGCGCTGCGCGGCCAGGGGGGCATCGGCGACGAGACCCGGCGCCGGGTGCTCGCCGAGGTCGAGGCCCTGGGCTACCGGCCCAACCGGCTGGCGCGGGGCCTGCGTTCGGGCGGCCCGACCGAGCTGGTCGGCCTGGTGGTCACCAACCTCGCCAACCCCTTCTACTCCCAACTGGCCGTGGGCGTCGAGGAGATCTGCGTCCGGTCCGGCGCGCGGGTGATGCTCGGCAGCACCGGCGAGGACCCGGCAGCCGAACGCGAGGTGGTGGCCGACCTGGTGGAGCGCGGTGTGGACGGCCTGGTCGTCGTCCCCTCCGGCCACGACCACGCCCACCTTGCCCCGGACCGGCTGCGCGGCACCCCGGTGGTGCTGGCCGCGGGACCGCCGGTGGGTGTGGACGTCGACTGCGTGCTCGTGGACGACTTCGGCGGCAGCCGGGACGCCTGCCGGCGGCTGCTGGCGCGCGGCCACCGCCGGATCGGCTTCCTCGGCCTGCCGCCGTCGCTGTGGACCGGCTCCGAGCGGTTCCGCGGCTACGCCCTCGCGCTGGAGGAGGCCGGCATCCCGGTCGCCGAGCGGTACGTCAGCCGGCACCGGGGCGACACCGCGCTCGCCGAGGAGGCGGCCCTCGGCATGCTCGCTCTGCCGGACCCGCCGACCGCGCTGCTCGCCGCCAACAACCGCAACACGGTGGGCGCGTTGCGCGCGCTGCGCCGCCGCTCCCCCGGCGAACCGCCCGTCGCACTGGCGGGTTTCGACGACATCGAGCTGGCCGACCTGCTCAACGTCCCGCTGACCGTGGTCTCCTACGACCCCGCCGAGCTGGGCCGGGCCGCCGCCACGCTGCTCTTCGAGCGCCGCGACGCCCCCGCCGCCCTCCAGCCGCGGCGCGTCACCGTCCCCACCACCCTCGTGGACCACCCGACCCCCCGGTAGGTACCCATGCCCACTTCCTCGCGGGGCGCGGCGCCCGCGGCCGTCCCCGTGCTCGACATCGGCGGTTCGCACGTCACCGCGGCCGCCGTCGATCCTGTCGCGGTCCGGGTGATCCCCGGCAGCAGGCAGCGGCTGCCGCTGTCCCCGGACGCCGACCCTCCCCTGTTCCTCACCGCGCTCGCCGCGGCGGCGGCCGGCCTCGCGGGCCGCCGGCTCCACCCCGTCTGGGGCATCGCCCTGCCGGGCCCCTTCGACTACGCGGCGGGCGTCGCCCGCTACCGAGGCGTCGGCAAGTTCGACGCCCTCGACGGCTTCCCGGTGGGCGAACACCTCACCCGGCTGCTCCCGCCGGGCGCCCGTCCCCTCTTCCTCAACGACGCCCACGCCTTCGCCCTCGGCGCCTGGCACACCTCCCCGGACCGCCCCGCCCGCATGGCAGCGCTCACCCTGGGCACGGGCGTCGGCTCCGCCTTCCTCGACGCGGGCCGCATCGTGACCGAGTCGCCCGAAGTGCCACCGGAAGGCCGCGCCGACCTGCTCACGATCGACGGCGACCCCTTGGAGGAACGGGTCTCCACGCGAGCGGTCACGGCCCGGTACGCGGCCCTGACCGGGCGGGTGCCGGCGGGGTGGCGCGAGCTGACCTCGGCCGCGGCGGCGGGCGAGGGCGCTGCCCGCGAGGTCGTGGACACGGCGCTGTCCGCGCTGGGTGGCGCACTGGCCCCGTGGCTGTCGGCCTTCAAGGCGACGACGCTGGTCGTAGGGGGCTCGGTGGCGGCGTCCTGGCCGACCGTCGGCCCACCGCTGACCGCGGGCCTCACGGCTCACGACGAAGGGCCGGCGACGGTTCATGTGGTCCCCCGGACGGACGGAGAGGATGCGGCGCTGGTGGGAGCGGCGGTGCGAGCCCTGCGCGAAGGGTGACGGTGGTCTTCGGGAGCGCGGGGTCGTGGGCGCGCGGGCTCGCGGACGGTGAGCAACGGGACCGGTGCGAGCCGAGCCCGCGATCGGGGACGGGTGACGGGCACGGCCAACACCGCGACCGCGAGCCCGAGTTGCAAACCGCCCGCGCTCCGATCCCCGTGCACGAGGCCGTCGTCCGGCCGAAGGCACGGCAATCCCGCCACCCGCACCAGCCGTAGGCCCCCAAGCCGCGAGCCCGAGTTGCAAGCCGCAAGCTCCGACCCGCGCACGAGGCCGTCGTCCGGCCACCCGGCCATCAACTCCCGGGCGCGCAAGGCACCGCCCCGCATGACCGCCCGCGCCGCGATCGCCCACGACCTCAACAACCCCCGCCGGCAGGGCGACCTGAATGCGGCCAACCACCGCCGCCGCGGCCGAAGGCACAGCAATCCCGCCATCCACGGCAGCCGCGGGCCCTACCCCGTCGCCTCACCGCCCGGCGCGGCCTTCCTGCTCAATCCGCCCCGCCGTACGCCTGATTGCGGCTCGGTGGGTGCAGGTGCTTCTGCAGGAAGGCCAGTTGGTGGCGGAGCAAAGGGGCGGTGAGCGGGGAGCCGATGGCGTCGTGGCCCGCGTTCGGGAGGAGCAGGACCTCGTGCGGCCGGGCTGCCGCGAGCAGGGCCGCGGACATGCGGAGGGTGTGGGAGGGGTGGGTGGTCGTGTCGGCGAGGCCCTGGACCAGGAGGAGCGGGCGGGTCAGCGAAGGGGCCCTGCGCAGCAGGGAGTTGGACTCGTATGTCCGGAGTGACTCCGCGGGCGGTCCGAGGAACCGTTCGCGCCAACGGGCGTCGTAGACGCGTTGGTCGGTGACGGCGGCGCCGGCCACGGCGGCGTGGAAGACGTCGGGGCGCTGGAGGACGGCCGCCAGGGCGAGCGCGCCGCCGAAGGACCAGCCGCGGATGCCGACCCGGCCGGGGTCGAGGTCGGGGAACCGCCTGGCCGCCTCCCGTACGGCGGTGGCCTGGTCCTCCACCGCAGGGCCGAACAGGTCGCCGTGGACGGCCCGTTCCCACTGCGGGCCGCGCCCGGGAGTACCGCGGCCGTCGGCCACGAGCACCGCGAAGCCCTGCTCGGCGAACCACTGCGCGACCAGCGACCGCCAGTCCCGCTCGGCCGTGACACGGCGCCGCGCCGCCCCGCCGTAGGGGTCGGCCAGGACGGGCAGTCGGGTGCCCGGACGGTGCCAGGACGGCAGGTGGAGGTCGGCGCGCAGCCGGCGCGGCCCGAGCAGCAGCCGCACCGCCCGTACGTCCAGGGTGGGTTGCTGGACGAGCGAGGCGATGGCGCGGGTGCTGCCGCGGCGCCGTACCGTCGTACGGCCGCCGGGACGGTCCGGGCCGCCCGCGGTGTGCACCAGCGTGCCGCCGCCACGTACCCCGGTGTGCACGCCCGGCTCCCGGCTGAGCCGCCGCAGCCCCTCCCCCGGCCGGTACGTCCACAGGTGGGTCTCGGCGGGCTCGCGCGAGGCGGTGAAGAGCACGTCCTCGCCCTCGACGCCGAGCACGGC
The DNA here is from genome assembly GCF_900103985.1 of Actinacidiphila guanduensis. Classification (GTDB taxonomy): domain Bacteria; phylum Actinomycetota; class Actinomycetes; order Streptomycetales; family Streptomycetaceae; genus Actinacidiphila; species Actinacidiphila guanduensis. The sequence goes on along the minus strand of NZ_FNIE01000008.1, from coordinate 47,884 downwards.
GCCGAGTTGGAGCCCGGCTGGGGTGACGGGAGTGCCGGCGACGGCCAGCGTGCGGGTGCCGTCCCGCTCCTCGGCCGTGACCAGCTCGCCGGCGGCGGTCCGCGCCGGGAGGCCGGGCACGAGGTGCACCCAGCGGGGGTCGTGCTGCTCGTGCAGCACGCGGGTGGTCCCGTCGGCGGGGTCGATCGCCAGCAGCCGTACGGTGCGCTGGTCGCGGGACTGGACGAGGGCGTACGGGCCGTGGGCGTCCCACCCGGCGCCGACGACGTACGCGAACGCGGCCCGGTCCCAGAGGACTTGGATGCGGGGTGGCGCAAACGGGGCCGCGTCGGGCGGAGTTCGCAGCCCGCCCCGCAATTGGGCGAGGGGTTCGGCGTCCGCGTGGCTCGGGGACTCGGCCCGCGGTCGGGCAGGGGACTCGGCGTGCGGTGAGACCAGGGGCTCGGCGTGCGCTTCGGCCGGGGACTCGGCGGGCGCTTCGGCGGCCCCCGCTCCCGCCGCCCCGGATCCCGTCCGGGCCGCCCCCATTCGCGCGGAGGCCGCCAACTCCGCCACCCACAGTGTCACGTCCGGCAGCGGCGTACCCGGCGTCGAACGCCGCAGCACCCTCGGCGGCTGCCACGGCGCCGAGGGATCGGCGAGGTACCAGCGGCCGACACGGGTGAAGTCCGTCCGGGCGTACAGGAGTCGGCGCCCGTCCGGGGCCCACCACAGGCCGTGCTCGGTGTGCTCGCCGAGGCCATGCACGACCTCCGGGCCCTGGGGCGCGGCCAGTTCGCGGTCACCGCGCCCGTCGGCGCCGATCAGCCGGAGGGCGCCACCGGTGGCATAGGCGATGCGGCGCCCCTGCGGGTCGGGGCGCGGTGCGGCGGGCTCGCCCGACGCGGGCAGCCGCCGTACCCGCCCGTCGGCCACGTCGACCGCCCACAGCGACCCGGCGAAGGTGAAGACGGCGAGCCGGCCGGCCCGGTCGGTGGCGTAGGCGCGGATGCCGTCGCCCGATCTCCCCGCATCGTCGGGGGGTTCGAGGAGTCCGGCCGGGTCGGCGAGCAGCCGTTCCGCCCCGGTGTCGGCGTCCGTCGCCCACAGGCAGGCCACCGGGTCGTCGCCGGCGCGGGTCCGCAGGAAGAGCACGGTGCGGCCGTCGGCGCCCACGGTGATGGCGCGGGGCACGCCGAGGGAGAACCGCCGGGTGGTGGCCACCTGCTCGGGCAGCGCGTCGGGGGTCGGCATGACGGCACACTGCCACGGTTCACCGCCTCGAACAAGTATTCGATCGGCGAGCCGGAAAACCCAGGTGCGCGGCATGGCGGGCAGCGGCCACGATGGGGCGATGGCATGGACGATCACCGGCTCGCTCGACGACTTCACCGCCGCCGCGGACCCCTTCCTGCGGGCGCGGCCCGAGGAGAACACCGTGGCCCTCACCGTGTGCGCGACGCTGCGTCGGCAGGGCCTGGAGACGTACGGCGGCGCGCCCGTCTTCGGCTGGTGGCGTGACGGCTCCGGCGAGGTCGCCGCCTCCTTCCTGCAGACCCCGCCCTTCCCGCCGCTGCTCGCCCACGGCACCCCGGAGTCGGCCCGCGAGCTGGCGGCCGAGCTGCCCGCCTCGGTACCGGGTGCTCGCGGGGTCGCGGAGTCGGTGCGGGCCTTCGCCGCCGCGTGGCGGGAGCGCACGGGCGGGCAGGCGCGGGTCGACCGCGAGATGCGGCTCTTCCGGCTCGGCACGCTGCTGCCGCCGGACCCGGCACCCTCCGGGCGGGCCCGGCTCGCCGGGCCGGAGGACCGCGCGCTGCTGGAGGAGTGGGCGGCGGCGTTCTCCCGCGACCTGGGCGAGGAGAGCCCGTCGAACGCGGTGCGGGCGGTGGCGGACTCGCTGGCGCTGGGCGGTCGCTACCTGTGGGAGGACGGCGGGCGGCCCGTCGCGATGGCCGGTACGACCCCGCCGGAGGAGGGCCAGGTGCGGATCGTGGCGGTCTACACCCCCGAGGCCGAGCGCGGCCGCGGCTACGGGGCGGGCGTCACCCACGCGGTCACCCGGGCCGCGCTGGACGCGGGCGCCAAGGACGTCCTGCTCTTCACCGACCTGGCCAATCCGGTCAGCAACCGCCTCTACCCGCGGCTGGGCTACCGGCCGCTGAGTGATCAACTCTCCGTGGTCTTCACCCCTCCGGTGTCGTGACGCCGCCGCATAATGGGGAGGGCGGACCTTCCGCCGCACCCGATCCGCCTGGAGGACCCGTGACCGGCGCCGGCCCGAAGCCGTCCCGCCTCGTGAAACTACGGCCCGCGCCGTTCGGCGCGGACCCCACGGGCGCGCGGCTCGCACGCATCCTCGCCTCTCCGAACTACGCCGACGGCGCGTTCGTCAACCCCGTCGGGGCCCGTGTGACGCCCAGCGGCGGCATGCTGAAGGCACTGCCGGCGAACCTGCGCAAGGAGGCCCGCCAGGCGCGCAAGCCGGCCCGGCCGGTGCCGATCCACCCCACCACGCTCGCCGACCTGGAGCGCCCGCCCGCCTCCGGCCTGCGGCTGACCTGGATGGGCCACTCCTCGGTGCTCGCCGAGATCGGCGGGCGGCGGGTGCTGTTCGACCCGGTGTGGGGCGAGCGGTGCTCGCCGTTCGCCTTCGCGGGGCCCAAGCGGGTGCACCCGGCGCCCGTGCCGGTGGCCTCGCTGACCGGTGTGGACGTCGTCGTCATCTCCCACGACCACTACGACCACCTGGACATGCCGACGATCGTCGCGCTGCTGCGCGGCGGCGCGGTCTTCGCGGTGCCGCTCGGTGTGGGCGCGCACCTGGAGCACTGGGGCGTGCCGGCCGACCGGCTGCGTGAGCTGGACTGGAACGAGTCGACCGAGGTCGAGGGCCTCACGCTGACCGCCACCCCGGCCCGCCACTTCTGCGGCCGGGGCCTGCGCGGGCGCCAGCAGACCCTGTGGGCGTCCTGGGTCGTCACCGACGGCACCCACCGCATCTACCACAGCGGCGACACGGGCTACTTCCCCGGCTTCGCCGAGATCGGCGCCCAGCACGGCCCGTTCGACGCGACGATGATCCAGATCGGCGCGTACAGCGAGTTCTGGCCGGACATCCACATGACTCCGGCGGAGGGCATCCAGGCGCACCTCGACCTGTCGGGCGGCAGCGCGCGCGGGGTGATGCTGCCGATCCACTGGGGCACCTTCAACCTGGCACCGCACGCCTGGGCGGACCCCGGCGAGGGCACCGTCTTCGCCGCCCACGAAGCGGGCGCGACCGCCACCACTCCCCTGGTCGGCCAGCCCTTCGAACCCGCCACCCCGCCGCCCGCCTACCCCTGGTGGCGCGAAGTCGCCTACCCACCCGCCGACGGCTGGACCCCCTGGCCCCCACCCACCCCGGTCCAGGACGAATCCCTCTCCGACGCCTGACCCACACCCGAGCCGGGGCCCGGCGGACTCCTCCACCACCAACGCCCGGAACCCCCGGCCCCGAACCCACCCGCGCCCCGGCGGACTCCCCCAACGGGACCGGAAATAATCCAGCACCAGAGAATTGCGGCTTGGGGACCATTCACGCAAGTGGTCAGCGACGCCGCGGTTCGCGTCAGGTCATCCGCTCGTGACAGGTCACCTACGCCCGTGCTGCGACTCGAACGCGCGCCCAATCAGCCAACGCGTCCAGATTCGGTGTAGTGGGATCCACGGCGGCCAAGAGTTTTTCCAGGCCTGCCGCGTCCACCGCGTCAATCCGCAGGAACAACGACAGTAGGTCCTCGGGGAGCAGCGCATGGACTTCCGAAACGGGGTCCCCCGCCTCTCGCAGCACCGTCTCCCGATCCAGCAGCCGACGCATCAAGGGCAACTGTTCCTTCAGCGCGGCAGTCAGCGCCGCAGCGCAACGGGTTCCCTCATCGGCCTCATCAACTATCCATCGATAGGAGAAGGGCGGTCCTTCCGAGAACTGAGGCGCCACCTGCGCCGGCGGTGCGATGTCGCATCGGACCACGCCTGCCCCCACATCAGGAGCTGGGAGCCCGAGATCATTTCGGTTGACCCAATCCCAACGTGACAGTGGAACCATGACGTAATCGACCGCGAAGACCCCGGGAGTACTTCTTACCTCGAATTCCAGGATGACGAGGTCGCCGTTACCAGCGGTGAGCCGGTATCGGCGACCCGCCTTACGAAATCCAGCTGACCTCATCAAGGGTGTCACGCTTCCCCGAAGCATGACGTCGACAGGGTTCGCCATCCATCTCTCCCACCTTGAACGCAGAACCGGAGACTACCCCGCCATCGAAGCCATCGTCTGCGTCCTCATCCGCCACCGCAGACTGAACTCACCGAACGAGAAGACTCCTCAGCCTGGATCTTTCAGACAGTTCCCGCGCAGTGCCACCGCCAGGGCGAGGTCCAGCAGGGCCTTGCCCGGATCGTGCACCGCCCGCGGCTTGCGCCACGGTGCTGACGCCGCCGATATCGCCGTGTCCGGACCAGCCTTGCGAACGGTCTCCACCAGCACCCACCGGCCTGCGAGACGACGGCACCTCCGCCGCCCTGGACTCGGACAGATGGGTACGACCCGATACTCTTGTTCACCTGGAGAGTGCTCCTCTTTTGCATCTGGCAAGACCCTCGGCAAGTCCCATCGTTGCAGGTCAAGAGCGTTCTCCATCTTCCTGGCCACATGTTGGGCGCGACGATGGACGAAACGCGAGGCCCGTGATGAACGACCGCAGAATCACAATCGGCTTGCTGGCAACGGGAGCCCTCCTCCTCGTTGCAGGAGGTTCCTGGTTTCTGCTGGGAGAGCCCGCGGGCAGGGGCGATGCCGCCTTGGCTGTCGGCTTCGGCTTTGCGTTGATCTGCTTCTCGCAAGCGGCGCGCATGCTGGCCAAGCGACGGTAGATACCCGGAACTGCGTGACCGGAACGCGAGTCGGCGCTGGCCGGGGACACCTTCAACCTCGCCTTCCACGCCCCTGGGCCGAATCCGCAGAACGCACCATGCTCGCCGCACACACAGCCGGCCGGCACTCCGCAACCCCCCACGTCGGCCCACCCTTCGAACCCGCCACCTGCCCCCACCCACCCCCTGGTGGCGAACCATCGCCACCACCCCCGACAACGGCTGGGCGCAGCCGGTTGCAGCCGACCGCGAGCCGCGACGAGAGCGCGTGCGCGAGCCCGTTCGCGGCGAGCACGTCGAACCAGCGGTCCTCGACGAACGCGGGCAGCGGCAGGGTGCCGAGCAGCTCGAGGATGCCGTCGAGCACGGTCCCGGCGTCCGCCTCCTGCGGGGAGGCCGCCCGCTGCGGGCGGGCGGCACCGAGCCCAGGAGGTGGGCGGTGCCGGCGTCGTCCAGCCGCAGCACCCGGCGAGCGCCCGCAGTACCTGCGCGGACGGATTCCGGTCCCGGGTTCCCGGCCGGAGGGTCGGGCTGCGGCGCGGTGGCAGCCCGAACCCCGCGGCGGCCGAATGCACTTGGGGATCGGCAGGACCATTGACGCTCAGATGTCTCACGCGTTAAATCACGAGGTGAAAAAAGTCGGTCCGGTCAGGGGCCGGCTACGTCCGGACCGGGGGCGGGTCCTCCCCACGTGGCTCCGAGCCGGTCCTCGCGAAAGGGACTCCTCGTGCCCAACGGTTCCGACGAGCACTCCCCCGAGCAGCACCCGCACCGCTCCGGCCTGGGACGGCGGGGCTTTCTGACCCTGGCCGGCGGCGCCGTCGCCACCGGCGCGGGGGTGGCCGCCGGCGCGGCCCCGGCCGCAGCCGCCGACACCGCGCGCCCCGCCGTGCAGGCCGGCACCCAGGCGACGGATCAGGCCACCACGGCCACCCCCGCCGCCGTCACGCCCCCGCCTCCGGCCCAGCACCCGGAGGGCGAGCCGGACTTCGGCCCGAACGTGTACGTCTTCGACGGCGACACCCCGGCCGCCACCCTCCAGTCGATCGCCGACGCCGTCTACGCCCAGCAGGCCGGCGCCGAGTTCGGCACCGGCCGCTACGCCCTGCTGTTCAAACCGGGCTCCTACGGCGTCGACCTGAACATCGGCTACTACACCCAGGCTGTCGGTCTCGGCCTCCAGCCCGCGGCGGCGAGCATCACCAACGCCGTCCACGCGGACGCCGACGCCCACGGTCACGGCGCCCTCACCAACTTCTGGCGCGGCGTGGAGAACCTCAACATCGTGCCCCGCAGCGGCACCGCCCGCTGGGCCGTCTCGCAGGCCACCTTCTTCCGCCGCGTCTACCTGCTGGGCGACCTGCGGCTGGACGACGGCGGCTACTCCAGCGGCGGCTTCATCGCCGACTGCAAGATCACCGGCCAGGTCAACTCCGGCACCCAGCAGCAGTGGCTGACCCGCAACGGCATGCTCGGCCAGTGGACGGGCTCCAACTGGAACATGGTCTTCGTCGGCGTCGACAACGCCCCGGCCACCTCGTTCCCGTCCCCCACCTACACCAATGTCGCCCGCACCCCGGTCGTCCGCGAGAAGCCGTTCCTGTACGTGGACGGCGACGGCGCCTACCAGGTCTTCGTCCCGGCCGTCCGCCGCGACACGCACGGCACCAGCTGGGAGGGCCGCAAGCCCGAAGGCACCTCGCTGCCGATCGGCGGCTTCCACCTCGCCAAGCCCACCGAGTCCGCCGACGACCTCAACGCCGCGCTCGCCCAGGGCAAGCACCTGATCCTCACCCCGGGCATCTACCACCTCACCGAGCCGCTGCGGATCACCCGCGCCGGCACGATCGTCCTGGGCCTCGGCCTCGCCACCCTCGTCCCGGACAACGGCACCGCCGCGCTCGACGTCGCCGACGTGGACGGCGTGGTGATCGCCGGCCTGCTGGTGGACGCCGGCCCGCAGGTCTCGGACGTCCTGGTGCGGATCGGCCCGGACGGCGCCCGGCGCGGCCACGCGGCGAACCCGACCTCGCTGCACGACGTCTTCGTCCGCATCGGCGGCGCGGGCGCGGGCCGCGCCAAGCAGTCGATCGTCGTCAACAGCGACGACGTGATCATCGACAACACCTGGCTGTGGCGCGCCGACCACGGCCAGGGCGTCGGCTGGGACGTCAACACCTCCGAGAACGGCCTGGTGGTCAACGGCGACGACGTCACCGTCTACGGGCTGTTCGTCGAGCACCACCAGAAGACCCAGGTGCAGTGGAACGGCGAGCGCGGCCGGACCTACTTCTTCCAGAACGAGATGCCCTACGACCCGCCGAACCAGGCCGCCTGGAACGACGGGAGGACCCGCGGCTACCGCGCCTACCAGGTGGCCCCGCACGTCCGCTCGCACGAGGCGTGGGGACTGGGCAGCTACTGCATCTTCGCCGACGACCCGACGATCGTGAACGACAGCGCGTTCGCGGCGCCGCGCACGCCCGGTGTCCGCTTCCACAGCATGATCACGTTCTCCCTGGGCGGCGGTCAGGGCACGATCGCCCACGTCATCAACACCACGGGAGGTCCCTCTGACGCGACGACCAACCTGGCGCTGCTCACGTCCTACCCGGACTGAGGCCACGGCCCGGGTAGGCGCCCGGCGCGTGTGCCGGCCGCCCACCCGGGCCTCCGGTCTCCGGGCACCCCACAGGTAGTCGCTGCGTTTGCCCCTGCGGTGGGCGGTGAAGCGAGGCCCGTCGGGTGCCGCGCCTCGCCGCGCCAGGACGGGGCAGGGCGAGGCGGCGGCGGCCATCCGGCGGACAGGCGGAATGCGCCCGGGAAGGAGCGGGCAGCACAGCTCATGGACCACCGCGAGGGCCGGGCCGTCTCCGGCTGATCCTCGCCGGCATCCGGCCGACGCCGGATCGGGGCCTGCGGGCCATGGAGAGGACGAGATGTGACTGCGAACGACAAGGCCGGCGGGAAGGCCGAGGCTGCGGTGCTGTTCGATGTCGACGGCACCCTGATCGACACCGTCTATCTGCACACCGTCGCCTGGTGGGAGGCGCTGCGCCAGCAGGGGGCCGAGGTGCCCATGGCCCGGGTGCACCGCTGCATCGGCATGGGCAGCGACCACCTGCTCGCGACCCTGCTCGGCGAGGACCGGGACAAGGACATGGACGACACGCTCAGCGCCGCCCACGACACGCTCTACGCCCAGTACTGGTCCCGGCTGGTGCCGCTGCCCGGCGCGGGTGATCTGGTGCGGGCGTGCGCCGCACGCGGATGGCGGGTGGTCCTCGCCTCGTCGGCGAAGCAGAACGAGGCGGAGGTGATGCTCCGCGCACTCGGCGCCGGCGACGCGATCGCGGCGGTCACCACGGCCGACGACGTGTCGTCGAGCAAGCCGGCCCCCGACCTCGTCCAGCAGGCGCTGGAGAAGGCCGGCGTGGAGGCCGGGCAGGCGGTCTTCGTCGGTGACGCCGCCTGGGACGGAAAGGCGGCCGGCAAGGCAGGGGTCCGCTGCCTGGGCGTGCTCAGCGGCGGATGGTCACGCGAGGAGCTGGCCGCCGCCGGGATGGAGGCCGTCTACGACTCCCCCGCGGACCTGCTCGCCCACCTCGCCGACAGCATTCTCGCGACGCCGACCCTCGACTGACACGGCTCGCCGAGCGGGAGATGACCGCGGAACACGTCACTGAGGATTGTCGAGGTCCCTGGCCGTCTCATCGATATCCGTCAGGCGCTTCTGCCGCTTCTTCCCCGTACTCGGACCGAGAACGTTCAGCTGGTCAACGACGACGCCGGTGATCATGACGGCGCCACTGGGAACTCCCCGAACGGACCCAGAAACAACCCATGCCTCCAGAGAATTGCGGCTTTTCGACCGTTCACGCAAACGGTCGGCGACGGCCCGGTTCGCGTCCAGTCATCCGCCGGCGGTGATTCATCTACGCCCGTGCGGCGACTCGGACGCGCGCCCAATCAGCCAACGCATACAGATTCGGTGTAGTGGGATCCACAGCGGTCAGGAGTTTTTCCAGGCCCGCCGCGTCCACCGCGTCAATCCGCAGGAACAACGACAGCAGGTCCATGGGGAGCAGCGGATGGACCTCCGAAGCGGGGTCCCCCGCCTCTCGCAGCACCGTCTCCCGATCCAGCAGCCGACGCATCAAGGGCAACTGTTCCTTCAGCGCGGCAGTCAGCGCCACAGCGCAACGGGTTCCCTCATCGGCCTCATCAACTATCCATCGATAGGAGAAGGTCGGACCTTCCGAGAACTGGGCAGCCACCTGCACCGGCGGTGCGATGTCGCATCGAACCACGCCTGCCCCCACATCAGGCGCCGGGAGCCCCAGATCATTTCGGTTGACCCAATCCCAATGTGACAGTGGAACCATGACGTAATCGACCGCGAAGACCCCGAGAGTACTTCTTACCTCGAATTCCAGGATGACGAGGTCGCCATTACCAGCGGTGAGCCGGTACCGGCGACCCGCCTTACGAAATCCAGCCGACCTCATCAAGGGTGTCACGCTTCCCCGAAGCATGACGTCAACAGGGTTCGCCATCCATCTCTCCCACCTTGAACGGGTCATCTGGTCCGCAGTCAGGAAGCCAATGCGAACATGCTCCGGATCAGCACTGCGGCACCGATCCCCGCCCCCAGCGGCCTCTTCGACCCTCCGTACGACGCGGACGTCCCAAGGAGGAAGAGTAGTCAGCCAAGACTGGGTGAAATCAACCGGTACGGCTCCCAGCAGCGCAGGCGCCATTGACCGGACAGAAGTGACGATACGGTTTGACCCTCGTCATCCTCGTACGGCACCAAATCTCCGTGGGTACGGGCTCGTCTTCGGGCCGGCCGGCCCGACGATCGAGTCCGCGTCCTCCACGGTCAGGCTGCGGACCAAGGTCACCTGCGGGGCCGGCAGCCCAGCCGCCCTCGCCATGGTGTTCAAGCTGGTCGAGTCCGCCCAGGAACGCTGGCGTGCGATCACAGGAGCCCACCTGGTCGCCCTCGTCCGCTCGGGCACCCGCTTCGAGAGCGGCATCCTCGTCGAGCGCGAAGACCTGGTGACACGAGCGAGCGGGTTCGGGTGTGGCGCCCTCGGCTGTCATGATCCGTCTGTCTGCACCATGTTGCGGGACGCCGTTCGTTGCAGGAGCTGCCGGGACGACTCAAAGCCCAGCCGTTCGTACATCGGGACCGCGGTGCGACCAGAGTGGACCGTCACGCGAGCGGACCCGAGGGATGTCGCGTGCTCCGAGGCAGCCTCCACCAGCGCCGAGCCGATCCCCCGGCCCCGCTGGTCGGGCATGACGAAGACGCTCTGGATGTCCGCGGACAGCCGGCTTGTTGCTCCAGGTCTCGGCACACGTGGGACCAGCGCGACCCAGGCCATGCCAACGATCTCCGGTCGAAGGAGTCGCGCCACGAACGCCAGGTGCGAGTGCCGATTTGCAGTCCACCACCGCGCGAGCTCCGCCGCGAATGCATCAAGGGACCGCTGCCCTGGCTCCTCCTTGCGGGTATCCAGCCACAAGAGCCGGGCCAAGCCCGCGACGTCGTCCGCATTCGCCTGGCTGATGATCACGAGCCGAGTCTATCGAGCGAGGTGCAGGCGATAGTGGCCGCTAGCCGCCCCCTCGGACGCCGTGAGCGCCCTCCTCCGCTCAGCAAACACCGGCCAGTTGCGACCGGCGAGCAAACCGATCGGGAGTCCCGCCGACCGCACGGAAGGAAGACCTCTCCAAGCGAGAGAACACCGTGGGTTGTTGCACCCGTCCACCCAGTCCGCGGAGACAACGCTCCCCGGCTCTGAACCCGTTCGCCCAGGCAGTTCTTGTCAGGTCTGGCACCGGGCACCACAGGCCGCGCACAAATGGTTCCTCCCGGGACCTACCCGTTCTGCGACGCTCTCAATTCCGGTCAAGCCGGTCGCGAACAATCCGAACGCCACCGACCAGCCCTCGCACCACCCTGACGCCGCACCCGGCAACACACAGGTCGCTCTCAGGAGAATGCAACTGCCCCCACATCATCGGCAGTCATGATCCAGATGGTTCGAATCCGAGCTGAGGAGCCATTTCGTGATTGCAGGTGAAGGCGCCGATATGTCGGCCCGCACGCGCCGAAAGGGAACCCACCGGAAGAACAAGAAGGCCGTGCTCATCGCAGGCGCCGCGCTGACGGCCGCCCTCGCGGGCTTCGCCACGGTCGGAACCTCGATGGCATCCACTCCCTCACCGAGCGCATCCGGGACGCCCACCGCACTGCCGAGCGACGGCGGCCAGCGCAGCGACCCGTCCGACGGCGGCGCCACCGGCATCGTCCAGTCGACCTCCACCACCGGCTTCACCATCAAGACGGCCACCGGCGTCTCGGTCACCGTGACCGACGACGCGCACACCGTGTTCACCCGCAGCAACCACCGCACCTCGGCCGAGCAGGTCCAGGACGGCGCCAGCATCCTCGTCCTCGGCCTGGTCGACAGCACCACCATCACGGCATCCAAGGTCGACATCCAACCACACGGCGACGGCGGCGCCGCAGCGTCCCAGAAGGCCGGCGTGATCGCCTTCACACAAGGCACGCCGTCGCCCGACAAGTCCGTCGGCACCATCCCCGACTACACCGAGGGCGAGGGCACCACCGTCAACGGCCCGACCGCCGACAAGGCCATCCAGGCCGCCCAGGCCGTCGTGCCCGGCGGTATCGCCGACCGCGTCGTCAAGCTCGATGACGGCGAATACGAGGTCCACAACATCAGCATCAACTGGCCCCACCACGTCTTCGTGAACCAGGAATTCAAGGTCGTCGGCTGGGAATAGGCCGTAAGCCCAGCAGGGCACCCTCACCCCATGGAGCTGCCCCCGACACCTCCCAAAGTCGGGGGCACCCCCATGCCCAGCGCTCGGACGCCGCCGTCCATGAAGCAGCACAGTGGCGATGAAGGAAGTTCCTCGTACACGTGGAAGAAGCGGCGCACCCTTTCCCGCGCGAGACGTTCGACCCGGGACGCTGCCTGCGGCAAGGAGCAGGAGGCGTCGCGCCGCAGCACCGCGACAAGGTTGGAGGCGTCTCCGCGCGGCTCCGTGGTGAGAGCCACCGAGTTCCCGGCTCGCGCCGTGGCCCCGCCGGACGAGGAGGCCGGAACGTGGGCGGCACCTACGTCCCGGGACAACGCAGCGGGCAGAACCGGGCGCCCGTGCGGGTACGGAGGCCGCACCGCGCTTGCACGGCGTCACCGAACTGCCCGGCCTGGGCGCGTCCGTCATGACGGCCCCGCCCCGGCGCCCGCACCCACGCCGCGTCCCTGATGACCGGCAGGCCGGCCACCGGGTTCATGGGCGCACGCCGACGCGGCGCCCACGGGCCGGGGGGCCGGGGCCCGGCCGAAGGTGCCGCACGAGCCGTCGCCGTAGCTCAGCCACGTGCCCATCGGGGGCGTGCTGCCCACGGCGGGCCGGTCGTACGCGCAGACGCCCTCGGGGAAGGCCGCCCGCAGGGCCCTGCGCTGGGCGGCAGTGAACCGCACGCGGTAGGAGGAGAAGTCGATCGGCCGCAGCTGGCACTTGAGCACGTCCGCGGCCAACGGCGCGCCGGCCACGCCCCGAGGGCTCGACGCGACCGGGTAGAGGGCGGCGCACGGACCGGTCGCGGGGTACGTGAGCGGGGCGAGGACGCGTTGCCCGGAGGGCAGGTAGCAGCCGTCGCCCAGCCCGGCCGGTCTGCCGGCCACGACCTTGTCCCGGGGATCGCGGTGCGTGGTGTCCTCGGAGATGTTCGCCAGCCACCGGTCCATGGCCGACAGTTCGTAGGCGGACGCCGCCACCGTCTGTTCCGGTGTCGCCTGGTTCTCGATGACGACCTGGTTGGCGGCGGTGCCGTTGGCCCGCAGCAGCCGGGCACGAAGGGCGAAGGACCACTGGGTGGTGTGGATGTCGGAGAGGACGCCGGCCTCGTCCATGTCCGTGCGCTGGTCGATGACGGGCGTGGAGCGCAGTCCCTGGCCGCCGGAGAGGATCAGGTCCTCCCGGTAGGCGGTGGTCAGCATGCGCGCGGAGGCGGAGCTGCGCGCGGCGACCGGCGCGCCGTACTGGTCGAGGCCGCCGACGGCGCGGTTGAGGGCCACGAACTGGTCGGGGCTGATCGCGTCGTCGTCGAGCGCGGAGAGGCCGTACTGGACCCCGGTGTTGTCGTACGGCAGGGGGGCGAGGCCGGTGCGGGGATCGACTCCGAGCTGGTTGCCGAGCTGGCGCTGGAGGCTGCACTGCACGCCGTGCGGGTTCCTGGCCGGGTCCCAGAGGGCCGCGGTCGGGATCGCCGCGTCCGGCGAGACGAGCTGGCGGTTGCAGCTGCCGGTGGGAGTGATCCGGTCGGCGAAGGAGGCGATCCAGGAGGTGCAGGTGTCGTAGGAGCGGAAACCGGCGACGGCCTGACGCTGCGCGGCGCTCAGTCCCCGGCCGCCGGCTGCGAACCAGTTGTCCAGCAGGAGGCAGTCCTCGGTCGTGACCGCGGTGGACAGCGGGTCGGGAAACGGCACTCCGGCCACGATGCCGTCCAGGATGCCCGGGTAGGCGTCCGCGATGTCGTACTGCTGGATGGCGCCGCCCGACGCGCCCCAGCCGATGGTGTACCGGATCGGTCCGTTCACGTCGGCGAAGTGTTCCTTCACCATCATCGCCGCCTCGGCGGACAGCACGGTGCTGCAGTTCTGGTCCAGCACGTTGAGGCTGGAGGAGGCGACACCGTAGCCCTGGGACAGCATCAGGTCGTCGAGCACGCCGCCGGTGACGTCGCCCTGGTGGTACCCGCCGTTGCAGCCGCCGCCGAAGGTGTAGACGAGCTTGTGGTTCCAGCCGGCGCCGGTCCGCAGCGGCGAGGGAGCCCTCCCGTCGTAGAGCACCGCGGTCTGGTAGACGGCCCGGTCGATGGTGCCCGTCTCCATGCGGACGACGTACGGCACGGCCCGCCCGTCGACGTGCGCGGTGGCCAGGTCCGCGGGCCTGCTCCGCGGGTCGGTGAGCGTCTTGAAGGCTCCGTCGCGCGTCCGGTACCAGTAGGTGACCTTCGTCGGTGCCGAGCAGTCCGGCTGCCGTGCGGCGGACAGACCGAAGGCCGTGGTCTCGCAGAAGTACGGGTGCTGCTGGGGGCCCGAGAAGACCGGCCCGGTGCTCGGGTGGTCGGTGATCCTCAGCGTCGCGCGGTCCTTCCCGGCCGCGGCGGTCAGTTCGTTGCCGCCGACCCGCAGGCCGGTCGCCAGGCCGAGCAGGGTCCCGTCCGGCTGTTCGGCGAAGGCGTCCGAGATGTCGCGGCCGTTCTCCGTGATCCGCGCCCGGTGCGGATCGGCGTGAGCGGGAAGGGAGACCCGGATCAGGGTGGAGGGCCCGCTGATCAGTTCCGGGTGCGAGTTGGCCGCCGTGGTCAGCCGCAGGGCGGTGGGTGCGGGACCGTTGCCCGCGCCCACCGCGGTGGCGGGCGGGGCGGTCAGCGCGAGCAGGCCGGCCACGGCGGACAGGGCGGCGCACGTGACGGTCCGGTCGAGGGCGGAGCGGTGACGGCGTTCGGACATGGGCGGGTCCCTTCCTCGTGGTGCTGCGTGGTGCTGCGCACTGCGGCTCGGGAAGCAGCACGGGCGCAACGTAACGGACCATTGCTCACTTGCCTAGACTTCGCGCTTGTTCGCGATCTGCGCGTCGAGGGGTCATTGCCGCGTCACACCGCAGGAGAGCACCACGGCGCATACTCGGAGCGGCCTCGGCGGGATTACTCAAGAGAGCAGTGGTCCGCTATGCTGCAGGGCGCGAAGCCGCTCCTCCCCCGCACGAAAGAGACATGACACGGTGAAGATCCTGCTGTTCGGCGCCACCGGTACGGTTGGCGGCGGCGTCCTGCGCCAGTGCCTCCAGGCCCCCGACGTCGAGGAGGTGCTCGTCGTCACCCGCCGCGCGACCGGTGTACGCCACCCCCGCCTGCACGAGGTCCTCCACGAGGACTTCACGGACTTCTCGGCGGTGGAGGACCGGTTCGCCGCGTACGACGTGTGCTTCTGGTGCGTCGGGCGCGCCTCGCGCGAACTCGACGAGGCCGAGTACACCCGCGTGACCCACGACTTCGCCGTCGCCGCGGGGCGCGCCATCGTGGCCGTGCGGCCCGACATGGCCTTCTTCTACGTCTCCGTCACGGGGGCGGACACCGGGAAGCGGGCCAAGGGCTTCCGCGTCAAGGCCCGCGCCGAGAAGGCGATCCAGGAGCTCTTCCCGACGACCGGCTGCATGGTCCGTCCCGCGCACGTCCAGCCCGCGGACCGGTCCTCCGTCGCGCGCTACACCCTCGGGTACCGCATGGCCGTGCGGCTGTACCCGCTGCTGGACAGGGCGCTCCCCCACCTCGTCACCACCTCCGACCGCCTCGGCCAGGTGATGCTCCAGGCCGCCCGCACCGGAGTTCGCAACCGCGTCCTCGAGGGCCGGGACCTCCGCTGAGCCCTCCCCCGGTCCCGGGCGCCCGGGGCCGCGGCGGACCGAGCCGGACAGCGGAATCCTTGCTCCTGGGACCGGCGGCGGGGGCTGTGGGGCGAAGGCCGACATACGGCGGGGGTGCCGCGGTGGCGCGGCACCCCCGTGGCCGGGTCAGCGCACCGAGAGGCTGACCAGGCGCGCCCCGCCGGCGCCGGCGGCGTCGGTCGCCAGGGCGACGTAGCGGGCGGTGGCCTTGACACCGAGGCTCCGGCGCGGGCCGGACCCGGTCAGGGTGCCCGCGCCGCGGTAGGTCACGCCGTCGTCACTGACCTCGACCTGCCCGGCCGGGACACGGCCGCCGGTCCACTCGGCGCTCACCTCCGTGAACTGCACCGAGGCGCCCAGGTCCACCACCATCCGGCCCTTGGGGCCCGGTGTCCACGCCGTGTGCGGGTCGCCGTCCACGGCCGCGCGCGGGTCGGACATGCCGGCGGGCAGCGGGTCGGTCGGGAAGACGGTCCGGCCCAGCGCCAGGTCGTCCAGCGGGTACGCGGTGGCCCCGCTCACCCGGACGGTGACGGCTCCCCGCCCGTCCCGCACCGTCGCCACGGCGCTGCGGCCCTGGCCGGTCACCCGCACCTGGCAGGACGCCCCGGACAGCCGCACCGTGGCACCGTCCACCACCTCGGCGACCAGGCCGGACGGCAGCCGGCGGCCGGACAGCGGACGCAGCGTCAGCCGCGGCGGGAGGAGCTGCGCCGATGCCGCGTCGAGGGCGACCTCCAGCAAGGTGCCGTCCGAGGTGACCGTCTGCCGGCCCTCGAACAGCACCCGCTCGGTGCCGGTGGAGGGCACGGCGACCGTGGTGGACACCGGGGAGCCGGTCAGGTTGAAGACGCTGAGGTGGTCCTCGGTCAGGGCCGCCCGCACCCCGTCGGCGTCCGGCCGCGGCACCGGCCGCGCGGCCAGCGCGCGCAGGGTGCTCGTCGAGGCGCCGGGCAGGCCCTCGACCAACAGCGGCGCGGCCGGGCCGTCGGCGAGCACCACGACGTCGCCGTAGACCGACAGCGGCAGCTCCGAGCCGCGCACCACCAGCCCGGCCCGGCCGTCCACGTCGAGCCAGCCGCCGGTGCTGGTCACGTCCGGGGTGGGCCAGGAGGCCAGGTCGGTCCAGGTCTGCCCGTCGGTGGAGCCCTGCACGAGGTACTTCCGCCCGGCGGCGGCTTCCCAGCGGACGGTCACCCGATCCACGTCGTGCGCGGCGCCGAGGTCCACCTCCAGCCAGCTGTCGCCCCGCTGGCGGTCGCTCTTGGCCACCGCCCACCGGGTGGTGGTGCTGCCGTCGACGGCGAGCGAGGGGCCCATGCCGGTGGTCGAGGAGGAGGCGGTGGCGGTGCCGCCCTGGGCGATGTCGGCACCGTCGGCGCCGTCCCGGGCCTCGAACTCGTAGATCGAGTAGCCGTAGGTGGGGTCGCCCTGGACGCCCTGCATGCGCAGGTAGCGCACCGAGGTGCGGGTGAAGGTCAGCTGGTCCACCCGGCCGCCGGTGGTCGTGCCGTCGCTGTCGGCGGCCGCGACGGTGTGGCTGCCCTCGGCGTAGCGGTAGGTGCGCGACCCGGTGAGGCCGGGCATGCCCGGCATGGTCAGGTTGTAGACCTCCAGGTGGCCCTCGCCCGCGCCGGTCCCGGTGGTGGCGTAGACGACCGCGCCCGAGGGCAGGGTGGTCAGGCCCGCGTAGGCCGCCGACCCGAGGTCCAGGACGGTCGCGCTGCCGTCGAAACCGTCCCGCACCGCCTGGTAGGCGCGCACCCGGCGGCCGGCGACCGTGCCGGTGACCGCCGGCAGGAACACCGGGGTGGCGGCGCTGAGCTTGAACAGCCAGTCGTCGTGCGCGGGTTGCCAGCCGAACTTCACGAACCCGGCCTTGCTGACGGCCCCCGCCCAGGCGCCGGACGACTGGTGCGAGACCAGGCCCGGGCCCGCACCGAAGTCGATGACGCCGGACGCCTGCCGGAAGAACTCCGCCGCCGACAGCGCCCGCACGCTCCGCCCCGAGCGCGCCGCCCACTGGTGGAGCAGGTAGCTGATGGCGACCTCGGCGCGGGCCTCCGGCTCGTACTTGGGCTCGCCGGAGAACTTCGCCAGCCGGTACTGCGGCGGGTACGCCTGATAGGCCTCCAGCCTTGCGGCCATGGCCTGTTCGGCCCAGGCGGCGGCGCGGTCGCCGATCACCTGGGCCTGGAACGCCAGCGGGATCACGTCGCGGCCGTACAGGTGCTCCCGGTCGTTGATCATCGGCATGAACGGCTCGCCCGCGTCGCTCATCACGTTGAGGATGCTGCGCCACAGCGGGCCGGTGTTGGGCTGGTCGGTGACCACCTGCGGCAGGGCGCGGCCGGCGGTCAGGTAGTGGATCGCCGTGCGCGCGGAGGTGCGCCACACCTCCTCCTGGTAGTGCGGCTCGAAGGAGCCGTGGTTCTCCACCAGGAAGGTGTCCCACAGGTTGTGCGCGGTGTTGGCGCTGACCGCGGTCCCGTCCACCGTGGCCGGGTTGGCCAGGTCGGCCGCCGGCAGGCCCGTCTCGTTGCGCGCCCAGGCCCGGTAGCAGGCCAGCCAGTCCGGGTACCGCGGGTCGTCCTGCGCCCAGACCAGCGCCGGCACCAGCGACTGGGCGTAGACGCCCATCTCGTCGACCTTGGTGTCGCCCTGCCAGCCGCCCTTGAGTCCGTTGGGGGTCCACGGGGAGGACAGCGGGTCGTCGCGGGTGCCGAGCGAGGTGGTGTAGGCGGCCTGGTTGCGGATGAGGGAGTCGACGAGTTGCCGCGTGCCGGTGTCGAGGTCCTGCCACAGGAGCCGGGCGGCCAGGGCGAAGTACAGCTGGAAGGTGGTGTCGAAGAAAAGCGTCCTGCCCCACTCGGTGCCGCCGTTGTTGCGGTTGGAGGCGGCGAAGTGCGCGATCGAGGCGAGCGTCCGGTCCTTCAGCGTGGCCGCGTCGATGCCGGCCTTCCCGGCGTCGTAGCTGCCGTGGGTGAGGAGGACCGCGTTGCCCAGGACGACCGCGAAGCCGAAGTCGGTGGCCGTGTAGTAGCCCTTGGCCGCGTCCCACTGGGTCTCCGACCAGCGGGTGTGGTCGAGCAGGACCCGGTAGTAGGTGTCGGCCACCGGGTCGGCGGCGGTGGTGCTGCCGCCGGGGTGCCCGGCGGCGGACGCGGTGCCTTCGGCCAGCGCGGCGGGCAGTGCGGCCAGGGCGGCCGAGGCGCCGAGCAGCTGGACGAACCGGCGCCGGTCGACGGGGAGAGGGGGTAGCTGGGACACGTTTCGACGCCTCTCGTGGTGCAGGTCTGACGGGGTGGTACGGATACGGGACGGTGGGCGGCAGCGGGTGCGGGGAAGCACCTGGCGGTGCTCCCCCGCCGGGGGGCTACTTCGCGGCGGGCGTGCCGTCCTGCGCCGTCGCGAAGATGTGGAGGTCCTTGTCGGAGGGCAGCGTGATCGAGGCGACGACCTTGTCCGGGTCGACGGCCACGGTCTGCTCGTCGACGTGGAAGGCGTGGTCCTGCCTGCCGAGTGCCTGGTTGCGGTAGGTCATCGCGGCCACCTCGGTGTTCCCGGCGCCGGGCGCGTTGCCCCAGTCGGACTGCGCCAGTGTCGCGGTGCCGCTGCTGCCGTCGGTGTAGTGGATCGTCACGGTGCCCGAGTGGGCCCCGTTCGTCGCCGCGCCGAGGAAGCCGATCCGGGTGGCACCGGCCCGGTGCGGCATCAGCACGGTCTGGCCGAGCGCGCGCACGTTGTCGTCGTTGCAGGGCTGTGCCTGCGGCCAGGTGAAGTCCAGCCCGTCGATGTCCACCCGGGCGCCGGGGGTGAGCGGGTGCGGTGCGGCCGCGGCGAGCGCGTCCGCCGAGTAGGTGTCGGTGCCGTTGTCGAGCGCGCCGCACCCCGGGTCGGTGTCCGGCGAGATGCCCACGTCGTTGTAGTAGTCGGACAGCGTGTCCGTGGCCGCGACGGTGAACTGCCCGGTGCCGGACGTCCCGCCGCCGGGCCCGGTCACCACGGCGACGCTCGCCACGCTGCCGGGTTCGACGCGCCAGATGTTGCCCGGCCCGGAGGCCGTCGAGACGGCCGGGCCGCTCGGCTTCGGCACCGTGAACGTGATGGAGGTGTCCGACCAGTGGTCGATGTGCAGGGTGCCGAGGTCGCCCGCGCCGCCCCAGTGCACGCCGGCGTCGGACAGCAGCAGTTGCCGGCCGTGCGAGGAGGAGCCGAAGCCCTTGCCGGTGACGGTGACCCGCTGGCCGGGTGCGGCCTGCGCGGGAGTGACCGAGCTGAGGGTCGCGGTGCGGGCCGGGGTGTTCGTGAGCGCGATGTCGTCGACGTAGCCGCGGTAGCCGCCCTTGCCGCCGGGCTGGTCGTAGCCCAGGTCGATGCGGACGATCTTCCTGCCCGCCGCCGCCTTTCCGATGTCCACACCGACCCGGTTCCACTGGCCGGGCACGAGCGTGCCGCACTGCGACGCGGCCGTGAGCGGGGAGCCCGGCAGGCCGTGCAGGCTGCTGCCGTCGGAGAAGACCAGGTCGAGGGCGACACAGCTGCTGTTGTCGCCGGTGACGCCGGGCGCGTCGGCGCCTTTCGCCTGAGGATGGATCCAGTAGCTCAACGTGGTGTCCCGGCCGGTGCGCACCGGCCGGCCGGACAGGTCGAACAGCCGCATGTAGGCGTGGTCGTCGGCCGCGCCGGTGGCCTGCCCGGAGTACATCAGCGCGTTGGTGCCGTCGTGGTCGAGCACCTGGCGCGCACTGGCCTCCGGGCCGGAGGCGCCGCTGTACGCGGTGACGCCGGAGATCCCGCCGCCGCCGGGGGAGGTGTCGACGCCGTCGACCCAGTCGGGTGCGGGCTGGCCGTGCTCGAAGCCGGTGCGGAACGGGGTCGCGGCCGGGGGCGCCGGCTGCGGGCGGCGCAGCCCCGCGGTGGCGAGCCCGGTGACCGTGTCACCGCCGCCGTAGTACATCATCCATTGGCCGTCGTGGAAGAAGATGCTGTTCGTCCACACCGTCTTCGGCGTCTGGCCGTTCCACTCGTACGGCACGTCCGGTGTCGGGGTCAGCGCCGCGTCGCTGAGCTGGTGGAGCATCAGCGTCGGGTCCTGGCCGGAGAATTCCTCCTCGCTGATCGCGTAGAACCAGCGGCCGTTGGCCATCAGCGTCCCGGCGGTGAAGACCACGATGTCCTGGTTGGCGGGCCGGCCCAGCACGGTCCGGTAGTCGGTGACCGCCACGGACACCTCGTAGGGCTGCCAGCCCTTGGGGTAGTGGACGTCGAGCGGGTCGGCCGTCCGCGGGGTGGTGCTGCCCTTGGCGTGCCAGGTGCGCAGGTCCGACGAGTAGGCGATGTCCGTGCCGGTGTCGCCCTGCCCGAAGTACATGACGTACTCGCCGTTCACCTTCCGGGGCGTGCCGTCGGCGCCGGTGACCACCGCGGCGTCCTTGTTGTTCCCGGCGTTCGGCTCCACCACCCACGGGGTGCTCCAGTGGACGCCGTCGGTCGAGGTGGACTCGGAGATGTCGTACGAGCCGTAGCAGCTGCCGTCCGCCTTCGGGTGGACGGAGGTGAAGAACGAGTAGTAGGTGCCGTGGAGTTCGAACAGGCGCGGGTCCTCCAGGCCGCACCTGTCCTGCTGGCCGGCCAGGCCGAAGCCGATCACCGGGTTGTCGGCGGTGTCCTCCGTGAAGTGGGTGCCGTCGGTGCCGGAGGCGTAGCCGATCTGCGACGGGCCGCCGTAGGAGCCCTGGGCGCGGTAGAGCATCCGGTACCGGCCGCCGCGGTAGAGCACGCCCGGGTTGTACAGGGCGGCGGCCTCGTACCCGCTGCCGCTGGGCGTCAGCAGCGGGTTGTCCGCGCTGCGGGTGAACGGGCCGATGGCCCAGTCGGGGAGGTTCGCCGCGGTGTAACCGGCGTTGCCCGCCGCGGTGGTGGCCGGCGCGGGTGCGGCGGCGTGGCCGGCCGCGTGCGCGGCGCCGGTCGCCGGGGCCGTGGCGGACGCGGTGGCGGTGGGCGCCGCGCAGAGCGCCACGACGACGGCCACGGCGAGCGCGCCGCACGCGAGCAGCCGCGCCACCGCGCGCCCGTGCCGGGATGCTCGCGGCGCGGGCGCGTCCGGTCCCCTTCGCAGGTGTGCGGCGAACAGGTGGAAGCCGACCATCGTCCAACCTCTCAACTCGACGCGGGAACTCTCCAACGGGTCGTCGTATCAGGCCTGGCGGCAGCGGGCCGCGGGCTATGACAACGTTGTCGCCCGGCCCGAACGATTCCACCGCGACCTCCCGGCGTCAAGGGGTGCGACGGGGCCTGCGTGCGGCCGACCGGGCCCGCGGCGGCGGCAGGTCGCAGGCGCTTGCGTACGGCGGTGCGTGGAGCGCGGGTTGGGGCGGGGGCCGGCAAACCGCGCTGCACGGGAAGGTCGTACCGGCGGGTGTCGCGGTGGGCCACGGGAGATCCGGCTGCCTGCTGACCGGTGGCGTCTGCGCGAGGTCAGGCCGGTGACGTGCCGCGCCAGAGGCCGGCGCCGGCGGCGAATACGATCGGGTCCATGGCGGACAGCTCCGCGCGGACTCGGGCTTCGAACGCGGCTCGGGCATCGGCCGGGAGGGCGTCGAAGAAGGCGCGGGAGCCGTGCGAGAGCCCCCAGTTCCAGAACGTGTCGGCGTCGGGTACGGGAAGGCGCTGCTCGACGGCCGTGCTGCTGATGCCTGTGAACCCCGCCGTCGCGAGGAACCGCCCCTCGTCCAAGGGCCGGCTGAGCCGTCCTTCGCCGACGGGTATCAGGGGCTGGAACTCGCGGAAGAGGGCACCGTAGAACTCCCACTCCGGCGCGTCCTGGACCGGGCCGGGGACGGAGAAGGAGAACACCCCGCCGGGAGTCAGGACCCGGCGGATCTCCTGGGCCGCCGCAGCCGGATGATCGAGCAGGTGGACGACGAATCCCGCACAGACCAGGTCGAAGGAGCTGTCGGGGAAGTCCAGTCGGTGAGCGTCCATCACCCGCGCTTCGTGAACCGCCGGGTACTGAGCCGAGAGCCGCTCGATCATGCCGGGAGCGCAGTCCACCGCGGTCACCCGGCAGCCGCGGGCGAGCGCGGCAGCGGTCAGGGCGCCGCGCCCGGCGCCCAGGTCGAGGACGCGGGTGCCGCGCACCGGAGCGAGCCAGTCCATGTGCTGCTGGCCGAACCCGGCGAAGAACGGCAGTACTTCGTCATAGACCGAGGCCACTCGGTCGAAGAGGGCGGTGGCCCGCGCTGAGGTCATGGCCGGTCATCCTGGCAGCGGGACAGATGGCTTGCACACCGTTTTCCCTACCGGGCGCTCGGCCTGGAGCGGCAGGCAGGTCCGCTTCATCGCCGTCCGGGGGCGGACAGTATCGGGCCGGCCGAGGCGGCGTAACGGGGTGGTCCCGGTCCTCGCGACGGCGCGGAGACCCGTGCTGTACGGGGACTGGTGTGGGCAGTTCGCGAGGCTGGGTCGTGATGGGATCGCGGGTGGCGGGGGGATGAGTGGGGCGTGGTGCTGCCCGACCAGTCAACGGTCCGCGTCGGTCCGCGTCCCCGCGTGCCACCGCGTGGTCAGCCGCCGGGCTCGTACCCGAAGCCGCCTACGGGGCGGGGCTCAGGCCGCGACGGGACGGCCGGAGACCAGTTTCACGTTCGCGGTGTCGCGCGGGGCGGGCGGGGTGATGGTGCGCGGGCCGGCGAAGGCGAAGTAGTCGATGGCGACGGTCCGGCCCGCTGCCGGCGTCATCACCCAGCGGACCGGCTTGCCGTGGGCGTCCACCCATACGTCCAGCTCCGCGCTGTCGGCGCCCGCCAGCAAGGCGGCGGCCGAGCCCGCCGGCCCGGCCAGCCGGGTGTCCGCGGACAGCAGCACCGGTGTCCGCACTCAGTGCCGGCCTTGAGCGGCCCGCTGGGCTGTGGGTCGCGGCGCGGCGCCGCGCTCAGCCGAGGCGACGGGCCACGCTCAGCGGCAGGTTGCGCAGGGCGAGGCCGATCGGAGCCCACGGCCACGCCGGTACGACAGCCGTGTCGGGCTCCTTGTCGATCGCCCTCGCCAGCGCCCGGCACCCGGTGGCGGCGTCGACCATGAACGGGGCGTCCGGCCGCTGCTCGTTCAGGTCGGTGGCGATGTAGCCGGGGAAGATGGTGCTCACGGTGATGCCGGAGCCGTGCAGTTCGGCCCGCAGGCCCTCGGCCAGCATCGCCACCGCGGCCTTGCTGGCCGCGTAGGCCGTCATCGAGCCGCTGATCGCCCGGAAGGCGCCCACCGACGACATCACCACCAGGTGGCCGCTGCCCTGGCGCCGGAAGACCTCCATCGCCGCCTCGATCTGGGCCAGTGCGGCGACCAGGTTGGTCTCCACGATGGCGCGGTTGACGGTGAAGTCCCCGGTGCCCAGCGGGCGGCCGTTCCCGATACCGGCGTTCACCACCACCCGGTCCAGCCCGCCCAGTTCGGCGGCGAAGGCGTCGACGACCTCGAACACCCGCTCGTGGTCGGTCACATCCAGTGCTTTCACGTGGACCTGGAGACCGGGGTGCTCGGCCCGCAACTGCGACCGCAGTTCCTCCAGCCGGTCGGTCCGCCGCGCGCACAGCGCCAGCGTGGCGCCGCGGGCCGCGAACTCCCGGGCGAGTCCCCGGCCCAGTCCGGAGCTGGCCCCGGTGATCAGAATCCTCGAACGCGTCATCGTGCTCTCCTTGTTCACTCCACGGTCGCGCAAGCGCGGGGGTCAGGCCGCCACGGTGACGCCGTCCACCGGCTGCTGCTCCTTGTGCGGAGCCACGCGCGGGGAGAGGGCGCTGACCAGGAAGATCGCCACGGAGAAGGCGGCGGCGATCAGCAGGCCGCGGTGGAAGCCGTCGGTGAGTCCCGCCGACGGCGTGGCACCGCCGGCGATCGCGGAGTCGGCGCGCGAGGTGGACACGGTGGTGACGACGGCGAGGCCGAGGGCGCCGCCGACCTGGTAGAAGGCCTGCACCACGCCGGACGCGGCGCCCGCCTCCGCCGTGGCCACATCGGCGCGCGCGGCGATCTGCGCGGGGACGCCCACCCCGATGATCCCGAACCCGAACAGGACGAGGCCGGGCAGGAGCCACGCGGCGTACGCGTCGTCCGCCCCGGTCCGCGACAGCAGGAGCAGGCCGGCGACGGAGACGGCGGCGCCGGCGGTCTGGACGGGACGGGTGCCGAACCGGTTGACCATCGCCGTGGCGGTCAGGGCGGCGAGGATGGCGGCGCCGCCCATGGGCAGGAACTCGACGCCGGCCCGCAGCGCGGAGCCGTGCCGGACCTGCTGCAGGAAGATCGCCACGAGGAAGAAGGTCGACAGGAACGAGGCCCCGTTGAGCGCCAGGGCGCCGCCCGCGCTGCTCAGCGTGCGGGAGCGCAGCAGGCGCAAGGGGACCAGCGGCGCGGCCGACCGCGCCTCGGCGGCGACGAACGCCACCAGCAGCAGCACGCCGCCGATCAGGCACCCGACGACCTCGGGCGACGACCACCCGACGGGCTGCGCCCGGACCACCCCGTACACGAGGGCGAGCAGCCCGCCCGTCCCGAGCACGGCCCCGAGCAGGTCGAAGGACCGCTCCCCCGCGCGCGGCCCGAACCGGGCGACGAACCGCGGCGTGATCGCCAGCAGCAGGACGACGACCGGCACGTTGACGAAGAACACCCAGCGCCAGCTCAGCGCGTCGACCAGCAGGCCGCCGGCGACGACTCCCAGCGTGCCGCCGAGCCCGGCGAGGCCGCCCCACACGCCCAGGGCGATGTTGCGCGCCCGTCCGTGCGCGAAGGTGACGGTGACGATGGACAGGGCGGCCGGCGACAGCAGCGCGGCGCCCAGGCCCTGCACGGCGCGCGCGGCGATGAGCCAGCCCGGCGAGGGGGCGAGGCCGCCCGCGAGCGACGTGGCACCGAAGAGCGCCAGGCCGATGGTGAAGACCGCGCGCGACCCGAGGAGGTCCGCGGCGCGGCCGCCGAGCAGCAGGAAGCCGCCGAACAGCAGGGTGTACGCGCTGATCACCCACTGCAGCCCGGTCACGGAGAAGCCGAGGTCGCTCTGGATGCCGGGCAGCGCCACGTTCACGATCGTGACGTCCAGCACCACCATGAATTGTGCGAGGGCGAGCACCACCAGGGTGGCCCAAGGGCTGCGTCGCATAAGGACGGCCTTTCTCGTGAACGTACGGCGAGGCACGTGCGGAAGCGTGCGAGCCCGACCTTACATCATTCATGAACAGTGTTCAGGAGCATCGTTCATGACGCATGTCACGCGTATGCTGGGGCGCATGGCTGCTGGGGCGAAGAAGGACCGACCGCGGCTGAGCCGCGACGTGCTGGTGACCGCGGCGATCGCCCTGGCGGACGCCGAGGGGCTGGAGGCGGTCACCGTCCGCCGGCTGGCCCAGCTGCAGGGCGTGGCGCCCACCGCCCTCTACTGGCACTTCCGTGACAAGGAGCAGTTGCTGGACGGCATGGCCGAGCATCTGTTCACCGAGGTCGTGCTCCCCGAGGCCAGGCCGGACGACTGGGCCGGGGAGTTGCGCGACGTCCTGGCGGCCGTGGTCGCGGTCGTCCGCCCGCACCCCGAGGTGGCCCGGCTGATGCCGACGCGCGTCCTGGCCTCACCGGCCGGGCTCCGCCTCACCGACCGGGCTCTCGGACTGCTCCGTGCCGCCGGGCTGCCGGCCGGGCCCATCGGCGGTATCGGCCTGTTCCTGCTCAGCTCGTCGGTGGCCATGGTGGCGGCCGAGCCGGGCCGCCGGCTGCCGAAGGACCCGCAGGAGCGGGAGGACGCCGTCCGCGTCAAGCACGCCTCGTTCATGGCCCTGCCACCCCGGGACTTCCCCGCCGTGGTGGCCTTCGCGGACCAGCTCTCCGACTGCGTGGACCCCGACGACTACTACGCGTTCAACCTGGACCTGCTGGTCACCGGCATCGAACGGACCGCGGCGCGGCTCCACGAACCCGCCTGAGGCCGCGCCCCGTTCGGCAGCTCACGACCGCTCGGCCCGGCTGATCGCGACAGTTCGCCCCCGTGCCGTTGAACCACGCGCGGCGGGACTGGCCGTGCCGCGGTCAAGAGGTGACGGCTGGAGTAGCGGATGGGTGCCCCAGCCGCGCCAGGACAGGCACGGGTTCCCGGGAGCGGCAGCGCTCGGGCAGGTCCGGCAGCGTGCGGACGAGCAGCCGAGTCCTGCCCGAACCGGTTCGCCGAGGATGACGGGCCTGCCGGTGGGCACCGCGGCGAACACCAGTTGCGCGTCCCCGCCGGCGCCGGCGCTGCGCGCCGAGTACGCGGCCGGGCCTTCGGCGCTGTCGGTGGGCTCGTTTTCGGAAGCGTGGCGACCGCATACGTGAAGGGAGCCCCTCTCACGAATGAAAGGGGCTCCCTGGTGGTGCGACGTGTCAGCCGCCGCTCTTGCGGCGGAACTCGCGGGGCCCGCCCGCGCGGCCGTGGGCGCCGTGGATCTTGCTGGGGCCCTGGGAGGAGCCGTTGGGGCTGGTGCGGGCGCCCTGCTTGCGGGCCAGCGCCTCGCGGAACTTGCGCTTCACGTCGTCCTCGTCCGGAGCCGCCGCTTCCTGCTCCGCCGTCGGTTCGTCCGTGTCTTCGGCAGCCGCTTCGGCCGCCTGTTCTGCGTCGGTCATGGGCCAAGCCTGACACGTCGGAGAGGCCGCGCACAGCAGGCAACCGGTTGAACGCGCGGAACGGGCCGCGAACCCGGCGGGAAACCGCCCGAGCGGGAACGGCGAACCCCGGCACAGCCGACAGCGCACGCCCGCCTTCCGGAGGCCGCGTACGAGACGGCGTACCGGTCCCACCCGCCGAGCCGACCGTTGACCGCGCGCCCACCACGCGGTTACGCCCCCGCCCGAAGCCCCACCCGTTGAGCCGACTGCCCACCAGCGCGCCCGCTCCTGGGTTGCGCCCAGGCCGAAGCCGGCCCCACTCGACGGGCGGACCGCCGACCCGTGCGCCCGCTCCACGGCTACGCCCCGCCCGAAGCGGCGCCCCCGCCCGTCGAGCCGGCTACCGCCTCACCCTTCGCACCGCGGAGCCGGCGCCCCGCCGGAAGCCCCACCCGCCGAGCCGATTAGCGACCCGCACCGCACCCTTACGCCTCCCCCACTCCCCTCGCCGCCGTTCTCGCCGCACGCAGGGCCGGCAGGAGGCAGGCCGCGGCCGCCAGTGCCACCGTGGCCGCGACCAGCGCGAGCAGCACCCCGGGCGAGGGGCTGCGGGCGATGCCCGAGCCGATGCCCGAGGCGGCGCCCTCCAGGTCGACCAGCACGCGTGAGACCAGCACCCCGAGCAGCGTGCCCACCCCGGCCGCCGCCAGCGCGAGCAGCGCGTTGCCCGTCACCATCGTGGCCACCGTCTGCTGCGGGGTGAGCCCCACCGCACGGTAGGCGCGCAGGTCGTGGGTGTGGTCGCGGATCACCGTGGCGATCGAGGTGGACATCTCGGCGAGGACGACCAGCGCGAGGATCATCACCAGCCCGACCAGCACCCGCCGCATCGGCGGGAACTCGCCGGCCGCCGGATCGGTGACGCGGTGGATCTCCACGGTGCCGCCGGTCGCCGCCCCGAGGGCGGCCTGCTCGGCCGACGGGCTGGTGCCGGGGGCGAGTTGGAGGTCGTAGGAGGACGGGCGCAGGGTGGGGTCCTGGTCCTGGAGGGTGTCGAAGCCGGTGGAGACGACCCGGCCGCCGTTCTGCGTCTCGATGCAGCGCCCGACCAGGTGCAGGATGTGCGGAGTGCTGCCCACGGTGAGCCGGATCCACTGGCCGACCGAGACGTTGAGCGCGGTGAACAGGCCCTGCCCGGCGACTGCTTCGTCGGGCGCGGTGGGCGCCCGGCCGTCGACGATCGCGTACGGGTAGGGGTGCGCCGCGGTGCCCACCCCGCGCAGCGTGACGGTCTCGGTCTGGCCGGGGGCGAGCGCGGCGAGTTCGACCTCGGGGCGGGCGGCGGCGACCCCGGGCGCGTGTGCCAACTGCCGGGCGACGCGGCCGGGATCGGCGCCGGCCCGGGCGGTGAGCTGGCCGGCCAGGCCGTAGCGGACGGGCTGGTGCTGGAAGGCGTCCAGGGTGGCCCAGGTGCCCAGGGCCGCGCTGATCATCAGGACGGGCACCATGAGCCGGGCGGCGGCCGCGGCCGAGCGGCCCGGGCGGTTGGCGACCGCGCGCCAGCCGAGGACGAGCGAGGGCGGTACCCGCAGCCGCAGGGCGGTGCGGGTGGCGCCGGACAGCCGCCGGCGGCCGCGAACGGCGGTGCGGGCGACGGGGATCGCGGGCAGCCGGGCGGCCCGCCAGCCGGCGAGCGCGGTGCCGGTGCCGATGACGGCGAGGGTGGCGAGCGCGGTGAGCGGCAGCGCCCAGCTCTGCGAGGGCAGGGTCCGCCAGACCGCCAGCGCCTGGCCGAGCGGCCCGGGCACGCGGGTGCCCAGCGCCTCGGTGGCGGCGAGCGCGGCGAGCACGCCGGCACCGGCGAGCAGCAGGTGCTGGATGAGGAACATCCCGGCGACCTGGAGGGGCGTCAGGCCGATCGCTTTGAGGACGGAGACGTCGCGGGCGTGGGCACGTACCCGTACGCCGATGCCGCCGGTGGCGGCGACGGCGGCCGCGAGCAGGGCGCCCAGGCCGAAGATGCCGGTGAGCAGGCCGAGCAGGTGGTTGTCGCCCTCGGCGTCGGCGCGGGCGTCGCGCCAGGTGGACACCGACACCACCTTGTCGGGGCCGACGGCGGCGACGGCCTGCTGCACCAGGTAGCGGGTGTCGCCGGGGTCGGAGGTGACCAGGCCGACGGTCAGGGTGCTCTGGTGCGTCCGGGCGGCGAGGCCGCCGACGAAGGCGGAAGGGGCCCAGCCGATGCCGGGGGAACCACCGGGCGAGTAGTGCGCCTCGGCGGTGTCGGCGACCCCGGCCACCCGCAGCTGCAGCGTGCGGTCGCCGTCGCGGGCGGTGAGCACGTCGCCGGGCGAGGCCCACAGCGCGGTCGCCACGGACTGCTCCAGCACGATGTCGACGGGCGCCTGCGGCCCGAGGGGGGCGGTGCCGGAACCAGTGGTGGAACCGGAGCCGGGCGATACGGCGGGCACCGTGCCCGCCGTGCTCAGCCAGCCACCCGAGACGATTTCGGGGCGGCCCACCGACGGCGGCCGGCTCTGCGCCGCCCGCAGCCCGACCGCCGCCTTGTCCGCGCCGTGCTGCACGGTCACGGTGACCGTGCGGAAGGGGCCGGCGATCCCCGTCACGGTGTCGAGGTGCCGCAGGGCCGCGGTGTCGGCGCCGGGGTCGACCCGCATCCACACGTGCGCCCCGTGCGTGGCGGTGAACAGCCGCTGCCAGGGGTGCGCGGCGGCCACCAGCAGGGCGACGGACATCAGCAGGGCGACGGTGACGCCCGCGCTGGCCAGCACGATGGTCAGTGCCTGGCCCCGGTGCGTGCGCAGGTCGGCCTGGGCCCAGCGCAGTACGGCGCGCACGGCGGTCAGCCGGTGAGGCGGACGACGGCGCCGGCGGCCCCCTGCAGGGTGGGCGGCTCGGCGAAGCGGACATCGTCGGTGACGCGGCCGTCGAAGAGGCTGACCACGCGGTCGGCGGCGCTGGCGACCCCGGCGTCGTGGGTGACGAGCACGATGGTCTGGCCCTGGTCGTGGTAGCGGGTGAGCAGGCCCAGCACCTCGCGGGTGCCCTTGCTGTCCAGGCTGCCGGTGGGCTCGTCGGCGAGCAGCAGGCTGGGGCGGTTGACCAGGGCGCGGGCGAGCGCGACGCGCTGCTGCTCGCCGCCGGAGAGGTCCTGCGGGGTGCTGTCCTCCTTGCCGGCCAGCCCCAGTTCGTCCAGCAGTTCCTCGCGGCGGGCGCGGACCTGGCGGGCGGAGCGGCCGGCGAGCAGGCCGGGCAGCTCCACGTTGTCGGCGACGGTGAGGGTGGAGACGAGGTTGAAGAACTGGAAGACGATGCCGATGCGGCGGCGGCGCAGCACCGCCCAGCGGGCCTCGCCGAGCTGGTCCACCCGGCGGCCGTCGAGTTCGATGCGGCCGCTGTCGGGGCGCTGCAGGCCGCCGAGCAGGTGCAGCAGGGTGGACTTGCCGGCGCCCGAGGGGCCGGTGACGGCGACGAACTCGCCGGGTTCCACCCGCAGGTCCACGCCGCGCACGGCGCGCACGACGGAGCCGTCGACCCGGTGGGTCTTCACCAGGTCGGCGACGAGGAGTATGGGCTCGGCTTCCTGCCCGTCCCGGCCGGACGCGCCATTGCGTCTCACTCGAGTTCCTCCTGACATTTCTCCAGCCAGTCCAGATCGGCCTGGAGGTGCAGTACGGCCCCCTCGACCAGGAGCCGGGGGAAGGGATTGCCGGGCTGATCGACGCCGGCCAGGCGGGACATGGCCCGCATCAGGTTGAGGTAGTGCCTGCGCTGCTTGTTGATCAGGCCGACCGGGTCGGCCAGCCCGGTGTCGCCGGCGAGGGCCAGCTTCATGAAGAACTCGTCACGCACCCGCGGTTCGTCGGAGGCGTCCTCCAGCCAGGCAGCCACCGCCTCGTGGCCGGCCGGGGTCAGCTCGTAGGTGCGCTTGTTGGGGCGGCCCGCCTGCTCGACGTCCTGGCCGCGGATCAGCCCGGACTTCTCCAGCCGGGTCAAGGTGACGTACACCTGGCCGATGTTGAGCTGCGGGTAGGCGGCGCCGAGCCTGCTCTCCAGGGCCTGCTTCAGCTCGTAGCCGTGCGCCGGTCCCTTGGCGAGGAGCGCCAGCAGCGCGAAGCGCACGTCGGATCGGCCTCCTCCCGGCCCTGTCCGGCGCCGGGGCCGGTCGGGCCCCGCCCTCCGGGCGGACGGCGCTCGGTCTGCGCCAGACCCTAGCATCGCACGCTGCCTGACCGATATACATGACGCGATGCCGGCGTGCGCGCCGGTCGGCAGGGGAGGCACGGGATGCGGCGGAGCGGGATGGCGGTACGGCTGGTGCTCGCCGCCCTGCTGGTGCTGCTCGCCGGCTGCTCGCAGGGCGCGGGCGGCGGCGGGGACGGCGGCCGCGGCCCGATCACGCTGGCCACCGGCCGCGACCTGACCGGCTACCTGCAGCACGTGCTGGACGGCTGGAACGCCGGCCACCCGGCCGAGAAGGTGACGCTGGTCCAGCTGCCCGAGGCGGCCGACGAGACGTACGCGCAGATGGCCAGCAGCCTGCGGTCGGGCAGTTCGCGGTTCGACGTGCTCAACATCGACGTGGCCTGGACCTCGGAGTTCGCCGCCGCGGGCTGGATCGCGCCGCTGGACCGCGGCAGCCTGCCGCTGGGCCACCTGCTGCCCTCGGTGCTGGACACCGCGACCTTCCGCGGCCGGCTGTACGCGATGCCGTACGTCACCAACGCCGGGCTGCTGTACTACCGCAAGGACATCCTGGCGAAGGCCGGGGTGGCGCCGCCGCGCACCTGGGCCGAGCTGGAGCAGGACGCGCGGACGATCGCGCCGAAGTACGGACTGCAGGGCTACGCGGGCCAGTTGCTGCCCTACGAGGGCCTGACGGTCAATGTCACCGAGGCGATCCAGTCGGCCGGCGGCACCGTGCTCGGCGACGAGGGCCGCACCGTGACGGTGGACTCCCCCGCGGCCCGGCAGGCGCTGTCCTTCCTGGTGGACGGGGTGCGGCAGGGCTGGATCCCGCAGGCGGCGCTGGGCTTCAAGGAGGAGGAGTCCCGCCGGGACTTCCAGGACGGCCATCTGCTCTTCCTGCGCAACTGGCCCTACGTGTACGACTCGGCGTCGGCGAAGGGCTCGCCGGTGGCCGGGCGGATCGGCGTGGTGCCGCTGCCCGGGCCGGACGGGCCGGGCTCCAGCGTGCTGGGCGGCTCGGACCTGGCGGTCAACGCGCACTCCCGGCACCCGCGCACGGCCGCCGACCTGCTGGCGTACCTGACCAGCGAGGGCGTGCAGCGGCAGGTGCTCACGCTGGGCTCGCTGCCGCCGGTGTGGGCCTCGCTCTACACCGATCCGGCGCTGGTGCGCCGCTACCCCTACCTGCCGGTGCTGGAGCAGAGCGTGCAGCACGCGCAGCCGCGGCCCAAGAGCGCGCACTACGACCAGGTGAGCCTGGCGGTCGCCGCGGTGGCCGGTGACGCGCTGCGCGGCCGGGTGACCGTGGACCAGGCGCTCGCCCGGCTGAAGCGGGAGCTGGCGGCGATCGTCCGCACCGGCTGACC
This sequence comes from Actinacidiphila guanduensis, assembly GCF_900103985.1. Taxonomy (GTDB): domain Bacteria; phylum Actinomycetota; class Actinomycetes; order Streptomycetales; family Streptomycetaceae; genus Actinacidiphila; species Actinacidiphila guanduensis. The sequence goes on along the minus strand of NZ_FNIE01000008.1, from coordinate 15,290 downwards.
GGGGCCGGCCGGGCCCCGAGGCGGCGGGCCGCACCGCGTGTGCCACCGCCCACCACCTCCCCTCGGGGTTCCCTCTTTCTTACGCGTTAGGCAGCCATCCGCACCCCGCACGGGGCCGGAGTGTGCCCTTTTCTACCAAGTGCGCAGGCCGAAGCGGCAATTCGGCCGTCATCCGCGTGCAACACCGTTGACACGCTTCGCTCGCCTATAGCTAACGTGTATGTATAACGAGCAGCCAGTCGGGCAACCGGAGGCCCGGCTGGTCTGCCCTGTCCTACCTGCCAGTTACAGCTCCCCGCCCCTCCCCTGTCTTCTGTCCCTCCTGTTCCTGTCCGTTCCTGCTCCACTGATCCCGCATTGGACGGTGTTGGGTGTACGCAACTCCCGTCGCCCAGGAGCCCGGCTCCTGGGCCGCGCCGACTCCCGCCGTACCGGACGCCGCGCACCACCCCTGGTGGCGCAACGCCGTGGTCTACCAGGTCTACATCCGCAGCTTCCTGGACAGCACCGGCGACGGCATCGGCGACCTCGCCGGGGTCCGGGCCGGCCTGCCGTACCTGCGCCGGCTCGGCGTGGACGGCATCTGGCTGAGCCCCTTCTACCCCTCCCCGCAGCGCGACCACGGCTACGACGTGGCCAACTACCGCATGGTGGACCCGGTCTACGGGGACATGGCCGAGTTCGACCGGCTGGTGGCCGACGCCCACCGGCACGGGCTGCGGGTGGTCATCGACATCGTCCCCAACCACTGCTCCACCGACCACGCGTGGTTCCGCGCGGCGCTGGCCGGCGGCCCGGGCAGCCCGTACCGCGGGCTGTTCCACTTCCGCGACGGCCGCGGCGAGCACGGGGAGCTGCCGCCCAACAACTGGCGGGCGATGTTCGGCGGGCCGGCCTGGAGCCGGGTCACCGAGCCCGACGGCACCCCGGGCCAGTGGTACCTGCACCTGTTCACCCCCGACCAGCCGGACCTGAACTGGCGCGACCCGCGGGTGGCGGTGGAGTTCGACGGCATCCTGCGGTTCTGGCTGGACCGGGACGTGGACGGCTTCCGGATCGACGTGGCCGCCGGGCTGTTCCGCCACCCCGACCTGCCGGACTCCCCCGACCCCGGGGCTGACGAGCGGGCCCGCGACTCGGTGAACCCGCTGGCCTGGAACCGCCCCGAGGTGCACGGGGTGTGGCGGCGCTGGCGGGCGATCTGCGAGGAGTACACCGCCCGCGACGGCCGCGAACGCCTGCTGGTCGGCGAGGTGTCGGTGCCGACCGCCGCCGAACAGGCCCGCTACGTACGCCCCGACGAGCTGCACCAGGCGTTCTTCTTCCACCTGCTCAGCGCCCCCTGGGGCGCGGGGGCGTTCCGCGAGGCGATCACCGAGGCGCTGCGCGACATCGCCGGCACCGGCTCGACCGTCACCTGGGTGCTCAACAACCACGACCAGGTACGCACGGTGACGCGGTACGGCGACGAGACGCCCGTGGTGGGCACCGCCAGGGCCCGGGCCGCCGCGCTGCTGATGCTGGCGCTGCCCGGCGCGGCCTACATCTACCAGGGCGAGGAGCTCGGGCTGCCCGAGGTCCTGGACCTGCCCGACGACGTGCTCACCGACCCGATCTTCCGCCGCACCGGCAGCCGCCGGTACGTGCGGGACGGCTGCCGGGTGCCGCTGCCGTGGTCGGGGCACGCCTCGCCGTTCGGCTTCACCGCCTCCGGTGGCGCGGCCCGGCCGTGGCTGCCGCAGCCGGAGTGGTTCGCCGGGTACACCACCGACCGGGCCCAGTTGGACACCAGTTCCTCCTGGCATCTCTACCGCGACGCGCTCGCGCTGCGCACCCGGCTGCCGCAGCTGTCCGGCGAGTCCCTGCGCTGGCTGGACAGCGCGCCGGACGTGCTGGCGTTCGTCCGCGGCGAGAGCCTGGTGTGCGCGGTGAACTTCGGCACCGAGCCGGTGCCCGCGCCGACCTCGGGCGCGCCGCTGCTGGCCAGCGGGCCCTGTACGGAAGGGCAGTTGCCGGCCAACACCGCCGCCTGGTGGGTGCTGCCGAGCGACCCCGACTGACACCGGTCCGACGCGCGGCCCCCGCAGCCGCCCCGGGCCCTATCGAGAGCCACCACCCCGAGAAGAACGGACCGCGACCGGCGGTCCCCCCAAGACGCGCGGGCCGCCGTCCCGTCGCGGCGCCTTCCCCCCGTCAGGTGCCGCGGTTCCTCCGGCGGCCCGCGCCCCGGACATCGGCCCCGCGCCGAGTACCGCCCCGGGTCGGCGACCCGGCCGCCCGCCGCCGGCGGGCCCTCACCAAGGACAACGGAGTTCACCATGAGAGTGCGACACACCCTTCCCGCCGCCATCGCCGTGGCCGGCCTGGCGCTGACCGCGACCGCCTGCGGCGGCGGCTCGTCCGACAGCGGCTCGTCGGCCGCCAAGGGCGGCCAGAGCCTGAAGGGCCACACCGTGACGGTGGCCGGTGTGTGGACCGGCGAGGAGCAGGCCAGCTTCAAGAAGGTGCTGCAGGGCTTCACGGACGCGACCGGGGCCAAGACCGACTTCGTCTCCACCGGCGACAACGTCTCCACCGTCATCGGCAGCAAGATCGCCGGCGGCGACGCGCCCGACGTGGTGATGGTCCCGCAGGTGGGCGTGGTGCAGCAGTTCGCCGGCAACGGCTGGCTGCAGCCGCTGTCCTCGGCGGTGGACGCGGAGGTCACGCAGAACTACGCGCCGGTGTGGAAGAACTACGGCACCGTCAAGGGCCAGTTGTACGCGCTCTACTTCAAGGCGTCCGACAAGTCCACCGTCTGGTACAGCCCCACCGCGTTCGCCAACGCGGGCGTCACGCCGCCCACCACGTACGCGCAGATGATGACCGACGCCAAGACGATCTCCGACTCCGGGCTCGCGGCCTTCTCCATCGGCGGGCAGGACGGCTGGCCGCTGACCGACTGGTTCGAGAACATCTACCTCTCCCAGGCCGGTCCGGACAACTACGACAAGCTGGCGAAGCACCAGATCAAGTGGACCGACCCGACCGTGGTCAAGGCGCTGACCACGCTGGGCGACTTCTTCAAGCAGGACGACCTCATCGCCGGCGGCCGCAAGGGCGCCCTGGCCACGGACTTCCCCACCTCGGTGGAGCAGGTCTTCGGCGACTCGCCGAAGGCCGGCATGACCTACGAGGGCGACTTCGTCAGCGGCAATGTGCAGGCGCTGCACAAGAAGGTCGGCACCGACGCGAAGTTCTTCCCCTTCCCGGCGGTCGACGGCGGGCAGGCCCCGGTGGTCGGCGGCGGCGACGCGGCCGTGGTGCTCAACAAGGGCAAGGACAAGGCCGCGGGCATGGCGCTGGTGAAGTACCTGGCGAGCCCGCAGGCGGCGGCGATCTGGGCGAAGGCCGGCGGCTTCATCTCGCCCAACAAGGCGGTCCCGCTGACCGACTACACCGACCCGACGCTGCGGGAGACCGCCAAGTCGATCGTGGACGCCGGCAACGGGGTGCGGTTCGACATGTCGGACCAGGCGCCCGCGGCGTTCGGCGGCACGGCCGGCACCGGCGAGTGGAAGATCCTGCAGGACTTCCTGCGCGACCCGTCCAACCCCGCCAAGACCGCGCAGACGCTGGAGTCCGCGGCCGCCAAGGCGTACCAGGGCTGAGGCGGATCCCGTGGCCACGCTTCAGACCGCACTGCCGCCCGCCCGCGCGGGCGGCCCGCACGGGACCGGCGCCCGCCGCCGGTCCCGCCGGGCGAAGATCACCGCCGCGGTGTTCGCCCTGCCGGCCCTGGTGCTGCTCGGCGCCCTCGTCGGCTACCCCATCGTCTACTCGGTGATCCGCAGCCTCTTCGACGCCAAGGGCCACCGCTTCGTCGGCCTCGACAACTACCAGACGCTCTTCAGCGACCACGCGACGCTGATCGCCCTGCGCAACACCATGGTGTGGGTGCTGGTCGTCCCGGCGCTGCTGACCGGCATCGGCCTGGTGCTGGCGGTGCTCACCGACCGGGTGCGCTGGAAGACCGCGTTCAAGCTGGTCATCTTCATGCCGATGGCGGTGTCCTTCCTGGCCGCCGGGATCACCTTCCGGCTGGTGTACGACCAGGACCCCGACCGCGGGGTGCTCAACGCCGTCGCCGTCTCGGTGCACGACGCCTTCCACGACTCCGCGAGCTACCCCGGGGCCCGGGCGCGGCAGGGCGCGGGCGCCACCCTTCAGGGCGACGGGCACGGCGGGTTCGCCACCTCGGCGGCCACCTCGCCGGGCAGCACCGTCAGCCTCGGCATGGTCGGCATCCTGCCGGCCAAGCTGCCCAAGGACTCGGTGCAGGCCGCGCCCGCGGCCGCGCGGCCCGGCAGCGTGAGCGGCACCGTCTTCCTGGACTTCCGGCCCGGCGGCGGAGGCCGGCCCGGGCAGGTGGACCCCGGCGAGCGCGGACTGCCGGGCGTGCACGTCCGGTTGGAGAAGGACGGGCACACCGTGGCGAAGGCCACCAGCGGTCCCGACGGCACCTTCCGCTTCGCGAAAGTGCCCGACGGCTCCTACCAGGTGGCCCTGCCGAAGTCGAACTTCGCCACCGCCTACAGCGGCATCTCCTGGCTCGGCCCCGGCCTGGTGACACCGGCGATCATGGCCGCCTACCTGTGGGTGTGGACCGGCTTCGCGCTGGTGCTGATCGGCGCGGGCCTTGCCGCACTGCCGCGCGAGGTGCTGGAGGCGGCCCGGATGGACGGCGCCACCGAGTGGCAGACCTTCCGCCGGATCACGGTGCCGCTGCTGGCGCCGGTGCTCAGCGTGGTGTTCGTGACCCTCGTCATCAACGTGATGAAGGTCTTCGACCTCGTCTACATCATCGCGCCGGGCCCGGTGCAGCAGAACGCGAACGTGCTGGCGCTGCAGATGTGGCTGGTCTCCTTCGGCGGCGGCAACAACCAGGGGCTGGGCAGCGCGATCGGCGTGGTCCTGCTGCTGCTGGTGGTGCCTGCGATGGTCCTCAACATCCGACGCTTCCGCAGGAGCGGCTCATGACTCTCGCGAGCAGCGCGGGCCCGGCGCCCGCCGCCGCCCCCGCCCGTCCCGGCCCGGCGGTCCCCCGTCCGCCGGCCGGCTCCCGACTGGCCCGCCGGGCCGGCGGCATCCTGCGCAGCGGCGCCGTGCAGGCCGTGCTGGTGGTGGTCGGCCTGGTCTGGCTGACCCCGACCGTGGGCCTGCTGGTCTCCTCGCTGCGGCCGGGCGCCCAGGAGGACTCCTCCGGCTGGTGGACGGCCTTCACCCACCCCTCCACGCTCACCTTCTCCAACTACTCGCACCTGCTGGACAACGGCGACATCACGCACGCGTTCTGGAACACGGTGCTGATCTCGGTGCCGGCCACCGCCGCCGTCGTGGTGATCGCGGCGCTGGCCGGCTACGCCTTCGCCTGGCTGGAGTTCCCGGGCCGCGACGCGGTGTTCCTCGTCGTCGTCGGGATGCTGGTGGTGCCGGTGCAGATCGGCCTGCTGCCGGTGGCCCGGTTCTTCGGCGCGATCGGCATCTTCGGCTCGATCTACGGCGTGATCCTCTTCCACGTCGCCTACGGGCTGCCGTTCGCGATCTTCCTGCTGCGCAACTACTTCGCGGAGATCCCCCGGGAGATGCTGGAGGCCGCCCGGATGGACGGCGGCAGCGAGTGGACGATCTTCACCCGGCTGATCCTGCCGGTCGGCCGCCCGGCGCTGGCCAGCCTGACCATCTTCCAGTTCCTGTGGGTGTGGAACGACCTGCTGGTCTCGCTGATCTTCGCCGACAGCCGCTCGCAGCCGCTGACCGTGGCGCTGCAGTCCCAGATGCGGCAGTTCGGCGCGAACATCGACGTGCTCGCGCCGGGTGCCTTCCTGTCCCTGATCGTGCCGCTGATCGTCTTCTTCGCCTTCCAGCGGCACTTCGTGGAGGGGGTGATGGCTGGCTCGGTGAAGTGACGAGAAGTACCTGTGCCTCCCTGAGGCCCGGCCCGTGCCGCAGCTCCTCCTGCGGTACGGGCCGGGTCCTTTGCGTGCCCGGGGCCGACCCGCCCGCAGGGGTCACCCGGCGGGTCACTCGGCGGGCGCGGGCTCCGGCACAACGGCGGGCGCGGGGGCCGGGAAGGGGACCGGTGTCGGGATCGGGGGCGGGGACGACATCGGGGCCGGCATCGGGATCGGGGGCGGGGCCGGGGTGTCCCGGTGCGCGGTGCCGCTGCCGGACGGCCGGTTGACCTCGTGGCCGGCGCGGGCGGTGTGCGGCAGCTTCCCGGCGTACCAGCCCGGGGACTTGCCGGTGACGAGGTCCGAGGGGACCGGCGGGGCGCTGCTCAGCGCGAGGCGGGTGGCGCGGACGGCCGTGGCTGCCGAGCGCAGCCGCCCCATCCGGACCGGCGCCGGGGTGAAGGCGTGCAGCACGCTGGCCGGCATCGCGGGCGGGGTGGGCTGCGCGGTGTGGATCCGGCCGTCGGGGGCGATCCACTGGGGGGCGTCCGGGGTGCCGTGGGGCACGTAGCGGACGTAGGCGTCGAGGTGGTGGGCGAGGTCGCGGGCCAGGGCGCGCGGGTCCACGGCGGCGAAGGTCGCCCTGGGCGGCAGCGGGGCCTCGTCGCGCAGCGGGTTGTCGGGCCGCTGGACGTGGTACTTCTGCACGGCGGCCACGACCTCGCGGGTGGCGGTGCGCCACGCGGCGGTCCGGGCCGGGTCGGGGGCGGCGGGCAGGGCGCGCAGCCGGTCGGTGAAGGAGCGGATCTCGTCGGGGGGCGCCGCGGAGGGGTCGGTGGTGCGGATGGCGGCGTGGTCGTCGGAGAGGGTGTTGACCGCCCACGACAGGATCGCGCGGTGCCCTTCGAGCGCGAGGTGGTCGCCGTCCACGGTGAACGCGAGGCCGCGCGGCGCCGGCGTCCCGACGTCCTCGCGCACCAGGCGACTGACGGCGAGGTCGGCCCGGGTGGGGTCGGCGCCGGGCGCGGTCGCGGCGCCCAGCAGCAGCGGGGCGAGGTCGATCGGGCGGGCGGCTGCCGCCTGGCGCCAGTGCGCGTACTGCCCGGCGGTGCTGCGGCGGATCTCGGTGAGCTGGGCGCGGACCTGGGCGACCTCGTCGCGCGACATCTCCACGTACATCTCGCCGTTGATCGGCTCGCTGGTGAACTCCCCGTCGGACGTCGGCCTGGTGAAGATGTGCCGGTGGAAGCCCTGGGCGTGCAGCCGTAGTTGGACCCGGATGCGGACCAGTTGCGTGTCGCCCTGCTGCTTGACGTGCTGCTCGCGGCGGTAGTTGTTGGTGCCGGCGGCGGCGTGGGCCAGCGAGGTGAGGTGGTTGGCGCTGCTGGAGCCCGAGCCGGAGTCGGCGGGGTGCCGGGCGAAGGGGCTGCCGGCGTTGCCGTTGGCCGACAGGGTGGGCCGCCAGTGGTCGGTGCTCGCCGACACGCTCGTGCCGCTCTGGTGCTTGTTGTAGCGGCCGGTGCCGGTGCCGTCGATGTCGGAGAGCACCTGCAGGTCGTAGGCGCTGCTGTGCAGGTACAGCCGCAGGCCGTAGGAGGAGCGGCCGGGCACGAAGAGGTGCTCGGCGAGCAGCACCCGGTCCTGCGGGCCCATCCGGCCGAGCACGTTGGCCAGGTGGGTGCGCGAGAGCAGCACCGGCAGGGAGGGGCTGCCGCGGTAGCGCTCGGCGTCGGCGGCGCTGCCGAACGCCTGCCGCAGCATGCGGCGGGCGGCGGGCAGCGCGTCGTCCACGACCACGCCGGCGACGTAGGCGTCGCCGGGCAGCTTGGGCAGCCGCCGCAGGTCGCGGTCGAAGGTGGGGGCGGGCCGGTGGGAGGAGCCGGCGGCGGCCGACGGCGGGTCGGCGAGGGTGGCCAGCGGGTCGGCCCGCGGGTGCGGCGTGGCGTCGACGAGGGCGCCGGGCAGTTGCAGCCGGGTGATGCCGCGGGCCCGGGCGATGCCGGGCTCGCCCAGGCCCCGCGCGGCCCGGAAGGCGCCGATGGCCAGCTCGTTGAGCGGGCGGTGGGCCATGTCGAGGCGGACCGCGGTGACGGTGAAGTAGTGCGGGACGTGCACCTCGGCCAGGCCGTTCCAGCTGTAGACGGTCTGCTCCTGGACGCCGGCCTCGCTGTGGGCGGTGCCGCGGTGGACGCCGCTGCCGGCGGCGAGGGCGGCACCACCGCCGCCGTTGGCCCGCGAGGCGCCGATCTTGCCGGCGGTGACGGACTGGGTGTCGTCGCGCGAGGTGCCCACCGAGGTGTTGGTGTAGTGGTGGCTGTAGTTCTCCAGGCCGGCGTCGGCGCGCCGGCCGACGACGGTGGCGCCGGGCAGCAGCCGGGCCCGGATCGTCACCTTGACCACGTCGGCGAGGAACCAGCCGACCTGGTTGGTGAGGTAGAACTCGGCGCCGTTGGCCGACAGCAGGTCCTCGTAGGCGGCGTCGTCGCGGCCCCGGCCGAACAGGCCCACGACGGTGTCGAGCGAGCCCTGCAGGCGGCCGATGTGGCGGCCGCCCGCGGTCCACAGGTCGGGGCTGTGGGTGAGCAGGCCGGGCGCCGCGTCGTCCACCGCCTGCCGGAACAGGTCGGCCGTGGACAGGCCGCCCTTGTGGTCGATGCTCAGCACGTTGCTGTGGCCGAGCAGGCTGCCGCCGACGTCCTCGCGGGTCAGGTACTCCGGCAGCCGCAGGGACGCCAGCGGGTTGGCGCGCGCGTCCAGCGGCAGGTGCGGGAAGGCGGCGGCGAAGTCGGCGCGGGCCCGGGCGTCCCACACGACGTCGGCCTCGTCGTGGTGGCGCCGGTGGAGCGCGGTGGCGTACGGGGCGGCGGCGGCCTTGCCCTGGGGGGTCTGCTGCCAGCGGGCGAGCACACCGGCCGCGGTGTTGGGGTGCAGCTTCAGGTCGCCGGCGGCCCAGCGGTCCATGGCGTCGGTGAGCTGCTGGTGGGAGACGGGCAGGTCGCCGCTCGCGTAGTGGCCGAGCGCCTCCGGCTCGGGCACCAGGTACATCACCTCGCGGCCGCGCACCTGGCGGCTGCCGGGCCGGTAGGAGGCGGGGGCGAGCTTGCCGTGGGCCTCGCGCACGGAGCTGATGTCGAAGTCGGCGTGCGAGCGGTAGAGGTAGACGTGCGAGAAGCTGAGCGCGATCAGCTCCTTGGCGCCGGCGACGCCGTGGCTCTGCGAGGAGTTGAACTGGAAGTGCCGGCTGGCGTCGGCGCCGCCCGAGGTGTTCACGGTGCCGGCCGCGTTGGGCCCGCCGGCGGTGACGTCGGCCTGGATCCAGGTCACCCCGCGCGAGGTCGAGGTGCTGATGGTGGACTGCGCCAGCCACAGCTTGATGATGCCGTGCACGAACGCCTTGTCGGTGGCGCCGATGAAGTCCGAGCGGCCCAGCGATGCTTTCACGTCCACCGCGACGTGGGTGTCGCGGAACAGGCCGTTGTCGAAGACCTGGTCGGTGGTCAGCGCGCCGAAGGCGGCCTCCTTCAGGTGGGCGCGCAGGGAGGCGGTCATGGAGTCGGCGACGCGGGCGGCCGGGCCGGACGGCCCGTCGAGGTCGGCACCCATCGCGTCGGACAGCACCCGGCGGAAGCCGCTGGTGTCCAGGTGGTAGATGACCGCCTGGTCCAGCACGCGGGCGGGCGTGGTGTCCTTCGGTCCGGGGGCGTAGCCCTGCCGGCCGTCGCCGAGCGGCAGCACCCGCGCGATCACCGGCTGGTCGGTCACGTGCACCGGCGCGGGGTCCCTGCGCCCGGGGTTGACGCTTCCGGCCCAGCCGCTGTGCCGGAAGGTGATCGTGGCGGTGTAGGTGCTGGTGACGCGCACCCGCAGGAAGTCGCCCTCGCCGTACTCCAGCAGCTCGGGGCGGTTGTTGAGGTAGAAGACCGAGTCGGAGGCGGAGCGGCCGAAGTTGACGCCGAAGCCCTCGGCGCCGCCCAGCAGCTGCCGGAAGGAGCCCTTGACCCGCAGTGCCGCCGACACGCTGTGCCCGCCCGAGGCGGTGGCCGAGGCACTGTCCATGCCCATGGCGAGGTTGACCAGGTGGTGGTCGGAGGCGGAGTCCAGGAACTCCACCGGTTTGGTGCGGGTGGCGGTGATGGTGATGCGGGCGGTGTCGACGTCGAACTCCACCCCGGCGAAGCCGCGCCTGCGGTGCAGCTCCAGGACCATCCCGTCGGACTGGTGCATCCGGTCGTGGTGCGAGGGCAGGCCGTCGACCAGGAACTTGCGGAGGATGTCCTCGTTGTCGACCCGGCTGTCCAGGCCCGAGCCGAGCTGCCACCAGGAGCGGCCGCCGATCGGGTTGTCCTGGTCGGGCAGCAGGAAGCCGTGCCGGTCGAGCACCCCGGAGATGGCGTCGTAGAGGCGGTCGGCGGTCTCCTCGTGCACCTCCACCAGGCCCATGCCGATGCCAGTGTAGCGGGCGGGGTCGGACAGGTGGGCGGGCAGCGGGCGCGCCTGGCGCTGCTCGGCCGAGGGCGCGTCCTTGATCGCGTCCGGCCGGTAGGGCACGGTGTCGCCGGTGACCGTGGAGTCGTCGTGCAGCGCGTCGCGGTCGACGGGGAAGCCGTGCCGGAACGCCTCGTGCCGCGGCACGCGGATCAGCGCGTCGCCCGGCACCGGGTCGGTGACGTGGACGTCGTCGGCGCCGCCGCTGCGCAGCGTGACCTCGGCGTAGTGCCGGAAGCTGCCCACGTAGGCGGAGGTCGGGCCGCTGAAGCGGGGCACCATCACCCACAGGCCGGTGCGCATGGAGCCCACCGCCTCCGAGCTGTTCCAGGTGGTCGACAGGCTGAGGTTCACCCCGAGTCCGGCGTCGGGGTGGCTGACGGGGCTGGGCAGCATGTCGAGTTCGGCGGTGAGCGGGGTCAGGGTGGAGCTCTGCGCGAGGGTGTGGCCGCCGCCGATGCCGTCGATGGATGTGCGCACGTTCTCCAGGTGCGCGGTGCTGCTCGTGGCGCCGACCACCTGCTCCTCGCCGGGCAGCACCCGCTCGCTGTGCACGCGGACCGTCGCCACGGTGCGCCCGTAGCGGTCGTGCAGCCGGAAGGTGTAGCCCTGCCGGGAGTTGACGGCCTCGTCCAGGAAGGTCTGCAGGTTCCACAGCCGGTGCACCAGCTCGCTGCGGGTGCGCGGGTCGGCCGACAGCTGCAGCCCGCCCTCGGCCATCGCCCGGCCGATCCCGTCGAACAGCTCGGGCAGGCCGGTCAGGCCGGAGGCGAAGTAGGTGCCCGGGATGCGGTCGGTCCGCACGTCCGGGCCGGTCGCCACGACCTGCTCGCCCGGCCGGTCCAGGTACGGCCGGGCCACCCACAGCAGCAGCGACTCGCTGTCCGGCTCGTGCACCCCGCGGGCGGGCGGCCACACGGCGCCCTGGTCCACCGGGCGCAGCCGCAGCTGCCAGTTCGCCCGGTAGGAGAGCAGTTGCGGGCCGCGCTCGTCGCGGTTGTCCTCCACGTGGCCGCGCTCGGAGTCCGCGAGGTGGGTGCGCGAGCGGCTGGAGGCGTTCGCGGTGCCGGACACGCCCGCGCCGACGTTGAGCAGGTGGGCCACGCCGGGCAGGCCGATGCCGTAGCCCATGGAGGCGCCCACGCGGGTGGCCGAGGTGCCGCCGGACTCGGTCTGGGCATGGCCGCCGGTGGCGAAGGAGGAGTTGACGGTGGCGGTCGCGCGGTAGGGCTTGCGGATGCTGCCCTTCGGCTTCGCCACCATGGTGCCACCGCTCGCGGCCGGCCCGCCGTCCTCGCCCTCGTCCTCCTCCGCGATGGTCGGCAGCCGGCGCCCGTTCACCGGACCCGAGCCCTCGTACGGGCGGGGGTCGGCCGGGTCGAGGCCGATCAGCGCCTCCACCGGGCCGAGCGGCACCAGCAGGCCCTCCGGGCGGTCGCGGCGGCCCACCACCATGAAGGGGTAGTTCGACAGCAGCCGCTGCGGCAACCGGTCCCACACCTCCTCGGGCACGGTGTGGCCGAGCTCCCGCGTCCAGGCCCGCAGCCGCTCCACCACGGCGGGGATGTGCGGCAGCCCGGCCCGGGGCACACCGATGGGACGCCGCCACTGCTCGGCCCGCGCCGGGTCGTCCCGGCCGCGGCCGGCCGGGAGGGGATCACGGCGGGAGCTGTCGCCGCGGCGGTCCTGGCCGCGCTCGCCGCGCATGGGCTCCTTGCCCTTGCGCCCTTTCGGCCGCTGGGGCGTGGGAGGCTCCTCGCGCTCGGCGGGCGTCTTCTTGGGCGGTGCGGGGGTGTCCTCCTCGGCGGGGGCCTTCTTCTCGGCGGCAGCCTCGGGGTCCTTCGGTGTCTCCGGGGCCTTGACGGTCTCGGGCGCCGCGGGGGCTCTCTCCTGGGGCTCCTTGGGCTCCTCGGGCACCTTGACGGTCTCGGGGGCCTCGGAGGCGGCCGCCTTCTCCTTGGGTGGTTGCCCCTTCGGTGGCTGCTCCTCGGTCACCGGCCCTTCGCTGACCGTGTCCTTGACGGTGTCCCTGGGCGTGTCCCTGCCTGTGTCCCGGACCGTGTCCCTCGCCGTGTCCCTGCCGGTATCCCGGACCGTATCCCTCGCCGTGTCCTTGAGGGTGTCCCTCAACGTGTCCCTGACCGGCGGAGGCCCTTCCACGGTGGCCTCGCGCACCACGTCCTCGACCGGCCGCCGTACGGGAGCAGGGCGGCTGGACGAGGGGTCCTGGCTGCGTACGGGGGCCGTCTCCGGCGGGAGTTCGGCCACCGGGCGGGAGCGGTCCGGCGAGCGGGGGGCGAGGAAGTCCTCCTCGGAGCCGAACAGGTCGGGGAAGCGCTCGCGGTTGCCGCGCAGGCCGGCGGCGGCACGGGAGAGGAAGTCGTCGTCGGTGCCGAAGAGTTCCGGGTAGCGCTCGCGGTCGGTGCGCGGGTCCGGCAGCGGCGGGGGCGTGGGCGTCGACTGCTCGCGCTCGACGGGGGTGTCGGGGCGGCCGCCGTACAACCGGTCGAGCAGCGGGGCGAGTTCGCGGGGCGGGAGCAGCGGGGAGCCGTCCAGGTGGCGGACGGTGAGGTCGCCGAAGTACGCGTCGGCGGTGGGCGCCACCAGCCCGTACCGGTCGGCGAGTTGGGCCCGTACGTGGGCGGCGGCGACCGCGGCCCGCTCCCCGTCCGTCAGCCCGTGCGCGTGCAGGGCCCGCGCCACCTCCCGTACGACGGCGTCCCGGCCGAACCCGCTTCCGTCGAGGTCCGCCGCGTCCAGCCGGACCGTCCGGCCGCCGCGGTCGGCGGCCGTGACCGCGCGGCCGACCTCGACCCGCACACCGCCGTCCCACATCCGGAACCCGGTGTCGGGGTCGCGCACCACCTCGGCGACCTGCCGCACTGCGGCCTCGTGCAGGCCCTCGTCCATCCCGGTGGGCCGCGGGACGAGCATCCGCGCCACCCGTACGGCCTCGGGGTCCGGCACGGTGCCCTCGTCCTCGGACCGGGGCCGGGCCTCGGGTGAGGGCGAGGGCTCCGGCACGTGCGCGGCGGCCGGGTGCGCGAGGGGCGCCGGGCGCGCGGGCGGTGTGGGGGGCTCGGAGTCGAGCCGCAGGTTGTCGGCGCCCCGGAGTTCGGGCATGGAGGCGGAGCGCGGCAGCCGCGGGGGCGGGAGTTCGGCGGCCGTGCCGCTCCCGCGCACGGCGGGCGGCTCGGGGGTGACGGCGGAGGCGGGCGGCTCGTCGATGCGGACGGGCGCGGTCGAGGGGCCGGCCTCGGAACCGTCCTCGTGCGCGGAGCCGCCGGGGCTGTCGGGGCGGGGGGCACCGCCGCTCAGGCCCAGCGGGTCGCCGTGGTTGGCGAGGGTGCCCGCGATCCACTCGCCGATCGCCCGCCGCGGCAGGCGGGCGATGTGCGAGGGCAGGTCGGACAGGCGCGCGCGGACGGTCGCCTCGGTGGCGGTGCCGGGCCATTTCAGGTCCCGCAGCGCCCTGTTGACCTCCTGCCGCACCGACCGTACGGCCTCATCCGTCACCTCGCGTCCGGCCTGCGGCCCGTGCTCGCCCGTCTCGGTCGGTACGTGCGGCGCGGCGGCTCCCACGTCCTCGTGCAGGCGCGCGGTCAGGCCGCCGCGCTCGGTGGTCCAGGTGGCGGCGGCGTGGTCGAGCGAGCCGGGTCCCGCACCGCGGAAGAGACGGTCGAAGAGGGCGCCGACGTGGTCGGTGTGCTCCTGGACGGCGCGCTCGACGGTCTCGGGGGTGCTGCCGGGCTGCTGACGGGCGAGGGTGCGGGCTTCGTGGGCGGCGTCGTCCAGGGCGGTGGCGCGGGCGACGGCCAGCGCGGTGTGGTGACGCGCGACGGCGGGGGCGGTGGCCTCCTCGGCGACATGGCGGGCGCTGGGCAGCGGGGTGCCCCCGGGGTCCTTCGGGCCCTGCCCGGCGGCCCAGGCGTCGATCCGGGTGTGGGCGTCGCGGGCGAGCGAGAGCGCGGCCGCCTGCTCGACCCGGCTGTCGGCGCCGTGCGTGCCCAGGCCGAACGCCTCCGTGAAACGGTTGCCCAGGTCGGGCAGTGCCTGCCGCCAGGAGCCCTTCGCGGCTTCGTGCACGGCGTCCACGGCGTTGCGTGCGGCGGCCTCCTTGGCCAGCTGCGCCTCCACCCTGCCGGGCAGCTCGTCCAGCCGGGCGGCAACCCGCTCCTGCCACACCTGCTCGGGCGCGACGGCCGTACGGTCCCTGGCGTCACCGCCACGCCCGCCGTCGAGCCCACCGACCGTACGAGGCAACGGCGTCGGCGTGCCCGCACCGGAACGGGCCTGCTCCACAGGGCGGTCGGCCCCGGCACCGGCGGTCGTGGTGGCGGCATGAGATGCCGGAGCGGGAGCGGAACTGCCGCTGTCCGCCGGGCGGTTGGCCTCGGCATTGCCCGCGCTCCCCGCCACCGCGCTTTCGGGCGCCGGGGTGCCGGCGGCCGAACGGGCACCTGACGCAGGGAGGTCGGCCTCCGTGCCGCCGGTCGCCGTTGCCGTGCGCCCGTTCACCGCTGCCGGCGCGGATACGTCCGTCTCCGTCGTACGGACCGCGGGCGCCGAACGACCGTCCGTGCTCGCCGTGTTCGCCGTGTGCGGCTGCTCGGCGGGCGTGGCCGCCGTCCGAACGGAGTCCGGGGTCGGCCGCCCGGCCACGGGAGTTGCCCCGTCGGTGACAGCGCCGGCGGCTACCCCCGCGTCCCTGCCCACCTGTACCGGGCCCGACGACTCCAAAGGCGTACGGCCGTTCGTCGTCAGATCACCGAACACCTCCCGATGATCCGCGAACACCCGCGCCAGGAACTCCCCGCGCAACTGCCGCACCCCCGCCTGCGACAACACCCCCTCCGCACCCAGCACATGCCC
>NZ_FNIE01000009.1 GCF_900103985.1 Actinacidiphila guanduensis | reverse complement strand
CAGGTCGAGCACCCCGTCACCGAGGAGGTCTCGGGGATCGACCTGGTGCGGGAGATGTTCCGGATCGCCGACGGCCAGGCCCTCGGCTACGACGACCCGCCCCTGCGGGGCCACTCCTTCGAGTTCCGCATCAACGGCGAGGACCCCGGCCGGAACTTCCTGCCCGCCCCCGGCACCGTCACCCTCTTCCAGCCGCCCAGCGGGCCGGGTGTGCGTCTGGATGCGGGGGTGGAGTCCGGCAGTGTCATCGGCCCCGCCTGGGACTCCCTGCTCGCCAAACTCATCGTCACCGGTGCGACCCGCGAGCAGGCCCTGCAACGCGCCGCCCGCGCACTCGGCGAGTTCACCGTCGAAGGAATGGCCACCGCACTCCCCTTCCACCGTGCGGTGGTCGTCGATCCGGCGTTCGCGCCGAAGGACGGCGGCCCGTTCCGTGTCCACACCCGCTGGATCGAGACCGAGTTCGACAACACCATCCCCCCGTTCACCCCCACCGGCACAGGCGACAGCGACGACGACGGGCACGAGGGGCAGCGCGAGACCGTCGTGGTGGAGGTCGGTGGGAAGCGTTTGGAGGTGTCGCTGCCGGCGCATCTGGGGATGACGCTGGCGCGTACGGGGCTTGCGGCGGGTGCCAAGCCCAAGCGGCGTACCGCGGCGCGTTCCACGGCGACGGTGTCGGGGGATGCGCTGGCCTCGCCGATGCAGGGCACGATCGTGAAGGTCGCGGTCGAGGAGAACCAGCAGGTCTCCGAGGGCGATCTGATCGTGGTCCTCGAGGCGATGAAGATGGAACAGCCCATCAACGCCCACCGCTCCGGCACCGTCATCGGCCTGAAAGCCGACGTCGGCTCCTCCGTCTCCTCCGGCGCCGTCATCTGCGAAATCAAGGACTGACGTCCAGGGCAGCGCAGGACCCGGGGAACACCCCGCAGGGCCGCCACGGCACGACGCCGCGGCGGCCCTGCGCCGTCCTGCGCCCGTCTCCGCCGAGGACGGGCGGCTCAGGCCGCGGGCGCCGCCATGACGCGCCGCCAGACCTCCGCGACGGTCGCCGCCGTACCGTCCCAGTCGGGGTCGGGCACGCACGCGGCCCGGTAGAAGGTGCGCTCGGTCATCCAGCACAGGGCCGCGGCGAGCGCGGCTGCGCCCTGCGGCCCGGTGGAGTCCGGCAGCCCCGCGCGCAGCAGCACTCGGGTCATCACGGCCGCGAACTCCTCCACGACCGCGGTCCACGCGGCGCCGATGTCGGGGTGGGCGAAGGCGTGGTCCACCGCTGCCCGCATGACCGTGCCGTGCTCCTGCCACACCCGCGCCACCGCGCGGGCGGCCCGCTCGGCCAGCTCCGCGGGCGGGGTGGCGGCGTCGTCCGCGGCGAGGTCCGCGCCCTGGCGTACGGCGGTCATGGTGCGGGCCACCAGAGCGGCCAGGACGTCCTGCTTGGAGCCGAAGTAGAAATAGACCGCGGCCCGGGAGATCCCGGCCCCCTTGGCGATGGCGTCGACCGTGACCTCCTCGAACGGCACGGCCGCCAGCAGCTCCTCGGCCGCGTCCAGGAGCGCCTGCTCCCGCCGGTCGCCCTTGCTCGGGGCCCCGCTCCGCCTGCTCACCGTGCCGGTCCTCTCCTCGTGCCGGGCGCTCTGCCGCGAGAATAGCCGCGGGGCCCTGTCAGCCGATGTGTCAGCCGATGCGGGCGCCGTCGGCGAAGTCGGTGGAGCGCGACAGCGGCTCCCAGGCACGGATGTCCTCGTCCACAGCGGCGCGGGCCGCGCCGATCAGCCGCAGGGCGTCCGAGCCGAGCACCAGGTGGGCGGGCGGGTTCGGTTCGGCGACGATGCGGAGCACCGCTTCGGCGGCCTTCTCCGGGTTGCCCAGCTGGTTGCCGCTGGCCTTGAGCCGCGCGGCGCGGATCGGGCCGAACAGCTCGTCGTAGTCGGCGATTGTGTGCGCGGCCCGGGTCATGGAGCGCCCGGCCCAGTCGGTGCGGAAGGAGCCCGGCTCGATCGCGGTGACGTGGATGCCGAACGGACGGACCTCCTTGCCGAGACTCTCCAGCATCCCCTCCAGCGCGAACTTGCTGGCGCAGTACGCCGACATGCCCGGTACGGCCATCAGCCCGCCCATCGACGTCACCGCCATGAGGTGGCCGCGGCGCCGCTCGCGCAGGAAGGGCAGGGCGGCCTGCAGGGTGGCGGCGGCCCCGAAGACGTTGGTGGCGAACTGCGCGCGCACCTCCGCCAGCGGGGTCTCCTCGAAGACGCCCTCCAGGCCGTACCCGGCGTTGACGATCACCACGTCGAGGGGGCCGGCTGCGGACTCGGCCTCGGCGACCACGGCGAAGACCGCGTCGTCGTCCGTGACATCCAGCAGCCGGCCGTGGGCGCGGCCGGGCGCCAGCTCCTCGAAGGCGGTCAGGTCGGCCTCGCGGCGGACGGTGCCGACCACGGTGTGACCGGCGTCCAGGGCGCCGCGGGCGAAGGCGCGACCGAGGCCGCTGCTCACGCCGGTGATCAGGAACGTGCTCATGGGTGCTCTCGCTTCCGGTCGCCGCCCGGTGCCGGCGCACCGGGCTGTCGACTACAAATTTACACGACGTCGATTTTTATCGTCATGGCGTCGAGAACGAGAACCCGAGGGGGTGGACGGTGCCGGTCACTCCTTGCGCAGGGCCGGGCGGGCCGGGGGCTTCAGGGAGAGCACCAGCAGGAAGCAGATGCCCACGAAGACGGCGGCCAGGGTGTAGGCGGAGGTGGCGCCGTGGATGAAGGCGTTGCCGTGGTGGGTGTGCCGCGAGACCGTGCCGAAGACGGTGACCAGGATCGACAGGCCGAGGCTGCCGCCGACCTGCTGCATCGTCTGGAGCAGCCCGGACGCGGAGCCCGCTTCCTTGGGGGCGACCCCGGACAGGATGAACGTGTTGAGCGGCATCATCGTCCAGCCCACGCCGAAGCCGATCAGGACCAGCGGGCCGAGGATGCCGGCCGCGTAGCCGTCGCTCGCGGTGAGCTGGGTGATCCACACGGTGCCGGCGAGGTTGAGCGGGACACCGATGCAGACCGTCGTCTTGGCGCCGAAGCGGCCGATCATCCGCGGCGCCAGCCGGGCCGCCACCAGCAGCGGGCCGGCCATCGGCAGGAAGGCGAAGCCAGTCTTGAGCGGGCTGAAGTGCAGGTAGTCCTGCAGGTACTGGGTGGAGAAGTAGAAGACGCCGAACATGCCGGCCGTCACCAGCAGCATCACGCAGTAGGCCAGCGCCCGGTTGCGGTTGCCGAACAGCGAGAGCAGCACCAGCGGGCGCTCCACCCGGACCTCGTTGATCAGGAAGGCGGCCAGCAGCGCGACGGCGACGGCGAACGCGGTCACGGCCTTGCCGTCACCCCAGCTGCTCTCGGCCACCCGGATGAAGCCGTAGACCAGGGAGGCGATGCCGATGGTGCCGGTGAGGGCGCCCGCGATGTCGAAGCGGCCGCCGCGGTGCCGCTGGGTCTCGCCGATGTAGCGGGGGGCGAGGGCCACGATGGCGGCGCCGACGGGGATGTTGATGAAGAAGACCCAGCGCCAGGAGCCCCAGTCGGTGAGCATGCCGCCCACCACCAGGCCGATCGCCGAACCGGCGCCGGAGACGGCCGAGAAGACGCTCAGGGCCCGGTTGCGCTCGGCGCCCTCGGTGAAGGAGGTGGCGATCAGGGCGAGCGTGCTGGGGGCGGCGAGCGCCGCCGCGGCGCCCTGGACGCCGCGGGCGATCAGCAGGCTGGTGGAGTCGTTGGCCAGGCCGCCGGCGACGGAGGCGAGGGTGAAGGCGGTGACGCCCCAGATCAGGGCGCTGCGCCGGCCTATCAGGTCGCCGATGCGGCTGCCCAGGAGGAGCAGGCCGCCGAAGGCGAGGGTGTAGACGTTGAGCACCCAGGACAGGCCGGTCGGCGAGAAGCCGAGGTGGACGCCGATGCCGGGCAGGGCGACGTTCACGACGGTGGCGTCGAGCAGGATCATCAGCTGGGTGCCGACGATGGCGCCGAGGACGAGGTAGGGGTGCCTGTGCGCCGGGGACGGCACCAGGTCGGTGGGGCGGGTCTGGTCCCGCGTGGTCTTCGTGGACATGCCGAATCAAGCCCCCAGCGGAGAGAAGGCAAACGGAGGTCTCCTCCGAATACTATATGGAGGCCGCCTCCGGAACTACCATCGTGTGCGACGGCAGGGGAGAGCAGGAGGCGCGAGGACATGCGGGCAGACGCTCAGCGCAACTACGACCGGCTGCTGGAGGAGGCCCGGCAGGCGTTCATCGTGCACGGCACGGATGTCGCGCTGGAGGACATCGCGCGGCACGCGGGGGTCGGCATCGGTACGCTCTACCGCCACTTCCCCGACCGCTACACGCTGATGAACGCGGTCTTCGAGCGGGAACTGGACGGCCTGACGGCGCGGGCGGAGGAGCTCGCGGAGCAGGAGGAGCCCGGGGCGGCCCTGGTGAAGTGGCTGGAGGCGGTGGCCCTCCACTCCGCCAGCTACCGCGGCCTGGCCGCGGCGATCACCGAGGGCAAGGACAGCCACATGCCCACCTGCAAGAAGGTGCTGCGCGGGGCCGGGGGTTCACTGCTCGCCCGCGCCCAGGAGGCGGGCCAGGTCCGCTCCGACATCATGATCGGGGACCTGCTCAAGCTGACGTACGCGGTCGTGTCGGTGGTGGAGCGCAACCCCGAGGAGAAGGGGCTCTACCGGCGGCTGATGTCGCTGGCGTTCTCCGGCCTCCGGGCGGAGTGAGGCCGCCCGCCGTCGCAGCCCCGGCCCCGTTCGTGGCCGCACGCCCACGGGCGCTCCCGCGTCCCCGGGATGCCGCACCCGCCCCGCGTACGCAGGGTGGGTGCGGCATCCCGGGGACGCGGGGAACCTGTTGTCCGCGTCAGAAGCCGGCCCGGCGGGCCGCGGCGACTTCGGGGACGGTGCCGCGCAACGCTCGGCGGGGGCCCGGCACTTCAGGGGCGCCGGAGGCGGCGCCCGGGACATGGGCGACGGTCACGTGGACGCCGCGGTCGGCCAGCGCCTGCACCTCGGCGGCGGCCCGTTCGTCCTCCGGCGCCGGCTCGTCGGTCACCAGGTGGGTGATCAGGTCCGTCGGCACCGTCTGGAACATCGTGTCAGTGCCGAGCTTGGTGTGGTCGGCGAGGACCACGACCTCGGCCGCGGCCTGCACCAGCGCCCGGTCGACGCTCGCGGAGAGCATGTTGGAAGTGGACAGGCCGCGTTCGGCGGTGAGCCCGGCGCCGGACAGGAAGGCCCGCGACACCCGCAGCCCCTGCAGGGACTGCTCCGCACCGCTGCCGACCAGCCCGTAGTTGGAGCCGCGCAGGGTGCCGCCGGTCATGACCACCTCGACCCGGTTGGCGTGCGCGAGCGCCTGCGCCACCAGCAGCGAGTTGGTCACGACGGTCAGCCCCGGCACCCGCGCCAGCCGCCGGGCCAGCTCCTGCGTGGTGGTGCCGGCGCCGACCACGACGGCCTCGCCCTCCTCGACCAGCCCGGCCGCGAGATCGGCGATGGCCGTCTTCTCCGCGGTCGCTAGATGGGACTTCTGCGGAAAGCCGGACTCCCTGGTGAAGCCGCCCGGCAGGACCGCTCCGCCGTGCCGGCGGTCCAGGAGTCCTTCGGCCTCCAGTGCCCGCACGTCCCGGCGCACGGTCACTTCGGAGGTCTGGACGACGCGGGCGAGCTCACGGAGCGACACAGCCCCGTTGGCCCGCACCATTTCGAGGATCAACTGACGACGTTCTGCAGCGAACACGGAACCGACAGTAACCCCAACGACCGGACACTTTCAGCGTTTTGCACCACATGATGGAAGTCATGCGCAAAACAGACCGTCACGTGCTATGTGCCGACCACATGTTCGCCCCGCCCGCACGGAGCGGTCAGGGGCGGGCGGCGGTCTTGCGGGTGTGGAGCTGGCGGGCCACCTCGGCGATCGAGCCCGACAGGGAGGGGTAGACCGTGAAGGCGTTGGCGATCTGCTCGACCGTCAGGCTGTTGTCCACCGCTATCGAGATCGGGTGGATGAGCTCGCTCGCCTTGGGGGCGACCACCACGCCGCCGACCACGATGCCCGTGCCCGGACGGCAGATCAGCTTCACGAAGCCGTCCCGGATGCCCTGCATCTTCGCCCGCGGGTTGCGCAGCAGCGGCAGCTTGAGGACGTTGGCCTCGATGCGGCCGGCATCGACGTCGGCCTGCGAGTAGCCGACCGTGGCGATCTCGGGGTCGGTGAAGACGTTCGCGGAGACAGTCTTGAGGTCCAGCGGGCCGACCGCGTCGCCGAGGAAGTGGTACATCGCGATCCGGCCCTGCATCGCGGCCACCGAGGCCAGCGCGAGGACTCCGGTGACGTCGCCCGCCGCGTACACGCCCGGCGCGCTGGTGCGCGAGACCCGGTCGGTCTTGACGTGCCCGGAGTCGGTCAGCTTCACGCCCGCCTCCGCCAGGCCCATGCCCGAGGTGTTCGGGATGGCGCCCACCGCGATCAGGCAGTGCGTGCCAGTGATCACGCGGCCGTCGGTGAGCGTGGCCTCCACCCGGTCGCCGATCCGCTTGACGGTCTGCGCCCGCGAGCGGGCCATCACGTTCATCCCGCGGCGCCGGAAGACGTCCTCCAGCACGGCGGCCGCGTCCGGGTCCTCGCCGGGCAGCACCCGGTCACGCGAGGAGACCAGGGTGACGTGCGAGCCCAGCGCCTGGTAGGCACCGGCGAACTCCGCGCCGGTGACGCCGGAGCCGACGACGATCAGCTCCTCGGGCAACTCCTCCAGGTCGTAGACCTGCGTCCAGTTCAGGATGCGCTCGCCGTCCGGCAGCGCGTCGGGCAGCTCGCGCGGCCGCGCGCCCGTGGCGATCAGCACCGCGTCGGCGGTGAGCCGCTCGGTGCCGCCGTCGGCGCCCTCGACCACCACGCAGCGCTCGCCCTCGGCGGTCTGGCAGCCCTCGAACCGGCCGCGCCCGCGCAGCACCCGCACCCCGGCCCGGGTCACGGAGGCGGCGATGTCGTTCGACTGGGCGAGCGCGAGCTTCTTCACCCGGCGGTTGACCCGCCCGAGGTCCACCCCGACCACCCGCCCGGCCTCCAGGGCGTCCTGCCCCGGGGCCCGGCCGCCGGCCACGGTGATGCCCAGCTCCTCGTGCGACGACTCGAAGGTCGTCATCACCTCGGCGGTGGCGATCAGGGTCTTGGACGGCACACAGTCGGTCAGCACCGAGGCCCCGCCCAGGCCGTCGGTGTCCACGACGGTCACCTCCGCGCCGAGCTGCGCCGCAACGAGCGCCGCTTCGTAGCCGCCGGGTCCGCCACCGATGATCACGATCCGAGTCACATACCCCATTGTCCCGCACGCGCCAAGTGCTCGCCGCCAGGGGTCCCGACGCGGCTCTGCTCCCCACGCCGGGGCGCACCCGCTCACGTACTCTCGTGCCATGTCGCTCTACGCCGCCTACGGAAGCAACCTCGACACGCGGCTGATGACGCGCCGCGCACCGCACTCCCCGCTGCGCGGCACGGGCTGGCTGGACGGCTGGCGGCTCACCTTCGGCGGCGAGCAGATGGGCTGGGAGGGCGCGCTGGCCACGATCGTGGAGGCGCCGGGCAGCCAGGTCTTCGTCGGCCTCTACGACATCGCCCCGGTGGACGAGGAGTCGCTCGACCGCTGGGAGGGGCTGCCGCTCGGCATCTACCGCCGCACGACGGTCCGCGTCCACACCCTGGACGGGGACGTCGCCGCCTGGCTCTACGTCCTCAACGACTACGAGGGCGGCCTGCCTTCGGCCCGCTACCTGGGCGAACTCGCCGACGCGGCGGAGTCGGCCGGCGCCCCGTACGACTACGTCATGGAACTCCGCAAACGCCCCTGCTGAGCAGTCGGGGGTGCGGCATCCCGCCGTGGGGGTTCCTGATCTCGTCGCCGACTGCCGCACCGATCGGGCCTGTCGCGCGGTTCCTCCCCCAGAGCCACGCCTGGGGGTACCCCCAGCGCCCCTGAGGTGATGCACCTCGCCCTTCGCGCGAACGGCGAGCCCTATGGGGGCGCGGGGAACTGTGCGGGAAGAGGCCACCGGGGCGGCACCGGGCCCCGTAAAGGAACCCCCGCGGCGGGAAGCCGCACCCCAGCGGCCCAGGGGAGCGTCTACGCGCGTAGGCCGACACACGTTAGGCTCAGCCGCGTGAACGCTTCCGTAGACCCCGATCCCTACGCCGCGGCCGACGCCGCCGCCGCCCGCCTGCGCGAGCACACCGGCGCCGACGCCCACGACGTAGCCCTGGTCATGGGCTCGGGCTGGGTGCCCGCGGCCGACGAGCTCGGCGCCCCCGACCACGAGCTCCCGATCACCGACCTGCCCGGTTTCCCGGCCCCCGCGGTGGCCGGCCACGCCGGCCGCCTCCGCTCGGTGCGGGTCGGCGGCGTCCGCGCGCTGGTCTTCCTCGGCCGCACGCACCTGTACGAGGGCCACGGCGTGGCCAGCGTCGTGCACGGGGTCCGCACCGCGGTGGCCGCGGGCTGCAAGACGGTGGTGCTCACCAACGGCTGCGGCGGTCTGCGCCCCGGCTTCCGCCCGGGTCAGCCCGTGCTGATCAGCGACCACATCAACATGACGGCGACCTCGCCGCTGGTCGGCCCCCGGTTCGTGGACCTGACCGACCTGTACTCGCCGCGGCTTCGCGCCCTGTGCCACGAGGTGGACGCCTCCCTGGAGGAGGGCGTCTACGTGCAGCTGCCCGGCCCGCACTACGAGACGCCGGCCGAGATCGGCATGGTCCGCGCCATAGGCGGCGACCTGGTCGGCATGTCCACCGCGCTGGAGGCGATCGCCGCCCGCGAGGCCGGGGCCGAGGTGCTCGGCATCTCCCTGGTCACCAACCTGGCGGCGGGCATGACCGGTGCCCCGCTGAACCACGAGGAAGTGCTGGAGGCCGGCCGGGTCTCGGCCGCGCGGATGGGCGCCCTGCTCCGGCAGGTCCTCGGGCGGCTGTAACGCCGCGGCACCGGGAAGATTGCCGTAGGGCACCCGAATGGCGGCAGCACGGGGGACGGGCTTTCGGCCGGGCGGCAGCGGCCGGTACGGGGAAGCGGCGGCGGGCGGCAGCGGGTGGGGGCAGGCACGGCCGGACACCGGCGGACGAAGGCGGACGAGGGACGAGGGACGAGGGACGAGATGGAGCACGGCGTGGACGACGCGAACGACGCAAACGGTCCGGGCGGCACCGGCGCCCTGCCCGCGGACCTGCGCGAGGCCGTGGCGGACTGGATCGGCCAGGACCCCGACCCGGTGACCCGCTCCGAGCTGGCGGAGCTGCTGGCCGCTGCCGAGCAGGGCAAGGAGGAGGCCGCGGCCGACCTGGCCGCGCGCTTCTCCGGGACGCTGGAGTTCGGTACCGCGGGGC
Source organism: Actinacidiphila guanduensis (assembly GCF_900103985.1). Classification (GTDB taxonomy): domain Bacteria; phylum Actinomycetota; class Actinomycetes; order Streptomycetales; family Streptomycetaceae; genus Actinacidiphila; species Actinacidiphila guanduensis. The sequence goes on along the minus strand of NZ_FNIE01000009.1, from coordinate 403,029 downwards.
TGCGCGGCGCGATGGGTGGCGGGCCGACGCGGATGAACCGCGCGGTCGTCATCCGCGCGGCCGCGGGCCTCGCGGCCTACCTGCGCGAGCGCGGCGGCGGCCTGGTCGTCGTCGGGTACGACGCGCGGCACATGTCGCGGCAGTTCGCGCTGGACACCGCGGCCGTGGCGGTCGGCGCGGGGCTGCGGGCCGCGCTGCTGCCGGGGCCGCTGCCGACGCCCGTGCTGGCGTTCGCGATCAGGCACCTGGGCGCGGCGGCCGGCGTGATGGTCACCGCGAGCCACAACCCGCCGCAGGACAACGGGTACAAGGTCTACCTCGGTGACGGCTCGCAGATCGTGCCGCCCGCCGACGCGGAGATCGCCGGACGGATCGCCGCCGTCGGCGACCTGGCGCGGGTGCCGCGGCCGGAGAGCGGCTGGCAGGTGCTCGGCGACGACGTCCTCGCGGCCTATCTGGAGCGGGCGGTGGGCGTCGTCGCGCCCGGCGGCCCGCGCGAGGTGTCGGCGGTCTACACCCCGCTGCACGGCGTGGGCCGCGACACCCTGCTGGCCGCGTTCGCCGGGGCCGGCTTCCCGGCGCCGGCCGTCGTCCCCGAACAGGCCGAGCCGGACCCGGACTTCCCCACCGTCGCCTTCCCCAACCCGGAGGAGCCGGGGGCGATGGACCTGGCGGTCCGTACCGCCGCGGAGGTGCGCCCCGACCTGGTGATCGCCAACGACCCCGACGCCGACCGCTGCGCCGTCGCCGTGCCCGACACCGCCGCGGAGTCCGGCTGGCGGATGCTGCGCGGTGACGAACTCGGCGCGCTGCTGGCCGCGCACCTCGTACGGACCGGGGCCGCCGTGCCCGGGCGGGACACCTTCGCGGCGAGCATCGTCTCCTCCTCGCTGCTCTCGCGGATCGCCGCGGCGGCGGGACTCGGCTACGCCGACACGCTCACCGGCTTCAAGTGGATCTCCCGCGTCGAGGGGCTGCGCTACGGGTACGAGGAGGCGCTCGGCTACTGCGTGGACCCCGCGGGCGTCCGCGACAAGGACGGCATCACCGCGGCGCTGCTCGTCGCCGAACTCGCGGCGGCGCTGCGCAGCGAGGGCGGTTCACTGGCCGGGCTGCTCGACGAGATCGCGCTCGCGCACGGGCTGCACGCGACCGACCAGCTCAGTGTGCGGGTCGCCGATCTGTCGCTGATCGGCGCCGCGATGGCGCGGCTGCGGGCTCGTCCGCCGGCGTCCCTCGCCGGCCTCACTGTCCGCTCCGCGGAGGACCTCGCCGCCGGGGCGGCGGGGCTGCCGCCCACCGACGGGTTGCGCTACCGCCTGGCCGGGCCCGGCGTCACCTCCGCGCGGGTCGTCGTCCGGCCGAGCGGTACGGAGCCGAAGCTCAAGTGCTACCTGGAGGTCGTGCTCGCGGTGCCCGAAGCGGCGGGGCTCCCCGCCGCCCGCGAGCGTGCCGCCGCGCTCCTCGCGGACCTCAAGTCGGCCTTCTCGCTGGCCGCTGGGCTCTGAGGGTCCCCCCCCCCCGGCCCCCCGCGAACGGCTCCCCGCAAGGGGTTCCGGGCGGCTCTCCGTGAACGGCTCCCCGCCGCAGGGGTTCCGGGCGGCTCTCCGTGAACGGCTCCATGCCGTAGGGGTTCCGGGCGCTCCCGCCCCCAGGCCGGAGTGTGGCTGTGGGGGTGCCGCCAGCGCCCGCAAGGAGCGGCAGCCCGTCTGCCCCTGCCCCGCCATTCCCGGCCGCCGGCCGGTGGCCTGCTGCGGGGGTGCCCCCTCTGGGGGAGCAGTTCCCCACGCCCGCAAGAGGCGGCAGCCCGTCTGCCCCCGCCTCGCCGTTCCCGGCCGCCGGCCGGTGGCCTGCTGCGGGGGTGCCCCCTCTGGGGGAGCAGTTCCCCACGCCCGCAAGAGGCGGCAGCCCGTCTGCCCCCGCCCTGCCGTTCCCGACCGCCGGCCGGTGGCCTGCTTTGGGGGTGGCCCCTCTGGGGGAGCAGTTCCCCGCGCCCCTGTACGGCTTGCCCCTCCTGCGCAAAGCGAGCCCCGTACAACCCAGGGGCGCTGGGGGCACCCCCAGGCGAGGCTCTGGGGGGAGGAACTGCGCGACCAGCCAAGAGCCGGGCTGCGGGCGAGTACGCGAAGAACCTCCTACGGGGGGTTGCCGCTTCTTGGAGGTGCGGGAACTGCTCCCCTGGAGAGGGCACCCCCACAGCCAGGGGGCCCGGCTGCAAGCGGGAACGCGAGGAACCCCCTACGGGGGGTTGCCGTTTCTTGCGGGCGCTGGGGGTAGCCCCAGGCGAGGCTCTGGGGAGGAAGTGCCCGACCGGCTCCTGGCGGGCCGCACACCGCAGCGGCAGGGAACCCCTTCGACGGGGAGCCGTACCCCCGACCGCTCCAGCGGATGGGTTCATGGACAATCGGGACCTATGACGAGCCCGAAGCACGAACCCCCGCCCCCCGCCGGAGGCCCCGGCGGCGGGTACGCCGACCGCGCGTACCGCTCCGCCGCCGGAATCAGCGGCGGCGTCCTGCTCCTGGCCCTCGCCGGCTGGCTCGGCGGCGACGCCGTCGCCCGCGGCACCGGCAGCACCCCGTGGCTCGCCCTGGCCGGCCTGCTTTTGGCCGTACCGCTGATCATCGCCTTCACGATCCGCCCGGCCGTCTTCGCCAACGACGAGCAGATCCGGGTGCGCAACCCGTTCCGTACGATCACGCTCCCCTGGAGCGGAGTGGACGCGGTGCGCGCCTCGTACTCCACCGAGCTGATGGCGGGCGACCGCAAATTCCAGCTCTGGGCGATCCCCGTCTCGCTGCGGGCCCGCAAGCGCGCGGCCCGGCAGACCGCCCGCGCCCAGGCCGGCAGCAGCAGGCGCGACCCCTTCGCCCCGCCGGCCCCGCGCCGCCGCCCGGGCTCCGACCCGGACGGCACGATCCGCGCCTACTCCGACCAGGCCCTGGCCGAACTCCGCGAGCTGTGCGACAAGCACGAGGTCGATCCCGAGTCCCGCCCCGCCCCCGCGATCCGCTGGGCCTACGAGGTGATCGCCCCCGCGGCGGCGGGCGCAGTCGTCCTGATCATCCTCTTCTCCCTCCGCTGACGTTCCGCTTGAGCGGGCGAGGTTCCGGCCCCCGCCGCAGGGGTCCCGTCCCGCTCCCGACCGCAGGCCGCCGGTGGGTTGCTCGCCCAGTCCCTCCCCCAGAACTTCGCCTGGGAGTCCCCCCAGCGCCCCCAAGGGACGGCAACCCGCCGCAGGAGCTTGTCCGCGTCCCCGGCCGCAGCCCGGCAGCGTGCTGTGGGGTGTGCCCCTTCCGGGATGAGCAGTTCCCGCGCCTCCAAGAAACGACAACCCGCCGTAGGAGTTTCTCCGCCTCCTCGGCTGCAGCCCGGCAGCGGGCTGTGGGGTGACCCCCTCCAGGATGAGCAATTCCCCGCACCCCCAGGAGCGGCTCTCCCCCGCAGGAGCTTTTCCGCGTTCCCGGCCGCAGGCCCGTGCTGGCTGGTCGCGCAGTACCTCCCCCAGAGCCTCGCCTGGGGGTACCCCCAGCGCTCCTGGGTTGTACGGGGCTCGCTTTGCGCGCGAAGGGCAAGCTGTACAGGGGCGCGGGGACTGCTCCCCCAGAGGGGGCACCCCCAGAAGAGGCCACCGCCCTTGCGACGGCAATACACCCCGTCGGGCAAACGCGGACCCGTAGGGGCGCGGGGAACTGCGCGCTCAGCTGGCCACCGGCCTGCGGCCGGGAACGGCAGGGCGCGGCAGACGCGTAGCCGGGTGGGCTGGCGGGCCTGCGGCCGGGCGCGGGGCGGAATCCCGTACGGCTGGAGCCGTACCTCGCCAGCCACCCGGGAGGGGCCAGCGCGCGCCGTACCTCGCCACCGGCCCGAAAGGGCACCGCGAAACCCCGTACGGCGGGAGCCGTACCCCCGCCGGCCACCCCGGAGGGGCGCGCGCCGTACCTCGCCACCGGCCCGAAGGGGCACCGCGAAACCCCGTACGGCGGGCGCCGTACCTCGCCAGCCACCCTGGAGGGGCCAGCGCGCGCCGTACCCCCGCCTGCCACCCCGGAGGGGGTAGCCGGGGAGCTACACGCGTAGATATGGTGGACTCGTGAGCATGTCCCCTATAGCGCCCCCCGGCAAGGCAGCCGCCGCCCAGGCCCAAGCGAGCCCCGCGAAGGGCAGGAACAAGGGCCCCCGAGCCATGGGAACCGCCGAGCAGACAGCAGAAGGCACCGCGCGCGCCGGCGGCGCCCCGGCACTGGGCGAGGGAGCCGTCCCCGCGTACGCCCCCGAAGCAGCCCAGCGGCTGAGCGCTTTGGCCGATGTGACCGCCGGCGACAGCGCGCTGCGCCGCTTCCTGCACGGGCTGCCCGGAGTGGACGCGGTCGGGCTGGAGGCCCGGGCGGCCGCGCTGGGGACCCGTTCGATCAAGACGACCGCGAAGGCGTACGCCCTGGACCTGGCGATCTCCATGATCGACCTGACCACGCTGGAGGGCGCCGACACCCCCGGCAAGGTCCGCGCCCTGTGCGCGAAGGGCGTGCACCCGGACCCGGGCGACCGCACCACCCCGAAGGTCGCCGCGATCTGCGTGTACGGCGACATGGTCGGCACCGCGAAGGCGGCGCTGGCGGCGGCCGGTGACACGGACGTGCACGTCGCCGCGGTGGCGACGGCGTTCCCCTCCGGCCGCGCCGCCCGCAGCGTGAAGCTCGCGGACACCGCCGAGGCGGTGTCCGCCGGCGCCGACGAGATCGACATGGTCATCGACCGCGGTGCCTTCCTCGCCGGGCGGTACATGGACGTCTTCGAGGAGATCCGCGCCGTGAAGGCGGCGTGCGCGCGCCCCGACGGCACCGCCGCCCACCTGAAGGTGATCTTCGAGAACGGCGAGCTGTCCACGTACGACAACATCCGCCGCGCCTCGTGGCTGGCGATGCTCGCCGGCGCGGACTTCATCAAGACCTCCACCGGCAAGGTCGCCGTGAACGCGACCCCGCCGAACACCCTGCTGATGCTGGAGGCGGTGCGCGACTTCCGCCGTACCGTCGGCGTCCAGGTCGGCGTGAAGCCGGCCGGCGGCATCCGCACCGCGAAGGACGCGATCAAGTACCTGGTGCTGGTCAACGAGACCGCCGGCGGCGACTGGCTCTCCCCGCAGTGGTTCCGCTTCGGCGCCTCCAGCCTGCTCAACGACCTGCTGATGCAGCGCCACAAGCTCAGCACCGGCCGGTACTCCGGCCCCGACTACGTGACGGTGGACTGATCGCCATGCCGGACCGGATGTTCGAGTACGCGCCCGCGCCCGAGTCGCGCGCGATCGTCGACCTCGCCCCCTCCTACGGGCTGTTCATCGACGGGGAGTTCGCCGAGGCCGCCGACGGGCGGGTGTTCAAGTCGGTGTCCCCCGCCACCGAGGAGGTGCTCGCCGAGGTGGCCCGGGCCGGCGCGGCGGACGTGGACCGCGCGGTCGCCGCCGCCCGCCGGGCGTTCGAGACGTGGTCGGCGCTGCCGGGCGCCGAGCGCGCCAAGTACCTCTTCCGCATCGCCCGCATCCTGCAGGAGCGCTCGCGGGAGCTGGCCGTGCTGGAGTCGCTGGACAACGGCAAGCCGATCCGCGAGACCCGCGACGTCGACCTCCCGCTGGTGGCCGCGCACTTCTTCTACTACGCCGGCTGGGCCGACAAGCTCGCGCACGCGGGCCTGGGCCCGCACCCGCGGCCGTTGGGCGTGGCCGGCCAGGTCATCCCGTGGAACTTCCCGCTGCTGATGCTCGCCTGGAAGATCGCCCCGGCGCTGGCCGCGGGCAACACGGTGGTGCTCAAGCCCGCCGAGACGACCCCGCTGACCGCGCTGTTCTTCGCCGATGTGTGCCGCCAGGCGGGCCTGCCCCGCGGGGTGGTCAACATCCTGCCCGGGTACGGCGACGCGGGCGCGGCGCTGGTCGCGCACGAGGGCGTGGACAAGGTCGCCTTCACCGGCAGCACCGAGGTCGGCAAGGCCATCGCCCGCTCGGTGGCCGGCACCCGCAAGAAGGTGACGCTGGAGCTGGGCGGCAAGGCGGCCAACATCGTCTTCGACGACGCCCCGATCGACCAGGCGGTCGAGGGGATCGTCAACGGGATCTTCTTCAACCAGGGCCATGTGTGCTGCGCCGGCTCGCGCCTGCTGGTGCAGGAGTCGGTGCAGGAGGAGCTGCTGGACGCGCTCAAGCGGCGGATGGCCACGCTGCGGGTCGGCGACCCGCTGGACAAGAACACCGACGTCGGCGCCATCAACTCCGCCGAGCAGCTGGCCCGGATCACCGAACTCGCCGCCGCCGGCGACGCGGAGGGCGCCGAGCGCTGGTCGGCGCCGTGCGAACTGCCCAGCTCCGGCTACTGGTTCGCGCCCACCCTGTTCACCGGCGTGACGCAGGCGCACCGGATCGCCCGGGAGGAGATCTTCGGCCCGGTGCTCTCCGTCCTCACCTTCCGCACCCCGGCCGAGGCGGTGGAGAAGGCGAACAACACCCCGTACGGGCTGTCGGCGGGCATCTGGTCGGAGAAGGGCTCGCGCATCCTGGCGGTGGCGGACAAGCTGCGGGCCGGGGTGGTGTGGGCCAACACGTTCAACAAGTTCGACCCGACCTCGCCGTTCGGCGGCTACAAGGAGTCCGGCTACGGCCGGGAAGGCGGCCGGCACGGCCTGGAGGCGTACCTCGATGTCTGACGCACGTGACGCACGCGAGACGCGGCTGGGCGTCTTCAAGACCTACAAGCTGTACGTCGGGGGGAAGTTCCCCCGCTCCGAGAGCGGCCGGGTGTACGAGGTGGCGGACGCCAAGGGCGCGGGCAAGGACGGCGCCAAGGACGGGAGCTGGCTGGCGAACGCGCCGCTCGCCTCGCGCAAGGACGCGCGGGACGCGGTGGTCGCCGCCCGCAAGGCGGTGCCCGGCTGGTCGGGCGCGACCGCGTACAACCGCGGGCAGGTGCTGTACCGCGTCGCGGAGATGCTGGAGGGGCGGCGCGAGCAGTTCGCCCGCGAAGTGGCCGACGCGGAGGGGCTGTCGAAGTCCAAGGCGGCGGCCGCGGTGGACGCGGCGGTGGACCGCTGGGTCTGGTACGCGGGCTGGACGGACAAGATCGCGCAGGTGGCCGGCGGGGCGAACCCGGTGGCCGGGCCCTACTTCAACTTCTCGACACCCGAGCCGACCGGTGTGGTCGCGGTGCTGGCGCCGCAGGACTCCGCGTTGCTCGGCCTGGTCTCGGTGCTGGCCCCGGTGATCGCCACGGGCAACACCGCAGTCGTGGTCGCGTCCGAGCGGGCGCCGCTGCCGGCGCTCTCGCTGGGCGAGGTGCTGGCCACCTCCGACGTGCCCGGCGGCGTGGTCAACATCCTCTCCGGCCGCACCGCCGAGATCGCCACCCCGCTCGCCGCCCACCAGGACGTCAACGCGATCGACCTCACCGGGGCGTCCCCGGAGCTGGCCGCGGCCCTCGAGGAAGCCGCGGCGGACAACCTCAAACGCGTCCGCCGCCCCTCCCCCACCCCCGAGGACTGGACCGCCGACCCGGGCACGTCCCGCCTCCTGACCTGGCTGGAGACGAAGACGGTCTGGCACCCGATGGGTGTGTGAACGCTGAGGACAACAGCTTCAGTCGGTCGCTTTGGGGTGGCCGGTACCCGCATAGGTGATCCATGCGATGCGTCGTTCATCGTCGATGAGGTACCAGATGCGCCCGGGCCGCCGTCACTTCGTACTGCCAGCGCTCCATCTCCTGCCCTTTGAACGTGCCCGATGCAAGCGCGCCTTTGAGCCGGTGATGGCGCTCCGTGTGCCCCTCACCCCTTGGGACGGCCCGAATACGATCGAAGGCCCGCCGGAGATTGGCCGCAGCTTGTTGGGAGAGTTGCTCCCACCCGACAGCGGCTTCGGCGTTCGCAAAGCGGAGGTCGTACTCCCCGGTGAGCGGCGGTGGGGCGGCGCGGTCGCCACGCTTCGGACTCACGCGTCAGAACCCGGGGCGGGGACGGGGCCGAAGTCTCCGTCGGGCTCGCGCACGAGGAGAGCGTGGAGGGCCGGATCGGCGTGGACCTCGGCTGTGTGCCGCCATTGGGTCAGGAGAAGCGCTATGGGTGCGAGATTGTCCAGGGCCACCGCGCCCTGGACCGTCGCCACCAACTCGGCCAAGAGCGTGTCCACGTCGTCATCCGGCAGGAAAGTGGCCCAGGGCAGGGCGTCGGGGAGCGCCTGGCGGAGCGCCAGGGAGTTCCCCGAGCGCACCAGCCCTGCCATCAGCCGTGCGGAGAAATCCACCACCACGGCGTCCTGCTCCAGTTGCGCCACGCTCATCAGGGCCAGGTCCTCGGCGTCCCGGCGCCGCAGCCGCAGCGCCCGCACTGCCGCAAGCCGACCTGCGGTGGCAGCGGGATGATGCAGCAGTTCACTGAAGGGCACATCCTCGTAGGCAGAGGTCATATTATCCACACTACCTCGGATGTCTGCCTCGCGATCCTCTCCCGCATCCCGGTCGCCAAGCACGACCCAAGGCCGGCAGCCGGCTCTGAGGGGCCGTGCCTCCGGGGTCAGTGCGGGAGGAGGGCGGTCACGGGGCCCGTCAGGGGGAGGGTGCCCAGGGAGCCGCCGGTGGTGAGGGGGGCGGTGAGGTCCGTGGTGGAGACCGGCTGGAAGTCGGCGACCTGGGAGCCGATGCCATTGGTCAGCGGGTCGACGGGGGTGTTGCTCAGCGGGTCGATCGTCAGGTCGCGCACCGGGGCGATGGAGTCGGCGAGCGCGCCGGTGACCGACTGGGTGGGCAGCATCGAGGTGAGGCCCGCGGTGGGCAGCGCGTCGGTGGCGCTCTGCGTCGGCAGCGGCTCCGCGGCGACGGCAGCGGCGGCGGGGACAATGGCAGCCGCGGCGGCGGCCGCGGTGAGGGTGAGGGCGGTGCGCAGGGAGGGCATGGCGTTCCTGTCGTGACCTGTCGGCGATCTTGTCACTGAGTGTAACGCAGCGGGTGCGCCAGGTAGTTCCCCGACCGCGGGGCATCCCCCGGACGAGGTGTGCGGGAGAATGGTTGTCCGTGAGTTCATCCATCGCCCGTGTGGTGTTGCTGGCCGGGCCCTCCGGCTCCGGCAAGTCCTCCCTCGCCGCGCGTACGGGGCTGCCCGTGCTCGCGCTCGACGACTTCTACAAGGACGGCACCGACCCGACGCTGCCGCGGCTGGGCGCCGGTACCGCGACCGACTGGGACGACCCGCGCTCCTGGCACGCCGAGGCCGCGGTCGAGGCGATCCGCGAGCTGTGCGCAACGGGTACGGCGGCCACGCCCGTCTACGACATCTCCGCCAGCGCCGTCACCGGTCGCACCCGGCTCGACCTCGGGGGCTCACCGCTCTTCGTCGCCGAGGGCATCTTCGCGGCGGAGATCGTCCGGCGGTGCGGCGAACTCGGCCTGCTCGCCGACGCGATCTGCCTGCGTGGCCGGCCGGCCACGACCGCGCGGCGCCGCTTCGTCCGCGATCTGCGCGAGGGACGCAAGTCGGTGCCTTTCCTTCTGCGCCGCGGTTACCACCTCATGCGCGCCGAGCGCTCCATCGTGGCCCAGCACACCGCTCTCGGCTGCGCCCCTTGCGACCAGCCCGAAGCGCTGTTGCGCATCCGCGCAGCGGGGGTGCGGCTTCCCGCCGCGGGGGTTCCCGTCCCGTCGCCGGGTGCCACCCGGTAGGCGCTTCGCGGGGTACCCCCGCACCCTTGAGAAACGGCATCCCGCCGTAGGGGCTTCTCCGCGTTCCCGGCTACAGCCCGGCAATGGGCTTGTCGCGCAGTTCCCCGCGCCCCTCAGGTGATACCCCTCGCCCTGCACCCCAAAAGGCAAGCCTTTCAGGGGCGCGGGGAACGGCTCCCCCAGAGGGGGCACCCCCAGAAGAGGCCACCGGCCTTGCGACGGCATCGGACCCCGTCGGGCAGACGCGTATCCGAAGGGGCGCTGGGGGTACCTCCCAGGCGAAGTTCTGGGGGAGGAACTGCGCGCGCAACCGGTCACCGGTCGGCTGTCGGCGACGAGACGGGAACCCTGACGGCGAGAAGCCGCCCCGTCACGCGACAAGTTCGCCGAACGCGTCCTCGCTGTCGCGGCCGAAGCTCAGCGCCTCGTCCTCGCGCATCCGCCGCAGCGAGCGCCAGATGCTGCTCTTGACCGTGCCGACGCTGATCCCGAGGATGTCGGCGATCTCGGGGTCGGTGCGGCCCTCGTAGTAGCGCAGCACCAGCATCGTCCGCTGCTGCTCGGGCAGCCGGGCGAGCGCCTGCCACAGCACGGCCCGCAGCTCGGTGCCGCCCATCTCGTCCGTGTCGCCGACCGTCTCGGGCAGCTCCTCGGTCGGGTACTCGTTGAGCTTGCGCCGCCGCCAGGCGCTGATGTGCAGGTTGGTCATGGTGCGCCGCAGGTAGCCCCCGACCGCCGCCTTGTCGCTGATCCGGTCCCACGCGCGGTACGTGGAGAACAGCGCGCTCTGCAACAGGTCCTCGGCCGCGAACCGGTCCCCGGTCAGGTGGTAGGCGGTCGCGTAGAGCGAGGCCCGCCGCTCCTGGACGTACGCGGTGAACGCGGCCTCCGCCTCGGCGGAAGCCGGCCGCTGCGCCGAAGTGCGCTCCTCGGCCGCCTCCGCGGCCTGCGCCCCGCCGGTTTCGACGGTCTCGACGGGTGCTATGTGCACCGGCCGGGTCCTGCGCTCCGAGGTGCGGCCGGCGCCGCGGACGTACCCCCGTCCGCCCCCGGCGCCGGACATCTCGGCGGCCCGCAGGCCGGGGTGCGTGTGCGCGACGTGCGCTGCGGTGGTGGTGCTGCTCTGCAGTGCGTTCATCTTCGCGCCCCCATGGGTGGAACTGCCGCCTGGCCCCCGGCGTCACTACCGGTGTGGCAGTGCGCTCTTCATTTCGATGGGCACAAGACTGCCGGGCCAGTTTCATGGCGCTGTCTGTCGAGTGTCACAAGCCCGTCACAGAGCCCGGGGCCCGTCGATCCCCCTGGAAGGCGGCGGCCGGTCCCTGCTGCGGCACCCCCGGCAGGGACGCGTACGAGCACCCGCACCGCCCGTCCCGACCGGCACCCACGCCCCGCCGTGCACCCCGTGCTCTCCCCGTGCTTCAACCCTCCGGCACCGGTAGGCAACAATGGCGCCCGTGCCTTTCCTGTTGCTGATCGAGGACGACGACGCCATCCGCACCGGTCTCGAACTCGGCCTGTCCCGCCAGGGCCACCGCGTGGTGGCCGCCGCAACCGGCGAGGACGGGCTGAAGCTGCTCAAGGAGCAGCGTCCTGACCTGATCGTGCTGGACGTGATGCTGCCCGGGATCGACGGCTTCGAGGTGTGCCGGCGGATCCGGCGCACCGACCAGCTGCCGATCATCCTGCTGACCGCGCGCAGCGACGACATCGACGTGGTGGTGGGTCTGGAGTCCGGGGCCGACGACTACGTGATCAAGCCGGTGCAGCCGCGCGTGCTGGACGCCCGTATCCGCGCCGTGCTGCGCCGCGGCGAGCGGGACAGCACCGATTCGGCGGCCTTCGGCTCGATCGTGATCGACCGCAGCGCGATGACCGTCACCAAGGACGGCCAGGACCTGCAGCTCACCCCGACCGAGCTGCGGCTGCTGCTGGAGCTGAGCCGCCGGCCCGGCCAGGCGCTCTCCCGCCAGCAGTTGCTGCGGCTGGTGTGGGAGCACGACTACCTGGGCGACTCCCGCCTGGTGGACGCGTGCGTGCAGCGGCTGCGGGCCAAGATCGAGGACGTCCCCTCGTCCCCGACGCTGATCCGCACCGTCCGGGGCGTCGGCTACCGCCTGGACACTCCTCAGTGAAACGTGAGCACGGCGGCGCGTTCGGCTTCCTGCGCTGGACGAGCCTGAGACTGCGGCTCATAGCCGTCTTCGCCCTGGTGGCACTGACCGCCGCCGTGTCGGTGTCGGGGATCGCGTACTGGCTGAACCGGGACGCGGTGCTCACCAGGGCGCAGAACAGCGCGCTGGACGACTTCCGCGACTCCCTTGAACGCAACGCCGCCTCGCTGCCGGTACGGCCCGCCTGCCGGTCGCTGGAGACCGCCGCCAGCCGGATCGGCAGCCCGGACACCTACCAGGTGCTGCTCACCGACAGCACGCCGGAGGGCCCCTGCACGGTCACCTCCGACCGCGACTCCTTCTCGCTGGACGACGTGCCGGCCTCTCTGCGCCGCGCCGTCAACACCCGGCACACCTCCGACGACAACCGCTACCACCTGCACTGGGAGCGGATCTCGCTGCAGGGCCACCCCTACCTGGTGGCCGGCGCGCGGATCAACGGCGGCGGCCCGACCGGCTACATGCTCAAGTCGCTGGACGCCGAGCGCAAGGACCTCAACTCGCTGGCCTGGTCCCTCGGCATCGCCACCCTGCTCGCCCTGATCGGCGCCGCCCTGCTGGCGCAGGCCGCGGGTTCCGCGGTGCTGCGGCCGGTGCGGCGGCTGGGCGAGGCCGCCAAGCGGCTCGGCGAGGGCCACCTGAACACCCGCCTGAAGGTGTCGGGCACCGACGAACTCGCCGAGATGTCCCGGACCTTCAACAACGCGGCCGAGCAGCTGGAGAACCGGGTCGAGGAGCTGCGGGCGCGCGAGGCCGCCAGCCGCCGCTTCGTCGCCGACATGTCGCACGAGCTGCGCACCCCGCTGACCGCGATCACCGCGGTGACCGATGTGCTGGAGGACGAGGCGGAGGCGCTCGACCCGATGATCGCCCCCGCGGTGCGGCTCGTGGTCAGCGAGACCCGGCGGCTCAACGAGCTGGTGGAGACCCTGATGGAGGTCACCCGCTTCGACGCCGGCACCGCCAAGCTGCGGGTGGACGAGGTCGACGTCGCCGACATGATCACGGCCTGCATGGACGCGCGGGCCTGGCTGGACTCGGTCGAACTCGACGCCCCCCGCGGGGTACTGGCCACGATCGACCCGCGCCGGCTGGACGTGATCATGGCCAATCTGATCGGCAACGCGCTCAAGCACGGCGGGTCCCCGGTGCGGGTGACGCTGCGCCGGGAGGGCGGCGCGGACGGCGAGATCGTCATCAGCGTCTCCGACCGCGGTCCCGGCATCCCGGAGGAGGTGCTGCCGCACGTCTTCGACCGCTTCTACAAGGCGGACGCCTCCCGGGCCCGCTCCGAGGGCAGCGGCCTGGGCCTGTCCATCGCGCTGGAGAACGCGCACATCCACGGCGGCGACATCTCCGCCGCCAACGGCCCCGAGGGCGGGGCCCTGTTCACGCTGCGGCTGCCGGTGCGGCCGCGGACCGAGCAGGGCGCCTCGGGCGCGACCCGGGCGGACAGCGCCGCCCCGGGCGGCAACGGCACCACGGGGGGACGGCGATGAGGGCGCGGCTGCGCGGGTACGGGTACGGGCTGGCCGCCGCGGGGATGCTGGCGCCGCTGCTGGCCGGCTGCGGCATCCGCACCACCTCGGTGCCGGTGGACGCGGGCCCGGCGCCCTCGCGGGTGTCCTGCACGGCGCCCAAGGCCCCGGCGAACTCCGAGCCGGACGCGGTGACGCGGCAGGTGTTCCTGGTGTGCAGCATGCAGGTGGCCCCGGTGAGCCGCAGCATGGTGCTGCGGGACGCGCGGATCGACTGGTTCACCCGGGTCAGCGAGCTGGTCGCCCAGCTCCAGGCGAGCCCGATGACGGACGAGGGCAGGGCCGGCTTCTCCACGGCGGTCCCCTCCGACCTGCGGGTCACCGGTGCCCGGGCGGGCGACCCCCGCGACGCCCTGCGCCTCAACGAGGCTCCCGACGCCCTGCCGCCCTTCGCCCTGGGCCAGCTGGTCTGCACCCTGACCGCGGACCCGGTGGTCTCCCCCGACCAGCAGGTCGTCATCGGCGGCCCCGCCAAGAACGACGGCCTGCGCGTCTACTCCTGCACCTCGGACCTGCGCACCGGAGCCGACGACGCGGGCACCCCGCTCTGAGCCCGCCGGCGGCCCACGGGGTGCCGGCTCCCCGCCGCGGGGTCCCGCGCGTCCCCGTTACGACAGGGAGCGGCCGAAGCCCGCGGCGAGCGGCATGCGCAGGCCCAGCGGGGGCGGCGCCGCGAGCGCGTCGGCGACCGGGCGGGAGTAGGGGCGCTCCAGGAGGGCGCCCAGCAGGAAGTCCGCGGTGAGCGCGAACACCTCCGCCCGGTGCTGGTGCAGGCCGTGCCCGTCGGAGTGCACCTCGAACCTGCACACCTCCCGGTTGACCTTCTTCGCCCGCTCGGCAAGCCCGTAGGAGAGTTCGGGATCGGTCGCCCCGTCGTCCGTGCCGTGCACGATCAGCACGCTGCGCCCGTTGAGCTGCTTGACCGGCTCGGGCTCCGGCCCCTCCGGCAGCCAGGGCGCGAGCGCGACGACGGCCCCGACCGCGGGGTGCCCGGCCGCGTGCAGCGCGGCCCGCGCGCCCATGTCGAGCCCGACCAGTCCCACCGGCACGTCCCCGTACCGCCGTACCGCCTCGCCGACGGCCCACTCGGCGTCCTCCGCGGGGTGCGCGTGCCCTCCGTTCCAGCCGCGGAAGCGGTAGTGGACGACGTGCGCGGCCACACCGTCGGCCGCGCCGGCGCGCACCAGGTACCGGGCCAGCGGCCACATGACGGCCGCGGCCATGGGCGATCGCCGCCGGGTGCTGAGCGCGTCCCCGCCGGGGAGGGCGAGCACCACCGCGCGTACCGTCGGCCCGGCGTCGTGCTCGCGCTGCCGGGGCACGAACGCGCGCCCCGGCGCCACCGGACGCCCGAGCCGCGCGCCACGTGCCGGTAATGCTTGCGAAGCCATGGCGCAACGATCGCAGACAACAGGGTGTGCGTTGAATGTCCGGGCGGAAAATAGTCAGCTCGTACGCCATGTCTACGCGCGTAGGGACTAGAGTTCATCCATGCAGACCGCCACCCCCGGCCGCCCGACGCCGGAACAGATCCGCCGCGCCCCCAAAGTCCTGCTCCACGACCACCTCGACGGCGGCCTGCGCCCCGGCACGATCGTGGACATCGCCCGCGAGACCGGCTACGACGCGCTGCCCGAGAAGGACGCCGACCGGCTGGGCACCTGGTTCCGCGAGGCCGCCGACTCCGGCTCCCTGGAGCGCTACCTGGAGACCTTCGCGCACACCTGCGCTGTCATGCAGACCCGCGACGCGCTGGTCCGGGTCGCCGCCGAGTGCGCCGAGGACCTCGCCGCGGACGGCGTGGTCTACGCCGAGGTGCGCTACGCCCCCGAGCAGCACCTGGAGGCGGGGCTGAGCCTGGAGGAGGTCGTCGAGGCGGTCAACGAGGGCTTCCGGTTGGGCGAGCGCCGGGCCCGGGAGGGAGGCAACCGCATCCGGGTCGGCGCCCTGCTCACCGCGATGCGGCATGCCGCCCGCTCCCAGGAGATCGCCGAACTGGCCAACCGCTACCGGGACCAGGGCGTCGTCGGCTTCGACATCGCCGGCGCGGAGGCGGGCTTCCCGCCCACCCGGCACCTGGACGCCTTCGACTACCTCAAGCGGGAGAACAACCACTTCACCATCCACGCCGGCGAGGCGTTCGGCCTGCCGTCGATCTGGCAGGCGCTGCAGTGGTGCGGCGCGGACCGGCTCGGCCACGGCGTGCGGATCATCGACGACATCACGGTGGCCGACGACGGCTCGGTCGCACTCGGCCGGCTCGCCTCCTACGTGCGCGACAAGCGCATCCCGCTGGAGATGTGCCCGACGTCCAACCTGCAGACCGGCGCCGCCGCCTCCTACGCCGAGCACCCCATCGGCCTGCTGCGCCGGCTGCACTTCCGGGTCACCGTCAACACCGACAACCGGCTGATGTCGGGCACCAGCATGAGCGAGGAGTTCGGGCACCTGGTCGAGGCTTTCGACTACACGCTCGACGACATGCAATGGTTCACCGTCAACGCGATGAAGTCCGCGTTCATCCCTTTCGATGAACGGCTCGCCATGATCAACGAGGTCATCAAGCCCGGATACGCCGAGCTGAAGGCCGAGTGGCTCTTCGCGCCCGGCACCGCCGCAGGCCCCGTGGCCAGCGGTTCCGCCCCGCACCGCGGCTAGGACGGGCGGCGCGCCGGCGCGGCCGCGGGCATGATCGCGGCCGCGCCACGCCGGTTGCACGGGTCGTGTGCCGCTGACTACGTTCCGTCGTCATGCAGACCCGAACCATGAAGACTCTCACGGTCGCCGCGCTGGGCCTCGCCGCCGCGGCGGCAGCCGCCGGCACCGCCTCCGCCGCCGGCCTGTCCGCTCCCGACGCCCTCGCCCCGGTCGGCTCGGCCACCGGCCTCGTCCCCGGCGGCGCCTCCTCGCTCGCCGGCGCCCAGACCGCGGTGTCCAACGGCGCCTCGGCGCTGCCCGCCAACCCGACCGACCTGCTGCCCTCCGGCAACCACTTGTCCGGCAACCAGGTCGCCCCCGTCACCGGCCTGCTCGGCGGCCTCCCGGCGGCGGGCGGCATCCTCGGCGGCTGACCCGCGACTGCCCCGTAGCGGAACTCCCCCGGAGCCGCGCCCTGTTCACGGGCGCGGCTTCTTCCGTAGGGGCGGTACCAGGGTTTACGGCACCGCCGCCGTGACCGGCTCGCGGGCCGGGGGCGGGATCGCGCGGGCCTCGCGGGCGCGGCGCCGTACCGCGGGGACGACGAGCAGGTGGGCCAGGGCGACCCCGAGGGTGTTGAGCAGCAGCGCGTCCACGTCGAAGAGCTGGCCGGGGACCATGGTCTGGGCGAACTCCACCGACAGGGAGACCATCAGGCCCGCGAAGACGGTGCGGGCGAAGGAGGCGAAGCCGGAGGTGTCGGCACGGCCGCCGGCCATGGGCAGCAGCACCCCGAGCGGGGCGAGCAGCCCGAGCCCGGCGCCGATCCGCCGCGCGGCCTCCAGCGGGCCCATCCCGAGGTCGTCGCGGATCGTCCGCAGCGGCTGGAGGTTGGGCGCGGCGACCCAGGGCACGTAGTGCGGCCGCAGCAGCAGCCAGCCGATGAAGGCGAGGTACCCCGCGGTGAGCACGAGCCCGGCCGCGCGCACCTTGGGAACGAAGCCGTCGCCTTCTTGCCGCACGCCCACCATGACGCCCGGGCCCACCTCCCCGGTTCCCCTCCGCACCCCGACACGCCCACGACCTCGGGTGATCCCCGTCACAGCGGCAGGACCCGGGCGGCGGGGCGGGCCTCAGGCGACGCGGGCGAGGACGGTCGGGGCGGGGGTGAAGTCGGCGGCCGGGCCGATGCGGATCGCTTCGGCCAGGGCCTGCTCGGCCGCGGCGAACCGGTCGGGAGTGTCGGTGTGGAGGGTGAGGAGGGGCTGGCCGGACACCACCGAGTCGCCCGGTTTGGCGTGGAGTTCGACGCCCGCTCCCGCCTGGACGGAGTCCTCCTTGCGGGCCCGGCCCGCGCCCAGGCGCCAGGCGGCGACGCCCACCGCGTAGGCGTCCAGCTCGGTGAGGACACCGGTCGCGGAGGCCGTGACGACGTGCTGCTCGCGGGCCACGGGGAGCGCGGCCTCGGGGTCGCCGCCCTGGGCCCGGATCATGCGGCGCCAGGCGTCCATCGCGGAGCCGTCGGCCAGCGCCTTGGCGGGGTCGGCGTCGGGCAGCCCCGCGGCGTCCAGCATCTCGCGGGCGAGCGCGAGGGTGAGTTCGACGACGTCGGCGGGGCCGCCGCCGGCCAGCACCTCGACGGATTCGCGGACTTCGAGCGCGTTGCCCGCGGTGCGCCCGAGCGGCGCCGACATCCCCGTCAGCAGCGCGATCGTGCGCACCCCGTGGTCGGTGCCCAATCCGACCATCGTGCGGGCCAGTTCGGTCGCGTCGTCCAGGTTCTTCATGAAGGCACCGGAGCCGACCTTGACGTCGAGGACGAGCGCCCCGGTGCCCTCGGCGATCTTCTTGGACATGATCGAGGAGGCGATCAGCGGGATCGACTCCACCGTCCCCGTCACGTCCCGCAGCGCGTAGAGCTTCTTGTCGGCCGGCGCCAGCCCGTCGCCGGCGGCGCAGATCACCGCGCCGACCGAGTCCAGGACGTCGAGCATCTCCTCGTTGCTGAGCGAGGCGCGCCAGCCGGGGATGGACTCCAGCTTGTCCAGGGTGCCGCCCGTGTGACCCAGGCCCCGCCCGGAGAGCTGCGGCACCGCGGCCCCGCAGGCGGCGACGAGCGGGGCCAGCGGCAGGGTGATCTTGTCGCCGACACCGCCGGTGGAGTGCTTGTCGACGGTGGGCCGGGAGAGCCCGGAGAAGTCCATCCGCTCGCCGGAGGCGATCATCGCGGCGGTCCACCGGGCGATCTCGGCCCGGTCCATGCCGTTGAGGAGGATCGCCATGGCGAGGGCGGACATCTGCTCCTCGGCGACCGCGCCGCGGGTGTAGGCGTCGATCACCCAGTCGATCGAGGCGTCGGTGAGCCGGCCGCCGTCCCGCTTGGCGCGGATCACGGAGATGGCGTCGAGGGCGTCCATGAGAGCGGAACTTCCTAGCGTTCGAGGTCGTCGGGCCCGAAGGCGTCGGGCAGCACGTCGCTCATCGGCCGCACCCCGCGGGGGGTGTCGACGAGCAGGTCGGGGCCGCCGTGCTCCCACAGCAGCTGCCGGCACCTGCCGCACGGCATGAGCAGGTCGCCGCGGGCGTCGCAGCAGGTGAAGGCGGTCAGCCGGCCGCCGCCCGAGGCGTGCAGCGCGGAGATCAGGCCGCACTCGGCGCACAGCGCCACCCCGTAGGCGGCGTTCTCCACGTTGCAGCCGACGACGGTGCGGCCGTCGTCGGTGAACGCGGCCGCGCCGACCGGGAACCGGGAGTACGGCGCGTAGGCGCGCGCCATGATCTCCCGGGCGGCGGCCCGCAGGGCCGCCCAGTCCACCCCGGCCGGGGCCGGGGCGCCTGCGGCGCCCCCGGCCCCGGTGCGCGGTCCGCGCCCGTCCGTCATCCGCCCTGTCCCTTCCGGTAGGGGACGCCGTCCGCCCTGGGCATCCGCAGCCGTTGCGCGGACAGCCCCATCACCAGCAGCGTGACCACGTACGGGGTGCCCTGGACGACCTCGTCCGGCACCGAGTCGGTGGTCAGGTACCACACGGTCAGCAGCACCGCGAAGGCGAGCGAGACCGCGGGGGCGATACGGGCGCCCCGGTAGAACTTCCAGGCCGCCATGGCGACCAGCAGCACCGCGATGAGCAGCAGCAGCGCGTGCACCGACGGGCCGCCGTTGCGCAGTTGGAGGCTGTCGGCGTAGCCGAAGAGGCCGGCGCCCATGGCGAGGCCGCCCGGCCGCCAGTTGCCGAAGATCATGGCCGCCAGGCCGATGTAGCCGCGGCCGCCGGTCTGCCCTTCGAGGTAGAAGTGCGTGCCGATGGCGAGGAAGACGCCGCCGAGGCCGGCCAGCGCGCCGGAGATCACCACGGCAGCGTACTTGTAGGTGTAGACGTTGACGCCGAGCGACTCGGCGGCCACCGGGTTCTCGCCGCAGGAGCGCAGCCGCAGGCCGAACGGGGTGCGCCACAGGATGAAGAAGGTGGCGGCGAAGAGCACGATCGCCAGCAGGGTGATCGAGGAGATGTTGGTGACCAGGCCGCCGATGATGCCGGCCAGGTCCGAGACGAGGAACCAGTGGTGGGTCTCCACCGTGTGCAGCCAGTGCGACAGGCCCGGCACGGTGAAGTGCTTGGCGTCGTCCATCGGCGGGGACTGCTTGGGCGTGCCGCCCTTCTGGGCCGCCTCGCCGACGTTGAACAGCCGCTTGGCGAGGTACTGGGTGACGCCGGTGGCCAGGATGTTCATCGCGACACCGGCGATGATGTGGTCCACGCCGAAGGTGACGGTGACGATGGCGTGCACCAGGCCGCCGAGCGCGCCGCCGAGGACGCCGGCCAGGACGGCGAGCCAGGGGTTGGTCTGCCAGCCGGCCCAGGCGCCGAAGAACGTGCCGAGGATCATCATGCCCTCGAGGCCGATGTTGACCACGCCGGCCCGCTCCGACCACAGGCCGGCCAGGCCCGCGAGGCCGATCGGCACCGCGCCGGACAGGGCGCCGGCCATCTGGCCCGAGGAGGTGACGTCCTCGGCTCCGGTGATCGCGCGCACCGCGGAGACGACGATGAGGGCGCCGGCGATGATCAGCAGGACCACCGGCCAGCTGAGCCGGACCCGGCCGCGGCCGGGCTCCTTGGCGGGGGGCGCCGCGGCGGGCGGCGGCGTCTGGATGGCGGTGGTGCTCACGCGGCGACCTCCTGGGTCTCCTGCCGGCCTGCGGCCGCGGCGAGTTCGGCGCCGACCTTGCGCTGCTGGCGGGTCAGCCCGTAGCGGCGGACGATCTCGTAGGCGATGACCACCGCGAGCACGATGACGCCCTGGATCACGCCGACGATCTCCTTGTCGTAGCCCTGGAACTCCAGTCCGCCGGAGGCGCGTTCCAGGAAGGCCCACAGCAGGGCGCCGATGGCGATGCCGATGGGGTTGTTGCGGCCGAGCAGGGCGACCGCGATGCCGGTGAAGCCGATGCCGGTCGGGAAGTCGGTGCCGTAGTCGTGCGACTCGTTGAGCAGCGTGGACATGCCGACCAGGCCGGCCATGCCGCCGGAGATCAGCATGCTGGTGATGACCATCTTCTTCACGCTGACGCCGCTGGCCTCGGCGGCGGACTCCGAGCGGCCGACGGCCCGCAGGTCGAAGCCGAACCGGGTGCGCGAGAGCAGGAACCAGTAGAGGACGCCGGCGAGCACCGCGAAGACGATGAAGCCGTCGACGGGGTCGGTGGCGGTCTGGAAGTTGAAGAGGTGGCCGGAGGACGGCAGCGGCTTGGTGGACACCATGTTGGCGTCCTTGTCGAGCACGCCGAGCCGGCCGCCCTGCAGGAAGTAGCCGATGACGATGCCCGCGATCGAGTTGAGCATGATCGTGGAGATCACCTCGCTCACCCCGCGGGTCACCTTCAGCACGCCGGCGATCGCCGCCCAGGCCGCGCCGACCAGCATGGCGGTGACGATGATCAGCGGGATCTGGATGATGCCCGGCACCGAGACGGCGCCGCCGACCGCGGCGGCGAAGAACGCCGCCAGCCGGTACTGGCCGTCCACGCCGATGTTGAACAGGTTCATCCGGAAGCCGACGGCGACCGCGAGGCCGGCCAGGTAGTACGTGGTGGCCTTGTTGAGGATGTAGACCTGGCTGTCGGACTTGTCGCCGTAGTTGACCATCACGTTGAACGCGTGGAAGGGGTCCTTGCCGGTGGCCAGCAGCACCAGGGCGGTGACGATCAGCGCCCCGACCACGGCCAGCACGGGTGCGGCGACGGCCAGCAGCACCCGGTCCCTGTCGAACTTCTTCATCGGTCCTCTCCCCCGGACGGCTCCGAGCCGGCGGCCGGCTGGTGCGCGAGGTGGCCCGAGGCGGCGCCGGTCATGGCCGAGCCGAGCTCCTCGGGCGTGATGGTGGCCGGGTCGGCGTCCGCGACCAGCCGGCCGCGGTACATCACCCGCAAGGTGTCCGACAGGCCGATCAGCTCGTCCAGGTCGGCGGATATCAGCAGCACCGCCAGGCCCTCGCGGCGGGCCTGGCGGATCTGGTCCCAGATCTGCGCCTGTGCGCCGACGTCCACACCCCGGGTGGGGTGGGCGGCGATCAGCAGCTTGGGCAGGTGGCTCATCTCCCGGCCGACGATCAGCTTCTGCTGGTTGCCGCCGGACAGCGACGCCGCGGTGACCTCGATGCCGGGGGTGCGCACGTCGTACTCGCGCACGATCCGCTCGGTGTCGCGCCGGGCGGCGGTCGGGTCGATGAGGACGCCGCGGCTGTTGGGCGGCTCGGTGACGTGGCCGAGGATGCGGTTCTCCCACAGCGGGGCCTCCAGCAGCAGGCCGTGCCGGTGCCGGTCCTCGGGGATGTAGCCGATGCCGTCCTCGCGGCGCTTGCGGGTGGGCGCGGCGGTGATGTCGGCCTGGTCCAGGCGCAGGGTGCCGGCGTCCAGCTGCCGCATGCCCATGATCGCCTCGACGAGTTCGGCCTGGCCGTTGCCCTCGACGCCGGCGATGCCGAGCACCTCGCCCTTGTGGATGGTGAAGCCGATGTCGTCGAGCACCACCCGCTCCACGCCGTCCGGGTCCACCGCGGCCATCCGCAGGCCGGCCACGGTGAGCATCGGCTCGGTGGTGACGGTGGACTCGCGGGTCTCCGGCGAGGGAAGTTCGCTGCCGACCATCAGCTCGGCGAGCTGCTTGGTGGTGGTGTGCGCGGGGTCGGCGCTGCCGACGGTGGTGCCGCGGCGGATGACGGTGATCTCGTCGGCGACCGAGAGCACCTCGCCGAGCTTGTGCGAGATGAAGATGACGGTCAGGCCCTCGGCCTTCAGGCCGCGCAGGTTCTCGAAGAGCGCGTCGACCTCCTGGGGCACCAGGACCGCGGTGGGCTCGTCGAGGATGAGGATGCGGGCGCCGCGGTAGAGGACCTTGAGGATCTCCACCCGCTGGCGGTCGGCGACGCCGAGGTCCTCGACCAGGGCGTCGGGCTTGACCCCCAGGCCGTAGGCGTCGGATATCTCGGTGATCCGGGCCCGGGCCCGGCCGCCGATGCCGTGCAGCTTCTCGCTGCCCAGCACGATGTTCTCCAGCACGGTCAGGTTGTCGGCGAGCATGAAGTGCTGGTGCACCATGCCGATGCCGTGGGCGATGGCGTCGCCGGGGTCGCCGAAGACGACCTGCTCGCCGTTGATCGCGATGGTGCCCTCGTCGGGCTTCTGCATGCCGTAGAGGATCTTCATCAGGGTGGACTTGCCGGCGCCGTTCTCGCCCACGAGGGCGTGCACGGTGCCGCTGCGCACGGTGATGTCGATGTCGTGGTTGGCGACGACGCCGGGGAAGCGCTTGGTGATGCCGCGCAGCTCGACGGCCGCGGGGGGACTCGTGGACGCGTTGATGGCGCACTCTCCTGAAGGGAAAGGCTCGGGCGGGGGCGTGCGGGGCCGAAGGTATCGCGCAAAGAAGGCCCGGCGGGGGGTGCCGCAGCAACCCCCCGCCGAGCCTGCAGATCCGAACGCGCGTTACCGGCCGCGGGTCACGGGGTGGACTTGACCTTGATGGCGCCCGAGACGACCTTCTGCTTCGCGGTGTCCAGCTGGGACTGGATGTCGGTGAGGAAGCCGCCCGACGTGGCCAGCGAGACACCGCCGTTGGCGAGGTTGTAGGTGTTCGTGCCGACCTTCGGCGACCCGTCGTGGACGGACTTGATCAGGTCGTAGACGGCCACGTCGACGTTCTTCACCGCGGAGGTGAGGATCTGGTTCTTGTACTTCGCCAGCGCCGGGTCCTGGTACTGGTCGGAGTCGACGCCGATCGCCCAGGTGCCGGGCTTGCCGGCCACCGTCTGGATCGAGCCGTCGCCGGACAGGCCGGCCGCGGTGTAGATCACGTCGATGCCCTTGTCGAGCATGCCCTTGGCCTTGCCGGCCGCGGCCGTCGGGTCGGCGAAGCCCTTGGAGTCGGTCTCGTACAGGTACTGGTCGGTGACCTGGACGGAGGGCTTGGTGTCCTTCACGCCCTGGTCGAAGCCGGCCTGGAAGGTGCCGATCAGGGTGTTGTGCACGCCGCCGATGAAGCCGACCTTGCCGGTCTTGGTCTTCAGCGCGGCGGCCACGCCCGCCAGGTAGGAGCTCTGCTCGGTGGCGAAGGTCATGCTGTCGACGTTGGGGGCGTCCACGACCGAGTCCACGATGGCGAAGGTGGTCTTCGGGTACTTCTTGGCTATCTTGGTGACGGCGTCACCGTAGGTGTAGCCGACCGCGATGACCGGGTTGTAGCCGGCGCCGGCCAGCTGGTCGAGCCGCTCCTCGCGGTCGGACTCGGTCTCGTCCTGGCTGGCGGTCTGCTCCTTGGAGCCGAGCGAGAACTCCTTGACGGCCTTGTCCATGCCGCGGGCGGCCGAGTCGTTGAAGGAGTGGTCGCCGCGCCCGCCGACGTCGTAGGCCATGCCGACGCCCTTGCCGCCCGAACCACTGCTCGACGAGGAGCCGCTCGATCCGCTGTCGGAGGTGGTGCTGCTGCCACACGCGGTGGCCGTCAGCGCGAGGGCCGCGGACACCACGCCCGCGGCAGCGATCTTGGATACCCGGCGCAAGAGGGTCCCCTTCGGTCTGGAAAGCGCCCCGTCCGGCGCTGGCTAAGCCGGAGCTTAACGCGCGTAGATGACAGGTAAAGGCCGCATGAAGACCCGTTATCGGATCGACGCATTTCGACCAGGTGACGGCCCCGTGACCGGGGCCTCACCCGCTGTCAGGACAGCAGCACAGCGGCCGTGAACAGCTCCACGCCGACGGTCAGCGCCCCCTCGTCGATGTCGAAGTCGCCCTGGTGCAGATCGCGCGCGGCGCCGTCGCCGACCGGGCGCACGCCGAGCCGGGCGAGGGCGCCGGGCACGTGCTCCAGGTACCAGGAGAAGTCCTCGCCGCCCAGGCTCTGCTCGGTGTCCTCGATGGCGTGGGCGCCGTGCCTGCGGGTCATCGCGTCGCGCAGCAGCTCGACCGAGTCCGCCTCGTTGACCACCGGGGGGACACCGCGCTGGTAGGTGATCTCGCACTTGGCCCGGTACATGGAGGCGACCTGGTCGATCACCTCGTGCACCAGGTCGGGGGCGTCGTGCCAGGCGGCCAGCTCCAGGCAGCGCACGGTGCCCTCCAGCTCGGCGTGCTGCGGGATCACATTGGCCGCGTGGCCGGCCTCGATCCGGCCCCACACGATGCTCAGGCCCGAGCGGGGGTCCACCCGGCGGCCGAGCACCGCGGGCAGCTCGGTGGCGAGCTTGGCGGTGGCCATCACCAGGTCCGTGGTCAGGTGCGGGCGGGCACTGTGCCCGCCGGGGCCCTCCAGGGAGAGCTTCAGCTTGTCCGCGGCCGAGGTGATCGGGCCCACCCGCAGGCCGATCCGGCCGACCTCCACCTTCGGGTCGCAGTGCACCGCGAGGATGCGCTCGACGCCCTCCAGCACCCCGGCCTTGACCGCGTCCAGCGCGCCGCCGGGCATGATCTCCTCGGCGGCCTGGAAGACCAGCCGCACCGGGCGGGGCAGCCGGCCCTCCGCCAGCAGGGCGGCGAGCATCAGGCCGGTGCCGAGCACGATCGTGGTGTGCGCGTCGTGGCCGCAGGCGTGGGCGCGGCCGGGGACGGTGGAGCGGTACTCCACGGCCTTGGTGTCCGGCACCGGCAGCGCGTCCAGGTCGGCCCGCAGCGCCAGGCGCGGGCGGTCGTCGCCGGGGGCGGCGATGTCGCAGACCAGGCCGGTGCCGCCGGGCAGCACCCGCGGCTGCAGGCCGGCCCGCTCCAGGCGGGCCCTGACCTGCTCGGTGGTGCGGAACTCCTGCCGGCCCACCTCGGGGTGGCGGTGCAGGTCGCGGCGGAAGGCGACGAGCTCGGCGTGCAACTCCGCGGGGACGGCGGGCAGCTCGGGGGCCGCGGGGTGCCCGGGCGGGGCCGCGGCGCCTTCCGGCTCGGGCCGGGCTGCTGCGGTCTTCGCGGGCGCGCCGGACGGCGCTGCTGGTGACTCGTTCACCTCAGTCAGGGTATGCCCCACGACCGGCTCCTCCTGCATGATCGGGAAAAAATACCGGGCAGCGGCCGCAGGGAAGTCGCCCGTTCGGCGCATGGGGGACCGCCCGCGAGGGTATGCCTGCCCTTTTCGGGCGCTGTGCCCGCGTCAGGTCGCGCCGGGACCGGGCCGCCGCGGTCGGTCGGCGGAAGGGGGCCCGCGCGGGGGCGCCTGCGGCCTTACGGACGGGTTCTCCGGGCGCGGCGTCACATCCCCGACCGGCGCGGGCGGTTGCCCGTGGCCTGCCTCTCCGGTGAGGACACCACCACCTTACGACCCGTCGGTTGCAGCGGTGTGCGGGCCGGGCCGAGCGGGTGGCGGGGAAGTGCCGGACGGGGGCACGGCTCCCTCGCGCGACGGCGGTACGGCGAGGGGCGGGGCGGGCTCGGCCATTGGCTCGGCGGGCGGATCGGCCGGGTCCGGGCCGGCCGGGTCCGGCCGGGCACCGGTGACGCCCCGCAGGCCGGGGGTGGACGCGGCCACCAGGGCGATGGCGGCCAGGCACAGGAGGCCGCCGCTCACCAGCGCCGTCGTACCCGAACTGGTCCGGGCCACCAGTCCGGCCCGCATGTTGCCCAGATCGGGCCCGGCCTGGCCGACGATCTGCTCGGCGGCTCCCACCCGGCCGAGCATCGCGCCCGGGGTGTGCAGCCGCACGATCGTGCCGCGCGAGACCACGGCCACGGTGTCGGCGGCGCCGGCCACCGCGAGCAGGCCGAGCGCCGCCCAGGGCCGGGTGACCAGGCCGAACAGGGTGAGTGAAACACCCCAGCCGGCGGAGCCGGCCAGCATCACCAGGCCCGGGCGCGGCAGCCGGGTGAAGGCGCCCGACAGCAGGGAGGCGAGGACGCCGCCGACCGCGACGGCGGTGGTGAACAGGCCGAGCGTGCGCGGGTCGCCGCCGAAGCGCTCGGCGTTGACCAGCGGGAAGAGGCTGATCGGCATCGACAGCACCATGGTGGCCAAGTCGGTCAGCAGCGCGCCCCGGACCGAGGGCGTACGGGCGAGGAAGGCCAGCCCGTCGCCGACGCCGCGCAGCCCGGGCCGGGACGGCTCGCCCTCGGGCGGCATCGGCGGCAGGCCGAAGGCCCCGTACAGGCCGGCGGTGAAGGAGAGCGCGTCCAGCAGGTAGCAGCCGCCGACACCCCAGGCGCCGATCACCAGACCGCCGAGCGCCGGCCCGGCGAGCATCTGGGTCTGGAACGCGACCCGGTTGAGGGCGAGCCCGGCGGCCAGGTGCTCCTTCGGCAGCAGCCGCGGGACGAACGTGCCGGCCGCGGGCCCGGAGAAGGCACCCAGGGCGGACTGCGCGGCGAGCACGCCCAGCACCCCGGCCGCGGGCAGCCGCCCGCCGAGCCCCTGGACGGCCAGCGCCGCCGAGCAGACCGCCTGGCCCGCGGCCATGGTGAGGTAGAGCCGCCGCCGGTCCACCCGGTCGGCGACCGCCCCGGCGGGCAGTCCGAGCCCCACCAGCGGCACGGCCTGGGCGAGACCGACGGCGCCGGTCCACACGGTGCTGCCGGTCGCCTCCCAGACCTGGTACATCACCGCCACGAGGGTCATCTGCGCGCCCAGTCCGGAGATGCCGCGGCCGATCCACAGCCGGCGGAAGGCCGGGGAGGCCCGCAGCGGCCGGGTGTCGACGAGGAGGGCGGCCGGCGGTCTCACCGCCACTGCGGGTCCTCGGCGAGGAGGGCGGCGATCCGGTCGTGGAAGCTGCGCCGCTCCAGCGCTTGGCGCATGTCCTGCACCACTTGGCTGAGCGGGTACGGGAGTTCGGCCTCCAGTTCGCGGCTCGCCCGCTCGGTGGCCCGCCACTCCGCGGCCAGCCGGCCCACCACGGAGCGGGCCCGGTCGGTGAGCGTTACCCGCTTGGTGCGCGCGTCCTCCCCCGGCAGGGTGTCCACGAGACCTGCCGCGCGCATCGCGGCGACCTTCTGGCTGAGCGCGGAGTGGCTGTGGCCCATGGAGTCGGCCAGCTCCCTGATCGTCATGGGCCCGCGCCGGTCCAGCCGCAGCAGCTCGCCGACCCAGGTGGTCCGCACCCCTTCGATCTCGGCCTCGCGGTACAGCCGCGCGATGTCGCCGTCCATCTCCCGGAACAGGGCCCACAGGGGCCGCCACAGCCCTTCCTCGGAGGGGTCGTCCGGCTCGGGGGTCTCGTCGGTTGCCATGGAGCCAATGTAACAGCACTTATACAAGCACTGTCAGGTTTTTACGGCCGCGCGGGCCACTTCTGCCCTGATGCCGCCCGGAGGGGCCCGGGTGTCCCGTCCACAACCTCCCCGGACGGAACACCTAATGCCGTGGCCCCAGGAGGCGGCCGTAGAGGTCGATCAGCGCGGCGGACTCGGTGGGCCAGGACCACTGGCGCAGGACGTCGGCGCGGTCGTACGCCTTGCGGTAGCGGCGCGGGTTGGTGAGCACCGCGCCCACCGCGCGGACGAAGTCCGCGGTGTCGCGGGCCCGGAACACCTCGCCGTTGCCGAGTTCGAGGGTGGCCGCGGCCATCGCCCGCACGTCGGAGACGACCACCGGCAGCCTGGCGTGGGCGTATTCGTAGTAGCGGGTGGCCAGCACGGTCTGGTGGTGCGGGAGTTGGTGCACCGGCAGGACGCCGATGTCGGCCGAGGACAGGAAGTCGGGCACCTGCGGCACGGGCACGTAGGACAGCACGTGCAGCCGTGCGTGGACCCCGAGTTGGGCGGCGCGCTCGCGCAGCGCGGCCAGGTCGGCGTCCTGCGGGTCGGGGACGACGAAGGCCGCGTGCAGGTCGTACAGCTTGGGCAGCGCCTCGATCACGGTGGCCGCGCCGCGGTCGGGCGTGACCGGGCCGACGTGCACCAGCAGCGGTACGTCGGCGGCGAGATGGCAGCGGGCGCGCACCCCGCTCTCGCGCGGGACCGGGGCCGCAGTCGGCTCGGGGGTGTTGCGCACCACCGCGGGCAGCGCCGACAGGCCGTGCCTGGCCCGCAGTTCGCCGGCCAGCCGGTCCCCCACGGTGACCACGCCATCGGCCTCGCGGGCGAAGCTGCGCAGCAGCGCGTCGTCGGCGACGGCAGCCCTGCGGGTGGCGGCGGGGATGCGCGGGGGCGCGTCCCAGACCACCTCGACGCGGTGCCCGGCGCCCTCGGCCCGCAGCGCCGCCCTGATGGCGAGGGCCAGCGCGCGGTGGCCGAGGGCGTGCACCAGGTGCGGGCGGACGGCGTCGAGCACGGGGCCGTAGGCGATCTCCTCGTCCAGCAGGCCGGGGTCGAGCCGGCGCCAGGCGCGGCGGCCGAGCAGCAGCCGGGCGAGTTCCGCGGCGAGGTTGTCCAGCCGGGTGTGAGGGTGCCGCCTGCGGTGCACGGCCGCGCGGTGCTGGGCGGCACGCAGCCGGGTCCAGCCGTCGCGCACGGCGTGCCGGGCCGATGCCAGCGCGTGGCCGCAGCGGGCGAGCGCGAGCAGCGGCAACGGGCGGTGCACGATGTCGAGTTCGGCGGCGCGGGTGGCCAGCAGCGAACGGCGGGCCTGGCTGAGCGCGATCCGGCGCCGGTAGGTCTCGGCGCTGCGGTAGGCCAGCGGCCAGCGCAGCCCGGGGCGCGGGCGGCGTTCGCGGTGCCCGCCGAGCACGGACGGCACGGCGACCAGCCGCACGTCCACGCCTTCGGGCACGGTGGTGGCCGGCTCCCGGCCGATCAGGGTCACCCGGTAGCCCGCGGCACGACCGGCCGCCGCGACCCGCAACGCCCTGGAGTCGCCGTCCAGCGCACCCATCGCCACCACGGCGATCCGCGCGGACCCTTGTAAAGCCTCCGCCATCCCCGCATACGACCCTACGAAGATGATCACCAGGTTACGCGGGGGTGGCCGTAGGGGGTACCGCCTCGTGCAGGGTTCCCCGGGGTCCCGGTCAACGGCCCTGGCGGGCCTTGCGGTTACGTCAGGCCGTGCAGGGTGCGGGCCGAGTGCGTGATGTCGGTGAGGAAGGTGTGGGCGCGCGGCGAGGCCGCGGCGGTGAGCCACTCCTGGTCGATGTCGCAGACGACGATGCTGACGCCGGTGCCGGCGAGCGCGAGCGGCAGCGTGTGCACGACCGTGGAGGGGAAGGAGAGGATCGAGCGGCCGATCGGCCCGCGGCGGGCGACGAGTTCGAGCGGCAGGTCGGGCCGGACGATCTCCAGGCCGGTCTCGGCGGCGAGCCGGTGCAGCTTCTCCGGCGCCTCCCTGCGGTGTGCGAAGTACCGCCGGGCGCCGTGCCGTTCGGCGAGCGAGCGGACCACGGTGAGGTAGCGCTCGGGGTCCACCACGCCGGTCTCCACCAGCGAGGTGCCGATCAGGTCGGTGCCGGCGAGCGTGCGCGGTGGCCCGAACCGGCCGCGGGTCCAGGCGAAGCGGTTCTCCCGCAGCTCCATGCCCTCGGGGAGGGTGGCCGGCATCGCGCTGAACAGCTCGATGCGGCGGCGCCCGCCCGGGGTGAGCCGGCGGCGGGCCGCGACCGAGAAGAGCCCGAAGGCCAGGTCGGCCGGCGAGCGGCGCCGGCCGCTGCGGTGCCAGCGCACCAACTGCCCGCCGCGGGCGACGATCTCGGTGAACTCCATGGTGGCGGTGCCGTCGTCCACGACGACGATGTCCTTGGCGGCGCGGCACAGCGGCAGCAGCACCTGCACCAGGCGGGAGAACGGGTCGCCGATCACCAGCTGCCGCACCCGGGTCAGGGTCGGGGCCAGCGCGAACGCCGTGCGCAGCAGCCCGCCGCGGGCGCCGCGCGCCTCGTACCAGCGCACCACGGCGCCCTCGTCGCGGGCGAGTTCGGCCATCCGGCGCAGCTGGCCGCGGCTGGTCGGGTCCGACGGGGAGAGCACCACGATGGTCAGCGGCTCGGCCGCGGGCGGGCGCGCGTGCGCCCATTCCAGCACGTTGAGCAGCTGCACGGGTGACTCCACCAGCGCGACGGCCTGCGGCGGCTTCGCCATGCGGGTTCCCTTCCTGGGTGCGGGCGGCCCTGCGGGGCGGCCCCGTCCGGTGCGCCGTGCGGCCACCGGGGTGCGGCGGGCGGGTCGGCGGCTGGTCGCGGTTCCCCGCGCCCCCGGGGGTCGGACGGGCGCCTGCCCGGTGGGGGCGGGCGCCCGTGGTCCCGGGGTGCGGGGAGCCGCCCTCGCTCAGCCGGCGGCGGACGCCGTGGCCTCGGCCTCGGCGATGACGCCCGGCACCCGGCGCAGCTTCTTCATCGGGCCCAGCTCGCCCTCGTAGACCTTCTTGACGCCGTCGCCCAGCGAGGTCTCGATGATGCGGATGTCGCGGACCAGGCGCTCCAGGCCCTGGGACTCCACGGAGGCCGCCTGGTCCGAGCCCCACATGGCGCGGTCCAGGGTGATGTGGCGCTCGACGAAGACGGCGCCGAGCGCGACGGCCGCCAGGGTGGTCTGCAGGCCGACCTCGTGGCCGGAGTAGCCGACCGGCACGTTCGGGAACTCCGACTGCAGGGTGTTGATCATCCGCAGGTTGAGCTCCTCGTGCTTCGCCGGGTACGTCGAAGTGGCGTGGCAGAGCACGATGTTGTCGCTGCCGAGCACCTCGACCGCGTGCCGGATCTGCTTCGGGGTGGACATGCCCGTGGACAGGATCACGGTGCGGCCGGTGGCGCGCAGCGCCTGCAGCAGCTCGTCGTCGGTGAGGCAGGCCGAGGCGACCTTGTGCGCCGGGACGTCGAACTTCTCCAGGAACTCCACCGAGGGGACGTCCCAGGGGGAGGCGAACCAGTCGATCCCGCGCTTGCGGCAGTACTCGTCGATCGCCCGGTAGCCCTCCTCGTCGAACTCGACGCGGTGGCGGTACTCGATGTAGGTCATCCGGCCCCAGGGGGTGTCGCGCTCGATCTCCCACTGGTCGCGCGGGGTGCAGATCTCCGGCGTGCGCTTCTGGAACTTGACGGCGTCGCAGCCGGCGGCGACGGCTGCGTCGATCAGCGCGAACGCGTTCTCCAGGTCGCCGTTGTGGTTGATACCGATCTCGCCGGTGACGTACACGGGCTGGCCGTTGCCGATGTGGCGCGAGCCGACGGCACGGAGGTTGGCGGGGAGGGTGGTGGTCACGGCGTGTTCCTTAACTACGGGTTTCGGGACAGGGGGGATGCGGTCAGCGGGACAGCGTGGGGCCGAGCAGCCAGGCGGCGATCTCGCGGATCGCCCCGAAGCCGCCGTCGGCGGTGGTGACGGCGCGGGCGGCCGCGCGCACGACGTCGTGCGCGCCGGCGACGGCGACCGGCCACCCGACCAGGCCGAAGCACGGCAGGTCGTTGACGTCGTTGCCGGCGTAGAGCACCCGCTCGGGCGCGATGCCCTGCTCCTCGCACCACTGCTTGAGCGCGATGTCCTTGCGGTCGATGCCGTGCAGCACCGGGACCTGGAGCTTGCGGGCCCGGGCGGCGACGACCGGGTTGGTCTCGGTGGACAGGATCAGCACCGGCACGCCGGCCTTGCGCAGGGCGGCGATGCCCAGGCCGTCGCCGCGGTGGACGGTCACCGACTCGTTGCCGTCGGCGTCGATCGCCACCCGGTCGTCGGTCTGGGTGCCGTCGAAGTCCAGGACGACCGCGTCCACGTCCTCCCGGGACGGGGTGGCCGGGTGCGGGTCCAGCAGCGGGGCGAGCGCGCGGGCGCGGGCCAGGTCGGCGGGCTCGTCGATCTCCAGCACCCGGGCGGGGTCGGTGTGCACCAGGGCGGTGCGGCCGAAGAAGCGGTGCCGGGCGGCGCGGAAGCCGGGCACCCGCATGCCGTAGGCGGCGCCGGTCTCCAGCAGATCCTGCGGGCGGTCCTGGCGGCGCGGGCGGCCGGACTTGTCGTGGTTGACGCCGAAGGCGCCGGTGGGGCCGGTGTCCTCGCGCCAGACGAAGCCGTGGAAGGAGGCGACGGTGTGGGCGGTGTCGGCGCCGCCCTCGGTGATCGCGGCGACCACGCCGTCGATGTCCTCCACCGAGATGAAGGGGCTGGTGCACTGGACCAGCAGCACCACGTCGGCGGTGGCGCCGCTGGAGCTCTCGTACGCGTCGAGCGCGTGCAGCACCGCGGCCTCGCTGGTCGCGGTGTCGCCCGCTATCGCGGCCGGGCGCAGCACGACCTCGGCGCCGGCCGAGCGGGCGGCCTCGGCGATCGCCGGCTCGTCGGTGGAGACCACGGTGGCCGTCACCCGCGGGGTGCCGGTGCAGGCGCGCACGGCCCGGGCCACCAGCGGCACGCCGCCCACGGTCGCCACGTTCTTGCCGGGTACGCCCTTGGAGCCGCCCCGGGCGGGGATCACCGCCACCACGGTGCGGTTGCCTGCCGGCTGCTCCGGCTCCCCCGTCCGGGGGTCAGGGCTGGTCATCGAACGGCTCCTACTCGACGTACTCGACGGTGCGGGTGTGCTGGTGGCCGTGCCGTGGCCGGCGTCCCGGCCGGCGTCACAGCTGGCCCCAGCGGCGGATGGCGGGGGCGACGCGCTGGACGCCCTGCCGGTAGGCGGTGCGGGCGGAGTTGCGCAGCAGGTCGCGGGCGGCGCGGCGCATCGGGCCGGTCTCGCGCGGGGCGAGCCGGGCGGCGGGCAGGCCCTCGGGGTCCAGGCCGTGCCGGGCGAGCACGCCGGGCAGGTAGCCGGGCGCGGTGCGCAGTGTGTAGTAAGGGGACAGCCGGGGCAGCCGGCCGGCGGCGAGCAGGCCGTTCACCCGGGCCCGCAGGTCGGCGTAGGGGTCGCCGGTGGCCACGCCGTGCGCGGCCGTCCAGTCCGGGTCGGCCTTGGGCAGCACGCCGTCGTCGAGTTCGTCCCAGGAGGCCAGGCAGCCCGAGCCGATGAAGTGGTGGTTGCCGAGCGCCTCGCGGATGCCGAGGTCGGTGAGGATCGCGGTGGGCACGCCGCGATGCAGCGCCTCCATGGCGGCGGTCGAACTCACCGTCACCAGCAGGTCGGTGCGGTCCAGGACCTCGCCCATGGCGCCGTAGACCAGGGAGACGTTCTCCGGCGGGTCGAGGGAGCTGACCAGCTTCTGGTACGGGTTCTCCTCGATGTGCGTGGTGTGCTCGCCGGGCTTGCTGCGCAGCTTGACCAGCACCTGCCGGTCGGAGTGGCGGCGGGCGTGCCCGACCAGGCGGCGCAGCAGGTGCAGCCGGTCGGCGCGGCCCTCGGGGACGGAGGGCTGCACGGCGAAGGTGACGGTGAACGGGCGGCTGTCGTCGGGCCGGTAGCGTTCGCCGTCGAGGAAGGGCAGCGCGGTCTCCACGATGGAGCCGGTCGGGTGGCCGACGCCCTCGTAGACCGCGCGGAACCGCCGGGCGTCGTCGGCGCTGTTGGCGAGCACCACGTCGGCGCCGGCCCGCAGCAGCAGGCCGTCGGCGAGCTTCTCGTAGACCACGCCGACGTAGCCGGTGACGACCACGGGACGGCGGTCGTCCTCGCGCCAGGCGCGGTCGAAGCCGTGCAGCAGGGCCTGGACGGTGCCGCCCACGCAGGAGACGACGAGCACGTCGCAGGTCTTCGAGCTGATCTCGGCGAGCAGTTCGGCGGCGGTGTGCTCGGACATCGAGTCCGCGGGGATGCCGAGTTCGGCCAGCTGCCGCGGGGTCGGGGTGGCCCGGCCGCGCAGCAGGCGGGCGTCGAGCCGGGCCTCGGGGTCGATCCGGCGCGCGGTCAGCGCACCCCACTTCCACCGGGTGTCCGAATCGGCGATCACCGTGACCCGCAGGGGTCCTGACGTACGTTCTGGCACGTCGAGCACAGTAGGAAGCGGGTGGGTGGAATGGGCTAATCGAAAGCCAACGGAAGGTAAACAGAATGCCGCTACTTCGCACGGTCGGCCGTACGGAAGCCATATCACCTTCT
This sequence comes from Actinacidiphila guanduensis, assembly GCF_900103985.1. Lineage (GTDB taxonomy): Bacteria > Actinomycetota > Actinomycetes > Streptomycetales > Streptomycetaceae > Actinacidiphila > Actinacidiphila guanduensis. The sequence continues at coordinate 368,635 of NZ_FNIE01000009.1, read as the reverse complement.
CGTCATTCTCCGTTTACCTGGATGTCCGCGGCAGGCCAAGTACAGCGGCGCGGTGCGCCCTAAGGTGAGCGGGTGGTCAAGCTCTCCGTCATCGTGCCCTTTTTTAATGTGCAGCCGTTTGTTCCCGACGCGCTGCGCAGCCTCAAGGCCAATGCCCGGCCGGACTTCGAGTTCCTGCTCATGGACGACGGGTCGACCGACCGGACGCCCCAGCTGCTGGACGAGGGGGTCCGCTCACTGCCGGGCGCGCGCGTGATCCGCCGCGACCACACCGGGGTCGCCGCGCTGCGCAACGCCGGCATCGACGAGGCACAGGGCGAGTACCTGACCTTCATGGACGGCGACGACTGGCTCGCCCCCGGCTACCTGCCGCAACTGGTGCGCGCGATGGACGAGTTGGACGTGGACTTCCTGCGCACCGACCACGTCCAGTGCACCGGCAGCACCCGCAACGTCATCCGCGCCCCGCACGGCCGCCGCAACACCCCGATCGACCCGCGCTCGGCGATCCTGCCCGCCGACCGCCCGTCGCTGGTGGACTACCCCTACTCGTGGGCCGGCGCCTACCACCGGCGGATCGTGGAGCAGGGCCTGGTGCACATGCCGGCCCACCTGCGCACCGCCGAGGACCGGCCGTGGATCTGGCGGCTGCACCGGGAGGCCAAATCCTGCGCGGTGGTGGGTCTGCTCGGCGTGCACTACCGGCGCGGGGTGAACACCTCGCTCACCCAGATCGGCGACGAACGGCAGCTGGACTTCGTCCGCTCCTTCGACCAGGTGATCGCCGAACTCGCCGGCGACCCCGACGAGGAGCGCTTCCTGCCCAAGGCGGTGCGCACCTACTGCGCGATCATCGCCCACCACCTGGACAACATCGACCGGTTCGAGCCGGCGCTGGCCCGCCGGCTCAAGGCGCAGTCCGCCGCGGCCCTCAACCGGCTGCCCGCGGACGTGCTGACCGCGGCCCTGGACTCCATGGACCTCGAACGCAGCGCCAAGATCCGCCGGTTGCGCTGGCGGGTGCCCGCCAGAGGACCGGGCGGCGACGCCGACGCCGAGGTCCGCGACGACGCCGGGTCGGTGAACGCGTGATGGCCCGCACCCAGCTCTTCCTCGCCTCCACCCTGTACGGCATCGCCACCCTGGCCGCCGCCCTGGACGCCGGCTCGCTGCCGGCGGCCGACCGCCGCGTCCTGGTGGTCAGCAACAACGCCGCCGTGCCCGAGACGCACACCCCCGCCGACCGGGCACCCGGCTTCGCCGCCCTGCGCAGCCGGTTCGACGCGGTCGTCTCCTACAACGAGGCGATCAGCCCGATGCACCCCTCCGGCTGGGTCCCGCGGCCCGACGACGTGCCGATGTGGGAGCGCTACTTCCGCCGCGAGTGGCTGCTGGGCACCGACGACCTGGAACTGGTCGTGGAGTCCATCCAGGTCGCCCCCGCGCTCACCTTCGCGCAGGTCTTCACCGGCGCCCCGATCACCGTCTACGCCGACGGCCTGATGTCCTACGGGCCCACCCGCAACAAGATCGGCCTGCTGGTGGACACCCGCATCGACCGGCTGCTCCACCTGGACCTGGTGCCGGGCCTGACCCCGCTGCTGCTCAGCGAGTACGGCGTGCCCTCCCAGGTGGTGCCGACCGCGGAGTTCACCAAGGTGCTCGCCGAGGTGACCGAGGCCGCAGAAGCCGCCGAGGCCGACCGGGAGGGCGGCCGCGACACCCTGGACTCGGTGCCGGCCGGAGCGGCCCTGCTGCTCGGCCAGTACCTGTCGGCGCTGGGCATCCTCACCGCCGCCGAGGAGGAGGAGCTGCACCTGAAGATGGTGCGCGGCGCCGCCGCCCTCGGGCACAAGAAGATCGTCTTCAAGCCGCACCCGACCGCTCCCGCGGAGTGGACGGAGCCGCTGCGGGCCGAGGCGAGCCGGCTGGGCGCGGAACTCACCGTGCTCAACACGCCGGTGCTCGCCGAAGCCGTCTACCAGCGGTCCCGTCCGGCGCTGGTGGTCGGCTGCTTCTCCACCGCGCTGCTGACCGCCTCGGTGCTCTACGACATCCCGGTGGCCCGTACCGGCACCAGGCTGCTGCTGGAACGGCTGACGCCCTACCAGAACAGCAACCGGGTGCCGGTCACGCTGGTGCACGCGCTCCTGCCCGATGTGGGCGACGCCGGTGCGGTCCGCGCATGGACCCCGCCGTCGCCCGAGAAGGTGGCGGCCGAACTGACGCCGCTGGTCCACACGGTGGGCTTCTGCATGCAGGCGCGGGCCTACCCGCACCTGCGCGACGAGGCCGCCGCCTGGCTCAGCCGGCATCTGGACGCCGACACCTGGCCGTACTTCAAGCGCCGCCGCCTGACCTCCCTCGGCCTGCCCGGCGGGATTCCGGCCCGGCTGGCGTTCGTCCCGCGCAACGGAACCGTCCGCAGAGTGGCCCGTCGCGCCCGTGCCCTGAAGAAAGCACTCGGATGACCCTTCATCTCCCCGCCCCCGCGGACGAGTCCGCCGGGTCGGGCGACCCCGCCCCGGCCGCGGGCGCCCCCGCCGAAACCGGCGCCGCCGCGCCCGCGGTGGCGCAGCCGCCGGACGACCGCCCGCGCGAGCGGACCCGCGGCCGGCTGCGCGCCCTGGACGGGCTGCGCCTGGTGGCCGCCCTGATGGTCTGCGTCTACCACTACGGCGGCCGCGGCGGCGACATCTCCGCCGCCTGGGGCCGCGACCCCGACCATGTTTTCCCGCACTTGTCCGGGGCGTTCTCCTACGGCCCGCTCGGCGTCCAGATATTCTTCGTGATCAGCGGATTCGTCATATCCATGAGCGGCTGGGGCCGCTCGGTGAAGGACTTCGCGATCTCCCGCATCACCCGCCTCTACCCGGCGTACTGGGCGGCGCTGGTCATCGTCACGGTGGCTTTCGCGATCGTCGGCCTCAAGCGGGTGCCCACCAGCGACCTGCTGGTGAATTTCACCATGTTCCAGATGCCGGCCGGCGCCCAGCGGGTGCTCGGCGTGTGCTGGACGCTGTGGGCCGAGATGCGCTTCTATCTGCTCTTCGCCCTGTGCGTGATCTGGCCGGGCGCCACCCGCCGCCGGGTGCTGGTCTTCGCCACCGTGTGGACGGTGACCGCGCTGTACGCCGAGTCCTCCGGCGAGAGCTTCCTGAACCTGGCGCTGATGCCGCAGTACGCGCCCTTCTTCGTCGCCGGCATGGGGCTCTACCTCATCCACCGGTTCGGCCACGACGCCCTGTCCTGGGGCCTGGTGGCCGGCGCCTACCTGATCGGGCAGCGCGAGGAGGTCAAGGCCCTGGTCGCGCCCAAGCACCTGGACGTCTTCCACCACCGCTCGGTGCTGATGGTGGAGGTGGTCCTGCTGCTCGGCATGCTGGCGGTGATCGCGGTGACCCTGGTGCCGCCGATCGCGAACCTCAACTGGCGCTGGCTCACCACCGCCGGCGCCCTGACCTACCCCTTCTACCTGGTGCACGAGCACCTGGGCTGGGTGGTCATCGGCAAGCTCAACCAGCACACCGACTGGGCACCGACGACGGTCTTCGCCGCCACGGTGGTCCTCATGCTCCTGCTCGCCTACGCCATGCACCGCCTGATCGAGAAGCCGTTCGCCCCCCGGCTGAAGCGGCTGCTCAACAAGGCACCGGTGCTGACGGTCCGTTGACAACGCCGCGGGCGGGCCGGGCGGCCCGCCCGCACTGGCCTACGATGGTCGGGTGAGCGACATCACCCGCGGGAGCGTGCGAGAGCCGACGCGCGCCGAGGCGATCCTCGCCGCCGGCCTGCGTGACGAGAAGCGACGGCAGACCCGCCGGCACATCGCGGAGGTGGCCACCGGCCTCTTCCTGGAGCACGGCTTCGCCCAGGTGACCATTGCCGAGGTGGCGCGCACCGCCGAGGTCTCGGTGAACACGGTCTACACGTACTTCCCCTCCAAAGAGGACCTGGTCTTCTACCCGGAGGAGGCGTCCGCCCAGCGGATGGTGCAGATGGTGCGCGACCGCGCGCCCGGCCAGTCCGCGGCGGCCGCCGTCTTCGCCGCCCTGCGCGCCGAACTGCGCCAGGGGGACCGCATGGTGGGCCTCACCCAGGGCTTCGGCCGCTTCCTGCACATGGTCCGTGCCGAGCCCACGCTGTCGGCCCGGCTGGACGCCACCGCCGGCGAGATGGTCGACGCCCTGGCCGAGACGCTGGCGGCCGAGACCGGGGCCGGCCCCGGCGACCCCCTGCCCCGCCTGATCGCTTCCCAACTCGGCTGGGTCCAGGACCAGTTGTTCCGCGAGATCGGCACCCGCACCCAGCAGGGCCGCTCCCCCGGCGACATCGCCGAGTCCGCCCTCGCCCTGCTGGCCGCGATGGAGTCCCTGCTCAGCGGGACCGCCCTGTCCTACGCCACCCGCTGAGCCCCGGGCGCACCACCCGGCCGGGCCTGCCGCCGCCAGGGCTAGAAAGCGTCGGTGGGTACGTAGGTGCCCCACACCTCGCGCAGGGCGTTGCAGACCTCGCCGACCGTCGCCCGCAGCCGCAGCGCCTCGCGCATCGGGTAGAGCACGTTGTCGGTGCCCTGGGCGGCCTTGCGCAGGACGGCGAGCGCCTGGTCGACCGCGGGCTGGTCGCGGGTGGCGCGGAGCGCGGCGAGCCGTTCGGCCTGCCGGGCCTCGATCGCGGGGTCCACCCGCAGCGGCTCGTAGGGCTCCTCCTCGTCGAGCTTGAAGCGGTTGACGCCGACCACCGTGCGCTCGCCGGAGTCGGTCTCCAGGGCGATCCGGTACGCGTTCTTCTCGATCTCCGTCTTCTGGAAGCCGCGCTCGATCGCGCTGACCGCCCCGCCCAGCTCCTCCACCTTGGCCATCAGGTCCAGGGCCGCGGCCTCGACGTCGTCGGTCATCCTCTCCACCACGTAGGAGCCCGCGAAGGGGTCCACCGTGGCCGTCACATCCGTCTCGTAGGCGAGCACCTGCTGGGTGCGCAGGGCGAGCCGGGCGGACTTGTCGGTGGGCAGCGCGATGGCCTCGTCGAAGGAGTTGGTGTGCAGCGACTGGGTGCCGCCGAGCACCGCGGCCAGGCCCTGCACCGCCACCCGGACCAGGTTCACCTCCGGCTGCTGAGCGGTCAGCTGCACCCCGGCGGTCTGCGTGTGGAAGCGCAGCATCTGCGACTTGGGGTTCTTCGCGCCGAACTCCTCGCGCATCACCCGGGCCCAGATCCGCCGGGCCGCGCGGAACTTGGCGACCTCCTCCAGGATCGTGGTGCGGGCCACGAAGAAGAACGACAGCCGCGGCGCGAAGTCGTCCACGTCCATGCCCGCCTCGATGGCGGTCCGCACGTACTGGATGCCGTCGGCGAGGGTGAAGGCGATCTCCTGCGCGGGCGAGGCACCGGCCTCGGCCATGTGGTAGCCGGAGATCGAGATGGTGTTCCATTTCGGGATCTCCGCCCGGCAGTAGGCGAAGATGTCGGCGGTCAGCCGCAGGCTCGGCTTGGGCGGGAAGATGTAGGTGCCGCGGGCGATGTACTCCTTGAGCACGTCGTTCTGGATCGTGCCGGTGAGCTTGTCCGCGGGCACGCCCTGCTCCTCGCCGACCAGTTGGTAGAGCAGGAGCAGCAGCGCGGCCGGCGCGTTGATCGTCATCGAGGTGGAGACGCGGTCCAGCGGGATGCCGTCGAAGAGCACCCGCATGTCCTCGATGGAGTCGATCGCCACCCCGACCTTGCCGACCTCGCCGTGCGCCAGGGGCGCGTCGGAGTCGTGGCCCATCTGCGTGGGCAGGTCGAAGGCGACCGACAGGCCCGTGGTGCCGTTGGCGATCAGCTGCTGGTAGCGCGCGTTGGACTCGGTGGCGGTGCCGAAGCCGGCGTACTGGCGCATCGTCCAGGGGCGGCCGGTGTACATCGAGGCGTACACCCCGCGGGTGAACGGGTAGCCGCCCGGCTCCCCGAGCCGCTCGGCGGGGTCCCACCCCGCCAAGGACTCCGGGCCGTACACCGGCTCGATCGGCAGACCGGACTCCGACTCGCGCGCCATTGCTCAAGCCTCCACTCGCGTTTGTTACCGACGTGGAAACGTCGGGACCCGCCACGGACTGTAGTGGCGTCGGCGCGGCGCGAGGCACGAACGGGGCTGGGAGGTTCCTCACAGTGCCCGCATGGCGGGGGCGGCTCCCCGGCGGCCGCCTGCCGGTCCTCGGCGGGGCCCGCGGAGAATGAGCGCGGCCGGGCAGGGGGAAAAGCACCCGGCCGCGCTCCGTGTCGTGGACGCCGATACGGGGAGAACCGGGGTCCACCGGGCCGATGACCAGTCGGCCCATTCCTTACAGCGCACGGCGGCCCGGAAGTGTCACCCGCCGGACGCGCCTGCCGCCCCCGCGAGCCCCCGAACGGGGTCGTCCGCCGAGTGAATCCCCAGGTCACAGGCGCCGGGACGGCGCCGGATCGCGGACACGTTCGGTGTGTCGCCCGCGCGGGCCCCGCCGCCCGGAACGGGCAGCCCGCGCGGCCGGGGTCCGAGGCGGTACGCGGGCCGTGCGGGCAGGTGGAGCGGCCTCCGGGCATGGGAATCCGGCCGGGGCGGGCCCGCGACGGCTGCCCGCCGCCGTGCCGCAACGGCCCGGAACGGGCGGTGCGGGCACGGGAGTACGGCGGTGCCCGGCGCTGACCGTGCCCGGTCGCCGGGAGCGATCAGAGCGCGGGAGGCTTCAGGGTGACGGCGGGGGTTCAGGCCGGGGTGGGCAGGGGTTCGGTTGCGGTCCGACGCGGGTTCGGGCCGGCCTGGGCAGCGCTTCGACGTGAGTTCGGCGCCGATTCGGGTACGGCCGGAGTTCGGCAGGCGTTCGGCCCGGGTTCGACGCGGGTCCGGGGCCCGTTCGGGCTCGGCAGGGCTTCGGCGCAGGTTCGGCTCCGGTTCGGGCTCGGCCCGGGCCGGGCAGGGCTTCGGTTCCGGATTCGGCCCGGAGATGCCGCTACTTCACGGCGGCGCGGGTGCTCTTCTTCCCGGCGCCGTTGCCCTTGTCCTTGCCCTTGTCCTGCTTGCCGTCCTGGCCGCTGTTGCCCTTGCTGGCGCTGTTGCCGGTCCCCTTACTGCTCTTGGTGCCGTTCGTGCCGCCGGTCCCGGCGCCGTTGCCCTTGGCGGTCCCGTTCTTGCCGTTGGCCTTCCCGTAGGCGTTGCCCTGCTTCGTGCCCTGATCCCCCTGGTCTCCCTGGTCCCCCTGGGCGTCCTGCGTGCCCTTGGAGTCCTCACCGGACCCGTTCGAACTGCCGGAACCACCCTTGTGCCCCGTGGACGGGCCCTTGCCGTCCTCGTGGCCCTTCCCGTGGTCCTGGCCGTGCGGGCCGTACCAGGGGGCGCCCCAGCCCGCGCCGAACCGTTTCGTGTCCTTCCCGCACCCCGCGTGGCCGAACGGAGCCGCGTACGGCAGGCACCAGGTCCCGTAGCCGTGCAGGGAGGGGCCCGCGGCCGGCGGATGCGCGGCGGGGGGCGCGGCCGTGGTGGGGTCGGGTGCCCCGGCGCCCGGGCCCGCGGCGCCGCCGCCCGGGGTGTCGGCGGCCGGCGGACGGGTGGCCGCGGGCGGGGCGGGGTGCGAGCCGTGGCCGGGCACACCGATCCGGCCGGTGGTCAGCGCGACGGCCACCGCGATGCCGCTGAGCGCCACCACCGACGCCGTCGCCGCCAGCACCGTCCGCAACGGGCGCCGCTCCACGGGCTGTTCACGGGTCCTGGCGGTACGGGCGAGGGGGCGGGGCGCGCTGAAGAGAGCGGACAGGGCGTGCAGGGGCGCCCGTACCCCGGCAAGCAACCACGCGGTCCGACGCCGGCCGTCCGAGGCAGCAGCGGCGGCTGCTGCTGCCCCGGACGGACCCGCCGGCACCGCGGCGGCCCCCACCTCGGCGGCGTGTGCCGCGCTGCGTGCGGCACGGAACGCCGCGAGGGCGGCCTCCTCGCGGGCCGGGTCCAGGCCGCGGCCGGCCGGCTGCGGTCCGGCGCCGGGCAGCTCCTGCTGCCCACCCGCCGCGGCCAGCAGCCGGGCCAGCCGGGTGACCGCCTCGGCCGCCTCCGCGTCGGCGAGCTGCACCCGCCCACCGGTCAGCAGGAGTTCGGCCGCCTGCCCGGTGAGCCAGTGGCCGCCACGCGAGGGGAGCCGCCCACCGGGCAGCCCCGGCCGGGCCCGCGGGCCCGGCCTCGTACCGTCACGTCGTCCCTTGTCGCTCATGTCACTTCCTCACAGCGCCTTGGACGCGGAAAACGTCACATCCCCCCGCGTCACGGCTCCCCCCTTGCCCCCTCCGCCCCCTGTATCACCTGCATTTCCCGCCGTTCTCGCGTTCTCCGCGGTTTCCGGGCCCCCCGGTCCCGGCCCCGCCCCGCGCAGCCCGCCCGGCTGCCGGGCCCGCGGCACGGCGGCACCGCCCAGTCCGCCCAGCCCTGAGGGCCCGCCGGGGTCCGCCGGGTCGGACCCCTTCGCCGCCCCGGACGCCCCACCGGCCTCGGCCAGTTGCTCGGCGAGCCGGCGCAGCCCGCGGTGGGTGGCCATCCGCACCGAGCCGGGCCGACGGCCCAGCACCCGTGCCGCGCTGGTGGAGTCCAGGCCCATCACCACCCGCAGCAGCACCGCCTCGGCCTGCTCGCGGGGCAGGGCGGCAATGGCGGCCAGGGCCGCGTCGGTGGCGACCGCGTCCAGCGCCTCCCCCGCGGTGTCCGCCCGATCGGGCAACTGGACCAGCTCGTCGACCCCCGCACCGGACACGGGCCGCCGGCTGCGGGCCCGGATGTGGTCCAGCGCCCGGTTGCGCGCGATGCGCGCCGCCCAACCGCGAACGGCCGCTCCGCCGCCCCGGAACTCCGGCAGGTCGCGGGCGATCTGCAGCCACGACTCCGAGGCGACGTCCTCCGCGTCGCCCGGACCCACCAGGCTGCGCACGTACTGCAGCAACTGCGGCTGCACAGCGCGGTAGACGACCCTGAAGGCCGCCTCGTCCCCGCTCTGCGCCGCTGTCACCGCGGCGTCGAGATCCACCTGTGGCACCACCCCCTCGAAGCTCCGTCGCCGACCCCCGTCGGAACCCCCGTCGGATCCCCGGTCGGATCTCCCTCGATCCGCCGTCCCACAGGGTCCCATCCTGCCCCATGGCGGGCGGTGACACTTTCGGACCGGCATACGCCCTACATGTCGGCGGCCGGGGACGCTCCTGTGGGGGGAGGCGGCCCCCGGCCGTCGCCTTCGGCCCCGCCACGTGCACGACCGCGGCCGACCCGCGGCCGGCCGCCCGCAGCCCGAACGGTCGGGAATCGGTCGGCCGGCGGGCACTTCGGGCCTCTCCCGGGGGCCGTTCGGGCAGAGCACCGGCACACTTCGGGCACGCCGCGAAGGGCGCGCGTCAACACGGATGCCGACACGCCCGCCACATTCGGGTGAATCCTTCCCCCCGGGCCGCCGCACGCGCCGGGCGCGACCGTAGAGTTGCCGCGCGCCCTGTCCCGAGCGCCACCGCGGCACCACGTCCCGACCACCGCCGCGCACCGGCGCACCCGCACCGCGATCCCAGGAGCCCCGCTGTCCCGCGACACCCCGCCCGCGGCGCCCGCCATGCTCACCATGTTCAACCGGGCCTCGCCCACCGCCGCCGAGACCGCCCTGCTCGCCTGCTGCCACTCCCGCACCTGGGCCCGCCGGCTGGCCGCCCACCGCCCGTACCCCACGGTGGAGGCGCTGCTCGCCGCGGCCGACGAGGCGGCGTACGACCTCACCCCCGCCGACCTCGCCGAGGCGCTGGCCGGCGAGGCCACCACCGCGCTGCCGCATCGCGGCAATCTCGCCGTGCACACCGCCCTGCGCGCCGCCCACGCGGCCTACGAGGCGAGGTTCGGCCACGTCTTCGTCATCGCGCTGGACCGCACCGACCCCACCGCGGCCCTGGACGAGATGCTCGCCGCCCTGCGGGTGCGGCTCGGCCACGACGCGGACACCGAGGCGGTGACCACCGCCGAGCAGTTGCGCCGGCTCGCCCGGGCCCGGCTGACCCGGCTGGCCACCGGCGGCGGCGCCGCGCCGTACGCGCCGGGCCCGGCCCTGCCGGCGCAGGCCCGCGGCGGCGCGGCCGCGGGGTTCACCCGACCGTGCGGGATCGATCACACCTGACCGACCCCGCGGTAGCGCCCACATTTCGCGTCGCTACGATGGCCGGGGCCGGTGGACCGTACCCGGCCGGGCGTGACCGACTAGCAAGCAATCGACAGCCGGCAGCCCCCGTCCCGCTCCCGGAGGGTATTTTTCGTGCCGGCTGGAACGCTGTACCGCGGCCGGGAAGGCATGTGGTCCTGGGTGGCTCACCGAGTCACCGGTGTCCTCATCTTCTTCTTCCTGTTCGTCCATGTCCTCGACACCGCCCTGGTGCGGGTCTCCCCCGAGGACTACGACAAGGTCGTGTCCACCTACAAGACGCCGATCGTCAGCCTGCTGGAGTACGGCCTGGTGGCCGCCATCCTCTTCCACGCGCTGAACGGCCTGCGCATCATCGCCGTGGACTACTGGACCAAGGGCCCCCGCTACCAGAAGCAGATGTTCTGGACCGTGATGGGCCTGTGGATCGTGCTGATGCTCGGCGCCATCTACCCCGTCCTCGGCCACGCCGCACGAGTGCTGTTCGGGAGCTGAACGACCCATGGCCACTGAAGTCTCCCCCGCCGACGAGCTGCAGCTGACCGGCTCCAGCGCCGCCTACAGTCCGGACAACCCCGCGCCGGTGATCGAACCCCCGCGGGCCCGCACCAAGCGCACCCCGCGCGCCACGCGCACCAACTTCGAGCTGTACGGCTGGCTGTTCATGCGGCTGTCCGGCGTCGTGCTGGTCGTCCTGGTGATCGGCCACCTGCTGATCCAGCTCGTGCTCGACGGCGGTGTCACCAAGGTCGGCTTCGCTTTCGTCGCCGGCCGCTGGGCCTCGCCCTTCTGGCAGTACTGGGACCTGGCGATGCTGTGGCTGGCCATGCTGCACGGCGGCAATGGCCTGCGGACGGTCATCAACGACTACGCCGAGCAGCCGAACACCCGCGTCTGGCTGAAGACGATTCTGTTCACCGCTGTGGCGTTCACCATCGTGCTCGGGTCGCTGGTGATCTTCACCTTCGACCCGAACATCCGCTAGGCCAGGGCCCGACAGGGAAGCGACCCCCATGCAGATCCACACGTACGACACCGTCATCGTCGGCGCGGGCGGTGCCGGCATGCGCGCGGCCATCGAGGCCACCAAGCGCAGCCGCACCGCCGTCCTGACCAAGCTCTACCCGACCCGGTCCCACACCGGCGCGGCCCAGGGCGGCATGGCCGCCGCCCTGGCCAACGTCGAGGAGGACAACTGGGAGTGGCACACCTTCGACACGATCAAGGGCGGTGACTACCTGGTCGACCAGGACGCCGCCGAGATCCTGGCGAAGGAGGCCATCGACGCCGTCCTCGACCTGGAGAAGATGGGCCTGCCGTTCAACCGGACGCCCGAGGGCCGGATCGACCAGCGCCGGTTCGGCGGCCACACCCGCAACCACGGCGAGGCCGCGGTGCGCCGCTCCTGCTACGCCGCGGACCGCACCGGCCACATGATCCTCCAGACGCTGTACCAGAACTGCGTCAAGGAGGGCGTGGAGTTCTTCAACGAGTTCTACGTCCTGGACCAGTTGATCACCGAGGTCGACGGCGTCAAGCACTCCTCCGGCGTGGTCGCCTACGAGCTGGCCACCGGCGAGATCCACGTCTTCCAGGCGAAGGCCGTCATCTACGCCTCCGGCGGCACCGGCAAGTTCTTCAAGGTGACCTCCAACGCGCACACCCTGACCGGCGACGGCCAGGCCGCGGTCTACCGGCGCGGACTGCCGCTGGAGGACATGGAGTTCTTCCAGTTCCACCCCACGGGCATCTGGCGGATGGGCATCCTGCTCACCGAGGGCGCCCGCGGCGAGGGCGGCATCCTGCGCAACAAGGACGGCGAGCGCTTCATGGAGAAGTACGCGCCCGTCATGAAGGACCTCGCCTCGCGCGACGTCGTCTCCCGCGCGATCTACACCGAGATCCGCGAGGGCCGCGGCTGCGGCCCCGACGGGGACCACGTCTACCTGGACCTCACCCACCTGCCGCCGGAGCAGCTGGACGCCAAGCTGCCGGACATCACCGAGTTCGCCCGCACCTACCTCGGCATCGAGCCCTACACGGACCCGATCCCGATCCAGCCCACCGCGCACTACGCGATGGGCGGCATCCCCACCAACGTGCAGGGCGAGGTGCTCTCCGACAACACCTCGGTGGTGCCGGGCCTGTACGCGGCCGGCGAGGTGGCCTGCGTCTCCGTGCACGGCGCCAACCGGCTGGGCACCAACTCGCTGCTGGACATCAACGTCTTCGGCCGCCGCTCCGGCATCGCGGCCGCGGAGTACGCGCACACGCACGACCTGCTGCCGCTGCCGGAGAACCCGGCCGCCTTCGTGGAGGAGCAGGTGACGCGACTGCGCGAGTCGACCGGCACCGAGCGGGTCGCTGAACTGCGCAACGAGCTGCAGGAGTGCATGGACGCCAACGTGATGGTGTTCCGCACCGAGCAGACGATCAAGACCGCGGTCGAGAAGATCGGCGAGCTGCGCGAGCGGTACCGCAACGTCGCGATCCAGGACAAGGGGCGGCGCTTCAACACCGACCTGCTGGAGGCGATCGAGCTGGGCAACCTGCTCGACCTCGCCGAGGTGATGGCGGTCTCCGCGCTGGCCCGCAAGGAGTCCCGCGGCGGCCACTACCGCGAGGACTTCCCCAACCGCGACGACGTCAACTTCATGCGGCACACGATGGCGTACCGCGAGGTCGACGAGACCGGCACCGAGACGATCCGCCTGGACTACAAGCCGGTCGTGCAGACCCGCTACCAGCCGATGGAGCGTAAGTACTGATGAGCACCCCGACGCTCGAAGGGCACTCCAGTGCCCTGGACGCCGCCGAGAACACCGCGGCCCACCTGGTCGCGATCACGCTGCGGGTCCGCCGCTTCAACCCGGAGGTCTCCGCGGACTCCGAGTGGGTGGACTACCAGATCCAGGTCGACCCCAAGGAGCGCGTCCTGGACGCCCTCCACAAGGTCAAGTGGGAGATCGACGGCTCGCTGACCTTCCGCCGCTCGTGCGCGCACGGCGTGTGCGGGTCGGACGCGATGCGGATCAACGGCCGCAACCGGCTGGCCTGCAAGACGCTGATCAAGGACGTCAACCCGGACCAGCCGATCACGATCGAGCCGATAAAGGGCCTGACCGTCCTGAAGGACCTCGTGGTCGACATGGACCCGTTCTTCCAGGCGTACCGGGACGTGATGCCGTTCCTGATCACCAAGGGCAACGAGCCGACGCGTGAGCGGCTGCAGTCCGCCGAGGACCGCGAGCGGTTCGACGACACCACCAAGTGCATCCTGTGCGCGGCGTGCACCTCGTCGTGCCCGGTGTTCTGGAACGACGGGCAGTACTTCGGCCCGGCCGCGATCGTCAACGCGCACCGCTTCATCTTCGACTCCCGCGACGAGGGCGGTGAGCAGCGGCTGGAGATCCTCAACGACAAGGACGGCGTCTGGCGCTGCCGCACCACCTTCAACTGCACGGACGCCTGCCCGCGCGGCATCGAGGTGACGAAGGCGATCCAGGAGGTCAAGCGCGCGCTGATCACGCGCCGCTTCTGATCTCCTGACACGCCCCTGGCGCCGCTCGGCCCTTACCGGCCCCGCGGGCTTCGGGGCGCTGCGCCGGACCCCGTCCGGCGAGGCGGTGCTCGCCCCGCGATGTGTGACGGCCCCTGCTCCCCCGTGTGAGCGGGGGCCGTCTGCGTCCCGGGCAGGTGGTCAGGCACCGGCCGGCGGGACGATCCGGGGACGGAACCCGCTGCAAGCAGCGTAGGGCCAGGCACCGACAACGCGGTCGAGCCACGGCGCCGGCCGTACCCCTAAGATCCCTGAGCCCCTTGAGACACCTGAGACCCCTGGGACGGCGGCGCGGGGCGCGCTACGGGGCCGCCGGGAGCGGCTGTTCGGCGTGGGCGGGCAGGGTGACCAGGACGGTCAGGCCGCAGCCCGGCTCCGTCACCAGCTCCACCGTGCCGTGGTGCGCCTGGACCAGCGCCTGGACGATCGACATGCCGAGCCCCGCGCCCCCGGTGTCGCCCGCGCGGGCGGGCGCGGCCCGGTAGAAGCGGTCGAAGACGCGCTCGGCCTCGGCCGTGGCGAGGCCGGGCCCGGTGTCGGTCACCCGCAGCCGTACCCGCGACCCGCCCTCCGCGGCGACCTCCAGGGTGAGCGGGGAGTCGGCGGGGGTGTGCACGCGCACGTTGCTCAGCAGGTTGCCGATCACTTGGCGCAGCCCGGCCTCGTCGCCGTGGACGGCGGGCAGCGGGGCGCGGTCCGGGGAGCCGTCGGGCAGCAGCAGTTCCACCGGCCGTTCGGGCTGCTGGGCGGCGAGGTCGGCGGCCGCGTCGCGGACCAGGGCGACCAGGTCCACGGGGGCGAAGGCGAGAGCCGGGCGGTCCTCCAGGCGGGCGAGCGCGAGGAGTTCGTCCACCAGGCGGCTCATCCGCAGCGCCTCGGCGGAGACCCGGCTCAGCGCCCGCTCCTTCTCGTCGGCCGCCAGCATGCCCTTCTCGTAGAGCTGGAGATAGCCGCGGACCGAGGCGAGCGGGGTGCGCAGTTCGTGCGAGGCGTCGGCGAGGAAGCGGCGCAGCCGGGCCGTGGCCTGCTCGCTGTCGGTCAGGGCGCTCTCGATCTGCTGGAGCATCGTGTTGAAGGACGCGCTGAGCTGCTCGACCTCCTCCGAGCCGTGCCGGGAGCGCGGGATGCGGCGCGAGAGGTCGCCCTCGGCGATCGCGGTCGCGGTGGCCACCATGTCCTCCAGCGGGCTCAGCCGCCGGCGTGCGGCGGTCAGCGAGCCGGTGGCGAGCAGGGCGAGCAGCACCGCTCCGGCGGCGGCCTCCCAGATCAGGAGCTTGCCGAGGGCGTGCTTGACGCCGCTGAGCCGGATGCCGTGCACCAGGAGCGTGCCGTCGGGCAGCCGGGTGGCCATCACGCGGTACTCGGTCATGCCGGACCGCACGGTGGACGCCTTGCCGGAGCCGGCCAGGCGCGCGGGGTCGGGCACCGCGTCGGCCATCCTGTGCTGGTCGGCGCTGACCGGCTTGCCGAGTTCGCCGCCCTGGCCCTTGCACATCGCGGCCGGCTTGCCGTGCCGGTCGAGGACCACGAACAGGTCCTGCTGGAAGGCGTCGGCGACCGAGCTGCCGGCCTTGTCGGCCTTGCCGACCTGCAGCAGGTTGGCGAGGGTGCACAGCTGGCGCATCCCGCCGGTGCCGACACCGACCCGGCCGAGCGCGGAGTTGGAGGACTTCAGCGAGTCGTCGATCTGCCCGACGAGCACCATGTCGGTGGCGGCGATGCTGGCCGCGGCGGCGAGCACCAGGCCGACGGCGAGGAAGAGCACATTGGCGATGGTGAAGCGGCCGCGCAGCGACCGCGGGCGGGGCCAGAAGCCGCACGGCCGCGGACGCGGGTGCCCCTTCACCGCGGGCCTTCGGCGGCCGGCCGCGGCGGGCAGATGCCGTAGCCGACCCCGCGCCGGGTCTCGATCAGCGGCGGGCCCCACCGGTCCAGCTTGCGCCGCAGGTAGGAGATGTAGGTCTCCACGACGGTGGAGGACACCGCGCTCTCGTACCGCCACACATGCTGCAGCAGCTGCTCCTTGGTGAGGATGCGGCCGGCGTTGCGCAGCAGGTGGCGCAGCAGGTTGTACTCGGTGGGGGTCAGCTCGACCGGGTTGCCGGCGCGGGTGACGGTGTAGGTGGCCTCGTCCATCTCCAGGTCGCCGTGGCGCAGCACCCGGGCGGCCGGCGGGGTGCGGCGGCGGGTGCGGCGCAGCACCGCGTGGACGCGGGCCACCAGTTCGTCCACGCCGAACGGCTTGGTGATGTAGTCGTCCCCGCCCAGCGCCAGTCCGGCGACGACGTCGCGCGGGGCGTCGCGGGCAGTGACGAATATCACACCGAGGTCGGAGGGGTCGCCGGGGTCGCCGTCCGTGCGCTCGGCCGCGCGCTCCTCGCGCAGCGCGCGGCAGACGTCCCAGCCGCTGCCGTCGGGCAGCATCACGTCCAGCAGCACCAGGTCGGGCCGGTGCTCGCGGGCGGCGGCCAGCGCCTGCCGGCCGGTGGCGGCCTCGTACACCGTGAACCCGTTGTACTTCAGGGTGATCCGCAGGATGTCCGCGATGCCGGGTTCGTCTTCGACGATGAGCACGGTGGCGTCCATGGGGACCAGTATCCGGGCCCCGCGGCCCGTCACGCGCGGCCGAACCTTGGAGTTCCTTGAGAGAACGCGGTTCGGCTTGGTCCGGGCCAGGGGTGCCGCCGACGCTGAAGGCGGACCGGCATTCCGAAGGACCTGACCGCTGCCGGCCAGTCAAGGCGGGCCCGGAACCGCGGGCCGCCGTCGAGCGATGGGGGCTTGGACCGTGGCGGGTGTGGCGCGCTGGTGCTTTCGGCACAAGTGGTGGGTGATCGCGGCCTGGCTGGTCGCGCTGCTGGCCGTGGGCGGGGCGGGCCGGTCGGCCGGCGACGCCTACTCCAACGCCTTCTCCCTGAAGGGCACGGAGTCGGCGAAGGTGCTGGACCTGCTGGACAAGGCGGTGCCCGAGCAGTCCGGTGAGGCGGACACCGTGGTGTGGCACGTCGACTCCGGCTCCGTGCGCGACCAGGCGGTCAAGGCGCGGATCACGCCGATGCTGGCGAAGGTGGCCGCGCAGAAGGACGTCGGCGACGTGGTCAGCCCGTACACGCCGGCCGGCGCCGCGCAGGTCAGCAAGGACGGGCGCACCGCGTACGCCAGGGTGACCTACACCAAGCTCGGCAACGACCTGTCCAACGACCAGGCGCAGTTGCTGATCGACACCGCGCACAGCGCCGCGGGCGACGGCCTGCACGTGGAGGTCGGCGGCAACAAGCCGGCGCAGGCCGAGCAGCCGGTGCCCGAACTCGCCGAGGGCATCGGCATCGCGGCCGCCGCGGTGGTGCTCTTCCTGGCGCTGGGCTCGCTCTTCGGGATGCTGCTGCCGATCGTCACCGCGCTGTTCGGCATCGGCATCTCCTCCTCGGCGATCATCCTGCTCAGCCACGGCATGGACGTGGCCGACTTCTCGCCCCAGCTGGCCACCCTGGTGGGCCTGGGCGTCGGCATCGACTACGCGCTGTTCATCGTGACCCGGCACCGCAAGGCGATCCTGCGCGGCCGGAGCCCGGAGGAGGCCGCCGTCACGGCGCTCAACACCTCCGGGCGGGCGGTGCTGTTCGCCGGCGGCACGGTGTGCATCGCGCTGCTGGGCATGTTCACCCTGCGGCTGACCTTCCTCGACGGCGTGGCGGTGGCGGCCGCCCTGACGGTGGTGATCACGGTGGCCGCCGCCGTGACGCTGCTGCCCGCGCTGCTCGGTGTGCTCGGGATGCGGGTGCTCAGCCGCCGGCAGCGGCGCCGGCTGGCCGCCGAGGGGCCCTCCACCGAGGTCGCCACGGGCCCGGCCGCGCGCTGGTCGGCCTTCGTGCAGCGCCGGCCGCGGTGGCTGGCGCTGGTGGCCGTCGCCGTGATGGCCACGCTGGCGATCCCGGCGCTCTCGCTGCGCCTGGGCTCCTCCGACCAGGGCAACAACCCGACCACGACGACCACCCGCAAGGCGTACGACATGCTGGCGGACGGCTTCGGGCCGGGCTTCAACGGTCCGTTGACGATCCTCGCCGAGGTGCACGGGCCGCGCGACACCGCGGCGCTGAACGGCCTGGTGACCCGGCTGCGCTCCACCCCGGGCATCGCCTACGCCGCCGCGGCGCCGGTGAAGCCGGGCACCGGGGTCGCGCTGGTGCAGGCGGTGCCGACCACCTCCCCGCAGGACAAGGCCACCTCCGACCTGATCGACCACCTGCGCGATGACGTGGTGCCCGCGGCCGAGCGGGGCAGCACCATGCGCGCCTACGTCGGCGGGCAGACGGCGATCTTCAAGGACTTCTCCACGGTCCTGTTCGGCAAACTGCCGCTGTTCATCGGCGTGATCATCGCGCTCGGCTTCGTACTGCTGCTCTTCGCCTTCCGCTCCCTGGTGGTGCCGCTGACCGCGGCCGTGATGAACCTGGTGGCGGCCGCGGCCTCCTTCGGCGTGCTGGTCGCGGTGTTCCAGTGGGGCTGGGGCGGGGCGATCGCCGGACGGGCCGGGCCGGTGGACGCCTTCCTGCCGGTGATCATGCTCTCGCTGCTGTTCGGCCTGTCGATGGACTACCAGGTGTTCCTGGTCTCGCGGATGCACGAGGAGTGGGTGCACACCCGTGACAACGCCCGCGCGGTGCGAGTGGGCCTGGCCGAGACCAGCCGCGTCATCAACTCGGCGGCGGTCATCATGATCTGCGTCTTCGCCGCCTTCGTGCTCAGCGGCCAGCGGGTGCTGGCGATGTTCGGCGTCGGACTGGCCGGGGCGGTGGCGCTGGACGCGTTCATCCTGCGCACGGTGCTGGTGCCCTCGCTGATGCACCTGTTCGGCCCGGCCAACTGGTGGCTGCCGCGCTGGCTCGACCGCCGCCTGCCGCACCTGGCGGTGGAGCCGGCGGAGGAGGACGACACGGAGGCTGCTGCCGGGGCCTTCGCAGGGGCTGTTGCGGTGGCGGGAGCCGACGCGCGCGGCGCCGCTTCCGGCATGGGCTCCCTGGCGGCGGGCGGGCCCGGTGCGGGTGGGGCGATCGGCGCCGCCCGCGCGGGAGTCGGCGGGTCCGCGGGCACGGAGGGTGCGGCGGACGGCTCGGCGGACGGGCACCTCGTGCGGGGGCGGGTGACAGGGGCGGCCGGACTGCCGGTGCCGCACTCGGAGTTGACGCTGATCGCCTCCGACGGGCGGCAGGTGGCCCGCGGACAGGCCGGGCAGGACGGCACCTTCGCGCTGCCGGCCCCGCGCGGCGGTTCGTACGTCCTGGTGGCCAACGCCCCAGGGCACCACCCGCAGACGGCGAGCGTGCTGACGGGCACCGGCCCGGTCGACTGCGACCTGCGGCTGACCGGCACCGGCACCCTGGCCGGCACCGTCCGCCGCGCGGACGGCCGCCCGGTGCAGGACGTGCGGGTGGTCCTGCAGGACGCCGACGGCCACGAGGTCGCCACCCTGAGCACCGGTGCGGACGGCTCCTACTCCTTCGACAACCTCTACCCGGGCCGCTACACCCTTCTGACCCAGGGCTACCCGCCCTTCCCCGCGACGGTCCGGATCCCGGACGGCGGCGAGGACGGCGACGGCGACATCGACCTGGAGCTGACCCTCTCCTCCGACTGAACCCGCTGCCCTCGCAGACTCCACCGCAGAGCGCAACACCCCTCTCCAGGACCGGGCCCGGCTCCTCCCCCCCGTGGGAGCCGGGCCCTTCTGCGTGCGCGGGCCGCAGCCCGGCAGCCGACCACGACGTACAACCTCGTCGGCCTTTCCGCACGCTGGGCGGGCGCCCCAGAACTCCCCGACGGGCACCAACTCGATTACCGCATCGGCGAACTGGGCATGTGTCAGGACTTGAGCATGTTCAAGAACAGGTCTAGCCTCCTAGGCGTCGGAGTGTTTTGAACACGTTCAACTTTGGCTCGGCCACCGCCTCCGACGGCCGGGCGCACCGGGCACGCAACGGCCGGCGGCAGGAGGGGGGCCGCCGGCCGGTGCGGACGCGTGCGCGGGCTGGGAGGGGGCCGGTCCGGATAGGCTCGACGGGTGGAGGAGACGAACGACCGCGGCGCGGCGCCCGGCCCCGTCGTCCCGGGCGGCGGCACCGGGGGCGCCGGGGGTGCCGGGAACGCCGCCGCGGCGGTGGCCGCCGGGGAACTGCCCGGCGGCCGGGCCCGCCCGAAGACGGGCAAGAGCGAGCAGACCCGGGCGGCGATCCTCGGCACAGCGATGCGGCTGTTCCAGGAGCGCGGGTACGACAGGACGACGATGCGCGCCATCGCCCAGGAGGCGGGCGTCTCGGTCGGCAACGCGTACTACTACTTCGAGTCCAAGGAGTTCCTGATACAGGGCTTCTACGACCTGATGACGCAGGACCACGCCCGCGACGCCACCGCCCGCATGGAGGGGATGCGCGACTTCGCCGAGCGCCTGGAGACCGCGCTGGCCTCCTGGCTGGACTGCGCCGCCGAGTACCACGGGTTCGCCGCCCAGTTCTTCCGCACCGCGGCCGACCCCGACAGCTCGCTGAGCCCGTTCTCCAACGAGTCGCACCCCGCCCGCGCCACCGCGGTGGCCCTGTTCGCCGACGTCCTGGGCGGCTCGGACCTGGCGCCCAAGCTCGACGCCGAACTCGCCGAGCTGCTGCCTGACCTGCTCTGGCTGCATCTGATGGCCGTCGTCCTGTACTGGGTCTTCGACCGCACCGAGGACACCGCCCGCACCCGCGAGTTCGTCCGCCGCTCCACCCCGCTGGTGGCCCGGGTGATCGCCGTCAGCCGCTACCGGGCCTTCCGCCCGCTGGTCCGCGACGCCACGTCGCTCATCCAGGACTTCATCCTGCCCGCCATCGGCCGCACCCCCCTGCCGGCCCCGCCCGCCCCTGCCGGGAAAGGCCGCCGCTGAGCCCCCTGGCGGCCGCTCAGCGGGTCAGCGCGTCCCGCTCGGCCGGGGATGCCTCGGCGGCGCCGTCCGCCTCTCCTGCGCCCGCCGCGGGCTTGCGGCGAAGGGCGAGCAGTCCGCGGATGCCGAGGACGCCGATGACGGTGCCCAGGATCGTGGAGACGATCGCCAGGGTGAGGTGGATCCAGAAGTAGGCGGTCGGGTGGGAGTGGTCGCCGTGGTGGAAGGCGAGCCCGCTGGCGTCCTTCCAGAGGTTCTTCACGAAGGTGGTCCACACCATCCAGGACCACGCGCCGAAGGCGACCAGGAACCACGAGACACGGCGGCTGAGCTTCATACGTACCAGTATGGGCGGCCCGTTCCCATGGCCGCGCCCGGGGGCGTGCGCAGTCTCACGTCACTGGTGTCCCACGGGCCGGTACCGGGCACGGTACCCGGCCCGGTACGGTCGCCGGGTGTCCAAGACCGCGTCCTCAGCCCTGACCCGAGCCCGCACCCGCCTCCCCGTGCCCGGCGCCGCCCGGTCCTCGGCGGCTCCCGGGACGGCCCGGAAGGCGCCGGCCGACCGGGCGGCGCGAATACCGCGCGCCTCCAGAGCGCCCAGGGCCGCGCGGGCCGCGCTCGCCTCCTTGGCGGCGGCCGTGCTCCTGGGCGGCACCGTGATGGCGGGCACGGCCCAGGCGGCGCCCGCCAAACCCGCCACACCCAAGCAGCCCGTGCCGCCCGCGGCCATGTCCAAGGTCGGCGGCGACCGGCTCGGCCTCCCGGGCACCCAGGTGAACGCCGCCCCGGGGGTGCCCGCGCTGCCCAAGGGCCTGACCGCCCGCTCCTGGATCGTCACCGACGCGGAGACCGGCGCGATCCTGGCCGAGCACAACGCGCACTGGAAGCTCGCCCCGGCCAGCACCCTGAAGATGCTGCTCGCCGACATGCTGCTGCCCAAGCTCCCCCAGAACGAGGTGCACAAGGTGGCTGCCTCGGACCTGGCCGGCATGGGCGCGGGCAGCAGCCTGGTCGGCATCAAGGAGAACCTCACCTACACCGTGCACGACCTGTGGCTCGGCGTCTTCCTGCGCTCGGGCAACGACGCGGTGCACGTGCTGTCGGCGATGAACGGCGGGGTGGCCGCGACCGTGGCCGACATGAACGCCGAGGCGCACGAACTGCAGGCCGACGACACCCACGTGGTCTCGCCCGACGGCTACGACATGCCCGGCCAGGCCAGCAGCGCCTACGACCTGACCCTCTTCGCCCGCCAGGGCCTGCAGAACGCCGACTTCCGCGCCTACTGCTCCACGGTCACCGCGGAGTTCCCCGGCGACTACAAGAAGGCGAAGAACGGCAAGCCGGTCCGCGAGCACTTCCAGATCCAGAACACCGACCGCCTGCTCGCCGGGGACTACGACCTCAAGCCCTACCCGGGCATCGCCGGTGTGAAGAACGGCGACACCACGGACGCGGGCGCCACCTACACCGGTGTCGCCCAGCGGAACGGCCGCACCCTGCTGGTGACGGTGATGCACCCCTCGCCGGGCCACAACCGCGTCTACCGCGAGGCGTCCTCGCTGCTGGACTGGGGCTTCAAGGCGGCGCCCACGGTGCAGCCGGTGGGCACCTTGGTGCCGCCGCTGAGCAAGGTGCACCCGAGCACCGCCGCCACCCCGGCGCCCAGCGCCTCCGCCAAGGGCGCGAAGGTCTCGGCGGCGGCCGAGACCACGGCGTCCTCCTCCTCGCGCGGGGTGTGGGCGGCCGTGGGCCTGACCGCCGCGACCCTGGTGGTGCTGGCCGTGGTGGTCATCGTCGTACGGCGCCGTCGCCCGCTCCCGTCCGCGGTGGGTGCCAGCGGTGCGAGCCGCTCTGCGGGCCCGTCCCGGGTGCCCCGTCAGCGGCGGGGGCTGCGCTCGCACCGACGCCGCTGACACCGGCCGGGCCGTGCTGCGTCGCCGTCCAGGCGGCGCAGTACAGCAGCAGCTTGGCCATGAAGTTGAACCACAGCAGCAGGGCGATGGGGGTGCCGAAGGCGCCGTAGATGTTCTTGCCCGCGACCTGCCGCAGGTAGCCGCTGAGGGCGACCTTGAGCACCTCGAAGCCCACGGCGCCGATCAGGGCGGCGGTCAGCACGGCGCGGCGCGGCGGGTCCACGCCCGGCAGCAGGGTGAGCAGGTAGAGCAGGATGAGGAAGTCGGCGAGGACCGCGAGCAGGTAGCCGACGAAGGTGAGCAGCGCCCGTCCGGGGCTGTGCTGGTCGATCCCGGCGCGGTCGGCGGTCCAGGTGACGGCGGCGGTGGCGAACCCGGAGGCGCCCAGCGAGACCAGGACGGCCACGCCGAGGCCGAGCAGGATGCCGGCGTCCAGCAGCTTGCCGACGATCGGGTTGCGCTCCTCGTTGTCCTTGCGCCACACCGCGCGCAGGCAGTCGCGCAGCGAGCCGACCCAGCTGACGCCGGTCAGGACCAGCAACAGGGCGCTGATCAGGCCGACCGTGCCCGCGTTGCGCACCAGCCCGGCGATGTCGATCTGGCCGGCGATACCGGGGATCTGGTCGGCGATCTTCCGCTCCAGCCGGTCGAGCTGGCTCTGCGACAAGGTGGCCGCGCCGACCGCGGCCACCACGGCGAGCAGCGGGAAGAGCGACAGGAAGCTGGTGAACGTCATGGCGGCGGCCAGCCGGGTCCAGTGCACCTCCTGGAGGTGGTCGAAGGCCCGCCAGGCGTGGGTGCGCATCAGCCGTGCCACGCGCGGCCCGATCCACGGCAGCCGGGTCAACCAGTCCATGTCGCGCGGTTACCCTCGCTTGCGGCCCGCACACCCGCAGCGTGTCGGGGCCCTGCCTGCGTGTCACCGCCCGCTGCGTCCTGGCGGCGGAACACCAGGGTGCGGGTGCCCCAGAAGCGCAGCGCGGTGGCCAGCGCCATGCCGACACCGAGCCCGGAGACGACGTCGTCGCGCGGCGCGGTGCGGCCCAGGACGTAGTGCGAGAACGCCAGGCAGGCCAGCTGTACCAGGGCCCCGGCGAGGTTGACGGCGACGAAGGCCCCGTAGCGGCGGGCCCGGCGGCCGCCGGGGGCGCGGTCGCGGTAGGTGCCCAGCGCGTTGCCGGCGTAGGCCACGGCGCACCCCGCGGCAAAGGAGACGGCCTTGGCGGTCAGCGGCCCGAGGCCCGCGCTGTCGCGCAGCCACAGGAAGGCGGCCAGGTCCGCCGCATAGGCGGCGCCTCCGGCGAGCGCGAAGCCGGCCAGCTCGCGGTGCAGGCCGCGCGGGCGCCGTGCCCCCGAGGCGGTGGCTGCCCCGGCACGCCTCACGAGTCGGCCACGGCGAGCACGTACAGCAGTCCCCAGGCCAGGGCGATCACCAGCAGCGGCCGGTCGCGCAGCACCACGTCCTCTGGCTCGCCCGCGGTGCCCGCGTCGGCGAAGACGGCGTAGCGGAGTATCGAGAGCGTGAAGGGCACCATGGACAGCTGGCGCCAGGGCAGCAGGCCGTGCGCGGAGCTGCCGCTCTCCAGGGCCCACAGGCAGTAGCCGAGGATCGCCACGCCTGCGGCGAGCTGCCACACGAAGCGCAGGTAGCCCACCGTGTAGGAGCCGAGCAGCGCCCGCGAGGCGCCCAGCTCGCCGTCCTGACCGCTCATCAGGACCAGTTCCGAGTAGCGCTTGGCGGCCACCATGAACAGCGCGCCGAAGCCGGAGGTGATCAGGAACCAGCGCGAGAGGGTGATGTCCAGGGCGAGCCCGCCCGCCATGGCGCGCATCAGGAAGCCGGTGGTGACGATCACCAGGTCGACCACGAGCATGTGCTTCAGCCGTATGCAGTAGGCCAGCTGCATGGCCACATAGGCGGCGAGCAGGGCGGCGGTGTCGCCGTTGCAGGCAAGCGCGGCGGTTGCGGGCGCGGCGAGGGCGAGCACCAGGCCGGCCGCATAGGCGGCGGCCACGGGCACCTGGCCGCTGGCGACCGGGCGGTGCCGCTTGACCGGGTGGGCCCGGTCGGCCTCGGCGTCCCGGGCGTCGTTGATCAGGTAGACGGCGGCCGAGCAGGCGGTGAAGAGCACCAGCACGGCCGCGAGGCGTATCGCCTCATAGGCGTCCAGGGGGCGGGCGGCGGCGAAGGGCGCGGCCAGCACGAGCCCGTTCTTCACCCATTGGCGCGGCCGGGCGGTGCGCACCAGCCCGGCGGCGACCGACCATCCGGAGCCGGCGGTGACCGGGGCCGCGGAGGCGGCCTGCTCGATGACGGCGGCGGGCTCGGTCATCGCGGCTCACCTCCGGCGAGGGCGCCTTGGAGCGTCCGGACGCCTTGGACGCCATGGCGGCGGAGGGCGCTGTGAAGGGCGTCGAGGGCCTCGATGCCTTGGCCGGCTCCCTTGATGCCGGGCCCGTCCTCGCCGCCAGGGGTGCCGGGGAGGGCCGCCAATGCCCAGGCGCGGCCGAGACGTGCCGTGGCCGCGCCCAGCAGGGCGCCGAAGGCGACGTCCGAGGGGTAGTGGACGCCGGCCACCAGGCGCGAGGCGCACACCGCCGCCGCCGCCGGCCGCAGCGGCACCCTGGGGGCCAGGGCGCCGAAGGCGAGCGCGGCCGCGGCGGAGGAGCAGGCGTGCGCGCTGGGGAAGCTGTGCCGGCCGGCGGTGCGCACCAGGGGCGCGGTGCCCGGCGGCAATTGGGGGCGCGGCCTGCGTACCAGGCGCTTGGCCGCCATGGCGGCCACGTGGGCGGTCGCCACCAGGGCGGTGGCGCGCAGCCAGGCGGTGCGGCGGTCGGGGTCGGCCGCGGCGCCCGCGGCGCCCACCGCGAGCCAGAGGGCGCCGTGCTCGCCGGCCAGGGACAGCACCCTGGCGGCGGGGGCGGCGCAGGGGACGGCGGCGCAGGCGCGCAGCGCGGTGAGCAGCTGGCCATCCGGGGAACGCACCGGCCGCACCTCCTCGGCAGTCGTCGGGCTCAGCGGTCGCCGGGCGCCGGCTGGGCGCACGACAGGGTTCTCCGGCCGGACCGGGCGAGCGGGCGGCGCGCCCGCGGACAGGCGGCGGGCGGCGCCCGAAATCGTACGATTCGGCCATCGGACTGCGGATGCTTACCGTGCGGCCGCCCGCCTCACGCCTTCCGCTCGCCCGTTCCGGTGAGAAAACCGGCAGTCGCTCAGTTTTCTCACCAAAAAGGGCATTTCACCGACCTTCCGGCGATACGGTCCGGACATGCCCGTACCGCTCGCGCCGGCCACCGCGCCCGTCACCGGCTGGGGTCGCACCGCCCCGACCGTCGCCCGGCTGCTGCGCCCGGGAACGTACGAGGAGGCCGTGGCGGCGGTACGGGCCGCAGACGCGCGCGGCACCATCGCCCGCGGGCTGGGCCGCGCCTACGGGGACGCCGCCCAGAACGCGGGCGGCGCGGTCCTGGACATGACCGCCCTGGACCGCATCCACGAGATCGACGCCGTGGGCGGCGTCATCACCTGCGACGCGGGTGTCTCGCTGCACCGCCTGATGGAGGTGCTGCTGCCGCTGGGCTGGTTCGTGCCCGTCACCCCCGGCACGCGGTACGTCACCGTCGGCGGCGCCATCGGCGCCGACATCCACGGCAAGAACCACCATGTGTCCGGGTCCTTCAGCCGCCATGTCCGCGCCCTGGAACTGCTCACCGGCGACGGGGAGACCCGCGTGGTCACCCCGCAGGACGACCCGGAGCTGTTCTGGGCGACGGCCGGCGGCATGGGGCTGACCGGCGTCGTCCTGGCCGCGACCATCCAGCTGCAGTCCGTGGGGACCACGTTGATGACCGTGGACACCGAGCGGGCCGCCGACCTGGACGACCTGATGGCCAGGATGACCGCGACCGACCACCGGTACCGCTACTCGGTCGCCTGGATCGACCTGCTCGCGCGCGGCGCCCGCACCGGCCGCGCGGTACTCACCCGCGGCGACCACGCGCCCCTGGAAGCGCTGCCGCCGCGCGCCCGGCGCGACCCGCTCGCCTTCCGCCCCCGCCGGCTGCCCGCCGCCCCCCGCCTGCTGCCCGACGGGCTGCTCGGCCGCACCACGGTCGGCCTGTTCAACGAGCTGTGGTACCGCACCGCGCCCCGCGAGCGCCGGGGGCAGCTGCAGCGCCTCGCCGCCTTCTTCCACCCGCTGGACGGCCTGCCCGAGTGGAACCGGATCTACGGCCGGGCCGGCTTCGTGCAGTACCAGTTCGTCGTCGGGCACGGCCAGGAGGAGACCCTGCGGGCCGTGGTGGAGCGCCTGGCCGCCCACGGCTGCCCGTCCTTCCTCGCCGTCCTCAAGCGCTTCGGCGACGGCGACCCCGGCTGGCTGTCCTTTCCGATGCCCGGCTGGACCCTCGCCCTGGACATCCCCGCCGGGCTGCCGGGCCTGGCGCCGCTGCTGGACGAGCTGGACCAGCAGGTCGCCGCCGCCGGCGGCCGGGTCTACCTCGCCAAGGACTCCCGGCTGCGCCCCGACGTGCTCGCAGCCATGTACCCGCGGCTCGACGACTTCCGCTCGCTGCGCGCCCGCCTGGACCCGCGGGGCGCCATCACCTCCGACCTGGCGCGGCGGCTGGCACTGTGAGGCCCGCGCCCCTCGCCCCTGTGACGTAGGGAGTTCGCTCATGAAGGACGCGTTCGGGGCGCCGCAGTCCCTGCTGGTGCTCGGCGGCAGCTCCGAGATCGCCCTGGCCACCGCGCGCCGCCTGGTCGCCCGGCGGACCCGGCGCGTGTACCTGGCCGGCCGCCCCTCCCCCGCCCTGGACGCGGCCGCCGAGCGGCTGCGCGGCCTGGGTGCCGAGGTGGACACGGTCGTCTTCGACGCCCTGGATCCCGCCTCCCACGAGGAGGTGCTCGGCAAGGTCTTCGCCGAGGGCGACATCGACGCCGTGCTGCTCGCCTTCGGCGTCCTGGGCGACCAGGCGCACGACGAGCAGGACCCCATGGCGGCGGTGCGGGTCGCCCAGACCAACTACACCGGCGCCGTCTCCGCCGCCCTGGTGTGCGGGGCCGCCCTCCAGCGCCAAGGGCACGGCTCGCTCGTCGTGCTCACCTCCGTCGCCGGGGAGCGGGCCCGCCGGGAGAACTTCATCTACGGCAGCAGCAAGGCCGGACTCGACGCCTTCACCCAGGGGCTCGGGGACGCGCTGCACCCCTGCGGCGTGCACGTCATGGCCGTGCGGCCCGGCTTCGTGCGCACCCGCATGACGGCCGGCCGCCCCGAGGCGCCCCTGTCCACCACCCCGGAGGCGGTGGCCGCGGCCATCGAGTCCGGCCTGCGCCGCCGCGCCGAAACCGTCTGGACCCCCACCGCCCTCCGCCCCGTGATGTCCGCCCTCCGCCACCTCCCCCGCCCCCTCTTCCGCCTCCTCACCACCCCCCGCTGACAGGGTCACCCCGGGGGGTTCGAGGGGCACGGGGAACGGCGCGGCAAGCAGACCACCGGTCTGGCGCCGGGAATGGCGCGGTCGGGGCAGACGGGTCCCCGAGGGGTGCGGGGAACGGCGCGAGCAACCACCGACCGACCTGCGACCGGGAACGCGCAGAACCCGTGCGGCGGGTTGCTGTTCTGGGGGGCGCGGGGAACGGCGCGGCAAGGCACCCACCGGCCTGCGGCCGGGCACGAAGCAGGAGCCCAACGGCGCGGACCCGAGCCCCTTGAGCTCAGCTCAGCGCAGCGCCTCGCGGAGCCGCTCGAGTGACCAGTCGAGATCCTCCTTGCTGATCGTGAGCGGCGGGGCGAGCCGGATCGTGGAGCCGTGGGTGTCCTTGGCGAGCACCCCGCGCGCCAGCAGCGCCTCAGTGAGCGCCCGCCCGGTGAACCGCTCGGGATCGACGTCGATCCCGGCCCAGAGTCCCCGCCCGCGCACCGCGGTGAGCAGCCCCTCCGCGGCCATGGCGGCCAGCCCCCCGTGCAGGTGCTCGCCGAGCTCCGCGGCCCGCCGCTGGTACTCCCCGGTGCGCAGCATGGCGACGACTTCGAGTCCGACCGCGCAGGCCAGTGGATTCCCGCCGAAGGTGGACCCGTGCTCACCGGGCCGGAAGACGCCGAGCACGTCGCGGGAGGCGACCACCGCGGAGACGGGGACGACACCGCCGCCGAGCGCCTTGCCGAGCACGTAGACATCGGGCACGACATCCTCGTGGTCGCAGGCGAACGTGCGCCCGGTACGGCCCAGGCCGGACTGGATCTCGTCGGCGATGAAGAGCACACCGCGCTCGGCGGTCAGGCGCCGCACCCCGGCCAGGTACCCGGGCGGCGGCACCAGGACCCCCGCCTCGCCCTGGATCGGCTCGATGAGGACGGCCACGGTGTCGTCGCCGATCACCGCCTCCATGGCGGCCAGGTCGCCGTAGGGCACGATGTCGAACCCGGGCGTGTAGGGGCCGAAGCCGGCCCGCGCCTCGGGGTCGGTGGAGAAGCTGATCACCGTGGTGGTGCGGCCGTGGAAGTTGCCGGCGGCGACCACGATCCGCGCCTTGCCGTCCGAGACGCCCTTGACCTGGTAGCCCCACTTGCGGGCGGTCTTCACCGCGGTCTCCACCGCTTCCGCGCCGGTGTTCATCGGCAGCACCGCGTCCTTGCCGCACAGCTCGGCGAGCGCGCGGCAGAAGTCGGCGAACCGGTCGTGGTGGAAGGCCCGCGAGGTGAGCGTCACCCGCTCCAGCTGCGCCTTGGCCGCGGCGATCAGCCGCGGGTTGCCGTGGCCGAAGTTGAGCGCCGAGTAGCCCGCGAGCATGTCGACGTACCTGCGGCCCTCGACGTCGGTCACCCAGGCGCCCTCCGCGGAGGCGATCACCACGGGCAGCGGGTGGTAGTTGTGCGCGCTGTACGCCTCGGCGCCCGCGATCTCGCGCGCCGTGGCGCCGCCGGTCCCGGGGCTGCCCGCGCCTGGGGTGGTCGTCGTCATATCCGTCTCCGTTCGCCGTACGTCGGGAGCCAGGCGTCGGCCTGGAAGGTGGGGGCCGGGGTGGTGCCCCCTTCCTATCGTCGCTCCCCCGCCCGCGCGCGAAACCCCGCCGCGTACGCCGGGCGCGTCGCGGCGGACGGCGCCGTCCACAGGCTCCAGGAGGTTGTCCACAGGTAGGGCGCGTTCATCCACAGGGGTGTGGGCGGAGGGTCCCGACCTGAGAGAATGCGGGTATGGCCAACCAGCGACCCCGCGCCCTGTCCGGCATCCAGCCCACCGCCGGCTCCTTCCACCTGGGCAACTACCTGGGCGCCATCCGCCAGTACGTGGACCTCCAGGAGACCCACGACGCGTACTACATGGTGGTGGACCTGCACGCGATCACCGTGCCGCAGGACCCGGCGACGCTGCGCGCGAACACCCGGCTGGCCGCCGCACAGCTGCTGGCCGCGGGCCTGGACCCGGAGCGCTGCACGCTGTTCATCCAGAGCCACGTCC
The DNA here is from genome assembly GCF_900103985.1 of Actinacidiphila guanduensis. Lineage (GTDB taxonomy): Bacteria > Actinomycetota > Actinomycetes > Streptomycetales > Streptomycetaceae > Actinacidiphila > Actinacidiphila guanduensis. The sequence continues at coordinate 338,620 of NZ_FNIE01000009.1, read as the reverse complement.
CCGAGCACGCCCAGCTCGCCTGGGTGATGAACTGCCTGACGGGCTTCGGCGAGGCGTCGCGGATGACGCAGTTCAAGGACAAGTCCGCCCGCCAGGGTGCCGACCGCACCACCGTCGGCCTGTTCACGTACCCGATCCTCCAGGTCGCCGACATCCTGCTCTACCAGGCGGACGCCGTGCCGGTCGGCGAGGACCAGCGCCAGCACATCGAGCTGACCCGCGACCTGGCCGAGCGGTTCAACACGCAGTTCGGGCCGACCTTCACCGTGCCGGCCCCGCACATCGTCCGCGAGGTCGCCAAGATCTACGACCTGCAGGACCCCACGGCCAAGATGAGCAAGTCCGCGCCCTCCCCGAAGGGCCTGGTCAACCTGCTGGACGACCCGAAGGCGTCGGCCAAGAAGTTCCGCAGCGCCGTCACCGACACCGACACGGTGATCCGGTTCGACGAGGAGAACAAGCCCGGCGTCAGCAACCTGCTCACCATCCACTCCGCCCTCACCGGCACCGGAATCCCCGAACTCGAGGAGCGCTACACCGGCAAGGGCTACGGTGCGCTGAAGACCGACCTCGCCGACATCTTCGTGGCCTGGGTCACGCCCTTCCGGGAGCGCACCCAGGCGTACCTGGACGACCCGGAGACGCTGGACTCCGTCCTCGCCAAGGGGGCCGAGAAGGCGCGTTCGGTGGCCGCGGAGACGCTGGCGGCGGCGTACGACCGGATCGGCTTCGTGCCGGCCAAGCACTAGCCGGGCCGGAGCCGGGCACAAGTCCGGCACCAGCCGGGCGGGGCGGACGGGCGACGGCGAGGAGGGGCGCGGGGGAGGAAGGGAAGCGGGAGCCGGCCGCGGCAGTGCGGCCGGTGTGAGCGGGCTGTGACCGACGTCGCTGCCGGGCGCCGTCCGATTCGTACGCATGCGCGCGACACTGAGGACGAGCACGACCGCGAGTCGGCCCGGGGAAGGGGTGAACGCAAGTGGGGAGCACCACCATCGGCGTGTCCATCGCGGTCCCGGAGCCCTACGGACGGCTGCTCCAGGACCTGCGGGCCGGCTTCGGCGACCCCGCGGCCTGTGCCATCCCCACCCATGTGACGCTGCTTCCGCCCACCGGGGTCGCCCGCGCCGAACTCCCCGTCATCGGCAGGCACCTGGCGCAGGTGGCCGCCCACGGCCGCCCGTTCACGATGCGCCTGGAGGGCACCGACACCTTCCGCCCGGTCTCCCCGGTGGTGTACGTGCGGGTGGCGGAAGGCGGGCCCGAGTGCGCCGCCCTGCAGGAGCTGGTGCGCTCCGGGCCGCTGGCGCGCGAGTTGCAGTTTCCGTACCACCCGCACGTCACGGTGGCGCACGGCATCGCCGAGGCCGCCATGGACCGGGCGCAGAGCGAGCTGGCGGGCTTCGGCGCCCAGTGGACCGCGTCGGGCTTCGCCCTCTACGAGCAGGGCGCCGACGGGGTGTGGCGGCCGCTGCGGATCTTCCCCTTCGGCGCCGGGGAACTGCCCTCGCTCCCCCAGCAGCACGGCCACCGCGCCCCTTCGCGCCTGTAAGGGCCCGCCTCCAGGGAGGCGGGCCTTACCGCCGACCCCGCCGCCGGATCATGCCTCGGGCGCGGGCGACATCCGGCAGGTCACACCGATCCGCGTCCAGGCGTTCATCGTCACGCACATCGCGATCAGCCGGGGCAGCTCGTCGGCGTCGAACAGCGCCGCGGCCGCGTCGTAGACCTCGTCCGGCACGCCGTGCGGGTCGAGCCGGGTGACGGCCTCCGCGAGTGCCAGGGCAGCCCGCTCGCGGGCGGTGAAGAAGGGCGTCTCGCGCCAGACGGTCAGCGCGAGCAGCTTCCGCTGTCCGACGCCCACCTTGAGGCCCTCGGCGCTGTGCTGGTCGGTGCAGTAGGCGCAGCCGTTGAGCTGCGAGACCCGCACCCGCACCAGCTCGCGCACCACCGGGTCGAGTCCCGCCGAGGCGGCCTTGTCCAGGGCGAACATCGCCTTGTACACATCGGAGGCGCGGTCGTTCAGGTCGATGCGCCGGGCCGGGGCGGGCACGGTCTGCGGGTCGGCGGGGGCGGCGGTGTCGTTGATCGTCATACCGCCACCGTAGGTGCCCGGTGGCCCCGTCCCATGGTCCACTTGGACCATGGATGACCGGGCCACTTCCGCAGCCGACGGCCGGGCCGGCGGCCCCCGCGGCACAGGCTACGACCTGCTGATCGACCTCGCCGCCGAGCGCCGCCGCGGCGCGGGCGCGCGGGCCGGGCTGGAGGCGGCGCTGCGCGAGGCGGTACGGGAGGGGCGGCTGGCGCCGGGCGGACGGCTGCCCTCCAGCCGCGCGCTCGCCCGTGACCTGGGGCTGGCCCGCAACACCGTCGCCGACGCCTACGCCCAGCTCGTCGCCGAGGGGTGGCTGACCGCCCGTCAGGGCTCGGGCACGAGCGTGGCACCGCGGCCGAGTGCTCCGCCGCCAGGGCGCGGGGAAGTGCCTCGCCACCATGGCGGCCGGGCACCCGAGCCTCCTTACTCGCTGACGCCCGGCTCCCCGGACCTCTCGGCCTTCCCCCGCAGCGCCTGGGCGGCCGCCGCGCGCAGGGCGCTGACAGCCGCCCCCAGCGAGGCGTTCGGCTACACCGACCCGCGCGGACGCCCGGAGCTGCGCAGTGCCCTCGCCGAGTACCTGGCGCGGGTGCGCGGGGTGCGCGCGGACGCCGAACGGATCGTGGTGTGCACGGGGTTCGTGCAGGCCGTGGGCCTGCTGGGCCGGGCCCTCCACGCCAGGGGCGCGCGCCGGATCGCGGTCGAGGAGCTGGGCCTGCCCGACATCCGCGCCGTCCTGCGGGCGTCCGGCCTGCACACCGCGCCCCTGCGGCTCGACGAGGACGGCGCCCAAGTGGCCGCCCTGGACGCGCGCACCCACGCGGCGCTGCTGACCCCCGCCCACCAGTTCCCCACCGGCGCCCTGCTGTCCCCCGAGCGCCGCACCGCGGTCGTCGCCTGGGCGCGTGAGACCGGCGGCCTGGTGATCGAGGACGACTACGACGGCGAGTTCCGCTACGACCGGCAGCCGGTGGGCGCGCTCCAAGGGCTCGCGCCCGAGCACGTGGTGTACGCGGGCACGGCGAGCAAGAGCCTCGCGCCCGGGCTGCGGCTGGCGTGGATCGCCGTGCCGGAGCACCTGCTGGACGCCGTACTGCGCGAGAAGCGCCTGGCCGACTTCAACTCGCCGGTGCTCGACCAGCTCACCCTCGCGGAGTTCCTCTCCTCCGGCGCTCATGACCGCCATGTGCGGCGGATGCGGCTGCGCTACCGGGCCCGGCGGGACCGCCTGGTGGCCGCGCTGGCCGAACGGGCGCCTGGGGTGCGGGTGTCGGGGATCGCCGCCGGGCTGCACGCCGTGCTGCGCCTGCCCGAGAGCGCGGGTCCGGCGGAGGCCCTGGTCGCGCGCGCCCGCAGCCGCGGCCTCGCGCTGCCCGACCTCGCCGCCATGGGCACGCTTCCGGACGCAGGGCCCGCCCTTCTCGTCGGCTACGGCGCCCCGCCGGACCACGCCTTCGGCGGGGCGCTGGAGCTGCTGTGCGACCTGCTCGCGGAGGCCGTCGGGCCGGTGGCAGACGCGTAAGGGGCGCCGCCCTCGGACGGCGCCCCTTACCGGCGGGTGTGCGGCCGGCTCAGACGAGGCCGAGGGCGCGCACGGCCTCGCGCTCCTCCTCCAGCTCCTTCACCGAGGCGTCGATGCGGGGCCGGGAGAACTCGTTGATCTCCAGGCCCTGGACGATCTCGAAGGAGCCGTCCTTGGTGGTGACCGGGAAGGAGGAGACCAGGCCCTCGGGAACGCCGTAGGAGCCGTCGGAGACGATGCCCATGGAGGTCCAGTCGCCGTCCGCCGTGCCGTTCACCCAGGTGTGCACGTGGTCCAGGGCGGCCGAGGCGGCGGAGGCCGCCGAGGAGGCGCCGCGGGCCTCGATGATGGCGGCGCCGCGCTTGGCGACGGTGGGGATGAAGGTGTCGGCGAGCCACTGCTCGTCGGCCACGACCTCGGCGGCGTTCTTGCCCGCGATCTCCGCGTGGAAGATGTCCGGGTACTGGGTGGCGGAGTGGTTGCCCCAGATGGTGACGCGGCGGATGTCGGAGACCTGCGCGCCGGTCTTCTTCGCCAGCTGGGCGATGGCGCGGTTGTGGTCGAGGCGGGTCATCGCGGTGAAGCGGTCCGCGGGGACGTCCGGGGCGGCGGCGCGGGCGATCAGCGCGTTGGTGTTCGCCGGGTTGCCGACCACGAGCACCTTGATGTCGTCGGCCGCGTGGTCGTTGATGGCCTTGCCCTGCGGCTTGAAGATGCCGCCGTTGGCCTCCAGGAGGTCGCCGCGCTCCATGCCCTTGGTGCGGGGGCGGGCGCCGACCAGCAGCGCCACGTTGGCGCCGTCGAAGGCGGTGTTGGCGTCGTCGGTGATGTCGATGCCGCGCAGCAGCGGGAAGGCCGCGTCGTCCAGTTCCATGGCGGTGCCCTCGGCGGCCTTCAGTGCCGGGGTGATCTCCAGCAGGCGCAGCTTGACCGGTACGTCCGCGCCGAGCAGATGGCCCGAGGCGATACGGAAGAGCAGGGCATAGCCGATCTGGCCGGCCGCTCCGGTGACGGTGACGTTGACGGGAGTGCGAGTCATTGCCTTCTCCTGGCCTCTTCTGCTGCGGAACTGCTGCGTCGGCGGTCGCCCCGGCAGTGGCCCGAGCGGCCCTGAACGTGGATCTCTCGGCGTCAAGAGAGCCACCCGCCAGGCTATCGCGCGCCGTCCGCGGCGGTGACGCGGGCACCCGGGGACGGTCGGGCGCGCGTCGCCGGGCCGTTCATCGCATCGATCACACGTTCGAGTGGTGTGCCTGTGGATTGCGTTCAGCGGATGCAAATGCCGAGCACGATGACACCGATGCAGATTCCGGACGAGGTGGGAGTGGGTGTGGGAGCCGTGGACGAGGGGTTCGAGGTCGAGTGTGCGGACGGTGGGGCCGTGGGCGGTGCTGAGCCGGTGCCCGCGCCGGTGCCGGTGGCCGGGGGTGGTGCGGAGCTGCCGCCGCCGGAGGGGCTGCCGGGCGGGGTGGAGCCGGTGGGCGAGGCCGTGGTGGTGGTGCGGCTGAGGGGCAGTTCGGCGCCGTCCGTTCGGGGCGCGTACGTGGAGGGGGCACCCGGGGGGTCCTGGCCGGGGCTGCCGGTTCCGGGGCCCGCTCCGCCCGGGGAGTGCGTGGCGCTGCCCGGCGAGCCGGTGTCGGTGGGCACGGCGCTGCCCGCCGGGTTTCTGTCCGCGCCCGAGCCGGCGGTCACCAGCACCGCGACCAGCGCTCCGGCCGCCAGGAGCCCGACGAGCGCCAGGGCCAGCACGCGCCTGCTCCGGTGCGGCAGCCCCTCGTCGGGTCCGAGCGGGTCGAGGGGGTCCGGGTCGGGCACGGGCCGCCCTCGGCCGCGGTCACCGGTGGCCTCGGCGGACTTCTGCGCCAGCCGCCACAGGGCGGCGATCCGCTCGTAGTCCGCGCCGCTCGCCTGGGCAAGTACCTCCACGGCGTCTAGCGGGGGCAACTGCCGCCCAGCGAGCGCCCGTTCCCACACCTCGGCGGGCTGCGCGGTCCGCGCCGCCAGCGCGGGCACCGTCAGCCCACTGCGGTCCTTCATCCGCCGCAACTGCGTCGCCAGCCGCCGCGCGTCGACCGGTACGCGCTCCGCCAGCGGTTCCCACCGAGCCATGCGAGCCACGCTAGAACGACACACCCGCGTAAGGAGGAGCTTTTACGGATACGGGCCGACCTGCCCCAACTCCGCTACCCCATCCGGCCCTTGGCCCCCACCGCCCACCGGGCCCATTGGTCCCACCGGGCGCCGGGGCGCCCCGGCACGGCTGGACGCGCGCAGCCCGCGCGGGTCGCCCAGCCGGAAGGCCGGGAACCCGGAAACCCCCTGCGGGGTGCCCGCACCGGAAAGGCCGAAGCGGCCCCGCATCGGGTGCAGCGGGCAGCCCACGGGTGCGGCGGGCAGCCCACGAACGCCCCGAACACGGCCCGGCGCACCTCGCCCGGCGAACGCCGCCCGGGTGAGCACTGCCCGGGTGAACACCGCCCGGGTGAACGCGCCGCCCGGGTGAACACCGCCCGGCGAACAGCGAGCACCCCGTGGGATGGAGAGCGCCCGTCGAACAGCAAGCGCCCAGCGAGAGGAGTCCCCCAGCGGAAGGAGAACGCGCCTAGCGAACGGAGAAGTGGATGATGTCCTCGAGGAAGGGGATGCGGATGACCGGATCGGGCTGCGCCATGAGCGCGAGGAGCAGGATGGCGGCGCCGAGGATGCCGTAGGTGATCACGTCGGTGAAGCGGCTGCGCACCGCCAGCATGCCCACCGCGGTGAGCGCCCAGCGGAGCCCCGCGCCGACCAGCAGGGACGCGCCGACGATGATCGTGCCCGCCCGGAACTGCCCGGTCGCGGTGACGACGAGCCCGATCAGGGCACCCGCCAGGACCAGCAGGATCGGCCACTGACGGGCCGGAGCCGGGGCGGCGCCGCCGGCCGCGCGGCCCCCGCCCTCGGGCCGCGCGGTGCCGCGGGTGATCTCCGGGGGCCGCCCCCCGGGCTCGCGGGCGGCCGTGTGCGCGGTGCCCTCCGCGGCGGGAAGGGGCGCGGCGGCGGGGAACTCCCCCGCGGCCTCAGCCGACATGGCCCGCGGCGCGCTCGGCCGCCTCCACGACGTTCTGCAGCAGCAGCGCGCGGGTCATCGGGCCGACGCCGCCCGGGTTCGGGGACAGCCAGGCGGCGACCTCGGCGACGCCGGGGTGCACATCGCCGACGATCTTGCCGTGCTCGTCGCGGCTGACGCCGACGTCGAGGACGGCCGCGCCCGGCTTGACGTCCTCGGGCTTGACGATGTGCGGCACGCCGGCCGCGGCGACGACGATGTCGGCCTGCCGCAGCTGGGCCGACAGGTCGCGGGTGCCGGTGTGGCAGAGGGTGACCGTGGCGTTCTCGGACTTGCGGGTGAGCAGCAGCCCGATGGACCGCCCGACGGTGATGCCGCGGCCGACGACGACCACGTGCGCCCCGTTGATCGCCACGCCGTGCCGCCGCAGCAGTTCCACGATGCCGTTGGGCGTGCAGGGCAGCGGGGCGGTGACGCCGAGCACCAGGCGGCCCAGGTTGGTCGGGTGCAGGCCGTCCGCGTCCTTGGCCGGGTCCATCAGCTCCAGCACGCGGTTGGTGTCGATGCCCTTGGGCAGCGGCAGCTGAACGATGTATCCGGTGCAGGCGGGGTCCTCGTTCAGCTCGCGGACGACCGCCTCGATCTCCTCCTGGGAGGCGGTGTCCGGCAGTTCGCGCTGGATGGAGCCGATGCCCACCTCCGCGCAGTCGCGGTGCTTGCCCGCGACGTACCACTTGCTGCCCGGGTCGTCGCCGACCAGCAGCGTGCCGAGGCCGGGATGGACCCCGCGGGCCTTGAGGGCCTGGACGCGCGCGGTCAGCTCGGACTTGATCGCTGCGGAGGTGGCCTTGCCATCGAGAATCTGGGCGGTCATGCCCCCCATAATCGCGGATCGGGCCCGCCCGCGACCAATCCGTCCGGGGACCGGTCCGGTGCGGCGGTGGGCCGGCCGGAAAGGGCCGCCGACCGTTCCCGGGCCGCAGCCGGACCGGCCGGGGAGCGGTCCCGGGCGCCTCCTGGGCCGCGCCCGCACGGCGCGGACCTGCCCGTGCGGCCAACCCGCGCGTGTCCGGGCGCATTTGTCCCTTGCGCCCGGGCCCGGCGCCGCCGGACGATGTGCCGCGTCACCTGACGCGTCCGCCGACCGCCCCGTCCCCGCCCAGAAGGATCAGCACGTGAGCCAGCCTCCCGGCCCCTACGACGGCCCGCCGTCGCCCTACGGCCAGCCGCAGCAGCCCTACGGCTACCCCCAGCAGCCGCCCGCGTACCCGCAGCCGGGCCCGTACGGGCAGCCGCAGCCGGGCTACGGGCAACCCGCCGGCTACCCGCCCTTCCCGCAGCAGGCCGGCTACCCCGGCGGCTACGGCCAGGCCGGTCCGCTGCCGGGCATGCCGCCGCTGGCGTCCTGGGGCGCGCGCGTGGGCGCCACGCTCCTGGACGGCCTGATGTTCTTCCTGGTGCCGAGCGGCCTGATCATCGCCGGCTACACGCGCTACTCGGTGAAGCTCGCCGACCGCTGGGACGACTGCGACCGGGTCGGCATCCCGCACGACGCGTGCCCGACCCCGAAGGCGGGCGGCGGCGTCGTCGCGATGATCCTCATCGGCGCCCTGCTCAGCCTGATCGTGGCCCTCTACCTGTGCTACCGCGAGGGGAAGACGGGCCAGACCCCGGGCAAGCGCATCGTCGGCATCCGGCTGCTGCGCGAGTACGACGGCTCCACCCTCGGCTTCGGCCTCGCCTTCGGCCGCCGCCTGCTGCACATCATCGACGGCATCCCCTGCTACCTCGGCTACCTGTGGCCGCTGTGGGACGACAAGAACCAGACCTTCACCGACAAGATCGTCCACACCGTGGTGATCAAGGACCCGCAGTAGCCCGCGCCCGCGCACACGCCCGCATGAGGAAGGGGGCGGCCTTCGAACCCGAAGGCCGCCCCCTCTTGCGCGCATTGGCTGGCGCGGCTTTGCGCGCCACGGCAGCCGTGCGCGTCCGGCTCAGTGGAAGAAGTGGCGCGTGCCCGTGAAGTACATCGTCACGCCCGCCTTGCGCGCGGCCTCGACCACGGCCTCGTCGCGGATCGACCCGCCCGGCTGGGCGACCGCCCGGACACCGGCGGCGGCGAGCACTTCGAAGCCGTCGGGGAAGGGGAAGAAGGCGTCGGAGGCGGCGAAGGAGCCCGCCGCCCGATCGGCCCCGGCCCGCTCCACCGCGAGCTTCGCGGAGTCCACCCGGTTCACCTGGCCCATGCCGACACCGACCGTCGCGCCGTCCTTGGCGAGCAGGATCGCGTTCGACTTCACCGCCCGGCAGGCCCGCCAGGCGAAGGCGAGGTCGGCGAGCTCGTCGGCCGACAGCGCCTCGCCGGCGGCCAGCGTCCAGGTCGCCGGGTCGTCGCCCTCGGCCTGGAGGCGGTCCTTGGTCTGCACGAGCAGCCCGCCCTCGATCGGCCGCTGCTCGACGGTGGCCGCGGGCGCCTGGGCGCAGCGCAGCACCCGGATGTTCTTCTTGCGGGCCAGCACCTCCACGGCGCCGTCCTCGTAGCCGGGCGCGACGATCACCTCGGTGAAGATCTCCGCGACCTGCTCGGCCATCGCCACCGACACCGGGCTGTTGACGGCGATGACGCCGCCGAACGCCGAGAGCGGGTCGCACGCGTGCGCCTTGCGGTGCGCCTCGGCGACGTCCGCGCCCACCGCGATCCCGCACGGGTTGGCGTGCTTGATGATCGCGACGCACACGCCCTCGTGGTCGTAGGCGGCCCGGCGGGCGGCCTCGGTGTCCACGTAGTTGTTGTAGGACATCTCCTTGCCGTGCAACTGCTCGGCACCGGCCAGGCCCGCGCCGCTGCCGTCGGAGTAGAGGGCGGCGGCCTGGTGCGGGTTCTCGCCGTAGCGCAGGGTGCTCTGCCGGGTGTAGGTGGCCCCGGTGAACGACGGGAGCGCCTCCTGCGTGCCGGAACCGGTCTCCGGACCGTCGGGCGCGTAGTCGGAGGCGAACCAGGAGGCGACCGCCACGTCGTACGCGGCCGTGTGCTGGAACGCCTCCGCGGCCAGCCGCTTGCGGGCCGCCAGGTCGAAGCCGCCGGCGCGCACCGCGGCGAGCACGTCGCCGTAGCGGTCGGGGCTGGTGACGATGGCGACCGAGGGGTGGTTCTTGGCCGCGGCCCGCACCATCGAGGGGCCCCCGATGTCGATCTGCTCCACGCACTCGTCGGCGCTCGCGCCCGAGGCGACCGTCTCGCGGAAGGGGTAGAGGTTGGAGACGACCAGCTCGAAGGGCCGCACGTCCAGTTCCTCCAGCTGGCGCCGGTGGTCCTCCAGCCGCAGGTCGGCGAGGATGCCGGCGTGCACCCGCGGGTGCAGGGTCTTGACCCGGCCGTCCAGGCACTCGGGGAAGCCGGTCAGCTCCTCGACCTTGGTGACGGGCACGCCCGCCGCCGCGATCCGCCCGGCGGTCGAGCCGGTCGAGACCAGCTCGACGCCGGCCTCGTGCAGCCCGCGGGCCAGCTCCTCCAGGCCGGTCTTGTCGTAGACGCTGATCAGCGCGCGGCGGATGGGCCGCTGGGTTCCGTTCTCCTGGGGGGTGGCACTCATGCCGGAATCATTACCTTTCGTCCCTCGATGCGGTAGCCGTCGCGGGACAGCCGTCCCACCACGTCGACGAGCAGCCGCCGCTCGACTTCCTTGATGCGCTCGTGGAGCGCGTCCTCCGTGTCGTCCGGCCGGACCTCGACCACGCCCTGGGCGATGACCGGCCCGGTGTCGACGCCGTCGTCGACGAAGTGGACGGTGCAGCCGGTCACCTTCGCCCCGTACGCGAGCGCGTCGCGCACCCCGTGCGCACCCGGGAAGCTCGGCAGCAGCGCCGGGTGGGTGTTGACGAACCGCCCGCCGAACCGCGCCAGGAACTCCTTGCCGACGATCTTCATGAAGCCCGCGGAGACCACCAGATCCGGCCGGTGCGCGCTGACCGCCTCGGCAAGCGCCAGGTCCCAGGCCGCGCGGTCCTCGTGGTCCTTGACCCGCACCACGAAGGTGGGCAGGCCCGCAGCGCGGGCGCGGTCCAGCCCGGCGATGCCGTCGCGGTCGGCACCGACCGCGACGATCCGGGCGCCGTAGGAGGGGTCGGCCTCGATCGCGTCGAGCAGCGCCTGCAGGTTCGTACCCGAACCGGAGACCAACACGACGAGGCGGGCGGGAGTACGGGGGGCCACGTGCGGGGGCCTTCCTCGGGGCGGTACGGGAAATGTGTCTGCTTCGGCGGGTGTTTCCTTGGACGTTCCTCTGAGGCGGGGTCCGCTCCGATTCCGGGGAACCCTACGAGACCGCCGACCGTCAGCAACGATACCGGCACTCCGCCCGGCCCCCACGGGACGGGGGCGCGCGCGGGCGGTAGCGTCTGCCTGAGAGAACACGTACGCGACAGGAGTCGAGCCCAAGGGGATGGCGCATCACATCATGAGCAGCGTCCGAATCGAACGCGCGCTGCGCGCGCCCGAGGGCGACCAGCGGGACAACCCGTTCGCGCCCCCGCCCGAGGGAGCCCCGGACCGCCCGTGGCAGCCGCGGCAGCCCGCGGGCGGCCACGGCGCAGGTGAGCAGGATTCCGGCGGCTCCGAGGGTGCGCCGGGACCGGACGCCGGCCCCGGCCGGGGGCAGCCGCCGCAGGGCCCGCCGGTGTGGGGCAGCCAGTGGAGCAGCCGCCAGCCGCAGTCCGGCCGGCCCGATCCCTTCGCCCGCCGGCCCGACGGCGGCCAGCAGCCCCCGTCCGGCCCGCAGGGCCAGGGCCCGCGCTTCGACCCGACCGACCCCGCCCAGCGCCGCTCCCGCTACGCGCTGGTGTGCGGCGGCTGGGGCCTGATCTTCGCGTTGCTCGGCTGGACCGCGGTCGGTCTGCTGCTCGGCGCGCTCGCCCTGTACTGGGGCATCAGCGCGCTGCGGATGTCGCCCGAGGACCGCGCCCAGGCCCGCGCCCAGGCCGCCTCCGCGCTCGCCGACGCCACCCAGACCCCGCGCCCGGCCCCGCCCGCGCCGGGCCCCGACGCCCAGCGCTCCTTCCTGACGGCGGCCTGGACGGGCATCGTCACCAGCGGCGTCACCCTGGCGATCGTCTTCTCCACCTACGGCTTCCAGCTCGCCTACCGCGGCTACTACGACTGCAAGTCCGACGCCCTGACGGCGCCCGCCTCGCACGCCTGCCAGAAGCTGCTCCCCTCGCCGCTGCGCGACCTGCCGGCGCTGCGGGACTGACCCCGCGTCCGCCCGGCACGCGGGCGGCGGAAAAGCTTGCGGCCCGCGGTCACGGGCCCGCCGGCGGTCCGTCCGGCGGCGGGTCGGAGATCGGCAGCGGCGGCACCGGGGGCGGCCCCGGCGGCAGGTGCGGGGCCGGCGGCTCCGAGGGCGGCAGGTCCGGCAGCGGGGGCGGGAAGAGCGGCAGCGGCGCGGGCGCCGGCCAGGGCAGCGGGTCCGCCCCTGGACCGGCCGCGGCAGGCGTGCTTTCCGAGGCAGCGGCCTCGCCCGCACCCGTCCTCCTGCCGAACAGCGCGCCGAACCTCCGGCGGGGGGCTTCCTCCGGCGTCTCCCGCGGTACGGCCGCGGTCCCCCGTGCTCGGCGCGGCAGCAGTCCCCGAGGTCCCGGTGTCCTCGCCGTCCCCTCGGCTGCGGGCGCCGTCCCCTTCTCGCCCGCCTGCTGGCGGGGCAGCCGCGGACGGGCCGATCGCAGCAACGCCCGCCACGGGTGCGGCGGATGGGCGAGGCGGTAGCGCAGCAGCAGCGCGCCCGGCAGCCCGAGCACCAGCACCCAGCCGGCCGCCGCGCCAGCGGCCGACCACCAGGCCGGCCCGAACTCCGCCAGCCGCTGGGCGCCCACCGGGCCGCCCGCCCACGCCGCAAGGACGGCGAACCCGCCGCCCGTCACCAGCGCGGCCTCCGCCGCCACCCGGGCCGTGCCCGCCGCCGAGCGCCCGCCGTTGCCGACGCACCAGGCCACCGCGAGGGCGGCCAGGCCCGGCAGCGCGAGCGTCGTCCAGCCGAGCCACGAGCCGCCCTCGCCGGGCAGCGCCGCCAGCAGCGGGAAGTCCGGCAGCGGCCCGTAGCCGATGTCCCCCGCCGGCCGCACGATGCTGCCGGCACCGATCGAGAAGCCGGTGCCGAGCGTGTACGCGGCCGCCCACACCACGAGGTTCGGCACCAGCCCGGCCGCCACCAGCAGCACCGAGAAGCGCCCGACGAGCCCGTCGCTGAGGTGCCCGTACGAGCGGCCCGACACTTCCGGGTGGCAGGCCAGGGCCGCGGCGCCGAGCAGCGCGGCGCCGCCGAGCAGCAGTCCGCCGCCGATCGCGGCCGCGCGCACCGCGGCCCCCGCCTCGCGCAGGTACGCGCGCGCCCGGCGGACGCGGGGGGCGCGCAGGTCGTCCGCGCCCGGGCGGCCGGCCCCCGACCAGGCCCCGAGGGCGGCGGCGCAGGCGGCGAACAGGGCGACGTAGGGCGCGGTCGGCAGGTCGACGTGGATGCTGCCGGCCGAGGCGTAGACGACGGCGCAGGCCACCGGGGTCAGGTAGCCGGCGAGCACCCAGCCGGTGACGGCGCCGGCGCAGCGCAGGGCATACGCGTCCAGCGGCACGGCGGGGCGGCGGGGCGTACGGCGCCGGGCGGGCCGTTCGGGGTTGTCGTCGTCCTCATCGCGGCCCAGTGCCATGGCGACGGCGGAGGCCGTGCCGCGGAAGACCAGCCAGGCGGGCAGCGCGCTGAGCAGCAGCGGAGGGATCGCCAGGGGCGCGGGGTCGCCCGAGAGCGTGTCGGTCCGCACCAGGTCGGCGCCTTGGGCGAGCAGCCACAGGTCGGCGCCGATGTGCAGGGCGCCGCCCAGGCCGCTGTCCGGGAACGGCGAGCCGATCCACAGCAGCAGCACCACGGCCGCGATCCCGCCGAGCGCGAGCCCGGCCGCCGCCACGCCCGCGGCCAGCGCCGACACCCGGACCGCGGCCCAGTGCGGTGCTCCGGCCGCCGGGGTCCCGGCCGAGGCGCCTCGTACGGCGGCGCCCGCGGCCGGGGCGGGTGCGGGCGTCACTCGGTCACTGGCATGCGTCACGGCCACCCATGCTGTCAGGAACACACCGTTTCACCCCGGCAACGGGCAATAAGTCGTCGTGTCGCAGAAAATGTCGGCTATGTGTCGTTTCTTGGGACCGTCAGCTCGCCTGATCGCCACCTCGTACGGTGATCCGTCCGCCGCTCCGGCTCGGGCGGTGGGCCGATGAGCCGGGGCCGCAGGAGCCGCAAGCGGGCGCGTACGACGGCGGCGGGGAAGGGCTCGGCGGTCGCCGCTGCCGCGAAGGGGGCGGGGAGCGCGACGGCGATGTTGCCCGCGAAGACGAAGGCTCCGGCCAAGGGCGTGAGTGGGCCACCTGGGGCGTCCGGTCAGGCCGCGGGGGCGGTGGATCTCGCCGCGGCGGGCGCGGGGAGCGGGAAAGGGGCCGCGCGGGGCGGGCGGACGGTGGTGCGGGCACCGGCGGGCACCACGGCGATCGCCGCCGCCCGGCCGACGGCCGTGGGCGTACCGACGAAGTCGGCGTCCGAGCGGGAGAGCCGGCCGCCGGACGCCGGCCGGGCGGCACCGGAGCCGCCCAGGGCCCGGCGCTCCGTCCTGGACGAACCCCTCGCCCGGGCAAGGGTGCTGGCCGCCCGCGTCGGCGAGATCCTCGCGGACAATGACGCGGATGCCGTGCCCGCCCCGCTCGCGGAGGGCTTCGGCGAGGAACGCGGTGTGCGCGGCCTCCTGACGACGGCACCCGAGCGGCACGCGGGGCCGAACTCGGCGGGAACCGCCGATACGGCGAAGCCCACGTCGAAGGCCGAGGCGGGCTCCGTGGGGACTCCCGAGAGGGCAACACTCGAGCCGCACGCGGGACCGAGCCCAGCGGGGACACCCGATACGGCAACCCCCGAGCCGCACGCCGGAACGGGTGGTCCTGGGGGAACTCGCGAGCGACGGGTGGCGGTCGGGGTCGAGGGTGGCGGGTCGCCCGAGGACGCCTTCGACCGGCTGTACCGGGCGGCGGCGGCCGGGCTGGTGCGGCAGGTGGAGCTGCTGACGGGCGATCCCGCGCGGGCGCGGCACGCGGTGGAGTGCGCCTACGACCTGGCGTGGCAGCGGTGGCCCGAGGTCGCGCGGGACCGTGATCCCGTGGGCTGGGTCCGGGCGGCCGCCTATGAGCAGGCGTTCTCGCCGTGGCAGCGGTGGATCCCGGCGTGGGCACCCGGCGGGTGCCGACGGCAGCCGCGCACCCCGCAGGGCCCGCTCGCGGCAGCGCTGCTCGACCTGCCGCCGGGGCAGCGCACCGCGGTGCTGCTCCACGACGGCCTCGGGCTCGATCTGGAGGCGGCCGCCGGCGAGGTGGAGGCGACGCTGCCGGCGGCCGAAGCGCGCATCGCGGGGGCCCGGCAAGCGCTGGTCGAGGCGGTGCCGGACCTGGAGAGCGAGGCGCTGCCGGAGCGGCTGGGCGCCCTGCTCGCTCTGCCGCCCGGGACCGCCTGGTCCTCCCGGACTGCCGAGCTTTCCGGGTCCACCGGGTCCGCCGAGCCCGGCCTCGAACCGCGGCAGCGGGCCGCCGAGTTGCGCCGGGCGAGCGAGCGCGGGGTACGGCAGCGCACGCTCGGGGCCTACGCGCTCACCGCGGTGATCGCCGTCGTCACCACCGTCGCGGTCATCGTCACTCCGGGGCACCTCTCCGGGTCGCACCCCGCGGACACCCCGCGGCCGTCAGCGTCGGCCCACCGCTAGCTCCTTCGGGGAAGCGGCCCTCGATCGGCGCGGTCAGCGGCACCCGGGCAGACGTCCCGCACTCGCACCCCCGCACGCAGCCCGCGGCCGTCCACCTCGGCCCACCGCCGGCTCCGGTCCCCGGTCGGCGGCACCCGGGCGTACGGCTCCGACTCGCCCCTCGGGTGGCCCGTGGCCGTCAGCCTCGGGCCGCCGTCGGAGAAGCCGCCCGGCGCACGGAACGGGCCCGCCCCCTCGCGGGGAGCGGGCCCGTTCCTGCGGCGCCGTGGAGGATCAGCCGGCCAGGATCGACCGGGCCAGGCGGGCGGTCTCGGACGGCGTCTTGCCGACCTTCACGCCCGCGGCCTCCAGGGCCTCCTTCTTGGCCTGCGCGGTGCCGGAGGAGCCGGAGACGATGGCGCCGGCGTGGCCCATGGTCTTGCCCTCGGGCGCGGTGAAGCCCGCCACGTAGCCGACGACCGGCTTCGTCACGTTCTTCTCGATGTAGGCCGCGGCCCGCTCCTCGGCGTCGCCACCGATCTCGCCGATCATGACGATCAGGTCGGTGTCGGGGTCGGCCTCGAACGCGGCGAGAGCGTCGATGTGGGTGGTGCCGATGATCGGGTCGCCGCCGATGCCGACCGCCGAGGAGAAGCCGATGTC
Source organism: Actinacidiphila guanduensis (assembly GCF_900103985.1). GTDB lineage: Bacteria > Actinomycetota > Actinomycetes > Streptomycetales > Streptomycetaceae > Actinacidiphila > Actinacidiphila guanduensis. The sequence goes on along the minus strand of NZ_FNIE01000009.1, from coordinate 322,528 downwards.
GCGCAGCTCGTACATCATCTGGTAGGTCAGCGTGCCCGACTTGGAGACCAGGCCGATGCGGCCGGGCTTGGTGATGTCGCCGGGGATGATGCCCGCGTTGGACTGGCCGGGGGTGATCAGGCCGGGGCAGTTCGGGCCGATGATGCGGGTCTTGTTGCCCTTGGCCTGGGCGAGCGCCCAGAACGCGGCGGTGTCGTGGACCGCGACGCCCTCGGTGATGACGACCGCGAGCGGGATCTCGGCCTCGATCGCCTCGACGACCGCGTCCTTGGTGAACTTCTCCGGCACGAAGATGACGGTGACGTCGGCGCCGGTGGCCTCCATCGCCTCCTTCACGCTGCCGAACACGGGCACGTCGCCCTGCTCGAAGGTGACGGTGGTGCCGGCCTTGCGCGGGTTGACGCCGCCGACGATGTTCGTGCCGTCGGCCAGCATCAACGTGGTGTGCTTCATGCCGGTGGCGCCGGTCATGCCCTGGACGATGACCTTGCTGTCCTTGGTCAGGAAGATAGCCATGGTGTTCTGAAGTCCTCTTCCCTTACTTCGCAGCCAGCTCGGCGGCCTTGTCGGCCGCGCCGTCCATGGTGTCCACGCGCTGCACCAGCGGGTGGTTGGCGTCGGAGAGGATCTTGCGACCCAGCTCCGCGTTGTTGCCGTCGAGCCGGACCACCAGCGGCTTGGTGACCTCCTCGCCCTTGGAGGCGAGCAGCGCCAGGGCCTGCACGATGCCGTTGGCGACCTCGTCGCACGCGGTGATACCGCCGAAGACGTTGACGAAAACGGACTTCACGTCCGGGTCGCCGAGGATGATCTCCAGGCCGTTCGCCATCACCTCGGCGGACGCGCCGCCGCCGATGTCGAGGAAGTTGGCCGGCTTGACGTTGCCGTGCTTCTCGCCGGCGTAGGCGACGACGTCCAGGGTCGACATGACCAGGCCGGCGCCGTTGCCGATGATGCCGACCTCGCCGTCGAGCTTGACGTAGTTCAGGCCCTTGGCCTTGGCCGCGGCCTCCAGCGGGTTGGCGGCCGCCCGGTCGTGCAGTTCGGCGAAGTCGGGGTGGCGGAACTCGGCGTTCTCGTCCAGCGAGACCTTGCCGTCGAGCGCGAGGACCGCGCCGGAGGCCACCTTGGCGAGCGGGTTGACCTCGACCAGCAGGGCGTCCTCCTTGACGAAGACCTCCCACAGCTTCACCAGGACGTCGGCCACCTGGTCGGCGACCTCGGCCGGGAACTTCGCGGCCGCCACGATCTCCTCGGCCTTCGCCTTGTCCACGCCCTCGATGGCGTCGATCGCGATCTTGGCCACGGCCTCGGGGCGGGTCGCCGCCACCTCCTCGATCTCCATGCCGCCCTCGACGGAGGCGATGGAGAGGAAGGTGCGGTTGGAGCGGTCCAGGAGGAAGGAGACGTAGTACTCCTCGACGATCTCCGGGGCCGTCTCGGCGATCATCACCTTGTGGACCGTGTGGCCCTTGATGTCCATGCCGAGGATGTCCGTCGCGCGCGCGACGGCCTCGTCCGCACTGGCGGCCAGCTTCACACCGCCGGCCTTGCCGCGGCCGCCCACCTTGACCTGGGCCTTGACGACCGACTTGCCGCCCAGCCGCTCGGTGATCTCGCGCGCCGCCTCAGGCGTGTCGATGACTTCACCGGCCAGCACCGGTACACCGTGCTTGGCGAAGAGGTCCCTCGCCTGGTACTCGAACAGGTCCACGCGCGTCCGTCTCCCTTTGGTTTCCTGGATTCCTCGGGTTTTCGTGGAATTCAGCGTCTCGCAGGCAGCTGCCGCCGTGAGGTACAGCGCCGCCTGATCGGCTGGGCGTGCCGCTACGGGCAGGGCGACTGCACTGTCACAAGGAAGCGCACACACGGTGACCGGGTACGCGGCATGTCCGTCTTGCAGGTTATCGCCGAGCCGGGTGGCGGCCTAAATCGCGGATCACTTGGCGGCGGTGAGAACGGTCACAGATCGCCTCCGGCTCAGGCCCCGGGCTCACGTCCCGGGCTCACGTCTCGGGCACCGGCAGCGGGCGCTTCTGTATCGCGGCGGCCATGATCTCCGGGAACAGGTCGGGGGTGCAGGCGAAGGCGGGGGCGCCCAGAGCGGCGAGCGCGGCCGCGTGCTCCCGGTCGTAGGAGGGGGCGCCCTCGTCGGAGAGGGCGAGCAGCGCGACGAACTGCACACCGGCCGCCTTCATCGCCGCCACCCGCTTGAGCATGCCGTCGCGGATGCCGCCCTCGTACAGGTCGCTGATGAGCACCACCACGGTCTCGGCGGGGCGGGTGATCAGCGACTCGCAGTAGGCCAGCGCCCGGTTGATGTCGGTGCCGCCGCCGAGCTGGGTGCCGAACAGGACGTCGACCGGGTCGTCCAGCTGGTCGGTGAGGTCCACCACCGCGGTGTCGAAGACCACCAGCTTGGTGTCGATCGACCGCATCGAGGCCAGCACGGCGCCGAAGACCGAGGCGTAGACGACGGAGGCGGCCATCGAGCCGGACTGGTCGATGCACAGCACGACGTCCTTCTTCACCGCGCGGTCCGCCCGGCCGTAGCCGACCAGCCGCTCGGGCACGATCGTGCCGTGCTCGGGCAGGTAGTGCCGCAGGTTGGCGCGGATCGTGCGGTCCCAGTCGATGTCGCGGTGCCGGGGGCGGTGGGTGCGGGCCGAGCGGTCCAGCGCGCCGGTGAGGGTGGCGCGGGTGCGGGTGGCCAGCCGCTTCTCCAGGTCCTCGACCACCTTGCGGACCACGCTCCGCGCGGTCTGCTTGGTCGTCTCCGGCATCGCCTTGTTCAGCGAGAGCAGGGTGCCGACCAGGTGCACGTCGGCCTCGACCGCCTCCAGCATCTCCGGCTCCAGCAGCAGCGCGGACAGCCCCAGCCGGTCGATCGCGTCGCGCTGCATCACCTGCACCACGGAGCTGGGGAAGTACGTGCGGATGTCGCCGAGCCAGCGGGCGACCTGGGGCGCGGAGCCGCCGAGCCCGGCCGAGCGCTGCTCGCCGCCGGAACCGCCGCTGCCGTACACGGCGGTCAGGGTGCGGTCCATGGCCGCGTCCCGGCTGCCGAGCGACCAGCCGCCGCTTTCCGCGCCCGCTGCGGCGGCCCCGCCGAGCACCAGCCGCCAGCGGCGCAGCCGCTCCTCGGTGTCAGTCATCTGCGGGGCTCCTGTCGGGGTGGGCGGGTCGGAGGGTGCGGGGTGCTGTCGCCGTTGCCGCCGCCGTACGGGCGGGCGCGTGGCTCGGGTGCGCCGCCGGCTGCGGGGCGAGGCGGCCCCGGGCGGTGGAACGGGCCGCGTACGCCAGGGCGTTCGCAGGCGCGGCCGGTCCTGCGGTCGCCGCTTGCGCCAGGGCGTCGCGGTGGCCGGAGGCCCGGCCGTCCGGGTCCTGTGCGGGGTCCTGTGCGGCGGGCGGGTGGCGGAGGTCGGCGAGGCCGGCGGTCGTACGGCGGCCGAGCAGCAGCCGTACGGTACCGGCCGCCGCGTTCGCCCGCGCGACGTCCAGGCCGGGGCCGAACCCGGGCAGGCCGGAGTCGCCGGTCGCCGGCGCGGGGCGGCGGGCCGCTGCCGGGCCGCGCCGGACCAGGTCGCCCAGCGAGCGCAGCACTCCGGGCTCGAACTGCGCGAACGTCCGCCGCAGCAGCGGCAGGACGTCGGTGAACGCCTCCGCGGGCACCTCGCTCAGCCAGCCGTCCACCAGGGCGAGCAGCCGCTCGTCGTGCACCAGCAGCATGCCGCCGCCGGCGAGGAACCCCTCGACCCAGCCCGCGGCCTGCGCCGGGCCGGTGCCGGGCGAGAGGGCCAGGCCCATCAGCCGGGCGGCCTCCTCGGCGTCGAGCCGCCCTTCGTCCAGCAGCAACCGGGCGGCGGCGCCGCGCAGCAGGCCGGGCACCGCCTCGTCCCTGCGGGCCAGGGCGCCCAGCATCGCGGCCCAGCGGTCGCGCAACGGCTTGTCGAGGAGGGCGACGGCCCGGTGCACCTCGTCCAGGTGGACGCGCAGGGCCGCGGCGCCGTCCGCGTCGAGGCCGACGCAGGCCGGCGGGAAGCCGACGCATATCCGCTCGGCCAGGCCCGAGGCGACCCGGGCCAGGGCGGCGGAGTCGGTACCGCGCACGTCTCCGTACCGCACTGCGCGGACCAGCGCGGGCAGGGCCGCCGCCAGGTGTGCGACATCGGCGTCGAGCGCCGCGCGGTCGGCCAGCAGCCGCATCACCTCGGGCAGCGCCTCGCCGAGCCCGGCGAGCAGGCACCGCTCGGCGACCGAGGTGACCTCGGCGAGTGTGGCCGCGCCCTGGGCGAGGTCCTGCGCGCGGGCGCCCGCAGCGGCGGCCACGGTGGTGCCCCAGATGCCCGCCTCGGCGATCCGCACCGACAACTCCGGCTCCCAGCGCAGCCGCCAGGTCTCCCGGAAGGTGCCCGTCCCCGACCGTCCGGCGGCGGGCTCGCCCCAGGGCACCCCGATCAGCCGCAGCCGGTGCAGCAGGCGGCTGCGGGCCGTGTCGGTGTCCTTGCGCAGGTCGAGCTCCAGCTCCCGCTCCTGCGCCTCGGGCTTGAGCCGCAGCCGACGCTGCTCGCGGGCCAGGTCGCGGGCGAGCGGCACCGCGGGGGCGTCCGGCGGGACCTCGCCGAGCGCGTCCCCGACGACCAGCTGGTCCCGGATCAGGGCCAGCGGCACATCGGAGCCGTCGCACATCACGGCCCGCACCGCGTCGATCGTCTCGCCCAGGCCCGCCAGCGGGCGGCCGCGCACGGTGGCCAGCGTGTCGGCCAGCCGCACCGCCTCGATCACATGCGCGGAGGACACCGGCAGGTCCTCCTCGCGGAGCAGTCCGGCGATTTTTGTCATCCACCGGGTGACCGGGCGGTCGGGCGCGCTGAACAGGTGCTGGTACCAGCCCGGGGAGTCGATCCCCGCGCCGTAGCCGCCGGCGCGGGCGAGGCGGCGGTGGGTCCAGGGCACCCATGTCGTCTCGACCTTGGCCTTCGGCAGGCCTTTCAGCAGCGCCCGGTCGGCTGCGGCCGCGCTCCGGGCGGCCAGGGCGGGCACGTGCCAGGCGCCGCAGACCACGGCGGTGCGCTCGTGGGCGCGCCGGGCCTCCCTTATCCGCAGCCGCATGTGGGCCTCGCGCAGCGGGTCCCGGGGGTCGCCCCCGTCGCCGTAGGCCGCGCGGATCTCGCCCATGGCCTCGGCGAGAGCGGCGAACGGGCCGTACGGGTCGTGGTCACCGCTGCCGCGGTGCTCCACCGCGTCCTCCCACCAGCGCTCGGGGTCGGCGTACCCGGCCGCCTCGGCGAGCACCGCGATCGGGTCGACCCGAAGGGCGGCGGCCGCGGGCTCCTCGCCGGGGCCGCCGCCCGGGAGCCCCTCGCCGGGGCCGCCGCCCGCTGGGGCGCCCTCCTCGGGGCTGGCGCTCCCGGGGGCCGTGCTCCCGGAGTCCGCGTCCCCTTCTTCCTCCGCGCCCTCGACGCGGGCTCCTTCCGGCCCCTGTCCCGCGCTCCCGCGCCGACCGTCCGCCGGAGCATCCGTGGGTGTGGCGGCCGCCGGGCCCGGGCCGCCCTCCTCCTCGCGGCCCCGCGCCGCCTCCCCCGTGGCTTCCTCCGCCGCGGCCTCGGCCTCGCGCAGGGCGAGGGTGTGCGCGGCCGGCAGGTCGATGAAGCGGACCTCGGCGTTGGCCTCGGCCGCCCAGCGCATCGCCACCCACTCGGGCGAGAACTCGGCGAACGGCCAGAAGGCGGCCCGCGCCGGGTCGTCGGTGACGTGGGCGAGCAGGGCGACGGGCGGGCGCATCGCGGGGTCGGCGGCCAGGGCGGTCAGCGCGTCGGCCTCCGGCGGGCCTTCGATGAGCACGGCCTGCGGCCGGTACGCGTCCAGGGCGGCGCGGACCGCCCGGGCCGAGCCGGGGCCGTGGTGGCGCACCCCGAGCAGCAGCAGGTCCTCGGGGCCGCCGCGGGCGGGCGCGGTGCCTCCCGATGCCGCGCCTGCCGGCGAGTCGGCGGGGGGTGTCATGCCGTCACCTCCCGGCAGGCCCGGTAGAAGTCTTTCCAGCCCTCGCGCTCGCGGACCACCGTCTCCAGGTACTCCTGCCAGACCAGGCGGTCGGCGGCCGGGTCGCGCACGACGGCACCGAGGATGCCCGCGGCCACGTCGCCGGCCCGCAGCACGCCGTCCCCGAAGTGGGCGGCCAGCGCGAGGCCGTTGGTCACCACGGAGATCGCCTCGGCCGTGGAGAGCGTGCCGGAGGGGGACTTGACCTTCGTGCGGCCGTCCTCGGTGACGCCGCCGCGCAGTTCGCGGAAGACGGTGACGACGCGGCGGATCTCGTCGGCGCCGCGCGGGACGTCGGGCAGGTCCAGCCCGCGGCCGATCTGGTCGACCCGGCGGGCGACGATGTCCACCTCCTCCTCCGCGGTGGCCGGCAGCGGCAGCACCACCGTGTTGAAGCGGCGGCGCAGCGCGCTCGACAGGTCGTTGACCCCGCGGTCGCGGTCGTTGGCGGTCGCGATCAGGTTGAAGCCGCGCACGGCCTGCGTCTCGCTGCCCAACTCCGGTATCGGCAGGGTCTTCTCGGACAGGATCGTGATGAGGGTGTCCTGCACGTCGGCCGGGATGCGGGTCAGCTCCTCGACGCGGGCGATCCGGCCCTCGGCCATCGCGCGCATGACCGGGCTGTGCACGAGTGCGTCCCGGCTGGGGCCGTGGGTGAGGAGCTGCGCGTAGTTCCACCCGTAGCGGATCGCCTCCTCCGGGGTGCCGGCGGTGCCCTGGACGAGGAGGGTGGAGTCGCCGCTGATGGCGGCGGCCAGGTGCTCGGAGACCCAGGTCTTGGCGGTGCCGGGCACGCCGAGCAGCAGCAGCGCCCGGTCGGTGGCCAGCGTGGTGACAGCGACCTCCACGATCCGCCGCGGGCCGACGTACTTCGGGGTGATCACGGTGCCGTCCGGCAGGGTGCCGCCCAGCAGGTACGTGGCCACGGCCCACGGGGACAGCCGCCAGCGGGCCGGGCGGGGCCGGTCGTCGGCGGCGGCGAGCGCGGCCAGTTCGTCCGCGAAGGCTTCCTCCGCGTGCGGGCGCAGCGCGTCGGCCGGCTCCGCGCCGGTGCCGGCGGCCGTCGTCGGTGACGTGGACTGCCCAGGAACGGCAGCAGGCGTCGTAGGCCCGGTAGGCACAGTGGACACAGCTCTCCCCCACTCACGTGGAACGGGCCGTTCGGCCCGTGGTCGTTCGGTGTGCTTCCACGATGCACCCGACCACTGACAATCGGTCACCCAGCGCTATTTGCGCAGGTCAGAGCGATTGTCAGTGGGGAGCACTACGGTCTGTGACATGGAAGAAACGGAATCGCGGTGGACCGCGGACCAGGTGCTCGCGCTGGCACCTGACGCCGCCTCACGCAAAGCGGGGGCGAAGCTGGCCTCGCCCGCGCCGTGGTCCGGCACGGGGGCGGCGGGCACAGCGGTGTGGGGGCTGTGCAAGGGCAGTGGCAGCAAGCCGTACCAGACGGCGGTGGACACGCGCGGCCCCGCCTTCCGCTGCACCTGCCCGAGCCGCAAGTTCCCGTGCAAGCACGCGCTGGCGCTGCTGCTGCTGTGGTCCGAGGGCTCCGACGGGCCGATCGCCGCCGCGGGCAGGGCGGGCGAGGAAGCGGAATGGGTCGCGGAGTGGATCGCCGCGCGCCGGAAGAAGGAGGAGGCCGCGGCCGCCGAGCCCGCGCGCCCGTCCGCGCCTGCCGACGCGGAGGCGGCCAGGCGGCGGGCCGAGCGGCGGATCGTGCGGGTCGAGGGCGGCGCCGCCGAGCTGGAGCAGCGGCTCGCGGATCTGCTGCGGGGCGGCCTGGCGGGGGCCGACAGTGCCGGGCACCGCCCCTTCGAGGAGACGGCGGCCCGGATGGTGGACGCGCAGGCGCCCGGACTGGCCGCGCGGGTACGGGAGTTGGGGTCCATCGTCACCTCAGGGGGCGACTGGCCGTCGCGAATGCTGGAGGAGACCGCTCTGCTCCACCTGCTGGCCCGCGGGTTCCTGGGCCGGGAGGGCCTGCCCGGCCCGCTGGTGGACACCGTGCGGTCCCGGATCGGCTTCACCGTGGACTCCGCCGACCTGCTCGCCGGGCCCACCGTGCAGGCCCGCTGGCAGGTCGTCGCGCAGTACGACACGGCGGACGACCGGCTGACGACCCGCCGGATATGGCTGCACGACGGCAGCGGCGGGAGCGCGGGCGGCGCCGGTCGGTTCGCCCTCGTGCTGGACTTCGGCGCGGCCGGGCGCGCGCCCCAACTGGCGCTGCCGTTGGGCGTGCTGATGGACGCCGAGCTGGCCTACCACCCCTCGGCCGTGCCGCTGCGGGCCGCGCTGGGCCCGCACCGCACCGCGCCGGAGGCGGCCCCGGTCCCGTCCGGCACCGCGATAGGCGCGGCCCTGGACTCCTACGGGGCGGCGCTGGCCGACGATCCGTGGCTGGACGCGTGGCCTGTGCTGCTCGGCGACGTCGTGCCCATACCCGGGCCGGACCGCTGGCAGCTCGCCGACGCCGGCTCGCAGGACGCCGTGCCGCTCGCGGGTCCCGCGCCCTGGCGACTGGCCGCGCTCTCCGGCGGCCACCCGCTGACGGTCTTCGCCGAGCTGACGCCGATGGGTGCCCGGCCGCTGACGGCGTGGCCGGGCCCGGCGGCGACAGCGGTGTTCCCGTAGGGCCGGACGACCCCGACCGGCGGGCCGGCCGGACCGGCGGCAGGCGGCAGGCGGCAGGCGGCAGGCGGCAGCGCACGTCGGCACACGGCGATGGCAGAAGCAACGGCAGAGCGATCACAGAGCGACGACAGCGGAAGCACCGCAGGAAGAGGGGGTCAGGTGATGACCGTGGCGTGGGACGACCTCGTCGGCAGCGCGCTGCTCGGCACCGAGCGCCGACGGCCCGCGGGGATCGTGGGGGACGCGGCCGAGGCCGCCGAGGGGCTGCTGGACGCGGCGGCCGAGGCCGTGGTCCGGCGCAGGGCCGGGGTGCTGCCCGCGGTGGCCGGGCCACGGCCGGGGCAGGCGGCGGACGATCCGCGGCCGCCGCTGCCCGAGGCGGCGGCCCGCCGGCTGCGGATGATGCTCACCGGCAGCGGCCGGGGCCGTCAGGGCGCGGCGCCCAACCTGACCGAGCTGCTGCCGCAGTGGCTCGCCGTCGCACGGCAGCGCGGCTGGGCGGTGCCGCACGCGCTGCTGCCCGAGTTGCTGGACGCGGCCCGCTCCCGTACCGACCTGCGGGCTGACGCGCTCGCCGTGGCGGGGCCGCGTGCGCTGTGGCTCGCGGCGCTGAACCCCGACTGGAAGTTCGCGCTGCGGGCGGGCGGGGGCGCGGTGGGCGCGGCGGCGGCCGCCGAGGACGAGTCGGCGCGGGCGCGGCTGTGGGAGGAGGGCCTGTTCGCCGAGCGGGTCGCGCTGCTGACGGCGGTACGGCGGGAGGACCCGGCGGCCGGGCTCGACATGCTCGCCTCGACCTGGCGCACCGAGCGGGCCGAGGACCGGCTGATGTTCATGGACGCGTTGCGGACGGGCCTGTCGCCGGCGGACGAGCCCTTCCTGGAGGAGGCGCTGGCCGACCGCAGCCGCAACGTACGGGCCACGGCCGCCGAACTGCTGTCGGCGTTGCCCGGTTCCGCGCTGGCCGCGCGGATGGCCGCCCGCGCCCGCAGCTGCGTGTCGCTGACCGCCGAGGGCATAGCAGTGGAGGCGCCGTACGAGTGCGACGCGGCGATGGAGCGCGACGGGGTGGCGCCCAAGCCGCCGAGCGGGCGGGGGGAACGCTCGTGGTGGCTGGGCCAGTTGGTGGACGCGGCGCCGCTGAGCATGTGGACCGAACGGTTCGGGGGCCGCAGCCCGGAGGAGATCGTCGCCCTGCCGGTGCTGGACGACTGGCAGCCCGACCTGCACGCGTCCTGGTGCCGGGCCGCGGTGCGGCAGCGCGACGCCGCGTGGGCGCGGGCCCTGCTCGGGCCGCCGCCGGACGGTTCCGGGCCGGTCACCCCGGTGGGCGACCCGGCGAAGCTGCTGTCGATCCTGCCGGCGCAGGAGCGGGCGGCGTGGGTGGCGCGGTTCGTGGCGGCGCATGGGCTGTCGGAGGCGTTCCAGATGCTGGGCGCGTGCGCGGTGCCCTGGAGCCCGGAGCTGGGCCGGGCGGTGATCGACGCGCTGGACATCGCACGGGACGGCGGCAGCTACCCGTGGAGCTTCAGCGGGGTGATGGGCCTGGCCGAGCGCTGCCTCGACCCTGCCGCGGCCGACCAGGTCGCCCTGCTGTCCGCCACCACGGAGGAGTCCCCCGGGGGTTCCCCGGGCGCGAGCGCCTACTGGTCCGAGGCGTTCCAGCGCCTCACCAGCACCCTTCGCCTGCGCGCCCTGATGCTCCAGGAACTCTCCGGCGCCCCCACCGCACCCCCGGAGGAGATCATGGAGTAGGAACCCGGGTGCCGGCTTCCGTGCCGGGCGCGCTCCGAGCCGGGCCCCGGCATATCCACGCCACGGACCCCGCCCCTCGCCGCCGCCGGGCGGCTCCCCTGCTGACACGGCCAGTGGGGCCGCCCGGTCACGTCAGCCGACACGGGAGCCGCTGGGCGCCGCCCGCCGTACGAAGGGCACGTCCTGGCCCCAGCGCGGGAGCTGCCTGCGTACCGCCGTGCGAACGGCCCCCCGCGGGAGGTGCTGGGCACCGCCCTACGAACGGCAGCCCCAGCTCAAGAGCTGCCTGGGCACCGCCCCACCAAGGGCACCCTCCCCGCTGTCCGCGGAGCGCTACGCCTCGGCGGGCTGGCCGACGTTTGCGTTGACCCATTCGACGACATCGCCCGTGGGGGTGCCGGGGGTGAAGATCGCGGCCACGCCGAGATCCTTGAGGGGCGGGATGTCGGCCTCGGGGATGATGCCGCCGCCGAAGACCTTGATGTCCTCCGCGTCGCGCTCGCGCAGCAGCTCGACGACCTTGGCGAAGAGCGTCATGTGGGCGCCGGACAGGATGGACAGGCCGATCGCGTCGGCGTCCTCCTGGATCGCGGTGTCCACCACCTGCTCGGGCGTCTGGTGCAGCCCGGTGTAGATGACCTCCATGCCGGCGTCCCGCAGCGCCCGCGCGATCACCTTGGCGCCGCGGTCATGGCCGTCGAGCCCCGGCTTGGCGACCACCACGCGGATCGGTCCGGACACTCCCATCACTGCCTCCATGGGTACGGCTCGCGTGCCGCGAAGCGGTGGCCGGGGGTTGAGGGCGGTGCCCGACCGCACCGGACGGCGTGGCGCGCAGGGGACGGGCACCCCACCGTGTGAACGAACGTTATCGCTCACCCGCCGCGCCCGACAGTTTTACGAACCGGGAGGAGGGGGAAGTCACACCTTGGGACACATGCACCAACGGTCCGGGTCGCCCGCGGCCCCCGGCGAGGGACACGCCGGGAGCGGCGGGGACGCCCGGCACGTTCCGTGAGAGCCGCTGCAAGGAAGCCGCACCACCTCGTTCGCAGCCGCAGGACCAGGCGGTGCGGCCTCCGCTCCGGCTCCCGCTGGGGGTGTCCGGGGATCGACGCCGATCCCCGGGCGCCACGACGGGAGGTGGGCGCAATGGGCAAGAGCGCCGACAAGGCCGAGAGGGCCGACAACGCCGGCGGGCGTGACGGGACCGGGAAGGGCGCCGGGCGCGACGGGACCGGGAGGGCCGCCGAGCCGAAGCCCGAGCCGGACCGCGCGGTCGACGGCAGCCCGTGGAGCCGTATCCCGGTGCTCTCCGCCCTGCCGCACTGGGGCGGGCACAGCGCGGACATCGCCCGGGCCACCGCGATCGACCTGGCCGTCCTCGCCGGGCACATGTTGCTCTACCCCACCGGGATGCTCCCCGAGCGCGCCCCCGCGCCGCCGCGCCCGAGCAGGTCGGCCGAGCCCGGAGCCGAGCCGGACCCCGCCGGGCAGGCGCCCGCGCTGCTGCCCACCGAGGGCCGCGCCCACCCGCCGGTGCTGATGCTGCACGGCTTCGTGGACAACCGCTCCGCCTTCGCCCTGCTGCGGCGCTCCCTGCTGCACAACGGCTGGACCCGCGTGCAGGCGCTCAACTACTCCCCGCTCACCGGCGACATCCGCACCGCCGCGGCCATGCTCGGGCCGCACATCGAGCGGGTGTGCGAGGAGTCGGGCCACGCGCAGGTGGACATCGTGGGCCACAGCCTGGGCGGCTTGGTCGCGCGCTACTACGTGCAGTGCCTGGGCGGGGACGCGCGGGTCCGCACGCTGGTCACGCTGGGTACACCGCACGCGGGCACCCGGGCCGTGCCCGCCCTCGCCCCGCACCCGCTGGCCCGGCAGATGCGGCCCGGTTCGGCGGTGCTGGAGGAGCTGGCCCGCCCGGCACCGGGCTGCCGCACCCGCTTCGTCGCCTTCTGGAGCGACCTGGACCAGCTGATGATCCCGGTGGAGTCGGCGCGCCTCGAACACCCGGACCTCCAGGCCCGCAATGTGAAGGTCTCCGGCATCGGCCACCTCGCCATGCCCGTGCACGGCTCGGTGGCCGCGGAGATCAGGCGGGCACTGTCCGGACCCGGCCCGCTGCGGGACGCCATCGACGCCGCATAACGGACACGTAACGGTCGAATATCGACCGAACACCGGGCAAGGCGGGCGGGCAGCCCCGGCAGGAGATTGTCCCGGCCCGGTACGGAGGGCTACAGTCGCCGCTAATTCTCCTGCTGCCGAGGCGAAAGAGAAGTTGGCGGTGAACGAAGGTCACCCGTCGGGATTCACCCCCGACTACGACGCCCACGCGTACGGCGCCTATTCCCCGGGCTCCTACCAGGCCATCGGCACCACCTACGCGGAGGAGACCGCCGCCACCGGCACGTACGGCCACATCCCGCAGCAGGCGATGCCCTACGACCCGTACGCCTACGGCTACGGCGGCTACGACCCGGGCGCCACAGGCTCCTACCCCACCGCCGGCTACGGCGGTTACGACGCCGGCACCGACACGACCGGCCGAACCGACATGGCCGACCCAGTCGACCCGTACGCCGCGCCCGGCGCGGCCGCGTACTACGACACGGGCAGCTACGACACCACCGCCCTGTGGCAGCCGGAGCAGCAGGCGGCCGCGCCCCAGCAGGACTGGGACTCGGGCGCCTACCCCGCCTACGGCTACGGGTACGGCTACGACGCCTCGGGCGACACCGGGCTCTACGAGCGGGTCGCCGAGTACGCCACCGGCTACGGCGCGGGCGCGCCGGCGTACGACACGATGGCGTTCCAGACGGGCACGTTCGAGGCGAGCACGTTCGAGACGGGTTCGTTCGACACCAGCGCGTTCGACACGGGTGCTTTCGCCACCGGCGGGTACGACACGACCGCCTTCGCTCCCGACGCGCTCGGCCGGACAAATGCCGAGACCGGCGGCAACCCCGCGTTCGACACGGCAGCCTTCGACGCGGCCGCCTTCGAGACCGGCACCTTCGAGACGGCCGCCTTCGCCGCCCCCGGCGTGGACACCACCGCCCACCACAGCCCCGTCGCCGCCCCCGACGCCCTCGATGCGGACGAACTCCTCGACGACGTGGACGTGTTCGCCGCGCGGTCCGGCGAGGAGCAGGTGCGGCACGACTACGCCCCCGACGGCGAGCCGGCAGGCGTCCGCGGCCGCCGAGCGCCCCGCAAGCGCTCGGCGCTGCTGACGGTCGCCGTGCCCTCGGTCGCCGTGCTGGGTGTGGCGGCCGTGAGCGCCGCCGCCATCGGCGGGGTCGGCTCCGCGCAGGACACCTCGAAGACCACGGCGGACGGCGCCCAGGGCAACGCGCCCACCACGCAGTTGGACCGCCAGCTGTCCGGGGTGAGCCGCGACGCGGACGACTTCGCCACCCGGGCCAACCGCTCGCAGGAGCGGGTGGACCTCAAGGACCGCCAGGAGGCGGCCAAGCGGGCCGCCGCCGCGGCCGCCGCCCGCAAGGAGGCGCTGCGGCCGAAGTTCGTGCTGCCGGTGAAGCAGAAGGGGCTCAGCGCGTACTTCGGGCAGTCCGGCGAGCACTGGATGGCGCTGCACACCGGGATCGACTTCCCCGTGCAGGTCGGCACGCCGGTGATGGCGGTGACCGACGGCACCGTGCGCACGCAGTGGAACAGCTCCTACGGCAACATGGCGATCGTCACGGCGCCGGACGGCACGGAGACGTGGTACTGCCACCTGAGCAGTACGAAGATCCGCTCGGGCAAGGTGAAGGCGGGCACGGTGATCGCCTACTCGGGCAACACCGGCAACACCACGGGCCCCCACCTCCACTTGGAGGTCCGCCCCCACGGCGGCGCCCCCATCGACCCGCTCCCGTGGCTCCTCTCCCACGGCCTCGACCCCCGCTGATTTTTTCTTTTATTACGACGCCCCTCCGCCTCCGGGCGCCGGAGTCACTGCCTGGGGGCGCCCCCACCGGGAGCCCTTGGGCTTATTGATCGGCCCCGTTGTGCTTCAGAGCTTTTCCACTGGGGCGTAGCGGAGGAGGAGCTGCTTCGGGCGCTCGTCGCCGAAGTCGATCGTGGCCTTCTCGTCGCCCGGGCGGCCGGTGACCGCGATGACCGTGCCGAGGCCGAACTGGTCGTGCGTGACGCGGTCGCCCACGGCGAGGGAGATGACCGGGCGGTCGCCCGAGGAGCGGCGCGTGGCGAAGCCGCCGGTGCCCGTGCGGCCGCGTGCGGCGAGCGTGGAGGACAGGGACGCCGCCGCCTTGGAGACGCCGTCGCCGCCGGCCGAACCGCCCGTGCGCTTCCACTTTATGAGCGAGTCGGGAATCTCCTCCAGGAACCGCGAGGGCGGGTTGTAGGAGGGCTGGCCCCAGGCGCTGCGCATCACCGAGCGGGTGAGGTAGAGCCGTTCGCGGGCCCGGGTGATGCCGACGTAGGCGAGCCGGCGCTCCTCCTCCAGTTCCTTGACCTGGCCGAGCGCGCGCATGTGCGGGAAGACGCCGTCCTCCATGCCGGTCAGGAAGACGACGGGGAACTCCAGGCCCTTGGCGGTGTGCAGCGTCATCAGGGTGATCACGCCGCCGGTGTCCTCGTCGTCGTCCGGGATCTGGTCGGAGTCGGCGACCAGGGCGACCCGCTCCAGGAAGTCGGCGAGCGTGCCCGGCTCCTCGTCGGTCTGCTCCTGCTCGAACTCCAGGGCGACGGCGGCGAGTTCCTGGAGGTTCTCCACGCGGGTCTCGTCCTGCGGGTCGGTGGAGGACTGCAGTTCCGCGAGGTAGCCGGTGCGTTCGAGGACGGCTTCCAGGACGACGGCGGGCCCCGCGCCGGACTCCACCACGGTGCGCAGCTCGTCCATCAGCGTGTTGAACCGCTTGACGGCGTTCGCCGAGCGGGCGGCCATGCCGTACGCCTCGTCCACCCGGCGCAGCGCCTGCGGGAAGGAGATCCGCTCGCGGGCGGCCAGGGCGTCGACCATCGCCTCGGCGCGCTCGCCGATGCCGCGCTTGGGCACGTTGAGGATGCGGCGCAGCGGCACCGAGTCCTCGGGGTTGGCGAGCACCCGCAGGTAGGCGAGCACGTCGCGGACCTCGCGCCGCTCGTAGAAGCGGACACCGCCGACGACCTTGTACGGCAGGCCGACCCGGATGAAGACCTCCTCGAAGACACGGGACTGCGCGTTGGTGCGGTAGAAGACCGCGACGTCGCCGGGGCGGGCGTCGCCGGCGTCGGTGAGCCGGTCGATCTCGTCGGCGACGTACTGCGCCTCCTCATGCTCCTGGTCGGCGACGTAGCCGGTGATCACCGGGCCCTGGCCGGCCTGCGTCCACAGGTTCTTGGCGCGGCGGTTGGCGTTGCGCTCGATCACGGCGTTGGCCGCGTTGAGGATGGTCTGGGTGGAGCGGTAGTTCTGCTCCAGCAGGATGGTGCGGGCCTGCGGGTAGTCCTCCTCGAACTGGAGGATGTTGCGGATCGTGGCGCCGCGGAAGGCGTAGATCGACTGGTCGGCGTCGCCGACGACGCACAGCTCGGCGGCCTCGTCCCCTGCGCCGACCAGCTCGCGCACCAGCGTGTACTGGGCGTGGTTGGTGTCCTGGTACTCGTCCACCAGGACGTGCCGGAACCGCCGCCGGTAGTGCTCGGCGATGTCGGGGAACGCCTGGAGCAGGTTGACGGTGGTCATGATGATGTCGTCGAAGTCCAGTGCGTTGGCCTCGCGCAGCCGCGCCTGGTACATCGCGTACGCCTCGGCGAGCTTCTTCTCGAACGGGTTCTGGGCCTTGTCGGCGAAGGTCTCCTCGTCGACCAGCTCGTTCTTGAGGTTGGAGACCTGGGCGCTGAAGGACTTCGGCGGGAACTGCTTGGGGTCCAGGTCGAGGTCGCGGCAGACCAGGGCCATCAGCCGGCGCGAGTCGGTGGCGTCGTAGATCGAGAAGGACGAGGTGAAGCCGAGCGCCTTGGACTCGCGGCGCAGGATGCGCACGCAGGCGCTGTGGAAGGTGGACACCCACATCGCGTTAGCCCGCGGGCCGACCAGCTCCTCGACCCGCTCCTTCATCTCGCCGGCGGCCTTGTTGGTGAAGGTGATGGCGAGGATGGCGCCGGGGTGGACGTGGCGGGCGCCGAGCAGGTAGGCGATGCGGTGGGTGAGCACGCGGGTCTTGCCGGAGCCGGCGCCGGCGACGATGAGCAGCGGGCCGCCGTGGTGCTCGACGGCCGCGCGCTGCTGCTCGTTGAGCCCCTCGAGCAGCTGGGCGGGGTCGGCGACGGGACGCGCGGCACCGTTGCGGTAGTGCGCGTCGTGCTCCGGCGGGCCGTCGTAGCGGCCCTGGAACAGGTCGTGCGGGACCTCCTCGCCGGGTCCGCCGCCCGCGGCGTCCTCCTCCGGGGGCGGGGGCTGCTCGGAGTCGGCCGGGCCGTGGGCCGCGTCCAGACCGGCCAGGAAGCTGTCGTCAAAGAGGCTGCTCATCGCCTCCCACTTTAGGCGCCCGGGCCGACACTCCCGCCCCGTCCGCGGAAGTCGCCCCTTCCGGCTTCCCGGGTAGCGCCGATACCACAGCGAGTGACGCTTACCGCGGGTACCCCTCGGATCGGCAAAAGATAACGAACAGGTATCGGGAGCTGTCGGACATGGCCCTTCCCAGCCGCGCGGAGCGGCCACTACGGTTCCGCACCAGCCGCAGTCGGCAGCGTCCGAGAGGAGTACGTCCGCCATGGCGACGCACCGTAAGGCTCGTACCGCGCTACTCAGCACCCCTGGGCCGCGCACGGCGGTGGGCATCACCACCGCCGCCCTGGCCACTGTCACCCTGCTGAGCGAGAGCGCGAGCGCGACCCCCGCGCCCGCCAAACCCGCGCAGCCCTCGATCGCCGAGGTGAAGGCCCGGGTCGACGCCCTGACGCACCAGGCCGAGGCCGCCACCCAGAAGTACAACGGCGCCAAGGAGCAGGCCGACCAGCAGAGCGCGAAGGTCAACCGGCTGCTCGCCCAGGCCGCCCAGAAGACGGAAGCGCTCAACAACTCCCGGCGGGTGCTCGGCGAGTACGCGGCCGCGCAGTACCGCGACGGTGGCGACCTGACCACCACCCGCTACCTGCTCTCGCCCAACCCCGAGGACCTCGCCGACGCCGCCCACCTCACGCAGGTGCTCAGCGAGCGGCAGCGCAGCGCGGTGGAGAGCTACCGCGTGCAGCAGGCCGCGGCCACCCAGCAGCGGATCGAGGCGGCCAAGAGCCTGGCCACCCTGACCTCGCAGCAGGCCCAGCTGAAGACCGCCAAGGCGGACGTGCAGGACAAGCTGGCCGCCGCCCAGAAGCTGCTCAACAGCCTCAACGCCGAGCAGAAGAAGCGCCTTGCGGAGCTGGCCGCCAAGCAGGAGGCCGAGGCGCAGGCGAAGGCGGCCAAGCTCGCCGCCGAGGAGAAGGCCAAGCAGGAGGCCGCGGCCAAGGCGGCCGCCGCCGCGAAGGCCGCGGGCACCTCCACGACCACGACGAACGCCCCGGTGAACTCCTCGGTCGCCCAGCAGGCCATCGCCTTCGCCCGCGACCAGTTGGGCAAGCCCTACGTGTGGGGCGCGACCGGCCCGGACTCCTACGACTGCTCGGGGCTGACCCAGGCGGCGTACAAGGCCGCGGGCATCGACCTGCCGCGCACCACCTACGACCAGGTGGACGTCGGCACCCGGGTCTCGGAGGACGACCTGCAGCCGGGCGACCTGATCTTCTTCTACAGCGATGTCAGCCACGTCGGCCTCTACATCGGCAACGGCGAGATGATCCACGCCCCGCACACCGGCACGGTGGTCAAGATCGCCCCGATCACCGAGATGCCCTTCTACGCGGCGGTACGCCCGTATTGATGCGCGGTGACCGGGCCGCCCGGTTCCGCCGCAAAGCTGCCGCACAAAACGTAAGGTCACAAAGCGATTTCGGTCACATTGCAATCCAAACTTCCCAAGACCCGCCGAAGTTGACTACGGTGACCCGCTAGGTGGCGCGCCCCCCGCCGGCACACGGCCCGGCAGCGAGCCACCTCCGCTCAATCCGGCCTCGGCCGGAGCCGGGGACCCACAGGCACATCGGGGTGAATCGGGGCAGGACGCGCAGGCGTCCGACCCGTAGGGCGACCTTTCCGCCCGAACCCGTCAGCTAACCCGGTCGGCGGTCCACGGAAGGAGTCGCCTCCTTGGCGTCGCACCGCAAGCCGCGTACCCGGATACTCGCCTCGGCCGGGCCGCGCGCCGCCGTCGGCCTGACCGCCACGGCCCTGGCATCGGTCACCTTGATGAGCGAGACCGCCCACGCGGCCCCGGCTCCTGCCAAGCCCTCCATCAGCGAGGTCAAGAAGCAGGTCGACACGCTCAACCAGCAGGCCGAGGTGGCCACCCAGCAGTACGACCAGGCCAAGGAGAAGACCGCGGCGCAGCGCGCCACCACCAACCAGCTGCTCGCCCAGGTCGCCGACAAGACCGAGAAGATGAACGAGTCGCGGCGCATCCTCGGCCAGTTCGCCGACGAGCAGTACCGCAACGGCGGCCTGGACGAGACCACGCAGCTGCTGCTCTCCGACGACCCGGCGGAGTTCCTCTCCCAGGCCCACCTGCTCGACCGCCTCTCCGGCACCCAGGAGCAGGCGCTGCAGAACTTCAAGGCCCAGCAGGAGCAGGCGTCGATCCAGCGCGCCAAGGCCACCGCGAGCCTGCGGCAGCTGACCACCGCGCAGGGCAGGCTCGCCACGCAGAAGAAGAACGTGCAGACGAAGCTGGCCGCCGCCCAGAAGCTGCTCAACAGCCTCAACGCCGCCCAGCGCGCCAAGCTCGCCGCCATGCAGCCCAAGCCGACCTCCACCTCGGCGAAGACCAGTTACACCTACAACGGCCCCGCCTCCGGCCGCGCGGCCGCCGCCATCCAATTCGCGCTGGCCCAGCGCGGCAAGCCGTACGTCTCCGGCGGCACCGGCCCGAACTCCTACGACTGCTCGGGGCTGACCCAGGCCGCGTACAAGGCCGCCGGCATCACCATCGGCCGCACCACCTGGGACCAGGTCAAGGACGGCACGGCGGTCTCGGAGTCCGATCTGCGCCCTGGCGACCTGGTGTTCTTCTACTCCGGCATCAGCCACGTCGGCATCTACCTCGGCAACGGCCAGGTCGTGCACGCCCCGCACACCGGTGCCACGGTCGAGATCGCCCCGATGAGCTGGATGCCCTTCGCCGCGGCCCGCCGCATCGCCTGAGCCGCCACTCACTCCTGACCGCACCACCTGATCCACCGCGGCTGCCCCGTACGGCACGCCCGCGTCGCCCGCCGGGGAGCAACGACTCCGGCGGGCGACGTGCGTGGGCGCCGCGCCAGGCGCCCGGTCGCGGTGCGCGGTCGGGCCGTACGGTCGCGGTGCGGAGGGAATCGGGCGCGCGGCCTCGCCCGGCGGTCGGAAACGGTCGCGGCCCGCGGAATTGGGACCAGTCCCGGTCACCTGCCCGGGCGGAGCCCCCGCGCGGGTCTAGCGTCGCTCGCAGGTGGCCGCCCCACCGCCTCCGCGACCCGGGGGCGCGGCCACCCCCACCGATGTCCGGCGGCGCCGTGTTCCCCCGTGCAGGCGCCGCCGGGCCTTCGCCCGGCACACCGAACGCTTGAGGAGTGACGGCCGCATGGCCTCGCACAGTCGCCGCGCCGCCTTACCCGCGGCCCCGAGTGACCCGCAACCCCCCCACCACCGGGACCGGCACCGGCCCCACCCCGAGCCGCAGTCCCCCGAGCAGGTCACGCCGCTGGCGGCGGCTCCCGCCCCGCGGCCCGCCCGCTCCCCCGGCGCCCACCGCGCCCCCCGCCTCCCCCGCACCCCCGTCCGCGCGGCCCTCTCGCTCGCCCTCGCCTCCGCCGCTTCGGTGAGCCTGCTGGGCGAAGGCGCCCAGGCCGAGCCGGAGCCGGGCCGGGCCGCCGTGGAGGCCCAGGTGGAGGCGCTCTACCGGCAGGCCGACGCGGCGACCCAGGACTACGACGGCGCCAAGGCGAAAGCCGAGACCGCCCGGCAGGACGTGGCCCGCCTCCAGGACGAACTCGCCCGCAAGACCGCGGGGATGAACGCCACCCGGGACGAGCTGGGCACGATCGCCGCCGCGCAGTACCGCTCCGGCACCCTCGACCCCGCACTGCAGCTCGCCCTCAGCTCCTCCCCCGACTCCTACCTCCAGCAGGTGGGCGCCCTCGACCAGTTGGGCGGGCGGCAGAGCGCGGTGCTGGCGCAACTCGCCGGGCAGAAGCGGGACATCGAGCAGACACGGACCCAGGCGGGCGCGAAGCTCGCCGCGCTGAAGGCCGCGCAGGCGCAGCTCGCCGACCGCAAGAAGGCGGTCCAGGACAAGTTGCGCCGGGCGCGGAAGCTGCTGGCCCGGCTCACCCCGCCGCAGCGCGCGGCCGTGGAGTCCGCCGACGGGCCGGCCGCCCCCACCGCCGTGCCCGCCGCCGACCGCGGCACCTCCCGCGCCCCGATCGGCACCCTCCCGGCGCCGTCGAGCCGGGCCGCCCAGGCCGTCGCCTTCGCCTACCGGGCCCTCGGCCTGCCCTACGTCTGGGGCGCCACCGGCCCGAACGCGTACGACTGCTCGGGCCTGACCCAGGCGGCCTGGCGTGCGGCGGGCGTCGCGCTGCCGCGCACCACCTACACCCAGATCAACGCGGGCACCCGGGTGCCGGAGTCCCAACTGCGGCCGGGCGACCTGGTGTTCTTCTACTCCGGCATCAGCCACGTCGGCATCTACATCGGCGACGGCAGGATGATCCACGCCCCGCACCCCGGCGCGGCGGTGCGCATCGCGCCGATCTCCGAGATGCCCTTCGCGGGGGCCACCCGGCCCGTCTGAGCCCGAAGGCCGGTACGGGCGGCGCCCAACTCCCCTGCGCAGAGGGGCCGTTCAGCGCAGGGTGACCTGGACCGGGCCGTTGAAGGGGGCGAGCGACAGGACGGTGGGCGGAGTGCGCAAGCCGTCGTGGTCGGCGAAAAGGGCGCGGGCGCGCTCGAAGGGGACGTCGTCACCGGTGACGAGCGCGGCCCGGTCGTACAGGTCGCGCACCTCGTCGGCCATCTCGCCCTCGCCCTGCGCGCCCACCCCCCACACGTCCCACAGCAGGGTCTCGACCTTGTTGAGGGCGGCCAGGTCCAGCCGGATGTTGCCGGCCACGAACCAGGGGCCGACCAGCGGCTGGTCCGGCAGCGGCAGCCCGAAGGTGTCCGGGTCGGCCGCCCCGGCCCGGATCGCCCGCCACGCCGTGCCCGCGGTGAGGAACCTGTCGCGCGGCACGTCGGCCGGGTCGAAGGGCAGCGGGTGGCGCTCGGGGTCGGCGATCTGGGCGTCGGCGAGCAGCCAGCCGCGCTGCTCGTCCCAGTACTCGGTGACGACGTGGTCGTAGTGGAAGCCGTCGCCGCCGAAGTAGTCGGCGAAGCCCGAGCGCATCCGCGCCGGTATCCCGACGTGCCGCAGCAGCGAGACGTGCAGCAGCGTGAAGTCCCGGCAGATCCCGACGAACCGGTCGGCGTACGCCCGCGGTTCGACCAGGGGCGCGCCGTCACGCGCCACGAGCAGCCGCAGGATGTCGTCGACGTAGCGGGTCTCGGCGTCGTTGTGCATCCGGTCCTCGGGGATCGGTATGCCGAACTGCTCGCCCTCCACCCGGTGGACCATCACGTCGCGGACCACCCGGGCCAGCTTGCCGGGGTCGCGCGGCAGGTCGGCGTACCAGCCGACGAGGGCGCCGGGGTCGCTGACGGTGCTCTGGGCGGTGTAGAAGGCGGCGGCCTCCCGGCCGAGGACATGTGCGGCCATTGCTGGTTACCCCCTGCGGCTCGGTCGCCTCACCGTGCCAAAACCCACCGGGGTTGTCCAGGGAACGGACCCGGCCGGTGCCCGTTGCCGGGTCACGATTGCGGACACCGGTCCCACCGGGCCGCGGGACAGGCGTAGTCTCGACGACCGCCCGGGAATCCGAGGTGACGGGAGATGCAAAGATGCAAGCCCTGACAGCGAGTTGGGGAGCCTGGATGAGCGCCTACGAGCGCTGCTGGAAGGAACTGCCCGACCCGGCGCCCCACGTGCACTGCCCGTCCTGCGGCGCGGCCGGGCTGCACCTGGTGTTCTGCGGGCTGCCCGCCGACCGCGTCGGCTACGCCTCCTTCTGGTGCGGAACGTGCCTGACCGGGCTCCACCTGAGCCGCTGCCCGGTCCCCGACGGCGTGCCGATGGAGTCGATCGACACCCCTGTGGAGCAGCGCGCGGTCCGCGTGCCGAACTACACCCTGCTCTGGCCGGACGAGGACGAGGCGTAACGCGGCAGCCGTTCGCAACCGGCGGCGATCAGCGGCAACGAGCAGCAACTGCCGGGCGGTCGGCGACGGCAACCGTCGGCAGCCGTCACACCAGCCGGCGGGCCGTCGCCCACCGGGTCAGCTCGTGCCGGTTGGACAGCTGCAGCTTGCGCAGCACCGCCGAGACGTGGGACTCCACCGTCTTGACGGAGATGAACAGCTGCTTGGCGATCTCCTTGTACGCGTAGCCGCGCGCGATCAGCCGCAGCACCTCGCGCTCGCGCTGGGTGAGGCGATCCAGGTCCTCGTCCACGGGCGGCGCGTCGGTGGAGGCGAAGGCGTCCAGCACGAAGCCGGCCAGCCGGGGCGAGAAGACCGCGTCGCCGTCGCGCACCCGGAAGATGGAGTCCACCAGGTCGGGCCCGGTGATGGTCTTGGTGACGTAGCCGCGGGCGCCGCCGCGGATCACGCCGATGACGTCCTCGGCCGCGTCGGAGACCGACAGGGCCAGGAAGCGCACCGGGTGGTCGGGGTCGGCCGACAGGGCCGCGCACCGGCGCAGCACCTCGACCCCACCGCCGCCGGGCAGGTGGACGTCGAGCAGCACCACCTCGGGCCGGGTGGCGGTGACGACGGCGACCGCCTGGTCGACGTCGGCCGCCTCGCCGACGACCTCCACGCCGGTCTCGGCGGTGGCGCCGATCTCGGCCTGCACCCCGGTGCGGAACATCCGGTGGTCGTCGACGAGCACCACCCGCACCCGGCGTGCCTCCTGCGCGGGCTCCGCCCCCGTGGACCCCGTGGGCCCCATGGGCTCGCTCATGCCGCCGCCACCCTCTCCATCTCGAGTTCGACCTCCGTGCCGCCGCCGGGCGCGGCCCGCAGCCGTGCCTCGCCGCCGTTGCGCCGCATCCGTCCGATGATCGATTGTCGTACGCCCATCCGGTCCTCGGGAACCTGGTCGAGGTCGAAGCCGGGGCCGTGGTCGCGCACGGAGACGAAGACCTTGTCCTCCTCGACCTCGGCGTAGACCTGGACCGGCCCGCCGCTGCCACCGTACTTGGCCGCGTTGACCATGGCCTCGCGCGCGGCCTGCATCTGCGCCGCCAGCCGCTCGTCCAGCGGGCAGTCGCCCACGCACACCACCTCCACCGGCACCCCGTGGGCGTCCTCGACCTCGGCGGCCGCCGCCCGCACGGCGTCGGCGAGCGTGCTCGGCTCGTCGTCGCGGCCGGTGCCCTCGGGGCGGTAGAGCCAGGCCCGCAGCTCGCGTTCCTGGGCCCGGGCGAGCCGGGCGACCTCGCGCGGGTCCTCGGCGTTGCGCTGAATCAGGGTGAGGGTGTGCAGCACGCTGTCGTGCACGTGGGCGGCCACCTCCGCCCGTTCCTGGGCGCGGATGCGCATCAGCCGCTCGTCCGACAGGTCCTGCGCCATGCGCACCAGGTAGGGCCCGGCGATCAGGGCGACGCCGACCAGGACGGCGAGCGCGGCCTGCAGCACTCCGCCGAGGTGGCTGCCCGACCCGCGCACCACGATGAAGCCGGTGACACCGGCCACCACCAGCGCCACCCCGCCCGCGGCCCGCACCAGCGGCCAGAACCGCTTGCCGTGGCTCATCTCCACCCAGCGGGCCTTGCGGGCGTTGTCCGCCTGCCGCCACACCAGGGCGACCCCGAGCGCGATCACCAGCAGCGGCCACACCGCGCGGTTGGCGGCGCCGAGGTTGAGGTTGTCCACCAGCAGCCCGGTGCCGGCGGCGAGCGCGACCAGCGCGATGATCTGGCCCTTGTCCGGGCGCCGGCCGGCCAGCCAGGAGCGGGCGTCGCGCGGCTCCTTCGCCTCGGCGACACCGCCCACGCCCAGCGGCACGAAGAACCAGAAGACGGCGTAGAGCAGCACCCCGATGCCGTTGAAGGCGGCCAGCACCAGGAAGAGCGCGCGCACCCACAGCACCGGCAGCCCGAGGTGCCCGGCCAGGCCGCGCGCCACCCCGCCCACCATCCGTCCCTCGGAGCTGCGGTACAGCTTGCGCACGCCGGACTCCGCCGGGTCGGGCGCGGTGAGGAAGGACGCGCCGGACACCGGGCCGGAGGGCCCCTGGGCCGGGTTGCTGGCTGGCATACCCCCGATCGTCACACAGCGCCGCGGTATAGGTCATCAGGGTCGGACCCCCAGGGGACGCCCGGGGCGCGGATCAGGGTCGTACCAGGGTCCCCGGGCTCCCACGGGGGCGCCGGGGAGGCCACCATGGTCCTCATGACGGACGAGCACACCCGCGCCCGCCCCGCAGGCGGCGGCACCACCCGGGCCGCGCCCTGCGACGAGCGGGAGCCGCGGGCGGACGGCGAGGCGCCGGACCGCCCGCGGCTGCGCCGCGGCCGCGAGGGCGGCGGCCGGGTGCTGGCGGGGGTGTGCCACGGCGCCGGCCGCTACTTCGACGTCGATCCGGTGATCTTCCGCATCGTGCTGGTGCTGCTCTCGCTGACCGGCGGCATCGGCCTGATCCTCTACGGGCTGGGCTGGCTGGTCGTCCCGCAGGAGGGCGAGGAGGAGAGCGAGGCGCACCGGCTGCTGTCGGGCCGGATCGAGGGGGCGCCGCTGACCGCGGTGCTGATGGCGCTGGTCGGCTGCGGCCTGTACGCCTCGATGCTGGGCGACGGCGCCAACCAGGCGTTCTCGCTGCTGCTGCTGTTCGCGACGGCCGCCGCCGTGTACTGGTCGCAGCAGCGCGGCCGGGCCCAGGCCGGGGGCGAGGCGGCGCCGGCCGGTGCCCGCCCCGCCGCCGAGGCGCCGCCGGAGGCGCAGGCCCCGCCCGGGCCCGGCACCACCCCGTCGTGGTGGCGCGAGCCGCTGACGAAGGAGCCGGCCTACCTGTGGGGGCCCGACGACGGTCCCTACGAGGCGGAGGACCGCCAGGCCTGGCGGCAGCGCCGGCGGGAGGTGCGCCGGGAGCACTCCTCCTGGCTGTTCGGCCTGGTGGTGTTCGTCCTCACGGTGGCGGCAGCCGCCCTCGGCACCGGTCTTTCCTGGCCGCACCGGCCGTCCGGGGTGAGCATCGAGACCGGCCTGGCCGCCGCGCTCGCCGTGCTGGGCTGTGCCTTCGTGGTGGCGTCGGTGGCGGGCCGGACCCGCGGCGGCACCGTCTTCTGGTCGCTGGTGGTGCTCGCCGGCCTGATCGCGGCGGCCGCGCTGCCCCGCGCCGGCCAGGGCCTGGGCACGACCCGGTGGCGCCCGCAGGACGCGGCCGCCGTGCGGGGCTCCTACGAGCGGGGGGCCGGCACCGGCCGGCTGGACCTGCGGGCGCTGCGGCTGGACGGTGCCACCGTCCGCACGCGGCTGAAGGTCGGCGCGGGAGAGGCCGAGGTGCTGCTGCCCCGCGACGCGACCGTGCGCCTGGTCTACAGCGTGGGCGCCGGCCGGGTCGTCCTGCCCGGCACGGAGCACAGGGGGTACCGGGTGCGCAATGTGCGGCACCGGGTGCTGGGCTACGGGCCGGCCGCGGGCGTGGCGTCCACCGGCACCGTGGACCTCGATGTCAGCGTGGGCGCGGGACAGCTGGAGGTGGTCCGGTGAGGCGGCACCGCTTCGAGCCCGCGGCCCTGGTGATGGGCCTGGTGCTGATCACGCTGGCCGTCTTCTTCCTGCTGGACGCGTCCGGGGTGTGGGACCTGTCCCGGCCGCGCGAGACCGTGCCGATCGTCGTCTCGGGCCTGGCCCTGGCGGCGGTGACGGCGCTGGTCACGCAGGCGGTGCGGATCGTACGGGGCCGCCTGCGGCGGCGTCGGCGGACGTAGCGCGCTGCGGAGCGACCGCGGGGCCGTCGGTGGCCGGCAGCTGCCCGGCCGGGCCGCCCGTGCGGCGCTGCTTGATCAGCCGGTCCAGCGACAGGTAGGGCGTGCCGGCGAGCACCAGCGGCAGCCACGCCATCAGGTAGGCGAGGTCGTTGCCGTAGTAGTAGGGCGTGGTCGCCCAGCTGACGGTCAGCCACAGGCTGAGCGAGATCAGGGCGCCGCCGAGCGCGGCGAGCCGGCCGAGCAGTCCGAAGAGCACACCGAGGCCCACGGCGAGTTCGCCGAGCGCGATGGCGTAGCCGAAGCCGTGCGGCGCCTTGAGCGCGAGGTCGACCAGTGCCGGCACGGCCGCCGAGTCGCGCACCCCGTGCATCGTCTGCACCAGGGAGCCGTTGGCGGAGTCGGTGAAGAAGGTGCTGCTGGTCAGCTTGTCGATCCCGGCGTAGGTGAAGGTCACGCCGAGGAAGATCCGCAACGGCAGCAGCGCGTAGCGGCGTGCGGTCTCCCGTGCCACGTCGAGCATGGTCTCCTGCCTCTCCCGCCGCCCCCGTCGATGGGGTGGGCAGGAGGGCCGGAGGGTCCTCCGCGGGGCGGCGTCACCGGGTCATACGTACACCCGCGCGCTGTGACTCAACGCGCGGGCGACGGATGTGGCGGCAGGAAAACGGCACCGGATCGGCGCGAGGACGGCACGACGCGGCACGAGAGCGGCGCCCCAGTGGCTCAGGACCCGCCCGGTGGCCCGGGGCGCGGGCCCGTCACTCCCACTCGATGGTGCCCGGCGGCTTGCTCGTGACGTCGAGCACGACCCGGTTGACGTCCTTGACCTCGTTGGTGATCCGGGTGGAGATGCGGGCGAGCACGTCGTAGGGCAGCCGGGACCAGTCGGCGGTCATGGCGTCCTCGGAGGACACCGGGCGCAGCACCACGGGGTGGCCGTACGTGCGGCCGTCGCCCTGGACGCCGACCGAGCGGACGTCGGCGAGCAGCACCACCGGGCACTGCCAGATCTCGCGGTCCAGGCCGGCCGCGGTCAGCTCCTCGCGGGCGATGGCGTCGGCCTCGCGCAGCAGGTCGAGCCGCTCGCGGGTGACCTCGCCGACGATCCGGATGCCCAGGCCCGGGCCGGGGAACGGCTGCCGCTGGACGATCTCCTCGGGCAGCCCCAGCTCCTGGCCGACCATCCGGACCTCGTCCTTGAAGAGCTTGCGCAGCGGCTCGACGAGCTGGAACTGCAGGTCCTCGGGGAGGCCGCCGACGTTGTGGTGCGACTTGATGTTGGCGGTGCCGGTGCCGCCGCCGGACTCCACCACGTCCGGGTAGAGGGTGCCCTGGACCAGGAACTCCACCGGCTGGTCGCCCGGCGCCTCGGCGATGATCTCGGCCTGCGCCTGCTCGAAGACCCGGATGAACTCGCGGCCGATGATCTTGCGCTTCTGCTCGGGGTCGGAGACCCCTTCCAGCGCCGCGAGGAACCGCTCGCTCGCGTCCACGACCTTCAGCTTGACCCCGGTGGCGGCCACGAAGTCCTTCTCGACCTGCTCGGTCTCGCCCTTGCGCATCAGGCCGTGGTCGACGTAGACGCAGGTCAGCCGGTCGCCGATGGCGCGCTGCACGAGGGCGGCGGCGACCGCGGAGTCCACGCCGCCGGACAGCCCGCAGATCGCCCGCCGGTCGCCGACCTGGGCGCGCACGAGCGCGATCTGCTCCTCCACGACGCCCGAGGTGGTCCAGGTGGGCTCAAGGCCCGCGCCGCGGTAGAGGAAGTGCTCCAGGATCTGCTGGCCGTGCACGGTGTGCATGACCTCGGGGTGGTACTGCACGCCGTACAGCCGCCGGGCGTCGTCCTCGAAGGCGGCCACCGGCACAACGTCGGTCGAGGCGGTGACGACGAAGCCCTCGGGCGCGGCCGAGCAGGCGTCGCCGTGGGACATCCACACCGACTGCTCGGCGGGGGTGCCCTCGAAGAGGGTGGAGCCGGGCCGGGAGACGGTCAGCTCGGTGCGGCCGTACTCGCGGGCGCCGGTGTTGTCCACGGTGCCGCCCAGCGCGGTGGCCATCAGCTGGAAGCCGTAGCACATGCCGAAGACGGGCACGCCGGCCTCGAAGATCTCCCGCTCCAGGGTGGGGGCGCCCGGCTCGTACACCGAGGAGGGGCCGCCGGAGAGGATGATCGCGGCGGGGCGGCGGGCGAGGATCTCGGCCACCGGTGTCGTGGAGGGCACGATCTCGCTGTAGACCCGGGCCTCGCGCACGCGGCGCGCGATGAGCTGGGCGTACTGCGCGCCGAAGTCGACGACGAGGACGGTCTGGGGGTCGGCTGGGGTCGCTGATGACACGGGCGGCCTTCCGGCGAGCGGTACGGGGTGCTGCGGGACGACTGGACGACGACGGCGTGACCAGGAGGCCAAGTCTACCGTCGGGGACCGGCGGGCCTTGCGCGCGGGCCGGGGAGGTGGTCCATACTGGCGCCATGCACACGCACGCCTCCGCGTCCTTCGCGTTTACCTATGGCACCGGCCCGTCCGGCTGCCACAGGTCGCGTCGCGTGAGCTGACGACCAAGCGACCTCCCACGGCGCCCCGGGCCACTCGGCCCGGGGCGTCTTGCATGGTCGCCGCCGGACCGGGCCCGGGTCGCAAGGGGTCGCACCTGACCGACCGACCCGAGGAGCACACCGTGAGCGACACCCTCCCCCAGGACGCCGAGCGCGTCATCGCCGAGGCCCGGCAGCGCATCGACGCCCTGGACACCCGCATCATCGAGCTGGTCCACGAGCGGATGGCCGCCTCCGGGCAGGTGCAGCAGGCCCGCATGGGCGCCGGCGGCCGCCGGGTGCACCTGGCCCGCGAGATGGAGATCCTGCGCGCGTACGGCGACGCGCTCGGCCGGCCCGGCACCGCGCTCGCAATGACGCTGCTGGAGCTGTGCCGCGGCCGCGTCTGACCGCGGGTCCGGCCGCAGGTTCGGCGGGGCCCGGCGGCAAGTTCGCGGCGGGCCCCGCGATCCGGCCCGGCAGGTCCGGCGGACCGTTTCTGCCCGGGCGCCGGAAGGACCCTTTCGAGGGGGATCACCCGAACGGCACGTGACCGGCCCGCGGCCCCTTCGTTGGACGAGGTGTCCGTGCCAGCCAGGGGCGGTAACCCAACACCACGCGTGGATATGGACACCGCCCAGACGCAGCTGGGCGGGGTGTGACCGGTGCGATGAGGCGACCGCAGTCGTGCGGCCGCCGTGGGACCTCGCACCGGTGGAAGTGGCCGGACGGCAGGGGACAGCAGCCCGGTCGCGCCTTCAAAGAGGCGGTCGGCACCCGGGGACGCCCGGTGCCGGCCGCTCTGCGAGAGTACACATTACAGCGCCTTCAGGGCGTTTTGGGCACCTTCGGGACGGGCAGCAGCGGCAGCCGGAGCGCGCCGAACGCCTCCTCCGGCACCACCGGGGCGACCGGCGGCACCGCTGCGATCCTGCGGTACCCCGTGCCCTGCGCGGGCCGCGGGTCCGGCTCGCCCTTGTTCGGCCACAGCGCCATCGCCCGCTCGGCCTGCGCGGTGATGGTCAGCGACGGGTTGACGCCGAGGTTCGCCGAGACCGCGGAGCCGTCCACGACGTGGATGCCCGGGTGCCCGAAGAGCCGGTGGTAGGGGTCGATCACACCGCTCGCGGCATCCGCCCCGATCGGGCAGCCGCCCAGAAAGTGCGCGGTCATGGGCCGCTCGGTCGCCTCGCCGATGTTGCTGCCCGCGAAGCCGTTGATCTCCTCGGCGAGCAGCCGGGCCGCCGCCGCGCCCTCGGGGATGTGCACCGGGTTCGGCGTGCCGTGGCCCTGCCGCGCGGTCAGCCGCCCCTTGCCCGGGCCGCGCCGCTTGCGGTACGTGGTCAGCGAGTTGTCGCTGGTCTGCATCACCAGTCCGATGATCGTCCGCTCCGACCAGCGGACCTTCGACAGCGAGCGCAGCGCGATCGCCGGGTGCCGCAGGTGGGCCAGCACGAACTCGGCCCACCGCGGCAGCCGCCCCCCGTAGGGCGCGGCCATGACCGACAGACCGCCCATGGCGTTGGAGCCGCGGCCGTAGCGCACCGGCTCGATGTGCGTGTGGTCGTTGGGGTGCACCGAGGAGGTGATCGCCACCCCGCGGGTGAAGTCCAGCGGCCGGTCCGGGTGCCGCCTGCGGTAGCGCCGCTCGCTGGTCTGCGCGCCCACCAGCGCCTCGGAGTTGGTACGGGTCAACTCGCCGAGCCGGTCCGACAGGTGCGGCAGCCGGCCGGTGTCGCGCATGGCGTGCAGCAGGGTCTGGGTGCCGTGGGTGCCGGCGGCCAGCACCACCTGGCGGCAGCGCAGCACCCGGCGGGGGCCGCCGCGCAGCCGGTCGGTGGGGGCGGTGGTCACGCGGTGGCCACCGGCCGGGTCCTCGGCGACCTCCAGCACGGTCGTCATGGGGTGCACCCGGGCGCCGGCGCGCTCGGCGAGGTAGAGGTAGTTCTCGTTGAGGGTGTTCTTGGCGCCGTGCCGGCAGCCGGTCATGCACTCGCCGCACTCGGTGCACGCCCGCCGGCTCGGGCCGACGCCGCCGAAGTACGGGTCGGGTACCTCCTCGCCCGGGGCCGCGCGCACCCCGCCGGCGTCCTCGCCGTCGCCGAAGAACACCCCGACCGGGGCGAGGTGGAAGGTGTCGCCGACGCCCATCTTCTCGGCGGCGGCCCGCAGATGGACGTCCGAGGGTGTAACGGTGGGGTTCAGCCGCACCCCGAGCATCCGCTCGGCCTGGTCGTAGTAGGGCGCCAGCTCCTCCTGCCAGTCGGTGATGCCGCCCCACTGGCGGTCCCGGAAGAAGGCGGCGGGCGGCACGTAGAGGGTGTTGGCGTAGTTCAGCGAGCCGCCGCCGACCCCGGCGCCGGCCAGCACCAGCACCTTGCCCAGGACGTGGATGCGCTGGATGCCGTAGAGGCCGAGGGCCGGCGCCCACAGGTAATTGCGCAGGTCCCAGGAGTTCTTCGGCAGCTCCTCGCGGGCGAAGCGGCGGCCGGCCTCCAGGACGCCCACCCGGTAGCCCTTCTCGGTCAGCCGCAGCGCGGACACCGAGCCGCCGAAGCCGGAGCCGACGACGATCACGTCGTAGTCGTACGCGGCGCCGTCCTCCTCGGGGCCGGTGCCGCCTTCCTCGTGTGCCACGGTGGTCCTTCCGAACGTCGGTGCGGGCGCGGGCGGTTCGGGGCGCGGGTCAGCGCAGGCGGAGCGCCTTCATCAGCCGCAGCGAGCGGCCGACCAGGTTCGCGTAGGTCTCGTCCGACATGCCGAAGGCCGGGCCGAGGGGCATGATCCGCTGAGTGGCGATCGTCTGCGCCTCGGTGTACTTCATGATCCCCTCCGCGCCGTGCCGGCGGCCGAGCCCGGAGTCCTTCATCCCGCCCATGGGCGCGCGCACGCTGCCGTACGCCGCCCCGTACGCCTCGTTGATGTTGACGGTGCCCGACTGCAGACGGGCGGCGATCCGCCGGGCGCGGCGCGGATCGCGACTCCACACACTGGAGTTGAGGCCGAAGGCGGTGGCGTTGGCCAGCCGCACCGCCTCGTCCTCGTCGCGGAAGCGGTAGACCGAGACGACGGGGCCGAAGGTCTCCTCGGCGCACACCGCCATCGGCGGCTGCACGCCCTCCAGGATCGTCGGCTCGTAGACGTAGGGACCGATGTCGGGGCGGTGCCGGCCGCCGGTGACCACGGTGGCGCCCTTCTCCCGGGCCTCCTCCACGTGCCGGGTGACGGTGGCCAGTTGGCGCTCGCCGGCGAGCGAGCCCATCCCGGCGCCGTAGGCGAGCGCGGTGCCCAGCGGCAGCGCGCGGGTGCGGGCGGTGAAGCGGTCGAGGAAGGCGCCGGCCACCGACTCGTGCACGTAGAGCCGCTCCATCGAGATGCACAGCTGGCCCGCGGAGGAGAAGCAGGCCCGCACCGCGCCCTCGGCGGCCCTGTCCAGGTCGGCGTCGGCGAGCACCAGCAGCGCGTTCTTGCCGCCGAGTTCGAGCGAGGCGCCGACCAGCCGGGCGGCCGCGCCCAGCGCCACCTCGCGGCCGGTGCGGGTGGAGCCGGTGAAGGAGACGTAGTCGGCGTGCGCCACGACCGCCGGGCCCACGACGGGGCCCTCGCCGATGACCATCTGCCAGACGTCCTCGGGCAGTCCGGCCTCGATCAGCTGCCGGCGGGCCCACAGCGCGGTGAGCGCGGTCTCGGTGTCGGGCTTGGTCACCAGCGCGTTGCCGGCCGCGAGGGCGGGCAGCGCGTCGCCGACCGACAGCTCCAGCGGGTAGTTCCAGGGCGCGATCTGGCCGACCACCCCGCGCGGGTGGTGCAGCTCGACGACCTTGGTGAGCGCGGGCAGCGCCCCGGCGTGCCGGCGGGCCCGCAGGTAGGCGGGGGCCTTGAGGCCGTAGTGCCGGGCGGCGATCGCCACGATCTCCACTTCCTCGTGGGCGTGCAGCCGGGCCTTGCCGGTCTCCAGCTGGATCAGGTCCAGCACCTCGTCCTGCCGGCGCATCAGCAGGTCGTGGAAGCGCAGCAGCACCCGGCCCCGCTCGCGCGGCGAGGCCGCCGCCCACCCGGCCTGCGCGGCGCGGGCCCGCCGGTACGCCTCGGCGACGTCCTCGGGCCCGGCCTCGGGCAGCTCTGCGAGCAGTTCGCCGGTCAGCGGGGTGTGGTTCGCGGTCCGGCCGGAGCCGAGGACGCCGCGGGTCAGGTGGGCGACCAGCTCGGGCGTCACCACGTCGCGGGGGCCGCGCGCGACGGCCGGGGCGGGCGCGACGGGGTTGCCCACGGCGCCGTCGGCGTCGGTGCGGGGTGCGGTGCGGTCCGGCGAATCCGTCATGCCGGTGAGGGTACGGCGGGCGGCCCCTGCCGCATACCCGTCAGTAGCAACCTTTCACGGAAGGGGCACAATCACGCCAGCAGCCGGTGGCATGATCGGGATCGGCGCAGGTCACGGGGCCGGACGACCGAGCACGGGCCGGCCTGGGCGGGGGTGCCGGCCGAGCGCGGCGCGCGGCGCCGTCCATCCTGCCGACGACCGGACGGTCCGCGTCCGGCCCGCTGCCCGCGCGTGCTCAGCCCGCGGTGTACGTCTCCACGGCCTTGTCGAACGCCTGCTGGACGTCCGCCCGCTGGCTGTCCAGGCCGGTGACGAGCACCACGTGGTACTTCCCGTCGATGAGGATCGCCAGGTTGCGGGCGTAGATGCCCTGGCCGCTGGAGTCGCGGTAGGTGTACTCGCCCTCGGCGGCCGGGTGCCCGTCGAGCGTGAGGGACTGCAGCCCGGAGGCGGAGGACCAGGAGGAGGCGCGGAAGTCGGCGAGTTCGGCCTCGTTCAACTGGTAGGCGACCGGGTCGGTGCCGTAGGAGCCGGCGGAGTCGCGGCCGGGGACGACGGTCAGCTGCAGGTCGTCGCCGCTGAAGCGGACCTCGTCCTTGCCGTTGCGCCCGGTGCGCGCCCAGCCCTTGTGGACGGCGACGCTGAAGCCGTCGGCGTCGTGGTGCAGCGCGAAGTCCGGGCCGAGGGCGGGGGTGTTCGCCGGGGGCTTGGCGGGCGGCGCCGCGGCCTTGGTGGTGGGGTGCGTCGCGGGGGTGCTGCGCGGCTTGGGCGTCTTGGTGGCCGCCTTGCCGTCGTTCCCGGAGCCGCCGCCGGGCCCCGGCATGCGGGCGGGCACGCTGCGGTCGGGCTGCCCGGTGTCGGAGGTGCCGCGGTGCGGCATGACCAGCAGCGCGTAGGCCACCACGGCGGCGAGGATCAGCAGCACCGCGATGAGCAGCCGCAGGCCGAGCCGGCGCGGGGAGGCCGCCTCGGTGCCGCCGGGCCGGCGGTAGACGACGTCGTCCTCGTGGATGTGCGCGCGGGCGGCCGCGGCCGGGCCGCTGTGGTGCACGGAGGTGCGGGCCTCCGAACGGGCCGGGCGGGCCGGGGCTTCGGGCCGTACGGGCGCCGCCTTGCCCGGCCGGGGAAGGGGCGCGGGCTTGGCCGGCTTGGCCTGCTTGGGGGCGCGGGTCGCGCGGGCGGTCTTGCCGCGGGCGTGCCTGCGGTGCTGGGCGCCCTCGTCGGAGGAGCGGCGCCTGCGGCGCACCAGCTCGCCGCGGCGGCGCTTGACCGGCAGCCGGGCCGGGTCGGCGGGGACCTGGACGGTGGCGGTGCCGAGGTCGGGCTCGGGCGCGGAGCGGATCAGCGAGCGCAGCCAGCCGCCCAGTTCCTCGGCCTCGGGCCGCTCCTCGGGGTCGGGCCGCAGCAGCGACTCGACCACCGGCCGCAGCGGCCCGCAGTCCTCGGCGAAGGCGGGCGGCTCGGCGCAGACCAGCTGCACCAGCTCGGCGGCGCTCTCCTCGGGGTACGGCGGGTGGCCCTGCACGCTGCGGAAGAGCAGGGCGCCCAGCGCCCACAGGTCGGCGGCCGGGCCGACCGGCGGGGACAGCCGCCAGTTCTCGTGCACCTCGTGCGCCTGCTCGGGTGCCCAGCGCTCGGTGAGGGCGCCGACGACGGTGATCCGGTTCTGCCGGGCCCGCTCCTGCTCCAGCGCGGACTGCGGCCCGTGCCAGCCGGGTTCGGCGCCGCCGGCGAGCACCTGCTCGGGCAGCGGGTCGTAGCCGCACAGGGCCTCCTGGGCGGCTCCCGCGGCCAGGCCGCCGAGCATGGCCCGGCCGTCGTCGCAGACCAGGACGGTGCCGGCGGTGACGTTGCGGTGGGTCCAGCCATTGGCGTGCAGGGCGCGCAGCGCGGTGAGCACGTCGGAGGCGACCTCGGCGGCGCGGTAGGCGTCCAGCGGGCGTTCGGCCAGTAACGCGGCCAGCGGGCGGGCGGACACCAGTTCGCTCGCGATCCACAGGCTGCCGTCCTCGACGAAGATGTCGAAGACCTGCACCAGGCGCGGGTGGTCCGGTATCGCGGCGGCGGTGCGGGCCGCGTCCAGGGCGCGGCGGGCGCTCTCGCCGAGCCCGTCGGCGCTGTCGGGCCCGCCCTCGCCGTCCAGGAGTTCGGCCGAGACGACCTCGGGCAGCAGCACCTGGTGGACCAGGACCTCCTGGCCGCTGTAGGTGTCGAAGGCGCGGGTCTCCACCAGCTCGAAGCCGTCGGCCGGCGGCCGGGGCAGCCGGTACCGGTCGGCGAGCACCCGCCCTGCGTATTCCTCCACGGCGCCCCCCTTCCCGGCCCCTGCGTCCTCCGGCGCGAAACGGTCGCGTCCGGTCGCTTTCCTTCTGCTTTCCGTCCCGCCGCGCTCACATCGCGGCTGCGGACAGTCCGCATCTCCTCACCATACGTGCTTCGGCGCCGCTACTTCGCCGGTTTGAAGGTTGCGAAGAACCTCTCGAGGGCCAGGGAGTTCGCGGCGTCGCCCCAGTCCCCCGCGGGGGTGGTCAGCATGATGGCGTAGCCGTGCCCCGGGCCGGTCACCATGCCCCGGTCCAGGACATGTACGGGCTTACCCGCCTGGGACCGCTTGTACTCCCAGTCGGCGGCGTCGTAGCCGCGGTAATCGGCCGGGCCCAGATGGACGAGGTGGTAGTCGGGCATGCCGCCGTCGCGCGCGTTGCGATCGGACCTCTGCCAGTCGCCCAGCGCGCTCTTGCCGGGCGTGTGGGTCCAGTCGACGAGCAGGTTGAGGGTGCTGTTCGCGGAGGGGCCGAAGCGGCTGCCGCTGCCGAAGCCGTTGTTGCCGATCCGCTTCCAGCCCTTGGGCAGCGCGATCGAGAAGCCCTCGCTGTCGCGGTACGTGTGCCAGCCGGGCGGCAGCGCGGGGCCGGCGGGGGACTCGGCCGCCGTGGTGGCCGCCGTCGTCGCCGCGGTGGTGGGGTCGGCCGGGGCGGGCGCGCCGAGGTCGGTGGAGTCGGCCTTGCCGTTCCGGCCGTCCTTGCCCGTGCCCTTGGTGCTCTGCGAACTGCCGGTGCCCGGGCCCTTGGTGGCCCCGTCGCCGCCCTTGCCGCCGCTGCCGCCGCCGGAGTTGGCGACGGCGATGCCTATGACGGTGCCGATCAGCGCGAGGGCGAGCACGACGGCGGCGATCACCAGGGTGCGGCGCGGCACCACGTCGCTGAGCGGGGCGCGCGGGGGCGCCGGCACCCCGCCGGCGGGGGTACCGGGTTCGGGGGCCTTCTCGGTCCGCGCGGTCCTGGCGGCCTTGCGGTCGCCGCCGGCCTGGCGCAGGGCGCGCAGCGCCTCGCGGGCCCTGGCCTGGTCGAGGGCGGCCTGCCGGGCGGCGGGGGGCGCGTCGGTGGGGGTGGGCTGGGGGTCGGCGGGCAGCGTGGCGGTGGCGGTGGCGTCCGCCGGGGGCGCGACCGGGCGGTCGGGCATGGCGGCGACCTTGGTCAGCAGCGCGCGGGCGCCGGCCTCGTCCAGCCGCTGGGCCGGGTCCTTGGCCAGCAGCCCGGTGATCACCTCGGCGAGCGGCCCCGCGTTGCGCATCGGGCCGACCGGCTCGGTCATCACCGCGGTCAGCGTGGCGATGGCCGATCCCTTGTCGTAGGGCGGGTGGCCCTCGACGCAGGCGTACAGCAGCGCGCCCAGCGACCACAGGTCGGCCGGCGGCCCGGGTTTTTGGCCGCGGGCCCGCTCGGGCGAGATGTACGAGGGCGCGCCGACGAGCATGCCGGTGGAGGTGACCGAGGGGTCGCCGTCGATCTGGGCGATGCCGAAGTCGCCGAGCACCACCCGGCCGCCCTCCTGCCCCCCGGCGGCCGCCGGGCCGCGGTCGGCGAGCAGCACGTTGGACGGCTTGACGTCGCGGTGCAGGATGCCCTCGGCGTGCGCGGCCCGCAGCACGTCGAGCAGCACCAGGCCGACCTCGGCGGCGCGCTTGGGGGTGAGCGGGCCGTCCTCGCGGATGGCGTCGGCGAGCGAGCGGCCCTCGATCAGCTCCATGACGATCCAGGGCCGGTCGTCCTCCTTGACGACGTCGAAGACGGTGATGGCGCCGGTGTTGCGGATCCGGGCGGTCGCCTTGGCCTCGCGCAGGGTGCGGGTGACCAGGCGGCGCTTCTCGTCCTCGTCGGTGTTGCCGGGGAAGCGCAGCTCCTTGACCGCCACGTTGCGGCCCAGGGTCTCGTCGACCGCGCGCCACACCGTGCCCATGCCGCCCTTGCCGAGCACGCTTTCGAGGCGGTACCGGTCCGCCAGCAGGCGCCCGTCGATACCTTCGACCTCGCTCATGGATGACCTCTGCACTGTCTGCTGCCGCCGGCTTGTGGGGGATGTGTGAGTGCCCATCATCCCCGAATCGGAAGGGTGGTGGCGAACCGCGAGGGCTCAGCCGGTCTGCCGGAAGCCGGCCACGGCCGTGTTGAACACCGGCAGTTCCTGCTGCCAGTCGTCCTGAGGGGCCGACAGGTAGATGGCGAACTCGCGCTGCCCGGGTTTGCCGAAGCCGAGGTCGATGGCGTGCCAGTCGCGTGCGGTTCCGGTGAAGGTGAACTCCCACAGCGCGGCCGGGTCGCCGAAGGCCGTGGTGCGCTCCATCCGCTGGCGGTGGTAGGTGTCGCCGACCTGCTCGCGGGTCTGGGGCTCCAGCTCCTCGAAGTGCTGGAGCGGATCGGTGCTGGCGAAGTCCAGCGCGTTGACCCGCAGGCCCGCGAGGCCGTCGGGCGCGACCCAGTCGACCTCGTCGCCGCCGTTCTTCACCGACTTCGTCCAGCCGTCGGGCACCGGCAGCGCGTAGCCGTGGTCCGGCTGCCCGGCGAGGGTGTAGCCGTCCGGGACCGGCGGCGGGGAGCTGGGCGGCGGTGTCGTGGTGGGCGCAGTGGGCGCGGTGGTGGGGGCGCTGGGGCTGCCGGTGGGGCCGCCGGTGCCGCCGCCGTCGCTCGCCTCGTTGTCGCCGCGGAAGTGCCGTGCGGCCAGGGCCCCTCCGGCGGCGAGCAGGACGAGCACGGCGATGCCCGCCAGCCACGGCGCGACCCGCCGGCGGGGGCGGGCGGCGGGCTGCTGCGGGCCGGACGGCCCGGGCGGGCCGATGTGGACGGGCCCTGTGACCGGGGCGTACGGGCCGCCGCCGGAGTGGGCGGAGCCGTAGGCCGTGGTGTGGGCGGTGCTTCCGGCGGGGGCGGGCTGCCCGTACGGGAGTTGGCGGTGCGTGCCCAGGTGCGCGGTGGTGTCGCCCTGCGGGGGCGACTCGAAGCGGCCGCGGTCGACCAGCGCGGTGTCGGCCTCGGCCGCGGGTATCCGCAGCATCCGCTCGGCGTCCTCGGCCGACAGCCGTTCGGCGGGCTCCTTGGCGAGCAGGCCGGCGATGACGTCGGCGAGCGCCCCGGCGTGCTCGGGCGGGCGGACCGGGTCCTCGGCGATGGCGTACGCGGTCTCGATCGCGGTGGGCCGGCGGAAGGGCGAGACGCCCTCCACGGCCTGGTAGAGCGTCGCGCCCAGGGCCCACAGGTCCGCCTCGGGCCCGGGCAGCGCGCCGCGGATCCGTTCCGGGCTCAGGAAGTCGATGGAGCCGATGAGTTCGCCGGTGCGGGTGAGCGTGGAGGTGCCCGACGCCTGGGCGATGCCGAAGTCGGTGAGCACCACGCGGGGGCCCGCCTCGCCGCCCTCCCCGCCGTCGCCGAGCAGCACGTTGCCGGGCTTGACGTCGCGGTGCAGCACGCCCGCGCGGTGGGCGGCGCGCAGCGCGGCGATCATGCCGCGGCCGATCCGGGCCGCCTCGGTGGGCGGCAGCGGCCCCTTGGCCTTCAGCCGCTCCCCCAGCGTCTCCGAGGGCACGTACTCCATGACGATGGAGGGCAGCCCCTCGTCGTCCACCACGTCGTGCACGACGACGACGTTGGGGTGGCTGATCCGGGCGGCGGCCCGGGCCTCGCGCCGGGTGCGCTCGAAGAGGGTGGCCAACTCCTCGTCGTCCATGTGCGGTTGCGGCGGGTGCAGCTTCTTGACCGCCACCTGGCGGCCGAGCAGCTCGTCCTCGGCCCGCCAGACCGTCCCCATCCCGCCCCGGCCGATCCGCTCGAGCAGCCGGTAGCGGCCCGCGACGAGCCGCCCTTCGTCGCCGTGTCCGACCATTCCGTGCCCTTCCGATCCCCCGCGGGCGCGCCGGTCCTCGCGCCCAGGTGTGGGTGCACCTAGAGGGGCACGATATCCGGCGCCCCCAACCGCGCGGCGTCCGCGGTCTGGTCGTCGGGCTGGAGTTGGGACTCGCGCTCGGCCTCGACCCGCTTCTCGTAGTACGCGACCTCGCGGTCCACCTGGTCCTGGCCCCAGCCGAGCACCGGCGCCATCAACTCGGCGGCGGCCCGGGCGCTGCCGGTGCCGCGGTCGAAGGTCTCGATGGAGATACGCGTCCTGCGGGTCAGCACGTCCTCCAGGTGGCGGGCCTGCTCGGCGGCGGCCGCGTAGACGATCTCCGCCCGCAGGTAGTCGTCGGCGGCCGGCAGCGGCTCGCCGAGCGAGGGGTCCTCGGCGATCAGCGCCAGCACCTCGTCGGCGAGGGTGCCGTACCGGTTGAGCAGGTGCTCCACCCGGGCGACGTGCACGCCGGTGCGGGCGGCGGTGGTGGCCCGGGCGTTCCACATGGCCTGGTAGCCCTCGGCGCCCAGCAGCGGCACGTCCTCGGTGCAGCAGGGCGCCACCCGCCGGTCCAGGCCGTGCACGGCCTCGTCCACCGCGTCCTTGGCCATCACCCGGTAGGTGGTGTACTTGCCGCCCGCGACGACCACCAGGCCGGGCAGCGGGTGGGCGACGGTGTGCTCGCGCGACAGCTTGCTGGTCGCGTCGGACTCCCCGGCCAGCAGCGGCCGCAGGCCCGCGTAGACGCCCTGGACGTCGTCCCTGGTCAGCGGGGTGGACAGCACGGAGTTCACGTGTTCGAGCAGGTAGTCGATGTCGGCGCTGGAGGCGGCCGGGTGCGCCTTGTCCAGGTCCCAGTCGGTGTCGGTGGTGCCGACGATCCAGTGCCGGCCCCACGGGATCACGAACAGCACGCTCTTCTCGGTGCGCAGGATCAGGCCGGTGGTGGAGTGGATGCGGTCCTTGGGCACCACCAGGTGGATGCCCTTGGACGCGCGGACGTGGAACTGGCCGCGCTCGCCGATGAGCGCCTGGGTGTCGTCGGTGAAGACGCCGGTGGCGTTGACCACCTGGCGGGCCCGCACCTCGTACTCCCCGCCGGCCTCCAGGTCCTGCACCCGGGCGCCGACCACCCGCTCGCCCTCGCGCAGGAAACCGGTGACGCGGGCCTGGTTGGCGACCACGGCGCCGTAGGAGGCGGCGGTGCGCACCAGGGTGACGACCAGGCGGGCGTCGTCCACCTGCGCGTCGTAGTACTGCAGGGCGCCGACCAGGGCGTCCTTGCGCAGCGCGGGGGCGACCCGCAGGGCGTGCCGGCGGCTGAGGTGGCGGTGCACGGGCAGGCCGCGGCCGTGCCCGGAGGAGACGGACATCGCGTCGTAGAGCGCGACACCGCTGCCCGCGTAGAGCCGCTCCCAGCCGCGGTGCTGGAGCGGGTAGAGGAAGGGCACCGGTTTGACCAGGTGCGGGGCGAGCCGCTCCAGCAGCAGGCCGCGCTCCTTCAGCGCCTCCCTGACCAGGGCGAAGTCCAGCATCTCCAGGTAGCGCAGGCCGCCGTGGATGAGTTTGCTGGACCGGCTGGAGGTGCCGGCCGCCCAGTCCCTGGCCTCGACCAGGCCCACGGTCAGGCCGCGGGTGGCCGCGTCCAGCGCGGTGCCCGCGCCGACCACGCCGCCGCCCACCACCAGGATGTCGAGTTCGTGCTCCGCCATCCGGGCGAGGGCGTGCTCCCGCTCTGCGGGGCCGAGTGACGTCGTACGCATCCGTGCCTCCGTGACTGCGTCCGGGACAGCGCCGCCGGACGATCGCGATCCGTTGCGTGATCCTTGCGCTCTTCTCGATAGTGGCCTGCCCGGGCTCGCGCGGCCAACGCGGACGGGTACCGGAGACCGGTTCCGACCGGCGCGCCGTGCGGTCATATCAGCCATTTGTCTGGTTAGCCTGTTTTGAAGCCGCCGGTGAGCCCATCCGTGGGTCCCCCGGCGGTCGGCTCCAGGGAGAGGACCGCCACCCATGCCCGCTGACCTCGCCGTGATGGGACTCGGCCACACCGGACTCCCCCTCGCCCAGGCGGCCACCGCCGCGGGCATCGGCGTCATCGGGTACGACCCCGATCCCACCGTCGTCGCCGACATCAACGCCGGCCGGGTGCCGCCCGGCGCCCTGGCCGCCGCCGACCTGCGCCGGATGCTCGCCTGCGGCTTCCGCGCGAGCTGCGACCCGGCGGTGCTCGGCCGGGTGCGCACCGCCGTGGTCTGCGCGCCCGCCCCGCTCGGCGAGGACCACACGCTGGACCTGTCCGCGGTCACCGCGGCCGCCCGCACCCTCGCCGAGCACCTGCGCCCGCACACCACGGTGGTGCTGGAGTCGCCGGTCTACCCGGGCACCACCGAGGAGTACCTGCGGCCGCTGCTGGAGGCCGGCGGGCTGCGCGCCGGGCGCGACTTCCACCTCGCCTACTCCCCCGGCCGGCTCGACCCGGGCAACCGCGACTTCCACCTCGCCAACACCCCCAAGGTGGTCGGCGGCCTCACCCCCGCCTGCACGGAGGCGGCCGCGGCCTTCTACGGGCGGCTCGCCGAGCGGGTGGTACGGGCCCGCGGGCCGCGCGAGGCCGAGGCGGTCAAGCTGCTGGAGACCAACTACCGGCACGTCAACATCGCCTTCGCCAACGAGATGGCGGTCTTCTGCCACGACCTCGGCGTGGACCTGTGGGACGTGATCCGCTGCGCGGAGACCAAGCCGTTCGGCTTCCAGGCGTTCCGGCCCGGGCCCGGCGTCGGCGGCCACTCGGTGCCGCTGGACCCCAACGCGGCACCGCACTTCGCCACCGGCTCCAGCACCGGCCGCCCGCGCACCCCCGGCCACCCGATGCGGATGGTCGAGCTGGCCCAGGAGGTCAACGGCCGGATGCCGCGCTACGTCGTCCAGCGCGCGGCCGCCCTGCTCAACGAGCACGGCAAGTCGCTGCGCGGGGCCCGGGTGCTCCTGCTCGGCGTCACCTACAAGGCCGACCTCGCCGACCAGGAG
Organism: Actinacidiphila guanduensis; assembly: GCF_900103985.1. GTDB lineage: Bacteria > Actinomycetota > Actinomycetes > Streptomycetales > Streptomycetaceae > Actinacidiphila > Actinacidiphila guanduensis. The sequence goes on along the minus strand of NZ_FNIE01000009.1, from coordinate 279,938 downwards.
GGCGCGCCCGCCCGCGAGATCGGCGCCCGGCTGCTCGAACTGGGCGCCCAGCTCTGCTACCACGACCCCTACGTCCCGCAGTGGCGGGTGCTCGACCGCCCGGTGCCGCGCGCGGACTCCCTGTGGGAGGCGGCCGCCGAGGCCGACCTGACGCTGCTGCTCCAGCACCACCGCACCTACGACCTGCAGGGCCTGGCGGTGAAGGCCCAGCTGATGCTGGACACCAGGGGCGCGACCCCGGCGGGGGCGGCGGCGCGGCTCTAGGGCCTGTCCGGCACATCCGGCTCGGCCGCCAGACCCTGACACGCTCGTTCGCCGCGGTGCCGGACGGGGTGCGGCGCCGGGGCCGGTGGGGCACAAGTGGCGCTGCGGGCAGGGGGGATGGACCGGGGCGGTGACGGTGTCGTGGTCCTGTAACGACCGGATGAATCGTCTTGTCCGATTGTCGCCCCTGCCTGCTAGATTTCGGCGTCATCGTGATCCCGCCGGCACCTCTTCGGCCGGCGGCGACGTCCCGTCTTCTCACAGCTCGTCACCTTCGGGGGAACCTCCATGAGCGCCAACTTCCCGCCGCCGCCGCAACCGCCGGCCGGCCAGAACCCGTACGCGGCCCCGCCGCAGGCGCCCTACGGCGCCCCGGCCCAGCCCGGCTTCAACGCCGCCGCCTACCCGCCGCCGGTGGTCGCCGCCCGGCGCGAGAACGTGGGCCTGGGCGTGGTGGCCGGCGTGGTCGCGGCCGTCGTCGCCGCGCTCGCCTACGGCGGCCTGCTGCGCGCGCTCGCCAAGGACGACGGCACCACCACCGAGTTCCACTACGCGGCCATCGCGGTGGGCGCGCTGATCGGCTTCGCGGTGGGCAAGGCCGGCGGCCGCAACGTGGCGCTGCCCTTCGTCGCGGGCCTGGTCGCCCTCGGCTCGGTGATCTTCGGCGAGCTGTTCGGCGGCGCCCTGGTGATCAGCCACTACGCCGACCAGCACGGCGTGAGCCTGTCGGTCACCGACATCTTCTTCCACCACTTCGGCGACCTGTGGAAGGCGTGGAAGGCCGACTTCAGCGCGGCCCGCTTCATCTTCCTCGCGCTGGCCGCGGTGGTCGGCTTCGGCCTGGCCAAGCGGGTCGGCGAGAGCTGACCCGAAAAGCCGGTGCCGCGGCTGCGCGTCGAGGCGAGGCGCCGGCCCGCCCACCCGCGAGGACCGCACGCGCGAAGGGCCCGTACCGTCCGCCGGTACGGGCCCTTCGCGCTCGCGCTGCTTGCGGAAGCGGTGCTCAGCGGTGGTGGGTCGGGGAGACGGTGACCTCGACGCGCTGGAACTCCTTCAGGTCGGAGTAGCCGGTGGTGGCCATCGACCGGCGCAGGGCGCCGAAGAGGTTCATCGAGCCGTCGGGGGCGTGCGAGGGGCCGAGCAGGATCTCCTCGGTGGTGCCCGCGGTGCCCAGGTTCATCCGCTTGCCGCGCGGCAGTTCGACGTTGACCGCCTCCATGCCCCAGTGGAAGCCGCGGCCGGGCGCGTCCACCGCGCGGGCCAGCGGGGAGCCCATCATCACCGCGTCGGCGCCGCAGGCGATCGCCTTGGGCAGGTCGCCGCTGGCGCCGAAGCCGCCGTCGGCGATGACGTGCACGTAGCGGCCGCCGGACTCGTCCATGTAGTCGCGCCGGGCCGCGGCCACGTCGGCCACCGCGGTGGCCATCGGCACCTGGATGCCGAGCACGTTGCGGGTGGTGTGGGCGGCGCCGCCGCCGAAGCCGACGAGCACGCCCGCCGCGCCGGTGCGCATCAGGTGCAGGGCCGCGGTGTAGGTGGCGCAGCCGCCGACGATCACCGGGACGTCCAGCTCGTAGATGAACTGCTTGAGGTTCAGCGGCTCGTGCGACCCGCTGACGTGCTCGGCGGAGACGGTGGTGCCGCGGATCACGAACAGGTCCACGCCCGCGTCCACCACGGCCTTGGAGAACTGCGCGGTGCGCTGCGGGGACAGGGCCGCGGCCGTGACCACCCCGGCGTCGCGGACCTCCTTGATCCGCTGCCCGATCAGCTCCTCGCGGATCGGCGCGGCGTAGATCTCCTGCAGCCGGCTGGTCGCGCGGGCGTCGTCCACCTCGGCGATCTCGGCGAGCAGCGGCTCGGGGTCCTCGTAACGGGTCCACAGCCCTTCGAGGTTGAGCACGCCGAGCCCCCCGAGGTTGCCGATCCGGATCGCCGACTCCGGCGAGACCACGGAGTCCATGGGCGCGGCGAGGAACGGCAGCTCGAAGCGGTACGCGTCGATCTGCCACGCGATCGAGACCTCCTCGGGGTCCCGGGTCCGCCGGCTCGGCACCACGGCGATGTCGTCGAACGCGTACGCCCTGCGCCCCCGCTTGCCCCGCCCGATCTCGATCTCAGTCACATCCACGCCTCTCTCTCAACGAGGAGCCCATTATTTCAGCCGCACGGCGGGAACCCGCGCCCGAAGGGGCGCGGGGCTGCCTCCCTGGCGAAGCTGAGGCGGAGGAACTGCGCGAGAACGCCGGCCCGCGGCCGGGCACGGGACAGGACCCCGCGGCGGGGAACCGCCCCCCGCGCGGCCTCAGCCGTGGTAGTTGGGGGCCTCCACCGTCATCTGGATGTCGTGCGGGTGGGACTCCTTCAGGCCCGCCGCCGTGATGCGCACGAAGCGCCCCTTGGACTCCATCTCGGAGATCGTGGCCGCGCCCACGTAGCCCATGGTCTGGCGCAGGCCGCCGACGAGCTGGTGCAGGACGGCGGACAGCGGGCCGCGGAACGGCACCTGGCCCTCCACGCCCTCGGGCACGAGCTTGTCGTCGGAGGCGACCTCGGCCTGGAAGTAGCGGTCCTTGCTGTAGGAGCGGCCCTGGCCGCGGGACTGCATGGCGCCCAGCGAACCCATGCCGCGGTAGGACTTGAACTGCTTGCCGTTGATGAAGAGCAGCTCGCCCGGCGACTCCTCGCACCCGGCGAGCAGGCTGCCGAGCATGACGCTGCTCGCGCCCGCGGCCAGCGCCTTGCCGATGTCGCCGCTGTACTGCAGGCCGCCGTCGCCGATGACCGGGACGCCGGCCTCCAGACAGACCTGCGCGGCCTCGTAGATCGCGGTGACCTGCGGCACGCCGATGCCGGCGACCACCCGGGTGGTGCAGATGGAGCCGGGGCCGACGCCGACCTTCACGCCGTCCACGCCTGCGTCCAGCAGCGCCTTGGCGCCGTCGCGGGTGGCGATGTTGCCGCCGACGACGTCCACGGCGACGTTGGACTTGATCTTGGCCATCCAGTCCAGCGCGTTGCTGTTGTGGCCGTGCGAGGTGTCCACGACCAGGAAATCCACGCCTGCGGCGGCCAGCGCCTGCGCGCGCTCCAGCGCCTCGGGGCTGGCGCCCACGGCCGCGCCGACCAGCAGCCGGCCGTCCGCGTCCTTGGCTGCGTGCGGGTACTGCTCGGCCTTGACGAAGTCCTTGACGGTGATCAGGCCCTTGAGCCGGCCCTCGTCGTCCACCAGCGGCAGCTTCTCGATCTTGTGCCGGCGCAGCAGGCCCATGGCGTCCGCGCCGGAGATGCCGACCTTGCCGGTGACCAGCGGCATCGGCGTCATGACCTCGCGCACCTGGCGGTCGCGGTCGGACTCGAAGGCCATGTCGCGGTTGGTGACGATGCCGAGCAGCCGGCCCGACGCGTCGGTGACGGGCACGCCGCTGATCCGGAACCGGGCGCACAGCGCGTCGGCCTCGGCGAGGGTGGCCTCGGGCCGGACGGTGATCGGGTCGGAGACCATCCCGGACTCCGAGCGCTTGACCAGGTCGACCTGGCTGACCTGGTCCTCGATCGACAGGTTGCGGTGCAGCACGCCGACGCCGCCCTGCCGGGCCATGGCGATCGCCATCCGGGCCTCGGTGACCTTGTCCATGGCGGCGGAGAGCAGCGGGATGTTCACCCGCACGTTGCGGGAGATCAGGGAGGAGGTGTCCACCTCGTTCGGCAGCACGGACGAGGCCCCCGGAAGCAGCAGCACATCGTCGTAGGTCAGCCCGAGGGTGGCGAACTTCTCGGCTACTCCGTCGGCGTTCAGCGACATGGCACCTTCCCGAATGGTCTTGCCCGGCGAGTTGTTCAATGGTAGAGGGTCATCCGGTATTCCCCGGACTGCCTGGTCGTGTCGGGTGCGGGGCCCTTGCGCGGTGCCGCCACGACACCCGGGGACACCCCGGGGACGCCGCACGATGCGCCGGGACGCGCCCGGGATCGCGCCGGAACAGGGACGGTCCCGGTTCGGGCCCGGTTCAGGCGCTCAGCCCCGCGTCGCGGGTGACCGCGGCCCCCGACTCCTCGGCAATGGCCCGCAGCCGGCTGAGCGCCCGGTGCTGGGCCACCCGTACGGCGCCCGGCGACATGCCGAGCATCTGCCCGGTCTCCTCCGCGCTCAGGCCCACGGCGACCCGCAGCAGCACCAGTTCGCGCAGGTGGTCCGGCAGCCGGGTGAGCAGCTTGCGGGCCCAGGCGGCGTCGCTGTTGAGCAGCGCGCGCTCCTCGGGGCCCAGCGAGTCGTCCGGCTTCTCGGGCATCTCGTCGGAGGGCACCGCGGTGCTGCCGGGGCCGCGCATGGCGGCGCGCTGCAGGTCGGCGATCTTGTGGGCCGCAATGGAGACCACGAACGCCTCGAACGGCCGGCCCAGGTCGCGGTAGCGCGGCAGGGCGCACAGGACGGCCAGGCAGACCTCCTGCGCGAGGTCGTCCACGAAGTGCCGCGCGTCACCCGGGAGTCGGGCCAGCCGGGTGCGGCAGTACCGCTCGGCCAGGGGGTGCACGGCGGCGAGCAGGTCGTGCGTGGCCCGCTGATCGCCGTCCACGGCACGGCGGACGAGAGCACCGATGGCAGGGCTGTCGACGTCGCGCATCCTTCCATGGTGCCTCGCCGCCGCGCGTTCCGTTGCATCGCGGTCGTACTTCTGCACCGAAGCGTTATCCGGGCCGCCGCCACCTGCGGCGAAGCCGTCGGCGCGGGCCGTGTCGGCAGCGCGGCGGGCCGGATCGGAGCGCTCGGTGCGCCCCGATGCCCCGCCGTGACCGGGCTCGACGTGACCCGGGTGACCGTCGTGACCACCGCGGTCGCCGGTACCCGTGCGATCGGTGGCGTCTGTGCGGTCGGCGTGACCCAAGTGGCCCACGTGACCCTCGCGGTCACCGCGATCGTCGCTGCCGGCATGGCCGTCCGGGCCGCCGTCACCCGGGCGCTCGGCGTGACCCGCGCGGTCCGGATGCGCGTCCCCGTCCACGTGACCCGCGCGGCCTACCTGGTCGTCGCGGTCCGGGTGAGCCGGGCGGTCGGCGCGGCCGTCGCTGCCGGCAGGATCGGCGCCGTCGGCAGGGTCGGCGCCGACCGGGCCGTACGGGACCGAGGTCCCGCCGCCCGCGCGGCCGCGTGCGTCCGGTTCGACCCGCGCCTCCCGTACGTTCCGCCCACCCGGCGCGGACCGCGCGTCCCGCTCGCCGCCGCGCCCGTCCGGCGCCGCGGCGGTGCGCGGCTGCGCGGCCGCCGCCGTCAACTCGGCCATACCCGGCCCCCGCCGATCCCCGAGGAAGTCCATACCCCAAGCATGCGTCCTCGCCCGGGAAACCGAGGACTCGTGGGCGGCTTCCGGGTGTTCCGGATGCCACGGGCACTCCTTCGCACCGGCGCGGACGGCCGTGCCGCCCCGCCCGCCGGCAGCCGGGAACGCACCCGGACCCGGAACCGTGGAGCCCGCCATCGCGCTCGCGGAGCCCTCCGTCGGGCCCGCGGTAGGGCCGCGGGCCGGTCGGGCGGCTGCCGCGGCGCCGTTCAGCGGACCAGGCCCCAGCGGAAGCCGAGTGCCACCGCGTGCGCGCGGTCCGAGGCGCCGAGCTTCTTGAACAGCCGCCGGGCGTGCGTCTTCACGGTGTCCTCGGACAGGAACAGCTCGCGGCCGATCTCGGCGTTGGAGCGGCCGTGGCTCATGCCCTCCAGCACCTGGATCTCGCGGGCCGTCAGGGTGGGCGCGGCACCCATCTCGGCCGAGCGCAGCCGGCGTGGCGCCAGCCGCCAGGTGGGGTCGGCGAGCGCTTGGGTGACGGTGGCCCGCAACTCGGCGCGGGAGGCGTCCTTGTGCAGGTAGCCGCGGGCACCGGCGGCAACGGCGAGCGCCACCCCGTCCAGGTCCTCGGCGACGGTGAGCATGATGATGCGGGCGCCGGGGTCGGCGGACAGCAGCCGCCGCACGGTCTCCACACCGCCGAGGCCGGGCATGCGCACGTCCATCAGGATCAGGTCCGAGCGGTCGGCACCCCAGCGGCGCAGCACCTCCTCGCCGTTGGCCGCGGTGGTTACGCGCTCGACGCCGGGCACGGTGGCCACCGCGCGGCGCAGGGCCTCTCGGGCGAGCGGGGAGTCGTCGCAGACGAGGACGGACGTCATGACCGCCCCCCGCAGCTGAACCGCGTCACTTGTGCCTCCAGGCTGTACGAAGTACGAATCTTCACCGGTGGGGCTGACGGCCCGGACAGATGCCCGATCGCCCGGATCTGCCCGGACTGCTCCGGGCCGCCCCGGATGCCCGGAACCACGGAGCCCCGCCAACCGCTTCCGCCACACTCAACGACCCTCACCCGAAAGAGTTACGACGTCGGATCGCCACTGCGTGCACTCTACGTGATCATGTGGGCGCAGAGCGGTAAGGCCCGCAGGTCACACCGGTACGGCGGAGGTGTTTTGCGAGGCCGGACGGCCTATGGAAGCGCAAGTCGGCGCGGCGCGAACGCCACCATTCGGGTGATATGCCGGACTTTGAACTGTTTGGCGGCTCTTTTCTGGCTCTTGGGGTATTCGTCGCTAGATTGGCGATGAGTCATATTTACATCTACTACGACAGTAGATGTACGGTCGGAAGCACGGTCGGGCGCGACCGAGCCGCTCGGCCGGCACCCACGCTTCGAGGGGATGAGCAATGGCAGACTTCTCCCGTCTTCCCGGCCCGAACGCGGACCTGTGGGACTGGCAGCTCGTGGCCGCCTGCCGAGGGGTCGACAGCTCGCTGTTCTTCCATCCCGAAGGCGAGCGGGGAGCCGCTCGCAGCGCACGCGAGGCCGCCGCGAAGGAGGTGTGCATGCGCTGCCCGGTACGCGCGGAGTGCGCCACGCACGCCCTCGCCGTCCGCGAGCCCTACGGGGTCTGGGGCGGCCTGACCGAGGACGAGCGCGAGGCCATGATGGGCCGCTCGCGCAGCCGCTCGACCGACCGGCACGAGGACCACGACGTGTCTGACGGCTCCGGTTCGTCCGGCGGCCGCCATGGATCGCGCACCCGCACCACGGCGGACCGTTACGGCGACGATTACGGCGACGACGACCACGAGCGGACCGGCCGCGGGGCCCGCGACCCGTACGACGGGTACGACGACTACGACGAGCGCGACATGGCCGAGGATGAGGCCGAGGAGGTGCACCCCATGGACGCCATGGGACCCTCCGGCGGGCACGACTGGGACACCGAGCCGGTGCGCAGCTACTGAACGATCCAGACTCCTGCCGACAACGCTGAAGAATCGATTCTGCCCGGCCGGGCCGCCCTCCTGAGGAGCGGACCGGCCGACTTACGCGGCGCGGGCGCCCGCTGCGGGCGGCTACGGCACCGGAGGCCTCAGGCCGCCTGCAGGCGGGGCCGCATCGCGGCGCGGGCGAGCCGGGCGAGCATCATGTCCACCGCGGGGACCTGGGCGAGGTCGGGCAGGGTGAGGGCCACGATCTCGCGCTCCACGGCGGGCTCCATCCGCAGCACGGCCACCCCGTCGGTGCGCACCGAGGCGAGAGCGAGTTCGGGCAGCACCGCGATCCCGAGCCCGGCGGCCACCAGGCCGACCACCGCCGGGTAGTCGTCGGTGGCGAAGTCGATCCGGGGCGTGTAGCCGGCCCGCTCGCAGACCTCGACCAGGTGCCGCCGGCAGCGCGGGCAGCCCGCGATCCACTGCTCGTCCGCCAGCGCGGCGAAGGGCACCGGGGCCGGCCCCACGGCGGCCAGCGGGTGGCTCTCGGGCACCACCCCGACCAGCCGATCGGCCAGCAGCGGGCGTACCACCAGGTCGGCCCAGGACTCCTCGGCGGGCGTGGGCAGGTCGACGTAGCGGAAGGCGAGGGCGATGTCGCAGTCGCCGGCCCGCAGCAGGTCCACCGACTGGGGCGGCTCCGCCTCGACCAGCGAGACACGGGTGTCGGGATGGCGGGCGCGCATGTCGGCCACGGCGCTGGGCACCAGGGTGGAGCTGCCGGTGGGGAAGGAGGCCAGGCGCACCCGCCCGGCGCGCAGGCCCGCGATCGCGGCGACCTCCTCCTCCGCCGCGGTCAGCCCGGCCAGGATGCCGTCGGCATGCCGGACCAGCACCTCGCCGGCCTCGGTCAGCCGCATCTCGCGGGCGCCGCGGACCAGCAGCGGGGTGCCGGCGGCGCCTTCCAGGGCCTTCATCTGCTGGCTCACGGCGGGCTGGGTGCAGCCCAGTTCGCGGGCGGCGGCGGAGAAGGACCGGCTCCGGGCCACCGCGCGCAGCACCCTCAGGTGTCGTGCCTCGATCACCCCGCCACCATAAGGCATGCTTGGGGAGACCTGGGACTTCCCGGTGATGGACTTTGACAGCGGGGTTCGCCAGGCTGGATGGCCATGGACGCCACCGCACCCACCACGGACTTCCAGGACCTGCTCGCCGCCGAGTACGCGGGGGTCGTGCCGGGCTGGCTCAACACCGCCACCCATGGCCTGCCGCCGGCCCGTACCGCCGCCGCGCTGCGCCGCGCGCTGGACTCCTGGGCGGCCGGCCGCCCCGACCTGGACGGCTACGAGGAGGCCGTGGCCGCCGCGCGGAGCGGCTACGCCCGGCTGGTCGGGGTGGACGCCGCCCGGGTCGCGCTGGCGAGCACGGTGGCCGGCGCGGTCGGGCTGGTGGCGGCCGCGCTGCCCGCCGGGGCCGAAGTGCTCGCCTACGAGGGGGACTTCAGCTCCGTGGTGCAGCCCTTCGCCGGGCGGGCGGACCTGCGGCTGCGGCTGGCGCCCCTGGAGGCGATCGCCGACCAGGTGCGGCCCTCGACCGCCCTGGTGGCCGTCAGCGCGGCCCAGTCCGCCGACGGCCGGGTGGCCGACCTGCCGGCGATCCGAGCCGCCGCGGCCGCCGTGGGGGCGCGCACCCTGGTGGACGGCACCCAGGCAGTGGGCTGGCTGCCGATCGACCCCGGGCAGTACGACTTCACCATCACCCACGGCTACAAGTGGCTGGTCAGCCCACACGGCGCCTGCTTCCTGACCGTCGCCGAGCACGCCGAGCAGGCCCTGTCCCCCGCGTTCGCCGGCTGGTACGCGGCCGAGGACCCGTGGGCCGGGACCTACGGGCCCGTCGCCCGGCTCGCCCCGGGCGCCCGCCGGTTCGACGCCCGGCCCGCGTACCTGCCGTTCGTGGGCGCCGCGGCGTCGCTGTCGCTCCTGCTCGACCTCGGCGTGGCGGCCGTCCGCGCGCACGACCTCGCGCTCGCGGCCCGCCTGCGCACCGGCCTGGCCTCGCTGGGCCTGGCCTGCCTCCCCGGCGACTCCCCGATCGTTTCCCTCCCCTCGCCACCGCCCTGGGTCCCCGAGCGCCTGACCGCGGCGGGCATCCGCTTCTCCACCCCCGCGGACTCCGTCCGCCTCTCCCCCCACCTCCACTCCACGCAAGCCGACATCGACACGGCCCTCAACGCCCTTTCCTAGCGGCCCCGTTCGGCTGCCGCCGGTGGAAATCCGGTGGAGCGCGGGGTGGGAGCGTGCTGGAATGCGCCTGCGGGCGCCCGGAGTGGGGCGAGCGGCAGGCGGGAGGGCGGGCGTGGAGGTACTGAGCGTCAACGTGGGGCGGCCGCAGCCCAATCCGTGGAAGCGGCTGCCGGCCACGGGGATCGACAAGCGGCCCGTCACCGGGCCCGTCGCCGTGCGCGCGCCCGGGCCCAAGGGGACCGGGGCCGTGGGGCTCGCGGGCGACCGGGTGTACGACGTGCGGCACCACGGCGGTGACGACCAGGCCGTGTACGCCTACGCGCGGGAGGATCTGGACACCTGGGCCCGCGAGTTGGGCCGGCCGCTGCCCAACGGCTCCTTCGGCGAAAACCTCACCACGACCGGGATCGACGTCAACTCCGCGCTCATCGGCGAGCGTTGGCGGATCGGCTCCACCGTGCTGGAGGTCTCCTGCCCGCGCATCCCGTGCGCGACCTTCGCCGGCTGGCTCCGCGAGGAGGGCTGGCTGCAGCGGTTCACCGCGGCCGCGCTGCCCGGGCCCTACCTGCGGGTGATCGAGCCGGGCGAACTTGCCGCGGGCGACGCCGTCGAGGTGCTGCTGCGGCCCGGCCACGACGTGACGGTGGCCCTGTGCTTCCGGGCCCTCACCACCGAGCCCGGCCTGCTCCCCCGCCTGGCCGCGGCGACCGCGCTGCCCGCCGCGGACTACGAGACCGCCCGCCGCCGCTCGCAGACCTGACGCGGGCCCCTAGGGTGGGCGCCATGACGACGACTTCTCTGGTGACAGGGGCCACCGCCGGGCTCGGGGCGGCTTTCGCCAGGCGGCTGGCCGCCGACGGGCACGCCCTGGTGCTGGTCGCCCGGACCGCGGGGCGGCTGGAAGGGCTCGCCGCCGACCTGCGCGGGCGGCACGGCGTCGAGGTCGAGGTGCTCCCCGCCGACCTGGCCACGGACGACGGGATCGAGGCGGTCGAGGAGCGGCTGCGCGACCCGCTGCGACCGGTGGACGTCCTGGTCAACAACGCGGGCTTCGGCAACCGCGGCGTCTTCCTGGACGTGCCGGTCGAGGACGAGCTGCGCATGCTGCGGCTGCACTGCGAGGCGGTGCTGCGGCTGACCACCGCGGCGGTGGAGGGGATGCGCGAGCGGCGGCGCGGCTTCGTCGTCAACGTCGCCTCCGTCGCGGCCTTCATGCCGCGCGGCACCTACGCGGCGAGCAAGGCGTGGGTGGTGCGCTTCACCGAGGGGCTGGCGCAGGAGCTGCGCGGCACCGGCGTGCGCTTCCTCGCCCTGTGCCCGGGTTTCGTGCGCACCGAGTTCCACGCCCGCGCCGGGATGGACGCCTCGCGGCTGCCCTCGGTCGCCTGGCTCGACCCCGACGAGGTCGTCTCCGCCGCCCTGCGCGACCTCGCCCGCGGCCGTACGGTCAGCGTGCCCTCCGCGCGCTACAAGGCGGTCGTCTCGCTCGCCCGCCACGTGCCGCCCGGCCTGTTCGGCGCCGTCTCCACCCGCACCGGACGCCGCTACGACCCGCGCCGCCGCTCCACCCGCTGACCGCAGGCGACACAAGACGAACGCAGACGAGCACAGCCGACACGGCCGGCACAGCAAGGGCTCGGCCCGGCACCCCCGAAAGGGAGCGCCGGGCCGAGCCCTTGCTGCGAACGGGCGAAGCCGCCAGTGGGACCTCAGTGGGAGTGGCCGTGGCCGCCCGCGGCGGCGGGCTCCGGCTCCTCCTCCTTCTTCTCCACGACGAGCGTCTCGGTGGTGAGCAGCAGCGACGCGATCGAGGCCGCGTTCTCCAGCGCGGAGCGGGTGACCTTGACCGGGTCGATGACGCCGGCCTTCACCAGGTCGCCGTACTCGCCGGTGGCCGCGTTGAAGCCGTGGCCCTTGTCCAGCTCGGCCACCTTGGAGGTGATGACGTAGCCCTCCAGGCCCGCGTTCTCGGCGATCCAGCGCAGCGGCTCGACCGCGGCGCGGCGGACGACCGCGACACCGGTGGCCTCGTCGCCCTCCTTGCCGAGGTTGTCGGCGAGGACCTTGACCGCGTGCACGAGCGCGGAGCCACCGCCGGAGACGATGCCCTCCTCCACGGCCGCGCGGGTCGCGGAGATCGCGTCCTCCAGGCGGTGCTTCTTCTCCTTCAGCTCGACCTCGGTGGCCGCGCCGACCTTGATGACGCACACGCCGCCGGCCAGCTTCGCGAGGCGCTCCTGCAGCTTCTCGCGGTCCCAGTCGGAGTCGGTGGTGGCGATCTCGGCCTTGATCTGGCCGACCCGGCCCTCGATCTCGGCCTTGTCGCCGGCGCCGTCGACGATGGTGGTGTCGTCCTTGGTGACCGTGACCCGGCGGGCGGTGCCCAGCAGGTCCAGGCCGGCCTGGTCGAGCTTGAGGCCGACCTCCTCGGCGATGACGGTCGCGCCGGTCAGCGTGGCGATGTCGCCCAGCATGGCCTTGCGGCGGTCGCCGAACCCGGGGGCCTTGACCGCGACCGCGTTGAAGGTGCCGCGGATCTTGTTGACCACGAGGGTGGACAGCGCCTCGCCCTCGACGTCCTCCGCGATGACCAGCAGCGGCTTGGAGGAGTTGGCCTGGATGATCTTCTCCAGCAGCGGCAGCAGGTCCTGGATGGAGGAGATCTTGCCCTGGTGGATCAGGATGTACGGGTCGTCGAGGACGGCCTCCATACGCTCCTGGTCGGTGACGAAGTACGGCGACAGGTAGCCCTTGTCGAAGGCCATGCCCTCGGTGAAGTCCAGCTCCAGGCCGAAGGTGTTGGACTCCTCGACGGTGATCACACCGTCCTTGCCGACCTTGTCCATCGCCTCGGCGATCAGCTCGCCGACCTGCTTGTCCTGGGCGGACAGCGCGGCCACGGCGGCGATGTCCTCCTTGCCGTCGATGGCGCGGGCGGTGGCCAGCAGCTCCTCGGAGACCGCCTTGACGGCCGCGTCGATGCCCTTCTTCAGGGCGGCGGGGGAGGCACCGGCGGCGACGTTGCGCAGGCCCTCGCGGACCAGCGCCTGGGCCAGCACGGTCGCGGTGGTGGTGCCGTCACCCGCGATGTCGTTGGTCTTGGTCGCCACCTCCTTGACGAGCTGGGCGCCCAGGTTCTCGTACGGGTCCTCGATCTCGACCTCGCGCGCGATGGTCACGCCGTCGTTGGTGATGGTCGGGGCGCCGAACTTCTTGTCGATGACGACATTGCGGCCCTTGGGGCCGATGGTCACCTTCACGGTGTCGGCGAGCTTGTTGACGCCGCGCTCCAGGGCGCGACGGGCGTCCTCGTCGAACTTAAGAATCTTGGCCATGCGTGCGAACTACCTCGTCTACTCGTATCTCGTCGTCAAGGACGGCCAACGAAGCCGCCCCGGGTCCCGGCCGGACAACGGCGCGGAGGGTCCGGGGCGGGATCACGGCTCTGGGCGCCGGAGGCTGTTGCTACTTCTCGACGATCGCGAGGACGTCGCGGGCCGAGAGGACGAGGTACTCCTCGCCGTTGTACTTCACCTCGGTGCCGCCGTACTTGCTGTAGAGCACGACGTCGCCCACGGAGACGTCGAGCGGCAGCCGGTTGCCGTCCTCGAAGCGACCCGGGCCCACGGCCAGGACGACGCCCTCCTGGGGCTTCTCCTTGGCGGTGTCCGGGATGACCAGGCCCGAGGCCGTGGTCTGCTCGGCGTCGAGCGGCTGGACCACGATGCGGTCCTCGAGCGGCTTGATGGCAACCTTGGTGCTGGCGGTCGTCACGATCCGACCTCCCCCTTCAAAGGGCTCACGGGAGTGTCTGTCTGGGTCGGCGACCTGGTAGGCCCGTCGTCGCGGGTGCCGGACCTGCCCGTCGCTGAGTGTCTGGCACTCAGCGCAGCCGAGTGCCAGGACCGAGACTAGGACGCGCTTAGCACTCGGTCAAGCGGAGTGCCAACGCGTCGCCCCACCGACGGACACTCCCGGCCTGCCGCGCGGCCGGACCGCCCCCTGCCGCCGGGGCCGGGGCGGGCCGGGACCGGCGGCACGGCGGGGGAGAATGGCGCGGTGGTGGACGAGATGGGGTTCGCGGCGCTGCTCGGGCCCGCGGGACAGGCGCTGCTGGACGAGTTGCGCGACGTGGCGCCCGAGGACGAACTGGCCGCGGCCACGCGGCTGCGCAAGCGCTACGAGCCGGCGCTGGTGTCCGCGGCCCTCGGCCAGGCGCAGTTGCGGCAGCGGGCGGCGGCGAAGTTCGGTGCGGACGCGCGGCGGATGTACTTCACCCCGAACGGCGTGGAGCAGGCCACCCGCGCCCCTGTGGCGGCCCACCGGGCAGCCCGCTTCCGCGCCCTGGGCGCCACGAGGGCCGCCGACCTGTGCTGCGGCATCGGCGGCGACGCCATCGCGCTGGCCCGCGCGGGCATCGCCGTGCTGGCCGTCGACCGCGACCCCGTCACCTGCGCGGTGGCCCGCGCGAACGCCGACGCGCTCGGCCTGGCCGGCCGCATCGAGGTGCGCTTGGCGGACGTGATGGGCGTCGACCCCGGACGCGAGGGCTGCGACGCGCTGTTCGCCGACCCCGCCCGCCGCACCGGCAGGGGCCGCACCTTCGACCCCGAGGCGTACTCGCCGCCGCTGTCGTGGGCGCTCGACGCCGCCGCGAGGATGCCGCTCGCCGCAGTGAAGGTCGCCCCCGGCATCCCGCACGAGGCGGTGCCCGCGTCCATGGAGGCCGAGTGGGTCTCGGACCGCGGCGACGTGAAGGAGGCGGCCCTGTGGCACGGCACCGCGCCCGGCGTGCGGCGGGCCACCCTGCTGCCCTCCGGTGCCGCGCTGACCGGCCGCGGCCTGCCCGACCCGCGGGTGCGGCCGGTGGGGCGCTACCTGTACGAGCCGGACGGCGCCGTCATCCGCGCGCACCTGGTCGCCGAGGTGGCCGACGAGGTCGGCGGCGGGCTGATCGACGCGACGATCGCGTACGTCACCTCCGACGAGCTGCGCCCGACGCCGCACGCGACCGCGTACGAGATCGGCGATGTGCTGCCGTTCCACCTCAAGCGGCTCAAGGCGCTGCTGCGCGAGCGCGGGGTGGGGCGGCTGACCGTCAAGAAGCGCGGCTCGGCGGTGGAGCCGGAGGAGGTGCGGCGCCGGGTGCGCCCCGAGGGGCCGAACGAGGCGACGGTGTTCGTCACCCGCGTGGCCGGGGCGCCCTTCATGCTGATCGGGGCGCCCGCCGCCACGTGACGGGCCGTCAGGGCTTGACGGACACCGAGACGAACCGCCAGCGGTGGACCTGACGGCGCACCAGGTCGCCCGGCGGGTCGGGCAGTTCGGGCAGCTTGGCGCCGTAGGGGGCGTCCCACCAGCTGAGCACCAGCACCCGGTCGCCGGGCGCGGTCAGGTACTCCACGCGCTCGGGCGAGCCGTCCAGGTGCTGCTCCCTGGCCCACTCCAGCAACTGGTCGCCGCTGCCGTCCGCGGCGGCGGCCTCCCACATCAGCGTGACGGTCATCCGTAGAGGTTTTCCTTGCTCAGCTCGTGCACGTGGTCGTGCGCGTGCGCCTTGTGGTGGGTCTCGTCGTGGGCCGGGCCGTGCGGGTGCTCCCGGTCCTGATCCCGGCCGGCGTCCCGGTCGGCCCGGCCCGGCATGGAGACCTGGGTGACCGGCAGCGAGGAGTCGGCCGGCAGGTCGAGGTCGGAGGCGGCGCGGCCGCGGGCGACCATCTCCGCGCCGAGCGCGGCCACCATGGCGCCGTTGTCCGTGCACAGCCCCGGCCGCGGCACCCGCAGCCGGATGCCCGCGTCCTCGCAGCGCCGCTGGGCCATCGCCCGCAGCCGGGAGTTGGCGGCGACACCGCCGCCGATCATCAGGTGGTCCACGCCGTGGTCCTTGCAGGCGCGCACCGCCTTGCGGGTGAGCACGTCGGCGACGGCCTCCTGGAAGGAGGCGGCCACGTCGGCGACCGGCACCTCCAGGCCCTCCTTGCGGCGGCCCTCCACCCAGCGGGCGACCGCCGTCTTCAGGCCGGAGAAGGAGAAGTCGTAGAGCGGGTCGCGGCCGCCGGTCAGGCCGCGCGGGAAGGCGATGGCCGCCGGGTCGCCCTCGCGGGCGTGCCGGTCGATGGCGGGCCCGCCCGGGAAGCCGAGGCCGAGCACCCGCGCCACCTTGTCGAACGCCTCGCCGGCCGCGTCGTCGATGGTGGCGCCGAGCGGCCGCACGTCGCCGGTGATGTCGGGCGCGAGCAGCAGCGAAGAGTGGCCGCCGGAGACCAGCAGGGCCATCGTCGGCTCGGGCAGGGCGCCGTGTTCGAGCTGATCGACGCAGATGTGCGAGGCCAGGTGGTTGACGCCGTAGAGCGGCTTCCCGAGCGCGTAGGCGTACGCCTTGGCGGCCGAGACGCCGACCAGCAGCGCGCCGGCCAGGCCGGGGCCGGCGGTGACGGCGATGCCGTCGAGGTCGCTCGCCTGGACGCCCGCGGTCCGCAGGGCGCGGCGGATGGTGGGGACCATCGCCTCCAGGTGGGCGCGGCTGGCGACTTCGGGCACCACGCCGCCGTAGCGGGCGTGCTCGTCCACGCTGGAGGCGACCGCGTCGGCGAGCAGGGTGCGGCCGCGGACGATGCCGACGCCGGTCTCGTCGCAGGAGGTCTCGATGCCCAGGACCAGGGGTTCGTCAGCCATCGGTGCTCTCCTCCACGGGGTTCAGGGCGGGGTCGGCGAGCCGCATCACGAGGGCGTCGACGTTGCCCGGCTGGTAGTAGCCCCGGCGCAGGCCGATGGGCGTGAAGCCGAAACGGCGGTAGAGCCGCTGGGCGCGCTCGTTGTCCACCCGGACCTCCAGCAGCACCTCGCGGCACTCGGCGGCGGTGGCGGCCCGCAGCAGCGCGGTGAGCAGCCGGGAGCCGAGGCCGGTGCCCCACTGGTCGCGGGCGGTGGCAATGGTCTGCACGTCGCCGGTGCCGGCCACCGCGGCGAGGCCGGCGTAGCCGACGATCCGGCCGCCGGCGGCGGCCGGGGTGCGCGCGACCAGGTAGGTGCGGGTCCCGGCCGGGTGCCTGGTGTCGGCGAGTTCGGACCAGAACATGCCGCGCGACCAGGCGTCCTCGGGGAACAGCTCGTGCTCCAGGGCCGTCACGTCGTCCAGATCCCACCAGCGCATGTCCTGCAGGGTGATGCCGTCCGCACCGCTCACTTCGGCAGTACCGCCTTGTAGCCGGCGGGCACCTGGGCGTCCGGGCGGCGCAGGTACATCGGCCGCACCGGTTCGAAGGGCTCGCCCGCCGCGAGGCGGTGGGCGGCGAGGGCGGCCAGGGCGCCGGCCGACTGGTGGGCGGGGTCGGCGCGGTGGTCGGCGAACACCTCGGGGTAGAGCGCGGCACCGGCGCCGACGGCGGGCAGGCCGCCCACGACGCCGGCGATGTCCGCGGGACGGTCCACGGCCGGCTCGCCGACGCGCCGGCGCGGGCCGTCGTAGCGAGCCCAGTAGACCTCTTTGCGGCGGGCGTCGGTGGCGACCGCGAACGGCCCGTCGAGACCCGCCTCGCCGGCCGCCCAGGCGAGCCCGTCCAGGGTGCAGACGCCGTGCACGGGCACGTCGAGGGCGTCGCCGAAGGACACGGCGGTCACCAGCCCGACCCGCAGCCCGGTGTACGGGCCGGGGCCGGTGCCGACGACGATCCCCGTCACATCGCCCAGCGCCCGCCCGGCGGTCGTGAGCACCCGGTCGACGGCGGGCACGAGCAGTTCGCCGTGCCGGCGGGCGTCCACCACGGTGGATTCGGCGAGCACCCGCTCCCCGTCGTGCAGGGCCGCGGTCACGGCGGGCGTGGCGGTGTCGAAGGCAAGCAGCAGCACGCCCCCAGCCTACGGCGCGCCCCCGGCGCACCACGGCGCCGGGCGCCTCCCCTGCTACCGTCGAATACGGCAAAACGGATAAAAGGTGCCAAATGACGGCGGGTGCCCGCACACAACGGGGGCGGGCACCCGCCGCCACGGACCGCCGCACGGGCCCCCGCGCGGGCCACCGGACACCACCGGAGCAGACGGGCCGGGCGGGACGGACGGCGTACGACGGCCGCGCGGGACGGCGAGGACGGGAGCCGGGGTGCAGATCAGGTCGGGGATTCTGGTGGGCGGGGTGCTCGGGATGGCGCTCGGGACGGTGGGGCTGCTCACGGCACAGGCGTCGGACGCCCCGCTGCGGCCGCGCCACGGAGCAGCGCACCGGGCCGCGGCGGCGGACGGGGTGGACACTGCGGATGCAAGGGCGCTGCCCGCGGCCTCGGGCAGCGGCGAGCGCGTCGTCTACAGCCTCGGCCGGCAGCGGGTGTGGCTGGTGGATGAGCGGAACCGGGTCCGGCGGACCTACCCCGTGGTCGGCGGCGAGGTCGCTCCCGCGGTGGGCACCCACCGGGTGTTCGCCCGCGAGGGCGCCGCGCGGGCCGACGCCGGCTACCGCGTCACCGACCTGGTCCTGTTCGCCTCGACCGGCGGCGCCAACGTCGGCTTCTGCACCCCGGTCGATCAGCCCGCGCCCCACCGCCTCGGCCCCGCGATCAGCGAGCCCGCCAAGGACGCGGACGCCCTGTGGCAGCAGGCGGCAATCGGCACCCTGGTGGACGTCGTGCGCTGAAGGCGCCCGCAGGCGGGCGCGGCTTCGCACCGGCTGCCGTACATCACCCGGACGGATGACACCCCATGGGGCGCGGCCGCTACTCCCCCGCCTCCTCCGGCTCGCTCTCCTCGGAGTGCTGCGGCGGCGGTGGCGGGGTGGAGACCGTGCGGGCGGCCGCGCACGCGGCCAGGACGGCACGGGCCGTGGGGGCCGCGGTCGGCTCCGGCCCGCGGTCCTGCGGGTCGTGGGCGGTCATGCGCGCCTCCCCGTCACGAGAAGTTAGGTGACCCTAAGCGGTTGCCCGTACCCAGCAGACCACGCCCGCCCACCCCTTCGCAACATTTTCCCGACATCGTGTCGGCACCGTGCCCGCGAGGAGTCCCCTCACAGGCGGCGGAAAGGCCGCGGAAAGACCACGGAAAGGTGCGGGACAGGCGGTGCGAAGGCGCTCAGCGGGCCAGCGGCGCCAGGTCCTGCCCGAGCCAGCGCGGCCCGATCCCGATCACGGTGACCTCGCGCACGTCGTCCTCACCGGCGGAGCCGAAGGCGTCGGCGCCCTCCTCGCCGGACTTGCGCCGCTGCTCCTCGCCCAGGGTGCGGCCGATCACCACCTGCAACCGGGCGTCGGACAGGTCCTCGACCTTGCCCTCGCCCCACTCGACCACCACCACGGACTCCGGCAGGGAGACGTCGAGGTCGAGGTCCTCCATCTCGTCCAGGCCGCCGCCGAGCCGGTAGGCGTCCACGTGCACCAGCGCGGGCCCGTCGGTGAGCGAGGGGTGCACCCGGGCGATCACGAAGGTCGGCGAGGTGACGGCCCCGCGGACGCCCAGCGCCTCGCCGAGGCCGCGGGTCAGCGTCGTCTTGCCCGCGCCCAGCTCGCCGGTGAGCAGGACCAGGTCGCCGGGGACGAGCAGCGCGGCCAGCCGGCGGCCCAGCTCGCGCATGTCCTCGGCGGTGCGGACGGTGACGCGGACGGACGGGGTGCCCTCGGCGGTGCCGGCGGCCGCGCCGTGGGGGTCGTGCGGTGTGCCCATGGGGGCGAATGCTACTGGTCGGAGGTGGCCGCGAGGTCGCGCAGCCGCTGCGGTACGGGGGCGCGCACTCCGTCGGCGGCCCTGGTGACGAGCGCGGCCAGGGCCGCGTTGACCGTTCCGGGCGCCTCGAAGAGCACCAGGTGGCCCGCGCCCGGCACCAGCACCAGCTCGGCGCCGGGCAGCCGCTCGGCGATCTCGGTGCTGTGCGCGCCCGGGGTGAGCAGGTCCTTGTCGCCGGCCAGGACGAGCGCGGGCAGCCCGTCGAAGACCGCGAGCGCGTCGCCCTTCTCGTGCTCGGTGAACGCCGGGTAGAACTCGGCGACCACGTCGATCGGCGTGGCCTCGATCAGCCGCTCGGCGAAGCGGACGACGGCCGGGTCGACGTCGTCGGAGCCGAAGCTGTAGCGCTTGATGACGCCCGCGAACAGCTCGGCGGTGGCCCGGCGGCCGCGCTCGACCAGCTCGGCCTGCCGGCCCATCACCCGCAGCAGCCCGGGCGCCAGCGCGCGGAAGGCGCGGGCGCCGGCCGCGGGCAGGCCGAGCGTCACCGCGGCGAGCTTGCCGGCCGAGGTGGAGATCAGTGCGACACCGGCCACGCGCTCGCGGACGTAGTCGGGGAACTGGTCGGCGAAGGCCATCACCGTCATGCCGCCCATGGAGTGGCCGACCAGCACCACGGGTCCCTCGGGCACGGCCGCGTCCAGCACGGCCTTCAGGTCGCGGCCGAGCTGGTCGATGGTGGCGGGCCCGCCGGCCGCCTGGTCCCGGCCGCGGCCGCTGCGGCCGTGGCTGCGCTGGTCCCAGTAGACCGCCCGCACCGCGCCGCGCAGCACCGCGCGCTGGAAGTGCCAGGAGTCCTGGTTGAGGCAGTAGCCGTGGCTGAGGACGACCGTCGCCCGCGGCGGGGGCGGCGGGGTGTGCCGGGAGCGCAGCCAGCCGCGTTTGCCGGCCCGCCCGGGCGGCTGCGGGGCCGGCGCCTCCTCGGCGGCCTCGTCGACCTCGTAGTACAGCTCGGTGCCGTCCTCGGCGAGCACGGTGCCGGGGGTGCCGCGCAGGCTGCCGTACGGGCCCGCGGCGTCCAGCGCGAGCAGCGCCTTGCGGCGCACCGAGCGGCCCACGGTGGCCCGTTCGATCGCCAGCCCCGCGGCCGCGCCCGCCGCCACGACGCCGATCGCCGCACCCACCAGGCCGGCCCGCTCCCACTTCACGCCCTC
Organism: Actinacidiphila guanduensis; assembly: GCF_900103985.1. GTDB lineage: Bacteria > Actinomycetota > Actinomycetes > Streptomycetales > Streptomycetaceae > Actinacidiphila > Actinacidiphila guanduensis. The sequence goes on along the minus strand of NZ_FNIE01000009.1, from coordinate 259,346 downwards.
GCCCATCCGGCCGCTCTACCGTGCCCCTGTGTAGACCCGCGGCACCCGGGGGCCCACACGGGTGACGATCTCGTACGCGATCGTGCCGCAGGCGCGGGCCCAGTCCTCGGCGGTGGGCTCGCCCGCGTCGCCGGGGCCGAACAGCACGGCCTCGTCGCCGGGGTCGGCGGCGTCGCCGCCGAGGTCCACCACGAACTGGTCCATCGCCACCCGTCCCGCCACCGTCCGCCACTTGCCGGCCACCAGCACCGGACCCGCGCCGGACGCGTGCCGCGGCACACCGTCTGCGTACCCAACGGGCACCAGCGCAAGCGTGGTGGGGCCCGGCGTCACGTAGTGGTGGCCGTAGGAGACGCCGTGGTTGCCCGGGACGCGCTTGACCGAGGCGAGCCGCGCGGCCAGCGTCATCACCGGCCGCAGCCCGAACTCCTCGGGCCCGGCCAGCTGCGGCACCGGCGAGATCCCGTACATCGCCACACCGGGACGGACCAGGTCGAAGTGGGACTCGGGGAGGGTCAGCGTGCCGGGCGAGTTGGCGATGTGCCGCACCTCGGGGTCGAGGCCCGCGTCGGCGGCCTGGGCCAGGGCGGTGCGGAAGACGCCCAGCTCGCGGTCGATCGAGGGGTGGCCGGGCTCGTCGGCGCAGGAGAAGTGGGCCCACACGCCGGTGACGCGGATCGCCCCGGCCCGCTCGGCGGCCCGGGCGGCACGGGTCAGCTCGGGCCAGTCGGCGGGCTGGGCGCCGTTGCGGCCCAGGCCGGCGTCGATCTTCAGCTGCACCTTGGCGGTGCGGCCGCAGGCGCGGGCGGCGGCCACCACCTCCTCCAGCGCCCAGCGCGCGCTGACGGTGACGTCGATGTCCGCCTCCACGCAGGCCCGCCAGGGGCCGCCCGGCGTCCACAGCCAGCACAGCACCCGGCCGCCGAGGCCGGCGGCCCGCAGCGCCAGCGCCTCCTCGGGCGTGGCGACCCCGAGCCAGTCGGCCCCGGCCTCCCGCGCCGCCCGCGCGCAGGGCACCATCCCGTGCCCGTAGCCGTCCGCCTTCACCACGGCCATGAAGGCGGCGCCGGGCGCCTTGGCCCGCAGCGCGCCGACGTTCGCCCGCAGCGCGTCCAGGTCGATACGGGCGTGGGCGCGGTTGTCCATGTCGTTCCTCGGGGCGTCGTTCATCCAGGGTTCATCCAGGTCAGTGTCTCAGGCGCGGCGCCGCGGGAGGGTACGGCGGATCGTGAGGCGGGTCCGACGGGGTGGGCGGGGTGGGCCCGGCCTGCGGCGGGACAGCGATGGGAAGACGTTGGGACGGCGGTCGGACGGCAGTCGGACGGCAGTCGGACGGCGGTCCGGCTGTGGTCCGGCTGCGGACCGGCTGCGGACCGGCTGCGGACCGGACAGCCGCTGCACCGCCGCCCGGGCCGGTGACCGAGCCGGCATCGAGTCCGCCACCGGGCTGCCGCCGGGCCTCGGCAACGCCGCCGCCGGCTCCCGCCCGGCACCCGCACCGAGCCGTGGAACCGCCGTGCGGCGCGGCCCTGTTGACTCCTTGTCGGCTCCGTGTCAGCTCCGGGCCGGCTCCTTGGTGATTCCCTCACGCCCCGCCCGAGACGTTCTGCCATGCCGCCGGGAGAGCCGCCGCCAGGTCCGGGGCCGTCAGGGGCGGGGTGCTCAGGCGGGCGGCGATGCCGTGGAGGTAGGCGGCGGTGGAGCCCGCGTCCCTCGCCGGCAGACCCGCGGCCAGGAGGGAACCTGCCAGGCCGGAGAGGACATCGCCGCTGCCCGCGGTGGCGAGCCAGGACGTGCCCGTGGGGTTCGCCCGGACCGGGACGGCCGGGTCAGGGTCGGCGACCAGGGTGGTGGAGCCCTTGAGCAGCACGGTGGCGCCGAAGCGCGCGGCCAGCTCGCGCACCGCCCGCAGCCGCCCGGCCTCCACGTCCTCGCGGCTCCAGCCGAGCAGCGCGGCGGCCTCGCCCGCGTGCGGGGTGAGCAGGGTGGGCGCCTCGCGGCGGCGGACGGCCTCGGGGCTGAGCAGGCGCAGCCCGTCGGCGTCGACCAGCGCGGGCACCGGCGCCTGGAGCACCTCCTCCACGGCGGTACGGGCCCGCGCGTCGTCGCCGAGGCCGGGACCGACGACCCACGCCTGCACCCGGCCGGCGCCGCGCGGGGAGCCGTCGGAGACCAGCGTCTCGGGGTGCTGGGCGAGGACGGCGGTGCCACCGGGCCCGACGTAGCGCACGGCGCCCGCGCCACCGCGTACCGCCGAGGACACCGCGAGGACGGCGGCGCCCGGGTAGCGCTCGGAGCCGGCCACGACCCCCACCACGCCCCGGCGGTACTTGTCGCTCTCGCCGGTGGGGCGCGGCAGCAGGGCGGCGACGTCGGCGTGCTGGAGCGCTTCCAACTCGGGCGGCCCGAGTTCGGCGGGGTCCAGGCCGATCTCCACCAGCCGCAGGGCGCCGGCGTGTTCGGCGGCGGGGTCGACGAGGAGGCCGGGCTTGTAGGTGCCGAAGGTGACGGTGGCGTCCGCCCGTACGGCCGCGCCCTGCACCTCGCCGGTGTCGGCGTCCACCCCGCTGGGCAGGTCGACGGCGACGACCGCGGCCCGCGCCTCGTGCGCGGCCTCGGCCAGCGGCTCGGCTTCCGGGCGCAGGCCGCCCTTGCCGCCGATGCCGGTGATGCCGTCGAGGACGAGGTCCGCGCGGGCGATCGCGGCGGGCCCGCCCTCGGCGCCGGTCACGCGGCCGCCCGCCGCGCGGAAGGCGGCCAGGCCCTCGGCGTGCGCCCGCTCGGGCGACAGCAGGACGGCGGTGCCGGAGGCGCCGCGGCGCAGCAGGCGGGCCGCGGCGAACAGGGCGTCGCCGCCGTTCGCGCCGGAGCCCGCGAGCACCACGACCCGCGCCCCGTACACCCGTCCGAGCAGGTCGGCCCCGACGGCGGCGAGCCCGGCGGCGGCCCGCTGCATCAGCGCCCCCTCGGCAACCCGCGCCATGAGCGCCCCTTCAGCCCGCCGTACCGCCGCCACACTGTGCCCGTACCGCATACTCCGCCCTCCAGTCGACGCCGCACTCTGCCCCGCGGTCCCCGTCTCTCCTGCTCCCGCAAGGAGCTTTGCCACCGCCCGCTGCGTGGCAGAGTGGCTTCCTGCCGACCAGGAGGTGCTTGTGCGTGAGGACCATGACGTACTCCGAGTTTCGCGCGCGGAACGCCGAGGTGCCCGCCCGGTGACCGAGGACCCGGAGGAGACCGCCGTCATCCGCGAGGGCGCCGGGCCCGTCGTCGCGGTCCCACTCGCCGACGACGAGTCGCTCGACGAGACCGCTCACCTGCTGCGCAGCCCCGCGAACGCACGGCGGCTGCTCGCCTCGATCGACCGGCTCGAGGGCCGGGCCCCGGGCGAGGGGTGAGTCCGGCCCGGGTCAGCCCTCGGCGATGACCACGGCGGAGGCGATGCCGGCGTCGTGGGAGAGGGAGACGTGCCAGCTCGTCACGCCCAGAGCCGCGGCTCGGGCGGCCACGGTGCCCTGGACGGTGAGGTGGGGGCGGCCCGAGGGGTCGGTGGTGACCTCGGCGTCGAGCCATTTGAGGCCCGAAGGGGCGCCCAGCGACTTCGCCAGGGCCTCCTTCGCGGCGAACCGCGCGGCCAGTGAGGCCGAGCCGCGGGGGGCGCCCGAGGCGAGCCGCAACTCGCCGGCGGTGAAGAGGCGTTCGGCCATGCCCGGGGTACGGGCCAGCGCCGCCTCGAACCGCTCGATCTCGGCCACGTCGATACCGACCCCGATGATCACACCGCCCCCGCTCGCCGCACCCGCGCACCCGCCATGCCGGAAAGCTTAGGGCGCCGCCACGCGGGGGCGCCGCCGGCGGACCGGGGCGACCCTGGACGTTGGGGGGACAATGGGGCCGTGCCGACCACCACCGCCCCGCCCGCCGCCAGCCCCTATCTGGACCTGACCCGCGAGCAGTGGAGCGCCCTGCGCAAGCACACCCCGCTCACCCTCACCGCGGAGGACGTCGAGCGGCTGCGCGGCCTGGGCGACGTGGTGGACCTGACCGAGGTCGTGGACGTCTACCTGCCGCTGGCCCGCCTGCTCAACCTCTACATAGCGGCCCACTCGGGCCTGCGCGGCGCCCTGAACACCTTCCTGGGCGCGGCCCCCGGCGGCGCGGGCGCCCAGCCCGGCACCCCGTTCGTAATCGGCGTGGCGGGCAGCGTCGCCGTCGGCAAGTCCACCACCGCCCGCCTGCTGCAGGCCCTGCTCGCGCTTCCGCAGGGCCCGCAGGAGACCGGGGCGCCCGGGAGCGGGCGCCGGGTCGAACTCGTCACCACCGACGGATTCCTGCTGCCCAACGCCGAGTTGGAGCGGCGCGGCCTGATGTCCCGCAAGGGCTTCCCCGAGTCCTACGACCGCCGCGCCCTGACCCGCTTCGTCGCCGACGTGAAGTCCGGCCGCCCCGAGGTGAGCGCGCCGGTCTACTCCCACCTGGTCTACGACATCGTGCCCGGGGAGCGGCTGACGGTGCGCCGCCCGGACGTGCTGATCGTGGAGGGCCTCAACGTGCTGCAGCCCGCGCTGCCCGGCACCGACGGCCGCACCGGCCTCGCGCTGTCCGACCTGTTCGACTTCAGCGTCTACGTGGACGCCCGCACGCAGGACATCGAACAGTGGTACCTCGGCCGGTTCCGCAAGCTGCGCGAGACCGCGTTCCTCGACCCGCACTCCTACTTCCGCCGCTACACGCAGGTGCCCGAGGAGGAGGCGCTGGCCTACGCCCGCACCATCTGGCGGACGGTCAACCTGCCCAATCTGGAGCAGAACGTGCTGCCCACCCGCAGCCGGGCCGCCCTGGTGCTGCGCAAGGGGCCGGACCACACGGTCCGGCGGCTGTGGCTGCGCAAGCTGTGAGCGGCCCGGGGCGCGGGCCGGGCCACGAACGAAGGACAGGTGCTCAGCCCAGCGTCGCCTTGACGACGTCGGCGAGCCGGCCGGCGACCGCGCGGGCGTGGTCGATGTCGGCGGCCTCGACCATCACGCGCACCAGCGGCTCGGTGCCCGAGGGCCGCAGCAGCACCCGCCCGGTGGCGCCGAGTTCGGTCTCGGCCTCGGTGACGGCGGCGGCCAGCTCCGGCACGGCCGCGACCCGGCTCTTGTCGACGTCCGGCACGTTGACCAGCACCTGGGGCAGCCGGTCCATGACGGCGGCGAGTTCGGCCAGCGACCGGCCGGTGGCCGCGACACGGGCGGCCAGCAGCAGCCCGGTGAGGGTGCCGTCGCCGGTGGTGGCGTGGTCGAGCACGATGACGTGCCCGGACTGCTCGCCGCCGAGCGCGTACCCGTGCTCCTTCATCGCCTCCAGGATGTAGCGGTCGCCGACCGCGGTCTGCACGAAGGTGATCCCCTCGCGCTCCATGGCGAGTTTGAAGCCGAGGTTGGACATCACGGTGCCGACCACGGTGTTCTTGCGCAGCGCGCCCTGCTCGCGCAGCGCGAGCGCCAGCACGGCGAGGATCTGGTCGCCGTCCACCTCGTTGCCGGCGGCGTCCACGGCCAGGCAGCGGTCGGCGTCGCCGTCGTGCGCGATGCCGAGGTCGGCGCCGTGCTCGACCACGGCGGCCCGCAGCAGCTCCAGATGGGTGGAGCCGCAGCCGTCGTTGATGTTGAGGCCGTCGGGACGGGCGCCGATGGTGACCACCTCGGCGCCGGCTCTTGAGAACGCCTCGGGCGAGACCCGCGAGGCCGCGCCGTGTGCCTCGTCCAGCACGATCTTCAGGCCGTCCAGCCGGTTGGGCAGCACGGCGACGAGGTGGGCGACGTAGGTGTCGAAGCCCTCGTCGTAGTCGCGGACCCGGCCGACGCCGGCGCCGGTGGGGCGGTTCCACGGGGCGCCGGTGCGATGTTCCTCGTAGACGGCCTCGATCCGGTCCTCCAGCTCGTCGTCGAGCTTGTGGCCGCCGCGGGCCAGGAACTTCACGCCGTTGTCGGGCATGGCGTTGTGGCTCGCCGACAGCATCACCCCGAGGTCGGCGCCCAGCGCGCCGGTGAGATACGCCACCGCCGGGGTGGGCAGCACACCGACCCGCAGGACGTCCACGCCCGCGCTGGCGAGGCCCGCCACGACGGCCGCCTCCAGGAACTCGCCGGAGGCGCGCGGATCGCGGCCCACCACGGCCACCGGGCGGTGCCCGGCGAAGCTGCCGGCCTCGGCCAGCACATGCGCGGCGGCCACGGACAGGCCGAGCGCGAGTTCGGCGGTCAGGTCCGCGTTGGCGATGCCCCGCACCCCGTCGGTGCCGAAGAGTCGTCCCACTGTGTTCCCTCCGATGCGTTGCGGCGGCTCGAGCGCGTCCTGCAAGCCCGACAAGCACACGTACACACGTATACGCCCCCAGCTCATCATGCGAACGCCCCGGAAGCACCGAGGTGCCTCCGGGGCGTTGCCGCACGTTGCGGCGGGCAGGCGCGGGCGCCGCCCGGCCGGGGGCGGCCGACGGGTCAGCGCTTGCTGAACTGCGGCGCCTTGCGGGCCTTCTTCAGACCGGCCTTCTTCCGCTCGACCGCGCGGTCGTCGCGGGTCAGGAAGCCGGCCTTCTTCAGCGGGCCGCGGTTGTTGTCGACGTCCGCCTCGTTGAGCGCGCGGGCGACGCCCAGGCGCAGCGCACCGGCCTGGCCGGAGATGCCGCCGCCGGAGATGCGGGCCACGACGTCGTAACGGCCGTCGAGCTCCAGCACCTTGAACGGCTCGTTGACCTCCTGCTGGTGCACCTTGTTGGGGAAGTAGCCCTCCAGGGTGCGGCCGTTGATCTTCCACTTGCCGCTGCCGGGGATGATCCGGACGCGGGCGATGGAGCGCTTGCGGCGGCCGGTGCCGGCGGCCGGCTGCGGGTCGCCGAACCGCGAGGCGAGCGACTCGGAGGTGTACTCGCCCTCGACGGCCTCCGACTCGAAGGTCGTGATCTCGTCGTAGGTCTCTTCGCCCTCGGCGAGCGGGGTCTCGGGGGTGGTCTCAGCCACGATGTTCCTCGGTTCTCTCTGTCAGGGGGGTGGCCGGGACTACTGCGCGACCTGGGTGATCTCGAACGGCACCGGCTGCTGCGAGGCGTGCGGGTGCTGGTCGCCCGAGTAGACCTTCAGCTTGGTCAGCATCTGGCGGCCCAGGGAGTTCTTCGGGAGCATGCCCTTGACGGCCTTCTCGACGGCCTTCTCCGGGCTCTTGGCGAGCAGCTCGTCGTAGCGCACCGAGCGCAGGCCGCCCGGGTAGCCGGAGTGGCGGTAGGCCATCTTCTGGGTCTTCTTGTTCCCGGACAGGTGCACCTTGTCGGCGTTGATGATGATGACGAAGTCACCGGTGTCGACGTGGGGCGCGTAGATGGGCTTGTGCTTGCCCCGCAGGAGGGTCGCGGCCTGGGAGGCAAGGCGGCCCAGGACGACGTCCTGCGCGTCGATGACATGCCACTGGCGCTGGACGTCGCCGGGCTTGGGGCTGTACGTACGCACGGTCGTGAGCCTTCGCTATCTTCGGTGAATTGGTCCTGACAAGGCCACCCGGACGATCACGACAGCCGTGGCCGTACCCGGGGACGCAACCCGTGTACCTGCCGCTGGTCATCGGCCCGGTGGACCGGCGTAAGGGCCTCTCACGTGAGATAGAGCAAGCCAATACGCATAACAGCATCGCAGGATACCCGTGGCCGCCCTGGCGGGTCAAAACGCCGCCCTGGGACGGCGGGCGGCACGGGGCCGGCGCAGCCGGGGCGACGCGGGACCGGGCCGGGACCTTGCGCGCGGCCGGCGGCGGTCACGGGGTGCGGGTCATCGCGCCCGGGCCATGGTCCCCGCACGCACCGGGCGGGGGGACCCGCATCCGGTGAGCGGGCCCCGACCGCGCGCAGCTCTTGGAACATCCTCGCCCATGGCGTGCTCGGTCGCGGTTCGTCCCGGGGCGGCGGCGGGCTCGGACGTGGGCCCGGAACCGTTCCGCGACGGTGCCCCGGCCCGCCCGGGACAGGCCATGGCGTGCCGGGCCGCAGCTCGCGTAGCGTGTGTCTGCGCCCACCGGTGGACACCAGCCGGCACCGGGCGGGCGCGCAGCGGCACGAAAGCGACACGGAAGCGGCAGAACACTGGCACGACGCCGGCCCGGCAACGGCAGCCGGCGGAACCGCGGGCGGACCGGCGCGGCCGTGGAAGCAGGGGGCTCCGGTCCCCGCGGCCGGCAGGCCGCGGGCCGCCCGGCGGGCCCGGGGCAGCTCGCGGAGGGAGTGGGCGTTGCGGGACATCGCCGAGGGCATCGCCGAATGGCAGGCGGCCGGGGCGCGGTTCGCCGTCGCCACGGTGGTGCGCACCTGGAAGTCCGCGCCGCGTCAGCCCGGGGCCTCGATGGCCGTCCGGGAGGACGGCGACGTGATCGGCAGCGTCTCCGGCGGCTGCGTCGAGGGCGCGGTCTACGAGCTGGCCCGCGAGGTGATCGAGAGCGGGCAGGCGCAGGTGGTCACCTACGGGGTCAGCGACGACGACGCCTTCGACGTGGGCCTGACCTGCGGCGGGACCATAGAACTGCTGGTCCGCCCGGCCGGCGGCGGCCACTTCCCGCAGCTGCCCGGACTGCTCTCGGCGCTCACCGGGAAGCGGCCGGCCGCGCTGGCCTCGCTGCTGGACGAGCACGCCGGGCAGGGCGACCGGCCCGGCTCCGCCGGCAGCACCCCGCCCGAACGCGACCTGGTGATCCACGCCGACGGCACCGCGGGCTCGCTGGGCGACCCCGGGCTGGACGCGGCGATCACCGAGCGGGCCAGGGGCCTGCTCGCCCAAGGCGCCAGCGAGGTGGTCCGGGTGGGCCGTGCGGGCGAGGAGCGCCGGGACGACCTCGCCGTCTTCGTGCAGTCCTTCGCGCCGCCGCCGCGGCTGCTGGTCTTCGGGGCGATCGACTTCGCCGGGGCCGTGGCCAGGATCGGCACCTTCCTCGGCTACCACGTCACGGTCTGCGACGCCCGGCCGGTCTTCGCCACCCGCAAGCGGTTCCCCGAGGTGGACGAGCTGGTCGTGGAGTGGCCGCACCGCTTCCTGGACCGGGTCGATGTGGACGACAGCACGGTGATCTGCGTGCTCACCCACGACCCCAAGTTCGACATCCCGCTGCTGGAGCGGGCGTTGCGCTCCCCCGCCCGCTACATCGGCGCCATGGGCAGCCGCCGCACGCACGAGGACCGGCTGCACCGGCTGCGCGAAGCAGGCGTGCCCGAGTCCGCGCTCGCCCGCCTCGCCTCCCCCATCGGCCTCGACCTGGGTGCCCGCACCCCGGAGGAGACGGCGGTGGCGATCATGGCGGAGGTCATCTCGCTGCGCTGGGGCGGTTCGGGCCGCCGCCTCATCGACACGACGCCCCTGCCGATCCACCGCTAGAAGCCGGGCGGGACCCTACTCCTCGCCCCATACCGGCTCGGCCGTCTCGCGGACGACGCCGTCGGTGCCGAAGTGCAGGTAGCGGTCGAAGGAGCGGGCGAACCAGCGGTCGTGGGTGACGGACAGGACCGTGCCCTCGTAGGAGTCGAGCCCGTCCTGGAGGGCTTCGGCGCTCTCCAGATCGAGGTTGTCGGTCGGCTCGTCCAGCAGCAGGGCGGTGGAGCCGGCGAGTTCCAGCAGCAGGATCTGGAAGCGCGCCTGCTGGCCGCCGGAGAGCCGGTCGAAGGATTGGTCGCCCTGGCGCTCCAGCTCGTAGCGGCGCAGCACCGACATCGCCCGGCCGCGGTCGCGCGCGTGCTCGGTCCACAGGATGTCCACCAGGGTCCGCCCGACGAGTTCGGGATGCGCGTGCGTCTGGGCGAAGTGCCCGGGGACCACACGGGCGCCGAGCCGGAACTCCCCTTCGTGGGCGACCGTGGTGTCGCCGGCGAGCAGCCGCAGGAAGTGCGACTTGCCCGAGCCGTTGGGCCCGAGGACGGCCACCCGCTCGCCGTAGAAGACCTCCAGGTCGAACGGCTTCATCAGGCCGGTCAGCTCCAGCCGCTCGCAGGTCAGCGCCCGCACCCCGGTACGGCCGCCCTTCAGCCGCATCCGGATGTCCTGCTCGCGCGGCGGCTCCTGCGGCGCCCCCGCCTCCTCGAACCGGCGCAGCCGGGTCTGCGCCGCGTGGTAGCGGGAGGCCATGTCGGGGCTGTTGGCGGCCTGCTGCCGCAGCCGCAGCACCATCGCCTTCAGCTTGGCGTGCTCCTCCTCCCAGCGCCGGCGCAACTCCTCGAAGCGGGCGAACCGCTCCTTGCGCGCCTCGTGGAAGGTGGCGAAGCCGCCGCCGTGCACCCAGGCGGTGGAGCCCGCGGGCCCGGTCTCCACGCTGACGATCCGCTCGGCGGCCCGGGAGAGCAGCTCCCGGTCGTGGCTGACGAACAGCACGGTCTTGCGGGTCTGGGCGATCTGCTGCTCCAGCCAGCGCTTGCCGGGAACGTCCAGGTAGTTGTCCGGCTCGTCCAGCAGCAGCACCTCGTCGGGGCCGCGCAGCAGCGCCTCCAGCACCAGCCGCTTCTGCTGGCCGCCGGAGAGCGTCTTCACCTCGCGCCACTGCGCCCGCTCGTACGGCAGGCCGAGCGCGGCGGTGGTGCAGACGTCCCACAGCGTCTCGGCCTCGTAGCCGCGCGCCTCGGCCCAGTCGCTGAGCGCGGTGGCGTACGCCATCTGGGCCGGCTCGTCGTCCTGCGCCATGATCGCCAGCTCGGCGGCGTCCACGGCCTCGGCGGCCGCCCGGATCCGGGGGTGGGCGACGGAGACCAGCAGGTCGCGCACGGTGCGGTCGTCGCGGACGCTGCCCACGAACTGGCGCATCACGCCGAGGCCGCCGCTGGAGGTGACGCTGCCGCCGTGCGGGGCCAGCTCGCCGGAGATCAGCCGCAGCAAGGTCGTCTTCCCCGCCCCGTTGGGCCCCACCAGGGCCACGGCGGCGCCTTCGCCGACGCGGAACGAGACGTCGCCGAGCAGCGCCCGGCCGTCCGGGAGGTAGTACTCGACGTGCGCGGCTTCGACATGTCCCATGGGCCGGATTCTCCCCGGCCCACGGAGTCGCCCCAAGTCCTTTTCCGCGGCCGGAGCGGCAATATGATGCCGCCCATGAGTGAAGGGTCCGGGCAGCAGCCCGCGCAGGAACCCCGTAGCCAAGGCAGCCAGCCCTCCGGAACTTCCCGTGAGGTCCTCGAGGGTCTGGTGATCCCCTCCGGCCGCGAGCCCGCCGATCCGCGGCAGGTCTTCGCGCAGGCACCCGAAGGAGTGGACGCCTACAGCGTCCGCCCGGGCACGCCCGGAACGTGGGCCGGACCGCCGCAGGCGCTCGCGGCCGCGCCCGGGCAGGGCGGCGACGCGCCGAAGCAGCAGCCGCAGGGGCAGCCGGGGCCGCAGGGCGGGGCCCAGGGCGGACCGTCGGGCGGCCCGCAGGGTGGTCCGCAGGTCCCACCGCAGGGCGGCCCGCAGCAGGGCGGCTACGGCTTCCCGCAGCAGCCGCAAGGGACCGACTCCTCGCAGCAGTCCGGCGGTTACGGCTACCCGCAGCAGGCGGCCCCGCAGGGCGGCGGGTACGGCTACCCGCCGCAGCAGCCGAGCGCGCCCGCCGCCGCGAGCCGGCCCGCGGAGCCCGCGGGCGGCGGACCCGGGACGCCTGACTGGAACGCGCTCGCCGAGCAGCAGGAGAGCGGCAAGCGGCGGCGCAAGGTGCTGATGCTCGTCGGGGGCGCGGTCGCCGTCGCCGTCATAGCCGGTGGTGTCGCCACCGCTGTGGTCGTCTCCGGCAGCAGCTCCGACAAGACCGTCGCGAACCCGACCGGTTCGCAGAGCGCGGGCTCCACGCAGCCGCTGCCGCCGCAGCCGTCCTTCTCCTCCGTCGCTCCCCCGCCGCCCGTGGACCCGCGCGACTTCATCTCCAGCGCGGCCAAGGACACGGCGCCGATCACGGCGGACTCGCTCTTCCCCGGCAAGCAGTTCGTCTGGCAGGGCCGGACGTACGTGAAGACGAACTCCACGAGCACCAAGCAGTGCTCGGCCGCGGCCGCCGCCCAACTCGCGCCCGCGCTGGCCGCGCAGGGCTGCACCCAGATGGTGCGGGCCACCTACACCAACGGGGACATGGCCGTCACCGTCGGCATCGCGGTCTTCGCGGACAAGGACCACGCGGCCAAGGTGCACAGCACGGCGAAGTACGTGCTGCCGCTCAACGGGGGCGGGGTGGCGGACTTCTGCCACGCCGTGGCCTGCCAGATGACGTCCAACTCGGTGGGCCGCTACGCCTACTTCGCCATCGCGGGCTACCGCAATGGCAAGACGCTCCCCCAGAACGACACGCTCGGCCTCCGCGCGGCCGACGACGCGTCCAGCTTCGCCTTCGCCCGCATCGTCCAACGGGGCCGCGACGCTGCCGCGCGCTCCGCTGGGCAGTAGGGGTGCGGCTGCCCGCCGCGGGGGTTCTCTGAGCCGCCGCGCTCCGCTCGGCAGTAGGGTGCGGCTGCCCGTCGCGAAGGTTCCCTGAGCCGCCGAGTGCCGCCCGCATGTGGCTGGGCGCGCAGTTCCTCCCCCAGAGCTTCGCCTGGGGGTACCCCCAGCGCCCCTGATCACCTCGCCCTGCGCACAAAGGGCGAGGTTTTCAAGGGGCGCTGGGGGTACCCCGAGCGGCCCTGATCACCTCGCCGTGCGCGTGAAGGACGAGGTTTCCAGGGGCGCGAGGAACTGCGCGACCAGCCATACGACGGCGGGCAGACGCGGACCCTAACGCGTACAGGGCAACGTGCGGAGGTTGCGGGCGGCGCGGCTGCGGGCGGCGAGGTCGGCGGGCGGGGGGTAGCCGACCTCTTCGAGGGTGAGGCCGTGGGGGCGGACGACGTTGACCGCCGAGTGGCGGACGCGGCCCGCCAGGACCTCGCCGGGGAAGGGGACCGGGCGGTGGCCGTCGCCGACAAGGATCATCGCGCCCACCAGGGCCCGCACCATGTTGTGGCAGAAGGCGTCGGCGCGGACCGTGGCCACCGCGAGCCCGTCCGCCGTGCGCTCCCAGTGCACGTCGAGCAGCGTCCTGATGGTCGTCGCCCCCTCGCGCTTCTTGCAGTACGCCGCGAAGTCGTGCTCGCCCAGCAGGAGTTGCGCGGCCTCGTTCATCGCCTCGACGTCCAGCGGCCGGTCGTGCCAGAGCACGTGCCCGCGCAGCAGCGGGTCCACCCCGGCCGGGTGGTCCGAGATCCGGTACGCGTACCGCCGCCAGATCGCCGAGAAGCGCGCGTCGAAGCCGGCCGGCGCCTCGGCCACCTGCCAGACCCGCACGTCCCACGGCAGCCGTCCCGCCAGCCGCCGGCGCAGCCGCCCGCTCTCCTCGGCCCACGCCTCGGCCGGCAGGTCCACATGCGCCACCTGCCCGCGCGCGTGCACGCCCGCGTCGGTGCGGCCGGCCACCGTCAGTTCCACCGGCTCCGGCAGCCGCAGCACCGTGGCGATCGCCGACTCCAGCTCGCCCTGCACCGTCCGCCGGGTGCGCTGCTTGGCCCACCCGGAGAAGGCGGCCCCGTCGTACGCCAGGTCCAGCCGCACCCGCACCAGCCCGGCCGCCGGCTCCTCGCTCACCCGTCGCTCCTCGTGTCGTCGAACGTGGAGCGGGCCCGCACCCCGGAGGGTACGGGCCCGCACATGGGTCACCAGGACGCTCAGGCGTCCTTGGAGTCCTCGGCAGACTCCTCGGCAGCCGCGTCCGCCTCGGCGGGAACGGCGTCCTCGACGGTGTCCTCGGCCGGGGTGTCGTTCTTCACCTCGGCGAGGGCCTCGTCACCGGCGCGGTCCTTGGCGGAGCGCTTGGTGGCGGCCTCGGCCTCGTTGACGGCGGTCTGCTGGACGGTCAGCGCCTCCACCAGCTCGATCACGGCCATCGGGGCGTTGTCGCCACGACGGGGACCGATCTTGGTGATGCGGGTGTAACCACCGGGGCGGTTCTCGTACCGCGGGGCGATCTCGGTGAAGAGCGTGTGCACCACGCCCTTGTCCGTGATCTGCTGCAGCACCTGGCGACGGTTGTGGATGTCGCCCTTCTTCGCCTTGGTGATCAGCCGCTCCGCGACCGGGCGCAGCCGGCGCGCCTTGGCCTCGGTGGTGGTGATGCGGCCGTGCTCGAAGAGCGACTTCGCGAGGTTCGCGAGCAGCAGCTTCTCGTGCGCGGCGCTCCCGCCCAGACGGGCGCCCTTTGCGGGCTGGGGCATGGTCTTTCTCCTTCTCGCTGCACCGGCCGTGTCAGGTACCGGTGTCAGTGCGAACTGGCGGCTGCCAGCTCGGGGGTGTCCGGGGCTTCGCCCCAGGACGGTGCCCGGGGCTGCCGCCCCGGAAGCTTCTCGGGCTACCCGCCCGAAGGGGGGTTCCCTACAGGGGCGCGGGGAACTGCGCGACCAGCCATGTTCCGGCAGACGGTCCGGAGCGGACCGGACTGCCCCTTCGGGCCGGTGGCGAAGCGCGACACCGCTCCAACTGGTCGCGCAGTTCCTCCCCCAGAGCTACGCCTGGGGGTACCCCCAGCGCCCCTTGTAGGGCACCGTGCGTACGGATTAGTACTGCTCGGTCTCCACGAAGCCGGCGTCCACATCGTCGTCGGCGCCGAAGGCGTCGGCGGCGGCGGTGGGGTCGAATCCGGGCGGGCTGTCCTTGAGGGCGAGGCCCATGCCGGCGAGCTTGGCCTTGACCTCGTCGATGGACTTCGCACCGAAGTTGCGGATGTCGAGCAGGTCCGCCTCGGAGCGGGCCACCAGCTCGCCCACCGAGTGGATGCCCTCGCGCTTGAGGCAGTTGTAGGAGCGGACGGTGAGTTCCAGCTCCTCGATCGGCAGCGCCAGGTCCGCGGCCAGGGCGGCGTCCGTGGGGGACGGGCCCATGTCGATGCCCTCGGCGTCGACGTTCAGCTCGCGGGCCAGGCCGAACAGCTCGACCAGGGTCTTGCCGGCCGACGCCATGGCGTCACGCGGCCGCATGGCCTGCTTGGTCTCGACGTCGACGATCAGCTTGTCGAAGTCGGTGCGCTGCTCGACACGGGTCGCCTCGACCTTGTAGGTGACCTTGAGCACGGGGCTGTAGATGGAGTCGACCGGGATACGGCCGATCTCCTGGCCCTGCTGCTTGTTCTGCACCGCCGAGACGTAGCCGCGACCGCGCTCGACGGTCAGCTCCATCTCCAGCTTGCCCTTGGCGTTCAGGGTGGCCAGCACCAGGTCGGGGTTGTGCACCTCGACACCGGCCGGCGGCGCGATGTCGGCGGCGGTGACCACACCCGGGCCCTGCTTGCGCAGGTACATCACGACCGGCTCGTCGTGCTCCGAGGAGACGACCAGCTGCTTGATGTTGAGGATGAGGTCGGTGACGTCCTCCTTGACGCCCGGCACGGTGGTGAACTCGTGCAGGACACCGTCGATCCGGATCGACGTGACCGCCGCACCCGGGATCGAGGAGAGCAGCGTGCGCCGCAGGGAGTTGCCGAGGGTGTAGCCGAAGCCCGGCTCCAGCGGCTCGATCACGAACCGGGAGCGGAACTCGTCGACGACCTCTTCGGTCAACGAGGGACGCTGAGCGATCAGCATGTCTTCGTTCCTTCAGTCGTGGGCGCCCGCTATATGACGCCCCCTGTACCACCGAGGGTACGGCCGCCGCGGTGGTACCGCGGCGGCCCTGCCCTGGCGAGCCTGCTCCGGGACTACTTGGAGTAGAGCTCGACGATCAGCTGCTCCTGCACCTGGGTGTCGATCACCTGGCGCTCGGGCAGGCTGTGCACGAGGATCCGCAGGTTGCCGGCGTTGGCCTCCAGCCACGCGGGCACCGTCTTCTCGCCGGCCTCGCCCTGTGCCACCTGGAACGGGGTGAGGGTGCGGGAGGACTCGCGGACCTCGACGATGTCGTTCACGGCGACACGGGCCGACGGGATGTCGGTCTTGCGGCCGTTGACGGTGATGTGGCCGTGCCGGACCAGCTGACGGGCGTGGTCGCGGGACTTGGCGAAGCCGGCCCGGTACACCACGTTGTCGAGGCGGGTCTCCAGGATGCGCAGAAGGTTCTCACCGGTCTTGCCGGACTTCTGGTTCGCTTCCTTGTAGTAGTTCACGAACTGCTTCTCGAGGACACCGTAGATGCGCGCGCACTTCTGCTTCTCGCGCAGCTGGAGCAGGTACTCGCTGTCCTTGGTGCGCCCGCGTCCGTGCTCACCCGGGGGGTAAGGACGGATCTCGATCGGGCACTTCGCGCTCTCGCACTTCGCTCCCTTGAGGAAGAGCTTCTGCTTCTCCCGACGGCAACGCTTGCAGTCGGCCCCGGTGTAACGCGCCATTGTCTCGGTTCTCCTGTATCAGCTGGTCAGACGCGGCGGCGCTTCGGCGGGCGGCAGCCGTTGTGCGGGGTCGGGGTGACGTCCTGGATCGAGCCCACCTCGAGGCCGGTGGCCTGGAGGGAGCGGATCGCGGTCTCCCGGCCGGAGCCGGGGCCCTTCACGAAGACGTCCACCTTGCGCATGCCGTGCTCCTGCGCGCGGCGGGCGGCCGACTCGGCGGCCATCTGCGCGGCGAAGGGGGTGGACTTGCGCGAGCCCTTGAAGCCGACGTGGCCGGCGGAGGCCCAGGAGATCACGTTGCCCTGCGGGTCGGTGATCGAGACGATGGTGTTGTTGAACGTGCTCTTGATGTGCGCGTGACCGTGAGCGACGTTCTTCTTTTCCTTGCGGCGCACCTTCTTGACTGCGCCCTGACGGCCCTTAGGAGGCATGTCCTGGTTTCTCCCGGTGGAGGTGGTCGGTCCTACAGCGAAGACCGCTGGTCGGCGTCCTGCTGCGGACTACTTCTTGCCCGGCTTCTTCTTGCCGGCGATCGCGCGACGCGGGCCCTTGCGGGTGCGGGCGTTGGTGTGCGTGCGCTGCCCGTGCACGGGCAGCCCCCGGCGGTGGCGCAGACCCTGGTAGCAGCCGATCTCCACCTTGCGGCGGATGTCGGCCTGGATCTCGCGGCGCAGGTCACCCTCGGTGGTGTAGTTGTCGTCGACCCACTTGCCGATCTTGACGAGGTCGTCCTCGGCGAGGTCGCGGACGCGGGTGTCGGGGTTCACACCGGTGTTCTTCAGGATCTCCTGGGCGCGCGAGCGCCCGATGCCGAAGACATAGGTGAGGGCGATCTCCACGCGCTTCTCACGCGGGAGGTCAACGCCTGAAAGGCGTGCCATCTCGTTGGCTCCTGATGATGTCGGAGGTCTTCCACAGCTCCGGTTCCCTTCCGCCGTATCAGGTACGGAACGGGTCCCCGGCCTCCTCCGGGGGTGTCATCCCCTTCGGCAGGGGATGGGCGCTGCGTATGTACGTATCGTGCGTCGCGCGAAGAATCTGCGGGATGCAGGGGTGGTCTGCGGGCGTCAGCCCTGGCGCTGCTTGTGGCGCAGGTTGTCGCAGATGACCATGACCCGGCCGTGGCGGCGGATCACCTTGCACTTGTCGCAGATCTTCTTGACGCTCGGCTTGACCTTCATGGAATTGAGGTTCTCCGGGTCGTGAGATCTACTTGTATCGGTAGACGATCCGTCCGCGCGTCAGGTCGTAGGGAGACAGCTCCACGACGACCCGGTCATCCGGGAGGATACGGATGTAGTGCATCCGCATCTTGCCGCTGATGTGCGCGAGGACCTTGTGACCGTTCTGCAGTTCCACCTTGAACATCGCGTTCGGCAGAGACTCGATCACGGTGCCCTCGATCTCGATGGCGCCTTGCTTTTTGGCCATGTCCTACTTTCGGGATCGGCTACCGGGGTCGGCTCCGGACATGCCGGAAGACACGCGGGGCCGACGTATGAGTCTACGCGACACCGAGCAGAAACACGAATCCGGGGAGTATGCCCACGCCGGGTGATCGCCAACCCCGGGGACCGGGGCGGACGCCTATGCGAGCGGATCGGGCGCGGCGGTGACGCCGAACTCGGCGAGCTTGGCCCGGCCGCCGTCCGGCGCGGTCAGCACCAGCGGGCCGTCCTCGGTGAGGGCCACGGTGTGCTCCCAGTGCGCCGACCAGGAGCCGTCGTCGGACTTCACCGTCCACTCGTCCTCGAGCACGTGGGTGTGCGGGGTGCCCAGCGTCACCATCGGCTCGATCGCCAGGCACAGGCCGGGCACCAGGCGGATGCCGCGGCCGCGCTTCTTGGTGACGTAGTTGAGCAGGTGCGGGTCCATGTGCATGGCGCTGCCGATGCCGTGGCCGCCGTAGCCCTCCACGATGCCGTACTTGCCGGACGCCGGGCGGGGCTGGCGGCGGATGTAGGACTCGATGGCGTGCGAGATGTCGTCCAGCCGGTTGCCCTTGCGGAAGGCGGCGATGCCGGCCCACATGGACTCCTCGGTGACCCGGCTCAGCTCGGCGAGCTGCGGGTCGTGCCCGGTGCCGACCAGGGTGGTGAAGGCGGCGTCGCCGTGCCAGCCGTCCACGATGGCGCCGGCGTCGATGGCGATGATGTCGCCGTCCTTCAGCACGGTCACCCGGTCCGGGATGCCGTGCACCACCACGTCGTTGACCGAGGTGCAGATGCTGGCGGGGAAGCCGCCGTAGCCGAGGAAGTTGGGCTTGGCGCCGTGGTCGGCGATCACCTTCGCGGCGATCTCGTCCAGGTCCTTGGTGGTGACGCCGGGCACCGCAGCCGCCCGGGTCGCCTCGTGGATCGCCGCGACGACCAGCCCGGCCGCGCGCATCCTGGCGATCTGCTCCGGGGTCTTGATCTCCACCATCGCGGACTGAGCCCTTCCCTCTACCTGCCGTGGGTCTGCCGGCGTGCCGCCGGCCGCCGCGTCCGGGGCTCCCCCGGGCCGCCGCGTTGCCGTGCACCTGCCGTACGTGCCTTCAACCATACGGCCGTGGCGCCCGCTCGGGGCACCACGGCCGTATACCGCTCGTTCACCTGCGCCGGCGGCTCAGGCCGGGCGCTCGCTGCCCGCGCGCAGGGCCGCCATCGCCCGCCGGGTGACCTCGGCCACTGGGCCGAGGGCGGAGATGGTGACCACCAGGTCCTGCTTGCGGTAGTAGTCGATGATCGGCTCGGTCTCGCGGTGGTAGACCTCGAGCCGGTTGCGCACCTTGTCCGGGGCGTCGTCGTCGCGCCGGTAGAGCTCGCCGCCGCAGATGTCGCACACGCCCTCGACCGCGGGCTTCTGGTTCTCCACGTGGAAGACGTGCGCGCTGTCGTTGCGGCAGATCCGGCGGCCGGCGATCCGCTTGACCACCTCGTCCTCGGGGACCTCCAGGTCGAGCACGCCGTCCAGCGCGATGCCGTGCCGGGCAAGGTAGGCGTCCAGCGCCCGGGCCTGCTGCTCGTTGCGCGGGAAGCCGTCCAGCAGGAAGCCGTCGGCGGCGTCCGCCTGGTCGAGCCGGTCCTCCGCCATGCCGATGGTGACCTCGTCGGGCACCAGGTTGCCGGCGTCCATGTACGCCTTGGCCTGCTTGCCCAGATCGGTGCCCTGGCTGATGTTCGCGCGGAACAGGTCGCCCGTGGAGATGTGCGGGATCGAGAGGTTCTTGGCGAGGAACGCGGCCTGCGTCCCCTTCCCGGCGCCCGGGGGCCCGACCAGGACGATTCGCATCAGCGGAGGAACCCTTCGTAGTTACGCTGCTGGAGCTGGCTTTCGATCTGCTTCACGGTCTCCAGACCCACACCGACGATGATGAGGATGCTGGTGCCACCCAGAGGGAAGTTGCCGTTGCTCCCGTTGAAGATCGCGATCGCGACCGTCGGAACGAGGGCGATGAGGCCCAGGTACAGCGAACCCGGCCACGTGATGCGGTTGAGCACGTAACTCAGGTACTCGGCGGTGGGACGACCGGCCCGGATGCCGGGAATGAACCCACCATACTTCTTCATGTTGTCCGCAACTTCTTCGGGGTTGAACGAGATGGCCACGTAGAAGAAGGCGAAGAAGACGATCAGCAGGAAGTAGGCCGCCATGTAGGCCGGGTGGTCGCCCTTGGTGAAGTTCCGCGAGATCCACTGCGCCCAGCCCGCGGTCGAGCCGGAGAACTGGACGATCAGCGCGGGGATGTAGAGCAGCGACGAGGCGAAGATGACCGGGATCACACCCGCCTGGTTCACCTTGAGCGGGATGTAGGTCGAGGTGCCGCCGTACGAGCGGCGGCCGATCATGCGCTTGGCGTACTGCACCGGGATCCGCCGCTGGGCCTGCTCGACGAAGACCACCAGGCCGACCATCGCCAGGCCGATCAGGATCACCGCGATGAACTCCACCCAGCCGCCGGCGATGGTGCCGGAGACCTTGATGCCCCACAGCGAGCCGGGGAAGCCGGCGGCGATGGAGACGAACATCAGGATCGACATGCCGTTGCCGATACCGCGGTCGGTGATCAGCTCGCCGAGCCACATGATCATCACGGTGCCCGCGGTCATGCAGGTCACCATCGTGACCGTGGTGAAGATCGACTGGTTGGGCACGATGTCGTTGCCCTGGGTGCAGGTCGAGAAGAGGTTGCCGGAGCGGGCGGTGGCCACCAGGCCGGTGCCCTGCAGCACCGCGAGCGCGACCGTCAGGTACCGGGTGTACTGGGTGATCTTCGTGGTGCCGGCCTGGCCCTCCTTCTTGAGGGCCTCGAGGCGCGGGATGACCACCGTCAGCAGCTGCAGGATGATGCTCGCCGTGATGTACGGCATGATCCCGAGCGCGAAGATCGTCAGCTGGAGCAGCGCGCCGCCGCTGAACATGTTGACCAGGCCGAAGAGGCTGTTGTTGCCCTTGGTCTGCTTCACGCAGTCATTGACCACGCCGAAGTCGATGCCGGGCACCGGGACGTGCGCGCCCAGCCGGTAGACCACGATGATGGCCAGCGTGAAGAGCAGCTTCTTGCGCAGGTCGGGCGTCCTGAACGCCCGGGCGAACGCGGTGAGCACGGTGCCTCCTGCACCCCCCGCGCCACGGCGGAAGGACGTCACGGATGAGATTTCTGACGGATACGGGCCCAGTCACCTTACCGGCGCGGTGCCCCCGCGCGGAATGACCCATCGGCCGGGGAAAATTCACAGAAAGGAACGACCGGGAGCGCCCCGAAGTTTCTGGGCGCCCCCGGTCGGGTGGTGCATGGTGCTCAGACGAGCTCGGTGACGGTGCCGCCGGCCGCGGTGATCTTCTCACGCGCGGAGCCGGAGACCGCGTCCACGGTCACCTGGAGCGCCACCGACACCTCGCCGGTGCCGAGCACCTTGACGAGCTGGTTCTTGCGCACGGCACCTTTGGCGACCAGGTCGGCCACGGTGACCTCCCCGCCCTCGGGGTACAGGGCGGCGAGCTTGTCCAGGTTCACCACCTGGTACTCGGTGCGGAACGGGTTCTTGAAGCCCTTGAGCTTGGGCAGCCGCATGTGCAGCGGCATCTGCCCGCCCTCGAAGCGCTCGGGAACCTGGTAGCGGGCCTTGGTGCCCTTGGTGCCACGACCGGCCGTCTTGCCCTTGGACGCCTCACCGCGACCGACACGGGTCTTCGCGGTCTTGGCGCCGGGGGCCGGACGCAGGTTGTGGATCTTGATCGGGTTGTCGCCCATGATCAGTCGACCTCCTCGACCGTGACGAGGTGGCGGACGGTGTGGACCATGCCGCGGATCTCCGGGCGGTCCTCCTTGACCACCACGTCGTTCAGCCGCTTCAGGCCGAGCGAGCGCAGGGTGTCACGGTGGTTCTGCTTGCTGCCGATGTAGGACTTGGTCTGGGTGACCTTCAGGCGCGCCATCAGACACCCACCCCGGCACGCGCGCGCAGCAGGGCCGCGGGCGCGACGTCCTCGATCGGCAGACCGCGGCGGGCGGCGATCTCCTCGGGCCGCTGCAGGCCCTGGAGCGCGGCCACCGTGGCGTGCACGATGTTGATCGCGTTGTCCGAGCCGAGGCTCTTGGACAGCACGTCGTGGATGCCCGCGCACTCCAGCACGGCGCGCACCGGGCCACCGGCGATCACACCGGTACCGGGGGACGCCGGCTTGAGCAGCACGACACCCGCGGCCTTCTCGCCCTGGATGGGGTGCGGGATGGTGCCCTGGATACGGGGGACCTTGAAGAAGTGCTTCTTGGCCTCCTCCACACCCTTGGCGATGGCGGCCGGCACCTCCTTGGCCTTGCCGTAGCCGACACCGACGGTGCCGTCACCGTCGCCCACCACGACCAGCGCGGTGAAGCTGAAGCGACGACCACCCTTCACAACCTTGGCGACGCGGTTGATCGCGACGACCCGCTCGACGTATGCGGTCTTCTCGGCCTGCTGGCCGCCGTCCCGCCGGTCCTTGCGGTCCCGTCGCTCGCCGCCACCGGCACCGCTGCCGCGGCGCTGGGGTCCAGCCATTGGAATTACCTCTCCCTGTTGAACGCGTTTTCCGCTAGCAACGCAGCGGCGCGGGGCCGCTGCAGCGACGGGCGGTTCAGAACTTCAGTCCGGCCTCGCGGGCGGCGTCCGCGAGAGCGGCGATCCGCCCCGCGTACTGGTTGCCGCCCCGGTCGAACACGACAGCCTCGACGCCCTTGGCCTTGGCACGCTCGGCCACGAGCTGGCCGACCTGCTTGGCCTTGGCGCTCTTGTCGCCCTCGGTGCCGCGGATGGACGCGTCGAGGGTCGACGCCGACGCGAGCGTGTGGCCCGCGAGGTCGTCGATCACCTGCGCAACGATGCCGCGGTTGGACCGCGTGACGACCAGGCGCGGACGCTCGGCCGTACCGTTGACGCGCTTGCGCACCCGGATGTGCCGGCGCTTGAGCGCCGCACCCTTGTACGCCTTGCCCTTGGCGATCTTCACACCGTATGCCATGGCTACTTACCAGCCTTTCCGACCTTGCGGCGGATGACCTCGCCCGCGTACTTGACGCCCTTGGCCTTGTACGGGTCGGGCTTGCGCAGCTTGCGGATGTTGGCCGCCACCTCGCCGACCTTCTGCTTGTCGATGCCCTCGACGGAGAACTTCGTCGGCGACTCGACCTTGAAGGAGATGCCCTCGGGGGCCTCGACGAGGATCGGGTGGCTGTAGCCCAGCGCGAACTCCAGGGCGGAGCCCTTCGCCTGGACGCGGTAGCCGACACCGCTGATCTCGAGCGCCTTGCTGTAGCCCGCGGTCACGCCGGTGATCATGTTCGCCACCAGCGTGCGGGACAGGCCGTGCAGGGCCTTCGAGACACGCTCGTCGTTGGGGCGGGTGACGAGCAGCGTGCCGTCCTCGCCCCGTGCGATCTCGATCGGCGCGGCGACGGTGTGGGTGAGCGAGCCCTTGGGGCCCTTCACCGCGACCGTCCGGCCGTCGATGGTGACGTCCACTCCGGCGGGAACCGAGATGGGCAGCTTGCCGATACGCGACATTGCTCTACCTCTCTTTCCCGGTTACCAGACGTAGGCGAGGACTTCCCCACCCACGCCCTTCTTCTGCGCCTGCTGGCCGGTGAGCAGCCCGTGCGACGTGGAGATGATCGCCACGCCCAGGCCGCCGAGCACCTTCGGCAGGTTGGTGGACTTTGCGTAGACCCGCAGACCAGGCTTGCTGATCCGCTTGATGCCGGCGATCGAGCGCTCGCGGTTCGGGCCGAACTTCAGCTCGAGGACGAGGTTCTTGCCGACCTCCGCCTCCTCGACCTTCCAGCCGGTGATGTAGCCCTCCTGCTGGAGGATCTCCGCAATGTGCGACTTGATCTTGCTGAACGGCATCACGACCTCGTCGTGGTACGCCGAGTTCGCGTTCCGCAGACGGGTGAGCATGTCTGCGATGGGGTCTGTCATGGTCATGAGTTTGGCCCTGGGCCTCTCTCGCCGGGGTTTCCTGTCTGCTCCGTCCCTCTCCCCCGGCCGGGCGGCCGGGGGCGGGTGTGGTGCGGGGACCTACGGCGTAGTGGTTCGGTCCGGTGGTCGGAGGTGAGGTCCGACTACCAGGAGCTCTTGGTCACGCCCGGCAGCTCGCCACGGTGCGCCATCTCGCGGAGGCACACCCGGCACAGGCCGAACTTGCGGTAGACGGAGTGCGGCCGGCCACAGCGCTGGCAGCGGTTGTACGCGCGCACAGCGAACTTGGGCTTGCGAGCCGACTTGGCAATCAGAGCCTTCTTCGCCACGGTCAGTTCTCCTTGAACGGGAAGCCGAGGTGACGAAGCAGGGCGCGGCCCTCGTCGTCGTTGGTCGCCGTGGTGACCACGGTGATGTCCATGCCCCGGACCCGGTCGATCTTGTCCTGGTCGATCTCGTGGAACATGACCTGCTCCGTGAGACCGAAGGTGTAGTTGCCCCGCCCGTCGAACTGCTTGGGCGACAGGCCGCGGAAGTCGCGGATACGCGGCAGCGCCAGCGACAGCAGCCGGTCCAGGAACTCCCACATGCGGTCGCCGCGGAGCGTGACGTGGGCACCGATCGGCTGGCCCTCGCGCAGCTTGAACTGCGCGATGGACTTGCGGGCCTTGGTGACCTGCGGCTTCTGGCCGGTGATCGTGGCGAGGTCGCGGATGGCGCCCTCGATCAGCTTGGAGTCGCGGGCGGCGTCGCCCACACCCATGTTGACCACGATCTTGGTGAGACCGGGGATCTGCATGACGTTCTCGTAGTGGAACTCGTCACGCATCTTGCCCGCGATCTCCTCGCGGTAGCGCACCTTCAGCCGGGGCGCGGTAGTGGTGGCAGTCATCAGATGTCCTCACCGGTCCGCTTGGCAACGCGGATCTTGTTGCCCTCGTCGTCGAAGCGGTAGCCGACGCGGGTCACGACCTTCTTGCCGTCCTTCTCCACGACCAGCTGCACATTGCTGACGTGGATCGGCGCCTCGGTGGTGATGATGCCGCCGGTCTTCGAACCGCGGTCGGTCTGGCCGGCCTTGGTGTGCTTCTTGACCCGGTTGACGCCCTCGACCAGGACGCGGTCCTCGCGGGGGTAGGCCACGATGACCTTGCCCTGCTTGCCCTTGTCCTTGCCGGTGATGACCTGGACCAGGTCGCCCTTCTTGATCTTCATCGGTTACAGCACCTCCGGCGCGAGCGAGACGATCTTCATGAACCTCTTCTCGCGCAGCTCCCGGCCCACGGGGCCGAAGATGCGGGTGCCGCGGGGGTCGCCGTCGTTCTTGAGGATGACCGCCGCGTTCTCGTCGAAGCGGATGTACGAGCCGTCGGCACGGCGGCGCTCCTTGACGGTGCGCACGACGACAGCCTTGACGACCTCGCCCTTCTTCACGTTGCCACCGGGGATCGCGTCCTTGACGGTGGCCACGATGACGTCACCGATGCCCGCGTAGCGGCGACCCGAACCACCGAGAACACGGATGCAAAGGATCTCCTTGGCACCAGTGTTGTCGGCGACGCGAAGTCGCGACTCCTGCTGGATCACGTCTTTCTCCTGTGTGTCTGCCGGTTCCCGGCGCACCCGCTGCTGCGGGCGGCCGAGCCTGGCGGAACCGTCCTGCGGGGGATCCCGCAGGAATTGCCTGGCCGGCGGTCCGGCCGGGGCCGGCGCTCCGATCGGGATCGGAGTGCGCGGCCCGCGGCCGGGACCGGCCGCCGTGCGGGTCGCCCCGCGGCGGTTACTTCGCCTTCTCGAGGATCTCCACGACGCGCCAGCGCTTGGTCGCCGACAGCGGCCGGGTCTCCATCAGGAGGACGCGGTCGCCGACACCGGCGGCGTTCTGCTCGTCGTGCGCCTTGAGCTTGTTGGTGGTGCGGATGACCTTGCCGTAGAGGGCGTGCTTCACACGGTCCTCGACGGCGACCACCACGGTCTTGTCCATCTTGTCGCTGACGACCAGACCCTCACGGGTCTTGCGGAAGCCGCGGTGCTCAGGGGTCTCAGTCACATTCTTCTCGCTCATCAGGCGTTCTCCACCGTCTCGATGCCGAGCTCGCGCTCACTCATGAGGGTGTAGATCCGGGCGATGTCCTTGCGGACGGTCTTGAGCCGGGAGTTGTTCTCCAGCTGTCCGGTGGCCGCCTGGAAACGGAGGTTGAACAGCTCCTCCTTGGCCTCGCGCAGCTTGTTGACGAGTTCCTCGTCGCCCAGCTGGCGCAGCTCGGAAGCCTTGGTACCGGCCGCCATCACGACTCACCTGCCTCGCGCCGCACGATGCGGCACTTCATCGGAAGCTTGTGCGCGGCGCGGGTGAGCGCCTCGCGGGCAACCTTCTCGTTCGGGAAGGACAGCTCGAACATCACCCGTCCGGGCTTGACGTTCGCGATCCACCACTCGGGCGAGCCCTTACCGGAACCCATGCGGGTCTCGGCCGGCTTCTTGGTGAGCGGACGGTCCGGGTAGATGTTGATCCAGACCTTGCCGCCACGCTTGATGTGCCGGGTGATGGAGATACGAGCGGACTCGATCTGCCGGTTGGTCACGTAGGCCGGGGTCACGGCCTGCAGACCGAACTCGCCGAACGCCAGCTCGGTGCCGCCCT
Source organism: Actinacidiphila guanduensis (assembly GCF_900103985.1). Classification (GTDB taxonomy): domain Bacteria; phylum Actinomycetota; class Actinomycetes; order Streptomycetales; family Streptomycetaceae; genus Actinacidiphila; species Actinacidiphila guanduensis. The sequence goes on along the minus strand of NZ_FNIE01000009.1, from coordinate 232,958 downwards.
TGGCCATACCACGCCGCGTGGGGTGGTGCTGCTTGCGGTGCTTGACCCTGCGCGGGATCAGCATGGGACTCAGCCTTCCGTTCCGGGGGTCTCAGCCGCGGCCGGGGCCTCAGGAGCGGTGGTGGCCTCCGCCTTGGGGGCCTGTGCCCCCTGCGGGGCGTCGCCCTGCTGACGACGGCCGCGGCCACCGCGCTCGCCACCGCGGCGCTGCGGACGCTCGTTGCCGCCACCGCGGGCCGGGCGGTTGCCGGCGCGCGCGGCGGCGTTGTCGGCGCGGACCTCGGCGATGTTCTTCACGTCGCCCTTGTAGATCCACACCTTCACACCGATCCGGCCGAAGGTGGTCTTGGCCTCGAAGAAGCCGTAGTCCACGTTCGCCCGCAGGGTGTGCAGGGGCACCCGGCCCTCGCGGTAGAACTCCGAGCGCGACATCTCGGCACCGCCGAGGCGGCCGCCGCACTGGATCTTGATGCCCTTGGCGCCGGCCTTCAGCGTGCCCTGCATGCTCTTGCGCATGGCACGGCGGAAGGAGACGCGGGAGGACAGCTGCTCGGCGACCGCCTGGGCCACCAGCTGGGCGTCCATCTCGGGGTTCTTGACCTCGAGGATGTTCAGCTGGACCTGCTTGCCGGTCAGCTTCTCCAGGTCGCCGCGGATGCGGTCGGCCTCCGCGCCGCGGCGGCCGATGACGATGCCCGGCCGGGCGGTGTGGATGTCGACGCGGACCCGGTCACGGGTGCGCTCGATCTCCACCTTGGAGATGCCCGCCCGCTCCATGCCGGACGTCATCATCCGGCGGATGGCGACGTCCTCCTTGACGTAGTCCTTGTAGAGCTTGTCGGCGTACCAACGGGACTTGAAGTCCGTGGTCACACCCAGCCGGAACCCGTACGGGTTTACCTTCTGGCCCATTACCGGGTCTCCTCCTTGCTGGCGACGACCACGGTGATGTGGCTGGTCCGCTTGCGGATGCGGTAGGCACGGCCCTGGGCGCGCGGCCGGAACCGCTTCAGGGTCGGGCCCTCGTCCACGTACGCCTCGCTGATGAACAGCGACTCGGCGTCGGTGTGGTCGTAGTTGTGCGCGGCGTTGGCGATGGCGCTGTCGAGCACCTTGCCCACCGGCACGCTCGCGGCCTGCGGCGTGAAACGCAGGACCGCCTGAGCCTCCGTGGCGCTCATGCCACGGATGAGGTCCACCACGCGGCGGGCCTTCATGGGCGTGACGCGGATGTACCGCGCCTGGGCCCTGGCTTCCATGGTTGTCCCTTCGGTGTCTGTCATGGCTGTCGCTGTCGCGTTGCCCGGCCGACCGTCTCCGGTCAGCGGCGGCGCGACTTGCGGTCGTCCTTCTCGTGGCCGCGGAAGGTGCGGGTCGGCGCGAACTCGCCGAGCTTGTGGCCGACCATCGACTCAGTGACAAACACCGGGACGTGCTTACGGCCGTCGTGCACCGCGATCGTGTGGCCCAGCATGGCCGGGACGATCATCGAGCGGCGGGACCAGGTCTTGATGACGTTCTTGGTGCCGGCTTCGTTCTGGACATCCACCTTCTTGATCAGGTGGTCGTCGACGAAGGGCCCCTTCTTGAGACTGCGCGGCATCTGAAAACCCGCTCCTAGCGCTTCTTGTTCGTCTTGCGGCGGCGGACGATGTACTTGTTGCTCGCCTTCTTGGGAGAACGCGTACGCCCTTCCTTCTGACCCCACGGGGAGACCGGGTGGCGACCACCGGAGGTCTTGCCCTCACCACCACCGTGCGGGTGGTCCACCGGGTTCATGGCGACACCGCGGACGGTCGGGCGGACGCCCTTCCAGCGCATGCGGCCGGCCTTGCCCCAGTTGATGTTCGACTGCTCGGCGTTGCCGACCTCGCCGATGGTGGCGCGGCAGCGGACGTCGACCATCCGGACCTCGCCGGAGGGCATGCGAAGGGTGGCCATGTTGCCCTCCTTCGCCAGCAGCTGCACCGAGGCGCCCGCGGAGCGGGAGATCTTGGCGCCGCCGCCGGGCCGCAGCTCGATCGCGTGGATCGTGGTGCCGACCGGGATGTTGCGCAGCGGCAGGTTGTTGCCCGGCTTGATGTCGGCGTTGGCGCCGTTCTCGATCCGGTCGCCCTGCTGCAGGCGGGCGGGGGCGAGGATGTAGCGCTTCTCGCCGTCCGCGTAGTGCAGCAGCGCGATGCGCGCGGTGCGGTTGGGGTCGTACTCGATGTGCGCGACCTTGGCGGGCACGCCGTCCTTGTCGTGCCGACGGAAGTCGATGACACGGTAGGCGCGCTTGTGGCCACCGCCCTGGTGGCGGACGGTCACACGACCGGCGTTGTTACGGCCGCCCTTGCTGTGCAGCGGGCGGACCAGCGACTTCTCCGGCGTGGACCGCGTGACCTCGACGAAGTCGGCGACGGATGAGCCACGACGGCCCGGGGTCGTCGGCTTGTACTTGCGGATACCCATTTCTCAGTCCTCGGAAGATTCCGGACTTCTGAACGTCCCAGTCCCCGTTAGGAGACCGGGCCGCCGAAGATGTCGATGCGGTCGCCCTCGGCAAGGGTCACGATGGCGCGCTTGGTGTTGGCCCGCTTGCCGAAACCGGTGCGGGTGCGCTTGCGCTTGCCCTGCCGGTTGATCGTGTTGACCCCGGTGACCTTGACCTGGAAGACCGCCTCGACGGCCTGCTTGATCTGGGTCTTGTTGGCGCGCGGGTCGACGACGAACGTGTACTTGTTCTCGTCCAGCAGCGCGTAGCTCTTCTCGGAGACGACCGGCTTGATCAGCAGGTCGCGCGGGTCCGTGAAGGTCTTGCTGGTGACCTGGGCCGCCACGGGGACGGTCTCGGTCGCGGTCTGCTCGGCCATCAGGCGTCGCTCCCTTCGGTCTCGGCGGCGCCGTTACCGGGGACACCGACGAACCGGTCGAACGCGGCCTTGGTGAAGACCACGTCGTCGGAGACGAGCACGTCGTAGGTGTTCAGCTGGCCGGCGTCCAGGATGTGCACCTGGGGCAGGTTGCGGGCGGACAGCCAACCGGCCTCGTCGGCCCGCTCGATGACCAGCAGCACGTTCTTGCGCTCGCTGATCTTGCCGAGCAGGGTCCGGGCGGCCTTGGTCGACGGGGTCTCGCCCTCGACGACGCCGGTCACCAGGTGGATCCGGTTGTGGCGGGCCCGGTCGGTGAGGGCACCGCGCAGCGCGGCGGCCTTCATCTTCTTCGGGGTCCGCTGCGAGTAGTCGCGCGGCACGGGGCCGTGCACGACGCCACCGCCGGCGAACTGGGGCGCGCGGGTCGAGCCCTGGCGGGCGCGGCCGGTGCCCTTCTGGCGGTACGGCTTCTTGCCGCCACCGCGGACCTCGCCGCGCGTCTTGGTCTTGTGCGTGCCCTGGCGGGCCGCGGCCAGCTGCGCGACGACGACCTGGTGGATCAGCGGGATGCTGACCTTGGCGTCGAAGATCTCGGCCGGGAGCTCTACGGTCCCGGTGGTGTCGCCCGCGGGCGACAGGATGTCAACAGTGCTCATATCCCTTTAGGCCCCCTTGGCCGCGGTGCGGACCAGGACGAGGCCGCCGTTCGGACCGGGAACCGCGCCCTTGATGAGCAGCAGGCCCTTCTCCGCGTCAACGGCGTGGACGGTCAGGTTCTGGGTGGTGACCCGCTCGTTGCCCATCCGGCCGGCCATCCGCAGACCCTTGAAGACGCGGCCGGGGGTGGCGCAGCCGCCGATGGAGCCCGGCGAGCGGTGCTTGCGCTGGACGCCGTGGCCGGCGCCGAGGCCACCGAAGTTGTGGCGCTTCATGACACCGGCGAAGCCCTTGCCCTTGCTCTTGCCGGTGACGTCGACCTTGACGCCGGCCTCGAACACCTCGGCGGTGATCTCCTGGCCGAGCGCGTACTCGGCGGCGTCGGAGGTGCGCAGCTCCACCAGGTGGCGGCGCGGGGTGACCTCGGCCTTGGCGAAGTGGCCCTTGAGGGGCTTGTTCACCTTGCGGGGGTCGATCTCGCCGAAGGCGAGCTGGACCGACTCGTAGCCGTCGTTCTCGCTGGTACGCACCTGGGTCACGACGTTCGGGCCGGCCTTGACCACGGTCACCGGGACGACACGGTTGTTCTCGTCCCAGACCTGGGTCATGCCGAGCTTCTCGCCCAGGATGCCCTTGATCTGCTTAGCCATCTTCTCCGCGCCTCTCAGAGCTTGATCTCGATGTCGACGCCGGCCGGCAGGTCCAGGCGCATCAGCGAGTCAACGGTCTTGGGCGTCGGGTCGAGGATGTCGATCAGGCGCTTGTGCGTGCGCATCTCGAAGTGCTCGCGCGAGTCCTTGTACTTGTGCGGCGACTTGATGACGCAGTACACGTTCTTCTCAGTGGGCAGCGGCACCGGGCCCGCGACCTGCGCACCAGTACGCGTCACCGTCTCGACGATCTTCTTCGCCGAGGAGTCGATGACCTCGTGGTCGTAGGCCTTGAGCCGGATGCGGATCTTCTGTCCCGCCATGGCTACTCCGTAGTCCTTGTCTCTTCTCGCTCCGGCATCCGCACCCACCCGACCCACGCGGTCGGGCGTGTCGCGCCCCTCGCACATGGTTTTCCGCCAGCGGAAAGCCCTGGACAGGGGTTGCGTGGGAGAGATCCCACCGGATGCCTGGCCGGAGCCGCACTGACGCTTCCCGGAAGATTCCCGTACGTCCGCCCCAGCGCTGCCCAGGGGGCAGATGGGACGACGAGTACTGTGGGACTCGCTTCCGGTCCTCCCGACGGGAGGCGCGCAGCATCGGCGCTCGACCGAGCAACTTGGGTAGTCTGCCATACCCGGCCCGCGGGACGCCAATCGAAGCCGGTTACCTTACCCCGCCGGGCGCGTCCCCCAAACCAGGGCCCCGTCTCCCCCGGTGATCCCCCCTGCGTTTCCCGGTGGTCCGCCGGCGCTTTCCGGTGCTCACCCGGCGCTCAAGCCGCGCTCAAGGGGGCGCACGCCAAGGTGGGGCGCTCGGGGAGAGGGGGAAGGCGTGGACGCTCCGCGTACGCTGATCGACCTGCTGCTACGGCGTTCGGAGGGGAATCCGGACGGGACCGCGTACCTGCTGGTGGAGAGGAGCGGGCCGGACGGCGCGACGGGGACAGCGGAAAGAACGGGGACAACGGAGCCGACGGAGCAGACGGGAACAACGGGGCCGGCCGGGACAGGGGACGTGCGGGCGCGGTCGCTGAGCTACGGGGAGCTCGACCTGGCCGCCCGCGCACTGGCCTGCTGGCTGCTGGACCGCAGGATGGCCGGCCAGCGGGTGCTGATCCTGCTGGACGACGCCGGGCTGTTCGCCAAGGCGCTCTTCGGCTGCCTGTACGCCGGCGCGGTGCCGACGCCGTGCCCCGCGCCCAACGGGCGCCGCAGCGCGGACGAACGGGTGCTCAGTATCGTCAAGGACGCGCTGGTGTCCGTGGTGCTCACCGACCGCGAGTCGGCGCCCTCGGTCTCCCGGCTGCTGTCGGCGGCGGGCCGGACCGGGCTCCCCTGCCTGGCGCTGGACGACATCGAACTGCCGCCCGGCGAGCAGTGGCGGCGCCCGGACCTCGACCCGGACGCCCTGGCGGTCCTGCAGTACACCTCGGGCTCGACCCGCGACCCGCGCGGCGCCCGGCTGACGCACCGCAACCTCCTCGCCAACCAGGGCGAGTTGGTGGAGCTGCTGGGCACCGGGCCGCACGCCCGGGTCGGCGGCTGGCTGCCGCTGCACCACGACATGGGCCTGTCCGGGCTGCTGCTGCACCCGCTGTGGCTGGGCACCACCGGGGTGATCATGCCCACCGCCGACTTCGCCCGCCGCCCGGCCCGCTGGCTGCACACCATCAGCAGCTACGGCGTGACGGTGAGCGGCGGGCCGGACATCGCCTACGAGCTGTGCACCCGCAAGACCACCGACGAGCAGCTGGCCGGGCTGGACCTGTCCGGCTGGCAGGTGGCGGTCAATGGTTCGGAGCCGGTGCGGGCCGAGACGATGGCGGCGTTCGCCGAGCGGTTCGGGCCGGTGGGGTTCCGGCCGGACGCCTTCGTGCCGGCCTACGGGCTGGCCGAGAGCACGCTGCTGACCGCCGGCCGGCGGGCCTGCGTCCGGCAGGCGCCGCAGCCGCACCGGGTGGACGCGGCCGCGCTGGAGCACGGGGAGTTCGCACCCGAGGTGCCCGGCCGGCCGGTGCGTACGCTGGTCGGCTGCGGGGCGCCGGTGACACCGGACAACGACATGCGGATCGTCGACCCGGACTCGGGCCGGGTGCTGCCGGAGGACCGGGTCGGGGAGATCTGGACCCGGGGGGCGAGTGTCGCCGACGGCTACTGGAAGCGGCCGCTGGAGTCGCGGAGCACCTTCGGCCAGACCACCGCGGACGGCGAGACCGGCTTCCTGCGCACCGGCGACCTCGGGGTGCTGCACCGCGGCGAGCTGTTCGTGACCGGGCGGCTGCGGGACATGGTCGTGGTGGCCGGGCGCAACCTGCACCCGCAGGACATCGAGCACCGCATCCAGCAGCTCAGTGGCCTGTTCGGGGCGACCGCGGTGTTCGGCGCCGAGCCGGGCCGCAACCGGGTGGTCGTGGTGCAGGAGGTGCGGGTCGGCCGCCGGTACGACCTGGACCTGGCCGCGCTGGCCCGGGAGATCCGGGCCTGCGTGGCCCGTGACTTCGAAGTGCGGGCCACGCATGTGCAGTTGGTGAGGCCCGGCACGATCCGGCGCACCTCCAGCGGCAAGATCCAGCGCGCGGCGATGCGCCAGCTCTTCCTCGCCGGGCGGCTGCCGGCGCTGACCACGGTGAGCGGCACGCCCGTGCGCTGACCCCTTCCCCGCCGGTTCCCGCGGGCGCTCCCGCCGGATTCCCGCCGGATCCTCCCGGTTCCCCGAGGACTTCCCAGGTCCTGTCCCGGTGCGCCCGGACGCTCTGCCTCCGGTGCGGTGGGCGCGTCGTGCCGCCGCGGGCGGCGCGGCGACGGACGGCAGCCGAACACCGGCTTGCGGCGGCGTTCCGGGGGCGCGAACCGTCGCCGAAAGGCGTGTGACGCCTGGTGCGCGCGCCATCCGTGCGATGAGCGCCGACGCTTTGCGGCCGTAGAGCTGGAGGGTACGGTTGCTCGCGCCGGGGACATACGGGGGACCCGGCCCACCGGGGCGAAGGGGACTCATGATCCGCGTGCTGCTTGCCGAGGACATGAACATGGTCCGCGGCGCGCTGGTCGCTCTGCTGTCGATGGAGCCGGACATCGAAGTGGTGTCCGAGGTCGACCACGGCGACCGGGTGGTGTCCACGGCACTGGAGTGCCGGCCGGACATCGCCGTACTCGACATCGACCTGCCGGGGACCGACGGCTTGTCGGCTGCCACGTCACTGCACGAGCTGCTGCCTTCCTGCGGCACGCTCATCCTGACCAGCCTGGGCCGCCCGGGGCTGCTCCAGCGGGCGCTGGCCGCCCGGGTGTCGGGCTTCCTGCTGAAGGACGCGCCGCCGGAGCAACTGGCCAGCGCCATAAGGAAGGTGAGCGCCGGCGAGCGGGTGGTGGACCCCGAGCTGGTGCTGGCCGCCTGGGACCACGCGCAGAACCCGCTGACCAACCGGGAGACCGAGGTGCTGCGGCTGGCCGCCCAGGGCGCGGAGGTCGGGGAGATCGCCTCGACGCTGTTCCTGTCGGCCGGCACCGTGCGCAACTACCTGTCCACGATCGTCACCAAGCTCAACGCGCGGAACCGGGTCGACGCGATTCGCATCGCCCAGGCTGCCGGCTGGCTGCCTTGAGCCACAGCCGGGGGGCGGCCGGCGCACCGGCGCGGCCGTCCGGGCCCGGCGCCTGAGCGGGCGGGCAGTCCGCGGGAGCGCCGCCGTCCGCCGGCTGCTCCGGGGGCGGCGGAACCACCGCGGGCACCTCGGCCACCACCTCGAACCGCCCGTCGGGCCGCAGCCCCGCCGACAGGGTGCCGCCGACCGCCGCAAGGCGGGCCTCCAGGTTGGCCAGGCCGCTGCTGTCGGAGCGGGCCTGCGGGACCGGCACGGTGAACTCCCCCTCGTGGTCCTCCATGCCGGTGCCGTCGTTGACGATGGACAGCCGGATGCGCGCGTCGGCGTTGCGGGTCAGCCGGATCACGCAGTGCTGGACCTTGCTGTGCCGCAGCATGTTGGTCACCGCCTCGCGCAGCACGGTCGCCAGGATGGTGCTGGTCTGCCCCTCCGGCAGCGGCGCGGCCACGTGGGCGACCGCCTCGATCGCGGCCGACTCCAGCATCGCCACGCAGGTCTCCAGCTCGGTGCCCAGCGACAGGTCGCGATAGCTGCGCGCAACGTGCCGGACATCCGCGAGTGCCTGGCGCGAGATGGCAAGGATCGACGTCAGCTCTTCTTTGGCTTGTTCATGTCGGTGACGAATGTGACGAATCGCCACTTCGCTCTTCAACGTGATCGCCGAGAGGCTGTAGCCGAGGAGGTCGTGCAGATCGCGGGCGAAGCGGAGCCGCTCCTCGGAGACCGCCATGGCGGCCAACTGTGTGCGGGCGCGGTGCAGTTCGGACACCAGCCAGGTCATGCGGCTGATCCCGTAGATCATCAGGCCGGTGATGAGGGTGGACGTGGCGCTGTAGACCACGAAGGGCGCGGAGTTGTGGCGGAGGCCGGCGATCACCGGGTTCGCGGCCGCGACCAGCAGGAACACCGGCCAGTTGAGCGGATACGGAATCAGCAGCAGGGTGGAGGCGGCCAGGAAGCCGCCCGCGGCGCCCCAGGTGTCCCCCAGCATCGCGATCGGCAGGAAGGTGAGCAGTGCCTGCATCCCCAGGGTCGCGGCGAAGCCCCGGCGGCGCGGGCCGGAGCCGCCGGGAAGGGAGTGCAGCAGCTGAATGCTGCATATTCCTGTGAAACACAGGATGCCGGTGATCAGTTGTGTCCGGTTCGCCCCGGCGCTGTAGAGGTTGACGGACACCTGGACCAGAAATCCGGCCAGTACCGCGCAGAGGATGAGAAGGGCGAACCGCGGTGGCGAGACATCCGCGTACCGCTGCGCCCGATCATCGTTGTCATCGTTGTCATGGCCTTCAGCCTGGGCCGCGGGCCCGTAGCCACCGCCCGCCGACGCCCCCGTCGCATCGTCCATCGATGCAGAATACGTTCGGCGATAAACGAACGGATGCGCCAGGGGAAGTCCGGTTGCGGACAGAGAGGCTTTCCAGCCGTACTCGAATGATTAAATGAACATTGAGAGCGGATTGAGCGCGTCGTACTCCGTGGTGGCCGCCAGGCGGCCGAGCCGGACCGGGACGTCGTAGAGCCGGCCGGGCGCGAGCCGGCGCCAGAACGGCCGCAGCCCGGGCACCAGGACGCGGGCCACCGGCAGCCCGATGTCCGGCCGGGTCTGGTCCAGCACCAGCAGGTCCAGGCCCGCCGCGGCGACGAGGCCGGTGATCAGGTCCAGGTCGTCCTTGAGGTCGGCGTGCACGGGGAACGGGTGGTCGCCGGGGCCGGTCGGCTTCGCCTCGGGGTCCGCCAGCAGGTAGGGATGGCCTCCGGTGGTGGCACCGCGCCACCAGGCGAGGGCGGCGGGGTCGTCCAGGCCGTAGCCGGTGCCGTCCGCGCGGGCGTCGACGACCGCGGGCGCCAGCTGGTTCATCTCGGCGACGGCCCGCCGGACCGCCACGCCGAGGTCGAGGTGGGCGCCGAAGCCGAAGACGATGTCCTCGCCCGCGCCGGCCGGCCGGTCGGTGCGCCGGGAGAGGGCCGCGACCACGGGGATGCCGAGGTCCGCGGTGAGGTCCAGCGCCCACACCTCGCGGTGCAGCCCCGCGTGCAGGTCGCGCACCCCGGCCAGCCAGGGGTCGCCGAACGCGTCGAGGTCCAGGGCGGGTTGGCGGGTGCGGTTGTACCACCACAGGGCGACCGCGTCCCGCTCGACGAGTTCGAGGAAGCCCTGGAGCACGGCGTCCTCCAGGCTGCTGCCGGCCGCGCAGCCGTTGGAGTCGGCGCGGGCGTGGCGGCGGCCGGCGACGGAGTCCGGGACGCCGTAGTACAGCAGCGCGGTGGGCAGCAGCAGGTGGCGCCGCCCGGTCAGCGACCACACCGGCGACCAGTCGATCGGCTCGCCGGCGGGCAGCGGGTCGCAGACGTGCTCGTACCCGGGCCGGCCCGGGTTCCAGGCGGCCCGCTCGCGGTACTGCCGCTCGGCGTAGAGCTGGACGGCGTTGGGCGGCACGGCGTCGGCGCCCAGCGCGCGCAGGGTGTCGCGCACCTTCGGTTCGGTGCCGTCGAAGACGCCTGAGCGGCGCTCCAGCGCCTCGCACAGCGCGCCCGCCCGCGCCTCCGCCTCGGTGGTGCCCTTGCCGCCGGCGAACTGCCGCAGGCCGGTGGCCGGTCCCGAGGTCCCCGCGGTCAGCGCGAGGTTGTGGCCGGCGACGAAGGCGTTGAGGGCGGCCGGGCCGTGCGGGGCGCGACGCAGCTCGGCGACGGGGCCGGTGATGTCGCTGACCAGGTGCCCGTAGCGGTCCAGCACCTCCTGGGGGCCGACCGCGCGGTGGCCGGTGGCGCCGCGGAAGCCCTTGGGGCGCGGGGCCAGGACGACGGGCGCGCCCGCCCGCGAGCCGAGCGACGGGTCGCCGCACTCGGGGCACTGCGGGCGGCGGGTGACGGTGTGCCGGCGGCCCTCCAGGGTGAGGGTGTCCAGGGTGTGCACCGCGTCGGGGCCCTCGTAGCTGTGCCCCGCGGCCCATTTCAGGGCTTCCAGCGCGGCCAGGCGCAGCCCGAGCGAGCGGGTGGCGGCCAGCGAGGTCTCCGGCGGGGCGGGCGGCTCGGCGAGCCCGAGGGCGTCCTGCAGGACGCGTTCGGCGGCGCGGTGCTCGCGCAGCCAGTACGTCAGGCACGACCAGCACGGTCCCTGCCCGGGCCGGAGCACCGGCCCGGTCCACAGCACCGGGCCGCCCGGCCGCACCAGCAGCCACGGCCGCCCGGCGGCACGGTGGGCGGCGTCGATGTCCCGCAGCGGCGCGGCGAGGTAGTCGTCGCAGACGACGATGTCGAGCACGGCGTCCCCGGGCGGGCACAGCCCCTCGGCACCGGCGGCCGCACCGCCCCCGGACGGACGCGGCACCCCCGCGTCCTGCTCGCGCCCAACACTCGGCACGGCGTCCCCCGCCGGGTGCACCTCGCCGGCCCCGGCGGACGCGTCCCCGGACGCCCGCGGCAGTCCGGCACCGGGCTGCCGGCGCGGAGCGTCCCCGGCGCCTGGGCGGGCGGGATGCCCGGGCCGGTGCGGGGCCCCGCGGCCGGCCCCGGGCTCGGGCAGCAACGGGACCTGGAGCGCGGCCAGTTCGCCGCGGACGGCGGCGGGGTCGGACCGGCCGGTGACGATCAGGCCGATCCGGGCCCCGGCGGTGGGGCCCGGCAGTCCCGCGGCGTCCCAGTACGCGGCCGCGGCGGGGTCGGCGGCCGCCCCGGTCCCCTGCCGCGCCGGGTCGCGCGCGGCGACGACCCCGGCCGTGATCAGGGCCGTCAGGTCCGCGCCGATGGCGCGCGCGTCGGTGTCCGGCCCCGCGTCGCGGAGCACGGACGCCACGTCGCGGGTGCCGTCGAGCAGCGCCGCCAGCCGGCCGACGCTGCGGCCGGCCAGGACCCGCAGGCCCCGCTCGGACAGGACGAAGGTCCCGCGGCCCGGCACCTCCTCGACCCGGAGGTGGCGCCGGAACGCCAGCAGGCCGCCGCGTATACGCGGCGGCCGGGCCTCGGACGTGTCGTCGGGCGTCACTTGTCGTCGCGCACGCAGACCCAGCAGAAGGTCGTCGTGGCCGGGTCGGCCAGCCCCTCGACGTCCGCGGCGTCCGCGGTCAGTTCGGGCAGCGGGGCCCCGGCGGGCACCGTGACGCCGAAGGAGGCGAGGACGGCGGCCGGGTCGGCCGCGTACGCCTCGGCGAGCCGCGGGTCCAGCGCGCTGGTCACGAGCAGTTCGACGAAGCGCGGGTCGTCGGCGATGGAGGTCGGCGCCGGCACGGGCTCGGCAGCGGTCAGGCTCACAGGTCTGCTCCTACGGATCGGTACGTGTGGACGAACGTGCCGGCGCGTGGCCGGCATCTGGCCTGGGCAAGGGTGGGGCGACCATGATCCTGCTCAGCGGTGACGCGCGTGGAACGTGTGTTCATCACGTTTCCGGCATGTGTTTCTCATGGGTCGCGGCGGGTGGATTTCCTGGCCGAGTTACGAAGAACTCACTGGTGGATTCCCGCCACGCTGTTCAGGCTTGAGGCGACGCACTGGCGACGTACCGCGGCCCTTGGCGCCGCAGTCGTTCCCCCGGCCAGGCTTCCCGCTCCTCAGACCGCAAGGCCAGGCTTCCCACTCTTGAGAAGGAGGCGGATCAGCGGTGCAGATCAGGCTTCTGGGTCCGTTCACAGCTCTGGAACAGCACGCGTCCATCGTCCCGACTGCCGGCAAGCCGCGGCAGATTCTGGCACTGCTCGCCCTGCGGGCGAACGGCGTGGTGCCCGTACCGACGCTGATGGAGGAGATCTGGGGCGACCGGCCGCCGCGCAGCGCCCCGACCACCCTGCAGACCTACATCCTCCAGCTACGGCGGCTGCTGAGCCGGGCCGTGGCCGACGGCGCGGCCGGCGCCAAGGAGGTGCTGTCCACCCGGCACGGCGGCTACCGGCTGGACATCCAGCCGGGCGAGGTGGACGCCATGGAGTTCGACCGGCTCCGGGAGCTGGGCCAGGCCGCCTACGAGGCGGGCGACTTCTGGGCCGCCTCCGACCTGCTCGGCCAGGCGCTGGCGCTGTGGCAGGGGCCGGCGCTGGTGGACGTCAAGGCCGGGCTGGTGCTGGAGATCGAGGTGCTGCGCCTGGAGGAGGCCCGGCTCAGCGCGCTGGAGAGCCGGATCGGCGCGGACCTGCGGCTGGGGCGGCACGCGCAGGTGCTCAGCGAGCTGGCCGCGCTGGTGGCCCAGCACACGCTGCACGAGGGGCTGCACGCCCAGTTCATGCTGGCGCAGTACCGCTCGGGGCGGGTCTGGCAGGCGCTGCAGACCTACCAGCGGCTGCGCGGCACGCTCGTCTCGGAGCTGGGCATCGAGCCGACCGCGCGGGTGAGCCGGCTCTACCAGGCGATGCTGGCGGCCGACCCGGCGCTGGACCTGGAACCCGCGGCGGCCCTGTACGAGGGCCACGGGATACCGCTGCGCTCGGCGATCTGAGCGCGGGGCGCCACCTGCCGCAGGGGGCGCCGGGGGAGGCACATGGGGGGCGCGGGGACGGACCCGGCGCCCCCCTGGGTGTGTTACGCGGCCTCCGCGGCCAGCCGGGCGTCCAGCGTCGCGATGAGGGCCGCGGCGTTCGAGGCCGCCCCCTCGTCGTCGGGGGCGCCGATCACCCCCATGAGCGACTCCACGAGGGCGTGCTTGAGCTCGTCGGTGCTGCGGGCATCGCTGCCGGCATCAGGGCCGGGCTGCGCGTCGGCCTTCGTTTCGGCCTGTGCTTCGGGCTGTGCGGTCATGACGGGTGCTCCTTTCCGGGTCAGAACGCGTTGCAGGCGCGGAAGATGTGGGCGAAGGAGGCGATGGAGGCCGGGCCGTCGAAGGCCACGTACTCCGGCAGCACCGCGTGCGGCGCCCACTTCTCCTTGTAGTCGAGCTGGGACTGGGCCGGGTACAGGGCCTCGCCCTCGGCCCACAGGAAGTGCATCAGCCACTGGAACGAGGGGCTGCGGCCGGGCAGTTCGTTCTCCTCGGCGAGGCCGGTGAACGGCGTGAAGCCGAAGTGCAGCCACTCCACGCCCTCGGCGACGAAGGTCTCGATCGCCGCGGCGTTGATCGCCTCCATCAGGCCCGGCGAGCCGCCGGGGATGCGCCGGCTCAGGTCGTGCATCCACCCCGCCCGGCTGCCGTAGACCGGCGAGTAGGAGATGTAGCTGACCGGGGTGCCGTCGATGGTGCCGACGAACAGCCGGCGGTGCTCCTGGGCCGGGCCGCCGATCTGGCCCACCAGGAACTCCAGCGGGCGGGCGTGCTCGCCCTTGGAGACCAGCCAGGCGGAGTCGATCTCGTTCAGGGCGTCCTGCCAGGCGTCGGCGGCAACCTCCTGGACCTTCAGGCCGTTGCGCAGGGCGCGGGAGATCTTGTTGCGCAGCTGCATGAAGCGGGTGCCGCGCAGGGTGAAGTCGGGCAGGTGCACCGCCCAGGAGGCGCCTATCTGGTTGACCGTGAAACCGGCCTCCCGGTAGATCTCCGCGTCCGGGCGCTGCAGCTGGACGGAGACGAGCTGCAGCCCCTCGGAGCGGGCGTACTCCCGCAGCCCCTGCAGCAGCCGGCCGTAGGAGCCGGGGTCGGCGAACGGGCCGCCGAACTGGACGAGGTACTTCCCCGTGCGGCGGTAGACGGCCACGCCGTCGGCGCCGGGCACGGTGAAGACGCTGTTCCCGGAGTTGAGGGCGAGGAACGAGCTGGGGTTGTCGGCCTGGGTGTGCGTCCTGATCGCCCGCAGGACGGGACTGTCCAGGGTCGTTGCGCTCGAAGTCGACACAGCGGTCCTTCCTTTCTCGGCGAGTTCCTTCCCGAGAAGTAGAGCACCGCGAAATAGGGCCGCGATAGAGCGTTCCGAAGAGGGTTGAATTGCGTCAGGACGGCGTCAGTGATGTGTCAGCAGGACCTGGCACAGTATTTCTCGTGAGCGGGACGGGAAACCGGACCGGAACACAGGGAGAGGTGCCCGGAGCGGCTTATCGGGGACCACCGCAAGGAGGTCGGGCCTCACAGCCCGCGCAGGTTCGAATCCTGCCCTCTCCGCGCACCGTCGATTCCCCGCCGTGCACCCCGCCGGCTGCTCCGGATTCCTCCGATCCGGAGCGGCCGGCTTTTCCTTGTGGCGGCCCGCCGGTGCAGGAGCTGGAGCGGCCGGCCGGGGGGCCGGGGGATCAGTCCCGCGTCAGCCGGTCGTCAGCGACGGCTGATTCCATCAGTCCGTCTGCCATTTCCGAGGCCCATACATGGAGCATGCGATGAGCGAACTCGCCGCTGCAGTGGAGCAACTCTCCTCGCTCCCCCGGTCCGAACGGTCGGAATTCCTGGAGAACATCGTCGTCGGGGAGTTCAAGGACGTACTCCTCATGGGCGGCGACGAGGACTTCCCCATCGATCAGAGCTACTTCACCCTGGGTTTCACCTCGCTCCGCCTCATGGAGGTGAAGGCCAACCTGGAGAAGGTGTTCGGCCGCACCATCAGCACGAACGTGATGTTCAACAGCCCCACCGTCGAGAAGTTGGTGGAGTACCTGGCGGACGAGGTCCTCGGCGACCTCATCCCGTGACCGCCGCGCACCACCGAGAAGAGGCGAGAAGAGGGAAGACCGTAATGTCGAATAGGGACAACGAACCCATCGCGCTGGTCGGCATGGGCTTCCGGTTGCCCGGCGGGAACGAGACGCCCGAGGGCTTCACGGAGTTCCTGCGGGAGGGCCGCTCCGGCATCCGGCCGGTTCCCGAGGACCGGTGGAACGTCGCGGCCCTCGCGCCGCGCCCGGACGAAGCAGACGGCGAGGAGCCGGAGAAGGGCAAGGTCCGGACGGCCGGCGCCGGATTCCTGGACCAGATCGACCAGTTCGACGCCCAGTTCTTCAACATCTCCCCCAAGGAGGCGAACTTCGTCGACCCCCAGCAGCGGCTGCTGCTGGAGACGGCCTGGCAGGCGCTGGAGCAGGCCAACATCAACCCGGCCACCCTGCGGCACGGCAACGGCGGCGTCTACGTCGGCGCGAGCTCCATCGACTACGCCCTGGAGATGGAGGGCCTGCCGTACGAGGAGCTGGACGGCCACCTCGCGGCGGGCATCACGCTCTTCCCGCTGTCCGGCCGGCTGTCGTACTTCTTCGGCCTGCGCGGGCCCAGCCTGACCGTGGACACCGCGTGCGCCTCGTCGCTGACGGCGACCCACCTGGCGGTGGAGGGCCTGCGCAGCGGCTCCTGCGACGTGGCGCTGGCCGCGGCGGTGAACTGCCTGCACCACCCGCGCATCTTCGTGATGTTCTCGCACGCCAATATGCTGGCGCCCGACGGCCGCTGCAAGACCTTCGACGAGGACGCCGACGGGTACGTGCGCGCCGAGGGCTGCGCGGTGCTGGTGCTCAAGCGCCTCTCCGACGCCCAGCGCGACGGCGACCGCGTGCTCGCCCTGATCCGCGGCACCGCGATCGGCGAGGACGGCGAGAGCGCCGGCCTGACCGTGCCGAACGGCACCGCCCAGGAGACGGTGATCCGCGCCGCGCTGCGCAACGCCGGCCTGGAGCCGTCCGACATCCAGTACGTGGAGGCGCACGGCACCGGCACGCCGCTGGGCGACCCCATCGAGATGGGCGCCATCAGCGACGTCTTCGCGGGCTCGCACACCGCCGAGGAGCCGGTCACGGTCGCCTCGGTGAAGACCAACCTCGGGCACACCGAGCCCGTGGCCGGCATCGCCGGCGTCATCAAGACCGTGCTGCAGATGCACGACGGCACGATCTTCCCGCACATCAACTTCAGCAAGCCGTCCGGCCGCATCCCCTGGGACAGCATCCCGGTCACCATTCCGACCGAGCCGCGCCCGTGGCGGGCCGGCACCCGGCGCGCGGTCGTCAACAGCTTCGGCTTCGCGGGCAGCATCGCCGCCGCCGTCCTGGAGGAGGCCCCGGCCCCCGCGGCCGGCCCCGGCGAGAGCGCGCCGGCCGAGGGCACCGAGCACGAGGGCGGCCACATCTTCACGCTCTCCGCCAAGTCCCGCCGCTCGCTGCAGATGCAGATCCAGCGCTACCAGGAGCACCTGGAGCGCCACCCCGACCTCGACATCGCCGCCCTGTGCTACACCGGCAACGTCGGCCGCAGCCACTTCACCCACCGGGTCGGCGGCGTCGTCACCGACCGCGACTCGCTGTCCGCGCTGCTGTCCCGGCACGCGGACGCCGCCGAGGGCGGCGGCACCCGGCGCAACGACATCCGCAAGACCGCCTTCCTCTTCGCCGGGCAGGGCTCGCAGTACGCGGGCATGGGCGCGGCGCTCTACCGGCAGTTCCCCGTCTTCGCCGCCCATGTGGACGAGTGCGACGCGCTGTTCGCCGAGCGCACCGGCCGCTCGGTGCGCGAGCTGATGTTCGCCGCCGACAGCGGCGGCGAGCTGGACCTGACCCTGTGGTCGCAGCCGGCGCTGTTCACCCTGGAGTACGCGCTCGCCAAGCTGTGGATCTCCTTCGGCCTGCGGCCCAACGTGCTCATCGGGCACAGCATCGGCGAGGTGGCCGCGGCCGCCGTCGCCGGGCTGTTCAGCCTGAGGGACGCCACCGCGCTGGTCGCGGCCCGGGCCCGGCTGATGCAGTCGGTCACGGCGCCCGGCGGCATGGCCGCGATCGGGGCGCCGGTCGAGGAGGTCGCCCCGCTGCTGGAGAAGTACCAGGACCTGGCCGTCGCGGGCGTCAACTCGCCCGAGCAGACGGTCATCTCCGGCGGCGAGACCTCGCTGGCGGAGGCGATGGCGGTCTTCACCGAGCGCGGCCTGAAGGTCAAGCGGCTCACCGTCTCGCACGCCTTCCACTCCCCGCTGATGGCCGAAGTCTACGACGCCTTCCGCGAGGAGATCAAGGACATCGCCTTCCAGGAGCCCTCGCTCACCCTGATCTCCAACGTCACCGGCCAGGTGGCCCGCTTCAAGGACATCGCCACGCCCGAGTACTGGGTGCGGCACATCGGCGCCCCCGTGCGGTTCGCCGACGGCATGCGCGCGGTGGAGAAGCGCGGCCGGCACGCGGTGATCGAGATCGGCCCGTCGCTGGCGCTCAGCGCGCCCGCCAAGCAGTCGGTGGTCGCCCAGGACCACCTGTGGCTGGCCAGCCTGCACCCGAAGGACACCGACGGGCGCACCCTGCGCGGCGCCGTCGCGCAGCTGTACGCCGCCAACTTCACCCTGTCGTGGACCGGTTTCCACGCCGGCCGCCCGCAGGCCAAGGCGCCGCTGCCCGGCTACGCCTTCGATCGCAAGCGGTACTGGCTGCCCACCGCGTCCAACCGGCACGGCCTGGGCGCCCGGTTCACCGACGCGAGCAGCGTCCGGCACCCGCTGCTGGGCGCCGAGACCACCACCGAGGAGCAGCGTGCCCTCGGGGTGCGGGAGTTCACGGCCACGATCAGCGCCGAGCAGCCCGGCTACCTGGCCGACCACGTGGCGCTGGGCAAGGTCGTCTTCCCCGGCACCGGCTACCTGGAGGTCGTCCTCGCCCTGCAGGACGCCGTCTTCGGCCACACCCGCCGGCCGGTCTTCGACGTCTCGCTGCGCGAGGCGCTGATTTTCGACGGCGACGCCCCGGTGAAGCTGCGCACCCGGCTGCGGCCGGGCGAGGCGGGCACCAGCGCCGTGGAGATCGTGAGCCTGGCCGGCAGCGGCGCCGAGGCGGTGGAGCGGCTGCATGCCGAGGCAGTCGTCGGCAGCGAGGAGGTGGACGGCCTCACCAAGGCCGCCCGCGACCTGGGCGCGCTGGCCGCGCAGGACGAGCGCCCGGAGGACCTGCTGCGGGCCGACGACGTCTACGCCGCCTACGCCGGCGCCGGCCTGGACTACGGCCCGGCGTTCCGGCTGATGCGCTCGGTCACCCGCTACCCGAGCGGGCTGACCGTGGGCGATCTGCAAGGCGTGACCGGCGGGCCGCTGGAGCACGTGCCGCCGGCCCTGCTGGACGCGGCCATGCACAACATGGGCGCGCTGGCCGACGACGGCAACAACTACCTGCCGGTGCGGTTCGGCCGCTTCACCCTCTTCCGCAAGCCGCGCGCGCAGTCGCTGCGCACCCTGCTGCGGCTGGTGCCGGCCGACTCCCCCGAGGTCGACGTCTGCGCCGACCTGCTCGTCCTGGAGGGCGAGACGCCGGTGATGGAGTTGCGCGGCCTCGGCCTGAAGCAGCTCGCCGACGCGCCCGGCGCCCCCCGCCGCAGCTTCTTCCACCAGCTGCGGTGGACCAAGCGCTCGGCGGCCGGCCCGGACAGCGCCACCGACCGCCAGGTGCTGGTGGTCGGCCGCTCCGCCGAGGGCTTCCCCGAGGCCGCCGCGCGGCTCGTCGAGGGCGGCGGCCGGGTGCTGTTCGCCGACGACGACCGCGAGGCCGAGACCGTGCTCGCGCAGGAGCGGATCACCGACGTGGTCTGGTTCTGGCGCGGCGGCACCGGCGCGGTGGACGCCGAGGCACTGCGGGCGGAGTCGGAGCGCAACTACACCTCGCTGCTGGCCCTGCTGGCGGCGCTCGACCGGCGCGGCTTCGGCCGCGACCAGCGGCTGTGGCTGGTCACCGAGCAGGCCCAGGCGCTGCGCGGCGACGACCCGGCCGGGGTGCGCCTGGCGGCGGCCTCGCTGTGGGGCTTCGGCCCGGTGCTGCTCAACGAGTACCCGTCCTACCGCGCGACCCTGCTGGACCTGCCCGAGGGCGGTCTCGACGGGCTCTTCGAGGAGTTGACCGCCCGTGAGAGCGGGGACTTCCAGGTCGCCTACCGCGGCGGCTTCCGGCACGTGCGGCGGCTGGTGGCCGACGACGCCCGGGCCCGCCGGGACACCGGCTTCGGCCTGGCGGTCAAGGAGTACGGCACGTTCTCCGGCATCCGGCCGGAGGCCGTGGAGGAGGTGCTCCCCACCGGCGACGAGATCCAGGTCCAGGTCGAGGCGGTCGGCCTGAACTTCAAGGACGTGCTCAACGCGCTGGGCATGCTCAAGGAGTTCGGCGAGCAGCCGCTCGGCTTCGAGTGCGCCGGCACCGTGATCGCGGCCGGCCCGCAGGCGTCCTTCGCCCCGGGCGACGAGGTGATCGTCAACTACCTCGGCCTGATGCGCCGCCGGGTGACCGTCCCGTCCGCGGTGGCCGTGCGCAAGCCCGCGCGGCTGGACTTCACCGAGGCGGCGGGCCTGATCTCGGTGTACGTCACCGCGTACTACGCCCTGCACCGGCTGGCCGGCATGAAGGCCGGCGACCGGGTGCTCATCCACGCCGCGGCCGGCGGCGTCGGGCAGGCGTCGGTTCACCTGGCGAAGCTGGCCGGAGCGGAGGTCTTCGCCACCGCCAGCCCGCACAAGTGGCCGCTGCTGCGGGCGCAGGGCGTGGAGCACCTGATGAACTCCCGCACGCTGGACTTCGCCGACGAGATCGAGCGGGCCACCGGCGGGCGCGGCGTCGACATCGTGCTCAACAGCCTCAACAAGGACTTCATCCCGGCCGGCATGCGCTCCCTGGCGCAGGGCGGGCGGTTCGTGGAGCTGGGCAAGGTGGGGGTGTGGACGCCGGAGCAGGTGCGCGAGCAGCGGCCCGACGCCACCTACTTCAACTTCGACCTCAGCGAGCTGCCCGAGGACGAGCTGATCCCGCTCAACCAGGAGATCATGCTCAAGATCGTGGAGCTGGTCGAGAGCGGCGACCTGCCGCCACTGCCGACCACCGGCTACACGCTCGACGAGGTCGAGGAGGCGTTCGGCGTCCTGAGCCGCGGCGCCAACATCGGCAAGCTGGTGATCGAGTTCGGCGACCCGGCCGCAGCCGAGGCGCGCGAGATCGAGATCCGGCCGGACCGCACGTACCTGGTCACCGGCGGCCTCGGCGGCCTGGGCCTGGTGGCGGCGGAGAAGCTGGTGGACCTCGGCGCCCGCCAGGTGGCCCTGGTCGGCCGGCGCAGCGAGCCGACCGCGGACGTCGCCCACCTGTACGCCCGGCTCGCCGGGCGCGCGGAGGTCACGGTGCTGCCGGGCGACATCGCCGAACCGGCCGACGTCGAGCGGATCACCGCCGCACTGCTCGCCGCCGGCACGCCGGTCGGCGGCATCATCCACGCGGCCGGCACCACCAGCGACCAGCCGGTGGCCGACCAGACGTGGGAGAGCCTGGACGCCGTCTTCCGGCCCAAGGTGTACGGCTCCTGGCTGCTGCACCAGGCGGCGGCGTCCTTCCCCGAGCTGGACTTCTTCGTCGGCTTCTCCTCGGCCGCCCCGGTCGTGGGCGCGCCCGGCCAGTCCAACTACGCGGCCGCCAACGCCTTCCTGGACGCCCTGATGGGCTGGCGGTTCGCCCAGGGCCTGCCGGGCCTGTCGATCAACTGGGGCCCGTGGGCCGAGGTCGGCATGTCGGCCCGGCTCGGCGAGGCGCTGATCAGGCGCTGGGAGGACGAGGGCATCCGGCTGTTCACCCCGGGCCGCGGCACCCGCGCGCTCGCCTCGGTGCTGGGCCGCCCCATCAGCCAGATCGTGGCGGGCGAGGCCGACTGGGACCGCTTCACCGCGGCCAAGCCGGTGCGCAACGCCCTCTACGAGAAGCTGGTGCAGCCGGGCACCGACCAGGCGCGCACCCTCGACCTCGACGCGCTGCTGCAGGCACCGCAGGCCGAACGGCTCGCCGCCATCGACGAGTTCGTCCGCGCCAAGACCGCCGCCGTCCTGCACATGGACGACGCGGACTCGGTCGACTCCTACACCGAGTTCGTGCAGATGGGCCTGGACTCCCTGGTCGCGGTGGAGCTGAAGAACGCCCTGGAGGCGGCGCTGCGGCTGCCGCTGCCGCCGCAGCTCGCCTTCGACCACCCGTCCCCGGCCCAGCTGGCGGCCTTCCTGGAGCAGCAGCTGACCCTCGCGGCGGCCTGACCCGCCGGCCCCCGAACAGCCCGATCGACCCGAACCGCCCGACCGAACCCAGCGAACAGCGCGACGACGACCCGCACCTCCGGTGCCGGGGCCCCGTAGCGGGCCCCGGCACCCCCACCCCCGAAGGGAGACATCCGTGGCCGCACCGAGCACGGAGACCATCGCCGCCCGATCGGCGCTGCACGCCGCCCGGCGCCCCGACCACCCGGCGATCCTGTGCGACGGCCGCGAGGTCGGCTACGCGCAACTGCACCGGGACAGCAACCGCACCGCGCACGCCCTGCGCGCGGCCGGTCTGGCCCGCGGCGACCGGATCGCCTACCTGGGCCGGGAGAACGAGCACTACTACGACCTGGCCCTCGGCTGCGCGAAGACCGGCGTGGTCCTGGTCCCGATCAACTGGCGCCTGACAGCGGGCGAGGTGGACCACATCCTGCGCGACTCCGGCGCGAAACTCGCCTTCGTGCAGGGCGAGTTCCGCGCCGCGCTGGAGCGCTCCCGGGACGGGCTGCCGAACCTGCGGCAGGTGGTGCGGTTCGACGGCGCCGGCCACCGGGCCGAGGGCTTCCTGGCCTGGAAGGGCGACGTGCCCGACACCGACCCGTCCGGCGATCTGGAGCCGGCGCTGCACACCGACGACCCGATGGTGCAGATGTACACCAGCGGCACCTCCGGCCTGCCCAAGGGCGTGGTCCTCGCCCACCGCACCTTCTTCGCCTTCATCGACCAGATGCAGCGGGCCGGTTGCGACTGGATCGACTGGCGGCCCGTGGACCGCACCCTGATCTGCTTCCCCGGCCTGCACTCGGCCGGCATGGCCTGGTTCATGCACGCCTTCAACGTCGGCGCGACCTCGGTGATCATGGAGACGTTCGTCGCCGAGGAGGCCGTGCGGCTGATCCCCAAACACGCGGTCACCACGATGTGGGCGGCTCCGGCGATGCTCGACATGATGATGGCCGAGCGCGACGCCGGACCGCAGACGTTCGCCTCGCTGCGCAAGGTCGTCTACGGCGGCGCCCCCATCTCGCCGTCCCAACTGGCCCGCTGCCGGGAGAGCTTCGGCTGCGAGCTGGCCCAGATGTACGCCGCCGCCGAGACCGGCAGCGTCGTCACCTGCCTCACCCCGGCCGACCACGCCCAGGACAACCCGCGGCTGACCTCGGCCGGCCGGCCCTGCCCGGGCAACCGGGTGCGCATCCTGGACGAGGAGGGCAACGAGCTGCCGGCCGGCACCATCGGCCAGGTCAGCGTCTGGAGCCCGGCGCACTTCCTGGAGTACTGGCAGCAGCCGGAGAACACCGCCAAGGCGCTGCAGGACGGCTGGCTGAAGCTCGGCGACGCCGGCTACCTCGACGAGGACGGCTACCTGTTCCTGTGCGACCGGATCAACGACACGATCATCGTCGCCGGTCAGAACATCTACCCGGTCGAGGTCGAGAACGCGCTGCGGGCGCACGAGGCCGTCGCCGACGTCGCCGTGGTCGGCGTGCCCGACCCGCGGTGGGGCGAGACCGTGCGGGCCTGCGTGGTCCTCGCGCCCGGGCACCAGGTCGGCGGGCGCGACCTGATGGTCTTCCTGCGCGGCCGGCTCGCCGACTTCAAGATCCCCACCAGCTACGACTTCCTGCCCGAACTGCCGCGCAACCCCACCGGCAAGGTGCTCCGCCGCGAGCTGCGCCAGCGCATCGCCGCCGAGACCGCGGCACCGTGACCGGCGGCCCAGTCGGCCCAGTCGGCCCGGTCTGCCCAGTCGGGTCCCACCACCCCTGTGAAGGAGCGCCATGACCGATCCGGTCGCCGCCGTCGCGGACCGCTGGTTCCAGCCGGAGACCGCGCCGGACGCCGAAACCCGAGTCTTCCTCTTCCACTACGCCGGCAGCGGCGCCTCCATCTACCGCGACTGGCCGCCGCTGATCCCGGCGGACATCTCCACCCAGTGCATCCAGCTGCCGGGCCGCCAGGAGCGCCTGAACGAGAGCATGTTCACCGATGTGGTGCCGCTGGTGGAGACGATCGCCGACCGGATCTCCGCCGAGCTGGACGGCCGCCCGTACGCCGTCTTCGGGCACTGCATGGGCGCGCTGATCGGCTACCGGCTCACCGTCGAGCTGGCCGAGCGCGGCGAGCAGGCGCCGGTGCTGCTGGGCGCCTCCGCGTGGGCCCCCAAGGGGTTCCGCACCCCGCCGCCCGAACAGCTCCAGGTGCCGCAGGAGAAGGTCGTCGAGTGGGCCCGCGGCCTGGGCTCGCTGCCGGACGCCGTCGTCAACGACCCCGAGGCGATCAGCCTGATGATGCCGGCGATGCGCGCCGACCTGGAGGTGTGCGCCAGCTACGCCGACGACGGGGCCGCCGTGCCCTGCCCGATCGTCACCTACAGCGCCGACCACGACCCGCTGGTCGACCCGGAGGCGATGGCCTCCTGGGTGCCGCGCACCGAGAACTACCTCGGCAACCGGCTGTTCCGCGGCATGGGCCACTTCTTCATCCACGAGGAGACCACGTCCATCACCGCGGACTTCGTCCGGCTGCTGCGCGGCCGGGTGGCGTCCCGGTAGCGCCCTGCGCCGCACGTCCCGCACAGCACAGCACCGGCACGGACCAGCACACCCAACACAGCCCCGTCGCATGTGAGGAGAGCAGGATGACAGCCGGCAACCCCAACGAGTTCGCCGACCGCTATGTCGCGGTGTGGAACGAGACCGACCCGCTGGCCCGCCGCAAGGGCGTCGAGGAGCTGTGGGCGCCCGACGGCAGCTACTTCAACGCCATCGCCGAGTCCCGCGGCCACGAGGCCATCGCGGCCCAGGTCGGCTACGCCCACGACGCCTACGCCGAGGGCGGCATCACCTTCCGGTCCTGCAACAACGCCAACGGGCAGCACAACACGCTGCGCTTCAACTGGGTCATGGTCTCCGCGGCCACCGGCGCGCTGGAGGCCGTGGGCTTCGACTTCGTGATCCTGGACGACGAGGGCCGGATCGTCGCCGACCACCAGTACTTCGACCGGCCGCCGACCTACACCGTCCCGCCGCCGGCCGAGGCCTGAGCCGCGGGGCCACGCACCACAGAAGAGCACGGGACAGCACGGAACGGCGGAAGGGGCGCGGGAGACCGCGCCCCTTCCGTGTGCCCGTGCGGCCGGTGCCGATCGCGGTCAGGACGCGGTCGGCACCGGCTCGGGGCCGCATCAGGCCCGGTTCAGGTCCGGCTCGGGGCCGCATCAGGCCAGGCCCAGGACTGGGTTTGGGCCGGCTCAGGTCCGCATCAGGCCAGGCCCAGGACTGGGTCAGGGCCGGCAGGTCCGGCTCGGGGCCGAGTCAGGACGTGGCAGCCGTGTGCAGCTTGGTGAGTACGGCCGCGGTCGCCGGGTCGGCCGGCAGGAACGCTTCCACGGCCAGCTCGGCCACGGTGACGTCCAGCGGCATGCCGAAGGTCGCGATGGTGCAGATGAGCGACAGGTCGGCGTCCTGGTAGCGCAGCCGCAGCGGCACCGTGAGGTCGGCGGCCGGGTCCATCCGGTCGGCGCGCGGGCCGGCCGGCTCGGCGCCGCCCGGGTAGCCGCTCAGCTCGCGGTGCAGCTCGGCCAGTCCCGGCTCGGCGGTCAGCTCGACCCGGCGCTGCAGCCGCATCATCAGCTGCGCCCGCCACTCGGGGAAGTTCGCGATGCGGGGCTGCATGCCGTCGGGGTGCACGGCCAGCCGCAGCGCGTTGACCGGCGGCCGCAGCAGTTCGGGCGAGGCGCCCTTCGCGAAGAGCGCGAAGCCGCTGTTGCTCGCCACGATGTTCCAGTTGCGGTCGACGACGAGTGCGGGGAAGGGCTCATGTCCGGCCAGGATCTGGCGGAGCGCGTCACGCACGGGGGACATCTCGACGGCGTCCAGGGAGGAGTCTGTGAAGGCGGGCGCGTAGCCGGCGGCCAGCAGCAGCTGGTTCTGCTCGCGCAACGCCAGGTCCAGGTGCCGGCCCAGCCGCAGCACCATGTCGCGGCTGGGCCTGGAGCGCCCGGTCTCCAGGAAGCTCAGGTGACGTGCGGAAATATCGGCGCGATTGGCCAGCGCGAGCTGGCTGTACCCTCGCTGCTCCCGCCAGCGGCGCATCAGTTCGCCCACGGTCGCGGAGCGCTGCCGGCGGTCTTCCTGCACCTCGGTCATCTCATCACCCTGCATCATCCTGGGGCACGGGCACAACCGCAGAAGCGGGTCGCAGGCGGTGACGGGGGACACCGCCCGCGACCCGCGGTCTCGGGCCGTGCCGGCCGGCGGAGCGGCCGGCACGGTGGCCGGGCAGTTCTCGTGGAGCCCGTCCTAGGCCACGGTCTGACCGGCACCGGTGAAGCGGTAGTGGGTGCGCACCAGGCCCTGCCCGTCCCGGACCAGGAAGTCCAGTCCGGTGGCGGCCGGCTGCCCGCCGCCGGCGGGCACCAGCTGCCAGGGGAAGCGGAAGGCGTCGTGCTGCGCGGAGGCGTTGCCGCGCAGCGCCGGCGTCAGCCCCTGCCCGGCGGCCTCAGCCTGCTGGGCGCCGATCGCGGCCGCGATGGCGTCCAAGCCCTCGTGCACGCCGTTCTCGTCGATCAGCCTGGCCTGCGGCAGGTAGAGGTCGGCGACCTCCTTGCGGCGCTGCTCGGCGTCGGTGAGGGCGGCCAGCGCGAGGTGCCGGCCGGCCTGTCCGTCCAGGTCCGCGTTCGGCACCGGCGGCTCGTTGAACTGGTAGTCGGCGGTGATCCGGCCCTCGCCGTCCAGCGTCACCACATCGAAGCCGACCGCCAGCACCGTGTCGCTGTCGCCCGGCGACATCAGCCAGTTGAAGGCGACCGCGTCGTGGTGGCCGACCAGGTTGTCCGCCGAGACGAACCGCAGCCCCTGGCCGCCGACGAACTGGTCGTACGCCTCGGTGACCCGGGCGAACAGCGCCTCGGTGCCCTGGAAGCGGCGGGTCTGGGTGAAGTGCAGCCCGTCGGCCGCCCACAGCCGGGCGACCTCGGCGCGCCGCGTCTCGGGGTCGGGCTCGTTCCACACCGCCACGTACCGCTTGAGCAGGTCGTTCGCACTCACGTGCATTCTCTTTCCGTTGTCGGCCCGGGGCGGCGCGGGGGGACGCCGCCCCGGGCGGGGGGGGGGAGGTGGCTGTGCGTGCTACTTGCCGCCGGCGCCCTTGGGCAGGGCCTGCACCAGCAGTGCCAGCCCGGCGGCGACGGCGATCAGGAAGATCACACCCATGTCGAACGCGTGGGGGAAGGAGGAGGGCACGGGCCGGTTGCCCAGGGCGTTGTAGAAGATCACGCCGATGACCGCGACACCCACCGAGTTGCCGATCTGCAGACCGGTGGTGAGCACGCCGGAGGCCGAGCCGGCGTACTGCGGGTTGACCCGGGCGAGCACGGTGGAGGCCAGCGGGGCGACCGCCAGGCCCATGCCGGCGCCGTCGATCACCAGGCCCGGGATCAGCCACGGGGTGTGCCCGCTGCTGCCCAGCTGGGCCGCGGTCAGGCCGATCACGGCCAGGCCGACGCCCATGATCAGACCGCCCACCGCGATGACCTGCCGGCCGAGCTTGGCGGCGAACTTCGTCGCGTTCATCGAGGTGTACATGTAGCCGGCGCCGATGGCGGTGAAGAGCAGGCCCGCCTGGAGCGCGGTCAGGCCGCGGCCGGCCTGCAGGTACAGCGCCAGCACCAGGAAGAAGGACGCCTGGCCCATCCAGAAGACCAGCTGGGCGAGCAGGCCGACGACGAAGGCGCGGTCGCTGAACATCGCGATGTTCACCAGCGGCGAGCCGCCCGCGGCACCGATCCGGCGCTCGGCGACCACGAAGGCGCCCAGCAGCACCACGAAGGCGCCGAAGGAGGCCCAGGTCCAGGCCGGCCAGCCGTGCTCGCGGCCCTCGATCAGCGGCAGCACCAGGGCGACCAGCGCCAGGGTGATCAGGGTGACGCCGAGGAAGTCCAGCTTGGGCCGCCCGTCCGCCTTGGACTCCGGGACCAGTTTCAGCGTGGCGGCGATGATCACCAGGCAGATCGGCAGGTTCACCAGGAAGCAGGACCGCCAGCCCCAGCCGAAGATGTCGGCCTGGATCAGCGCGCCGCCGATGAGCTGGCCGAAGACGGCCGCCAGGCCCATCGCCAGGCCGTAGCCGGCGAACACCTTCAGCCGGGCGGCACCGGTGTAGATGCTGCCCAGCAGCGCCAGCACCTGCGGCGCCAGCATGGCCGCGGCCAGGCCCTGGATCACCCGGGAGGTGATCAGGAAGCCGCCGGAGTTCGCGACGCCGCACAGCAGGGAGGCGATGGTGAACAGCGACAGGCCCAGCAGGAACATCCGGCGCCGTCCGAAGAGGTCGCCGAGCCGGCCGCCGGTGATCAGGCCGACGCCGTAGGCGAGGCCGAAGCCGGCGACCACCCATTCGATGGCGGCGTCGCCGGCGCCGAGGTCGCTCTGCAGGGAGGGGATGGCGACGTTGACGATGAAGAAGTCGAGTGTGGTGATGAAGACGCCGGCGAGCACGATCGGCAGGATCAGCCGATGCGGCTCGGCCGGGGTCCCGGCCGCCGGCGCCGGGGGCGACGGCGTCGAGGCGCTGCGGTTGGTCTCGGTGGTCATCTGAGTCGTACTCCCGATCGGTTCACGTGGGGGTTCACGGCACGCCGCCGGCCGGAGCCGATGCACGCGGGCCGGGCGCTTTCCCAGCCTGTCGCCCCGTTTCCGGGGGGTCAATTACCCCCCAGGTAATGAACCGCCTCCCGCGGCCCGGCGGCCCGCCCGCCCAATACCCGGGAAAACGCTGCGGGCCACCATATCCCCCGGATCAGCACCGTGTCAGGGCGCGGTCAGAGCGGGCTGCCATCATCAATCCGATTTGGCCTGGAATCCGATTGAGATTTATTTTCCGAAGGGTCCGCACGATGAATCCCGGGAAACAAATTCGCAGCTACGGGCTGTATATCGCCGGAAAAGACATCGAGGGCGACGGGTGGGTCTACACCGTGACCGCCAAGTCGCTGCTCGAGGACGTCTTCACCAGCGTCAGCCTCAAACGCACCCTGGAGAAGGACGCGGACTCGCCCGCCGCGGAGCACCCCTACGTCGTCGGCCGGTGCGCGATCGCCGACGACGCGGCCATCGACCTGGCCAGCGAGGCGGCCGCGGCGGCCGCACCGGGCTGGGCGGCCGCCCCGCTGGAGCGCCGCATCCGGCTCGGCACCCTCTTCCGTGAGGAACTGCTGCGCCGGCAGGACGAGTTCGTGGAGATGCTGGTCGCCGAGTCGCACCCGGTGAAGCTGGCTCGCTGGGAGCTGAGCTGCCTGCTCCAGGTCTACAGCGAGGAGAGCATCCGCTGGTACGCGCAGCAGATGCACACCGAGTTCGAGCACGAGGGCCGCCGGCTGATCGTGCGCCGCCAGCCGGACGGCGTAGTGGCCTTCAACCCGCCGCAGAACGCCCCGGCGCCCAGCGCCGCCCTCGCGGTGCTGGCCATGATGGCCGGCAACGCCGTGGTGGTGCGTGCCCCGCGCAGCATCGCGCTGAGCACCCTGTGGGTGCTGCGGGACGTGGCGGCCCCGCTGCTGGACGAGGTGGGCGCGCCCCCCGGCGTGCTCAACGTGGTCTGCGCCAACCCCAAGCAGACCCTCGACCGGTGGATCAGCAGCCCGCTGATCGACGACATCTTCTACATCGGCGGCAGCCAGGAGGGGTTGCGCTTCCAGGAGAGTTGCGTGGCCAACGGCAAGAAGCCGATCCTCGAACTGGCCGGCAACGACGGGATCATCGTCTGGAAGGACGCCGACCTGACGTACGCCGCCGAGGCGATCACCGAGTCCTTCTACGGCTCCGGCCAGATCTGCATGGTGCCCAACTACGTGCTGGTGCACCCCGAGGTCGCCGACGACCTCATCGCGGAGGTCAAGCGCCAGGTGGCCGATGTGCGGCCGGGCTACCCGGACCAGGAGGACGTGCTGCTCTCCCCGGTCCGCCGCACCGAGCGGTTCTTCGGGCTGCTGGACCGGGCGCTGGAACAGGGCGCGCAGCTGGTGGTCGGCGGCAGGCGCACCGAACTGGACGGCACCCCCTCCGAGACCGGCGTGTTCCTGCAGCCGACGGTGCTGCGGGTGGACGGGATGGCCGCGGCCCGCGAGCACGACGTCGTCCGGCACGAGACGTTCTTCCCGCTGCTGCCGATCGTGGTGGCCGAGCCCGGTGACGACGACGTCCTGCTCGACCGCTTCCTCGACTTCGTCAACACCAACGAGTACGGGCTGCGCAACTCGCTGTGGGCGAAGGACGACAAGGTCGTCGACACCTTCGTGCAGCGCGTCGTCAACGGCGGCCTGCTGAAGATCAACGACTCGCACATCGGCTTCCTGCCCTACCTGCCCAGCCACGGCGGCACAGGCCTGACCGGCGGGGTGTTCGGCGAGGCCAACTACCCGATGCTCAAGACCTCCCACGTGCAGGGCGTCAGCGTCGCCCGCGACATCAGCCCGCACCGGGCGATCTTCGGCTCCTGACCGCCGGTCCGGGCCGCCCCCCCCCCGACCCGGCCCGGACCGGCGCGCCTCCCGTACCCGGCGGCATTCGGCCGCGCCCCGCCTCAACCTGCCTCAACCCGCCTCCCGCGAAAGGTGTGACCCCGTCGTGAGATCTCTCGACACCGCCCGCAGCGCCTGCGAGCGCTTCCATCCCGGGCTCGTCAAGGCCCTGGCCGCGCTGCCGTTCGAGGAGCGGGAAGCGCCGGGCAGCCCGGTGATCGACCTGTTCCGGGCGGCCGGCGGCGCCGGGCTGCTCATCCCGGCCGCATACGGGGGCCAGGGCGCCGACCCGGTGGACGCGGTGCTGGTGCAGCGCGCGGTCGGCTCGCTGTCGCCGTCGCTGGCGGCGGCGAGCACCATGCACCACTTCACCGCGGCGATGCTCTACGCGCTGGCCGACGGCCCCGGCCGCCTGACCGACGCCCAACTGCACATCCTGCGGACCGTGGTGCCCGAGCAGCGGCTGATGGCCTCCGGCTGGGCCGAGGGCCGCACCCAGCAGAACATCCTCACCCCGGCGGTCACCGCGACGCCGACCGAGGGCGGCTACCTGCTCGACGGCAGCAAGAAGCCCTGCAGCCTGTCGCAGTCGATGAGCCTGCTCACCGCGAGCATCGCGGTGCCCGGACGGGACGGCGGCGAGCCGGAGTTGGCGCTGGCCCTGGTGGACGCGAAGTCGCCCGGGCTGACCGTGCACCCGTTCTGGGGCACCGAGGTGCTGGCCGCCGCCGAGAGCAACGAGGTGCGGCTGGCGGGGGTGTTCGTCCCCGAGGACATGGTGGTGCGCACCACCGAGGACGACCCGGCCCGGATCGAGGACCTGCAGAACGCCGGGTTCGTCTGGTTCGAAATGCTCGTCTCGGCCGGCTACGCCGGCGCCGCGGCGGGGCTGACCGAGGAGGTGCTCACCCGCGGGCGGGGCAGCGCCTCCGAGCGCGGCGCCCTGCTGCTGCACACCGAGTCCGCCTTCGACCTGCTGATGGGCGCCGCCCGCGCGGTGCGCGACGGCGTCACCGGTGAGGAGGCGGTCAACCAGGTGCTGATCGCCCGGTTCGCCGCCCAGGAGGCGCTCGCCCAGGCCACCTCGCTGGCCCTGGAACTGCTCGGCGGCATCGACTTCATCCGCTCCGGCGCGCACGCCCGGCTGGCCGGCTCGGTCCGCCCGCTCGCCTTCCACCCGCCGTCCCGAGGCGCCACGGTCGAGCCCCTGCTCGCCTACGCCGGCGGCGCCCCGCTCGACCTGTCCTAGACCCTGTCCGGCACATCGCGCCTGCCCGCCGAGCCCCGTACCGCTCCACCGGATTCGAAAGCGAGAGCCATCCGACATGACCGTGACCGAGAACCCGGTCGACCTGGAGGCGGAGACCCTCCGGCTCTACCGGGCCCACCTGAGCAAGGGCCGGGCCACCCTCGCCGAACTCTTCGGCAGCCACATGGAGGTGGCCTCCGAGGGCGCCTGGCTGACCACCAGCGACGGCGAGCGGTTCCTGAACGCCGGCGGCTACGGGGTGTTCATCATGGGCGCCCGCCACCCGATCGTGATGGAGGAGGTCCGCCGCCAGCTGGACACCCACCCGACCTCCACCCGCATCCTGCTGGAGCCCACCGTGGCCCGCGCCGCCGAGGCGCTGGTCTCGGTCGCCCCCGAGGGCCTGGACCGGGTGCACTTCGCCCTGTCCGGCGCCGAGGCGGTGGAGACCGGCCTGAAGCTCGCCCGCGCGAACGGCCGCAAGCGCACGGTCTCCATGAAGGGCGGCTACCACGGCAAGACCCTGGGCGCCCTGTCGGCCACCGCCAAGGACGTCTACCAGGCGCCCTTCCGCCCGCTCATCCCCGATGTGCTGCACCTGCCGTTCGGCGACGTCGATGCCCTGCGCGCCGAGCTGTCCGCCCACCCCGGCGAGGTCGCCGTGATCCTGGAGCCGGTGCAGGGCGAGGGCGGCGTGATCATCCCCCCCAAGGGCTACCTGAAGCAGGTCGAGGAACTGGTCCGGGAGTTCGACGGCTTCCTGATCCTCGACGAGGTGCAGACCGGCTTCGGCCGGCTCGGCGAGTGGTGGGGCCTGGACTTCGAGGGCGTCACGCCCGATGTGCTGCTGGCCGGCAAGGCGCTCGGCGGTGGCGTGCTGCCGGTGTCGGCCGCGGTGGCCACCCGCAAGGCGTTCCGGCCGTTCGACAAGGACCCCTACGTGCACACCGCGACCTTCTCCGGCCAGCCGGTGCTGATGGCCGCCGTGCAGGGCACCGTGCGGGCCATGCGCGAGGAGGACCTGGTCGCCCGCTCCCGCGACCTCGGTGCCCGGCTGCTGCCGCGGATCACCGAGATCGCCCAGCGCAACATCCCCGACCTGGTCATGGAGGTCCGCGGCCAGGGCCTGCTGATCGGCGTCCAGCTCGTGGAGCCCGGGCTGGCCGGCGAACTCCTCATCGAGCTGTTCAACCACGGCGTCGTCGCCAACCACTCGATGAACGGCTCCTCCGTGGTGCGGTTCACCCCGCCCGCGATCCTCACCGACGCGGATGTCGAGTTCCTGCTCGACTCCTTCGACAAGGCCACCGTCGACCTCGTCCGACACTCGGCCACGATGCCCGAAGGCGGCAACTGACCATGCGACACGTCGAACTCCACGCCCTGGTCCGCCTCACCTCCGCCGAGGAGGTCTTCGCGACCGTCCCGCGCTGGGAGCGCTACCCCGAACTCGCCCCGCACGTACGGGCCACCGAGGTGCACGCCACGCTGCCCGAGCCGGTCGGCAGCTCCAGCTGGGAGCTGCACTTCCGCAGCGGCCTGCTGCGCTGGACCGAGGAGGACACCTTCCTGCCGGACCTGCTCCAGATCCGGTTCGAGCAGACCGACGGCGACTTCGACAGCTTCGAGGGCGTGTGGTCGCTCAGCCAGCAGGGCCCGGACGTCTCCGTGGTCTTCAGCGCCGACTTCGACTTCGGCATCCCGAGCCTGGCCAGCATCCTCGACCCGATCGCCGAGCGCGTCATCAGGGAGACGATCGCCTGGGCCGTCACCGGCTTCTTCCCCGGCACCACCATCCTCGACACCGACATCGACCTGGACGCGGCGGCCGCCGCCGCGCCCACCGCGAGCTGACGGGAGGGTCCCGCCGTGGACCAGGCAAACCCCTTCGAGACCCCGAGAACCTACTCCCTGCACCGCGCCGAGTACCTCGTCGGCCTCGCGGTGAGCACCGGGCTGATCATCGCCCACGCCACCGACATCCGGTGGCCGGTGGCCGTGGCGCTGTTCCTCTACATCGACCTGATCGGCTACATCCCCGGCGCGATCGCCTTCCGCCGCTCCGGCGGGCAGCCGATCCACAAGGGCTACTACGTCGCCTACAACGTCATGCACAGCCTGATCGCCCAGGGCGCCGTCGCCGCGCTGTGGTGCTGGCTGGTCAAGCCCGAGTGGGCGCTGCTGCTGCTGCCGTTCCACCTGTTCGGCGACCGCGGCCTGTTCGGCAACTTCATGAAATCCTTCGCGCTGCCCTTCGAGCCGGTGCGCCAGCCCGGCTACCTGCGGCTGCTGGACGACCTGGGCCTCAAGCACCCCAAGCCGGTGGGTCACCCCACCGAGCCCGGCCACCCGGCGCCGGTCGGCCACATCCCGGCCGCCCGCCCGGCCGCCGAGGGCGTCTCGCAGACCGTCGCGGCCGGACGGGGGGCGGCCCGATGACCGGCATCGCCCTGCGCAGCCGCTGGAACGAGCACAACCGCGCCCTGCGCGCGCTCGCCTCGCCCGTCTCGGTGCTCACCGCCGAGCACGACGGCCGCCGGCACGGCACCACCGTGTCCACGGTCACCCGTATCTCGCGCCGTCCGCAGGTGCTCGGCGCCTGCCTGAAGTCCGGCTCGGTGCTGGCCGCGCTCGCCGTCGCCGAGGGCCGGTTCGCGGTCAACGTGCTCAGCGGCCAGCAGGGCCGGCTGGCCCGCTGGTTCGCCGAGAGCTCCCGCCCGGACGGCCCCGGCCAGTTCGCCGGTATCGAGTGGCGGCCGTCGCCGTACGCGCACGCGCCGCTGTTCGTCGGCGCCCTCGCGCACTACGACTGCCGGGTCGTCGGCTCCTTCACCGTCGGCGACCACGAGGTGCTGCTCGGCGCGGTGGTCAACGCCGTCGCCGCCGACGGCGACCCGCTGATCAGCTACTCCGGCGACATGTTCGCCGGGACCCTCATCCCGGTCGCCGAGAGCGAGGACCGGCCCTTCGACCTCAAGGAGACCGTGCCGTCATGACCACCGCACCCAAGGCGCGACCCACAGCGCAGGAGGCCGACTGGGAGACCGCTCCCGGCCTGCTCGACGGGGCAAAGGAGCTGGCCCTGGGCCCCGAGCGGTGCAACCTGGCGTACTGGATCACCGAGGTCGCCCAGGGCACGCTGAAGGACCGCGGCGTCTCCGGCCACCACGACCGGGCCGACGTGCCGGAGTTCCTCACCGAGCCGGGCCCGCTGCGCGAGGCCCTGGTGCTGGAGTTCGGGTTCCGCGCCCTGTCGGAGGAGATCGCCACCCGGCTGCTGGGCGAGTACGTCTCGCGGGCCCCCGGCATCCCGCAGATGGAGTTCTACGCGACCCAGCTGATCGACGAGGCCCGGCACGCCCGGGTGTTCCGCAACCACCTGGTCGAACTCGGCCTGCCGGAGAAGACGCTGCTGGCCGACATCGACCACATGGCCGCCGACTACCGCCGGGAGGTGCTGCAGCCGGTGGAGGACTTCACCCTGGAGATCATCCGCGACCAGGGCGACTTCGCCGGCGGCGTGGCCGTCTTCGCCATCGTCATCGAGGGGGTGCTCGCCCCGGCCGCCGAGCTGAGCGAGCGCAAGTGGACCCCGCTGTCTGAGGCCACCCGGGAGATCTCCCGCGGCACCGCGATCGACGAGATCCGGCACCTGACCGTGGCGAGCACGATCCTGCGCGACCACGTCCGCGACCACCCGGAGTACCGGCCGCGGCTGCTGGAGATCCTGCGGGCCGGCACCGAGCTGTGGGACCGGGTGCCCGACCGCCCCTACGTCATCCACCGCGAGGAGCTGTTCCAGCAGGGCATGCACGAGCAGGCCCACCTGATCGGTGACTACGAGGTCTGGCCGGGCGTGCGGCTGCTCGACACCACCCCCGACCAGCGTTACGACATGGCCGAGCAGTGGACCGACGAGATGGCCGCGAGCCGGATGGCCTACATGGGCCTGCCGGTCGAGGTGCTGGAGCGGAGT
Organism: Actinacidiphila guanduensis; assembly: GCF_900103985.1. Lineage (GTDB taxonomy): Bacteria > Actinomycetota > Actinomycetes > Streptomycetales > Streptomycetaceae > Actinacidiphila > Actinacidiphila guanduensis. The sequence goes on along the minus strand of NZ_FNIE01000009.1, from coordinate 197,590 downwards.
GAGACCCCGTGACGGCGTTCCCCGCAGCGCCGCTGCCCGCCGCGCCCGCCCCCGGGCGGGCGGCGGTGGTGGCCGGCGTCGGCGGCTACGTGCCGCCGAACCTGGTCACCAACGAGGACCTGGTGGCCCGGCTGGACACCTCCGACGAGTGGATCCGCACCCGCACCGGCATCGCCACCCGGCATGTCGTCTCGCCCGGCACCGCCACCTCCGACCTGGCGGTGGAGGCCGGCCGGCGGGCGCTGAAGTCCGCCGACGACTCGCAGGTGGACGCCGTGGTGCTGGCCACCACCACCCCGGACCACATCTGCCCGGCCACCGCGCCGGCGGTCGCCACCCGGCTGGGGCTGAGCGGCGTGCCCGCCTTCGACGTGGCGGCGGTGTGCACCGGCTTCCTCTACGCGCTGGCGGCCGGCTCCGGCCTGATCGCCGGCGGCATCGCGGAGCGGGTGCTGGTGATCGCCGCCGACGCCTTCACCACGATCATCGACCCGCAGGACCGCGGCACCGCGGTGATCTTCGCCGACGGCGCCGGCGCGGTGGTGCTGCGGGCCGGCTCGCCGCGCGAGCCGGGCGCGGTGGGCCCCATCGTGCTGGGCAGCGACGGCGAGAACAGCGACCTGATCGGCGTGCCGGCCGGTGGCTCCCGGCAGCGCTCGTCGGGGGTGCCGGCCGCACCCGGCGAGGAGTTCTTCAAGATGAACGGCCGCGCCACCTACCGGCAGGCGGTGGAGCGGATGACCGAGACCTCGCTGCGGTCGCTGGCCGCGGCCGGCTGGCAGCCGCACCAGGTCGACCGGTTCGCCGCGCACCAGGCCAACGCCCGCATCCTGACCGCGGTCGCCGAGCGGCTCGGCATCGAGCCCGAGCGGCAGCTGTCCAACATCGAGCGGGTCGGCAACACCGGCGGCGCCTCGATCCCGCTGCTGCTCGCCCAGGCGAGCGAGGAGGGCTCGCTGGTGGCCGGCGACCGGGTGCTGATGACCGCGTTCGGCGGCGGCCTCGCCTGGGGCGCCGCCACCGTCACCTGGCCCGCGCTCTGACGGCACGGCAGAAGTGGACGTACCCGCCGACCGCCGGCCCACGACCGGCCCGTATCACCTGTCCCACCTGTCCTACCCGCGCCCCTCGTCCGAATCCACCCGCACGCGACAGACGGAAGGACCCACCATGTTCGAGACGCTGAAGGAAATCCTGGTCAACAAGCTCAAGGTGGCGCCCGAGCAGGTCACGCCCGAGGCCACCCCGCAGGACATCGAGCTGGACTCGCTGGCCATCGTCGAGCTGTCCCTGGTGCTGGAGACCGAGCTCGGCGTGACCGTCTCCGACGACGAGCTGCTGGAGCTGGCGACCGTCGGCGACATCGTGGCCCTGATCGAGGAGCGGAGCGCGCGGGTCTGATGGCCGGAACCGACATCGCCGTCACCGGTCTCGGCCTGGTCACCCCGGCCGGGACCGGCACCGCGGCCAGCTGGCAGGGGGTGCTGGCCGGCCGCTCCCCGGCGGCCGAGGACCCCCTGCTGGCCGGCAACCCGGTGCGGATCTCCTGCCGGGTGCCCGGCTGGGACGCCGACGCGCTGCTCGGCGCCCGCCGGGCCCACCGGCTCGACAGGTTCACGCAGTTCGCCCTGGTCGCCGCCCGCGAGGCGGTCGCCGACGCCGGGCTGGACCCGGCGACCTGGGACGGCGCCCGGGTGGGCGTCGTGCTCGGCTGCGCCGACGGCGGGCCCGGCACGGTGGAGCAGCAGCACCGGGTGCTGCTCGAGCACTCCGCGGACCGGGTCTCCCCGCTGCTGCTGCCGATGCAGCTGCCCAACATGCTCGCCGGGCAGACCGCCATCGAACTGGGCGCCACGGGGCCGAACCTCGTGGTGGCCACCGCCTGCGCGTCGGGCACCAGCGCCATCGGCGCCGCCCGGGACCTGCTGCTGCTCGACCGCTGCGACATCGTGGTGGCCGGCGGCAGCGAGGCCATGATCACCCCGCTGGTGATGGCCGGCTTCGCGCGGATGGGCACGCTCTCCCGCCGCGAGGACGACCCGGCCGGCGCGTCCCGCCCGTTCGAGGTGGAGCGCGACGGATTCGTGGCCGGGGAGGGCGCGGGCGTGCTGGTCCTGGAGCGGGCCGCGGACGCCCGGGCCCGCGGCGCCCGGGTACGGGCCCGCGTCGCCGGCTACGGGGCCTCCGCCGACGCCCACCACATCACCTCGCCGCACCCCGAGGGGCTCGGCCTGGAGGCCGCGATGCGCGCCGCCCTCGCCGACGCCGGCGCCGGGCCCGCGGACGTCCAGCACGTCAACGCGCACGGCACCGCCACCCGGCTCAACGACCTCGCCGAGGCCAAGGTGGTGCGCCGGGTGCTGACCGGCGACCCGCTGGTCACCTCGACCAAGGGCGTCACCGGCCACCTGCTGGGCGCCGGGGGCGCGGTGGAGGCCGCGTTCACCGTGCTCAGCCTGGAGCAGCAGCTGGTGCCGCCCACCGCCAACCTCACCGTCCCCGACCCCGCCTGCGAGATCAAGGTCGCCGCCACGGCCACCGCCACCCGTGTCGACCTGGCCCTCAGCAACTCCATGGGCTTCGGCGGCCAGAACGCCGTCCTGGCCATCGCCGCCGCCTGAACCGCCCGCCCGGGACCGCTCGGTGTCCCGTTCCCGTCCGGTACGTGTCCCCCTCCGACCTGCTTCCCATCCCCCCTTTTGTCACCTCTTTTCCATTCCTGTCCCCGCAGCCCGCGCCTGCGGTCCGGCCCCGGGGTCCGTCACACGGCCCGGGGTCCCCCTTCCACCGCCGACGACGATCCCAGGAGCACGCCATGACTGCCGGCATCCCTCCCGCGGCCCCGCACGGGTCCGCGGCCACCCCGCAGAGAACCCTGACCGCCAGCTACATCGTCTTCATGATCGTCGCCGCGGCGGCGCCGCTGTCCGCGATGGTCGGCACCGTCCCGCTGGCCTTCGCCATCGGCACCGGCGCCGGCGTGCCCGCCGCCTTCGCCTTCGCCGGCGTCACCCTGCTGTGCTTCTCGGTCGGTTACGCGATCAGCGCCCGCCGCACCGGCGGTTCCGGCGGCTTCTACGCCTCCATCGCCGACGGCCTGGGCCGCCCGACCGCGGTCGGCGGCGGATACACCGCGGTGGTGTCCTACAACTGCGCGACCATCGGACTGGTGGGCGCGCTCGGCTACTTCACCAGCCTGGTGCTCGCCGACCACGGGATGCACATCTCCTGGGAGTGGTGCTGCGCGGTCGGCCTGGCCGCCGTCGCCGTCCTCGGCTACCGCGACATCGCGATCAGCGCGCGGGTGCTGATGGTGCTGATGCTCGGCGAGATCGGCATCCTGGCCGCCCTGGACGTGGCGGTGCTGATCCGGCACGGCATCCACGCGCTGCCGGGCACCTCGTTCTCCTGGCACGTGGCCACCGGCCACGGCGTCGGCGTCTCGCTGATGTTCGCCTTCGTCTCCTTCATCGGCTTCGAGTCGGCGGCGCTGTACGGCAAGGAGGCCAAGGACCCCAAGCGCAGTGTCCCGCGGGCCACGTACATCGCGGCCGTGCTGATCGCCGGGTTCTACGCACTGACCAGCTGGGAGGCGGTGGGCGCGCTCGGCGCGGGCAAGGTGCGCGCGACGGCCGGCTCCCAACTGGGCGACCTCTTCTTCACCATCGGCGACGACTACCTCGGCAGGGCCGGCAGCACCGTGCTGCAGATCATGCTCTGCACCAGCCTGTTCGCCGCCACCCTGGCGCTGCACAGCGCGGCCAACCGGTACACGGCGGTGCTCGCCGACGACGGCCTGCTGCCGCGCCGGCTGGGCCGGCTGCACCCGAAGTACGCCTCGCCGCACCGGGCGAGCATGGTGCAGGTCGTGATCAGCGCGGCCGCGGTGGTCGGCTTCGCGGCCGGCGGCCTGGACCCGTACGCGAACATGACCACGAGCATGCTCGGCCTGGGCACGCTCGGCATCGTCGTCCTCCAGGCGCTGGCCGCCCTGTCGTCGCTCGGCGTGCAGCGCAAGGGCGTGCGGCTGCCCTGGTGGCAGGGCGTCCTGGCACCGCTGCTGGGCTTCGCCGGGCTCGTGGTCACCGTCTGGCTGGTGGTCGGCAACTTCGATGTGCTGACCGGCGCCAGCGGTGGTGTGGTGGCCCAACTGCCGTGGGTCATCCCGGTGGTGTTCGTCCTCGGCGTGCTGTGGGCGGTGCGGATGCGGTCCGCGCACCCCGGGCAGTACCGCGCCCTGGCCGCCGCCCACCTGCCGCCCGCCCCGGCGCCGCAGGGCGCGGAGCCGGTCCAGTCCCCCTCCGCCGTCGGCGAGGCGGCCTGATCCCGCGACCGCACCACCGAGCCGCCGCACGGCGACCCCGCACGACCGGGCCCGAGCCGGGCCCGGTCGTGCACCGCACCACGCACCACCGCGACTTCGGCCCGGCACGGCCCCGGCCGGACCCGGGCCGGACCCCGATTGGACTGCGGTCGGACCCCGGCCCGACCCGGCGTCACCCGTACCACCCCGGCACCACCCCGGCACGATGGAGGAGGAGACGACGTGCACGACGTACGCGAGCTGCTGGAGGACGAGGCAGCGGCCGTCCGCAGGCTGGCCCGGCGCAGGTTCCCGCTCGACGTGGACGCGCTGCGGGACGCCCGGCAGGCACGGCTGGCCGGCCTGGAGACCGTGAACCGGCTGCGGGCGGAGCTGAAGTCCGCCTCCCGGGGCGGGCGTTCGAAAGAAGCGGCCGGGCAGGACGGCGGCGAGGACCCCCGCGAGCGCGGCCGCCGGCTGCGCGAGGAGGTGCAGCGGGCCGAGGCGCAGGCCCGCGAGGCCGAGGCCGCGCTGGAGCGGCTGCTGCTGGCCGTGCCCAACCTGCCGCTGGACGAGGTGCCCGATGGCGACAGCGAGAAGCAGGCCGTGGAGGTGCGCCGGGTGGGCCCGCAGCGCGGAACCGGACCGGGTCTGGGCCGCCACCACTCCGAGATCGGCGAGCAGTTGGGCATCCTGGACGCCGGGCGGGCGGCCAAGCTCTCCGGCGCCCGGTTCGCCGTCAGCCGCGGCCCGGGCGCCCGCCTGGAGCGGGCGCTCGCCGACTTCCTGCTGGACCTGCACACCGGCGAGCACGGCTACACCGAGTACGCGGTGCCGCACCTGGTCAGCCGGGAGACGATGACCGGCACCGGGCAGCTGCCCAAGTTCGAGGAGGACCTGTTCGCCACCTCCGCGGCCGGCCGCGAGCTGTTCCTCATCCCGACCGCCGAGGTGCCGCTGACCAACCTCGCGGCCGGCGAACTGCTCGACGAGCGGGAGCTGCCGCTGGCGATGACCGCCCGCACCCCCTGCTACCGGGCCGAGGCCGGCTCCTACGGCCGCGACACCCGCGGCATCCTGCGGCTGCACCAGTTCGAGAAGGTGGAGCTGGTGCGGATCTGCCGCGCCGAGGACGCCCAGGAGCAGCTGCAGCTGATGCTCGGCCAGGTCGAGGAGTGCCTGCGGCGGCTCGAACTCTCCTACCGGGTGGTGCTGCTGCCGGCCGGCGACATGGGCTTCTCGGCCCGGATGACCTACGACGTGGAGGTGTGGCTGCCCGGCGGCGGCTCCTACCGCGAGGTCTCCTCGGTCTCCGACTGCGGCACCTTCCAGGGCCGGCGGGCCGGTATCCGCTACCGCACCGCGGGCGGCGGCAAGAGCCCGGCGGCCACGCTCAACGGTTCGGCGCTGCCGATCGGCCGCACGGTCGCGGCGCTGCTGGAGCAGGGGCAGCAGGAGGACGGCTCGGTGCTGCTGCCGCAGGCGCTGGTGCCCTACACCGGCTTCCGCCGGCTGCTGCCGGGCGGCGGCACGGCCCAGGACTGAGCGCGCACGACCGCAGCAGGCCCGGCCCGGGGACGCCATCGGCGGACGACGGGCCGGGCATTGGCCTCCCTCGGGCAGCGGCGCCGCACCCGCCCGGGAGCCGCCCGCACAAGACGACCGGCCCGGGGACGCCCGTCACGGGAAGCGTCCTCCGGGCCGGTCCCGCACACGCGGACACGAGCCGGGCCCTGCCGGCCGGGCTCAGGCGAGCTGCCGGAGCAGCGCGCCCGAGCGGTGCAGGCCCGGGTCCTGGTTGAGCATCTGCCGGAAGAGCTGGCGCAGCTTCGGCGAGGGCTCCATGCCGAGTTCGTCGACCAGCCTGCGCCGGGCCGCGTTGTAGACGCCGACCGCCTCGGCCTGCCGCCCGCTCTGGTAGAGCGCCACCATCAGCAGCTCGGTGATCCGTTCCCGCCACGGGTGCGCGATGGTCATCCGCTTCAGGTCGCCGACCACCCGGACCGGCTCGCCGGAGCGTATCCGCAGGTAGTAGGCGTCCTCCAGAGCCGAGAGGTACTCCTCCTCGATCTGGGTGGCCGCGCTCGCGCACAGCGGCCCGATCGCGGCGTCACCCAGCGGGGTGCCCTGCCACAGCGCCAGCGCGCCCTCCAGGAGCTGGCGCGCGCCCGTCAGGTCGTTCTCCTCCATCAACCGGTGCGACTGCCGGATGCCGCTGCGGAAGCGGGTGAGGTCGATGTCCTCGGGGACCACGTCCACGCTGTACCCGGCCGCGTGCGTGACCAGCGCTCTCGCCCCCGCCTCGCGGCCGGCCGCCTTGGTGAGCGTGCGTCGCAGCCGCGACACGTGCGCCTGCAGCGCGTTCTCCACCGCCGTTGGTGGATTCTCGCCCCACAGCTCCGTGAAGAGCTGCTGGACCGGGACCACGCCGGGCGCCTGCAGCAGCAGGCTCGCCAGCAGGCTGCGCTGGCGGAGCCCCGGCACCGGGTGGAGCCTGCCGTCGACAACCACTCCCACCGTGCCCAGGATGCGGAACTGCATGAGTCCTCCATGTGCGTGTGAGCTGCGGATTTGTCGCGTCCCGGCGGTCGGCCGGGACGGCGCGCTGCATTGTGGGGCCGCGACCTCGACTCCGGCTAGACATCACGGTGTAGCCGCTGCCCGCTCACCCGTCACACAAGTCCCACCCCTCACCCCCCTCGTCACACACAGCGCCCGCACCCCACCCACACCCCACGAACACCCGCGCACCCACCGGCTGCAAGGCCCCGCAGACGCGAAAGTGCCCCGCTCCCACAGGGGGAACGGGGCACCTTCTACGGCGTGAGCCCGCCGCGGGCGGAGGTCACTTGTTGATCTTGGTGACCTGGCCGGCGCCGACGGTACGGCCACCCTCGCGGATGGCGAACTTCAGGCCCTCCTCCATGGCGACCGGCTGGATCAGCTGGACCGTCATGGCGGTGTTGTCGCCCGGCATGACCATCTCGGTGCCCTCGGGGAGGGACACCACGCCGGTCACGTCCGTGGTACGGAAGTAGAACTGCGGGCGGTAGTTGTTGAAGAACGGCGTGTGGCGGCCGCCCTCGTCCTTGGACAGGATGTACGCCTGCGCCTCGAACTCGGTGTGCGGGGTGACCGTGCCCGGCTTGATGATGACCTGGCCGCGCTCGACGTCCTCGCGCTTGATGCCGCGGAGCAGCAGACCGACGTTCTCACCGGCCTGACCCTCGTCGAGCAGCTTGCGGAACATCTCGATGCCGGTGACCGTGGTGGAGGTCTTCTCCGGCTTGATGCCGATGATGTCCACGGTCTCGTTGACCTTGAGCACACCGCGCTCGATACGACCGGTGACGACGGTGCCACGACCGGTGATCGTGAAGACGTCCTCGATCGGCATCAGGAACGGCTTGTCGACGTCGCGCTCGGGGGTGGGGATGGCCTCGTCCACGGCCTTCATGAGACCGAGGAGCTTCTCGCCCCACTCCTTGTCGCCCTCGAGGGCCTTGAGCGCGGAGACGCGCACGACCGGCAGGTCGTCGCCCGGGAACTCGTACTCGGAGAGCAGCTCACGGACCTCGAGCTCGACGAGCTCCAGGATCTCCTCGTCGTCCACCATGTCGGCCTTGTTCAGGGCGACGACGATGTACGGGACGCCGACCTGGCGGGCCAGGAGCACGTGCTCCTTGGTCTGCGGCATCGGGCCGTCGGTGGCGGCGACCACCAGGATGGCGCCGTCCATCTGCGCCGCACCGGTGATCATGTTCTTGATGTAGTCCGCGTGACCGGGGCAGTCGACGTGGGCGTAGTGACGCGACTCGGTCTGGTACTCGACGTGCGCGATCGAGATGGTGATACCGCGCTGGCGCTCCTCGGGAGCCTTGTCGATCTGGTCGAAGGCCGAAGCCTCGTTCAGGTCCGGGTACGCGTCGTGCAGCACCTTGGTGATCGCCGCGGTAAGGGTCGTCTTACCGTGGTCGATGTGACCGATGGTGCCGATGTTGACGTGCGGCTTAGTCCGCTCGAACTTCGCCTTCGCCACTGGGGTCCTCCTGGAAGTGGATCTGTACGCCTTGCTTCATCGGCGCCAGGTGATCTTTGCTGGATTCAAGCCTACGGCGAGTTACTCGCCCTTGGCCTTCGCGATGATCTCCTCGGCGACGTTCCGCGGAACCTCGGCGTAGGAGTCGAACTGCATGGAGTAGCTGGCCCGGCCCGAGGTCTTCGACCGCAGGTCACCGACGTAGCCGAACATCTCCGAGAGCGGGACCAGGCCCTTGACGACCCGGGCACCGCTGCGCTCCTCCATGGCCTGGATCTGGCCACGGCGGGAGTTGAGGTCGCCGATGACGTCACCCATGTAGTCCTCGGGCGTGGTGACCTCGACGGCCATCATCGGCTCGAGAAGCACGGGGCTCGCCTTGCGGGCCGCCTCCTTGAACGCCTGCGAACCGGCGATCTTGAAGGCGAGCTCGGAGGAGTCGACCTCGTGGTAGGCACCGTCGAGCAGGATCACCCGCACGCCGACCATCTCGTAGCCGGCGAGGATGCCGAACTTCATGGCCTCCTGCGCACCGGCGTCCACCGACGGGATGTACTCGCGCGGGATGCGGCCACCGGTGACCTGGTTGACGAACTCGTACGAGGCGTCGCCACCCTCGAGCGGCTCGACCGAGATCTGCACCTTGGCGAACTGCCCGGTGCCACCGGTCTGCTTCTTGTGGGTGTAGTCGACCTTCTCGACCGACTTGCGGATCGTCTCGCGGTACGCGACCTGCGGCTTGCCGACGTTGGCCTCGACCTTGAACTCGCGCCGCATCCGGTCGACCAGCACCTCGAGGTGCAGTTCGCCCATGCCGCCGATGATGGTCTGGCCGGTCTCCTCGTCCGAGTGGACCTGGAAGGAGGGGTCCTCCTCCGCGAGCCGCTGGATGGCGACACCCAGCTTCTCCTGGTCGCCCTTGGACTTGGGCTCGATCGCGACCTGGATGACCGGCGCCGGGAAGTCCATCGACTCCAGGATGACCGGGTTCTTGTCGTCGCAGAGCGTCTCACCGGTGGTGGTCTGCTTCAGGCCCATGACGGCGACGATGTCGCCGGCGCCCACGGCGTCGATCTCCTCACGCTTGTTGGCGTGCATGCGGTAGATCTTGCCGATCCGCTCCTTCTTGCCCTTCACCGAGTTCAGCACCGACGAACCCGACTCCAGGCGCCCGGAGTAGATCCGGACGAAGGTGAGCTTGCCCAGGTGCGGGTCGCTCATGATCTTGAACGCCAGGGCGGACAGCGGCTCGTCCTCGGACGGGCGGCGCTTGACGACCTCCTCGGCGTTGCCGACCGCGTGGCCCTCGATGGCCTCGATGTCGACCGGGGACGGCAGGTAGCGCACGACCGCGTCGAGCAGGGGCTGCACGCCCTTGTTCTTGAACGCGGTGCCGCAGAAGACGGGGGTGACGGTGGTGCCGCCGCCCTTGCCGGAGTTGATGGTGATGCGGCGGATCGCCGCGTACAGCTGCTCCTCGGAGGGCTCGTTGCCCTCCAGGTACAGCTCCATCATCTCGTCGTCGTTCTCGGCGACGGCCTCCAGCAGCTTGCCGCGCCACTCGTCGGCGGCCTCGGTGTGGGTGGCCGGGATGTCGACGGTGTCGTACATCTCGCCCTTGGTCGCCTCCGGCGACCACACCAGGGCCTTCATCCGGACCAGGTCGACGACGCCCTTGAAGTCGGCCTCGGCACCGATCGGCAGCTGCATCACGAGCGGGGTCGCGCCGAGGCGGTCCACGATCATGTCGACGCAGCGGTGGAACTCGGCGCCGGTCCGGTCGAGCTTGTTGACGAAGCAGATGCGGGGCACGCCGTAGCGGTCGGCCTGGCGCCAGACCGTCTCGGACTGCGGCTCCACACCGGCGACACCGTCGAACACGGTGACCGCGCCGTCCAGGACGCGCAGCGAGCGCTCCACCTCGACGGTGAAGTCGACGTGGCCCGGGGTGTCGATGATGTTGATGGTGTGGTCGACCTCATCGAGCGGCCAGTGACAGGTCGTCGCGGCGGACGTGATGGTGATGCCGCGCTCCTGCTCCTGCTCCATCCAGTCCATCGTGGCAGCGCCGTCGTGGACCTCGCCGATCTTGTACGAGACACCGGTGTAGAACAGGATCCGCTCGGTGGTCGTCGTCTTGCCCGCGTCGATGTGGGCCATGATCCCGATGTTGCGGACCCTGGCCAGGTCAAGCGAAGTGGTGGCCATGTGGCTCAGTCTTCTCTCGGTTCGATGGGGTGGTACGACTACCAGCGGTAGTGCGCGAAGGCCTTGTTGGACTCGGCCATCTTGTGCGTGTCCTCGCGGCGCTTCACGGAGGCGCCCAGACCGTTGCTGGCGTCGAGGATCTCGTTCATCAGGCGCTCGGTCATGGTCTTCTCGCGGCGGGCGCGGGAGTACCCGACCAGCCAGCGCAGCGCCAGCGTGTTCTGGCGGCCCGGCCGGACCTCGACCGGGACCTGGTAGGTCGCACCACCGACGCGGCGGGACTTGACCTCCAGGGTCGGCTTGATGTTCTCCAGGGCGCGCTTGAGGGTGATCACCGGGTCGGCGCCGGCCTTCTCACGAAGGCCCTCCAGCGCGCCGTACACGATGCGCTCGGCGGTGGAGCGCTTGCCGTGCAGCAGGATCTTGTTGACCAGCGACGTCACCAGCGGGGAGCCGTAAACCGGGTCGATGATGACCGGGCGCTTCGGGGCGGGGCCCTTACGAGGCATGCTTACTTCTCCTTCTTGGCGCCGTAGCGGCTGCGGGCCTGCTTACGGTTCTTGACGCCCTGCGTGTCGAGCGAACCCCGGATGATCTTGTACCGAACACCCGGCAGGTCCTTCACACGACCGCCGCGGACCAGCACGATGGAGTGCTCCTGGAGGTTGTGACCCTCGCCCGGGATGTAGGCGGTGACCTCGATACCGCTGGTCAGACGCACACGCGCGACCTTACGGAGCGCCGAGTTCGGCTTCTTCGGGGTGGTCGTGTAGACGCGCGTGCAGACGCCGCGGCGCTGGGGGGACCCCTTGAGCGCGGGCGTCTTGTTCTTCTCGACCTTGTCCTGCCGGCCCTTGCGGACCAGCTGCTGGATCGTAGGCACCGTTTCTCCGGTTTCTGTGTGCCGATCTCGATACTTCTAACCTGGGGACCGACCCACGCGGTCGGGTGTGTCGCGGACCCCGCACGTATCCGAAGGTCCGGAAGAGGTGCGTTGGACGGGTGTCGCGGCCTCGGTACCCCTGTACGGTCGCATGGCACGCACAAGGACCCGGGCACACCCCAGGCACAAGATGAGAGCGTACCTACCGCATCGGCTGGGGTCAAAACAAATGCATACGGGCCCGACAGGGCGCCCGTCTCACCCCTCGGACACCGTACCGGACAGCCTCCCGGGCACCGCCGTGAGCGGCAGCGGCGCGCGCGTGCCGGGGACCGCGCCGGACACCACACCGGGCACTACGGAGGGCAGGGTGGCCGGCAGGGTGGCGGGGACGCGTTCGAGGACGCCGCCGGCGAAGACGTCGTAGAGCGGCAGCGACTCCAGGTGGACGTAGCCGATGTGGCAGTCGCACACCGCGAGCGGGCAGGGGCGCGGGGTCAGGGCCGCGCGGTAGGAGCCGTCGTAGAGGTTGCCCAGGGGCTCGCGGACGAAGTGGCAGCGGCGCACCGTGCCCTCGCCGTCGACCGAGACCACCGACTCGCCGGTGCGGCAGGGCAGGCCCGCCGAGCGGTGCGGGTGGCGGCTGAAGGGGAAGAGCGGGTCGAGGTCGGTCCAGGGCGCGGCCTCTGCGTCGGTGTAGGTGCGGCCCTCGGCCGCGTTCACCCACAGGTAGTGCCGCTCGGGCAGGTCGGCGCGCAGCCGGCGGGCGGCGTCCAGGTGTTCGGGCAGCCCGACGACGCCGACGCTGAAGCGCACCCCCATCGCGTCCAGTTCGCGGGTGCGGGCCAGGAACCGCTCGTACGGGGTCTGGCCCGGGTGGAAGGTGCACCACAGGGCCGCTGTGTCCCGGTCGGCCGCGGCGAGCCAGGAGGTGCGGCCGCCGAGGTTGGTCTGGATCGCCACCCGGCGCACGTGCGGCATATGGGACAGCCGCACGATCGCCTCCCGGTACCAGGACCGGGTCAGCCCCTCGCCCCAGGGCGTGAAGAGCACCGCCAGGGAGTCCTGCTGCGCGGCCGCCCAGTCGGTGAACCGCTCCAGGGCGGCCCGGTCGGCGCGCAGTTGGGCGGGGGTGTCGCGGCGCTTGGCGAACGGGCAGTAGGGGCAGTCGTAGTCGCAGGAGGCGAGCGGGCCGCGGTAGAGCAGTGTGAGGTCCACCGCCGTCACCGGGTCTCGTAGGCGGCCATGTCGGCGCGGACCTTCGCCGAGAACAGGGCCGGGCCGACCGCGTCGGAGTGCGCGAGGCCCTCCGGTCCGAGCCGCAGCCGGTCCGGGGCCGCCGCCTCGTCCAGCCAGCCGCGGGCGGCGAAGGCGGCGAGCGCGGCGGGGAAGTCGGCCTGCGGCTCGGTGCCGAAGCGGGCCCGGTACTCGGCGGTGGCCAGCCCCTCGGCCTGGAGCAGGGACTGCAGCAGGTGCCGCCTGCGGGCCTCGTCCGCGTCGATCCGGCGGCCGTGCCGGGCGGTGGAGAAGTCCCGGGTCGCGGTGTAGTCGTCGATGATCGCCCGCACCTGCGGCATGCCGACCGCGTAGTCGAAGGAGTAGTGCAGGCCCGCGGTGTAGGAGCGGGCGCCGCAGCCGAGGCCGATCATGCCGTCGGTCTGGCAGGCGTGGTCGTCCGGGCCCTGGGCGGCGGCGCCGGCGCGGCGGAACATCCGCATCGAGGTCTGCGTGTAGCCGCGCTCCAGCAGGTGGTCGCGGCCCTGCCGGTACAGGGCCAGGCGCTGGGCGTCCCAGGCCGGGTCGTCCACCGCGGTCCGGCCGGACAGCCCGGTCAGCGGGCGCACGTAGAGCGGGTACAGGTACAGCTCCTCCGGCTCCCAGGCGAGCGCGGCGTCCAGGGAGGCGCGCCAACTCGCCGGGGTCTGGCCGTCGATGCCGTAGATGAGGTCGATGTTGAGCACCGGGACGCCGGTCGCGCGGATGCGGCCGAGCGCGGCCTCGACGTCGGCCCGGCGCTGCGGGCGCACCGCCGCGCGGGCCTCGTCCTCGGCGAAGCTCTGCACGCCCAGGCTGATCCGGGTGGCCCCGCGGGCGGCGAGGACAGCGAGCCGGTCGGCGGTGGCGGTGGCCGGCGACGCCTCCACGGAGAGCGGCACGGTGCCGAGCGGGGCGCCCATGCGGTGCTCGGCGATGTCGCACAGCCGCTCCAACTCGGCCGCTTCCAGGAAGGTCGGGGTGCCGCCGCCGAAGGCGGCCGCGGCGAAGCGGACCGGCTGCTCGTCGCCGAGCGCGTCGCGGACGGCGGCGGCCTGCCGGTCCAGGGCGTCGAGGTAGCGGGTGGTGAGATCGCCGGGGGCGCCGACGCGGGTGAAGAGGTTGCAGAAGCCGCAGCGCACCTCGCAGAAGGGGATGTGCAGGTAGAGCGCGAGGGCGTCCTTGGGCTCGGCCCGCCAGATCTCCCGCAGCGCGGGGCGGCCGGGCAGCGGGCGGTAGGCGGTCTTGTGCGGATAGGCGTAGACGTAGTCCTGGTACGGGCGGACGGCGGCGGTGGGGTCCGACGGAAGCACCGCCGGGGCCGGTCGAGGAGCCGCGGCGGGCGTCGGCGCCGCCGGAGGCGTCGGTATGGGGAGGGGTGCGGTGGTCATGTGGTGGGCTCCCCGTGGTCCAGGAAGAAGTGGGCGTAGGGCACGGTCCACACCGCCTCGTGGCCGATGCGGTGGCCGGTGAAGCCGTCGTCGCCGTAGGCCGTGCCGTGGTCGGAGCAGACGACGGCGAAGCAGCGGCGCCGGGCGCTCGCGGCCGCGAACAGCCGGCCGATGTGGCGGTCGACGTACTCCAGGGCGGCCGCGTGGGTCTCGCGGCTGTCGCCGGCCTCCTTGGTGGCGCCGGGCAGGTGGAACCAGTTGGGCTGGTGGAGCGCGGAGACGTTGACGAAGAGGAAGAGCCGCCGCCCGGCGGGGAGCGCGGCCACCACCTGCTCGGCCCGGCGCACCTGCTCCTCGAAGGAGGTGGGCGAGGTGACGCCGAAGCCGGGCTCCCAGTGGCTCTCGGCGAAGAGTCCGGGCAGCACGCTGCCGAGGGCGCCGCGCCGGTTGAAGAAGCCGACGCCGCCGATGCAGGCCGTGTGGTAGCCGGCCTTCGCCAAGCCGCCGACGAGGTCGGGGGTGTCGAAGACCCAGGTGCCCGCCGCGGTGCTCTCGCTGCCCGCGAAGCGGGCGGCGAACAGCCGCGGGTGCGGCCCGGGCGTGGCCGGGGTGGGCAGGAAGCCGGCGAACATCGCCTGGTGGGAGGCGTAGGTGAAGCTGCCGGGGGCGTGCCGCCGCTCCCAGACGCCGCCGGGCAGGTGCCGCGCGAGGTTCGGCAGCCGCCCCTGCGCGGCGAGTTCGGCGGCCACGTCGTACCGCAGCGTGTCGAGGGTGACGAGGAGCAGGTCGTCGCGGCCGACCACCTCGTTCATGTCGGGGTCCACGGCGGGGTTCAGGGCGGGGTTCACGGCGCGGCCCACCCCGGAGTTCGTGCCGGACGACCTCTCGGGATTCATGCCGGGGTTCGCGCCCGGGTTCACGGCGGGGTCGGTGCCGGGATTCACGGCGAGGTCGTCGGTGCGGGGGTTCACGTGGTGGTTCACGGCGGGGTCCGTGACGGAGGTGTCGGGAAGCGTGCCGGGGGTGGGCAGGGGGTGGTCGTCCGGCTGCGCCTGCGCGCCTGCTCGGCCGGTCCCGGCCGGGTCAACGTGCCGCACGGTGCTCCCTCGACGGTGGGTACGGGGCCGCGGTCGCGATGTGCCCGGCGAGCGCGGCGAGTTGGGCCTGATAGGTGTCAAGTCCCTCCGCCGGGCTGCCCGGCAGGCCGGTGAGCCGCGGCAGCAGGTCGCCGAAGGCGTTCACCTCGGCGACGGCGAAGTGCCGCCAGCCGGTGGCCGGCAGCAGGTCCACGCCGACCGCGAGGGTGCCGGGAAAGCAGGCCGCGGCCTGCTCGCAGATCCGCAGCGCCTCCGGCCAGGCCGGGCCGGCCGCGGCCATGGCGGCGGCCAAGTCGCCCCGGGCACCGCCCAGATGAAGGTTGGTCATCGGCCACCGGCTGGTGCGCACCACCACGTGGGTGGCCCGGCCCGCGACGACCAGCACCCGCAGGTCGGCGGTACGGCCGCCCAACGACGCCTTGGGCAGCCACCGTTCGAGGTGCAGGCCGTCCGGCGCGAGGGCGTCCACCAGCGCGGCGGCCTCGCCCTCGTCGGTGATCCGGCGCACCCGCAGCGAGTTGAAGAGCCGTCCGCCCGCGGTCTCCACCGAGGTGGTCGCCCGCAGCCGGCCGCCGCTCGCGGTCTCCAGCGCGATGACGCCGGAAGCCGAGGAGCCGTGGGCCGGTTTGACGAAGGCGCGCGGCATGCGGTGCTCGCGCATCAGCGCGCGCAGGTCGGCCCAGCCGCGCAAGGGGGCCGCGCCGCCGCTCGTCGGGGACTGCGGCACGGGCACACCGGCCCGGGCCAGGACCTGGTGGCAGGCCCGCTTGTCGAACAGGACGGCCAGCTCCGCCGGATCGTCCAGCCGCACTCCCCCGCGCAGCGAGCCGACGGCCGCGGTGAAGCGCGCGTACCAGCGGGCACCGCCCTCCACCCGGGTCGGGTCGTCCGTCCCGCGCAGCAGCCGGTCCACCTCGGGGTGCTCGCCCGGCGAGTCCAGCCGGACCACCTCGTGCGGCCCGAACTCGGCGCCGCCCGCGCGCAGGACGTCCAGCCACGGTACGACGCGGGGCGCGGCGAACCCCGCCGCGACCGCCGCCTCGGTGAACAGCCGCACCCGCCGGTTCTCCGGGTTCCCGACCACGGCGAGCGCCGGTTCCCGCCCCCCGTACGCCCCTGCGCTCGCCATGCCGTCCCCTCCCTCGTCCCCTGCCGCCGGGCCCACCCGGTGCGGTGCGCTGCGCGTGCTTTCTGCTGGGCCCGTGCTTGCCGTGCCCGCCGTGCCTGCCGTGCTCGCCGTGCGGCTTCCGGTCGGATCGGCGCCGCCGTACCCCGTTCGCCCGCGGCCCGCCCGGCGCGCACCTGCCGTGCGGGCCCGACGCCCGCCCTGCGGCTCACCGTCGTGCCCGCACCTGCCCGCCCTGCGCGACGCGTGCCCGCCGTACGCCGCCGCTCCCCCGCCCCTGTCCGGGCGGCGTCCGGCTACTCGCCGACCGCCACGTACCGCCAGACGGTGCCGTCGCCGTTGTCCTCCTCCGCGTCATCGCGGTCGAGGTCGAGGGCCACGCCGGCGGGCTCCAGGGCCTCGCGCAGTCGCTCGGCGACCTCCGCGCCGATGTAGTTGTGGTGCAGGTCGAGCGAGGTGAGGTGGGTGAGCGGCTGGCCGCCGAGCAGCGCGGCCGCGCCCTCGTCGGTGAGCACGCCCATCGACAGGTCCAGCGTCTCCAGCCGGGCGACGACGGGCGCGGCGGCGACCGCGGCGGCCACCTCGTCCTGGATCTCGCTGTTGTGCAGGGCGAGGTGGCGCAGCGCGGGCAGCCGGGTGCCGGCCAGGAAGGGGGCGAGGTCGGCCACGTCGCAGTCGCCGCCGTAGTCCGAGGTGCCGAGCCACAGGTCGAGCGTGGTCAGCGCGGGGAAGTCGCTCGCGGCGATCCCGCGCACCGCCTCGGCGGGTATCCCACCGCTCTGCACGACGAGTTCGCGCAGCTTCTCGTGGCGGACCGGCGGGAAGACCAGGCTGTTGCCGCCGCGGAGGCCGAAGCGCTCCAGCCCGGGGAAGGCGGCGAGCAGCGGGGTGAGGTCGCCCTGCACGATCCAGGAGATCTCGCACTGCTCGAACACCACGTCCGCGACGAAGAGCGAGCGCAGCGAGGTGAGGTGCTCGCGGGCGCCGAGCAGGGTCTCGACGACCTCGTCGGGCCCGGACTCGTACATGTCCGGCCAGGCGCCCACGATCAGCGCCTCGACCTGGGTGAGGTCGACCGCCGCGGCGAACCGGGCGAACGCCCCGGCCCAGGTCTCGTCGCTCTCGTACGCGTCCGCGCTGATCCGCCAGGCGACCCCGCCCGCGGTGGGCGGGCCGTTCTTCTCCTCGTCCTTCGCGGAGAACCATTCGACGACCGGCAGCCCGCCGTACTCCGTGAGGTGGTCGTGCGTCAAGGTCATGTCCTGCCCCGCTCCAGACGTGTCGCCGTGGCCCCCCGGCCGGCTGGGGCCGAGGCGTGAGGCAGTTCTACCAAGGGGGTACGACAGCGGCCGCGGTGGGCCCGGCGCGGGGGCCCGCTGTCGGTGGGTGCCCCTACGGTCGGTGACTACGGCGGCGCGCGGGGCGCCGCGGGAAGGGAGCGCCGTGTACCGGCAGGGCGATGTGCTGATCGTGCCGATCGAGGAGGCCGCGCTGCCGCGGGGCCACGAGGAGCTGCCGCGCGAGCCGCGGGACGGGCGGGGGCGGATGGTGCTGGCGCTCGGCGAGGTGACCGGCCACGCCCACGCGGTGGTGGGCCCGGGCCACCTCATGCGCGAGGCGGGCCCGCTCGGCCCGCTCCTGCTCCACGTCCCGGACGGCGCCCGCGTCGTCCACGAGGAACACGGCCCCATCCCCCTCCCCAAGGGCTGGTACCGCGTGATCCGCCAGCGCGAATACGTCCCGGGCTCGGTCCGCATAGTCGCCGATTAGCCGTCCCCTCCGGGCGGGCAGGCGGGGTCCGGGGGGCGCCCGGGGCGGCCGCGCGCCGTCCACGGCCCGGGCGAAGGCGAGTTGGCGGGGGGCGCCCGGGCGGGCGCGCGGGCCGCGCGGGGGCGGTCCGTGCTGCGCCCTTGCCGGGCGCCCCGGGCGGTTTCCGGCGGCGCGGCCACCGGCGGCCCTGCGGCGCGGGTCGGGGTGGCGTCGGCGAGCGCGGAGTGGACCGCGGGATGTCCCGGCGGCCCTGCGGGCGCCGACCGGGGCGCGCCCGGCCGCGCGAAGGGGGCGGCGGGCGCGCGGTCAGCGGCGCGGAAAGGTCGGGACGGGCGTGGAGGTCGGGAGCGGGACGGCAGTGGAGACGTCGGTGGCCCAGGTGGACGAGGGCACGGTCACGGCGGAGGGCGCGGGGACGGTTTTCCGCCGGCGCGGCGACCGGCGGGCCGTGCGGGCGCCGGTCAAGGCTCGCGCCCGGCCGCACAAAGGCGGGACGACGGGACAAGGACAGGGACGACGGCGGCCCGCGCGCGTCCCGAGGCAGGGCGCGCGGGCACCAGCGGGGAACGGGAAGGTCGGGACGGGCGTGGAGATCGGGAGCGGGACGGCAGTGGAGACTTCGGTGACGCAGGTGGACGAGGGCACGGTCACGACGGAAGGCGCGATCGGCGGCCCGGCCGCCGGCACGGCGAGCAGTAAGGAGGGCACCCCGGACCGGGTACCGGCGGACGCACCGAGCAACAGCGAGCCTGGCAACCCCGACGAAGGCTCAGGCAGCGGGTCGGCGGACGACCCCGGCAACACCACGGCCGACACCCCCGCCGAGGACTCGGGCAACGAGTCGGGCAGCGGGCCGGCGGACGAACCCGGCAACACCACAGCCAACGACACAGGAGGCAACCCCGGCGAGAGCTCGGACAGCCGGACGGCGAACGAACCCGACGCCACAGCCGACGGCGCAGGAGGCGACCCGAACGAAGGCGCGGGCAGCGGGTCGCTCGGCGTGGGCGCCGTGGCGGAGTGGCGGCGGGTGGGGGCCGAGACGGCGGCGGCGGATCGGGGGGCCGCCGAGGCGGGGGTGCGGCTGGCGTACCGGCTCGCCGGGCTCGCCGAGCCGGAGCGGATCGTTTGGGCGGAATCGCCGCTGGCCGCGATACGGCTGCTGGCCGGTGAGGAGTCGGCGGAGCGGCGTGGCCGCAACGTGCGCGAGGAGGTACGCAGCGGCCCGTGGGCGGCCGAACGCGCGCGGCTGCACGCCGAGTTGGGTCCGGCCGGCTGGAGCGCCCGCTGGCAGTCCACCGGCGGCCGCCTCTGGGACGGCGTCCAGCTGCTGACGGCCCGTATAGGCGCCGGCACGGTGGAGGCGTTCGCCGCCACGGAGGTGCCCGCGCGTCCGGCCAGCCCCGCCGCCGTGCCCGGCGCTCCCGCAGCCGACATGCTGCCGGGCTTCGAGGGGGTCGCGGCCCCGTCGGCCGCTCCCGCAGCGCCGGGCGAGACGGCACCCCGCACGGCCGCCACGGCGGCCGCCGCAACCGGTACCGCCGAGGCTGGCCCGGTGGCCACCACACCCGCCGGCGCTCCCGAGGCACCCGCCGGGTCCGGTTCCGTGACCACCGCACCCGCCGACGCCCCCGAACCGCCCGCAGGGTCCGGCTCCCCCACCACCGCGCCCGCCGCTCGGGTCGATCCCAAGAAGCAGGCTCTCGCCAGGGTGCTGCTGCTCGACGCCGTGCAGGGGCAGCAGGATGCCGCGTGGCTCAGTGCGTTCGAGGTCGGGCCGGGTTCTCCGCTGGAGGGGGTGGCCGCGGTGGCGCGCGCGGCCGGGTGGTGGTGGCCGTACGAGCGGGTGGCCGTCGTCTGCGAGCGGCCGGTCGAGCTGCACCGGGACGAGGCCGGGCGGCTGGACCGGGCGGACGGCCCCGCCCTCGCCTACCGCGACGGCTTCGCGCTGTACTCCTGGCGCGGCATGCCCGTCCCCGGCGGGTTCCTGCGCGAGCTGTCCGCGCTGACCCCCGAACGCATCCGCACCGAGGAGAACGCCGAGCTGCGCCGGGTGATGCTGGAGCACTACGGCTACGACCGCTACCTCACCGAGTCCGGTGCCGTCCCCGAGCACCGCGACGAGACGGGCGTGCTGTGGCGGATCGCCCTGCAGGGCGACGAGGACACCGTGATGGTCGAGGTGGTCAACTCCACGCCGGAGCCGGACGGCACCACCCGCACCTACTGGCTGCGGGTGCCGCCCACCACCCTTACCGCCAGGGAGGGCGTCGCCTGGACCTTCGGCCTCACCGCCGAGGAATACCAGCCGCAGCGCCAGACCTGACCGGGCCCGCACATGCCGCAGGGCGGCCACCCTCGAAAGGGTGACCGCCCTGCGTGCGTTCCGCGGCTCAGGCCGCTGCGATCGGTGCGACCTCAGCCGTTGTACGGGCCGTAGTCGTAGTCCTCCAGCGGGACCGCCTGGCCGGAGCCGGTGCCGAAGGGGCTGTAGTCGATGTCGTCGTAGCCGACGGCCGAGTACATCGCGGCCTTGGCCTCCTCGGTCGGCTCCACCCGGATGTTGCGGTAGCGGGACAGGCCCGTACCGGCCGGGATCAGCTTGCCGATGATGACGTTCTCCTTCAGACCCAGCAGCGAGTCCGACTTCGCGTGGATCGCCGCGTCCGTCAGCACCCGGGTCGTCTCCTGGAAGGAGGCGGCCGACAGCCAGGACTCGGTGGCCAGCGAGGCCTTGGTGATACCCATCAGCTGCGGGCGGCCCGAGGCCGGGTGACCGCCCTCGGAGACCACGCGGCGGTTCTCGGTCTCGAACCGGCCGCGCTCGACCAGCTCGCCGGGCAGCAGCTCCGCGTCGCCCGACTCGATGATCGTCACCCGGCGCAGCATCTGCCGGATGATGATCTCGATGTGCTTGTCGTGGATCGACACACCCTGCGAGTTGTAGACCTTCTGCACTTCCTGCACCAGGTGGATCTGCACCTGGCGCTGGCCGAGGATGCGCAGCACGTCGTGCGGGTTGGTGGCACCCACGGTCAGCTTCTCGCCGACCTCGACGTGGTCGCCCTCGCCGACCAGCAGGCGCACGCGCTTGGAGATCGGGTAGGCGATCTCGTCGGCGCCGTCGTCCGGCGTGACGACGATCTTCTTGGTCTTCTCGGTCTCCTCGATGCGCACCCGGCCGGCCGCCTCGGAGATCGGGGCGACACCCTTGGGTACGCGGGCCTCGAAGAGCTCGACCACACGCGGCAGACCCTGCGTGATGTCCTCACCGGCGACACCGCCGGTGTGGAAGGTACGCATGGTCAGCTGGGTGCCGGGCTCACCGATCGACTGGGCCGCGATGATGCCGACGGCCTCGCCGATGTCCACCAGCTTGCCGGTGGCCAGTGAACGGCCGTAGCAGTAGGCGCAGGTGCCCACGGCCGACTCGCAGGTGAGGATCGAGCGGGTCTTGACCTCCTCGACCCCCAGCCGCACCAGCTGGTCGATGAGCACGTCGCCGAGGTCGACGTTGGCGGGCGCGACGACCTTGCCGTCCACCACCACGTCCTCGGCGAGCATCCGCGCGTACACGCTGGTCTCGACGTCGTCCGCCTTGCGCAGCACACCGTCGGCGCCGCGCTCGGCGATCCGCAGCTTCAGACCGCGCTCGGTGCCGCAGTCCTCCTCGCGGATGATCACGTCCTGCGAGACGTCCACCAGACGACGGGTCAGGTAACCCGAGTCGGCGGTACGCAGCGCGGTGTCGGCCAGACCCTTGCGGGCACCGTGGGTGGAGATGAAGTACTCCAGCACGGACAGGCCCTCACGGAAGGACGCCTTGATCGGCCGCGGGATGGTCTCGTTCTTGGCGTTGGAGACCAGGCCGCGCATACCCGCGATCTGACGCATCTGCATCATGTTTCCGCGGGCACCGGAGTCGACCATCATGAAGATCGGGTTGGTCTTCGGGAAGTTGGCGTTCATCGCCTGGGCGACCTCGTTGGTCGCCTTGGTCCAGATGTTGATCAGCTCGTCGGAGCGCTCCTGCTTGGTGATCAGGCCGCGCTCGTACTGCTTCTGGACCTTCTCGTCCTGCGCCTCGTAGGAGGCGATGATCGCCTTCTTCGCCTCGGGCACCACGACGTCGGAGATGGCCACCGTGACACCGGAGCGGGTCGCCCAGTGGAAGCCGGCCGCCTTCAGGTTGTCGAGCGTCGCCGCCACGATCACCTTCGGGTAGCGCTCGGCGAGGTCGTTGACGATCTCGGAGAGCTGCTTCTTGCCGACCGCGTAGTCCACGAACGGGTAGTCCTCGGGCAGCAGCTCGTTGAAGAGCGCGCGGCCCAGCGTGGTGCGCAGCCGGAAGCTGTCGCCCGGCTGGTAGGGCTCCTCGCCCTCGCCCGGCTCCGGCGGCACCCAGCCGCGCGGCGGGATGGTGCCCACCGGGAACCGGATGTCCACCTTGGCCTGCATGGACAGCTCGCGGTTGTCGAACGCCATGATCGCCTCGGCGGTCGACCCGAACGCCCGGCCCTCGCCCTTGACCTCGCGCTCCTCGGAGTCCGTGGTCAGGAAGAACAGGCCGAGCACCATGTCCTGGGTCGGCATGGTGACCGGGCGGCCGTCGGCCGGCTTGAGGATGTTGTTCGAGGAGAGCATCAGGATGCGCGCCTCGGCCTGCGCCTCCGCGGACAGCGGCAGGTGCACGGCCATCTGGTCGCCGTCGAAGTCGGCGTTGAAGGCGGTGCAGACCAGCGGGTGGATCTGGATCGCCTTGCCCTCGACCAGCTGCGGCTCGAACGCCTGGATGCCGAGACGGTGCAGGGTGGGCGCCCGGTTGAGCAGCACCGGGTGCTCGGCGATGACCTCTTCCAGCACGTCGTACACGACCGTGCGGCCGCGCTCGACCATGCGCTTGGCCGACTTGATGTTCTGCGCGTGGTTGAGGTCCACCAGGCGCTTCATCACGAACGGCTTGAAGAGCTCCAGCGCCATGGCCTTGGGCAGGCCGCACTGGTGCAGCTTGAGCTGCGGGCCGACGACGATCACCGAGCGGGCGGAGTAGTCGACGCGCTTGCCGAGCAGGTTCTGGCGGAACCGGCCCTGCTTGCCCTTGAGCATGTCGGAGAGCGACTTCAGCGGACGGTTGCCGGGGCCCGTGACCGGGCGGCCGCGGCGGCCGTTGTCGAAGAGCGCGTCGACGGCCTCCTGGAGCATGCGCTTCTCGTTGTTCACGATGATCTCGGGCGCGCCGAGGTCGAGCAGCCGCTTCAGGCGGTTGTTGCGGTTGATCACGCGGCGGTACAGGTCGTTCAGGTCGGAGGTCGCGAAGCGGCCGCCGTCCAGCTGCACCATCGGACGAAGGTCCGGCGGGATCACCGGGACGCAGTCCAGCACCATGCCACCGGGCTTGTTGGTGGTCTGCAGGAACGCCGAGACGACCTTGAGGCGCTTGAGCGCGCGGGTCTTCTTCTGGCCCTTGCCGGTGCGGATGATCTCGCGGAGGCGCTCGGCCTCCTCGTCCAGGTCGAAGGACTCCAGGCGCTTCTGCAGCGCCGCGGCACCCATCGAGCCCTGGAAGTACGTGCCGAAGCGGTCGCGCAGCTCGCGGTAGAGCAGCTCGTCGCCCTCCAGGTCCTGGACCTTGAGGTTCTTGAACCGGGCCCACACCTCGTCGAGCCGGTCCAGCTCGCGCTGGGCGCGGTCGCGCAGCTGCTTCATCTCGCGCTCGGCGCCCTCGCGCACCTTGCGGCGCACGTCGGCCTTGGCGCCCTCGTTCTCCAGCTCTCCGAGGTCCGCCTCCAGCTTCTTCTGGCGGGCCTCCACGTCGGCGTCGCGGCGCTGCTCGATCTGCTGGCGCTCCACGGAGACCTGGGCCTCCAGCGACGGCAGGTCGCGGGTGCGGCGCTCGTCGTCCACCCACGTGATCATGTACGCCGCGAAGTAGATGACCTTCTCCAGGTCCTTCGGGGCGAGGTCGAGCAGGTACCCCAGGCGCGAGGGCACGCCCTTGAAGTACCAGATGTGCGTGACGGGCGCGGCCAGCTCGATGTGGCCCATCCGCTCCCGGCGCACCTTGGCGCGGGTCACCTCGACGCCGCAGCGCTCACAGATGATGCCCTTGAAGCGGACGCGCTTGTACTTGCCGCAGTAGCACTCCCAGTCCCGGGTGGGGCCGAAGATCTTCTCGCAGAAGAGCCCGTCCTTTTCCGGCTTGAGGGTGCGGTAGTTGATGGTCTCGGGCTTCTTGACCTCGCCGTGCGACCAGGTCCGGATGTCGTCCGCGGTGGCCAGGCCGATCCGCAGCTCGTCGAAGAAGTTGACGTCGAGCACTGTGTCGTCAATCCCTCTCAGGGTTGATTCTCAAATGGTCTGAACGGGTCGCGGGGGGCTCGTCCGGTTGGCGGCCGGACGAGCAACCCGTCAGACCTCTTCGACGCTGCTCGGCTCGCGCCGGGACAGGTCGATACCGAGCTCCTCCGCCGCGCGGAACACGTCCTCGTCGGTGTCCCGCATCTCGATGGACATGCCGTCCGAGGACAGCACCTCCACGTTGAGGCAGAGCGACTGCATCTCCTTGATGAGCACCTTGAAGGACTCGGGGATGCCGGGCTCGGGGATGTTCTCGCCCTTGACGATGGCCTCGTAGACCTTCACGCGGCCGAGGACGTCGTCGGACTTGATGGTCAGCAGCTCCTGGAGGGCGTAGGCGGCGCCGTACGCCTCCAGCGCCCACACCTCCATCTCGCCGAACCGCTGGCCGCCGAACTGCGCCTTACCACCCAGCGGCTGCTGGGTGATCATGGAGTACGGACCGGTGGAGCGGGCGTGCAGCTTGTCGTCCACCAGGTGGTGCAGCTTGAGGATGTACATGTAGCCGATCGAGATCGGGTCCGGGAACGGCTCGCCGGAGCGGCCGTCGAAGAGCCGGGCCTTGCCGGAGGACTTCACCATCCGGTCGCCGTCGCGGTTGGGCACCGTGGCGTCGAAGAGGCCGGCGATCTCGTCCTCGCGGGCACCGTCGAAGACCGGGGTGGCCACGTTGGTGTTCGGGGCCACCTGGCCGGCGCCGATGCCGTCCAGCCGGCGGGCCCACTCGTCGGCGATGCCGGCGACGTCCCAGCCCTGCTTGGCGAGCCAGCCGAGGTGGATCTCCAGCACCTGGCCCGGGTTCATCCGGGACGGGACGCCGAGCGGGTTGAGGATGATGTCGACCGGCGTGCCGTCCTCCAGGAACGGCATGTCCTCGACGGGCAGGATCTTGGAGATGACGCCCTTGTTGCCGTGCCGGCCGGCCAGCTTGTCGCCGTCGGTGATCTTGCGCTTCTGCGCCACGTAGACGCGCACCAGCTGGTTGACGCCGGGCGGCAGCTCGTCGCCCTCCTCGCGGTCGAAGACGCGCACGCCGATGACCTTGCCGGTCTCGCCGTGCGGCACCTTCAGCGAAGTGTCACGGACCTCACGGGCCTTCTCGCCGAAGATCGCGCGCAGCAGCCGCTCCTCCGGGGTCAGCTCGGTCTCGCCCTTCGGGGTGACCTTGCCGACCAGGATGTCGCCGGCCACCACGTCGGCGCCGATCCGGATGATGCCGCGCTCGTCGAGGTCGGCGAGCACCTCCTCGGAGACGTTCGGGATGTCCCGGGTGATCTCCTCGGGGCCCAGCTTGGTGTCGCGGGCGTCGACCTCGTGCTCCTCGATGTGGATCGAGGACAGGACGTCGTCCTGCACGAGGCGCTGCGACAGGATGATCGCGTCCTCGTAGTTGTGGCCCTCCCACGGCATGAACGCCACCAGCAGGTTCTTGCCGAGGGCCATCTCGCCCTCTTCGGTCGAGGGACCGTCGGCCAGCACCTGGCCGGCGATCACGCGGGCGCCCTCGTCCACGACGACCTTCTGGTTGAAGGACGTGCCCTGGTTGGACCGGGAGAACTTGGCCACCCGGTAGGTGGTGTAGGTGCCGTCGTCGTTGGTCACCGTGACGTAGTCGGCGGAGACCTCCTGGACGACGCCGTCCTTCTCGGCCTTGATCACGTCGCCGGCGTCGACCGCGCAGCGGTACTCCATGCCGGTGCCGACCAGCGGCGCCTCGCTCTTGATCAGCGGGACGGCCTGGCGCATCATGTTCGACCCCATGAGCGCGCGGTTGGCGTCGTCGTGCTCCAGGAACGGGATCATGGCGGTGGCGACCGACACCATCTGGCGCGGCGAGACGTCCATGTAGTCCACGTCGTCGCCGGGGATGTAGTCGATCTCGCCGCCACGGCGGCGGACGAGCACGCGGGACTCGGCGAACCGCAGGTCGTCGGTGAGCGGCGCGTTGGCCTGCGCGATGACGAAGCGGTCCTCCTCGTCGGCGGTCAGGTAGTCCACGTCGTCGGTGACGCGGCCGTCGACGACCTTGCGGTACGGGGTCTCCACGAAGCCGAACGCGTTGACCCGGCCGTAGGAGGCGAGCGAGCCGATCAGGCCGATGTTCGGGCCTTCCGGGGTCTCGATCGGGCACATCCGGCCGTAGTGGGACGGGTGCACGTCGCGGACCTCGAAGCCGGCCCGCTCACGGGACAGACCGCCGGGGCCCAGCGCCGACAGGCGGCGCTTGTGGGTCAGGCCGGACAGCGGATTCGTCTGGTCCATGAACTGGGAGAGCTGGCTGGTGCCGAAGAACTCCTTGATGGAGGCGACGACCGGCCGGATGTTGATCAGGGTCTGCGGCGTGATCGCCTCGACGTCCTGGGTCGTCATCCGCTCGCGGACCACGCGCTCCATGCGGGCCAGGCCGGTGCGGACCTGGTTCTGGATCAGCTCGCCGACGTTGCGCAGGCGGCGGTTGCCGAAGTGGTCGATGTCGTCCACCTCGACCACGATGGTCGAGCCGTTGTCACCGGTGGTCTCGGTCTCGCCGGCGTGCAGCTTCACCAGGTACTTGATGGTGGCGATGATGTCGTCGGTGGTGAGCACACCGGCGTCCAGCGGCGCGTCGCTGCCCAGCTTCTTGTTGACCTTGTAGCGGCCGACCTTGGCCAGGTCGTAGCGCTTGGGGTTGAAGTAGAGGTTCTCCAGCAGGGTCTGGGCGGCCTCCTTGGTCGGCGGCTCGCCCGGACGCAGCTTGCGGTAGATGTCGAGCAGCGCGTCGTCCTGGCCCTGGGTGTGGTCCTTCTCCAGGGTGGCGCGCATCGACTCGTAGTCGCCGAACTCCTCGAGGATCTGCTCGGTGCTCCAGCCGAGCGCCTTGAGCAGCACCGTGACCGACTGCTTGCGCTTGCGGTCGATGCGCACGCCGACCATGTCGCGCTTGTCGATCTCCATCTCCAGCCAGGCACCCCGGGACGGGATGATCTTGGCCGAGAAGATGTCCTTGTCGGACGTCTTGTCGATGGTGCTGTCGAAGTAGACGCCGGGCGAGCGGACCAGCTGCGAGACGACGACGCGCTCGGTGCCGTTGATGCAGAAGGTGCCCTTGCTGGTCATCAGGGGGAAGTCGCCCATGAAGACCGTCTGGGACTTGATCTCGCCGGTCTCGTTGTTGGTGAACTCCGCCGTGACGAAGAGCGGGGCGCCGTAGGTGAAGTCACGCTCCTTGCACTCGTCGAGCGAGTTCTTCGGCGGCTCGAAACGGTGGTCACGGAACGTGAGCGACATGGAGCCCGAGAAGTCCTCGATCGGGGAGATCTCCTCGAAGATCTCCTCGAGCCCGGACTTCCTGGGGACGTCCTGCCCACTGTCCAGAGCCGCCTCGACCCGGGCCTTCCACGCGGCGTTGCCGAGCAGCCAGTCAAAGCTCTCGGTCTGGAGCGCGAGGAGGTTCGGAACTTCGAGCGGTTCACGGATCTTCGCGAATGAGATGCGCAGCGGGGCGGTACCGCCGCCGTTGTTCGAATGGGTGGTCGAGGCGTTGCGCGAGGCGGCCAAGAGGGGGTCCTTCCGAGGGCTCGGACTCACTACGCGCGTACCGGACCGAACCCGAGCGGATGGCGAAAGCCCTGATGACAGGCTTCCTCATGAGTGCTCGGACACGGGCATACCCCTGGTGACGGGCCAGGCAGCAGCTAACAGGCAGCGCAAAGGGTCAGTGTAGCCACTTGGCCCACTGATGTCCAGAGCTGAGATTCGGAGTACCGAATCGTCGCCCCCTCGCCCGTGTCTGCCGCGGATCCCGGCCCTCGGAAGCCTGGATCCACACCCGTCGTCCTGCAAGCTCATGCATTCCCGCATCGCCGCCGATCCATGCATCCGGCGGCCGGATAAGTGTGGCCGGGATGTGCGGACCGTGTGGCGGCGCGTCCTGAGAATTGCGCGCCGCCGCCCGTACGTCAAGGCCCGGCCGTCGCGGAGATCGAAAACGGCCGAGGGCGGCCACCCGTTCGGGTGGCCGCCCTGCGGCACGTGGAGCAGACGCTCCTCGTAGGTGGTGCGGTGGAGCCGCGGTACTGCCCGGTGCTGCTCTCTGCCGCTCCGTGCTGCTCTGTGCTGCTCCGGGGAGGTGTTACTTGACCTCGACCGAGGCGCCGGCGCCCTCCAGGGCCTCCTTGGCCTTGTCCGCGGCCTCCTTGTTGGCCTTCTCCAGGACGGGCTTCGGGGCGCCGTCCACCAGGTCCTTGGCCTCCTTCAGGCCGAGCGAGGTCAGCTCGCGCACGACCTTGATGACCTGGATCTTCTTGTCGCCGGCGCCGGTGAGGATGACGTCGAACTCGTCCTTCTCCTCGACGGGCTCGGCGGTGGCGGCACCCGCACCGCCCGCGGCGGCGACGGCCACGGGGGCGGCGGCGGTGACGTCGAACTTCTCCTCGAACGCCTTCACGAACTCGGAGAGCTCGATGAGGGTGAGCTCCTCGAACTGGGCGAGCAGTTCGTCGGTGCTGAGCTTCGCCATGATCGGCGGTCCTTCCATTCAGTCGGCTGGTGCCGGATGTAGATGTCGGCGGGCGTACGTCAGGCCCGCGCCGACCGCGGCCGAGTGGCAGCGGTCACTGTGCGAGCCGAATTACTCGGCACCGCCCTGCTCTGCCTCGGCCGATTCGGCCTTCTTGGCCCGAAGCGCCTCCGCGGTGCGGACGAACTTCGACGGCAGGGCCTGGAAGACGGCGGCAGCCTGGGACTGCTTCGCCTTCATGGCACCCGCCAGCTTGGCGAGCAGAACCTCGCGGGACTCGAGGTCCGCAAGCTTGGTGATCTCTTCCGCGGACAGCGCCTTGCCGTCCAGCACGCCGCCCTTGATGACAAGGGCGGGGTTCTCCTTGGCGAAGTCGCGCAGACCCTTCGCCGCCTCGACCGGGTCACCGGTGACGAAGGCGACGGCCGACGGACCCGCGAACAGGTCGTCGAGCGAGCTGATCCCGGCCTCGTTGGCCGCGATCTTGGTCAGCGTGTTCTTCACCACGGCGTACGTGGCGTTCTCACCGAGCGAACGGCGCAGCGTCTTGAGCTGCGCCACGGTGAGACCGCGGTACTCGGTCAGCATCGCGGCGTTCGAGGAGCGGAACTGATCCGTCAACTCGGCAACCGCGGCAGCCTTGTCGGGCCTCGCCATAGAGTCTCGGCCTCCTTCCGGGTGATTGCGGACCGCCCGGCGTGAAGGGACTCCCCGGTGAAAAACAAACGCCCCGGGCGCATGCGCACGGGGCGGCCTCGACGGGGACGGACTGCTGTCGCGTCTCCGGAGATCTTCCACGTCCACCTGCGCGGGCCGTCCGCTCCCTAGCGGAACCTTCGGCCGCCCCACCCCTTGCGAGGGCACGACGGCAACCTGCGGTCTTTGGCTTCATCCAGGAGAGTACGGGACCGCGCCACCCAGGAGCAAATCGCCGCCTTCCGCCCCCGCCGCCCCTT
Organism: Actinacidiphila guanduensis; assembly: GCF_900103985.1. Classification (GTDB taxonomy): domain Bacteria; phylum Actinomycetota; class Actinomycetes; order Streptomycetales; family Streptomycetaceae; genus Actinacidiphila; species Actinacidiphila guanduensis. The sequence goes on along the minus strand of NZ_FNIE01000009.1, from coordinate 167,708 downwards.
CCACTCAGGTCCGCTCAGGCCCGCTCAGGTCCGCTCAGGCGGCGGGCGGAGTCGTCGCCGGCCTGGACTCCTTCATCACCTGCTCGTAATCGAGCGTCTTGGCGGCCGGCGGAGCCTGCGGATGGACGGCCACACCGTAGTCGGAGTAGTGGACGGCGATCTGCAACGTGCCGTCCCCGGTCGTCGCGCGGCTCGTCACCTGCACCGGGAGGTGGTCCGCGGAGATCCACAGGTCGACCTGCTCGGCGGTGGTCCTGGACGCGGCGAACTGCTTCCTGAGCGCCGCGCGGTCGGCGTCGGTCACGTGCGGGACGCGCCGGGCGAGGTCCGCCGGGCGCACGGTGCCCCGGTAATGGGTGGCCGGCACGCCCCGGACGGTCTCCCGGCCGACCTCGTGCACGTCCGGCGAGGCGATCGCCAGGTCGAGCTCCTGCGTGGGGCTGGCCTTGTCCAGCTGGTCCGGGACCGCCACCCCGAAGTCGTCGACGTCCTTGCCCAGACCGTTGTACCCCTTCTTGAGCCATTCCTTGCCGCCGTCCTGACGGGCGACAGCCGGCCCCATGTCGGTGTAGAAGGCGTCCGGCAGGTAACGGGTCTCCGTCGTGGTGGACATGCCCCCCTGCCGCAGGATCCCGATGTTCGAACCGCCGGTGTAGGTGACCGTCAGGGTGCCGAGCGGGCCGTGCGCCCAGTCCGTCGTGCCCTTCAGCGTCAGGGTGGCCAACGAGCCGACCGTGACCTTGCCGTCGCTGCGGGCGGAATGGACGGCGCTGGTGCGCTTCTGGACGGCGGCGAGCGCGTCCACCGCGGGGGCGGCGGTGCCGGACGTCCCGGGCGCGGTGGTGCCGCCGGCCGCGTGCCGGGCGCTGTCGTTGCCGCCGCAGGCGGCCATGGCGAGCAGCGCGGCTGCGGCCAGAGCGGTTGCGGCGATGCGCCGCGACCGGGTGCGTGACACGGGAACCCCTCCCCCCAGGGCGGGCGCCTCCCACGGCCCCGCCCGATACGTGAAGGGACCGACGGTAGCGCGCCCCTGCGGCGACGCCCGTGCCGGGGTGGCCGTCGGCCCGCCGTCGGGGCCGGCCCGGCCACGCGGCACGCTGGTGGCGCTCAGGCGGCGGGCTGCGCCGGCTTCGCGGCCGGTGGTTTGACGACGTAGGTCTCGGCGGCGGGCGGGGCCTCGACGTGGACGGGGAGCCCGTAGTCGGAGTAGGTCACCGTGCGGGTGACCGTGCCGTGGTCGCTCGCGGCCGTGGTGGTCGTGCGCAGCGGCAGGCCGTCCGCGGACACCCACAGGTCCACGGTCTGGGTGGTGATGCCCTGCCGGACGAGGTTCGCCCTGATCGCCGCGGTCTGCGCCGCGGTCAGGCCCGGGTGGAGCCGCCCGGTGAGACTCCCGGCGGCGACCGCGCCCCGGTAGTGGACGGCCCGACTTCCGTCGACCGTGCCCTCGCCGACCCGCCTGACCTGAGGCGCGGCCAGCAGCACGCTGACGGACTGCGCCGGGCTGGTGTCGTCGTCCTGGGCGTCCAGGGGCACCCCGGAACCACCGCCCGGCTTCGTGAGCTGCGCCAGCAGGGCGTAGCTGTACGCGAACCAGCGCAGGCCGCCCAGGCGCGCGGCCGTCCGGGCGCCCTGGTCGGAGTAGAGCGTGTCCGGCAGATAGCGGACCACCAGCGTGGTGCGGCCCTGCGCCCGCAGCGCCGCGGTCTGGGTGCCGCCGGTGATGTGCAGCGTCATGGCCTGGTGGATGCCGTGCGACCAGTCGCGGACGCCGGTGCCGGTCTCGCTCAGGCGCGTGCCGTCGGTGACCGTGACGCTGACGCGGGCGGAGTGGGCGGCGGTGGCGTGCGTGCGGACGGCGAGGAGGGTGTCGAGGGTGCCGGAGGCGTGGGTGCCGCCGGAGGGGACGCCCCCGCACGCGGACAGGACGAGGCCCAGCAGAGCGGTGGCGGTGAGGGCGGCGCTGCTTCGTACGGGGCTGCGGGCGCCCTGTGCGGGCGCGGTGCCGCCGCGTACGGGGCCGCGTCCGGTCCGTGCCGGTCGGCTGCCGCTTCCTACCGGCCAACTCCTGCTTACGCGCGCGCGGTTGATCGCCGTCATGGGTCCCCCCGGGTTCGATGTGCCGGGACACCTTAACCGGGCCGGGCGAACGCTCCGCGAACGGTTTTCCAGGGCCGGCGGCGTAACCCCGGGCCGACCGCGTGCTTCGGACCGGCCGCGGCCGCCTGGGAGACGGCGGCCGTACGCGCGCGGGCGCCCCGTGCTCCCGGTGTGGACCGGGAGGCGCGGGGCGCCCGTGGGGTGCTGCTGCCCTGGCGGGCTGCCGGTGCGGGTCAGACCGCGGCCGGGTCCTCCTCGACGAGGAGGTTGCGGGTGCGGTTCGGGTCGACCGGGATGCCGGGGCCCATCGTGGTGGAGAAGGCGGCCTTCTTGACGTACCGGCCCTTGGCCGCGGACGGCTTCAGGCGCAGGACCTCGTCGAGGGCCGCGGCGTAGTTCTCCACCAGCTGGGCGTCGTCGAAGGACACCTTGCCGATGATGAAGTGCAGGTTCGAGTGCTTGTCGACGCGGAACTCGATCTTGCCGCCCTTGATGTCCGTGACCGCCTTGGCCACGTCGGGCGTGACGGTGCCGGTCTTCGGGTTCGGCATCAGGCCGCGGGGACCGAGCACGCGGCCGAGGCGGCCGACCTTGCCCATCAGGTCCGGGGTGGCGACGACGGCGTCGAAGTCCAGCCGGCCCTTGGCCACCTCGTCGATCAGTTCGTCGGAGCCGACGATGTCGGCGCCCGCGGCTTCCGCGGCCGCAGCACGGTCACCGGTCGCGAAGACCAGGACCCGGGCGGTCTTGCCGGTGCCGTGCGGGAGGTTCACGGTGCCGCGGACCATCTGGTCGGCCTTGCGGGGGTCGACACCCAGCCGGAAGGCGACCTCGACGGTCGAGTCGAACTTGGCGGACGAGGTCTCCTTGGCGAGGCGGACGGCCTCCAGGGGCGCGTACAGGCGCTCCCGGTCGATCTTGGCGTCCGCAGCGCGAAGGGACTTGCTGCGCTTGCTCATGGGAATCTCCTGGGGATGGTGGGAGTCGTGGTGCGGGCCGAGCAGGCCCTCCCACGGGCGCCGGGGCAGCGGGCCAACGCCACCGACCGACGCGGGTCGTACAGGTCGTACGGGGGTACTGCGAGCGTCAGCCCTCGCATTCCTTCACGAGGCCTTCCTGCTCACTCGCTCCGGGCGTCAGCCCTCGACCGTGATGCCCATCGAGCGGGCGGTGCCGGCGATGATCTTCTCGGCGGCGTCCAGGTCGTTGGCGTTGAGGTCGGGGAGCTTCGTGGTGGCGATCTCACGGACCTGGTCGCGGGTGAGCTTGGCGACCTTCGTCTTGTGCGGCTCGCCGGAGCCCTTGTCCACGCCCGCGGCCTTGAGGATCAGCTTGGCGGCCGGCGGGGTCTTGGTGATGAAGGTGAAGGTGCGGTCCTCGTAGACCGTGATCTCCACCGGGATCACCATGCCGCGCTGCGACTCGGTGGCCGCGTTGTACGCCTTGCAGAACTCCATGATGTTCACGCCGTGCTGGCCCAGCGCGGGGCCGACCGGCGGTGCCGGGTTGGCCGCACCGGCGTTGATCTGGAGCTTGATCAGCCCCGTGACCTTCTTCTTCTTGGGAGGCATTGCTCTCTCCGGGTCTTGTTGAGAGTGTCCATGCCTGCGAGCAGGCATACCGCCCCACGATAGCGGGTAAGCCCCCCGCCCCCGAAATCGCCGTCCTCCCCGGCCGCCACCCGACGCCCGCCCGCACCCCCGGTGCCCTCAGCCGCAGAGCCGCCGACCCGGCCCCTTACGGGCAGGGGTCAGCGCTGTGGCGCACTCCCGACAGTGAGCACCTTGACGGCGACCCGGTCACCGTCGATCTCGTACAACGCCCTGTATACGCCGATGCGCAGGCGCCGCTTGTTCGTCGCGCCAAGTTTGCTGCTCTCCGCCGGCTCCGGATCGGCTGCCAGATTGTTGATCGCCCGCACCAGGGGGCGTACTCGGTCACCGTCGCGCTGGCGTAAGCGCTTGAGGGCTTCCAGAGCGGTCGGCTCCCAGATGAGCGTGTACCTCACTGCGCCCCCGCGGAGAGGTGCAGGCCGATCATCTGCTCGACTTCGGCGGTGGACAGCGTCGGGCCATCGCCTGCGCTGATCCGGTAGGCGACAGCCAGGTCCGCGAATTCCAAGGCGGCCTCTCGCGCGTGTTCGTCGGGCGCTGCATCGACCACGGCCTGGGTCCACCACTGGTCCAGGAAGACCTCGAACGCGATGCCGTGGGAGAGCGCGGCCAGGTCCGCGTGGAATGCGTCACGCCGCTTGGCGTGCAAGGCACCCAGAATCCCGGCAACCGTCCTCGGCACGTCCGCGCCGCGGTACCCCAGTTCCTCGGCCGCCTGCCGAACGGCACCCGGCCACACATCGTCGCTCGTCATACCGCTCATCCTCCTCGCACCACCGCCGCATCGGGAACTCCGTGGCCCCACCATGCCGCACCCCACCGACACTGCACAGCCTCACCCCCACACGCGGCCGACTGAATACACGCCAGGGCCGGGGCTCAAGTTCTGCTCAGAGGGGGGTTGACGGGGGGCGGGGCGGCGCACACTGGCAGTACGAGGCACGACCGCACTTGGGGGGTTGCGATGAGGGATTGGCTTTCGCGGAAGGGCAGCCGGCTGCTGGACATGATGTCGCAGCGGCGCCGGCTGGCGAAGTACGCGGACCCGGGCGCCCACCGCCGGGGCGCACCGGAGCGGGACTCGGGCCTGCCGATCAACCACACCCGCACCCCGATGGGCCCGATGGGCGGCGGCCCCTTCCACAACTGACCCGCACCACCGAGCGCGCTCCTCGCTCAGCCGCCGAAGCGACCCTCACGGACGGCCCGCACGAACCCGGCGAACGCGTCGGCCGGGAAGAGCAGCGCCGGACCCGAGGGGTCCTTCGAATCGCGGACGGCGACCTCGCCGGTCGAGCCAAGAGCGGCGACCTCTATGCAGTTGTTGCCGGTGTCCCCGCTGAACGAGGACTTGAACCAGGCGCTCTCGGGGGCGAGGTCGGCTGCCGTGCGGTAGGTCATGCGGATCAGATCTCTCCGGCTAGTCGGTGCAGAAAGGTCGGGGTCTCCCCCGGGGCGAGAGCGCCCGCGCGGAGGGCGTCGAACCGGCGGTTGAACGCCCAGATCGTGGTGTCCTTGTCGCTGACGTTCGATCCACCCTCGGGCATGTCGGTCTGGACGACCGTCAGCTGAGGATCGCCGAACTCCAGCAGCGTGAAGTTGGTGATGCACCGGTACGTCGCGCTGGCCAGCGGCAGGATCTGAACGGTCACGTTATCGAGTTTCGCCAGGCGGATGATCTCCTCGTACTGCCCGCGCATCACGTCGGGTCCACCGACCGTCTTGCGCAGGGCGGCTTCGTCCAGGATCGCCCACAGCTCCGCCCCCTTCTGCTTGCGGATCAGCTGCTCCTTGCGCTCCATGCGCAGCTGGATCGTCCGCTCGATGAACTCGGTGGTGCTCTCCTCGACGGCCTTGGACGTCTGGAGCATCTCGCGGACATACGCCTCGGTCTGGAGCAGCGAGAAGATCACGCTCGGGTGCCACGCCCTGATCGCGCGGGCGCCACTCTCCAGCCCCACGTACATCGCCATGCCGGACGGCATCGTGCTGCGGTACTGCGACCACCAGCCACGATTGAGCGAGTCGCGATGGATCTCGGCGAGGAATTCGAGGTCGTCCTCGTCGGTCACGCCGTAGCGATCCAGGAGGCTGCGCAGTTCCGAGGCCGACTTCAGCCCGGTCAGGCCGTTCTCCACGCGGTAGAGCTTGGAGATCGAGAAGTCGAGGCCGTCGACCGCCTCCGCCAGTGTCAGCTGGGCCCGCTCACGCAACCGCCGCAGCTCTCCGCCGAGTTGCATGCGACGGACCGTGGGTCCGGTCGGTGCCGCCATGAGTTGCCCTCCCCGGGTGTCGAGAGTAGGGCTCCGGTGCCTCGGTACCAACCGATTACCGGAGAGTCCCCGCCTTGTCACCGAGAGTCTATGCCGTCGCATATGCCACTCTCACTGACTTTTTCAGATTCCATAGCACCCGAGCCACCCAGGCAGCCACGCTGAACGGGTCGGTCCGCCAGGTCCGGCCCAACAGAACCCCCGCCCGAAGGGACGCTTCGCCATGCCCGGACTCCCCGCCGCACCCTCCGTACGCACGCAGCAGCCCACCCCCCAATCACCCGCGCGGGCGCAGCCGTTGACCTGGGGGCCCAAAGGGCTGCCGGTGCCGTTCGCCGTGGCGTGGAGCGGCGAGGCCACCTCCGTCGCCGGGCTGTGCGTACGGCGGGGGCGGCTCGCGTACGAGGACGAGGTGACCCAGGACCGCGACCGGCACGGCATCCTGTGGGCCCGCGTACCCGACCGGCCCGGCGCCGGGCGGCCCGACTACCGCGCCATGCACACCGTCCGGCAGCGCGCCGCCGTCCTCGGGCTGCGCTGCCAGGTCTGCGGCGGGCCCGCCGACCGCACCTCGCGCGGCTGGCTCTTCCTGCTGCCGGCACACGAGCAGGCCGAGCAGGACGGGCCCGCACCGGAGCCCAACAGCCGTACCCCGCACGGCAACAGCGAGGGCCTGCTCACCACCAAGCCCCCGATCTGCCGCCCCTGCGCCGACCTCGCCGTGCGCCACTGCCCCCACCTGAGGAGGCCGGCCCTCGTCCGCTCCCGCAAGCCCCGCGTCTGGGGCGTCTTCGGTGGCTTCTGCACCCCCGGCGCCGACGGCACCCTGATCGCCTCCGAGGACGCGTACCTCCCCTACGGCAGCCCCGGCGCCCCTTGGTTTCTCGCCTCGCAGGCCGTGCTCGAACTCACCCGCTGCTCCTAGGGAGTTCGCGCCCCCACACCCCCTCCCGCGCCCCTCCCCGGTCTCGCACGCACCCCGCGCGCACCTTCACAACCGCCCCACAGGAACCGCCGGGCTACCCACGTTCCCCCCAGGGGCAAACCTTCAACTCCCGCTGACGCGCAGCAAAATCGCGGTCTACGCGGGAAGAATTATTGGCATGAACACTTCCCAGGGGCCGGTTCTCCTTGCTACCAAGTGGTAGCAAGCAGTGATCCTGCCCCCCAGGAGGTTCAGTTGAGACTGACCAAGTCCTTCGCGGCGATCGGCACGGCGATCCTCGCGATCGGCCTCTCCCTCGGCCTGTCCGGCCCGGCGCAGGCGGCCGCCCCCGCGTACGTGGCCCTCGGCGACTCGTACTCGGCCGGGAACGGCGCCGGCAACTACGACAGCTCCAGCGGCGACTGCCACCGCAGCTTCAGCGCGTACCCCTACCTGTGGAAGAACGCCCACTCGCCGTCCAGCTTCTCCGACACCGCCTGCTCGGGCGCGGTCACCACGGACGTGATCAACAACCAGCTGGGCCCGCTGAACTCCTCCACCGGCCTGGTCTCCATCACCATCGGCGGCAACGACGCGGGCTTCTCCGACGTCATGACCACCTGCGTGACCGGCTCCGACTCCGACTGCGTCAACCGCGTCAACACTGCGGAGAACTACGTCCGCAACACGCTGCCCGCCAAGCTCGACGCGGTGTACAACGCCATCCACGCCAAGGCGCCCAACGCCCATGTCGTGGTGCTGGGTTACCCCGACATGTACACCCTCAACGTCTTCTGCATCGGGCTGGACTCCACCAAGCACGCGAAGATCGACGAGGCCGCCGACGTACTCGACACCACCACGGCCGCCCGCGCCGCCGCGCACGGCTTCACCTTCGGCGACGTCCGCTCCACCTTCAAGGGCCACGAGCTCTGCTCGGGTGACGACTACCTGCACTCCCTGGTCGTCTCGCCGAGCTGGGAGTCCTACCACCCCACCGCCACGGGCCACTCCGCCGGCTACTACCCCGTCCTGAACGCCGACGCCTGACCCCTGCCCGGCCCCCTACGGCCACCCCGCTCCCCCCACACCGAAGGGCCCCTGCCCGGCGACAAGCTCGCCGGGCAGGGGCCCTTCGCAAACGAATGGTGCAGCGCTCCCCGGAAGCCCGGGGAAAGCTCAGTTCTTCTGGATCTGGTCGAAGCTCAGCTCGACCGGGGTCTCGCGGCCGAAGATCTCCACCAGGCCCTTGACCTTCTTGGAGTCCGCGTTGATCTCGTTGATCGTGGCCTGCAGGGTGGCGAAGGGGCCGTCGGTGACGGTGACCGAGTCGCCGACCTCGAAGTCCAGGACCTGGACCTCGACCTTGCGCGGCTGGGCCGTGCCCTCAGCGATCGCGGCGGCCTCGGCCGCGGCCTCCACCTCGGGGGCGAGCATCTTGACGATCTCGTCCAGCGTCAGCGGGTACGGGTCGTAGGCGTTGCCGACGAATCCGGTGACGCCCGGCGTGTTGCGGACCACGCCCCACGACTCGTTGGTCAGGTCCATGCGGACCAGCACGTAGCCGGGGAGCTTGTTCTGCCGGATCGTCTTGCGGTCGCCGTTCTTGATCTGGACGACCTCTTCCTGCGGCACCTCGGCCTGGTAGATGTACTCCTCGACGTTGAGCGAGACGGCGCGCTGCTCCAGGTTGGACTTCACCCGGTTCTCGTAGCCGGCGTAGGTGTGGATCACGTACCACTCGCCGGGCAGCGTGCGCAGCTCCTCGCGGAAGGCCGCCACGGGGTCCACGACCTCGCCGGGCTCCTCCTCGGCCTCGTCACCGGCCGCGTCGGAAGGCTCGTCCGAGCCGTCGGCGTCCTCGGCGTCCTGGGAGCCCTCGGTGTCCTCAGCGTCTTCAGCAGCGTCCTCGGCGTGCACGGCCTCGTGCTCCGCGGGCTCGCCTGCGGCCAGGTCGGCCGCCGCGGCCTGGTCGATGTCGCCGTCGGCCGCCTCGACGATGTCCTGCGCGGAGTCCTCGTCCGCCACGGTCTCGTCGGCAGCGTGGGCAACGTCGGCATCGTGCACGTTGGGGTCAGACACGGTGACTGCTTCTTCCTGACTTCAAAGGGTGGGACACAACGACGGGCGTCGTCGTCGAACCGGCGCCCGCCGCGGGATCATCCGAAGACGTACGTGACGAGCTTCTCGAAACCCCAGTCAACCACGCTGACAAACGCGATGACGACGACAACGAAGACAATCACCACAGTGGTGTAGGTCATCAGGTCGCTGCGGTTCGGCCAGACGACCTTCCGCAGTTCGGCGATGATCTGGCGGTAGAAGAGAGCGAGGCGGCCCAGCGGGCCCTTCTTGCCGCGCTTGCCGCCACGGCGGGGCTTCTTGTCGGCAGCCTTGTCCTGCTCTGCGGCGTCGGTCCCCAAGACCTCGTTGGAGTCCGTGATCTCAGTCACTCGTCCTCACCTGACTCCGGGTCGTGGCCGAGCCGCGCCCGTCGCGCGGTACGGCGAGTGCTTACATCTACTACCTGCCCACGCCCACCGTCGGACGTGTTCAGCAGGGCCGGAGGGACTTGAACCCCCAACCGCTGGTTTTGGAGACCAGTGCTCTACCAATTGAGCTACGACCCTAAGCTGCCGCCCCCAACCTACCGCAAGGGCGCGTCGGGAGGGCCACCGACCGATGAGTGTACGTGGTCCGGGCCGGTCCGTCGAACGTCTTGCGCCCGCGACGTCGGATACCGGGCCGGGGCGGGGTCTGGGACCATGCACCCATGAGCGCAGCAACCCCCTCCTCCACCCCGGCCCCGGCCTCCGGACGGCGGGTGTCCGCCCGGATCGGCGCGATCTCCGAGTCCGCGACGCTGGCCGTGGACGCCAAGGCGAAGGCCCTCAAGGCGGCCGGCCGGCCGGTGATCGGCTTCGGCGCGGGCGAGCCGGACTTCCCGACCCCCGAGTACATCGTCGACGCCGCCGCTGCCGCCTGCCGCGACCCGAAGTACCACCGCTACACGCCGGCCGGCGGCCTGCCCGAGCTGAAGGCCGCCATCGCCGCCAAGACGCTCCGCGACTCCGGCTACGAGGTGGACGCCTCCCAGGTGCTGGTCACCAACGGCGGCAAGCAGGCGATCTATGAGGCGTTCGCCGCGATCCTGGACCCGGGCGACGAGGTGATCGTGCCCGCGCCGTACTGGACCACCTACCCGGAGTCGATCCGGCTGGCCGGCGGCGTGCCGGTCGAGGTGGTCGCGGACGAGACCACCGGCTACCGCGTGTCGGTGGAGCAGCTGGAGGCGGCCCGCACCGAGCGCACCAAGGTGCTGCTCTTCGTGTCCCCCTCCAACCCCACCGGCGCGGTCTACGGCGAGGCGGAGTCCGAGGCGATCGCCCGCTGGGCGGCCGAGCACGGCCTGTGGGTGCTCACCGACGAGATCTACGAGCACCTGGTCTACGGCGACGCGCGCTTCACCTCGCTGCCGGCGATCGTGCCCGAGCTGCGCGACCGCTGCATCGTCGTCAACGGCGTGGCCAAGACGTACGCCATGACCGGCTGGCGGGTGGGGTGGATCGTGGGCCCCAAGGACGTGGTGAAGGCCGCGGCGAACCTGCAGTCGCACGCCACCTCCAACGTCAACAACGTGGCGCAGGTGGCCGCGCTGGCCGCGGTGAGCGGCGACCTGTCGGCCGTGGCCGAGATGCGCGAGGCGTTCGACCGCCGGCGCCGGACGATCGTGCGGATGCTCAACGAGATCCCCGGCGTGGTCTGCCCGGTGCCCGAGGGTGCCTTCTACGCCTACCCCTCGGTGAAGGCGCTGCTCGGCAAGGAGATCCGCGGCAAGCGGGCGCAGGACTCGGTGGAGCTGGCCGCGCTGATCCTGGACGAGGCCGAGGTCGCGGTGGTGCCGGGTGAGGCGTTCGGCACACCGGGCTACCTGCGGCTGAGCTACGCGCTGGGCGACGAGGACCTCGCCGAGGGCGTCTCCCGGCTGCAGAAGCTGCTGGCCGAGGCCCGGGACTAGGGTCGCCGCAAGCTCCGGCGCAGTCCGGCACGGTCCCGCACGGTCCGGCCCAGGGCTCGCGGCGGGGCCCGCTCGGGCTTTCGGGCAAGCCCCCGTTCGGCGAAAGTGGTTCCGGGCGGGGGTCCGGGTGTAGCAGGATCTTGGAATGGCACGCGAGGTACGTGCGGCGCGCGAGATCCGCGAGCTGCCCAAAGCACATCTGCATCTGCACTTCACCGGGTCGATGCGGCCCGGCACCCTGCTCGAACTGGCCGACCGGCACGGCATCCACCTGCCCGAGGCGCTCACCTCGGGCGAGCCCCCCAGGCTGCGGGCCACCGACGAGCGGGGCTGGTTCCGCTTCCAGCGGCTCTACGACATCGCCCGCTCGTGCCTGCGCACCCCCGAGGACATCCACCGGCTGGTCCGCGAGGCCGCCGAGGAGGACGCCGCCGACGGCTCCGGCTGGCTGGAGATCCAGGTCGACCCGACCTCCTACGCCCCCCGGCTGGGCGGCCTGATCCCCACCTTGGAGATCATCCTGGACGCGGTGCGGACGGCCTCGCGCGACACCGGCGTCGGGATGGCCGTCGTGGTGGCGGCCAACCGCATGAAGCACCCGCTGGACGCCCGTACCCTGGCCCGCCTCGCCGTGCGCTACGCCGACCAGGGGGTCGTCGGCTTCGGGCTGTCCAACGACGAACGGCGGGGCCTGGCCCGCGACTTCGACCGCGCCTTCGCCATCGCCCGCGAGGGCGGCCTGATCGCGGCCCCGCACGGCGGCGAGCTGTCGGGCCCGGCGAGCGTGCGGGACTGCCTGGACGACCTGCACGCCCAGCGCGTCGGCCACGGCGTGCGCGCCGCCGAGGACCCCCGGCTGCTCAAGCGGCTGGCCGACCGCGGGGTCACCTGCGAGGTCTGCCCCGCCTCGAACGTGGCGCTCGGCGTCTACGACAAGCCCGAGGACGTCCCCTTGCGCACCCTGTGGGACGCCGGGGTGCCCATGGCCCTGGGCGCCGACGACCCGCTGCTGTTCGGCTCGCGGCTGGCCGCCCAGTACGACCTCGCCCGCACCGTCCACGGCTTCACCGACGCCGAACTCGCCGTCCTGGCCCGCCAGTCCGTCGAGGCGTCGTGCGCGCCCGCGGCGAAGAAGGCGGAGCTGCTGGCAGGCATCGACAAATGGCTGGCCGCCGGCGCCTGACGGTCCCCGCGGAAGCGCCGCCTCAGAGGGTGACGCCCACGAGGACGGGCTCGTTGACGAGGGTGACGCCGAAGGCGCGGTGCACCCCGTCGCGGACCTCGCGGGCGAGCGCCAGCAGGTCGGCCGTGCTCGCCTCGCCCCGGTTGGTGAGCGCCAGGGTGTGCTTGGTGGAGATCCGGGCCGCGCCCGTGCCGTAGCCCTTGGTGAAGCCCGCCTTGTCGATCAGCCAGGCCGCCGACGTCTTCGTGCCGTCCGCCTCGGCGGGGTAGGCCGGCGGGACCGCGTCGGGGCCGAGCCGCTCGCGCACCCGGTCGAGGAAGGCCGCGTGCTCGGCCGGCGAGAGCACCGGGTTGGTGAAGAAGGAGCCCGCCGACCAGGTGTCGTGGTCCTCGGGGTCCAGCACCATGCCCTTGCCGCGCCGCAGCGCCAGCACCGTGGAGCGCGCCTCGGCGAGCGGGACCCGGTCACCGGGCTCCACCCCGAGCGCCCGCGCGGTCTCCGCGTACTTCAGCGGCGCCGACAGCCCTCCGGCGTCCTCGAGTTCGAACCGCACCCGCAGGACCACGTAGCGCGCCGGGTCCTGCTTGAAGCGGCTGGTGCGGTAGGCGAAGCCGCACTCGGTGGCCGCCAGCGTGACCGTCTCGCCCGCCTGCCGGTCGTAGACGACGACCTCGGTGATGGTGGAGGAGACCTCCTGGCCGTAGGCGCCGACGTTCTGGATCGGCGTGGCGCCCGCGGAGCCGGGGATGCCGGCCAGGCACTCCACCCCGGCGAGCCCGGCGGCCACGGTCTGCTCCACGGCCTCGCTCCACCGCTCGCCCGCGGCCAGTTCCAGACGGGTGCCCTCCAGCGCCGCGCCCCGGGTGGCGATGCGGACGGCGGTGCCGGGGAAGCCCTCGTCGGCGATCACCAGGTTGCTGCCGCCGCCGACGAGCAGCACCGGCTCGCCCCGCCCGTCGGCCTCGCGCACGGCGGCCACGACCTCGTCGTCGGTCTGCGCGGTGACCAGCCGCCGGGCCGGCCCGCCCAGCCGGAAGGTGGTCAGCGCGGCCAGGTCGGCGTTCTCTGTGACGTTCACGCGGCAAAGCCTACGTACCTCCCACGGGAGATTGCCTGCCCGTGGGAGGTACGCAGGTGCCGGGTGCGGTTCAGTGCGTCGGCTGGAGGTCGGCCGGGGCCGCGTCCTTCTCCCCCGCGTCATCGGACTGCAATGCCCGCCGCGGGTAGGACAGGACCGCCGCGGTGCCGGCGACCAGGATGGCGGCGCCGACCCACAGCGCCGGGGTGAGGCCGTCCACGAAGGCGCTGCCCGAGGTGTAGCCGCCGTGGGCGGAGAAGATCGTGCCCAGGACGGCGACGCCGAGCGCCCCGCCGACCTCGCGCATCGCGTTGTTGGTGCCCGAGGCGATGCCCTGCTCGGCGGGCCGGACCGAGCCCATCAGCAAGGTGGTGGCCGGGGCGAAGAAGAGGGACATCCCGACGCCGCTGATGATCAGCGCGGGCAGCTGGGTGGTGTAGGAGACGTCCGGCGAGGCGATGGTGGCGAACCAGCCGAGGCCGACCGCCTGCAGGGCCAGGCCGATCGCGACCACCTGCCGGGTGCCTATCCGCCCGGCGAGCAGGCCGGTGAAGGGGGAGATCAGCATCGGCATGCCGGTCCAGGGCAGCATCCGCAGGCCCGCCTGGGTCGGGTCGTAGCCGAGCACGGTCTGCAGGAACTGGCTGAGCAGGAAGATCGAGCCGAACATCCCGACGTACATCAGCATGCTGCCGACGTTGATCGCCGCGAAGCCGCGGTTGGCGAACATCCGCATCGGCAGCATCGGGTGGGCGGCGGTGAAGCCGTGCCGGACGAACGCGGCCGCCAGCACCGCGCCGCCGAGCAGCCCGCCGAGCACCCGGCCGCTGGTCCAGCCGTGGCTGTCGGCGCTGACCAGGGCGAAGACGATGCCGAACAGGCCGAGCGAGATCAGCGCGGTGCCCAGGACGTCCAGCCGCCGGTTCGGGGCCTTCGACTCGTTCAGCCGCAGCCGGGCCAGCGGGAGCAGCAGCAGGCCGATCGGCACGTTGAGCCAGAAGATCCAGTGCCAGGAGATGTGCTGGGTGAGGCTGCCGCCGATGAGGGGGCCGCAGGCGACGGCGAGGCCGTTGACCGCGCCCCAGATGCCGAAGGCCATGCCGCGCTTGGCCGCGGGGACGGCCGCGGTGAGCAGGGTCAAGGTGAGCGGCATCATGATGGCGCCGCCGACGCCCTGGACCGCGCGGGCGGCGATCAGCGCGCCGATCCCGGAGGACATGGCCGCGGCGGCCGAGGCGCCGGTGAAGATCGTCAGGCCGACCAGGAAGAGCCGGCGGCGGCCGAACCGGTCACCGAGGGCCGCGCCGAACATCAGCAGCACGGCGAAGGTGAGCGTGTAGGCGTTGACCGTCCACTCCAGGTCGGACAGGGCGCCGCCGAGGCTCTTGCGGATGGACGGCAGGGCGGTGGTGACGACGAGGTTGTCCAGGGACGCCATGAAGCCGGCGACGCTGGTGATCACCAGGGCCCAGACGACGCCGGTGCTCCGGCTGGGCGGTGCGGTGGTGGGCGAGCTCATGGTTTCCTACCCCCTGTGGGTTTTGCTTAGTAATTGATGACTAAGTTCCGGGGACATACGGATGCGCGGAGCGCGGCCGGTGGTGGGCAGTGCCGCGGGGACACGGCCCCCACCTGCCGCCGTCAGGGCGAGGGCGCCGCGGGTGCCCCGAAGGACTGCGGTCCGACCCCCGCGCGGGCGAACTCGTAGATGCCCTCCCAGTTGCGCTGGGTGGGCGGGAAGCCCATCGACACCAGGGTGTTGATGAGCATCCCGTAGGCGAAGAAGGTGGTGGTCTCCTCGATGTCGGCGCCCAGTTCGACATGGGCCGAGTCCCACATCGACTGCCACCGGTCCCGCAGGCTGGCGCCGAACTCGTG
Source organism: Actinacidiphila guanduensis (assembly GCF_900103985.1). Classification (GTDB taxonomy): domain Bacteria; phylum Actinomycetota; class Actinomycetes; order Streptomycetales; family Streptomycetaceae; genus Actinacidiphila; species Actinacidiphila guanduensis. The sequence goes on along the minus strand of NZ_FNIE01000009.1, from coordinate 152,640 downwards.
GTCCCCGGCGGCCTCGGCGGTCGCGACAGCCGCGTAGATCTGCATCTGCATGAGCAGCTTCTCGGGGTCCTCCCTGATCAGCCGGCCGTAGGCGTTGGCCATGGCTTCCAGTCGCTCCTCCGGCGGCCGCCCCTTGGCGGCCGCCAGGAAGGCGTCGCGGGTGTGCTCGATGCAGCGCTCGGCCGCCGCCACGAAGATCGCCTGCTTGTTCGGGAAGAGCCGGAAGAGGTACGGCTGGGAGACGCCCACCCGGCGCGCGATGGCCTCCGTGGAGGTCCCGCGGTAGCCGCCGTGGGCGAATTCGCTCAGGGCCGCCCGGATGACGCTCTCGCGTCGCTCTTCTGCACTCATCCTTGCCATGCGGACTAAGTTAGTGGCCAATCACTTCCTTGGCAAGTCCCCAGGTCGCGCCGGTCGCAGAGGGGCGCGGGAACCGTTCTCCCCGCGCCCCTGTCGGCCTCACCGCAACAGCCCCCTACGCGAGGCGGACCACCGCGCGGGACATGCCGAGGACCTTCTGGCCGGCGCTGACCGCCGTGAGGTCCACGCGGACGCGCTTGCCGTCGAGCTTGGCGGCGACCTTCGCGGTGACCTCGATGACCGCGCCCTTGTCGTCGTCGGGCACGACGACCGGCTTGGTGAAGCGGACGCCGTACTCCTCGATCGCGCCGGGGTCGCCGAGCCAGTCGGTGACCACCCGGACCGCCGAGGCCATGGTGAACATGCCGTGCGCGATGACGTCGGGCAGGCCGACCTCGCGGGCGAACCGCTCGTTCCAGTGAATCGGGTTGAAGTCGCCCGAGGCGCCCGCGTAGCGGACCAGGGTGGCCCGGTCCACGGGGAAGCTCTGCGCCGGCAGCTCGGTGCCGACCTCGACCTCGTCGTACGCGATCCTCGCCGCCATCACGCCTCCCCGGCCTCGGCCGCGCGCGCGACCAGCTTCGTCCACGCCGTCACCACGTGCTCGCCCGCGGCGTCGTGCACCTCGCCGCGGATGTCGATCACGTCGTTGCCCGCGAGGGACTTGATCGTCTCGATGGTGGAAGTGACCGAGAGCCGGTCGCCGGCCCGCACCGGGCGGGTGTACGCGAACCGCTGGTCGCCGTGGACCACCCGGCTGTAGTTCAGCCCGAGTTCGGGGTCGCTCACCACCGCGCCGGCCGCCTTGTAGGTGATCGCGAAGGCGAAGGTGGGGGGCGCGATCACATCCGGGTGGCCGAGCGCCCCGGCCGCCGCCGGGTCGGTGTACACGGGGTTGGGGTCGCCGACGGCCTCGGCGAACTCGCGGATCTTCTCCCGGCCGACCTCGTAGGGGGCGGTGGGCGGATAGCTCCGCCCCACGAAGGACTGGTCGAGGGCCATCATTACCTCCGGTACGGATGCGACGGAACAAACGCCGTGAGGCCGCCCCCGGGGAATCGGGGACGGCCTCACGGTAGGGCCTTCAGCCGGCGCTCGTCGCGGAACGGCGGTTCATGCCGGTCAGGGCCGGGTGGAGCCCCGTGGATGCGGGGAACCAGCACAGGACCCGCGCGGCTCCGCCGGAGCGGGCCGGACGCGGGTCCGTGGCGCAGGAGCGGGGGTCAGCGCGTCTCGCGGTGCGCGGTGTGCGCGTTGCAGCGCGGGCAGTGCTTCTTGATCTCAAGACGATCCGGGTCGTTGCGCCGGTTCTTCTTGGTGATGTAGTTCCGCTCCTTGCACTCCACGCAGGCCAGCGTGATCTTCGGGCGGACGTCGGTGGCGGCCACGTGAGTGCTCCTTGACGAACGGGTGTGGTGAACACAGGAAGAGTAGCCGACCGAGGGACCGAACCCGCAATCGGCTACGGAGAGTAGCGGCGACCGGACTTGAACCGGTGACACAGCGATTATGAGCCGCTTGCTCTACCGACTGAGCTACGCCGCTTCGACGAACAGGTCCCCGCCACGACGACGGGGAGCCGATCCGTCAGAGCCCCAATACGGAATCGAACCGTAGACCTTCTCCTTACCATGGAGACGCTCTACCGACTGAGCTATTGGGGCGAGCGAGGAAGACATTACACGCTCCGCAGCCATACGTGAAATCCGTATCCGGCAGGGCACATCGGACCCCGCCGGCGATCTCCGGCACCCGTCCGGCACCCCCTCCTGCACCCCCTCTCGCGCTGCTGCGACGCTCCTCCCGTGCTCCTCCCGTACTCCTCCGGTGCTGCTCGGAACACCCTCAGGGCACCCCCGCCACGACCCCTGCCGGTACGACTAATGCGCTCCTCCCAAGTGCGCCCCGCCGCGCGCCCTACGCTCGACGTGCGTGATCACGCCGTACGCCCGCTGCCCGGAGGGAGCCATGACGGACAGCCCCCGCGGTACCGCCGCCGACACCGCCACCCTGCTGCTGTGCGGCGCCCGCCTCACCGACGGGCGGACCGTCGACGTACGCCTGTCGGGACCGCGGATCGAGGCCGTGGGCACCGCCGGCAGCCTCGCCGGGCCCGCCGGCCGTACGGCCGAGGGCGCCCGGATCGACCTGCGCGGCTACCTGCTGCTGGCCGCGCCCGCCGAACCGCACGCCCACCTCGACCTGGCGCTCACCGCCGGCGGCCCGCCCTCCGGCGACGCCGACGACGTCCAGCGCCGCGCCACCGAGGCCGCCCTGCTCCACCTCGCCCACGGCGCCACCGCGGTCCGCAGCCATGTGCGGATCGGCGACGTGAGCGGGCTGCGCTCGCTGGAGGCGGTGACCCAGGCCCGCCGCTCGCTGCGCGGCTTCCTGGACATCCAGACGGTGGCGGTGCCGCGCCTGCTCACCGGCGCCGCGGGCGCCGACGGCATGGCGATGCTGCGGGACGCGCTGAAGATGGGCGCCTCGGCCGTCGGCGGCTGCCCCGACCTCGATCCGGACCCCAGCGGCTACACCGAGGCCGTGCTCACCCTGGCCGCCGAGTTCGGGCTGCCGGTGGACCTGCACACCGCGGCCGCCGACCCCGCGCGGCTGGCCCGGCTCGCCGCGATGGCCGGCGGGATGCGGCCCGGGGTCGCGCTCGGCCCCTGCCACGGCCTGGCCGCCCTCGACCCGGACGCGCTGGCCCGTACCGCCGAGCGGCTCGCGGCCGCGGGGGTCCGCGTCACCGCGCTGCCGCAGGGCGGTTGCGGCGCGCTGGAGCGGGCCGGCGGGCCCTACGTCGTGCCCGCCGGCGTGGTGCCGGTGCGCCAACTCCTGGCCGCCGGGGTGCGGGTGGCCGCGGGCAGCGGGGCACTGGCCGACCTGGCGAACCCGGTGGGCCGGGCCGACCCGCTGGAGGCCGCCTACCTGCTCGCCTCGCACGGCGCCTGTTCCCCCGCGCGGGCCTACGACCTGGTCAGCGGCCGGTCCCGGGCGCTGCTCGGGCTGCCCGAGGTGCGGGTGGAGGCCGGTTTCCCGGCCGAACTGCTCGCCGTGCGCGGGGAGAGCCTGGCCGGGGTGCTCTCGCAGGCGTACAGCAGGATCGTGGTCCACCGCGGCCGGGTGGTCTCGCGGACCAGCGCCGTACGGGAGTTCTGCGAGCAGCGGGAGGCCGGGCGCGACGCGGCCCTCGACCTCCCGCGGCAGTCGCACCGCCCGAGCTGACGGGTCAGGAGAGCGCGCCCGAAGGGGAGTCCGCGGTCAGCCGGGTCCGCCAGCAGTAGCAGACCATGGGCATCAGCACCTGGCCCTGCCACGTCGGCACGCTCGCGCGCACCTCCGCCTCGATGGCCTCGGCCAGCTCCCGCTTGCGCCCCTCGGGCAGCGTGATGAACCTGCTGTAGGTGCCGAACATCGCGACGATCTCCTCGACGGTCAGCACGGCCGTCCAGCTGACGGCGTGCGCCTCGGTCGCGGTGAACGGCACGCCCTCGGGCAGCCACGGCCCCTCGTTCATCCGCCGGATCAGGTCGCCGATCCGGTCGTCGGTGCCCATCTCGCGGTGCACGAAGGCGTCGAGGCGGTCGACCCACGGCACCCGCCGGTCCCGGCGGGTGTAGAGGACGCCGAGCGTGCCGCCCGGTGTGAGCACCCGCGCGATCTCCGCGAGCGCGGCGGCCGGGTCCATCCAGTGCCACGCGGCGGAGACCGTGACGGCCTCGACCCGGCGGTCCGGCAGCGGGACGGCCTCGGCCGTCCCCGCCAGCACCGTCGCCTCCGGGCAGGTCAGGGCCAGCACCTCCCGCATCCGGGCGTCCGGCTCGACCGCGACGACGTCCTCGACGAGGTCGGCGAGCTGACGGGTCAGCAGCCCGGTCCCGGCCGCCAGGTCCAGCACGCAGCGGCAGTCGGCCGGCACCACCCAGTCCAGGGCCTGCGCGGGCGGGCCCGACCGGTAGCGGTCGTAGTCCCGGGCCGCGGCCCCGAACGACACGGCGAGCAGGGCGGATTCGGGCATGGCGCTCCAGGGGTCGTCGGAACAGGTCCCGGGCCCGCGGTGCGAAGGGCTCGGAGCGGGGCGGAGATCCGTCCGGCCCGCGGCCGCGCGGCTCAGAGACCGCGCAGCCCGGTGAGCACCCGCTCCAGCAGCGTGACGTCCGGCCGGCCACCGGTGTAGGCGGGCTGCTGGACGTTGACGTAGTTGTTCTCGGCCAGGTCACCCACGAGGACGCGGGTGACCTGGAGCGGGATGTTCAGCAGCGCGGATATCTCGGCTATCGAGGTGAGGTTGACGCACAGCCGGCAGATCGCCAACTGCTCGGGGAACAGCCTCACCCCGCGCTCCCAGGCGAGCATGGTCGTGCCGACCAGCGCCTCCATCGCGAAGTCGGTGCGCGCCGTGGTCCTGCCGCGTGTGACGGCGTACGGACGTACGAACGGCGAGTCGCGCCTGCGGTCTGCACTCACGTACGCACGTCCTTCCGGATGGATCGCGGACGGCCGGCCACACCGGTCGTCAGTCTGCCAGCGCCTTCTGCAGTTCCTTGCGCACGGCCGGGGTCAAGGCGTCGCCGGCCCGTTCGACCAGCAGGGTCATCTCGTAACCCACGACCTTCATGTCGCAGCCCGGCGCCGCGAGCACCGCCAGCACCGAGCCGTCGCTGATCGAGGTCAGGAAGAGGAAACCGTTCTGCATGTCCACGATGGTCTGAGTGACCGTCCCGGCCTCGAAGAGCGTCGCGGCTCCTTGCGTCAGGCTCGCCAGGCCCGAGGCCATCGCGGCGAGTTGGTCGCCGCGGTCCTTCGGCATGGCGGCCGACGCCAGCAGCTGGACGCCGTCGGAGGAGACGACCACCGCGTGCGCGACTCCCGGCACCTGCTTCACGAAGTTGGCGATGAGCCAGTTCAGGTTCTGCGCTGCGCTGCTCAGATAGCTCATGGCTGTAGCTGCTTCCTATGCTGCTGAGGACGACCTCCGGCAGCGCCGCGGACCAGGGCGCTGCGGGGGAAGACGCTGCGAACGTAGCGGTCGCACGCGCCCGGGGCGAGGGCTGGGGAGACGTCGGCCTCCTCATAGCGGACCCGACCCGCCCGGCGGGCGGCCCCGCCCGTCGCGGTCGGTGCCGTCCTTGCCCCGCATGACGCCCTGGTGGAAGCTCGACAGCCGGTCCCTCATCTGGCCCGCCGCGCGCGGCCCGAGCGGCGGGGTGCTCGGCGGCGGCGCGGCGCGGCGCGGCTGCGCGTCGGGCGAGCGCTGCTCCAGCGGCACCCGTCGCGGCAGTTCCTGCGGCTGGGACCGGTGCTGGGGCAGCTGCTGGGGCTGCTGCTGCGCCTGCGGGCGGGCCGGCCGTTGCTGCGAGGGCGGCTGCTGGTACGGGGGCTGCGGCTGCATCGGCTGCTGCATCGGCTGCTGCATTGGCTGCTGCATTGGCTGCTGCATTGGCTGCATGGCCTGCTGGTCCGGGTACGCGTGCCGGCCGGGCGCGGGACGCGCGGGCGCGGCGGGCGGCGCGGCCGGCGGGGACTGGCCGTACGGTCCGGACCCGGCTCCGTAGGCGGCGTCCTCCGCGTCCTCCGGTCCCGGTGTGAACCAGGAGAAGTCCGCGGTGCCGGGCCCCTGGCCCTCCTGCTCCTCGTGGAACCAGGGGAAACCGCCGTCGGACGGGGCGGAGTGGCGTCCTCCGGACGTCTCCTGGTAGCCGTGCCCGGCCTGCGCCGACGAGCCGTACGCCCCGTCGAACCGCGGGTCGCTGCTCCGCCCGGCCGGGTAACCGCCGCCCACGGCGGCGAGTTCACCGGTGTCGTACGGGCCGGGCCGCAGTGCCGACTGGTCGAAGACCGGGGCGCCGGCCAGCTCCAGCTCGCTCGCCGGCAGCAGCAGGCTCATCGGGAGACGCACCAGCGCGTTCAGGCCGGTGCGGCGGCCGGTGCTCGTCAGCCGCACCTGGATGCCGTACTTGGCGGCCAGCCGGCCGACCACGAACAGGCCCATGCGGCGGGAGGTCGCCACGTCGAGCACGGGCGGCTCGGCGAACCGGCGGTTGATGCGGTCCAGTTCCTCGGGGCGGATGCCGATGCCGGCGTCCGCGATGTCGAGCACGACCTCGCCGGAGGTGAGCATCTTGGCGCCCACCAGGACCTGCGTCTCGGGCCCGGAGAACGAGGTGGCGTTCTCCACGAGTTCGGCCACCAGGTGCACCACGTCGGTGGCGGCGTGGCCGGCCACGGCGATGTCGGGCAGCTCGTAGAGCACCACCCGCTCGTACTGCTCGACCTCGGCGGTGGCCGCGCGCACCACGTCGAACAGCGACACCGGCTGGTTCCACCGGCGGCTCTGCTCCTCGCCCGCGAGCACCAGCAGGTTCTCGTTGTTGCGGCGCATGCGGGTGGCGAGGTGGTCGAGCTGGAAGAGGCTGGCCAGCTGACTGGGGTTCTGCTCGCTGTTCTCCAGGTCGTCGATGAGCTGGAGTTGCCGCAGCACCAGGCTCTCACTGCGCCGGGACAGGTTGGTGAAGATCGCGTTGACGTTGTTGCGCATCCGGGCCTGCTCGGTGGCCAGGCGCACCGCCTCGAAGTGCACCCGGTCGAAGGCGCGCGCCACTTGGCCGACCTCGTCCCGTGTCTGCACCTCGATCGGCTCGACGCGCACCGGCTCGTCGTCGTCCGACGGCTGGACGTCGCGCAGGCGGCGCACCGCGTCCGGCAGCCGGTTGTCGGCGACGTCCAGCGCGGAGACCCGCAGCTGGCGCAGCGGCCGGACGACGGACCGGGCCAGCACCACGGCGCCGAGCAACGACAGCGCGACCACGACGAGGATGATGGTCAGGTTCTCGTACAGCTGGGTCCGCACGGACGACAGCAGGTGGGAGGCGCGGTCGTTCATGTCCGCCACGGCCTGCCGCTTGACCACGCGGACCGTGTCGAGCTTGTCCGTCAGCTGCTGGAAGGCCGTGGCCTTGGTGATGCCGAGGCCGGCGACCGGGGTGCCCTCCTGCGCGGCGGTGGCGACCGCCTGGACGGTGCCGTCCGCGGCGCCGACCTTGTCGCCGCTGACGGTCGATTGGTACAGGTTCAGCAGCGAGGTGGGCGCGTTGGTGGCCAGCGTGTCGTTCGCCGTCTCGAACTGCGCCTGCTCGATGTTCTCCTTCAGCTCCAGCGTGAAGTCGCCGCGGTCCAGCGCGTCGGTGATGAAGCCGCGCTCGCTGGAGGTCTGCTGCTCGATCTGCTGGATAGAGGACAGCGTGGCGACGAGGCTGATGAGCGTGTGGTCGGAGCTGACCGCGCCGAGCTGGTCGCTGAAGTCCAGCAGGTCGTCCACGATCGTGGTGTACGCGCTGAAGGTCGGGGTGCCGGCGCCGGGCGCCAGGCCCTCCGCCGAGGCGCGCAGCGGGGTCAGGTCGCCGAGCCGGGCCTCGGCGCGGGCGCCGAGCTGCTGCACGGCGGTCGGCAAGGTGTCGACACTTCCCTGGTTCTTGCGCAGGATCGCGCCGAACCCGGCCACTTGCGCGTCGGTGGCCCGCCGGGCCGCCGCCAGCTGCTTGTCGCCGGACACCCCGGAGCCGGTGAGCGCGACCTCGGTGCGGTCCCGCTCGTCGTCCAGCGCGCTGACCAGCGTGGAGATCTGCTGGGCGATCTGCGTCTGCCCCTGGATGTGCGAGGCGTTGTGGAGGCTGCCGACCTCGGACACCACGCGCACGCCACCCAGCGGGATGATCGCGACCAGCGGGACCAGGACGAGGAGCAGCATGCGGTTGCGCAGCCGCCAGTCGCTCACCTTGCTCCTGGCCCGCAGCGCCACGGGGAGTCCGCGGATCAGGGCGGTCGCCCGCCGCGCGGGGGAACCGGATCTGCGCGGCTGCGTCGTCGGCCCCTCCTCCCCCGTCATGCCGCCGCTCCGTCCACCCGGTGGCGCAGAAGGGGATTTCCGCACGTCATCGGACGTTCGACTGCGCGGGACCGCTGGTCTTCCATTCAACTGAGCCCTTAAGCTTCAATAACGCCGCTGCGTGACGCGACGACGCCTGTGGTCATTCGGTTCCACGACGAAATCCCGGTTTCGGCACAGAAGGGCTCACACCGGGCCGCGGGCGACATCTCCGCTCTGACGGCTCCTGCTTCCCCTTGCGCCCCTTGCGTTCCGCTCGCGTTCGGCGCCTTCGCCGGGGGCCCTAATTGCAGCACACGCGCGCCCGCGAGGGCAAAGGATTGCCTCACTGACTTAAGGAGATCCGCCCGTCCGTCCACCGGTCACAGCCCGCGAGCAGCGACGCGTGATATCCGTGCGCCGAAATGGACGGGAGCTACCAGATGTCCTACCGAGTGGTAGGTGCACAGCATCGCGTATATCTCCTGGTGAACGAGTTCCGGGCTTTTGGATCGCAGCACCGCCCGCGGCCCGGCGACCCGTCCGACGAAATGCCCGACACCGTCCGCCGAGGCCAGTACCGCCTGTTCGAAGCGCGCGGTGATCTCCTCCGCGGGGAGGGCGGGGTCCAGGAACGACGTGACCAGCAGCGCGGCAGGGGCCGGGGCCCGGGGGGCGGCCGGGTGGGAGGCGGTGGTGGCCGCGGCCGCCGCGGCGTACGGCACCACCCGGACGGCGGTCCCGCGCGCCGGGTGGCCGGCCGGACCGGCGAGGTGAAGTGTCGACAGGTAGGAGCCGTCGGGCAGTTCGCGCTCGGCCGGCAGCGGGTGGGCGGCACGCACTCGGGCGTCCGCCCGCCATATCTGATCGGCGCCCGCCTCGGCCAGCTTCGACCACAGCGCCCCGGAGATCGGCTGCCCGTCACCGACCACCAGTGCCGGCGCGGTGAAGGCGTCGCGCGGCCACTGCGCGACAATGCCCTCGACGCCGCTCGCGCGGTCGGGCGCGATGTCGGCGACCGGGGCGACCCGCAGCCGGGAGTCGGTGAGCGAGGACAGCCAGACGTCCAGGGTGCGCCGCGCCCCCTCGTGCGGCTCCCCGCCGTCCGGGGCGTACGCCGCCCGGTTCGCGGCGGTGTCCGGCACCTCCATCGCGACGCTCTCGTAGATGAACACCCGCCCGCCCGGGGGCTGTTCGCGGCGGGCCGCGGACGCGGCGACATGGCCCCACAGCGCCTTGAGCGGCTCGGCGCCCAGCCGCATCCGGGCCCGGGTGATCGCCGCCGCGGTGGCCACGTCCTCGGCCGGCTGGAACATCTCCGGCAGCCCGCCGGTCAGTTTCGCCAGCACCTCCTCGTAGGAGGATGTGCCGAAGAGCCACATCGACAGCACGAAATACATCATGAGCTGCGCAGGAAGCAGCCGCCGACGGCGCTCCCGCCGCTCCGCGTCGTCCACCAGACGGTCCATCAGGTCGGGCTGGAACGTCTCGACGAGCATGCGCAGGGCAAGCCGGTCGGGAAGCCGAGTCGCTGAGAGTGAGTCGGGATAGCGCAACGTCATCGGCAGAAGCTACCGCTGAAACCGATCGGCGTCTAACCCTCTGTCAAGTGCCCCCCGAAGTCAGAAAGAAGCACGCTTTCGGCGATTTCTCGGGACAACCGGCGACAGGCCGGGTGTCCGACCGGCGCACGAACCGGCGCACGCGCCGCACGACCGGGGCGCTTAAGTCAAGGGACCCTTGTTCGAAGAGGTTGGTGCTGCGCGGCAGGTTCTGGCAGCCTCCGTCGCGTGACAAGCGAATCCCACCATGGGCACAGCAATGCGCCGGTCACAACGCGGCAAGCGACGACGCCACCTATCGCCCTACGCGACGTGACAAAATCCTTCACCACTCCGCAGGGCGGAAATCATGACGTTCTGCGCGACATCAACTTCTCCGTCGAAGCCGGCGAGTTCACCGCCGTCGTGGGCCCGACCGGCTGCGGCAAGTCGACCACGCTGTCCTTGATCAGCGGCATGGAACGCCCGGACACCGGCGAAGTGCTGGTTGACGGGCAGCTGGTCGACGGCCTCACCAAGGACGTCGGCTTCGTCTTCCAGGCGGACGCGGTGTTCCCCTGGAAGACCGTCATCGCCAATGTCGCGGCCGGGCCGCGCTTTCGCGGCACGCCCCGCAAGGAAGCGCTCGCCGAGGCGGCCGACTGGCTGGGCCGGGTGGGCCTGACCGGGTTCGAGCGGTACCACCCGCACCAGTTGTCCGGCGGCATGCGCAAGCGGGTGGCGCTCGCCCAGACGATGATCAACCGGCCGCGGGTGCTGCTGATGGACGAGCCCTTCTCCGGCCTGGACGTGCAGACCCGCCAGATCATGTCCGACGAGCTCCTCTCCCTGTGGGACGTGACCCGCCCCTCGGTCGTGTTCGTCACCCACGACCTGGAGGAGGCGATCTCGCTCGCTGACAAGGTTGTCGTGCTGACCGCGGGGCCGGCCACCGTGAAGGAGTCGTTCGACATCGACCTGCCACGGCCCAGGAACCCGCGCGAGATCCGGCACACCGCCGAGTTCGTCAAGCTCCACGAACGGATCTGGGAGTCCCTGCGCGACGAGGTCCAACTCGCGTACCGCCGCACCGTGTCCGTGACGCCCGAGGCTGTGACGCCCGAGGCCGCCACGGCAAAGACCAGAGACTGACCCGGCCGGAAGAGGCATGAGCGTATGACGACCGACTCTTCGACCACCCCGACCGCCCCGGCCGGGACGCCGGCTGCGGCCGAGACCGCCCCGGCGGCGCCCGGCGACGCCGCCCCGGACACGCAGGAGGCCTCCCCCGGAAACGACCCGCGGGCCGCCCGGGCCGCGCAGGTCCGCCGGCAGCGGATCAGGCGCCGCGTCCTGGTCAACGCCGTCCGGGTCGCCCTGCTCGCCATCTTCATCGGCCTGTGGCAGGTGATGGCGTCCACCGGCGCCGTCGACGAGTTCTACACCGGCAAGCCCTCCGGCATCTGCTCCAAGCTGTGGGACTGGATACGGCACGGCACCTCGCAGGGCCCGTTGTGGGACCAGGTGTGGGTGACGCTCCAGGAGACCCTGCTGGGCTTCGCCGTCGGCGTGGTGCTCGGCGTCGTCCTCGGCATCGTGCTGGGCCGGCTGCGCTTCCTCTCCGACGTCCTCGCCCCGTTCATCAAGACGCTGAACTCGATCCCGCGCATCCTGCTCGGCTCGGTGTTCTCGATCTGGTTCGGCCTCGGCATCAGCTCGAAGGTCACCCTGGCGGCGGTGCTCGTCTTCTTCGGCGTGTTCTTCAACGCGTTCCAGGGCGCCCGCGAGGTGGACCGCAACCTCCTGGCCAACGCCCGCATCCTCGGCGCCGGCAACACCCGGGTGACCCTGCACGTGGTGGTCCCCTCCGCGCTGAGCTGGATCACCACCAGCCTGCACGTCGCCTTCGGCTTCGCCATCACCGGCGCGATCGTCGGCGAACTGCTCGGGGCCCAGCAGGGCCTCGGACTGCTCATCTTCCAGGCACAGGCGAACTTCGACCCCAACGGCGTCTACGCGGGCCTGGTCATCACGGCGGTCTTCGCACTGGCCGCGGAGGGACTGATCACCCTCCTGGAGAAGCGGCTGCTGCGCTGGCAGCCGCGCCCGCAGAAGTCGTCCGGCACGACGGTCTGATCGCCGTGGCCCCGACCCCACCGGCGACGAACCGCCCGTCTCATCCCCATCGCACCGCACCGCACCGCGGTACGCCGAGCGGCCGAAGAAGGCCGACGACGCCCCCCGTCCCGAGGAGAATACACAGCTCATGTGGCAAAAGAAGATCGTTCTCGCCGCCGCGACCGCCGTCGTGGCGACGGGCAGCCTGACCGCTTGCTCCGACAGCAAGTCGGACGCCAGTGACGCCGCGAGCGCGGGTTCCGTGCAGACGGTGACGATCGCCCTGTCGAACCAGGCGAACCAGAGCTACCTCCCGCTGATCCTCGCCGACCGGCTGGGCTTCTTCACCAAGCAGGGACTGAAGGTCAAGATCGCCAACCTCCAGGGCACCCCCCAGGTCTCCGACGCCCTCCTCAAGGGCCAGGCGCAGGGGATGATCGGCTTCTACGACCACAACCTCGACCTGCAGGCAAAGGGCCAGGACACCCAGGCGGTCGTGCAGCTGCTCCAGGCGCCCGGCATGGTCGAGATGGCGCGCGCGAACGAGCCGTCGATCAAGTCCCCGGCGGACCTGAAGGGCAAGAACGTCGGTGTGACGTCCCTGGGTTCGGCCAGTGCCACCATCGGCACCTACCTGGCGGTGCACAACAACATCGCGGTCACCGACACCCACCTGGTGGCGGTCGCCGCGGGACCCACCTTCGTGGCGGCGTTCCAGCACAACCGGGTGGACGCGGGCGTCACCACCGAGCCGACGATCTCGACCATGCTGAAGAAGCACCAGGGCACGATCATCGCCGACATGCGCACCGCCGCCGGCACCAAGGCCGCGCTCGGCGGCCCCTACCCGGGCACCGCGCTGACGGTGAAGTCCTCGTGGGCCGCGGGCCACCAGGCCACCGTGCAGAAGATGGTCAACGCGATCTACGAGGCGCTGCAGTGGATCGAGTCGCACTCCGCGGCGCAGATCACCGCGCAGGTCCCGGCCGACTTCTACTCCGGCTCCGGCAAGGACCAGTACACCCAGGCGCTGGCCAACGAGATGGGCATGTACAACCCGACCGGCCAGATGCCCACCGACGCCCCGCAGACCGTGCTGCGGGTGCTGAACGCGGTCGACCCGGCGATCAAGGGCCACAAGATCGACCTGGCGAAGACCTACACGGACACGTACGTGCAGAAGGCGGCGCAGAACGCCTCGGGGTCCTGAGGCAGCCGGGCCCTCGGTCCTCCGGGAAGCAGCCGGGCCCTCGGCCCGCTGACGTACCCGGGGCATGAGCCCTACACCCTCCCCCGCAACCGGGCCCGGAGTCCGCACGCCCCCGTGCGGCTCCGGGCCCGGCCGTCCGCGGGGGCCGGCCCCGCCCCCGAGCGGCGCGAACCGCCGGGACTGGACCACCCGCAAGCTGCGGGACTCTCGGGGGGACCGCCGAGGTGCGGAGATTCCCTCGGACGATCGCCCGCCGTGCGTGGGGAGAACCCGGCCGGAGCGCTCTCGCGGGCGCACAGCAGGGTCGTCGTCCGACGCTTGCCGGACAGTCCCGCGGACCGGCGCCGTGCGGGGTCCCGCGAGCCGAGGTCCGCGCGACGCGGTCCCCGGCCTCCCACGGCGGTCGCACCGCAGGGCGTAGGTTCGTCGTCATGCGTACGGTGATCGCCGGAGGACACGGAAAGATCGCGCTGCGGCTGGAGCGGTTGCTCGCCGGGCGCGGGGACAGCGCGGTGGGGCTGATCCGTAATCCCGCCCAGGCCGACGACCTGCGGGCCGCCGGCGCCGAACCGGTCGTCCTCGACCTGGAGTCGGCGACGGTGGAGCAGGTGGCGGCGGTGCTCGAGGGCGCCGACGCGGCCGTGTTCGCGGCCGGCGCAGGTCCGGGCTCGGGCACCGCGCGCAAGCAGACCGTCGACCACCAGGCCGCCGTGCTGCTCGCGGACGCGGCCGAGCGGGCGGGGGTGCGGCGCTACGTGATCGTCTCCTCGATGGGCGCCGACGCCCAGGCGGCCGGTTCGGACCCCGTCTTCACCGCCTACCTGCGGGCGAAGGGCCTGGCGGACGACGCGGTGCGCTCCCGCGCGGACCTGGACTGGACGGTGCTGCGGCCCGGCGCCCTCACCGACGAGCCGGGCACCGGCCGGGTGCGCCTCGCCCCGTCCACCGGCAGGGGCTCGGTGCCGCGCGACGATGTGGCCGCGGTGCTGGCCGAGCTGCTGACGGTGCCCGGGACGGCGGGGCTGACGCTGGAGCTGGTATCGGGGGACACGGAGATCGGCGAGGCGGTGCGGGGGTTGAGCGGCGGCGCGTGAAGTCCGCGTGGGCGGCGGGAGTTGGAGCCGCCCCGCACGGGACACGTACGGGACGTGGAACCGGGCCCGCGCCATCGTGCCGGCAACTGCGGGCGCCCGGCCGGAAGGTGCGCCCCCGCTCACCCGCCTGCTGCCGGGGCGGCCCGTCTGCTGCAGGCGGCGGTCAGCACTTCGGCGAGGCACCCGCCTGCTGCCGGCGGCGGTCAGCGCTTCGGCGGGGTGACGCCGTAGGACCAGTTGTGGCCCAGCTCGCTCTCGCGCTCGCCGCTGACGGGCAGGGCGTCGAGGCGGGCGATCTCCGGCTCGGTGAGGGCGAGGTGGGCGGCGCCGCTGTTCTCCTCCAGGCGCGAGACGTGCAAGGTGCCCGGGATCGGCACGACATCGGGCGCCTTGGCGAGCAGCCAGGCCAGAGCCACCTGGCCGGGGGCGGCCCCGTGCGCGGCGGCGATCTCGCGGACGGTCCGCACGGCGGCGAGGTTGGCGTCGAACGCCTCCTGGGCGAAGCGCGGCATGTGGCGGCGGTAGTCGTTCTCCGGCAGGTCCTCGCGTGAGGTGATGCTGCCGGTGAGCATGCCGCGGCCGAGCGGGCTGTAGGGCACGACGCCGATGCCGAGCTCGCGGCAGAGCGGGAAGACCTCGGCCTCGATGTCGCGCGACCACAGCGACCACTCGGTCTGCACCGCGCTGATCGGGTGGACGGCGTGGGCGCGGCGGATGGTGTCGGGCGCGGCCTCGCTGAGGCCCAGGTGCAGCACCTTGCCCTCCGTGACCAGCTCGGCCATGGCGCCGACGGTCTCCTCGATCGGCACCTCGGGGTCGACGCGGTGCTGGTAGTAGAGGTCGACGTGGTCGGTGCCGAGCCGGGCCAGGGAGCGCTCGATGCGCTCGCGGACGTACTCGGGGCGGCCGTTGATGACCGGCGGGCCGTCGGCGTTGATCGCGCGGACGATGCCGAACTTGGTGGCCAGGGCGAGTGCGTCGCGGCGGCCGGCGATGGCCTTGCCGAGGATCTCCTCGCTGTCGGCGTAGATGTCGGCGGTGTCGATGAGGGTGACGCCGAGCTCGATGGCGCGGCCGATGAGGGCGTCGGCGCTCTCGTCGCCGGCGTGGGCTGCGTCCTGGCCGTAGGGGCGGCCGAAGCTCATGGCTCCGTAGCCGACGGCGCCGACGGTCAGGCCGCCGAGGGTGCGGCGGGGGAGGGTGGGGATCGGGGCAGACATGCGATACGGGACCGTTTCGTCTCGGCGGAGGGGGCGCGGCAGGATGTCCACGCTGGTGGACTTCAGCGTATGTCCACAGTGGTGGACATGCAAGTGGCGGCTTCCGCGGCTCGTACCCTGGGGGCATGACTGAGGACGCGCCCGCCGCAGCCGGCTCCGCTCGCACGCAGGCGCCTGCCGGTGCCCGGAAGCGGGATGCGGCGGCCACCCGCGCGGCGATCCTGCGCGCCGCCCGGGAGGCGTTCACCGAGCGCGGCTACGACGGGGCGGGCGTGCGCGAGATCGCCGGCGCGGCGGGCGTGGACACGCGGCTGATCAGCCGTTACTTCGGCTCCAAGGAGGGGCTGTTCGCGGAGGTGGTGGACATCGCCTACGAGAAGTCCCTGCTGATGACGCCGGAGCTGAACGAGGAGGCGGCGCGGGCGCTGCTGCTGGGCATGGACAAGGCGGCCTCCGACGGTCTCCTGCTCACCCTGCGCTCGGCGGCCAACCCCCGCGCGGCGGCCGTGATGCGCGAGAGCATCGAGCGCAACTACCAGCGGCGCCTGGCCGACGCACTCCCCGGCGCCGAGGCAACAGGCCGGGCCTCCCTCCTGATCGCGATCTGCGCGGGCGTCCTCCTGGACCGCATGCTGCTGGGCCACACGGCCCTGAACTCCCCTTCAACGGAGACGCTGGTCCCGTACTTGCGCGCGGCGCTGGACGCGGTGGCGAAGGCTCCGGAGGAAGAGGGGAAGCCGGGCGAGGAGGCGTAGGGGGGTCCGTCGCGGGCGGGGCCGGGCGGCGACCGGATCGGCGTCCGCTTCACAGTGGGCGGGCCCGCCTCATCCGGTCGGGAGCCCCAGACCGCGTCGTTCCAGGTCCGAGCGCAGGGCGCCGAGTATCAGCGCCAGAGCGGTCAGCTGATCGGGGGCGACGGCCCCGCCGAGGACCTCCTGGATCGCCGCCCGCCAGACCGACTCGGCCCGCGACACGACCGCCTCGCCCGCGGGGGTCAGCGCGAGCAGGGAAGAGCGCCGGTTCGCCGGATTCGGGCGGCGCACCATCCAGCCCTCCTTCTCCTGGCGGTCGACGATCTTGCTGGTCGCTCCGACGCCGATGGCGAACGCGGAGGCGAGGTCGGCGACGCGGGCGTCCGGGTGGTCGCGGACGTAGCGCAGCAACTCGAAACGGCCGGCTCCGATGCCCGTCGCCGCTTTCAGCCGCTCGCCGACGGCGTTGTAGAGCCGCGTCTCCACCCGGACCAGGTCGGTGAAGACCGCGTCGAGATCCGCAGAACCTTCCCTTGCATTACCTGCCATGGCATGTACTGTAGCGGCAGCTACCCTGGAGCGGAAGGAAAGTGATGTCCACTATCCAGCGTGCCCGCCTCGACGCGCAGTTGCGTGACGCCGGTGCCGTTGTCGGTGCCGATTCGGAGCCATCCGTCGACGAGATCCGCGAGAGCTTCGCGAAGCTGATGAGTTCGATGCCGGTGCCGGAGGGCGTCCGCGTGGACGAGACCGTACTGGGCGGACGCCCCGCGCTGCGCGTCAGCCCGGACACCACCGCCGGCCCTGCCGCCCCCGCAATCCTGCTCTACCTGCACGGCGGATCGCATGTGGTCGGCTCGCCCCGCACGGCGCTCGGCCTCACCGCGGGCCTGGTGATCAGGACCGGCCTGCCCAGCATCTCCCTGGACTACCGGCTGGCGCCGGAGCACCCGTTCCCGGCCGACGTCCAGGATGTGGTCGCCGCCTACCGGGACCTCCTCGACCAGGGGTACGCGCCCGAGTCCGTCGCCTTCGCCGGGGACTCGGCCGGTGGCGGACTGACGATCAGCGGCGCACTCGCCGCGCGCGACGCCGGGCTCCCCGCGCCGGCGGCGATCGTCGCGTTCTCGCCGGGCCTGGACGCGACGCGGACCGGCCGGAGCATGACGACCAAAGCGGACGCGGATCCCCTGCTCGACCGGGCGGCACTCGACCGCCTGAGCAGCCTCTATGTCGTGGGCCAGGACCGCCGCGACCCCCTGCTCAGCCCGGCGGTGACCGCCGACCTCACCGGCCTGCCGCCCCTACTGGTGCAGGTGAGCACGAACGAGATGCTCCTGGACGACGCCCGCCGGCTCGCCCAGCGCGCCGCCGACGCGGAGGTCGACGTCATCCTCGACATCACCGCGCAGGTGCCGCACGTGTTCCAGTCCTTCACCCACGTACTCGACGAGGCCGGCGAGGCCCTCGACCGGGCCGCACTCTTCCTGCGCCAGCACGTCCGCACCTGACCGGCGGGATGATGCCGCCCCTTGGGGGCATGTGTTGCCGCCGCGAGCGCGGCGCGCGCGGACATTGCCGGACGGAGTCCCGTCCACGTCTCGTCCACAGAGGCCGGCAGGGGGCGGGGCAGAGCGGCACGTGGCGGGACAGGGCGACCGGCCCCACGAGGGCCTCAACGACTGCGGCGCCGGGTCGCGGCCATCGTGGCGAGCAGGGCCAGGGACTGCTCGTCCGGAGAGCCGGGCCGCGCGTGGAGGACGGTGAGCACCTGGCCGTCCTCCAGCGGCATCGCGTGGAAGCGGAGGCGGATCCCGCCCAGCTCCGGGTGCCGGAAGCTCTTCGCGCCCGCCGTGGTGGTGCGGACGTCGTGGCGGGCCCACAGCTCCCGGAACTCCTGGCTGTACAGCGAGAGTTCGCCGATGAGCTCGGTCAGCTCGGGGGTGTCCCGCCCGACTCCGATCCGGGCCCGGAAGTTGGCGACCGCGTCCGCCGCCGCCGCGTTCCAGTCCACATGCGTCTCCCGTGTCCCGGGGTCCAGGAACATGTTCTGTCCGGGGAGATTGTGGACAGAACGCCCAGGGTCAGGGGCGGTCTCGACTCCAACCGGCCCCATCGTGAATCGCTGTGGACCGCTGGCGATAGGCCTCTCGGAGTGGGTACCGAAGGCAACAAGGCCATGCGAGTCTGCGCCTGTGTGGAGAATCGTCAGACGTCACGGCCACTTCGTGTCGGACATCGTACTGGAGCTGTTCACCAGGGATCCGCAGGAAAGACGCGAGCTGCGGATCACACGCAAGTACGTGAAGCCTGGGGGGCGCTACGGATACGTGTTCACCGGCCTGGCGCTTGCCCTCCCCCGATCGCGGCAACGGATGTTCTTGTGGCGTCTGCGCCGCGACGCACGCCGGATCGCCCCGGAGGACTTGGAAGATCTTCTGGATCTCGGCTGGCGCGAGAGACAGACCGCGTTCTGGCTCATCGCGGCAGGCCGCCGCTCCGACGTTCGCAGCCGGCTGGCACAGCTTCCAGGCGGTCCACTCGCCATGACCGGGTACGGACTCGCGTTGGCGCGCCTCGGCACGGATCGGGACGCCATGCTGCTGGAGGTCTATCTGCGAACGCCTCCCAACGCGGACAGGGACGACGGCCACGACCGGGCCGAAGCACTCGCCGCTCTACTTCACCTGGACGAACAGCTGGGGACTAGCCGGGGCCAGGCGTTCCTCGATGCCGCCGAAGCCAACAGCGACGTGCTGGCCGAGTCGGGTCACGCCTTGGAGCAGGAGCTCATCCTTATGGAGGGCGGCGTCCCCGATCTCCGGGACCGCTTCATCCGCGAAGGCGTCTACGCCCCCGGCTGGCGCGGGTGGCGGCACCCTCGGTCCGTGTGAAAAGCCTGCCCCAACAGAGCAGGACCGCCCCACGTATGTCCTACACGCGCTGGTCAGTAGGTAATTCGAGGCGAGACAGGGGGGACCTAAGCCGCTTTTCGACCATCCGAACACCTGAAACGACTGAGGGGCCTGTGCCCAGCATTTCTGCTGAGCACAGGCCCCTCAAGGGTGTGGCGGCACGTGGATTCGAACCACGGTAGGCTAAGCCGACGGATTTACAGTCCGCTCCCATTGGCCACTCGGGCATACCGCCATGGGATGTCGTCACGGGCGGTCCGCGGTGGGGCCGGGGTCGTGGCGACGGGGTAAACGATACCCGATCCGCGGGGGTGGTTCGCCACCGGATTGATCAGGGGTTCGAAGCGCGTCGGGGGCACATGCCGGGCCATACGCGGCCCACCGTCACACGAGCCGCGCGCATGCTCCCTTCGCACGAGCTGCGCACGAACCGCGCACCCCTGTGCCAGGGGCTCCGCCCCCGCGCGGACGGTCGCGGGGCCGCACCCCGGACACCATGTGGTACCCGGTGGTACCCGGCCGCACGGGTCGTGGGCAGGGCGAGGCCCTGTCGTGTGGATCTCCGTGGGTGAAGGAGCGGTGTCCGGTGCGTGCAGGTGCAAGGCGGAGGAGGGAGGCGACGCGGAGGGGGCACCTCCCGGCCGAAGGCCAGGGGGCGTCGTCGACCGACGACAACGCAGCAGATGCGCGGGCCGGACACCGGGACGCCGCGGAGATCCACACGACAGGGCCTAGGGTGGGGCGGTGGCGGGCCCGGGTGGGGTCGGCCGGGACCGAATGCGGCCGGGGTGGAGAACGCCGGGCGCGCACGTACACAGTCAAGGAGCCAACTGAAGATGGCCGACTCCAGTTTCGACATCGTCTCGAAGGTCGAGCGGCAGGAGGTCGACAACGCCCTCAACCAGGCCGCCAAGGAGATCTCGCAGCGCTACGACTTCAAGAACGTCGGTGCCTCGATCGCGTGGTCGGGCGAGAAGATCCTCATGGAGGCGAACTCCGAGGAGCGGGTGAAGGCGATCCTCGACGTCTTCGAGACCAAGCTCGTCAAGCGCGGCATCTCGCTGAAGGCGCTGGACGCCGGCGAGCCCCAGCTCTCGGGGAAGGAGTACAAGATCTTCGCCTCCATCGAGGAGGGCATCTCGCAGGAGAACGCCAAGAAGGTCGCGAAGATCATCCGTGACGAGGGCCCCAAGGGCGTCAAGGCCCAGGTCCAGGGCGACGAACTGCGCGTCAGCTCCAAGAGCCGCGACGACCTGCAGGCCGTCCAGGCCCTCCTGAAGGGCAAGGACCTGGACTTCGCGATCCAGTTCGTCAACTACCGCTGAGCCGGCGTCCGGTGCGCTCGGGCACGTACGGGGGCGGTGCGGGGTCGTGGATGCGGCCCCGCGGCACCGCTCCCGTGCGCGCGGCCCGCGGGACTACTCGGCCGGGGTCGGCGCGGTCCCAGAGGCCGTCCCAGGCGCAGTTTCGGGAGCAATTTCGGGCGCAGTTCCAGGCGCCGTCCCAGGCGCGGTCCCAGGCTCGTTCTGGAGCTGCTTGACCACCGCCAGGGCCTCGTCCACGTGCGGGCCGATGTTCATCAGGGACGAGAAGGTGTGGCGGATGACGCCCTCGCGGTCGATGACGAAGGTGATCCGGCCCGGGACGACGCCCAGAGTGGTCGCACGGTACTGCTTGCGGACCGCGCGGCCGCGGTCGGAGAGCAGCGTGAACGGCAGCTCGTGCCGCCCGGCGAACTTCTCGTGCGACTCCACCGAGTCCGAGCTGATCCCGATCACCTCCGCCCCTGCGTCGGTGAAGCTCTCGTAGCTGTCCCGGAAGCTGCACGCCTCGGCCGTGCAGCCCGAGGTGTTGTCCTTGGGGTAGAAGTAGAGGACCACGACCTTCTCGCCGAGCCGGTCGCTGAGCGTCACAGGCGCTCCCGACTGGTCGGGCAGGGTGAAGTCCGGTGCCTTGTCGCCGACGGTCAGACTCATCACGTCTCCTTGAGGATGGCTCCGCAGGGAGCGTACGGCCCCGGACCGCGGTGCGTTCAGACGCGGCCTTTCCGGATCAGCCGGGAGTCAGCGCAGGATCAGCCCCGAAAGAGCGAAGGGGCCAGCTCCGGATCGGCAGAGGATCAGCGCGGGGTCAGCCCCGGACCAGCCAACGGCCGTCCCCCAGAGCAGCCAACGATCGGCACCGGACGAGCCAAGGGCCACCCCCCGCGGACCAACCCCGGCGCGCACCCGCCTCAGCGGTACCCGAACGGCTCGTCCGTCGGCACGATCTCCTTGCCCAGCGGCATCAGCGACAGCGGGATCAGCTTGAAGTTCGCGATGCCGAACGGGATGCCGATGATCGTCAGGCACAGCAGCACGCCCGTGACGATGTGGCCCAGGGCAAGCCACCAGCCGGCCAGCAGCAGCCACAGCACGTTCCCGACCAGGGAGCCCGCGCCGGCGTCCGGCCGGTCGACCGCGTGGTAGCCGAAGGGCCACAGCGCGTAGACGCCGATCCGGAAGGCGGCGACGCCGAACGGGATGCCGATGATGGTGATGCACAGAACGAGACCGGCCACCAGGTAGCCCAGGCACAACCACAGACCGCACAGCACCAGCCAGATGAGGTTGAGGATCGTCTTCACGCTATCGACCTGCCATCTCTTCCAGGCGCTTGATGCGCTCGGCCATGGGGGGGTGGGTCGAGAAGAGCTTGGACGCGTCGCCCGGGCGGAACGGGCTGGCGATCATCAGGTGGCTGGTGGTCTCCAGCCGCGGTTCGGGGGCGAGCGGGCGCTGCTTCGTCCCGGCGTCGAGCTTGTGGAGGGCGGAGGCGAGCGCCAGCGGGTCACCGGTGAGGCGGGCCCCGGAGGCGTCGGCCTCGTACTCGCGCGAGCGGGAGATCGCCAGCTGGATCACCGAGGCGGCCAGCGGGCCGAGCAGCGAGAGCAACAGGATGCCCACGATGCCGGGGCCCTCGTCGTCGTCGGAGCGGCCGATGGGGATCAGCCAGGCGAAGTTCGCCAGGAAGACGATGACGGAGGCGAGCGCGCCCGCCACCGAGGAGATCAGGATGTCCCGGTTGTAGACGTGGCTGAGCTCGTGCCCGAGGACGCCGCGCAGCTCGCGCTCGTCCAGAATGCGCAAGATGCCCTCTGTGCAGCATACCGCCGCGTTGCGCGGGTTGCGCCCGGTGGCAAAGGCGTTGGGCGCCTCGGTGGGCGATATGTACAGCCGCGGCATCGGCTGCCGGGCCGACGTGGACAGCTCGCGCACGATCCGGTAGATCGCGGGCGCCTCGAACTCGCTCACGGGGCGGGCCCGCATCGCGCGCAGGGCGAGCTTGTCGCTGTTCCAGTAGGCGTACGCATTCGTGCCCAGGGCGATGACGAGCGCCACGATGAGCCCGGTCCGGCCGAAGAAGCTGCCGATGGCCAGGATGAGTGCGGACAGGCCGCCGAGAAGTACGGCGGTCTTCAACCCGTTGTGCCGGCGGTGCACGGTGCGCCCTCCAAGGTATGCGTCGGGGGGACCTCCCCCATCAGGAAAACCTCCTGCCCTGCTCAACGCGACTCAGGCGCCGTTAGTTCCCTTGTGCGCACGCTGCGCGACCGGCCCGCGCGTCACAGCAGCACCCCTTGCGCGTACCGCAGCACGATCTGCGGCGCGCCGGAGAGCACGAGGCCGCCGACCGCGGCCAGCGCGATCGCGGCGGTTAGCCCGAAGGGAGTACGGACCGCAACCGCGGCGCCGTCGGCCGCAAGGGACGCGGGCTCCGCCAAGGCGCCGACCTGAGCACCAGAGGTGCCGGCCTGAGCACCCAGGGCACCGGACCGAGCACCCGAGGCGTCGGCCTGAGCACCAGGGCGAGCACCGGGGAGGGCATCCGCCCGAGCACCAGGGACAGCACCCTCGGCCGCCCCCTCCGGCCGCCCGAACAGCAGCGCCGTCCACCGCAGGTAGTACACGAGCGCGATCACGACGTTGACGGCCATGATCACCGCCAGCCAGCCGTGCTGGGCGTCCACCGCGGTGGAGAAGACGGCCACCTTGGCGAACAGCCCGATCACGCCCGGCGGGAGCCCGGCCAGGCAGAGCAGGAAGAAGGCGAGGGCGAGGGCGGCGGCCGGCCGCCTGGCGTACAGGCCGCGGTAGTCGGTCAGCCGCCCTTGCGGCGCGGTGCGCGACACCAGGGCGGCGACCGCGAAGGCGCCCAGGTTCACCACGGCGTACATGAGCGCGTAGGCGACGGTGGTGCCGACGTGCCGCCCGGGCGCCCGGTGCGCGGACTCCGCCGCCAAGGGCACCAGCAGGTATCCGGCCTGCCCGATGGACGACCAGGCGAGCAGCCGTACGGCGCCGCGCTCGGCGTCCGGGCGCTGCCGCAGGGCGCCGACGTTGCCGACGCTCATGGTGAGCGCGGCCAGCACGCCCATCGCCGGGCCCCAGGTGGAGGCGTAGGGGTGGAAGGCCAGGGCGGTGAGCAGGATCAGCCCGGAGAAGCCGGCCGCCTTGCCGACGACCGACAGATAGGCGGCGACGGGAAGGGGGGCGCCTGCATAGGTGTCGGGCACCCAGAAGTGGAAGGGCGCGACCGCCAGCTTGAAGGCGAAGCCCACCAGGGTGAGGGCCGCGCCGGCCTTGGCGAGGGTGTGCAGCTGCCCGGGCTCGCTGCCGAGGTGGGCGGCCACGGTGTCCATGTGCAGTGACCCGGTGGCGGCGTAGACGAAGCTGATGCCGAGCAGCGAGACGGCGGTGGCCGTCACCGAGGTGAGGAAGAACTTCAGGGCCGCCTCGCTGGACATCCGGTCGCCCCTGCGCAGGCCCACCAGCGCGAAGGACGGCAGCGTGGTGACCTCCAGGGCGACGATCAGGGTGATCAGGTCTCGGGAGGCGGGCAGCAGGGCGGCGCCGCAGGCCGAGGAGAGCAGCAGGAACCAGAACTCGCCGGCCGGCAGCTCCTCCACGGCGTGCGCGGACAGCAGCGCGGTGAGCAGCGCCCCGCCGAGGACCAGGACCTGGAGCACCAGGGTGAAGCGGTCGGCGGTGTAGGAGCAGCCGGCGGCGTGGGCGAGGCAGAAGGTCGCGTGCCGGCCGGCCCGCAGCGGGATCAGGGACAGCAGCGCGAGGGCGAGGCCCGCGACGGTGATCCAGGTGAGGACCTGTTTGCGGCGCGGCGGCAGGAACAGGTCGGCGACCAGCACCACCACGGCGAGCGCGGCGGGGATCACCGCGGGCGCGAGCGCGGTCCAGTCGACGGACTGGGTGAGCTGGGGCGCTGCGAGCGCGACGGCGCCGGGGCCGGTCATCAGCTGCCTCCGAACAGGGAGCGTACGGCCGGGTCGGTGAGGCCGAGGAGGGCGGCGGGCCAGAGCCCGGCGAGCACGGTGAGGGCGGCCAGCGGCGTCCAGGCGGCGAACTCGTAGCCGCGGATGTCGGCGAGGGCGGGCTGGGCGGTGGCGGTGTCGCGGTCGCCCATGCAGACCCTGCGGACCACCGTGAGCAGATAGGCGGCGGTGAGCAGGGTGCCGAAGGCGGCGACGGCGGTGAAGGTGACGTAGGCGGGGCGGCTCAGGCCCGCGCCGGGCTCGAAGGCGCCGAACATGGCGAGCATCTCGCCCCAGAAGCCGGCCAGGCCGGGCAGGCCGAGGGAGGCGACGGCGCCCAGGGCGACGAGGCCGCCCAGCCGTGGCGCGCGGCCGTAGAGCGCGGCTCCGGTGCGGCCGGCGAGGTGGTCGAGGTCGCTGGAGCCGTAGCGGTCCTTCAGGGCGCCGACGAGGAAGAAGAGCAGGCCGGTGATGAGGCCGTGGGCGATGTTGGCGAACAGGGCGCCGTTGACGCCGGTGCGGGTCAGGGAGGCGATGCCGAGGAGCACGAAGCCCATGTGGCCGACCGAGGAGTAGGCGATGAGCCGTTTGAGGTCGCCACCGTTGCCGCGCAGGGCCAGCGAGAGGCAGGCGAGCGAGCCGTAGACGATGCCGACGACGGCGAAGGCGGCCAGGTAGGGGGCGAAGGTGTGCATGCCGCCGGGGGCCATCGGCAGCGCGATGCGGACCAGCCCGTAGGTGCCCATCTTCAGCAGGACGCCGGCGAGCAGCACCGAGCCGACGGTGGGGGCGGCGGTGTGCGCGTCGGGCAGCCAGCTGTGCAGGGGCCACATCGGGGCCTTCACGGCGAGGCCCAGGCCGATCGCGAGGACCGCGGTGACCTGCACGGTGTGACTGAGGTGTGACCCGTTGTCAGTGGCGAGTGCCACCATGTCGAATGTGCCCGCTTTGATCCCGATCAGGAGCAGGCCGAGCAGCATGACCACGGAGCCGAGGAGGGTGTAGACGATGAAGCGCAGTGCGGACCGCTCGCGGTTCCCCCCGCCCCAGCGGGCGATGAGGAAGTACATCGGGATGAGCACGGTCTCGAAGGCCAGGAAGAACAGCATCAGGTCGAGCACCGCGAAGGTGGCGAGCGTGCCGGCCTCCAGCAGCAGGAGCAGCGCGACGAAGCCCTTGGGGCTCGGCGCCGGGCCGTCCTGCGGCACGGGCGGGTGGAAGTAGGAGTAGAGCGCGCACAGGAAGGTGAGCAGCGCGGTGAGCACGAGCAGGGGCAGCGAGATGCCGTCGACGCCGAGGTGCAGGTGGATCCGCAGCGCCGGGATCCAGTCCAGGTCGGTGGTGGCCTGCATACGGGCCGGGTGGCCGCGGTCGAAGCCCGCCGCGAGCACCACGGTCAGGACGAGGACGGCGCCGGTGACGGTCACGCCGTGCCGCAGCACGGCCTGCTCGGGGCTGCGGCCGCGCAGGCCCGGGGGCGGCGGCAGCAGGGCGCCGAGCGCGCCGAGCAGCGGCAGCACGAGGGCCGCCGCGAGGAGGTACTGCAGTGCGGTGTCGTTCACGGGGTGTCAGCCTCCGACGGCGA
Source organism: Actinacidiphila guanduensis (assembly GCF_900103985.1). Classification (GTDB taxonomy): domain Bacteria; phylum Actinomycetota; class Actinomycetes; order Streptomycetales; family Streptomycetaceae; genus Actinacidiphila; species Actinacidiphila guanduensis. The sequence continues at coordinate 126,670 of NZ_FNIE01000009.1, read as the reverse complement.
CGAGGACGGCGAGGACGACCGCACCGGCCAGCAGCGCGCCGAGGTAGGTCTGGACGTTTCCGGTCTGCGCCTTGCGGACGGCCGCGCCCAGCAGGTTGGGCGCGCCGGCGGCCCCCTTCACCCAGGTCTCGACGACCTCCCGGTCCAGGAAGCGGACCAGGGAGGTGGCGGCGAGCACCGGGCGGACGAAGAGGGCCCCGTAGGCGGCGTCGAGGCGGAAGCCGTGGGCGGCGGCGCCGTGCAGCGGGCCGAGCAGGAGGCGGCCGGGGTCGCCCGGGTCGTCGGCGGCGGCGATGTCGCCGTAGACCTCCTTGTGGGTGGCGATGGCCTCGGCTTCCACCAGGGCGGGCTCCACGTCGGCGTCGGCGTTCTCCACCACGGCGCCCAGCGGCACCGCGGCGCGGGTTGTGCCGACCGCGCGCCAGGCGCTGTAGGCGGCCAGGGCACCGACGAGGGCGAGGGCGGTGCCGAGGACGCCGGTGGTGAGGGTGGGGCCGAGCGGGGCGCCGCCGAACCAGTCGGGCAGCCGCCGGTAGGCGAGCCCGCCGAAGGCGACGGTCGGGATGGCCAGCACCCACAGCACCGCGGTCATCGGCACCGGCTGCTTGCCGTGGTCGGGCGCCTCGGGTCCGCTGCCGAGGAAAGTCAGCAGGAACAGCCGCGACGCGTAGGCGCCGGTGAGGACGGCGGTGGCCAGGCCGGCGACGAGGACGGTCCAGCCGACCGCGGCCGGCACGTGCGCGGTGTCGCCCTGGGCGGCGTGCTCGGCCGCGCGCAGCACCGACTCCTTGGAGAAGAAGCCGGAGAGCGGCGGCACCGCGGCCAGGGCGGCCAGGGCCAGGCCCATCGTCCAGGCGGCGTCGGGCACCCGCTTGGCGAGGTTGCCCATGCGGGACATGGCGGTCAGCGAGTTGGTGCCCGCGGCGTGGATGACGACGCCCGCGGCGAGGAAGAGCAGCGCCTTGAAGGCGCCGTGGGACAGGAGGTGGAAGACGGCGGCGTCGCGGTTGCCGACGGCCAGCGCGCCGGCCATGTAGCCGAGCTGGCCGATGGTGGAGTAGGCCAGCACGCGCTTGATGTCGTCCTGGGCGAGGGCGGCCAGGCCCGAGCCGATCATCGTGACGGCGGCCATGGCGGCGAGCACGGCCAGTGCGGCGGCCGAGGCGGTGAACACCGGCAGCAGCCGCGCCACCAGATAGATGCCGGCGGCGACCATGGTGGCGGCGTGGATCAGCGCGGAGACCGGGGTGGGGCCGGCCATCGCGTCCGGCAGCCAGGTGTGCAGCGGGAACTGCGCGGACTTGCCGGCGACCCCGGCCAGCAGCAGCAGCGCGATCACGGTGGGGTGGTGCAGGCCGCCGGCGGAGGCGGTGGACAGGATGCCGGTGATCCGGAAGGTGCCGGCGTCGGCGGCGAGGGCGAACACGCCGATCAGGAACGGCACGTCGCCGAGCTTGGTGACCAGGAACGCCTTGATCGAGGCGGCCCGCGCGGCTTCGGTCTCCCAGTAGTGCCCGACCAGGAAGTACGAGCAGATGCCCATGACCTCCCAGCCGACCAGCAGCACCATCAGGTCGCCGGTGTAGACGACCAGCAGCATCGCTGCGGTGAACAGCGAGACGACCGCCGCGTAGGAGGGGTAGCGCGGGTCGTCGCGCAGGTAGGACAGCGAGTAGACCTGCACGCAGGTGGCGACCAGGCCCACCAGCAGCGCGATCAGCACGGCGAAGCCGTCCAGGTGCAGCGCGATGTCGATCGGCACCGAGCCGGTGGGGGTGAGCCGGTGGGCGGCGTCGGTGGCGGGGCCGGTGCCCTGGCGGGCGGCCACGATCGCGGCGAGCACGAAGGAGGTCGCGGTGGGCAGGACGGCCAGCGGCCGTACGAAGCCCGGTGCGCGCCGGCCCAGCAGCAGTCCGGCGGCCGCGCCCAGGAAGGGCAGTGCGGGAACGAGCGCGGCAAGGGCGGTCAGGGTCACGCGGTGGCCTCGGCCTTCTCGTCGCCTGCCGCGGTGCCGCCCGGTGCGCGCTGCTCGGGCAGCGGGCGGCCGGGGTCGGCGAGGTCGGTGAGGCGGTCGACGTCCGAGCTGCCGCGGTTGCGGTACACGAGCAGCACGATCGCGAGTCCGAGCCCGATCTCCGCGGCGGCGATGGTGATGGTGAACAGGGTCAGTGCCTGGCCGGTGTGCAGGCCGTCGCCGAGCCAGCGGTCGAAGGCGACGAGGTTGATGTTGACGGCGTTGAGCATCAGCTCCACCGACATCAGCACCAGGATCGCGTTGCGCCGGGCGAGCACGCCGTACAGGCCGATGCTGAAGAGCAGGACGGCCAGGACGGCGGGGTAGATCAGGTGCATCAGCGGTCCCTGCCTTCCGGCCGGCGCCGGGAGAGGACGATGGCGCCGACCAGGGCGGCGAGCAGCAGGACGGAGAGCGCCTCGAAGGGCAGCACCCAGAACCGGAACAGGCTGCTGCCGGTGACCGCGGTGGCACCGGGGCCGTTTGCGGGGTGGACGTCGATCCAGGTGCTGCGGAAGGCGTCGGCGACCACCCACACCAGCGTGCCGGCGGCGGCGAGCGCGACGCCCAGGGCCACCCAGCGGTTCTCGGAGTCGGCGTCGGGCGAGCGGCCGATGGGCGCCTTGGTGAGCATCAGGCCGAACAGCAGCAGCACCACGACCGACCCGACGTAGATCAGCACCTGCACCCAGGCGATGAACTCGGCGGTCAGCAGCAGGTACTCCACGGCGATGCCGCCGAGGGCGACCACCAGCCACAGGGCGGCGTGGACGAGTTGGCGGGTGGTGACGGTGACCAGGGCGGCGCCCAGGACCACCAGGCCGACCAGGACGAAGGTGATCTCCACGCCGGTGGGCGAGAGGAACCCGCTGCCGGCGGCGTTGTGGTGGACGACGTTCACGCCCCGTCCTCCCCCGGCGGCTCGGCGGCGGCCTTCTCGGCGGCCTTGTGGGCGGCGGCGACTTCCTTGGGCTCCTCGGCGGCCGGGTCGAGCGCGGGCGGCGCGGGCACGGTCCACATCCACTCGCGCAGCTTGTCGCGCTCGTGGGTGAGGTCGAGGATGTCGGTCTCGGCGTACTCGAACTCCGGCGACCAGAACAGCGCGTCGAAGGGGCACACCTCGATGCAGATGCCGCAGTACATGCACAGCGAGAAGTCGATCGCGAAGCGGTCCAGCACATTGCGGCTGCGCTCGCGCCCGCCGGGGGTGGCGGCGGGGACGGTCTCCTTGTGGGAGTCGATGTAGATGCACCAGTCGGGGCACTCACGGGCGCAGAGCATGCACACCGTGCAGTTCTCCTCGAACAGCGCGATCACCCCGCGGCTGCGCGGGGGCAGTTCGGGCAGCACGTCGGGGTAGCGGTCGGTGACGGACTTCTTCGTCATCGTGCGCAGTGTGACGGCCAGGCCCTTGGCCAGGCCGGCTCCGGGGACGGGCATGGCTAGGAGGTCACCACCTTCACGACGCCGGTCAGGGCGATCTGGGCGAGGGAGACCGGGATCAGCACGGTCCAGGCGAACTTCATCAACTGGTCCTCGCGCAGCCGCGGGTAGCTCACCCGCAGCCAGATCACGACGAAGGCCAGTACGGCGGTCTTCAGCAGCGTCCACAGCCAGCCGACGCTGCCCGCCCACGGCCCGTGCCAGCCGCCGAGGAAGAGCACGGTGGTCAGGCCGCACAGCACGACGATCCCGGCGTACTCCGAGAGCAGGAACAGCGCGAACCGCATGCCGGTGTACTCGGTGTAGGCGCCGAAGATGATCTCGGAGTCGGCGACCGGCATGTCGAAGGGCGGGCGCTGGAGTTCGGCGAGCCCGGCGGTGAAGAACACCAGGCCGCCCATCAGCTGCCACAGCGTCCACCACCAGTGGTACTGGCCGACGATGCCGGGCAGCGACAAGGTGCCGGCGGCCATCGCCACCGAGGCCGCGGCCAGCAGCATCGGCAGCTCGTAGGCCATCAGCTGGGCGGCCGAGCGCAGGGCGCCCAGCAGCGAGAACTTGTTCGCCGACGCCCAGCCGGCCATGAGCGAGCCGAGGACGCCCACACCCATGACGGCGAGGACGAAGAACAGCCCGGCGTCCACGGCCTCGCCGACGAAGCCGTGCGGCCCGACGGGGATGGCTATCAGGACGACCAGGTACGGCAGCAGGGCGACGGCGGGGGCGAGCTGGAAGACGCGGCGGTCGGCGTCGGCCGGGACCACGTCCTCCTTCTGCGCGAACTTCACGCCGTCGGCGACGAGTTGGGCCCAGCCGTGGAAGCCGCCGGCGTACATCGGGCCGAGCCGGCCCTGCATGTGCGCCATCACCTTGTGCTCGGTCTGGCCGACGAGCAGCGGGAGGACGAGGAAGACGACGAGGACGGCGACCAGGCGCAGCAGGGCGTCGAGCGTGTCGTTCACGTCGCCCCTCCGGCCGGTGGTTCGTCGCCGCTGTCGCTGCGGTCGGTGCTGTCGGTGCTGTCGGTGTCACTGCCGCCGTCGCCGCTCGTGCCGGGCGCCGGCTCCTTGTTTTCGGCGGGGGGTTCGCTTTCCCGCGATCCGCCCTGCCCGGGCTGCGGCTCGGCCTGTGCGGCTTCCTGCTGCGGCTCCCCCGCCGCCTCCTCGCGCGGCTGCTCCCAGGGCGCGTCCGGCGTCCGTTTGCGCGGCGAGCGGGCGGGCCGCTCGGCCGGGGTGCCCTCGGGTGCGGGCGCCCCGGGAGCCGCGGCGGCCTGGCTCGCCGAGCCGCCCGCCGCCGTACGGTTGCGGCGCGGCGGCCGCTCGCCGCCGGCCGCCCGGGGTCCCGCGGCCCGCGGTGTGCGGGCCGGGGCCGGCGGCACCTGGCCCTTGAGCGGGCCCCACTCGTTGGGGTCCGGCACGCCCGGCGGCAGCATCTGCCGCCGCTTGGGCCCGCCGTCGTGCGGCTCGCCCGGCTCCTTCGCGCCCGGCCACGCCTTGGCCACGCGGGCGGCCAGCACGAAGTCCTTGCGCAGCGGGTGCCCCTCGAACTCCTCGGGCAGCAGCAGCGGGTCGAGCCCGGGGTGGTCGGTGAAGCCGATGCCGAACATCTCGTGGGTCTCGCGCTCGTGCCAGGCGGCGCCCGCGAACACCGCCGTGGCGGTGGGCAGTTCGGCGGCGTCGTGCGGGATGGTGGTGCGCACCAGCAGCCGGCGCACCCCGCCTTCGAGCGCGACCAGGTGCGCGCACACGCGAAAGCCGGTGCCGGGCTCGTCCACGGCGCTCAGCCAGTCGAAGTAGGTGCAGCCGAGCGTGTCCCGGGCGGTGGTGAGCGCGCTCAGCCAGGCGCCGGCGGGGACATCGACGGTCAGTAGCCCGTACGCTTCCTCGGCGCTCGCGCCCTCGCCGAAGAGTTCCGCGGCGGCCCCGGGCAGCGTGTCGAAGCCGGTCACCGCTCCTCCCCGGTGCCCGGCGGCGGGGGCGGCGCGACCAGGCCGCTGCTCAGCACGGCCGGCGACGGGCGCGGGCCGCCTTCGCCGTACCGCTCGCCGAGCGACTCGCGGGCGATCTTCTCCTGGAGCTTGAGGATGCCCTGCAGCAGTGCCTCGGGCCGCGGCGGGCAGCCGGGCACGTAGACGTCCACGGGGATGATCTGGTCGACGCCCTTGGTGACGGAGTAGGAGTCCCAGTAGGGCCCGCCGCAGTTGGAGCAGGCGCCGAAGGAGATGACGTACTTCGGCTCGGGCATCTGCTCGTACAGCCGCTTGACGGCGGGCGCCATCTTGTCGGTGACCGTGCCGGAGACGACCATCAGGTCGGCCTGTCGGGGGCCGGGAGCGAAGGGGATCACGCCGAGCCGGATGAAGTCGTGCCGGGCCATGGACGCGGCGATGAACTCGATGGCGCAGCAGGCCAGCCCGAAGTTGAACACCCACAGGCTGTAGCGGCGGCCCCAGTTGAGCACCACCTTCATCGGCTCGGGGGCGAGCCGGGCCAGCGGGCCGAGCCGGCGCGGCTCGGGCAGCACCTCGGGCCCGCCGCCGGCCGCGGCGGCCCCGGTGCCCTCGGTCACGTCCATTGCAGCACGTCCTTCTTCCACGCGTAGAGCAGGCCGACCGCGAGGAAGCCGAGGAAGACGAACATCTCGGCGAGCGTGGTGCCGCCGAAGCCCGCGGCGGCGAACACCGTCGCCCACGGGAAGAGGAAGACCGCGTCGACCGCGAAGATCACATAGAGGTAGGAGTAGACGTAGTAGCGGATCTGGGTCTGCGCCCAGCCCTCGCCCACCGGGTCCACGCCGCACTCGTAGGTGAGCATCTTCTCCTGCGTCGGCACCACCGGCCGCAGCAGCCGGCCGCCGGCCAGGGCGGCGGCCACGAAGAGCACCCCGACGACCGCGACCAGCCCGACGACCGAGTAGCCGTGGAAGTAGTCCACGTCCCTCCGCCCCTCGCTCACTCGTTGACCTGCGGTGTCCAGTGATCCGGGTGGATCTTTGGACAGTTGTTTACGCAGGGAGTCTAGGGCCTGTCCGGAATCCGCCCCCAGCCGCATCCGCCGCCGTCCGGGACGGGGGATAACCCCACCCCGGGCGGAGCGCGGTCCCCATGGCGCCGGTCCCCCGGCGGCAGGCAGGCTGGGGCCATGGACACCTCGCCCACGCTCCGCAGTTCCGCCTCGGCCCCGAGGCACACGCGGCAGCCGCTGCCCCCGCCGCGCCCGGCCCTGGCCGCCGTGACGTGGAAGGAGGTCGCCTACCTCCTGCTCAACCTGTTCACCTCCCTCGTGGGCTTCGTGTACGTGGTGGTGACGCTGACCCTGGGCATCGGGCTGTCGTTCACCGTGATCGGCCTGCCGCTGCTGGCCCTCGGGCTCATGGGCTGCCGGCTGCTCGGCCGGGCGGAGCGCGGGCTCGCGCGGGCGCTGCTGGACGTGGACGTGGAGGAGCCGCGGCCGCTGCGCCCCTCGACGCTGGGCGGCTTCATGCCCTGGCTGTGGACGGCGCTGAAGGACCCGGTGGCCTGGCGGCACGCGCTGTACCTGGCGATCCGGCTGCCGTGGGGCATCCTCACCTTCACGGTGACGCTGGTCTCGCTCTTCGTGCTGTGGCCGCTGCTGCCGTACCTGGCCCGCGCGATGGCGTGGGTGGACCGGGGGCTGGTGCGCGGGCTGCTGCAGCCCGACGACGAGCTGGAGCGGCGGATCGCCGAGTTGGAGTCCGATCGCGGGGTGGTCTTCGACACCGCGGCGGCGGACCTGCGCCGGATCGAGCGCGACCTGCACGACGGCGCCCAGGCCCGGCTGGTCGCCCTGGCGATGGGCCTCGGTCTCGCCAAGGAGAAGCTGCTGGAGGACCCCGAGGCGGCGGCGAAGATGGTGGGCGAGGCGCACGGCGAGGTGAAGATCGCCCTGCAGGAGCTGCGCGACCTCGCCCGCGGCATCCACCCCGCGATCCTCACCGACCGCGGGCTCGGCCCGGCACTGTCCTCGGTGGCCACCCGCTGCACCGTGCCGGTCACGGTCACCGTGGACCTGCCGGCCCGCCCCGCCGAGGCGATCGAGGGCATCGCCTACTTCACTGTCTCCGAGCTGCTGCAGAACGTCAGCAAGCACAGCCGGGCGCGCAGCGCCTCGGTGGACGTCTGGCGCAGCGCGGACCGGCTGATGCTCCAGGTGCGCGACGACGGCCGCGGCGGCGCGGACCTCTCGGGCGGCTCCGGCCTGGCCGGCCTCGCCGAACGGCTGGGCTCGGTGGACGGCCTCTTCGTGGTCGCCTCCCCGGAGGGCGGTCCGACGACGGTGACGGCGGAGCTGCCGTGGCGGGACCGCGACCCGCGGACACAACCCGCCGCACGCTGAGTCGGCGGCCACTGCGGGACGCCGGGGCGGCGGGCTGGCGGCAGGCGGCAGGCGGCAGGCGGCAGGCGGCAGGCGGCAGGCGGCAGGCGGCGGCAGAGGATGGCAGGCGGCGGCAGGTCCACCTGACGGCCGGGGCCGGATGACAGGGACGTACGGGGCACCGGACCGGCCAGAGGCGCCGCATCCGGCCGTACCCGCGGCACCCCCACACCCATGGTGACCCGCCGCGCCTGGCCCCAGGGGTAGGGAAATCCCCACCTCGAAGAGGCCGATCCGCACCATGGGTGGCGGCGGGCGCCGGCGGCAGGCTTGCGGTATGAGCGGTGGCAGGGAAGGGACGGTCGCGGGCATGGCGTACGGCATCCAGGCACAGGGGGACGGGCGGCACCGGTGGCCGGTGGCGCTGCGCGCGCCCGTGGAGGCACGCACGTGGCGGGAGCTGGTGTACGCCCTGCTCAACCTGCCGATGGGGGTGGCCGGCTTCGCGTGGACGGTGACGTCGCTGGCGCTGGGCGCCGGGCTGCTGGTCACCTTCGTGGGGCTGCCCGTGCTGGTGATGGCGCTCGGCGGCTGCCGGGCGATCGGGTACGCCGAGCGGCGCCGGGCCCGGGCGCTGCTGTGGCTGGACGTCGAGGAGCCCGGCCCGGTGCCCAGGCGGCGACGCGGCGGGCTGTCCTGGCTCGGCGCCCAGCTGGGCAACGGCGTCAACTGGCGGCACGCGCTGTACTGCCTGGTGCACTTTCCCTGGGGCCTGTTCACCTCGGTCGTGTCGGTGAGCCTGTTCACCTACAGCTGGGGGCTGCTGACCTACCCGCTGTGGCGCTGGGTCTTCCCCGTCTACTTCGGCCAGGACGGCCTGCAGGTCTACGACAACGGCAAGGGCCACGGCTGGCGGCTGCACACCCCGGCGGACATGGTGCTGTCCGTGGTGGTCGGGGGCGGCCTGGTGCTGCTGCTGCCGTGGGTGGTGCGCGGGATGGCGCACGTGGACCGGATGCTGGTGAGCGGGCTGCTCGGGCCGTCGCGGCTGGCCACCCGCGTCACGGAGCTGGAATCGGACCGCGGGGTGGTGGTGGACACCGCGGCGGCCGACCTGCGGCGCATCGAGCGCGACCTGCACGACGGCGCCCAGGCCCGGCTGGTGGCGCTCGCCATGGACCTCGGCCTCGCCAAGGAGAAGCTGCTGGAGGACCCGAAGGTGGGCGCGAAGATGGTCGAGGAGGCGCACGGCGAGGTGAAGATCGCCCTGCAGGAGCTGCGCGACCTCGCCCGCGGCATCCACCCGGCGATCCTCACCGACCGCGGGCTCGGCCCGGCGCTGTCGGCGGTCGCGGCGCGCTGCACCGTGCCGGTCACGGTCACCGTGGACCTGCCGGCCCGGCCGGTGCCGGCGATCGAGGGCATCGCCTACTTCACTGTCTCCGAGCTGCTGCAGAACGTCAGCAAGCACAGCGGGGCCGGGCGGGCGAGCGTGGACGTCTGGCAGATCGAGGACCGGCTGATGCTGCAGGTGGCCGACAACGGGCGCGGCGGCGCGGACCTCTCGGCCGGCTCGGGCCTGGCCGGCCTCGCCGAACGGCTGGACTCGGTGGACGGGGTGCTGGTGGTCGACTCGCCCCCCGGCGGCCCGACCCGCGTCACGGCCGAGCTGCCGTGGCGGGTGTGAGCGGCGTCCCGGCGATTCGGGCAGGAGCGCGGCGAGGGCACCCCGGCGGACCCGTCACACGATCGTCGCGAGACGTCGGAAGGACATCGCGTGCCCCTTCGGACCGTCGTTCGTGACCCGGTCGCGTGACCGCCGTCGGACGGGCGTCAGGGCCGGTCGCATGACCACCGGGGTTGTCGCTGGGGGCCCGGTCGCATGACCATCGCGGGCTCGTCGTCGGGCTGCCCAGGGCCGCCGTCGGCACCCTTCACGCGCCCGCCGCAGGCGGGAAGTGTCGGACCCTCCCCCCACACTGCCGTGGCATGGATGACGACGAGTTCTGGGGCCTCATCGACAAGGCCCGGGCCCAGGCGGACGGCGCGGACAGCGCGGACCCGGCCGAGGGCTTCGCGCCCGTGCTCGTGGAACTGCTGACCGGGCGGTCCGCGGAAGAGATCCTCGACTACCAGGAGCGGTTCGCCGCTGCCCACCGCGCGGTCCACCGCGAGGACGTGTGGGCGGCGGCCCACCTGATCGGCGGCGGCTGCTCCGACGACGCCTTCATCGACTTCCGGGCCGGCCTGATCGCGCTCGGCCGCGACTGGTACGAGCGGGTGGCCGCCTGTCCGGACGAGCTTGCCGAGCACCCGCTGGTGCGGGCCGCGGCCGCCACCGGGGACGACTACGCGGTCTTCAGCGCGGAGGCCGGCTACTGCGCCGCGGCGGCGTACCTGCTCTCGCACGGCGACACCGCCGCCTTCCACGCCGCCTGGGACCGCCGGCATCCGGAGCCGCAGCGCCCGGGCCCGCCCGCGGGCGAGCGCTTCGACGTCGACGACCCGGCCGAGATGGCCCGCCGCCTGCCGCGCCTGTCGGCACTGTTCGCGTTATGAGCCGCACAAGCCGTCATGAACCGCCACGAGCGGTACCGGCCGTACGGGGCCGCCGGGTGCTTGCGCACCCAGCCCACCGGCTCGACCCGCCGGCCCGGCCCACCGACCGGTGCTCACCCCGAGCCCCCAGCCCCCCAGTCCCCAGCCGCCGCGCCCGGCCCGCTCACTCCGCCACCCGCAGCAAGATCTTGCCCCGGCCCCGCCCCGCCGCCATCGTCTCGTGGGCCTCGCGGGCCCCGGACAGCGGCAGTTCGGCGGTGACGTCCACCCGGATCGCGCCCGAGGCCAGCAGGGACAGCGCCGACAGGGCGTGCGAGCGCAGCACGGCGGGGGCGCGCCGGACGAGATCGAGCGCGTTGTACCCGGTCACCGAGCGGTTGTGCAGCCACAGCTCCCGCACGGGCAGCTCCGGGTCGGCCTCGCGCGCGGTCTCGCCGTACACCGCGAGGCGGCCGAAGGGGGCGAGCACGCCGAGCGAGGAGCTGCGGGTGGCGCCGCCCACCGAGTCCAGGACGACGTCGACCTCGGGCGCCTGCTCGGCGAAGCCGTCGCGCAGGAAGACACCGTCGTAGCCGAAACGTTTCGCGTACTCGGCCTTCTCCGGCGTGCCCACCGTGCCGTACACCGCGGCCGCGCCCAGCGCCCGGGCGATCTGCGCGGCGGCCGAGCCGACACCGCCGGCCCCGGCGTGGATGAGCACCGTGTCTCCCGCGGCGAGCCGGGCCGCGCCCGCCAGCACGCCGTACGCGGTGGGCAGCGCCAGGGCCGCACCGCCGCCGTCGCGCAGCGAGATGCCGTCCAGCGGGAAGGCGAACTCCGCGGCGGCGAGCGCGTACTCGGCGTATCCGCCGCCGTCCGGCAGGAAGGCCGCGACCGGCTCGCCGACCGCGAGCCCGGTGACGCCCGGGCCGAGCCCCGCCACCTCGCCGGACGCCTCCATGCCCGGCACCTCGATGCCCGCCGGCGCCCCGAAGTCGCCGAGCCGGTGCTGCGCCTCGCCGTAGCCGACGCCCGCGTACGCGACCCGGATCAGCACCTGGCCGGGGCCGGGTACCGGCACCGGGAGCTCCACGGGCCGCAGCACCTCGGGACCGCCGATGACGTCGAAACCGACCGCGCGCACACGTTCTCCTCTCCTGGGCGCCGCCCGGCGGCGGCCGCCGATCTGTCTCGGGCGCAACCTTGCCCATCGCAAACCGTATTCCTCCGGGGGCGCCCGATGCTGGGATGCTGGGGGAGTCGGGTGCCCGGCGGGGGGATCCGGAAGACCGTGCTGGACCGTGCGAGACCGTGGAGGACAGGGTGCGGGTCGTCATCGCCGAGGATTCGGTACTGCTGCGCGAGGGGCTGACGCGGCTGCTCACCGACCGGGGCCACGACGTGGTGGGAGGCGTCGGTGACGCCGAGGGGCTGATCAAGGCGGTGCGCGAGCTCGCAGCCGAGGGCGCGCCGCCGGATGTGGTGGTAGCGGATGTGCGGATGCCGCCGACGCACACCGACGAGGGGGTGCGGGCCGCGGTGCAGCTGCGCCGGGAGCACCCGGGCGTGGGCGTGCTGGTGCTCTCGCAGTACGTGGAGGAGCAGTACGCCACCGAGCTGCTGGCTGGCAGCAGCCGCGGGGTGGGATATCTGCTGAAGGACCGGGTGGCCGAGGTCCGCGAGTTCGTGGACGCGGTGGTGCGGGTGGCCGAGGGCGGCACCGCGCTCGACCCGGAGGTGGTCGCCCAGCTGCTCGGCCGCAGCCGCAAGCAGGACGTGCTGGCCGGGCTCACCCCGCGCGAGCGGGAGGTGCTGGGCCTGATGGCCGAGGGCCGCACGAACTCGGCGGTCGCCAAGCAGCTGGTGGTGAGCGACGGCGCGGTGGAGAAGCACGTCAGCAACATCTTCCTCAAGCTGGGCCTGGCGCCGAGTGAGGGGGATCACCGTCGGGTGCTCGCGGTGCTCACCTACCTCAACTCCTGACGAACTTCCCAGGCGGCGCGGCCGGTTCGGGCCCGGGGCGGGGCTCTTCGCCCGGTGCGGCGGCTGGTCCGCCGGGCGCCCGGCCGCCCTCTTTACCGGACCTCCCGGGAAGGGGACCCTTACCGACGTACGATGACCGGTGAGCCGCGCTGCTTCAAGAGGAGGTCCGATTCAGTGACCAGCCAGGTCAGCAGCCCCATCGACGAGGAGCACGACCCCGCCGTCGCGGGCACCCGGGAGGTGCCGGGGACAGCGGGGGGACAACGCGCACCGGGCAAGGAGACGCGCCGCCTGGAGCGGGTGATCATCCGGTTCGCCGGCGACTCGGGTGACGGGATGCAGCTCACGGGCGACCGCTTCACCTCGGAGACGGCGTCGTTCGGCAACGACCTGTCCACGCTGCCGAACTTCCCGGCCGAGATCCGGGCGCCCGCGGGCACCCTGCCGGGCGTCTCCTCCTTCCAGCTGCACTTCGCCGACCACGACATCCTCACCCCCGGCGACGCGCCGGACGTCCTGGTGGCGATGAACCCGGCGGCCCTGAAGGCGAACATCGCCGACCTGCCGCGCGGCGCCGAGGTGATCGTCAACACCGACGAGTTCACCAAGCGGGCCCTGCAGAAGGTCGGCTACCCGGCGAGCCCCCTGGAGGACGGCTCGCTGGACGGCTACTCGGTGCACCAGGTGCCGCTGACGACGCTGACCCTGGAGGCGCTCAAGGGCAGCGGGCTGGCCCGCCGGGACGCCGAGCGGGCGAAGAACATGTTCGCGCTCGGCCTGCTGTCGTGGATGTACCACCGGCCCACCGAGAGCACCGAGGCGTTCCTGCGGACGAAGTTCGCCCGCAAGCCGGAGATCGCCGAGGCGAACATCACCGCCTACCGGGCGGGCTGGAACTTCGGCGAGACCACCGAGGACTTCGCGGTCTCCTACGAGGTCGCGCCCGCGGCCGCCGCCTTCCCGCCGGGCACCTACCGCAACATCTCCGGCAACCTGGCGCTGGCCTACGGGCTGGTGTCGGCCTCGGTCCGCAGCGGCCTGCCGCTGTTCCTGGGCTCCTACCCGATCACGCCCGCCTCCGACATCCTGCACGAGCTGTCGCGGCACAAGCGGTTCGGGGTGCGTACCTTCCAGGCCGAGGACGAGATCGCGGCGATCGGCGCGGCGCTGGGCGCGGCCTTCGGCGGGTCGCTCGCGGTGACCACGACGTCGGGACCGGGTGTGGCGCTGAAGTCCGAGACGATCGGGCTCGCGGTCTCCCTCGAGCTGCCGCTGCTGGTGGTGGACATCCAGCGCGGCGGCCCGTCCACGGGCCTGCCCACCAAGACCGAGCAGGCCGACCTGCTGCAGGCGATGCACGGGCGCAACGGCGAGGCGCCGGTGCCGGTGGTGGCGCCCGCCACCCCGGCCGACTGCTTCGACGCGGCCCTGGAGGCCGCGCGGATCGCCACCGTGTACCGCACGCCGGTGATCCTGCTCTCCGACGGCTACCTGGCCAACGGCTCGGAGCCCTGGCGCATCCCGGAGGTGTCCGAACTGCCGGACCTGCGGGTGCGGTTCGCCTCCGGGCCCAACCACACGAAGGCCGACGGCACGCAGGAGTTCTGGCCCTACCTGCGCGACCCGGAGACGCTGGCCCGCCCCTGGGCGGTGCCGGGCACGCCGGGCCTGGAGCACCGCATCGGCGGCATCGAGAAGCAGGACGGCACCGGCAACATCTCCTACGACCCGGCCAACCACGACCTGATGGTCCGCACCCGGCAGGCGAAGGTCGACGGGATCGCGGTGCCGGACGTGGTGGTCGACGACCCCGACGGACCGGACGGCCCGGACGGCACGCGGACGCTGGTGCTCGGCTGGGGCTCGACGTACGGGCCGATCACGGCCGCGGTACGGCGGCTGCGGCGGGCCGGCGGCAAGGTGGCGCAGGCGCACCTGCGGCACCTGAACCCCTTCCCGGCCAACCTCGGCCGGGTTCTTTCCGGCTACGAGCGGGTCGTGGTGCCGGAGATGAACCTCGGGCAGCTCGCGCAGATGCTGCGGGCGAAGTACCTGGTGGACGTCGTCTCCTACAACCAGGTCACCGGGCTGCCGTTCAAGGCCGAGCAGCTGGCCCGGGCCATCGCGGAGCTGGGCGGCGTGAGCGACCTCGACGCGGCCGGCGAACTCGACGCCCTGGGCGAACAGGGCCGGTCCAAGGGGCAGGAGCGCACCGATGTCTGAGACCACCACCAACGGAACCGGGCCCGCCGCGGGCGGCCTGGGCGTCATGCCGCTGTCGTCGGCGCGGTCGCTGGAGCTGGTGCCCAAGGCGGACGGGCCGCAGAGCGCCAAGGACTTCAAGTCCGACCAGGAAGTGCGCTGGTGCCCCGGCTGCGGGGACTACGCGATCCTGGCCGCGGTGCAGTCCTTCATGCCGGAGCTGGGCCTGGCCCGCGAGAACGTCGTCTTCGTCTCCGGCATCGGCTGCTCCTCGCGCTTCCCGTACTACATGAACACCTACGGGATGCACTCCATCCACGGCCGCGCCCCGGCGATCGCCACGGGGCTGGCCGCCTCGCGGCGGGATCTGAGCGTGTGGGTGGTGACCGGTGACGGCGACGCGCTGTCGATCGGCGGCAACCACCTGATCCACGCCCTGCGGCGGAACGTCAATCTGAAGATCCTGCTGTTCAACAACCGGATCTACGGCCTGACCAAGGGCCAGTACAGCCCCACCAGCGAGATCGGCAAGATCACCAAGTCCACGCCGATGGGCTCGCTGGACGCCCCCTTCAACCCGCTGTCGCTCGCGCTGGGCGCCGAGGCGTCCTTCGTGGCCCGCACCATCGACTCCGACCGCAAGCACCTGCAGAGCGTGCTGCGGGCGGCCGCCGAGCACGAGGGCACCGCGCTGGTGGAGATCTACCAGAACTGCAACATCTTCAACGACGGCGCCTTCGACACCCTCAAGGACAAGGTGTCCGCGCAGGAGGCGGTGATCCGGCTCGAGCACGGCGCCCCGATCCGGTTCGGCGCCCCGGCCGAGGACGGGCTCGGCGCCAAGGGCGTGGTGCGCGACCGGGCCACCGGCGACCTGCGCGTCATCGACGTCACGGTGGAGGGCACCGACGAGGTGCTGGTGCACGACGCCCGCGCGGCCTCGCCCACCACGGCCTTCGCGCTGACCCGGCTCGCCGACGCCGACACCCTGCACCACACGCCGATCGGCGTGCTGCGGGACGTCAGCCGGCCCGTCTACGACACGCAGATGGCCGACCAGCTCGACCAGGCCGTCCAGCAGCAGGGCGCCGGGGACCTCGGCGCGCTGCTGGCCGGGAACGACACGTGGACGGTGGCGGGCTGACCGCCTGACCACCACGTCACGGGAACGCACGCCCACGCCCCGGGTGCACCGCTTGCGAGCGGCCGCACCCGGGGCGTTCGGCTTCCTGCGGCCCGAGCGGCCCGGCGCCGGCGGTCTGCGCGGGCTCGGCAGCCGGTCGGGACCGGCTCAGCTCGCCTCGTCGTACGCCCGCTGGGCCGCGGTCACCTCCACGACGTGCTCCGCCGTCCAGTCGGACAGGGCCCGCACGCGAGCGGCGGCCTCGGTGCCGAGTGCGGTGAGCGCGTAGTCGACACGCGGGGGGATCACCGGGTACGCCTCGCGGCGCACGAAGCCGTCGCGCTCCAGGACCCGCAGCGTCTGGGTGAGCATCTTCTCGCTGACGCCGTCTATGGCCCGCCGCAGCTCGCTGAACCGCCGGGTGCCGCAGGCGAGTTCGCCGAGCACCAGCACGCCCCAGGTGCTCGTCAGGTGCTCCAGCACGGCCCGCTCGGGGCAGCCCTTGACCGTTGCACTTACCTTCATGTACGTACCCTACGCCAAGGTGGGTACTTTCTCCGAGAAAGTGCCCGCGTTACGGTGAGGACAGCAGGGCGCACCACGCGCACCACGACCATCGAGCGGGAGCACACCATGGGCATCGTCGTCACCGGAGCCACCGGACACCTGGGCGGGCTCGTCATCGACGACCTGCTGGCGCGGGGGGTCGCACCGGACACGATCGCCGCCGTCGTACGGAGCGAGGAGAAGGCGGCGCACCTGGCCGCCAAGGGCGTACACCTGCGGATCGCCGACTACGCCCGGCCCGAGACACTCGCGGGCGCCTTCACCGAGGGCGACCGGGTGCTGTTCGTCTCCGGCAGCGAGGTCGGGCAGCGCGTCGCGCAGCACGCGGCGGTGGTCGAGGCCGCCACGAAGGCCGGGGTCGGCCTGCTCGCCTACACCGGCATCCTGGGCGGCCCGGACGCCGACCTCCGGCTCGCGGACGAGCACAAGGCCACCGAGGAGCTGATCCTCGCCTCGAAGCTGCCCTACACCTTCCTGCGCAACGGCTGGTACACCGAGGTCTACACCGCGAACCTGCCCACCGTGCTGGAGCACGGCGCCGTGGTGGCCGCCGCGGGCGAGGGCCGGGTGGCCTCCGCGGCCCGCGCGGACTACGCGGCCGCGGCCGCGGCCGTGCTCACCGGCGAGGGCCACGAGAACCGGGCGTACGAGCTGAGCGGCGACACCGCGTGGAGCTTCGCCGAGTACGCGGCGGCGGTCGCCGAGGCGACCGGGCGGGAGATCGCCTACACCAGCGTCAGCCCCGAGCAGTACCTGGGCATCCTCAAGGGCGCGGGGCTCCCCGACGCCTTCGCCGAGATCCTGGTCGACGTCGACGCCGCCATCTCCCGCGGCCTGCTCGCCAAGACCCCCGGCGACCTGGCCCGCCTCCTGGGCCGCCCGACGACCCCGATGCCGGAGACGGTCAAGGCAGCCGTGAAGGCGCTCCAGGGCTGACCCGCCTCCGGACCCCGGGACCCTCTGGATTCTCCTGTCCCTGCCGCTCCCGCCGCCCCTTCCACCCCCGGGCACCTGCCGCCCCCACCGGGGGACGGCCCGCTCACCCACCTGCGCCCCCCTCGGGGCCGGTCAGGAGCGTCCGCCGAAACACCCATGACAGGGCGGCCGCCGGGCCGCTAGCGTGCGCTGTGGCGGGGCGGTACGGGCGCGGGTCGGGGAAGGGCGGAGCGGATGGGCGAGCGGCGGGCGGGACTGGGGTACGGGTTCGTCGCCTACGGGCTGTGGGGGCTCTTCCCGCTGTACTGGCCGCTGCTGGAGCCCGCCGGGGCGATGGAGATCCTGGCGCACCGGATGGTGTGGTCCCTCGGGGTGGCCCTGGTGGCGCTCCTGACGGTACGGCGCTGGGCCAGGCTCGCCGAACTCGTCCGGCAGCCCCGGCGGATGGTACTGGTGGCCGGCGCCGCCACCGCGGTCACCGTCAACTGGGGCGTCTACATCTGGGCGGTCAACTCCGGCCATGTCGTGGAGTCCGCGCTCGGCTACTTCGTCAACCCGCTGGTCACCATCGCACTCGGCGTCCTGGTGCTGCACGAGCGGCTGCGGCCGGTGCAGTGGGCCGCGGTCGGCATCGGCTGCCTGTCGGTGCTGGTGCTCACCCTCGGCTACGGGCGGCTGCCATGGATCGCCCTCACCCTCGCCTTCTCCTTCGGCGGCTACGGGCTGATCAAGAAGAAGGTCGGGCTCGGCGGCCTGGAGGCGCTGGGCGCCGAGGCGTCCGTGCAGTTCCTGCCCGCGCTGGTCTTCCTGGTGGTGATCGGCGCCCGCGGCAAGGAGACCTTCACCCACCACGGCCCCGGCCACGCGGCCCTGCTGGCCGCGTGCGGCCTGGTGACGGCGGTGCCGCTGATCTTCTTCGGCATGGCCGCCAACCGCCTGCCGCTCTCCACAATCGGCCTCATGCAGTACCTCACCCCCGTCTCCCAATTCCTCATCGGGGTGCTGCACTTCCACGAGAGCATGCCCGCCGACCGCTGGGCGGGCTTCTTCCTGGTGTGGGCCGCGCTGGCCGTGCTCACCTGGGACGCGCTGCGCACCGCCCGCAAGGGCCGCGCCGCCCTGGCCGCGGCCGCCGCCCGCGCCCGCGGGTCCGCCGCCGGCTGCCCGGACGGCGCCCCCTCCCAGGCGGGTTGAGCCCGCCTACCGCACCTGCGGCTAGGCGGTGACGTCCCGGGTGGTGAAGCGGGCCCAGGCGGCGGAGCCGAACACGGCCGCGTACAGCGCCTGCAGGCCGAGGTTCTTGGCGATGCCGGTCCACTGGACGGGGTCGCGCAGGATGTCGGCGAAGCTCAGCCAGTAGTGCGGGAAGAGGTACGGCTGCACCACGTGCAGCTGCGGGATGGTGTCCACGATCTGCACCGTGATCAGCAGCCCCACCGTCGTCGCCATGGCGGCGATCCCGCTGTCCGTCACGGTGGAGACGAACAGCCCCAGGGCCGCGATGCCCACCAGCGAGCCGGCCACCAGCAGCGCGATCAGCAACGCCCGCAGCATCCCCGCGGAGAGCGGGATGGTGGTGCCCGACAGTGTCGTCACCTCGCCGACCGGGAAGAGCGCGAACCCGACGATCAGCCCGGAGAGCGCCACCACGAGGGTGGCGACCACGCAGAAGGCCAGCACCGAGGCGTACTTGACCACGAGCAGCCGGGTGCGGCCGGCCGGGGCCACCAGCAGGTACCGCAGGGTGCCGCCGCCCGCCTCGCCGGCCACCGAGTCCCCGGCCACCACCCCGATCGCCATCGGCAGGAAGAACGGCAGGGTGGCCGCGAGCGAGGCGAAGGTCAGGAACAGGCCGTTGTTGCTCACCTGCTCCAGGAACGCCGGGCCGTTGTCCCCGCGCGGGCCGCCGCCGACCGTGCCGCCGTTCCGCGTCTCGATCCGCACCGCGATCCCGACCAGCAGCGGCACCCCGGCCAGCACCCCGAACAGCGCGAGGGTGCGCCACCGCCGGAAGACGGTGACCAGCTCCGAGCGCAGCAGCCCCAACGACCACCACACCCGCACCCGCCGCCCCTCCCCCACGGCACCGGCGGCAGGGACAGGGGCGGGGGCAGCGTGCGCCCCGGAGGCCGCGGCCGCCGAAGGATGAGCAGAACCCGAAGGGGCAACTGCGGCAGACTCCCCCGCAGCCGCAGCCGATTCCCCAGCCTGCCCGGTCGCCACCCCCTGAGCCGCCTCCTCGCCCTGCCCGGCAGCCGACGACGACGCCGGCATCTCAGCCGACGCCTCCGCCGGCGTCTCAGCCCGCGACATCGAAACCCTCCCCGGTCAGGGCGACGAACGTGTCCTCCAGCGAGGTGCGTTCCAGTCCGAAGCCGCGCACCCGGACGCCCGCGCCCACGAGTTCGGCGTTGAGCTCGGCCAGGTCCGGCGGCTCCGCGGGGAGTTCACCGATGACCTTCTGCTCCTCGGTGACCAGCCCGGTGAGTCCCCGCGCGGCCAGCAGCCGGGCGGCCTCGGCGACATCGGGTGTGGTGACCCCGAGCCGGCCCCTGCTGCCCGCCGACAGCTCGGCGACCGTGCCCTGGGCGATGAGCCGGCCGCGGGCCATCACGGCGGCGTGCGTGCACACCTGCTCGATCTCGTCCAGCAGATGCGAGGACAGGAACACCGTCGTGCCGTCCGCGGCCAACTCCCGTACCAGCGCGCGAATCTCGCGCATGCCCTGCGGGTCGAGGCCGTTCGTCGGCTCGTCCAGCACCAGCAGCTCGCGCGGCTGGAGCAGCGCGGCGGCCAGGCCGAGCCGCTGCTTCATGCCGAGCGAGTACGCCCGGGCCTTCTTGTCGGCCGCCGCCGCAAGGCCCACCCGCTCCAGCGCGGCGCCCACCCGGGCCTTGCGGGTCCGCGGGTCGGCGGTGGGGTCGGCCGCGTCGAACCGCAGGAGGTTGTGCCGGCCGGACAGGAAGCCGTACAGCGCGGGGCCCTCGATCAGGGCGCCGACCCGCGGCAGCACGCTACGGGCCGCGTTGGGCATGGGCCGGCCGAGCACCCGGGCGCTGCCCGAGGTCGGCTGGATCAGGCCCATCAGCATCCGGATGGTGGTGGTCTTCCCCGAGCCGTTGGGCCCGAGGAAGCCGAAGACGCTGCCGCGCGGCACCCGCAGGTCCAGCCCGTCCACGGCGAGGGTGCCGCGGTACTGCTTGGCGAGCCGGCGGGTCTCGATGACCACGTCCCCGGTGTCCCCGGCGACCCCGCCCTGTTCGGCGGCCTCGGTCACCGCCGCGCGTGCTTCCGCCGCCGTCCTGGGTGCTCCCACCGTGGTCGCCGACTCGCCCGGCGCCGCGGCCTGCGGCTGTGCCATCGCTGCTGTGCTCCTGCCCTCTCCCCTGCTCGGCTACTTCGCCGCGTCGGCCGCCTGGACCAGCGCGGACTGGGTGACCGCGCCGACGTACAAGGTGCCCTTGTCCGTGAGCAGCGCGTTGACCAGGCGGGTGTGGACGGCCGTGCCGGTGCCGAAGGAGCCGCTGACCTTGCTGCCGAACCCGTTGAGCAGCGCGGACACGTCACCGGAGCCGGAGTCGCCCGAGCCCCGGGCGGGCTTGTCCTTGCCCTGGGCGCCGAATCCCGCGAAGCCGCCGTCCGCACCCTTGCCCGCGCCCTTGTTCAGCGCGCTGGTGTCGATCACCGCGATGGTGTCCCAGCCCTTGCCGAGCACGGTGGGCGCGGCACCCTGCGGCGCGGGCGACGCGGCACGGGAAGGAGTGGAACCCTCGGTGACCTTCACGCCCTTGGGCGGGGTGAAGGTGAAGGTGCCCGCGGCCGGCGTGCCGAAGTCGACCCGGGTGAAGCCGATGTCGAAGACCGCCTTGCCGCCGCCCTTCGGGGTGAGCGTGAACTTCAGCGGCACACCCGTCGCGGAGTCCACCGCTATCCGGATGGCGCCGACCGTCGTGTCGGTGGCGTGCTCGGGGGTGACCACCAGCTCGTAGGCGCTGCGGCCGGCCACCCGGGCGGTGCCGTCCACGGTGATCCGCGAGGTGCCGTCGGCGGCCTTGAGGACCTGCTCGGCGGCGGCCTGCGGAGTGGTCGGCACCCCGTCCGCCGCCCCGCCGAGTCCCTCGTGCTGCTGGGACGGCGCCGGGAGCGTCGCGTGGTACGCCTGGTCGGAGCCGCTGTCGTACGCCCACAGCTGCGTGCCGTTGCGGATCAGGCTGTACTCGGCGGCGGGCTCGATGATCGAGATCTTCTGGCGGTCGGGGCCGTCGGCCGCCACATGGAGCTGGTGGCTGCCGGTGAGCAACTGGGTGAGCTGGCTCTGCGGGGCCGCCGGCGAGTCGCCGGAGCCGCCGGAACCCGGGGTGCCCAGTCCGCCGAGCAGGGCACTGCCGCCCGACAGGTCGGGCAGGCCGAGGTCGGTGGTGACCTTCACCGTGCCGTCGACCGTGCGGGTCTGCGAGGCGGCGATCTTGGTGAGCAGCTGCTCGGCGGTGACCGAGGGCAGCGAGGGGTCGCCCGCGTCGGCCAGGGCCGGCACGAGGCCGATGGTCGCGGCGGCCACCCCCGCCACCGCGACGGGCACGCCGTAGCGGGCCAGCTTGCGGCCGCGGCCGCCCGGCTCGTCCGGCTGCTCCGGCTCCGGCCGGGCCGGTTGGATCAGTGCCATTGCGTCTGTACCTCCGTCGTCAGCGGCGGTTGAACTCGCACTCGCCCACTCCCCGGGCCATTGTCGCCCAGTCCGCCGTGAAAGTGGCTCTACCCATGGCACCAAACCGGACGGCCCCGCACATCAGCCGCCGGTCTGGAACCGCCGTACGACCCGGGTATGACATGCCGCCTCCGTGCACGCCCCCCGTCGTACGGGACGCCCCTCAGCCGGCCCGGTGCACCACGGAGTCGCACATCGCGGCCAGCGCCGCCTTCGCCGGGATGTCGGGCAGCGGCGCCAGCGCGGCGCGGGCCTCGTCGGCGTAGCGGATGGTGTCGCGGCGGGCCTGCTCCAGCGCCGGGTGGCCGCGCAGCAGCTTCAGTGCCTCGGCGTGCAGGTCGTCGTCGGTGAGGTCGCCGTCGAGCAGCTGGTTGAGCCGCTCGTCCTCGGCCGAGACGTTGCCGCGGGCCTGGGCGTACCGGCGTCTGACGTGCAGCACCGGCAGCGTGGGGATGCCCTCGCGCAGGTCGGTGCCGGGGGTCTTGCCGGACTCGTGGCTGTCGCTGGCGATGTCGAGCACGTCGTCGGCGAGCTGGAAGGCCGCGCCGATCCGCTCGCCGTACTGGGCGAGGACGTGCACGGCCGCCTCGCCGGCGCCCGACATCATCGCGCCGAACCGGCTGGAGACGGCCATCAGCGAGCTGGTCTTGCCCGCGATGACCTCCAGGTAGTGGTCGAGCGGGTCGCGGCCCTCGCGCGGGCCGACGGTCTCCAGGATCTGGCCGGTGACCAGGCGTTCGAACGCCTCGGCCTGCACCCGGACCGCCTCGGGGCCGAGGTCCGCGAGGATGTGCGAGGCGCGGGAGAAGAGGAAGTCGCCGGTGAGGACGGCCAGCGAGTTGCCCCAGCGGGAGTTGGCGCTGGGCACCCCGCGGCGGACGTCGGCCTCGTCCATCACGTCGTCGTGGTACAAGGTGGCCAGGTGGGTGAGTTCGACGACGACGGCGGCGGGCACCACGCCCGGGGCGTGGGGGTCGCCGAACTGCGCGCCGAGCAGCACCAGCAGCGGCCGGAACCGCTTGCCGCCGGCCTGCAGCAGATGTCTCGCGGTGTCCGTGATGAAGGGGACGTCGCTCTTGGTCGCCGCCAGCAGGCCCTCCTCCACCGCCTGGAGACCGGCCTTGACGTCGGCCTCGAGGGCCTCGTCCCACACGCTCAGCCCGAAGGGCCCGACGACTGTCACGAGGGGTACTCCTGTCGCTGATCCTGGCATCTGGCGGGTCCGAGCTTCGGCGGGCAAGGAGCCGGACCCCGGACCTTCTGCGGCCCTCGCGCGGACCGGACCTGGGAACTGCCCCTACCGGCAGGGTAGCCGGTCAGCTGTTGATCACCGCCGGGGCATGGCCCTGCGCGGGGCCATGAGCGGTCACCTCGCGTGTCCGGCCGGACACCCGTCCACCCGCATGCCGCATCACTCGAAGGAGTGAAAGCGGCCGGGCGGGGAAGAAGGGGCGGAGGTTCGGACCGTTACCGGCGGGCGACCGCCCGGTGTCGGCGCGATGTCACCCGGCCGTGCGAACAGCTGTTCCCCATCGTTCCCTGTTACGTAAGAACATCCCGCATCGCACCGAACTACACTCTCGACAGCACCATGTGACATGTCCTCCCTTCGAGGTGACCACCGACAGAAGAGACGAGGAGGTGGACCAGTGGCAACCCGCATAGCGGCCGGCCGGCACGGACTCGATGACGATCTCACCGAGGACGACGCCGAGGCCCACGTGCACGGCGTGTGCTTCAAGACGGGTCCTCCCGTGCGGACGGGTGTCGAACTGGAGTGGCTCGTCCACGACCGCTCCGACCCGCGCGCACTGATACCAGCCGACCGGCTCGACGCGGCACTCGCGCCGGTCTCCGGCCCGGGGGCCTTTCCCTCGGGCAGCCGCCTCACCCGGGAACCGGGCGGCCAGGTGGAGCTGAGCTCCCCGCCCGCGCCGACCCTGGCCGCGTGCGTGGCGGCCATGGCCGCCGACCTCGCCGTCCTGCGGACGGCCGCCGACCGGGCGGGCCTCGCCCTCGTCGGCAGCGGGCTCGACTCCTTCCGCGACCCGCCCCGCGTCCTGGACCATCCGCGCTACCGCGCGATGGAGCTCTACTTCGACCGCGAGGGCCCCTGGGGCCGCACCATGATGCGGCGCACCGCCTCCCTTCAGGTCAACCTGGACGGCGGCGAGGACTCCGCGGCGGTCTCCGGCTACCGGGCCCGCTGGGCGCTGGCCCACCGGATCGGCCCCGTGATCGTCGCCTCCTTCGCCAACTCGCCCCTCAAGGACGGAAAGCCCACCGGCTGGCTGTCCACCCGCCAGGCGACCTGGTCCCTGATGGACGCGGGCCGCACCGCCCACCCGCCGTACGCCCCCGACCCCCGCGACGCCTGGGCCCGCTACGCCCTGGACGCCCGGGTGCTGTGCGTCCGCGACACCGCCGCCGAGCGCGACGGTGCCCCGGGCGACTGGACGGCGCCGCCCGGCCTCACCTTCCGGCAGTGGATACGGGGCGCGCCGGGGCTGCGCCGGCCGACCGCCGCCGACCTCGACTACCACCTGAGCACGCTGTTCCCGCCGGTCCGCCCGCGCGGCTGGCTGGAGCTGCGGATGACCGACGCGCAGGACGGCGACGACTGGATCGCCGCCACCGTGCTGGCGGCGACCCTGCTGGACGACCCGGTCGCCGCCGACGCCGCCTTCGCCGCCACCGAGCCGCTCGTCGCGGACGGCGAGCCGCTGCCGTCGGCCGCCGTGTGGCGAAGAGCCGCCCGGGTCGGCCTCGCCGACCCGGACCTCGCCAAGGCGGCCCGTGCCTGCTTCGCCGCCGCCGAGAGCGCCCTGGCCCGCGCCGGGGCCGACCCGCGGCTGCGGCGCGCCCTCGGCGACTTCACCGAGCGCTATCCGGAACGCGGCCGATGTCCGGCCAACGACCAGTTGGACGCGCTCAGCCGCGCCTGACCCAGCGGAAGGCTTCTCGTGACCGATCCACGCACCACTCCCGGCACTGCCGAAAACCCGACCACTCCCGACCCTGCCGTCACTCTGGTCCCCTCCGCCTCCTCCGTCACCGAGCCCGCGACGGGTGCCGGTGTCCCGAACGAGGCCGCCGGTGCCGCGGCAGGCCGTCAGGAAGACCCCGCGGCCCGCGCCCGCGCCGCCCTGGAGGCGGCCCGCCGCCGCACCACCCTGCTCACCGACTCCGTCACCGAGGAAGACCTCGTCGCGCAGCACTCCCCGCTGATGTCCCCCCTGGTCTGGGACCTGGCGCACATCGGCAACCAGGAGGAGCTCTGGCTGGTCCGCGAGGCCGGCGGGCGGCCGGGGATACGCCCGGACCTCGACAGCGTCTACGACGCCTTCCAGACCCCGCGCAAGGACCGGCCCGCGCTGCCGCTGCTCGGCCCCGCCGAGGCCCGCGCCTACGTGGCCGAGGTCCGCGCGCAGACCCTGGAGGTGCTGGCCGCCGCCGACACCTCGCCCGACCACCCCGAGCGGCTGCTGGCGGGCGGCTTCGTCTTCGGGATGCTCGCCCAGCACGAGGCGCAGCACGACGAGACGATGCTCGCCACCCACCAGCTGCGCCGCGGCCCCGCGGTGCTGCACGCCCCCGCCCCGCCGCCCGCGCCCGCGGACGCCGCCTCGCTGCCGGCCGAGGTACTGGTGCCCGGCGGACCGTTCACCATGGGCACCAGCAGCGAGCCCTGGGCGCTGGACAACGAACTGCCCGCGCACCAGGTGGAGGTCGCGCCTTTCTGGCTGGACACGGTGCCGGTGACCAACGCCCGCTACCAGGAGTTCATCGCGGCCGGCGGCTACAGCGACCCGCAGTGGTGGACGCCCGAGGGCTGGCGGCACGTCCAGGACGCCGGCCTGCAGGCCCCGCTGTTCTGGTCGCGCGACGGCGACGCCTGGGTGCGCCGCCGCTTCGGCACCGTGGAGCCGGTGCCGGCCGACGAGCCGGTGCTGCACGTGTGCTGGTACGAGGCCGACGCCTACGCCCGGTGGGCGGGCCGGCGGCTGCCGACCGAGGCCGAGTGGGAGAAGGCGGCCCGCCACGACCCCGCGACCGGCCGCTCGCGCCGCTACCCGTGGGGCGACGCCGACCCGGGCCCGGAGCACGCCAACCTCGGCCAGCGCCACCTGCAGCCGGCGCCCGCGGGCAGCTATCCCGCCGGGGCGGCGCCCAGTGGCGCGCGCCAGCTCATCGGGGACGTGTGGGAGTGGACGGCCTCGGACTTCTCGCCGTACCCGGGGTTCGCCGCCTTCCCGTACAAGGAGTACTCCGACGTCTTCTTCGGGCCCGACTACAAGGTGCTGCGCGGCGGCGCCTTCGGGGTGGACCCGGTCGCCTGCCGCGGCACCTTCCGCAACTGGGACTACCCGATCCGGCGGCAGATCTTCGCGGGGTTCCGCACGGCGCGGGACGTGACGGCCTCCGAGAACACTGGGAGCGCTGAGCACACCGAGGGCGCCGGGAACGCCGGGGGCGCCGCCTGATGTGCCGCCACCTGGCCTACCTCGGGCCGCCGGTGCCGCTGCGCCGGCTGCTCGTCGACCCGCCCGGCGGGCTGTACGAGCAGTCGTGGCGGCCGCGCCGGCAGCGGCACGGCACGGTGAACGCGGACGGGTTCGGCGTCGGCTGGTACCCGGAGCCGTATCCGCACCTGCCGCGGCAGGCGGAGGGCGCGGGCGGTACGGGCGCCGCGGGCGGCGGCCGCAGGGGCGGTACGGACGGTGCGGCCGGGTCCACGGGCCCGGCCGCCCGGCCCGCCGGACCCGACGCGCCCGCCGGACTCGTCGGCTCCTCCGCCCCCGCCGCCCTCGCCGAACCGCCCGGCGACGACGGCTTCCCGCTGCCCGCCCGCTACCGCCGGGCGCTGCCCGTGTGGGCCGACCAGAACTTCGGCGAGCTGGCCCGGACGATCCGCAGCGGCGCCGTCCTCGCGGCCGTGCGGTCCGCGACGGAGGGGACCACGCCGGACGAGTCGGCGGCCGCGCCCTTCCGGGACGGTCGCTGGCTGTTCAGCCACAACGGGGCCGTCGCGGACTGGACCCGGCTGCCCACCACGCTCACGCCGGCCGAACTGCTCGCCCTGGAGGCCCACTCGGACTCCGCGCTGCTGTGGGCGACGGTGGGCCGGCGGCTGCGTCAGGGCGAGGCGCCGGGCAGCGCCCTGGCCGGGGTGGTCCGCGAGGTCGCGGCCGCCCGGCCCACCGCCCGGCTCAACTTCCTGCTCACCGACGGCCGCTGCATCGCGGCCACCGCGTGGGGCGACACCCTCTGGTACCGGTTCCGGCCGGGCGCGGTGGTCGTCGCCTCGGAGCCGGACGACGTACTCGGGGACGGTCTCGGCCCGTGGCAGGAGGTACCCGACCGCTCGCTGCTGCTGGCCACCACGGACGGCGTACGCGTGCTCGCGCTGCGCCCCGAACGCAAGGACACCCTCATGAGCCGCACCGACCGCTTCACCCTCGACGACCGCCTGCCGGCGGGCTACTTCACCGACACCCTCCACTCCGACGTGCGCCAGGGGCTCGGCACGGCGCCGCGCACCCTGCCGCCCAAGTGGTTCTACGACAAGCGCGGCAGCGACCTGTTCGAGCAGATCACCACCCTGCCCGAGTACTACCCGACGCGCGCCGAGCACGAGATCCTGGTGCGCCGGGCGCCCGAGATCGCCACGCTGACCCGCGCGGCCACCCTGATCGAGCTGGGCTCGGGTTCCTCGCGCAAGACCCGGCTGCTGCTGGACGCCCTCACCGCGGGCGGCACGCTGCAGCGCTACGCCCCGCTGGACGTGAGCGCGGCCGCGCTGGAGGAGGCGGGGCGGGCCGTCTGCCGCGACTACCCGGGGCTGACCGTCACCGCGACCGTCGCCGACTTCGAGTCCGGGATCCCGCTCTCGGACGAGCCGGGGCCGCGGCTGCTGGCCTTCCTCGGCAGCACCGTCGGCAACCTCGACCGCGAGCAGCGCGCGGACTTCTTCCGCATGCTCGCCCGCACCCTGAGCGGCGACGACGTCCTGCTGCTCGGCGCCGACCTGGTCAAGGACCCGCAGGTGCTGGTGCGGGCGTACGACGACGCGGCCGGCGTCACCGCGGAGTTCGACCGCAACGTGCTGCACGTCCTCAACCGCGAGCTGGGCGCGGACTTCGACCCCGACGCCTTCGCCCATGTCGCCGTCTGGAACGCCGAGTTCGAGCGCATGGAGATGCACCTTCGGGCGCGTTCGGCGCAGACGGTGAAGATCCCCGACCTCGACCTCACCCTGGACCTCGCCGAGGGCGAGGACCTGCGCACCGAGATCTCCTGCAAGTTCCGCCGGGAGAGCCTGACGGCGGAACTGAAGGAGGGCGGCTTCACCGTGCGCCACTGGTGGACCGACGAGGCGGCCCGCTTCGCCCTGCTGCTGGCCGTCCCCAACTAGGCCCCAACAGGGCCCCACCAGGCCCGGCAAGGCCCCGATCGGCCGCCCACGGCCGGTGCCCGCTTCCCGCGGGCACCGGCCGTCCGCATGCCCCGGCCCACCGGATCTTCCGGACGTGGTTCGAATGTTTCGTCCCGCACGAGCCTCCACGTGCACTCTTCGCCCATCGGCGCACAGTCTTCCGGAGCGGCCAGGGAGCAGCAAAGGTGTCGTCGAGCTGCCCCAACGACCCCCGTTTCGCGCTCACTTGAGCCCAGAATCTTTCGCCGTCCGTGCCGAAAGTGTTGACACCGGTCGGGTACGGCCCAACACTGCGAACCGTCTTCTGCAGCGCGAGCTGACCCCCCACAGAAGGAGGACACCCGCATGCGTTCCCCCACCGCCCTCTCGCCCCGCACCTGGGGCAGCATCCTGGCCGCCGGCGCCCTCGCCCTGACGAGCGCCCTGGCCTTCGGCCTCTCGTCCGCCGCCCCGTCGCAGGCCGCCGGATGCTCCGGGTACGTCGGACTCACCTTCGACGACGGCCCGTCCAACGACCACACCCAGGCGATCCTCAACGCCCTGCGGCAGAACGGCCTGCGGGCCACGATGTTCAACGAGGGCCAGTACGCGGCCGCGTATCCCGCCCAGGTGCAGGCCGAGGTCAACGCCGGGATGTGGGTGGGCAACCACAGCTACACCCACCCGCACCTGATCCAGGAGAGCCAGGCGCAGATCGACTCCGAGGTCTCCCGCACCCAGCAGGCCATCTCGGCCGCGGGCGGCGGCACCCCGAAGCTCTTCCGGCCGCCCTACGGCGAGACCAACGCGACGCTGAAGTCGGTGGAGGCCAAGTACGGCCTGACGGAGGTGATCTGGGACATCGACTCGCAGGACTGGAACGGCGCGAGTACCGATGCCATCGTGCAGGCCAACTCCCAGCTCACCAACGGCCAGGTGATCCTCATGCACGAGTGGCCGGCGAACACGCTGGCCGCCATCCCCCGTATCGCCCAGACGCTCGCCGCCAAGGGCCTGTGCGCCGGCATGATCTCCCCGCAGACCGGCCGCGCCGTCGCCCCCACCGGCGGCACGACCACCGGCGGCGGTACGACGGGTGGCAGTACCACCGGTGGGACGACCGGTGGGACCACCGGCGGCGGGGGCACCGGCTCCTGCACGGCGACCCTGTCGGCGGGCGAGCAGTGGAGCGACCGCTACAACCTCAACGTCGCCGTCACCGGCTCCAGCAACTGGACCGTCACCATGAACGTCCCCTCGCCCGAGAAGATCATCGCCACCTGGAACGTCTCCGCCAATTGGCCCAGCGCCCAGGTCCTGGTCGCCAAACCCAACGGCAACGGCAACAACTGGGGCGTCACCCTCCAGACCAACGGCACCTGGACCTGGCCCACCGTCTCCTGCTCGACAAGCTGACCGTCCGATCACCACCGCCGCACCAGGGCCCCCGGCCGGTGCCCGCTGCCCGCGGGCACCGGCCGTACGCATACTCTGACGCACTATCACCATCCCTTGCCGGTGCGCCAGTTCGGCTGAATCGGTGCCGGGGCCGGGGATACGCTGAGCCCTCCTCCGACCCGGGGTGGGGAGCCTTATGGGGTTGCTCGGGGACCGCAAAGTCCTCATGGAAAGGCTGAGTTCTGCCGACCGGCAGTCCCTTCTCTCGCTCGGCCGCCCGCGTACGTACGCCGCTCAGGAGGTGCTGCTCCGCGAGGGCGACAGCGGCGGTTTCATCGTGGTGATCACCAGGGGCTGGTGCACCGTGCGGCGCTCCACCGAGCGCGGGACGCTGATCCTGGCGCTGCGGCAGGCCGGCGAACTCGTCGGCGAGATGGCGGCCTTGGACGGCCGCGCGCGCAGCGCCACCGTCGCCGCGCTCGGCCCGGTGCAGGCCGTGCTGGTGCCCGGCGACCGCTTCCGCAGCTTCCTGGCCGCCCGCCCGTACGCCACCGGGCTGGTGATGTCCCAGCTGATCGCGCGCCTGCGCAGCGCGGACGACGAGCGCAGCGCCCTGGCCTCGGCGACGGTCCTGGAGCGGCTGGCCGGACGGCTGGTGGAGCTGGCCGAGCGGGCGGGCACCGACCAGGGCGGCGCGGTGGCGATCCGGCTGCCGCTCTCGCAGAGCGACCTGGCCGCGGCGGTCGGCGCCACCCGCGAGGCCGTGGCGAAGGCGCTGCGGCTGCTGCGGGACGAGGGGCTGGTCACCACCGCGCCACGGGCGATCGCCATCGCCGACCTGGAGCCGCTGCGGCTGCTCGGCGGCGCGGCGGGCGAGGCGGGCGAGCCGGGCGCGGCGGGGGGCGGCAGGGCGTGACAGGGCTGCGGCGGGGGCCGCGGGCGAGCCGGGCGCGGGCGGGGCGGTCGCGGGGGCGTTGCGGGGCCGTACGGCTTCGGAGCCCGTGTGTAAACGGCTACAGCGCGCCCGCCGCGCCGGGCGCACAGTCGTGGTGCCGGCGGAGCGGCGACGGAAAGGGCGGGGCCAGTGAACGTGCACGGCGCATTCGGTGCGGCAGGGGACGGGGCAGCGGAGGGGGCAGCGGACGGGGCAGGCAACGGGGCGGACTTCGGGGTCATCATCAGCCTGGACACGCAAGGGTCGAGCGGGCAGCCCGACCCGGACCGGCCGGCGATGCGCGCCCGTATCTACGAGGTGGCCGAGAACGCCTTCGCCCAGGCCCGCCTCGCCGACGCCCGGGTCTTCCAGGAGGACCGCGGGGACGGCCTGCTCGCCGTGGTGCAGCCGCGCGGCACCGAGCGCATCGCCGGCGAGTGGATCGCCTACCTGCACCAGAACCTGCGGGCGGTCAACCGCGAGCTGAGGCGGCCGCTGCGGCTGCGGGCCGGGCTCGCGGTGGGCCCGGTCCGCGCCGACGCCCACGGCTTCTCCGGCGCCGCGGTGGACATGGCCTGCCGGATCGGCAACTGCGCCGAGGCCAAGGCGGTGCTGGCCGCCGTGCCCGACGCGCCCCTGCTGGTGGCGGTCACCGACCGCTTCCACCAGGACGTCGTCCGGCACGGCGGCCGGTGGATCGAGCCGGAGCGCTACCGGCAGTACGACGTCTCGCTCCAGGAGGGGCCGCAGCGGCCCTGGTTCATGGTGCCGGGACTCCAGACCCCGCCGCTCCCCGGAGGAGGGGACGAGCCCGCGGACCCGGGGGCGCCCGGGGGCTCGGCGCCGCGAGGCGCCGGGGAGCGGCGGGCCGAACCGCCCGGGCACCGCTTCGGACCCGTGACCCACCACGGCTCCGGCAGCGTGCTGCAGGGCGAGTTCGGCGACATCACCTTCGACAACCGGCACGGGGGCCAGGGATGAGCCCGGGGGTGGGCCCTGCCGCGGGTGCGGAGGGCGCGGCGCAGGACAGGGCCCCGGCCGAGGCCGCGGACCGCCCCGGGCACCAGGACCGGGACGGCGCCGCCCAGCCCGCGGAGGAGGGCCTGTTCGGCGCGGCCGCGGACCCCGACGCCAAGGAGGGCCGCAGCGGCGCGGGGGGCGCGGCGGCGCGCATCGCCCGCGAGTCGCGGGCCGCGTTCTCCCTGCACGACGCCAGCACGTTCATCTCCGGCGACATCGGCTCGGTCAATTTCCACCTCGGCCGGCCCCAGCGGCTGCTGGCCGGGCCGGTGCCGGAGGACGAACTGCGGCGGCTGCGCGATCGGTTCACCGAGCCGCCGCAGTACCGGGAGCTGAAGGAGCAGTTGCGGGCCGAGGGGCTGCTCGTGCTGTCCGGGCAGCCCGGCACCGGCCGGATGTTCACCGCGCTGTCGCTGCTGGACGACCTCGCGCGCGGCAGCGTCTCGCGGCTCGACCCGGACACCGACCTGTCCGCGCTGGAGAACGACAACGCGCTGGCCCAGGGCCACGGTTACGCCCTCGAACCGGCCGCGGGGGTGCCCAGCGAGCTCCGCCTGGACCGCCTGTGCCGGCTGCTGACCGAGCGCGGCTGCTACGCCGTCCTGCTCGCGGTGCCGGGGCCCGGCGACCCGGCCGGCCTGCCCACCCGCTACCACCGCGGCCACGCGGCCGCGCCCGCCGACGCGGTGCTGCACAGCCACCTGGCCGCGGAGCTCGGCGCGGAGCAGGCCGAACTCGGCGGTGCCGCGTTGCGGTTGGCCGACGAGCCGGATGTCCGCGGGGCGCTCGGCCTGGAGGACCTGCTGCCGGCCGAGGCCGCGCAGTACGCGGCGCTGCTGGCCCGGTGCGTGACCGGCCGGCTCGGCCGGGAGCAGTTGACCGCCGAGTGCCGTTCCTTCCCCGCCGCCCAGGTCCGCCGCTGGTTCGCCGGCGGTCCGGCGGCCGAGGAGCTGCCGGCCCTGCGTGACGCCGCCTACCGGATCTCGCTCGCCGTTTTCGGGCGCGGCTCCTTCACCACCGTGGCGGAGTCGGCGGAGCTGCTGGCCTGGGAGCTGGCCGTCACCGCCGAGCCGGAGCGGGTGGTGGGGCGGCCGCTGCTCGGCGACGGGCTGGAGGCCAGGCTCGCCTCGGCCCGCGCCACGACCGAGATGCGGCCGCAGCCGCTGGTGGCCGGCGAGGACGTCCCCGTGCGAACGGTCCGCTTCCGCGGCGAGGGGCTGGCCCCGGCCCTGCTGGCGCATCTGTGGGAGCACCACCACAACATGCGCGGCCCGGTGCTGCGCTGGCTCGCCTCGCTGTGCCAGGACCCGCGCGACGACGTGTGGACCCGGGCCGCCGTCGCCTCGGGCGAGCTGTGCCGCCACGACGTCGCGCACACGCTCAGCGAGCTGCTCACGCCCATGGCCGAGGCCGAGCAGGCCCGGCGCGGGCTGTTCGTGGCGACCGCCCTGGAGTCCGCGCTCGGCGACCCCCAGGTGGGCCCGGCGCTGCGGGCGCTGGTGCGGGCCTGGGGGAACAGCCCGGACGGCAACCTGCGGTGGACGGCCGCCGCGGTCCTCGCCCGCGGCACCGCCACGGCCACCCTCGGCGAGGCGCTGGGCCGGCTCGGCGCGATCGGCACCTGGGAGGAGGGGCGGCTGCGGGCGGTCGCGGCCGAGAGCGCGGTGCACCTGGCCGGTTCCGCCCCGCCCGGTGAGGCGCTGGCGCGGGTGCGCGGCTGGCTGGCCGACACCCGGCGCGAGCACCAGGACCTCGGCCTGGTCGGCACGGTGCTGCTCGCCGAGTTCCGCACCGAGGAGCTGTGGAACCCGGCGCCGCAGCTGCAGGGCATGGCCAAGTGGCCGCTGGCGCTGGCGCTGTGCACGGCCTGGCCCGAGCACGCCCCCGGGATCGCGGGCCTGCTGTGGACCGCGCTCAACACCAGCAGGTCCTACGAGCCGGCGCTGGCGGCCGTGGCGGCCTGGCTGCGCGGCTGCCGGGGCACGGCCTGGGAGGAGGCCCTCGCCGGCTTCCTGCCGCTGCTGGTGTTCAAGGAGGACGACCGGCAGCGGCTGCTGTCGCTGATCGACGAGCTGTCCGAGGATCCGGACGATCCGCTCGGACAGGAGCAGACCCACCGCCTGCGGCAGGCGGTGGAGAAGGTGGGGACGCGATGACGAACAACGGATGGCAGCAGCAGCAAGGCCCCTGGCGGCCGCCGCAGCCGCAGCTCTACGCCCAGCAGCTCAGGCAGCAGCAGTTCGAGCTGCCGCTGCAGCTGAAGGGCCCCTTCCTGCAGGAGTTCGCGCCGCAGGGCGGGTACAAGCACCACGGCGCGCAGGTCGCCTCCGTGGTCTTCTACCGCAACGGCGGGCACAGCGTGATCACCGTGCGCGGGGCGCAGCACCACGACAAGCCGCTGATGGGCCGGCCCACCTCGGTGTGCCTGATCGCCCGCGGCCGGCACCAGGTCTCCTTCGAGATGAACCTGCCCACCCGCGGCGACCAGGCCGACTTCATCTGCGCGGTGGACGTCAACTGGGAGGTGGCGGACTTCCACCTGGTGGCCGAGAAGCGGGTGGTGGATGTGGAGAAGATGCTGCGGCCGCCGCTGCTGGCCCGGCTGCGCTCCATCACCCGCCGGCACGGCCTGGAGGGGGCGCAGGCCGCGGACGAGGCGATCCAGACGGAGCTGGCGGCCGGGCACTGGTCGGGCTTCGGCTCCGACATCGGCCTGGTGACGCAGGTGTTCGTGCGGATCGACCTCGGCCGGGCGGCCGCCGACCACAACCAGGAGCTGGTCAAGGTCCGGCACGAGGCGACCGTGCAGTCGGCGGTGGACCGGGCCGCGGCCGAGCGGGTGCAGGCCAACCTGGCCGACGCGCGCCGGCTCATCGAGGCCGGGGAGGCCGAGCAGTACGCGGTGCTGCTCGCCCAGGACCCGGCCCGCGCCGGGGAGATCCTCGGCACCCTCCAGGCCCAGGCGCGCGAGCAGCGCAGGGACGCGCTGGACTACCTGTCCCGGCTGATCGACAAGGGCGTGGTGCAGCGCCACCAGATCGACGGCCCGGTACGGCAGATGCTGGACTACGCCCGCTCGGTGAGCGCGGACATCTTCGACAACGGCCTCCCGCAGCCCGCGACGGGGCTGGTGCCGCCGCCCTCGGCGGGCCCCGCGGACACGGCGCCGCCGATTCCGCCCGCGGCCGACGCCCCGCCGCTGCCGCCGCACCCGCCCGCCGTCACCTGGCCGAACGGCGGGGCGGGGCAGAAGGAGCCGGACGATGAGCCGGGCGCCTGAGGGCGCCGAGGGTGCCGCGGCCGCCGCGGGGGCCGGCGCTCTGCCGCCGGAGCCGGACGGCGAGGCCCTGGTGTACGTCGCGGAGCGGCTGCTGGGCACGGCCCGCGAGGAGCTGGCGCGGGCCGACACCAAGGCGTCGGTGCTGCTGTCCGGCGCCCTGGCGGTGCCGGCGCTGCTCTTCGGCGGGCGGTGGGCGCCCGGGCAGGCGCGGGGCGCGTGGCTGGTGGTGCTGGTGGCCGGCGGGGCCCTGTGGCTGGCCGGCTCCGGCCTGCTGGTGTGGGCGATCCTCCCGCGCACCGGCACCGCCCGCGCCGGACCGGCCCTCACCTACTTCGCCGACGCCCGCGCCCTCGACGGCCCGCAGGCCCTGCGCGCGGCCCTCCGCGAGGCGGGCCGCGACAAGGTGGCCTGGCTGACCACGCAGTTCGTGGACACGAGCACGATCCTGTCGGCCAAGTACCGCTGCCTGCGCCGGGGCATGGCCTGCCTGGCGCCGGGTCTGGCCCTGTGCCTCACCGCCCTGGCCGCCACCGCCTGACAACGGCCGGTGGCGCGGCCGCCTTCCCGTGAAGGCCGCCGCGCCACCGGTGTGCGCGAAGCCGCTAGCGGACGAAGACGCTCGCCTTGTCGGCCAGGTCGAGGAAGTACTGCGGGGCCAGGCCCATGACCAGGGTGACGACCACGCCGAGGGCGATGGCCATCGAGGTCAGCGGGGAGGGCACGGCGACCGAGGGGCCGTCGGGCTTGGGCTCGCTGAAGAACATCAGCACGATCACCCGGATGTAGAAGAAGGCCGCCACTGCCGAGGAGATCACGCCGATGATCACCAGCGGCATCGCCCCGCCCTGCGCGGCCGCCTTGAAGACGGCGAACTTCCCCGCGAAGCCGGAGGTCAGCGGGATACCGGCGAAAGCGAGCAGGAAGACCCCGAAGACCGCCGCGACCAGCGGGGAGCGCCGGCCCAGGCCCGCCCAGCGGGACAGGTGGGTGGCCTCGCCGCCGGCGTCGCGCACCAGGGTGACGACGGCGAAGGCGCCCAGCGTCACGAAGGAGTAGGCGGCCAGGTAGAACAGCACCGAGGAGACGCCGTCCTTGTCGACCGCGATCACACCGGCGAGGATGAAGCCGGCGTGCGCCACCGAGGAGTAGGCCAGCAGCCGCTTCACGTCGGTCTGGGTGACCGCGATGACCGCGCCGACCAGCATCGTGGCGATCGCCACGCCCCACATGACGGGCCGCCAGTCCCAGCGCATCCCCGGCAGCACCACGTAGAGCAGCCGCAGCAGGGCGCCGAAGGCGGCGACCTTGGTGGCGGCGGCCATGAAGCCGGTGACGGGGGTGGGCGCGCCCTGGTAGACGTCGGGGGTCCACATGTGGAACGGCACGGCGCCGACCTTGAAGAGCAGGCCGACCGCCACCATGGCCAGGCCGATCAGCAGCAGGGCGTCGTTGCCCGTGGTGTTGTCCAGCGCGGGGTTGGTGGGGGCGGTGCCGTCGATCACCGCGGAGATGCCGGAGTACGTGACGGTGCCGGAGTAGCCGTAGAGCAGGGCGATCCCGAAGAGCAGGAAGGCCGAGGAGAAGGCGCCCAGCAGGAAGTACTTGACCGCCGACTCCTGGGACATCAGCCGGTTGCGGCGGGCCAGCGCGCACAGGATGTACAGCGGCAGCGAGAAGACCTCGAGGGCGACGAAGAGCGTCAGCAGGTCGTTGGCCGCGGGGAAGACCAGCATGCCGCCGACCGCGAAGAGCAGCAGCGGGAAGACCTCGGTGGTGGTGAACCCGGCCCGCACCGCGGCCTTCTCCTGCTCGCCGCCGGGCACCGCGGAGCCCTGGGCGGCGAAGGAGTCCACGTGCCGCCCGTGCGCCTTGGGGTCCAGCCGCCGCTCGGCGAAGGTGAACACCGCGACCAGGCCGACCAGCAGGATGGTGCCCTGCAGGAAGAGCGCCGGACCGTCCACGGCGACCGCGCCCATGGCGGCGATGTGCGCCTTGGTGGTGCCGTACCCCTTCTCGGCCAGGGCGACCACGGCGGCGAACGCGGCGGCCAGGCCGACCACGGCGAGCACCACCTGCGCGGTGTAGCGGTGCCGCCGGGGCGTGAACGCCTCGACGAGGATGCCGAGCATCGCCACGCCGAAGATGATCAGCACCGGCGAGAGCTGCGCGTACTCGATGTGCGGGGTGGGGAACCGGTCCGTCGAGGACGCGGCGGTTGTCCACAGGCTGTGGACAACGGGTCCCGAGTGCAGTGCGGCGCTCACTTCTTCGCCTCCAGCGCGGGCTTGGGGTCGGTCTTGTGCACGTCGGAGAGCGTGTGTCCGACCGACGGGTTGACGATGTCCGTCACCGGCTTGGGGTACACGCCGAGGAAGAGCAGCAGCGCGATCAGCGGTGCGACGACGAGGAGTTCACGCGCCTTCAGGTCCGACAGCCCCTCGACACCGGCCTTCACCGGGCCGGTCATCGTGCGCTGGTAGAGCACCAGCACGTACAGGGCGGCCAGCACGATGCCCAAGGTGGCGATGATGCCGAGCACCGGGTAGCGGCTGAAGGTGCCGACCAGCACCAGGAACTCGCTGACGAAGGGCGCGAGTCCGGGCAGCGACAAAGTGGCCAGGCCGCCGACGAGGAAGGTGCCGGCGAGCACCGGGGCCACCTTCTGCACCCCGCCGAAGTCGGCGATGAGCCGCGAGCCGCGGCGGCTGATCAGGAAGCCGGCCACCAGCATCAGGGCGGCCGTCGAGATGCCGTGGTTGACCATGTAGAGCGTCGCGCCGGACTGGCCCTGGCTGGTCATCGCGAAGATGCCCAGGATGATGAAGCCGAAGTGGGAGACGGACGCGTACGCGATCAGCCGCTTGATGTCGCGCTGGCCCACCGCGAGCAGGGCGCCGTAGATGATGCTGATCACCGCGAGCACCAGGATCACCGGAGTGGCCCACTTGGACGCCTCGGGGAAGAGCTGGAGGCAGAAGCGCAGCATCGCGAAGGTGCCGACCTTGTCGACGACCGCGGTGATCAGCACCGCCACCGGCGCGGTGGACTCGCCCATCGCGTTGGGCAGCCAGGTGTGCAGCGGCCACAGCGGTGCCTTGACCGCGAAGGCGAAGAAGAAGCCGAGGAAGATCCACCGCTCGGTGGAGGTCACCAGGTGCAGTCGCCCGGCGGCGCGGGCGTCGAGGATCTCCTGCAGCGAGAAGGTGCCGGTGCCCAGCTGCTTGGCGGTGGCCGCGTACAGGGCGATGACCGCGGCGAGCATGATCAGGCCGCCGGCGAGGTTGTAGAGCAGGAACTTCACGGCCGCGTACGACCGCTGGCGGGCCGCCTCCTCCTCGCCGCCGGGGTGCGCCCGGTCTCCGAAGCCGCCGATGAGGAAGTACATCGGGATCAGCATGGCTTCGAAGAAGATGTAGAAGAGGAAGACGTCGGTGGCCTCGAAAGAGAGCACCACCATCGCCTCGACCAGCAGGATCAGCGCGAAGAAGCCCTGGGTGGGCCGCCAGCGCCGGTTGGGGTTCACGTCTTCCAGCGGGTCGGCGTCGTGCCAGCCGGCGAGCATGACGAACGGGATGAGCAGCGCGGTGAGCGCCACCATCACCACCCCGATGCCGTCCACCCCGAGGTCGTAGTGGAGGCCGAAGTTCTTCACCCAGGTGTGCGTCTCGGTGAACTGGTAGCGGGCGCCGCCGGTGTCGAAGCGCGCCATGGTGACCAGGGCGAGCACCAAGGTGGCCACCGAGAAGGCGAGCGCTGTCAGGCGCGCGGCCGACCGGCGGGCCGCGGGCACCGCCGCGGTCACCACCGCGCCCACGGCCGGCACGGCGGCGGTCACCGTAAGGATGGGGAAAGACATGTTCAGACCGCCCTCATCAGAAGGGTCGCGGCGACCACCACCGCGGTACCGCCGAGCATCGAGACGGCGTACGACCTGACGTAGCCGTTCTGCAGCCGGCGGAGCCGTCCGGACAGGCCGCCGACGGAGGCGGCCGTGCCGTTGACGACGCCGTCGACCAGGGAGTGGTCGAGGTAGACCAGCGAGCGGGTGAGGTGCTCGCCGCCGCGGACCAGCACGACGTGGTTGAAGTCGTCCTGGAGCAGGTCGCGGCGGGCGGCCCGGGTGAGCAGGCTGCCCTTGGGCGCCACCGCGGGCACCGGCCGCCGCCCGTACATCAGCCAGGCGACGAGCACGCCGAGCACGAGGACGACCATGGTGCCGGCGGTCACCGTGCCGGTGCTCACCGGCGAGTCGCCCTCGCTGTGCCCGGTGACCGGCTCCAGCCACTTCACGAAGGCGGAGTTGATGCTGAACAGCCCGCCGGCGAAGACCGAGCCGAAGGCCAGGATGATCATCGGGATCGTCATGGAGGACGGCGACTCGTGCGGGTGCGGGGCGCCGTGCGCGCTGTGCGCGGCGGCCGGCTCGGCCGACGGCTCGTCCGGGGACGCGGTGGCCGTGCGGCCGTCCTTCCAGCGCTCCTCGCCGAAGAAGGTCATCAGCATCACGCGGGTCATGTAGAACGCTGTGATCGCGGCGCCGATCAGCGCGCAGGTGCCCAGGATCCAGCCCTCGGTGCCGCCCTTGGCGAAGGCGGCCTCGATGATCTTGTCCTTGGAGAAGAAGCCGGACAGCCCCGGGAAGCCGATGATCGCCAGGTAGCCCAGGCCGAAGGTGACGAAGGTGATGGGCATGTACTTCCGCAGGCCACCGAACTTGCGCATGTCGACCTCGTCGTTCATGCCGTGCATCACCGAGCCGGCGCCCAGGAACAGCCCGGCCTTGAAGAAGCCGTGCGTGACCAGGTGCATGATCGCGAAGACGTAGCCGATCGGGCCGAGCCCGGCCGCCATGATCATGTAGCCGATCTGCGACATCGTGGAGCCGGCCAGCGCCTTCTTGATGTCGTCCTTCGCGCAACCGACGATCGCACCGAAGATCAGCGTGACCGCGCCGACGGTGACCACCGCGGTCTGCGCGTCCGGGGCCGCGTTGAAGATCGCCCCGGAGCGGGTGATGAGGTAGACGCCCGCGGTCACCATGGTGGCGGCGTGGATGAGGGCCGAGACCGGGGTCGGGCCCTCCATCGCGTCGCCGAGCCAGCTCTGCAGCGGCACCTGGGCCGACTTGCCGCAGGCGGCCAGCAGCAGCATGAAGCCGATGCCGGTGACGGTCGCGTGCTGGGTGGCGGACGCCTGGCCCACCTTGGGGAAGACGTCGGAGAAGGCGAAGGAGCCGAAGGTGGTGAAGAGCAGCATGATCGCCACCGACAGGCCGATGTCGCCGACCCGGTTGACCAGGAACGCCTTCTTCGCCGCGGTGGCCGCGCTCGGCTTGTGCTGCCAGAAGCCGATCAGCAGGTAGGAGGCCAGGCCCACGCCCTCCCAGCCGGCGTACAGCAGGAAGTAGTTGTCGGCCAGCACCAGCAGGAGCATGGCCGCCAGGAACAGGTTGAGGTAGCCGAAGAAGCGGCGGCGCCGCTCGTCGTGCTCCATGTAGCCGATCGAGTAGATGTGGATCAGCGTGCCCACACCGGTGATCAGCAGCACGAAGGTCATCGACAACTGGTCGAGCTGGAAGCCGACCTGGGCCTGGAAGCCGTCGACCGGCACCCAGGTGAACAGGTGCGAGGTCAAGGTGCGCCGGCCGGTGTCCTTGCCGAGCATGTCGGCGAAGAGCACCGCGGCCAGGACGAAGGAGGTGAGCGCAAGCAGCGTGCCCAGCAGGTGGCCGGCGCGGTCCAGCCGCCGCCCGCCCGTGAGCAGGATGCCCGCGCCCAGCAACGGGGCGGCGACGAGCAGTCCGATCAGGGTATCCACGTCTCGCAGCCCCTCTACAGCTTCATCAGGTTCGCGTCGTCGACCGAGGCCGAGTGGCGGGAACGGTAGATCGACACGATGATCGCCAGCCCCACCACGACCTCGGCGGCGGCGACGACCATCGTGAAGAAGGCGATGACCTGCCCGTCGAGGTTGCCGTGCAGCCGGGAGAAGGTGACGAAGGCCAGGTTGCAGGCGTTCAGCATCAGCTCGACGCACATGAAGACGACGATCGCGTTGCGCCGGATCAGCACGCCGGCGGCGCCGATCGTGAACAGCAGAGCCGCCAGGTACAGGTAGTTGGCCGGATTCACTGGGCGCCCTCCTCGGCGGAACCGCTGCCGTTGCGGCCGTTGCCGTTGTTGCCGTTGACCTGGGCGGCGCCGTTGCCGTTGGCGCCGTTGACCCCGTTGCCGTTGCCGCCGTTGACCCCGTTCCCGTTGCTGGTCCCGTTGCCGTTGCCGTTGGCGCCGTTGCGCTCCAGGGCCGGCATCCGCCGCCCCAGCCACTCGCCGGACGCCCGGTCCAGCGCGGCCAGCCGCTGCATGGCGTCCCGCGAGACATCGCGGACCTGGCCGCGCTCGCGCAGGGTGGAGCTGACCGACAGCTCGGAGATCGAGCCGTCCGGCAGCAGCGCGGGCACGTCGGCCGCGTTGTGCCGGGCGTAGGTGCCCGGCGCCGGCAGCGGGGTGACCTGCTTGCCCTCGCGGATGCGCGCCTCGGACAGCTCGCGCTGGGTGCGCCGCTCCTCGGTGCGCTCGCGATGGGTGAGCACCATGGCGCCGATCGCCGCGGTGATCAGCAGGGCGCCGGTGATCTCGAAGGCCCATACGTACTTGGTGAACACCAGGTGCGCCAGGCCCTGCACGTTGCCGCCGTCGGCCTTGTTCGCCGACCCGGTGCCGATGAAGGTGTCCAGCGAGGCATTGGCGATGCCCGCGATGAGCAGGATGCCGAAGCCGATCCCGCACAGGGCGGCCAGCCAGC
This sequence comes from Actinacidiphila guanduensis, assembly GCF_900103985.1. Lineage (GTDB taxonomy): Bacteria > Actinomycetota > Actinomycetes > Streptomycetales > Streptomycetaceae > Actinacidiphila > Actinacidiphila guanduensis. The sequence goes on along the minus strand of NZ_FNIE01000009.1, from coordinate 84,974 downwards.
GCTGCCCCTTGAGGGTCTCCTTCAGGGAGTCCGCCGCGGTGATGCCCACCAGCATGACCACGAAGAGGAAGAGCATCATGATCGCGCCGGTGTAGACGACGATCTGCACGATGCCGAGGAAGTAGGCGCCCTCGGCGAGGTAGAACACCGCGAGGACGATCATCGTGCCGGCCAGCGACAGCGCGCTGTGCACGGACTTCTTCATCAGCACGGTGCCCAGCGCGCCGGCCACGGCGACCACGGCGAGGATCCAGAACTGCACCGCCTCGCCCGTGGAGGTCTGCGAGCTCGCGGCGGCGAGCATCAGCGGAGCGCTCATGCCTCCTCCCCCGAGCCTGCCGGGGCGCTGCCGCCGGGCACGGTGACCTGGGCACCGTCCTGCCCCTCGGCGTCCTGGGGCGTCTCGCCCTTGGAGACCGCGACCTGCCGTACGGTGCCGGGCGCGGCCTCGGTGACCGCGCCGCGGTAGTAGTCGCCCTCGTCGGTGCCGGGGTACATCGCGTGCGGTGAGTCGACCATGCCCTCCTCCAGGCCGGCCAGCAGCTGCTCCTTGGTGTAGATCAGCGACTCGCGGGTCCGGTCGGCGAGTTCGTACTCGTTGGTCATCGTCAGCGCCCGGGTGGGGCACGCCTCGATGCACAGCCCGCACAGGATGCAGCGGGCGTAGTTGATCTGGTAGACGCGGCCGTAGCGCTCGCCCGGGGAGTAGCGCTCCTCGTCGGTGTTGTCGGCGCCCTCCACGTAGATCGCGTCGGCCGGGCAGGCCCACGCGCACAGCTCGCAGCCGACGCACTTCTCCAGCCCGTCCGGGTGCCGGTTGAGCTGGTGGCGGCCGTGGAACCGCGGCGCGGTGGGCTTCTTGTACTCGGGGTACTGCTCGGTCAGCCGCTTCTTGAACATGGCCTTGAAGGTCACGCCGAAGCCCGCGACCGGGTCCAGGAACTCAGGCATCGCCGTCCTCCGTGTTCTCGGTGTGCTCGGCGCCGTCGGCCTCGGGACCGCCTGCGCCGACGAGTTGGGCCTGCGTGCGGCTGCGCCGCCGCGGCACCGGCTGCGCCTGCTGACCGGGCAGCGGCGGTACGGGGAAGCCGCCGGCCATCGGGTCGAAGCGGTCCGGCGGGGCGAGCGCGCCGCCGCCCTCCGCGGCCTTCCCGTCGCGGTCGCCGCGGTCGCGCAGCACGTCGACGACGAGCGAGATCAGCAGCAGCGCGACGACCACGCCGCCGACGTAGAGCACGATCTTCCCGAAGTCCCAGTTCTCGTTGCGCATCGCGCGCACCGCGGCCACCAGCATCAGCCAGACCATCGAGACCGGGATCAGCACCTTCCAGCCGAGCTTCATCAGCTGGTCGTAGCGGACCCGGGGCAGCGAGCCGCGCAGCCAGATGAAGAAGAAGAGCAGCAGCTGCATCTTGATGACGAACCACAGCAGCGGGAACCAGCCGTGGTTGGCGCCGTCCCAGAAGGTGGTGATCGGCCACGGGGCCCGCCAGCCGCCGAGGAAGAGCGTGGTGCACACCGCGGAGACGGTGCCGATGTTGACGTACTCGGCGAGCATGAACAGCGCGAACTTGATCGAGCTGTACTCGGTGTTGAAGCCGCCGACCAGGTCGCCCTCGGACTCGGGCATGTCGAACGGCGCCCGGTTGGTCTCGCCGACCATCGTGCAGACGTAGATGAGGAAGGAGACCGGCAGCAGGATGATGTACCAGCGGTCGTGCTGCGCGGTGACGATGGTCGAGGTCGACATCGACCCGGAGTAGAGGAACACCGCGGCGAACGACAGGCCCATCGCGATCTCGTAGGAGATCATCTGCGCCGAGGCGCGCAGGCCGCCGAGCAGCGGGTAGGTCGAGCCGGAGGACCAGCCGGCCAGCACGATGCCGTAGATGCCGACCGACGCGGTGGCCAGGATGTAGAGGATGCCGATCGGCAGGTCGGTCAGCTGCATCGCGGTGCGCTGCCCGAAGATGGAGATCTCGTCGTCGGCCGGGCCGAAGGGGATCACCGCGTACGCCATGAAGGCGGGGATCGCGGCCACGATGGGGGCGAGGACGAACACCACCTTGTCGGCCCGGCGGATGCTGACGTCCTCCTTGAACATCAGCTTCACACCGTCGGCGAGCGACTGCAGCATGCCCCAGGGGCCGTGCCGGTTGGGGCCGATGCGCAGCTGCATCCAGGCGACGACCTTGCGCTCCCACACGATGGCGAAGAGCACGGAGACCACCGCGAAGGCGAAGCAGAACACCGCCTTGATCAGGATCAGCCACCAGGTGTCGTTGCCGAAGAACGACAGGTTCTCCTGGGTGGCGGCCAGTTGGCTGGCCGCGGCGAACTGGACGGTCACGACTGCTCCTCCGCGGTCCGGTCGGCCGCGCCCGCTGCGGCGGCCGCCAGGGAGACGATCTGGCCGGGGCGGGCGCCGGTGTCGGCGGCGACCCCGCCGCCGACCGAGTTCAGCGGCAGCCACACCACGCGGTCCGGCATCGGCGTGACCGCCAGCGGCAGCGTCACCTGCCCGGCAGGTCCCGCGACGGTGAGCGGCTCGCCGTCCCGGACGCCGGTCTCCGCGGCGGTGGCCGGCGAGAGCCGGGCGACGGCCGCGTGCCGGGTGGCGGCCAGCGCGTCGTCGCCGTCCTGCAGCCGGCCCTGGTCGAGCAGCAGCCGGTGCCCGGCGAGCACGGCCTGCCCGCCGGCGGGCCGCGGCAGCGGCACCGGCGCCTCGCGCGGGGCGTCGCCGTACGGGCCGGGCCAGCCGGAGAGCCGGTCGAGTTCGCGGCGGGCGCTGTGCACGTCGGCCAGGCCCAGGGCGACGTCGAGGGCGTCGGCGAGCATGGTCAGCACCCGGGCGTCGGGCATCTGGTGCCGGGTGGTGGCCTGGTCGGGCTTGATGGCGGCCTCGAACATCCGCAGCCGGCCCTCCCAGTTGACGAAGGTGCCCGCCTTCTCGGCGACCGCGGCCACCGGCAGCACCACGTCGGCGAACTCGGTGACCTCGCTCGGCCGCTGCTCCAGGCTGACCACGAAGCCGGCGGCCCCCAGCGCCTGCCGGGCCAGCGCCGGGTCCGGCAGGTCGGCGACCTCGACGCCGCCGACCACCAGCGCGGCCAGCCGGCCGGCCGCCGTGTCCGCCAGGATCGCGTCGGTGTCGCGGCCGGGCGTGGTGGGCAGGGCCGGCAGGCCCCAGACCCTGGCCACCTCCTCGCGGGCCCGCGGGTCGGTCAGCGGGCGGCCGCCGGGCAGCAGCCCGGGCAGCACGCCGGCCTCCACCGCGCCCCGCTCGCCGGCCCGGCGCGGGATCCACGCCAGGGCCGCGCCGGTGGCGGCGGCCAGCCGGACCGCGGCGGTCAGGGCGCCGGGCACGGCGGCCAGCCGCTCGCCGACCAGGATCACCGAGCCGGGCGCGCGCAGCGCCTCGCCGGCCAGCCGGCCGGCCTCGTCGAGCCCGACCCCGCCGGCCAGCGCGTCCAGCCACTCCGGCTCGGTGCCGGGCGCGGCCGGCAGCAGGATGCCGCCGGCCTTGTCCAGGCCGCGGGTGGCGTAGCCGGCCAGCGCGTAGGTCTGCTGGCCGTTCTTGCGGTGCGCCTTGCGCAGCCGCAGGAAGACGCCGGGCGCCTCCTCCTCGGCCTCGAGTCCGGCCAGCAGCACGGTCGGCGCCTGCTCCAGCACGCGGTGGGTGACGGCGGCGGCGCCCTCGCCGAGGTCCACCCCGCGCCCGGCGACCGCGGCGGCCAGGAAGTCGGCCTCCTCGGCGGAGTGCGGGCGGGCCCGGAAGTCCACGTCGTTGGTGCCGAGCACCACGCGGGCGAACTTGCCGTAGGCGTAGGAGTCCTCGACGGTGAGCCGGCCGCCGGCCAGCACCGCGGCCCGGCCGTGCGCGGCGGTCAGGCCCGCGGCGGCCGCGGCCAGCGCCTCCGGCCAGCTGGCGGGGGCCAGTTCACCGTCGGCGCCGCGGACCAGCGGGTGGGTGAGGCGCTCGGGGCGCTGGGCGTAGCGGAAGCCGAAGCGGCCCTTGTCGCACAGCCACTCCTCGTTGACCTCCGGGTCGTCGGCGGCCAGCCGGCGCATCACCTTGCCGCGCCGGTGGTCGGTGCGGGTGGCGCAGCCGCCGGCGCAGTGCTCGCACACCGACGGCGAGGAGACCAGGTCGAAGGGGCGCGAGCGGAACCGGTAGGCGGCCGAGGTGAGGGCGCCGACCGGGCAGATCTGGATGGTGTTGCCGGAGAAGTACGACTCGAAGGGGTCGCCCTCGCCGATGCCGACCTGCTGCAGGGCACCGCGCTCGATCAGCTCGATCATCGGGTCGCCGGCGATCTGGTTGCTGAAGCGGGTGCAGCGGGCGCACAGCACGCAGCGCTCGCGGTCCAGCAGCACCTGCGCCGAGATCGGTACGGGCTTCTCGTAGGTGCGCTTGCGGCCCTCGAAGCGGGTGTCGGGGTCGCCCACGGACATCGCCTGGTTCTGCAGCGGGCACTCGCCGCCCTTGTCGCAGACCGGGCAGTCCAGCGGGTGGTTGATCAGCAGCAGCTCCATCACCCCGCGCTGCGCCTTCTCGGCGACCGGGGAGGTGAGCTGGGTGCTGACCACCATGCCGTCGGTGCAGGTGATGGTGCACGAGGCGACCGGCTTGCGCTGGCCCTCGATCTCCACGATGCACTGGCGGCAGGCGCCGGCCGGGTCGAGCAGCGGGTGGTCGCAGAACCGCGGGATCTCGATGCCGAGCAGTTCGGCCGCCCGGATCACCAGGGTGCCCTTGGGCACGGAGACCGCGATGCCGTCGATGGTGACCGTGATCAGGTCCTCCGGCGGCACCGCGGGACCGCCGCCCGCGGAGGGTGCGTTGGTGGTGATGGTCACGCGTGGGCCTCCGTACGGGACGTGTCCGCCCAGGCGGTGGAGCGGGCCGGGTCGAAGGGGCAGCCTCCGCGCTCGATGTGCTCCTCGTACTCGGCGCGGAAGTACTTCAGGGACGAGGCGATCGGGGCGGCGGCGCCGTCGCCGAGCGCGCAGAAGGACTTGCCGTTGATGTTGTCGGCGATGTCCGCGAGTTTCTCCAGGTCGCCGGCGCGGCCCTTGCCCGCCTCGATGTCGCGCAGCAACTGGACGAGCCAGTAGGTGCCCTCGCGGCAGGGGGTGCACTTGCCGCAGGACTCGTGGGCGTAGAACTCGGTCCACCGGGTGACGGCCCGCACCACGCAGGTCGTCTCGTCGAAGCACTGCAGCGCCTTGGTGCCGAGCATGGAGCCGGCGGCGCCGACGCCCTCGTAGTCGAGCGGGACGTCCAGGTGCTCCTCGGTGAACATCGGGGTGGACGAGCCGCCGGGGGTCCAGAACTTCAGCCGGTGGCCGGGCCGCATGCCGCCGCCCATGTCGAGCAGCTGGCGCAGCGTGATGCCGAGCGGGCCCTCGTACTGGCCGGGGCGGGCGACGTGGCCGGAGAGCGAGTAGAGCGTGAAGCCGGGCGACTTCTCGCTGCCCATCGACCGGAACCACTCCTTGCCCCGGTGGATGATCGCGGGAACCGACGCGATGGACTCGACGTTGTTCACCACGGTGGGGCACGCGTACAGGCCCTCCACGGCGGGGAAGGGCGGCCGCAGCCTCGGCTGGCCGCGCCGGCCCTCCAGGGAGTCCAGCAGCGCGGTCTCCTCGCCGCAGATGTACGCGCCGGCCCCGGCGTGCACGGTCAGCTCCAGGTCGAAGCCGGTGCCCTTGATGTCCTTGCCGAGGTAGCCGGCCTGGTACGCCTCGCGCACCGCCTCGTGCAGCCGGCGCAGCACCGGGACGACCTCACCGCGGAGGTAGATGAAGGCATGGTGGGAGCGGATCGCGTAGCAGGCGATCACGATGCCCTCGATGAGGGCGTGCGGGTTGGCGAAGAGCAGCGGGATGTCCTTGCAGGTGCCCGGCTCGGACTCGTCGGCGTTGACCACGAGGTAGTGCGGCTTGTTGTCGCCCTGCGGGATGAACTGCCACTTCATGCCCGTGGGGAAGCCTGCGCCGCCGCGGCCGCGCAGGCCGGAGTCCTTGACGTAGGCGATCAGGTCGTCGGGCGCCATCGCCAGCGCCTTGGTGAGCGCCTGGTAGCCCTCGTGCCTGCGGTAGGTGTCCAGCGTCCATGACCGCGGGTCGTCCCAGAACGCCGACAGTACGGGCGCGAGCAGCTTCTCGGCCGGTTCGACGGTCATCGGTCCCCCTCCTCCTGTTCGGCGTGCTCGCCGACCGGGTCCGCGGGGTGCGCCGGGTCGGACTCGGCGGTCTGCCGGGGTGCGTCGTGCGAGCTGGGGTGCTCGGCGGGCGACGGCGAGGTGGGTGTGGCGTGCAGGTCGGCGTCGTCCTGCGGCGGTTGCGCCGGCGGGGCGTGCTCCGGGGTCTGCCCGCGCTGCCCGACCACCCGGGCCTGGGCCTCGCCGCGGGCCAGCCGGAGTCCGGCGAGCGAGGCGGGCCCGGCGCCGCCGGTGGCCTCCACCGCGCCCTCGCGCAGGTCGGGGAAGCCGGCCAGGATGCGCGCGGTCTCCTTGTACGTGCACAGCGGCGCGCCCCGGGTCGGGCGGACCTCGCGGCCGGCCATCAGGTCGTCCACGAGCTGCTTGGCCGACTCGGGGGTCTGGTTGTCGAAGAACTCCCAGTTGACCATCACCACGGGGGCGAAGTCGCAGGCCGCGTTGCACTCGATGTGCTCGAGGGTGATCTTGCCGTCGGCGGTCGTCTCGTCGTTGCCGACGCCGAGGTGCTCGCGCAGCTCCTCGAAGATCGCGTCGCCGCCCATCACCGCGCACAGCGTGTTGGTGCAGACGCCGACCTGGTAGTCGCCCGACGGCTTGCGCCGGTACATCGTGTAGAAGGTGGCGACGGCGGTGACCTCGGCGGTGGTCAGCTCCAGCATCTCGGCGCAGAACCGGATGCCGGTGCGGGTGACGTACCCCTCCTCGGACTGCACCAGGTGCAGCAGCGGCAGCAGGGCGCTGCGGGAGCCGGGGTAGCGGGCGATCACCTCCCGGGCGTCGGTCTCCAGCCGGGCGCGGACGTCGGCCGGGTAGTCGGGTGCGGGCAGTTCGGGGATGCCCAGCGACACCTCGGAGCTCATCGGTCGACACCTCCCATCACGGGGTCGATGGACGCCACCGCGACGATCACGTCGGCCACCTGGCCGCCCTCGCACATCGCCGCCATGGTCTGCAGGTTGGTGAACGAGGGGTCGCGGAAGTGCACCCGGTAGGGCCGGGTGCCGCCGTCGCTGACGACGTGCACGCCCAGCTCCCCCTTGGCCGACTCCACGGCCGCGTACGCCTGGCCGGCGGGCACCCGGAAGCCCTCGGTGACCAGCTTGAAGTGGTGGATCAGGGCCTCCATGGAGGTGCCCATGATCTTCTTGATGTGGTCCAGCGAGTTGCCCATGCCGTCGGGCCCGAGGGCGAGCTGGGCGGGCCAGGCGATCTTCTTGTCGTCGACCATCACCGGGCCGGGGGCGAGCCGGTCCAGGCACTGCTCGATGATCCGCAGGCTCTGGTGCATCTCCTCCAGGCGGACCCGGAACCGGCCGTAGGAGTCGCAGGTGTCGGTGGTCGGGACCTCGAAGTCGTAGGTCTCGTAGCCGCAGTAGGGGTCGGACTTGCGCAGGTCGTGCGGCAGGCCGGCGGCGCGCAGGATCGGGCCGGTGGCGCCGAGCGCCATGCAGCCGGTCAGGTCCAGGTAGCCGACGTCCTGCATCCGGCCCTTGAAGACGGGGTTGCCGGTGGCGAGCTTGTCGTACTCCGGCAGGTTCTTGCGGAAGGTCTTCACGAACTCGCGGATCTGGTCCACCGCGCCGGGCGGCAGGTCCTGGGCCAGGCCGCCGGGCCGGACGTAGGCGTGGTTCATCCGCAGGCCGGTGACCAGTTCGAAGATGTCCAGCACGAGTTCGCGGTCGCGGAAGCCGTAGATCATGATGGTGGTCGCGCCCAGCTCCATGCCGCCGGTGGCGATGCACACCAGGTGGGAGGAGATCCGGTTGAGCTCCATCATCAGCACCCGGATGACGCTCGCCCGGTCCGGGATCCGGTCCTCGATGCCGAGCAGCTTCTCCACCGCGAGGCAGTAGGCGGTCTCGTTGAACAGCGGCGTGAGGTAGTCCATGCGCGTCACGAAGGTGGACCCCTGGGTCCACGTCCGGAACTCCATGTTCTTCTCGATGCCGGTGTGCAGGTAGCCGATGCCGGCGCGGGCCTCGGTGACCGTCTCGCCGTCGATCTCCAGGATCAGCCGGAGCACGCCGTGGGTGGACGGGTGCTGCGGGCCCATGTTGACGATGATCCGCTCGTCGTCGGCCTTGCCGACGGTCTCGGCGAGTTCGTCCCAGTCCCCGCCGGTGACGGTGAAGACCCGGCCCTCGGTGGTCTCGCGCTCCTCGGCCTGCGCCGGGGAGGAGTATGCGTTGCTCATGAGTACGACCTCCGCTGGTCCGGAGCCGGGATCTGGGCGCCCTTGTACTCGACGGGGATGCCGCCGAGGGGGTAGTCCTTGCGCTGCGGGTGCCCGGGCCAGTCGTCCGGCATCATGATCCGGGTGAGCGCCGGGTGACCGTCGAAGACGATGCCGAAGAAGTCGTACGCCTCGCGCTCGTGCCAGTCGTTGGTCGGGTAGACCGCGACCAGGGACGGCAGGTGCGGGTCGGCGTCCGGCGCGCTGGTCTCCAGCCGGATCAGCCGGCCGTGGGTGAGCGAGCGCAGGTGGTAGACGGCGTGCAGCTCGCGGCCCCGGTCGCCGGGGTAGTGCACGCCGCTGACGCCGGTGCACAGCTCGAACCGCAGCGCGGGGTCGTCGCGGAGTGTGCGGGCGACCCGGACCAGGTGCTCGCGGGCGATGTGGAAGGTGAGTTCGCCGCGGTCGACGACCGTCTTCTCGATCGCCTCGCCCGGCGGCAGCCCCTGCTCCTCCAGGGCGCCCTCCAACTCGTCGGCGATCTCGTCGAAGACGCCGCCGTAGGGGCGGGCGGACGGGCCGGGCAGCCGGACGGCGCGCACCAGGCCGCCGTAACCGGAGGTGTCGCCGCCGTTGTTGGCGCCGAACATCCCGCGGCGGACGCCGATGACCTCGCCCGCGTCGTCGCGCTGGACCGGCAGGTGGCCGTTGCCTTCGGCCGGCGGGGTGGCCTCGCTCATCGCAGCAGCCCCTTCATCTCGATGGTGGGGAGCGCCTTGCGGGCGGCCTCCTCCGCCTCGCGCGCGGCGGCCTCGCGGTTCACGCCGAGCTTGCCGTGCTGGATCTTCTCGTGGAGCTTGAGGATCGCGTCGAGCAGCATCTCCGGGCGGGGCGGGCAGCCGGGCAGGTAGATGTCGACGGGCACCACGTGGTCGACGCCCTGCACGATGGCGTAGTTGTTGAACATCCCGCCGCTGGACGCGCACACGCCCATCGAGATGACCCACTTGGGGTTCGGCATCTGGTCGTAGACCTGCCGCAGCACCGGCGCCATTTTCTGGCTCACCCGGCCGGCGACGATCATCAGGTCGGCCTGGCGCGGCGATCCGCGGAAGACCTCCATGCCGAACCGGGCCATGTCGTACCGGCCGGCGCCGGTGGTCATCATCTCGATCGCGCAGCAGGCGAGGCCGAAGGTGGCGGGGAAGACCGACGCCTTACGCACCCAGCCGGCCGCTGTCTCCACCGTTGTCAGCAGAAACCCGCTCGGCAGTTTCTCTTCGATACCCATGGGTTGGCTCCTGGTCTCCTCGGTCCCTTGTCGCCACTCGGTCCGCGGGTGCCCGCTAGTCCCACTCCAGGCCGCCGCGCCGCCACACGTAGGCGTAGGCGACGAAGACGGTGAGGACGAACAGGAGCATCTCGACGAGGCCGAACATCCCCAGCCGGTCGAAGGTGACCGCCCAGGGGTAGAGGAAGACGATCTCGATGTCGAAGACGATGAAGAGCATCGCCGTCAGGTAGTACTTGATCGGGAAGCGGCCCCCGCCGGCCGGCTGCGGAGTGGGCTCGATGCCGCACTCGTACGCCTCCGACTTGGCCCGGTTGTACCGCTTGGGCCCGACGATCGAGGCAGTGAAGACGGAACCGATCGCGAAGGCGGCTGCGATGCCGCCCAGCACGATGATGGGCGCGTAGGCGTTCACCGTGCCCGCTCCTTCCAGTCGACGGTGACTGATGTACGGACCGTGACCGGGACCTGCGCTGCACGTCACCGAAACCGCGAAGATCGCGGGTATGTGAGGCAGTTCACAAGCCCAAGTCGCCTGCATCCTATGCCTCCCGGTCTGTGATCTGCGACACGGGGGTCGGCACCGACTTTGTGATCTCCACCACCTGGCCAACGATCATGAAGTCGGATCAGCTGTGTGCATGTACCAGATGACACCCAAACGATCACTTCACGTCATATTCGCGGGCGTTGTCGCTGGTCAGGAGCTTGAGTCCATTATCAGACGAGTTCCCTCTGTGGCAAATTCGCGGTGGACGGGTTCACGTGCTAGTCCACCGCCACCCGCGCGGGCGACCCGGAGAACGCGGGAATGACATGCGTGAAACCGTGCACGAGCGCATACGTAACCAGCCTCACGAAAAGGGATCAAACAGCCCATCAGACAAGATCGCGAACCGGGCAATTGAGCCGTCCGGCGGCCAACTGTGGCGTATCCCACCTTTGTTGAACGGAACCATTCGTTCCTGATAGCCAGAGACGCATGTCTCCGAACTCCCCCCGGACGCAGCCGTCCGGCATAACCATCCATAGCGGCCATACCGGCCGCCGACGGCACGCGGCGCCCCACGCCACCCCTCACTGGGTGCGCAGGGCCGGGCTCGTCGGCGGTGTCGTCAGCGCGCTCGCCCTGTGCGGCGCGGCCGCTCCGGCCATGGCCGAGAACCCGCACGACACCGCGGCGGGCAGCGCGCCCGCCGCCCGCACCGCCACCGGCCTCGCCGACACGGTGCCGCTCTCGACGTCGGTGTCCGCGCAGCAGGCCGTGGCCGCGCTGCAGCAGGAGGCGCTGGCGGCGACCCTGGCCGCGGACAAGGAGCAGGCGGCCGACGCGGCCCGCAAGAAGGCCGCGGCCCTGCACAAGGCCGCCCGCCGCAAGGCCGCCGCTGCCGCGGCCGCCGCGAAGGCGGCCCGGGAGCAGGCCGCGCAGGCCGCCTCGCGCTCCACCGCCCGCGCCCCGCTGGCCACCGCCTCAACGCCGGCCGCCGCGGCCACCGCGGCCGCGCCGGCCTCGTCGAGCAAGGTCGACCAGCTGATCGCCTTCCTCAAGGCGCAGTTGGGCAAGCCGTACGTCTACGGCGCCACCGGCCCGGGCTCCTACGACTGCTCCGGCCTGACCCAGGCGGCCTTCGCGTCGATCGGCGTGGACATCCCGCGCACCTCGCAGGACCAGTCCACGATCGGCACCCCCGTGTCCACCTCGGCGCTGCAGCCGGGCGACCTCATCTTCTGGGGCGGCGAGGGCAGCGCCTACCACGTGGGCGTCTTCATCGGCGGCGGCCAGTACCTGGACGCGGCGAACCCCTCCACCCCGGTCGCCATCCACCAACTGGCCGACTACGAACCGGACTGGGCCGTCCGCGTCCTGTAACGCCCGCCCCCTCACGGGCTCGACGTGACAACGCTGCGGCTCCCCGCCGCGGAGGGGGAGAACCCGCGCGCGGGGAGCCGCAGCGTCATGTCGTGCCGGGCCGTCCGGGGCCGGTCAGGCGATCGTGCCCACGTGCATCGAGCCGTCCGGCAGGCCCGCGGTGAAGGTGTCGAAGATGTCGTCGTTGCTGTCGATGTCGGTGGCCGTGCTCCAGGAGCCCGAGGTGCTGCGCGTGCGGTCCCAGACCCCCGAGCCCGGCACCACCGCGTCCACGTGCAGGGTGCCGTCGGGCAGACCCGCCGAGGAGACCGAACTGACGTCGCCGTTCTGGTCGATGTGGCTCGACGCAGCGGCCCACGTGCCCGAGGCACTGCGGGTCCGGTCCCACACGCCCGAGCCCGGCACCACCGTCTCCACGTGCAGGGTGCCGTCGGGGAGTGCGGCCGCGGACAGCGCGGAGATGCTGCCGTTGTCGTCCAGTTGCGTGGAGGCCGCGGCCCAGGTGCCGCTCGCGCTGCGGGTGCGGTCCCACACGCCGGCGCCGGGCACCAGCGAGTCGACGTGCACGGTGCCGTCCGGCAGGCCGGCCGCGGCAACCGCGCTGATGTTCCCGTTGGTGTCGATGTGGGTGGAGGACGACGCCCAGGTCCCGCTCGCGCTGCGGGTGCGGTCCCACACGCCCGAGCCCGGCACCACGCTCTCCACGTGCAAGGTGCCGTCCGGGAGCGCGGCCGCGGCCACCGCGGTGATGTTCCCGTTGGTGTCGATGTGGGTGGCGGCGGACCAGGTCCCGTTCGCGCTGCGGGTGCGGTCCCACAGGCCGGAGCCGGGGACCACCGTCTCCACGTGCAGGGTGCCGTTCGGCAGCGCGGCGGCGGCCACCGCGGTGATCGCGCCGTTGGAGTCGATCTCGTCCGCCGAGGACTGCCAGGAGCCGGCGGCACTGCGGGTGCGGTCCCAGACGGTGCCGTGCGGGGTGACCGGGGTGTCGTCGACGATCTTGTCGTACCGGTACGCGTCGTAGTAGCCGGTCGGCCAGCCCTCCATGGTGGAGTTGTTGACGTTGCCGGCAGTGGGGCCGTGGGTCGGGTCGCTCGGGTTGCTGTCGGCGTAGTACTTGAAGGCACCGGTGGACTTGTCGGTCCAGCCCGCGAAGAGGAAGGTGTGCTCGGCGGTGTAGTCGAGGATGTCGCCGGGTGCGAGGGCGGAGAAGCTCTCCTTGGTGGAGACGTCCGGCAGGGTCTGGGTGACCAGGCTGCTGGTGAGGTGCCAGGCCATCGACACATAGCCGGAGCAGTCCTCGCGGTAGCCGCCGTAGTAGCCGGCCTGGTTGTAGGGGACGCCCGCGTCCACCCAGCTCTGCGCCCGGGTCAGGACCTCGCTGCGGGTGATCGGGCCGCCGGCGGTGGAGTCGGCGTGGGCCGGGGTGCCGCAGGCGAAGGTCGCCGCGGCGCCGGCGGCGACGAGGGTGGCGAGCGCGCGCAGGCGGGTGCGGCGGTTGTGCGTCATGGTGGGCTCTCTTCCTGTGTCTGTCGGGATCGGTCTGCCGGCCGCCCGGGGGCAGGGCAGGTGCGGGACGGGTGGGCGAGGTGCGGAGGTCATCCGCGGCCGGCGAGTACGGCCAGTTCGGCGGCGTCCTGCCCGGGGGAGTACGCCGTGCCGGGGGCGGTGGTGCCGGAGATCTCGGTGACCTGCAGGACCGACAGGACGGCGCCCTCGCGCACGGCGTAGACGTGGTCGGTCTGCCGGCCCGGCGCGGACATGCCGGGGACGGCGGTCCAGGTACGGGCGTAGGCGGCGCCGTCGGCGGTGGCGGCGGTGCGGGTGACAGTGGCGTCCTGCGGCAGCCCGTTGCGGGACTGCAGGGCGCGCGAGGTGGCCCGGCATCCGTCGAGCCCGGCGACCAGCCGGGTCCAGGCCGCTTTCGCCCCGGCCTCGGTGGCGAAGGCGAAGGTGTCCTGCACGGCGGGGGTGTCGTAGGTGCTCACGTAACCCTGCTGCTGCCACGTGGCGGCCCCGCGGACCGAAGCGCACTCGTCGACGGCGACGGACGGGCCGGCCGTGCGCGTGTGCGACGGGCCCATCGATGTCCACGCCGAGCGGGCGGCGTCGGGGAGGCGGGCGGGGGCGAGCGGGGCGGGGTCGCGGGACGCCGGAGTGCGGGCGGTGGGGGCGGGCGGCGTCACGGCGGGGGCCGCGGCCGCGGATGTGGGGTGCGGCTGCGGGGAGTCGGCGCGGCCGGGCACGGCCGGAGCGGTGGGTGCCGTGGGGACGGCGGAAGCGGTGGTGACGGGGTGCGGTGCGGGGGCGGCGCTGGGCGCGCCGTCCCCGGAGACGTACCGGGCGGCACCGAACAGGGCGGCGACGGCGACGGGCAGGGCCGCGTAGGCGGTGATGCGCAGGGGCGTGCGAGGGCGCCTGGGCATGGCGGGACTCCTTGCGGACGGACTGCGGGGATCGGCGGGACTGCGCCCGCGCTGCCGCCGGGCGATCCGAACGGACCTGCCCCGCACGGGCGTTGCCCGATGGCGACCCTCGAAGCCTGCCCGGCCGCCCGATCCCCGCAGAAGCCCTCCGGCCCGGCCGGATCCGTCCCCGTCCGGTTCCGGCCGGACCCCACCCGTGGCCGCACCCCACCCGCGACGGAGTCGCCGTCCCGGGGTGTGGCCTTAGCGGATCCAGCCCGACTGGACGGCGCGGACCCCGGCCTCGAAGCGGCTGCGCGCGTCCAGGCGGTGCATCAGGCCGCCTGCGACCCGGCGCGCGGTGCGCGGCGAGACACCCAGCCGCTTGGCGATGGCCTCGTCGGTGTACCCCTCGGCGAGGAGCTTGACCGCGGCCTCCTCGGTGTCGGTGAGTTCGCCCGGCCCCCGCCGCTCGCTGTCGCCGATGCGCCGGGCGGCCTGCCAGACCGTCTCGAAGAGCGCGCACAGCGCGACCAGCGTGCCTTGGCCGCTGAGCACGACCGCGCCCGCCGCGCTGTTCTCGCTGTCGGCCGGGATGACCGCGTGGGTGCGGTCGATGATGATCATCCGCAGCGGCAGGGTCGCCACGGTGCGCACCCGCCCGCCCCGCTCGGCGAGCCACTCCAGGTACTCCTGGGTGTGCGGGCTGTTGCGCACGCTGTCGAGGTGGACCGAGCGGATGCGCACGCCCCGGCCGAGCAATTCCTCGTTGAGCGGGCGGGCCGCCGCGATGCTCTCGGCGGTGTGCTCGCCGTCCGGCGCGAAGGTCATCACCTCCTGGCGGACCTGCCGGGTCAGCCGCACCAGCCGGTCGCGGATCGCGTCCAGCCCGGCGAGTTGCTCCACCCCGGGCCCCTCGGCCGGCCGGACCGCCGCGTGCTCCGCGATGAGCTGCGCGGCCGCCGCCCGCGAGGCGTCGATCCGCTGCTGCTGCGCGGCGAGTTCGGCCTGCTGCCGGGCGAGGAGCACCTCCAGGCCGACCTCCGGGCTGACCGCGTACAGCCGGCCGGGCGCCTCGTACGAGCCTCGTACCAGGGACAGTTCGCTGAGCCGGTCCAGCGCCCCGCGCACCTGCGGCTCGGTCAGCCCGAGCCGGCCGGACAGCTGTGCCACCCCCTCCTCGCGCCGTTCCAGCAGCGCCCTGTAGACCGCTTCCGCCTCCGGTTCCAATCCCAGTGCAATCAACATCAGATACCCCCCTCGAACAGCATTTTTCGCCGTACGACCTGCCGATGATCGCATGATGGACCCCGGCGCAGCGGGGCCGAGCCGGGGTTGGACGCTTCCGGCCGAACCGGAACCGGCCATGCCTGCCGTCTGGCGCGCTTTTGTCCCCCCGGGCGATCCTCGGTCGGCGTGTACCTCGTCCACGCGCGGCTGCGCGCGCCCACCGCGACGGCGGTCCTGCCGTCGGCCATGGCCGATCTCGTGCTCGCCCACGGCCGGCCGGAGGACCGCGTCGAGCACATCAGCTTCCATCCGCTCGCCGACCCCCATCCGGTGCTGGGACTGTGGCTGCTCGCGGAGTCCCCCGCCGAGGCGACCGCGCGGGCCGCCGCCCTGTGCGCGCGGGCGGTGGCCGCCTCCGCGCTGCTGCGTGGCTGGCTGCTCTCCGATGTCGGCCCTCCCCCGCCGGCCCCTTGCGGCCACGGCCCGTTCGGGCCCGCCGAAGCGCCTTCCGGCCCGGCCCCGGCGCGGGGAACGTAGGGGGCGGCCGGCCCGCCGCGAAGGCGGCAGGCCCGGGACGGCGCCGCCGTCCGCCCGCCGCGCGGGCCCCGATCCCCGTACCCCGAAAGGCAGCCGCCCCATGTTTGCGATGCCCGCCGTGCCCGCCGTGCCCGTCATGTCCGCCACGTCCGGCGGCAGAATCCGCGCCGCCGGACCGGCGCTCGGCCTGCTCGTCGCGGTCCTGCTCGGGGCGGCGGCCGTCGGCGGCTCCGGTGGGGGCCGGCCGGCCGCAGCGGGCGCCACCGCGGTGTCCGTGGCGGCCGGGCCGGGCGCCGCCCCCGACGACATGATCTGGCAGTGACGGGCGTGGCCGGCTTCGCCAGGCCCTCGCGCCGGGCCCTGCTGCTGGGCGCCGCGGGCGCCGGCGTCGGCGCCGTGCTCCCGCTGCACCGCACGGCGGCCGCGGCCACCGTGCCCGCCGTCGTCGTCGGCGACCAGCGCTCCCGCCGGGCGCTGGTGCTCGACGGCACACAGACCTCGTGGGACCCGGCCGCCGACCCCTCGGTGGTGCTGTGGTCCTTCGCCCCCGACGGCGACGCGCGCTACGCCGACCTCGCCCCCGCCGAGAGCTTCACGTATGTCAGCGAGGTCAAGGCCCGCTCCCTGGACGGTGTTCCCCACCTGCTCGTCACTGCTTCCTACGGCTTCGCGGCCGTGGTCGAGTACGGGACGGGGGCGCGCCGCTGGGGCGGCCTGGTGGCCACCTCAGGCCCGGGCGCCGACCTCAACCCGCACAGCGCGGAGCTGCTGCCGAACGGCAACGTCGCCGTCGCCTGCAGCGCCGGCGACGCCGTCCGGATCTACTCCGCGGCCCAGGGGCCGGCGAGCACCGGCTTCACCGCCGCCGACCTGGCCACCGCGCACGGGGTGCACTGGGACGACGGGCAGGGCGTGCTGTGGGCGGTCGGCGGCAGCACCCTGGTCGCCTACGACATCGGCACCGCCGACAACCCGGCGCTCACCGTGAGGACCACCGTGCCGCTGCCGACGCCCGACGGGCACGACGTCAACGCGGTCTCCGGCTCCCCCGACCTGCTGTGGGTCGCCACCGGCACGGCCCTGTACCGCTTCTCGAAGTCCGCGCGGACCTTCGCCCCCTACACCGCCCCCACGTGCGGCGCCGGACCGTGGGGCGGCGTGAAGGCGGTGAGCAACGCCGGCGACACGGTGCTGTTCACCGAGCCGGACGGCGACCTCACCCCGAACTGGCAGACCCGCTACGCCCGGATCGCCTCCGGCACCGCCGCCCCGTACACGCTGGCCGGCGGCGGCATCTACAAGGCCCGCTGGTGGCAGCCCTGAAACCTGTTCCGCCCGGCCGACGGGCCCGGGGGCTTTGCCGGCCCGATCGACCGCCGTCGGTGCGGCCGCGCCCCACGCGGCCCTGACTCCCCTTGTCCTCCGGGCCGTTCGACGGCCCGGTCCGCACCTTCCGTGTTTTGCCGCCCACTTTCCCGGAGACAGCCATGCCCAGATCCGCTTCCACCGGTCCGCTGGCCGGACCGCTCGCCCTGGCCGCCGCGGCCGCCGTGCTCGGCGCCGCCGGCCTGCTGGTGGCCCCGGCCGCGAGCGCGCAGCCCGCGGCCGCGACCGCGGCCCGGGGTGTCGACTACCGCGGCCACCACTTCACCGTCCCCGCCGACTGGGCCCTGGTGGACCTCGACGCCGCGCCCGGCACCTGCGTCGACTTCTCCCGGCACGCCCTCTACTACGGCACCCCCGCAGCCGCGCAGGACTGCCCCGCGGGCGGCACCGGCCGCACCGAGGCCCTCCTCGTGGAACCGGCCACGTCCGCGGATGCCCCCGGCACCCGCGTGGACGCCGCGAGCCAGGAGATCGACGCCGCCGACGCCCAGGTCCACGTCCTGGCCGGCTACCGCCACGACCCCGCCCTGGTACGGCAGATCGTCGCCGGCGCGGGACTGCCCGGCACCGCGCCGGCCGTCCGGCCATCGACCCAGCGCCCCGCCGTGGCCACGCCCGCCGCCCTCCCGGCGAACACCACGAGCTACACCGGCAAGGGCTTCGACGCGTGCGAGGCACCCACCGCCGCCCAGATGAGCGCCTGGAAGTCCGCCTCGCCCTACGGCGCCGTGGGCATCTACTTCGGCGGCCCCAGCCGCGCCTGCGCCGACCAGCCGAACCTGTCGGCCTCCTGGCTGCAGCAGCAGTCCTCGGCCGGCTGGCGGTTCCTGCCCATCTACGGCGGTGTGATGGCCGACGACATCACCTCGCCCACCGCCCAGGGCACCGCCTCCGCCCAGGACGCCGCGAGCCGCGCCGCGTCCTACGGGCTCCCCCAAGGGTCGGTCCTCTACGACGACATGGAGGCGTACTCCCCCTCCTACAGCGGCGCCGTGCTCGCCTACTTGTCGGCGTGGACCAAGGAACTGCACACGCTGGGCTACCAGTCGGGCGTCTACAGCAGTTCGTCCAGCGGCATCGAGGACCTCGCCGACCACTACGGCAGCGGTTACGAGATGCCCGACGTGATCTACGACGCCCTGTGGAACGGCAGCGCCACCACCTCCGACCCCGCGGTGCCCGCCGGGCTGTGGGCCGACCACCAGCGCGTCCACCAGTACAGCGGCGGCCACAACGAGAGCTATGGCGGGGCCACGCTGAACATCGACTCCGACTACCTCGACGTCGCCGCCCGCACCGCGTCCGCCGCGCACGGCACCGTGTGGGACCGCACGCGCAGCGCGACCGGTGGCTGGCAGGCGCACGCCTCGGAGATCGACGACAACGACGCGATCACCGCCGTCGCCTCCGCCGGCCTCCCCGACGGCACCCTGCACACCTTCACGGTCGTGCCCGGCTCCGGCGTGTGGGAGCGGGTCCGCAGCGCCTCGGGCACCTGGGCCGCCACCGCCACCCACCTCGATGACAACGGCAGCATCACCGCGCTCTCCGCCGCCGCGCTGCCCGACGGCACGCTCCACCTGGACGTGGTGGTGAAGGGCTCGGGCGTCTGGGACCGCACCCGCAGCGCCTCGGGCACCTGGGCCGCCGCCGCCACGCAGATCGACGACAACGCCGCCATCACCCGCCTCGCCTCCGCCGGCCTCCCCGACGGCACGGTCCACCTGGAGGCCCTGGTCCCGGGCTCGGGCATCTGGGAGCGGGTCCGCAGCGCGTCCGGCAGTTGGGCGGCGGCCGCCACCCACCTGGACACCAACGGCAGCATCACCGCGCTCTCCACCGCCGCTCTGCCCGACGGCACCCAGCACCTCGACGCGGTCGTCCCCGGCTCGGGCATCTGGGACCGGACCCGCACGGCCGCGGGGACCTGGCAGTCCAGCACCCTGATCGACACCAACGGCTCGATCAGCGCCGTGGGCACCGCGGCCCTGCCGGACGGCACCCTGCACGTGGACGCGGTCGTCCCCGGCTCCGGCGTGTGGGACCGCACCCGCGGCACGGCCGGCGGCTGGGCAGCGGCGGCCACCCAGATCGACGACAACGGCGCCATCTTCACCGTCCAGCCGGCTGCCCTGCCCGACGGCACCCTGCACGTCCACACCATCGTGTGACGTGGCCGGAACCGGGATCCCCGCACCCGTCGCGGTGCGGGGAGCACCCGGCCGTAGGGCCGGTGACGCCGGATCAGGCGCGGGGGGTGATTTTGGTGAGGCCGTTGATGATGCGGTCCATCGCGTCGCCGCCGGTCGGGTCGGTGAGGTTGGCGAGCAGCTTCAGGCAGAAGCGCATCAGCATCGGGTGGGACAGGCCCCGCTCGGTGCACAGCTGGAGCACCTTGGGGTTGCCGATCAGCTTCACGAAGGCGCGGCCGAGCGTGTAGTAGCCGCCGTAGGTGTCCTTCAGGATCCGCGGGTAGCGGCCCAGGGCCATCTCGCGCTGGGCGGCGGTGGCGCGGGCGTGCGCCTGGGTGATGACGTCGGCCGCGATCTGGCCGGACTCCATCGCGTAGGCGATGCCCTCGCCGTTGAACGGGTTCACCAGGCCGCCGGCGTCGCCGACGAGCAGCAGGCCGCGGGTGTAGTGCGGCTGGCGGTTGAAGGCCATCGGCAGCGCGGCGCCGCGGATCGGCTGCGTCATGTTCTCCGGCGTGAAGCCCCACTCCTCGGGCATGGACGCGGTCCACGCCTTGAGCACCTCGCGCCAGTCCAGCTCGCGGAAGGCCGCCGAGGAGTCCAGGATGCCCAGCCCCACGTTCGACGTGCCGTCGCCCAGGCCGAAGACCCAGCCGTAGCCGGGCAGCTGGCGCGCCTGCGGGCCGCGCCGGTCCCACAGCTCCAGCCAGGACTCCAGGTAGTCGTCCTCGTGCCGGGGGCTGGTGAAGTACGTGCGCACCGCCACGCCCATCGGGCGGTCCTCGCGCCGGTGCAGGCCCATCGCCAGCGACAGCCGGGTGGAGTTGCCGTCGGCGGCCACCACCAGGGGCGCGTGGAAGGCGGCCGGCGTCTTCTCCTCGCCGAGCTTGGCGGTCACGCCGGTGATCCGGCCGGTGCGCTCGTCGAGGATCGGGCCGCTCACGTTGCACCGCTCGTACAGCCGGGCGCCGGCCTTCACCGCCTGCTGGGCGAGCAGCTCGTCGAAGTCCTCGCGGCGGCGCACCAGTCCGTAGTCCGGGTACGAGGCCAGGTCCGGCCAGTCCATCTCCAGCCGCATGCCGCCGCTGATGATCCGCAGGCCCTTGTTGCGCAGCCAGCCGGCCTCCTCGGAGATGTCGATGCCCATCGACACCAGCTGCTTGGTGGCCCGCGGGGTGAGCCCGTCGCCGCACACCTTCTCCCGCGGGAAGGCGGTCTTCTCCAGCAGGAGCACGTCGAGCCCGGCCTTGGCCAGGTAGTAGGCGGTGGTCGAGCCGGAGGGACCGGCGCCGACGACGATCACGTCGGCGCTGCGCTCGGACAGGGCGGTGTCGGTCACGTGGGCTCTCCCGGTTCGGCGACATTACGGTGCAGGCGCTTTGACCTTGTGCCGAGTGTACGGGCGGCCCCCCACCCGCAGGGCCGCCCCCGTCCCCGTGCGGCGGCCCAGCTCGGCGCCGCCCGCGCACCGGGTCCGGGTACGGCCGGCGGGCGGGCTCAGTCCTTCCCGTCCGGCGGCTCCGCGAGCCGCTCGGGCTGCACGACGCCCAGGTCGAACACGGTCTGCCGCGGCGGGAGTCCGGGCTCCCGCGCGGGCGCGTACGGGGAGGCGGGCGGGGCACCGTACGGGCGCGGCGCCGGTACGGCGGGGCGGGGCGCGGCAGGGGCCGGCGGCCGGCCGCCGAACAGCCGCCACAGGTACCCGCCGGCGACCACCCCGCCGAACGACCACAGCAGCCCGTACCCCAGCGCCTCCGGCACGCTGGTGCCGAGCGAGCCCTGGCCCGGCCCCACCAGGCTGAGGCCCCCGCCGCCGCCATTGCTGCCGACCCCGCCGGTGGCCGCGAGGACCACGAAGGAGGCCGTGAACAGCACGGCTACGCCGAGCTGTTCGAGCCGGTCGCGGGAGCGCCGGGCCGCGAGCACGCCGATCGCCAGCGCGCAGCACGCCGCGCCCGCGACCACCGCGGCCACCGAGCCGCCACCCCAGGCGTGGTCGAGCCCGCCGAGGCCGAAGGAGAGCCCGCCGCCGCCCTGCAGCCCGGCGCCGGTGTGGAGTTCGACGTGCGCGCCCCAGCCGAGGCCGAGGCCGGACACGCCGAGGTTGAACAGGAGCAGCGCGGCCGCGGTGATGCCCCAGCCGGTCAGATCGTCGTAGTGCGCCAGCGCGATGGCGAAGACGACCAGGCCCGCGGCGGTGAGCGTGACCAGCAGCGCGATCGCGGTGGTGCCCGCGGCCCGGTGGAGGGCGGCCGCGGCCGGGCGCGCGTCCAGCCAGGCGGTCAGTGCCGGGCGGCACAGCACGAGGAGCGCGGTGGCGAGGGTGAGCAGGAAGGTGAAGAGCCCGGCGAGCAGCGGCTCCGCGGTGAGGTGCACGCTGCCGATGCGGGTGGCCGCGCCGAAGCCGAGCGCGAGCGCGGCCGCCGCGCCGACCAGGGAGACCCGTACGGCGGCGGGCGCGGCCGGGGTGCCGGCCAGGTGCCGCCGCATCACGCGCAGCCCGAGCACCAGGACGACCACCCACAGCAGGGTGACGGTCCACGGCATGACGCTCAGCGTGGAGTGCAGGGTGCCGTGGCCGGAGGTGTACGCGTGCCCGTAGCCGGTGCCGTCGGGCGCGCCGTCCAGCCCGTCGCCCCCGTCGATCCCCTCGTACGAGAAGCCACCGCCGTCGGAGAAGTCGCCGCCGGAGGTGTCACCACCGGAGAATTCGCCGCCGAAGTCCGGGATCTCCTGCGGCTGGCTGCCGTGCAGCGAGCCGCCGAGGCCGGAGACGAGCACGGCGAGCGCCACGCGGAGCCGGTTGGCGGCGCCGAGCGAGCCGTCCGGCAGGGCGGCGCCCGCGCCGGCGGCGATGATCTCGGCGAGGGCGAGCACGCACAGCGCCGGGAGCAGGCCGACCACGAGCGGCCAGCGCCACGAGCCGCGGCCGACCTCGCGCGCGAACAGCCCGGCGGGGGACGGCTCTCCGGGCAGGCGGCCGGCCGGCGGGACGGATGGAGGCGGGGGCGGCGGCGCGGCAGGGCGCGGTGGAGCGGCGGGCACGGCAAGGGGCTCGGGTGGCGCGGCCGCCGGGGCCGCTGCGGGAGCCGGCGGTGTCCCAGGAGCTGGAGGCGTCGCGGGAGCGGCCAGTGCGGGCGCCGTGAGGTCGCGGCCGCAGCGCGGGCAGAAACGATTCCCCTCCGCCGCGTCGACCTCGTTGCCGCAGGCAGGGCAGAAGGGCATGGCTCACTCCGGGAGGCGGCAGGGAAGCTCGTCCTCCCCGTGGAAGGAGCAGCTTAGAGGCGTGGCCGCCGCCCGCGACATCGGAATACCCGACTCCGCAGGAGCAGATGTGGCAAGGGTGCCACCGGTCCGGGGGTGGGGCGGAAGGGACCTGCGGGGCCGCTTCTCGCGGACGCGCTCCTACGCGTTGACGCCCCGGTGCAGGGCCACGATGCCGCCGCTGAGGTTGCGCCAGGCGACCGAGGACCAGCCGGCCTTCTGCAGCCGGCCGGCCAGCGCCCGCTGGTCGGGCCAGGCGCGGATCGACTCGGCGAGGTAGACGTACGCGTCGGGGTTGCTGCTCACCGCGGTGGCCACCGGCGGCAGCGCCCGCATCAGGTACTCGGTGTAGACCTTGCGGAAGGGCCCGTACGTCGGGTGGCTGAACTCGCAGATCACCAGCCGCCCGCCGGGCCTGGCGACCCGGCGCATCTCGCGCAGCGCCGCGTCCGCGTCCTGCACGTTGCGCAGCGCGAAGGAGATCGTGACGGCGTCGAACACGCCGTCGCCGAAGGGGAGCCGGGTGGCATCGCCCGCGGTCAGGGCGAGGTGCGGGTGGCGCTTCTTGCCGTGCGCGAGCATGCCGAGCGAGAAGTCGCAGGGGACGACCTGGGCCCCGGCCGCGGCGAACGGCAGCGACGAGGTCCCGGTGCCAGCCCCCAGGTCCAGCACCCGCTCCCCCGCCCGCACGTCCAGCGCCCGGGCGACGGCCTTGCGCCACAGCCGCGTCTGCCCCAACGAGAGCACGTCGTTGGTCACGTCGTACTTCTCGGCCACCCCGTCGAACATCGCGGCGACGTCCTGCGGCTGCTTTTCCAAATCTGCACGGCTCACCCCGCCACGGTACCCGCTCGGCCCCTGCCCGCTTTCCGGGGCGCCCTGGCTCAGTGCGCCACCGCGCGGCCCCGGCCGTCCGCAGGCGGTCAGTTGGAGGAGAGGATCTTCAGTTCGGGGTGCGCGGTGCCGCCTTCGATCGCGGTCGAGGAGAGGTGGGAGACCACGTGGTCGTCGACCGGGTCGTTCGCCGGGTCGTCGTGGACGACGAGGTGCTCGTAGGTGGTGGCGCGCTGGGCGGGGACGCGGCCGGCGGTGCGGATCAGGTGGATCAGCTCCATCCGGTTGGAGCGGTGCTTCGCGCCCGCGGAGGAGACGACGTTCTCCTCCAGCATCACCGAGCCGAGGTCGTCGGCGCCGTAGTGCAGCGAGAGCTGGCCGACCTCCTTGCCGGTGGTGAGCCACGAGCCCTGGATGTGGGCCACGTTGTCCAGGAAGAGCCGGGCGATGGCGATCATCCGCAGGTACTCGAAGAGGGTCGCCTGCGTCTGCCCCTTCAGGTGGTTGTTCTCCGGCTGGTAGGTGTACGGGATGAACGCCCGGAAGCCGCCCGTGCGGTCCTGCACGTCGCGGATCATCCGCAGGTGCTCGATCCGCTCGGCGTTGGTCTCGCCGGTGCCCATCAGCATGGTGGAGGTGGACTCCACCCCGAGCCGGTGCGCGGTCTCCATGATCTCCAGCCACCGCTCGCCGGACTCCTTGAGCGGGGCGATCGCCTTGCGCGGCCGCTCCGGCAGGAGTTCGGCCCCCGCGCCGGCGAAGGAGTCGAGCCCGGCGGCGTGGATGCGGCGGATCGCCTCCTCGGCGGTCACCCCGGAGATCCGCGCCATGTGCTCGACCTCGGAGGCGCCCAGCGAGTGGATCACCAGCTGCGGGAACTCCCGCTTGATCGCGGCGAAGTGCTCCTCGTAGAACTCCACGCCGTAGTCGGGGTGGTGGCCGCCCTGGAACATGATCTGGGTGCCGCCGAGTTCGACGGTCTCCGCGCAGCGCCGCAGGATGTCCTCCAGGCTGCGGCTCCAGCCCTTCTCCGTGTCCTTGGGCGCGGCGTAGAACGCGCAGAACTTGCAGGCCGTCACGCACACGTTCGTGTAGTTGATGTTGCGCTCGATGATGTACGTGGCGATGTGCTCGGTGCCGGCGTAGCGCTTGCGGCGGACCTTGTCCGCGGCGGCGCCCAGGGCGTGCAGGGGGGCCGAGCGGTACAGGTCGAGCGCTTCCTCCGGCGTGATCCTGCCGCCGTCGGCGGCGCGGTCGAGGACGGCTGCGATGTCGGTCGTTGCGTTCACCGTGGGCAGGCCCTTCGGATGCGGTGCGGCTGTCTTCCCCCGAGCAGCCTAGCTTCTCGCCCCCGGCCCGCCCCGCAGGCCCTGGTCGGGGTAGGTCACAGGGGCGGGGCGTGCGGCGCCCGGGGCGGGGCGGGCTCAGTCCAGGAGCGTGACGCCGACCCCCGGGGGGAAGCCGACCCGGCGGGCGAACTCGCTGATCCCGCGCAACTGCGCGGCGCCGAGCGAGAAGTCGAGCGTGGTGAAGTACTGGCGCAGGACCTCCTCGTCGAACGCCTCCCAGCGGGCCGACTGCTCGGCCACCTTGTCGACCTCCTCCAGCGACAGGTCGCGGGAGGCGAGGAACGCCCGGTGCATCTCCCGCACGGTCTCCGGATGGGCGGCCAGGTAGTCGCGGCGGACGGCCCAGACGGCGAAGACGAAGGGCAGCCCGGTCCAGTCCTTCCACATCGTGCCGAGGTCGTGGACGTCCAGGCCGAGCCGGGGCGCGTCGTGCAGCGAGGCGCGCAGGGCGGCGTCGCCGATGAGGACGGCGGCCTGCGCCTCCTGCATCATCAGCGAGAGGTCCGGCGGGCACCGGTAGTAGTCGGGAGCGACCCCGTACTGCTCGGTGAGCAGCAGCTCGGCCAGGCGCACCGAGGTGCGGCTGGTGGAGCCGAGGGCGACCCGCTGGCCGTCGAGGCGGTCCAGCGGCATCTGGCTGACGATCACGCACGACATCACCGGGCCGTCGCAGCCGACCGCGATGTCCGGTAGGGCGACCAGCTCGTCGGCGTGCTTGAGGTACTCCATCAGGGTGATCGGCGCGATGTCGAGGTCGCCCGCCACGAGCTGGGCGCTGAGCTTCTCGGGGGTGTCCTTGGTGAGCTCGACGTCGAGCAGTGCGCCGGTCCTGGCCAGGCCCCAGTAGAGCGGGATGCAGTTCAGGAACTGGATGTGGCCGACCCTGGGGCGTACCCGGTCGCTGGTGTCTCGCGCGGCTTTGTCCATATCGCGGACGCTACTCCTGGGCCCGTGGGGCACCGCGGCGGGGGTTCGGCGTGCCGCGCGGAGATCGTCCGGGCCTTCCGCAGGCGATCCCGCCCATGCTAGGCTCGACGCAAGTTGCAGTTTGGTTTCCTTGCAGTACAAAGCCTGCGGATCATGTAACCCGCGGGCTTTTGTAGTTTTCAGACTTCGCAGTTGCAGGTTCTGGAGCAGGGCAACCCTTTGGGCCCAAGGAGGGCTTTATGGCTACCGGAACCGTGAAGTGGTTCAACGCTGAAAAGGGCTTCGGCTTCATCGCCCAGGACGGCGGCGGCCCGGATGTCTTCGTTCACTACTCCGCGATCAACGCCTCCGGCTTCCGCTCCCTCGAGGAGAACCAGCCGGTGACCTTCGACGTCACCCAGGGCCCGAAGGGCCCGCAGGCGGAGAACGTCACCCCGAACTAGTTCCCACTCGTTCGGGTTCGGATTCCCGGCGCGATCGCGCCCAGAACCTGCAGTACCAAGGGGCCCCGCACAGTGTGCGGGGCCCCTGCCTTTTCCCTGCTCCGCGTGGGCGCGGCTTTCGGCCGGACGGGCACGCCGTGGCTGCGTCGCGGCCCCGTACCGCTCAGGGTGCCCGTGTCGCGGGCCCGAGACGGCTCAGGCGGTGTGCGGCTGCTCGTTCCGCTGGGCGGCCTCGCGCTCGGAGCGGTCGGAGTCGTCCGCCTCGTCCTCCTGGCCGGCGGCCGCGGCGAGGTTCAGCCGGGTGCGCTCCACCCGGTCGGAGACCTGGACGGCGGCCTGCTCGCGGGCACCGCGCAGCAGCACCCAGCTCAGGGGCGCGGACACGATGAGGGCGAGCAGCACCACCCACAGGTAGTTCGAGTCACCGAGCCCGGCCGGCAGGATGTGCAGCCGGACCAGGCCCCACATGACCCCGAAGCTGGCGACGAAGAGGCCGAAGCGCAGTGCGGTGTATCGGAGCATGCCCCCAGTGAAGCATGCGCCCGTTTCGCCCCGTACCCCGGCCCGGTGCCGACGGGCCGGCGCCGGCCCGAAGCACCCGGGGGCGGGCCGGCGCCGCAGGCCAGGGGTGCTCAGAGTTCCAGCAGCATGATCACGTCGTCGCAGGTCCGGCCGGGGCCGACCCTGATGGCGCGCGGGACGCGGCCTACCTCCTTGTAGCCGCAGCGCTCGTAGAAGGTGTCGGCGCCGGTGCCGCCGCGGCAGGTGAGGCGGATCGCCTCGATGCCGGGCATCGCGCGCGCGGCCTGCTCGACGGCGGCCAGCAGTGCCCGCCCATGTCCCTTGCCCTGGTGGTCGGGGTGGACCATCACCGTGTAGGCCCAGATCCAGTGCCGCATCAGCCGGTGCGTGTTGTACGCCAGGAACGCGGTCGCGGCGATCCGCCCGTCCTCGTCCCGGCCCAGCAGCAGACGGCGCTGCCCGGCGGCCAGCGCGGCGAACGCGCTGTCCAGGTCGGGGCGGACGTCCTCGGGGGTGACCGGCGGGACGAACCCGACGGCGCCGCCCGCCTGGGACACCTCGGTCCACAGCGCGAGCACGCCGTCGCGCACCTCGTCGTCGATCTCGGGGTCCAGCCGGAACGTAAGCGCCATAGCGCCAGATTAGCCATTACCGCCGGGCGCCCGCCCGGCCCTGCGGTGTCGGTCCCGTCACACCGCGGACCCGGGCCCGGGTGCGGACCTCACACCCGCATCGGCTGCGGCGACTCGCGGCGGGACCCGTCCGGGCCCGGGTACTCGCGGATGATCTCGTAGCGGGTGTTGCGCTCCACCGGGCGGAAGCCGGCGTCCCGGATGAGCTCCAGGATGTCCTCGCGGGTCAGCTTGTTGGGCGTGCCGTAGGAGTCCGCGTCGTGGGTGATCTTGTACTCGACCACCGAGCCGTCCATGTCGTCGGCCCCGTGGTTCAGGGCGAGTTGGGCGGTGGACAGGCCGTGCATCACCCAGAACACCTTCACGTGCGGCACGTTGTCGAAGAGCAGCCGGGAGACCGCGAAGGTCTTTAGCGCCTCGGCGCCGGACGCCATGGTGGTGCGCGCCTGGAGGGTGTTGCGCACCTTGCCGTCCTTCATGTCCACGAAGTCGTGCTGGTAGCGCAGCGGGATGAAGACCTGGAACCCGCCGGTCTCGTCCTGCAGTTCGCGCAGCCGCAGCACGTGGTCGACCCGGTGCCGGGGCTCCTCGATGTGGCCGTAGAGCATCGTGCAGGGGGTCTTGAGGCCCTTGGCGTGGGCGAGGCGGTGGATGCGGGACCAGTCCTCCCAGTGGGTGCGGTGGTCCACGATGTGCTGCCGCACCTCCCAGTCGAAGATCTCCGCGCCGCCGCCGGTCAGCGACTCCAGCCCGGCGTCGATGAGTTCGTCCAGGATGTCGGAGGCGGACATCCCCGAGATCGTCTCGAAGTGGTGGATCTCGGTGGCGGTGAACGCCTTGAGCGAGACCTGCGGCAGCGCCTCCTTGAGCGCCTTGAGCGAGCGCGGGTAGTACCGCCAGGGCAGCGACGGGTGCAGGCCGTTGACGATGTGCAGCTCGGTGAGGTTCTCGCCCTCCATCGCCTTCGCGAGGTTGACGGCCTCCTCGATCCGCATGGTGTACGCGTCCTTCTCCCCCGGCTTGCGCTGGAAGGAGCAGTAGGCGCACGAGGCCGTGCACACGTTGGTCATGTTCAGGTGGCGGTTGACGTTGAAGTGGACGACATCGCCGTTCTTCTGCGTCCGCACGTGGTGGGCGAGGCCGCCCAGCCAGGCCAGGTCGTCGGACTCGTAGAGGGCGATCCCGTCCTCGCGGGTCAGCCGCTCGCCGGCGTAGACCTTCTCCTCCAGCTCGCGCTTGAGCCCAGCGTCCATGCCACTCCTCCTCACCGCAGCGGGCCGTCCGGCCCGCCCACCGACGATACGCCCCGGCCCGATCACGGACGGGCCGCCCCGTCCCCCGGCGGGCGTCAGGCCTCCTCGGGCAGCTGCCCGACCCGGTTCTCCCACTTGGTGGACAGCACGATGGTGGTGCGGGTCCTGGCCACCCCCTTGGTGCCCGACAGGCGCCGGATGGTGTGCTCCAGGCCGTCCACGTCGCCGACCCTGACCTTGAGCATGTAGGAGTCGTCGCCGGCGATGAACCAGCAGTCCTCGATCTCGTCCAGGTCGCTCAGCCGGCGGGCGACCTCCTCGTGGTCGGCGGCGTCCGAGAGCTGCAGGCCGACCAGGGCGGTGACGCCCAGGCCGAGCGAGGCGGGGGCGACCGTGGCGCGGTAGCCGGTGATCACGCCCGCCTGTTCCAGCCGGTTGATCCGGTCGGTGACGCTGGGTCCCGACAGCCCCACGAGCCGGCCGAGTTCCGCGTAGGACGCCCGTCCGTTCTCGCGCAACGCCTGGATGAGCTGCCTGTCCACCCCGTCCATCGATCGGACCCTCCCGTTCACCTGGTGACTGCGCTGTCCGGACACGAATCTAAGGCATGGACGGGTCCTTGCCTTGCACATCTACTCCTCGAAGGGCCCCGCGAGGGGCTCCTCGGAAGGTTTGCGAGCCTCGTCGGCCTCCGCCCCGGCCGTCTCGACTGGCCCGACCGCCCCGGCGGGCAGCTGCCGGCCGCCGCCGAGGGCGCCCGACCAGCGCCGGTAGAGCCGGTGCGGGACCCCGGCCGCGTCCAGCACCCGGCCCGCGACGAAGTCCACCAGTTCCTGGGCCGTCGTGCCACCCGCGTAGAACGCGGGCGAGGCCGGGAGCACCACCGCGCCGGCGTCGTCCAGGGCGGTCAGGTGGCGCAGCGTCTGGCCGCCCAGCGGGGTCTCGCGCACGGCGACCACCAGCGTCCTGCGCTCCTTGAGCGTCACGGCGGCCGAGCGCTGCAGCAGGTCCTTGGACAGGCCCAGCGCGACCCCGGCCACGCAGTCGGTGCTGGCGGGCACGATGAGCATCCCCTTGGCGGGATACGAGCCGGAGGACGGGCCCGCGGCCAGGTCGCCGGCCGGCCAGTACCGCACGGCGTCCAGCGCGGCGGCGTCGAAGGAGGCGGCGAAGGCGTCGGTGCCGTCGGCGCCGCGGACCAGCCAGCGGGCGAGGTCGGAACGCCAGTGTGCGTCGCGGACGGCGGCGCCGGTCTCGTCCAGCAGGGTCAGCCGGGCGGCGCGGCTGACCACGAGGTCCACCGCCTCGCCGGCGGCCAGCAGGGCGCGCAGGACGGCGGCCGCGTACGGGGTCCCCGAGGCGCCCGAGACGCCGACGATCCACGGGGTGCGCCGGGCGCCCGTGCCCTCGGCGTGCTCGCTGTGCTCCACGGCGTCGAGCCTAGTCGAGCCCGAACGAGCCCGTTCCGAGGGCGGTCGGGAGCGGTTCGGGACCTGTTCGAGACCGCTTCGGGACCGCGTCGGAACCGTCACCGGGGAACCGGCGGTGCCGCAGCCGGCGTTGTAGCGCATGGGGGGCAGATACGGGTACGGGAACCAGGGGGCTTCGTGGCGAACGGAACGGGCGTACGGCGCGACCGATTGTCCGACACCCTGCTCGCGCCCTTGCGCGCGGGCTCCCGCGTGACGGCGGCCGCGATGCTCATGCTGGCCTGGCTGGCGCTGCTGTGGGGCGTCGAGGCGATCGACACCCTCTCGGGCAACCGGCTGGACGGGCTCGGCATCACCCCGCGCCGCAGCGGCGAGCTGGTGGACATCGTGCCCTCGGCCTTCATCCACTTCGGCTTCGGGCATCTCGCCTCCAACAGCCTGCCGCTGCTGGTGCTGGGCTTCATCGCCGCGTTGCGCGGCATCGGCCGCTTCCTGGCGGTCTCCCTGGTCATCATCGTCATCGACGGGCTGGGGGTGTGGCTGTTCTCGCCCGCGCACACCAACACCGCGGGCGCCTCCGGCCTGATCTTCGGCCTGTTCAGCTACCTGCTGGTGCGCGGCTTCGTGGATCACCGGGTGCTGGACGTCGTGGTCGGCCTGGCGATCGGGGCGTACTACGGGACGTCCATCCTGTGGGGCGTACTGCCCGTGCACACCGGAGTCTCCTGGCAGGGCCACCTGTTCGGGCTGATCGCGGGCGTGACGGCGGCCTACCTCTTCCGGGAGCGCCCCGCGGAGGTCGCCGCCGGCGGCTGAACCCGTCCGGCGCGGGCGGCCGCTGCACCCGCCCGCGCGGAACCCCGGTGTGGACACAGCCCGGGCACAGATACCATCGTGCAGCACACAAGGGGGGGGTTCGTCGGCAGTTGCCCGAGGCCCCATGTTTTCGCTCACTACGAGGAGTTCGTCATCATCAGCATGCGCAAGGGCCTGGCCGCCGCCGGAGTGGTGGCCCTGATATCCGCCGGTTCCGCAGCCTGCGGCGCCGACAAGACCACCCCGCAGGGGCGGGTGGGCGACGCCTTCGACAAGCTCGGCAAGCAGACCACGGTCAGCCTCGACCTGGGCTTCGGCGGCACCTCCGACCAGATCTACACGGCGTTGAAGGACGAGGACGGCTTCACCCAGGCCGACGCGAAGCTGCTCGCCTCGCTGCACCTGACGCTGGCCGCCAGCTCCACCAAATCCTTCAGCGCGCTCGGCAAGGACCAGAGCGCGGCCGCCAAGGACGGCGCCTTCGACATCGGCCTGACCAGTGAGGACGGCGGGCAGCTCGCCGAGATCCGCGCGGTGGACCAGAAGGCGTACATCAAGTTCGACATCAAGGGCCTGGAGAAGCTCGACACCAGCCCGAACGACACCAAGGACCTGGCCGAGTTCAACCAGTTCGTCGACAACGCCGACCAGCTGCCGGCCAACCTCGCCTCGGTGAAGGCCGCGATCAAGGGCCAGTGGGTCAGCATCGACCCCAAGGCGTTCACGGACTTCGCCAAGTCCCTGGGCGGCAACGGCGGTTCGGACTCCTCGGGCCTGCCGACGTCCACGCCGTCGTTCTCCACGCAGGAGCAGAAGCAGATCGTGGACGGGCTGCGCCAGGCGCTGACCGCGAACGTCACGTACAAGGAGCTGGGCAGCAAGGACGGCGCCGACCACGTCCAGGTCAGCGTGCCCGCCCGGCAGTTCGTCAAGGACGCGGCCACCTCGCTGACGCCGGTCTTCAACAAGATCCCGGGCTTCCCGCCCTCGGACCTGACCGACCTGCAGAACGCCAAGGACGTGCCGAACAAGACGATCTCCGCGGACGTCGCCATCAAGAACGGCAACGTCAGCTCGGTCACCGTGGACCTCGCCCAGTTCGACGACACGGCCGCCGGGCCGCTCCCGCTGACGCTCGGCTTCCAGGGCAGCGCGGCCGCGATCAAGGCCCCGGCCGGTGCCCAGGTGCTCAACCCGCAGGACATCATCGGCCTGGTGATGAACGTCCAGGGCGGCTCGGGCGACGACTCGTCCTTCTGAGCCGTGTCCGAGGTCCTTCCGGGATCGGGCCCACAGGCACAAGCGAACGGCCCCCGGCGGTGCATCCGCCGGGGGCCGTCCCCCTTTTCCGGCGTTCCCGCCGTTCCCTGCCGTTTCCCGCGCTCCTATCGTTCCTGGTGAAGGCGCCCGGGCCCGCTACCAGGTGAGCCCGCGGTCGATCAGGTCGAGGAGCGCGAAGACGAAGAGCGTGATGCCGATGACGCCGTTGACCGTGAAGAACGCCCGGTTGAGGCGGCTGAGGTCGTGCGGCTTGACGATGGAGTGCTCGTAGACGAAGGCACCGGCGACGATCGCCATGCCGACCCACCAGAAGGCGCCCGCGCTCGTCGCCAGGCCGTACCAGACCAGGAGCGCGGTGGTGACCACGTGGCAGCCGCGGGCCCCGTACAGGGCGGCGGGGATGCCGAACCTGGCGGGCACCGACTTCACGCCGTGCGCGCGGTCCGCGGCCACGTCCTGGCTGCCGAAGATCAGGTCGAACCCGCCGATCCAGACGCCCACCGCGAGGCCGAGCACGACCGCGTGCCAGTCCCACGAGCCGGTGACCGCGAGCCACGCCCCGATCGGGCCCATCGCCTGGGCGAGGCCGAGGATGGCGTGCGGGAAGTTCGTGAACCGCTTGCCGTAGGGGTAGACCACCATCGGCACCACGGCGACCGGGGCGAGCGCCAGGCACAGCGGGTTGAGCAGGGCGGCGGCACCGAGGAAGACCACCAGGGCGACGAGCGCGCCGGTCCAGGCCGTGCGCACCGAGACGGCCCCGGTGACCAGTTCGCGCCCGGCGGTGCGCGGGTTGCGGGCGTCGATCTCCCGGTCGATGATCCGGTTGCAGGCCATCGCGAAGGTGCGCAGACCCACCATCGCCACGGTGACCAGCAGCAGTTCGCCCCAGTGCACGCTGCCGTCGGCGCGGAACATCGCGGTCAGCGCCGCGATGTAGGCGAAGGGCAGCGCGAAGACCGAATGCTCGATCATCACCAGCCGCAGGAACGCCTGCACTCCCCCGCTGATCTGCGGCGGGCTCGGCCGGCCGCCCTCAAGTACCGCCTCGCTCACAGTCCGTACTCCTTCCACCGCCGGGTCACCAGGTCGGCCGTCGCCGGGTCGGAGACCACCATCTCCGGCCAGCCGCCGTCGCGCACGTACCCCTCCTCGGGCAGCTTGCGGGTGGCGTCGATGCCCGCCTTGCCGCCCCAGAACTGCTGATAGGAGGCGTGGTCGAGGTGGTCCACCGGGCCCTCGACGACGGTCAGGTCGCGGGCGTAGTCGGTGTTGCCGAACGCGCGCCAGGCCACCTCGTGCAGGTCGTGCACGTCGCAGTCGGCGTCCACCACGACGATCAGCTTGGTCAGCGACATCATGTGCGCGCCCCAGATGGCGTGCATCGTCTTCTGGGCGTGCTTGGGGTACTTCTTGTCGATCGAGACGATCGCGCAGTTGTGGAAGCCGCCGGCCTCGGGCAGGTGGTAGTCCACGATGTCGGGCACGATGATCTTCAGCAGCGGCAGGAAGAACCGCTCGGTCGCCCGGCCCAGCGGCCCGTCCTCGGTCGGCGGCCGGCCCACCACGATCGACTGGAAGACCGGCCTCCTGCGCATCGTCACGCAGTCGACGGTCAGCGCCGGGAAGGGCTCCTGCGGGGTGTAGAAGCCGGTGTGGTCGCCGAACGGGCCCTCGGGCAGCTCCTTGCCGGGCTCCAGCCAGCCCTCCAGCACCACCTCGGCCTGCGCGGGCACCTGCAGCGGCACCGTCCGGCAGTCCACCAGCTCCACCCGGCGCTCCTGGACGAACCCGGCGAGCAGGTACTCGTCGATGTCGGCGGGCAGCGGCGCGGTGGCGGCGTAGGTGACCGCGGGCGGGCAGCCGAAGGCGATCGCCACCGGCAGCCGCTCGCCGCGGAGCTGGGCGGCCCGGTAGTGCTCGCGGCTGTCCTTGTGGATCTGCCAGTGCATGCCGATGGTGCGCCGGTCGTGCCGCTGCAGCCGGTACAGGCCGAGGTTGCGCACCCCGGTGACCGGGTCCTTGGTGTGGGTCAGGCCCAGGTTGAAGAAGGACCCGCCGTCCTGCGGCCAGGTGAACAGCGCCGGCAGCCGGTCCAGGTCCACGTCGTCGCCGGTGAGCACGACCTCCTGGACGGGGGCGTCCTTCACCTTCTTCGGCGGGACGTGCAGCATCCCGGCGAGCTTGCCGAACGCCTCGCGCACCCCGACGAAGCCGTGCGGCAGCTCCGGCTTGAGCAGTCCGGCGATCTTCTCGCCGATGTCGGCATAGGAGGCCAGGCCCAGCGCCTTGAGCATCCGGCGGTCGGTGCCGTAGACGTTCATGGCCAGCGGCGCCAGCGAGCCGCGCACGTTCTCGAAGAGCAGCGCGGGCCCGCCGGCCTTGTTCACCCGGTCGGTGATCTCGCCGACCTCCAGGTACGGGTCCACCTCGGCGGTGATCCGCCGGAGGTCGCCGTCCTTCTCCAGTGCCCGCAGCAGCGAGCGGAGGTCGTCATAAGCCATACGCCACAGTCTTCCATCCCCGGTTAGGCTGGAGGCGCTGTGGGGGTGGCCCGCGCCCCCCGAACTCCCGGGGGTGTCGACCGTGCGGTTCGTCCCGTACCTGCTGATCCTGGCCGTGTGGATCCATGCCTTCGTGGACTGCCTCGGCACGCCCGAGCACCAGGTGCGGCGGCTGCCCAAGCTCGCCTGGCTGCTGATCGTGCTGCTGCTCGGCCCGGTGCTGATCGGCCCGTTGGCCTGGCTGGCGCTCGGCCGCAGGCGCGGCCCGGTGCTGCGCGGCGAGCCCGGCCGCCCCTGGCAGGGCGCCTACGGCCCCGATCTCGGCGGCTACCGCGGCGGCCCGGCCGACCGGGTCCGCGACGGCCTGGCCGGCCCCGCGCAGCGCGCGCCCGAGCCCGGCGCGGACTGGATCCCGCCGGACGACAACCCCGAGTTCCTGCGCTCGCTGGACGAGCGGCGCAAGAAGGGCACCCAGGACTGAGTCCGGGTGCCCTTCGGCGGGAGGCGGCCCCCTACGACGGCTGTGCGGCGGGAGCCGCCTCGGCCCCCTGGTGACCGGGAGCCGGCGCGGGGTCAGACCCCGGCGTAGGAGTGCTTGCCGGTGACGAAGATGTTGACGCCGTAGTAGTTCCACAGGAAGCACGTGAAGGCGATCAGCGCCAGGTAGGCGGCCTTGCGGCCCTTCCAGCCGGCGGTGGCGCGCGCGTGCAGGTAGCCGGCGTAGACGACCCAGGTGATGAACGACCAGGTCTCCTTCGGGTCCCACTCCCAGTAGTGGCCCCAGGCGGCCTGCGCCCAGATCGCGCCCGCGATGATCGTGAACGTCCACAGCGGGAAGACCAGGGCGTTCATCCGGTAGGCGAACTTGTCCAGGCTCGCCGCCGAGGGCAGCCGCCGCATCACGTCGGCCCACCGCCCGTTGCCGGAGCTGCCCGCGGCCAGCGCCACCTCGTAGTGGTCCCGGAACAGGTAGAGCAGGGTACCCACGGCCGCGAGGTAGAAGACCGCGCCGGAGATGATCGCGCACGAGACGTGGATCCACAGCCAGTACGAGTGCAGCGCCGGCACCAGCTGCTCGCTGGAGGTGTAGAGCACCGACAGGGCCAGGCCCAGGTCGAGCAGGACCGAGGTGGTCAGGAACAGCCCGATCCAGCGGACGTTCTTCTTCAGCGCGAGCAGCAGCAGGTACGCGCCCACGGCCACCGACCCGAAGGTGATGGAGAACTCGTACATGTTGCCCCAGGGCGCCCGCTGCACCGAGGCGGCCCGGAAGACGACGCCGGCGACGTGCAGCAGCCAGGCCAGTGTGGTGAAGGACACCGCGATCCGGCCGTACAGGTCGCCCCGCTCGCTGGTGCCGGCCGCGCCCGGGCCGTCCGGGATGCCGCGGTCGCTGGAGGAGGCGCGGGTGACGACGGCGGGCCGCTCCAGCGTGGTGGTGCCGCCGCCGCGCGTGGCGACCTGCACGGTCACCTTGGCCTTGCCGGCGTCGGCCGCCTCCTGGGCCGCGGCCTGTCCGGCGGTCAGGGCCGCGGACTGGACGGCGATCCGGCTGCGGCTGCCGAAGACCCACTCCGCGAGGTGGGCGAGGAAGGCGAGTGCGTACACGAACATCGCCGAGCGGATGAGGTAGTTGCTGTAGTTCGCGAAGTTCTCGTTGACCGCGGACGCGAGGTTCACGCGCGGGCTCCTTCGTCATCGGTCGTGCGGGCGGTTTCCGCCGGGGTGTCGGCGCTTTCGGGTGCGGTGGCGGGCCGGTCGTCCGGCCCGCCGTCCGGGCGGGGTGGGGCGTCGGGGAGGAGCTGGACGGCCACGTCGCCGATCTCGTCGGCGATCCGGACGGACTCGCTGCGGCCGAGGCCGCCGAGCTCCACCAGCGTGGTGCCGTCCGGTCCGCGCAGGGCCCGCACCCAGATCCGGCGGCGCTGGACGAACAGCGACAGGGCCAGGCCGAGGATCGCGCACACCCCGCTGATCAGCGCGGACTCATTTCCGGCCTGGTGGGAGATGGTGAAGCTGGCCCAGGTGCGCACGCCGTCGAAGGTCAGGCTGCCCTGGCCGTCCGGCAGGTCGATGCGCTGCCCCACCTTGATCACCTCGCCGTTGACCCCGGTCGTGGTGTTCAGCTTGAACTGCTTCATGTGGGTGGCGTCGAGCTGGTACACGTTCTGCGGGATGCCGGAGTCCAGGCCGAGGTCGCCGTGGTAGGCGGTGAGCCACAGCAGCGGCTGGTCGAGCGCGGGGAAGGTGGAGACGGGGCCGCGGTCCGTCGAGCCGGTGGGCGTGAAGTAGCCCTGGAAGGCGAGCTGGTCGGGCTTGCCGTCCTTGCCGATGGCGTCGGGCACCTTGACCACGCCGGTGGAGGTGAGGTCGGTGTCCTGCGGGATGAAGGGCACCGGGCCGCGGTAGGCGATGTTGCCCTGGCCGTCCCGGACGGTGACCACGGGCGCGTAGCCGTGCGAGATCAGGTAGACCTTCTCGCCGCCGATGCTCAGCGGGTGGTTGACCGAGATCGCGCCCTTGGTGGTGTGGCTGGAGTCGGTGCCGGTCCAGTAGTGGATGTTGGCCTGGAACTTCAGCGCGGTGCCGCGTTCGGGGCCGCTGGTGGCGTACTTGGCGTCGAAGTTGTCCAGGGTGAAGCCGAAGGGCTTCAGGTCGTCGGCGCCGTAGAGCGTGCCGCCGCTGAAGTCGTCGTACAGGGCCGGGTTGTTGACGAAGCCGTCGTCGCCGCCGACCACCAGCTTGCCGCCGGAGGCCGCCTCCAGCGAGGTGAGCGCGAAGGAGATCAGCAGGCCGAACAGGGCGACGTGGAAGAGCAGGTTGCCGGCCTCGCGCAGGTAGCCCTTCTCGCCGGCGACCGAGGTGCCGTTCAGGTGCGTGCGGAAGCGGCGGCCGCGCAGCACCCGGCGGGCCGCCTCCGCGACCTCCTCCGGGCTCGCGTCGGTCTGCCAGGTGCTGTAGGCGGGCAGCCGGGTCAGGTGCCGCGGCGCGGCCGGCGGCCGCGCGCGCAGCTGGCCGACGAACTGCCAGGTGCGCGGCACGATGCAGCCGGCGAGCGAGACGAACAGCAGGATGTAGATCGCGGAGAACCACGGCGAGCTGTAGACGTGGAACAGGCCGAGCCGCTCGTAGAGCGGGCTGATGTCCGGGTGCGCCTTCTTGAAGTCGTCGACCTTGAGCTGGTCGCTGTGCTGCGGGATCAGCGAGCCGGGGATCGCGGCGAGCGAGAGCAGGAAGAGCAGGATCAGCGCGATCCGCATCGAGGTGAGCTGGCGCCACAGCCAGCGCAGCCAGCCGAGCACGCCGAGCCCGGGCAGGCTGTCCAGGGTGTCGGCGGGCGCGGTGGACAACTGCGCGCCGGCGGCGCCCAGTCCGTCCTCCGGCTCGGCTGCCTGCGCCGGGACGGCCCCGCTCGCGGGCGACTCCGCGGTCGGCTTCCCGTCCCGGCCGGGCGTGTGCGTGGTACTCATGCGTTCAGACCCCTGGCGTGAAGCCGCTCGACCAGATCTGCATCTGGTACGTGATGTGGTCCCACACGCCGGTGACGAGCAGTACCCCGACCGCGACCAGCATGCCGCCGCCGAGCCGCATCACCCATGCGTAGTGGCGTTTGACCCACCCGAAGGCGCCCAGCGTACGGCGGAAAGCTATGGCCGCCACGATGAAGGGCACGCCCAGGCCCAGGCAGTAGAAGACCATCAGCAGCGCGCCGCGGCCGGCGCTGGCGTTGTTCATGGCCAGGAACTGCACGGCGCCGAGCGTCGGGCCGACGCAGGGCGCCCAGCCGAGCCCGAACAGCGCGCCGAGGACCGGCGCGCCGGCCAGGCCCATGCCCGGGCGGAAGTGGAAGCGGAACTCGCGCTGGGTGATACCGCCGATGAGGCCCATGAAGGCCAGGCCGAAGACGATGGTCAGGATGCCGAAGATCCGGGTGAGGCCCTGCCGGTGGGCCTGCAGGGTCCAGCCGAAGTTGCCGAACAGGGCGCCGGTGGAGACGAAGACGGCGCTGAAGCCGAGCACGAACAGCGTGGCGCCCAGCAGCATCCGGCCGCGCTTGGCCTCGCCGAGGTCGGTGCCGGTGACACCGGTCACATAGGAGAGGTAGCCGGGGACCAGCGGCAGCACGCAGGGCGAGAAGAAGGAGACCAGCCCGGCGAACATCGCGACCGGCACGGCCGCGAGCAGCGCGCCGGACAGGACGGTCTGCTGGGTGTCCGCGAGGTCGAGGAGCGTGCCGGCCGCCACGTCACTTCTCCGCGGCGACGGGATCGACGAGCTTGGTGAGCTGCTCCTCGGACAGGGCGGTCAGCGCCCGCGCGGCGACCCGGCCCTGCCGGTCCACCACGATGGTCGCGGGCAGGCTCTGCGGGTTGAGGCTGCCCTTGGGGAACCGCAGGATCTGCTTGCCGTACGGGTCGAACAGGCTCGGGTAGGTGACCTTGAAGGTCCGGTCGAACCGGAGCGCGTTGTTCCGGTCCAGGTCGCGGGTGTTGATGCCGAGGAACTGCACGCCCTTGGGCGCCTCGGCGGCCGCGACGCTGACCAGGTTGGGCGCCTCCGCCCGGCACGGCGCGCACCACGAGCCCCAGATGTTGATCACGACGACCTTGCCCCGGTAGGCCGACAGGCTGGTGTGCCCGCCGGCGACGGTCTGTCCCGAGATGTCCGGGGCGGCCTTGCGGTCGGCGGGCTTGACGGTGGTGATCTGCCCGTTGCCCGCCACGAAGTTGGACCCCTGGGTGGAGGTGCCGCTGGACGAGGAGGACGAGCAGGCGGCCAGTACCAGCCCAAGCGCCGCGGCCCCGGCTGCTGCCAGGGCGCGGCTCAGCGCGGGGCGTCCGAGGGCGCGCGGAGAACTCATGTGAAAAGTTTCGCATGTGCCTTTCGGCGATCTTCCCCGCCCCCCACCCCCGCCCGTCAGGTGGTCGCGGTCACCGCCGGGGCCGCGCCCTCGCCGGCCCCTCCGGTGGCGGTGGAGGCGGGCACCTGGCCGAGGAACTCCTTCCAGCCGCCGGGCGGCTGCTCGCCGACCTCCAGGGTGCGCAGTTTGTCCAGCAGCGCCGGGTCCTGCGCGTCCAGCCAGTCGGTGAGCTGCTGGAAGGAGACCATCCGCACGTCTTTGTAGCCCTGGGCGGCGATGTGCTTGAGCGTCTCCTCCACGGCGTCCATGTAGATGCCGCCGTTCCACTCCTCGAAGTGGTTGCCGATGAAGAAGGGCGCGCGGTTGGTCTCGTAGGCGCGCTGGAAGCCGGCGATGTAGGAGGCGGTGGCCTGGCTGCGCCAGCCCGGGTAGTTGCGCGGGTCGGAGGAGGTGGCGGCGTGCGACTGGTTGGCCAGCATGTTGTAGTCCATCGACAGGACCTCGAACGAGTGACCGGGGAACGGGATGAGCTGCAGCGGGTAGTCCCACACGCCCATCCGCTTGCTGGGCCAGATCTGGTCGCCGCCGGGGTTGCTGGTGTCGTACCGCCAGCCGATGGCCGCGGCGGTGGGCAGCAGGTTGTCCTGGCCGAGCAGGCAGGGGGTACGGCTGCCGATGAGGTTCTTGGCGTAGTCGAAGGGCAGCGGCTCCTCGTCGTACCAGCCGGTGTTGGTCTTCCACTGGGTGACGAACGCCACGGCCTGGTCGATCTCGCTCTTCCAGTCCGCCGGGGTCCAGCGGCTGACGCTGCCGGAGCCGGCGCAGAAGTGCCCGTTGAAGTGGGTGGCGATCTCGTGGCCGGCGGTCCACGCCTGTCGCAGGTTGTCCAGCGTCATACGGATGTGCTCGTCGGAGAGGTAGCCGATGTCGGAGGCGCCCAGCGGGCCGTTGGGCGGGGCGTACATGAGCTTCTTGTCCTCCGGCAGCAGGTAGAGGCCGGAGAGGTTGAAGGTCATGGTGGCGCCGTGGTCGTCGGCGAGCTTGCGGAAGCGGGGGAAGAGCCCGTTGCCGACCTCGCCGGCCCCGTCCCAGGAGAAGACGACGAACTGCGGCGGCGTCTGGCCGGGCTCCAGCCGGTCCACCACGGGCTGGTTGGGCTGCGGGCCGGTGTCCGCGGTCGAGCCGTCGCCGATCAGGCGAACCGTTTTGGCAGGCGCCCGCGCGCCGCTGGCTCCCGAGTGCTCGCCGGTCCGCTGGGCGCGGGGCGCGCCCTGCTTCCCCCCGCCCGCCGCCCCGCACCCCGCCACGGCGAGCCCCGCGGCGGCTCCGGCGGTGGTGGTCAACAGGGCCCTTCGGCTGATGGCACTCATGCGATCCCCGTCTCTCGGCGTCTCCAGCACTCCGTTGGAGTCGGCGGACAGCCGAACCGCAACCACCCGCCACGCCCTCACTGCTTCCAGGCAGCCGCGGCATTGCGGGTATTTACTGACAAATGCCGCTCACCTGGCGCACGAGATTCACCGCGATGCCCCGCCACCTCGCCCCTCCGCCCAACCTGCGCTACGAGGTGCACGGACCGGGGACGCGAGGAACCGCGCGCCCAGGCTGTCGCCGGCCTGCCGCCGGGGGACGACAGGGAGGGGCACCCCGGACCCCGAAGGGGCGCGGGGAACGGCGCGCCCAGGTATCACCGACCGGCATCCGGCAACGGCGACACAGGGGCAGCCCGGACGCCGGCATGGGGGCGCGAGGAACTGCGCGCCCAGGTGAAGCCGACCCGCAGCCGGCAACGGCGAGAAAGAGGCACCCCAGACCCCGCAGGGGCGCGAGGAACTGCGCGCCCAGACACGAACCGACCCGCGGCCGGCAACAGCGAGCCAGAGGCAGCCCGGACCCCGACGAGGGGGGCCGTGGGGGCTA
Source organism: Actinacidiphila guanduensis (assembly GCF_900103985.1). GTDB lineage: Bacteria > Actinomycetota > Actinomycetes > Streptomycetales > Streptomycetaceae > Actinacidiphila > Actinacidiphila guanduensis. Next base: position 43,624 of record NZ_FNIE01000009.1, on the reverse strand, counting down.
CGCCCCCACAGACCCCGCCACCGGCTTCGCGCCCGCGCGAAGCCGGACCGGCACCAGATCGATCGCCGGCTCGCTGTACCCCACGGAAACGATCTCGTCGCCCTTGAACGTGAAGGACGTCAGGCTCGCCAGCGTGCACTGCCGCTTGCGCGGATCGTGCCACAGCCGCCGCCGCTCGGCGTAGGACCGCACCACCCAGATCGGCAGCTGGTGGCTGACGGCCACCGCCTCGTGCCCGCGTGCGGCGTCCCGCGCGGCCCCGAGCGCGGCCATCATCCGCACCACCTGGTCCACGTACGGCTCGCCCCAGCTCGGCTTGAAGGGGTTGGTGAGGTACTTCCAGTTGGCCGGCTTGCGCAGCGCCCCGTCGCCGACGCCGAACTGCTTGCCCTCGAAGACGTTCGCCGCCTCGATCAGCCGCCCGTCGGTGGCCAGGTCCAGCCCGTGCGCGGCCGCGATCGGGGTGGCCGTCTCCTGGGCCCGCTCCAGCGGGGAGGCGACGACGTGCCGGATGTCACGGCCGGACAGGTGCTCGGCCACCCGGTCGGCCATCCGGCGGCCGAGGTCGGAGAGGTGGAAGCCGGGGCGGCGGCCGTAGAGGACGCCCTCGGGGTTGTGCACCTCGCCGTGGCGCATCAGGTGCACCACCGTCAGCTCGGTGCCGTCGAAACTCTCGCCGCTCATGCGTGCGCCTCCGCTGCTGCGCGCGCGGCGGCCGGCAGTGCGGCGGCGACCCGCTGCACTGCCCGCTCGTCGTGCGCGGTGGACACGAACCAGGACTCGAACGCCGACGGGGGCAAGTAGACGCCCTGCGCCAGCATCGCGTGGAAGAAGGCGGTGAACCGGTACGCCTCCTGCTTCTTCGCGTCGTCGAAGTCGCGGACCTCGGCGTCGGTGAAGAACACGGAGAACATGCTGCCCGCCGTCTGGATGCGGTGCGGCACGCCCTCCTTGGACAGCGCCTCGCCGATCAGGGCCCGCAGCTGCGCCGAGACCGCGTCCAGCCGCTCGTACGCGGCGGCGTCCAGCAGCCGCAGCTGGGCGAGGCCCGCCGCGGTGGCGACCGGGTTCCCGGACAGGGTGCCGGCCTGGTAGACGGGACCGGCCGGGGCGAGCGCGGCCATCACGTCGGCGCGGCCGCCGAAGGCCGCGGTCGGGAAGCCGCCGCCCATCACCTTGCCGAAGGTCATCAGGTCCGGGCGCACCCCGTCGATGCCGTACCAGCCGGCGGCGCTGACCCGGAAGCCGGTCATCACCTCGTCGGAGATGTAGAGGGCGCCCGCGGCCGTGCACAGCTCCTTCAGGGCGGCGTTGAAGCCGTCGCGCGGCGGGACCACGCCCATGTTGCCGGGCGACGCCTCGGTGATCACGCAGGCGATCTGCCCCTCGTTGGCGGCGAAGGCGGCGCGGACGGCCTCGATGTCGTTGTACGGCAGCACGATGGTGTCGCCGGCCTGGGCGCCGGTGACCCCCGGGGTGTCCGGCAGGCCGAAGGTGGCGACGCCCGAGCCGGCGGCGGCCAGCAGCGCGTCCACGTGGCCGTGGTAGCAGCCGGCGAACTTGACCACCTTGGCGCGGCCGGTGAAGCCGCGGGCGAGCCGGATCGCCGACATGGTGGCCTCGGTGCCGGAGCTGACCAGCCGCACCTGGTCGAGCGGCTCGATCCGGGCCGTCATCGCCTCGGCGAGCTCGACCTCGCCCTCGGTCGGGGTGCCGAACGAGGTGCCCTTGGCGACGGCGGCCTGCACGGCCGCGACCACCTCGGGATGGGCGTGGCCGAGGATCATCGGCCCCCACGAGCAGACGAGGTCGACGTACTCGCGCCCGTCGGCGTCGGTGAGGTACGGGCCGGCACCGGAGACCATGAACCTGGGGGTGCCGCCCACCGCGCGGAAGGCGCGCACCGGTGAGTTCACGCCTCCCGGCGTCACGGCCGCCGCGCGGTCGAAGAGTTCCTGGGACACTGGTGCTTCGTACGGATAGTTCACAGGCACATGCTCTCAAACGACGGGCGTTGCGCCGCAACGTCTCGACCTGGCATCTGAGACGATGATCGGGTTGCATGGTTGGGTCGGCAGATGGTCGGGTAGTGGAATGCAGCAGCGCGGTGGCGGACCGGGCGACGTGCCGGGCGATCGCGAGCCCGGAAGCTCCCGCCCCACCGGTCGCAGACGCCGACCCGCCGACCGCGCACCGCAGGAGAACCGTGATTCCGGACAGCGTGGCCCGGAGCCGCGACCGACCGCAGAGGGCAGGAGCAGGGGTGGCCGAGTGGGGGTGACTTACAAGTACTTCGGTGCGCCCGACGGGGCCACCGCGGCGCGCGTGCCGATCTCCATGCGGCCCGAGGAACTCGGCGGCGACGAGCTCGGTCAGGGCCTGTACACCAAGGTCAAGCCCGAGACGATGGCGGCGATGGTGCTCACCGGTATCGAGGGCATACCCCCGAACAAGGTCCCGCCGCTCGAACTGGTCGTGCTGCACCCCGACTACGCGGTGGTCCGGCTGCCCGCCTCCGTGGTCGACCCGCTGCGCAAGGCCAACGAGGAGCTGCTGGGCGCGGCCGCCTTCATCTGGTCCACGGTCCCGGACCGGCGCGGCCCGCGGGACGCCTTCGTCATCTACCGCATGCTGCACGAGTGGCAGGATTTCGCCCGCCGTTGCGACGAGTCGGGCCACCAGCTGTACTGCCTGGTCTGGCCGTAGCAGGGCCCCCTTCCCCTCCGGAGCGGATCCCCTCCCCCGCGGGCGGGCGCCCCAACACCGGTGTGCCACGCCCGCTTTGACCTTTTCGCTCGCGTTTCTCCTCTGGCGGATCAGCGCCACTGCTCGGACACGCACGGCGCCGGGAAGGCCCGGAAATGTCCGATGGGACCCGCGGGCGGAGCGCGCGGGTCCCATCGGGGCGAACGGGGAGGCGAATACGTGAGGTGAACGGTCGGGCCAACAGGCCCGGGTTCAGCGGGTGTTCGGGCGGGCGGTCACCACGCGCCGGGGGCCGGCGGGGGCACCACCGGCGGGCGGTCGTCGCACGTGATGGTGTTGGGCAGTTCCCAGGGGGCGAGCCAGTCGCCCGTGGTGCCGCCGCCGTCGTTGCCGCCGAGGTCGGTCAGGGTGAACTCCGAGCCGGCCGAAGTGAAGTGGAACGAGCCGCAGTTGTTCACGCCGACCGCGCCGACGTTGCGCGCGTCGACGTTCTGGAAGGTGGCCCCGCCTGCGACGCGGGCGCTGACCACGGAGGTGCCGGTGCCGTCCACCTGGATGTCTTTGAAGTGGACGTTGGTGATGGAGTAGAGGTCCTTCACCGGAAAGTCGCTGACCAGCATGATCGCGTTGTAGGTGGTGTCCAGGAAGCGGTCGCCGGTCACCTCGACGTCGGCGTCGATGTTGCGCTCCAGCGCGTAGAACCAGATGGCGCCCAGGCCGATGTTCCAGTTGAGGTCGTAGGTCCCGGCCCGCACGGTGGTGTTGCCGGTGATCCACAGGTGGCCGGTGAACGCCTCGGCGCCGAAGCGGGAGCCGACCTGGATACCGCTGCCCTCGCGGATCGGGTCGGCGACCAGGTTGCCGGAGACGGTGTTGTCGGTGCCGCCGTACAGCGCGATGCCGTTGGCGAGCACCGGCGTCTGGACGGTGTTGTGGTCGAAGGTGTCGCGGGCGTCCTCGGTCTTGTCCGACCACATGGCCAGCGCGTCGTCGCCGGTGTTGCGCAGCAGGTTGTTGCGGACCACCGAATCGGTCACGCCGGTGTGGAAGTTGATGCCGTCGGCGGTCTGGTCGACGATCTCGTTCCCGGTGATCACCAGGTTGTGCATCGGCCCGTCGAGCCACATGCCGGCCTTGGTGTGCTGGATGTAGAGGCCGGAGATGCTGGAGTCGCTCAGCGCGCCGCCGATGCCGTTGACCTGGTCGGTGTCGACCCGGTCGCGCACGTCGCCCTCGATGGCGAAGTCCGACAGGTGCACGTGCGAACTGCCGCCCGCGGCCGCGTCCTTGCCGTAGAACCCGACGCCGGTGTGCAGGCTGCCTCCCCCAGGCCCTGCGGGCTGGGAGGTGCCCCCAGCCGCCGGCGAACCGAGCGTCACCTGGTGGCCCTTGATGATCGTGTACCAGTTGCCGGCGCCCTCGATGGTGATGTCGTCCACGATGATGTGGCGGTTCACCTGGAAGGTGCCCGGCGGGATGTAGACCTTGAGGTGGGCCGTGCGGGCGAAAGCGATGGCCTTGTCCAGCGCGGGCGCGGAGTCGCGGCGGCCGCTGGGGTCGGCCCCGAACGCGAGGACGTTCACGGCGAGCGGATCGACCTTGGGCGGCGCCACCAGCTGGGAGTCCAGCAGGTCCACGGTGGTGGGCTCGCCGCCGGCCGGGACGGTGAGGCGGACCTTCTGCCCGGCCCGGTAGGTGCGGCCCAGCAGCAGGCGCTGCTCGTCGTAGAAGTGGTTGGGCCGGAAGGGCTTGGTGACGACCGGCTCGGGGGTGGTCTGGTCCGGCACGCAGCCGCACTCGGTGATCCACTGGTCGGGGAAGAGCAGGTCGGCGCCGGGGTCGTTGCTGAACGGGTACTGGTTGTAGAGCCAGGCGTACTGCGAGGTGAGCGTCATGGTGCGGCGGTCGCGGCCGTCCACGGTGACGGCGAGCGGCGAGGTGGTACCGCCGCCCTGCGGGGCGTCGGGGATGCTGTAGCGCACGCTGAGGGCGTTGGCGGCCTTGGGCAGTGTGAACTCGACGTACTGGCCCGGCTGGAGGGTCACCGCGCTGCGCCCGGATGCCTCGGCGGGCAGGGTGTAGGCGTCCCGGCCGGGCCCGATGACGGTGCCGTCGGTGGCCGCGTGCTCGGCCTCCTGCTCGGTGATCCCGAGGTCGGCGCCGGTTCCGGCCACGAGCGAGGGGTCCAGGGCGGCGCGGGTGGCCTGCGGCAAGGCCGCCGCGGTGCGCGGGCCCGCGTGGGCGGGGGCGGCCGCGAACAGGCCGACGGCCGCCGCGGCGGCGGTCAGGGCGGCGGCGGTTCTCCGGCGTCTGCCGGCGGTGCCGCCGGCCCTTCTGCGACTCCGGCCGCCGGACGTCACGGCGGGGGGCTGGGCCGCGGTGGTGCTGCGTGGCATCGCGGGCTCGATTCTGTCGGGGAAAGTGGCGGGGGACGAGGGGGAAGAGGGTCGGGGAGATGCCGGGGAGAGGTCGGGAGGGAGGTGAGGAAAGGTCAGGTCGGCCCAGGCGGGCGGGCGTCGGCGCACCGGGCGGCAGCGCCGGAGCGAGGCCGACCCTAGGGCTCCGCTCGGTACCCCGACAAGCGGTGCGCAAGCGTAATTTCGCTCAAGTGCCGCCTATCTCCATGAGTTTGGTCGTCTTCTTGCATCTGGGTGCCCACTGATTTCACCCGTCCCGGGCCGTGAACCGTACCGGCCGGTCCGGCGTCCCTACGCCATGCGGGCGGCGGACCACGGGGAGGGCCGCCGCCCGTGCCGTCCCGGAACGGCGCCTTCCGCGCGATAGGGTCTCAACTGCCGGTGCCGCGCGGCACGGCAGGACCCGACCCCCGCCGACCCGCGGAGCGCCATGCACGACCGGACGATCGACGCCTACCTCGAGCACCTGGCCGCACGGGAGCCCGCGCCCGGCGGCGGCGCGGCTGCGGCCCTCCACGCGGCCCAGGGCGCGGCCCTGCTGGCGATGGTGGCCCGCTACACCACCGGCGAGAAGTACGCCGCCCACGCCGCCGGCATCACCGCGGTGATCGAGGAGTCCGACGAACTGCGCGGCCGGGCCGTGGAGTTGGCCGAAGCCGACGCGCGCGCCTTCACCGCCGTGACGGACGCCTACCGGCTGCCGCGCGAGGACGAGGAGCAGAAGGCGGCCCGCTCCCGGGCCATCGCCGACGCGCTCGCCGGCGCCGCCCGCCCGCCCGCCGACGTGGTCCTGCTCGCCGCCCGGCTGGTGGACCTCGCCGAGCAGTTGCTGCCGATCGGCAACCCCAACGTGGTCACCGACGTCGCCGCCGCCGCGGAGGCCGCGCGCGCCGCCGCGACGACGGCCCGGGTGAACGTCGAGGTCAACCTCGGCGGCCTGAAGGACGAGGCCCTGCGCGCCGAACTCACCGCCGTCGCGGGGCGGGTGGACGCGCTGGCCGCCCGCGCGGAAGCCGTGACGGCGGCGGTGCGCGAGCGGATCCGCCGGTGAGTTCGGCACCGGGTCCGTAACTCCCCTCCGTACGGCCCCGCTTCCGCATGGTGGGGCCCGACACCGCCTGCCGATACCGCACTTGCGCAAGGAGCCCGCCCGATGGCACAGACACCCGCAGCCGCCGACGCGGTGCCGCCGAGCCTGGACGGGCGGCCCCGGGCCAACGAACTGCGGGCCGAAGTCGCCCGTATCGCCGAGGAGTTGACAGGGCAGGGCACGCCTCCGCGGCTCGCCGTGGTGGTGGCCACCGAGGACGAGTCGACGGCCTGGTACGTACGCTCCATCGCCCGCGCGGCGGAGAAGTCCGGGCTGGAGTGCGCCATCTCCACGCTGTCGCCCGGCAGTTCGCCCGAGGCGATCCGCGCGGAGCTGGCCCGGCTGAGCGCCGACCCTGCAGTTCACGGGGTGATCCTGCAGACGCCGCTGCCCGAGGGCGCGGTGGCCGCGGACCTGGCGGCCGCGATCGACCCCGCCAAGGACGTGGACGGGGCCAACCCGCTGAGCCTGGGCCGGCTCGCCGCCGGGCTGCCCGCCTTCGCCCCCGCCACCGCGGAGGCGGTCGTGGAACTGCTCGACGCCCACCGCGTCCCCCTCGCCGGGCGGACCGTCGCGGTCGTCGGCCGCTCCACCGTGGTCGGCAAGCCCCTCGCGCACCTGCTGCTCGGCCGGGACGCCACCGTCACGGTCTGCCACTCCCGCACCGCCGACCTCGCCGCGGTGACCCGCCGGGCGGAGATCGTGGTGGCCGCCGCCGGCCGGATCGGCCTGATCACCGGGGAGCACGTGGGCGAGGGCGCGATCGTGGTGGACGTCGGCACCAATCCGACGCCCGAGGGCGGCCTGGCCGGCGACGTGGACACCGCCTCCACCGCGCGCCGGGCCGCCGCGGTCTCCCCCGTTCCCGGCGGGGTGGGCCCGATCACCACGGCGCTGCTGCTGCGGCACACCGTCCGGGCGGCCCGGGGCGCCCGGGAGCGCGCGGTGTGACCCGCGGGGTGTGACACATGTCCGGCGGCCGGATGACAGATGTCATGCCGGACCCTGGATTTCCGGCTCTGCCGCGCCCCCGCCGCCCCGCGGGAAGCTCGTGCCATGGCAACCACCGAGGCATCGAGGCAGGAACCCGAGCACGCCGGCCGCCCCCTCCGGGGCGATCCCCTTCGCGCCGGGACGGCTGCCGCCGCCGCACCCGAGCCGGCCGCTCCCGGCGCACCCCGCTTCCAGCCCGTCCCCGTCTGGTTCTTCGTCTTCGAGGGCATGTTCGGCGCCTCGTACGACATCGTGAAGTCCAGCCCGTACGCGTGGACGGTCGTCGCCGCGGGCGCGGTGGTGAACCTCGTGCTCGCCCGCACGGTGATGCGCGGGCGGCTGAAGATGGCCAGGGCCATGCTCAAGGGCGCCCGCACGCGCCGGCTCGCCATGCTGCTGATCGCGCTGCGGGTCGGAGTGCACTTCGTCTTCGGGGCCGTCGGGGTCGAGGCGACCTCGCCGGCCGCGCACACCGGGTTCGCGGTGGCGATGTGCGCGGCGACCGTCGCGCTGCTCGCCTACGAGCAGAAGGTGATGCTGCGGGCGCTGAACGGCTGCTGACTATGCTGGCCGCAGGTTCCCGCATCCCTGAACCGCAGGTTCCCCGCACCCCGAAAGCGAGCGCGACATGAGTTCCCGTACCGCAGTGGTCACCGGCGCGAGCAGCGGCATCGGGGCCGCCACCGCGCGGCGGCTGGCCGAGGCCGGCTTCCACGTGGCGCTGGCCGCCCGCCGTACGGACCGGCTCGACGCCCTGGCCAAGGAGCTGACCGACGCCGGGCGCAGCGCCTCCGTGCACGCCCTGGACGTCACCGACCGCGCGGCCGTGGACGCCTTCGCCGGCTCGCTCGGCGAGCTGCCGCCGGTGCACGTCCTGGTCGCCAACGCCGGCGGCGCCCTCGGCACCGACCCGGTGGCCACCGCCGACCCCGCCGACTGGCGCGCGATGTACGAGGTCAACGTCCTCGGTGTGCTGAACGTCACCCAGGCGCTGCTGCCGGCCCTGACCGCCTCCGGCGACGGCACCGTGGTGGTGATGTCCTCCACCGCGGGCCTGAACACCTATGAGGGCGGCGGCGGTTACGTGGCCGCCAAGCACGGCGCGCACGTCATCGCCGAGACGCTGCGGCTGGAGCTGAACGGGCAGCCGGTGCGGGTGATCGAGATCGCGCCGGGGATGGTGAAGACCGAGGAGTTCTCGCTCACCCGGTTCCGCGGCGACGCCGAGCGGGCCGAGGCGGTATACGCGGGCGTGGCCGAGCCGCTCACCGCCGAGGACGTGGCGGACACGGTCGCCTGGGCGGTCACCCGCCCGTCGCACGTCAACGTGGACCTGCTGGTGCTGCGGCCGCGCGCGCAGGCGAGCAACTACAAGGTGCACCGGGAGCGCTGACCCGCCCCCGACTTCGCTTCGTAACGTGCCACGCCTTGACCCGCGTCACACCCGCGCGGGTCAATGTGAGCTTGACGTGCTCACTTCTCCTTTGGAGGCGGCGTGGCAGCAACGCAGACGAAGGTTCCGGGACTCGAGGTGCGCTCCATCGACTACGTCCCGTTGTCGGAGCGGCACGGGAAGCTGTGGCACCTCGGGCCGCTGTGGTTCATGTCCAACGCCCAGATCGCCACCCTGGCGGTCGGGTTGATCAGCATCACCACGGGCGGCAACCTCATCTGGTCGCTGATCGCGATCGCCGCGGGCACCGTGCTCGGCACCTTCTTCATGGCCTTCCACTCGGCGCAGGGGCCGCAGCTCGGGCTGCCGCAGATGATCCAGTCCCGGCCGCAGTTCGGCTACGTCGGGGCGCTGCTGGTGTGGCTGTTCGCGTACGTGCAGTACGCCGGGTTCAACGTCTTCAACACCATCCTGGCCGGGCAGGCGATGAGCCGCACCGCGCACGGCGGCGTCAAGTGGTGGGTGGCCGTGGTCACCGTGCTGGCGCTGGTGGTCGCGCTGCTCGGCTACGACCTGATCCACCGCGCCGAACAGGTCCTGACGTACACGTTCCTGGCCGTCTTCGGCGTCTTCACCATCGGTGTGCTGTGCACCCTGCACTACCCGGCGGGCTCCTTCGACCTCGGCGGCTTCTCGTGGACGCCCTTCCTGGCGCAGTTCGGCGTAGTGGCCGGCTACCAGATCAGCTGGGCGATCTACGTCTCGGACTACTCGCGCTACCTGCCGCCCGGGGTGACCGTGCGGCGCACCTTCTACTGGACGTACTTCGGGTCCGCGCTCGGCGGCGCCTGGCTGATGGGCCTGGGCAGCCTGCTCGCGGCCTGGGCGGGCAAGGACTTCGACACGATCTCCTCGATCGACGCGGCCGGCGACAAGGTCTTCGACGGGTTCGGGGCGGTGGTGCTGATCTTCTCGGCGGTGGGGCTGCTGTCGGTCACCGCGCTGAACATGTACGGGGGTTCGCTGACGCTGATCAGCGCGGCGGACTCGGTGCGGCGGGTGCGGCCGACGCTGACCGCGCGGCTGACCACGCTGGTGGTGACCGCGGGCCTGTCGCTGGTGGGGGCGCTGGCGGCGACGGCCAATTTCCTGGAGAACTTCAACAACTTCCTGCTGCTGGTGCTCTACCTGTTCATCCCGTGGACGGCGGTGAACCTGATGGACTACTACGTGGTGCGGCGCGGGCACTACGCCATCGCGGAGATCTTCAACCCGCGGGGGATCTACGGGCGTTGGGGCTGGCGGGGGATCATCTCCTACCTGGTGGGCTTCGGGTGCATGGTGCCTTTCTTCTCGGTCGGCACGCTGTTCACCGGACCGGCGGCGGACGCGCTCGGGGGCGCGGACATCTCGCTCTTCGTCGGGCTGCCCATATCGGCGGCGCTGTACTGGTGGCTGACCCGGTCGCTGGACCTGGCAGCGGAGATCGCGCTGGCGCGGGCCGAGGCGAGCGAGGTGGACCCGCAGGGGGCGGTGGTGTGAGCGGGCGCGCCGCCGATCGGCTCAGCCGGCCCGGCCGATGGCCACGGTGCGGGAGCCCGGAGCGAAGTCGCCGAAGGACTGTTCCCAGGAGTCGCCGGGCCAGTAGTAGGTCACCCGGCCCTCGGAGGGCCGGTAATGGGCGGTGTAGAGGGTTCCCAGCCACTCGTCGTACGCGGTTTGGTACAGCGGCGGCTCCAGCATCGCCGCCACGTCCGTACCGGCCGCGCGGATGGCGCTCAGCCGCTCCTGGGTCCGGGAGGACTGCTCCTGCTCGTCGGGCACCGGCAGGTGCTGATGGTTGGCGGCGCAGGCGTCCGGCGCCTCGGTCAGCGGGATGTCCGGCCCCACGAACACCGTCAGCGACCGCTCGGGATCGACCAGAGTGACGTTCTGCGGGATCGCGATCGGCAGGGACTTCAGCTTGCCGACCGCCTCGCCGACGGTGGTGCACGTCTCCAGCAGGTAGCGCAGGACGATGAGGACGGCGAAGCCCGGGCCGTGGACGAACCGCCCACCGAAGGTGAGGGAGACCGCGAGCCCGGCGTCGTTCATCCCGTCCAGCAGGCCCCAGGCGGCGTCCTGCATCCCGATCACCGGGCGCAGGAAGTGGGAGGAGACGATGGTGCCCTCGCAGCCGTCAGGGCTGAAGTCGTAGTTGCGCAGCAGCGTGCCGCCGGCACCGATCTGGGTGCAGCCCGAGAAGAAGGGGCGCAAGGCCGCGAGGGTGAGGAAGGTCTCCCCGTCGGGCCGGTCGAGTTGGCCGGTGAGGCGCTCGAGCACGGGGACCAGCTCCGGCATGTGCGTCTCGAACAGCCGGCGCGCACGGTCCGCACCCTGCGAGGTCCGGCCCTCCTCGGTCATCCACCCCTCGACGAGCGGCCACAGCGCCTGCGTATGGGCAGCCCACTGCCCGTCGCTTCCGTCACCGATCTCGATGGCCCGAAACGTCTTCTGCTGCTGCCCCATGGCCGCCGCCCCCCTTGCGGATGTCCAGTCAAACACCAACAACCTAGCCAATTCCGCGGCCAGTTCACCAGATCCGCCACCGCCGCCGCGGCTATGCCGCCTTCCGCCGGGCGAGTTCGGTGGCTCGCTCGTACACCTCGCGTGCGTGCCGGTTCTTCACGTGGGGGCGAAGGCGGCGCCGGAGGGCGTCGAAGTGTTCGTCGGCGCGGGACGAGGACAGGTGCTCGTAATCATCGAGGAAGCCGTGCCAGGTCTCGCAGGACGCTTCCACGTGCCCGATTTCGAGCTGCCGTTGCGCGATCAGGCCGCTCGCGTGCGCACGCCCTTGCTTCTCGATCGGGGGACGCACGCGCTGGGAGTCCTGCATGGCTGTGATGGAGCCGGGCACGTCGCCGACGGCGTAGAGCACGCTGGACACGTGGAAGAAGTAGGCGGCTTGGTCGTAACCGCCGATGGCGTCGCGCCGGTTGTCGGCCTTCGAGAGAGCGGCCTGTGTCTGCGCCAAGCGGGAGAAAGCCATGCGCCTGTCGCCGACGAGGGCAGCGCCTTGGGCCTGTTGTCCGGCGAGGAAGGCCTGCAGCCGCGGGCCGGCCTTGGGCGCTGCCTCCGCGGCGGAGTCGGCGAGGTCCAACGCCCGCTTCGCGTGCCGGAGATCGGCCGCCTGGAGTGCCATTCCGCGGAGCGTGCGGCAGTAGGTCACATGGTCCCCGGCGTCAGCAGCCAGATGGAGCGCCTGCACGTAGTACCGCTGGCCGAGCCCGTGCGCCTTCTCGTACATGGCCATCCAGCCAGTGAGGTACACGAGGTCGGATGCGGCCGAGAGCAGGTCCTTCTTCACAGCCTCCGAGGCATCGGCGCGCAGATAGGGCGCCACTGTGTTCACCAGGAAGGCGGCAGCCATCGGCCGGGCGTGTCCCGCCCCGAGTTCGTCAAGGATGTCGGCGATCCGGTCGGTCATCGTCCGGACGGTCGCAACTTCGCCTGCGCCGACCCGCCTTGTACGTCCGCTCGCATGCGCCTCGGCCCGGCCGGCCAGGTCGATGTAGGCGGGGACAGGTAACGCGGCTGCGTAGAGCATCGTGGTGAGAATCCTGCGGCGTGAGGGGTCCATGTCTTCTCTTCCGATCGAGACAAGTCCCTCCACAGTGTCCCCGGGCAAGGTCAGCGCCGCGAGAGCCCCCGTCTCGGCCACCGAGGGCGGCAAACCCGCTTCCGCACGAGTGACCGGCCGGCCCAACCGGCGCGAGAACGCTTCGACGATCAGGGGGTGCCACTGGGCCTGCGGACGGGTTCCTCCGAGCCACTTGTTCACGTTGCTCTTGTCGCAGGTCGCGGGAACACCGGCCTCTGCGGCAGCGCGGTTGATCGCGGCAGCCGACTCTGCCTGAGACCACCGTGCCTCGTTGAGAAGTTCCCTGAGACCTTGGTTCGGCTCGTGCTCAGCCATGCTGCCACTCTCCGCGTGTGGACGGGCTTTCCACGCTTTCCACTTCGGACGCCGCCTCAAAGGTACCGCGCTCCGTACTCAGCCGGTTGCGTAGTGCGTGCAAGAAAGCCGAGCAAGCGGTCAGCGCCGCTTGCGCCACCGGAAAGCGCACGGAGGGCGTCGGTGGCCGGCGAACCGCAATCTCCGGAAAGGAGAGACCGATGGTCCATGACCTGATCGTGAGCCCCTTCCTCGACGGCTATTTGGCCTTACGGCCTGGTAGTGCCGCGGGAGCACGTCTGCCCGAGTCGGGCTACGAGGAGTTACGCACCCTCGCCCGCACGAACGCTCCGTCCCCGTCGTGGTTCGCCGAGACCGCGGCAGGCGTGTGGGGCATGGATCTGGGCGCCAAGCCTGTATCGCAGGCAGTGCTCGTCCGTGAGCGCTCCTCCTACGGGTTCTCGAAAGCGAGTTGGGAGATCAACCTCGGCTGCAACTTCGCCTGCACGCATTGCTACCTGGGGCTGAAGGAGTTCTCCGGCCTCACCTGGGACCGGAAGGTCAGGCTCCTGGACATCATGCGGGACGCCGGTGTCCTGTGGCTCCAGATCACCGGCGGCGAACCGACGATCGACAAGCAGTTCCAGGACGCGTACCGCTACGCCTACTCGCAGGGGATGATGCTCACCGTCTCCACCAACGCCTCCCGCCTCTGGGAGACCTCGCTCCTCACGATGTTCGAGGAGTGCCCTGCCTACCGGTTGGTGGTCAGCGTGTACGGCGCCACGGAGGAGAGCTTCGACCAGCTCACCCGGCGACGCGGGGCCTGGAAGGCGTTCAAGCGCGGCATCGACGCCGCCAGGGAGGCCGGCCTTCCCGTCCGGCTCAACATCATCGTCACCAACGACAACGCCCACGAAATCGATGCCATGGTCGGCCTCGCCGAGGACTGGGGCCTGAAGCACCACGTCTTCACCAACATGACGCCCACCATCCACGGCGGCCCGGAAAGCCTGCTCGCCCAGTCGAGCAAGCACCTGCGCGAGCGCAGCGCCTTCACCGGATGCAACGCCGGAGTCACGTTCTTCCACGCCGACCCCCACGCCAAGGTCAGCATCTGCAAGGTCGGCCGGGACGATCAGATCGACCTCATGGCCGAGGGCCTTGAGGGCCTGCGCCGGCTGTCCGGAATCTCCGACGCTCTCATGCTTCGCACCGGTGGCTGCCAAGGCTGTGCCATCTCCAGCACGTGCAAGGTGTGCCGGCCGCTGGCCAAGCAGTACCAGGAGGCGAAGGCACCACTGATCACCTACTGCCAGCACGGACAACCGAAGGAGATGGTGAGCGCATGAGCGCTGTCGCCGTAGAGATCATGTCAAGGCCCGCGTTCATCCGCCCGGAAGCGGACACCAGCAGGGTCTCCACCCCCGTCGTCGTCACGGTTGCCGATCTGGACGACGTGATGGACTCCGTCAAGTGCTCGTGCAACGCGGGCGACGACAACCCCCACTGATCCCCAACTGATCACGGCCAGGCCCCGGCAGTCCACGCCGGGGCCTGAGCCGTCTCCCCATCCGCAAGTAAGGTGCGGTCCATGCGCTTCCGTTGGGACTGGCTCCGCCCAGTGGTAACGGCCCCCTACGTTCCCACCATCGGACCCGTGCACCCCTCGGTGCTCACCGACGACCTGTTCGCCGACATCCTGAGGACCGCGGGAAGCCGACGCTTCCTGCCGTACGACAAAGATGTCCGATGGTCCGACACGAAGGCCGAAAGCGTTCTGGTCGAGCACATCACCCACCGGCCCGGCGAGACCCTGATCCCCACTCTCCTCGAACGGGGCACCGGCACCATCAAGGTCTACGCGTACGGAGTCGGGCCCGGCAGTCGCATCGCGGCCGCCGAACTGGCACAGAAACTCTGTGCCGCCCACGGAGTGAGCGGCGCGCGCGTTGCCCGGTTCCTGGGTCCTGAGTACGGAACCCGCTTCGCCATGGGGACCCGCATTCAGCTCCGCGACTTCTTCGACGGACCCTGCCCTCCGGCCGGACGGGAAGTTTCAGCGTTCACCGATCTCACAGCGCCGATCCGCAAGGACTTCGTCAACTTCGCACACCGGATGGCGGAGGACGGCTTCGCGTTCCTCCACTCCCGCATGGAGGCCGGCGCGGCCGGTCCCGTACTCGTGGCGAGAGCAGACAGCAAGGTAGCCGGGGCCATCGGCCCCATGGAGATCAGACCCGACGCCATCGGCCGACCACAGCTCATGCCGCAATATTTCGGAGTCCTCCCCGAGCATCGGGGGCGAGGGCTCGGCCGAGCCCTGTGGCGCGCCGCCATGCAGTGGGGCCGGGACCACGGTGCCGCCTACCAGCTCCTCCAAACCGAGGTCGGAGGCGCGTCGGATGCCCTCTGCCAGGACGAGGGGCTGAAGTCACTCGGCTTCGTCGTCACTACCCCGGTCCACAGTCACCGTTTGTCGTGACACGTGCGGCACCGCAGGGACGGACCGGAGCGGGCCGAATCCGGCCTGGACCCCGTCCCAGGGGCTCCGGAACCGGCCCGTCCGTGAAGACAACAACGTCGTCATGGTCGGCCTTGAGACGAAGGCGACGAAGGCGGTCGGCTGCAGCCGAGGCAGGCAGCCTGTCATGTGGCGGGCCCCGAATCGTCCGAGGCCCGTTCCTCGCGAGGAGCCGCCAGGTTCAGCCCTTGACGCAGACGACCTGCCTCAGCTCGGCCACCACCTCGACCAGGTCGCGCTGGGCGGCTATGACCTGGTCGATCGGTTTGTAGGCGGCCGGGATCTCGTCCACCACTCCGGAGTCCTTGCGGCACTCCACGCCGCGGGTCTGGTCGGCCAGGTCGCGGGCGGTGAAGCGCTTGCGGGCCGCCGAGCGGCTCATGCGGCGGCCGGCGCCGTGGGAGGCGGAGTTGAAGGCCGCGGTGTTGCCCAGGCCGCGGACGATGTACGAGCCCGTGCCCATCGAGCCCGGGATGATCCCGTACTCGCCGCCGCCCGCCCGGATCGCCCCCTTGCGCGTGACCAGCAGCTCCACCCCGTCGTAGGTCTCCTCGGCCACGTAGTTGTGGTGGCAGGAAATCACCGGCTCGAAGGACGGCCGGGCCTTGCGGAACTCCCGCGCCAGCACGTCCTGCAGCAGCGCCATCATCACCGCCCTGTTGTGCTTGGCGTACTCCTGCGCCCAGAACAGGTCGTGCCGGTAGGCGGCCATCTGCGGGGTGCCGGCGACGAAGACGGCCAGGTCGCGGTCGGGCAGGTCGCGGTTGTGGGGCAGCCGCTGCGCCTCGCCGATGTGGTGCTCGGCCAGCTCCTTGCCGATGTTGCGCGAGCCCGAGTGCAGCATGAGCCACACCGCGCCCTCGGTGTCCAGGCACACCTCGATGAAGTGGTTGCCCGAGCCCAGGGTGCCCAGCTGCTTGGCCGCGCGCTCGGCACGCGGCCGCACCGGCTCGGCGAGTTCCCCGAAGCGCGCCCACAGGCCCGCCCAGCCCCGGGCAGCGTACCCGGGCAGGTCCGCCGGGTCGACCGGCTCGCCGTGCAGGCCGCGGCCGACCGGCACGGCCCGCTCGATCCGCGACCGCAGCCGGGACAGGTCGCCAGGCAGGTCACCGGCCCGCAGCGAGGTCTTCACCGCGCTCATCCCGCAGCCGATGTCGACACCGACGGCGGCCGGACAGACCGCATCGCGCATCGCGATCACCGATCCGACGGTGGCCCCCTTGCCGTAGTGCACGTCCGGCATCACGGCCAGGCCCTCGATCCACGGCAGCGAGGAGACGTTCCGCAGCTGCCGCAGCGCGCCGTCCTCGACACCGGCCGGGTCGGCCCACATCCTGATCGGCACCCGGACGCCGGGCAGCTCGGTGTACGTCATGGTCTTCTCCCCCGGATGGCGGGTTCCGACCCCAGCACCGTAACGCGCCGGGCAGCCGGAAACCCACGGAAAACATCTGGAAACACCTGGAAACATCGGATACTCACGCAGACAAGGACAGGCAGAAGGGCCTGCCGTGTACGCCGCCCCGGCGGGCGGAATCGGTGCCGCGTGCGGTAGACATTGTGTCCAAGGCTCGCTCATATGCGCCAAGGTTTTACGCTCGGCCCGAAACCCGAAAGCCGTGCCCACGGCCTGGGCCCACGACGCCCGCCGCGCCGCTGAGCCCGCCCCGCCCGCCGCAGGCGCCGACCCCGCCGACCCCGCGGGGACGGACCGGCGCGACGACGCGGTGCGGCCGCCGGGCGAACCGGCACGGCCGCAGGAACGTCGAGGATGTCGAGGAGCTCGCAAGCTCGAGGAAGGAGCCCGCCCCGTGCGGTCCACGCTGCGGTCCCGGATGCCGTTCGCACCCCGGCGCGCCCGCCTCTCGGCCGGCGCCGCGCTGGCCGCGTTCGGGCTGGCCGGGCTGGCCGCGCTCACCGCGTGCAGCGGCACCGGCTCCTCGGACGGGCGCAACACCGACGGCGCCGCCGCGCCGTCCGACGGCGCCGTCGTCTCACCGGCCCCGCCCGGCAAGTACCGCACCCTCCCCCAGCCGTGCACGGCCGTGGACCTGGACTCGCTGCACAAGCTGGTGCCCGGCGCGAAGGACTACTCGGGCACCGAGGCGCTGACGTACGACACGGACCGGCTGGTCGGCTGCACCTGGAAGGGCGCCACCCCCGACGGCACCTCGCGCACCCTGACGCTCAACCTCACCCGGGTGGTCTCCTACGACCCCTCGATCAGCGACGAACTCCAGGCGCAGAACGACTTCGACCGCAAGGCGTCGGCCGCCTCCATCCCCTCGACGCCGCCCAGCGGCTCGGCCACCACGACCACGCCGTCCACGACACCCCCCGCCACCGCGTCCGGCACGGACCCCACCGCCACCTCCGCCGGCACCCACGACGCGGGCAACCCGGCCGGTACCCCCTCGGGCACCACCACCGGGACAAGTGGGTCGAACAACGCGAACTCCCCCGAATCGGCCGCCGCCGACCTCGCGCCGCGCCGACTCGCCGATGTGGGAAACGCCGCATTCATCAACGACGTCGCCAAGAGCCCGAAAAGCGGCCCGACCCGCACGGTCACGGTGGTCTTCCGCGCCGCGAACGTCCTCGCGACCATCACCTACACCCAGTCCGCGCCCCGTGGCGCAGCGTCACCGAGCAGCGCTGACCTGCAGAAAGACGCAGAAAAGGTGGCCGTCGAGCTGCAGCACAAGGTCGAGGGCTAGGCATCGCCCGGCCCGGGGCTTGCCGCCGCCCGGGCCCGTTGGCCTTAGCCTGGAGGGCCGACCGGTGCGGCGGGACCGCCGCCGCCCGGCCACGACCGACGCAGGCGAGGGACCGAAGGGCCGAAGGACGATGGAAGACCGGATCAACCCCAAGGCCCGTCTGGCGCTGCTGATACTCGCCTGCGCGAGTGTCTGCGCCGCCCTGGCGGCGGGCTGCTCCTCGGGCTCCGGCGACTCGGACTCCGCGAAGAAGCACACCACCGCGCCGACCGCCCCCGCCGTCACCAGCACCACCCCGACGGTCGCGCCCGCGCGGTTCGCCACCCTGCCCGCCTCCTGCGGCGCCGTCACCAAGTCCACCGTCACGGACCTGGTGCCCAAGGCGAAGAGCAGCAAGGGCACGCCGACCGGCGACGACGAGAAGGGCACCCGCAGCGGCTGCTCGTGGACCGGCAACGGCAAGGACGGCTACCAGTACCGCTGGCTGTCGGTCACCCTGGAGCGCTTCGCCTCCTCCACCGAGCTGGGCGCCGGCGACGACCAGGCGAAGAAGCGTTTCGCCGACGAGTCGGGCGAGCTGGCCAAGACGCCCGGTTTCACCGCCACCCCACTCACCGGCCTCGGCGACCAGGCCACATCGGTGAGCGGCAAGGCCACGGTGGCGAAGGTCACCTCGCAGAACGACACGGTGGTGGTCCGCACCGGCAACGTCGTGGTGATCGTCGAGTACAACGGCGCCGGCCTGGAGGGCAAGAAGAACCCGAGCGCGTCGAGCGTCGACAGCGACGCCGAGCGGGCCGCCAAGGACGCGGTCGCGGCCGTCGCCGCGGCCAACACCGCGCAGAGCACGTCCACCGGCGCGTAACAACTCGGGCTCGCCCGCCCCCTTATCCGCACCTTTATCCGTACGTCTGTCCGACCATCCACCCGGCGGGTCGCCGGTTCCCCGCCCGCATATGGCAGTCTGGGGCGGCCAGTTCACGGGGGACAGGCCGAGGGGCAGGAGGGGTCGCGGGTGGCCGCGATACGTTTGACCCGGACTCACCGGATACTGATAGGCATCGTCGTCGCCGGCGCCGTGGTGATCGCCGCCATCGGCTTCGCCGGCTCGTACGCGGCCGTGCGCACGCTCGCCCTGCACAAGGGCTTCGGCTGGTTCGCCAATGTCTTCCCGATCGGCGTGGACGCGGGCATCGTCGTCCTGCTCGCCCTGGACCTGCTGCTGACCTGGCTGCGCATCCCCTTCCCGCTGCTGCGGCAGACCGCGTGGCTGCTCACCGGCGCCACCATCGCCTTCAACGGCGCCGCCGCCTGGCCGGACCCGCTCGGCGTCGGCATGCACGCGATCATCCCGGTGCTCTTCGTGGTCTGCGTGGAGGCCGCCCGGCACGCCATCGGCCGGGTCGCCGACATCACCGCCGACAAGCACATGGAGTCGGTGCGCATCACCCGCTGGCTGCTCGCGCCGCTGCCGACCTTCCGGCTGTGGCGGCGGATGAAGCTGTGGGAGCTGCGCTCGTACGAGGAGGTCATCCGGCGCGAGCAGGACCGGCTGGTCTACCGCGCCCGGCTGCGCGCCCGCTACGGCGTCAACTGGCGCCGCCGGGCCCCGATCGAGGCGATCATGCCGCTGCGGCTGGCCCGCTACGGGGTGCCGCTCTCCGAGACGGCCGACGCGGGGCTGGAGGCGGCGGGCATCGACCTGTCGGCCGGGCCGGTGCTGGCGGTCGCCGAGACGCGGCCGGCGGCGCTGACGAAGGGCGAGGCGGCGGAGGAGGCGGGGGCCACGGCGGAGGCTGCGGAGGGCGCCGCCCAGGGTGCACAGGCCGCACAGGCCGCAGGGCCCGCGGGCAACGGGCAGGCGCCGAACGCGCAGCGGCTCAACGGGGTCAACGGGCAGGCCCCGGTGGCGTCCGGCCCGAACGGCCAGGGTCCCGCCGGGCCCGGCGACGAGGACTGGGAGCAGGTGCTGGCCCAGGTCCGCGCCCAGGACCAGGAGCAGCAGCTCTACGAACGCCGGCTCTACGAGCAGCAGATGTACGAGCAGCAGCAGCTCCAGCCGCACGACAGCCCATGGTTCGCGCCCCCGCAGGCGCAGGGGCACCCGTACGGGCAGGCGCTCTACGCGGGTCAGCAGCAGTTCGCCGACGGGCAGTTCCCGCAGGAGCAGTTCCCGCAGGGGCCCTACCCTCCGGAGCAGTTCCCGCAGGGCCAGGCGCCGCAGGGGCCGCTTGCCGAAGGGCAGTTCCCGCAGGGGCAGGGCGGGCCGGGCCCGTTCCCCCAGGGGCAGGGGCCGCAGCAGGCGCAGGGCGGGGACGTGCCGCCGAACGCCGAGCAGGGGCCGCAGGGCCAGGAGCAGCCGCAGGTGATGGTCCCGGCGGGGCCCAACCGCACCCGCCCGCTGGGCAACGTCGGCCTCGACGGTGCCCCGGCGGACGGCCCCGAGGAGCCGCAGGCGGTGCCGCAGACCGAGCCGGAGACGGCGGTGGCCGACGAGCCGCAGCCCGAGGCGGTGACCTACCCGCGCGGCGGTCTGCGGCTCCCGGAGGACGTGCCCACCGAGGAGGCGTACTTCGCCGCCTACCGCCAGTACGTCCGCGAGCGCGGCTCCTTCCCCAACACTCGCCAGCTCGCCCGTCTCCTGGAGGAGGCGTACACGGGCAACTCCCCCGAGGAACGCGAACTCGTCGCCGCCCTCCGCGAGCTGCGCTACCGCTTCAACTCCGAGAGCGAGGCGGAGTACATCCCGTAGGCCGGGCCCCCACGCAGCACCCGGCCTTTCGGTGACGGGGCGGCGGGCTGCCTCCCTACTCCGGCGCGCCGCCCAGGAGGAGGCGGACGCGGGGCTGGCCCACGGCGAGGAGCAGCGTGGGGAGCCGCGGGCCCGTGTCGCGGCCGACCAGCAGCTCGTAGAGCAGGACGAAGAACGCCCGCTGGGCGGCCTTCAGCTCCGGGGTCGGCTTGGCGTCCGGCGCCAGGCCCGCGCGGACCTTGGGGACCGCGTAGACCAGCGTCGTCAGGCCGTCCAGCGACCAGTGCGACTCCAGGCCGTCGAGCAGGAGCTTCAGGGCACCGCGGTCCGCGTCGTCCAGCCGGGCGAGCCGCTCGGTGTCGGGCTCGGTGCGGACCACCGTGCGCTGCTCGGCCGGGACGTACGTCGAGATCCAGTTCTCCGCGCGGTCCAGGCGCGGGCGCGCCTCGGCCAGCGAGGAGAGCGGGTGCGCCGGGTCCAGCTCGGAGAGGATGCGCAGGGTCTGCTCCTCGGCGCCCGCCGTCACGTCGGCCACCGAGGCCAGCGTGCGGTACGGCAGCGGGCGCGGGGTGCGCGGCAGCTCACCGGAGGCGGTGCCCACCGCGCGGGCGTACGCGGCCGCGTCGGCGGGCAGGGCGCTGCCGTCCTCGACCTTGCGGGTCAGGGCGTCCCACTCGTCGTACAGCCGCTGGATCTCCTGGTCGAAGGCGATCTTGAAGGACTGGTTCGGCCGGCGGCGGGCGTAGAGCCAGCGCAGGATCTGCGGCTCCATGATCCGCAGCGCGTCGCCCGGGGTGGGCACCCCGCCCCGGGAGGAGGACATCTTCGCCATGCCGGAGATGCCGACGAACGCGTACATCGGGCCGATCGGCTGCTCGCCGCCGAAGATCGGGCCGACGATCTGCCCGCCGACCTGGAAGGACGAGCCCGGCGAGGAGTGGTCGACACCGGACGGCTCGAAGACCACGCCCTCGAACGCCCAGCGCATCGGCCAGTCCACCTTCCAGACCAGCTTGCCGCGGTCGAACTCGCTCAGCTTGACCGTTTCGGCGTGGCCGCAGGCGCAGGTGAAGGAGAGCTCGGTCGTCTCGTCGTCGTACGCCGTGACGGTGGTGAGGTCCTTGCCGCAGGCCGCGCAGTAGGGCTTGTAGGGGACGTACCCCACGCCGGTGGCGGCGCTGCCGCTGCCGTCGTCCTCCTCGGCGGCGCCGGAGCCCTCTTCGGCGGCCAGCTCCGCCGCGTCCACCGGCTTCTGCTGGGCGGGCTTGGCGGGGGCCTTCTTCGTCCGGTACCGGGCGAGGATCGCGTCGATCTCGGCGCGGTGCCGCATGGCGTGCAGGATCTGCTCCCGGTAGACCCCCGAGGTGTACTGGGCGGTCTGGCTGATCCCGTCGAACTCCACGCCGAGCTCGCCGAGCGCCTCGATCATGGCGGCCTTGAAGTGCTCCGCCCAGTTCGGGTGCGGGGAGCCCGCGGGGGCGGGCACGGAGGTCAGCGGCTTGCCGATGTGCTCGGCCCACGCCTCCTCGTCCACCCCGGGGATGCCCTTGGGGACCTTGCGGTACCGGTCGTAGTCGTCCCAGGAGATGAGGTGGCGCACCTCGTGGCCGCGGCGGCGGATCTCGTCGGCCACCAGGTGCGGGGTCATGACCTCGCGCAGGTTGCCCAGGTGGATCGGTCCCGACGGGCTGAGGCCGGACGCGACGACGACGGGTTTCCCGGGTGCGCGGCGCTCCGACTCGGCGATGACGTCGTCCGCGAAACGGGAGACCCAGTCGGCCTCGGTGCTTGCAGCCACGGTCCTCTTCTTCCTGGGGTCGCAGGGGTGCGTGCCGGGCGTCTCCCGGCACGTTCATTCTCCCAGAACCGCCACCGCCGCCGTCCCACCCTTTTCCCGCCTGTGGACAACTCCGCGCCCCGACCTCGCCGTGTCCCGCGACGGCCGCGCCGGCACCCGGGCCTGTGGATAACCGATGTTGCGCGCTTTGCCCCCATGGGATACTCGCAGTGTCGCGGGCACGGTCGGGCGATCCGCCGGTCCGGACCGCGAGCCCACCTTGCAGCCTCACACGGAACGGCACCTCCATGGCCTCGGTCCCCTCGCTCTCCGCCTCGCTCCAGCAGCGCGTCTCCGCAGCCCTCGCGGCCGCGGTGCCGTCGGCCGTCGGTGCCGACCCGCTGCTGCGACGCAGCGACCGGGCCGACTTCCAGGCCAACGGGGTGCTGGGCCTGGCCAAGCGGGCCAAGGCCAACCCGCGGGAGCTGGCCGCGCAGGTCGCCGCCGCCCTGCCGGCCGACGAGGTGGTGGGCGAGGTCGAGGTCTCCGGCCCCGGCTTCCTCAACATCACGGTGCCGGACGCCGCGATCACCGCGAACCTCGCGCGGCGGCTGGCGGACGACCGGCTCGGAGTGCCCGCGAAGCCCGACCCGGGCATCACCGTGGTCGACTACGCGCAGCCCAACGTGGCCAAGGAGATGCACGTCGGCCACCTGCGGTCCTCGGTGATCGGGGACGCGCTGGTGCGCATCCTGGAGTTCGGCGGCGAGCAGGTCGTCCGGCGGCACCACATCGGCGACTGGGGCACCCAGTTCGGCATGCTCATCCAGTACCTGCTGGAGCACCCGCACGAGCTGGACCACACCGGCGGCGCCGACGCGGACTCCGGCGAGGCGTCCATGTCCCGGCTCGACCGGCTCTACAAGTCCGCCCGCGCCCTCTTCGACGCCGACGAGGCGTTCAAGGACCGGGCCCGGCGCAAGGTGGTCGACCTCCAGGCGGGCGACCCCGAGACGCTGGCCACCTGGCAGCGGTTCGTGGACGAGTCGAAGATCTACTTCTACTCCGTCTACGACAAGCTGGACATCGAGATCCGCGACGCCGACATCGTCGGCGAGTCGGGGTACAACGACATGCTGGTCGAGACGTGCCACCTGCTGGAGAAGGCCGGCGTCGCCGTGTGGTCGAACGGGGCGCTGTGCGTCTTCTTCGACGACATCAAGGGCAAGGACGGCGAGCCGGTCCCGCTGATCGTCCGCAAGACCGACGGCGGCTTCGGCTACGCGGCCACCGACCTGTCCGCGATCCGCAACCGGACGCAGGACCTGCACGCCGACACCCTGCTCTACGTGGTGGACGTCCGGCAGTCGCTGCACTTCCGGATGGTCTTCGAGACCGCCCGGCGGGCCGGCTGGCTCACCGACGGCGTGACCGCGCGGCACCTGCCGTTCGGCACCGTGCTCGGCAAGGACGGCAAGCCGTTCAAGACCCGGGCCGGCAAGAGCGTCCGGCTGGAGGACCTGCTGGACGAGGCGGTCGCCCGGGCCACCGCGGTGGTGCGGGAGAAGGGCGAGAAGATCGGCCTGACCGAGCAGGAGATCACCGACAACGGGCGGCAGGTCGGCATCGGCGCCGTGAAGTACGCGGACCTGTCCACCTCGCTCGGCCGGGACTACGTCTTCGACCTGGACCGGATGGTCTCGCTCAACGGCGACACGAGCGTCTACATCCAGTACGCCTACGCGCGGACCCGCTCGATCTTCCGGAAGGCGGCCGAAGGACAGCGGCCCGTCGCGCACCCGGAGTTGCCGCTCGCCCCCGCCGAGCGGGCCCTCGGCCTGCATCTGGACGCCTTCGCCGACGCCGTCGCCGAGGTCGCCGAGACGTACGAGCCGCACCGCCTCGCCTCGTACCTCTTCCAGCTCGCCTCGCTGTTCACGACCTTCTACGAGCAGTGCCCGGTGCTCACCGCGGAGGGCGGCGAGCCCCAGGTCGAGCAGCGCCTCTTCCTGTGCGACCTGACCGGCCGCACCCTCCGCCAGGGCCTGGCCCTGCTGGGCATCCGCACCCCCGAGCGGCTGTAGCGCCCGACCGACCGCGAAGGGCCCGCACCGGCTGATCCGGTGCGGGCCCTTCGCGGTGCTGTGCGGCCGAACACCGGCCCGGCGGCGCCGGCGTCAGGGGACGACGACGACCGTGGAGCCGACGACCGTGTTGTTCCAGATCCGGGTGGCGTCCGCGCGGTGGGCACGGATGGCACCGGTGTGGAGGGAGGGGGCGGGCTTGGTGAGCTTGTCGTCCACCGGAGCGGCGAAGGCGACCCAGGTCTCGGCGGTGTACTCGAAGTAGACGATGTGCTCGATCGAGACACCGTCGCTGCCGACACCGGCGGGCTTGCGCTTGCTGACGTAGTAGACGCCGGGGCGGGCCGGCACGGTGCCGGGCTGGACGAGGAACGTCGCCACCGGGCCCGACTTCGGCACCACCCAGACCCGGTGCTTGCCGACCGAGTAGACGATCCGCTTGCCGGTGTCACCGCCCTGCGGCACCGGTGGCGGCGTGGTGGGCGCCGGATGGGTGGCCGTCACGGTGGGGTGCGGCTTGTGCGAGGCCACCGGCGTCTTCACGGGCGACCCGCTGGCCTGCACGGCGAAGACGGCGACCACCGCCATCGCGCCCGCGGTCAGCCCGCTCACCGCGGCCCACGAGGGTATTCCCCGGCTCATCCCCGCTCCCCCTCGGTCACAGTCGCTGGGCGACTTCCGTGGCCCAGTAGGTGAGGATCATGTTCGCGCCCGCCCGGCGGATGGACGTGAGCGTCTCCAGGATCGTACGTTCCCGGTCGATCCAGCCGTTCGCGGCGGCGGCCTCCACCATCGCGTACTCACCCGAGATCTGGTAGGCGGCCACCGGCACGTCGACGCTGTCGGCGACCCTGGTCAGCACGTCAAGATACGGCAGCGCGGGCTTCACCATCACCATGTCGGCGCCCTCGGCGAGGTCGAGCGCGAGTTCGCGCATCGACTCGCGGAGGTTCGCCGGATCCTGCTGGTACGTCTTGCGGTCGCCCTTGAGAGAGGAGTTGACGGCCTCGCGGAAGGGCCCGTAGAAGGCGGAGGCGTACTTCACCGTGTAGCCGAGGATGGCGACGTCCTGCCTGCCGATCTCGTCCAGTGCGTCGCGGATCACACCGACCTGGCCGTCCATCATGCCGGAGGCGCCCACCACGTGGACGCCCGCGTCGGCCTGGACGCGGGCCATCTCGGCGTAGCGCTCCAGCGTCGCGTCGTTGTCCACCCGGCCCTCTGCGTCCAGGACGCCGCAGTGGCCGTGGTCGGTGAACTCGTCCAGGCACAGGTCGGACATGACCACGAGGGCGTCCCCGACCTCGTCCACCACATCGCGGATCGCCACCTGCAGGATGCCGTCCGGGTCGGTGCCGCTGCTGCCGACGGCGTCCTTCACCTCGGGCACGCCGAAGAGCATCACACCGCCGACGCCCGCCTCCGCCGCTTCCGCGACCGCCTTGCGCAGGGTGTCGCGGGTGTGCTGGACGACGCCGGGCATCGACGAGACGGGAACCGGGTCGCTGATCCCCTCGCGCACGAAGAGCGGCAGGATGAACTCGGCGGGGTTCAGCCGGGTCTCCGCCACCAGGCGGCGCATCGCGGGGGTCGTACGCAGCCTGCGCGGCCGCGTGCCCGGGAACTCACCGTACCGGCTCATAACCTGCGCCTGCCCTTCTCGCTCGACGTGGGACCGTTTTCCACGGTACGCCCGCGCGGGCAGTGCTCTTCCCGACGCCTCGTCGGTCCCCAAGGGGGCGGCAACTCGCCGTTCGGGTTCCCAGCGTCGCCGCCCGCCGCGCCGTCTCGGCTGTGGGGGTGCCCCCTCTGGGGGAGCAGTTCCCCGCGCCCATGAAGAACCTTGCCCTTCGGCACGAAGCGAGCCCCGTACAACCAAGGGGCGCGGGGGGGACCTCCCAGGCGAAGCTCGGGGGGAGGAACTGCGCGCCCGACCACATCGGCGTGGCCGGCGGCGACGGCGGCGAACCCCTACGGGAGAAGCCGCCCCGTCACGAGAAGCCGTCTCAGACGCGGCGCCTGCGGGCGCCCGGGCGGCGTTCGCTGGGGCGCGTGACCGGATCGCCCGCCGCCTGCGCCGCCTCGCGGCGCGCCGCGCCGAACTCGGCGAGCGCCTGGGCGAGGGCGTGGACGGACGGCTCGGGGGCCATCACGTCGACCCGGAGCCCGTGCTCCTCCGCCGTCTTCGCGGTGGCAGGGCCGATACAGGCGATCACCGTGACGTTGTGCGGCTTGCCGGCGATCCCGACCAGGTTGCGGACCGTGGAGGAGGAGGTGAACAGGACCGCGTCGAAACCGCCGCCCTTGATCGCCTCGCGGGTCTCGGCCGGCGGCGGCGAGGCCCGCACCGTCCGGTAGGCGGTGACGTCGTCGACCTCCCAGCCGAGGTCGACCAGGCCGGCCACGAGCGTCTCGGTGGCGATGTCGGCGCGCGGGAGGAAGACGCGGTCGATCGGGTCGAAGACCGGGTCGTAGGGCGGCCAGTCCTCCAGCAGCCCGGCCGCGGACTGCTCGCCGCTGGGCACCAGGTCGGGCTTGACGCCGAACTCGACCAGCGCCTGCGCGGTCTGCTCGCCGACGGCCGCGACCTTGATGCCGGCGAACGCCCGCGCGTCCAGCCCGTACTCCTCGAACTTCTCGCGTACCGCCTTGACCGCGTTGACGGAGGTGAAGGCGATCCACTCGTAGCGGCCGGTGACCAGGCCCTTGACCGCCCGCTCCATCTGCTGCGGGGTGCGCGGGGGTTCGACGGCGATGGTGGGCACCTCGTGCGGCACCGCGCCGTAGGAGCGCAGCTGGTCGGAGAGCGAGGCGGCCTGTTCCTTGGTGCGCGGCACCAGCACCCGCCAGCCGAACAGCGGCTTGGTCTCGAACCAGGACAGGTGCTCGCGCTGCGAGGTGCGCTCGCCGACAACGGCTATTGCCGCGATCGGCCCCTCGGGCGTGGGCAGCGCCTTGGTTGCCTTCAACTCGCCCGCGATGGTGGCCAGTGTGGCGCTCCAGGTGCGCTGCCGGGTGGTGGTGCCGGCGACGGTGACGGTGAGCGCGGTGTCGGGCTTGCGCCCGGCGGAGACGAGTTCGGCGGCGACGGCGGCGACGGTCTGCAGCGTGGTGGCGACCACCAGCGTGGAGTCGCTGGCGCCGGCCTCGCCCCAGCAGCCCTCCGCGGCCGTGGCGGCGTCGACGAACCGCACGTCGCCGCTGAGCGGCACGCCCGCGTAGGCGGGCACGCCGAGGGCGGCGGCGACACCGGGGACGACCTCGAACGGGATGCCGGCGTGGGCGCAGGCGAGCATCTCCTGGGCGGCGGTGGCGTCCAGGCCGGGGTCGCCGGAGACCGCACGCACCACCCGCTTGCCGGTCCGCGCGGACGCCATGACAAGCTGGGAGACAGCAGCGGCGAAGTCCAACACCTCACCGTCCGCGGCGGGTTCGGCTGTGCCCACGTCGGCGCGGGCGTGCCCGCGCACGACGTCGAGCACATGGCCCTCCCCGACCAGGACGTCGGCCAGGGAGAGCGCCTCCACGGCGCGCAGGGTCAGCAGCCCGGGGTCACCGGGGCCTGCCCCGAGGAAGGTGACGTGGCCGGCGGCGGGCGCGGCGGCTCCGGCCGCGGTGCCGGCGGGCTTGGTCGTAGCGACGGCGGCGGGGTTCAATGTGTGCTCTCCCCCATAAGACCGGCCGCACCCTTGGCGAGCATCGACTCGGCGAGTTCGCGGCCCAGGGCTCGCGCCTCGTCGTCCGACGCCGGTACGGGACCGGTGATGGACATCTGCACCAGCGAGGAGCCGTCGGTGGTGCCGACGACGCCGCGCAGGCGCAGCTCGGAAAACTGCCCGTCGTCCATGAGGTCGGCCAGCGCGCCCACCGGGGCGGAGCAGCCGGCCTCAAGGGCGGCGAGCAGGGATCGCTCGGCGGTCACGGCGACCCGGGTGACCGGATCGTCGAGCCCGGCGAGCTGTGCGGCCAACTCCGGGTCGGAGGCGGCGCATTCCACGGCCAGTGCTCCCTGTCCGGGAGCGGGCAGGCACACGTCGGCGGCGATCAGCTCGCTCGCCTCCGCGATCCTGCCGATGCGGTTCAGCCCGGCGGCGGCCAGCACGACCGCGTCGAGCCTGCCGGAAGTAACGTACCCGATGCGGGTGTCAACATTGCCACGGATGGGGACGGTCTCGACCCGCAGCCCGTGTGACCGTGCCCACGCGTTGAGCTGGGCCATCCGGCGCGGTGAGCCGGTGCCGACCCGGGCGCCGTCGGGCAGGTCGGCGAAGGCCAGCCCGTCGCGGGCCACCAGCGCGTCGCGCGGGTCCTCGCGGGCCGGGATCGCCGCCAGCACCAGGCCCTCGGGGGCGGCGGTGGGCAGGTCCTTCAGGCTGTGCACGGCGAAGTCGATCTCGCCGGCGAGCAGCGCGTCGCGCAGCGCGGAGACGAAGACCCCCGTGCCGCCGATCCGGGCCAGATCCTCCTTGGAGACGTCGCCGTAGGTGGTGATCTCCACCAGCTCCACCTCGCGACCGGTGGCCTGGCGCACCCGGTCGGCGACCATGCCCGACTGCGCCATGGCGAGCTGGCTGCGCCGCGTGCCGAGGCGCAGCGGGCGCGCCCCCGACGGGGCGCCCGACATGCCGTTCACCGAAGTTCCTCGTTTCCGTTGTGCCTGACCTGGGGCGACGATCCGTCCGCCCGGCTGACGGCGACGACCGTCTGCGGGTCCAGGTCGAAGAGTTCGCGCAGGGCGTCGGCGTAGCCGGCCCCGCCGGGCTCGCCGGCGAGCTGCTTGACCCGCACGGTCGGCGCGTGCAGGAGTTTGTCCACCACGCGCCGCACGGTCTGGCCGATCTCGGCGCGCTCCTTGTCCTCCAGGCCCGGCAGCCTACCGTCGAGCCGGGCGAGTTCACTCGCGACGACATCGGCGGCCATCGCGCGCAGCGCGACCACGGTGGGGGTGATGCGGGCGGCGCGCTGGGCGGCGCCGAAGGCGGCGACCTCCTCGGAGACGATCGCCCGCACCTGGTCGACGTCGGCGGCCATGGGGGCGTCGGCGGAGGCGGCGGCCAGGGACTCGATGTCCACCAGGTGCACGCCGTCGACGCCGTGGGCGTCGGCATCGATGTCGCGCGGCATGGCCAGGTCGAGGACGGCCAGCGGGGTCCGCGGTGCGCGGCCGGCCCGCTCCTCGGCGGCGGCCCGCAGGTCGTCGGCGGTGAGCACCAGGCCGGTCGCGCCGGTACAGGAGACGACGATGTCGGCCGCGGGCAGCGCGCCGGGCACCTCGGCCATGCTGATCGCGCGGGCGGCGGTGCCCTGCTCGGCCAGGGTGCGGGCCAGCCGCTCGGCGCGCTCGACGGTGCGGTTGGCGATCACCAGCTCGCTCACCCCGGCCCGGGCGAGGGTCGCGGCGGCCAGCGAGGACATCGATCCGGCGCCGACCACCAGGGCGCTGCGGCCGGCCGGCGGGCCGGTGACGGGGGCGAGCTGGTCCAGGCCGAAGGTGACCAGGGACTGCCCGGCGCGGTCGATGCCGGTCTCGGAGTGGGCCCGCTTGCCGACCCGCAGGGCCTGCTGGAACAGGTCGTTGAGCAGGCGGCCCGCGGTGTGCAGCTCCTGGCCGAGGGCGAGCGCGTCCTTGATCTGGCCGAGGATCTGGCCCTCGCCGACGACCATGGAGTCCAGGCCGCAGGCCACCGAGAGCAGGTGGTGGACGGCCCGGTCCTCGTAGTGCACGTACAGGTGCGGGGTCAGCTCGTCGAGGGGGGCGCCGCTGTGCTGGGCGAGCAGGGTGGACAGCTCGGCGACGCCGGCGTGGAACTTGTCGACGTCCGCGTAGAGCTCTATCCGGTTGCACGTGGCCAGCACCGCGGCCTCGGCGGCCGGCTCCGCGGCGACGGCGTCCAGCAGCAGCTTGCCGCGGGCGCTGTCGGAGAGGGCGGCCCGCTCCAGGACGCTGACCGGTGCGGTGCGGTGGCTCAGCCCGACGACGAGCAGGCTCATGCGGGCATCACGGCGGGCACGTCCCCGTCGGGCTCCGGACGGTCGTCGCCGGCCTTGCGCTGCTCGTGGAAGGCGAGGATCTGCAGTTCGATGGAGAGGTCCACCTTGCGCACGTCCACGCCGTCGGGCACCGACAGCACGGTGGGGGCGAAGTTGAGGATGGAGGTGACGCCGGCGGCGACCAGGCGGTCGGTGACCTCCTGGGCGGCGCCCGCGGGGGTGGCGATCACGCCGATGGACACCTGGTTGTCCGCGACGATCGTCTCCAGCTCGTCGATGTGCCGCACCGGCAGGCCCGCGACCAGCCGGCCGGCGAGCGCGGTGTCGGCGTCGAGCAGGGCGGCGACGCGAAAGCCCCGGGAGGCGAAGCCCCCGTAGTTGGCGAGCGCGGCGCCCAGGTTGCCGATCCCGACGATGACGACCGGCCAGTCCTGGGTGAGGCCGAGTTCCCTGCTGATCTGGTAGACGAGGTATTCCACGTCGTAGCCGACCCCCCTGGTCCCGTAGGAGCCGAGGTACGAGAAGTCCTTGCGCAGCTTGGCCGAGTTGACCCCGGCGGCGGCGGCGAGTTCCTCGGAGGAGACGGTGGGCACCGAGCGCTCCGAGAGTGCTGTCAGTGCCCGCAGGTACAGCGGGAGCCGGGCGACGGTGGCTTCGGGAATTCCTCGGCCGCGGGTCGCCGGTCGGTGTGATCGGCCAGTTGCCACGGTGCTCCTGCGGGTAGAGCTGGGCTGAGGGCGACCACGGTCGTTGGAGCCGCCCCGTGGACGCCAGGCTATGTCTTTGTGAACGCGTGCACAAAGATGGTGTCCGATTTGCCCGTCGGAAGTGATGGGCATCACGCCTGCCCATGCCGGGCATTCGGCACTGTTCGGCGGGCCGAAACGTTGCTGCGCCGCACCCACAGGGCCTCGGTTCCGGCCGATGGCCCGGGCGGCTCCGGCCAGGTGAGCGCGGCCGCGGCCGCCAGCACCGCGGGCAGGTCGGCGCCGTGCGGGCCGTGGTGGGCCAGCAGCGCGGCGGTGGCCCGGGCGTCGCCGAGCGCGGTGTGCGGGTGCCAGCCGGTCAGCCCGATCCCGGCCGCGCACGCCCGCAGCGACAGCCCGCCGTACGGTCCTGGCGCGGGGCGCCGTCCGGGGTCGGCAGAAGTGCCGGGAGCACCGCCGCGGGCAGCGGGACCGGTGGCGGGAGCGGCTTCGGCGGCGGCCGCGGCGAGCCGCATCGTGCACAGCTCGGGCACCGCGGGCAGCCGCACCCCCAGCCGCGCGTACTCGGCCACCAGGAACGCCCGGTCGCAGCCGACGTTGTGCCCGACCAGGACCCGCCCGCGCAGCAGCGCGAGCAGCCGGGCGGCGACGCCGGCGAAGGTGGGGGCGCCCTCGACGTGCGCGGGCTCGATGCCGTGGATGTGGGTGGGGCCGACCGGTCCCAGCGGGTCGATCAGGGTGGTGAACTCGCCCTCGGGCGCCAGGTCCGCGCCGAGCAGCACCACCGCGAGTTCGACGACCCGGTGCCGCCGCGAGGACGACCCGGTCGCCTCCAGGTCCACGACGGCATAGCCGTACCCGTCCTGGCTCCGGCCCGGAAGCACGTGCCCACACTCCTCACGCATCACCCCCGGGTTGTGCAAAACGCCCTCGATGGTACTCGAACGCGTGCGCTCGGGGGTAAAGCGGGCAATCGGCGCAGGGGTGCGGCAGACCGGCGGCAGACCAGCAGCGGACCGGCGGGCCGGCGGCGGACCGGGCACCGCCGGCCGCGCGGCTCAGCCGGTAAGGGCGGCCCGCAGCCGGTCCTCGTCCACCCGCCAGAAGGTGTGCTGCTCGCCGTCGACGAGCACCACCGGGATCTGCTCCCAGTAGCGGTCGTACAGCTCCGCGTCCTGGGTGATGTCCTGCTCGGCGACGGCCGCACCGGTCTCGGCGGCGACCTTGGCGACGACCGCGCGGGCGTCGTCGCACAAGTGGCAGCCGGGCTTGCCGATGAGCGTGACGGTCCGGGCGGAAGGGCTGGCGTGCGTGTTGCTGCTCATGTGCGCCATTGTGTCCCGTGCCGTTCACACGCCCGCATCCCGCAGGCACCAGGCTTGCCCCCCAAGGTGGTTATGCTCGCCGCATGGCCGCTCTCAAATGGCTCACCCCTCGCAGGCAGTCCGCCACCGAGCGCAGTGTGCTGGCGGGCGAGGCCGCCGCGGAAGCCGCCGAGGCCGCCCTGACCCCGGCGGCCGGCGACCCGCGCGCGGCCGCGTTCTTCGACCTGGACAACACGATCATGCAGGGCGCGGCGCTCTTCCACTTCGGCCGCGGCCTGTACAAGCGGAAGT
Source organism: Actinacidiphila guanduensis (assembly GCF_900103985.1). Lineage (GTDB taxonomy): Bacteria > Actinomycetota > Actinomycetes > Streptomycetales > Streptomycetaceae > Actinacidiphila > Actinacidiphila guanduensis. The sequence continues at coordinate 10,923 of NZ_FNIE01000009.1, read as the reverse complement.
TCTTCGACACCCGCGACCTGCTCCGCTTCGCCTGGCAGCAGACGTACTTCCGGCTGGCCGGCAGCGAGGACCCCGAACACATGCAGGACGTCCGGGAGAGCGCGCTGTCCATCGTCAAGGGCCACCGGGTCGCCGAACTGACCCGCATCGGCGAGGAGATCTACGACGAGTACATGGCCGACAAGATCTGGCCCGGCACCCGCGCGCTCGCCCAGGCCCACCTGGACGCCGGGCAGCGGGTCTGGCTGGTGACGGCCGCGCCGGTGGAGACCGCCGCGATCATCGCCCGCCGGCTGGGCCTGACCGGCGCGCTGGGCACCGTCGCGGAGTCCGTCGGCGGCGTCTACACCGGCCGGCTGGTCGGCGAGCCGCTGCACGGCCCGGCGAAGGCCGAGGCCGTGAGGGCCCTGGCCACCGCCGAGGACCTCGACCTCTCGCAGTGCGCGGCCTACAGCGACTCGGCCAACGACATCCCGATGCTCTCGCTCGTCGGCCACCCCTACGCCATCAACCCCGACGCGGGCCTGCGCCGGCACGCCCGCGAGCAGGGCTGGCGGCTGCGCGACTACCGCACCGGGCGCAAGGCCGCCCGCATCGGCATCCCGGCCGCCGCGGGAATGGGCGCGGTCACCGGCGGCGTGCTCGCCGCCCTCGCCGTCCGGCGCCGCAACTCCCACTGACCGACGGTCCGTTCAGCGGACGGCCGCGCCCCGCCCGCGCGGCCGTCCGCGACCCGCGCACAGCCCTGCCCGCGCCCCGCTCGCCCCTCGTCGCCGCGCCCGGCCCACCGGTCCCTTTTCCCCGCACATTTCACGCGACGGCACCCCCGCAACACGCTCGCGCACACGCGCACAACACGCGCTCTCCACGGGCATTTCACGACCCGAAGTGGTCAACTCCGGCCCCCTGTTCGATAATTGGTCGATCACCATTCCGCACAGGAAGTGCCGGAAACGGCGAATTGCACAACTCGGTGTAGCGTCGCCTGTACGAAGCGTTATTCTCCTCAGACGCAATCCGGTACCCACACGTCGCCACGACGGGTGAACGGTCCCGTACTGCACGTGATGGAAGTTCTGCCTCTGGGAGTCCCGTGTACCCACACGACGGGGTTGTCGCCTCCGGCCTGGCTGCGCTGCGCGCTCTGGTCCTCGACCAGTTGACGCGCACGGTCCCCGCGTACGCCGTGCCCGCCCTCGCCACGTCCGGTCCCACCGTCCCCGGCCCCGCCCACGCCCTGGCCGAAGTCAGCACCGCCGCAGGCAGACGCACCCGCCACACCGGCAGCCCGGCCGGTGCCGGCCAGCAGCGCGTCCAGGCCGGCGCCACCGAGCGCGGCGCCCACGCCCGCCGCCCCGCCTCCGACACCGACAGCGGCCGCATGATGGACCTGGTCGAAGCCGCCCAGCGCGGCGAGACCGAGGCGTTCGGCCGCCTCTACGACCACTACAGCGACACCGTCTACCGGTACATCTACTACCGGGTCGGCTCCAAGGCCACGGCCGAGGACCTCACCAGCGAGACGTTCCTGCGCGCCCTGCGCCGGATCGGCACCTTCACCTGGCAGGGCCGCGACTTCGGCGCCTGGCTGGTCACCATTGCCCGCAATCTGGTCGCGGACCATTTCAAATCGAGCCGGTTCCGCCTCGAAGTGACCACCGGCGAAATGCTCGACGCCAATGAGGTCGAGCGCAGCCCCGAGGACGACGTGCTGGAGCAGCTGTCCAACGAGGCGCTGCTGACCGCCGTCCGCAAGCTCAACCCGCAGCAGCAGGAGTGCGTCACCCTGCGTTTCCTGCAGGGCCTGTCGGTCGCCGAGACGGCCCGGGTGATGGGCAAGAACGAGGGCGCCATCAAGACCCTGCAGTACCGCGCGGTGCGCACCCTGGCCCGGCTGCTCCCCGAGGACGCCAGGTGAGCCCCGGCGCACCTGACGCGCCTGACACACCCGTTGACGCGCCCGACGCGCCCGCGGTGTCCGGTATGCCCGGCCCGGGGCGCCGCTTTCGCGTCCCGATCATCAGACCTGCGTAACCCAACCGGACCGGCTCTCGTTGCATCACATGCAGACAGATCCGTGCCGTGAGCCGCTCACCGTTTTTCACCCGATCGGGTGGACAGCATTCCTGGGCGCAACCCTGCGGGCGGCACGGGGAGTCGAGTGTGGAGACGAGAGGAGGTGCCGCCGGTGATCGGACAGGCGACGGCACACCGCCGGGCGAACGCCTTCGCCCAGGCGATCGAGGACGCCGGGATGGACAACGGCGTCCACGACCAGGACCGGAGCGAGCCGGGCGGCACCGACGGGCGGCCGCACGGCGCGCACGCGGCCCGCGGCCCCGCCCAGCGGACGGCACCGGGCCCGGCGCACGGTCCTGACCACGCGCAGGGCGGCAGGCAGGGCGGCCATCAGGCCGGCCACCAGGGCAGCCACGCCTCCCACGCCGCCGACCGGCACGCCGACCCCGAACAGGGCGCACTCGTGGCCCTGGCCGCCGCGCTCGCCGAGCAGCCCCGCCCGGCCATGGACCCCGCGGCCAAGAGCGTGCAGCGCGCCCAGCTGGTCGCCGCCATGGAGCAGGCCATCGCCGACGGCAGCTTCCACGCCGCCGGCCGCGTCCCCGAGCAGCGCACCGAGAGCGCGCCCAGCGGCCTGCGCCGCCTCGCCCCCCGCTCCCGCCTGTCCCGGCGCCTCGCGGTCGGCGGACTTGCCGCGAGCGTGGCCGCCGGCGCCTTCGGCGGGGTCGCCGCGGCGAGCACGAACGCACTGCCCGGCGACAGCCTCTACGGCCTCAAGCGCAGCATGGAGGACATCAAGCTGGACATGGCCGGCAGCGACACCTCCCGCGGCAAGGTCTACCTCGACATGGCCGCCACCCGCATGCAGGAGGCCCGCCGGCTGATGGACCGCGGCCGCGGCGGCCCGCTGGACGCCGAGTCCGTCGCCGAGGTCCGCAAGGCGCTGTCCGGCATGCACCAGGAGGCGTCCGAGGGCCACCGGCTGCTCACCGAGGCGTATCGCAAGGACGGCTCGCTGCAGCCCATGGAGGTGCTCAACTCCTTCTCGGTGGACCACCGGCAGAGCTGGAGCGCGCTGCGCGACAAGCTGCCTGGCCAGCTCACCGACGTCTCCGAGCAGGTCACCTCCGTCTTCGACGCCATAGACCGGGAGGTCGCCCCGCTGCCGCTGCCGAAGAAGGACGACGAGGGCGCCAAGGCGACCCACGGCAGCGGCGGCGACGACACCGGCGGCACCCCCTCCGGCGCGAGCCCCAGCAGCCGCCCGAGCGGCACCGCGACGCCCGGCGGCCGGGCCGGCAGCGACGACGGGAGTCCGACCCCGTCGCCGACCGACAGTTCGCCCGACTCCCTGATCGGCGGCACCGGCCTGCTGCCCACCGGCCCGACCGTGCCCACACAGCCCGGCACCACCCCCGGGGAGACCCCCGACACGCCGCACTCGGTGGTCCTGCCGCCGCTGCTGCCCGGCCTGCTGCCGGGCCTCGGCCTCAGCTCCGAGGAGGACAAGGGCTGAGCCGGCCTGCCAGGAGAGGTACGGGGAAGGGGGCCGTCGGTCGACGGCCCCCTTCCCCATGCGGGCGCGAGCCGGCCGCGGCGCCGGCGTCCGGGCAGCGGCTCACAGCGGTTCAGAACGGCTCACCGGGGCTCAGAAGAACACCGAGCGCCGCTCCACCAGCAGTTCGTAGAGCGTGTGCTGGATGGTCTCGCGGACCTGGTCGGTGAGGTTGAAGACCAGCATGGGGTCCTCGGCGGCCTCCGGCGGGTAGCCGTCCGTGGGGATGGGCTCGCCGAACTGGATGGTCCACTTCGTCGGCAGCGGCAGCAGCCCCAGTGGCCCGAGCCACGGGAAGGTCGGCGTCAGCGGGAAGTACGGGAAGCCCAGGATCCGCGCCAGGGTGCGGGAGTTGCCGACCATCGGGTAGATCTCCTCGGCGCCCACCACCGAGCACGGCACGATCGGCACCCCGGTCTTCAGCGCGGTGGCCACGAAGCCGCCGCGGCCGAACCGCTGCAGCTTGTACCGCTCGGAGAACGGCTTGCCCAGGCCCTTGAAGCCCTCGGGCATCACCCCGACCACCTCGCCGCGCTCCAGCAGCAGTTGGGCGTCCTCCGCGCAGGCCAGGGTGTGGCCGGCCTTGCGCGCCAGGTCGTTGACGACCGGCAGGACGAAGACCAGGTCGGCGGCGAGCAGCCGCAGGTGCCGCCCGGCCGGGTGGTGGTCGTGCACGGCCACCTGCGTCATCAGCGCGTCGATCGGCAGGGTGCCGGAGTGGTTGGAGACGACCAGGGCGCCGCCCTCGGCCGGGATGTTCTCGATCCCCTTGACCTCGACCCGGAAGTAGCCCTCGTACAGCGGCCGCAGCAAGGACATCAGGACCTGGTCGGTGAGCTCGGCGTCGTAGCCGAACTCGTCGACCTCGTAGTCGCCGGTCACCCGGCGGCGCAGGAACGCCAGGCCCGAGGCGACCCGCTCCTCCCACGGCCCGCCGAGCAGCCGGTCGGCCAGCCCGCCGAGCGCGTCGCCCAGCGAGGGCGCGGCCGGCGCCTGCGGCTCGCCGCCCTCCGCCTCCGGTCCGCCGGAGCGCGCGCCGGGCCGGCCGTGCGGCTCCCCGCCGGCCTGGGCGGGGATGCCGGCGCCGGGCCGCTCCTCGTGCGGCGGCCGGCCGTCCTCGGGAACGGCGGCCAGGGCCGCCTTGCCGCCCGCGTCCGCCGCGTCCGCGGCCTCGGCGGGACCGGGGGCCCCGGGTACGCCCGGGGGGCCGGAGGGGGCCGCGCGGCGCGCCCGCGACCGGCCGGCCGCGGAGCCGCCGGAACTGCCGCGGCGCCTCGCGTCGTCCCCGAACGGGATGACCTTCGCGTCCGTCATGGCGTGTGCTCCTTCCGCTGCACGCGGGCCGCCAGCCCGTCCACCGCGGCCGCCAGCCGGGCCGGGGGCAGCAGGCCCGGCGGCCGGGTCCGGGCGAAGTCGTGGAAGGTCTCGGCGGTGGTGTAGGCGGGCCGGAACCCCAGGGTCTCGCGCATCTGCCGGGTGTCCACCACCCGGCCGTGGGTGAGCAGGCGGATCTGCTCGCGGGAGAAGTCCGTGACGCCCGCGGTGCGCAGCAGCCGCCCGACCCAGGTCACCGCGGGCAGCAGCACCGGCACCGTGGGGCGGCCGAGCCGGCGGGCGGTCTGGGAGAGCAGCAGCACCCCGTCGCCCGCGATGTTGAACGTGCCGCTGTTGAGGGTGCCGCGCCGCGGCTCGGTCGAGGCGACCACCAGCACCTCGGTCACGTCGTCCTCGTGGACGAACTGCAGCCGCGGGTCGTAGCCCAGGACGGTGGGCAGTATCGGCAGGTCGAAGAACTCCGCGAGGGGGGTGTCCGCGCGCGGGCCCAGGATGTTGGCGAACCGCAGCACCGCGACCGCCACGTCGGGGCGGCGCCGGGCGAAGCCGCGGACGTAGCCCTCGACCTCGACCGCGTCCTTCGCGAAGCCGCCGCTGGGCAGCGACTTGACCGGGGTGGTCTCGGTGAGGACCGCGGGGTCGCGCGGCGCCGACCCGTACACGCTCGTGGTCGACTTGACCACCAGCCGGCTCACCGTCGGCGCCTTCTGGCACGCGCCGAGCAACTGCATGGTGCCGATGACGTTGGTCTCCTTGGCCTGGGTGCGGCCGCCCGCGCCCAGCGGGGTGCCGCTGACGTCCAGGTGCACCACGGTGTCGACGCCGGCCTGCGCCAGCACCTTGCCGATCACCGGCTGCCGGATGTCGGCCCGGACGAACTCCGCGTCGCCCAGGTCGTGCCGGGGCGGGACCGCGTCCACGGCGATCACCCGGTCCACTTCCGGCTCGCGCTGGACACGCCGGACGAAGCGGCCGGCCAGCTGCCTTGCGACCCCGGTGACGAGGACCACCTTGCCCACGTTCAGCGCCTTCCTGGCGGTACTGCGGGAATGCTGTTCACCGTACCGCCACGCGATTGCCCCGGGGCGCCGAAACGCCCCCCGACATGCCCTCCGACATGCCACTGCCCCCCTTCGCCGCGATGACGCGGTGAAGAGGGGCAGGGGAGCGGCGACGGCCTCGGCGCGCCTACTTCTTGTTGCGACGCTGAACGCGCGTCCGCTTGAGAAGCTTGCGGTGCTTCTTCTTCGCCATACGCTTGCGCCGCTTCTTGATGACAGAGCCCACGACTACCCTCGCTTCGGTTTCACTCGGTGCGGGGCGTCCGAGCCCACACGACCTACGTCGGCCAAGCCTACCCGTCCGGAGCGGACGAGCGTAACCGAGGCCCACGCGGCCGGTCACCGGCCCGTTACCGGACCTTCTCAGGCAGATTCCACCCCCACGTAGGACTCACGGAGGTAGTCGTGCACGGCCTGCTCCGGAACCCGGAAGGACCGCCCCACGCGAATGGCCGGCAGATGGCCGCTGTGCACCAGCCGGTACACGGTCATCTTCGACACTCGCATCACCGACGCGACTTCGGCGACGGTGAGAAACACGACCTCGTTGAGAGGCCGGCTTTCAGTTACAGCCATGACACACCTGAACCTTCCGCACATGACGGCCCCCGGCTTCCCCTCCGGCGACTCAAAACATGCATGTGCGCTCCCCCTCAGACTAGGGGCGGATGATGCAAGTGGGGAAGAGGAGTTGCCAACCGTTGACTACTGTGCCAACCAGGCGCCCTTGAGGACGTAGGCGGCCAGCGGGTCGTAGCGACCGGGCTGCGCGGTGTCCTGAACAGGTACGGCGACTGAGACCATTCCCTCGGCCTCCGCCACGAAAACCGCCGGGTCCCCGCACCCTCCCAGGGCAATCGCCTCGATGCCCAACTGACCCGCCCCACATGCGAATCCGTGGTCCCCGACCACGAGTTTCGGCAGCGTGCCGCAGTGTTCCGCGGCCGCCGCGAGCGCCGCTCTGACCGGCAGCGCCGAGTGGGTGTGCACGCCCTTTCCGTCCCCTTCGCCACGCACCACCGCGACCCCGCCGACATAGGCCAGGCGGTGTGCGCGTACGCCGAACTGCGTGCGCATGCGCATGCAGTGGCCGTAGTGCGGGGTGAGCACCTGGCAGCCCGCCGACGACAGAGCGGCGGCCAAAGGTGCGTAGAAACCAAGGAGGCGATGTGGATGTCCTGTGCCCAACAGGACGGGTGCGCGGTCGTGCGCCGCCCGGGCCAGGCGCTGCGCGAAGGCGTCCAGCGCGGCCAGTGTGCGGTCCGGGTCGATGGTGTCCGGGCCGGTGGTGCACGCCGGATCGGGCGACACCCCGCACCGGTCGGCCATCAGCCGCAGCAGATCGGTCGCCCCCCACTCCCCTGCCGGGTCGAGCCCGCAGGTCTGCCGCGGGTCGCGGGCGGCGAACAGGCCGTAGTGCGCCAGGCTCGTCTCCCGCCGGGCCGCCACGCTGCCGGCGAGCCCCGCCGCGACCAGATGCGCGCGCAGCGCGCCGACACTCACCACGCGCCCGATCCTGCCCACCACACGCCCCCCGCACATGGCCGATCGCCCCGAAATCACCCGCGCGGGGTGGTGCGCCACCCCCTCCCGGGTGTGCGACCGCTCGCACGTCGGAACGCGCCGAAGAACCGTTGCGCCAGGAAGGGTTGCCGGAGCGCCTTCTACGGCAGCAGCCCGTGCAGCGGGAAGACCGCCCGGCGGGTCGCCAGCACCGCCTGGTCCAGCCGGGACGCGGGGTCGTAGCCGCCGTCGGCGAAGTCCGCGAACCGCGGCCGCAGCCCGTCCGTCATCCGCTGCGCCGCCGGCGCCCGGGTCAGCGCGTACACCTGCTCCCGCCACTCCGCCGGCACCGGGGCGTCCGGCGCCACCGGCACCCCGGCGGCGATCCCCACCAGGTGCGTCCAGGACCGCGGCACCACGTCCGCCACCGCGTAGCCGCCGCCGCCCAGCGCCACCCAGCGCCCCTCGGCGTGCTCGTGCGCCAGCGCGTGGCACGCCTCGGCCACCATCCGCTGCGCGTCCAGCGACACCGCCAGATGCGCCAGCGGGTCCTCGATGTGCGTGTCGGCGCCGTGCTGCGAGACCAGCACCTGCGGCCGGAAGGCGGCCACCAGCTCCGGCACCACCGCGTGGAAGGCCCGCAGCCAGCCCGCGTCGCCCGTCCCTGCCGGCAGCGCCACATTGCACGCCCCGCCCTGCGCCGCGGGCCCGCCGATCTCCTCGGCCCACCCCGTCTGCGGGAACAGCGTGCGCGGGCTCTCGTGCAGCGACACCGTCAGCACCCGCGGGTCGTCCCAGAACGCCGTCTGCACCCCGTCCCCGTGGTGCACGTCCACATCCACGTACGCCACCCGCTCCGCGCCCAGTTCCAGCAGCCGCGCCACCGCGAGCGCCGGGTCGTTGTAGACGCAGAAACCCGAGGCCGCCGCCGGCATCGCGTGGTGCAGGCCGCCGGTGAAGTTCACCGCGTGCAGGGCCTCGCCCCGCCACACCGCCTCGGCCGCGCCCACCGACTGACCCGCGATCAGCGCCGACGCCTCGTGCATCCCGGCGAACGCCGGGTTGTCCTCGCTGCCGATGCCGTACGCCAGCAGCCCCGGGTCGCCCTGGCGCGGCTCGTCCGAGGCCCGCCGCACCGCCGCCACGTAGTCCGCCCGGTGCACCAGCGCGAGGGTGGACTCCCCGGCCGGCGGCGCCGCCACCACCCGCAGCACCCCGTCCAGGCCGAATGCCCGCACCAGGCCCCGGGTCAGCGTCAGGCGCACCGGGTCCATCGGGTGGCCGGGGCCGAAGTCGTACCCCGTGACCCGCTCATCCCACATCAGCTGTGCGCGGCCGCTCATGGCCGACACCGTACCCGGCGGGGGCCGCCCCGAAAGATCGCGCGTACAGCAGCGTGGCCCCCACCAGCGCCATGGGGACGAGCATCGCGCCCCGGTAGCTCCAGACGTCGCCGAGCGCCCCCACCAGCGGCGAACCGACCAGGAAGCCCACGTAGTTGAAGACGTTCAGCCGCGCCACTGCCGAGTCCGAGGCGTCGGGGAACAGCCGCCCGGCGGCCGCGAAGGTCTGCGGCACCAGGACGCACAGCCCCAGGCCCAGCAGGGTGAATCCGAGCATGCCCACCCACGGCCCGGGCGCCGCCGCCACGACCGCGAAGCCGGCCATCGCCAGCAGCGTGCCGGCCCGCACCACCGGGACCGCCCCGAACCGCCGCACCCCGCCGTCCCCGAGCGCCCGCCCCACCAGCGTCATCACCATGTAGACCGCGTACGGCACGGTGGACAGCTGGTCCGAGCTGTGCAGCGTGTCCTGGAGGTACTTCGCGCTCCAGTTGGAGACGGTGGAGTCGCCGATGTAGGCGAAGGTCATCACCAGGCAGAGCGGCAGCAGCACCCGGAAGACGACCTGGCCGCCGATGGCGGCCGCCTGTACGGCCTCCCGGGGCGGCTGTCCGGCGACGGCCCCGGCAGGGGCCGCGGTGGCGGCCACGGGGCCCTCGAGCGGGCCATGCACGGCCTCCTGGTCCCGATACCAGCGGCTCGCGGTGAGCGCCAGCGGGATCAGCACCACAGCGGCGGGCCCGTACAGCGTCAGCAACCCGATGTGCCAGTGCGCCGCCGACCACGCCAGCGAGGCACCGACGATCCCGCCGAGGCTGTAGGACGCGTGGAAGCCCAGCATGATGCTGCGCCCGTACGCCCGCTGCAGGCTCACCCCGAGCATGTTCATCGAGGCGTCGAGGCCGCCCGCGCACAACCCGTAGAGCCCGAGGGTGAGTGCGGCCGTCCACACCTGGTCCCCGGCGGCCAGGCCGACCAACGCGAGGCTCACCACGGGCTGCACCCAGCGCAGCACCACGCTCGGCCGCACCCGGCGCACCAGCGACTCGGTCAGCACACTGCCGACGCCGGCCAGGATCGGCACCGCGGCCAGGAACACCGGGAGCATCCCGTCACCGATGCCGTACCGGTCCTGGATCGCCGGGATACGGGTGACGAGCAGAGCGAAGACCGCCCCTTGCGTGAAGAAGCTCACGGCGAGGGCGGCACGTCCGCGGCGCAGCGCCGTCGGTCGGGCGGCATCCATAAGCCCGCAGGGTAGGCGCCGGAGCTACGGATGAGTAGGTGTCGGGCGTCAGGAACGCAGCAGGTCCGGCAGTTGCTCCATGGACGTGAACACCGCCTTGGCGCCGGCGAGCTGCTCGGCGGGGGTCATCGCGGCGAAGCCGTAGACGTCCATGGCGGCGGCCCGGGCCGCCTGGACGCCCAGTGGGCTGTCCTCCACGACCGCGCAGCGCTCGGGCGGTACGCCCATGGTCCGTGCGGCGTGCAGGAACAGATCGGGGGCGGGCTTGCCGCGCCCGACGTCCTGGGAGGAGAAGATGCGCTCCTCGTCGAACCGCGGGGCGAGGCCCGTGGCCCGCAGCGCCACCCTGATCCGCGCGTGCGCCCCGGAGGACGCCAGGCAGTAGGGCACTCCGTCGGCGGCGAGCTTGTCCAGGACCTCGGCCACCCCGCGGACGGCCCGGAGTTCGGCCTCGAAGGCCGCGAACACCTTGGCGTGGTACGCCGCTTGGAACCCTTCGGGCAGTTCCTGCCCGTACCGCTCGCGCACGACGTCCTCCACGCGGTGGAAGGCGCCGCCCATGAAGTCCCGCAGCGACTCCTCGTACGTCGTGGGGAACCCGGCCTCCGTGAGGCAGCCGGCGAGCAGCCGGTTGGAAAGGGGCTCGCTGTCCACGAGCACACCGTCATTGTCGAAGATCACCAGGTCATACCGCACAAGGGAACAATACCCGGCAACGCAACAAGGGCCTGATTCCCGTGACTGGCACGGGAATCAGGCCCTTGGCAATGATTGTTCGGCGGTGTCCTACTCTCCCACAGGGTCCCCCCTGCAGTACCATCGGCGCTGAAAGGCTTAGCTTCCGGGTTCGGAATGTAACCG
>NZ_FNIE01000010.1 GCF_900103985.1 Actinacidiphila guanduensis | reverse complement strand
GCTTGACTACCGTTTCGCGCTGCAGGACGACGGCATCGCCGAACTCGTCATCGCCAACCATCCGGCCTGACCGAATCCGCACCACCTCGATCTTCAGTGGAGAGAAAAATGTCCGGTACAGATCGCGATCGTCTCGACGGTCGCAGGGCGCTGGTCACGGGCGGTTCGAAGGGCTCGGGCAAGGCCGTCGTGGAGAGACTGCGAGAGATGGGTGCCGACGTGTGGACCACGGCACGCACTATGCCCGGCGGCTACGAGCGCCCCGACCGATTCATCGAGGCGGACACTTCCACGGTGGGTGGTGCAGAGGTTGTGGTGTCCAAGATCTCTGAGGGAGGTGCGCTGGACATCCTGGTGCACGTTGTCGGAGGGTCGTCAACCCCACCTGGCGGGTTCGCGGCAGCGACTGAGGCGCACTGGCTGGCGGAACTCAACCTGAACTTCTTGGGAGCTGTCCGACTGGATCGAGCGCTGCTGCCGGCAATGGTGGAGGCCGGATCAGGAGCAGTTGTCCACGTCACGTCGATCCAGCGTCAGATGCCGCTGCACGACGCGACGTTGCCGTACGCGTCAGCGAAGGGTGCGTTGCGTACGTACAGCAAGGGTCTTGCGAACGAACTGGCGCCACGAGGAGTGCGAGTGAACGCCCTCAGCCCCGGGGGGATTCAGACCGGAGCGTATGAGGGCTTCATCGACCAGCTCGCCGAGGGCAACGGACTGACCCGCGAGGAGGCGAAGCAGAGCGTGATGGATTCCCTCGGAGGGGTTCCACTCGGAAGGTTCGCAACGACGGAAGAGGTTGCGGACCTGGTCGGCTTCCTTGTCTCGGACCGCGCCTCGGCCATCGTAGGAGCCGAGTACGTGATCGACGGCGGCACCGTCCCGACCGTCTGAGCCGGGCACCGGCTCCGAGTACCCACTCGCGAACAGCTCGATCCGACGGCGGAACCCCCTCCTTCGCGGAGAGGATTCTCCAGACGCCGCTCGGCAGTGCCGGGATGCGCGTCGACGACGCCGTCGTCGCGCTTCCGGCGGTCGTCCGGCCGTCGAGATCGCGCCGCGCCTCTCCAGATCGGTTGCGCGTCACCGGTTTGCGAACCCTCAGGCCGGCCCACCAGATGCCGGGCCGCATCGGCTACGTGACATGTAGCGATGCCCCCGTGACCTGAGCAGGCAGACACCCAGTTGACTACCGCAAGGAATACGCATGACGACGCACATCACGGACCGGTCATCCGCCCAACCGGTCGGACCGCCCCCGCCCTTCGACCCAGAGCTCGCTCCCGTGGTTGACATCCTGACCGGCCTGCGCTCCCCCGACGCCTACCGTTTGGACAACATCGCTGAGATGCGCAAGCCCGTCCCCGGGGTGGAGACCCCGACCGACGGGGTCCTCTCGCGCGGTGGCACCTACAGCGTGGAGGAGCGGGCGGTGCCAGGGCCGGAGGGGGAACCGGATATCTCGCTGCTGATCTGTCTCCCGAAGCACGCGACGACCCCGACCCCGACGGTTTACCACATCCACGGCGGCGGCATGATGGTCGGAGACAACCGGTTCGGCCTGGTCGAAATACTGAATCTGGCCGAGCCGATGGGCATGGCCGTGGTCTCGGTCGAGTACCGGCTCGCACCCGAGACTCCCCACCCGGGCCCCGTCGAGGATTGCTACGCGGGCCTGGTGTGGGTGTCGGATCACGCCCACGAGCTCAACATCGACCTTGAACGCATCGTCGTCGGCGGCGCGAGCGCCGGCGGTGGCCTCGCGGCAGGCGTCACCTTGATGGCACGCGACCGCAACGGCCCGGCAGTCCTGGCCCAGCTGCTCCTGTCGCCGATGCTTGATGACTGCAACGACTCGCCCTCTGCTCAGCAGATGCGCGGCGTCGGCATCTGGGACAGCTCCTCGAACGAGACCGGGTGGAACGCGCTCCTCGGCGAGGGCGTTCGCGGAGGACCGGACGTGTCCCCCTACGCTGCGCCTTCCCGAACGGCGGACCTCTCCGGCCTGCCGCCCACGTTCATCGACGTCGGGTCGGCCGAGACGTTCCGCGACGAGGACGTCGCCTACGCGAGCCGCATATGGCAGGCGGGCGGCCGCCTCGAGCTGCACGTCTGGCCCGGCGGGTTCCACGGGTTCGACGTCGTGGCCCCTCAGGCCGTGATTTCGCAGGACGCCATTGCCGCCCGAGTGGCATGGCTGCGCCGTCAGCTCTCGGTCTGACACGCAACCTCGGCCGGGTAATCGGTCCGGTTCCGGATCGGTGGGTCGGACGCGAAGTCGGCCCTCGGCTCGCTCGGGCGTTGTGCCGGCGTACGTAACAGGCGATCGCAGTGTTCCGCTCGATGTTGCTCCGGCGAGGCGTTCGAGGATGTCCTCTGCGGTCTTGGTCCAGATGTAGGGCCTGGGGTCGGTGTTCCAGGTGGCGATCCACTGGCGGATGTCGCCCTCCACGGCTGGGACGGACTTGTGGACGTCTCGCCGTATCTGCTTGTTCGCCAGCTCGGCGAACTACCGCTCGACCAGGTTCAGCCAGGACGAGCCGGTCGGGGTGAAGTGCAGGTGGAAGCGCGGGTGCGCCAGTAGCCAGGACTTGACGGCCGGGGTCTTGTGGGTGACGTAGTTGTCCAGGACCAGAGGATCCTGCAGGCTGCAGTTGTTCACCGCTCCCGGGGTCCGGCCGGTCGCGGTGGTGACGCAGGTCGCCGGGGAGGGGACGGGGCTGATGAACGCCGCGGAGCGGTACGCGGGCGCGGTGCGGAAGCGGTACTGCCCGGACCAGGAGGTACCGCCGCTGTGGGTGGAGCGGCAGCTGTGGCCCGAAGGGTCCGGGCAGGACAGCCGCCTGCAGCGGGTGGTGTTCGCCGGCGCCGGCGGTTACGGGCCGTACGGCCCGCGCTGGTCCGCTGTCACCCACGAGCAGCTTGAGTACCTGGTCGGGGCCGCGGTCGACACCGGCCGCGGCGACGGCTACGTGCCGCGCCCGGTCGAGGCCGAACCGCGCCTGGTGTTCGACGAGTTCGCGGTAACCCGCCTGGACTGGCCCCGCCCGTTTCCGGGAGCCGGCGTGCATGCCGGCCGCCCCACGACCAGAACAACGATCCCATCATCGGACAGTTACAAATATCCGCCGGACGGAACCTGATCGGCCCGCGGTGAGGCCGGTTGGCTCGGCGGGCCCGCCAGGAGATCCTCTTCCCAGGGAGGTTCCCAGCTCCCACAGCCGTCCGGAGAGGAGACATCAATGTCGCACCCTCAACAGCACCAGCGCCCTGGACAGCCGTTACCGATGCATTTCGGTCCGCAGGTCGTGCCGCCCCTGTCCGCCGGCGGCGTTCATGCGGTGGCGTGTGGCCTGGTGGGCGGGCGGCCCGTGGCGCTCACGTGTGCGTGGGATGGTTCCTCGCTCAGGGTGTGGGACATGGCGGACCATCAGGAGGTCGGCAACCCGATCACCGTGGAGGGTGATCACCCCTTCACCAGTGTTGTCCACGCGTTCTTGGAGGGGCGGTCTGTCGCGGTCGTGGCGGGAGGCGACGTACGAGTGTGGGACCTGGACGATCGCCGGATGATCCGTCACGTGGTCCTGCCCTTCTACCCGCCGGACAAGAACTTTGGTCACGGGCTCCGGGACGTGGCCTGTACCCATGTGGACGGCCGGTTGCTGGCCGTCACCGGCGGATACGACAAAACCGTCCGGATCGTTGACCTGCTCGCCGGCGAGCAGGTGGGGCGAACCCCTGACCGGCGATACATCCATGATCTGGGCCGTGGCCTGCGGAAGCCTCCGTGGAACCCCGATCGCTCTCACCGCGGGAGACGACACGACCGTGAGACTGTGGGACCTCCGGTATCGCCAGCCGATCGGACGCCCACTCACCGGTCACACCAAGGCCGTAAGCAGCGTGGCCTGGGGCCGGGTCGGCCGACGGTCCGTCGCCATCTCCAGCGACGGGGACACCGTGCTGCTGTGGGACCTTGAAGCGTCCCCGCCGACCGCCCGCCCTCTGGACGATCCCGGTGGAGACATCCGGGCGGTCGCGTTCACCACCGTCGGCGGGCGCCCGTTCGCAGTCACCGGCGGCAAGGACGTGCGGTGGTGGGACCCACGCACCGGCCATCCCGTCGGACCGCCGCTGTTCGACGGCCGCGACACCTTCATCTCATCGCTGGCCTGCGGTACCCTCCACGGCCGCCCGACCGTACTCGCTGCCATCTACTCGGACCACGTGCGGGTATGGGACCTGGACGAACACAACCGCATCGGACCCAACCCACCCGAACAATACGCCGACGAAACCCCGACGCACTGGACCGACCCGGCGACAGGCGACGTTTACGACCTGACCGAGCCCCTGTTCGATGACAACGGCGGCCTGTGGACGGTCCTCGACTACGACGGCATCGAGCCGATCGTCTGCGAATTCCCGCTCAACCCCCGGGTCACCTTCGGCATAGCCGATGCCCACCACGAGTTCGGACTGAGTTCCGTTGTCACCCCGGCCCGGCACCGACGGCCGTCCCGCTGACTCGGACGGGGTGTATGTGCCGTGGACGAAGGGGGACGTCCCGGATCAGGACCTGCCCGTTGCGATGGTGCGGCTCGCCGCCGCTGATCGTCCTGGCCGTGGTCGGCCCGCGCGGTGTCGTCGACGTGATCGCGGCCGTGCGCCGCATCATATGGCGCAAAATAGGAAACTCGACCGCGTCTACGCCCACGCCTTCCGGCCCCTGCCACAGGACCTAACCGCCCAGCCCCGCTCTCCGGCCCAACCCGACGGCGCGCAACCGGCCACTCGCGACCCGGCGCGGCCTGACCTCCAAGATCCACTTGGCCGGAGAGGGCGGATGCCGTCCGTAACCTGTGCGGGGCCGGCCGAGCCGGCGAACCACGGTAGCGCGGTGGGTCCGCACGAAGATCCGCCGGACGGAACCTAGTAGCTGTCGTAGCCGGGTTTGCCGTGGGGCCGGTAGACGGCGAGGACGGTGCCGCTCTTCGTCGTCGAGACGTTGACGGGCTCCAGCGCGGTGGGGATCGCTCCGTCGGCGAACAGGCGTTTGCCGGTGCCGATGATCACCGGGTGGACGGTCAGCCGGTACTCGTCGACGAGGTCGTGCCGCATGAGCGTCTGGGCGAGGTCGCCGCTGCCCACGACGTTGATGTCGCCGCCGTCGGACGCCTTGAGCCTGCGCACGGCCTCGGCGGTGTCGCCCTCCAGCAGCGTGGAGTTCCGCCACTCGACGGATGTCAGGGTCCGGGACGCCACGTATTTGTGCATGCTGTTCATCCGTTCGGTGAACGGGTTGCCGGGGTCGGCGGTCGGCCAGTACGACGCGAAGATCTCGTACGTCTTGCGGCCGAGCAGCATAGCGTCGGAGTGCTCGTACCAGCCGGCGATGGCCGTGCCCACCTCGTCGTCGGACACCGGCTTCTGCCAGCCGCCGTGCGCGAAGCCGCTCTCGGCGTCCTCGTCCGGACCTCCCGGGGCCTGCATGACGCCGTCCAGGGTTAGGAACGTGCAAACGATGATCTTGCGCATGGTGCGCTCCTTTCCTCGACCGGCAGACCGCTCGGCCGCCGGAAACTCATCGGCGCAGCGGCCAGGACTCGGCACTCGGGCCGTCAGTCACGGTCAAGAGATCGGCCATCGTCAGCGTTGACCGCGGCGGGGCTCTCTCGCCCGACACTCCCGGGCCGGCTCATGGGCCGGCCTGCGTCGACCTTGACGCTCATTTGACGCTCCGGGCGGGTACGAGGCCCTGCGCAGAGCTACGAAGAGGGTGCTGACCTGCGGGTTCTCCTGCCAGCGCTCCCTGTGACGTCATTCCTTCACCCACCAGATGGAGTGCGTGGCGATCCTGGTGCCGGCCGCCAAGGCTTCCTGAGATCGGGGGCTCGGGGTCCACGTACGGGCTTGTCGGGGAGGGCGCAGCGCTGTCGTGAACGGGTTTTCCGCCGGGCGCCCATGGCGGTCCCGGGAGCTGCCGAGGGGCCCTGTGCGACGTCCGAATCCCGCCAGCCCATGCCGTCGCCGGGCGGCAGAATCGATGGTGGGACACAGGACGAGGGAAGGACGACCGTGATGACCGCGACGGCCACGACGACCGTGTGGACGACGACGGACAGCCCGCTCGGCGAGCTGCTGCTGGTGGGCGAGGAGACCGGGGAGGGCTTCACACTGACCTCGCTGTCGATGCCCGGCCAGCGCAACGCCCCCGCGGTAGCGGCGAGCTGGCGGCGGAACGCGGCGCCCTTCGCCGAGGTGCTGCGCCAGCTGGAGGCGTACTTCGCGGGCGAACTCACCGCGTTCGACATCGCGTTCACCGAGGGCGGCAGCGAGTTCCAGCGCCGCGTCTGGCAGGCGCTGGAGCAGATCCCCTACGGCACCACGACGACGTACGGCGCGGTGGCCGCACAACTGGGGCTGCCGCGCGAGCGGGTGCAGGCACTGGGGGCAGCGATCGGCGCCAATCCCCTTCTGCTGGTGCGTCCCTGTCACCGCGTCATCGGCGCGGACGGCACGATGCGGGGATACGCCGGGGGAGTGGAGCGCAAGGTGCGGCTTCTGACGCACGAGGGGGCGCTGCAGCCGACGCTGCTGTGAACTCCGCTGGTACTTACGGGTGTTGAGGTGCCCGGAGTTGACGGCAGGCCCGGAGCGGGGTCGGTGGGCCACTCGCGGCAGGCTGTGGCGCGGGCTGTGCGGGGGCTGCGGTGCGGGGGACGTGGCGCGGATCGTGACGCCGGCCGTACGGCCGGTGCCGCGGGGCCGTCAGGAGGGTTCGGGGGCGGTGTCCGTGAGGGGGCCGGTCGTGGCCAGGGCGAGCAGCCCCGCCGGGTCCGGCTCGGCCTGGAGCATGCCGAGCAGCAGCAGCCACAGATCCCACAGCCGCTCCTCGATCAGCGCCCGGCCGTCGAGCGCGTCGGAGACGGTGTGCAGGCCGAAGAAGGCGTAGACCACCGCGAGCGCGGCCTTCTCCGGTGCGACCCCGGGGGCAAGCTCGCCGCCGGCCTCCGCTTCGCGCAGCAGCCCGGTCACCGTCTCGATCCAGGCGCCGAAGGGCCCGGGCACGGGGGCGGCGATCGCCTTGCGCTCCATCCACAGCCGTGAACCGGCCCGCACCACGACGTCGTCGCGGAAGGCGCGGGCCACCGCGAAGCTCAGGCTCACCAGTTTGTGCAGGGCCGGGACCTTCGCCGCCCGGACCCGGCCGATCAGCTCCGGCCAGGTGGCGAAGGTCGCCTCCACCACGGCGAGCGCGAGTTTCTCCTTGTTGGCGAAGTGGAAGTAGATCGCCCCGCTCGTACGGCCGGACCGGGCGCTGATGTCGCTGATACTCGTTCCCGCGTATCCGCGTTCCTCGAACAACTGCGCGGCGGCCTCCACCAGAAACCTACGCGTGACCTCGGCCCGTTCCTGCACGTCCACTCCGCATTCCGCTTGTCGCCGACGGGTAGCAATGTAGCGCTTGGGCGATACGTGTTCGTCACGTGGCCGAAGCAATCGGGATGCGGTTCCGCCGGGCGGGGGTTTCTCTGGTCATATGACGAATGTGGCCGGGGAGGCGCCCGCCCCGGACGGCGACTCGGGCGTGAGCTGGTCGCGTACGGTGCCGCGCGAGCTGGTGCACCGCACCTCGGTGGCCGAGGTGCTGCTGACCGACGTGCGGCCGGGGCCGCCCGGGCGCTTCCTGGCGGCGGCCTGCTGGCCCCGCTCGCACAGCACCTTCCCCGTGGACGGCACCGGGCTGCACAGCCCGCTGCTGGTCGTGGAGACGTTGCGCCAGCTCGGCATCTACCTGCCGCTGCGCTGGTACGGCGTCCCGACCAACTCCCACATGCTCATCGACGACCTGCGCTTCGCGCTGCTGCCCGGGTGCGAGCCGCAGGCCGGGCACGGCGGCACCGAGGTGCTGTGCACGGTGGAGGCGGCCGACCCCAGGCGCCGCTCCGACGGGAGCCTGGCCACGCTGCGGCTCGACGTCGCCTACGGCGCGGCCGGCCGGATCTTCGCCCGGGCCCGCGGCGGCGCCCGCTTCCTGTCCGACGAGCGGTACGCCGCCGTGCGCGGCCGCCGGCTGGGCGCGGGCAGCTTCGTCGCCGCTCCCGCCGAGCGGCCCGACCTGGGGGTGCTGGGCGCCTCCCGTCCGGCAGATGTGCTGGTGGCCTTCCGCGACGGCGCGCTGGCCATAGAACCCGCGGACCCCCGGCACCCGTTCTACTTCGACCATGTGAGCGACCACGTGCCCGGCATGGTGCTGCTGGAGGCGGCCCGCCAGGCGGCGGCGCAGGCGAGCGGCGGCACGCTGCTGCGGCCGGTCTCGGGGCGGATGGCCGCGAGCCGCTTCACCGAGTACGACCCGCCGGCCCGCGTGGAGGCCGTGCCGCACCACCGGACCTGCGTTTTCCGGGTCCGGCAGGGCGGCGTGCCGACCGCCTACGGCGTCTTCGGGTACGGCCCCGCCGGCGAGGCTCCGTAACGACACGCCGGATGACATACCGAAATTGCTTGACTACGGCGTGCATTCATCCATAACGTAATGATCGTTATGTTCCCGGCGGCGCCGGAAGCGCCGCAATTCCGCGGTGCCCTGGGGCCGCGTCCGCCGGGAGCCCGCCGCCGCATGGATTCCCACGGCATTCCCGGTGTCTTCCGCGGTATGACGCGGCATTCCCCAGGCGGGCGGGTCCTCCACGCCGCCGAGGAATACGGCCGGCCTCCTGCCCCGTGCTCTCCGGCATTCCCGAACGGAAACCGACCGTGAACCAGCCATCGCTTTCTCCCCTCCTTTCCTGGACCCCCGAGGCCGTCGTCTTCGACTGCGACGGCACGCTCATGGACACCGAGCGGCACTGGCAGGAGGCCCGCCAGACCGCCCTGCGCGAGTTCGGCCTGCGGGCCGCGCCGGGCTTCGCCGAGCGGGCCAAGGGCCTGCACTACACCGAGTGCGGCCAGATGATGGCCGACGAGAACGACTGCCCCGACCTGGCCGGCGAGCTGACCACCGCGCTGCTCGACCACTTCCGGGTCCTGGTCGCGGCCAACCCCCGCACCATGCCGGGGGCGCCCGAACTGGTCGCCAACGCGGCGAAATTCGCCCCGCTCGCCGTCGCCAGCAACTGCCCGGCCGACGTGGTGGAGACCTGCCTGTCCAACGCCGGGCTGCTGCCGTACTTCGACCACATCGTGGTCCCCGACAGCGCGGTGCGCCCCAAGCCCGCGCCCGACGTCTACCTCACCGCCGCCCGGCTGTGCGGCGCCGCGCCCGAGGCGAGCCTGGCCGTGGAGGACTCCAGGACCGGGATCCGCGCGGCCGTCCGGGCCGGGCTGCGGGTGATGGGCGTGGGGCCCTGGCCCGGCGAGGAGGCCGCCGTCGGCGTCGACCTCTGGGTGGCCCGGCTGGACGACCCGTACGTCTTCGAGTGGACCGGCCGCCGCGTCGCCCAGGCCGTGGCGCACTGACCAGGCGGCGGCGCCCGCGGGCGCGACCACCGGCCTGCCTCCCCGGCTCCGCGCCCCAGGCTGCCGCCGCTTGGGGGAACTTTTTGCCTCCCCCGGAAACATGCCTCCCGCCGGCACGGTTGGCACAGGCATGGCTACTCTCGGACTCATCGGCAGTGGAAACATCGGCGGCACCATCGCTCGTCTGGCGGTGGACGCCGGCATCGATGTGGTGCTCAGCAACTCCCGCGGGCCGGAGACGCTCTCCGGCCTCGTGGCCGAGCTGGGGCCGCGGGCCCGCGCGGCCACGCCCGAGGAGGCGGCCGCCGCCGGCGACTGGGTCGTGGTGACGATCCCCTACCACGCCCGGACCTCGGTGCCGCGCGAACCGCTCGTCGGCAAGACCGTCATCGACACCGGCAACTACTACCCGGACCGCGACGGCACCGTTCCGGAGCTGGAGTCGGGCGAGGCGGTGGAGAGCGAACTGCTCCAGCGGCACCTGCCGGGCGCGCACGTCGTCAAGGCGTTCAACAACATCTTCTACAAGGACCTCGCCGCCCTCCCGCGGCCGGTCGGCGCCCCCGACCGCACGGCCCTGCCCATCGCGGGCGACGACGAGGACGCCAAGAAGCAGGCCGCCGACCTGCTCTCCCGGCTCGGCTACGACGTCGTCGACGTCGGCCCCCTCGCCGAGAGCTGGCGCTTCCAGCCGGGCACCCCCGTCTACGGCCGCCCCTACACCGAGACCAAGGACGACCAGTTCGCCACCCAGCCCCCCGCGAGCGCCTCGATCGCCGAGGTCAGCGCGGCCCTGGTCGCCGCCAAGCGCTGACCCGCGCGCCCTCCCGGCCCCTGCTCACCCGGTCACCCCGGCGCCCGACCCACAGCCCCCCGCGGCCTGCTGGCCGGGCCCGGGAGTGTCGAAGGCGGGGCCGAGCCCGGGGTGAGCTGCCGCCCGGGGCGGCAAACCGGCACCGGGCGGGTTGCCGGGGCGCCATCTGACATCGGGGGGCAGCCGCGGTTGCCGGGCCCGTGGATGCCCCACATGCGGGCGCGGAGGCGCGGGCCTCGGCTATCGCGCCCTCGCGCACGGCCGGCGGCGCCGCTTCCGCGCGGTCCCGTCGCTGCCGTGCCCTTCGCGGCGGCCGCCAGCCGCTGCTCAGCGGGCCCGTGGTTGCCGCTCTCTGCGTGCCGGGCTGGCAGCCGCGGCGGTCAGTGCACCCCTGCGGTTGCGGCGATCTTCGTGGGTGGCCGACAGTCGCGGCGCTCAGCGGGCTCCCGTGGCTGCCGCAGCATCCGTGCCTGGTTGGCAGCTGCAGGGCTCAGCGCGCCCTGCGGTTGTGGCACTCTGCGCGGGTGGCCGACAGCCGCATGGTTCAGCGTGGCCCCGTGGTTGCCGCGCCCTCCGTGGGCGGTCAACAGGCGCGGTGCTCAGCGCGCCCCCGTGACTGCCGCACTGTCCGTGGGCGGTGGCAGGCAGCGTACGGCGCGGCCCGAACCTTCCAGCGCGCACCGCCCGTACCGGTAGGGCAGCAGCACGCTCTCGCCTGCCGTCATCACCGTGCGCCCGCCTGCCTCGTCCACGAGCGCCAACTCGCCGTCCACGCACACCAGCACCGAGAACGCCGCCGCCAGCAGCGCCCCGGCCGACACCGACTCCGCCCGGAAGAACGGATCGGCCCGCTCGGGCAGCAGCCTGGCCACACCCGGAGCCAGCGGCAGCGGCGCCGGCAGCCGCAACTCGGCCAGCCGCTCCGGTGTCCAGCCACTGCGGTCCACAGCCGCGAGCGCCATGTCCGGGCCGAGACCCAGGTGCCACTCGCCGCCCTCGCCGAGGTCGAGTCCCGCGTGCTCCAGCATCAGCGACCAGTCGGTGGGCTCCTGCAACTCCACCGCGAACACACCCGCGCCCACCGCGTGCGGCACCCCGGCCGGCACCAGAATCGCGTCCCCCGCCTGCACCGGGACCCGGTTCAGTGCCGCCAGCATCGCCACGCTGTCCTGCGCCTGCGACAGCGCCGCCAGCGCCTCGGCGGAGACCTCCTCGCGGAAGCCCAGGTGCACCGCGCCGTCCGCTGGGGCGTCCAGCACCACCCACGCCTCGGTCTTGCCGTGCGCGCAGCCCAGGTGGATCCGCGCGAACTCCTGGTCGGGGTGGTAGTGGACGGCCAGCCGCTCGTCGGGGTCGAGCAGCTTCACCAGCAGTTCGGTGCTGGTGCCGAAGGCCGCCACGTGGTCGGGCCCGAGGAAGCCCTCCGGGTCGGCCGCGACCGCCTCGGCCAGCAGCCTGCCGTCGGCGAGCCGGCTCGGCCCCAGCCCCTCGGGAGCGCCGAGGGCCTGCGTGGTCGACCCGACCCAGTCCTCCCCGTCGTACGGGCCGGTCGCGATCCTGCGGAACGGGCCGAGCCGGGACCCGCCCCGGTAGAACCGCGGCACGAAGTTGGCCGGCAGCCGCAGGGGAGCGGAGGCTGCCCCACCGGGCTGCTCGCCGGACATGGCCTGGGACATGGGAAACACTTCCTCGGGGCGGCAGTTGCGCGGTACTTCAGGCGTACCTCGACGCTGACGTGGTGATCTTCCCACGGCGGCGACGTTCGGTCCGGCACCTGCGGTGTCGTTCCCCGGCGGTGTCATTCCTCGCACATGGCCAGCAGCCGGGTGACCGTGTTCCAGTTCCGGGCCGTCGCCGTCATGCCGAGCCAGCGGTCGGTGAACCGGGCGGCCAGCTTGGAGTTGCGGATGGAGTCCGGGAAGTGGGCGTAGATCTCCCGCTCACCGGGCCGGAACTCGTCCGGGGCGTACGCGGCCGGGTCCAGGGTCGCCAGCTTGTCGAGGGGCGCGGGCCCCGACAGGAAGACGACCAGGAACCGCGAGCCGTCGACACCCTCCATCGGGAAGGGGTTGGCGGTCACCACCCGCCGCAGGTCCTGCCCCGTCCGGACCAGGCAGGTGATGGTCAGCCCCAACTCGTCGGCGATGCGCTGCTCCAGTTCGGCGCCCAGGCGCCGGGTGTCCTCCTCTCGATGGCTGAAGACGGCGTTGCCGCTCTGCAGGTGCGTGCGTACCGCGGTGCCGCCCATCGCGGTGAGCAGTCCGCGCAGTGTCGCCATGGGGACCTTGGCCCGGCCCCCGACGTTGATGCCGCGCAGCAGCGCGACGTGGACGGTGGATGTGTCGGCGTTCGTCACCTCCGTAAAACTAGCGGTGGACATCGTGGTCGGCGCGTTCGGCGGTCGCGCGGCACGCGGGGAGTGCCGTACGGCCGTGGGGACGCGGGGTGTTGGAGTGCGGTCGGGCGCCGGGTGATTCGGGCACGCACGGTTCCGATCCGCTGACCGTTTGCTTTCCGGATTCCATGCGGGTTAAGCCGAATGTCCCTCGATCGGATGACGAAAAGCGCGATGGAACGGTTCGGCGGGTTTCCCGGTGGCTACGTTCCCGCCCATGAGCAGCAGCCAGCCCCGGCCGATCGTCACCGAACTCCGCCTTTCCGCCTTCAAGTCGCATCGAGGCGCCAATTTCGCACTCGATCCGATCACTCTCCTCACCGGAGCGAGCGGAACCGGGAAGTCGAGCGTCCTCGAAGCGCTCGCGGTCCTGGGCCGGCTCGCGGCGGGCGCGGAGCTGCCGGAGGTCTTCGGCGCGGGCGGCGCCAAGTCGGTGGTGCGCGGCGGCGCGGCCGCGTGCATCCCGCAGGGGGCGCAGCCCGACGGGGAGGGCCGCCGCGGCTTCCGGATCGGCTGCACGGCGACCGGTCCGCTCGGCCCGCTCCGCCTCGACCTGGCCGTACAGGTCGAGCCGTCGCTGCGGATCGTCGGCGAGCGGCTCACCGGTGTGGGCGAGACCTTGCTGACCACCGCCCTGCGGGACCCCACCCGCCGTACGGTGCAGGCGGCTTGGCACACCGCGGGCGTGGTGGCCGTCACCCGCGCCCCGCTGCCGGACAGCCGGCTCGCCACGTCGCTGCTGCCGCTGCGCGTCGCCGGCCGAACTGAGGGCCAGCGCCTGGTGCTGGCCGCCGCCGAGCAGATGGTGGTCGCGCTGCGCGGGGTGTTCCCGATCGCCCCCCGGCCCGAGACGATGCGGGCGCCGGTCCGGCTCGGTGACGGGCGGCTGCGCAGCGCCTGCGACAACCTCTCGGCGGTGCTGGCCAGGACCGAGGGGGAGTGCGGCATCCGGCACGGCATGCTGGTCAAAGCGGTGCGGGACGTCTGCAGCGGTCCCGTCGAGCGGCTGACCACGGTCCCGGCGGCGCGCGTCGCGGGCAGCCGCGGCGGGCCGACGGTCGACGGTGTGATCGCCGCCGTCGACCGTGGCGATCTCGGCATGGTCCCTATCGACCGGCTCGGCGACGGCGAACTGCGCTTCCTGGCCCTCGCGCTGGTCCTGCTCACCGGGCCGGGCGTGCTCGATGTCGACACCAGCACCGAGTTGCTGCCGGCCGGACAGGTGCTGACCGTCGTCGCCGACGGGCTCGACCTCGGCGTGGACCGCCGCCAGGCGCGGGAGTTGCTGCGGCTGGCGGGGCTCGCGGCTTCCCGCGGCCACATCCGGCTGCTGGCGACCGTCCAGGACCCGTCGTGCGCGGACGATCTGGAGGGGGTGTCGCTGACGGTCGTGGGGGCGGAGGAGGCGGCGGCTGCGAAGGAGCCCGGGGGAGCGGGCGAGGACGGGGCGGCGAGCGAGGCCGCGATGGCGCCGGCGGGAGAGACGGCTTCGGCGGACGCGGAAGAGAGCGGTGGCCGCGCTGGGGCGGGCGGCAGCGCGGGAGCAGAGGGCACCGCTGCCGGCGCGGATCGCGCGGGCGGGAAGGCTCCGATCGACGAAGCCGTGGCGGCGACCGGAGCGGGTGCCGACGCGGCGGCTGGTTCGGGTGTCGGTGCCAAGGTCGGTGCCGAGGTCAGTGCGGAGGCGGGCGCGGGTCCCGTCGCCGCTGCGGGTCCGAACGCGGGCTCGGACCCGGGGTCTTCGGCCGTTCCGGCCGCGGGTCCGTCCGCAGGCCCTGGCGAGGAGCGCCGGATCGATGCCGCACGCTGGGAGGATGAGGTAGACCAGAGCGGGTGACCGAACGACAGGATCTCGCCGCGCTCCAGCAGCGCCTGGTGGACTTCGCCGCCGCCCGGCGCTGGCAGCCCTTCCACACGCCCAAGAACCTCGCGGCCGCGCTCAGCGTGGAGGCGTCCGAACTCCTGGAGATCTTCCAGTGGTTGACGCCGGAGCAGTCCGCCGCGGTGATGGACGAGGCCGACAGCGCGCACCGCGTGCGGGACGAGGTCGCCGATGTCCTCGCCTACCTGCTGCAGTTCTGCGACACCCTCGGCATCGACGTGCTCGACGCGCTCGCAGCCAAGATCGACCGCAACGAGCTGCGCTTCCCCCGGCCGGATAGCTCGGCCGGATGACGGAGTTATCCACAATCGAGCAGTTGTCCACAGATATCGAATTTTCTGTCGTCCGACCCCTTGTGTTCTGTCACGCTGTGTGACATCGGGCAGCGGTACGGAGCCGCCGCCCACACAACGGGAGGTACGGACGATGGACGCGGCACGGCTGGTGGCGCAGGCAGAGCGGGCGATGGGTTCCGACCTGCGTCCGGAAGAGATCGTCGCCGAGGCATGGCAGGCGTACGAGTTGACGGAAGCGGTCGTGCGGCTGCTCGACGAACGGGCGACGCGCGTCGCGGGGTCGGGTCCGCCGGGACATCCGGAGGACGGTTACCCGGACGAGGCGCGCCGCTCGGGGGCGGGTCCTGGGACCGTGCCTTCGGCCGCGGGCGGGCGACGTGCCGCCCGGCTGACGACGGTGCGCGATCCCGACGGCACCCTGCGGGCCCTGCGGGTCCTCCTCGGCGAGATCGGGCTCGCCGTGGTCGACCTCATCGGGTCCGCCGCCGACGAGCAGGCGTACTGGAGCTGCGTCGAGGCGATGGACGCCGTGGACGAGGCGAAGGACCGGCTGCGGGAGCTGGCGCGGGTGGACGCGGGATGAAAGGCGGCTGGTGCAGGATGGAGGAATGGATCTACGCATCTTCACCGAGCCCCAGCAAGGGGCGAGCTACGACACGCTGCTGGCCGTCGCCAAGGCCACCGAGGACCTCGGGTTCGACGCCTTCTTCCGCTCCGACCACTACCTGGTCATGGGGGACGGCGACGGGCTGCCCGGACCCACGGACGCGTGGATCACCCTGGCCGGCCTCGCGCGGGAGACCAGCCGTATCAGGCTCGGCACCCTGATGACCGCGGGCACCTTCCGCCTGCCGGGCGTCCTGGCCATCCAGGTGGCACAGGTCGACCGGATGTCGGGCGGGCGCGTCGAGTTCGGGCTCGGCGCGGGGTGGTACGAGGCGGAGCACACCGCGTACGGCATCCCGTTCCCGAAGGAGAAGTTCGACCGGCTCGAGGAGCAGCTGGCCGTCATCACCGGCCTGTGGAACACCCCAATCGGCGAGACCTTCGACTTCGACGGGACGTACTACCAGCTGAAGGACTCTCCCGCGCTGCCCAAGCCGGCGCAGTCCCCGGTGCCGGTGCTCGTGGGTGGGATGGGTGCCAAGCGCACCCCGGAGCTGGCGGCGCGCTACGCGGCGGAGTTCAACGTGCCCTTCGCCTCGGTGGAGGACACCGGCCGCCAGATCGAGCGGGTGCGGGCAGCGGCGAAGGCCGCCGGCCGGACCGACGAACTGGTCTACTCCAACGCGCTGGTCGTCGCCGTGGGCAAGGACGACGCCGAGGTCGCCCGCCGGGCCGCGGCGATCGGCCGGGACGTCGAGGAGCTGAAGGCCAACGGGCTCGCGGGCTCGCCGGCCGAGGTCGTCGACAAGATCGGGCGGTATGCCGAGCAGGGTTCCACCCGCTTCTACCTCCAGGTGCTGGACCTCAGCGACCTGGAGCACCTGGAGCTGATCGCCGCGCAGGTCAAGCCGCAGGTGGGGTGAGAGTCCGATGACGCTGCCGGGGCCGGCGGGGGCCGCGGGCGGAGCCGAAGCCGCCACGGGGCGGGGCGAACCTGTCCCGGCGGAGGGTTCGTTCGGCTCGCACGGCCCGGGGGACTCCGGTGCCCACGGCGGTTCCGGCCGCACGAACATCCGGGCCGGCGCGAGTGGTCCGGGTGCCTCGGGCTGCCTCGGCGGCTCGGATGACTCGGCAGGTCCGGGTGGTCCGCAGGGCGCGGGCAGTGCGGACGGCTCGGGCGGCGCGGAGGGTGCGGGCCGTGCGTACGGGTTCCGTGGGCTTCGGCAGCGGCTCGGGGCCGGGGAGGTCGTGGTGCTGGACGGCGGGTTGTCGAACCAGCTCGCAGACCAGGGATGCGACCTCGCCGACCCGCTGTGGACGGCTCGTCTCCTCGCGGAGGAGCCCGAGCAGATCCGCGCGGCGCACACTGCGTACCTCCGGGCGGGCGCCCAGGTGCTGACGACGGCCAGCTACCAGGCGACGTTCGAGGGGTTCGCACGGCGCGGAGTGGGCCGGGCGGAGGCGGCGGGGCTGTTGCGGCGGAGTGTGGAGCTGGCCCGGGAGGCCGCGGATGCTTGGTCAGCTCCTCGTGCGGATTCGGCTCAGTCCCGGTCTCCGGCTCCGAGCCCGGCTTCGGCTCGGGGTGTGGACCCGGGCGGTGGCCGGCCCGAGGTGTGGGTGGCCGCCTCGGTGGGGCCGTACGGGGCGATGCTCGCGGACGGCAGCGAGTACCGGGGGCGGTACGGGCTGAGCGTGCGGGAGTTGGCTCGGTTTCACCGCCTGCGGATCGAGGCGCTGGCGGAAGCAGGGCCGGATGTGCTGGCACTGGAGACGGTGCCGGATGTGGACGAGGCCGAGGCGATGCTGGCGGCGGCCGAGGGCACGGGACTTCCGGTGTGGCTGTCGTACACGATCGAGGGGCGGCGGACCCGCGCGGGGCAGCCGTTGGAGGACGCCTTCGCCCTGGCCGCGGGGCGGGACGAGGTGGTGGCCGTCGGCGTGAACTGCTGCGCCCCGGGCGATGCGGCAGAAGCGGTACGGCTGGCGAAGGAGGTGAGTGGCAAGGCGGTGGTGGCCTATCCGAACAGCGGGGAGCGGTGGGATGCGCAGGCGGGGCGGTGGGCGGGCGACGCTGCCTTCGATCCGGAGTCGGTCGCCGACTGGCGGGAGTCCGGTGCTCGGCTGGTCGGCGGGTGCTGCCGGGTGGGGCCCGCGGGGATCGCCGGGATCGCAGCCGCGCTGCGGAAGAACGCCTGAGGGCGAGCCGGCGCGAACTCGCAACCACGGGACCGTTCACACTGGGTGCTGGGTGCTGGGTGCTGGGTGCTGGGTGCTGGGTGCTGGCTGCTGGCTGCTGGCTGCTGGCTGCTGGGTGCGATGGGGTGCGCGGTTCGGGACTGGGCGTACCGGGGTGCCGTTCTGGGAGCTGGCACCGCTGCCGGAGTGGGGTGGGCGAGGTACGGGGATAAACCGGTGTCGGTCGGCAGGGGCGGAGCTGGATACTCGGCGACGTGTTCCTGACGATCACCACCACCGGCAGCACCGAAGTCCCGGCCACCGACCTGGGGTTCCTGCTGCACAAGCATCCTGGCAAGGCGCAGCCGTTCTCGACCGCCTACGGCGAGGCGCACGTGTTCTACCCCGAGGCGACGGCCGAGCGGACCACGGCCGCGCTGCTGCTGGAGGTCGATCCGCCCGCGCTGGTGCGGCGCGGGAAGGGCAAGGGGCGCGGCGGGGCGCCCGATGCGGCGCTGGCGCAGTTCGTCAACGACCGGCCGTACGCGGCTTCGTCGCTGCTGGCGGTGGCGTTGCGGACGGTGTTCTCGACGGCGATGCGCGGTGAGTGCCGCTCGCACCCCGAGCGGGCGGCGGCGCCGATGCCGTTGCGGATCGAGGTGCCCGTGCTGCCCGCGCGGGGCGGAGCGGAACTGGTGCGCCGGTTGTTCGAGCCGCTGGGCTGGCGGGTCGAGGCGAGCGCGGTGGCGCTGGACGAGCGGTTCCCCGAGTGGGGGCAGTCGCGGTACGTGGGCCTGGTGCTTGAGGGCGAGGTGCGGCTCGCCGAGGCACTGCGGCACCTGTACGTGCTGCTGCCGGTGCTGGACGACGCCAAGCACTACTGGGTGTCGGCGGACGAGGTGGACAAGTTGCTGCGGTTCGGTGAGGGGTGGCTGGCCCTGCACCCGGAGCAGAAGCTGATCACCACCCGCTACCTGTCGCGGCGCTGGTCGCTGACCCGGGAGGCGATGGAGCGGCTGGAGCTGGCGCGGCTGGCCGATGCCGACGACATCGGGGTGGAGCAGATCGACAACGCGGTGGAGGAGGAGGTACCGGAGGAGGTGGCCGAGCGGCCGGCGCCTCTGGCCGTGCAGCGCAGGGAGGCGATCCTGGCCGAGCTGCGGGCGGCGGGCGTGGCTCGGGTGCTCGACCTGGGGTGCGGCCAGGGACAGTTGGTGGCGGCGATGCTGAAGGAGGTGCGGTTCACCGAGATCCTCGGGGTGGACGTGTCGATGCGGGCGCTGGACATCGCCGCGCGCCGGCTGCGGCTGGACCGGATGGGCGAGCGGCAGGCCGGGCGGGTGGGCCTGGTGCAGGGCTCGCTGGCTTACACCGACAGCCGGCTCAAGGGGTACGACGCGGCGGTGCTCAGCGAGGTCATCGAGCACCTGGACCTTCCGCGGCTGCCGGCACTGGAGTACGCGGTGTTCGGCTCGGCGCGGCCGGGGACGGTGGTCGTGACGACGCCGAACGCGGAGTACAACGTGCGCTGGGAGTCGCTGCCCGCGGGGCACGTTCGGCACGCGGACCACCGTTTCGAGTGGGCGCGGGCGCAGTTCGCCGAGTGGGCCCGGGCGGTGGCGGACAGGCACGGATACGCCGTGCGGTTCGCCCCCGTGGGTCCGGACGACCCCGAGGTGGGGCCGCCCACCCAGATGGCGGTCTTCACCCGTACCGCCGACGGCGGCCGGGCCCGCGCCCAGAGCGAGCCCAACGCCGCAGCCGAGCCTGGAAGTTCGGGCCGACCCGACAGCCCGGGCACCCTGGGTGCTCAGGACAGTACGTACACGACAGAGACCAGTGGCAAGGAGGCCGTCGCATGACCGAGCACCGCAGGGACCCGAGCGCCGAGCGCGCCCAGGGCACCGCCGACGTGCCCGCGCCCGCCACCGAGCCCACGGCCGCGTCTGCGCCCGCACCCGAGCCCACGGCCGCGTCTGCGCCCGCACCCGAGCCCACGGCCGCGTCTGCGCCCGCACCCGAGCCCGCGACCACGCCTGCCGCCGAGTCCGTGCAAGCACCCGCGCCCGCCCCGGTGCCCGCCGCTGCGACGGAGCCTGGGCTCGCCACCGTGGCCCCGTCTGCCGCCGAGCCCGGGGCCGTACCCGCGTCTGCATCCGAGCCCGTGCTCGCACCTGGGATCGATGCCGCCACGATGCCGGCGCCCGCCGCTGGGACCGAGGTCGGGCGCGCCACCGCACCTGCCGCCGAGTCCCCGTCCGAGCCCGTGACCACGCCTGCCACCGAGCCAGCCACCGCGTCTGCGCCCGCACCCGAAGCCGTGACCGCGTCTGCATCCGCGCCCGCCACCGCGTCTGCACCCGCGCCCGCGCACGCACTCGGCACCACCGCCGTAGCGCGGGAGCTGGCTGTTACGGATCTTTCGCTGGTGGTGCTGATCGGGGCGACGGGGTCGGGCAAGTCGACGTTCGCCGCGCGGCACTTCAAGCCGACGGAGGTCATCTCGTCGGACTTCTGCCGGGGGCTGGTCAGTGACGACGAGAACGACCAGAGCGCCACCCGGGACGCCTTCGACGTGCTGCACTACATCGCCGGCAAGCGGCTGGCGGCCGGGCGGCGGACGGTGATCGACGCCACGAGCGTGCAGAAGGAGGCCCGCCGCCAGTTGGTCGACCTGGCGCGCGAGCATGACGTGCTGCCGATCGCCATCGTGCTCGACGTCCCGGAGCAGGTCTGCCTGGAGCGCAACGCGGCCCGCCCCGACCGGGCCGGCATGCCGCCGCACGTGGTGCAGCGGCACCAGCGCGAGCTGCGGCGTTCACTGCGCGGCCTGGAACGCGAGGGGTTCCGCAAGGTACACGTGCTGCGCGGCACCGCGGAGGTTGACGCCGCCACGGTCGTCACCGAGCGCCGGTACAACGACCTGACGCACCTGACAGGGCCGTTCGACATCATCGGCGACGTCCACGGGTGCAGCGCGGAGCTGGAGGCGCTGCTCGCCAAGCTCGGGTACGAGGACGGCGTGCACCCGGCCGGCCGTACCGCGGTGTTCCTCGGCGACCTGGTCGACCGCGGCCCCGACAGCCCCGGCGTGCTGCGCCGGGTGATGGGCATGGTCGCGGCCGGCACCGCGCTGTGCGTGCCGGGCAACCACGAGAACAAGCTCGCCCGCCATCTCAAGGGCCGCAAGGTGCAGATGACACACGGCCTGGCGGAGACCGTCGAGCAGCTGGCGCGCGAGGACGAGCGGGACCCGCGGTTCCGCCAGCAGGTCGCGGACTTCATCGGCGGCCTGGTCAGCCACTACGTGCTGGACGGCGGCCGGCTCGTGGTGTGCCACGCCGGGCTGCCCGAGAAGTACCACGGCCGCACCTCCGGCCGGGTCCGCTCGCACGCGCTCTACGGCGAGACCACCGGCGAGACCGACGAGTTCGGGCTGCCCGTGCGCTACCCGTGGGCCGATGACTACCGCGGCAGCGCCGCCGTGGTCTACGGCCACACCCCCGTACCCACCGCCTCGTGGATCAACAACACCCTGTGCCTGGACACCGGCGCCGTCTTCGGCGGCCGGATGACCGCGCTGCGCTGGCCCGAGCGGGAGATCGTGGACGTCCCCGCCGAGCGGGTCTGGTACGAGCCGGTCAAGCCGCTGACGACGCAGGTGCCCGGCGGCACCGACGGCCGCCCGCTGGACCTGGCCGACGTCGCGGGCCGCCGCTCCGTGGAGACCACGCGGATGGGCCGGCTCACCGTACGCGAGGAGAACGCGGCCGCGGCACTGGAGGTGATGTCCCGCTTCGCGGTGGACCCGCGGCTGCTCGCCTACCTGCCGCCGACCATGTCGCCGTGCGCCACCTCCCGCCAGGAGGGGTACCTGGAGCACCCGGCCGAGGCGTTCGCCGCGTACCGGGAGGACGGCGTCGCGCAGGTCGTGTGCGAGGAGAAGCACATGGGTTCGCGCGCGGTCGCCCTGGTCTGCCGCGACGAGGACGCGGCCCGGGAGCGCTTCGGCGCCTCGGCCGGCGTCACCGGGACGCTGCACACCCGCACCGGGCGCCCCTTCTTCGACGACCCCGCCACCACCGAGCAGGTGCTCGCCCGGATACGCGACGCCGTCACCGCCGCCGGGCTGTGGGCGGAGCTGGACACCGACTGGCTGCTGCTCGACGCCGAACTGCTGCCCTGGTCGCTGAAGGCGTCCGGCCTGCTGCGCACCCAGTACGCGGCGGTGGGCGCGGCGGCCGGCGCCGCGTTCCCGCCCGCGCTGGCGGCACTGGAGGCGGCGGCCGCCCGCGGCACCGAGGTCTCCGGCCTGCTCGCCAGGCAGCGCGAACGGGCCGCGGACGCAAGCGCGTTCACCGACGCCTACCGGCGCTACTGCTGGAGCACCGACGGGCTGGAGGGGGTCTGCCTCGCACCCTTCCAGCTGCTCGCCGTCCAGGGCCGCAGCCTCGCCGCCCTCCCGCACGACGAGCAGCTCGCCCTCATCGACCGCATGGTCGGCGCGGACGGCAGCGGGCTGCTCCAGGGCACCCGCCGGCTCATGGTCGACACCGGCGACGAGGAGTCGGTGGCCGCCGGCATCCGCTGGTGGCTGGAGCTGACCGCCTCCGGGGGAGAGGGCATGGTGGTCAAGCCGCTGGGCGCGATCGTCCGCACCGGGAGCGGCCGGCTGGTACAGCCGGGCGTGAAGTGCCGCGGCCGGGAGTACCTGCGGATCATCTACGGTCCCGAGTACACCCGCCCCGAGCACCTGGAGCGGCTGCGGCACCGGGCGCTGACCCACAAGCGCTCGCTCGCCCTGCGCGAGTACGCCCTCGGCTTGGAAGCGCTGGACCGGCTGGCCGCCGGCGAGCCGCTCTGGCGCGTCCACGAGGCCGTCTTCGCGGTCCTCGCCCTGGAGTCGGAGCCGGTCGACCCCCGTCTGTGAGCCCGCGCGGGCCCCACACCCCGCCGCCCCGCCGCCGCTTCGCCCCCGTGCGTGGCGGCGGCGGGAAAACGGGGAAGGTCTGCTCCATGGGATTCCACGTCGACTCCGAGGCCGGGCGGCTGCGCAGCGTCATCCTGCACCGCCCCGACCTCGAACTGAAGCGCCTGACCCCCACGAACAAGGACGCCCTCCTCTTCGACGACCTGCTCTGGGTGCGCCGCGCCCGCGCCGAGCACGACGGGTTCGCCGACGTCCTGCGCGACCGCGGTGTCGAGGTGCACCTCTTCGGCGACCTGTTGCGCGAGTCCCTGGAACTGCCCGCCGCCCGGAACCTGGTGCTCGACCGCGTCTTCGACGAGAAGCAGTACGGCCCGCTGGCCACCGACCCGCTGCGCGAGGCGTTCGAGGGCATGCCCGCCGCCGACCTGGCCGAGGCACTCGTCGGCGGCATGACCAAGCGCGAGTTCCTGGCCCGCTTCGCCGAGCCGGTCTCCGTCCTCTTCCACGCCATGGACCTGGACGACTTCCTGCTCAACCCGCTGCCCAACCACCTGTTCACCCGCGACACCTCCGCCTGGGTCTACGACGGGGTGAGCATCAACGCGATGCGTTGGCCCGCCCGGCAGCGCGAGACCGTGCACTTCGAGGCGATCTACCGGCACCACCCGCTCTTCGCCGGCGGCGGCTTCCACGTGTGGTCCGAGGGCCAGAGCGCCTATCCGTCCACGATCGAGGGCGGCGACGTGCTGGTGCTCGGCCGCGGCGCCGTGCTCATCGGCATGAGCGAGCGCACCACCCCGCAGGCCGTGGAGATGCTGGCCCGGCGGATGTTCACCACCGGCTCGGCCCGCACCATCGTCGCCCTCGACATGCCCAAGGGCCGCGCCTTCATGCACCTGGACACGGTGATGACGATGGTCGACGGCGACACCTTCACCCAGTACGCGGGCCTGGGCATGCTGCGCTCGTACACGATCGAGCCCGGTGGCGAGGCGGGCGAGCTGAAGGTCACCGACCACCCGCCCGAGCACATGCACCGGGCCATCGCCGCCGCGCTCGGCCTGGACACCGTCACCGTGCTCACCGCCACCCAGGACGTGCACGCCGCCGAGCGCGAGCAGTGGGACGACGGGTGCAACGTGCTCGCGGTCGAGCCCGGCATGGTGCTGGCCTACGAGCGCAACGCCACCACCAACACCTACCTGCGCAAGCGCGGCATCGAGGTGATCGAGATCCCCGGCAGCGAGCTGGGCCGCGGCCGCGGCGGACCGCGCTGCATGAGCTGCCCGATCGAGCGGGACCCCGTCTGAGAGGGGCTGTATAAGAATGCTATTCATCGTATAGAGTTCCACCGTTCCGCCCGCCCGACCTAGGAGCCCCCGCATGCCCGTCGACCTCAAGGGCCGGCACTTCCTCAAGGAGCTGGACTTCACGCCCGAGGAGTTCCGCCACCTCGTGGAGTTCGCCGCGGAGCTGAAGTCGGCCAAGAAGGCGGGCACCGAGCAGCAGCGGCTGCGCGGCCGGAACATCGCCCTGGTCTTCGAGAAGACCTCCACGCGTACCCGCTCCGCCTTCGAGGTCGCCGCCGCCGACCAGGGCGCCTCCACCACCTACCTCGACCCCTCCGGCTCGCAGATCGGCCACAAGGAGTCGATCAAGGACACCGCCCGCGTGCTCGGCCGGATGTTCGACGGCATCCAGTACCGCGGCCACGGCCAGGCCGTCGTGGAGGAGCTGGCCGCCTACGCGGGCGTGCCCGTCTGGAACGGTCTCACCGACGAGTGGCACCCCACGCAGATGCTCGCCGACGTGCTCACCATGACCGAGCACAACCCCAAGCCGCTCGCCGAGATCTCCTACGCCTACCTCGGCGACGCCCGCTACAACATGGGCAACTCCCTGCTCGTCACCGGCGCCCTGCTCGGCATGGACGTGCGGATCGCCGCCCCTCGCGCGATGTGGCCGCACACCGACGTCGTCGGGCAGGCCCGCGAGCTGGCGGCCCGCACCGGCGCGCGGATCACCCTCACCGAGGACGTCGAGGAAGGGGTGCGCGGCGCCGACCACGTGCACACCGACGTGTGGGTCTCCATGGGCGAGCCCAAGGAGGTGTGGGACGAGCGGATCACCCTGCTCAAGCCGTACGCCGTCACCGCCGAGGTGATGCGCGCCACCGGCAACCCGCAGGCCACCTTCCTGCACTGCCTGCCCGCCTTCCACGACCTCGGCACCGCCGTCGGCCGGGAGATCCACGCCCGCCACGGGCTGGACCACCTGGAGGTCTCCGACGAGGTCTTCGAGTCCGAGCGCTCGGTCGTCTTCGACCAGGCCGAGAACCGGATGCACACGATCAAGGCGGTCCTGGTCAGCACGCTGGCCTGAGCGGCAGGGGCACCGCGGCGCCGAGCCGAAAGCCGCAGGACACCGCGGCGCCGGGCCTCTGGCGCCGCCGCCGGACCCGGAGGCCCGCACCGCACCCGACATCTCCGCCCAGCGGGCCTCACCCCGGACAGCCACCCTGGACAGCCACCTCGGACAGGGCGTCGCCCGGACAGTCACCCCGGGCAGGGCCTCAACCGGGCAGCCACCCCGGGCAGCCACCCCGGGCAGTCACCCCCGACGGGGCCTCACCCCAGGAAAGCCCGCAGCAGCGCCGCCGTCGCTTCCAGGTGCTCCCGCGTCGCCCGCCGCGCCCCCTCCGGATCACCCGCCAGGATCGCCTGCGCCATCGCCCGGTGCTGGGCCGCGGAGTGCTCGATGTTGCGGTCGAGCACCGGGATCGCGTTGAGCAGGTCGTTCAGCCGCATCCGGGCCTCGGCCACCCCCGCCACCAGCGTCGGCGACCCCGTCAGCTCCGCCACGGCCAGGTGGAAGCGCGAGTCGAGTTGCCGGTACTCGCCCGGGGTCGCCGCCTCCAGGTCCGCGAGCCGCCCGCTCAGGTGCGCCCGCCCGGCCTCGTCGAGCACACGCCCCGCGGCAACCTCTGCCGCGCCCGTCTCCAGCACCATCCGGTGCACCAGCGCGTCTTCCAGCCCCGCGCCCAGGTCCCGCGCGGCCCGCCGCAGCCGGCCCACCCCCGGCTGCGGCTCCCGGTAGGTGACGAACGTGCCGCCGTAGCGGCCGCGGCGCGACTCCACGTAACCCTCGCGCTGGAGCGAGCGCACGGCCTCGCGCAGCGTGTCGCGGCTGACGCCGAGCCGCGCGGACAGGTCCCGCTCGGCCGGCAGCCGCTCGCCGTGCGCGTAGATGCCGAGCTTGACCGCCTGCAGGATGCGCTCGACGGTCTCCTCGAACGCGTTGCCCCCGCGGACCGGCCGGAACACCGCGTCGGCCGGCCGCCGCACGCGCGACTCACCGGTGGCCACGGCGGAATCGTACCCACGCCGCTCCGCCCGCGGTCTTGACGGCCCCACTCGCCCGGCGCCACCATGCTGGGCAGTCCAATGGACGAGTAGTCGTCCATTGCGCACCCGCGCCCCAGGCCGTGCCCCGACCCCCAGGGGAGCCCATGACGACCGCAGACCGCAGCCCCGGCCCGGACCCCGCCGGCCCCACCCGCCATGTCCCGCTGCCCGGCACTCCCGAAGCAGCGACGGAACCAGCCCCGGAACCAGCCCCGAAGCCAGCCGCGGAAGCAGCGACGGATCGGGCCGCAGAACCCGCCCCGGACGCCGGCAGCACACCCCGAACCGGCGCCGACCACCCTTCCCCCGCGGTGTTTCCGCCCGGCGCCGCTCCCGTTACCGACGACGAACGCCGCCTGCGCGAACTCGGCTACACCCAGGAGCTGGCCCGCTCCCTGTCCGGCTTCTCCAACTTCGCGGTGTCCTTCTCCATCGTCTCGATCCTCTCCGGCTGCCTGACCCTCTACGGCACCGGCATGAACACCGGCGGCCCCGCGATGATCACCTGGGGCTGGCCGCTGGTCGGCGCGTTCACCCTGTGCGTGGGCCTGGCGATGGCCGAGATCTGCTCCAGCTACCCCACCGCGGGCGGCCTGTACTACTGGTCGGCGCGCCTGGCCCGTACCCGCGGCCCCGCCTGGAGCTGGGTGACCGGCTGGTGCAACTTCATGGGCCAGGTCGCCGTCACCGCCGGCATCGACTACGGCGCCGCCTTCTTCACCAACGCCCTGCTCGACCTGCAGTTCGGCCTGAGCGCCACCCCGGGGCACACCGTGGAGATCTTCGCGGTGCTCCTCGCCCTGCACGGCGTGCTCAACACCTTCGGGGTCCGGCTGGTCGCGGTGCTGAACACCGTCAGCGTCTGGTGGCACCTGGCCGGCGTCCTGGTCATCGTCGGCGTGCTCGTCGCCGTCCCCGACCACCACGCCTCCGCCTCCTTCGTCTTCACCCACTTCGTCAACAACACCGGCTTCCACAACTCCTTCTACGTGGCGATGCTCGGCCTGCTGCTCGCCCAGTACACCCTCACCGGTTACGACGCCTCGGCGCACATGACCGAGGAGACCCACGACGCGGCCCGCAGCGGCCCGCGCGGCATCGTCAACGCCATCACCGTCTCGCTGGCCGCCGGCTGGGTGCTGCTGCTCGGCATCACCTTCGCCATCCAGAACTACGGCGGCGAACTCGGCAGCGCCACCGGCGTGCCGCCGGCCCAGATCTTCATCGACGCCATCGGCGAGCGCGGCGCCAAGGTGCTGCTGCTCATCGTCATCGGCGCCCAGTTCTTCTGCGGGATGGCCTCGGTGACCGCCAACTCCCGCATGATCTACGCCTTCTCCCGCGACGGCGCGCTGCCCGGCTCGCGGCTGTGGCACCGCATCCACCCGCGCACCCAGACCCCCGTCAACGCGGTCTGGCTCGGCACCGGCGGCGCCCTGCTGCTCGGCCTGCCCGCGCTGTGGAACAGCACCGCCTACGCCGCCGTCACCTCGATCTCGGTGATCGGCCTCTACCTGTCCTACGTCATCCCGGTGTACCTGCGGCTCCGCCAGGGTGACTCCTTCGTGCGCGGACCCTGGCACCTGGGCCGCTGGAGCCGGATCATCGGGAGCGTCGCCGTGGCCTGGACGGCGGTGATCACCGTGCTCTTCATGCTCCCGACGGTCCGCCCCATCACCGCCAGGACCTTCAACTACACACCGGTCGCCGTCGCGGTCGTGCTCGGGTTCGCCGGCGTGTGGTGGGCGGTCTCCGCGCGCAAGTGGTTCACCGGGCCGCGGACACCAGCCCCCACCCCGCTCCCGCACGCCGAACTGGAGAAGCGATGACCGGCGGCATGCTCACTCTGGACGAACTGCGCACCCAGGCCGCCCACGGCGCCCTGGACACAGTGGTGCTCGCCATGACCGACATGCAGGGCCGCCTGCAGGGCAAACGGGTCGCCGCCTCGCACTTCCTCGCCGACATCGCCGAGGGCACCGCCGAGGGCTGCGGCTACCTGCTCGCGGTGGACGTCGAGATGAACACCGTGGACGGCTACGACATCTCCTCCTGGGAGAGCGGCTACGGCGACCTCGTCCTCGCCCCCGACCTGTCCACGCTCCGCCGCGTCCCCTGGCACCCGGCGACCGCCATGGTGCAGTGCGACGTCGTGGACCACGAGGGCCAACCCGTCGCGGTCTCGCCCCGCCAGGTGCTGCGCCGCCAGCTCGACCGGCTCGCCGCCCACGGCTGGACCGCGCAGGTCGGCACCGAGCTGGAGTTCATCGTCTTCCGCGACTCCTACGAGCAGGCGTGGGAGAAGGGCTACCGCCGGCTCACCCCGGCCAACCAGTACAACGTCGACTACTCCGTCCTGGGCACCGGCCGGATCGAGCCGCTGCTGCGCCGGCTGCGCAACGAGATGGCCGGCGCGGGCCTGACCGTGGAGTCCGCCAAGGGCGAGTGCTTCCCCGGCCAGCACGAGATCGCCTTCAAGTACGCCGAGGCGCTCACCACCTGCGACAACCACGCCGTCTACAAGACCGGCGCCAAGGAGATCGCCGCCCAGGAGGGCTACGGCCTGACCTTCATGGCGAAGTTCGACGAGCGCGAGGGCAACTCCTGCCACGTCCACCTCAGCCTGCGCGACGCCGCCGGCGCCCCCGTGATGGCCGGCGACGGGCCGCACGGCTTCTCCCCGGTGATGGAGCACTTCCTGGCCGGGCAGCTCGCGTGCCTGTCCGACTTCGCGCTGCTGCTCGCCCCCAACGTCAACTCCTACAAGCGCTACGTCGCCGGCAGCTTCGCCCCCACCGCGATCGCCTGGGGCCGCGACAACCGCACCTGCGCCCTGCGCGTCGTCGGCCACGGGCTCTCGCTGCGGTTCGAGAACCGAGTCCCCGGCGGCGACGTCAACCCCTACCTCGCGGTCGCCGCCCTCGTCGCCGCCGGCCTGTACGGGATCGAGCACCGCCTGCCGCTGGCCCCCGAGCACACCGGCAACGCCTACGCCTCCGATGGTCCGCGGGTGCCGGCCACCCTGCGCGAGGCGGTGGCCGCGTTCGAGACCAGCCAGGCCGCGGAGGAGGCGTTCGGAAAGGACGTCGTCCGCCACTACAGCCACGCCGGACGGGTCGAACTGGCCGCCTTCGACGCCGCCGTGACCGACTGGGAGCGGCAGCGCGGATTCGAGCGCCTGTGAACGCCCCCGACACCGCCCGCCGCCCGCTGGTGGGCATCAGCACCTACAGCACGCAGGCCGCCTGGGGCGTGTGGCGGCAGCAGGCGGCGCTGCTGCCGTCCACCTACGTCGAGGCGGTCACCCGGGCCGGCGCGCTCGCGGTGCTGCTGCCCCCGCAGCCGGCCGGCGCGCTGGAGGCCGTCGCCGCCCTGGACGCCCTGGTCGTCTCCGGCGGCCCGGACGTCGACCCCGCCCGCTACGGCGAGCCGGCCCACCCGCGCACCGACCCGCCCGACGTGCTGCGCGACGCCTGGGAGTTCGACCTGCTGCACGCCGCCCTCACCCGCGACCTGCCGGTGCTCGGGGTCTGCCGCGGCATGCAGGTGCTCAACGCCGCGCTCGGCGGCACCCTGGAGCAGCACCTGCCCGACCGGCTGACCGGCCGCGTCCACCGCGACCCGCCGGGCCGCTTCGCCCGCACCCGCGTGAACGTGCGCCCGGGCAGCAGACTCGCCGGCATCGTCGGGGAGAGCGCCGAGGTGTCCTGCTACCACCACCAGGCGGTGGCCCGGCTCGGCGCGGGCCTGGTGGCCACCGCGTGGAGCACCGACGAGACGGTGGAGGCCGTCGAACTGCCCGGCCGCCGCTTCGTCCTGGGCGTCCAGTGGCACCCCGAGAACGACACCGAGGACATCCGCCTCTTCCGCGCCCTGACCGAAGCGGGGGCCCGCGGCAGCGGACGAAGGGGAGCCGACCGCAGGGAGGTGCGGGGGGCTGCCGCCGACCGCGGGCCCGTCGGGCACACCGAGCCTGCCGATCCCGCCGGGAAGATCGAGCCCGCCGGGAGGACCGAGCGCGTCGATCCTGCCGGGCCCGCGGAGACGACCAGGCGCGTCGATCCTGCCGAGCCCGCCGAGAGGACCGAGCCCGCCGGTACGGCCGAGCCCGCCGGGAGGACCAGGCACGCCGAGTCCGCCGGGCGCGCCGGCCGGCAGCCCGCCGATCCCGCCGGCAGTCACCCCACCGCTCCGCACCGCGACCGCGCCGACCGCCGAAAGGCCGACCGATGACCGCAGCACCGCCCGCCACCGCGGACCCCGGCGAGCAGGACGCCCCCGATCTGCTCGACCTCGTCAACCCCGCCACCGAGAAGGTCATCGCCACCGTCACCATGGCGAGCACCGCGCAGGCAGACGCCGCCATCGCGCGTGCCGCGGCCGCCTACCCCGCCTGGCGGGCGCTCGCCCCCGCCGACCGGGCCCGGCTGCTGCGGGCGTTCGCGGCCGCCGTGGACGCCGACCGCGAGCACCTGGCCGACCTGGAGGTCGCCAACGCCGGCCACACCATCGGCAACGCCCGCTGGGAGGCGGGCAACGCGCGTGACGTCATCGAGTTCTACGCCGCCGCGCCCGAGCGCCTGCACGGCCGGCAGATCCCGGTGGCCGGCGGGATCGACCTCACCTTCAAGGAGCCGCTGGGCGTCGTCGGCGTCATCGTGCCCTGGAACTTCCCGATGCCGATCGCCGCCTGGGGCCTGGCCCCCGCGCTCGCCGCCGGCAACACGGTGCTGGTCAAGCCCGCCGAGGCCACCCCGCTCACCGCGCTGCGGCTGGCCGAACTCGCCCTGGAGGCAGGGCTGCCCGAAGGGGTGCTGCAGGTGCTGCCCGGCCGCGGCGGCGTCGTCGGGCACCGCTTCGTCACCCACCCGGACGTGCGCAAGGTGGTCTTCACCGGCTCCCCGGCCGTCGGGCGCGCCGTGATGGCCGGCTGCGCCGCGCACGTCAAGCGGGTCACCCTCGAACTCGGCGGCAAGAGCGCCAACATCGTCTTCGCCGACGCCGACCTGGAGCGGGCCGCGGCCACCGCACCGTACGCCGTCTTCGACAACGCCGGGCAGGACTGCTGCGCGCGCTCGCGCATCCTGGTGCAGGAGAGCGTGCACGAGGAGTTCATGGCGCTGCTGGAGCCGGCCGTGCGCGGGGTGCGGGTGGGCGACCCGCGGGCCGAGGAGACCGAGATGGGCCCGCTGATCTCCGCCGCCCACCGCGAGCGGGTCGCCTCCTACGTCACCGCGCCGCCCGCCGTGGTCGGCACCGTGCCCGAGGGGCCCGG
Source organism: Actinacidiphila guanduensis (assembly GCF_900103985.1). GTDB lineage: Bacteria > Actinomycetota > Actinomycetes > Streptomycetales > Streptomycetaceae > Actinacidiphila > Actinacidiphila guanduensis. The sequence continues at coordinate 322,512 of NZ_FNIE01000010.1, read as the reverse complement.
CTTCTGGTACCCGCCGACCGTCCTGGCGCCGGTCCGCCACGACGACCGCGCCTTCGTGGAGGAGATCTTCGGCCCGGTCGTCACCGTGGTGCCCTTCCGCGACGAGCAGGACGCCGTACGGATCGCCAACGCCACCGCCTACGGCCTGTCCGGCTCGATCTGGACCCGCGACATCGGCCGCGCGCTGCGCACCGCCCGGGCGGTGGAGGCGGGCAACCTGTCGGTCAACTCGCACGCGTCGGTGCGCTACGCCACGCCCTTCGGCGGCGTCAAGCAGTCAGGACTCGGGCGGGAGCTGGGCCCCGACGCCCTCGACGCCTTCACCGAGACCAAGAACGTGTTCATCGCGACGGAGGACTGAGACACCCATGAACCCCACCATCGGCCCCGACTCCGGCACCGCGCCCACTTCGCGCCGGCTCGACGGCCGCACCGCGGTCGTCACCGGTGCCGGCAGCGGGATCGGCCTGGCCACCGTCCGCCGGTTCGCCGCCGAGGGCGCGCACGTGGTCTGCGTCGATGTGGACGCGGAGAGCGGCGCCAAGGCGGCGGCCGAGGCCGGCGGCCTCTTCGTCCAGGCCGACGTGACCGACGAGGACGCCGTGCGGGGCGTGTTCGCGCAGGCCGTGCAGGAGTACGGCCGCCTCGACATCGCCTTCAACAACGCAGGCATCTCCCCGCCCGAGGACGACTCCATCCTCACCACCGGCCTGGACGCCTGGCGCCGGGTGCAGGAGGTCAACCTCACCAGCGTCTACCTGTGCTGCAAGTACGCCATTCCGCACATGCTCGCCCGCGGCAAGGGCTCGATCATCAACACCGCCTCCTTCGTCGCCGTGATGGGCGCGGCCACCTCGCAGATCTCCTACAGCGCCTCCAAGGGCGGGGTGCTGGCGATGTCCCGCGAACTCGGCGTGCAGTTCGCCCGCGAGGGCGTACGGGTCAACGCGCTGTGCCCCGGCCCGGTCAACACCCCGCTGCTGCAGGAGCTGTTCGCCAAGGACCCCGAGCGGGCCGCCCGCCGGCTGGTGCACATCCCGCTCGGCCGGTTCGCCGAACCGGAGGAGATCGCCGCGGCCGTGGCCTTCCTCGCCAGCGACGACTCCTCGTTCATGACCGCGAACACCTTCCTGGTGGACGGCGGCATCTCCGGCGCCTATGTGACCCCGCAGTAAGGCCGCCTGCCCGCCGCCCTTCTTGACCTGGCTTGATCAGGTCGCCCTCCTCCCGTCGCCCGCTGTTCGCCGCAGCGCCCGGTCGGCTCAATACCTTTCCCGGCGCCCCATTGCCTTCCAAAGGTGTTGAGCCATGTCAGAACTGTCCCGCAGGGGGTTCCTCGGCGCCGCCACCGCGCTGACCGGTGCCGCGGCGATCGGCGCCGCCGGCCCGGCCGCGGCGGCCGACGCCGGGCGCACCGAGCCCGGCCGCGGCCCGCGTCCCAAGCCCCACGGCGACATCCGCGACATCCGGCATGTGGTGATCCTCATGCAGGAGAACCGCAGCTTCGACCACTACTACGGCTCGCTGCGCGGTGTACGCGGCTTCGGCGACCGCTCCACCATCACGCTGCCCGGCGGCCTGTCGGTCTTCCAGCAGCCCACCGGCAAGCCGGGCGACCCCGTCACGGCCACCCAGTACCCCTGGCGGCTGAGCGACGCGCCCGCCTCGGCGTACCCGGCCGGCCACCAGCCGCCCAGCTCCGAGGTCGGCGCCCAGAACTACGGCGGCACCGACCACAGCTGGGAGAGCCAGCACACCGCCTGGTACGGCGGGCTGATGAACGCCTGGTACGCCAGCAAGGGCGGCCCCACCACGCTGGGCTACCTCGACCGCCGCGACCTGCCGTTCCACTACGCGCTCGCCGACGCGTACACCATTGGCGACGCCTACCACTGCTCGGTGCTCAGCGCGACCGGCCCCAACCGCACCTACCACTGGGGCGGCACGATCGACGCGGCGCACAAGTACAGCAACTTCACCGCCTACTCCGGTGGCGACGAGCTCGGCCGGTTCCTGCTGTGGGAGTCCTACGCCGAGACCCTGCAGAAGGCCGGTGTCGGCTGGAAGCTCTACCAGGGCAGCGACAACTACGGCGACAACGGCCTGGAGTACTTCAAGTCCTTCGCCCAGTACGACCCGGAGCAGGGCGGCACTCCGGCACCGGGCAACGTGCTGTACGACAACGGTGTCGCCACCGTTCCCGAGCCCAGCGACCCCGAGACGGGCAACGCCGACAACCTCGCGCTCGCGATCCGCAAGGACGTCGAGGCCGGCACGCTGCCCCAGGTCTCCTGGGTCGTCACCAACCAGCGCTTCTCCGAGCACCCCGACGGCGCGCCCACCGACGGCGCCTACTACCTGCACCAGGTGCTCAAGGCGCTCGCCGCCGACCCGGACGTCTTCGACTCCACCCTCGTGATCGTCAACTTCGACGAGAACGACGGGCAGTTCGACCACGTGCCGCCGCCGGTGCCCGCGCCCGGCGAGGCCGACGAGTTCGTCGCCGGCACCGACCTGGCCTCGTACGGCCTCACCGCGCCCGCCCCGGTCGGCCTCGGCTTCCGGGTGCCGCTGCTGCTGGTCTCGCCCTGGACCCGCGGCGGCTGGGTCACCTCCGAGGTCTCCGACCACACCTCGGTGATCCAGTTCATGGAGCAGTGGACCACCGCGCTCGGCACGCCCGCGGTCTGCCCGAACATCAGCGACTGGCGGCGCCGGGTCTGCGGCGACCTCACCTCCGCCTTCGACTTCGCCCACCCCGTGTACGGCCTGCCCGACCTGCCCGACCTGCAGCCCATCGGCGAGCCCGAGGGCTACAACCCGCCGGTCACCACCAATGCCATGCCGCAGCAGGAGACCGGCACCAAGCGGGCCCGCTCGCTGCCCTACCAGCCCGGCGCCGACCTGACCGGCTTCACCCGCGCCGCCGACGGCTCGTACACCGCGCGCCTCGCGCTCTCCAACACCGGCGACCACGTCCGCAGGGCCAGCCACTTCTCGGTCTACGACAACCTCGCCGGTTCGCCGTCGCTCACCGAGTACCCGGCGAAGTTCCCCGGCCAGTACACGGTGGACCCCTCCCGCGGCGGCAGCGCCCGCACGGTCCCCGCGACCGCGCCCGTCGGGACCGGCGGCGGCACCGGCTACGACCTCACCGTCGTCGGCCCCAACCGCTTCCTGCGGCACTTCACCGGTGACGTCTCCGGTGCCGGCGCGGCCGCGCACGTCACGGCCGAGTACACCGTCGCACGGCACGGCGGCGCGCCCGGCCTGGTGCTGCGGCTGACCAACGACGGCGAGCACACCGCCGTGTTCACCGTGTCCGCCAACGCTTACGGCAAGGACCGCGCGGCCACCTACCGCGTCCCGCCGAAGGGCCACGCCGACCACGCGGTCGACTCGCTGGGCCGCACCGACGGCTGGTACGACCTCCAGGTCCGGCTCGCCGCCGACCCGTCCTGGTCCCGCCGCTACGTCGGCCACGTCGAGAACGGCGAACCCAGCATCACGGGCTGACCGGGCCCGCGCCGGGCCGCGGCCGACCCCGCGTGCTCCGGCCGGTCCCGGCCGCGCCGGCTCACGGCGCACCCCTGCCGTGAGCCGCCCCACCGCGCGCCCGGCGGCCCTCCCGCCCGCTCCTGCCACGGGCCGGGACAGGGCCGCCGGGCGTACCCTGCTGGCATGGATGCAGGTGCCCCGACGAGTCGGACGGCGCCGGGCCCCACCGGCGCCACCGTGCTGGCGGCCCGGGCCACGGCCCCCGCCCAGGACCCCGCAGGACCCGCCGCCCGAGCGGCCGGACCCGACGCGCCCGACGCCGGCGACGTCCTCGAACGGGTCGCCGGACTGCTCGCCGGCGGCGGCGTGGTCGTCCTCAGCGGCGCCGGCCTGTCGACCGAGTCCGGCATCCCCGACTACCGGGGCGCCACCGGCCGGCAGCGCAAGGGCACCCCGATGACCTTCCAGGAGTTCACCGCCGCCGAGGCCGGAAGGCAGCGGTACTGGGCGCGCAGCTACCTCGGCTTCACCTCGATCACCGGCGCCCGGCCGAACCCCGGCCACCGCGCGGTGGCCCGGCTGGCCGCCGCGGGCCTGGTCACGGGCGTCATCACGCAGAACGTCGACGGGCTGCACGCCGCCGCCGGCACCCCCGACGCGGTCGAGCTGCACGGCAGCCTGCACCACGTGGTGTGCCTGTCCTGCGGCGACCGCAGCCCGCGGCAGCGGCTCCAGCAGCGGCTGGCCGCCGCCAACCCCGACTTCCGCGCCCTGGCCGCCCAGGTCCGTCCGGACGGCGACGCCGACCTCGACGACACCCATGTCGCCGGCTTCCGCGTGGTCGCCTGCGAGGCGTGCGGCGCCGGCACCCTCAAGCCCGACGTCGTCTTCTTCGGCGAGAGCGTGCCGCGGCCCCGGGTGGACCGCTGCTTCGCGCTCGTCGACCAGGCCGCCGCCCTGCTCGTGCTGGGCTCCTCGCTCACGGTGATGTCCGGCCTGCGCTTCGTCCGCCACGCCGCCAAGCAGGGCATCCCGGTGGCGATCGTCAACCAGGGGGCCACTCGCGGCGACGCCCTGGCCGCGGTCCGCGTGGACCGCCCGCTGGGCGCCGCCCTCGCCGACCTCCTGGAACGCCTGGGCGTGTAGGGGGCGTTCGGGCCCCCTCGCGCACGCGAGGGTGCCGCTCGCGCACGGAAAAGCGCCGCGTCCCGCAGGACACGGCGCCTTTCCCTCCTGCGCCCTGGCGTCAGTTGACGACGGCGATGCCGTCCGTGGTGATCGTCGGGCGGCCGGAGGTGCCGACCACCACGACCTTCAGGGTGTGCTTGGCGGAGGAGGACCAGGTGTGGGTCCAGATCGCCTGCCGGTAGAGGGTCTTGCTGGACTTCAGGTCCACCGTCGAGATCTTCGTGCCGTCCAGGTAGACGTACGCCTGGCCGGAGGTCGAGGCCCGCGAGACAATCCAGGCCACCGAGCGGCCGGTGAAGGTCCAGCTGATGCTCGCGCCCTTGGAGCCGGAGCTGTAGGAGTAGCCGCCCAGGTAGCTCGAACTCGCCCGGTGCGACCAGGAGCCCGAGCGGGTGGTGGACGTCTCCTGCACCAGGCTCGGGGTGCGGGTCACCGACGCCGTCGTGGCGTTGCCCGCGAGGTCGGTGACCTTGACCGAGAACACCGATGAGCTGCCCGGCTTGGCGGTGGTCGACCAACTGGTGGCCGTCGTCGCCAGTGTGGCGCCGCTCGGCGACGTGCCGTACTCGCCGTGGATGCCGGTGTTGTCGGCGGCCTTGAAGGTCACCGAGACCGGCACGGCGGTGCTGCTCACGGTGCCGGTGCGGGTCCTGACGGACGGGGCCGTCGGGAAGGTGGGCTTCGTGGTGTCCGCGATGTCGTGGACCACCGCCGACAGGCTGGTCTTCCCGGACACGTGCGTGGCCCTGACCTGGATGCTGTGGCTGCCCGAGGCGAGCTTGACGGTCGCGCTGGTGCCGGTGGTGTGCAGTACGGCCTTGCCGTCGACGAGCACGTCGTAGCCCGAGATGAGCGCGGCGGGGGTGGTGGCCGACCACTTCACGGCCGCGCTGGTGCCGGTGACGTACGACGTGCCGGACTTCTGCGTGCCGTACGGGCCGGTGACGCCGGTGACCGCGAGGCCCGCGACGGGGCCGGCGGCGTACGAGCGGATGGCCGGCAGCGCGCTGTAGAGCTGGTTGCCCGGGCAGTCGGTGGCGAAGCCGTTGCGGTGCCCGGAGACGGCGTTGAGCGTGTACGTCTTGTTGAACGTGAAGCCGGAGGAGTCGGCGGCGCCCTCGACCAGGGTGGAGGTGCCGGTCGGGCTGATGCCCGACATGCCCAGCTTCCAGGCGGCCAGGCGCGCGATGGCGCCCTTCATGGCGGCCGAGGGGGCCGCGCCCTTGAAGGTGCTCGCGGTGGAGTCGCCGCCGGACAGGTCGGTGTAGGTGCCGATGGCGGCGATGCCCATGCTGTTGGTGTTGAAGCCGTAGGTCTGGGCGCCGACCACGGGCAGCGCCATGCCGCCGAAGCGGCCCTCGAAGATGGTGCCGCACTTGTCGACCAGGAAGTTGTAGCCGATGTCCCGCCAACCCTGGTGCAGGTGCTCGGCGTAGATGCTGCGGACGATGGCCGGCGACTGGTCGCAGGTGTAGCTGTTGGTGGTGTCGGTGTGGTGGACGAAGACCACCTTCACCGCCGTGCCGTACAGCGGGTACCCGGACTCGCGGGCGCACTCGTCGGCGCCCCAGCCGGCCCGGGTGACCACGCTCGGCGGCGCGATCGGCGAGCTGGTCTGCGCGGGCATCGGGGAGGGCGGCACCTGCTCGGAGGGCGGCGTGCTGCTGCCGGAGCAGGTGGGGTACGCCTGCGCCAGAGTGGGCAGTTGGGCGGGCCAGGCAGCCGTGGGGGAGGCCGACGCCGTGGCGGTGGTGGTCGGCGAGGCCGTGGCGGTGGTGGTCGGCGGCGTGGTCGGCGGCTGCGTGGTGGGCGCCGCGGTGTCGCTCGGCGTCGTGGTGGGGCTCGCCGTGGCGGTGGGCGTCTGCGTCGCGGTCGGCGCACCGCTGTCGCTCGGCGAAGCGGTGGCCGTGGCCGTGTCGGTGGGCTCGCCGGTCGCGGTCGGGTCGGCGGTGGCGTCGGTGGCGTAGCCCGCGAGCGCGATGCCGCTGCCGTCGGAGCTCTTGGCCGGCTTGCCCGGGTCCACCAGGTCCACGGTCAGGCCCTTCGGCAGGGCGGTGGTGCCGGAGCCGGCCGCGACGCGCACCTGCACGCCGTCGGACGGGCCGGTCCACATCGGGGACATCCCGCCGCGCACGCCGTGGGCGTCGCGCTCGGCGGGGTCCGGTATCTCGTCGGCCGGTGCCATCGCCAGCCAGCCCGTCCAGGTGCCGCTCTTCGCGTCACGGGTGCGGACCTCGACCCGGCCGTGCAGTGCGGACCTCGCGTCGTCCCAGGTGACGCCGACCATGCTGAACGGTTTCGTCGAGCGCGCCGGAAGCGCGCGCACGGTTCCGGTGCCGTCCAGTCCGAGCGAGCGCACGGACGTTTTCACCGGCCCGTCGGCGACCACCGACGAGCTGCTCTGCGCCATCAGCACGAACGTTCCCGCACCGCCGGCGAGTACGGCGCCGGCCGCCACCCACACCCGCAGTCCGGGTCTGCGCCGGTGCGCCCCGCCCCGTTTCCCCAACCCCATGTCTCCCGCCCCTTTTTTCGTCAGGAGGGGAGGACGCCCCGAACCGGGATCCCCCCCACGTCTTTCAAGCCCCCGGATCATAGGGACACCGCGCCGCTCCGGGCGACCCGGCCCCCGAACCCGCCCCAACCCCCCGGATCCGCCCGAAGATTACAGCTCCTGGTGCTTGGTGCGGCTGAGGGTCCACCAGAGGAGCGCGGCGGCCGCGGTGGCTCCGGCGGCGGCCGCGGTGCGCGGGCGCCAGGTCGCGGGGCCGTCGGCGCGGCGGCCGGCGTAGGCGCCGTTGGACTGCCAGCTGAGGACCGAGCCGTTGGACTGGCCGGACAGCCACGAGCCGAAGGACTGGAAGGACCAGGCGGACAGCGCCGACATCGAGGAGCCCACCGAGCCGAAGGAGGCGAACGAGGCGACGGACCCGATCGACAGCGCCGACCCCATCGACCCGATCGACAGCACCGACTCCGTGGAGGCGATGCTCAGCACCGAGTTGCGCGAACCGATCGACCAGCGAGAAGGCATCTGCACGTCCTTGCCGAAGGAGGGACACCGGGTGCGGGCAAGGCTACGCGCCCGGCGCGCCCCCGGCCGCCCGGGAGCACACCACGGCGGGTCCCGGTGGGCCCTGGTGGGAGCGGTGGTCGTATCAGGGCGGCGTTCGGGGCGTGGCCGTATGCGGATCTTGCGGAGCCGCCTCGCGGGCGCCGGCCGCGTGCCGAGGGGCCTACGCGGGACAGGCGCTGTCGGACCACGGTGTGGCGGCACCGGCTCGGCGACCGACCGTCACACCGGCTGCCGGCTGACGGAGAGCCGCACAGCGCCCCACATCAGATGACGCGGCCACCCGCGGTCCCCGTGCCGGCCGCCGAACCGCCTGCGCGGCCCGTGAGGGCCGCGGCCGGCGTCATCCGGTGGGCGAGGGCGATCGCCCCCAGTACCTCCGCCCGTTCACCCAGGCTGCCCGGGACGATGCCCACCGACCCGTTGACGGGTGGTGACACCTCCCTGGCCAGTGACGCCCGGATTCCGTCCAGCAACGGCTCTCCCGCAGCGCCGGTCCGGCCCCCGACGATGATCAGACGCGGGTTCAGCATGGTGCACAGACCAGAAAGGGCCCGGCCGACGGCGCGTCCGGCGTCCTGCACGGCGCGCCGGGCGCCCGGATCGCCGGCCCGGGCCAGCCGCAGGACGTCGTCGAGCGTCGTGTTCGGCCCGGTGACCTGGGACAGGGCCGCGGTGAGCGCCCTTCCGCCCGCCACTGTCTCCAGGCAGCCGCGGTTGCCGCAACGGCAGACGAAGCCGTAGGGGGAGACGACCACGTGGCCCAGCTCGCCGGCGGTCCCTGTCGCGCCCAGGTGCAGCCGGCCGTTGAGCATGATCCCGGAGCCGATGCCGTCGGACAGCATCACGTAGACGAAGTCGTCCACGCCGCGCCCGGCCCCGAACATCCACTCCGCCACAGCGCCGAGGTTGGCGTCGTTGCCCACGTATACGGGGAGTCCGAGGCGGCGGTCCAACTCCTCGGCCACGTTCACGTCGTCCCAGCCCTTGAGCGGGGAGGGGGAGGCGATGGCGCCGGAGTCGTGCCTGACCGGAGCGGAGACGGCGACCCCCAGGCCCACCACGCGGGAGACCGCCAGATCCAGGCGGCCCAGCAGGCGCGCGGCCATCTCGCAGGCATGTCCGAACGCGTCCCCGACGTGTTCCTCGACATCCATCGTGCGCTGCTCCTCGTCGAGGACGGTGCACGACAGATCGGCCACGGCGACACGCAGGCCGTCATGCCCGAAGTGCATCCCGAGGAAGCCGCCCGCGCCCGGGTCGAGCGTCAACAGGGTGGCGGGGCGCCCGCCGTTGGGCGAGGCGGGTGGCGGCTGCTGGTCGGGTCTCTCCACCAGGAGGCTCTCGGACACCAGTTCCGCGACCAGGCTGGAGACCGTGGTGCGGGACAGGCCGGTCAGCCTGACGATGTCCGCGCGGCTGGCCGCGCCGCGGCTCTGCACCGTCTGCAGTACGCGCAGCCGGTTGGTGCGGCGCAGACTCTCCAGCGATCCTGGCGCGTTCCCCACATGCGACAGCCTACTTTCTCCGTTCTTCGGCGTAAGTTCCCTGTAAAGAAGACGGAGTTACTCATTGACCCTGATTTACATGCCCCTTACTGTCGGCGGCTGACACCTCACTTCCAGCGACGGCGGCCGGCCGGCATGTGGTGGGCCAGCCGATCCGCCCGCGGATCGGAGAGCTACATGAGAACGAGAACGCGGTCGTGGCCTGCCATCGTTGTCATCGGCGTGGTCGCGAGTTGTGCTCTGTCAACCGGCGCTTCGGCGACGACGGGTCAGGCCGGCCGACCCGGCTCCGCTCCTGCCGCGTCCCCCATCTACCTCGACCGCCACTACTCCCCTGAGGAGCGTGCGGCGGACCTGGTCTCCCGGATGACGCTGCAGGAGAAGGCCTCGGAGATGAACAGCAGCCAGGCCGCTGCCATCCCACGGCTGGGCATCGCGGCCTACGGCTGGTGGAACGAGGCGTCCCACGGCGTCGCGGCGGAGCAGACCGCCAACAACGTCAACTCGCCAGGGGTGACCAACACCACCTCCTACCCGGTGGACCTGTCCATGGGGTCCACCTGGAACCCGGCGCTGATGTACAAGGAAGCCGGGATGATCTCGGACGAGGCCCGGGAGGTCGTCCGGAACAACAACCTCGATCTGAGCTTCTACTCGCCCACGGTCAACCTCTCGCGCGACCCCCGCTGGGGCCGCAACGACGAGTCGTTCAGCGAGGACCCGCTGCTGACCGGGGCGATCGCCTCACAGTTCGTCGACGGCATGGAGGGCAAGAGCCCGAGCGGCACGATGCTGCCCGGCTCGGACGGATACCTCAAGACGCTGCCCACGCTCAAGCACTTCGCCGCCAACAACAGCGAGTACAACCGGCTCACCGGTACCTCGGACATGGACGAGCGCACCCTGCGCGAGTACTACACGGCGCAGTTCCGCGACCTGGTCCAGCAGAGCGGCCCCGCCGCGATCATGAGCTCGTACAACGAGGTCAACGGTGTCCCGGCGGCTGCCGACGTCCACCTCATCGACGAACTCGCCCGCGAGACCTTCGGTTTCCAGGGCTACTTCACCTCCGACTGCGACGCCGTGTACGAGATCCAGGCCGGGCACCACTGGCAGCCGCCTGGCGCCTCCGCGCCGCTGGACGCCGCGGGACGCACCGCGTACGCCAACTCCGCCGGTGAGGATCTGGACTGCAACCAGGGCTACCACGACGGCTCCAACTACGCGAACACCGTCCCCACCGCGGTGGGCCAGCACATCCAGACCCAGACCGGCGTCTACAACGAGAACGACGTGGATGTCTCGCTGGTCCGGCTGTTCACCGCGCGGATCGAGACCGGCGAGTTCGACAACGAGGCGTCCGTCCCGTGGGTGGCCGCCGCCCGGGCCCGCTTGGCCCCGGGCACCTGGGTGAACTCCGACGCCAACAATGCCGTCACCGAGACCCCGGCCCGCCTTGCGACAGCCCGCCAGTCCGGTGACCAGAGCATCGTGCTGCTGAAGAACGACCCGGTGAAGCAGCAGAACGGCAGCACCACCAAGCTCCTGCCGCTCAAGGTGCCGTCCTCCGGCGCCTTCAAGGTCGCCGTCATCGGCTACTACGCCAACCCCACGTCGATGTTCCTGGGCGGCTACGCGAGCAGGCAGGGCCCGGCGGGCGTCGCCAAGGAGGTGAACGGCTACAACGGGCTCAAGACCGCCATCCAGCGCATCGACCCGGACGCCACCGTCGACTACTACCCCGGCGTCACCCCCGGGACCCTGGCCTCGGTCGACGCCGCGTCGGTGAAGGCCGCGGCGAACTACGACGCCGTCGTCGTCTACGCGGGCACCGACGGCAGCACCTCCTCCGAGGACCACGACCGCACCTCCCTGGCCCTGCCGGGTGCGCAGTCGCAGCTGATCAGCCAGGTGGCCGCCGTGAACCCGAACACCATCGTCTACATGGAGACCGTGGGCGAGGTGGATGTCACGTCGTTCCAGAACCAGGTCCCGGCGATGCTGTGGAGCTCCTACAACGGCGAGCGCAAGGGCGAGTCGCTCGCCGACGTCGTCCTGGGCGACTACAACCCGAGCGGCCGGCTGCCCTTCACGTGGTACCAGGACATCACCAAGCTGCCTCCCATCGGCGACTACACCATCCGTCCCACGGCGTCGGACTCGGGCCGCACCTACATGTACTACTCGGGCCCGGTCTCGTACCCCTTCGGCTACGGGCTCAGCTACACCGACTTCGCGTACTCCCACCTGAAGGTCAGCTCCAGGAAGCTCGACGCGAACGGCACCCTGCGGGTCGGCGCCGACGTCACCAACACGGGATCCACCGCCGGTGACGAGGTCGCGCAGGTCTATGTGACGACCCCCGACGCGCCGGCGGCGCTGCAACGACCGATCAAGCGCCTGGAAGCGTTCACGAAGGTCTCGCTGCGGCCGCACCAGACCAAGCACGTCACCTTCACGATCCAGGTTCCCAAGCTCGCGTTCTTCAGCGACCAGGCGAACCGCTACCAGGTGGACGACGGCAGGTACGGGATCCAGCTCAGCACCTCCAGCGCTGACGCCGACATCCAGGCCCAGACGTTCGTCCACGTCAGCGGCAAGCTGACGCCGACGCCCATGACCGTCACCGCCCGCGCGGTGGCCGCCGGGGACGCCGCCCAGGGGATCTCCCAGCGGGTGTACTTCCCGGACCACGTCTCCGTCGACCCGCAGCTCACCGTGGCGATGAGCGACGACACCCTCTACGGCTACATCATCAAGGGCTCGAGCACGGCCCTGCCGGCCGGCATGAAGGTGCACTACCGCAGCAACCGACCGGACGTTGTCGCGGTCGGCCCGTCGGGCACCGTCCGCACCCTCGGAAGCGGTGTCGCGACTGTCTCCGCGACGGTCGACTACCACGGCAAGCACGCCTCCACCCAGTTCGTGGTCGACGTGCAGTGACCCGCTGAACCGCACGCGGCGGCCGGCCCGGTGGCACCGGGCCGGCCGCCGCACCCCTGGCCTGCCTAGATGTCGCGGAACGTCTCGATCTGGGCGCCGATCGTGTTGAGGCGCTCGGCGAGGTCCTCGTAACCGCGGTTGATGACGTAGACGTTGCGCAGCACCGAGGTGCCCTCGGCGGCCATCATCGCGAGCAGCACGACGACGGCCGGGCGCAGGGCCGGCGGGCAGACCATCTCCGCCGCGCGCCAGCGGGTGGGGCCCTCGACCAGCACGCGGTGCGGGTCGAGCAGCTTCACCTGGGCGCCCAGCCGGGTGAGTTCGGTGAGGTAGATGGCCCGGTTGTCGTAGACCCAGTCGTGGATGAGGGTCGATCCCTGCGCCACGGCGGCGATGGCCGCGAAGAAGGGCACGTTGTCGATGTTGATGCCGGGGAACGGCATCGGGTGGATCTTGTCGATCGGCGAACTCAGCTTGGAGGGACGGACGGTGAGGTCCACCAGCCGGGTGCGGGCGTTGTCCGCGCGGTACTCCGGGCCGGTCTCGAAGTCCAGCCCCATCTCCTCCAGCACCGCCAGCTCGATCTCCAGGAACTCGATCGGCACCCGGCGGATGGTGAGTTCGGACTCGGTGACCACCGCGGCCGCCAGCAGGCTCATCGCCTCGACCGGGTCCTCCGAGGGCGCGTAGTCCACGTCGCGGTCGATGTGGGCGACACCGTGCACGGTGAGCGTGGTGGTGCCGATGCCCTCCACCCGCACCCCCAGCTCCTCCAGGAAGAAGCACAGGTCCTGCACCATGTAGTTGGGGCTGGCGTTGCGGATGACGGTGACGCCCTCGTGGCGGGCGGCGGCCAGCAGCGCGTTCTCGGTCACGGTGTCGCCGCGCTCGGTCAGCACGATCGCCCGCTTCGGCGCCGTCCCGCGGTCCACCTCGGCGTGGTAGAAGCCGTCGGTCGCGGTGATGTCCAGGCCGAAGTGGCGCAGCGCGTTCATGTGCGGCTGCACGGTGCGCGTGCCGAGGTCGCAGCCGCCCGCGTACGGGATCTTGAAGCGGTCGGTGCGGTGCAGCAGCGGGCCGAGGAACATGATCACACTGCGGGTGCGGCGGGCCGCCTCGGTGTCCATCGCGGCCAGGTCCAGCTCGGCCGGCGGCACGATCTCCAGGTCGTTGCCGTCGTTGATCCAGCGGGCCCGCACGCCGATGCTGCCGAGCACCTCCAGGATCCGGTAGACCTCCTCGATCCGCGCCACCCGGCGCAGCGTGGTGCGCCCGGCGTTGAGGAGCGTCGCGCACAGCAGGGCGACGCCGGCGTTCTTGCTGGTCTTGACGTCGATCGAGCCCGACAGCCGGCGGCCGCCGACCACCCGCAGGTGCATGGGGCCCGCGTACCCGAGGGAGACGATCTCGCTGTCCAGAGCCTCACCGATGCGGGCGATCATCTCAAGGCTGATGTTCTGGTTACCGCGCTCGATCCGGTTGACCGCGCTCTGGCTGGTGCCGAGCGCTTCCGCCAACTGCGCCTGTGTCCAGCCGCGATGCTGCCGGGCGTCACGGATGAGCCTGCCGATACGTACGAGGTAGTCGTCGGTCATGTCCCCAAGGTTATCTCACATGTGAGATAGGGCCAGCGGGGATCGGCCATTCGGGGCGGGCTGTTGCCCGGCTGGTACGAAGCAGTGCCGGACCGATCATGTGACCGGCGCAACCGTTACACCCGTAAAACGACCACGCGCCTCACGCTACTCCCGCCTGCCCGCACCGCCCGGGGAGCACACGCAAACGGGCGACGCCGGCAGGAAAGGCGGCCGGCGGCCCCGGTATGGGGCGCGGGCCGCCGCGCAGGTGCGGACCGGTCGGGCCGGGCCGCGCGGCCGCACGCGCGTGCTCGCGTATACAAAGGACGCCTTCGGGGCGGAACCGGTTCCTCCACGTCTCGATCCGGTCCGTTCCCGGCAACCGTGCGATAAACGGACCGGGCGCGCGGGATACGGCGGGAGAGACTGCCGCCCATGGCCGCACGCGAGGTGAAGGTGGGGGAGTGGCCCGACGCTCCCCCCGGGGGAGTCGTCCACCGGCCCCCGGAAGGCGCCTTCGGGCTCGGCTGCGGCTGCGTGTTCGCCGTGCTCGGCGGCGGCCTGGCACTGCTCCTGGTGGTGCTCTTCTCGCTCTTCTTCTTCTGGTTCCGCCTCGGCCCCGAGGAGCACTCCGTGCCGCGGTCGGACGTCGACGCCGCCGCGGCCTCGCAGGCCGTCGCCCGCGCCTCCACGGCCGCGCTCCGCCGCGACCAGGCACAGCTCGACGCGGCCACCACCGCCGTGCGCGGCACCCTGCTCGGCACGGACGGTTCCACGGACGCCTGCCGCGGCACCCCTTGGGGCGCGGTCCAGCCCCTGCGCGGCGGCCGCATCGTCTGCACCCTGACCACCCAGCGCACCCTCGGCGTGGGCGGCGACACCGCGCGGACCCTGCGCTCCCTCGACGCCGCCCTGCGCAAGGCGGGCTGGCACCTCGGCGACCGGGTCGGCCCCGCCGTCCCCGGCGCCGCGCCGGCCACCCTGCCGCCGCACCCGGCGCTCCGCACGACGCTGACGTACGTCGGCCCCGCGCACGAACTGCTGACCGTCGACCGCCTGCCCAGGACCCCCGGGACGGTCCCCGTCTTCGACGACCTCTCCCTCCTCGCCGATGGGATGCGCTCGCGGCACCCCGGCCCCGACCGCGGTGTCCTGGAACGTGCCGCCGACCGCCACCCGGCCCTGCTCACCCTGCACCTGGCCGACGGCTACTGGAGCGGCGACGGTCCCGCGCACTGACGCCGGCCCCGGCCGATCCGGCCCGTTCCCGCGGCGGGCCGGGGGTGTCGGAGGCGGTCAGGTGTACTAGAGTTATCTCGACATCGAGATATCTGCCGAAGGCGTGCCCGTCCGGACGCCGGCAAACGCGGCGGTAGGCCGCGAGATCATGCGTGAAGGAGACTGTCGTGTCGGCGAACAGCTTCGACGCCCGCAGCACCCTGCAAGTGGGCGACGAGACATACGAGATCTTCCGGCTGGACAAGGTGGAGGGCTCCGCCCGCCTGCCCTACAGCCTCAAGGTGCTGCTGGAGAACCTGCTCAGGACCGAGGACGGCGCCAACATCACCGCCGACCACATCAGGGCGCTGGGCTCCTGGGACTCGCAGGCCCAGCCCAGCCAGGAGATCCAGTTCACGCCGGCCCGCGTGATCATGCAGGACTTCACCGGCGTGCCCTGCGTGGTCGACCTGGCCACCATGCGCGAGGCGGTCAAGGAGCTGGGCGGCGACCCGGCCCGGATCAACCCGCTCGCCCCCGCCGAGCTCGTCATCGACCACTCGGTCATCGCCGACGTCTTCGGCGCCCCGGACGCCTTCCGGCGCAACGTCGAGCTGGAGTACGGCCGCAACAAGGAGCGCTACCAGTTCCTGCGCTGGGGCCAGACCGCCTTCGACGAGTTCAAGGTGGTCCCGCCCGGCACCGGCATCGTCCACCAGGTGAACATCGAGCACCTGGCCCGCACCGTGATGGTCCGCGGCGGCCAGGCGTACCCCGACACCCTCGTCGGCACCGACTCGCACACCACCATGGTCAACGGCCTGGGCGTGCTCGGCTGGGGCGTGGGCGGCATCGAGGCCGAGGCCGCCATGCTCGGCCAGCCGGTCTCCATGCTCATCCCGCGCGTGGTCGGCTTCAAGCTCACCGGCCAGCTGCCCGCCGGCACCACCGCCACCGACCTGGTGCTCACCATCACCGAGATGCTGCGCAAGCACGGCGTGGTCGGCAAGTTCGTGGAGTTCTACGGCGAAGGCGTGGCCGCCACCAGCCTCGCCAACCGCGCCACCATCGGCAACATGTCCCCGGAGTTCGGCTCCACCGCGGCCATCTTCCCGATCGACGCCGAGACGCTGAGCTACCTGCGGCTGACCGGCCGCTCCGCCCAGCAGGTGGACCTGGTCGAGGCGTACGCCAAGGAGCAGGGCCTGTGGCTGGACCCGGCCGCCGAGCCGGACTACTCCGAGAAGCTGGAGCTGGACCTGTCCACGGTGGTGCCCTCCATCGCCGGGCCCAAGCGCCCGCAGGACCGCATCGTGCTCGCCGAGGCCGCCCGCCAGTTCGCCCACGACGTGCGCAACTACGTCACCGAGGACGAGGAGGCGGGCAAGGAGTCCTTCCCGGCCTCCGACTCCCCGGCGCTGGACCACAACGGCGTCCCCACCAAGCCCACCCTGGTCACCCCGGCCGAGGGCGCGCCCTACGAGATCGACCACGGCGCCGTCACGGTCGCCGCGATCACCTCGTGCACCAACACCTCCAACCCGTACGTGATGGTCGCGGCCGCCCTGGTGGCCAAGAAGGCCGTCGAGAAGGGCCTGACCCGCAAGCCGTGGGTCAAGACCACGCTGGCGCCCGGCTCGAAGGTCGTCACCGACTACTTCGACAAGGCCGGCCTCACCCCGTACCTGGACAAGCTCGGCTTCAACCTGGTCGGCTACGGCTGCACCACCTGCATCGGCAACTCCGGCCCGCTGCCGGAGGAGGTCTCCAAGGCGGTCAACGAGGCCGACCTCGCCGTCACTTCGGTGCTCTCCGGCAACCGCAACTTCGAGGGCCGGATCAACCCCGACGTGAAGATGAACTACCTCGCCTCCCCGCCGCTGGTCGTCGCGTACGCCATCGCGGGCTCGATGAAGGTGGACATCACCAGCGACGCGCTGGGCACCGACACCGACGGCAAGCCGGTGTACCTGGAGGACATCTGGCCGACCGAGGCCGAGGTCAACGAGGTGGTCGCCTCCGCCATCGGCAAGGACATGTTCACCTCGTCCTACAAGGACGTCTTCGCCGGCGACGCCCAGTGGCAGGCGCTGCCGATCCCGACCGGCGACACCTTCGAGTGGGACCCGCAGTCCACCTACGTCCGCAAGCCCCCGTACTTCGAGGGCATGGGCACCGAGCCGGAGCCGGTCGCCGACATCACCGGCGCCCGGGTGCTGGCCAAGCTCGGCGACTCGGTCACCACCGACCACATCTCGCCCGCGGGCGCGATCAAGGCCGACACCCCGGCCGGGAAGTACCTGACCGAGCACGGCGTCGAGCGGCGCGACTTCAACAGCTACGGCTCGCGCCGCGGCAACCACGAGGTCATGATCCGCGGCACCTTCGCCAACATCCGGCTGCGCAACCAGATCGCGCCCGGCACCGAGGGCGGCTTCACCCGCGACTTCACCCAGGAGGGCGGCCCGGTCGCCTTCATCTACGACGCCTCGCGCAACTACATCGACCAGGGCATCCCGCTGGTGGTCCTGGCCGGCAAGGAGTACGGCTCCGGCTCCTCGCGCGACTGGGCGGCCAAGGGCACCGCGCTGCTCGGAGTCAAGGCCGTCATCGCCGAGTCCTACGAGCGCATCCACCGCTCGAACCTGATCGGCATGGGCGTGCTGCCGCTGCAGTACCCCGAGGGCGCCACGGCGCTCAGCCTCGGCCTGACCGGCGAGGAGACCTTCACCATCACCGGGGTGACCGCGCTCAACGACGGCACCACCCCGCGCACCGTGAAGGTCACCACCGACACCGGCACGGAGTTCGACGCGATCGTGCGCATCGACACCCCCGGAGAGGCGGACTACTACCGCAACGGCGGCATCATGCAGTACGTGCTGCGCTCGCTGCTGCGCAAGTGACCGTGCAGCCGGCCCGCCGACGCGCGGGCCGGCCCACCGGCTGACGCACAGGCGGACCACAGGCGGCCGCGCCCCCCGAGGGCGCGGCCGCCTGCCGTTTCGCTCCGCCGAACGGGTGGTTTACCCCCGCCGACCCGGTGACCTGCGACTTCGCCGTCCCACGTTTCGGACAGGTCTCAACTCGGGAAAGCTTACCGACCAAACCTTCTCCTGATCTTGCCCCGTCCGAGAGAAGTGGACTATACCTGTCGGCATCCAAGGAGCCCGCTGGCACGGCGGGGCGGCGGGGGTCCGGCGGGCATTCAGCGCCCGGTGTTCGATATCGTTCCTCGCCTCACTGGATGCATGGCATCACTCACGCTTCAACTGTTCGCGGTCGTCGGCGGGTTCCGCTGCACCACCGCATGAGTCCTGGAGAAGGCGAGGACTTGAGCATGGGACCTCAGTTCAACCGGCGTGACGCGATCAAGCGGGCACTGGCCATCGGTGTGGTGGCGATTCCCAGCGCGTCGCTGCTGTCGGCGTGTGCCTCCGACAGCGGGAGCGACAAGCCCGACAAGCCGGCCGCCACCGGCGCCAAGTCGGCGAGCAACCCCCTGGGTGTGAAGAAGGGCGCCCCCCTGGAGGCGTTCATCTTCAAGGGCGGTTTCGGCGACGACTACGTCAAGGCCGCCGAACAGGTCTACAACAGCGAGTACGGCATCAAGGTCAAGCACACCGGCACGCAGGGCCTCGGCCCCAAGCTGCAGCCGCGCTTCGCCAGCAACACCCCGCCGGACGTCATGGACAACTCCGGTGCCGACAACCTCGACACCGCGGCCCTGGCCAAGGAGAACAAGCTCCAGGACCTCACCCCGCTGCTCGACGCGCCCACCGTCGACGACCCGAGCAAGAAGGTCCGCGACGTCCTGATCGCCGGCACCATCGAGCAGGGCCAGTTCGGCACCCAGGCGATGTACGCGCTGAACTACGCCTTCACCGTGTACGGCGGCTGGTACTCCAGCAAGCTCTTCAAGGAGAAGGGCTGGGAGTACCCGCAGACCTTCGACCAGGCGATCGCGCTGGGCGCCAAGGCGAAGAAGGAGAACATCTCCCTCTTCACCTACCCGGGCAAGTACCCGTACTACGTGCACTTCGACCTGCTCGCCCAGATCGGCAAGGTCGGCGGCAAGGAGGTCCTCAACGCGATCGACGACCTCGAGGACGGCGCCTGGCAGGTCGACGCGGTCAAGCAGGTCATCGGGTACTACGAGGAGCTGGCGGCGAAGAAGTACTTCATGCCCGGCTCCGAGGGCATGACGCACATCCAGATGCAGACCGCCTGGACCAAGGGCAAGGCCGCCATCGTGGCCGACGGCTCGTGGGTGGAGAACGAGGCCGCCCCGACCATGCCCAAGGACTTCGACCTGGCGGTCGGCCCGCTGGTCGGCTCCGGCCCCTCCGACAAGCTCCCCTTCGGCACGATCTACGCCGCGGCCGGCGAGCCGTACATCGTCGCCGCCAACGGCAAGAACCCGGTCGGCGGCATGGAGCTGCTGCGCATCATGCTCAGCAAGAAGGAGACCGACAACTTCACCAACACCACCAAGTCGCTGACCTGCGTCACCGGTGCCGCCGACGGCCTGTCCCTCACCCCGGGCCTGGCCTCCGCGAGCGCCGCGCTGAAGGCGGCCGGTCCCAACGTGCTCAACTCCCGTCTCCAGGACTGGTACGTCAAGCTCAACCAGGAGACCCTCGGCAACCTCACCCTGCAGCTGCTGACCGGCAAGATCAACGCCGCGAAGTGGATCGAGGGCGCCCAGAAGGCCGCGGACGCCACCAAGAACGACTCGTCCGTGCCGAAGTTCAAGCACGTGTGACGAACCACCCCTGACGGCTGAGACGAGAGCGACCGGCGACATGCGACACGGCAAGTACCGGTTCATCATCGGATTCCTGGCAGTCCCCGTGGCGTTGTACGCGGTCCTTGTGATCTCGCCCTTCGTCCAGGACTTCCAGATCTCGTTGACGGACTGGAGCGGGCTGACCCCCGAGAAGCACTACATCGGGTTCGACAACTACCAGAAGATCATCCACAACAACCTCTTCTGGAAGGCACTGTGGCACAACATCCTGATGCTGCTCATCGTGCCGATCGTCACCCTCGCCCTCGGTCTCTTCTTCGCCTTCATGCTCAACGTCGGCGGCCGGCGCAAAGGCAGCGCGTCGGTCGCCGGCGTCAGGGGAGCCGGGTTCTACAAGATCGTCTACTTCTTCCCGCAGGTGCTGTCGGTCACCGTCATCGCGGTGCTGTGGCAGCAGATCTACAACCCGGACCCGGACGACGGACTGCTCAACTCCCTGCTGGGCCACGTCGGCCTGACATCGCTTCAGCAGTCCTGGCTGGGTGACCCGAGCATCGCGCTGGCCTGCATCATGGCCGTGATGGTCTGGGCGAACGTCGGCTTCTACGTCGTGCTCTTCTCGGCTGGCATGGCGTCGATCCCCGCCGAGATCTACGAAGCCGTGCTGCTGGACGGCGCCAACCGGATCACCACCTTCTTCCGGATCACGCTGCCGCTGCTGCGCGACACGGTGGCCACCGGCTGGGTCTACATGGGCATCATCGCGATGGACGGCTTCGCCTTCGTCCAGCTGATGTCCGTCAACAACGGCGGCCCCAACGAGGTCACGGACGTGGTGCCGCTGCTGCTGTACAAGACGGCCTTCCGCGACAACAGCCAGTACGGCATGGCGGCGGCGATGGGCGTCGCGATGCTGATCGTCACGCTGGTGTTCGCCGTACTGACTCTGCGGCTGTCGCGCCGCGAGCGTATCGAGTTCTAGAGGTGGCGCGATGACCGCAGAGACCGTCGATTCGACCCCCGGCCCCGCGCCGCAGGGCAGCCCGCCGAAGCCCGCGCCGGACGCCGCGGCCAAGCACCGCTGGCGCGGTGAGGGCATCGTGCTCAACGTCTTCAGCCACGGCTTCCTGTGGGTGTGGACGCTGATGGTGGGCGTCCCGCTGCTGTGGGCGCTGTGGAGTTCCTTCAAGACCTCGGGCGACATCCTCGCCCACCCGTGGTCGCTGCCCACCCACCCGCACTTCGACAGCTGGTCGCGGGCGTGGACCAAGGCGCACATGGGCCGCTACTTCATCAACACGGTGATCGTCGTCGGCTTCTCGACGGCCGGCACCATGCTCTTCGGCTCCATGGCCGCCTACGTGCTGGCCCGCTTCGAGTTCTTCGGCAACCGCTTCATCTACTTCCTGTTCGTGGGCGGCATGGCCTTCCCGGTCGTGATGGTGCTGGTGCCGCTGTTCTTCGTGACCAAGAACCTGGGCATCCTGAACACGCTGCCCGGCCTGATCCTGGTCTACATCGCCTACTCGCTGCCCTTCACCGTCTTCTTCATGACGTCCTTCTTCCGGACGCTGCCCACCTCGGTCGCCGAGGCGGCACTGGTGGACGGGGCGAGCCACACCCGCACGTTCTTCCAGATCATGGTGCCGATGGCCAAGCCCGGCATCATCAGCATCGGGATCTTCAACATCCTCGGCCAGTGGAACCAGTACCTGCTGCCCCTGGTGCTCAACCAGGGCAACACCGACAAATGGGTGCTCACCCAGGGTCTGGCCGACCTCGCCGTGCAGCAGGGCTACCAGGGCGACTGGTCCGGCCTGTTCGCCGGCCTGTCGATCGCGATGCTCCCGGTGCTCGCGGTGTACGTGATCTTCCAGCGGCAGGTCCAGGCCGGCCTGACGGCAGGCGCTGTCAAATAGTCCACTCCCGGTCTTACGCTGGTCCGGCGGCCCCGCAGGCATGCGGGGCCGCCGGTCGTGTGACAGGGGTGTCCAGCGTAAAGGTGTGGTTCTGCCCCTTGACGGGACATCACCCCAAACACTCAACTTAGAGTTCACATGTTGTAGACGACGGGGTCTCACGGGTGTGGCTGCGCCGATGCTCCACCGAGGCATCACCGATGCGGCGCCCATGACCGGCCGGGTCCCCGTCCCGTGCGGGCTGCCGGAACGGCTCCGGCTGCCGGGCAGGAGTGGATGTCGTGGAGACTCCGGGATCGCAGTCGTCGCTGCACCGGGCCAACCTGGAGCGGGTCGTGCGCGCCGTGCGGCTCGCCGGCTCGCTCACCCAGGCGGAGATCGCGCGCACGACCGGCCTGTCGGCCGCGACGGTGTCCAACATCGTGCGCGAGCTGCGGGACAACGGCACGGTGCAGGTCACGCCGACCTCCTCCGGGGGTCGGCGGGCGCGCAGCGTGGCGCTGTCCGGTGACGCGGGGATCGTGGTCGGCGTCGACTTCGGCCACTCCCACCTGCGGGTCGCCGTCGGCAACCTGGCCCACCAGGTGCTCGCCGAGCAGTCCGAGCCGATCGACGTGGACGCCTCCGCGTCGGAGGGCTTCGACCGGGCCGAGCAGCTGGTGGCGCGGCTGGTGGAGTCCACTGGCATCGGCCGGGACAAGGTGCTCGGGGTGGGCCTGGGCGTGCCCGGGCCGATCGACATGGAGTCCGGCACGCTGGGCTCCACCGCCATCCTCCCCGGCTGGAGCGGGATCAACCCCCGCCAGGAGCTGACCGACCGGCTCGGCGTCCCGGTCCAGGTGGACAACGACGCGAACCTCGGCGCGCTCGGCGAGCTGGTCTGGGGCAGCGGCCGCGGGGTGCGCGACCTCGCCTACATCAAGGTGGCCAGCGGCGTCGGCGCGGGGCTCGTGGTGGACGGCCGGATCTACCGCGGCCCGGGCGGCACCGCCGGCGAGATCGGCCACATCACGCTCGACGAGTCCGGGCCGGTCTGCCGCTGCGGCAACCGCGGCTGCCTGGAGACCTTCACCGCCGCCCGCTACGTGCTGGAGCTGCTGCGCGGCAGCCACGGCGACCAGCTGACCGTACCGCGCATGGTGCAGCTCGGCCGCGAGGGCGACCCGGGCTGCCGGCGGGTGATCGGCGACGTCGGGCGGCACATCGGGATGGGGGTGGCGAGCCTGTGCAACCTGCTCAACCCGAGCCGGGTGGTGCTCGGCGGGGACCTGGCCGAGGCCGGTGAGCTGGTGCTCGGCCCGATCCGTGAGTCGGTCTCGCGCTATGCCATCCCCAGCGCCGCCCAGCGGCTGTCGGTGATGCCCGGCGCGCTGGGCCCGCGGGCCGAGGTGCTGGGGGCACTGGCCCTGGTGCTGAGCGAGATGGGAGACTCCACCCTGCTGGACGGGAACGCCGGCGTGGACACTCCGGCATTCTCGGCATAACGGAGCGTTCACACTGCTAACGAAACGCGCCGTTGCCATCTCGTTAAGTGTTTACTTCTTGACGACACGTGTCAGCCGGAGTTGACTCACGAGCACCTCGGCCGCGGTGTTGCGGCCCTGTCAGGGAGGCAACCTCAATGAACGCAATGACGCGTCGGATCGTGATCGGCACTGCAGCGGTGTCGATGGCGCTCACCATGGCCGCGTGTGGCAAGGCGGGCGGCAGCAGCTCCAGCAAGGACAACAAGTCCATCGGCATCCTCCTGCCGGACACGGTGACCAACCGGTACAACCAGTTCGACAAGCCGCTCATGGAGCAGAAGATCAAGGAGCTGTGCTCCGACTGCCAGATCAACTACGACAACGCCGCCGGTGACCCCTCCAAGCAGGCGCAGCAGGTCAACACCATGATCACCAAGGGTGTCAAGGTGCTCATCCTCGACCCCGAGGACTCGGTCGGCATCCAGTCCTCCGTCGAGGCCGCGGTCAAGAAGGGCATCAAGGTCATCGCGTACGACCGCCTCGCCCAGGGCCCGGTCTCCGCGTACGTCTCGTACGACAACGAGAAGATCGGCGAGCTGCAGGGCCAGGCGCTGCTGAACGCGATGGGCCCCAAGGCCACCCCGTCCAGCAAGATCGTCATGATCGACGGTGACCCGGGCGACCCGAACGCCGCGCAGTTCAAGGCCGGTGCCCACAAGGTCCTGGACGGCAAGGTGAACATCGCCTACGAGCAGTCCGGTCTGTGGAAGGACACCGAGGCGAACAAGAAGATGTCCGCCGCCATCACCTCGATCGGCGCGAAGAACATCGCGGGCGTCTACTCCGCCAATGACACCATGGCCGGCGGTATCGCCACCGCCCTCAAGGGCGCCGGCATCAACCCGCCGCTGACCGGCCAGGACGCCGAGCTGACCGGCCTGCAGCGGATCCTGGTGGGCACCCAGACCTCCACGATCTACAAGCCGTACAAGCCGGAGGCCGACGCCACCGCCGAGATCGCGGTCGACATGCTCGAGGGCAAGGACTGGAAGTCCATCACGGACACCACCTCCAAGAGCGGCTCCGGCCAGGATGTCCCGGCCCACCTGATCACCGCCACGTCCGTCACGAAGGCCAACATCAACGCCACCGTGGTCAAGGACGGCCTGTACAAGATCTCGGACCTGTGCTCCGCGCAGTTCGTGGCCGCGTGCAAGGCAGCCGGCATCACCGTCGGCTGACCCGCGCTCCGATCCACCGGCCGGTGACGGCCCCTCAAAGGGCCGCCCGCGGCCGTCGCCTCCCACAAGCCTGTCCGGCGTCCCGCCCCACCATCACCACCCCGCTGCCGGGGCGGGGCGCCGGGCAGAGGCGAGCGGGAGGAACCGGATCGGCCAAGGGGAACGGGGAATCAACCCCCTTCCCCGTTCCGTTCTGTCCGGCGGTCCCCCAGGATCACGTACAGGTTCACATCACGTCAGTCCCGTGCTCGTGACGAGCACACCCTCCGCGGCCGGGTAGCACCCCGGACCGCGGCATCCCCGCCGGTCAGGCGGCGAAGGAGATGGTTCACGTGTCCGCTACGCCCGTGCTGGCGTTGCGCGGAGTCTCCAAGCGATTCGGTGCGGTCCAGGCCCTCACCGATGTCGAGTTGGAGGTCCATGCCGGAGAGGTGGTCGCCCTGGTCGGCGACAACGGCGCCGGCAAGTCCACCCTGGTCAAGACGATCGCCGGGGTCCACCCGATCGACGAGGGCAGCATCGAGTGGGAGGGCAGGGAGGTCAGCATCAACCGCCCGCAGGACGCCCAGCACCTCGGTGTCGCCACCGTCTACCAGGACCTGGCGCTCTGCGACAACCTCGATGTCGTCGGCAACCTGTTCCTCGGCCGCGAGCTGCTGCGTTTCGGCAGCCTCGACGAGGTCGCGATGGAGCAGCGCTCCCGCGAGCTGCTCGACACCCTCTCGATCCGCATTCCCAGCGTCCGCATCCCGATCGCGAGCCTCTCCGGCGGCCAGCGCCAGGTGGTCGCCATCGCGCGCGCCCTCATCGGCGAGCCGAAGGTGGTCATCCTCGACGAGCCCACCGCGGCCCTCGGCGTCGAGCAGACCGCGCAGGTCCTCGACCTGGTCGAGCGGCTGCGCGAGCGCGGCCTCGGGGTCATCCTGATCAGCCACAACATGGCCGATGTGATGGCCGTCGCGGACAACGTGCACGTGCTGCGGCTGGGCCGCAACAACGGCACGTTCGAGGTGAAGACCACCACGAACGAAGAGATCATCGCGGCAATCACCGGTGCCACGGACAACGCCGTGACCCGTCGGCGCGCGCGCAACCCGGAGGCGGCGAAGTGAGCAGCGACAAGACCACGGTCGACACGACCAAGGCAGGCACGGCGGTGGACGCACCGCCCGCCGCCATCCCCGTGGTGGACCCGCGGCTGCTCGTGCGCGAGCAGGGATTCCGCGGCTACTGGACGGAGTTCGTCCGCCGGGTCAAGGGCGGCGAGCTGGGCTCGATGCCCGTCATCGGCGCCCTGATCATCATCTTCATCGTGTTCCAGGTCGCCAACGACCGGTTCCTGAGCGCGAACAACATCAGCAACGTCGGCTACTACCTGGCCGGCACCGGGATGCTCTCCATCGGCCTGGTGTTCGTGCTGCTGCTCGGTGAGATCGACCTGTCAGTGGCCTCGGTCAGCGGTCTGGCCTCGGCCATCTTCGCGGTGTTCACCACCACCCACGGCATGAACATGTGGCTGGCGGTCCTGCTGACCGTACTGATCGGTGTGGTGATCGGCGCCTTCCACGGGTTCTTCCTCGCGAAGGTCGGCGTGCCGGCGTTCGTCGTCACCCTGGCCGGCTTCCTCGGCTGGAACGGCCTGATGCTGTGGCTGCTGCGCAAGACCGGCAGCCTCTCGATCGCCGACAAGGGCCCGATCCACCTGGTGGACCAGACGTCCTTCTTCATGGGCTCCGACATCGCCGGCGCCTACATCCTGGCCACCGTCGGCGTCGCCGTGCTGCTGATCGGCTCCCTGGTCGACCAGGCCCGGCGCCGCAAGGCCGGCGTGCCGTTCCGGCCGACCAGCGAGATCATCCTGCGCACGGTGCTGCTGGCGATCGTCTCCTACGCGATCGCGGCCCTGCTGAACAACGCCAACGGCGTGCCCAACGCCCTGGTGCTGTTCCTGGTCGTCCTGGTCATCGGCGACTTCGTGGTGCGCCGCACCACCTTCGGCCGCAAGGTGTTCGCGCTCGGTGGCAGCCTCGAGGCCTCCCGCCGTGCCGGTATCAGCGTGCCGGCCATCCAGATGGCCGTCTTCGCCATCGCCGGCGGCTTCGCGGCCCTGGGCGGCCTGTTCATCGCCGGCCAGACCCAGACCGCCAACAGCCAGGCGGGCAGCGGCAACCTGCTGATGCTGGCGATCGCCGCCGCGGTCATCGGCGGCACCAGCCTCTTCGGCGGTCGCGGCAGCATCTGGTCGGCCCTCATCGGTGGCCTGGTCATCCAGTCCATCCAGACCGGTCTCGACCTGCTCAACATGGACACCTCGATCCAGTACATGATCACCGGCGCGGTCCTGCTGGCCGCGGTGATCATCGACTCGGTGTCCCGCCGCACACAGCGGACCTCCGGCCGGGCCTGACCCCGGGTGGCGCGGCCGGCCCACGGGCCGGCCGCGCCGTAAAGCCTCCGGTCACGGCCCCGTCTCGCGGCACGCCCGCCAGGCGCCCCCGAACCTTACGGGTGCGCGCCTGGCGGGCGTGCCGCATTTCGGGGTGTTAGCCGGGGTTCCGCCGTGTTCGGCTGTGTTCAGCCGTGTTCGGTCGTTTCCGTCGGGTTCAGCTGAGTTCAGGGGGCCCTGCCGTGCCGCCGCGGAGGGGAACACTAGACTCGCTGGGGCCCGTCAGGCCGCGCCGCGCGCGGACGACCGGGCCCCGCCCCACGGGAAAGGCACGGGGGGCGGTACGAGAGCGGCGCCGGCACAGCTCAGGCACAGCACGGCAAGAACCAGGAAGAGGAGGCACGGGTGGCAGCGCTGACCCGTATCAACGGACCCCGCGACCTGGACCGGCTCGGCCCGCAGCAACTGGTGGAACTCGCCGCCGAGATCCGCGCGTTCCTCGTGGACGCGGTCTCCAAGACCGGCGGGCACCTGGGGCCGAACCTGGGCGTGGTGGAGCTGACGATCGCGCTGCACCGGGTGTTCCACTCGCCGGCCGACCGCATCCTGTGGGACACCGGCCACCAGTCCTACGTGCACAAGCTGCTCACCGGCCGTCAGGACTTCGCGAAGCTGAAGAGCACCGGCGGCCTGTCCGGCTACCCCTCGCGGGCGGAGTCCGAGCACGACGTCATCGAGAACAGCCACGCCTCCACCGTGCTCGGCTGGGCCGACGGCCTGGCCAAGGCCAACCAGCTGCGCGGCCGCGGCGACCACGTGGTGGCCGTCATCGGCGACGGCGCCCTGACCGGCGGCATGGCCTGGGAGGCGCTGAACAACATCGCGGCCGCCAAGGACCGCCCGCTGGTCATCGTGGTCAACGACAACGAGTGGTCGTACTCGCCGACGATCGGCGGCCTCGCCAACCACCTGGCCACCCTGCGCACCACCGACGGCTACGAGCAGTTCCTCGCCCGCACCCGCGAGGTCCTGGAGCGCACCCCGCTGATCGGCCGCCCGCTCTACGAGACGCTGCACGGCGCCAAGAAGGGCCTGAAGGACTTCATCACCCCGCAGGGGATGTTCGAGGACCTGGGACTGAAGTACGTCGGCCCGATCGACGGCCACGACATCGAGGCCGTGGAGTCCGCCCTGCAGCGCGCCAAGCGCTTCAATGGCCCGGTGATCGTGCACTGCATCACCGAGAAGGGCCGCGGCTACAGCCCCGCCGAGCAGGACGAGATCGACCGTTTCCACGGCATCGCGCCCATCCACCCCGACACCGGCCTGCCGCTGTCGGCCGGCGGTCCCGACTGGACCTCCGTCTTCGGCGACGAGATGCTGCAACTGGGCCGCGAGCGCGAGGACATCGTCGCCATCACCGCCGCCATGCTGCACCCGGTGGGCCTGACGAAGTTCGCCAAGGCGTTCCCGGAGCGCGTGTACGACGTCGGCATCGCCGAGCAGCACGCCGCCGTCTCCGCCGCGGGCCTGGCCACCGGCGGGCTGCACCCGGTCGTCGCCGTCTACGCCACCTTCCTCAACCGGGCCTTCGACCAGGTGCTGATGGACGTCGCCCTGCACAAGTGCGGTGTCACCTTCGTCCTGGACCGGGCCGGCGTCACCGGCAGCGACGGCGCCTCGCACAACGGCATGTGGGACATGTCGATCCTCCAGGTCGTCCCCGGCATCCGGATCGCCGCCCCGCGCGACGCCGACCAGGTGCGCGCGCAGCTACGCGAGGCCGTCGCGGTGGACGACGCCCCCACCGTGGTGCGCTACTCCAAGGGCGCGGTGGGCCCCGCGGTGCCCGCGGTCGGCCGGATCGGCGGCATGGACGTGCTGCGGGCCCCCGAGGGCGCCCCGGAGCGGCCCGACGTGCTGCTGGTCTCGGTGGGCGCGCTGGCCCCGATGTGCCTGGAGATCGCCGCCCTGCTCGACGCCCAGGGCATCACCTCCACCGTGGTGGACCCGCGCTGGGTGACCCCGGTGGACCCGGAGCTGCCGCCGCTGGCGGCCCGGCACCGCGTCGTCGTCACCGTGGAGGACAACGGGCGGGTCGGCGGCGTGGGCGCCACCGTCGCGCAGGCGCTGCGCGACGCCGAGGTGGACGTCCCCCTGCGCGACTTCGGCATTCCGCAGCAGTTCCTCGCGCACGGCTCCCGGAAGGACGTGATGGCCGCGATCGGCCTGACCGCCCCCGACATCGCCCGCCAGGTCACCGGTGTCGTCGCGGTCCTCGGCGGCCGCTTCGCCGACGAGGCCGAGGGCGTCAGCCAGGAGTAGCGCCGTCGCGGGCCACGGCAGCCGCAGGCAGCGCCCGCGCGGTCGCCGGGCGTACCCGGGCCCGCGGGCCCCGCGGCAAGGCGCACACGCGGCAGGGGCCGGGCGGTTCACCCCCAGGGGTGGACCGCCCGGCCCTTCGGCGTACGCATGGGCGCGCCTTTCCGGGTGAGGCGAGACCCCGGAGTGGAGTAACCAGGGCCGTCCGGACCGCCCGGCGGCGCTGCCACCAGGAGGTGCGGGCGTTGGACACCGACATGCGCGAGAGCCCGAAGGCCACCCCACGGGGGGTGTTCAGGACCAAGTCGATCGAGCAGTCCGTCGCCGACACCGAGGACCCCGAGCACGGCCTGCGCAAGTCGCTGTCCGCCCTGGACCTGGTGGTCTACGGGGTCGGCGTGATCGTCGGCACCGGCATCTTCGTGGTCACCGGGTCGGTCGCCAAGCAGTACGCCGGGCCCGCCACCGCCCTGGCCTTCGTCGCCTCGGCCGTCGTCTGCGGCCTGGCCGCGCTGTGCTACGCCGAGTTCGCCTCCACCGTGCCGGTGGCCGGCTCCGCCTACACCTTCGGCTACGCCTCCATCGGCGAGCTGCCCGCCTGGATCATCGGCTGGGACCTGATCCTGGAGCTGGCGCTGGGCGCCGGCGTGGTCTCCGGCGGCTGGTCCGGGTACGTGGCCAACCTGATGGGGAACGCCGGGATCGGCGTGCCGGACGCGCTCAGCCACAAGAGCGGCAGGTTCGGCTTCGACATCCTGGCGGCAGGGCTCGTGCTGGTGCTCACCGGCATCGTGATGGCCGGCATGAAGCTGTCGGCGCGGGTGACCGGCGTGGTCGTGGCGGTCAAGGTCACCGTCGTCCTCGTGGTCATCTTCGCCGGCCTGTTCTTCATCACCGGCAGCAACTACCACCCGTTCCTGCCGCCCTCCCGGCCGAACACCGGCAGCGGCTCCGACCTGCACGCGCCCCTGGTGCAGATCATGTTCGGCTTCACGCCCTCGTCCTTCGGCGTGATGGGCATCTTCTCGGCGGCCGCGGTGGTCTTCTTCGCCTTCATCGGCTTCGACATCGTGGCCACCGCCGCCGAGGAGACCCGCAACCCGCAGCGGGACCTGCCGCGCGGCATCTTCGGCTCCCTCGCGGTCTGCACGGCCCTGTACGTGGCCGTCTCGCTCGTCGTGACCGGCATGCAGAAGTACAGCCGGCTGGACACCGACGCGCCCCTGGCGACCGCCTTCAAGTCCGTCGGGGCGCCCTTCTGGTCCGGGCTGATCAGCTTCGGCGCGGCCGTGGGCCTGACCTCCGTGGTGATGATCCTGCTGCTCGGCCAGACCCGGGTGTTCTTCGCGATGAGCCGCGACGGGCTGCTGCCGCGCGCCTTCTCCAAGGTGCACCCGAAGTTCGGCACCCCCTACCGCACCACACTGCTGCTGGGCGGGGTGGTGGCGCTGATCGCCGGCTTCTTCAGCGTGGGGGAGCTGGAGGAGATGGTGAACATCGGCACGCTGTTCGCCTTCGTCGTCGTGGCGATCGGCGTGATCGTGCTCCGGCACACCCGCCCCGACCTGCACCGCGCGTTCCGGGCGCCCTGGGTGCCGGTGCTGCCCGTGCTGTCGGTGTGCGCCTCGCTGTGGCTGATGATCAACCTCAGTGTGGAGACCTGGCTGCGGTTCGCCGGGTGGATGGCGGTCGGCTTCGCGGTCTACTTCGGCTACGGCCGCAGCCACAGCCTGCTGGCCCGCGGCGGCGGCGCGCAGGACGGCTCCGCGCCGTCCCGGCCCCGTTTTCCGGGGCGGGCGTGACCGGTGGTAGAAATGCGCGAGAGCTGGTGCGGGACGATCGAGGTGGCATAGTCATGGCGGAGTCCAAGGGACCCGACAACCCCGGCGGCACTGCGTTGCCGGGGCAGAAGAAGCGCAAGGGCATAGTGGCCAGGCTGCGGCCCTACGCGGTCGGCGCGATGACCCTGGTCGTGGTCTTCGGCGGCTCGGCGCTCATCGGCGCCCATGTGCGCTCCAACAAGGACAAGAAGGTCAGCGCCCCCACCGGCGCCGTCGGCGCCGCCGTGGTGCCCACCGGCCCGGAGGACACCGCCTCGCCCAGCCCGACCGCCTCCTCCGGGCCGAACCTCCAGGTCGCGGTGAAGCCCTCGGTCCCGGTCACCATCACCGTCTTCGAGGACCTGCGCAGCCCCGACTCCAAGGCGTTCGCCGACGAGTACGCGGACACCTTCCGCCAGCTGCTGACGACCGGTCAGGTGCAGTTGCACTACCAGCTGGTGACCGCGAGCGACAGGACGTACGGCGGCAGCGCCTCGGAGTACGCGGCCAACGCGGCCGCCTGCGCCCAGGACCAGAGCCGCTTCACCCAGTTCGTGCAGGAGATCTGGGACCACCAGCCGGACCCGAAGAGCGACGCCCTGGCCGGCGAGAAGCTGATCAAGCACTTCGCCGTCAAGGCGGGCAAGATCAAGATGGCCAACTTCGAGCCGTGCATCGAGCAGGGCGACCACATCGGCTGGGTGCGCAAGGCCCAGGCGAGCTACAAGGCCGCGGGGCTCGACGGTGTGCCGGCGGTGGAGGTCAACGGCAAGGTCGTCAAGGACGTGCGCACCTCGCTCACCCCGGCCAAGCTGCGCACGATGGTCCAGAAGGAGGCCAAGCGCGTGATCGCGATCCAGGCCACCCCGACCGCGTCGCCGACGCTGAGCTGAGCAACTACGGCCTCCCGCACGGGGGTCCGGGGAACAGCGGTGAAGGGGCCCGGCAGTCCGCCGGGCCCCTTCACCGTTTTCGCTGTTTCGCCCTGTGCCGCGTTCCGGCCGGTCCCGTCAGGCGGGCACGCTCGCCACGCCGGGCGCGAGGAACGGCTTGCCGTTCACCCGGGCCGAGACGCCCTCGCGGTCCAGGTACGGGGTGATGCCGCCGAGGTGGAACGGCCAGCCGGCACCGGTGATCAGGCACAGGTCGATGTCCTGCGCCTCGGCCACCACGTGCTCGTCCAGCATCAGGCCGATCTCCTGCGCCACCGCGTCCAGCACCCGCTCGCGGACCTGCTCCTCGGTGAGCACCTTGTCGCCCTGCTTGAGCAGCGCGGCGACCTCCGGGTCCAGCTGCGGCGTCCCGGAGTCGTAGACGAAGAAGCCGCGCTTGCCGGCCTTGACGACCGCCGCGAGGTTCTCCGAGACGGTGAAGCGGTCCGGGAAGGCGTCGTGCAGCGTCTGCGAGACGTGCAGGCCGATCGCGGGGCCGACCAGCTCCAGCAGGACCAGCGGCGACATCGGCAGGCCCAGCGGCTCGACCGCCTTCTCCGCCACGGCGATCGGCGTGCCTTCGTCGATGACGTTCTGGATCTCGCCCATGAACCGGGTCAGGATGCGGTTGACCACGAACGCGGGGGCGTCCTTGACCAGCACCGCGGTCTTCTTCAGCTTCTTGGCGACCGCGAACGCCGTGGCGAGCGAGGCGTCGTCGGTGGCCGAGCCGCGGACGATCTCCAGCAGCGGCAGCACCGCGACCGGGTTGAAGAAGTGGAAGCCGACCACCCGCTCGGGGTGCTCCAGGCGCGCGGCCATCTCCGAGACCGACAGCGAGGAGGTGTTGGTGGCCAGGATCGCGTCCGGCCGCACCACCGCCTCCAGTTCGGCGAAGACCTTCTGCTTGACGCCCAGTTCCTCGAAGACCGCCTCGATCACGAAGTCCGCGTCGCCGAACGCGGCCGCCTTGTCCAGGTGGCCGGTGACCAGGGCCTTGAGCCGGTTCGCCTTGTCCTGGCCGATGCGGCCCTTGGCGAGCAGCTTGTCGACCTCGGTGTGGACGTAGCCGACGCCCTTGTCGATGCGCTCCTGGTCGATGTCGGTGAGCACCACCGGCACCTCCAGGCGGCGGGCGAACAGCAGCGCCAGCTGCGAGGCCATCAGCCCCGCGCCCACCACGCCGACCTTGGTCACCGGGCGGGCCAGCGCCTTGTCGGGCGCGCCGGCCGGGCGCTTGCCGCGCTTCTGCACCAGGTTGAAGGCGTAGATGCCGGCTCGCAGCTCGCCGCCCATGATGAGGTCGGCCAGCGCGGTGTCCTCGGCGGCGAAGCCCCGGCGCAGGTCGCCGTTCTTCGCCTCGGCGATGATGTCCAGCGCCCGGTAGGCGGCCGGGGCCGCCCCGTGCACCTTGCTGTCGGCGACCGCGCGGCCCCACTCGACGGCCTGGTCCCACGCCTCGCCCCGGTCGATCTCCGGGCGGATCACCTCGATCTCGCCCTTGAGCACCGAGGCCGTCCAGGCGAGCGACTGCTCCAGGAAGTCCGCGGCCTCGAACAGCGCGTCGGCGATGCCGAGTTCATGCACCTGCGCGCCCTTGAGCTGGCGGTTCTGGTTGAGCGAGTTCTCCACGATGACGGTGACCGCGTGGCCGGCGCCGATCAGGTTCGGCAGCAGCGTGCAGCCGCCCCACCCGGGCACCAGGCCGAGGAAGACCTCGGGCAGCGAGAACGCCGCGATCGAGGCGGAGACGGTGCGGTAGGTGCAATGCAGGCCGATCTCGACGCCGCCGCCCATGGCCGCGCCGTTGTAGTACGCGAAGGTCGGCACGGCCAGTTGCTGCAGCCGCTTGAACACCTCGTGGCCGCCGCGGCCGATGGCCAGCGCGTCCTCGTGGCGGGCCAGCAGCTCGACGCCCTTGAGGTCGGCGCCCACCGCGAAGATGAACGGCTTGCCGGTGATGCCCACGCCGACGATCTCGCCGTCGGCGGCCTCCTTCTCGACCTGGTCGATCGCCTCGTTGAGGTTCGCCAGCGACTGCGGGCCGAAGGTGGTCGGCTTGGTGTGGTCGAAGCCGTTGTCCAGGGTGATGAGCGCGAAGCGGCCGGCGCCGGGCAGCTCCAGGTGGCGCACCTGGGCCTGGGTGACGACCTCGCCGGGGAAGAGCTCGGCGGCGTGCCGCAGCAGCTCGGTGGTCTCGCTCACTTGCCGCTCCCGTCGAAGTTCGGGTTCTCCCAGATGACCGTGCCGCCCATGCCGAAGCCGACGCACATGGTGGTGATGCCGTAGCGCACGTCCGGCTGGTCCTCGAACTGCCGGGCCAGCTGCGTCATCAGCCGCACGCCGGAGGAGGCCAGCGGGTGGCCGAAGGCGATGGCGCCGCCGTACTGGTTGACCCGCGGGTCGTCGTCGGCGATGCCGTAGTGGTCGAGCAGCGACAGGACCTGGACGGCGAACGCCTCGTTGACCTCGATCAGGCCGATGTCGTCGATCGTCAGGCCGGCCCGGGCGAGCGCCTTCTCGGTGGCCGGGATCGGGCCGATGCCCATCACCTCGGGCTCCACACCGGCGAAGGCGTAGGAGACCAGCCGCATCTTCACCGGCAGGCCCAGCTCACGGGCGGTGTCCTCGGCGGCGATCAGGGAGGCGGTGGCGCCGTCGTTGAGACCGGCGGCGTTGCCCGCGGTCACCCGGCCGTGCGGGCGGAAGGGGGTCTTCAGCCCGGCCAGCTGCTCCAGGGTGGTGCCCGGGCGCATCGGCTCGTCGGCGGTGGCCAGGCCCCAGCCGGTCTCCCCGCCCTCGGGGGAGGTGCGGCGGATCGCGACGGGCACCAGGTCCTGCTGGATCTTGCCGTTCGCGTACGCCTTGGCGGCCTTCTCCTGGCTGCGCACCGCGTACTCGTCGGCGCGCGCCTTGGTCAGCTGCGGGAAGCGGTCGTGCAGGTTCTCCGCGGTCATGCCCATGAACATCGCGGACTCGTCCACGAGCTTCTCCGAGACGAACCGCGGGTTGGGGTCCACGCCCTCGCCCATCGGGTGCCGGCCCATGTGCTCCACACCGCCGGCCAGCGCCACGTCGTAGGCGCCGAAGGCGATGCCGCCCGCGGTGGTGGTCACCGCGGTCATCGCGCCGGCGCACATGCGGTCGATCGAGTAGCCGGGCACGGTCGTGGGCAGCCCGGACAGGATCGCCGCCGTGCGGCCGAGGGTCAGGCCCTGGTCGCCGATCTGGGTGGTGGCCGCCACGGCCACCTCGTCGATCCGGGCGGGGTCCAGGCCGGGGTTGCGGCGCAGCAGCTCCCGGATGCACTTGATCACCAGGTCGTCCGCGCGGGTCTCGTGGTAGATGCCCTTCGGGCCGGCCTTGCCGAACGGTGTGCGGACGCCGTCGACGAAGACGACGTCCCTCGCGGTACGAGGCATGGCGCTCCCCTTTATGTACGTGTACGTGGACCGGTGGTGTCGCTTCCACGGTCATGCTACTCGCGGGTAACCGATGTGCACACCTCCGTCCGGTGAAGCGGCGGAGGTCACATCGCGGGCCCGCGGGTCCCAAGTTACCCGCGGTTACTCCGAGGTGGCGGGGCGGGCCCGCAGCGCGGTCGTCATCAGCGGCGCGACCAGCGCGACCTGCCAGGGGCGCGCCCCCAGCGAGGTCAGGGTGGAGGCCACCACCTCCGGGTTCGGGTCGGTGGGCGGCGCCCAGCAGATCCGGCGCACCGTGTCCGGCGTGATCAGGTTCTCCTGCGGCAGGTTCAGCTCCTCGGCGAGCGCCGAGACCGCCGCGCGGGCCGCCGACAGCCGGGCCGCGGCCGCCGGGTCCTTGTCCGCCCATGCGCGCGGCGGGGGCGGGCCGGTGTACGCGGCCGCCGGCTGCGGCAGCTCCCGCTCGGGCAGCGCCCGGGCCCGGTCGATCGCCGCCTGCCACAGCTCCAGCTGGCGGCGCCCCATCCGGTGGCCGAAGCCGGGCAGCGCGGCGAGCGCGTGCACGTTCGGCGGCGACTCCAGGGCGGCGGTGACGATCGCCGCGTCGGTGAGCACCCGGCCCGGCGAGACGTCCCGCTCCCGGGCCGCCTGGTCCCGGGCCAGCCACAGCTCGCGCACGATGCCGATCTGCCGGCGCCGCCGCACCTTGTGCAGGCCCGATGTGCGCCGCCAGGGGTCCACCCGGGGCGCCGGCGGCGGGGCGGCCGCGATCGCGGCGAACTCCTGCAGCGCCCACTCCAGCTTGCCCTGCTCGCGCAGCTCCGCCTCCAGGGCGTCGCGCAGGTCCACCAGCAGCTCGACGTCCAGGGCCGCGTAGCGCAGCCAGGGCTCGGGCAGCGGGCGGGTGGACCAGTCCACGGCGGAGTGGCCCTTCTCCAGGACGAAGCCGAGGACGTTCTCCACCATCGCGCCCAGGCCCACCCGGGCGAAGCCGGCCAGCCGTCCGGCCAGCTCGGTGTCGAAGAGCGACGTGGGGCGCATGCCCAGCTCGAACAGACAGGGCAGGTCCTGGGTGGCCGCGTGCAGCACCCACTCGGTGTCCGCCAGCGCCTCTCCGAGGGCGGACAGGTCCGGGCACGCGATCGGGTCGATGAGCGCGGTCCCCGCCCCGGCCCGGCGCAGCTGGACCAGATAGGCCCGCTGGCCGTACCGGTAGCCGGAGGCGCGCTCGGCATCGACGGCGACCGGTCCGCTCCCTGCGGCGAAGGCGGCCACGACGTCCGCGAGAGCCTGCGGGCCGGCGGTCACCGGCGGGATTCCCTCGCGCGGGTCCAGCAGCGGGACCGGCGCCGATGGTGCGGGGGTTGCGGTCTCTCTGGCGTCGGTCACCTGTCAAGGGTAGCCGTGCGGAGCCGCTCCGGTGGGTCCGTGTGACCATGCTGTGAAGATCCAACCGCGCGGCGGCGGGTCCGCCGGGTGCCGCACCGCCTGCCGCGCCATCCGTCGTACGACCCGCCGCGCCGTTCGTCGTCCTGCCTGTCGTGCTGCTCGAGCGCAGCCTGTACTACGTGCCTGGGTGCCGCTCGTCGCAGCGCCTGCCGTGCCGCCCGCCGCCGGAACGTTCCGCCGGCGGGCCGGGAGGGGGCGAGCGGTCAGTGGATGATGCCGGTGCGCAGCGCCACCGCGACCATCCCGGCGCGGTCCCCGGTGCCCAGCTTGCGGGCGATCCGGGCCAGGTGGGACTTCACGGTGAGGGCGGACAGGCCCATCGAGACGCCGATCGCCTTGTTCGACTGGCCCTCCGCGACCAGCCGCAGCACCTCGACCTCGCGGCCCGACAGCTCCCGGTAGCCGCCCGGGTGGCCGGGCACGCCCGGCGGGCGGCGCTGCAGGCGGGCCGCGGTGGCGCCGAGCGGGGCGAGCCCGGGGCGGCCGGCCAGCGCGCCCGCGGTGTTGCGGGTGCCGGTGACGACGTAGCCCTTGACACCGCCGGCCAGCGCGTTGCGCACCGCGCCGATGTCGTCGGCGGCGGACAGCGCCAGGCCGTTCGGCCAGCCGGCCGCGCGGGTCTCGGCGAGCAGTGTCAGGCCGGACCCGTCGGGCAGGTGGACGTCGGCCACGCAGATGTCGCGGGGGTTGCCGACCCGGGGCCGGGCCTCGGCGATGGAGGACGCCTCGATCACGTCCCGGACTCCGAGCGCCCACAGGTGTCGGGTGACAGTGGAGCGGACGCGCGGGTCGGCGACGACGACCATGGCCGTCGGCTTGCTGGGACGGTAGGCGACCAGGCTCGTGGGCTGCTCGAGAAGAACGGACACCGGGCCTCCTGTGGCAAAGGGGAGTGAAACGGTCACAGTGTCCTTCGGCAGCATGAGCTCCCGGCTTTAGGGAAAGATCACGATTTGTTGCGAACCAATTCCGGCACATCGGGCAGTGGTGTCCGGCAGGGTGCGCCTCGATGGGTGCACGGGGGCGTACGGGGGCTCGCGCAGGTGCCCGGGGGAGCGCCCCCGGGGGCGCGGAGAGCGCGGCGAGGCCCGGGGACGCGGCCGTGTGGCGGCGGCGTGGGGGCCTCGTACGGGTGTGGTGGAGGGTCGCGCGGACTGTTGGCGGGCAGTGCCGGAGCAAGTGCCGGGGCAGGTATCGGTGCCTGGCCCTGCCGGGCCGGCGATCGGTCAGCTGCGGCGCTTGGGGAGGGGCAGGACGCCGGTGATGCCGCGGGCACCCGGCTCGGGTCCCTCGGACGGCGGCAGGCCCGCGCACGCGCAGAGCAGGTCGCAGAAGGCCGCCAGGTGCGCGGCGGTGTCCGGGCCCGCGCCGCCGGGCCGCTCGCTCGGCGTCCAGGACGCCCGGATCTCGATCTGCGTGTCGTCCCGGCGGTCGGCCAGGGCGCCGAAGTGGTGCGAGGACGCCCGGGAGACGGTGCCGCTCGGGTCGTGGTACCCGGCGCCGTGCGCGGCCAGTGCGCCCGTCAGCCAGGACCAGCTCACCTCGGGCAGCAACGGGTCCCCGGCCATCTCCGGCTCCAGCTCCGCCCGGGTCAGGGTGACCACGCGGAACTCCCCGTGCCACGCGTCGTGGCCCTCGGGCTCGTGCAGCAGCACCAGCCGCCCGTCGGCCAGTTCCTCGCCGTCGGCGAGCACCGTGGCCTCCAGCGCGTACGCGTACGCGGCGAGCCGCCGCGGCGCCGCCGCCTCCTCGATGCGCACCTCGGCGCGCACCCGGGCGGCACGCAGGCCGTCCACCGCGCGCCGGAAGGAGAAGGGAGCCTCGTCGGCCGAGTGCTCGTGAACCGCTGCCATGCCCGGAAGAGTAGGCCGCCCCGGTGTGCTTGGCGCGCATCAACACCCGTGGCCGGCAGTAATTGGCGGCTTCCCGAGGGTGTTCGGCCGGGGCACCTCCCGTGCGTGCGGACGGCGGCCGCGGGCGTGGGAGGATTCGGGGTGTGAGTGCGCACCAGCAGACCGCTGCTTCCCCGTTCATCCGCGCCTGCCGGCGCGAGCCCGTGCCGCACACCCCGGTGTGGTTCATGCGCCAGGCCGGCCGGTCGCTCCCGGAGTACCTCAAGGTGCGCGAGGGCATCCCGATGCTGGAGTCCTGCACCCGGCCGGAACTCATCGCCGAGATCACGATGCAGCCGGTGCGGCGGCACGGGGTGGACGCCGCGATCTACTTCAGCGACATCGTGGTGCCGCTGAAGGCGATCGGCCTGGACCTGGACATCAAGCCGGGCGTCGGCCCCGTCGTGGCCGACCCGATCCGCACCCGCGCCGACCTCGACCGGCTGCGGCCGCTGGAGCCCGACGACGTCCCGTACGTCACCGAGGCGGTCGGGCTGCTCACCGGACAGCTGGGCGCGACCCCGCTGATCGGCTTCGCCGGGGCGCCCTTCACACTGGCGAGCTACCTCGTGGAGGGCGGCCCCTCGCGCAACCACGAGCGCACCAAGGCGATGATGTACGGCGAGCCCGAGCTGTGGCGCGACCTGCTGGACCGGCTCGCCGACATCACGATCACCTTCCTGAAGGTGCAGATCGAGGCGGGCGCGAGCGCCGTGCAGCTCTTCGACTCCTGGGTGGGCGCGCTCGCCCCCGCGGACTACCGCACCCATGTGATGCCGGCCTCCGCCAAGGTCTTCGACGCCGTCGCCGGCTACGGCGTGCCGCGGATCCACTTCGGGGTGGGCACCGGCGAACTGCTCGGCCTCATGGGCGAGGCCGGGGCGGACGTCGTGGGCGTCGACTGGCGGGTCCCCCTGGACGAGGCGGCCCGCCGGGTGGGCCCCGGCAAGGCACTCCAGGGCAACCTCGACCCCTCCGTCCTCTTCGCCCCCACCGCGGCGGTCGAGGCGAAGGCCGACGAGGTGCTGGCCGCTGCCGCGGCTTCCGGGACGGGGCACATCTTCAACCTCGGCCACGGCGTCCTCCCCACCACCGACCCCGACACCCTCACCCGCCTCGTCGACTACGTCCACGGCGCGTAGCTTTTTCCGCGGGGCGGCTTTTCGCCGTTGGGTTCCCCGCCGTTGCCGACTGCCGCGCTGTCCTGGCTGGTCGCGCAGTTCCTCCCCCGGAGCTTCGCCTGGGAGGTGCCCCCAGCGCCCCTATAACGCTTGCCCTTTGCGCGCAGGGCGAGGTTGTACGACCCAGGGGCGCTGGGGGTGCCCCCAGGCGAAGCTCCGGGGGAGGAGCGGCGCGCGCAACCCACCGCCGGGCGGAACCCGGCACCGCAAGGGAACCCGAGTGCGCCGTAAGGGAACCCGAGCGGCGGGGAGCCGTTAGGCGCGGCGGCGACGGATTCGGTACCCCAGGACGGCCGGCACGGCGGCCACCGCGAGAAACGGCGCTGCCGCCGAGACGCCGACGAAGATGCCCCGCAGGGTGACGTAGAAGCCGTGCCAGCCGGAGGCGAACGCGTGGCCCACCGCGCCCCAGAAGCCGCGCCGCGCGTGGTGCCGGGTGGGCGCGGGAGCGACCGGCGGTTCGGAGAGCCGCAGCGTGATGGTCGCGAGGTCGGTCCGCGAGCGGAGCGAATCCCGCTGGGCCTCAAGGGACTCCAGCGACGCCTCGCGCGTACTCAGCTCGCCCTCCAGCGTGACGACGTCGTGCAGGCTCGCCGCCCGGTCCATGAGGGCGCGCACCCGCGCGACACTCGCCTGCTGGGAGCTGATCCGGCTGGCGACGTCCACGACCTGACCGGTGACGTCCGCTACCTTCACCTGGCGGTCGAGCAGGGTGCCCAGGCCCGACAGGCGCGTGAGCAGGTCGTCGTAGCGGGCGGTCGGCACCTTCAGCTGGATCGACGAACTCGCGTGGCCGTGCGCGTCGACCTGCGTGTTCTCGTCGCCCGCGTACCCGCCGGCCGCCTCCACGTATGCCCTGGCCTTGCCCAGCTGCTCGGTCACGTGCGGTGTCTGCACGCTCAGCACCGCGCTCCGTTCCAGGTAGCTCGCCTGCACCTTGGCCGCGCTCGTGGTCCCGGCCGACGCCGTGGGCCCCGCCGTGTCCCCGCCGGCCCCGCTCGGCGCCTGCGTGACACGGGCGACGGCCGGCCCGCCCGCCTTGGCGGAGTCGCTGGTGCTCCCGCCCGACGAACTGCACCCCGCGACGGCGGCCGCCCCCACCAGCACGGCCACCACCCCGCCCACCAGCGCTCCCCGTGCCCGCGCCCGGCGCGCTCTCGTGACTGCGGTGATCCTCATGTCGATCCCCCCTGGCTCAGCGGTTGTTGGAGCACGATCGCGGGTTGGACGCGGCGGGCAGGGGGCGGGTTTCGAGGGGGCGATTTCGATGGGGTCACGTTCGGGAGGCGGAACGGCGTCTGCGACAGTGGGGGGATGAGGCAGGCGCAGGACGGCCGTGGCGACGGGGGCCCGGCCGCGGGACATGTGGTGGTCGTGGGCGGCGGGATCGCGGGGCTCGCCGCGGCGTACGAGCTGGTGCACGGCGGGGCGCGGGTGACCGTGCTGGAGGCCGGCGACCGGCTCGGCGGGACGCTCCACGCCGACGAGATCGCCGGGGTGCCGGTCGATCTGGGAGCCGAGTCGCTTCTGGCGCGGCGGCCGGAGGCGGTGCAACTGGCCCGCGAGGTCGGGCTGGGGGAGGACCTGGAGCCGCCCGCCGTGCTGGGCGCCACGCTGTGGACGCGGGGGCGGCTGCGCCCCATGCCCAAGGGCCACGTCATGGGCGTTCCCGGCGACCTGGCCCCGCTCGCGGCCTCCGGCGTGCTGTCGGCGGCGGGGCTCGCCCGGCTGCCGCTGGACCATGTGCTGCCCCGCACCGAGGTCGGCGAGGACGTCGCCGTGGGCACCTATGTCGCCGCGCGGCTCGGCCACGAAGTGGTGGACCGCCTGGTCGATCCGCTGCTCGGCGGGGTGTACGCGGGCAACGCCTACGAGCTGTCGCTGCGCGCCACGGTGCCGCAGCTGTGGGCGGCCGCCCACGAGGGCCGCTCCCTGATCGAGGCGGCCCGCGAGATCCAGCGCAAGGCGGCGCAGGGCGGTGCCGGCGAACCGGTCTTCAACGGCATCCGTGGCGGGGTCGGGCGCCTGCCGCTCGCGGTCGCCGACGCGTGCCGGGCGGCCGGCGCCGTGATCGAGACCGGAGCGCGCGTGCGCGGCCTGCGCAGGACCGGCGCGCACGGCTGGCGGATCGCCCTGGAGGGGCGCGAGCTGACCGCCGACGCGGTGGTGCTAGCGGTGCCCGCGCCGGCCGCGGCCCGGCTGCTGGCCGCCGAGTCACCCGCCGCGGCGGCGGAGCTGTCGGCCGTGGAATACGCAGGCATGGCCCTGGTCACGATGGCCTTCCGCCGTACCGATGTGCTCCAACTCCCGCAGAGCAGCGGCTTTTTGGTGCCACCGGTGGACGGCCGTACGATCAAGGCGTCGACGTTCGCCAGCCGCAAGTGGGGCTGGCTGGACGAGGCGGGCGGCGACACCTTCGTGCTGCGCACCTCGATCGGGCGGCACGGCGACACCGCCGAGCTGGCGTGGGACGACACCGACCTGGTGCGGCTGTCCCGGGAGGACCTGGGCGAGGCGGTGGGCCTGCGGGCGGCGCCGGTCGCGGCCCGGGTGACCCGCTGGGAGGCGGGCCTGCCGCAGTACGCGGTGGGACACCCGGACCGGGTGCGGCGGATCCGCGAGCAGGCCGCGAAGCTGCCCGGACTCGCCCTGTGCGGCGCCCTGTACGACGGCGTGGGCATCCCGGCCTGCATCGGCGGCGCCCGCAAGGCGGCCGCGGCCCTGCTGGCCACCCTGCCGCAGGGCGGCGCGGACGATGCGGGAGAATAACCGCATGAGCGACTCGACCGCCGATCGCGCCCCGGACGCCGCCGAAGCGGCTGCCGCCGCACCCGCGAAGGCACCCCACGCAGGCAAGAAGGCCAAGGACCTCAACGAGGTCATCCGCTACACCCTCTGGTCCGTCTTCCGGCTCAAGGACGTCCTGCCGGCCGACCGCACGGGGTACGCCGACGAAGTGGAGGAGCTGTTCGCGCAGCTCGCCGCGAAGGACGTCGTCGTGCGCGGCACGTACGACCTGTCGGGCCTGCGGGCCGACGCCGATCTGATGATCTGGTGGCACGCGGAGACCTCGGACGCGCTGCAGGACGCGTACAACCTCTTCCGCCGCACTCGGCTGGGCCGCGCGCTCGTCCCGGTGTGGTCGAACATGGCGCTGCACCGGCCGGCGGAGTTCAACAAGTCGCACATCCCGGCGTTCCTCGCCGAGGAGGAGGCACGGGCGTACGTCAGCGTCTACCCGTTCGTGCGCTCCTACGACTGGTACCTGCTGCCCGACGAGGACCGGCGCCGCATGCTCGCCGACCACGGCAGGATGGCCCGCGGCTACCCGGATGTGCGGGCGAACACCGTGGCGTCCTTCTCGCTCGGCGACTACGAGTGGCTGCTCGCCTTCGAGGCGGACGAACTGCACCGGATCGTGGACCTGATGCGGCACCTGCGGGGCTCCGAGGCGCGCATGCACGTCCGCGAGGAGGTGCCGTTCTTCACCGGCCGGCGGCGTCCCGT
The DNA here is from genome assembly GCF_900103985.1 of Actinacidiphila guanduensis. GTDB lineage: Bacteria > Actinomycetota > Actinomycetes > Streptomycetales > Streptomycetaceae > Actinacidiphila > Actinacidiphila guanduensis. Next base: position 279,217 of record NZ_FNIE01000010.1, on the reverse strand, counting down.
GGCCGAACTCGTCGCCGGACTCGCATAAGGACCGCTCCGGCGGGTCCCCAGCCGACAGGGCGTGCTCCCCGTTCGCGGAGGGCACGCCCTTGCTGCTGTCCTTCTGCTGTCCTCCGCTGCCCCTGCCCCGCGGGTGCCTTCTCAGAGCAGTGCGGGGTGCTCGGCCACGACCGTCACCGAACCCGGGGCGACCTCGGTGAAGCCCGCGTCCTGGACGGTGGGGAGGCCCGAGGCCGTCAGGGCGGACCAGCGGGCGGGGCTCGCGGTGCGCGCGGCCAGCGGGAAGCCCGCCTTGCGCCAGGACTCGCGCGCCTGCGGGTCCAGGGCCCACCAGGCGAGCTGGGCGCCGTGCCCGGCCTGGGCCATCGCCTTGCCGGCCGACATGGCCAGGCCCGGGTTCAGCCACAGCACCGGGACGCCCGGCTCGGGGGCCGCGGGCGGCTCGGGATCCTCGAGTTCGGTACCGGAGACCTGGAGGCGGGCCAGATCCTTCGGCCAGCCGTCCAGCGGGACCGGCGGGAAGACCCGCACCTCGGCGCCGGCGCCCTCCACGGTGATGCCGGGCAGTGCCTCGGCCCGGCGCCACTCCGCGCCCCTGGCCCGGCGGACGACCTTGCGGATGCGGGCGTCCTGCCAGTTGCGTACGGCCTCGGTCCACTCGCCGTCCTCGGCGGTCGCCCGCTCGTCGGCGAGCAGGGTCAGCACGGCGCGGGCCGCCGTCTCCAGCGCGTCCGTCCGTGCGGGCGGCGCCCCCCGCTCGATCCGCACGACCAGCGGCAGCACGAACTGCGGCGCCGCGTCGCGATCCTCATCTGTCACGGTCCCACTCTTTCAGGCGGGGGCAGCTGTTCGCCGTCGGGGTTCCTGTCCCGTCGCCGACAGCCGGCGCCGTCGTGGTGGGTCGCGCAGTTCCTCCCCCAGAGCTTCGCCTGGGCGGTGCTCCCAGCGCCCCTATTCGGCTCACCCTTCGGGCGAAGGGCAAGGTTTTCAGGGGCGCGGGGAACTGCGCGCCCAACCGGTCACCGGGCGGCAGGCGGCGACGAGAGAGGAACCCGAGCGGCGCGGAGCCGCCCCGTACTACGCCTTCGGCGCGAGCCGCAGCGAGATGGAGTTGATGCAGTAGCGCTGGTCGGTGGGGGTGGGATACCCCTCGCCCTCGAAGACGTGGCCCAGGTGGGAGCCGCAGCGGGCGCAGCGGACCTCCGTGCGGACCATGCCGAGGGAGCGGTCCTGGATCAGCTCGACCGCCGCGGAGTCGGCCGGGTCGTAGAAGGACGGCCACCCGCAGTGCGACTCGAACTTCGTCTCGGAGCGGAACAGCTCCGCACCGCAGGCGCGGCAGGAGTAGACGCCCTCCGTCGTGGTGTCGGTGTACTCACCGGTGAAGGGGCGCTCGGTGCCGGCCTGCCGCAGGACCGCGTACTCCTGCGGGGACAGCTCGGCGCGCCACTGCTCGTCGGTCTTGTCGACCGGGTACTTGCTCACGTCCTGCGACATGCGGTCCTCCTCAGTCACCGAGGCGGGCGAGAATCTGCGGACCGAGGTCGGTCACGTCGCCCGCACCCATGGTGAGAACGAGATCACCCCTCTTCGCCATTCCTGCCACCACGTCCGCGACCGCCTCGCGCTCGTGCACGGCGGTGGTGTCGGCGCCCGCGGCCCGGGCCGCGTCGATGATGATCGCGCTCGTCACGCCCGGCAGCGGGTCCTCGCGGGCCGGGTAGATGTCCAGCACCAGCGAGGCGTCGGCCAGCGCCAGCGCGCCGCCCATCTCCACGCCCAGCTCCTTGGTGCGGCTGAACAGGTGCGGCTGGAAGACCACGAGTACCCGCCCCGCGCCCGCGGCGCCGCGGATCGCCTCCAGGTCGGCGGTCATCTCGGTGGGGTGGTGCGCGTAGGAGTCGATCACCTGCACCCCGCCGGCCTCGCCCTTCGGCTGCAGGCGGCGCTTGACACCGGTGTACTTCGCCAGGGCCGCGGCCAGTTCCGCCGCGGGCGCGCCGGCCGCGATGCCGGCGGCGAGCGCCGCGGCCGCGTTGGAGGCGTAGTGGCGGCCGGGCACGGAGACGGTGAAGTCCAGCGGGCGGCCCTCGATCTCGACGGTGACCTCGCTGGTCAGCCCGCGCGGGACGATCGCGGTGATGCGCACGTCGGCGTCCGCGGCCTCGCCGACGGTCACGATCCGCAGGCCCTCGCGGCCGCGCAGCCGACGGGTCAGCTCCACCGCGCCGGACTGGTCGGCGGAGACCACGAGGGTGCCGCCCGGCCGGATCCTGCCGGCGAAGGTGGCGAAGGATTCGTAGATCTCCTCCATGGAGGCGTAGTTGGCGTGGTGGTCCAGCTCCACGTTGAGGACGAGGGCGACCTCGGGGGAGTAGGCGTGGAAGCTGCGGTCGCTCTCGTCGGCCTCGGCCACGAAGATGTCGCCGCCGCCGTGGTGGGCGTTGGAGCCGGGAGCGTCCAGGTCGCCGCCGATCGCGTACGAGGGGTCGAGGCCGAGGGCGGCCAGCGAGACGGCGAGCATCGAGGTGGTGGTCGTCTTGCCATGGGTGCCGGCCACCGCGATGGTGCGGGCGCCGGCCATCAGCGCCGCCAGCGCGTCGCTGCGGTGCACCACCGGCAGGCCGCGGGTGCGGGCCGCGGCCAGTTCGGGGTTCTGCTCGCGGATCGCGCTGGAGACCACCACCGCGGAGGCGTCCGGCGCGAGGTGCGCCGCGTCGTGGCCGATGTGCACGGTGACGCCGAGACCGCGCAGGGCCTGGGCGGTCTCCGACTCCCGCGCGTCGCTGCCGGCCACCCGGGCGCCCCGCTGGGCCAGGATCTTCGCGATCCCGGACATGCCCGCGCCGCCGATGCCGACGAAGTGCGGGCGCTCCAGGCCGGGCGGGACGGCGGGACCGGTCGGGCCGGACGGGGCGGACGTGCTCATGCGCGGGTCTCCAGGGTGTCCAGGGGCGGTGCCGAGGGCCGGCGGGGACGGGTGCGACGATTCTCGCACCTCGGCGGGGCGGACCCGGCGGCCACTCGCCCTACCGCTCGCCCTGCTCCTGGGTCTCCTGCTCGACGGGCTCGCTCTGGGCGAAGAGCTTGAGCACGGGCACGCCGACGCGGTGCCGGGCCCGCGAGGTCCAGTCCCGGTGGAAGAACTCCTCCACGAAGTGCGGGGCGGTGAGCACCACGACCTCGTCGGCGCCGTGCTCCTCCACCACGGCCTTCAGCCGGTCCAGCGGGTGGTGCTCGACGACTTCGCCGTCGGCCTGCGCGCCGGCGGCCCGCAGCGCCTCCAGCGAGTGCCGCAGGGAGCGTTCGGCGGCGCCGGCGGCGTCCTTGCCCTCGGGCACCTCGTTCTCCCGGGCGGCGTCGTCGAGGCGGCCGAGTGCCACGTCGTCCACGGCCCGCAGCAGGCGGTCCTGGTCGCCGCGCGGCTGCATGAGTACGACGAAGGAGACCTGCTCGTCGCCGTGGAGCGTGGTGACCAGCTCCACGTCCGCCGGGGCGAGCGGCTTCTCGATCATGAGTACGGTCGTGAACACGGGACGCGTCCTTCTTTCTGGTGGCCTTCTCGCGGCACCCCTGATCTTCCCGGGGCCCGAGACCAAGTGTTCCCGCGCGACACGAAGCGGAACGACTCAATCCGTATTTTCCGCCGAGATCCATCCGGGAGAGTGTGCCGCGCGCGGCCAAACCCCGGCCAGAGCCGATCGGCCCCCCTGCTCATGGGGCCGCCGTACGCTCCTGCCGGCGCGGCTACCCCCGTACGTAGCGGGCGAACAGGAAGCCGTCCTCGGTGAGCAGGCCGGCCGGGACGTAGCGGGCCGGGCCCGGCACCTCGGGGCCGTTCATGATCCGCGGGGCGCTGCCGCCGGTGAGGACCGGGGCGAGCGTCAGGCACAGCTCGTCCAGCACGCCGGCCGCAGCGAACTGGGCCAGGACGCGGGGGCCGCCCTCGTGCAGCAGGCGGGTGTGGCCCAGCGCGGCCAACTCGCGCACCGCCCGCGCCGGGTCCACCGACTCGCCCTCGCCCGCGGTCACCACCACCGCGCCCGCCTTCTCCGCGGCCGCCCGCCGCTCGGGGTCCGCGGCGGAACCGGTGAGCACGATCGTGGGCGTACTGGCTCCTGTGAACAGGGGCGCGGAGAAGTCCAGGTCCAGGCGGCGGCTGAGCACGGCGATCGCCGGGGCCGGGCTCTGGCCGTCCGCGGCGCGCTGCTCCTGGAAGTCCTTGCGGGCCTTCGCCGGGCGGTACCCCTCGCGGCGGGCGGTCTCGGCGCCCACGAGGACGGCGTCCGCCAAGGCGCGGAGCACACCGAAGATCTTTTTGTCGCCCGGTGAGGAGAGGGGGCCCGAGGTGCCCTCGTGGCTTGCCGCGCCGTCGAGTGAGGCGACCATGTTCGCCCGCAGATACGGCCCCCTTGGGCGGCTGGGGTACGGGTACGCCGCCGCCAGGGCTTCGAGGGTGTCCAGGGTGCCGCTGCTGTTGGCTTCGGGGGCCGGCATGAGCTGCTGCATGGACCCGATTTTCCCCCGCCCGCCCACCCCTTGCCCCCACGGCTCCCCGCCGCCGGGGTTCCCGCCGTTCCCGGCCGCCGGGCCGGTGGGTGGTTATTCGCGCAGTTCCTCGCGCCCCTCGGACGAGCGTCTCCCCGATGGGCCCCATCCCGGCTGCGGGGCGGTGGCCTCTTCCCGCGCAGTTCCCCGCGCCCCTGCGGCGACGCGGCTGCCCCCGCCTCGCCGTCCCCGGCTGCCGGGCCGGTCGTCGGTTGCTCGCGCAGTTCCCCGCGCCCCTGTTCGCCTTGCCCTTTGTACGCAGGGCGATCCCGTACAACCCGGGGGCGCGGGGACTGCGGGAGCAGCCGGGGGCGGGCTGCGCCCCGGGACGGCGGCGTAGGTCCGGGGACTCGCCCGGTAGGGTGAAGCCGTGTCGTTGAGGGGAGCTGCCGTGCCGGTCCGGCTGGCCGGGAGGAATCCGGAAGTGGCCGTGGAGCGGCTGCTGGGCGAGATGGTGCCGCCACCGCGGTTCGACGCCGTGCGGTTCAGCACGTACGTGCCGGACCCCGCGCAGCCGAGCCAGGCCCGGGCCGTACGGACGCTGGAGGAGTTCGCCGCGGGACTCGGCGGCGCCGGCGGGGACGGCGGGAAGCGCTCGTGGTTCCGGTCCCGCCCCAAGGCGGAGCGCACCGGGCCCGGCGGGATCTACCTCGACGGCGGCTACGGCGTCGGCAAGACCCACCTGCTCGCCTCGCTGTGGCACGCCACCGACGCCCCCGCGGAGCAGAAGGCGTTCGGCACGTTCGTGGAGCTGACCAACCTCGTGGGCGCCCTCGGGTTCCGCCCCGCCGTGGACGCCCTCAGCGGCCACCGCCTGGTCTGCATCGACGAGTTCGAGCTGGACGACCCCGGCGACACCGTCCTGGTCTCCACGCTGCTCTCCCGTCTCTCGGACGCGGGCGTGCGGCTCGCGGCCACGTCCAACACGCTGCCGGGCCGGCTCGGCGAGGGCCGCTTCGCCGCGGCGGACTTCATGCGGGAGATCCAGGGCCTGTCCGCCCGCTTCACCAGCCTGCGGATCGACGGCGAGGACTACCGCCACCGCGGCCTGCCCGAGGCCCCCGAGCCCTTCACCGACGAGCAGGTGACCGAGGCGGCCGGCCGTACCCCGGGTGCCGCCCTGGACGACTTCCCGGAGCTCGCCGCCCACCTCGCCACCGTGCACCCCAGCCGCTACGGCGCCCTGTGCGACGGCGTGGAGGCGGTCTTCCTGCGCGGGGTGCAACAGGTCGCCGACCAGGCCACGGCGCTGCGCCTGGTGGTCCTCGCCGACCGGCTCTACGACCGCGAGGTCCCGGTGATGGCCTCCGGCGAGCCCTTCGACCGGCTCTTCTCACCGGAGATGCTCGCCGGCGGCTACCGCAAGAAGTACTTCCGCGCGGTCTCGCGCCTCACCGCCCTCGCCCGCGACGCCGGCCGGCTCGCCCGCACCCCCGAGTAGGGCCCGGGGCGCTGGCGGAGCGCCCGGAACCGGCGCAGGATCGGGGCATGGGCAAGGGCAAGGGCACGAGCAAGAACGGCGGCAAGGCGGCCGGCAAGGGCAGTGGCAAGGACGCCACCAAGCCGGCGGGCAAGGCGGCCACCGACGGTACGCACAAGGGCGCGGGCAAGGCCGGGAAGGGCGCCGGCGGGGATCTGCGGGCGTTGCTGCGGGTGCCGTCCGGCGGCGGGGCGGTGGACCTGGCGGCGTACGACACCTCGGCCACCCCCGGTGGGCCCGGCGGCAAGCAGCGCGGCCGGGAGGAGATCGAGCTGATGCGCCCCCGGCTGGCCGAACTGCAGGAGAAGCTCTTCGCACAGAGCGCGGCGGGCGGCGACTCCCGCCGGGTGCTGCTGGTGCTCCAGGGGATGGATACCTCGGGCAAGGGCGGCACCGTCAAGCACGTCGTGGCCGGGCTCAACCCGGCAGGCCTGCGGGTGCGGGCGTTCAAGGCGCCCACCGCCGAGGAGCAGCGGCACCACTTCCTGTGGCGGGTGCGCAAGTCGCTGCCGCTGGCCGGCGAGATCGGCGTCTTCGACCGCTCCCACTACGAGGACGTCCTGGTCGCGCGGGTGCACGGCCTGGTGCCGCGTACCACCTGGCGCCGCCGCTACGGCGAGATCAACCGCTTCGAGCGCGCCCTGGCCGACGACGGCACCACCCTCGTCAAGGTTTTCCTGCACATCGGCTACGACGAGCAGCGCGACCGGCTGCTGGCCCGGCTCGACCGCCCGGACAAGCACTGGAAGTTCACCCCGGGCGACCTGGAGGAGCGCGCCCTGTGGCCGGCCTACCAGGAGGCGTACGAGACCGTCCTGGAGCGCTGCTCCACCGAGGCGGCGCCCTGGTACGTGGTCCCGGCCGACCACAAGTGGTACCGCAACTGGGCGATCAGCCGGCTGCTGCTGGAGCACCTGGAGGAGCTGGGCCCGAAGTGGCCGAGGACGGGCCTGGACGTCGCCGACTACCGCCGGCGGCTGCTCGCCTCCTGAGCCGTCCCGGGCCGCCCTCGCCGTACGCCCTGCCCCGCCTGCCCTGCGGGACCCGCCGAATCCGCTGCTTCCGGCGCTTTTGCCTCCAGCGCCTTCGCGGTCAGCCCGAGCAGGACAGGCGCTGGGCCTCCTGCCACTCGCAGACCGGGCACAGCGTTACGCCCTTCGTGCTGTTCGGGTACTCCGTGGGCTTACCGCACAGCACGCAGCCGGCCGCCGGCTCGGCCGGGGCGGCAGAGGTCCCGCTGGGAGCGGGCGCCGTCGAGGCACCGGCGGAGGCACCGGCGGAGTTCCCGGTCGAGGTCCCGGTGGAGGTCGTGTCGGTCATACGTCCACCGTAGTCCCGGTGCCGTCCGGCCCGTCCCCGTCGTCCACAGCCCCCGCCCCGCCGGCCCCGACCGCCGTGTCCACCTCGTCCGGCGCCTCGTGTTCCTCCGCCCGCAGCACCGCCGCGCCCCGGGCCGGCAGGTACACCGCGGGTCCCGGGAGCACCTTGCACTCCGGGCGGGCCAGCACCACCTCGCAGGGGGTGTTCAAGGGGATGCGGGCGGGGGCGTCGGAGAAGTTGACCAGGATACGGAAGGGGCCGCGGGCCACCCGCAGCGTGCGGCCGCCCGCGGCGGTCGTCACCCGGTCCAGCCGCGGGTCGCTCAGCGCGGGTTCCGAGCGGCGCAGGGCGATCAGCGCCCGGTACCACTCCAGAAGTTCGCGGTGGACCGGCCGGTCGGGCTCGGTCCAGTCCAGGCAGGAGCGGTCGCGGGTGGCCGGGTCCTGCGGGTCCGGCACGTCCTCCTCGGCCCAGCCGTGCGCCGCGAACTCCCGGCGCCGCCCGCGGGTGATGGCGGCGGCCAGCTCCGGGTCGTCGTGGTCGGTGAAGAACTGCCAGGGCGTGCCCGCCCCCCACTCCTCGCCCATGAAGAGCATCGGCGTGAAGGGCGAGGTGAGCACGAGCGCGGCGGCCGCGCCCAGTTGCGCCGGGGTGAGGCGGTCGCCGGTGGCACGGTTGCCCACCTGGTCGTGCGTCTGGGCGTAGCCGAGCAGCCGGGAGGCGGAGAAGGTGGCCGGGTCCAGCGGCCGCCCGTGGTGGCGGCCGCGGAAGGAGGACCAGCTGCCGTCGTGGAAGAAGCCGTGGGTGAGCACCTTGGCCAGGGCGCCCGGGCCCGCGGCGGCGAAGTCGGCGTAGTAGCCCTGGGACTCGCCGGTGACCGCGGTGTGCACGGCGTGGTGGAAGTCGTCGTTCCACTGGGCGTGCAGGCCCAGGCCGCCGGCCTCGCGGGGGGCGGTGGTGCGCGGGTCGTTCAGGTCGGACTCCGCGATCAGGAACAGCGGGCGGCCGAGCGCCGCCGCGAGCCCGTCCACGGCGGTGGACAGCTCCTCCAGGAAGTGCAGGGCGCGGGTGTCGACCAGGGCGTGCACGGCGTCCAGCCGCAGCCCGTCCAGCCGGTAGTCGCGCAGCCAGGCGAGCGCGCTGCCGATGAGGAAGTCGCGCACCTCGTCGGAGCCCGGCGCGTCCAGGTTGACGGCGTCGCCCCACGGGGTGTGGTGCCGGTCGGTAAAGTACGGACCGAAGGGCGGCAGGTGGTTGCCGGACGGGCCCAGGTGGTTGTGGACGACGTCGAGCACGACACCCAGGCCGTGCCGGTGTGCCGCGTCGACAAAGCGCTTCATCGCCTCGGGGCCGCCGTACGGCTCGTGCACCGCCCACAGCGACACGCCCTCGTACCCCCAGCCGTTGGTGCCCGGGAAGGGGCAGACCGGCATCAGCTCCACATGGGTGATGCCGAGGCGGGCCAGGTGCGGCAGGTGCTCGATCGCGGCGTCGAAGGTGCCCTCGGGGGTGAAGGTGCCCACGTGCAGCTCGTAGAGGACCGCGCCGGACAGGGCCCGGCCGGGCCACGGGCCGCACCAGGCGAAGGCGTCGTGGTCGACCACCGCGCTCATGCCGTCGGGGCCGTCGGGCTGGCGGCGCGAGCGCGGGTCGGGCAGCGGCGGCCCGCCGTCGAGCAGGTAGGCGTAGCGGGTGCCGTGGACGGCGGGGACGTCGGCCCGCCACCATCCCGACCGGGCGGGGTCGGGGGCCAGGCCGTGGGCCCGCTCCTCGACGAGGACCTCGACCTGCCGGGCGTTCGGCGCCCACACCTCGAACAGCACGCAACGGCTCCCGTCCGCCCGGGGGTTGCCCGGGCCTGTTGTCGTCCACGGCTCGGGCCGGCACGGCTCCCGAGCGCGCCGGTCCCCGGGCAGATGCATGCCCGGGGACCGGCCGGTCTAGACGGCGGGCGGCGCGAAGTCCACCCCTTCCTGGGTGATCGGGTAACCCGCTCTGGCGAAAGTACCGGCCATCGGGAAGTTCCCCTGGTCGGTGGCGGCGGCGATCCGTGTGGCGCCGTACCCGACCAGGTCGTGGGTGCATTCGACCAGCAGGTCGTAGGAGTGGCCGCGTCCGCGGTGCTCGGGCACCACCGCGATGAAGCCGATACAGGGGGTGGTGGTGTTGGCCGCGGGGACGTGCAGGCCGACGACCTCGCCGTCCTGCGTGCAGGCGACGCGGCGCCACTCGCTGGGCGAGGGCATCCAGTCGAGGATGCCGAGCGTCTCGTCCAGGGCCGCGGCCAGGCCCCGGGTGTCCAGCATGCGGCGGTCATGGGCGTCCAGGGTGCCCTCCATGGTGCGGGCCATCAGGGCGCGGAAGGCCGCGTCGTCGGGCTCCGGGCGGTAGACGAGGCGGCCGGTACGGGGCGGCAGCGGGTCGCGGCCGGCCGTCCACGTGTAGCGGTAGCGCTCGACGAGCTTGCGCAGGCCCGCCGCCTCCGCGACGGCTGCCCGCTCCTCGTACGCGGTCCGCAGCGCCGGCACCTCGCGCCAGCCGGGCGGCAGCAGCAGGCCGTACTCGGCGCGCAGCGGTGCCGCTCGCAGCAGGGCGACGGCGGCTTGCTGCTCGCCGGGGGCGAAGTCGAGCCAGTCGAGGGCGACGGGCTCGGTGTGCTCGGGGCCGCCCCACCAGGCGGCACGGGCCACCACGGTCCCCGCGCGCAGCGCGACCCACGACCACTCGGGCCGGTACTCGCCGCCGGCGTCGAGGGTGGCGAACTTCTGCCCCACGAGGGGGCGGCCGAGGTCCGCCGGCGCGGGCAGGGAGGTGAACAGGTCGGTCTCGCCCGCGGCGAGCGGGCGCAGGACCAGATCGGAGAACTGCTCAGGCATGGACATCCTTCGGGAGTCAGGTGATGCGCTCCCGTCCGGTGTCACGGACGCCCTGCGGGTCGGCGGGAGCGCGGCGTCGTCTGTGTCGACATCGCTCTCGCCTCCCTCCGGCTCCTCACAACGGGCGTCGTACGCCCACGGTACCGGGGGCGGGTGAGCCGCGGCCAACGCATTTACGGGGCGCGGCCCCCGCCGTTTGGGGGTCTGCGCGTTTCCGGGCGCGGCCCGGTACTTGGCTTTGGGGGTGCCCCCCTCTGGGGAGGAACCGCGCGACCAGCCACGATGGCGCGGCAGTCGGCGACGAGAGGGGAACCCCAGCGGTGGGAATCCGCACCGTAAGGCTCAAGGGGCACCCGTGGGGCTCAGAGGGCCGCGGTTCGGTGGGCCCAGGTGAGTTCCGCCGAGCCGGCGCCGTCCAGGCCGGAGGGCCAGGCCGCGGTGATCTCGGCGAGGTGGTGGCGGGGGTGGGCGGCGCCGTGGACGGGGTGGAGGAAGACGGCCGCGAGGGGTGAGGGCAGCGTGCGGCCCGCGGCGAGCAGCATCGGGGTCGCGGCCGCGACGGAGGCGAGCGGCCGGGTCAGCACGACCCGGTGCGCCCCCGCCGGCCGGTGCGCGTCGAACAGCGCGAGCAGGTCCGGCGGCGCGAGCGGCCCGACGTGCGCGGTCAGCGGCGAGCCCAGCCGTCTCAGCGCGGCGACCTGGACCTCGCCCGCCCCCGGGGCGCCCGACCACGCCGGGACCAGCAGCAGCACCGGCGCGCCCCCGGGCCCCGGCAGCACGCCCGCCGTGACGGTGAGCTCGGGCGCCGAGAAGCCGTCGAGCCCGGCGAGGACGGCCGCCGCGTCGGACCAGGCGAAGACGATCGCCCCCGCGGACAGATACGGCAGCCGGTGCAGCCGCACCCGCATCGAGACGACCACCCCAAGCCCTCCGCCGCCGCCCCGCAGGGCCCGCAGCAGGCCCGGCTCGCGCGTCTCGTCGGTGGTCACGAGGTGGCCGTCGGCGAGGACCACGCGGGCCGCGAGCAGATTGTCCGCGGCGAGCCCGATCCGCCCGGTGAGCGGACCCGGGCCGCCGTGCAGGACGATCCCGGCGACGCCGGCGCCCGCGGACGTCCCCGCGGCTGCCGCCAGCCCGTGGCGGTGGGCCGCGGCGGTGAGTTCCCCGGCCGTCGCACCGCCGCCCACCGCCGCGACCCGGGCCGCCGTGTCCACCTCGACATGGCCCATGGCGGCCAGGTCGAGCGTCAGCACGCCTTCCTGCGGCTCGCGTTCGTAACCGCCGCCGCGGACCGAGAAGCGCACCCCGGCATCGCGCGCGGCGCGCACGGCGGCCCGTACGTCCTCGGCGTCGGCGCAGCGCACCACCACCGCGGCCCGCTGCGCCACGGCGGCGCCGCCCGACACCGCCGGGCCGTACGGCGAGGGCGTGCCCGCCCACACCTTTTGCGCTCCGAGCCGTGCCGCCAGCCCGCGCCCCACACTCTCCAGGTCCGCGCCCACGGAACCTCCCAGCTCGCCCGACCTCCCGGCGACCCTACGGTCCCGATCCCCCCGTCCGTCCTGCTTTGCCCCCTCTGTCAGCCATACGAGCGGCCCGCACGCCACCCGCCTGACGCGCGCCCCGAGCCGAGCGGGCCGGACGCCGCGCGCGCGTGAGCAGGGCGGATGCCTCCGGTTACGGGGTCGGGGCGGCCGGCCGTGGGGGCGGGGCGTGACCGGCTGCCGGGCCCCACGGGCGTCGGGCTGAACCCGCGCTGGTGCCGGGTGGGTCGACCGGGGCTGTCGCCACGGGACGCCGTCGGGTGGCGGGTGCCGGAGGCTGAACTCGCGCTGACGGCTGGCGGGTTGGCGCCGTTGCGGCGTGAACGGACGCCGGGCGGCCCGCTCGCGTGGCGGCTGGAGTCGAACACGACCCGGTGCGCCGGGAGTTGGGTGCCGCTTCGTGCGCGCAGCGCGAACCCACCGCCCGGAGCGGCCTCCACCGGCTGCCTGAAGCGGGATGCCGTTCCACGGGGCGGCGGTTGGCTATTCCTCCCGGGTCAGCAGGGCCACCGGCTGTTCCGCGAGGAGGTCACCCACGCGGATACGGCCCCCGTAGGTCCCCCCGGTCAGCAGGTTGCGCCAGCGGCCGTCGGGGAGGGGGAGGACGGTGTCGCGCCAGCCGCCCGCGGCCTGGAGGCGGCGGGAGAGGCGGGTGGCCACCGTCAGGGCGGTGCCGGCGCGCAGGAAGGCGAGGCAGTGGGCGGCGGCGGGGCCCTCGGCGGTGATCGGCTCGTAGGCGGCGTGCGGGCCGTACCAGTCGGGGTGGTCGCGGCGCAGGCGCAGCGCGGTCGCGGTCAGGTGCAGCTTGGCCTCGTCGGTGCCGCGCGGTGCCCGCCCCTCCAGCAGGCCGGCGAGGGTGCGGTCCGGGCCGAGGCGTCGGGTGCCGGGCTCGGGCTCGGCCAGGGTGCCGCGGTTGTCGGGATCCACGAGGGTCCGGACCGGGAACTCGGTGCCCTGGTAAAGGTCGGGCACCCCCGGCATCGTCAGGTGGACCAGGGCCGCGCCCAGGATGTTCGCGGCGGCGTGGGGCTCCAGGCTCCGGGCGAATTCCCCGATGTCGTACGCCTGCGGACCGCACGGGCCCTGCTCGGTGAAGTCGGCGACCGCCTTCTCGTACGCCTCGTCCTGCTCGGTCCACGTCGTGTGCAGCCCCGCCTCGCGGGCGAACTTCAGCGCGGCCGGCACCAGCCGGTCGGGGTGCGCGAAGCCGAGCCCGACGGCCGTCTGGAAGACCGTGTACGCCGTGTGCGGGTCCGGCGCCGCAGGCGCGCCCAGCGCGGCACCCCGGGCAGGCCTGGCGGCCATGAACTCCCGCCACGCGTCCGGCATTTCCGAGAGCACGGCCAGCGTGAGCCGCAGGTCCGCGCTGCGCTTGGTGTCGTGCGTGGACAGCACGGTGCCGGCGGCCGGCCGCTCGCGCGCCATCCGGGCGCAGTAGGCGTGGAACTCCTCGGGGGAGGTGGCGGGCTTGCCCGGGTCGCGCCCCACCTCGCACAGCGGCAGCAGCGGCCCGTAACGGTAGAAGGCCGCGTCCTCCACGGACTTGGCGTGCAGCGCGGAGGCCACCTGCGGGAACCGTACGAGGAAGTCGTCGGCGTCCGTGCCGCTCCCGCCGCCCAGCGCGAGGTCCCGCAGCGCGGCCAGGACGGGCGCGAGCCCCCCGCACGCCTCGGCGGCCTCCTGCGCGGCACGCGTGAGCAGCGCGGTGTCCTCCGGCGTCGCGGGAACCCCGGGCCTGACGTACGTCCGGTAGACCGGCACCCGCACGAGCAGCTCCCGCAGCGCCTCCTCGACCTGCTCCTGCCCGAAGCCCGTGGCTGCGGCGGCCGTGGCCCCGAAGCCCGCAGCCGCGGAGGCCGCGGCTGCGGCCCCATCCGCCCGGGCGCCGCCCGCCCCGGACCCACTCGCTCCGGGCCCGCCCGCCCCCGGCGCAGCTCCGCGCTCGGCCGCCGCCAGCGCCCGCACGGCGCTGCGGGCCAGGCGGGAGACCTCCGCCGCCAGGTCACGGGTGACGACCCGGTGGGCGGCCCGGCGGACCGTCGGGTCCCAGTGGCCGCCGCGGTCGTCGGCGACGCCGGTGAACTCCCGGTAGAAGCCGGCGACTTCGGCCGCGCCTTCGGGGTCGGTGAAGAGGCCGTCGATCCGGGCGAGCGCGTCGTAGCCGGTGGTGCCGGCGCACTGCCAGTCGGCGGGGAGGGCCTCGCCCGGCTGGAGGATCTTCTCGACCACCGTCCACCGGCCGCCGCTCGCGTCGGCCAGGCGGCACAGGTAGCCCGCGGGGTCGGCCAGGCCGTCGGGGTGGTCGATGCGCAGGCCGTCGGCGACGCCGTCGCGCAGCAGGCGCAGCACCGTCTCGTGCGTGGCGTCGAAGACCTCCGGCAGCTCGGCGCGTACGGCGATGAGGTCGGAGATGGTGAAGAAGCGGCGGTAGGTCAGCTCGGTGCGGGCCGCGCGCCAGTAGGCGAGGCGGTAGTGCTGGGCGTCCAGCAGCGCGGGCAGCGGCAGGTGCTCGGTGCCGGGGCGCAGCGGGAAGCGGTGGTCGTAGTAGCGCAGCACCTTGCCGCCCGCGCTCTTGTCGGTCACCACGGCGAGGTCGTCCAGGACGTCGGGCAGCGGCTCGCCGAGGACGGGCAGCAGCACCTTGCCGCCCAGGGCAGCCCAGTCGATGTCGAACCACCGGGCCCAGGGGGAGCCGGGGCCGTCGCGCAGGACGGCCCACAGCGGGCCGTTGAGGTGCTCGGGGGCGGGGACGGCCATGTGGTTCGGCACGACGTCCAGGACGAGCCCCAGCCCGTGCTCGCGGGCCCGCGCCGACAGCTCCCGCAGGCCCTCCTCGCCGCCCAGCTCGGCCCGTACCCGGGTGTGGTCCACCACGTCGTAGCCGTGCGTGGAGCCGGGGACGGCCTCCAGCACCGGCGACAGGTGCAGGTGGCTGACGCCCAGGGCGGCCAGGTAGGGCACCCAGGCGGCCGCGTCGGCGAAGGTGAAGGCGGGCTGCAGCTGGATGCGGTACGTGGCCGAGGGGGCGGGGCGGTCGGAGCGGTCGGGATGGCCGGAGTGGCCGGGGAGGTCGGGGCGCGGTCCGGGCGCGGAAGGAGCCGTCATGGGATCTTCTCTACCCCGGATCGGCCGTTTGGGCGCGCGGGGACGATTTGTACGCGCCCGTCCGGCGGGCTGTTCCTATCATCGCCCGCGCCGGTCGCGGCGAGTGGGCCCCGTCGGGGCCGGTCCCGGTCCAGGTCGGCCGCAGTCGGCCAGCTGCCGGCCGCGCCCGGTCGCGGCCCGGTCGCACCCCGCCGCAGCGCCCGAGCCCGCCCCCGCCCGTGGACCGCCCCCTCAGTCCGCGGGCCGCTGCAGCACCACCAGGCTGTGGTCCGCCAGCAGCAGGTGGTCGCCGGCCGCCACCTTCTCGCCGGTGCCCGGCGGCACCCCGTCCGGCCGCTCGGTGTCGATCACCAGCTGCCATTCGCGCCCGTGGTTGACCGGGACCACGAATTCCAGCGGCTTGGGCGCCGCGTTGAACAGCAGCAGGAACGAGTCGTCGGTGACCGGCTCGCCGCGCGGGCCCGGCTCGGAGATCGCGTTGCCGTTGAGGAAGACTACCAGCGAGCGGGCGTGCGCGGCCTGCCAGTCACGCTGGGTCATCTCGTGCCCGTCGGGGGTGAACCAGGCGATGTCCGACAGCTCGTCGTGGGTGCCCTGCACCGGGCGGCCGTGGAAGAAGCGCCGGCGCCGGAAGACCGGGTGGTCCCGGCGCAGCCACACCATCGTCTTGACGAACTCGTGCAGTTTCGACGCCTCGTCGTCGGCCTCGTCCGCGCCCGCCTTGCCCGGCCAGGCGATCCAGGCCAGCTCGCTGTCCTGGCAGTAGGCGTTGTTGTTGCCGCGCTGGGTGCGGCCGAACTCGTCGCCGTGGCTGAGCATCGGCACGCCCTGGGAGAGCATCAGGGTGGCGATGAAATTGCGCATCTGGCGCATCCGCAGCGCCTGCACGGCGCGGTCGTCGGTCGGGCCCTCCACCCCGCAGTTCCAGGACCGGTTGAAGCTCTCGCCGTCCCGGTTGCCCTCGCCGTTGGCCTCGTTGTGCTTCTCGTTGTAGGAGACCAGGTCCCGCAGGGTGAAGCCGTCGTGGCAGGTGACGAAGTTGATGGAGGCCAGCGGGCGCCGCCCGTCGTCCTGGTAGAGGTCGGAGGAGCCGGTCAGCCGCGAGCCGAACTCCGCGAGGGTGGCGCTCTCGCCGCGCCACAGGTCGCGCACGGTGTCGCGGAACTTGCCGTTCCACTCCGTCCACAGCGGCGGGAAGTTGCCCACCTGGTAGCCGCCCTCGCCGACGTCCCACGGTTCGGCGATCAGCTTCACCTGGGAGACCACCGGGTCCTGCTGCACCAGGTCGAAGAACGCCGAGAGCCGGTCCACCTCGTGGAACTGCCGGGCGAGGGTGGCGGCGAGGTCGAAGCGGAAGCCGTCCACGTGCATTTCGGTGACCCAGTAGCGCAGGCTGTCCATGATCAGCTGGAGCACGTGCGGGTGCCGCATCAGCAGCGAGTTGCCGGTGCCGGTGGTGTCCGTGTAGTAGCGCCGGTCGCTGCCCAGCCGGTAGTACGAGGCGTTGTCCAGGCCGCGCAGCGACAGCGTCGGGCCCAGGTGGCTGCCCTCGGCGGTGTGGTTGTAGACCACGTCGAGGATCACCTCGATGCCGGCCCGGTGCAGCGCGCGCACCGCCGTCTTGAACTCCAGTACCTGCTGCCCGCGGTCGCCCAGCGAGCAGTAGGCGTGGTGCGGCGCGAAGAAGCCGATGGTGTTGTAGCCCCAGTAGTTGGCCAGCCCGGCGTCCGCGAGCCGGTGGTCCTGGATGAACTGGTGCACCGGCATCAGCTCCAGGGCGGTCACGCCGAGTTCCACCAGATGGCTGATCACCGCCGGGTGCGCCAGGGCCGCGTAGGTGCCGCGGATCTCCTCCGGCAGGCCCGGATGCGTCATCGTCAGGCCCTTGACGTGGGCCTCGTAGAGGATCGTCTTGTGGTAGTCCGTCTTCGGCGGCCGGTCGTCGGCCCAGTCGAAGTACGGGTTGACGACCACCGAACTCATCGTGTGCGGCGCGGAGTCCAGGTCGTTGCGGGAGTCCGGCTGGCCGAAGCGGTAGCCGTAGACCGCCTCGTCCCAGTCGATGTGCCCGCTCATCGCCTTGGCGTACGGGTCGAGCAGCAGCTTCGCGGAGTTGCAGCGGTGGCCGCGGGCCGGGTCGTAGGGCCCGTGCACCCGGAAGCCGTACCGCTGGCCCGGCATCACCCCCGGCAGGTAGGCGTGCCGTACGAAGGCGTCGGCCTCGCGCAGCTCCACCGCCGTCTCCGAGCCGTCGTCGTGCAGCAGACACAGCTCGATGCGCGAGGCCACCTCGGAGAACACGGCGAAGTTGGTGCCCGCGCCGTCGAAGGTGGCACCCAGGGGGTACGCCTGACCCGGCCAGACTTGCATGTTGAGACTCTTCCGTTCCGGCCGCAGCAAGCGGCGTGCGTCCGCGCGCTCCGGCGGTTACGTTTGGCTTCTCCGGTTCGGATTGCCCGACCGGCCCTGCCGAAGCATCCTCCCATCCCGGTACGCCCGGGGGGTGACAGCGCGGCAACGGGCTGCGACGGCGCGGCAGATGGGGTTGTCTGCTAGTAACTCAAGTAGGGTCGATACGGCTGCGACGCCCCCCGCACCGCAGTACCCTTCCTTGATCGTGGGCGGGGGCGGGAGGCGGTGAGCGGTGACGTCCGGAGGTCTGATGCTCCCGAGTGGTGGTGAGCAGGGCGACCGGCACGTCACGGACGAGGCGGCCCAGGACAGCCCGTCAGGTGCCGTGTCGGTGGCCGCGCCGGTCGAGATCGGCGCCGAACTGGACTGGGGCGCCGAGGCGTGGGCCGAGGTGCGCACCCGCGCGGCCCGGGCCGGCCGCGCCTACGTCTGGCTCAACATCGTGGAGCAGCGGCTGCGGGCCGTCGTCAACGCGGTGCTGCGGCCCATCTACGAGCCCGTGCACGGCGAGGAGTGGGTGGTCGCCGCCGCCGGCCCGGCCGGTCACGAGTGGGTGCAGCGGGCGGTCGCCGTACGGGAGGTGAGCCGCCGCAAGGGCTTCCTGCTCGACCCGGCCGACGACAATGTGCTCAGCTTCCTGACGCTGCCGCAGCTGCGCGAGCTGGTGGTCCAGCACTGGCCCTGCTTCGAGCCCTACTTCGACGACCGGCGCGAGCTCGAACTCGCCCTCGACGAGCTGGAAGTGGCCCGGCACGTGGTCTCCCGCAACCGGGCCCTGTCGCGCACCGCCCTGGAGCAGGCCGAGCGGGCCTCGGCCCGGCTGCTGGAGCTGCTGGGCTCGGGTCCCGCGCGGACGGCCGGCCGGCGGCTGCCGGTGGACGCCGTGGAGGAGCTGGTCGCCGACCGCTACTCCGACGTCGTCGGCGTCTACCCCGACCGGGTGCGGCTGCAGCGCCAACTCCCCGTCGAGGACCTGTTCTCCGGCGCCCGGCGGCTGGACGCGGTCGGCATCGGCCTCAACCTGCTGGTGCAGAACTTCTCCGGGCGGCGGCTGGTGCGGCTGGCGGAGTCCGGCTGCCGGGTGCGGCTGCTGTTCCTCAACCCGGCGAGCAGCGCGGTGCGCCGCCGCGAGCGCGAACTCGGCCTGGGGCGCGGCGAGCTGGCCCGCTCGGTGGAGATGAACATCATGCACATGCGCCGGGTCCGGGCCCGGCTGCGCGACCAGGGCGCCTTCGAGATCCAGGTCTTCGACGAGACCCCGCGCTTCACCGCCTACCTCATCGAGGGGAACGGGCCCGAGCGCTCCGACGGCCTCGCGGTCGTGCAGACCTACCTGCGGCGGGCGCGCGGCATGGAGGTGCCGGTGATGGTGCTGCGCGGCGGCAGCACACGGGTGGTCACCGACGACAAGCCGGTCGAGAGCGGCCTGTTCGAGGTCTACCGCGAGGAGTTCGAGGGGATCTGGGCGGACTCCCGGCCGGTGTCGTGACCGGCACCGCCCGGCGGTGCTGTCAGAGGGCCACGGGATGATGGACGCGCACACCGGGGGGACAACCGGGGGACGAAGCGGGAGGGACGCGCCCATGGCATGGCACGAAGAGCTGCTGGTCGGCTTCGACCTGGAGACCACCGGGACCGATCCGCGGCAGGCCCGCATCGTGACCGCGGCCGTCACGGAGGTCAAGGCGGGCGAGCCGGTGCGGCACCGCAAGTGGCTGGCCGACCCCGGGGTGCCCATTCCGGCCGAGACCACCGCCATACACGGCGTCAGCACCGAGCAGGCGCACGCCGAGGGCCGCCCCGCCCCCGAGGTCGTCGCCGAGGTCGCCGACGCCCTGCGCGGCTACTGGGCGGCCCAGGTCCCCGTCGTCGTCTACAACGCGCCCTTCGATCTCACCCTGCTGGACGAGGAGTTGGCCCGCTACGCGCTGCCCCGGCTCAGCGCCGCCGCCGGGCGCACCGGCCCCGTCATCGACCCGCTGGTGATCGACCGCGCCCTGGACCGCTACCGGCGCGGCAAGCGCACCCTGGAGGCCGCCTGCACCGTCTACGGGGTGGTGCTCGACGGCGCCCACGAGGCCGGGGCCGACGCCCTCGCCGCCGTCCGGGTGGCCCGGGCGCTGGCGCTGCGCTTCCCCGAGGCAGGGCAGGCCGACCTGTGGGAGCTGCAGAGCCGGCAGCGCGAGTGGTACGCGGTCTGGGCCGAGGACTTCCAGGGCTGGCTGCGCCGCAAGGGCTCCCCGGACGCGGTGGTGGACCCGTCCTGGCCGCTGAAGGCCGCCCAGGCGGCGGTCTGACGCCCCGTCGACCGAAGGTCCACGGCCCGCGGCTCATCGCCGGGGGCCTCACCCGAAAGGAGGACCCTCGGGGTCGGGCCTGACCACCCGTCAGAAGGAGTACCAGCGGACCGAGGGGTCCTCGGCCCGCAGCGAGGCCACCCGGCGGCGGAACTCCGTGCGGGCCGCCGGGTTCGCCGGGGCGTGCTGGGCGACCCAGGCGCAGCCGGCGGTCTCGCGGGCGCCGCGCAGCACCTCATAGCCGTCCCAGTCGATGACGTCCCAGCCGTAGGCGGCGGTGAAGGCGTCGTAGTCGGCGGCGGGCACGCCGTAGCGGTCGCGGTCGAGCGCCTGGACCACCAGGTCGTGCTCGCGCAGGTCGGAGGAGAAGGTCTCCAGGTCGACCAGGACGGGGCCGTCCGGCCCGATGTGCACGTTGCGCGGCAGGGCGTCGCCGTGGATGGGGCCGCGCGGCAGGTGCGGCACGAGGTCGGCGGCGGCCTGTGCCAGGTCGTTCCGGCGGCGGCGCAGGTAGGCCGCGTCGGCCGGGTCGATCGCGTCGCCGGCCGCGAGCAGCCAGCGCTCCACACCGCCGAGCAGGTCGCGCGGCGGCAGGCCGAAGTCCGGCTCGGGCAGGGCGTGCACCAGGCGCAGCAGCGGCGCCACGTCCGCGGTGGTGGCCGGGCGCAGCGACTCCGGCAGGCGCTGCCAGTACGTGATCGGGTGCCCTTCGACCAGCCGCACCTCGGACTCCGCCGAGCGCACCGCCGGCACGTCGTGCTTGGCCAGCCAGTCCGCGGTGCGCACCTCGCGGCGGGCCCGCTCCAGCAGGTCCGCGCCGCGGCCCACCTTGATCACCAGGCGGCCGGCGGCGAAGACCGCGTTCTCCCCGAAGGACAGCAGGTCGGCATCGGGATGTCCGGCGGCGTCCAGCACCGCCCGCGCCCGCTCCCGCGTGAACACCGTGTCCGCCATCACGCCGCCCGCCCCGCCTCTCGCCTCTCCCACCCGTGCCTCACCCGTGCCCGCCCGTCCGCACCCCGTCCCGGTGCCGCCCGCGGCGGCCGCCCTGCCGGGGCCGCACGCATGCTCGCATATGCGCTCGGCACCGGCCACGCGTTCGGACAGGGCAAGTCTCGCACCGTAACCGCGGGAAACCCACGGGGACTGCCGCCGGTTTCCGGCTGTTCCGCGAAAACCCGTCGCCGATACGTACCCCTCCCGGCGATGACTTACCACCGTGCGACCGGTCCTATCACGCGAGGGGCGCGCTCCGGGCGAGCCCCGAGGCATCCCCTAGGGAATCGGCAGGGAATCGGCAGGAAGGGAGGGCGGCTGTGGCGGCCCCCACCGGCCCACGCGCCGCTGCCGTACGGCTGGACGCCCGCGGCCTCGCGGCCACCACCGGCACCCTCGCGGCACTGGCCAGGGTGCTGCTGGCGGCGCGGCGCACCGGCCGACCGGTGCGGCTGTGCAGGGCGTCGGGGCAGCTAGCCGCGCTGCTGCGACTCGCCGGGCTCGCCGGGGAGTTCGAGTGGCAGGCCGAAGAGGGGGAAGAGCCGTTCGGTGTCCAGGAATGAGGTGAGCGCCGTGATCCGGCCTTCGGCGTCGACATCCAGCACTTGCAGGGCCCAAGGGGTGTGGCCGCGGCCGTCGGCGGCCGGACGGTACTGCGCGAAGCCCGGCGCGCCGTTCGCCGCCACCGGCAGCAGCCGGGAGCCGCGGCAGCCGCGGCCGGTGCCCAGGAACCAGGCCCGTATGTCGGCGTGGCCGCGCAGCCACATCGGGTAGGGCGGCATGGACAAGGTGGCGTCCTCGTGCAGCAGGCTGGTCAGGAGGTCCAGGTCGTACCGCTCGAAGGCGTCCACGTACGCGTCGAGCAGCGCCTGGTGCTCCTTGTCCATGCCCGCGGCGTCGGCCGCCCCCTCCCCGTCCGCGGCGACCCCGGCCTGGGCGAGGGTGGCGCGGGCGCGCTGCAGCGCGCTGTTGACCGAGGCGACGGTGGTGCCCAGCAGTTCGGCGGTCTCGCTCGCCTTCCAGGCCAGCACCTCGCGCAGGATCAGCACGGCGCGCTGCCGCGGCGGCAGGTGCTGCAGGGCGGCGACGAAGGCGAGCCGGATCGACTCGCGGGAGACCACCACGTCGGCCGGGTCGCCCGAGGCGGGCAGCGCCCGCACGTCCGGCACCGGCTCTATCCAGTCGGCGGCCGCGGTGGTGCCGGGCAGCACCGCGTCGGCGTGGGAGGCCGGCGACAGGTCGATCGGGCGGGCCCGGCGGCTGCCGGCGCGCAGACTGTCCATGCAGACGTTCGTGGCGATCCGGTACAGCCACGAGCGCAGCGAGGACCGCCCCTCGAAGCCGCCCGCACCGCGCCAGGCACGCACCAGGGTCTCCTGCACGGCGTCCTCGGCCTCGAAGGGCGAGCCGAGCAGCCGGTAGCAGTAGCCCGTCAGCTCCGCCCGGTGGGCCTCAAGACGCTCTTCGATCCCGGCCTCGGCCAGCGCCTGCCCGCCGCCCGAAGCGCCGCTTCCGCTCTGCATTGAGCTCATATGGCCCACCGTACTAGCGCCCACCGACAACGCCCCCGCCCAACCCGGGCAGGGGCGTTGCATGAAGCCGTCCGTGCAGGTCGGCCCTTCCGGCAGGTCGACCGGTGCCGCTGCCGGCCCGCGAGCCGACCGGCTCGGGGACCCCTCACACCGGGTCGGTGAGGCGGTGGGGTTCGGGGGTGGTGGGGTGGGGCGGGGTGGGGAGGGCGGTCTCGTCGTGGGTGAGGTCGGGGAGGCGGTGCAGCCAGCGGGGGAGGTACCAGTTGCGCTCGCCGAGGAGGGTCATCACCGCGGGGAGCAGGACACCCCGGATCACCGTGGCGTCGATCAGCACCGCGAAGGCCAGGCCCACGCCCATCTGCTTCATGCTCTGCATCGACAGCGTCCCGAAGATCGCGAAGACGGCGACCATGATGACGGCGGCGCTGGTGACCACGCCCGCGGTCGTGGTGATGCCGTGCTCGATCGCGCCCTTGGTGGTCAGCCCGCGCATCCGGGCCTCGCGGATCCTGGAGACCACGAACACGTGGTAGTCCATGCTCAGCCCGAACAGGATCACGAAGAGGAACAGCGGCAGCCAGGCCACCACCGCCCCCGTGCCGGACGCGCCCACCAGCGAGGCGCCCACACCGTGCTGGAAGACCAGCGTGAGCACGCCGTAGGCGGCGCCCACCGACAGCAGGTTCAGCACGATCGAGGTCAGCGCGATGGTCAGCGAGCGGAAGGAGAGCAGCATCAGCAGGAAGGCGAAGACCGTCACGAAGGCGAACACCGGCGGCACACTGCTGGTGATCTTGTGCGTGAAGTCCATCGAGGACGCGGTCTCGCCGGTGATCGGCGCCTGCAGGCCGGGCACCTTGCCGAGGGTGTCGGGCCGTACGTGCTCGCGCAGCAGCTTCAGGTCGGCCTCGGCCTTGCCCCGGTCGGTGCCGCCGGCCAGCGGCACGTCGATCCGCGCGAGGTTCTGCGGGCCGTGCAGGGTCACCGTGACCGGGCCGCGGCTGGCGCCCGAGGCGACCGCCTCGGTGCGGAAGTCGGCGATGGCGTGGCGCACTTGCGGCGAGTCGATCCGGTCGGCCTTGACGACGACCTGCGCGGGCTCGGGGCCGCCGGGGAAGGCCGCGTCGATGCGGTCGTAGGTGCGGATGACCGGCAGGTGGTCGCCGAGCTCCTGCTGGAGCGAGAGGTTCGCGGTGTGCATCGAGAACGCGGGCACCGCGATGGCCACCAGCGCGCCGCCGGCGATCACCACCGCCGCCCGGGGGTGGCGCAGCACCGGCCGCAGCACGGTCCGCCAGAAACGGCTGGAGCCCTGCCCGGCCCCGGCGCGGCGGGCGGCCCGGCGCCCGGCCCGGCGGTTCGAGAACGGCAGCCGGCCCTTCTCCACCCGCTCGCCCAGCAGCGACAGCAGCGCGGGCAGCACCGTCACCGAGCCGAACATCGCGATGGCGACGACGATCATCGTGGCCACGCCCATCGCCTTGAAGTCGCCGATGCCGGTGAAGAGCATGCCCGCCATCGCCACGATCACGGTGAACCCGGAGATCAGGATCGCCCGTCCCGAGGTGGCCGAGGCGATCCGCAGCGCAGTGTGCGGGTCGTGGCCCGCGGCCCGCTCCTCGCGCTCCCGGCGCAGGTAGAACAGGCAGTAGTCGACCCCGACGGCCAGGCCCACCAGAAGCATCACCGAGTTCGCGGTGTCGCTCATCGGCACCCGGTGGCTGACCAGGGCCACCACGCCGGAGGCGCCGAGGAAGGCCGTCAGCGCCAGGGCGACCGGCAGCAGCGCGGCGACCAGCGCCCCGAAGGCCACCAGCAGGATCGCCAGCGCCACCGGCACCGCGGAGAACTCCGCGGTCTTGAAGTCACTGCCGAAGGCGTCGTTGACCGCCTTGTTGCCGCTGGCGTCGCCGAACTCCTCGATCCGCAGGTCCTTGTGCTCCCCCTGCACCTTCGCCACCGCGTCCAGCACGGGCTGCACATGGTCGGGCGCGTCGTCGGAGGAGCCGCGCATGTCGAACCGGACGAGTGCCGAACGGTGGTCCGCCGAGACGGACTTGGTGGTGTACGGCGAACTGACCGCCGTCACCAGCCCGGTGCCGTCCACCGCGTGCATCACGTCGGCGACCGCTCCCCGTACCGCCGGGTCCTCGACGCTGCCGTGCGTGGTCTGCACGAGCACCATCTCGCTCGCGGCGTCCTGCAGGCCGGCATTGTCGATCAGGGTGGCCGCCTGGGCCACCTCCCCTGGTGTGGCCTTGTCCTCGTCGACATCGATACGGCCGGCGGCCTGGCCGACGACCATGACGAGGATGACGAAGAGCAGCCAGCCGCCCACCGCCGCCCAGCGGTGCCGGGCGCTCCACCCTCCCATCGCCGCCGCGATGCCCATTCTGCTGCCGTGTGCGCGAGCGCGACTCACGGTGTGCCCCCTTGGTGAAGGATCGTCGTGGGTGGCGGCCTGACCAGCCGCTCTTTCCATCCACGACGGTATGGGCGCGGGCAGCGCCGACCCATCCGGCCAACCGGTGACTTCGGGGAGGGCACTCTCCCCCTCAGGGGTGGGGCTACCCCCACCGTCCCCTTGCGGGACAGCCCCGAGGAGCCCCCGGGGACGGGCCGCTGAGCTGGAACGGCGGATGGGGCCGGCAGGACCGTCGAGCCGGGGAGGACCGGCCCCTGCCGGCCGGACGCCGGGACGGCGGGAGGCCGCGTCCCCCGAACCCGAAGGATCGCCCGCGGCTCAGACGGCAGTGGTGGCGACGGCGGTGCTCACCGCAACGGCCACGGCGACGCCGACCGCGAGCCCGCTCAGGCGATCGCGGGCCGCGCCGACTGCGCCAGCGCCTCGTCGTACCGGCGGAGCAGGAGCCCGCACAGCTCCGGCGCCGCGCCCAGGACCGGCGCGAGCACATCGGCCCCGGCCTCCTCGGCGCCGCGGACGATGCGGTCGGGCAGGAAGCCGGGGGCGATGACGTAGGGGGCCACCGCGACCCGGGCGGCGCCCTCGGCCCGCAGCGCGCGCACCGCGTCCCCGGTGCGGGGCAGCGCGGCCGAGGCGAAGGCGGGACGCACCGCGTACCACCCGGTGCGCTGCCAGGCGCGGGCGACGGCGGCGATCACCGCGGCCGCCTCGGGATCGGTGGAGCCGGCCGAGGCGAGGACGACACCGGTGGACGCGCGCTCGCCCGGCCGCAGTCCGGCCTCACGCAGCCGCCGCTCCAGCGCGGCGGTCAGCAGCGGGGAGGGCCCGAGCACGTCGGCCATGTGCAGCCGCAGGCGCGGCAGCACGGCCGCCGCGCCGCGCAGCACCGCGGGGATGTCGGACTTGGCGTGGAAGGCGCGGGTCAGCAGCAGCGGCAGCGCCACCGCCTCGCGCACCCCGTCGGCCGCGAGGCGCTCCACGGCCTGCGGCACCGAGGGCGCGCAGAAATCCAGGAACGCCGTCTCCACCCGCAGCCCGGGCCGCGCGGCGGCGACCAGGGCCGTGACCTCCCGCACGGTGCGGGCGTGCCGCGGGTCGCGCGAGCCGTGGGCGATCACCAGCAGCGGCGGCCGCTCGCGCCCCATCCCGGCCGGGCCCCGGGCGGCGGCCGACGCCTGCTCGCGTACGGCCCGGCGGCCGCGCGACAGCCCGCCCGGGCCGGCGTGCGGCGCCGGGCCCGGGGGAGCGGGGTACGGGATCATGCGGTGGCTCACAGACTCACAGACTCACAGACTCACAGACTCACAGACTCACAGACTCACGGACTCGGGGACTCACTGGCTCCTGGCCGTCAGGCCGCGGGTGCGCAGGACATGGCGCTCCAGCGGGCTGAAGACG
The DNA here is from genome assembly GCF_900103985.1 of Actinacidiphila guanduensis. GTDB lineage: Bacteria > Actinomycetota > Actinomycetes > Streptomycetales > Streptomycetaceae > Actinacidiphila > Actinacidiphila guanduensis. Next base: position 253,284 of record NZ_FNIE01000010.1, on the reverse strand, counting down.
ATCTGGTCGATGGCGATGCCGACCACCAGGATCAGCAGGATGCCGAGGAACACCCCGGCCATGTCGGACGCCTCGCGCATGTTCTCCAGGTACCGGCCCAGGCCGACGCCGAGGTCGGGGGAGGAGGCGATCAGCTCGGCGGCCATCAGCGAGCGCCAGGAGAACGCCCAGCCCTGCTTCAGGCCCGAGACATAGCCGGGCAGGGACGCCGGCAGCAGGATGTGCCAGGCGCCGCGCAGCCCGGTGGCGCCGATCGTGCGGCCCGCGCGCAGGTAGATCGGCGGCACCTGGTCGATGCCGGAGACCAGGCCGTTGGCGATGGAGGGCACGGCGCCCAGCAGGATCACCGCGTACATCGCCTTGTCCTCGATGCCGAGCCAGATCACCGCGGCCGGCACCCAGGCCACCGACGGCAGCGACTGAAGGCCGGTGAGGATCGGCCCGATCGCCGCCCGTACGAAGGGCACCCGGGCGACGACGAGGCCGAGCGGCGTGCCGATGACGAGGGCGGCCAGGAAGCCGAGCAGGCCGCGCTCGACGCTGGTCCAGATGATCGAGAACAGGTCGCCGGCCTGCCAGCGGTCCACCAGCTCCTGCCACACCGCGTGCGGGCTCGGCAGCTTCGTCGGGTCCGAGGCGCCGGCGGAGACCGCGATCTGCCACACCGCGACGATGACCACGATCGCGGTCAGCGGCGGCACGACCTTCTTCAGCAGCACCGCCCCGAGCGGGGTGCGGCCGACCGTGCGGGTCTCCAGCGCGTCGAGCCCGGCCTCCAGGCCGCCCAGGTCCTGCCCGGCGGCGCCGTCCCCGCCGGCCCCGCCGGCCCCGATGTCTCCGGTGCCCCCGGCCTTCCCGGGTACCGGTTCGTCCAGCGCGCCCTGCGCGCCCGTCTCAGTGCTTGCCATGGCGGCGGATCTCCCCCCGGAGCTCGTCGGTGATCTCGACGGACAGGTCCGCCACGGCGGCGTCCTCGATCCGCCGCGGCTGCGGTATGTCGATGGCCCACTCGCGGTTGATGCGGCCGGGGCGGGACGAGAGCAGCACCACCCGCTGCGCCAGCCGCACCGCCTCGCGCACGTTGTGCGTCACGAAGAGGACCGACAGGTTCGTTTCGGCCCAGATCCGGGTCAGTTCGTCGTGCAGGACGTCCCGGGTGATGGCGTCCAGTGCCGCGAACGGCTCGTCCATCAGCAGCAGCCGGCTGTCCTGGGCCAGCGCGCGGGCCAGCGCCACCCGCTGCCGCATGCCGCCGGACAGCTCGTGCACCCGCTTGCCGTACGCGCCCGACAGCCGCACCAGCGACAGCAGCCGCTCGGCCTCCGGGCGCCGCTGCTCGCGCGGCACCCCGCGCATCCGCAGCGCCAGTTCGATGTTGCGGCCCGCGGTCAGCCACGGGAACAGCGCGTGTTCCTGGAACATCAGGGCCGGCCGGCCGCCGGGCGTCTCGATGGTGCCGACGGACGGCTTGTCGAGCCCGGCGACCAGGTTGAGCAGCGTGGACTTGCCGCAGCCCGAGGCCCCCAGGAGGCAGACGAACTCGCCCGGTGCCACGTCCAGCGTGATGTCCTCCAGCACCGGCTGGGCGGCGCCGGGCCGGCCGAATGCCTTGGAGACGTGCTCCAGCCGTGCGGCATGGGTGCCCGGCTGCGCGGGCGCGGGGCCGGTGAGTGTGTCGGCCATGGCAGTCACCTCCTGGGGTCTTCCTCGGCCTGCTGTTACTGCTCGCCCAGTCCGGCGGCGCTCACCGTCGGATCACCCTGCTCGGCCAGCACCTTGTTGAGCAGCCGCAGGTCGTAGATGCCGTCCAGCCTGGGCGACTTGAGCAGCCCGGCGGCCACCGCGTGCTCGGCCTCGGCCTTCGCGGTGGAGGCCAGCGGGTCGTCCAGCACCTTGATGGACTGCCAGGCCGGGTCCAGCTGGCTGGCCGGCAGCGCCTTCTGGGTCAGCGCCTTCAACTGGGCATTGGCGTCGGCCTTGGCCTTCTCCGGGTTGGCGTTGATCCACGCGTTGGTCTTCACCGAGCCGCGCAGCACCGCCTCCACCACGTCCGGGTGGGCGGTGAGGAACTTCTGGGAGACGATCACATTGGTGATCACGAACTGCTTGTTCGGCCACAGCGTGCTCTCGTCGAGCAGCACCTTGGCGCCCTCGTCGACCAGCTTGGACGCGGTGGGCTCCGGCACCCACGCGCCGTCGATCGAGCCGTTCTTGTAGGCCTGGGGGGTGATCGAGTTGTCGGTGCGGATCACCGACACGTCGCCCTTGCCGCTCTGCGCGTCGACCTTCCAGCCGCGGGACTTGATCCAGTTGAGCAGCGCCACGTCCTGGGTGTTGCCCAGCTGCGGGGTGGCGATCTTCTTGCCCTTGACGTCGGCGAGCGTCTTGATCTTCTTCGGGTTGACCACCAGCTTGACGCCGCCGGAGGCCGAACCGGAGATGATCCGCAGGCTCTTGCCGTCGGACTTGGTGTAGCCGTTGATCGCCGGGGAGGGGCCGATCCAGCCGATGTCGATGGAGCCGGCGTTCAGCGCCTCGATCTCGGCGGGGCCGGCGTTGAAGGTGGCCTGCTTGATGGTGGTGCCGCCCAGCTCCTGCTGGAAGAAGCCCTCCTTGAGGCCGACCAGCGGGGTGGCATGCGTCAGGTTCGGGAAGAAGCCGATCCTGACCTGGTCGGCCGACAGCTTCTTGGCGCCCGCGGCGGTCGTGGCGGCCGGGGCGGTGGACGCCTTGGCGTCGTCGGACTTGTCGGAGCCGTAGCCGCAGGCGGCGAGCGCGCCGAACAGGATCGGCAGCGCGACCGCCGCGGCGGTGAGTCTGCGGCGGTGCGGGCGGATACGGGAGCCGGTACGGGGCAGGGCAGACACTTCGGGTGTCCTCTCGTCAGGGCCCGGCGTGTCGCGCCCTGCTGGTCAGGGCGCGGCCGGAGGAGCGTCGAGTCGTCGGAGGAGGTGCGGGTGCGCGGCACGCGGGACGTCCGCGGGCACGCGCGGGCCGCTCGCCGCGGCGCGGCAGGCGGCAGGGGCGGTCAGCGCGCACATCGTGCGACCCCGCCCGTTCCCGAGCCGAGCGAGCCGCTGCCGACCCGCCCGCCCTCCTTCGCGAAGCCCGAGAAGGCCTCCTGGACCGGCTGTTCCACGTTCAGAAGTCCCATCCGGCGTCGTCGGCCTGCGCGGCCGCCCCGTCCTCGGCGCCCGCCGCGCCTTGCGCACTTTCCGGGAACGCCTCGCCGGCCATCCCCGCGGTGAGCGTGGTGCCGTCGGCGGGGTCGATCAGCAGGAAGGAGCCGGTGAGGCGGGAGTCGGCGTAGGCGTCGATCGGCAGCGGCTCGGCGGTGCGCAGCACCACCGCGCCGATGTCGTTGACCTCCAGGGCCGCGGGGCCGCGCTCGTGGGCGAGGCCGCGTGAGAGGTCCACCCGGTAGGGGAGTTCCTTCACGATCGCCTTCACGGTGCGGGTGGCGTGCTTGAGCAGCACCCGCTCGCCGACCCGCAGCGGCCGCTCGTGCAGATGGCAGACGGTCGCCCTGACGTCCTGGGTGACCGCGGGCGCGGCCGCGGTGGGCGCGATCAGGTCGCCGCGGGAGACGTCGAGGTCGTCGGCGAGCAGCAGGGTCACCGACTGCGGCGCCCACGCGGTGTCCACCGGCCGGCCGAGCGCGTCGATGCCGGCGATGGTGGTGGTGCGGCCCGAGGGCAGCACCGTGACGGGGTCGCCGACCCGCAGCAGCCCGGAGGTGATCTGCCCGGCGTAGCCGCGGTAGTCGGGGTGCTCGGCGGTCTGCGGCCGGATCACGTACTGGACCGGGAAGCGCGGCGGGCAGGCGGCCAGGTCGTGGCTGACCGGCACGGTCTCCAGGTGCTCCAGCACGGTCGGGCCGCCGTACCAGTCCATGGTCGCCGAGGGCTCCACCACGTTGTCCCCGGCGAGCGCGGAGATGGGGATCGCGGTCACTTCCGGCACGCCGAGCGAGGCCGCGTACGCGGTGAACTCCGCGGCGATACGGGCGAAGACGGGCTCGGCGTAGCCGACCAGGTCCATCTTGTTGACCGCGAGCACCACGTGCGGCACCCGCAGCAGCGCGGCCACGGCGGCGTGCCGGCGGGTCTGCTCGACCACGCCGTTGCGCGCGTCGACCAGCACCACGGCCAGCTCCGCGGTGGAGGCGCCGGTGACCATGTTGCGGGTGTACTGCACGTGGCCGGGGGTGTCGGCGAGGATGAACCGCCGCCGGGGGGTGGCGAAGTAGCGGTAGGCGACGTCGATGGTGATGCCCTGCTCGCGTTCGGCCCGCAGGCCGTCGGTGAGCAGCGCGAGGTCGGGCGCGGCCTGGCCGCGGACCTGAGAGGCGCGCTCCACGGCCTCCAACTGGTCGGCCAGCACCGACTTGGAGTCGTGCAGCAGCCGGCCGACGAGGGTGGACTTGCCGTCGTCCACGGAGCCGGCGGTGGCGAAGCGCAGCAGGGTCGTCGCGAGAAGCTGCTCGGCGGTGATCGGGCCGCTGGTGCTCGTCATGGCTAGAAGTACCCCTCGCGCTTGCGGTCTTCCATCGCGGCCTCGGACAGCTTGTCGTCGGCGCGGGTGGCACCCCGCTCGGTGAGCCGGGAGGCGGCGATCTCGGTGATCACCGCGTCGAGCGTGGCGGCCGCGGAGTCCACCGCGCCGGTGCAGGACATGTCGCCCACCGTGCGGTAGCGCACCGTGCGCCGCTCCACCGGCTCGCCGTCCTTCGGCCCGCCCCACTGACCCGCGGTCAGCCACATGCCGCCGCGGTTGAACACCTCGCGCTCGTGGGCGAAGTAGATCTCCGGCAGCTCGATCCGCTCGCGCGCGATGTACTGCCAGACGTCCAGTTCGGTCCAGTTCGACAGCGGGAAGACCCGCACGTGCTCGCCGGGCGCGTGCCGCCCGTTGTAGAGCGACCACAGCTCCGGGCGCTGGCGGCGCGGGTCCCACTGGGAGAACTCGTCGCGCAGCGAGAACACCCGCTCCTTGGCCCGCGCCTTCTCCTCGTCGCGGCGGCCGCCGCCGAAGACCGCGTCGAAGCGGTGCTCGCGGATGGCGTCGGTCAGCGGCACCGTCTGCAGCGGGTTGCGGGTGCCGTCGGGCCGCTCGCGCAGCCGCCCGTCGTCGATGTAGTCCTGCACGCTCGCCACGTGCAGCCGCAGGGAGTGCCGGGCCACCGTGCGGTCCCGGAAGTCCAGCACCTCGGGGAAGTTGTGGCCGGTGTCGACGTGCAGCAGCGCGAAGGGCACCGCGGCCGGCGCGAACGCCTTCAGCGCCAGGTGCAGCATGACGATGGAGTCCTTGCCACCGGAGAAGAGGATCACCGGCCGCTCGAACTCGCCCGCCACCTCGCGGAAGATGTGCACCGCCTCGGACTCCAGGGCGTCCAGGTGCGTGAGCGCGTACGGGCTGTCCTGTGCCGTGCCGCTCGTGGGCGCGGTCGTCGTCATGCCGCCAGTCCCCTCTCCACCAGCAGCGCGTGGACCGCGGCTGCCGACTCCTCGACGGTGCTCCCTTGCGTCTGGATCCTCAGGTCGGGCCGCTCCGGCACCTCGTAGGGGTCGTCCACGCCGGTCAGGCCGGTCAGTTCGCCGGCCGCCTGGCGCGCGTACAGGCCCTTGACGTCCCGCTGCGAGCAGACGTCCAGCGGGGTGGCCACGTGCACCTCGGCGTAGGCGGTGCCGCGGGCCTCGTGCCGCTTGCGGACCGCCTCGCGGCTGTCGGCGTAGGGCGCGATCACCGGCACCAGGACCAGCACGCCGTGGGAGGCGAGGAGTTCGGCGACGAAGCCGATCCGCTGCACATTGGTGTGCCGGTCCTCGCGGGTGAAGCCGAGGCCGGCGGACAGGAACGTGCGGATCTCGTCGCCGTCGAGCACCTCGGTGCGGCGGCCGGCGGCGGCGAGGCGCTCCGCCAGCGCGCGGGCGATGGTGGTCTTGCCCGCGCTGGGCAGGCCGGTGAGCCAGACGGTGGCACCCGCGGTCATGGGATTCTCCGGAACGGGGGACGAGGCAGGTGGCGGGACAGCGGAGGGGGCGCTCACAGGTGGATTCCGCACTCGGTCTTGCCGAGCCCGGCCCAGCGGCCGGCCCTGGCGTCCTCGCCCTCCAGCACCCGCCGGGTGCAGGGGGCGCAGCCGATGGAGGCGTAGCCGTCGGTCAGCAGCGGGTTGGTGAGCACGCCGTGCTCGGCCACGTACGCCGCCACGTCGTCTTGCGTCCAGCGGGCGATGGGGGCGACCTTCACCTTGCGCCGCCGGGCGTCCCAGCCGACGACAGGGGTGTGCGCGCGGGTCGGCGACTCGTCGCGGCGCAGGCCGGTGGCCCAGGCGTCGTATCCGGCCAGGCCCTCCTCCAGGGGGGCGACCTTGCGCAGGGCGCAGCAGCGGTCCGGGTCGCGGTCGTGCAGCTTCGGGCCGTACTCGGCGTCCTGCTCGGCGACGGTCTGCCGCGGGGTGAGCGTGATGACGTTGACGTCCATCACGGCGGCCACCGCGTCCCGGGTGCCGATGGTCTCGGGGAAGTGGTAGCCGGTGTCGAGGAAGACCACGTCCACGCCGGGCATCGCGCGCGAGGCCAGGTGCGCCACCACCGCGTCCTCCATGGAGGAGGTGACGCAGAAGCGGGAGCCGAAGGTGTCGGCGGCCCAGCGCAGGATCTCCGGCGCGGACGCCTCCTCGAGGTCGCGGCCGGCCTGTTCGGCCAGCTGCCGGAGGTCCTGGGAGGTGTGCGGTGCTGCGGTCACGGGGTGCCTCCTCCATCTGATCCATCTGACGGGCGGGACGGGCCGGTTGCTCCGGGTGTGCCGGTTGCGTCGGGCGCGCCGTGCAGACCCCGGGCCAGCAGGCCGAGGAACTTCAGCTGGAAGGCGCGGTTGCAGGCGCGGCACTCCCAGGCCCCGTGCCCCTCCTCGGAGGGGCGCAGGTCCTCGTCGCCGCAGTAGGGGCAGTAGAAGGGGGCGGCGCGCTCGGTCACTTCAACGCCTCCTCGGGGGCCCGGGCCGCCCACTGGGCGAACCGCTCGCCCTCGGCGCGCTCGGCCTGGAAGCGGCGCAGCACGCGCTCGACGTAGTCGGGCAGTTCGGCCGCGGTGACCTTCAGGCCGCGCACCTTGCGGCCGAAGCCCGGGTCGAGGCCGAGGCCGCCGCCCAGGTGCACCTGGAAGCCCTCGACCTGCTCGCCGTTCGCGTCGGTGACCAGCTGGCCCTTCAGGCCGATGTCGGCGGTCTGGATGCGGGCGCAGGAGTTGGGGCAGCCGTTGATGTTGATGCCGATCGGCTCGTCGAAGTCCGGCAGCCGGCGCTCGAGTTCGTCGATGAGGGCGGCGCCGCGGGCCTTGGTCTCCACGATGGCGAGCTTGCAGAACTCGATGCCGGTGCAGGCCATGGTGCCGCGCCGGAAGGAGGAGGGGCGCACCTGCAGCCCCAGGGCCTCCAGGCCCGAGGTGAGGGAGTCCAGCCGGTCCTGCTCGACGTCGAGGATCAGCATCTTCTGGTCGGTGGTGGTGCGCAGCCGGTCCGAGCCGTGGGCGGCGGCGAGTTCGGCGACCTTGGTGAGGGTGGCGCCGTCGATCCGGCCGACCCGCGAGGCGAAGCCGACGTAGTAGCGGCCGTCGCGCTGGCGGTGGACGCCGATGTGGTCGCGCCAGACCTGGGCGGGCTGCTCGGGCGCGGGCCCGTCGAGCAGCGGGCGCCGCAGGTACTCCTCCTCCAGGACCTGGCGGAACCTCGCCGGTCCCCAGTCGGCCATGAGGAACTTCAGCCGGGCGCGGTGCCGCAGCCGCCGGTAGCCGTAGTCGCGGAAGATGCCGACCACGCCGGCCCACACCTCGGGCACCTCGGCCAGCGGCACCCAGGCGCCCAGCCGCTCGCCGAGCCGCGGGTTGGTGGACAGCCCCCCGCCGACCCACAGGTCGAAGCCGGGGCCGTGCTCGGGGTGCCGCACGCCGACGAAGGCGATGTCGTTGATCTCGTGCACGACGTCCAGCAGCGGGGAGCCGGAGATCGCGGTCTTGAACTTGCGCGGCAGGTTGGAGAACTCCTTGCTGCCGATGTAGCGCTCGTGGATCTCCTCGACCGCCCAGGTGCCGTCGATGATCTCGTCCTCGGCGATGCCGGCGACGGGGGAGCCGAGGATGACGCGGGGCACGTCGCCGCACGCCTCGGTGGTGGACAGGCCCACCCCCTCCAGGCGGCGCCAGATCTCCGGGACGTCCTCGATCCTGATCCAGTGGTACTGGATGTTCTGCCGGTCGGTGAGGTCGGCGGTGCCGCGGGCGAACTCCTGGGAGACCTCGCCGATGGTGCGCAGCTGGGCCGCGGTGAGCCGGCCGCCGTCGATCCGCACCCGCATCATGAAGTAGCGGTCGTCGAGCTCCTCGGGCTCCAGCACGGCGGTGCGGCCGCCGTCGATCCCGGGCCGGCGCTGGGTGTACAGGCCCCACCAGCGCATCCGGCCGCGCAGGTCGGCGCCGTCGATCGAGTCGAAGCCGCGGTGCGCGTAGATCGTCTCAATGCGTGTCCGCACATTGAGACCGTCGTCGTCCTTCTTGCTCTGCTCGTTGGCGTTCAGCGGCGTGAAGTGGCCCATCGCCCACTGACCCTCACCGCGGTGCCGGCCGGCCTTGCGGCCGGCCTTCGCGGCGGGGGCGTCCCCGGCCGGGGACGAGGGGAGGTCGGGACTGGCAGCCATGCGTAGCGTCCTTCGGGCAGGCTCGAATGGGTCGGTACAGCGCAGATGGCCCCGCGGCCTGCGGGCAGCGCGGCGGGGGCCGGTGCGGTGCGGCGGCAGGGAGCCCGCGGCATCCACGACGACGGGGAGGAGGCGGGTGCAGAAGCGGGCGCAGGCGGCGCCGCGGTGGGATCAGGCGACCGGACAGATGGCGCTGGACACGCGGCAGTAGTCGACGTGCGGCCGACCTACCAAGGCGATTCCGGTGCGTGACATGACGAAAGCGTGGCATGCCGTGTTTCCGGCAGTCCACCACTGTCCAGGATGCGGACGAGAATGTCCCGGGATGCGGACAGGTGTGCTTTCGGTCACCCACCGTCCCCGGCCCCGCGGCCCTGCCGGCGCGCCGCCAGCACCGCGGGCGCGACCGAGTGCGGCAGCAGCGAAGCCGGGTCGCAGGGCCGCACCACCTCCACCTCGACGCCGTCGGCGAAACGGTACGGCCGATGCGCCAGCACCCCCGCCAGGTTCCGCCGGAGCCGGGACAGCTCCGCCCGCACCGTCACCGCCCGGCCCGGGTCGCCGAACAGGTCCCCGGCCAGCTGCGCCGCGGTGCGGCCGGCCGGATGCTCGGCCAGCACGAACAGCAGCTCGCTGTGGCGCGGGCTCAGCCGCTGCGTCCAGCTGCCCGCCTCGCCCGTCACCGTCACCGTCCAGTTGCTCGGCCCGCTCACGTCCAGCACCACCCGGCTGCCCGGCGCCGGCTCCCGCTCGCCGACCCGCACCAGCCAGCCGCCCGGCAGCGGCTCCAGCTCGCACAGCCCCAGCTGCGGCAGCCACACCCGCCCGGCCCGCACCTCCGCCGGCAGCGCCACCCGCTCGGTGGGCGTGGTGCCCGTCACCGCGGCCGTCCATCCGTTGGTGTCCACCGCGAGCGCCTGCCCGCGGATCCGCGACAGCAGCGGCGCCGCGATCGACCGCAGCCGCTCCACCGCCTCCCAGTGCCGCATCCGCAGCTCGGCCTCGGCCACCCGCGCCACCGCCGACACCAGCGACAGCATCGCCGGGTGCACCCCGGCCGCGGGCCCGCTGACGTCCACCACGCCCAGCAGCCGCCCGTCCCGCGGGTCGTGCAGCGGGGCCGCCGCGCACGTCCAGCCGTGGTGCGAGCGCACGAAGTGCTCGGCGGAGTGCACCTGGAGCGGGGCCCTGGTGACCAGGGCGGTGCCGATCGCGTTCGTGCCGACGACCTCCTCGGACCAGGAGGCGCCCTCCAGGAAGCCGATCCGGTCCGCGCTCCTGCGCACCGCCACGCTGCCGTCCCGCCACAGCAGGCGTCCCTCGGCGTCGCTGACGACCATGATGTGCCAGGCCGCGTCCGCCACCGGGACCAAGCCGTCGCTGAGCACCGGCAGCAGCTGGCCGAGCGGGGTGGACCGGCGCCGGTGCTCGATCTCCTCCGGGCCCAGCATCCAGTTGCGCAGGCCGGTGTCGGGGTCCACGCCCGAGCGCAGCGCCCGGCGCCACGACTCGCCGATCACCCTGCGCGGCGCCTGCGGCGGCACCCGCCCGGCCAGCGTCGCCTCCCGCACGAGCGCGAGCAGGTGCGGCGAGAGGCGGGTGTCCGCTCCGTCGCCGGGCGCCGGGCCGATCCGCGGATGTGCCAACGTCCCCCCGCTCTCCCCCCGACCCGGCCTCCGGTGTCCCGCCGACGCGTGCAACGGGATGCAACGGTTGCGAGCCTACGCGACTTCGACGGACAGTGACGGCACGTCACCGCGCCGGAATGCGCGGTGCGTTGGAGGCCGGGGTGGTGCCGAGTCGGCGCGGCACCATCCCCCCTTTTTTTGCCGGCACCTCGCCTCGGGGACGCGGACCCCGTCCCGGCCGGCGCGGCCTCGCGCGCCCGGGGTCCGGTGCCTTCTTCCGGGGTTCCGGGGTACAAGCCCTTACTGGACCGGCCTGCTGGTCGGTGCCGTTAACGTAAGGGGGTGCAAGCAGCGGAAGAACGAAGCCACCGGCGTCCAGGCCGCTGGCACAGGGCGCGGGCCCTGTACCGGAACGTCTCGAAGCGGAAGATGGCGTGGCTGCTGCTGAAGGACACCGTGGACTCCTGCATGGAGTACCGGGTGACCGGGCTCGCCGCCGAGGCCGCCTTCTTCGTGCTGCTCTCGCTGCCGCCGCTGCTGCTCGGCCTGGTCGGCGCCCTGGGCTATGTCGACACCGTCATCGGGCTCGACACCATCGACCACATACGCCACAACATCCTCAAGGCGTCCGCCACGGTGCTGTCCGACAAGGGCGTCAACCAGCTGGTCAAACCCCTGGTGGACGACGTCTTCCACGGCCGCCGCCCGGACCTGATCTCCATCGGCTTCCTCATCGCCCTGTGGTCCGGCTCCCGCGCGGTGAACGTCTTCGTCGACACCATCACGATCATGTACGGCCTCGAAGGCCGCCGCGGCATCGTCCGCACCCGGGTGATGTCGCTCGGCCTCTACGTCGTCGCCCTCTTCCTCGGCGCCGCCGTGCTGCCGCTGATCGTCGCCGGGCCCGACGCGGTCAGCCGGATCCTGCCCGGCGGCGCGGGCATGGTGCACATCCTCTACTGGCCGTCCGCGCTGGCCGCCTCGATCGCCTTTCTCGCCACCCTCTACCACGTCTCCGTCCCCGTCCGCCGGAACTGGTACGAGGACGTGCCCGGCGCCCTGGTGGCGCTGCTCATGTGGGTGATCGGCAGCTTCGTCCTGCGCATATACCTCACGCACGCCGTCGAGGGCCACACCATCTACGGCTCGCTGGCCGCCCCCATCGCCGTGCTGCTGTGGATCGGCGTCTCCGCCTTCGCCGTCCTCGTCGGCGCCGCCGTCAACGCCGCCGTGGACCGCGTCTGGCCCTCGCTGGCCACCGCGGCCGCCCGCGAGGAGAACGCCCGCCGGATCGAGGCCGAGGCCGAGGCTGTCATCGCCCGCGCCCACGCCCGCCGCGCCCGCCACGCCGGCGTCCCCGACGACGAGGGCGAGCCGCCCGCCGAGTACCCCGAGCGGTGGGCCGACTTCCTGCCCCACCACGACGTCCGCAGCCGGCTGCGCCCCCGCCGCTCGCCGGGCGGCGGCGCCGCCTCCGGTGCGGGCGGGGGAGCTTCGGCGGGCCCGCCCGAGCAGCGCCGCCCCGAGCAGCCGTCCACCGGCGCGGGGGCGTCAGGCTGGGAGCCCGCGCCGGGCACGGGCCGCCGGGGGCGCCCGCCGGAGGACGGGCAGACATCCGGCTCGGAACCGGGGGAGGCGTCCGGCACCTGGGAGCTCGCCCCGGGTACGGGCAGGAGGGGCCGACCCGCCGAACCGGACGGCACCCCCGGGGACGGCCCCGGCCGCCCGCGGTACCCGGGCCCGGCCGCCGCACCGCCGATGCCGCGCGACCCCGCGGGCGAGCCGTACGGCGTCCCCGCGCTGCGCCCGCCCCCGCGCCCGCCCCGGCCCCCGTATGTGCCCCCGCCTCCGCCGATGCCGCCGTCCCCGCCGGCCCTGCCGCCGTACGCCCCGCCCCCGGGCCGCGACACCCCGCACTGACCGGCGCGGTCGCCCTCATCGGGGCCGCCGGCCCGCGGAGCCGGCCAACTGCCCCCTGGCGCGGGCGCGTTGCCTTCCGTGCGGGCCGTCGCGGCCTGCCGCCGGGCCCGGGAAGGGCCGCAGGGGGGACAGGCGCGGGCTCGCGCGGGAGGATGGGAGTGTGTACGAGGAGTGGGCCGACGCCGGGGGCGCGGTCACCGTGTGGGTGCGCAAGGACGCGGGCGGGGAGTACCGCGTGTTGCCGGACGGGTGCATGGACCTGATCTGGCACGACGGCGAGCTGCTGGTCGCCGGCCCCGACACCGCGGCGCAGGTGGGCGTCGACCGCCCGGGCAGCGCGTACGTGGGGCTGCGGTTCGCGCCGGGTGCGGGGCCGCGGATGCTGGGGGCGAGCGCGCGTGAGGTGCGGGACCTGAGGGTGCCGCTGGAGGCGGTGTGGCCCGGGCGGAGCGCGGCGCTGCTGGCCGAGCGGGCGGCCGAGGACCCGGTGGGCGTGCTGACCGGCTGGGTGCGCGAACGGGCGGACGAGCTGGGGCCGGCCGACCCCTTCGCGCCCGCGGTGGCCGCCGCGCTCGGCGCCGGGCGGGCGGTGCGCGATGTCGCCGCCGCCGGCGGGCTCGGCGAGCGGGCGCTGCACCGCCGCTGCGAGGCGGCCTTCGGCTACGGCCCCAAGACGCTCGCCCGGGTGCTGCGCCTCCAGCGGGCCCTTGCCCTCGCCCGGTCGGGCCGCCCCTTCGCCGAGGTGGCCGCCACCGCCGGCTACGCCGACCAGCCGCACCTGTCCCGCGAGGTGCGCGCGCTGACCGGCGTCACCCTGGGCGCCCTTGTCGGGCAGGGGTCTCAGGAAACCGCCGCGTAGAGGTCGACCGCGTTGCCGTCCGGGTCGTGGACGACCGCGTACCGCTGGCCCCAGAAGGCGTCAAACGGCTTGAGGTGGCCCTCGTACCCGGCGGCGGTCAGCTCGGCGTAGCGCGCGTCCACGCCCTCGGGCGTGCCGCAGTCGAACGCCAGGGCCACCCGCGAGCCGGTGGCCGGTGCCCAGCCCGGGTCGAACGAGCGGACCGTCTCGACGGTGTCCCAGGCCAGCCGCAACCCGCCGGGCAGGCCCACCTCGGCGTGCGGCTCCCGGTCGGCGCTCGCGGGCAGGTCGAGCCCGAGCCGCCGATAGAAGGCGAGGGAGGCGGCCATGTCGGCCACGGTGAGGCCGATCAGGCCGATGCGGGGAGTGATCGCTGTGTCCATGCCCCCCACGCTAGGCAGCCGCGGCGGCCGGCGTCTTGAACGAACCGGACGTTCAGCGGCCCGCATGGATGGGAAGGAAACCTTCCTGTCGGTAGGACGAGAGGATCGCGGTGCCGGCGCCCCGGGTCAAGGGGCTGAACCGACATCAACTCAGCTGCCTCGCAAGCCGCTTGAGGCGATCACGGATTCGACCGCGAGTCATTGACATGAACATAGTCTGGACCTTTGAATCACCTGTACCGGCGCACGTCCCCCACTCGTCGCCCCACAGGAAGGCCCCCCACCCATGGCCCCCACGGTCAGATCCCGCCGCCAGGCGACCTGGTCCCGCCCACTGATCGCCCTCGTGGCCCTGCTCGCCGCCGTCCTCGGCGTGCAGACCGCCCCCGGGCACTCCGCCCACGGCGCCACGCCGATCCACATCCTCGCCTTCTACGACGGCACCTACGACGCCGCCCACATCAGCTTCGACCACGAGGCCAACGCCTGGTTCCCGCAGCAGGGCGCCACCCACGGCTTCACCTACACCGCCACCACGGACTGGAGCCAGCTCAACACCGCGAACCTGGCCAACTACCAGGTGGTGATGTTCCTCGACAACTACCCGCAGACCGCGGCCCAGCAGAGCGCCTTCAAGACGTACATGGACAACGGCGGCGGCTGGATCGGCTTCCACGTCTCGGCGTACAACGACTCCTCGTCCAACACCTGGTCCTGGTACCACCAGACCTTCCTGGGCACCGGCCTGTTCCAGAGCAACAGCTGGGGGCCGACCTCGGAGACCCTGCGGATCGAGGACCGCAACCACCCGGCCACCGCGGGCCTGCCGGCCACCATCACCTCGTCGGTGAGCGAGTGGTACAGCTGGCAGAACGACCTGCGGCAGAACCCCGACATCGACATCCTCGCGTCGATGGACCCCTCGACCTTCCCGATCGGCACCGACCCCAACCAGACCTGGTACAGCGGGTATTACCCGATCGTCTGGTCGAACCGGAACTACCGGATGGTCTACAACAACTTCGGCCACAACGCGATGGACTACGACACCAACACCACGCTGTCGTCCACCTTCGCCAGCGCCCAGCAGAACCAGCTGCTGTTCCAGGAGATCGCCTGGGCGGCAGGCCAGGGCGGCGTCGTGACCCCGCCGCCGTCCCAGCCGACCGGCGCGATCACCGGCTACGGCGGCAAGTGCGTCGACGTCGCCGGGGCGAGCAGCACGAACGGCGCCGCGGTCCAGCTCTACGACTGCAACGGCACCAACGCGCAGACCTGGACTGTCGGTTCGGACGGCACGCTGCGGGCGCTCGGCAAGTGCATGGACGTCAGCGCGGCGGGCACGGCGAACGGCACGAAGGTGCAGCTGTACGACTGCAACGGGACCGGGTCGCAGGTCTGGCAGGCGGGTGCGAACGGTTCCCTGGTGAACCCGCAGTCGGGCAAGTGCCTCGACGCCACGGGGCCGAGCTCGGCGAACGGGACGCGGTTGCAGATCTGGAGTTGCACGGGGGCTTCCAACCAGAGCTGGGTTCTTCCTACGGGGTGACCGTCCGGGAGGGGTGGTCCGGGTCGTGCCCGGACCCTCCGCCGGTGGGTGGTTGTGGGGGTCCCCCCTCTGGGGGAGCAGTTCCTCGCGCCCCTGCGGGTACCGGGTTGCCCCGGGCTGGCTGTTGCCGGCTGCCGGCCGGTTGGGGCTGGGCGCGCCGTTCCTCGCGCCCCTGAGGCCGTCCGGGAGGGGTGGTCCGGGTCGTTTCCGGGCCCTCCGCCGGTGGTGGTTGGGCGCGCAGTTCCTCGCGCCCCTGCGGGTACCGGGTTGCCCCGGGCTGGCTGTTGCCGACTGCCGGCCGGTTGGGGCTGGGCGCGCCGTTCCTCGCGCCCCTTCGGGGGCGCGGGTCTTGGCTGCGGTCGCAGGGTGGCGGGGTGAGGTCAGGCGGGGTAGGCGTGGGTTTGGGTGGCTTTTACTGCGGCCCAGACCTGGGCGCCCTCGTGGAGGGTGAGGTCGGCGACGGCGGGGGTGGTGAGGTCGGCGGCCAGGGGGAGGCCCGTGGTGGAGGTGAGGGCGACGCGGATCTGGTCGCCGTGGGACTCCATGCCCGTGACCGTGGCCGGCCAGGTGTTGCGGGCGCTGGACTCCGGGCGGTCGCGGTGGAGGGTGACGGCGCTGGGCGGGAAGGCCACGAAGGCGGGCCCGGTGAGGGACTCGGTGGTGGTGAGGGTCAGGCCCTCGGCGATCCGCACGTCATGGCCCGCGGCCCGGCCGCGGTAGAGGTTGAGCCCGACCAGGCGGGCGATGTAGTCGGTGCGGGGGCGGCGGGCGATCTCCGCCGGCGTGCCCTCCTGCACGATCTCGCCGTGCTCCACCACGACCAGCCGGTCGGCGAGCACCATCGCGTCCAGCGGGTCGTGCGTGACGAGCACCGCCACCGCCTCGAACGCGGCCAAGTGGCGCCGGAGTTGGGCCCGTACGTCCAGGCGGGCGCCGGCGTCGAGCGCGGCCAGCGGCTCGTCGAGCAGCAAAAGCCGGGGTGCCGTGGCCAGCGCCCGGGCCAGGGCCACCCGCTGTGCCTGACCGCCGGAGAGACGCCGGGGCTTGGCGTGGGTGCGGCCCGACAGGCCCATGCGGTCCAGGAGTTCGGCCGACCCCGCGCGAGCCGGGCCCTTCGGCACGCCGAGGCTGCGCGGTCCGAACGCCACGTTGTCCAGGGCGCTGAGGTGGGGGAAGAGCAGGTAGTCCTGGAAGATCACGCCGACCGGGCGGTGCTCGGGCGCGAACCGCACCCGTGCGGCCGGGTCCTCCAGGGTGCGGCCGTCCAGCCGCAGGTGACCGCCGCCGAGCGGGGCCAGCCCGGCCAGTGCCCGCAACGACGTCGTCTTTCCGGCCCCGTTGGGCCCGAGCAGCGCCAACACCTCGCCGGGCGCGACCGACAGCCGCACGTCGAGGCGGAACGAGCCGCGGTCCACGACGAGATGGGCGTCCAGGCCCTCCTTTGCCGCGCCCACGGAGCGCGTAGACGCGGAGGAGCCCGTGGTGGCCGCGGCGGCCGCGGCGCCGGAGGAGCCCGCAGAGCCCGAGTAGTCGGAGGAGCCCGAGGAGCCCGTGGCGGTCGTGGAGCCCGCGGCACCCGTGGCGTCGGGGGCGTCCGTGAAGTCGCTGGGGCCTGCGACGGCGGTGGGGCCTGCGGTTCTTCCGGTTCCTGCCGTACCCGCCGTACTCGCCGTGCCTGCGGCACCCGTGGCGTCGGGGGCGTCCGTGAAGTCGCTGGGGCCTGCGACGGCGGTGGGGCCTGCGGCACTTCCGGCACCTGCCGTACCCGCCGTACTCGCCGTGCCTGCGGCACCCGCGACGTCGGAGACGTCCGTGAAGTCGCTGGAGCCTGCGACGGCGGTGGGGCCCGCAGCACTTCCGGCACCTGCCGTACCCGCCGTACCCGCCGTGCCTGCGGCACCCGCCGCGCCGGAGGACGCCGCAGAGCCCGCGGAGGCCGTGGAGCCAGGGGCAGCTGCTGCGGCCGCCGAAATCCCGCCGCGGCGCCGTTCCTTGACCAGCGCGGCCATCCGCGCAGCCGCCTGCGGACCGGCCGACGTCGCCGACTCCCCGCCGGTGGCGGCCGCTTGGGGACCCTTGCGGCCGAAGCGCCACGACAGCCGCTCCGCCAGGGGCCCTCGGGCCGTGCCGCCGTCCGGGGGCGAGGACGGCTCCTTTTCGTGCGGGGCCGCCGCGTCGGGGGTGCCCGCGCCCGTCCAGCGGTCGCGCAGGCCCGCGAGGACCGCGATCGAGACGGCGAGCAGGACCAGGCTGAGGGCGACGGCCGCGTCCGGGTCGTTCTGCAGCGCCAGGTAGACCGACAGCGGCATGGTCTGGGTGCGGCCGGGGAAGCTGCCGGCGAAGGTGATGGTCGCCCCGAACTCGCCGAGTGCGCGGGCCCAGGCGAGCACCGCGCCGGCCGCGACACCCGGCGCGATCATCGGCAGGGTGACCCGGCGGAAGGCGGTGAAGCGGGAGGCGCCCAGGGTGGCGGCGGCCTCCTCGTAGCGCGCGTCGGAGGCCCGCAGCGTGCCCTCCACACTGATCACGAGGAACGGCATCGCCACGAACGCCTCGGCGACGACCACGCCGGCCGTGGTGAAGGGCAGCGTGACGCCGAACCACGAGTCCAGCCACCTGCCGACGATGCCGTTGCGCCCGAGCGCCAGCAGCAGCGCCACACCGCCGACCACCGGCGGCAGCACCAGCGGCAGCGTCACCAGGGCGCGCACCACCCGGCGGCCGGGGAAGCGGGTCCTGGCCAGCAGCCAGGCCAGCGGCACCCCGAGGACGAGCGAGACCGCCGTCGCCGAGGTCGCGGTCTCCAGCGACAGCCGCAGCGCCTGCCACACCGCGGAGCTGGTGAGCAGGCCCGGCATGCCGTGCCAGGGCGCGCGCACCAGCAGCGCCAGCAGCGGCACCAGCAGGAAGGCGAGGCCGATCAGGGCCGGGAGGAGCAGCGGCAGGGGCGCCGTGGCGCCGGGGCGCGGCCGCCGCGGCCGGAGGGCGGAGCGCCGTCCGGCCGGGGCCGCGCCGTCGGTGGTCGGGCTCACGGCTTGAGGAAGCCCGCCCCGCTGAGCACCTTCTGGCCCTCGGCGGACTTCACCAGGGCGATGAACGCCTGCGCGCCCGCCGGGTTGGGCGCGTTCTTCACCTGGTCGATCGGATAGGCGTTGATGGCCTGGGCGGCCTCGGGGAAGTTCACGCCCTGCACCTTGCCGCCGGCGGTGTCGACGTCCGTCCGGTAGACGACGGCGGCGTCCACCTCCTTCAACTCCACCTTGGTCAGCGCCGACTTGACGTCCTGCTCGTAGGAGACCGGGGTGAGCTTCAGGTGGCTCGCGGTCAGCGCGGTCTGCGCGGCCGCCCCGCAGGGCACGGTCTTGGCGCACAGCGCCACCTTCAGCCCCGGGGCGGTGAGGTCCTTCAGCGAGGCGATGTGCTTGGGGTTGCCCGGCAGAGTGGCGATCTCCAGCTCGTTGCGCACGAAGGTGCTGGGAGTGCCGGCGCCGTCGCCCGCGTCGGTCACGGTCTTCATCGTCTTCGGGCTGGCCGCGGCGAAGACATCGGCGGGCGCGCCGCCGGTGATGCTCGCGGCCAGCTGGTCGCTGCCGCCGAAGCTGAAGACGACCTTGGTGCCGGGGTACGCCTTCTGGAAGTCCTTGCCCAGCGTCGTGAAGGTCTCCTGCAGCGAGGCCGCGGCGAACACCACCACCGTGCCGGAGACCTTCGCCGGGGAACCGCCCGCGCCGGTCGCCGTGGCGCTCGTCGAAGGGGACGCGCTCGAGGACTTTCCGTGGTCCGAGGAGGAGCAGGCGGAAAGCGCGAGGAGCAGTGCCGCACCGCCCGCCACCGCGCACAGGGACCGGGACCGCGCTCTACGGTTCGTCACAGGAACACTCCCTCTCTCCGCGCCGGCCGGGCGCGGGCACATGCCGATGATAGTTCCGCATCTGCAAGGAGAAAGTCTGCTGTCACATCGCATAACTCACACAATCCGCGGGTGATGCCTGGGTTGTGCGATCGTACGCCCCGTGCGTCGCCCGGTAACGGGCCCCGAACGCGCGGCGGCGGCACGGAGGGGTCCGCCGTGCCGCCGCCGGTGTGGCCGGCCGTGCCGGTCCAGGACCGGTCCTGGACCGGTCCTGGACCGCCTCAGTGCTGCGTGTCCAGGTCCAGGTTGAGCTGCACCACGTTCACATAGGGCTCGCCCATGAAGCCGAGCGACCGGCTGTGGGTGTTGTCCGCGACCAGCTTGCGCACCTCCTGCGTGCTCAGGTGCCGCACGTGCGCCACGCGGTTGACCTGCTCGGCCGCGTACGCCGTGGAGATGTCGGGGTCCAGGCCCGAGCCGGAGGCGGTGACCGCGTCGGCGGGGACGTCGCGCGGGTTCACCCCGTCGAAGGCGGCGACCGCGGCCTTGCGCTCCTTGATCGTCTTGACCAGGCCCGGGTCGTTCGGCCCGAGGTTGGACGCCCCCGAGGCCAGCGGGTCGTAGCCGCCGGCCGACGGGCGCGGCTGGAAATACCGCGGGTCGGGCCGCGGCGCCTCGTTCGGGTCGTTCGGGTTCTTCTTCGGCAGGTCGAAGTTCTGCCCGATCAGGCTCGACCCGACGGTCTTCCCGTCGTGCTTCACCAGGGAGCCGTTTGCCTGGTGGGGGAAGGCCGCCTGGGCGACGCCCGTGACGAGCAGCGGGTAGGCCAGTCCGAGCAGGACCGTGAAGATCAGCAGCATCCGCAGCGCCGCCAGGTGGTTGCGCACCATGATGTGCTCCTTCCTACTTCAGTCCGGGGATGAACTGGACGACCAGGTCGATGAGTTTGATGCCGACGAAGGGCAGCAGCAGGCCGCCCAGGCCGTACACCCAGATGTTGCGGCTGAGCAGTTTGGCCGCCGACGACGGCTTGTAGCGCACCCCGCGCAGCGCGAGCGGGATCAGCGCCACGATGATCAGCGCGTTGAACACGATCGCCGAGGTGATCGCCGACGTCGGGCTGTGCAGGCCCATGATGTTGAGGTGGCGCAGCCCCGGGTACACCCCGGCGAACATCGCGGGGATGATCGCGAAGTACTTGGCGACGTCGTTGGCGATGGAGAAGGTGGTCAGGGCGCCGCGCGTGATGAGCAGCTGCTTGCCGATCTCCACGATCTCGATCAGCTTGGTGGGGTTGGAGTCCAGGTCCACCATGTTCCCGGCCTCCTTGGCGGCCGAGGTGCCGGTGTTCATCGCCACGCCGACATCCGCCTGGGCCAGCGCGGGCGCGTCGTTGGTGCCGTCGCCGGTCATCGCGACCAGCTTGCCGCCCGCCTGCTCCTTCTTGATCAGCGCCATCTTGTCCTCGGGCGTGGCCTCGGCGAGGAAGTCGTCCACGCCTGCCTCGTCCGCGATCGCCTTGGCGGTCATCGGGTTGTCGCCGGTGATCATCACCGTGCGGATGCCCATCCGGCGCAGCTCGTCGAACCGCTCGCGCATCCCGGCCTTGACGACGTCCTTGAGGTTGATCACGCCGAGTACGGACGCGGTCGCGCCGCCCGCCGCGCCTTCGACGACCTCGCCGACGACCAGCGGGGTGCCGCCGCTGCTCGCGATCGCGTCCACCAT
This sequence comes from Actinacidiphila guanduensis, assembly GCF_900103985.1. Taxonomy (GTDB): domain Bacteria; phylum Actinomycetota; class Actinomycetes; order Streptomycetales; family Streptomycetaceae; genus Actinacidiphila; species Actinacidiphila guanduensis. The sequence goes on along the minus strand of NZ_FNIE01000010.1, from coordinate 232,669 downwards.
CGGGCCGACCTCGGCCGTCGGGTGCCCGCCGTGCTCGCGGATCCACTGCATCACCGCCGTGGCGGCGCCCTTGCGCAGCAACCGGTGCCGGCCGTCCTCGGCCAGGTCCACCCCGCTCATCCGGGTCTGCGCGGTGAACGGCACGAACTCCGCGTGCCCCAACTCGCCCTCCGCGCGGGCCCGCAGGCCGTAACGCTCCTTGGCGAGCACCACGATGGAGCGGCCCTCGGGCGTCTCGTCGGCGAGCGAGGACAGCTGGGCGGCGTCCGCGAGCCGCGCCACCGCCACGCCCTCGACGGGCAGGAACTCGGCGGCCTGCCGGTTGCCGAGGGTGATGGTGCCGGTCTTGTCCAGCAGCAGCGTCGTCACGTCGCCGGCCGCCTCGACGGCGCGCCCGGACATCGCCAGCACATTGCGCTGCACCAGCCGGTCCATGCCGGCGATGCCGATCGCGGACAGCAGCGCCCCGATCGTGGTCGGGATCAGGGCGACCACGAGGGCCACCAGGATGACGATGGACTGCTCGGCGCCCGCGTAGATCGCGAACGGCTGCAGCGTCACCACGGCCAGCAGGAAGACGATCGTCAGCGACGCCAGCAGGATGTTCAGCGCGATCTCGTTCGGGGTGCGCTGCCGGGCGGCGCCCTCGACCAGGGCGATCATCCGGTCGATGAACGTCTCGCCGGGCTTGGAGGTGATCCGCACGACGATGCGGTCGGAGAGCACCTTGGTGCCGCCGGTCACCGCCGACCGGTCGCCGCCGGACTCGCGGATGACGGGTGCGGACTCGCCGGTGATCGCCGACTCGTCCACCGAGGCGACGCCTTCGACGACGTCGCCGTCCCCGGGGATGATCTGCCCGGCCTGCACGACGACGTGGTCGCCCAGCCGCAGGCCCGAGGCCGGCACCTCCTCCTCGCGCAGGTCGCCGGCGCCCGGCCGCCAGTCGGCCAGCCGGCGCGCGACCGTGTCGGTGCGGGTCCTGCGCAGCGTCTCGGCCTGCGCCTTGCCGCGTCCTTCGGCGACGGCCTCGGAGAGGTTCGCGAAGAGCACGGTCAGCCACAGCCAGGCGGTGATGACCCAGGCGAAGACGCTCGGGGTGCGGACGGCCTCCAGCGTGGTGAGCACCGAGCCGACCTCGACCACGAACATCACCGGGTTGCGCACCATCACCCGGGGGTCGAGCTTGCGGGCGGCGGCCGGCAGCGAGGTGAGCATCTGCCGCGGGTCGAGCAGGCCGCCGGCGACGCGGTGCCGCTCCGGCTGCGGCGGCATCTCCCCCTGCGGCAGCGGGGGTTCGAGGGTGGTCAGGGAGGACATCAGTGCAGACCTTCCGCAAGCGGCCCCAGCGCGAGCGCGGGGAAGTACGTGAGACCGACGACGATGACGATCACCGCGGTGAGCAGGCCGACGAACTGCGGCCGGTGGGTGGGCAGCGTGCCCGCGGTCGCGGGCACCGGCTGCTGCCGGGCCAGCGAGCCGGCCAGCGCCAGCACGAACACCATCGGCAGGAAGCGGCCGATGAGCATGGCCAGGCCCAGCGCGGTGTTGTACCAGTTCGTGTTCACCGACAGGCCGGCGAAGGCCGAGCCGTTGTTGTTGGCCGCCGAGGTGAAGGCGTAGAGCACCTCGGAGAAGCCGTGCGGGCCGGAGTTGAGCATCCCGGCCCGCTCGCCGGGCAGCGCCATCGCCAGCCCGGCGCCGACCAGCACCACCGCGGGCGTGGTCAGGATGTAGAGCGAGGCGAACTTCATCTCCCGGCCGCCGAGCTTCTTGCCCAGGTACTCCGGGGTGCGCCCGACCATCAGACCGGCCACGAACACCGCGATGACGGCCAGGATGAGGATGCCGTAGAGGCCCGAGCCGGTGCCGCCGGGCGCGATCTCGCCCAGCATCATGTTGAAGATCGTCATCCCGCCGCCGAGCGGCGAGAACGAGTCGTGGAAGGAGTTGACGGCGCCGGTCGAGGTGAGCGTGGTCGAGGTGGCGAACAGCGCCGAGGACCACACCCCGAACCGCTGCTCCTTGCCCTCCAGCATTCCGCCCGCCGCGTGGCCGGCCGCGCTGTGCACGCTGTGCAGCTCGTTGACGGTGATGACCGCCACCGAGGCCGCCCAGATCAGGCCCATCACCGCGATGATCGCGTAGCCCTGGCGCCTGTCGCCGACCATCGTGCCGAAGGTGCGTGGCAGGCTGACCGCGATCACCAGCAGCAGGTAGATCTCGACGAAGTTCGTGAACGCGTTGGGGTTCTCGAAGGGGTGGGCGGAGTTGGCGTTGTAGAAGCCGCCGCCGTTGGTGCCCAGCTCCTTGATGGCCTCCTGCGACGCCACCGGTCCGCCGGTCAGGCTCTGGTGGTCGCCCAGGATGGTCGAGATCGACTGCACGCCGTGGAAGTTCTGCACGGCGCCGCCGGCCACCAGCACGATCGCGAAGATGAACGCGATCGGCAGCAGCACCCGCAGCACGATCCGGGTCAGGTCCACCCAGAAGTTGCCGACCCGATCGGTGTGCCGGCGGGTGAAGCCGCGGATGAGCGCGGCGACCACGGCGATGCCCACCGCGGCGGAGACGAAGTTCTGCACCGCCAGGCCCGCCATCTGCACCAGGTGGCCCATCGTGGACTCGCCCGAGTACGACTGCCAGTTGGTGTTGGTGACGAAGGAGGCGGCGGTGTTGAAGGCCACCCCCGGCGAGACCGCCTTCATGCCGATGGCGAGCAGCAGGTGGTTCTGCAGCCGCTGCAGGCCGTAGAGGAAGAGCACCGACAGCAGCGAGAAGGCGAGCAGGCTGCGCAGGTAGACCGGCCAGCGCTGGTCGGCGTCGCCGTCCACGCCGCCGAGCCGGTAGAGCACGCGCTCGACGCGCAGGTGCCGGGGGGAGGTCAGTACGCGGGCCATGTAGTCGCCCAGCGGCCGGTAGGACAGCGCCAGGACGCCCAGCAGGGCGATGATCTGGAGCCAGCCGGCAAGGGTGTCGTTCACTAGAACTTCTCCGGGTGGATCAGCGCCAGCACCAGGTAGCCGACCAGGGCCGCGGCGACGACGAGTCCGACGATGTTCTCCGCGCTCACAGCCGCTCCGCCCCCTTGGCGGCCAGGCCGATGACGGCGAACACCACGACGGGCAGGACGATGAAGATCAGGTCAGCCATGCTCAGGTACCCCGGAAGGTCATTCGGGCGAGGGACCGCGCTCCCGCGGTCCGCGGGCCTGGCGGTACCGACCGGATGACGGGTCGGCCCACCCAATAAATCCCCGCCGCCCGCCCTCGGCGGTGCCCGTTAGCGCCTCCCTGACGCGCCCCCGCGGCCCCTTGACGTGGCCTTGACGCACAAGGCGGTGGGGTGCGGGAGGACGCCCGCGGGGCCGTTGGCGGGCGGGCGCGGGCCGGGCGTGTCCTCCGGCGTGCGGGTACGGGCCGGGCGTGGTCTACGGCGTGCGGGTACGGTCGTCGGCCAGGTCGTCGGCGGCCGGGTCCGCGGGCGGGGTGCCCGGGCCGGTCGGGGCGGGGGCGGGGTCCGGGGGCGGGACAGGGCAGGTGGTCGCGGCCGGGAGGGAGAGGACCATCGTCAGGCCGCCGCCCGGCGTGTCCTCCGGGGTCAGGGTGCCGCCCATGGCCTCCGTCAGGCCGCGCGCCAGCGCCAGGCCGAGGCCCAGGCCCGTGGTGTTGTCGTTGTCGCCCATGCGCTGGAAGGGCTCGAAGGCGCGTTCCCGATCGGAGGCCGGCAGGCCCGGGCCGCGGTCCACCACCCGCAGCTCCACCCGGTCGCCCAGCGCGCTCGCGGTCAGCACGACCGGGCGGTCCCGTGGCGCGTGCCGCGCCGCGTTCGCCAGCAGATTGGCGATGACCCGCTCCAGCAGCGGCGGATCGGCGGCCACCGCGGGCGCCTCCTCCAGCCCGTGCGCGTCGATCCCCGGCGCGTCCGAGGGCAGCGCCTCCAGCGCGGCCGGCAGCACCTCCTCCAGCGCCGTGGGCCGCAGGTCCAGCCGCAGCGCCCCGGCCTGCAGCCGGCTCATGTCCAGCAGGTTCTCCACCAGCCGGCTCAGCCGCGCCAGCGACTCCTCGGCGGTGGCCAGCAGCTCCTCGCGGTCCTCGGCCGAGAAGTCCACGTCGTGGCTGCGCAGCGAGCTGACCGCCGCCCAGCCGACCGCCAGCGGGGTGCGCAGGTCGTGGCTGACCGCGGCCAGCAGCGCCGTACGCATCCGGTCGGCGGCCTTCACCGGCTCCACCTCCGCCGCCGCCCGCGCCAGCCGGTCCCGCTCGGCGGCCGCCGACACGTGCGCCGCGAAGGCCGCGAGCACACGCTGGTCGGACGCCGACAGCTCCCGCCCCCGCAGCACGAGCGCCGTCCCGTCCCCGGCCGGCACCCGTACGACGGGGAGCCCGGCGTCCGCCCCGGCGTGCTGCCGCGCGGCGCCGTCCGGCCCGGAGCCGGGACGGGAGCCGGGATCCGGCGCGGGATGCTGCCGACTGGTGCCGTACGCCCCGGCGTGCTGCCGCGCGGCGCCGTCCGGCCCGGAGTGGGGCCGAGGGTCAGGAAGCGGCCAAGGCTGTCGCCAACTGGTGCCGTCCGGCCCCGAAAACGGCCGCGCGGCGCCGTCTTCGGCAGGCGCGGTCCCAACCGTCCTTTCCACCGGGCCCGTTGGCGGCATCGCGCTCTCGGCCTCCGGCTCCGGCGCCGTCCGGACGAGTTCCGCGCTGTCCATCGCGAAGGTCTCGCGGGCCTGTTCCAGCAGGGCCGGGACCGCGTCGCCGCCGCGGACGATGCTCGCCGCCAGCGAGGAGAGCGTCTCGGCCTCGGCGGTGGCGCGGGCCGCGCGGCGGGACAGCCGCAGGGAGCGGTCCACGACCGCGGCCACCGTGCCCGCCACGATCGCGAACACCGCCAGCGCCAGGATGTTGTTGGGCTCGGCGATGGTGAACTGCCCGACCGGCGGGATGAAGTAGTAGTTGAGCAGCAGCGACGCCGTCACCGAGGCGACCACCGCCGAGACCACCCCGCCCAGGCACGCCACGCACACCACGGCGAACAGGAAGAGCAGCGCCTCGCTGGTGAGGTTGAGCGTGCCGCGGCTGCCCGCGAGCAGCGCGGTGAGCGCCACCGGCAGCACCAGGCCCGAGACGGGGCCGGCGAGCAGCCGCCACGTGGTCAGGGTGCGCCGCCGCGAGGGCAGCAGCCGCCCGTGCCCGGCCCGCTCGTGGGTGACCATGTGCACGTCGATGTCGGCCGAACTGCCCACCGTCGTCTCGCCGATGCCGCGCCCGGTCAGCAGCCGCTCCCACCGCCTGCGGCTGCTGGTGCCCAGGACGAGCTGGGTGGCGCCGGCCGCCCGGGCGAACTCCAGCAGCGCGGCGGACACATCGTCGCCGACCACCGAGTGGTAGCTGCCGCCCAGGCTCTCCACGAGCTGCCGCTGCCGGGCCAGCGCCGCGGGTGAGGCGCCCACGGCCAGGCCGTCGCTGCGGGCCACATGCACCGCCAGCAGGTCGCCGCCGGCCGAACGGTCGGCGATCCGGGCCGCGCGGCGGATCAGGGTGTCGCCCTCCGGGCCGCCGGTCAGCGCGACGACGACGCGCTCCTTGGTCTCCCACACCCGCCCTATGCCGTGCTCGCTGCGGTAGCGGTGCAGGGCCTCGTCCACCCGCCCGGCCACCCACAGCAGCGCCAGTTCGCGCAGCGCGGTGAGGTTGCCGATCCGGAAGTAGTTGGCCAGGGCCGCGTCGACCTTCTCGGCCGCGTAGACGTTGCCGTGCGCCAGCCGCCGGCGCAGTGCCTCGGCCGGCATGTCCACCAGCTCGATCTGGTCCGCCCGCCGCACCACCTCGTCGGGCACGGTCTCGCGCTGCGGCACCTCGGTGATCTTCTCGACCACGTCGTTGACCGACTCCAGGTGCTGCACGTTGAGCGTGGTCACCACGTCGATCCCGGCGTCCAGCAGGTCCTCGACGTCCTGCCAGCGCTTGGCGTTGCGGCCGCCGGGCGGGTTGGTGTGGGCGAGCTCGTCCACCAGCGCTATCCGCGGGTTGCGAGCGAGCACGGCGGCCACGTCCAGCTCCCGGAACGTGGTGCCGCGGTACTCCCGCTCCAGCCGCGGTACGACCTCCAGGCCGTCGAGCTTGGCGAGCGTGTGCTCGCGGTGGTGGCACTCGGCGAAGGCCACCACCACGTCGGTGCCGCGGGCCACCCGGCGGTGCCCCTCGTCCAGCATCCGGTACGTCTTGCCGACGCCCGGCGCCGCGCCGAGGTACACCTTCAGCCGGCCCCGGCGGGTCCGCTGCGCGGGCCGGCCGGGGGGCTCGGCGGTGGGATCGGACATGAGCGCGTCTCCAGGGGCCGGGCCGTTCCGTCACCCCCAAGCAACCCGCCCCCGCGGCCGCCCGCGTCCCGCCTTGACGCGATCCTGTCGCCACCTCCCACCCCCTTGACGCCCCCTTGACGGCTACGGGCCCGTACGCGGGCACCCCTTCGTACGGGCGGCGAGCCCAAGGGGGCACCGGGGGTACGTCGGAAACGAGGTTCTGGGAGAGGAAACGCGCGCCCGGCCGGTCACCGGGCGGCAGCCGGCGACGGGACAGGAACCCGGACGGCGGGAGTCCGCACCGTGGCTGTTGCTCGTCAGGTGGCCGTCAGGCGCGCTCCACCAGCCGGGCGAGGTTGGCGAGAGCCATCGCCGTGCCGGTCTCGTTGTCGGCGGCGGGTACGGCGTCGGGGATACCCTCGTGGACGATCACCACGTCCGTACCGCCGTCCTCGGCGTCCGTGAGGGTCGTCGTCATCGTCATCTCGCCCCGCAACTCGGGGCGGGCCGTCTCGAAGACGAACACCTCGACCACCTCCGTGCCGGGCACCAGCCGCGCGAAGTACCCGTGGTAGGTGTCGGTACGGCCCAGCGTCTTGCCGGTGGCGTCCGGCGCGTCGTAGGTGAGCGACACGCGGAAGGCCCCGCCCTCGCGCGCGTCGAACTCGTGCACCTGAGCGGTCATCCCGTCCGGCACCCGCCACCGTCCCACGGCCCCGGCGTCCACCAGGGCCCGGTACACCACATCCCTGGGCGCCCTCACCCGCCGCGACACACGCGTCGTCTGCATACCGCCAGCGTATGCGCGAGCCCGGCTCCCCGCGCCCGTGCCGTACGGCCTCGCCCTTCGTGTGAAGAGCAAGGTCGTACAGCCCCGGGGCGCTGGGGGCACCTCCCAGGCGGAGCTCTGGGGGAGGAACCGCGCGCCGAGCCTGATCGGTGCGGCGGTCGGCGACGGGACAGGCGCGCCAACGGCGAGAATCCGCACCGTGATAAGCGCTACGCGCGCGTCGCCCGGAGGAGGACGAGCCGCTCGGGGAACAGGGCGGGGAGCTGGACGCCCGCGGCGGCGAGGGCGGCACCCCTCAGGGTGACGCCCTCCGGCGTCCACCACGGGAGCATCGCGTGCCGTCGCTCCGCGGGCCCCTCGGGGACGTCGCCGGGCGCCTGCGGCCGCACGTGGTAGAGGGCGTCGGGGTCGAGCCCGGGGAGCCGTACCGGCCCCGCGGGGTACAGCTCGGTGGAGCCGGTCGCCACGACCGCGAAGACCGCCTCGGAGCGGTCCGCCGCGACCACGCCGTGCAGCCGCACCGCCGGGTCCGGGTGGTCGGCGTGCACCGCGGTGCCGGAGTGCAGCAGCGGCCGCAGCTCCTTGTGCAGCGCGATCCACGCGGCCAGCCGCTTGCGCTCCTCCGGCGTGGCGCGGGCGATGTCCCACTCGATGCCGAAGTGGCCGAAGAGCGCGGTGCCGGCGCGGAAGTCGAGCGCGTGGGTGCGGCCGGTGGTGTGCGCGGTGCCGGGGCCGACGTGCGTGCCCATCAGCTCCAGCGGCAGCAGCAGGTTCGTCCAGCGCTGGATCTCCTGCCGCTCCAGCGCGTCGTTGCAGTCCGACACCCACACCCGGTCGGTGCGCTGCAGCACCTCCAGGTCGATCCGGGCGCCGCCGGACGCGCAGGACTCGATCTCCAGCCCCGGGTGCCGGGAGCGCAGTTCGTCCATCAGCCGGTAGGCGGCGAGCGTCTGGTCGTGGACGCCGGCCCGGCCGGTCGCCGGGTGCCCGGCCTCGACCAGGTCCCGGTTGTGGTCCCACTTGAAGTACGCGATGGGGTACTCGGTCAGCAGCGCGTCCAGGCAGCCGAGGATGTACGCGTACGCCTCGGGGTTGGCCAGGTCCAGCACCTGCTGGTGGCGGGAGCGGCCGGGTAGCCGGTCGCCGGTGGACATGATCCAGTCCGGGTGCGCGCGGGCCAGGTCGGATTCCTCGTTGACCATCTCCGGCTCGACCCACAGGCCGAACTCCATGCCGAGGCTGTTGACATGGGAGATCAGCGGGCCCAGGCCCTGCGGCCAGACCTCGGGGGAGACGAACCAGTCGCCCAGGCCCCGCCGGTCGTCGCGCCGGCCGCCGAACCACCCGTCGTCCAGCACGAACCGCTCGGCGCCGACCTCGGCTGCGGCGTCGGCCAGCGCCTTGAGCCGCCCGAGGTCGTGGTCGAAGTAGACCGCCTCCCAGGTGTTGATCACGACCGGGCGCGGCCGCCGCGGGTGCCCGGGTCGGGACCGCAGCCAGCGGTGGAAGCGGCCGGCCAGCTCGTCCAGCCCGGTGGCGTAACTGCCGTACTGCCAGGGCGAGATGTACGACTCGCCGGGTGCCAGGCGGACTTCGCCGGAGAGCAGCACCTCGCCGGAGCCGAGCAGCGAGACCGCGTGGAAGGTGCGCTCGGCGAAGGTGCGGTGGTTGCCCGACCACGCGGTGTGCACGCCCCACACCTCGCCGCTGCGTGCGCCGAAGCCCGCGGTGCCGGCGATGAGCAGGAAGGCCGCGTCGAAGCCGGTGCGGCCGGTGCGGCTCTCGCGCATGCGGATGCCCTGGGTGAACGGGGTGCGCTGGGGCGCGCGTTCGCGCAGGTGGTGGCCGGCGAAGTCGAGCAGCTCGGTGGCGGCGGCGGGCACCGGCAGGGTGAGGTTGAGGGCGTCCAGGGCGAACGGGGTGGCGCCCTCGTTGGTCAGCTCCGCGCGCTGGCGGACCAGGCCCTGCGGGGTCAGCTCGACGGTCAGCCGCAGGCCCAGGCCCGCGATCTCGTCCGCCGCCTCGACGGTGAGCCGGCCGCCCGCCGCGTCCTCGGCCGGCAGTTCGCGGCGCACCTCGCGGACGGTGAAGGCGGTCGAGAACTGCGCGCCCTCCCGGTTGCCGACCAGGCCCGGCGTGCCGAGCCAGCCCGCGGACTGCTCGGGCAGGATCGCCACCGGCACGGCGCCGTCCACCGAGAAGGCGATCGGCTGCGGGGCCTGGGCGCGGGCGAAGGCGTCGAGTTCGGCGCCGTCCATCGGCCCGGGGTCGGCGCCCCAGTGCAGCACCCGCGGCAGCGTCCCGCCGGTCAGGTCGAGTACGAGGCTCACTCCCGCGGCACGCAGCTGGACGATGCCGTGGTCGGGAGAGGCGGTGGGCGGCGTCACGACGGGGACTCCCTTGGCAGGTGGCGGACTCGGGCCGGCACGATCATCGCAGGCGGCCCTCCGTGGCCGACAGCCTGGGCCGATCGCGACCGGTGCCGATCCGAACTCAAACGAACAAATTGGCACGCTATTCAACGCTGATCGACATCAGAGCTTGCGGTGAAGCTCCTTGTCAAGCGCGTTGTGCCGCGCCGCCCCGCGGGGCAGCGCCTCCCACGGGCCGACGGGGCCCGGGCCGGGCGGGTAAGGGGCCGATCGGATACGCCCTCCCGGCGCGTGCACGTGCGCGCGGCCGGCGGCAGTTGGGCCGGGGGTGAGTCGACAGGCGCGCCTCGCAGGGGAGTTGGGACCGGTCCTGGTCAATGGAGCGCCGCCCCGGGCGAGTCGGTCCCGCGTGCTGCGGGAGCGGCCGGGGCGGCGGAGGCGGTGGTGCAGGGCGGTACAGGCGGTCCGGGGACGGGCGGTTCGGTGAAGGGGTGGGTGTCGACCGGATGCTGAGTGGAGCGGCCGCGGTTCAGAGCGTGGCGAGGTCGATCGCGTCGGCCATCGCCTGGTAGCCGGCCGGGCCCGGGTGCAGGTGGTCGCCGGAGTCGTAGGCGGGCAGGAACTCCAGCGGGTCGGCCGGGTCCTGGGTGACCTTGTCGAAGTCGACCACGGAGTCGAAGACGCCGCCGTTGTCGCGGATGAAGGAGTTCACCGCCTCGCGCTGCGTCTCGCGGGCGGGGGTGTAGTCCGAGCAGTGCTCGAAGGGGGTCAGTGTGGCGGCCACCACCCGGATGCCGGCCGCGTGGGCGCGCTGCGCGATCTGCGTGAGACCCGCGATGACCTGATCGGCCGGGGTGTTCCCGTCGATGTCGTTGATGCCCTCCAGCAGGACGACGGTGCGGACGTTCGGCTGGGCGAGCAGGTCGCGGTCGAGGCGGGCGAGCGCGGAGATCCCGGCGGTGCCGGTGCCTGCCACGCCGGTGAAGCGGTCGGTGACCACCCGGTTGCCGCTGATGCCCTCGTCGATCACGCCGGGCACCGGCTTGCCGCCGCCCTGCGCGAGCAGCCGCCGGGCGAGGTCGTTCGGCCAGCGGTCGTTGCCGTTGTACGTTGAGTTGTAGCCGTCGGTGATGGAGTCGCCGAACGCCACCACCGTGCCCTGCCGGTGGGCGGGCCGTACGTCGATGCCGGACAGCAGCGTCCAGAAGCCGAAGGTGTTGTTCACGGGGAAGTCCGCGACGTCCTGCGTGCGGTCGCCGGCCTGGTCGGCGCTGGAGTAGTTGTCCTGCATGCCGAGGCTGTGCATCGAGGCGAGGTGCACCGGGCCGGGCAGGAACAGGCTGACCAGCAGGTCGGAGTCGGCCGGCACATGGAAGGCCACGCTGTCGCTCACCGCCTGGCCGCCGGCCGGGATCGTGGTCTGCCGCGCGCCGCCGAAGGTCAGCGTCCGCGGAGTGGCGGCGGCCGCCGAACCCTGGCCGCGTACAGCGATAGTGGCGTGGGCGACCGTCACCGGCGAGGGCGCGAAGGCGTTGTCCAGCCGGATGCGGATCTGGCTTCCGCCGATGCTGGTGTGCTCCACCATGCGCAGGGTGCGGTTGGTCCAGGGGCCGTTGACGAGGCTGTCGTCGGCCGCCGCGGCCCAGGTGCCGGCCCACTGAGGTGCGGACGGGCGGACGCCGACCGCGAAGACGTGCAGCGCGGGCGCCTCGGGGGCGGCCGGGTCGCTGATCTGCGGCAGCGTCACCGACGCCAGGTGCCTGCCGGCGGTGATCGGCACCGAGACCGCGTACAGCTTCGGCGGCGCGGCGACCGTGCCGGAAGGGGTGTTCCAGTGCGGCAGCGCGACGGCCATGGTGTCCGTCGGCCCGGAGATCCAGTCCTGCCCGCCGAGGGTGAAGGACTGCCGGCTGCCGTCGGTGTACGTGATGGTGCCGGTGCCGGAGGTGGCGCCGTGGGTGCCGGTGACGAGGAAGCCGAGGGCGGTGCCGGAGCCGGTCAGGGCGATGGTCTGGCCGTCGGAGATAACGTTGTCAGGTTGGCCGGGGGCGACGTCGGGCCAGGTGAAGCGGGTGTCGTCGAGGGTGATGTGGGCGCCGGGGCCCCAGCCGGCGGCGGCGAGGTCCTGGGCGGAGAGGGTGTTGCCGACGCCGTCGAAGTCGCCTGCGGTGGGGGCGGCGTTGTCGGTGATGGCGGTGTTGTCGAAGGCGGTGGAGAGGGGGTGGGGACGGGGGGAGGTGCGGGCGGGGGTGGCCGGGTCGGCCGTTGCGGTGGCGGTGGTGCTCGGCGTTGCCGCGGGGCCTGCTGGGTTCGCCGTGGTCACGGTGTTCGTCGTGTTCGCGTGGGCGGTGCCGGCGAGGCCGAGGGTGCCGCCGAGGAGGGTCGCGCCGGCGAGGCAGGCGGTGAGGAGGGCGCGGGCGGCGCGGTTGCGGGGGCGAGGGGTCGTGCGGTGGGGGCGGGCGTGGGGCTGGGCGCCGGGCTGGGTACCGGGGCGGCGGCTGCTGGATTTCACGTGCACGGAATCCCTCCGGTGCGGCGGTGGGTGTTACAACGTGAGAAATCTCTCGGGCATTGAGCCACCGGGTGGGACGCCCGTCAAGCCCTGTGTCCGAAGGGGCAGTTCGATTGCGCCGGGTGGCGCAGCCGCAGCGCCCCAGCCGGGTGCCTCGCCTCGCGGGCAAATCATTCGCCGCTCGCTTCACCCCTGGGGGCCAGGCCCGCTACGGAGAGGTGGAAGAGGCGGGTGGCGGCCGTGGCCGGGTCGGGGTGGTGTTCCGTGGCCAGGACGATGCCGACGATCAGGGTGATCAGTTCGGTGAGGGTGGCGCCCTGGGTCACCGCGCCTTGCTGCGCGGCGCGGTGGAGGAGGGGGTTGCCCGCCTCGGCCAGTGCTGCCGAGCAGGCGTTGTCGTGGGTCGGGTCGGCCTCGTAGGAGAGCGCGGCGGCCAGGCCGCGGGCGCTGACGCAGTAGGTGACCACGTCGCCGAGCCATTCCAGGAGCGCGGCGCGGCCGTCGTCCTTGGCGGCCAGCTCGCGGGCGCGGGCGCACAGGGCCTCGATCCGCTGCTTGGAGACGGCCTCCAGCAGGGCGTGGCGGGTGGGGAAGTGGCGGCGGACGGTCGCCGAGCCGACGCCCGCGGTGCGGGCGATCTGCTCCAGCGAGGCGCCGGCGCCGTGGGCGGCGACCTCCTCCTCGGCCACGGCGAGGATGCGCGCGTAGTTGCGCCGGGCGTCGGCCCGCTGGTGCTCGGGCATCGGCTCGTCACCTCCGGGGGTGGTCAAGTGGCGGGGCCCGCCGTATCGTATCGCGCGGTAAGTGGCGGGCCCCGCCGTTTCTGGTCCGGGAGCCGTCGCCGTACCGAGTCGCGCCCTTGCGCCGAGCCCCCGAGGAGCAGCAATGTCCACCGATTGCGCGCCCGTCCTGGTCACCGGAGCCACCGGCCGGCAGGGCGGTGCCACCGCCCGTGCCCTGCGTGCGGCGGGCGTCCCCGTACGCGCGCTGGTGCGCGATCCGTCGAGCGAACGGGCCAGGGCCGTCGCAGAGTTGGGCGCCGAACTCGTCACCGGCGACCTGAGCGACCCTGACTCGCTCGTGCGGGCCGCGCAGGGGGTGCGTGCCGTCTTCTCCGTGCAGATGCCGCCGATGGGCGCGGAGGGCTTCGACTTCGCCGCCGAGGTGGCCCAGGGCACGAACCTGGTCGAGGCGGCCCGCGCGGCCGGGGTGCCGCAGTTCGTGCACACGTCCGTGACCGGGGCGGGCGAGCACACCTCGGTGCCGGGATGGGCGCCCGGCCGGTGGGCCGTCGAGGCGTCGCTGACGGCGAAGAGCGCGGTCCAGGACCGGGTCCGGGCGGCGGGCTTCCCGCACTGGACGATCCTGAAGCCGGGCTTCTTCATGGACAACTTCCTGCCGTCCATGGCGTTCCTCTTCCCGCGCGGCGTCGAGGACGGCCTGGTGAGCGTGCTGAACCCGGGTACGCGGCTGTCGCTGGTCGCGGTGGACGACATCGGTACGGCCGCGGCGGCGGCTCTCGCGGACCCCGAGCGCTTCGACGGGGTCGAACTGGAGCTGGCCAGCGATTACTTGTCCATGACGCAGATCGCCGAGGTGCTCTCGGGCGCCTTGGGCGTGCCGCTCGCGGCACCCGACATGAACGAGGCCGAGGCGCTGGCCGCGGGAATGCCGCCGATGGGGGCGTCGCACGAGTGGCTCAACGTCGCGGGCCAGCCCGCCCGCCCCGAATTCGCCCGCGCGCTGGGCCTTCCGCTCACCACTTTCGAGGAATGGACCCGCGCCCACTTCCCGGCCACGGCCTGAGGGCACGGACGGTTTCCATTGAGCCCGAGTCAGGTGGTCGCAAGACGCGTTACTGAATGGGCGTTGGACTCCACGGCTACGAAAAGACGCCTCGCGTCACGGCGTTGGTGGCGCTCGTGGTCAGGGGAGTTCGGGGGAGGGGGCGGCGGCTTCCGTGTGGATCGCTGTCACCAGGGCGGACGCGGCGGGGGAGCGGTCGGCCTGCGTCAGGAGGACGGTCTCGCGGGTGCGGGTGAAGGAGGGGTCGTGGACGCGGAGCCAGGTGACGCCCCGGGGGAGGGTGTCCGCCGCGAGGCCGGGGAGCAGCGAGATGCCGAGGTTGGCGGCCACCAGGCCGAGCCGGGTGGTCCAACTGCGCGCCTCGTGGACGATGTTGGGCGCCTTCAGGGTCGGCCACGCCTCGAACTGCGGGGCCCCCTGCTCACCCGCGCCAATGATCCACGCCTCGCCCGCCAGATCCTCCGCGTCCACCGTGCCGCGCCCGGCCAGCGGATGTGCGGTGCTGACGGCCACGCCCAACCCGCGGCCGCCGCAGACCCGTTCGACCTGCAGGCCGGTGAGGTCGTAGTCGGGCAGGCCGTCGCCGATCGAGATGAGGGCGACCTCGATGCGCCCGGCCCGCAGGCGCCGCAGCAGCGCCGGGCTCCCGGCCTCGGTCAGGGTGACGGTGAGCGCCGGGTGGGCCGCGCCCAGCCGGGCGATGGCGCGCGGGACCAGGGTCGCCGCCGCCGTCGGGTATGCGCCCACGGCCAGGCGGCCCGCCACCCGGTCGCGCAGCCCGGCGATCTCCGCCTCGGCGGCCTCCACGTGGGCGAGCGCCTGCCGTGCGTGCCGGATCAGCGCCTCCCCCTCGGGTGTCGGCCGCACCCCGCGGGCCTGCCGCTCGAACAGCGGTGCGCCCAGGGCGGATTCGGCGGCGCCGATTTGACGCGAGACCGCCGACTGCGTGTAGCCGAGCGCCTCGGCGGCCGCCGTGAAGGACCCGCGCCGCGCGACCTCGACGACCACCCGCAGCCCGATCAGCGTCAACTCCGACATGCCGGCCACGATATGCGCGGCACGCACCGGCCCTGCCGCACAACGCGCCCGTACCGCATGGGCCGTCAGCGCCCGGCGTACTCCGCGTCGGCCGCGTACGCGCTCTCGCGCTGCCGCTCCAGCGACTCCAGCCGCCGCCGTACGCCCTCGGTGACCGCCTCGTATCCGTCGGAGTTCAACAGCAGCCGTAGCGGCGGGTGTCCGGACAGCGCCGCCTCGATGACGGCGTGGGCGACGCCGGAGCTGCTGCCGGGCATCTCCTCGACCGCGAGGGCCGGGGAGTCGGCCGACCCGCCGCGGTACGGGGCGCTGGGCTCGACCCGCTCGGCGGCGTCGAAGAACCCGGTGCGCACCATGCCGGGCGCGACGAGCACGGTGGCGATGCCGAACGGGGCGATCTCCCGCGCCATCGCGTCGAAGTAGCCCTCCACGCCCCACTTGGCCGCGTGGTAGATCGCGAAGCCGGGGAAAGCGATGTGGCCGCCCATGCTGGAGAGCTGGACGAAGACGCCGCCGCCCTGAGCCCTCAGGTGCGGCACCGCCCGGCGGGCGAGCTGGATCGAGCCGGTGAGGTTCGCCGCGATCACCGACTCCACCTGGGCGTCGCTCAGGTCCTCGGCGGCGCCGAACACGCCGGAGCCGGCGTTGGACACGACGACGTCGATCCGCCCCAACTCCCCGAAGGCGGCGCCCACCACGTCCTCGATCGCCCCCGTGTCGGTCACGTCCAGCCGCCTGCGCCACAGCCGGTCGCCGAACTTCCCCACCAGTTCGTCCAGTTGCTCGGGGCGCCGCAAGGTGGCGGCCACCCGGTCCCCCCGTGCGAGTGCCTGCTCCACGATCTCCCGCCCGATCCCCCTGGACGCCCCGGTAACGAACCACGTCTTCATCCCGCGCTCCTCTTCCATCCGGTTCCATCCGTACCGTTCCGGTCGGCCGCCCTACCTCGGGGCCGCCCACCTCCAACGATCACCGGAGCCACCCATGCCGACAAGCGATAGTTCCGCATCTCAGCCATGCGCATCCGACATGTGTCGGCTCACGGCAAAGGAGCCGGCAGTGCGCGCCGGAGGAGCCCTGGGCGAGGGCGGGTCAGGTCAGGTCAGGTCAGGGGGACGAAGACCGCCAGGGCCACGGCTGCGCCGACCAGGAAGCCGACCGCTGTCTGGGCCGGGGTGTGGTCGCGCAGCGCCACGCGGGCCCAGGCAACGGGGAGAGCGACCGGCAGGGACAGGGCGGCGGGGGGGCCGAAGAGCGCGATGAGGATGACGGCCGCCGCGCCCACCACCGCCGTGTGGCCGGACACCTTCCACCACAGCGTGATCACGCCGCCCGTGAACAGGCCCGCGCCGATCGCGAGGACGAGCGCGATGAGCTGCGGCGGACCGCCGAAGGCAGCGAGCAGGCCCGCCGTCGCAGCCGTCGAGCAGACCGCCGTCAGCAGCGGCACCAGCCGCTGCTCGCGGACCCTGACGTGCAGGTCGGTGTAGCGGCCGCGGCGCACCCCGGCGGCCACGAGCGTCAGCGGCAGCCCGACGGCGAGCGCGGCCGCGCCCAGCGCCCAGGCCACTCCGGTGGCGCCCGCCGCGTGCCGGCCCGTGATCAGCAGCAGCGCCGCGAGGACGTTCGCGGGCGCGACGACGTCGGTGATCCAGCGGGCGGCGCGGCCGCGCACATCGGGCAACTCGGCGACCAGGGGCTGCATTTCGTCCGCGTCTCGTGAGGTCGTTCCGGCGGGGCCGGCGCCCGGGGTCGGACCGCAGCGTGCCACACGGTTCCCGCGGCCCCTCATCCGGGGCCGCCCGCCCGGTCAACAGGCCCCAGCCCCGGAGCAGTTGGGGCGCACCGCTTGCGCGTTCGGCTATGTCTCGGGGGAGTCCCCGGGGAGGGTTTGTTCGCACCAGATGACTTTGCCGGTGGTGGTCTGGCGGCTGCCCCAGCGGTCGGTGAGCTGGGCGACGAGGAGGAGGCCGCGGCCGCCTTCGTCGTTGGCGCGGGCGCGGCGCATGTGGGGGGCGGTGCTGCTGGTGTCGGCGACTTCGCAGATGAGGGCGCGGTCGCGGATGAGGCGCAGGCGGATGCTGTCGCCGCCGTAGCGGATGGCGTTGGTGACCAGTTCGCTGACGACCAGCTCGGTGACGTAGCCCTCTTCCTCCAGTCCCCAGTCGGCGAGGGTGTGCAGGGCGTCGGCGCGGACGGCGGGGACGGCCGCGGGGTCGGTGGGCAGGTCCCAGGCCGCGACCTGCCGGGCATCCAGCCGCCGCAGCCGCGCCAGCAGCAACGCCGCGTCATCCGTGCGGTGTTCGGGCGCCAGGTCGGTCACCAGGCAGGTGCACAGGTCCTCAAGGGTGCGGCCGGGCACGGCGAGGGTCCGCAGGAGGTTGTCGAGCCCGGCGTCCATGCCGTCCTCGCGGGAGGACACCAGGCCGTCGGTGTAGAGGGCGAGCAGACTGCCCTCGGGAAGGTCGACTTCGCGGGCCTCGAACGGCAATCCGCCCAGCCCCAGCGGCGGCCCGGCCGGCAGGTCCAGGAACTCCGCGCTCCCGTCAGGGCGTACGACCGCGGGCGGCGGATGCCCCGCCCGCGCCAGCGAACACCGGCCCGACACAGGGTCGTAGACCGCGTACAGGCACGTCGCCCCGATGTCCCCCGCCTCGCCCCGCGCGGTGCCCCGATCGGTCTCGGACTCCGCCGACAGCCGCAGCACCAAGTCGTCCAGGTGCGTGAGGAGTTCGTCCGGAGCGAGGTCGACATCGGCCAGGGTGCGCACGGCCGTGCGCAGCCGACCCATCGTCGCCGCCGCCTGCAGACCGTGGCCCACCACATCCCCCACCACCAGCGCAACCCGCGCCCCCGACAGGGGAATCACGTCGAACCAATCCCCGCCGACCCCCAGGCGCGGGGCCGCCGGCAGATACCGCGAGGCCGCCTCCACCGCCGACAACCGCGGCAACCACTGCGGCAGCAGGCTCTGCTGCAGGGCGACGGCGCTGCTGCGTTCCCGCGTGAACCGCCGCGCGTTGTCCAACGCTACCGCGGCCCGCGCCACCAGCTCCTCGGCCAGGGTGAGGTCGTCGGCGTCGAAGGGCTCCTCGCGCAGGGACCGGCCGAGCAACGCCACTCCGAGGGTCGTACCGCGCGCGATGATCGGCACGATCATCCACGAGTGGAAGCCGTACTTGCGCATGCTCGCCCCGCGGATGGGGTCCTCCTCCATCCAGGCGGTGACCGCCGGGCCGAAGGAGTGCTGGAGCGTCGGGCGGCCGGTGCGCAGGACGCGGGCGCTGGGCGTGTGCTCGGGGTGGACGTCGACGTCGCCGGGCCGCACCACCGCCTCGGGGACACCGGGCCGCACCGAGGCGTTCGCCGTACGGCGCAGGGCCGGGGCGCCGGTGGTCGGGACAGGGGCGGGCTCGTCGCCGCTGAGCAGGGCGTCCAGCAGGTCCACGGCGACGAAGTCGGCGAGCGCGGGCACGATCACGTCGGCCAGCTCCTGCGCGGTGTGCGTCACGTCCAGGGTGCTGCCGATCCGGGTGCCGGCCTCGTTGAGCAGCGCCAGCCGGTCCTTGTCGCGCTGCTGGTCGGTGATGTCGGTCATCGTGGTGCACACGCCGCGGATCCGGCCGCCCGGCTCCCGCAGCGGCGTAATGGCGGCGGCGAAGACGTGGCGGCGGTCGAGTTCGGCGCGGGTGTTGCGGCGGCAGACGAAGGGGCTCGCGGGCTGCCCGGTGTGCAGGACGCGCTCGGCCCGCGCCTGCCACTCGGCGGCGTCCGGCGCGCTCAGCACCGCGGTGATCCCGTGCCGGCCGACACGCCCGCCCAGCCGGCGCATCGCGGGGTTCTCGCGCACCAGGCGGAGCGACGCGTCGTGGACGGCCACGGCGACCGTGTGGCCGGACAGCACCCAGTGCGCCAGGGCTCCCTCCTCGGCTTCGGGAGAGAGCCAGCCGGGCTCGGGCGGGACGCCTTCTGTCCCCATACGACCAGGATCGTAGGTCGCCGGGACATGGGCAAATGCGTGGCATGTCCAGATCTACCCGGTGCCGCGCCGCCCGGCCGTCTGCGTGGAAACGCCGGACGCCGGCCTCATTGCCCCGGAAGGGAGCCGCTCACCGGGGAGCGAGGCCGCGCGGGGCGGCCGCAGCCCGGGCCTCGTACCCTTCCGGCCCGGAGCGGGCCCGCTGGATGCCGCGCAGCCCCCGACAGCTGTCCCGAGGTCGTGAGGGGAGGCGCCCGGGCCCTCGTCGCACAGCCTCTCCGCGGGCCCGCGGCGCGGTTCGGACCCCGTCGGCTCCGGATCGGATCCGACGTCCGTTCCCGGCGTCGGCCATCCCGGCGGTCCGCCGTCGGCCGGGCTGGTCGGTCGCGGCGCGAGCCGCGGCACCGCCCCCCCGGGTCCCCCGCCGGAAGCGAACACCGCCGACGCGTCCCCCGCTGCCGGGCGCCACCCGGATTCGCCGTCAGGAGGCGCACTCGCTCCGAAGAGGGGCGTGGCCCGCGCCAGTTGACGACCGGGTCGCACCGGCTGCGCGCGGGCTCCCGGAGTTTCCTTCCGAATTGCCGTGTCCCCTCGGTGGATCGGTGCAGATCCGTTTCGGCGCCGGGCTCCTTTTCCGGGGCTCTTCCGCGGGCGGCGGAAGGGCTCGGCACTCCGGTGGGCGCACGGAAAGGGCCGGTGCTTTCCCTCTCTGAGCCGTCGCGCATTCGGCCAACCGGCGTCCGCCGTCAACACGTTCGGCGTGCCGCGCGTGTCTCTTGCATATGCCGAGGGAGTGGCCGTGACCAGCCCGTTCGTCTGACGGCGTTAGTCCATTGCGGGTGGATCGGCGAGAAACAAACCTGACTGCTCGTCACATCCGTGCCTCGCGATCCCTACGCTGAGGCTGTCTCTTTCCATGGGGCTGCCACGGCTCTGCCCGTCGAGGGAAATGCGGGCTGCCAACGGGAAGGGGACCGGCGGGTCGTCGGCCGCCGGTGGACCGTCCTCTCACTTTCTTTTTCCCAAGGGAGTAGGCTCATCGATGAAACTACTGAATGTCCTCGGCGCGCCGGGCAGGAGAATCCTGTCCTCGTCGATCGCCGCGGTGGTGCTTGTCGCGGGCGCCGCTGTGGCGCTGACGCCCACGCAGGCCTCCGCCATCGCGACAGCCGTTCCATTGGGGACAGTTGACAGCTTCGCCGTGCTGGGCGGCCAGTCGGTGACCAACACCGGCCCCTCGACGGTCACCGGCGACCTCGGGGTCAGCCCGGGAACGGCGATCAGCGGTTTCCCGCCCGGCCTGGTCAACGGGGCCACCCACTCCGCCGACGCCGTCGCGCTCCAAGCCCAGAGCGACCTCACCACCGCGTACAACAACGCGGCCGGCCAGGCCCCTGACGCGAGCATCTCCGGCGACCTCGGCGGCCTCACCCTGGCACCGGGTGTCTACAACGCGGCGTCCTCCATCGGGCTCACCGGCACCCTCACGCTGGACGCGGCCGGCGACCCCAACGCCGTCTGGGTGTTCCAGATCGGCTCGACCCTGACGACCGCGTCCAGCAGCCGGGTCCTCCTGGTCAACGGTGCCTCGCCGTGCAACGTCTTCTGGCAGGTGGGGAGTTCGGCCACGCTGGGCACGGACACCACGTTCGTCGGCACCATCATGTCGCTCACCTCCACGGGCCTGAACACGGGCGCGACGGTCGTCGGCCGTGCTCTGGCGCGCAACGGCTCCGTGACGCTGGACACCAACACGATCACCCGGCCTTCGTGCGGCACGACCACCACGGGCACGACGACGGGCACGACGACCGGTACGACGACCGGTACGACCACGGGCACGACAACCGGTACGACCACGGGCGCCACCACCACCGGCACGACCGGCGGCACCAGCGGCGGCCTGCTCGGCGGCATCACCACCGGCGGTCTGCTCGGCGGTATCACGACCGGCGGTCTGCTCGGCGGCAACTCGATCGCCGGCAACACGGTCGGCGGCAGTACCGCGGGCAACACCATCGAAGGCAACACGGTGGGCAACACGGTGGGCAACACCGCGGGCAACACCGCAGGAGGCGGCGGCCAGCCCCCGCACCACGGCCAGCCCCCGCACCACGGCAAGCCGCCGCACCACGGCAAGCCCTCGTACCCGGGCAAGCCCGAGCAGCCGGGTGGTTACGGCAAGCCCGAGCAGCCGGGTGGTTACGGCAAGCCGGGGGAGTCCGGCGGTTACGGCAAGCCGGAGCAGCCGGGTGGCTACGGCGCTCCCGACGACTCCGGCGGCTACGGCGCTCCCGACCAGGACGCATCGGAGAACGACTACGGGCAGCCGGCCACGCAGCACTGACGCCCACCGCTCCGTCCGGCCCGGCGAGCGCTCCCCGCGCTCGCCGGGCCCGGTCGCATGACCGGCAGGCATCGCACGTCCAGCAGAAGAGTTGTGAGAGGAGGGCCGGGATGGCAAAGACTGGCCCAGGAGACGTACAGCACACCGGAGAACCGGTGGGCACGACAGGAACGGCGGGGGATCGGCTCGGCAGGCCACCGGGCACCCGTCGCGAACCGCCCGGCGGACACGTCGTGTTCGCGCCCTCCGGCGGCACGGACCGGCTGACGGCGCTGCCGCTGCCGCTGCGCTTCGCCACGAGAGCGGCGGCTGTCCTGCTCGCGGGGGTGGCCCTCCTGCACCTGGTCTTCGTCTTCCTGCACGTGGCTCCCGCCAACCCCATCTCCCAGCGCTACGCGCGCCAGGTCCAGGGCTGGATCTACCCGTTCTTCGAGCAGAACTGGCGCCTCTTCGCTCCCGACCCCGAGTCGTCCGTCCCCCAGATCTCGGCCCGGACGCTGCACACCTCGGCCGACGGGGCGGAGCAGGTCAGCGGATGGTTCGATCTCACGGCGGTCGACAACGCCGGGGTCAGACACGACCCCTTTCCGAGCCACACCAACCAGAACATGCTCCGCCGAGCGTGGAGCGGCTACCTCGACACCCACGGCACCAGCGACGTGTCCTACTCGGACCGTGCGGTGATGTGGCAGGAGTACCTGCGGAACATCGCCGTGGACCGCGTCTCCGCCGCCCGGCACGGCGCGATCGACGCGATCCAACTCCGCGTCCGCACAAGCCCGGTGGCGCGCTCCGACGCCTCCGGGCACATCACCCCGGTCACCGCGTCGGCGGTCGGGACCCGGAGCCTGCCCTGGTGGAAGGTGACCGGACATGGCCACTGAACGGATCGCGACTCCCACGCCGGCCGCAGCCGGCCGCCCGCCGACCGACGCGGCCGGCACCGCAGCGTCCGCCCGGTACGGGGTCGAGGGCCTGACCGCGCTGCTCACCCACCGCCCGATCTCGCTCCACGCGGCCTCGGTGCTGCGGATCGGATACGGGCTGTGCTACCTCGCCTTCCTGCTCCGCGAACTGCCGCACCGCGAGCAGATCTGGGGTCCGGACTCCCCGTGGACGCCGGCCCTGGCCCGTGAACTGTTCCGCCAGACCGGGTGGTTCAGCATCCTCACACTGTCGGACAGCAGGGTGTACTTCACCATCTGCTACGTGCTGGCCCTCGTGGTCTGCGCGCTGTTCGTGCTCGGCTGGCGGACCCGCGCGACCTCCGTGCTCTTCGCGCTGGTCGTGGTGTCGTTCCACGGGCGGGCCATCTTCATGACCGACGGCGGTGACAACCTGATCCTGCTGATGGCCCTCTACCTGACCGCCACCGCCTGCGGACGCCGCTGGTCGCTGGACGCGCGCCGGGCGGCACTGCGGGCCGCGGGCAAGGCCGGCCCCGGCCGCTGGGCCCTGTGGCGGGCGAGCAGCGATCTGTGGTCCCAGTTCGGCCTGGCCCGCGAGTCCCTGGTCACCGCCCTGCACAACTGCGGAATGTTCGTCATCGCCGCACAGGTCTGCCTCCTATACGGTTCGGCGGGCCTGTACAAGGTGCAGGGCGCCTCCTGGCAGTCCGGCACCGCCCTGCACTACGTGGTGAACCTCGACCTCTTCCGGCCGTGGCCGGCGCTGTCCGCGCTGGCGGACCACTACCCGCTCGTCCTGGCAGCAGTGGGCTACCTGACCGTGCTGATCCAGGTGGCATTTCCGTTCGTCCTGTTCAGCCGGTTCAAGTACGTCGTCCTCGCGATGCTGCTCGGCATGCACCTCGGCATCGCCGTGTTCATGGGGCTCCCGCTCTTCTCCGCCGCGATGATCGTCGCCGATGCGGCCTTCCTCCCCGACCGGTTCTACCTGGCTGCGGCCCGCTGGTGCGGCCGAGCCGTCACCCGCGTCAGGGGCGGGGCACCGGAGTCCCCGGCACCGCCCGCCCCACTGCTGCCCTCCCAGCCGGGTGACTCCACGTCGGCCCACCGCCCCGGTCGGCCGACAGGAGGGGCTCGGAGCCGATGAGCATCGGAGGCGGCCGGGCCACTGCGGACCGGCCGCCTCCGACGCGCACAGGCGCTCGGGCGCCCGCGGCGCCGGGCGAGGGGCCGGCTGCCGGGGGCGACGCGGGCGCGTGCGCCGGCGGCCTCCTCCGGGCAGCGGCCCTCTCCGGGCGCGCCGGCCCGGACTTCGGCGAAGCCGCGCCGGTGGGCTACGCGCTCTCGTCCGGGCTCTCCGAAAGCCCCTCCGGCTTCACCTGGGTCTCGCTGCCGGGGGGTCGGGGGTCCGTGCCGGTGAGGGCTCCGAGGACGGCGGGTTCGTGGTGGGACCACGTGGCCAGGGCCGTGCGCATTTGGGTGTTGGTGGCGGCCGGTTTGGCCATCACGAGGATCACCGCGTCCGCGTGCGGGGTCAGCGCGATGATGCGGGTGTCCAGCACCTTGCCCTCGGCGATGGCGTGGGCGACCCGCAGCGGCAGGCCGTTGGGGCTCGCCGAGCGGACGTCGCCGCGCGGGCGCGGGGTGAACTCCCGGCCGGCGAGGACGTCTTCGAGGGCTCCGTCGGGCCAGCCGACCCCGGCGGCGTAGCGGCGCAGCGCGGACGTCAGCCGCTTCATGGGCTTGCCGCGCTCGATCCCCTGGACGGTGGTCCGTGAGATGCCGGCCATCCTGCCGAAGTCCGTCTGGCTGAGCCCTCTGCTGTTGCGGCACGCGGCCAGTGCTTTTCCGAGCCGATTCCAATCACCGTCCACGGCGCCCATCATGCCCCAACGACACCGCGCCCAGGGGGAGTCGGGGACACAGGCTTGTATTCAGTTGCCCGCACGGTCCGGTGACACGGCTCTGCCCATGCTCTCGGAACGGCTACGGTGCGATCCCCGCGGCGGGCCGTCAGGGCCGTCAGTGCCGCGCGCCCCAGGGCCCGCCGGGGCTGTGTATCGGATGCGTCACAGGTGCCGATGCGTCCGACTACCGCGAGTCGCGCCCACGTATCGTGGGACCCACCGAACACGCGTGCACCAGGTGAACCACCTTGTGCGTGTGCGATTCGTGCCATGTATGGGGGGACGATGACGGATTTCGCGGGGGTGGACCCGCAGCGCGTACGGCAACTGGCCAACCGGCTCAAGGACTTGGCCGCGGCGCTGACGTCGGACGGCGGAACGATCCGGACGAACTTCGGACGCTGGGGCGGCTCCCTGGACCTGAGCGTGATCGCGCAGCAGGCCCAGCAGGTCGCCGACGACGCCCACGACATGGCGCTGCGGGCCGACGAGGCGATGAACCTGCTCGACGGCGCCGGCCGACCGTACCTGTGCGGCATCAACGGCGACATGTACCAGATCCCCTGGGACACCAAGGACATCGACCCGGCCAAGGAGGCCCAGCAGGAGGCGAACGAGCTGAGCAAGGCGCTCGCCGACCCCAAGGCCCCCGACTCCCGCCGGATCATCCTGGACGTGGCCCAGTCGCTGGCCGACCACCAGGAGGACACCGCGTACATGACGGCCTTCATGGTCAACGGCGGCATCAAGGACATCGCCGGGGCCGCCGGCGCGCTGCACGCCGAGGACGGCACACACGAGAACGCCCTGCTCAGCAAGGAGTCCATAGCCGCGCTCGCGCAGTTCGGGCAGGCCGCCCAGAAGCTGACCGATCTCGCGGTGAAGGGCGACTACCCTCACCCCGCGCCGGACTACCTGGCCCCGCTCACCCACCCGACCGACGACGACGCCTGGTCGATCGGCATGCTGCTGAAGTACGGGCCCCCGGGCGACAAGTGGAACGCCCAGGTGCTCTCCGGCATCAGCGGCGGCATGCTGGACTGGCGCGAGAAGCAGGGCGCCATGCGGCCGGATTACGAGATGTTCCCCGGCAACGGCGCCTTCCCCGGGTACTACGGCGACGGCAAGGCGTGGTTCGACGACCTCGGTCTCCGCGCTGTCGGCTCCGAGCCCGGTGCGGAGCAGGCCGCGGCTGCCATCCGCGCCAACGACCCCGTCCTCGCCGTCCTGGACAAGCTCGGTGACAACGCGCAGGGCTCCCGCGATCTGCTCGGCCAGGACACCGCCGCCAGCAGGCGGTACGCCGCCGACCTGGTGGAGTACAACTGGCAGACCACGGGCAGGACCGGCACCGTGGACGACTCCGAACCCATCGGCCGGGTTCTCGCCCTGGCCGCCAGTGACCGCGGTCCTGCCTTCGCCGACCAGTCCGGCCAGGCCGCGTACAACATCCTGGCCGCCGCGGCGAAGGAGAACACCACCTTCGGCAGCCGCTCCCAGAAGGAGCAACTCGCCTACCCCACCTACCCGCAGAGCACCGCTGTGGCCCTGGCCGGCATCACCGCCACCTGGGCCGACCAACTCGGGGCCTCATCCAAGATCGCCGGTCCGCAGGCGGGTGGGTACGCGACCTTGGAACACGACCTGGTCCTCCCGCACGACGACCTGCAGTCGGTGATGGAGCTGTTCACGCGGAACGACCCGAGCGCGGCCGCGATGTTCGACACCGCGATGCACGCTCAGCTCAGCGACGCCGCCGATTCCCGCCTGGACGTCAGCAACCTGGGCAACATGATCGGGCTGTTCACCAAGGCCAAGAACGCCATCAGCTACAGCGCGGCCCAGTAACTGGACGAGCAGCACAAGTTCAACCTGGCCGTCCTGAACACCGCCGGTGTCCTGTTCAGCGCTACCACCCTGCCCACAGGCGTCACCAGCAAGGTGGTCACCAAGGGCTTCAAATACTCGCAGACGCTCGTCACCTGGGGCAGGTCGGTCAAGGCCCCGACCACCGACCCCTTCTCCACCGGCAACGCCGCCGCGCAGCAGGTCGCCAACTCGAAGAACGCCGAGGACGTCGAGAAGTCGTACGCGCCGGCAGTGGCCCAGGGCCTCATACGGTCGGGGAAGATACCGGCCCCCACCGGCCGGTCGTGGTACGACCCCAAGACACAGACCGTCTCTCCGGACGCGTGGCAGAACACCGACTTCACCGGCTGGTTCAGCGGTCGCGGCATCTTTTCCACGACCGACGCCGTCATGGCGCATCTGGGCAGCGGCTTCAGGACGTACGAGGGATCACTTGATGGCAACTAGCGCAAGGCCATGGACCAAGCGGTACCTGGCGTCGGCAGCGGCCGCGGTCGTGTTGCTGGCCGGGTGCTCGGGCGGCGGTCACAAGGGCGGCCACGCCGGTCTGCCGACGCCCGCCGCCGGGAAGGTCGCCGCCTTCGATCTCGGCACGCTGAGCGACACGTACGACCTGAACGAGGTCGTCACGGCCGGCGACATGCTGGTGAGCTCCGACGGGTCGGGGGATGTGTACATGCTGGATTGGAACAGTGGCTACCATCCCGACGTGATCCGGATGACCCCGCAGGGCGTCGTCAGCAGGTACGTGCAGGTCGACCACCGGGTGGGTCCCACGTCCATGGTGGTCCGCTCCGACGGCTCCGTCGTCTTCGGCGTCTCCAAGGACGACTCCGGCACGAAGACCGCCACCCTGCCCGTGACCGACAAGGACGGTAGCGACAGTACGCTGGCCATCCCGCCGACCTCCAGCGACGCGCTGCCGATCGGCGAACGCCCGGACGGTTCGCTCATCGTCAGTGAGGGCGGTGACCTGTGGTCGCTGAAGGCCGGCCGCTTCACCCGCCTTTACCACCAGGCGGAGAAGATCTTCGCCGGCGCCGTGGTGGATCCGGCGGGAACGGTGTACATCGTCACCGGCGCGGACCTCTCGGACATCGTGGTGATCCCGGTCGGCAAGGCCCCCGAACACGTGCACCTCTCCGGTACGGTGCCCGGCACCGGCACGCCGATCGCCTCACTGTCGATGGTGCAACTGGCGCCCGCCGGCGCCGGGGGCTTCTACACCCTGAACCAGGACCCTCCCCACTCCTCGACGCCCGTCGTCTACGTGCGGGACGGCCACGCCACCGTCCCGGCGGTGTTCCCGGAGGACGGCCACGCCTGCACAGCCGGCAAGCAGTACCCCGCCCTGTCGAACACCTGCGGATCGCGGGCGTACATCGCCCAGACCGGCAAGCGCCTCCTGCTCTTCGGCAGCCTGGTGTCCCGCAAGCCCGCAGATCCCGCCCTCGCCCTCAACGCGGCAGGCAAGTGAGAGCCGCGCCGGCACCGGACGAATTCCTGAGGAGCACGCATGAGTGACGTGGACGACTGCACGAAGGACATGGCCGCGGTGAAGACCGCCGAGGGCAACATCAGGTCCGCCGTCGCAAAGGTGAACCAGATGATGACCGGGACCTGGGTCGGCAGCGCGGCCGACAAGTGGGGCACCGACTTCCACGGCCGCATGAGCAGGCTGACCAAACTGCTCGACCAGTTCACGGCGGAGGAGCAGCGGCTGATCGCCAAGGCCCGGAAGGCGGACAAGACCCCGAAGGGCGCGTCCTGACCGTCTCCTGGCCGCAGTGCACCGCGCGCACCGCCGTGCGTCCGATACCCGGGCCGCAGCCGCCAGGCCGATGATCGGACGTACGGTGCCGGGCCGGGGCGGCGGCAGGTCAGGCCTTGGCGCCCGGCATGCCGCTGGTGACGGCGATCACGGCCACCTCGCCGGCCTCGCTGCGGCCCAGCCAGACGATGCCGCCCGATTCCGCGGTGAAGGTGACCAGGTCGGCCCGGTGCGTCTCGTCGCCGATCCGCTCGCAGCCATCGGACAGCTCCTCGGAGTCACGCGGGGCCGGCACACCGTCGGTGAACGTGCGGAACGGCGCGGCCAGGGCCGGCCACGCGCCGGCGTCGGCGAAGCAGCCCACATTGGCATCGGAGAAGAAGCGGGGCTGCTCGCCCGGCGGAAGCCGGTCGATGTCCTCGCCGACGCCCAAGGCCATCTCCCAGCAGGCCACGGGCTCGTCGCTGATGCGCAAGCGGGTCGCGGCACACGCGACGCCGTCGAACTGCTCCCCGAAGAACTCGTACGGCCCGGCCGTCCACGCCATCTCCACCGGGTAGGTGCCCGGCGGGATCCTCACCGCCAGCTCCCGCGGCGGCCTCGTCGGCAGCCCCCGCTCGTACTCGTCGATCTCGTCGTCGTGCCACGGCGCGTCCACGACGAGGCGGCCGCTGGGGACGCGCATGGTGGTCACCTCCTCGACACCCGTGACCATGACGGGCGTCGAGGGATCGTCGTACACCGTCCCCAGCTGCTTCCCGGGCGTGAAAGCCGTATCGAGATACCAGGCGGCCTCCGCCCCGGCCGCCAGCCGCGCGTCCCCGACCGACTCCACGTCCCACTCCCCCTTCCCGGCCGAGGTCTGATCCGGTCGCTCGGCCGCAAAGGTACGGGCACCCACTGACATCGCCGGCACCGGACCGGGGTGCGCCGTGGAGAGCGAGGGGCGGTGGGCCGGCATCGGATGCGCACCGCCCCTCGGGAGCTCGGGGTGGGTCAGACGGCGATGCGGCCGCCGTCGACGGGGAGCAGGGCGCCGTGGACGAACTTCGCCTCGTCGCCGGCGAGGTACACGATGGCGGCCGCGATGTCCTCGGGCAGGCCCGGCTTGCCGTGCGGGGTGGTGGCGGCGAGCTGGTCGAGGGCCTCGCCCATGGCGGCGGTTCCCTCGGTGCGGGTGGGGCCGGGGCTGACGGCGTTGACCCGTACGCCCGCCGGCCCGTACTCCGCGGCCCACGCCTTGGTCAGCAGGACGAGCGCCGCCTTGCTCGAGCCGTAGAGCGCCATCCCCGCCTGGCCGTACTCGGCGACCATCGTGGTGACGTTGACGATCGCGCCCTTGCCGCGGGCCGCCATCGCCGGTGCGAGTTCGGCGACGAGGAAGAAGGGGACCTTGACGTTGACGCCGTAGACGGAGTCGAAGTCGTCCTCGCTCGTCTCGTGGGTCGGGCCGAAGGGGAAGACGCCGGCGTTGTTGACCAGGATGTCCACGTGGCCCCCGCCCAGCTCGACGGCGCGCCGGGCCAGGTCGCGGGCGCTCGCCTCGTCGAGCAGCGAGGCCCGAACGAAGTCCGCTGTGCCGCCGTCGGCCCGGATCGCCCGGACGACCTCCTCGCCGCGGGCCTCGTCGCGGCCCGAGAGCACGACGTGGGCGCCGCGGGCGGCAAGACCGAGGGCGGTGGCGCGGCCGATGCCGCTGTTGCCGCCGGTGACCAGCGCGGTCGCGCCGGAGAGTGATGCGTTCACTGGACTGTTCCTTCTGTTGGGCTTTTGGGCTCTTGGACGGTCGGTGTCCGGTCCGGATGCCGGAGCGAGGGGCCCGCGGGGACGGGGCCGGAGGACCGCAGGCGCGGCCTCCCGTGCTTCTGTCGGCTGCTCCCGCTGATCCAGAACGGCACCGCGCCGGCGCCTATTGCGATCCGGTGCCTCGGCCTGCTGGTGGCGGCCATAAGCCCTGGCGATGGCCTGATCTGCGGGCCCCGAACGCGGCGCGCGGCCGTGGACCCGTCCGCCGTGGCCGACAATGGCCGGGTGGAGATTCGTGAGCTGCGCGCCTTCGTGGCAGTGCTCGAGGAGGGCGGCCTGTCGGCCGCCGCGCGACGGCTGCACGTGAGCCAGTCGGCGATCTCCCAGACAGTGCAGTCGCTGGAGCGCCAGCTGGGAACCGCCCTGCTGGTCCGTGATCACGCCGGGTCGCGGGCGACGCCGCAGGGTGAGCTGCTGGCCAGGGAGGCGCGGCTGCTCATCGAGCAGCACGACCGGGCCGTCTCCCTCGTGACCGGTCAGGGCCGGCGGGCCCCGGGGCTCGTCCGACTCGGCGTGCCGCTGGAGTTCCCCAGCGACGTGCTCCCGCGCACCCTCGCGCGGCTGGCCCTGGAGCGGCCGGAGCTGAAGGTCGTGCTCAGGCACGACTCCAGCGCCGCGCAGCTCGCGGCCCTGGCCGCGGGGGATCTCGACATCGCGTTGACCCGGGACCTGCCCGGCGATCCCGCCTACGACGCGGTGCTCGTCGTCCACGAGACGATGGGCGCGATCCTCGCCAGGAGCGTCGCCGCGGAGGTGGAGACCGGTGGGAAGGTCCCGCTGCACCGTCTCGCCCGACTCGAGTGGGTGGGGTTCTCCCGGAGCGAGACGCCGGCCTGGCACGACCAGGTCAGCGCGATCCTGCGCGGGCACGGCGTCACCGCTGTCGTCGACCGCAGTGATTCCCGGCCGGTGACGCCCGAGGTCAAGCTGGCCGCGGTCGCGGCCGGGACCGCGTTCGGACTGGCGGCACCGGGGTGGGGCCCGCCCTTGCCCGACGAGCTGGGCTGGTATCCGCTGGTCGACGATCCGATCATCCGGCGGACTTGGGCGGTCTGGCACGCGGACTCCACCAGCCGGCACATCGCGGCGGTGCTGGCCGCGCTGGAGCCGGGGGCGTAGCTCGCGGCTCGGGGGTGCGCGGGTGTGGATGGGCCGCGGTGCGGACGGGGCGCGGCGCGGCTCGCGGCGCGGACGGGCGTGGCAGTTCGGCTCGGTGGCCCGCGAGGTGAGGGTCCCGCGGGTCGCGGGGACGAGGGTCCCTCCCCAGCCCCGTCGGGCGGAGGCAGCCGGTGGATCGCGTGCTGGATCGCGCGCGTCGCGGGGGTGGATCGCGCGCGTCGCGGAGCGAGGACCTCCGTCGGCCGTCATGGGTCCGCCCTCCGTCCGCCCTTCGTCTGCTCACCGGGCGGGGTTGGGCTGTCGGGGTGGTCGGCCGTCGGTGAGCCGTGCCGCCACGAGGGGTTGCGTGCGGGCGGCCTCCAGGATGGGCACGCCGCCCATACCGCGCCGACCCCAGGAGGAACCCGTGGCCACGACGCCTGCCGCCGCCGACGCGCCGCCGGCCCGTTACGACGACCTGCGTGCGCTGTTCGTCAACTGCACGCTCAAGAGGTCACCCGAACGCAGCCACACCCAGGGGCTGGTGGACCGCAGCGTCCGGATCATGGCGGAGCAGGGCGTGGACGTGGACGTGGTGCGGGCCGTCGACCTCGACATCGCCACCGGTGTCTGGCCCGACATGACCGAGCACGGCTGGCCGAGCGACGCCTGGCCCGCGCTGTACGAGCAGGTCATGGCCGCCGACATCCTGGTCCTGGCCGGTCCGATCTGGCTCGGCGACAACGCCTCGGTGACCAAGAAGGTCATCGAGCGGCTCTACGCCTGCTCCAGTCTGCTCAACGAGGCAGGCCAGTACGCCTATTACGGGCGGGTCGGCGGCTGCCTGATCACCGGCAACGAGGACGGCATCAAGCACTGCGCCATGGACATCCTCTACAGCCTCCAGCACTTGGGGTACGTGATCCCGCCGCAGGCGGACGCCGGCTGGATCGGCGCCGCGGGCCCCGGACCGTCCTACCTGGACCCCGGTTCGGGCGGCCCGGACAACGAATTCACCCAGCGCAACACCGCCTTCATGACGTGGAACCTCCTCCACCTCGCCCGGATGCTGAAGGACGCGGGCGGCATCCCCGCCTACGGCAATCAGCGCAGTGCCTGGGACGCCGGATGCCACCGCGACGCGGACAACCCCGAACACCGCTAGCACGGCGGGGCGTTCGGGTCAGGCCACGACTTAGGGCGGCAACGTCGTCCACCACGTGTTCTCGGCGGCAACCGGGTGCGGATCACGGGCACCCACGACATCTTCCTCATCCCCTCGGCAGAGACCCATATCGCGTGGTTCGCCTTCGTAGGAACGTCGGCGCACCGCTGATCCGAACGAGGCGGTGCCGCGCCACGTGGGAACACCCCGGCCGCGTGGCGGCGGCGACGGCTGGGGTGTGGTGCGACGGGCAGAACCGCCGGTGCGCAGAGGGTGTGGGCGATGCGGTGGAGGATGGCCTCTGGGTCGCGCCGCCCGGGCTCAGTCCAGCCCGGGTCTCAGGAGATCGCTCAGGGTGGAGGGGTTGTCTGTTGGCGCGAGTTCGCGCCCGCGCCGCGAGCCGACGTGGCGAGGGCGCCGCAGCCACGCGGGCCGCTGTGCCCTCGTCCCCTTACCGTCTCACAAACCGGCCTGCGAGCCCGGTCCTGACGGGGCCGGCTGCGCCGCGCGTCGGCGTTGAACCTCTCGCCAGATCCACCGCGGCAGCTCCCAGTACACCAGCCGCATCGGCCAGTAGCAGCAGTACACGAGCATCCACCACATGAGCAGGCCGGTGCCCTTGAACAGTCCTGCCAGCGCGCTGGCGCCTCCGCCGCCACCCCGGCGACGTCTGCGTGGTGTCAGCGGCACCGAAACCCGCAGCGGCCCCAAACCGCCCGACAAACGCACCCCCACAGCGATCCCTCCTCGACCGGTCCCAGAAGCCGACCACGGTAGCCGGGTCACGCACCCTGTCGCCGCGAGGCCGCTGAATGTCACCACGACGCAGTAGTCGCGACCGCGCCCGGCCGCCCAGATGCCCGCGCCACGACGGCAAAGAGGCAGCTCGAATAATCGGTGGCGGGCCTGGGGCAGAGGGGCTACGGTGCGGGGTGTTGGTCGATGGGAACCGGCTGGGTCGTAGCCGGGCGAGGAGGTGTGGACCGATGGCTGTCGTTGCGATGGGCGCTGCCCGCATTCAGCAGATCGTGCAGTTCACCTCCGTGGTCTCCGGCTGACCTCACTTCCTTTTGTTGCCGCGTACCTGAGTGCGTGGTGCGCCGGGGGCTGCCCTGTTCGAAGGGTTCTCCCTTGTCTTTCTCTTTTCGTGACGCCTCTTCGCGCGCTCTCGTGCCCTATGGGTGGGACGACGTGTGGGAGGCGGAGTTCGCCCCGTACGCCGAGGCCGGGTTGGTGCCCGGGCGGGTGGTGCGGGTGGATCGGGGGATGTGCGACCTGGTCACACCGGTCGGCGCCGTGCGGGCGGACACCGAGTTCGTCGTGCCTCGCGATCCGATGAAGGTGGTGTGCACGGGGGACTGGGCCGCGGTGGATGCCGAGGGCGATCCCCGCTATGTGCGCGCGCTGCTGCCGCGGCGGTCCGCGGTGGTGCGTTCGACCTCGTCCAAGCGCTCGGAGGGCCAGGTGCTGGCCGCGAACCTGGACTACGCGGTGGTGTGCGTCTCGCTCGCCGCCGAACTGGACCTGGGCCGCCTGGAACGCTTCGTCTCCCTGGCCTGGGAGAGCGGGGCCGAGCCCGTTGTCGTGCTCACCAAGGCCGACCTCGTGCCCGACACCAGCCATCTGCTCGCCGACGCCGAGGCCACCGCGCCCGGCGTGGGGATGTACGTCGTCAGCGCCGAAACCGGCGAGGGCGTCGAGGAGTTGGCGGCGAAGTTGCGGGGTGCCAGTTCCGCGTTGCTCGGGCAGTCCGGCGCGGGCAAGTCCACCCTCACCAACGCGCTGACCGGCACCACCGCCCAGGAGGTGCAGGCCACCCGGGACGCCGACGGCAAGGGGCGGCACACCACGACCACCCGCGACATGCTGCCGCTGCCCGACGGCGGAGTGCTCATCGACACCCCGGGGCTGCGCGGGGTCGGCCTGTGGGACGCCGCGGCCGGGCTCGGCCAAGTCTTCGCAGAAATTGAGGAGTTGGCCGCCGACTGCCGCTTCCAGGACTGCTCCCACGTCTCCGAGCCCGGCTGCGTGGTGCTGGCCGCGATCGAGGACGGCACACTGCCGGTGCGCCGACTGGAGAGCTACCGCAAGCTGCAGCGCGAGAACGCCTGGATCGCCTCGCGCAGCGATCAGCGGCTGCGCGCGGAGCTGCGCAGGGAGTGGAAGCAGCGCTCGGCGGCCGGCCGTGAGATGTACCAGCGCAAGCGCGGGGGCGGCGGCGGGCACCGCCACGACCGCGTGTACTGACCGTCTGCTGACGGCAGTTCGCAGGAGCCGGCCCACGCGACCGTCGTGCCCGCCCCGAGCCGGGCACGGCGGCGCGGGCCCGGCCCCGCGTCGGCCGGGGCGGCACCGGTCACCTCACCCGGTGCCGCCACGCCGCCCGTCCCGCCGCTTGACCGCGATCGGGCTGCCCGCACTCCAGAACGAGCCGATCACGCCCGCGACGACCAGCGCCACGATCACGATCCCGAGAATCACGCTGTAGGCCATACCGTGACCTCCTCGCATCCGCGCGGCCTTCACCGCTCCATCACTTTTCGCTGCGCAACCGTGACTTTCCCGTAGCCCGCCGTTCTCAATCCACCGCCGACCGCCAGGAATTGCCCCCTGTGCCGGTATGACAGTCACTCCGGCCCAACGCCATGCCAACGGCCCACCCCGCAGGGTCCACTTCGCAGGGCCCGCCACGCCGCCCGGCACCCAACACTTCCTCCCCGCAGCAGTGGGAAGCCGGCTCCGACATGACGACCGAACGAACCGAGGACCGCGGCGAGCAACAGGCCCGCCCACTCCTGTACGCGGAAGACCGCGTGGCGTTGACCCCACGGTTTGCCGGGGCGCCGCCCCTCCTTACGCCGATGCGCGGACCACCAGCTTCGTGCGCGTCACGATCGGCGACAGCGGCACCGACGCGTCCTCCGAACCCGCCAGCACCGCACCCGTGCTGGGGGCAAGAGCCGCGCCGGCCTCCGGCGGGTCGATCCGGCGCAGCAGCAGCCGGGCCATCATCCGGCCCATCTCCTCGATGTCCTGGCGGATCGTCGTCAGCGGCGGGTCCGTCCACTCGGCGACCGAGACGATGTCGTCGAAGCCCACCACCGCCACGTCCTCCGGCACCCGCAGGCCGCGTTGGCGCAGCAGTCGCAGCGCGCCCGAGGCCATGACGTCGGAGGCGGCGAACACGCCGTCCACGTCGGGGCAGTGGTCGAGGAGTTGCGCCATCGCGCGGGCGCCGCCGTCCGGTGTGAAGTCGCCCATCACGATCAACTCCGGGTCGGCGTCCGGCAGGACGTCCCGGAAGCCGTCCAGCCGGTCGACGGAGGCGGTCTGGTCGAGCGGGCCGGCGATGTGGCCGATCCGGCGCCGGCCGAGCCCGAGGAGGTGGTGCACGGCGTCGCGGGCGCCGCCGCGGTTGTCGCAGTCGACGTAGAGCGTCTCGCTGTCCGACCAGGCCGGGCGGCCCCCTATCACGGTGGGCACCCCGGCGCGGCGGGCCAGCGCGGGCAGCGTGTCGTCGTCGTGCAGGGAGAAGATCAGCGCGCCGTCCACGTGCCCGCCGGCCAGGTAGCGGCCCACCCGCTGGTAGTCCGCGGCGCCCTCGGTGAGCAGCAGCACCAGCTGGTTGTCGTGCGCGGTCAGCTCCCGGCTGATGCCGCGCACCTGCTGGGCGAAGAAGGGGTCGGCGAAGAACCGCGTCTCGGGCTCGGCGACGACCACCGCGATGGCGTCGTTGCGCCGGGTGACCAGGGCGCGGGCGGCCTGGTTCGGTACGTAGCCCAGCTCGTCCACGGCCTGCCTGACCCGCTCGGCCAGCGGCGCCCGGACGCCCTCGCTGCCGTTGACTACGCGGGAGGCGGTGGCCCGCGACACCCCGGCCCGCGCGGCGATGTCCTCCAGTGTGGGACGGGGCGCGAAGCTCGGGTCGGACAACGGAGGGCTCCTTCGTACGCGGATAACAGAAATCTGCGGACTGTTTTCTCATCCACAGCGTATCCGGTCGCGGGCCACTTGTGAGAGCGCTCTCTGAGTATGCCAAGGCCGGTACCGGCGGTGTTCCGCGGCGCCTGTCCTCCCCATGGCGGAACGGAAGGGCGGGGCGGGCGGAACGCGCCGGGCGGCCCTACGACCTCGGGACCGGGCGCGGCGGGACCGCCGGCCGATGCGCGCCACGGCTGCGGCGGCGAGAGTGGAGACATGACGACTTCCGCCGCACGTACCGAACTGACCGCCGACGAACTCGCCTACCTGCGCGAACCCCACCTCGGACGGCTCGCCACGGTGGACGCCCACGGCCGCCCGCAGGCGAACCCGGTCGGCTACCACCTGCGCGAGGACGGCACCGTCGACATCGCCGGCTTCGCCATGGGCACGACGAAGAAGTGGCGCAACATCGCGGCGAACCCGCACGTCTCCCTGGTCGTGGACGACATGGCCCGGCTCGGCGACGCGCGCACCGCCCGCGGGGTGGAGATCCGCGGCACCGCCGAGCAGGTGGTCGGCCCGCACGGCTACGGGGCGCACCTGAGCGAGGAGCTGATCCGCATCCGCCCGTACAAGATCATCAGCTGGAACCTCAGCCGGTGACGACCGCCCACACCCATGCCGCCGTCACCAGCAGGCAGGCCATCAGCTCCACCAGCACCGAGGCGCCCACCTCGCGCATGGCCCGCCGGGTGGCCGCCCACGCCGAGCGGTGGCTGCCCAGACGCCTGCGCTCCTTGACGTAGAGGGTGCCGCTGAAGCCGAGCGGGCCGCCGAGGACCGGCAGCAGGAAGAAGCCCCGCGATGCCGACGCCGGCCGCGGTCATCACCGTGCGCCAGTCGACGCCGGAGTCGCGGATGCGGCGGTTCGGCATCAGCCACAGCACCACCTGCGTGACGGCCAGCAGCCCGGTCGCGCCCGCGAGGACGCCCCAGGTCAGGCTGGTGTGCTCGCTGGTGGCCCACCACAGCACGGCGCCCCAGCAGAGCAGGGTGCCGGGAACGCCCGGCGCAGGCACGCAGACCAGACCCAGCAGCATCACCGCGCCGATCAGGCACACCTGTGCGGTCCCCATGGGAGCCACCCTGCCCGAAGCGCGGCGTGTCCGCCGTCCGACGGCGCGCCCGGGGGCGCGGTGTTACACGATCGCGCCCCGGCTCGCCTGGCCGGGCCGGGGCACGGGCGGTGCCGGTAGCCGCGGGCCGGGCGCGCGAGGCGGGACGGCCGAGGGCGGCGGGCAGGTCGCGTGGGAGCCCTGGGCCGCCGGGGAGGGAGCCGGGCTGCTCAGGTGCCGCCGCGTCGGGCTCCGCCCCGTGCCCGTACCGTCCGGCGGGAGCAGCCGGGATCAGGCTCCGCCCAGGTGCGACGCCCCCCGTTCGCGTACCGCCCTGTTCCACGTACGCCGAGGTCAGGAGCCGCCGCGGGCGACCCAGCCGCGCTCGTACGCGTGCCACCCCAGCTGGAGCCGCGTCGTCACGCCCGCGATCTCCATCAGCCGCTTGACCCGGCGCTGGACGGTGCGCAGGCCGAGATCGAGCTGCTTGGCGGCCGAGACGTCGGTGAGACCGGCCAGCAGCAGCGAGAGGATCGCCAGGTCCGTGGCGTCCGGGCCCTGAGTCGGCTCCTCGGTGACCGAGCCGCGCTCGTCCATCCGCAGCGGCATCGCCTGCTGCCAGACACTCTCGAAGAGCCCCATCAGGGCCTCCAGCAGGCCGCTGACGTGGACCACGAGCGCCGCGGGCTCCGCGCGGCGGCCCAGCGGCACCATCGCCAGCGTGCCGTCGGCGACCACCAGCTTGGTCGGCACCCGGTCCACCACGCGGACCTCCTCGTCGCGGCCGAGCGCCGCGGCCAGCTCGGCCATGCCGCTGGGCGCGGTGACCACCGCCCGCTCCAGGACGACCCGGTAGCGCACCCCGCGGGCGGCGGCCTCCTGCTCGGCGTCGTTCTCCATTCCCGTGATCGCCACGGGACGGTCGGTGACCAGCGCGCACACCTCGCGCTCGGCGCCGAACTGCAATTGCAGGAAGCGGCGGGCCACCGCGCCGGCGCCGGTCACGACCTCGACCAGGTCGTGCACGGGCGGCTCCGCGGCCTGGGTACGGAACTCCGCGGCGAGCACGGCGGCGGCCAGTTCGGCCCGCTCCAGCTCGTAACGGCGGCTGGTCAGCAGCGCCGACAGCGCGACGGCGGGCGGGGCCACCACCCAGCGGTCCGGCCGTGCGGAGGACTGCGCGACCAGCCCGTGGCCCTCCAGCCGGCGCAGCAGCCGGGCCACCTCGTCCTCGGGAAGGGCCAGCCGGCGGGCGAGTTCGGTGAGGTCGGCGGCGCCGAGCGCGACAAGGGCGCGGTACGCCGTCTCCTGTGCGTCGTCCAGACCGATCGCGCCGAGCAAGGTCGCTCCTCAACGTGCCGTGCGGGTGGCGGAAATGAGCCACGGCGGCTTTCCGCCCCGGACCATCCTCTCCTCCGCCGCCCGGCCTCTGCCACTGTGATCCGCATCGCACCGACGAACATACGCGCATGGCACATGCGCCTGGTGACCACCGGGGCGGCCCCCGCCGTGGGGGGAGGGGCCGCCCCGGCGTTTCGCGTTTCCCCGGCCGCGCGGCGGTGGACAATAAGGGCATGAGCCAGCAGGGCCACGAACGCGGCAGCCAAGAGGACGACTGGTGGCGGCAGTTGTACGACGAGGAGGCCGCCGCCGCGGCGTCCGCGCCCACCCGGTCCGACTCGCTCGACGCGCACTTCGACTCCGCCGTCGGGGCGATCACTCCGCCGCCTCCGCCCCGCTCCGAGACGATGCGGCTGCGCCGGCCCACGCCGCCCCCGGCGCCGCCCTCCTGGCCCCGGCCGACCCGCCCGCCGACACCGCCGCCCCCGCCCGAGCCGCCCAACCCGCCCGCGGGACGGCCGGATTCGGCCACACCGGAGCAGTCCGCGTGGGACCCGTGGTCCGCCGCGCCCACCTTCGGGGCGCCCCTGGACGCGCCGGCTCCCGCCGCTTCGGAGGACGAGGCGTGGCCTTTCGGTCCCTCGGACACGGCCGCCGGTTCGACTGCGGGCTCGACTACGGGTGCGGCTGCCGGTTCGCCTGCGCCGAGGCCGGAGCCCGAGCCGCAGGACGCGGTGCCCTTCGCCCTGCCCACACCGCCGTTGCCTTTCGACGTGTGGAACGCGGAGCCGACGTTTCCGGATACGGGAGGTGCCGAGCCGCCACGGGAGCAAGGTGAACAGGCTGCGTCGGAAGGGGTGTTCGGGCGGGAGCAGGGTTCGCCGGCTCCTGAGGAGCGGGAAACAAGGGGGCCGGTCGATCAGCGGCCACCCGATGGGGTGTTCGGGCGAGGTACTGGGCAGCCGGTTGCCGGTGAGGCCGAACAGGGTTTCCCTCGGGGTGAGTTGACTCAGAGGCCGGCGGAACCTGTGGGGCCCGCCGAGGGGTTCGTCGCGGAGGAGGGTGGGCCCGGCTCCTCCGAGGGAGCCGGCGCCTCGGGGCGTGGCGATTTGCGGTCCGGCGACGGCACCGAAGAGGCGTTCAGGCAGCAGCGGGGCCGGACGGGGATTCCCCGGAGCGGCCTCGCGTGGGAGTGGCGCGAGCAGGGCGGCTCCGGGTGGGGAACTGTTCCGGGTCGGCGTGAACCCGCTGCCTCCGAAGGGGCGTTGGGGGAGCGCGTGGTCGAGGGGCGGGTCGGCGAGCGCGGTGCCTCCTCGGCCGAGGACGAGGACCCTACGCTAGTGGTGCCGACCGTCGACGTTCCGCGGGCGCCGGAGCCGGCCGTGTCGTCAGAGCTACCCGAGTCGTCCGAGCCGCCCGAGCAACAGAGCGAGGACGTACGGTCGTTCGGAGCCGCCGGTGCCGCCTTCACCGAGGAACGGCATCCGGAACCGCCGCCCGCGCAGCCCTGGGATGCCTGGGTCACTCCGCGCCCGACGGCGGCCACGGGTTCCGCGGAGCCCACGGCGCCGCCATCCGCCGAGGAGTGGGGCGCCGTCGCCCCCGAACCGCCCGCCCGCCCCCCGCGCGACCCGCGCACCGACCTCGCCTACGGCCGGGAGACGGTGCCGCATCCGAGCGAGGAGTACGAGCCCGCGGGACAGTCCGCGGCGCAGCCGGAGCAGGGGGCATCCCCGACACTGGAAACGGGCCAAGGCCCCGAGCCGGAAGAGGGACCGACACCCGCAACAGGCCAAGCACCCGGGTTTGAAGGGGCGCCGAGTCCGGAGGCAGGCCAAGTACCGGGCCGCGAGCAGGCGCCGATTCCGGAGGCGGACCGAGCACCTGGCCGCGAACAGGTGCCGACGGCAGGTGCCGACCTGGTGCGTGGGTCTGTGGAGGCGCCGAGCCCGGAGACGGGCCGGGAGTCTGCGCGCGAGCAGGCGCCGGCACCCGAGGCGGGCCAAGGACCGGCGTACGGGCGGGTATCGGCGCCGGAGGCGGGCCAGGCACCGGGGCCTGTAGAGACGCCGACATCCGAGGTGGGCCAGGCATCGGCGTACGGGCGGGTATCGGCGCCGGAGGCGGGCCAGGCACCGGGGCCTGTAGAGACGCCGACATCCGAGGTGGGCCACGCGTCGGCGTACGGGCAGGAATTGACGCCGGAGGTCGGCCAGGCACCGGGGCTTGAAGGGGCGCCGGCACCCGAGTCGGGCCAAGTAGCGCCGTACGGGCAGGTGCCGACACCGGAAACGGACGAAGCCCCCGGGGCTGTAGAGGCGTCGGCACTCGAAGCAGGCCAGGGACCCGCGCCCGAGCAGGTGCGGACGCCGGAATCAGACCAACCACCCGGGCCTTTGGAGGTGCCGACTCCGGAGGCTGGCGAGGTACCCGCGCCGGAAGACGTGCCGACGCCCGAGACGGGTCACGTACCCGCGCCCGAAGAGTCGCCGACAGCCGCGCCTGCGCCTGAAGTCTGGGGCGAGGTCGCCTCGGAGCCGTATCCCGTCTCGGAGGGCGCCCCCGAGCCGGCGGTGCCGTCCGACCCCGCAGAGGGGACTGCCCCCGAGGGGATAGCTGAGGCGGGGCCCAGCAGTGTCCAGCACGTGCCGCCCGTACGGCCGCACGGGTCGCCCTCCGCGGAGTCCGGCCCTGAACTCCCCGACAGTCCGGGGACGTTCGCCGAGCCCGGGCAAGGCCGACCCGGGGGCGAAGCCTCACCCTTCCCCACGGCTCGCGCCCCGGAGCCCGGCGGCGGCAGCGTACCCGTCGAGCCGGCCGCCTCCGCGGAACCGGAGCCGGCACCGCCGGGGCTCGTGGACCCCGAACCCTCCTGGTCGCAAGCGGAGTTCGGGCTGGCGGCACCCAGCCGCGAGGACAGTCCCTCACTTCGCAAGAGCCCGCCTCCGTTCACCGCGAGCGAGCCTCCGGTATCTGACATCGAGGCCCGCGCCGCTGGAGCCGAACTGCCGCCGCTGCCCAGCGCTTTCCAGCCCGCCGGGCCCTTCGAACGTGCGGAACCCGCCGCCGCGCGGGAGGCGGACGCGGACGCCTGCCCCGCGGTGCCGCCCACGCCCGTCGAACCCGAAGCCCGAGCCGTTCCCCCGACCGTTCCCCCAACGCCCGCCGAGCGGACCGCCTTTGGCGAAGGCGCCGTGCGCTGGGCGCCGGAGCTGCCGCCCGGGTGGGTGGCCGCGGGGGAGGACATCGGGGAGGTGGAGGTCGTCGGGGACGGCGCGCCCACCTACGCGGCGGAGCCGACCGCCTGGCCCGAGGCCGACCCGGACGCGCTGGACGCGCTCGTGCCCGACACCGTCCTGGACGGGGCCGCGTACGGGACGATGACGCTGCGGACGGTCGCCCTGCGCGGCGACTCCGCGCGCTACCGGGGCCAGCCGCGCCGCGACGCCCTGCTGACCGCGCGGTTCGGCACCGGCGACGACGCGCTGCTGCTGGTGGCCATGGCGAGCGGCGCCCGCGGCTCGGACGACGCCCACCGGGCCGCGCAGGACGCCGTGCGCTGGATCGCCGGCGCCGTGGGCCGCAGCCGGGCCCGGCTCGCCGACGACCTGCGCGCGGCCCGCCGCGGCTCGCTGAAGTCGGGCCTGCACCGGCTGACCGACCGCTGCTACGGGCGACTGCGGGCCCGCGGCCAGGACCTGGGCCTGGACGACGGCGCCTACACCGCGTCGGTGCGCTGCCTGCTGCTGCCGGCCGACCCGCAGTGCCGCATCCGGCTCTTCTTCGGCGTCGGCGACGGCGGCCTGTTCCGCATCCGGGACGGCGCCTGGCAGGACCTGGACGTGCCGCCCGAGGACCCGGCCGCGCCTTTCCGGTTC
Source organism: Actinacidiphila guanduensis (assembly GCF_900103985.1). Lineage (GTDB taxonomy): Bacteria > Actinomycetota > Actinomycetes > Streptomycetales > Streptomycetaceae > Actinacidiphila > Actinacidiphila guanduensis. The sequence goes on along the minus strand of NZ_FNIE01000010.1, from coordinate 190,742 downwards.
CGCGCCTCGGTCGCGCAACCGGGTGACGCGCTGCTGATGTGCAGCGCGGGCCTGGCCGAGCCGCTGCGGGGCGAGCCCCAGCTGGCCGCCCACCTGGCCGAGCGCTGGGGCAGCGGCCGGGTGCCGGGGCTGGCCGCCTATCTGGCCGACACCCAGACGCGGGTGAAGGGCTACGCGGACGACCGCACCGCGGTGACCGTCTGGGACGCCTGAGCCGCGCCCGCGGAACGGGTGCCGCCGGGATGCGGGGGCGCCCGATCCGTGGGGTGATGACTGCATGGCGAAGCAGACCGTGGCCGAGCAGTTCGTGGACATCCTGGTGCGCGCGGGCGTCCAGCGCCTGTACGGGGTGGTGGGCGACAGCCTGAACCCCGTGGTCGACGCCGTGCGCCGCACCCGCTCACTCGAATGGGTGCACGTGCGGCACGAGGAGACGGCGGCCTTCGCGGCGGGCGCCGAGGCGCAGCTGACCGGGCGGCTCGCGGCCTGCGCCGGCTCCTGCGGCCCGGGCAACCTCCACCTGATCAACGGCCTGTACGACGCCCACCGTTCGATGGCGCCGGTGCTCGCGCTCGCCTCGCACATCCCCAGCAGCGAGATCGGCACCACGTTCTTCCAGGAGACCCACCCCGACCGGCTCTTCCAGGAGTGCAGCCACTACAGCGAGTTGATCTCCAACGCCCAGCAGATGCCGCGGGTGCTGCAGACCGCGATCCAGCACGCCGTGGGCCGCGGCGGGGTGTCGGTGATCGCCCTGCCCGGCGACATCGCCGCCCACCCGGCGCCGCAGCGCACCGTGGAGCACGCCCTGGTCACCCGCCGCCCCACGGTCCGCCCGGGCGACGACGAGATCGACGCGCTGGCCCGCCTGGTGGACGGCGCCCGCAAGGTCACCCTCTTCTGCGGCAGCGGCACCGCGGGCGCCCACGACGAGGTGATGGCCTTCGCCGAACGGGTCAAGTCCCCGGTGGGACACGCCCTGCGCGGCAAGGAGTGGATCCAGTACGACAACCGCTACGACGTCGGCATGAGCGGTCTGCTCGGCTACGGCGCCGCCTACGAGGCGATGCACGAGTGCGACCTGCTGGTGCTGCTCGGTACCGACTTCCCCTACAACGCCTTCCTGCCCGACGACGTGGCCGTCGTGCAGGTGGACGTGCGGCCCGAACACCTGGGCCGGCGCTCGAAGCTGGACCTGGCCGTGTGGGGCGACGTGGCCGAGACACTGCGCTGCCTGACCCCGCGGGTGAAGGAGAAGACCGACCGCCGGTTCCTGGACCGGATGCTGAAGAAGCACAGCGACGCGCTGGAGGGCGTCGTGAAGGCGTACACCCGCAAGGTGGACCGGCACCTGCCCATCCACCCGGAGTACGTCGCCTCCGTGCTGGACGAAGTCGCCGACGACGACGCGGTGTTCACGGTCGACACCGGGATGTGCAACGTGTGGGCCGCCCGCTACCTGACGCCCAACGGGAAGCGGCGGGTGATCGGTTCGTTCTCGCACGGCTCGATGGCCAACGCGCTGCCGCAGGCGATCGGCGCCCAGTTCCTGGACCGGCGGCGGCAGGTCGTCTCGATGTCCGGCGACGGCGGGTTCAGCATGCTGATGGGCGACTTCCTGACGCTGGTGCAGTACGACCTGCCGGTCAAGGTGGTGCTCTTCAACAACTCCTCGCTGGGCATGGTTGAGTTGGAGATGATGGTCGAGGGGCTGCCCGCCTACGGCACCGGCAATCTCAACCCCGACTTCGCCGCCGTGGCCCGGGCGGCGGGCGCCTACGGGGTGCGGGTGGAAAAGCCCAAGCAGCTGCGCGACGCGCTCAAGGACGCCTTCCGCCACAAGGGCCCGGCGCTGGTGGACGTGGTGACCGACCCGCACGCGCTGTCCATCCCGCCGAAGATCACCGGTGAGCAGGTGGGCGGGTTCGCGATGTCGATGGGCCGCACCGTCCTGGACGGTGGCGTCGGCAAGATGGTCCAGCTGGCCCGCTCCAACCTGCGCAACGTGCCACGCCCGTAGGGGAGTCCACGGACGCGGCACGCCGTCGTTCAAGGAGCATGACCTGACGGCCGGTCAGGAGCGAAGCACCGGCCGCCGGTCGGTTCGTCAGTCGGTGATGAGGTCGAATTCTTCCCAGGGGCCGATGGCGGTGCGGTTGGCGATGAGGGGGTCGGCTCCTGCGTTGTCGGCGGTGACGTAGTCGTTGTTGATGCGGGCTTGGAGGCTGATGCTGCCGTCGGTGTTGTGGATGAGCTGGAATTGTTCCCAGGTGCCGACGGCGTCGACTTTGGCGAGCAGGGGTGCGGCTCCTGCGTTGTCGGCGGTGACGTATTTGTTGTTGGCGTGGGCGCGCAGGGCGATGTAGCCGCCGCCTTCGTCGAGGAGGTCGAACTGTTCCCATGGGCCGATGGCGGTGCGGTTGGCGATGAGGGGTGCGGCTCCTGCGTTGTCGGCGGTGACGTAGTCGCCGTTGGCGTGGGCCCGCAGCGAGACCACGGAACCGTTTCCGGGCGTCGTCCCGCTGCCCGCGTCCAGGCCGATCTGCACGTTGCCCAGGTGCTTGGCGGCCGTCGCCGGGGTGCCGGAGACCTGCGCGTAGGGCAGCGAGGTGGTGGGGGAGCCCACCTGCTCCACAAGGTAGGACTGGCCGGAGGTGACCGGCACGTTGATCGTGGCCGCGGTGGTGGAGGACACCACGACGCCGCTGCCCGAGCCGTTCACCACCTGGATCGCCTGCCCCGGCCAGGGGTTGCGGACCTTCATGGTGCGTGTGGAGCCGGCCTGGATGGCGACCGTGACCGGGGTGCCGCCCTGGACCTGGACGTCCACCTTGGTGTTGCCCTGCACCGAGACCGTGCCGCTGGCGTCCCAGGTGCTCGGCCAGGCGGGGGCGATCCGCAGGGTGCCGTCGTAGTCCTGCACCAGCGCCTCGTCCATCGCGGTGGCGACGCCCGACATCTGCTCGATGTAGCCCTCGGTGCCGACCGTGTTGCCCAGGTCCGCGAGGCCGTTGATGTACACCTGGTGGCTCTGCGTGATCGACACCAGCTTCGCGGCGACCTCGCTCGCCATGCCCAGCCGGGCCGCGTCGATCGCGTCCATGCTCCAGTCGTTGCCGCCGGTGAAGGCCCGGTGGTTGTAGCTGCGCACCGCCAGGTCGTGCAGCGGCCCCGGGTCGTCGGTGATCAGGTCGTACGGCCACACCGGTTCGAGGTCGATGTTCTCGCCGTTCCTGATCTGCGCGGTCGGCTGGTACGAGTACGCGATGATGTCGTTGTTGGAGGAGTCGGCCGACGGCGCCAGCACCTGGGTGCGGCCGTAGTCGGTGCGCGCCCACGGCGGTATCTGGCCCTCGGCCGTGGTCAGTTGGGACTGCAGCGAGGTGTCGGTGCCGAGCAGCTGGGCGGCCTGCACCACCACGGGGAAAAGTGCGGCGTCGGCGGCCAGGTCGGTGGTCGGGTCCTGCACCGCCCACTGCGTCTCGTGCGCGTTGGCCACCGCGTGCAGTTTCCCGTCGGAGCCGACCTTCTGGTAGGCGAGCAGGAAGGTCGCCGAGTCGCGCATCAGCGGGTAGTAGTGGCGCAGGAAGTCCAGGTCACCGGTGTCCTGGTACTGCTGCCAGACGTAGAGGCTGATCTCGGCGCCCGAAGTGATGTCCAGGGCGTTCCAGTTGGGGCTGCCGGGCTCGCTGCAGGCCGCGTTGGCGCCCGCGCCGGGGTCGCCGCCGTTGCCGTTGAAGCGCATGACCTCCGGCACGCATGCGCCGGGCAGGCCGCCCATCTGCTGCTTCGTCCACGCCTCGATCGCCGCCAGGTTGTCCTGGTAGAGGTTGAAGATCGGGGTGTTCAGGGCGAAGTTGCCGCTGCTCATGTTGGCCGAGATCTGCGTGCGCAGGTTCCACAGCCAGGTCGCCGAGGGCGTCCATGCCTGCTGGTCCTGGCCGAAGTTGAACATGTCGGCGACCCCGGCCTGGCTGCCCGGGATGGTGCCGCGCATCGAGGCGGCCTCCATGAACAGGTAGATCGTCCGCAGCGACTCCACGTAACTTGCCTGGCCGTCACTGGAGTTGGCCTCCAGCAGGCCGCTGTTCGCCCAGTAGTTCGCCCACCAGGACTGCTGCGAGGACAGCAGCGAGGACTCCGCCGCGGTGGCGTCGGAGCCGAGCAGGGAGGAGGCGGTGCTGCCGGCGTTGCCGCCGGTCCAGGTGGGCGCGCCCACGACCACCCGGAACGAACCGTCGGTGTTCGGCGTGAAGTTCACCTTCACCTGGGTGCTGTTGACCACCTGGGCCGTCACATTGCGGCCGCCCGCCGTCAGGGCGGCCAGTGAGCCGAAGGTGCGGCCCGAGGAGCCCGCCTCCTGGTTGTCCACCCAGGTCTCGGCGAGCGTGCCGATCGCGCCGGAGGCGGCCGCCTGCGGGCTGCGCCCGGACCACAGACCGACGGTGGCGGACTGCGCCGTGTTCGGATCCGCGCCGGTGACGTCCACCACCAGCTCGTCCTTGGTCGCCGACACCCAGGCCTTGAGCGTCATGCCGCCGCCGGACTCGTTGAGCACGCCTGTGTAGAGGTCCAGGCTGCCTTTGAAGTCGGCGGCGCCGGTGAGCTTGCCGAGGCCGGGGATCTGCACCTGACCGGGCGACTTGCGGCCGGGCAGGGTGTCGGCCCGGTTGAGCTGGGCGGTGAAGCCGCCGGCCGCCCACGCGGCCACGCCCAGCGAGCCGTTGCCGAGCGGAAGGGACTGCGCGGCCTGCGTGTTGGCCCGGCCGAGCACGATGTCGGAGCGGCGCACCACGTTCGGGGTGTCAACGTGGAAGGCGCCGTTCTGCCACGCGGTGGTCGCGGTGGCCGCGGCGGCCGGCTGCGAGACGGCGGGAACGAGTAAGCCGGCCGCGAGTGTGGACGCGGCGACGAGAACCAGCACATTGGGTGGTCGGACCATTCGGAGACGTCCGACAAGACGGTGCGGTGAGGACACGGCCCCTCCCGAGGCGACGGGATTATCACGACACAGGCGGCGTCATCCACGAGACGTACGGGATGAGTGGGCCACACAGTGGCGGCAGGGAAGGGGAGTGTCAAGGGCTCTCGTCGCCGGGAAACCGCTATACATCGGACGTATGGCCGCGCCTTGAAGGGCAGTTGGCTGGTTCCGTCAAAGTCGTCAAGGCCCTGTCAAACGGTCGGATGACTGGACGTGTCACCACTGGGGCATGACTGACCACAGGGGATACGGCTTGGACCAGATCGGGGGAAGCAGACGGACATCACGGGGCACCGGTTGCGGTACGCGGTGCGGCGGGCGGATCTGCCCGCCGTGGCCGAGACCCGCAGGCTCCTTCGGGAGCGCCTGCGGCAGTGGGGCGTACCGGCACTGGTGGATACGACGGAACTGCTGGCTACCGAACTCCTCACCAACGCGCTGCAGCACACCCGGGGCGGCGCCGTGGTCACCGCGACGCTCTCCCCCCACCCGCGGCGCAGGCTGCGGGTCGAGGTGCGCGACGGCTTCGCGCAGCCGCCCGCCCCGCGCCCGGCGCGGCGGGCGGGCGACCACGCCACCTCGGGCCGGGGGCTGATGCTGGTGGAGGCGCTCGCCGACGACTGGGGGGTGCGGCCCTGTCACGCCGGGAAGGCGGTGTGGTTCGAGCTGGACACACAAGCGGCGTGACCCCGCGGGGGGATCACGCCGCTCGCGCGCCGGCAGCGCGCCGACGGCCGCCAACAGCCTCAGCGGGCCGCCGCCTTGCCGTCCGGAGCTGTGCCGGTCAGCCGAACTGCCGCTCCAGGTCCTGGAGTTTGCGCTCCAGGGAGTCCAGGCGGGGCAGCGTCATCGTGTCGTCCTCGGCCGTGAGGTCGATCGTCGGCGCGGCGGCCGACGGCGTCGCCGGGGCGGCCTCCTCGCGGACCGGCTGGAGGGCGGGCCGCTGGCGCACCGGCAGTTCACCGGCCGGGAGTTCGGCCGCTATGGCAGGCTCCGATGCGGGCTGCCCACCGCCTGCGCCGCTTGCCGCGGGCAGCTCCACCTGGCGCCCGCCCCGGCCGCCGCGCGGCCAGGTGCGGTTCTGACGGGCCAGCGCCTTGATCTTCGCCCGCTCCATGCGGTCGTGGTCGCGGCGGCGCAGTTCGCGCTGCTCGCGCTGCCGCTTGTCCTCGCGGACCTCCTCGACCGCCTCGTCCAGCGAGCGCACGCCCTCCAGCAGCATCAGCGACCAGGCGGCGAAGGTCTCGCGGGGCGCCCGCAGCCAGCGGACCATGCGGATCTGCGGCAGCGGGCGGGGCACCAGGCCCTGCTCGCGCAGCGCCGCCCGGCGGGTCTGCTTCAGCGCGCGGTCGAAGAGCACCGCGGCCGACAGCGACATGCCGGCGAAGAACTGCGGGGCGCCGGCGTGGTCCACCCCGCGCGGCGCGTGCACCCAGTTGAACCAGGCCGCGGCGCCCGCGAACAGCCACACCAGCATGCGCGAGCCGAGCGCGGCGTCACCGTGGCTGGCCTCGCGCACGGCGAGCACCGAGCAGAACATCGCCGCGCCGTCCAGGCCGAAGGGCACCAGGTACTCCCAGCCGTTGGTCAGGCCGAGGTTCTGCTGGCCGAATCCCACCAGCCCGTGGAAGGACAGGGCGGCCGCCACCGCGGCGCAGCAGAACAGCAGGACGTAGGAGGCGCTGCCGTAGATGGCCTCCTTGCGCCGCCGCCGCTCCTCGCTGCGCTCCCAGGAGTCGGTCTGGCCGCTGTCGCCCGCGTGCCGGCTGCGGACGACGTACACGCAGGCCGCGAGGACGAACAGGCCGACCACGCCCGAGATCGTCCAGCTCAGCGATATTCCGGTAAGTCTCATGTACGAATCCTCGGGTCGCTTCCGTCGCGCTCGGGCCGCGGGACGGCTCACGAGCGACATCATTGCGAAGAGCACGGGTGGGCGCAGACATTTCGCCGACTTTCCGGCACAAGAGCACGCGTACGGGTCCCCGGGTGCTCGAACTCTCGTACCAGAACAGTCGAGTTGAGCGAGATCGTAGCGCGGTCGGTCAGGCCGCGTTCGCCGGGTGTCCGATTCGGGGGCGTTCGCACGCGCGCGGGCAGCCGGAGCAGATACCGGCGGGGTCGATGGTGTAGTAGAGGCAGCAGGTCTCACGGGTGCGTGACACTCCGTCAGGTCCGTGCCTGAAGTGCGCGCCGCCGGCCAGTGGTTTCGTCCCGCCCGGCAGCAGCAGGCCGAGTTCGGCGACCGCACGGTCCCGCTCGCCGAGCAACTCCGCGACGTAGGAGAGGCCCTCGGCGATCTCGTCGGTGACCAGACCCCACAGGGCACGCGGCCCGCGGCGCAGCAAGGGGGCGAATCCGGCCAGCAGGGGGGTCGCGTGCTCGGCGACCGCCGCCCGGACCTCGGCCCGCAGTTCGTCCGGCGACGCCACGACCCGCGCGCCGGGCAGTGCGGCGGCCGGGTCCTCCGGCAGGCAGGCGAACTCCCGCATCCGTACGGTCATCCGCCCGGTGGTGGTGTGGAACGACACGTCGCCGACCGGCAGTCGGGGCACCCGGCGGGACAGGAACCACGGCACCGTGAACAGCAGCGCGGCCGGCCACAGATAGCGGTGCAGGGCGAGGGTGGCCGCGACGTCGGTCCGCACCTCGGCGCCGCGGCCGCCGCCCAGCTGCTTCGCGTTCGCCGCGACGTACGCCTCCACCGCCGGGCCGCCCGCGGCGAGTTCGGCCGCGCCCAGCCAGCCGCGCCCCCGGCGCGGGGGACCGGCGCTGACGTGCGCGGAGGGCAGCACGGCGGACAGGCGGGCGTAGGACGTCGCAATCGCTGGCATGGTAAGCCTTACCTTAGCGGCCCCTGCTCGCGTTCGGCTCGACCGCGGTAGGCCGGCCGGGTGATTCGGCCCGGTGCGCGCCACCTGGTCCCTCGCGGGCCGCCGCCGACCGCGGGCGGAACACTGCGTGGCCGGTGGGCAGCGGTGCCGTGACGGCCGGGGAGCCGCTTGCCCGCTCGTGAAAGTGATCCCGTTCACAAGAACTGATCTCCGACCCCTTGGCGCGGGGCCCCCGGCCGTGCTGGACTTCCGCCACTGCACCCGTAACGCACGCGGGCCGGCCCTCTGTGCGCCCCGCTCGCGCTGCTCTCGCACTGCACCGCTCGCACTGGCTCGATGACGCGCTTGGGGAGATGCCGTGACGGATACCGCCTTGTCGGAATCGGTGGTCGGAGTACCGGACGTGTGGCGGCTGCGGGCCCGTGGCTGCTGGGCGGAGGCGGCGGCCCTGCTCGCGCCCTTCTGCGCCGAGGACGCCGGTGCCGCGCTGCTGCGGGCGGAGCTGCTGGTCGAGTCGTGCTTCTACCACGTCGCGGGGTGGGCCGAGGCCGAGGACGCGCTGCGTACGGCCGAGGCGGTCGCGCACAGCGACGAGGAGCGCGGCGGGGCCGCCTCCGAACGCGGCTACCTCGCCTACGGGGCGACCGTCTTCGCCGTCCACGACCGCGCGGACGAGGCCAGTGCCGCCTTCGGGCGCAGCGCCGCGCTGCTCGGGCCCGGCTCGCCCGGCCGCCCGCTGCTGGACTTCCGCCGCGGCCTGGTCGCCGAGAACATCGCCGCGGACCCGGCGGCGGCCCGCGCGGCCTACCGCAGGGCGCACGCCGGCGCCGTCGCCCACGGCGACGCCTTCCTGACCTCCTTCACCTGGCGCCACCTGGCGGGCCTGGCCGCCGCCGAGGGCGACCTCGCCGAGGCGCGCCACGGGTACGGCGAGTCCCTGCGCATCCGCGTCGGACTCGGCCACCTCGTCGGCACCGCCCCCGCGCTGCTCTCCTGCGCCGAGGTCGCCGCCGACCCGGAGGAAGCGGCGCGGCTGCGCGCCGAGGCGATTCGCCTCCACACCCTCCTGGGCGGAGTGCCCACCTGGCTGACCCCGGCACCGGACGCCTGAGAACCCCCCACCTCACCTCGCCCGACCGGCCCGGCCGTCCGTGCCGGCAACGCCCGCCGGGCCGTGACCGGCCCGCCCGGTCAGCGCCCGCCCGCCGTTTGCGGCCCGCCTGCCTGTCGCGCTGCCCACCGGGGTGCCCCGTGAGCGGCTGCCGCTCCGTTCCGGGCGGGGACCGGCATCAGCTCATGCGCAGGGCCAGGAAGAAGTCGAGCTTGTCCTCAAGGCGGGACAGGTCGCGGCCGGTGAGCTGCTCGATGCGGCCGACGCGGTAGCGCAGGGTGTTGACGTGCAGGTGGAGGCGGTTGGCGCAGCGGGTCCAGGAGCCGTCGCACTCCAGGAATGCCTCCAGGGTGGGGATCAGGTCGGCCCGGTGCCGCTGGTCGTAGGCCCGCAGCGGGTCCAGCAGCCGGGCGGTGAAGGCGCGGCGGACGTCGTCGGGCACGAAGGGCAGCAGCAGGACGTGCGAGGCCAGCTCGTCGTGACCGGCCGCGCAGACCCGGCCGGGGCGCGCGGCGGCCACCCGGCGGGCGTGCCGGGCCTCCTCCAGCGCGCCGCGCAGCCCCTCGGCGGAGTCCACCGCCGCGCTGATCCCCACCGTCAGCCGCCCGTCGTCGCCGAGCCCGCGGGTCAGCGGCCCGCGTACCGCCTCCAGCAGCCGCTCCGCCCGCAGCGCCCGGCCGCCGTCCTCGGCGAGCGGCACCAGCGCCATCGCCTCGTCGTCCACGACCGTGACCGCCACCCGGTCCGAGGGGTCGGCGAGCAGTTCCTCCAGCAGGGCGCGGGCCGGCGGGCCCGGCGGCACCTCGCCGCCCGACCAGTCCACCCGCGCCACCACGACCTGCCAGTGCGGCGCGCCCGCGCCCGGCACCAGCACCGGCACCGCGGCCCGCAGCCGCGCCCCGATCTCGGCGGCCGGCGCGCCGGTCCCGACCAGCTCGAAGACCTCCGCGGCCAGCCGCCGCCGCACCGCGCGGGCCGCCTCCCGCCGTTCGCGCTCCACCGCGATCAGCTGGGCCACGCCCCGCAGCAGGTCGAGCCGCTGCGCCGGCCAGTCGCCGGCGTCGGCCTCCACCGCGAGGAACCAGTCGGAGAGCACGGACGCCCGCAGGTCCGCGTCCGCCTCGCCGCCGCGCACAGGGAAGTTCGAGTACGTGCGCCCGCCCTGGGCGGCCACCCGGTACGGGCCGGGGCGGCCGGTGCGGCGGGCGGCCTGCTGGGCGCCGGCCAGTTCGCCGCGCACCGGAGCGGGCAGCGTGCCGCCCGCGCCCGCGATCTCCCGGCCGGTGGAGGAGAGCACCCAGGCCCGCAGGTCGAGGTCGCCGGCGAGCAGGTCGAGCACGGCGCCGGGTCCGCCGGGGCCGGCGGACATCAGCCGGCGGTGCCGCTCGACCACGGCGGCCAGGTCGCCGGCCCGCTCGCCGGAGACCTGCCGCAGCACGTACTCGGTGATGGTGGAGAAGGCGACCCGCTCGTCCACGGCGAACAGCGGCAGCCGGTGCCGCGCGCAGGCGTCCACCACGTCGCGCGGGACGGCGCCCAGGTCCGCCTCGCCGGCGCCGAGCGCGGCCACCCCCGCGGCAGCCAGCACCCGGACGAAGGGCTCGGAGTCGGCGGGCGTGCGGCGCCAGGCGAGGCCGGTGAGCACCAGTTCGCCGCCGCTGAGGTAGCGGCCGGGGTCGCGCAGGTCGGTGGTGGTCACGCCGCGCACGGTGCGGTCCAGTTCGTCCTCGCCGCCGAGCAGCCGCAGCCCGAGGGCGTCGGTCTCCAGCAGTGCGCGCAGCCGCATACGTCTCGCCTTCGTCCGCGGCCGGGGGCCGGCCGCTCGTCGCCGGTGGTGGCGCGGTCGCGTCCGCCCCCACCCGGAGTGTGCGGCATCCGTGTTGCCGATGGGATGCGGCGAGGTTTCACGGCCCGCCCTTTCGGAGGAATCTACAAGACCCGGGGCCCGGCCGGCGCGGCGCTTCATGTGTTCGGTGACTGCACCCGGATGGCCGGTGGGCCGTGTACTGGCCCCACGCCGCGTGTAACAGGACATGAACAGCACCCGGACCCGAGAAGAGACGCCCCCATGGAATTCCTGCGCCCCGCCACCTGGCAGGAGGCGGTCGCCGCCAAGGCCGAGCACCCTTCCGCGGTGCCCATCGCCGGCGGCACGGACGTGATGGTGGAGATCAACTTCGACCACCGCAGGCCCGAGCACCTGCTGGACCTCGGCCGCATCCCGGAGCTCTCGGAGTTCGACACCGACAGCGGGTCCGGGACCGTACGGCTGGGCGCGAGCGTGCCCTACAGCCGGATCATGGAGCACCTGCGCACCCAGGCGCCGGGCCTGGCGCTCGCCTCGCACACCGTGGCCTCCCCGCAGATCCGCAACCGCGGCGGGGTGGGCGGCAACCTCGGCACCGCCTCGCCAGCCGGCGACGCCCACCCGGCGCTGCTGGCCGGCGGCGCCGAGGTCGAGGCGGTCTCGGTGCGCGGCACCCGGCTGATCCCCATCGACGACTTCTACGTCGGCGTGAAGCGCAACGCGCTGGCGCCCGACGAGCTGATCCGCGCGGTCCGGCTGAAGACGGCCACCGGGCCGCAGCAGTTCTCCAAGGTCGGCACCCGCAACGCGATGGTGATCGCGGTGTGCGCCTTCGGGATCGCCCTGCACCCCGAGGTCCGGCAGGTGCGCACCGGCATCGGCTCGGCCGCGCCCACCCCGATCCGGGCCCGGGCCGCCGAGGAGTTCCTGGCGGCGGCGCTGGAGGAGGCGGGGCTGTGGGAGAGCCGGGCGGCCCTGCCGCCCGCGGTGGCACGGCAGTTCGCGACGCTGGTCTCCGGCGCCGCCAATCCCATCGACGACGTGCGGGGCACCGCCTCCTACCGGCGGCACGCGCTGGGCGTGATGGCCCGCCGCACCCTGGACTGGACCTGGCGGGAGTACCGCGGAGCGGAGAGGACCGAGTCATGCGCGTGACCTTCACCGTCAACGGCCGCCAGGCGAGCGCCGACGACGTCTGGGAGGGCGAGAGCCTGCTCTACGTGCTGCGCGAGCGGCTCGGCCTGCCGGGCTCGAAGAACGCCTGCGAGCAGGGCGAGTGCGGCTCGTGCACGGTCCGCCTGGACGGCGTGCCGGTGTGCTCCTGCCTGGTGGCCGCGGGCCAGGCGCAAGGCCGCGAGGTCACCACCGTGGAGGGACTGGCCGGACCCGAGGGCGAACTGTCCACCGTGCAGCAGGCGTTCGTGGACGCCGGCGCCGTGCAGTGCGGCTTCTGCACCCCCGGACTGCTGGTCGCCGCCGACGAGTTGCTGGAACGCAACCCCGAACCCTCCGACGGCGACATCCGCGAGGCCCTGTCGGGCAACCTGTGCCGCTGCACCGGCTACGAGAAGATCCTCGACGCGGTCCGCCTCGCGGCCGCCCGCACCGAAGGGGCGGTGTGAGCATGAGCACGGCCGAGCAGAACCGCGCCGCCGAGGGCGGCCGCACCCCCACCGGGGTCGCCCGCGGCCTGACCCAGGGCGCCACCGGCACCCGCGGCGGCATCGGCGAGTCCACGCTGCGCCCGGACGGCGTCCTGAAGGTCACCGGCGAGTTCGCGTACTCCTCCGACCTGTGGCACGAGGACATGCTGTGGGGCCACACCCTGCGCAGCACCGTCGCCCACGCCAGGATCGTCTCCATCGACACCGCCGAGGCGCTGGCCACCCCCGGGGTGTACGCGGTGCTCACCTACGACGACCTGCCCACCGAGGTCCGCCACTACGGGCTGGAGATCCGCGACACCCCCGTCCTCGCCCACGGCAAGGTCCGCCACCACGGCGAGCCCGTCGCGCTGGTCGCCGCCGACCACCCCGAGACCGCCCGCCGCGCGGCCGCCAAGATCCGCGTGGTCTACGAGGAGCTGCCCGTCGTCACCGACGAGGCGTCCGCGACCGCACCCGGCGCCGTACTGGTCCACGAGGACCGCGACGACCACCACAGCGGCCACGTGCCGCACCCCAACATCGTGCACCGCCAGCCGATCGTACGCGGCGACGCCGACGCCGCCGCCCGGCGCGCGGACGTCGTCGTACGCGGCGAATACGTCTTCGGGATGCAGGACCAGGCGTTCCTCGGCCCGGAGTCCGGGCTCGCGGTGCCCGCCGAGGACGGCGGGGTGGACCTCTACGTCGCCACCCAGTGGCTCCACTCCGACCTGCGGCAGATCGCCCCCGTGCTCGGCCTGCCGGAGAAGAAGGTCCGCATGACCCTCTCCGGCGTCGGCGGTGCCTTCGGCGGCCGCGAGGACCTGTCGATGCAGATCCACGGCTGCCTGCTCGCGCTGCGCACCGGCAAGCCCGTCAAGATCGTCTACAACCGTTTCGAGTCCTTCTTCGGCCACGTCCACCGCCACCCGGCGAAGCTGACGTACGAGCACGGGGCCACCCGGGAGGGCAAGTTGACGCACGTGCGCTGCCGCATCGTGCTGGACGGCGGCGCCTACGCCTCCTCCTCCCCGGCCGTCGTCGGCAACGCCGCCTCGCTCGGCGTCGGCCCCTACGTCGTGGACGACGTCGACATCGAGGCCCTGGCCCTCTACACCAACAACCCGCCGTGCGGGGCGATGCGCGGCTTCGGCGCGGTGCAGGCGTGCTTCGCCTACGAGGCGCAGATGGACAAGGTCGCCGCCGAACTCGGCATGGACCCCGTCGAGTTCCGGCAGCGCAACGCCATGGAGCAGGGCGCGGTGATGCCCACCGGGCAGGTCGTGGACTCGCCCGCGCCGGTCGCCGAACTGCTGCGCCGGGTCAAGGCGATGCCGCTGCCGCCCGAGCGGCAGTGGGAGACCACCGAGGGCGCCGACGTGCGGGCCCTGCCCGGCGGCCTGTCCAACACCACCCACGGCGAAGGCGTCGTACGCGGGATCGGCTACGCGGTCGGCATCAAGAACGTCGGCTTCTCCGAGGGCTTCGACGACTACTCCACCGCCCGGGTGCGCATCGAGGCGATCAACGGCGAGGCCGTGGCCACCGTGCACACCGCGATGGCCGAGGTCGGGCAGGGCGGCGTCACCGTGCACGCCCAGATCGCCCGCTCCGAACTCGGCGTCACCCAGGTCACCATCAACCCGGCCGACACGCAGGTCGGTTCGGCCGGCTCCACCTCGGCCTCCCGGCAGACGTACATGACCGGTGGCGCGGTGAAGAACACCTGCGAGGCGGTGCGGGAGAAGGTCCTCGCCATCGGCCGCCGCAAGTTCGGCACCTACCACCCCGCCTGGGCGACCGCCGAACTCCTGCTGGAGGACGGCCACGTGGTGACCGACGGCGGCGAGAAGCTCGCGCCCATCGCCGAAGTGCTCGAGGACGAGGCGGTGGACCTGGAGCTGGAGTTCCGGCACCGGCCCACCCAGCCGTTCGACCTGCGCACCGGGCAGGGAAACGGCCATGTCCAGTACAGCTTCGCCGCCCACCGGGCCGTGGTCGAGGTCGACACCGAACTCGGCCTGGTCAAGGTGGTCGAGCTGGCCTGCGCGCAGGACGTCGGCAAGGCGCTCAACCCGCTGTCGGTGGCCGGCCAGATCCAGGGCGGCTCCACCCAGGGCCTGGGCGTGGCCGTCATGGAGGAGATCGTGGTCGACCCCGTGACCGCCAAGGTGCGCAACCCCTCCTTCACCGACTACCTGATCCCCACCATCCTCGACACCCCGAGCATGCCGCTCGACATCCTCGAACTCGCCGACGAGCACGCCCCCTACGGGCTGCGCGGCATCGGCGAGGCCCCCACCCTGTCGTCCACGCCCGCCGTCCTCGCCGCCATCCGGCAGGCCACGGGCCTGGAGCTCAACCGGACCCCGGTGCGACCGGAACACCTCACCGGGTCCTGAACGCCGCCCGTACCGGCCGCGCCGAGCGGCGCCGCCGGTACGGGAAGGCACCGCACGTGTTCGCCTCGGGCCGTCCCCCGGGTCGTGCAGGCCACGCGGAATCCCAAATCCCGCCCGCGCTCCGGCGGCCGGGTGCCCCTGTGAACCTTGGGAGTTGGCGCACATGACCCAGACACCAGTGGAGCCGCGCCCGGCGGCCGGCGGCACGGGCCCCGGCCCGCACTCGGCCGCCGGCACCGGACGGCTCGACGGCTACTTCCACATCTCCGCGCGCGGGTCCTCCATCCCGCGCGAAGTCCGCGGCGGCATCACCACCTTCATGGCGATGTGCTACATCCTGCTGCTCAACCCGCTGCTGCTGTCCGGACCCGACGCGCACGGCCACCGGCTCGGCCACGCGGCCCTGATCACCGCCACCGCGCTCGCCGCCGCCGTCTCCACGCTGCTGATGGGCCTGGTGGGCAAGGTACCGCTGGCGCTGGCGGCCGGGCTGAGCGTAGCCGGGGTGATCTCCACCCAGGTCGCCCCGGACATGACCTGGCCGCAGGCGATGGGCATGTGCGTGATCTACGGCGGCGTCATCGTGCTGCTCGTGGTCACCGGGCTGCGCGAGATCGTGATGAACGCGATACCGCTGCCGCTCAAGCACGGCATCACCATCGGCATCGGCCTGTTCATCGCGCTGATCGGCCTGGTCAACGCCGGCTTCGTCGGCCGCGGCGACCCGCACGGCAGCTCGCCGGTCGCCCTCGGCCGCGGCGGGCAGCTGTCCGGCTGGCCGGTGCTGCTGTTCTGCGTCACGCTGCTGCTGATCTTCATGCTCCAGGCCCGCGGCGTGCCCGGCGCGATCCTGATCGGCATCGTCACCGGCACCGTGCTCGCCGTCGCCGTCAACGCCGCCGCGGGGCTCAGCGCCGCCGACTGGGGCGGTACCGCGCCCGAACTGCACGGCAGCGCCGTGTCGATGCCCGACTTCTCGCTCCTCGGGCACGTCGCCTTCGGCGGCTGGGGCGCGATCGGCGGCATGACGGTCGCCGTCATCGTCTTCACCCTCGTGCTCGCCGGGTTCTTCGACGCGATGGCCACCATCATCGGCGTCGGCACCGAGGCCGGGCTCGCCGACGCGCGCGGCCGGATGCCGGGCCTGTCCAAGGCGCTGTTCGTGGATGGGGCCGGCGGCGCGATCGGCGGCATCGCCGGCGCCTCCGGGCAGACCGTCTTCATCGAGTCCGCCACCGGCGTCGGCGAGGGCGCCCGCACGGGCCTGTCCTCCGTGGTCACCGGACTGCTCTTTGCCCTCGGGCTGTTCTTCACCCCGCTCGCGCAGATCGTGCCCGGGCAGGTCGCCGCCGCCGCGCTGGTGGTGATCGGCTCGATGATGATGGGCAACGCCCGGCACGTCGACTGGTCGGACCGGGCGGTGGCCGTGCCGGTCTTCATGACCGTGGCGCTGATGCCCTTCACGTACTCCATCACCGCCGGGGTCGGCGCCGGGGTGGTCTCCTACACCGCGATCCGGTTCGCGCAGGGGCGCTGGCGCGAGCCCGGGATTTTCATGTGGGCGCTGACCGCCGTCTTCACCGTCTACTTCGCGCTGCACCCCATCGAGGCGTGGCTGGGCGTCAACTAGGGCTCCGTCAGAGGTGTCTGACGATATTTCAGGTCACTTCTCCATGAAGGGGAACACCATGCTGGATCTCGCCGGGGAGCTGCACCGCTGGAGCGGGCTCGGCCGCCCGTTCGCCGTCGCGACCGTGGCCGCCACCGGGGGCAGCGCCCCGCGCCGGCCCGGCGCCGCGCTCGCCGTCGACGCCGACGGCACCGCGATCGGCAGCGTCTCGGGCGGCTGCGTGGAGGGCGCGGTCTACGAGCTGTGCCGCCAGGCGCTCTCCGGCGAGGGGCCGGCGACCGCGCTCGAACGGTTCGGCTACTCCGACGACGATGCCTTCGCCGTCGGGCTGACCTGCGGCGGCGTCATCGACGTCGCCATCCAGCGGATCGACCCCGCCGAGCGGCCCGAGGTGGCCGCCGCGCTTGCCGCCGCCGCCTCGGGGGAGGCGGCGGCGCTCGCCCGCGTCGTCGCGGGCCCGGCCGAACTCCTCGGCCGCGCCCTGCTGATACGGCCCGACGGCTCCCGCGTCGGCTCCCTCGGCGACCCCGTACGGGACCGCACGGCGGCCGCCGAGGCCGCGGCGATGCTCGCCGCCGGGCGCTCCGGCACGGTGGGGATCGGGGCCGAGGGGAGCCGCTGCGGGGTGCCGCTGACGCTGCTGGTGGAGTCCAGCGTGCCGCCGCCGCGGATGCTGGTGTTCGGGGCGATCGACTTCGCGGCCGCCCTCGTACGGGCCGGGCGGTTCCTCGGCTACCGGGTCACCGTCTGCGACGCCCGCGCGGTCTTCGCCACCGCCGCGCGCTTCCCCGAGGCCGAGGACGTCGTCGTGGACTGGCCGCACCGCTACCTCGACGCCGAGGCCGCGGCCGGGCGGCTCGATGCCCGTACGGCCGTCTGCGTCCTCACCCACGACGCGAAGTTCGACGTCCCGCTCCTCGACCGCGCCCTGCGCCTTCCGCTCGCCTACGTGGGCGCGATGGGCTCGCGCCGCACCCACGACCACCGGTCGGAGCGCCTGCGCGCCGCGGGGCTCCCCGCTTCCGCCCTGGCCCGCCTCCACTCCCCGATCGGCCTCGACCTCGGCGGCCGCACCCCCGAGGAGACGGCGCTCTCCATCGCGGCGGAGATCGTCGCCTCGCGGCACGGCGCCACAGGGCGCCCTTTGAGCGAAACGGCTTCCGCGATCCACGCATAAGGGTTCTTTACGGGGTTGGGTGCCGCCGTTGCGGCAGCGCGGCCACGGCGCCCCGCCGTGGGGGTTGTCCCACAGTGCCGGGTGCTGCCCGCAGGATGGCTGGTCGCGCAGTTCCCCGCGCCCCCAAGAACGGCTGCCCGCCGTGGGGGCTTCCGCCGGTCCCCGGCCGCAGGCCGGTTCTGGGCTCGTCGCGCAGTTCCCCGCGCCCCTGATGTGCTCGCCCTTCGCGCGCAGAGCGAGGTTTTCCGGGGCGCGGGGAACGGCTCCCCCAGAGGTGGGAACCCCCAGAAGAGGCCACCGGCCTCGGGGCGGCATTGGACCCCCGTGGGGCGGACGGGAACCCGAAAGGGGCGCTGGGGGTGCCCCCAGGCGAAGCCCTGGGGGAGGAACTGCGCGCGCAACCGGTCACCGGCCGGCTGTCGGCGACGAGACAGGAACCCTCGCGGCGGGCAGCCGCACCCGCACCGCCTCGGGCGGCACCCGGCGGCGTACCGGAACCCCTGCGGCGGGGAGCCGCCCGGCTCAGCGGGCCCTTTCGAAGGCGCGGCCCTCTTCCGTGGCCACGGGGCCGCTGTGGAAGAGGCCCGTGCTCGGGGCGCCGTCCTTGGCCGGGAGGCCGAACCACGCGTAGCGCTGGACGT
The DNA here is from genome assembly GCF_900103985.1 of Actinacidiphila guanduensis. Classification (GTDB taxonomy): domain Bacteria; phylum Actinomycetota; class Actinomycetes; order Streptomycetales; family Streptomycetaceae; genus Actinacidiphila; species Actinacidiphila guanduensis. Next base: position 172,510 of record NZ_FNIE01000010.1, on the reverse strand, counting down.
AGGGCAGCCCGTCGAGCATCTTCGTCGCCGCGGTGAGGAACGCGGCCTGCTGGGCGTCGCTCGGGTAGCGCGCGGTGCCCGTGGAGAAGTCGGTGAGCGCGAACTCCGTGAGCCAGATCGGCTTCCCGTAGCGGCTGTGCACCGCCTCGAGGTAGGAGCGCAGCTGCGCGACCGCGTCCGACGTGGTGAAGTCCCCGCCGTACCAGTGCAGCGCGATGAAGTCGACGCGGTACCCCTTCTGCTTCGCGCCGGTCATGAAGCGGTCCAGCCAGCCGCCCGGGGTGTCGCCGCCGTACGCGACCGCCGGACTGCCCAGCACCTTGCCCGCCGATTCCAACTTCGGCCACAGAGAGAGCGCCTGATCGACCGTCATGTTGGACTGGCCGCCCATGTCGGGCTCGTTGAAGCCCAGCAGGTAGGGCCCGTCCTGCCGCGCCTGCGCGAGCGCGGCCGAAGTGACGCTGCCCGAGCCCCAGATCATCGGCACGAAGCCGGGGCCGCTGATGCCGGAGTGCGTGGTGGACCACGTGTAGTACCAGCTCGCTCCCGACTCGGCGAGCGCGGTGTTGACCCCGTCGAAGCTCCATACGCCGACGCCCTTGCGGGAGGAGGACGCGGGCGGCGCGGGCGGGGGCGGCGCCTTGACGGGCGCGTGCGTGGCGGGCTTCTTCGGCGCGGGCGGGTGCGTCTTCGTCGGCGTCGGGGTGGGCGACGTGGTCGTGGGCACCGGGGTGGTGGGGGCCGCGGTGGTGGGCGAGGCGGTCGTGGTGGCGGGGGCCGCGTGCGCGGCGGGCGCGTCCTTGCCGTCGCTGACGTGGACGGCGACCAGCGCGGAGGCCGCCACCGCGGCGACGGCGGTCACGGCCGCGGCGGGCACGGCGAGCGGACCGTGCAGCAGCCGCGACCCGAGCCGGTGGGCACCCCGGTGGGCGCCGGGCCGCCGCGGGCCGCGCGGGTGCGGGACCGTCGGCTGGCCGCCGGAAGCGGGCTGCGTACCAGGAGCGGAGGAGACCGGTACGTGGTCCGGCAGGGGGACGTGGCCGCCGGGCGCGGGCTGGGCACCCGGCGCGGAGGAGCCCGGCAAATGACCCGGCGTGGGGGAGTGCCCGCCCGGAGCGGGGTGCGGCATGTGGCCGGGTCCGGGGTGCCCGTCCGGGACGGGGTGGGGGCCGGGCGCGGGGTGGCTGCCCGGCACAGGGCCCGGTACGTGCCCCGGTGCCGGCGGCAGGCCGCCCAGGGCGAACGGCACGGGGAGCAGCGGCAGGCCGCTGAGCAGGCGGTCCATCGGGAGCAGGACGCCGGCCGTCCGCCCGCACACCGCGCAGCCCCGTATGTGGCGGGCGAAGCGCTTGCGCCACAGCGGGCTGGGGATGCCGTCCCAGCCGCCGGCCAGCGCCCGCAGCTCGCCGCAGTCGTCGGCCGCGCCGAGCGCCCGGACGACCGTGCGGGAGGTCTCCAGTTGCTCCTTCATCCGCTGCACCTTGACGGCCGCGTGCTGGCGGGTCAGGCCCAGCGCCTCGGCGAGTTCGGTGCGGCCGATGTCGCCGGTCTCCTCCAGCCACCACAGGGCGAGCAGGGTGCGGTCGCCCGGGTCCAGCCACCGGGTCGCCTCGGCGATCTCGCGGCGCTGGTCGGTCAGGCCGAGCCGCAGGATCGTCACCGAGGCGAAGTCGGAGGCCGGGTCGGGGATGAGTTCGGCCGCGTCCAGGCCGGTGCGCTGGTGCCAGGCGGCTTTGCGGGCCTGCTCGCGGTCGCGGACCTGGCGGACGGCGATCGCCACCAGCCAGGAGCGGAACGCGGTGGGCTCGCGCAGGTCGCCCAGCCCCCGGACGACCCGCAGCAGGGTCTCCTGGACGACGTCGTCCACGTCGTCGTTCCCGTCGAGCGCGCGCCCGACGATGTTGTAGACCAGCGGGAGGCACTGGGCGACGAGCGCGTCGAGGGCGCGCTCGTCACCGGCTCTGGCTGCCGTCACCACATCAGGGTCGGGCCCGACCCGGTCGCCCGCACGCATAGCCTCGCTCCACTTCCTCGGTTCCCTACACACAGGAGAGGGTCCACTGAGCAGTGGGATAACAGAAATTGGGCCCAAGCGGCGCGGCTTCCCGACGTACGGCCGCGGCCGCGGACGGCACCCGCCATCCCCCCTGCGGGCCAACGAACCGGGGTTCCCTGTGCGGCGCAGCTCGGGCCGCACGTTTGCGTGCCTGGGTGGCGTTGCCCTCGGCGAGGTAGTCGTTCCAGGCATCGGGGTCTGCCGGGGTGGGCCTCATGTGCTGGTGACTCCCTACGGCGAAGGCCAGGTGTAACAGCGGGCGGGGGCGGGGGGGTTGGTGCCGTAGTGGTGCTGGGCTTCGCCGATCGGGTGCCAGCCGAGGTGGTCGTAGAGGCGGATCGCCGCGGCGTCCTTGTGCAGGACATCGAGGACGAGCCGCAGGGAGCGGGCGCGCGCGAAGGCCATGGCCTCTCGGACAAGGCTTTCACCAAGGCCCCGCCCGCGCGCGGCCCGTACGACGAAGAGCCGGGCGAGCACGCCGATGTCCGCCCCGTCCGCGCCCCGGCTTCGCCAGAGCGCCACCGCGTCCTCGTCGCCGTTGGGGCTCATCACCGCCACGTGGCCGACGACTTGGCCGTCCAGCACGCCGACCCATGCCGCGACGACCCCGGGCGGAGCGATCCACGCCTCGGGCTGCGCGACCCCCTCCACCGGGTAGCCGTCCGTGCCGTGGACGTCCACGAGCGCGGTGGCGGCATCGGCCACGTCCTCCGCCCGGATCGGCCGCACCACGGGCCCGCGGGACTCGGTCATCACGTCTCCCACCTCAGGACTCGGCCTGCTCGACGGGGAGTTCGTAGAGCAGCCCGGCGCGGTCGGCCCGGTGGACGTAGCGCGACACCTCGAAGGGCTCTGCGTTCTGGTCGAAGCTGGTGTGCAACACCTCGAGGACCGGTACGCCCGGCGGGAGTCGGAGAAGCGCGGATTCGTGCGGCGAGGGCATGCGTGCCGTGATCTCGTCGCGTCCCCGCGTCATGACATGCCCGAGCTCCTCCAGCCGGCCGTAGATCCCGTGCGGTCCGGACCGCGGCTCCATGAGCGGCGTGCCCTGCGCCTCCTCCCACTTCAGGTAGGTGGAGACGATCTGCACGGGCTCGTCGTCGGCGAAGTAGTGGTTCTCGCGGTGTACGACGCCGGCGATTCCGGTGGGAACGCCCAGCCGTTCGGCCACGTCCTCGGGCGGCTCCTCGCGCGTGATGCCCAGGACCTCGATCCGCGCTGTCCGGCCCTGGCGCGCGGCCTCCAACCGGAAAGGCGTCAGGCCCGTCTCGCGATTCTTGAGCGAGTAGCGGTCGCTGCCGAAACGCAGGAGGCGTTTTCGTTCGCGGACGAAGACGCCGCGTCCGTGCTCGGCGATGACCAAGCCCTGCTCGGCAAGGATGCGGATCGCCTCACGGGCGGTGTTGCGAGCCGCGCCGTACTGCTCGGCGAGGGAGCGCTCCGAGGGGAGCCGGTCTCCGGGTGACAGCTCGCCGTTCTCGATGGCGGCACGCAGCGTCTCGGCGATCCGCCTGCTCGGGAGCGGTTCGGGCGAAGGGGAAGAGGTGGGCACACGAGAAGGCTAACAGCTGGCTTGAGCCAGTCGCTTGACAGCGTTCGCGCCCCAATGCTCAACTGGCTCAAGCCAGTTACGGAAGGTGGTGGAGCAGTTGCGTACACGTTCGCCAAACCCCGCACCGGAGCGGGGCCGTTCGAACCCTCCTCGGCACGAGCACGTGCCCTACGTCGTGCTCTGGAGTGGAGAACCCCCCGGGGTGATGCCCGTTGTCCGGCGGCAGGACGGGCGGGGGATCGGGTATGCCGACGAACGGGGGTTCGATCGGGACGGGTACGGCGTGCTGTGGTCGCGGGCGCCCTCGCAACCCGGAAAGGGGCGGCCCCGGTTCGGACAGGTGCACAGCCTGCGGCAGCGGATCGCCATGAGCGGGGTGCGTTGCCAGATCTGCGGCGGGCCCGCCGACCGTACGCGCGACGGCGTGCTGTGGCTGGTCGACGCGCGGCCAGACCACCTGCGGCCCCGCGACGAGAAGACCGCTCACCCGCCCGTCTGCCGCCCCTGCGCGCACCGCTCAGTGACCGCCTGCCCGCATCTGCGGCGAGCCGTCACCGCCCTGCGCGTACGGCACTTCGCCCCCGTCGGTGTCAACGGGATCCTCCACCGCCCGGCCGGCCGCGCTGCCCCTGAACCTGTCGACGTCGGCTGGTTCGCCTACGACGACCCCCGCATCCCCTGGGTACGGGCCCACCAACTCGTCGTGAGGCTTACCGGCTTCGCCCCCGTCCACCTCACCACCCCTGAACCGAGGAGCCCGGAAACGTGAGCAGAACCTGGACCATCACCACCGACACCGGCTTCAGTATCAGTGGCCACTTGCCGGACTGGGCCGAGGAGGACCCAAGCGCCCAGGGCGTTCCGATCGAACGGCTCGGCCTGATGCTCAGCGACATCAACCACCACCGCGGCTTCGTGGGGTGCCCGCTGCCCGTCCACGTCCCCGACGGGCGGACGGGGACCGCGACCGAATCCGTCGAGGTTCTCCACGTCGGGATCGACTGCGACCCCTACGCCCCCGAACCCGAACTCCGGCAGCCCGTCGCCAACCTCTGCCTCGTCGACGACTACATGGTCCCGGGACTCGACCCGGACGGTCTCGCCCGCCTCGCCGCCGCGTTACGCGCCCACGCCGACCTGCTCGACGGCGAGGTGCGGGCCGCGCTTGTGCGGGCGCGGGGCGACTGGGCAGACAGCAGGTCCTACGTGCCCGCCTGAGGACCCGGTGCGGCTGGCCAGGACCACCCCGCTCGGGGGGCGTCGCGCAGGGGGATCGCCGTGATGTCCGGGCGCAGGGTCTCCGGGCGGGCGCCCGCGGGGGCTGAGGACGCCGGGAAGGGGCGGGAAGGTTGATGCGCCCGGCTGTGAGGAGGCGCACATGCGGGGAGGCAGCGAAACGTTTGCGTTTCGATAAGTCGCGACGTACCGTCGTTCGAGTACGAAACCGTTTCGTTCTTCCAGCGGATCATCCGCGCCTCCCCGTCCCTTCAGGAGCACGCAAGATGTCGACCTCGTCCGCAGCCGACGCCCACGTCGGCGAGCCCTCACCGGCCGGTCCGGTAGAGCTCGACAAGCACGACAAGCACGCCGTGGAGGAGCGCCCCGGCCACCGCTGGTGGGTGCTCGCCGTCATCGCGATCGCCCAGCTGATGGTCGTCCTGGACGCCACCGTCGTGAACATCGCCCTGCCCTCCGCCCAGAAGGCCCTCGGCTTCAGCGACGGCAACCGGCAGTGGATCGTCACCGCCTACTCCCTCGCCTTCGGCAGCCTGCTGCTGCTCGGCGGGCGACTCGCCGACCTGATCGGCCGCAAGATCGTCTTCCTCGTCGGCGTGGTCGGCTTCGCCGGCGCCTCCGCGCTCGCCGGCGCCGCCCAGAACTTCGAGGTCCTGGTCAGCGGCCGCGCCCTGCAGGGCCTGTTCGGCGCGCTGCTGGCCCCCGCCGCGCTGTCGCTGCTCAACACCACCTTCACCGACGCCAAGGAGCGCGCCAAGGCGTTCGGCATCTACGGCGCCATCGCAGGCGCGGGCGGCGGCATCGGCCTGCTGCTCGGCGGTGTCCTCACTGAGCACCTCAGCTGGCGCTGGACCCTCTACGTCAACCTGGTCTTCGCCGTCATCGCCTTCATCGGCGGCATGGCGCTGCTCCGCAAGGGCGCCCCGGCCGACCGGCCCCGCCTCGACCTGCCCGGCACCATCCTGGTCACCGCCGGCCTGTTCGGCATCGTCTACGGCTTCTCCAACGCCGAGACCCACCACTGGGGCTCCCCGCTGACCTGGGGCTTCCTGACCCTGGGCGTGGTGCTGGTGGCCGCCTTCACCTGGTGGCAGACCCGGGCGCAGCACCCGCTGCTGCCGCTGCGCGTGCTGGTGGACCGCAACCGCGGCGCCTCGTTCGCCATCCTCGGCATCGCCGGTGTCGGCATGTTCGGCGTGTTCCTGTTCCTGACCTACTACCTCCAGCTCACGCTGCACTACACGCCGGTCAAGACCGGCCTGGGCTTCCTGCCGATGATCGGCGCCCTGATGGTCGCCGCCCAGATCGCCACCACCGTGCTGGTGCCGCGGTTCGGCCCGCGCCCGGTCGTGCCGCTCGGCATGGCGCTGTCCGCGGTCGGCATGGCCTGGCTGACCCTCCTGGACGGCGGCAGCACCTACGCCGCCAACGTCCTGCCGCCGCTGATCGTGATCGGCCTCGGCATCGGCCTGGCCATGCCGACGGCGATGAGCGTGGCGACCTCCGGGATCTCCGAGGAGGACGCGGGCGTGGCCTCCGCGGGCGTCAACACCATGCAGCAGGTCGGCGGCTCCATCGGCACCGCCCTGCTGAACACCCTGGCCACCGCGGCCGCCACGAACTACGTCAAGAGCCACGGCACGGCGCCGGCCATCCTCGCCCACGCCCAGCTGCACAGCTACTCCACTGCCTACTGGTGGTCGGCCGGTTTCTTCGCCGCCGGCACGGTGATCGCGGCGCTGATGTACCGCAGCGGCCGTCCCAACCTCACCGCAGGCCAGGCCGTCCACATGTGACCGGCGGCCCCCGGACCCCCGGCGCCCGACGAGCGGAGGGCACCGGGCCGGGGGCCGGCAGCCGGGTCATCGTGGGGACGGGACACCCGGCCGCCTGCCCCCGAATCCGCCGCCCCGGCGGTGCGCCGCCCCCGTGCGCACCGCCGGGGCGGCGGTCTGCGTACGGGGCTCCGCCCGTGCGCCCGCGGCCCACGGTTCGCCGGTCCGGGCGGAGCGGGAGCGGCGCCGCCACCCGCGGCGTACACCGCCACGTCCGGGGCAGGACCGGCGTACGGCCGCTGCGCAGAGGGCGCCTGCCGTGGCCGTCCACCGGACGGAAAACCCGTTGCCCGCCCGCAGGGCGCCCGCGCAGACTGCGCCGGTGTTCACCGATGCCGATGCCGCCGCCCTGTACGACACGCTGAACCCCTGGGACCCCGACCACCGGATGGACGACGGGTTCTACTTCCCGCTGGTGATGGCCGCCGACTCCGTCCTGGACGTCGGCTGCGGCACCGGCTCGATGCTCGCCCTCGCCCGGGCCCGCGGCCACCGCGGACGCCTCACCGGGATCGACCCCGACCGCGCCATGCTGGACCGGGCCCGGCGGCACGAGGGCATCGAGTGGATCGAAGCCGCCGCCGCGCAGGCCCCCGAAGGCGCCGGCTTCGCGCTGGCCACCATGACCGGCCACGCCTTCCAGAACCTGCTCACCGACGACGACATACGCGCCTCCCTGCGCGGGGTGCACGCCGCGCTGCGGCCGGGCGGGCGCTTCGCCTTCGAGACCCGCCACCCGCTGGCCCGCGCCTGGGAGGGCTGGACCGCCCGCAACCCCGAGGACGTCGTCGAGGTGGTGGACGAGCAGGGCCGCCCCTTGCGCTACTGGCACGAGGTCGACTCCGTCGCGGACGGCATCGTCGCCTTCCACGGCACCGTGGCCGCCCCCGACGGCACCGTGCTGCGCGTCCTCACCGAGAGCCTGCGCTTCCCCGGCCCCGCCGAACTCCACGCCTTCCTCACCGAGGCGGGCTTCACCGTCCAAGAGCAGTACGGCAGTTGGGACCGCACGCCGGTCACCGACGCCAGTCCCGAAATCATCACCGTGGCCAGTCGGGGGTAGGCGACCGTCGGGCGCATGACCGGCGCCCGACGCAGCGGTGAAAGGGGACCTCCATGGCCGGTACTTCGCTTCCGGACAGCACGCACGTCGCCATCGTCGGCGCGGGACCGACCGGGCTGACCCTCGCGCTCACCCTCGCCGAGGCCGGCGTGGACTTCGTGCTGCTGGACCGGCTCGCCGAAGGTGCGAACACCTCGCGCGCGGCCGCCGTGCACGCCCGCACGCTGGAGGTGCTGGAGGAGCTGGGCGCCTCGGGTGAACTCGTGGCCAGGGGGGTGCCGGTGCGGCGCTTCACCCTTCGTGACGGCCGCCGGGCGCTGGCCCGGCTGTCCTTCGCCGGCCTGCCCACGCCGTACCCGTACACCCTGATGGTCCCGCAGAGCGAGACCGAGGCGGTGCTGCTCGACCGGTTGCGGGCGGCGGGCGGCGAGGTGCACCGGCCGGTCGAGGTGCGCGGCCTGGTCCAGGACGCCGGGGGCGTCACCCTCACCACGGCGGACGGGCAGACCCTGCGGGCCGCCTACGCGGTCGGCGCCGACGGCATGCACAGCACCGTCCGCGACGCCGCCGGCATCGGTTTCGCCGGCGGCACCTACGAGGAGTCCTTCGTGCTCGCCGATGTCGCGATGGACTGGGCGCCCGGGCACGAGGAGGTCTCGGCGAACGTGCACGCCGACGGCCTGGTGGTCGTCGCGCCCCTGCCGGGCGAGCGGTACCGGATCGTCGCCATCGCCGACGACGCGCCCGAGGAACCCGGCGAGGAGTACGTGCAGCGCCTGCTCGACGCGCGGACGCCCGGGCAGGGGCAGGTCCACCGGGTCGTGTGGGGCTCGCGGTTCCACGTCCACCACCGGGTCGCCGACCGCTTCCGCGACGGGCGGGTGCTGCTCGCCGGCGACGCGGCCCACGTCCACAGCCCCGCGGGCGGGCAGGGCATGAACACCGGTATCCAGGACGCCCGCGAGCTCGGACGGGCCCTCGCGGCCGACCGCCTGGCGGAGTACGAGGAGCGGCGGCTGCCCGTCGCCCGGCGGGTGGTCGCCTTCACCGACCGCATGACCCGTCTGGCGGCGCTGCGCGCCGCCCCCGCCCGCGCCGCCCGCAACGCCGCGGTGCCGCTGCTGACCGGGGTGCCGCGGGTGCGCGAACGCCTGGTGCGCGAGCTGGCGGAGCTGGATTACTAGGGCGGGATTACTGAGGCGGGGCGTGCGGGCCCCGCACGGGGGCGGATGCCGGGTGGTAACGCGGTCGGCGCCCCCGCCGGCGGCAGGTGAGGAGCGTGGCGGGCGACGTGACGCCCCGGAGGTCCGGGCGGCGGGCTCCCGCCGCTCCGGGGCGGCCCGGGGGGAGGGGGCGTGCCGCGCGGGTTACCGTAAGGGCATGCACGTGAGCCAGCACCAGCCGTCGGTCGCCTCCGGCGAGCCGGAGTCCGGTGGGACCGCGGGGCGTTCGCTCTACGTGCCGGTACGGCGTGGGCCGGCCGGGGACGTGATCCGCCTGTGGCGTACGCCTTTCGGGACGCGGACGGCTGTCGCCTTCACCACGGACCGCCGCCTGCGCTCCGTGCTCGGGCCGACCCAGCCGTGGATCCGGCTCTCGGCGGTCGCCCTCCGGCGGCTCGCCGAGCCTCTCGGGGCGCACCACCTGACGGTTGACCCGGTCCTCACACGTGCGGCTGGCGGCGGCCGCACGCGTGAGGGTGAGGGCACGTAGGGCTCTTTAGGCTGCGGGGTACCGCTCTTGCCCGGTGCGGCTGCGGCTTCCCGCCGCGGGGGTTCCGTCTCGTCCCCGGCCGCAGGCCGGTGGCCTGCTGAGCGCGCAGTTCCCCGCGCCCCTGAAAAACCTTGCCCTTCGCGCGCACAGCGAGCCCCGTACAACCCCCGGAGGCGCTGGGGCACCCACCCCCAGGCGAAGTTCCGGGTGAGGAACTGCGCCAAGCTACGGCGGTGCGGCACTCGGCACCCTAGGGAACCCCTGCGGCGGGTTGCGGCACCCGTGGGTGGAATCCGGCACGTGGGGAACCCCTGCGGGGGGTTGCGGCACCCGTGGGCGGAATCCGGCACCGTGGCGCACCCCTGCGGCGGGTTGCCGTTCTTGGGGTGCGAGGGGCCGTGGCCCCGATGGCTCAAGGGAGAAGGCCCGCCCTGCGGGCGGCCACTACGGCTTCGAGGCGGGTGTGGGCGCCCAGTTTGCGCATGGCGGCACGCAGGTAGCTCTTGACGGTCTCGGGGCGCAGCCGCAGGCGCGCGGCCGCGGCCGCGTTGGTCGCCCCGGAGGCCACCGCGCTCAGAACGTCGAGTTCGCGGGGGGTGAGCTGCGGGGCCGGGCGTGGCCCGGGCAGAGGGAGGGTGGCCGAGGCGGCAGGCGCGGCACCGGCCGCGGCGAGTTTCGCGCAGGCACTGAGCAGCTCGTGCCGCAAGTGCGCGTCCGGCACGCGCGCGGCCAGCGCCCGCAGCTCGGTGTGCGCCTCGCGCACCTCCTCCCAGGCCCGCGGGTCCGCGGTGGGCGGCGCCTGCGCGAAGGACAGCAGCCGCTGTGCCTCGTCCCGCACCACCAGCGCCTGCTCCAGCTCGCGCGCGGCGTCCAGCGCCACGTTCAGCGGCCGCTCGCCGAGCACGAACGGCTGCCGCAGCGCCCCGTAGAGGACCCCGCGGACCCGCCGCTGGACGACCACCGGCACGGCGAGCACCGAGCGCAGCCCCTCGCTGGCGACGGCCGCGTCGTACTCGTGGCTGATGGCGCGCGAGGAGCGGTAGTCGGTGACCGCGTACGGGCGGCCCAGCGCCAGCGTCTTGCCACCGAGCCCGTTGCCGGACGTGATGGTCAGGCCGCGCAGCGACTCCGTGCCGGTGCCCGACAGCTCGCTGATCCTGAACTGCCGCGCGCCATAGCCCGGTGGCAGCCCGCCGCCGGTCACCAGCCCGCCGAAAGCCACCGGCAGCAGTCCCGACCTGCGCATGCGCAGCAGCGCCGCCCGCAGCTCCACGGCATCGCCCTGCCCGTCCACCTGCACCACGTCCCCTCGGCCGACCTCGGCCCCCACGGCGGGCCCGCTCACCCCCTTCCGGGGGTAGTGAGACCCACGTCACTCACGGACGATGCTACTCAGCGCCCGTCGATGAGGAGGACACATGCCGGCATCGGAGGCGACCGGAGAGTTCCGGGCCGCCCGGGACTTCCTGCTGCGCCACCGCGAGGACTACCCGGCAGCCTACGAGGGTTTCGCCTGGCCCCGTCCGGAGTTCTTCAACTGGGCCCTGGACTGGTTCGACGTGGTGGCCGCCGACCCGGAGCGGACCGGGCAGGACGCGCTGTGGATCGTGGAGGAGGACGGCAGTGAGGTCCGCGTCACCTACGGCGAGATGTCCGCGCGCACCGACCGGGTGGCGACCTGGCTGCGCGAGCAGGGGGTGCGGGTCGGCGACCGGGTGCTGCTGATGCTGGGCAACCAGGTCGAGCAGTGGGAGAGCGCGCTGGCGCTGATGAAGCTGCGGGCCGTGGTCATCCCGGCGACCCCGCTGCTCGGCCCGGCCGACCTGCGGGACCGGATCGGGCGCGGCGAGGCCCGGCACGCGATCGTACGGGCCGCGGACACCGCGAAGTTCGCCGACGTGCCCGGCGACTACACGCGCATCGCCGTGGGCGGCGCCGCGGACGGCTGGACCGCCTACGAGGAGGCGCAGGAGGCGCAGCCCGCGGGCGGGCCGGGCTTCATCCCGGACGGCCCCACCCGCGGTGACGACCCGCTGATGCTCTACTTCACCTCCGGCACCACCGCCCGGCCCAAGCTGGTCGCCCACACCCATCTGTCGTACCCGGTGGGCCACTTGGCGACGATGTACTGGATCGGGCTGCGCCCCGGCGACACCCACCTGAACATCTCCTCGCCGGGCTGGGCCAAGCACGCCTGGTCCAGCCTGTTCGCGCCCTGGAACGCCGAGGCGACCGTCTTCGTCCACAACTACAGCCGTTTCGACGCCGGCCGGCTGATGGCCGAGATGGACCGGGCCGGCGTGACCAGCTTCTGCGCCCCGCCCACGGTGTGGCGGATGCTCATCCAGGCCGACCTGCGGGCGCTGAAGAACCCGCCGCGGGAGGCGGTGGCGGCCGGCGAGCCGCTGAACCCGGAGGTCATCGAGCACGTCAAGCGGCTGTGGGGGGTGGTGATCCGGGACGGCTTCGGCCAGACCGAGACCGCCGTGCAGGTCGCCAACCCGCCCGGGCAGATCGTGAAGGCCGGCTCCATGGGCCGGCCCACCCCCGGTTACGCCGTGGCCCTGGTGGACCCCGTGACCGGGCGGCCCGGCGACGAGGGCGAGATCTGCCTGGACCTGTCCACCCGCCCGGTCGGGCTGATGACCGGCTACGCCGGCGACCCCGGGCGGACCGCCGAGGCGATGGCCGGCGGCTACTACCACACCGGCGACATCGGCCGCCGGGACGCCGACGGGTACATCACCTACATCGGCCGCAGCGACGACGTCTTCAAGTCCAGCGACTACAAGATCAGCCCGTTCGAGCTGGAGAGCGCGCTGCTGGAGCACGAGGCGGTCGCCGAGGCCGCGGTGGTGCCCGCGCCCGACGAACTGCGGCTGTCGGTGCCCAAGGCGTACGTGGTGCTCGCCGAGGGCTGGGCGCCGGACGGGGAGACCGCCAAGGCGATCTTCGCGCACTCCCGCGCGGTGCTCGCGCCCTACAAGCGGGTGCGGCGGCTGGAGTTCGCCGACCTGCCCAAGACCGTGTCGGGCAAGATCCGGCGGATCGAACTGCGCGAGGCGACCATGCACGACGGCAGCCGCGAGTTCCACGAGGAGGACTTCCGATGAGCACGCAGCCGGCCGGGCGACCGTCAGAAGCCTTACGGGAGAGGGCAATTGGTCAAGCGGCCGACGGGGTCGCCCGTGCCGTGGAAACCGCCGCACCTGCCGAGCCGGCCGAGCCGTCGTATGCCCACGGCACCGGCGACACCCCCCTGCTCGGCGACACCATAGGCCGCAACCTGGACCGGGCGATATCCGCCTTCGCGGACCGCGAGGCCATGGTGGACCTGCCCAGCGGACGGCGGTGGACCTACGCCGAGTTCGGCCGCGCGGTCGACGACCTGGCCCGCGGGCTCGCCGCCCACGGCGTCGGCAAGGGCGACCGGGTGGGCATCTGGGCGGTCAACTGCCCCGAGTGGGTGCTCACCCAGTACGCCACCGCCCGGCTCGGCGCCATCATGGTGAACATCAACCCCGCCTACCGCACGCACGAGTTGGAGTTCGTGCTGCGGCAGTCGGGCACCTGCGTGCTGATCGCCTCGCCGCAGCACAAGGACAGCGACTACCGGGCGATGGCCGCCGAAGTCCGCCCGCGCTGCGAGCAGTTGCGCGAGGTCGTGCACATCGGCGACCCGGAGTGGGACGAACTGCTCGCCGCCGGCGCCGGCCTGGACGCCGGCTTCCTGGCCGCCGCCGAGGCCGAGCTCGACTGCGACGACCCGGTCAACATCCAGTACACCTCCGGCACCACCGGCTTCCCCAAGGGCGCCACCCTCTCGCACCACAACATCCTCAACAACGGCTACTTCGTGGGCAGCACGATCGGCTACAGCGAGCAGGACAGGGTCTGCCTGCCGGTGCCCTTCTACCACTGCTTCGGCATGGTGATGGGCAACCTCGGCATCACCTCGCACGGCGCCTGCATCGTCATCCCCGCCCCCTCCTTCGACCCGGCGGCCACCCTCAGGGCGGTCCAGCAGGAGCGCTGCACCTCGCTCTACGGCGTGCCCACGATGTTCATCGCCGAGCTCAATCTGCCCGACTTCGCCTCCTACGACCTGGGTTCGCTGCGCACCGGCATCATGGCCGGCTCGCCCTGCCCGGTGGAGGTGATGAAGCGGGTGATGGCCGAGATGCACATGGCCGAGGTGTCCATCTGCTACGGCATGACCGAGACCTCGCCGGTGTCCACCCAGACCCGCATGGACGACGACATCGAGCACCGCACCGCCACCGTCGGCCGGGTGCTGCCGCACCTGGAGGTGAAGGTCGTGGACCCTACCGACGGTACGACAGTGCCCCGTGGCACTCCCGGTGAACTCTGCACCCGGGGCTACTCGGTGATGCTCGGCTACTGGGCGGAGCCCGAGCGCACCGCCGAGGTGCTGGACGCCTCGCGGTGGATGCACACCGGCGACCTGGCGGTGATGCGCCCGGACGGCTACGTCTCGGTCGTCGGCCGGATCAAGGACATGATCATCCGCGGCGGGGAGAACATCTACCCGCGGGAGATCGAGGAGTTCCTCTACACCCACCCCAAGGTCTCCGACGTGCAGGTGGTCGGCGTGCCCGACGAGACTTACGGCGAGGAGGTGCTGGCCTGCGTGATCCCGCGCGACCCGGCCGACCCGCCCACCCTCGGCGAGATCGAGGAGTTCTGCGCCGGCCGGCTCGCCCGCTACAAGGTTCCGCGCCACCTGCGGATCCTGGACGCCTTCCCGATGACGGTCAGCGGCAAGGTGCGCAAGGTCGAGCTGCGGGCCCGCTTCAGCGCAGCGGAATGACCTCGGTGGGGGCGTGGCCGGGCGCGGTGGCCAGCTCCTGGAACTCGCGGACGTCGGAGATGTCGGCGGTGGTCGACATCGCGATGTCGGTGATCCGCTCCAGGATCGCCTCCACCACCACCGGCACCCGGTGCTCGGCGGCCAGCTTCTTCGCCTCCTCGAAGGCCGCGCCCAGGTCGGCCGGGTCGGTGACCCGGATCGCCTTGCAGCCCAGACCCTCGGCGACCTTGACGTGGTCCACGCCGTAGACGCCGAGTTCGGGCGAGTTGAGGTTCTCGAACTCCAGGTTCACCTGGAAGTCGATGCCGAGCCCGAGCTGCGCCTGCCGGATCAGGCCCAGGTAGCTGTTGTTGACCAGCACATGCACGTAAGGGATGCGGTGCTGCGCGCCGACGGCCAGCTCCTCGATCATGAACTGGAAGTCGTAGTCCCCGGAGAGCGCCACCACCTGCGCCTGCGGGTCGGCGGTGGCGACGCCGAGCGCGGCGGGGACGGTCCAGCCGAGCGGCCCGGCCTGGCCGCAGTTGATCCAGTGCCGCGGCCGGTAGACATGCAGCATCTGGGCGCCGGCGATCTGCGAGAGGCCGATGGTGGTCACGTAGCGGGTCTCGGGGCCGAAGGCGCGGTTCATCTCCTCGTAGACCCGCTGCGGCTTCATCGGGATGTCGTCGAAGTGGGTGCGGCGGTGCAGGGTGCCCTTGCGCTCCAGGTGCGCGGCGATCCACTCCGAGCGGTCCGGCAGCCGGCCCGCCTCCTTCCACTCCCGCGCCACCCGGACGAACAGCTCGAGGGCGGCCTTCGCGTCGGAGGCGATGCCGTAGTCCGGCGGGAAGATCCGGCCGATCTGGGTGGGCTCGATGTCCACGTGCACGAAGGTGCGGCCCTCGCGGTAGACGTCCATCCGGTAGCCGGTGTGCCGGTTGGCCCAGCGGTTGCCGATGCCGAGCACGAAGTCCGAGGCGAGGAAGGTGGCGTTGCCGTACCGGTGCGAGGTCTGCAGCCCCACCATGCCGGCGTTCAGCTCGTGGTCGTCCGGGATCGCGCCCCAGCCCATCAGGGTCGGCACCACCGGGGTGCCGGTCAGCTCGGCGAACTCCACCAGCAGGTCGGCCGCGTCGGCGTTGATGACCCCGCCGCCCGCCACGATCAGCGGGCGTTGCGAGGCCACCAGGTACGACAGCGCCTTCTCGATCTGGGCGCGCGAGGCGGCCGGCTTGTAGACCGGCAGCGGCCGGTACGTCTCCGGGTCGAACTCGATCTCGGTCTGCTGCACGTCCACCGGCAGATCGATCAGCACCGGCCCCGGCCGCCCGGAGCGCATCAGGTGGAACGCCTGCTGGAAGACGCCGGGCACCTGCGCGGCCTCCAGCACGGTGGTGGCCTTCTTCGTGACGGGGCCGGCGATGGCCGCGATGTCGACCGCCTGGAAGTCCTCCTTGTGCAGCACGGCGGTCGGCGCCTGGCCGGTGATGCACAGGATCGGAATGGAGTCGCCGCTCGCCGAGTACAGCCCGGTGATCATGTCGGTGCCGGCCGGTCCCGATGTCCCGATGCACACGCCGATGTTGCCCGGCCGGGTCCGCGTGTAGCCCTCGGCCATGTGCGAGGCGCCCTCCACGTGCCGGGCGAGCGTGTGCGCGATGCCGCCGGCCGCCTTGAGTGCCGCGTAGAACGGGTTGATCGCGGCCCCGGGCACGCCGAACGCCGCTTCCACGCCTTCCAGTTTCAGGATCTCCACGGCCGCCCGCGCGGCAGTCATCCGACTCATCGATCCACTCCCCAGTGAAGTGTTTCCGTATTGTGGAATCTGGCTTCTGCTATGTGAAAATGAGGCTAGGTTTCAAGGCACCCCTCGTCAAGACGGGAACGCTGTGTGCAAGGGGGAGTTGCTGGGCACTCTCAGGCGCGCCGAGGGTTGCCCCCGGGCGAAGGGCCGCGGGTGGAACTGCGCGCTCAGCGCAGGGCAGACCGGTGGCCGGGAACGGCGGGAAGCCCGGCAGCGGTCAGTCGGAGCCCCGTACGAGACGGGACGCCGCCTCGTTCACCGGCTGCGGCGTCCCCGTCAGGTCCAGGACGAACAGCGGGACGTCGAGCTGGTCGGCCCGCTGCCGGGCCTCGGTGGCGTATCCCGCGAGCGAGAAGAACGCCCCCACCGCGTCCTCGTTGGCGCAGTTCAGCCAGAGGCACTCGACCTCGCGCACCGGTGTCGGCAGGGTCGTGGGGTCCACCTGGGCCACCAGGCCCTCACCGCGCAGGTCGATGCCGTTGGCCGTGCGGTCGCCGGCCAGGCGCACCTCGGTGAAGCCGAGCCACTTCAGATAGCGCGCGGCCGCGGTCAGCGCGTCCCGCGTGGTGCGGATCACCACTGGGCGGAAGGGCGGGCGGTGGGTCGTGGGCCGGGGCGGCACCTCGCCGCTCGGCGCGGGCGCGGACCCGTGCGGGACCGGCACCTCGCCGCCGTCCGCGGCCGTCTCGGCGGCGCCGCGCACCGGCAGCCGCACCAGCGCGCCGCAGGCGCAGTCGAACTCCGGCTGCGGCCACTGGTCGGTGCGGCCACAGTCGGGGCAGCGCAGCCGGACCCAGGACTCCTCCCAGGACCGGTGGCGGATCCGCAGCGGCGGCACGTCGTCGCGGACCGGCGGGGAGAGCGGGGTGCCGCAGGCGCACGGGAAGACCGGGGCCGTGTAGTGGTGTTCGCGCCCGCAGGCCGGGCAGCGCACCGGCACGCTCTCCGCCATCGCTCGCCACTCCCGTTCCCGCCCGTGCCTGCCGCGCCGCCTCGGTCGGGTGCGGCGCGCAATGCTCGTGCTCCCCATAGTGCAGGAAGCCGCGCCGCCGTGCGGGGCAACGGCGGCGACCGGTCCCGGGACGGGGCGTGGTGGTACGGGAGAAAGGCACGTGGGTGGTACCGCCTGGCGGTGCCGCCCCCGCGCTCGGTGGCGGGGGACTGCCAGGCGCGACCCGTGGCAGGGCCGGCACCGCCGGGCGGGGATCGGGCGCGGTCCGTTCGGCCGCGGACCGCGGATGAGGGGCCGTCAGTCCTTGACGGGCAGGCCGGACAGCCGCTCCACCCCGCGCAGCAGCGCCGAGTGGTCCAGGCCGCCGTCGCCCTGGGCGCGCAGCGAGGCGACGAGGCCGGCCACCACCGCGCCGACCGGGAGCGCGGCCCCCACGGCGCGGGCGGCGTCGGTGACGATGCCCATGTCCTTGTGGTGCAGGTCGATCCGGAAGCCGGGGGCGAACTCGCGGCGCAAGAAGTTGTCCTTCTTGCGGGTGAGCACGGTGGAGCCGGCCAGGCCGCCGTTGAGCACCTCCAGAGCCGCCGCGAGGTCGACGCCCGACTTCTCCAGGAAGACCACCGCCTCCGCGCACGCCTGGATGTTGACCGCGACGATGAGCTGGTTGGCCGCCTTGACGGTCTGCCCGGCGCCGTGCGGGCCGCAGTGCACCACGGTCCTGCCGAGCGTCTCCAGCAGCGGCCGCGCCTCCTCGAAGTCGGCCCGCTCGCCGCCGACCATGATGGACAGCACCGCTTCCACCGCGCCCGCCTCGCCGCCGGAGACGGGCGCGTCCAGCACCCGGATTCCCTTGGCGGCGGCGGCCTTCGCCAGGTCCACCGAGGTCTGCGGGGTGATCGAGGAGGTGTCGACGAGCAGCGCGCCGGGCCGGGCGTGGGCGAGGATGCCGTCCTCGCCGTAGGCGACGGCCTCCACCTGCGGGGAGGCGGGCACCATCGTGACGATGACGTCGGCGCCCTCGACCGCCTCGGCGACCGATGCCGCCGCGGTGCCGCCGGCGGCCGCGAGCCGCTCCAGCTTCTCCGGCTCCAGCGTGTAACCGGTGACGCGGTAGCCGGCCCGGAGCAGGTTCTCGGACATGGGCGAGCCCATGATGCCGAGTCCGATCCAGGCGACCTTGGGCAGTGCGGTGGGCATGGGGCGGCCTTTCGTGGTCGGGGGAGAGGGGATCGGCGGGGCGGTGAGGCTCGGCTGGTGGCTGGTGGCTGGTGGCTGGTGGCTGACGGGTGGTGGCTGACGGCTGGACGGCTGACGGGTGTCGGGTTGCCGCATTGCCCGGCTGTCGGGTGCTGGGCGCCGGCTCTCGGGTTGCCGTATTGCCGGTGCGCCGCTCGCCGCCGATCGAGGACCGCTCGCGGTCTGCTCGCGGCTTGCTCAGCGCAGCCAGCCGAACGACGCGGCCGAGCCCGCGGGGGACGGTTTGTACTCCAAGCCGGTCCAGCCCGTGTAGCCCTCCTTGCGGAGCAGACCGAGGAGTTCGGCGAGCGGCAACGCCCCGGTGCCCGGTGCGCCGCGGCCCGGGTTGTCGGCGATCTGGACGTGCGCGGTCAGCCCGGCGTGGCGGGTGATGGCCGCGGGCAGGTCCTCGCCGTTCATGGACAGGTGGTAGAGGTCGAGCAGGAAGCGGGCGTTGTCCAGGCCGGTCGCCTCGTTCACGCGGCGGACGACGTCGACCGCCGCGTCGGAACTCACCAGCGGGCAGCGCGGCGACTCGGGGGCGTTCAGCGCCTCGACGAGCAGCACCGCGCCCGCGTCCGCGGCGGCTCGGGCGGCCAGCGCCAGGTTGTCCAGCGCGAGCGCGTCCTGCTCGGCGGGGTCCACGCCGTCCACACGGTTGCCGTAGAGGGCGTTGAGCGCGGTGCAGCCGGTGGCCGCGGCGAACTCGGCGGCGACCTCGACATTGGCCCGGAAGCGCCGTGACTCCTCGCCCGGGATGGACAGGGCGCCTCGGTCTGGACCGGGCAGCTGGCCCGCGTAGAAGTTGAGGCCCACCAGGTGGGTGCCCGCCGACTCCAGGGCGGTGCGCAGCGCGGACAGCCGGTGCGGGGCGGGGGTGGGGTCGTCCGGCCACGGCCACCACAGTTCGACGGCGTCGAAGCCCGCGGCGGCAGCGGCGGCCGGCCGCTCCAGCAGGGGGAGTTCGGTGAACAGGAGGGAGAGGTTCACATCGAAGCGCGCGTCGGCGAAGCTCACAAAGCTTTCCTTCCGTATAGCGGAAGTTTGTTTCTGTCTTGTGGAAGAGTGAATCAGGCGCGCGTCGGCTGTCAAGGGGGTGAGGGGGGTGGGCGCTTCGCGGAGGAGGAGTGCAAGGGAGGGGTGCGGAGGATCGCGGGGTCTGCGGGGTGGGTGGGGACGGAGGGGTCCGAGAGTGTGGAGCGGCGAGGGTTCCGATCCCGGGTGATCCCGTCGCCACTCCTTCAGGGTGCATCCTTGCTCCGTTAATGCGGACGCAAATTGACCACCGCCCGGCGTTCCCCGGTTCGGCCGGGAAAAGTCGGTGCCGGGCCACTGAAATGATCGGCCGGAGCCCGGGGCAGGAAAAACGCCATTCATGCCGCCGTAATGCTGAGCGGTTTGTCCGATTGGCCGCTCCGCGGTGTTGCGGGGTAACGCCCGGAGTGTCCAGAATGTGCTACCGGTTGACATCGCGCTCCGCTCTGGACACGGAATGTCGGCTGCCGTATTCTCGTGCGCGATCGCCGATAGATGAGGCCACATCCGGCCTTTGTCTCCGCCCGGTGCACACCAACCGGGTCGTCGGCGCCACGGGGCAACGGGGATGGTGAAGTGTGCGTTCTGTTCCATCGTGCACGGCATTCGTACGAAGAAGATCGGCCGCGGCCGTATGACCTCGGCAGATGCGCACCGGACGGGTCGGACCGGCAGGCAGACACGGTTCACCGTGCTCGGCATGCTCGGCGTCGCCGACGGCCGCGAATCCGCCGTACTCCAGCCGTCCCGGCCCGCCGCACTGCTCGCGGCATTGCTGCTGCACGCGAATTCCGTGGTCTCCGCGGAAACCCTGCAGCGTGTCATATGGGGTGAGGACACCCCCGCCCAGGCGAAATCGGCATTGCACAGCTGCGTGCTCCGGCTGCGCCGGCTCTTCGCCAAGTACGGCATCTCCGAGAATGCGATAGAGGCCGTTCCCGGCGGTTACCGGATCACCGCGGACGCCGAAACACTCGACCTTGTCGAGTTCCGTGAACTGCTCTCGCGCGCGTATGCGGAAAAAGCTCCGGAGAGCGAACTCGCACTGCTCCGCACAGCGCTCGACCTGTGGCATCCGCCGCTGCTGGCCAATGTCCCCTCCGATCTCCTGCACCGTGACGAGGTGCCCCGGCTGCACGAGGAATGGCTGCGTGCGATCGAGCGGGTATTCGATCTCGAACTCGCCGCCGGACGGCACCGCCAGGCGGTTGCGGAGATCCTCCAGACGGCCCGCGCGCACCCCCTGCACGAACGTTTCACCGAACAGCTCATGGAAGCCCTGCACCGCGCCGGCCGGCGGGCCGAGGCCCTTGCGGAATACCGCAAGACCAAGGAGCACCTCGCCCACCACCTCGGCGTCGACCCCGGCCCCTCGCTCCAGCGCCTGGAACTCGCGATCCTGCGCGGCGACGCGGAGACCGCGGCCCCCACCTCGTCATCCGATACGCCACAGGTCTCGCGTCACGCCGCGAAGGCCGGTCCGGCGTCCGTAGGGCCACCCGCGGCACCCGCGCGCCCGTCCACCCGCGCACGCCCGACCCCCGCACCCCCCGCGGCCAACGGGCCTGCCCCGGCACCCGGTTCCCCGCCACCCCGACCGGCCGGCGGCGACCTCCCACCCGCGGCCCCGGCCGCGCCCTCCGCCGAAGCTCCCCCGGCCGACCCCGGCGACCAGGCCCCCATCAGCGGCGCCCGCGTGCTGGACCGCCTGGTCGGCGCGGGCCTGCTCGAAGAGGGACCGCGCGGCCACTACCGCATCCACGAACTGCTGCGGGCCTTCGCCCGCGCCGCCGCGGCCGAAGGTGTCGGCGCCCGCACCGGCGGCCGCACCCCCCATCCACCCTCCCGGCCCGGCGCCGCGGAACTGCACCCGACGGAGGCATGACCATGGCGTCAGCACCCACGGCGTACGACGAGATCGCCGCGACCCGGCCCCGCATCCGCCGGGACGTGCTCTACACCCGCACCCCGAACGGAGTGCACTTCCACAACGCGCGCGGCGGCTTCAGCGTCGTCATGCCCTCCGCCTACCGCTTCGCCTCGCTGATCGTGCCGCACCTGACCGGCGCCACCACCGTGGAGGCGCTGTGCCAGGGCCTCGGCGACAAGCAGCGCGACATGGTGGCCCAGCTCGTCGGCACGCTCTACGCGCGTGGCTTCGCCCGCGACGCCGTGCCTCCGGCCCCGGACGCGCCGGTGCCCGAACCCGCCGTGGCCGAGCGGTTCGCCGCCCAGATCGGCTACGTCGACCACTACATCGACGAGGCCGCGACCCGTTTCCTGCTCTTTCGCACCACCCGGGTCGCCGTCCTCGGTGAAGGCCGACTCGCCTGCTGGGCCGCGCTGTCGCTGATCCGCAACGGCGTCGCCTCCGTCGCGGTGCAGGACGGGCTGGACGCCCCCGGCAACCGCTTCGCCGAACTCACCGCCGAAGCAGCCGACTTGCGCGAGCAGGGCTGCCCCGCCGAGATCACCCTGCTGCCGCCCCCCACCCGGCCCGGGCTGCTCGGCTGGGACGACCTCGCGGACTGGGACCTGGTGATCGTCACCGGCGAGGCCGCGGCCCGGCAGACCGCCGCGCTCGGCGCCGCCGTGCCCGCCGCCAAACGGGTGCTGCCCGCTTGGACGTTCGGCCGCTCCGCGGTCGTCGGCCCGCTGCTCGCCCCCGGCACCGCGGGCTGCTTCACCTGCGCCGTGCTGCGGCTCGGGGACAACGGCGACCCCGCCGCGGCCGCCGGCCTGTGGAGCGCGCTGGCCCCGAACGGCCCGCGCGACCCCGCCGTGCCCGTGGCCGGCCCGCTCGCCGCCATGCTCGGCAACCTCCTCGCCTACGAGGTGTTCCGCCTGGCCACCGGCGCCCTGCGCGCGGAGACCGAGGGCCAACTCCTCATCCAGGACACCGAGTCGCTCGACACGGTCGCCGAACCCCTGCTGCCGCACCCGCGGTGCCCCTCCTGTGCGGCCCTGCCCGCGCCCTCCCGCCCCACACCGGCTGCGGATGTCGCCGAGTTGGGCGGCGAGGAGGGCGAACTGCCGCCGCCGGAGCGGCCGTCGGTGCCCGAGACGGGGAACGCCGAGGCGGACGAAGCCGCGCTCGCCGAACTCACCGACCGCTCCGCGCTGGTCCAGCCGACCGCCGGGGTGTTCCGCGCGTACGCCGACGAGGAGTGGGCGCAGACCCCGCTGAAGGTCGGCACCGTGGTCTTCGGCACCGGGCACGGGCGGCGCCGGGAGGTCAGCGCCTTCGATGTCCACCACGTGGCCGGGGCCCGGCTGCGGGCGCTGCTGCGGGCCGCCGAGGTGTACGCCGAGCACGTCGTGCCGCCCGGCGAGGTGCTGGCCGGCGCCGCCTTCGAGGCCGCCCGCGAGAAGTGGCCGGTGGTCGGGCCGCAGCGGCTCGCCACCGCGAGCGGGCTCGGCCTGGGCCCGCAGGACGTCGCCGCCTGGTGCCCGGCCGGCTCGCTGCTCGGCGGCGGCACCGCGCTGGTGCCCGCGGCGGCGCTGCGGCCGTTCGGCCCGTACAACCGGGACCGCGCGGTGGAGGCGAGCGCGGCCGGCACCGGCGCGGGCCGCACCCCGCGCGAGGCGGCCGCCCGAGGGCTGCTCACCGCGCTCGGCCACGAGGCGCTGCGGGGGGCGCTGCACCGTACGACCCCGGTCCGGGCCGTCGACCCCGAGGCGGTCGCCGCCCTTGGGGACGCCGAACTCACCTTCCTCGTCCGCTCGGCCGCCAACCTCGGGGCCGCCCTGGAGATCCTCGACCTCGGGACGCCGGGGGAGCGCACCGTGCCCGTCGTGCTCGCCCGGGCCGGTGAGCGCTGGGCGCTGGGCGCCGCTCCGGCCTGGCGGGACGCGGCACTCGAGGCCGTGCGCGACCTGCTGGGCGCGGTGCAGCTGGCCGCGGAACCCAAGGCGCCGCAGCCGCTCGACACCGGCGACCCGCTGCTGCGCGACCTGGCCCCGCAGACCATCGCGGCCACCGGGCCCGCCACCGCCCCCGGCCCCGGCGAGCACACCGACTGGGCCGGCGTGGCCGCCCGCCTGCGGGCCGCGGGCCGCGACGTGCTCGCCGCCCCGGTGCCCGCTCCCGACCTCGCCGTAGGCCGCGTCTTCGCCACCCGCGTCCTGCTCACCACGGGCCCGGCCGATGCGCACTGACACCCGCCCGCGGCCCGCGGCCGCGCCCCCGGGCCCGCCGCCGGCGCCCGTGCTGCCGGGCGCGGAGGCGCTGGCGACGGCGATCTCCTCGGCGCTTGGCGCACTCGGGGCACTCGGGGCACTCGGCATGGGCGCCGGCGAGCCGCGGCCCGCCTGGTCCGGCTCGCTCCGCAGTGACGGCTCGGACGGCTGGCTCGGCGCGGGCGGCTCGGATGCTGCGGCGGGCGCGCCCGGTGCGCGTGCTGCGAACCGCGCGACCAGCCAGGACCGCTCGGGCACTGGGCTCGGCGCGGGCGGCTCGGACGTCACGGCCGGCGCGCCTGGTCCGCTCGCCTCGTACGACGCGAACCGTGCGAACGGCACGGGCCGTGCGGGCTCGTACGGCTCGCATGCCCTGAACAGCCGTACCGCCAGCGGCGGGTGGGGCCCCGTACGCGTCGCCCCGCTCGGCGTGCGCGACGAACTCGCCGCTGGGCAGGGGCCGGAGGCACCGAGCGGCACCGACGCGGGGCCCGACGTACCCGCGGCCCCCTCCGTACGCGGCGGCCGGGCGGAGCAGTCCCAACTCCCGCCCGCTGTCCACGTGTACGGGCACCACGCGCTAGTCGGGCCCTTCGCGGCCGGCGGCGGCGAGGCGTGCGGGACGTGCCTGGTGCGGCGGTGGCAGGCGGTGCGCACCCGCGGGCTGCGCGAGGCGCTGGAACTCGGCGACGCCACCCGCGCGGCCGGGCCGACGCCCTGGGCCCAGCCCTTCGCCGCGGCCGCGCTCGCCGCCGTGATCGCCGCCCACGCGGCCGCCCCGGCCGGGGCGGAGGACTCCACCGGGGGCTTCCCGTACGCCTTCCTCGTGGACCTGGAGACGCTGCGCACCACCCGCTTCGCCTTCGTGCCCGACGCCGAGTGCCCGCGCTGCGGGGAGCGCGTGCCGGACTCGGCGCAGGCCGCGGCGGTGCTGCCGGGCAGCTCGCCGAAGCCGTCGCCGACGCGGTTCCGGATGCGCCCGGCCGACGCCTACGACGTGCCGCTCGAGGCGTTCGTCAACCCGGCCGCGGGCATGCTCGGGCCCTCGGTCGTGCCGGACCTGGTGTCGGCCTCGACCTCCTCCACCGTCGGCTCCTTCCTCCTGCGCTCGGGCGACTACCTGCGCGAGTGCTTCTGGGGCGGCCACACCCCGCGCTACCGCTCCAGCGTCCGCGTCGGGCTGCTGGAGGGGCTGGAGCGGTCCGCCGGGATGCGGCCGCGCGGCCGCCGTACCCAAGTGGTGGCCTCCTACGAGGAGTTGGCCGCCCGCACCGCCGTACTCGACCCGCGGACATGCGGCCTGTACAGCGAGGAGTTCCACCGGGCCGAGCCGGGCGTGCGGCCCTTCGACCCCGAGCGGCCGATCCCATGGGTGTGGGGCTGGTCGCTGCGGGACCGACGGCCGCTGCTCGTACCGGAGATCACCGCCTACTACCACGCGCCCGGCGGCTTGCTGAACCGCTTCGTGCAGGAGAGCTCCAACGGCTGCGCGTCCGGCGGCTCGCTGGCCGAGGCGGTCTACTTCGGGCTGATGGAGGTCATCGAGCGCGACGCCTTCCTGCTCGCCTGGTACGGCCGCGCCCCGCTCACCGAGATCGACGGCTCGGCCAGCACCGACCCGCACACCCGCGCGATGATCGACCGGCTGGCGATGTACGGCTACCGGGCCCGCTTCTTCGACACCCGCATCACCTTCCCCGTCCCCGTGGTGACCGCGGTCGCCGAGCGGATCGACGGCGGCACCGGAAGGCTGTGCTTCGGCGCGGGCGCGGGGCTCGACCCGGAGGCCGCGCTGGCGGCGGGCCTGTGCGAGATCGCCACCGACGCGGTGAACCTGCGGGGCCGCACCCTGCGTGAGGAGCCCCGGCTGCGGGCGATGGCCGCCGACTTCGGCGAGGTGCGGGTGCTGCACGACCACCCGCTGCTCTACGGGCTGCCGGAGATGGCCGCCCACGCCGACTTCCTGCTGCGGCCCGAGCACCGGCCGGGCGTGCGCCGCCCGGTCGTGCCGCCCGCCGCGCTCGCCCGCGACACCGTGGCCCCCGCGGGCGACCTGCGCGAGGACGTCGAGAACTGCGTGGCGGCTGTCGCCCGCGAGGGGTTCGACGTCATCGCCGTGGACCAGACCACGCCCGAGCAGCGCCGGCTGGGCTTCCACACCGCGGGCGTGATCGTGCCCGGACTGCTGCCCATCGACTTCGGCTGGTCCCGCCAGCGCGCCCTGCACATGCCCCGCACCCGCACCGCCCTGCGCGAAGCCGGCCTGGTGACACACGAGTTGACCGCCGCCGACCTCAACCCCGCCCCGCACCCCTTCCCGTGAGCCGCACCCGGCCCGCCGCGGCCGACCCGAAAGGAGGCCCGCCCATGGGGCTCGCCCATGAGTACGCCACCGCCATCGTCCGGCGGGGCCGCTACCCGATGGAACCCGTCGACTGGGACCCCGACTGGGCGGACCGGCCGCGCAAGGGGAAGCACTTCCCCGGCGCCGACGCCCTCCCGCTGCCCCGCGAGGACGCCCCGCCAGCCTCGGCGACGGTGGAACGCGGGCTGCACGGGCCGCGCGGCACCGGCGGCTTCACCCTGCCGCTGCTGGCCGGGATGCTCCGCGACTCCTACGGCCTGACCGGGCGGCGCCTGGGCGTGCAGGCCAACTCCGACCTCGGCACGCTGCCGATGTACACGCAGGCCAACTGGTCCCGCGGCACCGCCTCCGGCGGCGGCCTCTACCCGATCGGCGTGCACTGGATCAGCGGCCCCGGCGGCCCGCTCACCCCCGGCGTCCACTACTACGACACCCGCCACCACGCCATGGACCGGCTGCTCACCGGCGACGTCACCCCGCAGGTGCGGGCCGCGCTCGGCGAAGCGGGGGCCGGATACGGGCAGTTCCTCGTACTCGGCGTGCGCTTCTGGCAGAACGCCTTCAAGTACAACACCTTCAGCTACCACGTGGTCTGCATGGACACCGGGGCCCTGCTGCAGACCTGGCGGATCTGGGCCCGCGCCCACGGCCTGCACCTCGGCACCGCCTTCTGGTTCGACGAGCCCGCGCTCGGCACCCTGCTCGGGCTCGCCCCCGAGGAGGAGGGCGTCTTCGCCGTGGTGCCGCTGCGCTGGGAGGGCGATCCGGCCGGCGGCCGCGCCGCCCGCCCCGCGGCGGAGGTCCCGGGCTCCGTACGGCTCGGGGCGCTCACCACCGACGGCCTGTCCTCGGCCGCGCTCGCCTCGGCCGCCGCCCGCCTCGCCGCGCCCGCCGAGCCGCCGCGGGCCGGCGGGCCCGCGCCCCGGGTGCGCTACGCCGACCAGGAGCGCTCCCGCCGCGTCACCGTCTTCGACCTGGTCACCGAGGTCCACAAGGCGACCGTGCGCGACGCGGCCGCCCGCCCGGCCCCCGGCGCCCTCGCGGCCGCCCTGCCCGCGCCGGTGCCGGCGGGCGGCGAGCGGGTCGCGCTGCCCGCGCCGCAGCCGCTGACCGCGGACGTGCGTCAGGCGCTGCGGTCCCGCCGCAGCAGCTTCGGCCGCTTCCAGGCCACCCGCCCGATGTCCGCGCAGGCGCTGGCGACCCTGCTGGCCGCCTCCGACGCGGCAGGCCGCCTGGACAGCGACGCCGAGGATCCCGCGGCGCCGCCGCTGACCCGGCTCTACGTCTTCGTCAACCACGTGGCGGGCGTCCCGCAGGGCGGCTACGCCTACGACCGCGCGGACGGCTCGCTGCGGCTGGTGCGCCCGGGCCCGCCCGGGGACTTCCTGCAGCGCAATTACTTCCTCGCCAACTACAACCTGGAGCAGGCCGCCGCGGTCGTCGTGCCGGCCGCCCGTACGCACGCGGTGCTCGACGCCGTCGGCGACCGCGGCTACCGGCTGGCCAACGCGGTGGTGGGCGGCATCTCGCAGGCCTTCTACACCGCCGCCGGTGCCGCCGGGCTCGCCTGCGGCGTCGCCCTCGGCTTCGACGCCCTGTCCTACACCGAGGACCTGGGCCTCGAAGGCACCGGCGAGCTGCCGCTGCTGATCATGATGGCCGGTCACGAGCACGCCCGTCCGGCCGACTTCCGCCACGAGATCGCCTGACGGCCCGTCATGACGGCGCTGCGGAGCACGGAACCGGAACGACGAGGGGGAGCAGGGCACATGAGTGTCGGCGCGGCTGAGACGGCGCGGAAGGGCGGCCACGCGCCCGCCGCCACCTGGGAGTTGAACCGCCGGTTCGTGCTGCGGCTGGCCGGGCTGCCCTTCGCGGCGGTCGAGGGGCTGCGCGACCCGGCCGCGGCCGCCTGGGCCGAGCGGGTGCTGGCCGCGCAGGACGCGGCGGCCCGGCACGCTGCCGAGCTGGAGGCGCCGCTGACCGCGCTGGTCACCGCCGTCGAGGACGCCCGCGAGCGGCGCGCGGTGCTGGCCCTGCGGCGCGAGGTCTTCAACGGCCGGCTGCCCAAGGACACCGCGGCCGTGCACGCCGTCGCCGCGCGACTGGCCCCGGCCGACGCCGAGGCGCTCACCGCGTGGCTGCGCGGGTGCGAGCAGGCGGCGGCGCTGCTGGCCGAGGGCGGCCCGCTGCTGGCCGCCGGACTGGCCGGGGCCCGCGCCGAGTTGCGGGCCCTGGCCGCCGAGGACCGGCTGCGCCGCGGCCTGGTGCTCGCCTCGCCCACTCTGGAGTCGCGGCTGGACGACTTCGCCGCCGGCACCTCGGCCGCCCCGGACAAGCGGGCCCGCAAGAAGGAGCGCTCGCTGCTGGCGTACCTGTACCGCACGGCCTGCAAGACCAGCCCGTTCAGCACCTTCACCGCGGTGGCCGCGGGGGAGTTCCGGCCCGGCGCGGGCGAGGTGCGCACCCGCGGCGGCTGGCGCGGCCACGCCCGGCTCAACGTGGTGGTGCTCGCCCGGATCGCCGAACTGGCCGCCGCCGACCCGCGCCGCCG
The DNA here is from genome assembly GCF_900103985.1 of Actinacidiphila guanduensis. Classification (GTDB taxonomy): domain Bacteria; phylum Actinomycetota; class Actinomycetes; order Streptomycetales; family Streptomycetaceae; genus Actinacidiphila; species Actinacidiphila guanduensis. The sequence continues at coordinate 144,117 of NZ_FNIE01000010.1, read as the reverse complement.
CGCCGACCTGCCGGTGACGATCTCGGCAGGCTGGGAACTGGACGAGGACCGCGTGCGGTTCGTCCGCCGCTCGGTGACCGCGGGCGACGACAGCGCCGCCGTCAGCTTCGACGCCGCCCACGACCGGCTCTTCTTCCTGCGCCGCCGCGGCACGCTGGACCGCCTGCTCGCGCTCTTCGCCGACGGCGCCGCCCTGCGGCACGCCGACCTGGAGGCGTGGCTGGCCGCCGAGACCGGCGCCCCGCCCGAGGAGGCCGCCCGCTACCCCGCGACCCTGCTGGAGCTGGGCATCCTGCAGACCACCGGCCTGGACACCGACGTCCACTCCGCCGACCCCGTACGCGACTTCCAGGCCGCCCTGCGCGCGCTGCGCCGCGACTGGGCCGACGCCACCGCGGCCCGGCTGGACACCGTGGCCGGCCACATCGACCGCTACGCCGCCGCGCAACCCACCGGGCGGCGCGCCCTGCTGGCCGCGCTGCGCCGCGAACTGCTCGACATCCAGCGCGCGTTGGGCGCCGCCGAGCCGTCACTGCCGCAGACGCTGCTCTACGAGGACGTCAGCGAGCCGCCGGTCACCACCGACGCGGCCCGCTGGCAGGAGCTGGCCGCCGAGCCGCTGCAGGCCCTCACCGGCATGCTGCCCGCCTTCGACGTGGCGCTGCCGCAACGCCTGGTGCTCAAGGGCTTCTTCCTCGCCCGCTACGGCCGCGGCGGCCGCTGCGAGGACCTGCTGCGGCTCGTGCACGACTTCCACGAGGACATCTTCACCCAGTACCTGCAGTTCACCTCGCTCAAGTCGCCCTGGGCCGAGGACGGTTCGCCCGCCCCGGAGGAGAACTGGCTGGGCATGCCGGAGGTCACCGCGCTGGACCGGGCCCGCGCGGAGTTCACCCGGCGGATGCGCGAGCGGTGGGCCGCGCACCCCGAGGGCGCCGCCGAGTTCCACGTCACGGAGCAGGACGTGGCCGCCGTCCGGGCCGAACTCGCCCCGCTCGGCGAGCCGTTCGCCCCGCACAGCCACTTCGTCCAGCTCGCCGACCGGCCCGCCGACCCGCTGGTGGTGCTCAACAACTCCTACGGCGGCCTGTGCTTCCCCTTCACCCGCTTCACCCACTGCTTCGACGCGGACGCCGAGGCGGCGGGTCACGAGCCGCTCACCGCCGAACTGCGCCCGTGGCTGCGCGCCCGGCAGCCGCCCGGCGCGGTCTTCGCCGAGGTCACCGCGGGCGCCGCGACCACCAACCTCAACCTGCACGGCCGGCTCACCGACCACGAGATCGTCTGCCCCGGCGAGACCAGCACGGCGCCCGACGGGGCCCGCATCGACCTGGACGACCTCTACGCCGAGCACGACGAGGCCACCGACCGGCTGGTGCTGCGCTCGCGACGGCTCGGCCGCGAGGTCGTCCCCCTCTACCTCGGCTACCTCGTCCCCATGGTGCTGCCCGAAGTGCCGCGCACCCTGCTGCTGTTCTCACCCACCTCCCGGGCCCGGCCCGACGTGTGGCGCGGGGTGCCCGAGGGCCCCGAGCGCGACGGGGTCACCGCCCGGCCGCGGGTGCGCTACCGCAGCCTGGTGCTGCACCGGCGCCGCTGGACCGCCGCCCCCGGCGCCCTGCCGGTGCGCGCCCCCGGAACCGGCGAGGCGGCCGGCTACCTCGCCTGGCAGCGCTGGCGCCGCACGCACGGCCTGCCCGCCCGGGTGTTCGCCACCGTGCGGGCCGAGGAGGGCACCGGACCCGGCGCGGCCTTCGGCGGCGGCGCCAAGCCCGCCTACGTCGACTTCGACAGCCCCCTGTCGCTGGCCGCCCTCGAAGGGCTGCTCGCCGGCGGCCCGGCCCGCACCGTCTTCGAGGAGATGCTCCCCGAGGCGGACGAGCTGCACGCCTCCTCGCCGCGCGGCCGGCACGTCGCCGAACTCGCCCTGGAGATCGTCCCCCGCCCCGCGGCGGCCCCGCCCGCGGGCCCCGGCCGGCCCGAAAGGCAGGACCCGACCGCATGACCACCACCACGCAGGACACCGCCGGCGGCACCGGCGCGCCGCCCGCCGACGGGCGCGGCGACTGGCAGGCATACCACGTCTTCTACGCCGCCAGCACCCGCCCCTTCCTGCTCCAGTGCGTCCGCCCGCTCGTCGCCCAACTCACCGCCGACGGGCTGCTGTCGGGCTGGTTCTTCATCAACTACTGGCTGGAGGGCCCGCACATCCGGCTGCGGCTGCGCCCCTCCTCCGCGCGGGCCGCCGAGCAGGTCGCCGCCCGCGCCACCGCCGCCATCGAGGACTTCCTGCGCCGCCGCCCGGCCCTGTACGAGGTCAAGGACGGCTTCCTCGCCGACCTCTACAACACCCTATTCGAGCTGGAGTACCCCGGCGGCGAGCGCGACCGCTACACCGACGCGGCCGGCCGGATGCGGCTGCGCCCCAACAACTCCTTCAGCCCCGAGCCCTACGAGCCGGAGTACGGCAAGTACGGCGGCCCGGCGGGCGTCGAGCTCGCCGAGTGGCACTTCCAGCGCTCCAGCGACCTGGTGATCGACGCGGCCGCCTCGATGAACCTGCACCTGCGCACCGTCCTGCTCGGCGTGGCCGCCCAGCTGATGATGACGATGGCCGGCTGCCTGCTGCCCGAGGAGGCGGTACTGCTGGAGTTCCTCGACCGCTACCACGAGTTCTGGAACTCCGCCTTCTCCGGCACCAACTACACCGCGCGGGACGGCTACGACCGCGCCTACCGCACCATGGACTCCGCCCTGGCCCGTCGGTTCCAGGACATCCGGCAGGTCCTCGCGGTGCCCGAGCCCGAGCGGCTGCCCGGCTTCCTGCGCGGCTGGGCCGAGCACTGCCTGGAGCTGCGGGAGCGGGTGAGCGCGCTCGCGGCCTCCGGCGACCTGGTCTTCCGCTCCTGGGACGGCAGCCGCGACCTGCACGTCACCGACCCCGGCCAGGCGCTGCCGATGCTCGCCTCGCCCTATATGCACATGACGAACAACCGGCTGTCGGTGAGCGTCCGCGACGAGGCGTACCTGTCCTATGTGCTCGGCCGCGCGCTGCGCCGCCCGCCGGAAGCCGCCGAAGTCACCGACGAAGCCGCCGTCGAAGCGGTTGAGGCCGCCGACGTGCGGCCCGAGCAGCCCCCGGCGGCACCGTGACGACCGCCGACATGCTCCGGATGCGGCCCGCGGTGCGCCCGGACGTCCTTGTCGGCCCGGCCCTGACGCGCGGGCCCGCGACCGTCCACCTGGTCAAGGACCCGGTCTCCGGGGCGCGGATGGAGATCGGCGTCAAGGAGCACTTCGTCGTCGTCCGCCTCGACGGCACCCGCACCCTCGCCGAGATCGGCGCCGAGTACGCGGCCGCCTTCGGCACGCGCCTGGGCCCCGCGCAGTGGCAGCAACTCCTGCGGCTCCTCGGCGGGCGGCAGTTGCTCGCCGTCCCGGGCCGGGCGCCCTCGTCCCCGGTGGGGCCCGCGCGGCAACAGGCGGGCGACCGGCGGCAGTCGGCGGCGGAGCGCGGCGCGGGCGGCAACGGGCGTACCGGCAGGGGCTCGTGGCTGTCGGGCCGCACCCGGATGGTCGCCGACGCGCCCGCGCTCATGGACCGGCTGCACGACGCCACCGCCTTCGCCCGCCGCCCCGCCGTCCTCGCCCCCCTGCTCGCCCTGTGCGCCGCCCTGCTCGTCGGCGAGGCGCTGGACTTCGGTGAACTCGCCAACGCCACCGGCAGGTTGTTCGAGCAGCCGGTGGCCCTTGTCGCGGTCGGCTGCGTGCTGTGGCTGAGCCTCGCGTTGCACGAGCTGGCCCATGGCGTGGTCGCCCGCGCCTACGGCCTGCACGTCGCCGAGATCGCCCTGCGCCGCTACGCCGGCTTCATGACCTACCTGTTCTGCGAGGTCGAGGACGTGCAGTTCCTCGGCCGGCGCGGCCCCCAGGTCGCCGTCGCCCTGGCCGGCGTGGTCGCCAACCTCGCCTTCCTGCTGCCCTTCTGGCTCGTGTGGGCGCTGCTGCCCGGCGGCGCCCAGGCCGTCCCCTTCTTCGGCGGCCTGCTCCTGCTGGGCACCGCCACCGGCCTGGCCAACCTGCTGCCGCTGCCCCCGCTCGACGGCTACAAAGCCCTCGGCTACGCGCTGGGAACGCTCCGGCTCGCCACCGAGAGCCGGGTCTTCGCCCGCCTCGCCCTGGCCGCCGCGGCCCGCCGGCCCGAGGCCGCGCGGAAGGCGGCCGCCTACCCGCGCCGACTGCGCCGCGTCCTTGCCGCCTACGCCCTGCTGTGCGCGCTGCTCGCCGCGGTCGCCCTCGCGGGCCTGTGCCTGCTCAGCCGCGCCGCCCTCCCCGACGGCGCCGCCGGCTGGAGCCCCTGCCTGCCGCTCGCGGTGCTCGCCGCCGCCCTGCCGCTGCGCACCCTCGGCTTGCGCGCCGCCGCCCGCCGCGCCACCCGCACCCCGGCGGCAGCCGGACCGCAGGCCACGGCCGCCACCGCGCGCACCGCCGGGGCCGCCGCCGTCCCCGTACCGCCCGCCGGGCCGGCCGCGGGCCCGCCCGCCGCACCGCCCCACGAGACCGCGCCGGAGGCGCTCATGGAACAGGCCGCGCCCCGGCCGCAGGAGACGGCCGTCGTCGTGGAGGGGGTCCGCAAGCGCTACGGGGAGGTGCGGGCGCTCGACGGCGTGTCCTTCGAGGTCGGCCGCGGCGAGTTCTTCGGCGTCCTCGGGCCCAACGGCGCCGGCAAGACCACCCTGGTGGAGATCGTCGAGGGCATGCGGCAGGCCGACGAGGGCAGCGTGCGCGTCCTCGGCGAGAACCCCTGGCCGCGCAACCTCACGCTGCTGCGCCGCATCGGCGTCCAGACCCAGACCTCCGCGTTCTTCACCCGCCTGACCGCCGCCGAGCACCTGGAGACCGTGGCCGCGCTCCAGGGTCTCGACCGCTCGGCGGCCTCCCGGGCCATCGAGGCCGTGGGCCTGACGGACAAGGCCCGCAGCCGGGTGGACGACCTGTCCGGCGGCCAGCGGCAGCGGCTCGCCCTGGCCACCGCCCTCGTCCACGACCCCGAGCTGATCTTCCTCGACGAGCCCACCGCCGCGCTCGACCCCGAAGCCCGCCGCTCGCTGTGGGGCCTGCTGCGCGAACTGCGCGGCCAGGGCCGCACGATCGTCTACACCACGCACTACCTGGACGAGGCCGAGGCGCTGTGCGACCGGGTGGCGATCATCGCCGGCGGCCGCCTCGCCGCCCTGGACACCCCCGGCGCCCTCATCCGCTCGATGGCCGCCCCCGCCCGACTGCTCGTGCCCGCCGACCGCATCACCCCCGACCGGGCGCGCGGCATCGAGGGCGTCGAGCGGGTGCTGGTCGAGGGCGGCGAGGTGGTGATCGAGACCCGCGCGGCCAACCGGGTGCTCATCGCCCTGAGTTCGCTCGTCGACCTGGACGCGATCCAGACCAGGACCGCCACCCTCGAGGACGCCTACCTGCGGCTGACCGCGGCCGGATCGGAGCACGGCTGATGACCACCCTGCCCAGCTCGCCCACCCCCTCCTCGCCGCCCGCGGCCGCGAAGGGACCCCGGCAGCCCGGCGCCGGACAGCCGGAGAGCACTCCCGCCAAGCGGCCCTCCGCCTACGCGGCCCTGACCCGGGCCGCCTTCCTCGCCTCCGTGCGCGACCGCACCACGGTCTTCTTCACCTTCGCCTTCCCGCTGGTCTTCCTGCTCGTATTCGGCCTGCTCTTCCGCGGCCAGAAGGTCAACGGCGGCCTGCCGTACATCAACTACGTGGCACCCGGCGTCCTTTCGTGGGGCGTGGGCAACGCGGCGCTGTTCGGCCCGGCGTTCGCGCTCATGCACTGGCGGCGCGACGACATCCTGCGGCTGGTGTGGCGCACCCCCACCCCGCTGCCCACCGTGCTCGTCTCGCGCCTGGCCGTCGCGGTCGGCGTCGGGCTCTGCCAGGCGGTGCTCTTCACGGCGGTCGCCGTGCTGCCCGTCTTCGGCCTGCACCTGCCCGCGGACTGGCCGCTGTCGCTGCCGCTGCTCGTCCTCGGCGTGGTGGCCTTCATGGCGCTCGGCCTGGTCGTGGGCAGCCTCGCCGACACCCCGGAGGCGGTGGCCGCCATCGCCAACTTCGTGATGGTGCCGATGGCGTTCCTGTCCGGCGCGTTCTACCCCGCCGACCTGCTGCCCGGCTGGATCAGGGCCGCCTCCTGGGTGCTGCCGCTGCGCTTCCTCGACCACGGCCTGACCAACGTGCTCGCCGGCCGCTCCGGTCTCGGCCCGCTCGCCCTGGACGCCGCGGGACTGATCGGCTTCACCGCCCTGTTCGGGCTGATCGCGGCCCGCGTCTTCCGCTGGAGCAACCGGACATGACCCTGCAGATCGCCTCCCGCCCCGCCGCCGGCCCGGCGGAGACGCCGCCCACCGGGATCGAGGCCGCCGGCCTCGACCTGGAGCGCCGCCTTTCCGCCCGGGCTGCCGCCGCCGCTCTGCCCGCCCCCGCGGTCGCCGTCCTCGGCGCCCGCGACCTGCTCGGCGCCGCTCCCACGCCCCGCCGTGCGGGAGCCGCGGTCCACCTCGCGCCCGACGCGGTCCTCGTCGGGCCCTGGGGCGGCGCCGACCCGCTGCCCTGCGGCAGGTGCCTGGCGATCCGCTGGCAGCGGCTGCGCACCCGCACCGAACGCGAGGCGCTGGAGACGGGGGAGACCGTCACCCCCGTGGGCGTCTGGCCGGTGCTGCCCGACCACGTCGTGGACGCCGTACTCGCCCTCCACAGCTGGGCGTTCGGCCGGGCCCACCCCCAACGGCCCGACCGGCTCGCCCGGGTGACCCGCTACGACCTGGAGACCGGCCGCACCCGCACCTTCCCGCTGCTGCCCGAGCCAATGTGCCCGCACCACGACGAACCCGCGTCCGAGGCACCGCGGTTCGCGCTCACCGAGCGGCCCCGGCCCGCCCCCGACCGCTACCGGCTGCGCCGCCCCGACGGCTACGGCCTGCCCACCGACGCCCTCGCCAACCCCGTCTGCGGTGTCCTCGGCGCCGGCACCTGGCTCGACGTCACCTCGCCCACCACCGCGCCGGTGGCCGGCACCGTCTTCATGCGCGGCTACGCCGGGCTGACCGACGTCACCTGGAGCGGTCAGGCCAACTCCTATGCCGCCAGCCGCGATTTGGCCTTCCTCGAAGGGCTGGAGCGCTACGCCGGCACCCACCGCCGGCACCGCGGCGATCTGCGCACCGCGTCCTACGAGGAGCTGACCGCGCGCGGCGAAGCGGCCCTGGACCCGCGCGCCTGCGGCCTGTACGCCGAGCAGACCTACCGCGACGACCCGATGGTCACCCCGTTCGACCCCGCTCGCCCCATCCCCTGGGTCCGCGGGCACTCGCTGCGCGACGACCGCCCCGTCCTCGTCCCCGCCCGCCTCGCCTACTACAGCGCGGGCACCCCGGCCGACGACTTCGTCTTCGAGTGCTCCAACGGCTGCGCGATCGGCAGCTGCCCGGAGGAGGCGATCCTCTTCGGCCTGCTCGAACTCGTCGAGCGCGACGCCTTCCTGCTCGGCTGGTACGGCAACGCGCCCCTGCCCGCGATCGACCTGGCGTCCTGCCGCAGCCCCGAACTGCGCGCCATGGCCGACCGGGCCGCCCTGTGCGGCTACGACGTCCACGTCTTCGACAACCGGGTGGACCTGCCGGTGCCGGTCGCCACCGGCCTCGCGGTGCGGCGCGACGGCGGCCCCGGCACCTTCGCCTTCGCCGCCGGCGCCGCCCTGGACCCGCTGACAGCGGTGGAGTCCGCGGTCTCCGAGATCCTCACCTACCTGCCGCACCTGCCTCGCCAGGTCGCCGAGCGCCCCGGCGAACTCGCCGCCATGGCCGAGGACTTCGCGCTGGTGCGCCGACTGCCCGACCACGCCGCGCTGTTCGGGCTGCCGCGGATGCGCGAGCACCTCGGCAGCTACCTGGAGCCGCCCGCCACACGGACGTTCGCGCAGACCTACGCGGACTGGGAGGCGCGGCGGCCGCGCGGCCTCGACCTGCGCGCGGACGTCGCCTGGCTTACCGGGGAGCTGGCCGCGGCCGGGCACGACGTGATCGTGGTCGACCAGACCACCCCGGAGCAGCGGCGGTTCGGCCTGCACACGGTCTGCACGATTGTGCCCGGGCTGCTGCCGATCGACTTCGGGTGGGCGCGGCAGCGGGCCCTGACGATGCCGCGGCTGCTGACCGCGCAGCGTCGCGGCGGGCTGCGCGGGCGGGACCTGGACCCGGCCGAGGTGCGGCGCGTGCCGCACCCGTTCCCGTGAGCGGCAAGGGGCCCGCGGCCGGCCGGCCGCGGGCCCCTCGGGCCTGCCTGGCGAAGGCGGGATCAGGCGGTGCAGCTGGTGGTGCTGGTGGTGCTCGAGCAGGTGCTGGTGCTGGAGCAGCTGGTCGACGAGCCGAGCATGACCTCGCTCGCGTCGGAGTAGTCGGTGATCTCGAACGTCTCGGACTCCAGCTCCAGGATCTCCTGGGCGAGGGAGGCGAGCGGGGCGTCCAGCTTGGAGATGTCAGCCATGATGACTCCTTCTCGGCGGGGTTCCCGGCCCTGTGCGGGCCGCGCCACCCTTTCTACGCGCGTCCACTGGCACAATTGGCTGCCGCCTGCTGTCATGTCGCTTTCACGGTGGCCGCGCGACGTGCTGTCGCCCCACTTGCGCTTCACATGGGACGGCCCCCAGCGCCCCCGGGCTGCCCGGCGTCCGGTCGCGCGCAGCCGCGCCCTCCGTGCCCGGACCGGTCCTCACACCGTTGCGCGGGGAACGAGGTGACGGCGTGAAGGAAGTCGTCGCGTTCTATCTGGCGGTGCATCGGGAGCCCGAGGTGGCAGGGGAGGAGGTGCGGACGGCCGGGCGGTTCGCGGAGTGGCTGCGGGGGGCCGGGTACGAGGTGGCGGGCGGGGTCGGCGGGCACGGGGTCGTCGGGGTGCTGCGCAACGGGACGGGGCCCACCGTCTGGGTGCGGGCCGAGCTGGACGCGCTGCCCGTAGCGGAGGAGACGGGTCTGGCCTACGCGAGTGCGGTGCCTGGTGTCATGCACGCCTGCGGGCACGACGCCCACCTCGCGTGCGCGGCGGGCGCCGCCGCGGAGCTGGCCCGGCGCGCCGCCGACTGGCGCGGCACCCTCGTCGTCGTGGGCCAGCCCGCCGAGGAGACGCTGACCGGCGCGGCCGCGATGCTCGCCGACGGCCTGTACGAGCGGTTCCCCGCCCCCGACGTGGTGCTCGCCCAGCACACGGCCCCGCTGCCCGCCGGGATGGTCGCGCACGCCGAGGGGCAGCTGCTGGCGGCGAGCGCCACCGTGGAGATCGTGCTGCACGGGCGCGGCGGCCACGCCTCGGCGCCGCACCTCGCTGTGGACCCCGTGGTGACCGCGGCGGCGCTGGTGCTGCGGCTCCAGACGGTCGTCTCCCGCGAGACGGGGCCCGGCGAGCCTCTCGTCCTCACCGTCGGCGCCCTGCACGCGGGCGGCGCGGGCAACGTCATCCCGGACACGGCCGTCATGGAGGTCACCCTGCGCGCCTTCGCCCCGGCCACCCTGGACCGCGCCCTGGCCGCCGTGGCCCGCATCGCCCGCGCCGAGGCCGCGGCGTCGGGGGCCGAACGGGAGCCGGAGATCCGCGAGGTGTCCCGTTCGCAGGCCACAGTGAACGATCCCGCGGCCGCGGCCGCCGTCCGTGCCGCCCACGAACGCGCCTTCGGGCCAGACCGGGTGACGCGCTGGCAGCCCTCCCTGTCCACCGAGGACTTCCCCCTGCTCGGCCCGGCAGGCGAGCACCTCCACGGCGTCCCCGGTGTCCGCGGCGCCTACTGGATGCTGGGCTCGGTGGGCCCCCGTGAGTGGGCCGCCGCGGGCAGTACGGCCGCCGAACGCCTCTCCGCCCTCCCGCCCAACCACTCCCCCCGCTTCCACCCCCACGTCCCCCTGACCCTGTCCACGGGCATCACCGCGATGGTTACCGCCGCGACCACCCATCTCGCACCCCCGCCGACCGGCACCGCCGGCCCGTGAGGGGAAGGCGGGCCCGCTGCCCCCATCCCGCGCAGGGCGAAGCCGCGCACAGCCCCGAACCGAGGAGGCCGAGCCGACGGACGTCGAGCCGGCGTCGTCGTTGCCGCAGGCAGAGCGGAGTGCCGGACCCCAGCCGGCCGGGGTGCCGGCCTGCTCCCGGCACCTGCGTCGTGCTGCCTCTGGTGTGCCGCGCGGCCCGCGTCCTCGGCCACCGACCGGGGTGCCGTGCCCGCGGTCGTTCGGCGGCGGCCTCGGGCCGGTCGGCTCGCGCAGCGCCGTGGTCACGCCTCCGGCCTCTGCGGGCAGCTCGACTCCTGCCGCCGGGCCCGGCGGAGGCGGGGAGCGGGGGAGCGGGCGAGGCCGCGGGCGGGCGGGATCGGAGGGGGAGACGTTAGGGTCGGCTCGGAAGCCGGGATGTCGCCCTCCGCGGTGGAGGGGCGTCGGCGCGCGCACCGCCGTGGGGGTTTGCCGTGAGGATGAGGCTGGAGTTCACCACCGAGCCGTTCGACCTGGAGGAGCCGCCCGCGCACGCGCTGGTGGCGCGCGAGGTCGTGCAGGGCGGACGGCTGGAGGCCGTGGACGTCGGGCCGTTCGGGAACACCGCGGAGGGCAGCCAGGAGGCGGTGGTCGAGGCGGTCGGCGAGCTGCTGCGGCGCAGCGTTGCCGCCGGTGCCACCCGGATCTCGCTGCAGGTCAGCGTGCTGGACGCCGGGGAGGAGCGATGAGCCCGCAGCATCCGCTGGCCGCCGCCGTGCAGCCCCTGGTCGATGCCATCGGGGGACAGGCGCTGGCCCCGGAACGGGCGACCGGCGACGACGTGGTGCTGAGCTGGGAGGGCCGCCCGGTGGTCGCGGTGCGGCTGCCGCACCTGGCCGACTCCCTCGACCACCTGCTCGCCGACATGGAACGCCGGCACGGCCCGCTGGCCGACCTCGGCCGCAAGGAGAAGCAGAACGTCGTCCGCGTCCTGGAGGAGCGCGGCGCCTTCGCCCTGCGGCACGGCGTGGAGACCGTGGCCTCCGCCCTCGGCGTCAGCCGCTTCACCGTCTACAACTACCTGAACAGGGAGAACGCCGAACGCGACGCCACCTGAGGCAGGGCGGCGGGCGACGCCGTAACAGGAAGTTTTCAACAAACTGTTGACGTTGTTCGGGGCTGCTCGTAGCTTGCGAGGGTGACTTCCAGCGCTTCGCCGGGCCTCGCCCGGCTCAATGAGGCCGCCGACCCCGCCGCGCTCCTGCGCGAGGTGTGCGCCAGCAGCACCTGGTGCGCCGCGGTGGCCGCCGGGCGGCCGTACGAGGGCGTCGAGCAGCTGCTCGCGGCGAGCGATGCGGCCATGGCGGCGCTGGACCCGGCCGACCTCGACGAGGCGATGGCCGCGCACCCGCCGATCGGCCGCCCCACCCCGGGCGACGCGGTCTCGGCGCGCGAGCAGAGCGGCGTGGGCGACGCCGAGCGCGAGGAGCTGCTGCGGCTCAACCTCGCGTATCAGGAGGCGCACGGCCATGTCTTCCTGATCTGTGCCACCGGCCGCACCGGCGCGCAGATGCTGGCCGCGCTGAAGGAGCGGATCGGCAACGACGCGCCGACCGAACGCGAGATCGTCCGGGACGAACTGGGCAGGATCAACCGGGTCCGGCTCACCCGGCTCGCCGAGAGGACCGAAGCGCCATGACGGCCGCCCACCCCCCGACCTCGGTGTCCACGCACATCCTGGACACCAGTGCCGGCCGCCCGGCCCGCGGCGTCGCCGTGGAGCTGTCGGTACGGCCCGGTCCGCAGGACCCCTGGACCGTGCACGCCGGCTCGGCCACCGACGCCGACGGCCGCTGCCGGGACCTGCCGCCGCTGCCGCGGGGCACCACCCACGCACGGCTGCGCTTCGCCGTGGAGCCGTACTTCGCCGACCCGGCGCGTACATCACCGAGCAACCCACCCAGCAACCCAACGAGCGACACAGCCCGTCAACAAGCCGAGGCCCAGCAGGACGCCCCCCGCGCGGACCCCCAGGGTCCAAGGGACAGCGGCGCGTTCTTCCCGGAGGTGGCGGTCGTCTTCGCCGTCGCGCCGGGCGAGCACTACCACGTGCCGCTGCTGCTCAACCCGTTCGGCTACTCCGTATACCGAGGGAGCTAGCACCGATGACCGCTTCAGCCCGGCCCCCGCGCCCCACCCTGCTAGGGCAGAACCAGTACGGCAAGGCGGAGACCCGGGTGGTGCGGGTCGTCCGCGACGGCGACACCCACCACATCAGGGACCTCAACGTCTCCGTGGCCCTGTCCGGCGCGATGGACGAGGTCCACCTGTCGGGCTCCAACGCCAACGTGCTGACCACCGACACCACCAAGAACACCGTGTACGCCTTCGCCCAGAAGTACGGCGTCACCGCCCCGGAGGCGTTCGCCGCCCGGCTCGCCCGGCACTTCGTCAGCAGCCAGGACGCCATCGGGCGGGCCCGTATCCGCGTCGAGGAGTACGCCTGGGACCGCATCGAGGGCACGGACGGCGCCCCCGTCACCGGCCACTCCTTCGTCCGCGGCGGTCGCGAGACCCGTACCGCCGAGGTCGTCCACGACGGCTCCTCCTGGCAGGTGCTGGCCGGACTCAAGGACCTGGTGGTGCTCAACTCCACCGACTCGGAGTTCTGGGGCTTCGCCAAGGACCCCTACACCACGCTCAAGGAGACCACCGACCGCATCCTGGCCACCGAGGTCCACGCGCGCTGGCGGTTCGCCGACGGGCTGCCCGTCGAGGGCGAGGGCGCGCCGGAGTGGGACGCGGTCTACGCGGAGGTGCGCGGCCACCTGCTGGCCGCCTTCGCCGGCACCTACTCGCTCTCGCTCCAGCAGACCCTGTTCGCCATGGGCTCTCGGGTGATCGAGCAGGTGCCCGGCATCGACGAGGTGCGCCTGTCGCTGCCGAACAAGCACCACTTCCTGGTCGACCTCGAACCCTTCGGCCTGAAGAACGACAACGAGGTGTACTTCGCCGCCGACCGCCCCTACGGCCTGATCGAGGGCACGGTGCTGCGCGAGGGCGCCACAGCCGCGATCCCGACGGACTGAGGGGGAGCCCCGGTGGACGAGCAGATGGACGAGCAAGCCAACGAGCAAGCGAACGAGCAGGCCGGCGAGCACGTGGGCGGGCATCGGGAACCGGCCGGTGGGGCGGTTCCGAGGACCGTCATCGAGAACTGCGCGGTGGCCGTGGTGGACGCGGTCGGCACCGAGTACGCGCGCGGGCACATCGTGGTGGCCGGGCAGGTGATCGAGTCGGTCGGGCCGGGCCCCGCGCCCAAGGACCTGGAGCACGTCGTCCGCCGCGTCGACGGCACCGGGCACCTGGCCACCCCCGGCCTGGTCAACACCCACCACCACTTCTACCAGTGGCTCACCCGCGGCCTGGCGCAGGACAGCAACCTCTTCGACTGGCTGGTCGAGCTCTACCCGACCTGGGCCCGCATCGACGAGCCGATGGTCCACGCGGCCGCCTCCGGGTCGCTGGCGGTGATGGCCCGCGGCGGGGTGACCACCGCGATGGACCACCACTACGTCTTCCCGCGCGGCGCAGGCGACCTGCTCGGCGCCGAGATCCGGGCCGCCGCCGAACTCGGCGTGCGCTTCACCGCCGCCCGCGGCTCGATGGACCGCGGCGCCTCGGACGGCGGCCTGCCACCGGACTTCGCGGTGGAGAGCACCGAGGAGGCGCTGCGGGCCACCGAGGAGGCCGTGGACACCCACCACGACCCCTCCTTCGGCTCGATGCTGCAGATCGCGGTCGCGCCCTGCTCGCCGTTCTCGGTCTCCACCGAACTGATGCGGGAGGCCGCGGAGTTGGCCCGCCGCAAGGGGGTGCGGCTGCACACTCACGGCAGCGAGACGGTGGAGGAGGAGAAGTTCTGCCACGAGCTGTTCGGCATGGGCCCCACCGACTACTTCGAGTCCACCGGCTGGCTCGGCGCGGACGTGTGGATGGCGCACTGCGTGCACATGAACGACGCCGACATCGCCGCCTTCGCCCGCACCGGCACCGGCGTGGCGCACTGCCCGTCCTCCAACGCCCGCCTGGCGGCGGGGATCGCGCGGGTGCCGGACATGCTGGCCGCGGGCGTGCCGGTCGGCCTCGGCGTGGACGGCACCGCCTCCAATGAGTCCGGCGAACTGCACACCGAGCTGCGCAACGCGCTGCTCATCAACCGGCTGCGCGGCGGTGAGAAGGCGATGGACGCCCGTACGGCGCTGCGGCTGGGCACCTACGGTGGCGCCCAAGTGCTCGGCCGCGCGGCCGAGGTCGGCTCCCTGGAGCCGGGCAAGCTCGCCGACCTGGTGCTGTGGAAGCTCGACGGCCTCGCCCACGCCTCCATCGCCGACCCTGTCGCCGCGCTGGTGTTCGGTGCGGCGGCCCCGGTGACGCTGTCGCTGGTGGGCGGCCGGCCCGTGGTGGAGAACGGCCGGCTGGTCCACGCCGACGAGGACGCCATCGCCCGCCGGACCCGCGAACAGGCCCGCAGGCTTGCCCGGATCGCAGGGCTGGCCTGAGCGGTGCGGAGGGCCTGAACGGCGCCTGAACGGCGCCCACATGTCCGCCGGCCGGGGAGGGACGGCCCCCGGCCGGCACCACCTCCGCCCCCGGCACGGTCACTCGCCGTGAACGCCCCCCACGTCCTCGCCACCATGTTCGCCGCCTTCCCTGCCCGGCTCGATGAAGTGGGCACAACCCGAGCAGCGGGCGGTCCCGTTGTGGAGACCGCGGGTGTGGGCGGCCAGGTGGACGGCGGAGGCCACCGGGGATTCGCGATCGGCGCGGGCCTGCGCCGGGTCGGTGCCGGGCTCGATCCCGGCGGAGAGGAGCTCTTCCGTCAGTTGCTCGTCCGCGGCTTCCCGAAGCGCGCTCGGTACGGGCTCCACCACTCGCGAGGCGGCGGGCGGTTCCGCGGGCGAGGGCCGCTGCGGGACCCGGTCCGCCCAGAGCAGGAACACATTGCGCAGCCCGGACTCGGCCAGGCCGTCGAGGTATTCGCGGACGAGTCCGAAGACGACGCCATGGCCGAAGGTCAGGTTGCCGAGTGCGCCGGTCACGACCGCGGCCGCGTGTTCGGCGGCCTGTTCCGTCTCGTGCTCGCGTGCGTCCGCGTCCGCGGCCTCGGCCTGTTCCCGGCTGAGCCGGGCGGCGAGGTCGGCGGAGTCGGCGGCCGTCCCGTTCATTCCGGCCTCACGCACCGCTGCCGCGACGGGCGGCTCGGAGGCGCGCCGCGTGGCGTCGGCACCGATGCGGAAGGTGAACGGGAGCAGGGTCTGGGCCTGCAACTCCCCCATGCGATGGGCCAGATCGCGTGCGGCCGGGGTCGGTTCCCGCTCGTTGGACGAGTGTCCGGTGCTGTCGTGGACCTCCACCAGCATCTGCGTGAGGACGGGGAGCGCCTGCGGGGACCGGACGAGACCCAGACTTATCTCCTGGTAGAGGGCGGCTTCGCCGCGCGCGTCGAGTTCCTGCCGGAGTTCCGCGGTGTAGCGGGCGCGTATGTGCCGGCTGAGTACGGGTCCCAGCGCGGGCGGGCCGGCCAGGCCGAGGAACACCACCGTGAGCAGGACGATCTTCAGGACGGACAGCGAGCGACGCAGCACGTCGAGTGCGCCGGGCAGCCGTATACGGCCGAGTGCGCCGGTGAACCGCCTGAGTCGACGCGGTCCCAGCGCGGCGGTCAGGAACGCCGCCGCGAGCAGCATGTCGGCGCTCGCCCACGTCCACCACGGCAGATCGATCAGGCCGCCCAGGGATGCCGCGGCGCCGCGCAGGGCACTGACCTCGGCGACCGGCAGATCGAGCAGGTTGGCCAGCCACACCAGGAACAGGACGAGAACGCCGCCGAGCAGCAGCGCGAAGACGAGGTCCGCAGCCGAGGACACCAGAGAGCGGCTGTCCTCCTGCATCCGCCGCCACACCCGTACGACGAGCCAGACCATCGGCGCGAACAGCGGGACTTCCCATGGACCGCCCAGCAACTGGCCGTCGGACCACAGGAACACCACGTACCCCAACGGCACGATCGCCGCCGCGCCCGCGTAGCGCAGCAGGCGGCCGTGCCACGCCGCGAAACGCAGGACGAACAGGACGGTGACCGCCCCCATCACGACCGCGATCACCGCCTGGACCAGCAGCCGGACCAGCGTGCCGTCGACGCCACCGCTGTCCTCGACGCCGGCCACCGTCAGCAGCAGGAGGAAGCCCAGGATCACCGCGGGGCCGGCAGGGGTGGCCCGCATCGCCGCCGTCCACAGGAACGACACGACGAGAGCGGCGACCACCATGGTGCCGCCGGGCCGCTGGTGTCCGAAGAAGAGGAAACAGGCCACGCAGAGATACAGAATCAGCGCCACCGTCACGCGGCGCATGGCACGACCGCGGACGCCGGCCAGTGTCCACCCCAGCGAGAGCAGCCCCGAAGCGGTGCCGACCGCGCAAGCGGACACCGCTTTGACCACGACCAGGGCGGCGCCGCCGGCCGGTTCGCCCGACCATCCCAGAGCCACCGCGCACCCCACGGCAAGCAGCACCGCGGCGGCGGCCACCGCGGTACCCGCGATCCAGGCGACCCGCCGGTGCCCGACGGCGAACCGGCGCACGGCCCCGCCCACATACAGCAGCACGAAGGCCGCGGTGGCGGCGATCACTCCGCCGGCCGCGCCGAACAGCAGCACGAGGAAAACCTTGCCCACGGACAGCGGCCCGGCATCCTCCACCGGGAGCCGTAACGCCAGACTCGGCATCAGCCCGAGTCCCACCGCCCAGCCGACCAGCGCCACGGGCGCAAAGGGCTCCGAAAAATGCGCGGCGAGCCGTTGCCGCGTGCGGTACGGCATCTGCTCAGCCTACGCGTCGCCGGCCTTCGAGCGAGCAGGCCCGCACTGCTCACGCGCGCCCTCGCCCCGCACCGCGGACCGAAGACGTGCGCTCTCCGAAGCTCACATGTCTGCTTCGAGGGCGAAGGTGTTGCCGTCCGGGTCCCGGAACCACGCGATCCGTCCGCCGCCGGCCCGCGGCGTGATACCCCGCGCGTCGTGCTCGAACTGGTCGTAGCGCACGAACTCGACGCCGGCGGCTGTGAGTTCGTCGACGATCCGGTCGAGGTCGTCGACGTACCAGACGGCCAGAGTCGCCTCGGTCGTTCCGGCGGTCGTGGACTGGTAGACGTTCAGCGCGGGCCCTCCACCGGAGGCGTAGACACGACTCCCGCCGCTGATCCGGGCGCTTGGGCCGGTCTGGACGAGCGGCAGTCCGAGCTTGCCCTCGTAAAAGGCGACGGCCCGGTGGATGTCGGAGACGGCAATCGATGTTCTGAGCTCATGCATGCTCAAAGGCATGATCCACTGTCTCACAGGGGGCGCGGCGAAGTCGGCGACCCGGCCCGCGGCGGCGGTTCGTTCCCGTCGGGGTGTCGAACCGCCGGTTGCCGCGGGCCGGTTGGGCCTTCTCGAACTGCCGGTTGCCGGCGGCCGGTTCAGCCCTCCAGCTGTTCGTAGGCGGGCAGGGTGAGGAAGTCGACGTACGTGGTGTCCAGCGCGGTGCGGATCAGCAGGTCGTGCGCCTGCGTCCAGCGGCCCACCGCGAAGGCGTCCTCGCCCACCTCGTCGCGGATGGCGAGGAGTTCGTCGGCGGCGACCTGGCGGACCAGCTCGGCGGTGGCCTTCTCGCCGCCCTCGAAGACGACCCCGGCATTCACCCACTGCCAGATCTGCGAGCGGGAGATCTCCGCGGTGGCCGCGTCCTCCATCAGGTTGAAGATGGCGACCGCCCCCTGGCCGCGCAGCCACGCCTCGATGTAACGGATGCCGACCTGCACCGCGTTGCGCAGCCCCTCGTAGGTGGGGCGGGCGTCCAGCGAGGCGATGTCGAGGAGCTGGGCGGCGGTGACGTGGACGTCCTCGCGCAGCCGGTCCTTCTGGTGGGGGCGCTCGCCCAGCACGGCGTCGAAGGACGCCTGGGCGATGGGCACCAGATCGGGGTGGGCGACCCAGGAGCCGTCGAAGCCGTCGACGGCCTCACGGTCCTTGTCGGCCTTGACCTTCTCGAACGCCAGCTCGTTCACCTGCGGGTCGCGCCGTGAGGGGATGAAGGCCGCCATGCCGCCGATCGCGTGCGCGCCGCGCTTGTGGCAGGTGCGCACCAGCAGTTCGGTGTAGGCGCGCATGAAGGGGGCGGTCATCGTCACCGCGTTGCGGTCCGGCAGCACGAACCGCTCACCGGCGTCGCGGAAGTTCTTCACGATGGAGAACAGGTAGTCCCAGCGGCCCGCGTTGAGCCCGGAGGCGTGCTCGCGCAGCTCGTAGAGGATCTCCTCCATCTCGAAGGCGGCGGTGATCGTCTCGATCAGGACGGTGGCGCGGATGGTGCCGCGCGGGATGCCGATGTACTCCTGCGCGAAGACGAACACCTCGTTCCACAGCCGGGCTTCCAGGTGCGACTCGGTCTTCGGCAGGTAGAAGTAGGGGCCCTTGCCGAGGTCGAGCAGCCGCCGGGCGTTGTGGAAGAAGTACAGGCCGAAGTCGACCAGGGCGCCGGGCACCGGCTGGCCGTCCACCGTCAGGTGCCGCTCGTCCAGGTGCCAGCCGCGCGGGCGCACCACCGCGGTCGCCAGCTCCTGCGCCGGGCGCAGCGCGTAGGACTTGCCCTCGGGGGTGGTGAAGTCGATCCGCCGCTCGTAGGCGTCGATCAGGTTGATCTGGCCGCCGACGACGTTGGCCCAGGTGGGCGCGGAGGCGTCCTCGAAGTCGGCGAGCCAGATGCGGGCGCCGGAGTTGAGGGCGTTGACGGTCATCTTGCGGTCGGTGGGGCCGGTGATCTCCACCCGGCGGTCCTGGAGCGCCGGCGGCGCCTCGGCGACCCGCCAGTCGCCCTCGCGGACAGCCGCGGTGTCCGGGAGGAAGTCCAGGGTCGCGGTGCGGGCGATCTCGGCCCGGCGCTGCTTCCTGCGCTCCAGCAGTTCGGCGCGGCGGGGCGCGAAGCGGCGGTGCAGCTCGGCGAGGAACGCGAGCGCCTCGGGGGTGAGCACCTCCTCCGCGCGGGGAACGGGCCCGGCGGCCTCGGAGACGACGGCCGGGGACGGCGCGCTTGCGGACATACGGGTCACTCCTCCGTAGGGCACGGGTGGCACGAGTGGCACAGGGTGCCTGGGCGCGCCTGGGGCACGCTCGCTTCTGCAAGGTGGAGCATAGTTTTCGCAGTGCGGAAGTTCAACGTTTTGTGGCACGGCGTGCAGCGGAGTCGCCGTCCGGGGCCGTGCCGGGCCGGTCGTCGGGTCGGTCGTCGGGCCGGTCGTGTGGCCGGTTGTCGGGCCGGTCGTCCGGCCCCGCGGGCGGCGCCGTGTACGGTCCCGCGGCCGGACCGCCGGTCCCGTCCAGCAGGCGCAGGTCCGCCGGGGTGTCGATGTCGGACGGGTCGCCGATGTCGCCGCACTCCACCAGCACGGTCTGCTCGGTGTGTTCCCGCAGGTACGCCCGCGCGCCCATGTCGCCGCCCGCGCTACCGGCCACCCCCGCCCAGCGGGCCGCGCCGAAGAGCACCGGGTGGCCGCGCCGGCCGCCGTAGGCCGCCGACACCAGCGCCGAGAGCAGGTCGTCGCCGGACCGCGCGGCCCCGATCACCCGCGCCACCGCCGCCGGGGGCACGCCCGGCTGGTCGACCAGGCCGACCACCGCGGCCGCGGGCCCCGGCCCCTGCCCGGCGGCCGCCGCGAGCGAGGCGAGCCCGGCCCGCAGCGAGGTGCCCATGCCCTCGGCCCACTGCGGGTTGTCCACCAGGACGCAGCCCGGCAGCTCCGCCCGCGCCCGCACCTCGTCGGCAGCCGCGCCCAGCACCACGTGCACCACGCCGCAGCCGCCGGCCCGCAGCACCGCCGCCGCGTGCTCCACCAGCGGCCGCCCCCGGTACGCCAGCAGCGCCTTCGGCCGGCCGCCGAGCCGCTGTCCGCCACCGGCCGCCAGCAGCAGACCGGCCACCTCGCCGTTCGTCGTCATCCCCCCTGCATACCGCGCGTGTCACGGCAGTGGAACAGGACCGGTCCGGCGTGGCGCCTTCGGGTATCGTCGGGCCGTGTCCCGGGAGGGGTGGACTGCCAGGTGAGGAACGGGGACTGATGGGGCCAGCGCACACCGGTCCGGTCTTCAAGGGGCCGGTCCTCGCACCGCTCACCGGCGACGACCCGGCGACCGTGTCGGGCCACCGGCTGACCGCGCGGCTCGGCTCCGGCGCGGCCGGCACCACCTACCTCGCGTACGGGCCCGGCGGGCAGCCGCTCGCGCTGACCGTCCTGCGGCCCGGCCCCGCCGATGCCGACTTCGCCGCCCGCTTCCACCACGCCACCCAGGCCGCCGGGCGGGTCCGCAGCCCGTACACGGTCCCGGTGGTCGGCAGCGGCAAGGAGGGCGAGCGCTACTGGGTGGCCTCCGCCTACCAGCCCGGCCTGACGCTGCGGGCCGCCGTCGAGGGTGGCGGGCCGCTGCCCACCGGGGTCGTGCTGCGCCTGGTCGCGGACCTCGCCGAGGGCCTGCAGGCCGTCCACCACGCCGGCCTGGTGCACGGTGCCCTGCGGCCCGCCCACGTCCTGCTCGCCGCGCGGGGCCCGCTGCTGAAGTCGTACGGGCTGGGCGGCCTCACGCAGCCCGCGGCCGTGGACGGGTACGACGAGGCGGCCGCGTTCCGCACCCCCGAACAGGCCGCCGGCCGCCCGGCGGTGCCGGCCACCGACGTCTTCGCGCTCGGTGAGATCGCCGCCTACGCCTCCATCGGCACGCCGCCCTTCGGCGAGGGCAGGAACGTGCGCGAGGCCGAGGCCGACCTCAACGAACTCCCGGGCGAGCTGCGGGAGATCGTCACCCGGTGCCTCATCAAGGACCCGGCGCTGCGGCCCTCCCTCGCCCAGATCACCGCGATGTGCACGCAGGCGGCCCCCAAGTCCCGCCTCCCCTCCTGGCTCCCGGCCCCCCTGCTGACCGCGGTCCTCCACACACTCCCGCCCCCCCAGCACCCCCCGACGCCGGGCCCGCCCCCGCAGGGCGCCGGGATGCTGCCGCACGCGTCGCCGGATGGGACGGAGCCCGCCGTGTCGCCTGCGCAGGGTGGTGGCGTACCGCCGCACGCCGCGGTGGCGGCCGGACCGCCCGCAGCGCCGTCCGGGTTGCCTGCGCGTCCGCCGGAGGCCGGTGCTGCCGCGCCCTACGGTGCCGCGCCGGCCGAGCAGGGCTCGCCTGAGATTACGGGTGGGGCAACGCCCGTACCGCCAGCGCACGTTGACCCTTCGGCACCTGCCGTGGGGGAGCCGCCCGTGCGGGAGGTGGCCCCGGACAGCGGGGACGCGGCCGAGCCGCAGGGTCCCGCGGACCTCCAGCAGGCCCCGCCCGCCCCCGTGTCGGCCCTGGCCGAGCCGCAGCCGTCCGCTGCCGACGCCGTCACGGACGCCCAACGTGCGCCCGCCGCTGGGTCGTTCACCCCACCGGAGCCGCCGGACGCCCAACCCCGGCCCGCCGCAGCCCCGTTCGTACCGGACGAGTCAGCCGCGCCCGACGCGGGTCCGGGTGGTCAACCCCCGGCCGGTGCCGGGCCGTTCCCGGCCGGCGAGGCGGTGCCCACCGGGTCTGCCGCAACCGGGGCCCGACTTCCTCCCCCTGCACCGCCGTTCGGGGCCGGGGAGCCGCCTGGTGTGCCCCCGGCGGTCCCGTCGGGGGGCCTTGGCGGCATACCCGCGGCTCCCCCGCAGCCGCCCTATCCGGCGCACGGGCCCGGCTTCCTGTGGCATCCCGCGCAGTGGCCGCGGGCGCCTTACGTGCATGTGCCGTTGCCCCTGCCCAGGCGGCGGCGCCGGGCCGCCGGAGTGGTGGGGGCCGTTGCCGTCGCCGCGGTGGCCGTGACCGCGGGGGTGGTGTTCATCGGGGGGACCGGCGGGAGTCAGGCCGCGCCGCCCGTGGGGGCCGTTCCGCGGTCCACCGGAAGCGTCGGGAGCACTCCGGCACCGCCTGGGGCGACGCCCTCGGGCCCCGGCGGGGACGCCACCGGGGCGCCCGAGCCGGGCGGGCAGCCGGGCTCGGCGTACCGGGGGATACGGCTGCCCGCGGGTGACTCGGTGGCCCTGGACAGTTCCCCGCCCACCGTGCGGCCCGGCACCTACAGCGGGGACTTCGGGCTGACCCAGGACGCCCAGACGTTCGCCGTCGAGATGCACCGCGGCACCCTCGCCGTCCTCGCGCCCGGCGCCGCCGCGGGCAAGGCCGCCTGCGAGGCTCCGACTGCCGCGCAGGTGACCTCCGTGGCGCGCGCCGCGCTCACCGCGGGGGCGCGGATGTGCGTGCGCGTGGCGGACGGTACGGTGGCTCTTGTGACGTTCCGTCAACTCCCGGAACCCGCGGGGCGGGAGCCGGCCGCGGTGCTCGACGTGACCGTGTGGCGCGCGATCCGGACCAACGCCGGTCCTGCGGGTCAATTCGGCGTGAATTTCGCCGACGGAGTGGCGCGAGCGCCCCGCGGGGGCGTTAACTGATCGGCCCCGGGCGGTCCATGGCCGGAAAGCGCCCGGGGGATTCCGACACGAGGGTGGGGAGCCACGTGGTGGTGGGGGAGTCGCACGTGCTCGACGGCGAGCGGAGCGCGGTGGCCGGAAACGGACCGGCGGCGGGACTGCGGGAGGCGGTGCGGCGGATGCGGCGCGAACTCACCGCCCACCCGCCGCTGGCGCCGGACCGGACGGTCGCCGAGGACGCGTTGGAAGAACTGGCCGGACAGGCCGAGACCGCAGAACGGGCGCTCGGCCTCGTGGACTGCGAGCGGGTGCGCCACTCCTTACTCCTGGTGGCCGCCGCACTCGGCTCGATCAGCGCGCTCACCGCGCCCCTGGACGAGCTGCGCGAGGCCGTCGAACGCCTCGTGCCGCCGCACCCGTGAGCCGGCGCGCCGGAACGCCGTAGGAAGCCGTCGCGCCCGGACAGCCGTCAGCCGCGTTGTCCGCTCGGGCCGCACCACCCGCACCGGCCCGTTCGGACCGCACCACGTGGACCGCACCGCTCGGACCGGCTCCGCCCTCACGCCGTGAGCGCCGCCGACAGCTGGCGGGCCACGTCGTGCAGGACGGGGACGATCTTGTCCGTGGCCGCCTCGGTGACCCGGCCGGCCGGGCCCGAGATGGAGATGGCCGCGGCCGTGGGGGAGTCGGGCACGGTGACCGCGAGGCAGCGCACGCCGACCTCCTGCTCGTTGTCGTCCACCGCGTAGCCGAGCGCGCGGATGCGCTCCAGCTCGGCGAGGAAGGCGCCCGGTTCGGTGATGGTGTGCTCGGTGGCCGCCGGCATCCCGGTGCGGGCCAGCAGCGCGCGCACCTCCTGCGGCGGCAGGCCCGCGAGCAGCGCCTTGCCCACGCCCGTGGAGTGCGGCAGCACGCGCCGCCCGACCTCGGTGAACATCCGCATGGAGTGCCGGGAGGGGACCTGGGCGACGTAGACGACCTCGTCGCCGTCGAGCATCGCCATGTTCGCGGTCTCGCCGGTGGCGTCGACCAGTTCGGCGAGGAAGGGGCGGGCCCAGGTGCCCAGCAGGCGCGAGGCACCTTCGCCGAGCCGGATCAGCCGGGGGCCGAGCGCGTACCGCCGGTTGGCCTGCTGGCGGACGTAGCCGCAGGCCACCAGGGTGCGCATGAGGCGGTGGATGGTGGGCAGCGGCAGCCCGCTGCTCGCCGACAGCTCGCTCAGGCCCACCTCGCCGCCCGCGTCGGCCATCCGCTCCAGCAGGTCGAAGGCACGCTCGAGCGACTGGACGCCCCCGGCGCGGTCAGCGGTCACCTGCGGTCCCCTCGTCGATCCTGAATGGAACACGGATTTCACTTTGTGGAATCCTACCGCTCTTGACTCCCCGGAGCACGATATCCACCATGTCCGTCAACAGAACGTTGAAATCCGCAGCGCGAGACGGAGGCCCGTGGTGGAGGAGCAGGTGCTGCGCTCGACGCGCGTGGTGACCCCCGAGGGCGAGCGGCCGGCCGCGGTCCTCGTCGCCGGCGAGGTGATCACCGCGGTGCTGCCCCACGACGCGGCCCCGCCGCCGGGCGCGCGGCTGACCGACCTCGGCGACCGCGTGCTGCTGCCCGGCCTGGTCGACACCCACGTGCACGTCAACGACCCCGGCCGCACCGAGTGGGAGGGCTTCGCCAGCGCCACCGCGGCCGCCGCGGCAGGCGGCATCACCACCCTGATCGACATGCCGCTCAACAGCATCCCGCCGACCACCACCGCGGCCCACCTCGACGTCAAGCGCGCCGCCGCCCGCGGCCGGGTGCACGTGGACACCGGCTTCTGGGGCGGCGCCGTGCCCGGCAACGCCGCCGACCTCGAACCCCTGCACGCGGCCGGGGTGTTCGGCTTCAAATGCTTCCTGCTGCCCTCGGGCGTGGACGAGTTCCCGCCGCTGGACCGCGCGGGCCTGGCCGCCGCCATGGACGAACTCGCCCGGTTCGACGGCCTGCTGATCGTGCACGCCGAGGACCCCCACCTCATCGACGGCGCACCCCAGCACAGCGGCCCGCACTACGCCGACTTCCTGGCCTCGCGCCCACCGGCCGCGGAGGAGCGGGCCATCGCCGGCCTGCTGGAGCTGGCCGCCGAGCGCGACGCCCGCGTGCACGTGCTGCACCTGTCCGCCGCCTCCGCGCTG
Organism: Actinacidiphila guanduensis; assembly: GCF_900103985.1. Lineage (GTDB taxonomy): Bacteria > Actinomycetota > Actinomycetes > Streptomycetales > Streptomycetaceae > Actinacidiphila > Actinacidiphila guanduensis. The sequence goes on along the minus strand of NZ_FNIE01000010.1, from coordinate 119,384 downwards.
CCGCTGATCGCCGAGGCCCGCCGGGACGGGGTACGCGTCACCGTGGAGACCTGTCCGCACTTCCTCACCCTGACCGCGGAGGAAGTCCCGGACGGGGCGACGGAGTTCAAGTGCTGCCCGCCGATCCGCGGAACCGCGAACCGCGACGCCCTGTGGCAGGCGCTCGCCGACGGCGCCATCGACGCCGTGGTCTCCGACCACTCGCCCTCCACGATCGACCTCAAGCACAAGGACACCGGCGACTTCGCCGCCGCCTGGGGCGGCATCTCCTCGCTCCAACTCGGCCTGCCCGCGGTGTGGACCGAGGCCCGGCGGCGCGGCCGCACCCTGGCCGACGTCGCGCGCTGGATGTCGGCGGGGCCCGCCGCCCTGGCCGGACTCGGCGCCAAGGGCGCCATCGCCCCGGGCCGCGACGCCGACTTCGCCGTGCTCGACCCCGACGCCTCCTTCACGGTGGACCCCGCGCGGCTGCACCACCGCAACCCCGTCACCGCCTACGCCGGCCGCACCCTCACCGGCGTGGTCACCGCCACCTACCTGCGCGGGCAGCTGGTCGCCGAGAACGGCACCCCCGTGGCAAAAAGTCCCGCCGGCAGGCTCATCGAACGGCCGGCCGGCGGGAGTCCACGGTGAAGCGGTGAAACGGTACTGAGACGAAGCGGTGACGCGGTACAGCCGGTGAGGCAGCGGCACACGAGCCGCGCGGGCGAGGTGTGTCGACCGCCCCGGCCGCGCGAGCAGTCGAGCACCCGTGCGGCCGAGAGGCGAGCAGCCGTCAGGCCGCGCGCCGCGCCCTGCGGCGGTGCGCGGCGATCAGGTCCGCGTAGCGCCGCCCGCTGCCCTTCACGGTCCGCGCCTGCGTGGTGTAGTCCACGTGCACCAGGCCGAACCGCTTGTCGTAGCCGTACGCCCACTCGAAGTTGTCCAGCAGCGACCAGGCGTAGTAACCGGCCAGCGGCACACCGCGCTTGACCGCGCGGGCGCAGGCGGCCAGGTGCTCCTCCAGGTACTGCACCCGCTCCGGGTCGTCCACCTGGCCGTCCGCGCCCACCACGTCGTGGTACGCGGAGCCGTTCTCGGTGACCAGGATGCGCTGGGCGCCGTACTCCTCGGACAGCCGCACCAGCAGCTGCTCGAGGCCGTCGGCGTTGACCTCCCAGTCCATGGCGGTGCGCCGCACACCCGGCAGGTAGGCCATCTTGGCGTACGGGGCCGGGCCGTTGGGGTCGTCGGTGATGACCTGGCGGAAGTAGTAGTTCAGCCCGACCCAGTCCAGCGGGGCCGCGATGGACTCCAAGTCGCCGTCCTTGACCGGCATTTCGACGCCGTACAGCTCCACCATGTCCTGCGGGTAGCCGCGCCCGAAGATCGGGTCCAGCCACCAGCGGTTGGTGTGCCCGTCGGCCCGGCGGGCGGCCGCGATGTCGGCCTCCCGGTCGGTGGCCGGCTCGCACGGGCTGAGGTTGTTGACGATGCCGATCCGCAGGTCGGAGTGGGCCGCCCGCAGCGCCTGCACCGCCAGGCCGTGCCCGACGTGCAGGTGGTACGAGGCGCGCACCGCCGCGGTCAGGTCGGTCCACCCGGGGGCCATGGTGCCCTCCAGGTGGCCGATCCAGGCCGAGCACAGCGGCTCGTTGAGGGTGGCCCAGTCCTTGACCCGGTCGCCCAGCGCGCCGGCCACCACGGCCGCGTACTCGCCGAACCGCTCGGCGGTCTCCCGCTCGGGCCAGCCGCCGCGGTCCTGCTGCGCCTGCGGCAGGTCCCAGTGGTAGAGCGTGGCGTTGGGCGTGATGCCCGCCTCCAGCAGCGCGTCGACCAGCCGGTCGTAGAAGGCCAGCCCGGCCGGGTTCACCGGGCCCGCGCCCTCGGGAATGATCCGCGGCCAGGCGATGGAGAAGCGGTAGGCGTCCAGGCCCAGGGTCTTCATCAGCCCCAGGTCCTCCTGCCAGCGGTGGTAGTGGTCGCAGGCGACGTCGCCGGTGTCGCCGCCCGCGACCTTGCCGGGGGTGTGGGAGAAGGTGTCCCAGATGGACGGGGCCCGGCCGTCCTCGTCCACCGCGCCCTCGATCTGGTAGGCGGCGGTGGCCGCGCCCCAGACGAAATCCGCGGGAAGAGCGCTCAGGTCGTTCACAAGTTACCTTTCGGTGGGGTCACTTGACGGCGCCGGCGGTGAGCCCGGCGACCAAGTAACGCTGAAGAAGCAGGAATCCGGCGACCACCGGCACGCTCACCACGAGGGAGGCGGCCATGACCTGGTTCCAGTACACGTCGTTCTGGGTGGCGTACTCGCGCAGGCCGACAGCGAGCGTGCGGGTGGACTCGTTCGTCATGACCGAGGCGAAGAGCACCTCGCCCCAGGCGGTCATGAAGGCGTAGACGCACACCGCGACGATGCCCGGCACCGCGGCCGGCACGACCACCCGGAACAGGGCGCCCATCGGGCCGCAGCCGTCGACCTTCGCCGCCTCGTCCAGGTCCCGCGGGATGGAGTCGAAGTACCCGACGAGCATCCAGATCGAGAACGGCAGCGAGAAGGTGAGATAGGTGATGATCAGTCCGAGCCGGCTGCCGTTGAGCGTGATGCCGGTGGAGTTCCCGATGTTGACGAAGATCAGGTACAGCGGCAGCAGGAACAGGATGCCGGGGAACATCTGCGTGGACAGCACCGTGACGGTGAACAGGCGCCGGCCGGGGAAGCGGTAGCGGCTCACGCCGTAGGAGGCGAAGATCGCCACCGCCACCGAGAACAGCGTCGCGCTCACCGACACGATCAGCGAGTTCATGAAGTAGTGCGCGAGCGGGATGGTCTTCCAGATGTCCACGTACGGCTTGACGGTCAGCCCGCTGGGGATCCACCGGAAGGAACCCTGCACGTCCTGCAGGTTCTTCAGCGACGAGCTGAGCATCACGTAGACGGGGACCAGCACGAAGATCAGCAGCAGGGTCAGCACGACCCGGCGGGTCCAGACGAACGACCTCGGCTGGGCCATCGGCGACGGCTGCGCGGGGATCCTAGGCATCGGCGTCGCCTCGCCTCCGGGAGGTGATGAGCAGGTAGACCGCCGTGACCAGCAGCAGGAAGAGCAGCAGGAGCACGGACATCGCCGAGCCGGAACCGAAGTTCCAGGTGATGAACGACGACTGGTAGATGTGGATCGAGATCAGGTCCGCCTGGTGCGGGGCGGACTGGCCGAACATCACGTACGGCGTGTTGAAGTCGTTGAACGTCCACAGGAAGAGCACCAGGACGAGCACCTGGTTCACCGGCCGCAGCGACGGCATGGTGATCTTCCTGATCTGCTGCCAGACACCGGCGCCGTCCATCGCCGCGGCCTCGTACAGCTCGCGCGGGATGTTCTGCAGGCCGGCCATCAGCGCCAGGAACGCGAACGGCCAGGACTTCCAGACCGAGACGATCACCAGGGCCCAGAAGCTGTTGCCGCCGATCAGCCAGAACGGCTTGTCGGAGGTGACGTGCAACTGGTCGTGCAGCACGTGGTTCACCAGGCCGGTGTTCTGCTGGAACATGAACGTCCAGGTGATCACCGCGGCGTAGACCGGCAGCGCGTACGGCACCAGGAAGATGGCACGCAGCAGCGCGCGGCCGCGGAAGGTGTCCTGCATCAGGATCGCGGCCGCGGTGCCGATCAGCCAGGACAGGCCCACCGACAGCACGGTGAAGGCGATGGTCACCCAGAACGAGTGCAGCAGCGCCTGGCCGATCGGCTGGTGGATCTTGACGGCGATCTTGTAGTTGTCGAAGCCGGCCCAGGGGGCGCTGCTCCAGTGCCGGATGTAGAAGAGCGTCAGGCTCTTGAAGCTGATCAGGATGCCGAAGACCATCGGCACGATGTGGATCAGCAGCTCGAGGGCGAGGGCGGGCAGCAGCAGCAGGTAGGGCAGGGCGATGTTGCGCAGCCGCTGCGGGATGCGCGGCCGGAGCCGGCCCCGGCCAGCGGACTTGCCGCTGTCGGGACCGGCCTCGGAGGCGCTCCGGGGAGGGGCGGTGGCGGTCATGGAGGAGGGCCGATCCCTAGGACGGAGGCATCTGCGACTGCGCCTTCTGCAGCGCGGCCTTGACGGATGCGTCGGTGACGGACTTGCCCGCCGCGGCGTCGGCGAACAGGTCCTTGACCGCGGTGCCGACCAGGGTCTCGAACTGGCTCTCGTTGGGCACCTGCGGCAGCGGGGCGGCCGACTTGCCCAGCACCGAGGCGAGCACCTTCAGGTCGGGCGTCTGGAAGGCCGGGTCGTTCTGCGCCTCGGTGACCGGCGGGATCGAGCCGTAGGCGGCGTTGAGGATCTTCTGCTCCGGCGTGCTCGTCATGAACTTGACGAACTTCAGCGCGGCGTCCTTGTTCTTGGTGCTCTTGAACACCGACAGGTTGATACCGGCCACCATCGAGGTGACGCCGGCGTCGCCGGTCGCGCCCGCGGTCTGCGTCGGCACCGGCACCACGCCGTACTGGTCGGGCGTCATGCCGTGCGCCTTGATGGAGGTCGCCGCCGACTGCCACATCATCATCGCGGCCTTGCCGGTGGCGAAGTCGGTGATGGTCTGGTTCTGCGCGTACTCCGCGTCGCCCTTGGCGGCCTCGCCGTCCGCGATGAAGTCGACGTACTGCTTGACCGCTGCGACGTTCGCGTCGGTGGTGAAGGTCGGCTTGCCGGAGGAGTCGAACCAGTTCGAGCCGCGCTGCTTGGCGAGCACGAAGACGTGGTGGATGTTCTCCGAGCCGTTGGAGCCCTCCACCGCGATGCCGTAGTGGCCGCCGGTGGTCAACTTCTTGGCGTCGGTGTCGAGTTCGGCCCACGTCGTCGGCGGCTTCAGGCCGGCGTCGGCGAACATCTTCTTGTTGTAGTAGAGCCCGTACGCCATCGAGTACAGCGGCACCGCGGCGGGGTCCTGGCCGGCAGCGCCGGCCGAGGCTATCGCGGAGGGGGCGAAGCGGTCCTTGCCGCCGATGGCGGCGAAGTTGCTGCTGTCGAAGGGCAGCAGGGCGCCGGTCGCCTGGAGGGAGGCGGACCAGGTGTTGCCGATGTTGAGCACGTCGGGGCCCTGGCCGGAGGTGGTGGCGGCCAGGATCCGGTTGAGCAGGTCCGCCCAGCCGATGACCTCCAGCTTGACGTGGATGCCGGTCTGCTGCTCGAACTTCTTCAGCTCGGGGGTGAGCACCTGCTTGTCGTTGTCCAGGCTGGTGCCCTGGTTGCTCGCCCAGTACGTGAGCGTGACGCCCTTGGTGCTGCCGCCGCTCTTGCTGCCGCCGCTGTCATTGGAGCCGCCACCGCACGCGGTCGCGGTGAGGCCGAGCGCGGCCACGAGGGCGGTGGCCGCGAAGACTCTGTTGGTGCGCATGGTTCCCTCTCAGGGGTGGGGAGATCGCTTCAGGAAGTGAACAGCGCCTGTGCCTTAATTCAGGCCGTGATTTAACTTGTGAGAAAAGGTGGCGTCAAGACCCTGTGCAGCGATAGATTCACGCCGGACGGTCCAGGAGGGAGCAAGGATGGCTGAGCGGGTCAAGCGCACGGTGCGTGACCTGCGCCGCGGCAACCGGGCATCGCTCCTGCGCCACCTGTACTTCGAAGGCCCCCTCAGCCGGCAGGAGTTGGGCCGCGACACCGGCCTGAGCGCCGGGTCGATCAGCAACGTCGTCGGCGAGCTCATCGCCGACGGAATGGTCGAGGAGGCCGGCGCCGTCGAGTCCGACGGCGGCCGCCCGCGCATCCTGCTCCAAGTCGCCGCCGGCTACGGGTACGTGGTCGGCGTGGACGTCGGCGAGACCCGGGTCCGGGTCGAGCTGTTCGACCTCGCCCTGACCGAGCGGGCCTCGGCCGACCTGCCGCTGAGCGACGGCGGCCACGACGTGGACCACGTGGTGCGGCTCGCCCTGGAGGGCATCGGCACCGTGGTCCGCGAGGCGGGTGTCGACGACCGCGAGGTGCTCGGCGTCGGCATCGGCGTGCCCGGCATCGTGGAGCAGGGCGACCGCGCCCCCGGCGACGGCGACGGCATCGTCGTGCACGGCCAGACCATCGACTGGGAGGCCGTCCCGCTCGGCCGGCTGCTGCGGGCCGGCACCGCTCTTCCGCTCTACATCGACAACGGTGCCAAGACCCTCGGCCAGGCCGAGATGTGGTTCGGCGGCGGCCGCGGCTCCGGCAACGTGGTGATCGCCCTGATCGGCTCCGGCGTCGGCGCTGCGGTGGTCGCCGACGGCCGCCCGTACCACGGCGCCAGCAGCAGCGCGGGGGAGTGGGGGCACACCACGCTGCGGGTCGGCGGGCGCACCTGCCGCTGCGGCTCGCGCGGCTGCCTGGAGGCGTACGTCGGCGCCGAGGCGCTGCTCGGCCGCTGGCCGGGGCGGCCGGACGGGGTCAGCGAGGAGAGCGCGCTGGCCGCGATGCTCGCCGCCGCCGACCACGACCCGCACGCCGGCGCGCTGCTCACCGAGGCCGCCGAATACCTCGGCGCCGGCATCGCCGACCTGATCAACCTCTTCAACCCGCAGCGGATCGTCATCGGCGGCTGGGCCGGGCTGCTGCTCGGCCCGCGGCTGCTGCCGGCCGTCCGCGAGTTCGCCGCCGCCTACGCGCTGCGCCACCCCGGCGCGCAGACCTCCATCGAACTCGGCCGGCTCGGCGCCGACGCGGTCACCGTGGGCGCGGCCACCCTGCCGCTGGGCCACTTCCTGGACACCGGCGGCGAGCTCCCGGTGCGGCTGCCGGCCCAGACCCGCGGCGACGCGGACCATGGCGGCTCGGACCCGGTGCGGAACCGAATCGCCCGCGCGGTACGTTGACGGCTCGGTGCCCCGCGCACCGCCCCGCAGTGTGACCGCAACGCCGAGGAGCCCTCCCGTGACCCTCCAGCAGCAGATCGTCGGCAACGCCATGCAGATGGCCGTGTGCACCCTCCGGCCCGGTCAGACCGTGTACTGCGAGGCGGGCAAGTTCCTCTTCAAGACCGCCAACGTCTCGATGGAGACCCGGCTCGGCGGCCCCGGCAGCCGGCCGGCCGGCGGCGCGGGCCCGGGCGCGGGCGGCGGCATGGGCGGCCTGCTGCGCCAGGCGATGGGCACCGCGATGCAGGTCGGCCAGCGCGTCCTGGCCGGCGAGTCGCTCGCCTTCCAGTACTTCACCGCGGCCGGCGGCGAGGGCACCGTGGGCTTCGCCGGGGTGCTGCCCGGCGAGATGCGCGCCCTGGAGCTGAACGGCTCGCGGGCCTGGTTCGCCGAGAAGGACGCCTTCGTCGCGGCCGAGGAGACCGTGCAGTTCGGCATCGCCTTCGCCGGCGGCCGGCAGGGCATGAGCGGCGGCGAGGGCTTCATCCTGGAGAAGTTCACCGGCACCGGCACCGTGATCATCGCCGGCTCGGGCAACTTCATCGACCTCAACCCGGCGGACTTCGGCGGCCGCATCGAGGTCGACACCGGCTGCATCGTCGCCTTCGAGGACGGCATCCGCTACGGGGTGCAGCGCATCGGCGGCCTGAACCGCCAGGGCATCATGAACGCCGTCTTCGGCGGCGAGGGCCTGTCGCTGGCCACGCTGGAGGGCGACGGCCAGGTGATCCTGCAGTCCATGACGATCGAGGGCCTGGCCAACGCGCTGAAGAAGGCCCAGGGCGGCGACAAGCAGGGTCCCACGGGCGGGTTGTTCTCCACCCACGTGGGGTGACGGCCGGGCGGCGGTCGCCGGGTGCCGGCCGGGCCGGGCCACAGGGGATGACGGGCCACCCCTGGGGTCTCATGCTCCTCTCATGTCACGGTGCGGTGACAGCTGCTTCCGGCCGGGGCATGGGAGCCCCGGCCGGCCGGTAGCGTCGGACCACGTGCATCCGGCAGTGCCGCCCGCACCCGCGCGGCACCGGCAAGGAAGGTGGGCCCACCACCGTGTACCGCTGGGAGATCACCCGGGCCGCACTGGCCCAGCGGGTATTCGCCACCATCCGCAGCAGGAGTTACGACCAGGCCGCCGCCACCGCCGACACCCTGCTGTCGGCCGGGCTGACCACCCTGGAGATCTCCCTCACCACGCCCTACGCCCTCGAAGCCGTCACCACCCTGGTGCGCGAGGTCGGCGACGACGCGGTGATCGGCGCCGGCACGGTGCTGGACGAGGTCTCCGCGCGGATGGCCATCGAGGCGGGCGCCCGCTTCCTGCTCTCGCCCAACCTCGACGAGCGGGTCCTGCACGCAGGCCACCGCTACGGCATCCCCGTCTTCCCCGGCGTCGCCACCCCCACCGAGGCGGTGCGCGCCATGGAACTCGGCGCCGACGCGCTGACCCTCTACCCGGCCACCGCCTACACCCCCGAGTGGGTGGGCGACGTACGGGCGATCATCCCGCAGGCCGCGCTGCTGCCCATCGGCGGCATCACGGTCAGCGAGGCCCCCGGCTGGGTCGCGGCCGGCGCGGTGGCCGTCGGCATGGGCTCGGCGCTGACCGACGGCGACCGGGCCACCGTCACCAAGCGCATCACCGAACTCCTGGACCGGCTCGCCGACACCGCCTGAGCCGGGGCCCCATCGGGCTCAGCGGGAGGGTCCGGGGCGGGGCCGTAGAATCCGGAGCCGGGGCGGGAGTCCCCCCTGCGCCTGGAGGAGGAGACCGCCGTGACCGTCCTTGCCGTGCCCGGCTCGAAGTCCGTGACCGCCCGCGCGCTGTTCCTCGCGGCCGCCGCCGACGGCGTGAGCGTGCTGCGCCGGCCGCTGGTCTCCGACGACACCGACGGCTTCGCCGAGGCCCTGACCGCACTCGGCTACGGCGTGGACCGCTCCGGGCCCGACTGGCGGATCACCGGCCGCCCGGCCGGCCCCGCCGTGCCGTCCGCGGACGTCTACACCCGCGACGGCGCCACCGCCGCCCGCTTCCTGCCCGCGCTCGCCGCGGCCGGCCACGGCAGCTTCCGCTTCGACGCCTCCGCGCAGATGCGCCGCCGCCCGGTCGGCCCGCTCACCGCGGCGCTGCGCGACCTCGGCGTCGACCTGGTGCACGAGGGCGAGGAGGGCAGGCTGCCGCTGCGGATCGAGGCCCGCGGCATCAAGGGCGGCGCCATCGAGCTGGATTCGGGCCTGTCCTCGCAGTTCCTCACCGCGCTGCTGCTCGTCGCCCCGCTCACCGCCGAGGGCCTGCGCATCCGCGTGACGGGCCTGGTCTCGGCGCCCTACGTCGAGATCACCCTGGCGATGATGCGCAGCTTCGGCATCGACGCCGTGCGGGACGGCGACACCTTCACGGTGCCGCCCGGCACCTACCGGGCACGCGACTACCCGGTCGAGCCCGACGCCTCCACCGCCTCCTACGTCTTCGCCGCCGCCGCGCTCACCGGCCGCAGCGCCACCGTCCCGGGCCTTGGCACCGGCGCTCTCCAGGGCGACCTGCGCTTCGTGGACGTGCTGGCCCGGATGGGTGCGAAGGTGGAGACCACCACGGAGGGCACCACCGTCACCGGCACCGGGCGGCTGTCCGGGGTCACGGCCAACATGCGGGACATCTCCGACACCATGCCCACCCTGGCGGCCATCGCGCCCTTCGCCGACGGGCCGGTGCGCATCGAGGACGTCTACAACACCCGCGTCAAGGAGTGCGACCGGCTCGACGCCTGCGCCGCCAACCTGCGCGTCCAGGGCATCAACGTGGCCACCGGCCGGGACTGGATCGAGATCCGGCCCGGCACCCCCCGGCCCGTCGAGATCGCCTGCCACTCCGACCACCGCATCGCCATGAGCTTCTCGGTGGCCGGCCTGCGCACCCCCGGCACCACCCTCGACGACCCCGGCTGCGTGAAGAAGACCTTCCCCGGCTTCCACGACTTCCTCGCGGAACTCCGCCGCGCGTGGGGGCTGTAGCGGGGGAAGCAGGCGGACCGTCAGACCTTCTGCCGGAAGTCCACCTCGGCGGCCGGCACCGTGCCCGCCGTACGGCCCGGCGCGGACTGGAACTTCCAGTACAGGTTGGTGTGGGCGATCACCTGGGCCGGCGGCGGGGCACCCCACTCGGTGAGGTCCTCGGTGGTGTGGGCGTCGCCGACCAGCAGCGCGTCGTAGCCGCGGGTGAGGGCGCCGTGCAGGGTGGAGCGGACGCACATGTCGGTCTGCGCGCCCGCCACCACCAGCCGGCCCACCCGCAGACCCGCCAGCACCTGCTCCAGGTCGGTGTCCTCGAAGGAGTCGCCGTACTCCTTGGCGATGCGCGGCTCGCCCTCGGCGGGCGCCAGTTCGGGCACGATCTGCCAGCCCGGCGAGCCCTGCGCCCGCTCCTCGCCGTGGTCCTGCACCCACACCACGGGGGCACCCTCGGCGCGGGCCCGCTCCACCAGGCCCGCGATGGCGGCCACCACCGCGTCCCGCTCGTGCGCGCCCCGCACCACGTCGTTCTGCACGTCGATGACGAGGAGCGCGGTGTTCGGCCGGTCCGCCAGTGTCGTCATGCTGCCCTCCTGCTCGCGCGCCGCCGCCGGCACGACTGCCGGCGTCGGTCCCACGCTAGCGCCGGGCACCGACAACGGGGCCGGCGCCGTGTCCTGCCGTGCCGTGCGGTCACGGCAGGGTGCGGGGCATCCCGAACCAGGGCAGCACGGCGTTCTCGAAGCGGGTGACCGCGCTGACGCGCTGCCCGCGCAGGGTGAGCACCAGCAGCCCGCTGGAGTGGCGGCGGCCCTCCGGCCCGCGCAGGTAGACCGCCAGGGCGGGCTGGCCGTTGGCACGGGTCGGCACGAAGGCGTACTCCCGGTCGGCGCGGACCAGTTCGGTGTAGAAGCGGCCGGCGGCCGGCCGGCCCCGGTACTCCAGCGGGATCGGCGGCATCGACACCAGGACGTCCTCGGTGAGCAGGGCCACCAGCGCGGGGACGTCGCCCGAGCCGTACGCCCGCACGAAGCGCTCCACCAGCGCCTGCTCCTGCCGCGAGCCCGCCGCCGGGGGCGCCTGCGACGCCGCCTCGGGGTCCAGACGACGCTCCAGACCGGAACGGGCCCGCTTGAGCGCGCTGCTGACCGACTCCACGGTGCTGCCGAGCATGTCGGCCACCTCGCTCGCCCGGTAGCCGAGCACGTCGCGCAGGATCAGCACCGCGAGCTGGCGCGGCGGCAGCAGTTGCAGCGCCGTCACGAAGGCGAGCGAGACCGCCTCGGTCTGCTCGTAGCGCGCCTCCGGGCCGAGCGGCCCCGCCTCCAGCAGCGCGTCCGGGTACGGCTCCAGCCACACCACCTCGCCCAGCCGGCTCGGCTCGGGCGGCTCGACCTGCGGCACGCTCCACTCCTTGGCCGGACGGCGGCGGGCCGCCCGCAGCGCGTTCAGGCACCGGGAGGTGGCGATCCGGTACAGCCAGGTGCGGAGCGAGGCGCGCCCCTCGAAGCCGCCGAGCCCCTGCCACGCCGACAGCAGGGTGTCCTGGAGCGCGTCCTCGGCGTCCTGGAGCGAGCCGAGCATGCGATAGCAGTGCACCTGCAGCTCCCTGCGGTGCGGCTCGGTCAGCTCCCGGAACGCCTCGCCGTCCCCGGCCCGCGCCCGCTCGATCAGATCCCCCGCTGCCGCGACCATCCGTGCGTCACCCTTCCCTCTCCGACGGATTCCGGCGGACTCCGGCGAACTCCAGCGAATGCCGGCGAACCCGTGCCTCGCCCTCGGCCGTACGGACACCGGCCGGGCCGGAAACCGGGCGCCCACCGGGCGACCGATTCCGCCGTTCCGCCGTGTCTCCACCACCGCAGGGTCCCGCGCGCCAGGGAAGCGGCGGGCGGGAGAACGAGCAAGCCGACCGAGAGGACACGAGATGCCACGCGAGAACGCCGCGAACGGTACGGGAGCTACGGGTGGTGCCGCCGACGCGGCCCGCGCGGCGGCGGCCCCGGCGCCGGGGCAGGCGGGCCGAAGCGGCCTGGCGGGCCGCACCGCGATGGTGGTGGGCGCGAGCCGCGGCCTGGGCCGCGGAATCGCCGAGGCACTCGCAGCCGCTGGTGCGGAGGTCGTCGCGATCTCGCGCGGCACAGCGGAGTACGGCGGCGCGCCGGCGGGCGCGGGCGTCGGGCTGTCCCGTGGTGCGGCGGGCTACGGCGGGCCGTCGGCGGATGCGGGTGGGGAGGGTGCCGGGCCCTCCGGCGGTGCGGGGGAGTACGGCGAGGGGACGGCGGGGGCCCATGCGGGCGCTGCCGCGGTTTCCCACGAGAGTGCGGAGCATCGACGGGGGATCGGCGAGGCGTTGACGGGTGCGGAGGGTGCCGGGCCCTCCGACGGCACGGGAGAGTACGGCGGGGCGCTGGCGGGCGCAGAGGGTGCCGGGGATTTCCGTGGCGTGCCGGGGGCCGACGGGGAGGCCGTTCCGGGTTCCCGCGGTGCGGCGGCGGACGCCACGGGTGGGGGTTCCGTCACCGTCGAGCGGGCGGACGCCCGGGACGCCGCGGCTGCGGGCAGCCTGCTCGACCGCTACGACCCCGACCTGCTGGTGCTGGCCGCCGGGGCGAGCCCGCTGATGCGCCCGCTGCAGCACCAGACCTGGGAGACCTTCTCCGCGGCCTGGGAGACCGATGTACGGATGGCCTTCCACTGGGTGCGCGAGGCACTGCTGCGGCCGTTGCGGCCCGGCAGCCGGGTGGTCGTCATCAGCAGTGGCGCGGCCCTGGCCGGCTCCCCGCTCAGCGGCGGGTACGCCGGGGCCAAGGCCACGCAGCGCTTCCTGACCGGCTACGCGCGGGGCGAGGCCGAGCGGGCCGGGCTCGGCGTCACCTTCACCGCCGTGCTCCCCGAACTCACCCCGCTCACCGACCTCGGCCGCCCGGCCGTACGCGCGTACGCGGCCCGTGAGGGGGTCCCCGTGCTCGAATACATCGCGGGCCTGGGCGAGTTGCTCACCCCCTCGGCCGCCGGCGCGGCCCTGGTCCACCTCGCCGAACTCCCGCCCACCGACGTCGCAGTGGCCTATCTCCTCACAGCGGCCGGCCTGAAACCGCTGGAGTGACCACCGCCGCACCCCCGGCGCCTCGGAGCCCACCCTCCACCGACGCACCCGCCCACCGGGCTGCTTACGGGGGGCGGCCCCGGGTTCACCCCGCGCCCGGGTTCACCCCGGGACGTCCACCGCCAGCACCCGGTCCCGTACCGGCATCAGGCAGCCCTGGGTGGCCGAGCAGGCGCCGTACCCGAGCCGGACGGGAGCCTCGGCGGCGCCCTTGCCGGACAGGCGCGCCGTCAGACGCAGGGTGACCGGGCCGTCGGGGTAGACGGGCAGGGTCACGTCCAGGTCGGCCATGTGCAGGCCGTGCGGGCGGGCCGAGGCGGTCACGGGGCCCTCTGCGGTGAGCGGTCCTCCGACCGACAGCCGGGTGGGGATGCCCAGGCCGTCCACCCCGGCGTCGGGCAGGGTGAGGCTGTAGACGTGGAAGCCGGCCCGCTGCGGCCGCAGTGTCGCGCTGACGGCGACCGTGTGCGCTCCCGAGCGCTCCAGCGTCACCGCGACATTCACCCCGCCCGCGGTGAACGAGCCGTGCGTGCGCGGCCGTTGGCCCTGCCCGCAGCCCGCCGTGAGCACCAGCGCCGCCAACACCCCGGCGGCCGCCGCGTGCCATCGCGGACGCCGGGCCGACGCGCCGCTCAGGCCCATTTCTTGAGGAACAGGTCGACCTGGGACTCCGGCATGGAGCGGGCGTCGGCGAACTGGCCCTGGTCGGTGGTGGTCCGCACCGTGCCCTTCGCGTCGAGGACGACGAGGGCGGGGATGCCGCTGGTCTGCAGGTCGAGGTAGCGCCCCGCGATGTCGAGGTTGTGGTCGAACCGGCCGACATCCACACGGACCACGTGGTAGTGGTCCACCAGCTTCGCGGTGGCCGGCCGGGTGAACGTGCGGCCCAGGACCACGCAGTCAGGGCACCAGTCGGCCCCGAAGTCGATCAGCACGGGGCGGCCGTCGGCCGCGGCGGCGCGCCGGGCGGCGGCGATGTCGGCCGACGCGTTCCGCGCCGGGTCGTAGCCCCCGGGCCGCTCCGAGGGCGCCGCGGTGCCGGCCGGCGTGCTCGGCGCCGCGGCGGCCGTCGTGTGCGCCGCGTGGACGTCCCCGCGCGCGGCGCCCCCCTTGGCACCGCACCCCGCGAGCGTCACAAGTACGGCGGCCGCGGCCACCGCGGCACCCAGCGGCCGGCCGGCACGCGCCGCCCCACCCCGAACCCTCATCGGTCCCCCCAAGGACACGTCCGCAACAGAACGCGCACTCTACAACGCCCCGGACATCGCCGCCCACTTGAGAACCCGCAGGTCCGTGGACGCGGCCCGGGAGGGCGGGGGCACGGCCGCACCGTCCGGGTGCGGCGGCGCCCACCGCGCGGGCGGCGCGTTCCCGGTCGGTCCGCCAGGGGTGCCGGACCCCTTGACGGATGCTCGGCGGCGCCGGGAGGGTCACTCGCAACACTGCACCGCACACCCATCACGGCTGCACCATCGACGCAGGGAAAGGCAGGGTCACGTGGCCAAGGCAAGGGCGGGAACCAGGGGCGGACCGCGACGGCACGGCGGGGGCCGGCGGGCGCTGGGACTGGCGCTCGCGGCCGCGCTGGCGGTGGCGGGCCTGGCCGGCTGCAGCGCCACCGGCGGCAAGCGGGCCGAGGACCGGGCGAAGCGGCTCGCGGCGAACCACTCCGCCGTGAACACCCCGCGCTGGACCTTCGCCATGGTGACCCACTCCGCGGCCGGCGACACCTTCTGGGACATCGTGCAGAGCGGCGCCAAGCAGGCCGCCGCCAAGGACAACATCAAGTTCCTCTACTCCAGCAGCGACCAGGGCGACCAGCAGGCCCAGCTGGTGCAGGCCGCCATCGACCAGCACGTGGACGGCCTGGTGGTCACCCTCGCCAAGCCGGAGGCGATGAAGGCCGTCGTCGCCAAGGCGGAGCGGGCCGGCATCCCCGTGATCACCGTCAACTCCGGCGCCGAGCAGTCCAAGCAGTTCGGCGCCCTCACCCACATCGGCCAGGACGAGACGGTGGCCGGCAACGCCGTCGGCGACGAACTCGACGCCCGCGGCCGCAAGCACGCCCTGTGCGTCCTGCACGAGCAGGGCAACGTCGGCCTGGAGCAGCGCTGCGACGGCGCCAAGGCGCACTTCCACGGCCGGATGGACAAGCTCTACGTGGACGGCACCAACATGCCCGACGTGCAGTCCGCCATCGAGGCCAAGCTCCAGGCCGACCCCTCGATCGACTCCGTGGTCACCCTGGGCGCCCCCTTCGCCGACGCCGCCGCCAAGGCCAAGCAGCAGGCGGGCTCCAAGGCCGAGGTCGACACCTTCGACCTCAACGCGCAGGTCGCCACCGCCCTGAAGGCCGGCACCATTGGCTTCGCCGTCGACCAGCAGCCCTACCTGCAGGGCTACGAGGCGATCGACCTGCTGTGGCTCTACCGCTACAACGGCGACATGCTCGGCGGCGGCCAGCCGGTGCTCACCGGCCCGCAGATCGTCACCAAGAAGGACGCCGGCGCGCTGCTCGCCGCCACCCAGCGGGGCACCCGGTGAGCGCCCCGGCCAGTAGCCCCGCCGGCAGCCCGGCCAGTGCCCCGGCCGGCCCCGCCGACGAGCGGCTGGCGCCCCGCTCGACGGCCCGCAAACTGCTGGGACGGCCCGAACTGGGCTCCGTGGTCGGCGCGATCGCGGTCTTCGTCTTCTTCTCGCTGGTCGCCGACTCCTTCCTGCGCGCCTCCAGCATGGGCACGGTCCTGTACGCCTCCTCCACCATCGGCATCATGGCCGTCCCCGTGGCGCTGCTGATGATCGGCGGCGAGTTCGACCTGTCGGCCGGCGTGATGGTGACCAGCTCCGCGCTGACCTCCTCGATGTTCAGCTACCAGATGACCGCCAACACCTGGGTGGGCGTGGGCGTCTCGCTGCTGGTGACGCTCGCGCTCGGCGCCTTCAACGGCATCATGCTGGTGCGCACCAAGCTGCCCAGCTTCATCATCACCCTGGGCACCTTCCTGATGCTCACCGGCCTCAACCTGGGCCTGACCAAGGCGATCGACGGCACCGTGGCCACCAAGTCCATCGGCGACATGCAGGGCTTCCCCACCTGCCGCGACCTGTTCGCCTCGCACTGGACGATCGGCTCGGTGGACCTCCAGGTGACCATCCTGTGGTGGCTGGGCCTGGTCGCGGTCGCCACCTGGGTGCTGCTGCGGACCCGGGCCGGCAACTGGATCTTCGCCGCCGGCGGCAACGCGGAGGCGGCCCGCGCGGTCGGCGTGCCGGTGGCCCGCACCAAGGTCGGCCTTTACATGGCGGTCGCCTTCTGCGCCTGGATCTCCGGCCAGCACCTGCTCTTCTCCTTCGACGTGGTGCAGTCCGGCGAGGGCGTCGGCAACGAGTTCCTCTACATCATCGCGGCCGTCATCGGCGGCTGCCTGATGACCGGCGGCTACGGCAGCGCCATCGGCTCGGCGGTCGGCGCGCTGATCTTCGGCATGGCGAGCAAGGGCATCGTCTACGCCCAGTGGAACCCCGACTGGTTCCAGTTCTTCCTCGGCGCGATGCTGCTGCTCGCCGCCCTCCTCAACGCCTGGGTGCGCCGGCGTGCGGAGGCGGCCCGATGACGACGGAGAACCCCGGCACCCCGATGACCACGACCCCCGAACTCGTGCCCCCGGCCGGCCCCCTGGTGGAGCTGACCGCGGTGAGCAAGTCCTACGGCAACGTCCTCGCCCTGCGCGAGGTCTCCCTGGAGGTGCACGCCGGCCAGATCACCTGCGTGCTCGGCGACAACGGCGCCGGCAAGTCCACCCTCATCAAGATCATCGCCGGCCTGCACCCCCACGACTCCGGCACCTACGCCATCGAGGGCGTGCCCGTCCAGCACACCTCCCCGCGGCAGGCCCTGGACCGCGGCATCGCCACCGTCTACCAGGACCTCGCCGTGGTACCCCTGATGCCGGTCTGGCGGAACTTCTTCCTCGGCTCCGAGCCCACCCGCGGCCGCGGCCCGCTGCGCCGCCTGGACACCGCCACCATGCGCGCCACCACCCGTGAGGCGCTGCTGCGCATGGGCATCGACCTGCGTGACGTCGACCAGCCCATCGGCACCCTCTCGGGTGGCGAACGCCAGTGCGTCGCCATCGCCCGCGCGGTGCACTTCGGCGCGAAGGTGCTGGTCCTGGACGAACCCACCGCCGCCCTGGGCGTCAAGCAGTCCGGAATGGTGCTGCGCTACGTGGCCGCCGCCCGCGACGAGGGCCTCGGTGTGGTGCTCATCACACACAACCCGCACCACGCCTACCTGGTCGGCGACCGCTTCGTCCTGCTCAAGCGGGGCACCATGTCGGGCAGCCACCTCAAGGAGGACATTACGCTGGACCGGCTCACCCGGGAGATGGCAGGCGGCAGCGAGCTGGACGAGCTGACCCACGAGCTCGGCCGGACCCGGGGAGGCGGCACAATGTCCACGGACGGGCCCACGGCGGAGAAGGCCGCCCCGTCCCCCGAACCGCCCGACCCGGAGACCAGCGCTTGAGTGCCAACCGAGAACGCGTCTACCGCGGCAGCGCCGCCCGGGCCACGGTCTGGCGGGCCGTGGCCGGCGCCGACGTCCGCGAGCGCCGCTCGCACCTGACCGCGCCCCGCGTGCCCACCGTCGGCATCGACATCGGCGGCACCAAGGTGATGGCCGGCGTGGTGGACGCCGACGGCAACATCCTGGAGAAGCTGCGCACCGAGACACCGGACAAGTCCAAGAGCCCCAAGGTGGTCGAGGACACCATCGTGGAGCTGGTGCTGGACCTCTCCGAGCGGCACGACGTGCACGCGGTGGGCATCGGGGCGGCCGGCTGGGTGGACGCCGACCGCTCCCGGGTGCTCTTCGCCCCGCACTTGGCCTGGCGCGACGAACCGCTGCGCGAGCGGCTCTCCGAGCGCCTGCTGGTGCCCGTCATGGTCGACAACGACGCCAACACCGCGGCCTGGGCCGAGTGGCGCTTCGGCGCCGGCCGCGGCGAGGCCGACCTGGTGATGATCACCCTGGGCACCGGCATCGGCGGCGCCATCCTGGAGGACGGCCACGTCAAGCGCGGTCGGTTCGGCGTGGCCGGCGAGTTCGGTCACATGCAGGTGGTGCCCGGCGGCCACCGCTGCGCCTGCGGCAACCGCGGCTGCTGGGAGCAGTACAGCTCCGGCAACGCCCTGGTCCGCGAGGCCCGCGAACTGGCCGCCCAGGACTCCCCGGTGGCGTACGGGATCATCGACCGGGTCGGCGGCAACGTCCGCGACATCACCGGGCCGCTCATCACCGAACTCGCCCGCCAGGGCGACCCGATGTGCGTGGAGCTGTTCCAGGACATCGGCCAGTGGCTCGGCGTCGGCATCGCCAACCTCGCCGCCGCCCTCGACCCCTCCTGCTTCGTCATCGGCGGCGGCGTCAGCGCCGCCGACGACCTGCTGATCGCCCCGGCCAGGGACGCCTTCCGGCGCACCCTGACCGGCCGCGGCTACCGGCCCGAGGCGCGCATCGCCCGGGCCGAACTCGGCCCCGAGGCGGGCATGGTGGGCGCCGCCGACCTCGCCCGCCTGGTCGCCCGGCGGTTCCGCCGGGCCAACCGGCGCCGGGTCGAGCGCTACGAGCGCTACGGACGCACCTACGGACGGCAGGCGAACCAGCCGTGACCACATCCGACCAGCCGGGCCGCGCGCCCGGCAGCGGCGCCCCGGCAGCCGCCGGCGCCCCCGGCGCCCCTGCCGACGGGCCGCCCCAACTGCGGTCCCTGCCGCGCTGGGTGCGCTGGACCGTGCTGCCGCTGCTGGTCCTGGTCCCGCTCGGCTACATGATCATCTCCGCCGAGCAGAGCCGGGCCAGCGGCAACGACCCGCTGCAGAACCGGGCCGGGCGGCAGCTCACCCAGGTCTACCCGCCGCGCGTGACGCAGCGGATCTACCAGGTGCCGGTGCCGGTCGGCTCGCGCTTCACCCGCTACCTGGAGCAGAACTCCTGGGACACCAGCGTGCTCTACACCGAGTTCCTCACCACCCCCGGCGGCCTGGACACCTTCCTCGCCCAGGTCGGCACCAGCCGCACCGCGCTGGTCCCGGGCAAGGTGACGATGAACGCCGCGCAGTGCAAGGCCACCGGCTGGCACTTCGGCTCCGGCCGGGCCTGGGCCGGGGTCGTCCTCAAGGCCCCGGGCGACCGGCCCGACCACGACATCACGGTGGACATGACCCACCCGGACAGCCCCCGGGTCTACGTGGTCTCCACCGTCAACTTCCAGCACGGCTTCGGAGGCGGCTGAGTGCCGCCGCCGCGGGCCCGCCGCGCACACCCCCCGGCCCCCGCGGCCCCTGTGTTCCCTGCACCCGACAGCGTGAGGCGATGACCGACGTGACCGACGAGACCGCCGACCGGCTCGGCACGTATCCGGCCGCGGCCACGTACCCGTCGTACCCGGGACGCGGCACCACCTTCGGCGAGGGCCGGGCCGGCGCCGTCACGGCCGCCCGCACCGAGGAGGCCGAGGACCCCGACGACCGCGACGACCTGCAGCCCCCGCTGCAGTACCGCTTCGACGGCCCGGACGGCGCGCCCGTGCTCGTACTCGGCCCCGCGCTCGGCTCCACCTGGCACATGTGGGACCGCCAGCTGCCCGAACTCACCGGCACCTGGCGGGTGCTGAGGTTCGAGCTGCCCGGCCACGGCGGCGCCCCCGCCGAACCCGCCTCCACCGTCGACAACCTCGCCCGGCGGCTGCTGGCCGTCCTGGACGACGAGGGCGTGGACACCTTCGGGTACGCCGGCTGCGAGCTGGGCGCGGCCGTGGGCGCCCGGCTCGCGCTGCTGCGGCCCGACCGGCTGGCCGCGCTCGCCCTGGTGTCGGCCGCCGCCCGCTTCGGCACCGCCGACACCTGGCGGCAGCGCGGCGTGGTGGTGCGCGCCAACGGCCTGGACCGCACGGCGGCGAACACCCCGCAGCGCTGGTTCACCCACGCCTTCCTCAGCACCCAGCCGGCCATCACCGACTGGGCGGTGCAGATGGTGCGGACCACCGACACCGCCTGCTACATCGCCGCCTGCGAGGCACTGGCCGCCTTCGACATCCGCGACCAGCTGTCCAGCATCACCGTGCCCACCCTCGTCGTCGCCGGCGCCGACGACACCGAGACGCCGCCGGCCGACGCCCGGCTGCTGGTGGCCGGCATCCCCGACGCGCGCCTGGCCGTCGTCCCCGGCACCGGCCACCTCGCGCCCGTCGAGGAGCCGACAGCGGTGGGCACCCTGCTGGCCCACCACTTCGAGAGCGCCTGGGCCGAGCGCACCCCCGCGGCCACGCCCTTCCCGCCCGTGCCCGCCGCCGTCGCCCCCCGGGCCCCGGCGGCCCCGGCCGCGCCCGACTCCTACGCCGAGGGCATGCGCATCCGGCGCGAGCTGGTCGGCGACGCCGAGGTGGAGTCCGCGATCGCCCGGGCCAGCACGTTCGGGGCGAACTTCGACGAGTTCGCGACGCGGTGGGGGTGGGGCGAGACATGGACGCGCCCCGGGCTCGACCGGCGGACCCGCAACTTCGTCGCCCTCACCGCGCTGACCGCGCTCGGCCGGCTCGCCGACCTCGCCGACCACACCCGCGCGGCCCTGCGTGGCGGGCTCACCCCGGCCGAGATAGAGGAGACGCTGCTGCACACGGCCGTCTACTGCGGGCTGCCTGCGGCGCGGGCGGCGGTGGAGGCGGCGCGGGCGGTGATCGCGGAGGAGACCGGCACGGCCGGAGGGTAAAGGGATACGGCTCCCCGCCGTCGGGGTTCCCTTTCGCGGCCGGGTGCGCGCAGTTCCTCCTCCAGGGCTCCGCCTGGGAGCACCCCAGCGCCCCTGAGCCACCTCCGCCTTCGCGTGTAAGGCGGGGCGGTACGACAATGGCCTCATGGAGCTTACGAAGATGGGGCATGCCTGTGTGCGGATCGAGCACGAGGGGCGGGTGGTGGTGATCGATCCCGGCGGCTTCAGCGAGGAGGACGCCGCCGTGGGGGCCGACGCGATCCTCGTCACGCACGAGCACCAGGACCACTTCAACGAGGACCGGCTGCGCCGGGGCCTGGAGGCGAACCCCGCAGCCGAACTATGGACGCTGCGCAGCGTCGCCGAACAGGTGTCGGCCGCGTTCCCCGGGCGCGTGCACACCGTGGGGCACGGGGACACGTTCACGGCCGCCGGGTTCGATGTACAGGTGCACGGCGAGCTGCACGCGGTGATCCACCCCGACATCCCGCGGATCACCAACATCGGCTTCCTGATCGGCGGTTCGGTCTTCCACCCCGGTGACGCCCTCACCGTGCCCGGCCACCCCGTCGACACCCTGCTGCTGCCGGTGATGGCCCCGTGGAACAAGATCGCCGAGGTGATCGAGTACGTCCGCGAGGTCAAGCCGCGCCGTTCGATCGACGTCCACGACGCCCTGCTCACCGAACTCGCCCGCCCCATCTACGACCTGCAGATCGGCAACCTCGGCGGCGCCGACCACCTGCGGCTGGCCCCCGGCGAGGGCACCGCCGCCTGACCGGTGGCCCCGTGGCGGCCCGCTGTCGGACCCAGCCGCTAGGTTGAGGGGCATGCGCATCGCGACCTGGAACATCAACTCCATCACCGCCCGCCTGCCGCGGCTGCTCGCCTGGCTGGAGTCCAGCGGCCCCGACGTGGTGTGCCTCCAGGAGATCAAGTGCACCGCCGAGCAGTTCCCGCACGAGGAGCTGCGCGCGCTGGGGTACGAGGCCGCCGTGCAGGCCACCGGGCGGTGGAACGGGGTGGCGGTGCTCTCCCGGGTGGGCCTGGCCGATGTCGTGCACGGCCTGCCCGGCGCCCCGCGGTACGAGGACGTGGAGGAGCCCCGCGCGCTCGCCGCCACCTGCGGCCCGGTCCGCGTCTGGTCGGTCTACGTGCCCAACGGGCGGGAGGTCGACCACCCCCACTTCGCGTACAAGCTGCAATGGCTGGAGGCCCTGACCGCGGCCGCGGCGGGCGACGCGGCGGGGGAGCGCCCCTTCGCCGTCATGGGCGACTACAACGTGGCGCCCGCCGACGAGGACGTGTGGGACATCGCCGTCTTCGAGGGCGCCACCCATGTCACCCCCGCCGAGCGGGCCGCTCTGGCCGCCCTGCGCGGCGTCGGGCTGACCGACGTGGTGCCCCGCCCGCTGAAGTACGACCACCCGTTCACGTACTGGGACTACCGCCAGCTCGCCTTCCCCAAGAACCGCGGCATGCGGATCGACCTGGTCTACGGCAACGCGCCCTTCGCCAAGGCGGTCTCCGACGCGTACGTGGACCGCGAGGAGCGCAAGGGCAAGGGTGCCTCCGACCACGCCCCGGTCGTGGTCGACCTGGAGCTGTCTGCCGATTGAGGGACGCGGCGGGCGCGGTGGGCCCGTCACTACAGCGGGGGACGGTCACGGGCGTGTCAGCCCGCGATGGGCCGGAAGGGCGGGGCCGCGCGTGCATCATGGCGCCAGCGGACATCCCACACACCCCTTCCCCCTCTGCTGTCAATTCACCTGACGCACCCTCACACGACCTTCACCACCGGCTTGTACGGAGGCACCACGTGGACTCCCTTCAACAACTGCCGAACATCGGGGCGGTGCTCGCCGACCGGCTGCGCCGCGCCGGCGTCGGCGACGCCGGCGAACTGCGCCGGCTGGGCTCGGGCCGGGCCTTCGAGAAGATCCGCCCGGACCTGCCCGAGGACGCCGCCACCCACACCCTGCTCGCCCTGGAGGGCGCCCTGCGCGGCATGCGCTGGACCGCCATCCCGCAGACCGAGCGCGAGACCCTCGTCCACCGCGTCCTGGGATGAGCGCTCCGCCGTGACCGGCGCCGTCGACGCCGGCGGTGATCCGCCGCGGCCCGGCCGCAACCCGGCCGGGACGTCCCGGCGACGCCGCTCACGGGCTCCCAGGCCCCAGGCGCTGGCGGCGCCCCTCGCAGCGAGGACGGCACGAGCCGCGCACCGCGCACGCCCCGGGCACCGCATCCGGAGCGTGTCCGGACGATCCCGGTGCGCCCCGGTCTGCGACCCTTCGTCCCGCCCGCCGTTTGCCCTGCCCGGGTCCGGGCAGCCGCAACGAGAGGGGGCACCCGGAGGGTGCTCCCTGCCCGCAGGACACCGCAGCGAAGGGAGAACCGTCCCCATGGCCCCCACCGTCACGCAGGACGCCGTACTCAGCGACGCACAGATCGCCGATCTCGCCCAGCAGTTGCGGGTGGACTCGGTGCGGGCCGCGGATGCCGCAGGATCGGGTCACCCCACCTCCTCGATGTCCGCCGCCGAGCTGATCGCGGTCCTCCTCGCCCGCCACCTGCACTACGACTTCCGGCATCCCGAACTGCCCGGCAACGACCACCTGATCTTCTCCAAGGGCCACGCCTCCCCGCTGCTGTACGCGGCCTACAAGGCCGCGGGCGCGATCAGCGACGACGAGCTGCTCACCTTCCGCAAGCTCGGCAGCCGCCTCGAAGGCCACCCCACCCCGAAGATCCCGTGGGTCGATGTGGCCACCGGCTCGCTCGGCCAGGGCCTGCCGATCGGCGTCGGCGTGGCGCTCGCCGGCGCCCGGCTGGACCACCTGCCGTACCGCACCTGGGTGCTCTGCGGCGACAGCGAGCTGGCCGAGGGCTCGGTGTGGGAGGCGTTCGAGCACGCCGGCATGGAGGGCCTGGACAACCTGACGGTGATGATCGACGTCAACCGGCTCGGCCAGCGCGGTCCCACCCGGCACGGCTGGGACCTGGACGCCTACGCCCGGCGGATCCGCGCCTTCGGCTGGCACACGATCGAGATCGACGGGCACGACGTGCAGGCAGTGGACGAGGCCATGACCGCCGCCCGCGACAACCGCGGCGCCCCCACCGCCATCATCGCCAGGACCCGCAAGGGCCGGGGCGTGGCCGCGGTGGAGGACAAGGAAGGCAAGCACGGCAAGCCGCTGCCCGACGCCGAGGAGGCCATCCGCGAGCTGGGCGGCATGCGCTCGCTGCGGGTGCACGTGCAGGAGCCCGAGCAGGCGGCCGAGCCCAAGCGCCCGGCCGACGACCCGGACGCCCGCCTGCCGCGCTACGACAAGGGCGGCTCCGTTGCCACCCGCACCGCCTTCGGCGAGGCCCTGGCCGCGTTCGGCGGGCTGCGCGGGGACATCGTCGCGCTCGACGGCGAGGTCGGCGACTCCACCAAGGCCGGGCTCTTCGGCGAGGCCCACCCCGAGCGGTACATCGAGTGCTACATCGCCGAGCAGGAGCTCATCGGCACCGCCGTGGGCCTAGGAGTGCGCGGCTGGACCCCGTACGCCTCCACCTTCGCCGCCTTCCTCACCCGCGCCCACGACTTCCTGCGGATGGCCGCCGTCTCCCGGTCCGACCTCAATGTCGTCGGCACCCACGCCGGTGTCGCCATCGGCGAGGACGGCCCCTCGCAGATGGCGCTGGAGGACCTGGCCATGACCCGCTCGCTGCACGGCAGCACCGTGCTCTACCCCTGCGACGCCAACCAGACCGTCCAGCTCATCACGGCCATGGCCGAACGGACGGGCATCAGCTACCTGCGGGCCACCCGCGGCAACACCCCGGTGATCTACGGCCCCGGCGACGCCTTCCCGATCGGCGGCAGCAAGGTGCTGCGGTCCGGCCCCGACGACCAGGTCACGCTCATCGGCGCCGGCGTCACCGTGCACGAGGCGCTGGCCGCCGCCGACATGCTCGCCGAGGAGGGCGTCAAGGCCCGGGTGATCGACCTGTACTCGATCAAGCCGGTGGACGCCAAGACACTGCGGGAGGCCGCCGAGGCCACCGGCAGGTTCGTCACGGTGGAGGACCACCACCCCGAGGGCGGCCTGGCCGACGCGGTGCTGGAGTCCTTCGGCAACGGCCACCCCATGCCGCTGCTCACCCGCCTCGCCGTGCACTCCATGCCGGGTTCCGCGACCCCGCGCGAGCAGCTGGACGCGGCCGGCATCGGCGCCACCGCCATCGCGGCCGCCGCCCGCAAGCTCGCGGCGGCCTGACCGCGATGGCCCCCACCACCGCCGGCGCCACGGTCACCCTGGAGGCCGGGCGGCACGAGGTGCGCATCACCCGGGCCGGCAAGGAGCTCTTCCCCGCCGGCCCGGGCGGCGCGCTCGCCGTCACCAAGGCCGACCTGGCCGCGTACCACCGGGACATCGCCGAGTACGCGCTGCCGCACCTGGCCCGGCGCCCGCTGATGCTGGAGATCCACCCGGACGGCATCGGCGGCCAGCGCTTCATGCAGAAGAACGTCCCCGGGCACTACCCCGACTGGATCCACCGGGCCGAGCTGCCCAAGGAGGGCGGCACCGTCACGCAGGTGCTCGCCGACTCCGCCGAGACGCTGGTCTACCTCGCCGGGCAGGGCTGCACCACGCTGCACCGCTGGCTCTCGCGCGCCGACAAGCCGCGCCGGCCCGACCTCATGGTCTTCGACCTCGACCCCTCGCAGCCGCCGGGCGAGAAGGCGGACTTCACCCCCGTCCGGCAGGCCGCCCGCCGGCTCGGCGAGCTGCTGGACGACCTCGGCCTGCCCTGGGCGCCCATGACCACCGGCTCGCGCGGCCTGCACCTGGTGGTCCCGCTCGCCCGCCGGGCCGACGCCGACGAGGTGCGCGACTTCGCCCGCGAGGTCGCCGACCACCTCGCGGCCCGGCACCCCCGCGAGCTGACCACCGAGATCCGCAAGGACGCCCGCGGCGGGCGGCTGTTCCTGGACGTGATGCGTAACGGCTACGCCCAGACCGCCGTCGCCCCCTACGCCGTCCGAGCCCTGCCCGGCGCCCCGGTCGCCGTCCCCGTCTCCCCGGACGCCCTCGACGACCCCGCGCTGACCGCCGACCACTGGACCCTGCGCACCGCCCTCGACCAGGCCCGCACCAGCCCCTGGGCCCACCTGGCCGACGCGTCCCCCAGGACGCTGGGCCCGGCCCGCAGGAAGCTGCGCGCCCTGGCGGAGTGAGGCGGCGGTACGGCACGCACGAGGGGCGCCCCCGGAATCCGATTCCGGGGGCGCCCCTCGTGCGTGCCGCGGCTCGGGCGGCCAGGCGCGGTCAGGCGCGGCTGGTCCGCGGCTAGTCCACGTTCGGCCCGCTGTGCCGGCGCCCGTGCGTCCGCGCGCGCCCGGCGTGGACGCCCGCGTCGTGCACCTCGTGCGGGAACCGGCGCCGGCCGTCCGTCGGCATCACATCCGGCTCCACCTCGCGCGAGTCGTGGCTGCGCGCGGCCTCGCCCTGGTGGCCGGGACCGTGGTCGCTCGGCCCGTCGAACTCCTCGTGCCGCGTCTGCCAAGCGCCCGCCCGGGGCCTGCGGCCGCGCGGAAGCGGGGGCTCCCGGCCCACTCGCCGCATCCCCACGTACACGGCCCCGATGAGGACGATCACAATGCAGATGCCGATGATCAGCGGTCCCACCGCCCGGTCGGGCAGTGCCAGCTGGGTCGTGTACTGCTCGGAAAGGGACATCTCGACACCTCCTCGTTCTGCGGGTGCCCGCGATCACGCTCCCCACACGAGCCCGGGGCAACCGAAAACCCGGCCCGCCCGCACCGGCACCCTCCGTGATCGGCCCCCTCTGGTGCGCGAACAGCGCGTGAACCCGCCGTGACCCCACGGTGCCGAACCCATTGACAGCGGCCACCGGTCCGTCGAGCCTTGACCCGCGCCGCGGCCGGAACCGGCCCGCGACGCCGATCGGCACAGCGACAACCGAGCGGGGGAGGGGCCTGATGGCCGTGCGCAGGGGCGGGACGGACAGCAGGGGCGGTACCGGGACCAGGCGGCTGGGCGTCGCGATCGCCGCGCTCGGCGGAGCGCTCGCCCTGACCGCGGCGGCGGTGAGCCCCACGGCCGCGGTCGGCCGGCCCGAGCAGGGCCGCCACCACGGCCCCGCCCTGCGCTACACCGCACTCGGCGACTCCTACACTGCGGGGCCCGCCATACCCACCCAGGTCGACGCCGCCTGCGCCCGCTCCGATCACGACTACCCCTCGCTCGCGGCCGCCGCCGAGCACGCCGACCTCACCGACGTCAGCTGCTCCGGCGCCACCACCGCCGAGATGTGGCAGGCCCAGGGCACCAACCCGCCGCAACTGGACGCCGTCCACCGCGACACCGACCTGGTCACCCTGCAGATCGGCGGCAACGACATCGGCTTCGGCTCGATCATCGCCACCTGCGCGGCCCTGTCCGCCACCGACCCGGCCGGCAGCCCCTGCGAGCAGCACTACACCGCGGGCGGCACCGACCAGCTCACGGCCAACGTGCTGCAGACCGCCCCCAAGGTCGCCGCCGTGCTGCGGGCGATCCACACCCGCGCCCCGCACGCCCGCGTGGTCGTCGTCGGCTACCCCGACCTGCTGCCCGACGACGGGGTCGGCTGCTTCCCTGCGGTGCCCTTCGCCGCCGGCGACTTCCCCTACCTGCGGGACACCGAGAAGCGGCTCAACACCATGCTCAGGGCCGAGGCGCTGCTGCACGGCGCCGCCTACACCGACACCTACACGCCCACCGTGGGCCGCGACATGTGCCGGGCGGCCGACGTGCGCTGGATCGAGCCGCTCACCCCCGCCTCCCCGGCCGCCCCCGCCCACCCCAACGCCAAGGGCGAGCAGGCCATGGCCGCCGCCCTGGAACGGCAGCTCGCCCACGTCCTGCCCGGCTGCGGCGGCCGCTAAGAGGGCCCCGGATTCGCTCACACTCGCGGGGTCCTGGATCATGGCGGCATGCCGGTCCTGATCGCCGCGGGCGCCTTCGTGATGACGCTCATCGGCGGCCTCGTCGCCCAGCACATCGGGGACCGCCGCCACCTGGTCCTCGGGCTCGCCGCCGGGCTGATGCTGGGCGTGGTCGGCTTCGACCTGCTCCCCGAGGCGCTGGAGAGCCAGCCCCAGCACGTCTTCGGGGTGCCGGCGGCGCTGCTGATGTTCGTGGCGGGCTTCCTCGCGCTGCACGTCGTGGAGCGCTCGGTGGCCATCCACCGCGCCCACGAGGGCGAGTACGCCTCGCACACCCACGGCCACGGCCACCCGCACGCGCCCACCCAGGGCATCGGTGTGGCCGCGGCCGGCGCCCTGGTCGGCCACAGCGTGATGGACGGCTTCGCGATCGGCGCGGCCTTCCAGGCGGGCGACACCGTCGGCGCCGTCGTCGCCATCGCGGTCATCGCGCACGACTTCGCCGACGGCTTCAACACGTACACGATCACTCGGCTCTACGGGAACGGCCGCCGCCGGGCGCAGGCGCTGCTCGCCGCCGACGCGCTGGCCCCCGTCGCCGGCGCCGCGATCACCCTGGGATTCACCATCCCGGCCGCGGCGCTCGGCCTCTACCTCGGCTTCTTCGCCGGCTTCCTGCTCTACCTGGCGACCTCCGACATCCTGCCCGAGGCGCACAGCCCGCACCCGGCCGGCACCACCTTGATGTGCACGGTCGCCGGGGCCGGGATCATGTGGCTGGTGATCGGTCTCGCTGACTAGCCAGGCCCTTGGGCGCGGAGGTGGCCGCCTTGGTCACGTCCGCGACCAGCTCGACGACGTCCGATCCGTACGCCTGGGAGTTCACCACCCGCAGCAGCAGGCAGAACGTGCCGTCCGGGCCGTACTTGCGGGCCAGCCGGACATGGTGGCGGGCGAGGTAGCGGGTCGCGGCCTGGTTGGCGATGCCGCGCTGGCCCGAGGCGAGGAAGACCGGGCGGTCGTTGCCGGAGTCCTTGCCCGCAGACAGCCGGGCCAGCAGCACGTACTCCACCGCGCCCTTCTCCAGCCGGTAGGTCTCGCCGCCGACGGTGATCGCGCCCTGGTTCGGGCCGGGCGCCGGGTCGGTGTCGACCTCCACGCCGGGCAGCATCGAGCGCAGGTGCGCGGCCAGCCGCAGGTTCGCCGCCGGGGCGCCGATGCAGAACTCGGTCCTGGCGCCGAAGCCCTGCCAGGCCGTGTCGTGCGCCAGCACCTCCGCGTGCGCCCCGCACTCCTTGATCACCGCCGCCAGCTCCAGCAGCGCGAAGGCGTCGTGCCGGGCGAGGCTCCAGCTCCGCGCGCCCGGGTCGCGCGGCACCACCAGCAGACACTCCGACTCCACCGGCAATCCGAAGAACCGCTGCTTGCGGCGGAGCCTGCGCCGCAGCAGAGCGGCCCGGAGCAGCCAGCCGGCCACCCCGCCGACCACCAGCCCGGCCACGACCAGGACGAGGTTGCGCACGTCGTCGCTCATGGCGCGGCATCGTAGCGGTGTTCGAGCCGCCGCGGATATGGGGTCACCGGCCCGGGGCGGCCGCGGACCGCCGCCGGGCATGGGCTCCGGCGGCGGTCCGGTCTGCTCGCCGCTACCCGGCGGCGGGCAGCAGCGCCAGGATCTCCTCGGTGCTGCCGGTCTCGCCGAGCCGCGGGAAGATCCGGCCCACGGAGTTGGCGTGCGCGTCGGCGTCGGTGTCGGTGACCGCGTCGGTGGCGATCGTGACGTTGTAGCCGTGCTCGTAGGCGTCGCGGGCGGTGGACTCCACACCGATGGAGGTGGAGATGCCCGCCAGCACGATCTGGGTGACGCCGCGGCGGCGCAGCTCCAGGTCGAGACCGGTGCCGTAGAAGGCGCCCCACTGCTTCTTGCTGACGGTGATGTCGCCGGGCTGCTGGTCCAGCTCCTTGACCAGGTCGGACCAGCCGGCGGGGAACTCGACCGCGCCCGGGGTGCCGCCGTCGGTGCGGCCGGGCGCTATGCCGGTGACGTTGACCAGCACGACCGGCAGGCCGCGCTCGCGGAAGGCAGCGGCGAGGGCGGCGCTGCGGGCGACGACCTCGTCGGCGGGGTGGACGGTGGGCAGGGCGACGATGCCCTGCTGCAGGTCGATGACGACGAGGGCGGTGCGGGCGTCGAGGGTGGTGGCGCTCATGGTGCTGGACTTCCTTCGGAAACGGGGTGGTTCTGACGGTCGGACGTTCCGGGGGTTCGTGCGCCGGGCTCGGTGCCTGGCTCCACCAGGCGGTGCAGCAGGGGCAGCACGTCGGCGAGCGCGCGGTGCTCGGCGGTGCTCAGCCGGGTCTCGATCGCCTCGGTGAGCCAGCCGCGGCGGGCCCGGCGGCCGCTGCCGAGCAGTTCGGTGCCGCGCGGGGTGAGGGAGAAGACGACCTGGCGGCCGTCGGTGGGGTGCGGGCTGCGCACGACCAGGCCCCGCTCCTCCAGCGCCGTGAGCGTGGCGCGCATCGACTGCGGGCGGACCAGCTCGCCGCGGGCCAGGGCGGCCGTGGTCGCCGGGCCTGTGCCGAGGCGCGCCAGCACGGACTGCTGGGAGGGCGTGAGTTCGGCGGCCGGCGTCGCCGCCCGCAGCCTGCGGGTCAGCCGGGCGACGAGCGTGGCCAGCTCGTCTGCGGTCCTGGCGGGGTCGGTCGTGGGCACGCGCCCCACCGTAGGAGTTCGACAGGCTGACTTGCAAGTTTTCCTGTCGATCGGAGGTGTCCGGGACCCGTGCTTCGATCACGCGGCGAAAACCCGCCGTAGCAGCGCTGTAACGCGGCGGGTGTCCAATGCGGGACGGATGCAGGCGGTCGTGGAGGGTGACGGACGGTCACGGACGGGTGCCGGCGGGTCCGGGTGGGCGCCGAGCCGAGCGGCGGCCCGTGGACC
This sequence comes from Actinacidiphila guanduensis, assembly GCF_900103985.1. Lineage (GTDB taxonomy): Bacteria > Actinomycetota > Actinomycetes > Streptomycetales > Streptomycetaceae > Actinacidiphila > Actinacidiphila guanduensis. The sequence continues at coordinate 88,769 of NZ_FNIE01000010.1, read as the reverse complement.
GGCGTGACGCTCCTGACGGAGGAGGGCTTGGTGGCGGAGGACTTCACGCACTACTTCCGGTCCCTGATCGCCGCGCTCGGCGAACGGCCGGGCTGGTACGGGGTGCTGGCCGCGCGCGAGCCACAGGCCGTCAACGACTACGGCAGCGGCCGCGAGGTGCCGCCCTGGGACGTCGTCCGCACCGTCCTGCGCGACCTCGCCGTCAACTCCGGTGCCCAGGACGCCGATCCGGCCGAAGCGGGCCGCGCGTACGCCCTCCACCGGGCCGCCGTCGCGGCCGAGGACGCCGTGCCCGGGGCCGCGACGAGGCTGCGCCGCCGGCTGGAGACGGCGAACCGCGCCCGCGAGAGCGCGGCGGCCCGCACCCGGGAGGCCGTACGGGCCTACGAGGCCGCCGCACCCGACGACCCCGCCACGGCCGCCTCCGCGAACGCCCTCGCCTGGGCCCGCGACGACCTCGCCCGTGCCACGGCCCGCTGCGAGGAACTGCGCGCCCGGCTGGCCGCGGCGGCGGACCCGGAGCGCTCGGCGGCGGCTTTACTGCGGCAGGAGCCCACGGCCGCGGCGAACGACCGCAGGACACCGGCGGCGCCGGCCGCCCACGCCGCGCCCGCGCCGCGGGGCGCGCGGTTCGCCGGGGCCCCGCAGGCGGCCCCCGAGTCGGCGCCCTCCCCGCGGACGGGCCGCTTCGCCCGGGCCCCGCGGGGGGCCCGGTTCGCGGGTGCGCCGAAGACCGGTCCGGTGGACAGCGGGGTCGCGGGGGCCCCGCTGGCCGCGGGGTCGGCACCGAGGGGCGCCCGGTTCGCGGGGGCGCCCACGACCGGCGCGGTGGGGGCCGGGCCCGCGGGGGGCCCGGCGCCCACCGGATCGGCCCTCAGGGGCGCGCGGTTCGCCGGCGCGCCGGCCGCGGCGCCGGCCCCCCAGGCCCAGCCGGCACCGGCGGACCCGCGCTTCGAGCGGGAGGCGCAGGCGGCGGCGTCCCGGCTGGGGGAGCTGCGCCGGGCAGGCGACAGCGGTGCGGCCTACCTCGTCCTGTGCGCGGCGGCGGAGGGCCCCGCCGAGCTGATTCCTTACGTCGTACGGGAGTTGGAGCGCACCGGGCTTGCCGCGGACGTCGCGACCCTCCTGTGGGAGACGGCCGCGCAGCCCCCGGCCCGGCTCGCCGAAGCGGTGAGCGCCCTCGCGGCGAACGGCCGGGCCGGCGACTGCCGCACCCTCCTCCACCAGGCCGCGGCCCGCCCCGCGCACGACATCGCCGTGGTGGCCGAGGCGCTGCAGACGGCCGCCCGCACCCCTGAGTTGGCCGAACTCCTCGAGACCCTGGCCCGCACCCGCCCCACCCCCACGGCAGCGGCAGTGGCCCAGGCCCGCCCCACCCTGCGCACCCCCCTCCTCCAAGCAGCAGCCCGCGTCTCCCCTTCCTGCGCAAGAGCCCTCACCCAGGCCCTGCCGTAGAACTGGGCGTGGCTCGGTCCACAGTGGTGCGCCGCACAAGGGGTGCCGCTTCATGCCCGTGGCGACCGGGCGTGCGCTGTGGTGTCCACGGCTTGGCGGTCGTATTCCTGGCGGAGGCCGTCGATGAGGGCGAGTGATTCGTCCTGGGGGAGGGCGGTGTTGAGGAGGAGGTCGTGGGTCATGCGGGCGAGGGTGACGGTGGCCGGGTCCGCGGTGGTCTTGACGGTGTCGCCGGTCACGATGTGGGCGATCGGGTGTTCGTCCTCGGTCTCGGTGATGCGCAGGGCGCTGTCGAGGCCGTGGACCACCGATGCCGTGTAGGGCAGGACGTGCACCGCCGCCCGTCCCTGCCGCATGAGTTCGGCGAGGGCGTCGAGTTGGGCGGCCATGGTCTTCGGGCCGCCCAGCGGGCGGCGCAGGGCGGACTCGTGGATCACGGCCCAGTAGGCCGGCGAGGTGCGGGTGCGCAGGAGGGGGCGGTGGGCGGTGCGGGTCGTCCACCGTCTTTGCTGCTCGGGGAGGTCGGGTGCGGGGGCGTGGGCGCGGCGGAATGCGGCGGAGTACAGGTCGGTCTGCAGTAGGCCGGGGATGAAGTGCAGGTCCCAGTCCCGGATCGTCACCGCGTGCTGTTCCTGGTCCGCGATGTCCAGGAGCACTTCCGGCCCGGGCCCGGATCGGCCTGCTTCTATGTGGCGGACGAAGAAGCCGTTGGTCTCCAGCAGTTCGTCCAGCCGGGGTGCGAGGTCGGGGTGGAGCAGGCGGCGGCCGGTTTCGAGGTTCGCCACGAAGGAGGGTGTTACGTAGAGCAGATCGGCGAGTTGGGCCTGGCTCAAGCCCTTGGCCTCGCGGTAGTAGCGCAACTCGGCGCCGTAGAGCAGCCGTGGGGACGCGGAGGACAGGCGGGGTGAAGGATGACGCTTGCGCGTACGGGAGTTGGGCATGGGTGAGCCTTCGGCGCGGTGTGTGGGAATCGGCGTCTGATGACGGGCAGCACGCCCGGAGAGCGGGGCCGTCGTTCAGGCAGATTGGGGTTCAACGGCCTTGCACGCAGGGGAGCTTGGCAACAGGTTCGGGCTGCCGGTCCTCGCGGATGCGCTCCCATTCTTCGCGGGCTTCGACGAGGGCCTTGCCTGCGACCTGCTCCAGCAGGTCCAACTGGGCGCGCATCGCCGTCAGGAAGGCAGCCAGCCGGGCCGGGTCGAGGTCGATGACCGCGCATTCCGGCGCCAGCTCGATGTTCAGCAGCGGCACGCGCCGGGCCGGGTCCTCCTCGTAGGGGTAGCAGTCCAGTGAAGCCCGCATGACCGGGTGCTCCACGGGCGTCTCCCAGTCCTCGAACGCCTTGGACTGGACCGCGATCGACGTTCCCGGGAACGCCGCCCAGAGGGTGAGGTCCTCAAGACGCCGGGCCAGGGACCCCGGCGGGACACCGGTCTCGCTCGGATCCTCCTCCGCCCAACTCCCGAGCGGCCCCGAGTACTTCCGACCGTCCGTGGTGGTGATCGTCCACCGCCGCACACCGCCCACGGGGGAGGATGCGGACTCGGCAGAGGCAGAGCCGCCACCTTGCAATAGGGCCGGGGCGGTGGGGCCCGCAGCCGAGTTCGTCGTACTCATCGCTTGTTCCTCACGCACTCGTGGGCGGCCGGGTCACGGTCGCTTGGACAGCTGGGCGGCACCGCCGTGGGGGGCCGCTGGTGGGTGGGGCATCCGACGACCGGCCTGAGCCGCAGCGTGCCTGCCCCGGCCGCCGTGCTGACCTGGCCGATGAAGCTCAGCGAGCCCGAGACCGCGCCGCAGTGCCAGCACGCCTCGCCATGAAGACGTGAGATGGAGATGTCGTCGCACACCAGGGTGGGCAGTGCGATGGAGGTGGCGGTCATGGGCGCCCTTTCCCTCTGTTCCCGTCGGACAGAGGGATCGTGGCTGCCGGACGCCGCCGCAAGTGCTACACGGAGTAGCACTTTCGGCACGTGCGGGTGATCAGATCGCGCCGATCCATTCCGCGAGGGCGGTGAGGGCCGGGTCCTGACGGCGTGACAGCCGCAGCAACGTGCCGGTGGTCTCCCGCGCCCAGGCATGCCCGCGCACATGCTGGGGAGCGATCCTGCGGGCCACGCACAGGCTCTCGAACGCGTCCTCGCGCCGATTTCCCCATGCTTGGGCGCGCGCCAATTCCACGTAGAACCCGCTGCGGCGCTCCGGCGGCAGCGCCCGCGAAGGTGCCCACCCCCGAGCGATTGCCAGTGCCTGGTCGACGCCGGGGTCCTGGAGGCTGACAGCGAAGCTCAACTCGTGGACGCGGACGCTGTCCGGGCCGAACGCGGTGCCCGCGTAGATGCCCTCGGGCGTGTGCTGGGCGAGCACGCGGGCCTCGGCGAGGTGGTCCGCCGCGCGGTCCGTACGTCCTGCCCGGCCGGCCATGACCGCGGCCCGCATGTGCAGGGCGCCCCGCGCGGCGGCCACCGTCGGGCCGGAGACCGAGGGTGCGGCGTCGATCGCCGACTCCAGAGCCCTGAGGCCCGGTTCGTGGGCGCGGGCCGCGAAGAACACCTCGCCGCGCACGTAGCCGACCACGGACGCAAGGAGGTCGTCCTCGGTCTGCGGGACGGCCCAGCGCATCAGATCGATCATACGGGCGGACAGATCCTTCGCACCTGCCTTGTATGCGGCGGCGTCCGCCGATCGTGCAGCCGACACCAGCAGCCGCGCGACCACCGGCCGCTCGGGGGCAGGCGCCCGGTGAAGGGCCCGCAACAGCTCGGCGAGGAGCGCGGGAGCGGCCTCGGCCAGACGCACGTACTGCGAGCCGAGCCGCCACCGCTCCGAGTCGGCAACTGCGCTCTGCAACTCCGCCAGCGGTCGTACGGGGCCGTCGTCTGCCAGGTCGTAGGCGGCGATGGCGTCGGACAGCGCGGGGAGCGCCGCGTGGACTTTGCCGACGACGCGGCCGCCGTCGGCCAGGAGCCGGGACGGATCGATACCGAGAGCGGCCGCGAGTGCGTCCAGGGTGCCATCCGAAGGGCGACGCGCACCGCGCTCGACGCTGCGGACGGTGGCATGGCTGAGGCCGGACGCGTCCGCGAGGTCGCGTTGGGTCATGCGGCGGGCACGTCGGGCGGTGGCGATGCGGGAGCCGACGCCACGCATCGGATCGGTCGGCATGTCCGGACTGTAGCGAAATCAGCGGTCGGCGGTCAGGCGGTCCGCCAGGTCGGTCAGCGAATCGACCCGCAGGTCGGCGGTGCGCACCAGTTCGGGGTCGTCGGCCCACAGGTGCCCCCATGGGCCACGTCGCAGGTGTGCGGTGGACAGGCCGGCCGCAGCTGCCGCGTGGACGTCGTTGGCCGGGTGGTCGCCCACGTACAGCACGTCCGGCGGTGCGCACCCGGCGGCTGCGACGACCCGGTCGAAGAAGAGGGGATCGGGCTTGGCGACACCCCACTCGCCGGAGGTGGCTGTCACGGTCGCGGGCAGGTCCAGGCCGCGCAGGAGTTCGCCCGCCCGGATGGTCTGGTTGCCTGCCACGATCACGCGGTAGCCGGCGGAGCGCAGTGCGGTCAGGGCGGAGCGGACGTCAGGGTAGAGGTCGGTCTCGTCCAGGTGCTCGCCGCGGCCGGCGGCCTCGCGGGCGGCGTACTCGGCCGCGACGTCGATGCCGGGCCGGAGAAGGCGGAGCGCGTCCGCGTTGTCGCGGCCCTGGGCCACGACGGCACCGACAAGCGCGGACACGGTGTGCCGCGGAACGCCCAGCCAGTCGGCCCAGGACGCCCAATAGCGTGTGTCGGAGACCAGGGTCTCGCCGATATCGAGGGCCACGGCGCGGATCACCGCACCAGGGTACGACCGCATCAAGGCTTTCCTGAGCAAGGGCTGAACGGTGCGGTAGCGTCCCCGACGACCGGTTCGGGACAAGGCAGGGGCGCGCGCGTGTCGGTGTGGAAGAACCTCGGTGAGAAGACCGTCTACCAGAACCCCTGGCTCACGCTGAACCTCGCCGATGTCGAACTCCCGGACGGGCGCCACCTCGACCACTACCTGATCCGGCAGCGGCCCGTCGCGCTCGCCACTGCCGTGAACGAGCAGGGCGAGGCTCTGCTGCTGTGGCGCCACCGCTTCATCACCGACTCGTGGGGCTGGGAGTTGGCGGCCGGTGTCGTCGAAGTCGAGAAGGGCGAGAGCGCCGAGGCGGCAGCCGCGCGGGAGATGCTGGAGGAGACCGGCTGGCGCCCCGGGCCCCTGAAGCACCTGCTCACAGTGGAGCCGTCGAACGGCCTGTCCGACGCCCGGCATCACGTCTATTGGGCACAGAGCGCCGAGTACGTCGGGCATCCCGAGGACGACTTCGAATCGGAGCGCCGCGAGTGGGTGCCCTTGGCCTCGGTGCCCTCGCTGGTCGAACGGGGCGAGATCCGTTCCGCGAACTCCGTCGCGGCGCTGCTCCTCCTCCACCACATGCACGCCGCCGGTACGGCGGCCCCATAAAGCCACGCACTCTCCGGGGCGGCACTCGTCCTCGACCGGCTGGCAGCCGTGCCCGGCGTCGTGTAGACCGTCGTCACCGGGAACGTACGGGCCGTCGCCGAGATCAAGCTCGCCGCCTTCGGCCTTGACCGCCCCATCCGGTGGAACCTCGGCGCCTACGGCGAGGACGCCGACGAGCCCGCCGACCTCGTGCGCCTTGCGCTCCACCGCGCCGGAGACATCGACCCCACGGACGCGGTACTCGCCTCGGCGACACCCCCGCCGACGCCGCCACCGGCCGGGACGCCGGCGTGCCCGTGATCGGCGTCGCCACCGGAGGCAGCAGCGCCGAGGAACTGCGTCGAGCGGGAGCCGCGAGAGTCCTCCCCGACCTCACGGACGCGGACCGGGTGGTGGACTGGGTAACCGCCGTCAGCCCGTAGCCCGACCCTCCCTGCCGCGGCCCCACGGGACCCCGTCTCAGGGCCGGGTGGGTTTCCACTCCGCGGCCAGCAGCCCCAGCAGGACCTCGTCCAGGAACTCACCCATCACCCACGCCGAAGACCGCAGGACGCCCTCGCGGACGAAGCCGTTGCGCTCCGCCGAGGCGAGCATCGCCGCGTTGTCGGACAGCGTCTCGATCTGCAGGCGGTGCAGGCCGCGGACCGTGAAACCGTAGCGGCACAGGACGGCGACCGCGTCGGTGCCGTAGCCCTTGCCGCGGCAGGAGGGGCGCAGGCCCAGGCCGATGTGCGCGCAGCGGTTGTGGGTGTCGATGCCCCACAGCGTCGCCATGCCGACCAGGGTGCCGCCCGCCAGCTCCACCACCGAGAACGGGACCCGCTGGTCCTCCACGTCCTCGGCCACCAGGCGCGGGTCCTTCGTGCCGGGCGGGATCGGCCGCCACGGCCCGCCCTCGGCCCGCGAGGAGTTGACGACGTCGTCGAACAGCTCCGTCCGCAGGACCGCCACGTCCTCCTCGTGCCGGGCCCTGAGCCCGACCTTGCTCCCACTCAGCATGCACGCTTCCTATCGACCGGACCGCCGCCCCCACAACTCGGTTTCGCGCCCCCCGTAAGCACCAACCTTGCGCCGAAAAAGAGTGAAACACCCCCGTACCACAGCGGTAACCGCCAGGGCCTTGTCAGAGTGGGGCGCGGGACTTACGTTCGTCGCACGGCAGGAATCTACGTGCGTAGAGTCGGACGTGAGGTCACGTCGGAGGAGCTGCTCATGAGCAATGTCGTACGGGCCGCCCTGGTGCAGGCCACCTGGACCGGGGACACCGAGTCGATGATCGCCAAGCACGAGGAGCACGCGCGGGCCGCCGCCGCGCAGGGCGCCAAGGTGATCGGCTTCCAGGAGGTGTTCAACGCCCCCTACTTCTGCCAGGTCCAGGAGGACGAGCACTACCGGTGGGCCGAACCCGTGCCCGACGGGCCCACCGTCACCCGGATGAGCGCGCTCGCCCGCGAGACCGGCATGGTCGTCGTCGTGCCCGTCTTCGAGGTCGAGCAGTCCGGCCACTACTACAACACCGCGGCCGTCATCGACGCCGACGGCACCGTCCTCGGCAAGTACCGCAAGCACCACATCCCCCAGGTCAAGGGGTTCTGGGAGAAGTTCTACTTCCGCCCGGGCAACCTCGGCTGGCCCGTCTTCGACACCGCCGTGGGCCGGATCGGCGTCTACATCTGCTACGACCGGCACTTCCCCGAGGGCTGGCGCGCCCTGGGCCTGGCCGGCGCCCAGCTGGTCTACAACCCCAGCGCCACCAGCCGCGGCCTGTCGGCCCACCTGTGGCAGCTGGAGCAGCCCGCGGCGGCCGTCGCCAACGAGTACTTCGTCGCCGCGATCAACCGGGTCGGCCAGGAGCCCTACGGCGACAACGACTTCTACGGCACCAGCTACTTCGTGGACCCCCGCGGGCAGCTCGTCGGCGACGCTGCCTCCGACACCAAGGAGGAACTCCTCGTGCGCGACCTCGACTTCGGGCTCATCGACGAGGTCCGCAAGACCTGGGCCTTCTACCGCGACCGGCGGCCCGAGGCCTACGGCCCGCTGACGGAGGCGTGAGATGACCCCGACCGGCACCGCGACCGGCAGCCAGACCGGGCCCCAGACCGGCCCGAGGACCGGCGCCAGGACGGAGAGCGCCCACGCCGCCCTGCACGCCCGCCACCGCGCCGTCCTGCCCGACTGGCTGGCCACCTACTACGCCCGCCCGATCGAGCTGACCCACGGCGAGGGCCGGCACGTGTGGGACGCCGAGGGCAACCGCTACCTGGACTTCTTCGGCGGCATCCTCACCACGATGACCGCTCACGCGCTGCCCGAGGTGACCGCCGCGGTCGCCGAGCAGGCCGGGAAGATCCTGCACACCTCCACGCTCTACCTCAGCCGCCAGGCCGTCGAGCTCGCCGAGCGCATCGCCCGCCTGTCCGGCATCCCCGACGCGCGGGTCTTCTTCACCACCTCCGGCACCGAGGCCAACGACACCGCGCTGCTGCTCGCCACCGCCTACCGCGGCTCGAACCAGATCCTGGCGCTGCGCAACAGCTACCACGGCCGGTCCTTCACCTCCATCGGCGTCACCGGCAACTCCTCCTGGTCCCCGACCAGCCTCTCCCCGCTGCAGACCCTCTACGTGCACGGCGGGGTGCGCACCCGCGGCCCCTACGCGCACCTGTCCGACGCGGAGTTCACCGCCGCCTGCACCGCGGACCTGGAGGACCTGCTCGGCCAGGTCGGCGGGCGGGTCGCGGCGCTGATCGCCGAGCCGATCCAGGGCGTGGGCGGCTTCACCTCCGGCCCCGACGGACTGCTCGCCGCCTTCCGCCGGGTGCTCGACCGGCACGGCATCCTGTGGATCACCGACGAGGTGCAGACCGGCTGGGGCCGCACCGGCGACCACTTCTGGGGCTGGCAGGCGCACGCGCAGGCCGGGCCGCCGGACATCCTCACCTTCGCCAAGGGCATCGGCAACGGCCTGTCCATGGGCGGTGTCGTGGCCCGCGCCGATGTGATGAACTGCCTGACCGCCAACTCCATCTCCACCTTCGGCGGCAGCCCCATCACCACCGCGGGCGCGCTGGCCAACCTCGGCTACCTGCTCGACCACGACCTGCAGGGCAACGCCCGCCGGGTCGGCGGCCTGCTGCGCTCGCGGCTGGAGGCGGTCGCCGCCGGCAGCCCCCTGGTCCGCGAGGTGCGCGGCCGCGGCCTGATGCTCGGCGTCGAACTCGTCGAGCCCGGCACCGACACGCCCTCGCCCACCGCCGCCGCCCTCGTCCTGGAGTCCGCCCGCGAGCACGGCCTGCTCATCGGCAAGGGCGGCCGCGACGGCAACGCCCTGCGCATCGCCCCGCCGCTGACCCTCACCGTCGCCGAGGCCGAGGAGGGCGCGCAGGCGCTGCGGGCCGCCCTCGCCGAGGCCGCGGAATCCCTCGGCGGCCCGGCCGCGCAAGGGGGGAACGCCCTGTGAGCCGCACCCTGATCCGCGGTGGCCTGGTGATCACCGCGGCCGACGAGACGTACGCCGACGTCCTGATCGAGGACGGCCGGATCGCCGCGCTCGCCGCCCGCGACAGCGCCGCGGCCGCCGGCTGGACCGCCGAGACCGTCATCGACGCCACCGACCGCTACGTCATCCCCGGCGGTGTGGACGTCCACACCCACATGGAGATGCCCTTCGGCGGCACCACCGCCTCCGACACCTTCGAGACCGGCACCCGGGCGGCCGCCTGGGGCGGCACCACCACCATCGTGGACTTCGCCATCCAGGGCATCGGCCAGTCGCTGCGGGCCGGCCTGGACGCCTGGCACGCGAAGGCCGACGGCCGCTGCGCCGTCGACTACGGCTTCCACATGATCGTCTCCGACGTCGGCGAGCAGGTGCTCAAGGAGATGGACATCCTGGTCGAGGAGGGCGTGACCAGCTTCAAGATGTTCATGGCCTACCCCGGCGTGTTCTACAGCGACGACGGGAAGATCCTGCAGGCCATGCAGCGCGCCTCCGGCAACGGCGGGCTGATCATGATGCACGCGGAGAACGGCATCGCCATCGACGTCCTCGTCCGCCAGGCGCTCGCCGCGGGGAAGACCGACCCGCGCTACCACGGCGAGGTCCGGCACGCGCTGCTGGAGGCCGAGGCCACCCACCGGGCGATCCAGCTCGCCCGCGTCGCCGGCTCCCCGCTCTACGTCGTGCACGTCTCCGCCGAGCAGGCCGTCGCCGAACTCGCCGCCGCCCGCGACCAGGGCCTGCCGGTCTTCGGCGAGACCTGCCCGCAGTACCTGTTCCTGTCCACCGACAACCTCGCCGAACCCGGCTTCGAGGGCGCCAAGTACGTGTGCAGCACCCCGCTGCGCCCGGCCGACCACCAGGCCGCCCTGTGGCGGGGCCTGCGCACCGACGACCTGCAGGTGGTCTCCACCGACCACTGCCCCTTCTGCTTCACCGGCCAGAAGGACATGGGCGCCGGCGACTTCTCGAAGATCCCCAACGGGCTGCCCGGCGTGGAGAACCGGATGGACCTGCTCCACCAGGCGGTCCTGGACGGCCACCTCACCCGCCGCCGCTGGATCGAGACCGCCTGCGCCACCCCGGCCCGCATGTTCGGCCTCTATCCGCGCAAGGGCACCATCGCGCCCGGCGCCGACGCCGACGTGGTGGTCTACGACCCGCACGCCGAGCAGGTCGTCTCCGCGCAGACCCATCACATGAACGTCGACTACAGCGCCTACGAGGGTCGCCGCCTGACCGGCCGGGTGGAGACCGTGCTCTCCCGCGGCGTGCCCGTCGTACGGGACCGCGCCTACGTCGGGCAGGCCGGCCACGGCCGGTACGTCCCGCGCGGCACCTGCCAGTACCTGTGAGCGACCTGTGAGCGCGTGAACCCCGGGCCCGTGAAGGCGGCGCCCGCCGCGGAAGGAGCAGTCATGGACCTGGGCCTCGTCCTGCAGACCGACCCGCCCGCCTCGGCCGTCGTGGAGCTGATGCGCCGGGCCGAGCGCAACGGCTTCAGCCACGGGTGGACGTTCGACTCCGCCGTGCTGTGGCAGGAGCCCTACGTCATCCACAGCCGCATCCTGGAGCACACCGAGCACCTCACGGTGGGCCCCATGGTCACCAACCCCGGCACCCGCACCTGGGAGGTGACCGCCTCCACCTTCGCCACCCTCAACTCGATGTACGGCAACAGGACGGTGTGCGGCATCGGCCGGGGCGACTCGGCGATGCGGGTGGCCGGGCGCAGGCCGAACTCGCTGGCCCGGCTCGGCGAGGCGATCACCGCCATCCGCGACCTCGCCGAGGGCCGCGAGGCGGTGGTCGACGGCACCGCGCTGCGGCTGCCCTGGGTCGAGGACGGCCGGCTGCCGGTGTGGATGGCCGCCTACGGGCCCAAGGCGCTGGCGCTGGCCGGCGAGAAGGCCGACGGCTTCATCCTGCAACTCGCCGACGTCTACCTCACCGAGCAGATGGTCAAGGCCGTGCGCGCCGCGGCCGAGCGGGCAGGGCGCGACCCGGCCGCCGTCACCGTCTGCGTGGCGGCGCCCGCGTACGTCACCGACGGCAGCGCCGAAGGGCTCGCGCACGCCCGCGAGCAGTGCCGCTGGTTCGGCGGCATGGTCGGCAACCACGTCGCCGACCTCGTCGCCCGCTACGGCGAGCACTCCGCCCTGGTCCCCGAGGAGCTGACCGCCTACATCGCCAGGCGGCAGGGCTACGACTACGCCCACCACGGCCGCACCGGCAACCCGGACACCGCCTTCGTGCCCGACGACATCGTCGACCGCTTCTGCGTCCTCGGCCCCGTCGAGGCCCATCTCGACAAGCTCGCCGCCCTGCGGGCCGTGGGCGTCGACCAGTTCGCCGTCTACGCCATGCACGACGCCAAGGAGGAGGTCGTCGACGCCTACGGCGAGCACGTCGTCCCGGCGCTGAGCCGGTCCTGAGCCGGGCTTCCCGCCCGCCCGGGGCCGGCCCCCGAACCGACCTCCGGCCGGCGCCGGGCGGATCCACGGCTGCCGTCGAGAGGAACCGGCGGGTTGCCGGGACGGCTGACGCGGCTCACCCGGCCGCGCCCGGGCGGCGTCTGCTTTGATGGCCGTATGGCGAACGCAGTAGGTGGGGGCGGCGGGCTGGCAGCAGCCGTGGACGGAGTGCGCGGCGAGCAACTGCTCGGCGACGTCGAGGAGATCGTCCGGTCCGTGGTCGACGCGGAGGTGACACCGCGCTGGCGCCGCCTCGCCGACTCCGACATCGAGGAGAAGCACGGCCCGCACGACCTGGTCACCACCGCCGACCGGCAGGCCGAGGCGCGGCTGACCGAGCGGCTGACCGCCCTGCTGCCCGGCTCGGTGGTGGTCGGCGAGGAGGCCATCAGCGCCGACCCCGACCTGCTCGGCCTGCTGCGCGGCCCCGACCCGGTGTGGGTGATCGACCCGGTGGACGGCACCTCGGCCTTCGTCCGGGGCGACACCGGCTTCTCCACCCTGGTCACCCTCGTGCAGGGCGGGCAGCCGCTGCTGTCGTGGACCTACGCCCCGCAGCTCGGCCACTTCGCCACCGCCCGCCGCGGCCACGGCGCCCGCATGGACGGCCAGGTGCTGCGCACCGCCCCCCGCGAGGGCCTGCGGCTGTGGATCTCCAACCCCGTCTTCCGGTTCGCGGACGAGCGCGCCGCCATCGCCCGGCTGAGCGCCGCCGGCGTGGAGACCGTGCCCTGCGTCACCAGCGCCGGCCTGGCCTACCTGGAGGTGGCGCGCGGCCTGGCCGACGGCGTCGCGTTCTTCTGGGAGGCGCCCTGGGACCACTCGGCCGGTTTGCTGATGGTCGCCGAGGCCGGCGGCACCAGCCTGACCGCGGCCGGCAAGCCCTTCAGCATCCCCGGCGGCAACGCCCTGCCGTTCACCGTGGCCAGGGACGCCGACACCGCGGCCCGGGTCGTGGCGATCCTGCGCGGCGACGCGGAGGCGGGGGAGGAGCGGCGGTGAGCCGGGCCGTGGTGGTGGACGCCGTGGTGGTCGGCGCGGGCCCCAACGGCCTGACCGCCGCTGTCGAACTCGCCCGCGCGGGCCTGTCCGTGCAGGTCTACGAGGCCGCCGACACCGTCGGCGGCGGCGCCCGCACCGAGGAGCTGACCCTGCCGGGCTTCCGGCACGACCCGTGCTCGGCCGTCCACCCCTTCGGTATCGGGTCGCCCGCCTTCGACGCGCTGCCGCTGGCCGAGCACGGCCTGCGGTGGCTGCAGCCCGAGGTGCCGATGGCGCACCCCTTCCCCGGCGGCGACGCGGCCGTCCTCGGCCGCACCATCGGGCAGACCGCGGCCTCGCTCGGCCCCCGCGACGCGCCCGTCTACCGCAGGCTGCTCTCGCCGTACGCCGGGCACTGGGAGACGCTGGCGGCCGACTTCTTCCGGCCGCCGTGGGCCGGACTGCCCAAGGACCCCTACCGCTTCGTCCGGCTCGGCCTGACCGGCACTCCGCCCGCCGCGGTGCTGGCCCGGCGGTTCCACGACCCCAAGGGCCGGGCGCTGCTCGCGGGCCTGGCCGGGCACGCCATCACCACGCTCACCCAGCCCTTCACCGGCGCGATGGCGCTGCTGTTCGCCATCGCCGCCCACGAGCGGGGCTGGCCGGTGGCCCGCGGCGGCTCCCAGGCCATCTCCGACGCCCTGGCCGCACACCTGGCCGAACTCGGCGGCACCATCACCACCGGCGTCACCGTCCGCAAGCTGGACGAGCTGCCGCCCGCCCGCGCCTACGTCTTCGACACCTCGCCCACCGCGCTGGCCCGGATCGCCGCCCTCGGCGACGCCTACCGCGGCTACCGCTACGGCCCCTCGGTCTTCAAGATCGACTACGCCCTCGACGGGCCCGTCCCCTGGACGAACGAGACCGCCCGCCGGGCCGGCACCGTGCACATCGGCCCCACCTACACCGAGATCGGCGAAGCGCTGCACCGGGCGGTGACCGGCCGGATGCCGCAGACGCCCTTCCTGATCACCGCGCAGCCCGGCGTCGTCGACCCCTCGCGGGCACCCGAGGGCAAGCACGTGTTCTGGGCCTACGGGCATGTGCCGCGCGGCTGGCACGGCGACGCCACCGACGCCGTCGAGCGGCAGATCGAGCGCTTCGCCCCCGGCTTCCGCGACCTGGTGCTGGCCCGCTGCGTCACCGGCCCCGCCGGGCTCGCCGCCCGCAACGCCAACTACGTGGAGGGCGACATCGCCTGCGGTGCCTTCTCCGGCCTGCAGACGGTGCTGCGGCCGAAACTCGCCGCCGTGCCCTACGCCACCCGCCGGCCCGGGGTGTTCCTGTGCTCCTCGGCCACCCCGCCCGGGCCCGGCGTGCACGGCATGAGCGGCCACAACGCGGCCACGGCGGTGCTGCGGCACCTGGCGCGGGCGTGAGGACGGGCCGCGACCCGGGCGTGAACCCGGGCGCGGCCCGCGGGAGTCGCGCTGCTCAGGCGGTCGGGTAGCCGGGCGCCTGGTAGCCCGGGGCCTGGTACCCGGCGGGCGGCTGGCCGCCGAACACGCCGTTGGGGTCACGGACTTCGGACAGCGCGCGCTTGACCGGCACCTTGGCGAAGTAGCCGGCGCCGAAGAGGATGCACTGCACGACGTACCAGAACTTCTCGGCGCCGGTCATCTCCACCAGGCCGTACTCGCTGAGCGCCTTCTTGACCGGGACCTTCTGGAAGTACGCGGCACCGAAGTAGATGCAGCCGAGGACGTACCAGAACTTCTCCCAGGAGGTGTTGCTGCCCTGCCCGAGGAACTGCCGCTCTGCCATTGCTCTTTCCGCCTTGTCTTGTTGTCCGGACGCCGCCTGGGCGGGTGTCGCTCGTCGTGTGGGAGAGCCGGGGAAACGCGCCGATCCGGGACCCTCGCGAGCGGCACCGCGCCGGCGGCGGACCGCGACGCAGGCATGCCGAAGCACGGGATTGAGATGGCCTGGGTGCGCAATCGCCAAGTTGCCGGCCGCTGTTGCGGCCGACCGCCCCCCGGTGCGCAGACCGAATCATAGGGTCTGCGGTGCACCGGTGTCCCCCGGAAAGAGTGAACTTCGGGTACGAAACCTCTGGTCGGAGGGGTTGCGTCCGCTTCGGGCGGCCGTGGCGGCGACGGCTGCGGCTGGTGCGCCCTACGAGGTGGGTGCGGCCTGCTCCGCCGGGTTGCCGTCGACCAGCTCCACCGGTCCGGTGCCCGCCTCCAGCGCGGCCAGGCCGTGGCGGATGCGGCTTGCCGTGTCGGGGTGGAGATAGCGCTCCAACTCCTCGACGCGGACCAGCTTCCAGGAGTCCAGCTCCTCCTCCTGCAGCCGGATCGCGGCCAGTTGCCCGTCGTCCAGCACCCCGCCGTCGTAGAGGTGGGTGACCAGCGGGGGCCGCCGCCCGCCGCCGCGCACCCAGTCCACCGCGAGCAGGGCGCCCGGGGCCAGGTCGAGACCGATCTCCTCCGCGGTCTCACGGCGGGCGCCCTCGCGCGGGGTCTCGTCGGCGTCGGACTCGATGGTGCCGCCGGGCAGTGTCCAGGTGCCGTCGTCGCGGTAGTTGGGCTCCACCAGCAGCAGGCGGCCGTCCGCCGACCGGAACAGGGTGCTCGCGCTGGCGAGGATCTTGGGCAGGGAGGCGATGTAGGAGGCGTAGTCGGAGGTCATGCCGCCCAACCTACGGTGCCGGGTGGACCCGTGCGGGCCGGTCGCCGACCGCTCACCCTGTGTGCGTGCCGTGGGCGGCCGGGGCGGTGGCGGGATAAGGTCCGAAACGGCGCGACGTCTGGTCGGGATGGAGATCTCACGTGTCCGATGGTGTTCGGCGGGTCCTGGTGGCCGCGGACAAGTTCAAGGGCTCGCTGACAGCGGTGGAGGTCGCCGCGCACGTCACGGCGGGCCTGCACGCGGTCGCGCCCCGGGTGGCCGTGGAGTCGCTGCCGGTCGCCGACGGCGGCGACGGCACGGTGGACGCGGCCGTGGCCGCCGGTTTCGAGCGCCGCACCGCCCGGGTGGCCGGGCCGATCGGCGAGCCGGTCGAGGCGGCGTACGCGCTGCGTGACGGGACCGCGGTGGTGGAGATGGCCGAGGCGTCCGGGCTGCGGCACCTGCCGCCGGGCATCTTCGCGCCGCTGACCGCGACCACGTACGGCACCGGCGAGCTGCTGCGGGCCGCGCTCGACGACGGCGCCACCACGATCGTGCTCGGCGTCGGCGGCAGCGCCACCACCGACGGCGGCGCGGGCATGCTCAGCGCCCTCGGGGCGCGGCTGCTCGACTCCGACCGGGTGCCGGTGCCGCCCGGCGGGGCCGCGCTCGCCACCCTGGTCAGCGCGGACCTCTCGGGGCTCGACCCGCGGCTGGCCGACGTGGAGGTGGTGCTCGCCAGCGACGTCGACAACCCGCTGTGCGGGCCGACGGGCGCGGCGGCGGTGTACGGGCCGCAGAAGGGTGCCACGGAGGAGGACGTGCGGCTGCTGGACGCGGCGCTCGCGCACTACGCGAAGGTGCTGGGGCCGCGGCCGGCCCGCACGCGCGGGGCGGGAGCGGCCGGCGGCATCGGCTATGGGGCGCTCGTGGGCCTGAACGCGCGGTTCCGGCCGGGGATCGAGGTCATGCTCGACGTCCTGGGCTTCGAGGCCGCGCTCGCCCGTGCGGACCTGGTCATCACCGGGGAGGGCTCCCTGGACGCGCAGACCCTGCACGGCAAGGCTCCCGCCGGGGTCGCCGCCGCCGCCCGCGCCGCGGGGGTCCCCGTGGTCGCGGTGTGCGGCCGCCTCGACCTCACCCCGGAACAGCTCGCTGCGGCGGGCATCACCCGGGCCTACTCCCTGTCCGCCCTGGAACCCGACCCCACCCGGAGCATCGCCCTGGCCGCGCCCCTCCTGCGCACCCTCACCACATCCCTGGCCGCGGACTTCTTGAGCTGAGGGTCGGCTTCTCGCCACAGGGCTCCCCGCTGCTGCCGCCCGCAGCCCGCATCGGGCTGCGGGGGGTGCCCCCTCCGGGGGGAGCAGTCCCCCCGCCCCTGGGTACGGCCTCGCCGTTCGCGCGAAGGGCGAGGCTTTTCAGGGGCGCTGGGGGTGCCCCAGGCGAAGCCCTGGGGGAGGAACTGCGCGCTCAGCAGGCCACCGGCCTGCGGCCGGGGATGGTGAGGGTGGGGCAGACGGGTAGCCGTAAGGGACGGGGAGGACGGGGGAAGGTCCCGGGACACGGGGTGGAACCCCGTCGGTGGGGACCCCCGACAAGCGTCAGCGCACCTGCGCCCGGGCCGATCGCCTCGCCGCCCGGATCGTGTTGACTCGGCGGGTCGTCGCGAAGCAGGGGATCGTCGCCGCGGCGACGCACTGGAGGGCGCAGCCGGCCTGCAGGAGCGAGTGGCCGCCGGGGACGTCGAAGGTCCAGGCGGCGATGCAGCCCATGCTCACCAGCGTCCAGCAGAAGGTCGCCAGGGCGAGGCGCCCGCGCGGCTTGGGGTACTCGACCCGGCTCACCATGAGCCACGCCACACCGACGATCGCCAGCACCGTGGGCACGAAGGGCAGCTCCAAGAGCACCAGACCCACCACCGTCATCGCCCCGAAGGGGCTCGGCATGCCCTGGAAGACCCCTTCCCGCAGCGTCGTGCAGGAGAAGCGGGCCAGCCGCAGCACCACCGCGAGCACCACCAGCACGGCCGCGGCCGCGGCCACCTTCCCGTGCGCGTCGTCCGAGACGATGCCCCAGACCACCACGAAGTACGCCGGCGCGAGGCCGAAGCTGATCAGGTCCGAGAGGTTGTCCAGCTCCGCCCCCATCGCCGAGCTGCGCAGCTTGCGCGCCACCAGCCCGTCGAAGAGGTCGAAGACCGCCGCCATCAGCATGAGCGTGACCGCGTTGCCCGCGCTGTGCTTGGACATCGCGCTGTCCGAGGTCCCCATCAGGTGCGGGACCAGCACACCGGTGGTGGTGAAGTACACCGCCATGAAGCCGCAGATCGCGTTGCCGAGGGTGAGCGCGTCCGCGATGGACAGCCGCGTGGACAGCGGCAGCTCGTCCACCTCGTCGGCCAGGTCGCTCACCCAGTTCGACGAGCCGTCCCGCGTACCGTGCGCATCGTGCTCAGTCACGGTCAAGGCGCGTCACCCCAGCAGTGGTCTTCTGCCCGACCTCCACCGCGGGCTCGACGCCCTCCGGCAGGTAGATGTCGACGCGCGAGCCGAACCGGATCAGCCCGATCCGCTCGCCCTGCTCGACCTTGCAGCCCCGCGGCACGTACGGCACGATCCGCCGCGCCACGGCCCCGGCGATCTGCACCACCTCGACATCACCGATCTCGGTGTCGAAGTGCCACACCACCCGCTCGTTGTGCTCGCTCTCCTTGTTGAACGCCGGAACGTACCCGCCGGGGATGTGCTCGACGGAGGCCACCGTGCCGCTCAGCGGGGCCCGGTTCACGTGGACGTTCAGCGGGCTCATGAAGATCGCCACACGGGTGCGGCCGTCCTTCCACGGCATGATGCTCTGCACCACGCCGTCGGCCGGGGAGACGACCCGGGCGTCGGTGATCTCCCGCTCGGGGTCGCGGAAGAACCACAGCATGCCGGCCGTGAGGGCGGTGGCGGGAACGGCCACGGCCGCCCAGCGGCCGGAGCGGCGGGCGCGCAGCAGGCTCACCGCCGCGGTGGCCGCCGTCGGCAGGAGCCACGACGACACACCGCGTGCGAGCCGGACCCGGCCGCGTGGTGCAGAGGATTGGCTGTGGGGCATGGAAGACCTTCGTAGCGGAGGGTGCCGCGAATTGCTTCAAGGGGACGGCGGCTTTGGTCGATGGTATCGGCAGACACGGGCAACTCGGCAAGCTGATGGGCGAGTCGATGGCTGGTTCCCGTGCTCGCAATCCTCACGCAGTGTGACACTCCGCGCCGAATCGGCTCGGCGGGATCGGTGCGAAACCACCGCGAACCGGAAGGTTCAGCCCTCGATACGGTACTCCTCCAGCAGCCGTCGGCCAATGATCATTTTCTGGATCTCGGCGGTGCCCTCCCCGATCAGCAGCATCGGGGCCTCCCGGTAGAGCCGCTCGATCTCGTACTCCTTGGAGAATCCGTAGCCGCCGTGGATGCGGAACGCGTCCTCCACCACTTCCTTGCAGTACTCCGCGGCCAGGTACTTCGCCATGCCCGCCTCGAGGTCGTTGCGCTGCCCGGAGTCCTTCTTGCGGGCCGCGCCGACCATCATCCGGTGCGCCGCCTCCACCTTCACGCCCATCTCGGCGAGCTTGAACTGGATGGCCTGGTGCTCGGCGATCGGCCGGCCGAAGGTGTGCCGCTGCTGGGCGTAGGAGATGCCCAGCTCGAAGGCGCGCCGGGCGACCCCGCAGCCGCGCGCGGCCACGTTCACCCGGCCCACCTCGACCCCGTCCATCATCTGGTAGAAGCCGCGCCCGGTGCTCCCGCCGAGCACACGGTCCGCGGGCACCCGCACGTCCTGGAGGACCAGCTCGGTGGTGTCCACGCCCTTGTAGCCCATCTTCTCGATCTTGCCGGGCACGGTGAGCCCGGACACCTTCGGGTTCGGGCCGAATCCGGGCTCCTTCTCGATCAGGAAGGTGGTCATCGACCGGTGCGCGGGCGCGTCGTCCGGCAGCCCCTCGTCGGTGCGGCACAGCACGGCCACCAGATGCGAGGTGCCGCCGTTGGTCAGCCACATCTTCTGGCCGTTGAGCACATAGGAGTCGCCCTCGCGCACCGCCTTGGTGCGGATCGCCGAGACGTCCGAGCCGAGCCCCGGCTCGGACATCGAGAACGCGCCGCGCACCTCGCCCGCGGCCATCCGCGGCAGGAAGTAGTCCTTCTGCTCCTGGGTGCCGTGCTGCTGGAGCATGTACGCGACGATGAAGTGGGTGTTCACGATGCCCGACACGCTCATCCAGCCGCGGGACAGCTCCTCCACGGTGAGGGCGTAGGTCAGCAGCGACTCGCCGAGCCCGCCGTACTCCTCGGGGATCATCAGGCCGAACACGCCCAGCTCGGTCAGGCCCTCCACGATCGCGGTGGGGTACTCGTCGCGGTGCTCCAGCTCGGTGGCCACCGGCAGCACCTCGCGGTCCACGAAGGCGCGCACGGTGGCCAGGATCTCCCGCTGGACCTCGGTCAGGTCCTCGGTCTGCGCGAGGCGCTCGCCCATGTCAGTTCCCTTCCTGCGACTGCGACTGCGACTGCGACTGCGACGGCTGGGGGTGGGGCCGGGGCTGCGGGCGGCCGGGCTGCTCCCCGCCGCGCTCCTTCACGTATGCGGCTGTGGGCACCATCACCTTGCGGCGGAAGACGCACACCAAGGTGCCGTCCTGCTTGTATCCGCGGGTCTCCACCTGGACGATGCCGCGGTCGCTCTTGGACTGCGAGGGCCGCTTGTCCAGCACCGTGGTCTCGCCGTAGACGGTGTCGCCGTGGAAGGTCGGCGCCACGTGCCGCAGCGACTCCACCTCCAAATTGGCGATCGCCTTGCCGGAGACGTCCGGCACCGACATGCCGAGCAGCAGCGAGTACACGTAGTTGCCCACCACCACGTTGCGGCCGAAGTCCGTGGTGTGCTCCGCGAAGTTGGCGTCCATGTGGAGCGGGTGGTGGTTCATGGTGAGCAGGCAGAAGAGGTGGTCGTCGTACTCGGTGACGGTCTTGCCGGGCCAGTGCCGGTAGACCGCGCCGACCTCGAACTCCTCGTAGGTGCGCCCGAACTGCACGGTCAGACCTCCAGCTTGTTGGCGCGCCGGATCTCCTGCACGATCCGGCCGATGATCCCGGTGATACCGAAGTCCTTGGGGGTGAAGACGGCCGCCACACCGGCGGCGCGCAACTGCTCGGCGTCGGCGGCCGGGATGATGCCGCCGACCACCACCGGCACGTCCCCGACGCCGGCCCGCCGCATCCGCTCCAGCACGTCGGGCACCAGGGCGGTGTGCGAGCCGGACAGGATCGACAGGCCCACGCAGTGCACGTCCTCGGCGACGGCGGCGGCCACGATCTGCTCGGGGGTGAGCCTGATTCCCTGGTAGACCACCTCGAAGCCGGCGTCGCGGGCCCGTACCGCGATCTGCTCGGCGCCGTTGGAGTGCCCGTCCAGGCCGGGCTTGCCGACGAGCAGCCGCAGCCGGGCGTCGCCGAGTTCGGCCGCGGTGGCGGCCACCGAGCAGCGCACCTCGGCGAGTTCGGCGCCCGCCTCGCCCTGGGCGGCGACGGGGGCGCTCCGCACGCCGGTGGGGGCGCGGAACTCGCCGAAGACCTCCCGCAGCACCCCGGCCCACTCCCCGGTGGTCACCCCGGCCCTGGCGCACTCCAGGCTCGCGGCCATCAGGTTCTCGGTGCCCTCGGCGGCCGACCGCAGCCCGGCGAGCGCCTTGGCGGTCCGCTCGACGTCACGCTCGGCCCGCCAGGCGCGCAGCGCGTCCACCACGCGCGCCTCGTCGGCCGGGTCGACGGCCAGCACGGCCGTCTCCAGGTCGGCGGTGAGCGGGTTGGGCTCGGTGTCCTGGTGGATGTTGACGCCGACCACCTTGTCCTCGCCCGACTCGATCCTGGCCCGCCGCTCGGCGTGCGAGGCGACCAGCTGCGACTTCAGGTAGCCGGACTCCACCGCGGCCAGCACGCCGCCCAGGTGCTCGATGTGCGCCATCTCCGCGGTGGCCCGCTCGACCAGCTCGTCCACCTTGGCCTCCACCACGCGGCTGCCGGCGAACAGGTCCTCGTACTCCAGCAGGTCGCTCTCGTGCGCCAGCACCTGCTGGATGCGCAGGCTCCACTGCTGGTCCCAGGGCCGGGGCAGGCCCAGCGCCTCGTTCCAGGCCGGGAGCTGGACCGCTCGGGCGCGGGCGTCCTTGGACAGGGTGACGGCGAGCATCTCCAGCACGATCCGCTGGACGTTGTTCTCCGGCTGCGCCTCGGTCAGGCCGAGGGAGTTGACCTGCACGCCGTAGCGGAAGCGGCGCTGGCGGGGGTCGCGGATGCCGTAGCGCTCACGGGTGAGGGTGTCCCAGATCCGGCCGAAGGCGCGCATCTTGCACATCTCCTCCACGAAGCGCACCCCGGCGTTGACGAAGAAGGACATCCGGGCGACGACCTCGCCGCGCCGTTCGGGCGGCACCTGGCCGCAGGCGAAGACGGCGTCCAGCACGGCGACGGCGGTGGCCATCGCGTAGGCGATCTCCTGCACCGGCGTGGCACCGGCCTCCTGCAGGTGGTAGCTGCAGATGTTGATCGGGTTCCAGCGCGGCATCGCGTGCACGGTGTACGCGATCATGTCCGTGGTCAGCCGCAGCGAGGGGCCGGGCGGGAAGACGTGGGTGCCGCGGGACAGGTACTCCTTGACGATGTCGTTCTGCGTGGTGCCCTGCAGCCGCGCGACGTCGGCGCCCTGTTCCTCGGCGACGACCTGGAGCAGCGCGAGCAGCCACATGGCGGTGGCGTTGATCGTCATCGAGGTGTTCATGCGGTCCAGCGGGATGTCCTGGAAGAGCCGCCGCATGTCGCCCAGGTGCGCCACGGGCACCCCGACCCGCCCCACCTCGCCGCGGGCGAGCACGTGGTCGGGGTCGTACCCGGTCTGCGTCGGCAGATCGAAGGCGACCGACAGCCCGGTCTGGCCCTTCGCCAGGTTCCGCCGGTACAGCGCGTTGGACGCCTCGGCCGTGGAGTGCCCGGCGTAGGTCCGCATCAGCCACGGCCGGTCCCGCTGCTTTCTGTGCTCGCTCGCCTCCGGGGGCTTGTCACCGGTGTCGACGTTCCTCGTTCCAGCGCTCTCCCCCTGCCCTCGGCGGGGGGACCCCCATCGCTCGTCGCTCGTCGCTTTCGACACCGGCGCCCCCTTTGGCTCGCTCGCGCGGGGAACCGTTCGGTCGCGGGCAGCGTCCGGAATCTGCTTCTCGCCCATGGGCCCTCCTCACGCGTTCCGGAAGCGGGTGATGGCCGGGAGGTGGCGGGCGCGCAGCGCGGGGTCGGTGACGCCGAGGCCCTTGTTGGGGGCCAGGGCGAGGACGCCGACCTTGCCCTGGTGCAGGTTGCGGTGGACGTCGTAGGCGGCCTGGCCGGTCTCGGCGAGGGGGTAGGTGCGCGAGAGGGTGGGGTGGATGCGGCCCTTGGCGATCAGGCGGTTGGCCTCCCACGCCTCGCGGTAGTTGGCGAAGTGCGAGCCGATGATCCGCTTGAGCGACATCCACAGGTACCGGTTGTCGTACTCGTGCCGGTAGCCGGTGGTGGAGGCGCAGGTGACGACGGTGCCGCCCTTGCGCGTGACGTAGACCGATGCGCCGAAGGTCTCCCGTCCGGGGTGCTCGAAGACGATGTCCACGTCCTCGCCGCCGGTCAGTTCGCGGATGCGGGCGCCGAACCGCTTCCACTCGCGCGGGTCCTGCTCGTTCTCGTCCTTCCAGAACCGGTAGTCCTCGGCGCTGCGGTCGATGACCAGCTCCGCGCCCATCGCGCGGCACAGCTCGGCCTTGCGCGCGCTGGAGACCACGCAGATCGGGGTGGCGCCGCCGGCCAGCGCGAACTGCGTGGCGTAGGAGCCGAGTCCGCCGCTGGCGCCCCAGATCAGCACGTTGTCGCCCTGCTTCATGCCGGCGCCGTTGCGTGAGACGAGCTGCCGGTAGGCGGTGGAGTTCACCAGGCCGGGGACGGCGGCCTCCTCCCAGGTGAGATGCGCGGGCTTGGGCATCAGCTGGTTGGACTTCACCAGGGCGATCTCGGCGAGCCCGCCGAAGTTGGTCTCGAAGCCCCAGATCCGCTGCTCGGGGTCGAGCATCGTGTCGTTGTGCCCGTCGGCGGACTCCAGCTCCACGCTCAGGCAGTGCGCGACGACCCGGTCGCCGGGGTGCCACTTGTTGACGCCGGGCCCGGTGCGCAGCACCACGCCGGACAGGTCGGAGCCGATGACGTGGTACGGCAGGTCGTGCCGGGCGGCGAGCGGGGACAGCCGGCCGTAGCGCTCCAGGAAGGCGAAGGTGGAGACCGGCTCGAAGATCGAGGTCCACACCGAGTTGTAGTTGACCGAGCTGGCCATCACGGCCACCAGCGCCTCGCCGGGGCCGAGTTCGGGCAGCGGCACCTCGTCCACGTGCAGCGAGGCGCGCGGGTCCTTCTCGCGGGTCTCCAGGCCCGCGAACATCTCCGCCTCGTCCCGGTGCACGGTGACCGCGCGGTAGGAGGCCGGCAGCGGCAGGGCCGCGTAGTCGGCGGGGGAGGTGTCGGGCGCGAGGATCGCGTCCAGGATTTCCTTGGTGGAACTCGTCATGTCACTCGCCTCCGGCGATGCGTCCCCGCACGTCGGACTCGGTGCGGGGGCGCGGTCTGCTGGTGTGTCGGGGGTGGAGCCGGTGCGCCGTCGTCGGTTCGGCGGTACGTGTGACGGTGGTACTGGACGGGTGGTGGGGTGCGGGCCTCGTTGAGGCGCCCGCTTCGGGCCTGTGACGCAGGCGGTCCGGGCGCCGGGGACAGGCGGCGCGCGGGGGATCGGCGGACACCGTCCCTCCGGACTGTTCGCCTTACCGTATGGCACCGGGTGTCACTGGTAAAGACACTGGGTGCCAACAATTTCTCTCAAGTGTCACCCTGATGCCCCAGATGAGCAACACAAAGGCCGCCCGGGGGTCCGGGCGGCCTGGTAGTGCGCTTCCGCAGGGGTGCGGCGGGTCTCAGGCCCGGCGCAGGGCGTCCTCGATGCTGCGCATGATCTCCGCCGGCGAGGCGTCGGTGCGGGCCACGGCCACCACCACCTCGCCCTGCCGGGAGACCGAGGGTGCCGAGGCGGCCCGCGCGGGTATCCGGCCGGGCCCGATCGCGGTGCCCAGCGTCGCCTTGATGACGTCGAAGGCGTGGTCCAGTTGCGCCTCCACATCGCCCTTGCCGCCCGCCCGCAGCCAGCGCCGCAGCACATGGTTGTGGGCGGCGACCACCGCGGAGGCGGCCACCTCGGCGAGCAGCGGGTCGTCGTCGCCGTCGCGCTGGGCGCCCTCGTCGAAGTGGCCCAGCAGGTAGCGGGTGAAGAGCCGCTCGTAGCGGGCCACCGAGGCGATCTCGCGCTCCCGCAGCGTCGGCACCTCGCGGGTCAGCCGGTAGCGCTCCACGGAGACCTCGGGCATGTAGGCGTACATCCGCAGCACCTCGGTGATGCCGCGGCAGACCGTGTCCAGCGGGGGCTCGCGCGGGTCGGCGGAGTCCAGCACCTCCTGCACCCGCACCAGCGTGTCGTCGTGGTCGGGGAAGATCGCCTCCTCCTTGGAGCGGAAGTGGCGGAAGAAGGTGCGCCGGGCGACGCCCGCGCTGGCGGCGATCTCGTCCACGGTCGTGGCCTCGTAGCCCTGCGTCGCGAACAGCCGCATGGCCGCCGTGGCGATGTCCCGCCGCACCCGGTGGCGCTGGGCCGCCGCCCGGCGGCCGCTGGCGGTGTCGGGTGCGGCGGACTTCACAGGCTGAGACATGTGGGGAACGTAACACGCCCCTCACCGGTGGGCGTATTCGCGGAACCCCCGGCCGGTCTTGCGGCCCAGGCAGCCCGCCGAGACCAGGTGCTCCAGCAGCGGCGCGGGTGCCAGGCCCGGGTCGCGGAACTCCTCGTGCAGCACCTGCTCGATGGCGAGCGAGACGTCCAGGCCCACCACGTCGAGCAGTTCGAACGGGCCCATCGGGTAGCCGCCGCCCAGCTTCATGGCCGCGTCGATGGCGTCCACGCTCGCGTAGTGGTCCTGCAGCATCTTCACCGCGTTGTTCAGGTACGGGAAGAGCAGCGCGTTGACGATGAAGCCGGCCCGGTCGCCGCAGTCCACGGGGTGCCTGCCGAGCGCCGCGCACACCTCGCGGGCGGTCGCGGCGGTGTCCTCGGCCGTCAGCACCGTGCGCACCACCTCGACCAGCTTCATCGCCGGCGCCGGGTTGAAGAAGTGCATGCCGACCACGTCCTGCGGCCGGCCGGTGGCGCGGGCCATCGCCACCACGGGCAGCGAGGAGGTCGTCGTCGCCAGCACCGCGCCCGGCCGGCACACCTTGTCCAGCACCCGGAACAGCTCCTGCTTGACGAACAGGTCCTCGGCCACCGCCTCGACCACCAGATCCGCGTCCGCGAAGGCGTCGTACGCGCCGGTGGGCGTGACCCTGGCGACGGCCTGCTCGCGCTGCTCCGCGGTGATACGGCCCTTGGCGACCGAGCGGTCCAGCGAGGCGGCCAGGCGTGCCACCGCCCGCTCGGCCTTCTCCGGCGTCCTGGCGGCCAGCACCACGTCCATGCCCGCCTTGGCGAACACCTCCGCGATACCGGTCGCCATGGTGCCCGAGCCGGCCACGCCCACCCGCCGCACCCGGCGGCCCGTGCCCGTCGCGGGCCGTTCGGGCGGCGAGGCCGCGTCGGGCACGACAGTGCCGGAGCCCGGGGCGGTGTAGGTGTAGAAGCCGCGGCCGGACTTGCGGCCGAGCAGCCCGGCCGCGGACAGCTGCCGCAGCACCGGCGCCGGGGCGTGCAGGCGGTCCCGGGTGGCCTCGTACATCGCCTCCAGGACGGTGGTCGCGGTGTCGGTGCCGATCAGGTCGAGCAGCGCCAGCGGGCCCATCGGCAAGCCGCAGCCCAGCCTCATGGCCGCGTCGATGTCCTCCCTGGTGGCGTACCTGGACTCGTACATCGCGGCGGCCTGGTTGAGGTAGCCGAAGAGCAGGCCGTCGGCGATGAAGCCGGGGCGGTCGCCGACCGGCACCGGCTCCTTGTCCAGGGAGCGCACCAGGCCGGTCACCGCGCGGGTCGTCTCCGGGGAGGTGAGCACGGTGGAGACCACCTCCACCAGCCGCATCGCGGGCGCGGGCGCGAAGAAGTGCAGACCGAGCACGCGGTCCGGGCGGGAGGTCTCGGCGGCGAGGCGGGTGACGGAGAGGGCGTTGGTGCCCGTGGCCAGGATCGCCTCGGGCCGCAGCAGGCCGTCGAGCGCGGTGAAGACCTCGCGCTTGACGTCGTAGCGCTCGTCGACCACCTCGATGACGAGATCGGCCGCGGCGGCCGCGCCCAGGTCGGGGAAGGTGCGGAACCGGGCGAGCGCGTCGGCCCGCTCGGAATCGGAGAGCCGGCCGCGCGCGACGGCCCGCTCGGTGCGGGCGGACAGGGCGGCGGCGGCCCGGCGGGCGGCTGCGTCGCTGACATCGACGCCGATCACCTCGTGCCCGGCGCAGGTGAGCACCTCGGCGATGCCGGTGCCCATGGTGCCCAGGCCGATGACGGCGACCACGGAGGGAAGGGGGGCGGGAACGGAAGACGTCGGACGGTCCATCGCGTGACTCCAGGTGCGATCTTCCGCGGGCGCAACGGGCGCGCACGGCAAGGGGGTTGAGGTGGAGTCGCGGGGCGCGCAGACACGCCCGCGGAAGAGGCACGGCCCTGTCCCGGGGCCGCGCCGCGATCTGCCGAACCGACAACGGCGACCGTCCGGCGGCTGCGTCACCATCCGCCGAACGTGTCCCTCGAATATAACTCGCGGGTAACTTGAGCGCCAGCCCTCGCGCCCAGGTGATGTGGGGCACTCACAGATGAGCGGCTGCCTCACATCAGGGTGAGCTGGGTGGGCTCGGGCGCGCTGGGCGCATGCCCTTGCCCGGACGGCGGGCCCGGGTCCTCGGTGTCCCCGGCGTCCCCGGCGTCCCCGGCGTCCCCGGAGTTCCCGGCGTCCGTTCGGCCGGCCGCCTCCCGGCGGGCGTCCGCGCGGAAGCCGGCCGCCGGGCCGCAGCCGAACTCCGCGGCGAACTCGTGCACTTGGCGGGTGATCCGCCGCTGGTACCACTTCGGCGCGTACGAACCGCCCGCATACAGCGCCTCGTAGCGCCGCAGCAGGTGCGGGTGGGTGCGGGCGAGCCAGGCGGTGTACCACTCGCGGGCGCCCGGCCGCAGGTGGAGCACGAGCGGGGTCACCGAAGTGGCGCCCGCGGCGGCTATCGCCCGCACTGCCGCCCGCAGTTGCTCGGGGGAGTCGCTGAGGAAGGGCAGCACCGGGGCCATCAGGACCGCGGTGGGTATGTCGTTCTGCGCGAGGGTGCGGCAGACCGCGAGCCGTGTCTCGGGGGAAGGCGTGCCCGGTTCGACGCTGCGCCACAGCTCGCCGTCGAGGAATCCGACGGACAGCGCGATGGACACCGAGGTGACCCGTGCGGCCTGCCGCACCAGTTCGAGGTCGCGCAGGATGAGCGAGCCCTTGGTGAGGATGGAGAAGGGGTTCGCCCGGTCCCGCAGCGCGGTGAGGATGCCGGGCATCAATTGGTATCGACCCTCGGCCCTCTGGTAGCAATCCACGTTCGTGCCCATGGCGACGTGCTCGCCCTGCCAGCGGGGGGAGGCGAGTTCGCGGCGCAGCAGCTCCGGCGCGTTCACCTTCACCACGATCTGCGAGTCGAAGTCGTGGCCGGTGTCGAGGTCGAGGTAGCTGTGCGTCTTGCGCGCGAAGCAGTACACGCAGGCGTGGGAACAGCCCCGGTACGGGTTCACCGTCCACTCGAAGCGCATCCGCGAGGTGCCGGGCACCCGGTTGAGGATCGACTTCGCCCGCACCTCGTGGAACGTGATGCCGCGAAAGCCCGGCGTGTCGAAGGTCCTGGTGGTCACCGCCGACGTGCCGAAGAGCGCTCCCGCGGAGTCCTCGGCGCTCAGCCCGTCCCAGCGCATGGCGCCCTCCTTCCGTCGTCCGCCCCCGGGGCCGCGGGCCGGCCCCTCGTCCACAATAGAACACAGATTCGAAAACCGGGTGTGGTTGGCTTGGGGTGTCGCGTGAAGAACACGCGCGAAGGCGCGGGACCGGCCGGCGGGGCAAGGCGCGCAGCAGCGCCGCCCGCCCCGGTCCGCAGGAGACAGGAGTAACCATGGCGCTGGTCGAAGCCACCACCGAGCGGATCGTCGCCGCGGAACCGGAGCGGGTGTACGCCGCCCTCTCCGACTACGCGGGCACCCGCCGGTCGGTGCTTCCTGCGCAGTACAGCGAGTACGAGGTCCGCGAGGGCGGCCAGGGCGCCGGCACCGTGGTGCACTGGCGCCTGCAGGCCACCAGCAAGCGGGTCCGCGACTGCCTCTTCGACGTCACCGCCCCCGCCGACGGGCAGCTCGTCGAGACCGACCGCAACTCCTCGATGGTGACGGCATGGACGGTGACGCCGGAGGGCGAGGGCAGCAAGGTCGTCGTGAAGACCACCTGGCAGGGCGCCGGCGGCGTCGGCGGCTTCTTCGAGCGCACCTTCGCACCCAAGGGCCTCAACCGG
The DNA here is from genome assembly GCF_900103985.1 of Actinacidiphila guanduensis. Lineage (GTDB taxonomy): Bacteria > Actinomycetota > Actinomycetes > Streptomycetales > Streptomycetaceae > Actinacidiphila > Actinacidiphila guanduensis. Next base: position 59,601 of record NZ_FNIE01000010.1, on the reverse strand, counting down.
ATCCAGGACGAGGTCCTCGCCAATCTCGCCGCGAGCGTCGAGAAGCAGCCGGGCGCCTAACTCCCCGGGAACTCGGCCGGTTTCGCGATCATTCACTGATACGGGTGGTTTTGCCGGCTTCCTGAGACTCGTCGCACCTGTCCGTCGTTGTCGCCTCATGCGGGAGACGGTGGCGAAGCAGGTGCGACGAGGGGAGTGGCAGTGAGTTCCAGCACGCTGGCCGGGCATGCGGCCGCGGCGAAGGACGAGGTGGGGGGCGGTGCGGCACAGATCGCACCGGAGCAGGTCGCCGCCGCGGGCCTCGATGCGGCGGGTCCGACCGCGAGCCCGGCTGCCGGACCGCCCCAGGAGGGCGCCCCCGCAGCCGCGGGCGGTGCGGCCGAGGAGGCCGCCGACACCGCCGGCACCGCCGCCCCCGGTGCCGGGTCCGTGCCGCTCAGCCCGCGCCGGCTGCGCCTGGTCTTCCTCGGCCTCATGCTCGCCCTGCTGCTGGCCGCCCTCGACCAGATGATCGTGGCCACCGCCCTGCCGAAGATCGTCGGCGAACTGCACGGCCTGGACCGCATGTCCTGGGTCGTCACGGCCTACCTGCTGGCCTCCACGATCGGCCTGCCCATCTACGGCAAGCTCGGCGACCTGCTCGGCCGCAAGGGCGTCTTCCAGTTCGCGATCCTGGTCTTCGTCGTCGGCTCCGCGCTGGCCGCCTGGTCGCGCACGATGAACGAGCTGATCGCCTTCCGCGCCATCCAGGGCGTCGGCGGCGGCGGGCTGATGATCGGCGTCCAGGCGATCATCGCCGACATCGTGCCGCCCCGGCAGCGCGGCCGCTACATGGGCCTGATCGGCGCCGCGTTCGGCGTCGCCTCGGTGGCCGGACCGCTGCTCGGCGGCTTCTTCACCGACCACGCCTCCTGGCGCTGGTGCTTCTCCATCAACGTGCCCTTCGGCCTGGTCACGCTCCTGGTGATCACCCTGGTGCTCAAGCTGCCCCGCCCCAAGGCCCGGCCGCGCCTGGACGTCCTGGGCGCCCTGCTGCTGGCCGCCGGCTCCACCTGCCTGGTGCTGCTCACCACGTGGGGCGGCTCCACCTACGGCTGGCGGTCCCGGGAGATCATCGGCCTGGGGATCGCCACCGCCGTCTGCGCGCTGCTCTTCGTCGTCGTGGAGCGCTTCGCCGTCGAACCCGTGATCCCCCTGCGGCTGTTCCGCGACGGGGTCTTCAACACCAGCGCCATGATCGGCGCCGTGGTCGGCGTCGCCCTCTTCGGCGCCGCCAGCTACCTGCCGACCTTCCTGCAGATGGTCGACGGCGCCAGCGCCACCGGCTCCGGCCTGCTCATGCTGCCGATGATGCTCGGCGTCGTCGCCGCCTCCATCGCCGGCGGCCAGCTGATCAGCCGCACCGGCCGCTACAAGGTCTTCCCCGTCGTCGGCGGCGGCCTGTCCGCCCTGGGCATGTACCTGCTGTCCCGGCTGGACGCGCACACCGGCCGCCCCGAGTACAGCGTCTACATGGCCGTCCTCGGCCTGGGCATCGGCATGATCCTGCCGGTCCTGGTGCTCGCCGTGCAGAACTCCGTGCGGCCCTCCGACATCGGCTCCGCCACCAGCGCCAACAACTACTTCCGGCAGATCGGCGGTTCGGTCGGCGCGGCCGTCTTCGGCACGCTGTTCGCCAACCGCCTGGGCGACCGCCTCGCCGTCGAACTGCCGCACGGCGCCGCCCTCCCCGACCCCCAGTCGGTGACCCCGCAGCTGGTCCGCACCCTGCCCGCGGCCGTCCGCGACGGATACGTCGCGGCCTACGCCGAGGCCATGCCGCGGATCTTCCTCTACCTGGTGCCGGTCCTGGTACTCGGCTTCGCCCTCGCCTTCCTGCTCAAGGAGAAACCTCTGGTGACCCAGCACGGCCCCGCCGCCCCGGCGGCGTTCGAACCCGGCTACGAGCCCGGCCACGACCCCGGCACCGGCCGCGACCCGGTGTACGGATCGGCCGGCCCGGCCACCGCCACCCTCACCGCGCCCCCGCACGACGCGGGCGTCCCCGGCGCCCGTCGCGGCGGCGGCGTACCGGTGTGCGGCACCGTCCAGCACTCCGACGGCACCTCCGTCGGCCGCGCCGCCCTCACCCTCATCGACGGCTCCGGCCACCAGGTCGGCCGCGGCGCCACCGCCGAGGACGGCCGCTACGCGCTGAGCACCCCCGGCGCCGGCAGCTACGTGCTGATCGCCGCGGCCGGGGGCCACCAGCCGCAGGCCGTCAGCGTCACCGTCGCCGACCACCCGGTCGAGCTCGACGTGGTGCTCGGCGGCGCCGGGCGGCTGGCCGGCAGCGTCCAGACCGCCGACGGCACCCCGGTACGGGACGCGATCGTCACCCTCACCGACGTGCGTGGCGATGTCGTGGGCACCTCCCGCAGCGACCGCGAGGGCGGCTACGCGCTGACCGACCTGGTGGCGGGCGAGTACACCCTGGCCGCCAGCGCGCCCGGCTTCCGCCCGGCCGCCCTGCCGGTCTCCGTGCAGGCCTCGCGGGAGACCCGCCAGGACGTCGAACTGGCCGGCGGCGCGGTGCTGCGCGGCACCGTGCGGGCCCCCGGCGGCCGCCTGGTGGAGGACGCGCGGGTGACGCTGCTGGACGCGGCGGGCAACGTCGTGGACTCCGTGACCACCGGCCCCGACGGCCACTTCCGCTTCGTCGACCTGGCGGCGGGCGAGTACACCGTCATCGCCGCCGGCTACCCGCCGGTCGCGACCGTGCTCCAGGTCGCCGGCGGCGGCCGCACGGAGCGCGACCTGCAACTCGGGCACGCGGACTAGCCACTGCGGCACGCCGTTTTGCGGACGGGCCCCGGATTCGGGCCCTTCGCGCTCCGGGGCTCCTCCCCCCGGCTGCTCCGCGGGAAGTCCCCTCACGCCCCGGCGGCGGGCCCGCACCACCCATGGGTGCGGGCCCGCCGCCGGGGTCTTCGCCGTCTGCCTGCCGCCGTTCGGGCGGGGCTCAGTGCTTGGCGGGCTCGCGCCCGGTGCCGTCCTGGATCTGCGCCTTGTCGCACTGGGTGCCGCGGATCAGGGCGTAGGAGCCGCCGATCCGGTAGGTGCCGCCCTCGGGGGCGTACAGCCGGGTCCAGTCGCCGTCCGGCGCCAGGCAGCCGTGCTTGCTGTCGGTGACGCCCTCGATGCCCAGGACCGGCGACCACGGGATGCGCAGCAGCACCGAGCCGCTGTGCGGCATGGTGACCGTCAGCTCCGCGGGCCCGGCCTGCTCCACCCGGGCCGGGTGGTCGGCCATCGGCAGCGGGTCGGCGACGCGGTACACCTGCCAGTCGGCGTCCTCCCAGACCAGGCTCAGCCACGGCGGCTGGGCGGCCACCAGCTTCGCCTCGGCGACCGCCGCGGTGTCCGGCTGGGCGGAGGGGAGCACCACGTAGTCGACGCTCCAGCGGCGCAGCCAGTCGTGGTAGGTGTCGGCGGTCAGGGTGCCGTCGTAGAAGAGGGGGTTGCGCTCGACGTCTGCCTGCCGGTTCCAGCCGCGGGCCAGGTTGACGTAGGGGGACAGGCCCGAGGCCTCCCAGTGCGAGCGCAAGGGGACCACCTCGACCCGGCCGCGGTCGGCGTGCAGGTCCTTCAACTCGTCGATCAGCGGGGCCGCGTGGTAGCTGGCGACCGAGGCGGAGGAGGTGTTCACCTGGTCGACGATCGGCGTGGCGATCTGCCAGGCGGCGGCGCCGGCGAAGGCCAGCCACAGCAGGACCGAGCGCTTGGTGCCCCAGGTGGTGGCCATGGCCACGATCAGCAGCACGGTGCCGCCGAAGAGCAGCGCGAGGCGCTCGACGTTGCTGCCGATGGGGGAGGGGATCACGAAGGTGAGCACCACGCCCAGGGCGTACGCCCAGGAGCCCAGGTGCACCGCCTTCCAGGCGCGTGGCACGGCGAGCGCGCAGGCCACCGCCACCGCGAACGGGATGATCGCGAAGTACCAGGCGAAGGGCTGCACTCCGTAGAACGGGAAGAGCAGCGAGGTCGCGCCGACCACCACCGGCGGGGCGGCGGCCACCAGGTAGGCCTCCTTGCGGCGGCCGGTCAGGAAGAGGGCGGCGGCCACCACCATCAGGAACAGGCCGGCCACGGGGCTGCACATCGTCGCCAGCGCGGCCATCGCGGTGACCGTCAGCAGCCGTGGCGGGCGCCCGCGCTCGGCCTTGCGGGCCGGGAAGAGCAGCACCGTGCCGGCCATGGCGAAGAGCATGCCGAGCTCGAAGGTCACCCGGCCGGAGACGGCGTCACACCAAAGAGCGAACGTCGTCCACAGCACCGGGATCATGGGGCGCCGGACCCGGGCGCGGACGATCAGCGCGGCCCCGAGGGTGGCCGACAGGGTGCCGGCGAGCACGCCGGTGGCGCGGACCCCGAGCGCGGCCATGACATAGGGCGAGAGGATGCTGTAGGAGGCGGGGTGCATGCCGCCGTACCACGACAGGTTGTACGTGGCGGAGGGGTGCGCCTTTATGAACTCCGTCCAGGCGTACTGGGCGGCCATGTCGCCGGAGTCCTTGGCGAGGAAGAACGCCCACAGCACGTGCAGCACCGCGGAGAGGGCGGTGGCGACCACCAGGGGGCTGCGCAGGTCCACTCGCTGGAGGAGGGCCCTGGGGCCGCGGACGGCGGCGAGGCGCGCAGGCTGCCAGGTGGTCACGTGCCCTCTTCCGATAGCGGGTGCGGATTCCCGGCCGGGTCCCGTCCGGCGGGATCGGACCCGGGCCCGCCCGTCCGCACGGGGAGGTCAGAGTCCGAACACAGGGTTTGGACGCTAGCACGGCGGGAGTGGTTGCTCCCGCGCGGGCGCATGCCGGCGAGCGGCGCCGCGGACGGCCGCCGGACGGCACTGCACCGAGCACAACGAACCACGGACGGCGCCGATCCGCCACGCATTTACCGCCGGGCAGGCCCGCCGTATCCGCGTCTTCCCCGGCCGCGCGGGATCGAACCTGCCGCGACGGCAGGGCAGTTCGGGCCGCGCCGGGTCAGGGCGGCGGCAGGGCGGCCCCGACGTGCGCGGGGAGTCCGACCGGGCGGTGGCCCGCCGCCGCTGCCCCCGGGGAAAAGGCAGGTCGCAAGGGGTTTCCCCGGTCTCCGGGGCAATCTTGACCGGTCTAGACCTCTGAAGTTGTCCACAGGGCGGATGGGGCTCTGGCACGGCGCGGTCCGGGCCGCGTAACGTGACGTGCCATGACGAAGATCCTGATCTCGGCGGACATGGAGGGCGCGACCGGTGTCACGTGGCCGGCCGACGTCCTGCCGGGCAGCGAGCAGTGGCAGCGCTGCCGCCACATGTTCACCTCGGACGTGAACGCCGCGATCGCCGGCCTCTTCGACGGCGGTGCCACCGAGGTGCTGGTCAACGAGGCGCACTGGACCATGCGCAACCTCCTGCTGGAGCAGCTCGACGAGCGGGCGCAGATGCTCACCGGGCGGCACAAGGAGCTGTCCATGGTCGAGGGCGTCCAGCACGGTGATGTGGACGGCATCGCCTTCGTCGGCTACCACACCGGCGCCGGCACCGAGGGCGTCCTCGCCCACACCTACCTCGCCAACTCCATCACCGGCGTGTGGGTCAACGGACAGCAGGCGAGCGAGGGCCGGCTCAACGCGCTGGTCGTCGCCGAGTACGGGGTCCCCGTCGTCCTGGTCACCGGTGACGACCGCACCGTGGTTGACGCGCGTGGATACGCACCGGGGGCCAAGGGCGTCGCCGTCAAGGACTACGTCTCGCGGTACGCGGCGATCTGCCGCCCGCCGGCCCGCACCGCGGCCGACATCCGGGCCGCCGCCACCGAGGCCGCCGCCCTCGCGGTGCGCCACGAGCCCGCGCAGGGCGGGCCGTTCACCGTGGAGCTGGAGTTCGACGCGGTGCACCTGGCCGGCGCCGCGACCGCGGTACCCGGCGTGGCGCACTCCGGCGAGCGCCGGGTCGCCTACACCCTGCCGACGATGTACGAGGCCATCCGGGCCTTCAAGGCGGTCACCACCCTCGTCTCCCAGGCCGTGGAGGAGCAGTATGGCTGAGCAGATCCCCGGCGCCGCCGGGCAGGACAGCGCCGCGGGCACCGACGCGCAGGCGCTGGATGAGGTCGTCCGCTTCACCTCCGACCTCATCCGCATCGACACCACCAACCGCGGCGGCGGCGACGGCCTGGAGCGCCCCGCGGCCGAATATGTCGCCGAGCAGCTCGCCGGCGCCGACATCGAGCCGCGGATCCTGGAGTCCGCGCCCGGCCGGGCCAACGTGGTGGCCCGCATCGCCGGCACCGATGCGGCCGCCGACGCGCTGCTCGTCCACGGCCACCTGGACGTCGTGCCCGCCGAGGCCGCCGACTGGAGCGTGCACCCCTTCTCCGGCGAGGTGCGCGACGGTGTGGTGTGGGGTCGCGGCGCCATCGACATGAAGAACATGGACGCGATGGTGCTCGCCGCTGTCCGCGCCTGGGCCCGCACCGGCCGCCGCCCGGCCCGCGACATCGTGCTCGCCTTCACCGCCGACGAGGAGGACAGCGCCTCCTACGGCTCGGGCTTCCTCGCCGACAAGCACCCCGAGCTCTTCGAGGGCTGCACCGAGGGCATCAGCGAGTCCGGCGCGTACACCTTCCACGCGAGCGACACCCTGCGGATCTACCCCGTCGCGGCCGGCGAGCGCGGCACCGCCTGGCTGCGGCTGACCGCCCGCGGCAAGGCCGGCCACGGCTCGAAGGTCAACGGGGACAACGCGGTCAGCCACCTGGCCGCCGCCGTCGCCCGCATCGGCGAGCACCGCTGGCCGCTGCGGCTGACCCCCACCGTGCGCGCCAGTCTCACCGCGCTGGCCGAACTGCACGGCCTGCCCGCCGACCTGGAGACGCCCGAGGGCGTGGACGCGCTGGTCGACGCCCTCGGCCCGGCCGCGACCTTCGTGCGCCCCACGGTCCGCAACAGCGCCAACCCCACCATGCTGGACGCCGGTTACAAGGTGAACGTCATCCCCGGCTCGGCCACCGCCTTCGTCGACGGGCGCGTACTGCCCGGCGGCGAGCAGGAGTTCACCACCACCCTGGACGCCCTGACCGGCCCCCACGTCAGCTGGGAGTACCACCACAAGGAGGTCGCCCTCCAGGCCCCCGTGGACTCCCCGTCCTTCGCCGCGATGCGCGAGGCGCTGGAGCACTTCGACCCCGGGGCGCACGTGGTGCCGTACTGCATGTCCGGCGGCACCGACGCCAAGCAGTTCTCCCGGCTCGGCATCACCGGCTACGGCTTCTCGCCGCTGAAGCTGCCGCCCGGCTTCGACTACAACGCGCTCTTCCACGGGGTGGACGAGCGGGTGCCGGTCGAGGCCCTGCACTTCGGCGTCCGCGTCCTGGACCGTTTCCTGCTGCGCACCGGCACCGCCGGGAGCCCCGCCGGCCCGACCCGCCAGGAGGCGGCCCGATGACCACCCCCGCCATCTCCCGCGCCCCCTACGGCACCTGGCCCTCGCCGATCGACGCGGCCACCGCCGCCGCGCACGACGGCAGTCCCGAGTACGTGGGCACCATCGGCGACGAGGTGTGGTGGACCGCGCCCCGCCCCGCCGAGGGCGGCAGGCGCGCCCTGGTCCGGCTGCTGCCCGACGGCACCGAGCAGGTCCCGCTGCCCGCCCCGTGGAACGTGCGCAGCCGCGTCATCGAGTACGGCGGCACGCCCTGGGCCGGCGCCGTGGTCGACGGCTCCCTGCTGGTCGTCTTCGTTCACCACGCCGACCAGCGCCTGTACGCCTTCCGCCCGGACGCGCCGGACGCCGCGGGGCGGGAGCCGCGCCCCCTCACCCCGCTCTCGGCGGTCGGCGGCGGCCTGCGCTGGGCCGACCTGAGCGTGGACGCCGACCGCGGCGAGGTCTGGGCCGTGATGGAGGAGTTCACCGGCGAGGGGCCCAGCGACTGCCGCCGGGTGGCCGCCGCCGTGCCGCTGGACGGCTCCGCCGCCGAGGACCGGGCCGCCGTGCGCGAACTGGCTGCCGCCGGGCACCGCTTCGTCACCGCCCCGCGGCTCTCCCCGGACGGCACCCGGGCGGTCTGGCTCGCCTGGGACCACCCGCTCATGCCGTGGGACGGCACCGAGTTGCGGATCGCCGAGGTGGGCCCCGACGGCCGCCTGGGCGCGGCCCGCACCCTCATCGGCGGCCCCGAGGAGTCGGTGGCGCAGGCCGAGTGGGCGCCCGACGGCACCCTGCTCGCCGCCACCGACCGCACCGGCTGGTGGAACCTGCACCGGGTGGACCCCGTCACCGGCGAGGCCGTCAACCTCTGCCCGCGGGCCGAGGAGTTCGCCGGCGCGCTGTGGCGGCTCGGCCAGCGCTGGTTCCGCCCGCTCCCCGACGGCCTGGTCGCCGTGCTGCACGGGGTGGGCGGCCCGCGCCTGGGGCTGCTCGACCCGGTCACCGGCGAGGTCACCGACGCGGTGGGGCCCTGGACGGAGTGGAGCCCGACGCTTGCCGCCACGGGCCACCGCGTCGTCGGGGTCGCCGCGAGCGCCCGCACCTCGCACGAGATCGTCGAGCTGGACACCGCCACCGGCCGCACCCGCGTGATCGGCAGCGCCCACCACGACACCGTGGACCCCGCCTACCTGCCCGAGGCCCACGCCCGCACCTTCACCGGACCCGGCGGCCGCGAAGTTCACGCCCACGTCTACCCGCCGCGCAACCCCGCGATCCGGGGCGAGGGCCCGGCCCCCTACGTGATCTGGGTGCACGGCGGCCCCACCAGCCGCGCCGCCATGGTCCTCGACCTGGAGATCGCCTACTTCACCTCCCGCGGCATCGGCGTCGCCGAGGTCAACTACGGCGGCTCCACCGGCTACGGCCGCGCCTACCGCAACCGGCTGCGGGAGCAGTGGGGCGTGGTGGACGTCGAGGACTGCGGGGCCGTCGCCGAGGGACTGGTCGCCGAGGGCGCCGCCGACCCCGCGCGGCTGGCGATCCGCGGCGGCAGCGCGGGCGGCTGGACGAGCGCGGCCGCCCTGACCGGCACCTCCACCTACGCCTGCGGCACCGTCCTCTACCCGATCCTGGACCTGACCGGCTGGTCGAAGAACGGCGGGGAGACCCACGACTTCGAGTCCCAGTACCTGGAGTCCCTGGTCGGCCCGGTGGACGAGGTGCCGCAGCGCTACCACGACCGCTCGCCGGTCAACCAGGCGGCCGGCATCAGCGTCCCCTTCCTGCTGCTCCAGGGGCTGGACGACGTGATCTGCCCGCCCGTGCAGTGCGAGCGGTTCCTGGCCGCGGTCGCCGGGCGCGGAGTGCCGCACGCGTACCTCACCTTCGCCGGCGAGAGCCACGGCTTCCGCCGGCTGGAGACGATGGTGACCTGCCTGGAGTCCGAACTCGCCCTGTACGGGCGGGTGTTCGGCTTCACTGCCGAGGGCGTCCCGGAGCTGGAGCTGACCGTATGACCGAGCGGCTGCGCCGGGTCTCCGACGTCGTCGGGGTGCCCGTGCCCGCACTGATCCGGCCGCCGCGGCTCACCCCCGGCGACCGGGTCTCGATCGTCGCCCCCAGCGGGCCGGTGCCGCGCGAGCGGCTGGAGGCGGGTCTGGCCGTCCTGCGCGGCTGGGGACTGGAGCCGGACGTCGCCCCGCACGTGCTGGACGGCCACCCCTCGGGATACCTGGCGGCCACCGACCAGGCCAGGGCCGACGACCTGCAGGACGCCTGGTGCGACCCCGACACCTCCGCGGTGCTGTGCGCCCGCGGCGGCTACGGGGTGCAGCGCATGGTGGACCTGCTGGACTGGGACGAGATGCGCGCGGTGCCGCCGAAGGCGTTCGTCGGCTACAGCGACATCACCGCCCTGCACGAGGCGTTCGCCACCCGCCTGGGCCTGGCCACGCTGCACGGGCCGATGACCGCCGCCGAGACCTTCCTCACCGACGGCCCCACCCGGCAGGGCCTGCACGACGTGCTGTTCACCCCCGAGGACACCCTGCGCCTGACCTCGGCCACCGCCCGCACCCTGGTGCCCGGCCGCGCGCAGGGCGTCACCCTCGGCGGCTGCGTCAGCCTGCTCGCCGCCGACCTCGGCACCCCCTGGGCCCGCCCCTCGGCCGGCGGCGGCCTGCTCGCCATCGAGGACGTCGGCGAGGAGCCCTACCGGCTGGACCGCATCCTCACCCAACTGCTGCGGGCCGGCTGGTTCGAGGGCGTCTGCGGCATCCTCCTCGGCTCCTGGGCCGACTGCGGGCCCTACGAGGAGGTGCGCGCCCTCTTCCTCGACCTGCTCGGGCCGCTCGGCGTGCCGATCGTCGAGGAGTTCGGCTTCGGGCACAGCCCGTCCACGCTCACCATCCCACTCGGCGTCCCGGCGGTGCTGGACGCACCCGCCGACCCTTCCGTGCCCCCGAGCCTGACCCTGGAGACCCCGGCCCTGCGCTGACCACTCCCGGCGCCGCCTCACCGCCCACCCCGGCCCTCCCGGTCCCGCCCGCGAGGGCGGGCCGGAGCCCGTCCGCCGGGCAGTCCGTGGAAACGAGCGGCACTGCGGGCGCGAGGGCACCACGCCCGACGGCAGGAGGGTGGGGCCCCTGCCGAGGGCAGGCGGAGCCTCCACCGCCCATGGCGGGGCCGGGCGCCCCCCTATAGGGCGCCCCCGGGTACTGCGGGCGTGCGGGGCACCACCGCCGAGAGCAGGGGGTGGTTGGCCTGTGCCCGGCAGCGGCGGCGTGCGGGACTCTGCCTATCGGACGGGACCTATCGGACGGGACCTCCCGGACGGGCGCCGGCTCACTGGGGCCGCCCGTGGACGGTGGGCCGGGCCCGGCCGAACACGCGGGACCCTGCCGGACAGGACCGTCAGCGCACCGGGGACGCCGCCGGGAGGGCGACCTCGAAGCGGCAGCCGCCGGGGACGTTCCGCACCGTGGCGCGGCCGTGGTGGGCCTCCACGATGCCGCGCACGATCGCCAGGCCCAGGCCCGCGCCGGCCGGAGGCGTACGGGCGCCCGTGCCGCGCCAGCCGGTGTCGAAGACGCGCGGCAGGTCGTCGGCGGGTATGCCGCCGCAGCCGTCGGTGACCGAGACCACGACCGAACCGTTCTCGGCGTCGTGCCGGGCGGAGACCGCGACGGTGCCGTCGGCGGGGGTGCGGTGGATCGCGTTCGTCAGCAGGTTCGCCAGCACCCGTGTCATCTCGCGCCCGTCGACCTCGATCGGCACCTGCTCGACGCCCTCGCCCACCAGGTGCACCCCGTGCTCGGCGGCCAGCGGGTTCGCGCCCGCAAGGGCGTCGCCGACCAGGTCGTACACCGACATGCGGGCGGGGGTCAGGGAGAGGCCGCCGGCCTGGATGCGCGAGAGCTCGAAGAGGTCGCCGACCATGCCGCTGAGCCGGTCCACCTCGGCCCGGATCTGCCGGTGGTAGCGCGCCGGGTCCTCCGCTATGCCGTCCTCCAGCGCCTCGGTCATCGCCCGCAGGCCCGCCAGCGGCGTGCGCAGGTCGTGCGAGATCCAGGCGACCAGTTCGCGCCTGGACGCCTCCAGGGCCCGCTCGCGCTGCGTGGCCGCGGCGAGCTTCGCGCTGGTGGCGGCGAGTTCCCGGCCCAGCTCGGCGAGTTCGGCCGTGGGCGCCTCGGCGGGCGGCGCGAAGGCGTCGCCGTCCCCGAAGGCGCGGGTGGCCGCGGCCAGCGCCCGGCTGCCCGCCACCACCTTGCGGCCCAGGACGAACGTCACCGCGAGGGAGACCACCGCGGCCATCGCGCACACCGTCGTCACCACGCCGAGATCGTGCTCGGACAGGAACATCGCCCAGGCCACCGACAAGGTGCCCGCGAGCATCGCCGCCACGGTGACCACCGCGACCACGGCGAGGGACAGCGCGACCGAGCGGTGCCGGAGCAGCCGCAGCACCCCGGCGCCGACCAGGCCGACGGCGACCGCGCCCACCGAGGCGTAGGCGGCGATCTGCAGCGTGCTATTCATGGCCCCTCCCGTCGGCCCGGCCGGTCCCGCCGGTCCCGCCGGCGCCCTCCGCGCCGCCCGGGGCCGGTTCGGCGGGAGCCTCCTCGGCCCGGGTCGCGCCGCCGGGCCCGGGCGGCTGCGGGTCGAAGCGGTAGCCGACGCCCCACACCGTGCTGATCATCCGCGGCCGGGCCGGATCGGACTCGATCTTCTCGCGCAGCCGGCGGACGTGCACCGTGACCGTGGACAGGTCGCCGAACTCCCAGCCCCACACCCTGCGCATCAGCTCCTCGCGGCCCAGCACCCGGCCCGGGTGCCGCAGGAAGAAGGCGAGCAGGTCGAACTCCCGGATGGTCAGCGCCAGCTCCGCGCCCTCGCGCAGGGCGCGCCGGGCCGCCGGGTCGAGCGCGAGCGGCCCCGAGCGCAGCCACGGGCCGGTGTCGGGCGGGCTGCCGGCCCGGCGCAGCACCGACTCCACCCGCAGCACCAGCTCGCGCGGGCTGAACGGCTTCGTCACGTAGTCGTCCGCGCCGACCTCCAGACCGAGGATGCGGTCGTCCTCGTCGCCACGCGCAGTGAGCATCACGACCGGCAGCGGGCCGGCCTCCCGTATCCGGCGGCACACCTCCAGCCCGTCCATACCGGGCAGCATCAGGTCGAGCACCACCAGGTCCGGCCGGCGGGCGGCCGCCCGCGCCACCGCGGCGGGGCCGTCCGCGACCCGGTCCACGGCGAATCCGGCCCGGTCGAGGTAGCCGGCGACGACCTCGGCGACGGTGGGGTCGTCGTCCACCACGAGGATCCGCCGCCGCGCCGGGTGCGGCGGCGCGGACGGTACGGCCGAGGGGCCCGGCCCGGATGCGGATGCGCTGCTCATGCACCCGAGTCTGACACCGACCACTGACAGTGACCATGGCCGCCCGGTCGGTACGGGCCTGCCGTCCCTGTTTCGTAAGGAACTCCGCATGGCAGCCGCGGGAGAATTGCCGGGCAACGCGTCGGCGGGCCGGGCGGGAACTCGGGAGGACTGTCGGCAGGGCCCCGGGCCGTGGTCGGGGCGTGGTCGGGCCATTGTCGGGGCCGCGGCAGGGTGCGGCAGGGTGCGGCCGCCGCCCGGTTCGGCCCGGTCGCGCGCCCTCGGGCGCATCGTGCTCCGGCGGTCCCAGCCGCCCCGGCGCGTAGCGCGGCCCCGCACGGGGAACAGGAGTTACGGCCTCCGGCCGGTGCGAGGTTTCGGAACGGCCGCCTGCCGTACAAGTGCGCGGGTCCGTCGGAAAACGGTCGAAACGGCGGGAAAGCGGCGGCCTCGGCGGGCGTACGGCGACGGGCTCGCGTCCTGGGGGGAGGGTCGGCGGACGTCATCGGGGATGCCGGGTGCGTCCGCGCGCGGGTGCGGGTCCTTCCTCCGGCGTACCGGATGTGCGGTGATCGCGGTCCGGAATGCGGGCCGACCGCCGTAGGCGATTCGGCGCCTGCCGGTGACCGCACGCGGACGCGGAAGTCCGCGGCAAGAACGTCCGGGCGTGCAGGTGTCGCCGGGAGTTCGGCCCATGGCGGGGCGTGACCGCAGACCGGGCGACCGGCTGTGCGGCTGCGGCACCGCCCGCTGTGCCGCTGGCAGTCCGGGTCCGCGCCGCCGCGTCCGATCCGGCGCGTCTGCTCGGATACGCACCGCCGCGACCTGGAGACCGAGCGTGTCCGGCCCAAGTGCGCGCGGGGCCAGGTAGCACCGTTGACACCCCCGCAGTGCCGTGACCTACTAACGGAACCGGCTCGAAAGTCGCGGGATGCGGGCACAGGGGGCCCGCTGTGCAGGGGGATTGCTGTGACGAGAGAGCGATATCCGTCGACCGTAGAAGTCACTGAACGTGCGCGTCTGCTCACATTGCGATATCCCGGAGTGTGCCGACTGGCGGAGGTCGGAAGGTCCCGGGCCGGACGGCCGCTGATGATGCTGACGGTGGGTCAGGGGCCCCGCAACATCCTGGTGGTGGCCGGTCCGCACGCCAACGAGGCCGCCGTGGGCGGCGCCACCGCCCTCCACCTCGCCGAGCGCCTGGCCGACGGGCGCGACCGCGGCATCGACGACGGCAGCGCATGGCACTTCCTGCTGTGCATCGACCCGGACGGCGCCGCGCTCAACGAGCCCTGGCTGCAGGGCCCTTACACCCTGCGCCGGCACTACGAGCACTTCTTCCGGCCGTGCGCGGCCGAGCAGCCCGAGTGGCTGCCGCACGACGGCGCCGTGCAGAGTGCCGCGCTCCCCGAGACGCGCGCGCTGGTGGGCCTGCTCGACGCGCTGCGGCCCGCGCTGCAGTGCTCGCTGCACGCCATAGACGTCGGCGGCAGCTTCGTGCAGCTGACCAGGGACGTGCCGGGGGTGCCCGAGCGGATCGGCAAGTCGGCCGCGGAGCTGGACATCCCATTGGAGTCCGGCTCCTCCGACGCCTTCCAGTGGCCGAGCCCGGGCCCCGGTGTCTACGTGATGCCGCCCGCCTCCGACCCGGCCGCCGGCGACGGCGCCCACTCCACCTGGACGCACGCCGAGCGCTACGACGGGGTGACCGCGATCGTCGAGGTGCCGATGTGGGCGTGCGACCGCTCCGCCGACACCACCCCGCACCCCGACGCCGACCACGCCCTGCGGACCGCGGGGGCCGCGCTGCGCCGTGATCTGCCCACCGTGGCGCGCGTGCTCGCCCGCGTCGATCCCGAACTGGTCGGCACCGACGGGCCGATCCTGCGCACCGTCCGCGAACTGGTTTCCATCGGCCCGCAGCTGTCGGCCGAGTGGGACCCGGCGCTGCGCCCGCCGGACGCCGCCCCGCTGCCCGAGATGACCACCGCGCGCGTCACCAGCATCGAGGTCTACGCCCAGCGCATCCCGCTGCGCGCGGCCGCGATGCTGCGCCGGGTCGCCGCCGTGCCCGCCGTGACCGAACTGGTCGACGCCTGGTGCGCGGCCTACGAGGCGGCCTACCGCCCCCGCTGGGTCCCCGTCGAGGACCAGGTGGAGCAGCAGGCCCGCAGCGTGCTGGCGGTGTACGAGGAACTCTGCGCGTGAGCCGGGCGAGCAAGGTGGGGCAGAGCAAGGTGGCCGACCTCCTTGCGCGCGGCTCGCCGTGCCTACTCCTTGCGGGCCAGCGGGCGTTCGGGCCGCGGCTGCCCGGCGGGGGGCGCGGCCGGCGCGGTGCGGGCCAGTTGCACGCCGAGGGCGGCCGTCGCCAGGGCCAGGCCCGCGGCGAGCGACCAGGCCAGCCGGAAGTCGTCCGTCGAGGAGGCGGTCACGCGCGAGCCCACGATCGTGACCAGCACCGCGACGCCCACCGTGGAGGAGACCTGCCGTACGGAGTTGACGAGCGCCGAACCGGTGGCGGCGCGGTCGCCCGGCAGCGACTGGACGCCGGCCGCGACCAGGGTGCCGAGCGCGAAGCCGACGCCCGCGCCGCCCAGCAGGATGCTCGGCAGGAGGTCGCGCACGTAGTCGGGCGACGCCGAGACGAAGCCGACCCGCCACAGCATCCCGCCGCTGAAGAGGACGCCGCCGACGGCGATGAGCGGCCCGTGGCCGAAGCGGTGCGCGGCCCGGGCGGTCAGGACGGTGACGACGGGGACCAGCGCGGGCCCGGGCACCAGGGCGAGGCCGGTGCGCAGGGCGCTCCACTGCCAGACGTCCTGGCACCACAGCACGTTGGACAGCAGCATGATCGCGAAGCCGGTGCCGAAGACCAGGGTGCCGGCGTTCGCGGTGCCGAAGCGCGGCAACCGCAGCAGGTGCAGCTCCAGCAGTGGCGCCTGGTGGCGTCCCGAGCGCCGCCAGAACCAGGCACCGGCCAGCACCGCGAGCACCAGCAGGCCGAGGGTGCGCGGCGCCGCCCAGCCCCAGTCCGGCGCCTGCACCAGCGCCCCCGACAGCGCCGCCACCGCCACGGTGACCAGCACCGCGCCCCACACGTCGGGCAGCGCCCCCGTCTCGCGGGCGGCGGGGCGCGGCAGCACGGCCAGGCCCGCCGCCAGGGTGGCCGCGCCGATCGGCACGTTGACCACGAAGACCCAGCGCCAGTCGACCTCGACCAGCAGGCCGCCCAGCACCGGTCCCGCCGCCGCGGCCAGTCCGCCCACGGCCGCCCAGCCGCGGGTCGCGCGGGTCCGGCGCTCGGCGGGCACCGCGGCCAGCAGCAGGGCCAGCGACGTGGGCAGCTGGGCCGCGGCCCCGATCGCCTGCACCACCCGCGCCACGACCAGCACCCACAGCGAGGGCGCCAGCGCGCAGCCGAGGGAGGCGAGCGAGAAGACGACCACGCCGGCCAGGAACACCGGGCGCTGGCCGATCCGGTCGCCGATCCGGCCGAGGACGACCAGGAGCGCGGCGAGCGTGATCGCGTAGGCGTTGAGCACCCAGGACAGGCTGCCCAGCGAGGCCGGGTGTCCTCCGGAGGAGAAGTCCGCGCCCATGGCCGGCAGCGCCACGTTCACGATCCACAGGTCGAGGTTGGTCATGAACACCGCGAGGACGACGACCAGCGAGGCCAGGCGGGTGCGCTTGGAAAATCCAAGTGTCGAGGGCATGGGTCCAGCGAAGCATGGCTCACTTTGGAAATCAAACCCCGACCGTGCGACTGTTGACCCATGACAGGAACGCGCATCGACCCGAGGACCCTTGCCGGGCGGCCCTGCTCGATCGCCTCGGCGCTGGAACTGGTGGGCGACCGCTGGGCGCTGCTCGCGGTCCGCGAGATCGGCTTCGGCAATCACCAGTTCGGGCAGATCGCCCGCAACACCGGCGCTCCCACGGACCGGTTGACCGCCCGGCTGAAGGGCCTGGTCGCGGCGGGGGTCCTGGAGCGCCGCCCGAACCCGGACAACCCGCGGTTCCAGGGCTACCACCTCACCCGGGCCGGCCGCGAACTCGCCCCCGTCATCCGCGAGTTGCTGCGCTGGGGCGACCGCTGGGCGGTCACCGAGCCGCCGCAGAAGCTCTGGCACACCGTCCCCGGCGACCCGCACGGCGACCACGAGCTGGACAGCGTGGCCCACTGCCGCACCTGCGGCCGCGAGGTCGGCACCGGCGAGGTCCGGGCCGAGTTCCTCGACCCGGACTGGGACCTGTCGGGCCCGACCGACGCCTGAACCCGGCCCGGGTCCCCTCAAGAGCCTGCTGGTGGCGTCAGACGCGGCGGGGCCCGCCACCAGCAGGGTGCCGCTCGCGCCACGGCCCACCCGCCCCGGCGCGCCCGGGGCGAGGGGCCGGAACGGCTTCGTACCCGGCTTCGTACCCGGCGACCGGACCGGTGGCTCAGCCGCGCAGCGCCTTGCCCAGGTGGACGCTCAGCTCGGCGTCGCGGTAGTAGCCGAAGGGGGCGATCGACTCGTACCCGCAGCTCTCGTAGAGGGCGATGGCCTCCGGCTGCATCTGCCCCGTCTCCAGGACCATCCGGGTGCGGCCGGCAGCGGCGGCCGTGGCCTCCAGCTCGGCGAGCACCGCCCGCGCGAAGCCCCGCCCGCGGGCCTCGGGTATGACGAACATCCGCTTGATCTCCGCGTCGCCGTCCGCGAAACCCTCCTCCGAGGCGTCCTGCAGCCGCCAGCCGCCGCTGGCCACCGGGGAGTCCCCGTCGTACGCGACCAGGTAGAGGCCCAGCGGCGGTTCGAAGTGCTCGGCCGCCATGGGCGTGAGGTCCATGTCCCCGTACCGCACGGTGTACTCCTGCTGCACCATGCCGTCGAGCAGCACCGCGTCGGGATGGTCGTAGCGCGTCTTCCTGATCTCCACGCAGCCATCGTAAGCGGGCCCGCCGACAGTGCCTCCGCAGGTGGTGTGACCTGCGACGCAGCCGGGCCGGGCGCCGATCGCGGGCGGGTAGGGTCCCTGGGGTGAGCTTCAGCGTCGCCACCGTGAACGTCAACGGCCTGCGGGCCGCCGCCAAGAAGGGCTTCGGCGCCTGGCTGGAGGAGTGCACCGCCGACGTGGTGTGCCTCCAGGAGGTGCGGGCCGAGCCCGACCAGCTCCCCGACGAGCTGCGCGAGCCCGCCGGCTGGCACGCCTACCACGCGCCCGCCGCCGCGAAGGGCCGCGCCGGGGTGTCCGTGCTGACCCGCCGCAGGCCCGCCGCGGTGCGGGTCGGCTTCGGCGCCGCTGAGTTCGACGCCGCCGGGCGCTACCTGAAGGTCGAGCTGGCCGAGCCCGCCGTCACCGTGGCCAGCCTCTACCTGCCCTCGGGCGAGGCCGGCACCGAGCGGCAGGACGAGAAGTACCGCTTCATGACCGCCTTCGGCGCCCACCTGGCCGACCTGCACGCGCGCGCCGCCGAGGACGGCCGGCACGCCCTGGTCTGCGGCGACTGGAACATCGCCCACCGCGAGGCCGACATCAGGAACTGGCGGGCCAATCGCACGAAGGCCGGCTTCCTGCCCGAGGAGCGCGAGTGGCTGTCCGGCGTGCTCGGCAGCTGGCACGACGTGGTGCGCGAGCTGCACCCCGGGGCCGAGGGCCCGTACTCGTGGTGGTCCTACCGCGGCCGGGCCTTCGACAACGACGCCGGGTGGCGCATCGACTACCACGTGGCCACGCCCGGCCTGGCCAAGACCGCGCTGTCCGCCCATGTCGGCCGCGCCCCCTCCTACGACACCCGCTGGTCCGACCATGCGCCGGTGACGGTCGTCTACGACCTCTGAGCGGCAGGGCGGGGGCCGGGTACGGCCTTTCGGGGCAGGGCGTGTCGCGGGGCGCGGGCCTTCGGCGGGTCCGTGGTGGCGCCTTCGGCGGGTCCGCGACCGGTCGCCGTGGGATCGGCGGGCTTCGCAGCGCGGCCGACGGGGGCCGACCGGGGCGGCCAGAAGCGGGCAGAAGCCGGCTCTGCCGTGGCCTTATGGCGTGGAAGCCGCCCGCCCGGCGGTGGCATGCTGGGCCCCGTGAGCGCAGTCGCACAGAACCGGCCCCGCATCACCGTGCACGTGCCGGAGCCGTTGCAGGTCTTCCTGGCCGCGGGCCGGCGGGCCGGCACCGTCGAGGCGGTGACCGACGGGGTCTCCTCGCTCGGCCACGTCGTGGAGTCGCTCGGCATCCCCCTCACCGAGGTCGGCGCGCTGCTGGTCGACGGGCGCGATGCGGCCTACGCCCATGTGCCCGCGGCCGGCGAGGTGGTGGACGTACGCGCGGTCGCGCGGCCGCAGGAGGTGCCCGGGGCGCCGCTGCGTTTCCTGCTCGACGTCCATCTGGGCACGCTGGCCCGCCGGTTGCGCCTGCTCGGCGTCGACGCCGCCTACGAGAACGAGGACATCGGCGACCCCGCGCTCGCCGCCCTGTCCGCCCGCGAGAAGCGGGTGATGCTCTCGCGGGACCGCGGGCTGCTGCGGCGGCGCGAGATCTGGGCCGGCGGCTATGTCTACAGTGACCGCCCCGAGGAGCAACTGCGTGACGTGCTGGGCCGGTTCGCGCCCGCGCTCGCCCCCTGGACCCGCTGCGTCGCGTGCAACGGCGCCCTCGCGCCCGCCGACAAGGAGACCGTGCGCGACAGCCTGGAGCACGGCACCCGTGCCTCCTACGACGTCTTCGCCCGCTGCACCGCCTGCGATCGCGTCTACTGGAAGGGCGCCCACCACGCCCACTTGGAGTCGGTCGTGGAGTGGGCGGTCCGCGAATACGGCCCGGCGGGCGCGGGCCGCGGCTGAACGGGCGGGCGGGGGGCAGCGGGAGTACGCCGCCGCGCCCGTGGGGTCTACGGGACGGGCAGAGCCCACTCCTGGGTGGGTTCGAGGCGTAGGCGGTCGGAGCTTTCGCGAGCAGGCACCGATGTCCCGGCGGTTCGGCGGCGGTAGCGGTCGGTGGCAGGAACCGGCCGCAGCGGTTGACGGCAGGGGCGGACGGAGGTGCCGGGCGGCACCAGCGGGTGGCGGCGCCCTCTCCACCGAGCCGCAAGCCGAGCAGGCAGCGCAAGCCGAGCGGACCGCGCAAGCCGAGCCGGCCGCGCGCGCCGAGCCCCAATCGTGCCCGCCGCCCCGGCCGGTTCCGAGCCCGCCCCGGGCCGCATCGGTCCCCGGGGCGGGCTCCGTCCTTCCTGTCCTTCCAGGCGCCGTCTCCTCGTCAGCCCCCTTGCGCGCTCTTCTTGGCGTTCGCCTGGAGCCGGGTCCGCAGGGCGGTCAGGGTCTGTGCCGCCGCGGGGAGTTGGGCCGCCTCGCAGCGGGCGATGGTCTCGGTGAGGCGGGCGGTGGCCGCAGCGGGGTCGTGGAGGCCGTTCGCCTCGATGAGGGCGGCGATGCGGACCGCCTCCGCGCGCGGTTCCTCGCCGGGCGTGCCGCCCGACTCGTAGGCGGCGATGGCGCGTTCGATCTCGGCGAGCGCCTCGGGGTAGGACGCGGCGTCGGCGTAGGCGCGCGAGCGCTGGTAGTGCGTGGCGCCGGCCTGGTACCAGCGGGCGATGTCGGGGCTGTCGGCGGGGACTTCGGTGAGCAGCGCGTCGGCCTCCGCGAGGTGCCCGAGTGCGGCGTCGAGCCCTTCGGCCTCCCGTGCGGCCATCGTCAGGCGGGCGAACGTCCGCATCATCTGCAGGACAGCGCCCGGCCGCGGAGCCTGCCGGTGCGAGGCGACGGCCCGCGCGTACGCGGCCGCCGCGGCCTCCCACTGCCCGGCCTCCGCGAGGGCGACGGCGGCCTCGGAGGCCACCAGGGTGTGGGTGACCTGCTCGTCGGTCCACGCGGCCACGGTGTCGGCGAGGCCGATGAACTCCTCGGCGGCGGCGCGGTGTTCGCCCAGCGCGGCAAGGCCGCGGCCGAGGTTCAGCCGGATCTGCGCGACCAGCCGCGGGTCGAGCCCCGAGGTGTCGCCCAGCACCACCGACTCCAGGACGGCGACCGCGTCGGCCGTACGGTCCTGCGCGCCCAGCATGTCGGCGAGTTCGAGCCGCACCTGCGCGGCCTGGCCGGCGCTGCCCAGGGCCGGGGAGCGGTCGAACCGGTCGGCGGCCTCCGACAGGTGCCGTACCGCGGCCGCGGTGTCCCCGGCGGCGGCGCTCGCGTGGCCGAGCAGCGCGTGGAAGGGGGCGAGCGCCAGCGATTGGTCCGGCCAGCGGGCCGCGGCGGCAAGGGCCCGGTGACACAGTGCCACGGCCTCCTCCGGCCGGCCCCGGAACAGCTCGATCTGGGCGAGCAGGGCCAGCGGGCGCGGCGCGCGCCAGGGCTGGTCCGCCTCCTCCACCAGCTCCAGGGCCGCGCCGAGTTCGGCGGTGGCCCGCGTGAAGTCGCCACTGCGGGCGGCGACATCACCGGCGTACTGGCGGGCGGCACTGGCCCGCTGCGGGGAGCCGAGCCGCCCGGCCTCGTCGAGCAGCCGGTCCGCGGCGGCCTCGAATGCCGTCCGCACCTCCTCGCCGGCGTCCGGGAGTTCGGCGATCAGCCGGTGCCGGGCCACCATGGCGTCGCACTGCAGGACCGCCAGGTAGCGGTCGGGTTCGATCCGTTCCTCGGCCAGCAGCTCTTCGGCCGCGGCGAGTTGGGCCGCCAGCTCGGCGAGCGGTTCGGTGAGGTCGGCCGCCGGGTCGTCCTCGGCCGAGGCGACCACCGCGGTGGCGGCCCTGGCGCGTGCGGCGGCCGCACGGCCGGCGAGCCCGGCCTCGTCGTAGAGTCCGGCCGCCGTCAGCATCGCGGCGCGGGCCTGCGGCCACTCCTCGCGCTCGAAGCCCTCGAAGGCGGCCCGTTCGGCGAGTTCGGCGCGCAGCACCGCGAGCGGGCCGAGCGCGTCCTCGTCGTGCGTGTAGCCGTCGGCCTGCGTGCGGGCACGCACCAGGTCCCACAGCGGATCGGCGTCGGGACGGCCGATCCGCGTCAACTCCCGTGCGCGAGCCACCAGGTCGCCCAGCTCCTGCGGAACGGGCTCGGCGCCGGCGCCCGTTGCGGCGGCGGGGACCGCGCCCTCCGCGGCGCCCTCGGCGGAGGGCAGCACCGCCCGGATGCCCAGCACGAGCGGCTCGTCCAGCAACGGCTGCCGCGCCAGGCGTTCGCGTCGCCCCGCGCTCACCGCCGAGGTGCCATTGCGCGCGTCGAAGGCGCCCGCCAGGCGGTCGCCCTCGCCGGCGACGAAGGCCAGCAGCGCCTCCACCGTCCAGTTGCGGCCGGGCGGACCGGCCACCGCCAGGTCGCCGTGGCCCTGCGCGGCCAGCCGGCCGAGCAGCACCTGCACGCCTGTCATCCACTCCAGCCGGTCCAGTGGCGCGCCGACCACGTCGAACGTGGCCCGGTTCTCCGCCAGGATCTCCAGCCCGCGGGCCTCGTTGCGGGTCAGCGCGCAGAACTCCGCGTGCAGGCCCAGCACATGCGGCAGGTCCGGTTTGCCGCGCGCGAAGCGGTAGCCGGTCAGGTGGTGCGAGCGCGCCTCGTCCAGCCGGCCCGAACGCACCAGCGGCAGCAGCGCGTACGCCTTGCTGACGTACGGCTCCTCCAGGCACGTCTGGCCGCCTTCGAGCACCGGCTGCCACTCGCGCAGCGCCCGCGCGTCATCGCCCTCGGCGACGTGGAAGAGCGCCCGGTGCCGCGTCTCGCACGCCTCGCAGTCGCTGAGTTCCGTGCGCCCCCTGGTCGCCCACAGGTCGTACGCGGCCGCGCGGCCCACACCGGTGTGCGTGGCGATGTGGTGCCGCATCGCGTACACCGGCTGGAGGTCGTGGCCCGCCTTCTGGTACCGCTCGCGCATCTCGCCGAGCCAGCGCTCGATCGCGGTCAGCGGCACGTCGGGCACCTGGAGCAGCGCGGTGGCCACCCACTTGAAGCGCCAGTAGAACTGGTGCGCCTCCCACTCGCTGAACTCCTTGGGATGGCTGTCCCACAGCTGGGCGATGCGCGCGAACACCACCGGCGACTTGCGGTCCTCGCCGGAGTACGTGTAGGCCGACATCAGCTCGAAGAGCGCCGTGACCAGCGCGCCCTTCTCCTCGAACTGCTCGGCGGCCTCGACCAGTTCCTCGGCGCGCACGGTGCGCTGCCGCCCGTAATGCCGGTCGCTGTTCTCGCGCAGCGCCTCGAACACCGCGTCGGGGCTCTCCATCACCGCTCCTCGTGCATCGCGTGGTCCAGCAGGCCGATGAAGGCCCGGTTCAGCAGGGCGCTCTCCGAGGCCCGCAGCGGCCTCCTGGTCAGCAGCAGCGCCTGCCCGTACAGCGCCTCCACCGCTGTGACCGCAAGGCCGCGCTCGGTGATCGAGGCGGCCCTGCGCACCAGCGGGTTGAGGTGGTTGAGCACCAACTGGGCGCGCGGCGCCTCCGCACGCAGCGAGCCGAGGATGTCGGCCCACATCCCGTCGGCCTGCCCGGCCAGTTCGCTGCGCGAACGCTCGTGCCTGGCCTCCCTGTTGTCGAGCAGCAGCGCGGGCGCGCTGACCGGGTGGAAGGAGCGCAGCACCACGTCGCAGTCGAACTGCTCGACCACCTCGCGCGCGGTGTGCAGGAAGGCGGCCGCGGCCAGTTCCGCGGCCGGGTCCACCGCGTCCAGGTGCGCGGTCACCGTGGCCGGGTCGAGGTCCACCACCGAACTGCCCGGGCGGATCTCGGGCAGCCGGTGCACCAGGTCGCGGTCGTAGGCGTAGCCGCCGTTGACGACGCCGAGGCCGGCCGCCGCCGCGATCGGCGCCACCTGCCGGAACTCCTCGACGGTCTGCGTGACCAGCAGCACCGGGTGCGCGCGGGCGAACTCCTCCAGCGTGACATTGCCGTCGGTGGTCTCGAACGGCAGCCAGGGCAGCAGGAGTTTCAGCAGGTCGTCGTCGTAGCGGGCCAGAGCCTTGACGGCCAGGTGGTGGGTGGCGATGAAGCGGTGCAGCAGCGCCGGGTCGCTGGCCGACAGGCCGGTCAGCCAGTCGCGGATGCGGGCGCCCAGCGCGTCGCGGATCGCGGCCAGCGTCTCGTCCTCGTAGAGCGCCTCGCGCGAGGCGGTGGGCCGCAGGCTGTCGGCGTCCACCACGCAGCGGACGAAGAACGCCCATTCCGGCAGGAGTTCGTGCGCCTGGTCGGAGAGCAGCATGCCCTTCAGGTGCACCCGGTGGCCCGCCTGCCGCGAGGGGTGCACCGAGGTCGGCAGGACATAGGCGACACCGCGCAACCCCACCAGCGGCAGGTCGAGTTCGATGGTGTCCAGCGGGGTGAAGTCGAAAGTGGTGCGGCAGTGCTCGGCCAGCGCCTCGCGGCGGGCCGCCGGTGTGGCGTGCCGGACTTCCCACGGCGGCGGGGTGCCGTTGATCCGCTCGCCGTGCCCGTCCTCGTCGGCGACCGCGACCTCGTACCGGAGCAGGCTGCCGTAGTGGGCGGCCAGTTGGCGCACCCGCCCCGGCGTCGTCCACTCGGCGGCGTCCGCGCGGGGCACCAGGGTGACCGTCGTGCCGGGCTCCGGGCGGGCCGAGGCGGGCAGCGTGCGGATCGTGTAGCGGCCGTCGGAGCTGCCGCGCCACTCCACCGCGGGCGCGGCCGGGTCGGCGGCCGAGCGGGTGAGCACGGTGATGTCGTCGGCGACCACGAAACAGGCCAGCAGGCCGATGCCGAACTGGCCGATGAAGTCCGTGCGGGCGGAGGCCAATTGCTCGCCGTCCAGGCCGCTGCCGCCCGCGGCCCGCTTGGAGCTGCGGCCGATCGTGGCCAGGAAGCGGTGCACGTCCTGTTCGGTCAGGCCGACACCGCTGTCGGTGACGGTGAGCCGGCCGGGGCCGGTGCGGATCTCGATCCGCGCGGGCGCGCCCGCGTCGAGCGCGCGCCGGGCGGTGATGGCGTCCACCGCGTTCTGCATCAACTCGCGCAGGTAGACGCGGGGGCTGGAGTACAGGTGGTGCGAGAGGAGGTCCACCAGGCCGCGCAGGTCGACCTGGAACGTGTGCGTCGTTGAGGCGTCTGACACCGTGAAGCGGCTTTCCTGTCGGGCCGTCCGCCCGGGCGCGGGCGGACGGGGAGGGGCGCCCGGGCGTCATCCGGAGGAAGGCCGGGCCGGGTTCGGGCGGTTCAGGCGTACGGGCGCGGGCAGCCGACGGGGCTGCGGGCTTGCGGGCGGGCTGCCGCGGGTCAGCCCTTGGCGGCCCGGTTCCGGTGCAGTGTGAACGCCGCCACGGGGTCGGCGCTGAGGTACATCCACGGGAACTCGGTGACGGCGCCGTCGAGCACGTCGAACAGGTCGGCGGCCGCCGCGCGTTCACCGGCGAGCGAGAAGGCCATGGCGAAGGTGTTGAAGCCGCGCGTCCAGTCCTGCTCGCGCGGGTGGTCCGGGTGGTGCACCGAGCGCTCGGCGGCCTCGTACAGGTCCAGCACCACCTGCGGGTCGCGGAAGTAGCGCTCCTGCGCCTCGCGCGACTCGTCGAGCCAGTGCTCCAGGTGCGCCACGGCGACGAGTTCGCCGAGCCTGCCGCCCTCGGGAGCGGCCAGCATCGCCTCGCGGGCGAAGGCGTGCATCTGCTCGTGGGAGCCGCCCCACTTGCGGCACACCTGCTGCAACTGCTGCCGGTGCGCGGGCAGATGGAAGGGGGCGCGCCGTACCGTCGCCTCGAACCGCCGCTCGGCGATCACCGGCCCGACCTGGAGACCGCGCCCGGCGATCTGCAGGAAGTACCAGGGCGCGGCCCACTGCGGGGCGCGCTCGGCGGCCTCGTACAAGTGCCCCTGGGCCAGGGCCAGCCGCTGGTGGAAGAGCTCGAACTGCTCCCGGCTGACGTACTTGGCCATCTTGCGGGTGCGCGCCTCCCAGGCCCACTCGACCTGCCGGGCGCCCAGCGCCAGCAGGGCGAGCGCCGAGTCGGGTTCGGCGGCGACGGCGGCCGACAGGCACCGCTCCGCGCCGGGCACCAGCATCACGCCCTCGGCCAGCCAGGTCAGCAGCTCGTCGTCCCCCGCGTCGGCCGCGGCGGCCAGCGGGCCGCGTATGCCGGGCCAGTCGCCTGCCTGGGCGGCGGCGCGTACGGCGGCCAGCTGCGGATCGCCGTACGTGGGATCCATCCGCGGCTGCGCCGCCCGTCTGAACCAGGGCTTCCGATCGGCCGTACGGCGGCGGATCAGCGGCATACGGCACCCCCCTTCCTCTTCCCCCAGGGCCCGTGCCGGTACGTGCCCCCCGAACGGAGTACATATCACGGGTCCCTGACAGGACGATCACCGGTACGCCACCGGGTGATCAAGGTGTGCCGATGGTGTGCCGGCCCGGCTCCGCGCCGCACCGCTGGGCCCGGACGACCCCTCGCAGCCCTTGGCTGGTACCGCTCCGCCACCGACAATAAATGCGTGCTGGACAAAAAAAGTGTTCGGTGCGAGGGTGGGGACATGCTGGATGTGACCGTGATCGAGGACTCCGCGGCGGCCGCCGCCTCGCTCGACCCTGTACGGGCCGGGCTGCTTGCCGAACTGGCCGCGGGCCCCGCCTCGGCGGCGATGCTCGCCGCCCGCGTGGACCTGCCGCGCCAGAAGGTGAACTACCACCTGAAGGCCCTGGAGCGGCACGGCCTGGTCGAACTCGCGGGGGAGCGGCGCAAGGGCAACGTCACCGAGCGGCTGATGCGGGCGACCGCGGCCTCGTACGTGATCTCGCCCGCCGCACTGGCCGCCGTGCAGCCCGACCCGGACCGCTTCCGCGACCAGGCGTCGGCCCGCTGGCTGCTCGCGCTCGCCGCCCGTCTGGTGCGGGACGTGGGCGTGCTGATCACCGGCGCAGCCCGCGCCCGGCAGCGGGTGGCGACCTACGCCCTGGACGGCGAGGTGCGCTTCGCCTCCGCCGCCGAGCGGGCCGCGTTCGTCGCGGAGCTGACGCAGGGCGTGAGCGCGCTGATCGCGAAATACCACGCGGCCGGGGCCGAGGGCGGCCGCCCGCACCGGGTCGTCGTGGGCCTGCACCCGAGCGTGCGGCCGGAGACGCTCGCGGAACTCGGCGCCGCCCCTTCGCAGGGCGCCGCAGGTACCGGCGCGCGGGGCGCTGCCGTCACGCCCGGACCGGCCGCCGAGGAGACCACCACCGAGGAAGAAGGAGAGGGCAGCGATGTCTGAGCACGAGTTCGAGATCGTCCGGGAGTTCGAGGTCGAGCAGAGCCCGGAGCAGGTGTGGGCGGCGATCACCACCGGCACCGCCGGGTGGCTGTGGCCGATGGAGTACGAGCCGAAGGAGGGCGGCGCGGCCCCGTTCGGCGGCGTCGTGGCCGTCTGGGACCCGCCGCACCGGCTGGTCGCGCGGGCGTACGACCTGGAGGGCGTCCCGCAGACCTTCAACCAGCTCGACCACACCGTCGAGCCCGGCCCGGACGGCGGCAGCCGGGTGCGCTACGTGCACAGCGGGATCTTCGTCGAGAACTGGGAGGACCAGTACGACGGAGCGGACAAGCACACCGACTTCTACCTGCACACCCTGCGCGAGTACCTGCGCCACTTCGCCGGCCGGCCGGCGGCGTTCGCCACCGCGGACGGGCCCGCGGCGGCCGGTGCGGGCGACGCCCTCGCGGTGGCCGAGCGCGCGCTGCGGCTGCCGGCGGACGCCGCGGCCGGCGACACCGTCTCCGTGCTGCTGCCGGGCGCCGCGGCACAGGCGCCCGCCGTCCTGGACTTCCGCACCGACGACTTCGTCGGCCTGCGCACCCCGGACGCCATGTACCGGATCTTCGCCCGCAACAACTTCGGGGCGGTGCTGGGCCTTTCGATCCACGACTTCGCACCGGGCGCCGACTCCGCGCGGCTGGACCGGGACGCGCGCGAATGGCTCACGGCGACCTACGCGTGAGGCCGCTCGGGCGTGGGTCCATCTCCAAGTGGGGCCGCCCGCGCGTGAGGCGGCCCGTGCGCGAGCCGGCGCCCGGTGCGGGCGGGGCTACTTGTAGACCTTGCCCGGCACCGGCTTGCCGGGTGCGAGCAGCTGCTCGACGGTGACGAAGGTGTAACCGCGCTTCTGCAGCGTGGAGATGATCGGCGCCACTGACGCCACCGTGCCGTTGTAGCCCCGGTTCGTCGGGTCGACCAGGTCGTGCAGCAGGATGATCCCGTCCGGCTTGGTCTGCTTCAGTATCCGGCTGGCGATCAGCTTGGAGTCGGTGGTCCTGTAGTCGGCCCCGTTGGCGCTCCAGACCACCTCCGCCATCCCCAGCTCCTTGGCGATCCTGGTGACCTTGTCGCTGGTGCGGCCCTGCGGCGGGCGCAGCAGCATCGGGCGGACCCCGGTGACCTTCTGCACCGCGTCGCGGCCTTCGGTGATCTCCTTGCGCACCTCGTCCGAGCCGATCTTCGTCAGGATCTGGTGGCTCCAGGTCAGCGTCTCGACCTCGTGGCCCTGCGCGACCATGTCCCGGACCATCTGCGGGTGGACCATCACATGGTTCTTGCCGAGGGTGAAGAAGGTCGCGTGCACGTGGTACCGCGCGAGTATCGCCAGTATCTGAGGGGTGCGCACGCTGGGTCCCGCGTCGAAGGTGAGCGCCACGCACTTGGTCTTCCGGCAGTCCACGGGGCCGCCGGGGCCGGGCGCGAAGGCGGCGGCCCCGACGGCGGACACGTGCTGCCGCGCGGTCGCCGGCGACGTGCTGTGGTAGCCGTTGCAGCCGCTCAGCCCGAAGGTGAGGGCGGCCGCGGCCGCGAGCGTCGTCAGTGCGCGGGCGCGTCGCCTCAGGGTCGTGCGCATGCGGGAGTCCCCCCTGTCGGTTCACAGGGCCCGCACGCACGAGCCCGGAGGGCACTGTACACAGTGGGTATACAGGCTTCGCACACCTGTCCCCATTCATCCGGAAGAGGATCGAAAGTTTCGAGATTTTGCCCTGCTTGTATGGATCCTCCCATCCCTGAGACCCTCGGAAGTGACGAGTTTTCAGCGCCTGTACTCCTTGTCTGACGTGCGCAATTCGGCGGTCGACCGTCCTTGCCGGTCGGCGATCCTTTCGGAATCGTTGCCGAAAGTGTTGACAGTGTGACAGGGCGGTTCAACACTGTTCGGGCACCCGCCAGCCACCACAAGGAGGAAGTGCGCACATGACCGCCCTCGCCCCACCGAAGGGCCGCAGACCCGGCACCCTCAGGCTGCTGCTCAGCGCTGTCTGCACCATCGCACTGGTCGCCGTCGCGGCGCTGATCCTGCCCGGCACCGCCAACGCGGACACGGTCGTCTCGTCCAACCAGACCGGCACCAACAACGGCTACTTCTACTCGTTCTGGAGCGACGGCAACGGCTCGTCCTCCATGTCCCTGGGTTCCGGCGGCAGTTACAGCACCCAGTGGAACAACGTCGGCAACTTCGTGGCCGGCAAGGGCTGGAGCACCGGCTCGCGCCAGGCCGTGTCGTACTCCGGCAGCTTCAACACCTCGGGCAACGCCTACCTGTCGCTGTACGGGTGGACCACGAATCCGCTGGTCGAGTACTACATCGTGGACAACTACGGTTCGTACCGCCCCACCGGTACGTACAAGGGCACCGTCACCAGCGACGGCGGCACGTACGACATCTACGAGACGCAGCGGGTCAACGCGCCCTCGATCCAGGGCACCGCGACCTTCAACCAGTACTGGAGCGTCCGGCAGTCCAAGCGGACCGGCGGCACCATCACCGTCGGCAACCACTTCGACGCCTGGGCCTCCCACGGCATGAACCTCGGCAACTTCAACTACGAGATCCTCGCCACCGAGGGGTACCAGAGCAGCGGCAGTTCCAGCATCACCGTCGGCAGCGGCGGTGGCGGGACCGGCGGTACGACGGGTGGCAGTACCACCGGTGGGACGACCGGGAGTACGACCGGTGGGACCACCGGCGGCGGGGGCACCGGCTCCTGCACGGCGACCCTGTCGGCGGGCGAGCAGTGGAGCGACCGCTACAACCTCAACGTCGCCGTCACCGGCTCCAGCAACTGGACCGTCACCATGAACGTCCCCTCGCCCGAGAAGATCATCGCCACCTGGAACGTCTCCGCCAATTGGCCCAGCGCCCAGGTCCTGGTCGCCAAACCCAACGGCAACGGCAACAACTGGGGCGTCACCCTCCAGACCAACGGCACCTGGACCTGGCCTACCGTCTCCTGCTCGACAAGCTGACCGTCCGATCACCGCACCACCCGGCGCGGCGGCCTCCACGGGGCCGCCGCGCCCTCGGCGTGCCGGGCGCCGTTCGCGTTCCCCGGCCGGCCGCGTGCCGGGGTGCCGCGTCCGTGGTGCCCGGGCGCCGTAAACCTCGCGCCGCCGACCGTCCCCCTCGGACTCCCTCGCGCGGGGCTGCACAATCGTCCACGCGTGTGTTCCGCTCGCACGACCGTGCGCCACGAAGGTGACGTCAGGGACGAAACGGGCGGCCCCGGGGGTTGGGTGCGGGAGTTGGCCGCCAGGTTTGCAAGGATCGTCTCGATGACTGCCGCCCCCACCGACGCTCTCGACGAGCGCACCAGCCCACCCGACCCCGGACGCCGCCGGCACCGGGCGCCCCGACGTGCGGTGAAACGGACCGTGATCGCGACCTCCGTCGTCGCCGCGGCCCTCGCGCTGCTCGGCGCCGGTTACGTGGTCACCGGGGGCATCAGCGGCAGGTCCGCCGCCGACAACAACCGGGACGCCGTCCGCGGGAGCAGCGCCGCCGCCCCGGCCGACCCGCTGCCCACCGCCATCCCCGGCCTTGGCCCCAAGTTCCTCGCCCAAGTGCCCAGGAACAGCAGCCAGGTGCTGGTCGCGGTCGGCGCGGCCAAGGACTCCTCCGACGCGCTGGTCACCCTGTGGTCGCGCCGCCCCGACGGCCACTGGCACCCGGGCCCGGCCTGGCGCGGGCACAACGCGAAGGACGGCTGGACCACCGACCACCACGCCGGCGACCTGCACAGCCCGATCGGCGTCTTCACCCTCCACGACGCCGGCGGCTTCGACGCGGACCCGGGCACCAAGCTGCCCTACCACCACTCCGACGCCTTCCACGCCGGCGGCGTCGGTTTCGACGGCGAACCGCTGGACGACGCCTTCGACTACGTCATCGCGATCGACTACAACCGCGTCCCCGGCACCTCCCCGCTCGACGGCACGCAGCCGCTCGGCGCGGACAAGGGCGGCGGCATCTGGGTGCACGTCGACCACGGCGGGCCCACCCACGGCTGCGTCAGCGTGCCCGCCGACGACATGGTGGAGCTGCTGCGCACCCTCGACCCCGGCGACCACCCGGTGATCGTCATGGGCGACGGCGACTCGCTCGCCGAATAGCCCCTCCCTCCCGCCCGTACAACGCGGTCGAGGTGGTCACCCGCCGGACGCGGCAGGTGACCACCTCGACTGCTTCTCACCGTGCGGGCGCGGCCGGCATCAACCGCGCGGGAGCACCAGGGACTGCACGTCGCTCAGACCGCGCCAGTCGTTCGAGGCGATCGTCGCGTGGGCCTTGGCCAGTTGGGCGACCCGGGCCTGCGCGTCGGCCGACGACGGATTGACGTCGTCGAGCGTCGGCGCCACGTTCTGCGCGTCGGTCATGATCAGCAGGTAGTGGTGCGTGTCGTACCAGGAGGTGTCGATGCTGCCGTTGAGGTAGGTGGCGGCGTCACCGTCGAACACCACGAACCACGGCCGGATCGAGGTGTCGGAGTAGCGGGTGCGCGGGTCGCCGGACTGCGCGTTGTGCACCGCGGGGAAGATGTTCGCCTGGGACAGCTTGCCCTGGCTCTTCAGCGAGTTGAGGTACTGCGCGTACTCCTGGTCGGTCCACAGCGTGTCGGTGGGGTTGTTCTCCTCCACCGTGCCGGGGATGACCTCGATCAGCACCTTGCCCGCGAGCTGCTGGCGGGTGGGCCAGTTGCCCGCGGTGGCCGCCGCGTCCAGCGACGCGTACTGGCCGCCGCCGGGCTTGTTGAGCAGGTCGGAGGGCTTGTAGACGAGGTTGCCCAGGTGGCTGCTGATCGACTGGTCCAGCTTGGCCGGGCTCATGCCGAGGCTGGCCTGGAAACCGGCCTTCATCTCCAGCTTGATGATCAGCGGGCCGTGGCCGGGGTGGGCGCCGAGCCACACCCGCACGTCGTCCAGGCAGCTCTCCAGGTCCTTGTTCGCGCCGCCGGTGTAGAGGTCGGCGGGCGAGGACGCGTTGACGCAGTTGTTGCCGTTGCTGGTCAGGCTGTCGTGGCTGACCTTCCACTCCTGGGTGAACACGTCGTCCCAGACGTCGAGTTCGATCATCGACGTACCCGTGTCCAGCGCCTGCGCCAGGTACGGGAACGTGGACGGGTCGTAGGTGTTGTGCAGTCCGGAACCGGTGGTCCCGGAGAAGGGGAGCGAGTCGGTGTCCGCGGCGGCGGACGTGCCGCCCGCGGCACCGGCGGCCGTGATGGCCAGGCATGCGGTCAACAGGCCGAGCAGCGCGGCGCGAAGCCGGGACGGAACTCGGCGGAAGAGCGGACCGGTCACGTGTCCTCCTGTGGGGGTGTCTCTCCGTCAGGACGGTGACGGGCACGCGTGAATCGACGGAGACATGACACGTAACACGATCTGTCTTCCCTCTGTCACCTCCTCTTTCCAGCCGTCCCACACGAAATGGCGACCCCCGCGGAGGCAGTTGTCCGGGTTGCGGGGGATGGGGCCGGAGTGCGGGCGGAGGTTCGGTGCGGGTTCCGTGCGGTGCGGGTGCGGTGCCGGCCCGGTCGGTGGGGGTCCGGGCGGGTCGGGTGCGGGTCTGCTCCGGTGCGGGCCCGGTTGGGGGTGCCCGTTCCGTACGGTCGGGGATGCGCTGCAAGGTGGATGCGTCCGGATGCGGGCGCCAGTCCAGGGCGCAGGCTTCGACGGGGGCCCGGTGGCCGGATGCCCGGCCCATCCAAGGCCCCTTCCCTACCGAGGAGTTCACCGATGCCGCAGACCCAGCCGCCCGTCGTGCGGACCGAACGCAACGGCCCGGTCAGCACCGTTGTGCTGTCACGCCCTCAGGTGCGCAATGCCGTGGACGGGCCGACCGCCCGGGCACTCGCCGACGCCTTCCGGGAGTTCGATGCCGACGACGGGGCGTCCGTCGCCGTGCTGTGGGGCGAGGGCGGCACCTTCTGCGCCGGTGCCGATCTGAAGGTGATCGGCACCAAGCGCGGCAACCGGGTGTCGGCGGAAGGCGACGGGCCGATGGGCCCCACCCGGATGCGGCTGGGCAAGCCGGTGATCGCCGCCGTCGCCGGCCACGCGGTGGCCGGTGGGCTGGAGTTGGCGCTCTGGTGCGACCTGCGAGTGGTGGAGGAGGACGCGGTCCTCGGTGTCTTCTGCCGCCGCTGGGGCGTCCCGCTCATCGACGGCGGCACCGTCCGCCTGCCCCGGCTGATCGGCGCCGGCCGGGCCATGGATCTGGTGCTCACCGGCCGCCCCGTGGCCGCGGCCGAGGCGCTGGCCATCGGCCTGGCCGACCGCGTGGTCCCGCCCGGAACCGCCCGGGCCGCCGCCGAACAACTCGCCGCGCAGATCGCGGACTTCCCGCAGACCTGCCTGCGCGAGGACCGGCTCTCGCTCCTCGACCAGGAAGGCCGCTCCGAAGCCGACGCGCTCGCCGCCGAGTTGGCCCACGGGTGCATCTCGCTGCGCGAAGCCGCCGCGGGAGCGGCCCGGTTCGCCTCGGGTGAGGGAAGGCACGGCGCCCATCCGGCGTGAAAGGGGCTTGTGCGAAGGGAGGCGGTGTGAAGGGAGGCGGACTCGGCCGGGACGGCGCGCCGAGCTGTCCATGCAGGCAAAACGGAAAATCGTCTTGCGAATGTTTAGAGTGGCTGCATGAAGGATTGGGACTTCCGGAAGCTGCAGATCCTGCGCGCCCTGCACGAGGCAGGCACCGTGACGGCCGCCGCGGCCGCGCTGCGCATGACGCCCTCGGCGGTCTCGCAGCAACTGGCCGCGCTCTCCAAGCAGATAGGAGCACCTGTGCTGGAGGCGCGGGGGCGGGGCGTGCGGCTGACCGGGGCCGCGCACGTGCTGCTCCGCCACGCCGAGGTCGTGTTCGCCCAGCTGGAACGCGCCGGAGCCGAGTTGGACGGCTACGCGCGCGGGGACTCCGGACAGGTCACCGTCGGCACCATCGCCAGCGCGATCAGCCGGCTGGTCGTCCCGGCCGCCGAACTGCTGCGCGGGTCGGCACCCGGCATCACGGTGACCGTCCGCGAGGCCGAGGCGGCCGCGGTCTTCGAGGACCTGGCGGCGGGTGAGATCGACATCGCCGTCTCGCTCGTTGTGGACGCCCCCTCCGCGCGCGACCCGCGCTTCGCGCTGTCCCCGCTGCTGGTCGACCCCCTGGACGCGGCACTTCCCGCCGATCACCCGCTCGCCTCCGTCCCGGGACTGCGCCTGTCCCAACTCGCCCGCGAGCCTTGGATCTTCGGTGCCCGCGGCCCCTGGCGCGAGATCACCCTCGCCGCGTGCGCCGAGGCCGGGTTCGTCCCCGAGCAGGCGCACTCCGCCACCGACTGGCCGGCGATCCTCGCGCTCGTCGCCGGCGGGATGGGCGTCGCGCTCGTGCCGCGCATGGTGACGGCCCGCGGCTCGCGCGGCATGGCGGTGCGCCCGCTGGACGCCGACCGGCCGCGGCGCCGGATCGTCGGCGCCGTGCGCGCGGGCGCGGAGGACGCGCCCCTGCCGCGCCGGGTCCTGGCCGCGATGCGGCAGGCAGCGGAACTCACCTATGTCGACGATCTTGAAGATCCACTGAATGAAGAGTTCAGAAGTTTTCGATGGACGTGAATGGTGGGTGGGGCGGAGAGTGGAGGCACGAAAGGACGTGTGAGGCAGGGACGGGCATGCGGCGGGCGGACCGGGCGTTCGCGGTGCCGCAGACAGACGGGGAGGTGGACGGGATGGGGCGTGCGGTGGGGCCTCGGAGCGAGGGTGCGGGGCGGCCGACGAGCGGTGTCGTGGGTGCGGATGCCTCGGGCGAGGCAGGTGACGCAGGCGAGGGCGGTGAGGCGGCGTGCACGGCGCTGACCGACTTCACCGGCGACGCGCTGCCGTACGGCGGGGGGAACCCCTTCGCGGACTACCGGCGGGCCGAGCTGCCGTTCGCGGGCCTGACCGAGCTGACGGACCGCAGGCTCGGCGCCGGCGTCGTGGCGGCTGACGACGAGTTCTTCGCCGAGCGGGAAAATCTGCTGGTGCCAGGCCCCGCCGTCTTCGACCCCGAGCGGTTCGGTCACAAGGGCAAGGTGATGGACGGCTGGGAGACCCGCAGGCGGCGTGGCGCCTCGGCCGCCCACCCGCACCCGCTGGAAGGGGACCACGACTGGGCCCTGGTCCGGCTCGCGGTCCCGGGTGTGGTCCGAGGGATCGTCGTGGACACCGCCCACTTCCGCGGCAACTACCCGCACTCGGTCTCGGTGGAAGCCGCCACCCTGCCCTCCTCGGCATCCCCTGCCGAGCTGCTCGACGCGGCGGTGCCGTGGACGCCGCTCGTGCCGCGCACCCGAGTCGGCGGCCATGCGGAGAACGCCTTCGCGACCCGCCTGGAGCGCCGCTTCTCCCACGTCCGGCTGCGCCAGTACCCCGACGGCGGAGTGGCCCGGCTGCGCGTCTACGGCGAGGTGGCCCCCGACCCCGTATGGCTCGCCGCCCTCGGCACCTTCGACCTGGCGGCCCTGGAGCACGGCGGCAGTGTCGAGGACGCCTCCGACCGCTTCTACTCCCCGCCCGAGCACACCATCCTGCCCGGTCGCTCGCAGCAGATGGACGACGGCTGGGAGACCCGCAGGCGCCGCGACCAGGGCCACGACTGGATCCGGTACCGGCTGGCGGAGCAGGGTGTCATCCGGGCGATAGAGATCGACACGGCCTACCTGAAGGGCAATTCCGCGGGATGGGCCGAACTGTGGATACGCGATGGCGTGGACGGCCCCTGGACGCCGCTGCTGGAGCGGGTCCGGTTGCAGCCGGACACCCTCCACCGCTTCCTGGTCGCACCTGAGGCGCAGCACCCGGCCACCCATGTACGGCTCGACGTCTTCCCGGACGGCGGGATATCCCGGCTGCGGCTGCACGGTTCGCTCACCGAGGAGGGTGCCGCCCGGCTGGCCGCGCGGACGCGGGCGATCAGCTGAGGGTGGTCGCCCGGGAGCGGTGGTGCTGCTGCCCGGGCGAGCGCGGGACGCGCGGGCGTGAGGTGGGCGAAGGGTGATGGGCGCAGGCGGAAGGGTGGGCGCCGGGGCCTGTCAGGGGCATCATCAGGTGGCCTCTCAGGGGCGCCCACCAAGTGGGCCTGTTGCTGGGTCTATTGGGCGCCGAAGAGCTTGAGCAGATCGGTCTTGCCGAAGATGCGGGCGGTGTCGATCGCGGAGGGCCGCCCTGCCGCGGGGTTGGCGCCGCTGTCGAGGAGGGCGGCGATGATCTCCTGCTCGCCCTTGAACACCGCGCCGGCGAGCGGGGTCTGGCCGTGGTCGTTGGCGCGGTCCGCCTCGGCGCCGCGGTGCAGCAGGGCGCGGACGGTGTCCACATGGCCGTGGTAGGCGGCGAGCATCAGCAGGGTGTCGCCGCGGTCGTTGGTGAGGTTCGCCGGCACACCGGCATCGACATAGGCGGCCAGCTTGTCGGTGTCGCCCTGCCGGGCCAGGTCGAAGACCTGGGCGGCGAGTTGGAGGACCTCCGGGTCGTGCGCGGGCTCGGGCTCTGCGGCGGGATCGGGGGAGTGCTCGCTCATGCGGCCACCCTACGCAGGGCAGCGGCCGTTGAAGAAGGAGATCACCACATGCCGCGCCGGGCCGTTGCCGACGCGGACGTCGATGGGGACGCAGGCCCGGCCGTCCCCGGCGACGAAGAAGGCACCGAGGAAGGAGGTGGCGCCGTCGGGACAGGCGTGGAAGGTGACCGCCGGGGTGGGCGCGCCGTACTCGCCGCCGAACTCCAGCCCGGCGCGGGCTCGTTCTGTGGCGCCGACGGTCACGGTGACGACGGAGTCGGGCTGCACCAGGGAGTCGACGCGGTAGTGCCAGCCGCCGCCGTTCTCGATCCCGTGGTCGTGCTGGTCGCCGCCGGTCAGGTCGGCCAGCCCGTGCCAGGTGAGCGGGCCGACGACGATGTCGCCGGCACCGGAGGACGGCGAGGCGGTGCCGGAGGTCCGCGGGTGCGAGGTGCGCGAGGGAGCGCCGGAGGCGTGGCCCGAAGGAGAGGAGGGAGTGGCACGGCGCGGGGAGGCGGAAGCTGTGCCGGAGTTCGGGGAGTCAGTCGGAGAGTCGGGAGGTGCGCTGGTGGAGGTAGCGGAGTTCGGCGACGGGGTGAAACCGCGGAGCGGGTCGGGGCGGTCCCGGAAGGTCATGCCGTCCGCGCAAGGCACCGGCCGGGGGTGGTCGATACTCCCGACCGGTGGGGGAGCGGACGCGCCCGAGGGGGCGGCGGTGGCCTTCGCGTCCGAATGAGAACCGATGGAGCAACCGGCGAGCAACGCCAGAGCCGCGGTCGCGGCCCACGGGAATCGCCATGCTCGTCCTGACATGGGCATCACTCCTCAGTCAGGACGGTACGTCGTCAATCGAACGGCTGCCAGACCACCAGTTGCCGTACCAACTCCTCGTCACCGGAGACCCGCAGGGCACGGG
This sequence comes from Actinacidiphila guanduensis, assembly GCF_900103985.1. GTDB lineage: Bacteria > Actinomycetota > Actinomycetes > Streptomycetales > Streptomycetaceae > Actinacidiphila > Actinacidiphila guanduensis. The sequence goes on along the minus strand of NZ_FNIE01000010.1, from coordinate 22,171 downwards.
CGCCCCACGGGACCCGTCGGAAGAGGGTGAGCAGGAGGTCGCCGGCCGGGCCCGCGACCACAGCGCCGGGTTCGAGCCCCTCGCCGGGACCGACGCGGACGGCGGAGGCCCCGGTGGCGTCGAGGACGAGCGTCCAGGCCGGCCCCTCGTCGCTGACCAGGGCGACCCGCGCGGGCGCGTGCGGCCAGCCGTCCGTGGAGCCGAGGCCGATGTGCAGGAACTCGTCCACGGCCTCCAGAGCGAGGTCGGGCGGCACCGGGAGCGGGGTGCCCGCAGCGGCCTGGGCGTCACGGGCGAGGACGACCACTTCCTGCAGGTGGTGCCGGGCGACGGCGCCACTGGTGGCAGGGCTGCCGGTCTCGGCCCACCAGGTCCAGCACTCGGCGTCGGGCCCGGCCGTACGCAGGGCGTCGAGCAGGAGCCGGGTGGAGCGGGCGGACTGCTCGGCGAGGAGGGCGAGGTCGGGACGGCCGTCCGGGGTGTCGGGACGGTTCGTGCGGTCAGGGCCGTAGGAGCCGTGTGGGCCGTTCGCGCTGTCGGGGCGGTCCGGTTGGTCGGTGTCGTCCGCGCTGTCCTGGTTCTTCGGGTGGTCCGGGTCGGCGTGGGCGGGTTCGGTGGGCGGGTGGGTCGCGGGGCCGGCGGCGACGGTGGCCGCCCAGAAGCGTTGGACCTCGCTGAGGTGGCGGAGCAGGTCCCGGGCGGTCCAGTCCGGGCAGCCCGGCACGCGTGCGTCGGCGGGGGCGTTCAGCGCGGCGGTCCGCAGCACGGCCGAGCGCTCCTCGATCGACTCCAGGCGTTCGGCGAACCCCGGCGCCCGGAACGGTACGGGCGACGGGGAGGGCGAAGTCGTCATGGCCACCGTTCTAGCAGCGCCCGCCACCGACATGCGGGGGATCGCGCGGGACTTCGCCGCAGCCGCTAAGCTGGCACGTTCGCCGGCGGGCCGGGTGGGGCGGTTGGGGCCCAAGTGGCCGTGTGCCGGCGGCAGACGGCCTGCGCGGGAGCCGCGGAGGGGCAGATGGCTGACGCATGGGGCAGTGGCCGGCTGGGAGTCCCGAGCGCCTGCGCGGCATCGGGCAAACAAGGATTCTGCCCGGTCGCGGGGGCGGGCAATCGGGTGGGCGGGGTATCTGGAAAAGGCGGGCGGGAGGTTGTTCCATGGTCATCACAGGGCCGCTGGCGGGGCGGCCACCTGCGGCGGATGAGGTGGCCGGACGTGGCAACGACGGTGCGACGCAGTGCGGTGACGCTTCCGGCCGCGCCCCTGGGTCCGGAGAACCCGCTGCCCGCGCTGCGGCCGCTGGACGAGGCGCACCGGGTCGAGTCCGCCGAACTGCGCGGGCTGCCCCCGGACATGGCCCGGCAGATCGGGTACGGGGCGCTGCGTTCGGTGCTGCCGGTGCGGTTGCGCGACGGGTACGGGCGGGACCGGGCGCCGGCGGAGTTCGAGGCGCTGGTCGTGGAGAACGAGCGGCTGCGGGCCACGGTGCTGCCCGGCCTCGGCGGCCGGCTGTACTCGCTGCTGCACAAGCCGAGCGGCCGCGAACTGCTCTACCGCAACCCGGTGTTCCAGCCCGCCGACTTCGGCCTGGCCGGGGCCTGGTTCTCCGGCGGGGTGGAGTGGAACCTGGGGGCCACCGGCCACGCCGCCCACACCTGCGCTCCCGTGCACGCCGCCCGCGTACCGGCTCCCGACGGCGGGGAGATGCTGCGGCTGTGGGAGTGGGAACGGCTGCGCGACCTGCCCTTCCAGGTCGACCTGTGGCTGCCGGCCGACTCCGACTTCCTCTACGTCGGCATCCGGGTGCGCAACCCGCACGACCGCACGGTGCCGGCCTACTGGTGGTCCAACACCGCGGTCCCCGAGACGCCCGGCACACGGGTGCTCGCCCCGGCCGAGGCCGCCTGGCACTTCGACTACCGCCGCTCGCTGAGCCGGGTCCGGTTCCCCGAGGGCCGCGACGACGGGCCGGAGGCCGACGCGAGCCGTCCGGCGCGGGCCGAGTACGCCGCCGACTACTTCTTCGACGTTCCCGAGGGCGAGCGGCCCTGGATCACCGCGCTGGACGCCGAGGGCCGCGGCCTGGTGCAGACCTCCACCGATCGGCTGCGCGGCCGCAAGCTGTTCCTCTGGGGCGCGGGCAGCGGCGGCCGACGCTGGCAGGAGTGGCTGACCGAGCCCGGCAGCGGCGGGTATCTGGAGATCCAGGCCGGCCTGGCCCGCACCCAGCTGGAGCACATCCCGATGCCGGCCGAGTCCGAGTTCGGCTGGTTGGAGGCGTATGGGCCGCTGAGCGCGGACCCCGCCGTCGTGCACGGCGCCGACTGGGCCGCCGCGCGGGCCGAGGTGGCGCGGCGGCTGGCAGCCGGGCTGCCGCGTGCGGCGGTGGAGGAGGCGTACACCGCCTGGCGTGCGCATGCCGACGCGGACCCCGAGGAGATCCTGGCGGCCGGCAGCGGGTGGGGCGCCCTGGAGGTCGAGCGCGGCCCGTTCGACCTGCCGGGCACACCGTTCCCCGCGGCCACGATGGGGCCCGAGCAGAAGCCGTGGCTGGAACTGCTCGTCGCCGGAGTGGTCCCGCGGCCCGCGCCCGCGGCGCCGCCCGGACCCTGCCCGGTCTCCCCGCCGTGGCGCGAGCTGCTGGAGGCCGCGGACACCTTCCGCGGCAGCGAGTGGCACCGCGACTACCAGCTCGGCATCGCCCAATGGGCCGCCGGTGACCGGGCGCAGGCCGTCCGCAGCTGGCAGCGCGCCCAGGCCGCGCACCCGACCCCCTGGGCGCTGCGCGCCCTCGCCGTCGCCGAGGCCGCCGAGGGGGAGGCGAAGCGCGCCGCCGAACTGTACGCGGCGGCGTTCGAGGCACTGGCCGGCAGCGTGCTCGCCCCCGCCGCGGAGCCCGGACAACCCGACGCCGTACGGGAGTCGGCGCGCACGGTGCAGCGCGCCCTGGCGCTGGAGGCGGTGTCCGCGCTGCTCGCCGCCGACCGCCCCGACGACGCCGCCCGCGTCCTGGACCACCCTGTACCGCCCGGCACCGCGCCCCTGGACGACGGCCGTTTCCGGCTGCTGCGGGCCCGTACCGCCCTCGCCCAGGGCGAACCGGCCCGTGCCCGCGCCCTCTTCGACGAGGGCATCGAGGTCGCCGACCTGCGCGAGGGCGCCGAGGAACTTTCCGACACCTGGTACGCCGTAGCCGAGGCACTACTCGCCGCCGGGGCGCCCGTGGACGACGCGGTACGAGCCCGCGCCCGCCGCGAGCACCCGCTGCCCGCCCGCTACGACTTCGCCATGCGCCCACAGAACCCGCCCCCGCCGCAGGCGGGTTGACCCGCGCGACCCAGTACGGTCCGGCCCGCTGGCCGGAGAGCTGTGGTGCCGTACCACGCGGGCCGTGCGCCTGCGGCGCAGCCGCCGGTCACCGGAGTGGTGCTGCAGAATCCGCCTGCGCCATGGGCTGGTTGACTCGCGCGTGCCAGTAGGGTCCGGCCTGCTGGCTGGAGAGCTGTGGTGTCGTGCCAGGCGGGCCGTGTGCCTGCGGCGCAGCCGCCGGTCAGCGGAGTGGTGCCGCAGAACCCGCCCCCGCCGCAGGCGGGTTGACTCGCACGGCCCAGTACGGTCCGGCCTGCCGGCCGGAGAGCTGAGGCGTCGTACCACCGGGCCGTGCGGCGCCTGCCTGCCGCCGTAAGCCGCCGGTCAGCGACGCGGCGCCTCGGTCACGGCCGTGGTCAACGCCCCTGGCCTGCCGCGGCCAGGAGTTCCGCGCGCTCGGCGGGGGTGAGGGTGCCGGGGGAGCGGTGTTCGCGGGCGAAGCGGGTGGCGGTGCGCTGCAGGGCCTCGTTGACTGGGGTCGGCAGGCCCAACCGGCGGCCGAGCAGGACGACTTCGCCGTTGAGGTAGTCCGACTCGATCGAGCCGGTGTCGCGGGCCAGGCTCTGCCAGGACGAACTGCGCCCGCCTGGGCGCCCATTGACCGTAGGGAGCTGCACCTTGTCCCCGCGTACCCGGGCCTGCTCCTCGGCGCTCACGTAGCCGATGCCGGCCGCGTCGAGCACGGCCGCTCCCTCGGCAGTCGCCCGGGGCGCGAGGGCCCGCAGGTCGTCGTCGGCGTCCGGGCCGCACACCGCGTCCACGGCGTTGCCGAGGTTCGACAGCAGTTTGGCGTACTTCCACGCCATGACGTCGTCGCTGACCGGTGCCTCGAACCCGGCGCTCACGAGGTCGGCGGCGATCGCGCGCACCCGCTCGTCACGGCCCGAGGGGTAGCGGCCCAGCGTGAGGATCCCCGACAGGGGCGCGCCCGCGGCCCGCACCACGCCGGGCTCCAGGTACGAGGCGGGCAGCCACACGCACATGCCGTAGACCTCGCGGAAGCGGCGCAGCGCCAGCCGCTCGTTCTCCACGCCGTTCTGCGCGCACACCACCGCGGGCCCGGACCCGAAGCCGGACCAGGCGTCCAGCACCGCCGCGGTGTCCTGCGTCTTGACGGCGAGCACCAGCACGTCGTCCGCACGCGGCTCCAACTCCTGCGGCCCCGACACGGCCGGGATCGCCAACTGGGATGCCCCCTCGGCGACTTCGAGCCGCAGCCCGCCGCCCCGCAGCGCTTCCAGGTGCGGCCCGCGCGCCACCAGGACGACCTCGTGCCCGGCCGCGAAGAGCCGCCCGCCGATCGTCCCGCCCACCGCACCCGCGCCGATGATCACATATCGCATACCGGCACCCTCGCACACCCCCCACGGAACCCACCCGCCGGACCGTACGGCGCCCCCCGGAACGCGGGAACGCCAGCACGCGATTCCGCTCCCGGCGCTCCATCAATTGCTTGCGCCGAACGCCGTTTCTGAACCCCGGCCGCCCAATCGACTGGCCGGGCGCGGTTCCGCTGGCGCGAGCGGTGAGCTGTAAAGGGGCGCGGGGAACTGCGCGGGAGGGGGCCACTGTCCTGCGGTCGGGAGTGGTGCGGGTGGGGCAGACGGGTTTCCGTAGGGGCGCGGGGAACTGCGCGCTCAGCCGTCCACGGGTGGAGGGTCCGGCCAGGTCCGGTGTGCCCCTCCGGGGCGGTGAGGGTGCGTGGCCGGGCGCGGTGCTGCTGGTACGAGCGGTGAGCTGTAAAGGGGCGCGGGGAACTGCGCGGGAGGGGGCTACTGTCCTGCGGTCGGGAGTGGCGGGGGTGGGCAGACGGGTTTCCGTAGGGGCGCGGGGAACTGCGCGCCCAGCCCTCGACCGGCGGAGGGTCCGGCGAGGTGCGGTGCGCCCCTCCGGGGCGGTGAGGGTGCGTGGCCGGGCGCGGTGCCGCTGGCACGAGCGGCGAGCCGTGAAGGGGCGCGGGGAACTGCGCGCCGAGCCCTCGACCGCCGGAGGGTCTGGCGTGAGAGGGGCCGCCCCTCCGGGGCGGGGGGCAACCGTCCGCACGGCCGGCGAGCCGGGACCGCGGGGGGACCCCGCGAGAAGCCGTGCGGCCCGGCGGCCGGGGAAGAGCCGGTCCGTCCGGGGTCGCGCCCGGCGGCGCCCCAGCCGCAAGGGGACTACACCCCGTAAAACCCCCGGAGGGACCCGCATGGACCGCCCCCGAAGGGGTACGCGCCGGGTTCAGCCACCAGGAAGCGACGAGGCGCAGACGCCGCGAGAGGAACCCACCACGATGACCGACATCAACCCGAACGGCGCCCTTCCGCCGGCGCAACGCGCACTGCACGAGATCGCCCACGGGAGCGAGAACGTCATCGCCCTGAGCACCCTCGCCGTGAGCGAGGTGCTGCTGCCCGTGCCGGGCACCGAGGAGCAGCCCCCGGACGCGCCCGCCCCGGATGCCGCGCGCGAGATCCAGCTGCCGGTGTACGAGCAGGAGGACGGCCGCCAGCTCGTCCCCGTCTTCACCTCCGAGAGCCGGATGGCCGACGCCCTGCCCGCCACCCGGCGCTACCGCCTGGTCCAGCTCGCCGTCCTCAGCGGCGCCTGGCCCTCCGACGAACTGATCCTGTCCATCGACACCGGTAGCGAGGACGCACTCAGCATCTCCGGCGAGGGGGTCCGCGCGCTGGCCGGCCTCGTCGGCGGCAACTGAGCGCAAGCCGCACCGAGCGCGACCTCAGCACAAGGGGCCGGGCGGGACGCGTTCCCGCCCGGCCCCTGCCGTACGCCCGCACGCGGCCGTGTCTTACGTCCCTACCGGTGCCGCGTATGCCGTACCCCGTGTCCGGCGCCGTCGCCGACCGCGCAGCCCTGCCGTGTGCCAACACGGCGCCGCCGTGCGTCGTACGCGGCGCCCGCGCCGGTTGTATGCCGTACGCCGTATCCGGCAGCCTCGCCGACCGCGCGGCCCCGCCTGCCATGTGCCGTACGGGTGCCGCCGTATGCCGTATGCCGTACGTCGGCGCCCTCGCCGACCCGGACCGTACGTCGTACGCCGTGCCCGCCACCCCGCCGACCGGATGCCGTATGCGGTACGCCATGAACCGGCCGGTGGCCGGCCCGCTCATGCCCCGCGGTACACGACCAGCCCCTCCGGCACCTTCTCCAGGAGCAGCCCCTCAGGCGCCCGCGCCACCTCACCGTCCCGCGCCAGGTGCACCCCCTCGCCCGGCACCCGCAGTCGCAGCTTCGGCACGCTCGCGGAGACGTAGACGGGCGAGGAGGTCAGCACACCGGTGAGCGCGGCGCCGAGCATGCGGGTACGGGCGAAGGGCCCGCCGTCGACGTAGCGGACGTCGAGCAGGCCGTCGGCCAGGTCGCGCCGCCGCACCGGCGCGGGTCCCCAACTGGAGTAGCGGCAGTTGCCCGCGAAGAGCAGCCACAGCCGGCGCCGCCGTCCGTTGAGTTCCACCTCCACCGGCGAGCAGTGCCGCAGTACGTGCACGGCCGCGAGGACGCTCGCCGGCCAGCTGCCCACCCGCCGCGACCAGCGCTCACGCACCCGTACCAGGTCCGGGTAGGCGCCGATGCTGAAGGTGTTGAGGAACACCTCGTTCCCCTCGGCGGCGGCGGCGCGGGCCACGTCCACCCGCGACGCCCGGCCCGCGGTCACGGCGTCGGCGGTGGCGTCCACGGTGTCCAGGCCCAGGTCCAGCGCGAAGTGGTTGCGGGAGCCGCCGGGGAAGACGGCGAGCGGCAGGCCGTGGCGCAGTGCGATCCCGGCCGCCTCGCGGACCGTGCCGTCCCCGCCGCACACACCGAGCGCGCCGCCCTCGTCCGCCGCCGCGCGAGCGGCCTGCTCCAGCTGCTCGGTCAGGTCGTCGTCCTCGGTGCTCTCCACCACCTCCGCCGCCGGCAGGCAGGCGCGGATGCGGGCGGCGGGCGTGCTGAGCAGCGCGGGCGGGCCGGAGGCGGCGTTGGCCACGACGTGCAGGCCGCGGCCGTCCGGCAGCGCGGGGGCTTCGGCGGGCGGCCCGGGCTCGGGGCGCCGCCGCGGCGGCGGCACCATCGCGCGGACCACGAGTGCGGCCCCGACACCCAGGGCGCACCCCGCGAGGACGTCGCTCGGGTAGTGGGCGCCGGTGTAGACCCGGGAGAACGCCACGCTCGCGGCGATCGGCGCGACGGCCGCGCCGAGCGGCCCGGACTGAATCGCCACGCCCGCGGCGAAGGCGGCCGCCGAGGCCGAGTGGCCCGAGGGGAAGGACGAAGTCACGGGCTGGCGGTGCAGCCGCCGTATCACCGGCACCACGTCGATCAGCGGCCGCGCCCGGCCCACCGTGCCCTTGGCGACGGTGTTCACGGCGAGCGAGGCCACGGCGAGCGAACCGAGACCGCGCAGAGCCGCGCGCCTGCCGTCCCGGCCCCCCGCCACCGCCATGCCCGCAGCGATCGCGCCCCACAGCCGCCCGTAGTCCGCCGCCCGGCTCAACCGCGGCAGCACGGGCTCGGCTCCCGCCCAGTGCCGCCCCGCCACCTGCCCGAACAGCTCCCGATCCCACTGCCTCCACCCCATCTTCATGCCGACCTGCTACCCCGCCCCGCCGCACCAACTCCGCCCATGCCGCCGCCGAGTAGTCCGGGGCGGAGGGTGCCGCCCCGGCGGGGCCCGTTGCCGGCTGGGCGGGGTGTGACGCCTGAGGGGGCGCGGGGAACTGCGCGCCTCAGCCGTCCACGGGCGGCTGGTCCGGGACGGACGGTGCCGGCCCCGCGGGGCGGTGGCGGAGCCCGATGCGGCTCGTCGCCGACTGGACGAGGTGTGACGCCTGAGGGGGCGCCGGGAACTGCGGGCCTCAGCCGTCCACGGGCGGCTGATCCGGGACGGACGGTGCCGGCCCCGCGGGGCGGTGGCGGAGCCCGCCATGGCCCGTTGCCCGACAGGGCGAGTCGTGACGCCTGAGGGGGCGCGGGGAACTGCGCGCCCAGCCCCCCACCAGCCGGTGGTCCGGGACGGACGCGGCCCGCCCCCGCGAGGCGGCGGCGAAGCCCAAGAAGCGAACCGCTCGCTCGCACGGTCCCCAACCCCACCGTTAAAAAACCTCGCCGTGCGCCCGCGCGGGACTCGGGGGAAGGTGGACCCGTAGGACAACCGTGCGGCCGCCGTGGGACGGGACCGGTGCGAGAGAGGAGCCGTGGGATGCCGTGGGTGTGGGACGTCAGGCCGGACCCGGGGCTGCCGGTGCCCGCGTACTGGGCGGGGCAGATCCTCGCCGCGGGAGCGGAGGGCGCCGGCGCGGAGGTGCCCGGCGGCGGCCCCGTACTGCTGGAGGCCGCGGACGGCTACTGGACCAGGCGCGGCCTGCCCGGCGGCCCCGGCCAGCTGCTGGCGGCACCCGGCGCGGAGCCGCTGCTGCTCGCCGTCCTGTCGGCCAGCGGCGGCGACCCCGTGCTCGCCCGGCCCGCGGCCGCCTGGCAGGCCCCCGTCGCCCACCTGCTGGGGCGCAACGTGCACACCGTCCCCACCGCGGCCGAGGGCGGCGGCGTCCCCGACCCCTTCGCCCTGCTGGAGACCGTCCGCCGCGCCCGCGCCGACGGCGCCGACCCGCGGCTGCTGGTCCTGTCCGCCGCGGACGACCCGACCGGCACCGTCACCGCCCCGGAACTGCTGCACGAGACGTGCGAGGCCGCGGCCGAGGCCGGGCTGCTGATCGTGTCCGACGAGACGTACGCCGACACGCTGCACCACCGCGAGACGGTGATGCTCAGCCCGGCCGAGATGCTGCCCGAGCACACCGTGGTCCTCACCGACCTCGGTGCCACCCTCGTCCCCTCGGACGTCCCCGCCGCCCTGGCCCGCTTCCCCGGCACCGACCACGGCAGGTCCTGGCGGGCCCGCGCCGAGCGGGTGCTCGCCTCGATCCGGGCGGTGCTGCCCGCGCCGGTGGCGGGTGCGACGGCGTACGTGCTCACCGAGCCGCCCGAGGTCACCGCGCACACCGCGGCCGCGGTCCGGCTGCACGCGCGGACGGCTGCGGCCGCGTACCGGGCGATCACCGAATCCGGCGGGGTTTGCCGGCCGCCCAAGGCGGGCTTCCAGCTCTACCCGACGGCCGGCTCTCCCGGCCCGAACGCCGCCGCCCTCGCCGAGGAGCACCTGACCGCCGCCCTGGGTCACCGCGTCCTGGGCGGCCACCGCTTCGGCGACGACCCGCAGGAGCCTCGCGTCCGCATCGACATCGGCGCCCTCCACGGCTCCACCGAGGCCGAACGGCGTACGGCGCTGGCCGCCGCCGACCCGGCCGCGGTCCCCCACGTCGCGGCCGCGCTGGCCGCCTTGCGCACGGCGTTCACCACGCTCACCGGCGTGGCGGCCGTCAGCGGCTCGGCGGACACCGGGACGCGGGGAAGCGGCGTGTGAGCCGCCCGCCGCAGCCCGGGCCGTACGGGCGATCCGAGCGGGCACGCAGCCGGCCGACCCGTCCGGCCGGAACAGGGGGCCGCGCAGGGGGCAGCCGAAGGCGAGGCAGCAACCGATGACCGAACCCCGCGACCGCACCTTCGCCGCCCCGGCACCCGCCACCCGGTCCCGCCGGTACGACGGCTCCGCCGCGCTGCACCCCGCCGGCACCGTCCCGGTGCGGATCCCGCCCGGCCCGCGCCCCTGGCCGCGCACCTTCGCCGACCGCCTCACCGACCCGCTGCCACTGCCCGGCGCGCGCGACATCGTGCGGCTGGTGCGGGAGTGGGCGGTGCGCCCGCCCGCGCACACCCTGGCCGACGTCCCGAAGCTGCCCGTCGCGCCGGGGCCCGTCCCGGACGTCGGGCCCGAGGGCGTGAGCATCACCTGGGCCGGGCACGCCAGTTGGGTGGTGCGGATCGGCGGGCTGACCGTCCTCACCGACCCGGTCTGGTCCGCGCGCATCCCGGGAACTCCCCGCCGGATCACACCCGTCGGCGTCCCCTGGTCCCAACTGCCGCCGGTGGACGCGGTGGTGATCAGCCACAACCACTACGACCACCTGGACGCCCCCACCGTCAAACGCCTCCCGCGCACCACGCCCTGCTACGTCCCGGCCGGCCTCGGCGTCTGGTTCCGCCGCCGCGGCTTCCTGCGGGTGACCGAACTCGACTGGTGGGAGGGCGCCGAACTGGACGGCGTACGGCTGGACTTCGTCCCCGCCCATCACTGGAGCCGGCGCACCCTCACCGACACCTGCCGCACCCTGTGGGGCGGTTGGGTGCTCACCGACGGCGCCGGGCGGCGGGTCTACTTCGCCGGCGACACCGGCTACGGCCCCTTCTTCGGCGAGATCGCCCGCGCCCACCCCGGCATCGACATCGCCCTGCTGCCGATCGGCGCGTACGCGCCCCGCTGGATGCTGCGGCCCGTCCACACCGACCCCGAGGAGGCGGTGCGGGCCTTCACCGACCTCGGCGCCGCCGCCATGGCGCCCATGCACTGGGCGACCTTCCTGCTCTCGGGCGAGCCCCCGCTCGAACCGCTGACCCGGCTGCGCGCGGCCTGGACGGCGGCCGGGCTGCCCCGCGAGGCGCTGTGGGACCTGCCGGTGGGGTCCTCGCGAGTGCTGGTGCCGTGACGGGGGCCCTGTGCTGTGGGGCTGCCGGGCGCTGAGCCCCCCGTCCTCGGAGGTGGGCGTACGGCTCGCGGGCCGCGCGGTCCGTACCGCTCGGAGGGGGCCGCACGGCTCGGCCGCAAGCTCGTACGACGCCGCCCGCAGGCCCGTACGGGTCGTGTCCGAGCCGCGTGACGCGGCCCGTACGGGGAGCCGTCCCCCGATCAGGACCGTCAGCCGGCCGTACGCTCCTGCCACGCCCTGCGGACGTGCCGGGCCGCCGTCGGCCCCGCGGCGATCACGAAGGTCAGGCCCACCGCGAGGGCCACGCCCTGCCACGGCTCGGGGAAGAGCGAGCCGCCCACGATGCCGATCAGCTCGTACGCCGCCGCCCACGCCAGGCACGCCGCCACGTCGCCGCGGGCGAAGCGGCGCATCGGCATCTCCCCGAGCAGACAGGCCACCATCACCGGGATGCGGCCGGCCGGTACCAGGCGGGAGAGCACCAGCACCGCGGAGCCGTGCTCGTCCAGCCGCCGCTCGGCCGCCGCCAGGGTGTGCGGGTCGGCCCGCTGCTGGAGCCGGTGCAGCCAGCGCGAACCGTTGCGCGAGCGGACCCCGCGCAGGCCCAGCCAGTACAGCGCCACATCGCCGAGGAAGGCGGCCAGCGCCGCCACCGCGAAGACCATGGCGGGCGCCACCGGGTCGCTCTGGTGGAAGGCGACGACCGCCGCACCGGAGACCAGCGCGCCCGTCGGCACCACCGGCACCAGCGACCCGAGCGCGACGAGCAGGAAAAGCGTCGGGTAGCCGACGGCCTGCTGGGTGCTCTGCGAGGAGGTCTGGTGGGCGGCGGCGAGTATCGCGATCATCCGCCGGACTCCTCGCCTGCGCGGGGGGCTTCTTCCCGGGCGGCCGGCTCCCGGTCCGGTACGCGCACGCTCCCGCCGTGGGCGAGGCGGTGCACCGCGACCTGCGGGGCGAGCCGGGCGGCCGCACGGACGAACTCCGCGCCCGGCGCGTGGAACTCGTGCGGGCGCACGGCGTCCATGCCGTACGGCCAGTAGGTGCCGTAGTGCACGGGCACGGCCGCGCGCGGGGCGAGCCGGGCCAGCGCCTGGGCCGCGCGGGCGGCGTCGAGGTGGCCGTGGCCGAGGAAGGGGCCCCAGCCGCCCACCGGCAGCAGCGCGACATCGCACGGCCCGACGGCGTCGGCCATCCCGTCGTAGAGCCCGGTGTCACCCGCGAAGTACGTCACGGCCCGCCCGGTCACGACGTAGCCGAGCGCGGCCGCCTTCTGCGGCCCGACCGCGAGCCGCCGCCCGTCATGCGCTGCGGGCACGGCCCGTACCGCCATGTCCCCGAACTCCCGCACGTCCCCTGCCCCCACTTCCACCAGCCGCAGCCGCCCCCGCAGTCGCCGCAGCCCCGGCACGGCCGCCTGCGCGCCCTTGGGCAGCACCACGGTCGTCCCCGGGGCGAGCTTCTTCAGCGACCCGACGTGCAGGTGGTCGGCGTGCAGGTGCGAGACGAGCACGAGGTCGGCCCGCGCCGCCTCGGGCGGCGGTACGGCCCCGGCCCGCCGCCGCAGATGCCCGAGCCGGGGTACGAGGAGCGGATCGGTGAGCACGCGCACGCCGGCGTCCTGGAGCGTGAGGGTCGCGTGCCCCCACCAGGTGATGTCCACTCGGGCTCCCTCTCCACGGACGTACGGGGGCACGGTAGCCCGTACGGGGGCACGGTAGCCGAGCCCGGTGCTCACGTGCGCCGCCGGGTGTGGCTCTTGGCGACCCCCCGCGCTGCTCGTCAGGGCGTATGGCAAGGTGGCCCCCGTGGAGAGGCGCGGGGTGGGTGGCGGGCGGGGGGTTGCTGCGGGGTGGGGGCGGCGGGGGGTTCGCGGGGTCGGGCGGGTGCTGGCCGTGTGGGGGGTCGGGTCTGCGACGCTGGCCGTGCTCGCGGCCCTGCTGCCCGGGTTCCGGATCGAGGCCGCCGGCGGGGACAGCCCCACGCAGATCGCCGTGACCGCCGCGATCGGCGCCGGGGCGTTCGGTGTGCTGAGCGCGCTCGTGTGGCCGTTGATCGTACGGGCGCTGCTGCTGGTGCCCGCCCTCGTGCTGGGCGGGCTCGTGTTCTTCCTCAACGGTTCGCTGCTGCTGGTCGCGATGCGCTTCACGCCGGACGGGCGCGGGGAGGTGACCCCCGCGACGGCCGTGGTGATCGCCGCGGTGATGTCGGCCACGTCCTCGGCGACGAGCACGGCCCTGGCGGTGCGCGACGACGCCGCGTACGGGCGGCGGCTCGCCCGGCTGGCCGGGCGGCGGCGACGGCGTGCCGGGGACCCGCCGCTGCCGACCGGCCCCGGCACCGTGTTCCTGCAGCTGGACGGCCTCGGGCACGACGTGCTGTGCGACGCGCTGGCCGCGCGGCCGCCGGTGATGCCCACCCTCGCCGCATGGCTCGGGCACACCCACACCCTCACCCCGTGGCGCACGGACTGGAGCAGCCAGACCGGTGCCAGCCAGCTGGCGATCCTGCACGGCAGCAACGAGGACGTGCCCGCCTTCCGCTGGTACGAGAAGGAGACCGGGCAGGTCATGGTCTGCAACCACCCCTCCAGCGCGGCCGAACTGGAGCGGCGGGCGGTGGCGCGGACGGGCTCGCCCGGCCTGCTCGCGGACGGCGGGGCCAGCCGCGGCAACCTCTTCACCGGCGGCGCCGCGCAGTCCGCGCTGGTGATGTCGGTGGCCGCGCAGCGCGGCAAGCTGTCCCGCTCGCGCTCGGGGTACTTCGCGTACTTCTCCGACCCCGCGCACGCGGTCCGCACCGCGTGGTCGTTCGCCGCCGAGGTGCTGCGCGAGATCGGCGAGGCGACGGCGGCGAGGGCGCGCCGGGAGCGGCCGCGGGTAGGGCGCGGCGGGCTGTACCCGCTGGTGCGGGCGTTCGCCACGGTGGTGGAGCGGGACGTGGCGGTGGCCGCGGTGATGGGCGACATGCTCGCCGGGCGATCCGCGGTCTACGCGGACCTGGTCGCCTACGACGAGGTGGCGCACCACTCGGGCCCGCACGGCTCGGACGCCCGCAAGGTGCTGCGGCGGCTGGACCGTTCGGTGCGGCTGATCGCGGACACCGCCCGCTACGCCCCGCGGCCGTACCGGTTCGTGCTGCTGTCGGACCACGGGCAGAGCGGGGGCGAGACGTTCGAGGCCGCGTACGGCGTGGGGCTGCGCGAACTGGTGCGGACCGGCTGCGGGCTGGCGCCCGGCGGGCGGCGGGCCCGGCGCAAGGGCGGCGCGGAGGCGCGGACGGCGGCCCGCGCGGCGCTGCGGCGCTCCGAGCGGGGCCGCAGGGCGGAGGACGCGGAGTGCGAGGGGCCGCCCGAGGAGCCGGTGGTGCTCGCCTCGGGCAACCTGGGCCTGGTGGCCTTCCCCGACATCGAGGGACGGGCCACGCTGGAGGAGTTGTCCCGGCGCTGCCCGGACCTGCTGCCGACACTGACCGCGCACCCGGGCATCGGGTTCGTGCTGGTGCGCAGCGCCGAGCGCGGGCCGGTGGTGCTGGGCGCGGGCGGCAGCCGCGAATTGGCGACCGGCCGGGTGGAAGGAGCCGACCCGCTGGCGGTGTTCGGTCCGCACGCGGCAGCCGCGGTGCTCCGCGCGGACGCCTTCCCGCACACCGCCGACCTGATGGTCAACTCCCGCTACGACCCGGCGACCGGGCAGGTGCACGCCTTCGAGCACCAGGTCGGCTCGCACGGCGGCCTCGGCGGGTCGCAGTCGCACCCGTTCCTGCTCCACCCGGTGGAACTGCCGCTTCCGGCGGGGGAGCTGGCGGGCGCCGAAGCGGTGCACGCGCTTTTCCGCGACTGGCTGGCGGGACCGTGCGCCGCCGCGCTGCCACGGCAGACGGTGCCCTTGGCGGCAGCGGGGAGCCCGCAACCGGCCGTCCCGGACCGGCGCCGCCCCGCGGGGGCCCACCACGCCGAGTAGTTCGTCAACCAAGGGTTGACGACCGAGGATCGTCAACCTAGAGTTGACCCATGACCGAGCAACCGCACCCCGTGCGCCTCGACGACCTGATCGCGTACGTGAAGCAGCTCCATCCCGACCCCGACCCGCTCGCCGACCTCGAGCACGCGGTGGGCATCGCGGGCCACCTCGGCGACATCGCCGACCATCTCATCGGACACTTCGTGGACCAGGCGCGCCGGGCCGGCGCCTCCTGGACCGACATCGGTCAGCACATGGGCGTCACCAAGCAGGCCGCCCAGAAGCGCTTCGTGCCCAAGGTCCCCGAGGACCTGGAGTTCCTCGCCTCCGCCGAGCCCTTCTCCCGCTTCACCCCGCGCGCCCGCAAGGCGGTGGCCGCGGCACAGGAGGAGGCCCGCAACGGGCTGCACGGCGAGGTGGCGCCCGAGCACCTGGTCCTCGGGCTGCTGGAGCGCACCGACACCCTGGCCGCCATGGCCCTGGCCGCGACCGGCCCGGCACCCGAGCAGATCCGGCGGGCCGTCGCCACACCCGGCGATCGGCAGGAGCCGGTCGAAGGGCTCGTGCCGGTGGCCGCCGCGACCAAGAGGGTGTTCCAGCTGGTGCTGCGCGAGGCGCTGCGCCTGGGCCACAACTACATCGGCACCGAGCACATCCTGCTCGGCGTCCTCAGCGACGACCAGGAGCCCGCGGCCGTCGCCCTGACCTCGCTCGGGGTGACCCACCAGGCCGTCGAGGAGTGGGTGCTCGCCCAGCTCGCCGCCATGACCACGTGACCGCTCCCGGCCGCCCCGCGGCCGGGCTCACCCCTCCTTGCGCAGCGCCAGCAGGCGGAAGACCGGGTCCGCCCGCGGCACGTCCTGGTCCGGCAGCAGCGACAACTGCCGGACCAGCGTGCCTGACTGCTCGCTGCTCAGCGCCAGCGACGAGGCGAAGGTGCCCCGTTCGACATCGACCGCCACCCGGGCGGGCGAGCGCCCCTGCCCGTGGCCGGTGAAGCGGGCCTCGCCGGCCCGGCGCAGCCCGTGCTCGGCCGCCACCGCCTGCACCCGCACCTGCGCGTCGTAGGCCCGCCGCACCCGGAAGGGCGCCAGCAACTCGTTGACGTCGCTGTCCATGTCGTGCCCGGCGTCCTTGTCCACGGTGGTCACGAAGACCCCGCCGGGCCGCAGCACCCGCGCGCACTCGGCCACCACCGCGGCCGCGTCCGGCAGCAGGTGCAGCACCCACACCGCGCTCACCGCGTCCAGCGCGTCGTCGGCGAAGGGCAGGTGCCGGCAGTCGCCCAGCACCAGGCGCGGGCCCATCCGCGAGGCCGCCACCCGGGCCATTCCCGGGGAGGCGTCCACCCCGTACACGCGCAGGCCCGGCCGGTCCATCCGCTCGGTGACCAGTCCGGTGCCGCAGCCCACGTCCAGCAGGGTGCGCGCCCGTTCGGGGACCAGGGCCAGCACCGCGCGCGCCGCCGAGCCCGCCCGGGGCACGCCCCCGCGGGTCGCGTCGTACCGCTCCGCCTCGACGTCGTAGTCCAGCATACGGACGATGCTAGGGGGCCCAGGTGAACACGGGTTCACCCGTGAGCTTGCGCGCCGGTTACACATCCGGGCCCCGTGTCACAGGCGGCCGCAGGCACGGGCATATGCCCACCCCGGCCGCCGTGCGGGCCCAGCAGCGGTCATGGCGCCGCCCGCCCGGCCCCGCGAGGTGGGTCCACCACGCAATTCGCCGCGTCCCGGGTGTTTCCGTATACACGCCCCTTGCGTCACAGGGGTGCCGGGCCGTACGGACGGGCAGAGTCGGCGGGCGCCGGTACCCGCGCCCCTGCGCGCGGCGCGGCCCGGCCGCTAGGCTGCGCCCTCAGGCTTCGCACGGGGGTGCGGCGGGGCGCGGCAGGAGGGGCGGACCGTGGACGGCGGGCAGGAGAGCGGCGGCCGGCGGCGCCGGGACCTGCGGCTGCTGCCCTTCCCGCCGATCGACGCCGGCAGCCCGGCCGCCCAGCGCGAGTCGCTCGCGGCGCTGCGGGCCTGGGCCGAGCAGAGCGCCGAGGACGCCATCGCCTGGTACCTGCGGGACAAGAAGAACAAGCGGACCGCCTCGCGGCTGCTGCAGGGCCTGGCCATCGCCTTCGCGGTGGCCGGCACCGCGATCCCGCTCGGCACCGCCGCCACCGGCTCCTCCGGCCAGGGCTGGGGCTACGTGCTGCTGGCCGCCGCGGCGGGCTGCAAGGGCTTCGACCACTTCTTCGGCCTGTCCGCCGCCTGGATGCGCGACATCGCCGTCGCCCACGCGCTGCGCTTCGAACTCGGCGAGGTGCGGCTGGAGTGGGCCGCGGACGTGCTGCGGGCAGGACCCGCCGCCCGTACCGGCCCCGACACCCCGCTCGAACCGGCCGAGCTGGAACGGCAGTTGGCTTTGGTCTCCCGGCTGGTGACCGCTGTGCGCGGCCACATCGAGGCCGAGACGACCGCCTGGCAGGTCGAGTTCAGCGCGGCCACCCGCCAACTCAATGAGCAGGGCCCGCTGTCCGCCGACCGCCCGCCCGGAACCTGAGGGCGCGACTGTCGGGAGCGGGCCCATGCCCGGCGGCCGACTCCGCTACGATGACGGCTTGTTGCGGAGAGTCGGGAAGGAGGAACGCTCAGTGCCGGTACAGCGCCTCGACCTCCGCCGCGTAGAGCGTCTCGATCGCCCGCCGCTTCAGCTTCATCGACGGGGTCAGCGTGCCGCGCTCCTCGGTGAACTGCGTGGCCAAGATGCGGAAGGTGCGGATCGACTCGGCCTGCGAGACAAGGGTGTTGGCGGCCACCACCGCCCGGCGCACCTCGGCCTCCAGCTCCGGGTCGTCCACCAGCTCCGCGGCCGGCGAGGACGGACGGCCCAGCATCTTCAGCCAGTGCTCCACCGCGTCCTGATCGAGCGTGATCAGCGCCGCCACGTAGGGACGGTTGTTGCCCACCACGATGCACTGGCCGACCAGCGGATGGGCGCGCACCTTGTCCTCCAGCACGGTGGGGGACAGGCTCTTGCCGCCGCTGGTGACCAGGATCTCCTTCTTGCGCCCGGTGATCGTCAGGTAGCCGTCCTCGTCGAGCGAGCCGAGGTCGCCGGTGGCCAGCCAGCCCTCCCGCAGCACCTGCGCGGTGGCCGCCTCGTCGCCCAGGTAACCGGTGAAGACCTGGCCGCCGCTGAGCCATATCTCGCCGTCGTCGGCGATCAGCACGCTCGTGCCCGGCACCGGCAGGCCCACGGTGCCGAAGCGGGTCTGCTCCGGCGGGTTGGCCACTGCCGCGGCCGTGGTCTCGGTCAGCCCGTAGCCCTCGTAGATCGTCACGCCCGCGCCGGCGAAGAACAGGCCGAGCCGGCGCTCCATCGCCGAGCCGCCCGAGATGCCGTGCCGCACCCGCCCGCCCAGAGCCTCGCGGACCTTGCTGTAGACGAGCTTGTCGTAGAGCTGGTGCTGCATGCGCAGCGCCGCGCTCGGGCCCGGGCCGGTGCCGAACGCCTTGGCCTCCATCGCCTCCGCGTGCCGCACCGCGATGTCCACCGCCTTCTCGAACGGGCCGACCTTCCCGCCGAGTTCGGCCTTGCGGCGGGCGGCCTGGAAGACCTTCTCGAAGACGTAGGGCACCGCCAGCACGAAGGTGGGTCGGAAGGAGGCCATGGCCGGCAGCAGATCGGCGGCCGCCATGCTCGGCTGGTGGCCGAGCCGCACTCCGGCGCGTATGCAGCCCACCTCGACCATCCGGCCGAAGACGTGCGCCAGCGGCAGGAAGAGCAGCGTGGAGGGCTCCTCGCCGGGCCGGTTGGCGAACATCGGCTCCCAGCGGGCCACCACGTTGTCGGTCTCGGCCATGAAGTTGCTGTGGGTGAGCACGCAGCCCTTGGGGCGGCCGGTGGTGCCCGAGGTGTAGATCACCGTGGCGATCGCCTGCGGGGTCACCGCGTTGCGGTGCCGGTGCACCACCTCGTCGCTCATCGTCCGCCCGGCCGCCATCAGTTCGGTGACGCAGTCGGAGTCCAGCTGCCACAGCCGGGTCAGCCGGGGCAACTCGTCCACGGCCGCGCCGATCGTCATGGCGTGGTCCTCGTGCTCCACCACCGCGGCGACCGCCCCGCAGTCGCGGAGCATCCAGCGCACCTGCTCCGAGGACGAGGTCGGGTACACCGGCACCGGCTGGGCGCCGATGGACCACAGGGCGAAGTCGAAGAGCGTCCACTCGTAGCGGGTGCGGGACATGATCGCGACCCGGTCGCCGAAGCGCACGCCCTGCGAGAGCAGCCCCTTGGCCAGGGCGAGCACCTCGTCGCGGAACTCGGCGGCCGTCACGTCCAGCCAGCCGCCCTGCCCGTCGGCCCGGCCGAGGGCCACCCGGTGGGGCGCGGCCTCGGCGTTGGCGTAGACGGCATCCGCCAGGCCGCCCGCCTGCGGGGCGGTGACCATTGGGGGGACCGTGAACTGACGCAACGCATGTTCTCCTGGAGGGCCGGATCGGGCCCGTAAGCTACCCGATCCCTCGGTGGAGCGGGAGTGGTGGACAAACCGCCGGTACGCCGGACGTCGGTGCTGGTGAGACGGCGGTGTCCCGGTACGGCAAGGGTGCCGTGTTGCCGTATGGGCGGCAGACAGGGCCCGCCGCCTGCACGGATCTCCACCAAATCTGCCCCACGCGGTCACGCTCACTCCATCCGCGGCCCGCTTCCTGCGGTTTTACGTCACTGGCGGCGGACCGCCGCCACACCGGTCGCGAAAACGCCCCAACCGGGCAGTCGCGGAACCGGGTGAGGACCTGCGGCGGCGCGGCCGGTCGTGGCGGACGGGGTGCGGCGGACGGACGGGCTGGGGCGCGGCGGGCTGTCTCCGGGGCCGATGTGGAATTTTTGTCCCTGTTGTTCCCCGCCTGGCAACTGCCCGGCGTCGTCCGGCCCTTGTCCGGCGCTACGGCAGCGGGCGGTGGAGGCTGTCGCCGGCCGCCAGGATGGACTCGGCCAGCGCCTGCCCGGCCTCCTGCGCCTCCGGGCGGCCCCGGCCGTGCAGCAACACGAAGTCCACACCCCCGAGTTCAGGCAGCCCGGCGCGGGCCGGCAGCCGCACCAGGCCGGGCGGGATCAGCCCCTGCGCGTGCGCCATCACGCCGAGCCCGGCGCGGGCCGCGGCCACCAGCCCGCTCAGCGACGCGCTCGTGCACGCCACCCGCCAGGCCCTGCCGTGCCGTTCGAGGACGTCCAGTGCGCGGGCCCGGGTGATGCCCGGCGGCGGGAAGGCGATCAGCGGCACCGGGCGGTGCGGGTCCACTCGCACCCGCTCGCTGCCGATCCACACCAGTTTGTCCCGCCACACCAACTGCCCCGGCCCGTCCGGCCCGTAGCGCTTGGCCAGGCACAGGTCCACCCGCCCCGCGCCCAGCAGCTGGTGCAGGGTGCCGGACAGCTCGACGGTCAACTCCAAGTCGACCTCGGGGTGTTCGCGGCGGAAGGCGGCCAGGATCTCCGGCAGGCGGGTGAGCACGAAGTCCTCCGAGACGCCGAACCGCAGCCGCCCGCGCAGCCGGGTGCCGGCGAAGAAGCCGGCCGCCCGCTCGTTGGCCTCCAGGATGGTGCGGGCGAAACCGAGCATCGCCTCGCCGTCCTCGGTGAGGTCCACGCCGTGGGTGTCGCGGGCGAACAGCCGGCAGCCCGCGGCCTCCTCCAGCCGCCGCACGTGCTGGCTCACCGTCGACTGCCGCAGGCCCAGCCGCTGCGCGGCCCGGGTGAAGCTCAGCGTCTGCGCGACGGCCAGGAACGTCCGCAACTGCACCGGTTCGAACATGCCGCCCAGCCTACGCCGGTCATCGCGGGACGCGATGACAGTCAGAGCGGCGAGCGGGGTTCCCGATGTCCGCGAGGGCGGGCAGTCTGGCAGGGTGCTCCGCCTCGTACGACGCCTGCCCGTCGACCCCTACATCGCCGCACTGCTCGGCACCGTCCTGCTCGCGGCCCTGCTGCCCGCCACCGGCGGCGGTGCCCGGGTCGCCGACGGCGCCGCCAACACCGCGGTGGGCCTGCTCTTCTTCCTCTACGGCTCGCGCCTTTCCACCCGCGAGGCCCTCACCGGGCTGCGCCACTGGCGGCTGCACCTGACCGTCCTCGGCGCCACCTTCGTGCTCTTCCCGCTGCTCGGCCTGGCCGCCCGCGGCCTCGTGCCCTACGTACTCGCCCCGCAGCTCTACAACGGCTTCCTCTTCCTGTGCCTGCTGCCCTCGACCATCCAGTCCGCCATCGCCTTCACCTCCATCGCCCGCGGCAACGTGGCCGCGGCGATCTGCGCCGGCTCCTTCTCCTCCCTGGCCGGCATCGTGCTCACCCCGCTGCTCGCCGCCGCCCTTATCGGCGGCAGCGCCGGGATCAGCGGGCACGCGGTCACCGGCATCGCCCTGCAACTGCTCGCGCCCTTCGCCGCGGGCCAGGTGCTGCGCCGCTGGACGGCGCCGCTGCTCGCCCGCTACCGCAAGGCCCTCGGCCTGGTCGACCGCGGCTCGATCCTGCTCGTCGTCTACTCCGCTTTCAGCGCGGGCATGGCCGAGGGGATCTGGGGCCAGGTGCCGCTCAGCAGGCTGCTCGAACTGCTCGCCGCCGAGGCCGTGCTGCTCGCGGTGATGCTCGGCGCCACCTCGTGGGGCGCCCGCGTGCTCGGCTTCGGCCGCGCCGACCGGATCACCATCGTCTTCGCCGGCTCCAAGAAGAGCCTGGCCGCGGGCCTGCCCATGGCCACCGTCCTCTTCGGCGGCCAGGCGGGGCTGGCGGTGCTGCCGCTGATGCTCTTCCACCAGATGCAGCTGATGGTGTGCGCGGTGATCGCGAAGCGGTGGGCACGGGACGAAGGGGTGGCCGAGGCGGGGCCGCGTGCGGGCGGCGAGGGTGCCGCCGTCGAGGGTGCTGCGGGCCCGGGTAGGGCGGGGGCGCGCCTGCCGGAGACCTCGCGGTGAGCCGGGGCGATCATCGCCCCGGACAGGCGGGCCCTGCGCCCTCGCTTTCACCGACCCCCGGAGCCGTACGGCAGCCCTAGAGCCGGGCCGGTTCCAGCGCGATACGTTCCTCGCCCGCGTACACGTTCATGGAGGTGCCGCGGAGGAAGCCGATGAGGGTGAGGCCGGTTTCGTGGGCGAGGTCGACGGCGAGGGAGGAGGGGGCGGAGACGGCGGCGAGGGTGGGGATGCCGGCCATGACGGCTTTTTGGGCGAGTTCGAAGGAGGCGCGGCCGGAGACCATGAGGATGGTGTCGG
>NZ_FNIE01000029.1 GCF_900103985.1 Actinacidiphila guanduensis | reverse complement strand
CGAGTTCCCACAGGGTGTAGGCGAGGAAGATGAGTTGGATGAGCAGGGAGTACTTGGTGTACTCCAGTTGGACGGCGGCGTTGCGGGACAGGTCGCCGAT
Source organism: Actinacidiphila guanduensis (assembly GCF_900103985.1). Taxonomy (GTDB): domain Bacteria; phylum Actinomycetota; class Actinomycetes; order Streptomycetales; family Streptomycetaceae; genus Actinacidiphila; species Actinacidiphila guanduensis. The sequence goes on along the minus strand of NZ_FNIE01000029.1, from coordinate 34,436 downwards.
GCCTTGTGCGGATTGGGCGACGTTGGGCAGGACGGTGCGCATCTGCCGGGTGAAGTCGGAGAACTGGTCGGCGACGGGGCCGCCGAGGGAGTCCAGGACGCCGGTGGTGGCGGGGTCGATCTCCTGGGTGAGTTTTTCCAGGTGCTGGGCGGAGGTGTACCAGGCCTGGGCCAGGACCTGCATCTTGTCCTCGTCGCCCTTGGGCCAGGACTGACCCATCGCCAACTCGGCCACCCAGTCCAACTCAGGCGGCAGATTGATACTCACCCGTGCTTGCCGGTCCCTGTCGAGCGGGGCTCCACCTGCTCGGGGGCGAGCCTGCGGGCCGCTTCGACGTGCGTGCCCTCCATCTGCTCAAGCCCCTTGGCCATCGTGGTGATGCCGTCCGAGGTGCTGTCGAACAGCTGCTTGGCGCTGCGGATCGTCTCCAGGATGCGCTGCGCGCTGGGCTCGTACTGCGCGCGGAACTGCTCGCCGGTCCGGTCGTCGCCGGCGTAGGGCAGCAGCTCCTCGTGGGTCGCGTTCAGCCAGTCGTGCACGGCCAGCAGCCGGGCGCCCAGCTCCTGCATGTAGGGGGAGTTCTTGGCGATGCCCCCGGTGTCGGCGGAGAAGGTGTTGCCCATCGTGGGGTCCTTTCCTCGGGCGCCGCCGTTTTCGGCCCCGCGCAGCCAGCCGGACAGCCCGCCGCGTCCTTCCGGGTCGGTGGGGTCGCGGCGAACGACCTCACCCAAGGGATACCTGGTCCGCGCGCGCACTTGCGCGCGCGGTGGCCAAGTGCGCCTGTCTGTACCCGACACCTTGCCCGTCGGGCTCGACATCGCGGCCTCCCCGCGGTGCCCGTAGCACCCCGGCAGGCCCCAACTGCGCTGCTCGGGGGCCGCGTCGGCACCGCGCCGGCCCCGAACGCCCTCCCGCGGCCTGCCCGTTGACGCTGGTGTGGCCTCCGACCTGCTCGGTTACTGTCGGCACGTGACGGTGACGTGGGCGCACCAGATGCGCACGGCTGACGCGGCCAGGGCGGCGAGCAGGGCGAACGCGGCCGGCCGCGGGAACCAGGTCGGCCGGACCCGGCCGGCACGGGCCGCGGCGGCGCACGGCCGCGCCGCGCACCCACCCGCGGCACCGGCCCGCCGCGCCGCGAAGGACCCGCGGTGAGCGCCCGGCGCGGCACCGGCCGGCTGCGGGTGGCCCGCCCCGGCTCGGGGCACCTGCAGGTCAGCGGCGAGGACCGGGTGCTCGTCGTGCACACCGGCGGCTCGCCGTCCGAACATCTCGCCCAGGCCGCCGACGAGTTGCGCCGCGGCCACCCCGCGGACCAGGCCACCGTGCTGGTCGGGGCCGGCTTCGGCGCCCCCGAGGCGCTGTACGCGCTGCTCGCCCCCGAACTCGCCGACGCCCGCAAGAACGGCGTGCGCACGGTGCGGCTGGTCATGGCCCGGGCCGCCGAGCCCGGTGGCGGCGCGCTCGCCCAGGCGCTCGCCGAGGCCGCCTCCTGCGACGTGCTCGCGCCCGCCGGGCTGATCGTCGTCGTCCCCGGCGGCACCCTCTTCGCCCCCGACCTGCCCGGCGCGCCCGGCGGCTGGTGGCACTTCTCGCCAGGGCTCGCCCCGCACCGCACCGGCACCCGGCTGCCCGAACCGGCCTGGCAGGCCGCCGTCGAGCGCACGGCGCCACCCACGACGGCCGGCTGCGTGGTCGAGCAGATCCCCGCCGGCCTGCTGGTGCTGCCGGTCGGCGTGCCGCCCGAGGGCGCCGACGCGCTGCGGTACGCGGTGCCGCCCGACCCCGCGGGCCCGCTGGTCCTCGTCGGCTCCTCGCACACCGGCGCGGTGCCCGCCGACGCCCTCGCCGAGGTGATCGCGGCGCTGCCCGGCGCCGTGCGCGGCAGTGTGCGGCTCGCCCCGGGCGACGGCGCCGACCTGCTGCCGGCCGGCCAGGGCGTCGCGGACCTGCTCGGCATCCCCGTCCGGGTCGCCACCGGCCTGCCGCTGCTGCTCGACGCCCCCTCGGCGCCCGCCGGTACGCCCCGCACGGTCCTCACCGACGCCGAGGGCGAGCCCTCCTGGCGGCCCTACGTCGAGGCCGTCACCTGCACGCCCGCCGACGGCGAGGACGGCGCCGGGCCGAGCCTGGGCGCCTGGCGGCCGCCGATCGGCGGCCTGCGGCCCGGACTCGAGCCGGGCGCGATGATGCTGGACCGGCAGTGGGAGGTCGTCGTCACCCGCGCCGGGCTGTGGGTCGGCCCCAACGGGTCCGCCGTACCGGAGGAGATCGCCGCCCGGCCGGTCAGCCGCGACCTGATGGCGCTGGACGTCGGCATCCCCGAGGAGCCCTTCGACCCGGCCGTCTGGGAAGCCCTGGACCGCCTCTTCACCGCCCTGCAGGACGACGTGCGCGAGCGGACGTTCGTCCAGCTGCACGGCGACTGCACCGCCGACGACCTGCGCGACCTGCGCCGCCTCGCCATGCGCCACGACCTCGCCGTCGCCCCCCGCGACTGGCGCGGCACGGCCGGCGAGGACGGCTCCCCGAAGGAGGCCGGCGCCCCGCTCGCCGACGTCCTGCCGCTGGTGCGCAAGGCCGAGGCGGTGGCGCGGGCAGCCGCACTTGAGGCGGAGGCGGAGGCCGAAGAGGACGAAGCGGCCCCGCAGATCCACGAAGAAGGCGTGGAAGCCACGCTGACCGCGCAGCCCGGCGAGGCCGCGGAACCGTACGGGCCCGCTCCCGCCGAACCGGCCGCCGCGGGCACCGAGCCCGCCCCCGCCCGTACCGCCTTCGGCCGCATCTTCGAGCCCGTCTTCACCCCGGGCCCCCTGCCGGCCGGGCCGCAACCCGCGGGACACGACGACGCCGCGGACCCGCGTCCGGCCGCCGCCTCGGCGCAGGACGCCGGCCGGGGCGGGGCCGCACCGCCGGCCGGGCCGCGCCCGCCGGTCGTCGCCGGCGACCAGGAGCCTCCCGCGGCCGTGCAGGCACCCGCGGGCGGCGGGCAGGCAGCGTTCCCGGCCGTGGCCGCCACCGCGGCCGGGAGCACAGGCGACCAGGCGGCGGCCGAGCCGATGGGCATCACGGGCGCGCTGGTCGCCGACCTGCCGGCCGCGCTGGCGCCCACCTTCACCCCGCCGGTCGTCCCCCCGCTCGCCGGCAAGGCCGCCTACGCGGCCGGCGGCGACGCGGCCGGGCACGCGCCGGACCGCGAGCCACCCGACCGGCCCTGAGACGTCGTGGACCGCGGTGGGGCGCCGATCCCCCGCGAGCGCCTCTCGCACCACCCGCGGACCACGGCCCGACGAACGACGAGGAGAACGCCATGACCCCCACCCACCCGCCCGGCGCGGACCGCCCGGACTCCGGAGGAACGCTGCGGGCCCGGCGCGTCCGGCGGGCGCTGCCGCTGCCCCTGTACGACGGCGACCTCGACGGCGCGGCCGCCTCCGCGGCCCTCGCCCGCGGCCAGGCCGAGGCGGCCGGCGCGCTCGGCCTGCTGGACCTGCCGGGCGCCGCCGAACCCGCCGTCGCCCCCCGTCCGCTGCCCGACACCGCCGCGCTCGCCTTCCGCCCCGACCCGGGCACCTTCGGCGCCGAGGAGCAGGGCGCCGCCCGCTCCGGGCGCAGGACCGGCCCGTGGCCGCTGGTGGCCGCGGCCGCGGTGGCCGGCGCCGTCCTGGTCTCGACGCCGCTGCTGCACCAGAAGGGCGACAAGGAGACCACCGGCGAGGGCCTGGACCGCGCGGTCCCGGTGGCCACCCTCGGCGCCGACACCGACGGCCACACCTCGCACGCCGTGCCCGACGGCGGCACCGACAGGACCGGCCTGATCGACGGCACCGTGCCCGCCGGGACGGTCCCCACCACCCAAGTGCCGCGCGCCGACCGGCACGTCCCGCCGGCCGTCCGGGCGCACACCCCGGCCGCGGCGGGCACGGTGACCCCGACCACGAGCCCGTCCACGACCAGCGCCGCCCCCGACGGGACCGCGCCGGGCGCCCTGCCGCAGGCGGCGCCCCTGGACCGGGAGTTGGCGCCGCACAACTTCGACGCCCTGCTCCCCGGCGCCGTGCCCGCGCCCGACACCCAGCAGGGCCCGCTGACCTCCGCGGACCCGGACTCGGCGGCCACCCCGGCCACCCCCGGCAAGGCGGCCGACGCGCCGAAGTCGGACGCCCCGAAGTCCACCCAGAAGACGTTCCCGGTGATCAAGCCGGTGACCAAGGCCCTGACCCAGTCGCTGCTCACGCCGGCGACGCCCGCGAAGACCGAGGCGGCCACCCCGGCGAAGAAGGCCGACCCCGCGACGCCCGCCACTCCGGCGACCAAGACGGCCGAGACGCCCGCCAAGTCGGCGACGACGACGGAGACCAAGGCCGCCGCCAAGCCGGCCACCAAGTCGGCGAGCACGGACACGAAGTCGGCGAGCACGGACACGAAGTCCGCGAGCACGGACACGAAGTCCGCGAGCACGGACACCAAGTCGGCCAGTACGGACTCGAAGTCGGCGACCACGGACACCAAGTCCGCGAGCACGGACACGAAGTCGGCCAGTACGGACACGAAATCGGCGACCACCGACACCAAGTCCGCGAGCACGGACACGAAGTCGGCCGGCACGGACACCAAGTCCACGACCACGGCGGCCGCCAAGCCCGCCGCCGCGCCGCACACCGCGGTCACGCACGAGGCGATGACGGGCAGCGCCAAGCCGGACACCGCGACGTCCGACCACACCACGGACGCCAAGCCGCCGACGCCGCCGGCCCCGCCCGCGCCTCCCGCCAAGCCCGCCACCCCGCAGTACGGGACGCGGGTCGTGGACGCCACGTCGGTGCTGCACGCGGGCCAGTCGGTCTCCACCGACCACGTCCGGATCTCCATGACCCAGGGCGGCAACCTGCAGATCGGCGACCCGGCCAGCGGCTCCGTGCTGTGGTCGTCGGGAACCTCCGGCAGCGGCAATTACGCCGTCTTCCAGGCGGACGGCAACCTCGCCGTCTACCGCGCGGACGGCAGCGCGCTGTGGAGTTCGGGCAGCGCCGGCCACAACGGTGCCCACATGGTGCTCCAGGACGACGGCAACGTCGTGATCCGGTCGGCCGACGGCAGCCCTGTCTGGGCCGCGGGCACGGTCCACTGACCGCGCGGCCGGTCCCCCCGCCCCGCGGACGGGGGGACCGGCCCCGATCCGGGCCCGGCTACTGCTCCTTGCGCCGGCCCCGCTCGGCCTGCTCGATCTCGGGGAACTCCCCGCCCTCCGGCTCCGGCGGGAAGAGATCGGCCAGTTGCACGTTGCCCGTCAGCAGCGCGGAGGGCTGCAGTCCCTTGAGCAGCCGGCTGAAACTGACCTGCTGGTCCACCTCCGCCAGCGCCTTCTGCCGCGCCTCGGCGATGGTCGCCTTGAGTATGTCGGCCAGCTCCTTGGGCGCCATCCGGCGGAACGCGGCCGTGGGGAACTCGATGTCCGTCACCTCGCCGCGCGCGGTCACCGTCACCTTGACCGCCTTGCGCGGCGCGGTCGCCGTCCCCGCGGACTCGTTGATACGCCGCCGGGTCGTGTCGGCCTCCTCCCGCCGCCTGCGGTACTCGGCCATCAACTCCTCGATCTCCTGCTCGTACCCCGCCACCGTGCTGCCTCCGTCGCTCGTGCCGCCCGCCCCGCGCCGGGTCCGGGCCGGGTGCGGCGGCAGCCGCACCCCACCAGTCAAGTAGCACCCAGGGCAGGCCGGTCTTCCACCGGGGGCGGCGACTTCGACCTGTCCGCTTTGCAAATCTGCCTGTCCGCCTGCCGACAGGGCCCGCCGGACGCGCTAGGACCCGCGGCCGGGCGGGGGTTGTCGGGCACGCGCGCCACGGGGCCGCCGCCCGCATGGTGCTCGCGGGCGGCGGCCCCGGTACGCGGGAGGCGTCAGGACAAGTCGTCGTCCGGGTCGCCCGTCGCGCCCCACACGTTCTGCTCCTGCACCAGCAGGTCGGCCGCGCTGCGGTTCGCGGTCGTCTCCTCCTCGCCGGCCTCGGCCTCCTCGGCCTCCTCCGGCTCCTCCTCCAGCTCCGCGTCGTACGGGACGTCGGCGCACATCATGCTGCCCGACCTCGGCATCTCCTCGATGCGGACCGAGCCGGTGCCCGCCGTGCCCTGCCGGTTGGGCTGCCAGGTGGCCAGCGGCGGCGGGGCGTCGGCCTCGGCGGCGGCGCCGGTCCAGGTCTCCTCGTCCTCGCGGGAGTAGCGGGAGAGCGGGCCGTCGCCCTCCTCGTCCTCCAGCGGGCCGGCGGCCCACAGCATGGGCACGATGGAGTCCTCGGCGCTGTCCCAGGCCGCGAAGTCGTCGCCGGCCTCCTCGCCGCCCGCGGGCAGCACGGGCAGCTCCACCTCGTCGGGTTCCTCGGGCACCCGCTCCTCGGCGGCCTGCGTGCGGCCGCTCTGTGCGAGTGCGGCCTCCGTGAGCAGCGCCGCCTCGGCGACGAGCGCGGCCTCGCGGGTGTGGTCGCCGTGGCCCGGGGCGACCAGGCCGACGCCCTCGGCCGTGCCCGCAGCGAGCGGCTCGCCGCCGTCGGCGGGCAGCGGGTCGCCCTCGGCCTCCTCGCCCCACGCGGCCTCCTCGGCGAGCAGATGGCCCGACTCCGTGGGCCGTTCCTCCTCGTCCTGCCGTGCCCCCGGCGCGCCCTGGGCACCGGGCAGCATCGGCATGCCGGGCGTGCCCTCCGCGGCCTCGGACGGCTCCTCGGCGGTGAAGCCGGAGGCGGCGGGCTCGGCCGGCGGGGTCAGATACGCCCCGCCCGCCGCGACCGGGCCGGCGGCCTCGGGCAGCGGCTCGGCAGCCGCGAGGTCCGGTTCCGCGCCCCACGGGTCGGCGGAGTGCTCCAGCAGCCCGGAGGCGTCGCTGGGATCGGTGCCGTTCTGGCCGGAGTTGCCGTTGCCGCCGGGCGCTCCCATGCCGCCCGGCGGCATGAAGGGCATGCCGCCGGTGCCCGCGGTCTCGCCGGGCACGGCGAACTCCTCGGCGTCCGGGGGCAGTTCGGACACTCCCTCGGGCGAGGCGGGCAGGTCGAGACCGCTGTCGCCGGGCTCGGCGGCGAAGGACTCGGGCTCGTCGACGCCGGTGCCGGGCGAACCCGCCCACGGCTCCGCGGAGTGCTCCAGCAGCCCGGAGGCGTCGCTGGGGTCGGTGCCGTTCTGGGCGGCGTTGGCGCCGCTGCCGGGTGCGCCCATGCCGCCCGGCGGCATGAAGGGCATGCCGCCGGGGGTCTCGCCGGCGGTGGCGAGGTCGGTCGCTCCCGGGAACTCCTCGGGTGTGCTGGTGGGCAGGTCCAGGCCCGTTTCGTCGGGGGTGGTGGCGAAGTTCTGGGGTTCGTCGAAGCCGGTGTCGGTATCGCCGGTCCAGGGTTCGGCGTTGGAGTCCAGCAGCCCGGAGGCGTCGCTGGGGTCGGTGCCGCTCTGGCCGGCGTTGGCGCCGTTGCCGGGTGCGCCCATGCCGCCCGGCGGCATGAAGGGCATGCCGCCGGGGGTTTCGCCGGCGGTGGCGAGGTCGGTCGCCCCGGGGAACTCCTCGGGTGTGCTGGTGGGCAGGTCCAGGCCCGTCTCGTCGGGGGTGGTGGCGAAGTTCTGGGGTTCGTCAAAGCCGGTGTCGGTCGAACCCGCCCACGGCTCCGCGGAGTTGTCGAGGAGCCCAGACGCGTCGCTGGGGTCGGTCCCGCTTTGGCCGGCGTTGGCGCCGCTGCCGGGCGCTCCCATGCCGCCCGGCGGCATGAAGGGCATCCCGCCCGGCGTCTCGCCCGTCGCCAGGTCGGTCGCCCCCGGGAATGCCTGGGGCGTGCTGGTGGGCAGGTCGAGACCGGTGTCGCCCGGGATGGCGGCGAAGTTCTGCGGCTCGTCCAGACCGGTGTCGGGATTGCCGGTCCAGGGTTCGGCGTTGGAGTCCAGCAGGCCGGAGGCGTCGCTGGGGTCGGTGCCGGTCTGGCCGGCGTTGGCGCCTCCGGGTGCGCCCATGCCGCCCGGCGGCATGAAGGGCGTCCCGCCCGGCGTCCCACCGGTGGTGGCGAGGTCGGTCGCCCCAGGGAAGCCCGCCGGGGTGGTGTTCGGCAGCGCCAGGTCCGACTGGGGACCACCCGACTCCAGGCCCAGATCGCCCGGGAAGCCCTGCGGGGTGCCCGTGTCGGCCAGGTCGGAGGTCGGCAGGCCGGTGTCCGACAGCCCGTCGGCGCCACCGAGCCCGGTGTCCCCGGGGAAGTCCTCGGGCGTGCCGGTGTCGTTGAAGGCCGAGCTGTCGTTCGGCAGCCCGGTGCCGGGCAGGTCGGTGGCGCCGTCGGTGCTCGTGGAGTTGGGGAACCCGGCCGGCGGAATGGCGGCGAGGTCCTGCGGGTTCGCCCCGGCGGGCAGGCCGGTGTCGGTGCCGCCCGGGAACGAGCTCGGGGTGCCGTCCGGGTTGAGCGCCGCGTCCAGCGCGTTGGGGTCGAACGGCGGCACGTCCGAGGGACCGCCCGTGCTCAACGAGTCCGGGAAGCCCTCCGGGTTCGCCGCCAGGTCCTCGCCGGGACCGCCGGTGCTCAGCGGGTCCGGGAAGCCGTTCGGGTTCGTCGCGAGGTCCTCGGTGGGGCCGTCCGTCGAGGTGGGGCCGCCGAACGGCTGCGGGCCACCTGTGTCGTCGGGCCCCCCGGTGCTCAGATTGTCGAAGGGCGGTGGCGTGTCGGTCGGCGGCGGGGTGTCCGTCGGCGGTGGCGTATCGGTGGGAGGTGGTGTGTCCGTCGGCGGTGGCGTGTCGGTCGGCGGCGGGGTGTCCGTGGGGGGCGGGGTGTCGGTGGGCGGTGGCGTGTCGGTCGGCGGCGGGCCGAGCGGGTTGTTGATCGGCGTCGGCGCCTTGAGGTTGTCGATCGTCACCTGGTAGTTGCCCGCCAGGCTCTTGAGCACCTTGCGCATGTCGTTGGTCATCATCTCGACCAGCTGCGGCTTCTGGCTGATCGGGATGAGGCCGTTCGACATGGGCTTGACGCCCATCTTCTGCGCCTGGTCGGCGTACCAGATGTCGATGTCGTGAATCAGTTGCTGGGCGTTCTTCAGGTTCACCGAGTTGTTGGCGATCTGCTGCGGCACCGAGTGGCTGCCGGTGGCACCGCCGGAGAGCACGTCGGCGTTCGCCTGCACCTGCTTGGAGAAGGTGTTGATCATGTCGAAGAACGCCTCGGCGGCGTCGCCCTGCCAGGGGCCGTCGGTGCCGGCGAGCGCGTTGGCCTGGTCGGCGAGGGACTTGGCGATGACCGTGAAGACGTTCTGCGCGTAGGCGAACGCGTGGGCGGCGTTGAGCAAGGACGTCGGCGAGGAGACGGAGGCGGCGTGGTCCTGGTTGGTGGTGCTGTCCACACCGGCGGACATGCCGTTGATCGCGGCCTCGATCTGCTTCCAGTCCCAGGTGTCGTAATCCGAGATCGATCCCGGATCGCTGCCGGAATCACCGAAGACGGCGCCGTCGTCGCCCTGGGTGAAGCCGTTGCCCTGGTACTTGTTGTCGTCCGCCATGGCGCTCCTCGCCTGTCGGTGCCCTGCCCGGGGCCGCCGGGGGCGGGCCGGCGCTCTGCCGACCCCGGTGGCCCCGGGTTACCGGTCAGCTGCTGCCGCTGCCGCTCGACCCGCCGCCGTCCTTGACCAGGCCGTCGAAGTCGCCCTGCGCCTTCTGCATGTAGGTCTGCACGTCGGTGGCCTTCAGCACGGTGTCGTCGTGGATCGACTTGTACTTCGCCGAGATGGCGCGCACTCCGGTGGCGATGTCCGTGATGCCCTGCGCCAGGTCGCTGAGCACCGAGCCGACGGCCTTCTTCAGCCCGCCGTCGGCGTTCGGACCGTTGAGGTTCGTCCGGATCGTGTTGCCGTGGTAGAAGGCGCCGGCCCGTACGTCCGTGTTGTCCTGGAGGTACGTCACGGCGTCCTGCACCGGCTTGACCAGGGCGTCCATGTTCTTGGCGAACAGGTCGAGGGCGTCGGTGTCGACCGCCGTCTTCTTGCCGCCTGAGCCGCCACCGGTGGGCACCTTCGGCGGGACGAACGTGCCCGTGGTGTCGGTGAAGGTGTCGTGGTCGGGGGTGACCTGGGTGGGTCCGCCGTAGGGGACCGGATCCTTCTGGTAGACCGGCTTGGGATGCCGGCCGGCGTTGGGGTTGACGACAGCCACGGTCTACTTCCCCCAGATACCCATGCCCTGGCGCTCACCGTTGCCGTACGACTCATTGATCGTGCCGAGCATCTGGGTGGCCATCTGCGACTTCTGGGTCATGTCCGCGGCGGCGGCGTCCCACTGCGCCTTGACCTCGGCGTAGACGGCCTGCGCGTCGGAGGTCCACTCGCTCAGGTTCATCTTGGACTGGTTGTCCAGGTCCTCCAGCGTGGAGTTGATCCGCTGGGTGATGGTGTTCATCTCACCGACGATGTACTCGACCTGGTTCATGTCGACGTTGTATGTGGCCACGGTGCTGGCTCCTTACGAGGGCGGCGCCCGGTGGGGGGCTGGTGGAAAGCTGGGGGATGGCAGGTGGAGGGGGGTACGGAGGCTGCCGGACGTGCGGGTCAGATCGGGAAGTTGGGCAGGCCGCCGCCCGAGCTCATGGTCTGCGCGACGCGGTTGGCCTGGTCCTGGGTGTCGGAGTGCACGTTGGCGTACACGCCGGTGTTCGCCGACAGCTGCTCCAGCATGCGCTGCAGGGCGGCGTTGACCTTCGAGAAGTCGCTCAGCCACTCCTGCATGGCGTTGTGGTAGATGTTCGCCGCGTCGCCCTGCCAGCTCGCCTGGAGGCCCATGATCTGGCCGTCCATCTGCGCGTAGGAGTTGGACGTCTCGTCCAGGGCGGTCTGGAAGGTGCCCTGGGCGGCGGTCATTCCCTGGATATCGACCTGGGTGGGGGCCATACCACTTCCTCTCGTCGGAGGCGCCGCGCCCGGCGGCGCCCACTCGTGCGGTCAGCGTCCATGGTGGTCGGCGAGCGGCGCCCGCCGCCGCAGACGGCGGGCGCGCTGCCCAACGGTCTGGAAAGTCTGCCTGTCCGTGCCCCGGCCGGTCACGGCCCCGCCGGGACCGGTTCGGGCCCGGGCGCCGGCTCCGGTACGGCGCCCCCGCCGACCGGCTCGACCGGCGGCGTGACGACCCCGACGGCGTACAGGTCCGCCGCGCCGACCGCCCGCGCCTCGCAGCGCGAGGCCATCAGGTCCGCCAGCCGGTGCGCGCCGAAGACCGAGCCGGCCGGCGGCCGCCGGGCGAACTCCTCGGCCAGCGCCGCCGCCCCGTCCTCGGCCAGCGAGAAGCCGGAGTCGGCCAGCCGGCCGTCCACCAGCGCCACCAGCTCCGCCGGGGTGTAGGGCACCAGCCGCACGTACTCCGCGAGCGCCGAGGCCAGCCGGCTGCGGCGGCGCAGCACCGGCAGCATGTCCGGGGTGCCGCTGAGCACCAGCACGGGGGCGCCGGGCACGCCCACCGCGCCGGTCAGCGCGTCCAGCACCGCCTCCTGCTCGCCCTGCGGCCGCTTGCCGAAGGGCGGGTCGAACTCCACCAGCAGCACGCCCCCTTCGGCCTCGGCGACCGAGGCCGCGAGCCGCACCGCCGGCTGCTCCGGCCAGCGCGCGGGCACCTGCGAGAGCGGCACCCGCAGCACCGCGCCGTGCGCGATGACGCCCTGCTCGGCCAGCGCCCGCGCGTACAGGGCGGCGAGCGCGGCCCGCCCCGCGCCGGGCGCACCTTCCAGGGCCACGCTCGCCGCGCGCGGCATCGGCGGCTTCTCGGCGCCGCGGGCGGCCGCGAGCCGCCGCAGCCGGGCCGTCAGCGCGTCGCGGGCGGCCTGCTGCCCGATCATGCCGGCCAGCCGGCGCAGCGCCGAGCCGCCGGAGCCGGCCTGCTCCTGGCCGCCGCCGGCCGCCCGCTCCTCCACCACCGGCACGTCCTCGCCCTGCAGGACGCTCAACTCGCTGTCGTCCTGCGGCGGTTCGGCGGCCAGCCGGGACGCCTGGCGGCTGATCATCTCCTCGAAGATCTGCCGCGCCACCCGGCCGTTGCCGAAGGTGTCGCTCTTGGGCACGTCCTCGAAGTAGCGCACCAGCGCGTCCAGCGCGGTGGGCGACAGCTCGTAGTAGTGCTTGGCGCACAGCCCGCGGGCGATGGTGACCAGCTCGTCCGGGCTGTAGTTGGGGAACTCCACGGTGCGGGTGAAGCGCGAGGCCATGCCGGGGTTGGAGGCCAGGAACTGGTCCATCTGCTTGGAGTAGCCCGCGACGATCACCACGATCTCGTCGCGGTGGTCCTCCATCAGCTTCATCAGCGTCTCGACGGCCTCCTGCCCGAAGTCGGGCCCGGTGCCGCGGGACTGATTGGTCAGCGTGTACGCCTCGTCGATGAACAGCACGCCGCCGAGTGCCTTGTTGAACACCTCGGTGGTCTTGATCGCGGTGCCGCCGATGATCTGCGCCACCAGGTCCGCGCGGGCCACCTCCACGATGTGGCCCTGGCTCAGGATGCCCAACTCGGCCAGCACCGCGCCGTAGAGCCGGGCCACGGTGGTCTTGCCGGTGCCGGGCGGGCCGGCGAAGACCAGGTGGCGGCTCATCGGCGGCATCGGCAGGCCCATCTCCTGGCGCCGCTGGGCCATCTGGTTGAGGTTGATCAGGCCGGTGACCTCGCGCTTGACGCTCTCCAGGCCGACCAGCGCCTCCAGTTCGGCCGTCGGGCCCACCAGCCGGGCCCGGCCGGCCGCGCCGCCGCCCCCCTCCGCCGGGCCCAGCGTGTCCTCGCCGCCCGGCGCCCGGTCGCCGCCGGAGCGGGCGGGACCCTTGCGGCCCGCGGCCGGCGCGTTGCCGTCGCCCACCGCCCGGCCGCCGTTGTCGCGGATGTCGCAGTCGTTGAGCACCACCGGCTCGTCGGTCCGGGAGTGCACCCCGTCGCCGCCGTTGTCGCGCACCGCGCACGCGGTCAGCTCCGCCCGGCAGCCCGCCGTCACGTGCAGCCCGTGGCCGCGGGCACCGGTGATCCGGCAGCCGGTCGCGACGAACTGCCCGCCCGACACCAGCCGTACCCCGTCGCCGTCCGCCCCCGCGAACTCCGTCTCGCGCGCGGTCAGCAGGGCGTCGGTGGCCACCACCACCGCGCCGGTGACCGCCGAGCCCGACAGGTCGGCCTGCGCCTCCTGCGCCAGTGACAGGCACGTGCCGCCACCGGTCCGCACCCGCACCGAGGCCAGCTCCGCCCGCGCGCTCTGCGCCAGCTCCAGGCCCGCGTGGGCGGCGACCTCGGCGTCGCGCAGTTCGAGCCGGCCGCCGTCGCGGACCACCGCGCCGGTGCCGCGCTGCCCCTCGCCGCCGTCGACGGTCAGCCGCTCGGCCCGCAGCAGCCCGGCGCCGTCCACCCGCACCGCGGCCTGCCCGGCCCCGCGCACCACCAGGCCGGTGCACTCCACCTCGGCGTCGGCCGCGACCCCGACGCCCACCGGCACGTCCGACAGCGTGCACTCCTGCAGCCGCGCCCGCGCGCCCGCGGCGACCTGCACCGCGACCTCGCCCGCGCCCTCCACCGAGCAGTCCCGCAGCAGCGGCACGGCGCCCGCGCCGATGTGCACCGCCTGGCGGCCCGCGCCGGTGAAGCGGCAGCCCGACAGGACCGTCTCGCCGCTGCTGGTCAGATACGCGTCCAGGGTCGCGCTGCCGGAGACCCGCACGTCGTGCAGCGACGCCGACGCCTCCTGCTCCACCGCCAGCGCCGGCTTGCCGCAGTCCTCGACCGAGGTGTCCTCCACCGCCACCGAGCTGCGGCCGTTGGCGCACACGCCGTTGCCCTGCGCGCGCTGCAGCGTGCAGCCGCGCACCGCGAGCCGGCCGCCCTCGGCCACCACCACCGCGGAGGAGCCCACGTCGAACACCCGGGTGCGCTCCACCACGTTCGGCCGGTCGGAGGTCACCACGATGCCCGCGCCGCGGGCGTTGGTCAGCTCGCAGTCCCGCAGCGCCAGCACCCCCTCGTGCCAGGTGAGCACCGCCGCCCACGCCTCCCCGGCGAGCCGGCAGCCGTCCAGGGCCGCCTGCCCGCGCCGCACGTCCAGCACCGGGGCCTCGCGGTCGGCCCCGCTGAGCACCAGCCGCGACAGCTGCACCGCCTCCGCGTCCAGCACCACCGTGCTGCCCGACTGCGCGTGCACCTCCGGCGGCTGGGCACTGTCCTGCGCGGCCACCGTCACCGGGGTGGTGATGTGCAGGTTCTCCGTGTAGCGGCCCGGCGCCACCGTGATCAGCGCGCCCTCCCGGGCGTCGGCGAGCGCCGCGCCGATCGACCGGTACGCGCCCTGCCGGTCCGGCGCGACGTACAGCACCTGCCGTATCACCTGCGTGCTCCCTTACTGCTCGACGTGCTGTTCGACGTACTGCTCGTAGTGGCCGGTGCGCCCGGTGCGCCCGGTGCGCCCGGCCGCCTCGCCTGCGGGCCCTTCGCCGTGCCGGCGCCCGGCCGGCCCTTCGGCGGCCGGGTGGGAGCCGCCGCGTACGGCGGCAGCAGGCCCGGCGGGGTGCCGGGCGGCGGCGGCTCGCCCTCGGGCTTCGCGCCGCGCAGAGCGGTGAGGGTCTTCTCCAGGCCGACCAGGGCCAGGGCGTCCAGCGCGGCGGACCGGCTGGCCGCCCGGTCCTCGTCGCCGGCGGCCGCGGGCGCCGGCTCGTCCGGCTCGGAGGGCGACAGTTCGCGCAGCAGCACCGCCGCGGGCGTGCCCGGGTCCGTGCGCAGCACCCGGAACCGCGTGCCGGGCTCGAACAGCACGCGGTCCGGCTGGGCCGGGTCCAGCAGCCGCGTGCGGCGGGCCGTCATCGACCAGACCAGGAACAGCACATCGTCCCCGGGCACGCGATACGGCGCGCTCCAGGCACGGCAGAAGGCCCACTCGGTGGCCACCCTCCCCTCCCGGTACCAGCCCAGCTCCTGTGCGGTGACGGGCGCGTGCAGCAGGGCGGCGCCGCGGTACGACGGCAGCCGGCGCAGGCCCGCGGTCACGCAGCGGGCGAGCGGGACGTGCGGCCCCGGGTTGGCGCGGCGCACGGCGGCGTCCACCTGGTCGTGGTCGCCGCCCAGGTAGAGCCGGACCGCGACGAGGTCGGTGAGGGTGTCCGCGCCCTCCTCGCGCGAACCGGAGCGCAGCCCCGGGGACTCCGACATCACCCTCGACACCGAGCCGGCGAGCGCGCCGAACTGGCTGCTGAACGTCTTGCGCAGCCAGGCACGTTCCTTCTCCAGCCCGCGCTCGGGCGGCACGGCGGTGGCGCCGCCCGGGGGGACGGGCTGCACGCGGACGCCCTGGCCGGCGGCCTCCGAGGGGCGGTTCGCCGGGTCCTGCGGGGTGCCCGGGGCCGCCTGGGGGGCGGTCCCCTGCACCTGGGGGGTGCCCGGGACGGTCGGAACCCGTCCGGTGCCGGGGGTTCCCTGGGCGGCCGGGGCTCCTTGGGAGCGCGCGGGCGTGGCGTCGCCGGGGCCGCCGCCTGCCTGCGGGGCGCCTCCGGCCGGGGCGGCGGGGGCCGTCGGGGCGGGCGTGCCGGAGGACTCCAGACGGATGCCGATGGGCAGGGCGGGGGCGGGCGGCCGCGGGGGTGGGGCATCTCCCGTACGGGGGACGGGGGTTGGGGGTGTGGAAGGGGTCGGTTGGCCGGTGGGAGGCGGGGGGACGGCCGCGGGGGTCGCGGGAGCGGGCGAAGTGGGGGCAGGGCCAGGGGCGTTCGGCACCGGGGTGCCGTGTCCGGCGCCCTCGGCCTGAAGGGTTCCCGCGTTCTGCCGGGTGCCGGGGATCTGCGGCGCGATCGGGTTCCGCGGGGTGCCCGAGGCGTCAGGAGCCGCCGGGCTCGCGGGGGTCTGCGGGGTGACCCGGGCGCCCGGGATCGGCGGATCGACCGGGCTCGGCGGGGCCTGCCGGGCGTCCGGGCCCGCTGGGGTGATCGGGTTCGCCGGGCTCGCGGGCGTGCCCGGGGCCGCGGGGGTGACCCGGGCGTCCGGGGTCGCCGGGCTCGGCGGGGTGGCCGGACTCGTCGGGCCGGCCGGGCTCACGGGGTTGGCCGGCGCGGGGCGCGGCGGGGTGGCCGGGGGCGGGCCCGGGGGTGAAGGCGGGGCCTGGACGGGGGTGTTGGGCGTCACCGGGTCGAACGGCGCCGCCGTTTCCGTGAGTCGGGGGAGCCGGGCCGGGGAGGGGCCGGACATGCCGGACTCCGCCGCCTGCGGTGGGGCAGGGGGCGGAGCGGAATCCGGTGCGGTGGCGGGGCCTTGGGGTGGAGGCGGTCCTTCCGGGTGCGGGGGTGTGTCCGGTGGTGTCGGCGGTGGGGGCGAACTCGGGCCCCCACCGCCTGCTTGCGGCGGTTGGCCCTCCGGCGGGCCCGGCCGCGGATCACCACCTCCCGGGTGGTCCTGCGGCTGGGCCGGGAGGTGGGCCGGTGGATAGGCCGGCGGGGGGCCCTCCGGGTGGCCGGGCGGCGGGACGTGGCCGTGGGGCTGCCCCTGGGCCCCGGGGTGCGGGGGCTGTGGGGAAGCGGGGCCGGCCGGCGGCTGGGGCGCCGTGCCCGCCGGCCCCGCGGATGTCGCCTGCTGGGGGGCGGCCGGGGCGTACTCCGTGCCGTTCGCCGTCAGGGGCGGGGCCTCGATGGGGCGCGCGTAGGGCGACCGCTCCGCCGGTGGGCCCTGGGTCTCCGTCGACGGGGCCTGCTGCTGCGGGAGCCGGGACGCATGGGGCCCCGTATGCGTCGGTGCAGCCGCCGGGTGGTGGGCCGCGGCCGGGCCCGGATCCTGCCGTCCCGCCGCCGAGTGGTGCGCCGCCGCCCGCTCCTCCCGCAGGTGGCCGTGGGCCGCGGGCGGTTCCATGGCGGGCGTCGCCGACCACCACTCCTGGACGCTCCAGCCCAGCGCGGCCCCCGGCGCGTCCGCCGGTGCCACCCGGAAGGCGTCCCGCAGTGTCGGGTCCAGTTGGCGCAGCATGTCCTCGGCCAGCCCGCGCAGCAACTCGCCCGTCTCCGGGGTGCTCCGGTCGTACAGGATCACCGCGCGGCCCGGGGCCGCCGTCACCCGGCGGACCGCGTCGCCCCCCACCGGCTCCGCCGGCGGGCGCAGCCACAGTCCGCTCTGCACCACCTCCAGCACGGTGCCGTGCCCGTACGCGAAGACCCGGCCCGTCTCCTCGGCGGCGCCCGTCACGGGCGAGCGCACCCCGAGCAGCGTCGGCGCCGGCGGGACGGCCCCCGCCGACGGGTAGTACACCACCTCGCCCGCGAACGGGCGCCACGCCGCCGTCCCGTCCCGGTTGGGCACCTCCACGTAGCGGGCCTGCTCGGCCACCAGCGGCAGCGCCGGCAGGCCCGTGTAGAAGACGACCTGCTCGCCCGTGCTGTCCGCCAGGCCCTGGCCGAGGGACTCCACCCCCTCCGGCAGCGTCACGGGGCCCAGTTGCAGGAAGCGCACCCAGGGCCGCGCGGAAGGCAGCACGCTGTGCCACACCCGCACCGCGTCCGGCAGTTCGACCGGCGGGCCGCCGGGGCTGCCCAGCACCGCCGTCAGCACCTCGACGCTGCCGGCGATCCGGTCCACCAGCCAGTGCCGGCCGCCCGCCGAGCCCGGCGCGTGGCCGCGCAGCCAGATGCCGCTGGCCGTCGGCTCCACCACCGCGTGCGGCGCGGTGCTCCACGGCCGGTCCGCGACCGCGTATTCCCACGCGGGCTTCGGGAAGCGCCGCGAGTCGTACGCCGCCGCGCGCTTCGGGCGGTGCCGCAGCCACCCCGCGCCCGCGTCATGGGGCACGAACAGGCCGCCGTCCGGCACTGTGCGCACCGCCCCGTCCGGCACCAGCACGGTGCTGCCGAGCCGGTCGGCCGCCGCCTGCCCGAAGGCGCGCACCTGCGGCGGCACCGCCCGGCTGAAGACGATCCGCACCCCGGCCGCCGCGCCCGGCAGCGCCTTGGGCACCGCCTCCCACTCCCGCCGGTCGGCCCCCGGCGGCAGATCCACGACGACGAGCTGGTGCTGGGGGTCCGGCGCGAGCGCCTGGGTGAAGGCGACCACCACCGGGTCGGGCTCGCCCTTGCGGTGCACCAGCAGGGCGTTCCCCAGCGGCCGGACCCGCAGGCCCGCCCGCGCACCGGACACGGCACTGCTGTCGAGGCGCATCCTCATTGCCGCCGCCCGCCCTTCCCGCCGTCCGCGGCCCCGTCACGGACCGCCGCTGTGTCACCGGCCGGCGGCCGGATCTCCGTCCGCAGGACGGCCGGTGCCGCCCCTGCCCCCGTTGCCCCCGGTCCGCCGGCGCCCGGCCCGTACGGGGACGCCTCGTCGAGCACCGCGGGCTCCCGCGCCGACCCCGTCCGCGGGACGGCCGTCGCCGCCGGCCCGTCGGTCTCCTGCTCGTAGGAGGACTTCGACGCCTTGCCCGCTGCCGCCGGCAGGCGCGCGGAGTCCTGCCCGCCGCCGGTCCCGCCGCCGGAGGTCAGGGCCGACGCCGGGACGTCCGCCGCGGCGGCCTGGGCGTCCAGCACGGGGCCGCGCGGCAGCAGGGCCATCACGTCCTCGGGCATCGCCGTCGACGGCCCGCTCAGCCGCAGCGCCGGGGCCGCCCCGGTGTCGCCCAGCGGGTACACCACACCCTGCTCGTCCACCAGGTACGACTGCGGGTTGTGGTTGCCGGCCCTGATCTGGTCCTGGTCGAGCACCAGCAGGCCGTGGCCCGGCGGGATCAGCACCTGACGGGTCGTGGTGCCGGCCGCGCCGGTCTCCAGCACCACCTGCTGGGTGAGCCCGGCGCCCTTGGTGGTCTGGCGCAGGCACAGGGCCGCGTTGCCGGTACGGGCCTGCGGGGCGTGCAGCACCTCGGGCAGGCCGCGGGTGGGCAGGCCCGCCTTGGACACCGGCGAGGCCGCGATCGAGGTCGCGTCCACCGTGCGCACCGCGGCGGCGCCCGGCCGGGCGGCCAGCAGCGCGAACTGCGTGGCCGTCACGGGTGCGATGCCGTCGTCGAGCATCACATAGGTGTGGCCGCCCGCGTCGGCCGGGGTGCGGAAGAGCTGGCCGACCTTCACCGCCTGGCCGCCGACCTTGCCGGCGGGCGTGCCCGCCTTCGGGATCGCGGGCGCGGCCAGCGGCGGGCCGGTGGGCACGCGGGCCAGCCAGCTGTCGGGGGCGGGCAGCAGCCGGCCGCCGTCCAGGCCCAGCGCGATCAGCGCCGAGGCGTCGGGCACCGGGTACTTCACGTCCTGGAAGAGCACGTAGCGGGCGCCGCCGTTCGCGGTGAGCACGGCCTGCGCGCCCGCCGGGACCTTCGCCACGTGCGAGGGCGCGAGGTCCAGCACCTCGCCGAGCGCGCCCGGCCGCAGGCAGCGGGCCCAGCCGCCGGAGAGCACGTCGCCGGCCGCGGGCAGCGAGTCGGGGGCGTCGGGGATGCCGACCGGGCCGCCGTGCGCCACCTTGGACAGCACGTCGCGCGAGACGGTGCGCACCGTGCCGGAGGAGCCGGTGAGCAGCAGCGCCGAGGCGTAGTTGAGCACCGGCCGCAGGGTGCCGTCGACCATCAGGTAGCGGTTGCCGGTCTCCTTCTCCACGATGATCGAGCCCGGCTTGCGCCAGGTGTCCTTCTGCACCGGCTTGATCAGCCCGTAGACGCCGAAGCCGGCGCAGAGCAGGACGACCAGCAGCACCCCGAAGTAGGTGCCCAGCGTGCCGCGCCGGGTGGGGCCGGTGCCGCGGCCGGTGTCGCCGGTGACCAGCGCGGTGGCCAGCCGGCCGACCGCGAACTGGTACGCCTGCAGGTGGTCGCGTCGGGTCTGCACGTCCGCCCCCCCTCAGGCCAGGCCGCGGATGTGGCTGTAGGTGTGCACCACTTCGAAGAGCAGCGGCACCAGCGCGATGGTGGTGATCCACTCGCCGATGTCGCCGAGGTGGCCCCAGATCGGCAGCAGCCGGCTGCCGGGCAGCCGCTCGGCGGCCACCAGCAGGCCCGCGGCGGCCAGCAGCAGCCCGGCGAGCACCACCAGGCGCACCCCGGTGCCGTGCGGCGCCGCGGTCAGCAGCGCGACGGCCACCGGGCCGCCCGCGCCGCCGATGGCGGTGGTCACCCGCTGGACGACGCCGGTCAGTTCGCGGGCCCGCAGCAGCACGGCGACACCGAAGACCAGCGGGACGACCCAGCCGGTCCAGTCGGTGCGCTGGGCCACCAGCCACCAGGCCGCCAGGTAGAAGGCGGCCGAGGCGATCGCGAGGGTGTCCAGCAGCACACTGGCCACCGCGGTCCGCGCGCGCAGCCGCTCCTCGGGTTGCGGGTCGATGTCCTGCTGCAACTCGTCCGCGTTGTGCGGGAGTTGGGGGGCGCGCAGCCGGGCCAGGCGCAGCGCGGTGCGCGGCCCGAGGTGGCTGAGCAGGAACATCACGCCGGCCGTCAGGGCCGCCGCCTGGCCGGGCGAGCAGCCGGCCGCGCCCAGCCCGCAGGCGCCCGCCGCGGCCGCGGCGAGCAGCAGCACCGAGCCGGGCAGCGCGGGCGGCACCGCCCGCAGCGCGAGCAGCGCCCCGGCGACCAGGAGCGTCCAGGCGCCGGCGAGCAGCAGGGCGGCGGTGCCGATCCGGAAGCCGCCGTGGGAGTCGTCGGGGGTGACCAGGCCGGCCAGGACGCCGAAGCCGAGGGCGCCGGAGGCGGCGACCAGGGCGCAGGCGGGGTGGGCGCCGAGCCGGTGGGCGGTCACCGCGCCCGCGGCGAGCAGCACCGCGGCGGTGCCGGCCGCCGAGGCGGCGGCCGCGCCCGGCCCCGCGGCCAGCAGCCCGGCGGCGAGCGCCAGCAGGGCGAGCCCGGCGCCGACCAGGGCCAGCACGCGGGTCGCGGCCGGGCTCCAGCGGCCGGGCCGGCCGCTGACAACATGGGCGACGCCGTCGGCGACGTCGTCGAAGTGCAGGGCGGGCAGCGCTTCTTCCGCGGCCCGCAGCCACAGCACGTCGCCGTGGCGCAGGCCCAGGGTCTGCGGGGTGCCGTCGGGGTCGAGGGGTTCCTCGCCGAGCCGCTGGAGCACCCAGGTGCGGCCGTCGCCGTCCGGCATGCCGGCGTGCCGCAGCAGCACCGGCAGCAGGGCGGCGATCGGCAGGGTCACCGGCAGTGCCAGGTCGGAGCGGCCGGCCGGGCCGTCCACGGTGACACGGCAGACATCGGCGGTCGGCGTCGGCGGTGGGGGCGTTGACGTCGTCAAGGGTGGCTCCAGCGGGGATCGGTCCGCCGCGGCCCGCTGGTGGGGCTGGGTCCGCGGCGCGGCAGGAGGGCGGAGGAGGACAGATACGGAGGGGACGGAACGGGAGGGGACTTCGGTACGGGCGGTGCGGTTGTGGTGTGGTGGTGCACCCGGCGGGCGGCCGGGTGCACCGGGGGGTCAGGCGGGCGTGACCAGTCCGGTGTGGACCAGGCCGACCGAGCGGCGGGTGACGAGTTGGGCACGGCCCGGCGGCAGCGTGCGCGGCTTGGCCTCGCCGAGGAACTTGCCCTCCTCACGCGGATAGGAGAAGAGCAGTGCGGGGTTGCCCAGCTCCCACAGCCGGCGCAGCACCGGGTCCATCATCGCCCGCCCGGCGCCCGAGGCGCTGCGCGCGACCACCAGGTGCAGGCCGATGTGCAGGCCCTGGGCGAGCAGCGGCACCAGCGGCGCCATGGGGGAGGGGGCCCCGGGCATGCCGCCGAACAGGTCGTAGTCGTCGATGAGTACGAACAGCCGCGGCCCGTGCCACCAGTCGCGCAGGGCCAGTTGCTCGGGGCTGATGTCCGGCCCGGGCAGGCGTTTGCTGACGGAGGTGGCGGCGGACTGGGCGAGTTGGCTCAGGCCGTCGCCGTCCACGGCGTAGCCGACCCGGTAGGCCTCGGGGATCTCGCGCAGCAGGCCGCGGCCGGGGTCGGCGGCCAGGATGCGCGCCTCGTCGGAGGTGTAGCGGGACAGGATGCCGCGGATGACCAGCCGCAGCACGTTGGTCTTGCCGGTCTCGCCGTCGCCCAGGACCGTCAGGTGCGGGGTGCTGCCGAAGTCGTGCCAGGTCGGGGCGAGCCGCTGCTCGTCGAGGCCCAGCGCGAGCCGCAGGTCGGCGGCGTCGGTGGGCGGCGAGGGCAGCTTGTCCGCGGGCAGCCGGGCCGGCAGCAGCCGCACCTCGGGCGCGCGCGGCCCGCTCCAGAAGGTGTCGATCTCGGCGACCGCGGACTTGGTGGCGGCCGTCAGGTCGTCGGCGCCCGACCAGCCGTCGATCCGGGGCAGCGCGGACAGGAAGTGGTGCCCGGAGGCGACCAGGCCGCGGCCCGGCTGGTGCGGCACGGTCGCCGCGGTACGGCTGCCCAGCTCTGACTCCATCGCGTCGCCGAGCCGCAGTTCCAGCTTGGTGCCCAGCAGGTCGCGCAGCCGCGGCCGGATCTCCGACCAGCGCACCGCCGAGGCCACCACGTGCACGCCGAACGCCAGGCCGCGCGCGGCGATGTCCAGGACGACCGGCTCCAGCTCCTCGTACTCCGAGCGCAGGGTCGCCCAGCCGTCCACCACCAGGAAGACATCGCCGTAGGGGTCCTCGATGGTGCCGGCCGCGCGCTGGGCGCGGTAGGCGGCCATCGACTCCAGGGCGTGGGCGGCGAAGTCCTGCTCGCGGCGCTCCAGCAGCTGGCCGATCTCGGCGATGGTGCGCAGCACCCGGTCCCGGTCCAGCCGCCCGGCGATCGACCCGACGTGCGGCAGGCCGCCGGTGGAGACCAGGCCGCCGCCGAAGTCGAGGCAGTAGAACTGCACTTCCTGCGGCGTGCAGGTCAGCGCGAGGGAGAGCATCAGGGTACGCAGCAGCGTGGACTTGCCGGTCTGCGGCGCGCCCACCAGGCCCACGTGCCCGTCCGGCCCGGACAGGTCGGCCACCAGCAGCTCGCGGGCCTGCTCGTAGGGGCGGTCCACCGTGCCGAGCGGCACCCGTGACAGCGGCGCCCCGCGGTGGCCGGCCGCGCTCATACCGCGCACCGGGTCGGGCACGATGCCGGGCAGCAGCTCGTCCAGGCTCGGGGAGTCGGTCAGCGGCGGCAGCCACACCTGGCGGGCCGGCGGTCCGCTGCCCTCCAGCCGGCGCACCAGCAGCTCCAGCAGTGTCTCGTCGCCGGCGCCGGGCTCCGCCGGACCGGTGGCGGGCTCGGGCGCGGCAGCCGGCTGCGGCTGCTCGACCGGCCGGGACGGGCCGAGCCGGCCCAACCCGAACAGAGCGATCTCGCCGACCGGGTCGGGCCCGGCCGCCTCCTCGCCGGGGGCCGGCGGGGCGGGCGCGGGCCCGGAGACGTAGGCGGCCTTGAAGCGCACCAGGTTGGTGGTGTCCACCTTCAGGTAGCCGTTGCCGGGCGCGGAGGGCAGCTCGTAGGCGTTGGCGACGCCGATGACGCTGCGGGACTCCATCGCCGAGAAGGTGCGCAGCGCCACCCGGTAGGACAGGTGGCCCTCGACCTTGTGGATGCGGCCCTCGTCCAGGCGCTGCGAGGCGAGCAGCAGGTGCACCCCGAGGCTTCGGCCGAGGCGCCCGATGGAGACGAACAGGTCCACGAACTCCGGCTTGGACGCGAGGAGTTCGGAGAACTCGTCCACGATGATCAGCAGCGAGGGCAGCGGGGTCAGGCCGCTGGCGCCCGACAGCCGGGCCTTCTCGTAGTCGAACAGGGAGGAGTAGCCGGCCGAGCGCAGCAGCTCCTGGCGGCGGACCATCTCGCCGTTGATGGAGTCGCGCATCCGGTCCACCAGGTGGATCTCGTCGGCCAGGTTGGTGATGACCGCCGAGGTGTGCGGCAGGCGCTCCATGTTGAGGAAGGAGGCGCCGCCCTTGAAGTCCACCAGCACCAGGTTGAGCACCTCGGACGAATGGGTGGCCGTGAGGCCCATCACCAGCGTCCGCAGCAGTTCGCTCTTGCCGGAGCCGGTGGCGCCGATGAGCAGGCCGTGCGGGCCCATGCCGCCCTGCGCGGACTCCTTCAGGTCGAGCTCGACCACCTCGCCGTCCTCGGTGACGCCCAGCGGCACCTTCAGCCGTGCCGCCTGCGCCTGCCGCGGCCGCCAGGAGGTCGCCACGTCGAAGGTGTGGGGGTCGCGCAGGCCGAGCAGGGTGGTCAGCTCGAAGTCGGAGTCCAGCGAGCGGTCGACCAGGTCGATCGAGCCGCTGGTGCGCAGCGGCGCGAGCGTGCGGGCCAGGGTCTCGGCGGAGTTGCGGCTGAAGGCGTCGGCGGCCACGGTCGCGGTGCCGTCGCCCGAGGGGTACTCCGCCTCGCCGTCGCGCATCGTCAGCCGCAGCACCTTCTCGCCGCCCGGCAGCACACCGGTGGCGTCCAGCAGCACCACGTTGCGCATCCCGGCGCCCAGCAGCCGCGAGCCCTCCGGCAGCCGGGTGTCCTGGGCGACGACCACCACGAAGGGCTCCGCGGTGCTGGGCTGGGACTCCGGGTCGTGGTCGGGCCGGTCGCGGACCTCGGCGCCGAGCAGCTCCAGCAGCTCGTCGTGGTCGGCGGCGGCCAGCCGCAGCGGCCCGGCCGCGTCCGACTCCTGCGGGTGGGCGTTGTGCGGCAGCCACTTCAGCCACTCCCACTCCGCGGCCGCCAACTCCCCGCCCAGCAGCGCGATCCGCAGGTCGTCGGGGGCGTGCAGCACCGCCAGCTGGCCGATCATCGAACGCATCAGGCCGAGCGCGGCCGTGCCGGAGCCGGCGAACTCCACGCTGGTGAAGCGGCGCAGCGCCACCGGCACCGGCAGGTGCGGGACGCGCTGGTGGGCCCGGGTGAAGCGGCGCAGCGACACCGCGGACAGCGGTTCCAGGTCCTCCACCGGGCGGGTCTGCGGCGGCAGGAACTCCAGCGCGGCGCGCCGGGTGCCGGTGCCGATCCGCACCCGCGCGAAGTCGTCGTGGCTGGGCCGGCGCTCCCACAGCCGCTCGCCCGAGGCGAGCGTCCACAGCTGCCCGGGCGGCGGGTTGTCCCACAGCAGCGCGGCCCGCTGCTCGGCGGCGGCCTGCCGCGCCTGGCCCCGCTTCTGGGCGAGGTAGCGCAGGTAGTCGCGCCGCTCGGCGCGCATCCTGCGGCGCCGCTCGCCGCCGGTGCGGCCCAGCTGGGTGAGCGCCATGCTCGCCATCGAGGCGCCCATCATGCCCGACATCATGTACGTCGTCGGGCCCGGCCGCCCCTGCGAGAACATCAGCATCATCGCGCCGCTGCCCAGACCCATCGGCAGGTACATCAGCGCGGAGTTGACATCCGCCAGCGCGGGCTCGCCGAGGGAGGGCGGCTCGGCGAGTTCGACCTGCCCCTCGGGCAGCTGCGGGCCCTCGGTACGTGGGGTGCGACGGACCACGGTGGTGCTCAACGGGCCTGTCCTTTCGGCTGGTTGCCCGGATACGGCAGCGCACCGGCCGCGGCCGCCGCGCAGGAGGCGGCGGCCGCGGCCGGTGCGGCGGGGTGCGCGGCCGCACGCACGGCACCGAAGGGCGCCGTGCGTGCAGCCGGGTGCGACAGATGCGCCGCGGGGGTCATATCAGGCCGCACCGGATCGCGTAGGCCACCGCGTGGGCGCGGTTGCGCAGCCGGTGCCGCTTGATCACCCCGTAGAGCACGTTCTTGATGGTGCGCTCGGAGTAGCCCAGTTTCGAGCCGATGTCCTGCAGCTCGTAGCCCTCGGCGACCAGGCGCAGCACGTCGGCCTCGCGCAGGGTGAGGCCGCCGGGGGTCAGGCCGCGCGGGGTGAGCACCTCGCGGTGGGTCTGGCGGACCTGGTCCATCAGCCGGCCCTGCAGCTCGGTCGGCAGGTCGCCGTGGCCGGCCTGCACCTGGCGCAGTGCCTCGCCGAAGCGGTCCCAGGTGAAGTCGTGCCGGAAGATGACCGCGCGCACCCCGGCGTCCAGCGCCGAGTGCAGGTTGGCCGTCCAGGCGCCCTCCACGATGAGCAGCAGCTGCGGGTCGCCCGGCAGTTGGCGGCGCAGGGCGCCGATCGCGGCGGCGTCCGGGTTCTCCAGCGCGGCGACCACGATGTCGGCGGCCGCGCCCCAGCGGGTGAGCGCCAGGTGCGGGAACTGGCGGACGTAGCTGACCAGCGCGAGGCGGGTGATGGGGTCGGCGGTGTGCACGGCGAGCCGTACGGTGCCGGGGCTGTCGGCGGTGCCCTCCGCGGCGGGGGCGTCCCGGTCGGGCAGCGCGGCGGGCGGGACGCCGGGCCCGGGATTCCCGGGGTGCTGCGGGTGTTCGCCCTCTTCGGGACCGGCGGCGTCACGGCCGCCCTGGGGGCGGGCCGGCTCGGCGGGGCCGGGGTCCCCGGCCGCGGGGTGGGTGCCGTGCCCGGCGGTGCGGGCCGGCGCGGCGGTGCGGGGCGGTCGGCGCAGCACGGCCGGGGCAGTCCGGCCCTGCGTCTGCCCGGCCTGATGGGCGGTGACGGGGGCGGTGGGGGCGGCACCGCGCGGACTGGCGAGAGCCATCCGTGTCTCCTCTCCGGCGTTCGGGGGGATGCTCCAACGACCCACATCCGGTGCACGCTGGTCGACGCGGTACCGGACCGGTGGGGCAGGTCGTTGACCCCTGAACAAGATTTTGATCAACAAATATGTCAGCTGAGTGACGTGCGCTGTAGCGCGGGACGCGTGAACCGACATCGGATGTTCATACGGAGCCGCTCCGCGGAACGTTCACGGGCCGGAAAAGCGGAATTCGCCGAATTCCGCCCTGCCTGCCCGCACCGGTCCCGCATGCCACCGCGGTGCGGCGGTATGCCGGAGCAGTCCGGCTCCCGGTCCGGGGCCGGAGTACGGGGCGGCGGGCGGGCGGGACCCGTCCGCCGGTCCGCAGGCAGGCGGCCGGGCCGGGGGTGCCCAGCGGGCGCCGGAGTTCGCCCGCTGTGCGAGACGGCCGCCGCCCACCGCGAGGTGCGGAGCGCGGGCGACCGGGGTGCTGCCGGGCCGGCGCCCGAAGGGGGCGGACCGGCCGGTAGCGGCTTTGCTTGTGACGTAACACAACGCCACCGGTGACTCCTTGTCAACCCCCGCTCGGGGGCGCCTGACCGATCGTCGGACCGGCCGCCGCGACCTCCTGGGCGGTGGCGCGGATCACCCGCACCGCGGCGGCCACCGCCGCCACCTGGAGCATGTCCGGCCACAGCAGCAGATAGGTCCGGCGCAGCGGCCAGTTGCTCAGGGGCCGGCAGGCCAGGCCGGGGAACACGTGGGCGTGCAGGGCGAGTTCGCTCATCATGCTGACGCCGAGTCCGGAGGCCACCAGCGCCTGGATGGCCAGCGCGTCGTCCACGGTGGCCACCACCCGGGGCGCGAAGCCGAGGTTGGTGCACGCGGCCACGAACCGGTCCCGGAAGCTCTCCATCACCCAGTTCGCCTCGGCGAGTTCGGCCAGGTCCACGGTGGGCCGGCCGGCCAGCGGGTGGTCCTCGCGCATCACCACGAAGCGGCGGTCGGTCATCAACTCCAGCCGCAGCATGGTCTCTTCACCCTCCGGCAACTCCTCGTTCTCCCAGTTGCACAGCAGTCCGAGGTCCGCCTCGCCGGTGCGGATCAGCCGGCGCGCCTCCACCGGCTCGGCCTGCTCCACCGTGACCCGCACATCGGGCCGGGCCGCCCCCAACTGCTGGATCACCCGGGGCATCAGCGTCACGCAGCTGCTCTGGAAGGCCACCACCCGCACCAGGCCGCCACCGTGTGCGACCACCGAGGCGACCTCCTGGTCGGCCGCGCGCATCACCGAGAAGATCGCGTCGGCGTGCCGCACCAGCACATGCCCGACCTCGGTGAGCTGCAGCCCGCGGCCCACCCGCACCACCAGCGGAGCGCCCACCGCCTGCTGGAGGCGGCGCATCTGGTAGCTCACGGCGGGCTGGGTGTAGCCGAGCACCTGGGCCGCGGCGGTGTAGGAGCCGGTGCGCGCGACCTCGGTCAGCACCCGCAACTGCTGGACGTCCATGGGCGCATCATAAAAACGATTGATGGAAGAACGAAAAAAGTCTCGTTGGACGAACGCAACCGGAACCGCTGGAATAGCCGGGCAAGCGCAACCCGGCGCACTGCCGCAGGAGTTCTCCCGTGACCCCTTCCGATGCCCTGGCCGACGCCGTTCCCGGCGCTCCCTCCGACCAGGCCCCCCGCACCCCCCTCGTCCGCATCCGCGGTGTCAACAAGCACTTCGGCGGCGTCCAGGTTCTCCACGACGTCGACCTCGACGTGCACAGCGGTGAGGTCGTCGCCGTGATCGGCCCCTCGGGGTCGGGCAAGTCCACCTTGTGCCGCTGCGTCAACCGCCTGGAGACGATCAGCTCCGGCACCATCGAGGTCGGCGGCGTGCCGCTGCCCGCCGAGGGCCGGGCGCTGTCGAAGCTGCGGGCCGAGGCCGGCATGGTCTTCCAGTCCTTCAACCTCTTCGCGCACCTGACCGTCCTGCAGAACATCACCCTCGCCCCGGTGAAGGTGCGCGGGGTGGCCAAGGCCGAGGCGCAGGAGCGCGGCCGGCGGCTGCTGGCCCGGGTCGGCCTGGCCGACAAGGCCGACGCCCACCCGGCGCAGCTGTCCGGCGGCCAGCAGCAGCGCGTCGCCATCGCCCGTGCCCTGGCGATGGAGCCCTCGGTGCTGCTGTGCGACGAGCCCACCTCCGCGCTCGACCCCGAGATGATCCAGGAAGTGCTCGACGTCCTGGCCGAACTGGCCGCCGAGGGCATGACCATGATCGTGGTCACCCACGAGATGGGCTTCGCCCGCAAGGTCGCCGACCGGGTGGTCTTCATGGATGCCGGCCGCATCCTCACCTCCGCCCCGCCCGCCGAGTTCTTCGCCGACCCCGGCCACGAACGCGCCGCGGACTTCCTGTCCAAGGTGCTCCAGCACTGAGCCGGCACCGAGCCGGCACCGAGCAAGCACTGACCGAGCACTGACCGACCGCTGAGCAAACACTGAGCGGGACGCCCGGGCGGGCACCGAACGAGCACCGAGGCCGCCCCGCCCGAGCACCTCCCCGCAGCAGTCCACGAGCAACCCGGCACACGCGCACCCCTCAAGACCCGCACCCGCACCGCCCGTACGCCGCCCTGCCCGTTCGACGGGACGGCCCGCACCGCGACCGCGCCAACCGGAGGGCGCGGAACCGGCCCGCGGGCCGCACCGCCTCCGCAACGCCAGACAAGGAACCTTCCCCATGAACGCCATCCCGTCCCTGCCGCGTTCGGCCCGCAGCAGAGCCCTGGCCGCAGGCGCCCTGGCCGCCGCCGCCCTGTTCGCGACGGCCTGCTCCTCCAACAGCTCCTCGGGCTCCTCCGCGGTGCCGGGCAGCAACGCCGGCAAGGCCACCGTGAAGAGCGACACCGACACCGTCGCCGCCCTCATCGCCGCCGAGCAGCCGGCCACCGACATCAAGCCCGGCTCCACCGCGGCCCGGATCAAGGCCCAGGGCACCCTGCGGGTCGGCGGCACCCAGACCGCCGCCCTGTTCTCCCTGCTCGACCCCACCACCGGCAAGGTGGAGGGCTTCGACGCGGCCATGTCCCAGCTGCTCGCCAAGTACATCATCGGCAAGCCGTCCACCGACCTGGTCAACGTCACCGCGCAGACCCGCGAGGCGCTGCTCAAGGGCCACCAGGTGGACACCGTCTTCGCCACCTACACGATCACCCCCGAGCGCGCCAAGCAGGTCGCCTTCGCCGGCCCGTACTACCAGGACGGCCTGGCGATCGAGGTCCGCAAGGGCACCACCGGCATCTCCTCGCTCGCCGACCTCAACGGCAAGACCGTGGTCACCGAGTCCGGCTCCACCGTGCCCACCGCGGTCAAGGCCGCGGCCCCCAAGGCGAAGATCCAGCTCTTCGACACCAACACCGAGTGCGTCCAGGCGCTCAGCCAGCACCGCGCCGACGCCTACGTCCTCGACCAGGGCATCCTCGCCGGCAACGCGGTCACCAACAAGGACGTCCAGGTGCTGCCCGGCACCTACACCAAGGAGCCCTACGGCATCGGACTGCCGCTGGACGAGCCCGACTTCAAGGACTTCGTGAACACCTGGCTGCAGAAGGTCGAGGCCGACGGCACCTGGGCCAAGGTGTGGAAGGCCACCGTCGGCACCGAGGTGCCCGGTCCGGTGCCGACCCCGCCCGCCGTGGGCTGATCGCCGTGGGACTCATCGCCGACCACATCGGGGTCTTCGGCAGCGGACTGCGCGTCTCCGCCGAGATCAGCGCCTGCACCTTCGTGCTGGCCGCCCTGCTGGGCGCCGTCCTCGCGGTGTGCCGGATCAGCCCGGTGCTGCCGCTGCGCGTCTTCTCACGGCTGTACGTCGCCGTGCTGCGCAGCATCCCGCTGCTGGTGCTGCTCACCCTGTTCGTCTTCGGCCTGCCCGAGATCGGCATCGTCTACTCGCTGCAGTGGACCGCCGTGACGGCGATGAGCCTGTACTGGGCGGCCTTCTTCTGCGAGGTCCTGCGGGCCGGCGTGCGGGCCGTGCCCCGCGGGCAGATCGAGGCCGCCCGGGCGCTGGGCCTGGGCTTCGGGCAGACCCTGCGGCTGGTGGTCCTGCCGCAGGCCGCCCGCTCGATCATCCAGCCGGCCGCCTCCCTGCTCATCGCGGTGACGCTCAACTCCTCGCTGGCCGCGGCGGTCGGCGTCACCCAGGAGCTGACCGGCCAGACCGAACTGCTCGACCAGCAGTACGCCCAGCCGCTGGTCACCTTCGGAGCCGCCGCCGTCGCCTACGTCGCCATCGCGCTGTGCGTGGGCCGGCTGGCCGGCTTCCTGGACCGGAAGATGGCGGTGACCCGATGACCCCCGTCCTGCACAACAAGGCCGCCGGCAGCGGGCTGCCGGAGAGTTCCGGCACCCCCGGCAGCGCGGACAGCGCGCACAGCGCGGCCCACGCTTCGACCGGGCAGCCGGCTGTCCCCGCCACCGCACCGCCGCGGCCGGGCCGGCTGACCGCCCTGCTGGAAGCCGTCGGCGGCGCCGACGACGGGCTGTTCGACCCGCCCGGCCCGCGCGGCCGGCGCCGGATCGCGGTGGCGAGCGCGGTCTCCCTGCTCGCGCTCGCCGCCCTGGCCTGGGCGGTTGTCCACCAGTTCGACGCGCACGGCCAGCTGCACGCCGCGCAGTGGCGGATCTTCGGCCAGTGGCCGGTGCTCCACTACCTGCTCACCGCGCTGTGGGCCACCGTGCGGGTCACCCTGGTCAGCGGCGCCATCGCGCTGCCGCTGGGCGCCCTGCTCGCCCTCGGCCGGCTCGCCCGCACCCCGCTGCTGCGCTGGCCCGCCACCGTCTACGTCGAGGTGCTGCGCGCCGTCCCGCTGCTGCTGCTCATCTACGCCTTCCTGTTCGGCCTGCCCACCGCGGGCGTCCACCTGCCGCTGTTCTGGCAGCTGGTGTGGCCGATCGTGTTCACCAACGCGGCGGTCTTCGCGGAGATCTTCCGCTCCGGCGTGCGCGCCCTGCCGCGCGGCCAGACCGAGGCCGCCTACGCGCTGGGCCTGAACCACTGGACGGCGATGCGCCTGGTGGTCCTGCCGCAGGCGGTACGGCAGACCGCGCCCGCCCTGGTCAGCCAGCTGGTGCGGCTGCTGAAGGACAGCACGCTCGGCTACGTCGTCAGCTTCCTCGAACTGCTCAACGCCGCCAAGGTGCTCGGCGAGTTCGACCACACCGTCGTCCAGGCGTACCTGGTCGTCGCCGTGGTCTACGTCCTGGTCAACACCGCGCTCGCCGGCACCGCCGGATGGCTGGAGCGGCGCCTGGGCGGCCCCTCACCCACCCGGGGGCGGCCGACGGTCTGACCAGCCGCCACCGCCGCCCCCTGCCCGCCCGGCCGGCTCCGCCCCGGCCCGGCACCCCGCGCCGGTCCCCGACCTCTCCCCTTCCGGGGACCGGCGCGCCGGACGGGCGGTCCCCGCGATCCGGGGACCGCCCACTCCGGCGCGCCCGCACGGGTACCCGCCAGCGAGCCGATTTCGGCCTGCACAGAAAGAGATCCACCTATGTGTCGCTTCCTCGGTGTCGTCGCCGACGAGCCCGCACCCATCGGCGAGCTGGTCGGCGACGACCTCGCGCCCTTCCTCGACCTGGCCTGCGAGCACGAGCACGGCTGGGGGGTGGCCCACCGCGCCCCGGACGGAGCGATCCGCATCACCAAGGCGCCCGAACGCGGGGACACCAGCGACCGGCTGCGCGCCTTCCTGGACACCTGCGTGACCGACATGGCCATCGTGCACCTGCGCATGGCCAGCCCCGGCCTGCCGGTCTCGCCGGGCAACACCCACCCCTTCGGCGACACCCGCGCCGCCTTCGTCCACAACGGCGACTACCAGCCCCGCGACTGCCTCGTCCCCTCCATCGACCCGCGCCTGCTGGCCGGAGCCGAGGGCCAGACCGACAGTGAGCGCTACTACCTGGCCGCGCGCACCCGGATGGACGCCGGCACGCCGCCGGCCAAGGCCATCACCCAGACCGCCGCCGACGTGCGGCTGCTCGCCGACCGCCACGTCGCCCTCAACTGCCTGCTGCTCACCCCCGACGCGCTGCACGCATACCAGGACCACGACCCGGCCTCCGAGGTCATCCAGCGGCGTGGCGAAACGTATTTCCAGCTGCACTACCGCGAGGCCGGCGGCGTCACCCTCGTCGCCTCCCAGGGCTGGCCGCAGCCCGCGCCGCTGTGGCAGCAGGTGCCTTTCCAGACCGTCCTGGAGGTCGCGGCGGGCACCCGTGAGACCGTGATCCACGGTGCGTGAGGGGTCCGCGGGCGCCCGACAGGCCGCCGGCCTCGCCGCCGCCACCACGCTCGACGTCGACCGCTCCGACCACGCGCGCCGGGCCTGGACCACCGAGGCGGTCCGCCGGGTCCGCGCCGACGCCCACCGCTCCGCCGACACCCACCTGCTGCGCTTCCCGCTGCCGGACGACTGGGGCGTGGACCTCTACCTGAAGGACGAGTCCACCCACCCCACCGGCTCGCTGAAGCACCGGCTGGCCCGTTCGCTGTTCCTCTACGCCCTGTGCAACGGCCGCATCGCGCCCGGCCGCCCGGTGATCGAGGCGTCCAGCGGCTCCACGGCCGTCTCCGAGGCGTACTTCGCCGCCCTGATCGGGGTGCCCTTCATCGCGGTGGTGCCGCGCACCACCAGCCGGGCCAAGCAGCGGCTCATCGAGGAGCAGGGCGGCCGCTGCCACCTGGTGGACTCCGCCGCCGACGTGCACGCCGCCGCGGTCCGGCTCGCCGCCGCCAGCGGCGGCCACTACATGGACCAGTTCACCTACGCGGAGCGCGCCACCGACTGGCGCGGCAACAACTCGATCGCCGAGTCCCTCTTCCACCAGCTCGACCGCGAGCGCCACCCCGAACCCGAGTGGATCGTCGCCACCGCGGGCACCGGCGGCACGTCGGCCACCCTCGCCCGCTACGTCCGCTACACCATGCGCGCCACCCGCATCTGCGTCGCCGACCCGGAGAACTCGGCCTTCTTCGACGGCTGGCTCAGCGGCGACCCCGGCATGGTGCGCACGGGCGGCTCCCGCATCGAGGGCATCGGCCGCCCTCGCATGGAGCCCAGCTTCCTGCCCGACATCATCGACCGCATGATGCGCGTCCCCGACGCGGCCTCGATCGCCGCCCTGCGGCTGCTCGAACGCCTCACCGGCCGCCGGGCGGGCGGCTCCACGGGCACCGGCCTGTGGGCCGCGCTGCGGATCGCGGCCGAGATGCGCGCGGCCGGCCGCGAGGGCAGCGTCGCCACCCTGATCTGCGACCCGGGCGACCGCTACCTGGACACCTACTACGCCGACTCCTGGGTGGCCGCCCAGGGCCTGGCCGTCGCCCCCTACCAGGAAGCCCTGGACCGGCTCCTGGCGACGGGGGCGATCCCGGCCTGACCCCGGCCTGACCCCCGCCTGATCCCCGCAACACCCTGGAGTCACGGGAGTTGCGGGGATCGTCGTTGTGCGGGGCCGACGGCGCGGTCGCAACCCCCGTGGCCGCGGCGCGTCCAGGGCCGTACGGGCAGCCTCGGCAGACGAACGGGCCGTTTCCCGGACCGACTTCGTGACGTCCCGTTAACGAGGGTGTTACCTGGCGATGGCGCCTCGTTCGGCCGTTGCCGGCGGGCGCGGGGATCGGCCGCGACGGCGCGGCCGCCGGGAGGGGCCCTCGAATGCGCGTGTGCGGGAGCGACCGCTCGTGAGTATCGATCTGCCGCCTGAGTTGGACTGGGTGGCCGAGTTGGCGATGGGTCAGTCCTGGCCGAAGGGCGACGAGGACAAGAT
Organism: Actinacidiphila guanduensis; assembly: GCF_900103985.1. Lineage (GTDB taxonomy): Bacteria > Actinomycetota > Actinomycetes > Streptomycetales > Streptomycetaceae > Actinacidiphila > Actinacidiphila guanduensis. Next base: position 198 of record NZ_FNIE01000029.1, on the reverse strand, counting down.
GCAGGTCCTGGCCCAGGCCTGGTACACCTCCGCCCAGCACCTGGAAAAACTCACCCAGGAGATCGACCCCGCCACCACCGGCGTCCTGGACTCCCTCGGCGGGCCCGTCGCCGACCAGTTCTCCGACTTCACCCGGCAGATGCGCACCGTCCTGCCCAACGTCGCCCAATCCGCACAAGGCATCGGCGACCTGTCCCG
>NZ_FNIE01000023.1 GCF_900103985.1 Actinacidiphila guanduensis | reverse complement strand
CAGCGCCGCAGGCGAACCGCCGGACACGGCCACGGGCCAGGACGCCACGGCAGAGCCGTCGGAGGACTTGGTCACGTCGCCCACCGGCACATCGTGCCAAGTGTCCATCTCGCCCTGCCGGTACTGGTAGGTCACGCCCGTGTAGGTGTCCTTGCCCGTCGAGGTGAGGCTCACCCGGCGGGCCGGGCGGTCACCGTCCGCGGGCGAGGTCAGCCCGACCGTACCGACCCCGAAGTCGTACTCGGTGGCGGCAGCCGATATGTTGCCCGCCGAGTCGATCGTCCGCGCGTACAACTTGTGCCAGCCCTCAGCCGGGTTGACCGTGACGGTCTCGGGGTCACCCCCGTTGCCGTCCACGGTGTCCCACACCCTGCTGGTCGCGTTCGGATCGTCCAGCCCCCACGCGTAACCCATACCGTCCGTACTGGTCGTACTGAACGTGCACTGCGCCCCACCGGACGCAGCGGTCGTCCACGTGCTCTGCGTGTACGGATCACACGAGATCGACGGAGCGGCCGGCAGACCGGTGTTCATCGCGAACACGGTGTAGGCCGACCACGGCCCGTACACCGACCCGTCATAGCCGCGCACCCGCAACCGCAAGTGCTTGGCGGCAGGGAACGCCGATGCGGACGGCACGGTCAGCTTCGCCGTCCCGCCCGAAGCCACCGACGCGGACGTGGCCGTGTAGGAATAGGTCGTGTCGGCGAACGCCGGGTCTGCCGTCACCTCGAACTGCGCCTGCACGCTGGAGGCGTCCGCGTCCGTGATCTTCGCCGACAGCACCGGCGTCAACGAGGTGGCATACCGCTTGCCGCTGTAGGGGTTGACGTTCGACGGAGAGACGGCCACCGAAGAGGCCGACGCATAGGCGTCGTAGGTGATGGAGAACGTCGGGTTGGACGCGAACCGCACGAAGTCCGTGTCGTCGGTCTCCGTCGCGTTGAACAGACCCAGCGTCCAGTTGGTGTTGTGGATGTTCGCGATGTACTGCATCCCCGACGTCACGTCGAAGGCGACCGGCAGGTTCGGGCTGCTGCTGGTCGTGGTGAACGTCGCCGACGCGTTCGGATTCGGGTAGTTCGGGTTCGCACCGCTCTGGCTCTTGGCCGGCGGGGCGCTCCAGGTGGTCGAGGAGCTTATCGACCCGGTGGAGAACACGTTCACGGTCGTCGAGTTCGGCCCGCTCGCGGCTGCTTTGGCCACCGTCGTGTTGAACTTCGCCGACAGGACGTGCGCCCCGTAGACCGACGACGGCACACCCAGGTTGACGTACGTCCGCTCGATCCCCGTCGGCGACGAGAAGCCCTGGTAGCCCACGCCCAGGCCGCCGTTGTCCGTGGTGTCCCAGTTGGACGTGTTCGGGTATCCCTGCTGGACCTCGTCGAAGTGCAGCGTCGAACCGGACGCCGAATGCGTCACGAACGTCGGGTCGATGAACACCGGGAAATGCGTGCCCTTGCCCGTCAACAGCCCCTGATCCGGCACCATCACCAACCGGTGCCCGCGCAGCGTCGTCCTCACCCGCGCTTGCCGGGCGAACTGGCCGGCACCGTGCACCGACGACGCCCAGCCCTGAGCCTTCGCGGAAGCTGACTTCACCGTGAACGCCGCGTCCGACGCGACGTTACCGGTGTCAGCGGTGGCCCCGGTGTCAGCCTCGGTGGAGGAGTCCCACATCACCGGCGCGGGCGAGGTGATCACCGCCCGCCCCGAGGAGTCCGTCACCGTCGTGTTGCCCGCCGCGTCCGTCGCCACCGTCAACCCCGTCGACGCCGACAGCGTCAACGCCAGCGACGCCAACGCCGGATCGGCCGCCGCCGTCGCGTTCTTGACGACCAGCGTCTCCTCAATCCCGCCCGCGACCGTGACGGTCACATCCAGATCCACGCCCGACGCGAGCACGTCCGGATACGTCGCCGTCGCCCCCGACAGCGTCGGGGTCGGCAGCACCGACGGCCACGACAGCGTCAACGTCTTGCCGTCCACCGTCATCGTCGCCAGCCGCGTACCGCCGCCACCGGACAACGTCAGCGCGGACTCCGTCACCGCCGGAGCCACACTGCCATCGGCCGTCCGCGCCAGCGTCGCATCCACCGGCACCCACGAACCGCCCCGCTTCACCCGCACCGGCAACGCCGACACGCTGTACGACAACGAACCATCCGGCTCGGCGAACGTCTGCGACGCGTCCGTCCGGTCGTCCAGCACTTCGACCGCACGATCCTGCAACCGCGCCATCAGCAGCGCCGACGCCTCGTCGGATGCCTGCGCGGGCCCCGACGTGCCCGCCGCGTCGACCGGCTCGACCTGCGACCGCTCCGCGGCCCTCGGCACCGCGGCGGCAAGCGCCACCCCGCCGTCCCCCGCGACGGTCACCGCCTCGACGGCCAGCGCCATCACTGCCACACACGCCACCCGCCGCAACCACGCCGGCGCCGGCAACCCTCCGAACGGGCCCCTCGGCGCACCGCGCCGAGCCCCCCACCCTCCGAACACAAGCCCTCCCCACATCGCTGAGCCACAGACGATCCACAGCTCAGGAAAACCGAGGAATCTTCACACATCCTCGACACCCAGGTAAGCCAGGCGGAGGTGCAGATTTCACCGATAGGTGCTGAGAGTCAACGATCACCCAGGAGAGGGCAAAGGTTCCGGCAGACCGCCCGGCCGGCCAGTCGGGCAAACGCCGCACAAGGGCCGTCCTCCGTCAAGCACCGGCAAACAAACCACACTTGCTGGTGGCAAACGCCACATAGCCGATTGGCGTCCCTGACCACCGGTAACCTTCCTGGCCGCCTCTGACGGGACCCCAGGTTCACCGGCCATCCGGGTTTCGAGAGCTGGCCGCCGCGGACGAAGTCCTCCCAGGTCGCCCGATGTCGGGTTGGTGCCGGCCGTCGTCCATGGTCAGCGCGCACAACCGCTCGACGGCGCACCGGTCTCGTCCACCCGGCGGTTCGGCCTGGACCAGTTCGTCCAATCAGGCGGGCGTGCAGGAGGTCCAGCAGCGACCCGTGCCCCTCGAGGTCCGTCGAGGCATGGCTCTGGCCGTACTCCAAGTTCTCAACTGGGGCTGCCAATCGGTTGGTCTACTCATCCGGTCTCCGCGCCCGCCATACCGGCCCCCGGGGCGGTTTCCGCAGCCTCCGGCCGCCGATCAACCGGCCCGCGCCCGCCGAGCAGGCGCTGTGCCAGCGGTCAGATGTGGATCTGGGGGATGCTCGAAGGGGCGGATGCAGGACGGAGGTCAGCGGCCAGGAGTGTGCGGCGGTGCCGGGAGCCAGGATGGCGGAGTGGGCGCAGCATGCGTCGGCAGCCGAGTGCCGCGCTTGGGCGTAGCCGCGGCGGTGGTGGAGCGTGCTCGCGCGGCGGCGGCACGGGCCGCGCTGACCTTCCTTTCCTGGGCCTGTTGCCGCTCGGCGTCGTGGATGGCGTGGAGCACTGGGGTGAAGTCGATGAAGGTGGTGATGGCGTGCCAGGCTTCGGCGTTGCGGGTTTCGAGGGCGTTGTTGAAGGCGCGCCAGCGGCCTGGGCCGGTTCGGTGGTTGAGGATGTCGGCCAGGTAGGTGTCCCAGTCGTCGCGGATGCGGGTGCCTTCGGCCAACGCGCCGTTCAGCTCGCGCAGTTGGTGGCTCCATCGGCCTGTGGTGGTGGCCGGGAAGGTCAGGGTGGTGAGCGCAGCTTGGGCGTCGTGGATGGCTGCGGGGCCGTGGAAGAGGAAGGTCTCGAAGGGGGTCCAGGCTTCGGCGTCGCGTTGGACCTGGCGGGCGCCATAGGCGTCTTCGTCGAGGGGGACGCCGTGCTCGTCGCACAGGGAGTCGGAGATGGCGTCCCATTCGGCGAGGGCTTCTTGGGCGAGCAGGTGCGCTTCCTCCAGCGCGGGGCCGCGCACCGTCGCGACGGCCTGCCGGTAGCGGGGGAGGAAGCGGCGCTCGATGGCTGCTGCCGCGCGGGCGGGGTCGGCGGGGACGGCGATGCCGTCGGGTGCGTGGTGGAGGTGAAGGGTGCCGGTGAGGCCGGGTGGTGCGAGGGCGGCGACGAGGAACTGTCCGGGGCGGCGGGGGCGGGGGAGGACGATGAGGAGTTCTTTGTCGGGGCCGTCGAGCAGGGCGGCTTCTTCCTGGGCGAAGTTCAGCAGGGCCCACTCGACGTGGTTGTGGTCCCAGAGCCTGTCCATGGCGTCGGCGTAGGTGGGGCTGTAGGCGAAGGGGGCCTTGGTGGCGGCGTTCCAGGAGCCGGGGAGTCGGTGGGCGAGGGCGTCGCTGAAATCCCGCAGTCGGCCTGCGGCGCGGTCATGGCGGGTCAGGGCAGCGTGGAGCGGAGGAGCGTTCGGTTCGGGTGCGGTCATGGCGAGTCCAATGCGGGCCGTCGGGAGCGGATGAGCAGGTCTGCGTGGGGCGGCCTCTGCCGGTGCGGGGCACGGCGGGTTCCTCCTGATCTGCCGTCAGCGGCTGCGTGCGGGGTGTCGGGATGGGGTGAAGCCGGGGGCGGCCCAGGCGGGTGGTTGAGCGCTGGGGCTTCGGGGCTGGCCGGTTGCCGACGGCGGAGAAGGACGCGGCTACGGCCGCTGGCGACTGAACAGTGGCACCGGCCGCTGAGCGCGACTTCGAGGGCTGGGCGCCCTCAGCGCATCCGGGCATCGGTGTCGAACAACTGCCGCTCTGCCGGGTGCAGCAGGTGCTGGGTGATGAAGCTGCGGCCTGCGACTTTCCACAGACCGCGGCCTTTGGTGAGGGCGGAGACGGCTTGGGTTTCGACGCCGGTCAGGCCGAGCAGGGAGGCTGCGGCGGCGAGCTGGTCGGGTTCCTGGCGGTAGATGATGCGGGTGGAGCAGTCGGCGAGCAGGCCCTCGGCCAGGACGCGGCCGCGGGATCCGGCGTCACCTGCGGACAGCAAGTCGCTGAGCCGGTGAATGACCATCAGGTTGGCGATGCCCAGGCCGCGGGAGAGTTTCCACTGGGACTGCATCCGCTCCAGCAGGCCGATGTGCCGCATGACGCGCCATGCCTCGTCGTAGATCACCCAGCGCCTGCCGCCGTCGGGGTCGGCGAGAGCGGCTTCCATCCAGGCGGAGGCGCAGGTCATGGCGAGGACGAGGGCGGTGTCGTCGCCGGCGCCGCCGAGGCGGGACAGGTCGATGGACAGCATCGGCGTGGCCGGGTCGAAGGTGACGGTGGAGGGGGCGTCGAACATGCCGGACAGGTCGCCGTGGACGAGGCGGCGCAGGGCGTGGGCGAGGTCCTGGGCGGCTTCGGCGAGGTGGCCGGCCTGGTCGGGGAGGGCGGCGTCGAGGTGGGCGGGGGAGGCGAGGACGTAGGCGACCTGCCCGAGCAGTGGTTCGGCGCGCTGGGTGGCGGCGTGGGCGACGACCTGGTCCAGGGCGATGTCGAGGGCGGTGTGCTCCATCGGCTGCAGGTCGCGGCCGAGGACGGTGCGGGCGAGGCCGGCCAGGAGCAGGAGGCGGCGCTTGCGGGTCTCGGTGGCCCAGTCGGCTTCGCTGACGGCCGCGGGTTTGGCGGGGGCGTCCAGGGGGTTCAGCCGGCCGGGCAGGCCGGGGCCGAGGGCGATGGTGTAGCCGCCCAACGCCTCGGCGACGGGGCTCCATTCGCCTTTGGGGTCGCAGGGGACGTAGACCTTGTAGCCGTGGGCGATGGCCCTGGTGGCGATGGACTTGGCGAGGGCGGACTTGCCCATGCCGATGATGCCGGCGAGCACCGCGTTGGGGTTGGTGAAGCCCTCGATGCGGCCGGAGCTGTACAGGGAGAACGGGTCGTAGCAGAACGCGGCTTCGGCGTGGACGTCGCGGCCGATGAAGATGCCCTCGGCTCCGAGGCCGCCTTCGGCGAGGAAGGGGTAGGCGCCGGCGACGGTGGCGGTGGTCATGCGGTGGGCGGGCAGGCGCAGTTTCCCGCCGCGGGCGGAGGCCGGACCGGGGCGCCCTGAGGGTGGGTAGGTCGGCCGGAGCTCCAGATCGAAGCCATCCTCGTTCTGCCGCTGGGGAGGGGTCTGGGCGCGTCGGGCCTGGCGGCGTGCTGCGGCGAAGCCGGCGCGGGCGGCGCGCTGCTGGGCCCGGGAGGACTTGCGGGGAACGAACAGGGGGGAGGCGCTGGCGCGGGTGCGGGGCATGGGGTTTCTCCCGACAGGCGGTGGGGGGCGGGTCAGTGGCGGATGAGGCCGGTGAACGGGGCGTGCAGGTCAGCGGGGGTGCTGCGGCGCCGCACCAGCCGGGCAGCGGTCTGATGGCGCTGGCAGATCGTCAGCTCCGGTGCGCCCTCGGGGAGGCCGGCCCTGCACGCCTCGCGGTCGGGAATGTCCCTGGAGCCTGGCCGGGGGGCTGAGTGGTAGGCGGCGTGGAGGTGATCGGCGGCCTGCCAGATCCGCGTGCGGGCGGCACCCAGGCAGTCGCCCTCGACCGGCATGAGGGTGCCGGTGCGCTGGGCGTGGGCGTCGAGCAGCTCGTAGACGGCGACCAGGTGCTCGTGCAGCGAATCCAGTTCTGCCCGGGGGGCGGCGAGCGGGGCGGCCGGGAGGTTGAGAGCGCGGTGGAAGTCGATGGCGGCAGTGGCGAAGGGCACGAAGTCCTGCGCGGTCGGCGTACTGGCGGTGCGGGACATGGGAGGTGCTCTTTCGGTGGGAAGGGGTGGGGCCGGCATCAGGCGGACAGAGCGAGGGGCACGGCGGCGGCGGTGAACGCCTCGGCCTGCTGCCAGCGCAAGGCCCGCAGGTCGAGCTGCGCGCCGACGGCCGCGGTCTCCACGACCGCGCACGCCGCTCGTAGTTCGTCCTCGGTGTCCGCGCTTACGGTGAGCAGGCCGGTCAGAGCGACGTCGGCGTGGCCGGCGATGAGCTGGCGTTCGCGGGCCTTGATGTCGGCGTATTCGATCGCGTCGGCTTCGGAGTCGACCTGGCCGCGCCGGGTGCGCTCGGCGGCGTCCGCGATCACGGATGCCTTCTTGCGCTGGACGTCGCGCAGGGCTGCGTCCAGGCTCTTCGGCTCGTAGGACAGCGAGAGGGTGCGGCGGACCCCGGCGGTGAAAAGCAGCTGGTGGAGGAAGCCCGCGCTGGTCTGGATGCGGGGCCAGTTCTCGATCCAGTAGGTGGTGTGGAAGGCGGTGTCGGTGGCGATGTGGTCGGCGGACTCCACCACCACGACGGGCCCTGCGGCGCCTGGGTCGGCCGCCGGGCGGCCGGAGGCGGACCAGCGGTCCAGCGCGGCGAGGGCTTTGGGGTCGTAGGCGGTGCGGACGACGGCGGCGATCTCGGTGGCGGTCAGCCAGCCTGCGGGGTTGAGGCCGGCGGTTCGGGTGGCCTGCTCGAAGGTGGAAGTCAGCTGGGCCAGTACGGAGAAGGCCCCGGTCAGTCCGCCGCCCGCCTGACTGATCAGCCGCCGGGCAGCCTTGGCGTCGAGCGACACCGCGACGTATGCCTCGTGCGGGGCGGCGGCCGGCCCGGCGGAGGCGATCAGCTCGCTGTAGAGCGGGCCCGCTACGGGCGTGTTCGGGGTGCCGTGCTCCTGCCAGTACCGGCGTAGGGCGTCGCCGCTGTCGGGAATGGTGCGCTCGAGGACCTGGATGCGGGCGACGTGGCCGGTGCGGGCGAGCGCGGCCAGGGCTCGTCCCCAGCCGGCCACGTTGGCGTTCTGCGTGCCCGGGTCGAGCAGGGCGTAGGCGCGGCTGCTGACCTTCACGACGGCGGTCAGGGTGCCTGTGCCCGGGTGGTGGACGGCTCCGTACCGCCGGTCGGGGGCGGTGACCACCCGCAGCGAGGCGGCGGTGCCGGGCAGGTGGAGCAGCCCCTCGCGCCGGGGGCGGCTGGCGGGGCGGGCCAGCCAGACCAGCTGGCCCCGCATCCGGCGCAGGGCGTAGCGGGCGACGATGGGCGTCCAGTCGGCCAGGCTCCGGCCCTGGGAGCGGACGAAGACCAGCAGCAGGATCGTGGCCCACAGCGGGATGAGTTCCAGGGCGCCGACCACGCCCCGGGTGAGCATGACGGCCAGGAGCAGCAGCCCGGTGAGGGTGACGACGATCAGCTGCGGAGCGGTCAGGCCCAGCAGGATGCCCCTGCGGCTGCGGTGCGGGAACTTGACGGTGGCCGGGGCACCTTCGGCGGTGTGGTTGTCGGTCATAGCGGTTCCAGAAGGTAGAAGCGGAGGGGCGAGAGTGTGGCCGGTCTTACCGGTGGGGTGCGGGGGAAAGGGGGCGGACTGCACGCTGGGGATCGCTGCCCGCCCCCGAACGGGCGACCGGTCAGGATTCGGCAGGCGGCCCCATCGCTCCCGGGTCGGAGCGGACGGCAGTCGGAACTGATGCGCCAGAGGTGCCGCCTTCGGCACCTCCCGTGTCAGCGGCGGCGGGCCGGTTGATCAGCGGGGGGATGCCGGGTCGCTGGATGAGCGCGCGGCCCTTGTCACCGGTGGCCTTGTTGTCCTCGCCGTAGCGGAAGGTGGTCTTCGGCCGTGGGGTGCCGTCGATGCCTTCCTTGCTGAGGTGCGCGCCAGCGGGGTTGATACCGGTGGCGACGCCGTCGGCCCCGGCACCTGGCACCTGGTTGGGCCCCTGCGGTGCGGGCCTGCCGACTCCGGCTTGCATGGCGAGGCTGCCCGCGGTCCTGGCTGCGCCGGCTGCGACGGTGAAGCCTGCGATGCCGGAGCGGTGGAGGTCGTCGTGGCCGCCGCTGTCGGAGGCCCAGTGGACGAACTTGTAGGTGGCGTACGGGCACAGCAGGACCAGGACCATGACGACCAGGCCCGCCATGGCATCCGACAGGGCGCCGAGGCCGTCGGCGGGGTCGGATTTGCCCATCGCGGAGACGCCGATCAGGAAGACGACGGTCATGAGCAGCTTGGAGACGATGAGGGTGGCGGTGGCTTCGATCCAGCCGCGGCGCCAGCGTTTGGCGGCTTCCCAGCCGCTGCCGGCCCCGGCGAAGACGGCAAGGGCGACGAGGATGAGTACGCCGACCTTGCGGGCGACCATGACGCCCCAGTACATGAACGCGCCGATCGCCATGCCGAAGGCGACCAGGGCGGGCACGCCCCAGCCCAGGCCGAACATCGCGCCGAGTTCGTCGACTTCGACGACGCGGCGGATCGCGTCGGCGGTGGAGGTGTGTGCGGCCTGGAAGAGGCCGTCGGACAGGGCGTCGACCACGGTGACGGCAACCGAGGTGAAGGCGATGGCGCAGAAGGAGAACAGGACGCCGATCATCGTGCCGATGGCGGCCTGGGCCAGGGCGCGTTCGTCGCGCCGCCAGGCGGCGGACATCAGCTGCAGGCAGAACGTCCCGACCGTGAGCGTGAGGCCGATGGGCAGGAGCAGTTCGTAGTTGTCGCGGAACCAGGGGGCGTTGAGGTCGATGGCGGTGGTCTCGTTCACGGCCTGGGCCGCGAGGTCGGCGGCGCTGGCGGCGAGGTCGCCGGTGGATTTGGCCAGCCAGGCGCCGATGCCGTCGGTGACGGCCTGGCCGGTGCTGGAGACGACGCCGCCGATCGTGTCGCACACGGTTGACATCAGGGGGAGATCACAGGCTCCCATGAGGGGTTCCTCTTTTCAGGAGTCGGTGGTCAGGGGGCGACGTTGGGCAGGACGCCGGCGAGCGAGCAGGGCTGGTCGGGCCGGCACTGCACGGCCAGGGTGGTGGCGCGCTGCTCGGCGCCGCCGTGCGGGGAGCCGTTCCAGGCGATCGACTGCCGGCCGGTGACGGTCACGGCGTAGACGTAGGCGGTGGTGATCGCGCCGGGGTCGGCCTGCAGGGCCTGGGTGAAGGAGGCGGGGAAGTGGGCCTCGCTCGCGGTGGCGGTGGTGTGCTGGCCCTGGTCGGCCATCCGCTCCCACAGCACGGGCGAGGGCACCTGGGCGTCGACCGAGGCACGGTCGGCGTACTTGGCCTCGCCGGTCATCCACCGGTGCAGGGCCGCCAGCAGCTCGGGCTGGGAGTAGGCGCGGGTGTCGTAGGACCACAGCGCCACCGCCGCGGCCTTCGCGAAGGCGACCGGGTCGTGCGTGGCCGGCGGGACCGGCAGCGCACCGCGCCCGCCGGGCCCCGTCACCCTCGTCGTCGTCCCCGTCGACGGCGGCAGTGCGGTGGCCGAACTCGCCGGGGGCGTCGGGGGTTTGGCGGGCGTGCGGCCGCCGCGGGTCAGATAGGCGGCGAGCCCCGCGATGGCGACGAGCAGGACCAGGACGGTGGTGCCGAGCAGGACACGGCCGCGCACGCGGGAAGTCCCGTCGGAGAAGGAGGTGGTGGAGGGCATCAGTGGACCTGCGTTCCGAGGGTGGAGAAGAACGCGACGATGCCGTTGGCGGCGCCGAGCAGGAGGGCCGCGCCTGCGGAGACCAGGACGCCCTTCTTGCCGTTGGCCTCGGCCTGGTGGCCGCCGGAGTGGTGGCCCCAGGCCCACACCCCGGCGCTGACCGCCATCGCCCCGACCACCGCGACGATCCCGAACAGGTTGATCGAGCCCATCACCTCCTTGAGCACGGACAGGCCCGGCAACCCGCCCTCGTTGGGCTTGATCCCGGGGTCGTAGGCGAGCTGGGCTGCTTTGCCGGCGAGATACATGAGGGAACTCCAGTTCGAATCAGGGCGGGTCGAGGTGCGCCGGGCATGGCGGTGCCGCGCGGCAGAAGGAGGGCAGGGGTGGGGTGGGGTGCGGGGTCAGACGATGCGGCGGGCCGCGAGGATCTGCGGCTTCCAGTCGGCGAGGGTGTTGATGTCGACCACGGCGCCGGTGTGGGGTGCGTTGACGATCAGTCCGGAGCCGATGTACATCCCGACGTGCTCCGGGGCGGCCGCAGTGCCCTCGGTGAAGAGGAGGTCGCCGGGCAGAAGGGCGTCCACCGGGACGGGCTTGCCCTGCTTGACCTGGGTGTAGGTGGTGCGTGTGAGGGCGACGCCCGCGGCCTTGTACGCCTGCTGCATCAGCGAGGAGCAGTCGCAGCGGCCCATCGGGTCCGGCCCGTGGGCGTCCGTGCACGACCCGCCCCACTGGTACGGCGTGCCGAGCTGCCCGAGCGCCCAGCGGATCGCGGTCTGCACCGCGGGCGGCGCGTCGGCGGGGATCGTGTACCCGGCCGGCACAGAGCCCGGCGGGATGACCCCGAAGCCGGCACCGTCTCCTCCGGGCGAGCAGGCGCCACCGATACCCACATGCACGACGCCAGGCGTCGAGGGCGTCGAGGGCGTCGCGGACGGGGCCGTGCTCGCGGGGGACAGGACCGCCTGGATCGCCTGCTGCAGCGCGGTCGCCAGCGGCTCCCACTTCGCGTACGCGTCCGGGACCGCCGACTTCTGCACCGCCTGGGCGGCCTGGGCGACCGACAGCGACTCCCAGCCGGGAACCTTCTCCAGTGCCTCGAAAAACGTGGTGGAGGCGTGGACCGGGTCGAGGATCTCCGTCGGGGTGCCCCAGCCCTCCGAGGGTCGCTGCTGGAACAGTCCCAGGCTGTCGCGGTCACCGTAGGTGAGGTTGCGCAGGCCGCTTTCCTGCAGCGCGGTCGCCAGCGCGACGATCTGTCCGCGGGCGGGGATGCCCATGGCCAGACCGGTGGCCTGAATGGTCTTGGCGTTGGGGACCTGCTCGGCCGGGTTGTCCAGCCCGGCAACCGCGACGGTGTCGGTGCTGCCGCCGTCCAGAATGGTCTTCACCTGCGCGGCCACCGCTGCGGTATCCACAGCCTGTGCACCACCGGTGGAACAGGAAGCCGCTGCACTCCCGGCGGTGATGCCGAGCAGGGGAACGGCCAGCAGCAGTGGACCGGCGGCAGCCAGGCCGACGACGGCTCCGGCGGTCTTCTTCATCGCCGCCACCGCCCGCTATGGCCAACGGTGCGACCAAGTAGCGGGGTTGGGCCGGGGCGTGAGTGGATTCGGGCGTGCCGAATCGGAGTGGCTTCTTGGCCGGGCGCGATGCGGGGGCGGGGGTGGGCGAGCGTGGGCATGGCGGATCCGTTCGGTTCGGATGGCGACGGGCGGGAGCGGGGGAGGGCGGGCGTGTCTGAGGGGCAGGTTCATGGGTTTCCCAGGGCGGCTTGTGGGCTGTCGTGCTGGCCGGGTGGACGCGCTCCGGCGTGGGCCTGTGGCGGTGAACTCTTCAGCGGTGGCGGACACGCGGGGGTGCGGTGTTCGGCGGGGGAGGTGCCACTGCCGGGCTGTTGTTGGCGGTTGCCGAGCGAGGTGCGGTGGGGGATATCGCCCTGGCGGCGGTGGCGCGGTCGCCGGGGGCGGCTGGTGCGGGCTCCGTAGACGCGGTCGAGATCGTGCCTACGGCGGAACCGGAGGCGCGGGCGGTCTCCGCCCCCATCCGGGCCAGGAGTTGTTCGAGGGCGCGGGCACGCTCGCTCCGAGTCCCGATTGCTTCTTCGAGCTTGGTGAGGGCCTCATCGATCGTGTCCACCAGCGGGCGGTCCACGTACCAGCGGCCGTCGGTCAGCGTGTTGACGCGCACGCGGTAGAAGAGGCAGACCGTCTGCGCGTCGGTCAGGGCGATGTGGCGTTCGCCCAGCTCGCGCAGCGCGGGATCGGCTTGCGGCTGGCCGGCGAGGGCTCGGAGTCGGTCGAGGTCGCCGGCGAGGGCTTCGATGCGGGCGTCGAAGGCGGTGAGTTCCGTCCTGGGCAACGGTGTTGTGACGGCGTCGGTGTCGTCGTCGGTCGGGGGGAGGGATTTCTCCGTGGTGCGGGTGGTGCCGGGAGCTGGGGTCAGGTGCCAGTGGGGGTCGAACATCGGGCCGTGTTCTGCCGCGGGTGCGGCGAGGCCGAGCATTGTCTCGAGTGCGTCGGCCTCGTCGTCGCGCAGTTCGATCATGTGGTTGATGGCGTCGAGTACCAGGTCGACCCGAGCGACCTGCCCGGTGTCGGGGTAGTTGTCGGCGGAGGTGAGCGAGTGCACCTGGGTGCGCAGGCGGACCAGTTCCTTCTCGGTCTCGGCGAGCCGGGTGTAGACGAACACAGCCGTGGCGTCGGATGAGTCGTGCCGGGCGCGGAAGGCGTCGATGCTGCCGAAGCGCTCGCTGAGCTGGTCGTCGTAGCGGGTGATCGGAGTGCTCGGAGCAGGCATGGCAGTCCGTTCGGAACGGGGAAACAGGTCGGGTTCAGGCTGAGGCAGTGCGGGCGAGGGCTGGCCCGGCGAGGCGATTCCTCCAGAGGCGGGCTGGCGAGCCAGGGGCGAGGGCGGTGCTGGCCGCCGACTCGGCGGCCGGCACCGCACCGGTGCAAATTCGCCCCTCAGGGGTGGGCCCGGATCACAAGGGGTTGGTAGTTCCCGGACGCCGGTCCCGGGTCATGCGCGGCAGCCGGCCGCGCTCGTAATCTCAGGCAGTGCACAAAGGCTCCTCGGGCGGCTTCGGTACGGGCGGGTGGATGTGCTGAAGTGGCACCGCTATTGGACGCGGTAGCACGTATCAGTACAGGTCAGCAGGGGTGAAGCGGTGCCCCGCCCTGATGACTTGGCGAGACAGTAGACCGGAAATACGGACGCACCAAATGACCCCCACGCAGGCCGTGGAGAGCGTCAGATCCCGTTAGGTCGGTCCGGAATTTGTGGCTACTCTCCGGCGCAACCCCTGCTCCTTGAATGGCCGCCTTGGCATTCCCCGGAGCGGGCAGTTCTCTCGCGCCCAGAGAAGAGGCTCCGCGCATGACCTACACGCTGCACCGAGGCGATGCCCTCACGGTGCTCAAGACGATCCCCGACCAGTCCGTCCACGCCGTCATCACCGACCCCCCGTACAACTCCGGCGGGCGCACCAGCTCCGACCGGACCGGCCGCACCGCCCGCGCCAAGTACGTCACCAGCAACAGCGCCCACGACCTGGCCAACTTCCCCGGCGAGAACCGAGACCAGCGCTCGTACCGGGCCTGGTTGACCGAGCTGCTCACCGAGGCATACCGCGCCGCGGTCGAGCACTCCGTCGCCATGGTGTTCTCCGACTGGCGCCAGGAACCCACTACCTCCGACGCCCTGCAGATGGCCGGCTGGACCTGGTCCGGCACGATCCCGTGGATCAAGCCCGCCAGCCGGCCGCGCAAGGGCGGCTTCAAGCAGGCATCGGAGTTCATCACCTGGGGCGTCAAGGGCACCCTCGACCACAGCCGCGATCTGTACCTGCCCGGCTACTTCATCGCCTCCCAGCCCCGCAAGGACCGCGTCCACATCACCCAGAAGCCGGTCGAGGTCATGCAGCAGCTCGTCCGCATCTGCCCCGAGGACGGCACCGTCCTCGACCCCTTCACCGGCAGCGGCACCACGGGCGTCGCCGCCCTGCGCGAAGGCCGCCACTTCGTCGGCGTCGAACTATCCGACCACTACGCCGCCATCGCCGAACGCAGGCTCCAGGCCGAACTGACCCAGGACGACTTCGTCCTGGCCGGACCGGAGGAATGACCATGAGAGCCACGAGACCGAGCCGACGGACCGCGGACACAAAAAGGGCGGCTGGTACACCGGAGAACCGGTGCTCCAGCCGCCCTTCCTCTCGCCGTCAAGCCGCCTCGAACGCCCGCCGGATCAGCAGCCCCGCCTTGTCCAGGTCAGCCGCAGACGCGATCCGAACCTCCACATCGCCCGTTCCCAGGTGCCCGATCCCGCGCATGTCGCGCGTGAAACCCTCCTCGAACTCGACCGTGTCCGGATCCAGGGTGAGATAGACCAGGATCACCCCGTGCGATGGACGGAAGAGGACCGAGGCACGGTTCACCATCAGCCGATAAGCGATGTAGTGCCGCAACCTCCGCACCTCGACCTCACCCCATGCGGTGAGTGCCTCGTCCAGCTCGCCGTACAGGTCCCGCAGGCAGTCCGGGACAAGGCACGGCTCCACCCGATCGGGAATTACCGCAGCCGGCGGCCCGGTGTCGACCACTGCGTCCCGCTCTCTGCTCCGCCGTGAGGCAGCGCCCGGCGAGCCGGGCGAGGAGTCCACCAGCAGCAGGCTGAGCAGGTCGCCCTCGAAGACGCGGTAGCGCACCAGGTCGATCCGCTCGGGCAGTCGCTGCACGGCTACACGGTCGTGGCGGGAGGAGCCGGCCGCGATGCAGACCATCCGCGGGCGGCGCCAGTCGATGGACTCGGCGGCCTCCGCGCCCAGCACCTTCCGGACGAGCGCCTCGACCTCGTGGTGCGCGGACTCCAGCCAAGACAGGTAGGAGACGGCCTGCGACAGTACCCCGCTGTCGGAGCCCTTCTTGTACTCGATCACGACCGGGCTGCCGTTCTCGTCCAGACCCAGGGTGTCGATCCGCCCCCGGTGCCACGGACCCGTCGGATACTCCGACGCCAGGAACCGGATACCGAGCATTACCTCCAGGCCGGCCTCCACCCGACGCTGCAGCTCGACCTCCAGCGCCACCGTCGTACCGGACAGCTCGACGTCCCACCCCTCCGCGTCCCGACGGAACAACATCAGCTCGGCCACAGCAGCTCCCCCTCGCAAACGATGCAAGGTAGCGAATCGCGAACGTGCCCGGGGTATTCCGCGAAGCCTGCGGTTGTACCGTCGGACTGCACGAGGCTGTACCCGGAACGCATCGGGTTCACCTGCCGAAGCTGGCATTATCGATCCCGGACTTGCAGTTGCTTCTCAACAGAACAAAGAACTGGCAAAGCTGTTGAAGGACCCTAGGTCAGGAAGGTCCTCTCCGCGCGGTCGGGGATGCTCCGTCGTTGTGGTGCCCTCTATCCACCGGACGAAGTCTTCCTCGCGCGGTGGGGTGTTCCCGGGCGGCCGCGGCTCGCCTGGCAAGCCCGAACGCGCTGACTGTACGGCTGCACCGGGCCAAGTGGCTTGGTTCGGTGGTCTCATCGGCGCCTGGGGGCCCGGCTCGGGTACGCGCCACATGGCCGCGCTTGCCGCCGACAGCTCCTGCGTCGCAAGAGCCTCTACTGGGGCTGTTCATCTGAGACGATATTGAACCTCTTTCATCCTGAATATGTGCAGGTCAGTAGTGTGTGGACGGCTTGGACGATGGTGCCGATGCGGCGGGTGGAGCATCTGGCGCGTCGGAGGAGTCGCCAGGTCTTCAGCTGTGCGAAGGCGGGTTCTCCGGGAGCCCGGAGCCGGGCGTGGTCGCGGTTGAACCGCTGGTAGTGGGCGGGTTGTTCGCGGTGGTGGTAGTAGGGGGTGCGGACGGTGGCGCCGGCGCCCTGGTAGGCGCGGTCGGCGAGGACGAGGATCTGGCGGGTCAGGCATGCTTGGACGATGCCGTGGGCTCGCGCGGCGGTCAGGTCGTGGGTGCGCCCCGGTGTGGCACGGGAGAACCACAGCGGGGTGCCGTCGGGACGGGCGATGACCTGGACGTTCATGCCGTGCTGCTTGTGTTTTTGCGAGTAGTACGGCTCGTCTGCCCTGATGCGGTCGGTGGGGATGAGGGTGCCGTCGACGATGACGAAGTCGCCCTCGCCGAGTCCGGTGAGGGCTTCGTGCAGGCCGGGCGCCCAGGAGGCCAGGACTTCCAGGGTCTCGTCCACGTACCGCCAGGCTGTGGTTTGGGATATTCCGAAACCGGCTCCGAGCTGGGAGAACGTCTCGTTCTTGCGCAGGTGGACAAACGAGCAGTGCTTGCTTGTAGCAACCGAGCCTGCGCCAGCGGGTGTTGAGCTTCCGGCGGTGCTCGTACAGCAGCCAGGAGACATGCTCCACGAGTTCGTGCGAGACATCGAGCATGGAAGGACACGGAACCAACAGGGCCTCTCGGTCGCCGGTGTGATGAGTGGAATCACCACGCCAACGACGAGGGACCGTGCCTTGTTGGAAGACGACAACCCTGGTGAACAGAGTATTCGATGCCTTCGGTGGCCATCCCGTGGTCGGACACTTTTGGGCGGCGTAACACGCGGTGGCACAGGCCCACAGGCCGTAGGCGCTCTGATCAAGCAGGACAGCGCCAAACAGCACGACAGGTCACCACACTGCGTTGGTCTGTGACCGTTCCTCTGAGCTTCGGGGCGGCGGGGTCTTTGCGTCCGCCGCGCCGAAGCTCCGCTTCCGACCGAGTCAGCGATCGGCCGCTCTTCCTCCTCGGTGAGCCCGGTGTGAGCCCGGACGCCTTTGGCAGGCGCACGATTGCCTGGTGCGCGGTGGACGGGAGTCCTCCTGGTTTGCACGGACGGGACTCGAGAGGACTTCCCGTCATCCTCCGGCACGGTCTCCGGGCGACTCATGATCCGTCGGTCGTGCTTGTGAACTACCGTGCTGCAGCTCCCGGCGCCGCAAGGTGTGAGGAAGCCCTGCCCTGCCTCGGCTTGGCGACCGTCCCCGCTGTTGAATGAAGCACTGAGTACCCCCTGGTCGAGGCCCCTGCGCAGCCTCGAATCCCAGGGACTTTTCAGGGACTTTCAGCTCTGTCGGAGGGACTTCCGAGGGACTTTCCACCGTACGAAGGCGGAAGGCTCCGACAGAGCTGAAAGACGCGAAACCCCAGGTCAGGGGCTATCGGGTCAGCATTCGATGACGTTCACCGCGAGGCCGCCGCGGGCGGTCTCCTTGTACTTGACCTTCATGTCCGCGCCCGTCTGCTTCATCGTCTTGATGACCTTGTCCAGCGAGACGTGGTGGCGGCCGTCGCCGCGCATGGCCATGCGGGCCGCTGTGACGGCCTTGACGGCGGCCATGCCGTTGCGTTCGATGCAGGGGATCTGGACCAGGCCGCCGACGGGGTCGCAGGTGAGGCCCAGGTTGTGCTCCATGCCGATCTCCGCCGCGTTCTCCACCTGTTCGGGGGAGCCGCCCAGGACCTCGGCCAGCCCGCCCGCGGCCATGGAGCACGCCGAGCCCACCTCGCCCTGGCAGCCCACCTCCGCGCCCGAGATCGACGCGTTCTCCTTGAACAGCATGCCGATCGCGCCCGCCGCCAGCAGGAAGCGCACCACCGCCTCCTCCTGCTCGGCGGCCGGGGCGGCGGGGGAGCAGACGAAGTTCAGGTAGTAGTACAGCACCGCGGGGATGATCCCGGCCGCGCCGTTCGTGGGCGCGGTCACCACGCGGCCGCCGGCGGCGTTCTCCTCGTTGACCGCCATCGCGTACAGCGTCACCCACTCCATCGCGCGCGTCGCCGGGTCGCCCTCCGCCCGCAACTGCCGCGCCGACTGGGCCGCCCGCCGCCGCACCTTCAGACCGCCCGGCAGGATGCCCTCACGGGACATGCCCCGCTCCACGCACTCCCGCATCACCCGCCAGATCTCCAGCAGGCCCGCCCGGATCTCCGCCTCGGTACGCCAGGCCCGCTCGTTCTCCATCATCAGCGCCGAGATGGAAAGGCCCGTCTCCCGCGCCAGCCGCAGCAGTTCGTCGCCGGTGCGGAAGGGGTGCCGCAGCACCGTGTCGTCCAGCTTGATCCGATCCTGGCCGACCGCGTCCTCGTCCACCACGAAGCCGCCGCCCACCGAGTAGTACGTCTTCTCCAGCAGCACCGCGCCGGCAGCGTCGAAGGCGGCCAGCGTCATCCCGTTCGCGTGGTACGGCAGCGAGCGCCGCCGGTGCAGCACCAGGTCGGTGTCGGCGTCGAAGGCGATCTCGTGCGCGCCCATCAGGCTCAGCCGGCCCCGCTCCCGCACGGCCGCGACCTCCTCGTCGGCGTGCTCGACGTCCACCGTCCGCGGCGCGTGGCCGGCCAGGCCCAGCACCACCGCCTTCGGGGTGCCGTGCCCGTGCCCGGTCGCGCCGAGCGAGCCGAACAGTTCGGCCCGCACCCGCGCGGTGTGCGCGAGCAGGCCCTCGTTCTTCAGCCGGTGGACGAAGATGCCGGCCGCCCGCATCGGGCCCACGGTGTGCGAGCTGGACGGGCCTATCCCGATCGAGAACAGGTCGAAGACGGATACGGCCACGGGAGTTCTCCAAGCAGTGCGTGCCCGGAACGGGCGGGGTGGGGGCCGGGCCCGGGGAGGTCCCCGGAGCCCCACCTCAGGGCGGCCCCGAGGCGGCCCTGAGGTGGGGCCCGGCTACGCGTACAGCGGGTAGCGGTCGGCGAGCGCGGTGACCCGTGCGCGCAGCGGCGCCCGCTCCTCCTCGGGGAAGGACGGCGACGCGGTCAGGACGGCCGCGATGATGTCGGCCACCTCCCGGAAGTCGTCCTCGCCGAAGCCCCGCGTGGCCAGCGCGGGAGTGCCGATCCGCAGCCCGGAGGTGACCATCGGCGGCCGCGGGTCGTTCGGCACCGCGTTGCGGTTGACGGTGATGCCGACCTCGTGCAGCCGGTCCTCGGCCTGCTGGCCGTCGAGCGCGGAGTCGCGCAGGTCCACCAGGACCAGGTGCACGTCCGTGCCGCCGGAGAGCACCGAGATGCCCGCCTGCGCCAGGTCCGGCGCCGACAGCCGCTCGGCGAGCAACTGGGCGCCCTCCAGCGTACGGGCCTGCCGGTCGCGGAACTCGTCGGTCGCCGCCGCCTTGAAGGCCACCGCCTTCGCGGCGATGACGTGCTCCAGCGGCCCGCCCTGCTGGCCCGGGAAGACCGCGGAGTTGATCTTCTTCGCCAGCTCCGCCGTGGACAGGATCACCCCGCCGCGCGGCCCGCCGAGCGTCTTGTGGGTCGTGGTGGTGACCACGTGCGCGTACGGCACCGGCGAGGGGTGCAGCCCGGCCGCGACCAGGCCGGCGAAGTGCGCCATGTCCACCATCAGATACGCGCCGACCTCGTCGGCGATCCGGCGGAACTCCGCGAAGTCCAGCTGCCGCGGGTACGCCGACCAGCCCGCCACGATCAGCTGCGGCCGGTGCTCCTTGGCCAGCGCCTCGACCTCGGCCATGTCCACCAGGCCGGTGGCCGCGTCCACGTGGTAGGGCGCCACCTTGTAGAGCTTGCCGGAGAAGTTGATCTTCATGCCGTGGGTCAGGTGGCCGCCGTGCGCCAGGTCCAGGCCGAGGATCGTGTCACCGGGCTTGAGCAGGGCGAACATCGCGGCCGCGTTGGCCTGCGCGCCCGAGTGCGGCTGGACGTTGGCCGCCTGCGCGCCGAACAGCTCCTTGACCCGGTCGATCGCCAGCTGCTCGATGACGTCCACGTACTCGCAGCCGCCGTAGTAGCGCCGCCCGGGGTAGCCCTCGGCGTACTTGTTGGTCAGCACCGAGCCCTGCGCCTGGAGGACCGCGGCCGGCGCGAAGTTCTCCGAGGCGATCATCTCCAGCGTGGACTGCTGGCGGCGCAGCTCGGCGTCCACCGCCTCGGCCACGTCCGGGTCGAACTCGTGCAGCGACTGGTTCAGCAGCGACATGGCGGCCCTCAGCCCTCGATGAAGACGTCGTACTCGGCGGCCGAGAGCAGGTCCGCGGCCTCGTCGGTCACCCGCACCCGGAACAGCCAGCCGCCCTCGAAGGGCGCGGAGTTCACCAGCGACGGGTCGTCGACCACGTCCTGGTTGGTCTCGGTCACCTCGCCGGACACCGGCGAGTACAGGTCGCTCACCGACTTGGTGGACTCCAGCTCCCCGCAGGTCTCGCCCGCCGTGACGGTCGCGCCGACCTCGGGGAGCTGGACGAAGACGACGTCGCCGAGCGCGTCGGCGGCGTGCGAGGTGATGCCCACCGTGGCCACCCCGTCGGCCGGGGCCGAGACCCACTCGTGTTCCTTGCTGTAGCGCAGCTGCTCAGGGTTGATGCTCATGGCTGGATTCTCCCGGATACGTCGAGGTGGTGCGGCGCACGGCACACGTACGCGCGCGGTCGGGCGGCGGCCCGGTGGCGGCCGCCGCAGTCGAGGGGGCGTGGCGGCGGGGGGGCCGTCAGCGCTCGCGGCGGTAGAACGGCAGCGCCACGACCCGGTGCGGCTCGCGCGAGCCGCGGATGTCCACGGCCACCCCGGGCGTGCCCGGCTCGGCGTGGGCCGCGTCCACGTACGCCATCGCGATCGGCACGCCGAGGGTCGGCGAGGGCGCCCCCGAGGTCACCTCGCCGATGACCGCGCCGGCCGCGTCGGTGACCTGGTACCCGGCCCGCGGCACCCGGCGGCCCTCGGCGACCAGGCCCACCAGGGTGCGCGGCGGGGTCTGCTCGGCCCGGGCGGCGGCCGCGGTCAGGGCCTCGCGGCCCACGAAGTCGCCCGGCTTGTCGAACTTCACCACCCGGCCGAGCCCGGCGTCGAAGGGGGTGACCGCCGCGGTCAGCTCATGCCCGTACAGCGGCATGCCCGCCTCCAGGCGGAGCGTGTCCCGGCAGGACAGGCCGCAGGGGACCAGGCCGGCCGGGCGGCCCGCCTCGGTGATCGCCCGCCACAGCGGCTCGGCGTCTGCGGGCGCCACGAACAGCTCGAAGCCGTCCTCGCCGGTGTAGCCGGTGCGGGCGATCAGCGCCGGCACCCCGGCCACGGTGCCGGGCAGCCCGGCGTAGTACTTCAGGCCGTCGAGGTCGGCGTCGGTGAGCGAGGCCAGGATGCCGGGCGCCTGCGGGCCCTGGACGGCCAGCAGCGCGTACGCCTCCCGGTCGTCGCGGACCTTCGCGTCGAAGCCGGCGGCCCGCAGCGCGAGCGCGTCCAGCACGGTCTGGGCGTTGGAGGCGTTCGCGACGACCAGGTACTCCTGCTCGGCGAGGCGGTAGACGATCAGGTCGTCCAGGATGCCGCCGTCGGGCGCGCAGATCATCGTGTAGCGGGCCCGGCCGACCGCGAGGGCGGACAGGTGGCCGACCAGCGCGTGGTCCAGGGCGGCGCCGGCCTGCGGGCCGGTGACGGTGATCTCGCCCATGTGGGACAGGTCGAACAGGCCCGCCCGGGTGCGTACGGCCTGGTGCTCCTCGCGCTCGCTGGCGTAGCGCAGCGGCATGTCCCAGCCCGCGAAGTCGGTCATGGTCGCGCCGAGGGCGCGGTGCAGCGCGTCGAGCGCGGTCCTGCGGGGTTCGCTCATCGGTGTGGACACTCCCAGGTGTGGCGGGCCGCGGCCGGGCGGCTGCCCGGCCCTCCCCATCTGTCATCGGAACCTGAGAGGTTCACCGTGAACCCGCCACACGGCGGGTGCCGGCTTGCACCTTGGGTGGGAGGGCCGCGCACGGCGCCTCCGCTTTTCAGATCTGCCTCGCCCGCGCGGTATCGGTGCCTGAGAGATTCAAGGGAGTGCTTGCTCCTTCGGCGCCCGGGTCCGCCGGTCGGGCGGTCCGGGACTCTCCCGCGCGGCCTCCAACGGCCGGTATAGAAGTTGTGCGCTCATCATTGCATGCCCGGGCGGGCGGCAGCGGCTAGGGTTTCCCGCGGCGCGTACGACAGTGGCACATGGGCGGACAAGGGTGGACATGGAGAATCCGGCACCGTACATATGGCCGGCGAACGAGCTGGAGGAGGTGCTCAGCGCCAGCCTGGGCAACCCCTCGGCCACGCCGCGGCTGATCGAGGTGCTCGCCAGGTCCGTGGTGTGGGTGCCGCTGCCGAACGGCGGCGGGCCGGGCGCCGCCGACCTGGACCTGCCGACCGTCCAGCTGGGCGGCGCTCCTTACGTCCCCGTCTTCAGCTCCGAGCAGCAGTTCCGGCAGGCCGCCGACGGCATGGCCTGCACGGTGGCGCCGGTGCACGAGTTCGCCCGCGGGCTGCCGCCCATGGTGGGCATCGCCGTCAACCCCGGCGGGGCCGTCGGCGTGCCGCTGCCGCCGGCCGCCGTCGCGGACCTGTGCCGGCCCACGGCCGCCGAGCGCGGCCTCGGGGTGCGCGGCGCCGACGCGCCCTCCGGCGCCCGGGTACGGCTGTGGGAGCCGGACCCCGAGGGCGAACCGGTGGACTTCCTCGCGCTCGCCGCCGGCGAGTTCGCCGTCACCCCCGTCGTGCTCACCGCCCGCCGGGCGCTCGCCGCGGTGGAGGACCAGCCGACCGGGCTCTTCGTCGGCGTGGAACTCGACCGCTGGCAGGAGGAGGACCGGGCGGCCGCGCTCGACGCCCTCGGCCGGGCTCTCGGGGCCGCCCCGCTGCCCTGGGAGGTCCACCTGATCCTGCTGGACGTCGCCCAGGACCCGGTCGGCGACTGGATGCTGGACACAGTGGTGCCCTTCTACACGCGGGACTGACCACGCGGCCCACCGGTGCCGTTTAGGCGGCCTATATGCCGCCTTCATCCGGAACCGGTTGAGTCGTACGGCGTTCCACCCGGCGCGCTCGACCTGGTTTGATGGCGTGCGAGTCGGGTGCAGGGGCAGGACCACACAGGGGAAAGGGGCGGTCCCACGTGATCGCGGGCGCGCAAGGCGGTGCGGCGGCGGCCGGGCATGTGGAGCAGGCGATGCTCCAGGTGGCGCCCGGCCGGTTCGACGCATACGAGAACCTGCTCGCGTCGCTCGCCGACGGCCAGGTGTGGATGCTGCTGTGGCACGGCTCGGCGGGGGCGCCCGACGCGCAGTACGGCGCGATGGAGGTCGCCGGGCACTCCTACGCGCCCTGCGTCACCTCGCCGCGGGAACTCGCGGCCAGCGGCTGGAACCGCGAGCACGAGGTGGTCTCCGGGCGCGAGGTCGCCCGCGCGCTCTACCCCGAGCGGTCCGGGCTCTGGCTCAATCCGCACGCCGCCGACGGGGGTGTCGGCATTCCCTGGGCGGATCTGCGGCGGATCGCCGTGGGTCTGGAGCTGCTGCCGGCCGGGCCGCTGCAGATCGGGGAGCCGTCGCTGCCGCTGCCGCAGTTCCACGCGCTGCTCGCGCAGGCCGCGCGTCGGACGCCTGCGGTGCGGGCGTTGCGGCAGGCGTGGGTGCAGCCGGTGCTGGGGGAGCCGTATCTGGCGATCGGGGTGGAGGTGTACGAGGGGGTGCCGCAGGCGGTGGAGTCGGTGCGGCTGATGATGCAGCAGACGGTGTCGGGTGTGCCGGAGGGGGTTGCCGTCTCCACTGTGGCGATGGCGGATCCGTATGACCCGGTGGCGCTGTGGATGCGGGTGTTCGGGCGGCCGTTCTTCGAGCGGTGAGGCGGTTTCCGGTCGGTGCGGCCGGGGTGTCGGGGGGCGGGGTGGCCGGGGTGGCCGGGCGTCTGGTGTCGGGGGGCGGGGTCGGCGGGGGGAGGGGTTCGAGATGAGGCATATTTACGGCGCGCTCTGCTTCTGACGATGCGTCGGGCTCTTTACCGCGCCACAAATATACGAATCATCTCGAACCCCTCCCCCCGCCGCCCCCTTGGGGGCCTGGGCCGGTCACCGCGGTGGGTGGCTGGGGTGGTCTGGCTGGGCGGGTGGGCTGGGTGGGCCCGTACGGGGGGCCCTTGGGCAGTGGCTCGGCTTGCTGTGCGGTAGTCGGATCGGCTGGGGTCAGCGCTCCCGGGTGGGGTGGGGGGTGTCAAGTGCTGCTCGGAGGAGGCCCAGTGGGGGGCTGCCCAGGGTGAGGAGGGCGGTGTGGAAGCGGGGGAGGGTGAAGGTGGGGCCCCAGGTGTGGCGGGCTTCGTCGCGGAGGCGGAGGATTTCGAGTTTGCCCCAGGTGTAGCGGCCGTAGGCGGCGTCCACTGTGGCGCGGCGGGCTTCGGCGGCAGCGGCGGCGGGGGTGAGGTGGGCGTCGGTGACGAAGCGGTGGGCCGCGTCGGTGAGGGACAGGGCGCGGGTGTGCAGGCCGATCGCGCAGGTGAGGCGGGTGGTGCGGACGAGGCCCTCCAGGGCGACGCCGATGGCGAAGCGCGGGTCGCCGGAGCGGAAGCCCTCGTCCAGGCAGACCTCCTCGACGTAGTGCGCCCAGCCCTCGGCGAAGGACAGGCTGTGCAGCAGGCGGCGGACGGGGCTCGCGAGCCGGCGCAGGGAGCGGGCGTGGGCGAAATGGCCGGGCGCGACCTCGTGCACCGTGACGGAGGGCAGGCTGGTGCGGCTGAAGACGGCGAGCCATTCCTCGCGCTCCTCGGCCGGCCAGTCCGGGTCGGGCGGGGTGACGTGGTACCAGGAGGGCGACTCCGCCTCGGCGGGGGCCGCCCAGGACATCATGGCCATCGCCCAGCGGCGGGACGGCGGCGCGGGTCCGACCAGGCACTCGCCGTCCACGTGGGGCGCCAGGCCCCGTTCGCGGGTGAAGGCGATCGCCTCCTCGGCCAGGCGCTCGGCCGCGGCGATGACGCCGTCGGGGCCCGGGTGGTCCGCGAGCAGGTCCGGCAGCAGCTCGGCGACACCGCGCCGCGGGTCCAGCGCCCGGCAGGCGTCATGGAGCAGCTCGGTGAGCCGCTCGCGTTCGCGCTCGGCGTCCTCGGCCAGGCGGCTCAGGTCCACCCGTACCCCCTCCGGCGCGCCCATCAGGGCGGAAAGGGCCCGGCCGCCGATGCTCGGGTCGGGGTCGCCGTCACGGGCGCACCGCTCCAGATGGGCGACCAGGCGGGCGTGCGCGCGCAGCGCGTCGGCCTCCACCCGGCCGGCCCCGGGGTCGAGGCCCGCGGCCAGCGCGCGGGCGGAGCCGAGCAGTGCCTCGGCGACGGGGGCGCGCACCTGGTCCAGCGAGGCCAGGGCGCCCGCCACGGCGTCCGGCCAGCCGGACAGGTGCGCCCGGCGTGCGGCGGCGCGCTCCCGGCGGGAGGCGTACTCCCGGTCGTAGCAGGCCAGTTCCAGGTTGGACAGGTGCTGGTGCGGGTCGCTGCGGTGCAGTTGCAGATCGCCGAACTGGACGTGCAGCGCCTTCTCGAAGACCCGCAGGTGCGCCTCGTCGTGGGGGTCGTCGGCCCGGCCGGAGCGGCGCGCCCGGGACAGCGCGGACAGCGCGGAGCGCACGCCGCCGGGGGAGAGGTCCTGTACTCGCCCGTCGTACTCGTGCAGGCCGGACATCTCCCTGGCCTGGGGCATCATCAGGTCGCACACCGCGCGCAGCCGGGTCTCCACCACCCGACCGTACCGCTGTGTACGGGCGGGTAACGGACGAAGAATCACCACATCACAGTTGCGCATCCCTTCACCGTCAGGTCTGGCGGGTGATCGCGGCCGGGCAGAAGAATCCACCGGCAGGGGGAGCGGGTCTTGTGACAGGCCCTACCGTTTATCGGAACAACGCCCGCAACGCGCGTGATACGGCGGGCGGTTCGTCGCATACCCGGCAATCGCAGCATTGCAGTACCTTCAGAGCACTTCGAGCACCATGAGCAACGTGAGCAGCAACCCGAGCAGCAACGTGGAGCACAAGCCGCTACAGCGGCGGGCGCGCGCCGGTCACCCGCCGGCGAGAGGGGTCAGTCGCACATGACCGCACCGATAGAGACCACCGCGGGGCAGGCCGAGGCCCAGCCCGAGGCCGTCCTGAGCGGGGCCGGGCAGAGCATGATCGAGGGCCGCTCCCTCGGTCAGATCGCCTGGCGCCGGTTCAAACGCGACAAGGTGGCCGTGGCGGGTGGCATCGTTGTCATCCTGCTGGTGGTGCTGGCGATCCTGGCCCGCCCGATCGAGTCGATCTTCGACCTGGACCCGGACAAGTTCCACCAGAACCTGGTCGACCCCGAACTGCTGGCCCCCAAGGGCGGCTGGGGCGGCATCAGCTGGTCCCACCCGCTGGGCGTCGACCCGCTCTACGGCCGCGACATGCTCTCGCGCATCATCGAGGGCTCCTGGCTGTCGCTGCTCGTGGCCACCGGCGCCACCGTGCTCTCCAACGTCATCGGCACCGTGCTCGGCGTCGTCGCCGGCTACTACGGCGGCTGGGTGGACAGCCTGATCAGCCGGATCATGGACATCTTCCTGGCGTTCCCGCTGCTGCTCTTCGCGATCTCCATCTCCGCCGCCCTGCAGGACGGCGCCTTCGGCCTGAGCGGGCTGCCGCTGCGCATCTCGGTGCTGATCTTCGTCATCGGCTTCTTCAACTGGCCCTACATGGGCCGCATCGTCCGCGGCCAGACGCTCAGCCTGCGAGAACGGGAGTTCGTCGAGGCATCGCGCAGCCTCGGCGCGCGCGGCCCGTTCATCCTCTTCCGCGAGCTGCTGCCGAACCTGGTGGCGCCGATCCTGGTCTACTCCACGCTGCTCATCCCGACGAACATCCTCTTCGAGGCGGGCCTGAGCTATCTCGGCGTCGGCATCGCCCCGCCGCAGGCCTCGTGGGGCAACATGCTCACCGACGCGGTCACCTACTGGCAGATCGACCCGATGTACATGATCGTGCCGGGCGCGGCCATCTTCATCACGGTGCTCGCCTTCAACCTGCTCGGCGACGGTCTGCGCGACGCCCTCGACCCTCGCGGCAAGTAGTACCGACGCTCCCGCACACCCGCCGGCCGGCGCCGCACCGCGGCCGGCTCAGCTCCGCAATTCCACCCGATCTGGAGGCCGTTCTCGGCATGAACAGCAGAAAAGCGACAGCGGCGCTGGCGCTCGTCACGGCACTCGCCCTGGGAGCGTCCGCCTGCAACGGCAACTCGAAGAACAGCAGCAGCTCCAAGCCGGGTTCCACCGGCGGCAGCAGCAGCTCCGCGACCGGCAAGGACGCGGCCCTGAACAGCATCGTGAACCCCTCCACCAAGAAGGGCGGCACGGTGACCATGGAGGAGTCCGACGTTCCGGACTCCCTGGACCCGGGCAACACCTACTACGGCTGGGTGCAGAACTTCTCGCGCCTCTACAGCCGCACCCTGCTGACGTTCAAGCCGGCCGCCGGCCACGACGGCCTCACCGTCGTGCCCGACCTCGCCACCGGCCTGGGCAAGGCCAGCCCGGACGCCAAGACCTGGACGTACACCCTGCGCAGCGGGGTCAAGTTCCAGGACGGCACCCCGGTGACCTCCAAGGACGTCAAGTACGCGATCGAGCGCAGCAACTTCGCGCCCGAGGCGCTGTCCAACGGCCCGACGTACTTCAAGGCGTACCTGGCCGGCGGTGACAAGTACAAGGGCCCGTACGCGGACAAGAACCCGAACGGGATCGCGTCGATCGCCACGCCGGACGACCACACGATCGTCTTCCACCTGGCGAAGCCGTTCGCCGACTTCGACTACCTGGCGACGTTCTCGCAGACCGCTCCGGTCGAGCAGTCCAAGGACACCGGCGCCAGCTACGTCAACCACATCCAGTCGACCGGCCCCTACATGTTCCAGTCCTACCAGGACGGACAGGGCGCCACGCTGGTGCGCAACCCGCAGTGGGTCGCCTCCACGGACCCGATCCGCAAGGCGCTGCCGGACAAGATCACCATCAAGTTCAAGGTGGCCGCCACCACCGTCGACGACGACCTGCTCGCCGACAACATCACGGTCGACGCGGCCGGCACCGGTGTGCAGCCGCAGACGCAGCCGAAGCTGATCACCCAGAAGCAGTACGCGGACCAGAGCGACGACCCGTACGCGGGCGCCACCTCGTACATGGCGATCAACCCCAACGTCGCGCCGTTCAACAACATCCACTGTCGTGAGGCCGTGGAGTGGGGCGTGAACAAGGCGTCGGTCCAGCAGGCGCTCGGCGGCGCGGTCCACGGCGACGTGGCCAGCACGCTGCTGCCGCCGTCGGTGAACGGCTACAGCAAGTTCGACCTGTTCCCGTCGAAGGGCAACGCCGGCGACGTCAGCAAGGCGAAGGCCGCGCTGGCCGCCTGCGGCAAGCCGAACGGCTTCTCGGCGAACATCACGGCCCGCACCGACCGGCCCACCGAGGTCGCCGCGGCCACCGCGATCCAGCAGGCGCTCAAGCCGATCGGCATCAACCTGTCGATCAAGACCTACCCGTCCGGCAAGTACTTCTCGAACTTCGCCGGCGTGCCGAGCTACGTGCACAGCCACGACCTCGGCCTGATGCTGATGGCGTGGGGCGCCGACTGGCCGACCGGCTACGGCTTCCTGGACCAGATCGTCGACGGCAGCGCCATCAAGCCCTCGGGCGGCAACAACCTGATGGAGCTGAACGACCCGACCATCAACAAGGCCCTGTCCGACGCGATCGCCAACACCGACGCCGCGGCCCGTACCAAGGCGTGGGGCGACATCGACAAGATGGTCATCAAGACCGCGACCGTCGTGCCGCTGGTGTACCGCAAGAACCTGCTGTACCGCCCGAAGTCGGCCACCAACGTGACCGTGACGCAGGCGTACCTGGGCATGTACGACTACACCCTGATCGGCTCGTCGAAGTAACCGACGGCGCCGCGTTCATCCCGAAAGGCAGGTGAAGGCACCGGGGCCGCCGGACATCGTCCGGAGTCCGGCGGCCCCGATGCCGGACAGTTGTGACTGCGTACATCATCCGACGCGTGATCGCGGCGATAGTGCTGCTGCTGGTGGTCAGCGCAGTCACCTTTGCGATCTTCTTCCTCGTGCCCCGGATCGCGGGGCAGACCACCACCCAACTCGCCACCCAGTACGTCGGCAAGGACGCCAACCCCGCGTCCATCGCCGCGGTCAAGAAGAACCTCGGCTTCGACCTGCCGCTCTACGAGCAGTACTGGCACTTCATCAAGGGCATCTTCGCCGGCGCCCACTACAAGTTCGGCCCGGACGCGGCCACCTGCCACCGGCCCTGCTTCGGCTACTCCTTCAAGAGCCACGTCGAGGTCTGGCCGCAGCTGAAGTCCCGCATCCCGGTGACCATCTCGCTGGCCATCGGCGCCGCCGTGCTGTGGGTGGTCTCCGGTGTCGCCATCGGCGTCGTCTCCGCCCTCAAGCGCGGCAGCGTCATCGACCGGCTCTCCATGGGCGTGGCGCTCACCGGCGTCTCGCTGCCGATCTTCTTCACCGGCCAGCTGCTGCTGGCGCTGCTGAGCTACCAGTGGGGCTGGTGGACCAACGTCCACTACGTCTCCATCACCGCCGACCCGGCGCAGTGGGCGTGGAACCTGATCCTGCCCTGGGTGAGCCTGGCCTTCCTCTACTCCGCCCTGTACGCCCGGCTGACCCGGGCCGGCATGCTGGAGACGATGGGCGAGGACTACATCCGCACCGCCCGCGCCAAGGGCCTGCCCGAGCGGACGGTGGTGCTCAAGCACGGGCTGCGCTCCGCGCTCACCCCGATCGTCACCATCTTCGGCCTGGACTTCGGCCTGCTCATCGGCGGCGCCCTCCTGACCGAACAGGTCTTCTCCCTGCAGGGCATCGGCAACTACGCCGTCGGCGCCGTCCAGGACAACGACCTGCCCAAGATCCTCGGCGTCACGCTGATCGCGGCGTTCTTCATCGTGGTCTGCAACCTGCTGGTCGACATCGTGTACGCCGCCCTCGACCCCCGCGTGAGGTACTCGTGAGCAGCGACGACGGCAACAGCAGCACTCCGGGCGTATCGGTCGCCAAGGAAGCGGCCGGGCCGGTCCCCGAGCAGCGGGGGGCGGTCGGCGAGCCGGTCGCCGCCGCGGCCCCGGCCGCCGCCGACGCCTACCTGTCGGTGCGGGACCTGCGGATCCAGTTCCACACCGACGACGGCATCGTGAAGTCGGTGGACGGCCTCAGCTTCGACGTCCGGCGCGGCCGCACCCTGGGCATCGTCGGCGAGTCCGGCTCCGGCAAGTCCGTCACCTCGCTGGGCATCATGGGCCTGCACCGCGGCGCCCGCGCCAAGGTCAGTGGCGAGGTCTGGCTGGACGGCGAGGAGCTGATCGGGGCCGACCCGGACAAGGTCCGGCGGCTGCGCGGCAGCAAGATGGCGATGATCTTCCAGGACCCGCTGTCCGCGATGCACCCGTACTACACGGTCGGCAGCCAGATCGTCGAGGCGTACCGGGTGCACCACAAGGTGTCCAGGCGCGAGGCCGCCGAGCGGGCGATCGAGATGCTCGACCGGGTCGGCATCCCCGAGCCGCGCAAGCGGTTCCGGGACTACCCGCACCAGTTCTCCGGCGGTATGCGCCAGCGCGCCATGATCGCCATGTCGCTGGTGAACAACCCCGAACTGCTCATCGCCGACGAGCCGACCACCGCGCTCGACGTGACGGTGCAGGCGCAGATCCTGGACCTGATCCGGGACCTGCAGCAGGAGTTCGGCTCCGCGGTCATCATGATCACCCACGACCTGGGCGTGGTCGCCGAGGTCGCCGACGACCTGCTGGTGATGTACGCGGGGCGGGCGATCGAACGCGGCACCGCCGAGAAGGTGTTCACCCAGCCGCAGCACCCCTACACCTGGGGCCTGCTCGGCTCGATGCCCCGGCTGGACCGCGAGCGGTCCGAGCGCCTCAACCCGGTCAAGGGCACCCCGCCGAGCCTGATCAACGTGCCGTCCGGCTGCGCCTTCCACCCGCGCTGCCCGTACGCCGCGCTCACCGGCGGCTCCTCGGATTCGGTCGTCCCCGAGCTGCGCGAGGTGGCCCCCGGCCACGTCGTCGCCTGCCACCTGGCCGAGGACGAGCGGACCCGGATCTGGACCGAAGAGATAGAACCGAAGCTGTGAAGGGCCAGGACGAAGCCGTGGCGGAGAACACCTCGCTGGACCAGGCGGGCAAGGCACCGGACAGCACGCCGGACGGCCCCGGTACGACCGCCGAGGCGGCCGTGGCCAAGCCGCGCAAGGCGCCGGGCGAGCCGCTGCTGAAGGTCGAGGGGCTGGTCAAGCACTTCCCGATCACCAAGGGGCTGCTGCGCCGCCAGGTCGGCGCGGTCAAGGCGGTGGACGGGCTGGACTTCACGGTCGCGGCCGGCGAGACGCTGGGCGTGGTCGGCGAGTCCGGCTGCGGCAAGTCCACCATGGGCCGGCTCATCACGCGGCTGCTCGAACCCACCGGCGGCCGGATCGAGTTCGAGGGCCGCGACATCACCCACCTGAGCACCGGGGCGATGCGGCCGATGCGCCGCGACGTCCAGATGATCTTCCAGGACCCCTACTCCTCGCTGAACCCCCGCCACACGATCGGCACGATCGTCGGCGCGCCCTTCCGGCTGCAGAAGGTCGCCACCGAGAACGGGGTGAAGAAGGAGGTCCAGGGGCTGCTGGAGCTGGTGGGCCTGAGCCCGGAGCACTACAACCGCTACCCGCACGAGTTCTCCGGCGGCCAGCGGCAGCGCATCGGCATCGCCCGCGCGCTGGCGCTCAAGCCCAAGCTGGTCGTCGCCGACGAGCCGGTCTCCGCGCTGGACGTCTCGATCCAGGCGCAGGTGGTCAACCTGCTGGACGACCTGCAGTCCGAGCTGGGCCTGACCTACGTGATCATCGCCCACGACCTGTCGGTGATCCGGCACGTCTCGGACCGGATCGCGGTGATGTACCTCGGCAAGGTGGTCGAACTCGCCGACCGCGAGTCGCTCTACTCCGCGCCCTTCCACCCCTACACCCGGGCGCTGCTGTCCGCGGTGCCGGTGCCGGACCCCAAGCGGCGCCAGGAGGCGGTGGCCAAGACCGAGGAGAAGAAGGCGGCGCTGGCCGCCGGCACCGCGCCGAAGGAGGCCGCCGCCGACGGTCCGGCCCAGATCGGCGCCGGCGGCCGCATCCTGCTCACCGGTGATGTCCCCTCGCCGATCGCGCCGCCGCCCGGCTGCCGCTTCCACACCCGCTGCTGGAAGGCGACGGAGATGTGCGCGGTCACGCCCCCGCCGCTGGTCGAGCTGGCCCCCGGCCACCAGGTGGCCTGCCACCACCCGGAGAACGCGGAGGACCAGCACCCCGGCGACAAGGCCCTCGCCAGGGCCTGACCGGCGGACTCGGCAGAACGCCCCCGGGGCGCCCGCGCACATCGCGTGCGGGGCGCCCCGGGGGCGTTTCCGGCTACGGGAGGCCGTCAGGTCAGGCCCGCAGCGCGGGCGCGGCTGACGGCCGGGCCGATGGCCGCGGCGAGGTCGGCGACATCCTGCGGGGTCGAGGTGTGGCCCAGGGAGAACCGCAGGGTGCCGCGGGCGTCGTCGGGGGAGCGGCCCATGGCGAGCAGCACATGGCTGGGCTGGGCGACGCCCGCGGTGCACGCCGAGCCGGTGGAGCAGGCGATGCCCTGGGCGTCCAGCAGGAGCAGCAGGGCGTCGCCCTCGCAGCCGGGGAAGGTGAAGTGGGCGTTGCCCGCCAGGCGCCCCTCGGGTGACGGGTCGCCGTTGAGCACCGCGTCGGGCACCGCGGCCAGCACCTGCGCGACCAACCGGTCGCGCAGGGCGCCGATCTCGTGCGCGAAGTCGGCCTGCCGCTGGGCCGCGAGGGCGCCGGCGGTGGCGAAGGCGGCGATGGCGGGCACGTCCAGGGTGCCCGAGCGGCTGCGCTCCTGGCTGCCGCCGTGCAGCAGCGGTACGGGGGTGTCCTCCCGGCGCAGCAGCAGGGCGCCCACGCCGTACGGGCCGCCGACCTTGTGCCCGGTGACGGTCATCGCGTGCAGGCCGCTGCGGGCGAAGTCCACCGGGGTCTGGCCGAACGCCTGGACGGCGTCGGAGTGCATGGGCACGCCGAACTCGCAGGCGATCTCGGCGAGTTCGGCGATCGGGAGGATCGTGCCGACCTCGTTGTTCGCCCACATCGCCGTGATCAGGGCGACGTCGTCGGGGTTCTTCTCCAGGGCCGCGCGCAGCGTCGCGGGCCGCACCCGGCCGAGGTCGTCCACCTCCAGCCACTCGACGACCGCGCCCTCGTGCTCCTCCAGCCAGAAGACGGTGTCCAGCACGGCGTGGTGCTCCACCGGGCTGGACAGCAGCCGCACCCGGCGCGGGTCCTCCGCCCGGCGGGCCCAGAACAGGCCCTTCACGGCGAGGTTGTCCGACTCGGTGCCGCCGCCGGTGAACACCACCTCGCTCGGGCGGGCACCGAGCGCTGCGGCGAGGGCCTCGCGGGACTCCTCCACGGTGCGGCGCGCCCGCCGCCCGGGGGCGTGCAGCGACGAGGCGTTCCCCGTGGCGGTCAGCTGGGCGGTCATCGCCTGCACGGCCTCTGGGAGCATCGGCGTTGTGGCGGCGTGATCGAGGTAGGCCATGATCCCCCGAGTCTACGGCTCCCCCCGGGGTTCCCGGCGCCACGGTTGCCCCTCGCTTTCGGGCGGGCGGGGGCGGAGTCCCGCCGTCGGGGTTCGCCACCGTTGCCGCCTGCCGCGCCGTCGTGGCCGGTCGCGTAGTTCCTCCCCCAGAGCTTCGCCTGGGAGGTACCCCCAGCGCCCCTTTCGGGTTCCGTCTGCCCCACGGGGTTCGATGCCGTCCCGAGGCCGGTGGTCTCTTCTGGGGGTGCCCCCTCTGGGGGAGCAGTTCCCCGCGCCCCTGAGGTGCTCGCCCTGGGCGCGAAGGGCGAGGTTTTTCAGGGGCGCGGGGAACTGCGCGACCAGCCCAGGACCGGCCGGCGGCCGGGGACGCGGAGAAGCTCCTACGGCGGGGAGCCGTTCTTGGGGGCGCGGGGAACTGCGCGACAAGCCATGTGCGGGCGGCACTCGGCACCGTAGAGGAACCCTTGCGGCGGGGAGCCGTCACCCTCTCGGGGCGCGAGCCAATTGGCGGGACTGCGCCACGAGCCGGTCCTCGCAGTCCCACACCTCGGCGTCCTCCTCGAGGAGCCCGCCCGCCAGGTTGCGGGTGGTGATGGCGACCCGCAGGCGCCCCGGGGCGGGGCGGCGGCGGACGTGGACGGTGAGTTCGAGCGTCGGCGTCCAGCCCTTGAGCCCGAGGTCGAACGCGGTCGGCGGCAGCGCGTCCACCGCGAGCAGCAGGGAGAGCGCGTCGTGCGGGCGCCCGTCCGCGAGCCCGAACCAGCCGCGCATCTCGCCCCTGCCGGAGGGCGCGCCGACCGCCCAGCCGCAGGTCGCGGGGTCCAGCCGCAGGTCGATGCGGTCCAGGAAGTCCTGGGAGCCGCTGACCGGGCCGCCCTCGGGCCCGTCCGCGGACGACAGGCACTGCTCGTACGCCGGCATCCGCGGCGGCCGCGCGGTGGTCCGCACCTCCCCGGGCAGGGCGTCCAGCTCGCCGTACGCGGCGACGACCCGCATCCGCTCGACCTCGCGCCCCTCGGCGTCGAACTGGTACAGCGACGCCTGCCCGGTGGACATGCTGCGCCCGGTGCGCACCGCCTCGGTCCGCACCACGGCCGGGCCGGCCTGGGAGGGGGTGAGGTAGTGCGCGGTGATGGTGAGCGGGTCGCCGTGCGGCAGCGCGTCGCGCAGGGCGCGGCCGACGAGGGCGAGCAAGTAGCCGCCGTTGACCGCCGCGATGATCGTCCAGCCGCCGGAGAGGGCGCAGTCGTACACGCCGGGCTCGCCGGGCCGCGGCACCACCGCGGTGTCCCGGTCGAACTCGCTGTCCCCGATGGCCGCCAGGGCCGGTGCGTCTGCCATGTCCGTAGGTTACCCATCGGTAGGGAAGGGTTGTCCACCCGCACAGGGCGAACACCGGGGGACCGCCCGGTCTTCCTGAACCGTCCCGGCCGCGTCACGGCAGTGTCCCGGCGCCGCGGGAAATGCCGCGCGGGCCGCCCGCCCGCGGCCGTTACCCTGGACGGGTGAGCGACTTCCCCAATGAGCCCCCGCGGCAGCGGCTGCGCGTGCTGGCGGCGATGAGCGGCGGTGTGGACTCCGCGGTCGCGGCCGCGCGGGCCGCCGAGGCCGGGCACGACGTGACGGGGGTACACCTCGCCCTGTCGGCGAACCCGCAGAGCTTCCGCACCGGCGCCCGCGGCTGCTGCACTGTCGAGGACTCGCGCGACGCCGCCCGCGCCGCCGACGTCATCGGCATCCCCTTCTACGTGTGGGACCTCGCCGAACGCTTCCGCGAGGACGTCGTGGACGACTTCGTCGCGGAGTACGCCGCCGGCCGCACCCCCAACCCCTGCCTGCGCTGCAACGAGAAGATCAAGTTCGCCGCGCTGCTGGACAAGGCGCTCGCCCTCGGCTTCGACGCGGTCTGCACCGGCCACTACGCCGCCGTCGTCACCGGCCCCGACGGCCGCCGTGAGCTGCACCGCTCCGGCGACGCCGCCAAGGACCAGAGCTACGTGCTCGGCGTCCTGGACGAGCGGCAGCTCGCCCACGCGATGTTCCCGCTCGGCGACACCCCCGCCACCAAGGACGAGATCCGCGCGGAGGCCGAGCGGCGCGGCCTGGCCGTGGCCCGCAAGCCCGACAGCCACGACATCTGCTTCATCGCGGACGGCGACACGCAGGGCTTCCTCGCCAAGCGGCTGGGCGCCCAGGAGGGCCCGATCGTGGACGAGAGCGGCGCCGTGGTCGGCACCCACACCGGCGCCTACGGCTTCACCGTCGGCCAGCGCAAGGGGCTGCGGCTGGGCGTGCCCGCGGCGGACGGCAAGCCGCGCTACGTGCTGGACATCTCGCCGGTGCGCAACACCGTCACCGTGGGCCCGGCCGAGGCGCTGGAGGTCACCGCGCTCACCGCGATCCGCCCGCGCTGGTGCGGCACCCCGCCGCAGGGCCCGGCGGCCTACACCGCGCAGCTGCGCGCCCACGGCGAGGACGTGCCCGTCACCGCCGAACTGGCGGACGGCACCTTGTCGGTGGAGTTCGCCGAGCCGGTGCGCGGTGTCGCCCCCGGCCAGGCCGTCGTCCTCTACGACGGCACCCGTGTGGTCGGCTCGGCGACCATCGCCACCACCGACCGCGCCACCGCGTCCGTACGGCGCACCGCGTGAGCGGCTCCACCAACGGCCCGGCGGCCGGGTCCGCCGCCGGCCCCGAGCCGGTGGGCGAGCCCGTGACCGAAGTGACCGAACTCACCGAACTCATCGAAGTGACCGAGGTGACCGAGGCCGGCAGCGCTCCGGCCGGGCCCGGCCGGGGCGCCGCGACCGACCCGCTGACCGGTCCGGCCGCCGCGCCGCCCGCCCGGCCGATGAACGTCTGCGTGTTCCTGTCGGCCGCCGACCTGCCCGAGCGCTACACCGCCCCGGCCCGGGAGTTCGCCGAACTCCTCGGCAAGGGCGGCCACACCCTGGTGTGGGGCGGCTCGGAGGCGGGGCTGATGAAGGTCGTCGCCGACGGGGTACGGGCGGCCGGCGGCCGGCTGGTCGGGGTCTCCGTGGAGTTCCTGCACCACAAGGCCCGCCCGGACGCCGACGAGATGGTGGTCACCGCGGACCTGGCCGCCCGCAAGGCCGAACTGCTGCGCCGGGCCGACGCGGTGGTCGTCATGGTCGGCGGCATGGGCACGCTGGACGAGGCCACCGAGATCCTGGAGCTGAAGAAGCACGGGCTGCACGCCAAACCTGTGGTCCTGCTCAACAGCGCCGGGTTCTACGACGGCCTGCTGGAGCAGTTCCGCAGGATGGACGCCGACGGCTTCCTCCCGCTGCCGCTCGCCGAACTCGTGTACTTCGCCGACGACGGCGCCGACGCGATGGCCTACCTCCAGGAGCACGTGTGATCCACCTCGTCACGGGCGCCGGGTCCGGCATCGGCAGCGCGCTCGCCCGCCGGCTGCTCGACCGCGGCGACGAACTGTGGCTGCTCGCCAGGGACGCCGGGCGGGCCCGCACGCTGGCCGCCGAGTTCCCCGGCGCCCGCACCCTCGTCGGCGACCTCGCCGAGCCGTCCCGGCTGTCCTGGGCGCTCGGCCACCAGACCCCGCCGGACCGGCTGGACTCCCTGCTGCACGTGGCCGGCACGGTCGAACTCGGCGCGGTCGGCGACCTCACGCCGAAGGTCTGGAACGAGACCCTGGCGGTCAACCTCGTGGGCCCCGCCGAGCTGACCCGCCTGCTGCTGCCCCAGTTGCGGCTCTCCCGCGGCACCGTGGTCTTCGTCAACTCCGGTGCGGGCCTGAGCGCTTCGGCCGAGTGGAGCGCCTACGCGGCCAGCAAGCACGGCCTGAAGGCGCTCGCCGACTCGCTGCGCGCCGAGGAGCACGCCGCCGGCGTCCGGGTGACCACGGTGTACCCCGGCCGCACGGCGACCCCGATGCAGCAGAAGGTCCACCAGCAGGAGGGCAAGGCGTACGACCCGCAGCGGTGGATCGCGCCCGACTCGGTTGCCACCGCGGTCCTCACCGCCCTCGACCTGCCCCGCGACGCCCACATCCCCGACCTCACCATCCGCCCGGCGCACTAGCCGCCACAGCCTCCCGCGCCCCCGGGCCGTACGGGGCTCGCTTTGCGCGCGAAGGGAAAGGTTCGTCCAGGGGCGCTGGGGGTACCTCCCAGGCGAAGCTCTGGGGGAGGAACTGCGCGACCAGCCCGGACGGCGCGGCAGTCGGCAACGGCGGCGAACCCCGACGGCGGGTGGCCGCCCCCGCGCCCGGCGGCGGATATGGTGCGGGCGTGAGTAGCGATGATCTCGACAAGGCCCTGCTGGAGCCCGCCGCGGCGACCGGAGTCGGGTCGATGCCCGGGGGCGACGCACGCGAGGCGGTGAAGGTCGCGGTCGAGGCGGTGCCGCTGCCCTTCCTGCCGGAGCTGCCGGCCCGCGGCGCCGGGGCGGACATGATCGGGCGGACGCTCGGGATGCTCGTGGAGCTGTACGCCCGGGTGGAGCCCAGCGGGTGGCGGTTCGGCGACCGGCCGGGGCGGGACAGCCGGCGGTCCGTCTCGTGGCTGGGCGAGGACCTGGACGCCCTGGAGGAGTTCACCCAAGGCTACGAGGGCCCGCTGAAGGTGCAGGCCGTCGGGCCGTGGACGCTGGCCGCGGGCGTGGAGCTGCACAACGGCGAGGCCGCGCTCGGCGACCCGGGCGCCTGCCGGGACCTGGCCGCCTCGCTCGCCGAGGGCCTGGCCGCCCACCTGCGGGACGTCCGCCGCCGCGTGCCCGGCGCCAGGCTGCTGCTCCAGCTCGACGAACCCTCGCTCACCGCCGTCCTGCGCGGGCGGATCCGCACCGCCAGCGGCTACCGCACCCACCGGGCCGTGGACCGCGCGGTCGCCGAGGGCGCCCTGCGCGACCTGATCGAGGCGGCAGCCGCCGAGGGCGCCCGCACCCTCGTCCACTCCTGCGCGCCCGACGTGCCCTTCGCGCTGCTGCGCCGGGCCGGCGCGGCCGGCGTCTCCTTCGACTTCGACCTGCTCACCGAGCGTGACTGGGACCCCGTCGCCGAGGCCGTCGAGGCCGGCACCGCGCTCTTCGCCGGTGTCGTGCCCGGCAAGGATGCCCCGTTGTCGGACCCAGCCGGTAGCGTCAGTGGTGTCCGGGAGCTGTGGCGCAGGCTGGGGCTGGCACCGGGGGTCCTGGGGACCTCCGTGGCCGTCACCCCCTCCTGCGGTCTGGCGGGGGCCTCGCCGGCCTACGCCCGGGCCGCGCTCGTGCACTGCGCGAAGGCGGCCCGCTCGCTCGTCGACAACCCGGAGTGACCGCAAGGGCCGCCGGGACGCAGGCCGTACGAAGGAGGGACACGGACGTGGCAGCCGAACAGGACGCCGGGCAGGCGGAGATCCCCGCCGAGGCCCGCGAGGAGCACGCGCGCCTGGCCGAGCA
Organism: Actinacidiphila guanduensis; assembly: GCF_900103985.1. GTDB lineage: Bacteria > Actinomycetota > Actinomycetes > Streptomycetales > Streptomycetaceae > Actinacidiphila > Actinacidiphila guanduensis. Next base: position 48,275 of record NZ_FNIE01000023.1, on the reverse strand, counting down.
GGTCGAGGAGCACCGCTTCCGCTACTACGTCAACGACGCGCCGGTGGTCAGCGACGCGGAGTTCGACCGGCTGCTGCGCCGGCTGGAGGCCCTGGAGGAGGAGCACCCGGGCCTGCGCACCCCCGACTCGCCCACCCAGAAGGTCGCGGGTGCCTACGAGACGGAGTTCACCTCCGTCCGGCACCGCGAGCGCCTGCTCTCGCTGGACAACGCCTTCACCGACGAGGAGCTGACCGCCTGGGCCGACCGGGTCGCCGCCGAACTCGGCCCGCCGGACAACGAGCGCAGCCCGTACCACTTCCTGTGCGAGCTGAAGGTGGACGGCCTCGCGGTCAACCTGACGTACGAGCACGGCCGCCTCACCCGCGCCGCCACCCGCGGGGACGGCATCACGGGCGAGGACATCACGCCCAACGTGCGCACCATCCGCACCATCCCCGAGCGGCTGTCGGGCGACCGCGTGCCCGCGCTGGTGGAGATCCGCGGCGAGGTGTACTTCCCCGGCGAGGCGTTCGAGGAGCTGAACGCCAAGCTGGTCGAGGGCGGCGACAAGCCGTTCGCCAACCCCCGCAACGCGGCGGCCGGTTCGCTGCGGCAGAAGGACCCGCGGATCACCGCCTCGCGCCCGCTGCGGATGGTGGTGCACGGCATCGGCGCCCGCGAGGGCTTCGCCATCGACCGCCAGTCGCACGCCTACGAGCTGCTGCGCGAGTGGGGCCTGCCCACCACCACGCACGCCAAGGTGGTCGACTCCATGGCCGGCGTCGCCGACTTCATCGCCTACTACGGCGAGCACCGGCACGACGTGGAGCACGAGATCGACGGCGTCGTCGTCAAGGTGGACGAGATCCCGCTGCAGGGCCGGCTCGGCTCCACCTCCCGGGCCCCGCGCTGGGCGATCGCCTGGAAGTACGCCCCGGAGGAGGTCAACACCAAGCTGGTGGACATCCGGGTGGGCGTCGGCCGCACCGGCCGCGTCACCCCGTACGCGGTGGTCGAGCCGGTCACCGTGGCCGGCTCCGAGGTCGAGTTCGCCACCCTGCACAACCAGGAGGTCGTCAAGAAGAAGGGCGTCCTGATCGGCGACACCGTGGTGCTGCGCAAGGCCGGGGACGTCATCCCCGAGATCCTCGGCCCGGTCGCGGACCTGCGCGACGGCAGTGAGCGCGAGTTCGCGATGCCCGCCGAGTGCCCCGAGTGCGGCACCGCGCTGCAGCCGATGAAGGAGGGCGACATCGACCTGCGGTGCCCCAACGCCCGCTACTGCCCGGCCCAGTTGCGCGAGCGGATCTTCTACCTCGCAAGCCGCCGCGCGCTGGACATCGAGGCGCTGGGATACGTGGCGGCCACCGCGCTCACCCAGCCGATCGAGGGCGAGCCGCCGCTGAAGGACGAGGGCGACCTGTTCGGCCTGGACATCGACCGCCTGCTGCCCATCCGCTCCTACGTGCTCGACCAGGACAGCGGCCTGCCCAAGCGGGACCCGGAGACCGGCGAGGAGAAGACCGTCACCTTCTTCGCCACCCAGAAGGGCGAGGCGAAGAAGAACGCGCTGGCCATGCTCGACAACATCGCCGCCGCCAAGGACCGCCCGCTGTCCCGGTTCCTGACCGGTCTGTCGATCCGGCACGTCGGCCCGGTCGCCGCGGCCGCGCTGGCCCGCGAGTTCCGCAGCCTGGAGCGGATCATGGCCGCCGAGGAGGAGCAGCTCGCCGCCGTCGAGGGCGTGGGGCCCACGATCGCCGCCTCCGTCGTGCAGTGGTTCACCGAGGACTGGCACCGCGAGATCGTCCGCAAGTGGCAGGAGGCCGGCGTCTCCTTCACCGAGCCCGGCGGCGACGAGGGCCCGCGCCCGCTCGAAGGGCTCACCGTCGTGGTGACCGGGACACTCACCGGGCATACCCGGGATGGCGCAAAGGAGGCGCTGGGCAGCCGAGGTGCGAAAGTGACCGGTTCGGTGTCGAAGAAGACCGACTTCGTGGTCGTCGGCGACAACCCCGGCTCCAAGTACGACAAGGCCGTGCAGCTCAAGGTGCCGATCCTGGACGAGGAGGGGTTCGCGGTGCTGCTGGAGCAGGGCCCCGAAGCGGCGCGTGAAGCTTCGGTGAATCCACCGGAAACTGCGCCCGCGGAGGACTGAACTACCCCAGGATGTCACTCGATCGGCCGATATCCGCATCCCTCGTTCCGGTGAGGAACTCCCCGTTCGCATTCGGGCAATGGCAGCCGATCGGTGCCCGCGGCGGCGCCGCGCGGCCTACTGTTGAGGGGCGCTCCTGTCGGGGCACCAACATTGCAGTGGCCGGGCGGGGATCGCCGGGCCGACCGGCGCGGCGCACCTGTGCGTACGACCACGCTGGGAGAGGGAACGGGCATGGAACCCACGCAGAGCGCCGGGGGCGCGCCGCCCGGCGCGGTGCTGCGCCTCCTGCCCGCTCCTCCCGCCCGGGTCGTGCGCTGGCTGGTGCCGCCGGCCGCGGCGGCCGCCCTCGTCCTCGGTCTGCTCGACGCGCTCTCCGACGGACACGCGCTCTTCCCCGGCGGCACCCTCGGCTGGGCGCTGGCGGTGCTCACCGGGATCGTGGTCGGGCACTTGGTGGCGATGGGGCGCGACCGATGGTGGGGCGGTACCGGTTCCGGTGCCGCCCTCGTGCTTGCGGTGCAGATGCTCGCCGGCTGGGTGCCCGCCGTGCTGGTCAGCCTCGCCGTGGTGGTGCTGGTCGGCGCCGCCCGCCGGCACCGCTGGCGGCAGGCGCTGCTGCACGGCGCCGTGGACATCCTCGGGATCGGCGCCGCCGCCGGGACGCTCGGCCTGTTCGGCCACCACCCCTCCGTGGAGCGGCCCTGGGTGCCCGACAACTGGTCGTGGACCGCGCTGCCCGCTGTCGTCGTCACCGCGCTGGCCTACCTGGCCGTCACCCGCATCCTGCTGTGGGCCGTCCACGCCCCCCGCGGCGGGCTGCCCACCGTGGCCCGGATCGCGCTGGCCCGGCAGGGCATGGTGGGCGTCGCACTGCTCGGCATCTCGCCGCTGATCCTCGTCGTCGCCTGCCACGAGCCGGCCGTGCTGCCGCTGTTCGCGGTGCCGCTGATCGCCCTGGACTCCACGCTGTGGATCGCCCACGCCCGCGCCGAGGAGCAGCTGCGCGACCCGCTCACCGGCCTGCCCAACCGCCAGTGGCTGCTGGAGCGCGCCTGGGCCGCGATCGACACCGCGGGCGAGGAGGACGACGCCAAGGTCGGGCTGATCCTCATCGACCTGGACAAGTTCCGCTCGGTCAACGACACCCTCGGCCACCTCGCCGGCGACCGGCTGCTGCTGCAGATCGCCGAGCGGCTGCGGCTGGCCCTGCCGCGCGGCGCCGAGGCGGCCCGGCTCGGCGGCGACGAGTTCGCGGTGCTGCTGCCCGCCTGCGACTCCGTGACCCGCGCCCAGCGGGTGGCCCGCGGCCTGGTCGCCGCTCTCGGCTCCCCGCTGGACCTGGACGGGATGACGCTGGTGCTGGAGGCGAGCGCCGGCGTCAGTGTCTACCCCGAGCACGCCTGCGACGCCGAGGGGCTGCTGCGCCGGGCCGACGTGGCGATGTACCAGGCCAAGCGGGACCGTAGCGGCGCCGAGGTCTACGAGGCCCGGCGCGACGCCAACACCCCCGACCGGCTCGGGCTGCTGGGCGACTTGCGCCGGGCGCTGGACTCCGGCGAGGTCCAGCTCCACTACCAGCCCAAGGTGCGCTTCGACGGCGAGGTGGCCGGCCTGGAGGCCCTGGTCCGCTGGGTGCACCCGGAGCGGGGCCGGGTCAGCCCGGAGGAGTTCATCCACATCGCCGAGACCTCCGGCCTGATGCCGCGCCTTACCGAATACGTGCTGGACACCGCGCTGGCGCAGATCGCCCGCTGGCGGCGGATGGGCCTGTTCGCACCGGTCGCGGTCAACATCTCGCCGCGGGACGTGCACAGCCCCGGGTTCGCCGGCGCGGTCGCCGCGCGGCTGGCCCGGCACCAGGTGCCGCCCGGCGCCCTGCAACTGGAGATCACCGAGCACGTGCTGCTGGAGGACCCGCAGCGGGCCGCCGACACGCTCAACGGGCTCACCGGCCACGGCGTGAAGATGTCGCTGGACGACTTCGGCACCGGCTACTCCTCCCTGGTGCACCTGCGGCGGCTGCCGGTCAGCGAGCTGAAGATCGACCGCTCCTTCGTCGCCCGGCTGATCGCCGACGCCGAGGACGCCGAGATCGTCCGCTGCACCATCGACCTCGCCCATTCGCTCGGCCTGCTGGTCGTCGCGGAGGGCGTCGAGGACGACGAGACGTGGGAGCGGCTGCGGGACCTGCACTGCGACGCCGTCCAGGGCTGGCTGGTCGCCGCCGCGATGCCCGCCGACGAGGCCACCGCGTGGCTGCGCGCCCGCCAGGCCCGCCCCACCGCCGCCCTGGACCTGCGGGGCTCCCAGGTCCCCAACCTGTAGGACCCCCGCGGGCCTCCGCGCGCCTCCGCGGGAGGGGCCGTCGCGACGCCGGGGGTGCGCGGGCCCGTAGGATTGGGGATCACGGAAACACCCACCCCCTCAAAAAGGATCGCTGCATGCCTGGCATCACGCGCGAGGAGGTCGCCCACCTCGGCCGGCTGGCACGTCTGGAGCTGTCCGGCGAAGAGCTCGACCACTTCGCCGGACAGCTCGACGACATCATCGGCGCCGTAGCCCGCGTATCCGAGGTGGCCGGCGAGGACGTCCCGCCGACCTCCCACCCGCTGCCCCTGACCAATGTGATGCGCCAGGACACCGTCCGGCCGTCGCTGACCGCGCAGCAGGCCCTTTCCGGCGCGCCCGCGCAGGAGCAGCAGCGTTTCAAGGTGCCGCAGATCCTGGGCGAGGAGGCGTGACCGCCGTGACCGACATCATCCGGCTGACCGCGGCCGAGACCGCGGCCCGCATCGCCTCCGGCGAGCTGACCGCCGTCGAGGTCGCCGAGGCGCACCTGGCCCGGATCGAGGCCGTGGACGAGAAGGTCCACGCCTACCTGCACGTGGACCGCGAGGGCGCCCTCGCGCAGGCCCGCGCGGTGGACGCCAAGCGGGCGGCGGGCGAGCCGCTCGGCCCGCTGGCCGGCGTGCCGCTGGCGCTGAAGGACATCTTCACCACCGAGGGCGTGCCCACCACCGTGGGCTCGAAGATCCTCGAGGGCTGGATCCCGCCGTACGACGCCACCGTCACCAAGCGGCTGAAGGACGCCGACGTGGTGATCCTCGGCAAGACCAACATGGACGAGTTCGCGATGGGCTCCTCCACCGAGAACAGCGCCTACGGCCCGACCGGCAACCCGTGGGACCTCACCCGCGTGCCCGGCGGCTCCGGCGGCGGCTCGGCCGCGGCCCTGGCCTCCTACCAGGCGCCGCTCGCGATCGGCACCGACACCGGCGGCTCGATCCGGCAGCCCGCCGCGGTCACCGGCACCGTCGGTGTGAAGCCCACCTACGGCGGGGTCTCGCGCTACGGCATGGTCGCCTTCTCCTCCTCGCTCGACCAGGGCGGGCCCTGCGCGCGCACCGTGCTGGACGCCGCGCTGCTGCACGAGGTGATCGCCGGGCACGACCCGATGGACTCCACCTCCATCGACGCCCCCGTGCCCCCCGTGGTCGAGGCCGCCCGCAGCGGCGACGTGGCGGGCCTGCGGGTCGGCGTGGTCAAGGAGCTCGGCGGCGAGGGCTACCAGGCCGGCGTCGTCGAGCGGTTCAACGAGTCGGTGGAGCTGCTGCGCGGTCTGGGCGCCGAGGTCGTGGAGCTGTCCTGCCCGTCGTTCACCTACGCGCTGGCCGCCTACTACCTGATCGCGCCCTCGGAGTGCTCCAGCAACCTGGCCCGCTTCGACGCGATGCGCTACGGGCTGCGGGTCGGCGACGACGGCAGCCACTCCGCCGAGGAGGTCACCGCGCTCACCCGCGAGGCCGGCTTCGGCCCGGAGGTCAAGCGCCGGATCATCCTGGGCACCTACGCGCTCAGCTCCGGCTACTACGACGCGTACTACGGCTCGGCGCAGAAGGTCCGCACCCTGATCGCGCGCGACTTCGAGCGGGCCTTCGAGCAGGTCGACGTCGTGGTCTCGCCCACCACGCCGACCACGGCATTCCCGATCGGCGAGCGGGTGGACGACCCGCTGGCGATGTACCTGGCCGACCTGTGCACCATCCCGGTCAACCTGGCGGGCAACGCGGCGATGTCGCTGCCCTGCGGACTGGCACCGGAGGATGGTCTCCCGGTGGGCCTGCAGATCATCGCGCCCGCGCTCAAGGACGACCGGCTCTACCGGGTCGGCGCCGCCGTCGAGGCCGCCTTCGTTGCGAAGTGGGGCCATCCGCTGCTCGAGGAGGCACCGCAGCTGTGACCACCGACAAGAAGTCCACCGCGAAGACCACGGACAAGGGCGAGAAGAGCGGCAAGGGCAAGGGCGGCACGTACCTGTCCATCGGCACCTCGCTGTTCAGCGGCTTCACCGCCGTGAAGAAGGTCCGCGCCGCCCGCGCCGAGGACGACACGCTGCAGCTGGTCGACGCCCTGCTGCGGGCCGCCGTGGTGACCACCGGCATCGTGCTGCTCGTCCGCGAGCTGCGCAGGGCCAACGACGACAGCCTCAGCGGCTGACCGGCCGGAGACGAAGAGGTAGAGCGAAAAGTGACCGTCACGGATCTGCTGTCCTACGAGGACGCGCTGGCGTCGTACGACCCGGTGATGGGCCTGGAGGTCCACGTCGAGCTCGGCACCAGGACCAAGATGTTCTGCGGCTGCTCCACCGCGCTGGGCGCCGAGCCCAACTCGCAGACCTGCCCGACCTGCCTCGGCCTGCCCGGCGCACTGCCGGTGGTCAACGAGAGCGGCGTGGAGTCCGCGATCAGGATCGGTCTGGCGCTCAACTGCGAGATCGCGCAGTGGTGCCGGTTCGCCCGGAAGAACTACTTCTACCCGGACATGCCGAAGAACTTCCAGACCTCGCAGTACGACGAGCCGATCGCGTACAACGGCTACCTGGACGTCCAGTTGGAGGACGGCGAGGTCTTCCGGGTGCACATCGAGCGCGCCCACATGGAGGAGGACACCGGCAAGTCCACCCACATCGGCGGTGCCACCGGCCGCATCCACGGCGCCTCGCACTCGCTGCTGGACTACAACCGGGCCGGCATCCCGCTGATCGAGATCGTCACCAAGCCGATCGAGGGCGCGGGCGCGCGCGCCCCCGAGGTGGCCCGGGCGTACGTCGCCGAGCTGCGCGAGCTGATCCGCGCGCTCGGGGTCTCCGAGGCCCGGATGGAGATGGGCCAGCTGCGCTGCGACGTCAACCTGTCGCTGCGCCCGCTGGGGGAGAAGAAGTTCGGCACCCGCAGCGAGACCAAGAACGTCAACTCCCTGCGCAGCGTGGAGCGCGCGGCCCGGTTCGAGATCCAGCGGCACGCCGCCGTGCTCTCCTCGGGCGGCACCATCGTGCAGGAGACCCGGCACTTCCACGAGGAGGACGGCTCCACCACCTCCGGCCGGATCAAGGAGGAGGCCGAGGACTACCGGTACTTCCCCGAGCCCGACCTGGTGCCGATCGCCCCGCCGCGGGAGTGGGTGGAGGAGCTGCGCGGCTCGCTGCCCGAGCTGCCGCTGGCCCGCCGGGAGCGGCTGAAGAAGGAGTGGGGCATCTCCGACTTCGAGATGCAGTCCGCCCTCAACGCCGGTGCCATCGACCTGATCACGGCCACCATCGACGCCGGCGCGGACGCCGCCTCGGCCCGCAAGTGGTGGATGGGCGAGCTGGCCCGGCACGCCAACGAGGCCGGGGTGGAGCTGTCCGAGGTGGCGATCACCCCGCAGCAGGTGGCCCGGATCTCCGCGCTGGTGGCGGCCGGCGAGCTCAACGACAAGCTCGCCCGGCAGGTCATCGAGGGCGTGCTGGCCGGCGAGGGCGACCCCGACCGGGTGGTGGAGAAGCGCGGCCTGAAGGTCGTCTCCGACGAGGGCGCGCTGAACGCGGCCGTCGACCAGGCCATCGCGGACAACGCGGCGGTCGCCGACAAGATCCGCGGCGGCAACCTGGCCGCGGCCGGCGCCCTGATCGGCGCGGTGATGAAGCTCACCCGCGGCCAGGCCGACGCCAAGCGGGTCCGCGAGCTGGTGCTGGAGAAGCTGCAGGGCTGACCCGGCGCCAGATCCCGCCGAAGGCAGGGAATCCAAGGAGCGGCACCCTTCGCGGGGTGCCGCTCCTTATCTTTTCCGGACACTTGTGAGGAGAAGCACGAAAGCGGCAAAGGATCACTTTCTCCTGGCAGAGTGTCGGGGACGTCTAGCACAGGGGTTCCCGCGGAATGGCCGTACTCGCCAGGTGGTGTCTGCACCGCCGCCTCACCGTCGTCCTCCTGTGGGTGGCTGTGCTGCTGGGCCTGACCGCCGCCGCGGCCGCCGCCGGGTCGTCCTACTCGCACCGGTACGACGCCCCGCACACCGAGTCCGGCCGCGCCGCCGCGCTGCTGCAGGAGGCGTTCCCCGGCCAGGCCGGCGACTCCGAGACGATCGTCTGGCACACCGCGCACGGCAGCGTGCGGGCGGCCGCCGTCGAGCAGGACATGGCCCGCGTCCTCGACCACGCCCGCACCCTGCCCGGCGTCACCTCCGTGACCGGGCCCTACGGCGCCGCGGGCGCGGACCAGGTCAGCCGGGACGGCCGTACCGCGTACGCCACCGTCGACTACGCCACCGACGCCGACAGCATCGGCCGCGCCCAGGCCCAGGCCCTGGTGGACACCGCGAAGGCCGCCGACCGCCCGGGCCTGGAGGTCGAGTTGGGCGGCGCCGCCGTCGGCAGCACCGAGTCGGCCGGCGCCCATCTGTCGGAGGCCGTCGGGGTCGCGGTGGCCGCCGTGGTGCTGCTGGTCGCCTTCGGCTCCTTCGCCGCCATGCTGCTGCCCATCGCCACCGCCCTGATGGGCTGCGGCACCGCCTACATGGGCACGGTGCTGCTCGGCCACGGCATGACCGTGGCCGACTTCGCGCCCATGCTCGGCATGCTCATCGGCCTCGGTGTCGGCATCGACTACGCGCTCTTCCTCGTCACCCGGCACCGCAGGGGCCTCAAGGCGGGCCTGTCCGTCGCCGCGGCCGCCGAGCAGGCCGTGGCCACCACCGGCAGAGCGGTGGTCTTCGCCGGCGGCACGGTGTGCACGGCCCTGCTCGGCATGCTGATCCTGCGGCTGGACTTCCTCAACGGGGTGGCCGTCGCCTCCGCGCTCACCGTGCTGCTCACGGTCGCCGCCGCGGTGACGCTGCTGCCCGCCCTGCTCGGCCTGATCGGCATGCGCGCCCTGTCCCGCCGGGAGCGGCGGGCGCTCGCGGCGGGCGAGGAGCCGCCGGTGCGGGCGGACGGCGGGCCGCAGGCCGCGCCCCCGCACGGGGCCGCCGCCCGCTGGTCCGCCTTCGTCGAACGCCACCCCCGGGTGCTCGCCGGGCTCGCCGCCGCCGTGATGCTCGTGCTCGCCCTGCCCACCTTCGCCCTGCACCTCGGCACCGCCGACCAGGGCAACGACCCCGCGGGATCGACCACCCGCAAGGCGTACGACCTGGTCGCCCAGGGCTTCGGGCCCGGTACCAACGGCCCGCTCACCCTGGTCGCCAGCACCTCCGGGGCCCGCGCGGTGGTCGCCCTGGACGACCTTCCGCGGACGCTGCGGCACACCCCCGGCGTCGCCTCGGTCAGCGCCGCCGCCTTCGACCCCTCCCGCACCACCGGCGTCGTCACCGTCGTCCCCGACAGCTCGCCGCAGTCCACCGCCACCTCCGCGCTGGTGCGCACCCTGCGCGACCAGGTGCTGCCGGCCGCCGAGCACGGCACCGGCCTGAAGGTGTACGTCGGCGGCGCCACGGCCAGCTACGACGACTTCGCCGGCGTGGTGGTCGGCAAGCTCCCCCTCTTCGTCGGCTGCGTGGTCGGGCTCGGCTGCGTCCTGCTGCTGCTCGCCTTCCGCTCGATCGGTGTGCCGGTCAAGGCCGCCGTGATGAACATCGCCGCCGTCGCCTCCTCCTTCGGGGTGGTGACGGCGATCTTCCAGTGGGGCTGGGGCAGCGAGTGGCTGGGGCTGGGCCGGGCCGGCCCGATCGAGCCCTTCCTGCCGGTGATCATGGTCTCGGTGCTCTTCGGGCTCTCGATGGACTACCAGGTCTTCCTGGTCAGCCGGATGTACGAGGAGTGGCGCGCGACCGGTGACAACTGCCGGGCGGTACGGGTCGGGCTCGCCGAGACCAGCCGGGTGATCAACTCCGCCGCGGTGATCATGATCGCGGTCTTCCTCGCCTTCGTGCTCAGCGGCGACCGGGTCATCGCGATGTTCGGCATCGGGCTGGCCTCGGCGGTCGCGCTGGACGCCTTCGTGCTGCGCACCCTGCTGGTGCCCGCCCTGATGCACCTGCTCGGCCCCGCCAACTGGTGGCTGCCGGGCTGGCTGGAGCGCAGGCTGCCGCGGCTGAGCATCGAGGCGCCGCGCCCGGCCCTGCCCGCGCCGCCCCCGCTCGACCCGGCCCTGGACCTGCTCGCGGGCGCCCGGCGGCCGGCCGCGACCGGCACGCCTGAGGACCCGGCCGACCGGGCGGTGCCGGTCTGAGGCCGGTCTGGGGCCGGTCTGGGGCCGGTACCCCGTTCCGGCGAGGGCGTCTAAGGCCCCCTCAGAGCGCCGGTCGCGGTGCCTTAGGCGGCCCCGGGCTGCTTGCGGGGTGCGGAAGTTCGGGAAGGTGCCCGATGCGGATCACCCCCCTGGGAAACGAGCCTTGGGTCATCGGAAAACGATGACTTCCCAGGGAGTAACCGTGATGTTCGCCCATGAGATGGATGAGTTGCGCCGGGCCGAGCTGCAGCGCCGCGCCGCCGGCTGGCGGCTGGCCCGCGACGCCCAGGCCGCCGCGCGCGGGTCCCGTGCCGGGGCGCGGCGGGTGCGGGCCGCGGAGCGCACGGACGCCGGGGAGGCCCCTTCCCCGGCCTCCCCGGCATCTGCGCCTTCCCCCGCGTCCGAGGCTGCCCCTGCTGCCCCCGCTTTCGAGGCCGCCGCGCCGTCCCGGCCCCGGCGCGCCGGTCTGCTCGGCCGGGCGCACCCGCGCCCGCGGGGCGCGGCGTGACCGCGCCGGTAATCGCTGTCGCGCCGCGCCCCGGGCGTGCCATGCTCGGCAGCGTGCAGACGCAGAGCCTCAGCCCGGAGTTCATCGGCCGCGGCGCCGAGCTGAGGAAGCTGTCCGCCGTCCTGGCCGCGGCCGACGGCTGCGAGCCGCAGGCCGTGCTCATCGGCGGCGAGGCGGGGATCGGCAAAACCCGCCTGGTCGAGGAGTTCCTGGCGGCGGCGCGCACGACGGGGGCCGTCGTCGCCGTGGGCGGCTGCGTGGAGATCGGCGCGGACGGCCTTCCGTTCGCGCCGGTCTCCACCGCGCTGCGGCACCTGTACCGCAAGCTCGGCGCCGAGCTGACCGCGGCGGTGGCGGGCCAGGAGGCCGAACTCGCCCGCCTGCTGCCCGAGCTGGGCCCCGGCACCGCCGCCCACCGCGGGGTGCACGACGAGGACGGCCGGGTGCGGCTGTTCGAGCTGACCGCCCGCATGCTGGAGCGGCTGGGCGCCGAGCGCACCCTGGTCGTCGTCGTGGAGGACCTGCACTGGGCCGACCGCTCCACCCGCGAGCTGCTGTCCTACCTGTTCCGCTCGCTCCAGCGGTGCCGGGTGGTGGTCGCGGCCACCTACCGCAGCGACGACATCCACCGCCGCCACCCCTTGCGCCCCTTCCTCGCCGAGACCGACCGGCTGCGCACCGTGGAGCGGGTGGAGCTGGCCCGCTTCACCCGCGACGAGGTGCGCCGCCAGCTCGCCTCGATCCTGTCCGGGCCGCCCGACGAGGCCCGGGTGGACGAGGTGTTCGCCCGCTCCGACGGCAACCCCTTCTTCGTCGAGGAGCTGGCCTGCAGCTACCGCGGCGGCTGCCCGACCGCCATCAGCGACTCGCTGCGCGACCTGCTGCTGGTGCGGGTCGAGGCGCTCTCCGAGCCGGCCCAGCGCGTCGCGAAGTTCGTCGCCGAGGGCGGCAACACCGTGGAGTACCGGCTGCTGGAGAAGATCACCGGGCTCGCCGAGGACGACCTGCTCGACGCGCTGCGCACCGCCGTCGGCGCCAACATCCTGCTGCCCTCCGGCAGCGGCGACGGCTACCGTTTCCGGCACTCCCTGGTTCGCGAGGCCGTCGGCGACGACCTGCTGCCCGGCGAGCGCAGCCGGATCAACCGCCGCTACGCCGAGGCGATCGAGGCCGATCCCACGCTGGTGCGCGCCGACGAGCGCGCCGCCCGCCTGGCCAGCTACTGGTACGCCGCCCACGACCCGCAGAAGGCGCTGCCCGCCGTGCTGCGCGCCGCCGCCGAGGCCCGCGACCGCCACGCCTACGCCGAGCAGTACCGGATGCTGGAGCGCGCCCTCGAACTGTGGGACGACGCCTCACCGGAAGTGCTCGCCGCCCTGCGCGCCGCCGACCACGTCGAGGCGTACTGCCCCGACACCCCCGCGGACGACCGCGGCCCCGACGCCCCGGACCCGTGCCCCGCGCGCGACCCCGACACCCCGCTGGTCTTCCTCGACCTGCTCGCCGAGATCGCGGTGGCCGCCCGGCTCGGCGGCGAGCGCGAGCGGGCCTTCACCATCACCCGCCGCGCGCTGCGGCTGCTCGAACGCGAGGGCGGCGGCGACCCGTTGCGTGCCGCCTGGTTCTGGTCGCTGCGCTCCCGGCTGGTGGAGGACCTCGGCCGCGGCGACGGCTGGGAGGAGGTGGCCCGCTCCCGCGAACTCGTCCGCGGCCTGCCGCCTTCCGCCGCGCACGCCGAGGTGCTCGCCCACGTGGCCGGCTGGATCATGATCCACAAGTCCGGCACCGAGGGCATCACCACCGCCCGGCACGCCGTGGAACTGGCCCGCCGCAGCGGCTCGCGCGACACCGAACTGCACGCGCGCCTCACCCTCGGCATCCTCCAGGCCGACAACGGCGACATCGAGGGCGGCATCGCCGGGATCGAAGAGGTCCGCCGGATCGTCGCCGACCAGCGGATGCCCGGCCTGACCGCCCGCGTCCACGGCAACCTGGCGTCCGTCCTGGAGGGCGCCGGGCGCTCGGTGGAGGCGGTGGCGACCGCCCGCACCGGCCTGAGCCTGATCGGCACCCAGGTCTCCGACGCCACCCGCGCCTGGCTGCTCACCAACGAGGCGGAGTCCCTGATCGCCATGGGCCGCTTCGAGGAGGCCGCCCAGCCGGCCGGCGAGGCGCTGCGGGCGGTGGACGGCCCCTTCCTGCGGGCCGGGGTGCACCTCCAACTCGGCCTGCTCGCCGTGGGCACCGGCGACCTGGACGCCGCCGAAGCCCACCACGGCGCGGCCGCCGAGGCGCTGCGCCACGACACCCAGCCGCAGCACTGGATACCCCTGCGGATGCTGGGACTGCGCATCGCGCTCGGCCGGCACCGCCCCGAGCAGGCCCGCGAGCAGCTGCACGGCGCGCTCGCCGAGGGCTTCCCGCCGGGCACCACCCGCTACGCCTGGCCGATCCTGGAGCTGGGCACCCGTGTCGACCCCGACGCGGTCGCCGCCGTGCTGCCGGACCTGGACCGCCCCACCGCCCTCACCGAGGCCTACGCCCGCTGGATCGAGGCCGCGCTGGCCGGCGGCGACCCGCAGCTGTGGGCGGCCGCCGAGACGGCCTTCGCCGGGCAGGAGCGCCCGCTGCAGCTGGCCGAGATCCGCTCCCGGCGGGCGGAGGCGCTGCTGGCCGCGGGAGGCGGCCCGGACGTGCGCGAGAGCGCCGGGCGGCTGTTCTGCCTGGCCCTGGAGGCGGCCACCCGCAGCGGCGCGGTGCCGCTCGCCGACGCGGTCGCCGAGGTCGCCCAGCGGGCGCGGCTGCTGCCCGGCCCGGCGGCCGGCCCCGGTGAGGACCCCGCGGCCTCCTGGCACCTGACCGCCCGTGAGAAGGACGTCCTGCACCTGGTGGCGCGGGGCCGCACCAACCGGCAGATCGCCGAGGAGCTGTTCATCTCGCCGAAGACGGCCAGCGTCCACGTCTCGAACATCCTCGCCAAGCTCCAGGTCGCCACCCGCACCGAGGCCGCCGCGCTGGCCCACCGGCTGCGGCTGGTCGCCACGGAGGGCTGAGCCGCCTGAGAACGGCCGCAGACGGCCGCAGACGGCCGCAGACGTCCCCCGGCGACCACCGGCGAAGGTCCGGCGGGACTTCCGGGTTTCCGGCGGGCGTTCCGGGCGGGCGGCTCAGCTGACGGCGACCCGCAGGATGCGGTCGTCGCCCTTGTGCGGGGTGCCGCGATCGTCGGTGTTGCTCGTGGTCAGCAGCAGGGTGTGGTCGTCGATCGCGACCACCGTGCGCAGTCGCCCGTAGGTGTGGGTGAGGAACGCCTGCGGGGCCGCGTCCGGCTTGGCGCCGTCCAGCGGGATGCGCCACAGCTGCTCGCCGTGGAGCGAGGCCATCCAGATGCAGCCGGCCGCGTAGGCGATGCCGCTGGGGGAGGCCGCGTCGGGGTGCCACTGCTCGACCGGGTCGATGAAGCCCGGGTGGTGCGCGATGCCCTCGACGGTCGGCCAGCCGTAGTTGCCGCCCGGTGTGATCAGGTTGAGCTCGTCCCAGGTGTCCTGGCCGAACTCCGAGGCCCACAGCCGCCCGGCGCTGTCCCAGGCCAGGCCCTGCACATTGCGGTGGCCGGGGGAGTAGACCAGCGAGCCGTGCACCGGGTTGTCCGCGGGCGGCTGTCCGTCCGGCGTCATCCGCAGGATCTTGCCGCCGAGCGAGGACATGTCCTGCGCCAGCTGCCGCTGCCCGGTCTCGCCGGTGCCCGCGTACAGGTCGCCGTCCGGGCCGAAGGCGATCCGGCCGCCGTTGTGCAGGGTCCCGGTGGGGATGCCGCGCAGGATCGTGTCGGGTGCGCCCAGCTGCTCGCCGGCCGGCTTCGAGGGGTCGTAGAGCAGGCTCGCGACGCGGTTGTCGGAGTCGGTGGAGAAGTAGGCGTACAGGGTGTGGTCGGCGCCGAAGTCGGGGGACAGGGCCAGGCCCAGCAGGCCGTTCTCGCCGCCCCGGGTGTGGCTGACGCCGGGCACGATGCCCACCCTGGCCACGGTGTGCTTGCCGGGGTCGACGCGCGAGATCGTGCCGGTGTTGCGCGAGCCGACCAGGAGGCTGCCGTCGGGCAGCTGGACCAGCCCCCAGGGCGAGTTCAGGCCGCTCGCCACCGTGCCGGTGACCTTGGCGGTGCCCTTGGCCGGCGCGGCCGAAGGGGAGGGACTGGCCGGGGCGGCGCTCGCGGTGGTGTGCGCGGGCGGCGAGGGCGGGGTGGTGCGGGGCACCAGCGGGGAGGTGCCCGAGGAGCACCCGCTCACCAGGACGGCCGCCGCCGCGCCCGCCGTCAGCAGGCCGCGCACCCGCGCCGGTGTCCGTACCCTGCGTACGGTCCCGATGTCTTTCCTCACCGTCAACTCCCGCACCGTGGCCGTGCCCCCGTCCCAGCCAAGCACACCACACCGGGGATCCGCAGCGCGGTCAGTCCCAGGAGCCGCGCCCCTGCGGCAGCGCCGAGATCTCCGCCAGGTCGGCCGGGGTCAGGCGCAACCGCGCCGCGCCCGCGTTCTCCGCGGCGTACCGGGCCGTCTTCGTGCCCGGCACCGGCACCACGCTGGGGTGCTGCGCCAGCGCCCAGGCCAGCGCCGCCTGCCCCGGCGTCGCGCCGTGGCGGGCGGCCACCCGGCGCAGGCCCGCCACCACCGGCTGGTTCGCGGCCATCATCTCGGCGGTGAAGCGCGGGTGCCGGGCCCGGGGGTCGTCCGGCTCGAAGCCCTGGCCCGGGGTGAGGGTGCCGGTCAGGTACCCGCTGCCCAGCGGCATCGCCGCCAGGAACCCCACTCCTCTGGCCGCGCACCACGGCAGCAGCTCGGCCAGCGCCTCGCGCGCCCACACCGACAGCTCCGCCTGCACCGCCGCCACCGGGAACACCTGCTGCGCGCGGGCCAGATGACGCAGCGTCTCCTCGTACCGGTGCCGGCCGCGCCGCCCGCCGTGCGCGCCCACCGCGGACATCCCCAGCGCCCGCACCTTGCCCGCGGCGACCAGTTCGGCCATCGCGCCCCAGGTCTCCTCCACCGGCACCTCGGGATCCACCCGGTGCAGCAGGTACAGGTCGATCACCTCGGTCTGCAGCCGCCGCAGTGAGGCGTCGCAGGCCCTGCGCACGTACGAGGGACGGCCGTTGGCGACCAGGTGCTGCTCGCCGACGAGCAGCCCGCACTTGGTGGCGACGAAGGCATCGGAGCGCCGCTCGCGCAACACCCGCCCCAGCAGCAGCTCGTTGGTGAACGGGCCGTACATGTCGGCGGTGTCCAGCAGGGTCACGCCGTGGTCCAGCGCGGTGTGCACGGCGCGCACCGACTCCTCGCCGTCCCGCCGGGAGGCGGTGTACGCCCAGCTCATCGGCATGCACCCCAGGCCCACCGCACCCACCGTGAGCGCCGTCGCCCCGACCGTCCTGCGCTCCACCCGTCACGACCTCCTTGCGCCGCCCCACTGTGCCATAGCCTCCTGACCATGACCGACACGACCCGAAACCACGGCGCAGCAGGCCCGAGCACTCCGCAGGCACCCGACGGCCGGCCCCAGGTGTGGCTGTCCCTGCCGCCGCAGGACATCGACGGACTGCCCGACGACTTCGCCTACCTGTTCTGGGACGGGGACGAGGACTTCCCCGGCGACCCCGCGGAAGCGGTCTTCTACGTCGTCCCGTACGCGAGCGGCTTCACCGTGGGGCCCCGGCCGCTGCCGCGGATGCGCAACCTGCGCGTGGTGCAGACGCTCAGCGCCGGCGTGGACCACATCCTGCCGCACCTGGGCCAGCTGCCGCCCGGCACCAGCGTGTGCAACGCCCGCGGGGTGCACGAGGCCAGCACCGCCGAACTCGCCCTGACCCTCACCCTGTCCGCGCTGCGCGGCATCCCCCGCTTCGTGCGCGGCCAGGACAACGAGAAGTGGTACTCCGGCTTCTACCCTGCGCTCGCCGACCGCCGGGTGCTCATCGTCGGCTACGGCTCGATCGGCGCCGCGGTCGAGGAGCGGCTGATCCCCTTCGAGTGCGCGGTGGACCGGGTCGCCCGCAGCGCCCGGCAGTCGCCGCGCGGCCCGGTGCACGCCATGGCGGACCTGCCGGGGCTGCTGCCCGCGGCCGACGTCGTGGTGCTCACCACGCCGCTCACCGAGCAGACCCGCGGCCTGGTCAACGCGGCCTTCCTGGCCGCCCTGAAGGACGGCGCCCTGCTGGTGAACGTCGCCCGCGGGCCGGTGGTGGACACCAAGGCGCTGCTCGCCGAGACCGAATCGGGCCGGCTGACCGCGGCCCTGGACGTCACCGACCCCGAGCCGCTGCCGGCCGGCCACCCGCTCTGGCACGCGCCCGGCGTGCTCATCAGCCCGCACGTCGGGGGCAGCACCTCGGCCTTCCTGCCGCGCGCAAAGCGCCTGGTGGCGGCCCAGTTGCGGCGGTTCGCCGCAGGCGAACCGCTGGAGAACACCGTCGCCGTGAGCTGACGGCGCCGCTCCGCCCCGGCTGCGGGCGGTGGCCGGCGGCCCCCAGATGGTTACGCACAGTAGAAAGTCCCTGTCCCAGAGTGACCAATCTGGTGTATCGTCGGCATACGGGGGCACGTTGTGACCGAACGACACGGACACGGCGTTGGCGACGACGACTTGAGTGAGGGGGGTGAGCGGCGATGCCCGACCGGACGCACCTCCGGGCGGCGCGGCACCCGCGCACCACGGCCCGGCGGAGCACACCGTGAGCACCGGCGAAGCGGTGCCGGCGGTGCGCACCACCACCGCCTGGCGTACCGGACTGCTGCCCCAGGTGCTGCTCGCCGTGCTGTGCGGCGGCTACACCACGGGCGCCGTGCTGGGCTGGGGCAGCGAGCAGGTGGCGCTGTTCATGGGCGACTTCGGGCTCTCCGGGGCCGCCGCGGCCGCCGCCGTCTCCGCCCTGCTCTACGGCCGCGGGGCCGACGGCCCGCACCGCCTGGCCTGGCTGCTGTTCGCCTTCTCCTCCTCGATGACCGCCCTGGGCAACGCCATCTGGGGATGGTACGAGGTGGTGCTGCACCGCCCGGTGCCGCAGACCTCCGCCGCCGACTTCTGCTTCCTGCTGTTCGCCCCGCCGGCCATCATCGGGCTGCTGGTGCTGGCCAAGCGGCCGGTGACCAGGGCCGGTTGGGTCTGCCTGGCGCTGGACACCTGGCTGATCGGCGGCTCGCTGCTCACCTTGTCCTGGAGCCTCGCGCTGGCCCGCACCGCCGCCATCGACGGACCGAGCACCGCCCGCCTCGCGCTCTCGCTCGCCTACCCGCTGCTGGACATCGTGCTGGTGAGCATGGTGCTCGCGCTGCACTTCCGGCGCTCGGGGGTGAACCGGGCGGCGGTAAACACCGCGCTGGCCGCCCTCGCCCTCACCGTGCTGTGCGACGCGCTGTTCACCTCCCCGCTGCTGCGCGCCCACTACCGCTCGGGCCAGGTGCTCGACGCCGGCTGGTTCGCCGCCAGCCTGCTGATGGCGTACGCGCCCTGGGTCGACCCGCGCCGGCACCCCGCCCGCCGCTCGGCCGCCACCCGCCGGGTCGCCACCTCGCTGACCGCCCTGACGCCGTACCTGGCCGCCGGCGTCTGCACGTTGAGCATCCTGTCCACCGTGATCACCGGCCAGAGGTGCGACCGGGTGGTGCTCTCCACCGGCTGCACCGTGGTGCTCGCCCTCATCGTCCGCCAGGGCATCATGCTGCTGGACAACATCGCACTCACCCAGGAACTCGCCCACAAGGAAAGCCACTTCCGCTCCCTGGTGCAGGGCTCCAGCGACGTCATCATGATCGCCGCGCCCAACGGGGTGCTGCGCTACGTCAGCCCCGCCGCCCAGGGGGTCTACGGGCGGGACCCCGCCGAGATGATCGGCACCGAGCTCGCCGCGCACATCCACCCCGACGACCTCGGCCGGGTGCTGCACGAGGTGCGCCGCTTCCTGGCCGCCCAGCCCGCCGACGAGCCGGCCACCCGCATCGAGTGCCGCATCCGCTCCGGCCGCCCCGCCGCGGCCGCCGGCCGGCCCGAGCAGCGCCCCGGCTGGCTCACCGTGGAGTCCAGCGTCACCCGCTACCAGGGCGGCCTGATCTTCAACAGCCGCGACATCACCGAACGGGTGCGGCTGCAGGCCCAGTTGCAGCACAACGCCTCGCACGACCCGCTTACCGACCTGCCCAACCGCGCGCTGTTCCTGGACCGGCTCGGCCGCGCGGTCGGCGGCCGCCGCTCCGGCGACCAGACAGCCGCCGTGCTCTACGTCGACCTCGACGGCTTCAAGGAGGTCAACGACACGGTGGGCCACCAGGCAGGCGACGACCTGCTCGTCCAGGCCGCCCGGCGGCTGCGCGAGACCCTGCGGGCCACCGACATCGCCGCCCGGCTCGGCGGCGACGAGTTCGCCGCCCTCGTCTCGGGCCCCGACACCGGCCCCATCCCGCACCCCCGCCCCGCCGAGTGCGTCACCGCCCCCGCGGGCCCCGCGCCCGGCTCCGGCGCCCGGCTCGCCGCCGAACCGGCCGGGGCCGGCCCCTCCGCCCAGAGCACCGACCCGGGCGGCACCCCCGGCAGCGGCCCCACCGGCACCCCGAGCGGTGAGGCCCGGGTCCGCGACATCGCCGAGCGGCTGCGCGCGGCCCTGTCCGAGCCCTACCGGGTGGACGGCATCGAGGTGCGGGTCGGCGCCAGCATCGGCGTCGCCTTCGCCGAGCCCGGCAGCACCCCCGCCGATGTCATGCGCCACGCCGACCTCGCGATGTACCGGGCCAAGCAGGCCGGCAAGGGCCGCGTCGAGCTGTACAGCCCGCAACTGCAGGCCGACGCCGTCCGTCGGCACGAGCTGGCCGGCCGGGTCAGGAAGGCGCTGGACGACGGCGAGTTCACCCTGCTCCACCAGCCCGTCGTCGAGCTGTCCAGCGGCCGCGTCACCGGCCTGGAGGCCCGCGCCCGCTGGCGCTCCTCGCAGGGCATACTCTTCACCCCCGCCGAGTTCCTCCACGGCGACCTGCAGCGCGACCGCGGCTTAGACATGGGGTGGTGGCTGCTCGAACAGGCCGTCGAGCAGGCGGCGCAGCGCTACGGCGCCGGCCACCGGGTCCCCGTCACCGTACGGCTGCCGCTGCGCCGGCTGCTCCACCGCGACCCGCCCGCCCGCGGCATCGAGCACCTGCTCGCGCGGCACGAGCTGCCGCCCGGCTGTCTGGTCGTCGAAGTGGCCGGCGCCGACCCGCAGGCGACCCTGCAGGAGCTGGAGCACCGGCTCGCCGGGCTGCGCCGCCTCGGGGTGCGGATCGCCCTGGCCGGCTTCGCCGCCGGCCCCGGCTCGCCGGGTGGCTCGCTGGGCGTGCTGCGCACGCTGCCGGTGGACGTCATCAAGCTCGACCGCGCCTTCACCGAAGGAGTGGTGGAGTCCACCCGCCAGCACAAGATCACCCGCGGGCTGGTCGGGATCGCCACCGACCTCGGCATCCGCACCGTCGCCGATGGCATCGACCGGCCCGAGCAACTGCTAGCGATGCGCGAGATGGGCTGCGTGGCGGGCCTGGGCATGGCCTTCTCCGGGCCGCTGGAGGAGAAGCCGCTGCGCGGCTCGCTGGGCCGCGGCTGCTACCCCGTGCCGCGGCAGGCCGAATACGACAGCCGCGACGGCCGGGACGGCCGCGATCCGGCCCGGGACCACCGGCGCGAACAGGTCGTCGCGCGCCCCCTGCCGCCCCTGCCGAGGCGTTCGAATGCTGAGACGCCCGTCCCGCCGGCTTGACACTCGCCCAGGCGCGGGAGGAGGGTCGGGCCATGCGCACCCGAATCCTCGTACTTGGAAAGCGCGTCGGCTGATCGAGGCCCACTCCTCGCTCGCACCGGCGCGCTCCCCTCGCTTGCCTGACGGCACGAGGGGTTTTTTGTTGTCCGGTACCCAAAGAAAACCCTCATCTTCGAGAGAAGAGAAGAGAACGCAGATGACCGAGCAGGCCACCGGGTCCCACCATCCGCAAGGCCGGGCCCGCAGCACGGCGCCCGCCGCCACCGCCGAGCGCATGACCGGCGCCCAGGCCCTCATCCGCTCGCTGGAGGCCGTCGGCGCCGATACCGTCTTCGGCATCCCGGGTGGCGCGATCCTGCCGGCCTACGACCCGCTGATGGACTCCGCCAAGGTGCGCCACGTCCTGGTCCGGCACGAGCAGGGCGCGGGCCACGCCGCCACCGGCTACGCGCAGGCCACCGGGAAGGTCGGGGTGTGCATGGCGACCTCGGGCCCGGGCGCCACCAACCTGGTGACGCCGATCGCCGACGCCCACATGGACTCGGTGCCGATCGTGGCGATCACCGGCCAGGTCGCCTCGAAGTCCATCGGCACGGACGCCTTCCAGGAGGCGGACATCTGCGGCATCACGATGCCGGTCACCAAGCACAACTTCCTGGTCACCGACGCGGCCGAGATCCCGCGCACGATCGCCGAGGCGTTCCACATCGCGAGCACCGGCCGCCCGGGCCCGGTCCTGGTGGACATCGCCAAGGACGCGCTGCAGAACGAGACGACGTTCTCCTGGCCGCCGCACCAGGAGCTGCCCGGCTACCGCCCGGTGACCAAGCCGCACGCCAAGCAGATCCGCGAGGCGGCCCGGCTGATCAACGAGGCCCGCCGCCCGGTCCTCTATGTCGGCGGCGGGGTGATCAAGGCCCGGGCCACCGCCGAGCTGCGCATCCTCGCCGAGCTGACCGGCGCCCCGGTGACGACGACCCTGATGGCGCTGGGCGCCTTCCCCGACAGCCACCCGCAGCACGTCGGCATGCCGGGCATGCACGGCGACGTCTCGGCGGTCACCGCGCTGCAGAAGGCGGACCTGATCGTGGCGCTCGGCGCCCGCTTCGACGACCGGGTCACCGGCCGGCTGGACACCTTCGCGCCGCTGGCCAAGGTGGTGCACGCCGACATCGACCCGGCGGAGATCTCCAAGAACCGCATCGCCGACGTGCCGATCGTCGGCGACGCCCGCGAGGTGCTGGCCGACCTGATCGTCGCCGTGCAGGCCGACCACGAGGCCGGGCACCGCGGCGACTACACCGACTGGTGGCGGCAGCTGAGCTTCTGGCGCAACACCTACCCGCTCGGCTACGACCTGCCGGCCGACGGCAGCCTCGCCCCGCAGCAGGTCATCGAGCGGATCGGCGAACTCGCCCCGGAAAACACGCTGTTCGCCGCGGGCGTGGGCCAGCACCAGATGTGGGCCGCGCAGTTCATCAAGTACGAGCAGCCGGGCACCTGGTTCAACTCCGGCGGCGCCGGGACCATGGGCTACGCGGTGCCGGCCGCGATGGGCGCCAAGGCGGGCCGGCCGGACGCCACGGTGTGGGCGATCGACGGCGACGGCTGCTTCCAGATGACCAACCAGGAACTGACCACCTGCGCGCTGAACAACATCCCGATCAAGGTCGCGATCATCAACAACGGCGCCCTGGGCATGGTCCGCCAGTGGCAGAACCTCTTCTACGGCGAGCGGTTCTCCAACACGGTGCTGCACGACGGCGCCGACGCGGTGCCCGGCTCCACCCAGGGCGTGGGGTCGATCCGCAACCGCGGCACCCGGGTGCCGGACTTCGTGAAGCTGGCGGAGGCGATGGGCTGCGTGGGCCTGCGCTGCGAGAGCCCGGACGAGCTCGACGCGGTGATCGCCAAGGCGAACGCGATCAACGACCGGCCGGTCGTGGTGGACTTCATCGTCCACGAGGACGCGATGGTCTGGCCGATGGTGGCCGCCGGCACCTCCAACGACGAGATCATGGCCGCCCGCGACGTCCGCCCGGACTTCGGCGACGGCGAGGACGACTGAGCCCGGGAGGGCCAGTCCGCGACAGACCCGACGACCGACCGCACGGCAGACCGAGGAACCCCCGCCATGTCCAAGCACACCCTGTCCGTCCTGGTGGAGAACAAGCCCGGCGTCCTCGCCCGGATCACCGCGCTCTTCTCCCGCCGCGGCTTCAACATCGACTCCCTGGCCGTCGGCACCACCGAGCACCCCGACATCTCCCGGATCACCATCGTGGTCAACGTGGTGGACCAGCTGCCACTGGAACAGGTGACCAAGCAGCTCAACAAGCTGGTGAACGTGCTCAAGATCGTCGAGCTCGATCCCACCGCGGCCGTCGCCCGCGAGCTGGTGCTGGTCAAGGTGCGCGCCGACAACGAGACGCGCTCGCAGATCGTGGAGATCGTCCAGCTCTTCCGGGCCAAGACCGTGGACGTCTCGCCCGAGGCCGTCACCGTGGAGGCCACCGGCGGCGCCGACAAGCTGGAGGCCATGCTGAAGATGCTGGAGCCCTTCGGCATCAAGGAGCTGGTGCAGTCCGGCACCATCGCCATCGGCCGCGGCGCCCGCTCCATCACCGACCGCTCGCTGCGCGCGCTCGACCGATCCGCATAGCGAGACCCGGCAACCCCCCGCCGTGCGCCCGTCGTACGGTGGGCCGTACCAAACCCGAGCAAGGAGAGACCCGAAGTGGCCGAGCT
This sequence comes from Actinacidiphila guanduensis, assembly GCF_900103985.1. Lineage (GTDB taxonomy): Bacteria > Actinomycetota > Actinomycetes > Streptomycetales > Streptomycetaceae > Actinacidiphila > Actinacidiphila guanduensis. Next base: position 24,624 of record NZ_FNIE01000023.1, on the reverse strand, counting down.
GTTCTACGACGACGACGCCGACCTGTCCATCATCCAGGGCCGCAAGGTCGCGGTCATCGGCTACGGCAGCCAGGGCCACGCCCACGCGCTGTCGCTGCGCGACTCCGGTGTGGACGTGCGCGTCGGCCTGCACGAGGGCTCGAAGTCCAAGGCGCAGGCCGAGGAGCAGGGCCTGCGCGTGGTGTCGGTCGCCGAGGCGGCCGAGGAGGCCGACGTCGTCATGATCCTGGTGCCGGACCCGATCCAGGCCCGCGTCTACGAGGAGTCCATCAAGGACCACCTCAAGGACGGCGACGCGATCTTCTTCGGGCACGGCCTGAACATCCGCTACGGCTTCATCAAGCCGCCGGCCGGTGTGGACGTGTGCATGGTCGCCCCCAAGGGCCCCGGCCACCTGGTGCGCCGCCAGTACGAGGAGGGCCGCGGCGTGCCGTGCATCGCGGCCGTCGAGCAGGACGCCACCGGCAAGGGCTTCGCGCTGGCGCTGTCCTACGCCAAGGGCATCGGCGGCACCCGCGCGGGCGTCATCAAGACGACCTTCACCGAGGAGACCGAGACCGACCTGTTCGGTGAGCAGGCCGTGCTCTGCGGCGGCACCTCCGCGCTGGTCAAGGCGGGCTTCGAGACCCTGGTCGAGGCCGGCTACCAGCCGGAGATCGCCTACTTCGAGTGCCTGCACGAGCTGAAGCTGATCGTCGACCTGATGTACGAGGGCGGCCTGGAGAAGATGCGCTGGTCGGTCTCCGAGACCGCCGAGTGGGGCGACTACGTCTCCGGCCCGCGGATCATCAACGAGGGCACCAAGGCGGAGATGAAGAAGATCCTCGCCGAGATCCAGGACGGCTCCTTCGCCAACAACTGGATCGCCGAGTACAACGCCGGCCTGCCGCGGTACAACGAGTACAAGAAGGCCGACGAGAACCACCTGCTGGAGACCACCGGCAAGAAGCTGCGCAAGCTGATGAGCTGGGTGGACGAAGAGGCGTAACCGCCGCGCCGGATGCGTCGCTTCGTATACCTCCCGCGGGCCCCGGCCGGCGGGAAGGCGCAGGCCCGAGCGGCCTTTGTACGAAGCGACGCACCCTTGCGGGTGATCCTGCCAATTCGGCGATGGCGCGCGGTGGCACCGCCGATACACTCCCTTAACAAGCGCGTCAGGCTCACAGCGTCGTGCGTCTTCCACGCGGCAAGCCATCCCGCCCTCCCCGGAGCGGCCGCACGGGACCGGCCGCCCCCGCAGGACAAGTGAGGACCACGTGAGCCAGAAGCCTGTCGTACTCATCGCCGAAGAGCTCTCGCCCGCCACGGTGGACGCGCTCGGCCCGGACTTCGAGATCCGGCACTGCAACGGCGCCGACCGCTCCGAGCTGCTCCCCGCCATCGCCGACGTGGACGCCATCCTGATCCGCAGCGCCACCAAGGTGGACGCCGAGGCCATCGCCGCCGCCCGCCGGCTGCGGGTGGTCGCCAGGGCCGGCGTCGGCCTGGACAACGTCGACGTCGCCGCCGCCACCAAGGCCGGCGTCATGGTCGTCAACGCGCCGACCTCCAACATCGTCACCGCCGCCGAGCTGGCCTGCGGCCTGCTCATCGCCTCCGCCCGCAACATCGCCCCGGCGAACGCGGCGCTGAAGGCGGGGGAGTGGAAGCGCAACAAGTACACCGGTGTCGAGCTGAGCGAGAAGACCCTCGGCGTGGTCGGCCTCGGCCGCATCGGCGTGCTGGTCTCCCAGCGGATGGCCGCCTTCGGCATGAAGGTCGTCGCCTACGACCCCTATGTGCAGCCCGCCCGCGCCGCCCAGATCGGCGTGAAGCTGCTCAGCCTGGACGAGCTGCTGGAGGTCTCCGACTTCATCACCGTCCACCTGCCCAAGACCCCCGAGACGATCGGCCTGATCGGCGACGAGGCGCTGCACAAGGTGAAACCCTCGGTGCGCATCGTCAACGCCGCCCGCGGCGGGATCGTCGACGAGGAGGCGCTGGCCGCGGCCCTCAAGGAGGGCCGGGTGGCCGGCGCGGGCCTGGACGTCTACGCCAAGGAGCCGTGCACGGACTCCCCGCTCTTCCAGTTCGACAACGTGGTGGCCACCCCGCACCTGGGCGCCTCCACCGACGAGGCGCAGGAGAAGGCCGGCATCGCGGTCGCCAAGTCGGTGCGGCTCGCGCTCGCCGGCGAGCTGGTGCCCGACGCGGTCAACGTGCAGGGCGGTGTCATCGCCGAGGACGTCAAGCCAGGCCTGCCGCTGGCCGAGAAGCTGGGCCGGATCTTCACCGCGCTGGCCGGCGAAGTGGCCGCCCGGCTCGATGTCGAGGTGTGCGGCGAGATCACCCAGCACGACGTGAAGATCCTCGAACTCAGCGCGCTCAAGGGTGTGTTCGAGGACGTGGTGGCCGAGACGGTGTCCTACGTCAACGCGCCGCTGTTCGCCCAGGAGCGCGGGGTCGAGGTCCGGCTCACCACCAGCTCCGAGTCGCCGAACCACCGCAACCTCGTCACCGTGCGCGGCACGCTCGCCGACGGCAGCGAGGTCTCGGTCTCCGGCACCCTGGTCGGGCCGAAGAACCTGCAGAAGATCGTCGGCGTCGGCGAGGAGGACGTGGACCTCGCGCTCGCCGACCACATGGCGTTCCTGCGCTACACCGACCGCCCCGGCGTCGTCGGCACGGTGGGCCGCATCCTCGGCGAGGTCGGCGTCAACATCGCCGGCATGCAGGTCGCCCGCTCGGCCGTCGGCGGCGAGGCGCTGGTCGCCCTCACGGTGGACTCCACCATTCCCGCCGGTGTCCTCGCCGACATCGCCGACGAGATCGGCGCCACCTCGGCCCGCGCGGTGAACCTCACCGACTGACCCCGACCGACCGGCCGGGTCCGATCCCGTCCGTACGTCCCGAAGGCGGTCCGCTCTCCCGTCGCTCAGGCGGCTAGGGCGTGTCTGGGAAATAGCGGCGTCCGCCCGTGAGGGCGGGGTCGGCGGGGTCTGGTGCTCCCCCTTGCCTTCGGCGGGGGTGCCCCCAGATCGCAAGGCGGAGGGTGGGGGTACCTCCCGGGCCGTAAGGCCCAGGGGGAGGGCTGCGCCGACGACCGACAACGCGGCTGGGGGTCCCCCCGCCGAAGGCAGGGGGCGCGTGCCAGGGCCCGGCGGCCAGGCGGGATTTGCCAGAGACGCCCTAGAGGCGGGCCGCCTTCAGCGCCATGTGGAGCAGCAGGCGCGACTCGCCGTCGGCCAGGTCCAGGCCGGTGAGCTGCTCGATCCGCGACAGGCGGTAGTAGAGCGTCTGGCGGTGGATGGCCAGCGCGGTGGCGGTGCGGCCGGCCTGGCCCGCGTGGTCGAGGAACACCTCGGCGGTGTGGGCGAGTTCGCGGTGGTCGGGGGTGAGCAGGGGCGCGACCGCGGGGTCGGGCGGGGCGTCGGCGGGCAGCGCGGTCAGCAGCCGGTAGGGGCCCAGGCCCGACCACTTGGCGACCGGGCCCAGCAGCGGCTGGGCACGCGCGGCCCGGGCGGCGGAGGTGGCCTCGCGCCAGGCGGCCGGCAGGTCGGCGAGCGAGGTGCGCGAGTCGCTGAGCCCGGCCACCGGCCCGCCCAGCTCCGGCGGCGCCGGCTCCGGGCCGCCGACCGCGGCCAGCACCCGGGTCGCCGCCGAGCGGGCCGGCGCCAGCACGTGCGGGGAGCGCAGCCGGACCAGCACCGCCACCGCCTCCCAGCGGCCCCAGCCCGGCACCCGGACGATCGCCGCCGCGCCCGGCACCGCCCGTATCCCCGGCAACTCGTCCGCGGCGAGCGGCACATGGCCCGCCGAGCCGTTCACGCCGTCAGGTACGGCGGTTCCGTTCGCTCCCGCCGCCGCCAGCCGCTTGCCGCCGCGCGAGGGCGGCCACACGCAGACCAGGGCGTGCGGCAGGTCGGCGTCCGGGCCGAGGGCAGCCCGCAGGTCGTCCTCGGCGGTGTCGCGCGCCGCCCGGGAGAGCGCGGTGAGCAGCGCCCGCAGCGCCTGCCCGGCGCCGGCGCCCGCCTCGGCCAGCTCCGCCAGCCGGTCGCCGATCCGGGCGGCCACCGCCATCGCGGCCGACAGCTGCGCGGGGGAGTGCTCCGCCTCGTCGAGCAGCCACACGTAGCCGTGCACCACCCCGCCGTGCCGCACCGGCAGGCACAGCCGGCCGCGGAAGACGCCCGCCTCCGGCTCGGCAGGGATGCGCACCGGGCCGGTCGCCCGGGCGATGCCGAACCGCTCGAACCAGGCGCGCACCTCGGCGGTGGAGCGGCGGGTCAGGATGGAGCGGGTCCGCACCGGATCGACCGCGGAGTCGTCCTCGCTGTCGTGCACGCCGAACGCGATCAGCCGGAAATCCCGGTCCTCCAGCGTCGCGGGCGCCCCGAGCAGCGCCGATACCTCGTCCACCAGCTCCTGGAAGTCACCGTAGTCAGCGGGCACCCCTCCATTGTCCCCCATCGGCCTCATACATCTGTATGAGGGGAGGCACCCGAATGCGTGACAGCTGTCGATGGTCCAGGGGGTAGCCGATACCTAGATTCACGGTGACGGCCCGCTTGCGCCGTGCCTCCCGCGCCCGCGCGGGCGGTGCCCGCGAGCGTCCGGAAGGACCCGAAGAATCCGTATCCGCCCCGCCAGGAGGCCCCCGTGCTCGGTCCCGTGCTGCTCGCCGCCTCGCGCAGCGACCGTATGCGGCAGATCGTCGCCGCCGCGCCCGTCACCCGGCCCGTGGTCCAGCGGTTCATCGCCGGCGACGAGCTTGGCCCGGCCATGGACACCGTCCGCGCGCTGACCGCGAGCGGCCTGCAGGTCACCCTGGACCACCTCGGTGAGGACGTCACCGACCGCGCCACCGCCCACGCCACCCGCGATGCCTACCTGCGGCTGCTGGAGACGCTCGCGGCCGCCGGCCTCGGCGAGCGGGCCGAGGTGTCCGTGAAGCTCTCCGCCTTCGGCCAGTCGCTGCCCGACGGCGGCCACGACATCGCCCTGGAGGGCGTGCGCCAGGTCGCCGAGCTGGCCACCGCGAGCGGCACCACGGTCACCCTCGACATGGAGGACCACACCACCGTGGACTCCACCCTGGCCGTCCTGCACGAGCTGCGCCGCGACCACCCGGGCACCGGCGCCGTCCTGCAGTCCTACCTGTTCCGCACCGAGGACGACGCGCGCGCCCTGGCCGTGGCGGGCTCCCGGGTGCGCCTGGTCAAGGGCGCCTACAAGGAGCCGGCGAACGTCGCCTTCCAGGACCGCAAGGACGTCGACCGCTCCTACGTCCGCGCGCTGCGCACCCTGTTCGCCGGCGACGGCTACCCGATGGTCGGCTCGCACGACCCCCGCATGATCGCCATCGCCCAGGAGCTCGCCGCCCGCCACCACCGCGCGGCGGACACCTACGAGTTCCAGATGCTGTACGGGATCCGCACCGCCGAGCAGCGCCGGCTCGCCGAGGCCGGTCAGCGGGTGCGCGTCTACGTGCCCTACGGCGCAGACTGGTACGGGTACTTCATGCGCCGCCTGGCCGAGCGCCCGGCCAACCTCGCCTTCTTCCTGCGCTCCTTCGTCCCGGCCCGCTGAGCCGCGGCCGAACCCGCCCCGGCCGACGGCCGCCCGCTCCGAACACCCCGAGGAGAGACGTCCCATGGACGCTGTGACCCAGGTCCCCGCGCCGGTCAACGAGCCGGTGCACACCTACGCGCCCGGCAGCCCGGAGCGCGCCCGGCTGGAGGCCAAGCTCAAGGAGCTGGCCGGCAACCCGGTCGACCTGCCGATGTTCATCGGCGGCCAGGAGCGGATGGGCGGCGGCGAGCGCTTCGACGTGGTCCAGCCGCACAACCACGCCGCGCGCCTGGGCACGTACGCCAACGCCACCGAGCAGGACGCCCGCGACGCGGTGCAGGCCGCGCTCGCCGCCGCGCCCGCCTGGCGCGCCACCTCCTTCGACGACCGCGCCGCGATCCTGCTGCGCGCCGCCGAACTGCTGGCCGGCCCCTGGCGCGAGACGCTCGCCGCCTCCACCATGCTCGGCCAGTCCAAGACGGTCCAGCAGGCCGAGATCGACAGCCCCTGCGAGCTGGTCGACTTCTGGCGGTTCAACGTCCACTACGCCCGGCAGATCCTCGCCGAGCAGCCGGTCGCCAACGCGCCGGGCGTGTGGAACCGCCTCGACCACCGCCCGCTGGAGGGCTTCGTCTACGCCATCACGCCGTTCAACTTCACCGCCATCGCGGGCAACCTGCCCACCGCGCCCGCCCTGATGGGCAACGTCGTGGTGTGGAAGCCCTCGCCGACGCAGACCCACTCCGCGGTGCTGCTGATGCGGCTGCTGAAGGAGGCCGGACTGCCCGACGGCGTGATCAACCTGGTGACCGGCGACGGCCTGGCCGTCTCCGAGGTGGCGCTGAAGCACCCGCTGCTGGCCGGCATCCACTTCACCGGCTCCACCAAGACCTTCCAGTACCTGTGGCGCACGGTCGGCGAGAACATCGAGAAGTACCGCTCCTACCCGCGGATCGTCGGCGAGACCGGCGGCAAGGACTTCGTCGTCGCCCACCCCTCGGCCGACCCGGCCGTCCTGAAGACCGCGCTGACCCGCGGCTCCTTCGAGTACCAGGGCCAGAAGTGCTCGGCCTCCTCGCGCGCCTACATCCCCCGCTCGATCTGGGAGGGCGGCTTCAAGGAGGAGTTCGCCGCCGAGGTGGACGGCATCACCATGGGCGACGTCACCGACCTCAGCAACTTCCTCGGCGCCCTCATCGACGAGCGGGCGTTCGCCAAGAACAAGGCCGCCATCGACCGCGCCAAGGCCGACCCGACCGTCGAGGTCGTGGCCGGCGGCACCTACGACGACTCCGTCGGCTGGTTCGTCCGCCCGACGGTGCTGGTCTCCACCGACCCCGAACACGAGATCTTCCGCGAGGAGTTCTTCGGCCCGGTGCTCGGCGTGTACGTCTACGAGGACGCCGACTTCGAGGCGATGCTCGCGCAGATGGAGTCCGTGGCGCCCTACGCGCTCACCGGCTCGGTGATCGCCCGCGACCGCGCCGCCGTGGCGCGGGTGATGGACGTGCTGCGCGACGCCGCAGGCAACTTCTACATCAACGACAAGTCCACCGGTGCCGTCGTCGGCCAGCAGCCCTTCGGCGGCGGCCGCGCCTCGGGCACCAACGACAAGGCGGGCGCCGCGCAGAACCTGATGCGCTGGACCTCGACGCGGGCGATCAAGGAGGCCCTGGTCCCGCCGACCGACTACCGCTACCCGCACCAGGGCTGAGCGCGCATCCGCGCCCCGGACCGCCGCCCCCGTCTCCCGCCCACCCCGCGGAGACGGGGGCGGCCCCTGTTCCGCGTGGTGAACGAGTGATCGTCTGTCTCAGATAGTAGGAAGTCCGAGTAAATCGCGGACAGGAGCCGCTGACGTGGCCTAACGTGGAATCGGCCGAACGTTTCCCGCCCGATCGGGCGGTCGGCGGACGCGAGCCCGGCGCACCTTCCGCGGGTCACCCCCGCATGCGCGGCTCCCCGCCTGCGTTCCATGGCTCCCCCCTCTCCTTCCGATTCCCTTGTGGAGTTGATCCCCATGGACGAGACCGCCCGCCAGAACGCCCTGCGCGCCCTGCAGCGCTCCATGGACCGCCGTGACAACGGCGGCTCGACCGGCCACGAGCGCGACTGACGCCCGGCCGACCCCCCATCGCATCGCCACCGCGCCACGACCTCCCGACCACCGCCGTCCGTCCGGCATGCGGACGTCCTGTGTCAGGGTTCAAGACGCAGGAGTAGGGTGCCGGACATGTCTCGCAGCATCAACCTCGCAGTGATCCCCGGTGACGGAATCGGCCAGGAAGTCGTGGCGGAGGGCCTGAAGGTGCTCTCCGCCGTGCTCCCGCAGGAAACCAAGCTGGAGACGAAGGAGTTCGACTTCGGCGCCAAGCGGTACCACGCCACCGGCCAGACCCTCACCGACGAGGACCTGGCCGAGTTGAAGGGGTACGACGCGATCCTGCTCGGCGCGATCGGCGACCCCTCGGTCCCCTCCGGCGTCCTGGAGCGCGGCTTCCTGCTCAAGCTGCGATTCGCCTTCGACCACCACGTCAACCTCCGCCCCAGCACGCTCTTCCCGGGCGTGGACAGCCCGCTCGCCGGGCAGCCGGAGATCGACTTCGTGGTCGTCCGCGAGGGCACCGAGGGCCCCTACACCGGCAACGGCGGCACGATCAGGACCGGCACTCCGCAGGAGGTCGCCACCGAGGTCAGCCTCAACACCGCCTACGGCATCGAGCGCGTGGTCCGCGACGCCTACGCCCGCGCACAGGCCCGCCCGCGCAAGAAGCTCACCCTGGTGCACAAGAACAACGTGCTGGTGCACGCCGGCCGGCTGTGGACCCGGATCTTCGAGCAGGTCGGGGCGGAGTACCCCGACGTCACCACCGACTACCTGCACGTGGACGCGGCGACGATCTTCCTCGTCACGCAGCCCGAGCGGTTCGACGTGATCGTCACCGACAACCTGTTCGGCGACATCATCACCGACCTCGCCGCCGCCGTCTCCGGCGGCATCGGCGTGGCCGCGAGCGGCAACATCAACCCCAGCCGCGAGTTCCCCTCGATGTTCGAGCCCGTGCACGGCTCGGCGCCGGACATCGCCGGCCAGTCCAAGGCCGACCCGACCGCCACCGTGCTCTCCGTCGCCCTGCTGCTGCGGCACCTCGGCTACGAGGCGGAGGCCGACCGGATCGACGCGGCCGTCCGCGCCGACCTCGCCGGGCGGGCCGGGCAGCCGGCCCGCTCCACCGTCGAGATCGGCGACGCGCTGGCCGCCCGCGTATCGGGCTGACCCGGCGCCCGAGCCGGGCCGGCCGCACCGCCCGGCCGGCCCGACAGGTACCACCCGGCCCCGCCGCTGCGATAATCAGTGGCGGGGCCGCCTTTCGGCGGGAAAGTCGGACGTCCTAGCACTTCGGGAAGGGACGCCACGCGAGACGGTGAAGGAACAGACATGACGACGCCCACGATCGAGCTCAAGCCCTCCGCCCACCCGCTGTCCGACGCCGAGCGCGAGGCGATCCTGGCCAGCCCCGGTTTCGGCCGGCACTTCACCGACCACATGGTGACGATCAAGTGGACCGAGGGCCGCGGCTGGCACGACGGGCAGCTCGTCCCGTACGCGCCGCTCTCGCTCGACCCGGCGAACATGACGCTGCACTACGCCCAGACCATCTTCGAGGGCCTCAAGGCGTACCGGCAGCCCGACGGCTCGGTGGCCACCTTCCGCCCCGAGGCCAACGCCGAGCGGTTCCAGAACTCCGCGCGCCGGCTGGCCATGCCGGAGCTGCCGGTCGAGACGTTCATCGAGGCGTGCGAGGTGCTGGTCCGCCAGGACCGGGCGTGGGTGCCGAGCCAGGGCGAGGCGTCGCTCTACCTGCGGCCCTTCATGATCGCCACCGAGGTCGGCCTCGGGGTGCGCCCGGCGAACGAGTACCTGTTCATCCTCATCGCCTCGCCTGCCGGCGCCTACTTCTCCGGCGGCGTGAAGCCCGTGTCGGTGTGGCTCTCCGAGGAGTACGTGCGGGCCGCCCCCGGCGGCACCGGCGCGGCCAAGACCGGCGGCAACTACGCGGCCTCGCTGGTCGCCCAGGCCCAGGCGATCGAGCAGGGCTGCGACCAGGTGGTCTGGCTGGACGCGATCGAGCGGCGCTGGATCGAGGAGATGGGCGGGATGAACCTGTACTTCGTGTACGGGTCCAGGATCGTCACCCCCGAGCTGTCCGGCTCCCTGCTGCCCGGCATCACCCGCGACTCGCTGCTCACCATCGCCGCCGACCTCGGCTACGAGGTCGCCGAGGGGCGGATCAGCGTCGAGGACTGGAAGGCGGCGAACGAGGACGGCTCGCTCACCGAGGTCTTCGCCTGCGGCACCGCGGCCGTGATCACCCCGGTCGGCTCGGTGAAGTCCACCCGGGCGAACTGGACGGTCGCCGACGGCGAGCCCGGCGCGGTCACCATGCGGCTGCGTGCGGCGCTGCTGGACATCCAGACCGGCCAGGCCCCCGACAAGCACGGCTGGATGCACCCGCTGGGCGCCTGACGGCGGTGCCCGCACGTCGACGGGGTCCGCGGGAGCGGCAAGGGGGGCGGGGCACTCGGCCCGCCCCCTCGGCCGAGTGCCCGGGCGGGCCCGTCGAGTGACCCATCGCACCCCCGGGCCGCGGCCCCCGTATGGCAGAATGCAGACGTGTCCTCGTACGCCATGATTATTGGCCGCAGGCACGCCGGTCCGCAGTGAGCGTTCCTTACTGACCCCAGTGGAACGCCACCGTGTCCCAGACCCGCGTGCAGACCTCTCGCATCCGCGAGAGGTTTTTTCGTTTCCCGGACCATCCGCGCCGGGGGCGGACGCGCACGGGGGGACTGGGGGCAAGTGGAGTCGGAACCACCGGGCGTACGGCCGCGCGCGAGCGCCGCCGTACCGCCCGGCGGCAACCCCATCCACCCGACAGGAAGTTGCATCAGCCATGACCGCCGAACGGGACGACAGTTTCCACGTCTTCGACACCACGTTGCGCGACGGCGCCCAGCGTGAGGGCATCAACCTCACGGTCGCCGACAAGCTGAGCATCGCACGGCACCTCGACGACTTCGGCGTGGGCTTCATCGAGGGCGGCTGGCCGGGCGCCAACCCCCGCGACACCGAGTTCTTCGCCCGGGCCGCGACCGAACTCGAGCTGCGCAACGCCACCCTGGTCGCCTTCGGCGCCACCCGCAGGGCCGGCGCGAAGGCCGCCGACGACCCGCAGGTGCGCGCGCTGCTCGACTCCGGCGCCCCGGTGATCACGCTGGTCGCCAAGTCCCACGACCGGCATGTGGAGTTGGCGCTGCGCACCACGCTGGAGGAGAACCTGGCGATGGTCCGCGACACCGTCTCGCACCTGGTCGCCCAGGGCCGGCGGGTCTTCGTGGACTGCGAGCACTTCTTCGACGGCCACCGGGCCAACCCCGCCTACGCGCTGGCGGTCGTGAAGGCCGCGCACGAGGCGGGCGCCTCCGTCGTGGTGCTCTGCGACACCAACGGCGGGATGCTGCCCGCCCAGGTGCACGAGGTGACCGCGCGGGTGATCGAGGAGACCGGCGCCCGCATCGGCATCCACGCCCAGGACGACACCGGCTGCGCGGTCGCCAACACCCTTGCCGCGGTGGACGCCGGCGCCACCCACGTGCAGTGCACCGCCAACGGCTACGGCGAGCGGGTCGGCAACGCCAACCTCTTCCCCGTCACCGCCGCCCTGGAGCTCAAGCACGACCGCCGGGTGCTGCCCGAGGGGGCGCTCGGCGAGATGACCCGCATCTCGCACGCCATCGCCGAGATCGTCAACCTGCCCTCCGCCACCCACCAGCCCTACGTCGGCGTCTCCGCCTTCGCGCACAAGGCCGGACTGCACGCCTCCGCGATCAAGGTGGACCCCGACCTCTACCAGCACATCGACCCCGAGCGGGTCGGCAACACCATGCGGATGCTGGTCTCCGACATGGCCGGGCGGGCCTCGATCGAGCTGAAGGGCAAGGAACTCGGCATCGACCTCGGTGACGACCGCGAGGTGGTCTCCCGGGTGGTGGAGCGGGTCAAGGAGCGCGAACTGAAGGGCTACACCTACGAGGCCGCCGACGCCTCCTTCGCGCTGCTGCTGCGCGACGAGATCCGCGGCGCCGCCGACCGGCCGCTGCGCTTCTTCCGGATCGAGTCCTGGCGGGCGATCATCGAGGACCGCCCCGACGGCTCGCACGCCAACGAGGCCACCGTGAAGCTGTGGGCCAAGGGCGAGCGGACCGTGGCGACGGCCGAGGGCAACGGCCCGGTCAACGCGCTGGACCGGGCGCTGCGGGTGGCCCTGGAGCGCATCTACCCGCAGCTGGGCGGCTTCGCGCTGGTCGACTACCGGGTGCGCATCCTCGAGGGCCGCTCGGGCACCGACTCCACCACCCGGGTGCTGATCACCACCACCGACGGCGCCGCCGAGTGGTCGACGGTCGGCGTCGCCGACAACGTCATCGCCGCCTCCTGGCAGGCGCTGGACGACGCGTACACCTACGGGCTGCTGCGGGCCGGCCTGGAGCCGGAGGAGTAGCCCCGCCGAGTGGCCGCCGCCGCCCGGCCGCGGCGGGGGCCGCCGCGGCGGCCGGGCGGAAAACCGGTCGAGCGGCCGGCGGGGGAGGGCCTAGCGTGCCCGCTGTGACGGACACAGCGCAGAAGTTCGCCGTACGGCCGGCCGCCCCCGCCGACGCGGCCGCCATCGCCCACGTGCACATCACCTCCCGCGAGGTGACGATGCCCTACCTGCCGCCGCGCCGGCGCAGCGACGCCGAGGTGGTGCGCTGGGTGCGCAACGTGGTGCTCACCGAGAGCACGGTGTGGGTGGCCGAGGACGGCAGCGGGGCCGTCGTCGGCTACGCGGCGGTGGCGGGGGAGTGGCTGGAGCACCTCTACCTGCTGCCGGAGGTCCGCCGGCAGGGCGTGGGCACGCTGCTGCTGGAGCGCGCCAAGCGGCTGCGGCCGGCCGGCCTCGCCCTGCACGTCTTCCAGAAGAACACCGGCGCCCGGGCGTTCTACGCGCGCCACGGCTTCTCGGTGGTGGATCTGAACGACGGTTCGCGCAACATGGAGAACGAACCGGACATGACGTTGCGCTGGACCCCGGTGACCAACGGCACACCTACCGACGGGTAACCACGGGCGGCCGGGGGCCCTAAGGTGAGCGCCACACCCTCGACCGCGACCACCGGGAGGCCGCATGCGCTCGGCGAAGGACTTCTTCCGCCCGCTGGCAGTGGGGGCGCCGGCCCCACTGCGCGAGGTGCCGTTCCGCCCCTCGCGGATGATCCACTTCTTCGACCCCGGCAACGAGAAGATGGCCGCCAAGGTCCCCGCCCTGGTCTCCGAGGTCGACGTGCTGCTCGGCAACCTGGAGGACGCCGTCGCCGCCGACCGCAAGGAGGCCGCCCGCGCGGGCCTGGTGAAGACCGCCCGCGCCACCGACTTCGGCGGCACCCAGTTGTGGACCCGGATCAACAGCCTCGACTCGCCCTGGGCGCTGGACGACCTGGTCACCCTGGTCACCGAGATCGGCGACCGGCTCGATGTCGTCATGGTGCCCAAGGTGGAGGGCCCGCAGGACATCCACTACGTGGACCGGCTGCTCGCCCAGCTGGAGGCCAAGGCCGCTCTGACCCGGCCGATCCTGGTGCACGCCATCCTGGAGACCGCGGCGGGCGTGACCGCCGTGGAGGAGATCGCCGCCGCGAGCCCCCGCATGCAGGGCATCTCGCTGGGGCCGGCCGACCTGGCCGCCGACCGGCGGATGAAGACCACCCGCGTCGGCGGCGGGCACCCCGGCTACCTGGTCCGCGAGGACCCCGGCGGCCGCGCCCCGCGGGCGACGTACCAGCAGGACCTGTGGCACTACACGCTCGCCCGGATGGTCGACGCCTGCGCGGCGCACGGCATCCTGCCGTACTACGGCCCCTTCGGCGACATCCAGGACACCACCGCGTGCGAGGACCAGTTCCGCAACGCGTTCCTGCTCGGCTGCGTGGGCGCCTGGTCGCTGCACCCGGTGCAGATCGGCATCGCCCGGCGGGTGTTCTCGCCCGCGCCGCAGGAGGTCGCGTGGGCCCGCCGGGTCATCGCCGCCATGGGCGACGGCACCGGGGCGGTGATGATCGACGGCAAGATGCAGGACGACGCCACCTACAAGCAGTGCCGGGTGGTCGCCGAACTCGCCGACGCGCTGGCCGCCCGCGACCCCGAACTCGCCCGCGCCTACGCCGAAGCCACCGAGGAGGCCGCCCGATGACCCCTCAGGCACCGCGCCCCCGCCGCTCCGTGCTCTACATGCCCGGCGCCAACGCCCGCGCACTGGAGAAGGCGAAGGAGATCCCCGCCGACGCCCTCATCCTCGACCTGGAGGACTCCGTCGCCCCCGACGCCAAGGCCGACGCCCGCGAGCGGGTCGCCGCGGCCGCGGCGGGCGGCGGCTACGGCCACCGCGAGGTCACCATCCGCGTCAACGCCCCCGGCACCCCCTGGCACGAGGACGACCTGCGGGCGGCCGCGGCCGCGGGTCCCGACGCCGTGGTCGTGCCGAAGGTCGACTCCGCCGCCACCGTGCACGCGGTCGAGGCCGCCCTGGAGGCCGCCGGCGCCCCCGAACACACCGCGATCTGGGCGATGCTGGAGACCCCGGTGGCGATCCTGGATGCCCGCGCCGTCGCCGCCGCCTCGCCGCGGCTGACCGTCCTGGTGATGGGCACCAACGACCTCGCCAAGGAGCTGCGGGCCGAGCACGTCCCCGGCCGGGAGCCGCTGCTCACAGGCCTGACCCTCGCCCTGCTGGCCGCTCGCGCGGCAGGCAAAGCGGCTTTGGACGGTGTCTACAACGACGTCCACGATTTGACCGGCTTCGAGGCCGAGACCCTCCAAGGCCGCCGGCTCGGCTTCGACGGCAAGACCCTGATCCACCCCCGCCAGGTCGAGCCCTGCAACCGGATCTTCGCGCCGGCCGCCGAGGAGGTCGACCGGGCCGAGCGGATCATCGCCGCCTTCGAAGAGGCCACGTCACAGGGGCGCGGGGTGGCCACGGTGGACGGCAGGATGATCGAGAACCTGCACGTCGCCGAGGCCCGCCGGGTGCTGGCCCTGGCCGCCGCGGTCGCCGGACGCTGAACCGCGGCGGCCCCCGGCCGCCGCACGCACGTCCCCGGAGCCGGCCGAACGCCGGCTCCGGGGACACGTTTGGCGCAGCGCGTCTGTGGGGTTCCGCCATGTAGAGCCGGTGGACACTGTACGAAGCAGATGGCCGATTACCGGCTTCGCGCTCGTACTGTCGGTGTATGACCACATCGCAAGAGGTGCCCGTCACGGCAGACGACGCCCGCGGGCGCGTCGCCGAGCTCCACGCCATCCGCGCGGAAGTCCTGCGAGGCCCGAGCGAGAAGGCGACCGCCGCCCAGAAGGCCAAGGGCAAGCTGACGGCGCGGGAGCGGATCGACCTGCTGCTGGACGAGGGGACCTTCCGTGAGGTGGAGGGCCTTCGCCGGCATCGGGCGACGGGGTTCGGGCTGGAGGAGAAGCGGCCGTTCACCGATGGTGTGATCACGGGCTGGGGGCTGGTGCACGGGCGGACGGTGTTCGTCTACGCGCACGACTTCCGGATCTTCGGCGGGGCGCTGGGCGAGGCGCACGCGCAGAAGATCCACAAGATCATGGACATGGCCATCGCTGCGGGTGCGCCGCTGGTGTCGCTGAACGACGGTGCCGGCGCCCGGATCCAGGAGGGCGTCTCGGCGCTGGCCGGCTACGGCGGGATCTTCCAGCGCAACACCCGGGCGTCGGGCGTCATCCCGCAGATCAGCGTGATGCTCGGCCCGTGCGCGGGCGGCGCCGCCTACTCCCCGGCGCTGACCGACTTCGTGTTCATGGTGCGGGAGACCTCGCAGATGTTCATCACGGGTCCGGACGTGGTCAAGGCCGTCACGGGTGAGGACATCACGCAGAACGGGCTGGGCGGCGCCGACGTCCACGCCGGCGTCTCGGGCGTCTCGCACTTCGCCTACGACGACGAGCAGACCTGCCTGGAGGAGGTCCGCTACCTCCTGTCGCTGCTCCCGCAGAACAACCGCGAGAACCCGCCCGCCGTGGAGAGCGGCGACCCGGCCGACCGCCGCAGCGAGACCCTGCTCGACCTCGTGCCCGCCGACGGAAACCGCTCCTACGACATGCACAAGGTGATCGAGGAGATCGTCGACGACGGCGAGTACCTGGAGGTCCACGAGCGCTGGGCCACCAACATCATCACCGCCCTGACCCGGCTCGACGGCCAGGTGGTCGGCATCGTCGCCAACCAGCCCGCCTCGCTCGCCGGCGTCCTGGACATCGAGGCGTCCGAGAAGGCCGCCCGCTTCGTCCAGATGTGCGACGCGTTCAACATCCCGATCATCACCCTGTTGGACGTCCCCGGCTTCCTTCCCGGGGTGGCCCAGGAGCACGGTGGGATCATCCGGCACGGCGCGAAGCTGCTCTACGCGTACTGCAACGCGACCGTGCCGCGGATCTCGCTGATCCTGCGCAAGGCGTACGGCGGTGCGTACATCGTGATGGACTCGCAGTCCATCGGCGCCGACCTGACGTACGCGTGGCCGACCAACGAGATCGCGGTGATGGGGGCGGAGGGCGCGGCGAACGTGATCTTCCGCCGGCAGATCGCGGACGCCGACGACCCCGAGGCGATGCGGGCGCGCATGGTCAAGGAGTACAAGGCCGAGCTGATGCACCCCTACTACGCGGCCGAACGCGGCCTGGTGCACGACGTGATCGACCCCGCGGAGACCCGCGAGGTCCTCATCTCCTCCCTCGCCATGCTGCGCACCAAGCACGCGGACCTGCCCTCGCGCAAGCACGGCAACCCGCCGCAGTAGCCGGCAACGCGACCGCAAGGCCGCCGCAACGCGGCGGCCACGGCCGTGAGGAAGACTTCGGACGATCCGCCGGCCATCCCGGCGGCCCACCCCAGGAGACCACCGTGAGCACACCCGCCGATTCACTCGTGCGCGTCGAGAAGGGCCACGCCGCCCCCGAGGAGGTGGCCGCGATCACCGCACTGCTGCTCGCCCGCGCCGCCGCCGCTCCCGCCGCCCCCGCTCGCCCGGCCCGCAGCACCGCCGGCTGGCGCCGCCTGGAGCGCACCCCGGGCTTCCGCGCCCCCCACTCCTGGCAGGGCTGAGCACCGGGAGCGGCGCCGGGCGGTCCGATCCGCACACGAGGGCAAAGGCCCGCACACGACGGCCCAGGACCCGCATGCGACGAGGCCCCCGCACCCTTTCCGGGTACGGGGGCCTCGTGCGTACGGCCCGCGTGCGCTCACGCCAGCCGGGCCACCGCCGCGTCGATCCGGGCCAGCGACCGCTCGCGGCCGAGGATCTGCAGCGACTCGAAGAGCGGCAGGCCGACCGTGCGCCCGGTGACCGCCACGCGGACCGGCGCCTGCGCCTTGCCGAGCTTGAGGCCGTGCGCCTCGCCCGCGGCCAGCACCGCCGCCTTCAGCGCCTCCGCCGAGGACCAGTCGGCCTCGGCCAGGCGCTCCCGGGCCGTGGCCAGCAACTCGGCCGACCCCTCCTTCATCGCCTTCTGCCACGACGCCTCGTCCCGCACCGGCTCCGGCAGGAAGAGGAAGTCGACGTTGTCGGTGATGTCGGAGAGGACGGTCACGCGGGTCTGCGCATAGGGTGCGATGGCCTGCCAGGCGTCCTCGTCGAAGGCGTCGGGCTCCCAGGGTGCGTACGGCGCCCGCAGCCACGGCCGGCACGCCTCGGCGAACGCCTTCGGGTCCAGCCGCCGGATGTGGTCGGCGTTGATCGCCTCGGCCTTCTTCAGGTCGAAGCGCGCCGGGTTGGCGTTGACGTCGGCGACGTCGAAGCGGGCGACCATCTCCTCCAGCGAGAACACGTCCTGGTCCGCGGAGTACGACCAGCCCAGCAGCGAGAGGTAGTTGAGCAGTCCCTCGGGCAGGAAACCGCGCTCGCGGTAGAGGTTGAGCGATGCCTGCGGGTCCCGCTTGGACAGCTTCTTGTTGCCCTCGCCCATCACATAGGGCAGATGCCCGAAGGCCGGCACGGTGGTGGCCACGCCCAGCTCGATCAGCGCCTCGTACAGGGCCAGTTGGCGCGGGGTGGAGGAGAGCAGGTCCTCGCCGCGCAGCACGTGGGTGATCTGCATCAGCGCGTCGTCGACCGGGTTGACCAGGGTGTAGAGGGGCGCGCCGTTCGCCCGCACGATGCCGTAGTCCGGCACGTTCTCCGGCTCGAAGGTCAGCTCGCCGCGGACCAGGTCGGTGAAGGTGATGGTGCGGTCCGGCATCCGGAACCGGACGATCGGGGTACGGCCCTCGGCCCGGTAGGCGGCCGTCTGCTCGGCCGTCAGGTCCCGGCAGTGGCCGTCGTAGCCGGAGGGGCGGCCGGCCGCGCGCGCGGCCTCACGGCGGGCCTCCAGCTCCTCGGTGGTGCAGTAGCAGTCGTAGGCGTGCCCGGTCTCCTTCAGCCGGCGCGCCACGTCCGCGTAGACGTCCATCCGCTGCGACTGGCGGTAGGGCGCGTACGGGCCGCCGACCTCGGGGCCCTCGTCCCAGTCCAGGCCGAGCCAGCGCATGGAGTCCAGCAGCTGCGCGTAGGACTCCTCGGAGTCGCGGGCGGCGTCGGTGTCCTCGATGCGGAAGACGAAGGTGCCCTGCTGGTGGCGCGCGAAGGCCCAGTTGAACAGGGCGGTGCGGACCAGACCGACGTGCGGGTTGCCGGTCGGCGAGGGGCAGAAGCGGGCGCGGACCGCCGGAGCGGCCGCGGGTACGGGAGAGGGGGCGCTAGCCACGCGAGATCACCTTGTTGGTGAGAGTGCCGATGCCTTCGATGGTGACGGCGACCTCGTCGCCGGGGAGGAGCGGGCCCACGCCCGCCGGGGTGCCGGTGAGCAGGACGTCGCCGGGGAGCAGCGTCATCGCCTCGGTGATGTTGACGATCAGGTCCTCGATGCCGTGGACCATCTGGCCGGTGCGCCCGGCCTGCCGCAACTCGCCGTTGACCGTCGCGGTGATCGCGAGGTCCGAGGCGGTGGCCAGGTCGATCGAGGTCTCGATCCAGGGGCCCAGCGGGCAGGCGGAGTCGAAGCCCTTCGCCCGCGCCCACTGCTTCTCGGTCCGCTGGGTGTCGCGCGCGGTCACGTCGTTGGCGCAGGTGTAGCCGAGGATCACGTCCTTGACCCGCTCGCGCGGCACGTCCCGGCACAACCGGCTGATGACGACGGCCAGTTCGGCCTCGTGGTGCACCTCCTGCGAGAAGGAGGGGTACACGATCGGGTCGCCCGGGCCGACCACCGACGTCGAGGGCTTGAAGAACGCCCAGGGCGCGTCGGGCACCTCGTTGCCGAGTTCGGCGGCGTGGGCGGCGTAGTTGCGCCCGATCGCGACGACCTTGTTCGGCAGCACCGGCGGCAGCAGCCGCACCTTGCTCAAGGGGACCTTGGTGCCGGACAGTTCGAACTCGGCGAAGGGCACGCCCTTGATGATGTCGACGAGCAGGGCGTCGGGGCCGCCGGCGGGGTCGCCCTCGACCGCCCCGAACGCGACGTTGCCGTCGATGGAGAACCTGGCGATGCGCATGGCCCTCAGCCTAGCGGCCGGCCCCGGTGCCGCCCGCTTGGCTCAGTGCGCGAGCCACCGGCCGCGGAAGCGTGATCGCCGCAGGTCGGCCAGGTACCGGCCGGGCATCTCCGCCACGCGGCGGCGGGCGGTCAGGAAGCGGTGTGCGGCTTGGGCAGTTCGGTGAGGATGGTGCGGCGCGGGTTCGCGGTGCGCCGCGGGAGCAGCCGGACGGTCTCGGTGTCCTGCTCCTGGGCCCCGCCGGTCGCGCCGCCTCCGGTAACCTCGGTGTCCTGCGCGGCCTGCAGCCGGGAAGCCACCAGCTCCGAGGCGTCCTTGAGGTGCGCCAGCGTGGTGCGGCGCGGGTTGGCGATCTGACGGGAGCTCAGCGTGGTCTTCATCGCCACCAGATTAGTCGCGCCGGTTCCCTGAACGGCCGGGCCCACTCACCTGACACATTGTGATTTTGCTCACCACTCGCGCCACCAAAGGTACGTACCGGGCAATCGGCTTCGCCCCGCTCAACAGTGTGTGCTGAGATCATTGCCGGGAGTGACGCATTCCAACGGCTTGGCCACGGGCCTTGTTGTCGCATCCGGCACTGTGCTGGAATTCCCCGGACCGCCGCATCACATCGAGCCGGCGCGCAGGGGGCGCGCACGAGCACCGAGCGGCGGTGAAGGGCACGTGGGCCTTCTCGCGATCCGGGGCGGCCTGAGCCCCCATGACTCGACACCGTCCTGTCCGCCTCGCGGCGGGGGACGCCTGGTCCAGAGGTTGCGACGCTAGTGCAGGGACGTTTCAAGAGGGACAGCGGCGCTGCGGGCGACCCGGAGCAGCAGCAGCCCGGCGGGGCCGGCAACGGCACCTCCCAGGCCGCGGCCGACTCCGGCTCCGCCGCGCCGGGTACCAGCACGGCGCCAGGGCGGATGAACATGCCAGGCGGCATGGAGGCCGGCAAGATCACCGGCCTGGACTCCAAGCCCGGGCCGCGAATAGCCATGCGCAACTGGCGCATCAGCACCAGACTGGTCTCCCTGCTCGCCCTGCCGGTGGTGACCGCCTCCGCGCTCGGCGGCCTGCGCATCAACAGCTCGGTGGAGAACATCCAGCAGCTGAAGCACCTCAAGACCCTCACCGACATCACCGAGCACGCCACCGACCTCGCGGCCGCACTCCAGGAGGAGCGCGACTCCTCGGCCGGCCCGCTCACCTCGCACCAGCAGGACAACGACGCCGTCGCCGCCTCCCGGCAGGCCACCGACCGCGAGCTGAAGCAGTACGAGGCCGCGGTCGACAACGTCTCGGGCACCGACTCGGTCTACAGCGGCGTGCGCGCCACCCTGGTCTCCATCGGCGGCCAGCTCGCGAACATCCAGCAGATCCGCGCCACCGCGTACGACCAGAAGACCGGCATCTCGCAGACCGTCTCCGAGTACGACGGCCTGGTCAACTCGCTGCTCTCGCTCTCCCAGGACATGGCGCAGGCCACCTCCAGCCCGGAGATGATCAAGGCCACCCGCGCCCTGGCGGCCTTCTCCTCCGCCAAGGAGTACGAGTCGATCCAGCGCGCCGTGATCAGCGCCGCGTTCGCCCAGGGCGGCCAGCTCAACACCGCCGACTTCCAGACGGTCCAGGTCGCCGCCACCGACGAGAACAGCGACCTGACCCGGTTCCAGAAGATCTACGGCGACAACGCGGCCGCCCTGCTGCAGCCGATCGAGGGCGGCAACGCGGTCATCGCCGCGCACGACGCCATGCGTCAGCGCATCGCCGGCTCGCAGAACGCGATCACCAAGATCCACAGCTCCTACCTGGACTGGGACGACGCGGCGAAGACCAAGATCGACGCGATGAACCAGATCGAGCGCTCGCTGCTGAACGAGATGCAGCAGAAGTCGCTCAGCCTGCAGAACGAGGCGAAGCAGGAAGCGCTCATCTCCGGCGCGATCATCCTGCTCGTCCTCGGCGTCGCCGTGGTCGGCGCCTTCATCGTCGCCCGCTCGATGATCCGCTCGCTGCGCCGGCTGCAGCAGACGGCCCAGGACGTCGCCCAGAAGCGGCTGCCGGAGCTGGTCAAGCAGCTCTCGGAGTCCGACCCGCAGGACGTCGACACCTCGGTGGAGTCGATCGGCATCAACAGCCGCGACGAGATCGGCCAGGTGGCCCGCGCCTTCGACGAGGTGCACAGCGAGGCGGTCCGGCTGGCTGCCGAGCAGGCGCTGCTGCGAGGGAACGTCAACGCGATGTTCACCAACCTCTCCCGCCGCAGCCAGGGCCTCATCCAGCGCCAGCTGTCGCTCATCTCCGAACTGGAGTCCCGCGAGGCCGACCCGGACCAGCTCTCCTCGCTCTTCAAGCTCGACCACCTCGCCACCCGCATGCGCCGCAACGGTGAGAACCTGCTGGTGCTCGCCGGTGAGGAGCCGGGCCGCCGGTGGACCCGCCCGGTCCCGCTGGTCGACGTGCTGCGCGCCGCCGCCTCCGAGGTGGAGCAGTACGAGCGGATCGAACTGACGTCGGTACCCACGGCCGAGGTCACCGGCCGCATCGTCAACGACCTCGTCCACCTGCTCGCCGAGCTGCTGGAGAACGCCACCTCGTTCTCCTCCCCGCAGACCAAGGTGCGCGTCACCGGCCACTCGCTGCCCGACGGCCGGGTGCTCATCGAGATCCACGACACCGGCATCGGCCTGTCGCCCGAGGACCTCGCCGACATCAACGAGCGGCTGGCCAACCCGCCCACCGTGGACGTCTCGGTCTCCCGCCGGATGGGCCTGTTCGTGGTCGGCCGGCTGTCCCTGCGGCACGGCATCCGCATCCAGCTGCGGCCCTCGGACTCCGGCGGCACCACCGCGCTGGTCATGCTGCCGGTCGACGTCACCCAGGGCGGCGCCAACGCCAAGCCCGGCCCTGGCGGCCGCCCGGCGGGCGCGCCCCCGGCCGGTCAGGGCATCGCCGGCGCCTTCGGCAACTCCCCGCGCTCCGCGGCGGCAGCGGCGCCCGGGCCGCAGCGCGGCCAGGTCGGCGGCACCGGCCAGCGGCCCGCCCTCAGCCCGGGCGGCCCCGGCGCGCCCGGCGGCGCCCCCCAGCAGCCGCAGGCGCCGGGCGGCCAGCGCTGGGCGGCCGCCCAGGACAACCCGCAGCAGGGCTTCCCCGACGAGACCCCGCGCGGCCACGAGGAGGCCGAGGCGCCGGCCTTCGACGCCTTCGACCAGCCGCAGGCCCCGCGCGGCCCCGGTTCGGGCGTCCGGCCGAACCTGCCCGGGCGGCCGAACCAGGGCCGGCCCGGCGGCGCCGGCTTCCCGCCGCCGCAGCCGCAGAGCACCGGCCCCTCCGGCTTCCGCTCCGACGTCTTCGGCGGCCGCTCCGGCCCGACCCCGCGGCAGGGCGAGGCCCCCGCAGCGGCCGGCCGGGGCGGGCCCGGCGACACCAGCGAGTTCCCCGCGGTCCGCGACGACTTCCCGCAGCAGGGCGGCCGGCCGGACCAGGGCGGGCGCCCGGCCGCGGGCGGCGGCCGCGGCCCGCTGCCGCAGCGCCAGCAGCGCGGGCGCCAGGGCACGCCGGGCTGGAACCCCGCGGAGCAGCAGCAGGACCCCTTCGCCGCGAACGCCTCCGGCGGCTTCCCGGCCCAGGGCGGTCCCGGCGACACCGGCCAGTTCCCGCCGATGCGGGACGACTTCGCGCCCAGCGCGCAGAACGGCCCCGGTGACACCGGTCAGTTCCCGGCCGTCCGCGACGACTTCGCGGGCGCCGGTCAGGGCGGGTACCAGGGTGGCCGTCCGGGCGACACGGGTTCGTTCCCGATGCAGGGCGGCCCGGGCGACACGAGCCAGTTCCCCGCTGTCCGCGACGACTTCGCGGGCGCCGGTCAGGGCGGGTACCAGGGTGGCCGTCCGGGCGACACGGGTTCGTTCCCGATGCAGGGCGGTCCGGGCGACACCAGCCAGTTCCCCGCCGTGCGCGGTGACGAGTACGCGCCCACCGGCCAGGGCGGCTACCCGATGCAGGGCGGCCCGGGCGACACGAGCCAGTTCCCCGCCGTCCGGGGCGACGAGTACGCGCCGACCGGCCAGGGCGGCCGTCCCGGCGACACCGGCTCCTTCCGGATGCCGGGCGGCCCCGGCGACACCGGCCAGTTCCCGCCGGTGCGCGGCGAGGACGGCGGCGCCCCCGGCGGCTTCCCGCGCCGCGCGGGCCGGCCGCAGCCCGCGAACCCGGGCGGCGGCCCGAACCAGGGGCAGAACCAGGGGCAGGGCCAGAACCAGCAGCAGGGCAACGCCGGTTGGGCCGGCCAGCAGGGCCCGAACCCGTACGACACCGGCTCGCACCAGCTGCCCGGCCAGTACCCGCAGCAGAACGGCACGGCGGGCGGCCGCCCGTACCCGGGCCAGCAGATCGGGCAGCCGGCAGGCCAGCAGCCCGGTCAGGGGCAGCCCGGCCCGCAGGGCCCCCAGCAGGGCCAGCTGCCCGTGCGGCGGCCCGAGCCGCAGCCGAGCGAGCCGATGGCGCTGCCGCCCGCCCCCACCCGGGGCGACGAGCCGACGCCGATCTTCTCCGCCATCGAGTCCGACTGGTTCCGCACCGGCCAGGCCGAGCGGATGCAGCAGATCCACGTGGAGCAGCCCGGCCGCGGCCAGCAGGCCCCGCCGCCGCGCCCGGTGGGCCGCACCGCCCCCCCGCAGCGGCGACCCGCGGCCGCGCCGCAGAGCGGTCCCGCGCGGCCCGGCGGCGGCCCGCAGCCCGCGGCGGCCCAGACGGCCGCGCCCGCGGCGCAGCCGCTGCCCCGGGAGACCCCGAACTGGCGTACCTCGCCCAACGACGCGCTGCGCCAGCGGGCCGAGTCGATCCGCGAGCCCACGGCCGGCGGGGTCACCCCGTCCGGTCTGCCGCGGCGGGTCCCGCGCGCCAACCTCGTCCCGGGTGGCGCGGCCGCGCCGCAGCAGCCGGTGACCGGGGGGCCGCAGGTCTCCAGGTCGCCGGACGACGTGCGCGGACGTCTGACCAACCTCCGCAGGGGTATCCAGCAAGGCCGCCAGGCCGGCGGTAACACCGACGGCCGTGGTTTCGGCATGAACAACCAGGAGCGCTAGTTGAGTGCGATGAGCCAGGCGGCACAGAATCTGAACTGGTTGATCACCAACTTCGTGGACAACACCCCGGGGGTGTCCCACACGGTGGTGGTCTCCGCCGACGGCCTGTTGCTTGCGATGTCGGATGGTTTTCCTCGTGATCGTGCCGATCAGTTGGCGGCGGTGGCTTCGGGGTTGACGTCGTTGACGGCGGGTGCCTCTCGGATTTTCGAGGGGGGGAGTGTGAACCAGACGGTGGTGGAGATGGAGCGTGGGTTCCTGTTCATCATGTCGGTGTCGGATGGTTCGTCGTTGGCGGTGCTGGCGCATCCGGAGTGCGACATCGGTCTGGTCGGTTACGAGATGGCCCTGCTCGTCGACCGGGC
>NZ_FNIE01000024.1 GCF_900103985.1 Actinacidiphila guanduensis | reverse complement strand
CAGGTCGAGCACCCCGTCACCGAGGAGGTCTCGGGGATCGACCTGGTGCGGGAGATGTTCCGGATCGCCGACGGCCAGGCCCTCGGCTACGACGACCCGCCCCTGCGGGGCCACTCCTTCGAGTTCCGCATCAACGGCGAGGACCCCGGCCGGAACTTCCTGCCCGCCCCCGGCACCGTCACCCTCTTCCAGCCGCCCAGCGGGCCGGGTGTGCGTCTGGATGCGGGGGTGGAGTCCGGCAGTGTCATCGGCCCCGCCTGGGACTCCCTGCTCGCCAAACTCATCGTCACCGGTGCGACCCGCGAGCAGGCCCTGCAACGCGCCGCCCGCGCACTCGGCGAGTTCACCGTCGAAGGAATGGCCACCGCACTCCCCTTCCACCGTGCGGTGGTCGTCGATCCGGCGTTCGCGCCGAAGGACGGCGGCCCGTTCCGTGTCCACACCCGCTGGATCGAGACCGAGTTCGACAACACCATCCCCCCGTTCACCCCCACCGGCACAGGCGACAGCGACGACGACGGGCACGAGGGGCAGCGCGAGACCGTCGTGGTGGAGGTCGGTGGGAAGCGTTTGGAGGTGTCGCTGCCGGCGCATCTGGGGATGACGCTGGCGCGTACGGGGCTTGCGGCGGGTGCCAAGCCCAAGCGGCGTACCGCGGCGCGTTCCACGGCGACGGTGTCGGGGGATGCGCTGGCCTCGCCGATGCAGGGCACGATCGTGAAGGTCGCGGTCGAGGAGAACCAGCAGGTCTCCGAGGGCGATCTGATCGTGGTCCTCGAGGCGATGAAGATGGAACAGCCCATCAACGCCCACCGCTCCGGCACCGTCATCGGCCTGAAAGCCGACGTCGGCTCCTCCGTCTCCTCCGGCGCCGTCATCTGCGAAATCAAGGACGCGACGTGACGCGCCCCTTGCTCGCCTTCCTCGAGGCCCTGTCCTTGGCGGCGGCCCTGGTCGGCCACGCGCTTCCCGCCGTGCCGCCCGGCACGGCCGGCCGGCCGCAGGACCGGGGCGGCGGTCCGCACGAGGGCCCCGGCCCCCAGGGCCCCGGTCCCGGCTCCGGTCCCTTCGAGCCCATCCCGCCGCCGCCGGGCCTCCTTGCGCCCGACCCCGGCCCGCGCAGCGCCCCGGTGCTCGTGCCCTGCTGACCTGAATCCGGCACCCCATCCCTGTGATCCCCTGCGAAGGAGACTTCCCATGCACAGCACCTTGATCGTCGCCCGGATGAACCCCGGATCGGGTACCGATGTCGCCCGGCTCTTCGCCGAGTTCGACGGCACCGAGATGCCGCACCTGATGGGCACCCGCCGCCGGCAGCTCTTCTCGTACCACGGCCTCTACTTCCACCTGCAGGACTTCGACGCCGACAACGGCGGCGCGCTCATCCAGAAGGCGCGCACCGACGAGCGGTTCATCCGGATCAGCGAGGACCTCAAGCCGTTCATCGAGGCGTACGACCCGGCGACCTGGCGCTCCCCGGCCGACGCGATGGCCCAGCGCTTCTACTCGTGGGAGGCCGGCGCATGAGCGGCCGCCGCGTCGTCATCACCGGTATAGAAGTGCTCGCGCCCGGCGGTGTCGGGGCCGCGAACTTCTGGGACCTGATCAGCAGCGGACGCACCGCGACCCGCGGGATCACCTTCTTCGACCCGGCCCCCTTCCGGTCGCGGGTGGCCGCCGAGATCGACTTCGACCCCGAGGCGCACGGACTGGGCCCGCAGGAGATCCGGCGGATGGACCGGGCCGCACAGTTCGCGGTCGTCGCCGCCCGGGGCGCGGTCGCCGACTCCGGCATCGACCTTGCCGCGCACGACCCCTACCGGGTGGGGGTGACCATCGGCAGCGCGGTCGGCGCCACCATGGGCCTGGACCAGGAGTACCGGGTGGTCAGCGACGGCGGCCGGCTGCACCTGGTCGACCACGAGTACGCCGTGCCGCACCTCTACGACTACCTGGTGCCGAGTTCCTTCGCGGCCGAGGTGGCCTGGACGGTGGGCGCCCAGGGACCGGGCACCGTGGTGTCCACCGGCTGCACCTCGGGCATCGACTCGGTGGGCTACGCGGCCGATCTGATCCGTGAGGGCTCGGCCGATGTGATGATCGCCGGCTCCTCCGACGCCCCCATCTCCCCGATCACCCTGGCCTGCTTCGACGCGATCAAGGCCACCACCCCGCGCGACGACGACCCGCCGCGCGCCTCCCGCCCGTTCGACGGCACCCGCAACGGCTTCGTGCTCGGCGAGGGTTCGGCCGTCTTCGTCCTGGAGGAGCTGGAGTCCGCCCGGCGCCGCGGCGCGCACATCTACGCCGAGGTCGCCGGCTACGCCACCCGCAGCAACGCCTACCACATGACCGGGCTGCGGCTCGACGGCGCGGAGATGGCCGAGGCGATCCGGGTTGCGCTCGACGAGGCCCGGATGAACCCCGAGGAGATCGACTACATCAACGCGCACGGCTCGGGCACCAAGCAGAACGACCGGCACGAGACGGCGGCCTTCAAACGCAGCCTCGGCGACCACGCCTACCGCACGCCGGTCAGCTCGATCAAGTCGATGGTCGGCCACTCGCTCGGCGCGATCGGCTCCATCGAGATCGCCGCCAGCGCCCTGGCCATGGAGCACGGCGTGGTGCCCCCGACGGCGAACCTGCACACCCCCGATCCCGAGTGCGACCTGGACTACGTCCCGCTGGAGGCCCGTGAGCGGCGCATCGACGCGGTGCTCTCGGTGGGCAGCGGCTTCGGCGGATTCCAGAGCGCGGTGGTGCTCGCCCGGCCGGAAAGGAGCGCGGCGTGACCGTCAAGACAGTGGTGACCGGGCTGGGCGTCGCCTCGCCCAACGGCCTGGGAACGGCCGACTTCTGGGCGGCCACCCGCAGCGGCAAGAGCGGCATCGGCCGGATCACCCGCTTCGACCCGGCCGGCTACCCGGCCCGGCTGGCCGGCGAGATCCCGGGCTTCGCCGCCGAGCAGTACCTGCCCAGCAGGCTGCTCCCGCAGACCGACCGGATGACCCGGCTGGCGCTGGTCGCCGCGGACTGGGCGCTGGAGGACGCCGGGGTGCGGCCGGGCGAACTGCCCGAGTTCGACATGGGCGTGGTCACCGCCAGCTCCTCGGGCGGCTTCGAGTTCGGCCAGGGCGAGCTGCAGGCCCTGTGGAGCAAGGGCAGCCAGTACGTCAGCGCCTACCAGTCCTTCGCGTGGTTCTACGCCGTCAACAGCGGCCAGATCTCGATCCGCAACGGCATGAAGGGCCCCTCAAGTGTCGTGGTCAGCGACCAGGCGGGCGGTCTCGACGCCGTTGCCCAGGCCCGCCGGCAGATCCGGCGCGGCACCGGGCTGGTGGTCTCCGGCGCGGTGGACGCCTCGATCTGCCCCTGGGGCTGGGTCGCCCAGCTGGCCGGCGACCGGCTGAGCACGAGCGACGAACCGACGCAGGCGTACCTGCCGTTCGACAGCGCGGCCCGCGGCCACGTTCCCGGCGAGGGCGGCGCGATCCTGATCCTGGAGTCCGAGCAGGTCGCCCGCGAGCGCGGCGCCCGGATCTACGGCGAGATCGCCGGCTACGGCGCCACGATGGACCCCCGGCCGGGCAGCGGGGCCGAGCCGGGCCTGCGCCGGGCGATCGAGCTGGCGCTGCGCGACGCGGGGGCCGAACCCGGCGAGGTCGACGTGGTCTTCGCCGACGCCGCGGCCGTCCCCGAGCTGGACCGGGCCGAAGCCGACGCGCTGCGCGCCGTCTTCGGGCCGCGCGGGGTGCCGGTCACGGCCCCCAAGACGATGACGGGCCGGCTCTACTCCGGCGCCGCCCCCCTCGACCTGGCCACCGCCGTGCTCTCCATGGCGGCCGGCCTGATCCCGCCGACGGTCAACGTCGACCCGGCACCCGGATACGACCTGGACCTGGTGGTCGACCGGCGCACCGCCGACATCCGCACCGCCCTGGTGCTGGCCCGCGGCGCGGGCGGCTTCAACTCCGCCCTCGTCGTGCGCGCCGCCTGACCCCGGTACCGGCACAGGTCCTCTACGGCCCGCAACGCCACGAAAGGAAACCACCCGTGGACACCCGACAGTTCACCATCACCGACCTCAAGCGGATCCTGCTGGAGGGCGCCGGCGCCGACGAGGCCGTGGACCTCGACGGCGACATCCTCGACCTCGCCTTCGACGAACTCGGCTACGAGTCGCTGGCCCTGCTGGAGACCACCGGCCGGATCGAGCGCGAGTACGGCATCAGCCTCGACGACGACACGCTGCTCGACGGCGCCACCCCCCGCAGCATCATCGCGGCCGTCAACAGCCGGCTGTCCGTGGCGGCCGACGCCGCCTGAGCCGGTCCGCACGGCGCCGCCCGGCCCCGGGCGGCCCCCGAACGGCCGTCGCCGGGGATGGATGCGGCCCGGCGACGGCCCCTGCTCGCACGCCACGTACCCCGCGGAGGCGGCGCCTGCCGCACGACCTCCGCGGCGCCGCGCGGGTGCCTCGCGCGTCCACCGGTCCGGCCGCCACGGCCGGCCCCTTCGTTCCCCGTCCGCGCACGACGCACAGGAGACAGCATGTCCCAGCAGCACCAGCGGGTCGCCCTGATCACGGGCGGCACCAGCGGTATCGGTCTGGCCTCGGCCCGGCAGCTCGCCGGGCAGGGCCTGCGCGTGTTCATCGGCGCCCGCAGCCCCGAGGCGGTCACCGCGACCGTCAAGGAACTCCAGGCCGAGGGGCACGAGGTCGACGGCGGCACCGTCGATGTCCGCTCCGGCGCGGCCGCGCACGCGTTCGTGCAGGCCGCGGTCGACCGCTTCGGCGGTGTCGACGTCCTGGTCAACAACGCCGGCCGCAGTGGCGGGGGAGTGACCGCCGACATCGCCGACGACCTGTGGCTCGACGTGATGGAGACCAACCTCAACAGCGTCTTCCGGATGACCCGGGAAGTGCTCAACACCGGTGGCCTGCGGGAGAAGTCGTGGGGCCGGATCATCAACATCGCCTCCACCGCGGGCAAGCAGGGCGTCGTGCTCGGCGCCCCGTACTCCGCCTCCAAGCACGGCGTGGTCGGCTTCACCAAGGCGCTGGGCAACGAGCTGGCACCCACCGGCATCACCGTCAACGCGGTCTGCCCCGGCTACGTCGAGACGCCCATGGCGCAGCGGGTCCGGCAGGGCTACGCGGCCGCCTACGACACCGACGAGGCCGCGATCCTGGAGCGCTTCCAGGCCAAGATCCCGCTCGGCCGGTACTCCACGCCCGAGGAGGTCGCCGGAATGGTCGGCTACCTCGCCTCGGACGCGGCCGGCTCGGTCACCTCCCAGGCGATCAACGTCTGCGGCGGCCTCGGCAACTTCTGAGGCGCCACCGCACCACCTCCCCGTATCCCCGCAGAGCCAAGGAGTCCGAGCATGTCGACCCGACCGATGGCCCGCCAGGTCGAGCACACGATCCAGGTGTCCGCGCCGGCCGAGGCGATCTACGAGCTGATCGCCGAGGTGCGGAACTGGCCGCGGATCTTCCCTCCCACCATCCACGTCGACTACACGCACAAGGGCGAGCGCGACGAGCACATCCGGATCTGGGCGACCGCCAACGGCGAGGCCAAAAACTGGAGTTCGCGCCGGATGCTGGAGCCGGAGCGGCTGCGCATCAACTTCGAGCAGGTGGTCTCCGCGCCGCCGGTCGCCTATATGGGCGGCGCCTGGCTGATCGAGGAACTACCGGGCGGCGACTCCCTGGTCCGGCTGCTGCACGAGTACCGCGCCCTGGGCGACGACCCCGACGGGCTGGCCTGGATCGACCAGGCGGTGGACCGCAACTCCCGCTCCGAGCTGGGGGCGCTCAAGGACAACGTCGAGGCGGCCCACCGCAACCGCGACCTGACCTTCTCCTTCGAGGACTCCGTCCACGTCGACGGCAGCGCGCAGGACGTCTTCGCTTTCGTCAACGAGGCCCACCTGTGGTCCGAGCGGCTGCCGCACGTCGCCAAGGTCCGGCTGGAGGAGGACGAACAGGGCCTGCAGACCCTGGAGATGGACACCGTCGCCAAGGACGGCTCCACGCACACCACCAAGTCCCACCGGGTCACCTTCCCGTACCACGGCATCGCCTACAAGCAGGTCACCCTGCCGGCGCTGCTGACCCTGCACACCGGCTACTGGACCTTCGCGGAGAACGAGGACGGCGGCGTCACGGCCAGTTCGCAGCACACCGTGGTGATCAACCCCGACGCCGTCGCGACGGTGCTCGGCCCCGACGCCACCGTCGAGGACGCCAAGGAGTACGTGCACAGCGCGCTGAGCACCAACAGCCTGGCGACGCTCGGCCACGCCAAGGCGTACGCGGAAAAGGCCCGCTGACGATGGCCGCGACCGCCGCGGTGCCGCCGGGCGGCGCCGAGACCGCGCAGGTCGTCGTCGTGGGCGCCGGGCCCGTCGGGCTGATGCTCGCGGGCGAACTGCGCCTGGGCGGGGCCCACGTGGTCGTCCTGGAGCGGCGTGAGACGCCCACCACGGAGTCGCGCGCCTCCACCCTGCACGCCCGCACCATGGAACTCTTCGACAGCCGCGGCCTGCTCGCCGACCTCGGCACGCCCCCGCGGGAGCCGCGCGGCCACTTCGGCGGCGTGCCGATGGACCTGACGCTGCCCGGCCGCTACCCGGGCCAGTGGAAGGTGCCGCAGACCAGGACCGAGGAACTGCTGCAGAAGTGGGCGACCGGGCTCGGGGCGGACCTGCGGCGCGGCTGGGAGGTGACCGCTCTGTCCGACGACGGACAGGGCGTCACCGTCACCGCCGCCGCACGCGGCGGCGAGCACGTGCTGCGCGCCGCCTACGTGGTGGCCTGCGACGGCGAGGACAGCACGGTGCGGCGGCTGACCGGGGCGGACTTCCCCGGCCGGCCGGCGGGCCGGGAACTGCTGCGGGCGGACATCGACGGCATCGACATCCGGCCGCGGCGCTTCGAGCGCCTGCCGGGCGGCCTGGCCATCGCCGCCCGCATGCCGGGCGGTGTCACCCGGGTGATGGCCCACGCCTACGGCCGGCCGGCGGCGCGCCGGTCCACCGCGCCCGACTTCGCCGAGGTCGTGGACGTCTGGCGGCAGGTCACCGGCGAGGACATCGGCCACGGCAGGCCGGTGTGGGTCAACGCCTTCGGCGACACCAACCGCCAGCTCGCCTCCTACCGGCACGGCCGGGTGCTGTTCGCCGGCGACGCCGCCCACGCGCAACTGCCCAGCGGCGGCCAGGCGCTCAACCTCGGCCTGCAGGATGCCGTCAACCTCGGCTGGAAGCTGGCGGCCGAGGTCGGTCACCGGGCACCGCGCGGCCTGCTGGACACCTACCACGACGAGCGGCACGCCGTCGGGGCCAGGGTGCTGGCGAACATCCGCGCCCAGGGGACGCTGCTGCTCGGCGGCCCCGAGGTCGAGCCGGTCCGCACCCTGCTCGCCGAACTGCTGGCCGACGAGGCGGTACGGGCGCACCTGGCGGGCGCGATCAGCGGGCTGGACATCCGCTACCCGGCCGACGGCGACCACCCGCTGGCGGGCGCTCGGCTGCCGCACCTGGACCTGGCCACGGCGGGCGGCCCGGCCACCACCACCGAACTGCTGCGCGGCGGTGGCGGGTTGCTGCTCGACCTGGACAGGCCGCCGCACGACCACCTGCCCTGGATCGGCCGGCTGTGGGCAGACCGGGTCACCACCGTCACCGTCCGGCCGCAGGCCGGCTCCCCGCTGGGCAGCCGCGGTGCGGTGCTGGTGCGGCCGGACGGTTACGTGGCCTGGGCCGGTGAGGACCGTGAGGGCGCGCCGGCCGCGCTGCGGCGCTGGTTCGGCGCGCCGGAGCGGGGGCTGTGACGGGAACGCCGGCGGGACCGGCGCCATCGACCCCCACCTCATGGCGAGGGGCGTACCGGAAGGACCCACGAGGGACCCACGGGGCCCACGGACGGAGGAGAACACCATGGAGAGCGCGACGCTGAGCGCACACCGCGCGTCCGGTACGGAGCACGTCGACGTGGTCGTCGCCGGGGCGGGACCGGCCGGCCTGATGCTGGCGGGCGAACTGGCCCTGGCCGGTGTCCGCGTGACGGTGCTGGAACGCCTCACCGAACCCACCGGGCAGTCCCGCGGCCTGGGCTTCACCGCCCGCGCGATGGAGGTCCTGGACCAGCGCGGGCTGCTGGAGCTGTTCGGGGAACCGCTGGAGAAGAGCCCGCTGGGCCACTTCGGCGGGGTCCGCTTCGACTACACGGTGCTGCCCGACGCCCACTTCGGCGCCCGGGGCATCCCCCAGTACCGGACCGAGGCCGTCCTGGAGCGCTGGGCGACCGGGCTCGGCGCGGACCTGCGGCGCGGCTGGGAGGTGACCGCGCTGTCCGACGACGGCGAAGGCGTCACCGTCACGGCCGCGGCACCCGGCGGCGAGCGCGTGCTGCGCGCGTCCTATCTGGTCGGGTGCGACGGCGGCCAGAGCACGGTGCGCCAGCTGGCCGGTTTCGACTTCCCCGGCACGCCCGCCACCCGGGAGATGTACCTCGCCGACGTCGTCGGCGGCGGCATACGGCCGCGCTTCCTCGGCGAGCGGGTCCCCGAGGGCATGGTGATGGCCGCGCCGCTGCGCGAGGGCGTGGACCGGATCATCGTCTGCCCGCAGGGCACGCCCGCCCGTGACCGGGCGGAGACGGTCACCTTCGCCGAGGTCGCCGCGGCCTGGGAGAAAATCACCGGGGAGTCCATCGCGGACCGTGGCGCCGAGTGGGTCAGCTCGTTCACCGACGCCTCCCGGCAGGTCGGCGAGTACCGCCGGGGCCGGGTGCTGCTGGCCGGTGACGCCGCCCACATCCACCTCCCGGCCGGTGGCCAGGGCCTGAGCACGGGCGTGCAGGACGCGGCGAACCTCGGCTGGAAGCTGGCCGCCGAGGTGCACGGCTGGGCGCCGCGGGGACTGCTCGACACCTACCACAGCGAGCGGCACCCGGTCGGCGCGCGCCTGCTGATGAACACACGGGCGCAGAACCTGGTCTTCCTCGGCGGCCCGGAGTCCGACCCGCTGCGCGAGTTGTTCGCCGAGCTGATCGCCCTCGACGACGTCAAACGCCACCTGGCCGGCGTGGTCAGCGGCCTGGACGTGGCCTACGACGTCGCCGAGGACGACGGTGCGGGCACCCCGTTGCTGGGCCGCCGCGTCCCGCCCCGGGCGCTGTCCACGGGGGAGGGACCGACCACCACCGCGCGCCTGCTCCACCCGGCTGAGGGCGTCCTGCTCGACCTGTCCGACAACCCGGCGCCGCGCACGCTCGCCGCCGGCTGGAAGGACCGTGTCGGCGTCACCGTGGCCGTGCCGGCGGACCCCTCCGACTTCGACGGCGCCACCGCCCTGCTCGTGCGCCCGGACGGCCACGTCGTCTGGTCCCAGGGCGCCGGCGTGCCGCGCCCCCTCGCGAGCCTCGAGACCGCGCTGCGCCGCTGGTTCGGCGACCCCGCCTGAGACCCGCCGAGGAGCCCGCACGGCCGCCGGACGCGCGCCACGCGGCGCCGGAGACCACCCACCATCCCCGCGGAACCGCAGAAAGGCGGGCACCCGATGACCCTCACACCCCCCGAGAGCGCGGCCCCGGCACCGGCGGCGCCGGACCGGCTGGCGCAGCTGCGGGCCGTCAAGGAGCAGGCCCGCGCCGGCGCCGACCCCCGGGCCACCGAACGGCAGCACGGCAAGGGCAAGCTCACCGCGCACGAGAGGATCGAACTCCTCCTCGACAAGGACTCCTTCACCGAGGTCGAACCGCTGCGCCGGCACCGCGCCACCGGTTTCGGCCTGGAGGCCAAGCGCCCCTACTCCGACGGCGTGGTCACCGGCTGGGGCACGGTCGAGGGCCGCACGGTGTTCGTCTACGCGCACGACTTCCGGATCTTCGGCGGGGCGCTGGGCGAGGCGCACGCGCAGAAGATCCACAAGATCATGGACATGGCCATCGCTGCGGGTGCGCCGCTGGTGTCGCTGAACGACGGTGCCGGCGCCCGCATCCAGGAGGGCGTCTCGGCGCTGGCCGGCTACGGCGGGATCTTCCAGCGCAACACCCGGGCGTCGGGCGTCATCCCGCAGATCAGCGTGATGCTCGGCCCGTGCGCGGGCGGCGCCGCCTACTCCCCGGCGCTGACCGATTTCGTCTTCGCCGTCCGCGGCATCTCGCAGATGTTCATCACCGGCCCGGACGTGGTCAAGGCCGTCACCGGCGAGGACATCACGCACGACGGGCTCGGCGGCGCCGACGTCCACGCCGGGGTCTCCGGCGTCGTGCACTTCGCCTATGACGACGAGGAGACGTGCCTGGCCGAGGTGCGCTACCTGCTGTCGATGCTGCCGTCCAACAACCGCGAACTGCCGCCCACCACGACGCCCTCGGCCGACGAGCGCCCCGGCGACGCCCTGCTCGACCTCGTGCCCGCCGACGGCAACCGCTCCTACGACATCCACAAGGTGATCGAGGAGATCGTCGACGAGGGCGACTTCATGGAGGTCCACGCGGACTGGGCGCCCAACCTCGTGTGCGGGCTGGCGAGGATCGACGGCCACGTCGTCGGCGTCGTGGCGAACCAGCCGGCCGCGACGGCCGGCGTCCTGGACATCAAGGCGAGCGAGAAGGGGGCGCGGTTCGTCCAGTTCTGCGACTCCTTCAACATCCCGCTGGTCACCCTCGTCGACGTGCCCGGCTTCCTGCCCGGCATCGGCCAGGAGCACGACGGCATCATCAGGCGCGGCGCGAAACTGCTCTACGCCTACTGCAACGCCACCGTGCCGCGGGTCTCGGTGGTGCTGCGCAAGGCGTACGGCGGCGCCTACATCGTCATGGACTCCCGCTCCATCGGCGCGGACGTCGCCCTGGCCTGGCCGACCAACGAGATCGCCGTCATGGGTGCCGAGGGGGCGGCCAACGTCGTCTTCCGCCGTGAGATCGCGGCCGCCGACGACCCCGAGGCGATGCGGCAGCGCAAGATCGAGGAGTACCGCAGCGAACTGGTCCACCCCTACTTCGCCGCCGAACGCGGCCTCGTCGACGACGTCATCGACCCGCGTGACACCCGCCGGGTCCTGGCCCGCACCATCGCCATGCTCGCGACCAAGCACTCCTCCCTGCCCTCGCGCAAACACGGCAACCCCCCGCAGTAGCCCTCCCGCCTCCACCCGAAAGGAACTCTCCATGGACAGCACCCTCGCCGGACCCGGCCTGCTGCGCGTCCGGCGCGGTGCCGCCGGACCGGAGGAACTGGCCGCCCTGATGGCCGTTCTCCACCTGCGGGCCGCCGCCCTCGCATCGGCCGACCTGCCCGCCGCCCGCCCCCTCGCCGCCTGGAACCGCCCCGAACGGCACGCCCCCTACCGCGACCCGCGCGGCTGGTCCGCCCCTCGCACCGGGAGGTGAGCCGTACGGCGGACGGGGTTCGCGGCCGGATCGGCTGGTGCGCCCCGCGTGCTGGGAGGTGAGCCGTACAGCGGACGGGGTTCGCGGCCCGATCGGCTGGTCCGCCCCTCGTGCCGGGGATCGGCGGCGCGGTGGGCGGTGCGCGCACCGCCCACCCCCGGGGCACGGGCCGCAACCCCTCACGGTGGCTCACCGCGGTCCCGGGGGCCACGTGAGGGCACCGTGACGCGCCGACACCCCGGGGCAACGGGCGGGAAACCCCGGCAGCGCAGGATCGGCGACATGGCGACCACCCTGGCGGCACGCAGCGAAGGCCCCGCCCGTACGCAGGCGGGCGG
Source organism: Actinacidiphila guanduensis (assembly GCF_900103985.1). GTDB lineage: Bacteria > Actinomycetota > Actinomycetes > Streptomycetales > Streptomycetaceae > Actinacidiphila > Actinacidiphila guanduensis. The sequence continues at coordinate 65,101 of NZ_FNIE01000024.1, read as the reverse complement.
CCCCGGCTGCGGGCATACGGCAGGGCTCCCCGGCGGCCCCGCGCTCGTCGCCGTGGGGCACGGCAGCCGCGACCCGAGGGCGGCCGCGACCGCACGCGAACTGCTCGCCGCCGTACGGCTGCTGCGCCCTGGCCTCGACGTGCGGCTCGGGTACATCGAACTGAGCCCGCCGCTGCTCGCCGACACCCTCGCCGGGCCCTTCGGCCCCCAGGGCGCCGTCCTGGTGCCGCTGCTCCTCGGCCGGGGCTACCACGTACGGCACGACCTGCCCGAAGCCCTGGCCGCGGCCCCAGGAGTGCGTGGCACCGTCGCCGCACCGCTCGGGCCGCACCCGCTGCTGGCCGCCGCCCTGCACGACCGCCTCACCGAGGCGGGCTGGGACGACCGCGGCGAGGCGGTCGTGCTCGCCGCCGCCGGCTCCCGCGACCCGGACTCCGCCCGTGACGCCGAAGCCACCGCCGCCCTGCTCGCCGCCCGGCTCGGTGTCCCCGTCGTGCCCGGCTACGTCTCCGCCACGGCGCCCACCGTCCCCCAGGCGGTCGCCTCCCTTGCCGCGCGCGGCCTGCGCCGTATCGCCGTGGCCTCCTACTTCACCGCCCCCGGCCGCTTCGCCACCCAGGCGGCGGCCGCCTCACCCTGGATCGCCTCCCGCCCCCTGGGCGCCCACCCAGCCCTCGCCGCCCTGGTGCTCACCCGCTACACCGCAGCCCTTGCGGCGACCCGCGCTTGAGCACAAGGGCGTTCAAACCCACCACCAGGGCCGCTGACCGCCTCCCGGGCGCCCGATCTCGCTCCCAGGGAGCCCGATCAGCCACCCAGGGGCACGACCTCGCCGCCAAGGAGCCCAATCGGGCACCCCGGACGCTCGACCTCGCCACCAAGGCGGCGCCCTCGCCACCAGGGGTGCCCGCCCTCGTCACCAAGGTGCCCGACCTCGTCACCAGGGCGGCGCCCTCGTCACCAAAGCGTCCGGCCGCGCTGCCCTGGTGCCCACCCGCGCACCCAACCCTCCGTACCAAGCACCCGAGCACCCAATCCCGCGCACGCGACCGCACCCCTTGAACACCAGAGTGCCCATCCTGATCATCGGTGCGCTGTCACGGCCGCTCCACAGGGGCGGGCGGTTACCGTCGTGGATATGGAAGGACTCGCGCCGCAGCCGTACACGACCGCCGACCTGGAGCGTTTCGTCGCCGAACCCGACAAGCGGGCCGGGCGGACGGCCTTCCAGCGGGACCGGGCGCGGGTACTGCACTCGGCCGCCCTGCGCAGGCTCGCCGGCAAGACGCAGGTCGTGGACCCGGGCGCGGGAGCGTTCGCCGTCACCGACACCAGCCCCCGCACCCGCCTCACGCACTCGCTGGAGTGCGCCCAGGTCGGCCGGGAACTGGGCGCCGCCCTGGGCTGCGACCCCGACCTCGTGGAGACCGCGTGCCTCGCCCACGACCTGGGGCACCCGCCCTTCGGCCACAACGGCGAGCAGGTCCTCGACGAGTTCGCCGCCGACTGCGGCGGCTTCGAGGGCAACGCCCAGAGCCTGCGCCTGCTCACCCGCATCGAACCCAAGCGCTTCGCCCCCTCGCCGGACGGCCCGGTCAGCGTCGGCCTCAACCTCACCCGCGCCGCGCTCGACGCCGCCACCAAGTACCCCTGGCCGCGCGGCGGCCACCCCACCGAGCCGGCCTCCCGCAAGTTCGGTGTCTACGAGGACGACCTGCCGGTCTTCGCCTGGGTGCGCCTCGCGGCGGGCGCGGCGGCGCCCGACGGCCCCGGCACCCGCACCTGCTTCGAGGCGCAGGTCATGGACTGGTCCGACGACGTCGCCTACTCCGTCCACGACGTCGAGGACGGCCTGCAGGCCGGGCACATCGACCCCCGCGCGCTGCGCTCGGCCCCCGAGCGGGCCGAGGTGTTCGCCTGCGCGCTGGGCCGCTACGCCCCGCCCGGCGCGGACGCCGCCGAACTCGACGCCGCGCTGGACCGGCTGCTCGCCCAGCCCTGGTGGCCCGGCCGCTACGACGGCTCCGCGCTCGACCAGGCCCGGCTGAAGGACGCCGCCTCCCAGCTCATCGGCCGCTTCTGCCTGGCCGCCGAGACCGCCACCCGGGCCCGCCACGGCACCGCGCCGCTCACCCGCTACGGCGCCGAACTCGTCGTCCCCCGCGAACAGCGGCTGGAGTGCGCGGTCCTCAAGGCCGTCGCCGACTGCTGGGTCATGCAGCGCGCCGCCCAGGCCAGACGGCGGGCCGAGCAGCGGGTGGTGATCGGCGAGCTGGCCCACACCCTGCTGGAGCGGGCGCCCGAGGGGCTCGACCCGCAGTTCCGCGCCCTGTTCGAGGCCGCGCCCGACGACCGCGCGCGGTGCCGGGCCGTCGTCGACCAGATCGCCTCCCTCACCGACGCGGCCGCGACCGCCCTGCACGCGCGGCTGGCCGCCTGAGGCCGGATACGAGCCGCACCGCGCCCCGGGCATCACCCCGCACCGCCCCGAACGGCCCACCCGCCCCATCCGTCACGGCAAAGTGCCGCACGGGCGGGCCCGGAACGCCCGAGCGGTGCGATGATCTTCCCCTGCGGGCCGACCGGCGCGGCACTCTTCCCGTCCGGGGCGCCGTGCGGGACGCTCAGCAGGGCAGGAGGACGCAGCACGACGGCAGTACGACGCGGTCCGGCATGGCAGTACAGCGGCGGGACGGCACCGGGACAGCCCCCAGGACACCCGCAGCACGGCCGCAGGACGCGCAAGGCGCCCGGGGCAGACGGGGCACCACGGGGCACAGGCAGCACGAGCGACACAGCACAAGCACAACAACGCACCAACGCAACACAACCCAGCAGGACGCAGCAGGGCACGGCCGTACATGGGACAACCCGCCGGGGAGGCACACTGTGGTGGACGCGCACCAGACCTTCGTGATCGTCGGAGCCGGCCTCGCCGGGGCGAAAGCCGCCGAGACGCTCCGCGCCGAGGGTTTCACCGGCCGGGTGATACTGATCGGCGACGAGCGCGACCACCCCTACGAACGCCCGGCCCTGTCCAAGGGCTTCCTCACCGGCGCCGAGGAACGCGACTCCGTCTTCGTCGAGCCCGCCGCCTGGTACGCCGAGCACGACGTCGAACTCCACCTCGGCCAGCCCGTGGTGCATCTGGACCGCGCCGCCCACACCGTCCGCCTGGGCGACGGCACCACCCTCACCTACGACAAGCTGCTGCTGGCCACCGGCGCCGAGCCGCGCCGCCTGGACATTCCCGGCACCGATCTGGTCGGCGTCCACCACCTGCGCCGGCTCGCGCACGCCGAGCGGCTGAAGAACGTGCTCACCAGCCTCGGCCGGGAGAACGGCCACCTGGTGATCGCCGGCGCCGGCTGGATCGGCCTCGAAGTGGCCGCGGCCGCCCGCGGCTACGGCGCCGAGGTGACCGTCGTGGAGCCCGAGCCGACCCCGCTGCACAGCGTCCTCGGCCCCGAACTCGGCTCGGTCTTCACCGACCTGCACACCGAGCACGGCGTCCGCTTCCACTTCGGCGCCCGCCTCACCGAGATCGCCGGCCAAGACGGCATGGTGCTGGCCGCGATCACCGACGACGGCACCGAGCACCCGGCCCACGACGTCCTCGCCGCCATCGGCGCCGCCCCCCGCACCGCGCTCGCCGAGTCCGCGGGCCTGACGATCGCCTCCCGCGAGGAGGGCGGCGGCATCGCCGTGGACGCCGCCCTGCGCACCAGCGACCCCGACATCTTCGCCGCCGGCGACGTCGCGGGCGCCGCGCACCCGCTGCTCGGCCGCCGGCTGCGCGTCGAGCACTGGGCCAACGCCCTCAACGGCGGCCCCGCCGCCGCCCGTTCGATGCTCGGCCAGGACGTCGTCTACGACCGGGTGCCCTACTTCTTCTCCGACCAGTACGACCTGGGCATGGAGTTCTCCGGGCACGCCGCCCCCGGGTCGTACGACCAGGTGGTCGCCCGCGGGGACGTCGGCAAGCGGCAGTTCATCGCCTTCTGGCTGCGCGAGAACCGGGTGCTGGCGGGCATGAACGTCAATGTGTGGGACGTCACCGAGCCGATCCAGCAGCTCATCCGCAGCGGCCGCCAGGTCGACCCCGAGGCGCTGTCCGACCCGACGGTGCCGCTCGCCTCGTTCCTGGACTGAGCCCACCCCGGCGCCCGGCACCGTCCCGCGGTCCGGTCGCGGCCGTACCGCGTCCCGGTCAGGTCCCGGCCTGGCCGTAGACTTCCCCCGTGGCGGGCAGGATCAGGGACGAGGACGTGAAGGCGGTACGCGACGCCGTCCCGATCGACGCCGTCGTCTCCGACTACCTGCAGCTGAAGAACGCCGGCGGCGGCAACCTCAAGGGCCTGTGCCCCTTCCACGACGAGAAGTCCCCTTCCTTCCAGGTCAGCCCCAGTAAGGGTCTCTACCACTGCTTCGGATGCGGGGAGGGCGGGGACACCCTCGGGTTCGTGATGAAGGTGGACCACCTGTCTTTCACCGAGGCCGTGGAGCGCCTCGCGGCGCGGGCCGGGATCACGCTGCGGTACGAGGAAGGCAGCCACGTCCCCGGCCGCCAGCAGGGCGAGCGGATCCGGCTGGTGGAGGCCCACCGGGCGGCCGCGGCGTACTACCTGGAGCAGATGGGCTCGGCCGAGGCGGAGATCGGGCGGGCGTTCCTGGCCGGGCGCGGCTTCGACCGGGCGGCCGCCGAGCACTTCGGCGTCGGGTACGCGCCGGCCGGCTGGGACCACCTCGTGCGCCATCTGCGGGGCAAGGGCTTCACCGACAAGGAGCTGATCACCGCCGGGCTGGCCTCCGAGAGCCGCAGGGGCGGGGCGATCGACCGGTTCCGGGGCCGGCTGATCTGGCCGATCCGCGACATCACCGGCGAGGTGATCGGCTTCGGCGCCCGCAAGCTGCGCGAGGACGACCAGGGCCCGAAGTACCTCAACACCCCCGAGACGCCGCTGTACCGCAAGTCGCAGGTGCTCTACGGGATCGACCTGGCGAAGAAGGAGATCGCCCGCACCGGCCGCGCGGTCGTCGTCGAGGGCTACACCGACGTCATGGCCTGCCACCTGGCCGGGGTCACCACCGCCATCGCCACCTGCGGCACTGCCTTCGCGGGCGAGCACATCAAGATCCTGCGCCGGCTGCTGATGGACAACTCCACCGCCGAGGTCGTCTTCACCTTCGACGGCGACGAGGCCGGTCAGAAGGCGGCGCTGCGGGCCTTCGAGGACGACCAGAAGTTCGCCGCCGAGACTTCCATCGCGATCACCCCCGGCGGCATGGACCCCTGCGAGCTGCGGCTCGCCGACGGCGACGCGGCCGTGCAGCGGCTGATCGAGGGACGCACCCCGTTGTTCGCCTTCGCGCTGCGCTCGATCGTGTCCCGCTACAACCTCGACACCGACGAGGGCCGGGTCGCCGCGGTGGACGCCGCGGTGCCGGTGGTGGCCGCGATCAAGAACCAGGCGCTGCGCGACCGCTACGCGATCCGGCTGGTGGGGATGGCGGGCATGGCCACGCAGGCCGAGGAGCAGAGCATCATCCGCCGGGTGCGGGCGCTGGCCAGGGCTCGCGCGTCCGGCGGCAGCGGCCCGGCCGGGCCGGAGCGGTACGCCGGGGGCCCGTACGGCGGTTCGTTCGGCGGGCCGCCGGGTGGCCCGCAGGGGGCCGCGCGGGCGCAGGGCGGCGGGGTGCAGGCGCCGCCGGCTCCCCGCGGGCCGCGCCTGGACCTGCGCAGTCCCGCGCACCGCGTGGAGCGCGAACTGCTCAAGCTGGCCCTGCAGTTCCCCGCCTTGGTCGCCCCGGCCTTCGACGCCTACGGCGAGGACGAGTTCACCGGCCCGCCCTATGCCGCGGTGCGCCGCGCCATCGCGGAGGCCGGGGGCACCGAGTTCGCCGACGGGGACTACCTGCTGCGGGTCCGCGAGGCCGCGCCCGACGACTCGGTGCGCGGGATGGTGACCGAGCTGGCCGTCGAGCCGGTGATGCACAAGGTGCCGGAGATCTACGCGGGCGAGGTGCTGGTCCGGGTCCGGCTGCTCGCGGTGGACCGCCGCATCGCGCAGGTGCACGCGACGCTCGCCCGCCTGGCCGCGCAGGGCCTGCCGCCGGACGCCCCGGACGCCAGTGCGGCCCACAGCGAGCTGTGGGCGCTCCAGCAGTACGCCCAGCGGCTGCGCACGCAGGGGGCGGCGGCGCTGTAGGCGGGCGCACGTGCCGTCCGGTGCCGTGGAGTCGGAGGTCCCGCCGGCACGTCCCCGCGTGGGCCCGGGGGGGTGGGTGTCCACCGATCGGGGGACACCGCCGGGTCCGCCCGGTCGACGCGGCAGCCGCGCAGAGCGCGGGAGTCTGGGCCGTATGACGGAACACGCGGTACGGGTACGGGGGCTGCGCAAGAGGTACGGCGCGGTCGCCGCGGTGGACGGGGTGGATCTGGACATCCGCAGGGGCGAGGTGTTCGGGATCCTGGGGCCCAATGGGGCCGGCAAGAGCACGACGGTGGGCATCCTGCTGGGCCACCGCGGCCGCGACGGCGGCGAGGTGGCGGTGCTGGGCGAGGACCCGGCGCGGGCGGGGCGCGGCTGGCAGGCGCGGATCGGGGTGGTGTGGCAGGACGAGTCCGCGGCCGAGGAGATGACCGTGGCGGAGATCGTGCGGCACTTCGCCGGCTACTACCCGCGGCCGCGCGACCCGGGCGAGGTGATCGCGCTGGTCGGCCTGCAGGAGCGGGCGGGCGTGCGCGCCAAGCACCTGTCCGGCGGGCAGCGGCGGCGGCTGGATGTGGCGCTGGGTGTGATCGGCCGGCCCGAGTTGCTGCTGCTCGACGAGCCGACGACGGGCTTCGACCCGGTGGCCAGGCGGCAGTTCTGGTCGCTGATCCGCGCGCTGGCGGCCGAGGGCACGACGATCGTGCTCACCACGCACTATCTGGAGGAGGCCGAGGAACTGGCCGACCGGCTCGCGGTGATCTCGGCCGGGCGGGTGCGGGCGGTGGGGGAGCCGGCGACGCTCGGCGGCCGGGCGCAGGCGCCGGCGCGGGTGCGCTGGACGAACGCCGACGGCTCGTCGGGCGAGATCGTCACGGCGACGCCGACCGCCGAAGTGGCCGCGCTGGCCGCTCGGTTCGGCGGCGAGGTGCCCGGACTGCGGGTGAGCAGGCCGACGTTGGAGGACGTCTACCTGCGGTTGATCGGCCACGCCGGTGCCGCGGGCGAGGCCGGGGAGGTGGCACGGTGACCGCCGCCGGCGCGGTGCTGGCCACCCCCGCGGGCGCGGACGAACGGCTGCCGGGCGCCTGGCGGTTGGGACTGTCCCGCGGCGCGATGGAGGTGCGGCTGTTCTTCCGGATGCGCGACCAGGTGGTCTTCACCTTCGCGTTCCCGATCGTCTTCCTCTTCCTGTTCGCCTCGATCTTCCACGACCGCATGGCCGGCACCGGTGCCACGGCCTCGCAGTACTACGTGGCGTCCATGACCGCCGCCGGGATCATGTCCACCAGCTTCCAGTCGCTCGGGGTGTCCATCGCGGTGGAGCGCGAGCAGAAGGTGCTGCGCCGGCTGCGCAGCACCCCGATGCCGCCGGCCGCGTACTTCCTCGGCAAGATCTGGCTGGTGCTGGTCACCGGTCTGCTGGAGACCGCGCTGCTGCTGGCGTTCGGCACGGTCGTCTACGGGGTGGACCTGCCCTCGGACGTCACCGGCTGGCTCACCTTCGGCTGGATCTTCGTGCTCGGCATCACCGGCTGCGCGCTGCTCGGCATCGCCATCAGCAGCGTGCCGCGCTCCGCTCGCAGCGCCACCTCGGTGGTCGTCCTGCCCTTCCTGGTGCTGGAGTTCATCTCAGGGGTCTACATCCTGGTGACCACCGTGCCACGCTGGATGCTCACCGTCGGGTCGCTCTTCCCGCTGAAGTGGCTCTGCCAGGGGCTGCGCGGGGTGTTCCTGCCGTCGGCGGCCGCCGCGATGGAGCCGGCGGGCAGTTGGGAGTACGGGCGGATCGCCCTGGTGCTCGGGGCGTGGTGCGTGGGAGGGCTGGTGCTGTGCCTGCTGACCTTCCGGTGGCGCGGGCGGGACGAGTGAGCGCTGACGGGGCTGGTGCCGCGGCCGGCGGCAAGCACGTCTGGGAGGGCCCGTTCCTGCTGTGGGACTGCTACTTCGCGGTGTCCTGGGTGGCCACCGCGCTCTTCGGCCTGGCCGCCGACCGGCCGGGCGAGCCGGTCCGGCTCACCGCGGTGGGGCTCTTCGCGCTGCTGGTGCCCTGGTACCTGGCGGCCGGGCGGCCGGTGCTGGTCGCGCCGGCCGTGGACGGCCGGGCCGCTGCCCGCTACATCGCCGTCCTCGTCGCGGTGTTCGCGGTGGCGGCCTCGCTCGTCGCCGAACTGCGGCTGGGGACCTTCGCGTTGGTGCCGCAGTGCTTCATGGTGCTGCGGCTGCGGGCCGCTCTGGTCGCCGGCGCCGTCGTCAACGTGGTGCCGGTGGCGGGGTGGGCGCTGCTGTGGCGGCCCGAGGAGCACGTCCTGTACTACACGTCGCTGACCGCGGTGGCCACCTTGGTGTTCTCGCTGGTGTTCGGCAGCTGGATCATCCGCATCATCGAGCAGAGCAGCGAACGGGCGGAGATTCTCGCGGAGTTGGAGGCGAGCCGCGAGGGGGTGGCCCGGCTGTCCGCCGAGCGCGGCGCTCTCGCCGAGCGCGAGCGGCTCGCCCGGGAGATCCACGACACCCTCGCGCAGGGCTTCACCAGCCTGCTCATGCTGAGCCAGGCCGTGCTCTCGGAGCTGGACCGCGACCTGGAACAGGCCCGCGTGCACCTGGAGTTGATGGACCGCACGGCCCGGGAGAACCTCGCCGAGGCCCGTGCGCTGGTGGCCGGCGGTGCCCCCGCCGACCTCGCGGCCGGATCGCTGCCCGACGCGGTGCGGCGGCTGGCCGCGCGGCACGCGGAGCAGTCCGGGGCCCCGGCCGCGGTCGATGTCACCGGGGTGGTCCGGGCCCTGCCGCCCGCCGTCGAGGTCGTCGCCCTGCGGACCTGCCAGGAGGCGCTGGCCAACGTCCGCCGCCATGCCGGCCACGCCGTTCCGGTCGCCCTTGAACTCGCCTACGGCGAAGAGGAGCTGGCCGTCACCGTGCGGGACGAAGGATGCGGTTTCGACGGCTCCGCGGCCCCCGGGCCCGGCTACGGGCTGCCCGGACTGCGGGCCAGGGCCGCGGAGTTGGGTGGGCGGGCGCAGGTGTCCGCCGAGGCGGGGAAGGGGGTGACCGTGTCCGTGGTGCTGCCTGTGGACGCCGCCCGGTGATCCGGGTGCTGCTCGCCGACGACCATCCGGTCGTCCGGCAGGGCCTGGCCGCGATGCTGGGCGCGGAACCGGACCTGGAGGTCGTGGGGGAGGCCGGGAGCGGCCCGCAGGCCGAGGCGCTGGCCGCGGCCCTGCTGCCCGACATCGTGCTGATGGACCTGCGGATGCCCGGCGGCGGGGGAGCGGAGTCCACCGAGCGGATGACCGCGGCCGGGCTGCCCTGCCGGGTCGTCGTGCTGACCACCTACGAGTCGGACGGCGACATCCTGCGGGCCGTCGAGGCGGGCGCGGCCGGCTACCTGCTCAAGGACGTGGCCCGGGCCGAACTCGCCGAGGCGGTCCGCGCCGCCGCCCGCGGCGAGACCGTGCTCGCCCCCTCGGTCGCGGCCCGCCTGGTGGACCGGATGCGCGCCCGCACCGAGCGGCCGAGGCTGTCCTCGCGCGAGACGGCCGTGCTGCGGCTGGTCGCCGAGGGCTGCACCAACGCCGAGATCGGCCGCCGCCTGTTCATCGGCGAGTCCACCGTCAAGACCCACCTGCTGCGCGCCTTCGGCAAGCTCGGCGTGGCCGACCGCACGGCCGCGGTCACCAGCGCCATGCGCCACGGCCTGCTCTGAGGCACCCGGCCGGGGCCGCCGTACGAAGGCGCACGGCAAGGGGCCGGCGCGGGGGGTACGACGACGCGGGCGGGTGTGCGGGGGGTAACCGCCGCGGGCACATGCGTCACGGCACGGACGCGCGCGGTGACGTGGCGTGAAAAAGGGGGCGCACGACCCTCGTGGCGGAGGCGCGTCGTGGGTCACACTGGCTGACGGCGCCGAGTCCCCTCCGAGCCCAACGACGCGCTCACCGCGGAGGTCGCTTCCGTGCAGACCCAAGCCCAGACCACCGTCCCGACCGAGCTGCCCGCCCTCGCCGGCGCGGCCGCCGCCATACTGCCGGCCCCCGCCCCGCCGGCCCCGCTCGCCGTGCCCCGGGTCCCCGGCCAGCGCCGGGCGGACGAGCGGGAGGACGACCCGTACGCTCCCGGCGGCGTGCCCGGTGCGGCCGCCCTGCCGGGGCTCGTGCCGGACGCCGACGCCCTCGACCCTGTCACCGCGCCGGCCCCCGACCTGGTTCCGGACCTCGTCCCCGACCTCGACGGCGACCCGGCCCCCGGCTCCGCTTCCGACCTCGACGGTGAGCCCGCACCCGTACCCGGCCGCCGCCCCACCCGCGCCGACACCGCCGGACCGTCGGCCGACCTGTTCCGCCAGTACCTGCGCGAGATCGGCCGCATCCCGCTGCTCACCGCCGAGGGCGAGGTGGAGCTGGCCCGGCAGGTCGAGGCGGGCCTGTTCGCCGAGGAGCGGCTGGCCGCCTTTCCCGATCTGGACTCCCGGCTCGCGGTCGACCTGGACCGGCTGGTCGTGCAGGGCCGTGTCGCCAAGCGGCGGCTGATCGAGGCGAACCTGCGGCTGGTGGTCTCGGTGGCGAAACGGTACATCGGGCGCGGCCTGACCATGCTGGACCTGGTGCAGGAGGGCAATCTCGGCCTGATCCGCGCGGTGGAGAAGTTCGACTACGCCCGCGGCTACAAGTTCTCCACCTACGCCACCTGGTGGATCCGGCAGGCGATGTCCCGGGCGCTGGCCGACCAGGCCCGCACCATACGGGTCCCCGTCCACGTGGTGGAGCTGATCAACCGGGTGGTGCGGATGCAGCGCCGGCTGCTCCAGGAGCGCGGCTGCGAGCCGACGTTGGAGGAGGTCGCCGCCCAGCTCGGCCTGCCCGTCGAGCGTGTCGCCGAGGTGCTGCGGCTCGCCCAGGAACCCGTCTCGCTGCACGCCCCGGTCGGCGAGGAGGACGACGTCGCGCTCGGCGACCTCATCGAGGACGGCGACGCCGCCTCGCCCGTCGAGTCCGCCGCCTTCCTGCTGCTGCGCGAGCACCTGGAGGCGGTGCTCTCCACCCTCGGCGAGCGCGAGCGGCGCGTGGTGCAGCTGCGCTACGGCCTCGCCGACGGGCGCCCGCGCACCCTGGAGGAGATCGGCAGCCTCTTCGGCGTCACCCGCGAGCGCATCCGCCAGATCGAGTCCAAGACCCTCGGCAAGCTCCGCGACCACACCTACGCCCAGCAGCTGCGCGGCTACCTGGACTGAAACCCGGCGGCTGAAACCGGCGACTGAAACCGGCGGCTGGAACCCGCCGACTCAACCGGCGGTCACGAGGACGCGCGCTCGGGCTCCAGCACGATCCAGGTGCGCCCCGGATGCAGCGGCACCGCCTTGCCGTCCAGCGTGAACGACGTGCCGTCCTGCGCGGCCGGCCGGTCCCAGCGCAGCTGCCAGGCCCGCCCGTCGCGCAGCAGCAGCGCCTGCCCCTGCCCGACCGTCTGCGAGAAGGGCACGAAGCCGGTGCGGCTGTGGTACTGCGACTCCTTGACCTGGACGTGCTGGACGATCACGTTGTCGGCCGTCCACGGCGAGCGGGTGCCGTCCATCGCCACCCGGTAGCTCCCGCCGGACCAGGTGAAGGAGAACCGGGCCGCGGGCATGGCCGCCGAAGCGCCGGTGCGGGCGGTGCCGCCCGCGGGCACGGCTGCGGCGAAGGTCAGCCCGATGTCCTTGGCCGTGCCCGCGCCGTCCGTCAGCCCCTTCGTGCGCAGGTACTCGTTGTGCGGGGCCGGGCGGTCCGGGGAGCGGAAGAACGCCGTGCCGCCGGTGCGGGCGACGATCTCGTCGCTGTTCTTGAGTACCGGCAGCAGCTTGCTCTGGGCGCCGGAGAACGCCAGCGCCGGGTGGTTGTAGGCGGCCAGCAGCTGCAGGTCGGTCTCGCGGGCGCTGCGCACGGGGCCGACGACCGACGGCAGGTGCGTGTCGTCGAAGACCGCCATCAGCCGCGACAGGCCGCCCTCGACCTCGATCGCGTACACCAGGTCGGCGTCGTTGAGCCCCGTCTGCGGCCGCGCCGCCGCCACGTTGTCGATCTTCACCGCGAGCACGCGCCCCGCCGCCCCCGGCTCGCCGGTCAGCACCGAGCGGGACGGCCCGGTGGTCCGCGACGGGCCGCCGCCCGCGTTCGGCGTGCACGCGGCCGCCACCAGCGCGAGCACAGCCGATATCCCCGCCACGAGCACCCGCCGACCGACCATGGCTGCTCCCACCGCCGAAGTGACCCCCGACCATGGTGACTCCATCGGCCGGGACTTCCCACCGGAAGGACCGCCGCCGCGCGCCCGACCGATGCAATCCGGCCGCCCCGCCGGCCGACGGGCGCGGCCCGCGCTCAGCCCGCCGGTGGCGCGGCGAGAGACGGCGAGGTGCAGGTCGCGTCCCGGCTCCAGCCGGTCCCGGTGACCGTGACGCGCCGCGAGCGCGCCTGGGCCGCGCGGGAGGCCGACCCCGAAGCCGCGCCCGACGCTCCACCGGAGGCGCCGGGCGCCGCTGTCGGGACCGGCATGCGGAACGCCGCGGCCGTGCACGCCACCTGCTGCATCCCCAGCCCGTCGGGCGCCGCCACACCGGAGGGCAGCCGCACCGTCATCGAACTCCGGTCCACCTGCACCTCGACCGTCCCGGGCGGCCGCGGCAGGTGCGTGGTCAGATGCTTGCGGGCCTCCTCGGGGGAGGGCCCGGCGAACAGCAGCCGCATGGCCCAGGCCGCGGGGTCCGCCGCGCCCGGTGCCTTCCGCCACACCGCGGCCAGGTGCCCGTCCGCCACGAGGTAGACCACCACCAGGGCACTCGCCGGTGGCGGCTGCGGAAGGCCGGTCGCGGGCGCCCCGACGTCCACGACCCCGGTCGTCGGCACCCCGCACCCCGCGAGCAGGGCCGCCCCCACCGCGATCCCGCAGGCCCCGAGGATCGCCCGCCGCCGGTTCACCGCGCCCCCGCCTTCCCGCGGCCGTCCGCGTCCTCCGCGTCTTCTCCGTCGTCCACGCCGTCTGCGCCGTCCCAGTCGTCCGCGTTCCGCCCGCCCGGCCGGCACGGCAGCTCGACGGTGAACACGGCGCCGCCGGGACCGTTCTCCGCCCGCAGCCGGCCTCCGTGCAGCGCCACGTTCTCGGCGGTGATCGCCAGGCCCAGGCCGCTGCTCGCGCTGCGGGTCCGGGCCGAACTCGCCTTGTAGAAGCGCTCGAAGATGTGCGGCAGCGCCTCCGGGGCGATGCCCGGCCCGCTGTCGGCCACCACCAGCCGCGCCCACGGCTCCCCGCCCGCCTCCTGATAGGCGGTGAGGGTGACCGTGACCGGGGCGGCGCCGTGCCGCAGGGCGTTGCCGACCAGGTTGGCCACCACCACGTCCAGCCGCCGCGGGTCCACCACTGCGCGCAGCGCCTGCGGCAGTTCGGCCCCGACCTGCTCCTGCCAGCCCCGGGCGGCCAGCGAGCGCCGCACCGACTCGGCCAGGTCGATCTCGTCCAGGGCGAGTTCGGCCGCTCCGGCGTCGAAGCGGGAGATCTCCATGAGGTCGTTGACGAGCGTCACCAGCCGCCCGGTCTCCCCGCTGATCAGCTGGACCGCTTCGGCCGTCCCGCGCTCCAGGTGCGCCACCTCGTCGTCCAGCACCTCGGTCACCGCCGACATCGCGGCCAGCGGGGTGCGCAGTTCGTGGGAGACGTCGGCGACGAACCGCCTGGCCTGCGCCTCCATCTGGCGCAGCTCCGTCACCGAGCGCTCCAGCGCGGCTGCCGTCTCGTTGAACGTCCGCGACAAGTCGGCGAGTTCGTCCGACCCCTGGACGGTCAGCCGGGTGTCGAGGTGGCCGGACGCCATCCTGCGGGTCGCCCCGCGCAGGGCACGGACCGGGCGCAGCACCCCCCGCGCCACGAGCAGCGCCAGCAGCACCGCCAGGCACACCGCGGGCACCGCCGCCCGCTCGATCGCCGTGACGAGCGCGCTCACGTAGCGCTGCTCGGCGGTCTGGGGCACCACCAGGTAGAAGGCGAGCCCGGAACTGGACTGCGCCACCGTGCCGTACCCGTAGGTGACGGGCAGGCCCACCACCAGGGCGGAGGCGCTGCCGGAGCGCACCCGCTGGAACACCGCCACCGAGCGGGTGTCCACCGACCTGCGCAGGGCCGCGGTCACCTCGGGGAAGCTGTCGCCGGGCTGCGAGGTGACCCGCAGGTCGCGGTAGGTGGCGAGCACGCGCCAGTGCTGGGAGCTGTGGGTCGTGGCCAGGTCGGTGACCACCGCGGCCAGCCCGTCCCGCTGGGGCGGGGTGCCGGCGGCCGGGATCTGGGCGTCGACGCTGTCGCGGAACTGGTCGACCACCATGTCCTGGCTCTGCTGGAGCACCCCGACCCGCGCCTCGCGGAAGGTGAGCGCCCCCGTGCCGAGCACGCCCACCACCGCCACCAGCGCGAAGCCCACCACCAGGCGGAACCGCAGACCGCCCACGACGCCGGGTATCCGGGCCTTCACCGGGTCCCCCGCGATCCGGCCCTCATCGGGCCCTCATCCGGCACGGAAGCGGTAGCCGAAGCCGCGGACCGTCTCCACGTACCGGGCACCGCCGCTCGTCTCGCCGAGTTTGCCCCGCAGCCGCTTCACACAGGCGTCCACCAGCCGGACATCGCCGTGGTAGCTGTGCTCCCAGACCTGCTCCAGCAGCTGCTGGCGGCTGAGCACCTGGCCCGGGGCCGCGGACAGCGCGAGCAGCAGGCGCAGTTCGGAGGGGCCGAGCGGCACCGGCTCGCCGTTGCGGGTGACGGTGTAGGCGGCCCGGTCGATGGTCAGCTCGCCGTAGCTGCGGGGCCGCAGATGGGCCGGCACCGCGGCCTCGGGACCGAAGCGGCGCAGCACGGCGCGGATGCGGGCCTCCAGCACACCGGCCTGCACGGGCTTGATCACGTAGTCGTCCGCGCCCGTCTCCAGGCCGAGCACCACGTCCACGTCGTCGCCGCGGGCGGTGACGATGATGATGGGGAGCTGGTCGCGGTCCCGGATCCGCTTGAGCACGTCCAGGCCCGTCATGCCCGGCAGCATCAGGTCGAGCACGGCCACGTCGGGGCGGTGCGAGCGCAGCGCGGCCAGGCCCTCTTCGCCGGTGGCCGCCGCCGTGACGCGGTGCCCCCGGTGCCGGAGCCCCCACGTGACACCCTGCCGGACGGCGGGGTCGTCTTCGATCAGCAGGACGTCGGACACGCCCCTCAGTATGGGCGGGCCGGCGCGGTGACGGGCCTGTGGGCGGCCCGCGGGCGGCGACTGTTGCAGAACGGTCACATGGGCGCCCGGCCCCCACCGCCGCCCAGCAGCGGACCTTCACCGGCCGTTACCGATACGTGACCGATTGGGCCAGGGCCCATCATGTGGCGCCACGAGGGTGGCGACCGGAAGGGCATCGGGCGGCTGCGGCCGCCGGGCCCGCCGGTCGTCGAAGGGGAAGCGGTATGGGCGGGACACGCAGGGGCAACGGGAGCGCCAAGGCGGCGCACGCGGGCGGGCGGGCCCGCGGCGGCCGCGGCATCTTCCTCGTCGTCGGGCTCCTCCTCGCCGTGCTCGTCGCCATGGCCGCCTTCGCGGTACGGCCGGGGCGCTCGGCCGAGGCGGACACGCGGACGTACGACCTGTCCACGACGGCCCCGGTCCCGACGACCGACGCGCCCACCCGGACCGCGACCGCTACGCCGTCCGCGACCGCCACCTCCTCGGTGCCGCAGCACGGCACCGGCTCCTTCACCACCGCCGACGCCTCGGCGAAGCCGGCGGGGTCGGGCCACATACGCCGCTATGAGGTGCAGGTCGAGGGCGGGGCCGACATCTCCGCCGCCGACGCGGCCCGCGAGATCCAGGGCATCCTGGCCGACCCGCGCGGCTGGACCGACGACGGCCGCGACGGCTTCCAGCTCGTCTCCTCCGGCCCGGCCGACTTCGTGATCAAGATCGCCACACCCGACACGGTGGACGCCATCTGCGGTGCCGCGGGGCTGCACACCCACGGCGAGGTCAACTGCGACGTCGGGCCCACCGTGGTGGTCAACCTCAAGCGCTGG
The DNA here is from genome assembly GCF_900103985.1 of Actinacidiphila guanduensis. Taxonomy (GTDB): domain Bacteria; phylum Actinomycetota; class Actinomycetes; order Streptomycetales; family Streptomycetaceae; genus Actinacidiphila; species Actinacidiphila guanduensis. The sequence continues at coordinate 48,824 of NZ_FNIE01000024.1, read as the reverse complement.
CTGCTGGGCTCGCCCGAATTCCCCGGCCCCATCCAGGACTACCGCGCGCTGATCATCAACCACGAGGTCGGCCACCGCATCGGCCACGGCCACGAGGGCTGCCCCGGCCCCGGCAGGCTCGCCCCCGTGATGATGCAGCAGATCGACGGCCTGCACGGCTGCAAGGCCAACGCGTGGCCGTACGACGCCCAGGGCCGCTACATCCAGGGCCCGCCGGTGGCCTGAGGCCGCTCCGGCCTGCCGCCCCGCCAGATGCTGCCCGCGCCCGGCCGCCCGCGCAAAGACGTTGCCAAGAACGCCCCACGTACCGGTAGGGTCACGGGCCGTCCCGATAGCGTGACCGGGTGAAGGGAACTCCAGCAACGGCCGCCCGCCCAGCCGCATCCGCCGCACTGCTCGCAGCGCTGCTCCTCGCGACCACGGCCTGCTCCTCGTCCCCCTCGGGCCCGACCGCGGCGCAGGCGGGGAAGGATTTGCAGGCCGACCTTCAGGCGGCGGTCAAGGGTTACATGGCGCAGAACGAACTGACGCCGCCGTTCACCGTGACGTCGGACGGTTCGAAGGACATTTCCTGCGGCAAGGGCAAGGCACGCCGGGTCTACACCACCATGCAGCGCAGGACCGGCAAGGGCGTGACCGATCCCGGTTTCATGCTGGGTGAGGTGGAGAGCCTGGCGGGCTTCCTCGACCAGTCCAAGGTCTATGTACCGGGGAGCAGGACGGAAAAGGACCAAGGTCCGGTCACCGTCAGCGAGAAGGCGACCAGCAGCCGGCATCACGCCCGCGCCCTCATCACGGGGAAGGCGGATTCCGGAGCGTTCGTCCTCGTGCTGGAGAGCACGACGGACTGCCTGCGCACGTCCTGACAGCAGGATTGCGCGTCAGTCCCCCTTCTCGGCCGCGTGTGCGACAGCGTCCGCCTGAGCGCTGGTCAGGAGTCCCGAGCCCTCCTCCTCGCGGTCGTGGAAGGTAGAGGTCCCCACGGGGATGTCCTGGTCTGCGAGCCACCTGTCGAACTGGCCGAGCCGGTCCGCGCGCTGCTCCTCGGCCTTCTCCGGGTCCGCACTGTCGCTCAGTTCCTCGAACGGCTTGAGCTTGCCGTCCTTGTCCCGCAGGTCCGACGGGATGTCCGTAGTCGGCCAGCCGGCCTCCACGAGGATCGAGGCGGTGTTGTAGCGGGACGCCTCGAGCATCTCGATGTTCTTCTCCTCCACGCCCTCCAACTCCTCCGGTCCCGCAGTCATACTGATGGCTGTCGTGAGGCCGAACTCCTTGCCGCCCCAGGTGAAGGCACGCCACAGCATCGTCGGGCCGTAACTCCAGTCCGGCTCACCCACCATCTCCATCGGCAGGATGAGACCGGCCTTGAGGTTCTCGCGGAAGGCGTCCACCTGCTCGTCGCTTTCGCCACGCACTTTCACTGTGGCGTTGTACTCCAGCCTCGACACGTTGCCGAATGCCTTGGCCGCTCGGTTGAAGTAGTTGGCGCCGCCTGGCGTGTCCTTGATCAGCCCTTCCTTGTCCATGCGCGCGGCCCGTAGAAGCACGTCGTGCTGGAGGTTGCCCATCGCCTCGTCGTAGGGCGCGGAATGGGCGTCGGCGTCGGCGAAGATCTTCAGGAAGTTGTAGGTGTCCACGCCACCGAGGTGGAACGCCGGTTCAAGGCCAGGGAGTTCGTGATAGCTCTCGTCACTCGGCGCTCCGAAGGACGAATCGTCGGAGGCAACGGCGTCCATCACGTTCCCCGCCGTTGCGAACTCCGGTGCGTACGTGGCTGCCAACCGCCCCATGTCGGACTTGAAGTTGCCGTTGAAGCCCAGCGTGTCCTTCGTGTTCGCCGCCGCGAGGATCGCGCAGTAGGCGAAGTTCTGCTCCCAGGGGTTCGGCTTGTAGGAGGCGTCCACGTGCCAGAGGCCGTGGGAGTCCGTGGTGCCGTGGACGCCCGAGGCGGTGTCCATCATCGCGCCCAGCGCTGTCTGCACTTCGCTGTTGCGGTGGCCGTAGGTCATCAGGGAGGACAAGTGGCCCTGCAGATCGGGGTTGTCGGGGTCGCCCATCTGGGCAACGGCGTCGAAGGCGGCCCGGCCGTTGCGGGAGAGGTCCTGCAGGCCCAAGGCGACAAGGTCGTTGGGCAGCCCGAGGGGCGCCGACACCGTGGTGAGACTGCGATAGTCCCCTTTCGGGTCCTTGGCGAGCCGGTCCAGGCCGTTCGCGCGGACCGCCTTGGCGAGGAAGTCGCTGGGGAAGTCGCCGGCCGACAGCATCGCGGCCCGGTTCCACGCGATCTGGCTGTCGTTGCCGGGCACCGGCGTGAGGTATGCCTTCTTGAGCTTGTCGAAGCCCGGTGCGGGGTGCTGGGCACTGACGGCGGTCGCGAACGCGTGACTGTAGATCCTCAGATCGGCGGCCGCCGTACCGCTCCCCGCGCCGGAGAGGTCCTGCGGCAACTCGTTGGCCACCACCGGGTTCAGGTTCGCGTAGAAGGCCGAGCAGAAGTCCGGGTCGTCCTTGCGCGCGGCCAGTTCGAGGGCCATGTCGTGGTACGCCTGGCCGGCCTTGGCGTCGCCGCCCGTGTTGTGGTTGAGGCGCTCGGCGAGCGCCTTGCCGTCGGATTGCGCGGCGCTCGTGCTGAGGACCGGCTCGGGCACGTGCACCAAGTGGTCCTTGCCCGCGGTGCGGTCCATCGCCACCGCCAGGGTGTGCCGCCTTCTCAGGCCCGGCAGTTGGTCGTCCAGCCAGCCGCAGATGCCGACGATCTCGGCGAGCGGCCCGGTGTCCAGGCCCAGGGCGGCGAACCGTGTGCGGAACTCCGAGGCGCGGCCCCGCAGATGGTCCTTGTCCTTCGCGAAGGACGTGATCATGCCCTGGAGCGCCTGCGGGTCGATGCCCGAGAAATCGCCCATCCCGTTCCCCCCTGTCACAGTGGCCGCGCCAGTCGCTCCGGTCGGTCGTGCCCCAGTTCATCCGGAGGCGGGAGGGCTGTTGCCGACTTTGCCCGATGACGAGGTGCTTTTGACGCTCCGTTGGCAATCGGGAACGCGCTGTGACGCAAAAGGTGGCCGGCCCCCGCGGGACCGGCCACCGTGGCGGCTCGACGGGACCGCGCCCGCCGGCCTGCTGCTCAGTCGACCTCCGCCACCGCCTGGGCGAACTGCGCCGCGTACAGGCGGGCGTAGGCGCCTTCCTTGGCCAGCAGCTCGTCGTGGGTGCCCTGTTCGACGATCGCGCCGGACTCCATGACGAGGATGACGTCCGCGTCGCGGATCGTGGAGAGCCGGTGGGCGATGACGAAACTGGTGCGGCCGTGGCTGAGTTTGGCCATCGCCTGCTGGATCAGCACCTCGGTACGGGTGTCGACCGAGCTGGTGGCCTCGTCCAGCACCAGGATCACCGGGTCGGACAGGAACGCCCGCGCGATCGTGATGAGTTGCTTCTCGCCCGCGCTCACCCCGCTGCCCTCGTCGTCCACCACCGTGTCGTAGCCGTCGGGCAGGGTGCGGATGAAGCGGTCGGCGTGGGCCGCGCGGGCCGCCGCCTCGATCTCCTCGCGCGTGGCGCCCTCGTGGCCGTAGCCGATGTTCTCCGCGATCGAGCCGCCGAACAGCCAGGTGTCCTGGAGCACCATGCCGATCGAGGCCCGCAGTTCCTCGCGGGACATCGTGGCGATGTCCACCCCGTCCAGGGTGATCCGGCCGCCGGAGACCTCGTAGAACCGCATCAGCAGGTTGACCAGCGTTGTCTTGCCCGCGCCCGTGGGGCCGACGATCGCCACCGTGTGGCCGGGCTCCACCGTCAGCGACAGCCCGTCGATGAGCGGCTTGTCCGGCAGGTAGCGGAAGGAGACGTCCTCCAGCGCGACCTGTCCGCGGAGCTTCTTGGGGCGCGCGGGCGCAGTCGGCTCGACCGACTGCTCCTCGGCGTCGAGGAGTTCGAAGACCCGCTCGGCCGAGGCGACCCCGGACTGGATCAGGTTGGACATGCTCGCCACCTGCGTGAGCGGCTGGCTGAACTGCCGGCTGTACTGGATGAACGCCTGCACGTCGCCGATGGACAGCGCGCCCGAGGCCACCCGCAGGCCGCCGACCACGGCCACCAGCACGTAGTTGAGGTTGCCGATGAACATCATCAGCGGCTGGATGGTGCCGGAGATGAACTGGGCCCGGAAGCCGGACCGGAACAGCGCCTCGTTCTCCTCGTCGAAGATCTCCTCGGACTCCTTGGCCCGGCCGAAGACCTTCACCAGCGAGTGGCCGGTGTACATCTCCTCGATGTGGGCGTTGAGCTTGCCGGTGGTCTTCCACTGCTGGACGAACTGCGGCTGCGCGCGCTTGCCGACCTGGGTGGCCACCAGCAGCGTCACCGGCACCGTCACCAGGGCGACCAGGGCCAGCAGCCAGGAGATCCAGAACATCATCGCCAGCACGCCGACGATGGTGAGCACCGAGTTGATCAGCTGCCCCATGGTCTGCTGCATGGTCTGGCCGATGTTGTCGATGTCGTTGGTGGCGCGGCTGAGCACCTCGCCGCGCGGCTGGCCGTCGAAGTACGACAGCGGCAGCCGCGACAGCTTGACCTCCACATCGCGGCGCAGCCGGGAGACCGCGCGGTTGATGACGCCGGTGGCCGTGCGCATCTGGAGCACGCTGAGCAGCGCGGCCGCGACGTAGACCCCGAGGGCGAGCAGCAGCACATTGCCGATCGCGCCGAAGTCCATGCCCTGGCCGGGGGTGAAGTCGATGCCCTTGAGCATGTCGGCGACGCCGCCGTTGCCGTGGTCGCGCATCGCCTGCAGCGCCTGGTCCTTGGAGACGCCGTGGATCTGCCGGCCGATGACGCCGGCGAAGATCAGGTCGGTGGCGTGGCCGAGGATGCGCGGCCCGGTGACGGCGAGCGCCACGCTCGCCGTGCCGAGGGCCAGCAGCAGGGTGATCTTGAAGCGGTCCGGGCGCATCATCCCGAGCAGCCGCTTCAGCGAGCCCTTGAAGTCCATGGACCGCTCGATCGGGCCGCCGCCCATGAAGCGGGCCGGTCCCGCCATCGGGCGCGGTCCCCTGGCGGCCGCGCCGCCTCCCGTACCGCTCATGCCGCGGCCTCCTGCTCGGTCAGCTGCGAGAGGACGATCTCCCGGTAGGTCTTGTTGTCGCGCATCAGCTCCGCGTGGGTGCCGGTGCCGACCACGCGGCCCTCGTCCAGGACCACGATGCGGTCGGCGTCGCGGATGGTGGACACCCGCTGGGCGACGATCACCACGGTGGCCTGCGAGGTCTCGCGGGCCAGCGCCCGGCGCAGGGCCGCGTCGGTGGCGTAGTCCAGGGCGGAGAAGGAGTCGTCGAAGAGGTAGATCTCGGGGCGGCGGACCAGACATCGGGCGATCGCCAGGCGCTGCCGCTGGCCGCCGGAGACGTTGCTGCCGCCCTGCGCGATCGGCGCCTCCAGGCCGCCTTCCAGCGCGGCGACGAAGTCCTTGGCCTGCGCGACCTCCAGCGCGTGCCACAGCTCCTCGTCGGTGGCGTCCGGGCGGCCGTAGCGCAGGTTGCTGGCGACGGTGCCGGAGAACAGGTACGGCTTCTGCGGCACCAGGCCGACGGTCTCGGAGAGCACCTTCGGGTCCAGTACGCGCACGTCCTCGCCGTCGACCAGGACGCGGCCGCCGGTCGCGTCGTACAGCCGCGGGATCAGGCCGAGCAGGGTGGACTTGCCGCTGCCGGTGGAGCCGATCACGGCGGTGGTCTGACCGGGGTGGGCCTCGATGTCCACGCCGCGCAGCACCGCGGCCTCGGCGCCGGGGTAGGCGAAGTCGACGCCGGAGAGCTGGAGGTGGCCGTGCCGGCGCAGTTCGGTGACCGGGACCTGGGGCGGCACCACGCTGGAGTCGGTGTGCAGCACCTCCTGGATGCGCTCGGCGCACACCTCGGCGCGCGGCACCATCATGAACATGAAGGTGGCCATCATCACCGACATCAGGATCTGCATCAGGTAGCTGAGGAAGGCCGTCAGCGCGCCCACCTGCATCCCGCCGCTGTCGATCCGGTGCGCGCCGAACCACAGGACGGCGACGCTGGAGACGTTCACGATCGCCATCACGGTCGGGAACATCAGCGCCATCAGCCTGCCGGTGGCCAGCGACACCGCGGTCAGGTCCTTGTTGGCGCCGTCGAACCGGCGCTGCTCGTAGTCATCCTTGACGAAGGCGCGGATCACGCGGATGCCGGTGATCTGCTCGCGCAGCACCCGGTTCACGGTGTCCAGCCGCTTCTGCATGCTGCGGAAGAGCGGCCGCATCTTCCGGACGATCAGGCTCACCGCGATGCCGAGCACGGGGACGACGGCCAGCAGCAGCGAGGACAGCGGCACGTCCTGGCCGAGCGCCATCACGATGCCGCCGACGCACATGATCGGCGCCGACACCATCAGCGTGAAGCTCATCAGGACCAGCATCTGCACCTGCTGGACGTCGTTGGTGGTGCGGGTGATCAGCGAGGGCGCGCCGAACTGGCCGACCTCGCGGGCGGAGAAGCGCTGCACCTGGCGGAAGACCGATCCGCGGATGTCGCGGCCGACGGCCATGGCGGTACGGGCGCCGAAGTACACCGCGCCGATCGCGCACACCATCTGCACCACGGTGACGCCGAGCATCACGGCGCCCAGGCCCACGATGTAGCCGGTGTCGCCCTTGACCACGCCGTTGTCGATGATGTCGGCGTTGAGGGTCGGCAGGTACAGGGCGCCCAGGGTGGACAGCAGTTGGAGCAGCACCAGGACGCCGATGGGGCGTGTGTACGGTCTCAGGTGGGACCGCAGGAGGGTGATCAGCACGCTGGGTTCCTTCTCGGTCTGAGGGCGGCCGGGTCGTCTCGGGCGTCTGGGGTGGGGGGTGTGCCGGGTTCTTGCTTCCGGGCCCTTCCGGGCCTTGCGGGCTTCCACGGTCCCCTGCGGGCACAGGTGTGGCGTGGACGCCGACCAGGAGGACGCGGGAGCCGGCCGCGGGGTTGAGCGGCTCCCCGCGACGGTGCCGCCGCCGGGTCGGCGGCGCGCCACCCTACCCCCGCCGGCTGTGCGGCGCAGCGGAATTGCGGCCGCACGGGCGGCTGCCCCTCCGGGCAGGCGAGGCCGTCCGGGCCGGCCGGGTATGCCCTCAGGGGCGAGCAGTTGCGACCGCTCTACGATATATCGGTTACAGGGTCACGGCAACGTCCGCGGGGGTGTCGGCACCGGCGCCGGTGGCCGTAGCCGCAGCGGCGTACGTAGGGGTGTGCGGGGACGTCGGGTGACGTGGCTGCGGCGGCTCTCCGCAGCGGCGCCCATCCGCTGCGGCTCACGCCGCCGTTCGCCCGTCTGCTCCCACGGCCGCTGGGATTCCTCAGAGCGCGTCGAACGCCCCCGGGTGGGTGTGCTCGCGGACCGAGCGGAACTGCTGGCGCACCGCGCTGCCCACCGCCGCGTCCTCGCCCGGCTCCAGCAGCCGCGCGCCGTTCAGCGGCCACTGCGGCGGCTCCGCCTGCGACTGCGTGCCCAGCACCACACCCAGCGCCCAGGCCGCCTGCCGGGCCGCGCCGATCGCCGCGTACTCCGCCGCCGGCGGCACCACGACCTGCGCGCCCAGCAGCGGGGGCGCGATCACCTGGACGGCCTCCAACTCGGCGGCCGGCCCCAGCAGGACGACCCGGCGGACCGCAACACCCTTGCCGCGCAGCACATCCAGCGCGTCTGCCAGGGCGCACAGCATGCCCTCGAAAGCCGCGCGGGCCAGGTGCTCGGGCTTCATCGACTCCCGCCGCAGCCCGGTCAGGGTGCCCGCGGTGTGGGGCAGGTCCGGGGTCCGCTCGCCCTCCAGATAGGGGAGCAGCACCAGGCCGTAGGAGCCCGGGGTCGACTTCAGCGCCAGCTCCGACAGGCCCCCGACGTCCGTACCCAGCAGGTCGGCGGTGGCGCGCAGGGTGCGGACGACGTTGCGGACCTGCAGCTGCGGCAGATGGCGGCCGGTGGCGTCGGCGTACGAGGTGACCGTGCCGGTGGGGTCGCGCAGCGCCTCGTGGTGGATGGCGAAGACGGTGCCGCTCGCGCCCAGCGAGACCACCGCGTCACCGGGGCCGAGCCCCAGCCCGAGGGCGGCGGCCATGGTGTCGCCGGTGCCCGCCGAGATCAGCAGCCCCTCGGGGGTCTGCCCGGCCGGCTCGGCGGGTGCGAGCACGTCGGGCACCCGGACGCCGTGGCCGAGCGCGCGTTCCAGCAGGTCGGGGCGGTACTGGCCGGTCGCGGCCGACCAGTAGCCGGTGCCGGAGGCGTCGCCGCGGTCGGTGGTCCGGCGGGCCGGGCGGCCCAGCAGCTGCCAGACCAGCCAGTCGTGGGGGAGCATCACCTCGGCGATCCGCTTGGCCGCGGCCGGCTCGTGCCGGGCCAGCCAGCGCAGTTTCGCCACCGGGTGGGCCGCCTGGGGGACCGCGCCGACCGCTTCCGTCCAGCCGGGCGCGCCGCCGAGTTCCTCCACCAGGTCCGCGGCCTGCACCTGGGCCCGCTTGTCCCCCCGCAGCAGCGCGGGTCGTACGGCCACACCGCCGGCGTCCAAGGCGACCAGGCCGTGCTGCTGCCCGGCGACGCCGATCGCCTGCACGCCCTCCAGCACCCCGCCGGTCGCCGCCTCGCCGAGCGACAGCAGCCACGCCTGCGGGTCGATCTCGGTCGGCTTCTCACCCTCGCCCAGCGGGTGGGGCGCGTGCCCGTGCCGCAGCACCTCACCGGTGTCCGTGTCGCAGACGACGATCGTGGTGCCGGCCGACGAGCTCTCTATACCAGCGACTTTCCCCATGAGCCGATGATGCCGTACGCGGGGGTGGGCGTGGGGGCGGGTGGGGTGCGGAGAGGGGCGGCGGGGTCGCCTGTCGTAAGGAGGGGCGCGGGGGCGCTGTCGCGGGGAGGGGGCGCGGGTGTCCCGCGGGCGGGTGGACGGAGCTTTGCCGCGCACCAGGGCGGTGTGGTGGGCGGGGGCGGGTCCGGAGCACGGGGTGCCACTGAGCTTCTGCGGCATCGGTGCCGTTCTCCGGGGCCGGAGCGCGGTGCGGCCCGCTCGCGGTCGTCCCGCGGGCGGGCCGGGTTCGCTCCGGGCCGGGCGGCCGGTGCGTCTGCAACGGCCGGTGCGTCGGCAGCCTTGAGCGGAGCCGCCGGCGGCTTGGGGGGAAGCCCGGCGGGAGCCGATCGGTGGCCGTCAGGTGTTGGAGGTGCCCCAGTCGTCCTCGGGGGCACTGCCGTTGCGGCCGGCCCGCAGCTTGCCCGCCAGGGCGTCGGGCATGCGGTCGCCGACCTTGGCCGAGACCGTGTCCTTGGCCTTGACGGCAACGGTGCGGCCCTGCTGGACGGCGCTCTCGGCGGTGTTGCGCACGGCCGGGTTCTGCGCGAGCTTGCGTGCGCCCTCGCGCATTTGCTCGTACCGCTCCCGCCCGGCGCGCGCGCCGAGGACGAAGCCGACCAGGGCTCCTGCGATGAACGTCAGCCGGTAGCGCATGGCTCCACCCTTCCTCTCGGAATCCTCGTGCGACCTTCTCGGGACCTGCGGGCCCTGCGCGGCCCTCCTAGGGGCCTACTGGCGCCTACCCTGCGTGCGTGGCCGCAACCCCGCCGCAAGCGGTTGGCGGAGCACCCCCCCACTTGCGCTAATGTATGTGTCGCACCGAGCACGCGCCCTCCGGAGACCCTTCCGGCGGGTGCATTCGGTGCACAGAGCGGTCCTCCGTAGCTCAATTGGCAGAGCAGCCGGCTGTTAACCGGCAGGTTACTGGTTCGAGTCCAGTCGGGGGAGCTCGGTCCTCCGTAGCTCAATTGGCAGAGCAGCCGGCTGTTAACCGGCAGGTTACTGGTTCGAGTCCAGTCGGGGGAGCGCAGGACCCAGGACCCTTCGGGGTCCTTTTTTCTGCCTTCTCCCGCGGCGCCCGCGCGCTTCCGCGCAGGTCGGGCCCACCGGGGGTCCACCCGGCGCCCGCGTCCTCCACCCGCGAGGGCGACAGATCGTATGAGCAGCTATGCTGCGGCAGACGGCGTGCACGCCACGCCGTGACGGGGCGGTAGCTCAGCCGGTTAGAGCAGCGGACTCATAATCCGTCGGTCGTGGGTTCGAGTCCCACCCGCCCCACCGTGCCGCCGGGGAGTGCTGGCGCAAACGAGGTGCGAAGCCGGCACTTCACCACCTCCCCAACCGGCGCGGCCCTCACGGGTCGGCTGCGTGAGCGATGCGTGAGCATCCGTCCCGGCGGCTTCCCGGCGGGCTCCCTGCGGGCGCTGGGCACCAGAACGGCCGCCTTCTCCGCCAACGCCCGGTCGACCTCCTTGAACAGCGGTGCGGCAGCCGCCCAGCTCGTCGGTGAAGACCTTCCCCGTCTCGGTCCACGCCGTGCCGGCCTTCTCGCGCTCGGCCGGCTGCCGCTCCTTGTGCTCGCGCAGCACGGCGACCGTCAGGGAGTCCAGGGCGATCGTCGCCGCGGACTCCTCGGCCTTCGGGCCCTCTTCGATCGGCATCCAGCCGTCCACGATGATCTCGCGCTGCACCGTGAACTCGCCCGCGTCCAAGTCCACGTTGACCCAGTCCGCACATACGCCCTCGCCCCGCCGCAGGCCGCGGAAGAGCAACAGGTGGTAGAAGACGTACAGCCGCGAGTCGACCGCGACGTCGAGGAACGCGCCGATCTGATCCGGCGTGATGACTGCGGACGGGCGTTGGCCGGTCGCCCGCCACGCCCCCACGTACTGGTCGGCCCACATCTTCGCCTTCGGCCGCTTCCCCGAGGCGAGTTCCTCGCCGCCGTCGAGTTCGCCTGCCGTGCTGGAGCGCCGCAGAGCCTGAGCACAGAAGCCCCCGCTCTCCTTCGGGAGGGCGGGGGCTTTCGTCGTTGCTCGAGCGCGGGGCGCGTGTCGGTGCCGGGGTCTACCGTGGCGGTATCCCATCCACGGGCAGTGCGGTGGCCAGTCCCCGGCCGGTTGCGCGGCTGGGGCTCACGCGTTCGCCGGGAGCCGGTTGTACGCGTCGAGGGTGGCCCGGTTCGTGGAGGCGTCCTGGAGGACGAGTTCCCACGGGCCGGTGTTGATGTCGAACTCCTTGCCGAAGCCGACCCACTTGCCCGCCATGCGCCGGCCGGTCGGCTCGATCAGCAGCTGGATCGCTCCGTGGTAGCGGGCGCCGCGGTAGTAGCCGTTCGCCGCGGTCTGTTCGGTCCAGGTGCCGGTGACGATGTTCCGGTCGATTTCGAGGTCCATCGTCAGCGGGGAGTCGGACGAGCCGGGCAGGGAGCGCACGGTGAGCCGGTCGCCGTGCTGCAGGACGACGACGTAGTGCAGGCCGGTGAAGGAGCCGTCGCGCCCGGAGGAGAAGTATTCGTACCGGGAGAGCCACACGCCGGAGAAGTTCCCGTGGGGTCCCCGTGGGGCGCTTTGGGTGGTGGCCTGTCCCGCGGGGGGAGCGACCCCCGGGGAGTGGGGCGCCATGTCGTGGCCGCCGTGCCCGTCGCCCGTGACCCGGGGCTCGGGGACGGGCACGGAGAAGCCGAGGGCGGCCAGCGGGAGGCCGGTGACGGCTTCGAGGGCGCGGGCGTAGACGGGGCGCGGGCTGGTGATCTGGCCGGATTCCCAGCGCTGGATGAGCCGCTTGTTGGCGTCGTTGGGTTCGCCGGCGCGGGAGCCGGCATCGCGGATGGCGCGGGCCATGTCGTCCTGGGAGAGGAGCATGCCCATACGGATGGCGCGAAGCGTGGCGTTCGGGGTGCCCATGGGGTCACGGTAGTTGCCGCCGGGTGGTTCTGACACCGATTTGACGCCTTCAGTGTCGCCGCTTTGTCGCCTCATGTGACGCCGCGTCAGGCGACATTCCGGCGTCACTGTAATTGCATGGATACGGCACGTGCCCACCCGGGGCTCACGATCCGGGTATACCGCAAGAACCCGGCCACCGGGCGGGTCACGACGCTCATCGAGCGCACCCAGCTGCCTCCGTCCGAAGAGGCCGCCAAGACGATGATGTGGCCCCCGTGCCGCTGTGTCCGATGCGTCGGGACCGCCTGATGCCCACGTGGGACGACGGCGGCACCCGCAACCCCCTGATACGCGCCACCTGCCCCTACCGACCGGAAGGACCACGCATGAGCACCACACTCATCAACGTCCGCGGGTTACTCACCAACGACGAGATGGCCGACGTCAGCGCCACCGTCCTGGGCAACAACCCGGGCATGGACCAGGCTACCGCCGAGCGCATCGTCATCGACGCCCTGGCCTACGTCACCACCGCGGCCCGCAACCCCGGCGTCTACATCTCCCCGTCCCGCACCGTGGACGAGGGCTGGCACGCCCTGATCCTCCACACCGCGCTGTACGCTCGGCTGTGCGACCGCCTGGGCCGCTTCGTCCACCACTACCCCGAGCGGCCCGACCCGACCCGGCACAAGGACGGCGTCATGGACCGCACCCTCGACCTGATGCGCGAGGCCGGCCACATCCCGGACATGGAGCTGTGGACGCGGCCGCTGGAAATGGTCATCGATGTGGCGGCGAACTGCTCCCACACGCCCAAGCCGGGCGGCTGCGGCCCGATCAACCCCGGCCGGTGCGCCTCGCACTGCAACTCCGGCGGCGACTCGGCCGCGTAGCCTGCTGGCGACGAAGGAGGCGTTCATGTCCGAGTGGATCGACCCGCGCCACGCCGAGACCGTGGCCCATCTCCGCCGGGCCCAGCTCGCCGCGCGGCCGTCGCCGTGCGGCCCCTGCCGCGGGAAGGGCCTGGGGGCGGATGGGGTCACGCGGTGCCGGGCGTGTACGGGTACCGGAAAGCAGCGCCCGGTCCGGATGTTCATCACCTCCTGACCGCCAGTACGAAGACCCCCCACTCCGCTGCTTCACCGCCGGCGGCGGGTGTGGGCGGCGGGGGGCGGGGCAGCCGGTGGACATGGCTGTCCTGCGCAGAATCGCCCGGCCCCTGCTGGCCTCGATGTTCGTGAGCGGCGGATACGAGCAGGTGCGCGACCCCGCGCACCTGCTGCCCGCCGCGAAGCCGGTGGTCGAGCCCGTGAGCTCGACGGTCGCACCGCGCACCTCCCTGCTCCCGGAGAACCCCGAGCAGCTCGTCCGCATCAACGGCGCCGTCCAGCTGGGCGCGGGCGTGCTGCTCGCGCTCGGGCGCGCGCCCCGGCTCGCGTCGCTCGCGCTGGCCGTGACGCTGGTGCCGACCACGCTCGCCGCCCACCGCTTCTGGGAGGAGGAGGACCCGGAGCGGCGGGCCGCCCAGCGGGTGGAGTTCCTCAAGAACGTGTCCATGCTCGGCGGGCTCCTTCTGGCCGCCGCCGACACCCACGGCAAGCCCTCCCTCGCCTACCGCACCCGCGGCGCGGCCGGTCACGCCGGCGACACTGTCGCGCACCGGGCCCACTCGGCCGCCGACCTGCTCGGCGGCGCGGCCTCCGGGGTGACGGACGCGCTCGGCGGCGCGGCGGGCGATGTCGCCCACGCGGTGCGCGACGTGACGGGAACGGTCGCCCACGCGGTGCAGGGCGCCACCGGAACCGTCGCTCACACGGTCGGCGGGGCGGCCGGAACCGTCGCCCACGGTGCCGGTGACATCGCCGGCACCGTCGCGGACACGGTTGCCGGCGGGGTGACGGACGCGGCCGACGCCGTACGGCGCCGTCTGCACTGAGCCCGCCCGAGTCGCCCCTCCCGGACGGCCCGAGCCGCCCCCCGCAGCCCCCCGAACTTCTGGAATCCCCCCGAACGGTCCCGTCGCGAGCCGCCCAGGACGCGGTCCGCGACGGGCCGCCCCTTGCCCCACGTCCCCTGTGAGCCCGGCGACGATCCGTCCGCCGGGCGTTTGCGCCGTCCAGGACGGGCGACCAGCTGTGATGCAGCACCCCTGCCCCTTGGGTGCCCGCCCGGAAACGCTTGCACCACCCCGCAACGAAGAGAGCCCAGCATGCCGACCCCGACCCACCAGCCCGCCGCGCCAGGCACCCGGCCCGAGCCCGCCGACCGGTCCGAGCCTGACGGTTGGCCTACCCACGCCGCCCGGCCCGGCCCGGCCGTCACGCCCCCGCCCGGCGCACCGGGCGCCCCCGCCGCAGAGCCCTCCGTGCCCGGGGGCGCCGCCTCCCCGTCGGGCGGGAGCTGGTTCGTGGGGCCGCAGGGCCGTCCCGCACATGCGGACGCCGCAGGCCCCGGAACCGCCCCGGCTTCCGCGAGCGCACCCGCCGCAGGGCCCGTACCCGCTGGCGCGGGACCCGTACCCGTTGGCGTGGACCCCGTCGCGGGGCCCGTACCCGCTGGCCCGGAGCCGGTCGTGGGGCCCGTACTCGCTGGCGCGGGGCCCGTACCCGCCGGCGCAGAGCCCGCTGCGGGGCACGTACCCGTTGGCGCGGAGCCGGTCGTGGGGCCCGTACCCGCTGGCCCGGAGCCGGTCGTGGGGCCCATACCCGTCGGCGTGGAGCCCGCCGTGGGGCAGGTCCCGCTCCCCGCGACCGGCCCCGCAGCCGTGCCCACAGGGCCCGCCGCCCCTCCTGGTGAACCCGCCGGCCGCGCGGAAGACGGCACCCCGAGCGCCCCCGACGCCCCCGACGCCCCCGGCACCCCCGGCACCCCCGGCACCCCCGGCACCCCCGACACCCCCGACACCCCCGAGGGCCTCGCCGCCGCGCGGCGGTTCGGGGACCTGGTGGAGCGGCTGGAGACCGGTGAGCTGGTGTGTCCCCTCCCTGGAATCGGACGGACGCGGGAGCGGTTCGCCGTGCTCTCCGCCGTCGCCGAGGAGGACCTGAGCGCCGCCCGGCTGTTCGAGGGCCACGTGGACGCCGTCGCGATCCTCGCCGAACTGGGCGGGCTTGCCGTCCGGCCGGGGGAGCGGTGGGGGGTCTGGGCCGCCGAACCGCCCGGCACCGGTCTCCTTGCCATGCGCGACGGCGACGGGTGGCACCTGAGCGGCCGCAAGGCGTACTGCTCGGGCGCGCACACCCTCACCCACGCCCTGGTGACCGCCACCGCGAGCGACGGCCGCCGGCTGTTCGCCGTCCGGCTCGGCTCCGGCTGCCGTCCCGTGGCGGACAGCTGGCAGGCGATCGGCATGGCCGGCAGCGACAGCCCTGACGTGCGGTTCGACAACGTGCCCGCCGAACCCGTCGGCGATGTCGCCGCCTACCTCACCCGCCCCGGCTTCCAGCACGGCGGCATCGGCGTGGCGGCCTGCTGGTACGGCGGCGCCCGCGCCGTGGCCCGCGTCCTGCTGGAGGACACCGGGCGCGGGCCCGATCCGCTGACCGACGCCCACCGCGGCGCTGTCGACGTGGCGCTGCACGCCGCCCGCGCGGCCCTTGCCGAGGCCGCCGACGGCATCGACGCCGACCCCGCCGACACCGAGGCCACCGCCCGCCTGCGCAGCCTGCGCACCCGGGCCGTCGTCGAGGCGGCCTGCGCGGACGTCCTCACCCACGTCGGGCGCGCCACCGGCGCCGGACCGCTGTGCCACGACCCCCGGCACGCCCGCACCGTCGCCGACCTGGAGGTCTACGTCCGCCAGCACCACGCCGAGCGCAACCTCGCCGAGCTCGGCCGCCTCGTCACCACCGGACAGCCGTCTTGAGCGGCCGGCCCGGCACCGCGCCCGTGTACGCCGACCCCATCCAGGCACCCGGCACCGACGAGTGGGAGTGGCAGGCGTGGGACGGCTGGGACCGCCTGCCCGACCTGCGCCTGCCCGCCGCCGGCCGGGTCGTGGTGGCCGCCGCCCACCCGGACGACGAGGTGCTCGGCCTGGGCGGCACCCTGGCCCGGCTCGCCGCGGCCGGGCTGCGCGTCACCGTCGTCTCCGTCACCGACGGCGAGGGCTCCCACCCGGGCAGCACGGCGGTCGGCCCCGCCCGGCTGGCCGCCCTGCGCGCCGAGGAACTGCGCGCGGCCCTGGCCGAGCTGGGCGCGCCGGACGCCGAGGTGCGGCGGCTGCGCGTCCCCGACACCCAGGTCGCCCGGCACCAGCAGGACGTGGCCGCCGCGCTGCGCGAGTCATTCGCGGGCGCCGCCCTGTGCCTCGCGCCCTGGACGGGGGACGTGCACGCGGACCACGAGGCGGTCGGCCGCGCCGCGCTCGTCGCCGCCGCGCAGGAACACGTCCGGTGCCTGATGTACCCGGTGTGGACGTGGCACTGGGCCCGGCCCGGCGACCCGCGGGTGCCGTGGGAGGCCGCGTCCGCCGTCCGGCTCGACCCCGCCGAGCTGGCCCGCAAGCGCGCAGCCGTCGGGCGGTTCGTCACCCAGATCCGGCCGCTCGGGCCCGGCCCGGCCGACCGCGCCGTCCTCCCGCCCGACGAACTGGCCCACCACCTGCGCCCGTTCGAGGTGGTGTTCGGATGAGCGCCGCCCGCCCCGGCACGCCCGACGCCTACTTCGAGGACATGTACGCCGGCACCGAGGACCCCTGGCACCTCGCCGAGCGCTGGTACGAGCGCCGCAAGTACGACCTCACGGTGGCGGCCCTCCCGCAGCCGCGCTACCGCCGCGCCTTCGAACCGGCCTGCTCGGTCGGCGAGTTGACGCGGCGGCTGGCCGGTCGCTGCGACAGCCTGCTCGCCGCCGACCGGGTGGGGTCCGCCGTCCTCACCGCCCGCCGCCGCACGGCGGACCTGCCCGGGGTGACGGTCCGCCGGCTCACCGTCCCGCGGGAGTGGCCGGGCGGCGCCTTCGACCTCGTCGTGCTCTCCGAACTGCTCTACTACCTCGCCGACGACACCATGGACGAGCTGCTGGAGCGCGTGCGGGCCTCACTGGAAGGCGGCGGCACCCTGGTGACCGTCCACTGGAACCACCCCGTCCCCGACCACCTGCGCACCGGCACGGACATCGCCGCGCGCCTGGCCGCCCTGCCCTGGCTGCACCTGCTCGCCGACCACCGCGAGGACGACTTCGTCCTCCAGGTGCACACCCGCGCCCTGCCCGGCGCCGGCCGGGCCCCCACCCCCGCCGAGCGGGAGGGACTGGTGTGAGGGTGCGCCACCTCGCCGTCGTCGTCCCCGCGCGCGACGAGGCGCAACTGCTGCCCGCCGCTCTGCGGGCGCTCGCCGCCGCGGCGGCCCACCCCCGTGTCCGGGACGTGCGGGTGCTCACGGTCGTCGTCGCCGACTCCTGCCGGGACGGCACCGCGGCGATCGCCGAGCGGGCCGGGGCGGTGGTGGTCCGCGGACGCTTCCGCAACCCCGGCCGGGCGCGGGCCGCCGGCGCCCGGCACGCGCTCGCCCTGCTCGCGGGCGCCGAGCACGAGACCTGGCTCGCCTCCACCGACGCCGACAGCACCGTCCCCCCGCAGTGGCTCGCCCAGCACGCCGAGGCCGCCGCCGACGGGTGGGACGCCCTCGTCGGCACCGTCGCCGTGCCCGGCGGCAGCCCGCTGGAGCTGCGCCACCAGGCGCTGTACGAGGCCGGACGGCCCGGCGACGGCACGGCCTGGCACCACCGGCACGTGCACGGCGCCAGCCTCGGAGTCGCCGCACCCGCCTACCGGGCCGTCGGCGGCTTCCCGCCCCTGGCGACGGGCGAGGACCACGCACTGGTCGCCGCGCTGGAACGGGCCGGCCACCGGGTGCTGCGGACGGCCGCCGCACCCGTCACCACCTCGGCGCGGCTGCGCGGCCGCGCCGTCGGAGGCTTCGCCGACCACCTCGCGGGACTGGCCGCGCGCGCACCAGCGCCCTGACGCGGCTCACCCGGCTTCACCCACTTCCCCCCGGCCGGACCCGGTTGTGCGCCCTCGCGCGTCGTTCCGGAGCCGTACGGCACGCGCCGGGACGTGCGGGGCGGGCGACGGACGACGGCCCCCGGCCGGCGGTGAGCCGGGCCGGGGGCCGTGTCGTACGGGCGGGATGACGGACCGTCAGACCTGGCCGCGCCAGGCACCCGTCTGCGTGCCGCCGCGGTTCTCGATGAACGTCTTGAACCGCTGCAGGTCGCCCTTCGCCTGCCGGCGGACGAAACCGAGCTTGTCGCCGACGGTGTCCGTGAACCCCTGCGGGTCGTGCTCCAGTTGGAGCATGATCCGGGTGTGCCGGTCGTCCAGCCGGTGGAAGGTGACCACCCCCGCCTGACGGACCTCGCCGCCGACGGTGGTCCACGCCACCCGCTCGTCCGGGATCTGCTCGGTGATCTTGGCGTCGAACTCCCGGGTCACCCCGTCCACCGACGTCCACCAGTGCGTCAGCGTCGGCGTGCGCTGCTCGATCCGCTCCACGCCGTCCATGAACGACGGGTACTCCTCGAACTGCGTCCACTGGTCGTACGCCGAGCGCACCGGGACCTCGACCTCGACGGATTCCTCGATCATCGACATGAGCGATTCTCCTTGTCTGTCCCTCGACTTGCTGTTCCGGCTGCCCGGCCCCCGCTCCCGTACACCTCGCCACCCTCGGTCCGCGTCCGGGTGCCCGGCCCCCTGCCCGCAAGAGGGCGCAGCCGGCGCTCGACAGGATCGAGGGGAAGGCCGCTGCACGCATACCGCGGTATGCTTGCTGCATGGCTGAAACGACCCGGATCACGGTCACGCTGCCGTCCGAGCAGGTGGCGGAGCTGAAAACGCTCACCGACAACGTCTCCGGTTATGTGGCCGAAGCGGTCGCCCGACAGATCCGGCACCACTTGCTCGGGGCCGACCTGCGGAGCTACGAGGACGAGCACGGCTCCTTCACCGAAGAGGAACTGGCCGAAGCCAGGGCGCGTGTCGCGGGGGCGACGAAACCCGGCGACGGCGCGAGCGCCGCGTGAGTCAGCACGTCGAATCCGTGGTTCTGGACAGCGAGGGTCTGTCCGCCTGGGTCGCCCAGGACCGGAAGGTCCTCGGTCTGCTGCAGGTGTTCCACGAGATGGGCGCGGATCTCGTCATCAGCGCGAACACCGTCGTGGAAGTCAGCCACTCCCGGGTGAACATGCCGCGGCTCCAGTGGATCCTGTCCCGGACCAAGGTGGAGCCGGTCACCGAGCAGACCGCCGAGGAGGCGGCGCGACTGCTCAAGGCAGCCGGCCTCCACGGTCACAAGTACGCCATCGACGCGACCGTCGCGGAGGCCGCCCTACGGCAGGCCGGCCCTGTCGTCCTGCTGACCTCGGACATCGACGACATGGGCCGCTTGTGCGGCAACCGGGTCGGGCTCATCGGCCTCTGACCCGAGCCGGGCGGAGAGTCCACGAGCAGCAGGTTTCGGCGGGCCGCGCGCTGATCCGGCCGTCCTCTCGCCCTTGTCGTGGAGGATGAGGGCTCCGCTGCCGCATTCCGCCGCCGAGCCGCCCTCCCGCCCGCGTCCCCGTCGCCGCGTTCGGCACCGAACCGCCCCTTTCGCCCGAGGAGGCCGTACCGGCCCGAATCGTCCCTGACGTCCCATCGGGCATCCCTCGCCGCAGGGGCACATCTGTGCACAGGTGACAGTCTGTATGTGCACGGCGGGGCGAATTTCCCCGCACCACCCGGTCCGGAATGGTTAATTCCTCTTGGTGGTGGAGGGATGCATACGCGGGGCAACGTTGCTCGGGTGCTATGGCGGGCCTGTAAAGGAGTGCGGGATGGTGGGTGATGCTCGTCACATCAATTGCCGATTGTTGGCCATCGTGCCGTCCGGGAAGCCCCAGTTCACGGCGGCGCGGCCGCCTTACCGGCGGTAGCCGGGCTCGTGTGCGCCGCGATACGCGCGAGAATTCACCTGGATGTAGGGAGAACCATTGGCGCGAGCTTCACGTCTAGTGGAAAGATAGGGCTCGAACGGGGAGAGGCCGGACAGGGGTCCGTGCCGCCACCGGCTTTGCCATGCAAGCTCAGGAGACGGGTCACGGGGAGCGTGAGACCCGAAGGAGTGCACGTGGAAGACCGGCAGTACAACAACGACACACCGCGGATCGACCTACGCACCGCCGACCTGCCCCGGCCTCAGGCCGGGTGCCTTCCGTCGCGTCGGCGTGCTTCCGTGTGCCGTGCCTTCACCGGCTGACGGAGACCTGCACCGGTAGGTGCGCGGTGCCGCGATAAAGAAGACAACACGACACGGTCCGACTGACGCATGCGCGCCATCCGGAGCCGATATCGGCTGCCTTCGGCGCGCCCATTTCGCGAGCCGGACGCGGTATGCCGGCGTGCCTTTCGCCGACCGCCGCGGTCCGGTTGATTCGCGCTGCAATTCCGGGGCTGCTCGGTTGCCCGACGCTGCCCGGAAACCGCACAGGAAAGGGGAAAACGCCCATGACCGATGCCCATTTCTCGCCGAACAATGAGACGGACACCCCCGGGACGCCGTTACGGTCCATTGTCGACGCCGTCGCCGTGACCGAGGAACTGGAGGACTGGCTCGGCGACCCTGCCGTGCCCGGCAACGCCGTCTCCTTCTCCCGCGGACTCGCACTCGACGACCGCGACGAACTCCCGCAGGACGGCATCGACCGGCTGCGCGCCTTCGGCTTCGGCCACTTCTTCGTGCCCGCGCGGCTCGGCGGCCGGCTGCGCAGCGCCGAGGAGCTGTTCATGCTCGCCCGCGCGGTGGCACGCAGGGACATGAACGTGGCCGTCAGCGAGAGCACCCAGCTGTGGATGATGCTCGCCTGGATCGGCGGCAGCCCCGAGCAGCAGGAGAAGAACGCCGCGGCCGTGCTGCGCGGCGGAGTCATCCCGTGCCTGGCCTACTCCGAGACCGCGCACGGCGCCGACCTGGCGGCCAACGACTTCCTGGCGACCCCGGACGGCGGCGGTTACGTCCTCAACGGGGAGAAGTGGCCCATCAACCGCGGCCGCACCTCCACCCACGTCGTGATCATCGGCCGCACCGGCGACGAGGACACCCCAGCCAAGCGCCGGCAGTCGCTGTTCCTGCTGGACCGCGCCGAGGTCGAATCCGGCGGCGTGCGCGGCCTGGACCGCGTGCCCACCTACGGCCTGCGCGGCTGCGACATCAGCGGCATCGGCTTCGACGACGCGCGGGTGCCCGCCACCACGCGGATCGGCGAGGAGGGCGAAGGGCTCGAACTGGCCCTGCGCGGCCTGCTGATCACCCGCACCTTCTGCACCGGCCTGTCGCTGGGCACCGGCGACACCATGCTGCGGACGGCCGCCTCCTTCCTGTCCGAGCGGCACCTGTACGACGGCCCGGCCGCCGAGATCCCCTACGTCGCCGAGCTGCTGGCCAACTCCTACCTGAGCATGCTCGTGGCGGACTGCGAGGCCCTGGTCGGCGTCCGCGGACTGCACCTGTACACCGAGGAGTTCAGCATCTGGGCCAACCTCGCCAAGGTGCAGGTCGCCCGCCTGGTGGACTTCAACGGCAAGGTCCTCTCCAAGGTCCTCGGCGCCCGCTACTACATGCGGGCCGAGGAGCACGCCGGCATCTTCCAGAAGATGCTGCGCGACGGCTCGATCGTCTCGGTCTTCGACGGCAGCGAGCCGGTGTGCCTGGACAGCATCGCCCTGCAGCTGTCCGCCATGGCCAAGGCCCGGCGCCAGGAGCGCGAGGAGGACTGGAGCGCGCTGTACGACCTCCAGGCCCCGCTGCCGGAGTTCCGGCCCGAGCGGGTCACGGTCTTCGGCCGCGGCCGCGACGCCGTGTTCGCCAGCCTGCCCGGGCTCGCCTCGATGCTGGACGACCTGGCGCCGAGCGAGGGCTGCGGCGAGGAGCGGCTGGCGATCCTGCGGAAGCAGGCCGCCGAACTGGCCGCGGAGCTGGACGGCGTCTTCGAGCGGCTGGGCGAGGCCCGCCAGTGGAGCGCCGCGCAGGCGCAGATTCCGCTCGCCTCGGGGAAGACCACCCCTCCGCAGCTGATGCGGCTGGCCGAGGAGGTCTGCGCGCTGCACGCCAAGGTCTCCGCGCTGGGCGTGTGGCTGCACAACCGGGACCGGCTCGGCGGCTTCTTCGCCGACGGCGAGTGGCTGCAGGCCGCGCTCGCCCGCCGCCAGGTCCACGAGTACGAGGTGGGCGACCTCGAACCCGCCACCGCGCACCGCCTGTTCGAGCAGATGAACCGCCAGCGGACGAACGGCGAGTACTTCTCCGTCCGCCGCGTGCGCCAGGCCGCGCCCGGCGCCGTGGAGGCGAGCGGGCCCGCACCCGTACCCGCCGGCTGACCGCCCGTCCGGTGCCGCGGGCACACGGGGCCGTCCCGCGGTGCCCGCACACCGGCCATCCCACCCGAGAACACCACCTGACGACACCACCTGACGACACACGTCCCGACGGATACCGGCCGCCCTCGTCGCGGCGCGGTCGGACGCCGGGTCAGAAAGGTCCTGATCATCATGAGCACAACCGTCCAGACCATCGACGAGGTCCGCGCCATGCTGGTGGAGGCGATAGCCGTGGAGGCAGGTGTCCCCGCGGACACCGTCGCCACCGACGAGCCCTTCACCTCCTACGGGCTCGACTCGATGGCCGCGCTGTCCGTCGGCATGGAGATCGAGGACACCTGCGGGCTGAAGGACCTGCCGGTGGACCTGCTGTGGGACCACCCCACCGTGGACTCCCTCGCCGACGCCCTGTGGGCCCTCATTCAGCAGCAGCCGGTCGCGGAGGAGGTGTGACTCCCCTGAGCACGGCAACGGCGCAGCGTGTGCTGCCCGCCAACGCGCAGCAGTCCGGTCTGTGGTTCATCCACCAGACCGACCCCGACTGCTCTGCCTACCACATCGTCTTCGCCGCCGAGGCGACCGGCGACCCTGCGGTCGGCGGCCAGGTGCTGAAGATCCTCGACGAGCTGACCGCGGAGCACGAGGCCCTGCGCGTCGCGTTCCGCCCCGGCGCCGACGGCCCGGTCACCGTCGTGGGCGACGACGTCGCCGTGGACGTGCGCCACACCGACGCCCGGGGCACCGACCCCGAGGCGCTGCGCGACCTCGTCCGCCGCGACACCCGGGCCCCCTTCGACCTCGCCGAGCCGCCGCTGTGGCGCGTGCACCTCTACCGCACGGGTGAGGACACCTGGGTGCTGGCCCTGGTGATGCACCACGCGGCCTTCGACTTCTGGACGCTCGCACTGCTGCTCGGCGCGGTCCGCGACCGCCTCGGCGGCGCCGGGCAGGAGCCGGTGCGGCTCGACGGCACCGCGTTCGCCGCCTACGCGGAGCAGCAGCAGGAGTTCCTGCGCTCCGAGCGGGCCGCCCAGCTGCTGGAGGACGAGCGCAAGCGGCTCGCCGGCGCGCCGCCCGCGCTGGACCTCTACGGCGACCGCCCCCGCCCGCCGGCCCCGTCGTACGACGGCGGCTCGGCGCCCTTCGCCCTGTCGGCCGAGGTGACCGACGGCGTGCGGCGCCTGGCGCGGGAGACCGCCTCGACGCCGTACATGGTGCTGCTCTCCGCCTACCTGGTGCTGCTCAGCCGGCTCAGCGGGCAGTCGGAGGTGATGGTCGGCACGCCGACCTCCGGCCGCCTGAAGCGCGAGTACCGCAACGCCCTCGGCAACTTCGTCAACACCGTGGTGGTGCGCGGCGAGGTCGACGAGGAGCGCACCTACCGGGAGCTGCTGGCGGCCACCCGCGAGCGGGCCCTGGGCGCCCTGCGCGGCCAGGAGCTGCCGTTCCCGTGGCTGGTGCGCGAGCTGGCCCCGCCGCGGGACGCCGCCCGCACCCCGCTCTACCAGGCGGGCTTCGCCTGGGACCGGCTGCCCTTCCTCACCGACATGGGCGACTTCTTCCTCCTGGATCCCGGCTCGGGCAC
This sequence comes from Actinacidiphila guanduensis, assembly GCF_900103985.1. Lineage (GTDB taxonomy): Bacteria > Actinomycetota > Actinomycetes > Streptomycetales > Streptomycetaceae > Actinacidiphila > Actinacidiphila guanduensis. The sequence goes on along the minus strand of NZ_FNIE01000024.1, from coordinate 25,146 downwards.
CGCGGTCGAGATCGCCGGCACGGTCGTGCGCCCCTTCCCGGTGCCGCAGCAGGAGGGCCAGGCCGACCTGTGGATCGAGATGGGCGCCGAGCGCGACGGCGCCTACGGCGGCGTCCTGCGCTACAGCACGGACGTCTTCGGCCCCGCCACCGCCCGCGAGCTGGCCGACGCCTTCGTCACCACGCTGGAGACGATGGTCGCCGAGCCGGACGCGAAACTGCGCGACCTGACCCGCGGCAACGCGCGCCAGCGCGCGCTGCTCGCCGAGTGGGGCACCGGGCCCGTCCGCGAACTGCCGGACGAGCGGCTGCCGGACCTCTTCCGCCGCCAGGCCCTGCTCACCCCGGACGCCGCGGCCGTGGTGGCCGACGGCGAGGAGTGGAGCTACGGCCGGCTGCTGGAGGAGGCCGAGCGGGTCGCCACCGCCCTGCGCGCCACCGGCGTGGCCGCGGGCGACCGCGTCGCGGTGATGGTCGAGCGCGGCACCGGCCTGGTGCCCGCGCTGCTCGGTGTGCTCGCGGCCGGCGCGGCGTACGTGCCGCTCGACCCGAAGCTGCCCGCCGACCGGCTGACGTACATGGCCGAGGACTCCCGGGCCGCGCTGCTGCTCACCCAAGGAGACCTGCGGGAGCGGTGGATTACGGGTCTGCCCGTGCTGCGTCTGGACGACCTGGCCGCCGGCGCGAGCACCCCGGTGGAGCGCACCCGAGAGGACCCGGCGGCCGTCGCCGACCTCGCCTACGTGCTCTACACCTCCGGCTCCACCGGCCGCCCCAAGGGCGTCGCGATCCCGCACCGCGCGCTGGTCAACCTGCTGCTCTCGATGCGGGAGGAGACCGGCTTCGGCCCGGCCGACAGCCTGCTCGCGGTCACCACGATCTCCTTCGACATCGCGGGCCTGGAGCTGTTCCTGCCGCTGGTGGCAGGCGGCCGGGTGCTGGTGTGCGACAGCGCGACCGCCGCGGACGGCGCCGCGCTCGCCGTGCGCGTCGCGGAGTCGGGTGCCACCTGGATGCAGGCCACGCCCACCTCGTGGCGCATGCTGCGCGAGGCCGGCTGGAAGGGCGCCGAGGACCTCAACATCCTGTGCGGCGGCGAGGAACTGCCGCAGGAACTCGCGGAGTTCCTGGTCTACGTGTCGGCAAGCGTCCGCAACGTCTACGGGCCGACGGAGACCACCATCTGGTCCACCGCCGGCCTGGTGCAGCCCGCCCGCCGGATCGACATCGGCCGGCCGCTGGCGAACACCGGACTGCACGTGCTGGACGAGCAGGGCCGCGCGGTCGAACCGGGCTTCCCCGGCGAGCTCTGGATCGGCGGCGAGGGTCTCGCGCTCGGCTACTGGGACCGGGCCGAGCTGACCGGCGAGCGGTTCGTCACCGGCCTGCCGGCCGCGCCGCAGACCCGGCTGTACCGCACCGGCGACCGGGCCCGCTGGACCGGTGACGGGCTGCTGCGGCACCACGGCCGGCTCGACAACCAGGTCAAACTCCGCGGCTACCGTATCGAGTTGGCCGAGGTCGAGGCCGTCCTGCAGGCGGTCGAGGGCGTGTCCACCGCCGTCGTCGTGGTCCGCGACGAACGGCTGGTCGGCTACGTCGTGCCCGACCCCGGCGTCGAGCTGAAGGTGTCGCAGATCAAGGCGGCCGCGGCGGCGTCGTTGCCGCAGTACATGGTGCCCGGCGCCCTGGCGATCCTCGACGAACTGCCGCTGACCGCCAACAAGAAGGTCGACCGCAACCGGCTGCCGCCCCCGACGGTCGTCTCGGACGCGGTCTTCGAGAAGCCCCGCGACGCCACCGAGATCACGCTGGCGCGGATGTGGACGGAGATCCTGGGCATCCCCGAGGTCGGCGTCCACGACAACTTCTTCGACATCGGCGGCCACTCGATGCTCGCGGTCCGGCTCACCAAGGCCATCCGCGAGGAGTGGGACGTGGAGGTGCCCCTGTCGGAGCTGCTGCGCCACGGCACCATCGCCGAACTCGCCACCCTCGTGCGCCGCGGCGGCCGGATCGACGCCCGCACCCCGGTGGTGACGCTGCGCGAGGGCGAGGAGGGCGCCAACCCGCTCTTCCTCTTCCACCCCTTCGGCGGGACCGTCTTCTGCTACGTCGAGCTCACCCGCCACCTGCCGCCCGGCCGGCCGGTCCTGGCCATCGAGGCACCCGGCATCGAGTCGGACGGCGAGGCCGAGGTCAGCGTGGAGGGCATGGCCGAGCGCTACCTGGAGTACATCCGCGAGCTGCAGCCGACCGGCCCGTACGCGCTGGGCGGCTGGTGCTTCGGCGGCGTCATCGGCTACGAGGTCGCCGGCCTGCTCCAGGACGCGGGCGAGGAGGTCGAGTTGTACGTCGCGATCGACTCCCGGGCCCCGATCGAGGAGAACATCCCGGAGACCGCGGACGACTCGACACTGCTGTCGTGGTTCGCCCGGGACCTGGCCGTCCCGTACGGCAAGACCCTCGACATCCCGGCCGACCATCTGCGCGAACTCGGCGGCGACGCCGCGTTCGACCACATCCTGGAGCGCGCCGCCGCCATCGGCGTGCTCGCCGAGGACGCCGACCGGGCGCAGATCCTGCGGTACTTCGAGGCGTACCTCGCCAACGGCATCGCCCTGCAGACCTACCTCCCCGAGCCCCGGCAGCTGGACCTGCTGCTGCTGAAGGCGAAGGACGAGCCGGTCGACTACGGGCCGTCGCTGGGCTGGGACCGGCTGGTCGAGGGCGACCTGCGGGTCCTGGAGGTCCCCGGCGACCACAACTCCGTGATGTATCCGCCGCACGCCGCGGTCGCCGCCGAGGCGATCGCACCGCACCTGGGAGCACAGCAGAACGATGATCAGGGCTGAGCACGAGTTCACGCTGCCGGTTCCGCCGAAGGAGGCGTTCGCCCTCCTGTCGGACCCGGCCAAGGACCCCGACTGGCAGACCGCCTGCAAGTCCACCCGCCTGCTCAACGGCGAGGCCCGACCGGGCTGCCAGTACGAGATCCTCTTCCACATGGTGGGCAAGAAGATGCAGTTCACCGTGGAGATCCTCGACTACGAACCGGGCGTGCTCTCCCGGTTCAAGACCCTGGACGGCCCCTTCGGCTACCTGGGCACCTACCGCTACAGCGAGCAGCCCGACGGCACCACGGCGGTCCACTGGACCTTCGAGGTCGACCCGGGCGACTACTTCGGCGTCATGCCGCTGTCACTGGTGAAGAAGCTCCTGATCAGCCAGGTCAAGAAGGACTCCGGCCGGCTGGCCGGGACACTCGCCGCCCAGGGCGCAGCCGCCCTGGCATGACCGCGGGGCCCGCCCGCGCGGGCCCCGACCGCCCCGTCCGCCGTCCGGCCGAAGCGCGCACGCGACGGCGGCACGCGGCTTCCCCGCACACCGCACCGCCCGGCGGCAGTCGCCCGCCGGGCGGGCGGTGGCGGTGGGGAGTTGTCACACGGGGGTCGACATCCACCATCGCGCCAGATCACACCGGGAAGTGAGTCATGCATCCGGAAACCACCGAGGGCACGTCCGTGCCCGCTCCGCGCCGCACCGTCGTCCTCACCGGCCTGGGCGCCACCACCGCGCTCGGCGGTGACGTCACCACCACATGGGAGGCCATGCTGCGCGGCGAGAGCGGCGTCCGCCTGGTCGACGGCGACCTGTGGGAGGGCATGCCGCCCATGATCGCCGGCACCGCCGCCGTCGACCCGGCCGCGGGCCTCGCGCCGCTGCAGCGCCGGCGGCTCGGCCGCTGCGCCCAGTTCGCGGTGACCGCCGCCGCCGAGGCGTGGCGTGACGCCGGCCTGGAGGGGACCGACACGTCCGGGGAGCGGGTGGCCGTGTCCGTGTCCACCGCGACCGGCGACCTGGGCGCCGTCATCGACGTCTGGGAGACGCTGAAGCAGAAGGGCTGGGACCGCGTCCCGCCGCTGGCCGTGCCGACGTCCATGGCGAACAGCCCGGCGGCCGCCGTCAGCCTGCTGGTCGGGGCCCGCTCCGGCGTGCACTCCAGCGTCAACGCCTGCTCGTCCGGCACCCAGGCGCTGGCCACGGGCGCCGACCTGATCCGCCGCGGCCTGGCCGACATCGTCGTCGCCGGCGGCGCCGAGGCCCCGGTGCACCCGGTGGTGGTGAGCGCCTTCGCCGCGATGCGGGCGCTGTCCAAGCGGGTTGACGACCCCACCTCGGCGCCCAGCCCGTTCGACGCCGACCGGGACGGCATGGTCCTCGGCGAGGGCTCGGGCATCGTGATCCTGGAGTCCGAGGAGCACGCCAGGGCCCGGGGCGCGCGCGTCTACGCCGAGTTGGCGGGGGTCGGCATCTCCTCCGACGCCTACCACGTCGTGCAGCCGGACCCCCAGGGCGTCGGGGACGCCGAGGCGATACGGCTGTCGCTGGCCGACGCCGGGGTGGCCCCGGAGGAGGTCGCGCACTTCAACGCCAACGGCACCGCCACGCTCCCCGGGGACGCGGCCGAGGGGCTGGCGGTGCGGGAGGTGTTCGGCGAGCACGCCAAGCGCCTGCCGCTGACCGCCAACAAGTCGCTGATCGGCCACAGCCTCGGCGGCTCCGGTGCCATCGAGTCGATCGCCACGGTGCTCGCCGTCCACCACGGCGTGGTGCCGCCGACCCGCAACTTCCGGCGCTGCGACGACGGCATCGAACTCGACGTGGTGCAGGGCACCCCCCGCAAGCTGGTGGGTGAGCAGATCGTGGCGGTGAAGAACTCGGCCGGCTTCGGCGGCCACAACGTGGCACTGACCTTCCGCGGCGTGACGCCGCCCGAGGTCGGCTGACGCCTTCCGCTGCTCCCGCCGTTCCCCGACGGGCGCGCCGCACAGCACTCGGCCTCCGGCAGGATGTCTGCCGGAGGCCGAGTTGTGTGCTCTTGCCGCGTGCGGTCCGTCCCGTGCGGGCCGGGTGCCGATCAGGCCGGGGCGGCGGCCCTGTCCACGGCGTCCTCGGTGTCGGGGACGATGTTGCCCTCGTCGTCCACGTCCGGCGGGATGGTGGACAGCGCGCTGGCGTGCAGGTCCTTCGTGCGCAGCAGCAGGAAGGCGACGACCGCGGCGGTGCCCGCGAGGATCGCGGAGAGCAGCATCGCGTCGTGGAAGCCGGTCAGGAACGCGCTGCGGGCGGCGTGCAGCACCTGGTCGTGCGCGGGCCCGGCCTTGGCGGCCACCGCGTCGATGCCGCCGGCGCTGATGCCGCTCGCCGCGCCGGAGGCCGCGTCGTGGCCCATCTGGTGGCCGACGTCGGAGGAGGTGAAGGCGTGCGCCACCCGGTTCTGGAAGAGCGCGCCCACACCGGCGATGCCGACCGCGATGCCGACCTGCTGGAACGTCTCGTTGATACCAGAGGCGACACCCGCCTTGGACGGTTCGGTGACGCCGATCGCGAGGGCGGCGCGGGCCGGGTTGAAGGCGCCCATGGCGATACCGCTGACGATCATGCTCGGGATCAGCGCGGTCCAGGTCGAGTCCAGGTGGGTCAGGCGCAGCAGCACCAGGCCGACCGCGAGCAGGCCGGTGGCGAAGCCGAGCAGCACCCGGAAGGGCACCTTGCCGATCAGGCCGCCGGCGACGGCGCCGGCGACGAACATGGCCGAGGTGAGCGGCAGGAAGCGCAAGCCGGCGCCCCAGGCGTCCACGTGCAGCATGTTCTCCAGGTAGCTGGTCTCGAAGAACACCGAGGGCAGCGCGCCGGCGTTGCCGATCATGGCGACCAGGGAGATGCCGACGAAGGTCGGGTTGCGGAAGAAGGCGAGGTCGATCATCGCCTTCTCGCCCACCCGGCGCTCGACGAGCGCGAAGACGACCAGGAAGACCGCGCTCACCGCGTACAGGCTCAGGATGGTCGCGCTGGTCCAGCCCTCCTCGGGGCCGCGGATCGTGGCGAACACCAGGGCGCCGAGGGCGACGCTGAAGGTGACCAGGCCGGTCCAGTCGGTGCCGAGCGAGCGGGGGTTGAACGACTCACGGACCCGCAGCGCGCCGATGGCCATGGCGATGACGCCGACCGGCACGTTGATGAAGAAGATCCAGCGCCAGGAGAGCGCGCTGGTCAGGCCGCCGCCGATGAGGGGGCCGGTGGCGACCGCGAGGCCGACCGCGGCACCGAACGCGGTGAAGGCGGTGGCCCGCTCCTTGCCGTGGAACTCGTGGCCGAGCAGGGCCGGGCCGACGGCGAACATGATCGCGGCGCCGATGCCCTGGACCGCGCGGAAGGAGCTGAGGGCGACCGCGTCACCGGCGAGGCCGCAGGCGAGCGAGGCGGCGGTGAAGATGCCGAAGCCGACCTGGAAGACCTTCTTGCGGCCGACCCGGTCCGCGGTCGAGCCGGCCGCCACCAGGAAGATCGCCAGGGTCAGGGCGTAGGCGTCGAACACCCACTGCAGGTCGCTGAAGCTGCTGTGCAGGGAGGTGTGGATCTGGGGCAGCGCGATGGACACGACGCTCAGGTCGAGCATGAGCATGAACGTGCCCAACGCGACGATGCCCAGTGTCCACCATCGCAGGGGCGAGGGGACGCGTTCAGCGTGCATGACTGGCTCTCCAGATCTCTACGCGAAATCGATGATAGAAATCTAGATGATTTGGTTTCCGACCGTCAACGTGAGCAGGAGAGCACGCGCGGCTACCGGCCGCGCACCGTCAGGTCGTGCAGACCGAGGCGGGCCAGCGGCCTTCCAGCACCCGGCGGAGGGTGGCCACCAGGGCGGTGCGCTCGTCGTCCCCGAGGCCGGAGAAGTAGGCCGACTCCGCGTCGAAGGCGATCTGTTCGGCCTTGGCGAGGGTCTCGCGGCCGTCGTCGGTGAGGAACAGCTCGTACCGGCGCCGGTCGGCGGCGCTGCGGCGCCGCTCCACGTGCCCGTTGTGCTCCATCTCGTCGATCACCGTGACGACCGTGGTGGGGTCGAGGTTGAGCAGCCGGCTCAGGTCCTGCTGCGAGAGCGTGGGGCCGCCGGCCAGGGAAGCCAGGACGAAGAAGTACCGGGTGCGCATGCCGGCCGTCAGCAGGGCCCGCTCGACGTCCTCGGCCAGCAGCAGCGCCGCGCGGTGGAAGAGGAACCCGGTCCGGCCGGCGAGGAGGAAGTCATCTCGCAGCGCCGCAGGGGTCCCGTCATGGCTCACAGCATCGTTGGACACCATCGACACCATCCTCGTCAGTTCGTTCGGCAATCCCATCATCGAAGATAACAATGTTTGCCGTTCGGGATACCGCCGTTCCCGGCCCGGCTGCCCGGCCGACCGGTGGGGTGTGCGGCGGGCCGGTGTCAGAGCTGTCCGGTGCCCGATCCGGGGAGGGCGCGGATGCCGCCGAGCAGGAGGGCGAGGCCGCGGTCGAAGTAGACGTCCTCGTCGCGGCAGTCGGCCAGCGGTTCGGCGGCGGCGATCACGTGGGGGAAGCGCGCGGGGTCCAGCGCGGAGAGCCGCGCGCGCCGGCGGCGTACCTGGCCGGCCCGGTCCGCCGTGGCCGCCGGCGGCCCGGGCGCGGCCGTGACGAGGGTGACCAGGGCGCTCAGCGCGTACGTGCCGACCTCGGCGGTCTGCTCGGCGTCGAGCCCGGCGGCGGTCAGGAGCCCCAGGACGTGCTCGGCCACGGCCAGGCCGGCCGGCCCGTCCAGGATGCGGGTGCGGACCAGCGCCGCGACCTCGGGGTGCGGGCGGAGGACGGCGAGGAAGGACGTGAAGAACGCTTCCAGCCGCGCCTCCCAGGAACCGCCCGCGTCATCGAGCCGCACCTGCGACAGCAGCCGCTCGGCCAAGGCGCCCAGCAGCGCGTCCTTGTCGGCGAAGTAGTGGTACATCGCCATCGGCGTGACCCCGTGCTCGGCCGCCATCCGCCGCACCGTCAGCGCGTCCAGCCCCTCGGCGTCGGCGAGGGCGAGCGCGGAGCCGACGAGCGCCTCGACACTGAGCGCTCCGGCGCCCCCGCGCCCCGGGGCACGGCCGGGGTTGCCTCGCTTGCTGGTGGCCATGGCACCAGCGTAGTGAGGGCGGTCCCTGTCCCCCGGGGTGGGCAGCGGTCGCGGCGGGCGGTGGGGTGGGCCTAGGTTGGGTCGGGACGTCTGATTGCCGAAATGCGAGGTGGGAGCCATGCGGGGTGCCGTGCTGCACGCGGCTCGGGATGTGCGGTTCGAGGAACGGGCCGACCCGGCGGTGGTCGAGCCGACGGACGCCGTGATCCGGACGCTGGCCGCGTGCGTGTGCGGCTCGGACCTGTGGCCGTACCGGGGGATCAACGAGATCGCCGGGCCGCAGCCGATCGGGCACGAGTACGTCGGGGTCGTGGAGGAGGTCGGCGCCGAGGTCGCCGCGATCAGACCCGGGCAGGTCGTCGTCGGCTCCTTCTTCGCCTCGGACAACACCTGCCCCAACTGCCGCTACGGCTACCAGACCAACTGCGTACGGCGGCAGCCGATGGGCGCGCAGGGCTGCCAGTCCGAGTACATCCGGGTCCCGCTCGCCGACGGCACGCTCGTCGCCGCACCCCAGCCGCCCGACGAGCGGCAGCTCAAGAGCCTGCTCGCCTGCTCGGACGTGATGGGCACCGGCTGGTACGCGGCGGTGGCCGCTGGTGTGGTGCCCGGCTCCACGGTCGTGGTGGTCGGTGACGGGGCGGTCGGGCTGTGCGCGGTCCTCGCCGCCAGGGAGTTGGGCGCGGGCTCCGGCGGGCGGGGCCGGATCATCGCGATGAGCCGGCACGAGTCGCGCCAGGAGCTGGCCCGCGCCTTCGGCGCCACCGACATCGTCGTGGAGCGCGGCGAGGCGGGCGTCGAGCGGGTCAAGGAGCTGACCGGCGGGATCGGGGCGGACGCGGTGCTCGAATGCGTCGGCACAGCCGAGTCGATGCGGCAGGCGTTGCGGTCGGCCCGCCCCGGCGGTGGCATCGGCTTCGTCGGCGTGCCGCACGGCGTGGAGATCGACGGCGCCGAACTCTTCAACTCCCACGTGTCGTTGCGCGGCGGTCCGGCTCCCGTGCGCGCCTTCCTCCCCGACCTGGTGGACCGCGTCTTCGCCGGCACGATCGACCCCGGCCGCGTCTTCGACCTGGAACTGCCGCTGTCGGAAGTGGCCGAGGGCTACCGGGCGATGGACGAGCGACGGGCGATCAAGACGCTGCTGCGACCGTAACGGGTGCGGCCCGCAACGGAGTTGTACGGGGAGCGAGCGCGGGTCGGCGCGGTGGCCCTTCGCACGGGCGCCTCTGAGCCGGGTGTGCCGGGCTCGTACGGGCCACCTGACCGGCGAACGGCCCTTGGCGGTCGGTGAGTTGGCCTCGGCGCAGCGACTAGGCTCTTCGGCATGGGCAAGGGGCGGGCGCGGACGCTGCGCAGGAGGGCACTGGCCGCGGTGTGCGTGGTGTCGGCCTTCCTGACCGTGGGCTCGGCGGTCGCCGCCTCCCACGCGGGCGGCCGCCTGGTGGCATATCTGCCGGTCCCGGTCTTCGCATACGCCACGTGGCGCAGCTGGCGACTCTTCCGCGTCCGCTAGCTGGTGGCTTGCGGGAGGGGCTGCGCGGCGCTTGGCCGGCCCATCGAGCGGAAAGCCGCAGCCGTCCGCGCCCCCGCGTACCCCACCGGCGCGGCCCCGCCGCAGGCGGCAATGCAACACACCAGGCACCACCGACACGTCCGTGCTGAGCAAGCAGGGGGAGCCGAACGGGCGGGGCCGCCCCGCCAGGGCATCGCCGCAAACCGCACGAAGGGCGCCTCCGTCGTGCCGGTGGCCCGAGCGCAGCAGCCCCACGACCCCCAATACATATGCTTCGCACCGACATGACGGGCCGTCACGCGTAGAGTGGGCCCCTATGGAGGCCGGAGGGGGATTCGGCGGCGGGTACTCCTGGGGAGCACCGGCTTGGGCCGTGCGCGTACGGCGGGGCGACGGCGAAGTCGCGGGAGCCGGCGTGCTGGTGGCGCCCGGGTGGGTGCTGACGAGCGCGTACACCGTGGCCCAAGGCGAGCGGATCACCGTGGAGTTCGGCGACGGCGGCTCACGCGCGGGCATCGTGCAGGAGGTGTGCCCGCCCGAGCACGGCGGCATCGCCGCGATACGGCTGCAGCAGCCCGCGCCCGCGGGCGCCGCCGGCTCGCTGCTGCGGCTGTCGGTGCCCGGGCGCCGCGTGCGCGTCCACGGCTTCCCGCGGGGCCACGGCCCCGGCCGGTGGACCGACGGCACCACCCGGCCCGGCCCCGGCGGAGCCGACGGCCGCGCCCGCCTCGCCCTCGCCGAACCGCTCGGCCCGGACCACGCGGGAGCCGGCGTCGCCGACGCGCTCACCGGAGACCTGCTCGGCGTGCTGCTGCCCGGCGCCGACCCCGGGCAGCCGAGCCGGGAAGCCCACGTCGTTCCCGCCGAATCCATCGTCCGGCACCTGCCGCGCGCCGCCGGCTGGACCCGTGGGCGCAAGGCCGTGGACGAGTCGCTGCAGGCCCTGCCGCCCGGCCTGCCCGCCCTGATCGACCCGCACTTCGGCCGCCGCCTCGCCGAGTGGTTCCGCGGCGACAGCCGCGGGCCGGACGGGCGGCACGGCGACGGCAGCCAGGTCAAGATCAGCCTGGTCCGCACCGACGACACCGTACGGCTCGGCACCCTGCGCCGCTCGCTGCTCCTCGCCGACCGCGAACTGCGCCCGCACAGCGCCGAGTCGGCCGGTACGGGCGGCGCCGACGACCCGGCGGTGCCCCCGCCCGGCGGCCTCGACCTCGCCGTCGACGTCACCGGCCGCACCGCGCACTGGCTCGCCCAGCGCGTCGCCGACCGCCTCGGGCTGCCCGCCGACGACCCCGCGCCGCCCGAGGAGCGCATCCAGGCCGCGCGGCCCACCCTCACCCTCGTCGTCGCCGGCGTGGACGAATCCGACGAGCCCGGCCAACTCCTCGACCTGCTGGCGCAGTTGCGGGCCCGCGAGGACCGGCTGCTGCTCGTCTTCCGGCACGACACCGAGACGTACGCGCGGGCCCGCAGCCAGCTCGTCATCGAGCCCAACCAGCAGCGCCACGCGGCCCTGGTGGAGCGGCTGGAGCGGATCACCGGGCCGCTCGCCCGCGCCTTCTACGAGCGCCGCGCCGTCGTACGCGCCGACACCGACCGCGCGCTGGACGCCCTCGTACGGGCCGAGGCGCTGCGGACGCGCGTGGCCGGGACGACGGGCGTGCTCACCGCGCATGGCCGCTTCCCCGACGCGGGCCGCTACGAGCGGTCCGCCCGGCGCTACGAGCGGCGGCTGCGCGAGGCCAACACCGCGATGGACCGGCTCATCGAGCGCCGCAAGGAGCTGGCGGGCCGCCTCACCGCCTACCGCGCCCTCTACCAAGCCGCCGCCGTACGCGAGGACTTGGCCGCGGACGCGCTCTACCGCGAGGCCCAGGAGCTGCTGGCCGCCACCCCCTGCGAGATGCCCGCGGCGGAGGCGGCGGTGGCCCGCTACACGGAGTTCGTGGACGCATGGACCGGCGACAGCCGCCCGGACGCCGGCCCCGTTGCGGGAGAGGACCCGGCGGGGCCGGGCGGTCGGCGGGTGTCCGATGCGGAGCCGGCCCTGGGCGAAAAGGCCACGGCGGAGGGGCCGCCCGTGGGCGACGCCGGGCCGAATCCCGCGGTTCCGGCCGGCCCGTCGGAGCCGGAGATCGAGCCGCGTGCCCACGGCATCCCGCACGCGCGCGGTGCGGGGGCGGACGAGCAGGACACCGCTCGTGGGCACGAGGCCGGGGCGGAGGACGAGCCCGAACAGGCCCCGGGCGGTGGGGCGCAGGCGCGTACGGCGTCGCAGGAGTCCGCCCCAGGAGCCGTACCGCCCGCACCCGGCGGTGGACGCGAGTCCCGAGACGTACCGCCGAGGCCGCACCAGCCGCCGGATCCCCGGATCGCCTTCCACGCGCGCGGTGCCGAGCGGGCGCCGGACGCGGGGCCGTACCGGCAGGACGGCCAGGGCGGGGAGGGGGCGGGTCCTTCCCGATGACCGGAACCCGTACGCCCTGCCCGCGCCCCGACTGCGAGGGCGGCACCCTCATGGCAACGGGCTACTGCGACACCTGCCTGCGCGCGGCCCCGGCCCTGCCCGCCGACCCCAACGGTGCGTCCGCCGCGCCTTCTTCGCCGACTGCCGCGCAGGGCAGCCTTGGAGTACGGTCCACGCCGACTTCAGCCCTGCCCGCGTCCTCGACCCCACCACCGTCACCAACTCCGGTTCCGCCCGCGCCTTCGGCCGTACCGCCGTCCTCAACTCCCGCTCCGCCGGGGTCCTCCGCCGTACCGCCCACCTCACCTCCGGCTCCGCCAGCGCCTTCTGCCCTCTCACCCTCCTCGACCCCGGCTCCGCCCGCGCCTTCCGCTCCACAGTCCTCGCCGACTCCCGCGTCCGGCAGGCTCTCCGTCCCCACTCCTCGCGCTCCCGAAGCCCCGCAAGCAGACCTCGACGCCCAACTCCCTTCCTCCGCCCCCGAACACGCGCACCCCGCGCCCAACGAGCCACCTGCACCCCCGGCCCCCGGAGGGCTCGACCGGGACGGGCTCGTGCTGCTGCCCGACATCCCCGCCCCGGCCCTCTCGACCATCTCGCGGGTGCCCGCGCCGCCGCCCGTCGGCGGGCGGAACTGCGGTGTGCCCGAGTGCACGGGCACCATCGGGGTCGCCTACGACGGCGGGCCGTCGCCCGACCACGGGTTCTGCCCGCAGTGCGGCACCCCGTACTCCTTCCGGCCGCAGTTGCGGCCCGGCGAGGAGATCGGGGAGGCCGGCAGCCAGACGTACCGCGTGCTGGGCTATCTGACGCCGGGCGGCACGAGTTGGGTGTACCTCGCCGAGGACACCGCGCTGGAGGGGCAGCTGGTGGTGCTCAAGGCGCAGGTCAACAACAGCGACGCCATCGCGCGGCGGCGCGCGGTGGAGGAACTGCGGTCGCTGACCTCGCTGCACCACCGCGACATCGTCAGCGTCATCTCCTCGCGCCGCCACCTCGCCGAGGGCGAGACCGAGCCGACCGACTACATCGTCATGGAGTACGTCGGCGGCCGCCCGCTCAACCTGCTGCTGCGCTCCAGCGACGAGGAACTGGCCGAGATCTTCGGCGAGCCCTTCGCCCTGGACCATGTGCTCACCTACGGCTGCAAGCTGCTCGGCGCTCTGGAGTACCTGCACGACCAGGGCCTGCTCTACTGCGACATGAAGCCCGCCAACGTCATCCACTACGGCCGCCAGATCAAGCTCATCGACCTCGGCGCGGTACGGCGGATCGACGACCACGAGTCGCGCCTGTCCTTCACCCGGGACTACGCGCCGCTGTCCTACGAGCGCGAGCGGCGCGGATTCCACATCGACAGCGACCTGTTCACGGTCGGCCGCACCCTGCAGGAGCTGGCCGCGCGGGCGGCACCCGGAGCGGGGCTCGCCGCGCGCTCCTTCGAGCGGCTGATCGCTCGCGCCACCCATGACGACCCCGCCGCCCGCTTCACCTCCGCCGCGCAGATGTCCCGCCAGCTGTGGGAGGTGCTGCGCGAGCACCGGGCGCTCGGCCGGCACGAGCGGCACCCCGAGCGCTCCACCCGCTTCGGCCCGACCGCGGTCCTCTTCGGCGCCGGGCTCGGCGCGATCCCCGGCACCGCGCACTGGACCGATCGCCCGGGCCTGGACCTGGCCGATCCGCCCGACCTGGACATCTCCACGCCGGAGCCGCGCGAGGCCGCCCGCGGCCTGCCGGTGCCGATCCCGGACCCGCAGGACGGCTCGGTGGTCTTCCTCGGCCGGCTGGGCGGCGCCGCCGTGCCCGAGCGGGTGGCCGAACGGGTCGAGCGGGAGCGGGAGTTGCGGACGGTGGAGGTCGCGTTGTGGCTGTGCCGGGCCTATCTGCTGCGCGGGGAGCCGGAGTCGGCGCGGCAGGCCAACCGCTGGCTGGGTGAGGCCGAGCAGCTGATGGGCCGCGATGTCGCCGGCTACGACTGGCGGTTGGCCTGGCACCGCGGACTGCAGTTCCTGATGGCCGGCCATGTCGGCAAGGCGCAGGCGGAGTTCGCGGCCGTGTACGACATCGTGCCGGGGGAGTGGGCGCCGAAACTGGCGCTGGGCTACTGCGCGGAGCGGCTGCGCAACCCCGAGGCGACGGTACGGGAGTTCTACGCGGCCGTCTGGGAGCGGGACCGCAGCCAGGCGAGCGCGGCCTTCGGGCTGGCCCGGGCCCGGCTGCGGGCGGTCGGACGCGAGCCGGGCGCGCGGGAGGCGGCCGTGGCGGTGCTCGACCAGGTGCCCTCCACCTCGCGGCACTACGACACCGCCCGGGTCGCCGCGATCCGCGTGCTCACCGGGCGGCTCGGCCCCGGCGTCCCGTCGGCGGCGATGCTGTGGCAGGCCGCCCACCGGGTGGAGGAGCTCGCGCCCGGCGAGTCGCGGGACCGGCTGGTCGCGGAGGTCCGCGAGAACGTACTCGCCGCCTTTCTCGGCCCGCTCACCGGACCCGGGAACGGCCCGCCGGAGCGGCCCGCCGCCCTCGCACGGGCCGCCGAGCTGGTCCGCAAGGCGCTCGGCGGCGGCGAGGAGCCTGGCGGGCCGCGCAGCAGGGCCGCCTATCTGCGGCGGTTCGCCGACCCGCGCGGTGCCGCCGAGTTCCCCGTGCTGCCCACGGGGGAACTGTTCGAAGGGGCGGACAGCAGGGAGCAGTTGGCCGAACTGCTCCACACCTCGCTGCGGGCCCTGGCCGACCGCGCCGCCGACGCCCAGGAACGCGGTGCCCTCCTCGACCGCGCCTACGCCGTACGGCCGGAGCGCAGCTTCTGAGGCGGGGCCGGCGGGGCGCTGCGCCGGATGAGGTGAGTACGGACCGGGTACGCCGCGACGAGCGGTCGCGACACAGGAGTCAGGGAGCAGCAAGCACAGTGGACACCCAGGGCACGCAGGCGCCGTCCGTCCGCCTCGCTATCGACCAGCGCACCTTCCTGGCCGTGGGCAGAGGCCGCCAGGAGCTGCACGCGATCGTGACGGTCTCGATGACGGGCACGGCGCCCAGCGCCGCCGGGGCTGCGCGGGACCCGGCGGGCAAGCATGCGGAAGCCGCGCGTTCGGCAGGCGGAGCGGCGCCCGCCGGCCCCGCCGCACCCGGTGAGTCCGCCGGGCAGACCGGTCCCGCTGTGCCCACGGGGTCCGCCGGGCAGACCGGCCCGGCTGTGCCCACGGGGTCCGCCGGGCAGACCAGCCCCGCCGTGCCCACGGGGTCCGCCGTAACTGCCGCGCGGGCCGGGTCCGTTGGGAGCGCCGCATCTGCCGGCCGCCCCGCCATCGCGAGCGCCCCCGCCTCGGCCGCACCGGCCCGGCCCCACGGCTCCGCCGCTCCGGTCCCCGCCCGGCTCGCCGAAGTCCTCGTGCTCGACTGCTCCAGCTCCATGGACTGGCCCGAGCGCAAGTTCCGCGAGGCACGCAAAGCCGCCCTCGCGGCCCTGGACGCCCTTCCCGACGGGACGCCCTTCGCCGTGGTGCGCGGCACGCACACCGCCGAGGTCGCCTATCCGCCCGGCGGCGGGATGCGGGCGGCGGACGCTGCTGCCCGGCGCGAAGCGGCGCTGGCGATCGGTGGGTTGGAGGCCCACGGGGGGACCTGCGTCGGCAACTGGCTGGAGCTGGCCGGGCGGTTGCTCGCCGAGCAGGGCGCGGCGATCCCGCACGTGCTGATGCTCACCGACGGCCGCAACGAGCACGACGAGGAGAACCCGCTCGCGGCCGTACTCGACGCCCTGGAAGGGAAGTTCGTCTGCGACGCCTGGGGGATCGGCGACGGCTGGGACGCCCAGGTGCTGATGGACGCCACCGGCCGCCTGCACGGCTCGGCGAACTCCGTGCACGAGGAGCGCGAACTGCCCGCCGCCTACCGACGGCTGGTGGCCGGGCTGGCACAGCGGACCGTCCCCGAGCTGGAGATCGTCGTCACCCCCATGCCCGGCACCCAGGTGCGCTACCTGCGGCAGGTCCACCCCAACGAGGCGCAGCTGCCCCAGGCGCCGGGCACAGGGGCGGCGGTCTTCACCACCCGCGCCTGGGGCGACGAGCGGCGCAGGTACCAGCTGTGCCTGCTGGTCGATCCGCAGGGGCGGCCGCTCGGCGAGGACCTGCAGGCGGCCACCGTGCGGGTGCGGGTGCCGGGCGGGCCGCCGGTGGCCCTGCCGGCGGAGCTGCCGTGCCTGGTGCAGTGGACCGACGACCCGGTGCGGGCCGAGGCGGAGAACCGGCGGAACCTGGAGCGCGCCCACGTAGAGAAGCACCAGCTCCTGGGCCGCACCGCCGCGTCGGCCGCCGACGCCTTCCGCCGCGACCGGCACGACCCCGCCGTGCTCGACCACCTGGCCGCCGCCGTCCGGCTCGCCCACGAACTCGGCGCGGTGCGCCAACTCGCCGAGCTGCAGCGCATCGTGGCGGTGCACGACGCCGCCGCGGGCCGTGTCGAGATGCGCGCGGGCGTGACGGCGGCGCACTTCGAGCACCTGCTCACCGCCAGCACCCACACCACCTTCGGCCCACCCGCCGACGGCATCCAAGCCGCGGCCGCCGCACAGGAGTTGCGGGACTGCCCGCACTGCGGCGCGCGCATGCCCCAGCAGTCGGTGTTCTGCCCCACCTGCGGCCGCCGGACGCAGACGCCGTGAGCACCACCGCCCGCGAACTGCGGCGCCGCCAGTGGCTGCTGGTCGCGCTGTGCGTGCTGGCCACCCTCGCGCTGTTCGGCTCCTACACCGGTGTGCACGCGGGGGCGGTGCCGCTGGCGACCTCGACCTCGGCCGGGGTGCTGGACGTCGACACCGCCAAGGCCGCGCTGCTGCAGGCGCAGCGCCGGGTGGTGAACGACGTGGCCGCCGACCGGGCCGGCACCGGCGACTTCTACCAGCAGATCTCGACCGCCGACCAGAGCCTGGCGGCGGCCGCCGCCGAGGACGTCACCGGCGCGGACGGGCGCGAGACGCTGCGTACCCTCTTCGGCCTGATCACCACCTACACCGGCTGGGTGGCCGAGGCGGACAAGGTGCGGGCGGACTCGCTGGAGCACGCAGGGTACGTGTACTACGCCACCGAGATGCTGGGCGGCAAGGACGCCAGGACGTCGGACACTTCGGTGATGGGGCGGCTGAACGCGCTGCGGGCCCAGCAGGTGCGCACCGCGGACCGGCAGGCGTCCTTCGGCTGGATGCTGTGGACCGGGTGGACGCTGGCCGCGCTGCTCTGCGTGCTGCTGGTCGCCGCCCTGGCCGAGGCGCACCGCTTCACCCGGGCCCGCTTCCGCACCCGCTGGAACCGCCAACTCGCCGCCGCGGGACTGCTGCTGGTGGCCGGCGCCGCCGTCCTGGTGGTCTTCACCTGGCAGACCCACACCGGTCTGTTCCACGTCAGGACCCTGCTGCACGGCGACCACGCGGGTCCCGGCATCGGCGACACCGCGGCGGAGATCGCCCGCCGCACCCGCGGCACGGGCCTGCGGGCCACGGCCGGCTACGGGATACTCGGGGGAGGAGCGGTACTGGTGAGCCTGGTCATGTGGGGTCTGCAACCGCGGATCAACGAGTACCGACCGAGGGCGCCGCGATGAGCCGCCCGGGCCGCAGGACACTGGGCGCCGCCGCGCTGTGCCTGGCCGTGCTCGCCGTCACCGGTGTGGTCGTCGTCAGGGCCGTCGCCTGGCACGGCTCCGTCACGGTGCTGGCCAACTGGACCGGCGGCAACGAGGCGCTGTTCCGCGAGAAGGTCATCGCCGGATTCGAGTCCGAGGAGCACATCCACGTGCTCTACCAGGGCAGTTCGGCCGTGAGCCAGGTGCTCGCCGCCGACGCCGAGGCGGGCACCACCCCGGATGTCGCGGTGCTGCCCGGCCCCGGTGAGCTGGCCGGATACGCCCATCAGGGCCGGCTGCAGCCGCTGGACGGCCTGGTGGACACCGCCGACTTCGCCGCGCCCTGGGGATCGCGCGCCCTGGGCCCCGGCGACACCGCGCACACCTACTGGGTGCCGATCAAGACCGACCTGAAGAGCCTGGTGTGGCACCCCGCCACGATGAAGCCCGCCCAACTCGCCGATGCCGCACGGCAGCAGGACTCCTGGTGCCTGGGAATGGCCGACGGCGCCACCTCGGGCTGGCCGGGCACCGACTGGATCGAGGACATCCTGCTCCAGCAGGCCGGCCACGACGTCTACCAGGAGTGGGCCACCGGCAACCTGGAATGGACCGCGCCCGCGGTCCGGCGGGCCTTCCGCACCTGGGGCGCGATGGTCGGCGCGGGCGACCGGCACTTGGTCGGCAACGCCATGGTCACCGGCTACGGCGACGCCGCCCGAGGGCTGCTGCCCGGCGCGGCCCGGCCCTGCACCCTGGAGCACCAGGCCACCTTCGTGCGCACCGAGCAGCCCTGGATCGTCACCGGTCCCGCCGAGGCCCACTCCCACGACCTGGTCCCGGGCGCCGGCACCGAGACGGCCGACTGGGAGGTCTCCGGCGACCTGGCCGCGATGTTCCGCGCCACCCCGCAGGCCCGCAAGCTGATCGCCTACCTCGCCCGGCCCGACGTCCAGCAGCGCTGGAGCCGCTCCCAGCACGGCTTCACCGGCGACCGCCAGGGCGCGGGCCCCGGCGCCGACCGGATCGACCAGGACATCGCCAGGGTGCTGCGCGACCCGCACACCGAGCGCTGCTACGACGCCTCCGACGCGATGCCCTCCGCGATGCGCGACGCCTTCGCGCTGGCCGCCCTGCGCTACCTCGCCGACCCCGGCGGTCTCGACGCGCAGCTGGACATCCTGGAGAAGGTGCGCGACCGGGTGCACAGCGACAGCGCCTCCGGCGACACCGGCCAGGTCTGGCTGCTGTCGGTGTGCGGCACGGGCTGACCGGCGGCCGCGGCTCCTCCCCGGACCCGGACCGGGGCCCGCACCTGCCCGTATCGGCTCCCCGGAGCTGACCGCACCCGCGTCCGCCGGGTGTCGCGCGGGTTCGCGCGCAGCGGCCGCGGCCCCGATCCGCCCCCGCCGCCGGCGGCGAACCCGCCGGCTCAGCTCCCCGGCTGCCGCGTCCCCAGCGACGACAGCAGTTGCAGCTTGTCGTACGACTCCGAGCCGGGCCGGGCCGTGTAGACCAGCAGCACCTGCTCCTGGCCCGGGTCGTGCAGCGTCTGGCAGTGCAGCTCCAGCACACCGACCTCCGGGTGCCGCAGGCGCTTGATCTCGCTGCGCCGCAACCCCACCTCGTGCGCCTTCCACACGTCGGCGAACTCTCCGCTGACCGCGAGCAGTTCGTCGACCAGTTCGGCGGCCGGCGAGCCGGGGCCCTGCCGGGTGTAGGCACCGCGCAGGTTGGAGGCGAGGAAGCGGCCCTGGAGGCCGTGGTCCTCCTCGGGGTAGACCAGGCGGGTGGCCGGGTCGGTGAACCAGCGATAGGCGATGCTGCGGGCCGGCCCGGTGAAGCGCGTCTCGTCGCCGACCAGGGCCATCGCCGGGGCGGTCTGCACCAGCGTCTCGCCGAGCGGGCCCATCACCTGCGCCGGGGTGTCCGCGAGCCGGTCCAGGATGCGCATGACGCCCGGGCTGACGTGCTCGCCCCGCAGGCCGCGCGGCGGGGTGCTGTGGCCGGCCATCCGGAACAGGTGGTCGCGCTCGTCCAGCGTCAGGTGCAGCCCGCGCGCGATGGCGGCCAGCATCGACTCCGAGGGCTGCGGGCCGCGCGCCTGCTCGATCCGCCCGTAGTAGTCCGCCGACATCCCCGACAGCGCGGCGACCTCCTCGCGGCGCAGTCCCCGGGTACGGCGCCGCTGCCCGCGCGGCAGCCCCACGTCCTCGGGCTGCAGCGCCTCGCGCCGGGTCCGCAGGAAGTCCGCGAGCTGTTCCCTGTCCATGCCGCCAGTCTCCCTCCTCCGGGCGGGACCGCCGGCATACCGGGCGGCCTCGTGCCTGCCGGATGCCGCGAGCGCTCCGGTGAGCGCCGCGGGCGGTGCGCAGGGGCCCGGTGCCGCCCCGGCGCCCCTTCCGTGCCCTCTCAGAGGTGGATGCCGCCGGACGCCTCGATGCGCTGCCCGTTGATCCACCCGGCCTCGGGCGCCACGACCAGGGACACCGCGTCGCCGATGTCGTCCGGCTGCCCGACCCGGCCGAGCGCGGTCAGCCCGCCGAGCACTTCCTGCACCTGCGGGGTGTCCCGGACCAGGCCGCCGCTGAAGTCGGTGGCCACCGGGCCGGGCGCCACCGTGTTGACGGTGATGCCGCGCGGGCCCAGCTCCACCGCCAGGTAGCGGGTGAACACCTCGATCGCGCCCTTGACCGCCCCGTACACGGCCTTGCCCGGGGAGGTGAAGCGGGTCAGGCCGGTGGAGACGTTGACCACCCGGCCGCCGTCGGCGATCAGCGGCAGCAGCGCCTGGGTGAGGAAGAAGACGCCGCGGAAGTGGACGGCGACCAGGTCGTCGAACTCCTCGACGGTGGTGGACTCGATGCTGGCGTTCCCGGAGTGCCCGGCGTTGTTGACCAGGTGGTCGAAGGTGTCCCGGTTCCAGCCCTCCTTCAGCACCCGCCGCACCTCGTCGGTGAACGCCGGGAAGTCCTCGATCCGGCCGGTGTCCAGCCGCAGCGCGTACGCGGTGCCGCCCAGCGCCTCGATCTCGGCGACGACGGCCTTGGCCTCGTCCTCGTGGCTGCGGTAGGTGATGATCGAGTCGACGCCGTCGGCGGCCAGCTTCAGCGCGGTGCTGCGGCCCAGTCCCCGGTTGGCGCCGGTGACCAGCGCGATACGGCGGGTGTCGGTCTGCTGCGACATGGTGTGCTCCTGTGCGGACGGGGGCCCTGGGCCCCGTGTTTCTGCCTGCACCACCAGCCTGCGTCCACCGCAGCCGCGGATGAAGGCCCGCCTCAACCAGGGATAGGCAGTCCCCGGCTGAGACGGGCCGGCCGTTTCCGGCCCGAACCCGCCCGAGCCGCCCGGGCGGGCTCGCCTGTCAGCCGAACAGCTGGGTGCCCCAGTCCTGCCCGGCGGCCAGCCCCGGCGGCACGGCGAACAGCCCGCTGCCGATGTGCTGGATGTACTCGTTGAGCGCGTCGTGCTGCCCGAGGGCGGTCTGCAGGGTGATGAACTGCTGCGGGCTCTTCATGAACGCGATGAAGAACAACCCGCCCATCAGGTCGCCGGTCTCGGGGTCGATGCCGTCGGTGTAGGAGTACCCGCGGCGCAGGATCCGCAGCCCGTTGTTGTTCTCGTGCGCGGCCAGCCGGATGTGCGCGTCGGCCGGGATGACGTACTGGCCGCCGGACTTCGCGTGGAAGTCGGGGGTGTCGAACTCCGCCTTGCCGGTCAGCGGGGCCCCGGTGGACTTGAAGCGCCCGAAGACGTCCTGCTGGTCGCCGAGGCGGTCCCGGTCCCACTGCTCCATCAGCATCCGGATCTTCCGGCTGACCAGGTACGAGCCGCCGCGCGCCCACCGCTGCGGCTCCTCGTCGCCGATCCACACGTGCGCGCCCATCAGCGCGGCGTCGGTGCCGTCGATGTTGCGGGTGCCGTCCTTGAAGCCCATCAGGTTGCGGGGGGTGGCCTGCTGCGGGGTGGTGGAGGAGGTGCGGCCGAAGCCCAGCTCCATCCAGCGCGGCACCAGCGTGCCGAAGGCGAGCCGGCGCAGGTTGCGCACCGCGTGGAAGGCCACCTGCGGGTCGTCCGCGCACGCCTGCACGCACAGGTCGCCGTCGGAGTTCGCCGGGTCCAGGTTGTCCTTGGGCAGGTGCGGCAGCTTCACCAGCCCCGACGGGCGGCGGCCGGCGAGGCCGAACCGCCGGTCGAAGAGGGTGGGCCCGTAGCCGATGGTGATGGTGAGGTTGCCCGGCTGCAGCCCGGCCGCCTCGCCGGTGTCCTCCGGCGGGGTGTACAGGTCGCCGGGGTTGCCCGGCACCGGGTTGCCCAGCGTCATCGCCTCGGCCGCCGCCGTCCAGGTCTTCAGCAGCTCGCGCAGGTCGGCCGCGGTGGCGCCGGGACCGACGTCGAAGGTGGCGAAGCACAGCCGGTCCTGGGACGGCGTGGCGATGCCGGCCTGATGGACGCCACGGAACGCCACGGTCTGCGGGCCCGAGCCGGCGGCGTCCGCGCCGGACGAGCCGCTGTCGTGGTGGGCCAGGACGGCGCCGCCGGCTCCCAGGGCGGCGCCGGCCACGGCCGCTCCGGCGCCGACCGCGCCCAGCAGCCGCCTGCGGCTGACAGCGGCCCGCTCGGGGCCCGCCTCGTCGGGGGCGGGGGTGATGTCCGGAGTATCGGTCACGGGTCAGGCAATCTTTCCGGCGATCTTGGAGACGGACTCGGCGTAGGCGTCCACGGTCTGCGCCAGGGTACGCCGCTGGGCGTCGGTCACCTTCCGGTAGTCCACGTAACCGGTGCCCTCGTAGCCGGGCTTGGCCGCGTAGCTCTTGAGCGCGGTGAGCACGGCCTGGTAGCGCTGGTCGATCTCGGTGGCCAGCGCGGCGTCCTTCTGCTTCAGCGTGGGCATCAGGACCGAGACGGCCTCGTTGGCGCCCGCGAGGTTGCCGTCGAAGTCCAGCAGGTCGATGTGCGAGTAGCGCTCCTCCTCGCCGGTGATCTTCGAGGACTGGATCTCGTTGATCAGGTCGGTGGCGCCGTTCGCGATCACCGCGGGCTGGTACTCGACGCTCGGCACCTGGGAGTTGAGCGTCTTGACGTCCGCGTCCAGCTGGTCGGCGAGCTTGGCGGTGCCGGCCAGCGACTTCTTCTGCCACAGCGCCTGCTCCAGGCGGTGGAAGCCGGTGAAGTCGGCCGGGGTCGCGGCGTCGTCGGCGCGGCCGTCGATCCGGGCGTCCAGGTCGCCCCAGATCTCGGCGGTGGGCTCGATGCGCTCGTAGTGGATGCGGGCCTTGCCGTACAGGGACTTCGCCTCGTCGATGTTGCCGGCCTTGACCGCGGCGGTGAACGCGTCGGTGGTCGTGACGAGCTGCTTGACCTCGCCGTCGATCCAGGTGCCGTACTGCTGGGTGGCGGCGACCAGTTGCGGGTCGTCCTTCCAGGTCTTCGTCGTCGCGCCCGTGACGGAGAAGGCCGTGCGGTCGGTGTCGGCGCCCGGGCAGTAGACCGAGTACGTGCCCTTGTCGAGGTTGAGGGTGAAGTCGCCGGACAGGCCCGGCGTCAGGTTCTCCTTCTCGCCGAGCATCTTGCCGTGGTCCTGCAGCTCCGCCTCGGTGACCTTCGCCGAGTTCTTGTTGCTCACCTTGAACTTCACGGCGCCGGCCGGGACCTTGGCCGGGCTGGGCGCGCAGTCCTTGTCGGTGATGCTGATCGTCACGGTGGCGGTCTTGCCGCCGGCGTTCTTCGCCGTGGCCCCGGAGGCCGAGGAGTTCGTGTCGTGGCCGCCGCACGCGGTCAGCAGCAGACCCGCGGAGACGACGGTCGCGGCGCAGGCCAGGATGCGACGGGTGGGGGCAGGGCGGGTCACGGTGGGCTCCTCGGTACGGGGCCGTGCGGGCACGGCGGAAGTCGGGACGGTTCGTTTCAGGGGCGGTACGCGGGCGTACGGGTGGTGCGGGGCGCTCTCGCTGCCGGACGGGGCCGGTGTCCAGCGCTGTCGGGCGGGGCCGGTCGCGGCCGGTCGTCAGCCGGCGCTGGCGTTCACCGGCAGGTCGGCCGGCGGCTTCGCGGGGGCCTTGCGGCGGGTCGGCCACAGGATGACCGCGACCATCGGGACGGCGTAGACGAGCCAGCCGGTCACCATCGCCCAGCTCGGGTTGGGCTGGATGCCGAGCACGCCGGTGACCACCGAGGCGATCGGGGTGCCGGGCCGCACCAGCCAGTCCAGGTTGAACGCCGGGTTGTTGCGGTCGATCCAGCCGCCCTCGTACGCGGTCATGATCGCGGTGGAGACCAGGCCGGCCGCGACGATGACCAGGACGACGCCGGTGATCCGGAAGAAGCGGGACAGGTTGATCCGCACGCCGCCCTTGTAGATGCCGTAGCCCACGACCGCCGCGACCAGGATGCCCAGCGCCGCGCCGGTGCCGCCGTAGGCCGGGTTGTCGCTCTCGTTGAAGGTGGCGAGCAGGAAGACCGCGGTCTCGAAGCCCTCGCGGAGCACCGACAGGAAGGCCATCACGACCAGTGCCGTCGCCGAGCCGGTGGCCAGCGCCTGGCCGGCCGCGCCCTCCAGGTCCTTCTTCAGGTTCCGCGAGTGGCGGCGCATCCACAGCGCCATGTAGCTGACCATCACCACGGCGATCGCGCCGACGACCGTCTCCAACTGCTCCTGCTGGCGCGTCGGCAGGTCGCTGGAGGCCACCTGCAGGCCGATCGCCACGGCCACGCAGATCGCCACCGCGGCGCCGACGCCCAGCCACACTTTCCGCAGCGCGTCGCGGCGGCCCTGTTGGCCGAGGAAGGAGGCAATGATGCCGACGATCAGGGCAGCCTCCAGTCCTTCGCGGAGGCCGATGACGAACGTGGGAAGCATGTGCGGTCCTTCTTCGCGGCGGTTAGGGGAGCCTGCCCTAGGTTAGGTCACCCTAATTTCTACGGACCGGGCATGTCACGCGTCAAGCCGCTCGCGCCGCCAATTTCGACAATCCGGGCTCCGTGTGGGGAGTGTCACCCGTAAACGGGGCGGGGTTGCTCGCGCTGGCGTGTGAGGGTGCTGCCGCTGCCGCTGCCGCTGCCGCTGCCGCTGCCGCTGCGGGTGCGGGTGTACGGCTGGGCGGTTCGTTGGTGGTACGCGTTGCGCGGCTGGGGTGGGAGTGCGGCTGGGCCGTGGCGTGTGTGTGCGGGGGGTGTCGCGGAGTTTCCGGGCAAAGGGAGGGGAAGCGGGTGGCCAGGGTTTCCCTGTCCTGTACGTGTCCCCTAGTGTCCTTCCGCCATGGACTACTGCTACACGTGTCGGCGCCACCTCAATGGTGCCTACTCGTGCCCCGGTTGCGGGACTCCTGCCGATCGGCTCACGGTGCCGCCGGCCGGGGACACCGCGCCTTTGCCGTTGGTCTCCGAGGGGTTGCCCGACGGGCTGGGGGACGGCGGGGCGTACGGCGAGGAGTTCGGGGCCGGTGGCGGGCGGGCGGCTCGGCGGGTCGAGGAGCGGCGGAAGGCGGCGCGGCGGGCCAAGCGGGGGCGGCGGCGGGTGGCTGTCTACGGGGTGGGGGCGGTGGCTGTCGTAGGGGCGCTGGCGATG
>NZ_FNIE01000025.1:32332-71821 GCF_900103985.1 Actinacidiphila guanduensis | reverse complement strand
CTAGTGTCCCGAGTCATTAGTTCGCTTGCGGTTGTAGGGTGGGTCGGTGCCTGGTCCGAAGCCGTTGCTGTTGGAGTTGTCCGATCACGAACGCAGGGTGTTGCGGGGCTGGTTGCGGAAGCAGTCGGCGTCTCAGGCGCTGGTGCTGCGGTCGAGGATCGTGTTGGCGTGTGCGGAGGGTCTGTCGAACGCGCAGGTCGCGGATGACCTGGGTGTCTCGAGGGAGACGGTGCGCAAGTGGCGGTCCCGGTTCGTCGCGGACCGGGTGGAGGGTCTGGTGGACCGGCCGCGTGCGGGGGCGCCGCGGAAGATCACGGACGAGCAGGTCGAGGCCCTGGTCGCCAGGACTTTGGGCCAGTCGCCGCCAGCGGGTGATTCGCACTGGTCGACGCGTTCGATGGCCGGCGCGGCGGGGATGTCGCAGTCGGCTGTCTCTCGGATCTGGCGGGCGTTCGGCCTCAAACCGCACATCGTGGAGACCTGGAAGCTCTCGACCGACCCGCAGTTCGTGACCAAGGTCCGCGACGTGGTCGGCATCTACCTCGCCCCGCCCGAGAACGCCTTGGTCCTGGCGGTGGACGAGAAGTCACAGATACAGGCCCTGGACCGGACCCAGCCCGTGCTGCCGATGGCGCCCACCGTGCCGGCGAAGATGACGCACGACTACGTCCGGCACGGCACGACCAGCCTGTTCGCCGCCCTGGACATAGCCTCCGGCTCGGTCATCGCCCAGCACTACCGCCGCCACCGCCACCAGGAGTTCCTCCGCTTCCTGAAGGTCATCGACGCCGCCGTTCCCCAGCACCTCGAACTCCACCTGGTCCTGGACAACTACGCCACCCACAAGACCGAGCCGGTCAAGAAGTGGCTGCTCCGCCACCCCCGCTTCCACCTGCACTTCACCCCCACCTCAGCGTCCTGGCTCAACCTCGTCGAACGCTGGTTCGCCGAGCTGACCTGCCGCAAACTCCGCCGCTCGGCCCACCGCAGCGTCACCGAACTCGAACGGGACATCCGCGGCTGGACCAACGAGTGGAACACGAACCCAAGGCCGTTCGTCTGGACGAAGACCGCCGACGACATCCTCGACACCCTCGCCGCATACTGCACACGAATTAACGACTCAGGACACTAGGGCCTGTTCGGGGTTTGGATCATGTGGTTGAGGTGAGGTGCTTCAGCCACATGATCGATCCGCGGAGGTGGAGTCCGGCTTGGTAGCTGTGGGGGGGACTTGTCGTAGCGTGTGGCCAGGCCGCGCCAGGTCTTGATCTTCTGGAAGCAGCGTTCGACGGTGTTGCGCTGTTTGTAGCGTTCCTTGTCGTAGGCGACGGGCCGTCCTCCGGCCGAGCCCTTCTTCTTCCGGTTCGCCTGCTGGTCGATCTTCTCCGGGATCACCGCGGTGATGTGACGCCGGCGTAAGCAGGCCCGGTTGGCTCTGGAGGAGTACGCCCTGTCCGCGGCCACGGCCTGTGGCCGGGTGCGGGGGCGGCCGACCGGCCCGGGTATGCGGATCTTGTCCACCACGGTCTGGAACTGCGGGCTGTCGCCGGCTTGTCCGGGAGTCAGGACGAAGGCCAAGGGCAGCCCCGCAGCGTCGACCGCGGCATGGATCTTGCTGCTCAACCCGCCTCGGGACCGGCCGAGCCCGGCAGCGTCCGCCCTGGCCCGGCGACGCCGCCGTGCTGCGGCCCGCTGCGGGTCGTGCGTGTGCGTGTCACCTTTGTCCGCGTCGGCTGTCGGCGGATCACCCGCAGCACGGGCGGTTGCCCGGGGAGCGGCGCCCCCTTTTCCTCGGTCAGGGCCTGTTCCATAGCGTCCAGGGTCTCGCCGGCAACCGCCAGGCCTGCCGAGTCGTGATGCGCCCGCACGATGGTGGAGTCCACGCTGACCAGTTCCAGGCCGACCTGCCCCCGCGCGGCCGCCTCGGCGATCAACGCGTCCATCAGGTCCTGGAACACCCCCGCCTTGGCCCAGGCGCTGAACCGGGAGTAGATCGTGGACCAGGGCCCGTACCGGTCGGGGACATCACGCCAGCCACTGCCGGTGCGGAACCGCCACAGCACCCCGTTGAACTGCTCCCGCACCCGCCGCGGCAACGGCCCGGTGGCCGCCACCGGCAACAGCGGCTCGATCACAGCCCACTCGGCATCCGTCACGTCAAAACGCGCCACCCCCGAGTTCTACCAGCCACAGCCCACCGGGCCTCACAAAGATCCAAACCCCGAACAGGCCCTAGACCACTTCCAAGGACGCAACCGTCGCCGAATCGGTATCGGCAGGGACGCCGGACGCCGGGTGGCCTCCGCTTCGGATGTCCGTCATGGGCACGCTGGCGAATGAGGGTGGATCGTGCAAAGCCGTTGCCCTTTCCGTCCCGGTGTGCGGAATTTAGTAGACGGCTCTTCCTGGCCTCGACAATGCTGGTTGAGCCGGAAGTGGGGAAGAATTCCGGACGCAATAAATGTTTCCAAGATCGGACAAAGAAGGGTTCGGTATGTCCCAGATTATTCGCAGGAGTATCGCGACGGGGACGGCGGTGGCGGTTTTCGCCCTCCTCGCCGTGACCTCGGCGACTGAGGCGGCTGCGGTTCCGTCGGCGGGTCCGTCGTCCTTCAGGCAGGGGCCGGCGGCCACGGCCGACAACTCGATCCACCCCAACATCAAGTCTCCGGACGTGTGGTTCTACACGGACGCGAACTACAGCGGTGATCAGGCAGACGCGGGTACACAGTCGCCGAATTTCGGAGGATTCAATGATCGGGTTTCCTCGATCATCATCTACAACGATCTCCAGTCCTTCTGCTTCTACGTGGACGCGAACTACAGCGGGGCAAGTTTCATGTCCCCCAGCGACACCTCGGGAAACCGGTATTACCCGGATCTGAGCATTCCCAACCCCTTCTGGAACGACGCCCTCAGCTCGTTCCGGCCGGCCCTGCTCGGAAGTTGCTGAACAATCGCCTCGCACGACCTTGAAGTAGCACCCTCCGGGGCGGTGGGGCGAAGGACCGCCCCTCCGCCCCGGAGTGCGGTTTCAAATCTGGGAGTTTGTATGACCGGAGCCACAACCGGGTGCAGGGGCATGGCCAGGCGAATCGGAGCGGGGCTGGCAGCGGCGTTCGTCGTGCTCACTGGCTGCACCACACCGGGCGGCGCCCGTGGGCACGGTCCGTCGGGCGCGACAATGGTGCGGACTTTGCGGTCGCTTCTGCCACCGGGGAAGATCTCCGGCGCGCACGGTAAGGGGGTCGGGCCCGTTCAGGGGCGGCTCCCCTCGTCGCCTTCGGCAGAGTTGATCTTCGATGGCGGGCGCGCAGTTGCACGGGTGTCCGTCGCAATCGTCCGTCTATCCGTTCCGGTGCCCGACCTCTTCGCTCAGTGCCCGGACTCGGCCTACCGTCCCTATGACCGCTGCACGAGTACGGTTCTGTCCGACGGTTCTCGACTCAATCTCGACGCCGCCCCTTTGCGGCAGGACAGACCGTCAGGGGCTCGCCAGTGGGCGGCGCAGGTGACCGCCCCGAGCGGCACGCAAGTGGTCGTCAGCGAGAGCAGCGTTCCGGCGCCCGGGGGGGCGGACACCATGGCGGACGCGCCGCCTTTGTCCCTGCATGCCTTGGGACGCATCGCGGCATCGGCCGCCTGGAAGCCGCTGATGAATGTCCTTCCCGAATCGGAGACCGGCTCGTCGTCAGCGGCCACGGACACGCAACCATCAGGTGGTGGAGACAAACAGCCGACCATCATGGCTGCGAGCATCACAGCGGCGCTCACTCCGCTGCTGCGGGATTTCCGGATTGCGGATCGCGGCGGATCGCCTGGATTCGGGCATCTTACTGTGGACGACGGGCACGGCAGAAGTCTCCTGGCGGTAAATGTGCAGCAGTGGAAGGTGCACGATCCCGCTTTGGTGCCCGTGTTCGGCCACGCGGAAGCTCTGTCGGATGGAACCCTGGTCACCACCGGAGCGGGGCCTTCGACCCACGGCGGTGCGGGCGCGGTGGAATGGACTGCTGACATGCTGCGGCCGAATGGTCTGCGTGTGTTCGTCTCCGAGGTCAACGCCCCTGGCTATGGCGTCCCAGCTACCCGTGCGGCGCCGCCCATTTCCCTCGCTGGCCTGAGGCGGATCTCCCTGGACCGGACATGGCAGCGGTTCGCGGAAGGGTAGTGGTCCGTTACCGAGGTCGAACTCGTAGGGCCGATGCACCGACGGGCTGTGGCCTGCGCAGGGCGCGGCTCGCCGCCGCTGACCTGGGACGTTCCCGCTGGGGACCGATCACCAAGACGCATCTGTCCAGCGTGCCGCAATGCCTGCCCCTCTGGCTCAAGATCACCGCGAAGCGGGCGGGAGACAGTCTGCAGTTCATCCCGGTCCTGAACAAGATCCGCGTCCCCGCCCGGTCGCCCGGCCCCGTACCCGACCCGGCGCGGTCGCCGGCGACAAGGCTACTCGTCCCGCAAGAAACGCTCCCGCCTGCGCAACCGTGGGATCAAAGTGGTCATCCCCGAGAAGAAGGATCAGGTCGCCCACCGCAGGAACCGCGGCGGCGGACGGCCCGTCACCTGCGGCAAGCAGTTGTACAAACTCCGCAACAGTGTCGAACGCACCATCAACGAGACCAAGGGCTGGCGCGGCCTCGCCGTCCGCTGCGACAAACAACCTGAAAGCTACCAGGACGGACTCGAATCATGCGCCGTCCTCCTCTGGTTCCGACACCTCGAATCACAGCCTTGATCACAGCTCCACACCGGCCCTGTCACGTATCGCTGCCGATGGCGTCGCGCAGGGCCGCACGCTTGGTGATACCCAGCTTCGGGAAGATCTGGTAAAGGTGGGTGCTCACTGTTCGCGGCGACAGGAACAACTGCTCTGCTATCTGCTTGTTCGTCATTCCGGAGGCCGCGAGCCGCGCGATCTCCATCTCCTGAGGAGTCAGGCCTGCCGATCCCGGGGTGCTGGACCTGTTGCGCCGCATGCGGCCTGCCGCTCTCAGTTCACGCTCGGCGCGAGCGGCCCATGGGGCAGCATCGAGCTCTTCGAAGATGGCGAGCGCCGGTTCGAGCTGGGCCCGGGCCTCGCCGGCGGCTCGGATACGGCGGAGGCGCTCACCGTACAGGAGACGGACCCGGGCTGCGTCGAACGGCCATTCCTGCACCCTGGGCAGACCCAGCGCCCGGTCGAATGCCTCGACAGCGTCGTCATCCTTTGCGACCAGGGCCGCGCAGGCCGCCACCACGAGCGCAAGCCGAGGCGACAGCGCGGCTACGCCTGTCTCCTGCAGCATGCCGGCGTGCCGCTCCGCTTCGGCCGTCCGCCCGGTGCGCACAGCGGACTCCACAAGGTCGAGGGCTACCCACAGGCCTTGCGGCACATAAGGGGTGAGAGTGCCCGCCGGACTGATCACCGTGGCATACCTATAAGTGTTCTCGAAGTCGCTCTGTCCGGCAGCGGCCAGTACGAGAGCATGATGGGCGTAGGTCCAGGCCATGCTTATGCCACGCGGTCCGCTCCAGCTGATCACCTGGCCGGCCAGCGCCCTGCTTGCCTCGAACCTTCCATGCACGGCTGCCTGCAACGCCTGGTGATAATGGAAGCACCAACTGAGCGAGGAGGCGCCGAATTCCTCGCAGACGGACAGCCCCTCTGCGGCGAGTTCCGCCGCCTCGGCCCACTGGCCCCGATGGAAGTTGTCGATGCAAAGATGCATCAGGGCCCCGATCCGGTTTCTGCCCGACCCTCCGGCACGTCCTGCCTGGACGATGCGCAAGAGCGGCTCGCGCACATCACCGATGCGGTCCGCGAACGTTGCGCTCGATGCGAGGGTCTGTACGGCCACGGGATCGGTTTCCCGGTGGACAGAGGCCAGCGCCCGCTCCAGCCGGGGCAGCATGGCGACGCCGGTCCGTACCGGGTCTGCCGCCATTCCCAGACACACCGAGAGCAGCTCCGGGGGACCGGACGCGAGTTTGGCGATCCCTTCGTGCAGGGCGGGCCACAAGTCGCTTCGCTGACCCATGTAGCACAGCCCGGCAAGTGTGCGCAGCGCGTGGCGCAGCTCCTGGTCGTCCCCGTCCGCGGGCCGTTCGTAGGCGCGGATTGCCCCGGCCATGAGTCCGTGGGCGGTGTCGAGTTGACCGTCGGCGCCGAGCACGAGCAGAGCCGCGGCAGAAGCGTAGTGGAGGGACACCCGCGCCGGCCGGCCCGCTTGACGGGCTCCTTCCAGCAGTTCCGCCGCGTTCCGGCCCGGCGCCATGCCCTCTGCCCCCATGAAGGCGGCCTCCGCCATGCGTCGCCTGCGGTCGTCGGCCGAGGGGCTGAGGTCGGCCGCGCGGCAGAGCAGCGAGATCGCCGCCTCGTAATCCCCGCGACTGGCAACACGGCGCGCTGCCGCCTCCAAGAGGGCCGCGACCTCCTCATCGGGCTCCACCGTGGCCTCGCCCAGGTGCCAAGCCCGGCGTTCGAGATCAGCGGCGAGGGCGACGGACAGCGCCCGGTGGACACGCCGGCGCTCGTCGGAGGTCGACTCCGCGACCACGGCCGCACGCAGAAGGGGATGGCGGAAGGTGACGCGTTGTGAGTCGGCGTCCACCCATACGAGCTTCTGTCTCTCGGCCGGCGCGAGATCGTCCAGGTTGTAGCCGGCGCTCGCGGCCGCCTGCAGCAGGCGAAGTTCACAGGTGCTTTCCAGGGCAGCTGCCAGAAGCAGCGTCCTGGTGGGCGTCGGCAGAGCGCGTACCTGAGAGGCGTAGAGCCGTTGCAGGCGCTCACCCAGCGGGAGAAACCGGGGGAGGGGACGTGAGGAGCCCCGTACCTCGGAGTGCAGAGCCTGGGGCAACTCCAGCAGGGCAAGAGGGTTTCCCTGGGCAGTGGCCAGCACCCGCGCCCGCACCGCAGCGCCCAGATGGGGAAAGCGGTCGGACAGAAGTCGCGCCGAGGCATCGTCGCTCAAGGCGCCGATGCCTTTCTGCGGTAGCCCGGAAGCGTCGAGATAGCCTGCCTCACCGGTGCGATATGCCGCAAGCAGGCCGGCCCTGGTGCCGCCGAGCCGACGCCCGATCAAGCACAGGATTCCAGCAGTTGCCCGGTCGAGCCACGGGAGGTCATCGACAATCAGCAGCAGTGGTCTGCGGGCCGCCTCATTTTTCAGCAGCATGGTCACGGCACTCCCGAGCAGTAGTCGGTCCGGCGCGGGACCGGATTCGAGGCCGAGGGCCACCTTGAGGGTCCTGGCGTGTTCCTCTCCCAGTTCGGAAAACCTGTCCGCCAGTGGCAGGAGCGCTTGGTTGAGTGCTGCGAAACTTACGCGCGCCTCGAATTCAGCTCCGGTCACGCGGAGGATGGTCACGGCTGATGCACGTGCAAACCGGGCAGCTGCTTCCAGGAGGGCGGATTTCCCGACTCCCGGGTCCCCGGACAATATCAGCGCGCCACCGTTCACAGTGACCTGGCGGACAAAATCCCGGAGACAGGATGTCTCCTCCAGGCGTCCGACAAGGGTCTCGGGAGGCGCAACGTGCTCTATCACAGCGCAAGTCTTCCTCACCAGGGCGTATGACATCAAGCTGATCACTTCGGTGCGATTCGGTTCCAAGGACTGACCAGCCCGGTGCCCCTCGCGCTGAGGGCGCCGGGAGAGGCGGTACCAGACGAGCGACCGGCCCGGGCCGCCGGCGACTGTGGCGCGCGTCCGCTTGCTCCAGCGGGGGCTGGGCCCACCGTCAGATGACGTATGGAAAGCAAACGATGCGAAGCGGATGCTGGAGGGGGGACGAGTGGGTAAAGGTTCCAGTCCCTCCGAGGGGGACCGGAGCAGGCTCGGTAGAGGACCGAAGTTGAAGCAAGCCGAGTGGATATGAAAATCGTGAGGAGAGGGCATCTCATTCTCGAGATCACTTACTGGGTCGACAGGCGGCTACCGGTGTTGATCAAGTGTGAACTCTCGTACAGCGTACGGGATCCTTTTGCCGTGTCTTTGATTCTGAACTCGGACGGCGATCATCCGGTGCGGTGGGTATTTTCCAGGGAATTGCTGGCCGAGGGTCTGTCCCGCCCTGCCGGTGAGGGGGATGTCACCGTATGGCCGGAGATCAGCAGTTCGGAGCGAGAGCTTGTATGGTTGGAGTTGGGAAGATTCCCTCATACCGCGCTCTTCACCGTGCATGCCGGCCTGGTGGCTGGTTGGCTTGCTGAGACGTACCTCTTGGTGGCGCGAGGGGAGGAGGCAACGCATGTGGATTGGGGACCTCTCACTCTGGCGGATTGATCCGCGGGGGTGGCGCCGGCCGCGGCGTGATGTCGGTCGTCGTCCCGGGGATCAGCGCAACCGTGGGGTTTTCCCCACGCCTCCTCTCAGGTCGGCCCGTGAGGGGTTTGGAGTCTGCTTTACAGCCGCGTGCACACTCGCCGACAAGACTGGGGGCATCGGAGGGTGGTCACCCGGACCCTCCGCGTGCTGAATGGAGACGCATCATGCCTGAGACTCCCACCCACCCGGCCACCCCGGTCCTGGAACCGGCTGCCGCCGCGTTCGCGGAGGCGACCGCCAA
Organism: Actinacidiphila guanduensis; assembly: GCF_900103985.1. Lineage (GTDB taxonomy): Bacteria > Actinomycetota > Actinomycetes > Streptomycetales > Streptomycetaceae > Actinacidiphila > Actinacidiphila guanduensis. The sequence continues at coordinate 63,268 of NZ_FNIE01000025.1, read as the reverse complement.
CCCCCCTTACCTGTTCGACCTGGGGCCGGAAGAGGGCCGCAAGACCGTCGACGAGGTGCAGTCGAGCGAGATCGCGAAGCCTGCGGTCGACGAAGAGTGGATCACGGTCCAGGGAGGGCCGACCGGAAGCGTGCGGGCGCGTATCGTTCGGCCCGCAGGTGCCCAGGGTGCGTTGCCGGTGATCGTGTACATCCACGGCGCCGGCTGGGTGTTCGGCAACGCCCACACCCACGACCGCCTGGTGCGGGAGCTGGCTGTCGGCGTCGGCGCAGCCGTCGTCTTCCCGGAGTACGACCTGTCTCCCGAGGCGCGCTACCCCGTCGCCATCGAACAGAACTACGCCGTCGCCCGATGGGTCGTCGAACACGGCGCGACGAAGGACCTCGACGCTGCCCGGATGGCGGTCGCCGGTGACTCCGTCGGCGGCAACATGACGGCGGCGCTGACGCTGATGGCCAAGGAACGCGGGGACGTGCCGCTGAAGTTCCAGGTCCTGTTCTACCCCGTCACCGACGCGAACTTCGACACGCCGTCGTACCACCAGTTCGCCACCGGGTACTTCCTCCGGCGGGACGCCATGCAGTGGTTCTGGGACCAGTACACCACCGACGCCGAGGAGCGTGCCCAGATTACCGCCTCCCCGCTGCGCGCCACGACCGAGCAACTCGCCGGGTTGCCGGCTGCCCTGGTGATCACCGGCGAGGCCGATGTCCTGCGCGACGAGGGCGAGGCGTACGCCAGTAAGCTCCGCCAGGCGGGCGTCCCCGTCACCGCGGTCCGCTACCAGGGCATCATCCACGATTTCGTCATGCTCAACGCCCTGCGGGAGACGCACGCCGCCGAGGGAGCCATCAGCCAGGCCATCGCGTCCCTGCGCACCGCACTCGACACTATCTGACCACAGAGAACATCAACACCGCTGCGGTCGCGACCGCAGCCCTCGCAAGGAGAATGCAATGAGCGACTCGAAGAGGGTTCTCTCCGACCTGGTCCTGTCGGCATCGACGGAGCACGCGCCGGTCGACGCGCCCTACGAGGCCATCGACATCGCCGATTGGCTGCTGAACCTGCCGGACGCGGAGTACCAGCGCTGCGCCCCGCCGGACCACAAGGCCGCCGGGTACACCACCACCGACGACGGGCGTCCCATGTCGATCAACGTGGAAATGATCGGTACCGGCCTCGTGGTGCAGCACTACGTCGCGGAGATCACCGAGAAGCACCACTGCCACATGGTGTCCACATCCGACGTCCTCACCCCGAACGGCTGGACGACGGTCCAGGTGATCTGGGACCTGTCGGTGAAGAAGAACAGTGACGGCACGGTCACCTACACCAACCAGGTCACCAGCCACCCCACGCAGGAGTTCATGGAGTTCATCGAGAAGAACGGCACGACCTTCGAAGAGGCCGCGGCCGCCCGCCAGGCCGCTTCCGGCGACCACTGCCGGCGTGAGACGCCGCTGTACGCGGCGAGCATCGGCCGGCACGCCCTGGCCAAGAGCGGGAATTGAGCCTTTCCGCTACGGCGGCGCCTCACAGCCGTTGAGCCAGATGTCATGTGTACCCCCGGGTGGTTGTCACTGTCCGGGGGTTTACGCATCCCTGAAACAACCTCCCAAGGCATGGGACGGCACCGCTGACAGAGCTTGACTCAATTAGTGATTGAGCGATAACTTAAGTGGGTTGCGAGGCTCGCTCGGCACGGTTCTCACGTTACTTGCGGCGAGGCCCGATCGTGTCCGGCGCCGCCTTCCCGATGTTCCTCGACTGGTCGTGCTCGCGGCGGCCCGCGCCGCTGGGGTGCCGGCGCAGGGGTTGTGCACGTCAGGGACTCGCGGTTCCGTTCGGCGGCTCATTTTCCGAAAAGTTAGTTATCGATAACTATTCTCTGATGCTCCGAGGGAGAGATGTCCCAGAACAAGGCAGGCCACCAGCCACAGCGGAGTTCGATGTGGTGGGCCCTCATCATCACCAGCGTTGCCGGATTCATGGCAGCACTCGACAACCTCGTCGTCACCACCGCGCTGCCCTCCATCCGTAGGGACCTCGGCGGTGCCCTGTCCGATCTGGAATGGACCGTGAGTGCCTACACACTCACCTTCGCGGTGCTGCTGATGTTCGGCGCTGCGCTGGGCGACCGCTTCGGCCGACGCCGGCTGTTCATAGCCGGGCTCACTGTCTTCACAGGCGCTTCAGCCGCAGCAGCGATGGCACCGGGCATCAGCTCCTTGATCGCTGCACGCGCGGTCCAGGGGATCGGAGCGGCCGTGATGATGCCGCTCACCCTCACTTTGCTGAGCGCCGCTGTTCCGGCGGCCAAGCGAGGAATGATGTTCGGCATCTGGGGCGCGGTGAACGGACTTGCCATCGCGTCAGGGCCGCTCATCGGCGGCAGCCTCACGGAGCACCTCTCCTACCACTGGATCTTCTGGATCAATGTCCCGCTCGGCCTGGCCGTTCTTCCCCTGGCCCGGGTGCGCCTCGCGGAGTCGTACGGTCCTGCCGCCCGCCTCGATGTTCCGGGCACCCTGCTTGCCAGCGGCGGACTGTTCGGAATCGTCTACGGACTGGTGCGCGGGCCGTCCGACGGGTGGACCGATGCCTTGGTGCTGACTTCGCTGTTCGCGGGCGGCGCGTTGCTTGCCGCCTTCGTCCGCTACAGTTCCCGTGCGGCCAACGCGATGCTGCCGATGAGGTTGTTCCGATCCCGTGCCTTCTCCGGCATCAACGCCGCCAGCACGCTGATGTTCGTCGGCATGTTCGGGTCGATCTTCCTGCTCAGCCAGTACATGCAAGGCGTCCTCGGATATTCGCCCACGGAGGCAGGCCTCAGGATGCTGCCCTGGACGGGCGTGCCGATGGTCGTGGCACCGATAGCCGGCATCCTCTCCGATCGCCTCGGCGGACGTCCGGTCGTTGCGGCGGGCCTCTTTCTGCAGGCCGGTGGACTCGGGTGCATGGCTGTGGTGGCCACTGCCGACGCCTCCTACGCCACACAGTTGCCCGCTCTCATCCTCAGCGGTATCGGGATGGCGTTGTACTTCGCGCCTGCGGCAAACCTCGTGATGTCCAGTGTCCGGCCGGAGGAGCAGGGCATCGCCTCCGGTGCCAACAACGCGCTACGAGAGGTGGGTGGCGCGCTCGGGATCGCGATCATGTCGTCCATCTTCTCGGCGCGCGGCGGCTACGGGACCGCGCAGAGCTTCGTCGACGGGCTGAGGCCTGCGTTGATCACGGGCGCAGCCGTGGTCGCTTTGGCCACAGTCGCGGCCCTGGCAATGCCAAGACGAGGCAGCGTGCTGACTTTGGGCGCGTTGGAGGGCCCCACGGTGCCGGAGCACAGGAGCGTCACTCCTCCCGACGCCCCGGCGACGAGGCCGGTGCCGTAACCGGAGTCCTTGTGCTGACGGGCCCGCGCCGGCCTTGTCCGCCCTCCTCCCGAAGGGCGGACAAGGCCGGCGCGAGCTGGGTTTCCGGACCGGCGACCGGGCTGGTTCAACGACTCAACGCTCGCAAGGCACCGAGCGCGGCCAGGGCGGAAGCCACCAAAGAGGTGACTGTCCAGCCGGCATGAGCGAAGAGGAGCGCCCCTGCGGCTGAACCGGCAGACCCGGCTGCGAAGTACGCCGTCATGTACAAGGTGTTCAGACGCGCACGGGCCTCCGGCCGCTGACGCAGAGCCTGGGTCTGGTTTGCAACGTTGCTGACGCGAGCGCCCGAGTCGAGCAGCAACGCACCGCCGATGAGGGCAATCGCCGAGGATCCTCCAAAACCCGTCACGGTCAGTGCGAGCACCATGACGGCTGCGGCGCCCACCGCGAGCGGACGGTACCACCCACGGTCGAGATGACGGCCGACGACGAGGACCGTCCCGGTGCCCACCACCCCCACCAGACCGAGCAGGCCTGCCGCTGCCGTGCTCCAGTGATGGGCCGGTCCAGTGACGTAGAGGGTCACCGATGTCCAGAAGACGTTGAAGGCCGCGAAGCCCAGAGCCGCGGCGGTGGCAGCCCGGCGCAGTCCTTTCTCACTCCGCAGCAGGGGGACCAGCGAGGCCAGGAGCGACCGGTAGCTCATCCGGCCCGCAGCGGGAGGTTCCGGGAGGCCGCGAAGCGCCCAGTGCACCACCACCGTCAGCGCGAGGGCCAAGAGGTAGACGCTTCGCCAGCCCATGACATCGGCCATCGCACCGGCCAGCACCCGCGCGCCGACGATCCCTCCGAAGAGTCCTGCCGTGATACGGGCCGTGGTCCGTCCGGTCGTGCCCGGAGCGGACAGCGCGGCGGCCGCAGGCATCAATACCTGCGCGAGGACACTGGTCGCTCCGAGCAGTACCGAAGCAGCAGCAAATACGCCGTAGTCGAGGGCGGTGGCCGCGAGCAGCAGTGCGACCAGGCGTCCCACGGTGAGCCATCGCATCAGACGCCGCAGTCCGGTCAGCTCCAGGACGGGCACCACGGCCAGGAGCCCCAGGGCGTAGCCCACCATGGTGATCATCGGGAGCAGGCCGGCCCGGGAACCACTGACTCCGAACGATGCCGCCAGCGGCCGCAGGAGAGGCTGCAGGAAGTACACATTGGCGACAGTGACGCCGGCCGCGACCGACATCCAGGTCACCTGCCTGCTGCTGAGGTGGCCTTCCTCGGACATCGCCGGGGGGGATGCCTGGACGTGTTGGCGGCCTTCGGCCGGGGGCAGGGACTGGAGTCGGGTGCTCGTAATGGTCATGGACTCAGGATGGTGATAAGCAGGACTATAGTCAAAGATCGATTTCTGATAGCACTGATAAGGCAGGTGAATGAGTCGTGGAACTGCGCAGCCTGCGGTTCTTCGTTGCTGTGGCGGAGGAGGAGAGTTTCACGCGTGCCGCCAACCGGCTGCTGGTTGCTCAACCGGCCGTCAGCCAGCAGATCCGCTCGCTCGAGCGGGAACTCGGCGAGCGGCTCTTCGACCGGAGTACGCGTTCCGTACAGTTGACAGAGGCCGGCCGGGCTCTTGTGCCACTCGCCCGCAAAACGCTTGACGCGGCGGAGGAGTTGACCGCCGAGTTCGCCTCTCGTACGGCGCTGCTCACTGGTGTGCTTGCACTGGGAACGGTCGACGGCGTAGAACACACCGCGTTGCCGGCCATGCTGGGCGCGTTCCATGACGGGTACCCCGGCGTCACCGTTCACCTCAGGGACGGGCGGAGCGCCGACCTGCTTGCCCGGGTCGAAGCAGGCTCGCTGGACGCCGCGGTGGTGGCCTTGCCCACCCGGCCCCTGCCGGTCCACTTTCGCAGCGAGACGCTTTTGCAGGACGAAATCGTCGTAGTCGTCCGGACGGACGCGCCGTTGGCCGCGCGCGAGAAGGTTCCCGTCGAAATGCTGGGAGGCAGGACGTTCGTCACCTATGCGCCGGACAGCGGAATTCGGCCGTGGCTCGACCAGGTGTTCCGGGCCGCGGACCTCGACTTGGCGGTGCGCTACGCCACCAATGATGTCGCATTGCAGGTGGCCCTGGTCGAGGCCGGCATCGGCGTGGCGTTGGCGGTGCGCAGTCATCAGGCGCTGGTGGAGACCCGGACAGTGACCGCCCTGCCGCTGGACCCGCCCTTGAGGTTCGAGAAGGCGCTGGTGTGGCGCACGGCGCCACCCCCCTCACGGCCACTTCGCGCGTTTCTCGCGCTGCGGGAGACATCGCACGTTCATGTCATGCGGAATTCACGTACGCGGGGTCCACTGTGATCGGTACCCAACGGCCCGGAGCGCACGGCAGGCGTGTCCGTCGGCTCCGTCGGCCGTATATGAAGAAATATGGACGAACCAGTACTTCAGGAGCTTGGAATCCGTCCTGGACGTGGCGGCTGCCGAACGGACCACGGACGGGTGACTCGCCGGTGCCGTCGTCCGTTGTCGGCGTAGAGAACAGGAATGGGTGACGCAGTGAAGGCGATCGTCGTACCGTCTCCGGGGCCTGCCGAGGTGATGCACTGGACCTCCGTTGACACGCCCGCACCGGGGCCGGGAGAACTTCTCGTCGACGTCAGGGCAAGCGGCGTGAACAACGCGGATATTCTCCAGCGGCAGGGAGCCTACCCGGTGCCCACCGGGGACTCCCCGCTGCTGGGTCTGGAGTGCGCAGGAGTCGTGAGGGCCCTGGGAGAAGGCGTTGACGGCTGGGCTGTGGGCGACGAGGTGTGCGCGCTGCTGAACGGCGGTGGTTACGCGGAACAGGTCGCCGTGCCCGCCGCTCAGGTCCTGCCCAAGCCCGCCACTCTTACCTTTGAGGAGGCCGCGGCACTCCCGGAGGCGGCCTGCACCGTGGTGTCGAACGTCGGGATGGGAGCCGGCCTGCGCGCAGGTGAGACCTTCCTCGTGCACGGCGGCACCAGCGGTATCGGCACGTTCGCGATCCAATGGGCAAAGGCGATCGGCGCGGGCGTGCTGACCACCGCCGGCACCCACCGGAAGACCGACCGCGCGAGAGACCTCGGGGCGGATGAGGCGATCAACTACCGCCAGGAGGACTTCGTCGCCGCGGTGCTCGCGGCGACGGGAGGGCGCGGGGCGGACGTCATCCTCGACGTGGTCGGCGCCCCTTATCTTGATCGCAATGTCCACTGCCTGGCGCCGGACGGCCGGCTTGTCATCATCGGCGGATCCGTCTCACCGGCCAGCCTCGATCTTGCAGCGCTGATGACAAGGCGCGGCAGCGTGTCGGCCACCACGCTGCGGGCCCGGGGGAGCGAGCAAAAGGCACGCATCGTCAGCACGGTCAGGGATGAGGTGTGGCCCCTGGTGGAACAGGGGCTCATCCGTCCTGTCATTGACACCGTCGTCCCGGTCACGGAGGCGTCCCGGGCCCATCGGGTCCTCGAAGAAGGGCAGGCCGTGGGCAAAGTTGTTCTGGTGATCTGATCCCACCGGCGGACGCGGTCGTCCTGGCTGTGCTCGCCGGTGTGCGGCACGGCTTCTGGTCAGACAGCGCGGCCACGTCTGGTAAGACCGTTGACGATGGTGTCCAGGGTGCGTTCGGCCGCGGCGTTCTGCGCGGCAGCGGGCAGGTGGCGCAGAGGGCCGTCCAGCAGCAGGACGGCGACACCGTGGACCGCGGCCCAGGTGGCCAAGTCCGCTCCTGGACGGTCCTCCTCCGCCATGCGCCCCGTGTCCACGAGAGCGTCGACGAGCGAGCCCAGAAGCCGGAACGCGTCATCACCGACCATTCCGCCGTCGTCGGGTGGTGCCTCGGCCTTGGTGCGGCGGAAGGCGGTGGCGAAACAACCCGGCTCGTCACGGGCGAAGCCGAGGTATGCCCAGCACGCTGCGTAGAGGCGTGCGATCGCGATGTCTCCCGGTTCTCCGACCTGCGGTACCTTGACCAAGGCGGCACGCATCTGGTCGGCTAGCATGGCCAGGGCGCGTTGCTTGACCCGTTCCAGCAGATCCTGTTGGCCCGCGAAGTGCCGGTAGGCGGCCGTGGCCGAGACGCCGGCGCGGCGAGCGGCTTCGCGGAGTGCGACAGCATCCGGCCCACCAGCACGGGCGAGTCCGATGCCGGCCTCTTCCAGGGCGTTTGCCAGGTTCCCGTGGTGGTACGACGTACGGTTCTCGCTTGAGCTCATAGCTCCATCCTGCCGGGAGTTGACACCGTTAACACGATGGATCAGACTGCTGCCGCGAGTTAACGCCGTCAACATTGCGGAGGGGGGTGCCATGCTCGCCGTATTTGCCCGAGTGACCCCGTGTGGGCGCCGGACCGCTTCGGCCTGCACGGCGCTGACACCGCGCATTCCGCCGGCACCTTCGCTGTGTGTTCTCGTAGGCCGCGAAACCCCGTTGCTCCCCGCTCCGCTCAGGCGGGGAGCACATGTGGTGCACATGAGCGGCAGCCGTATCGCACGTGCTGTTGGTGACACAGTTCCACCGACGGTTTCCGCCGGGCTTCCCGCCTCGGCCGGCGCGCCCGGCACAGCGGGGACCGTAGATGCTCCGGCCGTGCGACCCGGCGGAACCACCCTCGGCAGAGGCGAAAGCGATGAGTCCGCCGGTTCCGAAGCCGCTCGCGGTCCCCGGCCTCCTTTCATCGCGGCGCTGATCAGTGGCGCTGTGCCTTGACCAGCGTTCTGCTGTTGCGGGCACATCCTGACCGCCTTCGCTCGGCCGGGCTCGCGCCCGGGTGGACAGCGGCGGCGGTGAAGCAGGTTCCCTGCCTGCAGATCCATATCACTCGATGACCAGAGGAAAAGCCGAGGAAACATCGATGGAGTTGCGCACTCTTTGCTTCTTCGTTGCGGTGGTGGAGGAGGAGAGTTTCACGCGCGCCGCGGCGCGGCTCCAGGTCGCCCAGTCGGCTGTCAGTCACCGTATCGGTCTGCTCGAACATGAATTGGGAGAGCGGCTCTTCGAGCGGAATTCACACGGCGTACGGCTCACGGAGGCCGGGCGGGTGCTGCTGCCGCTGGCGAACAACGCGGTGGCATCGGTGCAGGCGCTGAAGTCAGAGTTCGAGTCCCGGCAGGCACGGCTTACCGGCCCCTTGCTTTTGGGTGCGGTCGAGGGGGTGGAGTACGCCCCTCTGCCGGCCCTTATCGGCGCCTTCCGCTACGCTCACCCGAGCGTCACGGTGCGACTGATAGGCGGTCAGAGTTCCGCACTCATCGACCTTGTGAGCCAGGGGACACTGGACACGGCTGTTGTTGCCCTGCCGCCGAAGCCGCTGCCTCCAGGGCTCCAGAGCACTGCGCTGCGCGAGGAAGAGATCGTCGCAGTCGTTCCAGTCGACTCGTCGTTTGCCTCTCGTAAGAGCATTCCGCTGGACATACTCGTCGGGAAGCCGCTGATCACCTATGGCCCCGACAGCAGCGCAAGGTCATGGATCGAGAGAGCCTTCAGGAATTCAGGAGCCGATCTCGTCGTGAGCTATGCGACCAATGATGTCGCCCTTCACACAGCACTCGTGGGGAGCGGGGTCGGTATTTCCTTGTCAGCACGCGACCACTGCGCCCTCACGCATGGCCAGGGACTGAGCGTGCTGCCGCTCCAACCGCCTGTCAATTACCCGAAGGCAATCGTATGGCGTAACGCGCCGGCTCCGTCGCCGGTGCTCACGGCGTTTCTGGAATTTTTGAACCAGGACGTCCTCCACGGCTTTGCGTCCGACACTGCCGGGTCCGGACAGTGATACAAGAGACAAACCTTCACCTTATTCTCTACTTCTGGGAGACCAAGCATGCCTTCCGCTACTCTGCCCTCGGAACCTCAGTCCGGAAATGTCGGGATTTTCATTCCTGTGGAGATATTCTTCGACGATCTGGATGCCATGGGATTGCTGTACAACGGCCGGTTCCAGACGCTCGTCGAACGCGCGTGGTTCACGTTCTGGCGTGACCGTGGTATCGGCGGCCGTACAGGCCTTGAGGGCGACAGTTTCAACGTCATCAAGGCATTCACTATCACATACGAAACTCCTGTAACACTCGTCGGCACCTATGCCGTGCACCTGTGGATCGACCGTCTCGGAACGACGTCTGCGACGGCGGGTTTCCGGTTCTGCTCCCTTGACGGCGCCACTACTTACGCACATGGCACACGAGCCATCGTCTGCCTCGACCGGACCACGCTGACGCCGACGCCTTGGTCAAGTGACGCCCGCCGAATCGCCGAGACGATCATGAGGCAGGGGCACTGAGACCCGCCGCGGGCAATCTCGGCCCGCAAGGAAAACTCTTCCACGAAATTTGTGATCACGAACGACCTTCCCGACTCGACCGGTACCCAGCGGTTCACACGAAGGTGTCAGTGAGCTCCGTGCGCAGGTGCGCGGACCGGTGCTGCTCCCGAGAGACGCCGGCTTCTTCCAGGAATGTGATGCCTTCAACCTGCTGCGTGTCGTGCAACCGGTTCTCGCCGTCGGGGCTGAGAACGCGGTGGATGTTGCCGCTGCGGTCCGGTTCGCCGCTGAGTGGGAGCGCCCATAGCGGTGAAGAACCAGGGCCACCAGATGGTGCTGCCCGAGGCCGGTGAGGCGGTGCTCATCACCACTTGTCGGCTCAGCGGTGTGTCGGTCCGGGCGGCCACCCGGACCATCGCGGTCGGCGCAGGCGCGCGGTGGAGCGAGGTGCCGTCGGCGGCCGCTCGGTACGGGCTCGCGCCGCACGGCGCCGGGCGTCGGCGTGGTCGGGTACATGCTCGGTGGCGGGGACGCAGCGCCGGTTACGCGGCCGTCCACGTGCAGGCCATGGATTGTCGTCACTGCCGACGGCGAGCAGCGCAGGGTTAATCCGGAATCCGACCCGGACCTGTACTGGGCGATGTTGGGCCGCAAGGGGAACTTCGGTGTCGTCACCGAGATGGAGTTCGGCGCGTTGCCCGTCAGCCGCTTCTGGGGTGGCGGCCTGTGGTTCGGCGGCGAAAATTCTGCGCAAGTGCTTGGCGTCTGGCGTGACTGGCAGGCAACCCTCGGACGGGAGTCGGCCACATCCGTTGCCGTCCAACGGCTGCCGGACCTGCCGCAACTCCCGGATCCGCTGCGTGGGGCCTTTGTCTTGCACGTGCGTTTCAGCCACCTGGGGTCCGCCGAGCACGGCGCCAAACTCGTCGCCTCCTGAGAGGGGCCGCCCGTCCCATCCTCGACACGCTTACCGAGCGGCCCTACGAGCAGCTCGCTGAGATCCACTGCGCCCCGACCGAGCCGCTGCCGTACGTCGAAGGCGGCCTGGGGCTGCGGGAGTTCGGCGCGGACGCGCTCGCCGAGTTCATCGCGTTCACCAACGCGGACTCCGGCTGTCCACTGGCATTGGTGGAGTTGCGGGCTCTGGGCGGTGCACTGGACGAGGAACCCGCCGTGCCCAACGCGGTCGCCTCGCGCGGCCTGCCGTTCATCACCTTCGCTCTCGGTGTCGGCAGCCCGGACGAAGTGCCTCCTTTGGGCGAATACCTGAGCTTGACTCTGTTGGTGATCTTGGTTGCTTGGGCTCAGGTGCCGAGGGTTCGCCAGGACTTCGACCGGGGGATCTCGTTGTGGTCCAGGAAGGTCTGGAAGGCGGTCGGCGGTCTCGGTGATGAGGGTTTCCCTGCCTCTGACGCGCTGCTGAGTCGTTCGATGTTCACGGCGATGGCGGTGAGGACGTGTTGCAGGTGGGCTTTGGGCTGTCCTCGGTAGCGGCAGTGGCGCATGCCGTGTCCATGGACGAACTCGTTCATGGTGCTCTCGACTCCGGAGCGGACGGCGTAGCGGGCCTTCCAGCCGGGTGTCTGCTGGTCCGCTCGGACGCGGAGTTGCAGGTCGCGGAGTTCTCGTGGGGGAAAGCCCACGGTGCGGGCGCTGTCGGCGGTGGTGGTGCAGCGGGTGTGGGCCGGGCAGGGGCGGCACTGGCTCTTGGTGAACCGGGCCACGATCAGGGGTGCGGCGGTGGGTGAGGAGGTCGGGTAGGGGCCGTGCCAGCCCGCGCTGATCTGGCCCTGGGGGCAGGTGACCTGCCGGCGGTCGAAGTCGATGTGGAAGTCGTCCCGGTCGAAGCCTTCGCCTCGGCGGTGCTGGCTGGTGGGGTTGCCCGGTAGTGGGCCGCTGACGGTGATCTGGTGTTCGCGTGCGGCGCGTTCCAGGTGGACAAGGGAGGTGTAGCCGCCGTCGACCAGGTGCTCACCGGGCAGCAGCTCGCGACGCGCGAGGCGGGTGTGGATGCCGGGCAGGGCCTGGCCGTCGTTGGTGGCGGCCGAGGTGGTGGCCACGTCCGTGATCACGTTGGTGCTGTCGGGGTCACACGTCTCGGTGACGTGTGCGGCGAACCCCTTCCAGCGGATGATGTGGCCGTGGCGGACGTAGCGGGCCGTGGTGTCGTAGGGCGAGACGATCGCGGAGGAGGAGGGCGGCAGCCCGCCGTCGTCGGCAGTGCGCCAGCACAGTCGGCCCGCCTGGTCGCGGTAGTAGTTCTGCACCATGACCTGCCGCAGGGCTTCGGCTTGCGGGCCGGGTCGGTAACCTGAGCCGTCTGGACGGAGTCGCTCCAATAGCTGATAGGCGTCGCTGCCGGCGGCCAGGATCCGGGTCTTGGGCCGGGTGGGGTTCTTGCCCAGGCGGACCGGGCGGCCGTAGCGGCGCCCCCAGTCCTCGTCGACCAGTCCGGCCAGCAGGTGTCCGGCCGTGCGGGCTGCCTCTTCGAGCGCGGCGCGGACCGCTTCGGTGACCAGTTCCAGCCGGGTGAGGTCGCGGACTGCGGCCAGGACGTGGGTGGAGTCGGTGCGCTGTGTGGTGCGTTCACGCACGAGCCCGGCGTCCTTGAGTCGGGCCAGCGCGGAGGTCCAGGAGCCGGTCGGCACGGTCGCCCACGGCCAGGCGCTCCCGGAAGTCGGACAGCACACTGTGGTGAAAGCCGGGGTCATCGAGCTCCAGCGCGAGGGCGTACTTGAAGTCGATGCGGCAGCGCACCGCCTCGGCGGCCTGCCGGTCCGACAAACCGAGTAAGAACTGCAGCACACAGACGGTGGCCAGTTGGGCGGGTGACAGGCCCGGACGACCGTCACGTGGGTACCAGCCGGCGAAGTCTTCATCGTTCCACAGCCCGTCGAGGCGATCACGTACCCATATCGCCGTCGTACCGCCAGGATTGCTCGCCCGCGCGACCCGCGCGGTCAGAGACGGGACTTGCTCACCGGAACGGGAACGGAGCGACAACGGGCACCTCGGTAGCTGCATCAGCCTTCGGAACAGCCCGAGCATGCCCGCCTCACCGAGGAACACCAAGATCACCGACAGAGTCAAGCTGAGAGCGTGTTTGAGATCCGTCGTGTCGGCCATTCGGGTGGCTCGTTGGGCGGTGCGTGAGTGCTGGTAGGGACGGCTACCCGTCTGATCTGACCCATGCGCAGTGGGCGGTTGATCGAGCCGTTGCTGCCCGCGCCGAGGACGGGCACCAAGGGCGGGCGGCGGGAGAAGCACCCGCGCCGCCGGATCGTGGACGCGATCTTGTACCTGGCGCGGACCGGGTGCCAGTGGCGGTACCTGCCCAAGGACTTCCCGCCCTGGCCGACGGTGTACTGGTACTTCACCTGGTGGCATGACGACGGCACGGTGGAGAAGGTCCACGACGCCCTGCGGGTCAAGGTCCGCCAGGACGACGGCCGGAACCCGGAACCGTCCGCCGGCCTGGTCGACTCCCAGTCGATGCGCGCCGCGGACACCGTCCCAAAGGCCACCAGCGGCTTCGACGCGGGCAAGAAGACCAAGGGCCGCAAACGTTTCATCGTCACCGACACCCTCGGCCTCCTGCTGACCGTGCACATGCTGGCCGCAAACGTCCAGGACCGCGACGGCGCCAGGCGCTCCCTGCTGTGGACCCGCCTGGACCACCCCACCGTGACCAGGATCTGGGCCGACCAGGGCTTCGCAGGCAGGCTCGTCGACTGGTGCGCCACGGTCTTGCGCTGCACCCTGGACATCGTCCGCAAGGACCCCGGGCAACAGGGCTTCAAGGTCCAGCTCAAGCGGTGGGCGGTGGAGCGCACCTTCGCGTGGATCACGATGCGCCGCCGCCTGGCCTGCGACTACGAACGCAACCCGGCACACTCCGAAACGATGATCCGCTGGGCCATGACCGACGTGATACTCCGTCGGCTCACCCGAGGCCGACCCACCGTACGCCAAGGCCCCCGCCCACTACGGAAAACCACCCCGTAGCCGATCTCAGACACGCTCTGAAGAAGTATGTGCACGCCCTGTCGCCGTGGGCGAGCGAGCAGAACGTCACCAACTTCGTCGGCCCGGACGACGCCACGAGCGCCGCCGACGTCCGTCGGCACTTCGGAGCCGTCCGATACGCACGGCTGGCCGACGTCAAGCGGCAGTACGACCCCCGCAACCTCTTCCGCGTCAACCACAACATCCGCCCCGCCGGCTAGCGTTCCCGCATCGCCGTCGGCATCCGGGAGCCGAGACGGTTCGGCGGCCGGGACGCGGTTGCGCTCCGGCCGTCGAACCGTTGAGCGGTTCACTCCACGAAAATATCCACCGAGGGCCGCATCTCCGAGCAGACGCGGAGCACCTCATGGATGAGGTGCCCTTCGAACGCCTCAAACGGAGCCGGGTCGACAGCCTTGTCATCCACAGCCGGGTACGACTGCTGGGTGAGCCGGTAATCGAAGTTGGGTGCCCACTTCCGGGCTCCGAGCCGGGCTGTGGTCGAGCAGTTGTCCACCATGTAGGCGACGCCTCGAGCATGCATGTAGGGATTGAGGGAGTCGACCGCCTCGATGACCGACTCGTTGGCGATCTCGGAGTAGGGGTGGCCCTGTTCCAGCAGGATGTCGACCTGAGCCATCATGACCCCGCAGAAGACTCCGGCGGTGAAGGGATCGAGCGGGGCGTCACTGTCCACGGCGCGATCGGCCCGTACGGTCTCACCGACTCGCCACATGTCCGCTTGATCGATCTTGCCCATGGGAAAGCGATCGGATCGCCAGCCCGCGAGGATGACGCTGCGGATCTCATTGCCGGCGCTTACTTCGTCGTAGATTTCAGCAGTGAGTTCCAGGCCGACCGGATAGGCCGCAGAATACGCCGTGGCGAAGATCTCCTTTTCCTGATCGTCGAGCTTCTCGTACACTCCGATCAAGCCGGATTTGGAAATTGTCTTCGATATCGGGCCCGTGACCGACTCGACCGAATGCCGGAACGCCTGCTTGGCATCCAAGCCGTGGTCACGGTACCGGCGGTAGAGGCTCTCCACGATGCCGTGCACACCGGCGAGGAGTATCGCGCGCTCTCCACACAGGTCGGACAGGTACTCCGAACCGAGCGTGGTCTGAAAGGTGAACGGCGCGCCCAGGGCGACCGACCATCCCAGCGCCCGTTCGAGAGCCCGACCGGTCACATCCTGCTCGACAGCGAAACTGGCGTTGATACCTGCACCGTTGACCGTCGCACCCTGCTCGTACAGGGCTCGCACCGAGGGGCCCATCCCCTTGGGGCACACCGCGATGACGTCCACCTCCTCAGGGAACCTCTCACCGATGTCCAGCAGATGCCCCAGCAGGAATCCGTGCGACAGGCCCAAGGTGGTTCCCGGACGCAGATTGTCGAAGATCTTACGGTAGTGCTCTGCCTGAGCTGCATCGGAGATCAGCAGGAGGACCATGTCCGATGCCGCGATCACCTCGTACATCTCACCCAGGGTTCCGTCCTCCTCGGTGAACCCCGCGGCACGGGCTGCGTCGAGAGAGGAGGAACCGCTCCTCAGGCCCACGACGACCTTGACCGCGTCACCAAGGGAGTCCCGCAGGTTCTGTGCCTGGGCCGGCCCCTGTGATCCCCAGCCGATCACGCCGAGCTGGCGAACCCCCTCGAAGGCCGCCGGCAGTCGCTCGAACAGGTGCCGCCCGCCCCGCACGATGGCTTCCCGTCGACCCGCAAAGGTCACGTACTCCTTGTCAAAAACAGTGCTTTCGAAGTCCAACGTTCCTGCTTCCATTGCTCCGCTCTCTTTCGCGATGAGGTTTTCGACATCATCTGCCATGGTGTGGCCGGCGAACTCAGTTGTGTTCGACGGTGGTCTTTCCCACGTCCGACCAGGTGGCAATCAGTGCTGCCTGCCCCTGGATCGGGCCGCTCCGGTCGCTGAGGTTCCAGATCGTGACGTCCTCGATCCAGAATCGCTTGCCTTGCTTGGACCGACGCTGCCCACGGTAGCCGTCGACGTATCCCTTGGCCCGGACGACATCCATCATTTTCTGCCGCTCGGCCCGGTCCGAGGCCGGGGCGGAAAGCCGGGACGAAAGACCGGAGAACTCTTCCCAGGAGTACCCGAACAATCGTTGTGCCACAACATTCGCGTAGACGAATTCTGGTTCGTCGGACGTATTCTGTGCAAGCAGGCCGAAGGGGGCATCGTGATACAGCCAACTCGCACGCGCCTCATGCCCGACGAATGACGGTATCAGTGCACACCCAGTAGTCGTTCGTAGCTGTCACGCAGCAATGTGACAAATGCGGAATCCTGGGGCGACCGTACATCGAGCACTGAAATTTCCTGACGTGAATCTGTATCCTCGCGGATAATGTGGTTCTACCGCTCGCCGCCGTTCGTGAGCTTGCGCGGGACCGCCTTGTACGCGCCCGCGCACACACGCGCCAACCAGGCACTTGCCGGCTGCCGCGCCTCACTGTGGGCAGCGCCTATCGGCAACGACGACAGCATACTGAGGTACGTGCCGGCTATCGGGGTCCCACCGGCGGGTGGGGTACCAACCGATACGAATGCTGCCCGTTACGTCCTTCTGGCATGGGCTTGGCCGTGGTCAGGGTGTGCTCCTGCCTTCACGGCGCTTCGGGCGGCTCGCTGACCGGTGTAGCCGTGCAGGTAGGTGCGGTCGCGTCCCCTTGCTTGAGCGTCCTGGGGAGGGCGAGCCCGAGGTCGTAGGCGAAAATCACCGCCTGGATGCGATCGCGGGCACCGATTTTGGCGAGGATACGTCGGACATGGGTCTTGACGGTGGACTCAGTCACGACGAAATGGGCGGCGATCTCACCATTGGTCCACCGCTTGCCGACGGCGACGAGGATCTCGCGCTCCCGCTCGGTCAGGGCGTTCCATCGGGCCTTGTGGGCCGGACCGTCAGCAGGCGGCGGGACTCGCTGGGCGTATTCGTCGAGGAGGCGGCGGGTCAGTGCGGGAGCGATCACGGCGTCGCCGGCGGCACCGCCCGGATGCCCGCCAACAGCTCCTCGGGCCGCACATCCTTCAGGAGGAACCCGCTCGCTCCGGCGCGGAGAGCCTCGTGGACGTACTCGTCGAGGTCGAAGGTGGTCAGCACGAGGACGCGGGAGCGGTTGCCGGAGGCGACGATGCGACGGGTGGCCTCGATACCGTCCATGCCTGGCATGCGGATATCCATCAGGACGACGTCCGGGCGCAGTTCCGCGGCCAGACGAACGGCCTCGGCCCCATGCGCCGCTTCGCCGAGCACGTCGGTCTCGGGAACGGACTCCAGCAGCAGGCGGAAGGCGAAGCGCTGGAGGGGCTGGTCGTCGACGATGAGCACAGTGGTCATGGCGCGACGACCTGGAAGCCGAGGTCCAAGGTTGCCTCCACACGCCAGCCCCCATGGGCCGCAGGCCCCGCTTGGACGGTCCCACCGTAGAGCGATGCCGCGTTCACGCATACCCACCAGGCCCTGTCCCTCGTCGTGAGCCGGGTCGGTCACGACCTGCGGGCCGGTGTCCTGTACCAGGATATCGAGGTGACGGTCCTCGACGCGGATGGACAGTTCGACCTGAGTGTCCGTGCCTGCGTGTTTGAGTGTGTTGGTCAGGGCCTCCTGGACGATGCGGTAGACCGTGAGCTGAACTCCTGTGTTCAATCTGTCCATGTCACCTGACGTGTGATAGGTGACTTCGGGGCCCGCCGCTCGGACGCTGGCGCACAGTACGCCGATGTCCGTGATGCCTGGTTGCGGGCTGAGCAGGGTTCCGGTGATGTGCTGTTCCTCGGCTCGCGCAGCACGCCGAGCACCCTGCGCAGTTCGCCGAGTGCTTGGCGGCCTGTGTCACCGATCAGATTCAGCGCTTCCCTGCCGCGATCCGGAGCGCTGTCGGTCGCGTACGCGCCGGCATCGGCAAGGGAGACGATGACGGCCAGATTGTGGCCGACGATGTCATGCATGTCCCGGGCGGCCCGAGCTCGTTCAGCGGCGGCTGCCAACTTGCTGCGCTGGTCGCGCTCAATCTCCAGCTGTTCTGCTCTTTCTCTCAGACCGGCGAGTTGCGCCCGGCGGATCCTGATCACGAGTCCGAGCGCAATCGCCGCAGTCACCGCGCTGAGCAGGAAGAACAGCGCGTCCCCTGGGGACACGATCGGGGAGAGGCGGAGCGCGACCAGCACCATGGCGCCCGCCGTGACGGCGCAGGCCCACGGCAGCTGAGGGAGCCTTCCGTGCAGGGCAAGGCTGTACAAGGCGAGAAAGAGCGCGAGATCCGCGCGCAAGCCGACGTCCAGGGACCACTGCAGCACAAATGCGGTGGTGATGGCAGCGAAGGTCATCAGTGGTTTCCGCCTGCGCAACAGCAGGGGAAGCATCAAGCCGGCTTGCAATGCCAGGGTCGCAGCCAAGGGCAGTTCGGTGAGGCTGAGATGAAGCTTGTCCGGGCCGCTGTCGCTGGAGTCCACAGGCAGGAGATCCGGCAGGCAGAGCGTCAGGACGGCCAGCACGACCACGGCGGTGTCCAGCACCCGGGGATGGGCGCCGTCTGCTTGCTGCAGCTGCTGGCTGACGATGTTCAGCCGGGTGACCAGGCTGCCCGTACAACCTGTGTCGTCGATGCTCACTGCTATCACCTGCCTGTGTTCCACGCCGTCAGACGTCGTTCCGGGTCAGCCGGCAGGCCGCGCCCGCCAGCGCCAGCGCCGTCCAGCCGAGGAATACCGCCAGGCCGGTCCCGGGAGACAGAGCCGAGGCGTCGTGCGTCAGGGCGAAGACGGACTCGCCCGCGTTGCTGGGTCGGTATGACGCGACGTTGTCCTACCAGGAGTTGGGCAGCAGCTGGGCCAGAACCGGAACCAGCAGGAATACGCCGACCAGGACCGAGATGCCGCCTGCCACCGACCGTAGCAGCGCACCCAGGGCGATGCTGATGACACCCACGAGACCGAGGTAGAGCCCGGCCCCGAGCAGGCAGCGCAGGACACCCGGGTCCAGCAGGGTCTTCGCAGCCGGGGTACCGGAGACCATGGGGCTGTTGAGAAGGAATGAGAGCAACGTTCCGGTTGTCGAGACCAGTAGGGCGACGAGACCGTAGAGCGCTGCCTTCGACCACAGTACCAAGGGCCGGCGCGGCACCGCCGCCAGCGTGGAGCGGATCATGCCGGTCGAGTATTGCCCGGCCATGACCAGGACGCCGAGTACACCGATGGCCAACTGGGCGAAGGGCGTGCCGAACAGGGACAGATCGACGGCTGTGGAGTGGGCGAAGTCGCTGTCCACATGGCCGGCGTTGTAGGTCGAGTGGTACTGGTAGTTGGCAAAGATGCCGGCGGTCAGCAGGAAGAGCAGGGCAAGGACCAGCGTGATTCCCGTCGAGCGGAGCGACCACAGCTTGGCCCACTCCGAACCCACTACGCGCCATCCGGTCACCTTGTAGCGGGGCCGGGACGGCGTATTCGGCTTCTGCCCGGAGCCCGTGGCGGTGCTGAGGGAACTCATGCCGCCCTCCCAAGGGTGCTGTGTCCGGCCGTGCTGCCGTGGTACTCCACCGTTTCCCTGGTCAGCTCCATGAACGCCTCCTCAGCGACACCGTCCGCTGGCTCAGTTCGAAGAGCGGGATTCCGTGCTCCGCCGCCTTTGTCCCGATCTCGTGCGGAGTGAGACCTGCCGCCTGCAGTTCCTCCGACCCGACCTGCCCGGTGACGTCGACGCCTGGCCCGACCAGCAGTTCCCGCAATCGTGCTGGCTCCGGCGTCACCACGCGCACGGTGTCGCCGCCCGCCTCGCGGACCAGATCCTGCACGGTTGTGTCTGCCAGCAAGCGCCCCCGGCCAACGATGATCAGATGATCCGCCACGAGGGCCATCTCACTCATCAGATGCGAGGAGACGAATACTGTTCGACCCTGCTGCGCAAGTTGCGTCAGTAGATTGCGGATCCACAACACACCTTCAGGGTCGAGGCCGTTGACCGGCTCGTCCAGCATCACGGTCTCCGGATCGCCGAGGAGCGCTGCAGCGATGCCGAGCCGCTGCCCCATGCCGAGGGAGAAGGCGCCGGCCCGCTTCTTCGCTACGCTGCTCAGCCCGGCCAGGTCGATGACCTCCTCGACCCGGGTACGAGGAATCCCGTGGGTCAGCGCGAGGGCGTTGAGGTGGTTGAAGGCCGAACGTCCTGGGTGGATCGACCTCGCCTCCAGCAGAGCGCCCACTTCCTGCAGCGGCGTCCTGTGCCGTGTGTACCGGCGGCCGTTCACGGTCACACTTCCGCTCGTCGGGGTGTCCAGCCCCACGATCATGCGCATCGTGGTGGACTTCCCCGCGCCGTTGGGTCCCAGGAAGCCGGTCACGCTACCGGGCTTCACTGTGAAGTCCAGCCGGTCCACCGCACTCCTTTCTCCGTAGTTCTTGGTCAGATGCCGTGCCTCGATCATCGGTGTGCCCTTCGTCGGCAGTCAGGCGCCCTCCTGGACGCCGCATCACCAACGCTAGGAACCGGCCGGCCCCGATCCTGTCGTCCAGCGGGTGATCCTCGCGGTCGGTGTCATCCCGCGGTACGACACGATCTCCGGCTCGAGGCAGCTCCTGCCATCACAGGACGCGGATGCCATGACTCTTGGGGGTTGGGTTCACTGTTCTCAGTCATGATGTCAGGTCACAAGCCACCGGGACATGCCGGTTGGGAGGTCCTCGGCGTCATCTCGTCACCCACGGGCGACCGCGTCGAGCGAACAGCAGACGTAGCCTGACCGGCCCTGTCCCGCCGCTGCCGTGAGCCGACGACCGTGGCCGCCGTTGCAGGACGCCGTGGAGCGCCGGGTGACCGCTGGCCGCCTTTGACGCGGCCCGCTATGGGCGCAGGGCTTCGTCCGGCAACGGGCCATACGTGTGATTCTTCTTTGTTCCGGCTGTTCATTGCCGACAAGGAGCAGGATCTATCCGTATCCGAGCCGCATACTCGAGACCGCGTGCGCGAATGTGGGGTTTTCCCCATGGACTGCGCTCACGGGCAACAGCAAGACTGATCTCGTCATCCGCGCGTTCCAAAAACACGGCCAGGCCCGCCCTGGCTCTGCGCGCATTCGATGTTGTGCACCGAGACCACGGGAGCCCCGTTCATGTCCCACCACCTCGACACCCCACTGGCCGCCCAGAACGGCCAGCTGTACATCGACGACCTCTATGTCTTCTCCGGCGAAGGCAGCACGGTGTTCGTCATGGACGTCAACTCGAACATCACGGGTGTCTACGCGGAGCCCGGCTTCCACCACGAGGCACGTTATGAATTCAAGGTGCACGTGGACGGCTCGGACTTCGAGTCCCTCACGTACCGCTTCTCCTTCGGCGAGCCCGATGCCGACGGCCGGCAGTCATTGCGGCTGCACACCCTGACCGGCGCGGACGCCCGCGAGGACGGCGCCGAAGGCGAGTTCGTACTCGAAGGACGTACCGGTGAGGCCGCGGAGGCGGGCGGCACCCGCGTGTGGGCCGGCCGGATCGCGGACTCCTTCTACATCGATCTCGACCTGCTGTCGATCGTCAACGGCGCAGTGGCTAAGGGCACCGCGGTGGACTTGTCGTCCTGGCGCCCGGAGAAGGCCAAAAACAGTTTCACCGGCACGTCCGTCGAGACGATCGTCCTCGAAGTCCCGCACACTCATCCCCAACTGAAGGCCGGTACCCGCATCGGGGTATGGTGCGCCACCAAGCTCGCCACGGACGCCGGCGGCTGGCGGCAGATCAACCGTGCCGGCAACCCCATGATGTGGCCCATCTTCTGGCCCGGCGACACCGACTTCTCCAACCCCGCCAACACGCGCCACCCGTCGCAGGACGTTGCCGCGGCGGCCGAGCCCATCGCCGGACAGGTGGCTGCTGTCGTGCGGGCAACGGGCACTTCGGCGGATCCTGACGGGTATGGCCGGACGGTGGCCGGGCAGCTGTTCCCGGACGTGCTGCCGTACGTGGTCGGAACGCCGGCATCCTTCGGCTTCGCGACCCGCAACGGCCGCGCTCTGGCCGACAACGCGCCGGAGGCCATGCTTTCCCTCGTCACCAATATGCCGGTGCCTTCGGGTCTGACTCCGGCCACTTCCGCGGAATTGCGTACCCCTCATTTCCCCTACGTGGTCCCGGCGTGAGGAATCCGGTCATGTAGTGCGGGCCGTTGAACCCTGAACCCATGTCCCTCGGTCTTCCGGCCGGGGGACATGGTGGTAGTGCGGTTTGCTTTCGCGACGGCGCCATGCCCGTCTGCGCGGTCGATCCCCTACCTGGGACGCAAAAGGAAGAAGGGGGAGGAGAAAGGGGAACCGTTCTGCAGACGCGGATCGTGCCCGGCTGGCGCGCATTGCACCCGCGTATCGGCCAAGGCTATCCTCACAGAGCCCCGGCCCACCGCATGGGATCACCCACAAGCCGGATTTCCGGGAGCTTCCTCCAAGTGGCCCGTATTCATGTGAAACCTTGCAGGGGAAACAATGACGCCTGTGTCCGCGCAGCCGTGGGGATGGATGTAGGCTGGTATGAGGATTGCTGTCTCACCTTCACGCAGGGCCTGACCCCCGAGGAGCTCCTGCGACGCTACGGGGTCGTCCCCTCGTCGGCTCGGCTCCTTGCTCTTCCGCAACGGAGGAGCGCTCGTCAATTGACGCCCGGTACGTCGGTCCTGAGCGTCGGGCTCCTGGGAGACTGGGCGTTCGGCTTCGAGGCTCACGGCCTGCAGAGCGCCATGCCAAGGGTCCTTGGCGCTCTCTCCCAGGGGACGCAGACCTTGGTGATTTCGCTCGACCGCGAGGGGTTGCAAGTGCTGCAGCACTGGACGGACGGGCACCCGCGCGAGTCGTTCTCGCCTGGTCATGATCCATTCCTGCAGGCAGTCGATTCCAACCCTCTCTGGGACGCCGTGGAGAAGTATCGCCAGGATCAGCCCGAAGAGCCGGCGGTGTGTGGGGGGCCTTGGAGGCCGTCGCGGACTTCGTCGGCGGACGCCTGTCCGCCGGGGTCGTCGAAGGGCCGCTTCTCACGGCAATGGTGCCGTGGAGTTCGGCCGAGCGGTGTTCGCCGGATGAGGAGTACTGTCGGCGCTCTCCTGCCACATGAGCCCCAGCGCCCTCATGCTCAGCCGTGCGCACCTCGGTTCACGGGGTGGGCAGGACGTCGCTCCCAAAGGGCAGTTCCAAGGTGGTGAGCACCTCGCGGGCTGCTCCAAGACCGCTGCGTACGGCGCTCTCCATCGTTGCCGGCCAGCCGGTCGCCGTCCAGGCCCCCGCCAGGAACAGCCCGGGCAGGCGTGTTGCGGGCCCCGGGCGAAGCGCTCCGACCCCGGGTGTGGGAGCGAACGTGGCAGATCGTTCCCGGGTGACAAAGAAGTCCAGGATGCCGGCTCCTCGTGCACAAGGCAGTACGCGCGCGATTTCCGGCACGTAGCGGGCACGCAGTTCGGCGACGGGAAGGTTGACGTCTTCCTGAGCGGCCGATTGTGACAACGCCACGTATTGGCCCCCACCCGTGAGGCCGGAGGCCTGGGTGCGATCGAAGATCCATTGGATCGGGCTGCCGACGACTGCGAGGAACGGCACGTCCAGTACACGCGTGTCATACACCACGTGGACGTTGACGATGGGCGCGTCGTCGATGCGCAGCAATTGGTCCGGGTCCGGCAGGGCGCCGTCAGGAAGGATCCCGTGGGTTTCGCGCTGAGGCAGAGCAGTCACCACGATGTCCGCGGTGAGTCCTTCCCGGCGACCAGGAGCCGTCTCGATGGTCACCTGCCAAGCCCGGTCCGAACGAGCGATCTCGGTTGCCCGGCCGCGGAGGATGGTACGCACCCCGGCGGCGTCCAGCGCGGTGCGGGCCCGGTCGTTGTGCAACTGTCCCAGGGGCCCGGAGGCCCAGCCGATATCGGCGGCACCGGGCTCCGAGAGCAGCCCCGTCTTGAAGACCATGGCAGCCAGCCCCAGCGAGCAGTCGCCCGCCGCTGCGTTGAGGGTTGCGACGCCGACCAGATCCCACAGCGCTTCGACCGCGCGTGAGGACTGGCCGTGAGCGGTGAGCCAGCTGCCGAAATCGGTGCCGTCCAACGCGGGATCGTGCAGGTCCAGCCCGCGCAGCGCAAGCGCAGCACGGCCCACCGAGAGGCGTTCGCCGAAAGACAGATGGGGGTAGCGCACGAGGCTGGGTGCCAGATGCAGCGGGACCGGCAGCCCCACCCTCCCTATCGTGCCCGTACGTCCGCTGGCCGCATCCTTGACCGGGACCTGCAGTCTCTCCTGGAGGACGACCAGATCGCGTGCGCCGATACGGTCGACGAACCACTGGTATGCGGTGCAACAGCGCAGGAACACGTGTTGGCCGTTGTCGACAGTGAGTTCTCCGCGCTTGAACGAGAAGGCAAGGCCGCCGAGGCGCGGCCGGGCCTCGACGAGCGTGACGACCAGGCCGGCCTCGGCAAGGACGAGCGCAGCCGTCGTTCCGGCGAGACCGCCGCCGATCACGATTGCCGACTGCGAGGGGAGGTCAGGCGCGTGCATGTGTATTCCTGGCGTGAGTGCGTCGAACGACCGGCTTGTGCTCGCTTGACGTTAGTGGGGACTGAACTGACGTCTGCCATCGGGAGAGTACCGGAGGTACAAATGGTCAATCATCGTGCCTGTTCCGTTCCCCGGAGCAGGCACGTCGTTCGCTCGGTCACGCTGTCTCGTCGGCTATGCGGCTGATGGCGTGCAGGACGGGTGCGATTCCGTCCTCGGCATTGATCCGCGGGGCCAGGTGCCGAGCCCGATCTCGGTATGCGCTCCGCGTGGTGGCGCGTACGAGGGTGGCAGTAAGTGCGCTCCTGGAGAGCCTCCGCAGCGGGAGGACCGCAGGCGCCACGCCCAGCGCCTTGAGCCGAGCGCCCCAGAAGCCCTCGTCGAACTGCACGGGAATCGGCACGGCGGGTATGCCCGCCCGTAGACCGGCCGCCGTCGTGCCGGCCCCCGCATGATGAACCACCGCGGCTATGTGAGGGAAGACAAAGTGGTGCGGCACAGAATCCACGGTGAGCATGTCATCGCCCGCGGCGTGCAGTCCGCTCCATCCCCGTTGTACGACACCGCGCAGCCCGGCGTCGCGCAACGCGCCAGTGATCAGGGCACTCACGGCATCAGGGTCAGGTACGGTCGCGCTTCCCAGAGTGACGAGGACCGGAGGGGCACCGGCTGCCAGGAAGTCGGCCAGGGCCGGGACCATCGGGCCCGGATCCTCGTGGGGCCACCAGTACCCGGCGATGGTGAGACTGGGACGCCAGTCGCGGGGGCGGGGGACCACCAGAGGGCTGAAACCGTGCAGGATCGGCCAGTCCCGTCGCTCGCGAAGCCGACGTCGCGCTTGCGTACCGGTCCTGGGGAGACCGAAGCGTGCTTGGACGGTCCTGATCGCGTCGGCGAACAAGGCCTCCACCGCCGAGGCGACGGCGAGCCCCGCGGCTCTGTTGCCCCACGGGCCGAGAGACCGAGTACCCGTGACCGGAGGCGCGAACTCCCCAGTGGCCGCCAGCGGTTGCAGATAGGTCCCGATACTGGGCAGTCCCATGGCTTCGGCGATGCTGTGACACAGCGGTGCGACAGGGCTGGCGGCCAAGACGAAGTCGCAGCCCTCGGCGGCCTTGATCAACTCTTCGGTCATGTCGCCCACCAGTGAGCGCGTCATCCGGATGAGTCGGGCCAGTTTGCCGATTCCCGTCGTGCTGCGATGCAGGCTCTGGCCGGCCTCCGACGCGAGTGTCTCCCTGGGGTCGACGGGCAACGGGTGGAAGTCCAGGCCGGCCTCAGCAGCCAGTGGTGCGAACCGGGCGTGGGTGACCAGGACGACATCGTGACCGGCCCGGGCAAGTCCGTTCCCCAGTCCGGTGAACGGGGCGACGTCGCCGTGCGAGCCGGCGGTCATGACGGCGATCTTCACTCGCCAAGACTAAATCCTTCGGCAATGCCGATCGGACCCCGTCGGTGTTGCGGCTGCAAGTGGCTGTGACCAGCACTTTCGCGACATTTCCTAGTCGTCGCGGAGCATGTGGCGGCGGCGCCATTCGCCCGGTGGCACGCCGTGTTCGCGCAGGAACAGCCGTTCCAGGGTCCGCACTTGTGCGAAGCCAACTGATTCAGCAACGTGCGCGACCGTCCGATCGCGGTACCGCCGGTCCGCGAGGAGCGCCTCGGCCGCGCGGAGCCGCTCCTTGCGGATGCAGGCGCTCGGGGTGGTCCCCGCTCCCTCGAACAACGAGTAGAGCCGACGCAGAGAGATATGGTGGCGTCGAGCCAACTCCACCACCGTCAGAGCCGGGTCGCTGAAGTGCCGACGGACGCAGCACTGGACCATGCGGAGCAGCACCGCATCGGATCCGTCGTCCGCCGGCGGGCTTGGAGCGATGCCGCGGATCATCATCGCCACGAGGTTCACCGCGGCCATGCCGGCGTCGTGGCGCTGCCGAGGGGTCAGTCCGGCGGCAGTCGAGTGCAGGTGACCGAGGAAGCCGGCTGCCAGCCGGGCTGCAGTCGACGTCGTGTCGACGGGCTGTGCGCAGCGTGCTGTGACGTTCTGCAGGTCCCGTGGCATCAGGCTCCGCGGGAACTGGAGGGTCAGTGAATCGAAGCGGCTCGGGAACTCCAGTTCCCAGGCCCTGCGCGCTTCGTAGAGAACGCCCTCACCACTGCGGACTTCTGTCCGTCTGCCATGCTGGAGGAGACTGCCTTCTCCCCTTACATGCATACAAAACCGCATCAAATCGTCGAGCGGTGTGTCTTGCCTGTGGTCCGCCCGGCGGATGCTCAGTGAGTCGCAGTTGGCCCTCGTCAGCCTGACGGACCCCCCGAGTTCTTGCAGGACCAGCTCGCCGCGGAAGGAATGTCCTGCGGCGGCCGCCGCGGAGGCGTAGCTCGCGCGAGCCGCTAGCCGCAGCTGCTCCCGTGAGTCCATGCGGAGCACGGTTGTGGGCTGTGTCATCGGCACACCTTTCCTCCCTGGTGCCTGATCACCCGGCGGGTCTCCGTGCCGATTCTGCCTGCCGGCTCCACAGAGCTGCTCGCCACCATGGACCCGCACGGGACAGCCGCACGATCGACGCGTTTGAAGGTACTACCCGAGATGAGTCCCGTGCCGGCGACATACGCCCTCGGCTGCTTCTGCAGTCGCGTCGCCACTTGCCAGCAGGGCTGCGCGAAGGGCCTTCTTGTCGGTCTTGCCGACGGGAGTACGAGGAAGAGAGGCCTCCACTGAGTAGGATGCCGGCGCGTACAACGCGCCCAGTTCGTCGACGATCAGCCGGGTCAGCTTTGTGAAATCCGGCTGCTCGGCCTGATTTCGTGGCACCAGCGCGACGTGCACGCGCTCCATCCCGTCGTTGTCGGGGACACCGATAGTCGCCGCATCTTTGATGTTCGGGAGAGAGAGGAGGAAATCGTCCAGGAGACGAGAGTAGACATTGTCCGCGGTGACACCGGTCACGATGATGTCGCGGACGCGGTCGATCAGGTAGAGATAGCCGTTCTTGTCCTGGCGGGCCACGTCTCCGCTCCGGAACCATCCGCCGCGACCCAAAACCTCAGCACTGCGCTCGGGGTCCTTCCAGTAGCCCGTCATGACCATGGGACTGCGTACCCATAGCTCACCGACGTCTCCTACCGGAACGGGCGCACCCGCCTCGTCCCTGAGCTGGACCTCGACACCGGCCGCCGGACGCCCACAGCTCATGAACAACTCGGGTCGAGTCACGTCGTGCTCTTCCGGGCCGAGCACGGTGACCACACCGCTTTCCGACGCGCCATAGACCTGGTGGAGCACCGGGCCAAAGCGTACGGCGGCCTGTCGCAACCTGGATGCGGCAGCTGGCGCGCCGGTGTAGTACAGCTTTTCCAGTGCCGGGAAGCGGGTGTTCGCCCATTCGGGGGTGTCGAGCAACTCGTAGAGCATGGGTGTGACGAGGACCACTGAAGTGACACTTTCGCTCTTCATGAGGGAGAGAGCGGAAGCGGGCTGAAACGATTTCATCAGTACAATGGTCTGCCCGGTGAGAAACCCGTTCACCGCGCCATTGTGGCCGCTGCTGTGCGTTGTGAGCGTACATATCAGTGTTCGAGGCTCCGGGGAGCGGCTGGAGAATCCTGTCGATGCCCGGACGAAAGCCGCGTAGTAATTACGGTTGTGTGTGACCGGTTTGGGTGCCCCGGTGGTGCCGCCGGTGTAGAGCAGTGTGGTGACATGGCGGGTGTCTGCGGCGTCCCGGGCTGACGCCTCGGTGGTGTCCGGGACCTCGGCGAGGAAATCGGACGCGAGTTGCGACGGCCCGATGCTGAGATACAGCGGGATGCTGACCAGTCGGGTGACACGGTCCACCAAAGGCTCGAAGACCGGGTCGAAGACCAAGGTGGCGACATCTGCCTGACGGATGTAGGCGGCGAGTTCGCCGGCGCCGGGCTCTGGCGGAACGAACACCAGCCGGCAACCAGAAAAGTGCACAGCAAGGCACAACAGAAGTGCTTCGGGGGAGTTGCCCGACAGAAGCGCCACGCCGTCCCCCTGCTTCAGCCCTACTCGGCGCAAGGCTGCCGAGAACCGTAGGACCATATTGGTCGCGTCGGTGCCGCTGATCCGCCGATCGCCGGCGACCACGGCGTCGTGCTGCCCCTTGGCCTGCAGCCGATCGAGCACTGTGACCGTGTAGTTGGAGCTGTACGCGCCGTGAATTTGCATTCCTTTTCTCCGTACCTTGAGAGGAAGTCAGCTTCCGAGGCGCGTCCGGAAGAAGCTTGCGAGCAGCTGTGGATCCGGACGGATTTCGGACACCTTCGCGAACGGGGATGCGGACGTGCGTGGCGCGGGGCCGCCCCCGGCGTCCATCGACTCACACGGGTGCGGTCCGCTCTACGACTTTCCGTGCGCGGCTCGCGACATTTCTTGCAGCGGCTGCCACGAGAGGGGGGAACGGCTCCTACGCGGACGTCTCAGGACGATGGGCAGGGCGTGGCGGACCTGCCGGATGAGGTGGGCGGGAATTATGCGGTGGCGCGCAAGAGAGGGGGCGACGGCGTGGTGGCGAAGGCGTTCGCGCTCGGACGGCACCCATCTGCCGATCGACCGCGTCGCCGCGTACCAGCCCTTCCGCTCCGGGAAGCACAAGAGGCACGGATGAACGTGCTGGTCCTCACCGATCCGTTCGGCCGACTGCTGTGGGCCTCACCGGCCTGCCCGGAGCCGTCTACGACATCCGCGCGGCTCGCGAACACGGCATCATCGACGAGGGCTACCGAGGCACCGACGGCACAGCGCGCATCCCGCGCTGGGGGCGCCGGCATTCGCTTTCCGCCGGTCAGCAGGCCGTGAACCGATCCCACGCCAAGATCCGCGCGCTCGTCGAGCAGGCCATGGCCACCCTCAAGAATTGACGACTCGTGCGCAAGCACCGATCCGATGCTCTACCACCAGGATCACCGCCCTCGTCAAAGCCGTCCTCCCCCTGCGTCCGGCCAGCTCAGCCCGACGATGGAAAGGGTTCAGTGCGACAGCGCCAGCACCTCGTCACTCGTGAGCTTGATCGTCGCCTGGCCATCGCTCATGCGCACCCCCGCGGCTCGGCCCCACCCTCGGACTACACGAACCTATTTGCCTTCGACCTTGGCCAAACACATAGGTGGCACCCCCCGGGTCAACCCGAGAATTGACCCTGGTCGGGCATAGTCCTGCCCGTTCGGTCCCCGATGATCGAGTACCAACGGGCCTTCTTCTGACGAGGATCGACTGGAATGATCACTGGGCGTCGGCGAGAGAATGACGACGACCACACGATGACACCAGGAGAAGTATGAAATACGTGACCAGAACTCGCATCGGCATGGCCGCGGCTGCCGTGCTCGCCGCCGGCGGTATTCTCTGCACAGCCGGGTCGGCGTCCGCTTCGTCCGTTCCCGGAGGACAGTTGCAGTTGTGCTCCTCAGGGGGCTTCGCAACCAACTACGTCCTGAGCTCAAGCATCATCCTCGTTCAGCCCGGCCAGTGCAGCACCCTGACCGGGGCTGTGGGCAACACGGGCAGCGTGCTCACCGTGATCGCGCGCGTCGCGAGCACCAACCGCTACATAGCGAGCGCGCAGGTCAGTGTCAGTACCACTCAGGGCGCGGGCCTGCAGACCGGCGGAACCGTCAGCTCGCCGTATCTCTGGTCGTTCTGAGCAGTTCTCCCGTTCGGCCTGTCCGGTGTTCCGTGGCCGAGCCCCCCGCCGCCCGGCTCACCGACCGGTGCCCGAACCGATCCGCAAGGGCTCCAGCGAGCCGGGCGGCTATGTCCGAGGTTCTGAGCGCTGGCTCACGCTCGACGAGCCGCTCCACCCCGGTGGCGGTGCCGCGGCGGTTGTTGTCGTCCTGGGGTCGGCGACTTTGACTGTCGCTCAGCCGGCTCACTTGTGGACGCCTACCGGCGGGGCGCGGGATTCCGTGAACCCGCCGAGGTCACGCCGTCCTACCCGGGCTGGCTCTATGTCGACGCCGCCACCGGCACCGTCCGGCCGGCCAGACGCCGAGCGCCCGTCAACGCGTCCTGGGACGTCCGACTCCGCGCGGTCTGCTGGGACGCCGGCGACGCCCCCGGTACCCCGATCCGCCCCAGGGGACGCCGAGTCGCCTTGCGCGCACTGCCGGCACCGGTCGCAAGCGACGGCGGAACAGCCGTACGCCGCCTGGAGTGGCGGCGAGTTCGGGGAAGGCGTGGACCAGGTCGCGGTAGGTGTTCTGGCCTCGGCGACAGCGGTGCGCCGCGGCGCCGGGACGCTCCCGGCGAGAATCCGTCAGCGACCTCGCCCGTCTGTCCGTGACCGTCCGCGTCGACCGCCCCGGCGTGCCGATGCGGGATCTGCACACCGTCGGCGGCGGCCTGCCCCCGGAAGGAACCGTCACCACCGCAGACGGCGGCAAACGATCCGGCGACACCGGAACCCTGCTCAGCCACCGCCACTACCTCGCCGACGCCGCCTTCACCGTCGCCGTCACCACCCCGCCCGACCGCAGCCCCACCCACGACGCCGAACTGCTCGCGGCATGCGCCACCGCCCTGAACTCCCCAAGGTGGCCCCTCTTCCTCGGCCGCCGCGCCTGCCCCCCCCCCCCCCCCCCCCCCCCCCCCCCCCCCCCCCCCCCGCCCCGCACCACACCGCGCCCCATCGACTCCCTCTCCGACCAGACCCTCGACAAGCTCCCCCCCCCCGCCCAGAGCACGGCCGAGGACAGCGACGACGG
>NZ_FNIE01000025.1:0-32318 GCF_900103985.1 Actinacidiphila guanduensis | reverse complement strand
GCCGAACTGCTCGCGGCATGCGCCACCGCCCTGAACCCCCCCGAAGGCCCCCTCCTGCTCGGCCAGACCGGCGACGCCCTCCACCACCTCGTCCACCTCCCCATCTCCGCCCGGCCGCCCCGCACCACACCGCGCCCCATCGACTTCCTCTCCGACCAGACCCTCGACAAGCTCCCCGTCCCCGCCCAGAGCACGGCCGAGGACAGCGACGACGGCACGCACCCCGTCTCCGACGCCACCGACGACCCCATCAGCTTCGACCCCCGCCACCGCACCTACCGGGCCCGGCCCCTGTTCCGCCGCAGCCTCCACCTGCCCCGCGCCCAGTACGCCGGCCTGGGCGCCGACGCCCTCACCACCCTGGCCACCTACCTCGACCAGCACCTAAACGACACCGGAAGGGGACTTCGATGAACCTCTGGCTCACCCGCATCGTCCCCGACCCCCGCCATCACGCCGCCCGCCACGACCTCACCGGCAGCGCCTCACCGGTGAACCTCCACCGCCGGGTGATGTCCCTCTTCCCCGACGGACTCGGCTCCGACGCCCGCGCCAAACTCGCCGTCCTCTTCCGCGTCGACGACACGCCCACCGGCCCCCACATCCTCCTCCAGTCCACCCAGGAACCCGACGCAGGCCGCCTCCCCGACGGCTACGGCACCCTCCTCAGCCGCCCCCTCACCCCGCTCCTGGACGCCCTGCGCCCCGGCCTGACCCTCCGCTACCGCTGCGTGGCCAGCCCCGTCCGCAAACCCGGCGCCACCACCCGCGCCGCCTACAACCTGCCCGCCGTCGTCGCCCTGACCGGAGCAGCCGCCGACGAATGGTGGCTGCGCCAAGCCGAAGCAAGCGGCCTGCACCCCCTCACCCACACCGCACACCTCCTCGACGCCATCCATGCCCGACGCGGACCCACCGGCGCCGCCGCCCAGCAGCGCATCCGCCACACCCGCACCCGCTTCGACGGCACCGCCACCATCACGGACGTCGACCGACTCCGCACCAAAATCCTCGAAGGCATCGGCCGCGGCAAGGCATACGGCTGCGGCCTGCTGTCCATCGCCCCTGCCAGGAACCCCGCATGACCGCCTCCACCAACCGCCGCCCGCCCTCACCGACCGACGCCCGCCGCAAGCTCGCCGCCCCCACCGTCGCCATGCTGCCCCGCATCGCCGACTCCCTGTCCTTCCTCTACCTCGACCTCGTCCGCATCCACCAGGACGACACCGGCGTCTGCGCCGAAATCACCAGCCCCCGACGCGGCACCGAAACCCTCTACCTCCCCACCGCCGCCCTCGCCTGCGTCCTCCTGGGCCCCGGCACGTCCTCTCCGCGCAGGCGGAGGTAAGCCCTCAACGGCAACCTCGGATTCGCCACGCTGCAAGTCCTCTCCGCGCAGGCGGAGGTAAGCCGGCTGCCTCGCAGAGTCGTACGGCGGCGTAGGCGTCCTCTCCGCGCAGGCGGAGGTAAGCCGGGGCGGCAACACCTTGCGGGAGATCGGCACGTCCTATCCACTCGGGCGGAGGTGAAGCTGCGCAGTGGGCACCGCAACTCGTCTTGCTCGCTGGTCGTGGGGGTCGCCTCGCGGCCGGGCAGTGGCCGGTGGTTTCGAACTGGGGTCCCCGTTTGGGTGGTGGAGGTGGAGCCAGCGCATGAGGGCGGGCCCTCCTCGACCTTCGCCCGCACCGGTTCCAGGCGCAGCCACCCGGCCAGTTCTCCGGCCCGCAGCCCCACCCCGCCCTCTCTTTCTCCAGCGCGCCGAACCGGAAGGCCTCCCTCGTTGAAGATCACCACACCGTGATCATCAGCACTGTGCGCGACTCCCCGGGCAGGAGAGTGACGAGCGCGTCGTCGACGGCCAGATCGTGGGACGCGAGCCCGGCCGGGCCGGCCAGCCGGTCGGCGAACACGCACACGTCCCGCGCAGCGGGTGCACGGCCGTCACGGTCACCGTCAACGCGCCGTCGGCAGCCGCGAGTTCGACCCGCCGTTCGGGGACGGGGGCGATCAGAGGGCGGTCGGGCCGGTAGGTCCGTACGCTGCGGGCGCCGCCGGGGCCCTGGCCGGTCACGTCCGCCAGGAGGAGCTCGGGCAGGAGCTTCTCGGGCACTGCGACCGCCGGTTCGGGGGTACCCAGACTCGCCATCGTCAACCGACCTGACACAGCGTTCGCGACAGGTGGGCGACGACTTCATGAGAACGCTTTGCCAGGTAGAAGTGGTCGCCCGGGAAGACAAGCAAATGGAAAGGGCCGGTCGTCACGGTGGCCCAGGCTGCTGCGTCCGTGATGTCGGTGATCGGGTCTTGGGCGCCGGCCATCGCCGTGACAGGACAGCCGAGCGGAGGTTCGGGCGCCGTGTGACGGTAGGCGCGCATCAGCTGCCAGTCGGCGGTGAAGGCGGCCAGCAGCAGAGCCCGGGCCTCTTCATCCTCGAGCAGTTCGGGCGGTGTGCCGCCGAGGCGACGGAGGAGGGAGAGCGCGTCCTGCGGGGATTTCAGCGGTTGCCCGTCGGGGAGCCCGGTGCCTGTTGGGGTGCGGCCTGACAGGAACAGATGCATGGGTTCCGGGACGTGGGCGTCGCGCAGTGCCCGGACCGTCTCGAAGGCCACTGCCGCTCCCATGCTGTGACCGAACAGCGCGTACGGGCCGCGGATGTCCTCGGCCAGCGCGTCGCGGATCCCCTGGACGAGGGTGGCCATGTCCTCCGGTGGCGCTTCGCGGTAGCGATGGGCCCGGCCCGGGTACTGAACGGCGATCAGCTCGACCGTGGCGGGCATCTCCGCGGCCCAGGGCTGGTACACGGCGGCCGAAGCCCCTGCATGGGGGAAGCAGTACAGGCGCAGCGGGGCGTTGGGGCGGGGCTCCAACCGCTGGAGCCACCGGGATTCAGCCATGGGAGGTCTCCGGTCGCCGCGGGTCGGGGGGCGTGCGGTCGCCGGGGTCGTCACCGGCTGAAACCAGCTCATGCAGATATCCGGCGAGCGCGGAGGCGGTGGGATGCTCCAGCAGGACTGTCATGGGCACCGGTCGGCCGCACGCTTCGACCAGCTTGTCGCGGAGTTCGAGGGAGCCGAGCGAATCCAGGCCGAGCAGCGTCAGATCTCGGTCCGGATCGACATGGTCGGGCGACGGGTGCCCGAGAACATCGGCGGCGAGGCCCTGCACTGTGGTGATCCACTGCTCTTGCGTCCGCAACGAGGTGGGGACGCTGCCGGGGTGCGGCAGCGTCTGTGTCTCTCCCCCCGGTTCGGTGACAGTTTCACGGGTAACGTCGACTCGTCGCCCCTGTGCCGCGCGCAGCAGCGCCCCGGTGTCGAACCGTCCTGCCAGCACGACGGGATCGTCGGCCGCCACTGCGCGGTCGAACAGGGAGAGTGCTGCCGGGGGAGCCATCGGCAGCAGGCCGAGGCCGTGCAGCCGCTGTCCCGCCTCGCGGGGGAGTTCGTGTGTCATGCCTGTGTCCTCCCACCATCCCCAGCCGATACTGACAGCCGGCAGGCCCAGCGCGGCGCGGTGGGCGCAGAGCGCGTCGAGGAACGCGTTGGCGGCGGCGTAGTTCCCTTGCCCGGCTGTGCCGAGCGGCGCCGCAGCGGAGCTGAACATGACGAACTGGGTGAGCGGCATGTCGAGCGTCGCCCGGTGAAGGTTCCACGCGCCGTCCACCTTGGGACGCAGGACACGGTGGAGCTGCTCCGGGTGCATCTGGTCCGTGGTGGCGTCATCGAGCACACCGGCGGCGTGCACGACCGCCCGGAGCGGGCGGCGGCCACCGCATGCGGTGACCAAGGCCCGTACGTCCGCAGGGTCCGCGACATCGCAAGCAACGGTCCTGATGTCGGCGTCGAGGCCGCTCCGCATGCCCAGGGGGAGCCGCCCGGAACGGCTGGCGACCACGAAACTCCGCACTCCGTGGCGACGCACCAGGTGGGGCACCAGCTCGGCGGCCAGCGCCCCGCTGCCGCCGGTGACCAGCACTGTTCCGTCGGCGTCGAATCCCTGAGCGTCGGAAGTGACTCCTTCCACCTCCGCCAGGGCGGTGACGTGGGCGACACCGTCGATGAGCGTCAACTCGACGCCGCCGCCCTCAGCGATCAGGGCCGTGGCCTGCGCCATCGCCAGCCCACCGGGTGCTCCCATCTCACCCCGCAGGTTGAGCAGGCCGAGCCGTCCCGGATGCTCGCGCGCGGCGGACCTCCACAGCCCTCGTACCGCGGCGGTTGCCGGCTCCGGTCCCCTGTGGAGCCCTCGGGCTCTGTCCGCGGACAGCAGGATGAGCCTGGTTCCCGCGAGCGACGGGGTGGCCGTGCACTCCTGGATCAGGGCCAAATGCCGGGCAACCATGGCATGGACTTGGCCCGGCGTGTCGCCGGCCGGGTCTGCGACGGAGGGCAGGGCCACCAGGACCGCAGCCGGCGCCCGGCCTGCTCGGCTCGCGTCGGCGAGGAGCGAGGGAAGATCCGGATGCGCCCGCGCAAAGCCGTGCAGGCCTGCCGGTGGGCTGCCCAGCAGCCACGGCTCCGCTGCAGTGCTCGCCGGTGCGAGGGATTGCGCCGGTGTCCATGACTGCCGGTAGAGAATCGGCGCGGGCTGTCCCCGGTTCCCGGAAAGCAGTGGACGCAGCGTGAGCGAGCCGATGGAGAGGACCGGCCGCCCGTCGCTGTCCTCCACCTCGACGGTGTGGCTGCCGTCGGACGAGGGGACAATGCGGGCGCGCAACGTGCCTTCGGCAGCGCGGTGCAGGGTGACCGAGTTCCAGAGAAAGGGCAGTTGCAGGGTCGCGTTCCCCTCCGTGCCGGGGCCGGTGAGAAGAGCCTGCAGGACGGCGTCGAGTGCGGCGGGGGAGAACATGAGATTGTCCGTGCCGTCTGCTTTCGCCGTCGGTGCGCTGCGTGAGTAGAGCACGCCATTCGCGTGCCGCACCTCGGCGAGGGTGCGGAAGGCCGGGCCGTATGTGAGGCCCAGCCGGGCGCATTGTGCGTAGTGCGTCTCCAGTGGCCAGGGCTCGGCCTCCCGCGGGGGGCGGGTCCGGCCGGGCGGGACGAGGTGATCGGCAGGAGGGTGCCGCTCGAGACGGCCGGTCGCGTGCGCGGTCCACGAGCCGCCGGCCGCAGGCCGCGAGGCGACAGCGATGTCGAGGCCGCCCGTCGTGCTGGGTACGGCGCTGACGCGGACGTCGACCGGTCCGGTGCCGTTCAGGTCCAGCGGTGTGTGCAGAGCGAGTTCGGCCAGGTGGGGACTGTGTGCGAGCCGGCCTGCCCGCAGGACCAGTTCGAGGAACGCCGTCGCGGGCAGGAGCGGCCGGCCGCCCACGACGTGGTCGGCGGTCCAGCGGTCGCCGTTGCCTCCGTATCGCTCGGTCAGCAGGTGTTCCGGTGCGGGCACGGCGCTGTCGTGTACGGCGGCGGCTTCCTGCTGATCGGGGCGGGCGGGCGCCCGCGACGCCGAGGGAGCCGGCAGCCAGTGACGCTCGTGCTGGAAGGCGTAGGTGGGCAGGGCGACATGTTTGCCGGGCGTGGCCGTGGAGCGGGGGCGCGAGCCTCGGGCGTAGAGCCGGCCCACGGCGTCCAGCGCGGCGGCGGTCTCTGCCGCGTCCGGGTCCGGAGCCGAGCCCGAATCGGCGCCTGCCAGGGACAGCACGAGCGTCTCCGGTGGGGCCACGGCGGCCGCGAGGGTGACGAGTTCGGATTCGGCTCCCAGTTCCAGGAGCGTGTCCACGCCGTGCACCTCGACGGCGGACCGAACGGCGTCGGTGAACCGGCCTGTTCCCCGAGCCTGGCGCATCCAGTAGCCGGGGTCGGCAAGAGCCTGGTCCGCCCGGCCGCCGGTGAGGCCTGAGACCACCGGCACCTGCGCGGGCAGCGGCTCGAGGGCGGAAGCCACGGCGTCGAGTTCGGCGAGCGCGGGCTCGACGGTTGCCGGCGTCATTGTGCTGGCGCGTGCGATGCGGCTCATCAGGCGGGCACGAGCGACGGCGAGGCCGATCGCGTCCGGCAGCGACAGGATGCCTGCCAGGTGCGCCGCTGTCACCTCGCCCGCCGAGTGGCCGACGAGGACATCCGGCTCGATGCCCCAGCCCTCCAGAAGCCGGAACTGCGCGACCTGCAGGGCGAAGACGGCCGGCTGCGCGAACTCGGCATGGTGGAGACGCACGGTACCGCCGTCGCGAAGCACGGCGGATCCCGTGTGCAGAAGCTCGGACAGGGAGGTCCCCAGCAGCGGGTCGGCGAGTGCGCACACCTCTTCCAGCGCTCGCCGGAACACCGGGTGCGCCGCGTTGAGTCCGCGGCCTCGTCCGGCCCGGAGCGCATCCGTGCCGCCGAGCAGGAACGCTGTGCGGCCCCGTCTGCCGCGCACCCGGCTGCTCGCCACACCGGGGTGGGCGGTGCCGGAGGCGATCGCCGCCAGTGCTGCGTGCGCCTCGGCCGTGTTGTGGACGACGGCCGCCGCCCGGTGCTCCAGCGCCGCACGGCCGCTCAACGTGTGCGCCACGTCCGGCAGATAGGTCCGGTCGCGGATCAGGTGGGCGGCGACCCGGGCGGCCTGGGCACGCAGGGCCGCGTCGCTGTGGCCGGACAGCATCAGCAGTGTGGCTCCGCCCGGGCCGGGCACCGCTTCCTCGTCGGGGGCGGGCTGCGACGGCGCCTCCTCGACCAGGACGTGGGCGTTGGTGCCGCTGATACCGAAGGAGGACACCCCGGCCCGCCGGGGCCTGCCTTCCGTGCGCGGCCAGGGGCGTGAGCTGTGCAGCAGCCTCACCGTGCCCGTCGACCAGTCGACGTGGGGGGTGGGCGGATTGGCATGCAGGGTCCGCGGCAGCTCTTCGTGGGTGAGCGCGCCGATCATCTTGATCAGGCCGCCGACTCCCGCCGCAGCTTGGGTGTGGCCGATGTTGGACTTCAGGGAGCCCAGCCACAAGGGCGTGTCCGCCGCGTGGGAAGGACCGTAGGCGGTCAGGATCGCCCGGGCCTCGATCGGGTCGCCCAGCGGCGTGCCGGTGCCGTGGGCCTCGACGGCGTCCACTTCGGCGGCGTTCAGTCCCGCGTCGGCGAGCGCGGCTTCGATCACTGCCTGCTGGGCAGGGCCGCTGGGCGCGGACAGGCCGTTGCTCGCCCCGTCCTGATTGACGGCCGACCCACGGATCAGCGCCATCACCTTGTGCCCGTTGCGCTGTGCGTCGGCAAGCCGCTCCAGTACGAGCACGCCGGATCCCTCGGCGAGCCCTGTGCCGTCTGCATCTTCGCCGAACGCCTTGCAGCGTCCGTCCGCCGCCAGCCCACCCTGCCGGCCGAACTCGGCGATCGTGCCGGGCGTGCTCATCACCGTCACCCCTGCCGCAAGAGCCAGCCCCGTCTCACCCGTGCGAAGGGCTCGGCATGCCAGATGTACGGCCACCAGGGAGGAGGAGCAAGCGGTGTCCACTGTGAGGGCGGGCCCGTGCAGGCCCAGGACGTAGGCGATGCGGCCGGAGACGACGCTGCCTGCCATGCCGGTCAGCCGGTGGCCGGCCACGTCCGGCGGCGAGGCGTCCAGCGCCGGTCCGTAGTCCTGCTGGTTTGCGCCCACGAAGACGGCTGTGCCGCTGCCGTGCAGCGTGTGGGGATCGATGCCGGCATCTTCCAGCGCTTCCCACACCACTTCCAGCAGCACGCGCTGCTGGGGGTCCATGGCGATCGCCTCGCGTGGAGAGATCCCGAAGAAGGCCGCGTCGAAACCGGCCGCGTCCGAAAGGAAGCCGCCTCTGGCGGGGAGCCCGCCGCCGTCGAAGACCGGCTGCCACTGCCGGTCCACGGGCACCGGTCCGGTCGCGTCCTCGCCTGCAGCGACGAGCCGCCACAGTGCCTCGGGCGAGTCGACGCCCGGATAGCGGCAGCCGATGCCGACGACGGCGATGGGGCCGTGCAGCTCACGTTCACGCTCTTCGAGTTCGGCCACGCGACTTTTCGCGGCGCGCAGTTCGGCAGTCAGGCGCTTGAGATAGCCGACCAGCTGCTCCTGGTCGGTCATCGCGTCTCCTCGGCTTTGCCGCCGCTGTCCCGGCCCAACTCCGCGTCGA
Source organism: Actinacidiphila guanduensis (assembly GCF_900103985.1). Classification (GTDB taxonomy): domain Bacteria; phylum Actinomycetota; class Actinomycetes; order Streptomycetales; family Streptomycetaceae; genus Actinacidiphila; species Actinacidiphila guanduensis. The sequence continues at coordinate 24,264 of NZ_FNIE01000025.1, read as the reverse complement.
TGAGTCGCAACAACTCCTCGTTGTCGGCCTGCGCCAGGTCCGTCGGCAGCCCTGCGGGGGGTGCGGACGCGGGTCGGTCCGGCCCCCTGTCCGTCGACCCTCCGTCCGTTGGCCCGCTGTCCCGACGGGCGCCGTCGGCTGTTGTGCCGGGTTGTGCGGCAGAGACCGGGAAGAGCAGTCCCACCACGACCGCGGCCAGTGACCCCGCGGTGGGGTGCTCGAACACCACGGTGACCGGTAGGCGCAGCCCGGTGGCCGTGTTCAGCTTGTTCCGCAGTTCCACGGACGTGAGCGAGTCGAAGCCGAGGTCGCGGAAGGCCCGCGACCAGTCGATGTCGTTGCGGTCGGGCAGCCGCAGCACCGTTGCTGCCTGATCGGTGATCCACTCCGTTGCCGCCTCGGCACGCCGTTCGGCAGGCAGACCGGAGAGCCGTTGCAGGAGTTCGGGTCCGGGAGCCGGCTGCTGAGTGGTGGACACCTGCGCCGGGGATCCGGTCGGCGAAGGACTCGCCGGTGTCATCCGCCGTACGGCGACCAGTGCCGCTTCCGGGCGGTCGGCGGCGGCGTCGTACAAGGCGAGACCCTGTCCGGTGGGCAACGGCGCGAGACCCGCGGCGGTCATCCGTGCGACATCGACGTCCGTCAGGTGGCCGCTCATACCGGATACCTGCTGCCACAGGCCCCAGGCCAGTGACCGGCCTGGCAGTCCCTGCGCAGCACGGGCGGTGGCAAGCGCGTCGAGGAAGGCGTTGGCGGCGGCGTAGTTGGCCTGGCCGGGCAGGCCGAGGACTCCGGCGACCGAGCTGTACAGCGTGAACTGCGCAAGGTCGAGGTGGCGCGTCTGCTCGTGGAGATGCCATGCGCCGTCGGCCTTGGGGGCGAGAACGGCCGACACCTGGCCGGGGTCGAGTGACGTCACGGTGGCGTCGTGCAGGACGCCGGCGGCGTGCACGACGGCGGTCAGTGGGTGGGCGGACGGCACTGCCGCGAGCAGTTCGGCGACCTGCGCCGGGTCTGACACGTCGGCGCTCCGGTACTCGGTGTGGGCGCCCAGCGCAGCGAGTTCGGCCTTGAGGCCCAGGACGTACCGGTCGTCCCCGGGGGTTCGTCCGGCCAGCAGCAACCGGCGGACGCCGTGCCGCCGCACCAGGTGCCGGGCCAGCTCACCGCCGAGGGTGCCGGCGCCGCCGGTGATCAGGACGGTGCCGTCCGGGCTGGGGGAGGAGGGCAGCGTCAGCACGAGCTTGCCGGTGTGCCGGGCGTCCCGGAAGGTCACCAGTGCCTCCTTTGCTTCGCGCACGTCCCAGGCCGTCAGCGGCAGGGCCTGCAGCGTTCCCGCCGTGAAAAGCTTCGTGAGGTCGCGGAAGGCTTGCGCGATGTCGTCGGGGGCCAGGCTCAGGACATCGAACGGCCGGTAGTGCGCCCCGGGCCGTATCGTGTCCACCTCTTCCCGGGTGCGGATGTCGAGCTTGCCCATCTCCAGGAAGCGGCCTGCCGGGGCGAGCAGCCGCAAGGAGGCGTCCACCAATGGACCGGCCAGCGCGTCGAGAACGACGTCCACGCCCCGGCCGCCGGTCGCCGCCCGGAACCGCTCCTCGAAATCCGCCGAGCGGGACGAGGCGATCCGCTCGGGCGGTACACCGAGTGCGGCGAGGGTGGGCCACTTGTCCGGGTGTGCGGTCGCGTAGACCTCGGCCCCCAGGTGGCGGGCGATCTGGAGTGCCGCCATGCCGACGCCCCCGGTGGCCGCGTGGATCAGCACGCGCTCTCCGGCGGTCAGGCGGCCCAGGGTGACCAGGCCGTGATGGGCGGTCAGGAACGCGATGGGGACGGTGGCGGCCTCGGCGAAGGTCCAGCCGTTGGGGACGGCGGTCACCAGCCGGTGGTCGGTGACGACGTGGGGCGCGATCGCGCTGCGGTTCAGCGGGACGATGCCCATCACCCGGTCGCCCGGCGCGAGGCCGGCGGTTCTCGGCCCGGCCTCGGTGATCACGCCGGCGAACTCCCGGCCCAGGGACGACTCGCCCTGGAACAGCCCCATGGTGGTGATGACGTCGACGAAGTTCAGCCCTGCCGCTCGCACGCTCACCCGCACTTCGCCCTGCCGGAGCGGGGCGTCGTACTCGGGGGCCGGGACGAGGGCGAGCCGGTCGGGCGTGGTGTCATGCGCGGGTCCGGTCAGGGCGAGTTTCCACGAGCCGTCACCCGGCGGCGGTGACAGCAAGTCTTCAGGGACCACGGCGAGTTCGGGAGCGTGGGCCTGACCATCGCGCAGCAGGACCTGCGGCAGATCCGCCGCGACCGCAACACGCATCAGAGCGTCGGACGCGGCAATTCCGTCGGTGTCCACGTGGGCGAACTGCCCGGGATGTTCGGCCCCCGCACTGCGCCACAGCGCTGCCACCGAGGCGGCCACCGGGTCGGGATGCCGAGCGGTGACCCCGCGTGTGCACAGGACCAGCCGTGTTCGGGCGAACTCCTGCCGAGCCAGGAATGTCTGGATCAGTTCCAGGTGCCGGGCGACAGTTGTGTGCAGGACCGACGGCAACTCGTCCGGTGGCCCCGGTCGGGCGCCCGGCTGACCGACGGTGGGCTCCTGATTCTCTTCCAGGTTCACCACGATGGTGCGTGGGGCCTGAGCTGTGGAGGGGGGAAGGGCCTCGGCGGCCGGCACGTCGGGCAGGCCCGGGAGTGGCCGTCCGACAATGGCGGTGTCGGCGGCCGTGGCGGGCGCCGCGCTCAGAACCACCGGCGTCCAGGCCCTCTCCAGAAGCGGTGGATGGATGCCGGCGGCGGGGAGGAACGAGACCGCGTCGATGCTGAACACCGGGGCCTCGGCAGGGTCGGCCGCATCGATCCGCCAGGAACCGTCGGCCCGCAGTTCGGCGTGGACCCGGACCGACCGCGCCTGTGAGCGGAGGATCTGTACTCCGCTCCACGAGAACGGCATACGGGCTGGGCGGCCGCCGTCCCTCTCCGGCAGATCGGCCAGCAGTACGGCATGAAGAGCGGCATCGATCAGGACGGGGTGGACGTCGAACCCGCCCGCCGGACCGGCCTGCTCGGGCAGCGCGACCTCGGCGAACACCTCGTTGCCCCGTCGCCACATCCGCCGCAGGGCACGCAGGGCCGGACCATAGGTGTAGCCCTCGGCCGCAAGTCTGTCGTAGGCGTCCGCGAGGTCCACGTGCTGCGTGCCAGCGGGGGGCCACGCACCCCCGCCGACAGGGCGCTGGGCGGCATGCTCACGCGCGGCGGCCAGTCGGCCGCGTGCGTGGAGCGCCCACTCCGGTCCGGCCGCGTCGTCGGTGGTGCCGCCCTGGGAGCGGGCATAGAGCGAGACCGTTCTCGTGCCGTCCGCGGCAGCCCGGTCCGTCACGACCTGAACGCCGAGCGCCTGCCCGTCGGCCGGCAGCAACAAGGGGGCCGTGAGGACGAGTTCGTCGACCTGGCGGGCCCCGGCACGGCGCGCGGCGGTCCCCACGAGTTCCACCACGGCGGCTCCGGGCACCAACGGGACCCCGAAGAGGGCGTGGTCGGTGAGCCACAGCGTGTCGCCGGCCTGCACGACGGCAGTGAGCAGGTGTCCGCCGGTGTGCGGGAGCGGCACCGAAGCACTCACGAAGCGGTGGGCGGAGGCGTCACGGACCCGGGTGGGCACGGGGGTAGCTGCGGCCGCGGGGGCGGGCCAGTAGCGTCGGTGCTGGAAGGCATAGCCGGGCAGTGGCGCCGGCCCGCCGTCTGCGCTCAGCACGGTCCAGTCCACGGGAAGACCGGCCCGGAAGGCCTCGGCGGTCGCGGTCAGGAAGCGGTCCCGAGGCGTCTCGTTGCGCCGGAGAGATCCGAGGGCCACTGCTTGCGCCGCTGTGTCCTCGAAGGTCTCCAACAGGGCGGAGTGCAGCAACGGATGAGGGCTGACTTCGATGAACGCCCGGTGGCCCGAGGCCAGGAGGGCCCGGACGGCGGGCTCCAGGAGAACGGGCTGCCGTGCGTTGCGCCACCAGTAGCCTGTGTCCAGCCCGGTGGTGTCGAAGAGCGCTCCGGTGACCGTCGAGTAGAAGGGGATCCGGGACGCCCGGGGTGCGACCGGTGCGAGAGCGTCGAGCAAGTGCTCGCGCAGGGGTTCGATCTGCCGGCTGTGGCCCGCGTTGCTGACCGGCAGGCTGCGGTAGTGGATCCCCTCCGAGTCCAGCGCGCTCAGCAGACCGTCGAGCGCCTCCGGGTCGCCGCCGACTGTCGTCGTCGCGGGCCCGTTGACTGCGGCGATCTCCACGCTGTCGGTCCATGGCGTCAGCCGGCGCCGCACCTCCGCGGACGGCAGCGAGACGGCGGCCATGGCCCCCCGGCCCTGGAACGCCCGAAGGGCCCGGCTGCGCAGTGCGATGATCAGCGTCGCGTCCGCGAGAGTCAGCGCGCCTGCCACATGGGCGGCCGCGATCTCACCCTGCGAGTGGCCGACCACGGCGATCGGCCGCACACCATGGGCACGCCACATCTCCGCGAGCGACACCATCATGGTGAACAGCGCCGGCTGGACCACGTCCACCCGGTCGAGCGGCGGAGCGCCCGTAGCCCCCGAAAGCACGTCGAGCACCGACCAGTCCAGGTGACGCGCGAATGCCTCCGCGCACTGTCGGGCCGCTGCCGTGAAGTCCGGGTCGTGACCGAGCAGCCCTTCGGCCATGCCCGGCCACTGCGACCCCTGTCCGGGGAAGACGAACACGGCTCCGTCCTCGGTCACCGGTCGCTCGGCGCCGCCGTCGCGGGCCATCCCGGCCAGGGCGGCCAGAAGACCCGGACGATCCTGCGCCACTGCCACAGCCCGGTGGTCGAAGGCCGAACGCCGGGCAAGCGTCCAGGCGATGTCGGGCAGGGGAGTGTCAGGTTCGGCCATGAGGAACGCGCTCAGCCGGTCCGCCTGGTCGGCGAGGGCGTCGGCCGACTTCGCCGCCAGCGGGAACGCCAGCAGCTGCCCGGCGCGGGGCGTCGCCGGTGCGGCAGGGGGCTCGGGCGCTTCCAGAATGATGTGTGCGTTGGTGCCGCCGGCGCCGAAGCCCGAGACGCCTGCGCGCGGCGGGCGGCCGGTCGACGGCCACGGATGCGCCTGCGTGAGCACGCGCACACCGCCGCCGCTCCAGTCGACACGGCTGGTCGGACGATCCACGTGCAGTGTGCGCGGCAGGACACGGTGCCGCATCGCCATCACCATCTTGATCAGCCCGGCGACGCCCGCGGCGGCCTGGGTGTGTCCGATGTTCGACTTCACCGAGCCCAGCCACAGCGGCAGTTCCGCCGGGCGTGCCGCGCCGTACGTCGCCAGCAAGGCGTTCGCCTCGATCGGGTCGCCGAGACGCGTGCCGGGGCCGTGGGCCTCCACCGCGTCCACATCGGCAGGGGACAGGCCCGCATCGGCGAGCGCCGCGCGGATCATGCGCACCTGCGCCGAGCCGTTGGGGGCGGTGAGCCCGTTGCTTGCGCCGTCCTCGTTGAGCGCGCTGCCGCGCACGACCGCGAGCACCCGGTGGCCGTGGCGGCGTGCGTCGGACAGCCGCTCCAGCACCACCACGCCGACACCTTCCGACCAGCCCGTGCCATCGGCTTCCTCGGCGAACGCCTTCGACCGGCCGTCCGGCGACAGCGCGCCCTGCGCGGTGAAGTCGGTGAACATCCAGGGCGTCGACATCACCGTCACACCGCCGGCCAGCGCCATCGACACCTCGCCCGAGCGCAGCGCCCGGCAGGCGAGGTGCAGGGCCGTCAGCGATGAGGAGCATGCGGTGTCCACGGCCAGGGCGGGACCTTCGGTTCCCAGGACGTAGGCGAGCCGGCCGGCCAGCACGCTCGGCGTGCTGCCCGTGTACACGTAGCCGTCGAGGTCGTCCGCTGCCTCCTGGACCAGCGCGTCGTACTGCTGCGGGATCACGCCGACGAACACGCCGGTCTGCGTCGCGCGCAGCGACAACGGGTCGATGCCGGCGTGCTCCAGCGCCTCCCAGCCCACCTCCAGCAGCAAACGCTGCTGTGGGTCCATGGCGGTCGCCTCGCGGGGCGAGATGCCGAAGAACGCCGCGTCGAAACCGGCTGCGTCCTCCAGGAATCCGCCCTGCATCGGACCCTGCGGCCGGTCCGCCCGGTTCCAGCCGCGGTCTGCGGGCAGATCGCCGAGCACGTCGCGTTCGCCGGCGACGGCCGCCCACAAGTCTTCGGCGGAGCGGATACCGCCGGGGAACCGGCAGCCGATGCCCACGAGCGCGACCGGATCGGGCCCCTCGTGCGGCTCGCTGCGGACCGGGGCGGGCGCCGCCGCCGTGGCCCGGGAATGTGCTCCGCTGGCGGGGTGTGCAAGAAGGAGCGCCACATCGCGCGGCGTCGGATGGTCGAAGACCAGACTGCTCGGCAACGGTCGTCCTGAGATCTCTTCCAGACGGGCCGTCAGTTCGACGACCGTCATCGAGTCCGCGCCGAGGGAGGCGAAAGCGACATCGGGGGGGACCGCGCGGTTCGGGTCCAGTTCCAGGACAGCGGCCGTCTCCCGCAGGACGAGGGCGAGCATGCGGTCGAACTGCCCGGCGTCGGAGCCGTGGTCGACGGCTTCGCTCGCGCGCGATCCGCGGTCCGCGCCCGCATCTGCGACCACCGCGGCGGGGGCCAACGGAGCCGAACCGCCCTCCGTCCGCGGCCCGGACCCGTCCGCCGCGCCGGCGCCCCCGGGCAGCAGCAGACGTCGCTGGAAGCGGTACGTGGGCAGGCCGATGCGTCGGCCGCTTCCCGAAAGGGCCGCCCAGTCCACCTGCTGTCCCCGGACATGCCGCTGGGCGACCGCCGTGAGCGTTCCCCTGGCGTCTGCTCCCGGCGCCGTCACCACGGCGCCGGAGGGATCCTCGCGGCCGGCGAGGACGCCCAGCGCATCGAGGAGTTCCTCCCGTGACGAGGCCACGACGGCACACCGTTGCGGGAAATGGGTGCGGCCACGCGCCAGCGTATGAGCCGCGTCCGCGAGTGAACTCCCCGCGGTCCCCGCACTGTTCGAGCCGTCGGCCGCCCCGGCGGCGAGGTGGTGGCGCAAAGCAGCGAGCTGGGCCCGGAGCGCTTCCGGCGACTGCGCCGACACCGGCCATATGAGCGCGCCGGACGTCTCCACCGCCGAGTCGGCCGGCGTCGGCATCGGCGGTGCCTGCTCCACCACCACATGGCAGTTCGCGCCGCCCATCCCGAACGAGCTGACCCCGGCAACCCGCGGCCCCGCCCAGGGTTCGAGCGTCGTCTGCATCCGCAGACCGAGGTCCTCCAGCGGGATCGCCGGGTGAGCGGCGGTGAAATGCAGGCTCGGGGGCAGTGCGCCATGGTGGACGGCCAGCGCCGCCTTCACCAGTCCGGCGATCCCTGCCGCACCCTCCAAGTGGCCGATGTTCGTCTTCACCGAGCCGACACGCAAAGGCGCCGTGCGCCGGGCCGGGTCCATGAAACCACCCAGCGCGGCGGCCTCCACCGGATCGCCCACCCGCGTCCCCGTACCGTGCAGCTCCACATACCCGACCGCCTCCTGCGACAGCCCCGCGGCACGGTAGGCCTGCGCCATCAGCTCCGCCTGAGCGGTCGCGTCGGGAATGGTGAGGGCCCCGTCACCACCGTCGTGATTGAGGGCGCTCCCGCGGATGACGCAGTACACACGGTCCCCGTCGGCCAGGGCTGCGGCCAGCGGCTTCAACACGACCAGGGCGCCGCCTTCCCCGCGGACGAAGCCGTCGGCGGAGGCGTCGAAGACGGCGCTGCGCCCGGTGGCCGACATGGCGCCGGTGCCCGCCACGGCACGGTCGGCCTCATCGTCGAGGATCAGACTCACCCCGCCCGCGATCGCCAACCGGGTACTGCCCGCCCGCAGGCTCTCGCACGCCAGGTCCACGGCGGCCAGCGACGACGACTGGCCGGTGTCCACGCTCAGGCTCGGCCCGGTCAGCCCGAGCACGTGGGAGAGTCGGCCGGCCGCCATGCCCCGCTGTGTCCCGGTGTAGGCGTGCACGTCGGCTTCGACCCCTGCTGTCTTCAGCGCTGCGGACCACTCGCCGTTGCTCGTCGCGAGGAAGACACCGGCGCGGGCGCCGCGCAGCGAGGCGGGGACGATGCCGGCGTCCTCCAGCGCCTCCCAGCCGAGTTCCAGGGTCAGCAGTTGCTGCGGGTCGGTGCGGCGTGCCTCTCGCGGGGACATCCCGAAGAACTCCGGCTCGAAGCCGTGGACGGCCATCAGAGCCTGCTCGGCGGAGTCATCGCTTGCGGTCCCGACGGGAGGGCGCAGATAACCGCCCCTTCCCGACGGCCGGCCGCCCGCCCGTCCGGGCGGGCGGGCGGTAACCGCATCTGTGCCGTCGCAAAGCAGCGTCCAGAACGCGGCGGGGCCGTCGGCCCCCGGGAAACGGCAGGCCATGCCGATGACAGCGATGTCGGAACGGCGAGTTGAGGCAGTTGTCACCGGTGATCAGCTTTCGTCGTGGCCCCGTTCGGGGACGCGTACCCCGACCGAGGCGATTCCCGGTCGGCGCCGCCGGAGCGGAGGAGGCGAGTCGGCGGAAAGGCATCACGCCGGCCCCGAGGGAGCTGTGGGCGGTCCAGGCCGCCGAATGCGCTCACAGCGGGAGGTTGTCGTGCTTCTTTGGTGGCTGTCGGGGGCGCTTGTTCCTCAGCAACCACAAGGTCCGCAGCAAGTGCGGCCGGGTCTCGTGCGGGAGCAGCACCTCGTCGACGACACCGTCGCCGGCAGCCGTCCAGACATCGTGCCCGTCGATACGGGCCGCCGGCCAGGCCAGATGGAGGTCGCCGCCGATCCGACGGGAGCCCAGTGCCGTGTGGGCGAGACCGGCGGACTCACCGGTGGTGACGGTCAGCAGCGGCACCGTCGCCTCCGCATAGGCGTACAGCAGACGCGCCCCGCTCCGGTCGACGCCGGGAAGAACACCGCCGCGACTGCTGGCGGGGGAGTCGACGAGCGAGAGCACGGGGAGCCCGTAGGCATCGCACGTCCGCACGAATCGGGCGATCTTGTCACAGGCATCCGCCGTCAGCGCCCCGCCGTCCACCAGGGGCTGGGTGGCGACGACTCCGACCGAGCAACCATTCAGCCGGCCGAACGCCACCACCACGCTGGGCGCGTAACCGGCGTGCACCTCAAGGCTCTCCCCGTCGTCCAGCAGCGCTGCCAGAGCGTGCCGGGCATCGCGGCCCTCACCCGCCTGCGGGAGAACCTCCGCGGCGGACGCGAGGGCCGTCGCGGCAGCGGCTTCCGGCGGCCTCAGGCACGGCATACGCTCTCCGACGCGCGGCAGATACCCGATGAGGGCCCGGGTCCAGGCGAAAGCGTCCGTCTCGGTGGCCGCCAGATAGTGCGCGGTTCCCGCCCGGACGCTGTGCATGCGCGCGCCACCGAGCTCTTCGAGAGTGACCACCTCACCTATGGACTGGCGAGTCACTTCCGGGCCGGTGACGAACATGTGGGACAGTCCGTCCACCATGACGACGAAGTCTGTGAGCGCGGGGGAGTACGCCGCTCCACCCGCCGACGGACCGGTGATCAGCGAGATCTGCGGGACAGCGCCGGACATCTGGACGTTCCTGGCGAAGATCTGGCCGTACAGGCTCTGGGCGACCGGCCCCTCCTGGATGCGGCCACCGGCACTGTCGTTGATCCCGATGACGGGTGCGCCCGCGTCCATGGCGAGCTCCATGATCCGGAGGATCTTCTCGCCCACGACCTCCCCCAGACTTCCTCCGAAAACCGAGAAGTCCTGCGCGAAACAGCAGACCGGACGACCGCCGACCGTGCCATGCCCCGTCACCACCGCGTCCCCCGGGGGGTGACGTTCGGCGAGTCCCGGCGCGGACGACCGGTGCACGGCGTGCGAGCCCAATTCGGTGAAAGAGCCTGCGTCCAGCAGTGCCCGGATCCGCTCCTCCGCGGAGAGCAAACCTCTCAGCCGCTGACGGCGGACCGCCTCCGCGCGCTGTCCGGCCTTCTCCGCCTGTCGACTTGTATACGCGACGAGTGCCGTCTGCTCCCCGGGCTCCGGCTGCAGCGAAACGGTCTCGAACCGTGGGGTGCTCACGCCCGTCTCAACGCCTCCTCGCCCATGGTCTGTTCGCTGATCACTGCGTAATTCATGTCACACGGCCCAGGGACGAGTCAGCGGGGCGTCGCCGGACGGACTCCGTCTCGATGTAAATGCTCCACTTTGCTTCTGCTGCGGGGCAACATCGGCCGGGAGGACGCGGGCCCGTCGCCGGTACGCGGTCACAGCAACGTGCAGGGCAACCGCACGTGCGGAATCGATCACCGGCCCAGCCCGGCCTTCTTGGACCGCCTCGCCGCTGTCTGCGGCATCGTCCCGCCGTACGAGCACGGCGTGGACACCGTGGACACCATCAAGGCCATGAACGAGGGCACCGTCAAGGTGTTCATCGGGGTGGGCGGGAATTTCGTCCTGGTCGCGCCGGACACGGCCTACACCTCCGCGGGCCTGCGGCGATGCGAGCTCACCGTTCACGTGAGCACCAAGCTCAATCGCAGTCACCTGGTCCACGGCAAGAAGGCACTGATGCTTCCCTGTCTCGGGCGCACGGAGAAGGATCACCAGCGGCACGGACTTCAGGCCGTGTCCGTCGAGGACTACATGAGCATGGTGCACTTGTCCGTCGGCATGAAGAGGCCCGCCTCTGCGCACCTGCTGTCCGAACCCGCGATCATCGCCGGCATGGCACGGGCCGCGCTCCCCGGCAGCAGTACTTCCTGGGAGGCGTACACGGAGGACTACGACCGTATCCGGGACACCATGGCGGCCGCGCTCGACGGCGCTGGCTGGCCCCGGGTGATGAACTCATCAGCACGATCGAGGGCATCGGCGAACTGCGCCAAACCTTCGAGGCGTGAGCACGACCGGACCGAGTGACCGAGGGAGCCCCGATGGCACTGCACCGACTGACTTCCATCACGATGGGGGTGCCCGATGTTGCCTCCACCGCGGCCTACTATGCCGAGTTCGGGTTGACGCCCGAGGCTGGAGGGTGGTTCGCCACTCGCGACGCCGGCCGCCAATTGCACATCGTCAACGCACCCTGGCGCCGCTTGGTCGAGGTGCGTGTCGGCGTGGACACCCACGACGACCTGGCCGCGGCGGCTTCCCGCCTGCGTCGGCTCGGCGTCGACTGCCGCGTCGATGGATCGGCACTGAGTGCCCACGACAAGGCCACCGCCGTACGGGCGATACTGGATGGAGGTCGTCCCCCGCCTCACGCAGAGGCCGGTGCCGGCCGTCGCGCACAACGGCCCCGGTCGCGCCGAGCGGACCGGAGCCCGGCCTTCAGGCATCCTGCGTTCCGATCGGGTACGTCCCCGCAAGCTCGGACACGTCGTCCTCGGTATTGTGGATTTCGATTCCACCACTGCCTTCTTCCGCGACGGTCTGGGATTCAAGTCCTCGGACTACATCAAGGATCGCGGCGCGTTCCTCCGCTGGTCCACGGATCACCACAACATCTTGGTCCTCGCGGCACCTGTCACCTACCTGCACCATTCCTCCTGGCGGGTCGACGACATCGACGAGGTCGGTCGCGGCGCGATGTCCATGCTCGAGGGGCATCCCGACCGGCACGTCTGGGGGCTGGGTCGCCACCCCGCCGGATCGAACTTCTTCTGGTATCTGAAGGACCCGGCCGGCAACTTCAGCGAGTAGTACGCCGATATGGACTGCATTGTCGACGACCAACTGTGGACGCCCGAGGCGCTCGAAGGTGCCAGAGGTCTGTTCGCCTGGGCCCCCCTCCGTCACCGTCCTTCCTCTCTCCCGAGGACCTTGCCTCGCTCATGACCGGAAGCCACAGCGCACGGCAGTGACCTTCATGTCTTTGGCCGTGCGTCGAGGCCCTCCTCCGCCGGTCTTCGTCCCACGTTACGATTGTCGCTATCTGCCACGGCGCGCCGCTGTGGTGGCCGCAGGCATCAGACGCCGCGGAGACGCGCGGCACATGCGGGAGACGGTGCAGATGGCGCAGGGCGTTGCGGACGATCGGTCCGGCCGTCGCAACGACGGCGCGGCAGCCAGCGCAGGCGTGAAGCGCGCTGAGGCGGCCGCCGCACGCATCGCGCAACTCGTGGCGGGAGTCGAGCCTGGAAGCAGGCTCGGATCCAAGGATGACCTTCGGGCCCTGTGCGGAGTGTCGGTGGGCTCCTTCAACGAGGCACTCCGACTGGCCCAGTCACGCGGTCTGATCACCGTACGCCCGGGCCCGGGCGGCGGTCTGTTCGCGGCTGAGCAGTCCGCCCTGGTGCGGCTCGGCAACTCGGTTCTCTCCTTGGACGCTGCCCGGACAGATGTCGCCGAGGCGATTCGACTGCGCGACGCCTTGGATCCCCTGCTGATCCACGACGCCGTCTGGCATGCCTCACTGGCGGATGTGACCCGATTCCGCGAACAGGTGGACGCGATGCGTGTGGCCGCCGAGGAGCAGGACTCCGTGGCGTTCGTCCACGCGAACTGGCGGCTGCACGCGCGGATCGCAGAAGTCAGCCCCGGCGCGTTGCTCCGGCACTTCTACCTCGGTCTGCTGGAGATCATCGAGTCGCACACGCTGGCCGTGCTCCCGGTCCGGGAACAACCTCTCCCGGAGTATCTGCGTGAGCGGTACCGGTTGCACAGCGAACTTGTGGACGCCATTGCCGCGCATGATCACGACGAGGCACTCCGCCTCGTGGGACTGCACAACACAAGCGGCTCCATGTAAGGGGACGTGGCGTCCGGGGGCGCTGTCCGGCCTGTTCCTCGCGTGGATATGGCGCGACGGTTGCTTGACGTGCCGGGAGACGCCCCGCACACTGGTTAATCATCATAATGATTTGAGTTCTCAGGCTCCTCGCTCGCTTCGACACCCAGGAGAGCCATCGCATGCTGGACGCCCGCTCCGGCTCGCAGTCCCTTCCTCGCCATGGCCGGCCGATCGTCGTCAAGGGTGCGACGGTCATCACCGTCGACCCCGCACTGGGGACTCTTGCCGACACCGATGTGTTGGTCGTGGACGGGGTCGTGGCGCAGATCGGCAGAAACCTGCAGGGGCCCGAGGGGACATTCGAGATCGACGCGCGCGGTGGCATCCTGCTGCCGGGCATGGTGGACACCCATCGCCACATGTGGCAGACCACGTTGCGCGGATTCGGTGCGGACTGGACGCTGACCGACTACTTCGACTTCTTCTACGCCCCCCACGCGCGGCTCTTCCGCCCGCAGGACATCTACGCGGGCAACCTGCTGGAGGCGCTGGATGCCGGTGTCACGACCAGTGTCGACTGGTCGCACAACTTGCAAACCGTCGAACACGCCGAGGCGGCACTTGACGCCTTGGAGGGCACTGGGGGCCGATTCGTCCTCGCCTACGGGAACCTGCTGGTGACAAGAGGGCGGCATGGGCCAGTGGTGCCGAGTTCCGTGGTTTCTTCCGGCGTCGTTTCGACGGAAGCCCGGACAGACTTGGATGCCAGTTGGCGATCGACCTCAGCGGCGATCCGGATTTTCCCGAGGAGCACGCCTTCCGTACGGCCCGAGAACTCGGTCTGGCGGTCACCTCGCACGCCGGCGTGTGGGGCGTGTCCGGTGACGACGGCATCCGCGTTCTTTTCCAACACGGTTACATGAGTGACACAAGTATCTACGTACACGCGGCGACGCTCTCGCGCGAGTCCTACCGGCTCATCGCGGACACCGGAGGGCACGTGTCGGTGGCGACCGAGAGCGAGTGCAGTGCCGGACAGGGATATCCGCCCGTGTGGTGCCTGAAGCACTACGGTATCCCGGTGTCGCTGTCGACCGACACCAGCGCTTGGTGGAGCGGTGACATGTTCAGCGCCATGAGAGCAACCCTCAACGCCACCCGAGCCTGGGAACACCAAATGTCGCACAGCAGCGGCGAGACACTGACCCACTGCCACCTACGTGCGTCCGAGGTGGTTGAGTACGCCACCCTGGGCGGCGCGCGCGCCCTGAGCCTGGACAGTCGCATCGGCCACATCTCACCAGGGTGCGAGGCGGATTTCGTCCTGCTGCACAACCCGGCCTCACCCACCGTGTTTCCTGTGCTCAATCCCGAAGGCCATGTGGTCTTCCAGGCCGGGCGCGGTGGACCGGCGATGACCACCTTGTATTGTGTGACCGACGGAAGTGACATCCTCGTCTCCACGATGAAGGCGCGCGGAAAAGCGGCCGCGGTGCGCCGCAACCCCAAGGTGTCCCCGTGTGTGCTCGACGAACAGTGGCCGCCCACCTATCTGAATGTCTACTGCGACGCAGCCGTCGATGACGATCCCCGGCTCGCGGCGGACGTATTCTTCCGGATCATGGGCGTCATGGCCGGACGGGCCCTCGACCCGTCACGCCGCGCCGAGGCGACAGAACTCGCCGCAAGGGAAGAACGAGTCACTCTGCGGCTGCGTCCCTACGCCACCTTCGCCACACCTCCGCGCCACGTCTACACCGAATCGGACATCGCGGGGCTGACGCATGAGGTCAGCTCCTCCATGCCATGGTGAACGCGGTACCTCTTCCACGCTGAAAGAACTCACACAAGGAGATCCCGTGGGTGGACCATTCGGCACCCGGAGCCCCAATCGGCGACAGTTGCTGACCACGGCGCTCGGCGCCACAGCGGCTGTCGGCGTGACGGCCGGCGGCGCCCGCGCCACAACACCGGCCGCACCACAGCGCACCGCCACCATCCTCGGCCGCGAGGTCGACGTATCTCATGCCACCCCGGAAGTGGTGCGACTGTTCGGCTCCTACTTCGAGGCCAAGTCCGCCGGAGACGTCACCGCCACCATGGCGCATTTCGCGCGGGACATGACCTATGTGGACGCCACCCTGGGCTGGTCCTGGTACAGCTGGCAGGATCTCTACGACCTGTTTGCGCAGCTGATGCCCACTTGGCCCAGTTCGGCCGCGTCCTACCCCACCCGCATTCTGGGCGACACGAGGAGTGCGCTCGTATGCTTCACCGACACCCCCGAACTGTTCGGCCATGAGATCCGTCCTCTGGGCGCCGTTGATTTCCGGAACGGCAAGATCGTGCGCTGGATTGACTACTGGGACGGTCGGGCCTTCACTTTGGCCGGAATCCAGGAGCAGCGAACGCCGGCCGCGCAGTTCCCAACGGACTTCGGGGAGGAGAAGGTCGGAGAGAGGGCAGAAACGGCGATCCGTACCACTGTCCAGAAACTCAGTGGGGCGCTCAGCTCTGGGGACGTCTCGCTGGCTGCCTCCTTGGTCCACCCTGACGTTGTCTTCGAGGACCTGGCCTTGCACGTGTGCATCGGCGGGCGCGTGTCGCTCGAAGCCTACTGGGCTTCGGCATTGGGACAGTTGCCCTACGGAGCAGGATCGGCGCTGCGGCACGTCGTCGGCGGCGCGTGGGGCGGTGGCTACGAATGGGTGGGTCCGTCCGCGGCCCCGCGAGGCAATACCGCCCTCGTCGTCGACGAGGGCGGGTTGGTCAAGCGGTTCACCGCGGTCTGGGACAGTTCTTTGTGGACGGCCGACGCCATCGGTCGACTGCAGGTGATGAGTGTCCTGCAGTAACCGCCTCGTCGATGAGGACCGGCTCTTCGTCGGGCCGGAGCCGACAGTCGTGGTGGAGCGAGAGTGACATGTGCCCTGGGACTTGTCACAAACATCCCCTCGTCCGGGTGTCGTGGTGACATGCTTATAGTGACCTCATGAACATGCGTGAGCCAGCCTGTCTGGTGGGAAATGCCTGGGTGCGGACGCAGGAGATGATCGTTGCCGCCATCCCTGAAGGGCTTGTGGAATGGAGTCCGAGGGGGGGCGCTGCTGGCACTCACCGGGTCCCCGATACCGTCGCTGAACGGGGTCTTCGACGTGTCCGATGCTCCTGATCCCGACGACCTGGCCGGTCTCGCCGTATCTGCTGCGGGGAAGGCGTCCGGGCCATGGAGCATCCAGCTACGGGCTGAGCCGACTTCGGAGATCCGGGCCGTTGCTGCCGAGCGCGGCCTTACCGCGGAAACCACCTACGAGGTCATGACGCTCACCCTGAACGACGTGAGCGCGTCCGCGCCCCCTGGCGGGTACGCCGGGTTCCCGGGGACGAGTCCGAGCTCTACCTGCGCGCGCTTGCCGAAGGGTTCGAAACAGATCCGAGCGTGCTTGCTGCGGTGTCCTCGCCCCACGTGCTGGACGCCGAAGGGATCAGCGCCCACGTGGCGGAGCAGGCAGGTCAGGTGGTTGCCACCGGCTTCACCAAGACCGCCGACGGATACCTCGGGGTGTTCAACGTCGCAACGCCACCGCGGTTCCGCCGCCGCGGCTTCGGCCGTGCGACGACTCGTGCTCTCCTCAACGACGGCTACACACGAGGGGCACGCACGGCGTTCCTCTCCCCGTCGGCGGAGGGGAGGCCTCTCTACATCTCGCTCGGGTTCCGTACCGTCGCGCACTTCACGCGTTTCACGCGGCCCTGACGCCGCGTCACGGAGCACCGTCAGCGACGGTGAGCACCCATGATCGCACCGCTCCGAAACCGCAGTCACCCGGCGAGCGAGCAGGTAGCGGCTACGCGTGCCAGGACCATGTGACCCGCTCGTAGAGCAGCTCGAAGCCGGCGCGCATCATGTTGCGCAACGATGTGTTGGGCTCACCTGGGGCTTCCGCTCCAGTTTCCGCGACGACCCAGCGGCATCCGGCCGCCGCGGCATCTCGGATCCGCGCCGCGAGCAGCGCCGTCTGGGCGCCTCGGCCGCGTGCTTCGGGGAGTGTCCCGGCACTCATCAGGTTGGCGCACTCCCCATTGAAGTACAGGGCGGCGACCGCAACCATCCGTTGGCCTTCCCACACCGCATACTGGCGAAAGTTCGGGAGCCCGACGCGCGCTGCCACCAACTCCGCTTTGCCCGCACTCGTAAATCCGAACGCGGACATCATGACAGTGCCCCACTCCAACGCCTGGTTGGGGGCGACCGTTCCGACACGCAAGTCCGAGGTCAGTGCAGCCAAGCTGTCAGCGGCCTTCACGGCCGTCTCTACCGCACACCCGAGCTTCAACCAGCGGGTGCCTTCGGTGAGACGTTCATGCTCCACGATCGCCGGCCACTCCGGCGGGCGCAGCGCCGGGGCGACGGCGAGTCCCGCCGTTCGGACACCCTGGTCGCGGAAGAACTCACAGACCGTCCCACCTGCTCCGCAGTGATCGGCGCGGTGGCGCCGAAGCCGCCGGCTCGGTTGTAGAACTGGGTGGTGTCCTGCCGCACGGCCAAAGCCAGCACCGAGCCGAACCGGGTCCACGCCACGCCCATGGCCTCCCTCACGGGCACGGGCACCTCGGTGACCTGTTCGACATAGGCCTTGATCTCCGTCAGTTCGGCGAGGGCGGGAGGGATGGGACTGGACACGGGGTTCCTCTCGGAAGCAGTGAGTGGACTTCCTGCAGGCTAACCCGGCCAGTGCACACTCGAGCGGCGGGGATGCGACTCGGTGGCGAGCACAGCTCGATGTCCCGCCTAGGCGCCTGTTGGCGCGCGACGCGGCGATGGGATGGGGCAGGGAAGGGGGTCCAGAGGGGAAGAGTCGTCACGACTGAGATGGACACGTGACAGTGGGAGGACGAGGCGGGTTACTATTCGCATGTCAGTGGGTCTGTCCGTCGTGCCACGGGCGCGCACACCGACATCGCGGCGGAGCCCCCAGGTTGCCTCAGCGTCTGCCCGCGGCGAGGTGTCAAGCATTCAATTCACCCAGGTCCTCGCGGTGAACCGCCTGGGTTCCCTGCCGGTTGATTGATTGTGTCTCCCGTTGGTATGGACGACAGATCCCGATGGACGGCCCGGGCGGACCCTGACCGCCGGGGAGACCCCTAGAGAAAGCGGAAAGTGACTGATGAGCGACCTGTCCCACGAGTTTTCCGGGTCTGAGTTCCGTACCGGGGTGACCGAACTGCAGGGGCGGGTCAGGGGACCGGTGCTCCTTCCCGGCGATCACGGGTTCGTGGAGGAGTGCACCGCCTACAACCTGCTGCGAACGCTACGTCCCGTCCTGGTGGTGGGTGCCACGGACGCCGGTGACGTGGCTGCGGCTGTCCGGTTCGCCGCCGATCACGGTATGCCAGTTGCCATCAAGAACCGTGGACACCAGATGGTGTTGCCCGATGCGGACCGGACACTGTTGATCACCACTCACCGCCTGTCGGGGATAGCGGTGAACCCCGAGGCCCGCACCGTGCGGGTCGGTGCCGGGGTGCGGTGGAGCGAGGTGCTCCCGATCGCCGCGCGGCACGGCCTGGCTCCACTGGCCGGCTCGGCGCCCGGCGTCGGCGTGGTCGGTTACACCCTCGGCGGCGGCCTGAGTCCTCTGCTCGGCCGTAGCGCAGGCTATGCCGCCGACCACGTCCGCTCGATGGACGTCATCATGGCTGACGGCACTGCGCGGACCGTCACACCGGAGAACGACCCCGACTTGTACTGGGCTCTGCTCGGCGGCAAGGGCAACTTCGCGGTCGTTACCGCGATCGAGTTCGGTGCTCTGCCTGTCACCCGTTTCTACGGCGGCGGCCTATGGCTTCCAGGGGAGCGGGCCAAACACGTCCTGTCCCTGTGGCGCACCTGGCAGGAAGAGCTCGGACGGGAGTCCACCACATCGGTGGCCGTCCAGCGCCTGCCTGAACTGCCCACGCTGCCCGAGCCGTTGCGAGGAGCGTTCGTGCTCCATGTGCGTTTCGCCCACCTCGGGGACGCCGCGCAGGGTGCCGCCCTCATCGCGCCGCTGCGGGCCGCTGCCACGCCACTCCTCGACACCCTCGCGGAGCGGCCCTACGAGCAGCTCGGCGAGATCCACCTGGACCCGCCAGCGCCGCTGCCCTACGTCGAGGGCAGCCTCGGATTGAGGACCTTCGGGGCGGACACGCTCGCCGCGTTCACCGAACTCACCGGCCCGGAGTCCGACTGCCCACTGGTGACGGTGGAGCTGCGCGCGCTGGGTGGCGCTCTCGACGAGGAACCGGCTGTGCCGAATGCGGTCGCCTCGCGCGGACTGCCCTTCGTCACCTTCGCCTTCGGCGTCGGGGGGCCGGACGAGGTGGCCCCGATGGAGGAGCACCTCAAGTCCTACGTCCACGCGCTGTCGCCCTGGGCGGATGACCGGAACGTCACGAACTTCGTCGGTCCGGACGACGCCACCACGCCGGCCGACGTTCGCCGCCACTACGGCGCCGACCGCTACGCCCGGCTGAGTGTCCTGAAGCGCCGCTACGACCCGGACAACGTCTTTCGCGTCAACCACAACATCCCGCCGGCTTCCTGAGAAGGGGACGGAGGACACGTTGGTACCGCTCGGCGTCGTGAGCACGAGAAGCTGGCCGGTCTTCTGGCGGTCTCTCCTCAGTATGCCAAGGGGGCTGGTCCTGACCATGGAGGGAGGGCCAGCCCCCGGGGGCCCGAGCGGGACGGCGACATCCTCGCGACGGTGCTCGCCTACGCAGCCGACGAGATGGGTGGGTCGTGAACATCGACACGCCGTGGCGCCCGCGGCGCTCGTCGCCGGGGTGGACGAGTGGGCGGCGCGGTGGATGCTCCCGGAGACGGCCACGTACAGGGACCGCTGATCAACCCGCTCGACCCGTCGATGCCGAAGGCGGGCAGCAGTGACGATGCGATGCCTCGGCAGACCCGAGGAGCGGCCTCTGCAGACCCGAGGACCGCTGCGCGGGAAGGAGAGTTGCATCAGTGGTACGTCCGCATGCGCACCCGTATGCCGCGCCTCGTGGCCGACTCACCCCTGTCATCCCTACACTCAGCCGTACACCTGTAGCTGGAGCGGCAACCCACTCAAGCACTGGTCTGGACTGGGTGTCCTCTGCTGACAAATTGACGCGCCGTCATGGCTCGGTTTGCGTGTCAATTGTGTCCTCGACGACATACATCTCCCTTGTCAGTGCTTAAACTGCGGAGGCGGCGATCACCGGCCCATCTCAAGGAGGTCTCATGCAGACGTACAGAGAACGGATCATCGGCGCATGGCGCCTGGCGTCCTACACGATCGAGGAACCGGACGGGGAGGTACGCGCTCCGCTGGGCCCGAACGCGGACGGCTTCATCATCTACTCTCCCGACGGTTACATGTCTGCCCAGATGATGGCTCAGGGGCGGCCGGCGTATGCCTCCGACGACTGGCTCATCGGCAGCGACGAGGAGCTGAGGGCCGCTGCGGGCGGCTACCTCGCCTACTCTGGCCCGTTTTCCGTTGATGAGGAGAAGGGGACGCTGCAGCACCACGTCACTGTCAGCCTGTTCCCCAATTGGATCGGGGACGCCCAGGTTCGCAGGATCAAGCTGGAGGGGGATCTCCTCAGCCTGTCCCCCGTGAATGAGCCGGGCGAGCGAATCCAGACGATCGTCTGGCGCCGGGCGCCGCAGCATTGACTGCAAGCCTGCACACGCTTCGCGTGCTCCTGGCAGTGTCCGGCCCCCGCTCGGTGTTCTTCCCGCGTCGGACAGCGGAGTGTGGGCAGCCTCCGGGCATATGAGGTGTGGTGAAGCCCGCCGCCTCTGTCCAATCGCACACACGTTCCGCGGCCTCCTGGCGGCGCCCGTCGGGGCAGCGATCTCCGTGGGCTGACGCCCACGGCCACGGTAACAATTCCCTCGGCCTGATGACGACCATCGCCTCCTGGCATGGTGACGCCTTGACGATCCATGACTCCACTCAGTGGCCGCCCAACGTCCGCACCTCACTTGCCAAAATCTTCCAGGTCGCCGAGAGTGGGATTCGGATCCTCGTCCCGTTCGTCGGAGGCGGCTTCGGAGCCGGACTGCGAGTGTGGTCCCACACGATCCTGACGGTGCTCGCGGCCCGTGAGGTCAACCGCCCAGTCAAGCTGATCCTGACCCGCCCCCAGATGTTCACTTCTGTCGGACACCGGCCCGACAGTGTCCAGCAGATCAAGATGGCCGCCACCCGCGACGGGCAGCTCGTCGCCATCGAGCATCGCAGCATCTCCTCCGTCGCGATGGACGACGACGACTGGGAGCCCTCTCCCTCGGTTCCGCCGTCTCCTACGGCTGTCCCAACCTGCTGACTCGCGACCGGCAGGCCCGGCTGAACATTCCCTGTCCAGGCTCCATGCGTGCGCCGGCCGAAGGACAGGGCAACTTTGCCCTGGAACCGGCGATCGACGAAGTCGCCCACTCCATCGGCATGGACCCTCTTGAGTTCCGCCTCCGCAACTACGCCCAGGAGAACCCGCTCCCAGACCGTATGGAGGGCCGGCGCCTCGCTCGTAAGTTGGCGCGGGTTGCCGTCACATTGTGGTGTGACGGCAGAGCCGCAATTACGGGAGGCGCCGGTGCTGTTCGAGCGTACGTGTGTGGGGTTGGACGTTCACGCGCGGTCGATTGTTGCGTGTGTGATTGATGCCCTGTCGGGTGAGGTCCGGTCGTTGCGGCTGTCGCCGAAGACCGATGCTGTGCTGGCGTGGGTGTTGACGCTGGACGGCCCGGTGGCGGTGACCTATGAGGCCGGTCCGACCGGGTTCGGGCTGGCCAGAGCATGAACGGGAGCGGGGGTGCGGTGCGTGGGGGTCGCACCGTCGAAGATCGAGCGACCGCCGGGGGATCGGGTGAAGACCGATCGCCGGGACGCCGAGTGCCTCGCGCGACTGCTGCGGATCGGCGAGTTGCCCGCAGTGCGGGTGCCCACCGAGGCCGAGGAGGCCGCCCGGGATCTGGTGCGCACGCGTGAGGACGCGCGGGGGGACTTGATGCGGGCCCGGCACCGGCTTTCCAAGCTGCTGCTGCGCCAGGGCCTGCTGTGGGAGGGATCGGCGTGGACGGCAGAACACGAGAGCTGGCTGCGTTCGCTGTCCTTTGAGCGGGTCGGGGTGCGGCTGGCCTTCGACGAGGCCTTCGATGCGGTCCTGAGCGTGCGGGCTCGCAGGGACAGGCTGGACCGGGCGATCGAGGAGATGGCCGCGGCAGAGCCGTTCGCGCCGGTGGTGGCCCGACTGGGCTGCCTGCGCGGGGTGGGCACGCTGACCGCGTTCGGGCTGAGCGTCGAGGTCGCGGACTGGCACCGGTTCACCGGATCGAGCATCGGCGCATATCTCGGCCTCGTCCCGGCCGAGTACTCCAGCGGCGGCCGCCGGGTCCAGGGGCCGATCACCAAGACCGGCAACAGCCACGCCCGCCAGCTGCTGGTGGAATCGGCCTGGCATCACCGCAAGCCGTATCGGCCCAGCCGCGAGCTGATCCGCCGCCGAGACGGTCAGCCGCCGAGACGGTCAGCCGCCGGCGGTGCGGGACCGGGCCGAGCGCGGTAACCGTCGGCTGCACCGGCGGTGGGCGCGTCTGGACGCGCGCGGCAAACGTCCCACCGTGACCGCGGTGGCCGTCGCCCGCGAGCTGGCCGGCTGGTGCTGGAGCCTGGCCGTGATGGACAACCACCACTGACCCCGACCCGAACCCCACACAAGCCGCCGGCGGGAGTCCGGTGCAGGCCAGGCAGCGCGAGGAGCGACCCGCGATACACCTATGAGCAGCCCGACCGGGCACCCGGCACGGGTCACGCTCGACCCTAGATCCGCGGAACGCTCCCGACGAACAACCGGTCATGCGGTAACCAACCCGCGGATATCAGTCTGACCGCGCGTCGAGCCCAACACGCCTCCCCACACCGCCTCCCGCCGGCCCCCAACACGCCCCTGAACAGGCCCGATGCCAGAACATCGAGCCACTTCAGCACGCCCACTT
This sequence comes from Actinacidiphila guanduensis, assembly GCF_900103985.1. GTDB lineage: Bacteria > Actinomycetota > Actinomycetes > Streptomycetales > Streptomycetaceae > Actinacidiphila > Actinacidiphila guanduensis. Next base: position 1,487 of record NZ_FNIE01000025.1, on the reverse strand, counting down.
GACGAACAAGCCCTCCATATCAGGTGTATTGCCTTGTGAGGTTGGGGACGCGGGTGGCGGGTGGTTGGCCGCCGAGGGCGGTGTGTCCGCGGTGGTGGTTGTAGGTGTGGAGCCATTGTGGGAAGGCTTGGCGGCGTTCGGTTTCGGTGCGGTAGGGGCGGGCGTAGGCCCATTCGTCGAGGAGGGTGCGGTTGAAGCGTTCGACTTTGCCGTTGGTCTGGGGCCGGTAGGGCCGGGTTCGCTTGTGGGTGATCCCGGCCGCTGCCAGAAGGTTGCGCCAGGCGCGGGACTTGTAGCAGGAGCCGTTGTCGGTCAGGACGCGCTCCACGGTGATCCCGGCCTGGGTGAAGAACGCCTGGGCGCGGGTCCAGAAGGCGGTGGCGGTGTGCTGCTTCTCGTCGGGCAGGATCTCGCTGTAGGTGAGGCGGGAGTGGTCGTCGACGGCGGTGTGCAGGTAGGAGTAGCCGAGGTTGGGGCGGCCGCCGGTGGTGCGGGGCCGGGTGGGGTCGCGGTGGGCGGAGCGGTTGCGGGCGCCTGCTGCGCGGCCGAGCATCTTGTGGCCGCCGTCGTCGGGGATGTTGCCGAGTTTTTGATGTCGACGTGGACGAGTTCGCCGGGCCGGGCGCGTTCGTAGCGGCGTATCACGTGTCCGGTGGCGCGGTCGAGGTGGGTGAGGCGGGCCAGGCCGTATCGGGTCAGGACGCGCTGGCGGCCGCCGCCAGGAAGGAGGCAGTGGCAGTCGCACGAATCGTCAGGGGTCCGGTGCAGTTCCGCGGGCCGGACACTTCTGGTCCGTCCTGATGGGTCGTACGAAGGCGGCTTGGGCGGTCACCCCGCGTTGGACCGCACCGTCGCTGCCGAAGCCTGTGCCTTCCTGGAGGAGGGCCGCACCGGCACCCTGGAGATCGGAGAGAAGGGTTCTCACTGTGGCGCTCCACTCACGGTCCTCGTGGAGACCTCCGCCCGTACCGCGCGGATGATCGTCTTCGGTGCGACCGATTTCGCGTCGGCGCTGGTCCGGATCGGCAAATTCCTCGGCTATCACGTCACTTTGTGCGACACCCGGCCGGTGTTCGCAACGAGGATCCGTTTCCCTGAGGCTGACGAGATCGTCGTCGACTGGCCCCACCAATACCTAGTGTCCCGAGTCATTAGTTCGCTTGCGGTTGTAGGGTGGGTCGGTGCCTGGTCCGAAGCCGTTGCTGTTGGAGTTGTCCGATCACGAACGCAGGGTGTTGCGGGGCTGGTTGCGGAAGCAGTCGGCGTCTCAGGCGCTGGTGCTGCGGTCGAGGATCGTGTTGGCGTGTGCGGAGGGTCTGTCGAACGCGCAGGTCGCGGATGACCTGGGTGTCTCGAGGGAGACGGTGCGCAAGTGGCGGTCCCGGTTCGTCGCGGACCGGGTGGAGGGTCTGGTGGACCGGCCGCGTGCGGGGGCGCCGCGGAAGATCACGGACGAGCAGGTCGAGGCCCTGGTCGCCAGGACTTTG
>NZ_FNIE01000028.1 GCF_900103985.1 Actinacidiphila guanduensis | reverse complement strand
ACGACATGAGGGAGGGCGACCACGAATGACGGTGACCAGGACCCCACCCAGCGGGGACCGGCCCCGCAACAAGCGAGGCGAGGGCTCGAAACTGCGCGGCGACATCCTCGACGCGGCCACGCGGCTGCTCGTGGCCGGCGGACCCGAGGCCATCACCCTGCGAGCCGTCGCCCGCGACGTCGGAATCGCCACCACCTCGATCTACAGCCACTTCGCCGACCGCGAGGAGATCCTCGACGCCATCGCCGACCGGGGCTTCACCGAGATGGCGGACATCACCGATCGAGCCATGACCGAGGAGTCCGACCCGGTCGGATCGCTCCTTGCCGGCTGCCGTGCCTACCTGGGCTACGCCACGAACTCACCCCAGCTCTACACCCTGCTGTTCACGACCACGCTCGGACCGAGTCCGAAGCCCGGACTGCGCACGCCGAAGCCGTTCCAGTGGGAGTCGCAGTCCGGCGCGCGGCTGTTCCACAATCTCGTGTCCGGGATCCAGGGCTGCATCGACGCCGGCCTGTCCGACAGTGCCGACGCCTTCGCCGACGCCCTCGCGGTCTGGTCTGCCCTGCACGGCTACGCCGGGCTCCGCGCCAACCTGCTCTCGGTCCCCTGGCCGGAGGACGAGCGCACTTTGACCCACCTCGTGGGCGACCTGGCTCACCTACGCCGGTTGTCGGCGACCGACCAGGAGCGACCACGCCCGGCTGGCAGTGCTTGAGCCGACCCCTCGACCGTCGCGGTGGCGCCCCGGGGCGGACGAGTCATAAGCGGGAAGTATTCCAGGAGTTGGGCGCCAGCCGGTTGATCGCGCGGGTGCGGTTGGCAGCGAGGTCGAAGCGGCGGGCGATGAAGATCCACAGGTCGACGGCGACCTTGTCCGGCCGGGGATGTCGAGGGATTTTTAGCCTGTGGGCGGTCAGGAGCGCGATCAGCACTGCGGCGCCACCCGCGTTCAGGTCTACGGCCCAGGTCACCGGCTCGCCCTCGGCCAGTTCAAGGACATCGCCGAATCAGCTCGAGCACAGTCGTCTCGTCATTGGACTCGTACAGGATCGCTGGGGCAGAGGCCACTATGCCGAGGAGAGTCGCTGTGGAGTGCAAGTCCTGGCCACAGCCGTCAGCAGACAGCCCGGAAATTGGGCGGCGCGTCGAGCGTGGCCAGGCCGGTGACGAACCCTGGCCGGCCAGGACCTGCTCGAACTTGCCGAACGCTGCGGTCCCGGACACCGCCGTGGGCTCAGCTGCGGGCGGGGCGTTTGCCTGCTCCGCCGGTGCCCACGTCCGGCCGCCCGCCGCACCGAGGTGTGATCCCGTCCGATAGAGCGGAGGGGGTCACACCTCGGTTCGGGTGAGGTCAGCCCTTCCTGGCGAGCCGGACGATCTCGGCGGCGGTGGAGATCGCCGCGTCGACGTCCGGCACCGCGTACAGAGTGTCCACCATGAAGTGGTCGATGCCGCTGTGCTCGTGGACGGCCTTGAGGGCTTCCGCCACGGTCTCGTTCGACGTGCCGGTGTCCACGTTGACCCGCAGCACGGTGTCGATCGAGGACGGGTCACGCCCAGCCTCGCGCGCGCTCTGGTCGACAAGGGCTCGTTGCCCCACCAGGCCGTCGATGTCCAGCCAACTGGGCACGACGCACAGTGGCAGCCATCCGTCGCCACGCCGGCCTACCCGGCGCAGCGCGGGCTCCGACATCGCCCCGAGGTAGAACGGGGGCCGCGGTCGGCGAATGGGCTTCAGCGGTGCGTGGTGGGCGGGAACGAAGAGGTGGCGACCCTGGTACTGGGCCGGGTCGGTGGTCCAAATGGCTTCCAGCGCGTCAAGCGTCTCCTCCATGCGCGCGCCACGGGTGTGGAACTCGTAGCCGGTGGCCTCGTACTCCTCGGGGGACCAGCCGATGCCGAAGCCCGGCAGCAGCCGCCCGTTGCTGATCCGGTCGATGCTCGTGAGCAGGCGGCCGAGCTGGACCGGCGGGTAGAGCGGCGCGATCAGGACGTGAGAGCCGAGCAGGACGCGCTGCGTCGCGCTCGCCGCGACACTCAGCAGAACGAACGGGTCCGCGGCGGCGTTCAGTTCGGCCGGGATGGTGTCGCCCTGGCCTCCGTAGCCGATCTTCGGGCGCACGGCCGCCAGATTGCGGTCGCCGACCCAGAGGCTGTCCGCGCCGGCGTCCTCGACGGTTCGAGCGAACTCGGCCGTCCGGTCAATTTCGTCCGCCTGGGTGTGGAACTGAGGAAGCGCGAAGCCAATGCGCATGTGTGGGTGTCCTTGTAAGAGGGGCGCAGCCGGATCTGTCGCCGCTGATGAATCCTGCTGGACCGCGGGTCATATGAACCCCGATTCACGCACGGCATCGCAGCTCGCGCACACCGAGGCAGGACCGAGCCGGCGACGGCCCGGACGTGCGTTGCGGGCCAGAGGAACCACGCATGACGATAACCCCTGGTTACTTCAAGTTTCAAGTTACCGGCTCCTTTCAACTTGCCTCAGTGGTCGAGCAGTCGGCGTGACAGACGAATGAAGCCCCTGGCAGACGGGTTCACGAACAAGATCACCCGTACCACCAGAGGCTTTACGCACTTGTCCACCCGTCACCGGACTTGTCCAGCTCGCATCTTCGCTTCCTCGCCGCCCGTCTGCGCGAACATCACTGTGCGAACGGCAGTTCCGTCAGCCGGGTCCATCCGTTGGGCGCGTCCATTCGCCGGCCTGAGCGGTCGTGCCGCTGAAACGTGGGGGCTTGGGTGCCAAGGCAGGAGCGGTAGCCGGCGGCGTATTCGGGTCTTCCGCGGGGTGGGTTTGTAGCTTCTGTCACCGATGCTCACCGTGTGGCGTGGACGAACCTGCCGCCTCATGTCGACACTGTCAGCTGGGGGCAGAATGGGTTCATGAATGCCGATGGGCGCCGCGCGTCGTACCACCACGGGAACCTGGCAAGCGCTCTGGAGGAGGCTGGTGTCGAGCTCGCCCGCGGCGGCGGGCCCGACGCCGTCGTGCTCCGTGAGGCCGCCCGACGGGCCCGGGTGTCGGCCGCCGCGGCCTACCGCCATTTCGCGAGCCAGCAGGACCTGTTGGAGCAGGTCAAGCACCGTGCGCTCAGCATGCTGGCCCAGCGGATGCGCGCTGCACTGGCGGCGGTGCCGCAAGGGAGCGATCCAGGAGAGACCGCTGTCGCGCGGTTCAAGGCCGGATGCCGCGCCTACGTCGAGTTCGCCCGCGCTGAACCCGGTTGCTTCGCCACCGCATTCCGTCGCACTGCTGCCGAGCCGCCACCTGTCAAAGGCGATCCTGGCATGGTCGGCGACGAGGCGTTCCAGCTGCTCGGCTCGCTGGTCGACGCCCTGGTGGACACCGGGCGCATGCCGTCCGGGGCACGTCCCGGGGCGGATGTGGCGGTCTGGGCCACTGTCCATGGCATCGCCGTCCTCCTGCTCGACGGCCCCCTTCGCCATCTGCCCCAGCAGGTTCAGGATGCTGCGATCGACCGCACCTTCCGCATGATCGTGGACGGACTTGCATGTACCTCGGTTGATGAGGTTCCTGGACGGGCCGGGGATTGACGTCCGCATGTCCTGAGTGCTGGAGATCGGTTGACGCACGGGATGTCAATGTGTACGGTGTTCACATCAATGTATGGACTCTGCTCAGTGAGGGGGCCGTCGTCATGGCGGACCGCGTTCTGGTGACCGGCGGATCCGGTTTCGTCGCCGGATACTGTGTGACGGAACTGCTTGATCACGGATACTCCGTGCGGACCACGGTGAGGGATTCCGGCGATCCGGAGAAGTCCGCCCGTCTCCGCGAGCTCGGCGACGTGGAGGTGATGCCGGCGGATCTGTCCTCCGACGCCGGATGGGCAGAGGCAATGGAGGGCTGCGCTTTTGTCCTGCACGTCGCCTCGCCCTTCCCGGCTGCCATGCCGAAAGACGAAGCCGACGTGATCCGCCCGGCCGTCGACGGCACCCTGCGGGTACTGCGCGCCGCCGCGGACAGCGGCACGGTCCGCCGCGTAGTGCTGACGTCGTCTGTGGCTGCTATCGCCTCCGGGCATCCTGATGACCATAAGGTCTTCACCGAGGCCGACTGGTCAGTGGTGGACGCGATTCCGGCGTACGAGAAGAGCAAAACCCTCGCCGAACGCGCCGCGTGGGACTTCGCGGCGACCCTGCCGGACGGGGGAGGCTTCGAACTTGTCGTCGTCAACCCAGGGTTCGTGCTCGGTCCGGTCCGGCACGCACCGGTCGGGACGTCGGTGAACCTGGTCCGCCGGCTCCTCGCACGAGAGGTGCCCGCCTCGCCGCCCATCGGGCTCGCCGTAGTCGACGTGCGGGACCTCGCCGTGGCGCACCGGCTGGCGATGGAGGTGCCCGGCGCCGCCGGCAACCGCTACATCTGCGCAGGCGACAATACCTGGATGCAAGAGGTCGCCCGCATCCTGGCCGAGAACTTCGACGGGCTCGGGTTCCGTGTGCCGACCGGCAAGATGCCTTCCTGGCTGATCCGGCTGGCGGCACCGTTCAACAGCGAGATGCGGCAGGTCCGGTTCCTGGCCGGACATCCCGTGAGTGTCAGCGCGCAGAAAGCGCACAATGAACTCGGTTGGACCATGCGCCCCTTGCGCGACACGGTGGTCGACACGGCCACCAGCCTCGTCGAGACCGGCATCGTCCCGGCCCCCGCCTCTGCGCACCCGGCCCCGCCGGTTCCGACAACCACCAACTCCTAGTCAGAGACGGACCACGCGGCGTGGTGGCCCGGGTGGGTTCTGACGCCTGGGAGCTTCTGTTCGACCAAACCGCGCCTGGCTGGCCTGCACCCGTTCGTCCCGCTTGGGGCCCAGCATTCGGCCCCTCCCGGCGACCTGTTCCACCACCTGCGCGCCACGCGACTGACCTGTGTTTCGCCACTCCGGGCCACCGAGATCATCCTGCAGCTGCTCTGCTTGATGACGCTGCAGGATGAGGAGTGGGGCTTCAAGTACGTCGATGCGCGGGACCTGCCGGGCTTCGTGGACGGCACCGAGAATCCTACCGGGCAGGGGCCGTGCATGCGGTGGTGGTGGGCGCCGAGGCCCCGCAGCACGCCGGCGGCAGCTATGTGATCGTCCAGAAGTACCTGCACGACCTGGAAGGTTGGAACATGCTCGCGGCCGAGACGCAGGAGCGGATCCTCGGCCACACCGAGCAGACCAGCATCGAGCCGCACGCGGACGGTTCGCGCGTGACGTTCAACATGAACACCAATCCGTACGGTGGTGAGCATGACATCCTCCGCGACAACATGCGGTTCGGCAGCCCCGGCCGCGGCGAAGTTCGGCACTTACTTCATCGGGTGCGCCCGCACCCCGGACCTCTCCGCGCGGATGCTGCGCAACAGCTTCCTGGGCACGGCGGGGACGAGCCGCGACCGAATCCTGGGCTCCTCCACGCCCGTCACTGTCACCCTTTTCTTCACGCCATCGGCCGACTTCCTGGATGACATGCCGGCTCTCTCCAGGGTCCCGGCGGCCACCACCTCGCCGGAAAGCATCGCGCTCCCCGGCCCGCCGACGGCGGTCTCTGCATCGGCAATCTGAACAGGAGCAGCCTTCAGTGAACAATCTGCACCGCGAGCTGGCCCCTATCTCCGCCTCGGCTTGGGCCGACCTGGAGGCCGAGGCGACCCGCACCTTCAAGCGCCACGTGGCCGCGCGCCGGGTCGTGGATGTGCCGGAGCCCGGCGGCCTCGAGCTGGCCGCGGTCGCCACCGGTCACCGGGACCCGCTGGCGCCGCCCGCCGACGGCGTGATCGCGCACGCTCGCCGCTCGCAGCCGGTGATCGAGCTGCGAGTGCCGTTCACGGTGGACCGGGCGCAGGTGGACGACGTGGAGCGCGGCGCTCAGGATGCCGACTGGCAGCCGGTGAAGGACGCCGCCAAGCAGTTGGCATTCGCCGAGGACCTGGCGGTCTTCGAGGGTTACCCGGCAGCCGGCATCGAGGGCATCCGGGCGGCCTCGTCCAACGCCGAGCTGACCTTGCCCGCCGACGTCCGCGACTACCCGGACGCGGTCGCCCAGGCCGTCACCGTGCTGCGCCTGGCGGGCGTGGACGGGGCCTACTCGCTGGTGCTGAGCGCGGACTCATACACCGCGGTGAGCGAGACCAGCGACCACGGCTACCCGCTGATCGAGCACCTGCGGCGCCTGCTGGAGGGCGACATCATTTGGGCGCCGGCGATCGACGGAGCGTTCCTGCTGGCCACCCGGGGCGGCGACTTCGAGCTGCGCATCGGGCAGGACCTCTCGATCGGCTACCTGAACCACGACGCCACGTCCGTGCAGCTCTACTTCCAGGAGACGCTGACGTTCCTGGTGCACACCTCGGAAGCCGCGGTCGCCCTCCGTCCCGGCGGCCAGTTGTAGGGATCGCGGACATCGACGCCGACTACGCGGGCGATGCTCCCTTCCCGTTTGTTGGCGGTGCGCGGTCAGCGGGTGGCGCGAAGGGGTCTGCCGGTAGTGAGTGCAGGGGGTCGTCCGGCGGCTGCCGGGCTGCTTGGCTCGATGAGCTGTGCCGCACGCCGTCGCGGCGTCGGACACGGGGCTTGGATCGCAAAGTCCCGTCGAGGGAGGTGCGGGTTGTCTGCCGCAGGTGAACACGCCGTCACTCGAACTTGAGTTGGTTCGGGGAGGGGGCGTTGCCGGATAGGGGGCTTCCGCGTCTGTTCATCGTGGTCGTGTGGCGTTCTAGCGTGTTCTGCGGATGGCGTCGGTGGCGGCTTTGGCGATGGCGGCGGTGGCGTTGGAGGGCTGGGGCAGGTGGAGTGGGGTGGTCCCGGGTAGGTGGCGGGAGTTCGGGGTGAGGGTGAGCTGGAGTACGGCGCAGCCGGCGGTGGTGAGGTGTTTGATGCGGGTGACGGCTCGTGCGGTTTCGTCGCGGGTGTACTGGGCGTCGGTGACGATGACGAGGAGGCGGCCGGTGCCGGGGCGGCTGAGGTCGAGGCCGTGGTCGAGTGCGTCGATGGCGTTGCCGAGGTTGTGGTTGCCGCCGTTGGCTTTGAACGTTGTCACGCGGTCTGGTGCGTGGTGGGTGGGTCGGGTCAGTGCGGTCAGGTTCATGTCGTAGGCGATGGTGGCGGTGCGGGAGTCGGGGTCGGTCAGGGTGGCTGCGCGGGCCACGATCCAGGCGGCGGATGCGACGGGTTTGCACGCGGCGCTCATGGAGCTGGAGACGTCGACGGCGATGCCTACGCGTAGTGGTGGGGTGGGGGAGTTGCGGCGGCGGGTGTGGGTGAAGGGCTGTGCTGTGGGGATCGAGCCGGCGGCGCGCTGGGCGTCGCGGGCGAGGGCTTGGCGCATGTTGAGGCGGCCGGGCGGGGTGGGGCTGGTGGTCCGTTCCTCGGTGCGTTCGCGGTAGGCGGCGGCGCGAAGGGCGCGGCTCAGGCGCGCGGCGGCGCTCTGCTCGGCGGTGGTGGGCTGGCGGTGGCCGGTGATCGGGTTGCTGGAGGGCGCCGGTGTGCCGTCGGGGCTGACGGTGGTGCCGTGTGGGTTGAAGACCGACGTGGCGGTGGCGGCGGCCTTGCGTCGCCGGTCGGCCTGTTGGGCGCGGTCTTGGGCCTTGGCCCGGGACCGCGCGGCCGCGGCGTCGCTGGCGGCGGTGTGTGCGGCGAGGTCGGCCGCGTCGTTGGCGGCCATGTTGTCCATGACGACCGCCACGGCGCCGGACAGCAGATCGGTGAGGTCTTGCGGCGCGGCGGGCAGTTTGGGGGCAGCCGCGTTGAGGGCGTCGCACCAGTCCTGTGCGTGCGCGAGCATGGTGGCGGCGTCGTGGTCGGCGCACCGGTGGGCCGCGGTCCAGATGCCGGTGAGGGTGGCCAACAGGTCGGTGCCCAGGATCCTTTCGCACAGATCGGCGACGGCTTTGGTCTCGCCGGCGTCCAGGATGCCGGCGTCCCGGCGTCCGAGTATCAGGGCCGCCACGCCGGCAGCGTGCTCGACGCCGTGGAAGGCGGGGTTCGCGATGTCGGGCATGATCAGGGTGCGGGCACTGGTGCGCAGGTAGGTGCGATCGGTGGGCCGTCTGGTCAGATGGGCGCTCTCGACACGGCTCTCCTCCAGCAGGAGCGCGGCCTCGACAACTTGGGGTTCCGCGCCTGCCGGTTGCTCCCACACGGAGTGGGCGGCATGTGCGGCCTCGTGGACGAGCACTCCCCAGGCGGCGGGATAGTGCTCCTCGTCGCCCACGATCCGGGGACGGACCTGCTGGGGTTGGAGAGGTGCGAACAGGCCGGCGTCGAACTCGATCTCCGCCGAGCCGGGGAGGTAGGCAGCTGGTGCGCGGCTGCGGGTGCCGGGGCGGCAGGTGACGAGCTGGTCCTGGCGGCCGGAGAGGGCGACGAGGCGGTCGCCGAGTTCGGCTCCTACGCGCAGCCATGCGGCCGGGGAGGAGCGGGACTGTGGGGGCGGGGCTCCGTCGTCGTCCCAGCGCGCGAGGTCGACGGCGTCCTCGCGCGCGGCGGCGGAGGACTGGACGTGGTGACGGGCGCTCATCGCGAGCTCCGGCGCCCAGCTCCGGCGCTGCCCGGGTGCTGCCGGGCGGCCGACGCGCTCGCAGCGGACAACTGCCGGCCCAGGGTCAGGGGCGCGACCTGGCCGACGCCGACAATCTTCCCGACCGCCTCGGCGACGGCGTCGCGGTCCTCCACAGGAGCGATGCCGATCAAGTTCGCGAGCGCGGCCCTGGTACCGAGGACGGCCTCGGTCTTCTGGTAACTGAGCAGCTCCCGCAGCTGCGGTGCCCAGCCCGTCTCGCCGAGTTCCACCTGCCTCGCGAGATGCCTGGCGACACGGACCACCCGGGCATCGATCCGCAGGGCCAAGGCGAGATCGTAGTCCGTGCCGACCTGGACCTGCACGCTGAACCGGCTCGCGAGCGCCTCGGTCAAAACGGCGCCGTGCACGCCCGGGTTGTGGCCTGCCACCACGTAGAAGCCCGGCTCGGCCTTGATGGTCTCGCCCTTGTGGGCCTTGACCTGGATCTGGCGGCGCCCGTCCATGGCCGGGTAGAGAGCGGCCAGCACCTTCGGCGAGATCAAGGTGGCGTCGTCGATCAGCAGGGCCCGGCCCTCGGTCATCGCGGCGACCAGCGGACCGTACTGGAACGTGTAGCCCCCGCTGTCTCCTTGCGTGTACTCGCCGATCAGGTCGCCGACCGTGGTGTCGCCGTCGCCGGCGACGGTGATCAGGTCGGGGAACGCGGCCTCCACCAGGGACGTCTGCCGGTTCCCGGGGGACCGTAGAGCAGCACAGGCACGTCGGCGTCGCGTAGACGGTTCAGCGCCTCGACGTCGGGCAGGTCGGCCAGTTCCCGGGGGTGGTAGAGCTGGCCGCCCGCGCGGCGGATCGGGCCGCCCTGCTGGGGCGTGTTCGCTGCGGTAGCGCGGGTGCGGGGCGTGGCCGTTTGGGCGCGGGGAGAGTGGGTTCCCGGTGGGCTGATCACTGCTGCTTGCGCGGCTGCGGCGGTCTTCGCGTTCGCGCGGAACTGCGGCTGTCCGGTGCCGTGCTGGTCGGCTTCGCCGCGTTTCGCCAGGGTCAGGGCGGCGTTGCGGACCGCACCGTGGGAGTGGCCCAGCTGCCTGGCCATGTCCCCGATGGTGAGTTTGTCCGCAGGCCGGTCGGCCAGTAGCCGGGCCACCTTGGCCCGAAGTTCGCCGCCTTTGGTGCGCGCTGGAGTGGCGGGCGGTACGGGTGTGGTCAGAACGAGCGTCCTTCAACGAGACGGCGTGCGGGCGGGATTGGCAATGCAGGCGCGGCGGGCGGCCTCGGCGGGGAGGTCTTGTCGCGGGTCTGTGGGGGCATGCCCAGAAGGGCCGTGCCGCCTGTGTTCACCGGCCGGCCGGGTGCCCGGCCCGCAGGCACGCGGTTGCCGGCAGCGAGCAGCTCGTCGGCTGCCGAGCAGGCCCGCGGCTGCGGTCCGTGCCGGTTTCCGTCGGCGGGCAGGCTCAGCCAGGAGTCTCCTCGAAGCCGGCCTGGAGCAGGATCCGCCGGGCGGCGGCGTTGTAGCCGGTAGTGGTGATCTCGCCGGTGCTGGCGTGCCGGATTGCCACGAATGGCTGGGCTGCGCGGTCTGCCGGCGACGCCGCCTCGTGGACAGCCGAGGGGACGACGAGGGTGCGGGTCGCCGACAGGGCTTCGAGCGCTTCCCTGCGGCAGTCGGTCAGGCCCTTCAGGTCCTCGTCGATCCTGGCCAGGGCGTGCATGAGCGTGTCCGCGGGGGCGGAGTCCTGGCCGGGGTCAGGCTCGTCGAGGCAGGGTCCGACCGCCGTGCGGGCACGGGCGACAAGCCGATGGGCGGCGTGGAGCAGGCCGCCGTCCTGCAGGAGGTGTTCCAGGAGTGGGGCGAGCTGATCGGTGCCGACTGTGGTGAGGTGGCCGGCGAGTTCGTGCACGGCCGCGGCGCTGGCCTTGACGTTGCTGACGGAGTCGAGGGGATGCGCGGTCAGGATTCCTCCGTGATGTTTCCTTCGGGACGTGGGGAGTTTGGGTGGCCGGTGCCGGCCGTGTCCTGGGGTGCGGGACTCGGCGGTGCGGGGCCCGGGAGTGCTCAGCGCGCGCGGCCGGGCGGACGTATGTCGGGGGCCTTCGGCACACCGGCCGGGCGGTTGACTGCCGCTGGGCGGACGGGCGGGAGGGGGCCGGCCCTGTCGGCGAGACGGTCGCGGCACCACTGGAGGGCTTCGTGCATCGTGTCGAAGCCGCCCTCGCGCAGGGTGTGCGTCCAGGTTTCGGCATCGATCTCGTGGACCAGAACGCGGAACGGCGACGGCGCCGGCTCGTCCAGGGCGCGCAGGGCCACAACGATCACCCGGTCGCCAGGGTTGTCGCTGGTGTAGGAGTAGCCCAGGGCGAAGTGGTCGCCGTCGCCGGCGAGGCGCTGCTCCAGCGACCGGGTGGCCTCGTCCGCCGGCGGCGGGCCCAGGCCGGGGTCGAGGCCGATGGCGTCGGGCGGGCAGCCCCGGTGGACGAGCCAGGATTGCGCCATCGCGGGCAGCGGCAGCCGCATGTACTCGAAGTCGAACGTCTTGTTGTCCCGGTCCCGGCGAAGATGCAGCGCGACGATCTCGGGCGTCCCTGGGCGATCGTAGGTGGCGGACTCGTCGCACAGAACGTAGTAGCTGTGCCCGTCCGCGGTGTGATGCTCGGCGAGGGCAACGAGGTAGTCCTGGTCGGCCGCAATGTGTTCGTCGAAGGCGTGGTTGACCTGGTCGTCTGGGCCGAAGTCGGCGAGGTGGAAATCGACTTCGGGAAACTGCGTGCTGGCCGGGCCCGGGCCGGGACGGTGGCCGCCGGCGGCTGCCGGAGCGGTGGGGGCCAGTAGGAGACCTTTCTGTGGAATTCGGCGCCGCCGCAGTGGGGTTACGGCGATACGCCGGGGCAGCGGGCCCCGGCGCGAGCGGGTGCACGTCACGACCTTCTCGGGCGCGGGGCTGCTTCTTCTCTCCCTCCGTCGGTCCGTCGGTCCGTTCGGCGGTGAGCGGTCATCGGGCGGTGCGGGAGGGCGTGCTGGTGGTCAGCGCTGGGGAACGCGGCACGGCAGCGGCGGCGGGCGGGGACGCGGTGGTGGGTGGGGGTGCGCGTCGGCGGGTGCGTATGCGGGTGAGGGGGGCGAGGGCGCGTCGGGCGGCGGGGATGAGGTGGTGGGGGGCGTGTGCGGGGTTGTGGGTGAGGGCGGTGATCTCGTGTGCGGCGGTGTGGGCGGTGGTGAGCAGGGCGCGGGTGTAGAGGTGTTCGGCCCAGTGCTCGGCGGAGCCTGCGGGGTGGCGGAGGAGGTTCAGGACGTGGGTGGGGTCGGTGCCGTTCAGGAGGGCGTGCTGCTGGGCTTTCCACAGCAGGGTGATGGGGTCGATGGGGTCGCCGTTTCGGACCATGGCGGTCAGGCACCGGTACAGGCCCTGGTGCAGGGGTACGCGGAAGTCCTCGGGGCGCAGCCAGTTCAGGTGGGCGAGGTCTTCGGGGTGGGCGGTTGCGGCGGCGAGTAGGAGGCGTTCGGCGTCGAGGTCCTCCTCGGCCGGCGCTTCGGTGGCTGCCGCCGGGACTGCTTTGGGGACGGGTCCGGGTTGTTCCACGAGGACAGCCGCCGCCTCCTCAACTACCCACCCGGACCCGGTCACTTGGGGCGCAGCGAGACCGCCGTCCTGCTGATGAGCAGCCTGATGCGCGCCGGCGGCCTCCACTGGTTCGAGCAGGGCGATGTGTGGGCCAAGGTCGCCGAGCTACGCCCCGGGACCGACCTCCTCGCGCCCGAGCGCTCCGCCGCGCTCGTTTCGGCGATGCGCACCTTGATGACCACCGAGGCCCGCAGCCTGTGCCGCGAGGGCGGTCCGCTCGACGGCCACGCCGAATGGATCGCCGCCTTCGAGCGCGCCGGAAGGACCCTCGCCTACCTCGCCGCCCATGGCGGCCTGACCCGCGGACTACGCGCCGTCATCGCGCACCACGTGATCTTCCACGCCAACCGTGCCGGTCTGCCATCCGAAGTCCAGCACGCCATGTCCCACATCGCACGAAAGGCAGTCATGGGATCGAGTGACATCACCGCGCCAGCAGCAGGACCGGGATCCGCGGCCGATAGCGTCAGCGCGGTGAACACCGACACACTCCAGGCCGACGCCGAACAGCTCCGCAACGCCCTGGTGGACCAGATCCGGGCCGGCGGCCACGCCCGCATCCCCGCCGTCGAAGCCGCCCTGCGCGCCGTCCCCCGCCACGCGTTCGTCCCCGACGCCTCACTGGCCGACGCCTACGCCAACAGCCCGGTCAACATCAAGTACGACACCGACGGCACGTCGATCTCCTGCGCCTCCCAACCCGGCGTCGTCGCCCTCATGCTGGACCAACTCGAAGCCCAGCCCGGCGAGCGCATCCTCGAACTCGGCGCCGGCACCGGCTACAACGCCGCCCTGATCGGCCACCTCGTCGGGCCGACCGGCCACGTCACCACCATCGACGTCGATGACGACCTGGTCGAAGGCACCCGCGCCCACCTCACCGCCGCCGGCGTCACCAACGTCACGGCCGTGACCCGCGACGGCGCCCTCGGCCACGCCGAAGGCGCCCCGTACGACAGGATCATCGCCACCGTCGGCGCGCACGGCATCCCCCACGCCTGGCTCGACCAACTCGCCGACGGCGGACGGCTCGTCACCCCGCAGCGCCTCACGGGCAGTGTCTCGCGCTCCATCGTCTACGAGAGGCGCGACGGCCGGTGGGTGTCCCTCGGCTCGGAGATGAACACGTTCATGCCGCTGCGCCGGGGCATCGCGGACGACGACCGCCGCGTCATCCCGCTCAGCGCGGACGGCGCCGTTCGACTCCAGGCCCCGGCCGGCCTGGCAATCGACGCCGACTCCCTGGCCGGCGTCCTGGACCAGCCGCGCGTCGAGGAGTGGACCGGGATGACGGTCCGCGCCATGGAGAGCCCCGAGTGGATGGAGCTGTTCGTCTCCTGCTCCCTGCCCAGCGGCCTGATCCGGATGCTCTTCCCCCAGACCGCCAAGGGCACGGTGCTCACCGACGACCCCTACCCCTCGGCCACGGCCGCCGTGGAGAAGGGCGCGGCCACCTACCTCGCCCGCCGCCTCTCCGACCGGACGACCCCCGAGGGAGGCAGGCTCTGGGAGTTCGGCGTCATCGGCCACGGCCCCGGCAGCGACGACCTGGCCGCCAAGGTCGCCAACGCCATCCGCACCTGGGACCGCGAGTACCGGGACCGCGAGGCGACGTTCGAGATCCTGCCGCTCGACGGCCCCGCGGTCGAGCGACGGCCCGGAACCTTCGTCCTCGACACACCGCTGAACCGCATCCTCGTCACCTGGCAGTAACCATCCGGCTGTGGGGTGCCCGCCGACCGGCCGGCACCCCACCCGGCCCCGCGCACTCCTCGCCTTCCTCACCTCCGAGGGGGACCTGATGGACCCGAACGGACCCATAGCCCGCTTCCCGCTCATCTCCCGGTTCCGGCCCGCATGCCTGCCCCTCCCACAGCGCGTGAACGCCCTGGCCGAACTCGCCGACGCCGCAGCCAGTAACGCTGACCAGGGCATGGCCTCCGCGGTCTACAACCAAGCCGCGCTCCTCGCCTCCGACCTCGCCATGCCCGACCTCGCGCGGAAGATGTGCCACCAGCACGCCGCCGCATACCTCCACGCCGCCCCCTTGCCCGCGATGACCGCGATCCGCGCCCTCGAACCCGTGGTGAACCTCGCCAGACTCCAGATCCGTGCGGGCCACCGGGACGACGGCCGCCACCGTCTGCTCAGGCTCTACGAGGCCGTCACCACCGGCACCAGCGCTCAGTTCGAGGGAGTCCACGTGCCGGCCGACCTCACCCTCAGCGACACCGACCGCCACGAGGTGCGTGCCTGGCTGTGGCGCGTCCTCCTCGCCGACGGGACCCGCACCCTGACCACCGCCGGCCGCTGGGCGGAGGCACTGGCCCACATCGAAGGGCACCGGGGCGTCGGGCAGCGGATGCTCGACGGCCGCCAAGTCGCCGTCCTCGCGACGCTCAACCGCAACCCTGCCGACGCCGCCGCGCTCGTCGCCGAGACGGCTCCCGGCGAGCCCTGGGAGAGCGCTGTCACCGGCTGCCTCGGCGTGATGTGCAACCGTGCCCTACTCCGCCCGGTCAGCCCGCTCCTCGACGCGCTGGTCGACGGCTACATCAAGCACCAACCCGAGCGCGGCACAACCGTGTTCGACACCCGGCTCGGCCTCACCATCCTCGACCTGCTCGACCCACACCAAGACGACGCGGCGCACCAGATGGCCGAAGAACTACACCGCAGGACCGTCACGGCGACCGACGGCTACGTCGCCCGCGAATGCCTGGCCGACCCCAGCTTCACCGCCCTCGTTACGCCCCATCAGGCCCAAGTGGCCCGCGAACTCGTCCGCGCGTGCGCACTGCGAAGCGGCACCCTCCCAGAGCCCCGCGCCACGCAGTTGACGAAGGCCCTGCGGATCGCCGACAAGGTGATCCGGGACAGCGTCGGACACCCCCACCCGCAGTCGGAAGGGACCGGCGCGCACGTGGAGGTGTAACGCCCGACCAGCTAGCGAGTCCTGACAGGGAGGGAGACCAGTCCGCGCACTAGGCGGGTGCGGCGCCACTCGAGTTGGTCGGTCGGCACGGCGAGTCTGAGCTGGGGGAAGCGGCTCAGGATCCCTCGCAGGGCGATGTCCGCTTCGGCTCTGGCGAGGGCGGCGCCGACGCAGCGGTGGATGCCGTGGCCGAAGGCGAGATGGCCGGCGGCGTCGCGCTCGAGGTCGAGCAGGTCCGGTGCCGGGAACCGCCGCGGGTCGCGGTTGGCGGCTCCGAGAGCGACCAGCACAGGGACATCCGCCGGGATCTCGGTGGCGCCGATCGTGAGGGCCTTGGTGGTGTACCGGAACGTGGCTGTGCTGACAGGTGAGTCGAAGCGCAGCAGCTCGTCGAGGGCGGCCGGGATGCGCTCCGGGTTGCTGCGCAGGCGTTCCAGCTCGGCGGGGTGCTGGAGGAGCGCCAGGGCGGCGTTGCCGAGGAAGTTGGTCGTGGTCTCGTGGCCGGCGACCAGCAACAGCACCGCCAGGGAGACCAACTCGTCCTCGCTGAGGTGGTCTTCGCCATCGCGTGCCGCGATGAGATGGTCGAGGAGCGAGTCGCCAGGCCGTGTGCGCTTGGCTGCGATGAGCCCGGTCATGTACTCGGCCAAGGAGTGCGAGGCCGCGTCGATGAGGTCGGGCTCTCCGGCGGCGAACAGCTCACCGGACCATTGCCGGATGTCGGGCCGATCGGACTCTGGGACGCCGAGCAGTTCGCAGATCACGATGACCGGCAGGGGGACGGCCAGGTCGGCGACGAGGTCGACTTGCTCGCCCACGGGCCACCGGTCCAGCAGGCCATCGGTCGTCTGGGCGATGAACGGGCGCAAGCGTGCGATGGCGCCGGTGGTGAACGCCTTGGTCACCAGCTTGCGGAGCCGGGTGTGCCGGGGCGGATCGGTGGCCAGCATGTTGTGTGCGACCGCCGGGTGGAGTCGCCGGCGTGAGCCTTTGTCGGCGAAGAAGGCGGCGGTGTCTTTCGACAGCTGCGGGTCTGCCAGGGCCTGACGGGCTTCCTCGTAGCCGAGAACCAGGTAGCTGGTGTGCCCGCCCGAGCCGGTGGGCACGGCCTGGACCGGGCACGCGGAGCGCATGGCCGCGTATGCGGCGTAGGGGTCGTGAGTGGGTTCGGGCATGTGCTCAGGCTCCAACGGGTGTCTGGTCGTCGTCGGCGACACGCGCAGAGTGGTGCGCGTAGGCGTCGGCTACCTGGAGGAGCCACTGGGTCTCCCCGCGCAGGTCCTTGCGGGAGGCGGCTTCCGCCGACGGCGGGGCGACGTTCTCGGCGAGGCGGCCGGCCATCCTCGCTGCCAGTGCTGCTTTCACCATGGCGGCCTCGACGATCGCGGCCTTCTCCTGCGGCCCAGCGCCGGTGGTTCGTTGGACGGTCTCAAGGACCTGCTGGGAGCGGTAGGGGCGAAGGGCGAGGATCCCGTCGCTGATCTCGACGACCCGCCGCTGGAGCAGGAAGTCCGCGTCGGCCGCCTTGTCCTGGAGGGGTGCGGCGGGCAGCACGATCTCCGGCATGGCGGCTGACAGGTCCTGCCAGAGCGGGCCGAGAGCGTCGAAGGAGCGCGTCTCCCAGCGGTGGCGGCGGGCCTGACTGATGGGGTAGACCACGGCGGGCAGCGTCAGGCCGATGCAGATCAACAGCACCGCCAGGGCGGGGGACGTCACGCTGAAGACGCAGGGCGTGGCGACCAGCGAGGAGCATTCGGTGTGGTCGTGGATGAGGTGGAAGCCGAGGCCCAGGGAGACCAGGACGGTCAGTTTGTACGCGGTGTACACCAGGGCGAAGGCGCAGCCGGCAGCTGCGAGGCGCAGGCCGATCCGGACGCTGCTGCGGCGGGCCGATTGCGACTGCCGCACAGCCTGCTGGGCGAAGTCGACGATGGCGAAGCCGAGGTAGGAGATGAACAGGAGCAGGTAGAGCGCGTACACCTGCGGTGAGCGGTGGGTCATCTGCTCGTAGGCGAACAGCACCGTCATCCCGAGAGCTGAGGCGGCGAAGAGGACCAGGCGCAGCCGGATGCGGCGCCGGGCCTCGGCGGGTTCGAGGTTGAGCTGGAAGGACACCGCCAGGACGGCGGTGGCCGCGGCCAGCGAGGCGCAGTTGCTCAGTAGCCGGGCCACGTGCGGCACGACCGTCTCGACGGCGTTCTCGACCAGCGGCGAGTAGGAGGCGAAGGCCAGGGCGAACGAGCCGAGGAGCGCGCCCGTGGCCCAGGTGCCTGTGGGCCGAGGCGTACCGCGGCCGAGGACCCAGTAGCCGGCAGCAGCCGCGAGCAGGCAGGCCATGCCAAGGAAAACGGCGTTCATCGTGAGCGGAACCGGCCTTTCTTGATGGGTTGGGAGAACAGTGCGTCCCAGCTGTCCGACCCTCTTCCGGGCTGGCGGGCAGGGGTTTCTCGTCCGCGGTAGATGCGCTGACGGATAATCGTCGCCATCGTTTCCGCTTCAAGTTCGTCGGCCGTCGAATAGCTCGTGCGTCCCGACATGCGCATCACCAGCGTGGGATTCACCCCGAGGGCACGCGCGGCTTCCGCGTCGACCTCCAGGCTGCCGGGATGGTCGCAGTACACGTGGCACAGCTCATGGGTGAGGATGTGCCGCTGGTGGTGGACAGACGTGCCCTCCTCGTAGAAGAGGAGGTCGACCGTCGGCGTCTCCAGCCGGATGCCGCATGGTGCGTCGACGGCGCCGAGCGTCTTCAAGGGTTTCAGCACGATGGGCTTGCCGCGAAGCGCTGTGATGGCATCACGCAATTCGCGCGTACTGAAGCGATGGGGAAGTCGCAGGCGGTCGACCTGTTCCTCACACCATTTGCGTATTCCACCCTCGTCGGATTCCGGCAAAGGCAAAGCAGTCCCCCCTCGGCCTGGGCTGTGCATCGACGTGCTCGTGGTGATGGCACGAGGATGCCAAGGGGTAGCTGGCACTCACGCTTCCTGGAACTCGCAGTTCCAGTTACGGAAGGTCATCAACCCACGAAGCGTGCCACCTGGGGTACTTGGGGCGTGTGGGGCGTTCATCGCGACGTCCCTTCGGCGATCTCTTGTGGGGACGGGGGGTTGCGGTGGCCGACACGTGCAGGTGGAGTGTCGACCCGCCGTCATGTCTGACTACGCCGAGCGATTGCTTCATGATCCTTTGACGGTTACTCAGGGCGCGTCGTGACCCAAATCACCTGGTCACGCGATCTAGTCTCACTTCATGGACTCCCGGGGCGGCCAGGGCGACAACGACGATCCCGGGGGTGAGTCCCTGCCTGAGCTGCTGCGTTCGTGGCGCAGGCGCGCCGACCCGCGGACTTTCCCCGGCCTTCCTCTGCACGGACGACGCGGCGAGGGCCTGACGCACAGTGACGTGGCGCGGCTGGCCGGAGTGAGTGCGCGTTGGTACGGCTCGCTGGAGCAGGGCAGGGAAGCCGGCTACTCTGCCGACTTCCTCGACCGTGTCGCGGCGGCGTTGCGGCTGAGCCGCGCGGAGCGACACGCGCTCTACGTGCGAGCTGTGGGGCGTCCGCCGGCGCTTGCCGCTGTGCCGGAGGCGGACGCGGCCGCGGAGATGGACGAGGTGCTCCAGCGGTTCATCGACAATCAGGCGCCCGACCCCGCTGTGGTGACTGACGTGGCCTGGAACATGGTCGGCCACAATGAGGCCGCACGACTGTGGTTCCCCGGGGCGGTGCGTGAGGCCAACCAGATGCGGTGGACGTTTCTCAGCCCCGAGGCCCACGAGCAACTCGTCGACTGGGAGCAGGACTGGGCGCGCCCCTACCTCGGGCAGCTCCGGTACGAGCGAGCCAACCACCCGGACAGCGAGGCTCTGCGGCGCCTGGAGCGGGACATCCTCGCGGGGTCCCCGGCCGCGCGGAGGATCTGGGACCGACGGGAAATGGTCGACCATGGTGACGGTGCCCTGCGTCGGCTCAAGCTGCCCTATCACCGAGGGCGCGAAGTCGCTGTCCGCACCGTCAGCCTGCGGCCCGCGCGAAGCGACCGGCTCCGCGTGATCGTGCTGATGGACGAGGGCCCAGGCTGGGCCGGCGCCTGATCGGCTAGTGCTCGACCAGCGGGTGAAGGGCTGGCCGATCTCAGCGTCGGCGGCCCTTGGGTGGCGGGTCCTCGCGGATGATGCGGCCGATGGCGTCCCAGTAGACGTCGGTCGGCTCGCCGCCGGGGTCCTTTACCGGGCGGATGCTGATGCGCGGGAGTCGACCAGGCAGGCTCCCAGACGCCCGCGCGGAGGACGAGCAGAAGAAGTCGTCGTTGTGGCGGCAGGGCCGGAGCCGATCAGGGGCGGCAGCCGGTTCTCAGTTCTCGTCGAGCAAGCCATGGTCGACGGAGTCCTCGGGGATTCCCTCCAGGCGTCGGGCTTGGTCGATCACGGTGGTCACCATCTGCAGGCTGCTGGTGCTCAGCCCATTTGCCCGTAGGGCGACCCTGCGCACGTCCGCGTCGCGCATCGCCGCGACGAGGCCGATCTCGGCCAGCGTCCGCTCGGCGGCCTCCTCCTCGAAGAAGTAGCTGGGGGTCACGCCGAAGAAGTCGGCCAGCGCGCGGACGGTGGCCATCTTCGGGTTCTCGTTCTTGCCCGTCCGGAGCTGCTGGATGGCGCTCGCGGTGATGGAGAAGCCCGTGGCCTCCCGGATCCCCTGGGACACCTCCGCGTAGGTGTAGGGCCCGCGTCCGGCCGGGTGCACCTCGCGGAAGAGGCGGTCGAGCAGGTCCGCCACGCTTCTCCGCTCCTGCTTCTCGGTCATCTTCGTCCCTCCGTCATGGCCCAGATTCTATCCACTCCGTTTGCGTGTGTGCGCCCGTCTGCCTCGAATGTCGACATCACAGTTGACGATGGGACGCAAATGCGGTGTACGTTTCCCTTGTTCGACGTCCAGAGCAGTGTTGCATGCCTGGTGAGAGCGGGTGCCAAGACGCTGGACTTGTGGCGAGGGCTCGCCCTATGGTTCTGGTCGCCGCGCAAGCGATCAAGGACCGACGAGGGAAGGGAGAGGAGGGGGAATGCGCGCAAAGGGGCTGTGACGGGCCGAAGACGAGACCGGCGCCCAGGAGGTACCAACTCCAAGGCGCCGGGCCGGCATCCAGAGGACACCGATTCACATCTCGCGGGCGGCGGGGCTTCTTGACACGAGACCGCCGCTCGCGCTCCTACGAACAACGGAGTATCGCATGCTCGCCACGCCGAGCGGAAGTCCGGCATGCCCGGACGCCGACCGTCCGCGCCGCCTCGCCGCCCAGCTCGCCGACATGATCCCCGGCGCGGCCGCCGTGCGCGTCAGCCTCACCAACCCGACGCAGACCTGGCCCGACCCGCACGCCGTCGCAAGGGATGCGGCGGGGAAGCCGGTGGAGCTGGGCCGGACGACCGCGAAGGTCGCGGCCCGCTGGATCCTGCGCGTCTGGCCGCAGGCCGACTGGACCAGGCCCCACACCTTCGACCTGGTCACCGCCACGCTCACCCGCAGCGACTTGGTCGCGGCAGGCCGGGGCCGCTGACGTGCCGCGAATCCGCTCCATCAAGCCCGAGACCTGGACGAGCGAGACGCTCGCCGAGGTCAGCATCCCCGCCATGGTCACCTTCCTGGCCATGACCAACATGGCCGACGATTGGGGTCGCCACCGCGACAACGCGGCCATCATCTTCGGCATCATCTGGCCTCTGCGCGCCGAGCACGGCGCGGTCCAGGTCGAGGACGACCTCACCCAACTCGAGAACGCCGGAGCGATCTGCCGGTACACCGGCTGCGACGGCAAGCGCTACTTCCACTACCCGACCTGGTTCAAGCACCAGAAGATCGACACCCCCTCCCAGTCCCGGCTTCCCGCGTGCCCGAAGTGCGAGCCGCAGCGGTGCGGGGTCTGCAAGGGCCCTTGCACTCAGCGAGCCGAGAACTCCCCGAAGGCTCCCGGAGACTTCCCGGAGGGTTCGGAGAACCTTCCCGGAACCCCCGAACCGCCCGAGCAGCCCACGCCGACCCGGCGGGCACCCGCCCGGACCGCCCCCGCGCCCGCCCAGGACACCGCCGGGACCGCCGACGGCACCCACCACAACGCAACCGAGAAAACCGCAGGTCAGACAGGATTCGCCGAAGCCTCCCGGAAGGCTCCCGGAAGGGTCGGGGAACCCTCGGGGTCTGGATCTAGGATCTCCGATCCTGGATCTTTCTTCCCTACGGGGCGCGATGCGCCCGACGAGGCCAGCGTCTCGGCGAAGGAGCTGATCGGCGAGTACGTCGCTTCGTGCCGGGAGCGCCCGCCCGGCGACGTGATCGGCCACCTCGGCGGCATCGCCAAGAAGCTCCTCGCCGAGGGCATCGCGGTGGAGCACGTACGGGCCGGGCTGCGGCGCTTCGCCGAGATCCAGGGCCACCCCTCGCGGCTGCCGAGCCTGGTCAACGACGCGATGAACGCTCCCGCCACCGGTTTGGCCCGTCTGGGATTCCGGCCTAACGTGCCCGCTCACACCGCGTGGACCAACCCCGTCGACGCCGCCACCGCCTACTCCGAGGAGCTGTGATGCGCACCCGAACCCGCGAACCGCAGACCCTCGCCGGGGCAGGCACCCTGGACCGCCTCGCCCGGATCCTGGCCGCCCGGAACATCGATCCGACCGCAGCCACAGCCGCCGCAGCCTCGGACGAGCCGGAGCCGTACGCGCCACTGGAGGCCCTGCGAGGCGCGATGGTGCCGCGCTACCGGGACGCGGTGGCCGACCACCCGCAGGTCCTGGCCTGGTGCCGGGAGGTCGCCGCACAGGCGGTCGCCCCGGGCCTGGGTGGGCGGCGGCAGGTGGCGACGGGGCCGTCGCTGCTGATGGCCGGAGTGGTCGGCGCGGGCAAGACGCACCAGGCATACGGGGCGGTGAAGACCCTGGTCGGGGCAGGAGTCGGGGTGCGGTGGCGGGCGACGACGGCGGCCGACTTGTACGCCGAACTGCGCCCCCGCACCGGGGTGGACACCGAGCGGGAGCTGGCGGCGGTGGCCCGGGTGCCGCTGCTGATCCTGGACGACCTCGGCGCGGCCAAAGCCAGCGAGTGGACCGAGGAGATCACCTACCGGCTGGTCAATCGCCGGTACAACCACATGCTGCCGACGTTGATCACCACCAACCTCGCGATCGGCGACCTGCGCGCGCACGTCGGCGACCGCGTCGCCAGCAGGCTCACCCAGATGACCACCCGGGTCGAGTTCGACCTGATCGACCGCAGACGCGCCCGCGCCGCCTGACCCCGCACCAGGCCGCTCCCGCCGGGCCCGCCCCCAGCGCGCCGCCCGCATGAAACCCGCCGACCAAGCACCTCCGCCGACGCCACCTGCGCGCGGAGGGCGATCGGAGCCCACGCACATGCCCAGCACGACGAACGGTCCCGCCCGCCACCGCTCGCGCGGCGACCAGACCTGGCGGTCCGAAGCCGTCTGCCAGCCCACCGACTACCACCGCGTCGACCCCGACCTCTTCTTCCCCGAGCCCGACGAGATGGACAAGATCCGCGCCGCCAAAGCCCTGTGCCACCAGTGCCCGGTCCGCCAGACCTGCCTGGACGCCGCCCTGGAGAACGCCGACACCCACGGCATCCGGGGCGGGCTCACCGAACAGGAGCGCGCCCCGATGCACACCCGGCTGCCACGCCGCCTGGACTACTCCCGCGTCAACGCCGCCGTCGCCGGCCGCGACATCCACCTCACCGCCGCCGAACGGCAGGCCGTCATCCACGCCGCCTACCGCCACGGCATACCCGCCCGCCGCCTGGCCTGGATCCTGAAGATCGACGAGGAGACCGCGCTGAAGCGCTACCGCGAAACCCGCCGAGCCCTCCGCCACCGCGACCTGGAACCCACCAACTCGGAGCCCGAGCCGGGCGAGAACGGCTTGGACCGCGACGACTTCGGGACGGCGGCGTGAACCCCGTCAACGCGCCGACGACGGCGCTCGTCACCGGCTGGGACCGCCTGGCCGTCATCGTCCTCGGCGGAGCCGGATGCGCCCTGTCCGCCAGCGCCCTGATGCAGATGGCTATCGCCATCCACATCCGACCCGCCCTGTGCTGGCTCTTCCCCCTGGTCGTCGACGGCTTCATCGCCTACGGCATCAGGGCCCTGCTGGTCCTGCGTAACGCCCCGCTGCGCGCCCGCCTCTACGTCTGGACGCTGGTCGGCACCGCCACCGGGGTCAGCGTGTGGGCCAACGCGCTGCATGCGGTCCGCCTCAACCAGGAGGGTGCCGCTGCCGGCGGGCTGCAGCTCGGCGACACGGTGGTCGCCTACCTGTCCACCGTCGCACCGCTGGCCCTGGCCGGAGCGGTACACCTCTACATCCTCATCGCCCGCGGCCCGGACAACCGCAGCGAACGCACCGACCGGGCTGACCGGCACGGTCACGATCAGGCCGGTCAGCGGTCACCACGCCCCCCTCGGGCTGGTGCCGGTCAGCCGGTCAGCGCGCTAACCGACCCGACCCGAGTGACCGGTGAGCCGCCTACCTCGCCGGTCCGGTCACTGACCGGGACGGATGACCCAGCGCACGACGGCCGCCCGGCGGCAGGCCATCGGGACACCGGCATCCGGGGAAAACAGGCCGCTGACCTGGGCGGTCAGCCGGACAGCGGCCCGGCGGTCAGTGACCGACCGGGCGCCACCGAGCCGGTCAGCACCCGCCCGGTCAGTCGCCCGACGGTCTCTGAACGGCAGGTCATTCCTGCTCCGGTCAGTGACCGCGAGCCCCGCAGAGCCGGTGACCGGCGCCCTGACCCGGACACCGAGGAGCTGCTGGCGATCGCCCGGTCAGCGGTCAAAGCGCAGGACAAGCTGACCCGGCAGGTCGTCGCGCAGGCCATCCGGGGCCAGCGGATCCCGCTGTCCAGCGACACGCTGACCGCGCTGATGGCCCAGCTCCGCGAGCAGCGCGACGAGCCGGTCACCACGTCCCGGGACTGACCCCGCACCACCGGATGGGGTGACCGGGCCGGACAACCCGGCCCGGTCACCCGCGCGGACAGCCACCTTCCGACTTCCCTCGACCGACTGGAGAGCACCATCATGCGCACCAACCCCGCCACCTCCGCCGAGGTGGAGACCTGGCTGGCCGTCCTGGTTCGGGAAGGCCACTTGTACCGCACCGAAGCAGTCGCGGACGCCATCTGGATCGTGCAGAAGGGCCGGCACAGCCGCCCGTGGACCCTGCACCACCCGGTCCTGGCGATGGACTTCATCGAGGACATCCTGCGCGAGGTCCACCAGCAGGAAGCGGAGCCGGGCCGGTGACCGCGAACGACCCGGCGGCCACCGCCCCGGGACAGGAGCGTGAGGTCAAAGCGGCCCGTGGGGCAGCAAGTTGTGGGGTAAGGAGTCCTTACCCCGCCTCCGCCCCGAAGGGGGCGGGGGCTTCTCGTTCGGCAGCAGGCCCGGGGGTGCCTGCTGCCGAACGGGAGGGCGGCCCAGGGGTGCCGGCGGGGGAGAAGCAACCGCCGTCACCATCGCCGTCGAGCGCTGCCGTCCGCGCAGCGCCGCGCCGCCGACTGCGCCAGAGCAGCCTGCGCCAGCACCGGATCTGCCCTCGCTTCAGCGACGACGAGTGGACGGCTGTCCAACAAGCCGCGCACGCCGCCGACCTCTCAGCCGGCGGCTACACCGCAGCCGCCGCCCTCGCCGCCGCATCCAGCGCCAATCCCACCGCCGCGGTTGCCGACTACCGGCGCGGCGTGCAGGAGCTGATGGAGTCCAACCGCCAGCTCGCCGCCGTCGGCAACAACCTCAACCAGGTGGCCCACTTCCTCAACGCCGGCGGGCAGCCCGCCACCGATCTGCGGAGGCTCCTGCACCGCATCGACACCGCGCTGAACGGCGTGGACGACGCGGTGGCCTGGCTGGTGCGACGGTGATCCCCAAAATCCGGTACGGCACCCGCAGCACATACGGGCTGGTCCGCTACCTGTTCGGTCCCGGCAAACGCGACGAGCACACCGACCAGCACCTGGTCGCGTCCTGGAACGACTATGCCCCCGACCCCGGCCGCAACCCCGACCACACCATTGCCCAGCTCGCCGCCCAGCTCGATCAACCAGTCAAGGCGATCGGTAACCGGGCGCCGGAGAAGACGTTCTGGCACTGCTCTGTCCGCGCCGACCCCGGCGACCGGCACCTCGACGACAACGACTGGGTGACCATCGCCCGCCGCATCGTGCGGGCTGTCGGTATCGCCCCCGAGGGAGACACCGCCGCCTGCCGGTGGGTCGCGGTCCGGCACGCCGATGACCACATCCACATCGCCGCCACCCTCGTACGGCAGGACGGCCGCCGCGCCGACCTGAAGTTCGACAAGCGCAAAGCCCAGGCCGAGGCCCGCCAGATAGAAAGGGACTACGGCCTGCGGCAGCTCAACCCGGGCGACAGCACCGCCGCCAAAGCCCCCACCAGCCAGGAACGCTTCAAGGCCGAACGCACCGGCCGGGACGAGACCCCGCGCGAGACGCTGCGCGAGGCCGTCCGCCAAGCCCTGGCCGGAGCCGCTGACGAGGCCGAGTTCTTCACCCGGCTGAAGGACAAGGGCCTGCGTGTCAAACCCACCCTCGGATCCTCCGGGGATGTCCTCGGCTACGCGGTCGCCCTGCCCGGCGACCGCAACGCCAAGGGGGAACCCATCTGGTTCGCGGGCTCCACCTTGGCCGCCGACCTCTCCCTGCCCCGCGTCCGACACCGCCTCGCCGGCGGCACCCCGGACCAGATCGTGTCGCAGCGAACCGGCGGCGCTCGGACCACCTGGTCGGCGCCCGCCCGGGGACGCCGAGCCGCGTCCGGAGTCGCCGAGCGTGCCATCGCTCCCCTGGGCAGCGACGACGACAGTGCGGCCGCAGCCCAGCTTGTCGGGATAGGGGAAGTCCTGGACGCCGTCGCCCAGACCTCCCCGGCCGCCACCCGCGCCGAGTTGGCCGCCGCCGCGCGCTCCTTCGAACGCGCCACCCGCAGCCACATCCGCGCCGAACAAGCCGACACCCGCGCCCTGCGCTCCGCAGCCCGCGGCATCATCCAGGCCGGCGGGGCGCTGGGCCGCGGGGAGGACGGCGGCGCCACCGCGATGCTGCTGTCCACCCTGGTCCTGGCCGCCATCGCCGCTGCCCGCTGGCACTCCGCCCGCGGACACGCTCAGCAAGCCGAAGCCTCCCGCCAGACCGCCGAGCACCTGCGCGCCGCCTACCGGAAGGCTGCCGCCGTGCCCCTGCAGGCCCTGCACACCCACGGCCGCACCCTGCCCGAAGACAAGCGCCGCAGCTACGAGATCACCATCCAGGCGGTACTGCCCCACCACCTCACCCGCACCGATAGTGAGACCCGGCACGACGCGCTGGCCGCCACCCTCGCCCAGGCAGAACAGGCTGGCTACGACCCCAAGGCCCTACTCCAACAGGCAGTTGACATGCGCGAACTCGACTCCGCGGAGAACGTGAACGATGTTCTGGTCTGGCGCCTGCGTCGCCTCGCCGACCTCCCGGCACAGCCTGGCCCCACCTCTCCACTCCCGAAGGGCAGCACCGGTCGCACTGTGCCTCCCGCTCGCCGACCGGGTGTCCACGGTGCGCCGCCCCCTGCGCCCCGTCCGGATACTCCGGACGCCCGAAACCGCCTGCCCCGCCGCTGATAATCCGGTCCGGCAGGCCCGTATTGGGCCTGCCGGACCGCCCGAATCCTCTGGACAACCGGTTCCACCTGCTGTTACGGATGAAAAGACAGGTGCAGAAACGGAGATGACGCTTGTGCTCAGAACCAACGACCACCGCGCAGAGGCACCGCCCGCTCCGCCTGCAGCTCCCGCCGGCAGCGACCCGCTGCTGCAACTCCAGCACGAACTCCAGGCTCCCACCGGCCCCCGCGCCTACCGCTACATTCGCCACCCACAGGAGCTGTCCCTGCGCGGCATCCCCGTGATGTGCACGGCCTGCCGAGCGCGACGAGACTGGCTCCTGATCAACCAGGGCCGCAACACCTGGATCCACTGCCGCTGCAACAACGAGTGGCACGAACCCGAGATCACCCGCGCCGCCTTCGAGGCGCTGACCCACCTCCCAGACACCACCACCTACGCCAGCGTGGAGGAGGGCGTGGCCGCCATGGGCTTCGACGGGAGCTTCACCGGCATCTACCTGGAGTAGCCGAGCAGGGTCGGCAACAGCGACGGAGCGCCACGGATCTTCCGGTGGGCGCTCCGTTGTCGTGGTCAGCCGCGGTCGCTGTTCTTGGGGAGTTGGCCCCGGTAGTCGCAGCCGGGGCAGGTCCGCGCCCTCAATGACAGCGGCGTGGAAAACTGCGTCCTTCCAGTCGGCCTCGCCGCTCTCCACGGAGGCGATGGCGTCGCCGACGATCACCCCCGGAGCAGCGGACTGTCCTCCGGCAGGACGGTCTAGCGGTGGTCGTCGATTTCGGTTCGATCCTCCGCAGCTTTCAGTCTACGTTGTGATGATGAATGAGGACGCTGACGGTTCGTTGCTCTCTTTGCCTGGAGACGTGGTTGAGCGGGTTGTCGCCGAGTTGTCGGATCAGGGCGAGAAGGCCGTGGCGGCGCTGCGGACTGCCGCTGTTCTGATCGCGCAGGCGTTGCATGATGAGACAGGTCTACGCTTCGCAGAGAGTGCCGCGTACAACCTGCGCGAGGCACTGGACGCGGTGGTCGTAGGTCGTACTCCCGTTCCCGGGGGGCTGCCCGTGGTCATCGAAGCTTGGGAACGGTTCGAGAGTGAGGTAGGTCAGCCAGACAACGACAACGCCGCGTCGCTGAACACCTTCGGCGCGGTGTTGCGCAGAGCGGCGGAGAGGCAGGACCGGAGTTCATACCACGAAGCGAAACTGTTGGGTTATCTTCGTGACAAGTCTGGTGTCGACCCCCTCCCCGGCGACCTCGATCCTATCCTGGAGTACAAGCGTCTTCGTAGGGCTACGAGCCAGGGATTGCATCGCAATACGGCGTTGGAATCAGTCACGGGATTCTATCAGCGGACTCTCGCCTGGTTCGTCCGTATGTTCACACCACCAGACACCATCGTGCTGACCCTTCGTGCTCTGGCCGTAGAACCATGGCGGGGACCTGAGCAGATCGTCCGTTTGCGGGAGTTGGCTTCGAACCCGCACCATCTTCGGTCGTTCTTTGCCCGTTTGCTTGACCCAGCCTGGCTTGATCCACTGTATGAGGCCGGCGCTGTACCGCTGCCTGAACCCGGGACGGCGTGGCCGGTGGAGGGCCTCCTGGTGGGGCTTGGTCGCACGAAGCCTGCAGCGGTGGCCGCGTTGGCACAGCGGCTGCTCGCGGACGCCAAACGGCTACCGGTCGAGCGGCAAGTAGATGTCCGTTTCCAGTTTCTCGTGCTGGCCGTAGGACTCGGGCCCGCTGGCAACAGGATCGTTGGCGATGTCATAACCGCGCACCCCGACAACAGGTCGGTACGATCCCTCGCGACCAGTGCCGTCGAGCGGTGCGACCCCACCGACCCGGTGGTCGAACGGGTGGGCAACGCCGTGCTCAGCAGCGGTCCTACGGACCGTGACGACTACTATTACCGGCGACTACTGGATAAGTTGGAATCCGGCATGACGCCGGACAACGCCGAGAAGCGAACCCGGATGGTCGCGGCCAAGCTGCGGAATTCCGCGCAGCAGCAAGGCGCCGAATGGATTTCCCTGGACATTGCCAGGCTGACCACGGGCCTGGCAGAGGACGACCGTTACTTCCTGGTTGTGGTTTCTCACTACCTCGCGCTGCTGGTGGCGCGAGCGCGTGAACTCGGTGTGCCGAGCCGGCGGCTGCTCGACTGGGTCACCGAGATACCCGGCAAGGCCGGCGAGCGACTCACGTGCCGCGTTCTGGCAGTGGCCGACGACATCCCAGTCGAAGACAAGATCGAGCACGTGACGCGCCGCCTTGTGCGCCAAACGCCCACCGGCGATGACCAGGATCTCGTTGACGCCGTCATCGCCGCCAACCCCGACCCAGCCCAGCTTGCCGTATGGGCCGACGCGCTCGGATCACCGTCGGATCCACCCGCCGATCCGGACCTGCTGCCTGAAGACTGGGGGCGAGCCTGGCGATGGTCGGCGATCCTGCCTAAGCAGGTGCTCACAGGGTGGGAGGGGCCGATCGCAGCGGTTTCTGCGCTGCATGGCCAGATCGACCCCGAGGCATTCGGCCGCAGGCTCGCGCCTCCACACGGGCCCTGGGGCCAATCGCCGCACAGCCAAGCAGAACTGGCGGCTCTGCCCGTACTCGACGCCGCCCGCCTGGTCGCCGGATGGCGTCCTGATGCTGACAGCAGCCGAAGAATGACCGGCGCTCGCGAACTTGCCACTGTCCTTGAAAGTGTCGTTGCTGCAGAGCCACAGGATTGGACGGAAGATGCGGCAACCGTGGTCGAGACGCTGCGTGAACCCCTCTATGTGCTGCACTACTTCACCGCACTCACCGGAAAGGCAGGGGCAATCCTCTCCCGGACCGGGAAGATCATCATGGCTGCCCGCTACGCCACGACGGAGAGATGGACACCGGCGGTTCTCGGCAACGACAGGTTCGATTGGGAGCCCGATTGGCTACAGGCCGACACGGCCGTGGTTGATTTGATCACCGCACTGGCCGATCAAAATGCGCCCTTCGCTGAGCACCTCGACACCGCATGGTCGTGGGCAATGGCCCCCATTGGTTCACCAGCAGGCGCCGGCGGCTCGACGGCCGAAGACCCTCTCCACCGGGCGATCAATTCTCCCCGCGGACACGGGCTGCAGGCCGCTCTTTCGCTCGCCCACTGGGAATACCGCAACCTCAACACGATTCGACCCCAGTTCTTCGAAGTCCTCGATAGCCTCCTCCGGATAACCGGCCCGGTCGGCATGGAGCACCGGGCGATCCTGGCCTGGCAGCGCTCACGTCTGGAACTCATCGCCCAAGACTGGCTTGACCGAAAAGCCGACGCACTGTTCCGTGACGACGACCTCGGGCCAGCAACCGTAGACCTCACACTCAAATACGGTCGACCCTTCACACCGTGGCTGCATCTGAATCTGCGCGACGACATCATTGCTGCGGCACTCCGGGGCACCGAGAACGCAGTGCCGAGCCTGCTCACAGGGACCCTTAACGGCGAACCAGGCTATGACATCCACTCAATCATCACAGCCTTGCGCAATGATGTCGCCGTCCTGAGCAGCGCCGCCGAGGAGATGGCATTCCTGGTGCAGAACAGCTCCGCTGATACACCTCAGCTTGACCTGGCGGTCGAGTTCTGGCGGTCCCTACTCGACGCTAACCGCGCCGTAGTACCCATACAGGTACTCCGCAGCACCGGGCGATGGGCCTTCGTCTCGGGCCTCACCGACAGTACCTGGTCGTCCCTCACTGTCCGCACGCTCATTCTCACTGAGGGGACGATCGACTATGCCATCGAGGTCGCAGACCGCTGCGCGACCGTCCCGATCCCTGGAGACAGCACTCGAATTCTCCTGCTGCTTCAAGGTCGTGGGGAGCCCTGGGAACAGCACCATATCCGAGGCGTGGCTATTAATGCATTGCGAACCCTTAGCGCAAGTCGCGCCGATCAAAACTTTCTGGCACTGCGCACCCGACTGATCGAATTGGGTCATGACGAAGCGGCCGATCTTAAACCGTACGGAAGCTGACGAGGCAGCTTCCGGCAGCACTCGTACTTTGCGGGTTTGGATCGCGCTGAGCGGCGAGACCGCCCCTTGCTGGTGGGCACGGGGCGGCCTTCTGAGGTGCTGGTCGGAGAGTCCGTCAGGTGTCGGCCAACCGGTTGGACAGGTCGAGGGCGGCGGTTGCGTCCGCGAGGGCCTGGCACAGGCCGGTGACCTCGTAGAGGGTGGGGCGGACCAGGTCGGGCCAGTCGTCGTCGGCGGCGGGCCAGCGGGCGAGCAGTACCTCGGCGGTGGCAAGGCTTAGGTGGGCGTGGACGGTCCAGCCCGCTCGGGGGGCGGGTTCCCAGATCAGGCGGATGCGGCCGAGGGGGAGTCTGGTGGCGGGCATCGGGAGCCAGACCACGTCGAGGGGTCCGCCGGGGTAGCCGGAGATGCGGCGGACGAGTGCGCCGCCGGTGCCGGTCGGCATCGGCCGGAGGGCGAGGGTGCGCAGCGGCAGGCTGCCGGAACGGTCGGGTGGGATGGGGATGTGTTCCTCCGGGGCGGTCGGGGGTCAGGCCCAGGACAGGAGGTTGCTGACTCCGGTGGGGAGGTAGCCCTCCTGCCCGTCCTCGGCGAGGTACACCAGTCCGTCGCTGACGACGACGTTTGTGCCGAGGAAGTGAGCGAAGGGGAAGTCGGGGTTGACGGCGATGCGGATCTTGAGAGTGGGGTCGAGATCCTGGAGTTGGCTGAGCAGGTAGCCGACGGTCAGGTCGTGGGGCACGAGAACCTCCGAGAAGCGGGATGCAAGCGGGGGTCGAAGTGGCGTGGTGGAACGTCAGCGCATGTTGGAGGGGAGAACGTCGCGCAGCAGCGGGCCCGCCGCTGTCCGGTGGGTGGTGAGGTGTCGGCGGCGGGACTCGTTTCCTTTGCCGGATTCCCGGATCTGCCATTGCCCGCAGGAGCAGACCGCCTGGCTGTAGGCGCGGCCGGGGCACTCGGGGTGAGGCGGCTTGCCGGAGCTGGTGCGCCTGCGCTCGGACGGGCACAAGGTGTCGTTGGTGTGGTGGTTGGTCAGCGGTGAGCAGGCGCGGTCCGGTCAGGGCCGGACCGGTGGTGGATCAGCGGTCGACGTGGCTGGTCAGTGCTTCGAGGAATCCGGCGACGGCCCGGCTCGGCACGTCCGGGCCGAACTCCTGCGCTCAGGGCTGCGCGTCGGCCTCGGCGGGGGTGGCCCGGACGGTCCAGACGGTGCCGCGCCGCCACGCAGCGGGGTCCTCCGGTAGCCAGCCGACGTAGACGCGCCCGTCCGGGCTGCTGCAGTGCACGTTGGCCTCCGGGGTGTCCACCAGCGCCCAGCCGCGCTTGCTGATCAGGCTGAGGACCGGTTCCGCGCTGCCGTCGCCGGCCAGGGAGGGGTGTTGCGCGACGGCGGGGCGGGAGAGGGCGGGCGGGTTGCTGCTGGTGGTGTTCAAAACGGGATTGTCCCTTCGTTGACCTGCGGGTTTTCCCGACATCGGTACGTTGACATGCGGTGTGCCGAAGTACGTAGTGCTTCGCGGAGGGATCGCGTCTGCCGTGGGCGAACTGCACCCGGTCCAGGGGGAACCGGCTGCCGGGAATGGGTCGGGGTCGCCGGTTGTCCCAACTGGGTTGCGGCGCACGGCCGTACGAGGCCGGAGGGGGAAGCGCATGGTGGAGCAGGGCAGTAGACGCGGGCACGGGGCCGGGCTGGAGCGCAAGATCCGCAGCAGCGGGCGGGCGTGGACGGTCGGCGACGTCGTGATGGTCGCCGACGGGCAGTGGGCTGTGGGCCTTTCCGCCCCGGCGGATCGGGAAGAGGACATGGTGGCGGAGCGCCGTGCGGCTGACGGGCGGCGCGTGGAGATGACGGTGGAGGAGCTGGCCCGCGTGATCGGCGCCCGGTTCGGGGACGCCGACCGCGACGACACAACCGACTGAGTCTCAGGTCTCCTTGGCGGACGTGGCGGCGGTGCGGGCCGCTGCGTTCTGGTCTGCGATGTCCGCGGCGAGCCGGAGCACGGCGCCTGCGGCGGGGTGTCCGAGCGGAGCCGCGGTGATGACCTGGCGGATGAGCCGGAAGGCAGCGTGCGGGCTCCATCCGAGCTGGCTGTCGGGTTAGGGCTGGTGCCCGTCGTCCATCCGGACGAGGTCGCGGCGGAGGCGGCGCAGCGCGGTGATGTCCGTGGTGGGGCGCGGAGTGGTGCGGACGGCCTCGATGGCGGCGTCGAGGAGCTGGCGCAGCGCGGGGTAGGCGGGAGCCCATGAGGCGGGGCGTTCGATGGGCACGGGGAAGTCCTCCTGGTGGTCGTGGTCTTCGGACGGTGCGGGTCGACGCCGTGGTGTGTGGCGGCTGGGCGGACCGCCGGGGCGTTGATCGTCGGGCAGTGCTTCTCCACCGCGTGCTGAGGCGGTGGACCATCGCTGGCGGGGTCCGGCTCTCGGCCTGGCGGCAGCCGGCCGCAGCGCGGCGAACGTGTGCGCGACCGTGATACCCGGCGTCTGCGCTGGGCCTCCTTCCGGCGATGTCTCTGAGCCGTGCAGGGGTTACCGGCGGGGCTTGTCGGCGGCCACCACCGGTCCGACAGGAGCCGAAGCGGAGGGCTGGCCGGGCGACGAGCCCGGCGTGCGGGGTGCCTGCACGGAGCGGGCGACAGCGGCCTGGGCCAGGCGGATTGCCGGAGTGCGATCTGCGGGCCGGGCGGCTTCGCGGGCGTCGATGATGGAGCTGATGGCCTGCAGGCGGGCTTGGCTTTCGGCTTGGGCGACTCGCAGATCCGCCGCCGCCCTGGTGATCCGTTCCAGGTCGTAGAAGGCCGGCACCTGGCCGGGCCCGGTCATGGCGTGCAGGCGGTCCTGATGCACGACGACCGCGTTGGAGGAGACGACGAGTGCCGAGCGGATATGCATTGCTGCGCGCAGCATCGGGTCCTGGACCGGGCGTTGGAGCGCGAGGGCCTCCAGGTCCTCGATGGGGCGTCCCCAAGCTTTTTCGATCATCGCGGTGGCCTGGTCGAAGACTGCGGGGTCGGACACGGATGAACTCCTCTTATCTGAAGGGGTTTGGGTCAGCGGCCCGACCTTGGCGCTTGCAGGTGCTGCGGAGTGGGGGCCTGGCCGGGTGGTTCCGGTGGCCAGGGTGAGGGCGGAGCAGTGGCGCGGGTACTCGCGGCACTGCTCTTCGGCGGGCTGATCGGCCGTGGCTTCCGCCCGTGTCAGCGGCGGTGAGCCGGGCTCTGCAGGGTGGCCGGCGGGCTGACCCGGGAAGTGTGCTGGGAGTTGTCCGTGGGGCTGGTCGGGATGCCGGTGCGGCTGCGGGCGGCGCGGACGCGGAGGTCGGCTGCTGTCTGCGGGTTGCGGGTGGCGCGCTGCAGGGCCTGGGTGACCGCGGTGCGGCGTACGTCCAGTGGTGTGGGAGTGCGCGGGGCTGCGGGTGCGGGCGGGTGGAGGGGGGTGAGCGTGATCAGGTGCTCCATGCTCCGGTTGATCGTGTGGCCTTCGCGGATCACCGGGGTGGGGTCGGTCATGGCGGCTGCGGTGGCGGCGATCAGGTGGGAGGGGGTGCGTGAGCTGAAGATTGCCTCGGCGCGCGTGCCCCAGCCGGGGGGCCCGGCCCACAGCGTCACGGCCTCGTCGTCGCTGCGGTAGCGGCTGTTGTCGATGAATGCGCCGGCCTGCCCGTCGGGGGCGACGATTTCGACGGTGCCGCGTTCGGCCGCCTCGCGGGTCCAGCCGGCCTCGGTCAGCGGCTGGATGTCGTCGCCCCAGTACATGGATCGGTGGGCCAGGAACCGGCCCTCGCTCCGGGTGGCTTCGGCCTGGGCGTAGCCATTGGCCAGGGCGCTGGTGAGGCCGGCGACGATCTCGGCCGGGGTGACGTGGTTGAACGTCGCGGTCCAGCGGGGTGCGGAGACGGCGTCTGGGGATGCGGTGATCTTCCACAGTTCGTAGTCGTCGCCGAACCAGCCGATGCGGATGCGTCCGTCGGGCGAGGTGACCAGGAGTTGGCAGGGGCCGTCCTCGAAGTGGTGGTGCGGCCAGTGCGCGACGGGAGCGAAGCCGGCGTCGCCGGTCCCGTCGGATCCGGCGAGGTAGCGGGGGCTGACGAGGTAGCCAGCCCACGGATCGAAGGGGGTGTGCGGCATGGGGGTGCTCCTCGGACGGGTCAGCGGCGCCTGACGGCCGCGTGCGTCTCCAGACGAGGGCTGGTGAAGCACAGCCCGCCGTCGGTGATGGCTTTGCCCCAGCCGCGGGTGTCATCGAGGGGGTCGTCGATGGTCGCGGATGGTCGCGGTGTCGCCGGCCCCTGCCAGGTGGACGGGGCTGACCAGGAGTGGCTGGTCGTCGGGCTGCTGCGTGCTCATCAAGACGTGCGCCAGGGTGGGGTGGGGCCCGCGCGCCGTCTGCAGCGACGCGCGGGACAGGGCTCGGCGGGAGGGCGGTTCTGGTTCTGGGATCCATGGGCGTCACCTGTTGCGGGAGGGGGAGGACTGCGCGGTGATGGTGGCCGGCACCCGCGGTTGCGGGACGTGGGCGTGGCTGAACAGGCCGCTCGGCGCGACAGGGCTGCGGCGCAGGGCGGCTGCGGTGCGTATGCCGTCGGGGCCGGGCGGGTCCGTGCGGTGGGTGCGGGTGGCTGTAACCACAGGAACCACGGGAGCGGTGGGCCGGGTTGAGGCGGTGGGGTCGATCCAGTGCTCGATGGCGGCGTAGACGGGGCCCAGGGCGCGGCCGGCGGCGGTGAGCATGTAGGGGTCGCCGTGCCGGGGACCGGTGCGGGTGACCAGGCCGTCGTCGGTGAGACGGACCAGGCGCTGGCGGGTGTAGGGGTCATCCAGGCCGACCGCTTCGGACAGGTGCACGAACCGCATGGGCCCGGCGTCCAGGGCCTGGATCACAGCGGTCGTGTGACGCAGGTGTAGCCGGCGCATCGCGTCCTCGACGCGCTCGGCACCGGCCACACCGCCTGGCGAGAAGTGGAAGTGGTCGTGGGACCAGAGGGACAGGGCCTGGTGGACCGGGGTCAGCGATGTGCCGAATCCGCTGAGCTGGAAGGGGGCGCGGAAGCCTGCGCCGCGGGTCACGAGGCCGTCGGAGTGCATCTGGGCCAACCGCTTGCCCACGAGCTGCTCGCTGACGAAGGGCAGTTGACGGGCGATCTCCCGTACCCGCATCGGCTGGTGCTGCTGGGCCAGGGCCTGCACGACCCAGTTGGTCCACTTCGGTGAGATCAGGGACAGCGCGTCCTCGACGCGCTGGGCGCGGGCGGCGCCGGTCTGCGAGGTGCCGACATGGGCGAGGGTGGACATGGCGTACTCCGGAAGGTCGAAAGAAGGAGGTGGCTGGTCAGCGGGCGCGCTCGGCGCGGAGCTGCTGGAGAACGGCACCGAGGCGGCGGTTGCTGATGTGGATGGCGCGCTCGCGCAAGGCCAGGCGCAGAGCGTCGCGGGTCAGGCGCGGCAGGCAAGCGGCAGCCTGACGGGCGACGTCCATCACGTCCCGGTCTTCGACGGCGCGACCGGGCCGCTGTGACGGTGGGAGGCGGCATGCAGCGGGCTCGTCGAGCAGCAGCCGGACGTCGAGGAGGTCCCACAGCGCTTCGGCCTGGGACTGCTCCTGCTGTTCCAGGCGCATGAGTTCGGCGATGTGGGGGCGCAGGTGGTCATCCGGGGAACTGCCGTCGGCGACGGCCCTCTGCACGGTGCTGTGCAAGGCGCGGCGGGTTGCGCGGCCTTGCTCGCTGGTCTGCTCCAGTTCGGTCAGGCGGCGCAGCACGATCGGCAGGAGGGGATCGGCGCAGCGGTGCTGGGCGACCTCGCCCTGCAGGTGCTCCAGCGCGCGGCCGTAGCGGTGTTCGACCAAGCGGCGGGCGTGGAGGGCGGTGGTGGGCATGGGTGTTTCCTTCGTTCTGGTCAGCGGGAACGGGTCGGGTTCGTGTGACCGGCAGGGCCGGCAGCAGGGGGTTGTGCCGGGGGCGAGGGGAGGACGTTCGGGGTGCTGCGGCTGAGGGCGGCGGTGGTGCGCGGGTCCTGGGCGCTTGCGGCACGGAAGGCCGTCTCCCCGGAGCCGGTAAGGGAGAGCTGCTGGCCGAAGTTCAGCGAGGTGCTCTCGTCCCGCTCGATCCAGCCCCGCTCCTGCATCGCCTCCACCGTCGCGATGGCGATCCGCGCACCCGAGCCGGTCTCCACGCGCAGCCCCGACCGGAAGGCGAGCTCTTTCAGCAGCACTCGGCCGTGCTTGATCTCCTCCAGCGCGAGCAGCTCTTCGTGGCTGGGGAGGGGATCGACAGCGTGGCTCGAACTGTCCGCTGTCGCTGTGGGGATGGCGACGTCATGTGTGGCGGGCCCGGGGGCGGCGGCGACATCGTCGACACGCTGCAGAGCTGCTTGGCCCCGCGCGGTCAGCGACAGCAGCTGCCCTTGCGTGGGCGTCGTGGTGGTGTCGAGGTCGAGCAGGCCGTCGGCGAGCATCCGCTCGACAGTCTGCGCCCAGATGGGGACCAGGACGCCGGTGCCGTCGGAGAGATACCGGTCCTGCTCGGACAACGCGCTTTGCTTCAACCGCAGCCCGCCGCGGTCAACCGCGCGTAGGGCCTGAATCTGTCGATCGCCGGCGATGGCCCAGTCGTCGCTGCCGCCCGGTGCGTCTTCCGCCGTTCGCTCCAGTTCAGGGCCGAGCCCCTGGGCTGCTGTGCCGGCGGCTTCGGGAAGCAGCAGCCGGTAGCCGGCTACTGCTCGGGCCAGCTGCTGGTAGGCGGTATCCCTGCGGGCCGCCAGGAGTTCGAGCTGCGGGCCGGCGGAGCCCAGAAGCGCGTAGGAACCGCGTATCTGCGTGGCCTTGCCCTGGGCGATCGGTTCGAGTTTCTCGATTGCTGCCTGGGCGGCGTGGGTGAGGTCGGCGTGCAGGTCGTCGGTCTCGTGCGCGGCAGTGGCTACCAGCCTGCCCACGATGTCCAAGGGACTGCGCAGCGGGTGGCGGTCGCTGAGTTCCCAGGGGTCTTCGACACCGAGTTCGGCTGCGACCAGGTGCGCGCCGGGGCGGACGGAGGGGTCGTGGGGGTTCACCGGGCCGCCTCCATCCGGGTCAGCAACGTGCGCACCAGCGTCGGCAGGCTGTCCGGCCCTTCGCCGATCCGCAGGTGGCCGCCTGCTTCAGCCAGCACGTATGCCGCGTCCTCGGCCAGGCCGCTGGCGATCTCCATGCAGGCATCGGTGATCCGGGCCGCGGCCAGCAGCGACTGCGACAGCACATCCACGTATTCGCTGGATGTCAGCCCGGCGGACTCGGCGGCGGCGCGGATAGCCGCCAGCTCCAGCACGCTGAAACCGAAGCCCGATTGCGCCGTTTCCGCCGTGCCGTCCTCCGGGGGCAGCAGCGGGGCGAGGGCCGGATCGGGCGACGCGTCGGGGATGCCGACCTGGGTGCAGATCCGGTCGACGGTGTCGGTCAGCTCCGCCAGGGATTCGGTCAGCCATCCCAGGGCGGAGGCGTAGGAGGCCAGCGTGAACAGCCCGGCCGGGGTGCTGGGCAGCGGCTCTTCCAGGAACCCTTCGAGTCGGCCGGTCAGCTCGTCGACCACGACGGGGCCGGCGGCCAGTGCACCGAGCACAGGGTGCAGATAGGAGCGGGCGGCCGGAGTCGGGTACTCGGCGGTCAGGACCCCGGCGATGCTGTGGGCGGCGCCCGTGAGCAGGTCGGCCAGCTCGGGACGGGACAGCTCGGTGCGGTCGGTGGTCATCGGACGGCCTTTCGGCTAGTGGCGGTTGTGCTGGTGCTGTAGGCGACCGAGGCGGCCGGCGAGCTGGGGGTGAGGCTGGCGGCGTGGGGGGAGCGGGAGTTGGCGGCGCGGATGCGGGCCGCGGTCGCCGGGTCGGGCGGCGGGGCCTGGGTGCGGCCGGTGCGGTGCTGGGCGGTGCGGTAGACCGCGTAGTCGGCGCGGGGGCCGGCGGCGACCAGGTACACCTCGCGTTCGTGCCGGGAGGTGTCTGGTGCGGGCCGGAACTGGACGACGAGGCGGTGGCTGGCCCAGTCGGTGCCCATGCCGAGGACGACCTTGTGGAAGCCTTCGAGCCGGCCCTCCAGGCGCTTGGCGACGCGTTCGCCGTTGACGAGGGCCTGCAGGTGCAGCAGGGCCTGGTCGCGGATGGGTTCGGGCAGGTTGCGCAGGTCGGCGAGGGCGTCGGGGTGGGCGGCGAAGGCGCGGCGGGGCAGGCTCACAGCGACCGCCCCCGGTTCACCGGCTGAATGCTGGGCGGCGGCACGGCGTGGGGGCTGCGGCTGCCGGGTGCTGCGGGCGCGCTGCGGGCGCGGGCTGCCGAGACACGCTGGACCGGCGGGCCTTCCGGCGCGGGCGGGAGGGGTTCGGTTCGGTCTGCCAGCCACGCGAGAGCCGGTTCCGTGTCGGGGAAGGCTCCTTCGCGGAGCGTGTACGTGCGCATCTCCAGATCGCCCTGTTGGAGAAATACCCGCACCGGTGCGTGGGTGGCGGCGGTGTCGCGGACCAGCGTCCAGGCGTCGCAGGCGTCGTCGAGGTCTTCGTGGAAGACCTGGATGAGGTCGTACCGCCCCGAGTCGGCGCGGATCTTGTCCTCGACGAGCCCCGTGGCGGCGTCCGCGGGCCGGGCGCGGTCGTTGCCGATGACGCCGACCGCTTCGAGCGGGGCGCCGCGGTCGGCGAGCCACCGCTGGGCGAAGGCGATCCCGGTGTGGGAAGCGGTCTCCATGGCGAACGTCCCGTGGTCCGGGAACCGGTGGACCGCAGCGGTGCGTATCTGCGGTTTGGGGTCGTACCAGGTCGCCGTTGTGTCGTACATCAGCAGATAGCTGGCGGTGTCGGTGTGGTGGTCGACCACGGTGCTCAGCTCGGCCGCCAACAGGTCGGCGAGGATCTGCTCGGTAGACGGGTCGGCAGCCGTGTGGCCGGCGACACGGAAGTCGGGGGCGCTCATCGTGACCGCCCCGGCCCCGGCTGCCGTACTGGGCTGGTGGACTGCGACGGGAGGGTGTCGAGGCCGCAGACCGTGGCGCGGGGGGCGCTGGTGGAGCGGGCGTGCGCGACGCGTGTGCGCAGGGCGGCGGTGTGCTCTTCGGGCGGGGGTGGCAGTGGGCCGTCGCGGTTGCCCAGCCACGTCCAGGCGGCGCCGTGGTCGGCGAAGGCGCCTTCACGCAGGGTGTAGGTGAACGTCTCCCGGTCGGACTGTTCGAGGAAGACCCGGACCGGCTTGTCGGCCGCGTGGGTGTCGCGGACGATGGTCCAGGTCTCCCACGGGCCGTCGTAGTCCAGGGTGTGGGTCTCCAGGACCTCGTAGCGCTGTCGGCCTTCGCGGATCTTCTGCTCGAGGCGGCGGGTGGGCTCGTCGGCGGGTGCCATGAAGTCGTCGGGCAGGGCGATCTGTTCGGGCGGGCAGCCGTGCTCGATCAGCCATGCCTGCGCGAACGGCACCTGGGCGTGGCGGGTCTGCTCCAGGGTGAAGGTGGCCGAGTCGAGGTCGCGGACGGCCCTGATTGCGATGAGCTGGGGTTCTCCGGGCGGGCCCCAGGTCGTGGTGCGGTCGTGTGCGAGGACGTAGCTGTGCGACCCGTCGGGTGTGGTGCGGTAGTGGGCCAGGACGTCGAAGTCGTCGGGCCACAAGATCTCCTGGGCTTGCGCGGATGCGCGGTCGGCGGGCTTGAGGCCGTCCAGGGCGAGGTCGAGCCGCTCGTCGCCTGCCGCGGTCACAGGGCACCACCGGGTGCTGCGGGGGCGGGGGTGGCGAGGACGCGGTGGGTGGGCCGGGCCGGGGTGGTGGTGCAGGCGGCGAAGGGGCCGTCGGGGGCGCGGAGTTGGGCCAGGGCGTGGTCGAGGTGGTCGCGGTGCCAGACCGAGGGCCCGGCAAGGCCGGCCTCGGCGTCGGTGAGCTGCTGCCAGGCGAGCCAGAGGGCGTGCAGGCGGGCGACGGCTTCGGGGTGCTCGTGCCACTGTTCGCACCACGGGCGGGTGGTGCTGATCTCGCGGCCGTAGACGGGCAGGAGCAAGTAGTGGACCCAGTCGGTGAGGGCGGCCAGCTCGGTGGCGTACTTCTCGCCGCCCAGGGCGAGGATGAACACGCTGGCCGGACCGCTGTCCGGGGTTGCTTCGGCGGCCGCGGCGTCGGGATCGGTGCTGTCGCCCGGTTCGGCATCGGGAGGGGTGTCGGGTTCGGAGCCGAGGCGGTCGAGGATGACGCCGTGCTGGCGGACCTCGGCCATGGTCGCGGCCAACGTGCTGGCCAGATCGCCGAGATCCTCGTCGGCGATGCGGAAGGGCTCGGGATCGGGTTCGGGGGTGGTCGTGGTGGGTTCGGACATTGCGCTTCCAGGGGGAGGGGTGAGCAGGGTGGAGGCGGTGTGCGCGGGGACGGGGTTCTTCTGGAAGCCATGGCGGTGCTCCTGGGGGAGGAAGTGAACGTGGGGAAGAAAATGCGGAGGATCGGCGATTTGGCCGGTCCGGGAAATGGCGGTAGTGCGGCTAGAGCCACGTGCAGCGGGGGCAGCGCGGGAACGGCGGAGCCAGCAACTGCACTGCTCGGGCCGCCTGTTGGGGGATGACGCCGTTGCCGAGCGCGGTGAGCTGAGCGGGCCGGCCGAGTCCGGGTGTCGCGGTCACCCAGCCCGCGGGCAGGCCCTGCATCCACTCCACGAACTCCGCCCGCAGCCGCCCGGCCGCGTCGGTGGGTGGCGGCGCGGGGCGGGTGAGGGTCTCCCATCGGGTGATGGCGGCGCCGTATGGTCCCCAGCGTCCGTTGGGCGCTCGTCGTTCGGGGCGGTGTCCGCCCACAGGGGCAGGACCACTGCCAGCAGTGGCGGTCGCCGGCTCTTGCCCGGATGTCGTCCCGGGGTGCCGGTGTCGTCGGCCCTGGGGGTGGGCAGCAGCGAGGCCGCTGCCGAGGGGAGGGTGAGGTCGCCGTTGCCGTGCCGCTGGTTCGGTGAGCCCTTGATCCCGTCCGACGCCTTCGGCGTCGGCAGCAGCCACTCCACTTCGTCGGCCAGGTTGGGGCCGTGGCCGCCGCTCTTCCTCTTCGCCGGATGCTGGGAGCCGCCGTTCGAGCCGATGTTGGATGTCGGGGTCTTGAGCAGTGGGTCCGGTGGGCCAGGCGGTGAGGAAGGTGCGCTCGCGCCTGTGTGGGGCTCCGATGTCGGAGGCGCGTAGCACGAGCCAGCGTGCGTCGTACCCGATGTCGGCCAGGGAGCCGAGTACGGCACCAAGTGCCCGCAGAGCAGGCTGGGCTGGGTCGTCTCCCAGACACCACGGGCAGGGTTCCACGTCGCCAGGGGAACCGGCGGGGGAGGTGAGGAGTCCTCGGACATTCTCGATCACCACCAGGCAGGGCCGGAGGGCTTCGACCGCACGGGCCACGTGCAGCCAGAGCCCCGAGCGGGTTGCGGGGTTGAGTCCGGCGCGGCGGCCGGCGACCGAGACGTCTTTGACACGGGAAGCCCGCGGTCAGCACGCACACCCGGGGCACGCCGGTCCAGTCGACCGCGGTGATGTCGCCGTAGTTGGGGACGCGTGGCCAGTGGCGGGCCAGGATCCGCGCGGCGTCGGGGCTGGTCTCGGCGTGCCAGGCCACGCTGCCGCCGAGGGCGGCTTGGACGCCGAGGTCCAGGCCGCCGTATCCGGAGCAGAGACTGCCGATCGCAGGCCCGGTGGACAAGCGGGCGGACATGTCAGCGGCCCTTCGCGCCGGCCGTTGCGGCGGGGAGCGCCGAGGCGGCCGCAACGGCGGGAGCGGTGGCGCTCTGCCCAGGACCGGGGATGTGCGGGGATCGGGCGAGGGCAGTGGCCTGCGCACGAGTGGGCGGTGGCGCCAGTTCGGTGGCTGCCAGGCGCAGTTCCCCGGTCACCGTGTCCAGGATTTCGTCGGCGGCCTCGCAGCAGCCCGTGATGATCTCATTGGCTTGTTGGCCTGCGGCGGCAAGAACCACTGCGTTGTCGCTTGCGGCGGGGTGGGTGGTGAAGTTGAAGAACGCGATCTCGGCTTGTATGCGCCCGAGTTCGGTCATGGTCTCGCCCAGCGGCGCGAGGGCGTCGCTGTATGCCTGGACGGCCTTCGCCGATCCCACGGACAACGGAAGGTTCGCCAGGCGGCGGTTGACCTCGTCGCCGACGGCGGTGGTGATCTCGGCCAGGGTGCGGACGTGAGCGCAGATGCGCGTCAGGTGCGGGATGGCAGGGGCAGGAAGCAGGTCGCGCAACTGGAACTGAAGGCGCTCGACCTGGCTGGCCGTGTCGAACAGGGCCAGGGCCTCGGTGATGCTGGGCATGATCAGGATCCTCCAACGGGGGTTCGTGGTGGGTTATGGCGCGCGGTTGGCGAGCCCGGGGTCCGGGCTGCGGGTGACGCGTCAGCGGCTGCGCATCGCGGTGGGCAGGGTGAGGTGCTGGTTCACGGGCGGCTCCGGGCGGGCGTGCGTGCGGCCCTTGCGACTGAACTCCCCGCTGGTGCGGGTTGGTGCGAAGGGGAGGACGGGGTGCTGCGGGCGCGGGCGGCCCGGATCTGTGCGGCAGGCGGGCCAGCGGC
The DNA here is from genome assembly GCF_900103985.1 of Actinacidiphila guanduensis. Lineage (GTDB taxonomy): Bacteria > Actinomycetota > Actinomycetes > Streptomycetales > Streptomycetaceae > Actinacidiphila > Actinacidiphila guanduensis. Next base: position 19,159 of record NZ_FNIE01000028.1, on the reverse strand, counting down.
AGGTTCGCCACCGGCCGGGGCTGGTGCCGGGGCGTGGGTGCCGGTGGCCCAGCGCTGTCGTACGTCGTCAAGCACGCCGAGGGCGGCCAGGGCCTGGTTGATGAGCTGGCCGGGGGCCACCGCGTCGCTGGCGGCCAGGTCGCGGATGGTGTGGGCGGTGGCGGCGGCGGTTCGCAGCACAGAGGAGCGGGCGATCTCTTCGCCCAGCCACTGCGCGCTGCCGGGGCCGATGCCGTCGCAGATGGCGGTGATCTGCTCGCCGGTGACGGTGCCGTCGGTGAGCAGGCCGCGCCGTTGGGCTTCCCAGAGCAGGGTGATCTGGTCGATCGGTTCGCCGCGGTGGTGGAGTGCGCCCAAGCACCTGTACAGCTCGCCGTGCGCGCGGTCGGCGAAGTCCTGGGGCCGCAGCCAGCCGACGACCTCCTCCATGCCCGTCGGCCGTTCGGTCAAGGCGGCCAGGAGGAGCTGCTCGTTGTCCGCGACCGTCCCGGCCTCGGCCGGAGCCGGGCTCGCCGGAACAAGGAGGGTCGGCGCGGGGCTGGCGGGGCGGGGCCCGGTGCCCCAGCGCCGGGCGAGGTCCTCGAGTACCGCGGCGAGCACGTCCGCGTGGTGGAGGGTGTTGTCGGCCTCGCCGCGGACCGCGTCGGCGCGGGCGATCTGGTGCAGGCGCACCGCGTGCTCGGTCACCGTGCGGTGGATCGCGCCCTCCAGCACCATCCGTCCGTAGACGGGGGCGTGTTCGGGACGGGGGCAGGCCGAGACCAGGACGTGTGCGTAGACCATGGTCAGGCCGCGGGTGTGCTGTCCGGCTTCGGCGACGGCGTCGCTCACCCACTCCGGCGGCACCGTGCCGTCGGCGGCCAGCGCCGGCTGTCCCTGGGCGCGCATGTGGCGCAGGGCGGCGAACAGCGCCTGGTGGGCGGGCCGGTAGAAGTGCTCAGGCTCGAGCCAGTCGAGATGGTCGAGCTGGCCGGGGTCGAGCAGGACCGCGCCGAGCAGGGCCTGCTCGGCGTGCAGCAGCGGCCTCATCGCCGCCCCCAGGGATGCGACGGAAGCGGGGGTAGGGCGGCGACGGCATGGTCGGCGGCGGCCATCGCCACGGCGAAGCGGTCCAGCTCGGCGGCGAGCGCCCGGTCGGCGGGCGCGGTGCCGCTGCCGGCGGTCAGCAGCCACCGGCCGCCGCGCCGCTGGACCGGCAGATCACCGAACGGCCGGGCGAGGCAGGAAACGGAGGAGGACATGGGCGCTCCAGCAGGCAGGAAAGGGGAAGGGGTGGTCATGCGGTGATGTCGAACTCGTCCTGAACTGGAGCACCCGAGCGGCACGACCAGGGTGAGCAGCCGTCCGGCTCTCCCAGCTCCAGCTCGGCCTCGGCTTCAGCCAACGTGTCGGAGAGGTTGTTCTGAGCGGCTGCGCGTTCGTGCGCGGTGACGTGGTCAATGGGAGCCTCGGACAGGGGCACCCGGCTGCGGTGGAGGAACGCGGTGCCCAGCAGCGGCTTGCCGTCGGCGTTCGCTCGCGCGTTGCCGGCCCGGATCGCGGCATCGAACTCCACCACGTCCGCCCACTCCTCCGGGCTGCCGTCTCGCAGGGCCCGCCACTGGGCGTTGCCGTGGTACGGGCACCCCAAGCACGCCGACTTCGGCGTCTGGCCGAAGCCACGCTCGCGCAGGAAGCGCTGGCAGTCGGCGCGGGACAGGCCGAGGTCGATCAGCGGGAACCGGTTGTGCATGTACGCGACGTCGGCGTCCTTGGCCCGGTGGAACTCATCGGTGCTGATGCCGATCCACTGCTCGACAAAGACACTCTTCGGAATCCGCCGGGGATAGGGGTAGCCGAGGAGTTCGCGGACCTGGATCTTGATCGGCCGGACCTTGTACTGGCCCGTGCACTGGCGCCGTGACATGCCTTTCCCGCCATCGGCGTTGAGAATGTGCAAGGGCATGGACGCGAACCGCGTGCCGGGGTCCAAGGCGTCGTTGCGGATGTTGCCGGAGGAGACCCGCAGGATCGGGATCCCCGCGGGCCGGGCGACTTCGCGCTCGATCCGGTCGAGGTGCTCGTAGACCGCGCGGGGCTCCCAGCCGGTGTCGGCGAAGATCGCCGCGTCCAGTGCCGGCAGGCGGCCTTCGGCGGCTAGCAACAGGAGGCTGGTCGACTGGACGCCGGCGCCCAGGCTCAGTACCCGCAGGGTCGGGACCGTCATGACGCCGCCTCGAAGTCGTCGCGGCCGAGCTTCTTGGCCAGGGCCCGTCGGGTGATGGCCGCAGTGGTTGCGGCCGACGCGGGGGCGATCTGCTTCGCGGAGGGTTCCTTGTACCAGGGACGCAGGTTGAGCATCGCGGCGCGGATGCCGGTGGCGAACAGCAGTGCCTTGCCCTTGGGCAGGGCTCGGATCGCGTCGGGGGGCAGGATCCGCTCGGTGCGCATCGACACCGAGGTGGACTTGCCCGACTCCGAGGTGCTGACCGAGGTGGTCTGGACGTCGTGGTCGCCGATCATGCGGGAGAGCCGGTCGGCGAAGTCGGCGTCGTCGATGCCGCTACCGATGATCTTGATGGTGGCGGCGGACCACAGGGCGTCCATGCCGGCCTCGCCCCAGCACTTCTGACCCTGCCGGTAGGACTGCAGGATGGTCATCGGGATGACCCCGCGCGAGCCCAGGTGGGAGTAGAGGTCGGGGAGGTCGGAGATCCGGCAGACGTTGGCGGCTTCGTCCAGGACGCACAGAGCGGGTGGGTCGAGTCGGCCTCCGGAGCGTTCCGCGACGACGACGGCGGCGCGCATGACGGCGTCGGCGGCAGCGGCGATAATTGCGCTGGCGGAGCCGCCGCCGTCCTTGCTGAGCAGGTACAGCGTGTCGCGGGAGGTGGCGAACTCGGCCGGCTTGAACTGCGGCAACCCCCTGGCGGGGGTGACCCAGGCGGCGACGTCGGGGTCGAGGAGGCAGCTCGCGTACTGCCGCGCGGTCTCGTAGATACCGTCACGGGTCTCGGTCGCGCCGGAGACGGTCCCCTGGAGTTGGGCGGCGACCGCGTCGTGGCCGGCGTCGATGAGCAGATCCACCGGGGTGCGGTCTGCAGGGGAGGCGAGCCAGGCCAGGGCATCGGTGATGGGGCGGCGGTGGGAGGCAGCGGCGAGGAACAGCGCCGCGAGGGTATTGGACGCGGCGGTGGACCAGAAGTCGGAGCCAGCGGACTCGTCCACGGAGGCGGCGACGAAGTGCCCGGCCAGGCGTTTGGCGCCGGCGAGGTCGCGGGCGTCGGCGAGGATGTCCCACCACATGCGGCGGGGGTGGTGGGCGATCTGCTGCGGGTCCAGCGTCCAGATCCTGCCCACCGCCGCGCGGGCGTCGACCGTGGCGGTGAAGGCGTCGTTTGCGGCCTTGTTGGAGGTCAGCAGGACGGGTCCGGGGGCGGCGAGGATCGCGGGGATCGCGAGGCCGCTGGTCTTGCCGGAGCGGGGGGCCATGATGGCGAGGAGGACGTCCTCCCAGGACGCGCGGACCTCGGCTCGGCCGGGGGCGAGGGTGCCGAGGAGGATGCCGCGGTCAGCAGGCGTGACCTCTTTTACGCTCCCGGTCGGCGAGGCTCGGCCGCAGGCTGCGGGCCTTGGCGGTGATCTCCTTGCCCATCAGGGGCGCGAGGTCGGCTTTGCGCGCCAGGCCGTCGGCGGCGCCGTGTATCCGCAGCCAGAGGACACCGCTGGCTGTCAGGAGGCTGAGGGTGAGCATGCCGGGGGCGATCCGTGCGCCGAGAAGCAGGGCTGTCGGGCTCAGGTGGGGCCACAGGGCCTGCGGGTGGAGCAGGGCGTCGGAGGGCCGGTAGGAGGCCCAAGCGCCCGTGCCGGCAAGGGCGTTGGTGAGGTTGCCGGTGAGCCAGGCCAGGGTGCCGAAGGCGAGGGCGGCGACTATGCCGAACAGGAGGTAGAGGAGTGCGTCGGTGCCAGTGGTGGTCGAGGGCGCGCGGGTACGCGGTGAAGGCATTGCCGAGTCCAGGGGGTCAGGGGGCGAGGGGCGATCGATCGGGCGGTATTGCGGCGGGCTCTTCTCCAGGTCATCGGGGCTGCTCCTAGCGGGTGCGGCGTGGGCCATTCGAGGCGGGAAGGGCTGGCCCGGTAGGTGTGGGGGAAGCAGGGTCAGCGGTTTGCGTGCCGGCGGCGGGTGAGGTCCGCGTTGCCGCGGCCTGTTGGCGCCTCAGACGCTCGGCGTGATCGGTGTCCAGGGCCTGGCGTGACAGGAGCATCGGGTCCAGCGAGACGTCGAACCCGGCGCGCAGCAGTGCCTCGGCCGCCCGGGTGGCCCGTGCGGTGCTCTCCTCCCACGAGAAGTGGCCGCTCAGAACGAGACGGGTGGGGCCGGGGACGAAACCGTGCGCGTGCAGGATCTGGTGCGCGTTCTCCGTGAGTGCTCGCGGGGCCGCGGCGAAGATCCCGTCGTCGTAGCCGATGTCGATGTCCGAGGTCGAGGCGGCATTCGGGTGCGGCGCACGGCGGGCCTCCCGTACTGGCGCGGCGGCGGCCGGTCGGCGCCAGGCGGCGAGGCGGATGTTATGGGCCATCGCGGCGCCGATCGCCTCGCCGATGCTGCCGTAGTGCTCCTCCATGGCTCCTCCGTATTCACCAAATTCACCAAGTGCGGGGCTTAGCGTGGGCGGGTTCGGGAAGCGGCGTGAGCTGGGCCGTCGTTGCGGCTCAGGGGGCGACGTAACGCGTCCGGCTCACGCCGCAACCTCCAAGGTGAGACTGTCGGCGAGGCCAGCGAGTCGGCCGTGTGCTGCAGAGGCGCTGTCGGCGGTGACGATGGCGAAGCCGACGCGTGCGGTGGCCAGGTTGCCCTCCGGCGGCAGGGCCACCTGTTCGCCGACCTCGCGCAGCCAAGTGACCTGGTGCAGCCACGGGTTCGCCGGCCCCGGCTCGGTGGCGAGGGCGCGTGCGGTGAGGGTGCCGGTGGCCGGCGGGTAGAAGATGCTGATCGCGGCGGTGCGGCGGGCCGTGGGGGTGAGCGAGGGGGCGCGTCCGGCGGCGATGTCGGCGGCGATACGGGGCAGGTCAAGGCCGGTGGCGAGGTGGACGAGCTTGCCGATCAGGTCGCCGCCGATGCGGGCGTTGACCTCGATGATCCGCGGCCCCGTCGGGGTGAGGCGCATCTCGACGTGCTGGACGCCGTCGGTGATGCCCAGCGCCCGTACTGCTTGGGCGGCGATCGGCCCCACCTGGTGCAGGAGGGGGTCGTCGGCGGTGACGGTGTGGCCGGTCTCCTCGAAGTAGGGGGCGAAGCCGACCTGCTTGCGGGTGACGGCCAGCGCGGTCGTGCGCCCGCGGGCGGTGGCGCATTCGACGCTGATCTCGGGGCCGTCGAGGTACTCCTCGACCAGGACGCCGTGGCCCTCGGGCCCCTGCTTGCTCGCGCCACCCGCGGCGAAGTCCCAGGCGGCGGCGAGGTCTTCGGGCCGGTCGACGCGGATGACGCCGATGCTCCCGCCGTGGCTGGCGGGCTTGAGGACGACCGGGAAACCGGTCTGTGACGCCGCAACTGTCGCCTCTTCGAGGGTGTCCACGCGGGTGGAGGTCGCCGAGGGCACGCCGTGCTCGGTGAACAGGCGGCGGCCGGCGGCCTTGTTGCGGGCGGCGAGGGTCGCGGCCGGTGCGGTTCCGGGCAGGTCGAGCAGGGCGGCGAGCGTCGCGGCGGACAGCAGGCTGTACTCGTCCCAGGTCAGCACGCCGGCCACGGGGTGGCGCGCGGCCAGGGCCTGCCCGGCGGCGACGACCGCGGCGGGGTCGTGGGGGTCGGCGACCTCGTGGTCGACGACCAGGTGCTGCTGCCGGCTCGGCGGCTTGGCGTCGATGAGCGCGACGTCGTATCCGGCGGCGACGTGCTCCAGGCAGTAGCCCCGGTACACGGGGTCGGATCCACCGACGACGACGAGCAGCGGGCTGGTGGTGCGGGCCATGGGAATGCCTCCAGAGGGCGGGAGACGGACGGCGGGAAGAGAGAGCGGAAGGGGCGCAGCGGTCGGGAGGACGCCGGTCAAGGTGCGTCCACCGGCTGGACCGGCTCCCTGCGGTGCGCAGCGAGGACGCGTGAGGGCGGCGGTTCGCAAGCGGCGCGGTGGCGGCGCAGTCCGCGGAAGCAGGCGGTGAGCACCACGCCCTGGCCGGCGGCGCAGGCCAGCAGCAGGTGCGGAAGCCCGCTCGCGGGAACGACTGCGACCAGGGCTCCGGCCACCGGCAGCGGCAGCAGCACCACGATGATCGTCACTGCCAGGGTTGATCCGAACGCCGTCGCCGGGATGAGCCGGGCGCGCAGGGTCCGCAGCACCACGGTCAGCGCGCCCTCGGCCGCCATGAGGACCGCGACGGCAGCGGTGTAGGCGGCGAAGCCGGGAGCCAGGGCGACACCGAAGCAGGCGAGGGTGGATACCGCGGCGGCCACGGCGCCGACCGGCCACACCGACCAGCGGTCGATGGCCTTCCGGGCGGCGATCACGGTGAGCAGGGAAGCGACGGCCGCCGCGCTCCACACCGCGCCGACGGAGGCGGTGGAGTAGCCGAAGCGGTGGATGACGGTGATCGGGGCGGCGGCCTGGAGCACTCCGCTGGCCAGGTTGGAGGCGGCGAGCCCGCCGATCAGCCAGGCCAGAGCCGGAGTTCGGCGCAGGGTCCGCCATCCCGTCAGGAGGCTGCTCGGCGCATGCTGTGCGTCCGCGGGGACGCTGTCGCCTGGCGTTGCGGCGGCTGCGGTCATCGCCAGCAGCGCGACCACGGCCAGCAGCACGCTCGGCCCGGCGAGTAGCAGCACACCGCCCAGCAGCGGGCCGACGAGCACGGCGCCCTGGTCGATCCCGGTCTGCGCGGCCTGCACACGGTGCGCCTGGTCGCCCAGATGCCGGCCGGCTTCTGCGGCGAGGGTCTCCACCGCGACGAACGAGACCTCGGCCAGCAGCCCGGACACCGCGCCGAAAGCGAGGACAACCGTCGTTGTCGCGGTTCCTGCGCCGGGGAGGACGGTCAGCAGGCCGGCAGCCAGGGCGACCATGGTGGCGCGGACGAAATTGGTGTAACGGAAGACGTGGCCGGCGCCGAAGCGGTCGGCCAGCGACCCGGCGAAGGTGAAGGCCGCCAACCGCGGCGTCCACTCCAGCAGGAAGGCGATCCCGGTCAGAGCGGTGGAGCCGGTGGTGAGCAGGACCAGCAGCGGGATCGCGTAGGTGGCGGTGGTGCTGGCCAGCGCGTCGGCGGCCCTCGCCAGGTAGAGGGGCGCCAGGCCGCCGGAGCAGCGTGGGTCGGGCGTGAGGCGCATCGCCGCTCACCGGGTCCGGGGAGCGGAGTTGCGCGCCGGGCCGGCGGCGGGCGCCTCGCCCGGCGCCGGGGAGGAATGGCTCCTTACGGCGGGCGCCTGGGTGGCGGCGGGCGAGGTGGCCAACGCGGCGCTGCGGGCGTCGTGCACGGCAGCCGACCGCGCCGCTGCCTGCTCGTGCGCGGGAACAGCGACCCGGCGCAGTTCTTCGTCTGCGCCGAGGAGTTCGTCCTGCGCGGCGGTGAGGAACTCGGAGGCGAACCCGAACCGGTCGGCGAGCTGGTACGCCTCGTCGTCCAGATCGGTGATCTGCTCCCCGGCCGCCTCCAGCGCCTCCCGCACCCGCTCCACGACCCCGTGCTCGGCGTGCAGCAGCGGGGCCAGCGCGTCCGCCAGCTCCGCACCGCTTTCCGCGCCCCGGATCCGGTCAGTGACCGCCAGGAGCTGGCCGCCGAGGGACTGCGGGTCGCCGGGAGCGGTGTCGAGAACGGGGTCCAACTCGACGGTGTACCGGGCGGCGCGGAGCATCTGCGCGGCATGGGAGGCGACAGCCGCCTGCTCTTCACGTCCCATGGAGGTGGGCAGTCGGTGGCGGGGGCCGTGCCAGCCGTTCGCGTAGGCGAATCCGGCGTGGGTGAGGAGGGATTCGGCAAGGCTGTCGCCGCCGCGGGCCACGACGGCTCCGCTCGGCTCTGCGGCGATGGTGACGGTGCGCGGCATTGACTTCTCCGGTAGAGGGAGCGTGAGAGTGGGGGAGGCCGGCAGGTGGCCGAGTTCTGCGGCGATGCGTCGGCATTCGGTCTGCAGGTGGAAGGCGTCGCGGTAGGCGTTGTGCAGGCTGCCGTCCTCGCGGGCGAGGGTCGCCACGATGTGCACTTGGCGGGGCTGGTTGCGCAGGGCGATCCAGCGGCAGGCGTCGGGGTCGCCACCGGGCGCGACGGTGACCCCCACGACCCGGCGGGCGACATCGGCCCACTGGGCGTCGCTCAGATCGCGTTGGCGGGGATCGGAGCGGACCGAGCAGACCCACACCGGCCGCGCCGACGCGCCGGTGCCGAGGCGCTCGACGGGCGCGTCCAGGGCGTGGGCGAGGTAGGGCAGGTTGTCGGAGTAGGTGAGCAGGTCGACCGGGGCGCCATGGCAGTCACCGCCCACCAGACGGGGGTTGCTCTGGTCGCCGCGCTCGCCCGGCCCGTAGAGGTAGGCGAGTAGGCCGGCGGTGTTGCTGGCGCGCTGGAGGTGGGCGATCACGGCTTGACCTCGGGTAGGGAGCGAAGGGTGGGACCCGTGGTGGGGCTTCCGGGTGATGAGGATCCGCAGATTCCGCGATTTGGACCCTCCGGAGAGCGGTGGTAGAAGCCCGCGCCTTCGTCATGCCGACGAGTGGAGTCCGTGGTCGTGGGCGATATTCACGCAGGCCGAGCGGGCGAAGCCGGAGTCGCCGTGCAGCCCGGCCCAGCGGCCGTCCTGGCGGATGACGGTGGCGACGATGTCGAGCCCGTCGGCCTGGTGCGCAGCGCCACCCAGCGGCAGGCGGCCGGGTCGTGTCCGGTTCGATGCCGATACCGTCCAGGACCTCGCGCGTCAGCTCGAACCAGTCGTCGTCCAGCTCGACCGTGGTGGTGGTGCGGATCGCGCAGTGCCATGTCAGCCGCCGGCCGGAGGGTGTCCGGTACGTGGTGTGCATGGCCTCTGGCTCGTCGAGCACGGCTGCGAGCAACGGCGGGAGATGTCGTCCTGGGCGGTCAGTTCGGGCGACCAGGCGGTGAGCAGGTGCGGCTGGAAGTCGGGCTCGCCGCCGGGAAGTTGGGCGAGCAGCTCAGTGGTGCTCGGTGCGCCACACGTTGCAGCGCAGGGGCACTGGGGCATGACGGATCCGCATCCGCGGCCAGGGGCCAAGGGGTCAGCCGGTGCCCCGCCCGGGGCGGGGCACCGGGCTCAGAAATACGGGTTCTCCGTTGGCCGATCGGCGTCGGTAGCCGCGTCGAGCAGCTCGGCCAGATCGCCGGGCTCGGAGGACCGCTGATCGATCCACCACCCCGCTCGGGTGATGGTCCTGGCCTTGTCCTCCATCGCCTCCCATTCGGTTTCGGTGGTATCGCCCTCCGAGACGAGGGCGGTGTAGGCGGCGGCCAGGATCTGGTGCCGGCAGCGGATACCCCGGGGGACCGCGCGGTCGGTGCCCTCCAGGGGAGGCATCGCGTACTGGGCTGACCAGGCTTCGGACTCCGCCTGCTCCTTGGCGCGCTTGTTCTTCAGCCACTCCCGCGTGCTTGCGGCGTCGCTCTGGTGGGCGTCTTTCCAGCAGTCGGTGCACGGACGCTCGGTCAGCCAGCGGGCGAGCCCTGCGCGCTCGTCGGCACGCCGGTCCCCGAGGTCCTGCTCGGCAATGTGCCCGCAGGAGTGGGTGATCTGGTACATCGTCTTCACGGCCATGAGGGCTCTTCCTTCGCAGGGGCTGGGGCGTCAGCGGGTGCGGGAGAACGCCACGCGCGGGTCCACCGGCCGGGAGACCGAGGCCGGGGTGGCGGGCGGGGGGACCGGGGGTGTGCCGGGCAGGCCGGCGCGAGCGGGACTGGCAGCCAGCGCGGCAGCGCTCAGGGAGGGCAACCGGCGCGCGGGAGCGTCCGGGCTGCGCTCCCGGGGAGCCGGCCTGGTCGGTGCGGGCGGACGCCGCGCGGTGACATCCCGGGCGAGGGCGGGCTGCGCGGCCACCTGGAGGTCGGCACGGTGCATCGCCGCGGTGGCCTGGGCGACCTGGCCGAGAGCCTTGTCGCGCCCGGTGGCGGGTGGCAGCACGTAGATGTCAAGGCCGGGGTAGGGCTGCCAGCCGTGTTCTTCCAGGAGCTGCTTGCCGGCGACTGCGCCGTCGGTGGTGGCGGCGATGATGCCGAGCTGGGGGTGGTCGGCGAACGCGATGTCGGGCTCGACGCGCTGGGACAAGGTGGCGGTGGGAACCGGCTCTGGGGCTGCGGGAAAGGTGTCGAACTCGGCGTCGACCTGGACTCGGTAGTTGGCCCGGCGCAGGAGGTCGACGGCGCGGGTGGCACGGCCCGGTCCGTCGCGCTGCTGATCGGCCAGTGCGTACAGGTCGGGGTGGCCGGGGACAGGGTGGAAGTCGAACCCGCGGAGCATCCAGGCGCTCGCAGAGAGGTGTTTGGGGTTGGCGGCGACTATGCCGAAATCGGGGTGGCGGCCGACCGCGATGTCGGGGAGCGGGTCTTCGAAAGGAGGCATGGCGAATCTGTTCGGGGCAGGTAGCTACAGCGGGACCAGTGAGGGCGGAGGGTCTGCGGGTGCTGATCATGAGGAGGCATTTCTCCAGGTCGAAGACGGTGGCGACAGTTGGATGAGTCGGTTCAGTGCGTACGTTCGGGCCGGGGCGCAGACGGGGCGGGTGTGGCGGCAGGACAAGCGGGGGTTGATGCTGGACGGCTTCGCTGCGCGGTCGGCGAGAACGCCAGCGCGGCAGCGACGCGGGGCTCCTGCGCGGGTACCGGGTCGGCCTGGTCGCCCCAGGTGGCACGGTGTGACGCCGCGCCGAGTGGAATGCCTGGGGGGGATGGTGCGAAGCCGAGGATCCGGGGGATCGACGGTTTGGCCCGTCCGGGATCCGGTGGTAGGGCCGTCAGCGGGTGCGGCGCTCGGCAGCGGGAAGTTGCGGCGCCGGGGCTGGCGCGGGGCGGCCGTCGCTCCCTGTGCCTTGGTCGAGGACCAGTTCAGCGCGGCCCGCACGCGATCGGTGTCCGTCAGCATTCGGGTGCGATCCGGTTGGCGGAGTGCGGGTCGGGGACGGGCATGGTGGTGTCGGGGTTGCTGATGTAGTCGGCGGCGACAGCGTTGGGCACGTAGCCCAGTACCGCGGTGGCGAACTCGCTGCGGGAGCCCAGCCGACTGCGGCCGACGTCGACCAGGCGGCGCAGGGTCCGCAGGATGGTCGCGGTGGAGACGTCGACGGTCGCGACCGTCCGGCGGGCGGCGGTGCAGGGCGTCAGGGGTTGAGGGAGGGAAGCGTGTCGACCGTGATCCACCGGCGCCACCGGCCGGCGACGTGGAGTTCGCCGAGGGAGAGACGGTGGAGGTAGGGGCAGAAGGCGGCGATCGAGGCGTTCGAGCTGGGCCACGGCTACAACATCACTCAGCGCCGCCCATGGTACGAAGACGGTCCGCCGACTCCGTCGGCGGACCGTCACGAAACGTCGAGGCTGATCAATCAACCCTGGCCTCGGAGGAAAACAGATTTCGCGCCGAGGGGCGGGAGTAATTTCAGATTGGCGAGCACTTGGTTACTTACGGTGCAAAGGGGTTTCCTCCGAACTCGCGGTCGTACGTGGAAAATACGCCGACCGGTGTCTCGATAGTCATGCGCCAGGGGCTAAGGAACGGAATCCTACGAGCAATTGAACAGCCGCCCGCCAGGAAGGAGGAGAGCAGCGGCCCGAGAGTCTCGATGGTTACCGAACCGAAGATCCATCCATCCAGCCGCACCTCTACCTGGTGGGGTTCGCCGTAGCCGAAGACCGTGAAGTAACGGTTCCGATCCCGGCCGGACTCCTCCCATTCCAGCCAACCTCCAAGGCTGGTAGTCCTGGTCTCGCAGACTTCAGGCTGGACATGCGCCTTTCCTAGAGAATCGTTGACAAGGTTCTCCCATGAGGCGGCTGCACTGCTATTCACAGCAAGCGCCCATGCCAAGAGACCCCATCATGTGCCCGCCCCCAATGGCCGTTGAGATCGATCAGTACATGGCGCCGGCGGTGCAGTAGGCGTTGGCATTGCCGATGGCGACGAGGCCGTATCCCGACGGGTCGTCCCGGAGTCGAAGCCGAGTTCCGGCGGCAAGTGCTCCCAGGCGATCCCGGCATGCGGCACGAACAGGACGCCCTGGAAGGCCAGCGGGCCCGGATGACGTCTACGTCGCGGGGGCCACTTCTGGCGCTCGACGTCGGACAACAGCACCGTGCCCCCGAACGATCGGTCCTGGAGCGATCTCACCATCTCGAAGATCATTTCGTCCGGAGTCTGAGGCCGTGGCGTTCGGATCGGGGTCGCCTTCGGCGGGAATTCCTGCCCATCGCCCACCCCTGTCGCCTTCTCTCCGTCGTCGCCGACGCCCAGAGAGGGCGGTCACCATCAAAATTGTACCGAGCACAACGCCGTACACCAGAGCACCAGAAGCTCCGACTGCGCCAAATTCCATCAGAAAGATCGTTGCGCCTCCGACCGCCCCTGCCGCCACCGGGTGCTCGGTCGCCCACTTGCGTGTCCGTATCCGCGGAGCTGGCCGCTCTCGCGGAAGCCCGCCGGGACCTCGTTCGCCAGGAGACTGACGTCGCCTACCACCTGGGGCGCCTGCACCAGCTCACCGATGGCCGCACTCCCTCCGACGCCGCGCTACTGGAACGCCTGGAACGAGCTGTGCGCCACCTCGCCGAAGCCGTTGTCCGGCGCAACTGGAACCAGGTCGCAGCGTCCTCCCTGCTGGAGCGGCTGGAGAAGGCGGCGCCCCCATCTTCCGAGGTGGAGGTGCCGGACCTTTCGGCACCGGGCGTCGCCCACTGCTGGCCGTAGCGCGCGGCGCAAAACTCCATCAGAACTTGGTCATCCAGCGGCTGTCGGTGGTGACCGCCTCCGGAGCATGGCTGCCCTTCTCGGCCGTGCAGCGGTTGGAGAAGGCCGGCCTCATCGAGATCGACCGGGCGCATCCGCTGCACGCCGGCCAGCCGGTCGCGCTGACCGCTCTCGGCCGCCACGCCCTCAGGCCGATCGCCCGCCCCGGCCGCCTCACCGCGCGGCGGCGCGCCGTTCCCGACCGCCTTCCGCCGCTGACCGGAGACGCGATTCACCCCCTCACCAACCACCAGGACCACTGGGCCCCCGGGCAGCCGTCGTTCCGACAACTCCTGCGCCAAGCCGCCGAACTCGTAGAGATGCTGAGGCCCCAGGACCACGACCACGCGCCCCCCGGGCTTGGAGAGCCGACGGAAGCGCGCCTTCGGCCCGTACACCGCCGTCCTGCAAGCGGCACAAGAGGTGGCGGTGACGCGGGCCAGACTGACCTCCCTACCCCCCACGTGCCGACCCTGGGCGCCGAGCTTCGAGGACTGCTTTCCCGGCAGACCGAACGCGGCAACGCAACATATCGGGCACTGTCGATGCTGCTGGGCGCGCAGCTTGCCGGCAGGCTCCATGCACCCGCTTGCCAAGGAATGCGTCCCTTTCTTCTGCTTCCAGGACATAGGGGGTGATACCGGCTATCGGGTGGCGCCACTGAGCACTGCGAGCAGGCTCTGGGCGAGCAGTGTCCCCAGCCTGTAGTTGCCGCCTCGCCCCCGGCGCGGATCAGGGAGTCGGTTCGGTCCGGCGCTTGCGGCTGCATCGCGAGTTCAGACTGCCTGGCAGGCAGCTGTAGCCGTTCGGCGTCCGCCTGGTGGCGCTGGAGAATATCGATCAGGGAGGATGGCACGCGGACGACCCCGTTCTTGAACAAAGGCGTAGAGAACCTTGATCATCGGAGGCCCCGTTCGTCTCGTCCAGACGTGGACAAGCAACCATCAGGGTGTGTTCGTAGACGAGTTGCTCGTCTCGCCGCGCGGGAACGCACGCGCCCCGGAGCCTCGCCCGGCGCCACAGTCAGGCCGCGGGCCCACCGGCAAACAGCCACGAACCCAGAATCCTCCGTCGATTCCCCCCGACGGACCGTCCCGAAAGATCGAGGCTATCCTCTTCGTATGAGACACAGGGGTAGTCCGAGAGAGCGCTTCGCCCGTTGGAAGAAGGATCTACCGCTTCCAGAGCTACTTGCGACAAATCGGACGCGGCACCCGGATCCCGTGCGTGACACCCTAGCCTTGGGTATATGGCCTGTTTCGCTGCTCGTGGTAGCGGTGGGGCCTTTTGGCTGGTTGTGGTGGCAGCGCCTTCTTGCTTTTTTGGGAGCAGTGGTACTGGGGGTTTATCCGACGCTGATTTTCATCGGCTACTGGAGGATTAGCCGCCGTCGAAAATCCGGTTGAGTCGCCCGTGGGAAAGCTGGCTGAGGTTTTCTCGGAGAAATGATCTGCGCGAGCCAGTGTAAGGCGCTCGTGAGCGGTCGGATCAACCAGTGGGACCTCGGATGCGGGTAGACGCAAAGCCTGCGGAGGGCGGTTCTGTCGCACAAGATCGTCCGTTCCGACACCGGAGGCTTCACGTTGCTCACCTATGCTGCCACGCTCGATGTCCCGCGTACGCCGTCGAGTTCCGTGCCCGGCTGCTGGCGGACCATCGGCGGCGGGTGTTCGTCGGGACACTCAGGACCCACAGGGGATTCCCGTACCCGATGCGAAAGCGCTCGACTGGATGGGCCCAGTCGAGCGCTTTACCTATGCAACAGTTGAAACCATTAGGGTCTATATGATTCGCCCTCGGGACGACCTGTACCCATATCGATATCCTGGGGCCCAATTGGTGTGACTGTAACGTACGTGAGAGTACGTGCGGAGATAGTCAAGGCCGGTGGCTGCGAGGCTTACTTCCCAGCCAAAAGTGTGGGCTTGAAGCCTACCAAATCTTGACCACCAGCTTGGGCGTGCGTGCCTAGCTGTCGTTCGGCACCATCGATTGCAAAATCGACCGAATGCTTTACCGGTTGTCCAGCCTCTGCCGTAGCCACCCCAGGCATCTTCGACCGCTCTTTTATACCTCTTGTGCCTGAGGTCATTGGGGACGGAGGCAGTCGAACGGTAGCTGAAGAACCCGACAGTCCCCCAGAATGCCTTGTGCCAGCCCCATTGGCCGTTGAGGTCGTAGCAGTTGATGGGGTCGGCGGTGCAGTAGTCGTAGGCGTTGGCGCTGCCGCCGGGGACGGGGTCGGTCTGGAGGAAGCGGCCGGTGGTGGGGTCGTAGAGGCGTGCGCCCATGAGGGTGGCGCCGGTGACGGTTTCCGAGGAGCGTTGTTTGCCGCCGAGCCAGCCGTAGCGGGTGGTGGCTGTGCCGGGTTCGGGGTTGCCGAACTCGTCGTAGGCCAGGGCTGTGGGCGCCACGGTGGTGTCGAGCGGGAGTTGGACGGTGACGTCGCCGTGGATGTCGGTCAGTTGCAGGACGGTTCCGCCCGTGGCGGTGGTGGTGGCGTCGAGGTCGCCGTCGATGCCTTGGACGTCGCGGGTGATGGTGCCGTTGGTGTCCTCGGCGGTCCAGTCGGGGTCGTCGGAGTCGGAGCCGTAGTGGTTGGTCTTGGTGCCGGTCTGGGTCCAGGTGCCGGCGGTGTTGGTCTCGGTGGTCCAGGAGGCGAGGCGTTGGGCGGGGTCGAGGGTCCAGGTCTGGCGGTTGGTGCCGGCGGTGTTGGTCTGCTGGTGGACGAGGTCGTTGGTGTAGTAGCCGATGGTGGCGCCGGTGGCCTGGGTGGTGGTGCGGCCGAAGGCGTCGTAGACGGTACCGGTGGCTTCCAGGCGGTCGGCGCTGTCGTAGGCGGTCGTGGTGGTGGTCGCGCCGGTGGAGGTGCAGCCGGCGGCGGGGTCGCTCACGGAGGTGGCCAGGCTGGTGCGGTTGCTGTTGGCGTCGAATCCGTAGGTGCGGCGGGCGCAGGTGGAGTCGGGGGCGGTGTCGTCGGCCTGGGTCAGCCGGCTTGCCGCGTCGTAGGTGTAGGCGCGGGTGCGGGTCTGGCCGGCGGTGTCGGTGTCGGTGACGACCTGGCCCTGGACGGACTGGTCGGTGGTGTCGGAGGCGACGACAGTGCTGTCGCTGTCGCGGGTGTAGACCTTCGAGGTGGTGGCCCCGGTCTCGTCCTGAGCTGTGGTCAGGGTGTAGCCGCCGGGCAGGGCCTCGGTGGTGAGGTTGCCGTCGGAGTCGTAGGTGGCGGCGAAGGTCCCGGCGACGGAGTCCGTTCGGGAGGTTTCCAGGCCGCGGGGGTCCTTGGCGGTGTCGTAGGTGTAGGTGGTGGTCGACGGCGCGGAGTCGGTGGTGCTGGTCGGCCGGTCGAGGGCGTCGTAGGCGGTGGTGGCGGTGTTGCCGCTGCCGTCGCTGTAGGAGATCTCGCGGCCGAGGGCGTCGTAGGTCTCGGTGATGGTCCGGCCGCCGGCACTGGTGGTGGCCGTCCGCCCGGTGGCGGGGTCGTAGGTGGTGGACTGGTCAGGGACCGCGGTGCCCAGTCCGCCGGTGACCGAAGTCGTCAGCAGACGCCCGGCCGCGTCATAGGTGCTGGTCGTGGTGCGGCTGGTGCTGCCCGAGGTGTCGGTGGTGGTGGCGGTGTTGCCCCACCGGTCGTACGTGGTAGTGGTGGTGGGCAGCTGACCTGGGTTGGTGCCACCGCCGGTGATGGCGCCCGCGGGGCCGACCGAGCAGACCAGGTCGGCCCATTCGGGATGGCCGTTGCAGGCGCCGGTGCCGGTGGCCGACCAGTACGTGGTCACGGTGGCGCCGGCGTCAGTTCCGTTGGACTTGGGCAGGGTGGTCTTGGTGACGCGTCCTTGGGAGTCGTAGGACGTGGTCTTGGTCAGGTCCAGCCCCGCGGGGTCGGTGACCGTGGTGGTGGGCAGGCCCTTGACCCAGTCGTAGCCGGTTGTGGTGGTGCGGGTGTCGGCGTCGGCCGGGTAGCCGGTCACAAAGGCGCCGACGGTGGTGGCAGTGATCTGGTTCTCCACCGTGGCGGTGCCGTCGGTGGGGCGGCCCTGGTCGTAGGTGTTGGCGGTGTGCTGCCGGGCCGGGACGGTGGTGCCGGCCGGCAGGTCGGTGCCGCCTGCGGGCGCGGCCAGCGTAGAGGTCAGGGTGACCTGGTGCAGGGGGCCGTACTCGTCGGTCTCGCGCAGCCCGTCCGCGGAGTACACCGACGTGGTGGACAGCTGCTCGGCCCGGTCGGCGGTCGTGAGCCCGTCGATGTCGAGCATCTTCAACTCGTCCAGGCCCGATCCGCCCGTCGCCAGAGCCAGTTCACGGTTGGCGGCGGTCAGTTCCCGGACGGTGTTGCCGTACTGGTCGTACTCGGTGGTGGTGATGTGGCCGCCGGGTGTGGCCTCGTTGACGTCGCGGCCGGAGGCGTCGGTGTAGGTGATCGACGCGCGGGTGTAGTCCCCGGCGGACAGGTCCGTGCCCTCGTGGGAGGACGGGACGGAGTCGGCGGGGAAGATCGCGGTGGCGTCGGCGGGGACGTCGCTCTGACCCCACGCGGCCACGTCCGCCGGGCCCATGGCGTTCGGCGCCGTGCTGCCGGTGAGCGGCACGTCGTAGACGACGCTGGTGGTGGCGGTGCCCCCGTCCTGGGTGTTCTGCGTGCCGGCCTGCAGGGTCGGGCGGGAGGCCGACAGCAGCATCCCGTCCGTGGCCGCATTGCCGTCGTTGCGGTACGTCATCGTCCACGGCAGCTCACCCGGCGGCGTGAGGGTGGTGATCCGGCCCGCGCTGTCGTAGGCGTATGCCGTCTTCAGTGCGGGGCTGATCCGCGGGTCCCACTCCTGCCGCAACTGGCCGGCGGTGTCGTACGCGTACTGGGCCACCACGGAAGACGTCGCTGTGGTGGCGCTCGGGCTGGTGGCCCACTCCTTGATCTGCGCCACCCGGCCGGCGTAGTCGCCGAACGTGGACGACGTGGCGGTGGTGGAGGTGGCGTAGACGAACTGCAGCATCCGGCAGCCGGCCGTCGACGGGGCGGTCTGGCACGTCGCCGCGGACACGGCGCTGGTCGGCGCGATGACGTACGTCGGCCGGGCCAGGGTGGCGCCGTTCACGGTCACCGCCTCGGACACCACCGTGGTGGTGGAGTTCGCCGTCGGCAGGAACGACGCGGACACCTGCCAGGTCGAGGCCGACGAACCGACCTTGGTGAACGTCGTCGTCGTACCGTCCTCGTCCTTCAACGTGAACGAACCGGTCAGGGACCCGGTCAACGTCAGGTCTTCCGCGCCGGGTTCGGGCTTCCACCCGCCGCCCGATGTGGCGGTGAAGCCGGTCTCGTCACCGTCCACGTCCACCACGCCCACCGAGGTGGAGGAGGTCTCGTGGAGGTAGGACCAGTCGGAATCGGTGAGTTCGGCCGTGGTGCCGGAGGTCCACTGGGGGCCGAAGATCGGGTCCTGGCCCTCGGCGTCCGATCCCGCGGTCGGTCGCCGGGAGGAGGCGGTGCGGGTGACGTCCATCCCGAAGCCGGAGGCGTCGGTCGCCGACAGCTCGAAGTCACCGGTCAGGTCGTTCACTTCACCCGGGCCGACGGTGTCGGTCGGAGCCGTGCCCGCGTTGCGGTCCACCGTGACGGTGTGGGGCTGGGTGTAGGCGGTGGTGGTGCCGTCGGTGAACTCCGCCCGGATGTCGACAGGGCTGTCCTCGGGGATCGTGCTGGTGATGTTCCACGTCAGCGCCGCAGGCGAACCGCCGGACACGGCCACGGGCCAGGACGCCACGGCAGAGCCGTCGGAGGACTTGGTCACGTCGCCCACCGGCACATCGTGCCAAGTGTCCATCTCGCCCTGCCGGTACTGGTAGGTCACGCCCGTGTAGGTGTCCTTGCCCGTCGAGGTGAGGCTCACCCGGCGGGCCGGGCGGTCACCGTCCGCGGGCGAGGTCAGCCCGACCGTACCGACCCCGAAGTCGTACTCGGTGGCGGCAGCCGATATGTTGCCCGCCGAGTCGATCGTCCGCGCGTACAACTTGTGCCAGCCCTCAGCCGGGTTGACCGTGACGGTCTCGGGGTCACCCCCGTTGCCGTCCACGGTGTCCCACACCCTGCTGGTCGCGTTCGGATCGTCCAGCCCCCACGCGTAACCCATACCGTCCGTACTGGTCGTACTGAACGTGCACTGCGCCCCACCGGACGCAGCGGTCGTCCACGTGCTCTGCGTGTACGGATCACACGAGATCGACGGAGCGGCCGGCAGACCGGTGTTCATCGCGAAC
>NZ_FNIE01000026.1 GCF_900103985.1 Actinacidiphila guanduensis | reverse complement strand
ATCGCCTGCGGCGGCGGCCCGATCCACGTCAGGCCGGCATCAAGGACCGCCTGGGCGAACTCGGCGTTCTCCGACAAGAACCCGTAGCCGGGGTGGATGGCGTCCGCGCCGGACTCCTTCGCCGCGGCCAGGACCTTGGCGATGTCGAGGTAACTGGCCGCGGGAGTGTCACCGCCCAGGGCGTAGGCCTCGTCGGCCACCTTGACGTGCACCGCATCCCGATCCGGCTCCGCATACACCGCGACACTGCCGATCCCCGCATCCCGGCACGCACGGGCAACCCGAACAGCGATTTCACCGCGGTTCGCGACGAGCACCTTACGCACGACAGCTCCTCCAAGGCCGGTGGTGATGGGCCGCGTAGGCGCGGCGGCGGACCGGTGTGCCCGCCGGAGCGGCCGGCCGGTGGACACGACGCGACCGGGGGGACGCGCGGAACGGCGCAGGCACCGTGCTCGCCCCGCTCACAGCGGGATGTTCCCGTGCTTGCGCGGCGGCCGCTCGGGCCGCTTCGACCGCAGCATCCGCAGGGCGTCGGCCACTTCGCGACGGGTGTCGCGGGGGCGGATCACGGCGTCCACGTACCCCCGCTCGGCAGCGACGTAGGGGCTGCACAGGGTCCGCTCGTAGTGCCGGCGCAACCGGGCCCGTTCGGCAGCCGGGTCGGCAGCGGACTTCAGGGCGTCCTTGTGCAGGACGGTGACCGCGCTCTCGCCACCCATGACGGCGATCTCCGCGGTCGGCCAGGCGAGATTGACGTCGGTACCCAGGTGCTTGGACCCCATCACCCCGTATCCGCCGCCGTACGCCTTGCGCGTCACGACCGTCACCATCGGCACGGTGGCCTCGGCATAGGCGTAGATCAGCTTCGCACCGCGCCGGATGATGCCGCCGCGCTCCTGCTCGACGCCCGGCAGGAAGCCCGGCACGTCGACGAAGGTGAGCACAGGCACGTTGAAGGCGTCGCAGGTGCGGATGAAGCGGGCCGCCTTCTCACTCGCGGCGATGTCCAGAGCGCCGGCCAGGTACGTCGGCTGGTTGGCCACGACGCCCACGCTGCGGCCTTCGACCCGGCCGTATCCGCAGATGATGTTACGGGCGAACAGCGGCTGCACGTCCAGCAGTTCGCCGTCGTCGAGGACGGCGGAGAGCACCTCACGCATGTCGTACGGCCGGCCCGGATCGTCCGGGACCAGTACGTCCAGCGCCGGTTCGGTATCCGCGACCCCGTAACCACCGGCCCGCGGGTATTCGGGTGGATCCTCCAGCGCGTTGGCCGGCAGGAAGCCCAGCAGCGCCCGCACGTAGGCGAAGGCGTCCGCCTCGTTCCCCGCGAGGTGGTGGGCCACTCCGGAGCCCGTACTGTGCCCGCCGGCCCCGCCCAGTTCCTCCCGGTCGACCGACTCACCGGTGACCACCCGCAACACCTCGGGCCCGGTGACGAACATGTGCGAGATGCCGTCGACCATGACCACGAAGTCGGTGACCGCCGGCGCGTACACGGCGCCGCCCGCGCACGGCCCGGCCATCAGCGAGATCTGGGGGACGACCCCCGAGGCCCCGACATGCCGGCGGACGATCTCGGCGTAGAGGGCGAGCGACTCCACGCCTTCCTGGATGCGCGCCCCACCGGAGTCGTTGATGCCGATCACGGGACACCCCGTGCGCAGCGCCAGGTCCATGACCTTGACGATCTTCTGGCCGTACATCTCGCCGAGGCTGCCGCCGAAGACCGTGAAGTCCTGGGCGAAGACGAAGACCTGGCGGCCGTCCACCGTTCCGTGGCCGGTGACCACGCCGTCGCCCGCGGGGCGGCGCTCCTGCATGCCGAAGTCGTGGCAGCGGTGACGGACCAGTGCGTCGGTCTCCACGAACGAGTCCGGGTCCAGCAGCAGGGCGACCCGCTCGCGCGCGGTCAGTTTGCCACGGGAGTGCTGTCGCTCGACGGCCTCGGGAGGGACCGGCGCGAGCGCCTCGGCCCGCCGCCGCTCGTACTCCGCCAGGCGCTCCGCGGTGGTCGGCGGCTGCGCTGCGGGCCGGACGGGGACGCTCACCGGGTTGCCCGCAGCGTGTTCAGCACCGCCGGCCAGGCCAGGTGCAACTCCCGCTGCCAATAGGGCCAGGCGTGCGTCCCGGACAGATAGAGGTGCGAGGTGACCGCCACTCCGGCGCGGCGCAGGGACGCGGCGAACCGGAGGGTCGGCTGGTAGGTCGGGGCTTCCAGCAGGCCCGCTTCCGGCGGGGCGTTCGTGGCCAGCGTGCCGGGCATCCCGGCGGCGGCGGACAGGTACACCCGGACCCCGCGGAAGCGGTCCACGAGATGGGCCGGGTTGTGCGCCTCCCACACCTTCCGGTCGCGCACCGGGTCGCCCCACAGCCGTCGCCAGTCGACGCCTTCGCGAGCGCAGGTGAGTTCCACACCCGCGCGCAGGCCGCCGTCGTCGAGGTCCACCACTCCGCTGAAGGAACCGGCGAACACGTAGGCGCCGCGGTGGCGGGCGGCGTAGTCGAGGGCACCGAGCCCGCCCTCGGAGATGCCGATGACCGCTTGCCGCGAACCTGCGTGGAAGTCGGTCCGCAGCACCTGCGGCAGTTCCACGGTGTGGAAGGTCTCCCAGTTCGGGCCACCACCGCGGCCGCCGTTCCACCAGTCGGTGTAGAAGCCGGCCCGGCCGCCTTCGGGCGTCGCGACGATCACCTGGGCATGCGCGGCCAGGGTCTCGATGTCGGTCTCCCGCGTCCAGGAGGTGTAGTCGTCGCTCGCGCCCTGGAGCAGGTAGAACACGGGATAGGTGCGGCCGCTGCCGGCGGACCAGCCGGGCGGCAGGATCAGCCGGACCGGCATGGTGGCCCGCATGGCGGGGGAATGGACGCCGATGTCCACGACGTGCGGGTCCAGCCGGGTCGTCGTGGCCACGTAGGCCCCGCTGGGCGTGGCCGTGCGGGAGGCCGCAGCCGGTACGGCAACCCGTGCCTCGGCGGCGTGGACGGGGAGCGAGCCGGGCAGACCGGCCGCGAGCAGTGCGACCAGCAGCAGCCCGCCCGCGGCGAGCGCGCGCACTGCCGCCGCGCGCGGCACGTGGGGCCGGTGGAGCCGCCCGTCGAGCGGGCGGTGGTGCGGGATTCGGGGGGCCATGGGCTCGTCCTTGGGTGGCTGCCGGAGCGCGGTTCAGCGCCGGTCGAGGGCATCCCGCAGGTGGCGCGCGATCACGTCCACGTGCGGGGGGTCGATGAGCGAGAGGTGGTCGCCGTCCACGTGCACGACCTCCAGGCGCGGGCACAGCGGTGCCCACCCCAGGTCCGCGTCCTCACGCAGGTAGCGCGGGTCGATGGCGGTGGTCAGGGTCTGGATCTCCCGGGCGCGGTACAGCACCACCGGGTCCGGGTAGGGGCGTGGGTCGTAGCGCTCACCGGCACGGGCGTCGATGTACGAGGTGCGCTGGTGCTCCAGCACGCCCGGGCTCATCCCGAGCCCCGCGTCGGCCAGATGCCGCATCAGCGTCTCCACCTGGCTGTCCTCGTCCATGCGTGCCATCTCCTGGTACGGCAGCTGCAGCGTGCGTCCGTAGGCGGAGCGGATATACTGCGCGAACCTGGCGAATCGCTGCAGCAGGAACTCCGGCGTCGGCGCCTCGGGCAGCGCCGCCGGCAGGATCGTGTCCACCAGCCCGAGGTAGCCGACCTTCGCGCCGCTCTCCCGCAGGCGGACCGCCGCCTCGTAGGCGAGGCAACCGCCGAAGGACCAGCCGAGCAGGTGGTAGGGGCCCTCGGGCTGGAGGCGGCGGATCTCGGCGAGATAGCGCTCGGCCTTCTCCTCCACCGTGCGGTGCGCCTCGGTCCGGTCCAGGCCGATGACCGGGCGGTCCGGGGGGAGCAGCGCCGCGAGGGGCCGGTAGACGCTCGTCGTGCCGCCGGCCGGGTGGAAGACGAACAGCGGCGGGCCGCCGGCGCCTGGGCCGGGGTCGCGCAGCACGCGCACCAGCCCGCGGGCCGGCGTCCTGCCGTCCTCGCCCTCCAGCACCGGGCGGACCAGGTCCGCCACGGCTGCCAGGGTGGTGCGCTCCGCGAGCCGGTCCGCTCCGGGCGCCGCGGGGTCGCCGTCGAGCCGGTCGCGGATGTGCCCGGCGAAGGCGGCACGCAGCTCGGGATCGGTGCGCAGCTCGGGCAGTTCGTGGTCGACACCGGCCACGCTGTCCCCGCTCGCCAGGGTCCAGGCGACGAGGACCAGCCGCTCGGCGGCGTCCCGGGGCAGCACGGACTCCGGCATGTCCGGCCCGCCCGGTCGTGCTGCTCCTGCTGCGGCGGGCGCCGCACCCTGGTCCCGGTGAGGTGCGACGCCCGCGTCGTGGGCCCGGCCCGGTGCGGGCCGGGCGTCCGGTGTGACGTGTCCGGTGGCGGAGGTGCCGGCGGTCGCGGTGGGCGTGAGGACCGTCGCCGGTGCCGCAGGCCCGGATGCGGCGGCCGCGGGCTGCGGCTCCGGTACGACGGCCGCGTGGACCGCCGCCACCAGGTCGTCCAGCGTGGCGCCGCGCAGCAGGAGCTTCTGCGGCAGCACGGTGCCGAAGTCGCGGTTGAGCGCGTTGCGCATCCGCACCGCCATCAGGGAGTCGAGGCCGAGTTCGGTCAGCGGCACCGTGGTCTCGATCTCGTCCAGGCCCGTCACCGCGGCCGCCTGCTCCAGCACGCGCTGCCGCACCATAGCGACGGCCGATTCGCGGTCGAGCGCGCCCAGGTCGAGGCGGGAGTGGCCGTCGCCTCCGCCGTCCGGGCCCGACGTCGCGGACGGACCCAGTACGGCTGCGAAGTAGGCGATCTCCTCGATCCCGGGCAGGGCCGCGGCGACCCGTCCCGCGTCCAGCCGGATCACCCCGGTGTGGGCCCGGTCCGCCGCGACGACGGTCTGGAGCGCGTCGAGGCCCTCGTCGACGGCGAGGGAGTCGACGGCGAGAGCGCCCATGTCCGGGGCTCCGCCCGTGCCCGTCCACGGCCCCCAGGCGATGGAGGTGCCGATGCCCCTGCGGCCGCGCATCGTGTGCACGAGGGCGTCGAGCCAGGCGTTGGCGGTCGCGTAGGCGGCCTGGCCCGGCGATCCGAGCAGGGCGGCGGCCGATCCGAACGCCAGCCACCAGTCGAGTTCCTGGTCGGAGGTGGCCTCCGCCAGCCGCCTGGTCCCTTCGACCTTGGGGCGCAGGACGGCGGTGACCGCTTCCGCGGTCAGCCGGGTCACCAGCTCGTCCCGCAGGACACCGGCCGCGTGGGCGACGCCGCGCAGGGGGTGGCCGTGGCGTACCGCCTGGCCCACCAGGTTCTCGGCGACGCCGGGCTCGGCGATGTCGCCGAGCACGACCGCGACATCCGTACCGAGCCGCCGGATCGCGGCGAGGGATCGCCGGGCCGAAGTGCCGGGCGGGCGCCGGGCGTTGAGCACGAGCCGGCCGGCTCCCTGTTCGGCGAGGCGGTGGGCCACGGCCAGCCCCAGGCCGCCGAGGCCGCCGGTCAGCACGTAGGCGCCGTCCGAGCGGGCAAACGGGCGGACGATGGTGCCGGCGGCCGGCGCCGCGACCTCCGCCCGCACCAGGCGGGCGAGGTACCGCTCGCCGGCGCGCCAGGCCACGACGTCGGCGCCGGCCGGCGTGGCGAGTTCGCGGACCAGGTCGTCCGGGGCTTCGGGCGAGCCGTCGAGGTCGACCAGGCACGGGCGGAGTTCGGGGTGCTCGAGGGCGAGGACCCGCACCAGGCCCTGCAGGCAGGCGCCGTCCGGGTCGCCCGGCTCGTCCGGGCCGACGGCCGCCGCCGACTCGGTGACCAGCACCAGTCGCGGCGGTGTGCCCGTGCCGCCCTCGGTGATGGCGCGTACGGCGGCCGCCACGCAGGGCAGCACCTCGGCCGGGGTGTGCGGGCCCTCGCCGGCGATGCACGGCAGTACGACGGCGCCCCGGGCGTCGGCGGGAAGCTCCTCGCGCCAAGTGGCCAGCGAGCGCGCCCATGAGAGCGGGTCGCCCCGCGTCAGGGTCACCCGCAGGCCGGCTGCGGCGAGGCGGTCGAGCAGGCGCCGGCCGGAAGGCGGCCGGGACGGCTGCGGCGAGCAGAGCACCAGGACGTCGGACGCGGCAGGGACATCCGGCCCCTCCTGCCCGGCCGGTTCCCAGATCACGGCGTACGCCTTTTCCCCGAGGGGGACGGGCAGTTCGGAGGGGTCGGGTACCCGCAGCTCCACTCCGTCGGCGGCGAGCAGGGCCGCCCCGGCTGCGTCCTCCAGCCGGACCGACCAGGTGGACCGGGAGCCGCCGGCTCCGGGGGATTCGGCCGGCCAGGTGCGGCAGACCGCGCCGGCGGGCACCGGCCGGCGGGCCCGCAGGCAGTCGAGTGCCACCGGCATTGCCTCCTGGGCCACCCGGCCGGCACCGGCCGGTGCGTTGAGGCAGGCGTCGAGCAGGGCAGGGGGGAACTGCCAGGGCGCCGCGACGCCCTGTGGGGGCAGGGCCGGGCCGACGTCGACGGTGAGGGCCCCGGCCGCGGCCGGAGCCGGCTCCTCCCGGGCGATCTCCACGACGGCGGAGGCGTGGCGCAACCATGTCCCCACCGGTGAGCGGGTGAAGATCCGGACCGCCGCCCGCCCGGGCCCCTCGGGTTCCAGCAGGGTGGTGACCGGCGTGCTGTCGGTGAGCGGCAGCAGCCGGTCCAGCGCCATATCGCGGACCACGACCGCGTCGAGAGGGACGCCGAAGGCTTCGGTGGCGGCGCACAGGAACATCTCGGCGCACACCGCCAGCGGCATCACCGCGGTGCCGTGCACCCGCTTCTCGACCCGGCACCAGCCCTTGATGCCGACGTTCCCGCGCCACAGGACGCGCCCCGAACCGGGCACGTCGGCGCGGACCCCGAGCGGCGGGCGGCCGCGGTCGGCGTCGTCGCGGATCGTGCGATCCGCCCAGTAGCGGTCGTGGCGCCAGGGCGGTGCGGGCAGCGGTACCCGGCGGCCGGCGGGCCACAGCCGCTCGCCGGTCCGTTGTACGCCGGCCAGATGGAGTTCGCCGAGCGCGGTGTGCAGGGCCACCGCCTCCTCGGTGTCACGGCGCAGCGTCGACAGCACCAGGAAGTCCTCGGCCCCGGCGGTGGCCAGGGTCTCGTGCACCGGAAGGGCGGCGACAGGGTGGGGGGAGACCTCGACGAACACCCGGTGGCCGTCCTCGGCGGCCGCGGCGACCGCCTGCCGCAGACGCACCGGGCGGCGGGCGTTGGCGCACCAGTGATCGGCGTCGGCCCGCGGAACGGACCGCGGGTCGTCGTACACCGTGCTGTACCAGGGAAGGTGCGGCGCCTCGGCGGTCAGGTCGGCCAGATCCGCGCGCAGGTCCGCAAGGACGCCGTCCACGGCGGCCGAATGGCCCGCGCCGCCGACGTCGAGCACCCGGCCGGTCATGCCGCGCTCTTCGAGGTCCGCGACCAGGGACCCGACAGCGCCGGCCGGGCCCGCCACCGTGCACCGCATGGGCGAGGAGTCGACCGCGATCCCGACACCCGGGTAGCGGCCCAGCACGGTGCTCCGCTCGTCGAGCGGGAGTTCCACGGCCGCCATTGCGCCCAGCCGCTGCGCGTCCACGGTTGCCAGGAGCGCGGCGCGGCGCAGCACGACGCGCAGCCCCTGGGCCGGTGTCAGTGCGCCCGCCACCACTGCCGCGGCCACCTCGCCCAGGGAGTGCCCGACCACGGCGGCGGGCTCCACCCCGTACGTCTGCAGGGTGCGGGCGAGCGCCACTTGGAGGCCGAAGAGGAGCGGCTGGACGCGCGCGACGTCGTCGGAGCCCGCGCCTTGGGCGAGCAGCGTGCCCAGCGGCTTCCCGGTGGCTTCGGCGTAGACCGGGTCGAGGTCGTGGACCGCGGTGGCGAAGGCGGGCTCGTCGGCCAGCAGCCGGGCGCCCATCGCGGCCCACTGGCTGCCGTGGCCGGAGAAGACGAACACCGGTTCCGCGGCCGTCGTGGCTGCGGGCACGGCGCGCGGCAGGACCACGCCGTTCGCAGCACGCTGCTCGGCCAGGGCCCGCAGGCCCGCGGTGAGCTCCTCGGTGCTGCGGCCGACCACGGCGCCGGCGACACCGCCCGAGCGGTTGGTGGCGAGCGTGTGGGCGAGGTCGGTCGGCGAGACGGTGCGCTGCGGGGCCGACAGCCAGTCGGCCAGGGCGCGGGCGCTGTCGGCCACGCGCCGCTCGGAGCGCTCGGAGACGACGAGGATGTGCGGGGCGCCCTCGCCCTCGGGGGCGGCCGAGGCGTCCCCCGCGTCCTCGGCGCCGGGCAGGGTGTCCCCGTCACCGGTCCACCCTTCCAGGACCACATGCGCGTTGGTCCCCCCGAAACCGAAGGCGGACACGCCCGCCCGGGCCGGTCGCCCGTTCGTGGCCGGCCAGGGTGTCGGCCGGTCGACCACCCGCAGCCCGCCCGCCGCGAAGTCGATGTGCGGGTTGGGCTGACGGAAGTGCAGCGTCGTCGGCAGCCTGCGCCGATGGAGGGCGAGGACGGTCTTGATGAGACCCGTGATGCCCGCAGCCCCTTCGAGGTGGCCGAGGTTGCTCTTGACGGAGCCGATGAGCAGCGGCCGGTCCGTCGGGCGCCCGGAGCCCAGCACGCCGGCCAGCGCCCCCGCCTCGATGGGATCGCCCAGCAGCGTTCCCGTCCCGTGCGTCTCGACGTAGTCCACGTCCGCCGCCGCGGTGCCGGCGTCTCTCAGTGCCGCCGTGAGCAGCGCCTGCTGGGCATGCGGGTTGGGGGCGACCAGACCGGCGGATCGGCCGTCGGAGTTGACGGCGGTGCCGCGGACGACCGCCAGTACGCGGTGCCCGTCGGCCTCGGCGTCGGCCAGTCGCTTGAGGACCACCACGCCGCAGCCCTCGCCGCGCACGATGCCGTCGGCGGCCGCGTCGAACGGCCGGCAGCGGCCGCCCGGGGCGAGCACACCCGCCTCCGCGAACCCGGCGCCGACCACGGGCGACAGGAGCACGTTGACCCCCGCGACCAGCGCCACATCGCACTCGCCGGCGCGCAGCGCGCGGCCCGCCTGGTGCAGGGCCACCAGCGAGGAGGAGCAGGCCGTGTCCACGGTGATGCTCGGGCCGTGCAGGTCCAGCGTGTACGAGAGCCGGTTGGCGACGATGCTCGCCGCCGAACCGGTCGCCGTCCACTCCGTGACGGCCGCCGGGTCCGCGGTGGTGAGCAGCGCGTACTCGGTCGCGCTGAGGCCGACGTAGACCCCCGTGGCGCTGCCACGCAGGGTCGGCGCCGGCATCCCCGCGTGCTGGAGCGCCTCGCAGGCGACCTCCAGTACCAGCCGCTGCTGAGGGTCCATCAGTTCGGCCTCGCGGGGGGCGATGCCGAAGAAGCGGGCGTCGAAGGCGGCCACGTCGTCGAGGTACGCGCCGCGCCGGACGGTGGCCGGCAGCCCGGCGGCTGCCTCCTCGGTCCGCTCGCCCCACGCCGCCCACCGGCCGCTGGGCACGTCGCCGACCGCGTCCCCGTTGCCGAGCAGGAACTCCCAGAAGGCATCCGGGCCGTGGACGCCCCCCGGCAGCCGGCAGCCGATGCCCACCACGGCCGGCAGGTCGCTGTCCGGTGCGGCTCCGCCGGTGCCGCCGGCCGGCCGCCCGGCGGGCTGGGCGCTGCCGGCGCCTTCCCGGGCGAGCCGGTCGGCCAGGGCGGCGAGGGTGGTCTCCTCCCACAGCAGCGTGGCGGGGAGCACCCGGCCCAGCGTCTCCTCCAACTCCCCGGCGATGCCGACCGCGTCCCGCGACGACAGGCCGTACTCGGCGAGCGGCCGGTCGGCGTCGATCTCCTCCGCGTCGATGCCGCAGGCTCGTGCCACCAGGTCGCGCAGCAGGGTGTCCAGCCCGGCCCGGTCGGCGCCGTCGTGGGGCGCGGACCCGGCGCGGCCGGTCACCTGCTGCCTCCGGCATCGACGTCCTCCATGGCCGCGGCACTCCAGGCACCGGCCAGATAGTGGGTACGGCAGGCGCTGCGGGAGACCTTGCCGCTGGTTGTCCGGGGCACGGTTCCCGGAGCGGCCAGGACGAAGTCGTGGACGGAGACGCCGTGCCCGACCGCGACCGCCTGCCGGACCGCTCGCGCGACCTCGGCGCGGTGCCGGTCGGTGGCGGACTCCTGCCGGGAGTGCTCGGCGACCACGACGAGACGCTCCTCGGTGTCCACGGTCAGCGAGAACGCGGCCACGTGGTCGGTGCGGATCAGGGCGTGGGCCTCCTGGACGGTGGCCTCGATGTCCTGCGGGTAGTGGTTGACGCCGTCGAGGATGACCAGGTCCTTGATCCGGCCGGTGACGTGGAGGGCGCCGTGGTGCACGGCTCCGAGGTCGCCGGTGCGCAGCCAGCCGCCGGTCTGCACCCCCTGGGCGGGCCCGTCGGCCAGGTGCGCGCCGAAGACCTCGGCCGTGAGCACCGGCTGACGCCAGTAGCCGCGTGCCACGTTGGGGCCCCGGACCCAGATCTCGCCGATCTCGTCGGGACCGAGGGGCCGCCGGGTGGCGGGATCGACGACGACTAGTTCCTGGCCGACGGGAGTTCCGCACGAGACCAGTTCGGTCGCCTCGCCGTCACCGGATGCCGGGCGCAGCTTTCCGCCGCGCAGGGCGGCGCGGTCGAAGGCGGTGGCCTGCGGGGCACGTCCGGCCGGCGCCGTGGCGACGAACACCGTGGCCTCGGCGAGGCCGTAGGACGGGCGCAGGGCGTGCGGGGACAGGCCGCAGGGCAGGAACTCCCGCTGGAAGCCGGCCAGGGTGGGGGACCGGACGGGCTCGCTGCCGTTGATCATCACGGACACGCGGTCCAGGGCCAGGCCGGGGCGCGCTCCCGGGGCCACCCGCCGCACGCAGTAGTCGTAGGCGAAGTTGGGGGCGGCCGTGACGGCGCCGGGGTGGTCGGAGAGCAACTGCAGCCAGCGGACCGGGTGCTGCACGAAGGCGGCGGGCTCCATGACCACCGCGTGCACGGCGCGGGCCACCGGGATCGCCAGGGCGAGCACCAGACCCATGTCGTGGAAGAAGGGCAGCCAGGAGACCATCTGGTTGCGCTCGCGGTGGATCTCGTAGGCCGCGACGGCCTGGTCCACGTTGGCCAGGAGGTTGGCATGGGTGATCTCGACGCCGCTCGGCGAGCGGGTCGAGCCCGAGGTGTACTGCAGGTAGGCGCAATCGTCCGGAAGCGGAGTGCGGACGGCGGGAGCGTCGCGCCCGGGTGCGGGCCCGCCTGCGGCAGGGGGTGCGACAGCGTCGAGGGCGTCGAGGGCGTCGACCGCCAGGACGCGTGCGGTGCCGGACACCCCGCGCTCCGCGCAGAAGTCGGCCAGGGCCTGTTCGCCGCCGGCTGCGGTGAGCAGCGCGCCGGGATCGGCGTCGCGCAGGACGGCGGCGAGGCGCTCCGTGTTCCCGGCGAGGTCCGGCGGGAAAAGGGGAATGGCGACCGATGCCGCCCGCAGCACGGCCAGGAACCCCACGACGTACGCCGGTCCCTGGGGGGCCACGACGGCGACCCGCTCACCGGCACAGCCGGCGGCCCGCAGCGCATCGGCCGTCCGGCTCACCCTGTGGTCGAGGTCGGACCAGGTCATCGTGGTGCGGCGAGCGGCCTGGCCGGCGGCGAAGTCCACGAAGGTGAACGCGGGGTCGTCCGGGTGGAGCCGGGCGGCACGGGAGAGCCGGGTGTCCAGCGTGTCCGCCGGGGACCGGCCACCGGACCGGGTCCGCGCCATGTCGTGGCCGCCCGCCTGGGCCGAAGGGACCGGCCGGCCTTCCCGCGTGCCCACATTCAACTCCCACTCCGATGAAGAACCAGGAAAATCCCCGGAGGCCGAGAGCAGGGAAAGAAAACCTATGAATTGCCGATACTCCGGGGGATATGGACGAAAGATAACAGGGAGTTCGGTGGCTCTTCCATTCCGCCGGCCTGTGTGCGGTGGTTCCGGGCGCACCGGGGGGTCGCGGTGTTGATACGGCGGGGTGGTACATCTGCGCGTCGTGCAATTCACGCCCGGGGTCCGGTACGACTTATCGAGCACTCCTTGCCTTCGCTCTGACGGCGGTGTTTTGCTGTGCTTATCCGAACCGGCGGGCCGCCCAACCCTCTTTCGGAGGAGTTGCGACAGGCGGCTTTTCCCGGCTTCTCCTGGGCCGGGGCTCTTCTGCTGCCGGCGTCGTTGGGCAAGCTCCCCCGCGAAGAGGGACGGATCGCCAGTCGGTGTCATCCGGGCACCGACTGGTGCGGCCCGCGACCAGGGCAAAGGGAGCAACCAGATGCGACTTCCGCGCAAGATCACCGCTGTGCTGGGGACCGGGGCCTCCGCCGCCGTCCTCTTCCTCGTACCGACCAGCGCCCATGCCGCCCAGATCGTGGGCTGCAGCGAGAACGCCCTCGTCGCCGCCGTCAACGCGGCCAACGCCGTCGGGGGCGACGACCTCGTGCTCTCGCCGTTCTGCACCTACACCCTGACAGCAGCTCACGGCACGGGTGCCAACGGCCCGTCCGGACTTCCTGTCATCACCACTCCGATCACCATGACCGGACTCGGCACGGACATCGTGCGGGCCCCCGGCGCACCCGACTTCCGCATCATCGAGGTGGACGGCGCCGCCGGCGTCCCCGCCGCCGCCGGTACTCTCAGCCTCAACGCGGTCACCCTCCGGGGTGGCCAGGCCGCCGCCGGAGACGTCGGCGGCGGCATCGCCAACTTCGGCGGCACGGTCACGCTGAACGCGAGCACGCTGCGGAACAACTCCGCGGACTCCGGCGGCGGTCTGTACAACGAGGCGGGGACGAGCACGCTCGTCGCCGGCGCGGTGGTCGGCAACACGGCCACCACTGCAGGCGGCGGCATCGAGGAGAACTCCGGCAGCGTGACGCTGATCGGCACGCTCGTCCGCAGCAACTCCCCGGACAACTGCGCGCCCGCCGGAAGCGTGCCGTTCTGCAACGGCTGATCCGGCGGTAGCCCCCGGGCACCGCTCAGGCCGATTCCCGGGGTTGCCGCTCCCGCCTGCGGGCGGGACCGGTTTCCCCTTGCAAGGCACCGCCGGCGACGGCTTAAACCCCACGGGTCGTCGTCGGCGGTCTCCCCGGCCCCCAGCCGTGAAACGGCCGGGGGCCGGACTTCCGTTGACGTCGGAAAAACCTTTTCGCTGCTCCGGAATTCGTTGCTCCGCATTCGGATGACCGGTCGGTCGTACGCGGCGGTGACGAAGCGATTCTCCGGCGGTGCGCCGGTGGTGCAATTCCGGAGAGAGCCGTCCATTGCCGGGCGGCCAGGCCCGAGTTCGTCATGGAGTTCGCTTCCGGCCGGAATGCGGCCGCACGCTGCGAAAGCCGGCTAGACCGTCCCGCGCAGCTCTTTGGCCGCCTCGTTGAGGTCCTTGGCCGTGTCGATCGCCCGCCAGTAGGCGCCGTGCGGGATGGGGAAGCCGGCGAGGCGGCGCTCCCGGGCCAGCCGCGGGAACGTCGTGCGCTCGTGGTCGCCCAGGTCCGGCAGCAGCTCGGTGAAGCCGGGCGCGAAGACGTAGACGCCCGCGTTGATCAGGTAGGGCGAGGGCGGCGCCTCGATGAAGTCCAGCACTTGCCCGAACTCGTTGGTCTCCACCGCGCCCCAGGGGATGCGCGGCCGGGCGAGGGCGAGGGTCGCCAGCGCGTCGCGCTCCTGGTGGAAGGCGGCCATCTCGTGCAGCGGGAAGCGCGTCCAGATGTCGCCGTTCGTCGCGTACCAGGGCTCGTCCGGCCGCGGCAGCGAACCCGCCGCGAACTTCAGCCCGCCGCCGCGCCCGAGCGGCTCGTGCTCGACCACCGTGCGCACATTCAGCGGCAGCGGCGTCGTGTCCAGCCACTGCTGCAGCACCTCGGCGAGGTGCCCGCAGGAGATCACCGCGTCGGTGACGCCCTCCGTGGCCAGCCAGGCCAGTTGGTGGCCGAGGATCGGGGTCCCGGTGCCGGGGATCTCCACCATCGGCTTGGGCCGGTCGTCGGTGTACGGGCGCAGCCGCGACCCCTGCCCGCCGGCGAGGAGCACCGCCTGGGTGACGGGTGCGGCCGGGACAGGGGCGAGAGTGTGCGGCGCGGTGCGGGGCCCGTGGGATCCGTTGGGGCTGCCTTTGGGGTCGCGGGTCATGCAGCGCACCTTATGCGACCGGGGGCGTACGACCGTGCAGTACGGTCGTACGCCCCCGGTGTGCCGTCGGCGGGGTGATGTCGTCAAGGGGGTTCGGGCTTCGGCGCCAACGGGCCGGTCCCGGCGCGGGGTTCAGCCGACCGAGGCCACCCCGGTGGCGAAGGCGGTGTCGCACACCGGGCGCGACCACGCCTGGGCGCGCTGGGTGGCGCCGTCGTACTTGGCGACGGCCGCGCGGCCCAGCGAGCGGGCGATGGAGGCGCAATAGCGGGCGAGTGAGGGCTGCTTGGCCATGGCCACCTGGAGGTCGGTCAGGGCGGCGCCCGGGTCCTTCTCCTGGAGTTCGGTCAGCAACCGGCGGCGCAGCGCCTCCTGAGGCGCGAGAGCGGTGCCCTTCTTCGACGACGCCACCGTCAGTACCTGTCCGTCCGACGAGGAGGAGGCCCACGGGACGCGGGTGACGGCGAGCGTCCCCGACAGCACGAGGACGACCGGAAGAACGAGCGCGAATGTCTTGCCGAGTCGGCGAGCTACCTGGTTCACGCATCGGATCGTAGCGACTGGTGATGATTTGGCGACATTTAGTCACCCTGACGAGCGAGGTGAAACCGTGCGGTTGGCGGCGTCGTGTTGACGAGGTGACCCGAAAGGCCGGATATGCGGATGTTTGACGGGCGTCCGCCGGGGGGCAGTCACCCGCGGATGCGAACGGCCGGCCGGTACGGGGTGCGTACCGGCCGGCCGGTTCAACGGTCAGCCGTGCGCGGGCGGTTGGGCCCGCGGCTGGTTCCTGCTCGTGCCTGCCGGCGGCGTGCCGCCGGGTCAGTCGCTCAGGCGCTCGCCGGTGGAGGTGGCGAACACGTGGGTCTCGCCCGGGCGCGGCACGACGTGCAGCACGGAGCCCTTCTCGGGGATCTCGCGGCCGCCGACGCGCAGCACCAGGTCCTTGTGCTCGCCGCCGACCTCGGCGGAGCCGTACACGTAGCCGTCGGCGCCGAGCTCCTCGACGACGTTGACGGTGACGGCCAGGCCCTCCGGGCCCTCCTTCGACAGGCCGCTCCCGTTGGGGGAGGAGATGTCGAAGTGCTCCGGGCGGACGCCGACGGTGACCGTGCGGTCGCCCTTGTCGGCGGCGGCCTTGACGGCCTCGCGGTTGACGTTCACCACGGTGTTGCCGAACTTCACGCCGCCGTCGGTGATCGGGACCTCGACCAGGTTCATCGCGGGGGAGCCGATGAAGCCGGCGACGAAGAGGTTGGCCGGCTTGTCGTACATGTTCCGCGGGCTGTCGACCTGCTGGAGGATGCCGTCCTTGAGCACCGCGACGCGGTCGCCCATCGTCATGGCCTCGACCTGGTCGTGGGTGACGTAGACGGTGGTGACGCCCAGCCGGCGCTGCAGGCTGGCGATCTGGGTGCGGGTCTGCACACGGAGCTTGGCGTCGAGGTTCGACAGCGGCTCGTCCATGAGGAAGACCTGCGGCTCGCGGACGATGGCGCGGCCCATCGCGACACGCTGGCGCTGACCGCCGGAGAGCGCCTTCGGCTTGCGGCCCAGGTACTCGGTGAGGTCGAGGATCTTGGCGGCCTCCTCGACGCGCTTGCGGATCTCGGCCTTGTTGACGCCGGCGATCTTCAGCGCGAAGCCCATGTTGTCCGCCACCGTCATGTGCGGGTACAGGGCGTAGTTCTGGAACACCATCGCGATGTCCCGGTCCTTGGGGGGCAGGTGCGTGACGTCCCGCTCACCGATGCGGATGGCGCCGGCGTTGACGTCCTCGAGCCCGGCGAGCATGCGCAGGGAGGTCGACTTGCCGCAGCCGGAGGGGCCGACGAGGACGAGGAACTCGCCGTCGCCCACCTCGATGTCGAGCCCGTCCACCGCGGGCTTGTCGCCACCCGGGTAGATCCGGGTCGCCTTGTCGAACGTGACTGTAGCCATGGAGTGTTGCAGTCCCTTCACCGGCAGGAACGTGCCGGACGATCCGAGTAAAGGAAGCGTTCCGGGGCCGGGGCCCCGGGGTGTTCCGAACTGGTCCAGCCCGCGAGACGCGGGCTCCCCGTGACGCTACCTCCCGGATCCCCCCTTGTCACCAGCCCCCCGCCCGATTTTTCCCGCCCGCCCGGCCCCCTGCCAGCTACACTCGTCCCTGCGCCTCCTTAGCTCAGCTGGCCAGAGCGACGCTCTTGTAAAGCGTAGGTCGTCGGTTCGAACCCGACAGGGGGCTCTCTTCCCGCTCCGCCGAGCCCCCGTCCCGGCGTGGGCGGTGGCCGAACAGCTCAGCTGCCGGGGGTCGCGAAGGTCTCGACCGCGCAGCGGGCGGCTCCACTGCGCTCGATCCTGGCGTCGCTGGTGACGAGCGGTACGTCGAGGCTTTCGGCGAGGGCCACGTAGTGGGCGTCGTATGCGGAGAGGTTGTCGGACAGCTTCCGTACCCGCTGCCACAGGATCAGGGTCGGGTGCAGATCGACCGCAAGGGCCTGGTAGTCGGTGATCGCCTTCACGGCCTCCTTCCCCGTGATCCTCGGTTCGCCCCCGCGCCGACCGCGTGCCAGCCCGAACACAGCCGACGTGATCTCGTAGTCCAGCAGCCCCGGCGCCGCGAGGCTGTCCGCGCGGCCCACCCGCCGGCGGACAGCGGCTCCTGTCTCGCCCTGGTCGAGGAGGAAGTGCACCACGCTGGAGCAGTCGATCACGATCAACGGCGGTCACGTCCATCGTCGATGGCGCCGAGGATGTCGGTCGTACGGAGCGTGGTGCGGGTCTCGCGATCGAGGCGGGCGGCCATTTCCGCGAGCGTGGGCTTGGCGGCTTCCCGGGACAGGAGTTCCAGGGCATAGGCCTGGAGCGATTTGCCGGCCTGTGCGGCGCGCACTTTCAGCGCGTTGACGGTCTCGTCCGGGACGTCCCGGATCGTGATCGCGGTCATGGCATCACTTTAGCATCGGTGCATGCATAATGCAGCTCCGGGGCGGTGGCAGACTCCCCGTTAGCATGGGCGGCAAGTCGGTTCGCTCTTGGGAGGCACCCCGGGATGGACCCGCAGCACTTGGCGCTGCTCGAAGAGGCTCGCAGGAGCCTGCCGGACGGGTACAAGGTCGAACTCTCCGGCGACACCCTCTTCATGGCGGTCGGCCGCACTGGTTTCCATCAGCGCAACCTGCTGGTGATCCGGCGCCAGTTCGACGCGCACAGCCCGAGCGGCCTCGTGCCGAGCGAGAACACGGACCTGGTGTCGCCCGGGGTCGGCAAGAGCCGCAATCCGGACCTGACCTATCTGCCCGCCGAAGCCCTGGAGACCACGGACAACCAGGTCCCCGCGGAGGTCGCGGCCATCGCTGTGGAGCTGGTCTCGCCCTCGAATCCCGAGAACGACTGGGTGGGCAAGCTCAGGGACTACCCGATCATGGGGATTCCGCTCTACTTGGTGGTGGATGCCCGGCTGAAGACCGCCACGCTCTTCAGCCGCCCCGACGGGGGGAAGTACCACCGGCGCGAGGATGTCGACTTCGGCGGGACGTTGGACATCCCGCGGCCTTTCGGGTTCGGCCTGGATACTTCGACGCTGCTTCCGTACGCCTGATACGGCCCGGCCCGGGGGCGGGGGGTCAATGGGGGGTGGTCAGGGTGTGGAGCTGGGCGAAGGACTGGCGGATGGCCTCGTGGAGGTCGAGGGTGCCGTCCTCGGTGTCCACCCAGCGCTGGAACGCGACCCGGTAGACGGCGGAGCCCGCCTCGGTGGCCAGGGCCGCCTCCGCGGCGGGGACGCCGCGGCGGCGCAGGCCCTCGGCGAGCGCGGCGGACAGGTCGGCCAGCTTGATCAGTTCGCGTTCCCGGAGGTCGGCGGTGGACATGATCACCGCCTGGCGCTTGCGGGCGAGCTCGCGGTCCTGGCCGATGAGGTCGGCCGCCGCGGACAGCGCCGCCGCGACGGCCTCCAGCGTCGACGCCGTGGCCGGCGCCGCCTCCAGCGCGGCCAGGGCCGACCGTTCCAGCTCGGCCGACCGGTCGAAGAGCACCTCGCGCTTGTCGGCGAAGTAGCGGAAGAAGGTGCGGGCGGTCACCCCGGCCCGGTCGGCGATGTCGGCCACCATCGTCTGCTCGAAGCCGCGTTCGAGGTACAGCGTCAGCGCCGCCTCGCGCAGCCGGTCACCGGCCCCAGGCTCCCATCGTCCCACCCCGCGAGTGTAGTGCCGCCGCCCGCGGCCCCCAGTGATGTCATCAGGTGACATCAGTGGGGTAAGGTGATGTCACCTGATGACATCAACGGCGAGGATGTTCACCATGACGACGGTGAAGCGCGTCCAGTACCACCGGTACGGCGGTCCCGAGGTGCTGCGGCTGGAGGACTACGAGCTGCCGCGGCCCGGCCCCGGCGAGATCCAGGTCCGGGTGAAGGCGGCGGCCGCGAACCCGATGGACTGGAAGATCCGCAGCGGCGAGATGAAGGTCCTGACCGGCCGGAAGTTCCCGCGCGGCCTCGGCCACGACCTCGCCGGCGTCGTGACCGCGGTCGGCCCCGGCGTCACCCGGCTCGGTGTCGGCGACGACGTGCTCGGCGGGGCGGGCCTGAAGGCGGCGGGGGCGTTCGCCGAAGTGGCCGTCGTGGCGGAGAACGGGGTTGTGGAGAAGCCGGCGAACCTCTCCTGGGAGGAGGCCGCCGCGCTCCCCGTGGTCGGGCTCACCGCCTTCCAGGCCATGGCCGGCACGAGCAAGGTGCGTGCCGGGCAGGCCGTCTTCGTCCACGGCTGCCTCGGCGGGGTCGGCCGCTGCGCCGCACAGCTCGCGATGGCCTACGGCGCCTCCGTGGGCGGCAGTTGCCGCGGCAGCGCCGCCCAGGAAGCACGCGACCTCGGCATCGGCCCGGTCGTCGGATTCGACGTCGACGCGGCCGAACTCGCCGGGCGGTTCGACGTCGTCTTCGACACCGCCGGCACGCTGCCGATCGCCACCGCTCGGGCCCTGCTGAAGCCCGGCGGCCGGATCATCGACATCAACCCCACGCCGGCGAAGTTGCTGCGCAGCGCCCTGCCCGGGCCGTTCCGGGTGCTGGTCGGGAAACCCTCGCCCGCGGACCTCGCCGCGGTCGCGCGGGCGGCGGCGGAGGGGACACTCCGGCTGCCGGTCGCCCGCACGGTGCCGCTCGATCAGGCGATCGCCGCGCTCACGGAGCTGGAGCGCGACCGCACCCCCAAGGGCGGCAAGCTCGTCGTCACGGTCGGGTGAGCGGCGGCCGGGCGCCCAGCAGCGCCGGAGAGGGCGGGACGGCCCGGCAGAACGCGCGAGGGCTCTGTCCGTACTGCACGTGCCGCCCGTGCCGGACGCTCCTCCCGCACCGTCCGTGCCGGCCGCGCCGAGAACCCCGACCTCCCCGCACCCGCGGCCGAGTTCCACGTGCCGGGCAACCGCCGCCCGAAGGGGCTGGGCCGGCGCTCTGTCCATGTTGGCCTGTGTCGCTTTTTGGACAACGCGGCTTCCGCGATGACGAACTCGCAGGTGGCGGGGGCATTGTGCGGCCTGCCAGACGGAGGGGACCGGCGAAAGCCGGTGGTAGCGCCGCGGGTTGATCGGATATCAATCTGTCACGGCACTTCGCCGGGCGACTCCCCGCCCGCGAAGTCCCGCCGGACACCGGAAGGGGTGTCCTGTCCGCGCACGGCAACCCCGTATGGCCGTGGCGGACCCAGCCGTCGAGGGTACGACCGGTCTGCTCGCCCGGTCTGCCAAGGGGGGGACTCTCGACGGCGATCGGGGGGCCGACCGGCCCGAAGGCCCTCCGAGTGAAAGGGCCGCCCGTCCCTGCGCGTCCACTGCGTGGGAGCGGGCGGCCCCACTCCCACGCGGATGCCCGCGGCTCGTCCGGGCCCCGGCCGCAGCTCGTTCAGGGCCCAGCGCTCATCCAGCCCTCATCGAAGGGCTCAGAGATCGAACTCCGACGGGTCGATGCCCACCGCGAAGCACGCCTCGCGCACCACGCCCTGCTCGGTCTTGTCGAAGTCGCCGTCCGCGCCGCCGATGACGATGCCGATCTGGATCACGGCCCGCGCCTCGCCCGGCTTCTTCTGCACCTTGCCGATCTCCTGCAGCACCGAGACCTTGCCGAAGGCGAAGTCGGCGGTGAGCTTGTTGACGTAGTCGTTGAACCGGCGCTGCAGGTCGTCGGCCTGGAAGTTCTGCAGCACCTCGTTGGTCGCGATCAGGGAGGCCACGCGCTGCCGCTCGGAGGGGTCCACCGAGCCGTCGGCCGCGGCCACCAGCGCGCACATCGCCATGCTCGCGTCGCGGAAGGCGCCGCTCTTCAGGTCGTTCTTCTTCGCGTTGAGCTGCGTCTGCATGGTCTGGGCGGATTCCTTGAACCGGTCCCACAGGGCCATGGCGGTCTCTCCTCGACGGTCTTGGGTACGGGGCCGCGACGGCCGGTCGTACGGGTGGTGCGGTACGGCATGAGAACTCGTGCGAAGCGTAAAGGAGTTCCCAAGAAGGGCGGTCCGCTTCGGTTCCCGCTGCCGCCGCCGCGCCTGTTCGCTGTGAGCGAACAGTCGTCTCACACCCGCGGGAAGCGGGCCAGCAGGGTCCACAGCGCGGGGTTGTCGCCCAGGCCGTCGTGCATGTCGGTGAGGTCGGCCGTCAGGTCGTGCAGGAAGTCGCGCGCCTCGCGCCGCAGATCGGCGTGGCGGACGGTGAGCGGGGGCTCGTCCGGCAGCCAGTCCGCGGTGATGTCCACGTGCCCGAACCGGCGGGTGAAGCGCAGCCGGTCGGCCGACTCGGTGAAGTCCAGCTCGGCCCGCTGCGGCCGGGCCGCCCTGGCCCCCAGCGGGTCGCGGTCCAGCGCCTCCACGACGTCGCACAGCGCCCAGGCGAAGTCCAGGACGGGCACCCATCCCCAGGCTGTGGACAACTCCCGCTCGCCCTCGGCGAGGTAGACGTCGCCGCTGAACAGGTCGTGCCGCAGGGCGTGGACGTCGGCGCTCGCGTACTGCGTCTGCGGCGGGTCGGGGAAGCGGCGGGACAGGGCGTAGCCGAGGTCGATCACCGGCTGCTCACAGCTCCTTGTGGAAGACGCTGCACGGGCGGAACTGCTGCCGGTCCGGGCGGTGGTCGATCACCCGGTAGCCCTGGGCCCGCCAGAAGGCGAGGGCGGCGGTGTTGCCGTCCAGGACGGCCAGCCGCAGCCCGTCGCGGCCGGCGGCGCGGAAGCGCTCCTCGACCAGCGCGACGATCCGCCGGCCGTGGCCCTGCCGCCGGTGGTCGCCGTGCACGAGCAGCAGGCCGAGCCAGGGGTAGGGGTCGATCGGGTCCGGGTGCTCGCCGAGCGTCGCCGCGACACCGACCAGCACGCCGTCCTCGCGGGCCAGCAGGAACTCGGCGGTGGGCTGGACG
Organism: Actinacidiphila guanduensis; assembly: GCF_900103985.1. Classification (GTDB taxonomy): domain Bacteria; phylum Actinomycetota; class Actinomycetes; order Streptomycetales; family Streptomycetaceae; genus Actinacidiphila; species Actinacidiphila guanduensis. The sequence continues at coordinate 48,853 of NZ_FNIE01000026.1, read as the reverse complement.
AGTTCGGCGTTCAGGCTCGCCGCCACCTGCTCGGGCCGGACGTCGTGCGGATCGGGGAAGTCGCCGCTGATCCGGTGGAAGTCGGGGTTCGAGGCGTAGACGCCGGTGATCTCGGCGAGCAGCGCGTCGTCGGGGGCGGCGGTGAGGGGGTCGAGCGTCATCACCGTGCCCAGGTTAGGGCCTGTCGCGGGCCGGCCGCCCCCGGGTTGCGCCGGGCCCGGGCACGCGTGCGGCCGGCCCCCTGACGTGCGGGGGCCGGCCGTGGGCTGCTGCGGGCTGCTGCGAGCGCTGCCGGGTCCGGAAGGGTCCAGAGGCGACCAGCGGAGCCCGGAAGGGTCCGGAGGGGTCCGGAGAGATTCAGAGGGAGACGCCGAAGTCGGTGGCGATGCCGACCAGGCCGGAGGCGTAGCCCTGGCCGACGGCGCGGAACTTCCACTCCGCCCCGTTGCGGTACAGCTCGCCGAAGACCATGGCGGTCTCGGTGGCCGCGTCCTCGCTCAGGTCGTAGCGGGCGATCTCGGCGCCGCCGGCCTGGTTGACGATGCGGATGTAGGCGTTGCGCACCTGGCCGAAGTTCTGGCTGCGGGACTCCGCGTCGTAGATCGAGACGGGGAAGACGATCTTGTCGACATCGGCGGGCAGGGCGGCCAGGTTGACGTTGATCTGCTCGTCGTCGCCCTCGCCCTCGCCGGTGCGGTTGTCGCCGGTGTGGACGATCGTCTGGTCCGGGCTCTGCTTGTTGTTGAAGAAGACGAAGTGGCCGTCCGAGTAGACCTTGCCCGTCGCGTTCACGGCGATGGCGCTCGCGTCGAGGTCGAAGTCCGTGCCGGTGGTGGTGCGCACGTCCCAGCCCAGGCCGACGGTGACCGCCGTCAGGCCGGGCGCCTCCTTCGTCAGCGAGACGTTGCCGCCCTTGGTCAGGCTTACCGCCATGGGAAGTCCCCTTAGGTGCTCGTAGGTGTCACGGACGAAACTACCGTCATCCCTCTGTACGCGAAGAGGGGTTCGTACGGTTCCGTCCCGCCCCGGAAATCCCCGTGACGGGTGGGTGGCCGGGCGGGATCATGGGGGTATGGGTGGGACGGGCGGCAGCGTGCATGTGCGAGGGACGGTCTTCGTGCCGGAGGCCGAGCTGCAGTGGCGGTTCTCCCGGTCCTCGGGGCCGGGCGGCCAGCACGTGAACACCTCGGACAGCCAGGTGGAGCTGCGGTTCGACCTCGCGGCCACCGAGGCGCTGCCCGAGGTGTGGAAGCAGCGCGCGCTGGAGCGGCTGGCCGGCCGGCTGACCGGCGGGGTGCTCGCCGTACGGGCCTCCGAGCACCGCTCCCAGTGGCGGAACCGCGAGACGGCCGCCGCTCGCCTGAGTTCCCTGCTCGCCGAGGCCACCGCGCCCCCGCCCAAGGCCCGCCGCCCCACCCGGATACCCCGCGGGATCAACGAGCGGCGGCTGCGGACCAAGAAGCAGCGCGGCGAGGTCAAGCGCGGCCGCACCTCGCGGTGGGACTGACGCGCCGGGACAAGGGGCCCTGGGCACCGTTGCGGGCCGCGGAGGGGCCGCGGGTGCGCACGGGGGCCCGGGGCCGCTCCGGCCCGGCTCCGCGCCGCTCGGTCCGCTCGCTTCTGTCAGCCCAGATAGCGGTAGCGGCCGCGGAAGTACGTCAGCGGGCCGCCGTCCGCGCTCGGGGTGCGGGCGGTCAGCACCCGCCCTATCAGCAGGGCGTGGTCGCCGGCGACCACCCGCTGCTGCGTCTCGCACTCGAGTATCGCCAGGGCGCCGCCCAGGATCGGGGCGCCGGACGCCTCGCCGCGGTAGTAGGACACGTCCTCGAAGAGCAGGCGGTCGCTGATCCGGCCGCGCATGGCGAACCGGCCGGCGATGTGCCGCTGGCTCTCGCTGAGCACGGAGACGGCCCAGCGCGGCTGCCGCTCCAGCAGCTCGTCCATCCGCGAGCCCAGCCGGACGCTCGCCAGCACCAGCGGCGGCTCCAGCGAGACGGACATGAATGCGGTGGCCGTCATGCCGACGTCCTCCCCGCGCGGCCCGTCCTCCGGGTCGTGCGCGGTGAGCAGGACGACACCCGCGGCGAGGCGGGCCATGGCGGCGCGGAAGTCATCGGAGTGGACGGTCTCACCCATGGTGGTCCCAGGATGCCGTCCGGTTGAGGGCTGAAGCACGTTCCCCAACGTTACGGCCCGGTAGGAACCGGCCGCATCGTCCTTCCGTCCCATCCGCGAACCCCCGCGCGACCTAGGCCGGGTCTGACAAATCCCGCCTGGTCGGCGGGGTCTGGCACGCACGCTCGCTACGTTGTCGGTCGTCGGCGCAGCCCGCTGCGCTCTCTCCCCCTGGGCCTTGCGGCCCGGGAGGTACCCCCACCCTCCGCCTTGCGATCGCACGCGCCAGACCCCGCCGACCCCGCCCTCACGGGCGGACGCCGCTATTTGTCAGACACGCCCTAGCCGCGCCGGGGGCCGCGGTCCGTACGTACCGTGCCCAACTGCACGTGCGGGCGTGTGACTTGAGTCACAAGAGGCAGGAATTGTTGACCCTGTGTACCGGCTGCACAGCTCGCTGTGATTCAGTTGCGTTGTAGTTGGAAGACTGTGAATTACAACGCGGTCGCTACGGCGGCCGGAAGCCCGAGCACAACCGCGAACCAGCACCGAGAACCACCGGGGCGACGAGAACCAGCACCGGGTACAGCACCGGCCGGACCGACCACCGGCCGGCCGGCCGCCGAGCACGTGGGGAGGGCGTGAGCGACCTTGAGCGACATGGACACCGAGTCCGAGCCGTACGTCCGCCTTGCGACCCTGCGCCAGCTGCACCAGGTCGTCGCCGACCTGAACAGCGCCCGCAGCCTGGCCGACACGCTCCAGGCCGTCGCCGACGGGGTGGTGCGCGGCCTGGGGTACGAGCTCGCGGCGGTCAACCTGGTGCGGCCCGACGGCGACCTGGTCGTGGCCGCGTTCGCCGGCAGCGCGGCCGGCGAGGCGCTGCTGGCCGGCCGGGTCGGCTCGCGCACCTCCTGGGAGCGCCGGCTCGCCATGGGCGAGCAGTGGGGCGCCCTGCGGTTCATCCCGCACACCGAGGGCTGGGTGCTGATCGACGACGACGTGCCGCAGTGGCACACCGAGGGCCCGCTGCCGCGGTTCGCCGACGAATGGCACCCCGGCGACCGGCTCTACGCGCCCATGTACGCCTCCCAGACGGTCGGCAGCGAGCTGATCGGCGTCATATCCGTCGACCGCCCCTCCAGCGGCCGCCACCCGGGCCCCTGGGGCTGCGAGGCCCTGCAGACGTACGCCTTCCAGGCCGGCATCGCGATCAGCAACGCCCGGCTGCGGGCCAACATGCAGCGCGCCCTGGTCCGCCTGGAACGCGACCAGCAGGCGCTGCGGGCCAGCGAGGAGAGCTTCCGGCAGGCCTTCGAGTACGCGCCCAGCGGCATGGCCATCGCCGAGATGGGCGGGGACCAGCACGGCAAGCTGCTGCGGGCCAACGACGCGCTGTGCCGGCTGCTGGGCCGCTCGGCGTCGACGATGCGCCGCTACTCCTTCTCCGACCTGGTGCACCCCGAGGACGTCGGGCTGCTGCTGCGCACCTCCGCCGAGGGCGGCCGGGCCGAGCTGCGCCTGGCCCGCCGCGACGGCAGCTACGTGTGGGTCTCGCTGCGCAACTCCGTGGTCGCCGACACCGCGGACGGGCCGCGCTTCCTGCTCACCCACGTCGAGGACATCGAGGAGCGCAAGAGCCGGGAGCTGGCGCTCGCCCACCGGGCCAGCCACGACTCGCTCACCGGGCTGCCCAACAGCGCCGAGCTGCGGGCCCGGCTCTCCTCGCGGCTGTGCGCGCGGCCGCAGGAGCGCGAGCCGGCGACCGCCGGCGAGCTCATGGGCCCCGACGAGTTCGCCTTCAGCTACGGCTACGGGCCCGAGGAGCTGGCCGCGCCGCTGACCGGGCTCGACTCCCGCGCCCACGTCCACACCGTCGCGCCCGACGAGCACGACGAGGAGAGCGGCAAGGGCCTGGCGGTCCTCTTCTGCGACCTGGACGGCTTCAAGTCGATCAACGACAGGTTCGGGCACCACACCGGGGACGCCGTCCTGATCGAGGTGGCCCGGCGGCTGACGAGTGCGGTCCGCGACGGTGACACCGTTGCCAGGCTCGGCGGCGACGAGTTCGTCGTCCTCGCCGACGGGCTCGCTCCCGCGGACGCGGCGGACCTTACGGTCCGGCTGCGCAACGCGATCATCCCGCCCATCCGGGTGGACGGCCGCGCGGTACGCGTCGGGGCGTCCTTCGGCATCGGCTGGGCCGGGTGCGGCATGACCGCGGAAGAGGTCCTCCACTCGGCGGACCAGCGCATGTACGTCGAGAAGCGGTCCCGCTCGGCCGCCCGCCCCAACCACCGCCGCGCCGGCTGACGCCGGCTGCGGGCGGGCTCCCCGCCCTCCTCCCCGCCCCGGGTGGTGCCCGCAGCGCCCCTGGTACTCGCCCCCCTTCGGCTCGATGGGGACGTGCGACTTGGGGAGTAGGGGGGATCGCTCTGGGGGGTGACCCCGGGACGCGTCAGCGTCCCTACGCTGGGTTATGTGCAGCGCGTCTACGACTTCTTCCGCCGACACCCGACGTGGGTCGACAGCTTCTGGGCCGTCGTCCTGGTGGCGGCGTGCCTCGCGTGGATCGTCGCGGACCCCGACATCGCCGACACCGAGCGGATCGCCGCGGTGCCCCTGTCCGGCGCCCTCGCCGTCGTGGTGGCGCTGCGCCGCCGCGCGCCCGAGCGCATGCTGCTGCTGGCCATCGGCGTCGGCCTGCTCCAGCTGGTCACCGGTGTGCGCACCAACCCCGGCGACGCCGCGTTCCTCGCGATCATCTACACCTGCGCCTCCAGCGGCCGCCGCTGGTCCTCGCGGCTCGCCCTGGCCGCGGGCCTGCTCGCCGCCCCGCTGGCGGCGCTCCGCTGGCCGCCGCGGGACGAGTACGCCACGGTCTGGACCACCCTGCTCCAGACCTTCTTCCTCGCCGTGATCTTCGCCCTGTCCTGGGTCGTCGGCGACCGGCTGCGCACCCGCCGGGCGTACTACGCCGAGCTGGAGGAGCGGGCCGCCCGCCTGCACCGCGAGCGCGAGGCCCAGTCGAAGGCCGCGGTCGCCGCCGAGCGGGCCCGGATCGCCCGCGAGCTGCACGACGTCGTGGCCCACAACGTCTCCGTGATGGTCGTCCAGGCCGACGGCGCCGCCTACGTGCTGGACGCAGCCCCCGACCAGGCCAAGCAGGCCCTGGACACCATCTCCACCACCGGCCGCCAGGCGCTCGCCGAGATGCGCCGGCTGCTCGGCCTGCTGCGGGCCGGCGACGACGCCGGCGGCGAGTACGTGCCGCAGCCCGGCGTCGACCAGCTCGCCGACCTCATCGAGCAGGTGCGCGGCGCCGGGCTCCCGGTGCGCTTCGAGGTCGCGGGCCGGGCCCGGCCGCTGTCCAGCGGCGTCGAGCTGACCGCGTACCGCATCGTCCAGGAGGCGCTGACCAACGTCCGCAAGCACGGCGGGGACGGGGCCAGCGCCAGCGTCACCCTCGGCTTCGGCGACTCCGCCCTCGACCTGCTGATCGAGGACGACGGCCGCGGCGCCAGCCGGGAGCTGTACGCGCAGGGCGGCCCGGACGGGCTCGGGCAGGGCCTGATCGGCATGCGCGAGCGGATCGGCATGGTCGGCGGCACCCTGGACGCCGGCCCGCGCCCGGGCGGCGGCTTCCGGATCAGCGCCGTGCTGCCCCTGCGCGCCTCCGGCTGAGCCCGGTGGGTCCCCGGCAGCTCCCCGGCCCCCGCCGGGCACCGTACGGCCCTCCCAGACCCCCGCACCCGCCCCACGAAGGGAACCCCGAACCGATGGCGATCCGCATCATGCTCGTCGACGACCAGGTGCTGCTGCGCACCGGCTTCCGGATGGTGCTGGCCGCGCAGCCCGACATGGAGGTCGTCGCCGAGGCGGGCGACGGGATCGAGGCGCTGGAGGTGCTGCGGCACACCCGGGTCGACGTGGTGCTCATGGACGTGCGCATGCCGCGGATGGACGGTGTGGAGGCCACCCGCCGGATCTGCGCGGGCGAGGGCGGCGGGCGGGACGGCGAGGGCACCCGCGTGCTCATCCTGACCACCTTCGACCTGGACGAGTACGCGTTCGCCGCGCTGAAGGCCGGCGCCAGCGGCTTCATGCTCAAGGACGTGCCGCCCGACGAGCTGCTGGCGGCGATCCGCGCCGTCCACAGCGGCGACGCGGTGGTCGCCCCCAGCACCACCCGGCGGCTGCTTGACCGCTTCACGCCGATGCTGCCGAGCGGCGACGACACCCCCGGCCACGCCGAGCTGACCCGGCTCACTGAACGCGAGCGCGAGGTGCTGCTGCTGGTCGCCCAGGGGCTGTCCAATGGTGAGATCGCTCACAAGCTGGTGCTCTCCGAGGCCACCGTCAAGACCCATGTCGGCCGCATCCTCACCAAGCTCGGGCTGCGCGACCGGGTGCAGGCGGTGGTGCTGGCCTACGAATCCGGGCTGGTGCGGGCGGGCGGCGGCCGCCCGGCGTAATCTCGTCTGTCCTGCCGCACGGCCGCACCCGTCCCACCGCGGGGCGCGCCGATCCGCCGCGGGGCGGCCACGGGCCGGCCGGGGCGGGTGCGACGGTCGTCAACTGCGCGATACGCAAGGGTTTTCGGGGAACAATGCAGTGCGACCACGTGCACGCGCAGATACGTGGTACGCACGTTTCACCACGCCCCACGGGGTGGATCCCGCACCACACGCACCAACGACCGCACCAGGCACGGAAGCAGGGGGACGCATCGCATGCGCGCCATCGTCATCGAGGAGTTCGGCGGACCTGAGGTCCTCACGCTGGCCGCGCTGCCCGAACCCGAGCCCGGACCGGGCGAGTTGACCGTCGATGTGGCCTGGATCGGCGTCAACTTCGTGGACACCCTGGCCCGTTCGGCCGGCTACCGGGTGCCGGGGCTGCCCTTCCGGCCCGGCGTCGAGGTGTCGGGGACGGTGCGCGCGACCGGCCCCGGCGTGACGGGGTTCGCCCCCGGCCAGGAGGTCGCCGCCTTCGTCACCGACGGCGGCTACAGCGAGGTGGCCCGGGTGCGCGCGAGCACCGCCTTCGTGCTGCCGCCCGGGGTGGACCTGCGCACCGGCGCCACCCTGCCGATCGTGCTGCCCACCGCCTGGGGGCTGCTGCACGAGGTGGGCCGGGTGCGCGAGGGCGATGTCGTGCTGATCCACAGCGCGGCCGGCGGAGTCGGCACGGTGGCGGGGCAGTTGGCCCGCTCCGGGGGCGCGGCCGCCGTCTACGGGGTGGTCTCCGACCTGGACAAGTCCGAGCACGCCCTGAAGTCCGGCTACGACCGGGTGTTCACCGCCGACACATTCGACACCGATGTCAAGGCGGCGACCGACGGCCGCGGCGTGGACCTCGCCCTCGACCCGGTCAGCGGCGAGACCTTCCACCGCACCCTCGCGGTGCTCGCCCGCTTCGGCCGCCTGGTCTCCTACGGCAATGCGGGGCTCGACGAGTGGCAGATCAGCCGCAACGACTGCACCCCGATGGGGATATCCGTCGGCGGCTTCTCCATCCTCGCCCTGGCCGCCGACGCCCCGGAGCGGCTGCGCGAGATCGCCGGCCGCGCCTTCCACGCCTTCGCCGAGGGCGTCGTGGAGCTGCCGGTGAGCGCGGAGTTCGCCCTGGAGGACGCCGCCGAGGCGCACCGCCTGATGGAGTCCCGCACGACCACGGGCAAGCTGCTGCTGCGGGTCTGAGGGCCCACGGGCGCCCGGCGCACCGGGGTTGGCCCCCCGCTCGCCCCCTCACAGCCGGCAGGCGGGGGCCGGCTCCGGTCCGTTCGCGTCGCCCCGGCCGGGCGGAGGCCGACCCGGCTCCTGCCACGTCGCCCCCGCCCGGCGGCAGTTGAGGCGCTGCGGGCGGCGGCCCGGGCGCTCAGAGCGCCAGCCGGCCGGCGAAGTCGGCCGCCGCGGCGCGGATGTCCGCCTCGGTCCACTCCAGTGCCGGGCCCGCCACGGTGATCTCCGTCATCGACAGCCCCGGCAGGCCCGGCTCCCAGAAGGAGGCCGCCCCGAAGAGGCTGGTGCCCGTCTGCTCGGCCTGCTCCAGGGCGGCGGCGTCCAGATCCTTCGCCGCAACGGCCAGCCACAGCTGGAACTGGTGGGTGTGCGGCTCCTGCGGATGCACCCGCGCCAGCGGCACCCCCGCCTCGGCCAGCCCCTCGCGCAACGCCCTGGCCACCGTCTTCGCGTGCGCCACATAGGAAGGCAGACGCGGCAGTTCGCGGTTCAGCCCGGCCAGCGCCGCGAGCACGGTGGGGAACTGGCGGTAGAGCATGCCGCCGTAGCGGTGCCGCCACGCCTTGGCCTCGACGACGAAGTCCGCCGGGCCGGCGAGCGCAGCGCCCGATATTCCGTTCAGCGACTTGTAGAAGCTCACGTAGACGCTGTCGGCGAGGTCGGCGATCTCGCTCAGGGCGCGGCCGAAGTGCGGGGTGCACTCCCACAGCCGGGCCCCGTCGAAGTGCACCACGGCGTCCCGCTCCCTCGCCGCGGCCACCACCTCCCGCAGCTCCTCCCAGGAGGGCAGCAGGAAACCGGCGTCGCGCAGCGGCAGTTCGAGCATCAAGGTCCCGAACGGCTCCGCCACGTCCCGTACGTCGCCGGCCGTGGGCTGCCGGGGCGCCTTCACCGGGTGCACCGTGCGCAGCCCGCCGAGCACGGACAGCGCGCCGCGCTCGTGCACCTCGGGGTGGGCCATCGGGTGCAGCGCCACCGTGTCGCTGCCGGTGCGGGCGGCCCAGATCCGCAAGGAGACCTGCTGGGCCATGGTGCCGGTGGGGAAGAAGGCCGCTCCGGCGGTGCCGAGCAGGCCGGCCACCCGCGTCTCCAACTCCTCGACCACCCCGTCCCCGTAGGTGTCCGGGCGCCCCTCCAGGTCCACCCCCGCGTCCGCCGCGTCCCGCGCGAGCTGCTCCACCAGGCCGCCAAGCGTCGGCCCCGGCGCGCCGGTCAGCACCCGCCCGCACGCCCGCACGGCGGCGGTCCGCCGCGCCTTGGCCGCCTTCACCTCGTCGTCGCTGTCATCCCTCGTCATGCCGCCGATCCTCGCACCCGGCGCCGCCGCGCCGGCCCCCGGGACGACCGCCCGGCCGCGCCCCTCCCGGGCGGGACATACGTGCGGCGGGTCACGCCGCCACGGCGGGGCCGTCCGCGGTGAGTTCGCGTACGATTGACGAGAAGGGTCCCGAGCGGGAGGCGTGGTGGGCGTGGACGAGAAGCCGGCGAGGCTGTCCGTGGGAGTCGTCGGCGCCGGCCGGGTGGGGCCCGCGCTGGCCGCCTCGCTCGCCCTGGCCGGGCACCGGCCGGTGGCCGTGTCGGGGGTGTCCGACGCCTCCCGGCGGCGGGCCGAGGCCCTGCTGCCCGGGGTGCCGCTGGTCGAGCCCGCCGCGGTGCTCGAGCGGGCCGACCTGGTGCTGCTCACCGTGCCCGACGACGCCCTGCCCGACCTGGTCGCGGGCCTCGCCGAGACCGGCGCCGTACGCCCCGGCCAGCTCCTGGTGCACACCTCCGGCCGCTTCGGCGCCGCCGTGCTCGACCCCGCCCTGCGCGCGGGCGCGCTCCCGCTGGCCCTGCACCCGGCGATGACCTTCACCGGCACGCCCGTGGACGTCCAGCGGCTGGCCGGCTGCTGCTTCGGCGTCACCGCGCCCGCCGAGTTGCGCACCGCCGCCGAGGCACTGGTGATCGAGATGGGCGGCGAGCCGGAGTGGATCGAGGAGGCGAACCGCCCGCTCTACCACGCGGCCCTGGCGATCGGCGCCAACCACCTGGTCACCCTGGTCGCGCAGGCCATGGACCTGCTGCGGCAGGCCGGCGTCGCCGAGCCCGGCCGGATGCTCGGCCCGCTGCTGGGCGCCGCCCTGGACAACGCGCTGCGCTCAGGCGACGCCGCCCTGACCGGCCCGGTCGCCCGCGGCGACGCCGGCACCGTCGCCGCCCACCTGGCCGAACTGCGGGCCCACGCGCCCGAGAACGCCGCCTCCTACATCGCCATGGCCCGTGCCACCGCCGACCGGGCGCTGGCGGCCGGACTGCTCAAGGCCGAATACGCGGAGGCGCTGCTGGGCGCCCTCGCCGACGAGGGGACCCGATGACCGAACTGGTGCACCACGCCCGCGACCTCGCCCCCGCCGCGGCCGTGGTCATGACCATGGGCGCGCTCCACGAGGGCCACGCCGCCCTGATCCGCGCCGCCCGCGCCCGGGCCGGCGACGGCCGGGTCACCGTGACGGTCTTCGTCAACCCGCTGCAGTTCGGCCCGAACGAGGACCTGGACCGCTACCCGCGCACCCTGGACGCCGACGTCAAGCTCGCCGAGCAGGCCGGAGCGGACGTCGTGTTCGCCCCCGACGCCGCCGAGGTCTACCCCGGCGGGCAGCCGCAGGTGCGGATCTCGGCCGGGCCGATGGGGGAGCGGTACGAGGGCGCCTCCCGCCCCGGCCACTTCGACGGCGTGCTCACCGTCGTCGCCAAGCTGCTGCACCTCACGCGGCCGGACAGCGCGTTCTTCGGCGAGAAGGACGCCCAGCAGCTCGCGATCGTCCGCCGCATGGCCACCGACCTGAACTTCCCCGTCGAGATCGTCGGCGTGCCGACCGTACGGGAGGGCGACGGCGTCGCCCGGTCCAGCCGCAACCGCTACCTCAGCGAGGCCGAACGGGTCAGCGCCCGCGAGCTGTCGCGCGCCCTGTTCGCCGGCCGCGAGGCGGCGCCCCGCGGCCCGCAGGCCGCCCTCCTGGCCGCCCACGCCGTCCTCGACCGCGCCGCGGCGATGGAGCCCCCCGTGGTGCTGGACTACGTGGCGCTCATCGACCCCGCCGACTTCACCGAGGCCGCCCCGGACCACACCGGTCCCGCGGTGCTCGCGGTCGCCGCGAAGGTGGGCACCACCCGGCTGATCGACAACATCCCCCTGGAGTTCGGAGCCCCCGCATGACCGCCACCGGCATACGCCTGCACGCCGCCGCGCCCGGCTGGGCGATCGACGCGGACGTCGTCGTCGTCGGCTCCGGCGTGGCCGGCCTCACCGCCGCCCTGCGCTGCGCGGCCGGCGGCGCCAAGGTCACCGTCGTCACCAAGGCACACCTGGACGACGGCTCCACCCGCTGGGCCCAGGGCGGCATCGCGGCCGCGCTCGGCGCCGGCGACACCCCCGAGCAGCACCTGGCCGACACCCTGGTGGCCGGCGCCGGGGTGTGCGACGAGGACGCGGTACGCCTGCTCGTCACCGAGGGCCCCGACGCGGTGCGCCGGCTGATCGCCACCGGCGCCCGGTTCGACACCGACACGGCCGGCGAGATCCTGCTCACCCGCGAGGGCGGCCACCACCGGCGCCGCATCGCGCACGCCGGCGGCGACGCCACCGGCGCCGAGATCTCCCGCGCGCTGATCCAGGCGGTCCGCGAGGCCGGCATCGCGTTCGTCGAGAACGCCCTCGTGCTCGACCTGCTCACCGACGCCGACGGCCGCACCGCGGGCGTCACCCTGCACGTCATGGGCGAGGGCGCCCGCGACGGCGTCGGCGCGGTACGGGCCCGCGCGGTGGTGCTCGCCACCGGCGGCATGGGCCAGGTCTTCTCCGCCACCACCAACCCCGCGGTCTCCACCGGCGACGGTGTCGCCCTCGCGCTGCGGGCCGGCGCCGAGGTCAGCGACCTGGAGTTCGTCCAGTTCCACCCCACCGTGCTGTGGCTCGGACCCGAGGCCGAGGGCCAGCAGCCCCTGGTGTCGGAGGCTGTGCGCGGCGAGGGCGCCCACCTGGTGGACGGCGACGGGGTGCGCTTCATGGTCGGGCAGCACGAGCTGGCCGAGCTGGCCCCGCGCGACATCGTCGCCAAGGGCATCATGCGCCGCATGCAGGAGACCGGCGCCGCCCACATGAACCTCGACGCCCGGCACTTCGGGGCGCGGATGTGGCAGGAGCGCTTCCCGACGATCCTGGCCGCCTGCCGCGCCCACGGCATCGACCCGGTCACCGAGCCCATCCCGGTCGCCCCCGCCGCCCACTACGCCTCCGGCGGTGTGCGCACCGACCTGCACGGCCGCACCACCGTCCCGGGCCTGTACGCCTGCGGCGAGGTCGCCTGCACCGGCGTCCACGGCGCCAACCGGCTCGCCTCCAACTCCCTGCTGGAGGGCCTGGTCTTCGCCGAGCGGATCGCCGCCGACATCCTGGCCGGACGCGAGACCGCGGGCGGTACGGCAGGCACGGCCGGGGCGCCCGGCGCCCCCGTCCCGCCGGCCGGCGCCGCCGGGCCGCTGCTCGCCTCCGAGGCCCGCTACGAGATCCAGCAGATCATGAGCGCCGGCGCCGGCGTGCTGCGCAGCGCCGACAGCCTGGCCGCGGCCGCCGGCGCCCTGGAGCGGCTGCGGACCGCCGCGGCCGAGGCCCGCGACCGCGACGGCAAGACCGCCGAGCCCTGCGTGGAGACCTGGGAGGCCACCAACCTCGCCCTGGTCGCCCAGGTGCTGGTGGCCGCGGCCCGCCGCCGCGAGGAGACCCGCGGCTGCCACTGGCGCGAGGACCGCCCCGAGCGCGACGACGCCGCCTGGCAGCGCCACCTCGTGGTCCGCCTGACCCCGCAGGGCACCCTGGACATCACCGGCACCCCCGGCCCGGGCTTCCCGGCCACCCGCCAGGGCCCCGCGGCGGCCGCGGTCACGGGCGCCCCCGGCATCGGGGATGATGGGGCCGCCGCACCCGCCGGGGCCGCAGCCCCCGACGCCGGCGGCGCCCCCGCCGCGCAGCCCGTTCCGCAGCCCAAGGAGTTCTCGTGACCACCCCCGCCGACCGCCCGGGCCCCGGGCCCGTCTCCCTGCCGCTGCCGACCCTCGGCCCGCCCGCCGTGTCCGCCGGGGGCTGCGGCGACGGCTGCGGCTGCGGCGACGCGCACGGCGCCTACGAGCTGGACCCCCTGGAGTGCGGCCTCGACCCCGCCCTCGCGGCCCTGATCGTCGAGGCCGGCCTGGACCCCGTACAGGTCGAGGACATCGCCCACATGGCCATCGAGGAGGACCTCGACCAGGGCGTGGACGTCACCACGGTGGCCACCGTGCCCGAGGACGCCTTCTCCACCGGCGACTTCACCGCGCGCGAGGCCGGCACGGTGGCCGGGCTGCGGGTCGCCGAGGCGGTGCTGTCGGTGGTGTGCACCGACGAGTTCGAGGTCGAGCGGCACGTCGAGGACGGCGACCGGGTGGCCGCCGGGCAGAAGCTGCTCACCGTGCGCACTCGCACCCGCGACCTGCTCACCGCCGAGCGCAGCGCGCTCAACCTGCTGTGCCGGCTGTCGGGCATCGCGACCGCCACCCGTGCCTGGGCCGACGCCCTGGAGGGCACCAACACCAAGGTCCGCGACACCCGCAAGACCACGCCGGGGCTGCGCGCCCTGGAGAAGTACGCCGTGCGCTGCGGCGGCGGCACCAACCACCGCATGTCCCTGTCGGACGCCGCCCTGGTCAAGGACAACCACGTGGTGGCCGCCGGCGGCGTCGCCGAGGCGTTCACCCTGGTCCGCCAGGAGTTCCCGGACGTGCCCATCGAGGTCGAGGTCGACACCCTGCACCAGGTCCGCGAGGTGCTGGAGGCGGGCGCCGACCTGATCCTGCTGGACAACTTCACCCCGGCCGAGACGGCCGAGGCGGTCGCCATCGTCGGCGGCCGCGCCTTCCTGGAGTCCTCCGGCCGGCTCACCCTCGCCAACGCCCGCGCCTACGCGGAGACCGGCGTCAACTTCCTGGCCGTCGGCGCGCTGACGCACTCCGCCCCGATCCTGGACATCGGCCTCGACCTGCGAGCGGAAGCGTAGAGGCGGATGCTGCTCACCATCGACGTCGGCAACACCCACACGGTGCTCGGGCTCTTCGACGGCGAGGAGATCGTGGAGCACTGGCGGATCTCCACCGACCCGCGGCGGACCGCCGACGAGCTGGCGGTGCTGCTGCAGGGCCTGATGGGCATGCACCCGCTGCTGGGCGACCTCGGCGACGGCATCGACGGCATCTCCATCTGCTCCACGGTGCCCTCGGTGCTGCACGAGATGCGCGAGGTGACCCGGCGCTACTACGGGGACGTGCCGTCGATCCTCGTCGAGCCCGGGGTGAAGACGGGCGTGCCGATCCTGGTGGACCACCCCAAGGAGGTCGGCTCCGACCGGATCATCAACTCGCTCGCCGCCGTCCACCTCTACGGCGGGCCGTGCATCGTGGTCGACTTCGGCACGGCCACGACGTTCGACGCGGTGACCGCGCGCGGGGAGTACGTCGGCGGCGCCATCGCACCCGGCATCGAGATCTCGGTGGACGCGCTCGGCATGCGCGGCGCCCAGCTGCGCAAGATCGAGCTGGCCCGGCCGCGCAGCGTCATCGGCAAGAACACGATCGAGGCGATGCAGTCGGGCATCCTCTACGGGTTCGCCGGCCAGGCCGACGGTATCGCCGAGCGGATGGCCCGCGAGCTCGCCGACGACCCCGACGACGTCACGGTGATCGCCACGGGGGGCCTCGCCCCGCTCGTCCTCGGCGAGGCGTCCCTGATCGACGCGCACGAGCCCTGGCTCACGCTGATCGGGCTCCGCCTCGTCTACGAACGCAACGTCCCGCCTGCGGCGAGCTCCGGGTAACGGCCCCCCGCCGCTGCCGCCTGCAGCCCGCCATGGGCTGGTCGCGCAGTTCCCCGCGCCCCTGAAAAACCTCGCCCTTCGCTCGAACGGCGAGGCTGTACAACCCAGGGGCGCTGGGGTACCCCCCAGCGCCCCCAAGAACGGCGTCCCGCCGTAGGGGCTTCGGCGCGTCCCCGTCCGCGCCTCGGTGCCTGGCTGGTCGCGCAGTTCCTCCCCCAGAGCTCCGCCTGGGAGGTACCCCCAGCGCCCCTGAAGAACCTCGCCCTTCGCGCGAACGGCGAGGCCCGTACAACCCAGGGGCGCGGGGAACTGCGCGGGAAGAGACCACTGTCCTTGCGGCGGGTGTACATCCTCCGTTGGGCAGATGGGGTGCCGTTCTTGGGGGCGCGGGGAACTGCGCGCTCAGCAGGCCACCGGCCTGTGGTCGGGAGCGGCGGGGGTGGGGCAGATGGGAACCCGAAAGGGGCGCGGGGAACTGCGCGACCAGCCAGAGCCGGCCTGGAGGCGGGGACGCGGGGAACCCCCGCGGTGGGGAGCCGCACTCGCACCGCGCCCGCGGAACCCGGCAACGTAAGGGGACCGGACCCTCGCGGCGGCAGCCGCAGGAAGAGGCCACGGCCTGTGGTCGGAAGTGGCGGGGGTGGGGCAGATGGGAACCCGAAAGGGGCGCGGGGAAGTGCGCGCCCGGCCAGGGCGGGCCGGCAGGCGGGGACGCGGGGAACCCCCGCGGCGGGGAGCCGCCCCGTACAAGCCGGCCGCACACGCCCGGTGGGCGGCGGATGCCGCGAATTTGTCCGGTTAGTGGTTAATGTCCCCCTCATGCCAACGCCACACGGAAGCCGAGGGGGAATGGCGTTCAGCGCCGACGAGGTGCGGGTGCTGCGGCACGCGCTCGCGGAGGTGCTGAACCCGGGCCGCGGGACCGGCGCGCCCGCCACCCTGGTCGCACCGCGCGCTGCCGGCGACGACCCCGGCGTACTGGAGCACCTCGCCCGGCTGCGCCTCGCGGACGCGCTGGAGGACGCCGTACGGGAGGCCGGGCGGATGCGCGCCTTCGAGCACGCGGAACTGGCCCGCTACCGGCGGGCGCTGCCGGGGGCCGCGAGCGGCTACCTGGAGCGGCTGACGGCCGCCGTCGCGGCCGGCCACGTCCCCGGTCCGGACGACCTCGCCGCCCTGCGCAGGCTGCGCGCCCTGCCCTGCGGCGGCCCCGAGTACCTGCGCCGCACCGCCCTGCTGCGCCGCTGCGAGACCCTCGCCGAGATCGACGTACGACAGCGTCTGGAGGCCCACATGCGTAGCGACCGCCGCCTGCTGGCCCTGCCCCTGGGACCCGCCGCCGCGGGCAAGCCCGGCGAGGAACCCGCCGGGACGCCGCGCCCCAAGCCGGGCGCCAAGCCCGCGGACAAGCCGTCCGACCGTCCCGCCGACCGGCCCGCGGACAAGCCCTCCGACCGTCCCGCCGACCGGCCCAAGCCCGGCCCCGCCAAGCCCGCGCCGCCGCGTCCCGGCGGCCCGGGGCAGCCCGAGCCCGCCGAGCCGGGGCGCCGGCCCGAGCAGCCCGAGCAGCCCGGCCGGCGCACCCCCACGCCCGCCGAGATCTGGCCGCCCCACCGGCGCCGCCGCCCCGACGAGGCCCGCTCGGCGTAGCCGGAAACGCGGTGGCTAGTCTGGACGGCATGGACTACGTCTCCGCTATCGTGCCGCCGCTGGTGATGGCGGTGCTCTTCACCTTGCTGATCGTGACCATCGTCAAGAACCAGGGCGGGGCCAACAAGGCCAAGGAGGACGCGGCCGTGGACGCCGCCTTCGCCGCGGCCGAGGCCGCCGCGAAGGCCAAGGCCGCCGACAACTGACCCCGCCGGCGGGCCTCCTCGTGCCGCCGCCGGCCACCGCAGGACCCCGGCACCCCGGGCGCGCATGCCGCGCTCGGGGTGCCGTCGTGAGCGCGGCCGGACCGCCCGGCGAACCGCGCGGACGCCGGGATTGCGCCGTATACGACGAAAGGCCCGTAGTATTCCGGTGTGCCCCGACCACTGGGAGATCTCGAAGACGCCGTCATGACCCGGGTGTGGGAGTGGAACCGGCCGGTCACCGTTCGTGAGGTACTCGAGGATCTGTCACAGGACCGTTCCATCGCGTACACAACTGTGATGACCGTAATGGACAACCTCCGCCAGAAGGGGTGGCTGCGACGCTCGGCGGAAGGCCGGGCATATCGCTATGAGGCGGTATCCACGCGGGCGGCATACTCGGCCGCACTGATGAACGAAGCGTGGGCGGCGAGCGACAACCCGGCCGAGGCGCTCGTCCACTTCTTCGGCATGATGTCCCCGGAACAGCGCGAAGCCGTCCGCGACGCATTGCGCATCATCCAGAGCGTGGACCCCTCCGGCCCGGAGGATGCCGAAGGGCGATAGCGTCCGCTCCATGCCCCTGATGTCGAATGACGTGACCGTCCGCCGGGCCCGAACGGGCGATGTCGCCGCTCTGCGCCTCCTGCTGGACTCCTATGCCCGCCGGGGCATCCTGCTGGACAAGGCCACGGTGACGCTTTATGAGGACATCCAGGAGTTCTGGGTGGCCGAACGGGACCAGGACGCCGAGGTGGTGGCCTGCGGCGCCCTGCACGTCATGTGGGAGGACCTGGCCGAGGTCAGGACGCTGGCGGTGCACCCGGACCTGCGCGGCGCCGGCGTCGGGCACCTGCTGCTCGCCAAGTTGCTGCAGACCGCACGCTGGCTGGGAGTCAGGCGTATTTTCTGCCTCACCTTCGAAGTGGACTTCTTCGCCCGGCACGGCTTCGTGGAGATCGGCGAGACCCCGGTGGACGGCGATGTCTTCGGCGAGCTGCTGCGTTCAAAGGACGAGGGCGTGGCCGAGTTCCTCGACCTGGAGCGAGTGAAACCCAACACCTTGGGTAACACTCGGATGCTGCTGCAACTCTGAGGGTTCCGGTATGTCCGGATCGCGCTACCTCGCGGGAGGCTCTTCGCGCAAGGGGTTTGTGTTTTCCGGTGAAAGGCGCTTTGCTTTTACCGTTAATCCGTTTTCGATGAAAGGGAAGCCGGTGGCACAGAAGGTTCAGGTCCTTCTTGTCGATGACCTCGACGGCGGCGAGGCGGACGAGACCGTGACGTTCGCACTCGACGGTGTGACGTACGAGATCGACCTCACGACGGAGAACGCCGACAAGCTGCGCGGGCTGCTCAACCCGTACACGGACAGTGGCCGCCGCACCGGCGGCCGGGCCGGACGGGGCCGCACCCCCAAGGCCGCCCGTGGCGGCGGCAGCACGGCGGGCCAGGACACGGCGAAGATCCGCGCCTGGGCCAAGGAGAAGGGCTACGAGGTGAACGACCGGGGCCGTGTCCCCGCGAGCATCCGCGAGGCGTACGAGAAGGCCCACGGCTGATCGGGACAGCGGGTCCGCAACGCGATCCGGTGGCAGGCGGTCGCCAGCGCGGCGACCAGGGCCGCCAGACCGACGGGCCCCGCTGCGCCGTCGGTCCCGGCGGCGACGTGCAGCGCGGGCACGGTCGACTCCACGTCGAAACCGGGCCGAGGAGGCCGCAGCCAGACCGGCGCCGACCGGTCGTACGCGGCCTCCCTGCGGCTCCACTCGGGGTGGGCGGGGGCGCGCAGGCTCCGGCCGGCGCCCAGGGCGAGCAGGTCCAGGGCGATCCCGCCCCACTCCAGCCATTCCAGCAGGCCCGGCAGCTCCTCGGCGGCGCCCGGCGCCACCAGCAGCCGGACCCGGTGCCCGTCCAGGGCCACCGGCCCCAGCTGCCCCGGCCGCGGGAAGCGGCCCAGCACGGCGAAGCCGGCCTCGGCCGGCACGTCCAGGGCGTCGAACCGCACCCCCGTGACCAGCGCCGGGGGCGCCCCGCCGGTCACCGGCCACCCCAGCTCGTGCTCGTACCAGCCCATACGGTGAGAACTGCGGCGGCGGCCGCCGGGTTACGCCGGGGGACGCGCCGACGGGGCCGCGCTGACCGGGCCGCCGGGCGCGGCGCGTCCTTCCGGCGGGCGGACCGTACCGGGGCGGCGGCTGTGTCGGATCTGCCGGCTGTGCCGATCCGGGCGCCGGAACCCCTCGTGGGCGGTTCCCCGTGTTCGCCCTTAGCGCACTCCCCGGGGTGCCCGCGGTGTGGATTACCGGCAACCGAGGGTAAGAAGTACCTAGTGAGAAGGGCTGGTGTTCGAGCAGGCGGGACGGGCGTTCGCCACGGGCGTACTGGATAACGGGGCATTCGCCTGGCCTGCGGGAACATCGTCTCGCACCATCGAGGTTGTGGGAGTGACGTCAGCCGGTAGCGCGGCTTTCCTTCGCGGACGCGGGGGTGATACGTGAGCGGCGCCGCTGTGCGGGACTAGCATGCGGAAGGACAGGGAGGGGACCGACCCCTCACTGCCCGACCGCTCTGAGGAGCGATTAACGATGTTCGAGAGGTTCACCGACCGCGCGCGGCGGGTTGTCGTCCTGGCTCAGGAAGAAGCCCGGATGCTCAACCACAACTACATCGGCACCGAGCACATCCTCCTGGGCCTGATCCACGAGGGTGAGGGTGTCGCCGCTAAGGCCCTGGAGAGCCTCGGGATTTCTCTTGAGGCGGTCCGCCAGCAGGTGGAGGAGATCATCGGCCAGGGCCAGCAGGCGCCCTCCGGCCACATCCCCTTCACGCCCCGGGCGAAGAAGGTGCTGGAGCTCTCGCTCCGCGAGGCCCTTCAGCTCGGCCACAACTACATCGGCACCGAGCACATCCTGCTCGGCCTGATCCGCGAGGGCGAGGGCGTTGCCGCCCAGGTCCTGGTGAAGCTGGGTGCCGACCTCAACCGGGTGCGGCAGCAGGTCATCCAGCTGCTGTCGGGCTACTCGGGCTCGAAGGAGTCGGCCACGGCCGGCGGGCCGGCCGAGGGCACGCCCTCGACCTCGCTCGTGCTGGACCAGTTCGGCCGCAACCTGACCCAGGCCGCTCGTGAGACCAAGCTCGACCCGGTGATCGGGCGCGAGAAGGAGATCGAGCGGGTCATGCAGGTGCTGTCCCGCCGCACCAAGAACAACCCGGTGCTGATCGGCGAGCCCGGCGTCGGCAAGACCGCCGTCGTGGAGGGCCTGGCCCAGGCGATCGTCAAGGGCGAGGTGCCGGAGACGCTGAAGGACAAGCAGCTCTACACCCTCGACCTCGGCGCCCTGGTGGCCGGCTCCCGGTACCGCGGCGACTTCGAGGAGCGCCTGAAGAAGGTGCTCAAGGAGATCCGCACCCGCGGCGACATCATCCTGTTCATCGACGAGCTGCACACCCTGGTCGGCGCCGGCGCCGCCGAGGGCGCGATCGACGCGGCCTCGATCCTGAAGCCGATGCTGGCCCGCGGCGAGCTGCAGACCATCGGTGCCACCACGCTCGACGAGTACCGCAAGTACCTGGAGAAGGACGCGGCCCTGGAGCGCCGCTTCCAGCCCATCCAGGTCGCGGAGCCGTCGCTGCCGCACACTATCGAGATCCTCAAGGGCCTGCGCGACCGGTACGAGGCGCACCACCGCGTCTCCATCACCGACGAGGCCCTGGTGCAGGCGGCCACGCTGGCCGACCGGTACATCTCCGACCGGTTCCTGCCGGACAAGGCGATCGACCTGATCGACGAGGCGGGCTCGCGGATGCGCATCCGCCGGATGACCGCGCCGCCGGACCTGCGCGAGTTCGACGAGAAGATCGCCGAGGTGCGCCGGGAGAAGGAGTCCGCGATCGACTCGCAGGACTTCGAGAAGGCCGCCTCCCTGCGGGACAACGAGAAGCAGCTCCTGGCCGCCAAGGCCAAGCGGGAGAAGGAGTGGAAGGCCGGCGACATGGACGTCGTCGCCGAGGTCGACGGCGAGCTGATCGCAGAGGTCCTCGCCACCGCCACCGGCATCCCGGTCTTCAAGCTCACCGAGGAGGAGTCCTCCCGGCTGCTGCACATGGAGGACGAGCTGCACAAGCGGATCATCGGCCAGGTGGACGCCGTCAAGGCGCTCTCCAAGGCGATCCGCCGCACCCGGGCCGGTCTGAAGGACCCGAAGCGTCCCGGTGGCTCGTTCATCTTCGCCGGCCCGTCCGGTGTCGGTAAGACCGAGCTGTCCAAGGCGCTCGCGGAGTTCCTCTTCGGCGACGAGGACGCGCTGATCTCCCTCGACATGTCGGAGTTCAGCGAGAAGCACACCGTCTCGCGGCTGTTCGGCTCCCCGCCCGGATACGTGGGCTACGAGGAGGGCGGCCAGCTCACCGAGAAGGTGCGCCGCAAGCCGTTCTCGGTCGTGCTGTTCGACGAGGTCGAGAAGGCCCACCCGGACATCTTCAACTCGCTGCTGCAGATCCTGGAGGACGGCCGGCTGACCGACTCCCAGGGCCGGGTCGTGGACTTCAAGAACACGGTGATCATCATGACCACCAACCTCGGCACCCGGGACATCTCCAAGGGCTTCAACCTGGGCTTCGCCGCCCAGGGCGACACCAAGTCCGGGTACGAGCGGATGAAGAACAAGGTCAGCGACGAGCTGAAGCAGCACTTCCGCCCCGAGTTCCTCAACCGTGTGGACGACGTGATCGTCTTCCCGCAGCTCAGCCAGGAGAACATCCTGCAGATCGTCGACCTGATGATCAGCGCGGTGGACGAGCGGCTGCGCGACCGGGACATGGGCATCGAGCTCAGCCTGGAGGCCAAGGAGCTGCTCTCCAAGCGCGGCTACGACCCGGTGCTGGGCGCCCGCCCGCTGCGCCGGACGATCCAGCGCGAGATCGAGGACTCGCTCTCCGAGAAGATCCTCTTCGGCGAGCTGCGCCCGGGCCACATCGTCGTCGTGGACGTCGAGGGCGAGGGCGAGACGGCGAAGTTCACCTTCCGCGGCGAGGAGAAGGTCACCGTGGCCGACGCCCCGCCCGTCGAGGCCGCGGGCCCCAACCTCTCCAAGGAGTAGCCCGCACCCCTCCGCACCAGGGCCCCGGCCCCGGCACCCGCAAGGGTCGCCGGGGCCGGGGCCTTTCCGCGCTCAGACGCGGGGAGGGACGGGCACGGTGGTCACGCCGGTTCGTCGGGGGCGGTGATGTGGGGTGGGCGGCCGGTGGCGGCGTCCAGGGGGCGCAGGGTGAAGGAGACGGTGTGGGTGCGGGCCAGGCTGCGGCTCGCCTCGCCGCCGGCCTCGACCACCCAGGCCTTGACGCCGCCGCGGCCGGTGCGGACCCGTTCCAGCTGGACGGTGAACTCCATGTGGATCTCGCCGACCTCGAAGCGCAGCCCCGCATCCGCGCCCGCTGCCGCGCCCGCCATCAGGCCGGAGCGGACCGCCTCCACCGCGTCCGCCAGTTCCATGCCGGTGAACGGCGGCGGTGGTACGGAGGGTGCGACGATCGCGCCCTCCTGGCCATTGGCCGTTCCGTCGTCCGTACGCATTGCCCGCCCCCTCCGAAAAGCCCCGGTCGCATGGGTTTCCACGGTAGTCGCGGTGAGGTCGGTCATGTGAGGCAGGCCACGTACGAGGGGAAATAGTGGGGGCACGGCCGGGGGAGCGGAGAGCTGATGGGGGTTGCCCGAATTCTGCGCAAAAGGGATGTATGGACTACGACCTGCGGTAGTAAAAGCGGTTCTTGTCGTTGTCCGTAATGCCGGGTTATCACTGATTCGCGACGGGCCGCTGCCGGCTCCGTCGTTCCCCCATCCAGTGAGGTTGTTTCTCCATGCGCAAGAACTCGACGATGAAGAACCGCACCCGCACCCTGTCCCGCGGCCGGATCGCCGTGGTGGGCGGCGGCGTGGTCGCGGCCATCGCGCTGGGCTCGACGGCGGCGTTCGCCGCCGGCGGCGCACACGCCTCGGACGGGGCCGGTACCTCGGCCGCCCACGCCGTCGTGGCCGTCCAGAAGCAGGCCGCCGGCCAGAAGGCGGCCGCAGCCGAGCAGGCCGCCGCCAAGACGGCTGCCGCCAAGAAGGCCGCGGCCAAGACGGCCGCAGCGAAGAAGGCGGCAGCCAAGAAGGCCGCCGCCAAGAAGGCACCCAAGATCACCAACGCCTCGTGGGTGACCCCCACCACCGGCTACACGCTGGGCGCGGGCTTCGCGCAGGCCGGCCCGCACTGGATCCACAAGCACTCCGGCCAGGACTTCGTGGTCAACACCGGCACCACCGTGCGCGCCGCGCACGAGGGCACCGTGGTGACCGCCGGCTGGGGCGGCGCCTACGGCAACAACATCGTGATCAAGCACGGCGCGCACCTGTACACGCAGTACGGTCACCTGTCGAAGATCGGCGTCTACGTCGGCGAGCACGTGAACACCGCCGAGAAGATCGGCCTGTCCGGCTCCACCGGCAACTCCACCGGGCCGCACCTGCACTTCGAGGTCCGCACTACGCCGTACTACGGCTCCGCCGTCGAGCCGCTGCACTTCCTGCGCGCCCACGGCGTGACCCCGTAAGGCACGTCGGAAGGCGGCCGGAGCGGCAGGCCGGCAAAACGCCACCGCCGCAGTGAAAAAGCACCACGCTCCACCCGGGCGGCGGCTCAGCCCGGCAGCAGGTCCCGGTGGGCCTGCGTGACCAGGTCCAGGGCGACCTGGAGGACAGCAGCGCGCTTCTCCTCGGGGTCGCCCTCGATGTTCCTCGTGGCGAATGTCCCCGCGTGCAGTGCGAAGAGCGCCGTGGTGGTGCGCACCTGCGCGGCGACGGTGGCGTCCGGCTCGCGCAGCAGCTCGTTCACCGCCGTCATCCGGGCCTTGAACGCCTCGCCGATGGCCAGGTCGCGCACGGTGGCCTGGTTCTCCTGGACGAAGCGGAAGAGGTCGGCCGCGCCCCACAGCGCCTCGTGGTAGCGACGCAGCACCTCGTGCTTGGTGTCCAGGGTGCGCGGCTGCTGCTCGGCCCAGGCGATCAGCTCGTCCACGGGCGCCGTCAGGTCGTCCGAGATGCTGATGAGGATGTCTTCCTTGGTCTTGAAGTGGTAGTACAGCGCGGCCTTGGTGACATCCAGGTGCTCGGCGATCTCCCGCAGCGAGGTCTTCTCGTAGCCTTGCTCGACGAACAGCCGCAGCGCCACGTCCTGGATGCGGTGCCGCGTGTCGCCGCGGCGCGGGTGGTGCGGTGTGGCCATGGCGCTCTCCTGCTGCACTACGCGTGACCCCCTTCGGGCACGGCGTGACAAGGCCATTCACGGTACGGCCTTCCCCCGAGGGTACGCACTTACTTGACGCCCGGCTAGGGCCCGCCTACCGTGCTTCCGTCGGGACAACTAGCCGGGCGGCAAGTCAGCGGCACCAGCGGCCGCCGCCCGCAGCAGGGGGAAGGACCACCGGTCATGGCGACCATCGACACCACACGAAAGGGCGACGGCCCCGCGGCCGAAGGCCCGCCCACCGGTTCGGGGCCGCGGCCCCGCAGCGTCCGCGTCGTCATGGTCGGTCTGATGATCGCCATGCTGCTGGCGATGCTCGACAACATGATCGTCGGCACCGCGATGCCCACCATCGTCGGCGAACTCGGCGGTCTGAACCACCTGTCCTGGGTCGTCACCGCCTACACCCTCGCCACCGCCGCCTCCACCCCGATCTGGGGCAAGCTCGGCGACATGTACGGCCGCAAGGGCATCTTCCTCACCTCGATCGTGCTCTTCCTGGTCGGCTCGGCGCTGTCCGGCATGTCCCAGTCGATGGACCAGCTGATCACCTTCCGCGCCGTGCAGGGCCTGGGCGCCGGCGGCCTCATGGTCGGCGTCATGGCGATCATCGGCGAGCTGATCCCGCCCCGCGAGCGCGGCAAGTACCAGGGCCTGATCGCCGGCGTGATGGCCATCGCGATGATCGGCGGCCCGCTGGTCGGCGGCTCGATCACCGACAACTGGGGCTGGCGCTGGAGCTTCTACATCAACCTGCCGGTCGGCGCCGTCGCCCTGACGATGGTGACGATCGTGCTCCACCTGCCCAAGAAGCGCACCCAGGCCCGCATCGACTACCTCGGCGCCGCCCTGCTCACCGTCTCCATCACCTCGCTGGTCCTGCTGACCACCTGGGGCGGCACGCAGTACGCCTGGGGCTCCTGGCAGATCCTCACCCTGCTGGTGGTCGGGCTCGCCACCCTCGCGTTCTTCCTCCTGGCCGAGACCCGCGCCGCCGACCCGGTGCTGCCGCTGCGGATCTTCCGCAACGCGAACTTCTCGCTGATCTCCGTCATCGGCTTCCTCGTCGGCTTCACGATGTTCGGCGCGATGACCTTCCTGCCGCTCTACCAGCAGACCGTCCAGGGCGCCTCGGCCACCAACTCCGGGCTGCTCCTGCTGCCGATGCTGCTGGCGATGATGGCGGTGTCCATGGTGGCCGGCCGCGTGACGTCCGCCACCGGCCGCTACAAGGTCTTCCCGATCATCGGCGGCGCGCTGATCACCGTCGGCCTCTACCTGCTGTCCACGATGGACGTGCACACCTCGCGCACGGTCTCCGGCATCCACATGGCCGTCCTCGGCGCGGGCATGGGCTTCCTGATGCAGATCACGATGCTGGTGGCGCAGAACAGCGTGGAGTTGCGCGACATCGGCGTCGGCTCGTCCTCGGCGACGCTCTTCCGCACCATCGGCGGCACATTCGGCGTCTCGCTCTTCGGCGCGCTCTTCTCGCACCGCGTGCAGTCGGACATGACGCACACGCTGGGCTCCCACGGCACCTCCGCCGTGGCGGGCGGGGCGCAGCTGGACCCGAAGACGATCGCGAAGCTGCCGGTGGCGGTGAAGGACGCGTACTTCCACGCCGTCGCCTCGGGCACGCACATCGTGTTCCTCTGGGGCGCGGTGATCAGCGTCGCGGGCTTCCTCGCCGCCTGGTTCCTGGTCGAGACGCCGCTGCGGGGCGCCGCCCCGCGTCCGGAGGAAGCCGCACCCGCGCCCGTGGTCGCCGAGCTGTAGCGGGAAGGGCTGCTCCGCCGGCCCCTACGGCGGGGAGCCGGGGAGGTGGAGCAGGGCCTGGGCGCCGCCCTCGTCCGCGTTGAGCAGCAGAAGCTTCGCACCCAGGACGCGGGCCTGGCCCGAGGCGATCGTCAGGCCGAGGCCGTGGCCGCCGCCGGAGCGGTCCGTGCGGCCGGTGCGGAAGCGGCTGGGGCCCTCGCGCAGGAGGTCGGCGGGGAAGCCCGGGCCGTGGTCGCGGACCGTCAGCTGCGGACCGTCGACCTCGACCTCGACCGGCGGCCCGCCGTGGCGGACCGCGTTGGCCAGGAGGTTGCCCAGGATGCGCTCCAGGCGCCGCGGATCGGTCTGCACCACCGCGTCGGAGACGATCCGCACCTCCGCTCCCGGCGCGAGCCCCGGCACCCGGCGCCGCACGAAGTCCCCGAGCGCGACCTCCTGCAGTTCGGGGTGCTCGGCGGCGCCGTCGAGCCGGGCCACCTCCAGCACGTCCTCCACGAGGGTGCGCAGGGCGTGCACCCGGTCCCGGACCAGCTCCGAGGGCCGCCCCGGCGGCAGCAGTTCGGCGGCGGTGACCAGGCCCGTCACGGGGGTGCGCAGCTCGTGCGCGATGTCCGCGGTGACCCGGCGCTCGGCCTCCAGCCGCAGCTGGAGGGCGTCGGCCATGGCGTCCACCGCCCGGGCCAGCTCGTCCGTCTCGTCGCGCACCCGGCCGCCGACGGCCTCGCGCACCCGCACCCCGGTGTCGCCGTCGGCGACCTTGCGGGCCGCGCCCGCCGCCTTGCGCAGCCGCCGCGACATCCGGCCGCCGATCAGCACGCCGGCCGCGGTGCCGCCCACCACCACCGCGATCGACCCGGCGATCAGCGTCCGGTCGAGGTCGACCAGCACCGAGTAGCGGTCGCTGAAGGCGCTCTTCAGCGACAGCACCCGGCCATCGCCCGCGGGCGTCTCCGCCCAGACGACGGGGTCGCCGGTGCGGTCGTCGTCCACGAAGGTCGCCCGCTGGCCCTTGGCCGCGTACTCCTTCAGCTCGTGCGGCAGCGACGGGTCGTCCAGCCGGGCGTAGAAGGCGAGATGGCCGGTGGCCTCGTAGATCCGCAGCGCGGACTGCACCCGCTCGTCCTGGACGTCCCGGGTGGAGTTGATCATGCTCACCCGGGCCGCGTTGTGCACCACCAGGCTCAGCGCGAGGACCACCAGCGCCGAGACCGCGGCGATGGCCGCGCTGATCTTCCAGCGCAGCCCGCCCCGCAGGAACGCCCGGCGCGGCAGCGACACCACCGGTCAGGCCCGCAGCTTGTAGCCGAAGCCGCGCACGGTCTCCACCCGGTCCTGGCCGATCTTCGCCCGCAGCCGCTGCACGTGGACGTCCACCACGCGGGTGTCGCCGCCCCACGCGTAGTCCCACACCCGGGCCAGCAGCCGGTCGCGGGTGAGCACGGTGCCGGGTGCGGCGGCGAACTCCAGCAGCAGCCGCATCTCGGTGGGGGTGAGCGCCACCCGGGCGCCGGCCCGGGTGACCTCCATGCCCTCGGGGTCGATCACGATGTCGCCGAAGGCCAGCACGGCGTCCTGCTCGTCCTCCTCCGGCGCGGTGGCGCGGAAGCGGCGCAGCACCGCGCGGATGCGGGCGACGAGCACGGCACCGTCGAAGGGCTTGGTGACGTAGTCGTCGGCGCCGGCCTCCAGGCCGAGGACGACGTCGATCGCCTCCGCCCGCGCCGAGACCATGATCACCGGCACGGTGGACTCGTCCCGGATCCGCCGGCACAGGCTCACCCCGTCCAGGCCCGGCACCATCACGTCCAGCAGCGCCAGGTCCGGCTGGTGGGCGCGGAAGGCCTCCAGGCCGGCCAGTCCGTCGGGTGCGGCGGTCACGCGGAAGCCGTCGCGCTCCAGGGCGAGCGTGGTCGCCTCGCGGATCACGTCGTCGTCCTCGACGAACAGCACATGGGTCGTACGGGTCGCCACCACCGGTCACCGCCCCTGCGTGGCGGTCGGGGACCGGCGGGTCGCGGTCGAAGGCGCGGGCGTACGGGTGGGCGCGGGCCCGCTCGCGGTGGCCGTCGGCGAGGGGGTGGCGGTGCCGGGCAGCTCCGGGTCGAGCGCCACGGACTTCGGCAGCGGGGCCGGCGCGGTGGACGTCGGCTCGGGCGAGGGCTGCGGGTCCTTGGCGGCGAAGTCGGAGTACGAGCGGGCCACCTGCACGAAGTGGCCATCCCGCCACACATACGTGGCCGCGTCCTCGCCCGCGGTGTAGGCCACGGCGTCGTCGGTGCGGTAGACCTCGTGGACGATCTCCAGCCGCCCGCCGGTGACGCTGCCGTAGACCGGGGGCCGCTCGTCGGCGAAGACGCAGCGGTACTTGCCGCCGATCATCCGGTACACGTAGGCGCCTATGCCCAGGCCGTCGCCGCAGGTCGTGATGTTGACCACGAGGTCGGGGCCGTCGCCCGCGGTGAGGTCGCCGAAGTCGGCGTCCAGCGGGTAGTCCGTGTCGGAGCGGTGCTCGCCGCAGGGCGCCAGGTCCTCGCGGATGTCGGCGCTGACGCTGGTGTCGCGGCGGACCATCCCGGCCAGCGCCACCGGATCGGAGGCGATGGCGGGGACGGCCGCGCCGGGCGGCCGGGACTTCGCCGTGGTACTGGGCGCCGGTCCCTCGCGCCGGGCACCGGTCACGTCGGTGCCGCAGCCGGCCACGGCCACGCAGGCCAAGGCGCCGACAGCGGCGACGACGGGTCCTAGGCGGCGCACCGGCCCTCCTTCCGCGCATATCCGTACCGGCCGTGCTCCAGCTCCTGCCGCAGCCGGGCCAGTGCCCGGTGCAGGGTGCTCTTCACCGTACCTGTCGTCATCCCCAGGGCGCGGGCGGTCTCCTCGGTGCTCAGCTGGTCGTAGTGGCGCATCACGACGACCTGGCGCTGCTTGGGCGCGAGCACCCGCATGGCGTCGCGCAGCATCTCGCGGTCCGCGCGCTGCTCGGCGCCGTCGTCCACGCAGGCGTCCGGCAGGTCCCCGGTGGGCACCTCCTCGAAGCGGCGGCTGCGCCACCACTCCGTCCTGGTGTTGATCATCACCCGGCGCATGTACGCGTCGGCGAGCTTCTTGTCGGCGATCCCCTCCCAGCGCGGCAGGGTGCGCACCAGCGCGGTCTGCACCAGGTCCTGGGCGTCCACCGGGTCGGGCACCAGGCGCCGGGCGCTGCGCAGCAGGGCGTCCTGCCTGCTGCGCACGTAGTCCTCGAACTCCAGCACGCCGCCGTCCACCGACATCTGCGCCTCCACCGCCTCGCCGTTGTCCCTCGGCGGGCTCCCGCCCACCGGCCGACACCGACGCTACGAAGGGGATGTTGGGCTTTCGCGACCGTCACCGCACGGCCCGCGCACGGCAACCCATCGGTTCTGTAACAAGCGGAGGCGGGACGTTTCGGTTCGGGGGCGGCGGAGCGGTTCGGCGGCCCGGCCGGTGCGGGGCAGGGCCCGGGGGAGGGGTGCGCGGCCGGCCCGGACCGGTGCCGCCGGCCGGCCGGCGGGACGCGCGTAAGGCCGCCGGGCGGGCCGGATAGGCGGTCGGATAGCCGGGCAGCCGGGGTCGGCCGGGTCAACCGGATAGCCGGGTCGGCGGGTTCGGCAGGTTCGAGTGGATCGGCCGGGTCGGCCGGGTCAGCGGGAGGGGAGCTGGAAGCGCTCGCCGGGCAGCGGCTCGACCAGGCCGTCCTGCACGAGGCCGAACAGCGCCCGTGAGCGCTGGGCCGCGTCGGACCAGACGGCGTCCAGGGCCGAGCGCGGTACGGGGCCCGGGGCCGCCCGCAGCACGGCGAGCAGCCGGCCGCGGACCTGCCGGTCGGTGCCCGCGTACGTCTGGCCGCGCCGCGGCGGGCCGTCGTGCGCGGGGGAGCCGGACAGCCGCCAGGTGCAGTGCGCGGCCACCGGGCAGACCCCGCACTCGGGCGAGCGGGCCCCGCACACCAGGGCGCCCAGCTCCATCGTGGCCGCGGCCCAGCGCGCGGCCCGCGCCTCCTCGGTGGGCAGCAGGGCGGCGGCGATCCGGCGCTCGGCGGCCGTGGTGGCGTTCGGCGGGTACTGCACACCGGAGACGACCCGCGCGAAGACCCGCCGGACATTGGTGTCCAGGACGATGTGCCGCTGCCCGTACGCGAAGGAGGCGACGGCCGCCGCGGTGTACTCGCCGATGCCCGGCAGGGCGAGCAACTCGGCGTGGTCGCGCGGCACTTCGCCGTCGTGCCGGTGCGCTATGGCGGTGGCCGCCGCGTGCAGCCGCAGGGCCCGGCGCGGATAGCCGAGCCGGCCCCAGGCGCGCACCGCCTCGCCGGGTGGCTCCGCGGCGAGGTCGGCGGGCCGGGGCCAGCGCTCCAGCCACTCCTTGTGCACCGGCAGCACCCGGCTGACCGGTGTCTGCTGGAGCATGAACTCGCTCACCATCACCGACCAGGCGCCCGCGTCCGGGCGCCGCCAGGGCAGGTCCCGGGCGTGCTCGTCGAACCAGTCGATCACCAGGTCGTGCAGGTCGGCGGCGGCGGGGGAACCGGCGGCAGAGCCGGTCGCCGCGGCCGGAGCGGGACGTGCGGCGGCGGGGCCCGAAGGGGCGGCCGGGACAGGAGGCAGGGGGTGGCTCGTCATGGCCGTCCGATCCTCGCACATGCCAGCGACATTGGTCGCGGACAGCGACGGTGCGTGTACGGATGCGAGGTCGCACGCCGGGTAGTGCGGGGTTGTGCGGTGCGGAAAAGGTGATGATCGGCAAAGAGGCCGCAGCGTCCGGGCGGGTGATGCGACGCCCGCAGGTCGATCTCCCCTAGAGTGCGTCTGTGGGCTCTGTGCGCAATCCCGTGGGACCTCTTCCGTCTTCTATTTACTGGCGGCGGCGGGTCGTTGTGGCCTGTCTGCTGGCGCTGGTGGTCGCGCTCGTGGTGTGGGCGCTCACCTCCGGCGGGGGCGGCAGCGGTGGCCACGGAGCCAGTGCGCCCACCGGCTC
This sequence comes from Actinacidiphila guanduensis, assembly GCF_900103985.1. Lineage (GTDB taxonomy): Bacteria > Actinomycetota > Actinomycetes > Streptomycetales > Streptomycetaceae > Actinacidiphila > Actinacidiphila guanduensis. The sequence continues at coordinate 18,197 of NZ_FNIE01000026.1, read as the reverse complement.
GCACACCCCGGCGGCGACCATCACTGCGGGGCCCGCGCCCACCGGCACCCACATCAGCGGCCGCCCCGGCGGCCGCGACACCGCGCCGAGCGACACCTCCGGCGGGGGCGGCGGCTCGGACCAGGGGGGCCAGGGAGGTTCGGGCGGCGGCACGGCGGGTGGCAGTTCGTCGGGCGGCGGCTCCACCGCGGGCTCGGCCGGCTCCGGCGGTTCGTCCACCGGCGGTTCGGCCGGCGGCGCCGTGGTCCCGGGGCAGGAGGTGCCCGTGGGCTCCACCCTGCCGGACTGCTCGCCCGGCCCGGTCGCGCTCTCCCTCGCCAGCGTCCGCAACTCCTACGCGCCCGGCCAGGACCCGGAGTTCAGGCTGCAGGCCACCAACTCCGGTGACGTGTCCTGCAAGGTGGACTTCGGTCCGAAGAGCGCGGTGCTCACCGTCTCCGAGGCGCCCGGCTCCAGCCACGTGTGGGCCTCCGACGACTGCCCGACCACCGGCGCGCACCTGCTCCAGGTCCCCGCGCACAGCACGATCTCCTTCACTGTGCGCTGGAACGGCACGACCAGCTCCCCGAACTGCGCGAAGCCGAAGGGAGCGCACGCGCAGCCGGGCACCTATCTGGTGCAGCTGCAGATGGCGGGATACGGGACGAAGCAGACGTCGTTCCAGCTCAGCCAGGACTGACGTGGTGCGGGGGCGGCTCCTCGCCGTTGGGGTTCGCCGCCGTTGCCGACTGCCGCACCGTCGTGAGCTGGGCGCGCAGTTCCCCGCGCCCCTATTGAGCTTGCCCTTCGCGCGCAAAGCGAGCCCCGTACCTCCTGGGCGAAGCTCCGGGAGGAACTGCGCGACCTGCCACGAGCCGGCGTGCGGCCGGGAAGATCGAGGTGCGGGCAGACGGGGCGGGGGCCGTAGAAGTCCTCAGACGTAGCGTTCGAGGATGGAGGATTCGGCGAGGCGGGAGAGGCCCTCGCGGACGGAACGGGCGCGGGCCTCGCCGACGCCCTCGACGGCCTGGAGGTCGTCCACGCTCGCGGCGAGCAGCTTCTGGAGGCCGCCGAAGTGCTCGACCAGCCGCTCGATCACGGTGTTCGGCAGCCGCGGCACCTTGGCGAGCAGCCGGTAACCGCGCGGTGAGACCGCGGAGTCCAGCGATTCGGGCGACCCGGTGTAGCCCAGCGCCCGTGCCACGGTGGTGAGTTCGATCAGCTCGCTCTGCGGCAGCGCGTCCAGCTCGGCGAGCGCCTCCGGCACGGTGCGGCCGCGCTTGGCGGTCGGCTCGGGCACGTAGTCCTGCGCGACGAGTTCGCGCTCGGGCTCCACCCCGGCGATCAGCTCGTCCAATTGCAGGGCCAGCAGTCGCCCGTCGGTGCCCAACTCCACGACATACTCGGCGATCTCGGTGGCGATCCGGCGGACCATCTCCAACCGCTGGGCGACCGCGGTGACATCGCGCACGGTCACCAGGTCCTCGATCTCCAGCGCGGACAGGGTGCCCGCCACCTCGTCCAGCCGCAGCTTGTAGCGCTCCAGCGTGGCCAATGCCTGGTTGGCGCGGGACAGGATCGCCGCGGAGTCCTCCAGCACCCGGCGCTGGCCGTCCACGTACAGCGCGATCAGCCGCATCGACTGGCTCACCGAGACCACCGGGAAGCCGACCTGCTTGCTGACGCGGTCCGCCGTACGGTGCCGGGTGCCGGTCTCCTCGGTGGGGATCGTCGGGTCCGGCACGAGCTGCACACCGGCCCGCAGGATCTTGGTGATGTCGCGGTCGAGGATCAGCGCGCCGTCCAGCTTGCACAGCTCGCGCAGCCGGGTGGCGGTGAACTCCACGTCCAGCACGAAGCCGCCGGTGCACATCGCCTCGACGGTCTTGTCCATGCCGAGCACGATCAGGCCGCCGGTGTTGCCGCGGACGATGCGCTCCAGGCCGTCGCGCAGCGCGGTACCGGGCGCCACCGCGCTCAGCGAGGCGCGCATGTCGCCCGCGGCGGCGCGCCCGGCGGAGTCCGCCCCCGCCCTGCGGGCCGGGGCGCCGGCCCGGTCGTTGCCTGCCACGCTGCTCCTCACGGTTGGTGTCTGCTGGCAGTTTACGCGGGTGCGGCTTCTCGCCGTCCGGGTTCCCGCCGCGTCGCCGACACCCGCGGCGTTCTCCGCGCCGAGAACGGCACCCCGCCGCAGGGGCTTCTGCACGTTCCCGGCCGCAGGCCGGTGGGTGGTTTCTCGCGCAGTTCCCCGCACCCCTGGGTTGTACGGGGCTCCCCCTTTGCGCGCGAAGGGCAAGGCGTTGAGGGGCGCGGGGAACGGCGCGGGCAGAGGCCACCGGCCTTTGGACGGCAGACAACCCCGTGGGGCAGACGGGAACCCGAATGGGGCGCTGGGGGTACCTCCCAGGCGAAGCTCTGGGGGAGGAACTGCGCGCGCAACCGGTCACCGGGCGGCACCCGGCGGCGTAGAGGAACCCCCGCGGCGGGTAGCCGCACCGTGGTAGCAATGCCGCGGCTGTCGGCGACGAGACAGGAACCCTCGCGGCGGGTAGCCCCCGTGAAGCTAGCGCCGCGGCAGCGCTCGCAAGGCGTCGGAGATGTCGGTGACTTCGGTGACGCGCATGCCGGAAGGGACGCGGCCCGGGTCCGGGGGGACCAGCGCGTGGGTGAAGCCGAGGCGGTGCGCCTCCGAGAGGCGGCGCTGCACCCCGGTGACGCGCCGCACCTCCCCGGCCAGCCCCACCTCCCCGATCGCCACGAGGTTCTTCGGCAGCGGCGTGTCGATCGCCGCACTGGCCAGCGCCAGCGCCACCGCCAGGTCCGCGGCCGGCTCGGTGAGCCGGACGCCGCCCACCGTCGCCGTGTAGATGTCCTGCTTGCCGATCGACTTGATCCGCCCCCGCTGCTCCAGCACCGCCAGCATCATCGACACCCGCGAGTTCTCCAGCCCGGAGGTGGTGCGCCGGGGCGAGGGGATCTGCGTGTCCACGGTGAGCGCCTGCACCTCGGCGACCAGCGGCCGCCGCCCTTCGAGCGTGACGGTCAGGCACGTGCCGGGCACCGGCTCGTCGCGCCGGGTGAGGAAGAGCCCCGAGGGGTCGGCGAGCCCGGTGATCCCCTCGTCGTGGAGCTCGAAGCAGCCGACCTCCTCGGTGGCGCCGTAGCGGTTCTTGACCCCGCGGATCAGCCGCAGCCGCGCGTGCCGGTCGCCCTCGAAGCTGAGCACCACGTCGACCAGGTGCTCCAGCAGGCGCGGCCCGGCGATGGCGCCGTCCTTGGTGACGTGGCCCACCAGCAGCGTGGACATGCCGCGTTCCTTGGACGCGCGGATGAGCGCACCCGCCACCTCGCGGACCTGCGCCATGCCGCCGGGCGCCCCGTCGATCTCGGGGGAGGCGACGGTCTGCACGGAGTCCAGCACCAGCAGGGCGGGCTTCACGTCGTCGAGGTGGCCGAGCACCGCGGACAGGTCGGTCTCGGCGGCGAGGTAGAGATGGTCGGCGAGCGCGCCGATCCGGTCGGCCCGCAGCCGCACCTGAGAGGCGGACTCCTCACCGGTGACGTAGAGCGTCGGCGTCTGCGGGCCGGACGCCTTGGCCGCCACGTCCAGCAGCAGGGTGGACTTGCCGACGCCCGGCTCGCCGGCGAGCAGCACCACCGCGCCGGGGACGAGCCCGCCGCCGAGCACCCGGTCCAGCTCGGGCACGCCGGTGGAGCGGGCGGCGGCCTGCCGTCCGTCGACCTGCGCGATGGGCTGCGCGGCGGTCGTCACCCGGCCGGGGGCGGTGGTGCGCACCGCGGGCGCGCCGCCGTACTCCTCGACGGTGCCCCACGCCTGGCACTCGCCGCAGCGGCCGAGCCACTTGACGGTGGTCCAGCCGCACTCCGTGCAGCGGTAGGAGGGGCGGTCCTTGGCGGCGGGCTTGCGGGTGGCCATGGCGTTCACGGTAGCGGCCGGGTACGACAACGCCGCCAATGCGGTCGCCACTGCCGTACGGGGGCGCACCGCAGCGCGGGCCGCCCGCCCCCGGCGAGCCGGCGCCGCCGGGGCGCGTACGGGGGCGCGTCCGCCGGACGTCGAGCCGCCCGCACGGTATTCACCCGCAGGTGTGCACGCCATGTCCCCTTTCGTGGCGCGCTGTTACCCATTTGGGTTAAAGGCGGCCCGGACTGCTGAAGTTTGCCGTTGAACCGGCCTACGTTCGCCCGGTGACGAGCAGGCAGGAAACCCCCACGCAGAGCACCGGCGCACACCGCAGGCACCGGGCGCCGGCGCAGCGCTCGCGGGCCGAGCGGGCCGAGCGGGAGTCCGAGCGGGGCCGGACGCAGGGCGGCCGCCGCGACGGGCGGGTCCGCCCGCGCGGCACGCTGCCCATGCAGCCGCCGGCGCACTACGAGCCGTATCTCGACGGCCTGTTCACCTACTGCCTGTCCATCCTGTGCGAGCACGACGCGGCCGCCGCCGCCCTCGGCGAGGTGCTCGCGCTCGCCGAGCGGCAGCGGGTGCGGCTGCGCGACCCCGCCCTGCGCCGGCCCTGGCTGTACGCGCTGGCCCGCTGGGTGTGCCTGCGCCGGCTGGCGGCCAAGCGCCGCGAACCGCCGCGCGCCTCCGCGGCCGTCGCCGAGGAGCGCCGGGCCCAACTCGCCTCGCTCGCCTGGCCCGAGGCGGCCGGCACCACCCCCGAGCAGCGCGAGGCGCTCGAACTGGCGGTGCGCCACCAGCTGTCCGCGCAGGAGGTCGCCCACGTGCTGGGCCTGGACGCCGAGGCCGCCCGGACCCGGCTGGCCCGGGCCGCCTGCGAGGTCGAGCGGACCCGTACCGCGCTCGCCGTGGTCGACACCGGCCGCTGCGCCGAGGTGGCCGAACTCGCGGGCGACACGCGGGTGCTGCTCGGCGCCACCCTGCGGGCCGAGCTGGTGCGGCACGTGGACGACTGCCCGCTGTGCCGGCGCACCGCGGAGCGCGTCGTGGCGGGCGCGCCCTGGCCCGGTGCGCCCGGACAGGGCGCGGCCACCGCCGTGCTCCCGCTGGTCGAGGCGCCCCGCTCGGCCGCCTACGCGGCCATACTGCATGCCATGGACGCCGGGTTCGGCCGGGCCAGGGAGTCCACCCCGCGCTTCGACCGCCGCGGGTTCCCCGTCGCCCTCGCCGACAGCGCGGCCCGCCGGGCCCAGGTGCGGCACCGGGCCGTCACCACCGCGGTCGTCGCCGCCGTGGTGGCCGCGCCCGTCCTCGCCGTCTGGGCGGCCTACCGGGCCACCCCGCTCGGCGAGGGCGACGGCCCGCACGCCGACGGCCGCCCCGCCTCCGCCCCCGACGGCATCGACGGCGTCCCCTACGAGAAGGCCGGCAGCTCGGGCCCGGTGACCGGCCGCCCCGGCCGCACCTCGGTACCGTCCCCGGACGCGCCCGAGGCCACCTCCGTGGTCGTCTCCGGCGGCACCCCGCCCGCGGCGTCCGTACCCCCGGGCGCCGGGTGGCTGCAGGTGACCGCGCGGCCCGGCCGCGGCCGTACGTACGTCACGCTCACCGCGTCGGGTGGCGCGCCCGTGCACTGGACGGCGAGCACGTCGGCGTACTGGCTGGAGTTCTCCAGCCGCTCGGGCACGCTCGCGCCCGGCGACACGGTCACGCTGGTGATCGGGGTGGACCGGGCGCTCGAGCCGCGCGGCTCCTGGCAGGCCGAGATCCGCTTCTCGCCCGGCGGCGCCACGGTCACGCTGCGCGGCTCCTCGCGGCGATCGGTCCCTCCGCCCGCCTCCTCCTCCCCGACCCCCACCACCACGGCGCCCACGCCCCCGCCCACCACCCCGCCCCCGACCGACACGGCGACCCCCACCGAGACCACCGACCCCCCGACCCAATCCCCCACCCCCACCGACACGGCCCCCTCACCCACGACCAGTTGACACCGTCGCCGCCCGCTCCGCGGGGCCGGCATCCCGCCGTAGGGGCTTCTGCGCGTTCCCGCCCGCCAGGGCGGTGGATGGTTTCTCGCGCAGTTCCTCCCCCAGAGCTTCGCCTGGGGGTACCCCCAGCGCCCCCAAGAACGGCATCCCGCCGTAGGGGTTTCTGCGCGTTCCCGGCCGCGGCCCGGCTTTGGGCTGGTCGCGCAGTTCCCCGCGCCCCCAAGAACGGTCCCCCGCCGTAGGGGTTCCGCGCTTTCCCGGCCGCAGGCCGGTGCCTGGCTGGTCGCGCCGTTCCTCCCCCAGAGCTTCGCCTGGGAGGTACCCCCAGCGCCCCTGGGTTGTACAGGGCTCGCTTTGCGCGCGAAGGGCAAGGTTTTTCAGGGGCGCGGGGAACTGCGCGACCAGCCACATCGGCGCGGCTGTCGGGGAGGAGACGGAACCCCCTACGGCGGGCAGCCGCACCGTAGGAGCAATGCGGCGGCTGTCGGCGACGAGACAGGAACCCAAACGGCGGGCAGCCGCACCGTAGGAGCAATGCCGCGGCAGGCGGCGGCGAGACAGGAACCGTCGCGGCGAGTAGGCAACTCGTAACGCTAGCGCAGCGGATCGGCGGGGTGGGGGGCCACCAGGGGGAGGTCCGAGGCGAGGCGGGCCTCGCACATGGCCGCCAGCTCGGCATACGCGGCCTCGCCCATCAGCTCGGTGAGCTCGGGGCGGTAGGACACGTAGACGGGATCACCCGCACCGTGCGCGGAAGGCGCGGACGTGCACCACCAGTGCAGGTCGTGACCGCCGGGGCCCCAGCCCCGCCGGTCGTACTCACCGATGGACACCACCAGCACGCGGCTGTCGTCGGCCCGGTCCACCCAGTCGAAGGTGCGGCGGATGGGCAGCTGCCAGCACACATCCGGCTTGGTCTCCAGCGGCTCGCGCCCCTCGCGCAGCGCCAGCGCGTGCAGCGCGCACCCCTGCCCGCCGGGGAAACCGCGCCGGTTGGAGAAGATGCAGGCGCCGTCCACGACCCGGGTCTGCCGCTCGCCGTCCTCGTTCTCCTCGGCCCAGAAGCCGTCGGCGCCGGTGCCCAGGTCGTGGAACTGCCAGTCCTCCGCGGTGAGCCGCACCACATGCCCGGCCACCCGCTTCTCGTCGTCGTCGTCCGAGAAGTGCGCGCCCAGCGAGCAGCAGCCGTCGTCCGCCCGGCCCGCCACGATGCCGTGGCAGCCGGCCCCGAACACGCAGCCCCAGCGCGAGGTGAGCCAGGTCAGGTCGCACCGGAAGACCTGCTCCTCGTCGGCCGGGTCCACGAACTCCACCCACGTCCGCGGGAAGTCGAGCCCGGTCTCCTCCTCGCGTGCGTCCTCGCGCACCTCCGCCACGGGCTGCGCGGGCAGGCTGCCGTGCGCCCGGTCCTTCTTCTTGCTCTTGTCGCCCTTGCTCTTGCGGGCAGTCACCTTCGCCACAGGGCCCAGCGTAAGACCGGAATGCACGGAATGCCGCGCCCACTCTCCGTGCGGCGGCGTGCGCCGCCGTGCCCCCCGCCCTTCGTACGTCCGCCGTCCACGCCCCGCCCGGCCTGCCCTAATGTCGTGCCTATGCGACTCGGAGTGCTCGACGTGGGTTCCAACACCGTCCACCTGCTGGTGGTGGACGCACACCCGGGCGCCCGCCCGCTGCCGGCGTACTCGCACAAGGCCGAGCTGCGGCTGGCCGAACTCCTCGACGCGAGCGGCGCCATCAGCGCCTCCGGTGTGGACCTGCTGGTGCGCACCGTCGCCGAGGCGATGCGGGTGGCCGAGGACAAGGGCGTGGAGGACGTGCTGCCCTTCGCCACCTCCGCGGTGCGCGAGGCGGCCAACGGCGAGGAGGTGCTCGCCCGGGTCGAGCGCGAGACGGGGGTGCGGCTGACCGTCCTCGCCGGCGCCGACGAGGCGCGGCTGACCTTCCTCGCGGTACGCCGCTGGTTCGGCTGGTCGGCCGGCCGGCTGCTGGTGCTCGACATCGGCGGCGGCTCGCTGGAGATCGGCTACGGCATGGACGAGTACCCCGCCGCTGCCGTGTCGCTGCCGCTGGGCGCCGGGCGGCTCACGGCGGGCCGGCTGCCGGGCGACCCGCCCGCGGCCGAGGACGTACGTGCCCTGCGCAAGCACGTGCGGGCCGAAATAGGCCGCTGCGTCGCCGAGTTCACCCGGCTGGGACGGCCCGACCACGCGGTCGGCACGTCCAAGACGTTCCGCCAGCTCGCGCGGATCGCCGGTGCGGCCCGCAGCGCCGACGGGCTCTACGTCCAGCGCACGCTGCGGCGCGGGGCCCTGGAGGAGTGGGTGCCCCGTCTCGCCACGATGACGGCCGCCCGCCGCGCGACCCTCCCCGGCGTCTCCGAGGGCCGGGCCCGCCAGCTCCTCGCGGGAGCGCTCGTGGCCGAGGCCGCGATGGACCTCTTCGAGGTCCCCGTCCTGGAGATCTGCCCGTGGGCCCTGCGCGAGGGGGTCATCCTCCGCAAGCTCGACGTGATGTCGTCGTCCTGAGGGTTCCCTCCGGGGGAGGCCGGGTTCCGCCGGTGCGGTGCGGGTGCGGCTGCCCGCCGCGGGGGTTCCCGTCTCGTCGCCGCCTGCAACCCGGCGGATGGCTGGTCGCGCCGTTCCCCGCGCCCCTGAAAAACCTTGCCGTTCGCGCGCAGGCCGAGCCCCGTACCACCGCCCAGGGGGTGCTGGAGGCGCCCCAGGCGAAGCTCCGGGGGAGGAACTGCGCGACCAGCTATCGGCAGGCCGTTGGTGCGGGTATGGGATTGATTACCCCTTTGGTGCGGTGGCCCTGCAAGAAAAGCCCCGTACCCTGGCGACGTGGTCGAGGTTCCCGTGAAGACGAAGGTCGCGCTGTCGACCGCTTCCGTGTACCCGGAATCCACGGCCACGGCCTTCGAGATCGCCTCGCGGCTGGGGTACGACGGGGTCGAGGTGATGGTGTGGACCGATCCGGTCAGCCAGGACGTCGAGGCCCTGCGCCGCCTCTCGGACTACCACCGCGTCCCCATCCTCGCCGTACACGCCCCCTGTCTGCTGATCACGCAGCGCGTCTGGTCCACCGACCCCTGGACGAAGCTGCAGCGGGCCCGCGCCGCCGCCGAGCGGCTCGGCGCGGACACGGTCGTCGTCCACCCCCCGTTCCGCTGGCAGCGCGGCTACGCGCGCGACTTCGTGCGCGGCATCTGGCGGATGGCCGACGAGACCGACGTCCGCTTCGCCGTGGAGAACATGTACCCCTGGCGCTACCGCGACCGCGAGATGCTCGCCTACGCCCCCGACTGGGACGTCACCCGCGACGACTACCGCCACTTCACCGTGGACCTCTCGCACACCGCCACCTCCCGCTCGGCCGCGCTGGACATGGTCGCGCGGATGGGCGACCGGCTGGCGCACGTGCACATGGGCGACGGCAACGGCTCGGCGAAGGACGAGCACCTGGTCCCCGGCCGCGGCACCCAGCCCTGCGGCCCCGTGCTGCGGGCCCTGGCCGCACGCGGCTTCGGCGGCCACGTCGTGATCGAGGTCAACACCCGGCGCGCGATGTCCTCCGCCGAGCGCGAGGAGGATCTCGCCGAGGCGCTGGCCTTCACCCGGCTGCACCTGGCCGCCCCCGAGCAGCCCGTTCCCGCCCGCCGCTGAGCCGGCGAGCCCCGCACGGCGGCGCTCGGCACCGCCCGCGCGGCGGACACCCGGTCCCGCGATGCGGACCACCCGTCCGAATCCTGGGCCGCGGGCGTACCCTCGACCCCCAGGGCACTCCCGTGCGGGGCACGGGGGTCGTACGAGCGAAGTGAACCCAAGGGAGTGGACACCGTGCCCGAGCTGAGGTCACGTACGGTCACCCACGGCCGCAACATGGCGGGCGCCCGCGCGCTCATGCGCGCCTCCGGCGTCGCCGACTCCGACATTGGCAAGCCGATCGTCGCGGTCGCCAACAGCTTCACCGAGTTCGTACCCGGCCACACCCACCTCGCCCCGGTGGGCCGCATCGTCTCCGAGGCGGTCCGGGCGGCCGGCGCGGTGCCCCGCGAGTTCAACACCATCGCCGTGGACGACGGCATCGCCATGGGCCACGGCGGCATGCTCTACAGCCTGCCCTCGCGCGACCTGATCGCCGATTCTGTGGAGTACATGGTCCAGGCGCACTGCGCCGACGCCCTGATCTGCATCTCCAACTGCGACAAGATCACCCCGGGCATGCTGATGGCCGCCCTGCGGCTCAACATCCCCACCGTCTTCGTCTCCGGCGGCCCCATGGAGGCCGGCCGGGCCACTCTCGTCGACGGCACCGTCCGCAAGCTCGACCTGATCAACGCGATGTCCGACGCGGTCAACGAGTCGGTCTCGGACGCCGACATGCTCCGCATCGAGCAGAACGCGTGTCCCACCTGCGGCTCCTGCTCCGGCATGTTCACCGCCAACTCGATGAACTGCCTCACCGAGGCGATCGGCCTGTCCCTGCCGGGCAACGGCTCGGTGCTGGCCACCCACACCGCCCGCCGGGGCCTGTACGAGCGGGCCGGCGCCACCGTCGTGGACCTCGCCAAGCGGTACTACGAGCAGGACGACGCCTCCGTGCTGCCGCGCGCCATCGCCACCCCGGCCGCCTTCGAGAACGCCATGGCGCTGGACATCGCGATGGGCGGCTCCACCAACACGATCCTGCACCTGCTCGCCGCCGCCCAGGAGGCCGAGCTGGACTACGGGCTCAGCGACATCGACGCCGTCTCCCGCCGGGTGCCCTGCCTGGCCAAGGTCGCGCCGAACGTGGCGCCCACCGGCACGTACTACATGGAGGACGTGCACCGGGCCGGCGGCATCCCCGCCATCCTCGGCGAGCTCTACCGGGCCGGGCTGCTCAACGAGGACGTGCACACCGTGCACTCCCCGTCGGTCAAGCAGTGGCTCGGCACCTGGGACCTGCGCGGCGGCTCGCCCTCGGAGGAGGCCGTCGAGCTGTGGCACGCGGCCCCCGGCTGCGTCCGCTCCGCCGAGGCGTTCTCCCAGTCCGAGCGCTGGGAGTCCCTGGACACCGACGCGGCGGCCGGCTGCATCCGCGACGCCGACCACGCCTACTCCAAGGACGGCGGCCTGGCGGTGCTGCGCGGCAACCTCGCCGTGGACGGCGCCGTGGTGAAGACCGCCGGCGTCGACGAGTCGATCTGGACCTTCGAGGGGCCCGCCGTGGTGTGCGAGTCCCAGGAGGAGGCGGTGGAGAAGATCCTCACCAAGCAGGTCAAGCCCGGCGACGTGGTGGTCATCCGCTACGAGGGCCCGCGCGGCGGCCCCGGTATGCAGGAGATGCTCTACCCGACCTCCTACCTCAAGGGCCGCGGCCTGGGGAAGGTGTGCGCGCTGGTCACCGACGGCCGCTTCTCGGGCGGCACCTCGGGCCTGTCCATCGGCCACGCCTCGCCCGAGGCGGCCTCCGGCGGCACCATCGCCCTGGTCGAGGACGGCGACCGGATCCGCATCGACATCCCCGGCCGCTCCATCGAGCTGCTGGTCGCCGACGACGTGCTCGCCGCCCGCCGCGAGACCCTGGGCGGGGTGTACGCGCCCCGCAACCGCGAGCGCCAGGTCTCCAAGGCGCTGCGCGCGTACGCCGCCATGGCCACCAGCGCCGACAAGGGCGCCGTGCGCGACATCTCCCTGCTGGAGCGCTGAGCCCCCGCTCACGCCCAGGCACCCCGCGGCCGCCCCCCTTCAGGAGGGCGGCCGCCGCCGTTCGCCGGGTCAGGGGACGGCAACAGGTGTCGGGACTGTGTCACGGCACCGCCCCGGCTCTGCGCCGGCCGCGCGTGAACCCTGACAGCGCGCCGGCCGGTACGGCACCGTGATCACCGGGAGCCGTACAGGGGTCGGCTCCCACCCAACGTCAAGCGCCGTGCGCGCAGGGCGGGTTCGGCGCGCGCGGACCCGCCCGTGCCCGGTTCCCCCGGCGACGGGGCCGCGATCGTCCCGGCCAATCCAGGTGGGCGCTTCAGGGCGCGGCCGCCGCGGGAGGCGCAACGCGACCCGGAACGAGGGCGCCCCCGCTGTGCCTCGTCCCCCCGGAGCCGCCGTCAGATCACCGGTGGGCGGCCCAGCCGCGTCATCAGCCACGCCGTGGACCACCGCATCGGCCGCCGTGGCGGGCACGGCGTGCGCACCCCCTCCGCGAACCCGGCGAACCACGCCTTGAGCCCGGACCCCGACCGGGTGCGGGCCAGCGTCAGCGCCGTCCACACCCCGAGGTACGCCGGCACCAGCAGCACCGGCAGGTTGCGCTTGGCCAGCCACACCCGGTTCCTGGCCAGGTTGCGGTAGTACACCGCGTGCCGGGTCGGCGACGTCCACGGGTGCCGCAGCTCCAACTCCGGCGCGTAGAGCACCTTCCAGCGCGCGTCCAGCGCCCGCCAGGCGAGGTCGGTCTCCTCGTGCGCGTAGAAGAACGGCTCCGGCCAGCCGCCGATCTCGTCCAGCATCGCCATCGACAGCGCGTGCGCGCCGCCCAGGAACGTCGTCACCGGGCCGCCGCGCATCGGGTCCGAGGCCCGCAGCCGCGGCACGTGCCGGCGGGCGGTGCGGCCGCGCTCGTCGGCGATCCGGAAACCCACCACGCCGAGCCGCTCGTCGGCCGCGTACAGCTCCACCAGCCGGGTGAAGACGTGCCGGTCCACCAGCAGCCCGTCGTCGTCGAGGTTCACCACGACGTCCACGTCGCCGAAGTCGCGCAGCGCCTCCAGCGCCACGTTCCGCCCGCCGGGGATGCCGAGGTTCTCCGCCAGCTCCACCGTCGCGACCTCCTTCGGCAGGCCGTCCGGCAGCGGGGTGCCGTTGCCGACCACCACCACGCGGGTGGCCGGCGTCTCCTGGGCGGCCACGGAATCCAGCAGGGCGGCGAGCTCCGCGGGCCGCGTCCCCATGGTCAGGACGGCGACTCCTACACGAGGGTGGCGCACGGGTGAACTCTCCGTTCCTCGGGACCGACCCGCCGATGCTAACGCCGCTGCCCGGCGAACCGGCCCGGTAAAACGCGTCCTTGGCCACCCCTTGGCACAGCCCCGCCCCGCCGTCCGCCGGACGGCCCCCGCAACCCGCGCCCGTGTGATGCTCCTGTCATGGCACCACCAACGCGATCCGGCCGGGACGCAACCGGGCCATACCCCCGCCGCGTCTTCCCCGATAGGTTGTCAAGCACGCGTTGGCGTGCGTGGACCGTGTGAGGACTTCAGGGGGGCGGAGTTGCGATTCGCTAACACAGGGTCAGGAACCGGCCGTTCCGCACCTACAGTGTGGGGTCGCACAGCACCCGAGCCCCCCGCCGAGCCGTATGCCACCGACCCGCTGCCGGCGGCGTCCACCGCACCCGGGAGCCCCCACGTGATCCGACGTACCACCTGTGCCGCCGCCCTGACCGCGGTGCTCGCCGCCGCGCTGGCCGCCTGCGGCTCGGGCTCCGACTCCGGCTCCGACAAGATCACCGACGCGCCGGCCACCACGGCCGCCACCACCACGGCCGCGCCCACCGCCTCCGCGACCCGCGCCGCCGCCCGCCCGACGGTGACCTTCCCCTCCTACGCCAAGGACGTCTTCGACGGCCCGAAGACCGGCGACCCCGTCAAGGACCAGGTCCTCGCCGACAGCGCCCAGGCGATGAGCGCGACCGACGACGCCATCTTCCACGGCTCCACCGACCGGCCGCTGCTCCACTACTACTACTCCGACCAGGCACTCATCGGCGCCGTCGACTTCGCCAAGGGCTACATCTCCAAGGGCGAGAAATGGGGCGGCGTCACCCGGTTCTTCGACCGCAAGGTCACTCTGCAGTCCGCCACGACCGCCGCCGTCGTCTTCTGCTCCGACGAGAGCAAGTCCTGGATCACGCACAACGGCAAGAAGCTGCCCGGCGGCGGCGACACCCCGCAGGCGTACGTGCTCTACAACGCACGGCTCACCAAGAACGCCCAGGGCGTGTGGCAGACGACGAACCTTCTCTCCGATCGGGGGGCGAAGCAATGCCAGCCGTGATCCGGCGGACCCGTGCCGCCGCAATTCTCGCCGCAGCCCTCGCGGGCGCGGCCCTGATGACCGCGCCTGCCCACGCCACCGAGACCGGCGGCCGCGGCGGGAACGGCACGCAGTCCACCCCGACCGGCGGCAGCGACCCGAGCAGCGGCCTGATATCCGCCTCGGTCACCTACGACACCAGCAAGAACGGCCGCGGCCCCTCGACCGGCCCGCTCACCGCCGTCGGCGGCAGTTTCACCCCGCCGCCCTGCTGGTACGCCCCCGCCTACACCCCCGAGCAGTTCAAGGCGCTCGAAGAGGGCGTCTGGGGCGAGGACTCCACCGGCTACGAGTGGGACAACACCCAGCGCGACCGGTACGTCAACGGCAAGCCGTACAAGAACTTCAACATGGACAAGGCCGGTAAGGGCTACTGGTGGACCGGCTTCCCCAACGAGGCCGACATCGCCGACCCCGCCTCCACCTCCTGCGACGCCCCCTACTTCTGGGTCGACACCGGTGACACCCCGCCGGTGCAGAACGCGATCACCCCGGAGATGCTCGCCAAGCTCGCCTACCAGGCCATCCGCATCCCCAACGAGCGGGCCGAACTCAACCCCACCGCCGTCCAGACGGTGAACCTGCCGACCTGGATCTGGATGAACCAGCGGGACATCCGCCCGGTCTCGGTGACCGCGTCCGTGCCGCTGCTCGGCATCTCGGCCACCACCACGGCCACCCCGGTGAGCATGACGATCGACCCGGGCACCAAGGACGCGCAGACCTTCCCCGCCTCCGGCACCTGCACCGCCGACGGCAACCACCACCTGGGCACCCCGTACAACGGTTCGCACGGCAACCCGCCCTGCGGCGTGACCTACCTGCGCTCCACCGACGGCACCGGCCCCTTCCGGCTGAAGGCCACCATCACCTGGGCCGTCAGCTGGGTCGGCACCGGGCACGCCGACCCGACGGCCCTGCCGTCCGGCACCTACGGCCGGGGACAGGACGTCACCGTGCAGGAGATCCAGAGCGTCAACCGCTGACCGGTCGACCACGCCGGCCGGTTCGGCAGGACCGGCCGGACGGACGGCACGGCGTCCGGTCAGCGGCGGGCGGCGCCCAGCGTGCCGGCGACGCCCACCACCGCGCCGACCACGGCCCCGTGCCACAGCCCGGTCCACACCGTGCCGAAGAAGCCCTGGCTGGTGAGGACCTGGCGCAGCACCAGGTCGGTGAGGAACATCAGCCCGGCCGGGACCGCCGCCACGTGCCACGGGTGCGACCGGGCCCAGCGGCGGATGCGGTGGTCGCGCCGGGCACCGGCACCGGAGTAGCCGAGGACGGCACCGGCACCGCCCACGCAGAAGAAGAGCAGCGCGGCCACGGACAGCGCGCCCGTCAGGATGCCCAGGCCGAAGTGGCCGTGCACCAGGTGCAGCACCAGCGACACGCCGCCGCCGAGCGCGCCCACGACGGCCGCCGGCCGCCAGGGTCCGAGGGACGCCGACGCCACGGCCAAGTGCCGCTTGTCCGCGCTGGATACCGTGATCTCCGGGGATGAACGCCTCATACCGCTACGGTCCATCGCCCGCCGCCCGCGCGCCATAGGGGATGACCCTGACCCGCCCCTCACCCCGCCCGGGGGCCCGGCCGCCGCCCGCAGGGTGGACGCACCCGCCGCGGCCGCCCGCCGCCTGCCAGGATGGGCCGCACGAGCCGTGCCCGGCAGACGGGCACGGCGGACCCGCAACGGACCCGGACCGGGCCCGCAACAGACCCGGACCGGACCCGTCCGCGACCCCGTAACCGACCCGTACCGCCAGAACCGCCCGAGGTGAGCCGCGATGACCCCCACGACCGCCCCCGCCGAGGCCCGTACCCCCGGCACCGCCCAGAAGGTCGCCGTCCTGGGCGCCGGCAAGATCGGCGAGGCGCTGCTGTCCGGGATGATCCGCGCCGGCTGGGCCCCGGCCGACCTGCTCGTCACCGCCCGCCGCCCCGAGCGCGCGGCCGAACTCCACGAGCGCCACGGCGTCGAGGCCGTGAGCAACGCGCACGCCGCCAAGGCCGCCGACACCCTCATCCTCGCCGTCAAGCCGCAGGACATGGGCGCCCTGCTCGACGAACTCGCACCCCACACCGCGGCCGACCGCCTCGTGATCAGCGCGGCCGCCGGCATCCCCACCGCCTTCTTCGAAGAACGACTGGCCGAGGGCACGGCGGTGGTCCGCGTCATGCCCAACACCCCCGTCCTGGTGGACGAGGGCATGTCCGTGATCTCCGCCGGCCGCCACGCCGACGAGTCCCACCTGGCCAGGACCGAGGCCATCTTCCAGCCCGTCGGCAAGACCCTGCGCGTCCCCGAGAAGCACCAG
Source organism: Actinacidiphila guanduensis (assembly GCF_900103985.1). Classification (GTDB taxonomy): domain Bacteria; phylum Actinomycetota; class Actinomycetes; order Streptomycetales; family Streptomycetaceae; genus Actinacidiphila; species Actinacidiphila guanduensis. The sequence continues at coordinate 1,915 of NZ_FNIE01000026.1, read as the reverse complement.
GATGCCGCCACCGCGCTGTCCGGCTCGGGCCCGGCGTACTTCTACTACCTGGTCGAGGCGATGACCGACGCCGGCATCCTCCTCGGCCTGCCCCGCGCCCAGGCGCACGACCTCATCGTCCAGTCCGCGATCGGCGCCGCCGTCATGCTCCGCGACAGCGGCGAGCACCCGGTACGGCTCCGCGAGGCCGTCACCTCCCCGGCCGGCACCACCATCAACGCCATCCGCGAGCTGGAGAACCACGGGGTGCGCGCCGCCCTGATCGCCGCCCTGGAAGCTGCCCGCGACCGCAGCCGCGAGCTGGCCTCCGGGGCGTAGCGGCGGCCGGCGCGCACCCCGCACCCGCCCTTCAGGCCGGCGGCAGCAGCCCGATCGCCGCGTAGGCCGCGTCCACGGTCGGGCGCGCCAGCTCCCGCGCCCGGGCCGCGCCCGCCCGCAGCACCCCGTCCACGTACGACGGGTCGGCGCTGATCTCCGCGTGCCGCTCCCGCACCGGACGCAGCAGCTCCACCACGGCCTCCGCGGTGTCCGCCTTCAAGGCCCCGATCCCCTCGTACGAGGCGGCCAGCACCTCGGGCTCCTTGCCCGTGCACGTCGCCAGGATCTCCAGCAGGTTCGCGACCCCGGGCCGCGCCTCGCGGTCGTACGAGACGCCCGGCTCGCTGTCGGTCACCGCCCGGCGGACCTTGCGCGCCACCGCCTCCGGCTCGTCCAGCAGGTAGACGATGCCGGCCGTCGCGTCATGGGACTTGCCCATCTTCGTGGCCGGGTCCTGCAGGTCCATCACCCGCGCGGCCACCGCCGGCAGCGTCGCCTTGGGCACGGCGAACACATGCCCATAGCGCTGGTTGAACCGCACCGCCAGGTCCCGGGTCAGCTCCACGTGCTGCGCCTGGTCCTCGCCGACGGGCACCTCGGTGGCCCGGTAGGCCAGGATGTCCGCCGCCATCAGCACCGGGTACGTCAGCAGCGACAGCCGTACGCCCTGCCCACCGCGCTGGGCCCGCGCGGACTTCTCCTTGTACTGGATCATCCGCCGCATCTCGCCGTCGCTCGCCACGCACTCCAGCAGGTAGGACAGCCGCGCGTGCTCGTCCACGTGGCTCTGCACGAACACCGTGCACACCTCCGGGTCGAGGCCCGCCGCCAGCAGCAGCCCGGCCGCCTGCCGGCTCAGCCGCCGCACCCGCGCGGGGTCGTGCTCCACGGTGAGCGCGTGCAGGTCCACCACGCAGAACAACGACTCGGCGGCGTACTGGTCCTCCCGCGCCCACCGGCGCAGGGCACCGAGATAGTTCCCCAGGGTGAGGTGGCCCGTGGGCTTGATCCCGCTGAAGATCCGCGAGGGGTGTGTCATCGGTGACTCTCCTGTCGTCCCGCTATGGGGACCGCCGCGCCGAGCGGCCGGTGACACCAATGAGAACGGCCGCCTGGGCGGCGGCCGGTGGATGCATACGTGACTCCTGGGCCGCCTCTAGGCGGCCCACCACTGGGAGGTGCGCGTATGCGTGCTCATGCCGAGAAGGGTAGCGGCAGGCCGGGCCGATGGGGGAGAGGGCGCGGAGGGATGGTGCAGATCAGGGAGAGGTTGACACGGTCCGGTCCGGTGCGTAAAGTTCTTCGGGTTGTCCGACGTGAGCGCCGACTCCGGTCGGTCCCCGGACAGCCATCCCGCAGGACCCACACCCGAGACGACCACGGGCTATCCGTGTCGTCTCCATGTGCACCCCGCGGAATGGGAAGCAAGATCGCTCGATTTGGATCGGGCGGTAAGGCTCCGCTAAAGTCTCACTCGTCGGAACGGCCCAACAGCCGGAAAGACAAACCCCGCTGACCGGGGATCAGGCACTGAAAAGGGTCTGATAGAGTCGGAGACACAACGAAGGGAAAGCCCGGAGGGCGCCGGTGACGGTGG
>NZ_FNIE01000027.1 GCF_900103985.1 Actinacidiphila guanduensis | reverse complement strand
GCGCTCGGCAGCTGTGGCGCGACGCCGCGACGTCGAGGCGTCCTGCATCACGCACCGCGATCACCCAACTGCCCGCGTTCACCGGGTCTGACAAGGAGTTCACCGTCATGGAAGCTCTGGGGCGTCTCATCGCCCGAAATCATCGACGTGTTCTGGTGGTGGCCCTGCTCGGGTTCCTCGCCCTGTCGGTCTACGGCATCACCGCGTTCGGAAAGCTCAGCTCGGGTGGTCAGGTCGACCCGAAGGCCCCGTCGACACAGGCCGAGCAACTCGTCGACGATCACTTCGGCGGAACGCAGGGGCTCGTCGTCCTCGTCACCGCGAAGGCCGGCACCGTCGACAGCCCCGCCGTTCAGGCGGTGGGCGCGAAGATCGCCGCCACCCTGCACGGACAGCCGTGGGTCGACAATGTGACGTCCTACTTCACCACCCACGCGCCCGGTCTGCGCAGCACCGACCAGCGCTCGGCCCTGGTCCTGGCGCACGTCCAGGACGAGGACGGGCACAAGAGCGGCGTCGACACGCTGCTCAAGGACCTGAAGGCGGACGGCGGCGCTGCGGCCACCGTGCGCAGTGGCGGCCAGACCGGCGCGGACAGCGCGCTGACCACGCAGATCGGCAAGGACCTCGGCATCGTCTCGATCGTCGCCGTGCCGATCACGATCGTGCTGCTGTACTTCGTCTTCGGAGGCCTGCTCGCCTCGCTGCTGCCGCTGGGCGTCGCCGCCATCGCGATCATGGGCACCTTCGCCGAGCTGCGCCTGCTGGCCGGCTTCGTCTCGGTCAGCACCTACGCCATCGACCTGAACATCGCCCTCGGACTCGGGCTGGCCGTCGACTACGGCCTGCTCATCGTCAACCGGTACCGCGAAGAAGTCGCCCACGGACACGCCACCGAGGACGCCCTCGCCCGCACCGCGACATCGGCCGGCCGCACGGTGCTGTTCTCCGCCGTCACCGTCGCGCTCGCGCTGACCGCGCTGCTGGTCTTCCCCGTCTACTTCCTCAAGTCCTTCGCCTACGCCGGGATCGCCGTCGTCTTCTTCGCCGCCGTCGGCGCACTCCTGGTCCTGCCCGCTCTCCTGGCCGCGATGGGCGCCCGCGTCGCCAGGCGCCGGCGCAGCTTCCGACGCCCCCGCCCCGCACGCGCTGCGGACCCGGGCGCCCCCGCCGTAGTCGGCAGCCGCGGATGGACACGCGTCACCACCGCCGTCACCCACCGCCCCCTGGCCTTCGCCGCCCCGATCCTGCTGGCCCTTGTGGTGATCGGACTGCCCCTGCTCAACGTCCACTTCAGCACCCCCGACGACCGCGCCCTGCCGACCTCCGCAGCCGCCCACCAGGTCGGTGACGCCCTGCGCGACCGGTTCGCCGGCAACGGCAACAGCGCACTGACAGCGGTCACCGCGAAACCCGCGGGATCCCCGGCCGCACCCACCCCCGCACAGACCCGGGAATGGGCGCAGTACACCGCGCGGCTGTCACGCCTGCCCGGAGCCGAACAGGTACAGGGCCCCGGCGGCACCTACCGCAACGGCCGGCCCGTGCACGAGACCGGCCCCGCCCTGTCCTGGTACCACGACGGCTACGTCACCTGGACCGTCGACAACACCCTCGACGCCACCAGCGGCCAGGCCGCCGACCTCGTCCACGACATCCGCGACACACCCACGCCCGCCCACACCTCCGTACTGGTCGGCGGACGGGCAGCCGACCTCGTCGACCAGAAGCACTCCATCGGCAGCGGCCTGCCCTGGGCCGCCGCCATCATGGTGATCGCCAGCTTCGTCATGCTCTTCCTGTTCACCGGCAGCATCTGGATCCCGGTCAAGGCCCTCGTCCTCAACGCCCTCACCCTGTTCACGATCACAGGCGCCATGATCTGGGTGTTCCAGGGCGGCCACCTCTCCGGGCTCCTCAACTTCACCCCCACCGCCACCTCCACCACGATCCCGCCCCTGCTCGTCGTCATCGCCTTCGCGCTGATGATGGACTACGAGGTCTTCCTCATCAGCCGCATCAAGGAACTGCACGAGCGCGGCCTGGCCAACCGGGAAGCGATCGTGCAGGGCATGGCACGAGCCGGCACCATCGTCACCACCGCCGCGGCCCTGCTCTCGGTCACCTTCTTCGCCTTCGGCCTGTCCAGGATCAGCTTCCTGCAGTTCTTCGGCATCGGCACCGGCCTGGCCGTCCTCCTCGACGCCTTCGTCGTCCGCGGAATCCTCGTCCCGGCCGCCATGAAACTCGCCGGCGAACGCATCTGGTGGGCCCCCGCCCCCCTGCGCCGCCTCTACGACCGCTTCGGCCTACGGGAGGAGGACGACACCGAGACCCGGACGCCTGTCTCGGTCTGACATCGCGGTGGCCGGAGGGCGGCGTGCGACACCATGCGTGCCCTCCGGCCGTCCGCGGTGCGGGTACCGGGTCAATGCCTCGGTGCCAGACGACAGCCAGGCCGCTTGGATGTCCCCATGGAGTCATGTGAGATTATCTGTCGCGGTCATGGCCATCTTGATGTCGCAGTGGACATCGAGAGTGATGTCATGATTCACAACGTCGATGGCGGACATGGCTGTAGGTGAGAGTCAGGCGTCTTGGCCCTGCTCGTCCCCGGATCACGCGAGCCAACACTCGCCAGGAACTGTCAGGTGGCGAGGACTCCACGGGCGCACCGCGCCGCCGAAACGGGGGTTACGGGTGTTAACTTCCTTGCTGTATAACCGACCTCGGCGTCCGCGCCTCCGACCGCATGGTGGGTTCGAATGGCTGTGTGCCGTGCGTGGCGGCGATGTCATGGTCGCTGACCCAGCGTCGAAACGAGGACAGATGGATGAGACGACGCAGCAGGGCGGGAACGTGCAGGAAGTGAGTGCCGGTGTCTCAGCTCTCCGGTTGCCTGCTGTCACACGTGGAAACCCGGACACCTTGCGGGAGCATCGGTGAGCGGGCGGGCTGCGGCTCCCATGGCATCGGGCGGCGCTCCCCGGCTGTCAGGGCGTGGCAATCTGTGGGTGGTGCACCCGGACGACTGGGCCCCCGAGTCACTCCTCGACACCTCGGAGCGCCTTGCGACCGGTGATCCCGGCACGGCCACCGTACTCGTTGCGACACTGCCGGCAGAGCTGGAGGAGTTGGCTGAGCTGCTGGCGCCGGCCATGCGCCGTTCGCAGAAAGCTGGGGTCAGGCTTCTGCGGCTGGTGATGTCAGGGGCGGGCACCGAGATGTCCGAACAGCCTTCCTTTGCCCGGCAACTGTGCGATCTGTGGTCGCTGGACGTACTCGCCCCGGACGGCCGTGCCGTCGTGGTGCCGGGAGGAACGCTGTTCGCTTCGTGCGGCAGCGCCATCGACGGCGGCTGGTGGCACTTCTCTCCCGGCCTGACTCCGCGGCGTATCGGTATGCGCTACCCGGAGCCCCGTTGGCAACGTGCCGTTGAGCGCGTCAACCGGGAGGTGGCCGCCGGGCACGACGTGGAACACATACCCGCCGGGCTGCTGGTGCGCGCGATCGGCCGGGAAGCCGAGGAGGCCGCGGCGGCGGCTCTCGCCGTTCCGATGGACCCCGACCGGCTTGTGCTCCTCGTCGACTCGGAAGGCGCCGACCCCGTCACCCCGGACGCCCTCGCCGATGTGGTCGCGGCGCTTCCCGCGCAAGTGCGTGCCGCGGTCCGCATCGCTGCTGCCGACGGAGCGGAGCTGCTCGCCCTCGGCCACCAGGTGGCGGATCTTCTGGACCTCCCCATCGAGATCGTCAACGGTCTTCCTGCGGTCCTGACCGATGCGGGCCCGTACGCCGAGCCTCGGATCGTGCTCCTTGACGAGAGGGGCGAGCCGACCTGGCAGCCATATGCCGAAACTCTGGCCTGCCTCCCGGGATCGGACGGCGCACCGGCCTCCACCCGGATCGTTGCTTGGCGACCGCCGGCCACCGGGTTGTCCGAGGGACCCGAGCCCGGTTCACTGCTCCTTGGTGACGAATGGCAGGTGCGCGTGACGGCAGCCGGCTTGTGGGTCGGCCCGCTCGGGGGATCGCCGGCGGCAGTGGACGGCCGTCCGCGTGACGCAGAAATGATGTCCTTGGAACTCGGCATGCCCGGCCAGTGGCTCAGTCCTTCGATGTGGCCCTCACTCGAGCGGTTGTTGTCGGAACTGGACGACGACGTACGCAACCGCACGGTTATGCGTCTGCACGGCAGTTGTGGCGCCGAGGGGCTACGGCGGTTGCGTCGGCTGGCCATCCGGCACGGCCTTGCGATCGCGCCGGGCGATCGGTCCTCGGTCGCGGAGACGCGGGCCCCTGAGACACCCGTTCACACAATCCTCTCCCCGGAGCCGGCCCCGGCACGTGCGTCTCTTGCCGCCAAGAGCCGGGACATGACGTCCGCGGACGACTTCGCCCCTCCTGCGCCGCGGGTGACCGTGAGCAGTCTCCCGTCCGCCTTGATGGAGCCTGCGCCGGCGGCCGCACCGGAACGGGACGATGCCGTGACGGCCTCGACGACCACCCCCTCAGCCGGGCTTGCTGTGCACGTCGGCCGGCCAGGCGAGTTGCCGACCGGCAGGGACCGGCAAGCGGAGATCGATCTTGTGCGTCGGTTGGCCACCGAGGCCATGCGAACGCATGGCGAGGAAGCGGGGCGTATCCTCATGGCCTCGTCCTCGCCCGGAGGAGATGCCCCTCCGCACGCTGTTCAGGAAGATCTGGCACTGACGCTGGCGTATGCCGACTCGGTGGCCACTTCGCTGGGCCGATTCGCAGGTGTACTCAGTGGAGCAGCGCGGGGGAGGGAGGCGTTACTCGCTCGACTTGACGCCGGGCTGCACCGGCTCCCGGTGTTCCGCGGCGTGGTTGTGCACGGGGCACCGGACACATGGGACGTCCATCGCATCATCCCTGGCATGCGCATGCTGTGCGAGGGCCCGGTCGCTGCTGTGCCGTGGGAAGGCGAACCGCTGGACATGCCCGCGGTCCGCTGCATGGTGTGGTCGGAGACGGGCCGTCGGCCCGACATGCCGCGCACGACCGGCCAGAAAGCCGGCGTCGTGATACTGCTCGCCGGGACCCGGCTGCAGGTGCTGGCAGTCGAAAAGGACGAAGACGGGTGGTGCGTCCATCTCCGGGAGATCGCGGCCGATACGACGACACCCACTGGCACGACGGACGGTTCGGACAGCCAGATCCTGAGCCGTCTGCGGGAACTCGTCAGGTCGGCTCCAGCACGGGTGGCACCGAGATCACCGTGGCCACCTGGCTGCTCAGGATCACTGTCGATAGTCGATCGCTGATCCCGCGCCCCTTGCTTCCCTTGCTGCCGCAGTGCCGGCAGCAAGGGAGATCCCACCCCGAACGCCTTGGAGGAGAATCGCATGGCAACGGAACGCATGGCCCAGGGAGCGGCACCTCCGGTCGCGGGCGCGTCGGCATTGTCGCGGATACAACGAGCGCTGGTGATGCCCGACGCCGCACCTGAGCCGGATGTCCCGGTGATGTTTCGTGGCGCTTCGTCGGCCGCCCGGACATCCAGCCGCATACGGACTCCGGTTCCCTTCGCGGCAGTCGGCGAGCAGCGCAGGTCCCCTCGTGCCGCGGTGCCAGATGCTGCCCCCGACCGGTCCATCTCCCGTCGTCCGGCCGTGGGATCCCTCAGCGGGACGACAGCCGGCAACGGCGAGTCGGCGCAGGCCGGTCCGGCGGCATCTGCCGGCGCGAGAGGTGTGCACCGTCCGCTCATGGCTGCGGCGGCGTTCGCGGGAGCGGTTCTGCTGACGGTCCCGTTCGCGACTGTGCATCGTCATCACCGCTCGGTTGTCAACGGCGACGCCATGGGAACCGCGATGCCGATCGCTTCCCTCGCTCCGAGCGAGGAGGACCAGCAACTGCAGTCGCAGGACGGTGGCACGTCGCCGAGCATCGGTGGGCGAATTGCCGAGCCTCGGACGCAGCCGCAGACGGCTCCGAGTCTTCCGGCGGCGCAGCCCGCAGCGCCCAGCGGCAACAACGCCCTTCCGCCGGAGAGCACCGCTCCGGCGCACGGAGTTCCTGCTTCCGGGACGCCGGCTCCCGGCCACCAGGACCAGGGGGAGCCGGAGCCGGACGCCGGGCAGGCTTTGGACAAACCCACGGTACGCTCTCCCGCTGGCAGTTCGGCGAATCCTCGCCGCGCGGCCGACGGCAACGGCGCAACCCTCGCGCCCCTGTCCGCGCACGCTCCCATGCTGCCGGGCCTTGCGGCGTCCCGAGCGCCGAAGACACCGGTGAACGAGACGCCCGCCCATCGCACCGTCGCCGTCCAACCCCGCGTGGCAGCGGCCAAGTCGGCCGCGGCGGCGCACGTGGCGCCGGTGCACGCACCGCTTTCGCACACCGCGGACAACTCCGCGCACAGCAGGCAGACGGTCCACGCCGACCAGGCGGAGGCTCCTGCCAAGCAGGCTGCTCGCGCGGCCGCGACCCCGGCTGTTCCAGCTGCGGCCCATGAGGTTCCGGCGCCCACGCATGCCGCCGCGCGGCTGGCTGCCGACCGGACCGGGGCGCGGGCGGATACTCCGGCGACCCCTGCTGCCGCGCCGGCGACCACGCCCGGTTGGAGCACAAAGGTGATCACGTCGACCTATGTGATCAAGCAGGGCGAGTTCGTAGCCTCGAACCGCATGAGGATTTCCATGCTCACCGACGGGAACCTTGTCATCTCCGACGAGAACGGGGTGGTGCGCTGGTCTTCGCACACCGAAGGCCGCGGTTTTGAAGCCGTGTTCCAGGCTGACGGACATTTCGTCGTCTACACCCGGGACATGCAACCGGTGTGGCAATCCGGGACGGCAGGCAATCCGGGCGCCCAACTGGTCATTCAGGACGATGGCAACGTAGTCATCACCTCCACGTCCGGCGCGACGCTCTGGTCTGCCGGCACGCAACACTGACAGGTCCGTAACTCCGGGGCGGGCGGTTCCGCAGGAGCGGCCCGCCCCGGCAGAAGTGAGTGGTAGTGCAAGATGCGGTTGGAAGCGGATGGCACCGATGGACAGTGGTGGCGGTTCCGCAGCGAGCCCGGTGATCCGGAATATTCGCGTGATGAGCGGCACGCCCATTGGGCAGGGCAACGCGAGCAGGCTGATCCCAAGGCTCGGCAGGTCGCTGCCCCTTATCGGCGTGACGCACTTGCAGTGTCCCGGGCGTTGCACGTTCACGACACCGCATACGCGACGCGCGTCGCGCGAGATCTGGTGCGACGGGTCGAGCGGGAGCACGACGCGAGCCACCCCTATGCGCTGCGGGCCAGGGAACTGTACGCGCATGCCTTGATGGAGCACGGTGATCCGGCTGCGGCGGCCGAGGAGTACATGGCTGTGGCGCAGGTGTGGGGCGACGAAGAGTACTGGGAGAACCTCTGCAGGGCCTGCGACTGCTGGGGCCGTGTGGTGGACCTGGCGCTGGCCGAGGAGATGGCGCGGCCGCTGCTACGGCTTCTGCGGGCAGGTGGCGGCGCCGAAGGAGACAAGCTGCGCCGGTTTGTCCGCGCACGGCTGCACGCGTTGTCGGCAGGGAAACGGGCCGAACGTGAGGTGGCCGGCAGGTTCGACCGTATTGGCGCGGCTGTTCCGGAGGCTCGGCCCCGTGTGTCCGGCCCCGATGATCGTCCACTTGAATCGCGGCTCAAGTGATGGTCGGAAAAGGCGGAAAGGCGAAATCATGAACCAGAAATCCCTGAATGTCGATTTCGAGGACCGATCGCGGATGATTCGCGCGGTGCCTTGCCCGCTCGAAGACCCCAGGAGGACCGGCGCACGGGCGCGGGTGGCGATTTCCTCCGACGACGCCCTGGTGAACGCCGGAGTGGCAGCGATTCTGGGTTCGGCGGCGGGTTACGTCGTCGTTCCGGCAGACGCCGGGTCACTGGACGTTCTCGTAGTGGACGTTACCGCGAGCAAGCTGCTCGAAAAGCTGCACAAGCTGGCACTTCGGCACCGAGGGGTCCGGTTCGTCGTGCTCACTGATGCGCCGTGCGATGTCGACCTGTTCACAGCCGTTGACTACGGAATGGCGGCGGTCGTGCCACGGGACCGAATCGACGTCGGCCGGCTGCGCGAAGCACTCGCGGCGGTCGTTCGCGGTGGCGCGTACCTGGCGTCGGAACAGCAGGAGCGGCTGCATGAACAGATCCGTTATGTGCAGCGCGAGGTGCTGCAGCCGCGCGGTTTGACCGCCCATGGCTTGGACAGTCGGGAGGTCGACGTGCTGCGGTTGCTGGCGCGGGGCCTGGCGCTGCGGGAGATCGGTGAGCAATTGTCGTATTCCGAGCGGACCATCAAGAACATCTTGCACGACATGATGACGCGGCTGAGGTTCCGCAACCGGGTGCACGCGGTCGCCTACGCGATACGCGCCGGACTCATATGACATGCGGGCGGGGGCTGATGGGGCAGCAAGCCGGGGAGCAGAAGGGCAGACCTGTGCGGTGGGGCCGCTCCGGCCTGCCGTGGCGGCAGCCGCCGGACGTGACCTGCCCTCGACCTGCGAGAGGATCGACCGGGGTGGCGTCGTGGCTTCTGTGTCGGCACCGGGATCGTCGGATGGATCGAAGGGGTTCGGTGTGAGCGGGCTGTTCCTGGTGGCTCCTGGCGAGCGAGGCGCGTTCGACACCATCGGACAGGCCTTGGAGCGGGCGCACAGCGGCGCGGTGATCACCGTGCGTCCCGGCCGCTACGAGGAGAACCTCGTGATCTCCAAAGTCGTCACGATCACCGCCGAGGAGGGCCGCGGCAGCGTTCGGGTGACGCCCCGGCGCGGCAGCGTCCTGCGGTTGCTCACCGAAGCGGTCAAGGTCAACGGACTGCTGCTGCAAGGTGCTGACGAAAACCTCCCCGCCGTCGACGTCCCGCGCGGGCAGGCCGCGCTCGAGGACTGTGAGATCACGGCGTCCTCCTGGGCGGCCGTCTTCTCCCGTGAGCAGGGTTCGCTGGCGATGCGGGACTGCCGGGTCAGCAATCCTGCGGGCGCGGGCATCGTGGATGCCTCGCGGGTCGGCAGTGTTGTCGAGAGTTGCGTGATCGAGCATTTGGGCACCTCGGCAGTGGTGATCAGCGAGCGGGCGGATCCCGTGGTGCGCGATTGCACATTGCGGGACGCTCGCGGTAACGGCGTGTGTGTCAACGCTCAAGGACGCGGGACCATACAGGACTGCGACATCTCGCACACCGACAAGCCCGCGATCGCCCTTGAGGATGAGGCCGCCACCACCATCAGCGGGACCGCCGTGCACGACGCGGAGGCAGGGCTGTTCGTCTCGAGTACCGCACGCACGGTGCTTGAAGACTGCACCTTCCATGGAATGTCCGGGTACGGGATAGTGCTGGACAACGGCACCGACCCGGTGGTGCGCCGGTGCCGGGTGGACACATCGGGTGGCCACGGCGTCCACGTCAAAACGCGCTCGCGCGGCACCTTCGAGGATTGCGAGATTTCGAGGGCATCTGACGCAGGCGTGTGGGTGGGCGGCGGGTCAAGCCCGGTATTCACAGGAACGGTGGTCCGCAACTGCCCCGGCATCGGGGTGCTGGTGGACGAGGAGAGCGCCGCGGAGTTCACCCGGCTGGAGATCCGGTCCACCGAAGGCCCCGGGCTGAGTGTGCGGGCAGGAGCGAACCCGTTGGTGCGGTTCGCCGAGATCGAGAAGACCGGTGGGCACGGACTGGAGGTCACCAGCGGCGGACGCGGGCGGGTCGAGGAGTCCGTGATGGCCCACTGCGCCTTGGCGTCGATAAGGATCGTCGACGGAGGGCGTCCGCACATCGGCCGGACCACGGTCCGTGACACTGCCGGACATGCCCCAGGTGTTTCGGTGGGACATGAGGGCCTGGGAACGTTCCGGGACAGCGACATCCTCGGAGCCGGGGCCGACGGCATCCTGGTCGAGGACGGCGGCGAACTGAACCTGTCGCGCAGCCGGGTGCGGTCCTCGCGCGGCCATGGCCTGCACGTCTCCGCCGGGGGGCGAGCCGTCGTCAGCAGTTGCGAGTTGACCGGCAACGGGGGAGACGGTATCCGCGTGGACTCGACGGAGGTCGTGTCGGTCACCGGCACCACGGTCCGGGACAACACCGGTTCCGGGCTGCGGCAGACACAACCAGGTGAACGGCTGTCCGCGGAGGACCTGGAGAGCCACGGCAACGGCCTTCGCGATGCCTATGGAGAGGCGGTTGCCGGGACGGTGCCGGGGAACCTGCTGGCCGGCCCGGTTGACGAGGCTGCGGATCAGGCAAAAGGGCCGCTGGCCGAACTCCGGGCGCTGGTCGGACTCGAAGGAGTCAAAGAGCAGGTGACACGCCAGGTCAATCTCGACAAGCTCGCTCGCCGCCGTGCGCAGATGGGTATGCCGGTGCTGTCGATGGGACGCCACCTGATCTTCGCCGGCCCCCCAGGTACCGGCAAGACGACGGTGGCACGGCTGTACGGGCGGATCCTGGCGGATCTGGGGGCATTGCCGCGCGGCCACCTGGTGGAAGTGGCGCGCGCCGAGCTGGTGGCACAGATCGTCGGAGGCACGGCGATCAAGACCACCGAGGTCTTCAACTCGGCATTGGGCGGCGTCTTGTTCATCGACGAGGCGTACACCCTCACCGGGGAGAAGGGCTCAGGTCCGGACTTCGGGCGGGAGGCGGTCGACACTCTCGTCAAGTTGATGGAGGACCACCGGGACGAGATCGTGGTGATCGTGGCCGGGTACTCGGAGGAGATGCGCCAGTTCCTGCGGACCAACGCCGGCCTGGCGTCGCGGTTCAGCCGCACGATCGAGTTCGAGAACTACTCCTCGCCAGAACTGGTCCAGATCGTCTCGAACATGGCCGCCGCGCACCAGTACGAGCTGGCGGAGGGCACGGTGGCCGCGCTCACCCGTCACTTCGACCGGATGCAGCGGGACGCCGCCTTCGGCAACGGGCGTGCAGCCAGGAAGACCTTCGAAGAGATGATCGACCGGCAGGCATCCCGGCTTTCGGAGCTGCAAGAGGTCGGGTCGAAGGACCTGATGCGCCTGCTTCCGGCGGATCTCGGGGAGCAGGAGGACGAGTCCCAGGCTCCGGGCGCGCGATTGGAGGCGCTGCTGTCGGAACTGCGCCGGATGACGGGCCTCCCCGAGGTCAAGACGCAGGTGGAGAACCTGGTCAACCTGCTGGCCGCGGCACGCCGCAGGGAGGCGGCGGGACTGCCCGTTCCGGCGATCAGCCACCACCTCGTCTTCGCCGGCCCGCCGGGAACCGGCAAGACCACAGTGGCCCGGGTCTATGGCGAACTGCTCGCCGCGCTGGGCGTGTTGTCGCGTGGGCAGCTTGTTGAGGTCGCCCGTGCCGACTTGGTCGGCCGGTACATCGGGCATACCGCGCAGTTGACCAAGGACGCATTCGAGCGGTCACGCGGTGGGGTCCTCTTCATCGACGAGGCGTACACGCTCACGCCGCGAGGCGCCAACGGGGACTTCGGCCAGGAGGCCGTGGACACATTGCTGAAGCTGATGGAGGACCATCGCGACGAGTGTGTGGTGATCGTCGCCGGCTACTCCGACGAGATGGAGGGCTTCCTCGCGTCCAACCCGGGCCTGGCCTCCCGCTTCCCCCGGCAGATCAATTTCGCGGACTACACGCCGGCCGAGTTGCTGGAGATCATCACGGCGAACGCGACCACCAGCGGTTACGAACTGCCCGAAGACACCAGGGAAGCGTTGCTCAAGCACTTCACCTCGGTGCCGCGCGGGCGCAGCTTCGGTAATGCCCGCTACGCCCGGCAGCTCCTGGAGTCGATGATGACAGAGCAGGCCGGACGGCTGAACCGGATGAGCAATCCCGGCTTGGACGACCTCCGTACGCTGCGCGTCGAGGACATTCCGGCGGACCGGAGCTGAAGGCAATGAGGTACGTTCGGACCGGTCTGATCTCGGGGGCACTTGCGGCGCTGCTGACGGCAGTGCCCGCTTCGGCCGACGCTCTCCCGCCGGTTGCCCAGCAACTGACCGGGCAGCAGGCCTGCGCGCGCGCCGGGCGCGCAGCGACCGGTAGCCCGCCTTGGCAGTTGGCGGCCCTGGGCGCCGACCGCGACGCGGGACTGTCCCAAGGTGCATCTGTGACTGTCGGGTTGCTCGACACCGGGGTGCGTACCGGGACGCCACAACTCGCCGGGCGAGTCGTCGACGGTCCCCGGCTGCTTCCGGCGGCGCCCGCTGGCCAGGACTGTGTCGGCCACGGCACCTTCATCGCTTCGCTCATCAGCGGTGCGGCGGGCAAGGGATTCACCGGGCTGGCGCCCGCGACCAGGTTGTACGCCCTGGCGGTCACCGACGCGGCGGGAAATACAGCCCCTGATGTCATTGCGGCAGGCATAAACCGTGCGGTCGCGGCGGGCGCGCGCATCGTCCTCGTCTCGGTGGTGACGCCCCAGCCAGCCGCCGTACTGCGTGCTGCGGTGCAACGAGCCATCGCCGCCGGGGCGCTTGTAGTGGCCCCGGCCATGGCCGACGGTCAGACCCAGCAAGCGCCGGTGTACCCGGCTGCTTACCCCGGTGTTCTGGCTGTGGCGGCTTCGGGCAAGGACAGCACGATGCCCGCCGGGCCTGCGCAGGGCGCTCCGGTGGACTTGGTGGCGCCCGGCGACTCAGTCGTCGGACCCGGTGTCTCCGGCGGGGACTTCACGGGTACCGGCGCAAGCTATGCCGCCGCCTACGTGGCCGCAACGGCGGCGCTGATCGATTCCTATCGCGGTGCCATGTCCCCGGAAGCACTGACCCACCGTCTTGAAACGACGGCCGTCCATCCGGGCACACGGATGCCGGACCCCGGCGCGGGTTACGGCCTGGTGGACCCGTACGCGGCGATGACGACGCTGCTGCCGGAGGAAGGCGACGGCCTTGTGCCTTCGGCGACACCGCCGTTCTCGGTGAGAAAACACGCCCTGACGGTGCCGCCACCGCCCAGGACGACGTCCCAGACCGCGGGTTTGGCCGTCGGGGCCGCCGGGCTGGTGCTCGTGGCGCTCGTAGCTGTGAGCGCCGTTGTCCTCCCCCGCGGCCGCCGCCGAAACTGGCGCCCGGGAACCTGACATTGACGTCGTGAGGGGTCCTGTGCCATAGGAGAGTGACCTCACCTCCAGGCACAGGACCCTCGCCGGTTCACCGTCCGCAGGTGCCACGGCTGGTGGTGGCGTGGCCGTGTGCCGCCGACGTGGCCGGGGTGAGCCCTTGCGCGGTCATCATGCCGCGGAGAGGAGCTCGGGCTGTTCGACCCGCGCGGGCTTCTTCAGGCTCAGCGCAACGACGGCCGAGAGCAGCGCCAGGCCGGTTGCCACACACCAACCGACGTTGAAGAGATGGTGGATGTCGGAGGGCGCGGGCGCGGTGCCGATCACCGTGACCAGGACGGCGACTCCGAGGCAACCGGAAACCTGCCGTCCCGCGTTGACGATGGATGTCGCCGTGCCCGCTTGGGCGGGGGGGAGCGCGCTCACGGCTCCGCCGGTCAGTGTGGCGGATCCGAGAGCGAAACCGACTCCGGAGGCAACCATCGTGGGGAGCATGCCGAATGCGTAGTCGGGTGTGTCGTGCACGCCGAGTACGAGCCAGAGGGCTGAGGCCGCGTAGACCACGCCGCCGAGTGCTGCCACCGGCCCGAGGCCGAGCCGGCGGATGAGACCTGCGGAAACCACTGCCGCGGGTAGTACGACAAAGGGAGCCGGCGCAAGAGCGAACCCGGTCCGCAGGGCGGAGTAGTGCCACACTTGCTGGCACCACAGTGTGACGGAGAGCAGCATGATGCCGTAGGCAACGGAGAAGAGCAGGTTGGCGACGTTCGATATCGTGTACGTGCGGTTCCTCATCATCGACGGTTCGATGAGCGGCGCGGGATGCGTCCTGCAGCGCCACACGAATCCGGCACCGCTGACAGCGGCCACGACGAGCAGTGCCACGGTCTGCACGGCGCTCCAGCCCCAGTCCGGTGCCTGGACGAGGGCTCCCGTCAGCGTGGCGACGGACACGATCAGCAACAGGCTGCCTGTCATGTCGGGCGCGGCGGCGTCTTTCCTGACGCGGGTGTCGGGCAGAACGCGTCGGCCGACGAGGAAAGTGGCAATGCCGAGGGGGAGGTTGATGGCGAAGACATAGCGCCAGCTCGCCTCCACCAGGAGGCCGCCGACCAGGGGTCCGAAGACCGCCCCCATGGCCGCAAAGCCGGTCCACAACCGTGCCGCGTGCTGACGTCGCTCCGCCGGTACAGCGGCCAGCAGCAGAGCCAGCGACGCCGGAAGCTGAGCTGCTGCCCCCACTCCCTGCACCGCGCGCGCGATGATGAGGAAGGCGAGCCCGGGAGCCAGCGCGCACGCCGCCGAGGCGAGCGTGAACAGGACGGTACCCAGGAGGAATACGGACTTGCTCCCATATCTGTCGCCTTGCCGGCCGGCGACGATCAGGATGGCGGTCATTGCGATGGCATACGCGTTGAGAACCCAGGAGACGTGGGATACCGACGCATGATTGAAGTCGGAACTCAGATCCGGTACGGCTACGGTCACGACGTAGGTGTCGAGCGTCGTCATGAACACAGCGCCGACCGTCACTGCCCATGTGAGGGCGGAGGAAGCCGCCTCCCCGGGTGCAGAGGTGCGGGTTGTCACGTATGGTCTCCTGTTTTGCCGAGGGAATGGGAAGTGAAGGGAAGGGGCGTCAGCGGGCCATGGGCCTTTGACCTGGACGAAAGGAACCGCGTGATCGGGTCCGGTTCACCACGGCATGCTGGCGCTGACGGTGTGGGTCAGACCGTGGATGTCGCTTTCGTCGTAGACATGTCGAGGCGGTGTTGCGAAGGTGGCATAGGGGCGCAGGCGCACCACTACACGTTCTTCCTCGCGGGCGAGCGCGGCGACATCAGCCCGCCTGGCCTCATCGAGGGGACGCCCGGCCATGACCCCCATGATGCGGAAGAAGACGTCCGCGGCGAACTCAGGATCGTCGTCCACTGCGGCGTCGCAGTAGACATTCAGGTAGGTCGGCGGCCAGTGCTCGTCGAGCACACAGAGGGAGACTTTGGGGTTGCGCCTTACCGCCTTGGCCTTCGCGCGCGCGTTCATCGTGGAGACGAGGATCTCGTCGCCTTCGCATACATAGTAGAGCGTGGTCATCGCGGGCCCGTCGTTCTTCCGGCCGTATCCGAAGATTGCCGTCCGGTGCTGCCGGACGAAAGCGCGCCGCTCTTCAGCGTTCTTCACTGGCTGCTCCCTTGGTGAGGATCGCACGTGGGTGGGGGATCGATCGGACTGGTGGTCAGAAGCCGGTGCGCGCACGGAAAGGAGGCAGTGGCACGCGCGGCGCGTCCGGAGACATGTACGCCTTCCAGGCCGGCGCACCCATGCAGCCGCGAAGGTGGTCGAGGGTTTCTGAGACTGCCGCCTTGGCGGCGTTGAGGCGGTCCGTGAGGAGGAACACCCCGCCGTACTTCACGAAGCGCCCGCCGACCATCACGGTGTGGACATCACCGCGGCCTGCCTGGAAGACGATGTGGCCGGCCGGATTCAGGACCGGGAACATGGCGGGGGAGGTTCGGCTGTGCAGGAGGACGAGGTCGGCCTCACGCCCGACCGTGATGCTGCCCAGCCGGTCGTCGAGACCGAGGGCCGCCGCTCCACCGCGCGTGGCGTACGCGACGACATCGGCCGCGCGGAGGTGGCAGTCGATCAGGGACTCGCCATGGTCGTGGGACTCGAGGTGCTCCCGGGCCCGGGTGGCGTTCAGCGTCGCTCGCATCGCGTTGAACATGTCACCGCTCCACCAGGCACTGCTGTCCGTGGAGAGGCAGACGGGGACGCCGTGCTCGCGCAACTGCCAGGTGGGTGGGTAGCCCTGGCCGGCATTGCACTCGCTTTCACTCGCCACCGATACGTATCCGCCAGTGTCGGCGATCCGTCGGTAGGACTCCGCGGACAAGGTGGCTGCATGGACGTAGACCGAGCCCTGGAACAGGTATCCGTGGTCGGCCAGCATGGTGATGTTCTCGTCTCCCGCGACGTCGCGGACCCCGGTGTGCATGGTGACCGCGGCACCCAGGTCCCGGGCCACGTCGAAGGCTGCCTTCTCAGGGAAGGAGGCGTCGCCGCTGAGGTCGATGGCCAACTGGAGGCCCAGCCGGTCCGAGCGGCCGTCGATGCGACGTCGAACGAAGTCTCGGAATCCGGGCGCGGCCGACCATTCGGCTGGGTTCTCGTGGATGTTCCCGTAAGCGAGGAAGAATCGCCCCCCGGTCCCTTCCAAAGCGTCGACCGCGGCCTCTGCGTGGTCGAGGGTCTGCAGGTTGTGGGACCAGTCGACGCTGGTCGTCACGCCCGCGTCCAGCCCCTCCAGAGCGGCGAGCAAATTGCCGGCGTAGATGTCCTGCGGCCGGAACATGTGCGCGTAACCGGCGTAGAAGAAGCGGAGGTAGTTGGTGAGCGTCCAGTCGGCGCCGTAGCCGCGAAGGACGGTCTGCCACATGTGCCGATGAGTGTCGATCATGCCCGGCATGAGGATGCCGCCGTGCGCGTCGATGTCGAAGGCGTCGGCCGGCGCATCGAGGTGAGGCCCGATGCCGGCGACACGACCGTCGCGGACGAGGACGTCGGCGGTGTCAAGTGTGCCCAGTGAGGGATCGACCGTGACGACGGAGGCTCCTCGAAAGACGACAGGGCGACCCGGCGCGGGTGGTGCGTCCGGCTCGTTGAGATGGTTCATGGCGGCTCTCACATGAGGGGGAGGAGGGGCGAAACGGAGTGATGAATGCTCAACGCGCGCTGTGACTGCCGGTCATCAGGGCGGCGAGGTCGTCGGGGCGCAGGAAGGACGGTGGCGGCGGCGGGCCCCAGCTGAACAGCCCGCGGGCGCCTTCGAGGACCTCGGGCTTCCACATCTGGTCGTCCACGATGCAGTCCATGTCGGCGTAGTACTCACTGAAGGTGCCCGAGGGATCCTTCAGGTACCAGAAGAAGTTGGACCCCGCGTAGTGGCGCCCGAGCCCCCAGACGTGCCGTTCCGGGTGGTGCTCCAGCATGGCGAATGCGCCCCGGCCGACCTCGTCCACGTCGTCGACCTGCCAGGAGGTGTGGTGCAGGAAGACGACCGGGAAAGCCAGTACCAGGAGGTTGTGGTGCTCGGGCGAGCACCTCAAAAACGCGCCCTCGCCTTTGATGTAGTCACTTGCCTTGAAGCCGAGACCGTCACGGAAGAACGCGGTCGTGGCATCGAAGTCGGTGGTCGCGACTACGGCGTGACCGAGCTTGCGCGGACGGACAGAGGCATCCCTGAGCAGGACAGGGGCGCGTCCGGCCCGATCGGTGTGCCCGGGAAGGTTGTACGGGGTTGGCCGGACCTCCGGCTGAACCAGGCGAGGCGCGACCTCGAGGACGGCCCGGACCCCGGTGACAGCCTCCTCGGCCGTCAACTCCCGCTCGGTCAATCGGTAACGCACGCCGAGCCTGCGGAGCCTTGATGCTGCTGAACCCAGGTCGTCGGCATCGTCGACACCGATGCGGATCTCCAGAAGCCGCCTGGATGGGGCTGAAACGAGTTGCAGCTGGCGTCCGCCGTCCTGACTGGTGAACCAGTTGCCTGCCTCACGGGTCAGACCGAAGTCAGCGTAGTACTCCGTTGTCCCGGCAACGTCGGGGACACCCATGATGATCGAGATGAGCCGGTGAAGGGACATCGTGTCTCCGGGAGGGGTGAAGGGACGGGACAGGCGCCGCCGAAGAGGGCCATGGGGGTTCGCCGCCCTGATGGCATCTGGGTCCTAACGACCATGATGATTATGATGAATAACGCTTCCAGGTAACAGGGCCCTCCGTCAACCCTGCCGACCGCGTGTTGTCGCAGCGCGCGAACCGGCACTGTATGCGCGTGCGGATCGTCAGGAGGATCCGTGGGTTTGCCACTGCGGCTGCAAATCAGTGTGATGATTTGGTGGACACCTGAGGAGGTAGGCATGGACGACTCGCGGCGCACGCCGGGGGGCGGAGCCGACACCGGCCGCCGTGCTGGTCATGGGGGCGCACCGCAGGCGAGCGTCAAACGTGCCGAGAGCGCCGCCCAGCGGATCGCGGAACTGGCCGCTGCCGCGGAGCCCGGAAGTCGGCTGGGGACCAAGGAGGAGCTGCGTGCCGCGTGCGGCGTGTCCGTCGGAACTTTCAACGAGGCACTGCGGCTGGCGCACTCCCGTGGGCTGGTCGCTGTCCGGCCGGGACCGGGGGGTGGTCTCTTCGCGGCTGAGCAATCCGCACTCGTCCGGCTCGGCAACTCGGTATTGGCCCTTGACGCCGAGGGTGCCGATGTGGCGGAGGCCATTCGGATGAGGGACGCCCTCGATCCGCTGCTCGTCGCGGACGCCGTCTGGCACGCCTCGTTGGCCGATGTGGTCCGTCTGCGCCAGTCGCTTGCGGCCATGCGTAAAGCGGCGGAGGTGCCCGATCCGGTCGCCTTCGTCCATGCCAACTGGCAACTGCACGCGCGCATCGCGGATCTCAGCCCCAGCAAGCTGCTCAAGCAGCTGTATCTCGGGCTGCTGGAGATCATCGAGTCACACACGCTCGCCGTTCTGCCGATGGCCGGCCGACCGCTGCCCCAGTACCTGCGTGAACGCCACCGTTTGCACTGTGACCTCGTCGATGCCATTGCGGACCACAGGCGCGAGGAAGCCATGTGGCTGGTCGGCCTGCACAACACCAGCGGCCCTCCCCGCGACACAGGAGACGACCCCGCTGCGCAAACCATGCGCCGCCGAGGCCCTACCGCTTGACGACGGCTTGTCTCACTCCCAGAATCATCATAATCAATATGTGTCATGGTGCAGGCCCCTGCACTTTGCCGGCCCATGCCACCGCAGCCCACCGTGTTTCGGGAGTCCTCGTGCGTATTGCCAACCTTTCGGATCGGCTCGTTGTCATCTCCGGCGACAGGGCTGTCGATGTCGAAGAGGCCAGCGAAGGAGAGTTTGCGCCAGATGTCCAGGCCGTCTACACACGGTGGGAGCGGTTCAGGGAGTGGGCCGCGGGCACCGACCTGCCGGCCGGAGCACCCTTCGACCCCGCTCGGCTCGGCTCTCCGGTACCCACGCCCCGACAGGTGTTCGCCGCGGGGCTGAACTACCGGGACCACGCCGATGAATCCGGCTTCGCCCGCCCTCAAGGCCTGCCGCCGGTGTTCACAAAGTACGTCAGCAGTATCACCGGGCCCATCACCGACGTCACTTTGCCACGCGGCGGCCACGTCGACTGGGAGGTCGAACTGGTCGCGGTGATCGGGGCACGCGCGTTCCGCGTGTCGGAGGCCGCCGCCTGGGCGCACGTGGCGGGTCTCTGCGCAGGACAGGACCTTTCCGAGCGGATCAGCCAACTCTCCGGCCCTGCACCCCAGTTCGGACTCGCCAAGTCGTATCCAGGCTTTACACCCATGGGCCCGTGGCTGGTGACGCCCGACGAATTCGCCGATCCGGACGACCTGGAACTTCGGTGCACCCTCAATGGGGAGGACGTGCAGAAGAGCCGAACGCGCGACCTGCTGTTCTCGGTGCCCGCTCTCATCGCCGGCTTGTCCGCAGTGCTGCCCTTGCTCCCCGGCGACGTGCTCTTCACAGGGACGCCGGCGGGAGTAGGCATGGGCCGCACCCCGCAGCGCTGGCTGTCCCCGGGCGATGTACTGGTCAGCTCAGTCGAGGGCATCGGCGAGCTGCGCCAGCGGTGCAGGGCCTGACCTTCGTCCGGCAGCGGCACCGAGAAGTCAAGGGCACGCCCACCGTCCTCCTCGGTACCGTTCTTGCGACCCGCTGCCATCATTGGCCCCGTCCGCTGGGCTCGGTAACGAGCCCGGGATCGGCGGCAGGATCGTCGACGAGGGCCGTCTGGAGCTGCAGCGTGCCTCGGCGGGTGATGTAAAGAGCGCGGCCCGGCGGGAACTGACGAGGCTTCACACCATTGATGATCTGCCCTTCGGCAGGAGGGCAGGACAGCTGGATTGCCGGGGTGTTGACCTCCATCAGCCGCCGCAGCAACGGGTCGCTCAGCATGGCGCGGCCGGCACCGTTGGCACTGCGGGCGACAACCACATGCAGGCCGAGTTCGGTGCCCTGCTGCAGGAAATCGAGGAGTGGCGCGAACGGGCTGTCCGAGGAGGAGCCGCCGACCATTTCGTAGTCGTCGATGATCAAGAACAGTTGCGGTCCGCTCCACCAGTCTCGCCGTCGCATCTGCGCAGGCGAGATGTCCGGCCCAGGGCGGCGGGACTCCATGGCGCGGGCTGCACCTCGCACAATGTCCCGGATGACGTCCACCGAGACCGCGTATCCCAGCCGCTGGGCTTCCGGAAGCGCTTCGTACATCTCGCGGCGGAAATCCACGAGGGCTACCCGGGCCTCCGCAGGGGTGTAGCGCCGGGCGATGGCTTGCCCGATGA
This sequence comes from Actinacidiphila guanduensis, assembly GCF_900103985.1. Taxonomy (GTDB): domain Bacteria; phylum Actinomycetota; class Actinomycetes; order Streptomycetales; family Streptomycetaceae; genus Actinacidiphila; species Actinacidiphila guanduensis. Next base: position 43,983 of record NZ_FNIE01000027.1, on the reverse strand, counting down.
GCCGCAATAGATTGGTCTTGCCGGTCTCGGCGTCACCGATCACCACGAGATGCGGCGCATACTCGAAGTCATGCCAGTACGGGGTGAGTTCGTTCTCCTCGATACCCAACGGCACACGCATGTCACCGTCGGGGGCCGGCAGGTCCGAGGCGGGGTAGGCCAGCGGGAGCATACGCACAGGTGGGGCCTTGCGACCGGGCCAGGCCGTACTGACGGCCTCGACGAGGTCGGCCAGCCCGGTGGAAAGCGTGGCCGCGTCACCGCTGCCATCGATGCGAGGCAGGGCGGTGAGGAAGTGGGCGCGTTCGGCGGTGAGCCCGCGGCCGGGGATGTGGGGGACCCCCGTAGCTGCTCGCATGTTGATCAATGAGTCCACCGGGTCGCCGAGGCGTAGTTCGAACCGGGAACCGAGTTGGTCACGGACCGACGACTGCAATTCACCCCAACGGTTGGCCGAGATCATGAGGTGGACGCCGTAGTTGAGGCCACGCGCGGCGACAAGGGCTACAAGCGGCAAGGCGTCCGGGAAGTCCTGGCGGACGGTGGCCCAGCCGTCGATAACGAGAAAGACGTCACCGTACGGATCATCGTGGTCGCCCGCCGCACGCAGCGCCCGGTACGTGGTCATCGAATCGACGCCGTGCGCCGCGAATTCCCGCTCACGGCGCGAGATCAGCGCACTGATCTCGATCAGGGTGCGGCCTACCCTCTCAGGGTCCAAGCGCCCCGTCACACCTCCCACGTGGGGCAGCCCCGCCATGCCGGCGAGCGTGCCGCCGCCGAAGTCCAGACAGTAGAACTGCACTTCGCGTGGCGAGTGGGTCAGGGCGAGGGCTGAGATGGCGGTACGCAGCAGGGTGCTCTTCCCGCTCTGCGGACCTCCCGCCACCGCGAGATGGCCCCCGGCGCCGGACAGGTCGGCGACGAGCGGGTCCCTGCGCTGTTCAAAAGGACGGTCCACAATGCCCACAGGCACGGTCAACACACGGCTGCGCTCTTCGGCCAGGAGCCCGTGCCCGGAACGCGAGAGCCGGGGCAGCAGCTCGTCGAGAGTGGGGGGCACGTTCAGCGGCGGCAGCCAGACCTGGCGGGCGGGCGGACTTCCCACCGCGCAGATCCTCTCGGTCGCCACGGCCAGGAGTGTCGGTGCGTCCTCGTCGGCCTCCTCTCCCACCGGCTCCGGCGGCAAGGAGATCGGGAGACGGGGGGCGACGTACTCAGTGGTGTAGCCAACGATCTGACCTGCGGCGACAGCCTGTTCGGCCTCGCGGTCGCGCATCCGGTACGGGCCGGACACGTATGCGGACTTGAACCTGGTCAAGGTGGCGGTGTCGGTCCGCAGGAACCCGTTGCCCGGAGACGACGGGAGCTGGTAAGCGTCAGGCACGCCGAGAACACCTCGGCTCTCCATCGCGGAGAATGTCCGCAGACCGATGCGGTACGACAGGTGGGACTCCAACTGGCCCATACGGCCTTCGTCGAGCCGCTGGGAGGCCAGCAGCAAATGCACCCCGAGTGATCGCCCCAGCCGGCCGATCATGATGAACAGGTCCATGAATTCGCGGTGCGCCGAGAGCAGTTCGCTGAACTCGTCGACGACGACGAGAAGGCTCGGGAGCGGTGCAAGGTCAGCACCCTTGGCGCGGGCCTGTTCATAGTCGAGCGCGGAACGGTGGTTTCCGGCGGACCTGAGCAACTCCTGACGACGCACCAGCTCTCCCTGGAGCGCGTCCTGCATGCGGGCCACGAGGGAGGCCTCGTCGGCAAGGTTGGTGATGACCGCGGAGGTGTGCGGCAGCCGGTCAAGGCCGAGGAACGTCGCACCGCCCTTGAAGTCGACCAGGACGAAGTTCAAGGTCTCCGAGGAGTGGGTGAGCGCCAGGGCCAGAACGAGCGTCCGCAGCAGTTCGGACTTACCCGATCCGGTGGCGCCGATGAGCAGGCCGTGCGGGCCGTTGCCGCCCTCGGCGGACTCCTTGATGTCCAGCACGAGCGGGGTCCGGTCGGAGGCGAAACCGAGCGGGACACGCAGCCGGTCCTGGGCGGATCGTTCGTATCGGGTCCACAACTGCCGCACGTCATGGCGGCGCATGTCGGGTATCCCGAGCATCGAGCTGAGCTCGACATCCGCCGAGAGCGGTTCGGCGCTCTCCGCGGAGGCGGTCAGCCTGAACGGGGCGATGAGCCTGGCCAGGCTCCCCGCTGCGGCAGTCGTGATGACGTCCGGCCGACCGAGGGTGACAGTGGCCTCGTGTCCCTGCCGGTCGTCTGTGACCATGTCCACGTTCTCCGGCGTCACGCGCAGCCTCAGCCCTCGCCGTTCGGCTTTCCATGCCAGCGCCCCGCGCGTGTCGAAGACTGTGGCATTGCGGTAGCCATCGGTGGCGATGCGGCTGGAGGCGGGAACGGAATTGACGTCGAGGACGAGCAGGAAATACGGCTCATCGCGGCTGGGCGCGGCGTCCGGGTCGAACGGGGGACGGCCGGCGAAATCGGCACCGAGCAGCGTCTCCAGTTTGGCCGCGCTGTCGGTGACCAGACGGATGGGGCCTGCTCCATCGCTCTCGGAAGGGTGCAGGACGTGCGGCAGCCATTTGACCCACTCCCATGCCCCCTGTCCGTCCGCGTCGGTGACGACTGCGATCCGCAGGTCCCCCGGTGCATGGAATACGGCAGCCTGGCAGAGTACCGAGCGGATCATGGCCCGAACGGTCTCGCCTTCGCCGTCCAGCAGGACGCGGGCGTAGGCGCGGACGTAGGCGGCGACCGGCTGATCGGGGACGGTGCCGTATGCGCGGATGAACCGGCGCAGCGCGTGAGCACTGAGCGGTTCGAGATCTTCGACCGGCTTGGTGGTGAGAGGCGAGAGCTTCAACGCGAGGGCCTGCTCACCGCTGCCGAGGCGCAACTCCCCGAAGTCCGGGTGGGAGGCGCGGCGTTCCCACAGCCGGGACGTACGCACCAACGACCACAGAGCGACGGGTTCGGGGTGATGCCACGCCTGAGCGGTGCGCTGCGCGTCGATCGAACGGCGTACCTGTTTGCGGACGCCGGCAAGATAACGCAGGTAGTCGCGCCGTTCGCTCTGCACTTTGCGTTTGCGGTCGCTGGAGGCTCGCATGGTCTGGCTGACGACCATTCCGATCGCGGAGACGGCCATCATGCCGATCGCCACATAGGTCAGGGCACCGCTGGAACCGGGCCGCAGGAAGACCAGCACCATGGACAGTGAGCCAAGCGCAGTCGGAGCATAACTGAGCATGCCCGACATGCCCCCTTGGGGCTCGGGCAGGTCGGGAGGCTCTTGCAGTTGCAGCTCGCCCTCCGGCATCTCCGGCCCGGGGCGGCGCGGCGGCCGACGGAACAGGGTGACGCTCAACGCTGCGCCCTCGCTTCGTTCTGGCGTCGCGCGGAAGACCGGATAGGGACCGGCAGAGCGGAATGCTGAGGTGCGCATGGACGTGCCGCAACCGGTGGTCCGCCGCAGCGGTCGCGGTCGGGTGGTGCGGCCAGTGTTCCCGAACGGAGCGGGCAACGGGACGAACCAGCAGCCGTCGATGCGGTTCCGGAGCCAAAGGTTCACGGATCGCGAACCGTTCGGGCAGCGCGCTGCCCCGGATCAGGAAGGACGCCCTGCCAGGCGGTTGCGGCGTTGAACAATGACCGCGGCGCCCGGCTGCATTTCAGCCGCGCTGATGGGTCTTTAAGGAGCCGAAAATGGCGAACGCCGTTCCGCCGACCGCGATGGGCGACCTGTGCCGACTCACCGTTCGTGCCCCGGCGCGGACGGTGGAACTCGCGGTGCCCTCTGACCTGCAGTTGATGGACGTGCTGCCGTCGCTCGTGGGTTACGCGGGTGACGGACTCGATGAGACCGGGGTGGTGCACGGGGGCTGGGTGGTGCAACGGCTGGGCGGCGCACCCCTGGACGAGCAGTCCACCCTGGACGCGCTGGGAGTGCGCGATGGTGAGACGTTGTACCTACGGCCGCGGCGTGCGGCACTCCCGCCGGTTCACCTGGACGATTTGGTGGATGGACTCGCGGAGAATCTCGCCGGACGCTCGGGTACCTGGAACGCGGACCTGTCACGAAGGACGCTGATCGCGGCGTTGCTCATGTTCGTGTCGGCCGGCTTGGGACTTTTGTGTGTGAGCGGTCCGCATCAGGTGCGAGTTGTCGCCGCGGCGGTGAGCGCGCTGATGCTGTTGGCTGGTGCGGCCGCAGCGTCGAGGGCAATGGGCGACGCCGTCGTGGGCACCGCGTTGGGAGCCGCAGCGGTGCCTTTCGTGGCGCTGGCAGGCGCTCTCGTGCCACCCACGAGCGCCGGCGCCGATATGACGGGCCCGCGGCTACTCGCGGCGGGGGCCGCCGCCGCGGGGACCTCCGCGCTGGCACTTGCCGCAGTGGGCTCCAGCGCGCCTCTCTTCCTTGCGTCGGCCGTTGCGGACGTGGTGCTGGCTGTCGAAGGAGTGATGGTGCTGGCCCTCGATATTCCGCTGGCCCACGCCGCGGCTCTGGTCTGTATGCTGGCGGTCGTCATGGCGGCGTTCGTGCCCGCGGTGGCCTTTCGATTGTCCGGTTTGCGCCTGCCACCGTTGCCTGCCAACGCCGACCAGCTCCAGGAAGGCATCGAACCGTACAACGCGACGGAGGTGGAGGCGCGCAGCGAAGCCGTCGACGCCTACGCGAAGGCGTTCTATGCCGCAGTCGGCGTATTGGTCGCGGTCAGTCTTACCTGCATGCTGCGCGGATTTGAGACGTCGACATTGGCCTTGATGGCCGTTGTGAGTCTCCTGGGACTCCTCCACGGTGGCCGACTCGGTGGAATCTGGCCACGGCTCGCCCTGGTGGCACCTGGGCTCTACGGCGCCGCGCTCTTCACCGTGCGGCTGGGAACGGCCCTTCCGACGTCGGGGCGGCTGGTGGAGTTCGCCGTCGTGATGGCGGTCGCGGGCTGCCTGATGGTGGCGTCGTGGACCGTGCCGGGCCGGCGCCTCCTGCCGCACTGGGCGCACCTGACCAACGTGCTGCACTCGGTGGCCGCCGTCAGCCTGCTGCCGGTGTCGCTATGGGTGTTCGGGCTCTACCACTACGCGCGGGGTCTGGGCGGCTGAGTTCCGCCGACAGTCCGACGCGGAAACAGGAGGCGATCGTTGCAGTCGCGACGTGACCAGATTCAGGCGTACTCCTTTGTGATGGGGCGTCTGAGCGCAGGAGTTCTGCGGGTGGATCCTTCCCATCCTGATCAACCGGTGAGTCGGACGAACCGCGGCATGGCGCTCGGATTCGTCCTCGGGTTGGTCGGTGTGATGGTCGTCGGCATCTACGGCTTCGTCGTGCCAGGCGGCAACACCGCATGGCGCAAGGACGGTGCCTTTGTGCTCGCCGAGGACTCGGGGGCCCGCTACCTCTACGTCGAGGGCGAGTTGCACCCTGTCCTCAACGAGGCGTCGGCGCGGCTGGTTGCCGGCGACTCCATGAAGCTCGAGGCAGTGAAGTCGGCGTCGCTGCGCGGCGCGCCGGTCGGTGCGCCCGTCGGGATCGTCGGTGCGCCGGACGCCCTGCCTCGGCCGGGAGCGCTGGAGCGCCGGGGCTGGACAACATGTGTCCTCCCGCCGACCACTGCCGGTGGACCCAGCAGAGTGGTGCTGAGAGTCGGTCTGCCGGTCGCCGGACCGGGGCCATCGGATGCACAGGGAGTGCTGGTGCAGACCCCGGACGGTGCCCTGTGGCTGCTCTGGCAGGGGCGGAGACTGGCGGTGGGAAGCCGCCATGCCGAGGCGCGTGCGCTGGGCTACACCGCTTTGACGCCGGTGCCCGTGTCGGAGGATTTCCTGGACGCAGTGCCGGCCGGCCCCGACCTGGCCACTCCGGAGGTGCCAGGACTCGGCTCGAGCGGTCCGCCGCTGGCCGGGCGGGCCACCCGGGTAGGGCAGGTGTTCGCGGACGCATCCGGGCACCACTACCTGCTGACCCGGGAGGGTCTCGCACCGCTGACGGCGACGCTCACGGCGTTGTACCTGGGCGACCCCCGGGTACAGAGTGGCGCCTATGGCGGCGCTGCCGTCACAGTGGGACGGATCGGGCCCGCCGATTTGGCCCGCGCGGCGGTGCCCGGACCCGCGCCCGAGCCGCTCGCGAACCTGGCGTCCCTTCTGCCTGCGAAACCGCCGGAGGTGGTGGCGGTGCCGTCGGGACACACAGTCTGCGTCGAACTGGACGCCCACCAGAACGAGTTGAGCAGCAGGATCGGAGTAGTCAGGCAGGCCCCGGTGGAAAAGGACACCATGGCGCCCGGGCAGGGCCCAGGTGTGGTGGCCAGTTGCCGCCCGGCCGACCTTGTTGCGGTGCAACCGGGGTCGGGTGCGCTGGTCACGGCCGTCGCATCGTCGGGCGGTAAGGCGGTGACGCCCTATCTGGTGACGGACGACGGGGTGAAGTACCCGATCCCCTCAGCCGTCGTGGTGACTCGCCTGGGCTACTCCACGGATGACGAAATGACGTTGCCGACGAACGTGCTGGGGTTGCTGCCCACCGGCCCGAGCCTTGACCCCGAACTGCTGGCCAATGGCGGTGTGGTGCCCCCACGGACCACACCTGTTCCCTGCGTCAGCTGAGGAGTGGAGGGGCGGAGTCTCCAAACCAAAAGGGCAGCACATTCCTCGGCACCACACGAAGCGCGTGAGCGCGGCCTAGCCTCAACGGCAGGCGACGCGCTACGCCGCACCACCCGCATCCGTCCCCCGTCCGAGGGGCGGCGGTCCCGGAAGGAAGAACGCCATGACGACTCCCATCAACAGTGCATCCGAAGCAGCGCAGACACTGCGGACCGATGACCAGGCCGTCCAGCACGCACTTTCCTTGCTGGACGACCACACCGCGTTCATGAAGAACATGGGCAGCACGGTGGACCAGATTCGCTCGGACATCGCGAGCTCTTACCAAGCCCAGTCCAGCACCACGTTCCAGGGAAAGATCAACGACTGGATCAGCGCCTATCAAGGGGTGAGCGCCGCAGTCCAGCAGCTTCGGACCAATCTCGAAACGGCCCACGGCACCATCGGCCGCGCGGAAGAGGAACTCCACCAGAACGCGGCGGCATGGCAGAGCACCTCTGGTGACGATGCCGTCTTCCAGGCCCTGCGCGGCTGACCCACAAAAGAACGGAAGAATTCCCATGGCGGACATCAACCTCAAGTACGACGGCGCCATCCGCGCCATCGAGGACATGCAGGCGGCAAGCACCAAGATCGACGGTCAGCTCGAAGATCTGCAGCAGCAGCTGGCTCCATTCGCACAGCAGTTCGTCGGTCAGGCGGCGCACTCCTATCAGCAGTTCCAGGGACAGGTGAATCAACTGGAGGCACAGATGCGTGCCAGCCTGGCGCAGGGTTCACAGGTGCTGTCGGAGATGATCGAGGGCCACCAGAAGTCGGACGCCGCCGCGGCCAATCAGTTCTGAGCCTGTCGGCCGGCCGACAATTCGAGACAGGACACGGCATGGCAAAGGAAAAATCAGGCGACTCGTCGTCCAGCGGAAAAACCCTCAAAATCACCGACACTTACCTGAAGGACTTCGCCGCCAATAAACTCGATCCGTTCGTCCGGGACGTTCAGCACAACCGGTTCGTAGCCGAACTCGCAGCCTATCTCTCCGGATCACCACAGTTGGGCCACGACGAGAACTGGAACTACAACCAGTTGCTCCTGGGCAACCCCAACAGTAAGCAGGCGCCGATTGCTACGTTCCAGAAAGACTTCGCGACTTTCACCGGGGCGTTGTCCGAGAAGATCCAGGGGCTTCTCTCGGGAGGTCAGATCCTTTCACAGGACTGCAAATACGTGGACAACACGCTCGACAAAGGGGAGGATAGTGCGAACATTACCGCAAGCGAAATGAACGCTGATCTTGCAAATTTTTCGCTTGACGGCTCCGGTAACCAGTCAACGTCGAACGTAAGCATATCGCAGTGATCTCGTTCTTCGCTCCAGGCCGCAGTGCGGCCTGGAGCGAAGAACGGAACTCGAAAATGGGGAGCATCCGTTGGCAGGTGAGTACGAACAGGCAGTCAGGCTCGTGGACCCGAACTCGGCCGACGGCGGGGGCGACGGTTCCGGATCGGACTCGTCAGGCATGCCTAGCCGAGATGCCGTGACGGGTAGTTCGTGGTTGGACCCGGATTCCCGTTACTACGCCGGCGTTTGGCATGGCGTCAATATCTTCCGTGATCTGTACTGGAGTACCAGTTACGTTAGTGGCTTTGACAAAATGCATCACCACACATGGTGGTACGTCATCGGGGCAAATTTTTCTGCGGACTTCAGGGACGAGACCAAGCCTTGGACTGAATTCCGCGATATTCCCGCAAAAATATTTCCCAATTTGATGGGCGGATCATTTGAGAATGATGTTTTTAGTCCGAACAGTCTGAAGTATGCGGCCGATATGGTTGACGGAATCCGTACGATGTTGGCCGATTGGATACAAGCATTCACCGGCTGGGCCAATGCTATCGACGTTGCGGACAGTGATTTTCAGGGTACGGCGGCTGGAATATTCCAATCAAAGATAATTGCCATGTGTCATGACATGCAGGGCATTCGAGACCAGTTGACCGAGAAGGACACTTCCGGCCAACTCAATGCGACTGGCGAGGATATGAAGAGTGCCGCCCAAAACCTTGGGCAGGCCTGGTTTAACTGGTGCAACGACGCTACGATCAGTGATCCACGAATAATTCTATTCGACTCGTTCATGAATGCTGTGAACTCTGGTGTCACGCGCATATGGAAGGGTAAGAACTATATTAACAATAGGAATGATCAGCACATCATTACGAAGATGACGAAGTATGGGGACCCTTCTACTACAGAATTTTGGGACAGTCTCGAGGCGGACGCGAAGAAACAGTGGATCGACAACCTTGCTCCGCTGGACGATGCCGCGAAGGCTTTTTTGTCGAAGTTGGACACCAGTTACACGTCGGCCAGCATGGAGTTGCCGACAGAGTTCCATGATCCGCCCGAGAAAACATCGAGCTCTGATCTGGGACAGCAGACACCTGATGGACCGGGACAGGGCCCGGTACAGGTCCCGGATCACGTTGATTTGCCGGACCCTGGCAACGAAGGAGATCCATCGGAGAATATTCCAGAGACAAGAAATATACCAGACATTGGCAGCCTTGGTTATCCGACAGATTCCAGTGATCCTGGATTTCCAAGCGTGCCCGGATCCTACGCATTTAATGCCCCGGGTGACACTCCAGGTGGCAATGGTTCGGACGACGGCCAGGGCGGGTTCGTTCCCGGGAGCGAGTCGGGTCCTCTTCAGCCCGGCTCCTTGTTCACTGGTGACGGCGGTGGTCTGGCGCCCAGCGATTTCGGTGGCTCCGAGGGCGCAATGGTTCTGGGTCCGGATGGGAAGCCGGTTCTGGGTCCGGATGGTGAGCCGGTGGATGTGCCGGCAGGTTCGGTGATTCGGCCGGATGGGTCGGTGGTCGGTCCGGATGGGAAGCCGGTTCTGGGTCCGGACGGGAAACCGCTCAAGTTCCCGCCGGGTTCAAAAATCACCTCGGATGGTCTTGATCCTTCTTCGGCACCTGGCGCAATGGTTCTGGGTCCGGATGGGAAGCCGGTTCTGGGTCCGGATGGTGAGCCGGTGGATGTGCCGGCAGGTTCGGTGATTCGGCCGGATGGGTCGGTGGTCGGTCCGGATGGGAAGCCGGTTCTGGGTCCGGACGGGAAACCGCTCAAGTTCCCGCCGGGTTCAAAAATCACCTCGGACAGTTCCCTCTACGTACCGGAGTCCGATGCGGTGGTCGGCCCGAACGGGATGCCGATCGTAGGACCAGACGGCCTTCAGGTGACTGTGCCGGCGGGTTCAACGGTCCGTCCGGATGGGTCCGTGGTGGGTCCGGACGGGAAGCCGGTTTTGGGCCCAAACGGTGAGCCGCTGAAGGTACCTGTGGGATCTTCGCTCGTTCAACCTGGTGCTGAGCAACTGTTTCCTGGGGATTCAAGCAATGACTCCGACGGATACCTGGACACAGGTGGGGACATACGAATGCCCAAGCCACTTGCTGTTGGTGGCTCGGGCGCCTTCGATCCAGGGAGCAGCGTAGTCGTCAGCCATGGTGGTGAGTCTCTGAAACCGGCTGACCTGGGCCGGTTGTTGCGGTCCGGGGGAACGGTCGTTTCCGGCGGCACCAATGGCATGGATCCCGATCGACTGCGGCAGCTGACCAGAGGCTTCGGCACCAGTGACGAGTACAAGCCGCTGTTGGACCCGGAGGGAGTCCTGGACGACGCGCACCCGGCGGTCTTGGATGAGCCGGGAGCCGAGAACTCGGCTCTACCTCTGGAGGAGGCCGCACAGGAGGAGTCGATGCTCGGCCGCGTCGCCACCGTGGGGGGCGCGGGAACGGAGAGCGAACCGCCGATGATCCCGCCGATGACGGGGGGTATGGGCGGCACGGGGGGCGGCGCCGGTGCCCGTAAGACATGGGTGACCGAGGACGAGGAGACCTGGGGCACGAGCACTGCCACTCCGGGGGTGATCGGACGGTGAACGTGGACGTACTGTCGGCAGAGAGGCGTATCCGGAAATGACATCGGGGAATCCTGACGGCCTGGCTGAGGTCATGACTGAGATGCGTGGATACGCGGAGAAACTTGATGCGGCCCGGACTGAAGCGATTGCCGCGACGATGTCTGTCCGGTCTAAGGACCGCATTCTGACGGTGACGGTGACGGGGCAAGGCGAACTCAAGGACATACAGTTCCACTCCACCGACTACGCGGCTATGGCCCCGGCTCAGCTGTCGGCCGTGCTGGTGGAGACCATCAATTCTGCGCGCAAAGAACTGTCGGAGAAGATTCGCGGGCTGTTTTCTCCGCTGGAAAATGGCGGTTCAGCGCTCCGGTCGGTATTGACCGGGGGCTCGGATCTCGACCGGATGGTCGGCCCGTTGCGCGAATTGCTTGCTCCGCAGGCAGGAACCGATACCGACGACGAAGAGGAGTGGATCGATGGCTGACCTGGTGGTCGATGACAATCTCAAGAAGCGGTTCACGCAGTTCGACGACATCGCCAACGTGACAGGAGATCTGCAGTCGAAGATCGAGGAAATCAATGATCAGAACAAAAAGGGCGGCGGTGAGAGTGACGAGTATGCGAAAGCCTACCACAAGCAGGTAGACGACGCGACGCAGAATCTCAGCGACTTGGTCGATCGCGTCCGTGAGTTCTTTGCCAACACTGCGGACAGTGGCAAGAATGCATCTGATCAGTTTTCCAAGACCGAGGATGAGGCGGCTACGGTCGCGTCGCAATGGTAGTTCGTTCGTTCGTTCGCGTCGTAGTGCTGTAGGGGTGGTTTGTCGTGGCGATTGAGCTTCCTTCTGGGCTTGCCGGTCTCTTCAAGGTGTTGACTGGTATGGAGTGGCCGCAGGGGAATGAGGATGTGCTGCGACATGTGTCGGATCTGTACCAGGCGTCGGCGGACGATTTTGACCAGTTGGCGGATTTGGTCACGTCGTTGACCCGGGCGATCAAGGATGATTTTCAGGGTGAGGCGGCGGATGCTTTTTTGGCGGGGATGGCGGATTTTGTTACGGGGAAGAATTATTTGGGGGTAGCGAAGGAGGGGGCGCAAGAGCTTGCGAAGTTTGCGCGGGATACCGGTGATCAGCTGGAGTACATGAAGTGGATGATCATCGGTACGTTGGTGCAATTGGTGGCGGAGTTGGCGTATTACGCGGCGACGGCGTTCTTCAATTGGGCTGCTCCGGCTGAGGCTGCGGCTGCGGAGGCGGTGGCACGGATCACCCTGCGGCTGATCATCGAGCAGTTTCTTAAGTCTTTGGCGCGGCACGTGGTGCTGGGTGTGATGACGGGTGTGGCGATGGATCTCTTGATTCAGGGGATTCAGCATGCCAGGGACGGGAAGAAGTTCAATTTCGGGAGTACGTTGCAGGCGATCGAGTTCGGGGCGATCAGTGCTGTGGTGGGGGGTGTGCTGGGTCCGTTGGGCAGTAAGTTCGGCGCGTGGTTGGGTAGGGTTATGGGTCGGGATCTGGGTCGGGATCTGGGTCGGGATCTGGGTCGGGATCTGGGTCGGGATCTGGGTCGGGATCTGGGTGGTTCGGGTGGGGATGTGGGTCGGGATCTGGGTCGGGATCTGGGTAAGTCGCTCGGCGACACGCGTGGGCTGACCAATGGGTTCGGACACGATGTCGGGGAGACGGCGGGGTCGGAGGCCGAGGCTGCGGTGCGGGAGCCGGAGGTGGTTGCTCGTGAGGAGATTCCTGGTGGTGGGGCCCTGAAGGAGGGTGTGCGGGACGACGTGAGGGTGGTGTCGGAGGAGGGGACGTTGGTGGACGGGGGTGGGGGGAAGGGGGAGTTGAGGGAGGAGGGTCTCGGCAAGTCGGTGCGTGAGGACGATGAGGTGCCGGATCCGCGGGTGCGGTTGGGCAGTGGGCTGATGGGTTCGGTGCATGCGGTGGAAACGTCAGTGGGTGAGGATTTTGCGCGGCATCTGGGACCGGTGTTGGGTGATGATGTGGCGCGAAGGGTGGGCAGGGATTTCGGCAAGGTGTTCGCAGAGGGCTGGGGACGTAAGGGATTCGATGAGTTGAAGGGTGAATTGTCGGCGGTCCTTCGTCCCTTTGCTGCGGAATTGGGGGGTGAGGAAGCGGTGCGTGCGTTGTCGCACGGGTTGCCGGATCGGGTGGTCACACAGATGGCCAAGTCGGCAGGGATCGATTGGGGTGAGCAGGCCGCGGCGGTATTGACGACTGCAGTGTCCGGCGGTGCGAATATGACGCTGACCACCGGGTTCTACAATTTGATCTTCGGCCCGAATCATAAGTTTGAGACGGGGTTCGATTCGTTTATGGGTGGCGCTGGAATGGGCGTCGCGGGCCATCTGGGGCGAGCGGGGTTGGATGCTCTCTCAGAGCGTTTGGGCGGCAAGATCGATGTGACGGTGCCGTCGCTGGGTTCTCTTCTTGGCCGACGACCGGACGCCGAGGAGATCTCTGGTGCCCGGACGGCGGCGGTGCCGGAGAATTCGGGAGAATCCGCAGGTTCGGGTCCGGGCGCTGTGCCGCGGACTGAAGGGGGTGTGCCTGCCGGGGCGTCCGCCGATGCAGGGACTTCGAGAGGGTTTGAGGGAGATCCGGGCAGCAGGCGGGCTGCCGAGGCGGATGAGAGTGTCCTGCCGTCGGCCGGCAGGCCATTGACCGTGGCGGGGGATGACGGTGTCCGTGGCGCTGCCGGACGCGGAGAGCCTGTGCCGTCCAGGGAACAACGGCCCGAGACGGAGAGCGGGCGAGTACGCACGGTCGACGCGCAGACTGACGCGGACGCATTGCCCGGTAGCGGCCCGGCTGTGCCCGCCGGGGTGCGGACTTCTGGCGGGAGTTCCGGGCGGCACGATGCCGTTGCGCAGCACGTGGGGGAAGGTACTGCGGGTGGCGAGCCACGCGGGAACGAGTTCGCGTTGGGGAGCGTGGAACAGGCGTTCGTACCGTCCCCCGGGTGGGCGGCGCGTGATGGAAGGGGCGGGAACGAGGGATGGCACCGTGTTCAGCAGGAAGCGGCCGGCCGGCGGGACGACATGTTGGCCGATGCCGCGGAGAACTTCACCGGCAGACGGGAGTTCGGCGACGCCTTCCGTGATTGGTCCGCTGGGCGCGGCGATCTGTCGGAGGAAGTGCGCGCGCAGGTGCGTGCGCAGGCTGCCGATGCGCACCGTGCCTTCGGTAGCTCCGGGGGTACGGTCAGGCCGACGGTTGCGGAGATGAGCCGTGATTTCGAGGTGCGGGCAGCTGTCGAGGTGAGTCTGCAGCATGTGCGCGAGCAGTTCGACGATCTGTTCGCGTCTTGGGGCAAACCCGGTGGGTCGCCTGCACCGCATGGGGTGGGAGAGCGGGCATCGCACGAGGTTGTGGCAGCAGATCCCGAGCTATCGGGGCGGACGTATCAGGCTTCGTGGGATGAGTTCGCGCGGAGGGTGCGTGCGTTGGGGGAGCGGTTCGACCGTTCGCAGCCGGTACCCAGCGCCGAGGTGTTGCAGCGGGTTGCCGACACGGCGATGGACCGGGCTCTTCCCGAACTGGGCCGTCTCTTCGATCGTGCTGCGCATGCCGAGATCCGCCGTGCCGAGGCCATGGTCGTCTTCGACCATGTGGCTGCGCCTGCCGGGGAGCATGCCGTGGCCACCGAGTCCGCGGTGAGCCTGTCGGCACAGGCCGCAGTCGATCCGGCAGGCGCCGAAGGCGTTCTTTCCCCTGGCGGGCGGGAGCGGCTGAGGGCTCAGTGGGAAAGGGAGTTCGCCCGCGACCACGAAGCGGTCTTCGGCGACCTGTCCGGCACCCACCGGCCTGCCACGAGCAGTGTTCCTGTCGATGCGGGGCGTGCGCCACACGAGGCCGCAGATCCAGCAGTCCGATCAGCGCCCGACTCCGATGGCTCGGCAGATCGATCCGCGGACTTCGCGGATTCCTCTGCGGCTGGTGTTCACCCGGAGGGCACCGGCTCCTGGGAGGAGCGCCGTGCGTTGCGGTTGGAGGCTTTGCGCCGAGCGGTTCCGTTGCAACTGGCCAAAGAGGGTGCCGCCCGTCAGGCTGTGGACGCCGTACATGCACAGGCTGAGGGCGGCTGGCGGGAGGCGCTCGGCGGGCTTGGCGACCGGTTCGGTGAGGAGTTCGGGCTGCCTGGGCGCGATGCCGGCCTCGCTGCCCAGCGGGAGGCCGCTCGTGCACTGGGAGATGAAGCACACCGTCGCCTTGACGCGTGGTCACGGGACGGCGGTACATCGGAGGGCGCCGAACAGGCAACCGCCCAGGTGCTGTCCGAAGAGGCGGTTCGCCACCGGATCGCAATGAGTGTCGCACGCACGGTCGTTCTGGACAGGGCAGCCGATGCCGCCCGCCGATACGCTGCCGAACACGCCCCGGGCCTGCCGGCAGACGCAGTGGACAGATTCGTCACCGGCCATCACGACCGCATCGCCGCCCGGTTCGACGACATCTTCGCCGACTCGGCAGGAGGGGAGAGCGGGGGCGGCTCCGAGGGTCTTGACCAGGCGACCGAGCAGTGGCAGCACGAGACGTCGGATGCCGCTGACGCCGACCTTGCCCGACACCTCGCCTTCGAGGCCCACGCCACCAGCGGCGTCAGCCGTTGGGCCGAGCTCTTCCACGAGGCCGCAGCCCGCGAGGAACTCTCCGAGGACGATGCCACGCGCATTGGCGACAGCACCCGTGAGGACTGGTTCACCTCCTTCCACGAGCGATTCGGCCCCGAGGATCTCCGTACTGCCGCTTGGCTCGACCACGAGGCCGACCGAGGAGGCCGTTTCGCCCCCAGGAGCGCCGAGGAATCCCACAGCACCGCAGATGACCACGTCCTCGCGCGAAATGACGTCGCCCGCCACGTGGCCGATGTCCTGGCTTCCAACTCCTCTGCTTCCCGTGATCAGGGAGCCGCCGATTCGGCGTCGCCGGACCGCGTTCAGTCATCTCTGTCCTCTCCGTCTTCCGACGAAGTAACCCCGGCACTGTCAGCGGGTCAGCCCGCTCGTGTCGAACGGACGGAACCATCGGCCACCGACGTCACGGAAGAACAGGAACGGCCCGTCACCGTTCGGAGTGTCTCGGTGGTGGAGCGGCCGCCGTCGGGCGAGAACGTACCCGGGGCCGGCCACGGGAGTGATCTCTACCGAGCTGACGATCCTCCTGCCGTCGACTACTCGCTTGTCCATCCGGACGACATCGCGGACGGCGGCATACGTGAAAGCAAGCCCGACGACGTCCTCTGGCATTTCAGCAGTGCGGATCCGGCGGTCATTTTTTCGGGTGGCCTGTTGCCGGGCGGCAATGGCAGGCTGACGACACTGTACGAATACGCGAGGAAGGTGAGCAAAGGTAGCGGGCGGTACGTTTCTACTACGTATGATGCAGATCTGTGGTTCAACGGTGCTCGATATCGCTATGAGGTCAGGCCGGCGCGTAATCCAGTGGGCAGCGGGCGGACTGGCGTGGACGTCAACGCGAGTCTTGAACAAATCGAGCCGGCGGGTGAGTGGTCCTGGCATGAATCCGAAGTTGCCTTCACCGGGGCCCTCCCACCTGCTGTGGTGGTCAGCGTCTACGACGCTCAGCATCAGCGGACAGGGGTATGGGATGCAGCTGCGGGCGCCGTGCGCTGGGAGCCCGGAGACCATCAGTCAGGAGCTGAGGAGCGGGCCCAAGAGGACGCGGACGAGGGGTTCGACGACGCGCCGGCCGTTACCCACGATGTGAGCCCGTCGGCCGAGCAAGCGGCACCGACTCGTGGCCTGTCATTGCGTCCGCCGTCCGCCGACCCCAGCAGTCCTCCGGTTCACCTGTCGTCGGGTGAGGTGGAGGCCGATCGTTGGCTGCCCTACGGCGGCGGTGACGATCCATCACGCGAGGCCTACCGTCTGGAGCCGCGTACGGACGCAGCGCCCTCGATGAGGCGCCAGCCCGGTTCGGGTGAGCGCATCCAGGTCGGCTACGCGTGGCATTGGCAAAGCAGTGACACGGATCCGGCAGGTCACCTGTACCTCAACCGCCGGATTCACCTCGTCCCCGACGGGACGACGGGCTCTGAAGTGGACGCGTTCAAGGAAGGCATGCGTCGGACGGTGGACGCGCTGATCAATCGTCCGGGGTACCGCCTGCCTCTGCCGGGCTTCAGGGTAGACGACGGTCCGGTACTCCACGTGCAGGTCGAGTTCGTCGACGAACCCGCCACAGCCTCCGCCGGCGGCACGGTTACCCTCAGGCCGGGCGTCCCTGAGAGGCGCGACATGGTGCAGAACGTCTGGTACGCCAATGCCCGTTCCGAGGCGCACGTGCACGAGCTCATCCACGGCCTCGGCGTTCGAGACGACCACGTCAATCCTCGGGTGCTGCTCGTCCCCGGCGGCAGACCCGACCCGCACACAGACCCCGGCACCGCCAGCCTCATGGGCGCTTTCACCCCGGAAAGTCTGGAGCACCCCCTCGTACTCACCGATGACCATCTGCGTCAGATCGCTGACGTCTTCACCCCTTACGCCAGCCCCCCGCGGCGGGTGGAGCAGCGCGTGCCCGAACAGCTGACGACCGACGAGCGCGATTCCCCGGTGCCGCAGGGCCGCCCGAGCGGGCAAGCCAGCGGGGCAGAGGCTGCTTCTGCCAGGCGGGCGGCGTCACGACCCGCGCGTGATCCCCGGTCGGACAGCGGCCGGAACAAGGTGGCAGGCCCCCGCGCACGTCCTGGACGTCGGGCCGACGAAGAGACTGTGAAACCCGCCTTGACGCCGGATCCCGCTGCCTCGCGAGAAGACGATAACCCGCAGTATCTGGTGCGGACCCGTGCCATACAAATGGACAGCACCGACTGGCGTCGCGACGTCCCACGTGTTGTTCAGGAATTGACCAGTCTGCGCGACAGGTCCGACACGGACATCAACGTACGTATTGTGTATGATCCCCGGACGCTCCCGCATTCTTCTGGCGACAGCCTTCCGACCAGGGCGAGCCGAACCATCCAGGACTCGCTGCCCGAGAGGTATTCCGGCACCGGTATCCATTGGGCGGATCCTCGACCCATGACACCCGAGGAACAGCGCCGGCTGGGGGTAGCGGACGCCGATATGCAGGTAGCCGCCGAGTTCGGCCAGCGTAATCCGGATTACATCCTGCACATACGCCCGGATCCCGAGGCGGCCGCCCTGCGGCGCAGCCGCCGTCAAGGAATCACTCCGGACAAGTTCAAGGACATGTTGAGCCGGGCGGACGCGGACATCGCAGACCCGCTCGGAGAAGACTCCGAAGTCGCTGCGGCAGACTCCGTCCAGACCGATCCCAGTACTACGCTCCCGTCGCCCGGCCGACCGGCAGACGGTCCTCCGGGCGGTCACCCCGGAGCGGGACGCGGGAGCGGTGTCCTGGGCGGAAAGGACGCTGATGGTGGTCCGAGCGAAGCCGGGCGTGGCGTCGAAGATCTACACGCCACGGGCCGACTGCGTCGTTCTGCCCCCAATGGCCCTCGTCCTCGGCGTCCTACGGGTGTCACCAGGGATGCTGAGACCGCTGCCGTTCCCGCAGGAGCCGGACGTAGGCGTCCTGGCGGACCTCGTTCGCAAGCCGGCGACAGGACCGGGCTGCAAACCGTCTTCGAGGTGCCCGATGCAGCAGAGGATCGGCAGTCGACGGAAATTGCCGAAGACGTGCACGAAATCAGAAATTCTGATGATCACCTGTCCGACGCTCAAAGGATTTTGATTGATCCTGATCCATCCACCACGACGGCAGCGGACGAGACGGCGCATCCCAACTCGTACCACGACACGTCGGCCGATCGGTCGGCAGCGGCAGAAAGGGGACAGGATGACCCGCAGTCGAGGGAGTCGATAAATGGCGGGATGAACGTTGACGAATCGAGGGAACGTCGACGGGAGAAGGCTTCGGACACACCCTTCAGCCGTGCGCGGGACGCTGTCACAGCTGTGATGGATGAATGGGATGTAGACGGTGCCCTGACACGTCCGCAGCGAATAAACCGGATTGCCTGGAGCGTCGCCAGCCATTCGGCGTTCTCCCGCCCCGAGCGGCCATGGGAATCATCCTATTGGCTAAGCCAGACCAAGGACGCAAACGACCGACTGCAGTCAATGGACGCAGGTGACCGTGACTTCCATGTCTCGCGCGCCACTGATGCGGTCGCTGCAACAACGGTGCACAACGACCTGAGGAGAATATTTCCGGAGCTTCCGCGAGACCAGCAGGACGCCCTTAACACCATGATCCACCTTGTTGCCGACGTGATGAGCACGTCGGACGAAGCCCAGGGATTTCATCTCGCCGTCGACCTTGCTCGCTATTTCCGCGTTCCCGGTGATGGCCTCTACCGCGAACTCCACTCCTCAGAGGGGGACCGAACAGCTTCGCTCCGAGCCGAGTCCGAATCGGACCACGCCTCATCGCGCCCTGATACCGGCCCTGATTTGAGCGACTTGATCGCCCGCGTCATGGCGGGGGCGGATGATGTGACGCCCCCTACCACGGTGGACATGCCGTATCCAGGTCGACAGGACCCGGCGACAGTATTGGAGTGGCTGGCGAATATTCCTGGCAGTAGGCGCTCCGAAGCACTACAGGCCATGACACAGGACGATCCGGAGCACCCACTGTTCGAGGAATGGCAGAAGTTTGAGCGCGATGCCCCGGCCGACGCTCAGCAGCTGCTCTTCCTGGTAAGGCGTGAGATTCCGGAAGAACTTGGAACCATGGACGGGGTTATCAAACTCGCATATTCCGGTTTGAGTGAAAAGGAGCGAACGAGATCGCTGGAAGACCAGAAGAAACTCGTTGAAAATACGGTTCTTGCAGGAAGAAAGTATGCCGGGCCCATGGGTGGAAATCCTGGAGCCGAAGCGCAGGCGACCTTCCACCGCGCGCGAGAATCGCTCCGCAATCGCGTCAGAGAATTCCCGTTCTTGCGGCAGGATGAGCAGTTCCGACTGGCTTTGAATGATGTCCTGGTCAACATGGAGGAATTTGTCAATCTCCGCCGCGTGAAGGTCAATGAATATGCTATCGACAAGATGCTCGATCGGATTGATGTTTTCCGGGGAATGGAAGTATCGTACAGATGGTATGCCAGGAACCCGTTTGATGGAACGAATGCCTGGTGGTCCAGGCTCGGTACCGAGGCCGGCAGGGCGGTCCGTCATGGACACATCTGGTCGAAACTCAACACCTGGCATACCGAGAAGGATTCGATAATCCACGATGGCACCTACTTGGAAGGCACAATAGGCGGCTACCTTTTTAATGGCCTGAGTTTGGCGGCAGGGCGCCCGAATCCTGCCCTATGGCATTTGTGGGAGAAGCTTTCGAGTCGTTACGTGGGGAATTTGCGCGGAACGGTGAGGGCGGATATTTTGAGCGGAATCAACGACAAAAGTGTACTGACGACGCTCGAATGGCCGATCATACGCCGGAATATTGAAAGTGGTCTGGTTCGAGAGGTGGTATTTCACGTATGGGAGTGGAACGGGGAGAGGTTCTTTGAGCGAGAGATTATTCCGGCCCACAGGCAGAACACCGTCGATTCCATCAGAAGGATGCCATCGGATGACGAGTCGAAAAATACGCAAGCGTTGCTGAATAGTCATGAGGCCATGATGACGGAAATCAATCGATTGATGGCGCAAGGGATCGAAAAGATTCTCGTCAACCATGTGGAGCGGCAGTCCATGGATAATTTGAGAGCGAAAGATGTGGTTCACCGACACCGAGCGCAACTTCATTCTGAGCGGGGAAGCATCTATCTTCCGCCTTTTGAGGGGATCCCTTCCTCCAGTGCTACCGGCACTCCTGGCACCCCTTGGGGTATAAACTCAGGGGGGGTGGTCGTGGCCTCTCCGGAGGGGATTCAGCAGGGGAGGGAGCGTGGCCAATCGATAAATCCGGCATGGGGTACGTATCGCCCATTCTGATGGCGAGTGGTAAAAACCAGATGGTTTCGCGATTTGCTAATCAGGATAGGAACGATCGCAGTTGGTGGTGCTGTCGCCTTCGCACTGGTCGGTCTGGCGGCAGGCGCGTCGGTTGCGTTTGCCATCAGAATATCCGGTCCGTTCGATCGCCTGCCGGCGGAGTGGACCACTATCGTTCATTGTCGTTCGTTGTAAGGGGTTCAAATGGTTATCGGTCGGAAGCACCGGCGTATAGGCGTCATGGCTGCCATGACGGCTGCTGCAGCCATGATCGGTGTCGGCACCGCGGCGGCGACACCGGCCGGACCGGGAGTGAGCGGCACGATCCTCAGCCAGACGACTGTCGGCGGTGTGGATTACATTCTGCGGGAGATCACGATTCCGCCGGGGCAGAGCACAGGCTGGCACTTCCACGACGGCACCCTTTACGGGTTCGTCGCCAAGGGCACGCTGAGCCACTTCGACTCTGCGTGCCAGTCGGACGGCGTGTACCGGGCCAGCAGTACGCTGACCGAGCCGTCCGGGGACAACCACGTCCACATCGGCCGCAACCTCGGCACAGTGCCGGTCGTCCTGGACGTGCTGTACGTCCTGCCGCACGGCGCGCCGCTGTCGGAGGACGCCCCCAACCCGGGCTGCGACTTCCAGTAGTCCGCTCACGGACGACGAGCCGGGCCCCGGCCCTCGCCACTGCCGCTCGAGCGAGCTCCGTTCGCGGACGGCGCCGGACCGGGCGCGACCGACGGGTTCCCGAGCGCCGGCAGACCCATCGCGCCATTGCGGCCGCACAGCTTGACGCGGCCGCGCAGAGTGGGAAATCGCCGCCAACGTTTGCAGCAGTACCTGTGCGCTGTATCCGAATGGAGTTTAGTACTCCAGCTGTAGATTGCGATCTTCATGCCTGAGCGGCTTGTTGCTGGTAGTGAGCGTTTTCCAACCTGCCCGTGTCGGTGTGCAGTTGGGGTGACAACGTGGCGAAGCCCCTGGTAGATGGGTTTTCGACCAAGAAATCCGTCTCCACCAGAGGCTTCGTGTGCTTGTCTACCCGTCGGGTGTCGATGTGTCCAGTTCTGCCCTGCGCTTCCTGTCCGCCAAGCTTCGTCAGCGCCGTCGGGAGCTCGGTACCCGCTGGCGGCGTCTGAGCGCGGGCCGCCAGGCTCTGCTCACTCTCGTCCATCTCCGCAACGGCCATCCGTATGCCCAGCTCGCGGCCGGGTTCGAAGTCGGGACCACGACGGCATACCGCTACGTCACCGAGGCCGTGGACCTCCTGGCCGCCCTGGGACCCACCCTGGCCGATGCCGTCCGCGCCGCCTCGACGAAGGCGTTCGTCCTCCTGGACGGCACGCTCCTGCCCATCGACCGCGTCGCCACGGACCGGCCCTTCTACTCCGGGAAGCACAAGAAACACGGCATGAACGTGCAGGTCCTCACCGATCCGTCCGGCCGACTGCTGTGGGCCTCACCGGCCCTGCCCGGCGCCGTCCACGACATCCGGGCAGCCCGCGAACACGGCATCATCGACGCCCTCACCCAGGCCGACATCCCCTGCTGGGCCGACAAGGGCTACCGCGGCGCCGGCGGAACCGTCCGCATCCCGTACTGGGGACGATGGGAGACCCTCTCTGCCGGTCAGCAGGCGGTGAACCGGTCCCACGCGAAGATCCGCGCCCTCGTCGAGCAGGCCATGGCGACCCTCAAGAACTGGCGACTCTTGCGCAAACTCCGCTGCTCCACCACCCGGATCACCAGCATCGTCCAAGCCGTCCTCACCCTGCACCTGGCCAGCTCAAACCCATGATGGAAAAGGCTCAGTGGCTGGTCTGGGCTCGGGCCTGGTGGCGGCGTCGCCAGGCGGACCAGCGGAGCCGGTGCGCCACGTCGTGCATGGGCCGGACGACAAGTGCGTTGAACAGGCGCTGGATCTCGTTGCAGGTGAGCGGTATCAGCTCGTCCGGTCCGGGGCGGCGCGCGTGTTCGTCGGCGCGGACGACGGCGAGGAAGGCATGGGCGAGCATCGCGAGAGTGACCCAGCGGTGCCAGGATGTCCAGCGTCTGACCTGGTGTTCGTCCAGTCCGGCCAGGCCCTTGCCGGACTGGAAGGTCTCCTCAACGGTCCATCTGCGTCCGGCGACCTGCACCAGAGTGGACAGCGATACCTGGGTGGCCGAATAGCAGCGATAGAAGGCCAGTTCACCGGTGCGCCTGTTGCGGCGCACGAGCAGCTGGTGGTGGCCGGGCCGGTCGTCGGCGATGTCGACCAGGGCCCAGTCGTAATAGCGATGGCCCTTGGTCCCTGCTCCGGCGGAGAGTTTCTGCCAGGCCCGCCTCGGCAGCCTCTTGACCAGGGTGTCGGCGCGGAACTTGCCTGCGCGGGTGGCGATCTGGTGGTCACGTGCAACGGCGAGTACGTAACCGACTTGCCGTTGCTCGAGTGCGGTCCGCAGGTGCGGGTTGCCCCCGTAGACTTCGTCGCCGGCTACCCAGGATGCGGGAACGCCAGCGTCCAGGGCGCGGCCGATCATGCGAGCGGCGAGTGCGGGCTTCGTGGCAAAGCTGACAGTGTCGGGTATCCCGGCGGCCTGGCAGCGGGCCGGGTCCTCGGTCCAGGAACGGGGGACATACAATTCCCGGTCGATCGCCGCGTGTCCGCGCCGGGTGGAGTAGGCGAGATAGACGGCGACCTGGCTGTTCTCGATGCGTCCTGCGGTTCCAGTGTACTGGCGCTGCACACCGACCGTGGCGGCGCCCTTCTTGAGGTCACCGGTCTCGTCGACGACCAGCACCGCCGTGGTGTCGTGCAGTTGCCCGACGACGAAGCCGCGGATGTCGTCGCGTACCGCGTCGGCGTCCCACTTGGCCCTCGACAGCAGGTGCTGCAAGCCGTACGGGTTCGCGTCTCCGACGTGCTCGGCGAGCGTCCAGCAGTTCTTGCGTGGCAGGTCGGACAGCAACCCGAGCACGAATGCCCGTGCCCGGCGCCGTGGTTCCACCCGGACGAACCGTCCCGCGAGGCGGCCCATCAGAACCTCGAACGTATCCTGCCAGCGGCCGGGATCTATGGTGTGGCCCGCGGCCGCCGTCTGATCTTCTGTCTTCACACACCGATGATCAACGGCGGCCGTGCCCGTTCACCGACCGGGCCTCGTCCTGCGCCATCGAAGTTTGACCATCAGCCGAGGTAGTTCGCGCGCCCCTCGTCGTCGAGCTCGAAGGGGCCCTCAGGGATGATGCAGAACTCATTGCCCTCGGGGTCCGCCATCACCAGGAACCCGCCGTCGGCGTACTGCTCCAGCCTGCGCCCGCCGAGCGTCTCGATCCGTTGCTGCTCGGCGGCGGGATCGGGAGAGGTCACGTCGAAGTGCATCCGGTTCTTAACCGACTTGGGTTCGGCAGTCCGCTGAAAGCCCAGACCCAGCTCGTTCTCCCGCCGAAGCCAGACGTATGGGCCCGTACGGCCCATGACCGGCCTGCCGAGCAGTTCGGACCAGAAGGCAGCGAGCCGCTCGGGGTCTGCGGCATCGACGATGAGGGCATTGATCTGCATAGATGAGTCCGCCATGTCCCGATCCTCTCAGGACTCAGCAGCGGCCGTGACCAGCGGACATCAAACTTCGATGATGCAAGGTCTGCGGCATCCGCTCAAGGCGCGATGGCACAAGACAGCAAGATCGCGATCTACAGCTGGAGTATTAGTCACATACTGAATTCGCGCAGGGCGCTGGGTCCGGTCCGTCGCGGCGAAGGTGAGGGCCGGCCGGTGGTGCTGGTGCACGGCAACTCCTCGTCGTCGCGCGTCTGGCAGGCACTGATCGACGGTCCGTTCGGTGCGCGATACCGGTGCCTGGCCCTTGATCTGCCCGGCCACGGCGACACTCCTCCGCCTGCGGCAGGGCCGGACGCGTACTCGGTGCCGGGCTTCGCCGCGGCAGTGGCCGGATTCGTCCGGGAGGAGGGCCTGCGGGACGTGGTGCTGGTCGGATTGAGTCTGGGGGGTCACGCGATACTGGAGGCCGCCGACGCACTCGGTGACGCGGCGGTCGGCTTTGCCGTGTTCGGGACCCCTCCCGTGCGGGATGGCTCGTCGTTTGCGGAGGCGTACCTGGCAGACTCGCCGCTCGGTATCGGTTTCCAGGAGACGATCACCCGCGAGGAAGCCCGTACCTACGCCGCCGGCCTCTTGGCCCCGGGGTCCGCGGTTTCCCTGGATCCCCTGGTCGAGGACATTCTCGCCACCGACCCTGCTGTCCGCGCCGGCATCGCCCGCAGCATCGCAGAGGGGCGCTTCGCGGACGAGGTAGCCCTCGTCGCGAGCCTCGATCGCCCCTTGGCCGTTCTGCATGGGGAAGAGGAGCAGTTCGTCAATCGCGCCTACCTGGACGCGCTGACCGTTCCGGTCCTGTGGCGTGGTGCGGTCCAAGTCGTCCCTGGCGCCGGCCACGCGATCCAGGTCGACCGTCCCGAATCTCTCGCGGATCTGCTGGACTCGTTCGTCCGCGATCTGCCGTAGCCCGGCCGCCTGCCCAACCGATAACCCGGCCGCCCGGCCGCCTGTAGACGGTGGCGCCGCGCGGCGGCGAGCAGAGGAGAGCGTATCCCCGTGTCCGACGAAGCAGCGTCGACCGTCCCCGATGTGCTTGCCGGCCTCTCGGGAATCCGCAGCGACGTGGAGGATTGGTACCGGGACCTGCATTCCCATCCCGAACTCGGCTTCGGGGAGCGGCGGACGTCGTCGCTGCTCGCCGAGCACCTGCGAGGGTGGGGCTTCTCGGTCACCGGCGGAATCGGTGGGACGGGGGTGGTCGGTGTGCTTGCCAATGGCGACGGCCACGTGGTGTTGTTGCGTGCGGAACTCGACGCGCTGCCGATCCGGGAGCAGACCGGCCTGGCGTACGCGTCACGGGTTACCGGCTCCGAGGGTGGCACGCAGGCCGCGATGCACGCCTGTGGTCACGACGTCCACATGGCGTGTCTGCTGGGAGCGGCTCGGCTGCTGGCGCAGACGCCGGATGTCTGGCAGGGCACCCTTGTCGTGTTGTTCCAGCCCTCCGAGGAGAACGGCGCCGGGGCACGGGCCATGGTCGCCGATGGGCTTGCCGAACTGATACCAAGGCCCGATGTCGCGCTGGCCCAGCACGTCTTCCATGCTCCGGCCAGCTACGTGGGCATCCGACCTGGACTCTTCCTTGCGGCCGCGGACACCCTGCGGGTGGTGCTGCACGGCCGCGGCGCTCACGGTTCACAGCCCGAGGCGGCGGTCGACCCCGTGGTGCTGGCCGCCATGGTCGTCCTGCGGCTGCAGACGATCGTCGCACGCGAAATCGCTGCTGCGGACCGGGCCGTGGTCACCGTGGGCAGCATCCGTGCCGGTGAGGGAGCGAACATCATCCCCGATGCCGCCGAGTTGCTGATCAACGTGTGGACCTTCGACGAGGATGTACGCACCCGTGTCATCGAGGCGATCGGGCGGATGGTGCGGGCCGAGTGCCAGGCTTCGCGCGCGCCCCGCGAGCCGGAGATCGAGCGTCTGTCATCTTTCCCCCTGACAGTCAACGACTCCGAGGTGACCGAACGGGTCGCGGCCGCGTTCGGCTGGCACTTCGGCGACGCGGCCGGGACCGCCGACTCCCTCACCCCCAGCGACGACTTCAGCGACATCCCGCGCGCGCTCGGCGCTCCCTCCACCTTCTGGGTGATCGGCGGGACGGACCCCGATGCCTACGCGGCGGCCGAGCGGGCCGGAACCGTTGCCCAGGACATCCCGGTCAACCACAGCCCCCGCTTCGCTCCCGTGCTCCAGCCGACGCTCGACACAGGCGTCCGCGCGCTCGTCACCGCCGCGCTGGCATGGCTGGCGCCGGTCACGCGCTCCTCCTGACGCCGACGAGCCAAGAAGAGGAAGGAGCAGGAGGACACAGGAAGCGGCGACGTGACCGATCCGGTCGCCCGTCGCGGTGTAACACCCCGGACGGTGCCGGAGGGTGGCGGTGGCGCAGGCGCCCGCCACCCTCCGGCCGCGTCACTCCCCGGAACTCGGCGCGACCCTGACCTTGATGTTCTTCATCAGGGGCTGGTTGCTCTGGGTGCTGTAGTCGCTTGCCGCGACCAGGACGTTCATCTCGGGCATGTAGCCGGCGGCACACCCCTGCGGCAGGTCGTAGGCGATGGCGCGGTAGCGCTTGAGGTACCGCTCGCTGCCGTCCCGGGCGGTCGCGGTGATGTCCACGAGGCTGTCCGGCTCGATGCCGCGGGCGCGCATGTCGTCGCCGTTCATGAGGATCAGGGTGCGCAGGTTGCGGATTCCCCGGTAGCGGTCGTTGTCGGAGTAGATGGTGGTGTTCCACTGGTCGTGACTGCGCATGGTCTGCAGGATGAGCACGTCCTGCGGCACGGCGGCCGCCGGCAGGGGAGCGGCGGAGAACTCGGCGCGGCCGGAGGGGGTGAGGAAGACCAGTTCGCGGGCGGGCTGCTTGATGCGGAAGCCGCGGGGGAGCCGCACGCGGCGGTTGAAGTCCTCGAAGCCGTCGAGCACTTGGGCCATGGTGTCGCGGATGCGGTCGTAGTCCTCGACGTAGGACTCCCAGGGGGTACGGCTGTCCGGGAGGGTGGCGCGGGCCATGCCGGCGATGATCGCCGGCTCGGACAGCAGTTGCGGGGACGCCGGCTTCCTCCTGCCGACCGAGAGGTGCACCATGCTCATGGAGTCCTCGACGGAGACGGCCTGGAGCCCTTGTCGCTGGTGGTCCTTCTCGGTGCGTCCGAGGCAGGGCAGGATCAGCGCTTTCTTCCCGTGCACGAGGTGGCTGCGGTTGAGCTTGGTGCTCACGTGCACGGTCAGCTCGCAGCGGCGCAGGCCCTGGGAGGTGTACGCGGTGTCCGGCGCGGCCAGGACGAAGTTGCCGCCCATGCCGACGAACACCTTGACCCGGTCCTCGTTCATGGCCTTGATGGTGTCGACGGTGTCCATGCCGTGGGCGAACGGCGGGTCGATGCGGCACGCGGTGGCCAGGCGCTCCAGGAACTCCGTGCCGGGCCGGTGGTCGATGCCGCAGGTGCGGTTGCCCTGGACGTTGCTGTGGCCGCGCACGGGGGAGGGGCCGGCGCCCTCGCGTCCGATGTTGCCCCGCAGGAGCAGGACGTTGACGATCTCGCGGACGGTGTCGACGCCGTGCTCGTGCTGGGTGACGCCCAGGCACCAGCTGATCAGCGTACGGTCCGCACGCGAGTAGACGTCGGCGGCCTTGAGGATGTCCGCCCGGGTGAGGCCGGACTGCTGCTCCAGTTCCTCCCACGTGGTGGCCTCGCACAGGGCGCGGTACTCCTCGAAGCCGTGGGTGTGGCGCTCGATGAACTCCCGGTCCAGCGCCTTGGGGTCGGTGCGGCTCTCCTCCAGTACCGCCTTGGCGATGCCCCGCATGAGCGCCATGTCGCCGCCGGAGCGCACCTGCAGATCGAGGGTGCTGGTGCGGGTGGCCTTGAAGCGGGCCATGTCGGTGAACTCGTGCGGGACGATCGTGCTGGTCGCCGCCGCTTCGACCAGGGGATTGACGTGGACGATCTGCGCGCCGCGGCGGTAGGCGTCGGCGAGGGCGGTGAGCATGCGGGGGGCGTTTGAGGCCGCGTTCACGCCCATGATGAACAGCGCGTCGGCGCTCTCCCAGTCCTTGAGGTCGGCGGTGCCCTTGCCGGTGCCGAGGGAGGCCTGCAGGGCGCGGCCGGAGGCCTCGTGGCACATGTTGGAGCAGTCGGGAAGGTTGTTGGTGCCGAACTCGCGGGCCATCAGCTGGTACAGGAACGTGGCCTCGTTGCCCAGCCGCCCGGAGGTGTAGAAGGCGGCCTGGTCGGGGCTTTCCAGGGCGCGCAGTTCGCGTCCGACCAGCGCGAAGGCGTCCTGCCAGGTGATCGGCACGTAGCGGTCGGTGGCCTCGTCGTAGACGAGCGGCTCGGTGAGGCGGCCCTGGTCCTCCAGGGCGAAGTCCGACCACTGCGAGAGTTCCGCGACGGTGTGGCGGGCGAAGAAGTCGGCGCCGGCGCGCTTGGGGGTCATCTCCCAGGTGACGTGCTTGATGCCGTTCTCGCAGATGTCGAGCTTGAGGCCCTTGGTGTCGTCGGGCCAGGCGCACCCCGGGCAGTCGAAGCCGCCGTTCTCCTGGTTCATGCTGAGCATGGCCCGCGTCCCGTCCAGCAGGGCCCGCTCCTTGATGAGGACCCGGCCCACGCTCCTGGCCGCCCCCCAGCCCGCGGCCGGATGGTGGTAGGGGTGGTGCGAGGGCCGCTTGCTGTCGGCCGGGCCGTCCCCACCGCTCTGCGAGCGGCCGACCGCTCCCTCCGGACGCGGCCGATCGGGGTCAGGAGTGCTTGGCGTCATGGCACGCGCCTTCTTCATTGGTCGGACTTACCACGATCAACTCATGTTACTTAGGTATCCGCCTGCGTTCACGTCGGCAGGCGCGGAATGCGCGATGGGCAGCACCAGCCGGACGACTGTTCCTGCCCCTGGCTGATGACGCAGGCTGAAGTCACCCTGAAGGGATCGCGCCCGGTCGGCGATGGCCGCAAAGGTGAGTGTGTCCTGTTCGTCGCGATCGGACGCGCCATCGTCCGTGACGGTCAGTGTGAGATCGTGGTGCGCAGTGGCGACGATGTGGACTCTACGGGCCCGAGCCCGGTGGACCGCTCTGCTGAGAGCGCCGGCCACCATGGAGTAGGCATGGAACTCCACTGTCTCCGGCAGCCGATGCTCTACGTCCGCGGACACAGTGACGAGAGCGGGCCATCCGGTCGCGAGATCGTCGAGAGCCGCGGGCAGCCCGCGGAGCCGGAGTACGCCTGGGTACAGGGAGGCCGTGACGTCCCGGACGTGCGCCAGCGCCTCCTCGGCGTCATGGAGGGCCCCGTCCAGCAACTCCGCTGCCGCCGCCGGGGGCAGTGGGCGATCAGGTTCGAGGTGACGGACAAGGCGAAGGGAAAGGATGAGCGAGACCAAGCGCTCCTGGGCTCCGTGCTGCAGTCGGCCGGCGGCGGCGCGATGGCGATCAGCGAGTACCCGTGAACCGAGAACGCCCGGGTCCTCGGCCCACGGCATATCCCGGTCTGCTGGCTGCCAGTTGCCGGGGCGGAACACATATACGGTCATCCCGCTTCCCGGTGGGCCGAGGGGCAGCCGGGACCAACCCACCTGGAGGTGGTGGCCGCTCTTGTGGCTGAGCCGTCCCTGCCCGCTGCCGGAGGCGGGGATTGCTTCGGCCGGGGGTGCGGAACCCGCCGGTGCGACATCGTGGAGTGCCGCCGGTCGGCCGTCGGTGCCGAGCAGATCCGATCGGCAGGCGTAGCCCAGGAGCGCTGCAACAGCCGCGTTCGCCCCGCGAACACGGTGCGCGGTGTCCACGACCCATGCCGGTTGTCCGATGGCGTCAAGGATGCCTTGCACGTCCTCGGACACAGACGGCACCGTGGTACTCCTTCCCGCCAAGGGGCAGCGCACTACTCGCCATGAGCCTTGCAGCGCAGTCCTGTGCGGTACATCCGTCATTTGACGTGTGGTCCGCGGCTGCGGTGAGGCATCGTCGACGGTGCCGGTTACGTGTGGGCAGGGGGATTGACATCACATGCCCCCGTAGGTCGTCACGACATGAGTGGCACATTAGTATGCTGCCATGAGCGAACCCATGCGAGCGGTGCTGGGAGAGGATCAGCCCATTGCGCGAGAGGGCATCGCGAGCATCCTGCGGAAGGCCGGGATCAATGTGGTCGCAGCCATGGACAACGCTGTCGACCTGGTGCGTTCCGCTGAGGATCACAAGCCGGACGTCGTGATCACCGATATCCGGATGCCGCCGAAGCTCGCCGCGGACGGGCTGTGGGCGGCACAGGAGATCCGTGCCCGGCGGCCGGGAACGCCAGTCATCGTGCTCTCCCAGTTCCTGGACGCCTCGTACGCTCTGGACCTGGTGGGAGACGACCCGAGCGGTATTGGTTACCTTCTCAAGGAGAAAGTGGCCAGCCCCCGGATCCTCACCGAAGCCGTGGAACGGGTGGTGGCCGGCGGCTCCGCTCTCGACCCGGACGTGATTTCCCTTCTCGTCGGGCGCAAGCGCAAGGACGACCCGTTGGGAGCGCTGACCCCGAAAGAGCGGGAAGTCCTGGCCCTGATGGCAGAAGGGCACTCCAACGCGGGTATCGCACGGCGGCTCGTGGTGACCGTACCCGCGGTGGAACGCCACGTCACCGGCATCTTCATGAAGCTCGACCTCAAACAGACCGGCTCGGGCCAGCACCGCCGCGTCCTCGCTGTGCTGCGCTACCTGCAGCGATAGGACGTTACCGGGGGACGGAACGGAGCGGCGCTAGGGCATCTTGCCGAAGAGCGCCTGCAAATCGGCATCGAAGAGCCGGTCCTTGGCGACGAAAGCCTCGATGCCTGCCTGCCGCAACTCATCCGTGGACCAGAATGACTGCTCCGTGGACGTCAGCACGATACGTGGCGGCGGGTCCTGGTTCCGCAGCATGCGCGCTACGGCCACCCCATCGTGGTCGGGCAGGTGCAGATCCAGGAGGAGCCCATCGGGACGGTGCTCGCGAACGGCAGCAAGGGCCGAGGTGCCGTCCTCCGACTCGGCGACGACGCGCATACCGCGCGCCGTCAGCAGAGTCCTGGCGATGCGGCGGAACCCTGAGTCGTCATCGACGACCACGATGCTGACGGACATATCAACAAGGATGCCCGCCAGCGGGAGCCATAGACCATAGGGATAGCCCCACGTTTTCGTCCTCACCGAGGCACAGGGATCTCCGCCCGGACAAGTGTGCCGCGGCCGGCGGGCGAGTCGATGACCAGCACTCCTTCAAAGGCGCTGACACGGTCGGTAAGACCTGCGAGACCACCGGTGACGGCCTTCTGGGACACCCCTCCTACGCCGTCATCAGCCACTTCGATGCACAGCGAGTCCTGAAAGCTGATCGAGATCCGGATATGTGAAGCCTTGGCATGCTTCACGGTATTGGTCACAGCTTCGGCAATGACGAAGTAGGCGTTCGACTGTACTTCCGCAGGCAGCAGGTGCACGTTCGCGTCTCCTGTTACGGTCGTCGGCACCGGGCAGCGATCGGCAAGTGACTGCACCGCTGCCATCAGGCCCTTGACCGTCAGGATCGAGGGGTAGACCCCATAAGCAAGCTCACGCAGCTCATCGATTGCTGCCTGCGCGTCGGCGATGGCGCCGTCGAGGAGACCTGCCGTGTCAGCGGAGTCCGACAACGTATCGCGGGTGAGGCGCAGGCCTATCAGCAGGCTGACCAGCCTCTGCTGTGCGCCGTCGTGCAGATCGCGTGCCGTCTGCCGGCGCACCGACGCGATGCTCTGCATGATGCGCCGCTGCGCAGCCCGGGACTCACCAGCCCGGATCCGGGCCGCGTCCCGCTCCAGCCTGGCCCGCTCGAGTTCACGGCTCTCGGTGGCGTCGAAGAACGAGTAGACGACGCCGCGGCCGCCCGGGAGTTCCACCGGGGCGGACCACCAGGAGGCGGGGAAGAACGATCCGTCCCGTCGTTTGAACCACTCGTCGTCGCCGTGGGCAGGCACCCCCGAACTGGCCGGACGGAGCATCGGGCACTGCGAGGCAGGAAACGGGGTTCCGTCCGGACGGTAGGGGTGCAGGGTTTCGTGGCTCGAGAGACCGACGAGCTCTTCGGCGTCGTCGTACCCCAGGACGGCCACCCCCGCGGGGTTCGTGTACAGGATGCCTCCCTCGTGATCGACGACCCAGATGACTTGCGGCACGCTGTCAAGGATCACCGGCAGGACCTCGCCGATCGAGAACACTTTGCTACTCCTCTGATCACCCGCCATGGAGCGAACACCGACGAGACGAAAAAGACCACCTGCCGAGTCACATGCTATGTGGGCCCATGTCCATGGTGTCATGTGTGCACCCATAGTGTGAGACACCTGACCCGGGAGTCGTTCGCGTCTCCGCCAAGGCGCGTGTTCATGGGACGGCACAAGAGCGGAGCAACGCCCCCTGGGGCACAGCGGAGAGAGCAACCGCCATGAGTCCTCCGGCCGGGAGCAGTGCGCAGCCGGTGGCGCAGCGGACGCAAGGGCAGGACCCGTAGCGATGGCGTGCTCGATGGGTCACTTGGCCGCCGGCTTCATGGGGACGGATCTCCCGAGTCCCGCCCACAGGTTGGGTCAGCGGTCGGCGGCGGTGACGAGACGGGCACGGGGTGGGCCACCGAACGGCCCCGCCCACCCGGCGGCTCTTGATCTTCACCCTGACCTTCCTGCCGTCTGCGAGCGGGGATTCGGGCGATTCCGACTGCCGGGCCATCGCGTAGGCGGTCCGCACCGGTGCCGGTATGCGGCCCCGGGCGGGTACGGGGATGTTGTGCGACCTGGCCCAGGCCCGAAACCTCGCAGCTCCACGAAGCGCGGGCGCCAGACCTACGTCGAACAGGGGCAATGGACGGGACCCTGTGCGTGGAGGAACGGTTCAAGCGCCGCCAGGAGCCGGTCCCGGCTGGCGTCCCCCAAGGGCAGTTCGACAACGGCGCCGTCGACTTCCAGGACGCAGAGCCAGGCCGTGGGGGTTTCCTCCCCCGTCACGTCGTCGACGTATGTGACTGTCCTGAGCTTGGCCATCTGCACACCCTGATCGGACCCGGAACATGTACTCACTGGTGGAGGGGCGCACCAAGCACGTCTGCCGCGGTCGCCATGTCGGTCGGCGCCGGAATCGTCGCGGTGCTGGTAGCGCTGGGTCTTGCGGTCGTGGACCGGCGGGCGGACCGCAGCACCGGCGCGTCGACCGTACTCGCGCGCTCAGCACCGGAGCACCAAAGCCATTGATGTGATGACCACACGGCGCTGTCGGTTCAAAGGACCGGTTCCGACAGCCGGTCCAGCTCACGCAGGTAGAGGCGGACCATGTGGACACGCGATCTGACCCCCAGCTTCTCGAAAGCGTGGCGCAGATGCGAGTTGACCGTGTGCGGGGAGAGGAAGAGGCGTGCGGCGGCCTCGCGGTTGGTGGCGCCTTGGGCGACGAGACGCACGACGGCCAGTTCCGCAGGAGTCAGTCCGCGCCACCTACCGGATGCAGCAGGCGCCTGCGCGGGCGAGGCCGCCGCCCTGGCCGTGAGGCGTGCGTTGCGCAGCCGTCTTGCGACGCGTCGTCGGTCCGCGAACGCGCCGCAGGAGTCGTACACCTCCAGAGCCCTTTCGTAATGCGTTTCTGCCTCGCCGGGGTTGGCGGCAGCCACCAGCGTTCCGATGTCCTCCCACGCGTGTGCCCGAAGAAGCAGGCGCGTGTGCCCGTATTGGTCTGCGGCGCGGCACAGATTCTCCTGAGTGCTCTCCAGCAGTCCACGTGCATGCTCGGCTGTTGCCCCGAACAGCGTGCAGTGGGGATGACGCAGCGCGCGCGACTCGCTGAACTCCACCGCGGCTGCGGCGAGTTCGCGCAGGCCCGAACGCACCGCCGTGCGTACGAACAGAACGGTGTCCTCAGGGGCGACGGCGGTCGCGGAGGCGCGCGGCTGCCGAAAGTGCTCGGCGGCGGACTCCATCAGCGATTTGGGCACCTTCCGGCCTCGGTGGGCCGCGATGATGAGCTCGATCCAGGCAGCAGCCCAACGGTGGCACGGGTCTCCACCGGACAAGGTCGCACGCGCTCGTGCGCGACACGCGTCGATTGCTGCTGTGTCCCCCCGGTGGCAGGCCAGGTGCGCGCGAACGTACATGAGGGACGGTTCTCCGGGAGAGTTCAGGTCCGTGGCCGCACCCGCCGCTGCCAGCTCCCCTTCCGCTGCGTCCAATTGGCCGGCATCCAAGAGGAGCCGGGCGCGAGTGAGGCCCCACGCAGGGGGCAGGGCTCGCCGGCCGAAGGGTTCCATCTCGTCGGTGTCCGCCCCCGTCAGGCGGTCCGCGCTCAAAATGTCTCCGGTGGCACGTTCCGAGGCTTGGGTGCCGGGCTGCCGCGCCGTGTGACTTGAGGCTACGTGGTCCGGCTCTCGCGCGGCCGCCCGCACCTCCCGTGGCGCCTGCGGGGGGCGGGGCCCGGCAGCATCTGTCCTGCCGTGGGCAGGCGTCAGCGCCGATACGGCGGCCCCGGCGCGGATCTCGGCTTGGCGCCTTCGTATGGAAGCGCGCAGGGGGCGGGGGAGGGTGGCCTCCACGGCATCGCGCACAGGCTCGTGCACGAAAGAGAGGTCGTCGGCTTCCGCCTGCAGCAGTCGCGCGGACAGAGCCTCGCGCAAAGGCCTCAGCAGGGTCCATTCAGGCCGTCCGAGGATCAGTGACAGATGCCGGAGGCTGGGCGTCCCGCCCAGTGCCGAAGCGATCGTCACGAGTTCCCGTGCGGGTTCGGAGAGGCGGTCCAACCGGCGGGCCACCAGTAGCGCCATGATGGCACGAAATTCGGCTCGCTCCTGGGAAGGACCGGCAGCGCCACTGTTCACAAGGGCGCACAGGTGCTGGACAGTTGCGGGCAGCCCGTCGAGATACGCACAGTAGGGAGCCGCCGCTGCGGCCCGCACGCCAAGGAGGTCGCGGATCATCTGCCGAGTCGCGTCAGGAGCGAGGGGAGGCAGTTCAAGGTGGGAGGCCCGCCTGGTGAGCAGATGGCGGCGGAGCGCTTCGACTTCTGGGACATCCGGGTGGGACTGTGAGGCAAGCAGCCACAACAGCGGAGGATCGGCGAGTCGCGCCATGAGGGCACAGACTGCCAGCAGCGTTGTTTTGTCGTACTCATGAACATCGTCGAGCAGCAGGACCACTGGCCGTTCCAGGACCAGTGCACGCAGCCGGCTCTCGATTCTGTCGAGCAGCCGGCAGGCCACGTGCCGCCGCGGCGGGTCGAGGCACAACGCATGGCGGAGGTCCCCGCTGTCGTCTGCAAGGGCCGCCAGCAACGGCGACAGCCCGGTCGCAGTCCTCCCTGACTCCTCTGATGCCGAGAGAACCCGAGCCCCGGAGAGGAGCGCCTCCTCAGCAGCGCAGGTGAGCATGCGTGACGTCCCGACGCCCGCCGGTCCCTCCATCCACAGCACCCCCCCTCTGTTGCGATGGACATGTCGGCGGACCCACTGGGTGAGGAGTTTTTGCTCGGCCTCACGTCCGCGGATGGGGACGGAAGGCACCTGTGCGCGGCTGGACATCGACGCGTTGTCAATCAACTGGTCCAAGGCGTCTCCATCGTCGGGGCCGGGACGCGGCAGGCAGGACCGCGGGCCAACCCGCATCCGTGTTATGGACATGATGGGCGGCTGACATGCCGCCTGGCTGTCGAGACCGCCCGATGAGGTTTCCGGGCCTTCCCTATGGCATGACTCGGGAAAACCCCACGGGCGTTCCCCGTCGCAGCTTCGCCGCGAAGATCGCGGCCTGTGGCGGCCGCAGGTTGCGCGAGCAGGTGGTCCGGGTGTGGGGTAAACCCCAGGCCCCGAGCCGGAATCCCCCCGTACAGGGTGTCGAGGCCGCACTACAGCCGATCAGGTCGGCAGGTCATCACACTGGAAGTCCGCTGGTCAGCGACTCCGCCCCTTGCCGACCTTGCGGCCCTGGTACGCGGCGGAGACGGGTTCGACCCGGTGACTGGAGGCTGAACGGGATGGAATGCAACGTGACGGTCCAGGGGCTCCGCATATTCGCGGGAGGACTGTCCGCGCCACTGGTGTGCGAACTGTCGTACTCCACCGCCGATCCCCTGGCTGTGGCCATTGTGTTCGATGTGGAGGGGCGCTGGCCGGTGCGGTGGCTGTTCGCTCGTGATCTGCTCGCCGACGGGCTCACTGCCCGAACAGGACAAGGCGATGTCGTGATCTGGCCGGGTGACGAAGAGGGTTCACTCCTCGTCCAGGTGCGGAAAGGTCACTGCGCGGCACACTTCAAGCTGCCGTTGACAGCGGTGGGAAAGTGGCTCGC
The DNA here is from genome assembly GCF_900103985.1 of Actinacidiphila guanduensis. Lineage (GTDB taxonomy): Bacteria > Actinomycetota > Actinomycetes > Streptomycetales > Streptomycetaceae > Actinacidiphila > Actinacidiphila guanduensis. The sequence goes on along the minus strand of NZ_FNIE01000027.1, from coordinate 7,538 downwards.
CCGCTGCTACGGCCTGGTCCCCCGAGGTCATGAAATGCAGCATGTCGATTGGGGCGAACTACAACAATTCAGTCAGTGACCTTTGTGCCCCTCGACATAAGGCTTGGCCGACTTGGGTCCCAGCAGGTGGTGTGTGACACACTTCGCCTGCGGGCATTTCGCCCACGAGCCGAGCAAGGAGGTCCGCGGCGTGCCGGAGATGCAGGCGATCACCACCGAAGTGCTGACGCAGTACAGTTCTCAACTGTCAAGCGATCTTGAGCGGAATGCGCGGGAGCAGGAAGAGGTCAGGGGGCGGATCGAGGAACTTCGTGTTCGGCTCCAAGCCCTGGAGTACGACCACGACATCCTTGTCACAATGCAACAGGCACTGGAGAGCGGTATCCCGCTGCAGCAGAGTCCCGCGTCCACATCTCCAGCAGGCCGCAATGTGCCCGCCGCTGTGTCAGGCGCCACCAGGCAGAAGCCCCAGACGCCGACCCTCGTGGCCCTAATCCGCTCGTTTCTTTCGCAGCAGCCGGAACCGTGCTCGGCGGCGGAAATCACCGCTGCACTGAGCGAGTCCCACCCGGATCGGGTGATCAAGACGACTGTGGTGCGCACCACAGTGGAGAGCTTGGTGGCCCGAGGCGTGGCGGAGCGACTCAAGCAGGGTCACTCCGTGTTCTACGCGAGCTGTGAGAGGAAGCCGGGAGCGGAAGAAGTCAGCGGGAGCTGACAGCAGCGGCCGTAGGTCAATCCAGGATCGCAGCAGTGCGCACGGCGACGGCTGGTGAGGCCAGCCGGTGGGTCGTGAGGACGAGGAAGAACAAGCTGAGGGCTGCAAGTACTGCATAAGCCGTGTCGCTGTTGAAGCTGTCCCAGGCCGTGTGCAGCGCCACGGCGACCACATACGTCAGGGCAAGGCGGTTGACCTCCCGCTTGCGGTAGTGCTGCGCGGCGGCGGACCACAGGGCGGTTGCTGTGAGGCCGGTCCACGCCATGTGTGCCGCGGGACTCAGCAGCCCCCTCAGCACCAGGAGATGGTCGACGGCAGTCAGGTCGCCATTCGAGTCGATGAGTTCGACGAACGCATAGCCCATGGTCTCGAAAACAGCGAAACCGGCACCGGAGGCAACGCCGATCAGTAGCCCGTCGCTGGGCCGCCGGACGCGGATGATCAGCATCACGAACAACGGGACGATGAGCTTTGCGGCCTCCTCGATCAGGCCGACAGCCATCGTCGGGAGAATGCCGAGCAGCAACAGCGTCCGGTACTCCAGCACGCCGGCACAGGTGACGCCGATTGCTCCCCCGGCCAGTGCCGTGGCTGCCACGGTGCCCATCCCCACTCCGTACCCCAGCCGTCGGCTCGACACGAATGAGACGAAGCCGGCGGGGATCACGGCTGCCCCGAAGAAGATGAGTGCGGGTACCAGATTCGGGTTGCGGGTTGCCAGAAGGGCCCAGTGGATGAGCCAGAACAGCAGGAGGCCCACGAGGAGGATGGCCGCCCATCCCCAACGGCGACCGAAGTCGAGCAGTCGGCTCTGTTCGGCACGAGCCGGGTCTTGAGTGACGGGCACGGACATGGAAAGCCTCCTGGACACCGTTGAAGAGATCAAGATGCCCCACGTGGGCGACAGCGGACATCACACATTCATGTGACCAGTGGCGGGGGCCGGGACGGTCCCGCGCTTTTTGTGGCAACGGCCCGCAAGTCCGCGTTGCCGCGGTGGTGCCGATGGCCGGCCGAGGGCGCGAGGGCTCAGGATCCGCGATGAGGGAACAGCGCTGGTGACGAACGGGAAGACGATCACGGGTCGGCGGCGTCGAGGAATCGGTGTCATCGCGGCGGGCCAGGAGGTGCCGGCCCTGGCACCTGTGGATCTACGGCAGCCCCTTGACACGACTGAGCGCGTGCCCTCTAACCTCTCCTCCGAGAGCGCTCTCTTGCTTTGCGTCGCACAGTTTTGACGACGCCTTGGGGAAAGGTCCGACGGGGTGCTGGGCCGCTTTCCAGGCGGCAGGGGCCGTCCATCAAGCCATCACCCGCGACCGCGTGGTCGACGCGCATCCTCAGCCACCCCTGCACCCGCTTGTTACCGCCGCGCCCGGCTCGGGGGACCTGAGACGAGCGGGGTCCTTTGTCGGCGCGGCCCGATCGCGGGCCGGTACGGCCCACCGACGGGCCGGGTCGATCGGTGCAAGGCCAAGATCGGTAATCGAAGGGACTGCAATGAAGCGTTTCCCGCTCCTGCGGCCACCGGCGCCCGTGCGTGGAAGACGGCGTCGGTCCCGGCGCCGGCCGACGTTCCGTGCTCTGCTGTTAGTCGGGGCCCTGTTCTCCCTTTCGCTTGCAGGCGTGCGCAGTTCCGCCTTCGCCGCGAGCAATGCTGCTTTCGGCGGGACGCCGGCTGCGGTGCCCGGTACGGTGCAGGCGGCCAATTACGACACCGGTGGCCAGGGGGTGGGGTACAACGTCACGGGTGCCAACGGGACCGCCAACGGGTACCGCACCGATGGTGTGGACCTGGAGAACACCGCTGACACCCAGGACACCACAGCGGCTGGCGCCGCCTACGACATCGGGTGGACGGCACCGGGGCAATGGTTCAAGTACACGGTCAACGTCGCTACTGCGGGGACATACAGTGTTGCTTTCCGCCTTGCCTCGCCGTACGGGATCACCGACGCGCTGCACATAGCAAACTCTTCCGGCGCCGATCTGACCGGCCCGGTCGCTGTCGCGAACACCGGTGGCTACCAGACCTGGACCACGGTCACGGCCAGCATCACCCTGCCGGCCGGCCAGCAGACGCTGACCGTCGACCAGGACTCCAATGGCTTCAACTTCCACTATTTCTCCTTCACCCAGGGCCCCGGCGGCGGGGGCAGTGGCAGTCAGCCGTTCAACGGGACGCCGGCTGCGGTGCCCGGTACGGTGCAGGCGGCCAATTACGACACCGGTGGCCAGGGGGTGGGGTACAACGTCACGGGTGCCAACGGGACCGCCAACGGGTACCGCACCGATGGTGTGGACCTGGAGAACACCGCCGACACCCAGGACACCACCGCGGCTGGCGCCGCCTACGACGTGGGCTGGAGCGCGCCGGGCCAGTGGTTCAAGTACACCGTCCAGGTGGCAACCGCGGGGATCTACACCGTCTCGTTGCGACTTGCCTCTCCCGCCCCGCTCACCGACGCGCTGCACATCGCAAGTTCCTCGGGGACGAACCTGACCGGGCCGGTGGCCGTTGCGGCCACGGGCGGCTATCAGACCTGGACCACGGTCACGGCCAGTGTCACCCTGCCGGCCGGCCGGCAGACGCTAACCGTCGATGAGGATTCCGCCGGCTTCAACTTCCACTACTTGGCCCTCACTCAGGGCACCGGTGACGGTGGCGGTAATGGCGGCAGTGGCCCGACCGAATACTGCGGCACACAGAACCTCGCGCTGGACCAGCCGACGACAGCCTCTTCGACGCAGGCCGCCATCTACCCGGCGGCCGACGCCACCGACGGCGACCCCGGCACCCGCTGGTCCAGCGCGGCCAGCGACCCGCAGTGGCTGGAGGTCGATCTCGGCTCCCCGCAGCAGATCTGCGGCATCGACATCCTGTGGGAGGACGCCTATGCTTCGGCGTTCCAGATCCAGGTGTCCAACGACAACGCGGACTGGAGCAAGACCGTCTACTCCACCACGACCGGCACCGGGGGGAACCAGTCGCTGCAGGTCACGGCGACCGCGCGCTATGTCCGAATCTACGGCACCGCGCGGGCGACCCAGTTCGGTTACTCCGTCTTCGAGTTCGCTGTCCACGGACTGACCACCACCGCTCCGGTCACCGGCGGCAATGGCAACGGCGGCAACGGAAACTGCCCGTGGGTGGGCTCCACCGCCCCGGTCGCCCAGCGTGTGCAGCAGGTTCTCGACACCATGGACCAGTCGGAGGAGCTCAGCGTGGTCGCCGGCGACGGCGCACCGCCCTACATCGGCCACATCCCGCCCGTGCCCAATGTGTGCATCCCCTCGACCAACCTGCAGGATGGCCCCAACGGGGTCGGTGACGGAACAGGCGGTGTCACGGCGTTCCCGGATGGCGAGAACGCGGCTGCGACCTGGGACCCGGCGCTCATCCAGCAGGAAGGGGCGGCAATCGGGAACGAGTTCGCTGGCAAGGGCGTGAATGTCTCGCTCGGCCCGACTGCCAATCTTGTGCGCGACCCGCGCTGGGGCCGAACCTACGAGACCTACGGCGAGGACCCGTACCTGGCCGGGCGGATCACCTCAGCCGAGGTGCAGGGCCTGCAGAGCCAGGGGGTGATGGCCATGGTCAAGCACACCGCGGCCTACGACCAGGAGCAGTACCCGAACGGCAGCAACAACGAGTCGGTCAGTGAGAAAGCGCTCCAGGAACTGTACCTGGCGCCCTTCCAGTCCGCTGTCGCGACGTCCGCCCCGGCCTCGATGATGTGCTCCTACGCCGTGGTCAACGGCGCCGCCTCGTGCCAGAACGCCGACATCCAGCTGAAGGGACTCGACGCGCAGGCCAACTACGGCGGTTTCATCACCTCTGACTGGGGAGCTGACTACTCAAGCGTCCCGTCCACAGTCGCGGGCATGGACGTGGCCATGCCGTTCTCCGACGCCGACGCGCTGTCCTCGGCACTGTCTGCCGGCACTTTGAACCAGGAGACGCTCAACGCCAACGTTGCCAGGATCCTCACCCAAATGTTCGCTTTCGGCATGTTCGACAACCCCCAGACCGGCTCGCTGTCCGCCACCGTTACCTCCGCCGCGCACCAGCAGACAGCGTTGCAACTGAGCGAGGAGGGCACGGTCCTTCTGAAGGACAACGGCGTGCTGCCGCTCAATCCGAACGGCAACGAATCGATCGCGGTGATCGGCACCGACGGCGGCGCAGGGGTCGAGCTGGCCGGTGGTGGCAGCGGCACAGTCACCAGCTCCAACACGATCTGGCCGATCACCGGCATCCAGAACGCCGCCGGCCCGAACGTGCACGTCACTTACACTGCGGGCAACGACAACGGGACCGCGAACATCCCCCAGGCCGTCGCCTCGGCGAGGGCCGCCACCGACGCAGTGGTCTTCGTCAACGCTCCCGAGGGCGAAGAGACCGACCTGACCACACTCAACCTGTCCAGCACCGACGAGACGCTGATCTCCAACGTGGCCGCGGCGAACCCGAACACCGTCGTGGTGATCAACAGCGGCTCGCCCGTGGTGATGCCGTGGCTGAACAACGTCGCCGGCGTGTTCGAGAACTGGTACGGCGGCCAGGAAAGCGGAGCGGCGATCGCCGCACTGATCTTCGGCAAGGCCAACCCATCGGGCAAGCTGCCGGTGAGCTTTCCCAGCAGCCTGAGCCAGGTACCGGCGAGCACCACCGCCCAGTGGCCCGGCAACGCCTCCGGAGTGAGCTTCAGCGAAGGCGTGAACATCGGCTACCGCTGGTACCAGTCACAGGACATCACCCCCGCGTTCCCGTTCGGTTTCGGACTGTCCTACACGCGGTTCTCCTTCTCCAACCTCAATGTCAGCGCCTTCGACGCGGACGGAAAGGCCACGGCAACGGCGACGGTGACCAACACCGGAACGGTTGCCGGCGCGGACGTGGCCCAGTTGTACGTCGGGGACCCGGCGGCTGGCCAGGACCCGCCGGAGCAGTTGAGGGGCTTCCAGCGGGTGAGCCTCGACCCGGGGGAGAGCACCACCGTCACCTTCCCGTTGACCATCCACGACCTGGCTTCCTGGTCGACCACCGACAACCAGTGGGAAGCCCCGGCGGGCACGTACTCCATCAAGGTGGGGGACTCCTCCAACAGCCTGCCACTGACCGGCTCGACCAGCCTGGCCCACCAACTGACCGGCCAGGTTGCCGCCGGAGCGTCGGCGGCTGGAGTCTCGCTGGCGAACACAGCGGTCAGCGCGAATGTGACACCGAACTCGGGTGTGGCAGGCGCGGAGACCGTCGGCGTCGTCAACCCCTTCGGCTACAGCAGCCCGAAAGGCAAAGCCGTCTCCTTCGCCGTGCAGGCCGTCGACTCCGACGCCGCGCAGACTCTCACTTTCACCGCCGCCGGACTGCCGCCGGGCATCACGATTGCGTCGAACGGCACCCTCTCCGGCACCAGTGACACACTCGGCACCTACACCGTCACGGTCACAGCCACCGACACGAGGGGAGTCTCTGGCACGGCCACCTTCATATGGTCCGTCGTGCAATAGCTGCACGGCCCCGCGGAGCGGGGCACCCTGACCGAACGCAAGGACGGCGTCCGCTGTGCGAGCCCGCACGACGGACGCCGCTGCGTGCCCGAGGGAGCCGGCCAATCGTGCGGGTCTCTCGACGCGGCGTGTGCTGACGCCCAGGAGGTAGGCGGTGTCCGGTCCCACCCGCTAGTGTCCCGAGTCATTAGTTCGCTTGCGGTTGTAGGGTGGGTCGGTGCCTGGTCCGAAGCCGTTGCTGTTGGAGTTGTCCGATCACGAACGCAGGGTGTTGCGGGGCTGGTTGCGGAAGCAGTCGGCGTCTCAGGCGCTGGTGCTGCGGTCGAGGATCGTGTTGGCGTGTGCGGAGGGTCTGTCGAACGCGCAGGTCGCGGATGACCTGGGTGTCTCGAGGGAGACGGTGCGCAAGTGGCGGTCCCGGTTCGTCGCGGACCGGGTGGAGGGTCTGGTGGACCGGCCGCGTGCGGGGGCGCCGCGGAAGATCACGGACGAGCAGGTCGAGGCCCTGGTCGCCAGGACTTTGGGCCAGTCGCCGCCAGCGGGTGATTCGCACTGGTCGACGCGTTCGATGGCCGGCGCGGCGGGGATGTCGCAGTCGGCTGTCTCTCGGATCTGGCGGGCGTTCGGCCTCAAACCGCACATCGTGGAGACCTGGAAGCTCTCGACCGACCCGCAGTTCGTGACCAAGGTCCGCGACGTGGTCGGCATCTACCTCGCCCCGCCCGAGAACGCCTTGGTCCTGGCGGTGGACGAGAAGTCACAGATACAGGCCCTGGACCGGACCCAGCCCGTGCTGCCGATGGCGCCCACCGTGCCGGCGAAGATGACGCACGACTACGTCCGGCACGGCACGACCAGCCTGTTCGCCGCCCTGGACATAGCCTCCGGCTCGGTCATCGCCCAGCACTACCGCCGCCACCGCCACCAGGAGTTCCTCCGCTTCCTGAAGGTCATCGACGCCGCCGTTCCCCAGCACCTCGAACTCCACCTGGTCCTGGACAACTACGCCACCCACAAGACCGAGCCGGTCAAGAAGTGGCTGCTCCGCCACCCCCGCTTCCACCTGCACTTCACCCCCACCTCAGCGTCCTGGCTCAACCTCGTCGAACGCTGGTTCGCCGAGCTGACCTGCCGCAAACTCCGCCGCTCGGCCCACCGCAGCGTCACCGAACTCGAACGGGACATCCGCGGCTGGATCAACGAGTGGAACACGAACCCAAGGCCGTTCGTCTGGACGAAGACCGCCGACGACATCCTCGACACCCTCGCCGCATACTGCACACGAATTAACGACTCAGGACACTAG
>NZ_FNIE01000031.1 GCF_900103985.1 Actinacidiphila guanduensis | reverse complement strand
CACCAAGACCAACCACTACGGCTCCGACTCCGACGACCCCGACTGGACCGCCGAGGACACCAACGGCACCATCACCCGCGACGTCCAAGGCATCGACGGCGACCTCGACGCCACCACCACCGCCACGGGCGGAACCGTCCTGCAACTGACCGACATCCACGGCGACGTCACCGTCCAACTCCCGCTCGACACCACCGTGGCGCCCACAGCCCTGGCCTACGACGAGTTCGGCAACCCCGAACCCGGCACAGCCACCACCCGCTACGGCTGGCTCGGCGGCAAACAACGCTCCTCGGAAACCGTCACCGGCGCCACCCTCATGGGCGCCCGCCTCTACGACCCCACCCTCGGCCGCTTCCTCCAGACCGACCCCGTCCCCGGCGGCAGCGCCAACGCCTACGACTACTGCACCGCAGACCCCATCAACTGCTACGACCTCAACGGGCAGTGGGGCTGGCACTGGCACCATCACATCAAACGTTGGTGGCGGCATAACCGAGGGAAGATCGGACGCTACGCTCTACACGTCAGCATCGGGGTTGGGGCGGGCGCGGCAATGGCAGGCCTGTGCGTTGGAACTGGCGGACTTGGGTGCATGCTCGCGGGAGGAGCCATCTGGGGCTCTGCCGGAATTCTGGACTACGGAGTCTCTCACCGCGGTTGGCACCATGCGAGTTCCCGCGGAGCAATGGCTAGTTACCAAAAGGGCTACGGGATAGGATTTATTAGCGGCCTGATCGGACGCTCCGCCTTCAGCGGTAACGGTCGACACAGAGGCCGTTACAGGTGGTGAGTGGGGCGTCGCAACTGCCTTTGACGTAACTGCGCATGGCATGCGGGCCTCGGCGGCAAAGCTGAGGCCCGCTCGCGAACGACCATACAGAAAGCAAGAAGTGATGACCAGGAAAATGCAAGACGGAGACGAGCCGCAAGAGGATGAATTCAATCACCTTGCGTTCGCCTGGAGTAAGCGCTTTATAGCTTCCGCTGCGGTTGTTGTTGTCGTCTACGAGGCGTTGATTATTGCGCTCGTTTCTGATAGGTGGCGCCTTTACTTTGAACCACTGTGCATCATTCTGGTTTATCTCCTCGCGCGATGGAAAAATGCGAGACGCCGCCGTCCAAACTCTTGATCTGACTTTCGCTGGACGTGCCGTCCGGTGCGGACAGGAAGTGCACGCTGCCGCCGAGAACTCTATGTTTCTGACTGCACCACAAAGTCGGGGACACAGTACGACATGAGGGGCCTGCCGATACGGACGCGCAAAAAACGGGAAGGGTGCACAATTATCTCTGTGGGTAGCCATGCAGCCGCCTCCTGGGAAAGCGTTGTCAACGAGTCTCTGGGAAAGACTGAGGTTCAGCCTGAAATCTGTGAATTCAGGACTACCAGCCTTGGGGGTTGGCTGCTGGAATGGGAGGAGTCCGGCCGGGATCGGAACCGGTTCTTCGCGGTCTTCGGCTACGGTGAAACCCGCCAGGCAGCCCGACCGCGGCGCTCGCGATGGTGTTCAAGCTGGTCGAGTCCGCTCAGGCGCGATGGCGCGCGATCACCGGAGCCCACCTGGTGTCCCTGGTCCGGGCCGGTGCGCGGTTCGAGAACGGTGTCCTGGTTGAGCGTGGGAAGCAGGCCGCATGAACGTCGACGACATCCTGCAGAACCCAGGCGAGCACGTCCGCTTCGCAGCCTACCTCGACGAGCTGCAGCAGGTCTCCGACGCGGACGAGGTCGACCTGGTCAGCCGCGTGCTCACTGATCCGAATAGGACGATGGCCCAGTCCGCCTTGTTGCGGCACCTGGATCGTCGAGCCGCCAGCCTCTACCCCGGTCCCGCTTACGAGGGTGGGTGCAGGCGATGACCCGGGCCACGATCGACCGCCCCTTCCTGGTTCAGCGTCTGCGGGAGTGGTCACTGTTCCGCGCCATCACGCTGAAGCTGCCCTGGCAGCCGGACGACCTACTCACGTCCTCCAACTGGCTCCAGCTCATGACTGCCGCCGGGACGAACCCCGAGGCCACCGAGATCCTCGCCGAAGCCGGTCGCACCAAGCGGATCCGCAACACCGCGAAGGCCACCCTCAACCACCACAGACAGAGCTGAAGAACCAGCTCACCCACAACTCTTGACTATTGCTCAGGGTGAGGACGGCTTTGGCGATTGACGTCATGCGGTTGGGGCTGATGCGGGATCTGCGGAAGATCTGCCAGGACTTCAGCCGTGCCATACCTCGTTCGACGGGTGCCCGTGCTGCGGACAGGGCCCGGTTGGTGGTCCGCTCGGTGAGGGTGAGTTCGCCGCCTGGTGGACGGCGCTTCGGGGTGGTGACCCAGTCGCCGGCACCGATGTAGGCCATGTCGGAGAGGATCGGGACGCCTTGCCGGCCGCAGATCCGGAAGATCTTGTGGGTGCGGGTAGCCGTCAGGTCGTGGGTCCGGCCCGGCAGAGCCGGCGACAGCCAAAGGATCTCGCCTGCCGGGTCCGTGACGACTTGCACGTTCACCCCGTGCCGCTTGTGCTTCGCGGAGTAGTCGGCTTTGCCGTCGCCGACGCAGTCGCATTCTGCGAGGGTGCCGTCCAGGAGGACGAAGTCCGGGTCGTGTGCGCGCAGCGACTTCAGCAGTCCCGGCGCCTGTTCGGCGAGCAGCTCGGTGACCGCGGTGACGTAGGCGTGTGCGGTGCCGACGGATATCCCGAAGCCCGCCGCGATGCAGGCGAGGGTGTCGTGGCGTCGCAGATACACCAGTGCAACAAGCGCGCGCTGGTGCGGCGGCAGTTTGCACCGCCGGTCACCCTCATGGGTGACGATGAACATCGTGACCCACTCGACCGGGGCGTGGGGCAGGTCGAGTGCGGCAGGATACGGAACCAACAGGGCTCCCGCGCTGCTGAGCTGAGACGTCGAACACCTCTCTCAACGGCACGGGAGCCCTGCCCGTTGCGCCCCCCAACCCCACACCACCTCGTCACCCGATCAGGCGCCACACTGAAAACGCTCACTGCAAGCCCGTGGACGGGGCACGTCTTTGGAATATTCTGCAATCGGTTCTGCCGCACCGCGGCCAAACAGGCACGCGTCAGCAAGTGGAGCAGATTTGGACGTGTTGGTGCTCGCGTCTTCGGCTGGGAGGTGAGTCTGGCTGCGACAGGCCTTGATTACGCGCACACCAGGAGCCGCGTCAGGTACAGCCACACGTACTGGGCGCCGGGATATCGCTACGGATACGGTGGTTCGGGGAGAATCATGTGAGCGGCTGAGTTACGCAGTCGAGGTATGGCTCGCGCAGGGGAGCGTCATTTTCATCGATGCTCCCCTGCGCATCTCCCTACTCCGAGGAGCCGCGACGGATACGCCGTTTGCCTATGATGACGAGGACGGCATGTGCGACAACGATGAGCGCGGCAATTCCTGCAAGTACCCGTCCCCACCAGATGATGTCCGCGTCTATCGTTGCCAGGGCAACCAGACCTGGGACGATCAGGATGTAGAGCAGGAATGTCGAGAGCGGGTTCACTCCCCAGGTCCAGCTTCGAGCCAAGCGTTCCGGTAGCGGCTCTTCCTGCCGTCTTGCGAAACGGGACCGATCGTCGCTGGCGTGTCTCATGGCTACGATTGTACAAATCCGCCTTCGCTGAACTGCCTTCGGCCAATTCCTGTCGATCGACCCCGTCCCCGGCGGCCAGCGCCAACGTGTGCGACTACGTCCAGCAGTCCACCGATGGCGACAACAGCCAGACCTACAACCTGGACGTCGCCCAACGGATCGGCAACACCCAAGCCTTCAACGACATCGACGGCACCTGGACCCTCACCGACACCACCACCAACCACTACGACTCCGACGATCCCGACTGGACCGGCGAGGACAGCAACGGGAGCATCACCCGGGGTTTCCAGGGCATCGACGAGGACTTGGCGCCACCACCACGGCGACGGGCGGTACCGTCCTGCAACTGACTGACATTCACGGCGATGTCACCGTGCACCTCCCGCTCGACACCGCCGTCGCGCCGACAGCCTTGGCCTACGACGAGTTCGGCAACCCCGAGCCCGGCACGTCCACCATCCGCTACGGCTGGCTCGGCGGCAAACAGCGCTCGTCGGAAACGGTCACCGGCGCCACCCTCATGGGCGCCCGCCTCTACGACCCCACCACCGGCCGCTTCCTCCAGACCGACCCGGTCCCCGGCGGCAGCGCCAACGCCTACGACTACTGCACCGCCGACCCCATCAACTGCTACGACCTCAACGGCCAATGGGGCTGGCACTGGCACCACTGGCGCCACACAGCTCGTCGCGCAACAAACTTTTACTGCAGCTGGATTGATTTCTGCACTCACTACAGCGTTTCGGGGGCGCTGCCACATAGAATCAAGCCGAAAAAGGTCAATGAGGGGCGCCTTTTCAAATCGCGTGAAGAAGCAGAGCGGCAGGCCAGGGAGGATGCCAGGCACGGTGGCCGATGCTTCTATCGTGGACCGTGCCGCAAGGCCGATCACGTGCATGTAGACTGGCTAAATAAGGCTGGAGAGATTGTTCGTACATTTCATTATCGCTGGCTCCTGAAGGGAGATGAGTAATGGAAACGCCCGCAGGTGGTACTCAATCCGAGGCGCCACTAGGGCTTGCAGATGATGTTGCTGAGTCAATTCGGCGGCATGCACTGCTTGTCAGTTTCGCTGCCGACGATCCATCCAGTGTTGCCGACGAAACTCGCACGCTGCAAAGCCTTCTTGAGGCCTATTTTCAGTCACTGCCGGAAGATCTCCAGAGACTGACACTCGCCAATGCGACTGCAAGCGCCGAGTCGGATGTCAGCGGACCGGAGAAACGCAGTGGTGGACAGCAGGTGGAACTGACGGTTGCATATCGAGTCGAATGCGCAAGTGTCGAAAAAGCAATCGAGACGGCTCATCGAAGCGCAAGGAGGAATGGTAGAAAGTCATCCTGTGCGCCTACTGGGGGAACGGTTACAGATGCTGTAGGAGCCCTTTTCCTGGAAGATGGGTGGAAATTCGGCGACTATGATAGAGAAGTGATTCAACTCGTAGGGGAGTCTTGGCAATGCAGGAGGATCCCCTAGCGATTTCTTCGCATTGTTAAACCGTGTGGATCCGCCGCTCAGTCGGGCCGGATCCACACGGTTTGATGAGGCCAGAGGGAACCGTGCGAACGTTGACATCGAACTTCGTGAGGGGCTGCCGACGGAGTCGGCGAATCCCAGCGTCTGGGTTTAGTCAAGCGGCCTGCATGGTTGGGTTGCTGGTGGAAGAGCGGTCGAGCGAAACGGTCACTGAGAAAACCTCAATGACTTGTAGGCCGCGATCGAGACGGTGTTGCCCGAGTTCGACCGCAGGGAACGGCAGCCAGGGCGTACGCGGCATCAGGGCCGACTGCTATTCCACGACGTCCTGTTCGTGCTGCACACCAGCCGCCGACTGGTCGAGTGGGCGATGGCCGGCCTGCGGCCGTGGCGGCGCATGTCCTTCTCTCGGAAACGGTCACGGTGCCACCCCCATGGGCGCCTCCGCCCTCGGCCGCTTCCTCCAGACCGACCCCGTCTCCGGCGGCAGCGCCACCGCCGACGACTACTGCTCCGCGAACCCCAACAACTGCTATGACCTCAAGGAAAGTGGGTCTGGCACTGGCACCATCGCATCAAACGTTGATGGCGGCACAACCGAGTAAAGATCGGGCGCTACGCTCTACACGTCAGCATTGGGGCCGGGGCGGATGCAGCAATGGCAGCCCTGTGCGTTGGAACCGGCGGACTTGGGTGCATGCTCGCGGAAGGAGCCATCTGGGGCCCTACCGGAATTCTGGACTACGGAGTCTCTGAGCGCGCTTGGTACCGTGCGAGTTCCTGCGGAGCAATGGCTACTGAACTTGAATGGTGATGTCGGTGCGCTTCTCCTGACATCGGGATGTCGACACCGGTAGCCCTTACCTCGAAGTTTCATGACGGTCCGCCGACGGAGTCGGTGGGCCGTTTCGTGCCGTGGATTGCGAGTGGACAGGCGGGGGCCCGGGTCTCGTCTCGGGGTGACGCCGGGTTCCACTGCTCCGGTGGCGGGCTGCTGTCGTAGGGGTGTGAAGGTTGCTGGTCAGTCGGGGTTCGGCAGGAGTGCGAGCTGGTTGAGGGCGTCGGTGATCACGCCGGTCCAGGGCCAGTGCCGGGCGAGGCGGAGGATCTGCCTGCGCCCGGTGGTGACGAGCTGTCCGGCTGCGGTGAACAGGCGGAGTCGCAGGCGGCGGGGTTCCCAGAGCCGGGCGGTGCCGGTGAGGGCGAGCATCGGCATCCAGGCCAGCAGGTCGAGGGCGACCTGCACGATCTCCAGCCAGATGCGGTTTTGGGCGGTGCGGTGCAGGGGCAGGTTGCGCAGGCCGGTGGCGCGGGCGTTTCGGATGCGGTCCTCGGCGCGAGCCCGCAGCCGGTGACGCAGTTCGAGCTCGGCGATCGGGAGATTGGTGGTGTTGGTGGCGAAGCACGTCAGCCGCAGGCCGTCCGCATCGGTGATCCGCAACTGGGCACCGGGGTGCGGTCGTTCCTTGCGGACGATCAGCCGCATCCCCTTCGGCCAGCCGGTCAGGACGTCGCCGGTGAGTTCGGCAACCCAGGCGCCGTCGCGGATCCCGCCGTCTGCCTCGACGGCCGCCGTCCAGGCGGACGCCGGAACCTTCAGTACGTGGTTGTGGATCTGCTCGGTGACGGTCATGCCGACGGAGTAGGACAGCCACCGTCCCTGCGGGGCGAGCCAGGCGACGAAGGTGTGGGTGCCGCCGGCGGAGTCGGTGCGGATCAGGGTCCGGCGCCCGCGCCGGTACTCCTTCGGCAGCTGGGCCAGGGCCAGTTGGGTGGCGGTGACGTGGTCGTCCGCCGTGTTCGAGCCCGCGTTACCCGGTCTGAGCAGAGCCGCGACCGGCTCGCCGGTACCGCCCGGCCCGTGGTCGACGAACCCCATCAGCGGGTGGTGGCCGTAGGTTCGCTTCCAGGTGGGTGCGGCGTCCTCCTTGTCCGAGTGTGCGATCACCAGCACCCCGTCGAGGTCCACGGTCACCGCCCCGTCCGCATCCGGCGCCCGCTCGCCGGCCAACTTCCAGACGCGGGCGCGCGCTTCGGCCCGGGCAGCACGGACCGCCGCCAGAGCCTTCTCCTCGGAGGCGGCGAGGGTGTCGATGAGGCGGGAGACCGTCGGGTCGGAGGCCACCGGCCCGAACACAGCCGGCTCCGCCCGGAGCATGCTGGCATCCGCGAGGCAGTCACCGCCCAAGGCGACCGCCAGGGCCACGTCCAGGAGGACCTTGCCCGGATCGTGGACGGCCCTCGGCTTCCGCCACGGCATCAGCGCCGCCGATATCGCGGTGTCCAAGCCGGCCTTGCGTACGGTCTCGACCAACAGCACGCCCCCGGCCTGCGAGACCACCGTCCGACCGCCGCTCTCGATCCGGACACGCGGGTACGACCCGATACGCTTCTCCACCGGGAGTACCTCATTCCGTGCAGCCAACAGGACCCCAGAAGAGTCCAATCGTTGCAGTTCAGGAGTGCTCTCTGCTTATTTGATCAAGCCTCGGTGCTCCAACTCGTGAGAGCGCGAGGCTCAACGTGTGCGCCCCGTCGTTCCAGGACTCCGCACCGCACTGACCGCTTCAGGTGACACGGAAGACCGGCCAGCCGATCTCGGTGCGCCACGCAGCGGGATCGCTTGTGTCACGGGGGCCGACGACGTAGACCTCCCGTACCGGCCCGGCCACCGACATCGCGTTCTCCACCACCCAGGTCCCGAGCTCGCCGTACGTGACCTCGATGCCGTCATGTTCGCCGACGTGGGTGGTGACGGCGAGTTCTGCGGCCGGCAGAACCGTGGGGTGCACGCGTCCGGTGCGAGGTGGCGCAGCGGTCGGCAGGTAGACGAGCGCGTGACCGCGCTCCTGCTCGAAAAGGGCGTTGTCGTATATGCCGCCCGGCGGTCCGGTCACGGCGGCGCCGACGGCCGCCTCCAGTTCGGCCATCGCGCCTGCGAACCACGTCGCCATGTCCCGATGCCCGACTACGGCCTCCACCGCTGCGACCGTCCGGGCGGGCTCCGCACGCAGCTCGACGTCGATCGGCGCGGGGTCGGGCCGGAGTAGGCGGCGCAGCGACACGACCGCAGCGCGGGTACGGTCGAGCGCGTCCTCGAGGCGTCGCAGGTGGTCCGTGACCAGGGCTGCTCGGACACCGGGGTCGGGGGTCCGCAGGATCCGCTGCACATCGCTCAGGGGGACGTCGAGCTCGCGGAGCCGGTGGATGACCTGCGCGGTCGGGATTTGGTCGACGCCGTAGTAGCGGTAACCGGTGGTCTCGTCCACCACGGCAGGTTCCAGCAAGGCCGCCTCGTGATACCGACGCAGGGTCCGCACACTCAAGTGGGTCAGTCGCGAGAACTCCCCGATGGTCAGCATTCCGTCAATCTAAACGCTCCCCTTGGGGGAGAGTCCACGGCTTGACCCTCCCTCGCCGCGAGGTCACACGGTGGGCTCATGACACAGCACACCGATCTCCCGTCCGATCTGCTCCCGACCACCGTGCGCGAGTTCTTCGCCGCCCACATCGTCCGCGACGCCGACACCGCCTCGTCGTTCCTCGCCGAGGATGCGGTGATCGTCGACCAGGACGAGACCTTCCGCGGCCGAGAGGAGACCTACGCGTTCCTGCGGGACGCCGGGTCCGAGTTCGAATACACGACCGAGCAGATCGGCGCTCACCGCGTCGATGACGCCCATTGGGTGGTAACCGTGCGGCTCGAGGGCACCTTCCCTGGTGGCGTCGCCGAGCTTGACTACCGTTTCGCGCTGCAGGACGACGGCATCGCCGAACTCGTCATCGCCAACCATCCGGCCTGACCGAATCCGCACCACCTCGATCTTCAGTGGAGAGAAAAATGTCCGGTACAGATCGCGATCGTCTCGACGGTCGCAGGGCGCTGGTCACGGGCGGTTCGAAGGGCTCGGGCAAGGCCGTCGTGGAGAGACTGCGAGAGATGGGTGCCGACGTGTGGACCACGGCACGCACTATGCCCGGCGGCTACGAGCGCCCCGACCGATTCATCGAGGCGGACACTTCCACGGTGGGTGGTGCAGAGGTTGTGGTGTCCAAGATCTCTGAGGGAGGTGCGCTGGACATCCTGGTGCACGTTGTCGGAGGGTCGTCAACCCCACCTGGCGGGTTCGCGGCAGCGACTGAGGCGCACTGGCTGGCGGAACTCAACCTGAACTTCTTGGGAGCTGTCCGACTGGATCGAGCGCTGCTGCCGGCAATGGT
>NZ_FNIE01000030.1 GCF_900103985.1 Actinacidiphila guanduensis | reverse complement strand
CCGCGGGCCGGCTGCCGGGCCTTCGGGTGCGGTCGGCCGCTCTCGGGCTGGGCGCGGGCCTGGGCTTCGGCGTGGTGACGCTGGCGGTACGCCTCATCCCCCATCTGTCGCCCGGCGCGATCGTGACCGACCCGGCGACGTACGCCCTGCTGCTGGCCGGCGGCGCGGGCTTCCTGCTGCTCACCTCGGCCCTGCAACACGGCTCGGTGACCATCGCCACTGCGGCCATGGTGCTCGGCGAGACGTTCGGCCCGGCGATCGTGGGCGTGGTGGCACTCGGCGACCGCACCCGCCCCGGCCTCGCCCCGCTCGGCGTGGCGGGCTACGGCCTCGCCGTCCTCGGCGCACTCGCCCTGGTCCGGTTCGGCGAAGGCGGCGCCCCACCGGACCCGACGCCCTCCGACCACGTCCACCCGGTCACCGTCGACATCCACTGACCGGCGACGGCCGCGCGGCAGCCCCGCCCCTCGGCGCAGTGACAGCGAGGCCGCGTCCTGGTCCGCCACGAGGGGCGCGGTCGAGCGCCGCTCCCAAGGCGTCAAGGGACCGCTCGCGGTCGCTTCGGTCGTCGTGCGGCACCGCCTTCGACCTGTGCGGGCCCAGCGCACCGGGACGCCGGGCCCGGACCTGGGCTACTCGGCAGGCAGGGTCGCCCGCATCGCCTTGGCCGTGGCAGCCGCGTCGTAGCCCTCGGGGACACCCTCGACCAGGATGATGTCGCCTTCGATGTGCCGCGAGCGCAGGGGGGCGATCTCCTGGTAGGCGGGTGAGTCCCACCAGGCCCGCGCCTCGGCGATTCCGGGGAAGCCGATCACCACGACGTGCCCGGGCCAGCTGCCCTCCTTCACCTCGTGCGGTGTCGCGTGCACGAGGAATCGGCCGCCGTACGGCTCGAAGGTGGCGCTGATGCGCTCGATGTACTCGACGATCTCGGGGACCAGAGTGGCCTCTTGCAGGTGCGCTATGGCGTAGGCGGGCATGGTGTCCCTCCAGTCGGTCGGCTCCGTACACAGCCGATCATGGCATGCCGCACACAGCAGAATCGAAGGGACGAC
Source organism: Actinacidiphila guanduensis (assembly GCF_900103985.1). Classification (GTDB taxonomy): domain Bacteria; phylum Actinomycetota; class Actinomycetes; order Streptomycetales; family Streptomycetaceae; genus Actinacidiphila; species Actinacidiphila guanduensis. Next base: position 27,550 of record NZ_FNIE01000030.1, on the reverse strand, counting down.
CTGCCAAGTCCGGGCCTACCCTTCGTGGATGGACTGGAGCAGGTGGCACGAGCAGTACGACCTGGCGGACTCCTGGCTGGCGCGGCGGTTGCGAACCGTGCAGGCGCGGATCGACACCGCTCTGTCGGAGGCACCGGAGGGCGAGTTGAAGGTGATCAGCCTCTGCGCCGGGGAGGGGCGCGATCTCCTGCCCGTTCTGGCCCGGCACCCCCGCCGCGACGACGTACGGGCGCGGCTGGTCGAGTTGGACCCGCGCAACGTGGCGGCCGCGAGGGAGCGGGCCGAAGCGGCCGGCCTGCGCCACGTGGAGGTCGTGGCCGGCGACGCCGGACTCATCGACCAGTACGAGGGCATGGCACCCGCGGACCTCGTCCTCATCTGCGGCGTCTTCGGCAACATCACCGACCGCGCGATCGAGGGCACCGTCGCCGCGTGCAGCCGGCTGTGCAGGACCGGCGCAACCGTCGTCTGGACCCGGCACCGCGGCGCGCCCGACCTCGTCCCGCAGATCTGCGCGTGGTTCGAAGCGCGGGACTTCGAGCGCCGCTGGCTGTCCCCGGCGGACGTCACCTTCGGCGTGGGCGCACACCGGTTCGCCGGAACACCGAGCCCCCTGCGCCACGGCGCCCGCCTCTTCGAGTTCGTCGGCTACGACGTGCTCGCCAAGGCCGCGGCCGAACCGCACGGGAGCGAGGGCACGGACCGAGGCGAACCCTCATAGCCGGGCGCCCGTCCTCGGGCACACCTCGTACGCCCGGCGGGGGCAGCACACCCACGAACCGCGCCGCGGGGGCAACCATCCGCGGCTCCACCGAGTCTGCGTTGACGTGCGTAAGCGACTTGCCGCGTCTGTCGCGGTCACCGTGTGCTGGGTCTCCCTCGGCGTGGCGGGCTGCTCCGGCGGCTCCAACGGCTCCGGCGGCGGTCACGCGACCGCGTCCGCCCAGCCGGCCGTGTCCTGCTCCCCGACTCACGGGCACCCCAAGCCCGTTCCGTACGACTTCGGCGGCACCGGAAGAGCCGACCTCGTCCTCCCCGACACCGGCGCCACCGTCCAGGGCGTACGGGACGCCGGGTACGCCGCCGTGCTGCCCGGCGGCAGCCAGGGCCCGGACCCGAAGCACGCGCGGCTGCTGACGCAGAACGGCATCGGCGAGGGCCCCGCGGGCCAGGGCGCCTACTTCGGCGCGGCCACCGCCTCCGCCGACCTCGACGGCGACGGCAAGGCCGACCTCGTCGTCCAGGCCGGCTACAGCACGCTGTTCGTGCTGTGGAGCGGCGGCACTGCCGACGGCAAGCCCGCACGGCTGCACGGCGCCCACCCCTTCACCGGCGACTTCGACGGCGACGGACACGCCGACCTCGCCACCACGGGCAGCTCCCCGTTCACCGAGACCATCGCCTACGGTCCCTTCGACCGCTCCGGCAATCCCGCCCGCACCGCGACCGTGCGCCTGCCCGTGGACCGGCCCGCCGGCAAGGCGGACCCCTTCCTCGACGAGCAGGTCGTGGCAGTCGGCGACATCAACGGCGACGGGCGCAGCGACCTGATCACCTCCTGGGCCACCGAGTACACGGACATCGCCCCGACCCCGCGCGCCACCGTCGTCTGGTACGGCACGGCCACCGGCGTCACCCGCGGCCCCCGGCTGAAGGACGCCAAGGGCCAGGACATCTACGGCAGTTCGTACGGCGAGCCCCTGGCCGTGGGCGACTTCGACGGTGACGGGTGCGACGACATCGCCGTCGGCCTGCCGAACGAGCTGGGACCGCAGCAGGAGGAGCCGGGCCCGCCGAAGGACGGCAGCCGGCTGACCGTCTGGTACGGCGGCGCGAAGCGCACCCCGCTCACCCTGACGGCCGCGACCGCCGGGCTGCCCGGGGCACTGGTCGCCGACGGGTTCGGCGGGCTGCCGGTGGCGGGGGACGTGAACGGGGACGGTACCGCGGACCTCGCCTTCTTCGCCGAGCCGCGCAAGGGCGCGCCGAGCGAGGTGCTGGTGCTGCGGGGCGGCCCGCACGGGCTGACCACCTCCGCCGCCCAGCTCCTGCCCGGCCGCGACGCGACCGCGATGACGATGCTCGACACCGACGGCGACGGCCGTGTCGACCTCGTCACCGGCGCCCCGCACGACCAGCCGCCGAGCGTGACGGTGCTGCGCGGCAGCGCCGAGGGCCTGGACGCGAGCCACCCGCTGACGATCACCTCGGACGGTCTGGGCACGCCGCTGCCGCCGGACGGGCCGGGCTACGGTACGGGCTTCGGCTCCGCCTTCGGCCGGTGAGCGGCGCTGCAGACGCGGGTGGCGGGAGTGCGCGGGGGTGGCGGTCGTACGAACGCGGCGGCCGGGCCGACAGGACGGTGCCGCGTTCAAGCCGCACGGCCGGCCTCGCGCGGACGGCGCCCGCTCCGGCCCCCGGCCGCACCTGCGCCCCGGCGAAGGGCAGGCACTCCGTACCCGTACCCGAGCGGCCGGCTGACCGGCGCCTTTAACCGGGTGCGCCGGGGCGGGCCGCACGGCGATACTGCCGCTCATGCCGATCACCGCCGTCTCGCCCGACGTCTCACTCGCCTACGAGACCTTCGGTGACCCCGCCGACCCCACCGTCCTGCTCGTGATGGGCTTCGGGGCCCAACTCATCGCCTGGGACGAGGACTTCTGCCGCGCGCTCGCCGACCGCGGCCGCCATGTGGTCCGTTACGACAACCGCGACTGCGGGCTGTCCACCAGGTTCGACCACCACCCCGTCGACATGGGCGCGTTCATCGCGGCCGTCACCTCCGGCGACATCGCGGCCGCCCTGGCGATGATCCCGTACACGCTGCGGGACATGGCCGACGACGGCCTCGGCCTGCTCACCGCCCTCGGCGTCGAGCGCGCGCATGTCGTCGGCTCCTCGATGGGCGGCATGATCGCCCAGACGATGGCCGTCGCGCACCCCGAACGCGTACTGACCCTCACCTCGATGATGTCCTCCACCGGCGAGCCCGAGTACGGCCGGGCGAGCCCGGAGGCCCAAGCGGTGCTGTTCCGGCCGCGGCCGGCCGACCGCGAGGGCTACATCGCCGCCGCCGAACGGGACCTGGTGTGGGCGTCCAAGCGCTACGGTGACGTACGGGCCCTGCGCGAGCTGGCCGCCGCCGGCTACGACCGCGCCCACCACCCGGCCGGTACCGCCCGCCAGTTGGGGGCGATGGTGCTGGCCGGTTCCCGCGCCGAGGCGCTGCGCGGCCTCACGGTGCCGACCCTGGTCGTCCACGGCCTGGACGACACGCTGATCGACCCGAGCGGCGGCCGGCGGACGGCGGAGCTGATCCCGGGCGCGCGGCTGATGCTCGTCCCGGACATGGGCCACGACCGTCCGCGTGAGCTGTGGCCGCAGCTCATCGACGCGCTGGCCGCGCACACGGCCTGACGCCGGGCTCGGCCGCTCGACGGCGACGGCTCACAGGGCCCGGTGCATGATGTGCAGGCCGACGTAGCCGCGGGCCGGGTGGCGGAAGCCCTCCGGGAGGGTGCCGACGATGTCGAAGCCGAGGGAGCGGTAGAGGTGGACGGCGGGCTCGTTCGTCTCCACCACCGCGTTGAACTGCATCGCGCGGAAGCCGGCCGCCCGCGCCCACTCCAGCGTGTACGTGACGAGGGCGCGCCCGACGCCGCGGCCGGAGTGCGCCGGGGCGACCATGTAGCTCGCGGACGCGATGTGCGAGGCGTTGCCCAGGTGGTTCCGGTTCATCTTCGCCGACCCGAGCACGGTGCCGGCCTCGTCCACGGCGACGACCGTGCGGTCGGGCGCGGCGAGCATCCAGGTCGCGCGCGCCTGCTCCTCGGTGAGGTCGGCCGGGTAGGTGAAGGTGTCGCCCGCGGCGACGATCTCGTGGAAGAACGGCCAGATGTCCGGCCAGTCCTCGGCGGCGGCTTCCCTGATCGGCATCGGCCCAGCGTGCCCGCGCGGGACCCCGCGCTTCCACTCCTTTTTCCGCGGGGGCCGTCTCACCCCTCGCGCCCGGGCGGATCGGGGCAGGGGCCCTGCGGCGGGCACCGTACGAGGTCGCGGCACACGTATCCGCCCGCGGTGTAGTACCGCGTCACCTGGTCGCCGGGCTCCTCCCCCAGCCGCGCCCGCGCGTACCGGAGCACGGTCTCGACGGGAACCCCGTGCTCCATGGGCGGCGAGGCCCGCACCTCGCGCTCCAGCCACGCCAGGGCGCTGTCCACATCCGTGAAGGTCCCCACGAGCATGCTCCGCGGCTTGCGCACCCAGTCCGCGACGAGCAGCGGCGGCGCGACCACCGACGGATCCCGCGCCTCCCGATCCGAAGGCCGCCCCCCACCGCTGTAGCTGTACGCGTGCCAATGCACGATCCGGCGCCTTTCGGGTCGAACCTCCTGATCATCCGACTGTAGGCACGCGGTGGCGCAGATCCTCGGACCCTTCCGGGGGCTTGCGCAACGTCACGCGAATGACTCCATGACGGGCGGCGACGACCGCCCTCACGGGGCGCACACGGCCGTGGCGGCCTCGGTGCCGCCAGGCACGCGCCGCACGCCTGTCAGCGCGGCTGCTTCCGGCGGGGGTGGTGGGTGGTGAGGGCTGATTCCAGGGTGACCAGGGCGCCCAGGGCCAGGACGGTCAGGGCGATCGTGCGGAGGGACGTGGTGGCCGCTGTCGTGAAGGCCGAGACGACCTCGGGGACCTGGGCGGGCGGGGTCGTGGCCAGGGCCTGGGCCACCGTGTGCGGGTGGGACGAGGACGAGGGCGGCAGGAGGGAGGTGAAGCGGGAGGTGAGCAGCGTGCCGATCACCGCGACACCCAGCGCGCTGCCGAACTCCCTTGTCGTGGCCTGCAGTCCAGCGCCCACGCCCGCCTGGGAGGGAGGCAGGGCCGTGGCGATGGCGCCCGAGAGCGTGGGCAGCGCGAGGGTGACGCCGACGCCGGTGACCACGAGCCACAGTGCGTACACCGCGTACGGGGTCGAGGAGCCGCCGGTGGAGAGGCCGAACAGGCCGCCGCCCACGAAGGCGAAGGCGAGCGCGGTGGTCGCGCCCGTGCCGAACCGCCGGGCGAAACGGCCCACTCGGCCGCCGAGGAGAATGATCGGCACCGTCAGCGGCACGATCCCGAAGCCCGTCTCCAGCACGCTGAACCCCTTGCCGTACTGCAGGAAGGACGCGTTGACGTAGAAGAGCGCGAACATGCCGAAGAAGACGGCCGTCATGCCGAGGCTCGCGCTGCGCAACCCCGGCAGCCGGAACAGCCGCGGGTCCAGCAGCGGGTGGGCGACGCGTAGTTCGACCACGACCCACACCGTGAAGAGGACGGCCGCGCAGGCGAACCCGGCGACGACGACCGCGCTCCCCCACCCCGCCTCGGGCCCCTGCACGATGCCGAGCAGCAGCGCCAGGCAGGCCAGGACGAGCAGCAGCGCGCCGGCCGGGTCCAGCCGCCGGTCGTGCCGGGCCGAGACGGGCGCGGTGCGGTGGACGACGGCCGCGAGGAGCAGGGCGAGCGGCACCGCGGCCGCGAACAGCCAGCGCCAGGAGCCGCTCATCAGCAGCGCACCGCCCCCGACGTTGCCGACGACGCCGCCGATGCCGGTCATGGACGCCCATGTGGCGATGGTCGCGGGGCGCCGCTGCGGCGGCACCGCGTGCAGGAGGACGGCGAGTGTGTTGGGCAGGACGGCGGCGGCGCCGACCCCGCTGACGGCCCGGCCGGCGAGCGCCACGGCGACATCGGGCGCGAGCGCGGACACGGCGGCGCCCAGCGCGAAGACGACGAGGCCCACGAGCAGCACGCCTTTGCGGCCGAACCGGTCGCCGGCCGCGCCGCCGGGGATCACCAGGCAGGCGAAGAAGACGACGTAGAGGTCGACGATCCACACGAGCGCGGAGGCCGACGGGTGCAGGCCGCTCGCGGCGAGCATCGGCACCGCGAGGTTGACGGCGGCGACCATGCCGACGACGAGGACGACGCAGGCGCACATGGCCGCGAGCAGGCCGCGCGGTGAGGACCCGGGCGCGGCGGCCTCGCGCGCACCGGAGGACGTGGCAGTAGTGGACATGGGAACGACGCTACGGATGAGCCGGCGCTGTGCGCCACGCAACTTCGGCAAGCGAGAGTTGCGTGCGAAGCAATAAAGTGGGCTCATGGCCGACCTCGACCTCAACCTGCTGCGGGTCTTCGACGCCCTGCTGCGCGAGGGCAGCGTCACCGCCGCCTCGGAGCGGCTGCACCTGTCCGTCCCCGCGACCAGCCGCGCGCTGGGCCGGCTGCGGCGGGCCATGGGCGACCCGATCCTGGTGCGCGCGGGCCGCGGCATGGTGCCCACCCCCTTCGCCCTGCGCTCGGCCCCCCGGGTGCGCTCCCTGCTGGACGAGGCCGCCGCGCTGATCAGCGCAGACCGCGAGCTGCGGCCCGCCGAGCTGGAGCGCACCTTCACCATCCGCATCAACGACGGGGTGGCCGCCACGCTCGCCGCCGGCCTGGTGGAGGCCGCGGCCAGGCAGGCACCAGGGGTGACGCTGCGCTTCGAGGCCGAGGGCGCCGAGAGCGCGGAGGAGCTGCGGGACGGCACCGCCGATCTCGACATCGGCGTCGGCGAACCGGGCGCGCCCGACATCCGCTCGGCCCCGCTCTACCGGGAGCGGCTGGTCGGCGTCGTCCGCGCGGACAGCCCGCTCGGCCGGCGCCGCCGCCCCACCCTCGCCCAGCTCACCGAGCACCCGCACGTCTCGGCCTCCCGCCGCGGCCGCGCCCGCGGTCCCCTGGACGAGGCGCTGGAGGCGCAGGGCCTGCAGCGCAGGGTCGCGGCGATCGTGCCCACGTACGCCGTCGCGGTGCTGGTGGTGGCGACCAGCCCGTACGTCGGCCTGGTCCCCCGGCGCCTGGCCGAGCAGCACGCGGCGGCGCTGGGCCTGCGCTGGTTCCCCATCCCGGCCGAGCTTCCCGAAGTGGCGATCCGCATGCTCTGGCACAGCCGCCTGGACGCCGATCCGGCCCAACGCTGGCTCCGCGACACGGTGGTGGAGTCGCTGCGCCAGACCGCGCGATGAGCGACGGCCGGGGCCCGCGCGGCTACCCGCCCGGCCCCCGACCCACCTGGGACGCGCAGGACGTGCCGCACACGCCGACCCACCCGCTCAAGGCCGGGCTTGCCGCACGCTCCCCAACTCGCGCGCTTACGGCCGAACTTCCCGCTCAGCACCCAACCCGCCCGCTCAGGGCCGGGCTTGCCGCACGCGCGCCAACCCGCACGCTTACGGCCGGACTTGCCACGGAGCACCCAACCCACCCGCTCAAGGCTGGACTTGCCCCGCACGCCCCAACCCGCCCGGCCCCGCAGCCTGCTTGGCGAACCCACTGCCGTACCCGACGCATTGAGCGAAGCCTCCGGCCCTACGCCGTGCCCTGCACCGGCGCCCCCAGCCGCTCCCGGACCAGCCTGGCCGTCTCCGACGGGGTGCGGCCCACCGCCACTCCCGCGGCCTCCAGCGCCTCCTTCTTCGCCTGCGCCGTGCCCGAGGAGCCCGAGACGATCGCTCCCGCGTGGCCCATCGTCCGGCCCTCGGGGGCGGTGAAGCCCGCGACGTAGCCGACGACCGGCTTGGTGACGTGTTCCGTGATGTACGCGGCGGCGCGCTCCTCCGCGTCGCCGCCGATCTCCCCGATCATGACGACGAGTTCGGTGTCGGGGTCGGCCTCGAAGGCGGCGAGGGCGTCGATGTGGGTGGTGCCGATGACGGGGTCGCCGCCGATGCCGACGGCGGTCGAGAAGCCGATGTCCCGCAGCTCGTACATGAGTTGGTAGGTGAGCGTGCCGGACTTCGAGACCAGCCCGATCCGGCCGGGCTCGGTGATGTCGGCCGGGATGATGCCGGCGTTGGAGCGTCCCGGGCTGATCAGGCCGGGGCAGTTGGGACCGATGAGACGGGTGCCGGCGGCTTCGGCGCGGGCCCGGAAGGCGACGGTGTCGTGGACGGGCACGCCCTCGGTGATGACGACGACGAGCCCGATCCCGGCGTCCACCGCCTCGTCCACGGCGTCCTTGACGAACCGCGGCGGCACGAACACCACGCTGGTGTCGGCGCCGGTGGCGGCCATGCCGTCGGCGACGGAGCCGAAGACGGGGACCTCGCGGGAGTCGAAGGAGACACGGGTGCCGGCCTTGCGCGGGTTGACCCCGCCGACGACCGCGCTGCCGGCCGCCAGCATCCGCCGGGTGTGCTTCATGCCCTCGGTGCCGGTCATGCCCTGCACGAGGATGCGGCTGCCGCCGTCGAGGAAGATCGCCATGGTCAGTGCCCTCCCTGGCCGCTCGCGGCCAACTGCGGTCCGGTGGCGGCAAGTTCGGCGGCGCGCCGGGCGGCGCCGTCCATGGTGTCGAGCTGGGTGACCAGGGGGTGCGCGGCCGCCGCCAGGATCGCCCGCCCCTCCTGCGCGTTGTTGCCGTCGAGGCGGACGACGATCGGCTTGGTGACGACCGCCGGGTCCAGGGTGCGCAGCGCCCGCACGATGCCCTGCGCGACGGCGTCGCAGGCGGTGATGCCGCCGAAGACGTTGACGAACACCGCGCGCACGTCCGGGTCGCCGAGGACGATGCCGAGCCCGTCGGCCATGACGTCCGCCGAGGCGCCGCCGCCGATGTCGAGGAAGTTCGCGGGCGCGGCACCGCAGCGGGCCACCACGTCGAGGGTGGACATCACCAGGCCCGCGCCGTTGCCGATCACGCCGACCCGGCCGTCGAGCTTGACGTAGTTGAGTCCCTTGGCGCGGGCGGCGGCCTCCAGCGGGTCGCCGGCCTGCGGGTCCTGGTAGCCGGCGTGGTCGGGGTGGAGGATGCCCGCGTTGTCGTCGAGGGTGACCTTGCCGTCCAGGGCGACGATGCGGCCGGAGGTGGTGCGCACCAGCGGGTTGACCTCCACCAGCAGCGCGTCCTCGGCGACGAACACCCGCCACAGCGCGACGAGTGCGGGGACCGCGGCCTCCGGCAGCCCGCCCGCGGCCGCGATCTCGCGCGCCTTGGCCTCGGTGACGCCCTCCTCGGCGTCGATCGGGACGCGGGCCAGGGCCTCCGGGCGGGTGGCGGCGACCTCCTCGATGTCCATGCCGCCCTCGGCGGAGGCCATGGCGAGGAAGGTGCGGTGCGTGCGGTCCAGCAGGTAGGAGACGTAGAACTCGGCGTCGATGTCGGCCGGTTCGGCGAGCATCACCCGCCGCACCTGGTGGCCCTTGATGCGCATGCCGAGGATCGCGGCCGCGTGCGCCTCGGCCTCGTCCATCGTGGTGGCGAGCCGCACACCGCCGGCCTTGCCCCGGCCGCCGGTCTTGACCTGGGCCTTGACCACCGCGGCGCCACCGAGCCGGCGGGCGGCGGCGCGGGCGCGGGCCGGGTCGTCGGCCACCTCGGCGGGCAGCACGGGCACCCCGTGCCGGGCGAAGAGTTCGTGTGCCTGGTACTCGAACAGATCCATCGTCAACACGCCTTCCGGTGAAGGGGTCCCGCGGGGAAACCCGGTGAAAGCCGGTGCACGCCCCTGGACATCGACTCGCGGATACGGGATAACAACTGCATACAGTATTCGTGTCCTGTATGCAATGTACGAAGCCGAAGCATGCGAGGCACGGGCAGATACGCGACCGGCCCGCGCCCACACGTCTCCTGGAAGGACCCGGCGCATGTCGAACCCGTCCCACCGATCCACCCCCGCCACCTCACCGGCCCCCGCGGGCGAGGCCGACGGCGAGCCCGCCGAACTCGTCTCCGGCGGCCACCTCGTGGCAAGGGCCCTCAAAGCCGAGGGAGTCGACGTCGTCTACACCCTGTGCGGCGGCCACATCATCGACATCTACGACGGCTGCGTCGACGAGGGCATCGAGGTGGTGGACGTCCGCCACGAGCAGGTCGCCGCCCACGCCGCCGACGGCTACGCCCGCCTGACCGGCCGGCCCGGCGTCGCGGTCGTCACCGCCGGGCCCGGCACCACCGACGCGGTCACCGGCGTCGCCAACGCCTTCCGTGCCGAGAGCCCGATGCTGCTGATCGGCGGCCAAGGAGCCCTCAGCCAGCACAAGATGGGCTCGCTGCAGGACCTGCCGCACGTCGACATGATGACGCCGATCACCAAGTTCGCCGCCACCGTGCCGGACACCGCACGGGCCGCCGACATGGTCTCCATGGCCTTTCGCGAGTGCTTCAACGGCGCCCCCGGACCGTCCTTCCTGGAGATCCCGCGCGACGTACTGGACGCCAAGGTGCCCGCCGAGCGCGCCCGCGTACCGAAGGCCGGGCACTACCGGGCCTCCACCCGCAGCGCCGGCGACCCCGAGGACGTCGAGCGCCTGGCCGACCTGCTCGTGCACGCCGAGCGCCCGGCGATCCTGCTCGGCTCCCAGGTGTGGACCTCGCGCGCCACCGACGCCGCGATCGAGCTGGTCCGCACCCTCAACGTGCCCGCGTACATGAACGGCGCGGGCCGCGGCACCCTGCCGCCCGGCGACCCGCACCACTTCCAGCTCTCCCGGCGGCACGCGTTCTCCGCCGCCGACCTGATCGTCATCGTCGGCACGCCCTTCGACTTCCGGATGGGCTACGGCAAGCGGCTCTCACCGGCCGCGACGGTGGTGCAGATCGACCTGGACTACCGCACCGTGGGCCGCAACCGCGACATCGACCTCGGCATCGTCGGCGACCCCGGCCGCATCCTGTCCGCCGTCACCGAGGCGGCCTCCGGGCGGATCAACGGCGGCGCGGCCCGCCGCAAGGAGTGGCTGGACGAACTGCGCGCGGTGGAGGCCAAGGCGCTGGACAAGCGGCTGCCGCAACTGCGCTCGGACGCCTCCCCCATCCACCCCTACCGGCTGGTCAGCGAGATCAACGACTTCCTCACCGAGGACTCCGTCTACATCGGCGACGGCGGCGACATCGTCACCTTCTCCGGCCAGGTCGTCCAGCCCAAGTCGCCCGGCCACTGGATGGACCCCGGCCCGCTGGGCACCCTCGGCGTCGGCATCCCCTTCGTCCTGGCCGCCAAGCAGGCCCGCCCCGACAAGGAGGTCGTCGCCCTCTTCGGCGACGGCGCCTTCTCCCTGACCGGCTGGGACTTCGAGACGCTCGTCCGCTACGACCTGCCCTTCGTCGGCATCGTCGGCAACAACTCCTCGATGAACCAGATCCGTTACGGCCAGGCCCAGAAATACGGCCCGGAGCGCGAGCGGGTCGGCAACACCCTCGGCGACGTCCACTACGACAAGTTCGCCCAGATGCTGGGCGGTTACGGCGAGGAGGTGCGCGACCCCGCCGACATCGCGCCCGCGCTGCGCCGCGCCCGCGAGTCCGGCAAGCCCTCGCTGATCAACGTGTGGGTCGACCCGGACGCCTACGCCCCCGGAACGATGAACCAGACCATGTACAAGTGAGGAGGCTGCGCGATGACAGCCACGACAGCCACGACTCCTGAAACCCCGCCCGCGGCACCCGCGTTGGCCGGCGTGCGCGTGCTGGACATGACCCACGTGCAGTCCGGCCCCTCGGCCACCCAGATCCTCGCCTGGCTCGGCGCCGACGTGGTCAAGCTGGAGGCCCCCACCGGCGACATCACCCGCCGCCAGCTGCGCGACGTGCCTGGCGCCGACAGCCTCTACTTCACCATGCTCAACGGCAACAAGCGCTCCATCACCCTGAACACCAAGACCGAGCGCGGCAAGGAGCTGCTCACCGAGCTGATCCGCCGCTCGGACGTACTGGTGGAGAACTTCGGCCCGGGCGCGGTGGACCGGATGGGCTTCACCTGGGAGCGGGTGCGCGAGATCAACCCGCGGATCGTCTACGCCTCCATCAAGGGCTTCGGCGAGGGCCCGTACACCGCGTTCAAGGCGTACGAGGTGGTCGCCCAGGCCATGGGCGGCTCGATGGCCACCACCGGCTTCGAGGACGGGCCGCCGATGGCCACCGGCGCGCAGATCGGCGACTCGGGCACCGGCATGCACGCGGTGGCCGCGATCCTGGCCGCGCTGCTGCAGCGCACCCGCACCGGCCGCGGCCAGCGGGTCAACGTGGCGATGCAGCACGCCGTGCTCAACTTGTGCCGGGTCAAACTGCGCGACCAGCAGCGCCTGGCGCACGGCCCGCTGGCGGAGTACCCGAACGAGGACTTCGGCGACGAGGTACCGCGCTCGGGCAACGCCAGCGGCGGCGGGCAGCCCGGCTGGGCGGTGCGCTGCGCCCCCGGCGGGCCCAACGACTACGTGTACGTGATCGTGCAGCCGGTCGGCTGGCAGCCGCTGACCGCGCTGATCGGCCGGCCCGAACTGGCCGACGACCCCGAGTGGGCCACGCCCGAGGCCCGGCTGCCCAAGCTCGGCAAGATGTTCCAGCTGATCGAGGAGTGGACGGCGACGCTGCCCAAGTGGCAGGTCCTCGAAGCGCTCAACGCGCACAACATCCCCTGCGGGCCGATCCTTTCGACCAAGGAGATCATCGAGGACCCGAGCCTGCGCGCCAACGGCATCGTCGTCGAGGTCGACCACCCCGAGCGCGGCACGTACATCACCGTCGGCAGCCCGCTGAAGCTGTCGGACTCCGCCGTGCCGATCCGCCGCTCGCCGCTGCTCGGCGAGCACAACGAGGAGGTCTACGTGGCCGAACTGGGCCTGACGGCCGACGAGTTGCCGCAACTGCGGGCGAGCGGGGTGATCTGAGCGATGGCCGTGCAAGCACAGGAGCCGGCGCAGGACCGCTCGCGGCGGGACGAGGAGCGGCAGGCCCGCGAGCAGGTGGCCGCCGTGCTGGCGGCGGTGCGGGCCGACGGACGCAACGCGCTGACCGCGCCGGAGGGCAAGCTGGTCGCCGACGCGTACGGCATCGCCACCCCCGGCGAGGGGCTGGCCGCCGATGTGGACGCGGCGGTGGCGCTGGCCGCGCGGTTCGACGGGCCGGTGGTGCTGAAGATCGTCTCACCGGACATCCTGCACAAGTCCGAGGCCGGCGGCGTGGTCGTCGGCGTGACGGGGGCCACCCAGGTGCGGGCGGCGTTCCACCGGATCGTGGCGAGCGTCCGCGCCCACGCGCCGGCCGCCCGGATCGACGGGGTGCAGGTGCAGCAGATGCTGCCGGCCGGCCAGGAGGTCATCGTCGGGGCGGTCACCGACCCGACGTTCGGCAAGGTGGTGGCCTTCGGGCTCGGCGGGGTGCTGGTCGAGGTGCTGCGGGACGTGACGTTCCGCCTCGCCCCGGTCGACACCGACGAGGCAGCCTCGATGCTGGACTCCATCAAGGCCGCGCAGGTGCTGCGCGGGGTGCGCGGGGCGCCGCCGGTGGACCGCTGGGCGCTGGTGGAGCAGATCCGCCGGGTCTCGCGGCTGGTCACGGACTTCCCCGAGATCGCCGAGGTGGACCTCAACCCGGTGATCGCCACGCCCGAGGGCGCGCTCGCCGCCGACATCCGGATCATCCTGGCCGAGGGCGCGCCCGTGGAGCGGCCGCGGTTCTCCCGCGAGGAGATCCTGACCGCGATGAACCGGCTGATGCGGCCGCGCTCGGTCGCGGTGATCGGCGCCTCCAACGAGGCGGGCAAGATCGGCAACTCGGTGATGCGCAACCTGGTGGACGGCGGCTTCGCCGGCGACATCCACCCGGTGAACCCCAAGGCCGACGACATCGCGGGCCGCAAGGCGTACGCCTCGGTGCTGGACGTGCCCGGCGAGGTGGACGTGGCGGTCTTCGCGATCCCGGCCCGCTTCGTGGCGGCCGCGCTGCGCGAGGCCGGCCGCAAGGGCATCCCCACCGCGGTGCTCATCCCCTCCGGCTTCGCCGAGACCGGCGAGCAGGCGCTGCAGGACGAAGTGGTCGCCGTGGCCCGGGAGTACGGCATCCGGCTGCTCGGCCCGAACATCTACGGCTACTACTCCACCTGGCAGGACCTGTGCGCCACCTTCTGCACGCCCTACGACGTGAAGGGCCCGGTGGCGCTCAGCTCGCAGTCCGGCGGCATCGGCATGGCCATCCTCGGCTTCGCCCGCACCACCCGCACCGGTGTCTCGGCGATCGTGGGCCTCGGCAACAAGTCGGATGTCGACGAGGACGACCTGCTCACCTACTTCGGTGAGGACGAGCACACCTCCTGCATCGCCATGCACCTGGAAGACCTCAAGGACGGGCGGGCGTTCGTGGCGGCGGCCCGGGCGACCGTGCCGAAGAAGCCGGTCGTGGTGCTGAAGGCCGGGCGCACCAGCGCCGGGGCACGGGCGGCCGGGTCGCACACCGGCGCGCTGGCCGGCGACGACAAGGTGTACGACGACATCCTGCGGCAGGCCGGGGTGATCAGGGCGCCGGGGCTGAAGGACATGCTGGAGTACGCCCGCGCGCTGCCGGTGCTGCCCACACCCAAGGGCGACAACGTGGTGATCATCACCGGCGCCGGCGGCTCGGGCGTCCTGCTCTCGGACGCCTGTGTCGACAACGGGCTGACCCTGATGGAGATCCCGCCGGACCTCGACGCCGCCTTCATGCGCTACATCCCGCCCTTCGGCGCCGCCGGCAACCCGATCGACATCACCGGCGGCGAACCGCCCGCCACCTACGAGGCGACGATCCGGCTCGGCCTGGAGGACCCGCGGGTGCACGCCCTGGTGCTGGGCTACTGGCACACCATCGTCACCCCGCCCATGGTCTTCGCCGAACTCACCGCCCGGGTGGTCGCCGAGGCCAAGGCCAAGGGCATCGAGAAACCGGTGGTGGCCTCCCTGGCGGGCGACACCGAGGTGGAGCAGGCCGCCGCCTACCTCTTCGAGCACGGCGTGGTCGCCTACCCCTACAGCACCGAGGAGCCGGTCGCGGCCCTCGGCGCGAAGTACCGCTGGGCCCGGGCAGCCGGCCTGCTCGGCTCGCCGGGCCGGAACCGCTAGCTCAAGCGCACCACCACCGCTGCACAAGTGACGACGGGGCCGGCCGCGGCAGCCGCGCGGCCGGTCCCGCCCCGCAAGCACACAGGAGATCCGTCCAGGGGGCGCTGGCCAGTCTCTTCGCGCAAGGGGAGTGAGATGACAACGACGTCTACCACTGAATCGCTACCGTACAGAGAGGTCACCGACGCCAACGGCCGCGTCTACCGGATCGGCGAGAGCCCCCGGGACATCCTCGGCGCACCGCGCGCGCTGATGGTGTGGCTGCCGTGGGCCGCCATGTTCGGCATCAGCGTCGCCGAGTACGCCTTCGGCTCCGCCGAGGACACCCTGTCCTCGGTGCACCACTGGACCAGCACCAACACCTTCTGGCTGCTGGGCATCTGGACCGTCTTCCAGGCCGCCGTGTCCTACCCCACCGGACGGCTGCGGGAATTGGGGCTGCTCAGCCCCAAGGCCGCCACCATGTCGGGCGCGGTGCTGGCGGGACTGGGCTTCGTCGCTCTCAGCCACGCGCCGAACCTCGCCGTCGCCATCGGCGGCTTCGGCGTCCTCGGCGGCACCGGCTCCGGCATGGTCTACTCGAGCTGCATCAACATGGTCGGCAAGTGGTACCCGGAGAAGAAGGGCGGCGTCACCGGCTTCGTCAACGGCGGCTTCGCCTACGGCTCGGTGCCGCTGATCTTCGTCTTCACCTACATGTTCGACGCCGGCAACTACCACCAGGTCCTCGACCTCGTCGGCCTCTACGTCCTGCTGCTCGTCATCATCTGCGGCTGGTTCTTCCGCGACCCGCCGAAGAACTGGTGGCCGGGCCACGTGGACCCCATCGAGTTCTCGCGCAACCAGGAGGCCAACCCCTCCCTGCGCAAGAACCCGCCGGCGGTCCGTCAGTACGGCACCGGGGAGGCGCTGCGCACCGGGATGCTCCCGCTGATGTGGATCTCCATGCTCATGATCGCCGGTGTGTCGATCTTCGGTATCTCCTTCCAGGTGCCGTTCGCCAAGGACATCGGTTTCGGCCCGCTCGTGGCGGCCTCGTCGGCCGGCATCCTCAGCCTGGTCAACGGCGTGGGGCGCGCCGCGACCGGCTATGTGTCGGACCGCTTCGGCCGCAAGCAGACCCTGGTGGGTGTGCTCGTGATCGAGGGCCTCGCGCAGTTCGGCGTCCTGTGGGCGGGCGACTCCCGCAACGAAGTGCTCTTCCTGATCTTCGCCTTCGTCTCGGGCTTCGGCAGCGGCGGCTTCTTCCCGATGTTCGCCGCACTGGTGCCGGACTACTTCGGTGAGAACAACAACGCCTCCAACTACGGTGTGGTCTACAGCTCCAAACTCGTCAGCGGCCTCGTCGGCAGCGGCCTGGGCAGCATCGTGATCAACGCCTGGGGTTACCACGGCGCCTATCTGCTGGCCGGCTTCATCGGCCTCGGCTCCGCCGCCTTGGCCCTGCTGCTCCACCAGCCGGGCCGCCGCACCGGCAAGACCTCCGAACCCGACCCCCAGCAGATCAGCCCCGAACTGACGTGACGCACGCGGCCGGCCGGGCCGAGACCGGCCGGCCGCCGAGCAACGCCCGGATCGGCAGGGCACCCTACGAACACGGTGCCCCGAGAAGCAACGCCCTGACCGGCTCGGCAGGCGGGACATGCTGCCGCAGGCCGGTTGCAGGCGTGTCGGACGCGTGCCCGACCCCTTCGGCGCCGCGCGCCCACCGATGCGGCCGTTAAGAGCGCGAGGTCCGCCGGTGGCCGTGCCCGCGACGGCCTACGCGTCGGCCTCCGCACGGTCGGCGCGCTCGTGGTAGGAGGCGCGGGTGTGCTCGGTGTGGGCGCGCATGATCCGGGTGGCCGCCGCTTCGTCCTGCGAGGCGACCGCGTCTATCAGCTCGCGGTGCTCCTCCCAGGACTGCATGCCGCGACTGCGGGCGACCGGCGTGTAATACCAGCGGACCCGCTGGTCCACCTGCGCGGCGAGTTCGGCGAGCACCGCGTTGCCCGCCTGGGACATCACCTCGGCATGGAAGGCCGCGTTGGCGGCGACCACCGCGTCCACGTCGTCCTCCCGGACGGCGTCCTCACCGACCGCGCAGAGGTCCTTGAGCCGCTGTATGCCGCGCCCCGACGCGTTCCCGGCGGCGAGGCGGGCGGCCTCGGTCTCCAGCAGCGCGCGGACCACCAGCAACTGGTCGGCCTCCTCCTCGGTGGGCTCGTGCACGAACGCGCCCTGCGCCGGGCGCAGATCGACCCACCCCTCCGTGCTCAGCCGCTGCAGCGCCTCGCGCACGGGCTGCCGCGAGACCCCCAGGTGCCCGGCGAGCTCGGTCTCCACCAGGTGCTGCCCCGGGCGGAGGGCACGCGAGGTGATGAGTTCGAGCAGCGCGTCGTACACCCGCTCGCGCAGCGGGCCCGGCCGCTCCAGCTTCGGCACGGTGCCCTGCGGCAGTCCCGTGGACAACATGGCATCCCCCTGTCCCGAACAGGACGCTTCGACCTGTCTTTTGGCTATCGTCTACAGTCTACTGAGTACATCCTGTGCGGCCCAGCACCCATCCGGGTGACGCTCTTCACATCTCCTGCAAGGGGCTTCCCTTTCCACGCCCGCACAACGACCGGGCGGAGTACCACTGTTGCCCGCCGGACGGGCCGCCGATACCCGGGCGGGGTATCCTCGCAGCGGCCGCGCCTTCGAGAGCGCGCCACCACTTGCACAAGGCGGAACGCGAGACGGGCAGGCGGAACGCGACACGAGCAGAACGCAACACGAGCGGAACGCCAGTCGGGCGGGACCGGAAGGGACGGGCCGTGGCAGGGAGCGGGCAGATCGGCGAGCGGGGCTTCGCCCGGCTGCTGATGGTCTGCGCGGTCCTGGCCGGGCTGTTCTTCATGCACGGCTCCCCCACCGCTGCCGCGGAAGGGTGCCACGGCGCCCTGCCGACGGCCTTGCCCGGCGCGGCAGCGCCCATGTCCACGTCCATGGGCGAGGGCGAGGGCGAGGGCACCACCGCCGTGGCCGCGCGGGCCGACTCGTCCCCGGCCATGCCTCGGCCGGGCACCGCACTCACCGCACCCGCCGTACACGCCGGGGCGCCCTCGATGGCGCACGGGGCGATGTGCGTGTCCACCCCGGCCCGGGCGCGCTTCCTCCTGCCGGCGCACACCCTGCTGGTCGCCGTCGCGGTACTGGCAGTTACGGCCCTGGGCGGACGCGCGGCCGGACGCGCCTGGGCGCGGCGCGGGCAACCGCCGCCGGGCGGCCGCAGCCTCCTGCTCCAGGTGGGCGTCGCGCGGACCTGATCGGGCCGTGCCGGACCGGCCGCAGCGCCGGGCCCGGCCACGCGCCCTGATCGCATCCGCGCCGCGCCGCAGCGGCGCGCGCCCACCCGAAGGACCGGAACTGCCATGTCTGCTGACCCCCGTTCCCCCCGTCCCGCTGTACGCCGCCATGCTCTGGCCGCGGCCGTCGCCGGGCTCGCGCTGACCCTCGCGGCCTGCGGCGGCTCGTCCGGCCACGACTCGTCGATGCCGGGGATGGACCACGGCGCGATGCCGTCGGCCACCTCCATGTCGCCCACGGCACGGGGCGGTTCGGCGCACCACGACGCCTCGATGCCGGGCATGGAACCCATGGCCGGCGGCGACGGCCTGTCCGACTCCCAGGACGGCTACCGCCTCACCAGCGCCGACTCCGCGCTCCCGGCCGGCCGGAAGGCCGCCTACCGGTTCACGGTCACCGGCCCGGACGCGAAGCCGGTGACCGATTTCGCGGTCGACCAGACCGAGCGGCTGCACTTCTACGCCATCCGCTCGGACCTGACCGGCTTCCAGCACCTCCACCCGGCCATGGCCACGGACGGCACCTGGACCGCGGACCTGGCCGCTCTCGCGCCGGGCTCCTGGCGGATGTTCGCCACCTTCACGCCCGGCAGCGGCACCGGCAAGGGCACGGCGTTCGTGCTGTCCCGCACCGTCACCGTCCCGGGCCAGGCATCGAGGACCCCGCTGCCCGCGGCCTCGTCCACGACGACGGTCGACGGGTACACCGTGAGCGTCAAGGGCGCGCTGATGGCCGGCATGGAGCACCCGCTGACCGTCACGATCACCAAGGGCGCAAGGCCGGTCACCGATCTCCAGCCCTACCTGGGCACCTACGCCCACCTGACCGCCTTCCACGAGGGCGACGAAGCCTTCGCGCACCTCCACCCGACCACGACGGTCGACGGTGACCACGGCGGCCCGGACCTGTCCTTCCACGCCGAGCTGCCCAAGAAGGGGAACTGGCGGCTGTTCCTGCAGTTCCGGACCGCCGGCACCCTGCACACCGCCGCGGTGACCCTGAACGTCGGCTGACATCCATGGGCCGGAGGGCGCAGTCCGTTGGGCGGCGCCCCCGGCGCAGTTCCCGGGCGATCCACAGCTGTTGCGGTACGGCGGCCGGGTGGCTCGACAGCGGCCGGGTGGCTCGACGGCGCCCGGAGCCACCGCGGCGAGGCGGTCGGACCGCTTCGGGACACGGCCGATCAGCGCGGCAGCGGCAGGAGTTCGACGTCGTCGGCGCCACCGGGGGGCAGGACGGCCAGGGCGTCGGCGAGGGCGGCGCCCCAGAGCAGGGCCGGGTGGTCGTGGCCGACGGGGGTCGCGAGGCCGTCCTCCACCACGACCGGGACGAGCCAGGTGCGCGACGGGTCCGTCCGCAAGGGGCGGGCGAGCCGGGCGGTGCGGCGGGTGGGGGCCGGACGGCCGGCGAGGGTGCCGAGGAGCGGGATGAGCAGCGTCATGGCGGCGGCGAGCGCGGCGTACGGGTTGCCCGGCAGCCCTACGACGTAGGTGCCGCCCGGGAGTTGCGCCAGCAGCTGCGGGTGCCCTGGGCGGCAGGCGACGGAGTCGACCAGCAACTGGGCGCCCAACTCCCCCAGGGCGGGCCGCAGATGGTCGGCCGGGCCGCGTGAGGAGGCGCCGCACACCGCGATCACGTCCGTCCCGGGCGCGGGCTCCTGCGGCCCGAACCGTCCGGCGCTGCGGGCGAGTTCGGTGACGAGCGGGGCGCGGCCGTCGGGGAGGTACGTCACCGGGCGCGGTGCGCCGCCCGCCCACTCGACCAATCCGGGCAGCAGGGGGCCCAGCGCGTCGCGCACCCTGCCGTGCGGCGGCAGCCCCGAGCGGGCCAGCTCGTCGCCGGTGAGCAGCAGGGCGACCTGCGGGACGGCGTGCACGGTGAGGCTGTCGCAGCCGAGGGAGGCGGCCAGGCCCACCGCCGCCGGGGTCACCACGGTGCCGCGGGGCAGGACTTCGCGCCCGGCGGGGCACTCCTCGCCCGTGTGGCGGATGTGAGTGCGGCTGGTGCCGGGCTGCCGCGGGGTCACCGTACGGGCCCGCACGGTCGCGTGCTCGTACGGGACGACTGCCGTGGTGCCGGGCGGGGTCGGGGCGCCGGTGGCGATCTCCAGGGCTTCGCCGCAGCGCAGGGGCGGGGCGGGCTCGCCTCCGGCGAGGGCGCTTCCCACCAGGGTCCACGGGGGTTCGCCGCGCACCGCATAGCCGTCCATGGCTGCCGTGTCGAAGGCCGGGTGGGGCTGACGGGCCGTCAGGGGGGTCGCCAGGACGCGGCCGCGGGCGCGTTTCAGGGGGACGGTGAGCGGGGGGAGCGGGGTTGCCGCTGTTGCGGCGAGTGCGCGGGCCACCGGCCAGGGGGTTCCTTTCCCGCCCGCCCGCCCCTTGCCCTGCGCTTCTGCTTCCACGGGTGCTGTCACGTCCGGCTCCTTCCTCACGGCTGCCGCCCCGGCAACTCGTCTGCTCCGCCTCGCCAGTTCACCGGCAGCAGCGCCTCCGGCGAACGGATACGCGTCTGCCCCAACCCCGCCGTCCCCGACCGCAGGCCAGTCGGTGGCTTGTCGCGCAGTTCCCCGAGCCCCTGACAAACCTCACTCTTCGAGCGCCCGGAGCCCACCTACGAAAGCGCCCGGAGCCCATCGCGGCCGGAGAGCCGTAAAGCCCCGCATCCGGCTGGGGCGTACGTATTGACCGGCCGTCAGGGAATACTGTAGACAATATTCTGTCGACCGCAAGAGCTCCCCACGACCGGAACGGAGAGCCGCCTGTGAAAGTCGCTGTTGTCGGCGCCGGCGCGATCGGCGCCTATGTCGGAGCCGCGCTCCACCGCGCGGGCGCGGACGTGCATCTGATCGCCCGCGGCGCCCACTTGGAGGCGCTGCGCTCGCACGGGGTGCGGGTGCTGAGCCCGAGGGGGGACTTCGAGGGGCGGCCGCACGCCACGGACGACCCGGCGGAGGTCGGGCCGGTGGACTACGTGTTCCTCGGCCTGAAGGCCAACGCGTACGCGGCCAGCGGCCCGCTGGTCGCTCCCCTGCTGCACGAGCGCACCGCCCTGGTCGCCGCGCAGAACGGCATCCCCTGGTGGTACTTCCACGGCCTGCCCGGCCGGCACAGCGGCCGCCGTCTGCAGAGCGTGGACCCCGGCGGATCGGTGTCGCGAGCACTGCCGCCGGAGCGGGCCATCGGCTGCGTGGTGTACGCGGCCACCGAGCTCGAAGCCCCCGGTGTCGTACGGCACTTGGAGGGCACCCGGTTCTCCATCGGCGAGCCGGACATGACCGTCTCGCGGCGCTGCCTCGACTTCAGCGAGGCGATGCAGGCCGGCGGGCTGAAGTGCCCGGTGGAGCCGGACGTGCGGAACGACATCTGGATCAAGCTGCTGGGCAACATCTCGTTCAACCCGATCAGCGCGCTCTCCCGCGCCACCATGGCGGAGATCTGCCGGCACCCGGACGCCCGCGGTCTGGTCACCGCGATGATGCGGGAAACCCTGGAGGTCGCCGCGCGGTTGGGCAGCCGGCCGCAGATCTCCATCGAGCGCCGGCTGGCCGGGGCCGAGCGGGTGGGCGAGCACAAGACCTCCACCCTGCAGGACCTGGAGCGCGGCAAGCCGCTCGAACTCGACGTGCTGCTGGCCGCCGTGGTCGAACTCGCCGAGCTGACCGGCACCGCCGTGCCCACCCTGCGGGCGATCCACGCGGTCGCCGACCTGCTGAACCGCACCACGTCGAGGAGCCTGAAGTGAACGACACCCGCCGCAAGCGCCGCCGCCCCGCCGAGCCGTACACCCGCATCACCCGTCCGATGGTCCGCGGCGCGGACGGGCAGCTGCACGAGACGAGCTGGCCGGAGGCGCTGGACGCCGCAGCCCGCGGTTTCGCGGCCGTCCGCAGCCACTACGGCCCGGACGCCTTCGGGATGTTCTCCTGCGCCCGGTCCACCAACGAGATGAACTACGTGGCCCAGAAGTTCACCCGCGTGGTGATGGGCACCAACAACGTGGACTCCTGCAACCGCACCTGCCACGCGCCCAGCGTCGCAGGCCTGTCCGCGGTGTTCGGCTCCGGCGGCGGCACCTCGTCCTACGGCGAGGTGGAGGACACCGACCTGATCGTCATGTGGGGCTCCAACGCCCGCTTCGCGCACCCGATCTTCTTCCAGCACGTGCTCAAGGGGATCAGGAACGGCGCGCGGATGTTCGCCGTCGACCCGCGCCGCACCAGCACCGCCGAGTGGGCCGACCGCTGGCTCGGGCCGAACGTCGGCACCGACATCCCGCTCGCGCACGCCGTCGCCCGCGAGATCATCCACGCCGGGCTGGTCAACACCGCGTTCGTGGAGCGGGCGACCACCGGCTACGAGGAGTTCGCCCGCGAGGTCGAACCCTGGACGCTGAGCGCGGCCGAACAGGTCACCGGGGTGCCGGCCGAGGCGATCCGGGAGCTGGCGCACGCCTATGCGACGGCCGAACGCGCCCAGATGTGCTGGACGTTGGGCATCACCGAGCACCACAACGCCACCGACAACGTGCGCGCGCTGATCAACCTGGCGCTGCTCACCGGCCATGTCGGCCGCTACGGCTCGGGCCTGCAGCCGCTGCGCGGGCAGAACAACGTGCAGGGCGGCGGCGACATGGGCGCCATCCCGGACCGGCTGCCCGGCTTCCAGGACATCCTCGACCCCGGGGTGCGGGCCCGCTTCGAGGCGCGCTGGGACACCGTCATCCAGCCGCGGCAGGGCCTGAACCTCACCCGGATGCTGGACGCCATCGAGCGCGGCACGCTGAAGGCGGTCTACTGCATCGGCGAGAACCCGGCGCAGTCGGAGGCCGACTGCGCCCACACCGTGGCCCGGCTGCAGATGCTCGACCACCTCGTCGTGCAGGACATCTTCCTCACTAGGACGGCCGAGTTGGCCGATGTGGTGCTACCCGCGGCGGCCGCCTGGTGCGAGAGCGAGGGCACCGTCACCAACAGCGAGCGGCGGGTGCAGCGGGTACGCAGGGCGGTCCCCCCGCCCGGCGAGGCGCGCGACGACATCGCCATCCTGTGCGACCTGGCCGCGCGGCTGGGCCACGAGTGGAGGTACGCCGGTGCCGAGGAGGTGTGGGACGAGCTGCGCTCGGTCTCCCCCGACCACCACGGCATGACGTACGGGCGGCTCGCCGAGCACCACGGCCTGCAGTGGCCCTGCCCCAGCACCGAAGAGGTCGGACTGCCCTACCTGCACGGGCGGTTGTGGTCCGAGGAGCCCGAACAGCGCGGCCGGCTCGCGCCGTTCGGCATCGTCAAGCACGACCCGCCGGTGGACGTGGTGGACGAGAGCTACCCGCTGCGGCTCACCACCGGCCGGCGGCTGGACTCCTACAACACCGGTGTGCAGTCAGGGGGGTTCGCCTCGCCGCTGCGGCGCGGGGAGAACATCGAGCTGTCGCCGGAGGACGCGGCGGCCTACGGGGTGCAGGCGGGCGAGGTGGTGCGGGTCAGCTCGCGGCGCGGCACGGTGAGCGCGCCCGTGTGGATCGATCCGGGACTGCGGCCGGGCCTCGCCTTCATGACGATGCACTTCCCCGACGAGGTGGACACCAATGTGCTCACCATCGAGGCCACCGACCCGATCGCGGGCACCGCCGAGTACAAGGCGACCGCGGTGCGGGTGGACCCGATAGCGGCCGGGGCGAGGTGAGGGCGGCATGGACCTGCGGTTCACCGACGCCAAGCCGACCGACGAGGAGCGCGCGGCCGTGGACGCCTGCCTGGGCGCGCCCGAGGTCGGCTGGGAGGGCGGGGAGCGCACCGCCGAGGAGCTGCGGTGGGCGCGGGGCGGGCACGCGGCCCGCGCCCGCCGCGACCAACTGCTGCCCGCCCTGCACGCGGTCAACGACCGCGTCGGGTGGATCAGCGAGGGCGCCCTGGACTACGTCTGCCGCCGGCTGACGGTGCCGCCCGCCGAGGGCTACGGCGTGGCGTCCTTCTACGCGATGTTCGCGCTGCGGCCGCGCCCGGCCCGGGTGCTGCACGTGTGCACCGACCTGGCGTGCGCGGCCCGCGGCTCGGCGGCGCTGACCGGCGCCCTGGCGGAGCTGCTCGGCCCGCCCGGCGGCGCCGCCGGCGGGGTGCGCTGGCAGCCCAGCCCGTGCCTGGGCCTGTGCGAGCGGGCCCCCGCCGCCCTGGCGATCCAGGCCGGCGAGCAGGGCCCGCAGGCCCACGGCACCGACGCGGCAGACCTGGCAGACCCGGTGGACCCGGCTCACCCGGCAAACCTGACGGGCTCGGTGGGCCCGGCAGGCGTGGCCGGCACGACAGATGCGGTGCACCCGCCGTACCGGACGGGCCCGGTTGACCGTTCAGGCCTGACGGGTCCGGCAGACCCGAGGGGCCGGGTGGACCGGGCCGGCCTGACAGGTCCGGCGCACCCGACAGGCTCAGCAAGCCCCGCCACAGCAGCCGACGAGGCCCACCCCGCCCACCCGGCCGGCGCCCACGCCCCCGCGGGGTCCGCGGACGCGGAGACGGCGCCGTACTGCACGGCGGTCGTCGGCCCCGCCACCGCCGGCACCGCGGAACTCGCCGCGGTGGCGCCCTGCGCGGCCCCCGAGGAGCCGCCCGCGGCGGCCGCCGTACCGCAGGCCGGGCAGGACGGCCTGGTGCTGCTGCGCCGGATCGGCCGGGTGGACCCGGCCGACCTCGACGACTACCGGGCGCAAGGCGGCTACAGCGCCCTGCGCCGGGCGTTCGCGCTCGGCCCGGCCGGGGTGATCCGCGAGGTGCTGGACGCGGGCCTGGTCGGCCGCGGCGGCGCGGCCTTCCCCACCGGCCGCAAGTGGGAGGCCACCGCGGGCCGCCCCGAGCGCACCCATTACCTGGTGTGCAACGCGGACGAGAGCGAGCCGGGCACCTTCAAGGACCGGGTGCTGATGGAGGGCGACCCGTACGCGCTGGTGGAGGCGATGACGATCGCGGGCTACGCGGTCGGCGCCCACCGCGGCTACCTCTACCTGCGCGGGGAGTACCCGCGCGCGCTGCGGCGGATGGCGCACGCGATCGGCCGGGCCAGGGCGCGCGGGCTGCTCGGCCCGGACGTCCTCGGCCAGGGCTACGCGTTCGACATCGAGATCCGGCGCGGCGCGGGCGCGTACATCTGCGGCGAGGAGACCGCGATCTTCAACTCGATCGAGGGGCTGCGCGGGGAGCCGCGCAGCAAGCCGCCGTTCCCGGTCGAGCGCGGGCTGTTCGGCCGGCCGACGGCGGTCAACAACGTCGAGACCCTGGTGAATGTGCTGCCGATCCTGGAGCGCGGGGCGGCCGCCTACGCGAGCGTGGGCACCGCGCAGTCCACCGGCACCAAGCTGTTCTGCGTGTCGGGCACGGTCCGGCGGCCGGGGGTGTACGAGCTGCCGTTCGGGGCCTCGCTGCGCGAGCTGGTGGAGCTGTCCGGCGGGGTGCCCGAGGGGCGGCGGCTGCGGGCGGTGCTGCTGGGCGGGGCGGCGGGCGCCTTCGTCCGGCCCGACGAGCTGGACATCCCGCTCACCTTCGAGGGCACCCGCGCGGCCGGCGCCACCCTCGGCTCCGGCGTGGTGCTGCTGCTGGACGACACCGTGGAGCTGCCGCGCACCCTGCTGCGGATCGCGGAGTTCTTCCGGGACGAGTCGTGCGGGCAGTGCGTGCCGTGCCGGGTGGGCACCGTGCGCCAAGAGGAGGCGCTGCACCGGATCAAGGACCTCACCGGCGCGGCCGCCGCCGGCGACATCGCGCTGCTGCGCGAGGTGGGGGCCGCGATGCGGGACGCGTCGATCTGCGGCCTCGGCCAGACGGCGTGGAACGCGGTGGAGTCGGCGATCGACCGGCTCGGCGTGTACGCGGGCGCGCTGCCCGGCAGCGGCCCGGCGGCGGGCACACCCGCCGACCCTGTGGACGGAGGCGTTCGATGACCGCGATCCCCTTGCAACTGCCGCGCCGACTGGTGGAGTTCACTCTCGACGGGCAGGAGGTGCGGGCGCCGGAGGGCGCCACCGTGCTGGACGCCTGCCGCGCGGCGGGCACCGAGGTGCCGACGTTGTGCCACGGCGACACCCTCACCCCGAAGAACGCGTGCCGGGTGTGCGTGGTGGAGGTGGAGGGCGCGCGCACCCTGGCTCCTGCCTGTTCGCGGAAGGTCGAGCCGGGGATGCGGGTGCGCACCGGCAGCGAGCGGGTCCGGCACAGCCGCAAGCTGGTCCTCGAACTCCTCGCCTCCTCCACCGACTTGTCCACCACCCCGCACGTCGCCGGCTGGATCCGGGAGTACGGCGCCGATCCTGACCGCTTCGGTCCCGAGGCGGCGACCCGGGCCGGCCGCGAAGCCAAGGTGGACAACGACCTGTACGTGCGCGACTACGCCAAGTGCATCATGTGCTACAAGTGCGTGGACGCCTGTGGCGACCAGTGGCAGAACACCTTCGCCATCGCGGTCGCCGGGCGCGGCTTCGACAACACCATCTCGGTGGAGCACGACGCCCCGCTCACCGACTCCGCGTGCGTCTACTGCGGCAACTGCATCGAGGTCTGCCCGACCGGCGCGCTCAGCTTCAAGACGGAGTTCGACATGCGCGCGGCCGGCACCTGGGACGAGGCCGCGCAGACCGAGACGACGACCATCTGCGCCTATTGCGGGGTGGGGTGCAACCTCACGCTGCACGTCCAGGGCGAGGAGATCGTGAAGGTGACCTCCCCGCACGACAACCCGGTCACGCACGGAAACCTGTGCGTCAAGGGCCGGTTCGGCTTCCAGCACGTCCAGAACAGGGAGTAGGCGCGATGGGACGGGTCACCGAGCGGCGCCGGGTGCTGCGGGTGCGGGGGGAGGCTGCCTCGCACCGCGCGGACACACTGGTCGCCGAGGAGCCGCTCGAAATCCGGCTGGGCGGGCGGGCGTTGGCGATCACGATGCGCACCCCGGGGGACGACTTCGCACTCGCCACAGGCTTCCTGGTCAGCGAGGGCGTGGTCGCCACAGCCGACGAGGTCGCCTCCGTCGTCTACTGCGCCGGCGCCCAAGCCGACGGCTCCAACACCTACAACATCGTCGACGTCCGCCTCGCCCCCGGCGTCCCCGTCCCCGACATCACCCTCGAACGCAACGTCTACACCACCTCCTCCTGCGGACTGTGCGGCAAAGCCAGCCTCGACGCCGTCCGCACCGCCACCCGCATGCCCACCCCCGACCCCCACAACCCCCGCATCACACCCGAACTCCTCAGCACACTCCCCGACCGCCTCCGCGCCGCACAAACCGTCTTCGACCGCACCGGCGGCCTCCACGCCGCCGCCCTCTTCACC